>NZ_CP134612.1:0-4800000 GCF_031844725.1 Streptomyces sp. ITFR-6 | reverse complement strand
CCTCCCGGCCGGGAAGAACGGTCGGGACGAACGGGACACCGGGCGCGGGGTGCGGGACCTGGGATTATTCGGAATCCGACCAACCGGTCTTGCGTGCCTCTTTAGTGGTAGCCATGGCTCATTTGCGGAACAGTCAGGGCGGACCGCTAATGCCTAGGCTCCTGGACATGCCTACGGCGACGATACGGCCACTGCCTGTGACTGCACCCAGCGGCCCGAAGCACGGAATTCCTCGAACTCCTCAGACTCCTCGAATTACCCGACCCAGTCGGATCGCTCGGACTTCCCGGATTCTTCGGCTCTGCATAGAAGAATCGCGCCCCGCCGTCCTGGCGGCATTTCAGCTCCGCTATCTCGCCGGCACGGCCCTGGCGATCGCGTCCGTCCCGGAGATCAGCGGCCGCTCCGTACTCCAGGCGGTATTCGGCTCCGTCGCGTGGTTCGGCGCCGTCTTCTACACGTACCTCTACAACGGGTGCATGGACTACCGGGAGGACCGGGTCAACGGCTCGGCCCGGCCGATAGCCAGCGGCCGGCTGTCCCGCAGCACCGCGCTGAACGTGGCACGCTGCTCGGCCGCCGCCGCACTGCTGTCCGCCGCGGCCGCCGGCCTCGGCACGCTGGTGCTGTGCACGGCCATGCTGCTCCTCGGGCACGCCTACTCCTCGCCGCGCACCGCCTGGAAGAACCGGACACCGTCCGTGATGGGCGTGGTGTTCGTGTCCGGGCTGCTCACCTACGCCGCCGGTCCGCTCACCCTCGGCGTCCAGCCCCAGTCCCCGGCGCTGCTCCTGACGGCCCTCGCCATGTCCCTGTGGATGGCGCTGGTCGGGGCGGTGGCAAAGGACTTCTCCGACATCGCGGGCGACGCGGCGGCGGGCCGCCGGACATGGGCGGTCGCGCTGGGCGAACGCCGCACCCGCGTCCTGGTCGCGCTGGGCGCCTGCACCGTGGGCGGGGGCTTCACCGCCGGAGCGCTGTGCTGGGCCCCGGAGCAGCTGCCGACCGCGTGCGTGGTCCTGGTGGGCGGGCTCGCGCTGTCGGTCGTGACGCTCGCGGGCCGCGCCACCGACAGCCGCCACCAACGGCGGCGCCCGTACCGCTACTTCATGGTCACGCAGCACTGCGCGCATCTGGCGCTGCTCGCCCAGGTCCTCGTCTGACCGGCACGGTCTCCGCCGGGCAGAGGCTCTTCGCGGCCGCCCCGGCCATTCGGCTCAACGCCCGTACCCACCCTGGAAACACAAAGGAACACCGCCCCCGTTCCAAAGGCACATTCACCCACCACTCAAGTGCAACGTACCTGCTGTACCGGGTGGTTGAGGTGATTTCATCACCGGAGAAAGCAACGGATCGCAAAAATGTGGTCCGGACCGCGGACTCCGGGAATGAAAGTGTCGCTGACTCCGGCGGAGAAATACTCGCGTAACGGTGGAGCGGAACGCGCTCCTCACCGTGTGTCAGCACCACGCCCCGGCCGCAGGAAGGAGACGGAAGACGATGACGAGCACCCGACTGGCACTCACATTCCCCGGCCAGGGAGCCCAGCGTCCCGGTATGGGCCTGCCCTGGACCCACACCCCCGGCTGGTCGGTGGTGGCGGAGGTCTCCGAGGCCGCGGGCCGGGACATCGGGACCCTGCTGCTGGACGCCGACACGGCGACGCTGCGGCGTACCGACAACGCCCAGCTGACCACCTTCACCCTGGCGCTGGTCGCCATGACGGAACTGCGCCGCCAGCACCCGCTGGCCACCTTCCCCGGCGCCTGCGCCGGACACAGCCTGGGCGAGTACTCCGCGCTCGTCGCCGCCGGGATCCTGGACCCGCAGGACGCGGTGCGGCTGATCATGGCGCGCGGTGACGCGATGCGGGCGGCCTGCGAACGTACCGAGGGCACGATGGCCGCGGTCCTCGGCCTGGACACCGACCGGGTCCAGGAGGTCGTCGACGAGATCCACGCGACGGGCGGGCAGGTGTGGCTGGCCAACCTCAACTCCCCGCAGCAGACGGTCATCGCGGGCCGGACGGCCGACGTGGAGCGCTGCTCACAGGCGGCGCAGCGGGCCGGGGCGGTGAAGGTGGTGGCGCTGACGGTCGACGGTGCCTTCCACACCCCGCTGATGGCCGGGGCGGTCGAGCCCTTCACGGCGGCCCTGGCCACGGCCCGCTTCATGCCCGGCCACTCCGCGGTCGTCGCCAACGTGGACGCCCGCGCCCACCGGGGCGGGCCGCACTGGGCGGAGCTGCTGCGCCGCCAGCTCACGGCACCGGTCCGCTGGTCGGACACGCTCCACACGCTCACCGCCGAGCTGGCCTGCGACCGCCTCATGGAGATCGGTCCGGGCCGCACCCTGACGGGCCTGGCCAAGGCCACCGTCCCTCGGGTACCGCGCGACACGTTCTCGGACCCGAGGACGTCCCTGGCCACCGCCCCGGCCGTCTGAGAACAACGGGGTGACGACGCGAAGGGCCGCCGGAGACCCCGGCGGCCCTTCGCACCGTCGTCCGGTCAGCCGCCGAGCAGCCCCCGCACCCGGTCCGCCCCGACCGCGAGCAGCAGCGTGGGCAGGCGCGGCCCGGTGTCCCGGCTGACGAGCAGCCGGTACAGCAGCGCGAAGAACGACCGCTGCGCGACCTTCAGCTCGGGCGTCGGCTTGGCGTCGGGCTCAAGCCCGGCCAGCGTCTTCGGCACGCCGTAGACGAGCGTGGTCAGCCCGTCCAGCGACCAGTGCGAGTCGAGCCCGTCCAGCAGCAGCCGCAGCGAGGCGCGGCCCTCTTCGTCGAGCGAGCCGAGCAGCTCCTTGTCCGGCTGGTCCCGGACGATGGTGCGGGCCTCGGCCGGGACCTGGGTGGTGATCCAGTTCTCCGCCCGGTCCAGCCGGGGCCTGGCCTCGTCCAGCGAGGTCAGCGGGGACGAGGGGTCCAGCTCGCTGAGGATGCGCAGCGTCTGGTCCTCGGCCCCGGCGGTGATGTCCGCGACCGAGGCGAGGGTGCGGTACGGCAGCGGGTGCGGGGTGCGCGGCAGCTCACCGGCAGCCGTCCCGATCGCGCGGGCGTGCGCCGCGGCGTCGGCCGGCAGCACGGAGCCGTCGGCGACCTTGCGCTCCAGCGAGTCCCACTCGTCGTACAGCCGCTGGATCTCCTGGTCGAAGGCGATCTTGAAGGACTGGTTGGGCCTGCGGCGCGCGTAAAGCCAGCGCAGCAGCGGCGCCTCCATGATCTTCAGCGCGTCGGCCGGGGTCGGCACACCGCCCTTGGAGGAGGACATCTTCGCCATGCCGGAGATCCCGACGAACGCGTACATCGGTCCGATCGGCTGCACCCCGCCGAAGATCTCGCGGACGATCTGGCCGCCGACGACGAACGAGGAACCGGGCGAGGAGTGGTCGACGCCGCTCGGCTCGAAGATCACGCCCTCGAACGCCCAGCGCATCGGCCAGTCGACCTTCCAGACCAGCTTGCCCCGGTTGAACTCCTTCAGCCGGACCGTCTCCGCGAAGCCGCAGGCCGAGCAGGTGTAGTTCAGCTCTGTGCTCTCGTCGTCGTACGAGGTGACCGTGGTCAGGTCCTTCTCGCAGTTGCCGCAGTAGGGCTTGTACGGGAAGTAGCCGGCCGAGCCGCCGCTGCCGTCGTCCTCGCTCGCGGCGCCGGAGCCCGCCTCGGCCTCCAGCTCGGCCTCGTCGGCCTTCTTCTGCTGCGGCTTCTTGCCCTTGCCGCCCGCCGCCCCGTCCTTCTTGGTGCGGTAGCGGTCCAGGACGGCGTCGATGTCGGCGCGGTGCCGCATCGCGTGCAGGATCTGCTCGCGGTACGTCCCCGCCAGATACTGCTCCGTCTGGCTGATCCCGTCGTACTCGACGCCCAGCTCGTCCAGCGACGCCAGCATGGCGGCCTTGAAGTGCTCGGCCCAGTTCGGATACGCGGAACCGGCCGGGGCGGGCACCGAGGTCAGCGGCTTGCCGATGTGCTCGGCCCACGACTCGTCGATCCCCGGGACGCCGTTCGGCACCTTGCGGTACCGGTCGTAGTCGTCCCAGGAGATCAGGTGCCGGACGGTGTACCCGCGGCGGCGGATCTCGTCGGCGACCAGGTGCGGGGTCATGACCTCGCGGAGGTTGCCCAGGTGGATCGGGCCCGACGGGGAGAGGCCGGAGGCGACGACGACCGGTTTGCCAGGCGCACGACGCTCCGATTCGGCGATGACCTCGTCCGCGAAGCGGGAGACCCAGTCGGTCTCGGTGCTGCTCTGACTCTGAGCCACGGTCGGCACGTCCTTCTCTCTTGTAGGACTCATAGGGGCAGGGGCCATTCTCCCAGGTACCACCCACAGCGCGAAAACGGCTTTACACACCGTGGGATACTTGACGTCATCCCTTGTACTCCTACGGAAACGGCAGCCATCCCATGGCCTCGGTCCATTCCCTCGCTTCCACGCTCCAGCAGCAGCTGGCGGACGCCCTGACGGCAGCCCTGCCGGATGCCGGGACCGCGGACCCGCTGCTGCGCCGAAGCGACCGGGCCGACTTCCAGGCCAACGGCATCCTGGCCCTCGCCAAGAAGCTCAAGGGCAACCCGCGCGAGCTGGCCGCCCAGGTCACGGCCGCCCTCCCGGCGAGCGAGCTGATCAAGGACATCGAGGTCTCCGGACCCGGCTTCCTGAACATCACGCTCTCCGACAAGGCGATCACCGAGACCCTCGCCGCCCGTGCGGCGGACGGCGAGGACCGGCTCGGCGTCCCGTACAACAGCGCCGCGGGCACCACCGTCATCGACTACGCCCAGCCGAACGTGGCCAAGGAGATGCACGTCGGTCACCTGCGGTCCGCCGTGATCGGTGACGCGATGGTCAAGATCCTGGAGTTCACCGGCGAGTCCGTGGTCCGGCGCCACCACATCGGTGACTGGGGCACCCAGTTCGGCATGCTCATCCAGTACCTGATCGAGCACCCGCACGAGCTGGACCACAAGGACGACGAGTCGGGACAGGCCGACGGCGAAGCCGCCATGTCGTCCCTGAACCGGCTCTACAAGGCCTCCCGGGCGCTCTTCGACTCCGACGAGGAGTTCAAGGCGCGCTCGCGGGACCGGGTGGTCGCGCTCCAGGCCGGTGAGCCGGAGACGCTCGCCATGTGGCAGCGGTTCGTCGACGAGTCGAAGATCTACTTCTACTCGGTCTTCGACAAGCTCGACATGGAGATCGCCGACCCCGACATCGTCGGCGAGTCCGGCTACAACGACATGCTGGAGGAGACCTGCCGAATCCTGGAGGAGACGGGCGTCGCCGTCCGCTCCGAGGGTGCGCTCTGCGTCTTCTTCGACGACGTGAAGGGCCCGGACGGCAACCCGACCCCGCTGATCGTCAAGAAGACGAACGGCGGCTACGGCTACGCGGCGACCGACCTCTCCGCGATCCGCGACCGGGTCCGGAACCTCAAGGCGGACGCCCTGCTGTACGTGGTGGACGTGCGGCAGTCCCTGCACTTCAAGATGGTCTTCGAGACGGCCCGCAGGGCGGGCTGGCTGAACGAGGACGTGAAGGCGCACCAGCTCGCCTTCGGCACGGTGCTCGGCAAGGACGGCAAGCCGTTCAAGACCCGTGAGGGTGTCACGGTCAAGCTGGAGGACCTCCTCGACGAGGCGGTCGAGCGGGCGACGGCCGTGGTCCGGGAGAAGGCCGAGAAGGTGGGCCTGTCCGAGGAGGAGATCGTCGAGAACGGCCGGTACGTCGGCATCGGCGCCGTGAAGTACGCCGACCTGTCGACCTCCGCCGTACGGGACTACAAGTTCGACCTGGACCAGATGGTGGCGCTGCACGGCGACACGTCGGTCTACCTCCAGTACGCGTACGCGCGTATCCGGTCGATCCTGCGCAACGCCGGTGAGGCGAAGCCGGTCGCGCACCCGGAGCTGGAGCTGGCCCCGGCCGAGCGTGCGCTCGGCCTGCACCTGGACCAGTTCGGTGAGGTGCTGTCCGAGGTGGCGGCGGGCTACGAGCCGCACAAGCTGGCCGCGTACCTCTACCAGCTGGCCTCGCTCTACACGACGTTCTACGACCAGTGCCACGTCCTGAGCAAGGACAACCCGGCCGAGGTCGTCGAGAACCGACTGTTCCTCTGCGACATCACCGCCCGCACCCTGCACCGGGGCATGGCGCTGCTCGGCATCAGGACCCCCGAGCGACTCTGAGCGATCGGCCCGACCGCGTCACTGCGACGGGGCGGGGTCCGGCACACACGCTGTGCCGGACCCCGCCCCGTCGCGCTGTACTCGTCGTGCGCACTACTCGGGCCGCCCCAGCGCCCACCCGGACACGTCGGACAGCCGCCCGCGCCACAGCGGCAGCCGCAGCGGAGCCGTACCGCCGAAGACGAGCGTGGCGTCACGCAGATGGATCCACCGGGGCAGCTGCTGGCTGTCCTCGCCGCCGCGGAGCTCCTGGATTCCCTGGTCCACCGTCTCGGGGAACGCCGCGATGAGGTTGGCGCCCTCGCCCTCCACCTGCCGCAGGCTCCTGGACCACTCGGCCTTCCAGGCCTCGTGCCCGATCACGTCACCGTGCAGCACACCGGCCGGGATGGTCAGCGTGAGCGGCAGACCGGAGCGGGTCTCCCGGTCGAGGAGCTGGATCAGCAGCTGGAGCTGGAGATCGGGCACCGCCTCGGTGATCACCGCGGTCGAGTCCGGTGCGAGCTCGACGGACTCGTTCATGGGTTTGTCCCTTCGCAGCACTGTCTGGTCCCGCTCCCCTGCCCCGAGAAGACCGTCGCACGCCTCGGAACGGCCGGCCACCCGTACGGACCAATCTCGGATATATGGAAACAGCCCGGGTACACGCAGCAAGAACCGGCCACGCGCCTTTTCCTCAGGGGTGAATCCACATGACCGACCAAGCCATCGCGCCCGAATTCTCCGTCGAGGCCGAGGAAGTCCGCTCGGAACCCGCGCCCCCGCCGCTGCGCGCCGCAGAAGCCCGCGAGGCCGCCGCCGCCTTCGTCGCACGGCTGAGCCCGGCGCCGTCCGCCCGTGCCGTCCAGAACCTGGTGCTGCTCGTCTCGGAGCTGGTGACGAACGCGATCCGGTACGCCGGAGGCGTCACCGCCCTCTCGTTCGGGGCCGATCACAGGGCGCTGCACGTACGGGTCGTGGACCCCAGCCCCACCCATCCGCAGTGCCGCGTCCCGGACCTGACCGGCCAGGCAGGCGGATTCGGCTGGCCGATGGTCCTCCGGCTGTCCAGCAGCGTCACCGTCCACCGCCACGGAGACCAGGGAAAGACCATCCTGGCGACGCTGGCCCGCTGACCGGTTCGCGAACGGCTCTACAGGAAGCGGCGGAACGGCACGACCGACGCCTCCCGGATCCGCTGCACGACCGACCGCCCCTTCCACCGGCCGCCCTTGATCAGGACGCTCGACTCCAGGTCCTGGTCGAAGTGGCCGTCGAGCGTCGCGGTGAACGCGCGGTCCATCACCGCGAGCATCACTTCCTCGTCGTGGTCCAGCGAGCGCCGGTTGAAGTTGGTCGAGCCGATCAGCGACGCGACGCGGTCGACGGTGATGGCCTTGGTGTGGATCATCGTCGGCTGGTACTGGAAGATCTTCACCCCGCAGGCGGTGAGGTCCTCGTAGTGGAGCTGTCCGGCCAGCTGGCAGACCCGCTTGTCGGTGTGCGGCCCCGGCAGCAGGATCTCCACCGCCACCCCGCGCCGCGCGGCGGCGCAGAGCAGCTCCACGAAGTACGCGTCGGGCGCGAAGTAGGCCGTGGTGAGCCGCACCCGCTCCTCGGCGGACTCCAGTACGACGCGGAGCAGCGTCTGCATGTCCTGCCAGCCGAAGCCGGCCGAACCGCGCACGACCTGGACGACCGCCTCCCCCTGCTGCCGCGTCCCCAGGAACCGGTCACGGTCGTCGAACAGTTCGTCGTGGCACTCGGCCCAGTTCTGCGCGAACGCCGCCGCCAGTCCGTCCACGGCCGGTCCGCGCACCTGTACGTGGGTACATGCCGGAGGTCGACCTGATCCCGGCGTGGGCCGAGCAGTACATGGATCTGGAACGGACGGCGCTGGCGCTTTCGTGGTTCGAGAACCAGGTACTGCCTGGGCTGCTCCAGACGGAGAACTATGCGCGGGCGGTGTTCCGCAGCAAGGTCCCCGTCATGCCCGAGGACGAGATCGAGGCACAGGTGGCGGCTCGCATCGAGCCGGCACAGGTGGCGGCTCGCATCGAGCGGCAGGAGATCCTGCACCGGAAGAACCCTCCCACTACAAGCTTCATCATCTCCGAAGCCGTCCTCCGCGACCGCCTGGGCGGTGACGAGGTGTACGCGGAGACCCTGCGACACCTCGCAGAGGTCGCTCAACTGCCCGGCATCACCATTCAGGTCATGCCACTCGGACAGCAAACGCATGCAGCTCTCGACGGCCCGTTCATCCTGCTCGAAACACCGGACTACCAGCACCTCGCATACACGGAAACGCAGCGCGGAAGCCAGATCGTCGCAGACCCCGACGAGGTCAGCATCCTGGCGCAGAAATATGCGATGCCGCGGACGCAGGCCCTCAACGTCGACGAAACCAAGGACCTGCTGGACCGGCTGCTAGGAGAGTTATGAGCACGGCACGTACGTGGTTCAAGTCCAGCTACAGCGGCAGCGAGGGCGGCGCGTGCCTCGAAGTCGCCTATGACTGGCAGAAGTCCAGCTACAGCAGCGAACAGGGCGGAGCCTGCGTCGAGGTAGCCGCACATCCCCTTGCCGTGCACGTCCGCGACTCCAAGAACCCCGAGGGCCCCGCGCCCAGCGTCACGCCCACCGCCTGGGCCGCATTCACCGGGCACGTAGGCAACTGACGGGTCGACTGTCAGTGGGGGCGCCTAGGGTTTCGGCATGGCAACGCTTCCGAATCCTCTGCGCTCCCCGGCCGCTGCCGGGCTTGAACTCCCGCCCGGCAGACTCGTGGACGACACGGTCGACGGCACGTGGACCGAACCCCTGCTCTGGTACGGGGACGAGCCCGCGTCCCCCGGATCGTGGGCCGCGATCCGTGCGGCGGGGCGGCCCGTCGGGCTGCTGCCGGTACTGATCGACGGCGGGATGCGCACCCAGTGGCCCGAGCACTGGGACCTCGCCCCGGCGCGGACGACGTACGCCGGGGATCACGACGCCGAGCACGTGCTGAGCGAGGCGTGGGAGGCCTACGCAGAGGACGAGCTGAACGACGCACCGGCCGACTGGCCGGGCCTGGCTCCCGTGCCGGCCGAGGCGGGCCCCGACACCCCGGACGGACTGGCGGCCGAGATCGCGGACCAGCTGACCGGGATGGGCTTCTCACCGGCCGGAATGCGGGCGGGCCTGGTGCCCGCACGGCGCAGCGCGGACATACCGGCGGCGATCGGCTGGTCGGGACCGCTCAACCACGAGAACGACGTGGCCCGGCTCTGCGCGGTACTGCGCTCCTGGGAGGACCGCTTCGGCGCCCGGGTCGTGGTGCTCGGCTTCGACACGATGGTCGTCTCCGTGAGCCGCCCGCCGACCACACCCGCAGAGGCCGAGGCACTGGCGGCCGAGCACTTCGCGTTCTGCCCGGACAACATCCAGCAGTCGACGCTCAACACCCTCCAGGCATACGCGGAGAAGGCGCTGCTCAAGCAGGAGACGTGGGCGTTCTGGTGGGATTGATGACGCGCCGCCGTCGGACGAGTACGACGATCAGGGCCACCTGGAGCACGATGATGAGGACGGCGCCGGGGTACACGACGGGCTCGGCGCCGATCATGCTGGAGAACAGGCTGGTGTCCCACAGCCCGTGGACGAGCATCGGCAGCAGGATCACGCCGCCCACGCGCAGGCACAGGTAGAAGAAGAAGCCCGAGGTGCAGACGACCAGGGCCTGGATGATCGCCTGGGCGCCCTGGCCGATGGCGTTGCTGACATGGGCCAGGCCGAAGATCACGGACGACCAGAGGGCGACCTTGCCCTCGCTGAACCCGGCGCGCTTGAACACGCGGACGCCGACGCCCCGGAACATCAGCTCCTCGCCCACACCGACGAACAGTCCGAGCAGCAGCAGGCATACGACCAGGGAGCCGCTCCGGTCCCCGAGGTGGCCGTAGTTCATGGCGACAAGGGTGGCGAGCAGCATGGAGACCGGCACCCGGCGCACCCACCGCCGCACGGGCGCGCGGTAGCGCAGCACCTCGCGCCACCAGCCGAGCCAGGTCACCAGCGCGGCCACGAACACGATTGAGGCACCGATCGGGATCAGCGCGTTGCGGACGAGCGACTCGGTGGTCGGGAAGCGGCTGTCGGAGGACGAGGTGTCCACACCGATCAGCTGTCCGAGTCCCTGGATGATCCCCAGGTAGACGAGCACCGCCACCAGGAACCACGGGTGAACCTGCGCCCGGCCCGCTTCTCCGCCTCGGCTGCGTCCACCGGCCCACCCTCACTGTCAGCGGCACTCGCATTGCCGCATCCTCGCATCGTCGCACCGGCGTCCGGAGGCTCAGCGGGCCGGGTCACCCGCACCGCGTCAGGAGGCGGCGGCCTCCCACTTGGAGCTCTGCCTGTTGTAGAGGTACTCCGGCCGTCCCGCGATGCTGCTCGTACGGAACGGCTGGCCGCCGTCGTCGATGCGCAGGGTGCCCGTCTGGCCGCCGCTGCTCCACTCCAGCTCCAGGTACCAGGTGACGTCGTGGCCCTCGACGTGCGCGTCCAGGTCGAAGACCTCCACGTCGTTGGAGGAGACGCGGAACGGGAAGTCCTTCGCCGGGACCTTCTTGCCGGCCTGCAGCCCCGGCACGGGGGTGAGCGTGGGACGGCTGTTGTCCAGGCCGACATCGAAGGACTGCGGCTCGATCCCGCTCCCACAGCCCTCGCCCATCGAGAACGCGGACCGCTTCAGGGGCGCGCTGCGGTTCAGCACCCGCACGTTCAGGTGCTTCAGGACGACCGCCTGCTCCGAGGTGCCCTGCACGGTGAGTTCGAGCCTCATCCGGCCGCCGTCCACCCCGCCCAGCGCGCGGGCCCAGCCACGGGTGTCCTGCGGCACGGGCGGTGGCGGCACGTTGGCGGCGGGCTCGTCCAGCAGGTAGTACTGCCCGCAGGGCTCTTCCCAGTTGTACGAGCTGATGGTGACGGCCGGCGGCCGGCCGGTGGCGGTCTTCGGCTCGCTCCCCGCCGGGGGCGAGGCGGACTTCGACGGGGCTGTGGACGGGCTCGCGGACCCGGTGGTCGCGGAAGGGCTCGGCTTCCGCGACGGGCTGGGTGATGTGGAGGCGCTCTCCGAGGCGCCGGACACGGTGTCCGCCTTCTTGTCGTCGCCCCCGTGACCCGTCGCGCCGGGAGCGGCGCCCACGGCGGCGTCCTCGCTCGAACCGGAGAGCTGATTGGCGACGACTGCGGTGGGCACGGTGAGCGCGACAACGGCCGCCACCGCGAGCAGCACCCGCGTACGGGCGGACGCACGCCGCCACCGGTTGCCCGAGGCTCCGGGAACGGCCGCCAGTTGCTCACGTTCCAGCTCGGAGGCCGGCGGAACGGGCGCGGGTCCGGGCACGGGTTCAGCTGCCTGATCCGCATCCGGCTCGGGCTCGTCCTCGGCAGCCGAAGCCGGAACGGGCGCCGGAACAGGCGCAGACGCGGCAGCCGGAGCCGACCCGTTCTCCCGCTTTCCGCGTCGCCGCGCCGCCTCCGCGACGATCCACCGCCGGTGCAGCTCCACGAGTTCGTCCGCCGTCGCCCCGCACAGCCGGGCCAGGCGCTCCACGGACCCGTACTCGTTGGGGACGGCGTCCCCGTTGCAGTACCGATGGAGCGTCGACGTGCTGACGTGCAGTTTCGCGGCGAGCACCCCGTAACTACGTCCCGAACGGTCCTTCAGTTCCTTGAGCAGGGCCGCGAAATCCTCGGCCTCCGGCGTCGCCACTGCAGCGTTCCCCCTCCTGGTTCGTCCCGGAACACCGTTCCAGGGACGTGGAACCTGCCCAGGTCACAGTACGCGCAGGCGTTCCAGCATCCCCAATGGATCGGCAGGTGTTGCGGCCGGAATCCGCCACCCCGCAATCTGAGACCACACCGCAGCGACCACGGGGGACGAGCAATGCGAACCCTCTTCCGTATCGAGCTCGTCGATGTCCTGGCCATCGGGGTGGTGATCGTGGCAGGCACGGTCGTCATGATCCTCATCCACGGGCACTGACCCACCAGCACCGATCCGATTCCGCTGATCCAGCACCTTTACTTCACGGGGAGCACCACCATGCGCAGCAACCGCATCCGCACCACTGTCATCGCCGCCACCGCCCTCCTGGCCGCCCTCTCGCTCACCGCTTGCGGCGGTGACAACGACGGCACGAGCGACAACGGCAAGTCGGCAGCGTCCGTCCCGGCGGCGAACAGCAGCGCGAAGCAGTCCCAGTCCCCGGACGCCGCGTCGCAGAAGGACGGCACCGACGCCGACGCCGACGACAAGACGGGCGGCACGTCGAACGGCACGTCGAACCCCGATGCGGACGCCGCCAAGGCAGGGAAGACCGACACGGGCTCCACCGGCTCCGCGGACGCGGCGGGCAGCAGCTCCAAGGTCACGTCGGACGCCTGCACCGGCGGCAACACCAAGACCCGCGTCAGCAAGGTGACCCGCCCCATCAACCACCTGCTGCTCACCGTGACCAACACGGGCAGCACCGCCTGCAACGCCTACTACTCGCCCAAGCTCCGCTTCGACGACGCGCAGGCCGTCTTCCCGATCCTTGAGGACAGCAAGCCGCAGGCCGTCGTGACGCTCAACCCGGGCGAGTCCGCCTACGCCTCCATCGGCCTGACCGGCGAGCCCGGCGCCGGCCCCGCCCCGCGCAAGGCCACCCACCTCCAGGTCAACTTCTCCGGCCGCAGCAACGTGGGCTCCGTCGGCAGCCCGGCCCAGCTGAACCTTCCGGCCGACACCGTCTGGGACGACAACGGCTTCGTCACCTACTGGCAGGCCGAGATGTCCGACGCCCTCACCTACTGAGCCCCGACGCTGAGACCCCGTCACTCAGCCCCCGTCCGCCCCGCACTCCCGGCCCGCCCGTCCCCGTCGACGGCCGGGCCGGGAGTGCGCCGCCGTCAAACGGGAAGCCACACACAATGGACCGGACACAGAGCCTCATCGACCAGTTCCGCGCACAGCCCCCCGAGAGCGACCGCAGACGCGAACTCGTCGCGGGCATAGGCGGGATACTCGCGGACCGGCTCGACCACCCGGCGGCCCTGACGTTCCCCGCCTCGGCGACCGAGGACACCGAGGAGTACGAGCTCGCCAGGATCGAGGCCGCGACCGCCCTGCGGCGCTGGCCGCCCACGGACAACGCCCACCGGCAGCGGGCCGCCCGCGCCCTCCTCGCCGTGATGCGCGGGCCCGACGAGGACCTGGTGCGGCAGTACGCGGCCATGGCGCTCGGCCCCTACGCCGACGACCCGGCGGTCCACGAGGCGATGGCGGCAGCCGTCCTCACCGACGAGGACCAGCTCGTCCGGGACAACGCCCTGGCCGCCCTCAGCCACGCGGGCCCGAGCGAGGACCGGGCCGAGGTGCTGCACCGGCTGGCCGGCGACCGCACACTGGGCCGGGAGGCCGCACGCATCCTCACGGCCCGGGGCGCCGAACCGGCGCTCTGAGCACCCGTAACCGCACCCTCGGGCTCAGGCGCGCCGCAGCTTCTGCGCGACCTCCGTCGCCCAGTACGTCAGGATCATCTGCGCGCCCGCGCGCCGGATTCCGGTCAGGCTCTCCATGATCGCCGCGTCCCGGTCGATCCAGCCCTTCTCGGCGGCGGCCTCGATCATCGAGTACTCGCCACTGATCTGGTACGCGGCGACGGGCACGTCCACCGACTCCGCGACCTTGGCCAGGATGTCCAGGTACGGTCCGGCCGGCTTGACCATGACCATGTCCGCGCCCTCGGCCAGGTCGAGCGCCAGCTCGCGTATCGACTCACGGGCGTTGGCCGGGTCCTGCTGGTACGTCTTGCGGTCGCCCCGGAGCGAGGAGCCGACGGCCTCGCGGAACGGGCCGTAGAACGCGGAGGAGTACTTCACGGTGTACGCGAGGATCGACACGTCCTCGTGGCCGGTCTGGTCCAGCGCGTCGCGGATGACACCGACCTGGCCGTCCATCATGCCGCTGGGGCCCACCACATGGGCGCCCGCGTCGGCCTGGACCTGGGCCATCTCGGCGTACCGCTCCAGCGTCGCGTCGTTGTCGACCCGGCCGTCCTCGGTCAGCACCCCGCAGTGGCCGTGGTCGGTGGTCTCGTCCAGACAGAGGTCGGACATGACGACGAGATCGTCACCGACCTCCTCGCGGACCGCGCGCAGACCGAGCTGGAGGATGCCGTCGGGGTCGGTGCCCGCCGTGCCCCGGGCGTCCTTCTTCTCGTCCAGCGGCACACCGAACAGCATGATCCCGGAGACGCCCGCCGAGACCGCGTCGACCGCGGCCTTCCGCAGGGTGTCCAGGGTGTGCTGCCGCACGCCGGGCATGGCCGAGATGTCGACGGGGGCGTCGACGCCCTCACGTACGAACGCGGGCAGGATCAGGTTCGCCGGGTCGAGCCGTGTCTCGGCGACCATCCGCCGCATCACGGGGGTCGTCCGCAGCCGCCGGGGGCGGGAGCCGGGGAAGTTTCCGTACACAGTCATCCTTCGAGATTAGACCCGTACACATCACGCTCTTACCGACACCGGTGTTGGGAAAGCGAGGGGCCCGGCCGCCTCCAGGAGAAGCAGCCGGGCCCCGCACACAGCACGCCGGACGGTCAGGTCGTCGTACGACGGCGCCGCGCGCCCGGACGCCGCTCGCTCGGCCGCGTCACCGGGTCACCGGCCTCCTTCGCCGCGTCCCGGCGCTGCGCGCCGAAGGCGGCGAGGGCCTCGGCCAGCTTGTGCACCGAGGGCTCCGGGGACAGCACGTCCACGCGCAGGCCGTGCTCCTCGGCGGTCTTCGCCGTGGCCGGGCCGATGCACGCGATGACGGTGACGTTGTGCGGCTTGCCGGCGATGCCGACCAGGTTGCGCACCGTCGAGGACGAGGTGAAGAGCACCGCGTCGAACCCGCCGCCCTTGATGGCCTCACGGGTGTCGGCGGGCGGCGGCGAGGCGCGGACCGTGCGGTACGCGGTGACGTCGTCGACCTCCCAGCCCAGCTCGATGAGACCGGCCACCAGCGTCTCGGTGGCGATGTCGGCGCGCGGCAGGAACACCCGGTCGATCGGGTCGAAGACCGGGTCGTACGGCGGCCAGTCCTCCAGCAGCCCGGCGGCGGACTGCTCACCCGAGGGCACCAGGTCCGGCTTCACACCGAAGTCGACGAGCGCGGCGGCGGTCTGCTCACCGACGGCCGCGACCTTGATCCCGGCGAAGGCACGGGCGTCGAGCCCGTACTCCTCGAACTTCTCCCGGACCGCCTTCACGGCGTTGACGCTGGTGAACGCGATCCACTCGTAGCGGCCCGTGACCAGGCCCTTGACCGCGCGCTCCATCTGCTGGGGCGTACGCGGCGGCTCGACGGCGATCGTCGGGACCTCGTGCGGCACCGCGCCGTACGAACGCAACTGGTCGGAGAGCGACGCCGCCTGCTCCTTCGTACGCGGCACGAGCACCTTCCAGCCGAACATCGGCTTGGACTCGAACCACGCGAGCTGGTCGCGCTGGGCGGCGGAGCTGCGTTCCCCGACCACGGCTATGACGGGCCGGTGCCCTTCCGGCGAGGGAAGGATCTTGGCCTGCTTGAACAGCTGGGCGATGGTGCCCAGCGTCGCCGTCCAGGTGCGCTGCCGGGTCGTGGTACCGCCGACCGTCACCGTCAGCGGGGTGTCGGGCTTGCGGCCCGCGGAGACCAGCTCACCGGCGGCCGCGGCCACCGCGTCGAGCGTCGTCGAGATGACGCACGTGGCATCGCTCGCGCCGACCTCGCTCCAGCAACGGTCGGAGGCGGTACGGGCGTCCACGAACCGGACGTCAGCACCCTGCGCGTCGCGCAGCGGCACCCCGGCGTACGCGGGCACCCCCACGACGTTGGCGACACCCGGCACGACCTCGAAGGGAATCCCGGCGGCGGCGCAGGCCAGCATCTCGCCGCCCGCGTTCCCGTCCAGGCCGGGGTCACCGGCGACGGCACGGACGACCCGCCTGCCGCCCTTCGCGGCCTCCATGACAAGATTGGCCGCGTCCCTGAGAACGGGCACCCCGACGGCTGTTGACTGCGCGTCAACAACCGTCAGCTCAGGCGTGCTTACGCCTGCGCGCGCATGGCAGCGGACGACGTCGAGAACGTCCGGCTCTGCGACAAGAACGTCCGCGCTCGCAAGCGCCTCGACGGCGCGCAGAGTCAGCAGTCCCGGGTCGCCGGGACCGGCGCCGAGGAAGGTGACGTGCCCTGCGGACAGGACAGGAAAATCGGATGCGGCGGGGCCGGTGGGGCTCAAAGTGCTCGCTCCCCCATAAGACCGGCCGCACCCTTGGCGAGCATCTCGGCCGCGAGTTCGCGACCGAGGGCCGCCGCGTCGTCGTGCGACGTGGGGACGGGACCGGTGGTGGACAGCTGTACCAGCGAGGAACCGTCGGTGGACCCGACGACTCCGCGCAGGCGCAGTTCGTTGACAGCCTGACCGTCGGCCAGGAGGTCGGCCAGCGCACCCACAGGTGCGGAGCAGCCGGCCTCCAGGGCGGCGAGCAGGGCACGCTCGGCAGTCACGGCGGCCCGGGTGTACGGGTCGTCGAGCTCCGCGAGCGCGGCGGCGAGGTCAGTGCTGCTGGCAGCACATTCGATCGCCAGTGCTCCCTGGCCGGGAGCGGGCAGAACGGTGTCGACCGACAGGAAATCGGTCACCTCACCGGTCCGGCCGAGACGGCTGAGTCCGGCCGCGGCGAGTACCACCGCGTCCAGTTCACCGCTTCGTACAAAACCAATACGCGTATCGACGTTGCCGCGGATAGGCACGGTCTCGATGCCGAGGCCGTGACTGCGGGCGTACGCGTTGAGCTGCGCCATGCGACGCGGCGAGCCGGTGCCGATCCGGGAACCGGGCGGCAGCTGCCCGAAGGTCAGCCCGTCCCGCGCCACCAGCACGTCACGCGGGTCCTCGCGCTCCGGCACCGCGGCCAGCACGAGCCCCTCGGGCTGCGCGGTCGGCAGGTCCTTCAGCGAGTGGACGGCGAAGTCCACGTCACCGCGGAACAGCGCCTCGCGCAGCGCGGCGACGAACACGCCGGTCCCGCCGATCTGCGAGAGCTGCTCCTTGGAGGTGTCCCCGTACGTGGTGATCTCGACGAGCTCCACGGCCCGCCCGGTCACCTCGCTGACGGCCTCGGCCACCAGGCCGGACTGCGCCATCGCCAGCTTGCTGCGCCGGGTCCCCAGCCGCAGCGGCTCGGTGGCCCCCGCGCCCAGGGGTGAGTTGTCGGTCATGACCGCCCTCGATTCGGGTCGTTCAGGTCTGCCCGGGAGACGGCGGCGACCGTCTGCGGGTCGAGGTCGAAGAGTTCCCGCAGTGCGTCGGCGTACCCGGCGCCGCCGGGCTCGCTGGCGAGCTGCTTGACCCGCACGGTGGGCGCGTGCAGGAGCTTGTCGACGACGCGGCGCACGGTCTGCGAGATCTCGGCGCGCTGCTTCTCGTCCAGGTCGGGGAGGCGTCCGTCCAGCCGCGCGATCTCGCCCGCGACCACTCCGGCGGCCATCGTGCGCAGGGCGACGACGGTGGGAGTGATGTGGGCGGCGCGCTGGGCGGCACCGAAGGCGGCGACCTCGTCGGCGACGATGGTGCGCACCTGGTCCACATCGGCGGCCATCGGGGCGTCCGCGGACGCCTCGGCGAGCGACTCGATGTCGACGAGGCGCACACCGTCGAGGCGGGCGGCGTCCCCGTCGATGTCGCGGGGCATCGCGAGGTCCAGCAGGGCGAGCCGGACCGGCCCGGTGGACTGGGCGGGCACGGTGACCCGGCGGACGGCCTGCGCCTGCGCGGTCGCCGTGGCCGAACCGTTCTCCACCCACGCGGCGTGCTGGTCCAGCTCGACGGCCGGCGCGGCGGGCGCCTCGTGCGGGGCGAAGTCGAGGCCGAGCGCTCCGGCGACGGCCTCCGCGCTCAGCACCAGACCGGTCGCGCCGGTGCAGGAGACGACGACATCGGCACGTGTCAGTTCGTCGGAGACCGAGGCCATCTCCACCGCGTGGGCGGCGACCGAGGTGCCTCCTGCCTGGCTTTCGGCCTGGCTGAGGATCTCCACCAGCCGGTCGGCGCGGGCCCGGGTGCGGTTGGCGACGACGATCTCCGCGACACCGGTACGGGCCAGCGTCGCGGCGGCCAGCGAGGACATCGAGCCCGCCCCGATCACCAGGGCGCGCTTGCCCTTCGCCCAGGCGGCGGAGTCGCGTCCGTCCGCGAGCTGTTCCAGTCCGAAGGTGACGAGCGACTGCCCGGCCCGGTCGATCCCGGTCTCGCTGTGGGCGCGCTTTCCGACCCGCAGGGCCTGCTGGAAGAGGTCGTTCAGCAGCCGGCCCGCGGTGTGCAGCTCCTGGCCCAGTGCCAGCGCGTCCTTGATCTGGCCGAGGATCTGGCCCTCGCCCACGACCATCGAGTCCAGCCCGCAGGCCACCGAGAAGAGGTGGTGGACGGCCCGGTCCTCGTAGTGCACATAGAGATACGGAGTGAGCTCGTCCAGACCGACGCCGCTGTGCTGGGCGAGCAGGGTGGACAGCTCGGCCACGCCCGCGTGGAACTTGTCCACGTCGGCGTACAGCTCGATGCGGTTGCAGGTGGCCAGCACGGCGGCCTCGGTCGCGGGCTCCGCGGCGAGCGTGTCCTGGAGGAGCTTGACCTGGGCGTCGGCGGCCAGCGAGGCCCGTTCCAGTACGGAGACGGGGGCGCTGCGGTGGCTCAGCCCTACGACGAGGAGACTCATGCCGGCATCACCGCGGGCATGTCCCCGTCAGGTCCCTTCCGGCTGGTGGCCGTGGCCCGTACCGGCGGCGCGGCCGGGTCGGGGCCGTCGTCCGCGGCGGCGTCCTCGCCGGCCTTGCGCTGCTCGTGGAAGGCGAGGATCTGGAGCTCGATGGAGAGGTCGACCTTGCGCACGTCCACGCCGTCGGGCACGGAGAGCACGGTCGGGGCGAAGTTCAGGATCGAGGTGACCCCGGCGGCCACCAGCCGGTCGCAGACCTGCTGCGCCGCGCCGGGCGGGGTGGTGATCACACCGATCGACACGCCGTTCTCGCTGATGATCCGGTCCAGCTCGTCCGCGTGCTGGACGGGGATACCGGCGACGGGCGTTCCGGCCATCGCCGGGTCGGCGTCGATCAGCGCGGCGACCCGGAAGCCGCGGGAGGCGAAACCGCCGTAGTTGGCGAGGGCGGCGCCGAGGTTACCGATGCCGACGATGGCGACCGGCCAGTCCTGGGTGAGGCCGAGTTCGCGGGAGATCTGGTAGACGAGATACTCGACGTCGTAGCCGACGCCGCGCGTCCCGTAGGAACCCAGATAGCTGAAGTCCTTGCGCAGCTTGGCGGAGTTGACCCCCGCCGCCGCGGCGAGCTCCTCGGAGGAGACCGTGGGGACCGAGCGCTCGGAGAGCGCGGTCAGCGCACGGAGATACAGCGGAAGTCGGGCGACGGTGGCCTCGGGAATTCCTCGGCTACGGGTCGCCGGTCGGTGGTTTCGGCCAGTTGCCACGGTGCTCCTGCGGGATGAGCGGGGCTGCAGGCGGCCGTATGTCCCATGGCCGCCCCGTCGAATGCAGGCTATGTC
Organism: Streptomyces sp. ITFR-6; assembly: GCF_031844725.1. Classification (NCBI taxonomy): domain Bacteria; kingdom Bacillati; phylum Actinomycetota; class Actinomycetes; order Kitasatosporales; family Streptomycetaceae; genus Streptomyces; species Streptomyces sp. ITFR-6. The sequence goes on along the minus strand of NZ_CP134612.1, from coordinate 4,780,221 downwards.
TTTGTGAACGCGTGCACAAAGATAGTGTCCGATTTGTCCGGTCAAAGTGACCGGGGTCACGCGCATTCGTCGCGCGATCCAGGAACCGCCGATCGCATCAGCCCGTTGCAGGCCCGAAGGGGGCAAGGTGGTACACACTCCTCACAACTACGCCCCCGGGACCACTCAAAACGCCCACGATGGTAACCGGGTTTCACTCAGGAAATCAGCGCACTGCGCAGTCTCGCCGGGTCCACCCGCCAGAACGTGTGCTGTTCGTTATCAATGAGGACCACGGGGATCTGCTCCCAGTACTCCCGGTGCAGCTCATCGTCCAGGGTGATGTCCTTCTCCTCCCAGGAAGCGCCGGTCTCCTCACAGACCTTCCGTACCACCAGCCGGGCCTCGTCACAGAGGTGGCACCCCGGCTTCCCGACCAGGGTCACCACCCGGTCCGCGGGCTTCTTCTTCGTACGTCGCAACAGGGAACTCATACCTCTCATTCTGCGCCGCGCGAGGAGCCGGCCGGCGCCTCGTCCCCGGTGCCCGGAATCACCCGTTTAACAATCCGGTCCCCGAGAGTTCACGCCTTCGCATCCCGGCAGGTCGGGAAGGGCCGAACCGACTGGCTATGCTCACGACATGGCCGCTCTTGGATGGCTCACACCCCGTAGGCGCTCCGCGACAGCACGGAGCGTGCTGGCAGGCGAGGCGGCGGCGGAGGCCGCACGGAAGTCGTCGCTCGACGCCGAGCGCCCCGACGGCACCGAAGCCGAGGCCGACGCGCCCGTGGAGGAACCCGGGTTCCCCGTCGTCGGTGACGACCGGGCAGCCGCCTTCTTCGACCTCGACAACACCGTGATGCAGGGCGCCGCGATCTTCCACTTCGGCCGCGGCCTGTACAAGCGGAAGTTCTTCGAGCGCCGCGAACTGACCCGGTTCGCCTGGCAGCAGGCCTGGTTCAGGCTGGCCGGCGTCGAGGACCCGGAACACATGCAGGACGCACGCGACAGCGCCCTGTCCATCGTGAAGGGCCACCGCGTCTCCGAGCTGATGTCCATCGGCGAGGAGATCTACGACGAGTACATGGCCGACCGCATCTGGCCCGGCACCCGTGCGCTGGCCCAGGCCCACCTGGACGCCGGCCAGAAGGTCTGGCTGGTCACCGCCGCCCCGGTGGAGACCGCCACGATCATCGCCCGCCGCCTCGGCCTGACCGGCGCGCTCGGCACCGTCGCGGAATCCGTCGGCGGCGTCTACACCGGACGCCTGGTGGGCGAACCGCTGCACGGCCCCGCGAAGGCCGAGGCGGTACGCGCCCTGGCGGCGGCGGAGGGCCTGGACCTGGCGCGCTGCGCCGCGTACAGCGACTCGCACAACGACATCCCGATGCTGTCCCTGGTCGGACACCCGTACGCGATCAACCCCGACAGCAAGCTCCGCAAGCACGCGCGGGCCCGTGACTGGCGGCTGCGCGACTACCGGACGGGCCGCAAGGCGGCCAAGGTCGGCATCCCGGCCGCGGCGGGAGTGGGCGCCCTCGCGGGCGGCACCGCCGCCGCCGTCGCCCTGCACCGCCGCCGCCGCTGACCCGGGCCGCCGCCGCCGCTGACCCGGGCCGCCCCGGCTGGTCCGGCTGGTCCGACCCGCTCCAGCCCTCCCCGCCCGACCACAACCTGTCGCGGCTCCTGGCAGATCTCGAAATAATTCGATCAATAACCGGTCACCATGTGCTACTTGATGTGTCGAATAGTCGCTACAGAAGCGTCGTAACCGGTGATTTGAGCAACTGGGTGTAGCACTGCCTGTACGAAGCGTTATTCTCCTCAGACGCATTCCGGAACCCACCACTCACTACGACGAGTGACGGTTTCGCACTGCACGTGATGGAAGCTCTGCCTCTGGGAGTCCCGTGTACCCACACGTCGGGGTTGACGCCTCGGGCCTGGCTACGCTGCGCGCAACGGTCGGCGACCGCTTGCGCGGCTTCGTCCCCACCGCGTACGCCGTACCCGCCTTTGCCACCCCTGCGCCTGCCGGCCCTTGCTACGCCCTGGCCGAACGCGGTGCGGCGGTCGGAAGACGCAGCAACCGCGGCGCAACGACCACGTCCACCGTTCGTCGGCCGACGGCCGACAGCGACAGCGCGCGCATGATGGATCTCGTCGAGCGCGCACAGGCCGGTGAGGCTGACGCCTTCGGCCGCCTCTATGACCAGTACAGCGACACCGTGTACCGCTACATCTACTACCGCGTGGGCGGCAAGGCGACGGCGGAGGACCTCACCAGTGAGACCTTCCTGCGCGCCCTGCGGCGTATCTCCACGTTCACCTGGCAGGGCCGTGACTTCGGCGCCTGGCTTGTCACCATCGCTCGAAACCTGGTCGCCGACCACTTCAAATCCAGTCGGTTCCGGCTGGAAGTGACCACCGGCGAAATGCTCGACGCCAACGAGGTCGAGCGCAGCCCCGAGGACTCCGTCCTGGAGTCCCTCTCCAATGCCGCACTGCTGCAAGCCGTGCGCCGACTCAACCCCCAGCAGCAGGAGTGCGTGACCCTGCGCTTCCTGCAAGGGCTCTCGGTCGCCGAGACCGCCCGGGTGATGGGCAAGAACGAGGGCGCGATCAAGACCCTGCAGTACCGCGCCGTCCGCACCCTTGCCCGCCTCCTACCGGACGATGCCCGCTGATCCCACCCGGGCCGAATCACTCTCGGCGATACGTTCATCACGCACTGGTCCGATCATCCTTCGTGCGTAACCCAAGTGCCGCGCCACTCGTTGTGCCGGTTGCAGGCCCCCTGTCGTCACCCCCTGTCCGCAGACACTCACTCAATCGTGTGGATGCGCTCAAGGTGTGCAACCTTCCGGACCCTCAGGGGAGTCGACCGTCATGACGAGAGGAGGTGCCGCCAGTGATCGCAAACGTCTCGGCACACCGGCGGGCGAACGCCTTCGCCCAGGCCGTGGAGGAGCAGTCGCTCCGCGGTGCGGCGGCCGTACAGCCCGAGGACCCGGCCGAACCGGCCGACCGCGGACCGCTGTTGGCCCTGGCGAACGGCCTCGGTGAGCTACCGAAGCCGGCGTTGGATCCCGAGGTCAAAGTGGTGCAGCGAGCCCAGCTCGTCGCCGCCATGGAGGCCATGTTCGCCGCGGGCGGCACGCCCGCGGCCCCCGCAGTACCCGAACAGCGGAGCAAGGGGGCCCACCGGGCCTCCCCGCTCCGCAAACTGCGCCCCAAATCGCGCTGGACGAAGGGCCTCGCGGCCGGCGGACTCACCGTCGGTGTGGCCGCGGGAGCCTTCGGCGGGGTGGCCGCGGCCAGCTCCGACGCGCTCCCGGGCGATTCGCTCTACGGGCTGAAGCGCGGCATGGAGGACATCCACCTCAACCTGGCGGGCAGCGACACCAGCCGGGGCGAGGTCTACCTGGACCAGGCGTCGACCCGGCTCAGCGAGGCCCGCAGGCTGATGGAGCGCGGCCGCTCCGGCGATCTGGACCACGAGCAGCTCGGGGAGGTCAGGCGCACGCTCAACGGCATGACGCACGACGCCACCGAGGGCCACCGCCTGCTGCACGCCGCCTACAAGCGGGACGGAGCCATCGGGCCGATCCAGACCCTGGACTCCTTCTCCCGCTCGCACCGCGACAGCTGGACCAGCCTCCGCGACCGGCTGCCCGTCCAGCTCACCGAGCTCGGTGACCAGGTGAGCTCCGTCTTCGCGGCCATAGACGAAGAAGTCGCGCCGCTCCAGTCGCTGTTCCCCCGCGCCCCGGAGAAGAGCGGCGGATCCCAGCGGTCCGACTCCACCGACTCGGGCACGGGCACCGGTACCGGCACGGGCCCCTCGTCCTCTTCGCACAAGCCGTCGCCCTCCTCGTCCTCACCGGCGGGCGCGCACGAGGGCAAGAAGGGCAGCAGCACCTCGCCCCACCCCTCGGACACGGGCAGCACCCCGGCGGACGGCCTGATCGGGGGCGGCGCGGACGGCCTCTTCGACCCGCCGTCACCGGAAGCCACCGAACCGTCGAAGGACACCCCGAGCACGGCGCCCACACCGGACATCACCCTGCCCCCGCTGATCCCCGGCCTGATCGGAGGCCTGGGCATCGACAGCAGGGCCGACAAGGACTGACCGGAAAAGACCCCCCGCCGGACGGGCACCCCCAAGCCCGTCCGGCGATTGAGGGCAGAGCCCCCGTCCCGGGGCACCGGGCGCCTCAGAAGAACACCGACCTCCGCTGCACCAGCAACTTGTACAGCGTGTGCTGAATCTGCTCCCGCACCTGATCCGTCAGATTGAACATCAGCATCGGATCCTCCGCCGCCTCCACCGGATACCCATCCGTAGGAATCGGCTCCCCGAACTGGATCGTCCACTTCGTCGGCAACGGCACCGCCCCCAGCGGCCCCAGCCAAGGGAACGTCGGCGTGATCGGGAAGTACGGCGTACCCAGCAGCCGCGCCAGCGTCCTGGAGTTGCCGATCATCGGGTAGATCTCCTCGGCCCCCACGATCGAGCACGGCACGATCGGCACCCCGGCCCGCAGCGCCGTGGACACGAAGCCGCCCCGCCCGAAGCGCTGGAGCTTGTACCGCTCGCTGAACGGCTTCCCGATGCCCTTGAAGCCCTCCGGCATCACGCCGACGACCTCGCCCTTCCTCAGCAGCCGCTCCGCGTCCTCCGCGCAGGCGAGGGTGTGCCCCGCCTTGCGGGCCAGCTCGTTGACGACCGGCAGCATGAAGACCAGGTCCGCGGCGAGCAGCCGCAGATGCCGCCCCGCCGGGTGGTTGTCGTGCACCGCGACCTGGAGCATCAGCCCGTCCAGCGGCAGCGTCCCGGAGTGGTTGGACACGATGAGCGCCCCGCCGTCCGACGGGATGTTCTCGATGCCCTTCACCTCGACCCGGAAGTACTTCTCGTACACGGGCCGCAGCGCCGACATCAGCACCTGGTCGGTGAGTTCCTCGTCGTAGCCGAACTCGTCGACGTCGTACTCGCCCGTGACCCGCCGCCGCAGGAACGCCAGACCGCCCGCGATCCGCCGTTCCCAGCCGGCCCGTCCCGCGCCCTCCGGTGCCGCCTCGGCGTCCTGGGGCTCAGCCGGCTCACCCGTCCGCCGCTCCGGCGGCCCGGCGTCCGGCTGGCCCGGCAGGGCGCTCACGGACCCGTTGCCGCGTCCGGGTCCACGCCGCCGCGCTCCACGCGGCGAGCCCCCCGACCGCGAACGGTCGTCGTCGAACGGAATGACCTTGGCATCCGCCATCGTCGGTGCGCTCCTCTACCTGCCGCTCGGGGTCGGGTGTGTGTCGTCGCCGGCCCCGGTGATCTCCGGAGCCCCGCCGGTCGTCCCCCCGGCGAACGGCATCGCTGCCACTCTGCCGACGGCCCGGCTCACCGCTTCGGGCGGCAGCAGCCCCGGTCCCCGGCTGCGCGCGAACTCCGCGAACGTCTCCACCGTGGTGAACCGCGGCCGGAAGCCCAGGGTCTCGCGCATCTGGACGGTGGAGACCACCCTGCCATGGGTGAGCAGCCGGATCTGTTCCGGCGAGAAGTCCGTCATACCGACGGCACGGAGCGCCTGACCGACCCAGGTCACCGCGGGCAGCAGCACCGGCAGCGTCGGCCGCCCCAGCCGCCGTGAGCACTGCGAGAGCAGCAGCACCCCGTCCCCGGCGATGTTGAAGGTGCCGCTGTTCAGCGTGGACCGCCGCGGCTCGCTCGCGGCGATGCCGAGTACGTCGATGACGTCGTCCTCGTGCACGAACTGGAGCCTCGGGTCGTATCCGAACACGGTCGGCAGCACCGGCAGCGACAGATAGTCGGCCAGCGGCGAGTCCGCGTCGGGGCCCAGGATGTTCGCGAACCTCAGCACGCACACGGCCACGTCCGGCCTGCGGCGCGCGAAGCCCCGTACGTACCCCTCGACCTCCACCGCGTCCTTCGCGAAGCCCCCGCTCGGCAGGGACTTGGGCGGGGTGGTCTCGTGGAAGACCGCCGGATCGCGGGGCGCGGAGCCGTACACACCCGTACTGGACTTGATCACCAGGCGCTGGACGGCCGGGGCCTTCTGGCAGGCGCCGAGCAGCTGCATGGTGCCGATGACGTTGGTCTCCTTGACCGCGCTGCGGCCCTGGGCGCCGAGGCCCATCGCGCTGACGTCCAGATGGACGACCGTGTCGACCGAGTGCTCTGCGAGGACTCTGGCGATGGCGGGCTGGCGGATGTCGGCCGTCACGAAGACGGCGTCCCCCAGCTGGTGGCCGGGCGCGACCGCGTCGACGGCGATCACCCGGTCCACGTCCGGATCACGCTGGATGCGCCGCACGAAGCGGCCGCCCAGCTGCCGGGCCGCTCCCGTGACGAGCACGACCTTCCCCAAGATCAGCGCCTTCCGTCGGTCTCCCGTGAAGTGAGTGGGAGGGGCCCTCGAAGAGAGGTTCTCCCCCCGCTCGTCACCGTAGCGGGTGGATGTTGCCCTGTGATGCCCGCGCGGCGGCCTTCTCCCACGTCTTGGCCCGAATGTGTGGCGGGCGGCCCGGTCGTACCGGGCCCCGCACAGCACCGCAGCCCTCCCGCCTGACAGGCGAAAGGGCTGCGGATTTCACGAACTGCGTTCGCTTACTTCTTGTTGCGACGCTGAACGCGCGTGCGCTTGAGCAGCTTGCGGTGCTTCTTCTTGGCCATCCGCTTGCGCCGCTTCTTAATGACAGAGCCCACGACTACCCTCGCTCACTTCTTCTTCACTGGTGCGGGGCGTCTGGGCCCACACGACCTACGTCGGCCTAGCCTACCCGCCACCGGGTGAGGGACGTAATCCGAGGGGAATGTCAGGCCGACCCCACCCCCACGAAGGACTCCCGGAGATACTCGTGAACCGCTTGCTCCGGCACCCGGAAGGACCTGCCCACCCGGATCGCCGGCAGATGACCGCTGTGCACCAGGCGGTACACGGTCATCTTCGACACTCGCATGACAGAGGCGACTTCCGCCACGGTCAGAAACTTGACCTCGTTGAGAGGCCTCTCGCTGTCAGCAGCCATGATCCACCTGTACCTTCCGCACGCGACGCGCACCGGCTTCCCCTCCGGTGACTCTTCGTCGATGTGCGCTCACTGCCCAGATTAGGGGCGGGTGATGCGAGTGGGGAAGAGGAGAGACGATCGGCCGCCTACTGTGACAGAGCCGCCCGATTGAGTACATAGCGCGTGAGCGGCAGGTAGTAGGCGGACCGCACGGCGTCGTCCACCGGGACGACGGCCGACACCCTTCCCTCGGCCTCACCGACGAACAGCGCGGGATCGTCCGTATCGGCCAGCCCGATCGCCTCGATGCCCAGCTGACCTGCCCCGCAGACCCATCCGTGGTCCCCCACGACGAGTTCCGGGAGCGGCCCCCGGCCCACCGCGGCGGCCTCCAGAACGACCCTGACCGGCAGCGGGGAGTGGGAGTGTGCGCCGGTACCACCACCGGGCAGCCGCACGCCTGGTTCGCGCACCAGCGCGACTCCCCGTACGTAGTCCAGGTTGTACGTGCGTACGCCGAACCGGGTCGTTATGTCGATACATCGCCCCTGCGCGGAGGTGAGCACAACGCACCCGACCGACGACAAAGCGTCTGCCAGCGCTGCGTAGAAACCGATCAGCCGGTGCGGGTGCCCCGTGCCGAACAGCACCGGCGCCCGCCGCCTGGCCGCGTCCGCCAGCCGGCCCGCGAAGGCGTCCAGCCCCGCCAGCGTCCGCTCGGGGTCGATCACATCGGGACCCGATACATGCGCGGGATCGGCCGAGACCCCGCACTTGTCGGCCATCAGCCGGAGCAGGTCCAGCTCACCCCAGCCCCGTCCGGGGTCGAGGCCGAGCGTCACCCGGGGGTCCCTGGCCGCGAACAGCCGATAACTCCGCAGGCTCACCTCCCGCGAGGTCGCCACGGGGCCGGCCAGCCGGGCCGCCAGCAGATGCGCGCGCAGCGCTCCGGTGCTCAACACCCTGCCGATGCTCCCGTACCCGCACCGCCCGGGGGCCAAAAGCCGGGATACGCCCCACAGTTGGCGTAACACGTGCCGGGCGGGCGGGCCTCGGGCCGGAGCGGGCCCGGTCGCCTCAGGTCAGCAGCCCGCGGAGCGGGAAGGCCGCCCGGCGGCTCGCCAGCACCGCCTGGTCCAGCCGGTCGGCCGGGTCGTACCCCTCTTCCCACGACTTCCACGAGGGGGTGCGGCCGTCCGTCATCCGGGCAGGACCGAGCTGCAGGGTCCGGGCGTAGACCTCGTCCCGCCAGGAGGACGGGATCACCGACTCCGGGTCCACGGGCGCGTGGGCGGCGATCCCCACCAGATGCGTCCAGGACCTCGGCACCACGTCCACCACCGCGTAACCGCCCCCGCCGAGCGCCACCCAGCGCCCTTCGTCGGCGTACTCGTGGGCGAGGTCGTGGCAGGCCGCCATCACCGCCCGCTGGGCGTCCAGCGAGACCGCGAGATGGGCCAGCGGGTCCTCGAAGTGCGTATCGGCCCCGTGCTGCGTCACCAGGACCTGAGGCCGGAAGTCCGCCAGCAGCTCCGGCACCACCGCGTGGAAGGCCCGCAGCCACCCCGCGTCCCCCGTCCCGGCCGGCAGCGCCACGTTCACCGCACCGCCCTCACCAGCCCCGGCGCCGGTCTCCTCCGGCCAGCCGGTCTGCGGGAAGAGGGTGCGCGGGTGCTCGTGCAGCGAGACGGTCAGCACCCGCGGGTCCTCCCAGAACGCCGCCTGCACGCCGTCCCCGTGGTGCACGTCCACATCGACGTACGCGACCCGCTCCGCGCCCAGCTCCAGCAGCCGGGCGATGGCGAGCGCCGGGTCGTTGTAGATGCAGAAGCCCGACGCGCTGCCGGGCATGGCGTGATGGAGCCCGCCGCTGAAGTTCACCGCGTGCCCGGTCCGCCCGCGCCACACCGCCTCCGCGGCGCCCACGGACTGCCCGGCGATCAGCGAGGACACCTCGTGCATCCCGGCGAACGCGGGATCGTCCACCGTCCCGAGCCCGTAGCTCTGGTCGGCGTGGGCGGGGTCCGCGGAGGCCGCCCGCACGGCCGCCACGTAGTCGGAGCGGTGCACGAGCCGCAGCGTGGACTCCCCGGCGGGCTTGGCCGCCACCACGTCCACCGCCCGGTCGAGGCCGAACGCCCGCACCAGGCCCATCGTCAGCGCGAGTCTGACCGGGTCCATGGGGTGGCTGTCCCCGAAGTCGTATCCCGTTACTGCGTCATCCCACATCAGCTGTGCGCGGCCGCTCATGCCCGCCACCGTATCGGGCGGGCTCCGCGCCGAACGATCGGGCGTACACGAGCATCGCGAGCACCAGCACCATCGGTACGAGCATCGCGCCCCGGTAGCTCCAGGCGTCCCCGATCGCCCCCACCAGCGGCGAGCCGACCAGGAATCCCACGTAGTTGAAGATGTTCAGCCGGGCGATCGCGGTGTCGCTGTCGTCGGGGAACATCCGCCCGGCCGCCGCGAACGTCTGCGGCACGATCACGCACAGCCCGAATCCCAGCATGGTGAACCCGAGCATCCCGGTCCAGGCCCCGCCGGCGACGGCCACCACACCGAACCCGGCCGCGGCCAGCACACTCCCGAACCGCACCACGGCCACCGCCCCGAACCGCCGCACCCCGAAGTCCCCGACGGCCCGCCCCAGCAGCGTCGTCACCATGTAGACGTTGTACGGAACCGTCGACAGCTGCTCGGAACTCCCGAGCACGTCCTGCAGGTACTTCGCGCTCCAGTTGGAGACGGTCGAGTCCCCGATGTACGCGAAGCTCATCACCACGCAGAGCGGCAGCAGCAGCTTGAACGAGACAGCCCCGGCCTTCCCCTTCGGCGCGGCCCGCCCCTCGTCCTCCTGCTTCCCCTCGACGTACCACCGGCTCCCGACGAACGCGACGGGCAACAGCACCACCACGACCGGCAGATACGAGACCAGCAGCGACAGATCCCAGTGCGCCCCGGCCCACGCCATCGACGCCCCGGCGATCCCGCCCAGGCTGTACGCGGCGTGGAAGCCGAGCATGATGGAACGTCCGTACGCCCGCTGGAGGCTGACCCCCATCATGTTCGTGGACGCGTCCAGCGCGCCGACGGCCAGCCCGAACACGCCGAGCGCCAGGGCCGCCGCCCACAGCTCGCTCCCGGCACCGACGCCGAGGAGCGCCAGCAGCACGATGGGCTGCGTCCATCGCAGAACCACGCGCGGCCGTACCCGTGCGACCACCTTCTCGGTGACCACGCTGCCCACACCGGCCAGGATCGGCACGGCGGCGAGGAACACGGGCAGCAGGCCGTCGGATATCCCGTACCGGTCCTGAATGGCCGGGATCCGCGTCACGAGAGATGCGAACGTGACCCCCTGCACGAAGAAGCTCAACGCGAGGGAAGCTCTGCCGTGCCGCAAACGTGCATCTGTCATGGCCGCGAGCGTAGAGCCAGTTTCTACCCATGGGTAGACGCGTCAGGCAAGCAATTCCCGCAGCTGTCCCATGTCGGAGAAATGCCCGGTCACCCCGGCCAGCCGGTCCGCCGGCATCATCGACGTGAACCCGTACACATCCATCCCTGCGGCCCTGGCCGCCTCCACCCCGAGCGGGCTGTCCTCGATGACGACGCACCGCTCCGGCGGCACCCCCATCCGGTCCGCGGCGTAGAGGAACAGGTCGGGGGCGGGCTTCCCTCGGCCCACGTCCTCGGAGCTGAAGATCCACTCCTCCTCGAACCACTGGTCGAGCCCGGTCGTCCGGTGCCCGACCCGGATCCGCTCGTGGCTGCCGGAGGACGCGACGCAGTACGGGACCCCTTCGGCGACGAGGTCCCCCAGCACCTCCTCGACACCGGGTACGGGCCGCAGCTCCTGCCGGAACGCGGCGAACACCCGCGAGTGGAACGTGTCGTCGAAGTCCGCGGGCAGCTTCTCCCCGCCCCGCTCCTCGACGAGGTCGTGCACCCGGTGCATGGCGGCCCCCATGTAGTCGCGGAGGGACTCCTCGTACGTGGTGGGGTGGCCGAGCTCCGTGAGGTAGGCGGCCAGGAGGGTGTTGGAGATCGGCTCGCTGTCCACGAGCACACCGTCGTTGTCGAAGATGACCAGTTCGTAGCGCATGTCACGACCTTAAACTGTCGGGAACGCAGAAAAGCCCCGTGCCACAAGGGCACGGGGCTCAACTATTAAAAGGAGTTCGGCGGCGTCCTACTCTCCCACAGGGTCCCCCCTGCAGTACCATCGGCGCTGAAAGGCTTAGCTTCCGGGTTCGGAATGTAACCGGGCGTTTCCCTAACGCAATGACCACCGAAACACTATGAAATTAACCAACACCGGAACAAAACACGGCCGTTCGTTATTTCAGAACTAACACAGTGGACGCGAGCAACTGAGGACAAGCCCTCGGCCTATTAGTACCAGTCAGCTCCACCCGTTACCGGGCTTCCACATCTGGCCTATCAACCCAGTCGTCTACTGGGAGCCTTAACCCCTCAAAGGAGGTGGGAATACTCATCTCGAAGCAGGCTTCCCGCTTAGATGCTTTCAGCGGTTATCCTTTCCGAACGTAGCCAACCAGCCATGCCCTTGGCAGGACAACTGGCACACCAGAGGTTCGTCCGTCCCGGTCCTCTCGTACTAGGGACAGCCCTTCTCAATATTCCTACGCGCACAGCGGATAGGGACCGAACTGTCTCACGACGTTCTAAACCCAGCTCGCGTACCGCTTTAATGGGCGAACAGCCCAACCCTTGGGACCGACTCCAGCCCCAGGATGCGACGAGCCGACATCGAGGTGCCAAACCATCCCGTCGATATGGACTCTTGGGGAAGATCAGCCTGTTATCCCCGGGGTACCTTTTATCCGTTGAGCGACAGCGCTTCCACAAGCCACTGCCGGATCACTAGTCCCGACTTTCGTCCCTGCTCGACCCGTCGGTCTCACAGTCAAGCTCCCTTGTGCACTTACACTCAACACCTGATTGCCAACCAGGCTGAGGGAACCTTTGGGCGCCTCCGTTACTCTTTAGGAGGCAACCGCCCCAGTTAAACTACCCATCAGACACTGTCCCTGATCCGGATCACGGACCCAGGTTAGACATCCAGCACGACCAGAGTGGTATTTCAACGACGACTCCACAACCACTGGCGTGGCCGCTTCAAAGTCTCCCACCTATCCTACACAAGCCGAACCGAACACCAATATCAAACTATAGTAAAGGTCCCGGGGTCTTTCCGTCCTGCTGCGCGAAACGAGCATCTTTACTCGTAGTGCAATTTCACCGGGCCTATGGTTGAGACAGTCGAGAAGTCGTTACGCCATTCGTGCAGGTCGGAACTTACCCGACAAGGAATTTCGCTACCTTAGGATGGTTATAGTTACCACCGCCGTTTACTGGCGCTTAAGTTCTCAGCTTCGCCGACCCGAAAGTCAGCTAACCGGTCCCCTTAACGTTCCAGCACCGGGCAGGCGTCAGTCCGTATACATCGCCTTACGGCTTCGCACGGACCTGTGTTTTTAGTAAACAGTCGCTTCTCGCTGGTCTCTGCGGCCACCCCCAGCTCACGGAGTAAATCCGATCACCAGTGATGGCCCCCCTTCTCCCGAAGTTACGGGGGCATTTTGCCGAGTTCCTTAACCATAGTTCACCCGAACGCCTCGGTATTCTCTACCTGACCACCTGAGTCGGTTTAGGGTACGGGCCGCCATGAAACTCGCTAGAGGCTTTTCTCGACAGCATAGGATCATCCACTTCACCACAATCGGCTCGGCATCAGGTCTCAGCCTTAACGTGTGACGGATTTACCTACCACACGGCCTACACCCTTACCCCGGGACTACCACCGCCCGGGCTGGACTACCTTCCTGCGTCACCCCATCGCTTACCTACTACAAGTCTGGTTCGCTTAGCTCCACCACTACCCTCAACTCCGAAGAGATCGGGCCGGCTTCACGGACTTAGCATCGCCTGATTCAGTACTGGGCGTTTCAAAGCGGGTACCGGAATATCAACCGGTTGTCCATCGACTACGCCTGTCGGCCTCGCCTTAGGTCCCGACTTACCCTGGGCAGATCAGCTTGACCCAGGAACCCTTAGTCAATCGGCGCACACGTTTCTCACGTGTGTATCGCTACTCATGCCTGCATTCTCACTCGTGAACCGTCCACAACTCGCTTCCGCGGCTGCTTCACCCGGCACACGACGCTCCCCTACCCATCCACACAGGCGTTGGCCCTATATGTGTGAATGACACGACTTCGGCGGTACGCTTGAGCCCCGCTACATTGTCGGCGCGGAATCACTTGACCAGTGAGCTATTACGCACTCTTTCAAGGGTGGCTGCTTCTAAGCCAACCTCCTGGTTGTCTCTGCGACTCCACATCCTTTCCCACTTAGCGTACGCTTAGGGGCCTTAGTCGATGCTCTGGGCTGTTTCCCTCTCGACCATGGAGCTTATCCCCCACAGTCTCACTGCCGTGCTCTCACTTACCGGCATTCGGAGTTTGGCTAAGGTCAGTAACCCGGTAGGGCCCATCGCCTATCCAGTGCTCTACCTCCGGCAAGAAACACACGACGCTGCACCTAAATGCATTTCGGGGAGAACCAGCTATCACGGAGTTTGATTGGCCTTTCACCCCTAACCACAGGTCATCCCCCAGGTTTTCAACCCTGGTGGGTTCGGTCCTCCACGAAGTCTTACCTCCGCTTCAACCTGCCCATGGCTAGATCACTCCGCTTCGGGTCTAGAGCGTGCAACTCAAACGCCCTATTCGGACTCGCTTTCGCTACGGCTTCCCCACACGGGTTAACCTCGCTACACACCGCTAACTCGCAGGCTCATTCTTCAAAAGGCACGCAGTCACGACGCACCGAGTAAACTCGGCGCGCGACGCTCCCACGGCTTGTAGGCACACGGTTTCAGGTACTATTTCACTCCGCTCCCGCGGTACTTTTCACCATTCCCTCACGGTACTATCCGCTATCGGTCACCAGGGAATATTTAGGCTTAACGGGTGGTCCCGCCAGATTCACACGGGATTTCTCGGGCCCCGTGCTACTTGGGTGTCTCTCAAACGAGCCGTTAATGTTTCAGCTACGGGGGTCTTACCCTCTACGCCGGACCTTTCGCATGTCCTTCGCCTACATCAACGGTTTCTGACTCGTCTCACAGTAAGCAGACTATGAAAAAGAGATCCCACAACCCCGCATGCGCAACCCCTGCCGGGTATCACACGCATACGGTTTGGCCTGATCCAGTTTCGCTCGCCACTACTCCCGGAATCACGGTTGTTTTCTCTTCCTGCGGGTACTGAGATGTTTCACTTCCCCGCGTTCCCTCCACACTGCCTATGTGTTCAGCAGCGGGTGACAGCCCATGACGACTGCCGGGTTTCCCCATTCGGACACCCCCGGATCAAAGCTTGGTTGACAGCTCCCCGGGGCCTATCGTGGCCTCCCACGTCCTTCATCGGTTCCTGGTGCCAAGGCATCCACCGTGCGCCCTTAAAAACTTGGCCACAGATGCTCGCGTCCACTGTGCAGTTCTCAAACAACGACCAGCCACCCATCACCCCACCCTTAACCAGGTGAGTGCACTGGGGTTAAGCAACCGAAGGACGACCATGACGGCCGTACCTTCAGATACCCAACAGCGTGCCCGACCCGACCGATCCCTTCCCACATTCCACGCCGAAGCAGTACTAGTGAAAAACAACCTGTCGTGCCGAATAGTCAACGTTCCACCCATGAGCTGACCACCGCCGAACATTTGCCGGCGTAGTGGCTCTGAATTCCTTACGGAATCTAGATGCTCCTTAGAAAGGAGGTGATCCAGCCGCACCTTCCGGTACGGCTACCTTGTTACGACTTCGTCCCAATCGCCAGTCCCACCTTCGACAGCTCCCTCCCACAAGGGGTTGGGCCACCGGCTTCGGGTGTTACCGACTTTCGTGACGTGACGGGCGGTGTGTACAAGGCCCGGGAACGTATTCACCGCAGCAATGCTGATCTGCGATTACTAGCAACTCCGACTTCATGGGGTCGAGTTGCAGACCCCAATCCGAACTGAGACCGGCTTTTTGAGATTCGCTCCGCCTCGCGGCATCGCAGCTCATTGTACCGGCCATTGTAGCACGTGTGCAGCCCAAGACATAAGGGGCATGATGACTTGACGTCGTCCCCACCTTCCTCCGAGTTGACCCCGGCAGTCTCCTGTGAGTCCCCATCACCCCGAAGGGCATGCTGGCAACACAGAACAAGGGTTGCGCTCGTTGCGGGACTTAACCCAACATCTCACGACACGAGCTGACGACAGCCATGCACCACCTGTACACCGACCACAAGGGGGGCACCATCTCTGATGCTTTCCGGTGTATGTCAAGCCTTGGTAAGGTTCTTCGCGTTGCGTCGAATTAAGCCACATGCTCCGCTGCTTGTGCGGGCCCCCGTCAATTCCTTTGAGTTTTAGCCTTGCGGCCGTACTCCCCAGGCGGGGAACTTAATGCGTTAGCTGCGGCACCGACGACGTGGAATGTCGCCAACACCTAGTTCCCAACGTTTACGGCGTGGACTACCAGGGTATCTAATCCTGTTCGCTCCCCACGCTTTCGCTCCTCAGCGTCAGTAATGGCCCAGAGATCCGCCTTCGCCACCGGTGTTCCTCCTGATATCTGCGCATTTCACCGCTACACCAGGAATTCCGATCTCCCCTACCACACTCTAGCCTGCCCGTATCGACTGCAGACCCGGGGTTAAGCCCCGGGCTTTCACAACCGACGCAACAAGCCGCCTACGAGCTCTTTACGCCCAATAATTCCGGACAACGCTTGCGCCCTACGTATTACCGCGGCTGCTGGCACGTAGTTAGCTTAGCGCTTCTTCTGCAGGTACCGTCACTTTCGCTTCTTCCCTGCTGAAAGAGGTTTACAACCCGAAGGCCGTCATCCCTCACGCGGCGTCGCTGCATCAGGCTTTCGCCCATTGTGCAATATTCCCCACTGCTGCCTCCCGTAGGAGTCTGGGCCGTGTCTCAGTCCCAGTGTGGCCGGTCGCCCTCTCAGGCCTAGCTACCCGTCGTCGCCTTGGTAGGCCATTACCCCACCAACTAGCTGATAGGCCGCGGGCTCATCCTTCACCGCCGGAGCTTTTAACCTTCCCCCATGAGAGAGAAAGTATTATCCGGTATTAGACCCCGTTTCCAGGGCTTGTCCCAGAGTGAAGGGCAGATTGCCCACGTGTTACTCACCCGTTCGCCACTAATCCACCCCGAAAGGCTTCATCGTTCGACTTGCATGTGTTAAGCACGCCGCCAGCGTTCGTCCTGAGCCAGGATCAAACTCTCCGTGAATGTTTTCCCGTAATCGGGGATCACACCACGAGAGCGGAACAGTCGAGTCGGAATAAGACCGACCGTTCACTGTGTCCTCGCTATGTGCATTGCCTGGTAGAACCACAAGTGGGTCTGCCAGGACTTTCAAAGGAACCTCGAACCTGCCGAAGCAGGTCGGGGTATCAACGTATCTGGCGTTGACTTTTGGCACGCTGTTGAGTTCTCAAGGAACGGACGCTTCCTTTGTACTCACCCTCATCGGGCTTTCCTCCGGGCGCTTCCCTTCGGTCTTGCGTTTCCGACTCTATCAGACTCTTTCGTGTCCGATTCCCGGTCGAAGCGGGCCTCGCAATTTCGCTTTCCAGTTCTTCGCTTTCGCGTTTCCCTTTCCGGCGAGTCCGACTCTATCAGATCCTTTCGGGCCCGATTCCCAGTCAGTTGGGCTTGTCTTCGCGGCCGTTGGGCCGTTCCGACGAGTGAGACATTAGCGGAATCCGGGGCTCCGACGCTAATCGGGGTCACGTTCCTTCGAACGTGGATTCCTCATTTCGCGAATGCGCACGCAGAGACAGGCGACAGCTGTCGCTCGTTCGTTGTGGTTACTGCGGAATGGCTGTCCGGGGACCGACCGGGGTCGGCGCTCACGTCGGACAACTCGGAGCACATTACGGATGTGGTGCGGGCGTGTCAACCCCGGTCCCCGGCGGGGAGCGGTGGAAGGCGAGCCGGTAGTCGCGGGGGCTGGTGGCCAGGTGGGTCGCGAAGTGCTGGCGCATGGTGATCTCGCTGCCGAAGCCCGTGCGGCGGGCCACCTCCGGCAGGGGCAGATCGGTGCGCTCCAGCAGCTTCTGAGCTGCCGCGATGCGTTGGGTGATCAGCCAGCGCAGCGGTGTCGTGCCGGTGGTCGCCTGGAAGTGGCGGGCGAAGGAGCGCGGGGACATGCCGGCGCGGTCGGCGAGCTCCGCCACCGTGTGCGGTTCGGCCAGACGGGTCAGAGCGAATGCGCGTACGGCCGCGAGGGTGTCCGCGTCGCGGTCCGTGTGCGGGGTCGGGTGCTCGATGAACTGTGCCTGGGTTCCGGTGCGGAACGGGGCGGTGACCATCGAACGGGCGATCGTCGCCGCGGTCTCGGCGCCGTGGACCGTACGGACGAGGTGGAGGCAGAGGTCGATGCCGGCCGCGGTGCCCGCAGAGGTCCAGAGATTGTCGTCGTGGACGAAGAGAGCGTCGGGTACGACGGTGACGCCGGGGTGACGGGTGCGCAGGAGGTCTGTGAGGTTCCAGTGGGTGACCGCTCGTCGGCCGTCGAGAAGGCCGGCCTGGGCGAGGGTGAAGGCGCCTCCGCAGAGCGCGGCGATCGGCGTGCCGCGGACATGGGCGCGGCGCAGGGCTTCGAGGAGCGGTTCGGGCGCCGGCGTCACATGGTCGTCCAGCCCAGGGACGACGATCAGGTCGGCTCGGGACAGCCAGCTCAGCGTGCGGTCGGGGGTGAGGGAGAGGCCGCCGCGCAGGGGGATGGGGGTGGGGGCGGCCGCGGTGCGGCGCAGCTCGAACGACGGGACTCCGCGGTCCGTCCGGTCCACGCCCCAGACCTCCGTGATGACCGAGGCGTCGAACGCGCGGATGCCCGGAAAGGCAACGAGGGCGATCCGAGTGGCGGCGGCGGGGGTGGCGGCGGTCATGCTGGCAGTAAAGCATCGATCGATGGCTTTGTGACCTCTGGGCGGCCGGGTGGGCGCGCGGCAGCATAGGGGCCATGGAGATCGCGGAGAACGCAGCGCTGGTAGTGGTGGACGTGCAGGAGGGCTTCGAGGAGGAGGCGTACTGGGGGCCGCGGAACAATCCCTCTGCGGACGAGAACATCGCCGGGCTGATCGATGCCTGGCAGGAGAGCGGGCGGCCGGTCGTCTTCGTACGGCATGACTCGCCCAAGCCGGATTCGCCGTTGCGGGTGGGATATCCGGGCAACGCCTTCAAGTCATATGTGGAGGAGCGGCGGGGCAAGGGGGACGGGCCCGAGCTGTTTCTGACGAAGAGCGTGAACTCGGCGTTCTACGGGACGCCGGATCTGGCGGAATGGCTGCGCGGGGGCGGGGTGCGGCAGATCGTGGTGGCCGGTATCCAGACCAACATGTGCGCGGAGACGACGGCCCGGATGGCGGGGAACCTCGGGTACGAGGTGTTCTTCGCGTTCGACGCGACGTACACCTTCGACGGGACCGGCCCGTTCGGCTGGACGATGCGCGCGGAGGAACTGGCGCGGGCCACCGCCGTGACGCTGCACGGCGGTGGGTTCGCGAAGGTGGTGCGCAGTGCGGAGCTGATCGCCGCCGCCGCGGGGTAGCTCAGCCCTTGCCGGAGGCGAGTTCGCGGCTGCGGTCGCGAGCGGCTTCGAGGGCGGCGATGAGGGCGGCGCGTACGCCGTGGTTCTCCAGTTCGCGGATGGCGCTGATCGTGGTGCCCGCCGGGCTGGTGACGGCTTCGCGGAGCTTGACCGGGTGCTCGCCGCTGTCCCGGAGCATCACGGCGGCGCCGATGGCGGCCTGGACGATCAGGTCGTGGGCCTGGGCGCGGGGCAGGCCGAGCAGGATTCCGGCGTCCGTCATCGCCTCGACGAGGAAGTAGAAGTACGCCGGGCCCGAGCCGGAGAGCGCGGTGGCCGCGTCCTGCTGGGACTCCGGGACGCGCAGCGTCTTGCCGACGCCACCGAAGATCGCCTCCGCGGTGGCGAGGTGGGCGCCGGTGGCGTGGCTGCCCGCGGAGATGACGGACATGCCCTCGTCGACCAGGACGGGGGTGTTCGGCATGACCCGGACGACCGGGGTGCCGTCGGTGAGGCGGTCCTCGATGAAGGCGGTCGTGATGCCGGCCGCGGCGCTGATGACCAGGCGGTCCGCGGCGACATGGGCGGAGAGCTCGTCGAGGAGGCGGCCCATGTCCTGGGGCTTGGCCGCGAGGATGAGGATGTCGGCGCGGGCGGCGGCCTCCGCGTTGCTGACGGAGTCGACCCCGTAGCGGTTGCGGAGCTCCTCCGCGCGCTCGGAGCGGCGGGTGGTGACGAGCAGGTCGGCCGGGCGCCACCCGGCCCGGATCATGCCGCTGAGCAGGGCCTCGCCGATCTTGCCGGTGCCGAGGACTGCGACTGTCTGGGTCATGCGGTTTCACCCTCCGGGCGGTGCCGGCGGCTCTCGGTGCCGGCTGTTCTCGGTACTCGTGCCCGCCATCCTCGCACCGGCCCGTCAGGTGGTGCGGCGGCGGAGGGTGGCCGTGCCCAGGGCGAGGACGAGGAGGGCGCAGCCCGCCACGATCGCGACGTCGCGGACGAAGTCGCCGGTGACGTCCGGTTGGTGGAGGACCTCGTTCATGCCGTCCACGGCGTACGACATGGGCAGCACGTTCGAGATCGCTTCGAGGACGGGCGCCATCCGGTCGCGGGCGATGAAGAGTCCGCAGAGCAGGAGCTGCGGGAAGATCACGGCCGGCATGAACTGGACGGCCTGGAACTCGGAGGCGGCGAAGGCCGAGACGAACAGGCCGAGCGCCGTGCCGAGCAGGGCGTCGAGCACGGCGACCAGGAGCAGCAGCCACGGGGACCCGGTGACGTCGAGGCCGAGCAGCCACACCGAGAGGCCGGTGGCCAGGAGCGACTGGACCACGGCGACGGCGCCGAAGGCGAGGGCGTAGCCCGCGATCAGGTCGCCCTTGCCGAGCGGCATCGCGAGGAGGCGTTCCAGGGTGCCCGAGGTGCGCTCGCGCAGGGTGGCGATCGAGGTGACCAGGAACATCGTGATCAGCGGGAAGATGCCGAGCAGCGAGGCGCCGATGGAGTCGAAGGTGCGCGGGCTGCCGTCGAAGACGTACCGCAGCAGCGTGATCATGACGACCGGGATCAGCAGGAGCAGTCCGATGGTGCGGGGGTCGTGTGCCAGCTGGCGCAGGACGCGGGCGGCGGTGGCCAGGGTGCGGGCCACGCTGAGCGGTGAGGTGCTGGTCGTGCTCATCGGGCGTTCTCCTGACGGGTGGCGGCCGCGTCGACCAGGTGGAGGAAGGCTTCTTCGACGGTCTCGGTGCGGGCGGCGGTCCGCAGCGCCTCCGGGGTGTCGTCGGCGAGGATCTCGCCCTCGCGCATCAGGAGGAGGCGGTGGCAGCGCTCGGCCTCGTCCATGACGTGGGAGGAGACGAGGAGGGTGGCGCCGCGGTCGGCGGCGAGGCGGTGGAAGAGGCTCCACAGATCGCGCCGGAGCACCGGGTCCAGGCCGACGGTGGGCTCGTCGAGGACGAGCAGCTCTGGGGTGCCGAGCAGCGCCACGGCGAGGGAGACGCGGGTGCGCTGGCCGCCGGAGAGGGTGCCGGCGAGGGCGGCGGAGTGGCTGGTCAGGTCCACCTCTGTGATGGCCCGGGTGACGGCTTCGCGGCGGGCGTCGCGGTGCCGGCGGCCCGGTCGCAGGATCGCCGCGAAGTAGTCGAGGTTCTGCCGGACGGTGAGGTCGGTGTAGACGGACGGCGCCTGCGTGACGTACCCGATCCGTGGCCGCAGGCCGGGGTGGCCGGCCGGGCTGCCCAGGACGTCGAGGGTGCCGGTGACCTTGGCCTGGGTGCCGACGACGGCCCGCATCAGGGTGGATTTGCCGCAGCCGGAGGGGCCGAGGAGGCCGGTGATCCTGCCGGGTTCGACGGTGAAGCCGAGGCCTTTGAGGACGGTGCGGTTGCCCCGTACGACCGTGAGGCCGCGGGCCTCGATGGCGGCACCCGAAGAATTCATCATGTGATGAATTTTGTCGCGGTGAGGTTCTTCCGTCAAGGGCCCACGGCCTCCGCGCCTGCCGGTTCAGCGGATGGTCACGCTCAGCTCGACGACGTACGTCTCCTCCACCACGCCGTCCGGGAAGCGCCGTGCGAGGTGTTCGCGCTCCTCGGAGAGGAAGCGCCCGGCGGGTTCGTCACCGAGGACCAGGAAGGCGGAGTGGCTGCCGAGGTTGGCGAGGTGGGTGTCCAGGGGGACGCTCCGGGTCCAGGGCACCCTGCGGTGTACGAACGCCAGCTCGGCCGGCAGATCGCGGGCGGATACGGGCGAGCCGTGGGCACCGGTGTTGGCCGCCGCGGGCCCGCCTGCCGCTCCGGGGCCGGGGCCGGGGCCGGCGAGCTCGGGCAGCTCGGCGGCGAAGAAGCTCAGCAGCCGCTCGCCCTGTTCCGCGATCCAGCCGACGTCGGGGTCGGCCACGTTCCACCACAGGGCCAGCGCGCCGCCCGGCCGCAGGACGCGCATGGCCTCGGGGGCGGCGCGGGCGGAGTCCGTCCAGTGCCAGGACTGGGCGTACGTGATCAGGTCGGCCGAGGCCTCGGCGAAGGGGAGGCGGTTGCCGTCGCCGCGTACCAGCGGGACGTCCGGCAGGGTCCTGCGCAGTTCCGCCGCCATCCCGGGGCCCGGTTCGACGGCGACGACGGCTGCGCCCCGGTCGCGGAGGCGGCGGGTCGAGATGCCGGTGCCGGCCCCGACGTCCAGGGCGCGGGCGCCTCGCAGCGGCCGCCCCGCGAGCTCCTCGACGGCGTCCAGGAGGGCGTCCGGGTAGCCGGGGCGGGCGGCACCGTACTGGGCGGCGGCGCGGTCGAACGACAGGGCGCGCGGGGACGCGGAGCGCGGGGACGGGCTGGGGTCCGGGGTATTTGTAGTGGCCATGTGGCCCATCGTGGCCTCGGCGGCCCGGCCACGGCCAGGGGCCCGCTTCGGCGTGGCGCGTGACCCGAGACGCGTGACCCAAGACGCGTGACCCAAGACGCGTGACCCAAGACGCGTTACTCGCGGCGCGTTACTTGCGGCGGGCCTTCTTCGCCTTGGCCGCATTCGCCTTGGCCGTCTTGCGGGCCGCCGGGTTCCCGGTGCGGGCCGACCGGCGCTTCGCGTACCGGACCTGCGCCGCTTCGTACTCCGTACGCCGGAGCTTCTCGCCCGGGGCCTCGAAGAACGTACGGATGAAGTAGGCGAGCAGCCCGCCGATGAAGCCGATGGTCTTGAGGCCGCGCAGATTGTCCTCGCAGGCGGGGTCGGCCGGGCGGCTGCTGAAGCCCTCCCACGTCTTGCGGAAGGCGATCGCACTGCAGACGGCGAACATCAGGACCACCAGGACGCCGACGAAGCTGCCGACGTCAGCGATCTCCAGACCCTGGTAGGCGAACCGCAGTACGAAGCAGGACGCGGCGGCCGCGGCGAGCGAACCGACGGCGGCCCCGACGCGGCGCAGACCGTAGTGACCATCATGGGCGACCCAGGTCGTGCCGAAGAAGCGGATGGGCTCGGGCTGCGGTCCGGGGGTGGTCGCGGAGGCACCGGCGGGCGCCGTCGCGGACTCGGTGGCGCCGGGCGCGATGTCGTCGGGGGTCTCGCTGTTCTCGCTCACAGGATCGATTGTCCCAGGGCCGGGGCGGTGGCGCCGCGCTCGCTCCCGAGGGGCGGGCGCGGCGCCGTCGCGCGTCAGCCGCAGTGGCTCCACGGGCTGGTGTACGCGTACGTCCCGGCGGCCGTCTCGATCATGCCGCCCCACTTCACGCAGTGGCTGCCGGCGGCGAGGCGGACCGGACCCGCGTACGAGGAGTACCTTCCCTGGTCCTTGACCTGCTCCTTGCCGTCCCCGTCCACGTCGAGCCAGGCGCCGGTGGTCAGCGCCTTGCCCTCGGTGGCGGCGGCGTGGAAGGTGACCACGCAGTTGAACTTGGTGCTCGCGTTGTAGAGCAGGTAGACGCGGGCCAGTTCGGCCGACGCGTCCTTGAACACGTGCGAGTCGATCTGGGTGTACCCGGCTCCGCAGACGCCGGCCGGGGTGGCGGCGCCCGGCGCGGGCGCGATCGGTGTGGGTGCGGCCGACGCCGCACCGGCCGGGACAGCGGCCAGTGCCGCGAGGGCGGTGACGGCTGACGCGATGACTACTGAGCTGCGTACGGAAGTTCGCATACTCCCCCAATCATGGTCATGCATGGCAAGGGGGCGAGCTTACTGCGATCGACCGGTCACACGGAGTCGTTCTCGGGCCACGACGGGCGGGTGGGCCGTAAAACGCGTCCGGCCCCTCGCGAGAGGGGCCGGGCGGTGGAGCGGGGTGTCGTGGGTGCGGGTGTCAGCCGAGCTTGGAGACGTCGCGGACTGCGCCCCGGTCCGCGCTGGTCGCCATGGCCGCGTAGGCACGCAGCGCCGCCGAGACCTTGCGGTCGCGGTTCTTCGGCGCGTAGACGCCGTTCAGCGCCTCCCGGCGGGTGGCCAGCTCGTCCTCCGCGACCAGGAGCTCGATCGAGCGGTTCGGGATGTCGATCCGGATCCGGTCGCCGTCCTCGACGAGCGCGATGGTGCCGCCGGACGCCGCCTCCGGAGAGGCGTGGCCGATGGAGAGGCCCGATGTGCCGCCGGAGAAGCGGCCGTCGGTGACCAGCGCGCAGGTCTTGCCCAGGCCCCGGCCCTTGAGGAAGGAGGTCGGGTAGAGCATCTCCTGCATGCCGGGGCCGCCGCGCGGGCCCTCGTAACGGATGACGACGACGTCGCCGTGCTCGATCTCCTTGCGGAGGATCTTGTCGACGGCGTCCTCCTGCGACTCGCAGACGACCGCCGGGCCCTCGAAGGTCCAGATCGACTCGTCGACGCCGGCCGTCTTCACGACGCAGCCGTCCACCGCGAGGTTCCCCTTGAGGACCGCGAGGCCGCCGTCCTTGGAGTACGCGTGCTCCACGTCGCGGATGCAGCCGCCTGCCGCGTCCAGGTCGAGGGTGTCCCAGCGCTCGGACTGCGAGAAGGCGGTCGCGGAACGGACGCAGCCGGGGGCGGCGTGCCACAGCTCGACGGCCTCCGGCGACGGTGAGCCGCCCCGGATGTCCCAGTTCTTCAGCCACTCGGAGAGGGTGTCGGAGTGCACGGAGTGCACGTCCTCGTTGAGCAGTCCGCCGCGGTGCAGCTCACCGAGGATGGCGGGGATACCGCCGGCCCGGTGGACGTCCTCCATGTAGTACGTACCGCCGGGCGCCACGTTGGGCGCGACCTTGGCGAGGCACGGGACGCGGCGCGAGACCGCGTTGATGTCCTCCAGGTCGTACGCCAGCTCCGCCTCCTGGGCGGCGGCGAGCAGGTGCAGGATCGTGTTGGTCGAGCCGCCCATGGCGATGTCGAGCGCCATCGCGTTGTCGAACGCGGCGCGGGTGCCGATGGCGCGCGGCAGGACCGTCTCGTCGTCCTGCTCGTAGTAGCGCTTTGTGATCTCGACGATCGTGCGGCCGGCCTCCTCGTACAGCGCCTTGCGGGCGGTGTGCGTGGCGAGGACGGAGCCGTTGCCGGGGAGGGAGAGGCCGAGGACCTCGGTCAGGCAGTTCATCGAGTTGGCGGTGAACATGCCGGAACAGCTGCCGCAGGTGGGGCAGGCGTTCTCCTCGATGCGGAGCATGTCCTCGTCGGAGATGCTCTCGTCGACCGCGTCGCTGATCGCGTTGACCAGGTCGAGCTTGCGGACCGTGCCGTCGACGAGGGTGGCCTTGCCGGCCTCCATCGGGCCGCCGGAGACGAAGACCGTGGGGATGTTGAGGCGCATCGCGGCCATCAGCATGCCGGGGGTGATCTTGTCGCAGTTCGAGATGCAGATCAGCGCGTCCGCGCAGTGCGCCTCGGCCATGTACTCGACGGAGTCGGCGATCAGGTCGCGGGACGGGAGGCTGTAGAGCATCCCGGCGTGACCCATCGCGATGCCGTCGTCGACCGCGATGGTGTTGAACTCGCGGGGGACGGCGCCCGCGGCCAGGATCGCCTCGGAGACGATCCGGCCGACGGGGGCGAGGTGGGTGTGGCCCGGGACGAACTCCGTGAAGGAGTTGGCGACCGCGATGATCGGCTTGCCGATGTCCTCGCTCGCTACGCCCGAGGCGCGCATAAGGGCGCGCGCGCCCGCCATGTTGCGGCCGTGGGTGACAGTGCGGGACCTCAGCTGGGGCATCGTCTCTCGCTCCTTCGACAGAAAAGACTGGTTCCGAGCGTACGCCTGTGACGCCAGGATCTGGACGGGGTGTCCGGTATCCGGGATCGGGGAACGGTCAGGCCTCCGTGAGGTAGCGCTGCAGCGTGGGGCCCACCATCGCGATGATCTTCTGCGGGTCTGCGGAGGCGAGCGGCTCCGCCCGGATCACGTAGCGCAGTACCGCGATGCCCACCATGTGCGACGCGACCAGCTCCGCGCGGAAGGTGGCGTCGGGGACGTCCAACTGGTCGGCGATGCGGTCAAGCAGGCGGCGCAGTACGAAGACGCGCAGGACCTTCGCCGCCGCCTCGTGGGTCATCGCGGAACGCATGATCGCCAGCAGCGGGGCCCTGGACGCCGGGTTCTCCCACACTCCGATGAAGTAGCCGGCCAGCCGCTCCCCCAGGCCCTCCGTGCTGCTGCCGAGGATGTCCGGGAGCACCAGGGCGGGTTCGAAGGAGAGCTCGATCGCGGCGGCGAACACCTCGTCCTTCGTACCGAAGTAGTGGTGGACCAGGGCCGCGTCCACTCCGGCCGCCTTCGCGATGCCCCGGACGGACGTCTTGTCGTAGCCGCGCTCGGAGAACTCGGTGCGGGCCGCCTCCAGGATGCGGGTGCGGGCGTCGGGGCCGGTCTTCGCCTCCGTGCGGGAGGGGCGGCCGCGGCGTCTGGGGGGCGGGGCCTGGCTCCCGTCGCCCTCGGTCACGGGCGCGGCGACGGGGCGGAGGAGGAGGCGAGGTGCAGCCGGGTGAAGGCCAGCGCCTCGGCCAGGTCCGCCTCGCGTTCGGCGGTGGACATCGCCCGGCGGGTGTTGACCTCGACGACGACATGGCCGCCGAAGCCGGTACGGGCCAGCCGCTCCAGGAGCTCGGCGCAGGGCTGGTCGCCCCGGCCGGGCACCAGGTGCTCGTCCTTGCCGGAGCCCTTGCCGTCCGCGAGGTGGACGTGGGCCAGCCGGTCGCCCATCCGGTCGACCATGGCCATGCCGTCCGTGCGGGCGGTCGCGGTGTGCGAGAGGTCCACGGTGAAGTGCCGGTAGTCGTCGTTGGTGACGTCCCAGTCGGGGGCGTACGCGAGCATCTCCCGGTCCCGGTAGCGCCACGGGTACATGTTCTCGACGGCGAACCGCACGTCCGTCTCGTCCGCCATCCGCCAGATCCCGGTGACGAAGTCACGCGCGTACTGCCGCTGCCAGCGGAACGGGGGGTGGACGACCACGGTCGTGGCGCCGAGCTTCTCCGCGGCGGCGCGGGCCCGCTGGAGCTTGACCCACGGGTCGGTGGACCAGACGCGCTGGGTGATCAGCAGGCAGGGGGCGTGCACGGCGAGTATCGGCACCTGGTGGTAGTCCGAGAGCCGGCGCAGCGCCTCGATGTCCTGGCTGACCGGGTCGGTCCAGACCATGACCTCGACGCCGTCGTACCCCAGGCGCGCGGCGATCTCGAAGGCCGTCGCCGTCGACTCCGGGTAGACGGAGGCCGTCGACAGGGCGACCTTCGCATCCGGGACGCGCACCACTGGTTCTGTCACGCAGACAGCGTACGGGCCCCGGTGCACGGTGGAGAGGGAGCCCGGCTGAAAGTGAGAAGGGCCATGGCCGTTCCGCACCCGTACGCCGCTGCCGTGCGCACAGCCGTCAGGCCAGGGCCGCCGCGTCCCGCGTCGGGAGGTGGTCCAGGCGGCGCAGGATGACTCCCTCGCGCAGCGCCCAGGGGCAGATCTCCAGCTCCTCGACGCCCAGCAGGTCCATGGCCCCCTCCGCGACCAGCGCGCCCGCCAGCAGCTGGGCGGACCGTCCGTCGGAGACACCGGGGAGGCCGCCGCGCTCCTCGACCGTCATCGCCGCGAGCTTCGGCACCCACTCCTCCAGCGCCTTGCGGCTGAGGGTGCGCTGCACGTACAGCCCCTCGGTGGAGCGGGCGGCGCCGGCGATCCTGGCGAGCTGCTTGAAGGTCTTGGAGGTGGCCACGACGTGGTCGGGGCGGCCGAATCGGGTGAACTCCCCGACGCTGCGGGCGATGCTCGCCCGGACGTGCCGGCGCAGCGCCCGCACCTCCACCGGGTCCGGCGGATCGCCCCGCAGCCAGCCCGCCGTGAGCCGTCCGGCGCCGAGCGGCAGTGACACGGCGGCGTCCGGCTCCTCGTCGATGCCGTACGCGATCTCCAGCGAGCCCCCGCCGATGTCCAGGACCAGCAGCTTCCCCGCCGACCAGCCGAACCAGCGGCGGGCGGCGAGGAAGGTGAGCCGGGCCTCCTCCGCACCGCTCAGGACGGTGAGGTCGATGCCGGTCTCGTCCCGCACCCGGGCCAGCACGGCGTCGGCGTTGCTCGCCTCCCGTACCGCGGAGGTGGCGAAGGCCAGCACGTCCTCGCAGCCCTTGTCCTCCGCCGCCTGTGCCGCGCCGGTGACCGTCGCCACCAGCCGGTCCACGCCGAGCGGGCCGATCGCGCCGTCCTCGTCCAGGAGCTCGGCCAGGCGCAGCTCCGCCTTGTGCGAGTGCGCGGGCAGCGGGCGGGCGCCGGGGTGCGCGTCGACCACCAGCAGATGAACCGTGTTCGACCCCACGTCGAGGACTCCGAGTCTCATACGCAGAACGCTACTGCCCGCCTGCCGCCTTACTCTGGGCGCGTGCCAAAGACGAAAAAGGCGAAGCCGGACAAAGTCACGAAGAAGCAGAAGACGAAGCAGGAGATGCGGCAGGCAGAAGCAAAGGGGCCCGACGGGCCCGACGAGACGGGGATCGACTTCGCGCGGGCCTGGGTGGAGTTCCCGGACCCCGCCGACGACGAGCAGGTCCTCCGCTGCGACCTGACCTGGCTGACGTCCAGGTGGACCTGCATCTTCGGCAGCGGCTGCCAGGGCATCCAGGCCGGTCGCGCGGACGACGGGTGCTGCACGCTGGGCGCCCACTTCTCGGACGAGGACGACGAGAAGCGGGTCGCGGAGAATGTGGCCCGGCTGACCCCGGAGCTGTGGCAGTTCCACGACGTGGGTACGGAGTCGGGCTGGGTGCAGACCGATGACGACGGGGAGCGCCAGACCCGGCGCTGGGAGGGTTCGTGCATCTTCCAGAACCGGCCCGGCTTCGCGGCCGGAGCAGGCTGCTCGCTGCACATCCTGGCACTGCGGGAGGGCAAGGAGCCCCTGGAGACCAAGCCGGACGTGTGCTGGCAGCTGCCGGTCCGGCGTACGTACGACTGGATCGACCGGCCCGACGACACCCGGGTGCTCCAGGTGACGATCGGTGAGTACGACCGCAGGGGCTGGGGTCCCGGCGGCCATGACCTGCACTGGTGGTGCACCTCCGCGACCTCCGCGCACGGGGCCGGCGAGCCGGTGTACGTGTCGTACCGCCCCGAGCTGACCGAGCTGATGGGCAAGGAGGCGTACGACCGGCTGGCCGGGCTGTGCGAGGAGCGGCTCTCCTCGCTGCTGCCGATGGCGCCCCACCCGGCCGATCCGGCGTAGTACCGGGGGCTCGCGGCTTCCGGGGGCCGTGTCGGCGGGTGGTCGGTCAGTTCGGCGGGGGCGGGGCGCTCGGGCTCTCTCCCGGGACGGTCGGATCCGACGGGTCCGTCGGTTCCGGGGACGGGCTCGGCTCGCCCGGGTCCGTCGGGGTCGTCGTGGGATCCGTCGGGTCCGGCGTCGGGTCCGTCGGATCCGGTGTCGGCTGCCTGGGATCCGGTGAGGACGGTGAAGGGTCCGACGGCACCGGGGGGCGCGGGTGGACCGAGCGGTTCGGCTGCGGGGGGTTCGAGGGGTGCGGCCCGACGCCCGACGGGCGCCTCCCGCCGTCGCCGTGGATCGCGACGACAGCGCCCGACGGGGCGAGCGCGACCC
Organism: Streptomyces sp. ITFR-6; assembly: GCF_031844725.1. Classification (NCBI taxonomy): domain Bacteria; kingdom Bacillati; phylum Actinomycetota; class Actinomycetes; order Kitasatosporales; family Streptomycetaceae; genus Streptomyces; species Streptomyces sp. ITFR-6. The sequence continues at coordinate 4,751,079 of NZ_CP134612.1, read as the reverse complement.
GTGCCGTCCACCGCGAGGCCGGTTCGCGCCCTTGGTCGACGAGGACCCGGATCGTGACGCTGCCGCCCGCCGCGAGCTTCCCGGAGGAGCTGCTGAGGCGCAGCCAGGACGCCCCGGTCCGGGCCGACCAGGCGACCGGGCCGGCCTTCGACGCGGTCAGCGTGATCATCGTGGTGGAGCCGTACGGGCGTGCCTCGACGGTGAGCCCGCCCGCGCGGTGGCGTCCCCCGTCATGGCCGGGCCCCGTGCCGACGCTGATGACCTCGGCCGAGATGTCCGGGCGGCCGCCGTCGTCGGTGAAGCGGGAGCCGGACTCGGGGGTGGCGTTGCCCGCGTTCTCGTAGCGCTCGTACGGATCGCCGCTGCCGTCCGTCTCGGTCGCGGTGACCGAGGACCCGTCGTGCCCCTCGCCGGTGAGCGGTGCGCCCCGGTAGGCGGACCACAGGGCGATCACCGGGGCGCAGACGACCGTGGCGACCACCGTCGTCGTCATGACCCTGGACCGCAGCCGGTCCCGGCGCGCGGCGTGGTCCTTGGGGTCCATCGGGAAGCCCGCCCGGTCGAACCGCGGAGTGGCGGACCGATTCTTCTGGTGCTTCTGGGCGTGGATCATCGCCACATACGCGGACGGGCGCGGCGCCTCGACGACCGCCGGCGCGGCGGCCGGGGTGACGGCCGCACCCGGCCACGGGCCCTCGGCGTCGGCCCGCTCCGCGGTGCGACGGCAGCGGGGGCAGTCGTCCACATGCCGTACGAGCTCGCGGCGCAGGGTGGCGGAGAGCAGCACACGCCGGTCACCGGTGAGCCGGCCCGCCGCGGGGCAGCCGCCCGACTCGACGACCGCGAGGGCGGCCCTGGTCCGCTCGACCTCGCAGGCGGCCGCGGCCAGGAGCTCCCTGGCGGCGGCGGTCTCCAGGCCCAGGACCGCGGCGACCGCGACCGGGGTGAGCCGGTGCCGTACCGCGAGCTCCAGCGCCTCCCGCTGTTCGGGGGTGGTGCCGGCGGCCTCGGGCCAGGCCAGCTGCGCCAGCTCGCGGCGGTGCGCCTCCGCGGCCGCGGGGCTCTCGGGGGCGGAGGCCAAGGCGGGGCCGTGGGCCAGGGCGGGGCCGTGGGCCGGGGCGGGGCCGTGGGCCGGGGCGGGCTGTGGCAGTGCGGGCCGGGACGGTGCGGCCGGCGCCTTGGGGGTGTGGGCGGCCGTGGGGGGCGTACGCCGTCCTGTGCGCGCCCCCTGGGCGGCCGGGGCGCGACGGTTCCCCTTCACGGGCCCGGTCTTGTCGTGCTGACGGTGCGCCTGGCGGCCCTGCTTCTGTTCGGTGAGCCTGCGCAGACACGTCCACCTGGCCAGCGCGTACAGCCAGGTTTTACGTTCCTCCTCGTCCGAGGGACACCGTCCGCCCTGCCGTTCCGCCAGCGCGAGGACACCGCCGAGCGCGTCGGTGGCGGCGTCGTGGTCGCAGAGCACGGAGAGGCAGTAGGTGAAGAGGCCGTCGAGATACGGCTCGTAACGGGCAGGCGGCTTCTTCGGTGAGGAGTGGGGCGCACGATGCTGCGTCCGGTGTACGCCGGGGGTGCTCGCGGGTGTCTCCAGCCTGCTGCTCGTCACCTTGCGACCGTAGGCAGACCGGGGTCCGGCCCTGGCGCCCCTTGGGTAGATTCAACCCTTTCGGGTGAACGTATCGCGTGAAAGCGGACAGGATCGGGCGGGATCTCCTGCTCCCGGTGTCCCGGGGCGGTGCGGGAAGGGGGCGTACGCCCGCGCGCGCACCCTTCCCCGCACCGCCCCGGACGGCACTGTCAGAGGGCACCTATACGGTGGCGCCATGGCCACCCGTACGAAATCCGCGAAGGACCGGCCGTCCTACCGCTGCACGGAATGCGGCTGGACGACCGCCAAGTGGCTCGGCCGCTGCCCCGAGTGCCAGGCGTGGGGCACGGTCGAGGAGTTCGGCGGCGCCCCCGCGGTACGGACCACGGCGGCCGGCCGCGTCTCGACCGCGGCGCTCCCGATCGGCCAGGTGGACAGCAGGCAGGCCACCGCCCGCTCGACCGGCGTCGGTGAGCTGGACCGGGTGCTGGGCGGCGGTCTGGTGCCCGGTGCCGTGGTGCTGCTGGCGGGCGAGCCGGGTGTGGGCAAGTCCACCCTGCTGCTCGACGTGGCGGCCAAGGCCGCGAGCGACGAGCACCGCACGCTCTACGTCACCGCCGAGGAGTCGGCCAGCCAGGTCCGGATGCGGGCCGACCGGATCCGGGCGATCAACGACCATCTGTACCTGGCCGCGGAGACCGATCTGTCGGCGGTCCTCGGCCACCTGGACGCGGTCAAGCCGTCCCTGCTCGTGCTGGACTCCGTGCAGACCGTGGCCTCGCCAGAGATCGAGGGCGCGCCCGGCGGGATGGCACAGGTCCGCGAGGTCGCCGGGGCGCTCATCCGGGCCTCCAAGGAGCGCGGCATGGCCACCCTCCTGGTCGGTCACGTCACCAAGGACGGGGCGATCGCCGGGCCCCGGCTGCTGGAGCACCTGGTCGACGTGGTGCTGTCCTTCGAGGGCGACCGCCATGCCCGGCTCCGGCTCGTACGTGGCGTGAAGAACCGGTACGGGGCGACCGACGAGGTCGGCTGCTTCGAGCTCCACGACGAGGGCATCACCGGCCTCGCGGATCCGTCCGGCCTCTTCCTCACCCGGCGCGACGAACCCGTGCCCGGCACCTGCCTGACCGTCACGCTCGAAGGCAAGCGCCCCCTGGTCGCGGAGGTGCAGGCGCTCACGGTGGACTCGCAGATCCCTTCACCCCGGCGCACCACCTCGGGTCTTGAGACGTCCAGGGTGTCGATGATGCTGGCCGTACTGGAGCAGCGCGGCCGGATCAGCGCGCTCGGCAAGCGGGACATCTACTGCGCGACGGTCGGCGGCGTGAAGCTCACCGAGCCCGCCGCGGACCTCGCGATCGCGCTGGCCCTGGCCAGTGCCGCGAGTGACACACCGCTGCCCAAGAATCTTGTGGCGATCGGTGAGGTGGGGCTCGCGGGCGAGGTCAGACGGGTCACGGGGGTCCAGCGCAGACTGGCGGAGGCGCACCGTCTGGGCTTCACACACGCGCTGGTCCCGACCGATCCGGGCAAGGTCCCGGCCGGTATGAAGGTCACGGAAGTCGCCAACATGGGCGACGCGCTGAGAGTCCTCCCGCGCCGGTCCCGCGCACAGGCCCCGCAGGAGGACGGCGCACGCCGGTAGACTTTGCCCTGGTCTCGCCCGTCCGTACGAACGGTACGAGGGACGTGGGGTGTTTCGTTCGGATCGTGCCCGATCCGGAGGAGGGGCCCCGAGGGCACCGCAAACCTGTGACCGGAGGAGTGCAGTGGCAGCCAGCGACCGGGCAGCATCGCCCGGAAAGTCCGGCCAAGGCACCGGTAACGAGGCGCTGATGCGCGCCTCGTTGAGTGCCGTCGCGCCCGGAATGGCCCTGCGGGACGGCCTGGAGCGCATTCTCCGTGGCAACACCGGCGGGCTGATCGTGCTCGGCATGGACAAGACCGTCGAGTCGATGTGCACCGGCGGCTTCGTGCTTGACGTGGAATTCACCGCGACCCGGCTGCGAGAGCTGGCCAAGCTCGACGGGGCGTTGATCCTCGACAAGGACATGACCAAGATCCTGCGCGCCGGCGTGCAGCTGGTCCCGGACGCCTCCATCCCCACCGAGGAGACCGGCACCCGCCACCGCACGGCGGACCGGGTCTCCCGGCAGTGCAGTTTCCCGGTGGTCTCGGTCTCGCAGTCGATGCACCTCATCGCGCTGTACGTGCACGGGCAGCGCCGGGTCCTGGAGGAGTCCGCCGCGATCCTCTCGCGCGCCAACCAGGCCCTCGCCACCCTGGAGCGCTACAAGCTCCGGCTCGACGAGGTGGCCGGCACGCTCTCCGCCCTGGAGATCGAGGACCTGGTGACCGTCCGGGACGTGACTGCCGTCGCGCAGCGCCTTGAGATGGTGCGCCGGATCGCGACCGAGATCGCCGAGTACGTGGTGGAGCTGGGCACCGACGGCCGGCTCCTCTCGCTCCAGCTCGACGAGTTGATCGCGGGCGTGGAGCCGGAGCGCGAGCTGGTCGTGCGCGACTACGTGCCGGAGCCGACCGCCAAGCGGTCGCGCACGGTGGCGGAGGCGCTCACCGAGCTGGACGCGCTGTCCCACACCGAACTGCTCGAACTGCCCGTCGTGGCGCGGGCCCTGGGCTACAGCGGCTCCCCCGAGACGCTGGACTCCGCGGTCTCGCCGCGCGGTTTCCGGCTGCTGGCGAAGGTGCCGCGGCTGCCCGGGGCGATCATCGACCGGCTGGTGGAGCACTTCGGCGGTCTGCAGAAGCTGCTCGCGGCGAGCGTGGACGATCTCCAGACGGTGGACGGGGTCGGGGAGGCGCGGGCGCGCAGTGTGCGCGAGGGCCTGTCGCGGCTGGCCGAGTCGTCGATCCTCGAACGGTACGTGTAGCGGTACCTGTAGCGGTACGGATGGGGGGGCGGGGCGTGCGCCCCCCGCCCCCCATCCGTGAGCCCTTCGGCGGGTCAGTCCTTCGCGAGGACGAACGAGGCGCGCTGCACCGGCTCGCCCGGCGCCTTGGCCTCGACCAGATACGTACCGGGTCCGGCGTTCCCCGGCGGCGGCGTCGCGCACTTCGGGGCGCTCTTGGCGCGGTTCCACTCCACGGTGTGGACGACGGTCGCGCCCGCCGGGACCTTCAGCAGCACGGCGGTCGCGTTGCGCGGGCAGTCCTTGGAGGACCAGACCTCGTTGTCGTCACCGCCCGCCTCGGTGATGGTGAGCACCGTGCTCTTCGGGCCGAGGTCGGCCTTGCAGTCGGTGGCGGAGGTGTTCTTGGCGATCAGCCGGAACTTCGGCTTCTCGCCGGGCGCGTAACTCACGTCGCTCTTGAGGGTCAACTGCAGTGCGCCCGCGGTGCAGTCGGGGACGGAGGAGCCGGCCGGGAGCCGCTGTCCGGTGGTCGTGCCGCTGCCGCCGGAGCTGCCGGAGCCGGAACCCGAACCGCTGCCGGAGCCGCCGTCGGAACCGGAACCGGCGCTGCCCGAGCCGCCGTTGCCGGAGCCGTCCGAACCGTCCGAGCCGGCGGAACCGGAGCCTGAACCTCCGCTGCCGTTGCCGTCGTCCCCGCCGGAGCCGCCCGACTCGTCGCGCCCGCCCGGCTGTTCGCTGATCGCCGGGCCGGATCCCGAGGGCCCTGGCGTGATCGCGTCAGTGGGACCGGAGCCGGGGGCCCTGGAGTCGTCGTGGTCCCCCTTGCCGCCACGGGAGGTGACGGCCCATACGACCAGCACGGCGAGCAGCGCGATCAGCGTCGCCGCGACTGCCCTCCGTCGCCAGTAAATGGTGGAGGGAAGCGGCCCGATCGGATTACGCAAAGATCCCACGGCGCAAACTCTACGAGAGATCCGCCCCAACTCCCGCCCCACCCGCCGCCCCGATACCAAGTTTTGCGGATCATCATCCCGGGAGGGCGTATCCGCAACCAGGGATGCCCGCCGTGCGGCCACTTGCCGCAACCGGGTCCGGGGGGTGCGGCCAGTTGCCGGACCGGAGGTCAGGCGGCACGGGGACAGACGGGTGGCACTATCACTCCAAGGGCTCTTATGAGGGGCGACACCCCCGTGCACCCGTCCGTCGTCTGCCTTTCCGTGCCAGGATCGGACGTGCGATGACTGCCACCACAGCGACACAGACGCCCCCCGCATCCCTTCACACCCCCGTCATCGGGTGGTTCGACCAGCACGCCCGCGATCTGCCCTGGCGCCGCCCCGAAGCGGGCGCCTGGGGTGTGATGGTGAGCGAGTTCATGCTGCAGCAGACCCCCGTCAACCGGGTCCTCCCGGTCTACGAACAGTGGCTGGCCCGCTGGCCGCGCCCCGCCGACCTCGCGGCCGACCCTCCCGGCGAGGCGGTCCGCGCCTGGGGCCGGCTCGGCTACCCCCGGCGAGCGCTGCGGCTGCACGGGGCCGCCCAGGCAATAACGGAACGGCACGGCGGCGACGTACCGAGCGAGCACGCCCAGCTGCTCGCGCTGCCCGGGATCGGTGAGTACACGGCGGCGGCCGTGGCCTCGTTCGCCTACCGGCAGCGGCACGCCGTCCTCGACACGAACGTCCGCCGGGTGTTCGCGCGGGCCGCGACCGGCATCCAGTACCCGCCGAACGCGACCACCGCCGCCGAGCGCAAGCTCGCCCGCGCGCTGCTGCCCGAGGAGGACGAGCGGGCGGCGCGGTGGGCCGCCGCGACGATGGAGCTCGGCGCCCTCGTCTGCACCGCGAAGAACGAGGACTGCACGCGCTGCCCGATCGCGGAGCAGTGCGCCTGGCGGCTGGCCGGGAAGCCCGCGCACCAGGGGCCGCCGCGCCGCGGCCAGACGTACGCCGGTACCGACCGGCAGGTGCGCGGCCGGCTCCTCGCCGTGCTGCGCGAGGCGGTGACACCGGTACCGCAGTCGGCGCTGAACGCCGTGTGGGACGAACCGGTGCAGCGGGCCCGCGCCCTGGACGGGCTGGTCGCGGACGGACTGGTGGAACCGCTGGCCGGCGCCCAGTACCGGCTGCCGCTGACCTGACGGCCGGGCGGGGGCCTTCCCCGCCCGGACCGCCGGCAGCCCCCCGGGGCTCTTTGCCCCACTCCTCCTGCGCTGTTACACAACCGATGGACAGCCGTGCGTCGGCGTATGGCTGCTCCGCACAGCCTCGTGACAACCGCTCCGTAGCGTCACCGACGTCAGCCCGACGACTGAGCGGCTGGCAGCGGTACTACAGGGGATCCACGGGGATGGAGGCGGTTGTTATGGCGCAGGGCGAGGTGCTCGGATTCGAGGAGTACGTGCGTACCCGGCAGGATGCGCTGCTGCGCAGCGCACGCCGGCTGGTCCCCGACCCCGTGGACGCGCAGGACCTGCTGCAGACGGCCCTGGCGCGTACCTACCGCCGCTGGGACGGCATCGCCGACAAGTCCCTCGCCGACGCCTATCTGCGCCGCGTCATGATCAACACCCGCACCGAGTGGTGGCGGGCCCGCAGGCTGGACGAGGTCCCCACCGAGCAGCTCCCCGACGCCAGCATCGAGGACGGCACCGAGCAGCGCGCCGACCGCGCCCTGCTGATGGACGTCCTGGGCGTGCTGGCTCCCAAGCAGCGCAGCGTCGTCGTCCTGCGACACTGGGAGCAGATGAGCACGGAGGAGACGGCCGCGGCGCTCGGCATGTCGGCCGGTACGGTGAAGAGCACGCTGCACCGTGCCCTGGCGCGGCTGCGCCAGGAGCTGGAGAGCAGGGAAGAGGCGGCCAGGGAGGCCCGGATCCGCGAGGACCGGGAGCAGCGGCCGGCCGCCCGTGCCGCCTCTGCCACCGCTCCGGTACGGACCCGGAGCGCGGCGCGGCGGATCGGGCGTCATGACGAGCGGGGGCGGGAGCGGTGCGCGGCCTGACAGGCAGCGGTGACGGCGGCGCGAGCGACGACGCGGTCACCGACGGGGAAAGCGGCAGCAGAAGCGGTGGCAGATCCGGTGGCGGACGCGGACGGCGGCTGACCGGATGGGCGGCGAGCAGTACGGCTCTGGCCGGGCTCGCCGTCGTCGGGCTGTTCGCGGTCAGCTGCTCCACCGGCGGCACCGGCACCCGCGACGAGGGCCCGGCGGGCACCCAGCCGGTCGTGCGGATCACGCCGACCGCCACGGTTCCGTCCAGGGCGAGGCCGACCCCGCGGGTGGACGCCGTCGCGCTGCTCAAGGCGGACACGAAGGTGAGCGAACGGGTCCGGACGGATCTGAAGCCCTGCACCGGTGACGAGTACCCGGTGGACACCTCGTACGGGAAACTGACCGGCGGCCCCGGCGCCGACGTGGTCGTGAACGTGATGACCTGCGGCGATTCGGTGGGCGTCGGCACCTATGTGTACCGGCCCCGCGCCGACGGCACGTACGAGAACGTCTTCACCACCGAGCAGCCGGCGGTCTACGGGACCATCGACCGCGGTGATCTGGTGGTGACGACCCAGGTCTACGGGAAGAAGGACGCGGTCGCCTATCCCTCGGGCGAGGAAGTGATCACGTACCACTGGGCGAACAGCCGGTTCAGCGAGACGGACCGGGTGCACAACGACTTCAACCGAGCTGTCGGCGCCGGGGAGGGGGCCTTCCCGGAGCCCACGGAACCGACGAAGAACTGAGAGCTTTCCGATGGCCGAGACCCATGTCCTGTTCGTCGAGGACGACGACGTCATCCGCGAGGCCACCCAGCTGGCGCTGGAGCGGGACGGCTTCGTGGTCACCGCGATGCCCGACGGGCTCCGTGGCCTCGAAGCGTTCCGGGCCGACCGGCCCGACATCGCGCTGCTCGACGTGATGGTGCCCGGACTGGACGGGGTGAGCCTGTGCCGCCGGATCCGGGACGAGTCGACGGTGCCCGTGATCATGCTGTCTGCCCGTGCCGACTCGATCGACGTGGTGCTCGGTCTGGAGGCCGGCGCCGACGACTACGTCACCAAGCCCTTCGACGGCGCGGTGCTGGTCGCCCGGATCCGCGCCGTGCTGCGCCGCTTCGGCCACGCCTCCGGCAGCGGGCAGGGCAGCGCCGCCGGTACGGAGGACGGGCCGGAGGGCGGGGTGCTGGTCTTCGGTGACCTGGAGGTCGACACCGAGGGCATGGAAGTGCGCAGGAGCGGCGAGCAGGTGGGCCTGACGCCGACCGAGATGCGGCTGCTGCTGGAGTTCTCGTCCGCGCCCGGCACGGTGCTCTCCCGCGACAAGCTGCTGGAGCGGGTCTGGGACTACGGCTGGGGCGGTGACACCCGGGTCGTGGACGTCCATGTGCAGCGGCTGCGCACGAAGATCGGCCAGGACCGGATCGAGACGGTCCGCGGCTTCGGCTACAAGCTCAGGGCATGAGGCGGCCGTCCCTGCGGACGAGTGTCCGCTGGAAGATCAGCATCGCGATCGCCGCGGTCGGCGCCCTGATCGCGGTCGCGCTGAGCCTGGTCGTGCACAACGCGGCCCGGGTCTCGATGCTGGAGAACGCCCGCGAGGTCCAGCTGGAGCGGCTGACCTACGCCCAGCTGCTCTACGAGGCGACGAAGACGAAGAAGGCCGACCCCCGGTTCGGCGCGAAGATCAACGATCCGACGATGCCGCAGAGCCTGCGCCAGGAGACCCGGAAGAACCGGCGTGCCACCCATGTGGAGGACGGCGGCGGGGTGCCGGACGTGTGGGCGGCCGTGCCGCTGGCCAACGGTGACGTGCTCTCGCTGCACACCCGGTTCGCGGACCGCTCCACCACGATCATGGGCGATCTCGACCGGGCCCTGATCATCGGTTCGGTCTCGGTGGTCTTCGGCGGCTGCGCGCTGGGGGTGCTGATCGGCGGCCAGCTGTCCCGCCGGCTGCGCAAGGCGGCGACGGCGGCCGGGAAGGTCGCGCAGGGCCGTACGGAGGTCCGGGTCCGGGATGCCGTCGGCGGTGTCGTGCGGGACGAGACCGATGAGCTGGCCGGTGCGGTGGACGCGCTGACGGACGCGCTGAACGAGCGGATCGAGGCGGAGCGCCGGGTCACCGCGGACATCGCGCACGAGCTGCGCACCCCGGTGACGGGGTTGCTGACGGCGGCCGAGCTGCTGCCGCCGGGCCGCCCCACGGAGCTGGTACGGGACCGGGCGCAGGCGATGCGCACCCTGGTCGAGGACGTGCTGGAGGTGGCCCGGCTGGACAGCGCGTCGGAGCGGGCCGAGCTGCAGGAGATCGCGCTGGGGGACTTCGTGAGCCGCCGGATCGCGCTGCTGGACCCGGATGTGCGGGTCCACGTGGTCCACGAGTCGTGGGTCAGCACCGATCCGCGCCGGCTGGAGCGGATCCTGGGCAATCTGCTGGGCAACGCCGCCAAACACGGCTCCACCCCGGTGGAGGTCACGGTCGAGGGCCGGGTGGTCCGGATCCGCGATCACGGTGCGGGGTTCCCGGCGGCGCTGCTGCGGGAGGGGCCGAGCCGGTTCCGTACCGGATCGACCGACCGGGCGGGCCACGGGCACGGTCTCGGGCTGACGATCGCGGCCGGTCAGGCGCGGGTGCTCGGCGCCCGGCTGACCTTCCGCAACGCCGCCCCGGAGGGCGCGGCCGCGGGCGTGGGCGGGGCGATCGCCGTGCTGTGGCTGCCGGAGCACGCGCCGACGGACACCGGGAGCTACCCGATGCTCCAGTTCGCCGAGCAGCGCGGCCCCCGGCCGAACGGCAGGACGGCCGCGAGCGGCGGCAAGGACCCCGGCCACGGCCCCTCGGAGAGCTGAGCGGGACGCGCAGGTCCCGGCAACGGGGAGGCCCCCGGCCCGTACGCGGCAATCGCGTGCGGACCGGGGGCCTCTTCTCGAACGGCCGTACGGCTACACCATGCTCTCGGCCGGGTCCGGGGCCGCGCCGCGCAGCGGGACCTCCTTGACGAAGAGCGCCGCCACCAGGGCGACCACGCCGACCGAGGCGCCGACCAGGAAGGCGATGTGCGTGCCGGACGACACCGCGAACTCGTACGCCTCGCGCACCGGCACCGGCAGCTTCGCCAGGCTCGCCGCGTCCAGCTGGGCGGAGTGCGCGGTGGCTCCCCCGCCGCCGCGGGCGGCCATCTCGTCCTGCACCCGGCCGGTGAACAGGGCGCCCATGATCGCGACGCCGAAGGAGCTGCCGAGCGTACGGAACAGGGTGGTGGCGGACGAGGCGACGCCCATGTCCTTCAGCTCGACGCTGTTCTGCGCGACGAGCATCGTGATCTGCATCAGGAAGCCCATGCCGGCGCCGAGCACCGCCATGTAGATGCCAGAGGTGAGACGGGTGGTGCCGGTGTCCATCGTGGAGAGCAGGAAGAGTCCGGCCACCATCAGGGTCGAGCCCATGATCGGGAAGATCTTGTACCGGCCGCTGCTGGTGGTGACGCGTCCCGCGATCAGCGAGACGACCATCATCGAGAGCAGCATCGGCAGCAGCAGGAGTCCGGAGTTGGTCGCGGACGCGCCCTGGACCGACTGCTGGAACAGCGGCAGGAACAGCACCGCGCCGAACATCACGAAGCCCGCCATGAAGCCGACCACGGACATCAGGGTGAAGTTCAGGTTGCGGAAGATGTGCGGCGGGATGATCGGCTCCGCGGCCTTCGTCTCGACGAAGACGAAACCGGCCAGCGAGGCGACGCCGATCGCGATGAGCTCCATGATGACGGCGGAGTTCCAGTCGTACTCCGAGCCGCCCCAGGTGGTCACGAGCACGATCGCGGTGATGCCGACCGTCAGCAGCGCGGCCCCGAGGTAGTCGACCTTCGCCTTCCTGCGCTCCCGCTTGGGGAGGTGCAGTACGGCGGTGACCATGGCCAGGGCGACGATGCCCAGCGGGATGTTGATGTAGAAGGCCCAGCGCCAGCCGAGGTGGTCGGTGATGGTGCCGCCGACCAGCGTCCGCCGATCATCGTGATCGCCATGACACCGGCCATCAGGCCCTGGTACTTACCGCGCTCGCGGGGCGGCACGAGGTCACCGATGATCGCCATGACCCCGACCATCAGATCGCCGGCCCCGAGCCCCTGGATCGCCCGGAAGCCGATCAGCTGGCCCATGTCCTGGGACATGCCGCTGAGGACCGAGCCGATCAGGAAGATCACGATGGACGTGAGGAACATGCCCTTGCGCCCGTACATGTCGCCGAGCTTGCCCCAGATGGGCGTGGAGGCAGCGGTGGCAAGGGTGTACGCGGTCACCACCCAGGACAGATGTTGCAGTCCTCCGAGGTCTCCGACGATCGTCGGCATCGCGGTGCCGACGATCAGGTTGTCGAGCATCGCCAGCAGCATGGCGATCAGCAGGGCGACGATCACCACCCGGACGCTGCGTTGCTGCGGCTCGCTCTTCGGCGCACGCTTCGGCTTGCCGTCGGCCGCCTTCCCGCCTGTCGCCGTCTTCAGGTCCGACATCTTCCCCAACTCCCCTGGTCCCCTGCTCACCGGGCCCTTACTTGTCGCCCGGCTAGTCGATTACACTGGGGGAAAGCACCCCCGCAACTAGCCGGGCGTCAGGTAAGTATGAGGTATGGGGAGAGCACCATGAGCAGCACGACGCAGCCGCGCCGGGGCAACACCCGCCAGCGCATCCAGGACGTCGCTCTGGAACTCTTCGCCGAGCAGGGCTACGAGAAGACCTCGCTGCGGGAGATCTCCGAGAAGCTGGACGTCACCAAGGCCGCCCTCTACTACCACTTCAAAACGAAGGAAGACATCCTCGTCGGCATCTTCGAGGACCTCAACCGGCCCGTCGAGGAACTGATCGTCTGGGGCCGGGGGCAGCCGCGCACCCTGGAGACGAAGAAGGAGATCCTCGCCCGCTACAGCGACGCGCTGACGACCGCCGCCCCGCTCTTCCGCTTCATGCAGGAGAACCAGGCGACCGTGCGCGACCTGAGCATCGGCGTGACGATCAAGGACCGGGTCCTGGGGCTCGTCGACCTGATCAAGGACCCCGAGGCGCCGATGATCGACCAGGTGCGGTGCTTCAGCGCGCTCTTCACGATGCACGCCGGCATGTTGGCCCTCAAGGACGTCGACGGCGACCCCGAGGACAAGCGCAAGGCCGTCCTGGAGGTCGCCGTCGATCTGGTGACGCAGGCGCACGACCCGGGTGCCGCCGGTTAGCGGACCGGGTCGTGGCGGGTCAGACGTCGATACCCACCTTGTGCAGGTAGTTGACCGGGTTGATCGCGGAACCGTAGTTCGCGGTGTTCCGGATCTCGAAGTGCAGGTGCGGACCGCTGGAGTTGCCGGTGTTGCCGGACAGGGCGATCTTCTGCCCCTTCTTCACGTGCTGGCCGATGTGCACGTCGATCTTCGACAGGTGCGCGTACTGCGAGTAGCGGCCGTTGCTGTGCTTGATCACGATGGCGTTGCCGTACGCGGGGCCGTCGCCGCCGCCGTTCGGGCCGGCCTTCACGATGGTTCCGGTGCGGGCGGCCTCGACCTTGGTGCCGATCGGCACGGCGAAGTCCTGGCCGGAGTGCTTGTGCGCCCAGCGGCTGCCGTCGTTGCCGAAGCTCGCGCTCAGCTCGTAGTGGTGGACCGGGGTCTCCCAGCGAAGCTTCTTGGCGGCCTTCTTGGCCGCCTTCTTCTTGGCCTCGGCCTTCTTCTTCGCCGCCTCGGCCTTCTTCTCGGCCGTGTGCTTGGCGGCCTCGCCCTGCGCGGCCGCCTGCTCGGCGACCGAGTCGGCCGTGGTGGTGCTCGCCAGGCTCGCGGTGTGGGGGGTGCCCGTCGTGCCGGCCGCGAACGCAGCGCCCGCACCGAGAACCATCGACGTACCCAGACCGGCCGCCACCACGGCGCCGCGCACACGGGAGGCGGACGGGCGGTGGGAGTGCTTGAACGTAACGCGCTTCGACATAAGCGGAAAACCTCCGGGATGACTGGACCCGGCGCTCCTGCCGGGCTGGCCATCCCTTGGTAACCCGCCACCCGACCGGTGCTCAAACCCCCCATCTACGAAGAAAAGCCGTAGCCGACACCCCGGGAAACCACTTCCGCGAGCCCCGGAACGCACCTCTCGCGAGCCGTCGAATCTCTTCGCCTCTCTTCGTCCGGAGACGTTTAAGCCCAGTTCCAAACCACTCCAAACAGACATGGACCCGTTTTCGGGGCACTTCATCCCGTAGCTCCCAAGGTCCCGCCGGGCGCAGGGCCGAAGGTCCCTCCGGCGATCATGGCGCGTGCTCCTAAGCCGGCTAGTAGGCCTCGAAAGGGCTGTGCGCCTTGTCACCGCCGGTGGGACCAAAGGCTGTCCGTTTCGGGACCTTCGGCAGGCAACCTGACTACGCTGGCACGGCGAGAACCGATCGGCTCCGGGGGGACGGCACATGACCGGCAACACCGCAGGTACGGGCGGAAACAGCGGCGGTGGCGCCCCGGGCAGGGGGCGCCACGACGGCATCGAGCTGGCCGACGCCGTCGAGTCGGTCCGCAACCAGCTCATCGAGGCCGCCACCCGGGGCACCGGCCGCCCGCTCGCCTTCGAGGTAGGCGACATCCAGATGGAGTTCACCCTCGAACTCCGCAAGGAGGTCAAGGGATCCGCCCGGGTGAAGGCCTGGGTGGTGGAGGCCGGCGCCGACGCGGGCCGCGCCACCGGCCACACCCACAAGGTCGCCTTCACCCTGAAACCGCGTGACGCCACGACCGGCGAGGCCTGGCAGATCGGCAACGAGAGCGAGGGCAGCACCGAACGCTTCGGCGCCGACGGCGGTACCGGCGCGTCGGGCGCCGACGGCAGTACCGACCCGTTCGGCCAGGGGCGGCCCCGGCTGTGACGGCCATACCGCCCGCGGACCGCACCGTCGTGGTCCTGGGCGCCGGCTCCGCTCAGGGCAGCGGTGTCCTGCTCACCGACCGGCTGGTGCTGACCTGCGCCCACGTCGTCAGGGGCGGCGGCCGCTGCGCCATCGCCCACCCGGACGTCACCGGCCCCACGGACTCGGCCGTCGTCTGGATCGACCACGGCCTCGACGCCGCCCTCGTCGAGACGGCCGCCCCGCTGTTCCCGGCGGAACCGGTGCGGCTCGGCGTGCTGCACAGCAGCCAGGCGCTCACCGGCTGCGAGATCACCGGCTTCCCCGATGTGCAGCGCCACGGCCCCGACGAGCATCTGGAGGCCGACCAGTACACCGCCACCGTGCTGCCGTCAGCGGGCCGCCCGCGCCATGTGCTCGTCTGCGAGCTGGACGGACCGCCCGCCGGGTCGGACCGTGAGCCGCCCGCGCTGCGCGGGCTCTCCGGCGGACCGGTCTTCGCCGGCAGCGTCCTGCTCGGCATCGCCCGGCAGATCCCGCCGAAACGCGGGGGCCGCCGGGTCGAATGCGTACCGCTCGGTCCGCTCCTCGCCTCCGATCCGTTCCGGCTGGTGTACGGGCAGACCGGCACCGAGCTCCACCACGAACAGGTCCACGGACACTTCCCCAAGGACCTGCGCTACGAGGAGGAGTACGCGGCCGCGCTCGGCGCCGCCTACCGGCGCACCAAGATCTTCGGGCTGGACGAGCTCGGCCGGCACGACTCCGAATGGGACCTGGACACCGCCTACCTCAGCCTGGAGGCCCAGCCGGGCGGCCGCCCCACGGCCCCCGAGGAGCCCGGCCCCGCATCCCGGCGCGTCGACGCCCTGCTCGCCGAGCGCCCCCGGGTGCTGCTGCGGGGCGACGCGGGGGCCGGGAAGACCACCCTGCTCTGGTGGCTGGCGGCGCACGCTTCCGCCGGGACCCTCGGCCCGAAGCTGACGGCGCTCAACGGGCTGGTGCCCTTCGTCGTCCCGCTGCGCACCCTGCGGGCGCGGGGCGGCTCCTTCCCGTCCGTCGGGCAGCTGGCCGCCGCCGCCGCGACGGCCGTCGACGACCCGCCGGAGGGCTGGACCGGCCGGGTTCTGGAGGCGGGTCGCGGGCTGCTGCTGGTGGACGGCCTGGACGAGGTCCCGCCGGACGAGCGCGAGGCCGCGTACGACTGGCTGTCCCGGCTGCTGCGCCGCTACCCGGCGACCCGCTGCGTGGCGACCGTGCGCCCGCACGCGGTGGCCCCGGACTGGCTGGCCTCGGAGGACTTCGAGGAGCTGCGGCTGCTGCCGATGCGGAACGGGGACATCGCGGCGTTCGTCGCGGCCTGGCACCGGGCGGCCCGGCTGGACGACCCGGACCACGCGGCGCTGGGCGAGCTGGAGCGCGATCTGACCCGGCAGTTCGCCACCAACTCCACCCTGAGCAACCTGGCCCGCACCCCGCTCCTATGCGCCGTGATCTGCGCCCTGCACCGACGGCGCCAGGGCCTCCTGCCGGAGACCCGCTGGAGCCTGTACGACTCGGCGCTCGCGATGCTGCTCGGCAACCGCGACAGACGGCGCCGGATCGACGCCCCCGAGGGCATCACGATGAACGTGGACGAGCAGGCCCAGCTCCTCCAGCGCATCGCGATCTGGCTGGTGCGGGGCGGCCAGACTGAGCTGGACCACGAGCAGGCGCTGCACCAGCTGGAGCAGGGGCTGCGGGGCATGGAGCAGATCCGGCGGCAGGGCGCGGCGCCGGAGGTCCTGACCCATCTGCTGAACCGCAGCGGCGTCCTCCAGGAGCGGGCCGACGGCGTCTACCAGTTCGTCCACCGGACCTTCCAGGACTTCCTCGCGGCGAAGGAGTTCGTCGAGGGCGGCCACCTCCACGAACTGATCGGCCGGGCGGACTCCCAGCAGTGGCAGGACGTCATCCTGCTCGCGGCGGGCCACTGCGGCCGCCGCGAGCATCCCGTACTGATCAACGGCCTGCTGGACGCCGAGGCACGGTCGGCGGGCGGTGTCGCCCGGACCGAGCTCCACGTCCTGGCCGCGCTCTGCGCGCAGCACGCGACCTGGCTCGACGACACGACGCGTGCCCGGGTCTCCGAGGCCGTGGCGTCGCTGTTCCCGTTCCGCTCGGGCAGGGAGGCACGGCTGTTCGCCCGGCTCGGTCCGGCCGGACTGCGTCATCTTCCCGAACCGTCGGATCCCGGGCTCACCGATGTGCAGGCGCCGTACATGGCCCTGCTGATCAACGAGGTGGGCGGCGCGGAAGCCGTTCCCTACGCCCGTCAGTGGGTGCTCGGTCACCCTGAGCTCATGCCACTGTTCCGGGAACGCTGGGACCGGTATCCGGCGGGCCTCTTCGCCGAGCGGGTCCTCTCCGCGGGCAGGCTGGGCCACCGGACGCTGAGTGTGGGCTCGGCGGACCAGCTGACCGCCCTGCGCCACTTCCCCTCCGTCACGGAGCTGGAGATCCGCGGGAACCTCTCCTCGGCCGAGCTCCGGGCCGGACTGCGCGACCGGCCGTTGCGCGCGCTCAGCATCAGCGACAACGCCCGGCTCAGCGATCTGTCCTTCCTGGAGCTGTGCGCCGGGACGCTCACCTCCGTGACGCTGCTGGACTCCTGGGGTGTGCGGGACCTCGGTCCGCTCGTCCGGCTCCGGGAACTGAGGACGCTCCGGCTGGACATGAGTCACCTGCCGCCCGCCGCGCTGAGCGCCACCGCCTCCATCGGGCTGCGCTCTCTGCACCTGGAGGACATGTCGGCCCGGAACATGAGCGAGGTGCCCGCGCATCCACGGGTGACGACGCTGGTCCTCGACGGCACCACCCCGATGTCGGTCGACACGCTGCACGGCTGGGACCAGCTGAATCGCCTTGCCCTGACATCCGGCACGGCGGTTCCTCCCCTGTGCCTCGCGCTCCGGGAGTCCCCGCAGGTGACGAACCTGACGGTGCGGGCGTTCGCGTCGGAGTTCCTGGGCTCCGCCGTGGTCCCCTCGGTCACCGCCCTCACGCTCGAACTCTCCGGACAGCTGAATGACCTGGGCTCTCTCCCCCGGGTCTTTCCCGCGCTGGCCAGGCTCCGGCTCCGCCCCCCGCCACGCGGCGGCACCGCCATCGATCTGACCCCGCTGGAAGCCCTGCCGGGCCTCACGGTCGATGCCACGGGCTTCGTCGAGGTGTCCGGCGGCAAGGGGCTGGAGGTGCACTGCTGAGCCCACGGCGAAGGGGCGGCCCCCGCCCGGTCGAAACCGGTCGGGGGCCGCCCCTTCTGACGCTCGGGCGCGCTAGGCGCCTGTCACGCTTCCTTCGTCATGTTCGGGCCGGCGCCGCCTGCCGCCTGCTCGATCGGGGGGACGTCGGGCAGAGCCGACTTCTCCTCGCCGCGGAAGGTGAACGTCTTCTCGTCACCCTCGCCCTCGGTGCCGACGACCACGATGTGACCGGGGCGCAGCTCACCGAAGAGGATCTTCTCGGAGAGGATGTCCTCGATCGAGCGCTGGATCGTCCGGCGCAGCGGCCGGGCGCCCATCACGGGGTCGTAGCCCTTCTTCGCCAGCAGCGACTTCGCGTCCGCGCTGAGCTCGATGCCCATGTCGCGGTCCTTCAGCCGCTCGTCCACCTTGGCGAGCATGAGGTCGACGATCTGGATGATGTCTTCCTCGGTGAGCTGGTGGAAGACGACCGTGTCATCGACACGGTTGAGGAACTCGGGCCGGAAGTGCTGCTTGAGCTCTTCGTTGACCTTGTTCTTCATCCGGTCGTAGTTCGTCTTCACGTCACCCTGGGCGGCGAAGCCCAGGTTGAAGCCCTTGGAGATGTCCCGGGTCCCGAGGTTGGTCGTCATGATGATGACCGTGTTCTTGAAGTCCACGACCCGGCCCTGGGAGTCGGTCAGGCGACCGTCCTCCAGGATCTGGAGCAGGGAATTGAAGATATCGGGGTGGGCCTTCTCGACCTCGTCGAAGAGGACGACGGAGAACGGCTTGCGGCGCACCTTCTCGGTGAGCTGACCGCCCTCCTCGTATCCCACGTAGCCGGGGGGAGAACCGAAGAGCCGGGAAACCGTGTGCTTCTCGCTGAACTCCGACATGTCGAGGGCGATCAGCGCGTCCTCGTCACCGAAGAGGAATTCCGCGAGCGTCTTGGAGAGCTCGGTCTTACCGACACCGGACGGGCCGGCGAAGATGAACGAGCCACCGGGACGCTTCGGGTCCTTGAGGCCTGCCCGCGTACGGCGGATCGCCTGCGAGAGGGCCTTGATGGCGTCCTTCTGGCCGATGACGCGCTTGTGGAGCTCGTCCTCCATGCGCAGCAGACGGGAGGACTCCTCCTCCGTCAGCTTGAAGACCGGGATGCCGGTGGCGGTGGCGAGGACCTCGGCGATGAGCTCGCCGTCGACCTCGGCCACGACGTCCATGTCGCCGGCCTTCCACTCCTTCTCGCGCTTGGTCTTCGCGGAGAGCAGCTGCTTTTCCTTGTCGCGGAGAGAGGCTGCCTTCTCGAAGTCCTGGGAGTCGATGGCCGACTCCTTGTCCCGGCGGACGCCCGCGATCTTCTCGTCGAACTCGCGGAGGTCCGGCGGCGCGGTCATCCGGCGGATGCGCATCCGGGAACCGGCCTCGTCGATCAGGTCGATCGCCTTGTCCGGCAGGAAGCGGTCCGAGATGTACCGGTCGGCCAGCGTCGCGGCCTGGACCAGCGCCTCGTCCGTGATGGACACGCGGTGGTGGGCCTCGTAGCGGTCGCGCAGACCCTTGAGGATCTCGATGGTGTGCGGCAGCGAGGGCTCCGCGACCTGGATGGGCTGGAAGCGGCGCTCAAGAGCGGCGTCCTTCTCCAGGTGCTTACGGTACTCGTCGAGCGTGGTCGCACCGATGGTCTGCAGCTCGCCTCGCGCCAGCATGGGCTTGAGGATGCTCGCCGCGTCGATCGCGCCCTCGGCGGCGCCCGCACCCACCAGAGTGTGGAGCTCGTCGATGAACAGGATGATGTCGCCGCGGGTGCGGATCTCCTTGAGCACCTTCTTCAGGCGCTCCTCGAAGTCACCGCGGTAGCGGGAACCGGCGACCAGCGCACCGAGGTCGAGGGTGTAGAGGTGCTTGTCCTTGAGGGTCTCGGGCACCTCGCCCTTGACGATGGCCTGCGCCAGGCCCTCGACGACCGCCGTCTTGCCGACGCCGGGCTCGCCGATGAGGACCGGGTTGTTCTTCGTACGGCGGGACAGCACCTGCATGACCCGCTCGATCTCCTTCTCGCGCCCGATGACCGGGTCGAGCTTGGATTCACGAGCGGCCTGGGTGAGGTTCCGGCCGAACTGGTCCAGCACCAGGGAGGTGGAGGGCGTGCCCTCCGCGGGGCCGCCCGCTGTGGCAGCCTCCTTGCCGCCCGAGTAGCCGGAGAGCAGCTGGATGACCTGCTGGCGGACCCGGTTCAGGTCCGCGCCCAGCTTCACGAGGACCTGGGCTGCGACGCCCTCGCCCTCGCGGATCAGACCGAGCAGGATGTGCTCGGTGCCGATGTAGTTGTGGCCGAGCTGAAGGGCCTCGCGGAGCGACAGCTCCAGGACCTTCTTGGCTCGGGGGGTGAAGGGGATGTGGCCGGACGGGGCCTGCTGGCCCTGACCGATGATCTCCTCCACCTGCTGGCGGACCGCCTCGAGCGAAATCCCGAGGCTCTCCAGGGCCTTAGCGGCGACACCCTCACCCTCGTGGATCAGGCCCAGGAGGATGTGCTCGGTGCCGATGTAGTTGTGGTTGAGCATCCGGGCTTCTTCCTGAGCCAGGACGACAACCCGCCGCGCGCGGTCGGTGAACCTCTCGAACATCGTTAATCGCTCCTCAGAGCGGTCAGGCAGTAAGGGGTCGGTCCCCTCCCTGTCCTTCCGCAGCTTAGTCCCGCAAGCGGGGACCGCTCATTTCAACTGCCGACACCCGGCCCTGCTTCCCGGGGGTTCTCCCGCCCCGAACGCCGACACCTGCTCCAACCCGATGGTGCGAGACGATGTTCCCGCAGGCCAGGCAGATACCCCTATCGCCAGTACGCCGATGGCGAACGTGAGACGTCCGGTGGCCGCGTGTCGCCCCTCCCCACTAGGGATGTCTTACCCGCAATTACAGACAGTCCATGCGGCGTACGCGGGTTCCCTCCGCTACGGGCGAACATCTTCGTACTCCTGAATGCGCTCGTACGCCCCCAACCCGGACACACTACGCGTTCGATCAAGGACTCTGCGTAACCCGGGACCGGGATCGGGAGTTCTTCCGGCATGGCCCTCACCATCCCTCCGCCCCGAACTCCGCTGCCCGCCGGCACTCCGCCGCCCGTCGGCCGGAACGGCCGTGCCGGAGCTGCACCGTGGGGCGGCTGGTCCCAGTGGTACGAGCAGCGGCTCGGCTGGGCCACCGCCGGGGTCGCTCCGGTGCGGCTGCTGACCGGGCCGCGGTTCGACGCGCTCGTCGTCCCCGCTGCCGCCGGTCACGCGGCGCTGCGTCGGGTGGGCCGTGCGGGACCCGTGGCGCTCATGGGTGAGCGGATGAGCCTGCTGGTGGCAGCCGGAAGCGCGGATGAGCTGCCCGGACTGCTGGACTGGCTGGAGTGGGGGCCGGTAGCCCTCACGCTGACCGCCCTCGGTACCGGCGGCCGGATCACCGCACCCCCGCCGCCTGGCCGGACGGGCCCGCCGGGGGCCGCCGTCTGGCTGCGGCCCCCCTGGTCACCGCACGGGCAGAACGGGGAACCGGTGCTCCCGGCCCTCTCCGGCTTCGGGAGCAGGGGTGGGGATGCTCCCGATCTCGTCCGGCTCGTGGACGCCGTGGCGACGGAATGCCACCGGGCCCGCCTGACGCGTGCCCGGCAGAGGCCGGTCTGTGATGAGCCGGCTGCTCAGCCGTTGGCCTTCTCGTAAGCCTCACGGATGTCCGCCGGAACACGGCCCCGGTCATTCACATTGTGGCCGTTCTCGCGCGCCCACTTACGGATCTCGGCGGTGTCCTTGTTGCCACCGGGAACCGCGCGGCCCTTGCCACGCCCGGAAGCGGCACGGCCACCGGTACGACGGCCGCCCTTGGCGTAAGGCTCAAGCAGCGTGCGCAGCTTGTCGGCGTTGCTCGTGGTGAGGTCGATCTCGTAGGTCTTGCCATCCAGCGCGAACGTGACGGTCTCGTCCGCCTCGCCGCCGTCGAGGTCGTCAACAAGAAGGACCTGAACCTTCTGTGCCACCGGATTTCCTTTCATCGAAAATGGAGTACGCGGAAAGGAAACCGCTTTTCCCCGGAAAACACAAACCCTCGGGAGAGGTTCAGCAGCGCAAGAAGACGGGAAACGTGCGCGATTCGGACATAGAGCTCGGGGTTCTTCCGACGGTCACAGGTGCAGAAGCATCCGACTGTTACCCAAGGTGTTCGGCTTCACTCGTTCGAGACCCAGGAACTCCGCCACCCCCTCGTCATAGGAACGCAGCAGCTCGCTGTAGACATCTCCGTCGACCGGCGTCTCTCCGATCTCCACGAAGCCGTGCTTCGCGAAGAAGTCGACTTCGAAGGTGAGACAGAAAACCCGTCGCACACCCAGCCAGCGGGCCGTCTGCAACAACTTGTCCAGCACTTGGTGCCCGACTCCGGCTCCCTTGATGCTGTGGTCGACCGCGAGAGTACGGACTTCGGCTAGGTCTTCCCACATCACATGCAGTGCGCCGCAGCCGATGACCCGGGCGTCCTCGTCGCGTTCCGCGATCCAGAACTCCTGGATGTCCTCGTAAAGGGTGACCGTCGCTTTGTCGAGCAGGATGCCTTCACGCACGTAGCCGTCGAGGAGACGCCGGACGGAGTCCACATCGCTCGTCCTCGCGCGCCGGACGGTGATGGGTACGTTTATAACCGACGGTTCGGTCCGGAAATCGGTTTGCGGAAGCTCTGAGGACATACCCAGACGCTATCGTTCGGGCTCCGGCTCCGCTCCATCGGCCGCTTCGTCGGCTTCGGCGGCAGGCGCCGCGGTGTCCTCGGGAAGAGTGGGCACAACCATCCGCATGGCGTCCCGGAGAGCCTCACGCTGCTCGGCCGACATCATGCCGAAGAACGCGACGAGCGCGGCGGCCGGGTTGTCACTCGTCGACCAGGCTTCGTTCATCAGTGCGGCCGAGTACGCGGCGCGGGTGGAGACCGCCGTATATCGATAGGCGCGGCCGTCCACTTCCCGGCGCACCCAGCCCTTCTGATGGAGATTGTCCATTACTGTCATGACGGTGGTGTAGGCGATGGACCGTTCCTGCGAGAGGTCCTCGAGGACTTCCCGCACGGTAACCGGACGGTTCCATTGCCAGACCCGGGTCATCACGGCGTCTTCCAGCTCTCCCAATTGACGGGGCACAGCGTCACCCTAGTGCCAAATGTCTGGAATCGGCGGTTATTCACACAGCAAAAAGGACGTACGGCTCTCTGGGAGCCGTACGCCCTTCGTACGGTGCTGTGCGCGATGCGCGGGACCTCGCGGGATTCAGACCGTTTCGGTCCGGGGGGCCTGGTGGGCCGCCTCCGCGCGGCTGATCGCCGCGTCCACGGCCGCGTCCTCCTTGCCCTTGTTGGGGCCGCCCTGGCTCTTGACGATCGTCACGACCAGGCCAATGAAGAAGGCTGCCATCACCACGGGGGGCACGAGCGCGGATACGTAGTCCATGACGTCCAGAGTAGCGAGCGGGGCTACGGCTTCCGCGCTCCCCCTACCCCGCGGCGCGCTGCTGCGGCGGGGGCGCCGGGCGGCGGCGCGGCGGGAAGACCTCCGAGGGCTTCGGGGCCGGGCGGTCCGACGGCGCCGCCGGGCGGGCCGGGGCCGCCGGGACCTTCGGCTTGTCCGGCTCCGCGGCGCGGCCGCCGGGCAGCGCGAGCAGCCGGCTCCGGGGCGCGGGGGCGGTCGCGGACACGGCGCGTCCGGACAGCCTGGCCCGCACAGAGCGTTCCGCGAGCACCTGGCAGCGCTCCAGGAGCGCCGCGGCGACCGGTCCACCGCGCAGGGCGCGCAGCGCGGCCAGATCCTCGGGGCGGGGGTCGTACCCGGCTGCCAGGGCGTCCTGGAGGAGCTCCAGATAGCCGCTGAGGGAGCCGGGGAGGGCGTTCCGGTAGCGGGTCAGGTCGGCGAGGAGGAAGGCGCGCAGCCGTCCCGCCTCGCTCACCGTCTCGTCCACGGAGCCCGCTAGCCGCAGGCAGTCCTGGACATCCTCTTCGGGCAGGGGCGCGGGGTGGAGGGCGATGGCGAGGGCACGTCGGAGCACTCGCAGCTCGTCCGCGCTGAACGCCATACCGCCGCGTGATCCGTAGGGCGTGGGCATGACGCGACAATACGTGCTAAATGGACAAAATCCGTTTAACTGGCCGTGCGGCGGCGCGGCGGCCGGGCGGGCCGCCGCGCCGGAACAGCGCCGGTCACGGACCTACTGGCGCGACACGTTCCGCTCGTACACCAGGCGCAGGCCGATGAGCGTGAGCCAGGGCTCGTGCTCGTCGATGACGGAGGACTCGCCCAGCACCATCGGCGCGAGGCCGCCCGTCGCGATGACGGTGACGTCGTCGGGGTCGGCCGCCAGTTCCTTCTTCATCCGCCCGACGACCCCGTCGACCTGGCCCGCGAAGCCGTAGATGATGCCCGCCTGCATGGCCTCGACGGTGTTCTTGCCGATCACGCTGCGCGGCCGGGCCAGCTCGATCTTGCGCAGCTGCGCGCCCTTGACGCCGAGCGCCTCGACCGAGATCTCGATGCCGGGCGCGATGACGCCGCCGGTGTACTCGCCCCGGGCGGAGACCGCGTCGAACGTGGTGGCCGTGCCGAAGTCGACGACGATCGCCGGACCGCCGTACAGATCGACCGCGGCGACCGCGTTGATGATGCGGTCCGCGCCGACCTCCTTCGGGTTGTCCATCAGGATCGGCACGCCGGTCTTGATGCCCGGCTCGACGAGGACGGCGGGGACGTCGCCGTAGTAGCGGCGGGTCACCTCGCGCAGCTCGTGCAGGACGGCCGGGACGGTGGAGCAGATGGCGATGCCCTCGATCCCGTCGCCCAGCTCCATGCCCAGCAGCGGGTGCATGCCCATCAGGCCCTGGAGCAGTACCGCCAGCTCGTCCGCCGTGCGGCGGGCGTCGGTGGAGATCCGCCAGTGCTCGACGATCTCCTCGCCGTCGAACAGGCCGAGCACGGTGTGGGTGTTTCCGACATCGATGGTGAGCAGCATCAGGCGCCGGCCCCGTCGGTGTCGCGGAAGTCCAGGCCGATGTCGAGGATCGGCGCGGAGTGGGTGAGCGCGCCGACGGCCAGGTAGTCCACCCCGGCCTCGGCGTAGGCGCGGGCGGAGTCGAGCGCCAGCCGGCCGGAGGACTCCAGGACCGCGCGGCCGCCCACGAGCGCGACGGCCTCCGCCGTCTGCGTGGGGGTGAAGTTGTCCAGCAGGATCAGATCGGCGCCCGCCTCCAGCACCTCGATGACCTGCTGCATCGTGTCGACCTCGACCTCGATCGCGAGGTCCGGGAACTCGTCCCTGACCCGCTTGAAGGCCTCGGCCACCCCGCCCGCCGCGATGACGTGATTGTCCTTGACGAGCGCGGCGTCGGACAGCGACATGCGGTGGTTGACCCCGCCGCCGCAGCGCACCGCGTACTTCTCCAGGGCGCGCAGGCCAGGAGTCGTCTTGCGGGTGTCCCGGACCTTGGCCTTGGTGCCTTCCAGGACGTCGGCCCAGGCGCGGGTGGCGGTGGCGATGCCGGAGAGCCGGCAGAGCAGGTTGAGCGCGCCGCGTTCGCCGGTGAGCAGGTCGCGGGTGCGGGTGGTGACGGTCAGCAGCTTCTGGCCCGGGACGACGCGGTCGCCGTCCAGGACGTGCCGCTCGACCTCGAACGCGGACGTGCAGACGATGGACAGGACCGCCTCGGCCACATGGAGACCGGACACCACGCCCGCCTCCCGTGCGGTGAAGTCACCGGTCGCCACGGCGTCCTCGGGGACGGTGGCCACGGTCGTGACGTCCACCCCGCCGTCGAGGTCCTCCGCGATGGCGACATGCGCGACGTCCTCGACCTGGACCGGGTCGAGACCGGCGTCCGCGAGGAGCTGGGCGAGCGCGGGGTCGAGCCCGCACTCGTCGCCGTAGCCGTCGTCCCCGCCGCAGCCGCAGCCGTCGCCGCAGCCGCCCGCGGCAGGTGCGGGCGCGCTGATCTGGATCAGCGGTACGTCCACGGGTGTGGGGCGCGGATTCTCTTCGGGCGTGCTCACGGTTACGGCTCCTCGGGAGTGGGGTGGGTGGTGCTTGCTGCTGCGGTGTCCGCTGCCCCGGCCGCGGCGACGGGGCCGAACGCCTCGGTATCCGTCGTGCGGAGGGTCAGCTGCCGGTCGGGGGTGAGCCGGACGACGAGGTGGCGGCGCCAGTTCTCGTCGTCGCGCTCGGGCCGGTCCTCGCGCCAGTGGCAGCCGCGGGTCTCCTCGCGCTGCCGGGCGGCGGCGACCAGCACCCGGGAGACCAGGAGCAGGTTGGTGGCCTCCCAGGCCTCGACGCCGGGCTCGGCGTCCTTGGGCTCCGCGGCCCCGGCCTTCAGGAACGCGCTGCGGTGCAGGTCCTCCAGCTCCTCCGCGGCCCTGGCGAGGCTGTCGGCGGAACGCACGACGCCCGCGCCGCGGGTCATGATGCGCTGGATCGTGCTCCGGGCCTCTGCGGGCAGCAGCGGAGAGGGCGCGGAAAGGGTGCCGACCGCCTCGACGCCCGCGCGCGGGCGGTCCGCGACGATGTCCGCCGCGATGCGCTCGGCGAAGACGAGGCCTTCCAGCAGCGAGTTGGACGCCAGCCGGTTCGCACCGTGCACCCCGGTGCAGGCGACCTCGCCGCAGGCGTACAGGCCGGGCACGGTCGTCCGTCCCCGCAGGTCGGTTCGGACGCCGCCGGAGGCGTGGTGCGCGGCCGGGGCGACCGGGACCGGCTCGGTGACCGGGTCGATGCCGTGGGCGCGGCAGGCCGCCAGGATGGTCGGGAAGTGCTGCTCCCACATCTCGGCGCCGAAGTGGCGGGCGTCGAGATACATGTGCTCGGTGCCGTGCAGCTGCATCTGGCGGGTGATGGCCTTGGCGACGATGTCGCGCGGGGCGAGCTCCGCCATCTCGTGCTGCCCGAGCATGAAGCGGGTGCCGTGCGCGTCGACGAGGTGGGCGCCCTCGCCGCGTACCGCCTCGGAGACCAGGGGCTGCTGGCCCTCCGCACCGGAGCCGAGGAAGAGCACGGTCGGGTGGAACTGGACGAATTCGAGGTCCGAGACCTCCGCGCCGGCCCGCAGCGCGAGTGCCACGCCGTCGCCGGTGGCGACCGGCGGGTTGGTGGTGGCTGAGAAGACCTGGCCCATGCCGCCGGTGGCGAGGATGACCGCGGGGGCGTTCACCGCGCCGACCCCGTCGTGCTGGCCCTCGCCCATGACGTGCAGGGTGACGCCTGCCGTCCGGCCCTCCGCGTCGGTGAGGAGGTCGAGCACGAGGGCGTTCTCGACGGTGTGCAGCGCGGCTTCGCGGACCGCCTCGACCAGGGCGCGGGAGATCTCCGCGCCCGTCGCGTCGCCGCCCGCGTGGGCGATGCGGCGGCGGTGGTGGCCGCCCTCGCGGCCCAGCGCGATGGTGCCGTCGTCCGCGGTGTCGAAGTGGGCGCCGGTACCGATCAGCCGGCGCACGGCGTCGGGGCCCTCGGTGACGAGGGTGCGGACCGCCGCCGCGTCGCACAGGCCGGCGCCCGCGACCAGGGTGTCGTCCAGGTGCTGTTCCGGGGTGTCGCCCTCCCCCAGGGCGGCCGCGACACCGCCCTGGGCCCAGCGGGTGGAGCCGTCGTCGAGGCGGGCCTTGGTGACGACGACGGTGGCGAGGCCTGCGGCGGCGCAGCGCAGTGCGGCGGTGAGGCCGGCCACGCCGGAGCCGACCACTACGACATCGGCGTCGATGGACCAGCCGGGGGCGGGTGCGGTCAGCCGTATTCCGGTCACGGGGTGGCTCCGAAGGTCAGCGGGATGTTGTCGATGAGGCGGGTGGCGCCCACCCGGGCGGCGACGGCGAGTACCGCCTCGCCCGATGTGCGGTCGTCGGGGACCTCGGTGAAGTCCGCCGGGTCCACGAGCGCCACGTAGTCCAGCGCGAGCGGGGGCTGTGCGGCCGCCGCGTCGTCCAGTACGGCGCGGGCGGCGGCGCGCACCGCGGCGGGTCCGCCGTCCGGAACGGCTCGGGCGACCGCCTGTGCGTCGGCGGCGAGCCGGGCCTCGCCGAGCCGGTTGAGCCCGGCGGCCCGGTCCTCGTTCGCCCTGTCGGCCAGCGCGCGGGCGTGCAGCGCCTGCTGGGCGGCGAGCCGGTCGCGGGCGGCGAACAGGGCCCGGGACAGGGCGAGGGCGGTGTGCCGCTCGTGCGCGTCCAGGAAGCGGTTGCGGCTGGAGAGCGCGAGGCCGTCGGCGTCCCGGGCCGTCTCGACCCCCACGATCTCCACGGGGAAGTTCAGATCGCGCACCATGCGGCGGATCAGCGCCAGCTGCTGGGCGTCCTTCTGTCCGTAGAACGCGAGGTCCGGGCGGGTGAGGTGGAGCAGCTTGGCGACGACGGTGAGCATCCCGTCGAAGTGCCCGGGGCGCGAGGCCCCTTCGAGCCGCTCGCCCATCGGGCCGGCCGAGATCCGGACCTGCGGTTCCCCGCCCGGGTAGACCTCGTCGCCGGAGGGCGCGAAGACCACGTCGCCGCCGGCCGCGCCCGCGAGCGCGAGATCGGCGTCGAGGGTGCGGGGGTAGCGGTCGAGGTCGGCCGCCTCCCCGAACTGGAGCGGGTTGACGAAGACGGTGACGACGACCTGCCCGGCCGGTCCGACGACCGCGCGCGCGTGCCGGATCAGCGAGGCGTGGCCTTCGTGCAGGGCGCCCATCGTCATCACGACGGCGCGCTCGGGCCGGGGGGCGCCGGGCGCTCCGGGGGCGTACGCGGCGAGTTCCGCGGCGGTGCGGAGCAAGGTGGCGGCGGGCTCGTTCATCGGGGCTCCTCCGGTCCGGTGCCGCTGCTGCGGCCGCCTTCGGTGCGGCCGTCCTCGGCCAGGACGCCGAGCAGGTCCTCGGCCAGTTCCGGCTTGAGCAAGCCGTGGGCGAGGGCGCGGTCGGCGGTGGCGCGGGCCATCGCGACGTATCCGGCCACCGCCTGCGGGGCGTGGGCGCGCAGCTCACCGATGTGCGCGGCGACCGTACCGGCGTCGCCTCTGGCGACCGGCCCGGTCAGGGCCGCGTCACCGGAGCGCAGGGCGTTGTCGAGCGCGGCGCCGAGCAGCGGGCCGAGCATCCGGTCGGGGGCGGCGACCCCGGCGGTGCGCAGCAGCTCCATCGACTGGGCGACGAGCGTCACCAGGTGGTTCGCGCCGAGGGCGAGGGCGGCGTGGTAGAGCGGGCGGGACTCCTCCGCGATCCACTCGGGTTCGCCGCCCATCTCGATGACGAGCGCCTCGGCCGCGAGCCTCAGCTGATCGGGGGCGGTGACGCCGAAGGAGCAGCCGGCCAGCCGCTGGACGTCCACGGAGGTGCCGGTGAACGTCATCGCCGGGTGCAGGGCGAGCGGCAGGGCGCCGGCCCGCAGCGCGGGATCCAGCACCTTGGTGCCGTACCGCCCGGAGGTGTGCACGATCAGCTGCCCCGGCCGGACCGCGCCGGTCTCGGCCAGGCCCTCGACGAGGCCGGGCAGGGCGTCGTCGGGGACGGTCAGCAGGACGAGCTCGGCGCGCGCGAGGACTTCGGCGGGCGTCACCAGGGGTACGTCGGGGAGCAGGGCGGCGGCGCGGGCCACCGAGGCGTCGGAGACGCCGGAGACGGCGACCGGGCGGTGTCCCGCGAGCCGCAGGGCCGCGGCCAGGGCGGGGCCGACCCGGCCGGCGCCTACGACACCGACGGTGAGACGGGCGGGGCGGTCCCTCGCGTCGAGGGGCTCCTTGGGGGCTGTTGCATTCACGCGGCGGTTGCCTTCCGTTCCAGTCCGCGGGGGGTACCGGACGATTTCCCTGCATGCTACGCCAGCGTTTCGTCCGGCTCCCGGCTGTCCACAGGCTGTGGGAAACCTCGCACCCCACGCGTGTCCGAGCGGACGGCGGAGCGAACCGCGACTCGAACCCGAGCTCGAATATCCCGTGGAGGGGAGCCCGGTTCTGCGTGATGATCGTCCCATGGCAGACACGAACGAGCAGGCCCGCGACGACACGGCGGACGAGACACCGGGCGCGGACGCGGCCCGGGACGCGGGCGACTACCCGCGCGGCCGCCGGATCGCCGCGTGGCAGCGGGCCGAGCGGACCCTCTGGCGGGCCCCGATGGACCGCTCGATCGGAGAGCAGCTGGCCGCGCTGACCGAGGACGCCGGCACGCTCACCGACCTCGGGCAGCCCGTGGACATCTACGGCTTCGGCGTGGTCGCCGAGCTGGAGCAGCGGATCGCCGAGGTGCTCGGCAAGGAGGCGGTCGCGTTCTTCCCGACCGGGACGATGGCACAGCAGGCCGCACTGCGTTCCTGGGCGGGCCGCACCGGCAACCCGACGGTGGCGCTCCACCCGCTCGCCCACCCCGAGATGTACGAGCGCGACGCGCTGTCCGTGGTGAGCGGGCTGCGTACCGTCCACCCGACGTCGGAGCCCCGGCTGCCCACGGCGGACGAGGTCCGCGACTTCGAGGAGCCGTTCGGCACCCTGATGCTGGAGCTCCCGCTGCGGGACGCGGGCTTCGTCCTGCCCACCTGGGAGGAGCTGGAGGCGGTGGTGGCGGCCGCCCGCGAACGCGATGCGGTGGTCCACTTCGACGGGGCGCGACTGTGGGAGTGCGCGACGCACTTCGGGCGGGAGCTGCCGGAGATCGCGGCGCTGGCGGACAGCGTGTACGTGTCGTTCTACAAGACCCTCGGCGGGATCTCGGGGGCCGCGCTCGCCGGTTCCGCCTCGCTGATCGAGGAGGCCCGCACCTGGCGGCACCGCTACGGCGGCCAGCTCTTCCAGCAGTTCCCGGCGGCGCTCTCCGCCCTGAGCGGCCTGGCGCGGGAGCTGCCGCAGCTGCCGTCGTACGTGGCGCGGGCCCAAATGGTGGCCGGGGCGCTGGCCGAGGGGCTCGCGGAGGCCGGTGCCGGATGGTTCCGGGTGCATCCCGAGCCGCCGCACACCCACCAGTTCCAGGTGTGGCTGCCGTACCCGCCAGAGGTCCTGACCCAGGCGTCGGTGCGGCTGGCGGAGGAGACGGGCACGGCGCTCTTCCGCATGTGGGTGCCGGCCGCCGCCGGGCCGCCCGGGATCTCCTTCACCGAGGTCTCGGTGACCGAATCGGGGCTGGACTGGACGGCCGCCGACGTGAAGACGGCCCTGGGCGGGTTCCTGGAGCGGGTTGCCGAACAGGACCGGCTCGCCCGGCAGCGCTGAGTCGCGCGGGTCCCGATTGACGCCGGCCGTCAATCGGGACCCGGCCCGGCCCGCTCACCCCGCACCATGGAGGGGTGAGCGTGACCATCGACATCACGGGGCTGGACCCCGGACGCATCGTCTTCGAGACCTCCCCCCTCGCGGAGCTGGGGCTCGCCCTGCACGCGCTCTCCGAGCCCGGCCACCACCCGGGGCTGCACGGCTGGGCGACGGCCACCACGACAGCCCTTGAGCCGGATCTCGCGGACCGGCTGCACGAGGCGGACTTCCTGTGGCGGAACACCTTCTCCGACGTCTTCATGCCGTTCGCCGGGGTCCGCGGCGGCGACGGCAGGACGGGCGCCGACCTCGCGGACGACCTGGACATCCTGGACCGGCTGGACGACGAGCGCTTCGTCGCCGCGGCCCTGGAATTCACCTGCGCCAGCCAGTACGGGGCCGGCGCCCCCTCCCCGCTCGTCGATGCCGGGATGCGCGCCCGCGCCCTGGACATGGCGGCGACGCGCGGCCCGCAGCAGGTGGAGTTCACCCAGCGGCTGCTGGCCGACCCCGCCTCCGTACGACGCTGGGTGCGGCGCCTCTTCGAGGACTGCGACCAGGCGTTCTTCGCGGACACCTGGCGGCGGACCCGGGTCCAGCTGGTGGCCGACGCCCGGCACAAGACGGATCTGCTGCGCCACAAGGGCATCGGTGAGGCGCTGGGCGCGGTGTCCACCGCGGTGTCTCTGGACGCGTCCGGGGACCGGATCAGCGTCGACAAGCTGACCGAGGGCGCGACCGACGCCACCGACCCGGCCGTCGGCCCCGGGCTCACCCTCATCCCGACCAGCCTCGGCTGGCCGCACCTGACGGTGCTGCACGCGCCGGGCTGGCGTCCGGTGATCCACTACCCGGTGCACCGGCCGGAGCTGCCCTCGCCCGCCTCCGTCGAGCTGCTCCAGCTGAGGATGGAGGCGCTGGCCCACCCGATGCGGATGCGGCTGTGCCGCAACATCGCCCGCTCCCCGTACACGACCGGGGAGCTCGCGGACACGAACGGCATCACCTCCCCCGAGGTCTCCCGCCATCTCACGGTGCTCAAGAAAGCCGGTCTGATCACGACCCGGCGGCGCGGCCGGTACGTACTGCACCAGCTGGACCTGACGGTGGTGGCACGGCTCGGCAGCGACTTCCTGGAGGGCATCCTGCGCTGAGCGCCACGCGGCAGCGGGTCAGTGGCCGCCGCCGGCGCGCACCAGTCCGGTCTCGTAGGCGAGGACGACGACCTGCACCCGGTCGCGCAGGCCGAGCTTGGTCAGGATGCGGCCGACGTGCGTCTTCACGGTGGCCTCGGAGAGCACCAGCCGCGCGGCGATCTCGCCGTTCGACAGGCCCTGCGCCACCAGCAGCATCACCTCGCGCTCCCGTTCGGTGAGCTTGGCGATGTCCTTGTGGCGCGGCTCCGCCGTACTGCTCGGCAGCATCGGTGAGAAGCGGTCGAGCAGCCGGCGGGTGGTGGACGGGGCGACGACCGCGTCGCCGCTGTGCACGGAACGGATCGCGGCGAGCAGTTCGCCCGGCGGCACGTCCTTGAGCATGAAGCCGCTGGCCCCGGCCTTCAGCCCGGAGAACGCGTACTCGTCGAGGTCGAACGTCGTCAGGATGAGCACCTTGGGCGCGCCCGGCTCCGCGCAGATCCGGCGGGTGGCCTCGACGCCGTCCAGCCTCGGCATCCGCACGTCCATCAGCACGACGTCGACCGAGGTCGTCCGCAGGTTCTCGATCGCCTCCGCGCCGTCACCGGCCTCCGCGACGACCTCCATGTCCGGCTGCGCGGCCAGCACCATCCGGAAGCCGGTGCGCAGCAGCATCTGGTCGTCGACGAGCATCACGCGGATCGCCATGGGGATCACTGTCTCCTGTTTCGTCCTGCGGTCGGTCGTGGGTCGTCGGTCGGGTTCGTCCGTGGGTTCCGTGGGGCGGTTCAGCTGGCCGGCTTGAGCGGCAGCAGCGCGCTGATCCGGAATCCGCCGCCGGGGCGCGGCCCGGCGTCCAGCGTGCCGCCGACCATGCCGACCCGCTCGCGCATGCCGATCATCCCGTGGCCCGCGCCGTCGGCTCCGCCGTCCTCGTACAGCTCGTGCGCGGCTCCCCGGCCGTCGTCCTCCACCAGCAGGCCGAGCCCGTCGTCGAAGTAGACCAGCCGCACGCTGGCCCCGGCGTTCGGACCGCCGTGCTTGCGGGTGTTGGTCAGCGCCTCCTGCACGATGCGGTACGCGGTCAGCTCGACGCCGCTGGGCAGCGGGCGCGGGGTGCCCTCGATCTTGAAGTCGACGGCCAGACCGGACTGGACGACCTGGTCGACCAGGTCCTCGATCTGCTGGACGTCGGGCTGCGGAACGTACTCCCCGCTCTCCCGCGCGTCCCCGGTCCGCAGCACACCGAGCAGCCGCCGCATCTCCGCCAGGGCCTGCCTGCCGGTGCTGGAGATGGTCTCCAGCGCCTGCCGGGCCTGGTCGGGGGCCGCTTCCATGACATAGGCGGCGCCGTCGGCCTGCACCACCATCACCGAGACGTTGTGCGCGACGACATCGTGGAGCTCGCGGGCGATACGGGCCCGCTCCGCGGCCACCGCGACCTTCGACTGCGCCTCCCGCTCCCGCTCCAGCCGGGCGGCACGCTCCTCCAGCTGGTCGAAGTAGGCCCGCCGGGTCCGCATCGAGTCGCCCAGCACCCAGGCGAGCACGAAGGGCACCGTCATCACGATGACGATGAACAGCTTCTGCGCCCAGCTGCCCGGGTCCTCGTTCGGCCAGCGGAGCTGGGAAAGGCCCGCCGCGCAGAGACTGCACGTCAGCGCGAGCCGGGAGGCCCAGCGCTCGCCGACCGTGGCCACCGTGAACGTGATCACCAGCATGGCGAAGTTCGCCGTGGTCGGTCTGACCCCGAAGATCAGCTGGGCGACGCCCATCGCGATGGCGAGCAGCAGCATCTTCTCCGGCGCGCGGCGGCGCAGTGCGACGACGACGCTGAGACCGACGACGACCGGCACCACGGCGAAGCGTTCACCGCCTCCCCGCCCGGCACCGCCCGCCACAATGGTCATGCCGGAGATCCCGAGAAGGAAGACAGCCCAGAAGCTGTCGACGCCCGTCGGGTGTCTGCGGATGAAATCGTAGAGGCGCTGCACGTAACCCAGCGTAGGGACAGCCGACAGGTGGGTGGGTCAGCCAAAGGGCCGATCCGGGTCCGGAGACCGTACTCCCCAAGGTGGAGACTTGGATATTTGACATCCTCCTCCAGCAGAAGCAGGGGGATTCCTGGCTCAGGCTGCCTGCGGGAGCAGCGCTCCCGCAGGACTTCCGCCATCAGCACCAGCCGGGTTGAGACCAGCCCGTACGAGCATCACGCGGGCGGAGTTCTTGTCCCGGGGGGACACGGCTCCGCACGCGTGCACGCGTAGGTTCGTTCGGAGAGGGGAAGTGCGTGCTTGATTCTCGCACCGCACTGTGCGCAGTCCATCGTGGTGTGGGCCGGGTGCACCAAGTGCACGATGCGGCCGTGCTTGCGGGCCATCTCGACCAGCGCGGTCCTGGTCGTGCCGATCGCGGCGTCGGCGGCCTTACGGGCCATCGTCGACCTCGCGAGGAACTTGGGGCGGAAGTCCTCGACGGCGAGCCGGTCAAAGTCGCGCACGACCGCCTTGGCCCACTTGCGGCCGGTGTCCTGGCGCTGCCTGGCGACCTTCTTGTGGACCTCGGCCGCCGCGCGGGACGCGGTCCGGTAGCCCTTCGATGCGGCCTTCCCGCGCGCGGGCTTCCGCCTCGCCATCTGCTTCTGGTAACGGGCCAGCCTCGCGGCGGCACTCTTCCCGTGCTGCGGGTGGGGAAGGTCGTGGCTGTCGCTGGTGGTGATGGCGGTCTCCTTGACGCCCCAGTCGATACCGATCACGCGGCCGGTCCCCGGCAGCGGTTCGATGACCGTGGCGACGACGAACGAGGCGTACCAGTGCCCGAGGCTGTCCCGGTACACACGCACGCTGGTGGGGTCGGCGGGCAGGCCGCGGGACCACACCACGCTCAGGGCAATGCCGCCCGCGAGGTACAGACGCCCGTCCTTGAGGCGGAACCCGCGCCGGGTGTAGTTCATCGAGGGCAGCGCGTCGCGCTTGATGCGGGGCATTCCGGCGCGCTGACGCATCGGCAGTTCGGCCTTGATGTCCTTCAGGGCTTTGGCGCGGGACTTGCCGAATCGCGGACGGTCTGCTGCTGCGGGACAGAGGAACCCTCACGCAGCCACCCCACCGCCTGCCCGGCTCCTCACCCGCTTCTTACCGCGTCGCCATGGTGTCATTCTACCACGAGGTGAACGTCGGGAAACCACTACTCTGGAGTCATGGATGAGGACAAGCGCATCACACTCCGTCTGCCCGCCGATCTCCACGGGTGGCTGGCCGCTCAGGCCAAGTCCGCCCGCCGGTCCCTCAATTCCGAGATCGTCTACCGCCTGGAGGTCGAGCGCGCCGCCGTCGTGGCGGACGCGGAATCGCGCTGAAGGGTGGGGCGTCCTCGGAGGAATCAGGTGAAGGATGAGTGGCGCGGGTGGCAGGAGGCGGCAGAGACCGCCTTGTACGGGGACGGGGGGTTCTACCGGAGCCCCGAAGGCCCGGCGGGTCATTTCCGTACCTCGGTGCACGCTTCCGGGCTGTTCGCCTCGGCCGTCGCACGGCTGCTGGTCAGGACGGCGGACGAGCTCGGGACCGGTTCGGTGGACCTGGTGGACCTGGGGGCGGGGCGCGGAGAGCTGTTGACGGGGGTGCTCGCCGCGCTCCCGGCGCAGGGCGGCGGCGGACTCGCGGTACGGGCGTACGCCGTGGAGCTGGCCGCGCGCCCCGACGGTCTGGACCCTCGGGTGGAGTGGCGCGCCGAGCCCCCGCGGGGCGTGCGCGGGCTGCTGTTCGCCAACGAGTGGCTGGACAACGTGGTGACGCCGGTGGCCGAGACGGATGAGGACGGCGTCCGCCGCTACGTCCTGGTCCGCCCCTCGGACGGTACGGAGCGGCTGGGCGATCCGGTGAGCGGGGCCGACGCCCGGTGGCTGGAGGACTGGTGGCCGCCGGCCGGTCCGGGCAGCCGGGCCGAGATCGGCCGCCCGCGCGACGAGACGTGGGCGCGTGCGGTGGCCACCTTGAGCGCCGGGCTCGCGGTGGCGGTGGACTACAGCCACGTACGGGAGGCCCGGCCGCACCTCGGCACGCTGACCGGCTTCCGGGCGGGGCGCGAGGTGCGTCCGGTGCCGGACGGCAGCTGCGACCTCACCTCGCACGTGGCGCTGGACGCGTGCGCGGCGGCGGGCGGCCGGGGCGCGGAGATCCGCACCCAGCGCGAGGCGCTGCGGGAGCTGGGCGTCAGCGGTGAACGCCCGCCGCTGTCCCTCGCGTCGAGCGACCCGGCCGCATACGTGCGGGCGCTGGCCGCCGCGGGCGAGGCCGCGGAGCTGACGGCGCGGGGCGGCCTGGGCGACTTCGGCTGGCTGACCCAACGGGTGCCCCACCCCTCGGGGGCGCTGCCCCCGGACCCCCGCTCCTCAATCGCCGGAGGGGCTTGATTCGGCCCGCGCCCCCGCAGGGAATACTGGCCCCATGACGGAGACGACAGTCGGCATCGGCGGCGCGGCGGAAAGCACCGACATGGTGCTCAACATCGGCCCGCAGCACCCCTCCACGCACGGAGTGCTCCGACTGCGGATCGTGCTGGACGGCGAACGCATCCAGCACGCGGAACCGGTCATCGGCTACATGCACCGGGGCGCGGAGAAGCTCTTCGAGGCCCGCGACTACCGGCAGATCATCATGCTCGCCAACCGCCACGACTGGCTGTCGGCGTTCTCCAACGAGCTGGGCGTCGTGATGGCCGTCGAGCGGATGCTCGGCATGGAGGTCCCGGAGCGCGCGGTCTGGACCCGCACCCTGCTGGCCGAGCTGAACCGGGTCCTGAACCACCTGATGTTCCTCGGCTCGTACCCGCTGGAACTCGGCGGGATCACCCCGGTGTTCTACGCGTTCCGGGAGCGCGAGGAGCTCCAGGCCGTGATGGAGGAGGTCTCCGGCGGCCGGATGCACTACATGTTCAACCGGGTCGGCGGCCTCAAGGAGGACCTCCCGGCGGGCTGGCTCGGCCGGGCCAGGGACGCGGTCGCCTCCGTCCGGTCCCGGATGGACGTCTACGACAAGCTGGTGCTCGGCAACGAGATCTTCCGGGGCCGTACCCGCGGAGTCGGCGTGCTGTCGGCGCGGGCCGTGCACGCGTACGGGGTGTCCGGGCCGATCGCCCGCGCCTCCGGCGTCGATTTCGACCTGCGGCGGGACGAGCCGTATCTCGCGTACGGGGAGCTCCAGGACACCCTGAAG
The DNA here is from genome assembly GCF_031844725.1 of Streptomyces sp. ITFR-6. Taxonomy (NCBI): domain Bacteria; kingdom Bacillati; phylum Actinomycetota; class Actinomycetes; order Kitasatosporales; family Streptomycetaceae; genus Streptomyces; species Streptomyces sp. ITFR-6. The sequence goes on along the minus strand of NZ_CP134612.1, from coordinate 4,713,910 downwards.
GTCGTCACCCGCACCGAGGGCGACTGCCTGGCCCGGTTCGAATGCCTGCTGGACCAGACGCACAACGCCCTGGACCTGGCGGACGCCTGCCTGGACCGGATGGCGGACCTGGCACCCGGTCCGATCAACCAGCGGCTGCCCAAGGTGCTCAAGGCCCCCGAGGGCCACACCTACGCCTGGACCGAGAACCCGCTCGGCGTCAACGGCTACTACCTGGTGTCCAAGGGCGAGAAGACCCCGTACCGGCTGAAGCTCCGCTCGGCGTCGTTCAACAACATCCAGGCGCTCACCGAGCTGCTGCCCGGCACGCTCGTCGCAGACATGGTGGCGATTCTCGGTTCGCTGTTCTTCGTCGTCGGGGACATCGACAAGTAGCCCGGTCCGCGCGGCGGGAGGCCTGCCCCCGCCGCTACGAGATCGCGCTGCGCAGCTCCGCCACGTCCAGCTGCTCGGTCTCGTCGTGCGCGGTCAGGTCGATGACCTTGCCGACGGCCCGGTTCTCGGTCGCGCCGGTGCGGTGCGCGGCGAGCGCCTCCTCACCCACCACATCGGCGAGATCCTCGTTCTGCACGGACTCGATCGCGGCGTGCGCCTTCTGCGTACCGAAGAAGTCGAAGCTGCCCTGCGGGACCAGGTGGCGGCGGGCCGCGGCGTACGGGACGACCGAGGCGGCGGCCGGGACGGCGCGCCGCTCCGGCAGTGCCTGGGCCGGTGGTTCCTGGGCCGGCCTCGTCTGGGACGGCGGTGACTGGGGCGCCAGTTCCTGGGCCGACCGGGGCGACGCGGGCAGGGCGGCCGCGGGGCGGCGGTGCTGCTCGTCGCCCGTCGGGGCGCCGGTGAGCGCGGCTGCCGCGTGCTTCCCCTGCCGTTCCTCCGCCTCCCGGGCGCGCTCCGCGAGATCGCGCTTCCTGGCCTGCTCCGCGGTGCGCCGGGCCTCCTGGAGCGCGCGGTTGCGCGAGAGGTCCTCCAACGCCTGGGCGGCGCGCAGATATCCGGCCGGGGTCGGGGTGCTGCGCGCGGCGGGCAGTTCGCGGGGCGGCGGCGCGGCCGCCTTCAGGGCGAGCTGCCGGCGGCTCTCCAGCACGCTGGCGCGCTCGGTCTCGGCGTTGGCGTACCGCCGCAGCAGCGCGGCGTGCTCGCCACGGAGCCCGGCGAGCTCGACGCGCTTGCGGCGCAGCTTCGTCTCCAGCCGGGCGCGCAGCTCGCGCGACTCGTCGAGATCGGCCTCGATCTCCGCGATGCGTTCCTCGGCCCGCCACTCGTCGCCCGCGCGGGCGCGCGTCAGCTCCGCGACGCGACGGCCCGCCTCCCGGTCCCAGCTGCGCATCAGATACGCGCCGGTGAGGGCGGCGGCCGCGCAGGCGGCGACGAGGGCGCGCAGGACCAGGGGCTCGGCGAGCAGCCAGGCTCCCGCGGCACAGAGAACCGAGGCTCCGGCCACGACCGAAGGCGGAAGGATTCTGTGCAGAGGTGGCGAATGACGATGGCGTCCACGTGGCATGGCCTGAAATTTACCGTGCATACGGCCTGCTTGGGGGGCCGCCCGGCAATCTGTTCCCCGCCGGTTACCTGACGGCCCCCGAAACACCCTCCCGAGGCGCCTACTTCTTGATCGAACCTTTGGACTGGAGGTATTCCTTGGCCGCGTCCTCGGGCTTGGCGCGCTCCGCGTCGACCTTGCGGTTCAGTTCCGCCAGGTCCTCTGTGGTGAGTGTGTCGGTGAGCTTCCCGAGCGCGCCGGCGATGTCCTCACCGCCCGCGTCCTTCGCATTGACGACCGGAAGTACGTTGTCCGCGTTCTGCAGCTTCTTGTCGTCCTCCAGGAAAACCAGGCCGTAGCTGTCCAGCACCGCGTCCGTGGTGGTGGACAGGACCAGCTGGTCCTTGCCGTCCTTGACCGCCTGCTTGGACTGCGGGGTGCCCACTCCCTTGGGGTCGATGCCGGTCACATCGATGCCGTACGTCTTCTTCAGACCGGGTGCGCAGAACGCCCGCACCTCGCACTCGTCACCGGCCGCGATCTTCACCTTGACCTTGGAGGCGCCGAGATCCGAAAGGGTCTTCAGCTTGTTCTCCGTGGCGAATTCCTTGGTGACCGCGAAGGCGTTCTGGTCGATCGCCTTGCCGGGCGGCAGGACCTTGAGTCCGCGAGGGGTCGCGAGCTTCTCCAGGGCGGCGACGGTGGCGTCGGTGTCGCCGGAGGCGAGCGGCTTCTCCTCGGCCGCCTTCGCCCCGTTCACCTTGGCGTTGAGGAATTCGGTGATCGTCGCCGCGTATTCGGGTACGACGTCGATCTCGCCCTTCTCCAGGGAGGGTTCGTACAGTTCACGGTTCTTCACCGTGGTGACCGAGGTGCTGTATCCGGCGTCGGCCAGGATCTGCGCGTACAGCTCCGCGAGCACCTTGGACTCGGTGAAGGCGGCGGCGCCGACGACGAGCGAGCCCTTCTTCCCGGAGCCGTCGCCACCGGCCGGGGCGCCGTTGTCCTTCTCCAGGCTGTCACCGCCGCAGGCGGCGAGCGAGCCCGCCAGCGCGACCATGCCGATGACCGCGCCGGCTATGCGCGAGGTCTTGCTCATGTTGGTTCTCCGTCCACGGCAACAGGGCCGTATGCGATATGCGGTGTATGCGGTACGTGCGGTTTGCGAGGGGGGTTACGGGAGCGGGCCGGGCTCACGCCGTCCGGCGGCGGCGCAGCGGTGACAGCAGCCGGTCGAGGGCGACCAGCACCGACTCCACCAGCAGGGCGAGCACGGCGACCAGCAGGGCCCCCGCGACCACCTGCGGGGTGTTGTACGTGTTGAAGCCGGCGGTGATGATCCGGCCGAGGCCGCCCTGACCGACCATCGCGGCGATCGTCGCCGTGGCCACCACCTGGACGGCGGCCGAACGCAGCCCGGTCATGATCATCGGGTAGGCCAGCGGGAGCTCGACGCGGACGAAGAGCTGGCCGCCCGACATGCCCATCCCGCGCGCGGCCTCCGTCACCGAACGGTCCACCCCGGTCATCCCGACGTAGGCGTTGGTCAGCAGCGGCGGCACGGCGAACAGCACCAGGGCGATGACGGTCGGCAGGTATCCGGTGTTGCGCAGCGGCGAGACCATGAAGAGCGCCAGCACCGCGAAGACCGGGACCGCCCGGCCCACGTTGGAGATGTTGACGGCCAGCGCGCCGCCCTTCCCGATGTGTCCGAGGTACAGCGCGACGGGCAGCGCTATGGCGCAGGCCAGGGCGAGCGCCACGCCGCTGACGTACAGGTGCTCACCGAGCCGGTGGCTCACCCCGCTCTCCCCCGACCAGTTGGCGCCGGTGGTGAGCCAGGTCCAGGCCTCGCCGAGAACTCCCATGGGTCAGACCGCCTTCGCCGTACCGGCCGCGTCCACGGCTCCGCGGGATTTCGATATGCGCGTCCACGGCGTCAGCAGCCGCTGCACGCAGAGCAGCAGCAGGTCCGCGACGACCGCGAGCAGTACGCAGAGCACCGAGGCGGCCAGCACCTGGGCCTTGAAGAAGCTCGGCAGCGCGTCGTCGATGAGGTTGCCGAGACCGCCCCGGCCGACGATCGAACCGATGGTCGTCAGCGCGATCGTGGAGACCGTGGCAATGCGTATCCCGGCCATCAGCGCGGGCATCGCGAGCGGCAGCTCCACCTCCCACAGCAGCCGTGCGGGCCCGTACCCCATGCCACGCGCGGCCTCCTTCGCCTCCTCGGGGACCGCCTCCAGGCCCGCCAGGATGTTCCGCACGAGAATGGTCAGCGAATACAGCACCAGTCCGGTGACGACCAGCGCCGCGGAGAGCCCGAAGAGCGGCAGCAGCAGCGAGAACATCGCGAGCGACGGCACGGTGTAGAGCACCGTGGTCAGCCCGAGCACCGGTCCGGCGAAGCGCCGGCTGCGGCGGGCGAGCAGGGCCAGCGGGAATGCCACGGCGACCCCGATCGCCACCGAGACCGCGGTGATCCAGATGTGCTGGACGGTGGCATCGGTCAACTCCTGACTGCGGGAACGGAGATACTCCCCGCAGATCCAGTCGTTCGTCACCAGGCAGTTCTGTGCGGCCATCTTGTCCCCCACCTCCCGATCGCCCACTCGTACTGATGTCCGGCGAGCCTATCCTCGACCACTGACAATCACGGAAGCCGTTGTATTCCAGCAACATGTCCTTCACAAAACACGCGCCACAATGGGGAACCATGATCCGTTTCGAGCACGTCACCAAGCGGTATGCGGACGGCACGACCGCCGTCGACGACCTTTCCTTCGAGGTCGCCGAGGGTGAACTCGTCACGCTCGTCGGGCCATCGGGGTGTGGCAAGACGACCACCATGAAGATGGTGAACCGGCTGATCGAACCGACCGAGGGCCGGATATTCCTCGACGGGGACGACATATCGGCCATCGACCCCGTCCAACTGAGGCGCCGTATCGGCTACGTGATCCAGCAGGTAGGGCTGTTCCCGCACCGGACGATCCTCGAAAACACCGCTACCGTGCCCCATCTTCTGGGCTGGAAACGCGGAAAGGGACGCGAACGCGCCGCCGAACTCCTCGATCTGGTCGGACTCGATCCCTCCGTTTATGGCGACCGATATCCGGAACAGCTGTCCGGCGGTCAGCGCCAACGCGTGGGCGTGGCAAGGGCGCTGGCGGCCGATCCGCCGGTACTGCTGATGGACGAGCCTTTCGGCGCGGTCGACCCGGTCGTCCGGGAACGGCTGCAGAACGAATTCCTCAAGCTTCAGGCGCAGGTCCGCAAGACGGTGCTGTTCGTCACGCACGACATCGAGGAGGCGGTCCGCCTCGGGGACCGTATCGCCGTCTACGGGCAGGGCTCGATCGAGCAGTTCGACTCACCGGCCACCGTGCTCGGCGCCCCCGCCACCGGATATGTCGCGGACTTCGTCGGCGCCGACCGGGGGCTCAAGCGGCTCTCCGTCACCCCCATCGAGGAGAGCGACCTCGACCAGCCGCCGGTCGTCCACCTCGACGACACGCTGGCCACGGCGACCGAACGGCTGCGCGCGGAGGGCGCACGCTGGGCCGTCGTACTGGACGGTGACGACCATCTGCACGGCTGGATCCCGGCCGGTGACGCGCTCACCGCCACCCAGGGCACGATCCGCGAGCACGCCCGCCGGATGGAGGCCTGGCTGCCCGTCGGCGCCCCGCTCAAGCAGGCCTTCGCCACCATGCTCCAGCACGACGCCGGCTGGATCGCCGTCATCGACGAGAACAGCGCGGGCCGGTTCCTCGGCGTGCTCACCCCGGCCCGCCTCCACGAGGCGCTGCGCCGCTCGATCGACGCGGACGACCGGGCCGTGCCGCGCGCGGAGGTGGCCGTGGAGAGCGTCGCGAGCGTGTCCGGCGGGGCGGGCGCGGCCTCCTGAGGGTGCGGCGCCGGCTCAGTTCTCGCTGAGCCGGCTGCTCAGCCACTCCAGGGCGGCGGGGATCTCCCGGCGCCAGGTGTTGAAGTTGTGCCCGCCGCTGCCGAGCACGATCGAGGAGGCCTGCGCCGGCGATTTCACCTTTGCCAGGAACTTCTTCGTATCCGCGTAGTTCTCCTCGCCGTGGCGGGAGGTCGTCACCAGGAAGGACGAGTCGGGCATCGGCCGGTGGTCCAGGGTCCACAGCAGGTCCGCCCGCTCACGCTCCGACTGATCGCCGTGGAAGAGGTCGCCGGTCGTCGGGTCCTCCGCCGCCTTGTAGTACGCGGAGAGCCCCGCGCTCGCCGCGAACCGGTCCGGGTGGTGCAGCCCGATCTTCAGCGCGCAGTAGCCGCCGGTCGAATTGCCGATGATGCCCCAGTTGCGGGCGCGCTGACCCACCCGGTAGGCGGCGGAGACCGCGCGCGGCAGATCCCGCGCGAAGAACGTCTCGGTCTGCGGGCCGTTCTTTATGTCCACGCACTCGGTGTCCCGGGGCGGTGCCACCGTCGGCCGCAGCATCACCAGGATCATCGGCTGCGACCGTCCGGCCTTCACCTGATCGAGTGCCGTACGCGGGTAGCGCAGCCCCTTGAGGAGGTTCTCCGAAGTGCCCGGGTAGCCCGTGAGCACCACCACCGCGGGGAACTTGCGCCGGGCGTACGCCTCCTGGAAGTACTCCGGCGGCAGGTACACGTACGCCGAGCTCTCGATCCCGGAGTGCCGCCCCGCGATCACCACCTTGTCGATCCGGCCGCCCCTGGTGGCCAGCGAACCGCCCGGCACGTCGGGCCGCTGCGTCCCCACCCGGACGATGTTCTTCGCGGCCAGGGTCCCGGCGGCGTGGTCGGTGATCACGCCCAGATCCTGCTTCTGGCCGAACAGGTCCGCCCAGGAGCCGTAGAAGAGGAACGAGTTGTTGGCCATCAGGCCGACCGAGGCGAAGACCGCCACCTGGGTCGCCAGGAGCAGGCCGACCCTGCCGAACACCATCGGGACACTGCGCCGGGCGAACCTCGGCCAGAGCCAGATCGTGACAGCGAACAGCACGACGGCCAGCGCGATCGCCAGGATCAGCACTGCCTTGCCGGTAAGGCCCATGACGATTGAACTTTCTGTCTGGAAATTTCCCGGATACGAGTGAACCCTCCGCCCGGAAGGCTCGTCCTAGAGGTCGCACAGCGTCCGCCGGACTCCGGCCGACGTACTCCACAAATCTCTCGCGGAACCACGGGAAGCGATGTCTGTCACGCTAGATGGGGATAAATCGGGATCGGTTCCGAATAGCGCACGCAAGTTCGTGCGCGGACCGCGACCCGAAACCGTACCGGTGCTCGTCGGCACCGCCTGCACCGTAGTCGGCCTGATCGACGTCGCCGCCGGGGTCTTCCCCCGCTTCCGCCACAGCAGGATGCACACCCTCGCCGAAGTTTTGCCCGGCGCCCTCGGCCCCTTCGCCGCAGCGCTCTCGCTGAGCGCCGGCGTCCTGCTGCTGCTCCTGGCCCACGGCCTCAAGCGGCACAAACGACGGGCCTGGCGGGCGGCCGTCGTGCTGCTCCCGGCCGGTGCGCTGTCCCAGTTCCTCTACCGGCACTCGGTGCTGGGCGCGGTCGTCTCCCTGACGCTCTGCTATCTGCTGGTACGCCACCGGAGTGAGTTCGCGGCCCTCCCCGACCCGCGCAGCCGCTGGCGGGCCCTGGCCAACTTCGTCCTGCTCGGCGCGGGTTCGCTCGGCCTCGGCCTGGTCATCGTCAGCGTCCACCCCGGCCGGCTGGTCGGGAACCCCAGCATCGCCGACCGGCTCCAGCACGTGCTGTACGGCCTGTTCGGCTTCGAGGGCCCGGTCGAGTACGCCGGTGTCACCTCCTGGACCGTGGGCTACTCGCTCGGCGCGCTCGGCCTGCTGACCGCCGTCACCACCATCTACTTGGCGTTCCGCCCCGAACACCCCGCCGCCCGCCTCACCGAGGACGACGAGGCCCGGCTGCGCGCGCTGCTGGACCGGCACGGCCGCCGCGACTCGCTCGGCCACTTCGCGCTCCGCCGCGACAAGGCCGTGGTGTTCTCCCCCAGCGGCAAGGCCGCCGTCTGCTACCGCGTGGTCTCCGGGGTGATGCTGGCCAGCGGCGACCCGATCGGTGACGTGGAGGCCTGGCCCGGCGCCATCGAACGGTTCATGGACGAGGCCAGAGCCCACTCCTGGACCCCGGCCGTGATGGGCTGCGGCGAGACCGGCGGCGAGGTCTGGACCCGCGAGACCGGACTCGACGCCCTCGAACTCGGGGACGAGGCGGTGGTGGATGTCGCGGATTTCTCCCTCGCCGGACGGGCGATGCGCAACGTACGCCAGATGGTGAAGCGCATCGAGCGCGGCGGCTACGAGACCCGCGTCCGGCGCGTGGCTGACATCGGTGAGGCCGAGCTCGCCCGCATCCGCCGGGCCGCCGCCGACTGGCGCGGCACCGACAACGAGCGCGGCTTCTCCATGGCCCTGGGCCGGATCGGTGACGGCGCCGACGGGGACTGCTTCGTCGCCACCGCCCACAAGGCCGACGAACAGAGCGCCGAATCCCCGTACGGCGACCTGAAGGCGGTGCTCCACTTCGTCCCCTGGGGCACCGACGGCATGTCCCTGGACCTCATGCGCCGCGACCGCGCCGCGGACCCGGGGATGAACGAACTGCTGATCGTCGCCTCCCTCCAGGCCGCGCCCCGGCTCGGGATCACCCGCGTCTCGCTGAACTTCGCGATGTTCCGCTCCGCGCTCGCCCGCGGCGAGAAGCTGGGCGCGGGACCGGTGCTGCGCGTCTGGCGCGGCCTGCTGATCTTCCTGTCGCGCTGGTTCCAGATCGAGTCGCTGTACAAGTTCAACGCCAAGTTCCGGCCCCGCTGGGAGCCCCGGTTCGTCGTCTACCGCACCGCCCGCGACCTGCCCCGGATCTCGCTGGCCGCGATGCAGGCCGAGGGCTTCGTCAGCTTCGCACTGCCCCGTCCACTGGCCCGCCGCCTGCCCTCCGGCGAGCGGCGGCCCTGCGCGCACACCCGGCCCTCCGCACCGGAGCAGGGCGTCCACGCGGCGTGAGGGGTCCCGTCACGGCCTAGGCTGGTCGTATGAGTACGTTGCGTGGACGAGGCACGGTCCAGGGCCTGCCGGAGTGGGACCGCTGTGCGGTCATGGGTGTCGTCAATGTGACCCCCGACTCCTTCTCCGACGGGGGCCGCTGGTTCGACACCACGACGGCCGTCAAGCACGGTCTCGACCTGGTGGGCGAGGGCGCCGACCTCGTCGACGTCGGCGGTGAGTCGACGCGCCCCGGAGCCAGCCGGGTCGACGAGTCCGAGGAGCTGCGCCGGGTCGTCCCAGTGGTCCGCGGACTCCTCTCCGAAGGGGTCACCGTCTCCGTGGACACCATGCGGGCCCGGGTCGCGGAGCAGGCCGTCGAGGCGGGCGCGGTCCTCGTCAACGACGTGAGCGGCGGGCTCGCGGACCCGGACATGGTCCCGGTCGTCGCCGCCGCCGGGGTCCCCTTCGTCGTCATGCACTGGCGCGGCTTCAGCGAGACGATGAACAGCCGGGCGGTGTACGGGGATGTCGTCGCGGAGGTCGTCGAGGAGCTGCGGACCCGGATGGACGCCGTGGTCTGCGGCGGTGTCGCCCCCGAACGCATCGTGATCGACCCCGGCCTCGGCTTCGCCAAGGACGCCGGCCACGACCTCTCGCTCATCGCCCGTCTGGACGCCCTGCACGCCCTGGGCCGTCCGCTGCTGGTCGCCGCCTCCCGGAAGCGGTTCCTGGGCCACGTACTGGCCGGGCCGGGCGCCGCACCGCCACCCGCCCGCGAACGTGACGCGGCCACCGCCGCGATCTCCGCGCTCGCCGCCCGCGCCGGCGCCTGGGCCGTCCGGGTCCACGAGGTACGCGCCACCGCCGACGCCGTACGCGTCGCCCGCGCCGTCGAGGGAGCCGCGTGAACGAGTCGCGGGACGAGCACGCGGACGCGGCCGCCGACATCGAGGCGGTCGAGCTGGCCAACACCGCCTTCTACGAGGCGATGGAGCGCGGGGACCTCGACGAACTGACCGGGCTCTGGCTGCCCGGCGACGATCTCACCGTCTCCTGCGTCCACCCGGGCTGGCCGGTGCTCACCGGCCGCGGCGAGGTGCTGCGCAGCTACGCGCTGATCATGGCGAACACCGAGTACATCCAGTTCTTCCTGACCGACGTCGGGGTGTCCATGACCGGCGACACCGCCCTGGTCACCTGCACGGAGAACATCCTCAGCGGCGGACCCGCTGAGGAGGGCAGCTCGCTGGGGCCGCTGGTGGGCCAGCTGGTCGTCGCCACCAATGTGTTCCGGCGCACTCCCGACGGCTGGAAGCTCTGGTCCCACCACGGGTCACCCGTACTGGCCGAAACCGGTGAGGAAGAGGACGAAGAGTCCCCCTCCTGAATGGGTACAAGACCGGTGGAGGACTGAATAGCGACTCCCCGGGATTGGAATCGGGCACATCCGGGTATCTGCGGCTACCCGGCCCCGTGCGGTCCGCCGTGGGCCCCACAGGCGAGTGCTGTCGGTGCCCGCAGGTAGATTCCAGTGAGGGCAGGACGCCGCCCGCACGCGGCCCGTGCCCCTACGACCAACAACAGCAGGAGTGATTCGCGTGGATCGTGTCGCGCTGCGCGGCCTCAAGGCCCGCGGGCACCATGGTGTCTTTCCCCGGGAACGGGAAGAGGGACAGACCTTCATCGTGGACCTGGTGCTCGGCCTCGACACCCGCCCCGCGGCAGCCGCCGACGACCTGACGAAGACCGTGCACTACGGCGTGGTCGCGGAGGAGGTCGTCGACGTCGTCAAGGGCGAACCGGTCGATCTGATCGAGACGCTCGCGGAGCGCATCGCCCAGCAGTGCCTCAAGCACGAAGGCGTCGAGGAGGTGGAGGTCGTGGTGCACAAGCCGGATGCGCCCATCACAGTCCCCTTCGACGACGTCACCATCACCATCACCCGGAGCCGAGCATGACTGCATTTTCTACCGAGGGGCAGAGCGACCCGACCGTACAGCCGGTTCCCGCCTCCGTGGTCGAACAGGTGGACGCCGCGGACATCACCCTCTCCAACCCCAAACGCGCCGTGATCTCCCTGGGCTCCAACCTCGGCAACCGCCTGGAGACCCTCCAGGGCGCCATCGACGCCCTGGAGGACACCCCCGGCCTCCGGGTCAAGGCGGTCTCCCCGGTGTACGAGACGGAGCCCTGGGGCGTCGACCCCGGCTCCCAGCCCTCGTACTTCAACGCGGTCGTCGTCGTGAAGACCACGCTGCCCCCGTCCTCCCTCCTGGAGCGCGGCCAGGCCATCGAGGAGGCCTTCGACCGGGTCCGCGAGGAGCGCTGGGGTCCGCGCACGATCGACGTCGACATCGTGGCGTACGCCGATGTCGTCTCCGACGATCCGGTGCTCACCCTCCCGCACCCCCGGGCCCGCGAGCGCGCCTTCGTCCTCGCCCCGTGGCACGACGTGGATCCGGCGGCCCAGCTGCCCGGCGTCGGCCCGGTCGCCGATCTGCTGGCCGGTGTCGGCCGCGGCAGCGTACTGCCCCGGGCCGACCTGGAACTCCGGCTGCCCGAGTAGTCGTTAGGCTCTGAGGAACAGCAGGAAAGATCACAGCGGCACAGATCACAGGCGGCGAAGGGCGGCTCACCCGGTGAAGCAACTACGGCTCGGAGTACTGGCGGGCCTCTTCGCCGCCGCCGGGGTGCTGTCCTGGGGCGGCGCCCGCCTCTGGGACTCTCTCGGCACCCTGCCGAGCGTGCCCCTGGCCGCCCCCATCGTCCTCGCGGTGATCGCCGTCGTCCTGCTGGCGACCGCGCTCTCCATCCGCTCCCGGCTGCGCGCCCAGCGTGAGCGCCGGCCGGGCGCGAAGGGCGTCGAGCCCCTGATGGCCGCCCGCGCCGTGGTCTTCGGCCAGGCCAGCGCCCTGGTCGTCGCCCTGGTCGCCGGGATGTACGGCGGCGTCGGCGTCTTCCTGCTGGGCTCCCTCGACATGCCGGCCCGCCGCGACCAGGCGATCTACGCCGGCTTCGCGGTCCTGGCCGGCATCGCGGTGATAGCGGCCGCCCTCTTCCTGGAACGCGTCTGCAAGCTCCCGGACGACGAGGACGACAACAAGAACGCGGCGGGGGCGTAGCCCACCGCCGGGCCGCTTCCGGACAACGCGCTTCCGGAGAGCAAACCGGAACGGCCAATTACGGAACCTTGAATTCCGGATCACCGAGCCCCCGATCTGCCGCCCGCATTCCACCCCCATTACTTCCGCTATACAGCCCCCCTCAGATCCCACGCAATACATTTGAGGGTTAACTGAGGTCCGCCCTCATCGTCCCCGAGCTTCTCGCATTAACCCGGGACACGAGCAGGCGAGAGTGTTAACGTTCCGATGCGACGAAGATCAACCGGGCGCCCGTCGGCGTCCGGCTCTCGAATCGAAACGGGGAGCATCAACGTGAAGCGCAGTTTGCAGAGTGTGGGCGTCGGGGTGGCCGTCGTCGCCTCCGTCCTCCTTTCCTCCACGTCGGCCAACGCGGCAGCCATCTCGGGCAAGGGCAAGGCGTACTACGGCTGCACCAACACAGTGAAGGTGTGGCGCACCGGGAAGACCGTCTACGCGAACGCGAAGCAGGTCTGCACCCACAAGATGAGTGCCCAGCGCCCGTCCGTCGCGCTTTCCGGGAACAACGGAAAGACATTCGCAAGCAAAATCGCAGGCTGCCGTAAGTCCAAGTCGTGCACCACACCCACGGTCAAGGTGAAGGCGACAAAAAAGTGGACCTACCGGGCCTCGAATTCCGGAACCGGTAGTTTCATTTCCCAGAATGGTTCCGACTCGTGGTGGCCCGTGAACAGCGTGGCCCACGCCACGTACAAGTACAAGTAGCCCACAAAGCCTTTCGGCGGGCCTGAGGGCCGGTGGATCCCAGCGATCCGCCGGCCCTCAGCCGCACGTACGGGGCGTCGGGCGGGCCGGTACCGGCCCGGTCAGCGGGCCATGATCAGGCTCATGGCCTCGGCCCGCGTCGCGGGGTCGCGGAGCTGTCCGCGCACCGCGGAGGTCAGTGTCTTCGCACCGGGCTTGCGGATACCGCGCATCGACATGCACATGTGCTCGCACTCGACGACGACGACGACTCCACGCGGCTCCAGGATCTCCATCAGCGACTCGGCGATCTGAGTGGTGAGCCGTTCCTGGACCTGCGGACGGCGGGCATAGACGTCCACCAGCCGGGCCAGCTTCGACAGGCCGGTGATCTTGCCGCTCGCCGCCGGGATGTATCCGACGTGCGCCACCCCGTGGAAGGGCACCAGATGGTGTTCACAGGTACTGAAGACCTCGATGTCCTTGACCAGCACCATCTCGTCGTGGCCGAGGTCGAACGTGGTCGTCAGCACGTCCTCGGGCGCCTGGTACAGACCCGCGAAAATCTCCTTGTACGCCCGTGCCACCCGCCCCGGGGTCTCCCGCAGCCCCTCCCGGTCCGGGTCCTCGCCCACGGCGATGAGGAGCTCGCGTACGGCTGCGGCGGCGCGCTTCTCGTCGAACTCACCGATCGGATCCTGGCCGTCCAGCGTCACCGGGTCGGTCATCTGTGCCTCGTTCCATTGAGCTGTCAGCTGCGTGGACATTCGCGCAGATATACGAAAGCCGCGCCCCCACAGGCTAAAACCTGGAGGACGCGGCTTCCATTCCGGGCCCGCCCGAACCCCTGTGACGGGGGTCGCACGGGTCCGGTATCTAGCTCTCGGGACGATCCTCGGGGATCGACTCGGTGGCCGGGACGATGTCCGCGACCGGGGAGCCGTTCGCCGTGGTGGCGCCGTTCGTGAGGGCGAGTTCCTTCGGGGAGAGCACCGGCGGCCGGGTGGACGGCGTGCGCCGGGCGGACCCGGTCCACGCCGGACGGGCCGGACGCTTGACGATCGGAGCGAAGATCTCAGCGATCTCCGCCTTGCCGAGGGTCTCCTTCTCAAGGAGCTGGAGAACCAGTGCGTCCAGAACGTCTCGGTTCTCGACCAGGATCTCCCACGCGTCGTTGTGCGCGCTCTCGATGAGCTTCTTGACCTCTTCGTCGACCAGCGCGGCGACCTCTTCCGAGTAGTCGCGCTGGTGGCCCATCTCGCGGCCCACGAAGGGTTCGGTGTTGTCGCCGCCGAACTTGATCGCGCCGAGCCGCTCCGTCATGCCGTACTGCGTGACCATCGCGCGGGCCGTTGCGGTGGCCTTCTCGATGTCGTTCGCAGCGCCGGTGGTCGGATCGTGGAAGACCAGCTCCTCGGCCGCGCGCCCTCCCAGCATGTATGCCAGCTGGTCGAGCATCTCGTTGCGCGTCGTGGAGTACTTGTCCTCCTCCGGGAGCACCATCGTGTAACCGAGGGCGCGGCCGCGGGAGAGGATCGTGATCTTGTGGACCGGGTCCGACTGAGGTGAGGCCGCCGCGACCAGGGCGTGTCCGCCCTCGTGGTACGCGGTGATCTTCTTCTCCTTCTCGGACATGATCCGGGTCCGCTTCTGCGGACCCGCCACGACGCGGTCGATGGCCTCGTCGAGCATGTTGTTGTCGATCAGCTTCAGATTGCCGCGCGCCGTGAGGAGCGCCGCTTCGTTCAGCACGTTCGACAGGTCGGCACCGGTGAAGCCGGGCGTACGACGGGCAACGGCGCCGAGATCGACGTCCGGTGCGACCGGCTTGCCCTTCTGGTGGACCTTGAGGATCTCCAGCCGGCCGATCATGTCCGGCCGGTCGACCGCGATCTGCCGGTCGAAGCGGCCCGGACGCAGCAGCGCCGGGTCGAGGATGTCCGGCCGGTTCGTGGCGGCGATCAGGATCACGCCGCCCTTCACGTCGAAGCCGTCCATCTCGACGAGCAGCTGGTTCAGCGTCTGCTCGCGCTCGTCGTGACCGCCGCCCATGCCGGCACCGCGGTGCCGGCCGACCGCGTCGATCTCGTCGACGAAGACGATCGCCGGGGCGTTCGCCTTGGCCTGCTCGAAGAGGTCGCGCACCCGGGAGGCACCGACACCGACGAACATCTCGACGAAGTCGGAACCGGAGATCGAGTAGAACGGGACGCCCGCCTCGCCGGCGACGGCGCGTGCGAGCAGCGTCTTGCCCGTACCGGGAGGCCCGTACAGCAGGACACCCTTGGGGATCTTGGCGCCGACGGCCTGGAACTTCGCCGGCTCCTGGAGGAACTCCTTGATCTCGTAGAGCTCCTCGACCGCCTCGTCCGAGCCCGCCACATCGGCGAACGTCGTCTTGGGGGTGTCCTTGGTGATCAGCTTGGCCTTGGACTTGCCGAACTGCATGACCTTGGAGCCGCCACCCTGCATCTGGTTCATCAGAAACAGGAAGACGACCACGATGAGGACGAAGGGCAGCAGCGAGAAGAGGATCGAGACGAACGGGGACTGCTTCGACGGCGAGACGGTGTAACCCTTCTCGATGTCACCGCTCTCGAACTTCTTCTGCAGCGTGTCGGCCAGCTCGACGCCCTGGTCGCCGATGTAGCTCGCCTGGAACTTGCTGCCGGACTCGCCAGAGAGTTTCTGGCCGTCCTTCATCTCGATCTTGAGGATTTGATCGTCACCGGTGGTGAGCTTGGCCTGCTCCACCTGGTTCTTACTGATCGCCTGGATCACCTTGCCGGTGTCCACCGTCTTGTAGCCGCCGGACGAGCCGACGACCTGCATCAACACGACCACGGCGAGGACGGCCAGCACGATCCACATGACCGGCCCACGGAAGTATCGCTTCACGTCCATCCATACGGAGCGAAGTCGCCCCGTCCCTCCTGCCCGTAGGTAAATGCTGCGTGTGAGTAAAGACTGTTCTTCGGACGGTACCCCAGCATTGTCACCGACGACCGCCGGGGACGTCTGTCAAACCCGCCTTCGAAGGCTCAACGGCGGGAAATCCGTGAGGGTTCCCCGGAGTCGGTGCGGGTTGTGCGGGTCCTGGTCAGCCGCCGTAGACGTGCGGGGCGAGCGTGCCGACGAAGGGGAGGTTGCGGTACTTCTCCGCGTAGTCCAGCCCGTAGCCGACGACGAACTCGTTGGGGATGTCGAAGCCGACCCACTTGCAGTCGAGCGCGACCTTCGCCGCGTCGGGCTTGCGCAGCAGGGTGCAGATCTCCAGCGAGGCGGGCTCGCGCGAGCCCAGGTTCGACATCAGCCAGGACAGGGTCAGACCCGAGTCGATGATGTCCTCGACGATCAGGACGTGCTTGCCCTTGATGTCGGTGTCCAGGTCCTTGAGGATCCGGACGACACCGGAGGACTGGGTGCCCGCTCCGTACGAGGAGACGGCCATCCAGTCCATGGTGACGGGGGTGGACAGGGCGCGCGCCAGGTCCGCCATGACCATCACCGCGCCCTTGAGGACACCGACGAGGAGCAGGTCCTTGCCCGCGTACTCCGCGTCGATCTTCGCGGCCAGTTCGACGAGCTTCGCGTCGATCTCTTCCTTGGTGAGGAGCACCGACTGAAGGTCGGTACCCATGTCCTTCTCGTTCACCCGCGTCTCTTTCTTTGCCTGCCTGGTCCGGGTGGTGTCCCCGGACCTGCGCGGCCGCTCGCCTGCATGTCAGCCGCTTGTGCGTCAGCTCTGCCGAATCACCAGTCTGCCACCCTGGCGCAGGGCTTCGACGCGGCCGGGCAGGTTGATGGCCTGCTGGCCGCGCCAGCCGGTGATGAGGCGGTCGACTTCCTCGATGTGCCGGGCGAAGAGCGAACCGGCCGGGGAGCCCGCCTCTATGGCGGCCCGGCGCAGTACCCGGCGGCGGACGGCGGGCGGCAGGACGCAGAGCTTGGCGCACTCCAGGCGGCCCGCTTCGTCGCGTACGTCACGGTCGGCCTCCGCGGCCCAGGTGTCCAGGGCGTCGGCGTCGTCGCGGGAGAGCTGTGCGGTACGGGCGAGGGCCTCGACGACTCCTTTGCCCAGCGCCTTCTCCAGGGCGGGCAGGCCCTCGTGACGGAGCCGGGAGCGGGTGTAGGCGGGGTCGATGTTGTGCGGGTCGTCCCAGACGGTCAGGGACTGGACCAGGCAGGCCTTGCGGGCGGTCTGCCGGTCGAGCTGGAGGAAGGGGCGGCGGTAGCGGCCGGCCGGTCCGGACGCGGCGGCCATGCCGGAGAGGGAGCGGATGCCGGAGCCGCGGGCGAGCCCCAGCAGCACCGTCTCCGCCTGGTCGTCGCGGGTGTGGCCGAGCAGGACGGCGGCGGCGCCGTGGCGTTCGGCCGCCGCGTCCAGTGCGGCGTAGCGGGCGTCGCGGGCGGCGGCCTCGGGTCCGCCGTCGTGGCCGACCCGTACCGCGACGGCCTCGACCGGGTCGAGGTCCATGGCGCTGAGGCGGCCGACGACCTCGGTGGCCCGGGTGTCGGAGCCGTCCTGGAGGCCGTGGTCGACGGTGATGCCGCCGGCCCGGACGGGGAGTTTGCGGGCCTCGAAGGCGAGTGCGGAGGCGAGCGCCATGGAATCGGCGCCACCGGAGCATGCCACCAGCACCAGAGGGGTATCGGGTCGTTCGGGAAGTGCGGCGCGCCGTCGGCCGGCGCCGGCTTCGGCGAGCTCGGGGTGCGGGGCGCGTCCGGCGTGCGGAGCTCGTTCGGTCTGTTCGGCGAAGTCGGTGATGACGTCGTGGAGTACGCGGCGGACCGCCAGGCGTATCGCCGCGACCGCAGGATGGGGACCCATGTCCGGTGCCCTTCGTGAAGTTTCGGAGAGGAGCTTCGGAGTGCCGGGACAGGAAAGAGTGCCGTCACTCAGAGTGCGTCGATGGTGACAGAGCAATGCCGTTCAACGAGCATTGCACGCCTTCCCATGCCCCTACGGTCCCTCGGATGGGTGATTACCGGCGCGTTCGACCGTGGCCGCGAGCCCCTGTTCGCGCCGTGATCATGACTCTGCCTTACGGTGCACCCTCGCGATCCAGTCCGCCGGCTTGGCGATCTCCGCCTTGGTGGGGAGGGTGTTGGGCGAGGTCCAGACCCGGTTGAAGCCGTCCATGCCGACCTCGTCGACCACGGCGCGCACGAACCGCTCGCCGTCCCGGTACTGGCGCAGCTTCGCGTCGAGGCCCAGGAGCTTGCGCAGGGCCTGGTCGAGCCGGCTCGCGCCGCGCGCCCTGCGCTGCTGGAACTTCTCCCGGATCTCCCCGACGGACGAGACCACTTCGGGGCCGACGCCGTCCATCACGTAGTCCGCGTGCCCCTCCAGCAGGGACATCACCGCGGTGAGCCGGCTGAGGATCTCGCGCTGGGCGGGCGTCTGCACGACCTCGACGAGGCTGCGTCCGCCGTCCTCGCCCTCCTCGCCCTCCGGCCGGCCGCCGGCCAGCGACTGGGCGGCCTCGCGGAGCCGTTCCAGCACGGTCATCGGGTCGACGTCGGTCTCGTCCAGGAATGACTGGATCTCGCCCTGCAGATGGTCGCGGAGCCAGGGCACCGCGGTGAACTGGGTGCGGTGGGTCTCCTCGTGGAGGGCGACCCAGAGCCGGAAGTCGTGCGGGTCGACCTCCAGTTCCCGTTCGACGTGGACGATGTTCGGGGCGACGAGCAGGAGCCTGCCGCCGCCTTCGGCCGAGGCGGGGAGGTCACGGGTGGCGGGGGCGAACGTCTCGTACTGGCCGAGGACCCGGGAGGCCAGGAACGACAGCAGCATCCCCACCTCCACCCCGGTCACCTTGGAGCCGACCGCGCCGAGCACGGCGCCGCCCGCACCGCCGCCGCGGCGTTCCTCCATCTTGTCCAGGAGGGGGCGCAGCAGTTCGCGGAAGCCCGCGACGTTCGCCTTGATCCAGCCGGCCCGGTCGACGACCAGGACCGGGGTGTCCTCCGGTTCGGTCCCTTCCGGGATCATCCGGGTGAAGGCGCGGACGTGTTCCTCCGCGGCCTTGGCGTGCCTGCGCAGCTCCGCGACGACCTCGCGGGCCTCCTCGCGGCTGATCTCCGGCCCAGGCCGCACGAATCGGGTCGCGGTCGCAACCGCGAGCTTCCAGTCGACCATCCCCGCACCACCGATGCTCGTCATGCGTCAACCGTACGTGCTCGGTCCCCGGACCGAGCGGCAAATGGGGGGCGGCCTTCAGCCCTTGCCCGCGGCCAGGGCGGTGGCGAGCGAGTCGAGGGCGGACTGGGCCGCGGCCGGGTCTGTGGTGCCCGATGCCAGGAAGGCGAAGGCGAGGAGCCTGCCGTGCGGGTCCACGACGGTGCCGGCGAGGGTGTTGACGCCGGTGAGGGTGCCCGTCTTGGCGCGGATCAGGCCGGTGCCGCCGGACTTCGTCGTGTAGCGGCCGCTGAGCGTGCCGCTGAAGCCGGCCACCGGGAGCCCGGAGAGGACGGAGCGCAGTTCGGGGTGGTCCGGATCGGCCGTACGGGCGAGCAGACCGGCGAGGAGTGCGGCGGTGACCTTGTCGTGGCGGTCGAGTCCGCTGCCGTCGGTGAGGACGACGCCCTTGAGCGGCAGTTTCAGCTTCTTCAGCTGGGCGGTGACGGCCCGTCGGCCGCCGGCGAAGTCCGCCGGCTGGCCCGCTGACAGCGCGGTCTGCCGGGCGAGCGCCTCCGCGATGTCGTTGTCGCTGTTGGTCAGCGCCCGCTCGATGAGTCCGGAGAGCGGGGCGGAGAGGTGCTTGGCGACGGGACGGGACTTCGCGGCCGGCCGGCCCGCCGCCGGCCCGGACCCGGTGTCGACGCCGGCCTTGTCCAGCAGTTCACCGAAGGCGTCGGCGGCGTCCCGGGCGGGGTCCGTGCTGCGCTGGGCGGGGCCGCTCGCGGTGTCGTCGAGGCGGCCCTCGTTGACCATGAGGGCGCTCAGCGGGGCGATGTTCTCGTTGGGGCCGATCGGGTGGAGTGCGGGCCCGGAGTAGCCGGAGGTGTCGTACCGGAGCCGGACCTCGTGGACGCCGGCGGCCTTGACGGCGCGGGCGGTGTCCGCGGCCAGGGTGCGCAGCGCCGCGCGGTCGAGGGTGGGGTCGCCGCCGCCGACGAGGGTCAAGGTGCGGGAGTCGGCGGAGGCACGGACGGTGGTGGGGATGCGGTGGTCGGGGCCGAGCGCGGTCAGGGCCGCGACGGTGGTGGCGATCTTGACCGTGGAGGCCGGGGTCATGGGGGCGTCGGCCCCCTTGCCGTACAGCCGTCTGCCGGTGGCGGTGTCGATGACGACGGCGCTGCGCCGGTCGCCGAGCGCGGAGTCCTTCAGCAGGGGGTCCAGTACGGGGCCGAGTGCGGCCGCCGCGCCGTCCTGGGTCCGGGTGGTGGACCGGTCCGCGGTGGTGCCGAGCGCGGTGAGCACGGCCGGGGCGCTGGGCGCTGGGGCCGGTCCGGCGGGCGCGTCGGGGTCGTGATGTGCGCCACCCGTGGCGTTCCGGGCGGCGGCCCAGTCCTGCTCGGCCTTACGCTGACCCGAGTCCCAGGGACCGGCGGCAAGGACGACGCCGGCTGCGAGCGCCAGGCCGAGGGCGGCGGAGACGGCCGTGAACTGCCAGTTGCTCAGCCCGTTCCGCAGGCCGAGGTGGTCCTTCAGGGCCGCCCCGCTCAGCTTGCCGAACGGATTGACCGACGGTCTTTTCACCGGATCGTCCACCGTTGACCAGCCCCTTTCGCGAGCACACATCTCCGTGAGGGACACTTAACCATCAGTCGTATGTGTTGATCATGGAGGAGCCACCCGTGGAGTTCGACGTCGTTATCGAGATTCCGAAGGGTTCGCGGAACAAGTACGAGGTGGACCACGAGACCGGCCGGATCCGTCTGGACCGTCGGCTCTTCACCTCGACCAGTTACCCGGCGGACTACGGTTTCGTCGAGAACACCCTCGGCGAGGACGGCGACCCGCTGGACGCGCTGGTCATCCTGGAGGAGCCGACGTTCCCCGGCTGCCTCATCAAGTGCCGTGCCATCGGCATGTTCCGGATGACGGACGAGGCCGGCGGCGACGACAAGCTGCTGTGCGTGCCGGCCTCCGACCCCCGGGTGGAGCACCTGCGCGACATCCACCACGTGTCGGAGTTCGACCGCCTGGAGATCCAGCACTTCTTCGAGGTCTACAAGGACCTGGAGCCCGGCAAGTCCGTCGAGGGCGCCGACTGGGTCGGCCGCACCGAGGCCGAGGCCGAGATCGAGAACTCGTACAAGCGCCTCGAGGCGCAGGGCGGCGCTCACTGACGTTCCGTTCGCGGTTCCGTTCCACGGTTCCGCTCGGGCTCTGCTCGTGGTTCCGTTCGCGGTTCCGCTTGTGCGTCTGCTCCAGCGACGGGCGGCACACCTTCACCGGTGTGCCGCCCGTTTCGCGTGGCCGCCCATCTCCGCGGCCATACTGGGCAGGAGCGCTACCGAAGACGCGCAGCCGATGATGAGTGAGGTCAGTGGTGGCGGAACCGGGCGGTCCGGAGGACCAGAAGCCCCAGTCCGACGAGGCACGCAGCGCCTTCTCCCAGCCCGCGGGGGTGGAGAGGTCGGCGTCGCCGTCGGAGGAGGACCACCCGACGTCGGAGTTCGCCCTTCCGGCCGGTCTGACGCCTGAGCAGCAGGGGCCTGGCGGTGGTTCGGGTACGGGTTCCGCTTCCGGTTCCGGAACGGGTTCCGGCTCGGACACCGTGGGCTCGGCGTTCGCCCCGCCGCGCACCTACAGCGCCCGGGACTCCCCCGCCTTCACGCCCGCGCACGGCATCCCGATGATCCGGCTGACCAAGGAAGCGCCCTGGCAGGACCGGATGCGCACGATGCTGCGGATGCCGGTGGCCGAGCGCCCGGCGCCCGAGCCGGTCCAGAAGCACGACGACGCGGGCCCCGCGGTGCCGCGCGTGCTCGACCTGACGCTGCGTATCGGGGAGCTGCTGCTGGCCGGCGGCGAGGGCGCGGAGGACGTCGAGGCGGCGATGTTCGCCGTGACCCGCAGCTACGGGCTGGACCGCTGCGAGCCGACCGTCACCTTCACGCTGCTGTCGATCTCGCACCAGCCCTCGCTGGTCGACGACCCGGTGACGGCGAGCCGTACCGTGCGCCGCCGGGGCACCGACTACACCCGGCTGGCCGCGGTCTTCCGGCTCATCGACGACATCACCACGGAGGAGGGCGAGGTCTCCCTTGAGGAGGCGTACCGGCGCCTCGCGGAGATCCGCAGGAACCGGCACCCGTACCCCGGCTGGGTGCTCACGCTGGCCGCCGGCGGGCTGGCGGGCGCGGCATCGGTGCTGGTCGGCGGTGGCCCCGTGGTCTTCCTGATCGCGGCGCTCGGCGCGATGCTCGGGGACCGGCTGGCCTGGCTGTGTGCCGGGCGCGGGCTTCCGGAGTTCTACCAGTTCGTGGTGGCGGCGATGCCGCCCGCCGCGCTGGGGGTCGCGCTGACCCTGACCCACTGGTCGGACGTACGCCCGTCGGCCGTCATCACCGGTGGGCTGTTCGCGCTGCTGCCGGGGCGGGCCCTGGTGGCGGGGGTGCAGGACGGTCTGACCGGCTACTACATCACCGCGGCCGCGCGGCTCCTGGAGGTCATGTACTTCTTCATCGGGATCGTCGCGGGTGTGCTGCTGGTGCTGTACGGGGGTCTTCAGCTGGGGGCCCAGCTGAACCCGGAGGAGCGGCTGATCTCGCACGACCGGCCGTGGCTCCAGATCCTGGCGTCGATGCTGCTGAGCCTGGCCTTCGCGATCCTGCTCCAGCAGGACCGGTCCACGGTGCTGGCGGTGACCCTCAACGGCGGGGTGGCCTGGATCATCTTCGGGGCGATGGCCAATACCGGCAAGATCTCTCCGGTGGCGGCCACGGCGGTGGCGGCCGGCCTGGTGGGGCTGTTCGGGCAGTTGTTCTCGCGGTACCGGTACACCTCGTCGCTGCCGTTCATCACGGCCGCGATCGGCCCGCTGCTGCCCGGTTCCGCGACGTACTTCGGTCTGCTGGGCATCGCGCAGAACGAGCTGGACCGGGGTCTCGCCTCGCTGTCGACCGCGGTGGCGACGGCCGGGGCCATCGCCATCGGGGTGAACCTGGGAAGCGAGATCTCCCGGCTGTTCATGCGGGTGCCGGGCGCGATCGGCGGCGCGAACCGCCGCGCGGCCAAGCGGACGCGCGGCTTCTGATCCGGCGGTCCCGGGGGCCGGGTCAGCGCTTGGCGTGACGGCCGCGGCGCCCGGTGCCGGTGCCGCCGCCGGCCGGGTCCTGGTCCTCGTCGTCCCGCGCGGCCGCTTCCTTCTTCGACTTGCCGCGGGCGCGCAGGAACTCGATACCGATCGGCACCACCGAGATCAGCACGATCAGGATGAGCATCGCTTCGATGTTCTTGTGCACGAATTCGATCTTGCCCAGGACCGCGCCCAGGACCGTCACCCCGACGCCCCAGATGACGCCGCCGATTATGTTGAACGTGATGAACGAGCGGTAGTTCATCCGGCTCACACCGGCGATGATCGGGGTGAACGTGCGCACGATGGGCACGAAGCGGGCCAGGATCAGCGACTTCGGCCCGTACTTCTCGAAGAACTCGTGGGCCTTCTCGACGTTCTCCTGCTTGAAGAGGCGTGAGTCCGGACGGTTGAAGAGCGCCGGGCCCACCTTGCGACCGAAGAGATAGCCCACCTGGTCACCGACGATCGCCGCCAGGGCGACCAGTACACAGACCAGCCAGAGCGGATTGTGCAGTTTGTCCGTCGTTACCAGCAGACCCGTGGTGAACAGCAGGGCGTCACCGGGCAGGAAGAACCCGATCAGCAGACCGGATTCGGCGAAGACGATGACCAGCACGCCGATCAGTCCGAACTCACCGATGAGATAGTCCGGGTCCAGCCAGCTCGGTCCGAGCGCAAGCGTATTCAAGGGTCCGGGCTCCAGGATGTGGTGGATGACGGCTGCGTGGCCGCCCAAAGCTATCAACGCAACGGAGCGCCTCCGGGTTCCACCGGCCCCCGTGGAGATGCACACCGGGCGAACCGGGGCAAAACTCTCCCCAGGAGGTGCCACACCCATGGGCATTGAGGATTACGGCGGCGGCCAGGCGGCCCAGGCCGATGTGCTGGTCGTCACCACCAACGACGTGCCGGGCCACCAGGTGACCCAGGTCATCGGGGAGGTGTTCGGCCTGACCGTGCGGTCCAGGCACCTCGGCAGCCAGATCGGCGCCGGGCTGAAGTCCATGATCGGCGGCGAGCTGAAGGGGCTGACCAAGACGCTCGTCGAGACCCGCAACCAGGCCATGGAACGACTGGTGGAACAGGCGCGGGCACGGGGCGCCAACGCGGTGCTGATGATGCGCTTCGACGTCTCGGAGGCCGCCGACGTGGGCACCGAGGTCTGCGCGTACGGTACGGCCGCGGTGATCAGCAGGCTCTGAACGCCTTACGGGGACGGCGCCCCGCGGCCCGTCCCCGTAACCGCGCGTCCGGCTATTCGCGGCGGGCCGCGTTGGCGTTGATCGCGTCGCGCAGGTGCTCGGCCAGGCCCGGCCGCATCGACTCGTAGAACGCCTTGAACTGCGGATCGGAGACGTACATCTCGCCGAGACCCCGGTGGATCTCCGGGGTGCAGTCGTAGAACCAGGTCGTGATGTGGAGCCGGTGCTCCTCCGCGAGGTCCATCGCGCGCTCGCCGGCGGCCGGCTCACCGGCCGCCATCAGCGCGTCGTAGTGCTCACCCCAGGAGGCGACCTCCGCCTGCATCCGCTTCCAGTCCTCCTTGGTGTAGCGGGCGGCCCGGCGCTGCGACTCGGCATAGGTATCGGTGTGGCTCCAGCGGCGCTCCGCCTCCTCCGCGTGACGCTCCGGGTCCTTGCCCCCGAAGACCTCGAACTTCTCCTCCGGCGTGAGATTGATGCCCATCTTCCGTGCCTCCATGGCTGTCTCGACCGCTGCGGCCATCCGCTGCAGTTCGCCGATCCGCCCGGACAGCAGCGCGTGCTGGCGGCGCAGGTGTTCCTGCGGGTCTGCTTCCGGGTCGTCGAGCAGGGCCGCGATCCCGTCGAGCGGGAAGCCGAGCTCCCGGTAGAACAGGATCTGCTGGAGCCGGTCGAGGTCGGCGTCGTTGTAGCGCCGGTGACCGGCGTGGCTGCGCCCGCTGGGCGAGAGCAGCCCGATGGCGTCGTAGTGGTGCAGTGTGCGCACCGTGACCCCGGCGAACCCGGCGACCTGCCCCACGGAGTGCTCCATGGCTCCGCGCCCCTTTCCCTGTGCTGAATACATGACAGAGCCTGCGTCCTGACGTGACGTGAGGTGCAAATCCGACGTGCGGTGAGGCGCAGCCCGGCCTGGTGTCAGGTGCGACTCCGAAAGGGGGTCACGCCTCCCCCTTTTGGAGGGTTATAGGGCTTTTGCCTCGCTGTGGTGAGCCGGTGTCCACCGATTCCGCTGTCTCCGCCGAACCGGCCCCCGCGCGCAGGCTGCTGCCGCTCCTCGTCCCCGCGCCGGCCGTCGGAGTGGCCTCCGCCCTCGTGCTGCTCGGGGTCAGTCTGCTCGCGGACCGCTTGCAGGACGTGCTCTGGGAGACGCTGCTCGACGCGCTGTCGATCGGCCGGTACTCCTCGCTGTGGATGATCGTGATGCTCACGGCGATCGGGCTGCTGGCCGGGCTGGTCATCCGGGCGGTGCCCGGCCGGGCCGGTCCCGATCCGGCGACCATGGGCCTGGTCGATCCGCCGCTGGCGCCGGGTGTGGTGCCGGGGCTCCTGCTGGTGACGGTGGTGGCGCTGGCGGGCGGGGTCAGCCTGGGTCCGGAGAACCCGATCACGGCGGCGAACATCGCGCTGGCCTTCTGGGCGGGCCGCCGGTTCGCGCCGGGTGCCCCGGCCGAGCTGTGGGTGTCGCTCGCCGCGGCGGGCACCATCGGCGCGCTGTTCGGCACCCCGATCGCCGCCGCGCTGATCCTCACCGAGACGCCGGCCTCGCGGCCGGTGCGGCGGGGTCCCTCACCATGACGCTGGCCGCCCACCCCAGCTTCGACCTCTCGCTGCCCGACTACACCCACACGCACTGGGGCGACCTGCTCTCCGCCGTCGTCATCGCCTCCGCGGGGGCGGTGCTGGGACTGGCGGCGGTGTACGCCTTCCCCTACGTGCACCGCGCCTTCCGCGCCCTGCCCCATCCGGTCCTGGCGCTGACCCTGGGCGGGCTGCTGCTCGGCCTGCTCGGCGCCCTGGGCGGGCATCTCACCCTGTTCAAGGGGCTGGACGAGGTGAAGGAGCTGGCCGCGGACCCGGACGGCTGGTCGGCGGGGCGGTTCGCCCTCATGGCGGTGGTGAAGACCGGGGCCCGCGGCGACGTGCGGTTTCCGGGACGGGCGGATCTTCCCGGTCGTGTTCGCCGGGTGTCGCTGGGCCTGTGCGCCCATGCCCTGGTCGGCGGGGTGCCGGTGGCCGTCGCGGTGACGTGCGGGGTGCTCGGGGTGCTGCTGGCCGTCACCCGGCAGGGCTGGCTCAGCCTGTTCACGGCCGCGGTGCCGGCCTCCGACATGAACCTGCTCCCGCTGCTCTGCGTCGCCTCGCTGCCGGCCTGGCTGCCGGTGACGGGGCGTCCGCAGATGCAGCTGAAGGAGGACGGCACCCCGCTGCGGTGACCCGGGCGGACCCATCCGGCGGGCCGGGCGCCCGGAGTGTCCGTATGGTCGGATTCGTACGGCCTCGCGGCCAGGAACCGACGAAGGGCAGGCCGGCCGATGCCGCTCCACCAGGGCTCACCCCGCAGCGAACCGTCCGCGGAACAGCGCAGGCTGGCCCTCAACCCGTTCTTCGGGGAGGCCGATCCGACGGCCGGGATGGAGTCGGCGCCGCCCCGCCACAAGCTGCCGGACAGCGCGCTGCCGCCCGCCACCGCGTACCGCCTGGTCCACGACGAGCTGATGCTCGACGGCAACTCGCGGCTCAACCTCGCCACCTTCGTCACCACCTGGATGGAACCCCAGGCCGGAGTGCTGATGGGCGAGTGCCGCGACAAGAACATGATCGACAAGGACGAGTACCCGCGCACCGCCGAGCTGGAGCGGCGCTGCGTGGCGATGCTCGCGGACCTCTGGAACGCCCCGGACCCCGCGACGGCGGTGGGCTGTTCGACGACCGGCTCCAGCGAGGCCTGCATGCTGGCCGCGCTCGCGCTGAAGCGCCGCTGGGCCCTCCGTAACGCCGACCGGTATCCGGCGACCGCCCGGCCCAATCTGGTCATGGGCGTGAACGTGCAGGTCTGCTGGGACAAGTTCTGCACGTTCTGGGAGGTCGAACCGCGCCTGGTCCCGATGGAGGGCGACCGCTTCCACCTCGACCCGCAGGCGGCGGCGGACCTCTGCGACGAGAACACCATCGGCGTGGTCGGCATCCTCGGCTCCACCTTCGACGGCTCGTACGAGCCCATCGCGGAACTCTGCGCCGCCCTCGACGCCCTCCAGGAGCGCACCGGCCTGGACATCCCCGTCCATGTGGACGGGGCGTCCGGGGCGATGGTGGCGCCGTTCCTGGACGAGGACCTGGTCTGGGACTTCCGGCTCCCCCGGGTCTCCTCGATCAACACCTCCGGGCACAAGTACGGGCTGGTCTACCCGGGTGTCGGCTGGGCGCTGTGGCGCTCGCCCGCCGAGCTGCCGGAGGAGCTGGTCTTCCGGGTCAACTACCTGGGCGGGGACATGCCCACGTTCGCGCTGAACTTCTCCCGGCCCGGCGCGCAGGTGGTGGCGCAGTACTACACCTTTCTGCGGCTGGGCCGGGAGGGCTACCGGGCCGTGCAGCAGGCGTCCCGGGACGTGGCGCGCGGCCTCGCCGAACGGATCGAGGCCCTGGGCGACTTCCGCCTCCTCACCCGGGGGGACCAGCTGCCCGTGTTCGCGCTGACGACCGCGCCGGAGGTGACGGCGTACGACGTCTTCGACGTGTCCCGGCGGCTGCGCGAGCGGGGCTGGCTGGTGCCGGCGTACACGTTCCCGGCCAACCGGGAGGATCTGTCGGTGCTGCGGATCGTGTGCCGCAACGGCTTCTCCTCCGACCTCGCGGAGCTGCTGCTGGAGGACCTGCAGCTGCTGCTGCCCGAACTACGGGCGCAGGACCATCCGTTGAGCCGGGATCATGGGGCGGCGACGTCGTTCCACCACTGAGCGTCCTACCGGCTGAGCCGCGCTAACCGCCGTACCGCCAGCGGGAAGAACACAGCCAGCAGGGCCAACGGCCAGATGACCGCCAGGAGTTCGGCGTGGGTGGACGCCCAGGAGTCACCACCGGCGCCCGGGTTGCCGAACAGGCCGCGTACCGTCTGCACCGTCTGCACCGCCTGCACCACCTCCGGCCGCCCCGCCACCAGCGCCAGCAGGATGCCGAGCCACAGCATCGCGAACCGCAGCAGCAGGAGCAGTCCCACCGCCCCCAGCGCCGCGGCCGCCCCGTCGTGCCACCGCCAGCCCATCGCGTACCCCACCGCGCCCATCACCGCGAGCGCGGCCACCGACTGGAGCATGTCCGCGACGGACCGGCCGACCAGCACCGCGCCGGAGGCCATCGGCATCGAGCGGAACCGGTCCACGACCCCCTTGTCAGGTCCTGGGTGACCGCGAGCATCGTCGACTCCAGACCGAAGGCCATGGTGAGCGCGAGCATGCCGGGCACCAGGTACTCGGCCGTGTCGCCCTCGACGCCCCGGCCGCCGCCGACCAGGTAGTTGAGCATCAGCAGGAGCATCACGGGGAAGACCAGCCCCACGACGACCTGCACCGGCTGCCGTGCCCAGTGCGCCAGTTCGCGCCGGGTCATGGTCCAGGAGTCGGATACCGCCCAGCCCACCGCGCTCATGCCGCCGCCTCCGCCTCGTCCGTCCTGTGACCGGTCAGGGTCAGGAACACCTCGTCCAGCGTCGGCCGGCGCACCGCGACGTCCTCCGCCTCGATGCCCGCCTCCGCCGGCGCCCGTACGGTCCGGGTGAGCGCCACCATCCGGTCCCCGGCCGGTGCGCCGGCCAGCCTGCGGTCCCGGTCCAGCACCGTGCCGCCGGGAAGCAGCCCGGCCGCACGGTCGAGCTCCGCCGCGTCGCGGACGACGACGTCGATCCGGTCGCCGCCGACCCTCGCCTTGAGCTCGTCGGCCGTGCCCTCCGCGGCCACCCGTCCGCCGTCGATCAGCGAGATGCGGTCCGCGAGCTGATCGGCCTCCTCCAGATACTGGGTGGTCAGCAGTACGGTCGTGCCGCCGCCCACCAGGGAGCGCACGGCCGCCCAGACCTCGGCCCGGCCGCGCGGGTCGAGCCCGGTCGTCGGCTCGTCCAGGAAGAGCACCTCCGGGTCCGTGATCAGCGAGGCGGCCAGATCGAGCCGCCGCATGCCGCCGCTGTACGCCGCGACCGCCTTGCGGTCGGTGTCCGCGAGCCCGAACCGCTCCAGCAGCTCGTCCGCCCGGACGCCCGCCCGGCGTGCGCCCAGGTGGTACAGCCGCCCGAACATCTCCAGGTTCTGCCGGCCGCCGAGCCGCTCGTCGACCGCCGCGCGCTGCCCGAGCAGCCCGATCCGGCTCCGGACCCGGCCCGCCTGCCGCCGTACGTCGTACCCCGCCACCTGTGCCCGGCCTCCGTCGGGCCGCAGCAGCGTGGCCAGGACGCGGACCGCGGTGGTCTTTCCGGCGCCGTTGGGGCCGAGCACCGCGTGCACGGTGGAGCGGGCGACCGCGAGGTCGAGGCCGTCCAGGGCCCGCTTCGCGCCGTATCGCTTGTGCACTCCTTCGACGACGATCGCGTCGGTCAAAATCGTCACACCCTCTCATAGCCAAACTTGACTAGCGAGGGCAAGGTAACCGCCCGTCCCGCATTCGCCAAACTTGATTAGTGAGCGTCTCCGGGATCGGGCACCCCGGTCGCGTACGGGTTCTCCTCGCCCTCGGCCAGTACGCCGACGAACGGCTCGCCCTCACCCGCGAAGGTGTACGCGCCACCCTCGATCCGGGCGATCAGCCCGCGCGTCCACTCGGCGCCCGCGTCCGCCGAGTGCACCCGCATGTTCATGATCTCGCCGATGTGGCCGATCGACTCGGGGCCCGCCTCCGGCGTGTAGAACTCGGTGACCGACGTCCGCCACCTGGCCAGACCCGCCACCCGCTCCTTGAGCAGCGACACCGCCTCCGACCGCTCCAGGTCGACGATGCCGCCCAGCCCCGCGGAGAGCACGTCCAGCTTCTGGTCGTACGAGGTGAGCGCCGCGCGCAGCAGCGCGAAGTACTCCGCGTCACCCTGCTCGGTGATCTCGTACTCGGTGCGCGGCGGGCCGCCGGCCGTGCTCGGAGCGACCTCGTGGGCGATCAGGACGCCCTGCTTCGCCATCTGCTTCAGTGCGTGGTAGATCGAGCCCGGCTTCGCGCTGGACCACTCGTGGGCGCCCCAGCACTCCAGGTCGTTGCGGATCTGATAGCCGTGCGCCCGGCCGTGCTGCCGCACGGCACAAAGGACCAGCAGCCGGATCGCGGACATACCCACACACCTCTCTACTCAACTTTGATGAGAGTAGCGGTGCGTGATTCGGAGGGGGAAAACGCTCCGGTCCGGGGCGGGAGGACGCTCGGGTCCGGAGCGGGGGGAACGCTCGGGTTCAGAACGGGAAGACGCTCCGGCCGTGCTGGATGGATATCCACTTCTGGGTGGTGAAGGCGTCCACCGTCGCATCGCCGTTCAGCCGCCCCGTACCGGAGTCCTTCTCGCCGCCGAAGGCGACCAGCGGGTCGTCCTGGACGGTGGCGTCGTTGACGTGGAACATCCCGCTGCGGATCCGCCGGGCGAACCGCACCCCGCGCTCCACGTCAGCGGTGTGCACGGCGCCGCTGAGCCCGTACGGGCTGTCGTTGGTGATCCGTACGGCCTCCGCCTCGCCGTCGAAGGTGACCAGCAGCGCGACCGGGCCGAAGATCTCCTGGGAGAGCAGCGGGGAGTCCTCCGCGAGTCCGGCGAGCACGGTGGGCTCCACGAGGTTGCCCCGGGTGCGGCCCCGGACCAGCGCCGTGGCGCCCTCGGCGACCGCCTGGTCGACCAGTGCGGTCAGGGCGTCGGCCTGGAAGGTGTTGATGACCGGGCCGATCTGGGTCTCCGGGTCGCGCGGGTCGCCGGTCCGCAGCGCCGCCACCCGGGCGGTGAACTTCTCGGTGAACTCCGGGGCGACGGCCCGGTCCACCAGAATACGGTTGGCGGCCATGCAGACTTGGCCCTGGTAGACGAAGCGGCTGAAGACGGCGGCGTCGACCGCGTAGTCGATGTCCGCGTCGTCGAGCACCACCAGGGCGCTGTTGCCGCTGAGTTCGAGGATGGTGCGCTTGAAGAGCGCGCCCGCCGTCGCGCCGACATGGCGGCCGGCCCGGTCAGAACCGGCGAAGGAGATCACCTTGGGGACGGGGTGCTCTATGAACGCGTCGCCTATCTCGGCCACGTCGGTGACCAGGACGTTGAGGAGTCCGGCCGGGAGCCCCGCGTCGTGGAAGATCTTCGCGACCAGTCCGCCGCCTGCCACCGGGGCGTTCTGGTTGGGCTTGACGACGGCCGCGTTGCCGAGCGCCAGGGCCGGCGCGACCGACTTCATCGTCACCAGGAACGGGAAGTTGAAGGGGCTGATGACACCGACGACCCCGACGGGCCGGCGGATCAGCCGGTTCTCCTTGCCGTCCACCGGAGAGGCCAGGATCCGGCCGCCGGGGACCAGCGCCTGACGGGCGGCCTCACGCAGGAAATCCTGGGCGGCGCGCAGTTCGTAGTACGCCTTGACCCGGGTGCCGCCCAGCTCGTCGATGATGGCCTCGACGATCTCGTCGGCCAGTTCCTCGGTGATCCGCAGGGCCCGTTCCATCACCCGGGCGCGCTCGTACGGGCTCTTGGTGGCCCAGGCCGGCTGGGCGCGCTCGGCGGCGCGGTAGGCGAGGTCGACCTCGGCCGCGGTGGCGATGGTGATCGCCGCGAGCTTTTCCCCGTTGTAGGGATTGAAATCGATGATGTCCCACGAGCCGGTCCCGGTGCGCCATTCACCGTCGATGTACTGGTCGGCCAGCTCGTGGAAGAAGGACATGCGATCCCTTACTGCAGGTGCAGACTCCTGTGGGGATGTCATGGTACTGAAATATCAGGTGAGTTGGAGTAGACCACGGAGCAGATCCCGGCTCTCCTCGGGACCCGGGCTGTCCGCGTGGAGCCGCACCATCGCCTTTTCGTACTGGGCGACTTCTTCGGCCTTGTCCAAATAGAGCGCACTTGTCAGCTGCTCCAAATAGACAATGTCCGACAGATCGGATTCCGGGAATCGCAGCATCGTAAAGGAACCGCTCTCGCCCGCGTGCCCGCCAAAACTGAAGGGCATCACCTGGAGGGTCACGTTCGGCTGTTCCGACATTTCGATCAGATGCCGCAATTGCTCGCGCATCACCTCGCGCCCGCCGTACGGGCGGCGCAACGCCGCCTCGTCCAGCACCGCGTGGAAGCGTGGGGCCCGCTCCGCGACGAGCGCCTTCTGGCGCTCCAGCCGCAGCGCGACCCGGCGGTCGATCTCGGCGGCGGGAGCGCCGCGCATGCCCCGGGAGACGACCGCGTGGGCGTAGCCCTCGGTCTGTAACAGGCCGTGGACGAACTGGACTTCATAGATCCGGATGAGCGAGGCCGCCCCCTCCAGACCGATATACGTCTGGAACCAGCCGGGCAGCACATCGCCGAAACTGTGCCACCAGCCCGCCACGTTGGCCTCACGGGCCAGGCCGAGCAGGGATTCGCGCTCCACCTCGTCCGTGACGCCGTAGAGCGTGAGCAGGTCCTCGACGTCCCTGGCCTTGAAGCTCACCCGTCCCAACTCCATGCGGCTGATCTTCGATTCGGAAGCCCGGATGGAGTAGCCGGCCGCCTCACGGGTGATACCGCGCGAGTCACGCAGCCGTCTGAGCTGTGAGCCCAGCAGGATGCGCCGCACCACGGATCCACTCGACTCGCCTGCCGCCACTGGTCCAACCCTCCCCATCGCTTCCCTGGCATCGGGGCTCCCCCTGAACCCCAGGGGCGGATTCTGCCATCAAAACGCTTCAGCCCGTACTCATTCGATTACGGAAATAGAAAGACTTGCCCAAGACTCCAAAACTGCCCCGGGGAAGAAATGAGCCAGAACCGGCACGGGGTCGGACAGGTCAGGCGCGTGCACGTGCATCTGCCCTTGCATCTGCCCTGCGCATTCGGAACCATGGGCGTCGCGCACCTGCGTGCTCGTTCGTGTTGTGCCGCTGTACCCGAGTACCCGCAGTACCGAGACAGCCGCGAATCCCGGGAGTGCCTCGCATGGGGACGAATGGATCGACGACGATGCTCGATTTCGAGCCGTTACGGCAGGGGCTTCCCCCCATCGATCCCTCCGCTGTCTCCGGATCGGCCACCTGCACCCTGCCCGCCCGTTACGAGGCCGTGGGCGGGGCCAGGCAGTTCACCAGATCGACCCTGACCGGCTGGGGTCTCAGCGAGCGGTTCGACGATGTCGCCCTGGTGGTCTCCGAGTTGGTCACCAACGCCCTGCGGCACGCGCTGCCCTCCGACGTCCCGCGCGAATCGCAGGACCCGCCGGTGCGGCTGCACCTGATGCGCTGGACCTCACGGCTGGTGTGCGCGGTACGGGACCCGAGCCAGGCGAGCCCGGTGGCGTCGGAGGCCGCCGACTCCGCGGAATCGGGCCGCGGGCTGTTCCTGGTGGAGTCCTTCAGCGACTCCTGGGGCTGGCACCCCTCGCCCACGCTGGGCGCGGACAGCGCCTCCGGCGCGGCCCCGCGCGGAAAGGTCGTCTGGGCGCTCTTCCGGCTGTCGGAGCCGGTGTGACGCTCCGGGCCGGGGAGCCGCGGGGCGCGGACAGGCGCGACCGGGCGGAGCTCAGCCCTCCGCGATGAGGTGGTCGAACTCCCCGTCCTTGACGCCGAGAAGCAGCGCCTCTATCTCGGCCGACGTGTAGACCAGCGCCGGCCCGTCGGGGTGGCGCGAATTGCGCATCGCCACATCTCCATCGGGCAGTTTCGCGAACTCCACGCAGGATCCCTGCGAGTTGCTGTGTCTGCTCTTCTGCCAGGCGACTCCGCGAAGCTCTGTCGCCGCCATGCCGTTGTACACGTGGTGCACAGGACGCTCCCCGAGTTGCAAGGTGCAAGTGTCAACTGTCTCGGATCATAGCTGTGTTCAAATTCCCATGCATGAGCGGATGCATGAGCAGATGCACGTGCACGCGCGGTGGTCCCCTGATTACAGCTTCCCGTGAGAGAGGGCTCGTAAGAGAGACGGACGACGGGCCCGTTCCGCTCCCGATTCCCCGAGTTGACCGCCCGGGGCCCGTTGCGACCCACTGGTAGCTTGGATGGTCTTTCGTCATCCAGGGGGAATTCCCGATGCGCAAACTCGTACGTACCGGTGCAGTTGTCGCCACCGGCCTGCTGACCGCGCTCGCGCTCACCGGCTGCGGCAGTGACAACGACAAGCCCGACGCGGACAAGGGCTCCGGTTCCGCCTCCGCGCCGGCGCCGGACCACAGCGACGGCTCCTCGGCGGGCGGCGGGTCCGGCGGCGGCACGTCCGCCGACGGTCTCAAGGCGCTGGAGGGCGCTTGGGCCGGGCAGACCGACGGCAAGGCCGTGGTGCTGTCCGTCGCGCACGGCAAAGCCGTTGTCGTCGCCGACTCCCATGTCTGCTCGGGCAGTGCGAAGGGCACGGACAAGGTGACGCTGGCGCTCAAGTGCGCCGACGGCGACACCGACCGGTCCGCCGGAACCGTCGAGTCCAACGACGGCAAGACCGTCGTCGTCTCGTGGGACGGCGGGACCAAGGACTCCCTCGGCAGGACCGACGCCGACTCGCTCGAAGGGCTGCCCGGCCTGACGGCCCCGTAACTCCGGGCTCCGCACGGCACTCGGCCGCGCCCTCAGTCCGCCGGCCCGGCGGGCGCGCCGGTCGTCCCGGGCCGGGGGCCGTCGTCCAGGCCCCGGGAGAATTCCTCCAGCGCGTCGAGCAGGAGACCGGCCCCGTTGCGCACGACCGGGTCCGCCACTCCGTCGCGCAGCCGCTCCCGCTCGTCCCACGCCGCCAGCGCGTCCCGCACCTGCCCCCAGTCCGGCACCCGCCGCTCCCGCACCGCCTTCGCGCCCTGGTCCGTGGCCCGGCGCAACGCCTCGGCCAGCGGACCGGCCTCCGGTACGGGGGTGGCTCCGCCCTCCGGGAGGTGCGCCTCCATCAGCATGGCGACCCGGCCGAGCTGGGACAGGGCGTGCTGGGTGTCACCGGCCGCGGCGTGCGACAGGCCCCGGTGGCGCACCGGTTCGTGCTGGGCGGTGGCCACCGCCTCCTGCCAGGCGACCCGGGCCGCCCGGGTGCGCAGCAGCGCCTCGCGCACGTCGTCGTGGCCCCGGTCCGCCGGATCGGCGTACTGGTCGACGACCGAGGCGGCGTACCGCCCGTCCTCCTTGAGCCAGTCACCGAGCCGGTTGCGCAGCCGAGGGGTCTCCCACGCCGGGTAGACGGCGTACGAGATCATCGCGAGGAGGCCGCCGCCGAAGGTGAGGACGAGCCGTTCCAGCACGGTCTGCGACCAGTCGTCGCCCGCCATGCCCAGCAGGAAGACGACGTACGCGGAGACGCAGGCCTGGCCGACCGCGTAGCCGGTGCGCATCAGCAGGTACATCAGCAGGGCGCAGACCACGGCGAGCACGGCGGACAGCCCCACGCCCGGGTGGGCGCCCTGCACGATCAGGGTGGCGACGAGGACCCCGACGACGGTGCCGCCGAACCGTGCCACGGAGCGTTCGTACGTCCGGGAGAACTCCGGCCGCATCACCATCACGGCCGTCATCGGCGCCCAGTAGCCGTGGCCGTAGGGCAGCGCGGTGCCCAGCAGGTAGCCGCCGGCGGCTACGGCGGAGACCCGGATGGCGTGCCGCAGGATCGGGGAGCCGGGGTGCAGCTCGCGGCGCATCGAACCGATCACGACCGGGACCAGCCGCAGCAGGGTGGGGCGCCGCTGCCCCTCCGGCTGCCGTCGGCCCCGGCTCGCCGCGACGGCGTCGGCGGACTTCTCGGCCTGGGCCCGCTCCTCCTTGGTCCCGTCACCCTCTGCCGCCTCGATCACGTCGGAGAGCAGCTCTGCGAGCCGGTCGGCGGCGCGCAGCGGTGGACCGGCGAGCAGCGACCCGGTGTCGGGAGTCTTCAGCGCGGCGACCGCGGACGCGGGGAGCCGCACCGGATCGCCCTGCCGGATCGCCCTGGCCGCCGCGTCGAGCAGCGATCCGGCGGCGGCGAGCAGCTCACGGACCCGGTCGCGCTCCGGGCCCTCGGCCGGTACGCCCATGGCCGGGTCCGCGAGGGAGGCGAGCACCGGCCTGATCCGCTCCGCGACCCCGCGCGATCCGCGCAGTTCGGCCGGGCGGCGGCGGGCCTGGCGCGGGGTGACGGCGGCCGCGCTGCGGGCCTCCATCAGCGGCAGCGGGTCGAAGTGGGCGACCGGGTCGTGGCGCAGCCTGCGGGCGTAGTCCGCCTCCGCGGCCAGCGCGTCGGCCAGCGCGTCGCGCTGGGCACCCCATCTGCGGACCGGGAACACCACGATCAGGGCCGCCTGGACCACCCCGCCGAACGCGATCATCGCCCCGTGCAGGGCCGCCTGGGCGACGGAGGTGGGCAGGGTGATCGTCACCAGCATGATCGCGACATTGGACGCGGCGATGATGCCGCCGGTCGGACCCGCCGCCCAGGCGAGGCCGGCGACGAAGGTCCAGAGCACCAGCAGGAGCATGAAGACCGGCAGATGGGAGCCGGTGACATAGCCGAGGAACGTGGAGATGGCGAGGCTCGCGCCGGAGACCAGGGCGAGCACCGGCCGGGGCCGCCAGCTGCGCTGGAAGGTGGCGATGGCCGCCTGGAACGCGCCGAAGGCGGCGCCGGCCGCGACCACCGGACCGAACAGGGCCAGGGTCACCCCGATCACCAGGGCGAGACCGGCCGCGCCCCGGATCGCGATCAGCGGTTCGAGGCGCCGCCGCTCGATCGTCAGCCCCGAGCGGGCGGTCTCCTTCAGCGCCCGGAGCCAGCTCACGCCGAGAGCCTAACCGGATTTGGCGTTATGCCCGAGTTGTCGGTGATATCAGGGTTACCGAGGTGACGCGCGCGGGGCCCGGTGAGGTTTCCGGGGTGACACGCGAGGTCCCCGGCCCCGGCTGTCACGTGCGCGGGGTCCGGCGGCCCCGGCCGGGGATCTCCGGGGCGTCCTCGCCCATCCTGGCCCGGTCGGCGGCGGCCGTGCCGTGGGTCCAGCCGTCCGGGTCGACGGCGCCCCGCACCCGGGTGGTCGTGGTCTGCGGGAACATCCGCTCCGCGGTGTCCGTGACCGCCATGTCGCGGGCGGCCAGCACGGGCAGCAGACCGGGGTCCGTCGCGGTGGGCGGTCCGGCCGCGGCTCCCTCGGCGTCGGCCTCCGCGGTGGCGCGGGCGGTGCCCTCCGCCAGCCGGCGCCCCAGCCGCTGGGCGTACGCCATCAGGAAGGACTGCCGGAAGGTCTTGGTCCGTTTACGCCCGCCGGCCCGCTGGCCCGCCTCCGCCCTGGTCATCGCCACGGTGCCCTGCACCAGCAGCGAGGTGTGCAGGAGCTCCACGGCCTCCAGGTCCGGTTCGAAGCCGACGACCGTCGAGAAGCCGAGGTCGCTGTTCCACACGGCCCGGCAGCGGTTGGCGGAGGCGACGGCGTCGAGCAGGATCGCCTTCGCCGTCTCGTACGGGGCATCCACCCCGATCCGGCAGGCGCCCGGCGCTCGGTCGCTGTGGGTACGGGCGGCGAGCAGCGCCTCGTCGATGCTGTGCCGGGCCATCAACTCCTGCGCCTTGGTGGTGAGCGCCTCCGCCTCCTCGGGGAACCCGGTCGCCTCCGCCTTGGCCAGCAGTGCCCTGATCCGGGTCAGCATGCGGGGTTCGTCGTGCGCGGGCGGCAGGCTCAGCCCGTCGCGCGGCGCCCCGGGCGGGGGCCCGACGGGTTCGATGGCGGGCAGCCGCAGCAGCAGCCGGCAGAGCCCGAGCAGCTCGGAGGCGTACGAGAACCGGTCGGGCCTCCCCGGCTGCGGCGCCGGCGGCAGCTCGTCCAGCTGGGACCGCCAGCGGGGCGGCAGCCGCTCGTACCGCCGCACCTCGGAGACGATCAGCCCGGCGGCCAGCGCGGCCCCGTGCTCGTCGAGTTCGCGGCGGACGAGCCGTACGAGATCGGCGGGCAGCCAGCCGCGCTCCCAGGCCCGCCGGACGAACTCCTCGCCACGCCGCAGCAGCTCGCCGTCGCTCGCCGGGTCCGCGGCGAGGAGCGAGGCCCCGGTGTCGAGACCGGCGTCGCCGTCCGAGTAGAGCGCGGCCGCGAACGCCTGGTCGATCACCGATTCCATGAGGTCAGGGTAGGCGCGGCGAATTCGGCGGAGATGACGGGGATGACAGGGGCGGCCGAGTCCGTCCACAGGCTGTGGACGGAGTCCGCCGATCGCGAGACGCGGCCCGCCCCGAACGGTTCACGGCAGCAGGACGAGCTTCCCCCGTACGTGCCCCGCCTCGCTCAGCCGCTGCGCGTCCGCCGCGTCGACCAGCGGCAGGGCCCGCTCGACCGGCACCCGCAGCTCGCCGTCCGCCGCCAGCCGGGCGAGCTCGGCCAGCTGCTCCGCGGAGCCGGGGGAACCTGCGGAGAAGGGGATACCGTGCTCGGCCGCCGCCGGGTCCGCGATGGTGACGATCCGGTCCGTGGTGCCGCCGCGCAGCTCGATGGAGTCCGGCAGCGCACCGCGCCCCGCCACGTCGAAGACCGCGTCCACACCCTGGGGAGCGGCTTCGCGGACCCGGCCGACCAGCCCGTCCCCGTACTCCAACGGGGTCGCGCCGATCACCCGCAGGTAGTCGTGGTTGGCGACGGACGCCGTACCGATCACCGTCGCGCCCCTGGCCACCGCCAGCTGCACCGCGGCCGATCCGACGGCTCCGGCCGCCCCGTGCAGCAGCAGCGTGTCGCCCTCGGCCACCGCGAGCTCGTCCAGGACGCGCTGGGCGGTGTCCGCCGCGATGGTCAGCGCGGCCGCGTCCTGCCAGCTCAGCCCGGCCGGCTTGGGCGCGACGCGGGTGGCGTCGGCCAGCACGTACTCCGCGTAGGAACCCGTCGCACTGCGGCCCAGCACCTCGTCGCCCACCTCGACGCCGGTGACCCCTTCCCCCGTCCGGTCGACCACTCCGGCGAACTCGACGCCCGGGATCGCCGGGAGCGACGTCGGGAACATCTCCCGCATCCAGCCGCGCCGGATCTTGTAGTCCATCGGATTCACCCCGGCGGCCATGACCTTCACCCGCACCTGCCCCGGACCGGGATGCGGGTCCTCGACCCGGGCGGGATGCAGGACCTCGGGTCCGCCGAACTCCTCGAAAACGATCGCTTCCATCGCGCCTGTCCCCTCGGTGGGTGCTCCGGGGCCCGGAGCAGGGTCTGTGCCGATCTTCCCGTCTGCGACCCGCCCGTGCCAGCCGCCTCGCGCTGTCAGTGGGGAGTGCCAGACTCGGCCATATGACCGAACGCTGGGCGGTAGCCGCCACGGAGGGCGGTGGCGCCCGCCTCGTCCCGCTGGACGCCGCAGGTCTGCCCACCGCCCCGGCCGTGACCGAACCCGACCTGGCGGAAGCCGTCCGCAGCCGCCCCGGAGTGACCCGTTGGGTGTGGCGTTCGACCACCGAGATCTACCCCCGGCTGCTCGCCGCCGGGGTGCCCGTGGCGCGCTGCTACGACATCGAGGCCGCCGAGTCGCTCCTGCTGGGACACGAGGGCCGGCTCGGTGAACCCCGCTCCGCGGCCGCCGCCCACGCCCGGCTGCTGCGCGCCCCGGTGCCGCCCGATCCGGCGCCGCGCCACGCGGTGCCCGGCTCCCAGTCCGCCCTGTTCGAACCCCGCTCCGGCACGGAGCTGCCCTTCGACGCCCTGCTCCAGGTGTACGCGGACCAGCTCGCCCGGCACGACGCCACGGCCCGGCCGGACCGGATGCGGCTGCTGACGGCGTCCGAGTCGGCCGGCATGCTGGTCGCCGCCGAGATGCACCGCGCGGGCCTGCCCTGGCGGGCCGACGTCCACCGCGACGTCCTCCAGGAGCTGCTGGGCGAGCGGTACGCGGGCGGCGAGCCCCGCAGGCTGGCCGAGCTGGCGGGCGAGGTGTCCGCCGCCTTCGGACACCGGGTCCGTCCGGACCTCCCCGCCGACGTGGTGCGGGCGTTCGGCCGGGCCGGGATCAAGGTGAGGTCGACCCGCCGCTGGGAGCTGGAGGGGCTGGACCATCCGGCGGTGCGGCCGCTCATCCAGTACAAGAAGCTGTACCGGATCTGGACGGCCCACGGCTGGAGCTGGCTCCAGGACTGGGTCCGCGACGGCCGCTTCCGCCCCGAGTACCAGCCGGGCGGCTCGGTCAGCGGCCGCTGGACGACCAACGGCGGCGGGGCGCTGCAGATCCCCAAGGTGATCCGGCGGGCGGTCGTCGCCGACGAGGGCTGGCGGCTGGTCGTCGCGGACGCCGACCAGATGGAGCCGAGGGTGCTCGCCGCGATCTCCCGCGACCGGGGACTGATGGAGGTGGCCGGGCACGACGGCGACCTCTACACCGCGCTGTCCGACCGCGCCTTCCACGGCGACCGCGACCACGCCAAGATCGCCCTGCTCGGTGCCGTCTACGGCCAGACCTCTGGGGACGGCCTGAAGAATCTGGCCGCCCTGCGCCGCAGGTTCCCGCACGCCGTCGCCTACGTGGACGACGCCGCGAAGGCCGGCGAGGAGGGCCGTCTCGTACGGACCTGGCTCGGCCGGACCAGCCCGCCGGCCGTCGGCAGCGGGGACGACGGGGAGGCCGGCATACCGCAGGAGGGCGGCGAGGATCTCCCCGGGGACGGCTCCGGGCCCCCGGCGGACGGCGGCTTCACACCCGGCTACGCCTCGTCCAACGCCCGTGCCCGCGGCCGCTTCACCCGCAACTTCGTGGTGCAGGGCAGCGCCGCGGACTGGGCGCTGCTGCTCCTGGCCGCGCTGCGCCACTCGCTCAGCACGGCCGGGCTCCGGGCCGAACTGGTCTTCTTCCAGCACGACGAGGTGATCGTGCACTGCCCACGGGAGGAGGCGGAGACGGTGGTGGAGGCGATCCGGGCCGCCGGGGAACTGGCCGGCCGGATCGCCTTCGGTGAGACACCGGTGCGCTTCCCGTTCACCACCGCGGTGGTGCGGCGGTACTCGGACGCCAAGTGACCCGGCGGGCGCGACCCGACCTAGGCGCCTTCCCACAGAGCGGGGACGTTCGGCGGCTCCCAGCCGGTCAGGGCGGTGTGCGCCTGCAGACAGCGGTACGCGCCGCCGCCGTACGTGACGCGGTCTCCCGCCTTGTACGGCGCCCCGGCCGCCCAGCTGCCGCCCGGCCCGGTCGGCGGATCGGTGGGATCGGTCGGGTCCTGCGCGACGTCGAGGACGAAGTCGAAGGTCCCCTCCCTGGCCGGGCCGACGGACCGGACGTTCATCAGGAGGGCCGGATCGAAGAGGGTGTCGGTGCTGTTGCGCGGCTCGTCGGGGAAGTAGAGCTGGGTGGTGAGGATGCCGGAACCGGGCGCCTGGGCCTTCACATGGATGTGCCGGGTGCGGCCGGGATACAGCCCCGGCACGACCGTGGAGAGGGTGAAGGCCCCCGTCGCGTCGGTGAACTGGTGGCCACGGAAGGCGAATCCGCTCATGTCGTACGCGCCGTTGGTGTCGGCCTGCCAGAAGTCGAGCAGTACCCCGGGCAGGGGCTCGCAGGCCCGCCCGAAGACATAGCCGCTGACGGTCAGCCGGACACCGGGCGTGCCCGCGCTCACCAGGCTGGTGCGGAGCGGGGAGTCGGGCTTGAAGTACGGGCCCTCGATCTGGTCGTGGGTCGGGCCGTCGCCGTCGTCGCAGTCGGGTGTCGGGGCGAGCGGCTGGCCGCTGGAAGCGGTGTCACGGGCCAGCGCCACCCCGGTCCCGGCGAACAGCGGGACCGCGGTGGCCACCAGGGCCGCCTTGAGCAGGGTCTTGCGGCTGATCGGCCGGTCCTCGGAGAAGCGGTCGACGGGGTCGGGGGACATGGCGGACTCCTCGGGGTGGGGTACGAGGTCGCGGGTCGGTCGGATCGGTGGGCGGATCGGTCGGGGTGCCGCTGGTGACCAGGGTCAGCCCGTATGCCTGGAGTGCCGGGTTGACCGGCTGGAAGTACGTCGTACCGCCCTGGGAGCAGTTGCCGGTGCCGCCGGACGTGACGCCCTGGGCCTGGCTGCCGGAGATGAACGAGCCCCCGGAGTCGCCGGGTTCGGCGCACACGTTGGTACGGGTCACCCCGGAGACGGTGCCCTCCTGGTAGGTGACGCTGCTGTTGCGCTGCTGGACGGTGCCGCAGTGCCAGCCGGTCGTCGAGCCCGAGCGGCAGACCGACGAGCCCTCCAGCGCCTCGGTGGAACCGGTGACCGTCACATCGCCGTTGCCGTAGCCGTTCACCAGCGGCCGAGG
The DNA here is from genome assembly GCF_031844725.1 of Streptomyces sp. ITFR-6. Taxonomy (NCBI): domain Bacteria; kingdom Bacillati; phylum Actinomycetota; class Actinomycetes; order Kitasatosporales; family Streptomycetaceae; genus Streptomyces; species Streptomyces sp. ITFR-6. The sequence continues at coordinate 4,671,974 of NZ_CP134612.1, read as the reverse complement.
GGTCCAGCCGGTGTTCGCGGCGACCCAGGAGTAGTCGCGGCCGGGGAAGGTGGAGCCCTGGAAGGAGACCTGGGCCTGCTGGTTGTAGCCGCTGGTGGTGACACCCGGGGTGCCGCAGTGTCCGGCGCTGACGAAGCCGCCCTGGGTACCGCGCTTGACGGGGAAACCGATGGAACAGCGACCCGTGCCGTTCATGTAGTACGCGTCACCGCCGCGCAGATCGGTGAACGTGCGCGGCTGACCGGTTGCTTGACGTACCGTCACCAGTGCACGCGGCACTCCGGCCACGGCGAGGAAGCTCTCGGCGGCGGCGCTCCGGCCCGCCTCGACGACGACGCGGTTGGTGCGCACATCGACGTACCAGGCGGGTACGTCCTTCGGCGTCCGCTGCCGCGCCACCCGGTCGAGGGCGGCCTTGGCCGAGGTGAGTTCGGCCAGGCTGTGGGCGACGACGACGGCCCGCGCACCGGCCGCGGTGATCCTGGCGGTGTCCGCCGCATCGGTGGTGGCGACGGTCAGCTCCGCCGCGTCACCGCTCACCCGGGCGCCGCCGAAACCGGCACCGAGGGAGTGCCGAAGTCCGGCGGCCGAGGCCGCCGCACGGGACTCCGCGCCGATCCTGGCCCGCGCACCGTCGGCGGTGAGCCCGAGATCGCGCCGCATCGCCTCGATCAGGCCGGGAGAGAGCCGGCCCGCCCCGGCGACCGGAGCGGCGGGGGAGGCGGGGGAAGGGTCTGCGGACGCGGTGCCGGTCAGCCCGGCCAAGGCGAGCGCGCCGACGGCCACGGCGGCGGTGCACACGGCCGGTGCGCGTCTTCGGAGCATGGATCTCTGCACGAAACCCTCCACGGATCTCTCCACCGAACTCTCCTTCGTTGCGGGGGAATTGCCGACAACGTAGCCGCGCGTGCCCGGCTCCAGGAGATCCCGTCCGCCCCATCGCATCGCGTTATGGGGCACCCGTGACCGGCGGCGATACGGTGAAACCCGCGCTCCGGCCTCCCCGTTCACGCCCGGCCCGAGTAGGTTCCCCTCATGCGAATAGGCCAACTGCTGGGCACCGGACGCTCCGCCGACGTATACGAGCTGGACGAGCAGTGGGTCCTGCGGCGCTACCGCGCCGGGCTGGACGCCAGGCAGGAGATGCCCGTCATGTCCTATCTGTCGGCCTCCGGTTACCCGGTCCCCCGGCTCGGCCCGCTGCCCGTCTCGGCCGGTCCCGGCGACCTGGTGCTGCAGCGCCTGAACGGTCCGACGATGCTGGAGTCCCTGATGTCCGGCGAACTCGGCGGGGACGAGGGCTCCGCCATGCTGGTCGGCCTGCTCGCGGACCTGCACACCGTCCCGGCCCGGCTCTCGGCGGATCCAGAGGACCGGATCCTCCACCTCGACCTGCACCCGGGCAACGTGATGCTGACGGCGGGCGGCCCCGTGGTGATCGACTGGAGCAACACGGAGGAGGGCCCGCCCGCCCTGGACCGGGCCATGACCGCGCTGATCCTGGCCCAGGTCGCGGTCGATCCCCACGCCCCGGCGGCGCCGGGCGCCCGCGCGCTGGTGGACATCCTGGTGCCGCTGCTGGCCGCCGACGACGGCATCCCGGCCCGTCACCTCGCCTCGGCGGCGGCCCGCAGAGCCGCCCACCCGACGATGAGCCCGGCCGAACTGGCCCTCATCGGGAAGGCGTCGGACCTGGTCACCTCACTGTCGGCGTAGACCCCCGTGCCCCGGCCCCGGTCCCGGCCCCCGCCCGTTCACCGCACTGCCAACGCCGGTCCCGCCCGGTCCGCCGTGCCGCGCGGGCCCGGTCACTCGCGCGTGCCCGCCAGCTCGACCGGCCGGGTGCGCAGCGCGAACGAGGCGGGCAGCACGGCGAAGACCACGGCCAGCGCCGCGCTCACCCCCACCACGAGACCGGTGGCGCCCCACGGGACGACGACGCCCGATCCGACGCCGAGCAGTCCGAGAGCGGTGCGCACGCCGAGCAGGTTCAGCGCGGCGACGAGCGCGCCGAGGACCGCGCCCACCGCGACCACGGCCAGCGCCTCCACCCCGATCAGCCGCAGCACCTGCGCCTTCGTCGCCCCGGCGAGACGGAGCACCGCCAGCTCCCGCACCCGGTCCGAGGTGGCCATCACCTGTGTGTTGGCCAGCGCGATCCCCGTGTACAGCAGGGCGATCGCGAGAATCATCAGCAGCCCGGTCCGGGTGGAGCCGCCGGTCGCCGGGTGCGTGGCCCTCACCCACTGGGCCGTGGTCAGCACTTCGGTGCCGGTCGCCCGCCCGTCCGCGTACAACCGCTCCGCGACGGCGGACCGTTCGGCTCCGGACCGGACCCGGACGTCGATCCGGTCGATCGCGGCACGGGCGGCGTTGCGCGGGGTGACGTAGACGCCGTTGCCGCCCGTGCCGGTGGCGAGTACGGCCACCACCCGCAGGGTGGTCTTGCGGCCGTCGCCCAGCCAGACCGCCACGCGCTCGCCGACGGTCGTGGTCAGCCACTCCTCGTTGACGACGATGCCGCCGTCGTCGAGGTCGGCGAACCGGCCCGCCACCACCGGCAGTTCGGACACGGCCGCCGCGTCCGCCGGGTCCACCGCCCTGGCCTCCGAGCTGACGAGCGCCACGCCCTCCTCCAGTACGGTCACGGAGGTGGAACGCGAGGCGCTGACCGCCGCGCCGGGGATGCGCCGGGCGCGCTCGACGAACCGCGCGGGGATCGCCCCGCCGTCCGCCGTGGCGATGAAGTCCCCGGTCGCCTGGCTACGCGCCTCCGCGGCCCCGGCCGCGTCGATCGTGGCCGTCGTGCCCATGAGCGACGCGGCCAGGGCGACGGTGACGATCACGGGCGCGGCGACGGCGGCCGTCCTGCGCAGCCCGGCGCAGGCGTTTTCCCTGGTCAGCAGCCCGGCGGCGCCGGGCAGCCGGGCCGGCAGCCAGGTGAGCGACCGGATGGCGGGACGGACCAGCACGGGTGCGAACAGGGCGAACCCGACGATCAGCAGCATCGGCTGGGTGATGTACGTCTTGCGCTTGAGGAGCCCGCCGGGGTCCTGGACGAGCGCGACGGCCACCAGCACGGCCCCGGTCAGCAGGACGGCCGTGCCCAGCAGGATCCGGCTCAGTGGCATCGAGCCGCTGTCGACGGCGGATTCGCGCAGCGCCTCGACCGGTCCGGTCCGGCCGGCCCGGTGTGCGGCGGTGACCGCGCCGGCCAGGGCCACGGCGAGCCCGGTCCAGAACGCGGTGTGCAGCGGCCAGGCCTGGTCACCGATCGCGAACCAGCGGGGCGCCATCCCCTCGCCGGCCATCCAGGAGGCGAGCCGGGGCGCACCGGACAGACCCAGCCGGCAGCCGGCGGCCGACGCGAGTACGCCGACGAGGACGGCTTCGGCGTACACCAGCCGGCGCACCTGGCCCGGAGTGGCGCCCGCCGTGCGCAGCAGGCCGAACTCCCGGCGGCGCTGGGCCACTCCGTACGAGAACGTCGAGGCGATCACGAAGATGCTGACGAAGGCGGTGATGCCCGCGGCCGTGCCGAGCAGGGCGTTGACCGAGACCAGCGCCTCGGCGTCCCTGTCCGGATCGGGGTCGGCCCGGCGCCGCTCGTCGCCGGTGAGGACCGCGATGCCGGAGCCCGTACCTGAGCCCGTGCCCGCGGCCTTGTGCACGGTCGCGCGCACCGCCGCCGGATCCGCGTGCACCACCACGGCGTCGATGTCCGGGGAGATCCTGGCGGCTTCGGCCTCGGTGAAGAACACGGCGGTCTCGAAGCTCGCGGGGCCGCGGGCGGGGCGCACCGTCCCGACCACCGTCCTCGTACCGCTGCCCGCCGGGGTCGCGACGGTGATCCTGTCCCCCGTCTCCGGGCCCGTCTCCGGGCCCGGGTCGTCTGCCGCCGTCACGACGACCTCGCCGGGCGCGGCCGGGGCCCTTCCGGAGACGAGCCGGTAGGGGGCGGCGGCCGCGACCGGCCAGGGGTGGCCGACGGCCTGCCCGCCGTCACCGGCCGGGCGGGCGGCGGGCCCGAGGGTCACGGGGAACGTGCGGTCCAGCTCCGTACGGCCGAGACCGGCGAGTTCCGCGGCGAGCTCCGCCGGGACCGGGCGGGGATCGGTGAGCGGCCGGGTACGGACGCCGACCGGGGTGTCCACCCGCAGCCGGTCCTCGCCCCGGACCAGGACGGGGGCCGCGGCGAACCGCTCCGGGCCCTGGTGCGGCGCGTCGAACGTCGCCGCGAGCGCCAGACCGGTGGCGGCGACGATCCCCGCACCGAGGGCCAGCGCGACGAAGGATCCGGCGAAGGTGACCCAGCGGGCCCGGATGCCCCGGAGCACGAGACTCAGCACGGGACCGCCGCCATCCTCGTCATGCGCGCGGCGATCTGCCCGGCGTCCGGCGCGTACAGCTCGCCCCGCACCCGGCCGTCGGCGAGGAACACCACCCGGTCGGCGCGGGCGGCCGCAACCGGGTCGTGCGTCACCATGATCACGGTCTGGCCGTCGTCGGCCATGGCGCGCATCGTCGAGAGCACCTCCTGTCCGGTGGTGGAGTCGAGCGCTCCGGTGGGTTCGTCACCGAAGAGGACATCGGGCCGGGTGACCAGCGCGCGGGCCAGGGCGACCCGCTGCTGCTGGCCGCCGGAAAGCTCCCCCGGCCGGTGCCCCGCCCGCTCGCGCAGCCCCACCCGCTCCAGCACGTCGAGGACTTCGCCCCGCGCGGGCCGGCGGCCGGCCAGCCGCAGCGGAAGCGCCACGTTCTGCTCCGCGGTGAGGGAGGGCAGCAGGTTGAACGCCTGGAAGACGAAGCCGATGCGGCTGCGGCGCAGCAGTGTCAGCCGCCGCTCGCTGAGCCCGGTCAGTTCGGTGTCACCGAGGAACACCTGGCCGCCGGTCGGCCGGTCGAGCCCGGCGGTGCACTGGAGCAAGGTCGATTTGCCGGAGCCGGACGGGCCCATGACGGCGGTGAAGGTGCCACGCGGGATGTCCAGGCTCACTCCGTCCAGCGCGGTCACCGCGCCGAATCCCCTGCCGTAGGACCGGGTGACCGAACGGAGTCGGACAGCTGCTTGATTCATGGGTAGGAGCCAACCGCCGCCGCGCTCCGGGCACATCGCAGCGAAGAGGAGTCCTCGTGGTGGAGGTAGCTCCACCACGAAGGTCGACACCGCTGGGTGGTCCGCGCCCGGGGCGCGTCCTACCGTTCCCCCCATGCCCTCCTCCCCCGGCCTCCCGCAGGCCCTGCGACAGTGCGGCTACGTACTCGGCGGGTGGCCCTGGCGGGCCGCGCTCTACCTGCTGACCAGCGTGCCCCTCGGCATCGCGACGCTCGCCGCCCTGCTCCTGCTGGCGGTCGCGGGCGGCGCTCTCTCGGTGGTCCTGATCGGGATACCGCTGCTGCTGACCCTGGTGCTCGCGGGCATTCCGCTGGCCGCTCTGGAGCGGCGCAGGCTGCGGCTGCTCGACCCCCGGCCGCTGCCCCCGGCACACCGTGAACCGGACGGCACCGGGCTGTCGTCCTGGCTGCGCACCCGCCTCCAGGAGCGGTGCACCTGGCGGGAGTTGGGATACGCGCTGCTGTTCGCCCTGGTGCTGTGGCCGCTGGAGGCGCTGGCGGTGGGGACGGCCCTCACCGTCTGCGGCGGGCTGATCGCGGCGCCCGTGGTGCTGGCGGCGAGCGGCGGTGAGGAGGTCCGGGTGCTCAAGATCTGGCTCGCCCACTCCTATCCGTCCGCCTTCGCGGCGCTGCTCGCCGGGGTGGTCCTGCTGCCGGTGTTCGCGTATCCGCTGGGGCTGCTGGCGGCCGGGCGGGCGGTGCTGACCCGGCAGCTGCTCTCCCCGCCGGATGCCGGAATCGATTCCAGGCTGCGGGAGCTGGGGCGGTCCCGGATGCGTCTGGTGGACGCCTTCGAGGCGGAGCGCCGCCGGATCGAACGCGATCTGCACGACGGCGCGCAGCAACGGCTCGTCGCCCTGTCCATGACGCTCGGCCTGGCCCGGCTGGAGAACCCCGCGCAGCCGCTGGCCGGACTGCTGGCCAAGGCCCATGAGGAGGCCGGGGCCGCCCTGGTGGAGATCAGGGAGCTGATCCAGGGCATCCACCCCCGGGTCCTCACGGACCGGGGGCTGCGGGCCGCCGTGGAGGACGTCGCGGACCGTTCCGTGGTGCCGGTGGACGTGGACCTCGACCTGCCGGACCGGCTGCCCGAAGCGGTCGAGACCGGGGTCTACTTCGCGGTCTGCGAGGCGTTGGCCAATGTCGCCAAGCACAGCGGGGCGGGGCGGGCCCGGGTGACCGGCCGCACCGAGCGGGGACGGCTGGTGGTGGAGGTCTCGGACGACGGCGCGGGCGGGGCGGTGACCAGCGGCGGAACGGGACTTGAGGGGGTGGCCGACCGGCTCTCGGTGCTCGGCGGCCACCTGCTACTGTCCAGTCCCCCCGGCGGGCCCACGGTGTTCCGGCTGGAGGTCCCCGCCCCGTCCACGCCGTCGTCCGGGAGGACCTGACCGTGCGGATCGTACTGGCCGAGGACAGCGTGCTCCTGCGGGAGGGACTGGTCGGCCTGCTGGAGCGGTTCGGGCACCGGGTGGTGGCGGGAGCCGGAACGGCCGGCGAGCTGATCGCGGCCGTCACCGAGCACCGCCCGGACATCGTCGTGACCGACGTCCGGATGCCTCCAGGCTTCTCCGACGAGGGGCTGCGCGCCGCGGTCGAGCTGCGCACCCTCCAGCCCGACCTGCCCGTTCTCGTACTCAGCCAGTACGTCCAGCGCGCCTACGCGGAGGATCTGCTCGACTCCGCGGACGGCCGGGGCGTCGGCTATCTGCTCAAGGAACGGATCGGCCACGTCGAGGAGTTCATCGACGCCCTGCACCGGGTCGGCGCCGGGGACACGGTGGTGGACCCCGAGGTGGTCCGCCAGCTGATCCGGCACCGCAGGGACCCGCTGTCGCGGCTGACCGCCCGGGAGCAGGAGGTGCTGGCCCTGATGGCGGAGGGCAGGTCGAACGCGTCGATCGCCGCGGCGATGACGGTCAGCGAGGGCACGGTCAGCAAGCACTTCGGCAGCATCCTCGGCAAGCTCGACCTGTCGCTGGACGACACCACGAACCGCCGGGTGCTGGCGGTGCTGGCGTACCTGCGCGGTTAGCGGCCGCGCTACGGGGTCGAGGCGCCGGTTACGGCCCCGGCCCCAGCCCCGAACAGCGCCTGTCGGGCGAACGCCACCACGTGGCCGCGCAGATCCAGCCGGTCCATGTCCATGTCCGTGCCCGTGCCCGTGCCCGTGCCCGTGCCCGTGCCCGTGCCGATGATCAGCCGGGTGAGCTGCGGCACCGCGTTCGGCCAGGCGGCGAGCCCGATCAGGGTCAGCAAGCAGGCCGCGACCTTCGGGGACGCCTCGGTCCCGAAGGTCTCGGCCAGGGCGGCGATCTTCTCCTCGTAGCGGCTGCGGCGGCGCTCCTCGTTGGGCAGCACGCCGTCGCGGTAGTGCAGCCCCTCCCAGAAGAACAGCCTGACCAGGACCGGGTTGTCCCGGTGGAAGTCGTACACCCGCCCCACGTACTCCGCGGGGTCGTCGCCGGCCTTGAGCGGGACGGCCTCGGCCAGTTCGTCGAGCGCACGGCCCACGACGGCGTCGAACAGCTTCTGCTTGTTGCCGAAGTAGCCGTAGATCCGCTCCTTGTTCACGCCGGCCAGCTCCGCGATCCGGTCGACTCGGGCTCCGGCGATGCCGTGTGCCGCGAATTCCTCCTTCGCCGCAGCGAGGAGCCGTTCCTTGGTGGGGGGCGCGTCCGAGGTCATGGCACCAGCGTAGAACGAGTTCACCGGAGCGCCAACCAACTGGATGGTTGACGTCCAACCAGTTGGTTGGTTCAGTGGAACCCGTCACCGGGGGCAGCGGCACGGCCCCGGCGGCAGCACCGCACGATCCCCCGACCACGGAAGGACCACCCGATGCCCGCCACCACCACCTCCACCACCTACGCCGCTCCCACCACCTCCACCGCCTACGCCGCTCCCACCACCTCCACCGCCTACGCCGCTCCCACCACCTCCGCCACCTACGCCGCTCCCACCACCTCCGCCACCTACGCCGGCCCCACCACCCCCACCGCTCCCACCACTCCCACCGCTTCGGCGCAGCCCGTCCCGATGCCCTCCGTGCACATGCGGGTCCTGCTCACCTGGCTGGCCGTCTTCACGGCCCTCACCGTCGTCCAGCTGGCGATCGGCCCCTACGTCGCGGGCTTCCCGATGCTCCTGCGCACGCTGGTCATCACCGGCATCGTCGTCCCGGCCGTGGTCTACGCCCTGGTGCCGAACCTCCTGAAGGTCCGCACCGCGGCGCTGCGCCGGCTTCGCTGAGGGCGGGGCTCGGCGCCGATCCGCCGTCGCGTCTCACCCGGCGGACGGGGCGGCGTATCCGTACACCGCCGAATCCCCCAGCTCCTCCTCGATCCGGATGAGCTGGTTGTACTTGGCCGTGCGGTCGGAGCGGGACAGGGACCCGGTCTTGATCTGCCCGCACCCCGTGGCGACGGCCAGATCCGCGATGGTCGTGTCCTCCGTCTCGCCGGAGCGGTGGGAGATGACCGCCGCCCATCCGGCCCGCCGCGCGGCGTCCACCGTCCCGAGCGCCTCGCTCAGCGTCCCGATCTGGTTGACCTTGACCAGGACCGCGTTCCCCACCCCGGTACGAATCCCCTCCCGCACCAGCGCCTCGTTGGTGCAGAACACGTCGTCCCCGGTCAGCTGGCACCTGGCCCCGATCCGCGCCGTCAGCTCGCGCCACCCGTCGAGGTCGTCCTCCGCCATCGGGTCCTCGACCGAGACGATCGGGTACGCGTCGATCAACTGGGTGAAGTAGTCCACCTGTTCGGCGGACGTACGCCGGACGCCCTCACCCGTGTACACGTACGCACCGTCCCGGTAGAACTCCGAGGAGGCCGGGTCCACGACGAGGCCGATGTCGGCGCCGGGCCGGTATCCGGCCCGCTCGATCGCCGCCATGACGAAGTCGAGCGCCTCCTCGGCCGTACGCAGCGCGGGCGCGAAGCCGCCCTCGTCACCGACGCCTGTGGAGTGGCCTGCCGCGAGCAGGTCCCGGCGGAGCGTGTGGAAGACCTCGGAGCCCATCCGCACGGCCTCCGCGAACGAGCCCGCACCCACCGGCGCGATCATGAACTCCTGGAAGTCCAGCGGGTTGTCGGCGTGGGCGCCGCCGTTGACGATGTTCATCATCGGCACCGGGAGCACACCGGCCCCGGCCCCGCCGAGGTAGCGGTACAGCGGCTGCCGGTGCGAGACGGCGGCGGCCTTCGCGGCGGCGAGGGAGACCCCGAGCAGGGCGTTGGCGCCGAGCCGCGCCTTGGTGGGCGTGCCGTCGAGCGCGACGAGCGCGGCGTCGAGGCCGGTCTGGTCATCGGTATCGCGCCCGGTGACCGCGTCCGCGATCTCGCCCTTCACATGAGCGACGGCCCGGTCGACGCCCTTGCCGTGCCAGCGCCCGGGGTTACCGTCCCGCAGCTCCACCGCCTCGCGGGCTCCGGTGGAGGCGCCGGAGGGGACGGCGGCGCGGCCCAGGGATCCGTCCGCGAGGACGACATCGACCTCGACGGTGGGGTTGCCTCGGCTGTCGAGGACAGCGCGGGCGGTGACGTTACGGATGGCGGTCGGCTCAACTGTGCTTACGGGCATGAGAGTTCCTTCCCTTGTCACCTGCCGGGCCCTGGCTGCGACGACGCTGGCGCTCGGCCCGACATCGCAAACTCTACAGCATTGCTGTTCAGTCATGCTGTTCAGCCTGGCTGCGCAGCCCTGCTGTTCAGTTATGCTGCACGACGGCGTTTCCGGGTTAAAGTGCCCTATGCCGACCCCGGAAGCCGCCACCGTCGCCACCGAACTGCGCACCGCGATGGGCAAGCTCAGCCGGCGCGTGAAGCGCGAGGACCTGATCCCGGTCGGGCAGATCGCCGTGCTCGGCGTCCTGGACCGCGACGGCGCCATGACCACCAGCGATCTCGCGGCCGACCAGCGCGTACGCCCGCAGTCGATGGCCCGCGCGGTCGGCCTCCTCCTCGATCAGGGCCTGGTCACCCGCAGGTCCCACCCGACGGACGGACGCAAGTCCCTGGTCGAGCTGTCGGACGCGGGCCGCTCCGCGCTGGAGGCGGAGCGCGGCCGCAGGGCCGGCTGGCTGGCCCTGGCCATCGAGGCCGAACTCTCGGACGAGGAACGCAGGTTGCTCGCGCGCAGCGCGGCCCTGATGGAACGGCTGGCCGCCCGCCAGGGCCTGTCCGGAACGTCATGAGCACGCCCCATCCAGACGGCGATGACGGCTCCGGTGCCGGTGCCGGTGCGGACGTAGCCGTGGCCGTGGCCGTGGACGAGGGCGTCGAGTTCCCGGTCCCGGCCGACGGCGAGGTCTGGGCGGTCGGCGCGGTCGTTCTCGGCCCGGACGGCAAGGCCTTCGCCCAGCGGCGCGGCCCCCACCGACGACTGTTCCCCGACTGCTGGGACATCGTCGGCGGCCACGTGGAGCCCGGCGAATCACTGCTGGACGCCCTCGCCCGCGAGATCGAGGAGGAGACCGGCTGGCGCCTGCGCCGCGTCCGCCGCCTCTTCGGGATCACCACCTGGACCGGCGACGACGGGGCCGGTACGCGGCACGAGGCCGACTATCTCGTCGAGGTCGACGGCGATCTGCGCCGCCCCGCCCTGGAGTGGGCCAAGCACACCGCCTACGACTGGTTCGGCCCCGGCGACCTCCACCGCCTGACGGAGAACCGCGCCCCCGGCGAATACCTCGTCCACGACCTGATCGCGAAGGCCCTGCGGGAGCCCCCGGACGGATTCTGAGCCGCCCGCGACTCCGCGCCCGCCAGGCCGTGGCGGGGTCGAACCCGGTGATCGTGGGTGACTCAGGGGCGCCGGTTCCGCCACAGATACCCGGTTCCCGCCAGCGTCAGGATGAACGTCAGGGCGACGACCGACCAGCGCAGCGCGGAGTCCACACCGCTTCCGTCGTCGGGGAGGACGAAGACGTACCAGCCGACCCTCATGACGACGGGGACGATGAAGGCCAGGGTGACCCCGGTCCACTTCTCGGCCACGGTCCAGTAGCGGGCGCGGTAGATGATCACGGCTCCGCTGACCAGGCTTGCGAAGGCTATCCAGTCCAGGACCACACTCCGCCCCAGGTAGGGCACGACGGCGCTGACCAGCAGGAGCACCAGGGGCAGCCACACCGGAGAACGGCGGCGGCCCGGCTTCCGGGGCTTCGCCCCCGCGTCGCCGCCGAGCTCCTGGAACGCCGTCGCGGCGATCGCGCGGGGGTCGCCCACCTCGTCGAGGATCTCGCGGGTGCTGCCGGGCCGTTCGGCGAGCGCGACCTCGATGTGTTCGCCGAGGTCGGCGATGAGTTCCTGGCGGGCGGCCGGCGGCAGCGTCGACGTCTCACGCTCGACCACCGCGAGGTAGTCCCGCACGAGCGTTTCATCGGTCTTCAAGAGTGTGCCCTTCCAGGTGCGCGCCGAGCTCCTTGCCCGGCGTGAGGAGTCGGTCGACGGCGCCACGGAAGCCGGGCCAGATCGCGGTGAACTCCGCGAGCGCGGCCCGGCCGGACCCGGACAGTTCGTAATACCGTCGCGGCGGACCGGATGTCGACTCTCGCCAGGTGGTGACGACCAGCTCCTCCCGCCGCAACCGCGACAGCAGCGGATACACGGTGCCCTGGCCGGTCGCCAGGGCGCCGGTCGCCTGAAGCTCGCGGAGCAGCTCGACACCGTACTTCGGCTCGTCCCGCATCAGCGCGAGAACGCAGTACTCCAGCACTCCCTTGAGCAGCTGGCTCTCGGCCTTGCCCGAGGCCCGGCGCCTTGCCTCACCTGGTTCCATGCATAGCAATGTACCAGGCGAAGCATGCCCCGACTGGCCCGCACGCGAGAGCCCGACAGTCAGGCAGTCGGACAGTCAGGCAGTCGGGCAGCCAGCCAGGCGGGTAGCCAGCCAGTCAGGCGATACCGCCGTTGGCGAACAGGACCTGACCGTTGACCCACCGCCCGTCGGGGCCGGCCAGGAAGGCGACCGCGCTCGCGATGTCCTCGCTCGTACCGAGCCGGTCCAGCGGGGAGGCGGCGGCGATCCGCTCGACCAGCTCGGGGCTCTTGCCCTCCAGGAAGAGCGGGGTGGCGGTCGGCCCGGGAGCCACGGCCTTGACGGTGACGTCCCGGCCGCGCAGTTCGCGGGCGAGGATCAGGGCCATCGCCTCCACCGCCCCCTTGCTCGCCGCGTAGGCGGCGTACGTGGGCTGCTGGAGCCTGGTGACCGAGGTCGAGAAGTTGATCAGCGCTCCGCCGGGGCGCAGCCGCCGGGCGGCGAGCTGCGAGACGACGAACGTGCCGCGCACGTTGACCCGGTGCATCCGGTCGAAGGCGTCGAGGTCCATCTCGGCCACCGGCGCGAGCAGCATGATCCCGGCGGTGTTGACCACCACGTCCACCCCGCCGAAGCGCTCCTCGGCGGTGTCGAACAGGGCCGCCATCTCCACCCCGTCCGCAATGTCGCCGGAGGCGGCAACGGCCTGGCCGCCGGGCGGAGGACGTCCGCCGCGCGACGCTGACCGCGGCAGCCGAGCTACTGCTCACCGAGGGGGTCCACGCCCTGACCTTCTCGAAGGTCGCCGCGCGCGGGCGTCAGCAAGATGACCCTCTACAAGTGGTGGCCCTCCCCCGGCGCCCTGGCCTTCGACGCCTACTTCAACACCTTCAAGGAGACCCTCGCCTTCCCCGACACCGGCGACATCGGGCGCGACCTGACCACGCAGCTGCACAGCTTCGTCGATCTCCTGAACCGCAACGGCCCCGTCATCGCCGGGATCATCGGAGCCGCCCAGGGCGACCCCGGCCTGGCGGAGGCGCTCTCCACCCACTACGTCATTCAGCGCCGCGCCCTCGCCGTCGAACGGCTCACCCGCGCACAGCAGGCGGGCCAGATCCGCGCGGAGGCCGACCTGGAGACGATCGTCGACCAGCTGTGGGGCGCCGTCTACCACCGGCTGCTGATGCCCGCGCAACCGCTGAGCAGAGAGTTCGCGGACCGGCTGATCGCCAACCTCCTCCGCGGCGTCGCCCCGGACCCGGCGGACCCGGCGGCCTGACGCGCGGAGCCGGCAGTCGCCACCGCAGGGCCTCAACGAGCCGTCCCGCCAGCGCGTTTCTCCGCCGATATATTTTTGAGGCGGATCGGCATCGAGCAGCACGTCGCGAGAACCGGCGCTGCCGTGCCGTGCGTCGTGAGCTACGGCGCCATCGAGTCGCCTACGAGGGGGAGGGCCCGTGGAGCACACAAGGGAAGCGCTGGCCGAGCGCATCGCCGAGCGCAGGAGCGGTGTTGGTGACCCGCGGGCGTTGGTGGGTGAGATGCGGCGTTCGGTCCTTCTGGTGCCGGTGGCCGATGAGCGGTTGTGGTCGGTGCGGATGGGTGGGGTGCGGTGGATCTGCGGGTTCACCGATGAGACGGCGCTGGCCCGGTTCGCTCTCCACCACGGTCCGGGGGACCAGCCGGTTATTTACGCGGCGCTGTTGGGTGCGCGGATCGTGGATGAGATCGTGCCCGCGCTGGGTGAGCCCGCGGGCCTCGCGGTGGATATCGCGACCGAGGACGGGTCGATGTTCTTCCCGCCGGTCTCCGGGATCGTTCCGGACGCGGTCGCCGTCGATAGGGGTGCGGGTGAAGAGGGGGCTGAGCGGTGACGGGGCGGATCTGCATCTGGACAAGGAGTCGGTCACCAAGTTCACCCAGTACACCAAGGGCCTGAACTCGACGATCGATGAGTTGGGGGGTCTGTCAAACGAGCGGTGTAACTCGGGTTGTTGAGGGTTACTGGCGTGCTGCGGAGAGTCGGCGGTCGAAGGTGATGTCGAAGGCGTTCAAGGCTGTCTTCCAGCGCATGGTCCAGCGGGCCTGGCCCTTGCCGGTCGGGTCCAGCGACATGATCGCCATGTAGACGCACTTCAGGGCGGCCTGCTCGTTCGGGAAGTGGCCGCGGGCTTTCACCGCCCGTCGGATCCGCGCGTTCACGGACTCGATCGCGTCGGTGGTGCAGACGATGCGTCGGATCTCGGTGTCGAAGCGGAGGAAGGGAGTGAACTCCTCCCAGGCGTTCTCCCAGAGCCGGACGATCGCTGGATACTTCTTGCCCCACGTGTCGGCGAACTCCGCGAACCGCTCGAGTGCGGCCTCCTCGGTCGCCGCGGTGTAGACGGGCTTGAGTACCTTGGCGATCTTGTCCCGGTCCTGGCGGGCTGCATAGCGGAAGGAGTTCCGCAGCAGGTGGACCACGCAGGTCTGGACGGTGGTGCGGGGCCAGACGGCCTCGACTGCCTCGGGCAGGCCCTTGAGCCCGTCGCAGACGGGCATCTCGACTATCCCCTGAGCGACTACCGGTCCGAGGCGGCAGCCCTGGCCATGGACGGGTGGCTGCATACACAGTTCGACATGGAGAGCTCAGGCGCTGCCGTCACATATGAAGTTTCACGAGAGCAATTCACCTTCACTTGGGGAAATACCGTCCACCCCTTCTCCGACACCCCGCAATAAGACCTGGTCATGAGCAGATCGACAGTGACTCTTGGTGCGTGGGACACGCAGTACATTCCGGCGGGATAACCGGTCACGGCCGACGAACCGATCCCCGACTTCGACGAGCAGGAGGACCGCCTGCTCGAACACCACCCCCGGATGCGCCGGATCGTGCTCCGCCCCTCGCCCGGCCGGCCGCTGTTCCGCTACTACCTCCACTGGAGCGACGGAGCCGACCTGGCATCCCGCGACAGCCGGGTCGCCGCCGGAACATCCACCGAAGCGGACTTCGCCGGGGCGGTCATCGGAGAGCCCTACAACACCTCGCACCCGGCCTGCGGTGCGAGATTCCGGGTGATCGAACTGGCCTCAGCCATTCTCTTGTTCTCCGACGACCTCGAACGCTCACGCGCCCACTCGTACCGCAACGAGTACCTGGGCTGCGTAGGCGACGTACTGCGCACCGGGCAACTTATGAGGCTTCACGAGGCGAGTTCGCATTCACGTGGGGAGAGACTGCCCACCCATTCTCCGACCCACGAGTGGGATAAGCGGATGCGCATGAAAAAGCCCCAGGTCACGGCGAGTGAGTCCTGGGGCTGATCCGAGCCGCCTTCGGGATTCGAACCCGAGACCTACGCATTACGAGGGCCTGCAAGATCATCCCAGATGATGCCGGAAGGTGCCACAGAATCCCATTTCCCCAGGGCAGAGGCGTGCGGACGTGATCACTGTGACGCCTGTTCTCCCCTGGTACCGCCCAGTCCGCTCACGCGGCGCTCACGCAAACGGCGCCGGCCCCTCAGCTCTTACGCCGGTCTCGGTGAGGTACGAGGAGGGTGCTGCCGCCTGCCCACTTTGCCCCGCAAACGTGGCAGATCACGTACCACTCGTCGCCCACAGCGTTCTCGTCCATGTGCCCATGCTGTCCCGTCCCAGGGCACTCGTCAGTGACTTCTTCTTGACGCATTGCTTCTCCTCCACGCCTGGTTGATCAGGCCGCGCTTTCTGCGGCAACGGCGGTCGAGCGGATCGAGTGAATGACGGACACCATGACGTCGACCTCGGCCTCGGGGAAGATCGCCTCGGGGCCGGTCGGGGCGAGGGCCGTGAACGGCGACTCGTACAGCGCATCAACGCCTATCGTGCCGTTGCGCGCCAGATAGTCGATCAGCTCGTTGACGAAGCGGAGCTGATTCGCCGTGAGCGTCTTGCCCTGCTGGAAGGCGTCGAAGGCCAGCGCTGCGGCCTCCCGTTCCAAGCCGGTCAGGGACCGCAGGAACAAGCCCAGGCCGCCGTTCGTGTCCTTGATGTAGGCGATGTCCTCCGCGGTCCCGATACCGGCCTCGACGAAGATCGCCTCCAGCTCCGACAGGTCCAGGGCGGTGATCTGCTTGTTGCGGCGGATCTTCTGGACCGCGAGCTGGTCCTGGTGCGTGTTGAGGTAAATACGGATCTTCTGCTCGAAGCGGGTGAGGTCGGTACCGATCTCCATGCCGGTGAGCGTGGCAGCAGTCAGCTCGCCCAGCTCGTCCTCGAAATCGGTGTACACGATGCCGCGCTTGGTCTTCTCGATCAGCCGCACCAGGCCGCGCAGACGACGGCGCATGGTCTCCAGCAGGGGCAGCGTCACGTCCTGCCACCACTCGTCGCCTGCGACCTCGTCGAGCAGGACCTGCTGGGCCTTGATCACGGGAATGGTCAGCTGGTCGAGCAGGGTGGACGCAATCTCCTGGACCTGGTCTCGTAGCCGAGTGAAGCCCGGGTCTCCGTTCGCGACGGCGAGCTGGAGACGGAGCGCGAGCAGGTCGAAGCGCTTGGCCTCCTCGCCGGCGTCGTCCTTGTCGCGGAAGGCGGTCGGGAGTCCGGCCAGGTGGTCGATGACCTCGCCGTGCGCGTCGGGCGTGAACTCCAGCCAGGCGTCGAAGTCGGCGAAGGTCTCGACCTGTTCGCGGTGCGGGCGGACCAGGAAGTTCTCCGGGTTCATCGCCGTGACCTCGTCATGCAGTCGAGTGGCGAGATCCCAGCGCAGACCAGAGTCGCTGACGGTGCCGTCGGATGCAGGCCGCGTAGCGATCACTGTGGCTGCTTGGCGGTCGCGGGCGGAGCTGTCATCGAGGGCGAGAAGCAGGTCGGCTCGGCGCTCGAAGATCCGCTGGCTCAGCGAGGGGGCGACCTTGCCGTCGACGCGCATCAGGTTCTGGTTGAAGAACTCGATGTTCTGGCACAGGTCGAAGACCAGGAAGCCGTCCTTGCTGCGGTTCGGGCCGAAGAGGTCGGGCGCGAGGCGGGTACCGCGGCCGATCATCTGCCAGAACTTGGTCTTGGAGCGCACCAGTTTGAAGAAGATGAGGTTGACGACTTCGGGGACGTCGATGCCGGTGTCCAGCATGTCCACGGAGATCGCGATCTGCGGAAGCTCGGCCGCGTCGGAGAACTTGTCGATCAGGCTCTGGGCGTACTCCTTGCGGTAGGTGATGACCTGCGCGAAGGCACCCTTCAGGTGCGGATAGTTCTTGTCGAACCGCTCAGCGATGAACTCCGCGTGGTTGTTGTTGGCAGCGAAGATGATGGTCTTGCCGAGTTTGTCGCCGCCATCGACCTTCAGGCCGTGGGTCATGAGGGTCTGCAGGACCTTGTCGACGGTGTCCGCGTTGAAGAGGTACTTGTTCAGTTCCTCCGTGGTGATCTCGTCCGGGACATCACCGTCCTCGTTCCACTCCGTTTCGTCCCACTTCTCCTTGTCCTCTTCGGACAGGTCGTCGTACTTGATGCCGCCACGCTGGAACTTCAGAGGAACATCGACTGCCCGCGGCGCCACGAGGTACCCCTCGGCTACGGCCTCGTCCAGGCTGTAGACGTCGGTGGGCACGCCGTCTTCGAGTTCGAAGCGGCGGTAGGTGTTGCGGTCGACCTCGTCCTTGGGGGTCGCAGTCAAGCCGACGAGGAGCGAGTCGAAGTAGTCGAAGATCGCGCCGTACCGCTGGTAGATCGAACGATGCGCCTCGTCGATGACGATCAGGTCGAAGAAGCCGGGGCCGAAGAGTCGGCGGCCTTCGGCGTCGGTCTGGTCGATCAGGTTCATCATGGTCGGGTAGGTGGAGACGAACACCCTCGAATGCGGGTCCTTCTCTTCCAGCAAGTTCACCGGGTTGGCACCAGGCAGGTGTTTCTTGAACTCGGTGGTGGCCTGCTTGACCAGAGCCTTGCGGTCGGCGAGGAAGAAGATGCGCTTGGCCCAGTTGGCACGCATCATCAGGTCGCTGAGCGCGATCACGGTCCGGGTCTTGCCGGAGCCGGTCGCCATCACGAGTAGAGCCTGGCGCAGCGAGTCCTTCTCGAAGGAGTCGGCGATACGCCGTATCGCGCGGGACTGGTAGTGACGGCCGGCGATCTGCTCGTTGATCGGCATCTTGGCGAGGTTGCGGCGGCTGGCTCGGCGCTGAACCAGGAGGCGCAGCTCGTCCTTGGTGTAGAAGCCTTGGACCTCTCGGGGCGGGTAGTTGAGGTCGTCGAACAGGTACGTGCGGTAGCCGTTGGTGTAGAAGATCACCGGCCGCTGCTTGAACTGCGCTTCCAGGGCGTCGGCGTAGAGCGTCGCCTGGTACTTGCCCTGCTTCGGGTCGCGGGTGGTCCGCTTGGCCTCGACGACGGCCAGGGGCTTGCCGTCGTCGTCCCACAGGACGTAGTCGACTTTGCCCTTTCCGGAAGGCGCGGCCGATGTCGGCAGCCCAGTCACCGGATACTCCCGGTCCCTCGGCTGGTCCAGCGCCCAGCCCGCCTCCTTGAGGAGGAGGTCGATGATGAGCTTGCGGGTCTCGGCCTCGTTGTAATCGTGGTTGTCCGGCTGCGCCTCGTTCGCGGCCTTGGCCGCCTTGACCTCCGCACGCAGCTCGGCGATCTCGGCGTCGAGGTCCTGATTCTTCTTCCGCTCGGCGGCCAGTGCGGCATCCTGCTCGGCGTACTTCTCGGCCTGCGCCTTCAGCTCGGCCTGCTTGGCGATCCGCACCTCGGCCGGGACAGGTCTAGGTATCAGCGCCGTGTCGAACGCAAGCGTGGACGCAGGCAGTTGGGCCTGGTCGAGGGTGTAGGTACGGGCCATCCAGTACAGGACGTGGAACAACTCCGCGACCGTGCGCACCGCATCCTTCGGAGCGATGGGCGTCCTACGGTGCACGGCAGCATTGCCCTGTCGCCGAATCACATCCATCTTCGCCCGGATCGCAGGGCCAGCCACCTTCACCAACGTCGGCTCGGCAATCAGCGCCGCCAGGTCATCCTGGTACGGCAGCTTGAGCGTGCCATCCGCCTCGAACATCCACGTCACCGCGAGTTCCAGCACCCGCCGCGCGTAGAACGCTGACGCACGCGGGTCCACGTACGTCAGCCGCTCGGCGCGCACCGCCTCGGTATGCAGCTCTGGCCACTCGGCCTGCAGGAACCCAAAGTTGCTCACGATGATGACCTTTCACTGATGCAGGCAGAAGCCAGTCAATTCAGCCAACTTGCGCAGGGAACTAGTGTCCTGAGTCGTTAATTCGTGTGCAGTATGCGGCGAGTGTGTCGAGGATGTCGTCGGCGGTCTTCGTCCAGACGAACGGCTTGGGGTTCTTGTTCCACTCGTTGATCCAGCGGCGGATGTCGCGTTCGAGTTCGATGACGCTGCGGTGGGCCGAGCGGCGGAGTTTGCGGGAGGTCAGCTCGGCGAACCAGCGCTCGACGAGGTTGAGCCAGGACGCCGAGGTGGGGGTGAAGTGCAGGTGGAAGCGGGGGTGCCGCAGCAGCCACTTCTTGACCGGTTCGGTCTTGTGGGTGGCGTAGTTGTCCAGGACCAGGTGAAGTTCGAGGTCCTTGGGGACGGCGGCGTCGATGACCTTCAGGAAGCGGAGGAACTCCTGGTGGCGGTGGCGGCGGTAGTGCTGGGCTATGACTGATCCGGAGGCGATGTCGAGGGCGGCGAACAGGCTGGTCGTGCCGTGCCGGACGTAGTCGTGCGTCATCTTCGCCGGCGTAGTCGGTGCCATCGGCAGGACGGGCTGGGTTCGGTCCAGGGCCTGGATCTGCGACTTCTCGTCCACTGCCAGGACCAGCGCGTTCTCCGGCGGCGACAGGTAAATGCCCACCACGTCACGGACCTTGGTCACGAACTGCGGATCGGTCGACAGCTTCCACGTCTCCACGATGTGGGGCTTGAGGCCGAACGCCCGCCAGATCCGCGAGACGGCCGACTGCGACATGCCCTGGGCCTGGGCCATCGAACGTGTCGACCAGTGCGAATCGCCTGTTGGTGGGCTCTGGCCCAGCGTCCTGGCGACCAAGGCTTCGACCTGCTCATCCGTGATCTTCCGCGGTGCACCCGAACGCGGCCGGTCCACCAGACCCTCCAGCCGGTCCGCGGCGAACCGGGACCGCCACTTGCGCACCGTCTCCCGCGAGACACCCAGGTCGTCCGCGACCCGCGCGTTCGACCGGCCCTCTGCACACGCCAGCACAATCCTCGACCGCAGCACCAGTGCCTGCGACGCCGTCTGCTTGCGTAACCAGCCCCGCAGCACGCTGCGTTCGTGATCGGATAGCTCCAGCGACAACGGCTTCGGACCAGGCATCGCCACACTCTACAACCGCACGCGAACTAACGACTCAGGACACTAGTCCCACAGAGTTCCCTTGAAGGCACGGTTTTGGACCGATTCAAAAAGGGCGTCAAGTTCGGCAAGATGAGCCGCCGCAGCGGCCCTCACCGTCACGACGCTGTGGACTCTGCTCGCGAATTCCTCGATCGATTCACGCCCCGGATCCAGAATGCGAAGACTTCTAAGCGTCGCGAGGTTGATGTTCTTTTGCGCAGATTCCGGCGCCATACGCTCCAGGTTCCCCTGGAGAAATGAAAGCCATGTTTGCACGTACTCAACCACGGGCGGGTCAGACGTAAATCCGACCACGCTATCCGGGAAGCACGCATCGAACTGAAGGATTCCGGTCTTTGCGATATTCGCGGCGATAGTGATACACAGGGTCCCCTGTGGCCACAGGCGACTCTGGGCGAGGCCAGCATCAGAGTAAGTACTCTCGTACGAGTGAATGTAACCACGCGACCTAGCCACATCGCCCGTCTGAATCAGTGGATACCTTCCTCCGAGCAGACTCGGGTCATTTCGCGGCCGATGCTTCGAAACACCCCGATCGAGAGTTCCCATTTCGGTGAGATCCACCTGGGGTAGACCCTTGGAGTTAGCCACCGGGTCACCGAACATTTCAACAAAAATCGACTGCGCGAAATCATCGAGGAATTTGATGGATTCTCGACGCTTAACGCGCAGAGCATCTACATGGTCCAGCATTTGCGCAATACGCTGCTGCTCCGCCAGGTCGAAGATCGGAACGTTGAAGTCCCGTACAACCTCACGAGTGACGCCTTTAATCGTGGCGCCGCGGGAGCGATCCGTGAAATAGCGTTCTAGGGAACGGATATAATGAAACAAGTATCGCGTGTCGAGATCGCCAGGGCGAGCCCGCACTGCAGTAATGTCCTGGCTAAAGCAAATAGGATCGCGCGCGATCGCCACCTTGCCGACACTGGTGCGCGTCACCAGTAGCAGATCGCCTGCTTCGGCCGTGCCAGTAGAAGATCCCTTCACCGCCTCCTCGGAGATCGTATGGCGTGGAGAAATACCTCCGTCAGCATCTAGATCCGCACCCGTTACCCACGGAATGCATCCCTTATAGTAGTCGTCTCGCTTACGGTCGGGCGTGCCACCGCTCTGGAAAAAAGCCACCTGCCCGAGAGGCGTCAGCTTGGGCTCACTCATCCCAGCAGCCCCTTCAATTCACTCATCCCCTGCTGAATATCTGCCTCAATTCGCGCCAAATCCTCTAGGATCTGATTTGGCGCGCGATATTCGATCTCCTCATGGATGATCTCCTTGTATCGCTTGAGGCTCAGGTCATACCCCTGCGCGGCGATGTCTTCCTTTGGCACACAGAAACTCTGCTCAGTCCTCGCCCGGGTCTGCTCACTGCCATTGCGGCGTCGCCAGCGTGCCAGAACGTCAGGCAAGTTGTTCCTAGTGTGCTGTTCCTCGCTCAAGGCGCCATCGCTGACGACGGGTCCAAGCTTGTCGCCCGACAGCAACGGCGTACGCTTGTCATCAAGGCTCCAGCCATCCGCTGTCACCTCGTAGAACCAAACGTTATCCGTACCACCACTATTCGTCTTGGTGAAGAACAGGATGGCCGTGGAGACCCCCGCATAGGGCTTGAACACTCCACCAGGAAGCTTCACAACGGCGTCCAGCTTGTGGCCTTCAACCAGAAGCTTTCGAAGGTCTTTGTGTGCCTTGCTCGACTGAAACAGAACCCCTTCTGGCACTACGACTGCGGCCCGACCGCCAGGCTTAAGGAGGCGCAGAAACAGGGCGAGGAACAGTAGTTCGGTTTTCTTGGTCTTGACGACCTTCTGCAAATCGACTGCCATCGCGTCATTGTCAAGACTGCCAGCGAAAGGCGGGTTAGCGAGAATAAGTGAGTATCGGTCGGCCTCACCCGCCGCGCTCTGGGCGAGAGAATCACGGTAGCGAATGTCAGGGTTTTCAACTGAGTGCAACAGCATATTCATGCTACCGATGCGGAGCATGGTGTTGTCGAAGTCGAAGCCGTGGAACATGCTCTCGTTGAAGTGCTGGCGCTGAGCCGGGGCGAATAGTGCCTCGCGGTGGGTGCGCTCGACGTACTCTGCAGAACCGACCAGGAAGCCAGCAGTGCCGCACGCCGGGTCGCAAATCTCGTCGCCGGGCTGCGGAGCCATCATCTCTACCATCAGCTGGATGATGTGTCGGGGCGTCCGGAACTGGCCGTTCTGGCCCGCTGTAGCGATCTTGCTGAGCATGTACTCGTACAGGTCACCCTTGGTGTCCTTGTCGCCCATGTCGATGCCGTTGATCATGTCGACGGCCTTGGCAAGCAGGTTCGAGGTCGTGATGGTGAACCGCGCGTCCTTCATATGGTGCGCGTAAGTGGAGTCCTCACCCCCCAGGGTGCGCAGCCAAGGGAAGACCCCGTCCCGCACCGTCGAGAGCATGTTCTCGGGGGACTCGTTGATGAACACCGACCAGCGTAGGACTTGGGCATCGTCCGCGTAGATCGGGTTCTCGACCGGGCGCCCGGTGCGGTTGGCCTTGTTCTCCTTGGCCTGCTCCAGGATGTCGAGGCGCCGAATGAACATCAGATAGGTGATCTGCTCGATGACCTCCAGCGGATTGGAGATCCCCCCGGACCAGAAGGCGTCCCACAGTCGGTCGATCTTGCTCTTCAGAGGGCGGAATGAGAGTACATAGGAGTTTTGTCGTCGCCTGAACGTGTGGCGGTGGGGCATCCCGGCCGGTCGGTGGTCATTGGCATGTTGGGCTGGTCGCCGTGAGCGAGCGCAAGCCCTACAAGACCGACGTGAGCGACGAGCAGTGGGCGCTGGTCGAGCCGGTGATCACCGCGTGGAAGGCCGCGCATCCCTTGGTCAGCGGCCATCAGGGCCGATACGAGATGCGGGAGATCGTCAACGCATTGCTCTACCAGGGCCGGACCGGTTGCCAGTGGGAGCTGCTCCCGCACGACTTTCCGCCGCCCGGCGCGGTGAAGTACTACTTCTACACCTGGCGTGACGACGGCATCGATCAGACCATTCACGACCTGCTGCGCTGGCAAGTGCGGGAAATGGCTCGTCGGAAGGCGGACCCGAGCCTGGTGGTGCTCGATACCCAGAGCGTGCACGCGGCGGCTGGAGTGCCCACGCAGACGACGGGGCGTGACGCGGCAAAAAAAGTACCGGGCCGCAAGCGCGGCCTGGCCGTTGACGTGTCGGGGCTGGTGATCGCAGTGGTCGTTGCGGCCGCGTCGGCGCACGAGAACGCCGTCGGCCTCGCGCTGCTGGACAAGGTCGCCGCCGACACCGACACCGTGGAGAAGGCCCTGGTCGACCAGGGCTTCAAGAACGCCGTCGTCGCGCACGGTCAGAAGGTAGGCATCGAGGTGGAGGTCGTGGAGCGCAACCCCGCGCAGACCGGGTTCGTTCCCCAGGCCAAGCGGTGGGTGGTGGAGCGCGCGTATGGGATCTTGATGCTGCACCGCAGGCTGGTGCGTGACTACGAGCATCTGCCCCGCAGTTCGGAGTCGCGGGTGTACTGGGCGATGACCGCGGTGATACTGCGCCGGCTGACCGGGGCGACCGCGCCGGCCTGGCGCACCGCATGACCGGCGGAGAGCTGACGCTCGGCGCGGTACTGGCGCGGCTGGAGGAGCGGGAACGGGAGATCACCGCGCAGGCCGGGACGATGCGGGAACAGATCACGCAGCTGACCACACAGCTCGACGAACTCGGCCGGGCCGCCGAGGAAGTCCGGATCACCCGCAAGACACTGCTGGAGCTGCCCGACCCCGGGCCGCCCGCGCCGCCGGCGCCGCAGCTGCCGGATCATCCGGCCTACCAGCAGATCATGGCGGTGTTCACCGCGGCCGACCACCCGCTGCGGGCCCGGCAGGTGTGCGAGGCGATGGACCTGACGGTCGCGCCCAACAACATCAACAACGTCCGCCTGAAGCTCAAGCGGCTGGCCGACCGCGGGATCCTGGCCGAGACCGAGCCAGGCTTGTTCACCCAGCCCCGGCCATAGTCGACCGACGTCGCCACAACCTGTCCGCTTGTCCCGCACGAAACGAAGAATCGGGCATCAGGTCTCATACCGCCCTCTCAGACGGAACGCTGACCGGCAAAAATTTTCCGCGAGATTCCGACGAAGGGCAGCCCTTCACGCATGGAGATCCGACAGCTTCGCCGCATGATCATCTTTTATGTCAGAACCATCCAAGAGCGGTCGTGAGGCTACGACCTCGGCGAATCGCAAGAACGCTCCATCAGCCGCCTTCTCGACACCCACCGACGGCCGCCCCTCGTCCACCGCTTTGCACGCCCCCTGCGCAGCTGTCCACCGGCTGTCCACCGGCGGCGATCATGAAGCCCCAAAGGGGCGGACGGACGCTACGAAAGGATCTCAAGAGACAGAAAACCCCAGGTCACAAGCTATGTTACCTGGGGTTCTTCCGAGCCGCCTTCGGGATTCGAACCCGAGACCTACGCATTACGAGACCGTGAGCGATCGTGCAGCGTTGTGCCTGGTCGTGCCGCCGGGTGACGTTTCGCCTGATCAAAGTATGTGCGGCTGGTTGGTCTGCGCTCCCTCGTATTACGTCGTCCGAAGGCGTCCGGCCACCGGCTGGCCACCGGAGGGGCCACCGATGACGACGACATGGGGCGCCACACGGGTTGTAGGTCTTCCACAGTGCCTCTTGCGGCTGACCCGCTCCCGGCGAAATCGCCCCCACGAGCGCTCCCACGATAGTCGGCGCAGAACGCCTCCCTGGAGAGTGGTCACCGACCGCCGGTTCGCGCCCGCCAACCACTCAGCACCACCCACCGGATTCTGCCGACGCATGACTTGGGTAAGGGATTCGTCCTCCGGCCTCGCCCGGAGGCACGGCACCTGAACGCCGGCGACCTGCGGCCGACGGGCCTGTGCAACAACCCGGGACGAGCCGCCACGTACCGACGCCCCCTCTGAGGCCCCAGCTGGCGGAGTCGTCGACCGCGGGGTTGGAAGCTGCCGTTTCGATCGACTGGTCAAGCCGTTGTTCAACTGGCCGGAGGGGCTTCGGCGCCTATCCTCCACCGCCCGGCCCTCCTGAGCCAGCCAGGCGCGTGAGCGAGCGAGACGGCGGTGCCCCGAGATGCCGTGTGGCCGGCTCGGGGCAGGTCGGATTCCGGCACGCCCCTCCCTATACAGCGCCTCACTTCATGAGGTCACCTCAACCCAAAGAGCCATCCGTCAGCGAGGCTTTCAACAGCGAGCTCAAGGTCGAGTACCTCCACCGGCATACCTTCATCACCCCGCACCGAGGCACGGCTGAAGTTCGCCACCTGGATCACCGGCTTGTAAACCACCCGCCGACGAAACAGTGTGCGGATACCGGAGCCGACCGACTGCGAACGCGACCATCACGGCGACCCCGCCGTGGAGTTGGCCGCTTGAAAGATCTCCACGGCGCGAGGGGATTTACAAGAAGGTCGTGTCGGCGATCGCCTGGTAGGAGCAGCCGAGCCGCAGGACCTGCAGCATCTCGTCAAAGACGACCCGGTCGCTGATGCTGGGCGGTGGCAGCCCAACAGATGCGTCGGCACGGCGGTCGAGCGCTCAGGGCAACAGGGCGGCGAATCGGGCCCAGAGTGGTTCGCTCAGCCATGACGGAAGTACAGCCACAGGTCTCCCCGGTGATCCCAGAGCGTCGCAACTCCATGATCACCAATGCCTGCACCTACTTTGCGGCCGGGGTACCACTACCGCCCCTATCTGCGCCGCCTCTTAGGACGTGGCGGTCACCGCTGGCTGGGAGTGACGGGCAAGTTCCACGGCTGTCGCGCGGTCAAAGCCGAGGTGGTCGTAGAGGCGGGCGACCACGAGACCGACTAGGAACGCCACGACCGCGTAGGCGCCCATGACCAGCCACGCCTTGAGGAGGCCGGAGCCGAGTCCGTCGAAGAAGAGGAGTGAGCGGATGCCCTCCGTGACATGCCGGGCCGGGAGGAAGTTGCCCACCGCTTGAGCGAAGCCCGGCTGGGCCTGTACCGGAATCGTGCCGCCGGAGAGGGGGATGCCGAACAGGGTCACCATCAGCAGCGCGATTACCTGGCCCGCCATACCGAAGATCGCGAACAGTGCCAGCGTCAGCAGCGTAACCGCCGTGCAGGTCAGGCCCGCGAACAGCCAGAGTTGCACGGGCCGGTCGGGTTCGACATCCAGACCCCACAGGGCGACGGCGGTCACGGCGCTGCCCGCCGCGAAACCGGTTACCGCGCCGATGCCCGCCTTCGCCACGAACGTCGAGGTACGGGCGATGCGTACGACGGGCTGCACGCTGCGGCGCGGGCCCATCTCTAGCGGGGAGTAGCCGAGGGCTGCGTCGACCGTCATGGTGAGGAGGACTGCGGGCAGCAGACCGGCCAACAGCAGGGCGATCGTCAGATAGAGCGTCATGGCGCCGCCGGCCGTCGCTCCGGAGGTCGTCAGACCGGGCTCTGTCACCGTACGTACCGGGTCATGGAGCAGGAGGAGACGATCGGCGCCGGGACGGGTGGAGTTGGCGCGGGCGGTGAGCTGCGCCCCGAGAGCGGTGGATGCTTGGGTGGCGCTCTGACGTGCGGCTTTCTCCGCCATCGAGGAGGCCACGCTTCCGGCGCCCTCGTTGGTGAGGACCGTCATCGTGGGCCGTTCGGGGCGGGCGTCGCGTGCGGTCAGCGACAGTGACTTACGGGTGAAATCCTGCGGAATGACGAGTGCACCGGACGCTTCGCCCCGTTCGAGCAGCCTGCGGGCTGCGGGAAGCGAGTCGACGATCGTCCAGGAGATCCGGCCGTCGTCCCGCGCGCTCGCTTCGATGCGGGTGCTGAGGTCGGTGCCGAGCCGGACGGTGGAGCCGGCCGCGGCGGCACCTTCGTCCGCGTTGACGAGGACGAGGGGGAGATCGCGCAGATGCGCCTGCGGATCGGCCGCCGGGCCGATGTAAGCCAGGGTAATCAGTGCCGCCAGCAGGCCGCCGACGATCACTGCCAGCCAGGCGCGAGGTTGCCTCCACAGGGTGGTTGCCCGCACGGGGGCCGCCTTTCAGTCTTCGGAATTCGGTGGTTGGATTCGGGTGGGGCCCTGTTCAGGCAGCGGCAGGAAGCCGTTCGCGTAGCCCTCGGGGGCTGAGTTGCGCCACGGGCAGCAGGCCGCGTTCCCGAAGGAGGGGGACGCTCTCGACAGCGAAGCGGGCGAGGGCCCCGGGTCCGGCGAGGCAGCGGATGAGGAGGCCGTCCGTACGGGTACGGGTGAGCGCGACCGCGAGGCGGTCGGCGGCCGTTTCGCCGGGGACCATGGTGAGGACGTCGAGGGCTAGCCTGGGCCCGGTGACGGTGTGGCCGGTGGCAGAGGACGTCAGGACAACCGGGCTCCGGCCGTGCCAGGGCGGGCCGGCCGCGCCTTCCGGGAGGAGGCAGCCCGCCCGGCCACCGCTCATGGCATCGAGGGAAGCGAGTTCCCAGGCCGTCCGGGCCGGTTCGGGTGAGGTGACGGGGAGTTCGGCGACGAGGCCGAGGCGGTAGGTGCGCGGGGCGAGGCCCGCCAACACGACGACGGGGTCGAGGGCTGGTTCCGGGAGTCCGGCGCCGGACTCGACGACGAGCGCGTCGATCCCTGCTTGTTCTGCGGCGAGGGCGGCCTCCACGAGTAGCCGCGGCCATGGGACGGAGGCTCGGCGGGGGCGTACGGCGGGCAGGGCGACGAAGAGCAGGGGGCCGCGCGGTGTCTTCGGCTCAGGCATGGGTGGCTACCGTTGCAGTGGCGTGGTGTGACAGGCCGAGGTTCTCGCGCAGCGTCGGATGCTCGTAGTCGTTGGGGAACAGACCGCGTCGCCACAGCTCGGGGATCACGTGGTCGACGAAGTCGACGAGCGGGCCCGGGAGGGAGGGGAAGGAGAGGGTGAAGCCGTCGCAGGCCCGCTGTTCGAAGCATTCCTCGATGTGGTCGGCGATCTGTGCGGGTGTGCCGACGAGTACGTCGTCGGTGTGGTGGGCGTGGACCTGGTGGGCGTCGCTCACCACGAGGGGTGTGAGTTCCGTCCAGATCAGCAATTCCTCGGCGAGTCGGCCGTATGTCGCGGCCTGCGTCTTGGTCTGCGCGTACCAGGCCCGGGAGTGCTCTAGGGGGCGCCGGCCAGCCAGGACGACGTCGGCGTGGCGTGCGGCCAGGGCGCGTTCGGCGGGGGTTGCGGCGGGGAGAAAGAGGACGGGGCGCCCCTGCGGGACGGGTGGCGGCGAGTCGGGCGCGCCCTTGTTCCCGGCGCGCCAGTGGCCGTGGATCTCCTCGAGGAGTTCCGCTGCGAGTTTGCAGCGCAGTTCGTCGCCCTCGTCCTTCGGCAGGTCTGCCAGCCAGCCGGTCCGGCCCGAAGACAGCACGTCGAGGGAGGCGAGCCTGTGGGCGATAGCTTCGGCGTGTCCGGAGACCGCGGGGGTCGTCGCGGCGACGCCGATCCGGTCGGTGGCGCCAGCAAAGCCCGCGAGCAGGGTGCCGGCCTCGAACACGGGCGTGGCGGCGGTGCCCGGTACGCCGGGCGGCGTCCCGAGCAGTTGCGGTACGAGCAGGGCGTCCAGCCGTCCCCGCTCCAGCTCCATCACCAGGAACTCGTGGAACGGATAGTCGTGCGGGTCCGGTGGTGTGGGCGGAAGCGGCAGCCCTGAGATCCGTTCCTCTCCTCCGTGCAGCCTTACCCCCAGTGACAGCCGCCTTGTGGCTCTGCCGGCCATGCTTCTCCCCTTTCTGCCTGATGCGTTCTGTGGTTGGGTCACCAGGTCAGCGCGATCCGAGGAATCGGACCACGCGTTCCAGGCGAGCGATGTCCTTGGCGCCGCGGGCGTACGTCGATACGGCGAGCGGCGCGGTGAACCGGCGGCGGGTCACGGCGTGCGGCACGGTGAACTCTCTGAGTCCGTCGGCTCCATGGATGCGGCCGAAGCCCGAGGCACCGACTCCGCCGAACGGCAGCGACGGCACTCCGGGGAAGGCCATCACGTCGTTGATGCTGACCATCCCGGAGCGGATGGAGCGAGCCAGGGCGGTGGCGCCGTGGTGTGCGAAGAGGGCTGCGCCCAGCCCGAATTCCGAGGTGTTGGCGCGTCGTACGCCTTCGTGGGCATCGCGGACCCGGTTGACGATCAGGACCGGGCCGAAGGTTTCCTCGCGCAGGGCGGCGGAGTCCTCCGGGACGTCGGCGAGGACGATGGGGCCGAGGACGTAGGGCGGGCTGATGGACTCGCGGCCTCCGACGAGGGCGCGGCCGCCGCGTGCGAGGGCGTCATCGACGTGGCGGCGGATGATGTCGAGCTGCCCGGGCATGGTGATGGGGCCGAAGTCCTCGCGGGCGCGGATCTGCCCAGCACGTTCGGTCAGCCGGGTCTCGAAGCGGTCGTAGACGGCGTCGGCGACGTAGACGCGTTCGATGCCGGTGCAGGACTGGCCAGCGTTGGCGCAGCCGCCCCACAGGGCGGCCTCGACGGCGGCTTCGACATCGGCATCCTCCGCGACGACAAGAGCGTCCTTGCCACCGAGTTCGAGGAGCACCGGGGTGAGCGTAGGGGCACAAGCGGCGAGGATGCGGGCCCCGGTGGGCCGGGAGCCGGTGAAGGCGATCTTGTCGACCCCGGAGGCGCACAGCGCCGCGCCGGTGGGGCCGGCCCCTGTGGCGAGCTGGAGGACCGGGTGTTCCGGAACCGCCTCGGTGAAGGTGTCGACCAGCCATTTCCCGCAGGCGGGGGTGAACTCGCTGGGCTTGAAGACGACGGCGTTGCCGGCGGCCAGGGCGTAGGCGATGGAACCGACGGGGGTGAACACCGGGTAGTTCCAGGGTCCGATGACGCCGATCACCCCGTACGGCTTGTACTCGAGGGTGCTGGCCTGGTTGAACATGAGCGGTCCGGAGGGCATGGACCTGCGGCGCAGCACGCGGTGGGCGTGTTTTGCCGCCCAGTCGACGTGGGTGAGGGTGACGGAGAGCTCGATGACGGCGTCGGCCCGTACTTTGCCGTTCTCGCGGCGGAGCAGGTCGATGATCTCCACTCTGCGGCGGATCATGGCACGCTTCCAGGCCAGCAGCCTGGTACGGCGGCCGTCATGGCCGAGTCCGTCCCACCATGCGGCGGCCTCGCGAGCACGGGCGACCTTGTCCCGTACGGCTGCCTCGTCCTCGGCAGGGAAGGTCGCGACGAGCTCTGCGTTCACCGGATTCAGGGAGGTGAACTGCGCCGTCGCCGTATCGGTGTGAGCGGTGGTCATGGTGGCTCTCCTTCACGGCGAGGCGTTACGCGGGCCGGGCTGCGGATGCGGCGGTCTGTGCAAGGGCGGCGACGAGGCGGGGGCCGGTGTCGCCTTGCCAGGGGAAGAAGTGGCCGCCGGGCAGGACGTGCATCCCTTCCCAGCGTTCGGCGATCGCCGTCCAGGCGGCCACGGTGTGCGGTGGGTAGAGCCTGTCGGTCTGCCCGCTCAGTGCGGTGACGGGAATGTTGGCCGGAAGGGGGTCGTCGGTGGCGGGGTCGGGGAATGCGGCGAGGAGGCGGAGGTCGGCGCGCATGGTGCGCAGGACGAGTTCGCGCAGCGCGGCTGTGTGCAGGACCTCCGGCGGGGTTGCGCCCAGTTCGCGTACGTGGTCGAGGAGGGCGTCCGGGTTCTCGGCGAGTGCCCGCTGGGCCGTGCGGTCGACGAGGTGCGCGGGGGACATGGCGGAGAGGACGAGCGCTGCTGGTGCGGCGCCGAACGTGGTCAGGGCGCGACACAGTTCGTAGGCGAGCAGGGCGCCCATGCTGTGTCCGAACAGGACGAGTGGTGGTCCGGGGCGGGCCGCGAGCGGGGTCAGGGCTTCGATGATCTCGGTGAGGTCGGCGCCGGGGGGCTCGGGCAATCGGCGTCCGTGGCCGGGGAGTTCCACAGCGTGGAGTTCGGCACCGGGCGGCATGGCGGTGGCCCAGGTGCGGTAGGCGGCGGCGCCTGCGCCGGCGTAGGGCAGGCACAGGATGCGGGCGGTGGCCGCGCCGTCGGGGAGGTGTGGGGTCCACTCCTGGATCCAGGCGGTCATGTCGTCTCCCCCGGCGGGGAGAAGGCGTCGGGTCGTGCGCCCGACAGGAGTGCGTAACCGCGTTCCACGATGCGGGTGAACGCGGTCGGGTCACTGATCGACATGTCGTGCGGTCCGTGGACGTGGAACAGCCTTGCGTATCCGCCGGCGGAGCGGACGGCGCTGACGAACTCCTTTTCCTGGGTGCGGAAGAGTCGGTCGCCGCGGCCGTTGACGAACAGGACGGGCAGTCTGGTGCGGCCTGCCACGTTGAGGAAGTCGCGTCGCGTGAGGTCTTCGACGACCTCGACGAAGGCGTGCATGGTGAGACTGCCGGCCACGATGGCCTCGTAGCTGTCGGAGGGCAGACGCTTCTTGAGTGCCCGGTCGTTGAGTCGGGCGGCGCGAGCCGGACCGAGTGCCCAAATTGCCCGTGCGGCGGTGCGGTAGACCCAGCCGGTGAGGCGGTCGGGCCGGGCGGTCGCCCCCTGTACCAGGACTGCGGCCGCGCGGTCGGGGTGGGCGGCGCCGTAGGCGAGGGCGACGTAGCCGCCCAGGGAGGCGCCTACGACCAGGGGCGGCTGGCCAGTGGCCAGCATCGCCTCCTCCACGGCGAGGCCGACCCTTGCGACCGCGTCTTCCAAGGAGAAGGGGCGCTCGCGTTGGGTGCCGTGTCCCGGTAGGTCGGGGGCCGTGATCCGGAAGCGCGGAGTCAGCCGGCGGGCATGCGGGGCCCACATGCGGGCGGATACCCGGATGCCGTGGACGAGGACCAGGGGGATGCCCTCGTCCGGCCCGGCGGTCCAGATCCCCGGCCGACCGGCAGCGGGTGCCAGCCCCGCCCCCGGGTCCCCGGGTCGCTCAGCACGCATGTGTCCATACCCCCTGGTGGGTGCGATGACGGCGCCCACGGAAGGGAGCCAAAACAAACGCAACGTTGCGTTGCACTCTAAGAGGTTCGGCATCCAAATGCAACACTACGTTGCGTTGCAGTAGAGTGGTTCCCGACATGAGCGAAGGTGGTATCCGGTGACACGGAAGCAAGAGGGCGACGTCGGCGGTCCGCGGCGCAAGGCCGAGATCTTCACGGCCACGTTGGACATGCTGGGCGGCCTGGGCTACGACTCCCTGACCATCGAGGGGGTGGCCCAGCGTTCCGGGGTGAACAAGACGACCATCTACCGTTGGTGGGCATCGAAGTCAGAGCTGCTGCGCGATGCGCTGCTGCATTCGCACGTGTTGCAGTTCGAGCTCGCCGACACCGGCAGTCTTCGCGGCGACCTGACCGACCTCGCTGAGCGGCTGCAGGACCTACTGGACGACGAGCCCCGGCGGACCGTGGTGGAGGCGGCGCTCGTCGGCGCGGTGCGCCACCAGGCGATGCGCGAGCTGGTGATCTCGTTCCTCGATGACCGCTTCGGGCGGCACCAGCCGGTCTTCGAACGCGCGGTGGCGCGCGGCGACCTGCCGCCCGACGCTGATCCGGCGCCGCTCGTGGACGCCATGGCCGGCGCATTGTGGATGCGCGTCCTGGTCCGCCGGGGCGAGGTGGCCGAGACCTATACCCGCGACCTCGTCGACATGCTGATGGATGGGATCACACGGTCCGCGAAGTGCCCTCCCGCACCTGCTCGGTGACCTCGCGCAGGTGCGCCAGGACCTCGATGTACGAGCGGGTCGCCGAGACCTCGTAGTACGTCAGACCCTGCGCGGCGCAGTGCGCCATCGTCAACGGCCGGCACTTGCGAAGGTTCGGCCGTGGCACCGTCGGGAAGAGGTGGTGCTCGATCTGGTAGTTGAGCCCGCCGTAGAAGAAGTCGTGGAACAGCGAGCTGCGGATGTTGCGCGAGGTGAGGACCTGACGACTCAGCCAGTCGGGTTCCGCCTCGCCGTCCCGTACCGGCATCCCCTTGTGGTTCGGGGCGAAGACACAGCCGAGGTACACCCCGAACAGGCCCTGGTGGAGGGCGATGAACGCAACCGCGAGGAGCGGGCTGAGCAGGGAGAAGACCACCACCGCATAGACAACGGCATGGACCGCCAGCAGGAACGATTCGATGCGCGGGTGCCGGACGATGCCGCGCCGGATGGCGATCATCGATCCGACGCGCAGGCCGATGCCCTCCAGGTTCAACAGCGGGAAGAAGAGGGGCGCCTGGTGGCGGATCACGACGGCGCGCAGCGCCGAGACGCCCTGTGCCTGCCGGGGCGAGAAGGCCACGACACGGCGCAGGATGTCCGGATCGTGGTCCAGGTGGTTGGGGTGGTTGTGGTGGCGGGTGTGGTGGTTCATCCACCAGCCGTAGCTGAAGCCCAGCAGGAGGTTGCCGTGGATGAGGCCGAGCACGGTCATCGCGCGCCGGTTGCGGGTGACCTGGGCGTGGCCCACGTCGTGCCCGAGGAGTCCGGTCTGGCCGTACGCGAAGGCGAGTAGAACGGCGGAGGCCAGCTGCCACCAGGAGTCACCGAGCCACCAGAAGAGACCCCAGGCCGCCGCCATGAGGACGGTGTTGGTCAGGAACTTGACGGCGTAGTAGCCGGTGCGGGGCCGGAGCAGACCCGCCTCGCGCACTGCCGCTTGGAGGGGGGCGAAGGAGCGGGGGGTAGAGATGGGGGTGGAGACCGGGGCCGGGGCCTGGTCCGTCGTCATGGCTGTCGCCTTTCTCTGGGAGGGTCATCGCTCCACGGCGCGCTTGAGCCGTAGGAGCGTGGTGCGCATGCCCGCGCGG
Source organism: Streptomyces sp. ITFR-6 (assembly GCF_031844725.1). NCBI lineage: Bacteria > Bacillati > Actinomycetota > Actinomycetes > Kitasatosporales > Streptomycetaceae > Streptomyces > Streptomyces sp. ITFR-6. Next base: position 4,637,979 of record NZ_CP134612.1, on the reverse strand, counting down.
TTGATGTCCGCGCGGCGCCCCGCCGGCGTTCCGGTGAAGAGGAGACCGAGCAGCTCGGTGATACGGGCGCCTCGACCTGTCCGGAGGTCGGTCCAGGACTCCGTGACCCTGACTCCACCGCCCTCGGGCGTGAACCGGTAGCTCCAGCGGGCCACGGGAAGACCGAAAGTGCTCACATCGAACGTGAAACGTTCGGGCGCCTCGGCGCATGTGACGCGGCACCAAGTGAACCAGATGAAAAGCCCTTTGCGGTTGATGCCGACGAAATTCCGGCCGGCCGCGGCGCGGCCGCGCGGCCCGAGGACCAACTTGCACTCGGGACTGTACTTCCCCATGGAACGGACATCGGCCACGGCCGCATACATATCCATCTGCGAGGAATTCACGAAGATGTCCACTTCGGTGCTCATCTGACGTCGCATCATTCTCCTCCTGCATCCAGGTCCGGAACACCCAGGAGTATGCGGCCCGGAGGCGAAAGCGGCGACAGGACATCACCGGAGAAACTGCTTTCGGCCAACGATGACGTGATCCTCAACTCCCCGGCAGAAGCAAGCCCGTCGGCTGGAATTCACTTGACGATCTCGAGCCACACGCATACGTTTAGAACGAGTCGATCCGTTCTGAGCGAGGGGGGGAACCCTCGCGAGCTGCTGCGTGGTACCGCAGCGCACACAAACGCCCGCCTCCCGGCCGCCAGTGCACACGCACCGGCGAACGACGGCGTACGCGGGCATTCCATGGGGGAAACATGGCCAAGGCCGCATCCGCGATTGCCGGTGCAATCTGCGACATCGCATCTACTCTTCGCCTCATCTGGCATTCCTGGGAACGCTGATGACCCTGCTCCGCGAAAGATTCACGGAGCCGCAACACCCGAACACCGCCACCTCCCACGACACCCCTCACGTGTCGGACGACTGGGAGCTGACCACCATGTCCGGAATCCTCGGAATGGTCATTCGGGAAGTTGAACTCCGCATTCCGCGTGTAAGCACCTCCATTTCACTCTCCAAGACATCAGAAGGATGAATTGTGAGCGTCATCGACAAGTGCACCTCCTACACACGAGCGCGTGAGGCAAAGGCCGCCGGCCTCTACCCTTACTTCCTCAACTTCGACGGCCGCGACGCCGGCACCGCCCGCATGACGAACGGCCGCGAAGTGGTGATGTGCGGCTCCAACGACTACCTGGGGCTGTCCACCGATCCGCGGGTGATCGAGGCCGCCGTCCGGGCGACCGAGCGCTACGGAGCAGGCTGCACCGGGTCCCGGTTCCTCAACGGGAACCTGGAGCTGCACGACCAGCTCGAACGCGAACTGGCCGAGTTCTTCGGGAAGCCCGCAGCCCTCGTCCTGACCACCGGCTACCAGGCCAATCTGGGCGCGATCGCCGGACTGTGCGGTCCCGGCGACATCGTCTTCCTGGACAAGGAGGCCCACGCCTCTCTCATCGACGCCGCACGGCTGAGCCGGGCCAAGATCCAGTGGTTCGCGCACAACGACACGAACGACCTCTACGCCAAGCTCTCCCGCCTCGCCGGGACCGCCCCGTGCATGGTCGTCGTCGACGGCGTCTACAGCATGGAGGGAGATCTCTGCCCGCTGCCCGAACTGGTGCACATATGCGACGAGTTGGGCGCGACCCTGCTCGTGGACGACGCCCACGGCGGCGGCGTCCTCGACAAGGGAAGGGGCACCAGCTCCCACTTCGGGCTCACCGCGAGCGTCCCGCTGATCACGCTGACCTTCTCCAAGGCCTTCGGCTCGATCGGCGGCGCGATCCTCGGCGACGAGGACGTGATCGACTACCTGCGGCACAACGCGCGCAGCCTGATGTTCTCCGCGAGCGCCAGCCCTTCCAACACGGCCGCCGCCCTGGAATCCCTGCGGATCCTGCAGGCGGAGCCCTGGCGCTGCAGCACGGTCGCCGACAACGCCGACTTCATGCGGCGCGAGCTGACCGCCCTGGGCTACGAGGTGGGCGCCAGTGAGACCCCGATCGTCCCCGTCGAGATCGGCAACGACATGAGCACGCTCCTGGCCTGGAACCTCCTCATCGAGCAGGGCGTTTACGTCAACGCCGTGTTGCCACCCGCCGCCTCGCCCAGGCTTCGCACCAGCTACACCGCGGCCCAGACCGAGGAGCAGCTGCAGCGGGCGGTAGCCGGCTTCCGCGCGGTCCGCGACCAGGTGCTGCGCGCGGAAGCGCGTCTCTGACCACCCATCCGACCGGAGCTGACAACACATGCCCACTGCACTGATCACGGGAGCGACGGCCGGTCTCGGCAAGTCGTTCACCCGGGCCCTGGCAGAACAGGGTTACGACCTGGTCCTCGTCGCGCGATCGGAACGCGACCTGAAGGAGCATGCCGAGCTCATCCAGGCCGGCCACGGGGTCATGGCCGAGGCCCTTCCCGCCGACCTCACCACCGACGAGGGCTGCGCCCGGGTCACGGCGCGGCTGGCGGCCGAGCCGGCCGTCGACCTGCTCGTCAACAACGCGGGCATCGGCTACGACGACCCGTTCCTCAAGACCGGCATCCAGGCCGAGGAACGCCTCCTCGACCTCAACGTACGCGCCGTCCTGCGGCTCACCGACGCCGCGCTGGGCGAGATGACCCATCGGCGCTCGGGGTCGGTCATCAACGTCGCCAGCGTCGCGGGAATCGGCCCCGCCTGGCTGAGCTCGACGTACCCCGCCAGCAAGGCCTGGATCATCGGTTTCACCGAATCGCTGGCCGTCTCACAGCAGGTACGCGACGCAGGCGTGCGGATGATGGCCCTCCTGCCCGGCTACACCAGGACCGAGTTCCACCAGCGGGCCGGTATCCCGACGACCTTCCCGCCGCCCTGGCTGTGGCTCCACGCCGACGACGTCGTCCGCTCGGCCCTGCGCGATCTACACAAGGGCAAGGTGCTCAGCATCCCGAGCCTTCGGTACAAGACCGCCGCCTGGGGACTGCGCCACCTGCCCAGGTCGCTGTCGCGGCGGTTCGCGTGGGACATCAGCAAACCCGACCACTGAGCACAAACAGCAAGAACTTCATGGGGGAACACAATGACGGGTCCGGCGATATCACCGGCCACAACAGCTCAGCTCAAGCTCCACACCCACCACCAGCTCTTTCCGGACGACGCCTCCTTCAACCTCAGCCGCCTGTACCGCATCACGGGCGATGTCGACGTGGAGCGACTGCGCGCGGCGCTGGGCCGCCTCGCCCGCAGCATCCACGCCCTCAACGCGACCTTCGAATCCACCGACGGCGCCGTGCACGCCATCCGCCGTGCCCCGGAGGCGGACCTTGACGCCCTGGTGCCGCTCACCGTCCTCCCCGGCAACGCCGAGGAGGTGATCGCCCGGCTGATCGCGGAGCAGAGTGACACCCCGATCCCGCCCGGTGGGCGCCAGTACGCCTTCCACGTGTACCGGGACGACGAGGCCGCCTACGCCACGGTCCTGTTCTCCCATCTGGTCAACGACGGCTACAGCTACTTCAACTTCCTCTCGGAGCTGGAGCGCCTCTACGCCGACCCCGAAGCAGCCCTCCCGCCGTCCGTCGACGACGGTCCGGCCTCCTTCACCGACGCCGCGCCGCCGAGCGCCGACGCCCTCGAGTTCTTCCGCACGCGCCTCGGCCACCTCACCACCCTGGGTGACGATCGCCTCCAGGGCCGCCGCACCGCCTCCGGTGCCCGGATCGGCGACGAGCGCAGCCTTGAACTCGACGCGGAATTACGCGAGTTGATTCTCACCCGCACGAAGGAGCTCGGCTGCACGCCGTTCGCGTTCTTCCTCGCCGCCTACCTCGTCACGTACGCACGGGTCACCGGCGGCCGCGAGCTCGTCACCGGCATCCCGCTGGCCAACCGCCGCGGACTGCGCCAGCGACAGGCATACGGCTACTTCGTCAACACGCTCCCGCTCGCGGTGGATCTCACGGAACACGGCACCTTCGAGGAGCTGTGCCGGGCCGTGCAGTCGACGACCGTCGGCATGCTGCGCCACCAGAGCTTCGACCTGGGTGCGCATGCCCGTGAGGTCAGCACCCGGCTCGCGGGTGGTCTGCTTTCCACCGACAACACCTTCACCTACTACAAGGAGCCGCTGCGCTTCCGGCTGGACGGCGCCACCGTCGAGTCCGTTCCGCTCCCTCGGCGCCAGGTGAAGTACCCGCTCTCCATGAACGTCGAGGACTCCGGGACCGCCTTCGTCCTCAATGCCGAATGCAGCGACGAGCAGTGGCGCACTGATCCGCTGAGCGTGATGCGGCACGTCCTGACGGTGGTGGCGCAGGACCCCAAGCGGCGGATCGAGGAGATCCCCGCCCTGTCCGTCGAAGCCGAGCGCGAGCTGTTCGCCCTGGTCAACCCGGACGCCGGCGGCGAGCCCTTCGAGGTGCCACCGTCCCTGGCCGCCTGGTTCGAGCGGACCGCGCGGGCGCACCCGCAGCGCATCGCCGTCCGCGACCGCGGTGAGGAGCTGACCTACGCCGAGCTGGGCGAGCGGGCGGCCCGGGTGGCCGCACGGCTCTCGGCCGCCACGGACAGCCCCGATGTCGGCATCGCCATGCGGCGCGGGGTCGACCTGATCGCCGTCATCCTCGGCACGCTCATGGCGCGCAAGGCCTACGTCCCGCTCGACCCCAACTCCCCCGTGTCCCGGATCGACTCGATCCTGGAGAGCTTCCCGGGCGGGCTGCCGATCGTGGTGGACGCGGAGCACTGGCCCTCGCCCGTCTCCCGCTTCCTGCCGGCGGCGCCGCTACTCGCGCCGGCCCCGGCCGGCGGGAGTAGCGCCGGCCCGGCGCCGCAGGACGACCCGGACGCCTGCGCGTACGTCATCTTCACCTCCGGTTCCACCGGCCGCCCCAAGGGCGTCCAGGTCACCCACCGCAATGTGATGCGGCTGATGCGCTCCTGCGAGGGCCACTTCGGATTCGGTCCCCAGGACACCTGGAGCCTGTTCCATTCGTACGCCTTCGACTTCTCCGTCTGGGAGATCTTCGGCGCGCTCCTGTACGGCGGCCGGCTGGCCATCGTCCCGGAGGACTGCGCCAAGTCCCCCGACCAGTTCCGGGAGTTCCTCGTCCGGGAGCAGGTCACGGTCCTCAGCCAGACGCCCTCCGGGTTCGGCCAGCTGATGAAGGTGCTCGAACCGGGCGACGGCGAGCGCCTCGCCGTCCGCTACGTGGTCTTCGGCGGCGAGGCACTGCGGTACGCCTCGCTGAACGCCTGGTACGAGGTGATGGGCGAGCGGGCCCAGCTGGTGAACATGTACGGCATCACCGAGACAACGGTCCACGTCACCCACCATCCGGTCACTCCGCAGAGCGCCCGCACGGAGGTCCTTTCGGCGATCGGCCGGCCGCTGCCGGACCTGACGGTCACGGTCGTCGACACGGACGGCAACATCTGCCCGCCGGGCGTCCCCGGGGAGCTGGTCGTCGGCGGCGCGGGCGTCTCGCTCGGCTACCTCGGTCTGCCAGAGTTGACGGCGGAGCGGTTCCCCGTCCTGGGCGGGAAGACGCTCTACCGCAGCGGCGACCTCGGCATGGTGCGGCCCGACGGCACGCTCGTGCACCTCGGCCGGATCGACAAGCAGGTGCAGCTTCGCGGCTTCCGCATCGAACTCGGTGAGATCGAGACGGCGCTGCTCTCGGTCCCCGGCGTCCGCGAGTGCACCGTCCGGCTCGACGAGCGCGACCCGGAGCACCCCCGGCTGGTCGCCTTCGCGGCCGGGGCGAGCCTGCCGGAGCCCGGCGAGATCAGGCAGGCGCTACGGGAGCGGCTGCCCTCGTACATGGTGCCCGCACAGTTCGTCCGCTCCGCGGCGCTCCCCCTGACCCTCAACGGGAAGATCGACGACGCGGCGCTGCCGTGGCCGGCGGTTCCCGCAGCGGCCCTGGAGCAGGGCGCGCCCGGTGTGCCCTGCTCCGGGGCCGGCAACGGCACCGAGGCCGCCGTCCACGCCATTTGGGGCCAGGTGCTCCCCGGGATCGGGATCGGCCCCGAGGACAACTTCTTCGACATCGGCGGCTCCTCCATGCACGTGGTCCAGGTACACCGACTGCTCCAGGAACACCTGGCCGTGCCCGGCCTGGAAATGATCGAGCTCTACACCCACACCACGGTGCGCCGGCTCGCGGCGCACATCGACGCCGTACGAGGGGACAGCCGATGAACCGGACCACTCGGTCAACGCCCGGAGCGACGGGCGAGGCCGTGGCCATCGTCGGGATGGCGGGACGCTTCCCCGGCGCGGCGACGACGGACGAGCTCTGGCAGTGCCTGCTCGACGGTGTCGAGTCCGTCCGCCGGTTCCCCGACGAGGAGATGGCCGAGGCGGGCGTCTCCCCGGAGCAGATCGCCTCTGCCGGCCGGGTCCCGCGGGGCGCGGACCTCTCGGACGCGGACCTCTTCGACGCCGGCTTCTTCGGCGTCACCCAGCGCGACGCCCGTCTGATGGACCCCCAGCACCGGGTCTTCCTGACCTGCGCCTGGCAGGCTCTGGAGGACGCGGGCCTGGCCGCGCACGACGCGGGCGGCCGGGTGGGTGTCTTCGCGAGCACCAGCATGAGCACGTACCTGCTGGCCAATGTGCTGCGTTCGGTCGAATACGCGGACGCCGCCCTGTCGTACCCGGTGCTGCTGGGCAACGACAAGGACTTCCTGGCCACCCGCGTCTCGTACAAGCTCGACCTGCGCGGACCCAGCATGACCGTGCAGAGCGCCTGCTCCAGCTCGCTGACCGCCGTCCACCTGGCCTGCCAGGCGCTGGCGCGCGGTGAGGTACGGGCCGCGCTCGCGGGCGGCGTGAGCATCACGTTCCCGCAGACCTCGGGGTACGAGTACCAGGAGGGCGGGATCCTCTCCCGCGACGGCCACTGCCGTGTCTTCGACGCCCGGTCCGCCGGCACGATCAAGGGCAACGGCTGCGGTGTCGTCGTCCTCAAGCGGCTCGCCGACGCCCTGGAGGACGGAGACCGCGTCTACGCCGTCATCCGGGGCACGGCCGTCAACAACGACGGCTCGGACAAGATCGGCTTCACGGCGCCCGGCCCGCAGGGCCAGCGGGCGGTCATCCGGGCGGCCGTCGAGGCCTCGGGAGTCCCCGCCTCGCACGTCGGGTACGTCGAGACCCACGGCACCGGAACCGCCGTCGGGGATCCGCTGGAGCTGCACGCACTCGGCGCCGCCTACCGGGAGGCCGGCGGCCCGGCCCCCGACTGCACGATCGGCAGCCTCAAGGCCAATGTCGGGCACCTCGACGCGGCGGCCGGAGTGACGGGCCTGATCAAGGCGGCGCTCGCCCTCCACCACCAGAAGGTGCCGCGGCAGATCAACTACGACACGCCCAACCCGCACCTGCGGCTCGACGACCAGCCCTACACGGTGCCCACCGAGACCGTGGACCATCCGCCGGCCGCTCCCCTGCGGGCCGCGGCGGTCAGCTCCTTCGGACTGGGCGGCACGAACGCGCACGCCGTGCTCGCGGCCCCGCCCGTACGGGAGGAACCGCCCGCCGGGCGGCCCGGAATCCCCTACCCGGTCGTGCTGTCCGCGTGGGACGCCGAGGCGCTGGCCGACCAAGGCCGCGCGCTGCGCGCTCTCCTGGACGGTGCCGAGCCGCCGGCCGTCCGGAACATCGCGTACACGTTGCTCACGGGCCGGGCACTGCTGCCCGTACGGCACGTGTTCACGGCGGCCACCCATGACGAGCTGCGCGCGGGTCTCGACGCGCTGCTCGCCGGGGCGCCGACGCACTCGGCGCTGCCCGAGGCGGGCTGGGCCCACGGACCGGCCCTCAAGATCTCCCTGCCGGGTTACCCCTTCCGGCCGGAGCGCCACTGGATCGAGCCCGACCTCCGGGCCGGTGCGGTGGCCGGGGCCCCCGCCGAATCCCCCGCGGCGGGGGCCGCGAAGTCCATCGCCGTCGCCGCACCGGACGCGACCGACGACGACGTCCTGGAGCATGTGGTCGAACTGCTCCAACAGGGACTGGGCATAGACCAGATCGCCCCGGACGACGATTTCTACGCGCTCGGTGGGGACTCCATGCTCGCCGTGGAGATGGTCACCGCCCTGCGCAGCGCTTTCGAGATCGAGCTGGACGTCGACGAGTTCGCCCGGCTGCGCACACCCGACGAGATGGCGGCCCACATCCGCGCGGCGCGCTCCGGCACGGCAGCCGCGCACAGCGGGATCACACCGGTTCGCGATGGTGAGGGCACTCCCGTGTACCTGGTCCCGCCGGCGGGCGGCACCAACTTCCTGTACTTCCGGCTGGCCGCCCAGACGGCGCAGGGTGCGCCGCTGCGCGCGCTGTCCTTCCCCACGGACCCGGCCCTGCGGCCCGGCACGCTGCGTGAACTGGCGGCGCTCTACGTCGAGTGGATCCGCCGGGAGCAACCGCAGGGGCCGTACCGCCTGGGCGGCTACTCGTTCGGCGGGAACGTGGCCTTCGAGATGGCGCTCCAGCTCCAGAAGAGCGGTGAGCGGGTCGAGCTGCTGGTCATGCTCGACGCCCACGCGCCGGAGACGTACGTGGGCGGGCACCTGGACGAGGAGGAGTTCCAGGCAGTCTTCCCGGTGCTGTTCGAGGCCGCGGCGGTCCGGGGCGTGGACCCGCAGATGTTGCGGGAGCAGGGCTTCCTCGACGTGTGGCAGCACAACCACGACCTGCTCAAGGGCTACTACCCGGACCGCCGGTTCGCGGGTGACCTCGTCCTGCTCCAGGCGGAGGAGCCGGAGGGCGAGGCGCTGCTCGACGCACTGCGCATGAACCCGCGCGACAAGTCCCTGTGGGGCGACCACATCACCGGCCACCTGGTGGTGGCGAAGGTTCCCGGCGACCACTTCTCCATGTTCGACGAGGGCGACCGGATCGCCCGCCTCGGGGCCGCGCTCGGCTCGGCCCTCGCCCCGAACGACCAGGAAGGCTGACCGCGATGCTGAGCTACGGCTCCTACGTGGACGGGCAGGACCGGCCGGGCACCCGATGGGTGTACACCGTGCGGGCCTCCGCCATGCTGCGTGACTTCTTCGGCTCCGTACGGACCAAGCGCGATCTGGAACGCGGGCAGCTCGCCCACAAGGACGCGCCGCAGGACGTGATCGGGCGCTGCGCCGTCGCCGATCCCCACGAGGTGGAGGCGGCACTGCAGTCGGCCTCCCGGGCGGCCGCCGAGTGGTCGGCCGCCCCGCTCGCGACCCGGCTGCGGCTGGTCGAGGTCTTCCACGACCTGGTGCGCGAGAAGCACGACGAGATCGTCGACCTGATGGTCGCCGAGGGGCATCCCTCAGCGCTGGCCCGCTGGGAGGCCTCCGGCATCCTCGCCAACACCGCACCGCAGACACGCGAGTTCCTCGCGGCCCTGATGGAGCACCGGGTCGACACGGCGCAGCGGGAGCTGACGGTGCGCCGTGTCGCCGATGGGGTGGTCTGCCTGAACCCACCGCAGAACGCGACGGTCGCCAACGTCCTGCTAGGTGTGTGGGCGCTGGCGGCGGGCAATGCGCTGGTGGTCCGGGCCCCGCGGAGCGCGCCGCTGGGCGTGATGCACATCCTGCGGGAGCTGATCGCGCCGGCCCTGGAGGCCGTCGGCGCCCCCGCTGCGGCGCTCTCGGTGCTCTGCTCGGACGCGCCCGCCACCATACGGACGTGGCTGGATAGCCCGCTCGTCGACGATGTCATGTACTTCGGCGGCAGCCGGCAGGGGATCGAGTTCGGCGCCCGGTGCGTGGCTGCTGGCAAGAAGCCCGTCCTCGAACTCGCGGGCAACGACATCTGCGTGGTCTGGCACGACGCAGACCTCGATCTGGCCGCCGAGGCGCTCACCGAGGCGTTCTACGGTTCCGGGCAGATCTGCATGGTGCCCAACGTCGCGGTGGTCCACCCGGCGGTCGCGGACGAGCTGCTGGCGAAGGTGACCGCGCGGGCCGCCGGGATCAGGCCGGGATACCCCGAGGAGCCGGGGACGCTGCTCTCGCCCGTGCTGCGCACCGATCTGTTCAAGGCCGTGCTGAACCAGGCGCTGGAAGGCAGCGCGGAACTGGTCTGTGGCGGCCGCCGGCTGGATGTCTGCGGCGAGGTGGACGAGGTGGGCGGGCTGTTCCTGGAGCCCACCGTCGTCCGTGTCGACGGGCTCAAGAGGGCCCGGGACCTGGAAGCCGTACGCCACGAGACCTTCTTCCCCCTGCTGCCGGTCGTTGTCCCTGCGCCGGAGGAGACGGAAGGGCTGCTGGAGGCGGTGATGGGGTTCGTCAACACCAACGAGTACGGGCTGCGCAACTCGCTGTGGGCCGGCGACCGGCAGGTGATCGACCGCTTCGTGGCCGGGGTGCGGGGCGGCGGACTGCTCAAGGTGAACGACTCGCACATCGGGTTCCTCCCGGTCCTGCCCACCCACGGCGGCACCGGTCTCACCGGTGGCCCGGGCGGCGAGGCCAACTACCCGATGCTACGCACCTCCCACCTCCAGGGCGTCAGTGTGGCGCGCGGTGTGCGCCCCGCCGAGGCCGTGTTCGCAGTTCTCACGAAGGAGGCATCGGCCTGATGCGCGCGATGAACGACGCCCGCGAGGCGTGCGAGAAGTACCTTCCGGGGCTGGCCGAGGAGCTCGGGGGCGTCCCCCTGACGACGCTCGAGGCGCCGGGCGGGCCGGGGCTGGCCGCCTTCCGCCGCAGCGGCGGACCGGGGCTGCTCATCCCGGGTGCGTACGGGGGCGGGGGCGCAAGCGCCCTGGACGCCGTGCGGGTCGGGCGGGCTCTGGGGGCGATCTCCCCTTCGCTCGGGGTCGCGGCCGCGATGCACAACTTCTCGGTGGCCAGTCTGGTCGCCCTGGTCGCCTCGGAGGACGCGGGCGGCCTGGAGTGGATGCTTATCGAGGCCATCGCCCGGGACCGACTGCTGGTCGCGTCCGGGTTCGCCGAGGGCCGCACCGGTTCCGGCATCCTGGACTCGTCCGTCACGGCCGTGCCCGTGGAGGGCGGCGGCTTCCTGGTCAACGGGGTCAAGAAGCCGTGCAGTCTGACCCACTCGATGGACCTGCTGACCGCCGGGGTCGCGCTGCCGACCGCCGACGGGCAGGGCGGCAGCGAGCTGGGCGTGGCGTTGGTGCCGGCCCAGTCCCCCGGCATCACCCGCAAGCCGTTCTGGGGTTCCCCCTTCCTCGCCGGTGCGGAGAGCGACGAGGTCCGGCTGGAGGACGTCCACGTACCGCAGGAGCTGATGCTGCGACCTCAGGTCGAGCTGGGCTCGGGCCTGGACACGCTCCAGACCGTGGGCTTCGTCTGGTTCGAGCTGCTGGTCACCTCGGCGTACACCGGGACGGTAGCCCGGCTCGCGGAGGCGGCGGTGGCCGGCGGCCGCGGCAGCGCCATCGACCGGGCCGCCCTGGTCACCGGCATGGAGGCGGCCGCAGGGCTGGCCGAGAACGTCGCCCGGCAGGTCGACGCGGGCCCGGTGGGCAACGACGAGCTGGCGGCGTCCCTCACCGCGCGCTACGCCGTGCAGGACCTGCTGGTGGACGTCGCGGACCGGGCTGCGGAGGTGCTCGGCGGGCTGGCGTTCGCCTGCTCGCCCGACATCGGGAGCCTGCTGGCCGTCAGCCGGGCGCTGGCCTTCCACCCGCCGTCGCGCACGGCCTCCGCGCAGGCGCTGCTCGACCACTGCGCCGGCGCGCCCCTGCGGGTCCGGTGAGCGGCGTGGGCGCGGCCCCGCACGCCCGCCCCACGGGGCAGAGCGTGGCTGCCGGGTACAAGGCGCACCTGAGCCGGGGGCGCGGCAAGCTCGGCGAGATGTTCGGCGGCCACGTCGAGGTCTCCTCTGCCGGCTCCCGGATCCGTACGGCCGACGGCCAGGACTTCCTCAACGCCGGCGGGTACGGGGTTTTCCTCACCGGTGCCTGCCATCCCCGGGTGGTCGCCGCGGTCGAGCGGCAGATCCGTACGCTGCCGCTGGCCACGCGGCTGCTGCTGGAGCCTTCGGCCGCGCGGGCCGCGGCGGCACTTGCCGGGGTCTGCCCGACGGGGCTGGAGCGGGTGCACTTCACCGGTTCGGGTGCGGAGGCGGTGGAGACGGCGCTGAAGATGGCCCGCAGCCTCGGTCACCGCCGGGTGATCGCGACGCGCGGCGGCTATCACGGCAAGACCCTCGGCGCGCTGTCTGTGACCGGGAAGCCGCTGTACCAGGACCCGTTCCGGCCGCTGCTGCCGCTGGTCTCCCACGTGCCGTACGGCGGCGCGGCCGCCGTGGCGGCGGAGATCGGAGCCGACGGCTCGGACGCAGTGGTCATCCTGGAGCCGGTGCAGGGCGAGGCGGGTGTCGTCATCCCGCCGTCCGGCTACCTCAAGGAGGTGGCAGACCTCTGCCGGGCGACCGGGGCCCTGTTCGTGCTCGACGAGATCCAGACCGGGATGGGCCGGCTCGGCGCTTGGTGGGGGGCGGACCGCGAGGCCGTCTCGCCCGACATCCTGCTGGCCGGCAAGTCGCTCAGCGGCGGGGTGATTCCGGTGGCGGCGGCAATCGCCACGGAGAATGCCTTCGCGGTCTTCGACCGTGACCCGTTCATCCACACCTCGACGTTCTCAGCGGCCCCGGTCGCCATGGTCGCCGCCGAGGCGGCGATCGACGTGATCCGGGAGGAGGGCCTGACCGAGCGGGCGGCTCAGCTGGGCGAGGAGCTCCTCGAACGGCTGCGCGGCTCCCTGACCGAGCACTGCGGGCACCTGGTTCGCGACGTCCGGGGGGTGGGGCTGCTCATCGGCGTGGAGTTCCATGACGCAGGTACCGCCGGGGAGTTCCTGCTGGAGCTGCTGGACCGCCACGTCATCGTCAACCACTCGCTCAACGCACACGCGGTCGTCCGCTTCACCCCGCCGGCGGTGCTCAGCAGCGCGGAGGTGGACGAGCTGTCCGATGCGGTCCACGGAGCCGCACGGTCGCTCGGCGGGCGCTTTCCGCAGACCGGCGACACGACAAGGAGCAACTGACATGAGAGCGGTAGAGCTGGAACACCACAGTGCGGGTGTCGACGCGCGGACGGCGTACGGGCTGGTGCGCGACTTCGGGCGCTATCCCGAGCTGGTCGCCGTTGTGCGCAGGGTGGAGGTGCACCCGGGGGCCGACAGCGAGGCGGTCGTCAGCGACTGGGAGGTGGACTTCCGCAACGGGGTGCTGACCTGGTCCGAGGAGGACGTCTTCGACGACGAGGCAATGCTGATCTCCTTCCGTCAGACTGCGGGCGATTTCGAGGTGTTCGACGGCCAGTGGGAGGTGACAACCGCGGGCCCGGCCGGCGCCGGGTGCGTGGTGCGGTTCCAGGCCAAGTTCGACTTCGGCCTGCCGAGCCTCGCCGGGATCATCGACCCGGTGGCCGAGCGGGTGCTGCGCGAGACCATCGCGACCATCCTGAAGGCCTTGCTGGGCGGGGAGGGCGCGTAGTGGACGCCGCAAACCGCTTCGAGTCCCGTACGACGTACCGGCTGCTGCGCGGCGAGTACCTGGCGGGCCTGCTCATCAGCGCCTGGCTGCTGATCGCGCACTGGAACGAGGTGCGCTGGCCGGTGGCCGTGGGCCTGTTCCTGTACATCGACCTCATCGGCTACATCCCGGGGGCCCTGGCCCACCACCGGGCCCGGGGCGGCTCCGTGCCGCGCGTGTACTACGTCCTGTACAACACGATGCACAGCTGGCTGACCGCGGGCGCGGTCGTCGGCCTGTGGGCGTGGCTGTTCGGCTGGGAGTGGGCGCTGCTCGCCGTTCCGGTGCACCTGTGCGGGGACCGGGGCCTGCTGGGCAACTTCCTCAAGCCGTTCTCCGTGCCGTTCGAGCCGGCGCCGCATCCGGCGTTCGCGGAGTTCGAGACGGCCGTGGAGTCGGGCGGCCGGGCCTCCCTGTCCCTGGTCGGGGCGGACCGGAGCGGTGAGGGCCGGGGCGGTGCGCGCCCGGGTGAGCCGGGCGGCCGGGGTGCTCCGGAACCGGACGGACAGTCCCGCCGGCCTGCCGGGACTCGCGGATGAGCGCGGATCCGGCCGCGGTCGCGGACCGGGAGTCGGCGCGGGCCGTGGAGCTTCTGCGCGCCCACGCCGACCACCCGAGCGCGGTGCTGGCCCTCAACGGGGCTACCCACCGCTACGCGGGCCGCAGTGCCGACGGACTCGTCGCCTACACGCGGCGGGGGCGTCGCGATGTGGTGCAGTTCGCGGCCCCCTTCGCCGAACTGGGTGAGCGGGGGCGGCTGCTGGAGGAGTTCCTCCGGTACCTGGCGTCCGGCCCGGGAGGGACGCCCCGGCTGACGGCGGCGCAGGTCGGGCGGGCCGACGTGGAGCTGTACGCGGAGCGCGGATTCACCGTGAACCAGGTCGGCAGCACCTACGGCATCGACCTGGCCCGCTTCACCTTGCGGGGCAAGCCCCTGGCGAAGGTCCGGCAGAACGTCAACCGGGCCCGGCGGGACGGTGTGACCGTCGTGGAGACGGATCAGGGCGATCAGAGGGACCGGCGCGAGCTCGATGCCATCGACGCTGAGTGGCTAGCGGCGAAGGGCCGCCATGTGAAGGAGCTGTCGTTCCTGATCGGTGAGCGGGGCGGTCCGGGAGCCCCGTTGCGCCGTACGTTCGTCGCCCGGCACGATGGCCGGACGGTCGGCTACATCACCTATTCCCCGGTGTGGGGCAGTCGGCCGGGCTGGCTGTACGACCTGACGCGCAGGTCGCCCCGGGCCCCGGTCGGGACCGTGGAGCTGGTCAACCTGACGGCCCTCAGCCGCTTCCAGGAGGACGCTGCGCCCTGGCTGCACCTCGGGCTGACCCCCTTCGCCGGTCTCGAGGACCGATACGAGCCCGAGTGCGCGAGCCGCGGGATGACCCGGGCCCTGCGACTGGTCGCGGAGCACGGGCGGCTGGTCTATCCCGCGCGGTCGCAGGAGGCGTTCAAGCTCAAGTGGGCGCCACATGCGATCGAGCCGGAGTACATCGCGTTCCAGGGCGGGGTGTGCCCCTCCTCGCTCTGGAACCTGCTCAAGACCACGGGCGCCGTCTGAAGTTCCGTTGTGGAACGCCCGGCAGAACGTCCTGCAGAACCTCCCACAGAACATCCGAGAAGAGAAAGAGGAATCCCCATGACCACCACCCCCGTCGAGGCCGACTGGGACCGCGCCCCGAGCGTGCTCGAAGGCGCCCGGACGCTGGAACTGACCACGGCGGACTGCAACCTGCCGTACTGGCTGCGGCACGTCGCGGGCACGATGCTGCGGCGGCTCTCCGACGGCTCGGTGCCCGACGAGGGACCGACCGCGGCGGTGTGTGAGTCAGGCCCGCTGCGCGACGCCCTCGTCGACGAGTTCACCTTCCGCCACCTGGCGGAGGAGAAGGCAGCCCGCGCGCTGTCCTTCCTGGTCTTCCACGCCCCGAGCACCGACGACCTGGAGTTCTTCTCGACGCAGCTGATCGACGAGGCCCGCCACGCCCGTATCTTTCGGGAGCACCTACTGCGCGTGGGCCTCTCCGCCGAGCAGATCGCGAACGAGGTCGCCCGCACCGCCGGGGCGGCCGCGGCCGCGGTGCTGGGCCCGCTGGAGGAGTTCGGCCTTCAGGTCCTGCGCGACCAGGGCGACTTCCACGGGGGCGTGCTGGTGCTGACCGTCCTCGTGGAGGGCATCCTGGCGCCGGCCGCCGAGCTCAGCGAGCGCAAGTGGCGCCCGCTCGACCCCGCGGCGGCCCTGGTGGAGCGCGGGGCCAACATGGACGAGATCCGGCATCTCGCGGTCGGTAGTTCGGTCGTGCGCCGGTATCTGACGGAGCACCCGGAGCAGCGCCCGCGGCTGCTTGAGCTGGTAACGGAAGGCCGTCGCCTGTGGGAGAAGCTCCCCATGCAGGAGGTGCTGTTCCGCCGCGAGTCGTTCTTCCAGGAGGGCCTCGCCGAGCAGGCCGAACTCGTCGGCGACTATGAGATCTGGCCCGGTCGGCGGCTGATCGACACCGGTATCGAGGAGCGCATGGAGGCGGCCGGCCGCTGGTCGGCCGAGACCCAGGAGACGCGCCTGGAGTACATGCTCCTCTCGGACTCCGCCCGATGAGCGCGGCCCGCTGGGAGGTGCCGCTGCCGGCGGAGGGCGGCGACGGCCCTCAGCGGATCGTCGCGCAGGTCACCGAGTCGGCCCGGGCGCCGCGCGCGGTGGTGCTGATCTGGCCCGCCATGGCGGTCCAAGCCTCGTACTACGCCCCGTTCTGCGCCGATCTGGCGGCCCTGGACATCGCCTCCGTCGCCGCCGACCTGCGCGGGCAGGGCGAGAGCCGGCCGCGGGTGGACCGCGGGTCCAGCCACGGCTATAACGAGCTGGCCTCGCGGGACTGGCCACGGATGGTGGCGGCGGTACGGGAGCGCTTCGGCGAGGGCGTCCCCTTGTACCTGCTGGGGCACAGCATCGGCGGTCAGGTCTCCGTCCTGTACGCGGCCCGGGAGCCGAAGGGCGTCGACGGCCTAATCTTCGTGGCCGCCGGGTCGGTGGACTTCCGCGGATTCCCAGGCATGGGCGGGCTGCGGGTGCTGCTGAGCACGCAGCTCGCCGCCGTTATTGCCCGGCTATGGGGCTACTTCCCGGGAGACCGGCTCGGGTTCGCGGGGCGGCAGCCTGCGCGGCTGATCCGGGACTGGGCCAGAATCGCCCGGACCGGCCGGTTCGAACCCTCGGGCGCCGAGATCGCATACGCGGAACGATTGAGGTCCGTACGTCTTCCCGTGCTCGCCGTCTCAGTCTCTGGGGACTCCCTTGCTCCGCCAGCGACGGTGGACCGGCTGTGTGCCACACTTCCGTCAGCCACCGTAGAGCGGTGGCATTTCGAACCCTCCCGGGGAGTCCGAGTCGACCACGTGCGATGGGCCCGCAGGGGCGCCCCGATAGCGGAGCGGATCCGCGCATGGGCCGACGGCCTCTGACTCACCAAGGACGGTAGAACGTGGATCGTTTGGCGGGCGCACTGGTGCTGCGTACCGACTCAGCGGGCGCGCTGCGCGCACTGGCGTCCGTCCGCTCCGCTCTCACAGAGGCAGAGAAGGCGCGGGCCGCCCGGCTCCGCTCCAGCGACGACCGCGAAGACTACTTCGCGGCGCATTTGCTCGTACGGGAGTGCGCGGCACGTTGGAGTGGCGTGCCGGCCCATCGCCTGACGCTGCGCCAGCTCTGCCCGGGATGCGGATCGCCGACACACGGCCGCCCCTATATTGAGGAGCTGCCCTGGGTCGCGGTGAGCCTCAGCCACACCCGCGGACACGTCGCGGCGGCGGCTGGGGCGGGCCCCGTCGCGGTAGACGTGGAGAACCACCGACGCACCGCTCTGTCGCAGGCTGCCCGCCGCGAGGTGCTGACGAACTCGGAGCACGCAGCCATCGCCGCAGATCCCGATCCCGACCTGGCCTTCTGCCTGCGGTGGACGTACAAGGAGTGCCTGGTGAAGCAAGCTGCGGCTTCCTGGGGGCAGTTGCGGACGGTCAGCGTGCCGCAGAGCCTGCGCCCTGACGGGGTGCCGGTGGGGGCAGATATGCGGTGGGCCGTTCAGTGGGTGGACGACCAGGGAGCCAGCTGCGGGACAGCAGTAACCACCGGCAATCCGGTGCTCCTTGGATTCGAAGGCGGCACATGAGCGGTACAATCCAGCCAGGTGGAACGAGCCGTCTCGTTCAGTTCGCCGCCCCGCCCCCTCAGCGGCAGCCGCACTCTGCGCTGAAAGACGAGAGAACCATGGGACAGAACAGAAATCTGAATCAGGTCTCGGACCGGTCCGGCACCCACATGCGGGATTTGGATGCGCGTAGGCGGATTCTCTCCGCGACACTGCGGATGCTGGCCCAGAACGGCTACTCCAAGCTCACCATCGGCGGAGTCGCCGTAGAGGCACGCGTCGGCAAGGCGACGATCTACCGCTCCTGGCCCAACAAACCGGCCCTGGTACTCGACGCCGTACGCGAGGAACTGCCCCCGATACCGAATGAGGACACAGGTGACAGTGGAGCCGAGCTGATCACCGTGGCCTGTGCCCTGGCGGACCTCTATTGCTCGCAGAAGATCCGGGCGGCACTGCCGGCCTTGATGGCGGATGTCGCGGACGACTCGGGGCTGCGCGGCTTCCTCGCCGAGAATCTGATCGACGGCCGCAAGGCCTCTTCATACCTCGTCCTGTCGCGCGCCGTCGAGCGCGGCGTACTCCCTCCGGACACCGACATCTCACTAGTCCTCGACTCGTGGGCGGGAACCATACTCTTCCGCAGTCTCTTTTTCGAGGAGACCTTCGGCGAGCAGGCCATCCGCCGAATGGTCGCCGCCACGGTGGCCTCACCTCCACGGCTTCCCGAGGCCTGAGCTTGCCAACGGGCGGGCCCGCGTTCGCAGCGCGGCCGTGAAGACACGCCCAGCTGCCTCGCTGGCCCGCACAGCCGGTGCCACGGAAGCCATGCAGGAGATCTACAACGCCGAGGACCGCGCCGACGCCAAGAAGGCCATCGAAGCACTCGAGAAGACCTACGGCACGAAATGGCCCAAGGCCGCCGCTTAGATCACCAAGGGACTGGACGGAGTTGCTGGCGTTCCAAGATTTCCCGGCGGAGCAACTGGGGCCGCCTGCGGACCACCAAGCCGATCGAGTCGACGTTCTCCATGGTGAAGCTCCACCCCAAAGTCACAATCCGCGGTGTCGGCAGCCCCGCAATTACGTTGCCCCCGGGCCCGCTGAACGCACAATTACGCCACCGGGCCGTCAGCTCGCCCAATTCCGCTGAGTCACCAGGGTTGATGGACGGAAGCAGTGATCTCCGTAGTCACAGCAAGGCGATTCATCCCCAGTAGGCGCGATCTGCTGCGCTCCTCGGCGTGGACCGTGCA
This sequence comes from Streptomyces sp. ITFR-6, assembly GCF_031844725.1. Classification (NCBI taxonomy): domain Bacteria; kingdom Bacillati; phylum Actinomycetota; class Actinomycetes; order Kitasatosporales; family Streptomycetaceae; genus Streptomyces; species Streptomyces sp. ITFR-6. The sequence continues at coordinate 4,619,098 of NZ_CP134612.1, read as the reverse complement.
GACCCTCCCTCAGTAACGTTCGACTGTTATGTGCCGACGTCAGCACAGCGTGATCCACCCGTCCGGAATCCAGCCGCCGACCTAGCCTTCCAGGGATCTGGTGAGATCCGGGATCTCCAAGTGCGTTAGTAGCTGTTGTCGTTCCGATCGTGCGGGGTGGGCGTCGAACGGGAGTCTCGATCGGGTGACCGTGGCCGGCTGCGGGCATGAAGGCAGGGCCTCTTGGTAGCTCGGGGTTGCGAAGCCAACCGAGATCCAGGAGACCCTGTTGCCGCAGTTGTACGTGCTCGCGCCGGTGGAGTTCAACTCGGCTGCTCTGTCGTGTGATTGTGTCGCTCACCGGTTCGGGAATGCGGCCGACCATCCGGAGCGTGTTCGGCGGTATCCCTCGGACATGACGGACGCGGAGTGGGCCGTGGTCCGGCCGCTGCTGCCGGTGCCGGGCTGGCTGCGAGGTCGGGGCGGGCAGCCGGAGGCGTACTGCCACCGGGCGATGCTGGACGCGATCCGCTATCTGGTCGACAACGGGATCAAGTGGCGGGCCATGCTGGCCGACTTCCCGCCGTGGGACCGGGTCTATGCGTTCTTCCGCCGCTGGCGCGACCACGCGCTGGTCAGAGAGTTCCACGACCGGCTGCGCGGCCGGGTCCGCGAGGAGTCGGGGCGAGATGCGGAACCGACGGCCTAAGCGTGATCGACTCGCAGTCCGTCAAGGCGGACGCCGTCGTCGGCGCCGACAGCCGCGGCTTCGACGGCGGCAAGCTGATCAACGGCCGCAAACGGCACGTGGTGGTCGACACCCTCGGCCTGCTGCTGGGCGTGATGGTCACCGCGGCGGACATCGGCGACCGCGCCGCCGCGAAGGTGCTGCTTGAGCGGGTGACCGACGCTCACCACCGGCTGGAACTCGTCTGGGCCGACGGCGGCTACACCGGCAGCCTCGTCAAGCACTGCCTGGCCGCGCTCGCGCTGGTCCTGGCGATCGTCAAGCGGAGCGACGACATGCGCGGCTTCGTGGTGCTGCCCAAGCGGTGGATCGTCGAGCGGCTCTTCGCCCACCTGATGCGAAGCCGCCGTCTGGTGCGTGACTTCGAACGATCCATTAGCAGCGCCGAGGCGATGATCTACTGGTCGATGACCATGATCATGACCCGCCGCCTGGCCCGCTCACGCTCCGCGCGAGGGTGAACCGGCCCGGTGCCGACTCGGCCAGCCAGCCCCGCGCGACCAGGCGTTTCGCCTTCGACCGCAGCCCCTCCACCTTGGCAGGCACCACGTCCAGGCCGAACGCAGTGGCCATCTCCTGACAGGTCAGCGGCCCTTGACCGAGACGGCCCCGATCCTCGATCGCGGCCAGGATGCGCTGGTAGTCCACCGACAGTGCCGTCCCGGCCAGCCCCTCGCGCCACATCGGAACCTGCGACCTCGCCTTCACCACCAGAGGTGCAGACGCCTCCACCTCGGTTCCCGTCACAACACCCTCCGGCACGTCAATGGCGCCCACGCCGGCTGAGTCACCGCCCGGCGCGGACAGCACCGCACCGACACGCTCGCGGGCGATCGTCCACTCCGACCACTCCTGCTCGGCCACCGCGAGCTCGGCCTGGATGCGGTCCGCTGCCTCACGCAGCCCGTCCACACGACGACGAGCGGCAAGCTCGTGCTGTTCCAGCAGTCCGACAACCGACGGCATCCACGGCCTCCACGAGAGCGACGAAACGACACCCCATCACTCCCACACCGACGCCGCCCCTACCCCTGACCAGCGAAAACACAGTCGTCAGACTCGGAAAGACAACAGCGTCTTAGAACCGATGCGGCTTGCCTGTGTGGGAGCCTCCTCAGGTCCCCTTGGCCGTATACGGGGCATAGCGCGGAGGAAACGGGCCCCTTCACTGAACTCAGAGAAGGGGAGTGGACCCTCATCCGGGGAACTCCGTACCGCGAGCCCGTACCGCAGCGCGGGCAGATGGTTGAAGACATCCTCCTCCTCGACGCACCCACGCCAGAAGCTGGGCTCGCCCTGAGCCCTGACCCGCAAGACTTTCCAATCCCCCGGCGCCGAGTGGCTCCCGGCCCGCACTTCGGCATCGCCAAGCGGCTGCCCAGCGTTCACAGGGCGCACAGCGCCTACCGGCTGGCCGCCGAAGTCGTCGACGCCGAGCGGTTCCTCCTCGTGGACGGGAACATCGTCATCGACACCGAGTTCGCCGACCGAAGGCGTGTCGCTGCGGGTGGGGCGGGCGGTGAACCCGCTCAACGGCCTGATCTGCGGCTACGGCGGGCTCAAGCCGGACTCCGCCCAACACCTTTTTGGCCCCCGCGAAAACAGCCCTTCTCAGATCCACCGCAGGGCATGGCCGAACACCAGCAGCGCATCAATTGTCCAGACGCCACAACCCGCCCCCGCTTCGGACTCACGCGCTCACAGAGCCGAGGTGCGTCTTGCCTGCACAGTCGCTGCACGCTTGGCCACCAAATGGCCACCATGCCGATCTGAGCTAACTGAACAAGATCGATATCGGGAGACAGAAGACCAGGTCAACGCCTCGCAGGGCAAAACCGCTACCGGCCGTCAAACTCAGACCTATGCATTGCGATGCGTGGATCGCCGATGCTCAATCAGTCCGGATTCCAAGGTCACAAAAACAAGAAACCCCAGGTCAAAGGCCCGACCTGGGGTTCACCCTAGAGCCGCCTTCGGGATTCGAACCCGAGACCTACGCATTACGAGTGCGTTGCTCTGGCCAACTGAGCTAAGGCGGCACGCGCTGCCACACCATGGTGCGATCAGCAGCGGGCCCAAGTCTACACAGTTTCCGAGGGTGCTCCGTACCGCCCTGGCGCCGGGGCGTAGGCGCAGGTCAGTGGGGTGGTGGGTGGGGTCAGGAGCAGGTCTTGCCGTCGCTCGGCGGGGTGCTCTCCAGGAGGTAGGTGTTGATCGCCGTGTCGATGCAGTCGCTGCCGCGGCCGTACGCCGTGTGGCCGTCGCCCTCGTAGGTGAGGAGGGTTCCGGAGCTGAGCTGGCCTGCCAGGGACTTGGCCCACTTGTACGGGGTCGCCGGGTCCCGGGTGGTGCCGACGACCACGATCGGGGCGGCGCCCTCGGCCTTGATGCGGTGCGGGGTGCCGGTGGCGGGGACCGGCCAGTAGGCGCAGTTCAGGGAGGCCCAGGCGAAGCCCTTGCCGAAGACCGGGGAGGCCTTCTCGAAGGTGGGGAGCGACTGGGTGACCGCCTTGGAGGTGGTGAAGGCGGGCGGGAGGTCGATGCAGTTCACGGCCGCGTTCGCGTACATCAGGTTCGCGTACGTGCCGTTGGGCTCGCGCTCGTAGTAGCTGTCCGCCAGCGAGAGCAGGCCGGAGCCGTCCCCTTTCTCCGCGGCCGTGAGCGCGTCACGGAGCTGGGGCCAGGCCGCCTCGTCGTACATGGCGGCGATGACCCCCGTGGTGGCCAGGAACTCCCCGAGCTTGCGGGAGTCCCCCGTGGCGATCGGCTTGGCGTCGAGGCGGGCGAACAGCTGCTTCAGCCTGTCCACGGCGTCGGAGGCGGACGTGGTGCCGAGCGGGCAGCCCGACTTCTTCACGCAGTCACCGGCGAAGGACTGGAACGCCGTCTCGAACCCCGCGGTCTGGTCGCGATTCATCTCGGCCGAGGGGAGCGACGGGTCCATCGCACCGTCGAGGACGAGCCGGCCCACCCGTGCCGGGAAGAGTTCGGCGTACGTCGCGCCCAGGAAGGTGCCGTACGAGGCCCCGACGTAGTTCAACCGGTCGTCGCCGAGCAGCGCCCGCAGGACGTCCATGTCACGCGCCGTCTCCACGGTGGAGACGTGCGGCAGGATCTCCGCGGAGCGCTTCTCGCAGCCCGCGGCGAACTTCTTGAACGCACCGCTCAGCGCAGTGACCTCCCCGGCGTCGTCCGGCGTCTGGTCGACCTGCGTGTAGGCGTCCATCTGCGGACCGGTGAGGCAGGTGACGGGTTCGCTGCGCGCCACCCCGCGGGGGTCGATGGCCACCATGTCGTACCGGGCCCGCACCTGGGCGGGATAGCCGACCGCCGCATAGCCCTGGAGGTACTCGATGGCCGAACCGCCGGGCCCGCCCGGGTTCACCAGCAGCGAGCCGATCCGCTTGCCGGGGCCGGTGGCCTTCTTGCGGGAGACCGCCAGCTTGATCTCACCGGCGTCCGGCTTCGTGTAGTCGAGCGGCGCCTTCATCGTCGTGCACTGGAATCCGGTGACACCGCAGTCCCGCCAGCTCAGGTGCTGTCCGTAGTACGTCTTCAGCGCCGCCGGGACGGGCGAGGCGGTGGCCGCCGGGCCGGACGACGAGGCGCCCGTCGTCGAACTTCCGCTGCTGCAGCCGGAGATGAGGAGGCCGGCAGTGCCGAGCGCGATGGCGAGGGTGCGGAGCGGGCGCCTGGTGTCCATATCCGGAGCGTAGCCGCCGGGTGACGACTCGCCCGATTCCCACCTCATACGGGTGATTCGGCGTGCCTCGACTTCCAGCTCAGCCCCGCCGGACCGTAGTGGTCAGCCCGCCCGCAGCGCCATCGTCATGGCCTCCACCGCGAGCAGCGGGGCCACGTTGCGGTCCAGCGCCCGGCGGCAGGCGGTCACCGCCTCGATCCGGCGCAGGGTCCGCTCGGGCGTGGACGAGCGGACGACGCGGTCGAGGGAGTCCTGCGCGTCGGCGTTGGCGATGGCGATCCGCGAGCCCAGCTGGAGGGCGAGCACATCGCGGTAGAAACCGGTCAGCTCGGTGAGCGCAAGATCGAGGCTGTCGCGCTGCGTACGGGTCCTGCGGCGCTTCTGCTTGTCCTCCAGGTCCTTCATCACCCCGGCGGTGCCGCGCGGCATCCGGCCTCCGGCGGACGCGCCCATCGCGGCCTTCATGTCCTCCGTCTCCTTGACGTCCACGTCCTCCGCGACCTGCTTCGCGTCGTCGGTGGCGGTGTCGATCAGCTCCTGCGCGGCCTTGAGGCAGCCGCCGATGTCCTCGACGCGCAGCGGCAGCTTGAGGACCGCCGCGCGGCGGGACCGCGCCCGCTCGTCCGTGGCGAGGCGGCGGGCCCTGCCGATGTGGCCCTGCGTGGCACGGGCGGCGGAAGCGGCCCGCTCCGGGTCGATGCCGTCCCGCCGGATCAGGACATCGGCGACCGCGTCGACCGACGGGGTGCGCAGCGTGAGGTGGCGGCAGCGGGACCGGATGGTGGGCAGCACGTCTTCGAGCGAGGGTGCGCAGAGCAGCCACACGGTGCGCGGTGCGGGCTCCTCGATCGCCTTCAGCAGGACGTTGCCCGCGCCTTCCGTGAGACGGTCGGCGTCCTCCATGACGATGACCTGCCAGCGCCCGACGGCCGGCGAGAGCTGGGCGCGGCGGACCAGCTCCCGGGTCTCCTTCACACCGATGGAGAGCAGGTCGGTCCGGATCACGTCGACATCGGCGTGCGTACCGATGAGGCTGGTGTGACAGCCGTCGCAGAACCCGCAGCCCGGCGCCCCGCCCAGCGCGCGGTCCGGACTGGTGCACTGCAGAGCCGCCGCGAAGGCCCTGGCGGCGGTGGACCGTCCGGAGCCGGGCGGGCCGGTGAACAGCCACGCATGGGTCATCTTCGAGCCGGGCGGCACCGGCTCTCCGGCCGAGATGGCGGAGACCAGCACATCGGCGTCCCGGGCGGCGGCGCCGAGCTGCTCCTGCACCCGGTCCTGGCCGACCAGGTCATCCCATACGGACATGGGTCCCGCCCTTCCGGTGGTGGTCGTGGCTCTCGCTGATCAGCGGCCCGACGCGGTGCGCGTCAGGCGTCGATCCGGCTTCCCATTGTGAAGGACGGGTCTGACAATCCCGGCACCCGCCCGGGACGGAAGATCCCCCGGAAGCACGGAAGCACGGAAGCCCCGGACATCCGGGGCTCCCGTGCCTACGTGCCCACGTACCGGATCACGTACGCATCGTCACTGATCAGCGGCGCGGGCGCCGTCCGCGGCCCCGGGAGTCGGGGCCCTCGTCGTCGTGGTCGCCGAGCAGTTCGTCCGCCAGCGTCGGCAGATCGTCCAGCGGGGTCTCCTCCGCCCAGTCGGGGCGGGGCCGCCGGGCCCCCCGTCCGGAGCGCTCCTGCTGGTCAGAGGCCGGCTGCTGGGGCGCGTTCGGGTCGGTGATCTGCGGGAGCTCGCGGGTGCGCTCGTTCTCGCGCTCCGGTACGGAGCCCCCCTGGTGCTCGTCCCGGAAGATGCCCCGCGGTACCCGGTCGGCCGGATCGGCGTCCCTCGCGGACCCGCGGCCCGTGTCCCGTACCGGCGGAAGGACCGCCGTGTCGTCCGTCGCGCCCGCCGCGTCCCGCCCGCCGGAGCGCTCGTCCGGGTCGGTGAACTTCGGGATCATCGTCGTCTCGGCCTCGTCGGAGGGCCAGGTGTCGGACGAGGACCGGGAAGAGGAGGAAGAGGAACGGGTGGATCCGGACGACGGATCCACCGGGGAGGGAACCGGCTGGGTAATCTCGTTCGGGTTGACGATCGGAGTCGGCACCGTCAGCTCGTTGTCCGGAACGGACGGCCCCGACGACCCGGACGACCGGGACTCCCGGCGCTCCCGGGAAGCCCGCGCGGAGGCGGCCGCCTGGGCAGCCGCCTCCGCGGCTTCCGCCTCCGCACGCGCGGTCTCGGCCGCGGCGGCAGCCTCGGCCTCGGCCTGACGGCGTGCCGCCTCAGCCCTCAGCAGCGACTCCTCGGCCTTGCGCTGCTTCTCAAGACGCAGCGCCTCCGCCTCCTTGCGTAGCCGCGCCTCCTCCTCGGCCTGCCGGCGCAGTCGCGCCTGCTCGGCCTCGCGGGCCGCTTCCTCGGCCTCCTGCCGCTTGCGCTCCTCCTCCGCGATCCGGCGGGCCTCCTCGGCGCGCTGCCGGGCCTCCTCGGCCTGGCGCTCCGCCTCGCGGCGGCGGGCTTCCTCCAGCTCCTGCCGCTTGCGCTCCTCCTCCTCGGCGCGGAGCCGGGCGAGCTGCTCCTGCCGCTCACGCTCCAGGCGCTCCTCCTCCGCCTTGCGCGCGGCCTCTTCCTCCGCGAGGCGCCTGGCCTCTTCCTCGGCAGCCTTGCGCGCCTCCTCCAGGGCCTTGATCTCGGCCTCGGAGAGCGGGAGGAGCTGGTCGAGCCGGTGCCGTACGGCGGTGGTGATCGACTCCGGGTCCTGGCCGGCGTCCACCACCAGGTAGCGCGTCGGGTCGGCCGCGGCCAGCGTCAGGAAGCCGGAGCGTACGCGGGCGTGGAACTCGGGCGGCTCGGACTCCAGCCGGTCGGGCGCCTCCGTGAACCGCTCGCGGGCGGTCTCCGGGTCGACGTCCAGGAGCACCGTCAGATGCGGTACGAGACCACTCGTCGCCCAGCGGGAGATCCGGGCGATCTCGGTCGGCGCGAGATCGCGGCCCGCGCCCTGGTAGGCGACCGACGAGTCGATGTAGCGGTCGGAGATGACGATCGCGCCGCGCTCAAGGGCCGGGCGCACGACGGAGTCGATGTGCTCGGCGCGGTCGGCGGCGTAGAGCAGGGCTTCCGCGCGGTTGGAGAGCCCGGCCGAGGACACATCGAGCAGGATGGACCGCAGCCGCTTGCCGACGGGGGTGGCGCCGGGCTCCCGGGTGACGACGACCTCGTGGCCCTTGGCCCGGATCCACTCGGCGAGCGCCTCGACCTGGGTGGACTTGCCGGCGCCGTCGCCGCCCTCCAGGGCGAGGAAGAACCCGGTCGCGGCGGGTGCGACGGCCGGTTCGCCGCCGCGCAGCGCCTCGCGCAGATCGCGGCGCAGCGGCACGCCGGAACGGTCGTCCGTCTTCGCGAGCACAACCGCGGCGACCGGCAGCAGCAGGGCACCGATCAGCATCAGGGTGAACGCGGCGCCGCCGTGCGCGAAGACGAAGTCCCCGGCTGTCAGCCGGTGCGTGCCGATGGCGGCGGCGACCAGCGGGCCGCCGACCGCGCCGAGCCCGATCAGGACCCGGACGACGGCCTGGAGGTGTTCGGTGGTCCGGACCCGGCGGGATTCCTCGGTCTCCTGGTCGACGAGGACATGGCCGGTGTTCGCGGCGACGCCCGCCGCGTATCCGGCGAGCACGGCGATCAGGACGACGGTCGCCGTGTCCGGGACCAGGCCCATCGCCAGCAGCGCGACGCCTGTGACGGCGGTGGCCAGGGAGAGCAGCCGCCGCCGCGACAGCATCGGCAGCACCTTGCCGGCCGTGCGGATGCCGGCGCCCGTACCACCGGTGAGGGCGAGGATCAGCAGCGCGAGGGTGGCGGGGCCGCCGCCCAGGTCGGTGGCGTGCAGTACGGCGACAGCGCCCGCGGCCGCGATGGCTCCGGCGACGGCGGCGCAGGCCGCGACGATCAGCGGCATCGAGCCGGTGCGGCCCTTGTCCGGCCCCTGGCCGGCGGACGGCCGGCGCAGCCCTTCGAGCGGGGAGCGCGGCCGGGGCGTGGGCGTACCGGGCAGTTCCAGGAAGTACACGATGGAGATGGAGGCGGAGAACAGCCCGGCCGCGACGTACGAGCCGAGGGCCGCCTGGTGGAAGGAGAACCAGTCCAGGCCAGAGCCCAGCAGGTTTCCGATCAGCGTGGCCACCAGCAGCACGGCCGCGGCGGCGGGGACGGCGGCGAAGTCGGTGCGCAGGAAGAGCCGGCGCAGCGGTTCGAGGTGGTCGGGCAGCGGGCGCACGGCGGCGCCCTCGATGGGCGGGGCGGGCAGCAGCGCGGGAGCGGCGCTCTCCTTGGCGATGCGCCACAGGCGCTCGCCGATGCCGGTGACGAAGACGGTGATCAGGATCATCATGAGCGCCCGGTCGGGCGTCCAGTCGATCCACAGCGGCGCGACGACCAGCAGCGCGAGCCGCAGCCCGTCCGCCCCGATCATCAACCACCGCCGGTCGATCGGCCCGCCCGGCGCCGTCAGGGTCGTCAACGGCCCCAGAAGTACGGCTCCGAAGAGCAAGGTGGAAATAATCCGGGCACCGAAAACGGCGGCGACGGCAAAGGCCGCCCCGCGGTATCCGGCTCCGAATGAGCCCTCAAGGACCGCCGCTTGCAGCGACAGCAGCACCAGCACGAGAAGGGCGAGTGCATCGCCGATACCACCGACGAGCTGGGCGCTCCACAACCGCTTGAGCGGGGGAATGCGCAACAGGGCTCGTACGGCGCGCTCGCGTGAGTCTGCGGCAAGTGTGTCGGAGGTGGGGCTCACGACCGTTGGCTGCTCGGCTCGGGTCATCCGCCCAGCCTATCGGGAGCGAACCGGTGCCCGGGGGCCGCGTCCGAACATACGACCACCGGACACCCACCCCAGCCCGTTCCACCCCTTCTCACCTGACCTCCAACCCCACGTCCAGCCGTACTCCCCCAGGCCCAGCCCTACTCCCCCGCGTCCAACCCCGCTTCCCCACGCCCCGTCCAGCCCCGCTCCCCACCCCTCGCTTCCCGTCCCGCTCCCACCCCGGGCCCCGCTCCCAGCCCCTCCGGCGTTTGAGGAGCGGGGTCCGGGGCGGAGCCCCGGTTACGGGAAGGGGCGGGTAGGGGACAAGGCCCGCCGCAGGCGCCCCCACCCCCGCTCCCAACAGCACAAACGCCGGGCGGGCTGGAGAAACATCTCCAGCCCGCCCGGCGTTCAGAAACCCCGCGAGGTCACTCCTCCGACGACGACGCCGACGCAGACGCAGACTTCTTCGCCGCCGCAGTCGTCTTCTTCGCCGCAGTCGAAGTCGTCTTCTTGGCCGCAGTCTTCTTCGCCGCGGTCGCCTTCTTCGCCGGCGCCTTCTTCGCGGTCGCCTTCTTGGCCGGGGCCTTCTTCGCCGTCTTCTTCTTGGCCGGCCCCTTGGCCCGCTTCTCCGCGAGCAGCTCGTAGCCGCGCTCCGGCGTGATCTCCTCGACGCTGTCGTCGGACCGCAGCGTCGCGTTCGTCTCGCCGTCGGTGACGTACGCGCCGAAACGCCCGTCCTTCACGACGACCGGAGCACCGCTCACCGGGTCCGTGCCCAGTTCCTTCAGCGGCGGCTTGGCCGCGGCCCGGCCGCGCTGCTTGGGCTGGGCGTAGATCGCCAGGGCCTCTTCGAGGGTGATGTCGAAGAGCTGGTCCTCCGAGGTCAGCGACCGCGAGTCCGTGCCCTTCTTCAGGTACGGGCCGTAGCGGCCGTTCTGCGCGGTGATCTCGACACCCTCGGCGTCCTCACCGACGACGCGCGGCAGCGACATCAGCTTCAGCGCGTCGGCCAGCGTCACCGTGTCCAGCGACATCGACTTGAAGAGCGAAGCCGTCCGCGGCTTCACCGCGTTCTTGCCGGTCTTCGGCGTGCCCTCGGGCAGCACCTCGGTGACGTACGGGCCGTAGCGCCCGTCCTTGGCGATGATCTGGTTCCCGCTGACCGGGTCGGCGCCGAGCTCGAAGTCACCGCTCGGCTTGGCCAGCAGCTCCTCCGCGTACTCGACGGACAGCTCGTCGGGCGCCAGGTCCTCGGGGACGTCCGCGCGCTGGTGGCCCTCGGAGTCCTTCTCGCCGCGCTCGATGTACGGGCCGTAGCGGCCGACCCGGAGCTTGATGTCGTTGCCGACGGGGAACGAGGAGATCTCCCGGGCGTCGATCGCACCGAGGTCGGTGACGAGCTCCTTGAGCCCACCGAGGTGGTCGCCGTCGCCGTTGCCCGCGTCGGACGCCTTGCCGGCACCGGCCGCGTCGTCGCCCTCCTGGGCACCGAAGTAGAACCGCTTCAGCCACGGCACGGACTGGGCCTCACCGCGGGCGATGCGGTCGAGGTCGTCCTCCATGCGGGCGGTGAAGTCGTAGTCGACGAGCCGGCCGAAGTGCTTCTCCAGCAGGTTGACCACGGCGAACGACAGGAAGGACGGGACGAGCGCCGTGCCCTTCTTGAACACGTACCCGCGGTCGAGGATCGTGCCGATGATCGAGGCGTACGTCGACGGGCGGCCGATCTCGCGCTCTTCGAGCTCCTTGACCAGCGAGGCCTCGGTGTACCGGGCCGGCGGCTTCGTCGCGTGGCCGTCGACGGTGACCTCGTCGGCGGACAGCGCGTCGCCCTCCGCGACCTGCGGCAGCCGACGCTCGCGGTCGTCCAGCTCGGCGTTCGGGTCGTCGGCGCCTTCGACGTACGCCTTCATGAAGCCGTGGAAGGTGATCGTCTTGCCGGACGCGGAGAACTCGGCATCCCGGCCGTCGCTCGCCCGGCCGCCGATCTTGACGGTGACGGAGTTACCGACCGCGTCCTTCATCTGGGAGGCGACGGTCCGCTTCCAGATCAGCTCGTAGAGCCGGAACTGGTCGCCGGTGAGGCCCGTCTCCGCAGGGGTGCGGAAGCGGTCGCCGGAGGGGCGGATCGCCTCGTGCGCCTCCTGCGCGTTCTTGACCTTGCCGGCGTACGTGCGCGGCTTGTCCGGCAGGTAATTGGCGCCGTACAACTGCGTGACCTGGGCACGGGCCGCGGAGATCGCGGTGTCCGAGAGGGTCGTGGAGTCGGTACGCATATAGGTGATGAAGCCGTTCTCGTACAGCTTCTGCGCGACCTGCATGGTGGCCTTGGCCCCGAAGCCCAGCTTGCGGCTCGCCTCCTGCTGGAGGGTCGTCGTACGGAAGGGGGCGTACGGGGAACGGCGGTACGGCTTCGACTCGACGGACCGCACGGCGAACGAGGAGTCGGCGAGCGCGGCGGCCAGGGCGCGGGCGTTCGTCTCGTCCAGGTGCAGCGTCTGACCGGAGGCGGCCTTCAGCTGACCGTCCGGACCGAAGTCACGGCCCTGGGCGATGCGGCGCCCGTCGACCGCGCTGAGGCGGGCGGTGAGCGTCGAGGGGTCGGAGGCGTCACCGGTCCGACCGGTGGCAAACGTGCCGGTCAGGTCCCAGTACTCGGCGGAACGGAAGGCGATGCGCTCGCGCTCCCGCTCGACGACGAGGCGGGTGGCGACGGACTGGACACGGCCCGCCGACAGGCGCGGCATGACCTTCTTCCACAGGACCGGCGAGACCTCGTAGCCGTAGAGGCGGTCGAGGATGCGGCGGGTCTCCTGGGCATCGACCATGCGCTGGTTCAGCTCGCGCGGGTTGGCGACGGCGGCCCGGATCGCGTCCTTGGTGATCTCGTGGAAGACCATCCGGTGGACCGGGACCTTGGGCTTGAGGACTTCCTGCAGGTGCCACGCGATGGCTTCGCCCTCGCGGTCCTCGTCGGTGGCGAGGAAGAGTTCGTCCGACTCGGCCAGGAGCTGCTTGAGCTTCCTGACCTGGGCCTTCTTGTCGGCATTGACGACGTAGATGGGCTGGAAGTCGTTCTCGACGTCCACGCCGAGCCGGCGCACCTCGCCGGTGTACTCGTCCGGCACCTCCGCCGCGCCGTTCGGGAGGTCGCGGATGTGCCCGACGCTCGCCTCGACGACGTATCCGGGGCCGAGATAGCCCTTGATCGTCTTCGCCTTGGCAGGCGACTCGACGATGACGAGTCGGCGGCCGCCCTGTGCGGTCTCGCTGGTCGGGGACAACTTCGCTCTTCTCTCCGGTCGACGCTCGGTGGGCATCAGGGCAGCGCGATCGCGCTGCCGACAGTGCTGTCGCTGCGGAGTGTGACGGTACAACCCGCCCCCGTGTCAAACGGCAAAAGCCCGCAACGGCCACTCGAACGGTAACCCGACTTCCGCCTTTCCTGCCGCCCGGCCCGCTCAGTCCGCCGTGCGCGGGGCCGCTGCCTGCGGGTTTCGGCGGCGCTGTGGCCGCACCGCGAGTGCCGACGGCGGGGTGCGCACAGTCCGGGCGTGTTCCGGGCCGGCTCCGGGCCCCGGGTGCCTCGCGGACGGTTCGGACACGCGTTCGGCCCCGCGTTCAGACGCGCCCTCGGCCACGGGTTCAGACGCGTGTGAAGCACCACACCCCGAGGACGAGGAAAACTACGCCGAACACAGTGGCGAGTACGGTCGAGGCAACGGGGCTCACCCGGTACGCCACCGGCGCGCGATGCAGTACGCGCGCCCCCGTCCACAGCAGCAGCGCGGCACCGAACAGTGCGAATGCCGTTCCGGCGAAGACCGCAGGTCCGCTCTCCATGCCCGTAAGCCTCTCTGTCCCCGGCGCGGACCGGAGCGGACCGGGGCGGGGGTGCCCGCGGTCGTACCGCGCCGTACGGCTTCGTTTCGCGCCGTTCCGGGGGAGGCTCGCACCACGGAGCGTCGACGACGCGAACCCCGGGTGAACAGCGGGACCGGGCCGTACTCGCATGATGCTGCGCTCACATCACATCGAGGGTCGCCCGTCGCCTGCTCCCACGTTCGAACACCGCCAGCAGCACGACGGCGAGCAGCGCGTACCCGGCGCCCGTCCCGAGTTCGGCGGCGAGAGCCCGGACGTCCAGGCCGGCGCCCGCGGACAACTCACGTGCCGCTCCGGCCGCGTGGGTCAGTGGCAGTACGGCTCCGACGGCACGCATCCACTCCGGAAGATCCTCCCGGGGCACGTTCGCACCGGTCAGCAGCAGGAACGCGGAACTCGCCACGTTCGAGATCAGGAAGACGTCGCGGAAGCGCAGCCCCAGCGCCCCGAGCGCGAGGCCGAAAGCGGAGCATCCCGCCGCGGCGGCGAGCAGAACGGCGGCCAGTCCGGGAAGAGCGCCAACCGGAATCCGCAGACCGAGCAGCAGGCAGGCAGCAGTGAGCGTGAAGGCGCTGATGAGAAGGCCGTTCAATACGTAGGGCAGCGCACGGCTGAACCAGAGCGGAGCCCGGTTCCGGGGACTGAGCAGTACCGCGCCGAGCGTCCCGTAACGGCGTTCGCTGGCGATGGCCATCGTGCCGCCGTGGACGCAGGCGGTGGAGGAGGCGACGACGGCGTTGCCGAGGAGGTGGAAGCGGTCGTCGGCGACCTGGAGCTGACGTCCCAGGAAGACGAAGAAGAGCAGTTGCAGCAGCGGGCCGACCAGCAGGGTGCCGATGAACATCGGGGGCGTCGTCCAGTTGAAGAGCGCCCGGTAGGACAGGGCGCCCCCGGTCACGACCAGCCGCAGAGCGGCGGTTCCCCTCCCGCCTCCGTGGCTTCGCTTCGTGACGGCCGGATCCGGTGTGTCGACGGGCATACGGGACAACTCCTGGTTCAGGTGGTCAGTGCTCAGGTGCACAGGTGCACAGGTGCTGAGGTGCTGAGGTGCTGAGGTGCTGAGGTGCTCAGGCCAGGGAGAGGGTGGCGGCGGCCCGCGCGCTGTTCGACGCGGCCCAGGACCAGGACGGCACCCAGCGCGTACAGCGCGCCGAGAGCGAGGGCCGCGGCCATCGGGACCAGCACCTCACCGGCCCCCGTGCCTCCCGAGGTCGCCGCGTGGACCGCCCGCGAACCCCATGTGGTGGGCAGCGCCCAGGAAACGGGACGGGTCCATTCCGGCAGCACGGTGGCGGGCACGAGCATCCCGGACAGCATCCACACGGGCGCGTCCAGCGGGTTGGCGAGTGCGTTGGCGTTGCGCAGCAGCACGAACGTGGCGGCGAGCAGCAGACCCATCATCCCGAGCGACATGACGCACACGGGTACGGCGATCAGGAAGAGCAGCGGATGACCGAAGTCGAGCGGCACGTCGAACAGCACCGCGCCCCAGACCACCGAGGACCAGATGCCCATGAGGCCCGCCCCGACGGCCGCCGTGAGCAGCCGGTCGGGGTCGTCGGACGCGCGGAAGAGGTAGACGGCGAGGGTCGCGTACACCAGGGGCACGAGCACGGCGAAGGTGATCTCGATCGGTGAGCGGCTCATGTACGAGACGTGCGTGCGCACTCCGACGGCGATCAGGCGCAGGGCCCTGGCGGGAGTCGTGCCACGGCGGCTCATGCCGCGGCCTCCCTTGCCGTCTCCTCCGAGGCTCCCTTCTCGGCTCCTGTCTCCGCTTCCGTCTCCGCTCCTGTCTCTGTCGTCGCTTCTGCCTCCGTTCCCGCCCCCGCTTCCTCCTCCGCCTCCGCTTCCGCCTCCTCGACGATCGCGATGCAGGCGTCCTCCAGGGAGGGTTCATGTGTGACGACCCGTCCGACCCTGACCCCGTGGAGCGCCGCGAGCACCTGTGCGTGCAGTTCCGCTCCGCGTTCCGTCGCACGATGACGGCCTGCCTGCCGCCCCGGTCCTCTGCGGCCACCCCGAGCACACCCGCCAGGTGCCGGATGCGGTCGAGGTGTTCGTCACCCGCTCCGTGGGCCTCGATCTCCAGGATGCCGCGCTCCTGGACCCGCTCCTTGAGCCGGTCCGGGGTGCCGAGCGCCCGGATGGTGCCGCCCGCGATGACCGCGATCCGGTCGCACAGCTCATCGGCCTCGGCCATGTAGTGCGTGGTCAGCAGTACGGTCGTGCCGCCGGACCGCAGATCAGCGATGGTGCGGCGCAGGTCTCTCGCCGCCACCGGGTCGACGCCGATGGACGGTTCGTCGAGGAACAGGACGTCAGGCCGGTGCAACAGGCCCCGTGCGATGTGCAGCCGCTGCCGCATCCCGCGCGAGTACCCCTCGACGTGTTCCCTCTCGCGGCCGGTGAGGCCGACCAGGTCGAGCAGTTCAGCGATCCGCCGCTTCTGGTCGCGCGGTTCGACGGCGTACAGCTCGGCGAAGTAGCGCAGGTTGTCGAGGGCTGAGAGCCGGTCGTACAGACCTCGGTCGCCGCCGAAGACGTAGCCGATCCTGCGCCGGACGGCGACGGGCTCCGACGCCACGTCGTGCCCCAGTACCCGGGCCGAGCCGGAGGTGGGCAGCAGCAGGGTGTTGAGCATCTTGATGGTGGTCGTCTTGCCCGCGCCGTTGGGGCCGAGGAGACCGAAGAGCTCGCCGCGTGCCACGTCGAAGGTGACCCCCCGCACGGCCTGTGTCTCGGTGCGGCGCGGACGCAGGAAGCCGGTCCGGCTGGTGTAGGTGCGGCGAAGGTTCTCCGCCTCGATCGCAAGCATGGCGGGCACGCTAGGACGGGCTTTACCGCACCCGCCATCAATTCGGGAACCGCCGAATCGTCCCCGGCCCCGCCGAACCGCCGCCCGGCAGACCTGCCGCTCAGGACACCGCGCGCAGCACGTCCTCCCCGGACAGCAGCGCGAGCAGGGCCCGGCCGGTGTCCGTGAGCTGGTAGTACACGCTGCGGCCGATCCGGTGCCGGGTGACGACATCCGCCTCCGCGAGCACCGACAGGTGCTCCGAGACCGTGCTCGGCGCGAGCCCCAGCCGGTCGGATATCCCGGCCGTGGTGAGCGGCCCGCCGAGCTGCCGCAGGACGGAGGCCCGGCCCCGCCCGAGCGGGAGTCCGAGCCGGTCACCGGTATCGGCCGGATCCGGTCGCGGTTCACGCAGCGCGGCCGCGCCACGGGCCTGGAAGGAGACCGCCAGCACCTCGGGGTCATCGGTGGAGTAGAGCCGGCAGCCCTCCGCGAAGACGACCGGCACGAGCAGGAGCCGCCGTTCGCCCGCCCGGTACTGCGCGTCGATGTGCTTGGTCAGCTCAAGGACGGGAGGCGTCCATCTGGCACGGCTCTCCAGACCGGCGAAGAGCGCGTCGACGCCTTCGGTGGCGAAGGTCCGTGCACGGATGAGGACTTCGTCCTCGACGAGCCGGCGCATCGTGGGCCAGTGCGCCGCCAACGCGCCTTCCCAGTAAGCCGCGTACGCGTCGGCCAGCGCCCCGCAGGCCGCCTCGGGATTTGCCAGGTACGGACGGATCTGCGGGTGGTCCTCAAGCCCCGCGTAATGCTCGGCCACCCCGGCCCGTACGACATCGGCCGGAGTCGCCCTGACCGTCTCCAGCTCCGCCTCGATGGACGTGGCCCCCACCGGCCGGGGCAACAGGAAGTCCGGGAAGCTCAGCAGACCGTCGGTCAGCAGCCGCAGCGCGTGCGTCCGGTCGTCCTCCCTCAGCACCTCCCGCGCACGCACCACCCAGTCCTGGTAGGGCAGGGAGAGGGCGCGGTGCGGCAGCGCGAGATGGAGGCTGCAGAAGGCGTCCCACAGCGGGCTGATCGCGATCCGCGTCGCGCCGAGCGAGGGCTCGTCCAGCTCGATCCGGATCATCCGGCCGTCCGCCCTGCCGGGGGCACCGGCTCCAGGAAGCCCTCCTCGACCAGCAGCCGGATGGCCTGCGGGGTGCGGTCGCGCAGCAGCACCGGGTCCTCGTTCATCAGCTGGGCGATGGCGTCGAGGATCCGGCCCGCGGGCAGCGATCCGTCGCACACACCCGCGAACCCCGCTCCGACCGCGTCGACCTTCGTCGCGCGCCGCATACCGCGGTTCTGACGGAGCACCACGTGCTCGGGGTCCTCCGCGCCCGGCAGCCCGACCTGCTCCTGCACCACCTCGGCCGCCAGGGTGAAATGGCCGGTCAGCAACGCCGCGTCGTCCTGCTCCCGCAGGTAGTCCTGACGGGCGAAGTGCGCCTCGATGGCCGGGCCGAGCGGCTGCTCCACCGCGTGCGGCCACTCCTCGATCACGATCGACGCGTCCCCCGCGGCGGCCGCGGCGGACTTCCGCAGCGTGATCCAGCCGAAGCCAACGCCCTTGGTCCCACTGGCCTCGAACTCGTCCAGCCAGGCGTCGTACCGCGCCGCGTACTCCGCGGGCTCCGTGCGGTGGTCGCCGCTGTCGCGCAGCCACAGCTCCGCGTACTGCGTGACGTCCTGGACCTCGCGCTGCACGATCCAGGCGTCACAGCCCTGCGGCACCCAGGAGCGCAGCCGGTCCTGCCACTCCTCGTCCTCCGTGTGCTGCCAGTTGGCCAGGAAATGGGCGTACCCGCCCTCGTTCAGCCGCTCGCCTGTCTGCTGCACCAGGGTCCGGCACAGGTCGTCGCCCGCCATGCCGCCGTCGCGGTAGGTGAGCCGGGCGCCGGGCGAGATGACGAAGGGCGGGTTGGAGACGATCAGGTCGTACGTCTCCCCGGCGACCGGTTCGTAGAGGGAGCCCTCGCGCAGATCGGCCGGGGCCGCGCCGGACAGGGCGAGGGTGAGCCGGGTGAAGCCGAGGGCGCGCGGGTTGAGGTCGGTGGCGGTGACCCTGGTGGCGTGCTGCGAGGCGTGCAGTGCCTGGATGCCGGAGCCCGTGCCGATGTCGAGGGCGGTGGCGACGGGCCTGCGGACGGTGATGCCGGCGAGAGTGGTGGAGGCGCCGCCGATCCCGAGGACGACGCCCTCCTCGTGCGAGCCGATGCCGCCCGCGCCGCCGACGGCGCAGCCCAGGTCGGAGACGATGAACCAGTCCTGGCCGTCCGGTCCGCCGTAGGGGCGTACGTCGACGCTCGCGCGCACCTCGCCGTCCGACTCGGTCAGCCAGCCGTCCGCCACGCATTCCGGCAGCGGCAGCACGGCGGCCGCCCGCCCGGCGGGGACCGGGTGCTGGAGGAGGAAGAGCCGCACGAGCGTGTCGAGCGGTGCGTCGCCCCGGGTGGCACGCAGCGCCGGGACGGTCTCACTGCGCGCGAGCGCGGCGTAGGCGGGTGCGCCGAGCAGGTCGAGGAGCCCGTCGGCGGTGAAGGCGGCGGCGAGCAGGGCTTCGCGGAGCCGGGTCGCATGGTCGGGTGCGGGAAGGCTGGTCTTACTCACGTGACCCATTGTGACGGCTCCCACTGCCAACGGCAGCGGCCCGTTGACCCATCGGGCCAACGGGCCGCTCGTACGACCGCCGGCCCGGGGTCGTACAGCTGCTCGTCCGGGTTGTGCGGGCGGCCGTGTCGGAGAGCCGTCCGGTTACGACTTCTCGCCGGGCGAGGCGGAAGAAGACGCCTCCTTCGAGTCCTTGGCGCCCTGCGATTCCTTCGCGTCCTTCGGGTCCTTCGCGTCCCCGGAGCTCTTCGAGTCCTCGGAGCCCTCGGAGTCCTTCGAGGGCGAAGCCGACTTCGAGGTGCCGGCCGACGGCGATGCGGGGGCCGTCGGCTTCTGGCAGCCCTTCTGCTTGGCCATCGCGCTGCCGACCTCGCCGGACTGGAGCTTCTTCAGCGCCTGGTCACCGTTGGTGCTGATCTTGTTCAGCTCGTCAGCGATGCCCTTGAGGCCGTCGGCGAACTTCGCCTGGTCCTTCGTGTTGAGGTCATCGACCTTCTTCTGCAGATTCGCGTAGGCCACGGAGGAGGCGTTGAGCTCCTTCACGGCTTCCTTCTGCGTGGTCTCGCCGTCGTCGACCGGCGGCGGGCCCGCCGAGTCGACCGCCGAGCCCAGCGCCTTGTAGGCCTGGGAGATCTGCTGGAAGGCGGCCGAGTCGGTCTTCTGGACGTCGGCGGGCTTGCTGTTGTCGGCGGTCTGCTGCTGGATGGAGGCGTTGGCGTTCGCGATCTTCTGCAGCTGGGGCTGGACCTGGTCACAGACCTTCTTGGCCCAGTCGTTCACCTTGTTGTCGCTGTCGTCGCTGCAGCCCGACAGCGTAAGTACCAGTACCGCACCGCCGGACAGCGCGGCCGCAAGCTTCTTGTTCACCGGATTGGTCCCTTCCAAGGCTCTCGGCCCCGGAACTTACACGTCGAACGCCCTGCATTTGGGCGCCCGGAGTCCGATGGGTGGGCTTTTGCAGCCATTTGCACCAAGCGAAATGAGGGAGATACAACTCACCCACTCGGCCCCGGCGCACGGGAACACCTGATCGAGCAAGCGCCCTGCCGGCCGACGGACGGGCGGAGCATCAGAATGCCCCACCCGTACGCTTCCTGACCTTGTGTCGGCTACCCGCTACGGCCACCCGCAGCACTGTCGACGCGGCCGCCCTGCGACGGCCGGCTCATTTTACGGCCGCCGGATCGGACGGCCGGGCCGAGCTGCCTCCGCCCCCTCCGCCGGAGTCGCCGTCGTCCCCCACGGCGATCCCGCGACGCTTGGAGACGTAGACCGCACCGATGATGACGACGATGGCGAGCACCGCGACCACCGCGCGCACCCCGGCGTTCGCGTCCTCGCCGTAGCTGAACTTCACCACGGCGGGCGCGATGAGCAACGCCACCAGGTTCATCACCTTGAGCAAGGGGTTGATCGCCGGCCCGGCCGTGTCCTTGAACGGGTCACCGACCGTGTCACCGATGACGGTCGCGGCATGGGCGTCGCTCCCCTTGCCACCGTGGTGACCGTCCTCGACGAGCTTCTTGGCGTTGTCCCACGCACCGCCGGAGTTGGCGAGGAAGACCGCCATCAGCGTCCCGGTGCCGATCGCACCGGCGAGATACGAGCCGAGCGCCCCGACCCCGAAGCTGAATCCGACCGCGATCGGCGCCAGCACCGCCAGCAGACCGGGCGTGGCCAGCTCGCGCAGCGCGTCCTTGGTGCAGATGTCGACGACGCGCCCGTACTCCGGCTTCTCGGTGTAGTCCATGATCCCGGGGTGCTCACGGAACTGCCGCCGCACCTCGTAGACGACGGCCCCGGCGGACCGGGACACGGCGTTGATGGCCAGGCCGGAGAAGAGGAAGACGACCGCGGCGCCGAGGATCAGGCCCACCAGGTTGTTGGGCTGCGAGATGTCCAGGCTCAGCCCCATCTCCCCGGCCGAGGCTCCGACATCGTCGACCGCGGTGGCGATCGCGTCGCGGTAGGAGCCGAAGAGCGCCGCCGCCGCCAGCACGGCGGTCGCGATGGCGATGCCCTTGGTGATGGCCTTGGTGGTGTTGCCGACGGCGTCCAGGTCGGTGAGGACCTGGGCACCGGCGCCGGTCACATCACCGGACATCTCAGCGATGCCCTGGGCGTTGTCGGAGACCGGGCCGAAGGTGTCCATGGCGACGATGACCCCGACGGTGGTGAGCAGTCCGGTACCGGCCAGTGCCACCGCGAAGAGCGCCAGCATGATCGACGTACCGCCGAGCAGGAACGCTCCGTAGACGCCGAGCCCGATCAGCAGCGCGGTGTAGACGGCGGACTCCAGACCGATGGAGACACCGGCGAGTACGACGGTGGCCGGCCCGGTCAGCGAGGACTTGCCGATGTCCTTGACCGGACGCCGGTTGGTCTCGGTGAAATAGCCCGTGAGCTGCTGGATCAGGGCTGCCAGCACAATACCGATGGCGACGGCGACCAGCGCGAACACCCGCGGGTCCCCGCCGTGCGAGGTGATGGACTCATCGGTGACACCGTCCAGATCCGCGTATGTGGACGGCAGATAGACGAAGACCGCCACAGCCACCAGGACCAGCGAGATGACCGCCGAGATGAAGAACCCTCGGTTGATGGCGGTCATCCCGCCGCGGTCGCTGCGGCGCGGCGCGACCGCGAAGACGCCGATCATCGCGGTGATCACGCCGATCGCCGGCACGATGAGCGGGAAGGCCAGTCCCGCGTCACCGAACGCGGCCTTGCCGAGGATGAGCGCGGCGACCAGCGTCACGGCGTACGACTCGAAGAGGTCCGCCGCCATGCCCGCGCAGTCCCCGACGTTGTCGCCCACGTTGTCCGCGATGGTGGCGGCGTTGCGCGGGTCGTCCTCCGGAATGCCCTGTTCCACCTTGCCGACCAGGTCCGCGCCGACGTCGGCCGCCTTGGTGAAGATGCCGCCGCCGACCCTCATGAACATCGCGATCAGTGCCGCTCCGAGCCCGAAGCCCTCCAGCACCTTGGGCGCGTCAGCGGCGTATCCGAGCACCACACAGGAGGCGCCCAGAAGCCCGAGGCCCACGGTGATCATGCCGACCACACCCCCGGTACGGAATGCGATCTTCATTGCTTTGTGCGAAACGGCGGTGAGATCCTTTTCCGGCTCACCTTCTGCGGGAGTCGCCTCACGCGCGGCGGCGGCGACCCGCACATTGCTCCGTACGGCGAGCCGCATACCGATGTATCCGGTGGCCGCCGAGAAAAGCGCACCGACCAGGAAGAACACCGAACGCCCCGCGCGCTGCGACCAGTTGTCGGCCGGAAGCAGGAGAAGCAGGAAGAAGACGACGACGGCGAAGATACCTACGGTTCGCAACTGCCGGGCCAGATAGGCATTCGCGCCTTCCTGGACGGCCGCCGCGATCTCCTTCATACGATCGGTGCCCTCACCGGCCGCCAGCACCTGCCGGGCCAGCAGCCGGGCGACCAGCAGTGCCGCGAGGGCGACGACCGCGACGACGATCACGATGACTCGGTTGTCATCGGTAAGCACCGCTGCGGCGAGAGTGGTGGGTGGGTCGGAAAGTGCGGAAAACTGCGTCAGTTCTGCCAGTGGTGTGGTGCCGAACCCCGCCATACGTCCTCCTTGACGCTCAGCGCTCAAGACGTGGACGGATTGTAGGGAGCGGAACACGATCAAAACAGTGCGCGGTAAATGTAATTGACCTTCATCCACCGAACGGCAATTGATCACCTTCGCGGACTGGATCGAATGCAGTAATGGGGCAGGCGCATTCTTCGTAGATCACTGATCAAGCAGGAACAGTCGCGCGAAAATAAAAAGGCCCTGCTCAGCAGGGCCTCGAAAAGCGACGATCGGCGGACTCGCGCGCCACCGGCCCGGCCGGACCGGCCCGGGACGCGCCCCTCTCAGGGACGTACGGCCGCCGGATCTCAGGGAAGTACGGTCGCCGGCGTCTTCGGCCAGCTCATCCGGATGACTCCGCCGTCCGCGCCGGATCTGACTTCCACGTCGTCGACCAGGCCGCTGATGACGGCGAGGCCCATCTCGTCCTCGCCGTCGCCCTCAGGATCGGGTTCCGGCTCGTCCGGCCCCACGCCTGACGCGGCGCCGCCCCGTCCGGACGTGCCGGGTACGGAACCGTCGCTGCCCGGCCCAGGCACCTCGTCGCCGACCTCGATGGAGAAGGATTTCTCCTCCTCGGTCAGGACGACCGTGACAGGAGCGGTGATGCCGTGGCTGCGGTGCAGCCCGACCGCGCGGCTGCAGGCCTCTCCCACGGCGAGCCTGACCTCGTCGAGCACGGCCTCGTCGACCCCGGCCCGGCGCGCCACGGCAGCCGCCACGAGGCGGGCCGTTCTGACGTGTTCGGGCTGGGCGCTGAAGCGGAGTTCAACGGTGGCCATGCGATCCCCCTCGAACGTACGTGTGTGCATCCAGGAACCGGGCAGATGGCCCGGCACCCCTGGCTCTTCTCTCCGGCTCACCGTCGGCCGGCGCGGTTGCCCGGCAACCACCGGACTGCCGCCCGCCGGATGTTGTACGGCGAGAGTTCAACCACTGCCCTGACAGCTGGCAGCCCATCCGAACAGCTCACGGCTGACGGCTGATCCACAGCCGATGACTGACCCGGCAACCGGCACTGATCCGCCGACCGACGCTGGTCCGATCGCGTGAGCGACCGGTCAGCAACCGGACCGGCGAACAGACCGGAAAAATAGATCAGCCGACGACCGCCGAACGGGTGACAGACCGACCTCGTACCGACGCCGGACCGATGTCGGTACCGATGCCGAAGAGCCGGATCATCGACCGCCGACAGGCCGCCCAGGCGGCCGCCGTGGCCCCGGCCGTCTTCCTCCGGAGCCATCGACGGCACCTGCCACCACGGCTATGCCCGCTACCGCCGGACCGGCCCTTGAGCCGGTCCGACCGCGAGCCTGCCGTCAGTCGGTTGCCTCGACGGCCTCGTCGACCGTGTTGTGAATCGGGAACACCTTGGTGAGACCGGTGATCCTGAAAATCTTGAGAATGCGCTCCTGGTTGCAGACCAGGCGCAACGAGCCCTCATGGGCCCGCACACGCTTCAAGCCGCCCACGAGCACGCCGAGGCCGGTGGAGTCGAGAAAGTCGACGCCTTCCATGTCGACAACCAAGTGGTAGCTGCCGTCATTCACCAACTCGACCAACTGCTCGCGCAGCTTGGGCGCGGTATATACATCAATCTCGCCACCGACCTCGACGACCGTACGGTCGCCACCAGGGCCGGACACATTGCGAGTCGACAAGGACAGGTCCACGGATCCTCCAGCACCTTGCTATCGAGCGGTCGCCCCTCGGTCTCCCCGGCGGAGCCAGGGGACGGATCGCCAGCCGCGATGGCATTCAATCACTTACCAGCTGCCATGCACGACGCCTTGGGACCATTGTCCGCCTCGCCAGTGACACACTCGGTGCCGATGGCCAAGAATCTCCGCCCCAGTCGACCGCCCGAGAGCGGGGGCTTCCGCCCCTCTCCGGACGTGGTCCTCGACCGGCTCGCCGCAGGGGCGGGCCGGGCCGCGCGCATCACTCATACGGAGCACCTGCCCCCGCGTACGGGAACCCATGCCATCTGGCCCGATCGCATCCGTCCAGAAGTGATCGCCGCCATCCAGCGGGCCGGAATCGATCATCCCTGGGCCCATCAGGCGGCCGCTGCGGAGCACGCGCTGGACGGCGAGTCGGTCGTCATCGCCACCGGCACCGCCTCCGGCAAGTCGCTGGCGTACCTCGCCCCGGTCCTCAGCGCCCTCCTGGACGGCTCAGAGGCTCCCAACGGCCGTGGTGCGACCGCTCTCTACCTCGCCCCCACCAAAGCCCTGGCCGCCGACCAGAGGCGCTCCGTGAAGGAACTCGCGGCTCCGCTGGGCAACGGGATCCGTCCCGCGGTCTACGACGGCGACACCCCCGTCGAGGAACGCGAATGGGTACGCCAGTACGCCAACTACGTCCTCACCAACCCGGACATGCTGCACCGCGGGATACTCCCGTCCCATCCCCGCTGGTCCTCCTTCCTCCGCGCCCTGCGCTATGTCGTCATCGACGAGTGCCACACCTACCGAGGTGTCTTCGGCTCGCACGTCGCCCAGGTGGTGCGCCGGCTACGCCGCCTGTGCGCCCGCTACGGCGCCGACCCCGTGTTCCTGCTGGCCTCCGCCACCGCGGCGGAGCCCTCGGCCTCGGCGGGGCGCCTGACCGGCCTCCGGGTCGTCGAGGTCGCCGATGACGCCTCCCCGCGCGGCGAACTGGTCTTCGCCCTGTGGGAGCCGCCCCTGACCGAGCTGCACGGCGAGAAGGGCGCTCCCGTACGCCGCACCGCCACGGCGGAAACCGCGGACCTGCTCACCGACCTGACCGTGCAGGGTGTGCGCTCGGTCGCCTTCGTACGCTCCCGGCGCGGCGCCGAGCTCATCTCCGTCATCGCCAAGGAACGCCTCGCGGAGGTCGACCCCTCCCTTCCCGCCCGCGTCGCCGCCTACCGCGGGGGGTATCTCCCCGAGGAACGCCGCGCCCTGGAACGCGCTCTGCACTCCGGTCAGCTGCTCGGCCTGGCCGCCACCACCGCCCTCGAACTCGGTATCGACGTCTCCGGCCTGGACGCCGTCATCATCGCGGGCTACCCGGGTACGCGGGCTTCGCTGTGGCAGCAGGCCGGCCGCGCGGGCCGCGCGGGTCAGGGCGCCCTCGCCATCCTGGTGGCGCGGGACGACCCGCTGGACACCTTCCTCGTCCACCACCCGGAGGCGCTGTTCCAGCAGCCCGTGGAATCGACCGTCCTCGATCCGGACAACCCGTACGTCCTGGCCCCCCATCTGTGCGCCGCCGCCGCTGAGCTGCCCCTCACGGAGGCCGATCTGGCACTCTTCGGCCCCGCCGCCACCGACCTGCTGCCACAGCTGGAAGCCGCGAAGCTGCTCCGCAAAAGGTCCTCGGGCTGGCACTGGACCCGCCGCGAACGGGCCGCGGACCTCACCGACATCCGGGGGGAGGGCGGCCGCCCCGTCCAGATCGTCGAGGAGGGCACCGGACGGCTGCTGGGCACCGTCGACGAGTCCGCCGCCCACGCCGCCGTCCACGAGGGCGCCGTCCACCTCCACCAAGGCCGCACCTACCTGGTCCGGAAGCTGGACCTCGACGACTCGGCGGCACTGGTCGAGGAGGCGAACCCGCCGTACTCGACGACCGCGCGCGACACCACCGCCATCGCCGTCCTGGAGACCGACACCGAGATCCCGTGGGGCGACGGGCGCCTCTGCTACGGCTCCGTGGAAGTCACCAACCAGGTCGTCTCCTTCCTGCGCCGCAGACTGATCAGCGGAGAGGTGCTGGGCGAGACCAAACTGGACCTTCCGCCCCGCACCCTGCGCACCCGCGCCGTGTGGTGGACGGTCACCCAGGACCAGCTCGACGCCGCCCGGATCAACCCGGAGATCCTGGGCGGCGCGCTGCACGCCGCCGAGCACGCGTCGATCGGGATGCTGCCGCTCTTCGCCACCTGCGACCGCTGGGACATCGGCGGCGTATCCGTACCGCTGCATCCGGACACCCTGCTGCCGACGGTCTTCGTGTACGACGGCCACCCAGGAGGCGCCGGGTTCGCCGAACGGGCCTTCCACACCGCGCGCGGCTGGCTGACGGCCACGCGGCAGGCCATCGCCTCCTGCGAGTGCGACGCGGGCTGCCCGTCCTGCATCCAGTCCCCGAAGTGCGGCAACGGCAACGAACCGCTGCACAAGCGCGGCGCCGTGCGCCTGCTCACCGAACTCCTCCGATCCGCGCCTCCGGAGCAGCCCGAGCCGCATGCCCCTCCGGACTCCCCGGCGCCGCGGCAATCACCGGGCTCGCCGGAGCCGTCGGACTTGCCGGGCCCCTCGGAGCCGTCGGACTCATCGGACTCATCGGACTCATCGGACTCATCGGAGCCGTCGGAGCCGTCGGACTCCTAGGAGCACTCGGAGCCGTCGGACTCGCCCGAGCCGCCTGACCAGCCCGAGCCGCCTGAACCGCCGACGGGCCGGTAGCCACAGGTGGCGCCGTCGCCGGTCCTGCCCGGGACCTGATCTCCGGCGCGTAGGGCCCGAGGCGCACCCGGGCCGCCACATCCGCGATCTCCCCCTGCACGGCGCACCGCACCACTTCCGCCCCCTGCGCTCCGGCAACCTGCCGAGCGGCCCGGCACGCCTCGGCCTCTCCGTCCAAGGCCCGGTCCGCAGCTGCCAGGGCCGCCAGGTCGGCCGCGCCTCCGGCCCGGTGCCGGGCCACCACCACCTGCCCGAGCGCCAGCACCACGGCGAACACCGTGCACAGCGTCACCGTGGCCACCGCCGCCCACACTGTGGCCAGCCCCCGGTCCCGCCGCCCGCAACGCCTGTAGCGCCCGCACAGCCGTCGCAGCCACTCGCCCGGCACCCACAGCCGCCGCCCCGCCCGGATCACGGCGTCACCCCCACCATGTCCTCGGCCGACGCCACAGCCTCCGCTCCCAGCGTGACGGCCAGCCGCCCGGGGCCCGGGGTCGGCGCGGTCACCCTGACCCGCCACAGCTCCCCGTCCCGTCGCACCTCGACCCCAGCCCGGTCCGGCGCCGCTGAGAGGGCGGCCTCCCGCACCCTCGCCTCCGGCTCCGAGCGGGCCGCCGCCCGCGCGCCGGCCCTTGCCGCGTCCACGCACCGGATCTGAGCCGATGCCGCCATCAGGGCCCACACCAGGGCAAGGGTGAACACCGCCAGCACCGGAATCGCCATGGCGGCCTCCGCTGTCACCGCTCCCCTGTCACTCCACGGCTCCGCCGGACCAGATCGCTCCCCGGATCGCTCCCGAAGCCGCGCCGGCACCGCCGCGCCGCTCTCAGAACTTCGCATCAAGGGCGTCCTTCAGCAGTGACTGCAACTGCGCCATGACCGGTGCGCTGGTGACCACCTTGTAGAGCACCGCGGCGAACGCACAGGCGGCGATCGTCCCCACCGCGTATTCGGACGTCGTCATACCACTGTCAGTCCGGGTCGCGCGCATCAGACTCCGCACCCAAACCATCAGTTTCTGCTTCATTTCAACCCCCACGAGACAGCTTTCTACCTGAATTGACCTATTAATCTCATTAGCCTCTTCTGGCGCTTCAGTGATTCAGCAGCCCCGTCGCCAGACCGATCACCACAGGCGCCACTCCCACCATGAGAAAGGCGGGGAGGAAGCAGAGCCCGACGGGCGCGGTGATCAGGACGCCGGCCCTCTGGGCACGCGCCACCGCAGCACTCGACCGCTCGGCCCGCATCGCTTCGGCCAGCCTGGAAACCGGCTCCGCCGCCGGAGCGCCGGTATCAGCCGCCCGGTCCAGACAACGGGCCAGCGCGGCGGCACCCGGTATCTCCCCGAACCTCCCCCACGCGACGGCGGGATCCCCTCCGAGCCGGATTTCCGCCGCCGTACGCGCAAGTTGCTCACCGACCGGCCCGCCCAGCGACTCCCCCACGGCCTCTGCCGCCTCCCGCGGACCGGCCCCGACGGAGATGCAGGCCGCCAACAGGTCAGCGGCCAGCGGAAGCCTGCGTACGACCTCTGCGGCATCCACCGTCTCCTGGGCACGCGGCGCCTTTCCCGCCCGAGCCCGCTGCCACTGCCAGGCGCCGTACCCCGCAGCCAGGCCAACGGCCCAGCCCAACAGGCCGCCCACCAGAACCCAGCCCGCCGGCACGACAGCCAGCAGCGCCGCCCACTGCCCGGCCGGGAGACCCGCCATCCGCCGCCCGAGCCACCACGGCACCCGGCCGAAAGCACCGGTTCCGACGCGAGGGCGCACCGGCCCCCGCTCATCCACCGCCAGAATCACCGCCCCCCTGCGCCGCACCCGCCGCCCGGTCCGCCGACGGGTCAGGGCAAGCACCAACTGGGTACACGCCCAGGCCGCCACCCCGACGACCCACACCTGATGGACGACCCCACCGAACCCGGCGCTCACAGCGCTTCTCCCGCCCGGACGATCCGGCCGGACCAGAGCAGACCGGCCGCTTCCAGCAGACCGCCCAGCACCAGGCACACCAGCCCGGCCGTGCTGTGCAGCAGCACCTTCAACGGGTCCGCGCCGAGCGCGGCTCCGAGCCCCATGCCCAGCACGGGCAACACAGCCAGCACCACGACCGTCGACCAGGCCCCGGCCAGTTGCGCCCGCAGCTCCTCCCTGCGGCGCCGCTCGGCCCGCAACGAGCCCTCCAGCCGGTCCAGACCGGCCGCGAGTCCGGCCCCGCCGTCCACCGCCACCCGCCAGCACGCGGCCACTCCGGCGAGCCCGTCCAGGCCCGGTTCGCCCGCCGCCTGCCCCAGCGCTCCCGGGACATCACCCCCGAACTGCGCCGCGGCCGACACCCCCGCCTCGGCCTCGCCCATCACCCCCGTTCCGCGGACCGCGACGAGCAGCGCCTGCCCCGGTTCACGGCCTGCCCTCAGCTCACCCACCACCGCACCGCACAGCGTCACCACCCCGTCCGCCCGGCGCTCCCGCTCCTTGCGCGACTCCCTCCCCCGCAGCCATCGCCGCACCAACGGCACCGCGACCGCCCCGGCGGCCATCGGCAGCACCGACTCACCAAGGATCCCCAGAACCAGAGCCACCGGCAGGCACAGCAACTCGCGCCGCCCGCCCAGCCACGCCTGGAGCCGACTCCGGCCGCTCTCCCAACGCTCGGAGAGGTGCGAGTCGCCGGCCCCTACGGCCAGCAACGCCCTTGTCCTCCTCCTTGCTTGCTCCCGGCCGGCCACCATCACCCAGGCCGCCGCTCCCGCGCACAGCGCCGCCGCGTGCACCGCCGCCGGCATCCCCACCTCCGGAATCCCCAACTCCGTGCCACCGGTCACAGAGCACCCCCGATCAACGACCTCAACCGCTCCCAGCCCCGCTCTTGTTCGAACCCGGCAGTGCCCCACCGCAGTGCCGGTACAGTCACCACCAGCCCCGCCGGATCGCGCTCAAGCACCTGAATCTCGGCGATCCGGCGCCGCCCGGCCCGGTCCCGTACGAGATGAACCACCACGGACAACGCCGCCGCCAACTGGCTGTGAAGCGCTGTCCGGTCCAGTCCCGCCGCCGTCCCCAACGCCTCCAGCCGGGCCGGGACATGCTCGGCAGCGTTCGCGTGAAGCGTCCCTGAGCCGCCCTCATGGCCGGTATTCAGCGCAGCCAGCAACTCCGTGACCTCCGCACCCCGCACCTCCCCGACGACCAACCGGTCGGGCCGCATGCGCAGGGCCTGCCGCACCAGGTCCCGAAGCGTCACCCGCCCGGCGCCCTCCTGGTTCGCAGGACGCGATTCCAGCCGGACGACATGGGGATGGTCCGGACGCAACTCCGCGGAGTCCTCCGCGAGCACAATCCGCTCCCGCTCACCCACCACACCCAGCAGGCTCGCGAGGAGCGTCGTCTTCCCCGCCCCCGTTCCCCCGCTGATGAGGTAGGAGACCCGGGCCTCCACCAGCGCCCGCAACACCCGGTCGCCGCCCGGCGGAACCGTCCCCGCCGCGACCAGCTCGCCCAGCGAGAAGGCTTTGGGCCGGACCACCCGCAATGACAGACAGGTCGATCCGACGGACACCGGCGGCAGCACGGCGTGCATCCGGGTCCCGTCCGGAAGCCGCGCGTCCACCCAGGGCCTGGCATCGTCCAGCCGCCTCCCGGCCACGGCGGCGAGCCGCTGCGCGAGCCTGCGCACCGCCGCCGCGTCGGTGAAGGTCACCCCGGTCAGTTCGAGACCGCGACCCCGGTCCACCCACACCCGGTCGGGCGCGGACACCAGTACATCGGAGACCGCCGGATCCGCGAGGAGGGGCTCCAGGACTCCGGTCCCGACCAGCTCGCCCCGCAACTCATCGGCCGCACAGAGCACTTCGGTGTCGCCGAGCAGTCGCCCCTGCGCCCGCAGCGCGGCCGCGACTCCGGCCGGGGTCGGCGCCGCTCCGCTCTGCGCCAGCCGCTGCCGGACTGCATCAAGCAGGGCCTCGGTCATGAGGCACCTCCAGCGGCCGGGCCCACGACGCCCTCACCGGCGAGGGCCCGGTCCCAGAAGGCCGAACAGAACCTGGCAAGCGGTCCGCGGGCGTTCCCGCCGGGCGGCTCCCCCGCATCCTGTTCCGCCAGCAGCCCTCGCTCTATGGGGAGTTCACCGGCAAGCGGCAACTTCATGGCGTGCGCCACCCACTGTTCGTCGAGGCCGGAGGCGTACGGCCCGCGCGCCACCACCCGGAGGTCGTCGAGCACCATCCCCGCCATCGACGCGACGCGTTTCGCCGCCGCGACCGCCCGCAGCTCCCCCGGTACCACCACAAGCCCGAGATCCAGTTGCGCAAGAGCCTCGGCCACCGCCTCGTCGACACGGCGCGGCAGATCGACGACCACCACTCCGCCGAGCCTGCGCGCGGCGGCCAGGACCGCCTGCATCGCCTGCGGCGGAATGACCACCCAGTCGTCGCGGCCCCAGCTGAGCACCCGCAGCCCGTGCAACGCGGGCAGAGACTCCTCCAGGGCCCCGCCGCCGACCCGACCCTTGGAATGGGCGAAATCAGGCCACCTCATGCCCTCTGCCCGTTCGCCGCCGAGCAGCACGTCGATGCCGCCGCCCAGCGGATCACCGTCGATCAGCATGGTCCGCCGCCCGCCCCTCGCCGCGGTCACCGCCAGCGCGCAGGCCAGCGTGGACGCACCGGCGCCGCCCCGGCCGCCGATCACTCCGACGGTGAGCGCCGGCCTTCCGACACCTTCTGTCGCGTTGGCGATCTGATCGACCAGCCAGTTCTCCGAATCGGGCAGCCGCAGCACGTACTCGGCCCCGATCTCCACGGCTCGGCGCCAGACATCGGGCGCGTCCCGGTCACGGCCGACCAGTATCACGCCCCGCCTGCGAGCCGCTCCCAGGCAGCGCTGCGCCGCGTCGTCACCGACGAGAACCATGGGGGCCCGCTCCCAGCCCCCTCGCCGGTCCGGCAACGTGTGGTGGACCTCGGGCTCCGCGCCGGCGGCCGCACACAGCCTCAGCAGATCGTCGAGCAGATCCACATCCTCGGTCACGATCAACGGTCCGCCGCGCCTCGGACCGACGGCCTTCAAACGATCCCGTGCGCTGGATTCAGCCACGCTCCCAACCCCCTTCTTCACTCACCTTCACCGCGGTTCGCGGCGATCTCGGCATGAACCGAGAACGGTGATTCCGGAACCCGCGGACTTCACGGGTGGAATCACGGTGCAGCGCTTCAGGAAATCGTGTGGATCTTGCTCAAAAACTGTGGACAACTCTGCCGTTGTGAATATCCCCGTCGCTCGAACCGGCGACTTCCGGAGAGCAGCCCTTCGTTCACGGACCGTGACGATGCATGCTGATGGGAGTTCAACGCGATGGCCGGCCACAACGGCCGAGAAGGAGGAGAAATGCGTGATCCCGAGCGGCAGAAACGCGTCCGGACATGCGACGACCCCCGCCGGGGGGGAGAGCGGGGGTCGTCCCCACGGCCGACTCGGGGGGGGAGGAGCCGGACCGGGTTAGCACGGTCGCGAACGATCCGTGACTACCATGGTGTACCCGAGCACCTTCTCAGGCAAACCCACGCGCCGGAGTTTACGCCGAATGGCGGGCCCCTATGCTCTGCCTTGTGGAAAACTGCTTCTTGCCGCGCACAGCAGCCTTCTTTGACCTGGACAAGACGGTCATTGCGAAGTCTTCGACACTGACCTTCAGCAAGTCCTTCTACCAAGGCGGGCTGATCAACCGCCGTGCCGTACTGCGCACTGCGTACGCACAGTTCGTGTTCCTTGCCGGGGGCGCAGATCACGACCAGATGGAGCGGATGCGCGAGTATCTGTCAGCCCTCTGCAAAGGCTGGAACGTCCAGCAGGTGAAGGAAATTGTCGCCGAGACCCTGCACGATCTGATCGACCCGATCATCTACGACGAAGCGGCGACGCTGATCGAGGAACACCACACCGCAGGACGCGACGTGGTGATCGTCTCGACCTCCGGCGCCGAAGTCGTCGAACCGATCGGGGAGCTGCTCGGCGCCGATCGCGTTGTCGCCACGCGCATGGTCGTCGGTGACGACGGGTGCTTCACGGGCGAGGTCGAGTACTACGCGTACGGGCCGACGAAGGCGGAGGCCATCAAGGCCCTCGCCCTGTCCGAGGGCTACGACCTCGCACGCTGCTACGCCTACAGCGACTCCGCGACCGATGTGCCGATGCTGGAGTCGGTCGGCCATCCGCACGCGGTGAATCCCGACCGCGCCCTGCGCCGCGAGGCGACCCTCCGCGAGTGGCCGATTCTCGTCTTCGACCGCCCTGTCCGCCTCAAACAGCGACTGCCCGCCTTCTCGCTGCCGCCGCGCCCGGCGCTCCTGGCGGCGGCCGCAGTGGGCGCGGCCGCCCTCACCGCCGGAGTCGTCTGGTACACCGCCCGCCGGCGCACCGCTGCGGCGTCCGCGTGATACAGCCAGCCCCGAATAAGGGGCACGCCTAATTGAACCAACTCGTCCGTAATTGAAACCAAAAGTAAAGAAGTGCCGCCACCACTACCGCTCACCCGGCCCCAGGAGTACAAAGGACTCAACGGCCCGCGAGACCAAGGACATCCGTGAGGATGACCTGTAACGCAGAAAAGGCCCCACGGACCGCGCATGAAAACCGGGCACCCACGCGACGTCGACCCGTCGATTACGGGCCAGCCGCACCAGGGACGGGCAAGGTACCCGGCCTGATGGGCATATATCGAGGACGCTTGGTAACTGGGTGGACATGCCAGCGGCGGTACCTAGGACGGTACCGCCGCAACCCATTTCACCAGGCACCTCCGGGCATCCCCATTCGGCCGGACGCCGACTGACGGCGGAGCCGACGGGAGCCTCCAGGCACCCCACCGCTCACGCAGCCGCCCACACGGCTCCTTACGCGGCGCCGCGCTGGAGCGCCTCACAGACCGCCGTCGACTCCCTGACGCCCAGTTCCGCCGCGCGCCCGCTGTGCGCGATCCAGGACGCCATACCTTCCGGCGTTCCGGACAGATACCCCTCGAAAGCCGCTACGTAGGCCGCCCGCCCCTGCTCGGCGTGACCGACCTCTGCCGGACAGATCGACTTGGGGTCGAGCCCGCTCCCGATCAGCACGATCCGCTCGGCGGTCCGCGCGACCAGACCGTTGTACGAGCCGAAGGGGCGCAGCGCCAGCAGCTCACCGTGCACGACCGCGGCCGTCACCAGCGCAGGCGCTTCACTCCCCGAAAGAATGAGCCCGCTGAGCCCTTCCAGCCGGCCCGCCACCTCATCGGCATCGGGCAGCGGCGCTTCGATCAGCGGCTCGTCGACCGGCTCGCCCGCCAGCCGGGGCCGCCCGACGGCATCCTCGGGTGCCGCGCCGCCGGCCGCCACCAGATGCAGCCTCGCCAGTACACGCAACGGCGACTGCCGCCAGATGGAGAGCAGCTGCCCCGCCTCGGCGGTCAGCCGCAGAGCCGCTCCGACCACACGCGCTTCACTGTCCCCGGTGAAGTCGGTACGCCGGCGCACCTCTTCCAGGTTCCAGTCGGCGCCGGAGAGCGCAGCCGACCCGCGGGCGCCCCGCAGGGCCGCCTCCGAGGTGACCTCGTTGCTGCGGCGCCGCATGACGCGGTGGCCGTAAACGCGGTCGACGGCCTTGCGTACGGAGTCCACCGCATCCGTCACGCCCGGGAGCGTGGCCAAGGTGGCGAGCGGGTCCGAGGAAGTCGTACTCATAAGTAGCGAGGCTACGCGCCCCCTGCGCACCCGCTGCCCCGGAGTGGCCTTCTTCACGAAGCGTGAAAACAGATAGCAATCGAGCCACTACCCTAGGTGAACATGAAGATCGCTTTCGTAGGGAAGGGCGGCAGCGGCAAGACCACGCTGTCCTCGCTCTTCATCCGCCACCTTGCCGCCAATGAGGCCCACGTCGTCGCGGTGGACGCCGACATCAACCAGCACCTCGGGGCCGCGCTCGGCCTCGACGAGGAGGAGGCCGCGGCACTGCCCGCCATGGGAGCGCAGCTGCCTCTGATCAAGGAGTATCTGCGCGGCAGCAATCCCCGCATCGCTTCCGTCAAGACGATGATCAAGACCACGCCGCCCGGCGAGGGCTCACGACTGCTGCGCGTGAACGAGGACAACCCGATCTACGACGCGTGCGCCCGCACGGTCGGGCTCGACGACGGGGACATCCGGCTGATGGCCACCGGGCCGTTCACCGAATCGGATCTGGGCGTGGCTTGTTACCACTCCAAGGTCGGCGCGGTCGAGCTCTGCCTCAACCATCTCGTCGACGGCCCCGAGGAGTTCGTCGTCGTCGACATGACCGCCGGATCGGACTCCTTCGCCTCGGGGATGTTCACCCGGTTCGACATGACGTTCCTGGTCGCGGAGCCGACGCGTAAGGGAGTCTCGGTCTACCGGCAGTACAAGGAGTACGCGCGTAATTTCGGGGTCGCGCTGAAGGTCGTCGGCAACAAGGTGCAGGGCGAGGACGACCTGGAGTTCCTGCGAGCCGAGGTCGGCGACGATCTGCTGGTCACTGTCGGCCATTCCGACTGGGTGCGGTCCATGGAGAAGGGCCGCCCCGCCCGTTTCGAGCTGCTGGAGGCGGACAACCGGATGGCCCTGCAGGCCCTGCAGAACGCCGCGGAGGACTCGTACGGGCAACGCGACTGGGAGCGCTACACGCGACAGATGGTGCACTTCCATCTGAAGAACGCGGAGAGCTGGGGCAACGAGAAGACGGGAGCCGACCTGGCCGCCCAGGTGGACCCCGCGTTCGTGCTCACCGAGCACCACGTCCGGGCCGGGGCGGCCCAGCCCGCCTGATCAGACGGTGCCCTGACCGATACCGACACCGGAACCGGCACCCCAGAAATGGCCTGCCAGTGCCGGACGGACAGATTCCGGTCCGTCCGGCACCAGCAGGCCTCGTTCGTCAGTGCCCGGCGGACGCCTTCGCGGCGAACTTTTCCTTGGCCTGCCTGTCCTTGGCCGGGCTCGCGGCCCCGCCAAGGAAGGACGTCCAGCTCTTCGTCGGCGCCTCACCGACCTTCAGCGTTCCGAGCTTCGCGAGCGTCGCCGGATCCTGCGCGTCCAGCCAGTCCGCCAGCTGCTTCAAGGAGACGCAGCGGACGCCTTCCTTGGGGCAGACGGTCTTGATCGTCTCCTCGATGGCGCGCATGTACGTGCCACCGTTCCAGGATTCGAAGTGGTTGCCGATGATCAGCGGGGCACGGTTTCCGTCGTACGAGCGGTCGAAGGCCTGGAGCAGACCGTCGCGCATCTGGTTGCCCCAGTACTCGTGCTGGTCCGGGTCACCCTGCGTCGTACCGGACTGGTTGAACATGAAGTTGTAGTCCATCGACAGGGTCTCGAACTCGCGCCCCGGCACCGGGACGAGCTGCATCGAGAGATCCCAGATGCCACTCTTCTTCTTCGGCCAGACCTGGTCGTTGACACCGCTGGAGTCGTAGCGGAAGCCCATCGAGCGGGCGGCCGCCACCATGTTCTTCTGCCCCTCCAGGCAGGGAGTGCGACCGCCGATGAGCTCCTTGTCGTAGTCGAAGGGCAGCGGCTTCATGCCCTTGAGCTCGGGATCATTCGACTTCCAGCCCTTCACGAAGGACTTCGCCTGGTTGATCTCGCTCTTCCACTCGGCAACGGACCAGGTGCCGACGCCGCCGTCCTCGCCGCAGAAGTGGCCGTTGAAGTGAGTGCCGATCTCGTTGCCGTCCAGCCAGGCGCCGCGGACCTGAGTGAGGGTGTCCCGGATTCCCTTGGTGTCGTTGAAGCCGATGTCGGAGCTGCCGGCGTTGTGCTTGGGCGGGTCGTAGAGCTTCCGCTTCGCCTCCGGCAGCAGGTAGACGCCGCTGAGGAAGTACGACATGGTCGCGTCGTACTTCTTGCCCACATCCCGGAAGTGCGAGAAGAGCTGCTGGCTGTCCTCCCCCGCTCCGTCCCACGAGAACACCACGAACTGCGGCGGCTTTTGACCGGGGGCCAGCCGCTGCGCGGCGGGCTGCTTCGGCTGCGCGCCGGTGAAAGACGTGGAACCGTCTCCGATGAGCCGGAACACACTCTTGGGAGCCTCAGGCTTCTTCTCCGTCCCGGCCGCACCGTTCGCGGAACCGGCGGCAGCGGCACCGCCTGCCGCCCCGTTCGCCGTGCCGGGCCCGGACGCGCCCGAACCGTGGGTCGCCCCGGAGCAGCCGGCCACGCCCGCGACCAGCGCGACGGCCATGACGCCCAGAGCGATCCTCTTCGCGGCGGCCATCATCCGCCCACCCTCTTCCTTCTCTTCCGTGCAGGTTTGATTGCGCTGAAGTGCCGACATGGCGCGGTCAAACTCGCACGCGTCGCACACAAATCCGTGCGACAGGCCGAATGAAAAGCTGCCTATTCACTGGAATGGGTGGTTAGATGGCCCATTTGCCCTCAATCATGGACACAGATCTTTACTCTCCATTACGATCTGTTTACCGAGAGTTGAGATATCCCGCCGCTGCACGCCGTGACCCACGGCCGCGTCCCACATTTCCGCGACCGCGCTGCCCCGGAGGAGACGGGAAACATGTCTGCCTGCGTCCCCACTCGTCATGACCACTCATCCCGCAGCTCGCGACCTCCCCGGTCATCGGGGATCAAGCGACCTCACAGCCCGCCACCGCCGCATCGCGGCGGACGATTCCGCATCGCGGGCGCCGACGTGTCCGCATCGATCACTGTCTTCCTTCTCGCCGTCCCCATGTCGCTCGGCTTGGCCGTCGCCATGGATGCCCCGCTGGAAGCCGGCCTCATCTCCGCCGCAGTCGGCGGAATCGTCGCCGGTCTGCTCGGGGGCACCCCGCTCCAGGTCTCCGGACCGTCCGCCGGACTGACCGTGGTGACCGCCGAGTTGATCCAGATCTACGGCTGGCGCACCACCTGCGCGATCACCATCGGCGCGGGCCTGCTGCAGATCCTGCTCGGTTCGCTGCGCGCCGCCCGCAGTGCGCTCGCCGTCAGCCCAGCCATCGTGCACGGCACGCTCGCCGGCATCGGCGTGGCCATCGCGCTCGCCCAGCTGCACATCGTGCTGGGCGGTTCGCCGGAGAGCTCGGCCGTCTCCAACGCGCTCACGCTGCCGGCCCGATTGGAACAGGTGGTCCCGGCAGCACCGCTGATCGGCGGTCTGACCGTGGTGATTCTGGTGCTGTGGCCCCGGATGCCGGGGCGGCCCGGCCGCATCCTGCGACGGGTTCCGGCAGCCCTGGTGTCCGTGGCCGTCGCCACCGCTGTGGCGGCCATCGCGGCACCGTCCATCGCGCGGGTCGATCTGCCTTCCTGGCGTTCGCACGTCCTGCCCGAAATGCCACAGGGGCCTGTACTCGGCCTGGCCACCGCCGTGTTCACCATGATGCTGGTGGCGAGCCTGGAATCCATGCTCGCCGCTGTGGCCGTGGACAAACTGGCCGCGGACCGGAACAGCGAGCGGTCGGCCGATCTCCCCGAGCCCGGCTCGGGCCCGACGGCCACGCCCCCTTTGAAGCGCTCCGACCTCGACCGGGAACTACGCGCGCAGGGCATCGCCAACGCGGTGTCGGGGCTACTGGGCGGCCTGGCGGTCTCCGGCGGCGCGGTGCGCAGTTCGGCGAACGTACGGGCCGGTGCGACCAGTCGCGCCTCCACCGTGCTGCACGGTGTCTGGGTGCTGCTCGCCACCGGCCTGCTGGTCACCGCACTGGAGTGGATCCCGCTGGCCGCCCTCGGCGCGCTCGTGATGGTCGTCGGCATCCAGATGGTGAACCGCGCACACATCCGTAACGTCCGCAAACACCGCGAATTCCTGGTGTACGGGGCGACGATCAGCGGGGTACTGCTCTTCGGCGTCCTCAAGGGCGTGGCCATCGGGATCGCGGTGGCGGTGGCGGTCGCCCTGCACCGACTGGCGCGGACCAGGATCACGGTGACCGAGCAGGACGGCCGGCATCTGGTCGTCGTACGAGGCCAGTTGACGTTCCTCGCGGTGCCGCGACTCAACCGGACCCTGGGCCAGCTGCCCCAGAACGCGGATGTGCTCGTCGAGCTGGACGGCTTCTTCATCGATCACGCGGCGTACGAGATGATCCAGGACTGGAGCAATGCCCACGCCGCCCACGGCGGCCGGGTCGTCTTCTCCGGCAGGTCCGGCGGCCGGATCGCCGAGCCCCCCTCCGCGGCGCACTCCTGCTGCCGCCCCTGGACACCGTGGCGCAACCACCACTGCCACGACCGGCACGATCTCGCCGGGCCCACCTCGCCCGCCGGACCAACCGAACGGACCGGAACCGCCCCCGCGTCCGCCTCCGCCTCCGCCTCCGCCTCCGCCCCAGGCACGACGGACAACCCGGCACCGTTCCACCCGGCACCGCTCCACCCAGGCCCCATTCCCACCCCGCCCCCGTCGGACGGCACAGCCAGCACAGCCAGCACAGCCAGCACAGCCAGCACAGCCAGCACAGCCAGCACAGCCAGCACAGGCGACGCCAGCGGCACCGGGGGCGACACCGGCGGCACGGACACCACCGGCGCCGCCCCCGGCGGGCTGCCCCCCGCAGGCACCCAGCACGCAGGCACCCAGCACGCAGACACCAGGCCGCCGCCCGCTCTTCCGACCGACTACACACCCGATCACGACGCTGCCCCAGCACGCCGGACCGGCGGGCAGCGGCTGGTCAGCGGCCTCAGCTCGTTCCAGCGCAATACCGCACCCCTGGTTCGTGAGGAGCTGGCAAGGCTGGCCAGAGAGGGCCAGCGCCCCTCGCAGCTGTTCATCACCTGCGCGGACTCCCGCCTGGTGACGAGCATGATCACAGCAAGTGGTCCGGGTGACCTGTTCACCGTGCGGAACATCGGAAACCTGGTGCCGCCGCCGCACTCCGAGAGAGGTGACGACTCGGTGGGCGCGGCGATCGAGTACGCGGTGGATGTGCTGGGCGTGGATTCCATCACCATCTGCGGGCACTCCGGCTGCGGCGCGATGAACGCGCTGCTCGGTGCGGGGCCCGACACCCCGAACACCCCTCTGTGGCGCTGGCTGCGGCACGGCGTGCCCAGCCTGAAGCGGATGGCCTCCAAACGGCATGCCTGGGCCCGGATCTCCGGCCGGCTGCCCGCCGATGAGGTGGAACAGCTCTGCCTCACCAATGTCGTCCAGCAACTGGACCATCTGCGGGCCCATGTATCGGTGGCCCGACGCCTCGCGGAAGGCACACTGCAGCTGCACGGCATGTACTTCCACGTGGCTGAGGCCCAGTCGTATCTGCTGACCGAGGGAATCGGCGCGGGCCATGGCCTCGACGAGGTATTCGACCGGGTCGGGCCCTCTGCCCCGTACGATCCGTATGAACCGGCCGAGTTGGCACGTACCGGGGCCTGAACCGGGTACACCTCGGGTCCGTGAGACCGTGTGGGTCCCGCCTCCGCAGCGCCGTGCACCCTGCACCACCGCACGGCACCACGGCATTCTGCTCCACCCCGCCGCGGGGGCGGGACCGTGCCTCCATACACGAAACACAGGTCTAAACCAATTCCTGGCAGACACTTGTCACCCGGCCTTTGGCCTGATGAGCTATGCCCCGGGACACAACGGACACCCTGGGAATGGGAGATGTCGTGAGCAACGAAAGCCTGGCCAACCTGCTCAAAGAGGAGCGGCGGTTCGCACCGCCTGCCGATCTGGCCGCGAACGCCAACGTCACAGCCGAGGCGTACGAGCAGGCCGATGCGGACCGGCTGGGCTTCTGGGCCGAGCAGGCCCGCCGCCTGACCTGGGCCACGGAGCCGACCGAGACGCTCGACTGGAGCAACCCGCCCTTCGCGAAGTGGTTCGCGGACGGCAAGCTCAACGTCGCGTACAACTGCGTGGACCGTCACGTCGAGGCGGGCAACGGCGACCGCGTCGCCATCCACTTCGAGGGCGAGCCCGGCGACAGCCGCGCCATCACCTACGCGGAGCTGAAGGACGAGGTCTCCCGCGCCGCCAACGCGCTGACCGAGCTCGGTGTCGGCAAGGGCGACCGGGTCGCCGTCTACCTGCCGATGATCCCCGAGGCCGCCGTCGCGATGCTGGCCTGCGCCCGCATCGGCGCAGCGCACTCGGTGGTCTTCGGCGGCTTCTCCGCCGACGCGATCGCGACCCGTATCCAGGACGCGGACGCGAAGGTCGTCATCACCTCCGACGGCGGCTACCGGCGTGGCAAGCCCTCCGCGCTCAAGCCCGCGGTCGACGACGCCGTCTCCCGTATCGACAGCGTCGAGCACGTCCTGGTCGTCCGGCGCACGGGGCAGGACACCGCCTGGCACGAGGGCCGCGACGTCTGGTGGCACGAGATCACCGCGCGGCAGTCCGCCGAGCACACCCCCGAGGCGTTCGAGGCGGAGCAGCCGCTGTTCATCCTCTACACCTCGGGCACGACGGGGAAGCCGAAGGGCATCCTGCACACCTCCGGCGGGTACCTCACGCAGGCGGCGTACACGCACCACGCGGTCTTCGACCTCAAGCCGGAGACGGATGTCTACTGGTGCACCGCCGACATCGGCTGGGTGACCGGACACTCCTACATCGTCTACGGCCCGCTGGCCAACGGTGCGACGCAGGTCATGTACGAGGGCACGCCCGACACCCCGCACCAGGGGCGCTTCTGGGAGATCGTCCAGAAGTACGGCGTGAGCATCCTCTACACGGCGCCGACCGCGATCCGGACGTTCATGAAGTGGGGTGACGACATCCCCGCCAAGTTCGACCTGAGCAGCCTGAGGGTCCTGGGCTCGGTCGGTGAGCCGATCAACCCCGAGGCGTGGATGTGGTACCGCAAGCACATCGGTGCCGACACCTGCCCGATCGTGGACACCTGGTGGCAGACCGAGACCGGCGCGATGATGATCTCGCCGCTTCCCGGGGTCACCGCGACCAAGCCGGGCAGCGCCCAGCGCGCGCTGCCGGGCATCTCCGCGACCGTCGTTGACGACGAGGCCCGTGAGGTGCCGGACGGCGGGGGCGGCTACCTCGTCCTGACCGAGCCGTGGCCGTCGATGCTCCGCACCATCTGGGGCGACGACCAGCGGTTCCTCGACACCTACTGGTCGCGCTTCGAGGGCAGGTACTTCGCGGGCGACGGTGCCAAGAAGGACGAGGACGGCGACATCTGGCTCCTCGGCCGCGTCGACGACGTCATGCTGGTGTCCGGGCACAACATCTCCACCACCGAGGTCGAATCCGCCCTCGTGTCGCACCCGGCTGTCGCCGAGGCTGCCGTGGTCGGTGCCGCCGACGAGACGACCGGCCAGTCCATCGTCGCGTTCGTGATCCTGCGCGGCACCGCAACCGCCTCCGAAGAACTGGTGGCGGAGCTGCGTAACCACGTCGGCACCGCGCTCGGCCCGATCGCCAAGCCCAAGCGGGTCCTGCCGGTCGCAGAGCTGCCGAAGACCCGCTCCGGCAAGATCATGCGCCGCCTGCTCCGCGACGTCGCGGAGAACAGGGAGCTCGGAGACGTCACCACCCTGACCGACTCCTCGGTCATGGACCTCATCCAGACCCAGCTCCCCTCGTCCTCCTCCGAGGACTGAGATCTCCTCCAAGAGGTCGAGATGAGCTGAGCTGAGCTCACCGAAGGGCATCCGGCAGCGCGCCGGATGCCCTTCGGGCATTTAGGGTGAAGATCACCGCTTACAGCCCCGTACGCCCCGGGTACAGTGGCAGCTGGTCAAACAAAATGACAGGAACAATCTCCAAAGGGTGTGCCGGGAAGTCTGGTCGGCAAGTGCATCAGCCATGCCGTCGCTGCCGTACCGACCCGGAGGTCCTCTCTCGTGGCCGCGCCCACCCCCGCCCCCCGCCGCACCTTCCTGGGACGCCAGTCGCTCCCGGAGCGGAACTACCTCACCGACGCGCTGCGTACCGAGACCGTCGGCGGAGTCATCCTGCTGGTCGCCGCGGTGGCCGCGCTGATCTGGGCGAACACCCTCGGATCGAGCTATACGACCGTCAGCCACTTCCACTTCGGGCCCGCCGCGCTCGGTCTGCATCTGTCCGTGGCGCACTGGGCGGCCGACGGACTGCTCGCGATCTTCTTCTTCGTCGCGGGGGTCGAACTCAAGCGCGAACTCGTCGCGGGTGAACTGCGCGACCCGAAGGCCGCCGCCCTCCCGGTCGTCGCCGCGCTCTGCGGCATGGCCGTGCCCGCGGTGGTCTACACACTGGTGACGGTGCTCGGCTCCGGTTCCACCAGCGGCTGGGCCGTCCCCACAGCCACCGACATCGCCTTCGCGCTCGCCGTCCTCGCGGTCATCGGCACCTCGCTGCCGTCCGCGCTCCGTGCGTTCCTGCTGACGCTCGCCGTCGTCGACGACCTGTTCGCGATCCTGATCATCGCGGTGTTCTTCACCGAGAACATCAACTTCGCCGCGCTCGTCGGTGCCTTCGCCGGTCTGGCCGTCTTCTACCTGCTGCTGCGGCTGAACGTCCGCGGCTGGTACGTCTACGTACCGCTCGCCCTGGTCATCTGGGGGCTGATGTACAACAGCGGGATCCACGCCACCATCGCCGGGGTCGCGATGGGCCTGATGCTGCGCTGCACCAGGCGCGACGGCGAGGAGCGCCCCCCCGGTGAACGCATCGAGCATCTGATCCGCCCGCTGTCGGCGGGTTTCGCCGTACCGCTGTTCGCGCTCTTCTCGGCCGGGGTCTCTCTCTCGGGCGGCGCGGTGGCCGGCGTGTTCACCCACCCCGAGACGCTGGGTGTCGTGCTGGGGCTCGTGGTCGGCAAGACGGTCGGGATCTTCGGCGGTACGTGGCTGGCCACCCGGTTCACCAGGGCGGAGCTGAACAAGGAGCTGGCCTGGGCCGATGTCTTCGCGGTCGCCTCACTCGCCGGAATCGGCTTCACCGTCTCGCTGCTGATCGGCGAGCTGGCCTTCACCGACGCCGACATGATCAACGAGATCAAGGCGTCGGTTCTGCTCGGCTCCCTGATCGCCGCCGTACTCTCCGGTGTACTGCTCAAACTCCGGGTACGCAGATACCGGGCGCTCACCGACGCGGAGGAGCACGATGAGGACGAATCCGGGGTACCGGACGTCTATGAACAGGATGATCCGGCGTACCACCTGCGGATGGCGGCGATGTACGAGAAGAAGGCGGCGGAACACCGCCGCCTTGCCCAACTGGCGGGGGCAGCGAGCAACAAGCCGGACAGTCCGGCATGATCTGACATCGGACGTGTTGAACAGGAGAGGGAGTCAGGCATGAGCGACCCCGGCAATTACGCGGGCAGCGCCGACCGCAGTCTCGGCCAGCTGGTCGCCTCGGCGACGGCTGAACTGTCGGCGCTGGTACACGACGAGATTGCCCTGGCCAAGGCCGAGGTGCGACAGGACGTCAAGCGTGGAGTCATCGGCAGCGTGGCGTTCATCGTCACGGGTGTGCTGATCCTCTTCGCGA
Source organism: Streptomyces sp. ITFR-6 (assembly GCF_031844725.1). Lineage (NCBI taxonomy): Bacteria > Bacillati > Actinomycetota > Actinomycetes > Kitasatosporales > Streptomycetaceae > Streptomyces > Streptomyces sp. ITFR-6. The sequence goes on along the minus strand of NZ_CP134612.1, from coordinate 4,575,031 downwards.
TCCCGGTGCTGAGCTTCGCGGCCGCGTACGGGATCCACAACCTGGGGCTGGGGCTCGCCTGGTCGTTCCTGATCGTGGGTGGCGCGTTCATCCTGCTCGGGATCCTGCTCGCGCTCTTCGGCTACGCCAAGTTCAAGAAGGTCAAGCCGCCGGAGAAGTCCATCGCGTCGGCGAAGCGGACCGCCACCGTCCTCCAGGGCGTCAAGCCGCACCCCCGTCCGGGCATCGCAGCGGACGCGATCCTTCCGGCGGGCGGCAGCACACTTGCGGACAAGGCCATCGAGAACAGTCCTGTCCAGGACAAGGCGCCGGTTGTGGCACGCTCATCTACATGACGGTCCCCGATTCCAGCGCATTCGGCCCAGTAGGCCCGGACGACCGGGCGGGCCACGCAGGGCCGGACGGCCCCCTGGCAATCCCTTCCGCCACACCGCCCCCCCGGGCCTCGGTGCCGTTCACCGGCCCGCTGGGCCCTGCGGCCGGGTCCGGCGGGCCTGTCCGCCTGGACGGCCCCTGGACGCACCGGGATGTCGCGGCGAACGGCGCCCGCTTCCACATCGCTGAAATGGGTGAAGGGCCGCTGGTCCTGCTCCTGCACGGCTTCCCGCAGTTCTGGTGGACCTGGCGCCACCAGCTGCCCGCACTCGCGGAGGCGGGGTTCCGGGCAGTGGCGATGGACCTGCGCGGCGTGGGCGGCAGCGACCGTACGCCGCGGGGTTACGACCCGGCCAACCTGGCGCTGGACATCACCGGCGTGATCCGCTCGCTGGGCGAGCCCGATGCGGCGCTGGTCGGCCACGACATGGGCGGCTACCTGGCCTGGACGGCGGCGGTGATGCGGCCGAAGCTGGTGCGCCGGCTGGTGGTCTCCTCGATGCCGCATCCGAGGCGGTGGCGCTCCTCGATGCTCTCCGACTTCGCGCAGTCCCGCGCGGGCTCGTACATCTGGGGCTTCCAGCGGCCGTGGGTGCCTGAGCGTCAGCTCGTGGCGGACGACGCCGCGTTGGTGGGGCGGCTGATCAACGACTGGGCGGGGCCGCGGACCGCGGAGTTCCCGGACGACGCGACGGTGGACGTGTACCGGCGCGCGATGTCCATCCCGTCGACGGCGCACTGCTCGGTCGAGCCGTACCGCTGGATGGTGCGCTCGCTGGCCCGCCCCGACGGCATTCAGTTCAACCGGCGCATGAAACGGCCGGTGCGGGTACCCACGTTGCACCTGCACGGTTCACTCGATCCGGCGGTACGCACCCGGAGTTCTGCGGGGTCCGGCGAGTACGTCGAGGCACCGTACCGTTGGCGACTTTTCGACGGTCTGGGGCACTTTCCCCACGAGGAGGATCCGGATGGATTCTCGGCCGAACTCATCAGCTGGCTCAAGGATTCAGAGCCCGACCGCTAGCCCACGGGCACACCCGTCCGACGAACAGCCACTTGCCTGACGCATACGCCAATTGGCTGACGGATAGGCGGTTACCGACCATGAGCCACGGGCAGACGTCCGGGTATGGGCTGGACGCACGACTTCAGTGACGCAGCACGCAATCGTCGCTCGACCGCCACGGCGGGTCCGGGCACTCATGAGGGGGGCGGCCGCCAGGGCCGGGTGCACGCTATGCATGTTCTGCATGATCCCCGTCTCGGCATTCCGCGCATCCTCCGCCGCCGGGCCCGCTGGGTCTCGGCGCGGCTGCGCCACCCGCGCGGATGATGACCTCCCCGCCTCCCCGGACGGCCGCGCGGCCGCCGCGGACGACCTGCCGGTCCCCCACCGGCAGGCTCTGAGCGCACCGCCCGGCGGCGGGGCCTGTCGGGGCTTCCCGTACCCGGCTCCCGGGAGCCGTTCCCTCCCGGACAGGGTCTGGAGCGCGCACGCCGGACTGTCGACGACAGGGTCTAGAGCGCGCACGCCTGACTGTCGACCTGCTGGTTGGCGGTTCGCCCCTGCTCGATGTCGTCGCGGATCTCATCGGCCGTCAGCGCGTAACCGGTGTTCGGGTCGTCGAGCGACTTGGCGAAGACGACTCCGTACACCTTGCCTTCCGGGGTGAGCAGCGGTCCGCCGGAGTTCCCCTGGCGGACCGTCGTGAAGAGCGAGTACACGTCACGGCGGACGGTGCCCCGGTGGTAGATGTCCGGGCCGTTGGCGTCGATGCGGGCGCGGACGCGCGCGGAACGTACGTCGTACGCGCCGTTCTCCGGGAAGCCCGCGACGATCGCGCTGTTGCCGGTCGAGGCGTCGTGGTCGGTGTCGGTGAAGCCGAGCGGCTTCGCGTCCAGGTCCGGGACGTCGAGTACGGCGATGTCGCGCCGCCAGTCGTACAGGACGACCTTCGCGTCGTACAGCCGTCCCTGGCCGCCGATCTGGACGGTCGGCTCGTCGACGCCGCCGACGACATGGGCGTTGGTCATCACCCGGCGGTCGGAGAAGACGAAGCCGGTCCCTTCGAGGACCTTGCCGCAGCTCGGGGCGGTGCCGACGACCTTGACGATGGACTTCTTGGCACGGGCGGCGACCGGGCTGCCCGCGAGCGCCGGGTCGGGGGCCCTGACCTCGGTGATCGGCTCATTGGCGAACGGGCTGAAGACCTGCGGGAAGCCGTTCTGCGCGAGGACCGAGGAGAAGTCCGTGAACCAGGTGGAGGCCTGGGGCGGCATCACCCGGGAGATGCCGAGCAGCACGGAGGAACTGCGCACCTCCTTGCCCAGGGTCGGCAGCGAGGTGCCGGCCAGCGCGGAGCCGATCAGCCACGACACCAGGAGCATCGCCACGACGTTGACCAGTGCGCCGCCCGTCGCGTCGACGGCGCGCGCGGGCGACCACGTGATGTACCGGCGGAGCTTGTTCCCCAGGTGGGTGGTGAAGGCCTGCCCCACCGAGGCGCACACGATCACGATGACGACCGCGACCACGGCCGCCGTCGACGAGACCTCGGAGCCGTCCGTCAGCTGGTCCCACAGGACCGGCAGCAGATAGACGGCGACGAGACCGCCGCCCAGGAACCCGATCACCGACAGGATGCCGACGACGAACCCCTGGCGGTATCCGATGACCGCGAACCACACGGCGCCGGCCAGCAGCAGGATGTCCAGCACGTTCACCGTCTATAGCCTCACAGATTCGTCACCGGGCGCGTACGTCTCTCCAGGTCCGGGCGGGCGGCCCGGAGCAGTGGAGCACGGGGAGTCAGCCTGTCATGCGCGCCAGTCGAGCGGCACCTGCTTGGCTCTGTCCCAGGGGCGCTCCCAGCCCGCGAAGTGCAGAATCCGGTCGATCACACCGGCCGTGAACCCCCATACGAGTGCCGATTCGACCAGAAACGCCGGGCCTTGGTGCCCGCTCGGGTGGACGGTCGTGGCCCGGTTGGCCGGGTCCGTGAGATCTGCCACGGGGACGGTGAAGACCCGCGCGGTCTCCCCCGGGTCGACCACCCCCACCGGGCTGGGCGCACGCCACCAGCCGAGGACCGGCGTCACGACGAAGCCGCTCACCGGAATGTAGAGCCGGGGCAGCACGCCGAACAGCTGCACACCGTGCGGATCGAGGCCCGTCTCCTCCTGGGCCTCCCGCAGCGCGGCCCTGAGCGGCCCCGTCGTCGTCTGGTCGCCGTCCTCCGGGTCCAGGGAGCCGCCGGGGAAGGAGGGCTGCCCGGGGTGCGAGCGCAGGCTTCCCGCGCGCTCCATCAGGAGCAGTTCGGGCCCCCGCGCACCCTCGCCGAACAGGACGAGGACGGCCGACTGGCGTCCCGCTCCGCTCTCGGGCGGCAGGAATCGGCTGAGCTGCCTCGGTTCGACGGTGCGCGCGGCGCGGGCGACGGGGTCCAGCCAGCGGGGCAGGCCCTCGGTGGTGACAGTGATCGAGGCCTCTCCACCGGACCCCGGCGCGGGCGCGGGCGACGCGGCGGCTGCCACCGCGTCGGCCGACGCGTCCGTGCTGTGTTCATGCGTCCTCATGGGCACCCCTCGTCTCACAACGCCTGTCGTCACGCATTTCGTTCCGCAGCGGCGCCTCGGATCATTCGGCACCCAGGGCGGGGGCGGGTGCGCCCGGGTAGTCCGGCGGCGGGCTCAGCCGCTGCCCGGGGCGGCCCCCCATCTCGTACTTCAGAAGCTTCCGGGCCTTCTCGGGATCCGTCTCGCCCTCTCCGTACGAAGGACAGAGCGGGGCGATCGGGCAGGCACCGCAGGCGGGCTTGCGGGCGTGGCAGATGCGGCGCCCGTGGAAGACGACGCGGTGCGAGAGCATCGTCCACTCGCTCTTGGGGAAGATCGCCGCCACATCGGCCTCGACCTTCACCGGATCCTCCTGGTCGGTCCACTTCCAGCGGCGCACCAGTCGTCCGAAGTGGGTGTCGACGGTGATCCCGGGCACTTTGAAGGCGTTCCCCAGTACGACGTTGGCGGTCTTGCGGCCGACGCCCGGCAACGTCACGAGGTCCTCCAGACGGCCGGGCACCTCCCCGTCGAAGTTGTCCCGGAGGGCGGTGGACAGGCCCATCAGCGACTTGGTCTTGGCGCGGAAGAAGCCGGTCGGCCGAATGATCTTTTCCATTTCCTCCGGGACCGCGGCGGCCATGTCCTCGGGGGTGGGGTAGGCGGCGAAGAGCGCGGGAGTGGTCTGGTTGACCCTCAGATCGGTCGTCTGAGCGGAGAGGACCGTGGCGACGAGGAGCTCGAAGGCGTCCCGGAAGTCCAGCTCCGGGTGGGCGTAGGGGTAGAGCTCGGCCAGCTCACGGTTGATCCGGCGGGCCCTGCGCACCATGGCCAGATGCGATTCCGGCTTGGTGTCCGCCTTGGGCTTGGGCTTGGCGTCCGCCTTGGGCTTGGGCTTGGGGGTCGACTTCGGCTTCGGGGTGGCCTTCGAATCCAACTCCGACTCCAGCCCCGACTCCGACTCCAGCTCCCGCCCCGTCATCGAGCCCGTGCCACTCTTTGATCCCACCCGTTTCGCCGTCCTCACCGGTTCCGCCGTTCCCACCCGTTTCATCCGTCCAGCCGGGCTTTTTGTCGCATTTTTCGCTCCACTCGCGGCCTGTTCGCCCACAGCGGAATCGTGGCCCTCCGACACCCCATCAGCCCCCTTGGCCTGCGCTCTCACCGGCGTTCCGGACACCCGGCCAGCCTAGAGCCAGGCACTGACATCCGCCCCGGTCACCGATGATCCACCCCCAATCGGCCCCCCTGCCGTACGTCTCGGCACGCGCGTGCGTCAAACTGGTTTGTGATTGATCGCACTGTTTTACCGTCCGGCATGATGGGGACCACGGTTCCCTGAACAGGCCGACAAGGAGAGAACTCGTGGACGACGTTCTGCGGCGCGCCCCGCTTTTCGCGGCGCTCGATGACGAGCAGGCCGCGGAGCTCCGCGCCTCGATGAGTGAGGTGACCCTCGCGCGCGGCGACGCGCTGTTCCACGAGGGTGACCCGGGTGACCGCCTCTATGTGGTCACCGACGGCAAGGTGAAGCTCCACCGCACCTCGCCCGACGGCCGCGAGAACATGCTGGCTGTCCTCGGCCCCGGCGAGCTGATCGGTGAGCTGTCGCTCTTCGACCCGGGCCCGCGCACCGCCACCGCCACCGCGCTGACCGAGGTGAAGCTCCTCGGCCTCGGCCATGGCGACCTCCAGCCCTGGCTGAACGTGCGCCCCGAGGTGGCCACGGCCCTGCTGCGCGCCGTCGCACGGCGCCTGCGCAAGACCAACGACCAGATGTCCGACCTGGTCTTCTCCGACGTGCCGGGCCGTGTCGCCCGTGCGCTCCTCGACCTGTCGCGCCGCTTCGGCGTCCAGTCCGAGGAAGGCATCCACGTCGTGCACGACCTGACGCAGGAGGAGCTGGCCCAGCTGGTCGGTGCCTCCCGCGAGACGGTCAACAAGGCCCTGGCCGACTTCGCCGGCCGCGGCTGGCTGCGGCTGGAGGCCCGCGCCGTGATCCTGCTCGACGTGGAGCGGCTGGCCAAGCGTTCCCGCTGACCCGTCGTCGTACGCAACGCCCGAGGGGCCCCGCAGAACATGGCGAATTCGAGGGGTCGTTGCAACACGTGGTCGGTTGTTCAGGCCGCGGGTAGTTTATGCAGGTGCTCGGCTGGGGTTTCCCAGCCGAGCGTTTTGCGTGGGCGGCTGTTGAGTTCGGCGGCGGCGGCGTCGAGGTGGTCGCGGCTGTGGGTGGCGAGGTTGGTGCCTTTGGGGAAGTACTGGCGGAGCAGGCCGTTGGTGTTCTCGTTCGAGCCGCGTTGCCAGGGGCTGGCGGGGTTGCAGAAGTAGACCGGGATGTTGGTGGCGATGCTGAAGGCGTGGTGGGCGGCCATCTCGGAGCCCTGGTCCCAGGTGAGGGACCGCAGCAGGTGGGGCGGCGGTGTTTTCACGGTGTCGGTCAGGGCGTCGCGCATACTTTCGGCGCTGTGGTCGCCGGGCAGGTGGACCGGCATCAGGTAGCGGGTGCTGCGTTCGACGAGGGTGCCGATCGCCGATCCGCTGTTCTTGCCGATGATGAGGTCCCCTTCCCGGTGGCCTGGGACGGCCCGGTCTTCGGCCTCTGCCGGGCGGTCGCTGATCATGACCATCGGGGTCGTGAAGCGGGGCTGGCGTTTGGCTGCCTGGCGGTGGGGGCGGCGGCGGGCGCGGCCGGTCCGCAGGGCCCGGGTGAGTTCGCGCCGTAGTTCGCCGCGTCCTTGGACGTAGAGGGCTTGGTAGACCGTCTCGTGGGTCACGTGCGTCTCCGGCCGGTCGGGGAACCGTCTGTGGAGAGCGTGGCAGATCTGCTCGGGGCTCCAGCGCAGGGTCAGGTGGTCCTGGATGAAGTCCCGCAGTTCGGGGTTCTGGCCGATCTTCCCCGCCTTGGGGCGGGGCCGGCGGGTATCGGCGCGGGCCTGGGCGGCGTGCGGCCGGTACTGACCGTTGCCGGGGTGCCGGTTGCGGCGTATCTCACGGCAGACTGTCCACGGGCTGCGGCCCAGCTCGGCGGCGATCGCGCGGACCGTGGCCTTCTCCCGCAGCCGGTCGGCTATGTGGATACGGTCGGCCTCACGCAGGTAGCGGGACGGGCCAGAAGACGGCGCATCCTGGTGGACCGGAGGCGCCGCCTTCTTCTTGCCGATGTGCGCGTGTGACCCGTCGCGCCACTTCCTGCCGGTCCGCAGGTTGATACCGACGATCCGGCAGGCTTCCCTGCTGCTGCAGCCCTGCTGCATGAGCTGGAAGTATGCCGCCCGCTCACGGGTCAGCTTCCGTGGCCCCTGCGGCCCCCGGTCCTTGCGTATCTCGAAGTCCATCGCATCCCCTGAGCTGGGGTGTTGCAACGACCACTAGAACTCAAGATACCGGCAGGGCCCCTCGCGTACGTCACAGCGCAGGGCCCGTAAGAACCGGCGGAGCCCCTCCGTACGTCACAGTGCAGGGGCCCGTCAGAACCGGCGGGACCCCCTCAGTTCCTCACAGCGCAGGGCCCGTCAGATCAGCCCGTGCTCCCGCAGGTACTCCAGCTGCGCCCGCACCGAGAGCTCCGCCGCAGGCCACAGCGACGGGTCCACCTCCGCGTACACGTGCGCCACCACCTCCGACGATGTCCGGTACCCGGCCTCCACCGCCGTCTCCACCTGAGCCAGCCGGTTCGCGCGGTGCGCCAGGTAGAACTCGACGGCGCCCTGAGCGTCCTCCAGCACCGGCCCGTGCCCCGGGAGCACCGTGTGCACCCCATCGTCGACCGTCAGCGAACGCAGCCGCCGCAGCGAGTCGAGGTAGTCCCCGAGACGCCCGTCGGGGTGCGCCACCAGCGTCGTCCCGCGGCCGAGGATCGTGTCCCCCGTCAGCACCGCGCGGTCGGCGGGCAGATGGAACGAGAGCGAGTCGGCGGTGTGGCCCGGGGTCGGCACCACGTACATCTCCAGCCCGCCGGTCGTGATCACGTCACCCGTGCCCAGGCCCTCGTCCCCCAGCCGCAGCCCGGGATCGAGCGCGCGCACCTTCGTACGGGTCAGCTCCGCGAACCGCGCCGCGCCCTCCGCGTGGTCGGGGTGGCCGTGGGTGAGGAGCGTGAGCCCGATCCGGCGGCCCGCGCGCTCGGCGGTGTCGATGACGGCCCGCAGGTGGACATCGTCCAGCGGGCCCGGATCGATGACCACCGCGAGGTCGGAGTCGGGCTCGGCGACGATCCAGGTGTTGGTGCCGTCCAGCGTCATCGGAGACGCGTTGGGCGCGAGGACGTTGACCGCACGGGTGGTGGCGGGGCCGGAGAGCACTCCGCCGCGCGGCTGTCCGGGCAGCGCTGCCGCGTCGCTCATGCCGCCCCACCGCCCGTGACGCTCGTTCCGCCGGTCTCGCCCGCGCTGTCGTTGCCGCTTCCGCCGGTCTCGCCCGTGCTGCCCCCGCCGCCCGCCGGGATGTGTTTGGTGAACTCCGCGTGCCCCGGCCAGCTCAGTACCAGCTCGTCGCCCTCCAGACGCGCCTGTGCGAGTACGGGAGTGAGGTCCTGGGCCGATGACGCCTCCAGCGCCTCAGCGGCGGTGGCGTGGACCCTGAGCCCGCGCAGCGTCGAGACCGTCGGCGGCATCATCAGCAGTTCGCCGCGGTCGTAGCCGCCGGCCGCCTCCCCCGGACCGATCCACACCGTCCGGTCGGCCTCCGTGGAGGCGTTACGGGTGCGCTGGCCCGCCGGGAGCGCGGCCACGAAGAACCAGGTGTCGTAGCGGCGCGGTTCGAACTCCGGAGTGATCCAGCGCGCCCACGCGCCGAGCAGATCCGAGCGCAGGACCAGTCCGCGGCGCTCCAGGAACTCCGCGAACGACAGCTCCCGTGCGACCAGCGCCTCGCGATCGGCCTCCCAGTCCGCGCCGGTGGTGTCCGAGACGACGGTGTCCGGGGTCGGGCCCGCGAGCAGGACGCCCGCCTCCTCGTACGTCTCCCGGACCGCCGCGCAGAGGATCGCCTGCGCCTCGGCGGGGGTGCCGACCCCGAGCCGCCGCGCCCAGCTCTCCGGCGCGGGCCCGGCCCAGCCGACGAGCCGGTCGTCGTCGCGCGGGTCGACCCCGCCACCCGGATAGGCGTACGCCCCTCCGGCAAAGGCCATCGACGTGCGCCGGCGCAACATGTGGACAGTGGGCCCGCCCCCGGTACCGGCGACGGCGTCCCGGAGCAGCATCACGGTGGCGGCCCGCCGGGGCGTGGCGGCCGTCAGTTCGCCGGTGGCGAGGGCCCGGATCCGGTCGGGCCATTCCGGTGGGTACCACTGACCATTGGACATGGCCGGAGGCTATCCGGAACCGCGAGGATGTTCGAGGGGGCCGAGATCCGTACATGTCCCGTACACAGATGATCGCCACCGGCACAACGACAACCGGCCCCCGCACACAGAAGATCCCGCCCGGTCGTCGTGACCGGACGGGATCGGAGGAAGTCGGCTACGTCGGCGCAGCCGGCGACGTCAGCGTCGGGAGGGGACCGGCTCAGACCCCGGTCAGTTCGACCTGGATCTCGACCTCGACCGGTGCGTCCAGCGGCAGCACCGCGACGCCCACGGCGCTGCGCGCGTGCACGCCCTTGTCTCCGAGAACGGCACCGAGCAGTTCACTCGCACCGTTGATCACGGCGGGCTGGCCGGTGAAGTCGGTGGCCGAGGCGACGAAGCCGACGACCTTCACGACACGCGCGATCCGGTCCAGGTCGCCCGCGACCGACTTCACCGCGGCGAGCGCGTTGAGGGCGCAGGTCTTCGCCAGCTCCTTGGCCTCGTCGGGCGTGACCTCCGCGCCGACCTTGCCGGTGACGGCGAGCTTGCCGTCCACCATCGGCAGCTGGCCCGAGGTGTACACGTACACCCCGGACTGCACGGCCGGCTGGTACGAGGCCAGCGGCGGCACGACGGCCGGCAGGGGCAGTCCGAGCTCGATGAGCTTCGCCTCGACGACGCCCGCCACTACTGCTTCTCCCGCTTCAGGTAGGCCACGAGCTGCTCGGGGTTGTTCGGGCCGGGAACGACCTGGACCAGCTCCCAGCCGTCCTCGCCCCAGGTGTCCAGAATCTGCTTGGTCGCGTGCACGAGAAGGGGCACGGTCGCGTATTCCCACTTGGTCATGGCCCGACTGTAATGCCTGTGCAATCCACGAGACGCGCAGCCTCGTGCGTAGCCTGCGGTACGACTGGTTAGGCTCGAATACGTGAGCAGGTTCCAGGTCGTCAGCGGCAAGGGCGGTACCGGTAAGACCACGGTCGCCGCCGCCCTCGCGCTTGCCCTCGCGACCGAGGGCAAGCGCACCCTCCTCGTCGAGGTCGAGGGCAGACAGGGCATCGCCCAGCTCTTCGAGGCGGACTCCCTCCCCTACGAGGAACGCAAGATCGCCGTCGCACCGGGCGGCGGGGAGGTGTACGCCCTCGCGATCGACGCCGAGCGCGCCCTCCTCGACTACCTCCAGATGTTCTACAAGCTCGGCAGCGCGGGCCGGGCGCTCAAGAAGCTCGGCGCGATCGACTTCGCCACCACGATCGCGCCCGGCGTCCGGGACGTCCTGCTGACCGGCAAGGCCTGCGAGGCGGTGCGCCGCAAGGACAAGCAGAACCGGTTCGTCTACGACTACGTGATCATGGACGCGCCGCCGACCGGCCGCATCACCCGCTTCCTCAACGTGAACGACGAGGTGGCGGGGCTGGCCCGGATAGGCCCGATACACAATCAGGCGCAGGCCGTGATGAGGGTGCTGAAGTCGCCCGAGACCGCGGTCCATCTGGTGACCCTCCTGGAGGAGATGCCGGTCCAGGAGACCGCCGACGGCATCACCGAGCTCCGGGCGGCCGAGCTGCCGGTGGGCCGGGTCATCGTGAACATGGTGCGCCCGCATCTGCTGGACGAGGACGCGCTGCGCACCGCCGCGGGCGGCCGCCGCAAGGAGATCGCCAAAACGCTCACCCGGGCCGGCGTGACCGGCTCCGCGGCCCTCGTGCGCCCGCTGCTCGCGCAGGCCGCCGAGCACGCCCAGCGGGTCGAGCTGGAGCGTGAACAGCGCGCGGTGCTGGCAGGCCTCGGACTTCCGGGGTACGAACTCCCGCTGATCGGTGAGGGTGTGGACCCGGCCGGACTGTACGAGCTCGCGACGGAGCTCCGTAAGCAAGGCGTGGGCGAAGGGGCGGCGGGACAAGGAGTGGGTTCATGACATCGGACAGGAACCACGACGCGAGCAGCGACCGCGACGGCGGCGGCGGCGGCAACCACGCCGGTCCCTCGGCGGCGACCGCCCCCGCCCTGGACACCGACGCCCTCCTCGACGACCCGGACATCCGGATCATCGTGTGCTGCGGCTCGGGCGGTGTCGGCAAGACCACGACCGCCGCGGCGCTCGGCGTACGCGCGGCCGAGCGCGGCCGCAAGGTCGTCGTCCTCACCATCGACCCGGCCCGCAGGCTCGCCCAGTCCATGGGCATCGACTCGCTGGACAACGTCCCCCGCCAGGTGAAGGGCATCGAGACCCGGGGCTCCGGCGAACTGCACGCCATGATGCTCGACATGAAGCGGACCTTCGACGAGATCGTCGAGGCGCACGCGGACGGTGAGCGGGCCCGCGCGATCCTGGAGAACCCCTTCTACCAGTCCCTGTCGGCCGGCTTCGCGGGCACGCAGGAGTACATGGCTATGGAGAAGCTCGGTCAGCTCAGGGCGCGCGAGGAGTGGGACCTGATCGTCGTCGACACCCCGCCGTCGCGTTCCGCGCTTGATTTCCTGGACGCGCCGAAGCGGCTCGGCTCGTTCCTGGACGGGAAGTTCATCAAGCTGCTGATGGCCCCGGCCAAAATGGGCGGCCGGGCCGGGATGAAGTTCCTCAATGTGGGCATGTCGATGATGACCGGGACACTCGGGAAGCTGCTCGGTGGCCAGTTCCTGAGGGACGTACAGACCTTCGTCGCCGCGATGGACACCATGTTCGGCGGGTTCCGCACCCGCGCCGATGCCACGTTCAAGCTGCTCCAGGCACCCGGCACGGCGTTCCTCGTCGTCGCGACGCCGGAGCGGGACGCGCTCCGCGAGGCGGCGTACTTCGTGGAGCGGCTGGCCGCGGAGGACATGCCGCTGGCGGGACTGGTCCTCAACCGGGTGCACGACAGTGAGGCCGCCCGGCTCTCGGCCGGGCAGGCGCTGGCCGCCGCAGAAAATCTTGATGCGGCCGGCATTGTGGATCAGGGGGCCGGGAAGGCTGGACTTCGTGAGCCCGCCGACTCCCCCGCGGCCGGGATCGCACAGACCACAGACACCACTGGAGCCGTCACCCCCGACCTGTCCGAGCACGCCTCGGAGCACGAACACGAACACGAGCACAACCATGAGCACGAGCCCGCCGACGTACCAGAGGCCACACCGAAGGCCGGCGCAGACAGAGACGCAGACAGAGACGCAGACGCAGACGCGGATACCTCCGCTGCCCCGGCTGTCTCCGTCGAGCAGCTGACCGCCGGTCTGCTGCGTCTGCACGCCGAAAGGATGCAGGTGGTCGCGCGCGAACAGCACACACGCGACCGTTTCACCGCGCAGCATCCCGAGGTGGCCGTGACGGCGGTGGCCGCGCTGCCCGGAGATGTGCATGACCTCGCAGGGCTGCGAGCCATCGGGGACCGGCTCGCGACCGGTTCCGCGCCGGCCGGGGCTGCCTAGCCACCTCGTAAATCCGCCGTGCGCGTCGGTATCCGAAGCACACGTCATCCGTAGTAGACGTCGGCATCCGTAGTAGACGTCGGCCGTAGCTGTGGACGTCGGCCGTACGAGACGTCGTCCCCCACTCCACCTCGTCCGAAGTCCACGTCGTCCGAAGTGCACGTCAGGGACCCCGCCCGCACCACGTGGTCCGCACCGCGGGGCCGGACCGCTCACCCGCCGTCCCGGGGTTACCCCACGGCGGCGAGCGTCTCGTGCAGCTCGTCGTCCTCCAGCCCGATCGCCACGGGCAGGATGCCCGTGGACCGCTCGTACTCACTGCGTGCGGTCTCCAGCAGCCGGCGCCAGGACGTGACGGTCGGACGCCTGCGCAGCAGTGCGCGGCGCTCCCGCTCGGTCATCCCGCCCCACACGCCGAACTCGACGCGATTGTCCAGCGCATCGGCCAGGCACTCGGTCCGCACCGGACATCCGGTGCACACCGCCTTGGCCCTGTTCTGCGCTGCCCCTTGTACGAACAGTTCATCCGGATCGGTAGTGCGGCAGGCTGCCTGCGCACTCCAGTCGGTTACCCAGCCCATCCCGGCGCCGTCCTCTCCCGAATCGAGGCTCCCCCACGGCGACAGCGGCATATTCACCGCTGCCAGTTGAGGACGTTACGGAAGGTGGCGACAGCACAACACCCCCTTCGGGCCCAATCTTGAATGGCCCGAACGGACTATGCGTATGCGGCAGATCACCCAGGGGAGTGAGGTGAGGACATCCGCGACTATCCCGAGAGAATCGGGACAGACCATCTGAGACACAACGGACGTTCGATGACACACGAGGCGTTTTCGGGAGCGCCTGAATCGTGGTCGGGCCATCCACAGGGTCATGCAGGGGGGTTGATACGAAACCGGACTGCTGTGACAGTTGAGAGCAGCTTAGGCCAAGGCATATACGTGTGTCCGGCGAATGAGAACGTAGGCTGCCCCCATGCCAAAGAAGCGCTCGGGCGGGGGTCTCACGACGACCCAGCAGGCCGCCAAGTTCCTCGGTGTCGCCGCACTCTCCGGAGTGGTCCTGGCGGGCATCGCGCTGCCGGCCGCCGGAGCACTGGGTCTCGCCGCCAAGGGGACGGTCGACGGGTTCGACGAGATCCCGGCCAATCTGAAGACGCCGCCGCTGATGCAGCGAACCACCATTCTGGACAACAAGGGCGGCCAGATCGCCACGGTCTACTCCCGCGACCGCACCGTTGTGCCGCTGAAGGACATCTCGCCGTACATGCAGAAGGCGATCATCGCGATCGAGGACGCCCGCTTCTACGAGCACGGCGCGGTCGACCTCAAGGGCATCCTGCGCGCGATGAACCGAAACGTTCAGTCGGGCGGGACCGCGCAGGGCGCGTCGACCCTCACCCAGCAGTACGTGAAGAACGTCTTCGTCGAGGAGGCGGGCGACGACCCGGCCAAGGTCGCCGAGGCCACCCAGCAGACGCTCGGCCGCAAGGTCCAGGAGCTGAAGTACGCGATCCAGGTCGAGGAAGAGCTCGGCAAGAAGAAGATCCTGGAGAACTACCTCAACATCACGTTCTTCGGACAGCAGGCGTACGGGGTCGAGGCGGCCTCGCAGCGCTACTTCTCGAAGTCGGCGAAGGACCTGAAGGTGGAGGAGGCGGCGCTGCTGGCCGGCATCGTGCAGTCGCCCAGCCGCTACGACCCCGTGAACGACACGGAGGAGGCGACCAAGCGTCGCAACACCGTGCTCCAGCGGATGGCGGATGTCGGGGACATCTCGAAGGCCGAGGCCGCCAAGGCTCAGGCGACGCCGATCAAGCTGAAGGTCAAGCGGCCGCAGAACGGCTGCATCACCGCGGTCAGCGGCTCCGGCTTCTTCTGCGACTACGTACGGCAGATCGTCACGGGCGATCCCGCCTTCGGGAAGACCGCGAAGGACCGCGCCAAGCTCTGGGCGACCGGCGGTCTCACGATCAAGACGACGCTCGACCCGCGCTCGCAGGCCGCCTCCAACGAGGCCGCGACCTCCCGGGTCAACAAGGACGACAAGATCGCTGACGCGGTCGTGCAGGTGAAGCCGGGTACGGGCCAGATCACGGCGATGGCCCAGTCCCGCCCGTACGGACTGGACCAGTCCAAGCACCAGACCGTGCTGAACCTGAACGTCGACCACAAGATGGGCGGCAGCTACGCCGGCTTCCAGGTCGGTTCGACCTTCAAGCCGATCACCGCGGCGGCGGCCCTGGAGAAGGGGATCAGTCCGGCGCAGGACTTCACCTCCGACCACCAGATCTCGCTGCCCGGCGAGAGCTTCCGGACCTGCGACAACCGGCCTGCCGACAACCGCCCCTGGGAGGTGTCGAACGAGCTGGAGACGGAGAAGGGCACCTTCGACATGACCAGCGCGCTGGGCAAGTCGATCAACACCTACTTCGCGAAGCTGGAGCAGAAGGCCGGTCTCTGCGAGACCCTCTCGATGGCGGACAAGGTCGGCTACATCCGCGGCAACAACAAGCCGCTGCAGCCCGTCGCCTCCACCACCCTCGGTGGCCAGGAGTCGACGCCGCTGGCGATGGCCTCGGTGTACGCCACCTTCGCCAACCGCGGCAAGTACTGCTCCCCCATCGCGATCCTCTCGGTGACGAAGCCGGACGGAAAGCAGATCGGCGTACCGAAGTCGAAGTGCACGCAGGCCATGAGCGAGCACACCGCGGACACCATCAACCAGATGCTCAAGGGCGTCGTGGCGGACGGCACCGGGCAGCAGGCCGGTCTCAGTGACCGTGACAACGCGGGCAAGACCGGTACCACCGACGAGCGCAAGAACGCCTGGTTCGTCGGCTACACGCCGAACCTGTCCACGGCGGTGTGGGTCGGCAGTGACGGTGCCAAGCAGATCCCGATGAGCAACATCACCATCGGCGGTCAGTACTACGACGACGTCTGCGGTGGCTGTCTGCCCGGTCCGATCTGGAAGACCGCGATGACCGGCTCCCTGAACGCCTCCGAGACGCCGGCCTTCAACGCGGTGGACGTACCACGGGCGAAGCCGAAGGAAGACAAGGGCAAGAAGGACAACGACAAGAAGAAGCCGGGCGACGGCGACGACAAGCCCGGCGGCGACAGCCCCTTCCCCGGCATCAGCATTCCGCCGGACCTGATCGGCGGCAACAACGGCCACGGCCGCGGCCAGGGCAACAACGGCACGCAAGGTCCCTGACCTGCCGCAGTAGCGGTCGCGGTGTTCTGGACATGAAGGTGGGGCGCCCCCGGGCCGGGGGCGCCCCACCTTCATGTCCAGAACACCGCGACCGGCAACGGGACCGCTGGACGCACTGGCCCCACAGACTCCGCAGACCCCACAGCGCCACCCGGGCGGCCGGGCCCGGCCGCCCGGGTGACTCCCGAGGCCCGGTCTCAGCCCGCGAGGAGCTTCTTGACCTGAGCGGCCACCCGGCCGCCCTCCGCACGCCCCGCGACCTTCGGGTTCACGATCTTCATGACGGCGCCCATCGCACGCGGCCCCTCGGCGCCGCCGGCCTTCGCCTCATCGACGGCGGACGCCACGATCGCGGCCAGCTCTTCGTCGCTCAGCTGCTGCGGGAGGTAGGCGTCGAGCAGCTCGCCCTCCTTCTTCTCCCGCTCGGCCTGCTCGGTCCGGCCGCCCTGCGAGAAGGCCTCGGCCGCCTCGCGACGCTTCTTCGCCTCCCTGGCGATCACCTTCTGCACCTCGTCGTCGGAGAGTTCGCGGGCCGACTTGCCGCTGACCTCCTCCTTGGTGATCGCGGTGAGGGTCAGTCGGAGCGTGGACGAGGTCAGCTCGTCGCGCGCCTTCATGGCCGTGGTGAGGTCTTCCTTGAGCTTGGACTTGAGCGTGGTCATGTGGTGATTGTGGCAGGTGCGGGGCGCCCGCCGCCCGCCGGTTTTCCCGTGGACACGAACCGTCTGCGACGATGGGCGCATGCGCGCACGCTACGGAGTACCCCTGAAAATCGCGGCGGTCACCGCCGCGGCCGGCGCCGCCGGTCTCGCCTACGCAGCCGGATTCGAGGCCCGCTCGTTCCGCCTGCGAAGGGTCACCGTCCCCGTACTCCCGCACGGAGCACGTCCGTTGCGCGTGCTGCAGATCTCCGACGTCCACATGGTGAGCGGCCAGCGGAAGAAGCGCGCCTGGCTGCAGTCACTCGCGGGCCTGCGGCCGGACTTCGTCGTGAACACCGGCGACAACCTCTCCGACCCGGAGGCGGTACCGGAGCTGCTGGACGCACTGGGCCCGCTGATGGAGCTCCCGGGCGTGTACGTCTTCGGCTCCAACGACTACTACGGGCCCAAGCTCCGCAACCCCGTCCGCTACCTCTTCGAGAAGACCGCGGGCAAGCACGGTCTCAACGGGAACGCCCCGGCGGTCAACGTCGTCCACAACCCGTGGGAACCCATGCGGGACGCCTTCGACGAGGCGGGCTGGCTGAACCTCTCCAACACCCGCGGCCGCCTCAAGCTCGACGGCCTGGAGCTCGCCTTCACCGGCCTCGACGACCCGCACATCAAGCGCGACCGCTACGCGGAGGTCTCGGGCGGCCCGGAGACGGGCGCCGACCTCTCCATCGGCGTGGTCCACGCCCCCTACCTGCGCTCCCTGGACGCCTTCACCTCGGACGGCTACCCGCTGATCCTGGCCGGCCACACCCACGGCGGCCAGCTCTGCATCCCCTTCTACGGAGCCCTGGTCACCAACTGCGACCTGGACACGGACCGCGTGAAGGGCCTCTCCTCCCACTCGGTGGACGGCAACCGCGCCTACCTCCACGTCTCGGCCGGCTGCGGCACCAACCGCTACACCCCGGTCCGCTTCGCCTGCCCTCCCGAGGCGACACTGCTGACCCTGACGGCCCGGGACGTGTAACCCCTCGCGCATCCCCCGCTCACCTTCCCCCTCCGGCCCTCGCGCGTACCCCAACAGACCTACCCCACCCCGGTACCCCTCACCCACAACTCGATCGGGATAAAAACCGGATTTCGTCTCCGGCCGCAGGTGGGCTAAAGTAATCGATGTCGCCGGGACACTGGCGGCGATCGGGGTGTAGCGCAGCTTGGCAGCGCGCTTCGTTCGGGACGAAGAGGTCGTGGGTTCAAATCCCGCCACCCCGACAGCCGTAAGACCAGGTCAGGGGCCTGATCCACTTTGTGGATCAGGCCCCTGAGTGGTTTCCGGAGGCGCCTGGGGAGCCGTTTAAGAGCCGACTTCGGATTCCGGCTCCCGTATCGGCGCCCCCGTTGCCAGAGCCCGCCACTACCGTCACTGGGGACAGTTCCCCCTTGAAGCTTCCCCTCGATCGTGGACACCTGGAAACTGGGACTTGAGGTTACAGAGGAAATAGCACCAGGTGGGAAGCGATTACACGAAGCGGTACACCGAGGAGTTCAAGCGGGACGCGATCGCGCTCGTCGACTCCTCGGGTGAGACGGTCACCGCGGTCGCCCGGGAGCTGGGCATCAGCTCGGAGCCCTTGCGCGGTTGGTACCGCCGGGCCAAAGCCGACCGGGGCGAGGGCGCCCCGGGCGAGCTGACCAACGCCGAACGCGACGAACTGCGCCGGCTGCGCAAGGAGAACCGCGAACAGCGGCAGACGATCGAGATCCTGAAAAAATGACCGCCTTCTTCGTGAAGGAGAACGATGGGTGAGCGAGTTGTACCGGTTCATCCATGCGGAGAAGGCGAACTGCCCGATCCGCCTGCTGTGCCGGGTCCCGCATGTGGCCCGCTCCTCCTGCTACGCCTGGCGCGAGGGCGTAGCCGCCCGTCGCAGGCGCCAGGCCGCCGACGACGCACTCGCGCACGAAATCACCGTGCCGCACCTCGCCTCCCACCGTACCTACGGTGTCCCGAGCGTCCACGCCGAGCTGCGTCGCCTCGGGCGGCCGGTGAACCGCAAGCGTGTAGCCCGCGTGATGCGCGAGCGCGACATCCGTGGCGTCACCCGCCGCGAGCACCGCTCACTGACCCGGCCGGACAAGAAGGCGAAGCCGGCCCCGGACCCGATCGGCCGCGACTTCACGCCGATACGCCCGGAACCGTACTGGTCGGCGACATCACCTACCTGCCCACCGCCGAGGGCCGGCTCTACCTCGCCTGCCGGCTGGACCTGGCCACCCGCGAGGCCGTCGGCTGCTCGATGGCCGACAACCACCGCGCCGAACCCGTCGTCGACGCACTCGACATGGCCTGCGGCCGCGGCGGACTGCAACCCGGCTGCGTGATCCGCAGCGACCGCGGCAGCGAATACACCTCGACCCGATTTCGTGCTTGATTACGGGAGTTGGGACTTCGCCAGAGCTGCGGACGCACCGGATCCCGCTTCGACAACGCCGCCGCAGAGAGTTTCTGGGCCCTGCTCAGAGAAGAGTCGGCACCCGTGTCCGGCCCGACCGGATCACCGCCCGTGCCGACGTCTTCGACTTCATCGAGACGTTCTACAACCGCCGCCGTCTACGCGGACACAAGATCTTCGGCTGCCTCACCCCGGCCGAGACCCGGCAGCGGCACACCCTCGCGGCATGACCATCGAGTGTCCAAGATCACGGGGAAACTTCACTTGGCCGATGTCGGCGCGATGAATTCAATACACCGGCGAGGACCCACCCTTTGTTTTGTTGACGTCGTCAACGTGACAGGTGTCGGTTTGAGTGCGCCTGCGTGTACGATGAGGTCATGAAGGAATCGGCTCCTGCGGCTTCCGAATCACTGATCACCGGAGCAGAGATCGCCAGGCTGGCGGGGGTGACCCGGGCCGCCGTCTCCAATTGGCGACGGCGGTACAACGACTTTCCCGCCCCTGCCGATGCCGGGGCGAGCACTCCGCTCTTCTCTCTCTCCGAGGTCCGTTCCTGGCTCGCCCAGCAGCAGAAGGGCACCGACGTCTCGGACGACGTCCGCCTCTGGCAAGCGCTACGTGGCGCCTTCGGCGACGACATCATCACGGGGGTCGCCGGCGTCGCCCGGATGCTGGCCCGTGGCGACGCCGACGGGCTGGACGAGACCCTGGTCGGCCTGGCCACCCGGCTGGCCGACCAGGAATCGCCGGCCCAGGTCGTCGAGCAGCTGGTGGGGCGGTTCCGCGACTCCTCACGACGCGTCGGCTCCGACCAGGTCACTTCGTCGCGCCTGGTCAAGGCGGTCAGTCACTTCGCGGGTCCGGTGTCCGGTGGCTCCGTCGTCCTCGACCCCGCATGCGGCATCGGGACGCTTCTCCTGTCCGTCGGGCCCGCCGAAGGGCCGATACGACGCGGCCAGGACATCGATCCGGCGGCGGCCGGGCTGGCAGGGGCACGGGCCGAGCTGGCCGGGCAGCAGGACACCGTGATCGAGACAGGGGACTCCCTGCGACACGACCACTGGCCGGACCTCCATGCGGACCTGGTCCTGTGCGACCCCCCGACCGCCGGTCCGGACTGGGGCCGGGAGGAACTGCTCCTCGACTCCCGGTGGGAGCTGGGCACGCCCTCGAAGGCGGAGGGGGACCTTGCCTGGCTCCAGCACTGCTACGCGCACACTGCGCCCGGCGGCAGGGTCGTCGCCGTCATGCCGGCCTCCGTGGCCTACCGGAAGGCCGGACGCCGTATCCGGGCGGAGATGGTGCGCCGGGGCATCCTCACGGATGTCGTGGCCCTGCCACCCGGGATGGTGGTTTCCCACGCACAACCCGTCCATCTGTGGATACTGCGCCGCCCGGCCGGCGCGTCCGGTGGCTCGCAGTCCGTGCGCATGGTGGATCTGACCTCCAACTCGCCTGACGGTCCGATGGAACCGGCGGCTGGGCAAGCCGTCGACGTACCCCTCATCGATCTGCTCAACGACGCCGTCGACCTCACCCCGAGTGCCCATGTGGACGCGGCGCGCGAGGATCTGCCGGCCGAGTACCGCGCTCTCCGGCAGCGGATCGAGGAACGGCTGGAGCGGTTGAACGCGCTGCTGCCCGCGCTCTCGGCGGGCGAGGGGCCGGGAACGCTGGACGGCGCGACCGTCAGCATGGCCGACCTCTCCCGCGCCGGGCTCGTCGAACTGGCCGACGGCGAACCCCGTTCGACGAGCGACCAGTTGGACACCGACTATCTGCGGGGGTTCCTGCGCAGCGCGTCCAACAACCGCCGCTCGACCAGCGGCAGCGGCTCCTTCCGCCTCGACGCGAAGGGAGCGCGCGTGCCGCGGATGGCCGTGGAGGAGCAGCGCCGCTACGGTGCCGCCTTCCGCGCACTGCGGGAGTTCGAGGAGTACGTGGCCGAGGTCGCCCGGCTCACGGAGCAGGCGGGCGCGCTCGCCCGTGACGGTCTCACCAGCGGGGCGCTCACGCCTCCCGAGGATTCCGCCTGACGGCGACGTCGCCGGTGTCCGTCCCCGCAGCAATGCCGGACGTGGCTCCGGACGCGGTGCCGGACGTGCCACAGATCATCGCGCGGGCGAGGGCGGCGATCTCGGCGAGCAGCTCTCCCGGGGGGCGGTCCAGGGTCAGCGCGTGCTGGTGGATGCGGATTGGGGAGTGGCGTACCCGGTGCGTCACGGTCGGCTCGTACCCCCGCGCGTAGACCAGGTGGCCCTCCCGGAGACCGAGCGCCGTGCAGTAGGCGAGCATCTGGTAGAGGTCGGCGTCCGGGAATCCTTCCGGCTTCTCCGCCTTGTACTTGGCGTCCGCCACGGCCCGAGGAGTCCCGTCCTCGCCGTACCAGACCAGGTCGGGGCGCATGCTGATCTCCCCGGCGTCGTCCAGGTACACCCCGCGGGCCTGGAGGGCCGTGCGTCCGCCGTACCGCGCCAGTGCCTCACGCAGAGCGACGCAGACGAAGTCCTCGAAGATCTTGTGTGTGTCGATGAGGTACCCGTCGACCGAGGCTCCGCCCGTGCCGTGCTCCACCGACGCCCCGCGCAGGATCGTCTCGGCCAGCCTCAGCGCGGGCAGGTAGCGGTGGTTGAGCCGGCTGGGCTGCCACTGCGGCAGGTCCCGCATTCCTCGCCCCAGCGGTTCGGCGTCCAGCAGGCGGGCCCGGTGGTGGCGGAGTCGGCGGCGTACGTCGCCCGGGACGCGATGCAAGGGGAGCAGCCGCTCCACCGCGCCCCTCAGGAGGCGGTTCTCCGCGATGTCGGTGCCGTAGTCGTCGTAGGCGATCTCGACGGGGAAGGCCCGCCCGTGGTGGCGGTTGACCTGGTCGGCCTCCCGGACGCGCCCACGGACGACGGGTGATGCCTCCTCGGTGTGACGGTAGCCCTGGAGTACTCCTTGGCGCAGCGCGCGTTCGAGGGCCCGCTCGAACCCCTGGGCCAGTGCCGGAACGATCTCCTCGTGTTCGCTCACGTCCACCTCACCGTCCCGGTGGACCCGGGGGTCGGCGGCGTAGCCGATGAGGAAGAACAGCCTGCGCACCGGCACCTTGGGCGCGATGCGCAGGATCACGGGTTCCCGCCCCGCCGCCTTCAGGGCCACCGCTCCGACCTTGCCTCCGGCCCGCAGCCGCCAGGCGCCGGGGCGGTACGGGTCCGGTGCCGCCTCCACGATGCGGGCGGCGGCGAGCGCCCGGCCCACCTCGTCGGGGAGCGGCACGCTGACGGCGGCCCCGTGCTCGTCCAGCTCGACGGTCGTCACGGAGCCGCCGCGCCCGTGCCGCCGTCGCCGCCGTCCGCTCCCGATCCGCCTCCTCCCCCGCCGTCGCCGTCGCCGAGGGAGCGGGACAGGGCGTCGAGTCCGTACCGCTTCGCGATGTCGAGGGACTCCCCGTAGTGGTGCTCCTCCAGGAGCGGCAGGATCTTGGTCCGCCAGGTCCGGTCCAGGCCGCCTTCCCGGTGCACGCTCTCCTTCATCAAGTACGAGGGACCGATGAGGAAGTCCTCGTCGTCGATGCGTGCGTTGAGGGCGTCCAGGAGGTCCGCCGCGCGGCTGCCGAGCCCTTCCCGCTGCAGCCAGCGCCGCAACAGGCCGCGGGTCGGTTCGGTGCGGGGTGACAGTTCGACGAAGGCGAAGCGGCGGCGCATGGCGGCGTCGACCAGGGCGATCGAACGGTCGGCGGTGTTCATCGTGCCGATGACGAACAGGTTGGGCGGGAGGGGGAAGTCGTCGCCGGAGTAGGTGAGCCGCACCGACCTGTTGCGGTACTCCAGGAGGAAGTACAGCTCGCCGAAGACCTTGGCCAGGTTGGCCCGGTTGATCTCGTCGATGATCAGGAAGTGCGGGATGTGGTGGCTGCCCTCGCGGGTGGCCAGGTCGGCCAGGTCGCGCAGCGGGCCGGGGGTGAGCCGGAAGGCGACCTCGCCCGTCTTCGGGTGCTCGCGGGGCCGGAAGCCCTCGAAGAAGTCCTCGTAGGAGTAGGACGGGTGGAACTGGACGAGCTTGACGCGCTCGGCCCCGCCGCTGAGGTATTCGGCCAGCTTGATGGCGGTGTACGTCTTGCCCGTGCCCGGCGGCCCGTACAGGATCAACTGCTTCTCGTCCCGGATCAGTTCGCGGACCTCCTGGAGCCAGTCCACGTCGTGGGTCAAGAGTTCGTCGGCAAGGGCCTGGTCCGGGACGGGCAGTTCCAGCTCGCGGCGGGCGGCGAGAGCGGGTGTCGTGCCGCCGGGGCCGCTCTCCGACTCGACGGCCTCGTCCTCCAGCTCCTCGTCGGAGCGGCCGAGCCCGTCGATGTGCGCCTGCACCGCCGTCAGGTCCACGACATCGTGCTGGGCTGCGAGCCGCTGCTGGATCTCCTCCGGCAGGGTGTCGTAGGGGTGGCCGGTGCTCTGCCACTCCGCGGGCCGCCGGAGGTTCGACAGGCTGTTCTCGGACGCCGTCTGCTCGGCCGACCCGGAGATCTGCCCGACGTAGAACCGCCCGCCGGAGAAGGTGCACACGGTGTCTCCGGGCTTCATCCGGGACAGGAAGGCATGCAGCTCCTCGACCAGTTCGAGTTTCTGGCTGTACGTGGCGGTGGTGCCCCAGTCCTCCTCGACCATGGCGCGCAGCCGTTCCTTGCTGACGCCCTGGCCGACCCCCTGCCGCAGCCGGGGGGCGGCGAGGGAGACGCGTCCCTCGGGCAGCCAGAGTTGCTGGACGAGGTCGGTACCGGAGACGTTGTTGCCGCGTATCAGCCAGGACCGGGCGGGGCCGGACCAGACGCCCTCCATGAAGTCCGAGAGCGGCACGTCGTCCTCGGTCTTCCAGTCGATCCACCCGTTGCGCGGTGACCCCACCAGGACACCGGCCGCGAAGGAGGGTGAGCCGCAGTCGATGTCCTCGGCCGCCTCCAGCCAGCCGGGCCACCGCGTGGACGGGCGCAGTACACCCCGCTGCTTCAGCCGTGCGCGCATCCTGGCCGTGGCGCTGAAGTGCTTCTTGAAGGACGGCATCTCACGGTCTCGTGCGGGTGAGCCGGCCAGGATGCGGAACTTCCGGCTCCCGTTGGTCCCGACGGCATCCAGCAGTACGCCCCGGGCGCGGTCGACATCGCCCGCGCCGGGCAGCCGGAGCAGGAACTCGGACGTCCTGTCCGGGCTGTTCAGAACTTCCCCCGTGCTGCTCATCGTCCTCTTCCCGTTCGGGGTGAAAACCGCATCGCCACCTTTTCCCACAGCCGTTCTTTTCTTACTGGTTCATCGCATGATCTCCACACAGGGGGGCGCGGTGTGCGCCACCTCACAGGGGAGGGGCGTGGTCGTCATGGCCATCATGGATCAGTTCGTTCTGCGCCGGGACGGCCTGGTGCCGAAAGGCGTCGCGGCCACCTGTTCCGGTGAGCGGTACGGAGGTACGGCGGCCGTGTGGAAGGTGAAGCTGGAGGGCCGCCCGGATCTCGCGGTCCACGACACCCGGTGGGAGAACGGCGAACGCGATCTCGTCCTCTACCAGCCCGCCGTGGTGCCGGAGATGCCCGCGCCGCTGGCCAACCGTCTTCTTCCTGCTCAGCCGGGTCGTGCCGACGCTGAGGCGCATCGGGTGGCTGCCGAAGCCGGTCCTGCGGATGCCCGTACGGTCGTGAGGAGCGCCGTCCGCCGACGACCGTGAGGCGTGCGGACGGCACCACGTCACGGATGCTCACGGGCCGACAGCGGGCGGAAGCGCGGCCCGCCGTCCCGGCGGCGGGCCGGGCTTCGGAACGGAACGGACCGCCGCCGGGGGTGTCACGGGGGTGGCGGACGACCCCGCCGCGTCCTCCGGGGCCGAAAGCGGGGACGGCACGGCGTACGGGACCGTCGGGCCCCTGTCCAGCATGTCCAGCAGGGCCTCCACCTCCAGCAGGCGGCTCTGGATCTCCGTCGGCGCCGGGGGCAGTTCGTGCACCCGGTAGTGGCAGGCCGTGCTGAGCGCGGACCAGGTGAGGTAGCAACGCCTGGCGGTCTCCCGGCCGGTGTACGGACCCAGGCACAGGATGCCGTGCTTCCGCACGTGCGTCATGTCCGGGGTCACGCCCTGCCAGAAGTCGTCCAGGCCGTGTTCGAGGGCCTGGCGCAGCAGCAGGGCCGCGGCACGGGCCCGCACTGCGGGGCCGAGCGAGGTCATCGTGCCGGCGGCGGGGCGCAGGAGGGACCGGGCGGCGTTCACGTCCGCCCGCGCGGTGTCGTCCGTCATCGGGCACCGCCCTGCGGGCCGACGGTGCCCCGGCCGAAGCTCAGGACGGCCTCGGCCAGCTCTTCCGTACGCTCCACCAGCCTCCCACGTTCCGTGACGGTCGCCAGGTCCCCGTGCGCACCGCTGTTCAGCTCGCGGATCAGCGCCCCGCCTCCGGGCTGCAGGCGCTCTACGGCCGCACGGGCGTCGCCCTTGGGGTCCCCCAGCAGCGCGAAGGCCACGTACTCCCTGGTCCGCGCCTGTGCGGGTACCCGCTTCTCGAACTCCGCGAGGCTGAGGCGGTTCCCCCGCTCGTCCCGCACGGAGCGGCGGGCGGTCTCCACGCAGGCGGCCTCCAGCGCGGCGCGGCACATCGCCGGGATGACCCGGTCGGCCACGCTGCGGGGCACGGACGGGTCCTTGGAGACATCCTTGGCCTCGCCGAGCGCCTGCTGGAAGGGGTCCCTCGTCCGCTGGACGGTCACCCGCGACTTCTCCTCGCGGGAGATGCGGTGGACCGTCGCCTCGATCCCGAGGTGGGTGATGGCCTGTTCGAGGCGGGTGTCGTGGGTGAAGACGACGACCTGGCGGTGCCGGGCGCACTCGCTGAGGACGGTGGCCAGTCCCTCCACCTTCTGGGTGTCCATCGACTGCACCGGGTCGTCGATGACGAGGAAGCCGAACGGGCTGGCCTCGTGCGTGGCCCGGGGGATGAACAACGACAGGGCGAGCGAGTGCAGTTCGCCCTGGCTCATCACGCTGTACGCCGCAGCCTCGTGGTCGTCGACCGAGACGTCGAGCTCCACTCCGCCCGTCTTCGCCGTCCCCTTGAGCTTGACGCGGCCGAGGGAGACACTGCTGCTCTCGCAGAGCTTCGTCCACACCTCCTGGGCGTGCGCGTCGAAGCGCCGCATCCGGTCGTCCCGCAGCTCGTCCGTCAGCTTCCTGAACCACTTGCGGGCCGCTTCGGCCGTCTTGCGCAGCCCGGTCGCGTCCGCCGCCTTCTCGGCCGCCTCGACCCACTCCGCGAGCCGCACGGCCACGGGCCGCCAGGCGGTGTCGCGGTCGGTCAGCCGACGCGCGGCCTCCTCCCCGGACTGACGGCAGCCGGCCGCCAGCCTCGGCGCGAGGCGTCCGACGCACTCGGCCAGTTCGGCGGGGTCCGTGAGGCTCCGACAGAGCGACCACTCGCGCCACAGCTCCGCCAGTTCGGAATCCTCCGTCCGCAGCAGGTCGGGAACGGGCTGCACCACATCGTGCACGGCGCGCTTGGCGCCGCTGAGAGTACGGCGTACGGCATCGGCCTCAGCCGCCTCCGCCTGGAGCCGTTCGATCTCGGCCCGGGTAGCCTCGGCCCACGCCTGGTCGAGACGGTCCTCGGTGCCACAGACCGGGCAGTGCGGACTCCCCGACCGGCGACGCTGCTCGAAGGCCGCCTCCAGCAGGGCGGCCAGACGGCGCGCGTCCTCCGCGTCGGAGTGCCGTACGTCCTCGAAGGCCGCGATGGCCTCCCTGAGCCGGACCAGCGCCCCCGCCACTTCCGTCTCGTCGGGTCCGGTCAGGGAGGCGCGCGCCCGGAGGCGGGCCGCTTCGCCCTGGTCGGCGACCGCGTCCTGGTCGAGCAAGGCCCGTACGGCGTCGACATCGGGGACGCGCCCGCCGAGAGCCGCCATCGCGTCGACGGCACGCGGGTCGTCCAGACCGGTCAACGCCTCGACCGCCGCAGCCCTCAGCGGGCGGGGCCTCGCCTCGATGTCCTCGTACTCCTTGACCCGGGCCGCGAGACGGATGTCCATCTCGCCGAGCCGGCCGAGCCCGATGAACGTGGAGATCTTGCGGTACAGATCGCTCATCGTGCCGTCCACCATCGAGCCCAGCTCGCTGTAGGGCAGGAACGGCCGGTAGACGTCGAGCATGTCGGCGTTCACGCACTCGTCCAGCTTCAGCTCGGTGCCGTCCTCCCGGACCACCGTCGTGCGCGCCTCCTCGACCTCCTTTCCGTACCAGGTCCGGCGAACCGTGACCGGCTCGGCGGCGGCGTCCAGGGTGAGGCTCACGGAGACCTGGGGAGCTGTGGCCTCGTGCAGGTTGCGCCACCCCTTCCGCCACGTCACCGCGCGCCGCTTCCCGCCGTTGCTGCCGTCCCAGCGCGCGTTGAATCCGGTGAGCGCGATCTCGGCGGCCTCCGCGAGGCTCGACTTCCCGGTGCCGTTGCCGCCCGTGACCACGGTGAGGCCGGGGCCGTACGGGAGGTCGAGCCTCGTCTCGGGGCCGACGCCCCGCCAGCCGGCCGCCGCGATCGACCGGAGGTAGACGGGACCGGCCCGGCCCGCCTCCTCCGGAGCCGGGGCCGGGAGCGTGTCGCGCAGCAGGGCGGCGGCCTCGGGGGACAGCCCGGACAGCTCCGCGCTGTCGATGCGCTCGGCGATCAGCTGGCGCAGGGGGGTCTTGTCGTGGTGCATGACGTGTTCCTCACGGGAGTGGTCGGCGGTCGCAGCAGGATCGCCGGACCGTTCACTCCAGAATCATCACGTACACACGTTGGCGCTGTCAACGGACATTTACCGGCTGCACTATCGCTCACGATTACGTCCATGGAACATCCGCCCGACTCCACCACCCCGCAGCCCACTCCGGGCGCCCACGGCGCGAGCGCCCGGTAGCCGCACACCGTCAGGCAGCCTCCCCCTGGGCACCTCCCGGGTCCGACGCGCCGGTCAGGCCGGCACCGATCGACGCCCAGGTGCAGACACCTGTCGCGGGCGGATGTGCGGCGGCGAACCCGCACTCGCCGCCCCGCCCCTCCGCCAACTCCCGTACCGCCGTGAGCGACACCCGGCGGCGCTCGGCGCACTGCCGCGCCAGGCGCGAGTTGAGGTGCGGGGCGTGGGTGTCGTGCGCGACCACCTGGAGGACGCCGTCGGAGCGACGCAGCACGAGGTGGATCATTTCCCCGGCTCCGGTGAACCGGCATGCGTGGACGGCCAGTTCATGTACCAGCTCAAGAGCCGGCTCGACCAGCTCGTCCTCGACCTCATGCACGTCGAGCACCGCGTCCGCCGTCTCGTGCGCGATCAGCGGAGTCGCGGCGGCCGAAGGCAGCGTCAACCCGTAGACGAAGGGGGACGCAGCGGGGTCCCGGAGGTCCGGCGGGGGCGGCGGGCACTGCGTGATCCGGGACGCGACCTGGAGGGCGTACGGGGAGCCGAAGGCGTAGGCGGGCAGGGCGGAGCCCCCTGTCTCCAGGGGGAGTTCACCGTTCGGGCGGGGCGCGGACGTGCGGGGCGCGGGCCGGACGGGGAGGGAATCGGCAGAGAGGGTGGCGGGGGGCTTCGCGGGCACCGTGGGCAGACTTTCGGACATGGCGACTCCATTCGGCTGTGAACGCCGGGACGCGAACGCGTCGTTGACGAGGTGATGCGACTACGGAGATACGGCCCCGATGCGGTACGGGGCGGGTCGAGTCAGGTCGGAACGGTTCGACGACGCAGCGAGGCAGTGGCCCGTCTCCCTGGCGCGAGCGCACCCCTCCCAGGGCAGGAGGACGCGGGCAGGCTCGCGCGATGCTCTTCTCGTTCGCCTTGCGTGAGCGTCGCGTGACTTAAGGTAGGGCAGTACGGTGGCAATTGCCACCCACTCAAGGACTTTGCCACCTGCCGCAACCGCCCGGTGCACCACACACGGTTCGGGCCGGGGAGAATCACGGCATGCCACCACGGAGTGTCCCCAGCGAGCGCCAGAAACGTCTCGGGGCTGAGCTGCGAAGAATGCGGAACGACGCGGGCGAGAGCACCGACTACGCCGCTCGGCTACTCGGGCTGGACAGAGCGAAAATCTCGAACATGGAAGCAGGTGTTCGGGCGGTCACCCCTGAGCGGGTACGTACCCTTGCCACCAACTACGGTTGCAACGACGAGCAGTACGTCGAAGCGCTGGTCGCCATGGCCAAGCCCCGCCCCAAAGACTGGTGGGAGACCTACCGAGGTCAGTTGCCAGCTGGGCTACTCGACATCACCGAGATGGAGTGGCACGCATCAGCAGTGCGAGCCGGAGCCTTCCTGCACGCACCAGGGCTCCTCCAGACCGACGGATACGTCAGAGCCGTTGGCAGCGCAGCCCTGCCGCCCCTGTCAGAGCATGAGATCGAACTGCGGGTCGCCATGCGCATGCAGCGGCAGCAGGTCCTGCACCGCCCCACCCCGATCTCGTACACCGCCTACATCCACGAGGCGGCCCTGCGAATCGAGTTCGGCGGAATGAAGGTCATGCGCGCCCAGTTGCATCATTTGTGCGAGATGAGCGAGCTCCGCAACGTGGAGGTGAGAGTCGTGCCGTTCTCCTCCGGTGCGTTTCCCGGCGCTGGTCAAGCCCTCATGTATGCGACGGGTGTGGTCCCCCAGCTGGACACGGTCCAACTCGATTCGGCGCACGGCCCCGGGTTCACTCACGCCCCCGCTCAGCTCGACAAGTACCGTGCGCAGCTGGACTGGATGCAGACGGTGTCCTTCGACCCCGGCAAGTCACGGGACTTCATACTCACCCTTGCGAACGCTTGATGGGAGATTTCAACGTGCCGGACATCGCCTGGGAGGCCCCCTACTGCGCAGAAAGCTCGAACTGCTTCCGCATAGGGACCGACGCAGACGGCAACGCGTACATCGCCGTGGCCGGCCAGGAGGACGCCTACCTCACGGACACCCGCGAGGCACTGCGCGCGCTCATCCAGGACATCAAGGCGGGCAAGGCCGATCACCTGCTGTAACAGCCCGGGGCGGGGACAGAAGGCGCGCCCCCTGCCCCAGCCCGAAACTGCTTTCCGCTTCAGCCAGCCGCCAGCTCGGCCGGATGACGCGGCCCCTGGCCCGGCGGCGGGGTGAGCGTGGAGGTGTAGCTCTCCCCGTCCACGAGAGGCACGGTGAGACTCAGACCGGCGACGGCCATACGGTCGTACTCGGCGAGGACGAGATCCTTCGTGCGGTATTGGCCGTACTTGGCAATCTCGTTGTTCTTGAGGCCGCCGGTCTCCGACTGGAAGGTCTCCAGGATGTAGTCCGTGTCGTCGCGGCTGATGCCGTAGAGGTGGAAGAAGTAGGCGTCGAGTTCGGCGCGGATCTGGGCGCGGCGGGGCTCATCCCAGCGGAAGGGGGCTCCGTCGTCTCCCAGGTCCTGAGCGAGGGGAATCATGTCCTCGGCTGTGAAGACAAGCTCCCTGCAACGTGCGGCAACGAACGCCGCATGGCGCTCCATATCGCCTGGTGGCGGCACGGGAAGCTGCTTCCACGTCATCAGCGCCATGTGGATGCCGCCGATCTTCTGGCGACTCACGAAGTCGAAGACCAGAGAACTCTGCACCGCCGCAAGAACCGCCACGAGCTCGGCAGACACGCGAGGCATCATCAAAGGATAGGTGTGGCCCACCGAGCTGATCGGCAACAACGCAGCGATGGCCGTGCGTTCATCGGTAGTGCGGCACACATCCCGCCACCCGTAGAGCCACTTGTTCTCCCAGCCGAGTTCCTCCAAACGCAAGGCGACACCGGGCACATCGACAGGCTTGCCTTTGCGCTCAGTCGAGATAGATCCCCCTTCTGCGATCCAATACCGAGGCATCGCGGCCACACCGGCGTCCTGTTTCTCGCGCAGACTGAGCCGCCGACGGTCCTCGTTGCCCGTGTCGTAGTAGGTGTTCCACCGGTGGTCGAAATGGTGGGCCATCTTCCCCTCGTACAGGGGGAGCATCCGCTTGCCGTCGCGCGAGAACACGTTGCCGTGCAGCTCCCAGCCGTCCCGCTCAAGGTCTTCACGAGTGCGGAACAGGTCGGAGTCATCGGTCATGTGGAAGAACGTCGCCTTGAACGAGATTTTCCAGGGGTTTCCTTCCCTTTCCGCCTCGTTGAACAAGACCGGGACCTTCCGGTAGATCCCCGCCGTGAGGTCGGCGTCCCGTCGCGTACGGAAAATCGGCAGCGTACCCGTATTCGGGTTGATCAGCGCGATCTCCTCCGGGCTCAACGCAAACACTCGCTCCGCGTTTCCCAGGTCCGCCGTGTCCTCAAGGAAAAATGCGAAGCGCGCCGCAGGCTCCCGCAGCTCGCGACCGGCCAGCGCCAGCAGGCAGAACTTGTAGCTGGAGTGCACCCCCGCAAACAGCGGCTTCCGGTTCTCGAAGTCGTACAGCGCCGCCACCGCGCCCCGCCGGGTGAAGTCGCTGAACAGATACTGTGCACCCGCCCCTGTCGCGATGGCCGTGGGAATGATGCAGCCGAAGCGGCTCCTGGGTGCGGCGATGATCGCAAACCGCTCGGCGAAAAGCTGGTCGAACTGGAGCATCGTCACACCGGGCAGAGTCAACCCCTTCCCACACAACGGAAACGCCCCCGACGCCCCCGCGAACAGGAACGTCGACTTCACCATCCGCCGCGCGAGCCGGTACCGCCGTCCCGCCTCCGGGTTCCCGGCCCGCTCGTTCTCGGCCTCCCACTCCGCGATCCTCGTACGCCGGGCCGTGCCCGCGATGGCCGCGATCGACGGCTCGACCACGCTGAAGTACTTCTTGTCCTCGAAGTCGACCTTGTCCCACGGCGGATTCCCCACCACACACGAGAACCCACCCGACCACCCCGTAGCCGGGTCCACCCCCTCCGCGGGCTCCCCCTCCCCCGAGGCACCCGGCTTCCCCGGCTTCCCCGCCCTCTCCGGGACCGTGAACACCTCCGGGAACTCCAGGTGCCAGTGGAAGAAGCGGTACCGGTCCCGCAGCTCCCGAATCTCCCTGTGCGTGGCCTGCGAGGCCGCGCTGCCCTCCGGGTCGCGCAGGGACTGGAAGACCTCGTGGGTGACCGGTGGAGGGGCGTCCTTCGTCTTCCGCCACATGAACGCGGCGCACCATGCGTCGGCCAGGTGGCGGGCGTGGACGTACTCCTCCTGGCCGCGCCAGTCCTCGTACGCCGCCTGCTGGGCGCGCACCTCGCGCAGTTCGTCGGAGGGGGCCGCGATGATGCTCCGCAGGCCCGAGGCGAACGCGGTGTTGGAGACCTTCGGGTCGAGCTCCACGTCGAACAGCCCGCGCTGGCCCTTGCGTTCGTGGTCGTTCCGCTTCTCCAGGAATCGGGCGAACTTGTCGTCGTCCCCCTCCACCGCCTTGAACGCCTTGTTCGGGATGCCGTCCAGCATCAGGCTCGGCGTCGTGCCGACCAGGCCGTTGCCGTGCTTGATGTGCGCGTCCAGGAAGCCCAAAGCCTTTCCCGGCTCCAGGGCCTCCAACCACAGGGAGACCTTGGCCAGTTCGACCGCCATCGGGTTGAGGTCCACCCCGTAGAGGCAGCGGGCGACGACCTTGTGCAGCGCACTGCGTACGGCCACGGGGGGCGGCTCGGGATTGTTCTCGTCCACCGCCGCCACCCGTTTGGCGATACGACGGGCCGCCGCGACCAGGAAGTGACCCGAACCGCAGGCCGGGTCGCAGACCGTCAGCGACAGCAGTTCACCGATGATCGCCTCCCTCGGGTCCTGCTCGCCCGCCTCCGCCGCCGCGCGCTCGCCGCGCTTCTGGGCGTCGTCTATCACCGGGTCGAGGGTGGAGTCGAGCAGGGTCTCGATGAGGGAAGCCGGCGTGTAGTAGGAGCCGGTCTTCTTGCGGTCGTTGCCGAGGCGGTTGACCAGTTCGAAGGAGCGGTCGGTGGCGCTGTGCTTGGGCACCAGTTCGAGCAGGGACTCGTAGATGGAGCCCAGTTCCTCCGAGCCCATGTTGCGGTAGTCGACCGGCCGCCAGCGGGCCGTCTTCTCGTCCCGGACGCGTGCGAGGTGGCGTACCGCTTCGAACAGGGAGGCGTTGGTCAGGACGCAGTCGCGCAGCGGGGCGTCGGCCTCGGTGTCGTCGTAGAGGCCGCCGAGGCCCGGGAGGCCCAGTTCGGGGCGGCCGTCCTCGCGGCCGAGCGCGTCCAGGACGATGCGGAGGACCGCGTACTGGTCGGCGTGGGCCGTCCCCTGCCTGCGCAGGGCGAGGCGGCGCAGGCGGGCGGAGCCGAAGTACGTGGCGTAACGCTTGCGGGTCTCGGCACTCGCGTCCGGGCTGTGCAGGGCGTCGCGGTCCTCGGCGACGAAGAGGAAGATCATCCGGTAGGCGAGGCGGAGCAGGGACTTGTGGAAGAGGTCGGCGTCCAGGTCCTCGCGCAGGGCGGTGTTGTCCGGGTGGCGCAGGAACCCGGTGCCGAGTGCGGTGATGGCCCGCTGGACGCCGTCGCGGTGGTGGTCCAGTGCCCGGGTGCCCGAGGCGATGGCCTCCGTACGCCACTTCTCCAGCCAGCACGCGGAGGGGACGCCCGTCTCCCCGGTCTCGAAGCGGGAGACGTGCAGCAGCCGGTAGAGCAGGACGAACTCACTGAACAGTTCGCCGTCGAAGATCGCTTCGAGGTCGAACTCGACGTACGAGGCGGTGGCCAGGGCGTTGGAGTCCCGCAGCAGGCGGAGCTGGCGGCCGTTGGTGAGTACGCCCCAGAGGTGGGAGTCCCGGCGGTTCAGGCACTCCTGGACCAGGGAGTGCGGGGGTACGGTGCCGATGCCGCCGGGGCGCTTGTCCAGCACGGAGTTCCAGGCGGCCAGGTGTACGGGCACGTGGTGCCAGCGGTGGCTGACGGGGAAGACGCGCTCCGGGTCGCTGTCGGCCCGGTACTCCCCGGGGGCCACCGTCGTCAGGCGGCCGAACCCCAGCTCGTTGAAGAGCGGTTCGAGCCACTGGCCGATCGCGAGCCCGGTCGGGTCCGCCGGCAGATCGGCCTCGGGGCTGACGGGGAGCTTGTCGCGGAGCTCGCGCCAGATCGACTTGAGGTAGTCCCAGTGGCGTTCGGCCTCGTCGCGGACCGACCGGCGGGGGCCGATGACGTGGTAGTCGGCGGGGCCGGACCCGGGGACGTCCTTGCCCTCCTTGCTCTCCGAGATACGGACGAGCATGTCGGCGGGGAGCAGGCCGCCGACGGTGTGGACGGCGGAGAAGACCTGGTTGCGGGTGGTGGCGGACATCAGGCGGCCTCTCCGTCTGCGGTGATCGGGGGCAGGTAGACGTAGACGCCGAGGATGTCGGCGGGCTGCTGGGCGGTCACCTTGAGGCCCTGCACGATCTCGTCGGAGGCGCGCCGGACCCGGCGGTGGGACTCGTGCAGTTCCTCGGCCAGGCGATCACCGTAGGCGCCCATGTGGTCCTGGACGGCGTCCAGTTGCCCCAGAGTGCGGCTCATGGTGCGTTCCTGGAAGTAGTCGTCGGTGCTCTCGGCGGCCCGCGCGGTCAGCAGGGCGTGCGCCTGGTCCTCGGGGAGCCAGCGGGGGTTCTTCGCCGAGCCTTCGTAGGCGAGGAGGCGGGCGTCCTCGGCGACGATCCTGCGGGTGCCCTGGCGGGAGGGCAGGGTGAGGTGGAAGCGGTAGCGGAGCAGAAGGAGTGTGGTGGGGGTGGTCACGGCGGCCGTGGAGACCACACCGCAGCGCCGGGCGGGCCGGCGGCCCGGGACCTTCGCGTCGAGGGCCGTGTTGAGGACGTGGGCGGCGATGGCGCCGACCACGGGGTCCGTGCGGACGAGGGCGGCCTCGCCCCGGGCCACGGCCGCCGTGGTCCGGAACGGGACGGGCCGCCCGGACTCGACGGCGTCGGCACCGGCCACCGGGGCGAGGGCGTCGCGCAGCCCGGCGGGCACACCGCTGACCTCGGCGGTGAAGTCGCCCGTGCCGTCGTCCGCTTCGACGACATGTGCTTCGAACGCCTCCAGCGCGTGGCGGACGAAGCCGGTCACCTCGTCCGCCCGGCCCAGGGCGTCGCGGACGGCGGCCACCTCGCGGGCGACCTCCTCGGGGTGGATGGCGCGCTGGGCGAACCGGGAGCGTGAGGCGGTCTCGCGTTCGGCGGCGGAGACCCACCGGCTCTCCAGCTCGGCGGCCCGCTCGTCCACGGTCTTCAGGTCCTCGACGCCGAACAGCCCTTCCTGTTCGGGCTGCCGGCCGCGCAGGAGGAGCCATTCGACGATGGCGTCGGTGACTCCGGAGGACGCCTCGTCGGGGACGGAGACGGAGATGCCGAGGTCCTTGCGGATCTGGCGGTGCTTGGCGATGAGGACTTCCAGGACCTTGCCGTCGATGCCGTTGTCGATGCCGTACAGGGTGATGACGCGGACCTTGTCGCGCTTCTGCCCGTAGCGGTCCACCCGGCCTTCGCGCTGGTCGTGGCGGGTGGGGTTCCACGCCAGGTCGTAGTGGACGACGGCGTCGAAGTGGTGCTGGAGGTTGACGCCCTCGGAGAGGCAGTCGGTAGCGACGAGGACCCGTCGGGCCGCCGGGTCGTCCCCGGCGAGCGCGGCCAGTTCCTCGATCCGGCCCAGGCGCTGCTGCGGGGAGAGGCTGCCGGTGACGGCCTTGACCACCGTCTTGGAGCCGAGCTTCTTCGCCAGGTGCTCCGCCACGTATTCGGCGGTGGGGATGTACCGGCAGAAGACGATCGGGTGGTAGCCGTCCTTGAGGAGGGCCTTGAGGTGCCGGACGAGGGCGGCGAGCTTGAGGTCCTCCTCCAAACCCTCCAGGGCGGCGGCCCGCTCGGCGAGGTCCGCGAGCCGGGCCCCCGCGCCCTCGGTCTCCGCACCGGGGGCGGCGTCGAGCCCTTCGAGGGCGTCGCTGTCGGCAAAGTCGCGGGTCAGGGGGGCGGCGAGCCGGTCGGCCTCCTCCGCGCTGGCGGCGACGGCCGCGGCCGACCGGGTCGAGAGGGTCTGGGCGGCGGCCCGGGGCGAGGAGACCAGCGAGCGCAGCAGGGCGATCGCCGACCACCAGGCGATACGGGCCTCGCGCCGGCCCTGTTCACCGGCGGCCCGGACGCGTTCGCTCGCGTAGGCGATGGCGTCGTCGAGCAGCGCGCGGTAGGCGGGCGACAGCTTGTACTTCTCGTCCTTGGACTCGCGGTCGGAGGGGAAGACGGTCTTCTCGGTGAGGCTGTCGTCGGCCAGCCCGCTCTCCTTGGTCAGGTACTGGCGTACGTCGGCGCGCTTGCGCTGCACGAAGTGCTGGGCGAGCAGCCGCCGGCCGCGGTCCGTCTCCAGGTCCACGTCGGCCAGCTCCGGCCGGACCAGGCCGAGCAGGTTGCGGAAGCCCGACTCCTTGCCGCTGTGCGGGGTCGCGGTGACCAGCAGCAGGTGGCGCTGGGTGTCCTCGGCGATACGGCGCAGGAGTTCGTAGCGGAGCTGGTTCTGCGTGGAGACGGTGTCGTCGGCGGCCACGCACGTATGGGCCTCGTCGACGATGACGAGGTCGGGGCAGTGGCGCACGAAGTCGTCACGGTGGCGGGTGGACTTGATGAAGTCGGTGGAGATGATGACGTGCGGGTAGCGGTCGAAGAGGGACTGGCCGAAGTCCAGTCCGCGTTCCAGGCGGGAGACGGTGGAGGCGAGGACGAGTTCGGCGTCGATGCCGAACTTGGTGCGCAGCTCCTCCTGCCACTGCTCGGCCAGCGCGGGCGAGCAGAGGACGGCCAGGCCC
Source organism: Streptomyces sp. ITFR-6 (assembly GCF_031844725.1). Lineage (NCBI taxonomy): Bacteria > Bacillati > Actinomycetota > Actinomycetes > Kitasatosporales > Streptomycetaceae > Streptomyces > Streptomyces sp. ITFR-6. The sequence goes on along the minus strand of NZ_CP134612.1, from coordinate 4,538,327 downwards.
CTGGCCTCGCCCTGGGTGAGGAGTTCCTTCGCGATCAGGCCCGCCTCAACGGTCTTGCCGATGCCGACGTCGTCGGAGATCAGCATCCGTACGGTCTGCTGCCGCAGCGCCATCAGCAGGGGTACGAGCTGGTAGGCGCGGGGTTCGACCGCGATGCCCGCGAGGGAGCGGAAGGGGCCGGCACCGGAGCGGAAGCCGATGCGCAGGGCGGAGCGCAGCAGCCCGGCCGCCCGCTGGTCGCCGAGGTCGGCCGGTGACGGGGGCGCGAACTGCGCGTCGCGCACTTCCTCGAACGAGGGGAAGACGGCGGAGATGCCGTCGTCGGACCCGCCCAGAGGACGCAGCACGAGCAGGTCGGGCTCGCTCTCCGGGAGAACGACCCACTCCCGGCCACGGGCGGTGACCAGCGAGCCGGGGGTGTAGGTGCGCGTCATCGGGTCTTCCTCCGGGCGGTCCCGGCCGGGGCGGGGGCCGGGAGGGTGGGATCGGTGGATCGGGGCGGGCGGGGTGGTCGGGAGCAGGGACGGCACGGTGCGAGGGAGCCGCGACGGGGCGCGGGTCCGTCAGGACGAGCCCCGGCCGAAGTAACGGGCGTGCTCGGCCGCGATGGCTTCCCAGTCTCCCCCCTCCGGGAAGCGGATCACGTCCCAGCGGGCCAGGAAGAGCCGGTCCTCGGCCTCCTCGTCCCGGGCCGGGTCGTCCTCGCCCCCGACGAAGACGGCGAGCCTGACCCCGGGCATCCGGTAGACGAAGTCGGGGCGGGCGTCCGCCTCCGGGACAGCGACCGCCGCCTCGTCGGGGAGCCGCAGACCGCGGTCCCTGAGCCAGTCCAGGAACTGCTTCTCGACCGGGGTCAGGGCACCGCCCGGACCGCTGCCGGGCTCGGCGGCCGGTGCGGGAGCGACGGGGCCGGTAGCCGAGGCGGCGGCGGTCGTGAGCCTGAGGTGCTGCTCCGTGGTGTTCTCCCCGCGCTTCTCTCTCGTCGCCACGGCGGAGGCGAGCCGCACCAGCAGGTCGGCCACGTCGTGGCGGTTGATCGCGCCGTGGTGCAGCTGGTTGCCGTAGGTGAGCAGGCAGTCGTAGCAGCCTCGCGCGCAGGGACGCTCGGAGCCCGGCCCCGCCTCGTCCACACCGTGCTCGTCGAAGTGGCAGAGGGCCAGAGCCTGCCGGGCGGCCTCCGCGAGGGCGCCCGGTTCGGCCTGGAGGCGGCGCAGGACACCGGCGCCGCCCTCCGCCGCCTCGGTGAACAGCAGCCGGTCGCGCGAGCCGTCGGCAGGCGGGAGCAGTTCGCTGGTCAGCTCGGAGTCCTCCAGCTCGAAGGCGGTCTCGATACCGCGCTCCAGCGCGTACATGAGGGTCAGGGCCACCGGCTCCGGCAGCGGCCGGTCCAGGGTGAGGACCAGGATGTTGCGGCGGTCCTCGACGAACGGGATGACCCTTTTCTTACGGCGCTTCTCCTTGCCGTCCGCGTCGACGACGGGCATCTCGCTGGAGTCGCCCGACGCGTCGGACGCGTCGCGCTCGTTCAGCCACCGTCCGTCGGCCGGGTCGAGCCAGTAGCCGGGCGGCTCGTTGTCCTTGGCGCGGAGCCTGCCGACGTTGGTGATGCGGACCGTGGCGGAATCGCCGTAGGTGAGCGTGGCGAGTCCGCCGTCGGCGTCCGCGAGGGTCGCGTCCTGGCGCCCCGTGCGCGAGCCGTGCCGGCGGAAGCGGTACGACGTCTCCAGCCGGTAGCCGGCCCGGCGGCGCTCCTCCTCGTCGGAGGAGATGCGCTCGCGGCGCTGGGTGAAGACGGTGTGCAGGTGGAGGAGGCCGTAGGTCGGCGCGCCCAGCGGCTTCTCGCACATCTCGCAGGTGTCCCGGCGCTGCTCGGGGTCGTCCAGGTAGCCGCAGTGGGCGCAGCGACGCGCCTCGCCGGTGGAGATGTCGCCGGTGGAGTCGGGCGGGAGCTGGATGCGGGTGACCTGGTAGCGGGCGCCCTCGTGGTAGATGAGCGCACCCGGGCCGAACTCGCGGATCGCGAGGAAGCGGGGGCGCTGGAGGTAGTCGCCGTCGCCGTGGCGGCCTCCGGGGCTGGGGATGTAGGCGGCCAGCGGAAGCCGGGGGAAGGAGTAGCCGGGCAGGAAACCCTCGGACGCCAGGTAGCGGTAGGGGTTGAAGTCGGAGAGGACGGAACGGTTGTCCGCGCTCTCGTTCTTGAGCAGGTTGAGCTGGGTCTCGGCCTGCGTACGGCGGCGGAAGGCGCGCCTGCGGTCGCCTTCGGTCAGGCTGTGGTCGAGAACCCTCCTGTTCTGCACGTACTGGTCGAGGAGGGCGGTGCGGTACAGCTCGCGCCAGCGGTCGAAGGCCCGGTCGAAGCTGCGCGGGGCCTTGGCCACGGCCTCCTCGATCCACCGCTCGTCCCACCAGGTCGTCTCGCCGAACCGGGGCAGCAGCGGGCCGAGGACGCGCCGCGCGGCGGCCACCGTACGGGCCTGGGCGCCGGGGTCGTGGGAGGCGGCACGGATGTCGTCGAGGAGGGCGAGTGCGGGGGCGGGGGTGCCGGAGGTCTCGTCGTGCGCGATGTCCAGGACCTGTGGGATGGCCCGGCCCAGGACGAGACCGGCCTCGGCGAGCCAGATGGCCTGGAGGTGCGAACGGACCAGGTCCTCGTTGGCCAGGTCCAGGCGCGGCGGGGCGACGGCTCCGGCGACCATCCGGTGCGAGCGGCGGAAGTAGTACTGGTCGTGGCTGTTGCCGGTGGCGCAGTACGTGGTGACGAGGGCAGGCTGCCCGCTCCGCCCGGCCCGGCCGCTGCGCTGGGCGTAGTTGGCCGGGGTGGGCGGGACGTTGCGCATCATGACGGCGTTGAGCGAGGAGATGTCGACGCCCAGCTCCATCGTCGGGGAGCAGTAGAGCAGCTTCAGGTCGGCCTTGCTGAAGTCCTCCTCCCGGCGCTGCCGGTCCACGGGGTCGACCTGCGCGGTGTGCTCCCGGGCGAGGAGCCCGGAGAGACCGTCGGCCGCCTCGCGGTAGAGCTGCCGGAAGAAGGTGTTGACGCGGGGGCCCTCACCACTGGCGTACGTACGCGTGAGCGGGTCGTGCGCGCCGGTCTCCCCGGTGCCGGCGCGCCAGATGATGGCGGCGGCGGTCACCCGGTAGCCCGTGGCGGTCGGCGAGGACCGGCGGAAGTGGCCGGCCTTCTGCGGGGCGAGGGACACCTCGGTCACGATTCCGGCGTCGCGGAGAACCTTGAGCAGGTCCGCGATGACCGTCTGGAGTCCGGCGTTGTCCAGGTCGTCACGGAACCCGCGGTGTGTACGCCGGAGGTACTTGCCGTACTTGCCGCGTGCCGAGAGGAACAGTCCCGCGCGGTCCATTCCGGGCCTGGAGGGCTGCGGGTAGGCGGTGGCGACCTTGGGGCTGTCGCTCTTGCCGAGCCGCCAGGGGTCGACGAGCCGCTCCTCGCTGGCGCTCTGGAGGGAGTCGAAGTCGTCGCGGAAGTACTGCACGTCGATGGCGAGCGACCGGCGCATCTCGTCGAGCAGCACCTTCATGATCTCGGTGCGCAGCGGGGCGTCCGCCTGGCGCAGCGCCGGGTGGGCCCGCTCCCAGCGGTCGTCCCGCTCGGCCAGCCACGGGAGGTCCGCGTAGTCGATCTCCAGGAGGCCGGTCTGCTCCAGGTTCGGCATGGTCACGCGCCAGCCGCGTTCCAGGTCGAGGTAGAGGCGGAAGGCGATCACCTCCCGCAGGGTCTTCGCGGCGGCTGCCGCCAGGCGCGGCGGCAGGTCGCTCTCCCCCGTGTACACGGCCGGGTGGAGGGCCAGCGCGTTGGCGACCCGCGTGGCCAGCTCCTCGTGCTGGATGCCGTCATTACCGGCGTCCAGCGCCGCCCGGTACAGCGCCCCGCGCAACTCGGTGACCTGGACGAAGTCGTTGAAGTGTCCGGCCTGGAGGGAGGCGTCCTGGCGGTTGTCGACGAACGTGAGGAGCTTGCGGGCCTCCTTGGGCAGGGCCGCCTCCGGCACGCTGTCGAGGGAGCGGACGACGGAGGCGGAGATCAGCGACGTCGCCGAGGAACGGCCCTCCTGGTCCAGGGTCGCCAGCTTCGCGAAGTCCTTGCCGCGGGTCTGCTCGTAGGAGATGGAGCACTGCGGGCAGAACAGGAAGGGCGCGGGGATGAAGGCGGCGTGCAGTTCGCCCCTGCCCTCGTTTCCGTACGGGTCGACGGTGACGGCTCGGGGCAGCCGGTCCCGGTAGGACTTCTTGACGACCTCCTGCCCCCGGTCGTCGATCTCCAGCCAGGACTCGGGCAGCCTGCGGTCCGCTATGGCCTCCTCCGAGGTCGGCGGCCAGGGCGAGGAGCCGGGGAAACGGTCGGTGTCGATGTAGAGATAGCCGTCACCCGCCCGCCCGCCGGTGGCGACGGCGTCGCGGCGCGGCTCGTAGCGGATCTCGCCGTCCTTCTCGGTACGCCACACGGTGAGGTAGTCCTGACCGCACTCGCGGCAGAAGGCGAGCGGCATCAGGGCGTGCCCGTCGGTGCCGGGTCGCACCCGCTGGTAGTCACGGGTGACATGCCGGTCGGCCTTGCTCTCCAGGGTGACGTAGACGGTGTCGCCCTTGGACAGGAACTGGTGCAGCCGGAAGGCGAACAGGGGGCGCTCGGTGACCGGGTGGTACGCCTGCGAGCCGGCCTCCAGGGTGTCCCGCAGGGCGGCCGCGCAGTCCTCCTCCGCGACACCGCTCAGCCGGTGGAGTTCGGTGGCCGCGTCCTCGATCCTCCGGGGCTTCTGCCGTACGAGCAGTCCGGTCGCCTCGTCGGCCGCGAGACCGAAGTACGTCTCGATCCAGCGGGCGAGGGGATCGGTGACGAGGTCCGCGTAGGCGCTGGGCGCGGTGCGGGCGAGCCGCTCGGCGGTCACCGTGGCCGGGGCCTCGCCCGTGGCCCGGACGAGCGTCTCACCGATGACGTGCTCGGGGTCGACCCCGGTGCCGAAGAGCTTGGAGGCCATGTCGGCCACCGCGGCCTTCTGCTGTTCCAGGCTGCCCTCGGTGGACATGGTGGCGGAGGTGCCGATGCACTGCACGTCCTCGGCGCGGCAGGCGTCGCGCACCCGGCGGATGAGGAGCGCCACGTCCGCGCCCTGGCGGCCGCGGTAGGTGTGCAGTTCGTCGAAGACGAGGAACTGCAGCCCCTCGGCCATGGCGACGAGGCTGTCCCGGTCGTCGGGCCGGGTGAGCATCAGCTCCAGCATCACGTAGTTGGTGAGCAGGATGTCCGGCGGGTTCTTGCGGATCTTCCGCCGGGTCTCGTCGTCCTCCTGGCCGGTGTAACGGGCGAAGGTGACGGGCTCGGCACCCTCGCCGTACCCGTGGCGCAGGTACTTCTCCAACTCCTTGAGCTGGCTGTTGGCGAGGGCGTTCATCGGGTAGACGATGATCGCCCGCACACGCTTGGGTGCGTCGGGGCCGGCTGCCTGCCGCTCCTTGAGCACCTGGTTGACGATCGGGACCATGTAGGCGAGGGACTTCCCCGACCCTGTTCCCGTGGTCAGTACGTAGGAGACGCCGGCCGCCGCCGCGTCGATCGCCGCGCGCTGGTGCCGGTGCAGGGTGAGCGGGCGGCCGTCGCACACGGTGGAGCCCTCGGACTTACCCGCCTGGAAGATCCTCGCGCACTCGTCGTGGAGGACCTGCTGGGCGGCCAGTTCGGCGACCGTGCCGGCGGCGGCGAAGAAGGGGTTGAGCGACAGCCAGGGGTTGGGCCACTGGGATTTGGCGTCGAGGTCCTTCTTGACGAAGTCCTTCACGCGCTCGTCGCGGATGACCGTGCCCGCCTCGGTGAACGAGCGGTAGTCGTCGATGAGCTTGGCGTGTACGCCGAAGACATCCATGGCGGAGCCGGACAGAGGGCGCTTCGCGATCTCCGGTACCGCTGGGTCGGCGAGCTGAAGCCCGGCCTCCGTGGCAGCCTGTCCGGTCGGCCGGAGCAGGCGCTTCACGGGGTCGAAGTCCTGCCACACGGGGAGGGAGGCTTCTTCCTTCACGTACGGCAGCAGGGCGTCCCGCACCGCGACGGCGTCGGCCGGGCGGTCAGCCGGATTCTTGGCGAGGAGGTGGTCCACGAGGCGGGCCAGCGCCTCCGGCACCTCCGGACGGACGGACCTCACCGGCGCGGGCGCCTGATTGCAGTGCTTGTCACGGAAGTCGAAGGGCGTGTTGCCGACGAAGGGCGGGACACCCAGAAGCATCTCGTGCAGCACGCAGCCGAGGGCGTACAGGTCGGCGGCACGGGTGACGAGACTGGCCTCGAACTGCTCCGGCGCCATATAGCGCGCCGTACCGATCGTCATGCCCGTGCTGGTCAGTTTGGTTCCGTCGGGATCGTCGACGATGCGCCCGATGCCGAAATCCAGAACCTTGACCACGCCACCACGGGTGAGCATGACGTTGCGGGGCTTGAGGTCGCGATGGACCACGTCGGCGGCGTGAGCGGCGGCCAGGGCCGCCGCCATCTGCACCCCCAGGGCAGCGGCCCAGGAGACCGGGAGCTGCCCCTCGTCATCGATCAGGACGTCGAGGGTGTGACCATCCAGGAACTCCATGGCAAGGAACGGAAGATCGTCGTTGGTCTCGTCCACCCCGCCGTCGATGGTGCGGGGCAGGTTCGCATGGTTCAGCAGGTGCATGATGTGCACTTCGCGCGCGAACCTCTCCACCGCGTGCGGGTCGGCCTGGGTCTGCACGAGCGCACCCGAACGACGGCGGCGGATGAGCTTGACGGCGACGGTGCGCGCGGGAGAGTCCTCGGCCTCGCGCAGGTCCTCGGCCCGGTGCACCTCGCCCATGTTCCCGGAGTCCAGGGGGCCCAGCAGGCGAAACCGCCCCGCGATCATCCCGGCGTCCTCGCTCATCCCGCTGCCTCCCCGTACGGCCCCGCGAGAGGGCCTGTTGCTTCCCCGTGTGGCGGGGGCGTCCATCGTGACAGACGGCACCCCAGGGGGAAACGTACACGGCGCGAGGCGTAAACGCAAAACTTAAATGCGTTGACATCGTCAACACACTATTGATAGTGTGCCCGTCGGGCGCTTGAGGTGCCGGCGTGCCCCGGTCGGGAACGGCCCCATGCATGTCGCCCCGGGCCGACGAAGGCGCCGGGTACGACGGGCACGCAGATCATCGCAGCCGAAATGGAGACAGAACATGGGCGATCTGGCCAACACCGTGGCGAAACTCGAAGAAGAAGCGGCGGAAAGCCGCGAACTGCGAAGCATCGTGGAACGGCTCGACACGGAGATCTCCTTCCGCACGGAGACCGTCCAGGAGGTCGGCGGGGAACTTCTCGAACTCCACGGCTCTCTCGACGACCAGATCGCCGAACACGACTACATGGCCGTCGAACAATCCGCCGCGTCCGTTCGGGGACTCGTGGACGTGGAGACCGTTCTTCCCGCGATCGACGCCGTTCTCCTTCTCACCGCCCTGCGGGACGACGGGGCCATTCCGGATCTCACCCTGCCCCTCGCGTCCTTCGCCGACAACTCCTGGGACCACCCTCGACTCACGCAGGGCGACCTGGACCGCGTCTTCGAAGCCGCGCTGGTCCGAGCCGAGGAGCAGTGGCAGGAGATCTGGGGCGATCACGTCTGGGACGACGAGAACGAGCGGGACACGCACAGGGAGCAGCACCGGGCCGAGGCCGAGCTGGAGGCCGTCAAGGAGCGGGCGGCACGAGCCGGAGCCCACCTCATGGCTCTCGTCGACCACATCGGCGACACCCTCTGGCCCGAGGTCGTGGAGGCGGTGGAGCTCGGCGATCGTGACCGTGCCGTCCGGGCGCTGGCCGCCGCGAACTCCGCCGGGCGGGAGACCGAAGCCGCGTACAAGTTGTACGAGGTCAACCTGTCGATCCAGTTCGAGAAGGCGCCGGGGTCGATGGGCGCCATGGGCGAGTTCCTGAGCGACGCCCAGGATTGGTTGCTGTCGCAGTAGCCCGGGTGACGGCGCCGGCCCCTGGGGACGACGGGGCGGGCGTCAGTTCCTCCCGCAACCGGCTCGCCCGCCACGACGGCGTGCACGCACGCCGCCACGGGCACGCGGCTGCCCCATCGCCGCTGCCTACCAGCTCGGAGCGAACCACGAACCACGCCCTGACCCGAGCACTGCATCAGCGGCCCCGCGACCAGTTCCAGCCACCCCACACCGCCTGTCAGCCCCTCCACGTAACCTCGCGAACATGGAGGACTCCATGCCCGGCACACCGCCGGAACTCGGCGACGCGCCCTCGGCCCCCGACGCCGACGAGACGCGCCGCCGCCTTGACGCGTACGCGTACCTCAGCGCGCCGGAGCGGCTGGAGTACCTCGCGATCATGCGGGTCTTCTGCGGCACCCTCCTGGCCGATCTGGCCGTCCCGGACGTGATGGCGAAGCTGAGCGAGGGCGGCGGGCCCGCCTCGGGGCTCGACGCCGACCCCCTCACCGCGCGGCTGGAACAGCTGGTGAAGTGGGGGAACCTGCTGCGGGGCAGCCACACGGTGAAGGCGTCCAGCATCACGGAGTACCAGCGTTCGCGGGCCCGCTACCAGCTGTCGCGGCTGGGCGAGCGGGTCCAGCGGGACGCCGACGGGGTGCTGACCGAGGCCGACGCCGCCCGCGAGGTGAGCAACGAACTGCTGGCTCTGGTCGAGCGGGGGCTGCGGGAGCTGGCCGAGCTGGTCGCAGAGCCGGGCGGCATCGCCCCGCAGGACGGGCTGGAGCGGATCAGCACGCTGTTCGTACAGTTCACCGGGTTCGCGGACTCCGTCCGGGACTTCTACGCCTATCTCGGCCAGGTGCTCGCCCGGTACGACCTGGACGGCGGCGAGTACCAGGGCTTCAAGGAACTCCTCCTGGACTACGTCGAGGCGATCACGGAGGACGTGTCCTTCCGCGCCCCCCGCATCTCGGCAGCCCTGGACTCACTCTGGCCCCACCTCTCGGGCCTGCTGGCGCAGCTGGACGCTCACGCCCAGGGTCTCGCCGGGCTGCCGACACGGAGCGAGAGCCGTACGGAGACCCGTGTACAGCGCAGCCGAGGCCGCGAGTTCGCGGACTGGGAGGGGCTGCGGGGCTGGTTCAGGGACACCGACGGGCAGGGCAGCCAGGTCGACCAGCTGCGCGACGCCACTCTGCGGGCGCTTCAGTCGCTGCTGGCCAACGCCAAGCGGATGCTGCGCTCGGCCACCGGCGAGATGTCACGGCGCCGGGACCTGCTGCGGCTGGCCCGGTGGTTCGACGAGGCCGCGCCGCAGGACGCGCACGACATCGCCGTCGCCGCCTTCGGACTGTACGGCGCCCGCCACCTGGGCATACCGCCCGCCTCCGACGAGGTGGTGCCCGCATACACCAGCTGGTGGACCGGCCCGGTGGTCGAGGTGCCGGTCGCACTGCGCGAGCGGGGCAGCCGCGCCCAGCGGGGCCGGACAGCATCGGTGGAGGACCATTCCGCGCAGAAGGCACGACTGCGGGAGGCGGCGCGTCTGCGGGCCGCCGAGAGAAGCGCCGCCGCGGACGAGCTGTGCAGCGCGTCCGGCCGTTTCGACGGCGTACGGCTGACGTCGGCGGCGCTCAGCCTGCTCCTGGAGCTGCTGGCCACGGCGCTCGGGAACGCCCAGCTCAGGCAGCGGACCGCGGAGGCCGGGCAGGAGGAGCGGGGCTTCGGGCTGGACGCGGCGTGGAGCGAGGACGTCGATCTGGGCATCCGGCTCACGGTGCACCGAACGGCGGGAGCGCGCACGCTTCTGCGCTCGGCCGACGGGGATCTGCTGCTGGACGACCTGGAGCCGGCGGTCCACAGGACGGCCGGCTCGGCGGAAGGAGCGGAGCCGACCGGCAGCGAGGCGCTTCCCACGCGGTCGCACGACGCGTCCGTCGGCGACAGCGAGAGATGAGCGCGCCATGACACTTCCCTCCGCCCACGACGCGGCTCTGGCCACCGAACGCCGCACCGCGGCACGGCTGTTGCTCACCCACCCACTGGTCACATCGGACGGCCCGCACGCCGACCTCTTCCCCCTGGTCCGCAGGCACGCCGATTGGCTGGGCGGCCGGTTCCAGCAAGTGCTCGGCTACCGCCTCCTGGTCGACAGCTCCTACGCCCGGCTGTTCAAGGCCGGGCTCGGAGCCCGGTCGGGGCACCGGCTCGTACGATCCACCGGCACGCCCTTCACCCCGCACACCTACGCGTGTCTGGCTCTGGCCCTGTCAGTGCTGGTCACCGCGCCGGAGCAGGTACTGCTGTCGCAGCTCGTCGCCGACATCCGGGCCGCGGCGGCCGACGCGGACATCGAGCTGGAGGAGACCGGACGGGCGGCCGGGAAGCGGACGCTGGTCGCGGCGCTGCGGCAGCTGGTCGAGTGGGGCGTCCTGATCGAGACCCACGGCCACGTGGGCGTCATCGCCCAGGAGGCCGACGGGGAGGCGCTGATCACGGTCGACCGGGAGCTCGCCCGTGTCATCGTGGCCGGACCGCTCGCCCAGTCGCGGGACGGCGCCGACCTGGTCAGGCGGGCGGCGGACCCGGGGTTCGGAGGGCCGCGCACCTATGTGCGCCGAATGCTCGTCGAGACCCCTGTCGTCCACCTCGACGAACTGACCGACACCGAACGTGACTGGCTCCGCACCCGCCAGCGCCGGGAGGCCCAGGCGTTCCTCGAACTCCTGGGCCTGGAGACGGAGATCCGGGCCGAGGGAGTGGCCCTGGTCGACCCCGAGGAGGAGCTGACCGATCTCCACCTGCCGGGGACGGGGACTGTCGCCCAGGCGGCGTTGCTCCTGGTGGAGAGGCTGGTGCAGCGGCTCCGCCCATCTGAACCCGGACATCCCGCGACCGGGGGTGCCCTCGTCGTCGGGGTCGCTGTTCCGGACGGTGTGGTGGATGAGCTGCTGGCCGAGCTGATCACCGAGTACGGACAGCGCGGCAACTGGCAGCGCGGTTACCTGGAAGACCCCGACGCCCTGCGCGAAGCCGTGCTGGACCTGCTCTCCCGCATGCGCTTGATCGCCCCGGCCGGCCCGCTGCGATCCGGGGGAGCGGGGCTGCCGGAGGAGTACGCCGACGAGCTGCCGGAGGGACGCCAGGTCACCGACGTCCGGGCGGCCCGCCCCAGCGGCGGCGAGGGCTGGGTCCTGCTCGCCCCAGCGGCCCGTTACGCCACCCAGGTCACCGTGCCGACGACGGGCGGACGGAACAAATCCACCGACGCACAGCAGGAGTTGCCACTATGACCGCCGATGCTCGTGGTCTCGTCCCCCTTCCACGTTCAGGTCACACGCAGGCGGCGCGTACGCGCTTCCGGCTGCACCGGGCGGGCATCCAGAACGTCTGGCAGTACGACGAGCAGGAGTTCGCCTTCGGCGACGGGCGGCTGCTGCTGCGCGGCAAGAACGGGGCGGGCAAGTCCAAGGCCCTGGAGATGCTGCTCCCGTACCTCTTGGACGGCGACTCCCGGGCCCTCGACGCCACCGGCACCGGGCGGACGACGCTCGCCTGGCTGATGCTGGACGGCTTCGAGCAGACCAACCGCCTCGGTTATCTGTGGGTGGAATTCCGAGGTACCGACGAGGCAGGCGACCACCGCTGTCTGACAGTCGGCGCCGCGATCCGCGCCTCGAAGTCAGCGCAGAAGGCGGTGCCGACCTTCTTCATCACCCCGCTGCGCGTCGGCGAGGACCTGCACCTCGTCGAGGCGGGCAAACCCCTTGCCGTCGACCGGCTCAAGGAGATCGTCGGCTCCGGCAACACGACGGACCGACCGGTCGAACACCGGGCCCGCGTGGCCCGGGACCTCTTCGGGATCACGGACGCGACGCGCTACCGCAACCTCACCCAGCTCCTGCACCGGCTGCGGCGGCCCACGGTCGGGGACCGCATCGAGCACGGCGGTCTCGCCGTCCTGCTGGGCGAGACCCTGCCCGGACTCGACGAGGACGTGGTCGAGAAGGTGGCGCGCAACCTCCACGATCTTGACACCGTGCGGGCCGAACTGGGCCGCCTGGAACGCACCGACGCGGCCTTGCGCACCTTCCTCTCCGACTACCGCCACTACCTCGCCGGAGTCCTGCGCACCGCGGCGCGGGACGTGAGCCAGGAACTGGATACGCTCGCCGAGCGCCGCCGGAACGCCGGGGACGCCGCCCAGCAGACGAGCGTCCTGAGGGAACGTGAGAAGGAATCGGAGGAGGGGCTGAAGACACTCCGCGAGGAGGAAAAGGCCGCCCGGACGGAACTCGCCGCTCTGCACGACAGCCACGCCTACCGCAGCCTGCGCGAGCTGTCGGAGCGCCGCAGCACGGTGGAAGCCCTGCACACTGCGGCCATGACCGCATTCGCCGCGTTGCGCGGCGCGCACGAGGCGGAGGAGAGCGCGGCCGAACGGCTGGACGAGGGCGGCCAGGAGTTGGGCGCCCGGCTCACCGAACTGGCCACGGAGCACCGGGAGCTACTGGTCCAGGCGGAGCGGGCGGTACTTCCCGCCGCACATCTCGGCGAGGCGGTCGCTCTGCTGCACACCGTGCGTTCCCCGTCGGCACGGACGGAGCTGACCGGCCCGGACGGGGAATCGCCGACCGTACGGCACCGACCTGTGGTGCGGGTGGACCTGGCGACGACGGAGGCCGGACTGCGGTCCTGGCAGCAGCAACTGGGGGCCGCCGAGACCGTCGTACGGAACCGGCAGCGGACCGTCCAGGACTTGACCCGTCTCTTCGCGCGGGCCGTCGAAGCGCGAGGCGGCGCGGTGCGGGCCGACGAGGTGCGGGAACGGCTGGAGGGCGAGGCGGAGGAGGCCGCTGACCGCCTCGAAGCCAGCCGTCAGAAGGTCGCCGAGGAGAGCCGGGAGTACGCTGACGAGGTCGCCGCGTGGGTGCGCGAGACGCGGGCCGCAACGGGGCCCGAGTGCCCGCCGCTGGACACCGTCCTCTCCGAAGTGGCCTGCGCGGCCGACTCCGACGCGGCGTTCTCCTCCCGCACGCTCCCGGCCGGCATCGACACCGTCGCGCGGCAGACGGCACATCTGGTTCTTGAGCCGTACGCGGACGCCCTCACCCGGCATCGCGACACCCTCGCGGTCGGCGTCGGCCGACTCGGTGAGGAGATGGACCGCCTGGCGGAGGAGAGGCGGGCTTGGGAACGCCGTACGGACCCGGAGCCTCCGGCCCCGTACCACCGAAGCGCGGTGCGAAACCCTGCCAACGGGGCACCGTTCTACCGGTTGGTAAACTTCGCCGAGCACCTGAACTCCGCCGAACGGGCCGGTCTGGAGGCGGCGTTGGAGGCGAGTGGCCTTCTCGACGCGTGGGTCAGCACGGGCGGCGCCCTTCTCGACCCGCTCTCCGGCGACACCCTTCTCGACCCGGCTCCGGCCCACGACCCGCTGCCGGTGGCACAGAGCCTCGCCTCGGCGCTGCGACCGGTCACGCAGCCGGACAGTGGCATCACATCCGACCAGGTGGAGCACTTGCTGTCAGCCATCGCGCTCGCACCGGCCGCAGGGACGGCGGCCGCGAGTACGGTCCACTTCGACGGTAGCTGGCGGCTGGGAGCCCTCCGAGGGCAGCACCACAAGAGCGCCGCCGAGTACGTGGGCGCAGCGGTGCGGGCCGAGACCCGACGGAGGGCGCTGGCCGAGCTGGAAGACCGGCTCGGGTGGGTGGAAGGACAGTTGGCCGAAGCCCGTACCGAGCTCGCCGCAGCCGATTCCCGGCGACGGGCCCTCGCGCAAGCGGAACGCGACTTCCCGCGGGCGCAGCGGCTCTCCGACGCCTGGAACACCTATGCCTCGGAGGAGAGGGCGGCACGAGCGCTGTCCGCCAAGGCGGCCGAGGCGGCACGCCAGGCGGAGGAGGCCCGTGCCCTGGCCGTTTCGACGCGCTCCGAGGCGGACGCCACCGCGACCGCCCATGGCCTGCCCACCGACATCGTCGCACTGGACCGTGTGCGCACCGCCCTGGCCTCGCTGTTCACTGGCGTCGGCCACCTGCGCAGGGCGGTCAACGGTACGGTCGCGCGGCTCAGCGGAAGCCAGGCGGACGACCGGCGGTACGCGGCGGCCCGCGAGAAGCGGACGGAGGCGGAAGAGGGCTACCGGCTCCGCCACCGGCAACTACTAGCCGCGCAGCAGGATCTGCGAATCCGGGAGGCCGCTCTCGGATCGTCCGAGGAAGAGATCCTCGCCGACGAACAGGCGGCCAAGGACCGTATCGCGAACGCCGTGAGGGCCATCCCGGCGAGAGAGCGCGACCACAACGGATTGCGCGACCGACGTGTGCGGGCGGAGGAGAAGGAGGAGCGCCTACGCGAGGAACTGGCAGACCAAGAAGCAGCCGTGATCGATACCGGCCGCGCACTGCGCGGTGCTCTCAGCCGTCCGGAAGTCGTCATCGGAGCGGGGTTGGATCGTACGTCCCTCCCCGATCAGGTACCGGACGACCCGGGCTCCAACGCGCGCGACCGCCTGCGCGCACTGCGAACGCTGGCGGAAGCGGTGGATCGGAGTCTCGGCCGTCACCGGGAAGAGGTGTCCGACAGCCTTCTCCTCAAACGGCACACAACACTGCGTGATCAACTGGCGGGCGGCTACGACGCGCAGCTCGACGAGCACGACGGCATCAAGGTGTGCCGCCTGCTCGACGACCACGGCTCGCATGACGTCGCGGTCGTGGGCGAGCGGATCGCCGTGGAAGCCGCCGAGGCGCGAGGACGGCTCACCGAACGCGAGAGCCACGTTTTCCAGCGCTTCCTGACCGGCGAGCTCGGCGACCACCTCTCCACTCAGGTCGTCACGGCGGCCAATCTGGTCGCGGCACTCAACGAGACGCTGAAGACCGTACGGACCTCGCACGGCCTCGGCGTGGAACTTCTCTGGAAACTGAACGATGACGCCGACACCGATGTGCGGGTGGCCGTCGAACTGCTGCGCAGCCCGTCGGGCCTCCGGACGCGCGAGCAGACCGAGCAGCTCCGCGACGTACTGCAGCGACGCATCGAGGACGCCCGCCGCGCCGAGCCGTCCGCCGGCTACACCGCCCACCTCCGCACCGCACTGGACTACCGCTCCTGGTTCACCTTCCACACGTTCGTCGTCGAGGACGCCGCCCCCGGGCGCAGAAGGAAGCTGACCGGCCGCACGGGCCTGAGCCAGGGCGAGCAGCGCGTGCTCTCCTACCTCGTGCTCTTCGCCGCCGCTGCCGCCCACTTCACCAGCCTCGCCGACTCAGCCCCGCACGCGCCCCGGCTGATCTTCCTGGACGACGCCTTCGCCAAGGTCGACGAACCCACACATGGGCGGCTGGGCCGCATCCTGGTCGATCTGGACCTCGACTTCGTCCTCACGAGCGAGCGGCTGATGGGCAATTGGGCCGAGGTCCCTTCCCTGCACATCTACGAGTGCCTGCGCGACCCGCACGTACGCGGAGTGGCCACGTTGCACTACACGTGGAACGGCCGCCACCGGCGGCTGGCGTCGGTATGAGCGCCCTCCCGCCCGCCACGCGCGACTGGCTGGCCGGTCCCGGCCTCGTCCAGCTCTGGAGCGCGGCACGCAAACGGCTGGAGAGCAACGGGGTGCGGTCCACCGGCTCCCTCCGGCTGACGGCGGTGAGTTCCCAGGAGCGGAACGACCTGTCGCTCCTGCTGGGCAAGCCCCTCACCGGTACGGCGGTGACGGTGAGGCTCGACGTGCTCGACGAACGCCTGCGGGCCTCGGCCGCGGGGCTCGGGCTCAGGCAGGTCCTGGAGGAACTCGGCCCCTCGCTCGTCGACCGCCGCGCGGCCCGCGAGCAGAAGGCGGCAGAGCGTCAGCGCGTCTGGGCCGCGCTCGCCTCGTCCCTCGACGCGTCGCCGCTGGCTGGGCTGGAGTGGGTTGAGGAGTGGTCGGATGTGCTGCGCCGCACAGGCGTCCCGAAAGGTGTGGCAACGGAAGTGGCCGTACGCACGCTTCAGCAGGCAGTCCAGGTGCTCGGCATGCTGCTCGACCCACGCCGTACGGGCACACGGGGCCGCGGCGAGCTGGCCGCTTCGGTTACAGGCTCGGCGCACGGGCTTGACGACGGCACCTGGCTCGCCCGTCTCGTCCACCGAGGTATCGCGCTGGCCCACGACACGGATCTTCCCGGTGACGCGGTCGGCCGACGGTCACTGTGGCGGCTGGTCGCGGTCACCCCGGACGAGGTCTCCAGCACAGTGCTGACGTACGGCCTCCGGCCCCTCGGCGAGGACTGGCACGCGAGGTCGCTGCGGGAGCGAGCCGATCACCATGCGGAGACCCACCTGACGTCCCGGGACCTGCGTGACGTGCGACTTCACCTGCCGGCCGGCTCCGTCGTCCACATCTGCGAGAACCCGCGTGTGGTGGAGGCCGCAGCGGACGCGGGCTGTTCGCAGGCCCTGGTCTGCACCTCCGGCAGCGCCGCGACGGTGGTCCTCACCCTTCTCGACGCCCTCGCCTCGGGCGGCTGCCGCTTCGCCTACCACGGCGACTTCGACTGGCCGGGCATCGCTCTGGCGAACCGGATCATGCGCCGTTACGGAGCCCGGCCTTGGCGCATGGGCGCTGACGACTATGAACACCTGGCCACGCGCAGCCAGGCCGAAGGAATCCCCCCACTGCCGCTGGTCGGTGAGCCCGTCAGCGCGGTGTGGGACGCCGGTCTCGCCCCTGCCATGGCAGCGCTCGGGGTGGTGCTCCATGAGGAGGCAACGCTTGACCTGCTGGTGAACGATCTGTGGGGTCCCCCGTAGGGAGACAAGGTGCCCGACCTAGCTCGGTCCCGCTCACTCGGTACCGGGCCTGATTCGTTGTGCGCCCGAGGAGCAAGGCGGGGTGCAGGTCCGCACACTCACACGCATTGAGTCACCTGGATCACATATCGGCGAAGGCGGCGGTGACCGCTTCGGCGGGCCTGCGCGACAAGCAGCAGTGGGCCTTCTGCCGTCGGGTCGTTCACGGCAGCCGCAGCCGTCGTGGCTGCCGTGTGGACGTAGCCCCCGGTTGGGCGTCCTGTACCGCTCCGCGCCCCGGATCTAAGGTGTTCCGTACGGATCGTGACTCAGGGGAGTGCTCTCATGGACCCGATCACAGCGGCGGCGCTCGCGGCACCTGCCTCAAGTGCGGGCGGCGAGGCAGGCCGTCAGAGCTGACAGGGGCTCACCGCGCTGGTGAGGCGTCCGTCCCGGCGCGGTACGGCACAGGTCCCGGAAGGGGGCGGAGCGGCCGTGGTCCGCTCGGGCGAGCCGGAGGCCGCCGCCCTGGCGGGCGATCCCGCCGACCCGCTGCACGCACAGGCGCTGGTGACGGCTCTGGGCGTACGGGCCGCCCTGGACGCGGAGTTTCGCGCACTCCTTGACGCGTGGTGGCGGGCCGCCCAGTCGGGCGCCGGCGGTGAGGCGCATAACAGCATCAGCGGGGGGACGCAGTCCGCCCCGGTGATCCAGGCCCGTGACGTCTCCGGCCTCAGCTTCCACCTGCCCCCGGACACCGACCGCTGACGGCCGGGGGCCGGGCACGATCGCGGGGTCTCGGCCACGATCGGGCCCTGCGCCGGAATTTCCGGGACCCGCGCCCCGTCGGCGGTCTACTGTCGAATCCGCCGCGCCGCCCACCGTGGGCAACTGAGGAGGAACCCTGTGTCATCGCCCTGCGACCCCCAGAACGCTCCGGCCGGCGATGTGGGGACGGCGATCATGATGATCGACTCCAGGCTCAGACGTGTCCATGCGGGCGAGGCCGCGAGCGACTCCGAACAGCAGGAGATGGTCGACCGGTTCGCCGAGTCACTGGGTCCGGAGGGGGCTCAGGATCTGCTGGACGGCGCGTGCACGCTCATCTTCATGTTCATGAAGTGGCTGCGGATGACCCACGAGCAGGTCGACAAGGACGTCATCGAGTACGTGGTGCCGACTCTGGTCGCCTCGATGCGCATGATGCCCAGGAGCTGCCCGCGCGAGGTCATTCCCACCATGGCCGGCCTCGTCATCGCCGCGGGCACCGGCCTGAGCCCCAATCTGTGGCGCCAGCAGTACGGGGACTGGACCGAAGCGGAGATGACTCCCCTTGAGGCCACCGCGTTCCTGCTCGCGGAACACATCAACCGGATCGCCGACGACCCCGACTTCGCCACCCGTCTGATCACCGAAGCGTTGTCCAGCGCGGACGCGGACTGAGCTGCCGCGGTCACGGGTTCGGTGAGGCCGGGGATGCGGGCTTGCTGAGGTGAGGTGCTGTGCGGCGCCGCGGCCGCTACTTCGGGTGGCGGTTGAAGGTCGATGTCGACCAGCGGTAGCCGAGGGCGGCGAGGGACCAGGCGATGGTGAGCCAGCCGTTGTTGCCGATCTCGGTGCCGAGGAGGAGCCCACGCAGGGTCTCGATCGCGGGGGTGAAGGGCAGGTACTCGGCGATGGGCCGGAACCAGGCGGGCACGGTGTCGACGGGGATGAAGGCGCTGGAGAGCAGGGGCAGCGGGATCATCGGCAGGGCCTTGTCGCTGGCGGCTTCGGCGTTCGGGCTGATGAGGCCCATGCCGACGGCGATCCAGGTGAGCGCGGTGGCGAAGAGGACGAGCAGGGCGAAGGCGGCGAGCCACTCCAGGGGGGCGGCGTCGGTGGAGCGGAAGCCGATCGCCACGGCCACGGCGCCGACGAGGACGACGCTCATGACTGCCTGCGGAACGCTGCCGACGACGTGTCCGACGAGTACGGAGCCGCGGTGGATGGCCATGGTGCGGAAGCCGGCGATGATGCCTTCGGTCATGTCGGTGGAGACGGACACGGCGGTTCCGACGACGGTGCTGCCGATGGTCATGAGCAGGATGCCGGGAACGATGTAGGCGATGTAGTCGGAGCGGTCCCCGCCGCCGCCACCGAGGCCGGCGCTCATCACGCCGCCGAAGATGTAGACGAAGAGCAGGAGCAGCATCTCGGGGTGAGGAGGAGGTTGAGGGTGAGGGAGGGATAGCGGCGGGCGTGCAGGAGGTTGCGGCGCAGCATGGTGGTGCAGTCGCGTGCGAGGGGCAGGGTGCTCACCGGGCTGTCTCCTTCAACTGGCCTGGGATCTCGTGGGCGTTGGCCGATGCGGTGAGGGCGAAGAACACGTCATCGAGGTCGGGGGTGGGGGCGGTCAGCTCGTCGGCCCGGATGTCGGCGGCGTCGAGGCGGTCCAGGATGGTGCGCAGTTCCTGCTGGCTGCCGTTGCTGAGGATCTGCAGGGAGAGCCCTTCGTCGTCGTGGGTGGCGTCGGGCAGGGTGGTCGCGGTGTGGCGGTAGGTGGCGGGGTCGGTGAAGCGGAGTCGGATGTGTCCGCCGGGGATGAGGCGTTTGAGTTCCTTGGCGGTGCCTTCGGCGGCGATCTTTCCGTCGTTGAGTACGGCGATACGGTCGGCGAGTTCGTCGGCCTCTTCGAGGTACTGGGTGGTGAGGAAGATGGTCACGCCGTCGGAGACGAGTTCCCGGATGATCTGCCACATGTTGTGGCGGCTGCGGGGGTCCAGGCCGGTGGTGGGTTCGTCGAGGAAGATGATCCTGGGGCCGCCCACCAGGGTCATCGCGATGTCGAGACGGCGCTTCATGCCCCCGGAGTAGGTGGAGGCGGGCTTCTTCGCGGCGTCGGTGAGGTCGAAGCGTTCCAGTAGTTCTGCGGTGGCGCGGCGGCCCTCGGTACGGGACAGGTGGTGCAGGTCGGCCATCAGCAGCATGTTCTCCTCGCCGGTGATCAGGCCGTCGACGGCGGAGAACTGGCCGGTGACGCCGATCGCCGCACGTACCGCCTGCCGCTCCGTGGCCAGGTCGTGGCCGCCGACCCGGATGGGGCCGGCGCCGGGGTCGGGCGGCACGAGCGTGGAGAGGATCTTCACGGCGGTGGTCTTTCCCGCACCGTTCGGGCCGAGCAGCGCCAAGACCGTGCCGGCCGGGACCGCCAGGTCGATCCCGTCGAAAACGGCCTTCTCCCCGCAGGTATTGCGCAGTCCGCTCGCCTCAACGGCCAGGTTCTTCATGACAGTTGCTCCTCAGAGGCTGCGGGCGACGATGTCGCCCTGGGTGGTGGTCGCGCGGATGTTCAGACCGGCGGCGGCGCCCCCGGTGTTCTTCAGCGCGTTCTCGATCCGGCCGTAGCCGGTGCCGACGTCCAGGGACGCGGAGACGCCGCGGGCGGCGCCGACCGACACGTCGCCGGACAGGGTGCGCAGGACCACCGTGCCGCGCACGGCCTCGACGATCCGCAGGTCGCCCTTCTGGGTGCTGATCTCCGCGGGGCCGCCCAGGTGGCCGACCGAGATGTCACCGGCGAGGAGGCTGATGTGTGCGCCGACGACCCGGTCGAGCTTGACCGAGCCCTGAGCGCTTTCGAAGGCGACGTCACCGAGCCGCCCGACGCCCCGGAACTCGGCGGCCGCCGCGTTCGCCTCGACGCGGGATTCGGCGGGCAGTTGGACGGTCGGCGCACGGCATACGAGTACGGGTACGCGGGTACGGGGCCGTCCCGTCAGGCGTCGGCTCCGCCGAAGCGCGCCCGGAAGGACTCCAGGTCCTCCTCGGAGATCTTCGCGAAGAGCACCGGCGGCACGGTGAACGGTGTACCGGCCGGGACGGCGTTCAGGGAAGCCGCCTGTTCGGCGGTCACCCAGTTCGCGGTGTCGCCCTCGACCACGAAGGCGCCGCGCATGGCGGCGGCCGCGGCCGGGATCAGCGGTTCGGAGACGATCGCGTAGAGGTGGATGAGGTTCATCGCCGTGCGCAGGGTCAGGGCCGCGCCCTCCGGGTCTGTCTTGATCTCCAGCCAGGGGGCCTTGCCCTCCAGGTAGGAGTTGCCCGCCGACCACAGGGCGCGCAGCGCGGCGGCGGCCTTGCGGTACTGGAGGGCGTCCATGTGTTCCTCGTACTCGGTGAGGAGGCGCGCGCACTCCTCACCGAGCCGCGCCTCCGCCTCTCCTGCCTGGCTTCCCGCCGGGACGTCGTCACCGAACCGCTTGCGGGAGAAGGACAGCACGCGGTTGACGAAGTTGCCGAGGGTGTCGGCGAGGTCCTTGTTGACGGTGGCGGCGAAGTGCTCCCAGGTGAAGGAGGAGTCGTCGGACTCGGGAGCGTTGGCGATCAGGAAGTAGCGCCAGTAGTCGGCCGGCAGGGTCTCCAGGGCGGCGTCGGTGAAGATGCCCCGTCGCTGGGAGGTGGAGAACTTGCCGCCGTAGTACGTCAGCCAGTTGAAGCCCTTGACGACGTCGACCTTCTTCCACGGCTCCCGCACGCCGAGTTCGGTGGCCGGGAACATCACCGTGTGGAACGGGACGTTGTCCTTGGCCATGAACTGCGTGTAGTGGACGGTGTCTTCGGCCTCGTACCACCATGACCTCCAGTCACGGTGCTCGCCTGACGGGGCGGCGTCCGACCACTCCTTCGTCGCACCGATGTACTCGATCGGGGCGTCGAACCAGACGTAGAAGACCTTGCCGTCGGCCGCCAGCTCCGGCCAGGTGTCGGCCGGGACGCGGACGCCCCAGTCCAGGTCACGGGTGATGGCGCGGTCGTGCAGGCCCTCGGTGAGCCACTTGCGGGCGATGGACGAGGACAGTTGCGGCCACTCGGCCTCGTGCGCGGCCACCCACGCCTCGACCTCGTGCTGAAGCTTCGACTGGAGCAGGAACAGGTGCGTGGTCTCGCGGACCTCCAGCTCCGTGGAACCGCTGATCGCCGAGCGCGGGCTCAGCAGGTCCGTCGGATCCAGTACGCGGGTGCAGTTCTCGCACTGGTCGCCGCGCGCCTTGTCGTATCCGCAGTGCGGGCAGGTTCCTTCGACGTACCGGTCGGGCAGGAAGCGGCCGTCGGCGGGCGAGTAGACCTGGCGGATCGCCCGCTCCTCGATGAAGCCGTTCTGCCGCAGCCGGCGTGCGAAGTGCTGTGTGATCTCGGCGTTCTGCGGTGAGGAGCTGCGGCCGAAATGGTCGAAGGCCAGCTGGAAGCCGTCGTAGACCGCCCTCTGCGCGTCGTGGGCCTGGGCGCAGAACTCCGCCACCGGCAGTCCGGCCGCCTTCGCCGCCAACTCGGCGGGCGTGCCGTGCTCGTCCGTCGCGCAGATGTACAGGACGTCATGGCCACGCTGGCGGAGGTACCGGGAGTACACATCCGCCGGAAGCATCGACCCGACCATGTTGCCCAGGTGCTTGATCCCGTTGATGTAGGGAAGCGCGCTGGTTACCAGGTGTCGAGCCATCCTTGGATGCTCCATTCCGTACGTACGGCGCCCGCGGCTGTGCCTCGGCGGGCCCCGGTCGGGGGTGCGGCCGGTGCCGGCCGCCCAGGTCATTCAACCGTGTCGCGCACGAGCCGGGCCGCGTAGACGGAGCCGGTGACGTAGAACGATGACGGCGGCCGAACCGTCCTGGTTCAGGGTGGTGCCACTGTCCCGGAGCGGCTTGCCGCCTTCTGTCCGAGCTGCTGGTCAGGCACTCGATCGGGTGGAAGTTTCAGTCCATACATGCGGTTCGGGGGAGGAACTCCCGGATCGGAAGCGATCATTCGGCCGTGATCTCAACAACCCGGACGGCACACCGTCCCAAGCCCCGCCTGCTGGCCGGGCTCGGCGCACTCGCCGCGCTGACCCTGCTCCCGTCGCTCCCGGCCACCGCCGCGGCCACGCCCACGAACGACGCGTCGCCACAGAGCGTCAGGCAGGCCCCGCCCCGTGCGGTGACCCCGGCCGAGCGCAGGACCGCCGCGTACCTCGGCTCGTTGCGGAACAGGCCCGCGCGGCTGAAGGCCTTCTTCGAGGACCTGCCCAAGGGCGGTGACCTCCACAACCACCTGTCCGGCGCGGCCACCACCGAGTTCCTGATCAAGCTCGCGATCGAGCAGGGCCTCTGCATCGACGCGACGATGACGGCTGTCGCACCGCCGTGCGGGACGGGCACGCGGCCCGCGTCGGACGCCCGGACGGACGCCGCGTTCCGGCAGCAGATCGTCAGGGCCTGGTCCATGCAGGACTTCCCGGCCGACCAGTCCGGGCACGACCACTTCTTCGACACGTTCGGCAAGTTCGGGCGGGCGACCTGGGACCGCGGCAAGCTCCTCGCCAATGTGGCCGACACCGTGGTCAAGCAGAACCAGTTCTACCTGGAGACCATGGTCACCCCGGCCTCCGACAGCGCCAAGCAGCTCGCCGACAAGGTGGGTTACGACGCCGACCTCGCCGCCTTCCACCGCAAGCTGCTGGCCGGAGGGCAGCTCGACCGGGTCGTCGACGACGCGGTCCAGGAGGCCGATGACGCCGACGTGCAGTTCCGGGCTGCCGCGCACTGCGACACCGCGCGCCCCGACCCGGGCTGCCGGCTGCCCGTCCGGTGGATCTCCCAGGTCTCCCGGGGCAGCTCCCCGGCGCGGGTGTTCACACAGATCGCGGTGGGCATGCGGCTGGCGGAGCGCGACCCGAGGTTCGTCGCGGTCAACCTCGTACAGCCCGAGGACGGGGAGAGCGCGCTGGCCGACTACCGGCTCCAGATGCGGATGCTGAAGTACCTGCGAGGCCAGTACCCCGGCGCCCACCTCACCCTGCACGCCGGTGAGCTGGCCCCCGGCCTGGTCAAGCCCGAGGACCTGACCTTCCACATCCGCGAGGCCGTGCTCGTCGCCGGTGCCGAGCGCATCGGGCACGGCGTGGACCTGGTCCACGAGAACAACTGGCGGCAGCTCGCCCGGACCATGGCTCAGCGCAAGGTCGCCGTCGAGGTGCCGTTCTCCAGCAACAAGCAGATCCTCGGCATCGCGGGCGACGACCACCCGTTCAACGCCTACCGCAGCTACGGCGTCCCCGTGATCCTGGCCACCGACGACCCGGGGGTCTCGCGGATCGACGTCAGCCACGAGTACCAGTACGCCGCCCGGACCTACGGACTCGGCTACACCGAGCTGAAGGACCTGGCCCGCGCCTCGCTGGAGTACGCGTTCCGCGACGGCCGCAGTCTGTGGGCCGACGGCTCCGCTCCCTCCGGCTACCGGCTGGTCCCGGCCTGCCGCGGCGACCGGCCCGGCGCCGGACGTCCGGGGCCGCGCTGCTCCCGCTACCTCGCCGCCAGCCCGAAGGCCGCGACGGAGTGGCGCCAGGAGGCTGCCTTCGCCACCTTCGAGCGCGACAACAGCGGACGCGGCTGAGGCGGTGTGACGGCTGCGGCGATGTGACGGCTGCGGCGGTGGCGGCGGTGTAGCGCCCGGTCGGTGCGGTGCGTCGGGCCCGGCCCGGTCGGTGCCGTGCGGCTCAGCCGTCGGAGGCCACGCGGTCCAGCCACTCCCTCAGCAGGTGCTGCTCCGCGCCACTGAGAACCGTCTGCTCCGGCAGCGCGGCGCGCAGGGCGCGGGCGGCACCGGCCGGACCCGCGTCCCGTACCGCCGGCTCCCGGTTGGTCACCGCGTCGACCATGGACTCCCGGAGCGTCGTCAACAGCGCGGGGTTGCGCCGGTCCTCCGGCAGGGACAGCCAGGTGAGCACCGCGCCCCGCGCCGTGGCGTGGATGAGCATCGCCGCGAGCTCCTCGTCGACCCGGAGCCAGCCCCCGGCGGCAAGCCGCCTGATCCGCCCCATGAGGATCTCCAGGCCCGCCCTGAAGGCCGCAGACGCGGGCCTCGTGGGATCGCTGTACATCAGCGTGAACAACGCCGGATTGGCGAGGCCGAACTCGACCGCCAGATCCCATCCGCCCCGCAGGTCCTCTATGAGGTCCGGCGGGTCGGGGTCCACGTGCTTGGTCGCGAGGAACGTGGCGAAGCCGTACTCGGCCACCGCGTCGAGCAGCCCGCCCTTGTCGCCGAACATGCGGTAGATCGCCGGTGGCTGAACGCCCGCCGCGACCGCGACGGCGCGGGTGGTGACGGCATCGCGCCCCTCGCGCGCCAGCAGACCGGCCGCCGCCTCGACGATCCGCTGCCTGGGCTGCCCATGCGCATGCGTATCGACGTCGCCGTCGCCGTCGACATCAGCGGCGGCGGCGATACCTCTGGCGGCGTCGGTGTCGGTGTCGGTGTCGCGTGAACGTGGTGCCATATATCGATGATACAGCCTGACTGGTTCCATCGATAATTCCAATGTTACTGTGCAAGTGATTCCACTGGAAACACGACATTGGAGCACATCATGATCATCGTGACCGGAGCCACCGGAAAGCTCGGGCGTCAGATCGTCGAGAGGCTGCTGGCGCGCCTACCGGCGGACCGGATCGGCGTCAGCGTCCGCGACCCGCAGAAGGCGAAGACGTTCGCGGACCGGGGCGTACGGGTGCGGCAGGGCAGCTTCACCGACCCCGACAGCCTCGCCCACGCCTTCGAGGGCGCCTCCCAGGTGCTCATCGTCTCCGTGGACAAGATGGGCGAGGAATGTGTGCGGCAGCACCGCGCCGCGATCGCCGGGGCGGTGGCAGCGGGCGTCGGGCGCATCCTCTACACCAGCCAGATGGGCGCCGGCCACGCCTCGCACTTCCAGGCCTGTCGCGACCACGCCGCCACCGAGGACGCGTTGCGCGCCTCCGGCATACCGTTCACCTCCCTGCGCAACGGCTTCTACGCCGCCAGCGCGGTGCAGTTCGCCGCCCAGGGTCTGGAGTCCGGTGACATCGCGCTCCCCGCGGACGGGCCGGTGGCCTGGACCACGCACGCCGACCTCGCGGACGCGGCGGCGGCCATCCTGGCCGACGAGGGCCGCTTCGAGGGGCCCACACCACCGCTCACCGGCACCCAGGCGCTCACGTTCGACGACATCGCGGGCATCGCCGCCGGGATCACGGGCCGCACCACCACCAGGACCACCGTGCCCGACGCCGAATTCCGGGAACAGCTGGTGGGCCACGGCACCCCCGCAGAGGTCGCGGACCAGCTGCTCGGCATCTTCGCGGCCGCCCGCGCCGGTGAATTCGCCGCGGTCGACCCGACGCTGGCCGAACTGCTCGGGCGGGAGCCCATCGGCATGAGCACCGTGCTGCGCGAGCAGACGGCCGGCGACAACAGCGGTCAGTAGGGGCGGGCCGCCGGACCGGGGTGCCTGAACGGTCCGTCCAGAGCTGCCCACTGGAGCAGCATGATGGTCTTGGCGTCTGCGATGTCCCCGCTCCGGATCATCGCGAGCGCCTCGTCGAAGGGGAGTTCCACGGTCGCGATGTCCTCGCCCTCCTCCGCGACCCCGTACCCGCCGTTCGCCTCGGTCGCCTCGGTCACGGGATCGTAGGGGGCAGCGTAGAAATGCAGGCGCTCGGTGACCGACCCCGGGCTCATGTAGACGGTGAACACCGGCTCGGGAGCTCCGATGACGTGTCCGGTCTCCTCGGCCGCCTCCCGGCGAATGGCTTCCTCAGGGGCATCACCGTCCAGCAGCCCGGCAGCTGCCTCGATCAGCATCCCGTCCGGGTGCCCGTTCACGTACGCGGGCAGGCGGAACTGCCGGGTGAGCAGCACGGTGCGACGTTCGGAGTTGTGGAGCAGGACCGTGGCGCCGTCGCCCCGGTCGTACGTCTCGCGCTGCTCCCGGCTCCAATGCCCGTCACTGTGCCGGTAGTCGAAGGTCGTCCTGCGCAGGACGTACCAGTCGCAGGAGAGCACGTCCACGTCCCTGACGCGCACCCTCGGGTTCCCGGTCAGGTCACGGCCTTGCCGGTCCAGGCCCGTGCGCCCGCGCCGGTCCGGGGTGTCCAGGCCGGCGGTCACCGCGCGGCCGGGATGTCGTCGATGCCGGTGCAGACGTCCAGGCCCAGGCCCTGGGCCGTCGTCACCATCCGGTCCGCGCCCTCCGAGGGGCCTCCGATGCGCAGTACGGCGTCGCAGCGCGTCAGCAGGCGCTCGGCGACGGGGTGGAAGATCTCCTGGAAGACCGGGTCGCCCGGCCCCGTGCTCCCTGCGGCCTCCACCAGCGGAAGGGCCAGCGCCTCCCCGGTGAGCGGCAGGTGGCCCGCGCGGAAGAGCGCCAGTGCGGTCAGGTTCATCGCGCGTACATGGGCGTCGAGCTTGGCCGGGTCGCCCCCGGTCCCAGAACGGTAGGGACCGGCGACCAGGATCATCAGGGGGCGCGGAACGGCAGCAGTCATGACGGGTGCTCCTCGGAGTGGGCCGGGTTCAGGCCAGGGTGGTGCGGACACCCTCGTCGCACAGGGCCGTGAGGGTCTGGGGGCCGTTGGGATGGGTGGCCGGGTCCTCGGCCGCGGCGTCGGTGACGAAGTCGTCGACCGCGCCCAGCGGGGCGACCCGGCTGAACGCGCGCACCCCGAGCTTGGTCGCGTCCGCCACCGCGATCGTCCGGGTGGCTCCCGCGAGCGCGGACTGCTTGACCGCCGCGTCGTCCAGCGAGAATTCCGACCACCCGTACTCGGCGTGCACACCGCCGATGGACAGTACGAAGCAGTCGAAGGCCAGCGCCTCCAGCGTGCGCAGGGCCAGCGGCCCGACGAAGGACCGCTCGCCGGGCCGGGACCGGCCGCCCACGACCAACAGGTCGATCCCGGGCCGGTCCGCCAGGCTCACCGCGGCTTGCAGGCTGAGGACCGCCACCGTGAGCGGGGCCCGTTCCGCGAGGTGCTCCGCGACGTGGACGGTGGTGGTGCCCGCGTCCAGCAGCACCCTGGAACCCGGCTCCACCATCGCGGCCACCGCCGCCCCGAGCCGGTCCTTGGTCGCGGCCTGCCACGGCTCGCGCGCCGAGAACCCCGCCCCTTCCTCACGGGACCGCGTGGCGACGGCACCTCCGTGCACCCGGCGCACCAGCCCCTGGCGCTCAAGTGCGTCGAGGTCTCTGCGCACGGTCATTTCGGAGACCCCCAGGCGATGCGAGAGCTCCGACACGGAAACCCGGTCGGAGCCCTGCACCAGCCGCAAGGTCAGGTCAAGACGGTTGGCGACACCCATACCCCCATTTCTAACATGACTATGTTCGTTTGAACATTTACCTGTGTGAGTTCGTGAGGTGGCCGACCGTCGGGGCCACCGTGCCGAAGAGGTCCGCGACGGTGGTCAGGGCGGCGGCCTGAAGGGCGGCAGCCGGCAGTGCGCCGCCGTCCGGGGCGGGCAGCGAGCGGGTGGCGGTGGCCTCGGCCACGACCGTGGGCCGGTAGCCGTGGTTGAAGGCGCCCTGCGCGGTGAACGTGACGCACATGTGGGTCATGAACCCGGCCAGCACCAGCTCCGGACCGGCGCCCCGCTCCCGCAGGACCGCCTCCAGGTCTGTACCGCGGAAGGCGTCGGGGAACTGCTTGACGACGACCGGCTCACCCGCGACCGGGGCCACCTCCGGGCTGATGGCGCCGATCTCCGCACGAATGTCGTACGGACCGCCCTCACCGCCGTCGTTGACGATGTGGATGACCGTCGCCCCCGCCTCACGCGCGGCGGCCAGCAGGCGCGCTCCGGCGGCCAGGGCGGGTTCGGCGCCCTCCAGCGCCATGACGCCGGTGCGGTAGGTGTTCTGGAAGTCGATCATGAGCAGGGTGGCCGAGCCGAGGCCGGGCAGCGTGTCGTCGAGACCGATGACGTCGCGCAGGGTCGTGGAGACGCTCATTGCAGAAGATTCCTTTTCGGGCAGGGCCGTTCGGACCGAACGGACAGAGATCTGTCCCAACCGGGCTCTGTTGGGACACGCAGGGTCGGACCGGGCGCGGTCGCGCGTCGGCCGAGCAGAGATAGAGCAGGTCAGGCCGTGGTGCGGAAGCGGCGGCGGTAGGCCGCCGGGGTGGTGCTGATCTGCTTGCGGAACGCTCGGTGCAACGTCTCCACCGAGCCCAGACCGGCCGCCGCCGCGACCCGCTCCAGCGGCTCATCGGTGGCTTCGAGCAATCGGCGCGCCGCCTCGACCCTGGCCGCTTCCACATACGCGGCCGGACTGGTGCCGGTCTCCTGATGGAAGACCCGGGCGAAGTGCCGCTCGCTCAGGCACATGCGTTCCGCCAGCGCGGGCGCCGAGAGGTCGGCGTCCAGGTGTCCGGTGATGAACACCCGCAGCTCGTCGATGTCCCGACGGCTCGCAGCCGGCCTGCTCAGCGGGACGCTGAACTGGCTCTGGCCGCCCAGCCGCCTGAGGTACATCACCAGCTGCCTGGCCACCATCAGCGCCAGTTCCTCGCTGTGGTCCTCCGCCACCAGCGCCAGCGCGAGGTCCATGCAGGTGCTGATGCCCGCACCCGTCCACACCTTGCCGGAGCGGACGAAGATCGGGTCGGGGTCCACCCGTACCTCGGGGTGGTCGGCCGCCAGCTGTGCGGCGGTCGACCAGTGAGTGGTCGCCCGCCGCCCGTCCAGGAGACCGGCCGCCGCCAGTACGTGGGCGCCCACGCACACCGACGCGATACGGCGGGCGTGCGGAGCCGTGTCCCGTACCCAGGCGACCACGTCATCGTCGACCCGGGCCACCGGACCTTCGGGGCGCATATCGACGGCGCCGGGCACCAGCAGGGTGTCCACCGCACCCGCCACCTCCGCGAACGCCAGATCCGCCACCAGACGAACCCCCGCCGACGTGACGACGGGGCCCCGCTCGGGCCCGGCCAGCCTGACCTCGTACCCCGCGTCGCCGCCGGTCTCCCGGTTGGCCAGGGCGAACACCTCGGCCGGACCGGTGACGTCGAGGAGGTCGACATCGGCGAAGACCGCGATCACGACGCGGTGGGTGCTGGAGGGCATGCGTCCATCGTGACCGCCCGAACACACGGCCGCAATGACAGGTGTCTGTCACATTCGGACATCCACCCCGGACACCAGCCTGCGGGAAGCCCGCCGGATGAACCGCTCCCCTGAACCGCTCCTCAAGCATGCGTCGGGCCGTGGCGCGAGAACCTGCGAAGTGGCGACCAGGCGGACGTAAACCCCTTGTTTCGGGTGGAGTTCGAGGAATATCTACGCGCGGAGCTACGGGTACCGAACGATCATTCGGGCAATTCCGACAGGTTCCCGCCTGCCTATTACCGACTGGTACCGATAGCTGCTACAACAGTTGACGCTCCATCAACCCCCCACCCACCCCCCCACACTTCGGAGGGCTGACAGCTATGTCAGTACGGAGATTCTGGGCGTCCGCATCCACTCTGCTCCTCGCCGCCGCGGCTGCTCTGGGTATGGCCCAGCCGGCCTCGGCATCCTCCTCGGCCGCCGCCGGCGGGTACGTCGCTCTGGGCGACTCGTACTCGTCCGGCGTCGGAGCGGGGAACTACCTCTCCGACAGCGGTGACTGCCGGCGCAGCACCAACGCCTACGCCTATCTCTGGGCGGCGGCGAACTCACCGTCCTCGTTCGACTTCGTCGCCTGTTCGGGCGCCACCACGAGCTCGGTGGCGAGCAGCCAGCTCGGCCCGCTGAACTCGTCCACCTCCCTGGTCAGCGTGACCGCGGGCGGTAACGACGTCGGGTTCGCGGACGTCATGCAGGACTGCGTGCTGTCCGGTGAGGCCGCCTGCCTCTCAAGCGTGGACTCGGCCGTGTCGCAGATGAACGGCTCACTGCCGGCCGGTCTGAGCTCCCTCTACGGATCCATCCACTCGAAGGCCCCGCAGGCACGTGTCGTGGTGCTCGGCTACCCGCGCTTCTACCGGATCGGCGGAAGCTGCATCGCCGGGCTGACGGAAGCGGAGCGCACGGCCATCAACAACGCGTCCGACGTGCTGAACGACGTGATCGCCAAGCAGGCCGCTGACGCCGGATTCACTTTCTCCGGTGTCGCGGACGAGTTCACCGGGCACGAGCTGTGCTCCGGCGACCCGTGGCTCCACAGCGTCTCGATCCCCATCGAGAACTCGTATCACCCCAAGGCCGAGGGACAGTCGGGCGGCTATCTGCCCGCCTTCAGCTCGGCAGCGTAGGGCCCACGGGAAGCAGCGGCGGCGCGGCAGTGGCTCAGGAGCCCCGGCTCCGAGGCCCTGCCGCGCCGCTGCCGTCAGGGAAGCCGTTGCGGGCGGGTCGCCTTGATCGAGTACATCAGCGGGATGCGCGGCCGCTCCGTCGGGAAGCGGTAGCCGCCGTCCGGCTGCCGCTCCAGCACGGGAAAACGTGCGAAGAGTGAGGTGTCGTGCTCGTGCAAAAACTCGATCCGCAGCCCGGCGGCGGCCAGTGCCGAGACCACGCTGCCCACCGGGTGCTGCCATTCGACGCTGCGGTTGTGGACGGTCGGCGCGTCGAAGTCCGCGTACGTGCCCGGCGTCTCGTCCACCCAGGCTTCGCGGCTGAAGTAGTCGTGCACGATCCGTTCACCGGTCGCGTCGTCGAGGCAGTCGGTCAGCGGGTGGAACTCCGCGAGGTAGAGGAACCCTCCGGGCGCCACGAGCGAGGCGGCCGTGTCGGCCCAGCGGTCGATGTCCGGCAGCCAGTTCAGCGCGCCGATGCCGGTGTAGACGATGTCGTACGAGGAGTCCGGGACGGCCTCCGCCGCGTCGTAGACGTCGGCGGCGACGAACGCCGCCCGGTCAGGGGGCAGGCCGATTTCCCGGGCCAGCGAGCGCGCGGTCTCGACGGCCGGCTCGGAGAAGTCGAGG
The DNA here is from genome assembly GCF_031844725.1 of Streptomyces sp. ITFR-6. Lineage (NCBI taxonomy): Bacteria > Bacillati > Actinomycetota > Actinomycetes > Kitasatosporales > Streptomycetaceae > Streptomyces > Streptomyces sp. ITFR-6. The sequence continues at coordinate 4,506,840 of NZ_CP134612.1, read as the reverse complement.
CCGACGACCTGGGCGGCGCCGTGCCGGGCCCAGGAGAGGGTGTCGAGCCCGATGTGGCACTGGAGGTGGAGCAGCGACCGGCCCGTCACGTCCCCGACCTCCGCCAGCTCGAAGGCCCGCAGGGCGTCCTTGCCCGCGCGGAAGGAGTCCAGGTCGTAGAAGTCACTGCCGTAGTGGATGGGCACACGTTCATCCCACATGGCGCGGTTGGCTTCGCGCCAGTCGGCGGGTATCGGTGTATGCATGCCGGCGAGGTTATCCACAGGCCGAGGACGGGGCGAACGAATTGTCGCCGGTCCGGCGCAGAATGGTGGGCATGACTGAGACCACTGGTTCGACGACCGATTCCGTTCCGGAGTGGGAGCAGCGTTTCCGGGCTCCCCGGGTGTCCCTGCCCGACTGGGCGGAGGACGCGCCGGACCGCGCGCTGTTCGTCTCCAACGCGACGGGGACGTACGAGCTGTACGCCTGGGACCGGGCCACCGGCGAGCAGCGCCGGGTGACCGACCGCCCCAATGGGACGACGGACGGCACGCTGACGCCGGACGGCGAGGCCATCTGGTGGTTCAACGACACCGACGGCGACGAGTTCGGGGTGTGGATGCGCCGGCCGTTCAACGACGCCGGGGCTGACGGCGAGGGCGCGAAGGACGAACCGGCGGTGCCCGGTCTTGAGGCCTCCTACCCCGCCGGGCTCGCGATCGGCCGGGACGGGACGGCGGTGGTAGGCCGTTCGACGGACGAGGACGGGACGACGGTCCACGTCGTACGGCCGGGGGCGGCCGAGCCCGTCGAGATCTACCGTCACCGCGAGTCGGCGGGGGTCGGTGACCTGTCGCACGACGGGACGCTGATCGCGCTGGAGCACACCGAGCACGGTGACGCGATGCACTCCGCGCTGCGCGTGGTGCGGCCGGACGGCAGCACGGTCGCGGAGCTGGACGACACCGAAGGGGGCACGAAGGAGCTGGGTCTCGCGGTTCTCGGCTTCGCCCCGGTGGCCGGGGACAGCCGGCTGCTGGTCGGGCATCAGCGGCGCGGCCGCTGGGAGCCGATGATCTGGGACCCGGTGGCGGGCACCGAGACGGACCTCGCCATCGAGCTGCCCGGCGATGTGGGGGCGGAGTGGTATCCGGACGGTTCCGCGCTGCTGATCGAGCACGGCTTCGAGGCCCGCAGCGAGCTGTGGCGGTACGGTCCTGCGGCGGGCGACGGCACCCTGGTGCGGGTGGAGACGCCCACCGGTTCGGTCTCCGGGGCCACCGCCCGCCCGGACGGCACGGTGGAGTACCTCTGGTCCTCGGCCGCGGAGCCGCCCGTCGTCCGGTCCACGAGTGGTGCGGTGGTGCTCGATCCGCCGGGTGCGAAGGCCCCTCGGTCCGTGCCCGTCGAGGACGTCTGGGTGGACGGTCCCGGGGGCCGGGTCCACGCGCTCGTCCAGCGTCCCGCGGCCCCGGCGGAGGGCCCGTTCCCGACCGTCTTCGAGATCCACGGCGGCCCGACCTGGCACGACAGCGACGCCTTCGCGGGCGGCCCCGCGGCCTGGGTGGACCACGGCTACGCGGTCGTCCGGGTCAACTACCGCGGCTCGACCGGCTACGGGCGGGCCTGGACGGACGCGCTCAAGCACCGGATCGGCCTGATCGAGCTGGAGGACATCGCGGCGGTGCGGGAGTGGGCGGTGAAGTCGGGCCTCGCGGATCCGGCGAGGCTCGTCCTGGCCGGCGGCTCCTGGGGCGGCTACCTGACACTGCTCGGCCTCGGTACCCAGCCCGGTGACTGGGCCGTGGGCCTGGCCGCCGTCCCGGTCGCGGACTACGTCACGGCGTACCACGACGAGATGGAGGCGCTGAAGGCGATGGACCGCACCCTGCTGGGCGGGACGCCGGAGGAGGTGCCCGAGCGCTTCGAGGCCTCGTCGCCCCTGACGTACGTCGACGCCGTACGGGCCCCGGTCTACATCTCGGCGGGCGTCAACGACCCGCGCTGCCCGATCCGCCAGGTGGAGAACTACGTGGACCGGCTGAAGAGCCGCGACGCGGTGCACGAGGTCTACCGCTACGACGCGGGCCACGGCTCGCTCGTCGTGGAGGAGCGGATCAAGCAGGTGCGCCTGGAGCTCGACTTCGCCGCCCGCCATCTGGGACCGCCCGACGGCCCCGCAGGACAGGGCTCCTGAGCCGCGTAGGGGCCGTATAAGGGGCGGCGCCACGGGTGCCCCCGCTCCGGGCGGCCGGAGCGGGGACCGTACCGTGGAGGGGTGTACCGGTTCCTGCTGACCCCGCGATGGTGGGGGATCAACCTCTTCGTCGTGCTGGCCATCCCGTTCTGCGTGTTCATGGGCACCTGGCAGCTCGGCCGCTTCGAGGACCGCGTGCAGACGCACGAGGCCGCCGAGAAGCAGCCCGCTCCGGGCACGAGGGCCGCCAAGCCGATCGATGAGCTGCTGCCCGTCGACACGGTGACCTCCGGCCGTCCCGCCACCGCGACCGGCCGGTACGCCGACCAGTTCCTGGTGCCCGGCCGGAAGCTGGACGACCGGACCGGCTTCTACGTCGTGGGCATGCTGCGCACCGACAGCGGCAAGGCGCTTCCCGTGGTGCGCGGCTGGCTCCCCGGGAAGGCCGGACACACCTCCGTACCGCCCGCGCCGACCGGCGATGTCACCGTGACGGGCGACCTCCAGGCCTCGGAGAGCACGGGCACGGCCGGGGTCGACGCGACGGGCGGGCTGCCCGACGGGCAGGTCGGCATGATCAGCGCCGCGTCACTCGTCAACCTCGTGCCGTACGACGTGTACGACGCGTGGGTGACGCTCCAGCGCTCCGACGTCCGTACCGGCGGCGCGGAGACAGCGGGTAAGGGCGAAAAGGGCACAGGCGCCGCCACCGCGCTGCGTCCCGTACCGGCCGCCGCGGCGCAGGGCACCGGGCTCGACCTGAAGGCCTTCCAGAATCTGGGCTACCTGTGCGAGTGGTTCGTCTTCGCGGCGTTCGTGCTGTTCATGTGGTTCCGGCTGGTCCGGCGCGAAGCGGAAGCCGTCCGCGACGTGCGCCTGGGCCTCGTGGTGGACCCGGCCGCAGTGGACCCCGACACAACCGACCCCGACACAGCGGACCCGGACACGGGGGCCTCGGGCCCGGAAGCGGCCCCGGACCGGGAAGCCGGCACGCACGTCGTCCTTTGAACGGCTCCCGCGACTGATCCCGCGACCGCTCCCTCGGCTACCCCTGCGGCGAAGGCTCCAGCGCGCCCGTCCGGTAGATCGTGCCCGCGCAGGCATTGCTGATCTTCGTCTCCGCGACCGGCGCTCCCGGCTCCGCCGTGTGCTTCACGGCGACGCTGCCCTCCGCCTTCCCCGGCTCGTCCTCACTGCCGAGCTGCGTGTCCGTACCCGTTTCGGTGTCCCAGGTCCCGCTGTCGCCCGTGCTGGACCCGGCCGAGCCCACCGCGCTGCCGGCCGTACCGTCCGTCGGGGTCGGTGAAGGGGAACCGCCGGTCGTCGGACAGGTGTCCTCCGGAACCCAGGCGAACTGCACCTCGTAGGCCATCTCCGGCGCCAGCAGCACCGTCGCCTCCTCCTCAGCGGGATCGGGCAGCCCCGACGCGGCGTCCCCCTGGGTGTGCCGGACGACCGCGATCTTGGCCGGATCCGCCGCGCCCATCGCCTCGAAGCCCACCGTGCCGCCGCTGCTCACCGAGCAGTCCTTGCCCGAGACATTGGCGATCCGGAACGTTCCGTACACCGTGCCGTCGGCGCCGGTCGCGCCGGTCCTGGCGGAGGCGACCCCGAGCTGGTCGGGCGAGCAGACCGGCATATCGGCGGCGACGCTGGCCCTCGGATCGGCCGAACTGCCGACCGCCGTGCCCTCCACACCCTGGCCGCTGCTGGCGGACGGGCTGGCCGAGGTGTCCGGGACACCGCCGGAGCCGGCGTCCTTGTGCCCCTCGCTCGCACCGCCGTCGGCCGCACCGCCGGAGCCCGGACCCGGCTCCTCGCCGCTGCCGCCCTGCGCCTGCTCGCCGTGACCGGCGATCGCGGGGCTGGCGGCATTCGACCCCTCGGAGTGCGCGACATGGAGGAACGCGGGGACCGCGGTGCCGATGAGCAGGGCCGCCGCCGCCGCGCCCACGAGCGCCTGCCGCCGCCGGGCCCGACGGGCGGGCACCGCGCGGTACAGGTGGTCGAGGGTGCCGTCGCGGGGTTCGAGCCCCTGCACGGCGCCGCGCATCATCCGGCGCAGGGCGTCCTCGTCGGCATCCGCACCCATGCCGGCTCCGAATCCGGCACCGGACCCGGCGCCGAAGAGGGCGGCCAGCGGGTCGCGGTCCGTACCCGGGGTGCTGTCCGGGGTGCTGTCCGGGGTGTATCCCGGAGTGCTGTCCGGCCCGTGATTCACAATTCCGTTTCCAGTCCGGTCATTCCGATGTCCGAATGAGGGCCCGTGCCGGTGTCCGTGCTCGTGGCCGTCGCGCCGGCTCATGCCTGCGCCTCCATCACCACGCGCAGCGCCGCGATGCCGCGGGAACCGTACGCCTTCACCGAGCCCAGGGATATCCCCAGGGTCGTGGCGACCTGAGTCTCGGTCATGTCCGCGAAGTAGCGCAGCACCAGCACCTCCCGCTGGCGCCGTTGCAGCCCCCGCATCGCCTTGATCAGCGCGTCCCGCTCCAGCTGGTCGTACGCCCCCTCCTCCGCGCTCGCCATGTCCGGCATGGGCTTCGAGAGCAGCTTCAGCCCGAGGATGCGGCGGCGAAGTGCGGAGCGGGAGAGGTTGACGACGGTCTGGCGCAGGTACGCGAGTGTCTTCTCGGGCTCCCGTACCCGGTTGCGCGCCGAATGCACGCGGATGAACGCCTCCTGCACGACGTCCTCACAGGAGGCCGTGTCGTCCAGGAGCAGGGCCGCGAGGCCGAGCAGCGAACGGTAGTGGGCGCGATAGGTTTCGGTGAGATGGTCAACTGTAGTTCCGGCCGCCACGCTCTCTTCAGCGCCCTCGCGCTGTGACGGCAGCCCCGCCTGGCGCGCGGCGGGCATGGGCGCGATCACCGGCATGCCGCCGGGCGTACGGGGCCGTCTGAGCGGCCGCACCGAAGCGCCGCGCAAGGGGCCCACCACTGTGATATCGAGTACCTCTGCCACGCCAGTTGGACACGTTTCCCCCCGTCAGGGTTGTACGCATACGGCACCGCGTTTGACACCATGCGATATGCCTTCATACGTAACCGCTCTTCCCCGAATACCCCGAATGTGCGCCCCGCCGCGCAAGAAGTGACGGCTTAGACGCGTGCTGCCCGACCGGCGGTTGCAGCGGGCCGAAAGGTCATCGTCGGACACCGCTGCGTCCCAGCTCAAGAGGTTCAGACCAGCAAGTTGCTCACAGGTGCTTCACAGACCGTACAAAACAGGTTCGATCAGGACCGGGAAATTCAGAACACGCGGAATTCGGCCGCCACGGCTTCGGCGATCTGCGCCACGTTGAGCGCGGCGCCCTTGCGGAGGTTGTCGCCGCAGACGAAGAGCTCCAGCGCCGTCGGCTCGTCCATCGACCGGCGGACCCGGCCGACCCAGGTCGGATCGGTGCCCACCACGTCGGACGGGGTCGGGAAGTCGTCCGCACCGGGGCTGTCGTACAGCACCACGCCGGGAGCGGTCGCCAGGATCTCGTGCGCCCGGTCGACCGTGACCTCGTTCTCGAAGCGGGCGTGCACGGACATCGAGTGGGAGGTGAGCACGGGGACGTACACACAGGTCGCCGCCACCCGCAGGCTCGGCAGATCGAGGATCTTGCGGCACTCGTCGCGGATCGCCAGCTCCTCGGACGACCAGCCGTCCCCGGCGTCCGTCCCGGCCCACGGCACGACGTTGAGGGCGACGGGTGCGGCGAACGGGCCGCCGTGCGTGTCCCCCACGACCCGGCGTACGTCACCCGGCTTCGTGCCCAGCTCACTGCCGGCCACCAGCGACAGCTGCTCGCGCAGGGCCGCGACGCCGTCGCGCCCGGCCCCGCTCACCGCCTGGTACGAGGACACGACGAGTTCCCGCAGCCCGAATTCGGCGTGCAGCGCGCCGACCGCGACGATCAGGGCCAGGGTCGTGGAGTTCGGGCTCGCGACGATGCCGCGCTGCCTGATCCGGGCGGCGTGGGGGTTGATCTCGGGGACGACGAGCGGAACGTCGCCGTCCATCCGGAAGGCCGCGGAGTCGTCGATGACGACCGCGCCCCTGGACGCGGCGAGCGGCGCCCACCGTTCGGACACCGCGTCGGGTGTCAGGAACAGCGCCACGTCCACGTCGTCGAAGATGTCCTCGGAGAGTTCGAGGACCTCGGTCTCCTCACCGCGCACGACCAGCTTGCCGCCGGCCGAGCGCGGTGAGGCGATGAGTTTCACCTCGCCCCAGACATCCGCGTGTTCGGAAAGGATCTGGAGCATGACGCCGCCGATCGCCCCGGTCGCGCCGACGACCGCGAGCGAAGGGCGGCGTGCGGTCATCGGCCGGTGCCCCCGTACACGACTGCCTCGTCGGAGTCGCTGTCGAGGCCGAAGGCGGTGTGCACGGCGCGCACGGCCTCGTTGACGTCGTCGGCGCGGGTGACCACCGAGATACGGATTTCGGAGGTCGAGATCAGCTCGATGTTCACACCGACGTTGGACAGCGCCTCGAAGAAGCCCGCGGTGACGCCCGGGTTCGTCTTCATCCCGGCGCCGACCAGGGAGATCTTCGCGATCTGGTCGTCGTAGCGCAGCGACTCGAAGCCGATGCCGCCGCGGTTGCGCTCCAGCGCGTCGATGGCCTTGCGGCCCTCCGTCTTCGGGAGCGTGAACGTGATGTCGGTCAGACCGGTCGACGCGGCGGAGACGTTCTGCACCACCATGTCCATGTTGATCTCGGCGTCCGCGATCGCCCGGAAGATCGCTGCTGCCTCGCCCGGCTTGTCGGGTACACCGACGACGGTGACCTTGGCCTCGGAGACGTCATGGGCGACTCCGGAGATGATCGCGTGCTCCACCTGCTGGTCCCCTAGCGGCTCGTTGCTGACCCAGGTTCCGCGCAGTCCCGAGAAGGACGAGCGGACGTGGATCGGGATGTTGTAACGGCGTGCGTATTCCACGCACCGGTGCAGCAGCACCTTGGAGCCGGACGCGGCCAGCTCCAGCATGTCCTCGAACGAGATCCAGTCGATCTTCTGGGCCTTCTTGACGACCCGCGGGTCGGCGGTGAAGACACCGTCCACATCGGTATAGATCTCACAGACCTCGGCGTCCAGCGCGGCGGCGAGGGCCACTGCGGTGGTGTCGGACCCGCCGCGACCCAGGGTGGTGATGTTCTTGCCCTCCTGGCTCACCCCCTGGAACCCGGCGACGATGGCGATGTTGCCCTCGTCGATCGAGGTCCGGATGCGGCCCGGCGTGACGTCGATGATCCGCGCTTTGTTGTGGACCGAGTCGGTGATGACACCGGCCTGGCTGCCCGTGAACGACTGGGCCTCGTGGCCCAGGTTCTTGATCGCCATGGCAAGCAGCGCCATGGAGATCCGCTCTCCGGCGGTCAGCAGCATGTCGAACTCGCGCCCGGCGGGCATCGGTGACACCTGCTCCGCGAGATCGATCAACTCGTCCGTCGTGTCGCCCATCGCAGACACCACGACAACCACCTGGTTGCCGTTCTTCTTGGCATCGACGACTCGCTTGGCGACGCGCTTGATGCCCTCGGCATCGGCTACGGAGGAACCCCCGTACTTCTGCACGACAAGGCCCACGTGCGCTCCTCGCTCAATCCATTGCTGTCGGCTCAGTTTAACGAGCAGTCCGGAAACGCCTCGCTGATATCAGATGCTGAGATGTCCCGCTCAGCACGTGATCACCGACGTGTCATTCCGAACTGCTCGTACGAGGCTGTTGCCCGCCGATCGGCCGGGCACTCCCGGATGTGTCCCAACCCACACAGGTGGGCCGGGACACATCCGGCGCCGGAATCAGCAGCCGAGGCAGGGGGCCGCGCCGAACCCGAGCTGGTTGACGGAGCTCTCGCTCAGCGCTCCGGAGAAGGCCTGCACCTCGTCGACCGAACCGTGCAGGTACTCGCCCCAGCCGGCACCCGTACGGCTGCGCCCCATCTGGAGACCACCGGTGCTGGACCAGGACGAATGAAAAGTCCACCGCGGTGCTTGCCCGGCCGTCCGGGTACAGCGTGATCCGGTCGGAGGCGGCGTCGTGAACGACCGCGACGCCGTATCCCTGCCCCGAGTCGCCGTCCGGCAGGGCCCGGATGCCCACCATCGTCTCGTCGGCGCCCCGCGCGGCCGCGTGGTCCATCACGAGCTCGAACGTCAGCGTCGAAAGCACGTACCGCACCTTGAAGGCGTCTCCGTGCTGTCCGCCCTGTGACAGCACTGTCATGGGATGTGCCGGTTCCCGGCCCGCCAGGTGGACCACCGCGCCGATGGTGAAGCTGTCTCCGGTATCGACGACCGGCCCCTCCGTGGCGGCGTACCCTCCGGCCCCGTCGAGTACCAGGTGCCCGGAGCCGACGAGGGGGTCGGCGACCGGGACGCAGTCCGGATCGGCGCCCGGATCGCACGCGTCGGCCGGGCGGTTGTCGACCGAGGTGCCTGCCGCGAGCCTCAGCGGCTCACCGCCGTTCGCCTCCGGGCTGAGTCCGCCCGGTGCGGACTCCAGGGACCAGTGGCCGCGCTGCCGCGGGATGCGACGGGCCAGCTCGGCGGCCTCCTCGGGAACGACGACCCGGTCGTAGGTACGGACGTCTCCGACTTCGCCGTGCCAGCGGTCCCGGTAGCCTGCCGCGCCACGCGCCCGGCCGATCTGGAAGGCACCGGCCACCGTCGCGGGGGTGGCCGCGACGGCTGTACCCGCCTCCTGACCGTTCACGTACAGGTGCGCCATCCCGGTCTCGGCGTCGAACAACCCGATCACCTGGGCCCATTCGCCGGCCTCCGGACGGCCGCCGCTGACGCGCGCGCCCCCGATGCCGAACGATCCAGACCGGATCACTGCCGCCGGTACGGACTCCTACTTGTTCTTTATCTACCAGGACCTGTCAGGTCTGCCGATGGCCTTGAGGGTTTCGGGGCGTTTGACGGTCTTGCCGACGTCGTAGCGGGGTGCCCGGTGTCTGTTCTTGGCGCCGGGTGGCCGTCCGGGGCCGACGCCGCGGGGTTTGGGAACACGGGCCGGGCAGGCGAGGTGAGCGCGGATGTTCCTGAACCCCCGGCGGACCCGGGCCGGGGTGAGCCGGCCGGGGGTGGCGGGTTTCTCCCACGGCCGGCGGAGATCCTCGGCGAGAGGGCGGGCGAGCCGGAGCTGGGTGTGGGCGACGATCAGGATCCAGGTCCAGCGGTCCGCGGCCTCGGGAGTGCGGAATTTCGGGGTCGTCCAGCCAAGGGTCTGCTTCGCGAACCTGAACGTGTGCTCAAGGTCGAATCTGCGCAGGTAGGCCTGCCAGAAACGGTCGACGTCGTCCGGGGCGGCGCCGGTCTTCGAGGACCACAACCACACCGGTGGCGCGTCCCGGCCCTTTGATAAGTGCTCGACCTTCAGCCGGACCAACGTGCCTTCGATCAGGGGGAGTTCGCCTTCGTGGTCGAGCCAGGCCGCGCGGTGGGTGAGCCGGGGGTGGACCCGGTCCCATGCCTGGGTCTCGGCTTTCCCGTAGTTCGTGGTGGCGGTGGCGGTGGTGATCGCGGGCTCCGGCCAGGTCTCCGGCTTGGTGAGGCGGAATTCCGGGCCGTGCTTGGGCGGCCGGCCGTTGACGCCGCGTAGCCTGGGTGGTTTCGGTAGCCGCATGACCCGGTCGGAGCGGACGCGGCCGACCAGCTCGACGGGCAGGTCCCGCAGAACCCAGGCCAGGCGGGTGACGTCGTAGCCGGCATCACTGACGATCACGATGTCCGGGTCGCCTGCCTGCCACTGCTCCGTGGCGACGAGCTTTTCAACGACTCCTCGCAGTTGGGCGGCGGTGACCGCAGTCGCGTCGTCGACCGGTCCGAGTCGGACCGCGTCCAGGATCGCAGTCCAGGACGTGGCGCCCGGCTCCAGCACGGCGACGAAGGAGTAGGGCCAGCCCGGAATGAACTGCGACGCGGTTTTCGTACGGCCGTAGACGTGGCAGAACAGCCGATCGGCCGAGCACGGCGCGTCCGATCGAAGCCAGGGCGACACGTCGACCGCCAGCACCAAGCGCCCGCCATCGAATCGAGGCAGTGGCAGCCCCGCCGGCACTGTCCGCAGCCGATCGACGTCGATCCGGCCGTGGTTCAGGCCGCCGTACATCGTTCCGTGTCCACGACGATGCTCGGGCAACAACGTCAGGTCGACCGGGGACTTCACCGCACCGTCCGCACACAGCACCGCGTCCGACAGCTCGAACAGTTCATCGCGCCGAGCGGTCAGACACTCGTAGAACTCACCCCGGAAGCGTGACGCCTCCGCAAACGCTTCCCTCCGCACAGCATCAGGCAGCAGACTCACCCTCACGGCCTTCGTCTTGGTCAGTGCACCTTGGTCGGAGCACATGATCAGACGAAGGCCGCCCCTACGTCCGGCGAATCCCCAGGTGAGCGACTCAGTTCGAGACGCCGTTCGAGGCCGTTAGATAAAGAACAAGCCCCTGCGTCTTATCCCTCTTGCCATGCTTACGGATCCCCTCCCCTGCAAGGCCCGTGATGATCACGAGCGAGGGGAGGCTAGCAGCGTGCGCCGACAGCGACGCCGCCGCCGGGGCGCGCTGTCAGCCGGACCGCCGGGCCGCTGCGCGCCCCGCTACTTGACCGGACGCAGCCCCAGCGGGCCCGCGATCTCCTCGGCCATCACGCGGCCCGCCTCCTCGGCCAGGTCGTCGTCGCCGGCGTCCTGGTCGGTGTCCAGGCCGTCGAGGGCCTGGAGGGGCTGGTTCAGGCGGATGTGGGCGATCAGGGACTGGAGGGCGCGCAGGGCGGCGGAGGCGGTGGAGCCCCAGTTGGAGAAGTAGGAGAACTGCCACCACCACAGGGCCTCCGTGGTGCGGTCCTCCTCGTAGTGGGCCAGGCCGTGGCGCAGGTCCGTGACCAGGTCGGCCAGGTCGTCGGAGATGCGGGCCGGGACCGGGGCCTTGCGGGGCTCGTAGGGGTCGAAGACCTCGGAGTAGACGTCGATCGGCTCCAGCAGGGCCGCGAAGCGCTCGCGCAGGCCGTCCGCGTCCGGCTCCGCGCCGAGGTCCGGCTCGTAGCGCTCGTCCGGGAGGATGTCCTCGTACGCGCCCAGCCGGCCGCCCGCGAGGAGGAGTTGGGAGACCTGGAGCAGCAGCACCGGAACGGCTTCTTCCGGCTCCTCGACCTTGGACACCTCGGTGACCGCGACGATGAACGTCTTGATCTGGTCGGCGATCTGGACCGCGAAGTCGTCGGGGTCCTGGGTGACAGTGTTCAGCGTGGCGTCAGACATCGAGGAAACCTCCCGTGGGCAGGGTCGCAGACGGTGGGTTGAACATGGTCGCGCTGAACGTAAGGCCGTCGTGAGGGGCCGGGCCGGTGTCAGACATCGAGCAGACGCCTCCCCTCGAAGGCGCGGCCGAGCGTGACCTCGTCCGCGTACTCCAGGTCGCCGCCCACCGGGAGACCGCTGGCCAGCCGGGTGACCCGCAGGCCCATCGGCTTGATCATCCGCGCCAGGTACGTCGCGGTGGCCTCGCCCTCCAGGTTGGGGTCGGTCGCCAGGATCAGCTCGGTGATGGAGCCGTCGGCCAGCCGGGCCAGCAGCTCACGGATGCGCAGATCGTCCGGACCGACGCCCTCGATGGGGCTGATCGCCCCGCCGAGTACGTGGTATCGGCCCCGGAACTCCCGGGTCCGCTCGATCGCGACGACGTCCTTCGGCTCCTCCACGACGCAGATGACCGTCAGGTCGCGGCGCGGGTCGCGGCAGATCCCGCACTGCTCCTGCTGCGCGACGTTGCCGCAGATCGCGCAGAAGCGGACCTTGTCCTTGACCTCAAGGAGGGCGTGGGCCAGGCGGCGCACATCCGTGGGCTCCGCCTGGAGGATGTGGAAGGCGATCCGCTGCGCGCTCTTGGGACCGACGCCGGGCAGCCTGCCCAACTCGTCGATGAGGTCCTGAACCACGCCTTCGTACAACGGAGAGCCTTTCCTGCCGCCTGGTCGGCCGCGTCGTGGTACGTACCGTAGGGGGTACGTACCGTCTTGGGTATGTCCTCGGACGTACCCCCGCCATGTCCTTCGGTGAGTCCTGGGTCAGAAGGGGAGACCGGGCATGCCGCCCAGACCCTGGGCCAGCGGGCCCAGCTTCTGCTGCTGCAGCGCCTGGGCGTTCTCGTTCGCCGCCTGGACCGCCGCGACGACGAGGTCCGCGAGCGTCTCGGTGTCCTCCGGGTCCACCGCCTTCGGGTCGATCACGAGGCCGCGCAGCTCGCCGGAGCCGTTGACGGTCGCCTTGACGAGACCGCCGCCCGCCTGGCCGTCGACCTCGGTCCTGGCCAGTTCCTCCTGAGCCTCCGCGAGATCCTGCTGCATCTTCTGGGCCTGCTGCAGCAACTGCTGCATATTGGGCTGACCACCACCGGGAATCACGGTCACTCCAGGCATTTCGACGACAAATGTTTCGGTACGCCGAGCCTACGTTGTCCCCGGGCGGCGCGCTCCACCCACTGGCGAGCAACTCTTTCGAGTGAGATCGAGTCAGTGAAGGCAGGACTCCTATACCTGATCACAGGCCCCGCACACCCGGGAATACCGCGATTCCGACCCCGCGGCCCACCATTCGGCGGTAGGAAGGGCATGCGTCCCGGTACGCGCACGTGCACCAGCCGTCACGCAAGGTTACGCATGGGGCACTGTCGGTCGCAGCGAGCGTCAGTGAGCAGAGGGCAGAGATCCGCCCATCGTCGAGGACGCGGTCGACATCACGCGTCGCAATGCAGCATGCAGAGGAGTACCCCGGTGAGTCAGCCGGAGATGCAGCCCGAAGGGCCGCCCCGCAACGATTCCGGTGCGCCCGGTCCGGCCGGTTCCGCCGCTCCTTCCGGTACGGGCTCCGGCGCACCGGGCCGGGATCTGACCGGTACGCCCTTCCCGCTCGGCGACTGGGGCGAACCCGCCCAGCGGCTCGACGAGCTGTACCGCTGGATCGAGGCCGACGCGCTGCGCACCGCCGACTGGTATCTGGGCGACCGGGTGTGGAAGCGGCGTGCGGCCAGGGTGCTGCGGATGGGGACCGCGGTCGGCGCGGTGGCGGGCGCCGCGCTGCCGCTGCTCGATCTGACGGGGGCACTGCACGGCGCCGCGGGCTGGGGCTATCTGTCGCTGCTGCTGGGCGCCGCGTGCATGGCGTGCGACCGGTACTTCGGCCTGACATCCGGCTGGATAAGGAATCTCGCCACGGCGCAGGCCGTGCAGCGCAGGCTCCAGGTGCTCCAGTTCGACTGGGCCTCGGAGTGCGTACGGGAGGTGCTCGGCCCGACCGAGGGGACGGCGAGCGAGGCCGCCGAGCGGTGCCTCGGTGTGCTGCGGCGGTTCTCGGAGGACGTAACGGAGCTTGTCCGGTCGGAGACGGCGGACTGGATGGTGGAGTTCCGGGCCGGCCCCGCGCCGATGGGGATGCAGGCGCTGGTGTCCGGCGGTACGGGCGGCGGGCGGGCGGAGCCGGGTGCGCAGCCGAGGTTCCCGCTGCAGTCGATGGGCCGGCCGAACATGCCCCGGCAGCGCCCGCCGGAGTCCCCGCGATGACATCAAGCACCGGACATCAACGACCGGTCACCGGTCACCGGTCCGGTCACCGGTGCGGGGTCCGGCGGGCTCCTCGGGCGTCGGGGCGTCCGGGGGCGCCCGCCCTGTGGTCCGTCAGCTGAAGATGATCATCGAGCCCTGGGCGAGACTGCGGGTGACGGCCGCGTGCAGGCCGAGCCAGACGTGGCGTTCCCGGGCGAACGGGTTGTCGTCGTACGGGATCGGGACCGCCGGTTCCTCCAGCTCGGTGGGGGCGGCGGGCGGCAGCGGGGCGGCCGGTGGATTGGCCGGATCGATGCCGATGGACGGGGCGACGAACTCCAGCTCCCTGAGCAGCCCGTGCGCGGAGCCGAGCGGGCCGCCGCCCGCCAGCAGGTCGTCGCTGGAGATCGGGTACGCGAAGTCCAGGGGGACGTACGCGCCCGCGTGGTCGTAATGCCACACCAGATGCGACTGCAGGGCCGTCGGCTCGAACATCTCCAGCAACTGCTCGTAGTCACCGCCCAGTTCGTCCACGGGCGTGACGGCGAGGCCGCTGATCTGGAGCAGGTAGGCGCGGCGCAGGAAGTGCAGGGCGTCGTAGTCGAAGCCCGCGACCGGGGCCACGTCTCCGGTCAGGCCCGGCATATAGGCGTAGACGGGTACGGGCGGCAGCCCCGCCTCGCCCAGCGCCTGGTCGAAGACGGCTATCTCTTCGGCGAAGGGGTTGTCGGGGCTGTGGCACAGCACATCGACGAGGGGGACCAGCCACAGGTCACAGGCCACGAAGTCTCGCTCTCCAACGGGTGCGTGTGATGGTCGGGACAGCGTAATTCCGGACAGCGTAATGCGGTCGCCACGTCGCGGACAGTGGTCCCCCATGAGCGACTTCGGGGACCGGCCCCGCTCAGGACTCCGGCGCCGCCGGATCCGGGTCCTCTGCCGCCCCGGGCGGCCGCGGTGCCTGACCGAGGCGGTCCGGGTCACCGGCCGCCAGCCGGTCCGCCCAGTTCAGCGCGTGGCCGTTGTAGTGGTCGACCACCGCGCGCAGCGCCTCGCGGTCCCGGAGGGTGACCGCGGCGACGAGGTCGGAGTGCCCCTGCCAGAGCCAGTCCCGTACGTCCGCGTCGCCGCGCAGGTACGGGACGGCGAACACCCAGGCCTGGACGCGCAGCCGGTGCAGGAAGTCACCGATGTACGCGTTGCCGGCGAGCGCGCCCAGCTCCCGCCAGAACCGCAGGTCGTAGCCGATCAGGATGTCCAGGTCGCCGGCGCGGGCCGCGCGGGCGGCCTCCTCGGCCCGGCGGCGCACCGAGACGAGCGCCTCCCGGTACCTGGCCTGCCGTTCCGGGGACGGGGGCTGCTCGCGGAAGACGCCCCGGATCACCCCGTCCATGACCAGGGCGCGGGCCTCCACCATCGCCCGGTAGTCCGCGACGGAGAACTGGTGCACCCTGAATCCGCGGTGCTGGTCCGATTCGAGCAGGCCCTGCGCGGAGAGGTCGAACAGCGCTTCGCGGACCGGCGTCGCGGAGACGCCGTACTGCTCCGCGATCTGCTTGACGGTGAATTCCCGGCCCGGCTGAAGACGCCCCGAGAGCACCTCGTCACGCAGCGCGTCCGCGATCTGCTGCCGCAGCGTACTGCGGGTGACAGCTCCGCTCGCGCGCATGAGCGCCCCTCCCCTGTTTCGGTTTCGGCCACCTTAGACCGAGCCCGCCGGCCGGTCCGGTGGGGAGGGGACGGGGGGAGGGGACGGGGGGAGGGGCACCGCGCGGGGGCGGTGGTGCTACGCGGTGTACCCGTCGGCCACCGCCAGTGCGGCGTCCAGTGCCGCCAGGCCCTCCTTGGCCTCGGTCTCAGTGACGTTGCAGGCCGGCACGGCGTGGGTGCGGTTCATGTTGATGAAGGGCCACAGGCCGTGCTTCTTGGCCGCCGCCCCGAAGGCCGCCATCGGGGCGTTGGCGGCGCCGGTCGCGTTGTACGGGACGAGCGGCTCGCGGGTCTCCTTGTCGCGGACCAGCTCCAGCGCCCAGAACGCGCCGAGTCCGCGGACCTCACCGACGGAGGGGTGGTTGGCGGCGAGCTCGCGCAGACCGGGACCGAGGACCGTCTCGCCGATGTGCGCGGCGTTCTCGATGACCTTCTCGTCCTCCATCACGTGGATGGTGGCGACGGCCGCCGCGCAGGCCAGCGGGTGACCGGAGTAGGTCAGCCCGCCCGGGTAGGGGCGGGTCTCGAAGGTGGCGGCGATCTCGGCGGAGATGGCGACGCCGCCGAGCGGTACGTAACCGGAGTTGACACCCTTGGCGAAGGTCAGCAGGTCGGGGGTGACGTCGAAGTGGTCGGCGGCGAACCACTTGCCGGTGCGCCCGAAGCCCGCCATCACCTCGTCGAGGACGAAGACGATCCCGTACCGGTCGCAGATCTCGCGGACACCGGCGAGGTAGCCGGGCGGCGGGGTCATGATGCCGGCCGTGCCCGGGATGGTCTCCAGGATGATCGCGGCGATGGTCGAGGGGCCCTCGTAGGCGAGGGTGTCCTCCAGGTGCTGGAGTGCGCGGGCGCACTCCTCCGCCTCGGTCTGCGCGTAGAACGGCGAGCGGTAGAGGAACGGGGCCCAGAACCGGACGACACCGGCAGAGCCGTTGTCCGACGCCCAGCGGCGCGGGTCACCGGTCAGGTTGATCGCGGTGGAGGTGGCGCCGTGGTACGAGCGGTAGGCGGAGAGCACCTTCGCACGGCCGGTGTGCAGCCGGGCCATCCGGACGGCGTTCTCGACGGCCTCCGCACCGCCGTTGGTGAAGAAGATCTTGTCCAGGTCGCCCGGCGTGCGCTCCGCGATGAGGCGGGCGGCCTCGGAGCGCGACTCGATCGCGAAGGCGGGCGCGAAGGTCGTCATCCGCCCCGCCTGCTCCTGGATCGCGGCGACGACGGTGGGGTGCTGGTAGCCGATGTTGGTGTAGACGAGACCGCTGGTGAAGTCCAGGTAGCGATTGCCGTCGTAGTCCCAGAAGTACGCCCCCTCGGCGCCGGCGACGGCGAGCGGGTCGATCAGGCCCTGGGCGGACCAGGAGTGGAACACGTGCGCGCGGTCGGCGGCCTTCACGGCCGCGCCGGCGGCGGGGTCAGCGGCGGCATGACGGGGATGAGGGGTCATACGGCGAGCGTAGGCATCGTCGGGCACGGCCCGGTATGGCCACCTTGTATATGGAGGGGGGCGGGTGGTTCGGCAGGGTGTCGGGTCGCCGCGAGGCCTCGAACCATTGACAGCATGTGGTCATAGTGACAGCGAGTTGTCACACCTGGATTCACGCCTCCGACCCGTACGTCCGCCTCACACCTTCGACCCAGTACCTCCGACTCGTACCTTCGACCCGTACCTCCGCCTCACACCTCCGAGGAGAGCGCCATGACTCGCGGGACCGTATATCTGGCCGTGTACGACACGTACGCGGGCTGGGAGACCGGGCACACCACCGCCCACCTCGCCCAGCACGGCTTCACGGTGCGGACGGTGGGCCCGACGACCGGGCCGGTCACCGGCATGGGCGGGCTCACCGTGCGCCCCGATCTGGCCCTCCCCGAGCTGCGCCCCGAGGGCGGCGCACTCCTGATCCTGCCGGGCGCCGGGCTGTGGGACGCGGGCGACGAGCTGGCCCCCTTCGCCCGCGCCGCCAGGACCTTCCTGGACGCGGGCGTGCCGGTCGCCGCGATCTGCGGGGCGACGGCGGGGCTGGCCCGCGAGGGGCTGCTCGACGAGCGGGCGCACACGAGCGCGGTGTCCTTCTATCTGGCGGCCACCGGCTACGGGGGCGGGGCGCACTACGTCGACGCGGACGCGGTGACGGACGAGGAAGGCGTGCTGGTCACCGGCGGGGCCGACCGAGCCGGTCGCGTTCGCCCGCGAGATCTTCGCCCTTCTAGGGGTGTTCGAGGGCGAGAAGCTCGACGCCTGGTACCGCCTCTTCCACGATTCGGACCCGAGCGCGTACGAGGTGCTCCAGGGAAGAGCCGCACCGAACAGGACCGGCTGAGCCGGACCGCTCTCGGCGTCTTCCGGCTGAACGGCCAGTTCCTCTCCCTCTCCGCGGAGCTGGCCCGCCCGGCCGGGCTGACCGCCGCGCGGTGGCAGGTGCTCGGGGCGGTGCTGGCCGAGCCGCTGCCGGTCTCCGGGATCGCCCGCTCCATGGGCATCACCCGGCAGGCCGTGCAGCGCATCGCCGATCTGCTGGTGGGCAAGGGGCTCGCGGAGTACGTGCCGAATCCGGCCCACCGCCGCGCCAAGCTCCTGCGCCCGACGCGGGAGGGCCGCACCGCGATGTCCCGGATCGGCCCCGGCCACGCGGAGTTCGCGGCGCGGCTCAGCCAGGAGCTGGGCCCGGAGGCGTTCGCGGAGACGGTGCACGTACTGGAACGCCTGTCCCGCGCCATGGACGCGGTGCACAGCCCGTCCTGATCCGGGCGAAAGGCCCTGACTCCGGGCACGTACCGGCCACCGCCCCCGCCGGGGCACCACCGCGCGGCTATTCTCGACCCGTTCGCGTGTGGCCGTACGGGGGAGGACTGCACACCATGGAAATGCTCGGCTCCGTAGATCCGCAGCGCATCGGCGCCTACCGACTGCTGGGCCGACTCGGCGCGGGCGGCATGGGCCAGGTCTATCTGGCCCGCTCGGACCGTGGGCGCACCGTCGCGATCAAGCTCGTACGCGAGGAGCTCGCCGAGCAGCAGGAGTTCCGCGACCGGTTCCGCCGGGAGGTGATGGCCGCTCGCCGCCTCGGCTCCAGTTGGACCGCCCCCGTGCTGGACGCCGACACCGACGCCAACGTGCCGTGGGTGGCCACCGGATACATCGCGGGGCCGTCCCTCCAGACCACCGTCTCCGGCCGCACGATCATCTCGGCGGGCCCCGCCCCCGGCGCGTTCGGGCCACTGCCGGAGCGCTCGGTCCACATCCTGGGCAACGGTCTCGCGCACGCCCTGGGGGCCATCCACGCCGCCGGGCTCATCCACCGCGACCTGAAGCCGTCCAACATCCTGCTGACGATCGACGGCCCCAGGGTCATCGACTTCGGCATCGCACGGGCCCTCGACACCGTCACCGACGGCGGTCTCACCCGCACCGGGGCGCTGGTCGGCTCCCCCGGCTTCATGTCGCCGGAGCAGGTGCGGGGCGAGCCGGTGACCACGGCGTGCGATGTGTTCTGTCTGGGCTCGGTGCTGGCGTACGCGTCGACCGGGCGGCTCCCGTTCGGTGACTCGGCCAGCGGGGTGCACGCGATGCTGTTCCGGATCGCGCAGGAGGACCCGGATCTGACCGGGGTGCCGGTGGACCTGGTGGAGCTGATCCGGGACTGTCTGAGCAAGGACCCGGCGGCCAGACCGACGCCCGACGAGATATTGGACCGGCTGGCCGAGGACGACACCCCGGAACCCTGGCTCCCGGGCGCGCTCATCGCCCAACTCGGCCGGCACGCCGTGGAACTGCTCGACTCGGAAGACCCGGAGGACGCGACGGAGGCGACGGACGCGGCAGACGCGGCCGAGCCCATGGGGCCGGAGGAGCCGGGGAGGGCTGCGGAAGCGGCCGAAGCGGAGACCCGTGCGGACGCGGCGCCCGGTGCGCGCCCGGAGAGCCCGCAGAGCACCGCCCCGCAGGACGCGGTCCCGCAGGAGACGCCGCCCCCGGCCCCGATACCGCCCACCGTGGCCGGCCATCCGCAGCCCGCCCAGCCGTACCCGGCCGCGTATCCGACGTCGCCCCCGGCTCCGGGGTACGGAGCGACTCCCCCGCCGGGATACGGAGCAACCCCCGCCCCGGGATACGGCTATCCGCAACAACCCGCCCCCGACCAGGGCCAGGCGTACGGATACCCCCAGCCGCAGCCGGCCCCGGCCCCCGCCCAGAACCAGGCGTACGGCTATCCGCAGCAGCCCGATTCCGGCGCCACGCCCCCGTACGACCCCCGGTATCCCCCCGGCAGCCAGCCGCCCGCCGCCGGGCCGGCCCGGCGGCGGACCGGCTCGACCATCGCTCTCGTGGCGATCGCGGTGCTCGTCGCGATAGGGGCCGGCGGCTCCGTCTACGCGCTGATGAGCGGCAGCGGCGACACCACGGCCGCCCCGAAGCACTCCAGCACGCCCTCTCCCGCGAAGGGCTCCTCCGGGGCCAACTCCGGTTCCCCCGACGGCAGCCAGGATCCTTCCCCCACCGACGACGGGGGGAACGGCGACGAGGACGGCATCCCCGACGGGTATCTGGGCACCTGGTCCACCGGCATCGACAACGCCGTCGGCCACTCCACCCGCCAGCTCGTCATCCAGCAGGGCGGGGTCGGTGACACCGTCCTCAGCCTCACCGCGGAGGGCCCGACCGATACCGGCGGCACCTACCGCTGCGTCTTCCAGGCGGAACTGACGGACTCCGTCACCGGTGGCACCCCGCTCCGGATCGGCCCCTCCAAGGTGACGCTCGGCGAGCCGATGTCGTCCTGCACCCCGGGCGGCCCGACCACGCTCACCCTGCTCTCGGACGGCACCCTGAGCCGCGAGAACACGGACACCGGCGAGACGCTCACGTACACGAAGTCCGACTGAAGCCCGGCTGAAGCCCGGAGCCGAGGCCGAACCGCCCTCAGACCAGCGGCCGCACCGACATCAGCAGATGCTGGTGCGCGGGCGGCAACGCCCCTTCCGCCGTGTCCAGCGCGTCCTCCTGGGTGTCGTGCCCGGTGAGCATGGCGCGCTGCCCCGGGCCCATCAGCCGGAACCGGACGACCGGCGCGTCGAACGAGGCCAGCGCGTCCATCAGGTAGGAGGGGTTGAAGGCGACCACCATCTCCTCCACGCCCGCCAGCGCGGCGGGCAGCCGCTGGGACGCCACGTCGTCCTCGTAACCGGCCTGGAGCAGCACCGAGTCGCCCTGGAAGGCGAATTGGAGCGGGCTGTCGTTGTCCGCCACCACCGAGACCCGCTTCACCGCATCGGCCAGGGGTTCGCGCTCGGTGACCGCCGTGACCGGGTCCCGCATCGTGAACAGCTTGTCGTGGCGCGGCAGCCGGCCGTCCAGGAGCCGGACCGTGGTGCGCATCCCGGCCAGTTCGAATCCGGCGGAGCCGCTGTCCAGCGCGAGGCTGACCATGCCCGCGCGGCCGAAGGAGCGGGCGATCTCGGTGAGCCGGCGGGCCGAGACCACGACATCGGCGGAGACGTTGGCGGCTTCGGGCTTCCAGCCGAGGGTGCGGACCGCGAAGCGGTAGCGGTCCGTCGCCGCCAGGGTCATCCGGTCGCCGTCCAGCCCCAGCCGGATCCCGGTGAGCGTCGGCAGGGTGTCGTCCCGGCCCGCCGCCACCGTCACATCCGCGACGGCCGCCGCGAACTCCGCGCTGTCCACCGCGCCGAGGACCTCCGGCAGCGGCGGCAGCGAGGGGTAGTCGTCGAGCGGCAGCACCGACAGGCCGAATCCGGCGCCGCTGCCCGTGACCGTGAAGCGGGAACCCTCCACCGCGCACTCCACCGCGCCCTCGGGCAGCACCCGGCACACGTCCAGCAGCCGGCGGCCCATCACCAGCACCTTGCCGGGCCGCAGGATCTCGGCGTCCACCTCGATCCGGGCGGACGCCTCGTAGTCGAGCCCGGAGACGCACAGCCGGCCGTCCGCCGCTTCCAGCAGCAGACCGCCCAGCACGGGAACGGGTGACCTCGTGGGCAGCACCCGGGCCGCCCAGCCGACGGCGTCGGCCAGTGCGCCGCGCTCGATCCGGAACTCCATGGTGGTGACCTCTCCTCGTGCGCCGACGACCATCTCTGGTTCCGACGCTAAGGGTCACCACTGACAACGCGGTTCTCGGCGGAGAAGGGCGGCTGCGCCGACGACAGCGGCCACCCCCGTGGGCCGCTGCCGTCGTCCCCCGTGCCTCTCCCCCGAAAGGCCCGCAACCGCGTTCGGACTGTAGGCCGCGGGGTAGGGGGCGGTAAAGATTCGGTTCGCACTGTGTGGCCGGTGAGGGGTATCAGTTCGCACAGCCAAACCGGTACTCTGCGTTCCGGTTTTCGGCGGGAGCAGGGCAGGCCGGACAAGAACAGGGCCGGGCAGCAGCAGGACCGGGCACGAGCAGGGCAGGACCGGGCAGCAGGCAAGGCGGAGCAGCCGGGCGGGAACAGGGCAGGGAGCGGGGGCGGTGTGCACGCGCGGAGTCGCGCCGACGACGTCATACGGATGCACGGACTCGCCCGTGCCGGTGGCTCACGGGAGCTGCTGCGCTGGGTGTCCGGCCGGGCCGCCGGCTGGGCGGGACTGCTCGGCGGCGACGGGACCGTGCTGTACGGCGTCGCCCGGGACCCCGACGCCGCGAGCGCCGGCTCGGCCGCGATCGCGGCCGAGGGGGTACGGGAGCTGACGGCGCTCGGCGCCCGCTCCCTCGCCCTCGACCGGGGCGGGCACACCGCGTTGATGTTCGCCCTGGACGGGCCGGCGGACAGCGCCGCACCCGTTCTCGCCGTGATCGCCCGCCGCCCGCTCCCGGAACGGCTGGCGGTGCTCCTCTCCGACGCGGCCCTGCCGCTCTCCATGTGCTGGGCGGCCGAGACCGTGGAGCGCAAGCGGCGCCGGGTCGATCTGGCCGAGTCCCGCGGCCGCGAGGCCGTACTGCACCTGCTCATGACCGGCCAGCTGTCGGTCGCGCACCAGGTGGCCGGCGCGCTGAAACCCGCCCTGCCCGACCCCGTCCGGGTCTGCGTCGTCGAGTGCCCCGGCGACAGCAGGGACGAGGTGGCCCGGATCTGTACGGACCTCTCCGGCGGCAGGTCCTGGATCGTGCGGTGCTCGGTGTACGCGCGCCATCTGATCCTCGTCGCGCCGGCCGGACCGGAGCCGCCGGACGGGCGGCTCGGCCCTGAGGTGGCCGCGGTGGTGGACGACTGCGTGGTGGGCATCAGCGAGGACGTACCGCTGTCCGACACGGCGACCGCCTACCGCCAGGCGTTCCACGCGCTGGCCGTCGCCCGCGGACTGCCCGGCCGGCACGCGGGGTTCGGCTCGGCGCCGGAGCCCGCGCTGGTGGTCGGCGCAGAGGGGGCGCGGTGGGCCGACGCCTTGCTGGCGCCGCTCCTCGGCCACCTGCCGAGGCGCGGCCAGGACCCGGGCAGTCAGGAGCTCGCGGCGACCCTCGCGTCCTGGCTGGCGTTCTCCTCGCACGCGACCGCGCACCTGAAGATCCACCGCAACACCCTGGCCGCACGGCTGCGCCTGATCGGTGAGCTGCTGGGCCTGGATCTGGACCGGGTCGCCGACCAGGCCGCGCTCGATCTGGCCCTGGCCGTCCGCGCCACACCCACCCTGCCGGGCCGTCCGGCCGGCGGCCCGCAGACGCCCGCCCCCTCGCTGGACGAGATCCTGCGCACCCCGGCGGTCCGTGCATGGGCGGCCCAGGAGCTGCGCCCGCTCGGCGCCCCCGGTGCGGCCGGCCGCACCGCCGACCCGTACACCACCCTGCGCACCTGGCTGGAGTGCGAGGCCCAACTCGGTGCGACGGCAGAGGCCTTGTCCATCTCCGTACCGGCGGTGCGCAAGCGTCTCACCCGGCTGGAGACCGTACTGCGACGCTCGCTCCTGCGGACGCCGAGCGCCCGCTACGACCTGTGGCTGGCGTTCCGGGCGCTGGACCTCACCGGGGGCGGACAGCCGGACGGGGGGCACCCGCGGCCATGAGGCCGCCGGTTCCCCCCGTCCACGGGAGCCCGCGCGTCAGCAGCTCAGGTTGGATCCGGGCGTGGTGCCGAGGATCGACACGAACGACTGGTACCGGTCGATCCGGCTCTGCACCTGGGCGGGGTTGCCGCCGTTGCACTCGATGGAGCCGTTGATCGAGCGGATCGTCTCACCGAAACCGGCGCCGTTCACCATGGCGTTGTGGGCCGTCATGGTGCCGGGGCCGTTCTGGGTGTTCCAGTACCAGAGGCCGGTCTTCCAGGCCACGGCCGCGTCCTGCTCGACCAGGTAGGGGTTGCCCAGCAGGTCGATGCCGAGGGCGTCACCGGCGGCCTTGTAGTTGAAGTTCCAGCTGAGCTGGATCGGGCCGCGCCCGTAGTACGCGGCCTGGCCCGCGGGGCAGCCGTAGGGCTGCGTGCTGTCGCAGTAGTGGGGGTAGTTGGCCGTGTTCTGCTCGACCACGTACACCAGACCGCCGGTCTCGTGGCTGACGTTGGCCAGGAACGCGGCCGCCTCCTGCTTCTTCACCGTGTCGCTGCCGGTGTTGGCGAAGCCGGGGTAGGCGTCCAGCGCGGCGGTCAGCCCGCTGTACGTGTAGAAGGGGTTGCGGCCCGGGAACATCTGGTTGAACTGGGCCTCGCTGACGATGAAGCCCGCGGACGAACCCGGGTCGCCCGGATCCGTGCCGCCGCCGCTTCCGCAACTGCCCTGGTCGGCCCAGACGTCGGAGCTGCCCGGCGTCTCGTTCTGGGTCCACCACTTGGCGGACCAGTTGTGCCCGTTGTACGAGGCGGAGCCGCCGCCCGTGTAGACGGACGAGGAGTTCCAGGCGGCCGCGCAGTCTGCTGCCGACGCGGTGGTGGCGGGGAGGATGACAAGCGTCGCGACGACCGCGCCCAGCGCGGTGAGCAGGCCCATGATGCGTCTGATCATGTGAACACTCCTTCGGCGCGGCGCACCGAGCTCATCGGTGCGCCGCCATGGGGGGTGCCGACACTCAAGCGCCCTGGTCTGGACCTGTCAAGGTCTAGACCATCGTTGGGAATCCTTCCACTCCCCCGCCCCCCACGCACGCCGCCCATCGGACATCCAGCCGACACACATCCCCAACAGGGCGGATTCCGCAGGGAGTCACTCCGCGCCCGGCCCGCGGACGGCGACGGACCCGAAGGTAAATCCTTCGGGTCCGTCCAGCATGCGGGACGCTCTACTGTCCGACCGGTCAGCCGCGACGACAGCTGATGAGCGATCAGCAGGTCAGCCCGGAGCCGGGGTCTGTCCCGATGATCCCGGTGATCCGCTCGTACTTGTCGACCCGCGCCCGTACCGAATCGGGGTTGCCGCCGTCGCACTCCAGCGCGCCGTTGAGCGAGCGGATCGTCTCACCGAATCCGGCGCCGCCGACCATGGCCTCGTGCGAGGTCATGGTGCCGGGGCCGTTCTGGGTGTTCCAGTACCAGAGCGCGGTCTGCCAGGCGACCGACGGGTCCTGCTCGACCAGCCACGGATCGTTCAGCAGGTCGAGGCCGAGCGCGTCACCGGCGGCCTTGTAGTTGAAGTTCCAGCTGAACATGATCGGGCCGCGCCCGTAGTACGCGGACTGACCGGCCGGACAGCCGAAGGGCTGGCTGTAGTCGCACTTGATCCAGTAGTTGGCCTCGTTGATCTCCTTCACGTACTGGAGCCCGACCGACTCGAAGTCGGCATGGGTCAGGAACGCCGCCGCCTCCCGGCTCCGCATCGCCTCGGTCCCGGTGTTCGCGAAGCGCGGGTAGGCGTGCAGGGCGTCGATCAGCCCCTGGTACGTGTAGAAGGGGTCGCGGTCCGGGAAGATCCGGTCGAACTCCGCCTCGCTGATGACGAAGTCGGAGACCCCTCCCGTACAGGCCCCGGCGTCGGCCCAGACGGTGGTGGCGCCCGGATTCTCGTTCTGCGTCCACCACTTGGCCGTCCAGTTGCGGCCGTGGTGCGAGACGGCGCCGCCGGCCGTGTAGGCGGTCGAGGAGCTCCAGAGGGGCGCGCACACGGCGGCGGGAGCGGGCGCCGGAGCCGCCGCGTGCGCCGCGGCGGGAAGGAAGGCGGCCGTCGCGACGACGGCACTCAGTGCGGTCAGAAGGCTCTTGATGCGGTTCAGCGCTGCTCACTCCTTCGACAGGGGCACGGCGACGGGCTCCGGCATGCGTCCGGGCATCCCGACACCCAACCCCCGCTGGTCTGGACCTGTCAAGGTCTAGACCAGCACCAACCTCAGCGCCTGGCGCCATCCTCTCGTACCCCGCCCACCGACCGAGTCAGGCAAGGTCACCCATCCAGACGCGACGGCCCAGCTCATCCAGCTCGGTCTTCAGCCGGCGGCTTTCCGGCAGTGCCCGTCCCAGGAGGCGCCAGTAGTCGGAGCCGTGCCCCGACACTCGGACATGGGCTAGTTCGTGGGCCACCACATAGTCGACGAGATGCATCGGAAGCTGGAAGACAGCCCAGTGCAGCGAAATCGTTCCGCCACCGTTCGCACCCGCCCGGTAGCTGCCCCACCGATGCCCCAGATCCCTCACCCGTACCGTGGGCTCGGGTAGATCCATCCGGGCCGCCCAAGGTTGCAGACGCCCCTGCATCCAGCGCTGCCCCGCCCGGCCATACCAGTCGGCCAGCGCCTTGCGTGCGAGAACCGGGTCCACCGCGACCGCACTGTCCAGCCTCAGCCGCCCCGCGACAAGACGGACAGCGGGGACCGGGCGGCCTTCGTCCAGCACGTCGTCAACGACGAGAATCCGGTAGTCCCGCCCCAGGTACCGGTGAATTTCACCGTCCCTGAGGGAGCGGGTGGGATGGAGCTGCCGACGTTCCTCGCTGAGACGTGCTTTGGCCGCGATCCAGCCCGCGCTGGAACGTACGAAGTCCTCGGCCCGCCGGACACCGCACCCCTTGGGCACGTGCAGCGTGAGCGATCTGTCCCGCTCGACCGTCAGGCCGATTCGCCGGCGGCGGGCACTGATCCGTACGCCCAGTTCCCGCCCGTCGACGACCAGCACATCGTCATCGGTGAGCTCGGGCTCACCGATGACGATGTCTGGATCGGGACGCGGAGACGACATACGCCTATTCTCGCCGCGCTTCGGACCGGAACGCTTCCAGGTGCTGTGCCGCATAGCCCGCGAGTGTCGAGGCGAGCCGGTTCACTTCCTGGCGCCCCTCACCCCGCAGGCGGTACCCGGCGTCACGGAGACGATTGGAGAGGCGTGCCTCCAACCTCGCCACATGCCTGGCCTCACCTCCGAAGGAAGCCAGACCCACCCGGCTGGTGATCTCGTCGTACACCTCGGCCACGACCCGACGCAGCTCCTGAGGATCAGCGGTCTCCAGCAGTTCGCTCTCCGCCAGCTTCTCGCCGATAAGGACGTAGAGCCGCTGCTCCATGGGGGTGAGGTCGGCGACGGCGGGGTCGGCCTCTTCCGCTCGGACGGCCCGCTCGACCAGCGGTCCAAGCTCCCGGACGATGTCTTCCCATCGTCCGGCGAACTCCTCCAGGACCCGTTCCAGCTCCGCGGACAGCTGCCGGTACACCGCCCGATCCTCCACCGCCTGCCGCTCCTCCAGGTGGTAGCGCAGCCCCTGGATCTGTTCGGCCGCCGCCTCGCGCACCGGCAGCCTGCTGACCACCTCGTCGAAGTCGGGGGCGAGGATCGACACGGGCGGAACGGCCTCGTTCACCTCGTACGCCTCAAGGTGGTCGGCGATCAGCGCCCGCACCTTACGGCCGTAGCCGCGCATCGCGAAACCGCCGCCGGTGTCGTCCCGGTAGTGACGGCGCACACGCATCTGGAGCACGCTCCACGCCCGCGCGTCCGGCATGAACTCCAGAGCGTCCTCGTGCGGCAGGACTCGGTCCACCGCGCCCAGGAACTCGCCGAGCTTCTGGTCGAAGTCGGCCCGCCGTGCGGGGTTCGAGAGGGCGAGCACGGCCGCCGCGAGTCCCGCTCGGGTGGTGAGGCCCCCCACGCCGATTCCCTCGGCCGCAAGGAACGCACGGAACTCCCCGGCCGTCCGGCCGAGCTCCGGCAGTTCTTCCGACATGTCCCGCAGCGAATCGAGAGCACGCGGATTGCCCTGGTACGCGGCCAGGGTCACGGCGAGGTTGTTCAGTACGCCGTAGTAGTCGACCACCAGCCCCTCGGTCTTGCGCCGGGCGGGCCGGTTGACGCGGGCGATCGCCTGGAGCAGTTCGGCGTCACGGATCGGGCGGTCCAGGTAGAGCGCCTGCTCGATGGGGGCGTCGAAGCCGGTGAGCAGCATGGACTTCACGATCAGGAACGCGATCGGCGGCGGGTCGGCCGCCTCCTCACCCCATACCAGGTCGCTCCACGGATTCATCCCCCCGACCGCCCCTGCGGGAACCGGGTCGGGCTCGGCGGGGGGAGTGAACGCCCAGGGGTTGTCGGGGGGCAGCTCGGGGAACGGCTGGAGGAACCGGGCGATGTGATCGCGCCTGTTGTCCTCGTCGGTCCACTCGCACCACCTCCCATCCTTCTGCTCCGTGCCGGCCGAGATCACGGGAACGAAGTCGATCCGCCGCAACAGTTCCTGGAACTGCCAGGCGCGCAGGAGAAGCGATTCCTCGCGGGTGTAGCTCTCCGGCGGCCGCCCTCGCAGGGCTTCCCGCCGCCCGGTCCCGTCGAACTCCGCTACCCGCCTCAACAGTTCGGTGCGCGCCTCCTGGAAAGCGTTGCGGTAGAGAACCGCCGCCTTCCGGCTGACCACCGCCACCTGGGCCTTGAAACCGCCCGTCAGCGGGCCGGTGACGTAGTGCTCCAGCATGTCGGCGGCCTTGCGCCAGATCAGCGGCGGCGACTCCGCCACGGCCCGCTTGGACGGGGTGCTGTACTTCGCCCGTACACGGGCCCTTTCGCTGTCCTCCAGCGGCTCGATCAGGTCTTCGAAGCAGTCGTCCAAGTGCTCGCTGTCGCGGACCTCGGCGGTGGTCGCGCGGCCCGAGTAGCGCACCGGCACGACAACCTTGTCGCGTTCGGCCTCTGTCATCCGGTACGTGTCGAGGAACTCCGGCTCTCCTCCTGGCGTGGTGCTCGGCTCCAGCCCGAAGATGCGCCCGGTGTCGGTGAGCCTGCCCTCCATGAGCGGGGTGCCGGTGAAGCCGACCCGTGTCGCGTTGGGCAGCGCCTTGCGCAGGCAGGCGTGGAGCACGGAGGTGTGGGAGCGGTGGGCCTCGTCGACCAGGACGAGGACCTGGTCGGAGTCGCTGCACTCGGGGAAGATCCGTGCGGCCTTGCGCAGGGTCTCCTCGTCCGGCGTCGGATCGGCAACCTCCTGCGCGCTCAGCCCCGCCGCGGCCTTCGCCCGGCCGGCCTCGAACTCCCCGTCGAGCGAGCGCTCCTCGCCGCCCGCAGTGTCACCCGCCCCGTCCTTGCCGCCGACCAGATCCCCGAGGAACTTCTGAATGGTCGCGAAGACGACCGCACGTCCACCGTCGCGCCCGGCCCGGCCCAGCAGGCTCTCCAGGTCGGTCCGGGACTTTGCCTCGCGGACCTCGGAATCGCTCAGCGCGACGGCCTTGCGCAACTGCCGCTGGAGGTCGATGCGGTCCGTGACGGCGACGATCGTGATGCGGTTCAGGGCGGGGTCCGGGCTGGCATGCAGCCGCCGGGCGAGGAACTGCATGGTGAAGCTCTTGCCCGCGCCCTGGGTGTGCCAAATGACCCCGCCGCGCTCGTCGCGGTCCCCACCGGTGAGGAGGCGGCTGCCTCGGTTACGGAGCCGGTCGACGATCTTCTCGGTGGCACGGTACTGCTGGTGCCGGCAGACCACCTTCGCCGTCCGGGGCTGCGCGGCCCGGCTCCGGGATGCGGTCCCGGTGGTCTTCTTGTCGTCACCGAGCGGCTTCTCGAAGACATAATGCCGGACGATGTTGAGCAGGTTGCCGGGCCTGAGGACGATCGCGGTCAGCTGCTGCTGAAGCGTGGGCGCCGCCTTCGCCTCCAGCAGCCCCCAGCCGCGCAGCTCCTGTCGGAGGTGTTCCGTCTTCGCGTAGTCCGGGCTGATGCTGCGCCACAGGGCGTAGTGCTCCTCGGAGGAGGAGTACGTGCCGAGCGCGGCGTCCGTTCCGTCGGCGGCGACCAGCAGCTGGGCGGGCGCGAACAGGTGCGGGACACCACGCAAAGCGCCGGGCCCGCTGCGGGTGTCGTCGTCCACGGGGCGCCCGGTGTAGGCGCGCAGATCACGGATGGCCTTGCCGAGCGGGTCGCGCACGTGCGGCGACTTGCACTCGATGACGACAAGCGGGATGCCGTTGACGAAGAGCACGAGATCCAGCACGGCCGGCTTGCCGTCTGCGTCGCAGACCCGGAGCTGATCGACGACGAGATAGTCGTTGCGGACCAATCGCTCTTCCCGGCTGCCCTCCAATGCCTCGTACGACCAGTCGATGAACCGCGTCTTGACGTCCTTGTCGTCCGGCCCGGCTTGCAGGATGCCGCCCAGGATCAGATCGGTCGCGTCACGGTTGGCCTGCGGCAGCGACGCGGCCGACACGTGGCGTGCGGCGGCCCGCAGGGCAAGGACGGCGGGGTTGGTGTGCGCGTCATCCGTCATCCACGGGGAGCACCGGCGCACTGCGGCCCGCAGCCGCCGCTCCAGCAGTACGTCCCTGAAGTCGTCACGCTCACCTGCGGCCGCCAGCCGGGCACCCTCGATGTGCTGCCACCCCATCGCCTTGAGGTGCTCCAGCAACGGCCACTCCGCCTCGACCTGCTCGGTCGTTCCCTCGACCCCTTCGGCAACCATCCCCGTGCCTCCCCCGCGTACCGACCGACGTACTCGTGAACCCGTGCGAGGGTCCATTGTGCGCCAGGGGTGGTTCGGGCATGCGGGCCAGGCCCCGCAGCGACGATGCGGGGCCTGGCGGGAAGGGAGCCTGCCTTCCGTCAGACCTGGCGGCGGGTGGTGAGGATGCTCTTCCGGCAGTCCGGGAGACTGCCGGCCGGGCTGACGAGGGCGGCGGTGTCGTCGTCGAGCGCGTAGCAGAGCTGGGCGTGCAGCGTCTCGGCCTCGGCGGGCGTCAGCCGCAGCGAGGCATCCGCCTCGAAGGCTCCTTCCCGGCGGAACCAGAGGTCGATGGCGAGCGACCCGTCCGCCTCCCGTCGCACGGGCTTACTGGGCACCCGGCTGACGCGAACCTGTTCCCTGCCGCCCATCAGGCCGCCCTCCCCGTGGTCGCGAGCACGAGGGTGCCCGCGCTGTACGCCTGGGCGGCCCCGGCGGTGACCACGAACCCGTCGAGCGCGAGCCGCAGGGCGGTGCGGCGGGCGCGGCGTTCGGGGTCGAGGGGGTGGTGGGGGCGGGAGCGGGGGACGAGGCGCAGGGGGCGGTGGGGGGACGGGGGTTGGGATGCGGTGAAGGGCACGGGTGCCGGTGCGGGCTGCGGTACGGGTCCGGGGTGGCGGAAGGCGCGCAGAACGCGCGCCAGGAGGGGCAGAACCACATGCACGAGTGTTCGTGCGAGGTGGGTGCGGATACGGTGGAACATGCTGACGCTCCTTCGAGGCGTTGGCCATGCCCCGGGGTGGTTGCACACCGCCGGGGCACTTTTGCGTCACCCAACCCGGCTTCCGTCACACCGTGTTAGCGACGCAGCACCAACAGTACGGCCCACATGTGGCACGAGACAACATGTTGCGTAAACTCGATGGAGTGACATACGCCGAAGCGCTCATCCCGCCTACGCGAAGTCGTCGAACTCCCCGGCCTTGGCACCCGCCAGGAAAGCCCGCAGCTTCTTGCGCGTGGTACGGACAATCACCTCCGGGTCATCGCTCTCGCGAAGGAGGATGCTCCCGTCTTCCTCGGCCAGCTCGACGCAGCTCCCCGTGTCTGCGGAGAACGACGCCTTACGCCACTGACGTTCCACTGATTCCCACCCTCAGATCCCCTTGGCCAGCCGTCGAATGAAGCCGATCGACTCCTCCGGCTCAATGGCTCGCGCACGCATACGATCAAGAACCGCACGGTAGTTCACGAGGTGCGTCTCCGCGTGAAGGAAGGTCACCCCAGTAGGGACATCGATCTGAACCGTGTCCAGCGCGGCTACCGGGCCGCAGGCGTAGAGAGTCGAGCTTCCCGCGTTCGCAAACCCACCTGCATCGAACGGAACTACGCGAAGCGTGACGTTGGGCCGCTCCGCCTGTGCGAGCAAGTACTCCAACTGCCGACGCAGTACGTGGCGATCACCGAACCGCATCCGCAATGCGGACTCGTGAACCAGGAACTCACACGCGGGCGGGTCAGGACGATCGAGAAGCGCAGAGCGCCGTACGCGGAACTCGATGTGCCGTTCCAGATCTGCGGGGTCCATGGTCGGCACCGCTTCAGCGAAGATTCCGCGCATGTAGTCGGGCAGTTGGAGCATGCCCGGCACATGCATGATCTGCGCCGACAGCAACCTCGCGGCATGGTGTTCCATCTCGGCGATGTCCAGAAGGCCGGCGGGCAACAAGCCCCGGTAGTCATCCCACCAGTTGGGCCCACGCTCCCTGGCCATCGCGACGAGGCCGTCGACGTACTGCGCGTCCGGGCAACGGTAGTTCGTCGCCCAGACCCGGACGCGGTCACTGCTGACACCGGAGCGTGCGGACTCGGTGTTGCTGACCGTGGTGCGGTCGGTGCGGTGGAGGGTGGCGGCCTCGTTGATCGTCATCCCGATGTGCTCGCGCATCCTGCGGAGCTCGGCACCGAGGCGGCGCTGCCGCTCGGTGGACGGCTTTCTGACGGGCATCAACCTCCCCCTCCACTCCGGCTCACCTTGGCCAGACTCCAAGCCTTCCTATTCTCCGACGGACCGACGAGCTCGTGGTGCTCGTTCACCAACCTGGACCCTTCCAGCCAGCACGTCACCCAGAAGCCCTTGCTTCAAATCCCACAGCTTCCCCAGCGCACCTTCTTCGCTGGAGATCCTGGCATCCCAACGACCAAGCAGGTCAACAATTCGGCGCTGCTCGCAGATCGGAAGCAAAGGAAATTGAAGCGCACCGAACCGCTCACCGCCCAGATGCGCAATACTGGTGGTCTGCTTAGCAATCTGAGCAAATTTACCCGCTCTCAGCCAAACTCCGAATACCGCTTGCGCATACTGCGGCAACAGTTCTTTGCCAGATCGAAACCGTACCAGCGTGTTCTGAAAACAGAAATTTCCAGCTTCTCGGTCATAGATTGCACTGCGCCCTACAAGGTTAAGACTCTGCCCCTCATTCAGAAGAATATCACCAGGGCGAAGACCATATACCTGTCGCTCAGAATCCGTGAAGCCCATGCTCTTGACATCCGAGTAGTCGATTCGACTATCCAGAACATTGGCAACTCTGAGGTACGGATACTGCATCGGAGAATTCACACCATCAGGCGACAACTGCTTACCCATACGCACAGATCCCGCCTCTCTGACAGGAACCCAACGAACCTGATCGGATTCTCGGAGTTCCATCAGAGTCGCAAACTCTGCCGCTGCCGCATTGTGGCGCAAGACTCGCAATTTTTCGATTGCTGCACGAGCGGCCTGCTCCAACTCATGTACCGCAACAAAAATCTCAACAATGTGGCGCTGAACTTTCAGCGACGGCCATTTGAGAAGAAAATTCCCAATCGCCCGCTGAGAGATATTTTGCATGCTTTGACTGCTACCTGATGAAGCCAACCCGATCTGACGTCGCAGGGAAGGACTAGCCAGGTAGATGTTCACGAAATGGGCGTCTGCAGCATCCGGATCAAGTACCAGACGCAGCGTCTTGTCCGAGAGCATCAAATGCTCAGGTGTCTCAACCGCAATACAAGACGCACCAACGAGTTCCGGAGTGTTCGCGCGAGAGAAAAGAAGATCGCCAGGGTGAACTTCGTAGCGAGAGTCGATAAGCCCTGAGGCCAGCCCAACAGCTTTGTTCTCCCTCGGCCGAAAACCATCCTTGTGGACGGCGCTGACCTTCAGAACCCCCCAATCGCCGGCTCCAGCAGGCGCATCAGGCAAGTCAGGACTATGCCCAGCATCAATGCGAACAAGTCGACTACTCAGGGGCGCGGTCTCCCATTCGAGTTCAGCCGACATAGCCCAGCTCCTCCAGAAACCCTTCCAGCCGCTTCGACGCAGCCTCACGCCGTGCCTCGATATCCCGCAAAGACACCAGGTACTTCCGCTCCCAACCCAGGTACACGTCGACCAACTCCCTTCGTCGACGCACCACATGGCCCTCCAGCTTCGACGACAAATCGTCCCGGAGGATGCCGAGGACGATCTCGCCTGCCGCCGACTCCGTCAGAGCGTCCCGCACCTTGTGCAGACCAGGCGTGGGCTTCTCCTCATCGGCTTCAGGGGCGACCATGACCGCAAGCGCGGTCTGCCCAGCGGTCGAAGCAGGCTCCACAACCTTCGCCCGCCGCCTCCGCAGCGCGCCCCCCATCCCGTCCAACGGATAGAACGCCTCCTCCAGCGCCTTCACCGCCTTGCCCGCCGCCGTCCGCTCCTTCTTGAGCTTCTTCAGCTCGGGCTCACTCAGCAGCGCATCCGCCACCGCAGGATCAAGGCCCCCCGGCTCCTCGCTGTCCTCCCCCGCCACGCCCGCCGCGGCAGCGGCTCGCGCCGCCTCTGCCTCTTCGGCCGCCCTCACCTTCACGTCCAGCTTCGCCTTGACCTTGTCCGCCTCGGCCAGCTCCCGCAGGAAGTCCGGGGCGATCCGGGCCACCACCTTGTGGCCGTACGCCTGGCGGCGCTCCGTGCCCGAGCGTTTGCGTGCGCCGCCCGTCCAGGGGTTCGGCTCCGGTTCGAGCAGCGTCTCGACCGTGTCGACCCAGCCCTCGACGACCCCCTTGAAGCCGTTGCCGGCCAGGGCCTTCAGCTCGTTCCTGGCGTCCTGCCACCACCCGGCGACCGCCCCCGACAGGGCGTAGCGGTCCAGCAGGTTCACCCCGAGCAGCAGCTGGCGGAACGAGGCGATCAGGTCGGCGCGCAGCCGGGCGAGCTGCGACCGCTTCTCGAACTCCGTGCGGTCGTCGCCCTCATGCGGGGCCAGGGACGCGATCTGTTCCGTCTCCGCCGCCCACCACTTGTCGAACGCGTCCCACAACTCCCGCTCCCGGCCCTCGGCCAGCGCGGTCAGTCGGTCGGCGTCCGGTCGTTCGCCCTCCGGCAGGAAGTCGACGTACGCGGAGTCGTTCTCCCGCTCCGCGAACAGATCGGTCACCCCGACCCCGTACGCCTCCAGCACCTTCGTCTTGTCCTCGGCCTCGATCTCCGACCTCGGTACCCCGCCCGTCAGGTGCGCGCGGACGTCCTGCGGCTCGGGCGGCGGGGTGTTGTCGACGTAGCGGCGGATGTTGAGGTTGTACGCGTTCTCCGCCAGCTCCTCCCGCTTCACCCAGCGGGCGAACCGGGGTACTCCAGTACCGTCCCCCACCTCTTCGTGGAACGTGGAGACGATCTTCTCCACATGCTCAGGCAGCAGCACGTTCTGCGCACGCTCCGAGTGGTACTCGCGGTCGGCGTTGATGAAGAGCACCTGGCCATGCCGGTCCGCGTGCTTCCGGCCCTTGGCACGCAGCACCAGCACGCAGGCGGGGATGCCGGTGCCGTAGAAGATGTTGGACGGCAGACCGATCACGGCCTCCAGCAGGTCGTCCTCGATGAGCTTGGCCCGGATGTCCCCCTCCGTACCGCTGCGGAACAGCACGCCGTGCGGCATCACGGTGAAGACGGAGCCGCCGCGCCCCTCCACCATGTACAGCATGTGCTGAAGGAACATGAGGTCGGCCTTGCCCTTTTCCGAGGTGTGGCCGTACTTCATGCGGTCTTCGAGGCCGGGCGGCAGGTCCTCCACCTTGTAGTCCATGGAGAACGGCGGGTTGCTGAGCACCACGTCGTACGACTTGTCGAGGTGCAGCGGGTTGGTGAGCGTGTCCCCGGTCCGCAGATCGAAGTCGCTGGCGCCGTGGAACAGCATGTTCATCGTGGCCATCACCCAGGAGCCGTTGTTGGCGTCCTGACCGGCCAGGGCCAGGTCCTCGGTGTCACCGCCGTGCTCCTCGATGTACTCCTTGGTGTGGATGAGCATTCCGCCGGAACCTACACATGGGTCGTACACATGCTGGTTGGCCTGCGGACGCGCCAGCTCGACCATCATCCGAACCACCGCACGTGGGGTGTAGAACTCACCGCCCTTGGAACCCGCCGAGTCGGCGAAGTCCTTCAGCAGGTACTCGTACGCGGCGCCGATGACGTCCGGGAACTCGAAATCCTCGCCCCGCAGCCGCAAGGTTCCGAAGTGACCGATGAGTGCGGAGAGGCGCTTGTCCGCGAGCTTGGCCGCCGACGTGCCGGTACCGCCGCCGCCACCGATCCGGTTGAAGTTGACCTGACTGAACAGGCCACGAAGCCCCTCGTTGCCCTTCTGCCCCTCCAGGGCATCCAGTGCGGGCTGGAGGTAGCTCGTGGCCACGTCGTCCACCGCCCCGGCCAGCCGGGACCAGCGGGCCTCCTCCGGGACGTACATGATCCGGTCGGCCGTGTAGCGGTTGGGCTCCTCCGCTTCCTCCTGGGCCTCTTCCTCGCTCGCGCCCGCGTCGCGCTCCTCGGCGACGATCCGGTCGTGGGCAGCGTCGAACTCGTCGTTCACCCGCTTCAGGAACAGCAGCACCAGGAGGAAGTCGCGGTACTCGGCGGCGTCCATGGTGCCGCGCAGGATGTCCGCGGCAGCGAAGAGGTGACGCTCCAGTTGATCGAGCGTGAGCTTGGCCACGGACGGACTCCAAGGTGTGGTGGTGCCTGCGCTGTGCAGCTGAAAAAGGGGGACGCGGGGCGGCGAGCCGCCCCGCCGTGACCGACGAAGACGTATCTCCACGCAGCCTAGTAGCCGCTGAGGAGAAGGCCTTCCTCAACGAACTTCCAGACGTCGGTGAACGGGTCCCACTTTTCGGGATTGGTCGTTTCGACCCGAGCGTTGATCGCCTTTGCGTACTTCTTGGCGTCCTTGTACCGCTGCCCGGCCTTGTCTGTTTCCTTGGTCAGCACCTGCTCCTCGCGCATGTGCTTCGACTGCTGCTCCGAAACGGTGCGGACGTTGCGGCCGTACGTCGCCGCGAAGCCGGGGCGGGAGCGGAGCCGGCCATTGGCGTCGGTGCATACGCCGCCGAAACTGCTGGTGTAGTTCGTGTAGTGCAGGAGCCGCCAGAGTTCGAAGCAGGGATGCGAGTAGGCGACCTTGATGCCTTCCTTGTCCGCGAGCTGTATGGCCTCGCGGATGTTCAGGTGGTCGTCGCGGTCGAAGAGGACCCACACCTCGGGATAGTTCCAGTCCTTGGCCGTCAGCCCGGCGTCCTTGGCCTCGCGGCGAACCTTGCGCAGGGTGATGACGGCGTCCTTGACCATGGGGTACGGCTTGCGGTGCTTGCCCACGGCCTTGTCGTTCTCGAAGTGGTGATCCACACTGCGGCCCGCAGTGGCCGGTGTGCCGTGCTTCAGGATGATGTCGATGTACTCGGGCTCGGTGACCTCGCCCTCGGTGAAGATGTACACCTGACGAGCGCGGTTCGCGCGCCCCTTCCCGCCATCCTTCTTGCGGGAAATGCTGTCCCCTCCCCTTTGCCTCGCCATCAGCCCTCTTCCGCCTCCATCCGCGCCATGTCGTCCGTCCGCGCCAGCCGCCGCCCGATCTGCCCCTCGGAGACCTTCGGCACCGCGCCGAAGGAGCCCGCGAGATACGACGCCATGAGGTCCTCCTCATCCGTCGGCTCCCAGTCGGCGACCGATGACAGCTCCGTGGCCCCGCTCTCGTCCTTCTCCGTGAGCCACAGCTGCCCCGGCTCCAGGAGGCGGCCGCCGCCGGGCGTCCGCAGGAGCGAGGGGTCGTGGCCTGTGAAGATCAGCTGGGCACCCTTGGGGTTCACCCACGCCGTCTGGAAGAGACGTACGACCTCTGCCGCGAAGCGCGAATGCAAGCTCGCGTCCAGCTCGTCGACGAGCAGGACCGCGCCGGTATCGAGGGCGAGCAGGAGCGGGCCGATCAACGCAAACCAGGAGCGGGTGCCCCAGGACTCCGAGGCCCAGTCCAACGCCGTGCGTTCTCCGCCGCTCGTATGGATCAGCTGGATGACCGGGCGTCCGGAGGCCGACCGCTCGACCTCCACGCCCGCGATTCCGAGATCGGCAACCCGGAGCAGTTCCTCGGCCCGGCGCCGGAAGTCTTCGCTCCGCAGCAGCTTCCCGGCCGTGTAGTCCTCGCGCTGGCTGCGCTCTGTCTCGGGAGTGACATCCCACAGGTTGTTCTTGAACCAGTCGAAGACCGGGGTGAGCTGCTCGTGCCCGTCGTTGGCCGCTCGCGTCAGAAGGAGTGCGTCCGGCCGCGTCGTGCGGGCCAGCCGGGCGCGGTCGTGGAGCCGCTCACCGGGGAAGTCGAAGTCCTTGTCACGACCGGCGTCCCGCTCGAACCAGACCTGGCGACGGCCTTTGGGGTAGGCGTAAAGCCACTCCGCCTCGACTCGGCGCGCGCCGAGCTCGAATCCGTATGTCCAGCGGACACCGTCGGCAAGGACGAAGTCCGCCTCGTACAGGGACGTTTGCGATGCCGCTTCGGGATCGAGGGCGAACTCGTCGCGAGGGATGCCATCGTAGGAGGTCCAATCGGCGTAGGAGCGCATGACGGCGTGCTTCATGCTCTTCAGAGCGGCGATCACATTGGACTTACCGGAAGCGTTGGCGCCGAAGATTCCGAGCACGGTGTGGACAGGAAGGTGCTGCCCGTCGGACAGCACCGTCTCGCGGGCCGCGGCCAGCTCCCTCCCGGTCCCCTCGGACGCGACGAACGACAGCTCCTGCTCGTCGCGCAGTGACCGGACGTTCGCCACCCGGAATCTCAGCAGCATCCTGGCTCCTTCATGGCGGACACATTAGTCACACCACCCGGCCCGCGGGTGCGGGTGTTCGGGGGCGGCCGGCACTCGCGACGCAGGCCGCCCCCTCACGGTGTTCCCTACAGGAACGAGTTGATCTCGATCGTCTCGGTCCGGCCGGGGCCGACACCGATCGCGGAGATCGGGGCGCCGGACATCTCCTCCAGCGCCTTCACGTAACCCTGCGCGTTCTTCGGCAGGTCGGAGAAGGTCTTCGCCTTGGTGATGTCCTCCGACCAGCCCGGCAGCATCTCGTAGACCGGCTTCGCGTGGTGGAAGTCCGTCTGGTTGTACGGGAGCTCCTCGACGCGCTTGCCGTCGATCTCGTACGCCACGCAGACCGGGATCTGCTCCCAGCCGGTGAGGACGTCGAGCTTGGTGAGGAAGAAGTCGGTGAGGCCGTTGACCCGGGTCGCGTACCGCGCGATCGGGGCGTCGAACCAGCCGCAGCGGCGGTCACGGCCGGTGGTGACACCGCGCTCGCCACCGATCCTGCGCAGCGCCTCGCCGTCCTCGTCGAGCAGCTCCGTCGGGAACGGACCGGCGCCGACGCGCGTCGTATAGGCCTTGAGGATGCCGATGACCCGGCTGATCTTCGTCGGTCCCACACCGGAGCCGGTGCAGGCGCCGCCCGCGGTCGGGTTCGACGAGGTGACGAAGGGGTACGTGCCGTGGTCGACGTCGAGCAGCGTTCCCTGACCGCCCTCGAAGAGGACGACCTTGCCCGCGTCGATGGCGTCGTTCAGGATCAGCGAGGTGTCAGCGACGAAGGGCTTGATCTGCTCCGCGTACTGGAGCATGTCCTCGACGACCTTGGGGGCCTCGATCGCGCGCCGGTTGAAGACCTTGGCCAGCAGCTGGTTCTTCTGCTCCAGGGCCGCCTCGACCTTCTGCTCCAGGATCGACTCGTCGTAGAGGTCCTGGACGCGGATGCCGACCCGGTTGATCTTGTCGGCGTACGTCGGGCCGATACCGCGCCCGGTCGTGCCGATCTTGCGCTTTCCGAGGAACCGTTCCGTCACCTTGTCGACGGTGACGTTGTACGGGGTGATCAAATGGGCGTTACCGCTGATCAGCAGCTTGGACGTGTCCACACCGCGGTCGTTCAGCCCACTCAGCTCGGAGAGCAGGACGGCCGGGTCGACCACGACACCGTTTCCGATGACCGGGGTACACCCCGGTGACAGGATTCCGGAGGGGAGGAGATGCAGTGCGTACTTCTGGTCGCCGACGACCACCGTGTGGCCGGCATTGTTGCCGCCCTGGTATCGCACCACATAGTCCACGGATCCACCGAGGAGGTCGGTGGCCTTCCCCTTGCCCTCGTCACCCCACTGAGCACCGAGCAGCACAAGTGCGGGCACAGGCGTACACCCCTTCCGGGCGGGGCATGTCCAAGGTCAGGGGGCGTACGTAAACGTCGTACATGCCGTACGACGTTGTACGACAAGGCCTGAACCGTCGAACCGGGTGCCCCGGAATAGACCAAGCCCCTGGCGCAATAGCGCAAGGGGCTCTTGCACCAAGATGCTACCCGAGGAAGGACCGAGGTGTCGGCTGCCCAGCCCCCCGGTAACGGTGCGCCCCATCTGCTGGTGGTGATCGATCCGGTCGCCCGCCGGACGGACGGCGAGTCCGTCCGTATCGCGAAGGACGTGCTGAGCGCGGGCTCGCACGCCAAGATCTGCCTCCCGGACGGACCCGAGGAATTCGCCCGCGCCCTCTCCCGCAGGGGCGGCCGGCGGCCGGTGGTGATCGGTGACGACCGAGCGCTGCGGCGGGCGGTGGCCCAGCTGCACCGGGAGCGGGAACCGGCCGGAAGCGCCCTTTCGCTGATCCCGGTCGGCGCGGCGGCGGCCCTGGAACTGGCCGTCTCCCTCGGCGTGCCGCCGAGTGCGGTGGAGGCGGCCCGCACCGCGCTGGACGGCGCCGTGCGGCGGCTGGACCTGATGGTCGACGACAGCGACGGCGTGGTCCTGGGCGCGCTGCGCATCCCGGCCCCGAGCAGCGCCCCGGGCACGGAGGGCTCCCACTCGGGCGTCACGGCGGTCTGGGACACCTGCCGCTCCCTGGTCCGGACCCTGGTGCACCCGGCGCCCTCCGCCCTGCCCGCGCCGCTGCGCACGCACCGGCTGCGGATCGAGGCGGACGGGGTCCTGCTGAACGATCTGGACCAGCCCGTCGAAGCGGTGACGGTGACCTCGGGGGGCGGCGCCGGTGGCGTCGGCGGCCTCGCGGAGGTCACGATCCACCCGCCGGACGGTGACCCGGTGAGCACCGGGGCCAAGGCCGTCACGGTCTCGGGGCCCGACTTCCGGTACCGCGCGGACATACAGGTCGGCGGGCCGGTACGGACGCGCACCTGGACGGTGCGGGCGGGGGCGTGGGGGCTGATGCTGCCGGTCCCGGCGGCGTAGGCCCCCCGGGGCGGGCCGCCCCGGGCGGCGCTCAGGGGCCCGCGTATCCGCCCGCCGCCGGGAGATCGAGCGTCTTGCGGTGGTCGTGCCAGCGGGCCATCAGCCCCTCCAGCTCCGACTGGAGGAACTCGAAGAACGCCGCCGTCTCCGCGATCCGGGCGCCGGCGGGCGTGTGCTCGCCGAGCGTGCGGGCCCCGTCCCTGAGGGTGCGCTCCCAGCGGGTCAGCACTTGGTCGCGGCTGGCGAAGGTGGTGTACCAGATCTCGTTGTGCAGGCGGTAGCGGTCGCGGCGCGAGCCCGGTTCGCGCTCCCGGCCGACCATGCTGACCTGGGTGAGGTAATTAACCGCGCCGGACACGGCAGCCGGGCTGATCTGCAGCGCAAGGGCGAGCTCGGCCGAGGTCATCGAGGCGTCGTCGTCCGCGAGCAGGGCGGCGAAGACCCGGGAGGCCATCCGCTGCATCCCCGCCTCTGTCATCTCGGACGCGAACCGCTCGACGAAGCGCGAGACCGCCTCCGCATCCCGCTGCACGGGCGCCCCGGCGGCGTCCTGCCGGTCCTCTGCCTTCTCCTTCTCCGCGGATTCGCTGCTCATCAGCCCATCGTCTCCCTGCGTGCCCATCCTCGTCCCGGCCTCATCCCGGCCCCGTCACTCGTCCGAGTTTATACGCTTCCTTATCTTCACAAGTTTGTGAAAGTAGCGTACGTTCAAAATCATGACGAAGGCAATCACCGTGGCCGGACTGCACAAGTCGTTCGGCCGGACGCATGCGCTGGACGGGCTCGACCTGACCGTCGAGTCCGGTGAGGTCCATGGCTTCCTCGGGCCCAACGGATCGGGGAAGTCCACCACCATCAGGGTCCTGCTGGGCCTGCTGCGGGCCGATTCGGGCGCCGCCCAGCTGCTCGGCCGCGACCCCTGGCGCGATGCGGTGGAGCTGCACCGGCGGGTGGCGTACGTCCCCGGTGACGACACGCTGTGGCGCAACCTCTCCGGCGGCGAGGTGATCGATCTGTACGGGCGGCTGCGCGGCGGGCTGGACGACGCCCGCCGTGCGGAGCTCGTGGAGCGGTTCGAGCTCGACCCGACCAAGAAGGGGCGTACGTACTCCAAGGGCAACCGGCAGAAGGTCGCGCTGATCGCCGCGTTCACCTCCGATGTGGACCTGCTGATCCTGGACGAGCCGACGAGCGGGCTCGATCCGTTGATGGAGGAGGTCTTCCAGAGCTGCGTCACCGAGGAGCGCGAGCGCGGGCGCACGGTGCTGCTCTCCAGCCACATCCTCAGCGAGGTCGAGTCGCTCTGCGACCGGGTCTCCATCATCCGCCAGGGGCGGACGGTGGAGACGGGCTCGCTGGCCGGGATGCGTCACCTGACGCGGACGAACATCAGGGCCGAGCTGGCCGGTGAGCCCGCCGGGCTGTCCGCGCTGCCCGGGGTGCACGACCTGGACGTGCGGGGGCACGAGGTCTCGCTCCAGGTCGACACGGACCGGCTCGACGCCGTCCTGAGATCGCTCACCGCGGCCGGGGTCAGGTCGCTGACCAGTACCCCGCCCACGCTGGAGGAGCTGTTCCTGCGGCACTACACCGCCGACGCGGACGGCTCAGACGTGGACGCCGCGGGTGCGGGCGCCGATACGGGGGTGGCGGCGCGGTGGCTGCCGTGACCATGACCGCACCGGCCGGCACCGGGCGCCGGACCGGGACCGGCACCGGACAGCTCGCGGGGACCTGGGCCCTGCTGAGGCTCGCCCTGCGGCGCGACCGGATCATCATGCCGCTCTGGGTCATCGTGCTCGGCAGCTCGTTCTCCTCCGTCGGGAAGTCCATCTCCTCGCTCTACGACACCGGGGCCCAGCGCGCCGAGCTGGCCGCCTCGATGAACGGCAACAGCTCCCTGCGGGCGATGTACGGGCCGGTGTTCAGCGACTCCGTCGGGGGGCTCGTCAGCTGGCGCATGATCGCCTTCGGCGCCGCACTGGCCGCGGTGATGAGCCTGGTGGTCGTCGTGCGGCACACCCGCGAGGAGGAGGAGACCGGCCGTCAGGAGATGCTCTCCTCAGCCATGGTGGGCCGCCGCGCCCCGCTGACCGCCGCGCTGCTCGCGGCCGTCGTCGCGAACGTCGCGCTGGCCTTGGTGATCATGGCCGGGATGGCGGGCTCCGGGGCGGGCGGCGCGGGGGCGGTGGCGATCGCGTCGGCCGTCGCCGGGGTCGGTGTGCTGTTCGCCTGCACCGCCGCGATCGCCGCGCAGTTCACCGAGAGCGCCCGGCTCGCGAAGGGGCTGACGGCCGCGGTGATCGGCGCCGCGTTCGTCCTGAAAGCGGCGGGCGACTCCGCGACGGACGACGGTTCGTCCGTGTTCACCTGGCTCTCCCCGATCGGCTGGGCGGAGAATGTCCGGCCGTACGCGGACGAGCGGGGGTGGGTGCTCCTGGTGATCGCCGGGGCCGTGGCGGTGCAGTGCGCCGCGGCGTACGCGCTGACCGGGCGGCGCGATGTCGGCATGAGCTTCCTGGCGACGCGGCCGGGGCCCGCCCGGGGCCGGATCTCCACCGCCTTCAGGCTCGCCGTGCGGCTCCAGCGCGGTGCGCTGCTGGGCTGGACGGTGTCGTTCGCCGCGGTCGGCGCCGTCTTCGGCGGGCTGACCGGCGGAGCGGCCGATCTCGTGGGGGACAACGAGAAGACCAGGGAGATCTTCGAGCGGATGGCCGGCCATCTGCTCATCGCCTTCGGCGGCGCCACCCTGATCATGGCGGCCGGCGGCCTCGGCCTCGCCGCCGGATACGGGCACGAACTGCCCGCCGTGCTCGGCGCCGCGCTGATACAACTGCCCGCCGTCTGGCTGCTGGGCGGGGGTGACGGCCCTGCTGTACGGGGCGCTGCCCAAGGCCGCCCCGGCCGCCTGGGGGCTGGTGGGGATCTGTCTGGCCCCGGGCTGGATCGGCCCGGCCCTGGATCTGCCGCGGCCGGTGATGGACCTGTCGCCGTTCACGCACCTGCCGAAGCTGCCGGGGACGGAGCTGGTGTGGGGTCCGGCGGTGCTGCTCACCGTGCTCGCGGCGGCCCTGACCGCGGGAGGGCTGGCGGCGCTGCGGCGGCGCGACATGCTGAACTGAGCGGAGCGGCCCGCACCCCGGGTCGGGGCGCCCCAGGACCGGGCACCCCGGGGGCCCCGCTCCTCCGCCGTTCACAGCTCGACGCGCAGC
The DNA here is from genome assembly GCF_031844725.1 of Streptomyces sp. ITFR-6. NCBI lineage: Bacteria > Bacillati > Actinomycetota > Actinomycetes > Kitasatosporales > Streptomycetaceae > Streptomyces > Streptomyces sp. ITFR-6. The sequence goes on along the minus strand of NZ_CP134612.1, from coordinate 4,462,850 downwards.
TCCTTCACGCCGCGGATCACGTACCCGGGATTCCACTCCGGTTCCCGCGCCAGCCGCATGTCCGGCGCCTTGCGCAGCAACTCCCCGAAGGAGGCGGCCAGTTCCACCCGGGCCAGTGGGGCGCCCAGGCAGAAGTGGATGCCGGCGCCGAACGTGATGTGCGGGTTCTCCTGCCGGGAGAGGTCCAGGGTGTCCGGCTCGGGGAAGCGGGCCGGGTCGCGGTTGGCGGAGCCGAAGAGCAGCGCCACCTCGGAACCGCGCGGGATGACCGTACCGCCGATCTCGATGTCGTCGAGGACCCAGCGCTCGAACATCTGGAGCGGGGTGTCGTACCGCATCAGCTCCTCGATCGCGGACGGCAGCAGCCCGTGGTCGGCCCGTAGCGCGGCCAGCTGCCGGGGGTGGCGCAGCAGCGTCCACCAGCCGTTCACCGTGGTGTTGACGGTCGCCTCGTGTCCCGCGTTCAGCAGCAGCACGCAGGTGGAGACCATCTCCTGCTCGGTCAGCCGCTCGCCCTCGTCGTGGGCGGCGATGAGCGCGGAGATCAGGTCCGTACCCGGGTTGCCGCGCCGTTGGGCGATCAGTTCGCGCAGGTACGCGGAGAAGTCGACCGAGGCACGCACGGCGGCGCGGGCGGTCTCCTCGGACGGGTTCAGCTCGTACATCCCGCAGATCGCCGCGGACCAGGGCCGCAGCGGTGCGCGGTCGGACTCCGGGATGCCGAGCATCTCGGCGATCACGGCGACGGGCAGCGGCTCGGCCACCGCCGTGAGCAGATCGCCCCCGCCCCGCGCGACGAAGTCGTCGACGAGCCCGGCGGCCAGCCGCCGCACGGTCGGCGCGAGCTGCTCGACGGTACGCGGGGTGAACGCCTTGGAGACCAGCCGCCGGATCCGGGTGTGGTCCGGGGGCTCCAGGTCCAGCAGCCCCTGCCCGTTGAGCGTCTCGAACGGCTCGTGCTCCGCGGGCGGGGCGGTCCGGCCGAACTCCTCGTGGGTGAACCGGTGCAGGTACGTCCGCCCCAGCCTCCGGTCGCGCAGCAGCGCGGACACATCGGCGTGGTGCGGGACGAGCCACTGGTCGGTGGGCTCGAAGTAGTGGACCCGGCCGGTGGCGCGCAGCTCGGCGTAGGCTGGATACGGGTCGGCGACGAACGCCGCCGACCACGGATCGAAGGGGGCGGCGGAGCCTGCGGCGGCACGCGGGGGCTGGTTCATGAACCGACGCTAACCGGCCCCCCGCCACCGGACCAGCCCCCACCTGCCGAAACCGGAGCCCGGCCCGCCCCGGCACACCCCCTCAGGACGGCGTGACCAGCCGGGCCTCGTAGGCGAAGACGGCCGCCTGGGTGCGGTCGCGCAGGCCGAGCTTGACCAGGATGCGGCTCACATGGGTCTTGATGGTGGACTCCGCGACCACCAGGTGCGAGGCGATCTCCCCGTTCGACAGGCCCTGGGCGATGAGGACCAGCACCTCCGTCTCGCGTTCGGTGAGGTCACCGATCCGGGCGAGCGCGGGCGGGCGCGGGGCGGCCGCGAGCTTGGAGAACTCGTTGATCAGCCGCTTGGTGACGGTGGGGGCGAGCAGCGCCTCGCCGGAGGCCACCACCCGTACGCCGTCCGCGAGCTGCCGGGCCGAGGCGTCCTTGAGGAGGAAGCCGGACGCGCCGGCGCGCAGCGCCTGGTAGACGTACTCGTCGAGGTCGAAGGTGGTCAGCACCAGCACCTTGGCGTCCCGGTCGGCGGCGACGATCTCGCGGGTCGCCTCGATCCCGTTCAGCTCCGGCATCCGGATGTCCATCAGCACCACGTCGGGGCGGAGGGCGGCGACCTGCGAGACCGCCTCGCGGCCGTTGACCGCCTCGCCCACGACCTCGATGCCCGGCATCGCGTTGAGCAGCACGGAGAACCCCTCGCGGACCATCATCTGGTCGTCGACGATCAGGACCCGGATCACCGCGTCCGGGGCGGTAGGGGTCGTCATGACTGCTCCACGGGGGCATCGGAGGGGATGTGCTGGACGGGGATGAAGGCGGTGACCTCGTAGCCGCCGTCCGCGGTCGCCTCCGCGGTCATCTCGCCGTTCAGCATCCCGACCCGCTCCCGCATCCCGGTGATCCCGTGTCCGGCCCCCGGCGAGGGTTTCACCGGGCCGGTCGGCGGGCCGTTGACCACGCGCAGCCCGAGCCCGCCCAGCACATAGCTGATCTCGACCCCGGCGGTGGCGCCCGGCGCGTGCCGCAGGGTGTTGCTGAGGGCCTCCTGAATGATCCGGTACGCCGACAGCTCGACGCCCTGCGGCAGTTCGCGCACCGCACCGGTCACCGTCTTGCTCGTCGTCAGTCCCGCCTCCCCGACATTGGCGAGGAGCCCGTCCAGCTCGGCCAGGGTGGGCTGGGGCGCGTCAGGCGCCTCGTAGCCCTCGGCCCGTACGACGCCGAGCACCCGGCGCAGTTCGGTGAGCGCCGCGACGGCGTTCTCCCGGATCGTGACGAAGGCCTGCTCCAGCTCGGGCGGCGGATTCTCCACCCGGTACGGGGCGGCCTCGGCCTGGATCGCAACGACGGACATGTGGTGGGCGACCACGTCGTGCAGTTCGCGGGCGATGGTGGTGCGCTCCTCCAGCTGGGTGCGGCGGTCGCGCTCGACGGCGGTGACGGTGCGCTGCACGGTGACCTCGCGCTCCGCCTCACGGCGGACGTGCACCAGGCTCACGACGAGCAGGGCGAACGCGGAGGACACGGCCATGGCGGCGGTGTCCGAGGAGGAGCCCCGGCCTGCGACGTTCTCCACGAGCGTGCCGAGCAGCAGGGTCAGCCCCCACATCCAGACGGCGGTGCGTGGCCGGGTCCGGGCCGCGACGACGTTCAGCACGACCAGGTGGGCGAAGAAGGAGCTCGGCCCCCACGGCCCGCCGTTGAGGAGCGAGGTCACCGGGATCACCGCCATCGACAGCCAGAACGCCCCGACCGGCCTGATCAGCGTCATCGCGATACAGACGGCGGGCAGCAGCCCGGACAGCAGGACACCGGCGTTGCCCGTGCCGGCGAAACCCTCCATGAACGCGATCAGCGCGGCGCCCAGCACTATCGCGTGCGGGGTCCACCCAGCACGGGCCCGGAGCCGCGCCGGCAGCCGCCGGGTCAGCGGCCCGTCGGTCCGCATGGGCGGCAGCGGGCGGTAGGCGAAGGCGTCGTGTATCAGGTCCTGCCGCAGGCCTGCCATCGCTCCTGCGGCAGCCCGGAGCTCAGGGTTCGTGGTCTTGGTCTCGGTCACGTTTCCACGGTAGGCGGCGCGGTGGGCGGGGTCGTCAGCACAGATACGGATCCTGGGCCGTCCGTCGCAAGTACTACCCGGGTCCGTCCAGGTCACCCACCGCGCGGTTCACCAGGCGAGCTGGGCGATCTCCTCGGCCACCACCGCGCACGCTTCGGCCGCCGGATCGATCAGCGGGAAGTGCCCGACGCCGGGGAGCAGGGTCAGCATCACGGTCTCGCCCTCCTTGGCCGCCGCGTCGACGAACGCCTCCACGACCGCCTGCGGAACGGTGAGGTCCGTGGTGCCCTGCACCACGGCGGTCGCGATGCCGGTGGGCAGCAGCCGCGCCGGGTCGGCCTGCGCGCTCCGTACGGCGAAGTCCTCCTCGGTCCCCAGGAACTGTCCGATCGCGCCGGAACACACATCGAGCCCGACGGCGGAGGCGAAGTCCGCGATCGGTGCGAGCGCCACCACACCGCGCAGCGCGGGCGGTCGCGGCAGCCGCCACGGCGAGCCCTCCGGCAGTACGTGCCGGGCGGCGGCCCACAGAGCGAGCTGCCCGCCCGCCGAGTGGCCGGTGACCACGATCCGCCGGGCGTCCGCCGCGGGCAGTCCCCGCGCCAGCAGCTCGGGCAGCGCGTCCATCGCCGCCGCGACGTCGTCGAAGGTCTCCGGCCAGCGACCGGCGACCGGGCCCGAGCCGCGCTGCTGCGGGAGCTCGCTCCCGCGCCGGTACTCGACGCTGGCGACGGCGAACCCGCGCCGGGCCAGGAAGCCCGCGAACGGGGACATGTGGAGCCGGTCGTACGGGGCCCGCCACGCCCCGCCGTGCAGGACGACCACGACGGGCGCGCCGGTGCGGCCGTCGTGCGGGGCGTAGAAGTCGATCGTCTGGTCCGGGTGGCTGCCGTAGGCGGCGGAGGCGTCGGGGGCGACGACCGGATGCGAGAACGCGGACTCGGTCTCGGCTGCGTCCTGATCACGCGCGGCAGAATCCGACATGCTGCTCCAACCGTCCCTGACAATGCCCAACTGGGCTGACCTGCGGGGACGGTATCAGTATGGAGGCGTTCCCTGCCCCGGCGGCGGCCACCGCGACCACCCGCAGCCCCCAAGGCTCTCCCTGGGGCTGTCCCCCCGAGAACACAAGCGGGTCGGAGCCGTCGGACTCGGCCCGTATCCGGTCGGCGCACCGGCCGGGTCCGGCCTGCGGCGAGGGAAGGACGAGGGGGCCGGTGCGCTCGCGTTCCCGCCCCGCGACGGGCCCGCAGCCCGTCCGGCGACCGGGGCGAGCCGGTCGCCGGACTGACCCGGGAGCCTACGCCACCGGAGCTGACGAGCTGTGCAACACGTCCGCGAGGAGCCGCGCCGCGCGTTCCGCGTCCGCGAATCCCACGTACAGCGGGGTGAATCCGAACCGCAGCACATCGGGGCGGCGCAGATCCCCGACGACTCCGCGTGCGATCAGCGCGGCCATCACCGGTTCGGCGTCCTCGCACCGCAGCGCGACCTGGCTGCCGCGTTCGGCGTGGGCGGCCGGGGTGACCGAGGTGACGCGTCCTGCGGGGACGTACTCCGCGACGCACTCCAGGAAGAAGTCCGTCAGCGCCAGGGACTTGGCCCGTACCGCCTCGACCCCGACCCCGTCCCACACGTCGAGGGACGACTCCAGGGCCAGCATCGACAGGATGTCGGGGGTCCCGACCCGGCCCCGTGCGGCACCTTCCGCCGCCTCGTAGCCGGGGGTCATCGCGAACGGGTCGGCGTGCGACGTCCACCCCGGCAGGGGCGAGTCGAACACCGGCTGGTGGCGGGCGGCGACGTACAGGTAGGCGGGCGAACCGGGCCCGCCGTTGAGGTACTTGTACGTGCAGCCGACCGCCAGGTCCACCCCGTGCCGGTCCAGGTCCACGGGCAGGGCGCCCGCGCTGTGGCACAGGTCCCAGACCGCGACGGCGCCCGCCGCGTGCACGGCGGCGGTGAGCGCGGGCAGGTCGTGGAGCCTGCCGGAGCGGTAGTCGACGTGGTTGAGCAGGACGGCCGAGGTACGCGGACCGAGGGCGTCCGGCACCTCCGCGGGGGCCACGGGGACGATCCGGTGGCCGGTCATCCGGGCGGCGGATGCGGCGATGTACCCGTCCGTGGGGAAGGTGTTCGCGTCGACCAGGATCTCGTCGCGGCCCTCCGGCGCCAGCCGGGTCGCGGCGACGACGGCCTTGAAGACGTTGACGCTGGTGGAGTCCCCGACGACGATCTGCCCGGCGGCGGCCCCGACGATCGGCGCGATCCGGTCACCGATCCGCTCCGGCGCGGTCCACCAGCCGCTCTCGCCCCAGGACCGGATGCGCAGCTCGCCCCACTCGCGGGTGAGGACCTCCCGCATCCGGGCGGGTACGTGGCGGGGCAGCGCGCCCAGAGAGTTGCCGTCCAGGTAGACGGTGTCGTCGAGCGTGAACAGCTCGCGCAGCGGTGCCAGTTCGTCGGCGGTGTCGAGCGCCCGTGCGCGCTCCTGGAGGTCAGACATGGCTGCGGGCCGTCCAGAGTTCGGGGAAGACGTTCTTGGTGGCGCGCTTCTCCAGCCAGGCGACGCCGGCCGAACCGCCGGTGCCGGTCTTGGAGCCCATGGCCCGCCGGGTGGCGAGCAGATGGTCGTTGCGCCATCGCCACACCAGCTCGCCCACATCGGTGAGCACCTCACCGAGGCGGACCAGCTCGTCGTTCTGGTCGGGGTTGGCGTAGATCTCCGCCCAGACGGCCTCGGCCTCGGGCGACGGCTCGTACTTCTTGGTCAGGTCCCGGCCGAGCACGGCCTCGGGGATCGCGTACCCGCGCCGGGCGAGCAGGGCGAGGGCCTCGTCGTACAGGCCGGGCTCCGCGAGCGCCTTCTCCAGCTCCGCGTGGACGCGGGGCGCGCCCCGGTGCGGTACCAGCATGGACGCGGACTTGTCGCCGAGCAGGAACTCCATCCGCCGGTACATCGCCGACTGGAAACCGGAACCCTCGCCGAGCGAGGAGCGGTAGGAGTTGAACTGGGCGGGGGTGAGCTGGGCGAGCGGCGTCCAGGAGGCGTTGAGGGCCTCCAGTTGGCGCAGGGACCGCTTCAGCGCGTCCTGCGCGACGTCCAGGCGGTCCTCGCGCAGGGCGTGCGCGGCGGTCTCCCACTCATGGACGATGACGGTGAACCACAACTCCATGACCTGGGTGGTGACCAGGAAGACCATCTCGCCGGGATCGTCCGAGCGGAGGTGCTGGAGGTGGGTCAGGACATCCGCCTGGACATAGTCCTCGTACGGAGTCGTGCCCGCGAAGTCGAGGTGCGGGGTCGCCGCACCGGTGGCTTCGGGGTCGGGGGGAATCGTCGACATCGCTGTCTCCTCGACACGAGCTTCCGGGTAGCGGTCCGCCCCTTCCATGAGGAAGTGGAGCTCCGGTCCCCTGTTCGCATACTAAACGCCACCCCGGAAGACGCGCAGGCCCCGCAGCCGCTGACGCGGAGCTGCGGGGCCTGCGGTACGGAGTGGGCTAGCCGAGGGTCTCGGCGGCGGTCGGGGAGGAGTCCCGGAGGAACGACGAGCAGCGCTCGTACTCCTCCTGCTCACCGATCGCCTGCGCGGCGCGCGCCAGGGCGTGCAGGGCGCGCAGGAATCCGCGGTTCGGCTCGTGCTCGAACGGTACGGGGCCGTGGCCCTTCCAGCCGGCCCGGCGCAGGGCGTCCAGGCCGCGGTGGTAGCCGGTGCGGGCGTACGCGTACGACTCGATGACCCGGCCGCCCTCGAACGCCTCGTCGGCGAGCTGGGCCCAGGCCAGGGAGGAGGTCGGGTACTCCGCGGCGACCTCGGCGGGAGCGACGTCCGCGGCGAGCAGTTCGCGCGGTCCCGGTTCGTCGGGCAGGTGGGTCGGGGCGGGGCCCCCGAGCAGGTTCTCGTGGATCGACATGGTCCAAGTGTGCCTGGCACCGGCGCCGCCGGTGCACAAACGGCGGGCACCGGGCGTACGGCGGCCGGCAGCCGCTCAGCTGTCGTCCGTCCGGTGTGCCGTTTCGGGGGCCGGTTCCAGCGGCGGGGCGGTGACGCCGCAGTTCACCGTGCACTCGGGGCGCGCGGCGTCCTGTACGGCCGCGTGGGGTGTGCGGACGGTCGCCCAGGCGATCGCGGCGCCCACCACCAGCAGCCCGGCGCACATCGGCATCGCGCGCCGGAAGGTCGCGGCGAACTCCCCGGCGTCCCGGTAGGCCTCCGGCCCCATCCCGGCGAGCAGCGGCAGCGCGGCCACCGCGATCAGCCCGGCGGCACGGGCCGCGGCGTTGTTGATCCCGCTGGCGAGACCGGCCCGGCCGGTGTCCACGGAGGCCAGGACGGTCGCGGTGAGCGGGGCCACCACGGTGACCAGCCCGACGCCGAGCACGGCGACGGCCGGCAGCACGTCGGTCAGGTACCCGGAGACGGTGTTGGAGCCCGGCCCCACGCGCAGCATCAGCAGCATGCCGGTGGCGGCGATCAGCGGGCCCGCGGTGAGCGGGATGCGGGGGCCGATGCGCTGTCCCAGCTCGCCCGATCTGGCGGAGAAGAGCAGCATCAGGACGGTCGTCGGCAGCAGCGCGGTGCCCGCGCCGAGCGCCGAGTACCCGGCGACGACCTGGAGCTGGATCGCGGAGAGGAAGAAGTAGCCGCCGAGCGCCGCGTACACGCAGAGGGTGACGATGTTGACGGTGGTGAACTGCCGGGACGCGAACACCGAAGGCGGCAGCATCGGGTGCGCCCGCCGCCGCTCGACCTGGACGAACACGGCGCCGAGCAGCACCCCGCCCACCGCGGACCCGATCACCGCCGGGGAGGCGCCGGCCCCCGGCGCCTCGATCAGCGCGTACGTCACCAGCGCGAGGGAGAGCGCGCCGAGCGCGGCCCCGAGGACGTCGAAGCGCCCTCGGGCGTACGGGTCGCGGGACTCCGGTACGTGGCGCAGTGCGATGGGCACGCAGACGGCGGCGAGCGGCAGGTTGAGCAGGAACACCCACCGCCAGCCGGGCCCGTCGACGAGCCAGCCGCCCACGAACGGCCCGACAGCGGCCCCGACCCCGCCGAACCCGGACCAGAGCCCGACCGCGCGGGCCCGGTCGTCCGGGTGGAAGCTCGCCTGGATCAAGGCCAGCGAGCCGGGGGTGAGGAGCGCCCCGCCGACGCCCTGGAGGGCGCGGGCGGCGATGAGCACGAAGGCGTTGGGCGCGATGCCGCAGAGCAGCGAGGCGAGCGCGAACCACACGACCCCGACGACGAAGACCCGCCGCCGCCCGTATCGGTCCCCGAGCGCCCCGCCGAGCAGGATCAGCCCGGCGAGCGTCAGCATGTACGCGTTGACGGTCCACTGGAGCGCGGCCAGGTCGGTGCCGAGGTCCTCACCGATCCGGGGCAGGGCGACATTGATGACGGTGGAGTCCAACATGGCCATGCTCGACCCGAGCACGGTCGTGAGAACGACCCACCGCCCGGCGGCGGAAACTACCCGGATCCCGGGCCCGTCCGCCTCTGACTTCTCCATGCCCCCAGCATCGACGCCACTGCCCCAAGAGGCCACCGGGCAGCCCCGAATCACCCCACCGCTCAAGCCACTCAGCCCACCGAATCAACTCCGGCCGGCCAACCCAAGCCCCTCCGGCGATTGAGGAGCGGGGGCCCGGGGCAGCGCCCCCGAAACGCCCCGCGCCACCCGCGCCCCCGCCGCTACGCGGCGCCCCGCACCGTCTCCACCCCCCGAATCAACGCCTCCGCCCCCGCCTCCACCTTGCTCCGCGCACACCCCACGTTCAGCCGCACGAAGCCCTCCGCCCCGTACACGCTCCCCGGCATCACCGCGACCCGCTCCCGCTCGATCAGCACCCGCTGGAGCTCCGCCTCGTCCTCGACGCCCGCCTTCCGCAGGTCGATCCAGGCCAGGTAGCCGGCCTGCGGCGGCTCCCACTCCAGCTCGGGGAAGGCCGCGTTCAGGCGTTCCGCGACGAACGCCAGGTTCCCGGTGACGTACGCGCGGACCGCGTCCAGCCAGTCCCCGCCCTCCCGGTACGCGGCGATGTGCGCGGTCAGCGAGAGCACCGCGGGCGAGGCGAGCCCCTCCGCGGTCTCCATCCGGCGCAGGAACTCCGTCCGGTCGTCCGGCCTGCCTATGAGCCCGTAGGAGCCCGACAGCGCCGGGAAGTTGAACGACTTCGACGCGGACGTGATGAGGGCCCAGCGCCCGTCACCCGTCACCCGTGTCCACGGCACGTGCCGCCGCCCGCCGTGCACGAAGTCCGCGTGGATCTCGTCGCTGATCACCGCGACCCCGTGCCGGGCGGCGAGCGAGGCCATCTCCGCGAGCTCGGACTCCGTCCACACCCGCCCGCTGGGGTTGTGCGGCGAGCAGAGCAGCAGCACCTTGCTGTCCGCTCGGGCCAGCTCCCGCTCCAGCGCGTCCGGGTCCCCCAGCGGCACCCCGCGCAGCTCCCGGCCGAGCCCGGTGATCGCCTTGCGGAACCCGTCGTACGTGGGGGTGTGGACGACGACGCCCTCTCCCTCCGCCGTCCACATCTGGAGCAGCTGCGACAGCTGGCTGAGCACGGACGGCGCGTAGACCAGCCGACCGGTGTCGATCTTGGTGCCGTACCGGGTCTCGTACCAGTGGGCGATCGCAGACCTGAAGTCCTCATGGTCCCAGTCGGTGTATCCGAACACGCCGTGGTCGAGGCGGGTCCGCAGGGCGGCCAGCACCTCGGGGGCCGTCGCGAAGTCCATGTCCGAGATGGTGAACGGCAGCAGCCCGTCCACCCCGAACCGGTCCGCCACCCCGTCCCACTGGACACACCAGGTGCCGCGGCGGTCGATGACGGTGTCGAAGTCGTAGGGAGTGCTCACAGCCGTTACCTCGGATCGTCGTTCCTGCCGGGTGCGGACATGCCGTGGGCCCGGCACCCCAAGGGATGCCGGGCCCACGCACACAGCTGTCCGGGACTACTTCAGCTTGGTGCCGGTGGACCGCAGGTTGGCGCAGGCCTCCGTGACGCGCTTGGCCATGCCCGCCTCGGCGGCCTTGCCCCAGGTGCGCGGGTCGTAGGTCTTCTTGTTGCCGACCTCGCCGTCGACCTTCAGCACGCCGTCGTAGTTGCGGAACATGTGGTCCGCGACCGGGCGGGTGAAGGCGTACTGGGTGTCGGTGTCGAGGTTCATCTTCACGACGCCGTTCTCCAGCGCGGTGGCGATCTCCTCGGCGGTGGAGCCGGAGCCGCCGTGGAAGACGAAGTCGAACGGCTGGCTGCCGGCCGGCTTGCCGTACTTGTCGGCGACACCCACCTGGAGGTCCTTCAGGAGCTCGGGGCGGAGCACGACGTTGCCCGGCTTGTAGACACCGTGCACGTTGCCGAAGGACGCGGCCAGCAGGTAGCGGCCCTTCTCGCCCAGACCGAGCGCCTCGGCGGTACGCAGCGCGTCGTCGACGGTCGTGTACAGCTCGTCGTTGATCTCGTGCGTGACGCCGTCCTCCTCACCGCCGGTCGGGGTGATCTCGACCTCAAGGATGATCTTGGCGGCGGCGGCCTTGGCCAGCAGCTCCTGGCCGATGGCGAGGTTGTCGGCCAGCGTCTCGGCCGAACCGTCCCACATGTGAGACTGGAACAGCGGGTTCAGACCCTTGGCGACGCGCTCCGCGGAGACCTCGATCAGCGGACGGACGTACGTGTCCAGCTTGTCCTTGGGGCAGTGGTCGGTGTGCAGCGCGACCGTGATGTCGTACTTGGCGGCGACGATGTGCGCGAACTCGGCCAGGGCGACGGCGCCCGTGACCATGTCCTTGTTGTACTGGCCGCCCAGGAACTCCGCCCCACCGGTGGACATCTGGATGATGCCGTCGCTCTCGGCCTCCGCGAAACCGCGCAGCGCAGCGTGCAGGGTCTGGGTCGAGGTCACGTTGATGGCCGGGTAGGCGAACTTGCCTGCCTTCGCCCGGTCGAGCATCTCGGCGTAGACCTCGGGGGTTGCGATGGGCATCTGTCCGCTCCTTGGGATGTGCGGGTGTGCGTTGCTGGTTCCCTGACCTGGGGGCGACGTCATCGTCGCCCCCATCTTCCCAGACTCTGGCTTCGGCTCCACCCGGCGCACTCCCCCAGCGTTCGGGGCCACCGGCTGCGGACCTGCGACAAGGGCGGCCGGTTTCACGTGAAACCGGCCGCCCTTGAAGAAAATCGCAGGTCAGGACAGGCCGAGGTCCGCGACCGAGTACACGTGGACATACGGGAGACCGGCCTCGGCGATGGCCGGAGCCGCGCCCCGCTCCACGATCACGGCGACGGCGACGACCTCGCCGCCCGCCTCACGCACCGCCTCGACGGCGGTCAGCGGCGAGCCGCCCGTCGTCGAGGTGTCCTCGACGACCAGGCAGCGACGGCCCTTGACCTCGGCGCCCTCGATCCGGCGCTGCATCCCGTGGGCCTTCTGCGCCTTGCGGACGACGAACGCGTCCAGCTCCTGACCGCGAGCGGCGGAGGCGTGCAGCATCGAGGTGGCGACCGGGTCTGCCCCCAGCGTCAGCCCGCCCACGCAGTCGTAGTCCAGCTCGGCGGTCGCGTCGAGCATGACCTGACCGACCATCGGAGCAGCCTTGCCGTCCAGCGTGATGCGACGCAGGTCGATGTACCAGTCGGCCTCCAGGCCGGAGGAGAGCGTCACCTTGCCGTGAACGACGGCCTTGTCCTTGATCTGCTGCAGCAGGTCAGCGCGTACGTCTGTCATGGCTACGAGGATAAGGCGCCCGGCGGCGACCCGTTCGCGCGGCAGCGGCCCGTACGCACCGCCCGCACCGGCCCCGGGGCGCCCTCACGCGGCCCCATGACCGAGGAGGTTCCGTGCCGTGAACCCCAGCAGCCTGTGCGCGGCCGAGGTGTCGACCGGGGCCGTACGGCCGGGCAGCGGGCGCCGCAGCACGGTGGTCGGGTGGTAGCGGCGCAGCAGTTCCTCCGTCGGGTACGGCACGATGATCTCGGGGGCGCAGAGGTGGACCGCGTGCGCCGCACGGCCGGGCACGTCCAGGGCCAGCAGCGCGGCCCGCGCCGCGTCATGAACCTCCAGGTACGTCCACAGGTCCCTCGCTCCCGCGGCCGGGTCCTCCGTGAGGCGGGCGGCGTGCGCGAGCAGCCGTTCCTCGAAGCCGCCCACGTACGGATAGCGCAGGCAGACCACGCTCATCTTGTGCCGCCGCGCCATCATCCGCGCGGTCAGTTCGTCGGTCTGTTTGGAGAGGCCGTAGGGGTCGGCCACCTGGGAGGCCATCGACTCGTCGACCGGCGCGTACGGCGGATGCGGTTCCTCGACGTGTGTCCAGGGCAGGCCCGTGACTCCCCAGGAGCTCGCCACCGCCACCTGCCGGACCCCGGCCAGGCCGGCCTCCTCCAGGACGGTGAAGGTGGCGAGGCTGTTGCCCGCGAAGACCTCGAACGCGGTGTTGCGCTCGGGAGTCGGGATCGCCGCCAGGTGGATGACCGCGTCGGCGCCCTCCAGCGCCGCCCGGACGGTCTGTGCGTCGGCGGCGTCCCCCGCCACGACCAGGCGTGCCGCGAGGTCGCCGGGGTCGTCGAGGACCAGGGCGTTCGCCTCGATACCGCGCTCGGCGAGCAGCGCGAGGACCGCCCGCCCGATCCGCCCGGCGGCCCCGGTGACCAATGCCCTGCTGACCATCCGGTCACTCCCCTGCGTCGGTGCTTCTGCTGGTGGGCGCGGACGGCTTGTAGGCACGCACGGCCACGACGTGCGCCGACGCCGCCCCGTTGGTGGCTTCGACGACCACCCGGATCGCCGAGGTGACGACCGGTTCCGTCGGCGTGTGCGCCACGCGGCGCCGCCGGTTCTGCGCCGCGCGGCCGACGACGCGCCAGGTCCCGTCACGATCCAGCGCCTCGACGCGGTAGTCACGCAGGAGGGTGGGCAGGGTGTCGAAGGGCGTGCGGTGGTGGTGCAGGTTGATCAGGTCCTCGTTGACGTCGTCGTCGGCGATCACCTCGATCCGGCCCAGCGCGACCGGCTCGGGCCAGGCCAGTTCGAGCCAGGCGGCGGGGGCGTCCGCCAGAGGTGCGGAGACCCACATGTGCGGTCCCGCGTACGGGCGGGCGTAGCCGTCGGTGGCCTTGGCGGGGGTGTAGGCCGCGGTCTCTCCGGTACGGAGGCAGAAGGTGCGGCGCAGCAGACCCGCGTCCGTCCACTCGCGCAGCGGCTGCGGTGATTCGTCCACCGGTCGCAGCGGGACGCGCGTGAAGCACAGGACGCCGGGGGTCGGACGGTCGGAGCTGTGCAGGGTGACGGCGTCGTTGGCGCGGACGACCAGGAAGGCGTTGCGCGGGGTCTCGGGAGACCAGTCCAGGCCTGTCTTGAGCCACTGCCGGTCGCCGGCGGTGACGGGCAGGGTGATGGAGGTGACGAGTCGGCGCGGCACGTAGTTCTGGCCGAGTTCGGGGTCGTACAGGTCGATCACGATCTCGGTGTCGCGGTCGGCGTCGACCAGCAGCTCCACCCCCGAGAGGCCCGGGTCCGCGGGGAGGACGATCCCGGCGTCCGCCGCGAGCGGCCATCGCTCGTCGGACTCCTCGACCGCCAGGGCGCTCAGGGTGGACGAGGCCGTGACCGTCGCCCGCAGGGCCAGGTCCTCCGGGTCCGTCGAGGCGAGGCCGATGAGCGAGGCGTCCTGGCGCAGCAGCGCCCGGTGCAGCTCGGGTACCGGGAGTTCGCGCGGGGTGACGTCCCCGGCGGCGCAGAGTGCCGCGGCCGTGCCGGCCGCCTGACCGATCGTGGCGCAGGTCGCCATGACGCGGGTCGATCCGAAGGCGACGTGGCTGGCGGAGATGTTGCGCCCGGCGAAGAGCAGGTTCGTGGTGTTCACCGAGTAGAGGCTGCGGTACGGAATGTGGTAAATGCCGTCCGCGTAGCGCTGTTTGGCGGCGGCCTCGGTCGCGAACATCCCCTGCGACGGGTGCAGGTCGATCGACCAGCCGCCGAAGGCCACCCGGTCGGCGAACTCGGTCTGGCCGAGGATGTCGCCCTGGTGCAGGACGTAGTCGCCGAGGAAGCGCCGGTACTCCCGTTTCCCGGGGACCGATCCCACCCACTCCAGGGTCATGTTCGCCGCGTCGAACTCGCCGGAGTTCTTGATTTGGTCCCAGATGCCGTGGATGACGGACCAGAGCTCGTCGCGAATGCGTTCGTTGTCGTGGACGGTGTCGAGCTCGCCGCCGAACTCGATCCACCAGTACGCGCAGCCGTTGTCGCCCGCCTTGATGATGCGGCGCTGCGGGATGGAGGTCCGGGAGATGTCCTTGGCGAAGTCCGGCGGCACGAACTTGACGGGGTGACCGGCGTCCTTCGTGTAGAAGAGGAGCGTCGAGCCCAGGGTGATGTCGTCGGCCGTCTCCGGCGCCCAGGGCTCCTGGTACTCGGCACGCGACTCCCGGCCGATGCGGTGGTGGGCGCCCGCCAGGTGGCCGATCAGGCCGTCCCCCGTGCAGTCGAGGAAGAGGGGGCTCTCGAACCGTATCCGCCGCTCCGAGCCCATCATCCAGCCGGTGACCGACGTGATCCGCCGGGCCTCGTCCGGGCCCTCGGCCTCGAGCTCGCGCACATCGGTGTTGAGGTAGAGCGTGATGCCGGGCTCGGCGCGCACGGCGTCCAGGACCACGGCGTCCCAGTAGTAGGGGTTCCCGTCCGGGTTGCGGAACTGGTTCTCCACGAGCAGCTCGCCCATGATGCCGCCCTCACGGGCATGGTGGTTCTTGCCGTGGCCGGTCGCGCCGCACACCCAGACCCGGACCTCGCTGCTCGCGTTGCCGCCGAGCACCGGCCGGTTGTTGATCAGTGCGACGCTCCGGCCGAGCCTGGCCGCGGCGATCGCCGCGCAGACCCCGGCCAGGCCTCCGCCGACGACGGTGATGTCGTGCCGTGCGGTTTCGTTCCTCATGTCGTACTCCACTTACTTCCAGTCGGGATTGGCGGCGAGGCCGTAGTAGACGCGCGGGGCACCGTCGAGGGTGAGGGTGATCTTGCCGCCGGAGGCCTTCAGCGTGCGTTCCTGGCCGATGCAGTTGAGCTCCCGCACCGTGCCCTCGGCCGTCCCCGCGTGGGCGACGACCGCGGTCCTGGTCGTCCAGGTGTCGACCCAGGGTTCGGGCGACGCGTACCAGGAGTCCTCGCCGTGCTCGGAGTTGAGGAGGTAGCCGTCCTTGCGGCTCCAGATGATCGACACCGGTCCGGCGGGAGTGGTGAAGAGGAGCCCCTTGATGTCCTGGTCCGGGAAGGCGAGGTGCCGCACGAACGCGGCCTCGTCCAGGACCCGGGCGGCGGTCGCGAAGGCCAGAAGCGAGGGCTTGGCGCTGGTGTCGCGGTTCATCAGGCCGTAGTGGTACTCGGGGTTCGCCGGGTCGGCCTCCTGGGGGTGGTAGAGGACCGAGTCGTGGAGCTGGTACCAGTTGACGGCGCGCACGTTCTCGGACTTGGCGAGGGCGAGCGTGAGCAGCGTGTTCTCCGCGGCGTGCCGGTAGGTGTCGCTCCACCACGCGTTGGGCCGGGTCGGGGCGTACGCCTCGGTGAGCCACAGCTCCTTGTCGCCGCCGTACTCCGCCAGGACCTGGTTCGCCTTGCGCAGTGCGCCGAGGAAGTTCCAGTACGAGCCGGACGGCCCCTGGGTCCACTCCTCGGGCGGCGGCGCGAAGTCGGGCGTGAAGTTGCCGCGTCCGGGGTGGAAGGCGAAGGCGTCGATGAGGTCCCAGCCGCCCGCGGCACGGAAGTTCTCGGTCCACACGTAGTCCATGCCGCCGAGGCCGGCGTTCATGACCTTCATCCGCGAGCCCGCCGCGTCCAGGCGCGTGGTGACCTGGCGCAGACCGTCCCGCACGTAGGCGTCGGCGCCGCGGCCCGACATCCAGGGCTGGTTGACCTCGTTGCTCACCTCGAAGTACGCGGCCTCAGCGTTAAGGGCCTTGGCGACGTTCGTGTCGGCCCAGGCCGCGATCTGCTCCGGACTGCCGCCGACGGGAATGCCGCTCAGCTCCACGTTGTGCCCGATGCCGTTCGCGTCCAGGGTCGCGGTGTCGATGCCGGGAGCGCCCGCGTAGGCGATGCGGATCCATTTGATGCCGAGTGTCCTGACCAGCCCGAGTACGGCCTCTTTGCCGGGCCGGAGCAGCCAGGGGTAGTTGGCGAGGCCGAACATCGACTCCTTGCCCGCCTTGTACGTGAACTCCGGGAGCACGCTCAGATTCGTGCGGGCCAGCGCCTTGTCGCTGCCGCTTACCACCTCCACCTCGGTGAACACGATGTTCTGCGACGGCGAGGTGAGCGGGAAGGAGGCGTTCCAGGCGGCGCCCGCCGCGAGGCTCCTGGAGAGCGTGCCGCCGGCGATCCTCTCGCCGCCGAAGTCCCGCGCCCACCAGGTGAGCCGCACCGTCCTGGTGGCGGCGGAGCCGTTGACGACCTGCGCCTTGAGCGTCATCGTCTGCCCGGCCGCCTTGTAGAGGTTGAACGGCTGGTCGGTCCACACCTCCACGCCGAGGGGCCTCCCGGCGGCGAGCGCTCCCGCCCCGCGCGGCCGCAGATCGCCGAGGACCACATCGGCCTCGGTGACCGCGGTGCTCGCCCCGGTCGAGGTGCCGGGAGCGTGGACCCAGGTGGCGTCGGTGTTCGCGGGGGTGGTGGACGAGAGGCAGAGGAAGCCCTTCGTCCCGGCCCATGTCTCCACGTACGCGCCGCCCGCGTTCACCTCGTACGGAATGCCGCCCCGGGCGTCCCGTTCCCAGACGGTCAGCGGCTCGTACGACTCCGCAGCGCTCGCGCCGTACACCGTGCGGGAGAACATGAAGCCGGCCGGTGCGAGCGTGCCGGAGCCGCTCACCTCCCACTTCAGGTGGGCCCGGTGCGGGGTGACGTCGAAGATGCCGCGCACCGTGACTGCGGAGGCGCCGCTCGCCATCGTGTACGTGACCTGGATCGCGGGCCGCCCGTCGGGGAGGGTGATCCGGGCTGGCGTACCGCCGAAGGTGCGCTGCTGGCCGAGCGCGGTGTCCTTGATCATGAAGTGGCTGAGCAGGATGCGGTCGGCGCCCGCACCGTCCTGAAGGAGGACGCTGCCGTCGCTCCGGCCGATCAGGGTGATGCCTTCGGCGTCGATGGTGACCGGGTCGGCGGCGTGCGCGGGAACGGCCGGCAGCAGCGCGGCGCCGGTGACGACGGCCGTGCCCTCGATGAATCTGCGGCGGGCGACTGACATGGAGGTGCCCTTCTCTTGTCCTGGGTGTGGTGAAGTGCCTCGAATATTCGATGGAGTCCGCAGGGGAGCGGTGGGGCTCAGCCCTTGACCCCGGTGAAGCCGAGCCCGGCGACGATGTACTTCTGGCAGACGACGAAGACGAGCACCGGCGGGGCGACGGCGAGCACCATCGCGGCGATCAGCTGGTCCTGCGGCGCCTGTGTGGCGAGCTGGGCGAGGGCGACGCTGATCGGCTGCTTCTCGGGGTCGGTGATGGCCACCAGCGGCCAGATGAAGTCCTTCCACGAGTGCATCACCGCGAGCAGACTGATCACGGCGAGCACCGGCTTGCTCATGGGCAGCACGATCTTCGTGAGCAGTTGCCGGGTGCTCGCCCCGTCCACCCGGGCCGCGTCGAACAGCTCCTTCGGCAGGGCGTCGAAGAACTGCTTGGCGAGCAGCACCGTGAAGGCGTTGGTGCCGGCGGGCAGCCAGATCGCCCAGTAGGTGTCGCCCAGGTTGAGGTGCAAAAAGGGGACGTCGATCACCGTCATGAAGAGGCTGACCATGTTCACCGTGTACGGCACGAACATCGTGGCGAGGATCGCCCCGTAGACGACCTTGCCGAACTTCGGCCTGAGCACCGACAGGGCGAAGCCCGCCGTGGCCGAGACGAAGAGCTGGACGAACCACGACCCGCCGACCACCAGGAAGGTGTTCATCAGGTAGCGGCCGACACCCAGATCGGTGTACGCCGTGGCGAAGTTGCCCAGGGCCGGCCGGTCCGGCCAGAGCGCCAGGGGCTGCGTGGTGAGCTCGGTGGGCGGCGAGACCGCGCCCTTGATCATCCAGTAGAGCGGTCCGATGCCGATGAGCAGCAGCAGGATCAGGGTGAACACCTGGATGGAACGCACCGCGGCACGTACGCCGGGACGCTGACGGTCATGGGCGGAGACGAAGGTGACGGGTGTGGTCATGACGTGCTCCAGCTGCGGGTGGCCCGCAGATAGACCGCGGAGAGCAGGGCGAGGGCGGACACCATCAGGAAGGAGAGCGCGGCGGCCTGCCCGTACTCGCCGTCCTGGAAGGCGTACCGGAAGATCAGCAGCAGGACCGTGAGGGTGGAGTTCTCGGGGCCGCCGCCGGTGAAGATGTACGGCTCGGTGAAGACCTGGACCGTGTTGATCAGCTGGACGAGCAGCAACAGGCCGATGACCGAGCGCAGTTGCGGCAGCATCACATGCCAGATCCGCCGCCAGATCCCGGCGCCGTCCACCTCGGTGGCCTCGTAGAGTTCGCCGGGGATGCCGACCATCGCCGCGAGGTAGATCAGCACGGCACCGCCCATGCCCGCCCAGGTGGACTCCAGGATCAGCGAGAGCATGGCGCTGTCGGAGGACTCCAGCCAGGAGTACGGGCCGAGCCCGACCTTGCCGAGGACGTTGTTGAAGAGCCCGCTGCCGGGATCGTAGAACCATTTCCAGAGCAGGATCGCCACGACCGGCGGGATCACCACGGGCAGGTACACCAGGAAGCGGTAGACGCCCGCGCCGCGCCGCACGGTCGACATGACGGCGGCCAGGATCAGCGGCGCGGGGAAGCCGATCAGCAGGCCGAGCCCCACGAAGATCAGGGTGTTGCCGACGGCCGTGCCGAGCAGCGGATCGTCGAAGAGAGAGCGGAAGTTGTCCAGGCCGACCCAGACCGCGGGCTCGACCAGGTTGGTCTTCTGGAAGCTGATCAGCAGGCCGCGCACGATCGGCCACCAGGCGAAGAGCCCGAAGACCAGCAGCGTGGGGACGAGGAACAGCCAGGCCGTGAGCTGTCTGCGGACGCCGGTGCCACGCCGCGACGGCTGAAGGACTCGCGGCGCGTGCTCCTTGGACACATCGGCCGGGCGCCGGGGCGGAGTGAGCAGGGCCATGGGCCGGCTACTTCTGGTCCGCGGCGAGCTTGGCATTGACGTCCTTGTCGGCCGAGGCCAGCAGGGCGTCAATGTCGGCGTCGCGCTTGGTGAGCACCGCCTGCACCACGGGGTCGAGCGCGGTGTAGAGCTTCTGGGCCTGGTACAGCGGCTCCGGCTTCAGCTCCAGGGCGGAGAGACCGTCGATGTACGGCTTGAAGTTCCGCAGCTTCACATTGACGTACGGCTTGATCGCGGCGTCGATCTCCTTCTGCCGCGTCTCGTCGAAGACCGGCAGCGTTGGCACGCCCACCGCGGATTTCGGGTCGGTGGAGAGCGTCTTGGCCTGCTGGGCGGCGGTCTCGGTGCTGTACTGCGGCTCGGCGTAGGCGAAGGTCAGCCACTTGACGGCGGCCGCCGCGTGCTTCTTGTCGACGGACTTCGGAACCAGGTAGATGTCGCCGCCGGTGAGGGTCGCGTCGCCGCCGGACTGCGGCATCGGGGCCGCTCCGAAGGCGTCGGGGTTCTCCATGCCGAACTGCATCTTCGCCAGCCGGTACGTCCCGGGGCTGCCCATGAACATGCCGACCTGGCCGGCCGCGAACTGCTTGATCACGTCGTTCTGGTCGTTGAGCAGGGTCTTGCCGAGCGAGTCGTCCTTCCAGCGCATGTCCTTGAGCAGCCGCAGTGCCTTCTTCGTCGGCTCGCCGGCGAGCGTGGCGGTGTACGTGCCGCCCTGCTCCTTCTCCAGTTCGCCGCCGAAGGCGTACGAGAGCATCGTCAGCTGCCAGCCGCCCTGGTTGTCCTTGGACTCGTGGACGAAGCCGGCCTTCCCGGTCCGGTCGCTGATCCGCTTGGCGGCGGCCCGCACCTGCGCCCAGGTGGCCGGCGGCTTGTCGGGGTCGAGCCCGGCCCTCTCGAACAGCTCCCGGTTGTAGACCAGGCCCTGGGCGTACGGATTCTGCGGCACCCCGTACACGTCGCCGGCGCTGTCGGTCAGCGGCCGGAGGACCTGCGGGTTGAACTCCTTGAAGTGCTGCCACTCCTTGAGCTGCCCGGTGATCGGCTGCACCTGCTTCTGCTGGATGAGCCGCTGCGGTTCGGTCAGCGGCACCCTGATGACGTCCTCGACATTGCCGCCGGACAGCTTCGCGGAGAACGTCAGCGGGTCGAACACCGTGGTCGAGCCCTTGACCCTGACACCCGGGTTGGCCTTCTCGAAGTCGGCCACCTGTCTCTTGAAAAGGGCGATCCCCGGCTTGTCGGTGGCCGGCGGCATGCCCTGTACCCGCAGCACGAGATCGCCGTCCCCGGCCGCGCTGCTGGGAGTGAGGGAGGAACAGCCCGCGAGGGTCGCGGTCAGCGTCATGCAGCCAACTATGGCCGCACAACGGGTTTTTCCGGGCATAACGTCTCCAAGAAGGGCAGGGTGGGGCTCGGTGAGGTGCCTTGTTCGTTGTGGTGGTGTGCGTCGTGGATCAGCGGGCGGGGGCGCGTCCCGTCGAGGCGCGCGGGATCAGGCGGGAGCCGATCTCCACGAAGGGCGTATCGGCTCCGGCGACCTGTCCGGTACGGCCTCGGGTGCTCGCGATCGTCTCGATCAGGAGGTCGCCCGCACGCGTGGCGATCTCCTCGGGGTCGATCCTGATCGTGGTGAGGCTGGGAGTGGAGACGGAGGCGAGCAGCGTGTCGTCGATGCCGATGACGCTGACGTCGCGCGGCACGCCGACGCCGAGGTTGGCCATCTGGTGCAGCACCCCGAGGGCGACCAGGTCGTTGTGGGCGATCACCGCCGTCGCGTCATGGGCGGCGACCAGGGTGGCGGCGTGCACCCCCGTCTCGAACCGCGGCTCGTACGGGCCGAGTTCCGTCAGGGAGAGGTCGAGCGCCTCGAAGGACTCCTGGATGGACTTGCCCCGGCTCAGCTCGACGCGGGACGCGTTGATGAAGACGCAGCGCCGATGCCCGTACGCCTTCAACTGCTCCGCGGCCTGCGCGATGCCGGCCGAAAGCGAGATCCGGACCTCGGGGATGCCCGGCACGCGCCGGTTCACCACCACCAGCGGCATCTGCCCCGCGAGTTCGTGGAGCCGGCCCTCGGTGAGGGTGGAGGCCCAGAGGATCAGGCCGTCGACCCGCTTCGACACGGCGGCGATGGCTGCCAGCTCGTCCGCCTCGCGCTCGTCGCTGTCGGCGACCAGGACGGTGTAGCCCAGGCGCCGGGCGCGGGCCTGCATCGCCTTGATGATCGGCGGGAAGAACGGGTTGGCGATGTCCGGGACGATCAGGCCGAGCGTTCCGGTGCCGCCGCCGCGCAGTGAACGGGCCGCCGGGTTGGCGGAGTATCCCAGCCCGGCCGCGGCGTCCAGGATGCGCTGCCGGGTCGCCGGCTGCACCTGGTCGGGTGCGGTGAACGCACGGGACACCGTCGACACCGAAACACCCGCGGCGCTCGCCACCTCCCGGATCGTGACTGCCACGGGCGGGCCTCCTCATCGTCTGCGGCCGGGGACACCGGTCTTGCCACCCGAACCTGCGGATGCGGCTGATGCTTGCGAACGTTCCCATCGCCTGTCAAGACACGTGTCGTGACTGTTACGTCGAGAAAAACCTGCTGGATACAGGGTCTTGCGCTGCACTTCGACTGCTGTTGATGATGTGCTCTCACGAACAGCACTGAAATTGCGGGAACGTTTTCATAGAGGAGTGCCATGAGGATCACCGGCCTGGAAGTGCTGACTCTTCCGGACCACGGCGACAGCATGATGCTGGTCGTCGTCGACACCAACGAGGGCATCCACGGCCTGGGCGAGGTCGGCATCAGGTCGCGCCAACGGGCGGTCGCGGGCGGTCTCGAACACCTCGCGGAGCTGATCGTCGGCGAGGACCCCCGACAGATCGAGCACCTCTGGCAAGTGATGTTCCGGCGCGGGTTCTTTCCCGCCGACCGGATACTCGCCGCCGCCATCGCGGCGGTGGACGTGGCCCTGTGGGACATCCGCGGCAAGGCGCTCGGCGTCCCCGTGCACGAGCTCCTCGGGGGCCGGGTGCGGGATCACGTACCCGCCTATGTCCATGTCGGTGACGGCTACCACGACCGCGCGGGGTTCCTGGACCGCTGCCGCGATCTGGTCGCCCAGGGCTGGGGCCATCTGCGGTTCGCCTCGCCGCACGACGCCGACGGGACGCTCGACGCCCGCCGGTGCCTGCGCGACTCGGTCGACCTCTTCCACCAGGTGCGGGACACGGTCGGCGACGAGGTGGAGCTGATCCTCGACGTCCACACGCGCCTGGATCCGCCGGAGGCGCTGACCCTGTGCCGGGAGATCGAGGCAGCCCGCCCGTACTTCGTCGAGGACCCGCTGCGCTGCGAGAACGCGGACAGCTACCGCATGCTCCGGGCCCGCACCGGCGTACCGCTCGCCGCGGGCGAACAGTACGGCTCCAAATGGGAGTTCAGGTCACTCATCGAGGGAGAGCTCATCGACTACGCACGCGTGGACGTCGGGGTCGCGGCGGGCCTCACCGAGGCGAAGAAGATCGCTGCGATGGCGGAGGCCCACCACATCAGGCTCGCCACGCACAATCCGCTCGGCCCGGTCACCGCCGCCTCCTCGCTGCAACTCAACCTGGCCTGCCCGAATGTGGCGATCCAGGAGCACCAAACCGACCCCGAGCCGGCCATCGCCGCGCTCTTCACCGCACGGCCGACGGTCCTGCCGGGCCGGGTCGAGCTGAGCGAACTGCCGGGCATCGGCGTCGACATCGACCGGGAGGCGGCGCGCCGGTTCCAGGCAAAGGGGGCCGAGCGTCCCCACCTGCGCACGGCGGACGGGGCGTTCACGAACTGGTAGCCGGACCGGACCGGCCGATCGGCCGCGCGCCCGCCCCGCCCACCGAGCACGATCCCCGACCCCAAGAAAGTGAGGCGAGCTCCGTCGTGTTGTTCACAGGAGCCGCGAGACCGGTCCGACTGGGTCTCGCCGGTACGGCGTTCATCAGCGTGCTGGCCGGTGTGACGGCGACGCCGGCCGGCAGCCAGGAGGCCGGGAAGCTGACGGTGACGGCCGTGTCGTCGCGGGCCGGCACGGTGTCGGGAGGCGACGCCCTGATCCGCGTCGAGGTACCCGCTTCCGTACCGCGCGGCGGAGTCCGGGTCGAGGCGGACGGCCGGGACCTGACGTCGAGCTTCCGGCCCGTCGGCGACCATGCGCTGATGGGCCTGGTGAAGGACCTGACCGAGGGCGCCAACAAGCTCACGGCCAGAGCCCCCGGCGCGGGCGCCGGACAACTGACCCTGAAGAACCACCCCGTCACGGGTCCGGTGTTCGCCGGGCCGCACGAGCAGCCGTTCGTCTGTGACACCGCCGCGTTCAAGACGGTCACCGGCGCCACCCTCGGGCAGCCGACCGACCAGGACTGCTCGGTCGAGACCCGTATCGATTACATGTACCGCACCACGGCGGGCACGTTCGTCCCGCTGCCCGACGAGAACACCCGCCCCGCCGACCTGGCGACCGCCACGACGAGCGAGGGCAAGGCGGTGCCCTACATCGTCCGCGTCGAGACCGGCACCATCAACCGCGGCATCTACGAGACGGCCGTGCTGCTCGACCCGGAGTCCGGTACCCCCGACCCGCTGGAACGCGGGCCGGGCTGGAACGGGCGCCTCGTGTACGGCTTCGGCGGCGGCTGCGACAACGGCTGGTACGTCCAGGGCCGCAAGACCGTCGGCATCATGAACGACGCCTATCTCAGCAAGGGTTACGGCGTCGCGTCGTCCACGCTGAACGTCTTCGGCAACAACTGCAACGACCTGCTGGCCGCCGAGACCATGAGCATGGTCAAGGAACGCTTCGTGGAGACGTACGGCGAACCCGCCTTCACCATCGGGAACGGCTGCTCCGGCGGCTCGTACCAGACCCACCAGATCGCTGACAACTACCCGGGCCTGCTGGACGGCATCCTCTCCGGGTGCAGCTTCCCCGACGTCGGCTTCGGGACGATTCAGACGCTCAGCGACGCGCTGCTCCTGAACCGGTACTTCAAGAACGTCGCGCCGGACACGTTCACCCAGGAGCAGCAGAGGGCGGTCTCCGGATTCGGGAAGTGGGAGAGCATCGGCAGTCTGGCACGGGCCGCCGGCCGGATCGATCCCACGGGATTCTGCCCGGCCCAGCTGCCACAAGCCCAGCGCTACGACCCCGACACCAACCCGGACGGCGCCCGCTGTGACGTCTACAGCCACACCGTGAACGTCTACGGCAAGGTCCCGGCGACCGGAAAGCCGCGCAGGCCGCTCGACAACACCGGGATCCAGTACGGACTGGCGGCCCTGAACAAGAGCGCCATCGGCGTGGACCAGTTCATCGACCTGAACCGGCGCATCGGCGGCCTGGACGACGACGCCCAGCCCGCCGCGCAGCGTACCGCCGCCGATCTCCAGGCGGTACGGACGGCCTACCGCACGGGACGCCTGCTGAACGGCGGCGGCGGCCTCGCCGACGTGCCGATCATCGACTACCGCGACTACACGGACGACGCCGCGACCGGCGACATGCACATGCGCTTCCAGTCCTTCTCCACCCGGGCGCGCCTGGACAAGGCCAACGGCACCCACGCCAACCAGGTCATGCTCACCCGCGCCGACGGGCACGGATTCACGCTCGCCGGGATGGTGGCCGACATGGACCACTGGCTCACCGGCATCAAGGGGGACTCCGGTGACGACGCGCCCATCGAGAAGATCGTCCGCCACCGGCCGGAGGGTCTCGCGGACGCCTGCTGGACCCGTGGCACCGGCGCGAAGAAGATCACGGAGCCCCAGGTCGAGGGCATCGGCACCACCGAGTGCAACACCCTCTACCCGGTGTGGACGTCGCCGCGGATGGTCGCCGGGGCCGATGTGGCGAACGACATCGTCAAGTGCCGCAAGCGCCCGGTGGACCGTTCCGACTACCAGGTGCCGGTGACCGACGCCCAGCTCGACGACCTGAAGGCGGTCTTCCGCGACGGTGTCTGCGACTGGTCCACGCCCGGGGCAGGTCAGCAGGGCCTCGCCGGCACCTGGCTCTCCTTCGACCAGAACTGACGGGGCGACAGAGGCAGAAACCGGAACGAGGTGGTGCCGGAAGATCGTTCGGCCTTTTTTCTTCGCTGTCGCTCCTCGCCGTCGCCTCAGAACGTGCGCCAGCTCCATGTCGTCGCGATCTCCAGGGGCTCGATCGGGGTGACGTAGCGGGGCTCGGTGTTCAGCCCGTTCGGCGGGCCCGACTGCGGCTCCACGCAGACCGCCTCGGCCTGCTCGTCGTAGACCACGACCCACTCGGTCCGGCTCTTCACCGTCAGCTCCAGCTGCTCCGGCCAGGTGAGGGTCACCTCGACGCCGTCGGGCATCCCGAAGGCGTCGTCCCACGGTCCGTCCAGGGGCGGGATCCGGCGGCCGGTCGGCAGGTGGTCCTCGCCCCGCTCCTCCTGCCAGGCGGCGTCGAAGCCGATCCGGACGTCCTCGCCGCTGCCGAGACTGCGCCGGAACCACGGGTGCCAGCCGGCCTGCGCCGGGAAGGAGTCCCCGTACGTCTCGATGCCGAACGCCAACGTGACGGACTCCTCCGACAGTTCGAAAGTCTGCGTCACCCGGCCCGGGTACGGCCACGGCTCCGCCAGGTCGTAGTGGAACGAGGCCTCCGTCCCGGTCTCCCGGTCGGTCTGCCAGACCGTGTCACGGCCCGTGCCGTGGATGGCGTGCGGCGGGGCGGTCAGCGGCATCCGGTGCGGCACACCGCCGTTGCGGAACTGCCCGTTCTCCATGCGCCCGCACCACGGCACCATCGGGAAGCAGCCGTACCGCTCCCCCTGCCGCAACAGTTCGGTGCCACCGATCCGGAGGCTGCTGATACGGCAGCCGTTGGCGGGGCTCACGGTCAACTCTGCGTCGCCGGCGGACAGCCGGACGTCCTTCTCGCTGCTGCTCACACGACGACACTACTGGCGCGGCTACCTCCGGCGCCGCAGCGCCCGGCCCACCACCACGGCCGAGGCGAGGGCGAGCGCGGCGGCCGGGGCCACCCAGCACAGCGTGGCGCCCGCACCGGCGGAGCCGAGCGCCGGCACGGGTGCGTACCGGCCGCGCGGCGGGGCGTGGTCGACCTCTTCTGCGCTGCGCCCGATCATGGTGCGCCGGGCGTGGGCGGCCTCGGCCGGGGAATCCGGAACGGTGAACTCGATACCGGCCACCGGGTCCAGCGAGGACGGCGGCACCGCCGCGTCGAAGACCGAGGCCCCGTCCGACGACGGATCACCGGAGGGTGCCTCGTCGGCAGCGGCGTCATGCCGGGTCGGGGCCTCACCGACACCGGTGTCGTCCGCCTCCTCCGCGGCCTCCTCGATGGCCTTCTCCACCGCGTCCCCGACGGACCGCTCATCGGCGCCGGTCGCGGAGCCGCCCCCGGAGTCGTCCAGGCCTGACCGCTCGTCGGCACCGGCCGCGGAGCCGCCACCGGGCTCGCCCACGGACCCGCCGCCCGAGCCGTCCGAGCCCCCCGAGCCGTCCGCAGCGTCCCCGTGCGCGGCGAGCGCCTCGGTCACCAGCTGCTGCGCGAACCGGTCCAGCAGGCGTTGGGCGGCGGCGAGCGCTGCCGCCGGGTCCAGCTCCACCAGGCGGCCGTCGCCGCTCACCGTGCCCTCGAACGTGATCGCCGTACCGCCGTCCCGTCCGGCCAGCCGGACGGCCAGGGCCAGCTTCACCGAGCCGGTGCCGCGCGCCTCCACGCCCTCGCCCGTCACGGAGACGCCGTACGCGGCGTCGCCCGCCGGGCCGTCCGCCGGCGCGGTGATCCGCAGCGCGCCCCGGTAGGTGATGGTGTGGCCGCCGACCCGTACCTTGATCCGGCCGGCCAGCGGGTCCGCGGACGCGTCGGCGTCCTGCCGAAGCCCCGGCACACAGCGCGCGACCCGGGCAGGATCGCCCAGCGTCCGCCGCAGGACGGGGACCGGAACCGGAACGAACACCTCATGCTCCATGGAAACCGAGCCTACTCAGCCCCGGCCGTCCCGTCAGCGCTTCGCCCCCTCCGGAACCCCGCCCACAGCCCGTCGCAGGCGCCGGCTCCCCCGCTCACGGTTCGTCCCAGTACCTCGGGTGCACCAGGGTCGAGGGCGCCATCCCCGGCAGTCGGCGGGACTCCGCCTGCCGCCCCGCCTCCTGGAGCGCCGGTTCCGTCAGAGACCTCAGCCGAGGCGCCTGCGGAGCAAGGCCGAGCGCCGGGGTCCGGCCCAGCCCGGCCAGGACGAACCCCCAGCCGTGCACCTGTGCGCCGCCGCCCGTCGCGCGGTCGGGGCCCGACTCGAAACCGGCGTACCGGCCACCGATCCGGTAGGGGCGGGTGCGCAGCCCGGCCGCCCTCATCGACGCCTCGACCGTCCAGTAGGTGTGCGGCCGGCCGATCGGCGGCCCGCCGTGCACCACCAGCCGGCCGCCCGGCGCGAGGGCCTCGGCGACCAGTCCGTAGAACTCCGCCGAGTAGAGCTTCGTACTGGCCGAGATCCCCGGGTCCGGCAGGTCGGAGATCACCGCGTCGTAGCGGCCGTGCGCCGCCCGCAGCCAGGTGAACGCGTCCCCCGTGACGGCTGTCAGCCGGGGATCCCGGTACGCGTGCGCGTTCAGCGCGGAGAGAGCCCGGTCCGTACGGGCCAACCGGGTGACGGCCGGGTCCAGCTCGACCACCGTGACGCTCCGCACCCCGGGGTAGCGCAGCACCTCGCGGGCCGCCAGACCGTCGCCGCCGCCCAGGATCAGCACCCGGGCGTGCGGCCCGTTCATCACCGGGTGCACCAGTGCCTCGTGGTACCGGTACTCGTCGCGCGAGCTGACCCGCAGCCGCCCGTCCAGGTAGAGGTCGAGGGAGCTGCGGCCCGCACCGGTCAGCACCACCTCCTGGACGTCGGTCTGCATGGCGACCCGCACCCGGTCCCCGTACACCGCCCGCCGCGCCGCCCGCTCGAAGTCGTCGGCCAGCACCGCGACCGTGGCCAGCAGGGCGATCACCGTCACGTTGGCGACGATGAGCAGCCACCGGGACCGGCAGCTGAGATCCCGCCGGAACACCCACATCACCAGCGCCCCGCCCGCCGCCGCGTTGACCGCGCCGGTGAGCAGCGCCCCGGTGAGCTGTCCGAGCATCGGCAGCAGCAGGAACGGGAACGCCAGTCCGCCGACCAGGGCCCCCACGTAGTCCGCGGCGAACAGATCGGCGACGGCCCCGCCCGCGTCCTGCCGGTCGACGCGCTGGATCAGCGTCATCAGCAGCGGGATCTCCGCACCGATCAGCACCCCGATCGCCAGCGAGAAGCCGACCAGGGCGTACCGCGACTCCCCGATCCAGGCGAACGTCGCGTAGAGCACCAGCGCGGAGGAACCGCCGACCAGGGCCAGCGCCGCCTCGATCAGTCCGAAGCCGACCGCGGCCCGGCTGCATAAACGTTTCGCGAGCAACGAACCGATGCCCATGGCGAACACCATCACGGAGAGCACGACGGACGCCTGGGTGACGGAGTCACCGATCAGGTAGGAGGCGAGTGCGACCAGTTCGAGCTCGTACACCAGACCGCACGCGGCGCAGACGAAGACCGCGGCCAGCACGAGGTACCGGCCGGTCCTCGGCCGTACGGGAAGCCGCGCCGCGCCCCCTCGCAGCGACACCTGCTGGTCGATCATGCCGCGAACGCTACGTCACTGGAGTGTCGCCGCTTGTCACCCACAAGGGTGTAAGTGGTTGATCCGCAACGGAGTTGGGCCCCGTCACAGCACAGCCGCCGGCATCCGCACACCCACCCGGGTGCGCGTCACCACCAACTGCCCCTCCTGCGGGTACGCGTGCCAGGTGCGCCACCGCACCTGCCCCTCGGTCCGCTGGGCGAGCATGGCGGTGAAGGCGTGCGGGCTGCCGGGGAACGTCCCGGCCAGCCCGTGGGGATGGTCGGAGACGAGCGCGAGGAGCTCCTGCGCGCGCCCCGCGAACGAGCCCGCGCCGAGCGTCTCCACCCGGGCCGCGAACTCGTACTCCCAGTCCCCGAGGCGCTTGGAGACGCCGAGGGGCAGTGGGGTGCTGCTGCCCGGCATACAGGCGACGGTCTCTGAACAGCTGCCGTTGTCCTCCTCCAGGAGGACCTGATGAGAGGCGCCGAGCAGGCGCAACTGGAGTTGCGCACCGGCGAGATGGAGATCGAGCACGGCGAGCGCCGGGAGCGGTTCACGCCCCAGCGCCCAGGCCAGATCGGCGGCACGGGTGTCGGAATAGGCCGTATGGAGGGTCGTGAGCATGGGTCGGCTCCGCAAAACACACATGGACACATGGACAGGGGGGCGCCCCCGAGCGTGATGCACGTGGGAGGTGGGAAGCGCCCGATCAGGTCCAACTGGGGTCCGAGGGCTGAATGTTCTCTCTACTGAGGGAATCACGAACTAAGCCGTACTCGCAGTGTTTTTACCCAACTTGACGTGGTTTCCATCCCCTCGGGGGCCCTCCGGTTCACCTGTTCACCGGCGACTCGCCGTCCGGCCCAACAAAAAGGTGTCCGGCGGGACTTAGGGGTCTGCCCACCCCCGCTCCCGCCGGACACCTCCACCGGCACCGGGCCCGCGTGCACTCCGTCCGGCCCGCGGACCAGCTGCCCCGTGTCAGCTGCCTCCGCCGCATCCGCCCCCGCCGCCACCGCAGGAGGACCCGCCCCCGCAGGAATGGCCGCCTCCGCACGAATGGCCTCCGGAGTGGCCGCCCGAGTGACCGCTGCCGCTGCCGCACGAGGAGCCGCCCCCGTCGCCCGCCCACCAGCTGCCGCCCGCCGCGCCGCCGCCGACCGCACCGCGGCGGCCCTTGTTCCCGGTCAGTGACTT
Organism: Streptomyces sp. ITFR-6; assembly: GCF_031844725.1. Taxonomy (NCBI): domain Bacteria; kingdom Bacillati; phylum Actinomycetota; class Actinomycetes; order Kitasatosporales; family Streptomycetaceae; genus Streptomyces; species Streptomyces sp. ITFR-6. The sequence goes on along the minus strand of NZ_CP134612.1, from coordinate 4,432,552 downwards.
GTTGCGCTTCGCCGTGTCCGCCATCGACGCGACGAGAATCGCCACCGCCATGACCACGAGCACGAGTACCGCACCGATCGCCAGCTCCACCGACCTCACGTCCTTCCGTCCCCCGAAGCGAGTCCCCCGCTTCTCACCGGTTCCTGCGTGCAGGAGGGATGCCCCCGCCCCCGTTCGGCCAAAGCAGACTTGAGCAACTCCAGAGCTTCCGCGCAGGATGGCGGTCATGGCACAGGGACGACCGCTGCTCAACCGCCGCCTCGCCGAGTTCGGCACGACGATCTTCGCGGAGATGTCCGCGCTGGCCGTCCGCACCGGCGCCATCAACCTCGGCCAGGGGTTCCCGGACACCGACGGACCGGAGGAGATCCGCGAGGCCGCCGTCCGCGCTCTGCGCGCCGGCCACGGCAACCAGTACCCGCCGGGGCCCGGGGTCCCCGAACTGCGCACCGCGATCACCGAGCACCAGCTGCGGCGCTACGCCCTGGCGTACGACCCCGACACCGAGGTCCTGGTCACCGCGGGCGTCACAGAGGCCATCGCGGCCTCGATGCCGGCCCTCCTGGAACCCGGCGACGAGGTGATCGCGCTGGAGCCGTACTACGACTCCTACGCCGCCTGCATCGCGATGGCCGGCGCCACCCGCGTCCCGGTCACCCTGCACCCGGAACCCTCGGCCGGCAGCTACCGGCTGGACCTCGACGAGCTGCGCGCCGCCGTCACCCCGCGCACCCGGCTGCTGCTGCTCAACACCCCGCACAACCCCACCGGCACCGTCCTGACCCGCGAGGAACTCGCCGCGATCGCCGCTCTGGCGTGCGAACGCGACCTCCTCGTCGTCACCGACGAGGTCTACGAGCACCTGGTCTTCGAGGGCGAGCACCTGCCGATCGTCTCGTTCCCCGGCATGCGCGAGCGGACGGCCACCATCAGCTCGGCGGGCAAGACGCTCTCGTTCACCGGCTGGAAGGTCGGCTGGATCAAGGCTTCTTCGCCTACCTATTCAGATTGTGGGGCGTCAGCCCGAACACTCCCTCTCGCCGACGCGCTATCTTGAATCCCAAATGGCGTGCACTTGCTGAGAGTGCTTCACACCCGGGCGCGCGCCTTAGTAAATCCCAAACAGCGTGCACCGATGGGTGCGTGGCGTACGTCTTCTACTGTCCTACCTGAAACCGGGGATCACGCGGCTCACCCGCCCACTTGGAGATCCCCTCGACCTCAGGAAGGAACCACGTGCAGCAGACGCTGATGTACGTGATCATCGCGGTCCTCGCGGCGCTTGTCGCTGCTCTTGTCGGCAGCTTCGTGGCCGTAGCCGAGGGAGGGCGCCCCACGACGGCCCTCAAGGCAGGAGCACTCACCTTCGCCGGCGCCCTGACGCTGCTCATCGTGGTCATGGACGCCCTGGGGGTGGTGGGCTCATGAGCGATACAGGTGCCCTTCGAAGGCGCGTGCAGGCCGAGGATCCCCTCTCCCTCGACGAGGTGCTCCTGAAGGTGCAGGTACACCGCAAGTACCTCTCGCGGCTGATGAACGCCCACGACGCGACTCGCCTGGTCCTCGGACTGCTGTTCCTGAGTCGGAAAGCGCACGCGGCACCCGGCACCGGCGTACCGACATGGTCGTGGTTGCTGGGTCAGCCGGCAGCGGGCGGTTCGGGAATCCGCGCTGCCGTGAGCAAGTGTCTGGCCCACTGGCTCCCCACAACCGACGCTCAGGGCATCGACGCGGGCACGAGAAGCCTGATCCCCATTCCGCCCCCTCGTTCCGACGAACACCTGCACGCTCTCATCCAGGCCATCGGATCCACCCAGCGGGTCGGCCCCCTGCTCGACCAGTGCCTGCGGGACCTCTCGGCGGACCAGGCAGGCGGCAGCCACTACTTCACGCCCGTTGATATGGCGCGTCTCATGGTCGGCGCAGCCGTGCCCCGCGACAGGCACAGAGTGCTGGACCCTGTCTGCGGTTCAGGGGGGCTGCTCGTCGAGAGTCACCGCTATGTCCACGACCGCGTCGAGGTGGACCCGGCCATGTCGTTGCAGGGAAGGGAGCAACACGCCTACACCTCGCAGGTGGCTCGCATGAACTTCGCCGTACGGGGGATCAGCGCCGACGTCTCCCCGCCCGGGGACAGCCTTGCGGAGCCCGAACGCGAGCCCCACGACATCATCCTGGCCAACCTCCCCTTCAACCAGCGCGACTGGGCGCCGGAAGCCAGGACGGAGCAGAGCACCCGCCGGCCGGCTTCCCTGGTCAACGCCGATCCCCGGTGGCCGGAGGAACCGCCGCCCCGAGGATCCGCCAACTCGGCGTGGATTCAGCACATCGCGCACGCACTGGCTCCGGCCGGACGCGCCGCCTTCCTGATGGCCGACACCGTGGCCAACACCCGCCAGCCCATCACCCGAAGACTCCGCGAACGCCTCCTGCGAGACGACCTCGTCGAGTGCGTGATCGCCCTGCCGCCCCGCGTGTTCGGTCACACCCAGACCACTGCCTGCCTCTGGGTGCTCAACAAGGACAAGAGCGCGCGTCCCGGCTGGGGCATCCGGGACCGCCGCCGTCAGGTGCTCTTCATCAACGCACGGCGAGCCTTCGAGCAGATCCCGGACTCAAGAGCGCGCAGGCTGGGCGAGATGAACGCGGCACTGATTCTGGAGACCCTCGCAGCATGGCGTGGCCTCTCCGAACACGGCGTCGCGGCCACACCGTACAAAGACGAGACCGGCTGGTCCCGAAGCTGCTCCACCGAGGAGATCGCCGGCCACGAGTACAGCCTGATGCCAACCTCGTACGCCGTGGAGCCTCCCAGCCCCGAACGCGACACACGAAGCCGGATCGACGAGCTCAAGCTCGAACTGGCCGATTCGTTCGACCGGATGCGCGATCTGGAAATCCGGCTGCTGGATGCCTTGGAGGAGATCTGATGGAAGCCGAAACCCACCAGCCCGACTCGGATACGGCGGCTTGGCCGACCACCTCCATCGCGATCGAGCAAGTCCGCAGGGATATCTACACGACCTGCGGCGCCGTCGACGACAAGGCATCCGATCAAGCGCCAGGAGTGGTCGGCTCGGAGTTCGTCCGGGACGGCAGGATCCTCTCACCCCGCATGAATGAGTCCGTGCCGGGCGCCCCTCCGGCCACCCGCACCCTCAAGGAGGGCGACTTGGCCGTCGTACTCGTCAGGCGGGTGGGCGAGTCCGCGCTGGTCACCTCCGAGCACGCAGGATGGCCCGCGACCAGGTCGATCGGCATCATCCGCGCTGAGCCGCACATCGTGCGGTGGCTGCACATCTGGCTGCAAACGTCCACAGCGAAGGCACGGATCGACGAGGACGTGACGGCACACGTCGAGCCCACCATCAGCCTCGACACCCTCCGCCGAATGCTGTTCCCGCTACCCCCGTCGGACGTCGTCGCCGCATACGACCGGGCCTTCGACCTCATCGAGGAGATGGCCTCCCTCTACGAGAAGAGCGCCCGACAGGCTGTTGCCTTGGCCGACGCCCTCCACGACGACTGGGCATCGGCGGAACCGTCCTGGGAAACACGGGCACTCGCCGAGGTCGCCAAAATGAAGACGGGTAACGGTTCCGAAAGCTCGCTCCCTCCACTGCCGACAGGACCCTCCGTCGACGCGATCGCTCCGCGCGACCTCTTCGACCTCCCCGTGCCCCACGTGGAGAGGTTTCGCCTGCGAAGCCCAGCGGACGCCGGCCGGGCGCATCCTTCCGGCACCTTCATGCTCAGCACCCGTCCCGACGGCGCGCACATCGCGGTGACGCGCCGCCCGGCGACGGCCCTCCGAAGCGTCGTGGCTGTGCGCCCCGTCGAGGACACGGACAGTTGGTGGCTGCTTCACGAACTCAGAGGCAAGAGCGGCGAGATCATGCAGACTGCGCAGGGGCGGAACGCCCGGGAGATCTCCGCCCTCGCCCTCAAACGCCTGAAAGTCACCTGGCCCGACCAGTTCACGCGCTCCGCCTTCCACAGGATGGCCGAGCCCCTGCACGCCACGGCACGGCTCCTTGTCTCCAAAATCGCTACGTTGCACAACCTGCGGGACGCGCTCCTGCGCGATATCTCGGCAAAGGCCGGTGTCCTCAGGGAGCCGACAGCACAGCCGGGAGAAAAGGGCGCTCACACTCCTCACCCCACTGCGGTTCCCGCACCACGCGGGGGGCAAGAGCGCTCATGAGTCAGGATGGTCGCTAGAGACTCGACGGCACCCGAGTGAGAACGGTGGAGACATGAACACCAGGCCACTGCTGAACCGAAGGCTGGACGGACTCGGGACAACGATCTTCGCGGAGATGTCGGCACTGGCCACCGCGACGGGCGCGATCAACCTGGGCCAGGGCTTCCCCGACACCGACGGCCCCGAGGAGATCCGCGAGGCCGCCGTCCGCGCCTTGCGGGAAGGCAAGGGAAACCAGTACCCACCCGGCCCGGGGGTTCCGGAACTGCGCGCCGCGATCTCCGAACACCAGCAGCGTTTCTACGATCTTCCCGTCGACCCCGACACCGAGGTCCTGGTCACCGCCGGGGCCACCGAGGCCATCGCCGCCACCCTGCTGGCGCTCCTGGAGCCGGGCGACGAGGTGATCGCCTTCGAACCCTTCTATGACTCCTACGCCGCCTGCATCGCCATGGCCGGCGCGAAGCGCGTGCCGCTCACCCTGCGCGCCCCGTCCTTCCGCCCGGACCTGGACGAGCTACGGGCCAAGATCACTTCGCAGACCCGCCTCCTGCTCCTCAACACGCCACACAACCCGACCGGGATGGTCCTCTCCGCCGAAGAACAGGACGCCATCGCCGCACTCGCCATTGAGCACGACCTGCTCGTTGTCACCGACGAGGTGTACGAGCACCTTGTCTACGAGGGCACGCATAGCCCCATCGCGGCCCTTCCCGGCATGCATGAGCGCACCGTCTCCATCTCATCCGCCGGCAAGACCTTCTCGTTCACCGGATGGAAGGTTGGCTGGGTCACGGCGAACGGCCCGCTCGTCTCAGCGGTCCGGACCGCCAAGCAGTACCTGACCTACGTCAGCTCGGGTCCGTTCCAGTACGCCATCGCCGAAGCCCTCCGACTGCCGGACTCGTACTTCGACGGCTTCCGCGCCGACCTGCGACGCAAGCGCGACCTGCTCGGCGACGGGCTACGCGCGGCCGGGTTCGAGGTCTACCAGCCCCAGGGCACGTACTTCATCACCACCGACATCACACCCCTGGGCGAGGAGGACGCCTACGCCTTCTGCCGCGCGCTTCCCGAACGCTGCGGCGTCGTCGCCGTCCCCAACTCGGTCTTCTACGACGACCCCGACGCCGGCCGCAGCCAAGTCCGCTTCACCTTCTGCAAGCGGACGGGTGTCTTGGAAGAGGCGGTTACCCGCCTCAAGCGATTGACGGTCTGACAGAGGGCGCGAAAAGAGCGCCGCCCGGTCGCTTCGGGGTGCGGAACCTGCTCAAGCCCTGCTCCCGGAGCGACCACGGTTCACTCGGTGTCCTTGGGGTGTCGCGGGGACGCGTACACGAGAATCACGGTGGCAGTCTCCGTGCTGACCAGGTAGCGCACTCGACCACCGCTGGTGACCTCGTACTCCCACTGGTCCAGGTCGGAACCCTTCCACACTTTGGTGGCGTGCCTGCCGCGCAACCGATGCTGGCGATTCCAGTTGGACCGGGTCAGGGGGTCACTTCGGAGAGCATCCAGGCAGCGATGCGCGTTCGGCAGGGCCACGCGACACAGTTCCTCCCAGCCCGTCACCGCCTCTGTGGTCCCGAAGACGACGTTCCACCCGTCGAGGGGCGGAACGCTCACTCGGTCTCCTTTCTTCGGGCTCACCCACGCACCTCGACCTGACCGAGGTCATCACCATCGAGCGGACGCAGCGATTCCCTGAGCTGCTCGGGATCGGCATTGATGCGTGCCGTGGCGCGCCAGGAGACGATCGCGCGGTGCACAGCCTCTCCCGCCCCCAGTTCGGCGGCGTCCGACAGCGCTTCGAGAAGCTCGACAGTGAAAGCCCGAACCTCTTCCGCGTCCAGGTGTCGCGCCCAGGGGAACACCTCGGGCAGGGCGAGGAGGAGCGCTCTGGCACCGTCGTCCTGCTTCATCAGTGCGAGGAAAAGCCGCGAGGCGGTGGTCAGATTCTCCTCCGCACCCTCCGCGCGTACAGCCGTGGTCAGCACCATGTCCGGCGCGTCCCGATGGGTGACCCGAAGCCGCCCCAGGGCAGCAGCTCTGGCCGCGACACCTTTGGGGTTACGGGACAGATCGGTGAAGGAGACGGATTCCGTTTCTGCATCCAGACGCGCGGTAGACATAATCAGAGCTTACTCAGATCACGATCTGATTTCAAGTGCGGCCGTCCGACCCTCGGTGCGCGCACCTTGACCTTCTGCAAGCGCACCGAGGAGCTGGCGGAGGCGGTCTCCCGGCTGAAGGGCCTGTGACCGCCAAGGGTCTGTGACAGAGCCCGGTGGGGTGAACGGTCCGGACGGGACCGTTCACCCCACCGGGCTCTCGTGGGACGGGGTGCGGCTCAGGCCTCCGGAGCGTCCTGCTCCGCGCCTTCCGCCTTCTCCTCGGCCGGGGCCAGGCCGAGGCGCTCCAGCAGCCACTTGTCGAACTCGATCGAGGCCCGCACCCAGCTGACCGTCGAGGAGACGAAGTGCTCCAGGCTGACGCCGGTGCCGATGAGCATCTGCGCCTCACCGATCAGGCGGACCGAGGTGGTGGTGTCCTCGGCGCCCTCCTCGGGCTCGTGCGTGTGCGTGTAGACCTTGGGCCACAGGGTGCGGCGGTTCCAGTCGTCGATCGCGTCGAGCAGGACCGGGCGCTGGTCCGTGTCGTGGGGGCGGTCGTAGAACGTACGGACCGAGAAGACCTGCTGCTCGCCCTCACCACGGAACATGAAGTACGTGCGGAAGTCTTCCCACGGCGCCGCGAGGTCGCCCTCGTCGTCGACGACGTACTTCAGCTCCATCTGCTCAAGAAGCTGCTTGACGAGGTCCTGGTCAGGGACGACGGGGCCCTCCGGTCCTGCCGCCTGCGGTTCGGGCTGGCCCCCGAAGTTAGGAATCGAGGACGGATCGATGCTCACCGTAATTTCCCTTCGTGCGGTTGGCTGCCATCCTCTCCCATGCCGGGCGGGGCATGGCAAGCGGGAACGGCCCCGATCCGCCACAAGCTGATATCCAGCCGGTGCGGACCGGGGCCGCCGTTGCGCCAGGTGCTCCGCGGTCAGGTCGCCGCGCCGACGGCCAGACCGTCGCCGTCCCGGTCCACCAGGACCGTGTCGCCTTCCTTGACCTCGCCCGAGAGGATCTCCTTCGCGAGCCGGTCACCGATCGCCGTCTGGATGAGCCGGCGCAGCGGCCGGGCGCCGTACGCCGGGTCGTTGCCCTCCTCCGCCAGCCAGGCCAGGGCGGCCGGGGTGACGTCGAGGATGAGCCGGCGGTCGGCCAGCCGCTTGGCGAGGCGGTCGATCTGGAGCCCCGCGATATGGGCGAGCTCGTCGCCGGACAGCGCGGAGAACACCACCAGATCGTCCAGCCGGTTCAGGAACTCCGGCTTGAAGGAGGCCCGCACCACGCCCAGGACCTGGTTCTTCTTCTCCTCGGGCTTGGTCAGGGGATCGACCAGGTACTGGCTGCCGAGGTTGGAGGTCAGGATCAGGATGGTGTTGCGGAAATCCACCGTCCGGCCCTGTCCGTCGGTGAGCCGTCCGTCGTCCAGGACCTGGAGCAGGATGTCGAAGACCTCGGGATGAGCCTTCTCGACCTCGTCCAGCAGGACGACGCTGTACGGGCGGCGGCGGACCGCCTCGGTGAGCTGGCCGCCCTCCTCGTAGCCGACGTAGCCGGGCGGGGCGCCGACCAGCCGGGCCACGCTGTGCTTCTCGCTGTACTCGCTCATGTCGATGCGGACCATGGCCCGCTCGTCGTCGAAGAGGAAGTCCGCGAGGGCCTTGGCCAGCTCCGTCTTGCCGACGCCGGTCGGGCCGAGGAAGAGGAAGGAGCCGGTGGGCCGGTCGGGGTCCGCGATTCCGGCCCGGGTGCGGCGTACCGCGTCCGAGACGGCCTGCACGGCCTCCGTCTGCCCGATGAGGCGCCGGCCCAGCTCCTCCTCCATGCGCAGCAGCTTCTGGGTCTCGCCCTCCAGCAGCCGGCCGGCCGGGATGCCGGTCCAGGCGCCGACGACATCAGCGATGTCGTCCGGGCCGACCTCCTCCTTGACCAGCGTCTCCTTGGGCTCCTTCGCGGCCTCCTGCTCGGCCTCCGTGGCCTCGGCCAGCTCGCGTTCAAGACCCGGGATCTCCCCGTACAGCAGCTTGGAGGCGCTGTCGAAGTCGCCGTCGCGCTGGGCCCGTTCGGCCTGTCCGCGCAGTTCGTCGAGGCGCTCCTTCAGCTCACCGACCCGGTTGAGGCCCTGCTTCTCCTTCTCCCAGCGGGCGTTGAGGCCGCGCAGCTCCTCCTCCTTGTCGGCGAGGTCACGGCGGAGCTTCTCCAGGCGCTGCTTGGAAGCGGCGTCGGCCTCGTTCTTGAGGGCCAGCTCCTCCATGTGCAACCGATCGACGGCGCGCTGGAGTTCGTCGATCTCGACGGGCGAGGAGTCGATCTCCATGCGCAGCCGGGAGGCCGCCTCGTCGACGAGGTCGATGGCCTTGTCGGGAAGGAAACGCGAGGTGATGTAGCGGTCGGACAGGGTCGCGGCCGCGACCAGCGAGGAGTCCGCGATCTGTACCTTGTGGTGGGCCTCGTAGCGGCCCTTGAGCCCGCGCAGGATCGCGATGGTGTCCTCGACGGACGGCTCCGCCACCAGCACCTGCTGGAAGCGGCGCTCCAGCGCCGGGTCCTTCTCGATCCGCTCGCGGTACTCGTCGAGCGTGGTGGCACCGACCATCCGCAGCTCGCCGCGGGCCAGCATGGGCTTGAGCATGTTGCCCGCGTCCATGGCTGAGTCGCCGCCCGCGCCGGCACCGACGACGGTGTGCAGCTCGTCGATGAACGTGATGATCTGGCCGTCGCTCTCCTTGATCTCGGAGAGGACGGTCTTCAGCCGCTCCTCGAACTCGCCGCGGTACTTCGCGCCCGCGACCATCGCGCCGAGGTCCAGCGAGACGAGCCGCTTGTTCTTGAGGGACTCGGGGACGTCGCCCTTGACGATGCGCTGGGCGAGCCCCTCGACGACGGCGGTCTTGCCGACGCCTGGCTCACCGATGAGCACCGGGTTGTTCTTGGTGCGGCGCGACAGCACCTGGACGACGCGGCGGATCTCCTGGTCCCGGCCGATGACCGGGTCGAGCTTGCCCTCGCGGGCGGCCGCGGTGAAGTCCGTACCGAATTTCTCCAGGGCCTTGTACTGACCCTCCGGGTCGGGTGTGGTCACCCGGCGCCCTCCCCTGCTCTTCTCGAACGCGTCCAGCAGCTTCTTCGCACCGGCCCCCTGCCCGTCGAGGATCTCACCGGCGCGGCCGCCCTTGGCCGCGATCCCGATCAGCAGGTGCTCGGTGGAGATGTAGTCGTCGCCCAGCTCCTTGGCCCGCTGCGCCGCGTCGGAGATCACCGCGAGCAGCTCGCGGTTGGGCTGCGGGGGTGCGACGGTCGACCCGGTCACGCTGGGCAGCGCGGACAGCAGCCGCTCCGTCTCGGTGCGGACGGCGATCTGGTCCGCCTCGACGGCGGCCAGCAGGTCGACGAGATTCTCGTTGTCCTCACCCGCGAGCAGCGCCAGCAGCAGATGCCCCGGGGTCAGATCGGGGTGCCCGTCCTTCACGGCCCTGCTGGTGGCCGCGTTGATGGCGTCCCGGCTCCTGTTGGTCAGCTCGGCGTCCACGTGCGCTCTCTCCTCCTTGCGACGACTGGCCCGTACTCACTTCTGACACGCTCAACGTGCACAAAGTTGAGTCTATTCCACTCAAGGCAAAAGCTGGACCGCTCCCACGCCCCCGCGACCCTCGCGCGCTGCCGCGCACCTCTACGTCCGAGTGAACCGGCCGGCCGGCCCGCCCGCCACCACGCGGCGTCGCCGGGCTGCCTACGCTGACCCCATGGCAGTCGACGTACGCGATCCCGGCCCCGAGTACCTGGCCTTCTGGCGCGAGCCCCATGTATGCACCCTCACCACGCTCCGCCCCGACGGCACCCCGCACGTGGTCCCGGTCTGCGTGACGTACGACCCCGAGGCCGGCCTCGCCCGCATCATCACCGGCAGGCACAGCCGCAAGGTCGCCAACATCCTGGCCGCGGGACCGGAGGGCGCACGGGTCGCGGTCTGCCAGGCGGAAGGGCGCCGCTGGGCGACCCTGGAGGGCGTCGCCAGGGTGCGCACGGAGCGGGACAGGGTCGAGGACGCAGAACGCCGCAAGACGGCCCGCTACGGGCGCGCGCCGAAGCCCAACCCGGACCGCGTCGCCATCGAGATCACCCTGGACCGGGCACTCGGCCGCGGCTGACCGGGGCGCTCTTGTCCGACGTCCCTCCGGCCGGGCACAGCACAACGGCGTCACCGTGTTCAGGTCACGGTGACGCCGTTGTGTGGGGGAGTGTCTGAGCGACGTGGAACGACGGGGGATCGCTCAGGCACTGCGGGGGGTGGCGGAGATGGCTTCAGGCTCGAACAGCTGATGGTCACGCTGTGCGAGGTTCACAAAAATCATGTCGTACCGGATGGCGCAGCGCACCGGCTGCGGCGCCCCGCGCGGCTTGCGGAGACAGCGGTAGGCGCGAACCTCCCCGTCATCCTCACGAGCGACGACGACCGGGTCGCCGAACAGAGTGACCATCAACGAATCACCACGGTGGGGGAGTGCCGTGACGAGGTCGATGAAATGCCACCCTGAGCGGTAGGCGGTTGCCATTTCGCGCCTGAAGGTCCGGTCGTCCGGCGGGGTGGTCACAAGTCTGCCCTGTTCTCCACGGAATTCCCCCAGCCCACGTCGGACTGGTTAAGGTCACCGGAGGCAGCGGGCGCCACATTGCCCCAGCCGACATCGCCCTGGTAATGGTCGACGGCAGCGCTTGCCTGCGCATTGCCCCAGCCAACGTCCGAAGTAGAGCCATGTGCCACGAGCAGCAGTGCAGCAGCCGCGAACGCAGTGCCAAGCACTGACCGAAGCATTCTCTTGTACATAGTCGGCTTCGTCCTCACCTGTTGGATCCTCTCCCCCGCTCTTCAGAGACGATGGCTCATTCGGACGCGTCAATGCCACAGGAGCGATGCATCATGTTCCTGAATGTTCAGGACCCTGGGGGGTGGAGTTTTACCTATAATGGACACGAAACCGACACATACTCATGAGGTCACGAACCTGTGCACCGAGGGTGCCAGGCTGTATGCGGCCGCGCTCAGCGTTGGCCGACTGGCCCGCGCCGAGGTCAGGCCCGCGCCCTGTCTCGTCAAATTCGGCCTTCTGCTGCCTGATCCGGACGACGCCTCGTGGCTTCGCCCGGTTCCGCCTTCGGCCGCTCTGGCGCAGCGCCTCTACCCGCTGGAACGCGAGATCCAGGATCGCCGGCGGACCTCTGTCGAGCTGGCCGAAGCCTTCGAACCGTTTCTGGCCATCAGCGCCCAGAGTCCCGCGCCCACGCACGCGATCACGGTGCTGGAGGGCATTGACCGGATCAACGGAGCGCTCGACCTGGCGATCGCCGAGAGCCGGACGGAAGTGCTGACCGTCCAGCCCGGAGGCAAACGCAGCGAGGAGGTCCTCAGCGAGGCCCTGACCCGCAGCAAACCTCTCATAGATTCCGGCATCAGCGTCCGCACCCTCTACCAGCACACGGTCCGGCACAGCCAGCGCACGTTCGCCTACGTCGACCTCATGGCGGGCGCCCGGATGGAGATCCGCACGCTCGAAGAGCTCATCGAGCGCCTCATCATCTGCGACGAGACCGTAGCGTTCATCCCGGTCCAGGACGACCTGCCCGTCGCCCTGGAACTACGACATCCGGCACTGGTCGCCTATCTGACGAAGGTCTTCGAACAACTCTGGCGCCGGGCCGTCCCGCTGGACGAGGCGGCTCCGTACGACCCGGCCCGCGACGGCATCACAGGCGTCCAGCGCGCCATCGCCACGCTGCTGATCGAGGGGCACGTCGACGAAGCGATAGCCCGTCGGCTCGGCATGAACGTCCGCACCTGCCGCGCCCATGTCGCCAAGCTGTCCGCCGTGCTGGGAAGCACGAGCCGCGCCCAACTCGGCTACTTGATCGCCCAGTCGGGAATCCTCGATCAGGACTCCTGACCGGCCGGCACTCCAGAGGCCCCCACCCCGGGCCGGAGATGTGGCCACGCGGCCGTGGAGCCATGGTCACCATCCCGATCGGGCGGGAGAGTTTCCGGCTCCCCCGCAACACCCACAGTGGACCGCGCACTACGCTGCCACCACCGTCATCTTGCTGCACTGCCGAAAGTGGGGGGCACGAATGGGCGGAGATGAGGACACACCGGCGCACGCCCACGAGGACCGTGCGCTGTGCGACACGGCGGTCGACATCTACACCGAGGCGCTGAGCGCGGGACGGATACCCCGGACCGCCATCGAACCGGCGCCCTGTCTCACCGAGCTGGCGCTGGTCCACCCCGACCCGCAGGACGAGGCCTGGGTACGTCCCGTGCCGCCCTCCGCCGCCCTGGCCCATCTCCTGCAGCCCGTCGTGCGGGAGATCCACGAACGCCTCAGCCTCTCGGCCGCCCTGGCCGACTCGCTGGCACCACTGACGACCGTGGCCAGTACGGACCCCAACCTCGCCATCACCGTCCTCGAAGGCCTGCCCCTGATCGACGCCGCCGTCCAGAACGCGACGGAGAGCGCCACGGAGGAGATCCGGACGCTGCAGCCGGGCAGCACCCGACCGCCCGACCAGCTCCAGAGGGCCCTGTCGCGGGCCAGGCTGACCCTGGAGCGGGGCACGCCGCTCCGGCACATCTACCAGCACCCCGTCCGCCGTGCCTTCATCCCGGCCAACGCCGCGCGTGATGTCGCGCTGGAGATCCGGCACCCCGCGCTGGTCCGCTATCTGATCCAGATGTACGAAGTCCTGTGGGCGCAGGCCATCCCGCTCACGGAGCCGCTTCCGGCCGCTCCGGCCGGCACCTCGGTCACCGCCGTCCAGCTCAGCGTCGCCCGCCTCCTGGTCGAGGGCCACACCGACCAGGTCGTGGCCGGAAAGCTCGGCATCAGCGTCCGCACCTGCCGCGCCCACGTCTCCAAGCTCATGCAGACGCTCAACGCCACCAGCCGCACCCAGCTCGGCGCCCTGCTCGTCCGCTCGGGGATCGCCGGGACCCGGCCGGGACAACGCGAGGGCCCGCCGCCCCGCGCGAGCGGGACGACGGGCCTCGGGGAGTGCTGAGGTACTACTCCTTGGGCCGCTTGGGCCGCCAGACCACCAGTGCGCTGGTGTGCTGCACGTCCTGGTACGGCACCAGATCGCGCCGGTAGGAGGCGTGCACCTGGGCCTCGCGCTGCTGGAGCGCCGCGTCCGCGCCGTCCACGGCCGCCGAGAGCTCGGCGATCCGCTGCTGGAGCGCGGCGACCTGGTTCTCCAGCTCGATGATGCGCTTGATGCCGGCCAGGTTGATGCCCTCGTCCTGCGACAGCTGCTGCACGGTGCGCAGCAGCTCGATGTCGCGGGCCGAGTAGCGCCTGCCGCGCCCGGCCGTGCGGTCGGGAGAGACCAGGCCGAGGCGGTCGTACTGGCGCAGCGTCTGGGGATGCAGTCCCGAGAGCTGGGCCGCGATCGAGATCACGTACACCGGGGACTCATCGGTCAGCTGGTACGGATTACGTCGGCGGCCGTCCATCTCAAGCTCCCTTCGCTGCCTGGAACAGCTCCGCCCGCGGGTCCTGGTCCGCGGTGGCCTTGCGATAGGCCTCCAGGGCGTCCCTGGCGTCCGTGCCCAGGTCCTTGGGGACCACGACCTCCACGGTGACCAGGAGGTCGCCGCGGCTGCCGTCCTTGCGCACCGCGCCCTTGCCCCGGGCGCGCATGGTGCGCCCGTTGGGCGTGCCGGCCGGCAGTTTCAGGGTGACCGGAGGTCCGCCGAGGGTGGGCACCTTCACCTCGCCGCCGAGCGCCGCCTCCGTGAAGGTGACGGGCACGGTGACCGTGAGGTTGTCGCCCTTGCGGCCGAAGACCGGGTGGGCGTCGACGTGGACGATGACGTAGAGGTCACCGGCCGGTCCGCCGCGCTCGCCCGGACTGCCCTTGCCGCGCAGCCGGATCCGCTGGCCGTCGGAGACGCCCGCCGGGATCCGCACCTGCATGGTGCGGGAGGACTTCGCCCGGCCGCTGCCCTTGCAGACGTCGCAGGGGTCCTGGGCGATGAGGCCCCGGCCCTTGCAGTCCACGCAGGGATCGGTGAGCGAGAATCCGCCGCCGGTGCCGCGCGAGACCTGTCCGGTGCCGACGCAGGTCGGGCAGACCCTGGGGGTGCCGTTCTTGTCGCCGGTGCCGGAGCACGCCTTGCAGGGCGCCTGGCTGGACATCCGCAGCGGGACCGTGGCCCCGTCGACCGCCTCGGTGAAGCTGAGCGTCACCTCGGACTCGATGTCCTGGCCGCGGCGCGGCTGCACCCGGGTGCCGGCGCCGCCGCCCCGGTTGAAGAGGCCGCCGAACACGTCGCCCAGGCCGCCGCCACCGCCGCCGAAGCCGCCGGCTCCGCCGCCCTGGCCGCCGCCCGGGGTGCCTCCGAAGAGGTCGCCCAGGTCGAAGTTGAAGTTGCCGCCACCGCTGCCGGGTCCGGGGCGGAAGCCGCCGTTGCCGAAGAGGGCGCGGGCCTCGTCGTACTCCTTGCGCTTCTTGGTGTCACCGAGGATGTCGTTGGCCTCGGAGATCTCCTTGAAGCGCTCCTCCGCCTTGTTGTCACCCTTGTTGGCGTCCGGGTGGAACTCGCGGGCGAGCTTCCGGTACGCCTTCTTGATCTCGGCGTCCGTGGCGTCCTTCGGGACGCCGAGAACCTTGTAGTAGTCCTTCTCGACGAAGTCCTTCGTACTCATCGACGTCCCTCCTTCCGGACGACCGGCCCGGGGCCTCGCGTACGGATCCGGCCGCTGTGCGGCGTGATCCGTACGCGAGGCCCGGTGGCCGGGCGGTGTGCTGCCAGGTGGTCGGACGGAATGTCAGACCTCCTCGCCGCCACCGCTCTCCTCGTCGGCTGCCTGCTCTTCTTTCGCGTCCTTCGCGGCCGCGGGCGTCGCCCCCGGCTGGGGTTCGGCCACCGCCACCCGTGCGGGACGGATGGTGCGCTCGCCGATCCGGTACCCGGGCTGCAGGATCGCCACGCAGGTCGTCTCCGTGACGTCCGGCGCGTACGAGTGCATCAGGGCCTCGTGGATCGTCGGGTCGAAGGGCTCGCCCTCCTTGCCGAACTGCTGGAGGCCGAGCTTGGCGACGACCGTCTCCAGCGATTCGGCCACCGACTTGAACCCGCCCAGCAGCTCGCCGTGCTCCCGGGCCCGGCCGACGTCGTCGAGCACGGGCAGCAGCTCGGACAGGAGACCCGCGACCGCGATCTCCTTGACCGTGACCCGGTCCCGCTCCACGCGGCGGCGGTAGTTCTGGTACTCGGCCTGGAGCCGCTGGAGGTCTGCGGTGCGCTCGGAGAGCGCGGTGCGGACCTGGTCCAGCTGTGCCGTCAGACCGGCTGTCTCGTTCGCGTCCCCGGCGGGGGCCGCCGCCTCCTCCGAAGAGGGGGTGGCGGCCTCCGTCCCGGCGTCTTCAGGGGTGGCGCCGGAGGGGACGTCGGGCTTCTCCTCGAAGCCCGGAGTCTCCTCGGTCACGCCGCACCGCCCTTGGTGTCCTTCTCGTCGTCGACGATCTCGGCGTCGACGACATCGTCCTGGCCGTCGGCCTGGGCCTGCTCGGCACCCGGCTGGCCCTCGGCCTGCGGGCCGCCCTCGGCCTGGGCGTTGGCGTACATCGCCTGGCCCAGCTTCTGGGAGACGGCCGCGACCTTCTCGGTGGCGGTACGGATCTCGGCGGTGTCCTCGCCCTTGAGCTTCTCCTTCAGCTCGGTGAGCGCGGTCTCCACCTCCGTCTTCACGTCACCGGGGACCTTGTCCTCGTTGTCCTTGAGGAACTTCTCCGTCTGGTAGACGAGCTGCTCGCCCTGGTTGCGCGACTCGGCGGCCTCGCGGCGGCGGTGGTCCTCGTCCGCGTACTGCTCGGCCTCTTCGCGCATCCGGTTGACCTCGTCCTTCGGCAGCGAGGAGCCACCGGTGACGGTCATCTTCTGCTCCTTGCCGGTGCCGAGGTCCTTGGCAGCGACGTGCATGATGCCGTTGGCGTCGATGTCGAACGCGACCTCGATCTGCGGCACGCCGCGCGGGGCCGGCGGCAGACCGGTCAGCTCGAACATCCCGAGCTTCTTGTTGTACGCCGCGATCTCGCGCTCGCCCTGGTAGACCTGGATCTGCACGGACGGCTGGTTGTCCTCGGCCGTCGTGAAGATCTCGGAACGCTTGGTCGGGATCGTGGTGTTGCGCTCGATGAGCTTCGTCATGATCCCTCCCTTGGTCTCGATACCGAGGGACAGCGGGGTCACGTCGAGGAGCAGGACGTCCTTGACCTCGCCCTTGAGGACACCGGCCTGGAGCGAGGCGCCGATGGCGACGACCTCGTCCGGGTTCACACCCTTGTTGGCGTCCTGGCCGCCCGTGAGCTCCTTGACGAGCTCGGCGACGGCCGGCATACGGGTCGAGCCACCGACGAGAACGACGTGGTCGATCTCGGAGAGCTGGATGCCCGCGTCCTTGATGACGTTGTGGAACGGGTTCTTGCAGCGGTCCAGGAGGTCCGCGGTGAGCTGCTGGAACTGCGAGCGCGTGAGCTTCTCGTCCAGGTGCAGCGGGCCCTCGGCCGACGCCGTGATGTACGGCAGGTTGATCGTGGTCTCCGTCGAGGACGACAGCTCGATCTTCGCCTTCTCCGCGGCCTCGCGGAGACGCTGGAGAGCCATCTTGTCCTTGGACAGGTCCACGCCGTGCCCGTTGGCGAACTGCTTCACCAGGTAGTCGACGACGCGCTGGTCCCAGTCGTCACCACCGAGGTTGTTGTCACCGTTGGTGGCCTTCACCTCGACGACGCCGTCACCGATCTCCAGGAGCGACACGTCGAAGGTGCCGCCACCGAGGTCGAAGACGAGGATCGTCTGGTCGTCCTTGTCGAGCCCGTACGCCAGCGCGGCGGCCGTCGGCTCGTTGACGATACGCAGGACGTTCAGGCCCGCGATCTCGCCGGCCTCCTTCGTCGCCTGACGCTCGGAGTCGTTGAAGTACGCCGGAACGGTGATCACCGCGTCGGCGACCTTCTCGCCCAGGTACGACTCGGCGTCACGCTTCAGCTTCTGCAGGATGAAGGCGCTCATCTGCTGCGGGTTGAAGCTCTTGCCGTCCAGGTCGATCTTCCAGTCAGTGCCCATGTGGCGCTTGACGGAGCGGATGGTCCTGTCGACGTTCGTCACTGCCTGGCGCTTGGCGACCTCGCCGACCAGAACCTCGCCGTTCTTCGCGAAGGCGACGACGGACGGCGTGGTCCTGGCGCCTTCGGCGTTGGTGATGACGGTGGGCTCGCCGCCTTCGAGAACGCTGACGACGGAGTTAGTCGTGCCCAGGTCGATGCCGACCGCACGTGCCATTTCAATTCCTCCAACTGACTACTTGAGTGGATCTGACTCAAGGATGCATGACATCGCTCCCGGAGTCAACAGACCTGAGTCGAGGCGACTCAACTAACATGCACACACTTCGCGCCACCAGCGAATTGCCCATCTCTGTGACGGCGGACACGCATCGGGCACACGCCTCATACGCGCCACATCGGACGAATCCGAGCCGCTCCCCGACGACACCTGCCCGCCTCGCGGGCGACGCACCCCCCACCATCATCGCGCCATGGGATCGTTCTGTCACAAAATGCCGTGAGCCACACAAAACAGGCACTCGACCACCCCAGGCATCCGATACCGGACAGCGACACCAGGCAGGTGCGAACGATGCGGACACAGAGGCCGGGACGACGGCTGCCGCCGAGCCGGAGCCGGCGGCAGACGCGGGGAGAGCGGCAGGGCTGGACTCAGCGGCAGACGCGAGGGCAGCGGCAGGGCTGGACTCAGCGGCCGGGCCCGGCACGGCGGCCCTGGCAGCCACCGCGCCCCTCCCGCACAGCGCGCGCCCGCGCGGCCCTCGCCCGCCTGAGAGCCCTCGCCCCGCCGCACCCCACCGCCAAACGCACCCTGGACCTGCTCCTCGGCTCGGCCCTCCTGCTGCTGGCCGCCCCCGCCCTCGCGGCGGCCGCCCTCACCCTCGCCGTACAGCGGCACCCCGGCGGCGTACTGGACCGCTCCCCTCGCACCGGACCGGCGGGCAGGCCCTTCGTACTGCGGTCACTGCGCACCCGGCGGCTGCGGCTCGACGTGCTCTCCCGGCTGCCGCACGTCGTACGGGGCGAGCTCTCCCTGGTCGGCCCCGAACCGCTCGCGCCGGGCGACGAACGGGGCACGGCCGCCGGTGCGAGAGACTGGCGGCGTGAACTGAAGCCAGGACTGACCGGCCTGGCGCAGGTGCGCCGCCGCTCCACGATGCCGTGGGACGAGGCGGCCCTCCTCGACCAGCACTACGCCGAGCACCGGGGGACCGCCCTGGACCTGGCGATCCTGGCCGAGGCCGTGCACGGTCCGCTGCGCCGGACGGTCCGCGGACTCGCCCGGCGAGGCCAGGTATGCCTGAGCGACACAGATCACCGCCTGCCCAACTACAGCGTGGCGGAATAAGTGGATAGTGTCAGCACAGACTGATTAAGTTACTGCTTAGTAAGCATCTGAGTAACATCCGAGCAATCAGCGATCACCGCTGAATCCCACCCTCGCAGGCCCGAGGAGCCCCCAATGCAACTCGCCGCGATCATCGTGTCGCTGGTGCTGACCGTGGTCGGCGTTGCGCTCATCGCCCGAGCCGTCGCGCAGATCTACCGGTTCGTCACGCTCGGACAGCCGGTCCCGGCCGGCAGCCGCACGGACAACCCGAAACAGCGCACGATCACCCTGGTCAAGGAGTTCCTCGGCCACACCCGGATGAACCGGTGGGGGATCGTCGGCTTCGCGCACTGGTTCGTCGCCATCGGCTTCCTGACACTGCCGCCGACGCTGCTCCAGGCGTACGGACAGCTGTTCAAGGCGGACTGGGTCCTGCCGATCATCGGTGAATGGCTGCCGTTCGAGCTGTACATCGAGTTCATCGGCCTGATGACGACGGTCGGCATTCTCGTGCTGATCGCCATCAGGCTGCTGAACCTGCCCTCCCGGGCCGGCCGCAAGTCGCGGTTCGCGGGCTCCAAGGCCTGGCAGGCGTACTTCGTCGAGTACGTCATCCTCGTCATCGGCCTGGCGATCCTGACCCTGCGCGGACTCGAAGGCGCGATCCACCACGTCGGCGGCTACGAGGCGGCGTACTTCGTCTCGTACCCGCTGGTCCTCGCCTTCAAGGGACTCGCGCTCGGCACGCTGCAGAACCTCATCTACCTCACCGCGATGATCAAGATCGGCGTCTCGCTGATCTGGATGATCACGGTCTCGCTCAACACCAACATGGGTGTCGCCTGGCACCGCTTCCTCGCCTTCCCGAACATCTGGTTCAAGCGCAACGCCGACGGCGAGGTCGCGCTCGGCGCGCTGCGGCCGATGACGTCGGGCGGCAAGCCGATCGACTGGGAGGACCCGGGCGAGGACGACACCTTCGGCGTCTCCCAGGTCGAGCAGTTCTCCTGGAAGGGCATCCTCGACTTCTCCACGTGCACCGAGTGCGGCCGCTGCCAGTCGCAGTGCCCCGCCTGGAACACCGGCAAGCCGCTCTCCCCGAAGCTCCTGGTCATGTCCCTGCGCGACCACGCGCACGCCAAGGCCCCGTACCTGCTGGCCGGTGGCGGCAAGGACATGGAGGGCAACGAGAAGGCGACGGAGGAGCAGCTCAAGGACGTCCCCGCGGCCGCCCTCGCGGAGGCCGAGCGCCCGCTGATCGGCACGGCGGAGGAGAACGGCGTCATCGACCCGGACGTCCTCTGGTCCTGCACCACCTGCGGTGCGTGCGTGGAGCAGTGCCCGGTCGACATCGAGCACATCGACCACATCGTCGACATGCGCCGCTACCAGGTGATGATCGAGTCCTCGTTCCCGTCCGAGGCGGGCACGATGCTCAAGAACCTGGAGAAGAAGGGCAACCCCTGGGGGCTCGCCAAGAAGCAGCGCGTCGAGTGGACCAAGGAGGTCGACTTCGAGGTCCCGATCGTCGGCAAGGACGTCGAGGACCTCACCGAGGTCGACTACCTCTACTGGGTCGGCTGCGCCGGCGCCCTGGAGGACCGCGCCAAGAAGACCACCAAGGCCTTCGCGGAGCTGCTGCACATCGCGGGCGTCAAGTTCGCGATCATGGGCGGCGACGAGAAGTGCACGGGTGACTCGGCCCGCCGCCTGGGCAACGAGCCGCTGTTCCAGCAGCTCGGCCAGGAGAACGTGGCGATGCTGAACATGGCATTCGGCGAGTCCCTCGACGAGGACGGAGGCGTGGACGACTCGACGAAGAAGGCCAAGGCGACGAAGAAGATCGTCGCGACCTGCCCGCACTGCTTCAACACCATCGCGAACGAGTACCCGCAGCTCGGCGGCGAGTACGAGGTCATCCACCACACGCAGCTGCTCCAGCACCTGGTGGACGAGGGCAAGCTGATCCCGGTGACGCCGGTCGAGGGTCTGATCACGTACCACGACCCCTGCTACCTGGGCCGTCACAACAAGATCTACACGCCCCCGCGCGAGATCATCGCGAAGGTCCCGGGCCTGCGGAACGAGGAGATGCACCGCCACAAGGAGCGCGGCTTCTGCTGCGGCGCCGGTGGTGCCCGGATGTGGATGGAGGAGCGGATCGGCAAGCGCGTCAACAACGAGCGCGTCGACGAGGCCCTCTCCCTCAACCCGGACATCGTCTCCACGGCCTGCCCGTTCTGCCTGGTCATGCTGACCGACTCGGTCAACGGCAAGAAGAACGACGGCAAGGCGAAGGAGTCGATCCAGGTGGTCGACGTCTCGCAGCTGCTGCTCGACTCCGTGAAGACCCCGGCCGACCCGGCGGGCGAGCCGGAAACGGCGGACGCGCCGGAGCCGGAGCCGGTGAAGTAACCGCCAACGCTCCACGGCGTCGCGGAAGCGGCCGGACCTGCCTCGGGGGCAGGACCGGCCGCTTCTGCTTTCCCGGTCCGGTGACGCATCATGTGGGACGGCCACCGGCAGGTGAGACGGCACCAGAGCTTCGCGCCGAGCACCCAGGGCACACGGGACGAACGAGGACGGGCAGGCGGGCTACTCCAGTGCGGATACGAATCGCGAGGGCGACGGCCACCGCCGCGGCCGGCTGCGCCTGCGCCCTCCTGCTGGCGGCCTGCGGGGGCTCCCCGGACTCCTCCGGCCCCTCCGGACCGGGCAAGAACGGCGACGCCCCGCCCACCGCCCTGTCCGGACTCGCCGGCGCGCAGCGCCACCCGGTCCCGCGCGGCACCGGCAGCCACACCCCCGACGACTTCAACGGCGACGGCCACCGCGACCTCGTCCTGAACAACCTGGTGAAACCCGCCGCCGACGCCCACGGCGACGACGCGGGCATCGGCATCGTGTACGGCTCCGCCTCCCGGGGCCTGGACCCGTCGGTACGCCAGTTGCTGAGCGCGCACGCGAACGCCGCCAAGATCGGCGACACCCTCCCCTCCGCGTTCGACGCGGAGGCCTCCTGCGACCTGGACCGGGACGGCTTCACCGACCTGGTCGTGGCCACCGACCCCCCGTACAACGGCATCGGGCGCCCGCCCGTACCGCTGCAGATCCTCTTCGGCTCCCCCGCGGGCCTCACCGGCAGGGCGGTCGCGCTCCGCATCCCGGACCGGGCCCGCTTCGGCAACGAGTGGCCCGACCACCCGGTCTGCGGCGACTTCGACGGGGACGGGAAGCCCGATCTGGCCGTGACGGCGAGCGCGGGCCGGCTCAGCTTCCTGCGCGGCCCCTTCACCCGCGACGGCCGCCCGCACAGAGCCGGGGGCACCATTCCGGGGGCAGGGCCCGCGCTGTCGGCGCCCGAGCCCCGGACGGACGTGAACGGGGACGGCTACGACGACCTGGTGTACGCCGCCCGCCGCCACGAGCCGGGTACGCCGGCCAAGGGCACGCTGCTGCTCGGCAGCCCCGACGGACCGGGCCGGCCGGGCGGCCCGTACCGCTTCGGGGCCCCGGCCGGAAAGCTCCCGGCCGCGCCCCTGCGCAGGAGCCCGGGGGCCGGCGCCCCGTCCCGCGCGGAAACGACCCTGCTCATGCGCTACGCGGACTTCGACGACGACCGGAAGCCGGACACGGTGGTGCGCACCCACCGCGGCGAGACGGCCGACCTGATCGCCCTGTACCCGGCGGCCACTCCGGACCGCCCGCTGATCACGTTCACCAGCGCACTGTTCAACGCGAACTGACCACCACAGCGCGCCGACTCCCCGTCCACTGCCCGTCCACTGCGGACAACCCCCCAGGGTTCCCTTAGGGGATGTCACAGCTGAGCCTCAAAGGCGGCCCAGTTCCCCCGCCCCTCCCACCCACCCCGGACGGACCAGGTACGTTCGATTACGTGGCTGGATTCAGGATCGGACGCGGCCGGGACAACCGCACCCCGCAGCAAGCGCAGCAGCAACCGCGGCAGCAGCCGTACGGCAATCAGGCACCGCCGCCGTACGGACAGCAGCAATGGCCGCCGACGGGAGGAAACGGCGCCCCGCACAACGGCGGCGGGTATCACCCCGGCAGCTACCAGGCCGGTGACGGGTACCAGGGCGGCGGGTACCAGGGCGGCGGACCGGACGAGCCGGAGTACTTCGCCGACCCGTACCCCCAGCAGCACCCGCAGCACCCTCAGCAGCACCCGCACCAGAGCGGCGACCCGTACGCGAACAACCCGGGCCACACGCAGGCCTTCAGCATCAACGAGGACCCCTACGGCGACGGGAACACCTACCGCGCCGGCCAGGCCCCCGTCCAGCCGTCGGGCCCGCGCCTGCACTGGAAGCAGCTGCTGACCGGCATCGTGACGCGCCCCGCCGCGACGTTCTGGCAGATGCGCGACTACCCCGTCTGGGGCCCGGCGCTCATCGTCACGTTCCTCTACGGCCTGCTGGCGCTCTTCGGCTTCGACCAGGCCCGCGACGACGCGATCAACGCCCCGGTCGGCAACGCCATCCCCTACGTCATCATCACGGGCGTCGGCTTCGTCATCGGCGGCCTGGTGCTCGGTGCGGTCACCCACTCGCTCGCCCGCCAGCTGGGCGGCGACGGCGCGTGGCAGCCCACGGTGGGCCTCTCCATGCTGATCATGTCGATCACGGACGCCCCGCGCCTGATCTTCGCGCTGTTCCTGGGCGGCGAGAACTCCCTGGTGCAGATCCTCGGCTGGCTGACCTGGCTGGCGGCGGCGGGCCTGTTCACCTCGATGGTGAGCAAGTCCCACGACCTGCCGTGGCCGAAGGCGCTGGGCGCGAGCGCGATCCAGCTGATCGCGCTGGTGTCGATCCTCAAGCTGGGCACGATCTGACCCGAGCAGCGAAAAAGACCCCCGGAGCCTGACGGCGGCCCCGGGGGTCTTTCCCTGTCTCCCGCGCCGCTCAGGCGTCCAGCACCTGCCCGCTGCGCCGCACGACGGGCTTCTCCACGCTCCAGGGGAAGTTGATCCAGCGATCGGTCTTCTTCCACACGTACTCGCACTTCACGAGCGACTGCGACTTCTCGTAGATGACGGCGGACCGCACCTCGGCGACATGATCGATGCAGAAGTCACGGACCAGCTTCAGCGTCTTCCCGGTATCGGCGACATCGTCGGCGATCAGGACCTTCTTGTCCGAGAAGTCGATGGCGTTGGGCACGGGCGCCAGCATGACGGGCATCTCCAGCGTGGTGCCCACACCGGTGTAGAACTCGACGTTCACCAGGTGAATGTTCTTGCAGTCCAGCGCGTACGCGAGCCCGCCCGCGACGAACACCCCGCCGCGCGCGATGGACAGCACCACATCCGGCTCGTACCCGTCATCGGCCACGGCCTGCGCCAGCTCCCGCACGGCGTGCCCGAAGCCGTCGTACGTCAGATTCTCCCGCACGTCATCACTCACGGGGCATCACACCTGCGTCCGGTGGAAGTTCATGAAGGAGCGCGAGGCGGTCGGACCGCGCTGCCCCTGATACCGCGACCCGTACCGCTCGGAGCCGTACGGGAACTCCGACGGAGAGGTCAGCCGGAACATGCACAGCTGCCCGATCTTCATCCCCGGCCAGAGCTTGATCGGCAGCGTCGCCAGATTCGACAGCTCCAGCGTCACGTGCCCGGAGAACCCCGGATCGATGAACCCGGCCGTCGAATGCGTCACCAGCCCGAGCCTGCCGAGCGAACTCTTGCCCTCCAGCCGCGACGCCAGATCGTCGGGCAACGAGATGACCTCGTACGTCGAGGCCAGCACGAACTCACCGGGGTGCAGGATGAACGCCTCGTCCCCGTCCGGCTCGACGGTACGGGTCAGATCGACCTGCTCGACCGCGGGATCGATATGCGGATAGCGGTGGTTCTCGAACACCCGGAAGTAGCGGTCGAGCCGCACATCGATGCTCGACGGCTGCACCATCGACGTATCGAACGGATCAATACGTACGCGTCCGGCGTCGATCTCGGCCCGGATGTCCTTGTCTGAGAGAAGCACCCACCGAGGATACGCAGAACGCGCGGACCCACCCACATCGGGCCGCCCCGCGCGCCTGTCACCGCGTTCCCGGAAGCCCTACCGCTCCTCGAACCCCACCGGCACGGCATGCCGCAACCGGGCGCAACGAGGACAGCGGATAAGCCGCCCGGGACCGATCCGCCCGGACCCGAGCTGCTGCATCGGGAACGAGGCGGTAGCGAAAACGTGCCCTTCGGCACAGCGGACGACGGTGCGCTCCATGGACTCCATCAAGTCCCTTCCCCATCAAGCCGTGGACGAGAAAGCCACATTAGGGGATGAACGGGACGCCACTCCACACGGCACTCCGACAACCCACGCTACGCCCCCAACTCCCGCCCCACCCACCCACATCCACCCCGCACCACGCCCCCCTCCCGCCCCACCCACCACCGGGGCACGCACATCGATGGGCCCGCCATGGGGTACAGTGTGGGACGATGCGTCGCTGGTCAGCCAGTGCGTTACGCGGGTGTAGTTTAATGGTAGAACATGAGCTTCCCAAGCTCAGAGCGCGAGTTCGATTCTCGTCACCCGCTCTTCCATGAACCCCCAGGTCAGTGACCTGGGGGTTCATCGTTGTCTAGACCTCTCGGGGACTGCCGTGCCCTCTGCATGCCCCAACTCCCCTATGTGCCCTGTGTATGGCGCTGTCCCCGCACCACCCAGATGTGCGGGGACAGCGCCATCTCAATATGCAGGCGAGGTGCCTTGTGATCGGCGCCACTTCTTCTCGATGGAACGTTCCTCCGCAAGTGCAAAGGCAGGCTCAACGCACGACTGAGAGTCGCGGCCTCCGGGAGGCGGCTGCACTACGGGTACCACCGCGCCCGCCCTCCTGAGCCAAGACCACCAAGCCGAAGATCAGGTCACTAAGGTCTGCAGCTCGTAGGTCGAGAGCACGAGCGACTTCCGCCAGAGGGGTGCCTTCCGCTCGGAGGGCTGCGAAGACCTTGCCCAACACCTGGGAGGTCTCCCGCGTGAGTGTGCTCTGGGGCTCCGCCTTCCGGTAGCCCATGCGACTGAGCTCGACGCAGTGCGTGCGGTACTGCCACTCGGTGGTGAGGTTGAGTTCGTGCAGGCGGTGGGCGAGCGCCATGGCTGCGACCTTCCAGCGGCGCTTCGCCTGCAGGATCCAGTTGGTGCTCGGGTTACGAGGGGCGTACGCCAGGACATCTGCGGCTGGCATGAGCAGAGCAGCAGCGAAGCGATGCGCTTCCCCCTCGGCTTGGGGGCCATGGGGGACCTGTTCCTCGCCATGCAGAACCAGGTGCCCCAGCTCATGTGCGGCGTCGAACCGTCCACGCTCGGCGGTCTTCTCGGTGTTCAGCAGCACGAACGGGATGCTGCGGTCCCAGAAGGAGAAGGCGTCCACTTCCGGGCAGTCGCGGGACAACGAGAACACGCGCACACCGTGCGCTTCGAGCAGGTGAACCATGTTGGGAATCGGGGCGACCCCCAACCCCCATCGAGTGCGAACCAGTTCGGCCGCGCGCTCGGCTGGACAGTTCTCGACACCGGCCTCGCCTGGAAACACTGGTTCGTTGTCGCTGCCGAGACGACTGAACGAGGTCAAGGACGGAAGGTCTGGCGCCGGCAGTTTGAAGCGAGCCCGAATCCAGTCCTGCAAGATCCGGGCGAGGCGACCACCGCTGAGAGCAATGTCTCGTTGTGAGGCCGTCATCTTGCTTAGCGCCCTGAAGCTGACCGACTCGACGGGCAGGTCGGCAACCTCCTCAGCGACAAAGAAAGATTCTGGAAACTCAAGAGCCTCAGCAAGGCTGGCCAGGGAGGCCGGGGGAGGGTAGGCCCGGCCGTTCTCGTAGTCGGACAGCCGTCGGGCGGTGAGTCCGACCATCTGCGCAAGACGGGTGACGGTGAGCCCGCGGCGCTTGCGCGCCAGAATGATCCGGGATGCGGTGGTCATGGGAGTGCCAATGAGTTGCGGGTTGGACGATCAGGGCAGGCGCTCGATCGGGATGTCGATGCCGCCTTCGCCATCGTCGTCGTTCGGGAACGGGTTGAAGCCCTCGAAGTCGATGAAGGGGAAGATGATCCGCTCGTGCCAGCTGTCGATCTTGCCACGGCTCCCCGGGTTGGTCGGCAGAGACAACTCGTAGCAGAGCCGCGTGCCCGTCAGAGTGTTCACGTGCTGGTACAGGAGGAACCAGGTCACGATCCCCTCTCCGACTCCATGAGGCTCGGGTTCAGCCTCGTAGCCAGGGAACACCAGCTGCCGGTTGGTCTCAACCCGGCGGATGACCGCCGTGCCCTTCGAGTAGCGGGTGGCGGGGGTGAGCGCCGCGTAGCCGGTGGCTTTGTTGCCACTGGAGGCGGTGATGGCGAAGTCCTCCTCAGGCGACAGCAGGAGCGGGACGTTGTGGGGGCTCACGCTGCGCCACCCATCAGCCACATACGCCTCACGCAGGAAGCGAATGGTCCTGCCCCAGAAAATGTTGCCTGGGAGCGAGACAGGGTCGAGGGGCGTGCAGAAGTTGCGCTCCGCCTCGGCGCGCCGCAGCACGTTCTCGATGGTTTCGGCCGAGAGCCCCAGGTCCGCGAGACGGCTCTGACCCCGCGAGTCCTCGACGTGCATGACTGCCATACTCAGCCCCTGACCACAGAGTGCGATTTCCGGAAATCCTCCCTCATTTGAGGAGGGAAATCAAGAAGCATTCCTGTTCAGTCGACTTCCAGGGTTCAAGCATCCCCGGTCAGAGTCGGTCGTCAACCGCTCTGACCGGGGACGCAATGGATCTCAACCGGACTCGACACCAGTCGCACGTCCGCGCAGCTGACGGACCTTGGCATCGATTCCTCCGGCGACCTCCCGCTGCCGCTCGCCGTCGGAGTGTTGGTAGATCAGGGCCGCCTTCTCCGAGGACTGGCCGGCGCGGACCATCGTGTCCTTCAGCGTGGCCCCCGACTGGGTGGACAAGGTGTGGCCGGTGTGGCGGAGGTCGTAGAAGCGGAAGTCCTCCGGCAGGCCCACCTTGGCGCGTGCCCTGCGCCACTTGCGGCCGAAGGTGGACCGCCGGAACGGCGCGCCCCGCTCGCCGACGAACAGAAGGCCGTTGGGCTCCTTCTCCGCGTACCAGTCCAGGTGGCGTTTCACCTCGATGTACAGGAAGGCCGGGAGGAAGACGGTCCGGCGTCCGGCGGTCGACTTCGTGTCGCCCTCGACCCGACGGCCCGTAGTCAGCTCCGGCGCGGCGTCGCTGATCCTGGCCGCGAGCGGTTCGAGCGTGACGTCGGGCCGCCGCAGTGCCGCCTGCTCCTCCGGCCGCATCGGCCCGTAGGCGCCGAAGTAGACCATCAGCCGCCACCTGGGGCCCATGGCATCCGCGAGCGCGTCGACCTGTTCGACGGCGGCGGTGGGGCGTTCCTTGGCCCTCTCACTGCCGGCGCCCCTGATCCGGCAGGGGTTGCGGCGGATCAATTCGTCGTCGGCGGCCGTCTCCATGATGGCCTTGAGGAGGCGGTACGACTTAGCGACGGTCGTCGCACCGGTTGCTTCCAGCCGCTCGGCCCGCCAGGTACGCACACCGGGCGGTGTGATGTCGTCCAGGTTCACCGAGGCGAACGTGGGCAGCAGGTGCAGCCGGAGAAGCCTGCGGTACAGCTCCTCCGTGGTGGCCGAGAGGCCGCGCTCCTCGACCCACTGGACCGCGTAGGCAGCGAAGTTGAGCGCCCCGGCGTCCGGGTCGACCCAGTGCTTGCGCTCGATGTCGGCCTGGGTGAGCGTGAGCCAGGTCTGGGCGTCCGTGCGCGTCGAGAAGGTCTCCGGGGCGGTACGGCGGCTGCCGTCCGGGGCTCAGTAGCGTGCCTGCCAGCGCCCCGAAGGCAGTTGGCGGACCGTGCCGAATTCACGCCGCCTCTGCGGCTTGCGGGTGGCCATCAGGCGGCCTTCCCGTAGCGGGAACGCTCATCGCGGAGAGTCGGCACGGTGCGCTCCTCGATGTATGCGGCGATGGCGCTCTCGGGTATCCGCACGGGCTTGCCGAGCTTGACGTAGCGGATACGGCGCTCCTGGACGAGTCGCCGGATGAAGCGCACGCCGGTGCCGAGGCGTTCGGCGGCCTGCTCCACGGTGAGGAGGGGGTCGGTGGTGGTCACCTCCTCCGGCTGGAGGGTGCGCTGAGCAGGGACGTGCGGTATCGCCGAAGGGCGCAAGGTTGGTGCTCCGGTTCTGGCCGGCGGGCAGGGCGGCAACCCTGGGCTGGCCTGGTGTCGTTCAGGGATGGGACGGGTGATGCGTCCGCAGCGGGGGTTTGCGTTCCCACTGCGGCGGCTGGATCGGTGCGCTACGCGTCGGAAGCGGGACCGTACTCTTCGTTGATCTTGATCAGCTCGGTCGCGATGGCGTTGGAGACCATCACATCGGCTTCCTCCCGGATGTCCGGGTGGTCGGCGAGGTAGGCGTCGAGCTGATCGCGGGCTCTCCGCGCCTCGTGGTTGGCGCGGTTGGAGGACCGGTAGGTGGCGACGACGTTGTCGATCAACTCCATGGCGCGACCCATGGTCGCCAGGCTGGGCGGCCCGACGAAGTTGCTGAGCGGGACGCCGAAGACCTCGGCGAAGCCGATGGCCTCGTCGAGGTTGATGCGGCGCTTGCGGTTCTCGATACGCCACACCGCGGACGGGTTCATGTCGAAGCCGGCCTCGTTCATGTGGTCGGACAGCGTCGTGGTGCTCCAGCCGCGCTTCTCCCGCTCCAGCTTGATCCGCACGGTGGCGTTCTCTTCGCCGCTGAGGAGCACTCCCTCGGAGCCCTCTTCGTCATCCGACATCGCCGCCTCCTCTCGCTCTCCGCGTTCACCGCCACTTCGGCGCATGTCATAACGCTAGCATCGCTTCTGCCGATCGCAAAGCGCTATGCGATCGGCATAGGCGGTGGTACAGTTGAAACTCCCCAGCAGACCGCATCGGTCCGCTGGCGCGCGCTGCGACCTGCCCAGGAGCACAAAAAGCCCCCCGGTGACCCAACACCGAGGGGCTCAGCGCGCAAACCTCATGCCGCCCATCCCTGAACGACTGACCTGCAAGCCGGGATTGCCGTCCCATTGGCCTGCAAGTAGAGGAGCTACATGTCCAGTATGGACGATCCCGCCCCGAGCACGCCATCTCTTCCCGTCGGCGCGGCCGCCTGGCCGCCCGTGGCCGTACCCGGCCGCCCCCGTCCCGACGAGGACGGGCCCTCCTCCGAACAGCACCACCTCGCCTCCGCCTCCGAAGGCGAAGAAGTCCTCACGTCGCTGCGGGAGCAGATCCTGCGGTACGTGGTGATGCCGAGCGAGGAGGCATCAGTGGCGGTGACTTTGTGGGTTGCGGCGACGCACCTGCAGACCGCATGGCAGCACGCGCCGCGTTTGGCGGTGGTGGGGCCTGCGAAGCGGTGCGGTAAGTCGCGGCTCCTGGACGTGATCACCGAGAGCGTCCACGATCCGCTCATCACGGTCAACGCCTCGGCCGCCGCGGTGTTCCGATCGATCACCGACACCCCGCCCACCCTGCTGGTCGACGAGGCCGACACCCTCTTCGGGTCTGCAAAGGTCGCGGAGAAGAACGAGGAGATGCGCGGCCTGCTCAACGCCGGTCACCAGCGCAACCGCCCGACCCTGCGGGTCTCAGGACCCAACCACGAGGTGTCGAAGTTCCCCACCTTCGCCATGGCAGCCCTCGCCGGAATCGGAGACCTGCCTGACACGATCATGGACCGCTCGGTCGTGATCCGCATGCGGCGCCGCATGCCGGGCGAGAAGGTCGCCGAATTTCGTACCTTCCGCGACACCCCGCCCCTCCACGCCCTGCGCGAGCGACTCGCCACATGGCTGGGCCCGCTCCACGCCAGCGCGATGGAACTAACACCCTCAATGCCGGTCGAAGACCGGGCGGCCGACACCTGGCAGCCACTGGTCGCAGTCGCCGACCTCGCCGGCGGGACGTGGCCTTCTCTCGCCCGCAATGCTTGCCGGGTCATGGCAAAGCACGAGGCCGAACAGGACCAAGACCGGAGCAGCCTGGGCATCCGCCTCCTGGCCGACGTCCGCCGCGCCTTCGCCTCCGAGGGCAACCCACCAGCGCTGCGCACCAGTCGGCTCCTGGACATCCTCAACCAGGACGCCGAGACCCCCTGGCCGGAGTACACCGCCAACGGCCTCACTCCACGGGGCCTGCAGATCCTGCTCAACGAGTACGGCATCAGCTCTGCCCCCAAGCGCTTCCACGGCAACGTCCAGGCTCGGGGCTACACCCGTCGGCACTTCGCCGACGCCTGGGCCCGCTACTGCCCCGAGCCCGCACCCGAAGCCGCGACCGGGGACTGACCCTGCACGACCCGTCACGACTCGTCTCCGCGCAGGTCAAAGCGGTGACAGGTCGAGATCCGGTGACGAGTCGTCTCGACGTCACCGCCACACCCGCATCTGCCCTGACCAGGCATGCGACATGTCGCGACGGGTCCTCGCGCCCCTGGGCCGAACCTCGCACCTCTTGGAGCACTCCCCCTTGCCTTCACCCACTCTCGCCGCAGGACCGTCGACCGCGCTGCCGCCCTTGGCACCGGCCATCCGCACCGGTGTCGCACTGCTGGCCGTGGCCGCCTTCGCGCTTTCCTACGACGCCCTGCGTCAGATGGCCGCCGCCAGCCACATCCATCCCGCGCTCACCTACGCCTTCCCGCTCGTCATCGACGTTTTCATCGGGATCGGCTCCCTGCTCGTCCTACGGACCGCGCCCTTGTCCGCCCGCCTCTACGTCTCGGCACTGGTCGGCATCGCCACCGCCACCAGCATCTGGGCCAACGTCCTGCACGCCATCCGCCTCAATCAGCAGAACCGGCGCAGCGCACTCGCTCTCGACGACCTCACCGTCGGGGCCATCTCCGCCATCGCCCCGCTCGCCCTGGCCGGAGCCGTCCACCTCTACCTCCTCGTTCAACGCCGACCCACGCGAACGAAGCCCCGCCCCGAGCCGCACAACGACGGAGCCACTTCTCCCGAAGACGGGGTGCCCCCTACACCGGCCCAGGTGCCCGACGCTGATGTGGCCAAGGCCCCTGCGATGTCCGTGTCTCAGCCCACCCAGCCTCGTGGCAAACGTCGTGGCCGACCGAGCGCCACCTTCGAGCAGGCAGTGGAGATCGGACGTACGGCTCCCCTGGGACGTGGCGGCCAAATCTCTCGCCGCCACATCGAGGCGGCCGTCCACGCCAATGGACTCGGCATCGGGCGGTCCCGCCTGGACGAGGTCAAGAACCTCCTCCAGGCCGAGCTCGGCCAAGCCCGAACCACGGCGTAGGCCCGCGCCCTCCCGCCAACTGCTCGCCTCGGAATCGCCGGGGCGAGCACGGCTTCCCCTTCGTACGGTCAGAGAGCCCCTCATGCACGAACAGTCCACACACCCCCTCCCCCACGCCTCTCGGCACCTGACCTCCACCCCAGCCCCAGGCGGAGCAAGGTATGGCGTTGGACCGTCCAAGGGCCGGTCCAACGCAGGTTCCTCCGCCCCGGGGGTGGCGGAGGGTCTCGGGCACCAGGGGGCGCCCGAGCAGGATCAGCCCATCGACACCTCCAGCACTGCCGTGCCGCAACCGCGTGCCTCCGAAGCCGCCGCGCTCCACCGCGTCGCCCGCCGCCGCGACCGCAACGAGACCCAGCGCACCGCGCGCGTCGATGTCCGCTACAGCACCGAAGAGAAGGCGGACATCGTCGCCAAGGCCCGCTCGCTGAACATCGCCGCCGTCCACTACGTCGGTGCCGTCGTCATGGCCCACCTCGACGGGGACCTCGCCTTGCCCGGTCAACGCACCCCGCTCGACGACTACGTCGACGAACTCACCACAATCCGTGGCGAGGTCGC
Organism: Streptomyces sp. ITFR-6; assembly: GCF_031844725.1. Classification (NCBI taxonomy): domain Bacteria; kingdom Bacillati; phylum Actinomycetota; class Actinomycetes; order Kitasatosporales; family Streptomycetaceae; genus Streptomyces; species Streptomyces sp. ITFR-6. The sequence goes on along the minus strand of NZ_CP134612.1, from coordinate 4,399,891 downwards.
CAAGATCGGCCACAACATCAACCAGATCGCCAGGAAGCTCAACTCCGGCGACCTCCCTCACTCCGGCGACACCGCCACCCTGGCCCAGGCCGAACGCACCCTCGCCGCGGTCGGCACCGCCGTCCGCCACATTGCGGAGGCCACCAACCAAGCCGTCGCCACAAAGAGCCACCGATGATCGCCAAGATCAGCAGCGGCAAGAGCACGGCCGGCCTCATCCGCTACCTCTACGGACCAGGCCGCGCCAACGAACACACCGACCCCCACCTCGTCGCCTCCTGGGACGGCTACGCCCCCGACCCAGGCCGCGCCGACGACAGCTCGGCGGCCAGGAAGCAGCTCATCGACGACCTCGACCTGCGCGTCAAGCAAGCTGATCGACTGGGCCGCACCCCGAAGCAGCACGTGTGGCACTGCTCTCTCCGCGCGGCACCCGGTGACCGCATCCTCGAAGACGGCGACTGGGCGGACATCGCCCGTCGCGTCGTCGCGGCCACCGGCATCGCACCGGCGGACGACCCGGACGGCTGCCGCTGGATCGCCGTACGCCACGCCCCCGATCACATCCACATCGCCGCCACAAAGGTACGAGGTGACCTCCGCTCAGCACGTCACTGGAACGACTACCTCACCGCTGACCGCGAACTCGCAGCCATCGAGAAGGAATACGGGCTGCAACGGGTCATCCGCGGTGACCGCACTGCCGCCAAACGGCCCCAGCGCGCCGAACGGGAGAAGGCCCTGCGGAACGGCCATGCCAAGGCTGCCCGCGAACGCTTGCGCACCGTGGTCCGCACAGCGGCGGCTGCCGCCACCGATACCGACGAGTTCCTCGGTCTGCTCACCCACACCAAGGGAGTCCTCGTCGAGGTCCTGCACTTCCCCTCAGGAGAACCACGCGGCTACAAGGTGGCCCTGGAGAACGACCGGAACGCGAAAGCAGAACCGGTGTGGTTCTCCGGTTCCACGCTGGCGCCGGATCTCTCCCTCCCGAAGATCCAGAGCCGTCTCGCCGCAGCAGAGGTTCCATCGTCCGCCGAGGGGCGCCTCAGGCCGCACCCATGGCATCAAGCCACCGCAGCCACCGAGCGCATCCCCCACCACCTCGACCAGCCGGACGCCGGAGCCGCCCAGGCCCACCTGACCGCCTTCGGCGAAGCGCTCGACGCCGTAGCTCTGACCGCACCGCCGGACATTCGTACCGAACTCCGCTCAGCAGCCTCAGCTTTCGAGCGGGCGACCCGTTCGCGCGTCCGCGCCGAGCACCACCACGCTCGTGCTCTACGCGGCGCGGTCAAGGCGATGCTTCGCGAGCCGGCGCCGAAAGACGGAGCCGCCTTGGCGATGTTCCTCGACGCTGCGCTCCTCGCCGTCATCGCCGCCGCACGCTGGCACGACCGACGAGAGCACGAGCAACAGGTGGCCGCAGCCCACAAGAGCCTGCTCCACCTCCAGGCCGCCTACGACCACACGGCAGCCACGCCCCTCCTGGTCCTCGGCCAACGCCGACCGTCCCAGAATCTTGCGGACCAATACGTCCGCCTCATCCTCCAGGCCGCCCCGGCGCACGCCGATCAGATCCTCGCCGACTCTGCCTCGCAGGCGCTCACCACCGCATTGGCCGAAGCAGAGGCAGTGGGCCACGACCCCAAACGCCTGCTGCAGCAGGCAGCAGACGAACGAGCCCTCGACGACGCACGCTCCCCAGCACGCACCCTCACGTGGCGCGTACATCGGCTCTCGCAGAGGCCGGCTCCCAGTCGACGAGCTCTGGCGGCACAGGCTCGCAGCACCGGACTACGCCACGTGCCCTCGCCCGAACCTGCGGCGACGGCCCCACCCACCATTTCCGCGTCTCGCCCTCGGCGGAGGTGATCGTCCAGGGGCTACCCCTCAGCGTGAACAAATCAACGGCTCTTCTCTGACCGGAGCTGGGAGAGGGTGTGCACGACCGGCAAGTCGAACTGGTCCTTGTCCCGCTCCCAGTAGGCGAGCACCCGAGCCGTGGCTTCGGCCATGTCCGTGGGCAGGTCAGCCGCGCGGAGCGTATCGGCGACCTCTTCCATCTCGGGCGCCCAGCGCCAGGCTCGGGCTGCCACTCTCGGTAGATACTCCGGGTCGGAGAGGATCGCGGAGATCATGACCTCGGCTTCGGCTGTGAGCTGATCACCGACTCCATGGGCGTCGGCGAGCGCGTGAGCGACTCCGGCGAGGGTGCGGGCGGCCTTCTGGTAGCTGGAGAAGGCCATCTTCAGCGCGGAAGCGGAACCGACTGTGTCCCCGACGCGGCACACGTGCAGCGCAGAGTCCGTGAACAGCGACGCCACCAGCTCAACGGCAGAGTCGACCCCTGCGAGATAGAGCCGTGTGGCACGCCCCTCGCCCGGCGGCTGACCGAAAACGGCACCGTCGACAACTGCGGAGCCGGGGCGGGTCTCGTCAGCGATGCGCCGTACGCGTTGAGGGCTGATGGCGTTGACATCGACGTACACCCCCTCGAAACCGTGCGCGGCCACCGCCGCCGCAACGTCCTCCGCCGCCTGTGGTGGGCAGACCGAGAGAACGACCGCGCTTCGGGACAGCGCCTCCGCGAGCGAGTCGTACGCCGTGGCACCAGCCTCTCTCCCTCGGACCCAGGTGTTCTCACTGCGGCCCTTGCTCACCGACAGCACCTCATGGCCGCCGGCCACGAGCTCGGCGGTGATCGCCGCGCCCATGGTTCCAGGGTGGAGGACGGTCACGGTGATCACTGGCTGCCTCCGGCGGTGCGCGACGTGGAAAGTTCCTCACCCCCATGATCCGCTGTCGTTCGGCACCGGCGGCTTCGGAATCAATGCCTGATGGCCGTCCGGGCACTGATGGCGGACAGAAGTGCCTCCGGTCTCGGACTCGCCGTTCAAGACGGGACAGCGGTACACGGGCCGCGGCCCCGACGGTCCTTGCAGCTCGTCTCACGCTGAAGCCGCGTCATGGGTACCGTGCAAGAGACGAACTCTGTACGGACAGACCGGCGGCCGCGCCGGATCGTCCGGCGGCCGGGAGGTGTCCTGATGCTGGAGGAAGCCGAGGAGATCGGCAAGCGCGCTCGCAGGGCGAGGCTGCGGCTGGGCATGCCGCAGGCCGACCTGGCGACGGCCCTCGGGAAGTCGCAGGGCTGGGTGTCGAAGATGGAGCGTGGACTGATCGAGCTGGACCGGGTCGGCCTGCTCAACCAGGTGGCCGCAGAGCTGCACATTCATCCGAACGACCTGATCGGACGCCCGTACAGCAGCTCCCCCGACGACAGCCAGTGGCAGATCGCCGCCTCGTCGATCCTGCGCGAGCTACGTCGCTACGACCTCGTTCCCGTCTTCGGCGGGGTTCCCCGACCGGCCTCACAGCTATGGCGTGAGGTGACCCGGCTGCACCGCCTGCGGGACACCGCCTCCAACGTCGCGATCCTCCGAGTTCTCCCGGACCTGTTCCGGGAAGCGCGCGCCCTGGCGGAGGAATCGGACGGACACGAGCGGGAGGAGGCGTACGCCATTTACGCCGTGTGCTGCAAGTTCGCACACACCGCCGCACACGCCCTCGGACACCCTGAGCTGGTGGCCATGGCGTGCGAACGGGCCGCGTGGTCAGCCAGGTTGTCGGGAGACCCGGTGCTGCCTGCCGTCGCCGACTGGATGCGCGTCTGGGACATGTGGGCGACGGCTGACTGGGCCGACGCTCTGACCCTCTCGGACAAGGCGATCGCCTCGGTGCAACAGCCGTACGAGCACGGTGATCCGCTGGCCGTACGGGCTTGGGGCACGCTGCAGCTTCGAGCGGCCATCTCCGCCGCTCGGGCCAACCGTCCAGCGGAAGCGGAGGACCGGATCGGACACGCGAAGGACGCGGCGGAACGCATGGACGCGTACGTCGGCGCACCGGTGTACGACCGGCATTCGCTGACATTCTCCGCCGGGAACGTGCAGATCCACGCGATCAGCGTGGCTCTGGAAATGGGCAAGCAGGGCAAAGCTCTGGAGATAAACCGCCGCACCAGCCCGAGCCTGGTCGGGGCACTGCCCAACTCACGTCAGGGTCACCACCACATGGACGTGGCGCGGGCCTGGCTGTGGGACGGAAACCGGGCAAGGGCCCTCACCGAGCTGGAGACGGCTGAGCGGATCGCGCCGCAGCTCGTGCGGAACCACCCCATCGCCCGTTCAACGCTTCGCAGCATCGTCTACGCGGAACGAGCAGCCACGAGGGAGAAGCTGCGGCACATGTCCGACCGCTTTCACCTGGACGGATAGGGGTCGTATTCCTCCGGCTCATATTCGAGGCTCGTCCTGTTCCTAACTTCGGGGCATGACGCGACGACGTTCTTCTCATCTTCCTTCGCAGGGAGCCGAGTTAGGCACGGCGGCACCTTTCCGTCCACTGCTCGGCGACCTCGCCACGGACAGCGCTCGCGATGGCCGTGTGGGTGTCGTAGTCGCTCTCCCTGGTGAGGGCTCTGCGACGACGTTCCACCTGCGTCCGCCTGGTGGCGGGGTCCCCTGGTCCGCGCCCGCCGACGGAACGACGCTCCGTCCCGTGCCGGTGAGGGCCACCCACGCCACGCTCTCGGCCGGACGGGACGCGGTCTACGACGCGCGGGCCAGGCAGGGATCGGTTCCCATCGAGTTCCACTTGGATGACGGCTCGACCCTCGATGGCGCGCTCATCCTCACCTCTGCCGAGGTGGAGTGGCTGCACCAGCAGATCAGCCGCCTCGTCGACGTACACGAACGCGCCATCGGCGGCACCCCGTGACCGGGGATCGACGACGCCACGCCCGAAAAGCCGCGCCGCGCTCTGTACGCCCCGAAGGCGGAGGCATCGCGCTCACGCTTCTGGCGGTCGCCGGCCTGGTGGGCCCGGCCTGGGCACTGCGTGAGCAGGCCGCCCCGCTCCTCAACGGCCTCGGTCACCAGCCCGCCGCCGTCTCAACGGACGCGAGCCCGCCCTCCGACCGCTGACTCCGCTCCACTGTCCGGGTCGTTCACCCCACCTTCCCGGCCAACGGAGCCTGCCATGCACCCGGAACATCCAGGCGTGATTCTCCAGGGAGAGATCATGGACATCCCGTACATCGTCATCGACCAGCTCACCCCCGACCAACAGCAGGTCTGGAAGACCTACTTCGGCGACGCCGACCGACCCCGCTACATCGAGGAAGGCATCTGGCGTCGTACGCAGGAGAAGGCCACGGCCGAACAGAGCGGCTGGACGGCCGCCGACGACGCCCGGCGGCGGATCATCCACTACCGCTACCGGTACGGCCTGGTCCCCACCACCGCCGCGCCGGCCATCGGCCTGACCGACCTGTACCTCTACCACTCCGCTACCGCTCCAGCGGATGAGATCGACGCGCACCACGACGCCCTGTGGGACTCGCTCGCCACCGGCGGCTGGAAGGAGGCTCCTGGCGGATTCTTATGGACACGCCGGGATCTGAAGTGCCGGATCACCGAGCACGACGCCCACCCCCAGGACGTGGCGGCGGGCCGTACCCTCCCCGTCGGCTACCGGAGCCTGGACGTGCAGATCGCCTCGGTGTCCTACGCACCGCCGCCCGCTGTCCGGCAGCTGCCGTGGAACGTCCTCTCCACCGGGATCAGGTGCAAGGACCGACCCGGTACACCGACCCGCGTACCAGACCTGTCCGTCCTCGCGGACCTGCTGCCGTTCCAGGTGGAGATCGGCTGCGGTACGTCGGTCGAGGCGGGTATCCCGCCCCTGCACCGGCTCCACGAGATCTACCGGGTGACCGACCGCCAGGGCCACGAGCCTCGGGAACACCGCTTCACCCTCTCCCCGACAGCGGACACGCTCCTCCACGAGGTTCTTACGGAGCCGGAGGAGAAGACTGCGGAGTTCGTGGAGATGTTCCGCGCCTGCTTCCTGGCCGAACCGACTCCGGCAATGTGGGCGCTGAAGGAACTGAAGGACGCCGGTCACCTCGTCGGCCCGGTCATCACCAACAACTTCGACGTGCTCGCGGCGCGCGCCGGGCTCGACGAGTGCTTCATGCGCCGCTACGACCAGGCCGTACCCGACGTCGAGTGGGTGGACGGCGCCAAGGCCCTCCTCGTCGTCGGCCTGCACGCCGACCGACGCAAGGTCCAGGCACGCGCCCGCGCTCGCGGCATGCAGGTCGTCTACCTGGACCCGGAGGGCTTCTGGCGCGACGGCCAGTTCATGCCGTACCCGCTGGAAGGGCCCCAGGATGGCGACCTGGTGTGCCGGGCGACCGCCGCCGAGGCACTGCCCGCCCTCGTCAACCTGCTCAAGCAGCAGACTGGTTGAGCCACCTGCACGAAGAGGGCCGCGCCGGGTGTTGGCGCTAGCGTGACGCACCCGGCCGGCCCGGACTTCCCTGGGCGGGCGAGAGGCAAGGAAAGGAGCGTCGACCCCATGCGCGTATCCGTCATCGGTTGTGGTCACCTGGGCATTCCCCACGCCGCTGCCATGGCCGAGATCGGCCACGAGGTCATCGGCGTGGACCTGGACCAGGCGAAGATCGACCGCCTCAACGCCGGCGAGTGCCCCATCTACGAGGACGGCCTGCCCGAACTCCTCAGCACCCACACCGCCACTGGACGGCTGCGGTTCACCACGAGCCTCGCAGAGGCGGCCGAGTTCGCCGACATCCACTTCCTGGCCGTGGGCACGCCGATCGACGCGGACGGGCGGAGCTACGACACCGGGCAGGTCTTCGGTGCCGCCCGCGCCCTCGCCCCGCACCTGACCCGCCCGACCGTCATCGTCGGGAAGTCCACGGTCACCGTCGGCACCTCCCGTGACCTCGGCGCTCTCCTGGCCCGGCTCTCTCCGGCCGGTGAGGACGTGGAGGTGGTCTGGAACCCCGAGTTCCTGCGCGAGGGCCACGCCATCGACGACACCCTGCGCCCCGACCGGATCGTCGTCGGCGTCCCCTCGGCCCGCGCCGAGGACGCGGTACGCCAGGTCTACGCACCCCTCCTGGCGAGCGGCATCCCGCTGTTCGTGACCGACCCCGCCACCGCCGAACTCATCAAGGGCGCCGCCAACGCCTACCTCGGCATGAAGATCTCCTTCATCAACGGCGTCGCCGACATGTGCACCGCAGCCGGAGCCGACGTCCAGCAGCTCACCGAGGCCATCGGCCTGGATCCCCGTATCGGCCGCGGCGGCCTGAACGCCGGCCCCGGCTACGGCGGCGGCTGCCTCCCAAAGGACGTCCGCGCCTTCACCGCCTCCGCCCGCACCCTGGGTGCCAACGAGGCAGCGACCATGCTGCGTGCGGCAGAGGAGGTCAACGAATCCCGACCCACCGCCGCGCTGAAGCTCATCGAGCAGACGCTCGGCCGCCCCGTCGACGGCGTACGCATCACCGTCTGGGGCGCTTCCTTCAAGGCCGGTACCGACGACGTCCGCGAATCCCCGGCCCTGGCGATCGCCGCACTGATGCACCAGCGCGGCGCGACCGTCACCGTCCACGACCCGCACGCCGTGCCCACCGCACTGCGCCGCCACCCCGAACTCGACTACTGCGAAAGCCTCGAAGTCTCCCTCGCAGCAGCCGAGCTGATCGTCCTGGCCACCGAATGGCCCCACTTCCGCGAGGCCGACCCCGAGGCCCTTGCCCCACTGGTCGCGGACCAGGTCCTCGTCGACCTCCGCAACCTCATCGACGCCGACGCCTGGCGCATGGCCGGATGGACCGTACGCCAGCTCGGACGCCCCGCACAGGAATAGCCGAACCCATCGATCGGAGGTCCGACGTGGACACCCTGTGGGACAACATCGAGAAGCTCTCCGCCGTCTGCCGAGCGGCCGGCGCCCACCTCCCCGACGAGGAACTCAAAGCCCTCCAGATCGGCAAGGTCGCCGAGGAAGCCGGCGAGGCCATGCACGCCCTCCACGGCCTGAAGGACCTCACCACCTGCGACGACGACCACACCTGGTCCGAAGTCCAGAACGACCTGGCCGGCTCCGTCATCGCAGCGCTCCTGGCCATGCACTACATCGACCCCACGGGCGCCCGCGCCACCTTCGACGAAATCCTCCACCGCCGGACGCGAAGGGGCCGTGAGGCCGCTGCTGCGGCCTGACAGCCTCCGGATGTGGCCGTCGACCTCCGGTTGGACGCGGGCGCGGCGGCCACGTCCGGCGCACAAGCTGCGCCGGGCACCTGCTCCCAGCGTGGTAGAACTTTCCCTACTTCATCAAGCACCCGGCTGCGCTCCGCCGGGCGGGATTCCCAGCTCCGCTGGGGCGCCGCTGCCTCCGGCCCGCTCCGCCGACGCCCGCCCCTGCTGTGGGATAGGCCCAGAGGCGTAAGTCCGAGTTCCCGATGCCCGCGGTTGCTCACCGTCACCGACGCGCCTCCGGCGGGGGCGCAATAAGCCCAGGATGGGCAGGGGCTCCGTGGGCGCTTAGTGCCGGCCGTGGGATGCCGCGATAGGGAACTCTCATGCCGTCTGCCGTCGAACCAGGCTAGCCGAGCGACCGCGCTGCGTGGGGCCACGGCAGATGGGATGAGAGTCGGGGGAGCGCGCAGTTTCACCTCAGCCTTCGCCCGCGCCTCACAGGATCTAACCAACTTAGTTCAGAAGACTGCGAAGTGTCATGAAGGCGCCCGCCTGTCAACCCCAAGATTTCCATTTATCGAATGCGGCCTGATTTTCGTCGAGGATCTCCTCGTAGTTCAGATTTCGTGGAGTTACGCCCCATTGGGTAATCATATTGAATACGACACTCTCGAATGTCATCCGCCCGGTCCTGAGGTGATGCTTCTTCTTAATCAGGCCAGAAGGATTCAGGGCCGCACTTCCGATATGACAGTGCGGGTACTCCACATCACTGGAGCCACTCGGGTTCCAATGCCAAGCAATTTGCTCCTCATCCTCGCTCGACGAGAGGCTATACATGTAGCCCTGAGTTGAAACTTTATACCGATCAGCCGTTCCCACAGGCTGACCTAGAACGTTCTTCTCCTGTCTCGCAACGGTGAACTTGATGGACGCTTCAAGGAAGATCTTGTTGTCCGGTATCTTGAAGCCGACTGGATCCCCCCTGTTCAGCAGGACAGTGTGAGTCTCCCCAACCGGATCGCCCTTGAAGGAGCTGCACACCCACTGCGACATCGTGATGCAGGAAGAGGCAGCCCTCAACGGCTCCATAAACGCCTCAACGGCGGCGCGAGGTGTCCTACCGGGCATTTTTCCTGCGCAGGCCGAACGAACGGAAGGAGGTCAGCTACCTCTTGAGCCTTCACGTTTTCCGTATCGCCAGAGTACTCCCCTGAATCCCAGCGTCGAATAAATTCCTCTCCGGAAATTCCAAGCTTCCTGCGTGCGGCTCGATCCAAGATTTCAGCCCCCTCCGCATAGTCCACCTCAACTACCTCGGGAAGGATAGCGACCAGATGCGCTCGAGAGTTCAGCGAAGATTGCCTACCTGACACTTCCAGGGATTCGCTGGAGGCGCTCGTAGTCGACTCGAGGGACACGGCGTACGTCGAGGTCACTTCTCTCCCTCCTGAGCATCGAACTTAGCGGCCGTCTTTTGGAGGACTTCGATTAGTTCATCGAGATGCCTCCGGGAAACCGCAAGGCGGGTAATCCCCCGTACGGGAACGTAGCTAATCTTTTTGGCTTGATCGCGAACCCGTTCTTGATCCCCCATCAAGACAGGAGGCGTCGCTGTGCCGAAGCTCAGAAAGACATGATCTTGATCAATCTGAGTGAGCACCTGGTTCGAGCTGAGCAGGGGCAAGTCATCAAGGCCCACCCACAGTAGCGGGACCTTGACTGCCCTCTCCGTATCGTTGTCTCCCATGTCTGCCATCGTGGCATGGTCCGCTGACATTCGATATGGGGATGTCGACGATGTCAGCCATCCGGCTGGCCAACCCGATCGCATGTGCAGCAGGTCCGCAAGGAGTAGATCGCAGCCTAACTGTGGTCGAGGCGAGCGCTGAGGGCAGTCATCACTCTCCTGAGCTGCGAGGAAGGCTTCTTCGTGCGAGCCCTCCCGAGTCGTGTTCCTTGCTGTGCGCTTGTGTGCGCCTTCCCGGCCTGAGCCGTCAGCAGGATGCTGTCCCGTTCTGTGCGGGCCTGGGAAGAGAAGGGAGAGAGCATGACTCAGCCGAGGTGTGAGGCCGGTGTAGGCGGCTGGCTGACCTGGGCAAGTGGTCAGTGCTGGGGACATCAAGGAGGGTGGACGGCTCGCGCACAGGCGGACCGTAAGAGGTAGGTAGCCGAAGCGAAGAAACAGGAGCTTCGGAAGAGGAAGTGGTCGTGGTAGTGACCAGTGGCTGACATCAACGGCAGTGAACACGGCGGGTTGCAGGCGGTTGGTAGTGACAGAGGGCCCCTCGACTCACGGGCGAGCGCGGCCAACCTGTTCGCTGGCCGTGGCCGGACCGGTAGCTTCCGCCCAAAGCGGTCGCATCGAACTACCTGTTGCCACTCCAACCGCCGAGCCTGCCGCTCGCACGTTGCATGAAGCTCTCGAACGCAGCCTCCGCGTCATTGAGGCTCATCAATGACGCAAAGTTGCTGGCCTCAGCATTGGACACCGCTTCCTCGTTGCCTCGGCCCCAAGCGTACATGTGGGGTCCGACCGCCTGGACGGCCTGCTTGGCGGCTTCCAGCACTGGGAGCGACGGCGCATCTCCACCGTCCAGAAGCGAGATTCTGCGATGCCGCAGCTCAAGATCGCGACACAAGGACTCCGAGCGATACACCATGTCCCGGTACTCATGGAAACTCCTCACGATCCAGAGCGAGGTCGCCACCCGCAGGATCTGCCCTTGGAGTGCTTCCCACACGGTGCAGAAGCCCTCGTAAGCCTGGTACCGCTCCGAGAGCAGCGCTGAGGTGCTTGCTGTGATCCTTAGCTGCTGGATGTCTCGCGCCTGCACCACGGGCCCGTGCACTGTCGAGCCATCAAGCCCGTTCGCCGCTTGGACCGTCTTGTGCTGAACGGCCGGCTGCTCTCTGCGAGATGAGTCCACGCTCAGATGTTAAGGCCCAATACGAAATCACACCTGAGTACTGCCCCAGCCTCCTTCGGGAGGCGGCCCGAAGCTGAGCGAACCCACACTCCCGACCTGGACCACGGGACCATGCTGCACACCCCCACTGATCGTGTTGTGCACATCCGCAAACTGTGGATCGTCTCGCCTTGGTGAAAGTTCATCGAGTACTGACTGAAGTTCAGAAGCAGCGGTCGGGTTGGCGATCAAGGTACGTCGCAGCCGTGTGCGCCATCCCGCCTCGACGTCCAGAACCGTCTGCTCGTCACCGGCCTCCAACGCGGCCGTAAGCTCTCCGCGCGAGGTCTCCAGCTCGCCTTCGATCACGATTCCTTCGCCACCCCCGCGGCGCGCGAAGAACAAGGCGATCCGATCACGGGCCTGTGCCCACGAGTCAGTCGCCATCTGCTGAACGAATGCCGTTGCACCCGCGGCAGCGAGTGCCATCAACTCGGCTTCCATGCAACCCCCTTGCTAGCAATCGAGTCAGCTACCCTACCCGTGGCACTCAACGATTGCAGACCGACAACTACCGTACGTTGTACCCTCCCGCCGTACACGAGTGATCCTGGTGACCGTGGCACCTCCCCGCACGACTGCGCCTCCCGCGCCCAACGCGCCGCACCCCTGTGCACGAGAGTCTGCCCCCCCCAGCAACCACCTCAGATGATGAGTCAATGCTCGTAGGTGGACAGCAACCCGATTCCCGCGAGACAGGCCGGAACAACGGTTGCCCAGGCCCCGCCCTCGGTCCTGGCCCACAGAGCTCCTGACGGAATCGCGACGAAGAGGACAACCCAGCACAGGAGCCGGAACCTCCTCCGCGAACGGGCGAGCTGAGCAGCTAGTGTCCTGAGTCGTTAGTTCGCGTGCGGTTGTAGAGTGTGGCGATGCCTGGTCCGAAGCCGTTGTCGCTGGAGCTATCCGATCACGAACGCAGCGTGCTGCGGGGCTGGTTACGCAAGCAGACGGCGTCGCAGGCACTGGTGCTGCGGTCGAGGATTGTGCTGGCGTGTGCAGAGGGCCGGTCGAACGCGCGGGTCGCGGACGACCTGGGTGTCTCGCGGGAGACGGTGCGCAAGTGGCGGTCCCGGTTCGCCGCGGACCGGCTGGAGGGTCTGGTGGACCGGCCGCGTTCGGGTGCACCGCGGAAGATCACGGATGAGCAGGTCGAAGCCTTGGTCGCCAGGACGCTGGGCCAGAGCCCACCAACAGGCGATTCGCACTGGTCGACACGTTCGATGGCCCAGGCCCAGGGCATGTCGCAGTCGGCCGTCTCGCGGATCTGGCGGGCGTTCGGCCTCAAGCCCCACATCGTGGAGACGTGGAAGCTGTCGACCGATCCGCAGTTCGTGACCAAGGTCCGTGACGTGGTGGGCATTTACCTGTCGCCGCCGGAGAACGCGCTGGTCCTGGCAGTGGACGAGAAGTCGCAGATCCAGGCCCTGGACCGAACCCAGCCCGTCCTGCCGATGGCACCGACTACGCCGGCGAAGATGACGCACGACTACGTCCGGCACGGCACGACCAGCCTGTTCGCCGCCCTCGACATCGCCTCCGGATCAGTCATAGCCCAGCACTACCGCCGCCACCGCCACCAGGAGTTCCTCCGCTTCCTGAAGGTCATCGACGCCGCCGTCCCCAAGGACCTCGAACTTCACCTGGTCCTGGACAACTACGCCACCCACAAGACCGAACCGGTCAAGAAGTGGCTGCTGCGGCACCCCCGCTTCCACCTGCACTTCACCCCCACCTCGGCGTCCTGGCTCAACCTCGTCGAGCGCTGGTTCGCCGAGCTGACCTCCCGCAAACTCCGCCGCTCGGCCCACCGCAGCGTCATCGAACTCGAACGCGACATCCGCCGCTGGATCAACGAGTGGAACAAGAACCCCAAGCCGTTCGTCTGGACGAAGACCGCCGACGACATCCTCGACACACTCGCCGCATACTGCACACGAATTAACGACTCAGGACACTAGAGCCTCGCGTCGGCGCCTCTGAGCATCCTCGGCCGCCCACTGGTCCTGCGTGCGCCCCCGAAGGCGTGCCAGGAACGCAGCATGGTCAGCATCGTGCGCCCCGGCGGGTGACGCAACGTTCACGTTGAGGTCTCCATGTACAGTGCCCGCCTGCACAACAGGACCATCAACGCGACCACGCAACTCGTTGTGCACATAGGGCTGTTCGCTCATTCACTGAATATACGCGAGCGTCCAAAGAGATCACTTTTGGACTGCGCCTGCCTTGCCCAACCAGACTCACCGCACGGCTCCGTGATCCGCCGGGCCGAATCATTCCACAGCACAGCCGCAGGCCCTACAAGCATCCCAAAAGCGCACTCACCACCACAGGGAGACCCTCCCAAGCCGAGACACGATGAGGACTCATGAGTCGGCGAGTGCGTACGGCTTGCCACCCGCGACCCGGGCGAAAAGCCAAGCGAACGCGAGGAGCGGGACATAATCACCGCAAGGAAAATGCTGCCCACGGCCACCGTCACATGGTCCGATCGACTGTACTGGTGCTGCGCCGAAGCCCGCGCGAAGATTTTCGGCTCCGCCGGCACCCCCCAAGGGCTGGGACGCTGTGTCAGCGAGCGCGTCGAAACCGTCGTCCCGGACTCGGAACGGCTCTCGGCCTGAATCGTCGCACCGCCCACCCGTGTGCCCCATCCGTGCCCAGCGGAGCGGACAACAGCGGTCAGGTACGGTCCCCAGAGCCCCTAGCCCTACATCTCGAGCAATGCGAAAGCGCAGGTCGGGGCGCCTTCAGCGGTCCAAGAACCGTTGCTTCCCAAGCTCAAAGCGCGAGTTCGATTCTCGTCACCCGCTCCATGAAAAAGCCCCAGGCCAGCGGCCGGGGGCTTCTTTGTCGTCTGGACCAGTTCAGGTATCTCGTGCCATATCCGTGCCAGATGCCCGGTCATCCGCCGCTTCACGCCGGGCCCGCACGAGCTGGTCGAGGCCGGCCGCCACCTCACGCTGCCGCTCCAGGTCCGAATGCTGATAGATCAGCGCGGCCCCCTCGGTCGACTGCCCCGCGCGCACCATCGCGTCCTTCAGCGTGGCCCCGGACCGAGTCGTCAGGGTGCGCCCGGTGTGACGAAGGTCGTAGAAGCGGAAGCCGTCGGGAAGGCCCACCTTCGAGCGAGCCGCGCGCCACTTCCGCCCGAAGGTGGACCGGCGGAACGGCTTGCCACTCTCTTGACGAACAGCAGGCCGTCCGCTCCTTCTCGGCGTACCGGCTCATGTGCCGCTGAAGGTCATTCCGCAGGAACTTCAGCAGCACGACCACGCGCTTACCGGACTCAGGTCTCGTGCACTCTTGTCCGTGGCCGGCCCCGCCCGTACGTCGGCTGCGACTGACGGCAAGGAGCCCGATCAGCGAGTAGTCGATACGGCTCGGGCAGAGAGGCCGCCACGGCACCCGGCGGATATTCAGTCTTCGTCGCCCTCGTCCACCACACCGGTTGCGGGATATCCGTCTTCAGTGACGACCGCCTTGCCAGTGGCCGTCTCGATGGCCTCGACCAGAGCATGCTGCCGTGCTTCGAAAAAGCCCGCAAAGTCATCCTTGGCGAGCAGCGCAGGATCAACCAGATGGGTACGAATGTGGTTGGCCACGGTGTCCGCGTCCACCTCGGCGCTCTTCGCGAGCCTGGGGAGGTAGGCAGAGGGCGCTGTCCCGCCGATGATGCGGTTGGTGCGTCCGGTCAGCGGGGTCTTGTTGACGATTGAGTTGTAAGTGCCCCGGGCGATGTTCTCCCGCTCGCACCACGCCTGCGGAAAGATGTGGTGGATGTCCACGGCCTCCGCGAAGTACTCGGTGATCTCGGTCTTCTCACCAGTCCGCCAGTCGACGGCGCCTTCCTTCATCAGAAGTGCGTAGATCCCCTTGTAGGCGGCGCTGTTGCGGGTGCGCAATGTCAGCAGGCGGCTCTCACTGAACCGGGCGTCGCGGATGGTGCGAGGTTCGGCCCAAGTGCCGCGCACCCAGCCCACGGTTTCGGGGAGGTCGTGGCTGAACCTGGTCTCCGTCGAGCCGCCGTACAGCTCGCCGAACACACCGCACCAGTACCAACGGGCCAGCTTCTGCTGTGCACCGGCCGGTTCGGCCTGTTCGCCGAGCGTGCTGAGGATCGCGGCGAGAGGGATCAGCTGGGTGCCGTAGGGGAGGAACTTGGTGTCGAAGAGGTACTGCTGGCGGAGAAACTTGGCCGCGTCCTTGAAGCCTTTGACGACCAGTGGTGCGTAGCGGCGGTACTCGTCCAGACCCAGTTCTAGAATGTCCTTGCGCTTGCAGCCGATTCGCGGCAGACGCTCTTCGTCAATCCCGACGGTAGCGGCATCAGCGCGCCGGGCAGCCGTTGCCATCAGGGTGACTGCCTGCAGGAAGTCGGTGTTGGCAACCTCTTTGAGGACGCGGTACTCCGGCGCCTTCCACGCGGCCCGGACCACATTGTTCCAGTGGTCGCGCAGGTCGAACTCTTCGGCGGCATATGTGGCGGTGAGTAGCTCGAAGACTGTGAGGGTGACGCCGCCGGTGTTGACCTTTTCGAAGACCTGGCAGACAGCCTGTCTCTCGGTCTGCTTCCCCAGTTCGATTACCGGCACCTGGTAGAGCTCGAAGGGGCGGACGAACGCCTCCTCGAAGTCCCGCCACCACTTGCGGCCGTCCTGCCCCTGATCCTTCCAGTAGTCCTCGTAACCGTAGCTCCAATCACGGTTGGAAAAGAGCTGGGAGAGTGGGAAGAGCCGGGCCGCGTATTCCTTCTCCGGGGTCGAGTAGTCCTCGATGAGATCGCCACGGAAGCTGCGGACCACCCGGTCCGCCGGCAGAAGGCGGACTGCGTCTTCACGGTCCGCCTGAGGCTCGAGAGCCTTGACCATGTCGACGTAGAACCAGCCGGTGATCCGCTGCTTACGCTGGTTCTGTGTCTCGACCGGCTTGCCGAGCATGAGCGACTGGAAGAGCGAGGTCATCCGCTGCTGGCCGTCGAGAATCAAGGTGTCCGGTTCGGTGCCCGGTGGCGGAGTGGCGCCCTCAACCGGGCGACACTTGAAACGGACGTCACCACCGGTCTGCAACAACATGAGGGTGCCGACCGGGTATCCACGAGAGATCGAGGCGAGCAGGCCGATGATGTTGTGATCCGGCCACACCCAGCCGCGCTGGAACTCCGGTAGCTGTGCTTCGCCCTCGGCCACTCGCCGCAGCAGTTTGACCAGCTGAATCTTGTCGATCCCGAATGCTTGCTCAGTCACGACCCACCCCCTTCTCGACACTGAACGCTGCCGCGAGGTTACCGGTGGTGGGGTGAGCACGAGGTCAGTGCTGAAAATTCAAGCTGCCAGGGGGTGGCGCCTGCCCCCTCGCCAAGGGCCGTCGCGCTGCGTCGGCTCAGGACCGATACACGTCTCCTCTTGCCCCAGGTGGCCGGAGTGGTGACTTTGAGGGAGCTTTAGTAGCTGTTGTCGTTCCGATCGTGCGGGGTGGGCGTCGAACGGGAGTCTCGATCGGGTGACCGTGGCCGGCTGCGGGCATGAAGGCAGGGCCTCTTGGTAGCTCGGGGTTGCGAAGCCAACCGAGATCCAGGAGACCCTGTTGCCGCAGTTGTACGTGCTCGCGCCGGTGGAGTTCAACTCGGCTGCTCTGTCGTGTGATTGTGTCGCTCACCGGTTCGGGAATGCGGCCGACCATCCGGAGCGTGTTCGGCGGTATCCCTCGGACATGACGGACGCGGAGTGGGCCGTGGTCCGGCCGCTGCTGCCGGTGCCGGGCTGGCTGCGAGGTCGGGGCGGGCAGCCGGAGGCGTACTGCCACCGGGCGATGCTGGACGCGATCCGCTATCTGGTCGACAACGGGATCAAGTGGCGGGCCATGCCGGCCGACTTCCCGCCGTGGGACCGGGTCTATGCGTTCTTCCGCCGCTGGCGCGACCACGCGCTGGTCAGAGAGTTCCACGACCGGCTGCGCGGCCGGGTCCGCGAGGAGTCGGGGCGAGATGCGGAACCGACGGCCGGCGTGATCGACTCGCAGTCCGTCAAGGCGGACGCCGTCGTCGGCGCCGACAGCCGCGGCTTCGACGGCGGCAAGCTGATCAACGGCCGCAAACGGCACGTGGTGGTCGACACCCTCGGCCTGCTGCTGGGCGTGATGGTCACCGCGGCGGACATCGGCGACCGCGCCGCCGCGAAGGTGCTGCTTGAGCGGGTGACCGACGCTCACCACCGGCTGGAACTCGTCTGGGCCGACGGCGGCTACACCGGCAGCCTCGTCAAGCACTGCCTGGCCGCGCTCGCGCTGGTCCTGGCGATCGTCAAGCGGAGCGACGACATGCGCGGCTTCGTGGTGCTGCCCAAGCGGTGGATCGTCGAGCGGCTCTTCGCCCACCTGATGCGAAGCCGCCGTCTGGTGCGTGACTTCGAACGATCCATTAGCAGCGCCGAGGCGATGATCTACTGGTCGATGACCATGATCATGACCCGCCGCCTGGCCCGCTCACGCTCCGCGCGAGGGTGAACCGGCCCGGTGCCGACTCGGCCAGCCAGCCCCGCGCGACCAGGCGTTTCGCCTTCGACCGCAGCCCCTCCACCTTGGCAGGCACCACGTCCAGGCCGAACGCAGTGGCCATCTCCTGACAGGTCAGCGGCCCTTGACCGAGACGGCCCCGATCCTCGATCGCGGCCAGGATGCGCTGGTAGTCCACCGACAGTGCCGTCCCGGCCAGCCCCTCGCGCCACATCGGAACCTGCGACCTCGCCTTCACCACCAGAGGTGCAGACGCCTCCACCTCGGTTCCCGTCACAACACCCTCCGGCACGTCAATGGCGCCCACGCCGGCTGAGTCACCGCCCGGCGCGGACAGCACCGCACCGACACGCTCGCGGGCGATCGTCCACTCCGACCACTCCTGCTCGGCCACCGCGAGCTCGGCCTGGATGCGGTCCGCTTCCTCACGCAGCCCGTCCACACGACGACGAGCGGCAAGCTCGTGCTGTTCCAGCAGTCCGACAACCGACGGCATCCACGGCCTCCACGAGAGCGACGAAACGACACCCCATCACTCCCACACCGACGCCGCCCCTACCCCTGACCAGCGAAAACACAGTCGTCAGACTCGGAAAGACAACAGCGTCTTAAACGCCCTTTCGCTTCCCCATCAGGAAACCGACGCTTACCCCCGCGAGCAGCCGAAGCACCGCACAGCAACATCCCGCATACTCCAGTATGCTCGGCCTATGTCCTCCACGACTCGCATCACCGTCACGCTCCCCAGCGACCAGGTGGCGGAGCTCCGCAAGCTCACGGACAACGTCTCCGGCTATGTAGCGGAAGCCGTGGCCCGCCAGATCAGGCACCAGCTTCTGGGCGACGACCTCCGCCGCCACGAGGAAGAGCATGGAGGCTTCAGCGACGAGGAGCTCGCCGAGGCCCGCGCGAGGATCTTCGGCTCCGCCGGCTCTTCCAAAGACGCGGACGCCGCGTGAGCGAGCGCATCGAGACCGTCGTCCTGGACTCGGAAGGACTGTCCGCCTGGGTCGCGCAGGACCGCAAGCTCCTCGCCATGCTGCAGGTCTTCCACGACATGGGAGCCGACCTGGTCATCGGGGCCAACACCATCGTGGAGGTCAGCCACTCCCGCACCAACATGCCTCGCCTGAACTGGGCCCTGTCCCGCGTCAAGGTGGAGCCCGTCACCGAAGCGGCGGCGAAAGCAGCAGCGGAACTCCTCAAAGGTGCCGGACTGCACGGGCACAAGTACGCCATCGACGCCACAGTCGCCGAGGTCGCGCTCCGCCAGCCGAAACCCGTCGCCCTGCTGACCTCCGACAGCGATGACATGACCAAGCTCTGCGGCAACCAAGTCCGCATCGTCCCCCTCTGACCAGTCGGCCCGCCCGGAGCACGCGTCGCACTGCCAGCTCTCGTGCCCCATCCGTGCCCAGCAGAGCGGACAACAGCGGCCAGATACGGCTCCCAGAGACCGGGAGCCATCCACCTGCCCGTTCCGAAATCGCAGGTCAGAGCCCCTCCAACAACGTAAGAACCGTTGATTCCGGGTCTGTCAAACGAGCGGTGTAACTCGGGTTGTTGAGGGTTACTGGCGTGCTGCGGAGAGTCGGCCGTCGAAGGTGATGTCGAAGGCGTTCAAGGCTGTCTTCCAGCGCATGGTCCAGCGGGCCTGGCCCTTGCCGGTCGGGTCCAGCGACATGATCGCCATGTAGACGCACTTCAGGGCGGCCTGCTCGTTCGGGAAGTGGCCGCGGGCTTTCACCGCCCGTCGGATCCGCGCGTTCACGGACTCGATCGCGTTGGTGGTGCAGACGATGCGTCGGATCTCGGTGTCGAAGCGGAGGAAGGGAGTGAACTCCTCCCAGGCGTTCTCCCAGAGCCGGACGATCGCTGGATACTTCTTGCCCCACGTGTCGGCGAACTCCGCGAACCGCTCGAGTGCGGCCTCCTCGGTCGCCGCGGTGTAGACGGGCTTGAGTACCTTGGCGATCTTGTCCCGGTCCTGGCGGGCTGCATAGCGGAAGGAGTTCCGCAGCAGGTGGACCACGCAGGTCTGGACGGTGGTGCGGGGCCAGACGGCCTCGACTGCCTCGGGCAGGCCCTTGAGCCCGTCGCAGACGGGCATGAGGACGTCGTTCACTCCGCGGTTCTTGATCTCGGTGAGGATGTGCATCCAGTGCTTGGCACCCTCGCCGCCGTCGCTAGGCCCACAGCCCGAGAATGTCCCGCCGGCCCTCGGCCGTGACGGCCAGGGCAACGTAGATGGGCCGGTTCGCCACGGCGCCGTCGCGGATCTTCACGTGGATAGCGTCGATGAAGACCACCGGATAGACCGAGTCCAGGGGCCGGTTCTGCCATTCGGCCATGCCTTCGAGGACCTTGTCGGTGATCGTGGAGATCGTCTGACGGGACACCTCAGCGCCATAGACCTCGGACAGGTGGGCCTGGACCTCACCGGTCGTCAGGCCCTTCACGGCGAGCGAGATGACCATCTCGTCGACGCCGGAAAGGCGCTTCTGGCGCTTCTTGACGATCTTCGGCTCGAAGGAACCCTCGCGGTCGCGGGGCACGGTTATCTCCACCGGGCCGACGTCGGTCAGCACGGTCTTGGCTCGGGTCCCGTTGCGGCTGTTGCCGCCGTTCTTCCCGGCAGGATCGTGCTTGTCATAGCCGAGGTGGTCGGTGATCTCACCCTCGAGAGCGGACTCCAGGAGTCGCTTCGTCAGCTGCTGGAGCAGCCCGCCCTCGCCGGTCAGCTGCAGGCCCTCGGCCTGAGCCCGGCCCACGAGCTCGTCGATCAGCCGGTCATCCACAGACTTCGGCGGCACCGGCTCAGACGGCTCGACAGTCTCGGCCTCGGTCACGTTGTTGCTGGTCATCGATGCATCTTCCATGATCGGGAGTTACACCGAACGTTTTACAGTCCCTTGATTCCCAAGCTCAGAGCGCGAGTTCGATTCTCGTCACCCGCTCCATAATGAAGGCCCTGGCCAGTGGCCGGGGCTTCTTTGTTGTCTGGCCCACGGTGTTTCTCCCGTGAGCTGCGCTACCGGCGTCTGGTGTGCCCTGAGAACGCCGGAACCGTCACCCAGCACGATGGCCCGCGTGGGCCAGGCTGTCCGACACAGGTGTACCCCGCTCAACCTTCACGCCCCTACCGGCCGAAAGCAGTCAGCCCGACGGAACCACTGCTGCGTGGCGGACGTGGTGTTCTACGGTGTTCGGGACCGATCGGCGGATGGTGAACGGGGGCTTCATGGCCGAGGGGACGGTGCTGGCGGAGCGGATAGCGGATCAGCGGGCCGGGGTGGGTGATCCGCGGGCGCTGCTGGGGGAGTTGCGGCGGGCGCTGGTGCTGGTGCCGTTGGAAGGTGGCGGGTTGTGGACCGCGGGGTCCGGCGGGGTGCGCTGGGTGTGCGGGTTCACGGACGAGGCGGCGTTGGCCCGGTTCGCTCAGGCGCGGGACGCCCTCGATGGTGGCGGGGGCGCCGGGCGGTCGTGGGAGTTCGCGGAGTTGCGGGGTGCCCGGTTGCTGGACGAGATCGTTCCGGCGATGGGGGTGCCGGCCGGGGTCGCGGTGAACATCGCCGATCCGGACGGGTCCATGTTCTTCCCGCCAGTGGCGGGAATCGTTCCGGATGCGGTCGCCATCGACGAGCAGGACACGGATGCTTCGGCGGCCGCACCGTGCCACGGCGAAGGAGGCGGGCTGTGAGCGGTGGTGGTGCGGGTGATCTGAACATAGATCCGGGGAGCGTCCAGAAGATCACCAGTGGTCTGCGGGCGGCGGTGGACGAGCTGGAGGCGATCGGTTCCGGCACCGGGGCGGTCCTGGGCAAGGGGGTGTCGGGTCTGTCGATGACCGGTATGGAGGCCGGGCATTACGGGTTGTCGGTGACGTTCGAGGACTTCTGCGAGCGGTGGGAGTGGGGGGTTCGGGCGCTGGTCCAGGACGCCAACGCCATCGCGGCGGAGCTGGGCCTGTCCGCCGGGGTCCTGTGGGAGGAGGAGAAGTACATCGAGGGCACGCTGAAGGTCGTGGTCAACGCCGGTGTGGGCAATCCGAACGCGTCCGAGGACGACGTCGTCAAGCAGGGCTGGGGTGATGTGTTCACCCCGGACTACCTGAGCCCCGACTACAGCCCCGAGTCGTTCGAGCGGGCGGGGGACGAGGCCGGGCAGACCTGGAAGGACACCGGCCGGGCCCTGGTGACCGAGGGCAACGGCGGCCGTCGGACCGAGTTGATGAACCAGTTGCTCGGCGTCGACCAGGAAGCCTTCGACCGGCAGGTCGACGAGACGTTCGGGCCCTCCCCGGAGGAGCGGGCCCGCCAACAGCAGCAGGACAACGGGGGGAACTGACCCATGGGACTCGGGGATCTTGTCAGCGATCTGACTCCGGACGTCATCGAGGACGCCGTCGAGGACGGCACGAAGTGGGTCGGTGACCGGGTCGAGGACGCCGGGGACTGGACGGCCGACCGGCTGGAGGACGTGGGCTGGGACTCCGGCGCGGACTGGGTACGTGAACAGTCGCGTTCGGTCGCGAACCGGATGGGCGCCGAGGTCGAGGAGATGGACCTCGGACAGACCGAGGACAAGAAGAAGCTGGTCTACGGCAGCCCGTCCGAAATCCGCTCCTCGGCCGGTCATCTCAAAGCCCTGCAGGGCGCGTTCGACAAGGTCGGCGGCGGGCTCAAGGGACTGGACGCCTCCGAGCTCAAGGGCAAAACAGCGGACGCGTTCCGCGACTCGGTGTCCATCGAGCCGCCGAAATGGTTCAAGGCCTCCGACGCCTTCGAGAAGGCCGCGGGCGCGCTGGAGTCATTCGCCGGGACAGTCGAATGGGCGCAGGGTCAGGCCCAGTTGGCGATCGACAAGTGGAAAGCGGGTACCAAAGCCTCCGAGGAGGCGATGGACGCCCACAAGAAGAAGTGCGACACGTTCAACAAGGCCGTCGACACGTACAACGCCATGCCTTCCGACAAACGCGACCCCTCCACGCTGCCGCCCAGGCCCGGCGAGTTCACCGACCCCGGCAAGGCGCGTATGGAGGAGGCCCAGCAGTTGCTGGCGGAAGCCCGTACGCAGCGCAACACCGCAGCCGAGACGGCCCGCACCGCGGTAGCCGCCGCACGGGACGCCGCGCCGAAGAAGCCGAGCTACGCCGAGCAGGCCATGGACGGGCTCGCCGAGACCCAGATCATGAACGCGCACTTCGTCGGCGGGGTCGCCAAGGGCACGGCCGGGCTCCTCAACTTCGTACGCACCGTCAACCCGATGGACCCGTACAACCTCACCCACCCCGCCGAGTACGCCCTCGCGCTGAACAACACCGCCGCCGGACTCGTCCAGGTCGCCAACGACCCCTGGGGCACCGGCAGGCAGATGGTCACCGAGTTCATGAAGGACCCCGCCGAAGGGCTCGGCCGCCTCGTCCCCGACCTCGTCCTCACCGCCGCGACCGGCGGCGGCGGCGCCGCGGTCAAGGGAGCCCGCACCGCGAAGGAACTCGCCGACCTCGCCCAGGACGCGAACAAAGCACGCCGCCTCATCGACGACGCCCCCGAAGGCACCCACAACCGCACCCCCGAGGAACGCACCACCAAGGGCACCGACCCGGTCGACCTCGCCTCGGGCCGCATGTTCCTGCCCCAGACCGATGTGGTCCTGCCCGGCGTCCTGCCGCTCGCCTTCACCCGCCGCGTCGAATCCGGCTACACCGCAGGCCGCTTCTTCGGCCCCTCCTGGTCCTCCACCGTCGACGAACACCTGGAGATCGACGCGAACGGCGTCATCCACATCACCGACGACGGCCGCCTCATCACCTACCCCCACCCCGCACCCGGGCTCCCCACCCGCCCGGAATCCGGCACCTCACGCAACACTCTGGAACGCGACGCATCCGGCGACTACACGATCACCGACCCCGAAACCGGCCTCACCCGCTACTTCGACGCCCCGCCCGGAATCGACCCCGGCGAAGACGGCACCGCCTGGCTCAGCGAGATCAGCGACCGCAACAACAACACCATCACGTTCGACCGCACCGAAGACGGCACACCCCTGGCACTGGTCCACTCCGCCGGCTACCACCTGAAGCTGGCACTGGCAGACGGACTCGTCACAAGCCTGGCGCTGCTCACCCCCACGACGGACGAGAACGGACTCACGACCGCCGACCCAACCGCGGCCCTCCCCCTGCGCACCTACGGATACACCGACGGCAACCTCACCAACGTCACCAAACCATCCGGCGCCGCCCTCACCTTCGCCTACGACGAACACCGCAGGGTCACGGCCTGGATCGATTCCAACAACAGCCGATACAGCTACGCCTACGACGACCGGGACCGCGTCGTCGCGGAGGGCGGCGAGACGGGCCACTTCCAGCTCACCCTGACATACACCGAACCTGACCCGTCCACGGGCAACCGGACCACTACCCTCACCACCGCCGACGGCCGCTCCACCCGTCATCTCGTCGACAGCAGGTGCCGAGTCCTGGCCACCACCGACCCACTCGGCCACACCACCCGCGAAACCTTCGACGCCTACGGGCACCGGCTGACGCACACCGACGCGCTCGGGCACACCACCACGTTCTCCTACGACGAGGCCGGCAGACCCGTCGGTGTCAGGCGGCCGGACGGCACCGAGCTGCGGGCTCAGCGGGACGCATCGGGCCTCATCACCACGCTCACCCATGCGGACGGCAGTCGATGGCATCAGGAATTCGATGAACGTGGCAACCGCACAGCACTGACCGACCCAACCGGCCGCACCACTTCCTACTCATACGACACCTACGGTCGGCTCGTCTCTCTCACCGAGGCGGACGGAGCTACGACCGAAGTGCTCCATGACCCCGCAGGGCTCCCGGTCCGTGTCACCGACTCGCTCGGCGCCACCACACACTTCCAATTCGACGTCTTCGGCCGCCTGGTCCACATCACGGACCCGCTGGGGTCCGAGACCGTGTGCCAGTGGACGCCTGACGGTGAGCTTGCCAGCCGTACGCACCCCGACGGCGCAACGGAATCGTGGACATATGATGGCGAGGGCAACCGCACCAGTTACACCGACCCTATGGGGCGGTCCACCCACTTCGAATATACCGACTTCGACCTGCTCACCACCCGCACAGATCCTGACGGAGCGCGCTACGCCTTCCAGCACGACAGTGAACTCCGTGTCACCCAGGTCACCAACCCTCAGGGGCTGACCTGGGCGTACACCTATGACTCCGCCGGTGAGCTCATATCGGAAACAGACTTCGGCGGCCGCACCTATGCCTATACACGTGACCCAGTAGGGCAGGTAATAGCCCGTACGAACCCGCTCGGCGAGAACGTCGCTTACGAACACGACGCGCTGGGCCGCGTCATCCGCAAATCCTCCGCCGGAAAGGAAACGACCTACGCCTACGACGACGCGGGGCGCATGGTCCGGGCTGTCGGACCGGACGGCGAACTGACCCACCAATACGACCGGGGTGGACGCCTCCGAACAACGATGACCGACGGGCACGTCATGACCTACGCGTATGACGCTCTTGGCCGCCGTGCGCGACGTGTGACGCCCACTGGTCGGTCCACCAGCTACGGCTACGATGCCGCTGGCCGACTCGCTCATCTGAACGCGGGCACCCAACGCATCAACTTCACCCTTGATGCGGCAGGCCGCGAACTGACACGCACTTTCGGCGACACGCTGACCCTCACCGCGACCTTCGACGAGGCCGGCCAGCTCTCCACTGAGCGGCTGACCCACGGCGCGCGCGCTCTGGTGAGCCGCACCTACAACTACCAGCTCGACGGACATCTCACAGACCTCGACGACAACCTGCGCGGGCGTCGGCATTTCGATCTTGATGCGATCGGTCGAGTCACCAAGGTCACTGCTGCGAACTGGACGGAGACGTACTCCTACGACGGCGCTGGTAACCAGACGACCGCCTCATGGCCGGCTTCTCATCCGGGCAGCGAAGCCACCGGGCCCCGTGCGTACGTCGGCACGACCATCACGCGTGCCGGAAGGGTCCGTTACGAGCACGATGCTCTTGGTCGCATCACCCTGCGCCAGAAGGCCCGCCTCTCCAGGAGGCCCGACACCTGGCGATACTCGTGGGACGCCGAGGACCGTCTCACCGCCGTCACTACACCGGATGGGACACGATGGCGTTACCGGTATGACCCGCTGGGCCGGCGCACCGCCAAGCAACGCCTTGGCGACGACGGATTGACCGTCGTCGAGGAAACTCGCTTCACCTGGGACGACGCTACCCTCTGCGAGCAGACGACCACCTCCCCGAGCCTCCCCCGCCCGGTCGTTCTGACCTGGGACCACCAGGGCACACGCCCCATGGCCCAGCACGAACGCATCATTGCTGCGGACACCGATCCATCGACGACAGACGAACGCTTCTTCGCGATCGCCACGGATTTGATTGGTGCTCCCGCCGAACTCGTTGACGAGTCCGGAAATCTCGCCTGGCACTCTCGGACAACGCTCTGGGGCACCACCGCCTGGGGAAAAACCAATACCGCTTACACCCCACTCCGGTTCCCCGGCCAATACCACGACCCCGAGACCGGCCTCCACTACAATCTCAACCGGCACTACGACCCCGAGACTGCCCGCTATCTCACCCCGGATCCACTCGGCCTCACACCGGCACCCAACGCATTCACCTATGTTCACAACCCCCACTCATCGTCCGACCCACTCGGCCTCGCCCCCTGCCCTCGCGGCGGCTGGGAAAAGAAGGCAGACTTCTCGAGTCAGAAAGTAATGAGCAAGAAGTTTCATGCACATGGCGACGATTTTTTGGACGCGAAAGGCAATCTGAATGGAGCAAACCTGAAACGGTTCGAAGAAAGCATGCGCTCCCATATAACCGCAGACGGGACAAAAATTTACCGCTTTGATTACAGAGGCCAGGGACCAGCCGTGGGTTTCATCAATCCAGGCACCCAAAAAATGGTGATGCTCCACGCGGACGGGAAATTTTGGTCGGCCTGGAAATTGGGAGACAAACAATTTAAAGACATCATCGACAAGGGATTCCTTTGGTGACTGATTACAACATCCCGGGCGAAGCGAACTCCGATCAGCTGGGGATTTTGTCCAGCCTCGGGGATTACAACTCGGCCTGGTTGGCCGTCGGCGCCAAGCTCGTCGTTCCGGTGCCTGCCGGCTCGCGCGTGGACGACGCTCTGGTCCAGCGCATCACCGAAGGCTGCCGCACGGGAGGAGCGGACGCTGTACTAATGGTGGCGATCGGGTCCGAAACTGCTTGCCGAACCTGGCGTCCGATTGCACCAGACATAGCGGCATCGGAATTGGTTGGATTCGGTCCTCCCCTCCTTCTTGCCTCGTCGGACCGGCAGGGTGCGATTCTGTTCCCCCGCCCCGGGTACGTGCTAGTAGCAGGAACAGCAGGATTTCTGAAGGGCGCTGTCCCGGAAGGGGTGGACGGGGGGCGAGCCCGCTTCGGACGATACGTCCGCACCGCAGCCAAGCGATGGCCGGAACTCAAGGACATCTCGCAGTCATTTTCCCCCCGCCACATCGCCTGGGCCCGCGCACGGGAAATTCCCGCCGGAACAGGCGCTGCTCGTCAGGTGAATCTGATGCAGGCCTTCACCGCGGGGTCCATCAGCGGAGCGGACTTCGCCCGCGGCTGGCTGGACGCTCGCCGCACATCCCAGGACAACGGCGAGAGGCTCCGCGACCCACTCCTCACGGCCTTCGATCAGATCTTCTCACTGTTGGAAGACTATTCCATCGATCCGGCCCTCAAAGATCCTGACGACCTATCGGATGAAGAGCTGATGGATGCGGTACGAAAAACCATGGAGCGTACCGATGGATTTTGATGACCGCCGCGTGCGACTCTCTTCGGAAGGTGCACGAGAATTTCAGTGATACTCGAAGGGATGCATATACCTCCCTCTTCTCGGGTCCTGTCCCGTGTCAAGGTGGAGCCCGTCACCGAGCAGGCGGCGAAGGCGGCGGCTGAGCTCCTCAGAGGCGCTGGGGTGCACGGGCACAAGTACGCCATTGACGCCACGGTCGTCGCAGGGGCATTGCGTGAAGAGGTTTTGCGGCGTCTATGCGTGATGGGGTGTCATGTCCCGTGTCATACAGGTTTGTTGCCGCATGCAGCACAGGCACGGGGCCGGTGATCATGTGAGTGTCTACGTCCCATGATCACCGAGCGAGCCCGCGCCTGCCCCGACATCCTCTCCCATGCCCGCCGCGCTGGAGCACCTGGCCCTGGCCGAGGGGCCGGCCCCGCTGGCCGACGCCGTTGACCTGCACAAATTCCTGGCCCTGGTGCCCGATCCACGTGATCCGCGCGGACGGCGCTACCCGCTGAACGCGCTGGTGAGCGCGGTGGCCGCGGGCGTCCTGGCCGGGCCCGGTCCCTGAGCGCGATCGGTGAGTGGCTCGCGGACGCGCCCGCGTGGGCCCTGCGCTGTCTGGGCTTCCCGCCCGACCCGCTCACCGGCACCGTGCCCGTTCCCCAACCCGGCACCGTCCGCCGCCTGCTGGCCCGCCTCGACGACGACCTCCTGGACACCGCGATCGGCGAGTTCCTCGACGCCCGCCGCACCCCGCCTCGGGCCCCCGAAGGGGTCCCGAGGCGGGGTGCGGCCGATCGCCGTGGACGGCAAGGCCGTGCGCGGCTCGCGCACCGGCGACCGCACGGCCATAACCCCGCTCGCGGCGATGGCCCACACCGGAGAAGTCCTGGCCCAGCGCCAAGTCGCCGACAAGAGCAACGAGATCCCCGCCTTCGCCCCGTTTACCTTCATCATTGGTGAGTTCCCGTCAGTTTGCTGATGATTGCTTGGCGTTGGGGTGGTGCAGTCTTTTCGGGTGCGGGGCGGGCCGAGGGCCCGACGGTCGCGTCGGGTGTGCGCCGGGTTCCACTTTCCCGGGTGGTGGTGCGGGTTGTCGGGACGGTCGGGCCAGCTGGTCAGCCGGGGTTCGGGAGGGCTTGGAGCCGGTCGATCGCGTGGGAGATGACCTCGGTCCAGGGCCATCTGGCGGTGAAGCGGAGCCAGCGGCGGCGGCCGGTGTGGATGAGCTGCGCGGCGGCGGAGAACAGGCGGAGCCGGAGTCGTTTGGGTTCCCAGCGCCGGGCGTCGCCGGTCAGGGCGAGCATCGGCATCCAGGCCAGCAGGTCGAGGGCGATGGAGATGATCTCCAGCCAGATCCGGTTCTGTGCGGTGTCGTGCGGGGGCAGGTTGCGCAGGCCGGTGTCGCGGGCGTTTCGGATCCGGTCCTCGCAGCGGGCCCGCCTTCGGTGACGGAGTTCAAGGTCGGCGAGCTGGCCGCCTTTGGTGTTGGTCGCGAAGCAGGTCAACCGCAGTCCGTCGAGGTCGGTGGAGCGCAACTGGGCGCCGGGGTGAGGCCGTCCCTTGCGGACGATCAGCCGCATCCCCCTCGGCCAGCTGGTCAGGTCGGGCATGTCGGTGATCTCCGCGACCCAGGCGCCGGGCCGCTCCGTGCCGCCGGAGTCGTAGGCCGGCGTCCACGCCTCCTTCGGGATCTTCAGCACCGCCTGGTGGATGGCGTCGGTGATGGTCATGCCGACGGAATACGACAGCCACCGGCCCCGGCGGGTCAGCCAGTCGAGGAAGGCGTGAGTGCCGCCGGCGGAGTCGGTGCGGATCAGTGTCTGGCGTCCGCGCCGCAGGTTCCTGGGCAGTTGGGCCAGGGCGAGTTGGGTGGTTTCGATGTGATCGCTCGCGGTGTTGGAGCCCGCATTGCCGGGCCGCAGCAGTGCGGCCATGGGCTCTCCGGCCCCGGCCTGGCCGTGGTCGACGAACGCGACGAGGGGGTGATGACCGAAGGTCTTCTTCCAGGTCGCGGTGGCGTCCTGCTTCTCGGAGTGCGCCAGGACCAGCACTCCGTCGATGTCCACGATCACGCTGCCGTCGGCGGCCCGGCCGTTGCCCCCGGCCAACTCCCAGACTCCGCAGCGCACTTCCGCTCGGGCCGTGCGGATCGCGGTGAGCGCCTTGGGCCCGGCCGCGGCCAGGGTATCGATGAGGCGAGAGACGGTGGGATCGGAGGCCACCGGGCCGAACACGTCGGGCTCGGCCCTCAGAGGGCGGAATGAGAGTACATAGGAGTTTTGTCGTCGCCTGAACGTGTGGCGGTGGGGCATCCCGGCCGGTCGGTGGTCATTGGCATGTTGGGCTGGTCGCCGTGAGCGAGCGCAAGCCCTACAAGACCGACGTGAGCGACGAGCAGTGGGCGCTGGTCGAGCCGGTGATCACCGCGTGGAAGGCCGCGCATCCCTCGGTCAGCGGCCATCAGGGCCGATACGAGATGCGGGAGATCGTCAACGCATTGCTCTACCAGGGCCGGACCGGTTGCCAGTGGGAGCTGCTCCCGCACGACTTTCCGCCGCCCGGCGCGGTGAAGTACTACTTCTACACCTGGCGTGACGACGGCATCGATCAGACCATTCACGACCTGCTGCGCTGGCAAGTGCGGGAAATGGCTCGTCGGAAGGCGGACCCGAGCCTGGTGGTGCTCGATACCCAGAGCGTGCACGCGGCGGCTGGAGTGCCCACGCAGACGGCGGGGCGTGACGCGGCAAAAAAAGTACCGGGCCGCAAGCGCGGCCTGGCCGTTGACGTGTCGGGGCTGGTGATCGCAGTGGTCGTTGCGGCCGCGTCGGCGCACGAGAACGCCGTCGGCCTCGCGCTGCTGGACAAGGTCGCCGCCGACACCGACACCGTGGAGAAGGCCCTGGTCGACCAGGGCTTCAAGAACGCCGTCGTCGCGCACGGTCAGAAGGTAGGCATCGAGGTGGAGGTCGTGGAGCGCAACCCCGCGCAGACCGGGTTCGTTCCCCAGGCCAAGCGGTGGGTGGTGGAGCGCGCGTATGGGATCTTGATGCTGCACCGCAGGCTGGTGCGTGACTACGAGCATCTGCCCCGCAGTTCGGAGTCGCGGGTGTACTGGGCGATGACCGCGGTGATACTGCACCGGCTGACCGGGGCGACCGTGCCGGCCTGGCGCACCGCATGACCGGCGGAGAGCTGACGCTCGGCGCGGTACTGGCGCGGCTGGAGGAGCGGGAACGGGAGATCACCGCGCAGGCCGGGACGATGCGGGAACAGATCACGCAGCTGACCACACAGCTCGACGAACTCGGCCGGGCCGCCGAGGAAGTCCGGATCACCCGCAAGACACTGCTGGAGCTGCCCGACCCCGGGCCGCCCGCGCCGCCGGCGCCGCAGCTGCCGGATCATCCGGCCTACCAGCAGATCATGGCGGTGTTCACCGCGGCCGACCACCCGCTGCGGGCCCGGCAGGTGTGCGAGGCGATGGACCTGACGGTCGCGCCCAACAACATCAACAACGTCCGCCTGAAGCTCAAGCGGCTGGCCGACCGCGGGATCCTGGCCGAGACCGAGCCAGGCTTGTTCACCCAGCCCCGGCCATAGTCGACCGACGTCGCCACAACCTGTCCGCTTGTCCCGCACGAAACGAAGAATCGGGCATCAGGTCTCATACCGCCCTCTCAGACGTTCGACGACCGCGGGAACCGGACGGCGCTCACTGGTCCGTCCGGTCTCATGACCCGCTATTCCTACGACGCCCGTGGTCGATATGTCTCCGTCACGGACGCAGCAGGGGGGACGACCGAGGTCCTGTGTGACCCTGCAGGGCTCCCGCTCCGGCTGACAGACCCGCTCGGCGCCACGACTTCTTTCCAGCTCGACGCCTTCGGCCGTCCGGTCCGCAGCTCGGATCCGCTGGGAGCCATCACCGAATTCAAGTGGAGCGACGATGGCGAACTCGCCGCGCGTACGGGTCCCGGCAGCGCTACGGAGACATGGACCTACGACGGCGAGGGCAACCGCCTCGCTCACACCGATGCCGCGGGCGGCACCACCCGTTTCGAGTACACGCACTTCGATCTGCTTTCGGCCCGCACGGACCCGGGCGGCGCCCGTCACGAATTCGTCCACAACGCCGAGCTACGCCTGACACAGGTCACCAATCCACAAGGGTTGACCTGGTCATACACGTACGATGCGGCTGGTCGGCTCGTTTCCGAGACAGACTTCGACCAGCGCACCCTCACGTACGAATCCGACCCGGCGGGGCAGGTTGTCGGCCGGACAAACCTCTTGGGCGAACGCCTTGACTACGCTCACGACCTTCTCGGGCGGGTGGTCCGGAAGGAGGTGGCGGGCGAGACAACCACGTATGGCTATGACAGCGCCGGGCGCATGGTCAAGGCCGCCGGGCCCGAGGGCCAGCTCATCTATGGATACGACCGTGCCGGGCGCGTCAAGACGGAGATGGTCGACGGCCGCGTCATGACGTACGCCTACGACGCCGCAGGCCGACGAACTCGCCGAGTCACGCCCACCGGCCGGTCAACCACGTACGGATACGATGCCGCAGGCCACCTGGCCCACCTGACCGCCGGGGCACACCATGTCTCCTTCACCCACGACGCAGCCGGCAGGGAACAGCAACGGGTCTTTGGCGATGCCCTGACGCTCACCTCCAGCTTCGACCAAGCGGGCCGCCTGTCGGCGGAGCAGTTCAGCCACGGGGACCGGACTCTCCGCCGCCGCGCCTACGCCTACCGGGCGGACGGGCATCTGACAGACCTGGATGACACACTGCGCGGTCCATGTCACTTCGACCTGGACGGTGCCGGACGTGTCACCTCTGTCAGCGCGGCCGGCTGGAAAGAGACGTACACGTACGACGCCGCCGGTAACCAGGCAGCTGCCTCATGGCCTGCCTCCCATGCAGGGCCGGAGGCCGTCGGTCCCCGCTCGTACGACGGCACGGCCATAACCCGGGCCGGCAGGGTGCGCTACGAGCACGACGCTCTCGGCCGCATCGTCCTGCGCCAGAAGGTGAGGCTGTCCCGCAAGCCGGACACATGGCACTACACCTGGGACGCGGAGGACCGTCTCATCGGGGTCGCCACTCCGGACGGCACTCGGTGGCGTTACTCGTACGACCCTCTGGGGCGCCGCACTCTGAAGCAACGGCTCGCCGAGGACGGGCGCACGGTCGTCGAGGAGACCAGGTTCACCTGGGACGGCAACACGCTGTGTGAGCAGACCACAACCTCGCACGTTGTGCCTCACACCGTCGCCCTGACATGGGACCACCGCGGGGTGCGGCCACTGGCCCAGAGCGAACGCATTCTGACGCCGGCTTCCTCGGACGCCGCGATCGACGAACGCTTCTTCGCCATCGCCACCGACCTGATTGGTGCCCCCACCGAGCTGATCGATGAGTCAGGCGGTCTGGCCTGGAGCACACGGGCCACCCTCTGGGGAACCACCACCTGGTCCAGATCGAGTACGGCCTACACCCCGCTCCGGTTCCCGGGCCAGTACCACGACCCTGAAACCGGGTTGCACTACAACGTCAGCCGCCACTACGACCCCGAAACTGCCCGCTACCTCTCTCCCGATCCCCTCGGACTGGCACCGGCTCCGAACGCTGTCGCCTACGTCGCCAACCCTCATCGGTGGTCCGACCCACTCGGTTTGGCGCCGTACGAGCCTCTGCGTGAGGGCTACACATCGTCTCCTGGATTCGAGAAGGATCCGTATCACCCCGACGTCGTGGAGCGGCGGATCGAGGCGAACCGCGAGCTCTACGGAATCAAGGACCCCGACGCGAAGGGCATGATCGGGGCCAACGGAACCCAGATCACCAGCAAGACGTTGTGGAATCATGGGCCATACCGGATCGACGTGGAGAATCTCGATCCCGGTGGGCGAGCCGGACAGTTGCACTTCCAGGACCAGAGCAATAAGGGCGCGAAGTACCAATACGACTTCGAGACAGGTAAGTTCGAGGGCCTTCCGCGTAGCATCGAGAAGTCCGTCGGGAGCAGTCCAGGCTTCCTTGCAGGAATCAGAAAGGGGCTCGCCGCACTCGGCGAGGGCTAGACATGCGAAGCAATGCTCGAATGAGGGCGCTCCTGCAGGAGACGGACACGGCAGGACTGAGCTCCCAGGACATCCCACCTATGTTCCGTGAAGTCGTGGGACGCGGCTGGTCATTGACGCCCGCCGGCGGGCGGGTGCTGACCGATCTCCTCCCCGAGGACCTGCCGGCATACTCCGACCGGCTCGCGGAGGAAACCACGGTCAACGGCAGGGGAATGACGGACTACGACCTGCCCACCGCGACGGACGAACGTGCGCCCCTCCTCGTACGGAGGTGCCTGGCCTACGTCGCCGCGTGCCTGCAGCGCGCCCAAGAAGACTTCGGCGACACCGCGGTGAAGTCCTACGTCTCGTTCTCCTTCGCTGATACGGACGAGGCGCCACTGACCTCCAACATCACGTTCTGCACACCCCTTCCCGACGTCCGCCCCTACATCCCGGACCTTGAAAGCGTGAAGGACGCCGCGGTCGCGGAGTTCTCCGCGGAGGACTGCTCCACCTGGTTGTGAGGGTGCGCTGGACACCCGCGTCCTCCTCCTCGCCGACCTCGGCGGCGTACGCCTACGCCAAGGCGACGTCGACGGTGCCATGACCACCTGGCGCGGCTTCCTCGATTGCGCCGACGGCAACCGCTCGGTGAACGTGCAGGCCGCCCTCCAAGACATGCGCCTCCGCCTGCGCCGGTACAGCGAAGTCCCGGAGGCGCAGGAGCACCGCGAGCGGGCGGCCCGCATCACGGGGCAAGTCTCGAAGTTGTGGCGTCTCCTCACCACCGACACATTGCCCGGCGAGGTCGATCAGTTCGTCGACAACGAAACTCGCCATAGAGGTATGGGGGCTCAAGGCGCTCACGCATGAGATCTGCAAGCTCACCCGCATGCAGGCCGACCAGGTGCTTGACATCCCCTCACTCAGGCACAGCAGGGACTGGAGAACGTCCGTAAGGTCCTCTGGAAGGAGATGGAACGACTGCCGGAGGGGATGACGGATCGAGAACTCGAAGTCCTCATCAAGAAGTACGACGAAACAGTCTACCACCTGGATCGCGTAAAGGGCTTCCTGCACCAGATCAAACAACAGTGACAAGAGGGACGGAACGCCAGCCGCATGACCACTCCCCCCAGCATCCCGGACGAAGAGAGCCACGCAACCGAGTTACGGAGGCGATGGGCTCAGTCTGAGAACGCGCCCTTCCTGGTCGAGCTCCGGTCCGCCCTGACCGCGGGCACCGGCGACTGGCGCGCGATGGTGCGCTCATGGACGCAGCCGTGGGGCACCGATAACGACCTGGGCGGCATCCCACTGGCCGGTGCGAATCTCTCGGGTCTGGACCTGTCAGGCGTCCACCTCGGCTACGCGTGACCTGCGTGGCGCCACCCTCACCGACTGCGACCTCACCGACGCCTTCCTGACCGGTGCCGACCTGCGCGGGGCGAGCCTGGCGGGCGCCGTACTCACCCGAGTGAACGCCGGCCTCTGCGACCTCGGCGACGCCGACCTGACGAGGGCTCATGCCGACGACTCCGTCCTCTCCCGCGCCCGCCTGGCCGGTGCCGTGGCCTGCGGAGCCTCCCTGCGCGGCGCGAGGCTCGTCGGCGCCGACCTCACCGGCACTGACCTCACCGACGCCGACCTGACGGACGCCGTCCTCATCTCGGCGAAGACTGACGGGGCCGTGCTGACCGGCGCCCGTATGCAGGGCGTCCGCCGCGGATCCCTGCGTCCCTGAAGCCCGAAAGCTGCGGTTGTCCCCCTCGCGCTCACCTGCGGCTACATGGAGGAGGCCCGGTCCTTGAGAACAGCACGGGCGCACCGTCTCGGAGTTCTCCACGCAGAAGTGCTCCCCCAGATCGTGAGCGTGCGCGCGCACTGGCATCCCCGCTGGCATGCCCATCGGTGCGCACCCCGACGGATATCCGCAGCACCCCGCCACTCATGCCCCATCCATGCCCAGCCCGACGGACAACAGCGGTGAACACGGGGCCCGCGAGACCACACCAGGAGCACCTGCGGAGTGACGTATCAGCAGGTCAGGGCGCACGGGGCAACCGTAGGCGCCGGTGATTCCCAAGCTCAGAGCGCGAGTTCGATTCTCGTCACCCGCTCTTTGATGAAGGCCCCTGGTCAGTGATCAGGGCCTTGACCTTCGTCCGAGAGCCATGCGGGTCCGTCGTGTGCGTGTCCGGGGTCGCCCCAAGTTCGCGCGAAGGTCTGAGGCGTGCCCTTTCAACAACCGAATACTTCGGAGCC
The DNA here is from genome assembly GCF_031844725.1 of Streptomyces sp. ITFR-6. Classification (NCBI taxonomy): domain Bacteria; kingdom Bacillati; phylum Actinomycetota; class Actinomycetes; order Kitasatosporales; family Streptomycetaceae; genus Streptomyces; species Streptomyces sp. ITFR-6. The sequence goes on along the minus strand of NZ_CP134612.1, from coordinate 4,364,125 downwards.
CCCAGGGGCCGGTGCGCCTGTACATGTCATGCGCTTCGACGCCGCACGAGGAGTGGGCCGGCGCGTTTGATTCTGCGGCCGGTTAGCGCGGTCTCGACATGGCGGATTCCCTCCAGCGCTCCCAGCCGGTCCGTCAGGTAATCGTGCAAGGCTGCGGCACTGCTGAGTTCGAGGAAGGCGAGAACGTTGGTCGGCCCGGTCGTCGTGGAGGCAAAGGCCACTTCGCCGTGGGTTGCGAGCTGCTTCCCGACGGCGGCCAGCCGGGCCGGTGCAACATCCAGCCAGCAGATCGCCTCGACCGTGCGGCCGTAGAGCCGGGGGTCGATCTCGACCTCGAACAACAGCAGGCCGTTCTCGGCGAGATCGTTGACGCGGCGCCGTACCGTGGACTCGGGAGTGGCTGTCAGGTGCGCCAGTGCAGCGATGCTCGTACGGGCATCCTCGGCGAGCAGGCGCAGGAGTCGTTGGTCCTCCGGAGTTGGTGTGACCCGGGCGTCGCGCTCATGGGACATGACGGTGTTCGGGGCAAGTTCGGACTCCTCGTCCAAGGTCAGTGCGCCGAGACGTCCGCCCCAGCCGCCGACTCCGGCCACCGGGGCGAGCAGGCACTGCGCGGTGAGGGAGGAGATATTCCTCCTGCGGCCGAGCTGGTCGAAGGCGGTGCCAGGTCTGTCGACGTCCGCCGGGTCAGCCTGGACGATGCATGTCAGCTCGGTTCCCGGGGCCATGGAGGCGACCCAGGAGGTGTCCTCACGACCGGCAAGCGCGGCGCCGATCGAGTCGACCACTTCGGGCATCGAGCGGATCCGGACGAACCAGTCGAGGTGACCAAGGCGCCGCGCGTCGGAAATGCCAACGACGCGGAGCGCGAGATGGGAGCGCAGGCGCTGGTAGCGCCGGGCCACCGTGCGCTCGCCGAGGTCCAGCACTGCCGCGATGCGGCTGAACGAAGCCCGCCCGTCGACCTGAAGCGCGTGAATGATCCGCCGGTCAGTGGCGTCGAGTGTGACGCGATCCCCCGTCATATCCCTTTCCATGCACCTGTTCCACCGATGTACTCCGATTCTACGTTCGAAAGCTGACCGGCGCGCGAGGCTGAGAGCTCGGTCCCGCAGCGCAATCCCCCTCTGCGCCCACCCGCCGCACTCAGCAGTCTGCCGAGGAGAGAACATGCTCACTGTCCTGCCCATCCGCTATGTCGCCGACATCGAAGCGTCCCGGAGCTTCTACACCGGGCTCGGCCTGATCTTTCGTTCCGAGGACAGCGTGCCCGTCTGGGCGCACCTCGACGCGGGGGCCGGTGCGGTCGGGCTCCACGACGCGTCCGTCTCCAAGGGCCGACCGGCCGGGACAGTGGAACTCGGCTTCTCCACCGACGAGAAGCTGGAGGATGTCGCCGCCCGGCTCACGGCCGCCGGCTACGCGCACGATCTCGTCAAGGAGGACTTCGGGCGCAGCATCCGCGTCACCGATCCGGACGGCGTCGTCGTCCGGATCCAGGAGATCGATACCGACACCATGCGCCGAGCGCAGTCGCTGCTGTGACGCCTCGCAGCCCGTTCTGTCGAGAGGAGCATCATGGAACCTCTGATCACCCTGCTCGTCGTGTCCGGCGTCACTCTTGCGGCGAACGCCATGCTGTTCCACCGCGATCGGGGCCTTGAGCTCGCCCTTCGCGCAGGGCTCTGCGCTCTGTTCCTGCTGACGGGAACCGTCCACTTCGTCGGCATGCGCGCGGAACTCGTCGACATGGTGCCGAGCCGACTACCCTTCGCAGGGCTGCTGGTCACGGTGAGTGGGATCCTCGAACTCGCCGGTGCACTGGGCATGCTGGCGAGCAGATTCGTCCCCTGGGCGGGGCTGGGGCTGAGCGCCCTGCTCGTAGCCGTGTTCCCCGCCAACGCGGTGTGGGCGCTGTCGGAGCCGAACCTCCCATGGTGGGACGAGCTGCTCCCCCGCACCGTCACTCAGATGGTGTACCTCGCGGCGACGCTCACTCTGGTACGGCTGACGGCGCCCCGGCGGACCCGGCCTGGGGGCCCGGTGGACGGCTCCTGCGCCGAGCCGGACCGGTCCGAGGCCACAGTCCGCCCGCCTCCGCCACGACACTTCTGAAGTCGAGTGCGCCGCGTCGCGACAGCCACTCACCCGTCGGCTGCCATGGCTGGCTGCCCACTCCAGCACAAGGCCTCAGATTGATGACCTGCCGTCGATGTGCCCCGTCCGTGCCCAGCAGAGCGGACGACACCGGTCAGATACGGATCCCAGGGACCATGACCAACCACCCCACCCTGGGGAAAGACACAGGTCAGATCGACTTGGGCTTGCCAAGCGCCCTTGATTCCCGAGCTCAGAGCGCGAGTTCGGTTCTCGTCACCCGCTCCACAGCTCGAAACTACAATCCCCAGGCCAACAGCCGGGGGGGGCTTCTCTGTTGTCGGGCCCTCTTGCGAGCAGTCGCGCCCCCATCACGCCCTGAATGCAGGGAGCACACTGTTCGACGCGCTCCCATCCAACAGCCAGTGGGCCTCGATGGCTTCGCGGGAGTACGGGCTACGGCAGTGCCGCCCGTCGGACGCGGCCCACGACCACTCCGCCGATCTGGTCGGCACGTAGCAGCCCCCATTCCCGTGAGTCAGAACTGTGCGCAGCGTTGTCCCCCAGCACCGCCACCCGGCGCCGTGGCACTGTCGGACCAGCACCGGCCGTCCCAGCGGGCACTGGCTGGCCGGCCAGTGCCCGCCAGGCGCTTCACGGCATAGCGCGCCTCGCCGGTCCGCTGGGCTCCGGCCGCGCCGAACGGGCCGCGCAGCACGACCACGCGACCTCGGCGTAGCCTGGCCACCGGCCGGCGCAGCATCAGCAGCCTGTCCCCGTGCCGGCAGTGGGGTTCCATGCTGACGCCGTCCACGGTGATCAGGAGCAGCGTCGCCCGCGCGGTCCGACCTGGACGGGCCTGGAGGGGTCGGTGGCCCATTGACGGGCGGTCGGACGGGCCTGCGGAACCAGGCGAGGAAGTCGCCCGAGCGGCTCAGCGTCACCATCAGGGCCCCTGCCGGACCGTCCTCCACGCCACCTTCCGCACCGTCTTCCGCACCGCCGTCCATCATGGCGTCGGGATGGTCCGGCTCCTCGGACAGGCGGTCCGTACTCCAGACCGTGCCGGGTGCCGGCCCTGCCGCGCGCGCCTGAAGGTTCTCCAGCAGGGCGGGGGCAACGCTCATCCCGCTGATGGTGCTGCGGTCACCGCGGCAGAGCACCGCGCCGTCGGCGTCCAGCAGATCCCTCAAGGCGTTGTCACCTGCCAGGAGTGAGTCCTCCAGGTCCGACGTGACCCGGGAGATGATCCGGTCGAGGCGCTCGCGGGACGCGGTGAGCGCCTCGACCTGCTCCCGTTCCTCGATGACCGCGAGTTGGAGGGAGAAGGCCACGCCGAAGAACTCGCACGCCGCCCGCAGTTCCGGGGGCATGGTGACAGCGGTGTAGCCGTGACAGGCGATCAGCCCCCGGAGTTCGCCCTCCCGGAGGACGCTCACCGACATCGACGACTTCACTCCGATGTTCCGCAGGTACTCCAGGTGGAAGCCGGACACCGTGCGCAGCACGGAGTCCGACAGGTCCAGTGGCAGGCCCGAACCGGCTCGGAGGGGAGGGTGCAGACCCACGCTGATGTCGTCCACGTCGGCGATGGCCCGGATCCAGTTGTCGCGGTAGAGCCGCCTCGCCTGGGGCGGGATGTCGCTGGCGGGGAACCAGAGTCCGAGCCAGGGCTCGTGGCCCTCGGCGACCACCTCTCCCGGCCCGTTCTCCCCGTCGAAGCGGTAGGCGACCACGCGCTCGAAGCCGGTCAGCGCCCTGATCTCACGGGTGGCTGCCCGGCAGCATTCGACCGCTGTCGTCGAGGACCGCAGACGCGTCAGAGCTCGCCGGACCCCCTGGTAGAAGTGCGAGAAGCGCGGCGCCGCGACGGTGCGCGACTCACACTCCAGAACGACCGGAGGCCCCTGCCGGTGCGCGGTCACATCGAACGTCCTGGGTGCGCCCGCCATATCGAGGGAGACGGGGAGAACCAGGCTTGCCGCGTCGTGCTCGGCGCAGATCTGGAGCGCCTCCGCCCAGTGCTCGGGGGACAGCACCCGCGTGACGGGCCCTCCGACCAGCTTCTCGGCGGCGACCCCCAGCAGGCAGAGCGTGTTCAGTGCCGCGGTGTCCACGGTGCCGGTATCGGCCTCCACCGCGAGCAGGGTCCCGTGGGACTGGATCATGCCCAGCCGGTGAATGGGTTCCCGGACGCATTCGCTGAGGTCGAAGCCGATGGCCGCCGCCGCTTCGGCCTCGCGCTCAGGTTCCGGTAAGGACATCTCTTCTCTCCCGCACCGAGTTCCCGAACCGGCCTGATCGGGTGGTGTCCGGCTTGCCGCGATCCTTCCACGGCGCCCTGCGGCGGAGGAGCCGCCGCGGGCGTGTGTCGTCGCGCGCGATGTGCGCCGCTTCTCGTTCGGGCCCTGCCTGCCTCGGCTGCCGACCGGAAGTGCGGCCGGGGCCGGGGCGGCGATAGCTGGTGTGCGGGGCCGACGGAACCGGGTAACGTCTTTGGCATGTCCTTCCAGACGGCCATCTTCTTCCAGACGCCGATTTACGAGTGAGCGCGTGACGGGCTCCCGCTGACGTCCACCGATGTCGCCGTGCCCGTCCCCCACCGATGAATCCGTAGATCACTTCACACCATTCCGGGAGAACCCATGACCGTGAGCAAGAACATCAACAACCCCGTAGGCATGGGCGGCGGCCAGCGCAAGAGGCTGTCCCGCGCCGAACGGCAGAACAACGGTCCGCACCGCAACCTCGACCGCAAGGGTGCCGCCGACCAGAAGGCGGAGCTGGTGCGCAAGATGCGCGAGAAGACCGGCGGAGCCGAGAGCGCAGCCGAGGACGGAGCCGAGCGCTCCGGGCAGACGGGCGACGACACCGCACAGAGCTGACGCGACGCCGCCGCAGGGTCCGGACCACGACGTACGGGGTCCGGACCCTGCTGCCGTGCCATGCCATGCCGTGCCGGGCGGGGCGTTCCCACTCGGCTCTCGGCCGGCCGGCCGGGCCCGGTTTGCCCGATGAAACGGACCTTTTCGGGTGCTGCCCCGGAGCGGCTCGGGTTGGTCATAGAAATGGGAAGCGATCGCACGATGTGTGGCACCGGTGATGGCGGGATTCGCCGCTTGGTGCCATTCTCATGGGCTATCCGAAGAACCAGCGGAGGCGCTGGTTGAATTTCGGATTCTCGGGCCGGTGGGCCTGCGGCTGACCGGGCACTGACTGACGCACGCTCCATCGTCGACAGGAAGGTCCTCGCGCATGCACAGAGTTCTTGCGTTCACCACCTCGTTTGTATGGCCGTCGTGGCAACCGGGGCGATAGCCCTGCAGAACGGCTGCATCATGATCTGAGGCAACCCGCCCGATCCGGGCAGGACCTGGGCTCAGCGCGAAGACCCGCGTGACGCGTGGCCCTGAAAGGGCGAAACACGCCACCGGCCGCGCCAGTACCGGCCGCACCGGCGTGCCCGCCATGCGTCACGGGGCCGTGCGAGGAGGGGCCGGCGCATTTGGTTCTGCGTGCGGTGAGCGCGGTCTCCGCGTGGAGGATTCCCGGCAGTGCGGACAGACGGTTCGACATCCAGCCAGCAGATCGCCTCCGTACCCGGGGCCGGCGAGGCGTCGTCGTCGTTCATGTCCGGAGGAGCATTGTGGAACCCCTGATCACCGGGCGGGCCGCCACTGCCCTCGCCGGAGCTGCTCGTGACGGTGAGCGGAGTCCTCGAACTCCCTGGGGATCTGGGCATGTTGGTTCCCCCTCGTCCCGTGGGCGGGGCTCGGGCCGAGCGGTCTCCTCGTCGCCATACTCCCCGCCACTCCGGCTGACGCGGCCCCGGCTTCCGGCACGGCACGTCGACCGGGTGGGCAGCCCCGTGCCGTGGCCGGGTGCGGCTGCCTAGAAGAGGTCGTACGGGTGCTGCCTCACGCGGTCGTAGATCCGGCGCAGCCACGGCTGACGGACGGCGGGCAGACGTGCCAGCGTGTGGAGGAGCACCTTTTGGTCGGGGTGGAACAGCACGTGGGGGTACGGCGGCAGGGGGTCGTCGCGGAGGACTCCGTCGGGCATTCCGCCTGTCGCGGGGACCGGCAGCGGTTCGCGGGGGAAGGCCATCCCCTGCCACACATCGGCGTCCACCGGCACGGTCTCCGCGCCGCCCGGCGGCTGCCACGGTTCGCCCGTACGCGGATGCCGCGGGACCAGGGCGATGTCAGGAACGGGACCCGAGGCCGGCAGACCCGGTCCGGCAAGGGCCGCCCGCTTCGCCGACGAACGTGACGGACTCGATGGAGCCGACGGTGCCAACGGGTCTGGCGGAACCAATGGTTCCGGCGGGAGCAGCGCTTCGAGTGCGCGGGCGAACGTCTGGGCGACGAGGCCGTCAGGGACCGATACGGGAGCGCCCGCCGAGGCCGCCAGCAGTCGATACGGGTCGCCACCGGCTGACCGCATCGGGCACACGCAAGGTTCGGGCCGTCCCGCCCGTCCAGCCCCAGGCAGTAGCCGTCGCACCGCTCCGGGATCAGGACCGTGCCCCGTGTGTCGCCGGGTGCGACGGCCACCGCCCCCGGTGCGCCGAAGGACAGCGCGTGGACCGGTGCGAAAACGCCGCGGGCTTCCGCTTCCTCCGGCCCGACCTCGCTCCACGGCCGCCACGGCGGACCGGAGGGCTCGGGATCGGCGGCATACGTGCCCGGATCCATCAGCGCCGGAAGCATCTCGTGTCCGTACCGCTGGTGGGCGCGGGACGGAAGCGCGACCCGCGTCACCGGGTCCGTCAGCACCTCACCGCACCGCGCACACGCGAACACGTCAGCCATCGCCCACCCCTCTCCCTCTCCCCCGTCCCCGCGCATCAGGATCATTCCGGCTCGGCACCCGTTGGCCAACCGGCTTTTCCTGGCGCCGACCCCGAAGCGATTGTTGACCGGTCGTTCTGTATTCGTCTACGGTCTCCGACGTGGCCAGGACCAAGGAATTCGATCCGGACACCGCGCTGCAGTCGGCCCTTGAGCTGTTCTGGCGGCGCGGCTACGAAGCGACGTCGGTCGCCGACCTCGTCGAGCATCTCGGCATCGGTCGCGCCAGCATCTACGCCACCTTCGGCAACAAGCACGAGCTGTACCTGAAGGCCCTGGACCGGTACGCGGAGGAGCGTGACCCGCTCCTCCTCTCCGAGCTGTCCGGGCCGGGGCCCGCGCTGCCCGCCGTGCGCGCGGTCGTACGCCGCTTCGCCGCGGAGGCCACCTCCGCCCCGGACCGGTCGAACGGCTGCCTCATCACCAACACGGCCGCCGAACTGGCCCCGCACGACCCCGCGGCGGCCCGACGGGTCGAGATCAGCTGGGAACACTTCGAGACCTTGCTGCAGTCGTCGCTCGCACGGGCGCGGGCCCAGGGCGAGCTGCCGGAGGACCGCGATCCGCGCGCGCTGGCCCGCATGCTGCTCGTCCTCATGCAGGGCGTAAGGATCGTCGGCAAGACGTCCGGCGATCCCGCCCGGGTGCGGGACGCGACAGAGCAGGCCCTGACCCTGCTGGACCGGGGCACCAACGCCTGAGCCGCGCGCGGCCGACTCACACACCGCAATCCGCGAGCACCTTCCCGCACGCCCAAATCACGCCCGAATAGTGACGCTCAAGTAATGACGCCCAAATAGTGACGCTCAAATAGTGACGCCCAAATATTGGAATGAGCGGTCAAAAATATGCCGTCTGCACCACCCTTCCCATCCCCAGGAGTTGCCGAACAATGAACCGCTTCACTGGCAGGACCGCGCTCGTCACCGGTGCGGGCTCGGGTCTCGGGCGTGCGATCGCGCTCGCCTTCGCCGCCGAGGGCGCGTCCGTGGTCGCCGCAGGACGCACCGCGGCCTCCCTGGACGAGACGGTCCGCCTCATCGGGGCGGCCGGCGGCACGGCTGCCGCCGTCACGGCCGACGTCACCGACTCGGACCGGCTCCGGGGCCTCGTGCACGAGAGCGTCACCCGCTTCGGCGGGCTCGACATCGCGGTCAACAACGCCGGGATACTCCGGGGCTCCGTTCCTGTCGGAGAGGTGAGCGAGGAGGACTGGGACGCGGTACTGCGGACCAACGTCACCGGCGTCTGGCTGGCCATGAAGCACGAGATCGCCCACATGAAGGAGAACGGTGGCGGGGTCATCGTCAACGTCTCCTCCAACCTTGGCGCGCACCTGCGTATCCCGAACCTCGCCCCGTACATCACGTCGAAGGCAGCGGTCTCCGCGCTGACCCGCGCCGCCGCTCTCGACCACATCCACCAGGGCATCCGCATCAACGCGGTCAGCCCGGGTGCTTCCGCCGCTCCCATGTCGCTGCTGCCGGGCGAGAGCGACTCCGACCGGGCCGAGCGGGTGAAGTCGCAGAACCCGCTCGGCCAGGTCGCGGAGGCCGGGGAAGTGGCGGCCGCCGTGCTCTACCTAGCCTCGCCCATGGCCGGCGCGGTGGTCGGCACCGACCTGGTCGTCGACAGCGGGGCATCGGCCTGACGGGTCTCCCCCGGCGGGCGTCCCCGACCGCACGGCCCGTCCCGGCGCACGGCTCGGCTCGTCCCGGCACGCGCCTTGACCTCAAGTGCGGTTGATGCTTGAGGGTCGACGTCCATGACACGCTTCCTGGACCTCGTCCGCCCTGCCGCCGGAACAGCCCTGATGAGCGAGTGGCTCACCGGGACCGCCGAACGCTCCCGCCTGGCCGCCGACACGGTGGTGGGCCTGCTCGCCGCGCACGTCCACCTGACACCGGACGGTGAACAGGCCATGGTCGTCGCGGAATGGACCGACGCCGCCCACGAAGCCGCCTCCCGGCACCCCGCCTCCGGGGGCGTCGGCCGTCGGCGGTACACGCTCCACCACGCGTTCGAGGATGACCTCCGTGAGTCCGCAGACCCGAAGGGCACTCCTGGCTCGGCGCGTTGAGCCCTGTCCGCTGTCCGCCGGCTCCAGGGCGGCGCCCGCTGTCAGTGCCCTCTGCTGTGATGGCGGAAGGGATCGACGACGTACAACGCGGAGGCGGAACAGTGGGTACGTGGGGCGCGGGCAACTTCGACAGCGACACGGCGGCGGACCATCTCGCGGAGCTGGCCGAACGGCTGGTCGCCGAGGTGACGGAGGCGATGGGCGGCGATCCGGTGGAGCTGGAGCAGGACGAGTACTGGGGCGTGGCCGTCCCCTGCAACCTTGAACTGCTGCTCGTCCTGCACCGCCAGGGCTGGGTGGGCGTGACCCTGCCGCCGCCCGAGGTGATCCGGGCCTGGCGGGAGACGTTCCTCGCGGTGTGGGAGCGGACGATCGACGGGCTGGAGCCGAAGCCCGCGTACAAGGACGCGCGCAGGACGGTACTCAACGAGACGTTCGAGCGGCTGGCCGAGGCATCGGCGGCGACAGCGGCGGCGGGGTAGCGGCGGCTGTTCCGGCGGACGGGCCGTCAGTCCGAGGTCAGGACGTGTCCGGTGCCACGCCGATGGCACCGGTCGCGCGGAGCGAGTGGCCCAGGTCTCCGGTGAGGACGCGGGGGTGTCGTCGCCACCACCACAGGTCGGGCCGGGCAGGCGGTGGAAGTGGTCGAGGGCCTGGCCGTCGTCGTCGACGGTGGCGGCCTTGTACCGGTCGTCCAGAGCCTTGATCCTCGGGGTCAGGAGCTGGACGATGTGCTCGTCCAGCAGGAGCCATGCCTCGTGCAGCCAGTTCCGGCTGTAGAGGTCATTGGTGTACTCGTAGATGTCGAGCTCGTAGCCGCGCTCGATGGCGCCCACCAGGGCGGCCCACGCCTCCACCATCCCGGTGGCCGTGAACGCCTTCCGCCAGCCGCGCCGGTGCAGCAGCTCCCCTGCCTCCGCTTCCGTGGCCACGCTGCGAGGCTCTCATGCCGGAGGTGGGCCGGGTCCCTGCTGTGTGACGCGTACCCGATGCCGCCGGAGGCTTTCGTGGGGATCAGGCCGGACCCGGACCGAAGATCCTAGGTGAAGCACGCCAGGATCATCGGCAGGTCATGGAGCCACTGCTTGAGGCGGCTCCGCCTGCGGGCGGCCAGCAGACACGGGTGGGCCGTGCCGTCGTGGAGGTGGACGACGACCCTGAGGTGCTTGGGGCCCTCGGGCGCGTACTGGACCGTTCTGATCTCGTCCCAGCCGAACTGCAGCGACCTGAACCGGAAGTCGATCGTCACGCCCATTTCGTCGATCATGAGCGCGTTGTCCGGCGCGACCGCCAGGAAGGCGAGGTCGTCGGGTGGCGGCGCCCCGCCCCCACCCCCGTATCCGTAGCCGTATCCGCTTCCGCTTCCGCTTCCGTAGCCCGCCGGGGGCTGATGCATCGGGGCGGGGATGTGCGGCGCATGGGGCGGCGGAGGGGGAACGGCCACCGTGGGGGAGTACCGCGCGGTGGCCGGTGCGATCAGGTCCAGCAGGTGCCCCAGCGTCGGCCGTTGGTCCGGGCTCTTCGCCAGGCACGACGCCACCACCGGGCGCAGGCCCTCCGGCACGGCGGTCAGGTCGGGGGCCTCGTGCACCGAGCGGTACATCATGCCCATCGGCGTACCCGCACCGAACGCGCTGCCGCCCGCCGCCGCCACGAGCACGGCGCCCAGGGCGAACACATCGGCGGCGGGGCCCACTTCCTGGCCCTGTGCCTGTTCCGGCGCCAGGAACCCCGGGGTGCCGAAGGCCATCCCGGTGGCCGTCAGGCGGGGTGACTCCAGCGCCCTCGCGATGCCGAAGTCCAGGACCCTCGGGCCGTCCGAAGCCATGATGATGTTTCCGGGCTTCAGGTCGCGGTGCACCAGGCCGCAGCGGTGGATCGCCTCCAGCGCCTCGGCGAGAGCCGCGCCCAGCTGCCGCAGCCGCGCCTCGCCCATCGGCCCCTCGGCGTCGAGCAGTCCGGCGAGCGTCGGGCCCGGTACGTAGGCGGTGGCCAGCCAGGGCGCTTCCGCCGCCGGGTCCGCGTCCACCACAGGTGCCGTGTGGAAACCGCCCACGCTGCGCGCGGCCGCGACCTCGGCGTGGAACCGATCCCGGAAGTGCGGGTCGGACGCGAGCTCCGGGCGCGCCACCTTCACCGCCACCGCACGGCCGCCCCGGGAGCGGGCCAGGTAGACGGTGCCCATCCCGCCGGCGCCCAACTCCCGCTCCACGGTGTACCCGCCGATATGTTCCGGCAGGCCCGCACCGTCCGCCCCATACCTCATACGCTGTACGCCCCTCCCGATCCGGCGCCCCAGTATGACTCAGGGCACCCGGCCCCTCACGGCTGTCCCACCACGACGGCGCGAACGGCCGGGGCGGGCGGGCCGCAGGAGGCGGATGTAACGTTTTCCGGCACGGCTCCCAAGAAGAGGTGTAAGCGATCGCATCTTCCGATCCGTCCTGAGGAGCATTCCGTGGCAGCGGACCGTACGGCAGCACCACCCGCACGTGACCCGGCGGGTTTCGCCGCGTTCTACGAGCAGCAGTTCGACGCTGTGCTCGGGTTCGTCACCCGCCGCGTCGACAACCCCCACCTCGCCGCCGACCTGACGGCGGACATCTTCGTGGCCGCCCTGGAGAGCGCGCACACCTACGACGCGCGGCGCGGCGTACCGGTCGCCTGGCTCTACGGCATCTCCCGCAACGTCCTGAACGCCCACTTCCAGGGCAGCGTCCGCGAGCAGCGGGCGGTGGCCCGGATCCGCGGGCACCGGCTGCTGGACGAGCAGGACCTCGGTGCCATCGAGGCACGGATCGACGCCGACCGCGCCGCCCGGCACATGGCGTCCGCCCACGCCGCGCTCTCGGAACCGCTGCGCAAGGTGCTGGACCTGGTCGCCCTGGACGGGCTGACCGTCCGCGAAGCGGCCCAGTCGCTCGGCATCACCGTGACCGCCGCCCGGGTACGGCTGCACCGCGCCCGCAAGGCGCTGCGCGGCACCGTGCCGAGCCGTCCCGCCCACCGCGGAACCCCCAGCGAAGCCCTCTTGGAGGCCGCACAGTGAACGCCCCCCTGCACTTCAAGGAAGAGCTCGCCCGCGAGCTGGCCGACCACGCCGCCACACTGCCCGCCGCCACCGGTCGGCGCTCCCCGGTCCGGTTCCACCCGCCGCTCCGCCGGGTGGCGTTCACCGCGGGCCTGGCCGCCGCCGTCGCCGCGGTGGTGACCGCCCTGCCGTTGCTGCCCGGTCCGCACGACGCCACGCAGGCCACTCCGGCACCGCAGGCCTCCGCCACACAGGAATCGGGCGCGGGCATCGCAACTGCGACACCGCGCACCGGTGAGGGCACCCGCCTCGACGTCACCAACGCCGACTACGCCGTGAAGTCCGGACCGGGCGGCACGGTCGCCGTGCAGTTGTTCCGCCGCAAGGGCGCCCCCGGGCTCCAGGCCACGCTGCGCAAGGCCGGCGTACCCGCCGCCGTCATGACGCCCTCGGCCTCGTGCCACGCCACGTTCCACAGCGACCACGCCAATCTCAAGGCGCTCGACAAGGTCCTTCCGAACGACGAGGTGAAGCGGAACTCCCGCGGGATCTACCACGTGATCAACCCCGCGGCGATCCCCGAGGGAGATCATCTGGTCTTCATCGTCACGTCCAGCGGCCCCGACCTGCAGATGGTGGAGGCCACCCTGTCCCGGCAGGTGCCCCCGTGCCTGCCGGCCGCATAGCGAAATGCGGCGGGCCCCGCACGAGGGGGAACTCGTGCGGGGCCTTCGGAAAACGGCGGGGCAGGGGTGCCAGGGACCAAGGGCTACGGGCTACGGGCTACGGGCTACGGGCTCAGAGCGTCAGTGCCGGAGGGCTTCGGCTGCTACCGCACGGGGAAGCCGAAGGTGTACCCCTGCTCCTTGAGCCAGGGCAGCACCTCGCGCAGCGCGGCGAGGGTCTCGGCGCGGTCCCCGCCGGCGTCGTGGAAGAGGATGGTCGGCCCGTTGGAGATCTCGCTCTTCACGGTGGCGACGATCGCGGCCACGCCGGGGTGCTCGAAGTCCTTGGTGTCGACGTTCCAGCCCAGCGGCCGCCTCCCCCGCGACGCGGCGAGGTGCCGGCTGTACGGGGTGAAGGCGCCGCCCGGGGCCCGGTAGTACTGCGGCCGGACACCGCCGGACGCCTTGGTGATCATGCGCTCGGCGTCCAGGATCTGCTGGGACTGGTAGACCTCGGACTTGTGGTCCATGGCGGTGTCGTGCGAGACGGTGTGGTCGCACAGCCGGTGCCCGCCCGCCACGACCGCCTTGACCAGGTCCGGGTGGGCCTGGGCCTGGGTGCCGACCACGCAGAACGTGGCCTTGACGCCGCTCTCCTTCAGGAGCTGGAGCACCTGCGGGGTCCAGGTCGGGTCGGGGCCGTCGTCGATGGTGATGTTGACGCCACGGGCGCCGCGGTCGGAGGCGTGCGCGATGTCCTCCGCGACCTTGCCGGCGGGCCCGTTGGCCGGGGCGCTGGCCCGCGCCTGCGGCTGCCGCCCTCCGGTGGTGTCGGCCTGCGCGGTCCACACCGAGGTGGCCGCGCCCACCGCCGTCACTCCGAGCGCCGCCGCGAGAAGCCTGCCGTGCCATCCCCTTCCCTTGTGCTTCGCCATGTCCGCCCACCCCTTTGTTGTCTTCGCCGATGCCCTGCCCCCATGAAGACACACGAACGCCCCAGCAAGATCCCTCCGTTACGGACCGCGGACAAAGCTGCAGGGGGGGGGCGGCGACAAACGCAGGCGATCCGCGACAGGTTCGCGGGTCCCGCGAACCCCGCAAGACGCCTGCGAGCGAACGGACATGGCGGGCCGCGCCGCACCGCCCCGGGCTGTCCTACCGGTCCGGTAGCGTCGTTGGACATGGCAACCGGACAGTTCTCCACATCCAACGAACGGGATGCCCTGGGCGGCTTCCTCGACAAGCAGCGCGCCGGTCTCCTCCGGAAGACCGAGGGGGCGTCCGACGCGGACGCCCTCCTGACGCCGACGGTCAGTTCGCTGTCCCTGCTGGGTCTGCTCAAGCATTCGGCGCTCCGGGAGCGCCGGTGGTTCCAGGTCATCGTCGCGGGGTGGGTGTTCCCCGGTGAGTGGCCCGAGACGGCGGAAGAGGGCTGGTTCGACGAGGACTTCCGCGTCGACGAGCGGGACACGGTCAAGCACTGGACGGCGTACTTCGAGGAGCAGGCGGCCATTTCGCGGGAGATCGCCGCGGGCCTCCCGCTGGACACTCCGTGCGCGTACCCCGACCACTCGGACCGAATCTGCGCTGGGTCCTGCACCACATGATCGAGGAGACGGCCCGGCACGCGGGCCATGCCGACATCATCCGCGAGGCGATCGACGGACGTACCGGCATCTACTGACGTACGTCAGCTACCGACGGGGCGCCGGACCGGCGGCCCCTCCGGCAGCCCGTCCGTCGGCCTGTCCGTCCGCCGGGGCCGGTCCGGGGAAGAAGCGGCGGGCGGCCAGGGCCACATGGACCAGGCCGATCAGGACGGGCACTTCGATGAGCGGGCCCACGACCCCGGCGAGGGCCTGGCCGGAGGTGACGCCGAAGGTGGCGATGGCGACCGCGATGGCCAGCTCGAAGTTGTTGCCCGCCGCGGTGAACGCCAGGGTCGCCGTCCTCGGGTAGTCCAGCCCGACGGCCCGCCCGACCAGCATGGACCCGGCCCACATGACCGCGAAGTACACCAGCAGCGGCACCGCGATCCGGACGACGTCGAGCGGCTCGGACGTGATGGCGTCGCCCTGGAGGGCGAAGAGCACGACGATCGTGAACAGCAGGCCGTAGAGGGCGAACGGTCCGATACGAGGGAGCAGTCGCGCCTCGTACCAGGTGCGCCCCCTGGCCTTCTCGCCGATCCGGCGGGTGAGGTATCCGGCCAGCAGCGGGATGCCCAGGAAGATCAGCACGGAGCGGGCGATCTCCCACACGGAGACGTCCAGGGTGGTCTGCTCCAGGCCGAGCAGTCCGGGCAGCACGCTCAGGTAGAACCAGCCGAGCAGGCTGAACGCGGCCACCTGGAACACGGAGTTCAGGGCGACAAGGACCGCGGCGGCCTCCCGGTCGCCGCAGGCCAGGTCGTTCCAGATGACGACCATCGCGATACAGCGGGCGAGGCCGACGATGATCAGGCCGGTGCGGTACTCCGGCAGGTCCGGCAGGAGGAGCCAGGCGAGCGCGAACATCAGGGCCGGGCCGACGACCCAGTTCAGGACGAGCGACGGGATCAGCAGGCGGCGGTCCCGGGTGACGGTGTCGAGACGGTCGTAGCGGACCTTGGCCAGGACCGGGTACATCATCACGAGCAGGCCGAGCGCGATCGGCAGCGAGACCCCGGTGACCGTCACCCTCGCGAGCGCGTCCCCCAGCCCCGGGACGAGCCGGCCCAGGCCGAGCCCGGCGGCCATCGCGAGGAGGATCCACCCGGCGAGGAAGCGGTCCAGGAACGACAGCCGCCCCGCGACCGGCCCGGCGGCAGAAGTGCCGGTGCGACGCCCGACATCAGGACCCGCACCCGTACCCGTACCTGCACCCGTGCCCGTACCCGTGCTCACGAGGGCGTCCCGGCGGGGCGGGTGAGGACGGCGGCCAGTTGGTCGGTCGTCTCCGGCAGGAGCCGGTAGTACACCCAGGTCCCGCGCCGCTCGGAGTCGATCAGCCCGGCCTGCTTCAGCAGCTTGAGGTGGTGGGAGATCGTCGGCTGGGACAGCTCGAAGGCGGGAGTGAGGTCGCAGACGCAGATCTCCCCGCCCGCGCGGGACGCGATCATCGACAGCAGCCGCAGCCGGACCGGGTCCCCCAGGGCCTTGAACACCTTCGCCAGCGTCTCCGCCCGGTCCTCGGCCAGCGGGGCGGTCAGCAGGGTGGGGCAGCAGTCATCGGCACCGTCCTGACCGAGGACCACAAGCTCTTGTTTCGACATCCTTCTATGTTGACGTTTTTCGATTCACGACGCAAGCTTGAATCGACAGAGATCGATACAGCCTGATCAGGGAGATCGTCATGTCCCGTGCCCAGCTCGCGCTCAACGTCGCCGACCTCGAAGCGTCGGTGGTCTTCTACTCCAAGCTGTTCGGTGTCGAGCCCGCCAAGCGGCGCCCCGGCTACGCGAACTTCGCGATCGCCGCCCCGCCCCTCAAGCTCGTCCTCATCGAGGGCGAACCCGGCCAGGAGACCCGCCTGGACCACCTCGGCGTCGAGGTCGACTCCACCGAGGAGGTCACCGCCGCCACCACCCGGCTCAAGGACGCCGGGCTCGCCACCTTCGAGGAGAACGACACCTCCTGCTGCTACGCCCTCCAGGACAAGGTGTGGGTCCACGGCCCCGGCAAGGAGCCGTGGGAGGTCTACGTCGTCAAGGCCGACGCCGGCCGGATGGGCGAGAGCCCGGCCCTGGACGGCGCCACCTGCTGCGCCGACGCCGGCTGACCGGCCCCTGGCGGCCCGGCAACCGGGGCCGGCCGGAACCCCGGGGCTGCGGCCGGGCACGGCCCGGACCGCCCGGCGCGCGCCGAGGGCGCGTGCGAGGGGATCGCCCCGCACGCGCCCCCGGCCGTCAGGTCGTTACGGGACGAGCTTGAGCAGCTTGTTCGGGGAGCCGGACCCGACGCCCGTCAGGACGCCCGAGGTCGCGCCGTTCACGAGTGCCGAGGCCACGGCCGCCGGGGAGGCGCCGGGGTGGTTCGTCAGGTAGACCGCTGCCGCACCGGAGACGTGCGGGGCGGCGAAGGATGTGCCGTCGCCGGTGTAGGTGGCGGTGTCCGAGCTGTTCCAGCCCGCTGTGATGCCGGAGCCCGGCGCGAAGATGTCGACCGTCGAGCCGTAGTTCGAGTAGCTCGCGCGGGCGTCGGTACGGGTCGTCGCGCCGACGGTGATCGCGGTGGCGACTCGGGCGGGCGAGTAATTGGCCGCCGGAGCACCGGAATTGCCCGCCGCGATGGAGTACGTGACCCCGGACGCGATGGACTTGCGCACCGCGTCGTCCAGCGTGGTGCTGGCACCGCCGCCGAGCGACACGTTCGCGACGGACGAGGCGACGTGGTTGGCGGTGATCCAGTCGACCCCGGCGATGACCCCGGCGGTGGTGCCGGAGCCGTCGTTGCCGAGGACGCGCACGGCGACGATCTTCGCCTTCTTCGCCACCCCGTAGGTGCTTCCCGCGACGGTCGTGGCCACATGGGTGCCGTGCCCGTAACCGTCCTGCGCGGTGGTGTCGTTGTCGACGAAGTCGTAGCCGTACGAGGCCCGGCCGCTGATCTCCTGGTGGGTGATGCGCACCCCGGTGTCCAGGACGTAGACGGTGGTGCCGCCGCCCGCCGAGTCCGGGTAGGTGTACGTGCCGCTCAGCGGCAGGTTCGGCTGGTCGATGCGGTCGAGGCCCCAGGGGGCGTTGCTCTGGGTGGCGGTCGCGTGGACCTTCTGGTCCTGCTCGACCGAGGCGACGGCCGGGTCGGCGGCCAGCCGCCTGGCCTCGGTGCTGCTGAGAGCCGCGGCGTAGCCGTTCAGCGCCGATGAGTAGGTGCGCTCGATCCGGCCGCCGTAGCCGGCTATGAGCTGCTTGCCGGCGGCCGCGGACGCCTTGAGCCCGGCCGACTGCTTCAGCGTGACGATGTAGCTTCCGGGGACCGCCTCCGCGGAACCGGCGTGCAGGACTCTGCCCTCGGGCGCGGCGGCCTGGGCGGGTAAGGCCGCACCGACCGCGGCTGCCAGGGCCACGGTCGTCGTCGTGGCGATCAACGCGGCGATCCGCCGCCGGGTGTTGCGTAGTGCTGCCATCGCGAGGTCCTCCTCGAAGGGTGGCGCGAGGGGGTCCACGCGCCACGGGTTGCGGTGTACGGGGTCCGTACACCGCAACCGACGATGACGGGGTGGATTCGGGCCGGGCAAGCGATCCCGGCATGCTGGCATGACCTCGTCACATTGTTGACGGTGCGTCAACTCGCCGTAACACAAGGCAATGCGGCCGTCGCGCGAAATGCACGCCCATCCCGTCCCCGATCCCGGCCGCGCACCCGCCCACGCCGCCGAGTGCCGTCAGCCCCCGTGCGGCGGCTTCTGCAGGGCCCGGGTGACAGCCGCTCCCGTCTCACGGGTGAAGGCCCCCTCGCACGGGATGCCCAGGCAGAGCGCGAGGTCGCGGCCGTGCACATCCGCCGCGGCCTCGACCAGCGTGGCGAAGGCGTCGAGCGCGCCGCGTTCACGGCGTCCGGCGACGGCGAGGGTGCAGCCGCCGATGACCAGGGCCGGCCACCACATGACGCCGAGGAGGAGGTACATCACCCCCCAGCCGAGAAGCCGGAACGCGGTGTCCACCTTCTCGCGGGCCTCCACCAGTTCGGCCCGGACCGCTCCGGCACCACGAGCCACAGCCGGGGCCAGGCGGACTCCAGATCGAGGTCGTACGCCCGCAGTACGCGGGTACCGGCTGCGGCCATCCGGTCCCCCGACCACGTCGGGGAACACGGCTCCTCCAGGCAGATCAGGTCACGGGCGCGGCCGAGGGCGCCGGTGTCCAGCCCCCGGGCCACCCGACGGGCCTTCGCCGGAGCCAGGAGAACTGGCTGGGCAGATTCGCCTCGCTCGCCTCGGACGCGGCCGCCTGCGTCCTGCGCCTGGACGATCCGGAACGGGCCCTGCGGCTGCTGGAGGCGGGCCGGGGCCTGCCGCTCGACCAGGCGCTGGAGATCCGTACCGACATGACCGGCCTGCGGGCGGCCCGGCCCGGACTGGCCGACCGGCTCAGCGCCACGCGCCTGCGACTGGACGCCTCGGACACCGAGTTCACCGGAGTGCGGGCGGTCGCCCCGGGCGGCCTGAGCCGGCGCGCCGCGCAGGAGTCGGTGCACGAGGCCCTGGGCTGGCTGTGGGATGTCGTCACCGAACCGGTCCTGGCCGCCCTCGGTCTGGACGCGCCGCCCCCGGGCCCCGGTTCGCGGCCGAGGCCATCCATCTGACCTCGGCCTTCCAGATCGCGGGCTACCGCCATGTGATCGGCACCCTCTGGCCGGTCGCCGACGACGCCGCGGCCGACATCGCCGTCGACGTGTACGACCACCTTCCGCAGCGGCCCGACGGCGCCCCCGACACCGACCACATCGCGCTCACCCTGCACCACGCCCTGCGCAGACTCCGCCAGGACTACCGACGGGTTCCCACCCGCTGGGCGTCCCACCTGCACGTGGGCAGGTAGGAGGCCGTCCAGCCGCACCGGTCACGCACCGTCCTCCCGCCGGCCCTCGCGGGAGACCTTGGCCACATCGGGCCGGGAGCGGGGATGCCGGGGGCACGCGCGGCTGTTGAGGAAGAGGAGACTCCCTCCGCTTACGAACAGGACACACCGTGACAGACGTGACCGCCGGCCGTGCAGCAGACACCCTCTCCCGCCCGTTCGCCGTGCGCGGGCTCGCCTCCCGCAACCGGATCGCCATGGCACCGATGACCCGGCAGTTCTCCCCCGGCGGCGTCCCGGGTGAGAACGTGGCGGACTACTACGCGCGGCGGGCCGCCGGCGGAGTCGGGCTGATCGTCACCGAGGGCACCTACATCGACCACAGCTCCGCGGGCACCAGCGACCAGGTCCCCCGGTTCCACGGCGAGGACGCCCTCGCGGGCTGGGCGCGGGTCGCGGACGCCGTGCACCGGGAGGGCGGCGCGATCATCCCGCAGCTGTGGCACGTGGGCGTCACCCGTACCGAGGGCGCTCCGCCGGTAGCCGACGCCGAGCCGGTCGGGCCCTCGGGGATCTCGCTGAACGGTGAGCCCAAGGGCCGCGCCATGACGCAGCAGGACCTCGACGACGTCATCGCCGCGTTCGCCGGTGCGGCCGCCGACGCCGAGCGGCTCGGCTTCGACGGCATCGAACTGCACGGCGCGCACGGCTACTTGATCGACCAGTTCCTCTGGTCCGGCAGCAACCGCCGTACCGACGCCTACGGCGGCGACCTCGTCGCACGGACCCGGTTCGCGGCGGAGATCGTCGCCGCCTGCCGCGCCGCCGTGTCCGACGCCTTCCCGATCGTCTTCCGCATGTCCCAGTGGAAGGCGGACGTTTACGAGGCGAAGCTCGCCCGGACGCCCGCGGAACTGGACTCCCTGCTCGCGCCGTTGACCGAGGCCGGGGTCGACGTCTTCCACGCCTCCACCCGCCGCTACTGGCTGCCGGAGTTCGACGGCTCCGACCTGAACCTCGCCGGATGGGTGAAGAAGATCAGCGGCAGGCCGACGATCACGGTCGGCTCGGTCGGCCTGGACGGTGACTTCTTCGGCGCCTTCCAGGGCAACAGCCCCACGGTCACCGGCATCGGCCAGCTGCTGGAGCGGATGGAGCGCGACGAGTTCGACATGGTCGCCGTCGGCCGGGGGCTGATCGGGGACCCGGAGTGGGCCGCGAAGACCCTCGCCGGCCGCACCGGTGACATCACGCCGTTCGACGCGGCGATGCTGCGGACCCTGCACTGACCGACTGACCGACAGCCGACACCCCGCCCGGGGCACCCTCTAGGGTGGTCCGGGTGGGTGTCAGCGGGGAAGTGCGAGCGGGTAGGGGTGACGGCGTCGAGCGGCTGCGGGCTGACGGGGGCGGTGAGCCGGCCGCCCCGCCGTGGTGGCGGCGCCATCTCGTGCCGCTCGTCGCGGTCGCCGTCGTGGTGCCGCTGTACGCGTGGTGGGCCGCCGTACTGGCCACCGGAGGCGGCGATCTGGCCGCGCAGCTCGCCTGGTCGGGATTTACCGCCCGGCACCCGGGCTCCGCGTACAACCTCTCCTGGTACGGCGGGATCCACACCGCCGGGTACAGCGTCTTCTCCTCGTACCTGATGGCCTTCCTCGGCGTCCGCACGGTCTCGGTGGCCGCGGGGATCGCCGGATCGTGGCTCATCGCGCTGCTGTTCGTCCGCACCGGGACGCGCCGGCCGCTCGCTCCGGCGGTGCTCGCCTCGCTGGCCCTGTGGTGCAACGTCGCCTCCGGGCGTACGACGTTCGCGCTGGGCGTCGCGATCGGTCTCGTCGCCTGCCTGTACGCGCACCGCACCGTGGTCCCGCTCGCGGCCGGGGCGCTGGCGGCGATGGCCAGTCCGGTGGCGGGGCTGTTCCTCGTGGTCACGGGGGCGGCGTACCTCCTGGACCGGCAGTGGCGCAAGGGCGTCGTCCTCATCGTGCCGTTCTTCGTCGTCGTGGGCGCGGTCGCGCTGCTCTTCCCGGGCGAGGGCGAGCAGCCCATGAACCGCGGCCGGCTGTGGATGCCGCTGATGATCTGCGCCGCGCTGGCCCTCGCGGGGCCCCTTGGCCGGCGGTGGCGTGTCCCGCGCTACGGCGCCGTGGTGTACGCCGTCGGCGTCGTCCTGGTCTTCCTCGTCGCCTCCCCGATCGGGACGAACGTGGAGCGGCTCCTCGGTCTCGTCGCCGTCCCGGTCCTCCTCGCGGCGCTCCTGGAGCTCGTCCGGAAACGGAACTGGACGCGCACGGTCGTGATCGCCGTTGCCCTCGGGCTGTCCGTCAACTGGCTGGCCGACAAGACCCTGGACGATCTCCGGGTCTCCAACGACGTGCCCGCCTGGGCCGCCCGCACCGACGGTGTCGTCAACGAACTGCGCCGGCTCGGCGCCGACCGGACCCGGGTGGAGGTCGTCCCCGCCCGCAACCACCGCGAGGCGACGGTGCTGGCCCGCCACGTGAACATGGCACGCGGCTGGAACCGGCAGCTCGACGTGGAGCGCGGGCGCCTCTTCTACGACGGGACGCTGTCCCCGGCCACCTACCGTGCCTGGCTGGACCGCTGGGCCGTGGGGTACGTCGTGCTGCACCACGGGAAGCCCGACGGCCCCGCGGAGGCGGAGGCGGCCCTGGTGCGCGGCGGGCAGCCCTGGCTGCGGCGGGTGTGGCGGGACGACGGCTGGACCGTCTACCGGGTGCGTGACGCGGTTCCCCTGGTGCCGGCCCCGGCCTCCGTGGTGAGCGGCGGCGAGGCCGATCTGGTGGTCCGGGTGCCGGAGTCGGGCTCGCTGACCGTACGGCTCGCGTACTCGCCCTGGCTGCGGGCCCGCGAGGTCGGCGGGCACGCCGCGAGCGGCTGCCTGCGGCGACACGGTGACTGGACGGAGCTCACCGTGCCCAGGGGCGGCACCTACCGGCTGGATTCCGTCTACAGCCTGTCGCGGGCCCGCGGCGGCTGCTGAGCCGGGCCCCCGCCGTACCCGGGGTGGTGAGATTTCGGCAACCACCCCGCAACGAAATATCGCGGAAACACCAGGGTCCTCGTTACGAAACGCGCGCCGGTCACGCTCTCCGACAGCTCCGCGACAGCTCTCTGTCGCCCGGCTGCCGACCGGACCGCACGCCGTACCGAGGAGGGATCTACGAGTGACCCCCGTGACTCTGGCCGCGGCAGGCCTCGACACAGGCGACACCGCCTGGCTGCTGGCCGCCACCGCGCTCGTTCTGCTGATGACTCCGGGCCTGGCGCTGTTCTACGGCGGCATGGTCCGCACGAAGAGCGTCCTGAACATGCTGATGATGAGCTTCGTGTCGATCGCGCTGGTCACGGTCGTCTGGCTGCTCGCGGGCTACTCGCTGGCCTTCGACGGTGACGCGTTCGGCGGCCTGGTCGGCGGCCCCGGCCATCTGGGCATGGCGGGCATCGGCCCCGGCACGCTCACCGGCAGCGTACCGACCCTGCTGTTCACCACCTTCCAGCTGACGTTCGCGATCATCACGGCCGCCCTGATCAGCGGCGCGATCGCGGACCGTACGCGGTTCGCCGCCTGGCTGGTCCTCGTACCGGTGTGGACGCTGCTCGTATACGCTCCCGTCGCCCACTGGGTGTGGGGGCCCGGCGGCTGGATCAAGGACTCGCTGGGCGCGCTGGACTTCGCCGGCGGGCTGGTGGTGGAGATCGCGTCCGGGGCGTCCGGGCTGGCGCTGGCCCTGGTGGTCGGCCCGCGCATCGGGTTCAAGAAGGACGCGATGCGCCCGCACAACCTGCCCATGGTGATGCTCGGCGCCGGACTGCTCTGGTTCGGCTGGCTCGGCTTCAACGGCGGCTCCGCCCTCGGCGCCAACGGACTGGCGGCGGCCTCGATGCTCAACACGCTCGTCGCGGGCTGCACCGGACTGCTCGGCTGGCTCTTCGTCGAGCAGCGGCGCGACGGCCACCCCACCACCTTCGGCGCGGCGTCGGGAGCCGTCGCCGGACTGGTGGCGATCACCCCCGCCTGCGGCACGGTCGGCATCGTGGGCGGCGCGGCGGTCGGGCTCACGGCGGGCGTCGTCTGCTCGTACGCGGTCGGCTGGAAGTTCCGGTTCGACTACGACGACTCGCTGGACGTGGTCGGCGTCCACTTCGTCGGCGGCATCGTCGGCACCCTGCTCATCGGCCTGTTCGCGACCACCACGATGACCGGCGGCCCGGAGGGACTGTTCTACGGGGGCGGCGCGGCCCAGCTCGGCCGGCAGTCCGTCGCCGTCCTCGCCGTGGCGGCGTACACCTTCCTCATGACGTACGGGATCGGCAAGGCGATCGACCGGCTGATGGGCCTGCGGGCCTCCGCGGAGGAGGAGCTCACCGGCCTCGACCAGACCCTGCACGCCGAGAGCGCCTACGACCACGGCGCCCTCGGCCAGGGCACGGCGCTCGCCACCGAGGCCCGGCCGGCGACGGGCCCTAGGCCTGCTCGGCGGGCTCGTGAGTGATCAGGTCACCCGGCTGGCAGCCGAGGATCTCGCAGATCCTCGACAGGGTGGAGAAGCGGATGGCCTTGGCCCGCCCGTTCTTGAGCACGGACAGGTTGACGACGGTGATCCCCACCTGTGCGGACAGTTCGGTGAGCGTCATACCGCGCTCGGCCAGCAGCCGGTCGAGATGGACGCGGATCGAATGGATTTCATCCTCGGGCATCAGACGGTCCCTTCGAGATCCTCCCGCATGCGGACACCTTCGCGCATGATCTTCCCAAGGATCACACCCGCGAGACCGGCGAGCACGAGAACCATCGGTCCGGAGAGCTCGGGACCGGAACCCACCACCGGCGCCATGGACCCCACGAGCCAGGAACGCGACCACCCGACGACGAGCCCGGCGAGGGGAGTTCCCACGGCGACGACCCAGCCGAGAGCGGTGAGCTGCCGGGCCACCGGCTCGGTGAACGGCCCCTCCTTCAGCACGCTCTTCAGCAGCCGGGAGAAGAGCAGCAGCGTGACCGCGCCGAACAGCAGCCAGGGCAGCTCGCCCCCGAGGTCCGCCGCGCGCTGACCCGCCGAGGGGCTGTTCCGGCAGAGCCGGGTGAGGCTGCCCGCCGCCTCCACGCCCTTCGCCACCGGCAGACCCGGCACCAGCCGGGCGTTGGCCCAGAAGCCCGTCTCCACGCAGACCGCCCCGTCGTCCAGCATGTGCGAGGCCCCCTTGCCGAGGAAGGCAAGGCCGCTGAGCACCGCCAGCCAGTAGGTCACCGAGGCCAGCACGCTCGTGAGCCGACTGTTCATCGCATCCCCCATCCATCGAATATCGATATGCTCACCCTAGGGGAGCATATCGATAAACGACAAGTGCACGGCGGGGCGGGAACCCGGCCGTGCACGGTGGCGAGGGGCTAACGACGTTGCAGCAGACCGCCGTTCATCGCGACGACGACCGCCCGCGTACGGTCGTTGACGTCGAGCTTGGCGAAGATCCGCAGCAGGTGGGTCTTCACCGTGGCCTCCCCGATGAACAGCCGCCGGCCGATCTCCCCGTTGGACAGCCCGTCCGCGACCGCGTCCAGCACCTCGGCCTCGCGGGCGGTCAGCGTGACGGGCACCGGCCGGCGCATCTTCGCCACCAGCCGCTGGGCGACCCGGGGGGCCAGCACCGTCTCGCCCCGGGAGGCCGCGTGGATGGCGTCGAAGAGCTGTTCCCGGGTGGCGTCCTTGAGCAGGTAGCCGGTGGCGCCTGCCTCCACGCCGCGTTCGATGTCCGCGTCGGTCTCGTACGTGGTCAGGATCAGGACGCGGGTGGACGTGGGGCCCGCGAGGATCTCCGTGGTGGCGCCCACCCCGTCCAGGACCGGCATCCGCAGGTCGAGCAGGGCGACGTCCGGCCGGAGCCGCTCGACGAGCCGGACGGCCTCCCGGCCGTCGCCCGCCTCGCCGACGATCTCGACGGTGGGCTCGGAACCCAGCAGGGCGACCAGGCCCGCGCGCATCACGGTGTGGTCGTCGGCCAGGATGATGCGCAGCGGGGCGGCGGCGTGCTTGCGTATGTTGGCCAGCGACTCCTGGGTGCACCGCAGCAGCGCGATCCGGGTCGGCTGGTCGCACTCGACGTCCGCCAGCTCCGCCGTGACCGTGAGGCCGGTGTCCTCGGTGAAGCGGTCCAGGGTGCGGCGGAGCGTCGTCGCGACGGAGCCGGCCGCCACCCCGCTGCTGGGGGCGGCACCGACCAGGACCCGGGCCTCCGCCAGGTTCTCCCGGGCCGTCTGTTCGATGGACTGGAGCTGCTGGGCGCTGCGGTCCACGTCCACCGCCAGCTGGGACCTGGCCGCCGCCGCCAGCACGATGATGGAGGCGAAGCCCTGGGCGAGGGTGTCGTGGATCTCCCGGGCGAGGCGTTCCCGTTCCTCCGCGGCGCCCTGGCGCTGGTACACCTCGGCCAGTTCGACCTGGGTGCTCTTCAACTCCGCTCGCAGCGCCGCCCGTTCGTCGCGCTGGGCCAGCGCCCGCGGAGTCAGGACCGCCATCACGACGGCGACGGCCCAGACAGCGAGGGAGGAGACCGTGTTGGTGAGGAACACCCCGCCCTGCCCGCCCTCCCGCAGACTGCCGCCGACCGTGATCGCCAGCGCGCCGAGCCCGGTGAGGAGGATCGCGCCCCTCGGGCTGTCCGCGAAGACGATGAACTGCGTGAGCATCACGGTGTAGAACACCCCGAAGCCGTCCCCGAGGTACGAGACGCCGCCCAGCACCACGACGAGCACGCCCAGATATCCGTACGGACTGAGCACCGGGTTGCCGGGGCGCAGCCGCACCAGCGTGCAGCAGAGGGCGAGCACGGCCATCAGCGCGAGCAGCCCGAGCTTCCGTCCCGGAGGCGTACCTCCCAGCAGGGTGATCAGGGTGACCAGTGCGGCCAGCGCCCAGGACAGCGCCGCCCACCCCTGGAGCACCCAGATCCAGACCGGATCGTGGCGCTGCGGCCGTTGAAGCATGGCGGTCAGATTACGTGCGGGACGGAAGGAGCGGCAGGTTCGATGTGCTGCGTACGCCGCCGTGAAGGGCGCAGCGGACGCCAGGCGCGGTCGCCCAGGAGCAGCAGCACGGAGGGCAGGATCATCATCCGGATGATGACGGCGTCCAGCAGGACCGCCACCGCGAGGCAGAAGCCCATCTGCTTCATCTCGGTGAGGTGCAGGAAGACGAAGGCGGCGAACACCGTGACCATGACCAGCGCCGCGCTCGTGACCACCTTCGCGGACCGCTCGATGCCGTCGAGTACCGCCTCGCGGGCCGTCATCCCGTGGTCCATGGCCTCCTTGATCCGGCTGACGACGAAGACCTGGTAGTCCATCGACAGGCCGAAGAGGATCACGAAGAGGAAGAGCGGCACCCGGGAGGCGATCGCGCCGAGGGAGTCGAAGTCCAGCAGGTTCTCGGCCCAGGTGCCCTGGAAGACCAGTACGAGCGCGCCGAGCGCGGCCGCCGCGGAGAGCAGGTTCAGTACGACGCCGATCAGGCCGATGACCGAGGAGCGGAAGGCTGCCGCCGTCATCACGAAGGTCAGCAGCAGCAGGAAGCCGAGGACGAGCGGCAGCTTGTTCCGCTCGTGGTGCACATAGTCCTGGCCGCGGGCCACATCACCGCTCACGACCGTTTCCACGCCCGCCAGTTGGCCGACGGTGGACGGGATGTACTGGTTCCGCAGGTGGTTCAGTGAGGCGATCGCCTCGTCGGCGGGCGCCGGGTGCGGCACCTGGAGTTCCAGCACGCTGGTCCGGCCGTCGTCGGAGGTGAGCAGCACCGGCTCCGCGTCGTGCGCGAAGAGCGGGTCCGCCTGGGCCCGCCGCCCGAGCTCCAGCAGCGCCTTCCTGACCTCGGGCGCCCGGTCGGGGGCCGAGCGGGTCACCACCTCGTGCTTGACCAGGAGTTCGGGGAATTCGGCGGTGATCCGGTCGTAGACCCGCATGGCCGGGATGTCGCGGGAGAAGGTGTCCTTGCCGGGGTCGATGAGCTTGAGCCCCAGTGCGGGCGCCGCGACGGCGAGCATGACCAGCACGGACACGCACAGGGTGATCGCCGGGTGCCGCCGGGCGGGGCGCATGAGGGCGCCGAACACCCGGCCGTTCTCCGGCTTGGCGCGCTTCGTCACCGCGGGTGCGCCGCGCTCGGCGCGCCGGGCGGCCTTCCTGGCGGCACGCCGTTCGGCGCGGTGGCCGAGCTTCACGAGCAGGGCGGGCAGCACGGTGAGCGAGCTGATCACGGCGACGGCGACGACCAGGATGGTGCCGGTCGCCAGCGAGGAGAAGATGACGTCGGTGGCGAGGTACAGAGTGGCGGTGGAGACGATCACGGCGAGGCCGGAGACCACGATGGCGCGGCCCGCCGTCGCCGCCGCGAGCTCCACCAGCGCCTCCGGGCTGAGCCGGCCCTTGGCGCGGGCCCGTTCCTCGCGTTCGCGCTTGAGGTAGAAGAGCGTGTAGTCGACGCCGACCGCGAGCCCGATGAGCAGGATCATGTTGGTGCCGACGCCGGGGTCGGGCATCAGGTGCGAGGCCAGCATGGCGAGGCCCATCGTGGCGGCGATCGAGGAGAGCGCCAGCAGCAGCGGCACGCCCGCCATGACGACCGAGCCGAACACGATCAGCAGGATGACGAGCGTGACCGGCAGCGTGAGGCGCTCGGAGAGCGAAAGGTCCTTGCCGCGCTGGTCGTTGACGCCCTGGGAGATGGCGGGTGAGCCCGACTCCGCCACGATGAGCCCCGGATGGGCGGCGGCCGCCTTCTCGGTGGCGTCGAGGAGCGGGGCGACGTTCTTCTTGGCGTCGAGCTCCGCGCCCTTCATCACCACGGTCACCCGGAGCGCCGTGCCGTCCTTCGAGCGGACCGGCGGCGCGACCTCCGCCACCTCGGGGAGCGCGGTCATCCGGGCGGTGACGTCGCGGGCGGCGGCGGTGGCCTCCGCGCTGTCCAGGGGGCCGGAGCCGGACCGGATCAGGATGTGCTCGGTGGGCCGGCGCTGGAGTCCGGCGTCGGTGGCCATCGACTCGGCGTGGCCGGCCTCACCGACCCAGAAGTCCTCGGTGGTGGCTGGGTTGTTGCCTGCGGCGATGCCCGCGCCGAGGCACAGCACCACGAAGACGAACCAGCCGACGATCGCTTTCCACGGGTGCCGCGCACTCCAGCGGGCCATGCGTACGGGTCGTATTCTCATGCGGTAGATGCTCGTCCGCGAGGCCCCTCGCCCGGCAGCCCCGGCCGGTGGAACCCGGTGTCCACCGGTCGGTGGACAACGCCCCGGGGGCCTGCCCCCGCAAGCCGTCGGGGTCTGCCCCCCGAGGTCGGCCGGCCCCGCTCACCGCCCCTTGCGCAGGGCCGCCGTCGCCGCCCGGATCGCGGGCAGCTCGCCGTACAGCGCCTCGCCCGGACAGGTCGTCCGGTACGCGTCGCGGTGGCCGGATATGACGTTCAGGACGGCGGCCGTGCCCTTCGGGAACCTGCTCGCGTCGTTCGTCGAGACCAGCCGCACCCTGCCGCGCGGATCGACGCCCGGCGCCAGCTTCCACGCGGCCACCTTCGCCAGCGCCGCCACCAGGACCGGCGGCACCGTGGCCCCGCTGCCGTAGTTGCCCAGCACCGCTATGCCGACGCTGTCGGCGTTGAAGCCCGTGGTGTGCGCGCCGCGCACCGAACGCCGGATGCCGCCCGCCCGGCCCTCGTAGATCGTCCCGCACCGGTCGACGAGGAAGTTGTAGCCGATGTCGTCCCAACCGTTGCCCTTGATGTGGGACTCCTCCACCGCCCGCAGCATCCGGGGCACATCCGCGCAGTCGTAGTCGTTCGACTCCCCGGTGTGGTGGATGAAGACCGCCCGCACCGGGCCCGTGTAGACCGCGGGCTCCCTGACGATGTGCTCGTCCGCGTGCCAGGCCGTCCGGCTGACGATCACCGGCTGCGGCACCCGGTACGGCACCGGGCGCGGCCACTCGTGGGCAGCGGCCGACGTGGGCAGCGCGATCCGCACCGGGGCGTCCCGCAGCACCAGCAGGGTGAGCGGGAGGACCGCGGCGCCCAGAGCGACTCGATTGGGCCACATGGGACCACCCTGCGGTCTCCCGGCGCGGTCCGCAGATGCGGTGGCCGATCGGGTGAACCGCCCGGCACGCCCCCGCGCGGGCCGCACGATATCCTGAGGGAAGCGGCGCCGGGAACGGCCGCCGCGCGGCGGTGGGGCCCGCCGTACCCGAACCGCGGCCGCGTTCCTGAGCGCGCCGCCAACGGTCCCTACTTGGCGACGAGCGCGCCCGCGTCCGGCGGGCGCCCCGGCAGGTAGGAGACGTGTGCCCACCAGAGCTTTGAACCCGCAGATCCCCGTCGTCGCCGTGGTCGCGCTCGGCGGCGCGACCGGCGCGTGCGCCCGTTACGGGGCGGCGCTGCTCTGGCCCACCGCGGCCGACGGATTCCCGTGGACGACCCTCGTGGTCAACGTCATCGGCTGCGCGGTGATCGGCGTGTTCATGGTGGTGATCAGCGAGCTCTGGGCGGCCCACCGGCTGGTGCGGCCGTTCTTCGGTACGGGGGTGCTGGGCGGGTTCACCACCTTCTCCACCTACGCCGTGGACATCCAGCGCCTCGTCGACGGCGGCCGGGCCCGCAGCGGGCTGGCCTATCTGGGACTGACACTGCTCGCGGCCCTCGCGGCGGTGTGGAGCGCGGTGTGGCTGACCCGCCGCGTACCGGCGTGGAGGCAGACATGACGACATCGAGGACCGAGCGCGCCCTGCGGCTGACCGTCCTGGTCGGGGAGTCCGACGGCCGGCACCACCGGCCGGTCCACACCGAGATCGTGCACCGGGCACACGCGGCGGGCCTGGCGGGCGCCAGCGTGTTCCGGGGGATCGAGGGGTTCGGCTCCTCCTCGATGATCCACACCCAGCGGCTGCTCTCGATGAGCGAGGACCTGCCGGTGGCGGTGGTGATCGTGGACGCGGAGGAGAAGGTGCGGGCGTTCCTGCCGCTGATCGAGGAGCTGACCGGCGACAGCCCGGTCGTCCTGGACGCCTGCGAGCTGGTGCGGCGCGGCGAACCGGAGGAGCCCCGGTGAACTGGCTGCTGGTGATCGCCGGCGCGGCGGTCGGCGCCCCGCTGCGGTATCTGACCGACCGGGCGGTGCAGTCCCGGCACGACACCGTCTTCCCCTGGGGGACGTTCACGGTGAACGTCACGGGCTGCCTGGTGCTGGGGCTGCTGACCGGCGCGGTGACGGCCGGTGCCGCGTCCTCGCACGTCCAACTGCTGCTCGGGACCGGGCTCTGCGGGGCGCTGACCACGTACTCGACCTTCAGCTACGAGACGCTGCGGCTGGCCGAGGACGGTGCGCGCTTCTACGCGGCGGCCAACGTCGCCGCGAGCGTGGTGGCGGGTCTCGGCGCGGTGTACGCCGGCGCCACCCTCGCGGAGGCGCTCTGGAGCTGACCGCCACAGGACGTATGACGCGACCGGGCCCGGCTCCCTCTCGGGGGCCGGGCCCAGGCAGTGGTACGGGTGGTGGGTGGCTCAGGCGTCCTGTCCGGGCGTCCCCAGCGCGGCCGAGGCGGCCTCCATGGGGCTGAGCTCCACCGGAGCGGACGGCACCGGCACGGACCGGCAGGTGAAGCCGAGGCGCCCGAGCGCCCTGGTCACCTCTCCGGCCGAGAAGTCGCGGCGGTCCTGCCGGGTGATCACTTCACCCACCTGCTTGACCGGATAGACACGACGGCTGATGATCACCGAATCCCCGGTGACGGGTTCGGGCTTGATGCCCTTCATCGATGCCTCGACCTCATGCTTGAAGAGGTCGAAGGGGAAGCGGGCGATGACGCAGCGCATAGTGCCTCAACGGGGTCGGGGAGCGGAACCGGACGGGAACGCGGGAATCGGTCAGGCGGCACGGTTGCCGGAGGGTCGGCGCTGCGCACCGCCACCCCGCGACTGGGACGACGACGGGGAACCCGACGCCGAGGACGACGCGGTGCGCCGGGCCTGGGCCGGGCGGCTGCGCCTGCCCCGGGAGGAGGACCCGCTCTTGGGGCGCTCGGAGACCGGCGAGGTGATGACAACGGGCACGCCGGACGGCGCCTGCGCACCGGTGATCCGGCTGAGCTCGGCCTCACCGGAGCGGACCTGGGCGATCTGCGGAGTGATCCCGGCGTCGGCCATCAGGCGCGTCATCTCGCGGCGCTGGTTGGGCAGCACCAGCGTGACGACACTGCCGGACTCCCCGGCGCGGGCGGTGCGGCCGCCCCGGTGCAGGTAGTCCTTGTGGTCGCTCGGCGGGTCGACGTTGACGACCAGGTCGAGGTTGTCGACGTGGATGCCCCGGGCCGCGACGTTGGTGGCGACCAGCACCGTGACGTGCCCGGTCTTGAACCGGGTCAGGGTGCGGGTGCGCTGCGGCTGCGACTTCCCGCCGTGCAGCGCCGCCGCCCGGACCCCGCTGTTCAGCAGGTGGTCGGTGAGCTTGTCCACCGCGTGCTTGGTGTCCAGGAACATGATCACGCGGCCGTCGCGGGCGGCGATCTCCGTCGTGGTGGCGTACTTGTCGGCGCCGTGCACGTAGAGCACGTGGTGCTCCATCGTGGTGACGGCACCGGCGGCCGGGTCGACCGAGTGGACGACCGGGTCGTGCAGATAGCGGCGCACCAGCAGGTCGACGTTGCGGTCCAGGGTGGCCGAGAACAGCATCCGCTGGCCCCCCGCCTGCACCTGGTCGAGCAGCTCGGTGACCTGCGGCATGAAGCCCATGTCGGCCATCTGGTCGGCCTCGTCCAGGACGGTGATGGAGACCCGGTCCAGCGAGCAGTCGCCGCGCTCGATCAGGTCCTTCAGCCGGCCCGGAGTGGCGACGACGACCTCGGAGCCGCCGCGCAGCGCCGCGGACTGCCGGCCGATCGACATGCCGCCGACGACGGTCGCCATCCGCAGCTTGAGCGAGCGGGCGTACGGGGTGAGCGCGTCGGTGACCTGCTGGGCCAGTTCCCGGGTGGGGACGAGCACCAGGGCCAGCGGGCGCTTGGCGTCGGCGCGGCGTCCTTCGATACGGGCCAGCAGGGCCAGGCCGAAGGCGAGCGTCTTGCCGGAGCCGGTACGGCCCCGGCCCAGCACGTCACGGCCGGCCAGCGAGTTCGGCAGCGTGGCCGCCTGGATCGGGAACGGCACCGTGACGCCCTCGGTGGAGAGCGCCGTCAGCAGCTGCGCGGGCATGTCCAGATCGGCGAAGGCCTCCACAGCGGGCAGCGCCGGGGTGATGGTCGTCGGCAGGGCGAACTCGCCCTGCTTGGCGGCGGGCCTGCGGCCGTAGCCACCGCCGCCACCGGAGCGCTGGGCCGGGGCGCCGAAGCGGCCCTGGCCGCCCTGGCGGCTCGGCGCCTGCGAGCGGAAGCCGCCGCCCGAACGGGAACCGCCGGAAGCGCGGGAAAAACGGTCATTGGAGCGAGATGTGCGGTCGCGGTTCATAGGAACCTTCCCTCGATATGGCGCGTATCGAGGAATTCATTGCGCGACGAGCGGCACAAGAATCGCAAGAACGGGCCGTTGGCATACGTGAACGAAGCCCGGCAGCCGGTCTTGAGCCGATACGGGCCCGGCCGAACCGGGTCCGGTGCTTCGCAATGACGGGGACGAGCGGGCCGCTGTGCGGTCCCGCAGGTCGTGTCACGGGGCTCCGGCGGGCCGGTCTTCCGGTCCGGGAGCCATGGCGGATCGTCCGCCGCACGGTGAAAATCGTGGTCCGGGCGCCTGCCCGGCAGCTCGTGGCGGTCGTACACCGGCACGGCATCGCTCGGGGGTGGACCCGGGAAAGCAACGAGCTGAGGCCCGCACCCCAAGGTGCGGGCCCCAGCTGCGCGAAAGCATCTCAGCGCGTGAGCGCCGGAGCAATCAGGTTCACGCGGGGGTGATGTTCTCCGCCTGCGGGCCCTTCTGGCCCTGCGTGACGTCGAAGTTCACCTTCTGGCCCTCCTGCAGCTCACGGAAGCCGGAGGCGGCGATGTTCGAGTAGTGGGCGAAGACGTCAGCGCCGCCACCATCCTGCTCGATGAAGCCGAAGCCCTTTTCCGCGTTGAACCACTTGACGGTGCCAGTAGCCATGTTTATCTCCTTCTGGGGCAGAGCCCGGGGACTCGCACTGTGCCAGTCCCGCGTCGCCGCGATGATTACCCCATCCGGATAATGAACCGGAAATACAAAAGTGCACCCACTCAGCCCATTTAGCCGAGGAGAGCACTTGGAGTCTTTGGGAACCACAACTGCAACTGAGATCTACAGTAGCACAATGAATGCGAGCGGGCGCGGCAAGTAATTACACTCCATCCGGCGTGTCATAAACCCTCATCGCACATTGCGTAAAATTCTGTGCTTGCCGCTGTAGATATTCACCGCCGAACGGGGCAGTGCTTAGCCGCCCGGTGCGGCGGCGGACAGATCCGCCGCCGCACCGGGCCGGGACTCAGCCGCGCGCGAACCTCAGCGTGATCAGCTCGAACGGGCGCAGCGACAGTTCGACAGCACCGTCACGGAGCTCGGGCGCCACCGCGTCGGGCAGCGGCCGCTCCAGCAGATCGGTCACCGCGAGGCCCTCGGCCCCGAAGCCGGTGGCGAGGCGGACCCGGGCCCGGCCGCCCGTCGACTCGTAGAGCCGCACGACCAGGTCGCCGCTCTCGTCGTCGGCCAGCTTCACCGCGCTGACCACCACCGCGTCGTTGTCGACGGCCACCAGCGGGGCCACCTCGCGGTCACCGGCGATCCGGCGCTCCGGCAGGTTGATCCGGAAGCCCTCCCGGACCGCGTCACCGATCGCCGCGCCCGGCGCGAGCGCGTGCCGGAAGCGGTGCACGCCCTGGTCGGTCTCCGGGTCGGGGAAGCGCGGGGCGCGCAGCAGCGAGACCCGCACGGTGGTGGTCGTGCCCGAGTCGGCGTCGCGGACGGTGCGGGTCACGTCGTGCCCGTACGTCGAGTCGTTGACCAGCGCCACGCCCCAGCCCGGCTCCTCCAGGTGCACGAAGCGGTGATTGCACGCCTCGAACTTGGCGGCCTCCCAGCTGGTGTTGGTGTGGGTCGCCCGGTAGAAGTGCCCGAACTGCGTCTCGGAGGCGTACCGCTCGGCGTGGATGTCCAGCGGGAACGCCGCCTTGAGGAACTTCTCCGTCTCGTGCCAGTCGACCTCGGTGTCGATGTCGAGCCGCTTGGCGCCCGGCGCGAGGGTCAGCAGCTGGCTGACCCTCGAGTCACCGAAGCCCCGGACGATCCGTACGGATACGGCGCCGCCTTCCTCGACGGGGGTGAGCTCGTCGAGGTCCGTCAGGTCGGTGACGGTGTTGCGGTAGAACGCGTCCACGTCCCACGCGTCCCACATGTTCGGGAAGTCGGGGTGGATCTGGAGCAGGTTCGCGGCCTGCCCCGGGGCCACCGTCTCCCGCCCGGCGGCGATGTCGTACGCCGAGACGACCAGCCCGCGCGCGTCGATCTCCACCCGGAGCAGACCGTTGTCCAGGACGAACCCGCCGCCCTCGCGGGGTGCGAGCGTGCCGCCTTCACCGGCCGTGACGGGCGCCGCCGCACCGGCCGGGACGCCGCCCCGGGCGTGCGGGGCGGAGTTGAAGAGGAGGGTCTCCCCCGTGGTGGAGTCACCGGCCAGGGCGCGCTGCGCGGCGTCGACGATGCCGTTCAGCTCCTCGGCGACGGCGGCGTACGTCTTCTCCGCCTCAAGGTGCACCCAGGCGATGGACGAGCCGGGCAGGATGTCGTGGAACTGGTGCAGCAGCACCGTCTTCCAGATCCGGTCCAGCTGCTCGTACGGGTAGACGGCCCCGGTCCGCACGGCGGCGGTGGCGGCCCACAGCTCGGCCTCGCGCAGCAGGTGCTCGCTGCGGCGGTTGCCCTGCTTCGTCTTCGCCTGGCTGGTCAGGGTGGCGCGGTGCAGCTCCAGGTAGAGCTCACCGACCCAGACGGGTGCGTGGGGGTACTCCGCCTCGGCCTTGGTGAAGAAGTCGGCGGGGGTCTCCCAGGTGACCGTCGCGGAGCCTTCGAGGCTGCTCAGCCGGGCCGCCTTGGCGATCATCTCGCGGGTGGTGCCGCCGCCGCCGTCGCCCCAGCCGGTCGGCGCCAGGGAGTGCTGGGCGACGCCCTTGTCCTTGAAGTTCTTCGCCGCGTGGGCGATCTCGCTGCCCTTCATCGAGCAGTTGTAGGTGTCGACGGGCGGGAAGTGGGTGAAGATCCGGGTGCCGTCGATGCCCTCCCACTGGAAGGTGTGGTGCGGGAACTTGTTGGTCTGGCTCCAGGAGATCTTCTGGGTGAGGAGCCACTTGGAGCCCGCCGCCTTGATGATCTGCGGCAGTCCGGCCGCGAAGCCGAAGGTGTCGGGCAGCCACGCCTCGTCGTTCTCGATGCCGAACTCGTCGAGGAAGAACCGCTTGCCGTGCACGAACTGACGGGCCATCGCCTCGGAGCCCGGCATGTTCGTGTCCGACTCGACCCACATGCCGCCGGACGGCACGAACCGGCCGTCCGCCACGGCCTGCTTGACCTTGGCGTAGACCTCGGGGCGGTGCTCCTTGATCCAGGCGAACTGCTGCGCCTGCGACATCGCGAAGACGAAGTCCGGCTCGTCCTCCAGGAGGGCCGTCATGTTCGACGTCGTACGGGCGACCTTGCGCACCGTCTCCCGCAGCGGCCACAGCCAGGCGGAGTCGATGTGCGCGTGGCCCACGGCGCTGATGCGGTGCGCGGAGGGCTGCGCGGGTGTCGCGAGGACGGCGGCGAGCTCCTCGC
The DNA here is from genome assembly GCF_031844725.1 of Streptomyces sp. ITFR-6. Lineage (NCBI taxonomy): Bacteria > Bacillati > Actinomycetota > Actinomycetes > Kitasatosporales > Streptomycetaceae > Streptomyces > Streptomyces sp. ITFR-6. The sequence goes on along the minus strand of NZ_CP134612.1, from coordinate 4,328,083 downwards.
GGGCGGCGGCCGCGGTGCCGTTGACGTCCTGGAGGTCGACCGTGTCGAGGCAGCGGCCGACGGCGCGCAGGATGTCCCAGCGGCGGGCGCCGTCCACCGGCAGCTCCTGCATCAGCTCGCCCAGCACCTCCAGGTCCTGGACGAGGTTCCACACGTGCTCGTCGAAGACCGCGAGGTCCATCCGGGCCAGCACGTACTGCGGCTCGCTGCCCGCGGTCTCCTTGTCGCCCAGCTGGGTCGGCAGGAAGGGGTGGTAGTCGAGGATGACCGGGTTGGACGCTGCCTCGATGTGCAGCAGCACCTCCTCGCCGCCCGCTGCGGGGGCGCCGACGCGCACCCACTGGTTGCGCGGGTTGAGGCCCTTCACCGGGGTGCCGTCGGGACGGTAGACGAGGCCCTCGCACTGGAACCCCGGCATGTTCTCGTCGAAGCCCAGGTCGAGCAGCGCTTCCACGGTCCGGCCCGCCCACGCCTCGGGGACCGTGCCGGAGACCAGGAACCAGCTCGTGCCCCACGGGGCGCCCCACCGGTCGCCGACCGCGATCGGCTCCGTGGCACCGGCCAGGCCCTCGGCGACCGGGACCGGCTCGCCCGGAGCGTTCCAGACGGCGACGTCCAGCGGTACGGATTCCGGGTATACGGCCGGCCGGATGCGCTCGTCGAGGACGCGCTTCAGACGGGCTTCGACCAGGGTGCGGTCGTCGTGCATGAGGGTGGCTCCGTTGTGAGTGGGTGCGGGGGGTTACCGGGAGGCTTACCAGGGTGCTTGGTCAGCGGACCTCGTCGGGCGTGAGTACCTCGGTGATACCGCGCGCGGCGAGGTGGTCCGCGTCCCCGGCCATGCTCGCGAGGACGGTGGTGGGGCGTACGCCGTCCGCGGTGAGCCGGGCGAAGGCCTCGAAGACCTCGCCGCCGGGGGCGCAGGTGGAGCGGCGGGGCGCGGTCGTGTCGTCGCCGGTGTCGACGACGAGCGCCGTGGTGCGGGGCGCGGGCCGGCGGGTACGGGTGCGCTGCTCCTGGACGATCTCCGCGATGGCCCGGCCGGCCGGTTTGACCTGCCGGTCGTTGGTCAGCAGGCCGAGCCCGTATTCGAGTTCGGGGAAGTCGGCCAGCGAGCGGGACACGTCGTGGGAGCACCACCAGGTGACGCCCCAGACGTCCTCGCAGTCCAGCGCGTTCCGGACGGTCGCGGCGGTGAAGGCTGCGGCGTGCTCGGCCGGGATCAGCGGGGCGGGGGCGCCGACCTCCTGGAGCCAGACCGGGCGGTGCGGGTCGAGGGCCCAGGCCTTGGAGAGCTCGATCAGGTAGGCGGCGTGGTGCTCGGTGGCGGTGCCGGTCCTGCCGTGGCGCTGGGCGGTGCCGTTGAAGACCCAGGAGTGGACGGCGGTGACGGCCCCGATCCGGGCGGCGTGCGCGGGGGTGAAGGCGTGGTCGTCCTGGTACCAGGCGGCGTCGTACTCGGCGTGCAGGTGGAGCTTGCCGGGCGCCCCCTCCTCGCAGGCCGCCAGCATCCGGGTCAGCCAGCCGCCCGCCTGTTCGGGGGTGATGCGGTCCGGGTCGGGGTGCGGGTCCCCGGAGAACTGGTTGATCTCGTTGCCGAGGGTCATCCCGATGAAGTGCGGCCGGTCCGCGAGGGCGGCGGCCAGCGTCCGCAGGTACTCGGCCTGGCCGGAGACGACGTCGGGGTCCGTGAAGAGGTTGCGCCGGTGCCAGGTCCGGGTCCAGGCGGGCAGGAAGTCGAAGCTCGACAGATGGCCCTGGAGCCCGTCCACGCTGACGTCGAGCCCGCGTTCGGCGGCGGCGTCGGCCAGCTGCACGAGCTGCTCGACGGCGCGCGGGCGGATCAGGGTGCGGTTGGGCTGGAAGAGCGGCCAGAGCGGGAAGACCCGGATGTGGTCGAGGCCGAGACCGGCGATCGAGTCCAGGTCGGCCCGTACGGCGTCGAGGTCGAAGTCCAGCCAGTGGTGGAACCAGCCCTGGCTGGGCGTGTAGTTGGCACCGAAGCGAAGCGGGGAGGAGCTCATACGGAACAGGAATCCTGGTTCTGTGGTGCGGGTGGCGGCGTTCGGTCGGTCGGCGGGCAGCGCTCAGCCCTTGACGGCGCCTTCGCCGACACCCCGGAAGAAGAAGCGCTGCAGACCGGCGAAGAGCACGATGAGCGGGAGCACGGCGATGATCGTGCCCGCGGCGACGAGCCGTTCGTCGTTCGCGAAGGTGCCGTGCAGATAGTTCAGCCCGATGGTCAGGGTGAAGTGGTCCGGGTCGCTGAGGACGATCAGCGGCCACAGGAAGTCGTCCCACGAGCCCATGAAGGCGAAGATCGCGACGACGGCGAGGGTGCCCTTGACCGAGGGGAGCGCGATCCGCAGGAAGCGCTGCCAGACGTTGGCGCCGTCCACGAACGCCGCCTCCTCGATCTCCTGCGGGAGGTTCAGGAAGGCGTTGCGCATCAGCAGGACGTTCATCGCCCCGATGGACCCCGGCAGCAGCACCCCGAGCAGGGTGTTGTTCAGCCCGAGATCACGCATGGTGGTGAACTGGGCGATGATGATGCCCTCCACGGGCACCAGCATGGCGAGGATGAACGCCAGCGTCGCGGCCCGCCGCCCCCGGTAGCGCAGCCGGGCCAGCGCGTAGCCCGCCAGGGACGCGCCCACGCAGTTGGTGACCACGTTGGCGGCGGCGACCTTGAGCGAGTTGAAGGCGTAGTCCCACACCGGGATGGTGTCGGCGACCCTGCTGTAGTTGTCCAGGGTCGGATGGCTGGGGAAGAACTTCGGCGGCGAGCTGAAGATGTCCTCGCCCGGCCCCTTCAGGGACGTCGAGAGCTGCCACAGGAACGGTCCCACGGTCAGCACCAGTACGGCGAGCAGCAGCACGTAGCGCAGGACGAGCTGCCAGGGCGCGATGCGGCGCCCTTCGGCGTCGGTGGTCTTCAGGAAGCTCACGCGTCCTCCTTGCGGTCGGCGCGCAGCACCAGGAGCATCAGGCCGACGGTGACGACGAAGATGACGACGGAGATCGCGGAGGCGTAGCCGACCCGCCCGGTCAGCCCGGTGCCGACCCGCTGGACGAGCATCACCAGGGTGGTGTCCTCGCCGGCCGGTCCGCCGGAGGGGCCGGCCATCAGATAGACCTCGGAGAACACCTTGAAGGCGGAGACCGAGGACAGTGCCGCGACCAGCACCATGGTGGAGCGGATGGCGGGGACGGTGACGGTGAAGAAGCGGCGTACGATCCCGGCGCCGTCCACGGAGGCCGCCTCGTGCAGCTCGCGCGGGACGTTCGCCAGCGCGGCCAGGTAAATGATCATGTAGTAGCCCAGGCCCTTCCAGACCGTGACCGCCATCGCGCTGCCCAGCAGCAGCCACTGGTCGCTGAGGAAGCCGACCTTGCCGATGCCCACGGCCTCCAGGAGCGAGTTGATCAGCCCCCGGTCGTCGAGCATCCACACCCAGATCAGGCCGACGACGACGATGGACGCGACGACCGGGGTGTAGAAGGCGGAGCGGAAGAAGGTGATGCCGGGGATGTGCCGCTGGACGAGCATCGCCAGCAGCAGCGGCAGGATGACGAGTGCCGGGACGACGACCAGTACGTACAGCGCGCTGTTGCGCAGCCCGGTCCAGAACATCTCGTCGTGCAGCAGTTCGCGGAAGTTCGCCAGGCCGACGAACTTCCCCGGGACCAGGGTCCGCCGGTCGGTGAAGGCGTTGACCAGCGTGCTGAAGAACGGGTAGAGGCTGAACGCGCCGACCACGATCAGCCCGGGAGCCGCGAACAGCCAGGGGCTGAGGGGCAGATGGCGGCTGATCCGGCGGGCCCGCCGGGGGGCGGGGGCCGGCGCGGGTGCGGGGACGGGGGTGAGAGCGGGGGCGGGGGTAGTCACGAGGGGGCTCAGCTCTGCTGCAACAGCCGGTCACAGGCCTTGACAGCGTTATCAAGGGCTTCCTTGGGGCTCTGCTTGCCCTGCAGCGCCTTGGCGATCTGGTTGCGCAGCTCGGTCTTCATCTGCTCGCTGAACAGCACCGGGGTGTAATTGACGGCCGTCTTCAGGGACTTGGCGGCGGCGACCCGGACGCGGGTCTCGTCGGTGCCGTCCTCCTTGGTGAAGTACGGGTCGTCGAGCGATCCGGCGGTGCTGGGGAAGATGGCGACCTGCTTGGCGAACTCCATCTGCCGGGTCGCGTCGGTCATGTAGTGCGCGAAGGCCACGGCGGCGGGCTTCTGCTTGGTCTGGGCGTTCACCATGATGCCCATGACGTACATGTTGGCCTTGCCGGTGTTGCTGACCTGGTCGGTGATGCCGATGTTCTTGTAGAGGCTGGGCGCCTGCTTCTTGAAGTTGGCCAGGTCCAGCGCGCTGCCGGGGTTCATCGCCACGGACTCGGTGAGGAACTTGTGGCCGGACGACTCGGGCGTCGCGGTCAGCGCCTGCACGTCGAGCCCCTTGACGTCGTACAACTCCTTGTAGCGGGTGAGGAGTTCGATGCCCTTGGCGTCGTTGAAGGCGAAGCCGGTGCCTTCCTTGTTCATCAGCTGTCCGCCGTAGCGGCCGAAGTCCTCGATGGTGGGCACGTTCGCGAGCGCGGCGACCTTGCCCTTGCTCTTCTCGGCCAGCTTCCGCCCGTCGGAGAACACCTCGTCGTAGGTGGCCGGCGGCTTCTCCGCGTCGAGTCCGGCGTCCTTGAGGAGGCGCTTGTTGTAGAACATCGGCCCGGTGTTGAGGTACCAGGGGAAGGCGAACGTCCCTTCCGTGCCCGGTATCTGATGGCTCTGCCAGGCGCCCGGCAGATACTCCTTGCGGTACTTGGCCGCCGCCTTGTCGAGGTCGAGCGCGATGCCCGCCTCGGCCAGCGGCGCCACCAGGTCGGGCGAGACGTTGACGACGTCCGGCAGGGTGCCGCCGGCCGCGTCCGCGCTGATCTTGTCCGCGTAGCCCTCGCCGGGCCGGTCGACCCACTTCACGTCCGTGCCCGGGTACTTCTTCTCGAAGTCCGCGATCACGCCGTTGAAGTAGTCCTTGAAGTTCGCCTGGAGGTTCCAGGTCTGGAAGGTGATCTTCCCTTCGACCTTGCCGGAGGCGTCGGACGAGCCCGAACCCGATCCGCCGCCACAGGCGCTCAACGGCAGGACAGTTGCGAGGACGGCGGCAGTGGCGACTGCTCTGCGAGAGATGCGCACGGTGAACGGCTCCTTTGCTCGGACCAGGCGTGCGGACGGCGGACCGGAGGTCACCGACCGGCCGGATGCGTTCGCCCAGCAGACCCTGCAATGCGCGTGACGGAAAGTCAATACATTCCCTGCAATGAGCTCGCATCTTTCGGCATACCAGCAGGTCAGCGCGGTGTGGCAGCACATTCAAGATCAATGACTAATGCGCTTTAGGTGGTCACAGCTCAAGCGCATTAGTTGTCTGAGCTCCGCACTCTCGCCCCATGCCCGCGAAGGCTCTACGATGCCCTCCGGGGGAGAGCGAACCCGACGACCCATGGCAGCCACAGGGAACGCAGGAGAGAGGCACTCGGTGACACCGAAGCGGCCGCCGGCCGGGGACACCTCGCCGGCCAGACGGACGCCCGCGCGACGGCCGACCATGAAGGACATCGCCCAGCGGGCCGGGGTGTCGGAGAGCGCGGTGTCCTTCGCGCTCAACGACCGCCCGGGGGTCTCGGCCGTCACCCGGGACCGGATCCGGCGCGTGGCCGAGCAGTTGGGCTGGCACCCGAGCACCGCCGCCCGCGCGCTGTCCGGCGAGGGCTCGGCCACCGTGGGTCTCGTGGTGGCCCGCCCGGCGGCCAACCTGGGCGTGGACTCCTTCTTCCTCCAGCTGATCTCCGGCATCCAGGAGGTCCTGGCGGAGCGCCGGCTCGGGCTGCTCTTCCAGGTGGTGGAGGACGTGGCGGCCGAGTGCGCGGTCTACCGGCGCTGGTGGGCGGAGCGGCGGGTCGACGGGGTGCTCGTCGTGGACCCGCGCACCGACGACCCCCGCGTCGGCCTGCTGGACGAACTGGGCCTGCCCGGCGTCGTCATCGGTGCCCTCCCCGGCAGCGACACCGGCCCCCACCCGGGCCTCTCGCAGATCCGCGCCGACGACGCGGGCGCGATGGCGGCCGTGGTCGGGCGGCTGCACGAGCTGGGCCACCGGCGCATCGTGCACATCGCCGGACTTCCCTCACTGGCCCACACCGACCGGCGCATCCGGTCCCTGCGCATCGAGGCCGACCGGCGCGGACTGACCGAGGCCCACTCGGTGACCACGGACTACTCGGACACCGAGGGCGCGGCGGTGACCCGCCGGGTGCTGGAGCACGGCACCCCGCCGACCGCGATCGTCTACGACAACGACGTGATGGCCGCGGCCGGGGTGGCGGTCACGGCGGGCCTGGGCTTCCGGGTCCCGGCCGATGTCTCCGTGGTCTCGTGGGAGGACTCCGCGCTGTGCCGGCTGACGGCACCGTGGCTGACCGCGCTGTCCAGGGACACGGTCGCGTTCGGCCGGCTCGCGGCGCGGGAGCTGACCGCACTGCTCGACGGCGGCACGGCGCACACCATCCAGGTGCCGCTGCCCCGGCTCATCGAACGGGGCAGCACGGCAGGGGTGAGCGGCGACTGAGAAGGGGCGGGGAGGAGGGGCCTCGAAGGAGAGGTCCTACGGCGTCGGCCTGCGCAGTTCCTCGTTGAGCCGGAGCGCCTCTTCGAGCTGGTCCTCCAGGATCACGATGCGGCAGGCGGCGTCGATCGGCGTGCCCCCGTCGACGAGCTCCCGGGCGCGGGCGGCGATGCGGAGCTGATAGCGGGAGTAGCGGCGGTGGCCGCCCTCGGACCGCAGCGGGGTGATCAGCCTGGCCTCGCCGATCGCGCGGAGGAATCCGGGGGTGGCGCCGATCATCTCCGCGGCGCGGCCCATGGTGTAGGCGGGGTAGTCGTCGTCATCGAGACGGTCGGCGGGATGCGGAGGGGATTCTGGGGGCATGGGCACCTGCCGCGTGTCGCCGACTTCGTTGACCGGAGGAGAAACTCTCGTTGTGCGAGCCATCGTCTCTATCATAGCGGCGACAGATTTCCCTGGCCGGACGGGGGAAGTTATCTGAGCGGGCCGCCTTGGTGCCGCCTCCGCGGGGCCCGGCCGCCGGGTCCGTCAAGAACACTGACCGGCGGGTCAGTTGATGACTGCCTGCCGTCGGGCCATAATGCACGTGTAGCCCTTCACGCATCCCCCGTCGTGAAGGGCTACACCCCTGTGCGCGACCGGGCGCACCGGACCGCGGGACCGGGTGCGCGAGACCCTGCGTGTCCCACCCGCCACGGAAGGCACCGGTCGTCACGGAAGGCGCCGGTTCACCGCAGGCGCCATCACCGAATTTCACGGGCAAGGGGCTCCCCTCGTGGTCCCCTGCCCGTGTTTTTTCGAGTTAACAGTGACGTAGAGTATTTGCGCAACCCTGATCCTGGCCCCCGGCACGGGATGTGCCACTACGTCCCCGTTAGGAATGCGCTCACGGCTCCCCGCACTGGGGACGGCGGACCGGAGTTGGTTACAGTACGAGCCCGTTGACCGAATCGGACACCGCGCGGCACCGGACAGAACCCGGGCGGGGCCCGGAGACGTGGGGGGCCGGATGGACAGCGGAGAAGAACGCGCACCGGAGCTGCGGACGCTGCGGCAGAAGGTCGAGTACATGGTCGAGAAGACCTTCCCCGGCCGGAAGATCTCGGGACGGGTCTTCGCGGACCTGGTCAGAGAGCGCGGCGGATCGCTCTCGCACAGCTACTTCTCCAACATCCTGGCCGGCAAGGTCACCCAGCCCTCCGAGGACATCCTCAAGGCCCTCGGCCTCGGCTTCGGCGTGGACTGGCGCTTCTTCAAGGAGGAGTCCGAGGTCGTCGACGACGTGGTGGACGGACTCCAGTTCCTGGCCAAGCGGCGTACCGGCGACATCAGCGGCGTGGCCGGCCGGGGCCTGGACGAGGACGGACTCCCCCCGGAGCTGCTGCAGTTCGCGCTGTCCCTGCTGGAGGACGCGAAGAACCGGCAGCGCCCGGCCGACGGCGGACCCCGGAGCTAGGGCATGTCCCTGCGCGAACTGCGGAAAGAGTGCGAGGCCGGACTCGCCGGGCTTCCGCTGCCCGCCCCCTTCACCGTCAAGGGGCTGGTCGCGAACATGAAGGCGGCCGGCGGCCGCAGCATCGTGCTGCACGAGATGCCGGACCGGCTGGCGCGGGTCAACGGCGTCTGCGGGCTGCGGCTCAAGGCCGGCGGGACCAGCTTCGTGCTCTACCGGCGGCGCCCCACCGCCTACCAGACGCAGCACGTCATCCTGCACGAGCTGTGCCACGAGTGGTTCGACCACGGCACCTCGCTGGACACCGAGCAGCTCCAGCGGCTGCTGCCCGTCTTCGACACCTCGCTGATCTCCCGGGTCGTCGGCGCCGACGCGCTGCGGTCCCCGGACGCCGTACAGGCCCGCGCGGCGTACGACACCCACGACGAACGCATGGCCGAATTCGGTGCCTCGCTCATCCCCCGACTGGCCAGAGACGTGACGAGCGATGACATGGTGGGGCGGCTCGCCAACTCGCTCTCCCGCCCGGTCGCCCACCGCCGCCGCGGCCTGTTCCGCCGTACGTAGCACCGGAGCGACGTCCGTTCCGCAGCCGAACCGTTTCCCCCCACCCCGAGGACTTCCGACGTGACCCCGCTCGACCTCGCCGGCTACCTGATAGCCGGCCTGATGACAGCCGTCGCCCTGTGGCGCATGCCGGCCGCCCTGCGGGGCGACGAGGCGGACAGACGCCGCCGGGCCCTGTGGGGCTGCTACGCGGGATTCGCCGCCGCCCTGTGGACCAAGACCCGGGCCGTGCGCATCGGGCTCAACGACAGCTCCGTCACCGACCTCTCCGTGCTGATCAAGCACTACACGGCGACGATCGCGATCCTGGCCATCCTCAGCTACATCGTCGCCATCTACGGCCAGTACGCCGACGACGGGGACATCCCCCGGCACGTACGGTTCGCCCGGCTGATCCAGCAGGTCGCCACCAAGGCGTCCGTCGCCACGCTGGTGCTGCTGACGGTGCTCTTCTTCACCGTCGTCGACCGTTCCGTCCCCTCCGACCGGTTCGTCGCCGACCACGCCGGGCAGTGGGGCGCGACGCTCTACATGAGCGTGTTCTACCTCTACCTCGGCACCGCCTCCGCCGTCTGCGCCTACCAGTGGGCGCTCGCCACCGCGAGCGCGCGGCTACGGCTGCTGCGGATCGGCCTCGGCATGATGACGTTCGCGATGTTCATCGGGGTCGGCTACACCGTCAGCCGGACGCTGTTCCTCTGGGTGAGCGTGATCGACGATCCGAGCGAGGCGTTCGCGCTGCGCTTCGACGAGATCACCGAGGCCTCGCAGGTGGTGCTGTTCGCGTTCTTCGCGGTGGGCGCCTCCATCCCCGCCCTGGGCAACGTCCGCCGCCGCGCGAAGCTCTGGCGCGCCCAGGTCCGGCTGCACGCGCTCTGGTACGAGCTGATGACGGCCTTCCCCGACCAGCCCTTCGACCCCCCGGCGCCCCTGGTCCGCGAGCTGACCCGATTCGGCACCCCGGCCGACCTGCGGATCGACCGCTGGGCAGCGGACATCGCGGACGCGGTGGAGAAGCTGCGCCACTACGCCCCCGGCACCCTGCTCACCGCGGCGGGGGCCGCTGCCGGGGCCGGCGACGGGGACAGGGACCGGACGGGCCCGCTCACCGAGGCGTACTGGATCAAGGCGGCCCTCGCGGCGCACGCCGCCGGTGTGGCTCCCGGGGACGCGGCGGCCGTCGGCAGCCGGCACGCGACCGACCAGGACGGCGAGGTCGCCTGGCTGGTCCGGGTCGCCGCCGCGTACCGCACGGTCACGGCGGAACAGGCCCGGCGGATCCTGGAGTCCTCCGGAGCGGCGGAGTCCGCCGGGGCAGCGGAGCCCTCCGGAGCGCCGCAGCCGTCCGAAACAGCAGCAGCCAAGGAGCAGACAGCATGAGCACCACCGGCACCGCCGACGGCACCGACAGCTCGCCGGAGGACGCCCGTACGACCTCCACCGCGCGTACGGTCACCGATGTCTTCCAGCCACGTAATCTCCTGCTCGCCGGGATGCTCGCGACCGGGTCCGCGGCCGCGGGCGAGTGGACGGGGCTGCTGTGGGGGCTGCTCGGCGCGCTGTGCGCCGGGATCATCCCGGCCGGCTACATCGAGTGGGAGCGCGGGCGCGGCACCTGGGGCGACCGCCATGTCGTCGACCGCACCAAGCGGGCCCCGATCTTCTTCGTCATCCTCGGTTCCATAGGCGTCGGTTCGGCGGTCATGGTGCTCGGCGGCGCCCCCTCCGGCATCCTGACGGCGATGCTCGGGCTGTGGGCGATGACGGTCGTCCTGCTGGCCGTCAACACGGTCTGGAAGATCTCGGTGGACGCCTCGGTCGCCTCCGCCGTCGTCGCCCTGCTCGCCGTGGTCCACTCGCCGTGGTGGCTGTTCGGGTACCTGATGACGGCCGCCGTGTGCTGGTCGCGGGTCGTGCTCGGGTACCACACGGTCAGCCAGGTGACCGCCGGTACCGCGCTGGGCGCGGCCACCGCGTGCGCGTTCCTCTTCGGCTGAGCCGGGCGCCCGCTTCGGCTGAGCCGGGCGCCCGCCGGGTGACCGGTGACCGTCCCGCCGAACGGGTCCGGTTCTTACGGCTCCGTGACGTGCCGACCGGGAAACCGCGCCCGCGGGCCGTGGCGCCCTAGCGTGGCCGTCATGCGCGTACTGGTCACCGGCGGAGCCGGGTTCATCGGGTCGGAGATCGTCCGGACCCTCACTTCGGCCGGGCACGAGGCGGTGGTGCTCGACGCCCTGCTCCCCTCGGCACACGGCGCGGCGGCGGATCTGCCGGACGGCAGCGGGATCATCGTGGCGGACGTGCGCGACCGCGAGGCCGTGGACGGTGCGCTGCGCGGCATCGACGCCGTGTGCCACCAGGCGGCGATGGTGGGCCTGGGCAAGGACTTCGCGGACGCCCCGCTGTACGTCGGCTGCAACGACCTCGGCACCGCCGTACTGCTCGCCGCCTCGGCCGCCGCCGGGGTGCGGAACCTGGTGCTCGCCGGGTCGATGGTGGTCTACGGCGAGGGCCGCTACGAGTGCCCGCGCCACGGGCAGGTGCGGCCGGGGCCGAGGGCGGAAGCGGATCTGGCCGAGGGCCGGTTCGAGCCCCTCTGCCCGTCCTGCGGTACGGAACTGACCCCGGGTCTCGTCGGTGAGGACGCGCCCGTGGACCCGCGCAACGTGTACGCGACGACCAAGCTCGCCCAGGAACACCTCGCCGCCTCCTGGGCGCGCGCCACGGGCGGCCGGGCGGTGTCGCTGCGCTACCACAACGTGTACGGGCCGGGGATGCCGCGCGACACCCCGTACGCCGGAGTCGCCTCGTTCTTCCGCTCGTCGCTGGCCCGGGGCGAGTCGCCGCAGGTCTTCGAGGACGGCGCCCAGCGGCGGGACTTCGTCCACGTACGGGACGTGGCGGCCGCCAACGCGGTGGCCCTGGAGTCCGTCGCGGGGCTGGGTGCGGGCAGCTTCGCCGCGTACAACACCGGGAGCGGGCAGCCGCACACCATCGGGGAGATGGCCTCCGCCCTGGCCTCCGCCCATGGCGGTCCGGCGCCTCGGATCACCGGTGAGTACCGGCTCGGAGACGTACGCCATGTCACCGCCGACTCCCGGCGGCTCCGCGACGAGCTGGGCTGGAAGCCCACGGTGGGCTTCGCGGAGGGGATGGCGGAGTTCGCGGCCGCCCCGCAGCGGGACATGGCCGCGAGCCCTGCCCGCTGACCGGGCTCACGGCACCGGGCCGCATACCGGGGCCCACCGCGCCGGTCCGTTTACCGGGCTCACCGCACCGGTCCGCTCACGCCACCGGCAGGGTGACCTCGAAGCAGCAGCCGCCGGTGACGTTGCGGACCTCGGCCCGGCCCGCGTGTGCCTCGACGATTCCGCGCACGATGGCGAGCCCCAGGCCCGCGCCTGCCGGAGGTGTACGGGCGTGGCTGCCGCGCCATCCGGTGTCGAAGACCCTGGCCAGGTCCTCTTCCGGGATGCCGCCGCAGCCGTCGGTCACCGACAGGACCACGCCGCCGCCCGTGCGTTGGGCGGTCACCGCGACGGTGCCGTCGGCGGGGGTGCGGCGGATCGCGTTGATCAGGAGGTTGCCCAGGACCCGGCTCATCTCCTTGCCGTCGACCTCCACCGGCACCGCCTCGATCCGGTCCCCGACCAGCCGTACGCCGTGTTCGCGGGCCAGCGGGTGCGCACCGGCGAGCGCGTCGCCCACCAGGTCGTACACCGAGATCCGGGTGGGGCTGAGGGTGAGCGAACCGGCGTGGATGCGGGAGAGCTCGAAAAGGTCGCCCACCATGTCGTTCATCCGCTCCACCTCGGTGCGTATCTGCCGCAGATAGCGCCGCGAGTCGACGGCCATCCCGTCCTCCAGCGCCTCCGACATGGCCCGCAGCCCGGCCAGCGGGGTCCGCAGATCGTGCGAGATCCAGGCGACGAGCTCGCGCCGCGAGGTCTCCAGGGCGCGCTCGCGCTCCCGTGAGCTGTCGAGCTTGGCGCTGGTGGCGGCCAGTTCCCTGGTGAGCGAGGCGAGTTCGGCGGTGGCCGGGGTCGCGGGGGCCGCGAAGGTGCCGCCGTCCCCGAAGGACCGGGCGGCGAGGGTCAGGTCCCGGCTGCGCGCGGCCACCCAGCGGCCGAGCAGGATCGCGGTGGCGAGCGAGACGACGGCGGCCATCGCGACGACGGTGGTGACCACGGAGAGGTCGTGCGGCGACAGGAACATCGCCCAGGCGACGGCCAGCGTCCCGGCGAGCATCGCGGTCACGGCGACCGCGGCGACCACGGTCAGCGAGACGACGAGCGAGCGGTGCCGGAAGAGCCGCAGGACGAGTGCGCCGAGCAGCCCGGCCGCGGCGGCGCCCAGGAACGCGAACAGCGCGATGAGGAGGATGTCGGTCACGACGGCTCCCCCGGACCGGCGGGGCCGTCCCCCGGAGCGGTCGGTACGTCCTCCGGACCGGCGGGGCCGTTCTCCGGAGCGGCGGGTTCGTCCCCCGGTGGCAGGTCCAGCCGGTAGCCCACGCCCCAGACCGTACGGATCAGCTCCGGGCGGGCCGGGTCCGCCTCGACCTTGCCGCGCAGCCGGCGTACATGGACCGTCACCGTCGACAGGTCACCGAAGTCCCAGCCCCACACCTCGCTCATCAGCTCCTCCCGGGTGAAGACCCGGCCCGGGTGGCGCAGCAGGAAGGCGAGCAGGTCGAACTCGCGCAGGGTGAGGGCCAGCGCCCCGCCCTCCCGGGTGGCGCTCCTGGCCGCCGGGTCGAGGACCAGGCCCGCGCCCCGGAGCGGCGCGGAACGCCCGGCGGGTACCGGGGCCGCGTGGGCGCGGCGCAGTACGGAGTCGACGCGCAGGACGAGTTCGCGGGGGCTGAACGGCTTGGTGACGTAGTCGTCCGCCCCGGTCTCCAGGCCGAGGATCCGGTCGTCCTCGTCGCCTCGCGCGGTCAGCATGATGACGGGCACCCGCCCGTGCGCCCGCATCCGCCGGCAGACCTCGAAGCCGTCCATGCCGGGCAGCATCAGGTCCAGCACCACCAGGTCGGGGCGGCGGCGCGCGAAGCACTCCAGCGCCGCCGGTCCGTCCGCCGCACGGGCCACCTCGTAACCGGCACCGGTCAGGTACCCGGCGACGACCTCGGAGACGGTCGGATCGTCGTCCACGACGAGGACATGGCCGGGGCCGGGGACGGGAACGGGGACGGCACCCGGGGCGGAGGCGGGTGCAGGGACGGCACCTGGGGCGGAGGCGGGCGCGGGACCCGGGGCGGGCACGGGGGCGGGGCCGGACGCGGACGCGGGGCCGGGGCCGGGGGGTTCGCTCGCGGCTCCCCGGTCCTCGGGCGCCGGACGGGCCGACGGGGCAAGCTGCATGACTCCAGCGTGGCACCCGCCCGCCGCGCGCCGGACGCGCGGACACCGCCACACGGTCGATGTCCACGTTTCGTAAGAATCCGTGGCCCGAATTGTCGGTTTCCTCTCCGTAGGGTGAGCCGGGTGACCGACTCCTCCGATAACTCCGCCCCCCGCGCCGACATCGTGCTGCCCTGTCTGGACGAGGCCGCCGCCCTGCCCGCGGTGCTCGGTGCGATCCCGCGCGGCTGGCGCGCGATCGTCGTCGACAACGGCTCCACCGACGGCTCGGCCGAACTGGCCCGGTCGCTCGGTGCGACGGTGGTGCACGAACCGCGCCGCGGCTTCGGCTCGGCCTGCCATGCCGGGCTGCTCGCCGCCGAGGCGGAGTACATCTGCTTCTGCGACTGCGACGGCTCCCTGGACCCGGGGCTGCTCCCCGGCTTCGTCCGCCGGATCGCGGACGGCGAGAGCGATCTGCTGCTCGGCCGCCGCCGCCCGGACCGGCTCGGCGCCTGGCCCCTGCACGCCCGTGCGGGAAACCTGGCGCTGTCCCGGCTGCTGCGCAGACGTACCGGGCTCCGGCTGCACGACCTGGGCCCGATGCGGGCGGCGCGCCGGACGGACCTGCTGGCGCTCGGCCTCACCGACCGGCGCAGCGGATACCCGTTGCAGATGGTGGTGCGGGCGGCGGACGCGGGGCTCCGGGTCGCGGAGACGGATGTCCCGTACCTCTCGCGCACCGGGAAGTCGAAGGTCACCGGCACCTGGCGGGGCACCTGGCACGCGGTGCGCGACATGCGCGCCGTGCTGGGCGAGGCCCCGGTCCCGGTGGGGGTGTCCCGGTGACCCCGGCCGCGTGTACCGGCGCGGGGACGGGAGCCGAGCGCGGCACCGGACCCGCCGGTGCGGTGACCCTGCTGGTCATCGCCAAGGAGCCGCTGCCCGGCCGGGTCAAGACCCGGCTCACGCCGCCCTTCACCCCGCAGGAGGCCGCACGGCTGGCCGAGGCCTCGCTCGCGGACACCCTGCACACCGTCCTCGCGCTGCCCGCCGCGAGCCGGGTGCTCGTCCTGGACGGGGCGCCAGGACCCTGGCTTCCTCCGGGCATCGAGGTGGTGGGCCAGTGCGCGGGCGGTCTCGACGCCCGGCTCGCCGGCGCGTTCGCGGGCAGCACCGGGCCGGCCCTCCTCATCGGCATGGACACCCCGCAGTTCACCGCCGCCGATCTGGCGCCCGCGCTCTCCCCCGGTTCCTGGGACGGCTGCGACGCGTGGTTCGGCCCGGCGGAGGACGGCGGCTTCTGGGCGCTGGGGCTGGCGGATCCGGACCCCGAGCTGCTGCGCGGGGTGCCGATGTCCGTGCCGGAGACCGGCGCGGTGCAGCGCCGCCGGCTGGTCGACGCCGGACTGACGGTGCGCGATCTGCCCCGGCTGCGGGACGTGGACACGGCGTCCGACGCCGTGGACGTCGCCGGACGGGCTCCGCACGGCCGGTTCGCCGCCGCACTCGCCGCACTGAGCGGGGCGGGTGCCCGATGAGCCGGACGGCCCCCCGACACGAAGCGGCACCCCTCCACGAGGCGGTCCCCCGACACGAAGCGGCACCCCGCCACGAAACAGTCACCCAGCACGAGACGGTCCGCCCGCCGCGCCCGGACGCCACCTCCTGGAGCACCGACCCGTACGCCAACGCCCTGCGCAACGGCCACGGTCCGCTCTTCCTGCGCCGTACGGACGGCTGGCTGCTGCCGCTGGCCGTGGAGCGCTGGTGCGCGGGCGCGGACGCGGCGGACCTGTCGGCCCTGCACCGCTGCGAGGGCCCCGTCCTGGACATCGGGTGCGGGCCCGGCCGGCTCGTCGCGGCGCTCGCGGCCCGAGGTCACCGCACCCTCGGCATCGACGTGAGCGAGGCGGCGGTGGCCCGCACCCTGCGGCTCGGCGGCTCCGCGCTCCACCGCTCGGTCTTCGAACCGCTGCCCGGCGAGGGCCGCTGGGGCACCGTCCTGCTCGTCGACGGCAACATCGGCATCGGCGGCGACCCGCGCAGGCTCCTGCAACGGACTGCTGCCGTGCTGGCACCCGGCGGGCTGCTCATCGCGGAGACCTCGCCGCAGGACATCGACGAGCGGGTCCGGGTCCAGCTGGACGACGGACGCGCCGGCCGGGACCTGTCGGCGCCCGCCGCGCCCTTCCCGTGGGCCCGGCTCGGCACCCCGGCACTGCTGCGGTACGCCGGACTCCTCGGCTGGCACACGGCCGATCAGTGGGAGGCGGACGACCGCACCTTCGTCGCACTGCGCCGCAGCCGGAAGGTCCTGACGACCAGCCACAGCGCCGACAGCACGCAGAGCGCGGCCGTAATCAGCAGCCAGTTCCCCAGAAACACATCGGGGGAGAGCCCGGTCGCCGGTTCGTAGCGCTCCGTGTGCCGGGTGATCAGCGGCCACCACACCAGCAGGAGCAGGCCCGACAGGAAGACGGGCACCCGGACGAAGTCGACCAGGCCGGGGCGCGGACCGAGCGCGCGCAGCAGCAGCCGGTCCGCCGCCGCGTACAGCGGCACCAGCACCAGATCGTGCACGAGGGCCGCGCCGACGAACCAGACGACGACGCCGAACGCGTCCCCGGCCAGCAGCCGCACCCCCGCGTACCCCGCCAGCGCGAAGGAGGCGGCCGTCAGAAGGAGGTGCAACGGGCCCTCCCCGTACCGGCGCCGGACGCGATCCAGTGGATTCAGCCTGTTCACAGCTCTCCGAAGGTCAGCCGGGACACCCATTTGGTGTTGAGCACGCCGGGCGCGGCCGGGACGATGATCCGTGCCGGATATCCGTGGTCGGGCGACAGGTCCTCCCCGTTGACCCGCAACGCCAGCAGCGAGCGGGGGTCGCGCACCTGGTTGTCGCGGAGCGCCGCCCGGCGGAACGCCCCGCTGCGCTGCAGGGACTCCACAAGCACCCCCGGCGGGTCGCGCGGGTACCCGGCGAGCTCTGCCAGGTCCCTCAGCCGGACGCCCCGCCACCGCTGGTCAGAGGTGGACCAGCCCTCCACGCAGGCGCTCGGGAGCGCCGCGCTGTACTGGTCCATGGCCAGCAGCTGTTCGCGGGTGAACCGGAGATCACCGGCCGGACCGCTGACGGTCAGCCACCAGCCCTCCCCCGTATCGGCCGAGGTGATCCCGACAGCGGCGGCGGTCTTGTTGATCTGGAAGCCGCCCGGCCCTTGACCGGGTTCGGCGGCGCCGTGCGGGGTGAGCAGGGCGAGGCGCCGCAGTGGCCCGTCGAAGCTCCGCCCGGCCGAGGTGATCAGCAGGACCAGCGAACCGGCACCCACCATCGCCAGCGCCCCGCGCCGGGACAGCGTCGGCGCGTCCGGAGCCGGGGAGGCCAGCGCGTCCCCCGGCACGTTCCCGCTGAGCGCGCCCGACCTCAGCACCCGTACGGCCTGCGGCGCCCGCAGCCCGGCGTGGGCGAGGAACGCGGCGAAGAACACCCACGCCCCGTAGAAGTGCAGCGGGTAGAACGAGCCGGGGAACAGGTACTCCAGCTGGATGTTGAGCAGTCCGGTGACGAACTCGAACAGCGCCCCGCCCACCAGGAGAAGCAGCGAGAGCCGCTCCAGCGCATGCCCCAACGAGCGAACCGGAGGCAGCGCGAAGAGCTTCGGGACGACCGACCACAGCTTGGCCAGCAGCACCGGTACGAGCACGATGCCGACCGTGACATGGAGCCCCTGCGTCAGCCGGTACAGCCAGTGCGGATCAGTCGGCCAGTCGAACAGGTAGAAGCCGAGCAGCCCCTTGTCCGGGGTCTTGTCGTTGACCGGGTTCAGGTCCGGGTTGTACGCGGCGTACGACAGCAGCCCGGTCACGAACAGCAGCGTGATCCCGCCGAGCAGCACCAGGCCGAGCACCGCGGTGAACCGGACCCCGCGCACCGGACTGCGCCAGAACCCGGGAGCGGAGGGAGTCCGTTCGAGAAGCCGGGAGGCGCGTCCGGACAGCGGCGCGACAAGGGAATCGGAAGGGGATCCGGTGGAGGAATCGGCGGAGGATCCGGTGGAGGAATCGGGAAGTCTGAAGCGTCGGAGCCGACGTCGGTCGCCCATGGATCCGACGCTATGCCCGAGGTGCCGGGGCACGGCCCGTACGACTCCTGACGAAACGCTGACGTCGTCCGGCCGCCGCCCGCGACGGGGTGCGGCCGGGTGCGGCCGGATGCGGGAATCTGACGGTTCGGTGACGCGCCCCGCCGGCAGCCGCCCACGCCGCCCCGGCGTGCGTACCGTGCCTGGGTGAAGACCGAGGAACGCGAGGAACAGCGCACCGAACCGGAGAGCGGCCGCCGCAGCGGCGGCCGCGCCGACCTGGCCGCCGCGGGCGGAGCCGTGCTGCTGGTCGCCGCCGCCGTGCTCGTCGGCCGGAACGTCGAGGACTACGCCCGCGTCCTGTACGTCCACTGTCCACCGCTGCTCGCGTCCTGGTACCCGCACACCGGCCCCGGCACCGCGGCCGCGCCCGCCGTCGCCGTGGCCGTCGTGGCGTACGGTCCCGGCCTCGCCGCACGGCTGCGCTGGCGGACCCTGCTGCCGATCTGCTGGGGCGCCTCGCTCGCCTGGGTGTTCTCGCTGGCGCTGATCGACGGCTGGGGACGCGGTATCGCGGAACGCCTCACCACCAAGCACGAGTACCTCAGGGTCATCGGCCGTTTCGACGACATCGGCGCCGCCCTGCGCGGCTTCAACGACCACATCCTGATCGGCCCGCCCGGCAACTGGCCCGCCCATGTCGCCGGACACCCGCCGGGCGCCACCCTCACCTTCGTGCTGCTGGACCGGGTGGGGCTCGGCGGCGGCGCCTGGGCCGGGGTCTGGTGCATCGTCACCGGCACCACCGCCGCCGTGGCCGCGCTGGTCGCCGTCCGGGTCCTGGCCGACGAGCGCACCGCCCGCCGCGCCGCGCCCTTCCTCGTCCTGGCACCGGTCGCGGTCTGGGCGGGCACCTCCGCCGACGGCTACTTCGCCGCCGTCGCGGCCTGGTCCGTCGCCCTGCTGGCCCTGGCCGCGACCGGGAAGGTCCGCAGCCCCTCGGCCGCGGCGCTCGGTGCGGGGCTGTTGTACGGACTGACCTGCTACCTCAGTTACGGTCTGGCGCTCATCGTGCTGGCGCTGCTCACCGTGCTCCTGCTCACCCGGACCGCCCGGCCGGTGCCGCTCTTCGTCCTGGGGGCGCTGGTCGTACCGGCCGCCTTCACCCTGGCGGGCTTCAACTGGTGGGAGGGGTACCACCTGCTGGTCGAGCGCTACTACCAGGCGGCGGGCGGGTTCCGCCCGTACTGGTACTGGGTCTGGGCCAACCTCGCCTGCACCGCGATCGCCATCGGGCCCGCGACGGTCGCGGGCCTGCGCCGGAGCGCGACGGCCACGCCCGGGGCCCTGAACACGCTGCGGACGGGGACCACGGCCGCGCCGCAGCGGCTGGTCCTGGTCGTGCTCACGGCGTTCCTCATGCTGCTGGCCGCCGATCTGTCCGGGATGAGCAAGGCGGAGACCGAACGGATCTGGCAGCCCTTCATGCTCTGGCTGCTGCCCGCCGCCGCGCTGCTGCCCGACCGCGGCCGGCGCGGCTGGCTGGCCGCCCAGGCGGCCGTCGCGCTGCTCGTCAACCACCTGCTCTGGACGGGGTGGTGAACGGGAACAGGGGAGCTGCGGTGGTGAACAGGGGGAACGGCGGGTGGTGAAGGGGGCGGTCTGTCGTTGAACCACCGGCACCCGGGTATGGCTTGTCCCGTGCCGACATTCGAGATCACCACAGCAAGCGCGGACGACATCAGGATGATGGCGGACTGGGCCCATGCCGAGGGATGGAACCCGGGACTGACCGACGGTCAGGCCTTCTTCGCCGCCGACCCCTGCGGCTTCCTGATCGGCAGGCTCGACGGTGCGCCCGTCTCCTGTGTCTCCGTGATCCGCTACGGCAGCGACCACGGATTCCTGGGCTTCTACCTCACCCGCCCGGAGCTGCGCGGCCAGGGCTACGGCAGCCGGCTCTGGGCCACCGGGACGGCCCGGCTGGACGGGCGGAACACCGGCCTCGACGGCGTGGTGGAGCAGCAGGCCAACTACCGCAAGTCCGGCTTCCGCTCCGTCTGGACGAACATGCGGTACGAGGGGCTGGCGCCCGTGGACATCGCACCGCCGGCCGGTGTCACCCTGGCCGATGCCCGCACCCTGCCCTTCGGCCAGGTCACCACGTACGACCGCCGGTTCTTCCCGGCGGAGCGCGACGGCTTCCTGGCGGCCTGGACGACCGCCCCCGGCCGCACCGCGCTGGTCGCGCTGCGCGAGGGAGAGGTGCGGGGGCTCGCGGTGATGCGTGCCTGCCGTACGTCCTCCCGCATCGGCCCGGTGTACGCGGCCACGCCGGATACGGCCGCCGCCCTGGTGAGCGCGCTGGCGGCGACCGATCCGTCCGCCCCGGTCGCCGTGGACGTGCCCGACGTCAACCCGGCGGCGGTACGGCTCGCGGAACAGCTCGGGTTCACCCCGTCGTTCGAGACGGCCCGCATGTACACCGGCCCGGCGCCCGAGGTCGACCACTCCGGCCTCTTCGGCATCACCAGTCTCGAACTGGGCTGACCCGCTGCGGCAACTCCGCCACCCGCGCCAGTGCGAGCGGGCGAGCGGGCGAGCGAGGGCGTTCGCCGTATCGGCTGCCCCGCCCGTCCGTGCGTCAGCTCCGCTGCCCCCGCCCGTGCCGTGCAGGAACTGCTGGACCCGGCCCCGGAGGGACTCGTACTCCTCGCTGGGCTCACCCCGCTTCGTCCCCGGCGCCGGGGGCGAAGCGGGCCCGCGACGCCATCACCGCGATGTCGTCCTCCGCGCCCGGACCGAAGCGGTCGAGCACCTCGTCGAGCAGCTCCTCCAGATTGCCGCTCGCCGGCAGCCTCAGGTCCTTGAGCCGCCCGACGGACACGTCGATGTCCTCACCGCGCCGCTCCACCAGACCGTCGGTGTACATGAACAGCACCGTTCCCGGCGCGCACCGCACCTCCGTCGTCCGGTAGCCGCCGAACCCGGTGCCGAGCGGCGGCCCCGCCGGTACGTCGCCCAGCCGGGTGCCCGCCGGGCCGGGGTCGATGAAGACCGGCGGCAGATGGCCGGCGCTCGACACCAGGCACCTCCCGCCGGACCGGTCGACGACCGCGAGGAGACAGGTCGCCGCCCGGTCGAGCCCCGACCGCTCCACCATCCGGTCGAGCTGCCGCAGGATGCGGTGCGGCGGCAGCTCCTCGTCCGCGAGCAGCCGCAGCAGCGAGCGGTAGTGGCTCATCGCGACGGCCGCCTCCACGCCGTGGCCCATCACATCGCCCATCGCCTTGAGGTGGCGGCCGTCGCGCATCGGGATGATGTCGAACCAGTCGCCGCCGACCAGCACGCTCCGGTCGGCCGGCAGATAGCGGGTGGCGACCTCGATGTGCGGGTGCGGCTGACGCGGTTCGGAGAGCAGGGAGCGCTGGAGCTCCAGGGCGATGGTGTGCTCGTGGGTGAACCGGCGCGCGTGGTCCAGATCGACGGCGGCCCGTCCGGCGAGCTCCCGGGCCACCACCACGTCCTGCTCCGTGAAGGGCGGCGAGTCCCCCGCCCTGACCAGGCCGAGGACGCCGATGGGCCCGCCGCGCACGGAGACCGGCACGATGACCGCCGAGTGCATCCCGAGGGTCCGGTAGGCGGCGACCCGGTCGGGGGAGGGCGCGGAGCGGCCCAGCTGCTCGTCGCCGGTGAAGTTCTCGACGACCGGCTGGTTGGTGGCCAGGCAGCGCGTCACCGCCGCGTCCTCCTGGTAGTCGATGTAGTCCCCGGCCACCCCGAACCGCGCGACCCGGTCGCGCAGCTCCGGCACCGCCGTCATCGCCGCCCGCCGCAGCCGGGTCACTCCGGGCGGTGCGGGGCGCACCAGCGGGGCGACGTCCCTCGGGAACACCTCGACCGTGGCGAGGTCCGCGAGCCCCGGTACGACCAGCTCGACCAGCTCGGCGCAGGTGGTGTCCATGTCGAGCGTGGTGCCGATGCGGGTGTTCGCGGTGTCCAGCAGACGCAGATGGCGCCGAGCCTGGGCCAGCTGGCGCCGCTCCTCGTCGGAAGCCATGACCTCCATCAGGATGCCCGCGACACCCACCACCCGGCCGGCCACCTCCAGCCGGTGGTACGCGCCGTGCCAGTAGCGCCGGACGCCGCCAGGACCGGCGGGGGGCCGGCCGCTGGAGGTGATCTCGCGGGACAGCCCGTCGGAGAGCACCGCCAGCATCAGGTCCTCCCGGGCGTCGACCTCGGGGAGCACCTCGGCGACCGTACGGCCCAGGTGCTCCGCGGCCGGGATGCCGTTGATCCGTTCGAGGGCCGGGTTCACGTAGAGGTAGCGCAGCCTGGTGTCGAGGACCCCCACCCCGGCCGTGGTTCCACCGATCAGGGCCGCGAGCGCCGTGGTGTCGAGCGGCGGCGGACTGCCGGCGTACTCATCGGCCTGCAAGGCAACCTCCTGGGACAGGGCGCGGGCCGCCCGACTGCCCGGCCCCTCATCGTCGGCCGCCCGCACCGGCCCCGCATCCGCAGACGGCTGATCAGCGCGCGGTACCCGAGCGCGCGGGCCCGCCCGCCGCGCCGGGGAGCACCCGGTCCAGCTCCACCGGGATGTCCCCCGCCGCCCGCCGCAGCTCGTCCAGGGCGCGCACGGCATCGTGCAGCGGATCGGCCCGCGCCCCGTTCCAGCCCCGGTGCCCGTACCGGACGGCGCGCACCAGGACGTCCCCCGGCAGCGCCCGCCGCAGCGCGTACGCGAAGGGGCGCATCCGCAGCGCGGGCAGGTTGAACGGTCCGGGCGGCGGCGCCCCGAGCCCGTCCTCCCGTCCGCCGTGCAGCAGGAGTACCGCCGCCGCCGGTTGTCGTCGTGTCATGCGTACCTCCGGTGCGGATGGGTGGAGCCGTAACGAGCATGCTGTACGAGCACGGACGGCACCGTCACAACGGAAAACGAGCGGCGCGGAACAGCAGCGCAAACCGGCAACGCGAAACAACGACAAGCAACAAAGGACACACACCATGGGCTCGTCACCACAACTCGGCAGTACCGTCCCGGACTTCACCCTCCCGGGAGGCTCACTCGACGGGGATACGTTCGAACGCCGCGACTACACGCTCTCCGCCGCCCGGGGCCGGGCCGTGGTCCTCGCCTTCTACCCCGGCGACAACACGGCGGTGTGCACCAAGCAGCTGTGCTCGTACTCCTCCGGCATGGAGACCTTCGAGGGGCTCGACGCGCAGGTCTGGGGGATCAGTCCACAGGATGTGGACAGCCACGAGTCCTTCGCCCGCGCCCAGGGCCTGCGGATGCCGCTGCTGGCGGACACCGGCCGCGAGCTCGCCCGGACCTTCGGGGTGGCGGCACCCGGCATCGGCGTACGCCGGGCGGTGTTCCTGATCGACGCGGAGGGGGTGCTGCGCTGGAAGCACGTAGCGCTCCTCGGTGCCACGTTCCAGTCACTGGACACCCTGGCGGGCCACCTCTCCGGCATCCAGACCCCGTAGAAGACTGCCGGAACCCGGCAGTGTCACCGGTACGGCAGGTATGGGACCATCCAGCCAGTTCGACGGAAATGTTCGGGGGATTCCGCGGATTCCGCAGACTGGGAGGGGTGATCACGTGACCTTGTTCCTCGGTCTCGGCATTGCGGGAGTCGTGCTGCTGGCGCTGTCCCTGATCTTCGACGGAATACTCGAAGGTCTCTTCGGGGGTGTGCTGGACGGCCTCTTCGACGGGCTGCTCTCCCTCCCGGTGATCGCCGGCTTCGTCTCGATGCTCGGTTTCGGCGGCGCCATCGTGCTCGGCACGACCGGCGTCGGCACGTTCGCCGCCGTGGGGGCCGGTGTGGTGGCCGGTCTGGTCGCCGCCTGGCTCACCTATAAGTTCAGCCAGGCCCTGATGCGGGACCAGACCAACGCCACACCGCGCGAGGAGGATCTCGTCGGCTCGGCCGGGTCCGTGGTCACGGCCATTCCGGCCAACGGCTACGGCGAGGTGCTGCTGCGGCTGGGAGGGCACGTCGTGAAGCTGTCGGCGAAGAGCCCGGTGCCGGTCGAACGCGGCACCGAGATCTGGGTCGAGGCCACGCTCTCGACCACCTCGGTCTCGGTCCGCCCCGTCGAACGCTGAGCCGGCAAGCCGGCCGGCCCATCACCGCTCGCAACAGAACTGCCGTCCCCGTCGGGAGGCAGAGGGGGACACCCTTATGAGTCCAGTACTGATCGCCATCGTCGGAGTCGTCGTACTCCTCGTCCTGCTGGCCCTCGTGGTCATCACCCGTTACAAGGTCGCCGGGCCCAGTGAGGCGTTCATCATCACCGGCCGGCGCGGCAAGAAGTCCGTCGACCCGGTGACGGGCCGGGCCAGCATCGACAACAGCGGCCAGAAGGTCGTCGTCGGCGGCGGCGTCTTCGTCGTCCCGTTCGTCCAGCAGAAGTTCACCCTGGACCTCTCCAGCCGGCACATCCCGGTAGCCGTGCGCGGGGCCGTCACGCTGCGCGGGGTGAAGTCCAACCTGGAGGGCGTCGCGATCGTCAAGGTCGGCGGCAGCGAGGACGCCATCCGGGCCGCCGCCCAGCGCTTCCTGCAGCAGCAGAACGGCATCGTCGGCTTCACCCAGGAAGTGCTCTCCGGCGCGCTGCGCGCCATCGTCGGCCGGATGTCGGTCGAGGACATCATCCGCGACCGGGCCGCGTTCGCCGGCCAGGTGGCGGAGGAGGCCGAGGCCAGCCTCTCCGGCCAGGGCCTGATCCTGGACGCCTTCCAGATCCAGGACATCACCACGGAGGGCTCCTACCTGGAGGACCTCGGCCGCCCCGAGGCCGCCCGCGCCAAGCAGGAGGCGGACATCGCGGAGGCGATCGCCCGCCGCGCCTCCGAACAGGCCCGGCTGAAGGCCGCCGAGGAAATCGCCATCGCCGAGCGGACGTACTACCTCAAGCAGGCCGAGATCAAGGTCGAGACGGAGGCCGCCGCCGCGAAGGCCAACGCCGCCGGTCCCCTCGCAGAGGCCGCCCGCCGCCAGGAGATCCTCCAGGAGCAGGAGAAGGTCGCCGAGCGCCAGGCCGCCCTGACCGACCGCGAGCTCGACACCAAGGTCCGCAAGCCCGCCGACGCCGCCCGCTACCAGGCCGAGCAGGAGGCGGAGGCCCGCCGCATCGCCCAGGTCAAGGAGGCCGAAGCGGACGCGGAGCGCTCCCGCCTGACCGGTGAGGGCGAGAAGCTGCACCGCTCGGCCCTCGCCGACGCCGTACGCATCGAGGGCGAGGCCCAGGGTGCCGCCATCGCCGCGCGGGGCTCGGCCGAGGCGGAGGCCATGCAGAAGAAGGCGGACGCCTTCGCCCAGTACGGCGACGCGGCCGTGCTCCAGATGCTCGTCGAGGTCCTCCCGCAGGTCGTCGCCAAGGCGTCCGAGCCGTTGAGCGCCATCGACAAGCTGACCGTGATCTCGACGGACGGTGCGAGCCAGCTCTCGCGCACCGTCACGGACAACGTCGCCCAGGGCATGGAACTCCTCAGCTCCACCACGGGCGTCGACCTCGCCGCCCTCCTGCAGAACCTCAAGGGCGCCGCCCCGAAGCCCGACGTCCCGGCCCAGCCGGAACCGTCCACCCCGCAGAACGGCAAGATCGAGGTCACGGACTGACCCCGACCACCGACCACCGACTACCGACTACCGACACCCGATAGCAACACCCGCGCGTGCCCGGCCGGTTCCCCCCAACCGTCCGGGCACGCGCACGTCTGGGGGGCGGTCGGGGGCTCTGCCCGTACGGGGCACGGCGCGGAACGGCACTGCGCGCGTGCGCGGGGAGCGCCAACCTACTCACGTGAGTAGGTTGGCGCTCCGGGTTCATCCCCACGTGCGCGGGGAGCAGCGGTCGTGCCAGTCCCCCGCCTTGTTCGGGGCGGGTTCATCCCCGCACGCGCGGGGAGCAGTCTCTGTGACCTGCGGGTTTACCCGACGGACTGGCCAGATTCGAGCAGCTTCCCTCCGGCCCCGGCACCCCTCGGCCGACAACCGCCCCGATGACCGCTGCCGGAACGCGCAGATTCCCATGTTCACACGGCCTGCTAACGCACGGCGAGATGCCTGGCCTGGAGGGTAGAGGGACGGGCATGCCCTCAGAGTACGGCCGTGGTCTGACGACGCCCCCGCGTAGGGTCGAAACGTGATTGAGACCATCGTCCTCGATGTCGGCGAAACCCTGATCCGCGACGACCGGTACTGGAGCGCCTGGGCCGACTGGCTCGACGTACCTCCGCACACGCTCAGCGCCCTCGTGGGAGCCGCGGTCGTCCAAGGTAGGGACAACGCAGACGCCTTGCGACTTCTGCGCCCCGGCATCGACATCGCCGCCGAATACGCCGCCCGCGAGGCAGCAGGCCGTGGCGAATCCCTTGACGAGCGCGACCTCTACGCCGATGTCCGCCCCACCCTGGCGGCGCTGCAAGGGCGGGGCATCCGCGTGATTGTGGCCGGCAACCAGACGGCGAAGGCGGGCCAGTTGCTACGCGCCTTCGATCTGCCCGCCGACCTGGTGGTCATGTCCGCGGAGTGGGGTGTCGCGAAGCCGGCCCCGGAGTTCTTTGCCCGGGTCCTGGCGGTGTCCGGAGCGGGCCCTCAGTCAACGCTGTACGTCGGCGACCACCCTGCCAACGACGTGTTCCCCGCCCGCGCGGCCGGGCTGCTGACAGCCCACATCCGTCGCGGCCCATGGGGGTACTGGTGGGCCGACGACCCTGAGGTGCGGGCCGCAGCGGACTGGTCCATCAACTCACTGACCGATCTGCTGGACGTGGTCTCCCCCTGACCGAACCAGCCACCCCCGAGCACGTGTCGGGGGTGGAGCCGTTCGCGCCCCAACAGCACATAGCAGCCGGTACGGTTCGAAGTGGACGCCTCGAACGGAGCCCGGATGCCATCGACCCAGCCGGGTTCGGTAGGCCGGCGCATTGCGTACTACCGCAGCGTCGCCCGCCCGAGAATGACCCAGCAGCAACTCGCCGACCGCGCCCACGTCGCCCTCGGCACCATCCGCAAGATCGAGCGCGGGGAGCGCGGCGTCACCGACGACACCCTCGATGCCGTCGCGGGAGCTCTCGGCGTGGACCCGTCCCGGCTCGTCGCCGACCGGGAGCGCGTATCCACCCGCATCCGCGACGCCCTCCCCGAACTCTCGGCAGCCATTGCCACCTATGACATCCCCGACGGCGGCCCCGTCCGACCGATGCTTCAGCTGCGGGCCGCGGTCGACCAGGCCACGGCGTGGCGCCTGTCCGCCCAGTACCTTCAGATCGTCCGCGCGGCTCCCGCCCTTCTGGCCGAACTCGCCCGAGCCGCTCGGACCGCGTCGGGGACCGGCAGTCCCGAGTTGGCGTCGCTGCTCGTCACGGCCTACCGGTGCGCGGATTCCGTCGCCTACAAATACGGGGCGCGAGACCTCTCCGCCCGGCTCATCGAATTGATGCGCTGGGCAGCCCGTGGCGCTGACGACCCGCTGCTGTCCGCCACCGTCAGCTATGTCCGTACCGAAGTCTTCTTCGCCGCCCGCGCCCACGAGCCAGGACTCCGAGCCCTGGAACAGGCCGTGGACGCATGCCCAGCCCCAGACACCAACGAGGCTGCCGCCGCCCGCGGCGCACTGCACATGCGCGCTGCTGTGATCGCAGGCAGGGCTGGGTACACCGACGCGGCTGACGACCACCTCGATGAAGCGAGGGCCCTGGCCGACCAGGTGCCCGAAGGCATCTACCAGGGGACCGCGTTCGGCCCAGACAGTGTCCGCATCCACGAGGTCGGTGTGGCGGTCAGCCTCGGCAACGACCACGTTCAGCGCGCCTTCGATGTGGCCCGTGAGTGGAAGCCGCCCGCCGACCTGCCGGCCGAACGGCGCAGCGGCTTCTACATCGAGCTCGCCCGCGCCCAGTTGTGGGGCGGCCTCATGGACGACAGCTTCGAGTCCCTCAAGGCCGCCCGCCGAATCGCCCCACAGCACACCCGCGAACACCCGTGGGTTCGGGAGGACGCGGCAACACTGCGCCGACTGCGACGCGCTGATGCGGAATCGCTGACGAACTTCGCCGAGTGGTGCCACGCGGGCTGAGTGCATCCGGTACCCCTGGCTGGGGTACTTGTGCCCATCGCCACGGCTCATGATCTGCCTCGTCAACGGAAGCGGCAGATGGGACAGGCTATGAGTGCGTCACTCACACTGACCGAAGCGGTCGGAACCGGCGAGCAACCGAGCTTCGCCTGCTGGTTCTGTGGCTCCGTGAACGGCACGCTCGCTCCCGTCGGCGAGATCACCCTGGATGACGGCACCAGGGCGTGGTCGGTCACCACTTGCTCGGCTCCACAGGGGAGGCGGCTGACGTGACCACGCGAGAACTCCCGCCCGTCAACAAGCTCACCATGCAGCAACAGCGCGGATGGCGGTGCGTCTGGTGCCGGTACCCGCTCACGGTCGGAGCGGACGTCGACCTGGGCGAGCAGCGCGCACGGCCGAGCGATGGGGCTGCCTACTCGTGGTTCCCGCGAGCCTGCTCGGACGTAGCCGTCTGCGTGGTTCGCGAGGCAGAGCAGGCCCGGAAATGATCTGCGGACGCTGCGACCAGCTGATCAACGGTGACGCGGTCCGACTCGACCACTCCGATTCCATGAGCGGAGCCCGACCTGATGCCTGGTCGCACCCCACCGACGACCCCGACTGCAGGGCTCCGCGGTTGGCACCTGGTTATGAGTCACCACTGCGACGGGCATTGCGGCGAGGCTGAGCACGCCCTGCCATGCCGTGGCCCGATCGAGTACGGGCTGTCCTGGAATCTGGCCACCGGACATACGCGCGGTGACCGCACCCCGTGGTCTCCACGTATGTGCACGACGGGACCCTAGGGTTCATCCCCGCACGCGCGGGGAGCAGACTGCCTGACCTCGGGTTCTCTGGCCGCATCCTGCCATTTCGAAGCAGCTTCGTGAAGTCCGTCATACATGGGCAAATCGACCAGCACTAACCCGGACCCGCACTGCCCGCCGCCCGAACCGCACAAGCCGCGCTCCCCCGCCGCACCGCCCGCCCGTGGCACCGAAGAGCGAAAGGTGCCCCGGAGGGAACCGTCTGCCGGAGAGTGAGGCGCAGCCAGAGGGGCGTCCGCCTGCGGGCGGAACACAAGGCCGGAGGGCCCGTCGATGGTCCGGTTAGGGTAATGCGGGACTAAAGAGATCACCAAGTGCGTTTCGTAAGCGTCGCGCTCCTCGGGAGGAAGCCATGGGAACCCACCGCACCACGCTGCCCGGAGTCGGAGTGCAGTACGACTACACCACCGAGACGGGCCAGCACATTTCCGTCGTCGTGCATCACGACGGGCGGCGGTTCATCGGGTTCTACGACCAGGACGATCCTGATTCGTGCCGGCTCTCCGTACCCCTGACTCCACAGGAGGCCACCGGGCTCGCGCATCTCATCGATGCCGCGCCGATCGACGCCGTGCGGACCGAGGGGATTGATCTGGTCACCGAGCACATACCGCTCGGGACGCGGTCGCCGTACGGCGGGCGGTTGCTCGGGGACACCCGGGCTCGGACCCGGACCGGGGCGTCGATCGTGGCGGTGTTGCGTACGCACAGTGCGCATCCGTCGCCGGGGCCGGACTTCCGGCTGGCCATCGGGGACACGCTTGTCGTCGTCGGTACGCGCGAGGGCGTGGACACGCTCTCCGAGATTATTGCGGAGGGCTGACCGTGCACGACACGACCGCACTGCTGGTGGAGTTCGGCTCCGTGATTCTGGGGCTCGGCATCATCGGCCGATTCGCCGGCCGAATAGGCCTCTCCTCGATTCCCCTGTATCTGCTGGCCGGGCTCGCCTTCGGTGACGGCGGGCTGCTGCCGCTCGGCGCGAGTGAGGAGTTCACCGCTGTCGGCGCCGAGATCGGCGTCATTCTGCTGCTGCTCCTGCTGGGGCTGGAGTACAGCGCCAGTGAGCTCGTCACCAGTCTGAAGACGCAGTATCCGTCCGGGGCCGTGGACTTCGTGCTCAACGCCACCCCCGGTGCCGTCGCCGCGCTGCTGCTCGGCTGGGGGCCCGTGGGGGCGGTGGCTCTGGCCGGGGTCACCTGGATCTCGTCGTCCGGGGTGATCGCCAAGGTCCTCGCGGACCTGGGGCGGCTCGGCAACCGGGAGACGCCCGTCATCCTCGGGGTGCTCGTCATCGAGGACCTGTCGATGGCCGTCTATCTGCCGCTGCTCACCGCGATGCTCGCGGGTGTGGGCTTCGCCGGGGGCAGCATCGCGCTGCTCGTCGCGCTCGGCGCCGTCGGCTTCGTGCTCTACCTCGCGCTGCGGCACGGGCGGCTGATCAGCCGGGCCGTGTCCTCCGACAATCCCGAGCTGCTGCTGCTCGTCGTGCTCGGGCTGACCGTGCTGGTCGCCGGGGTCGCCCAGCAGTTGCAGGTGTCCGCGGCCGTCGGGGCGTTCCTCGTCGGCATCGCGCTCTCCGGCGAGGTCGCGGAGGGGGCGCGCAAGCTGCTGACCCCGTTGCGGGATCTCTTCGCCGCCGTCTTCTTCGTGTTCTTCGGGCTCTCCACCAACCCCGCGGAGATCCCGCCGGTGCTCCTCCCGGCCGCGTTGCTGGCCGTCGTCACCGTCTTCACCAAGATCGCCACCGGCTGGTACGCGGCACGGCGGGCCGGCATCGGTTCGCGCGGGCGCTGGCGGGCGGGCGGCACGCTCGTCGCACGCGGCGAGTTCTCCATCGTCATCGCCGGTCTGGCCGTGGCGACCGAACCGCGCATCGGCCCCATCGCCACCGCGTACGTCCTGATCCTCGTCGTCGTCGGCCCGCTCACCGCACGCTGGACGCAGCCGATCGTCGAGAAGATCCAGGAGTGGCGCGACGGCAAGGGGGATACGCCCGCCGCGTCGTCCGGAAACGGTGGCAGTAGCAGTGGCAGCAGCGGAACCGTTCCTGCCGCGCGGGTACCCGCTCCGCAGGAGGAGCTGGCCCAGACCGACTGAGCGCGGCGTCAGCCGTCCTGGGCGGCGGGCAGGTCGGGCAGCCAGCCCAGCGGATACGCGTCCGCGCCGCCCCCGGGAACGGCCGGCTCGCCGCCCGCCGCGGTGAACGCCGTCAGCGCCTCGATCAACGCGGACCGCTGCTCCGGCGCGAGGCGTTCGACGATCGAGGCGATCTCCCGGCGGCGGCCGGCCGTGACGTCCTCGACCAGCTGGAGCCCGCCCGGGGTCACCCGCAGTGCCGTCTCCCGGCGGTTGGCCGGGTTGACCTGGCGCTCGGCCAGACCGGCGACGATCAGCCGGTCCAGCATGCGCATCGCGGTCGACGGATTGACGCCCAGGCGCTCCGCCAGCGAGACCAGCTTGGCGTCCCCGTGAGTGGCCAGGACCACGAGCAGCCGGAACTGCGGCAGCGTCACCCGGTCCTCGACCGCCGCCAGCGACCGGGCGGAGACGGCCACCAGCAGTCGCGACGCCGTCAGCACCGCCCGCGTCACCGCGTCGACGTCGTCCCTGCCAGTGGCGGACGGGTCGGTCGGTCGTTTCTCAGATGCCTGTTCGTGCGCGGCCATGCCTCTGTACCGCGCCGGACCGCGTACTCCCACCGCGGGAGTGCCGCCCGCGACGGTGACGTAGATCTTGTCACTGTGCAACGTTTGCACAGTGACACATCGATCCGCGGACTCGTCCGTGCCCCGTCGCCCCGTAGCGCCGACCGGCTGGCGGCGTAACGGCGCCCGGCTCCCGGCTCCCGGCTCCCGGTCCATATGTTCCGGGCCGGGCTCGGGCCACTGTTCCGTGGGCGGCTGCTGCTCCTCGTCCACACCGGCCGCACCTCGGGACAGCCGCGCCGGACCGCCGTCGAGGTGGTCGAGTCCGCGACGGTCGGCGGAGCTGAACCGTGGCGTCCGGATTCGGGCCCTGCGCCGACCGGTACCGCAATCTGCGACGTACGCCGCAGGACACCGCGCAGATCGGCCGCCGGTTCCACGCGGTGACGGAGGTAGAGCTGCCGGCCGGGGAGGGTGGCGAGCTGATGGTGCGGTACGCGCCCCGGCATCCCCGGGTCGCCCGGCGGCTCTGCTCGTATCTGGGGTTCACGGTCGACGGCAGCGCGGAGGGCTACCGGTCCGTCGGCGGGTCCATTCCGTTCGTACGCCTCACCGAGGGCGCCCCGGCCCGCCGGAGCGACCGCTGAGAGCCCGAGGTCAGGCCCGGACCGGATCGGACTCCTCTACCGGGTGCGGCTGCGGAACGCCCCGGCGGTAGAGGATCACCGTGACCAGGAGTCCGACGGCGAAGAAGCCGGCGGACCACCAGTAAGCGGTGGAGTAGCTCTCCAACTGGGACTGGGCGATCGCGGCCGGGGTCGGACGGCGGCCGACCAGGTAGTTGGTGGCCGCACTGGTGGCGAGGGTGTTCAGCAGAGCCGTACCGATGGAGCCTCCCACCTGCTGACTGGTGTTGACCATCGCGGAGGCCACCCCGGCGTCCCGGGCGGAGACCCCGGCGGTGGCCAGGTTCATCGCCGTGGCGAAGACCATGCCGAGGCCGAGGCCCAGGCAGAGCAGCGGTGGCAGCACATGAGCCGGGTAGCTGCTGTTCAGGTCCAGCGTGGTCAGCCACGCCATGGCGGCGGCCGCGATGCCCATGCCGAGCGGCACGATCGGTTTGGCCCCGAACCGGGGCACCAGCGCGTTGGTCGTCGTCACGGACGTCACGATCGTGACGGCGACCATCGGCAGGAAGGCCAGCCCGGTGGAGACCGGCGAGTAGAACAGGCTCTTCTGCAGGTAGTACGTGAGGAACAGGAAGACGCCGAACATCCCGCCGCCGGAGATGAACATCGCCAGGAACGACGCCGCGCGGTCCCGGTCCAGCACCACCCGCATCGGCAGCAGCGGATGCGCCGCCCGGGTCTGCCACCAGGCGAACGCCGCCAAGAGCACCGCGCCGGCCGCCAGGAATCCCCAGACGTCGGCCGAACTCCACGGATGCGTCTCGGCCCGGGAGAACCCGAATACGATGCAGAAGAGTCCGGCCGAGACCAGCACCGTCCCCGGGATGTCGAGCTTCGGGCGGTCGACCGGCGCGCCCGCGGTCAGCAGCCGCCAGCCGCCGACGAAAGCGACGAACGCGAACAGCAGGTTCACGTACAGGCACCAGCGCCAGTCCAGGTACTCCGTGAGCACCCCGCCCAGCAGCAGCCCCACCGCGCCGCCCGCGCCGGCGATGGCCCCGTAGATCCCGAAGGCCTTCGCCCGCTCCTTCGGGACGGTGAACGTGGTGGTGAGCAGGGAGAGCGCGGCCGGGGCCAGCAGCGCGCCGAACATGCCCTGGAGGGCGCGGGCCAGCACCAGGACCTCGAAGCTCGGGGCGGCGCCGCCGATCGCGGAGGCCACCGCGAAGCCGACCAGTCCGATCAGGAACACCACCCGGCGGCCTACCAGGTCCGCGATCCGGCCGCCGAGCAGCAGCAGCGAGCCGAAGGCGAGGGCGTACGCCGTCACGATCCACTGGCGGTTGCCGTCGCTGAAGCCGAGGTCCTGCTGGGCGGAGGGCAGCGCGATGTTCACGATCGTCGCGTCGAGCACCACCATCAGCTGGGCGAGCCCGATCACTCCCAGTACCCACCACCGGTGGGACGGACCGCGCACCTCCCCGTTCCTGTCCTTCTCGCCGTTCTCGGCAGGTTCCCGTGGCTCCCGTGATTCCCGTGGCTCACGCGCGTGTCGGGCCATGGTGCGGATCTCCCTCGTTGCGCACACCGCCGGATCCCCCGACTGATCACGCTAGGCGGAGGTCGGCCCGCCCGCATGCGGGGAGCGTCGCCGGCGAGGCGAGGGGGTGGCGGTCGACAGGATGGCGGTCTCACACCTCCTTCGCGGGCCAGTCCAGCAGCCGGGCCCCGATCACCGCCGTCTGGAGGGTGTAGCGGTGCATGGGGTCGGACGGGTCGGAGCCGGTCAGCTGGTGGATGCGCTCCAGCCGGTAGGTGAGGGCGCGCACGCTCAGCGCGAGGCGGCGGGCCGTCTCGGCGGCGACGCAGCCCGACTCGAAGTACACGGACAACGTCTTGAGCAGTGGCTCCGCCCCGCCCCGCGCCTCCTGGAGCGGCCCCAGCTCGCTGCGCACCAGATCGGACATCGCCTGTCTGTCCCGGGTCAGCACCGGGTAGACCAGCAGATCGGCGGAGTACAGCACCGGATCGTCCAGGTCCATCCGGTCGGCCAGATCCAGGGCGTCGAGCGCCTCGTCATACGACTGGACCACTCCGCCGGGGCCCCGGTGGGCGCGGCCGACGGCGACCCGGCCGCCGTCCGTCGCCGCGTGCGCCTGCTTGGCGAAGTACCTCAGGACGTCGGGCTGGCTGCCGGGCGCGATGCATATCAGCCGTCCGTCCTTCGTCGTGATGAGGATCTTCCGGCCGCTGAACCGGGCCAGCAGCGCCGATTCCACCTGCCGGGGCACGGCATCCGTCTCGGTGTACGCCTCCGGGCCCGCCGCCACCGCCACCGCGTGGGCGCGCGAGAGCCGCAGCCCGAAGCGCGTGGCCCGCTCCGCGAGCCGGCCCAGGTCGCTGCGCCCGTACAGCAGGTCGTCGATGAACTCCCGGCGGGCCGCCTCCTCCCGCCGTACGGTGAGCCGCTGGGCCCGCTCGAAACCCTCCGCGAACGCGTCGACCGCCTGTTCCGCCGCGGCCAGCACGCACTCCGTGACCGCCGCCACGGTGGCCGCCGTGGCGCCGGGAGCGGCGCCCGGCCAGGCGGTACGGGTCTCGGCCAGGTGCATGCGGACCAGGGCGCGCAGCTGGTGTCCCGCCTCCGCGGCCTGCCTGCCCAGGGACCGGCGGATCTCCAGCTCCTCCCGGGTGAGCCGCCGCCCGGTGACGGCCACATCGCCCAGGATCTGGGCGTACCCCTCCAGAAAGCTGTCGGGAATCTCCGGCTCAGGCACAGCCGACCTCCAGTTCTGATTCGTTGCTGACATTTACCCAACGCATACGGCCCGGTGCCGGTGCCCGGCATCGGGGACGGAGAAAGATTGCCGTACTCCGGCAATGCGACGGCCCGTCACCGGATGGCACGATCCAGTCAGCACCAACCGGGGGACCACGGGGGAAACACGGGGGTGCTACGGGGGACGGGGGACGACCCGGCTGCTGCGGTACCGCTCCGGCGGTACCGCAGCACCGCGGTCATCGCCGGACCGCGCGCAGACGCCGGCAAGTCCTGCCGGCGGGACGGCAGGGGGTGGAACGATGAGCGAGTTCCTGACAGCGACGTTGTCCTTCCCGGCCGTTCTCTTCGCCGCGGCGCTCGTCGTCGTCATCGCGTTCTGGCTGCTCGTGCTCGCCGGGGCCGCCGACCACCACGCGTTCGACGCGGACCTCGACGCCGATCTGGCCGGGGTCGGCGGTGTGCCGGTCACCGTCTCGGTGTCCGTCATGGTGACCGTCGCCTGGTTCGCCTCGCTGACCGGTTCGGTGCTGCTGCACCGCAGCACGGTCACCGGCACCCCTCGGGCCGCGCTCGCGCTCGGCATCCTCGTCGGCGCACTGCTGATCGCCTGGGCCGTGGTGCGGGTGCTCGTGCACCACTTCCGCCGCTTCTTCCCGGACCAGCCTCCACCATCGCGCCAGGACTTCCTGGGCCGGGTGTGCACGATCCGCACCGGTTCGGTCGGTCCGGACTTCGGCCAGGCCGAGGTCGCCTCGGCCGACGGGTCCACCGCGATCGTCCAGGTCAGGCAGTTGCGACCGGCCGACGCGGAGCTGACCTCGGGGAGTTCCGGGCTGCTGTACGCGTACGACGACGCGGGTGAGTTCTTCTGGGTCTCGCCGTACGACAAGGCGCTCGACCCGGGGCCGCCGCAGCCGCTGCCCGCGCACCGGCGCGCCGCTCCCGGCCCCACCGGCTGAGCCGTCCCCGCCGCGTTCGCGTACCGCGCGCCGCAGGGCCCGTCTCGGCGGCCCGTATTCACTGCACGTCGCCACTGCCCGTCTCCGCCGTACTTCCGTGCCGCGGATCCGTACCGCATGTCCGTACCGCGTCTCCGTGCCGGCTGTGTGTGCTGCCGCTACCCGCTCGACGGGGTGCTGAGCCGCGCGCCCCGCCTCCCCATGCCTCTCA
Organism: Streptomyces sp. ITFR-6; assembly: GCF_031844725.1. Taxonomy (NCBI): domain Bacteria; kingdom Bacillati; phylum Actinomycetota; class Actinomycetes; order Kitasatosporales; family Streptomycetaceae; genus Streptomyces; species Streptomyces sp. ITFR-6. The sequence goes on along the minus strand of NZ_CP134612.1, from coordinate 4,291,884 downwards.
TTTTCCGTACCACCAGCCGCCAAGGACTGTCATGGAAGCCATCTCCTTGGGCCTCGGCCTGCTCATCGCCGTGGTCCTGCTCATCGCGATCGCCCTGCTGCTGATCGTCACCCGGCTCTTCCGCAAGGTCGAGCAGGGCAAGGCCCTGATCATCTCCAAGACCAAGAAGGTCGACGTGACCTTCACCGGTGCCGTCGTCCTGCCGGTGCTGCACAAGGCCGAATCGATGGACATCTCGGTGAAGACCATCGAGATCCGGCGCACCGGGCGCGAAGGCCTGATCTGCCAGGACAACATCCGCGCCGACATCCACATCACGTTCTTCGTACGGGTCAACAAGACCGTCGAAGACGTCATCAAGGTCGCCCAGGCCATCGGGACGGAACGGGCCAGCGACAAGATCGCGATCCAGGAGTTCTTCGCCGCGAAGTTCTCCGAGGCGCTCAAGACCGTCGGCAAGCAGCTGGACTTCGTCGATCTGTACACCAAGCGCGAGGAGTTCCGGGACCGGATCATCCGGGTCATCGGCACCGATCTGAACGGCTACCACCTGGACGACGCCGCGATCGACTTCCTTGAGCAGACGCCGATGACGCAGCTGGACGGCGCCAACATCCTTGACGCGCAAGGCATTCGGAAGATCACCGAGCTGACCGCGATCGAGCACGTGCGCACCAACGAGTACCAGCGCACCGAGCAGAAGGAGATCACCCGCCAGGACGTGGACGCCCGGGAGACCATCCTGGAGCTGGAGCGCCGCCAGGCAGAGGCCGAGATCAAGCAGCGCCGTGAGGTCGAGACGCTGCGTGCCCGCGAGGAGGCGGTGACCGCCCGGGTCCAGGAGGAGGAACGCCTCGGCGCACAGGGCGCGTTCATCAAGACCGAGGAGCAGCTCGGCATCCAGCGGGAGAACCAGGCGCGGGAGATCGCGGTCGCGCAGAAGAACCGCGAGCGGGTCATCACGGTGGAGAACGAGCGCATCGAGAAGGACCGGATGATCGAGGTCATCGGGCGCGAGCGGCAGACCGAGCTGAACCGGATCGCCGCGACGAAGGAGGTCGAGGCCGAGCGCCGCGAGGTCGCGGACGTGATCCGGGAGCGGATCGCGGTGGACCGCACGGTCGCCGAGCAGGAGGAGTCCATCAAGACGCTGCGGTCCGTCGAGGAGTCCGAGCGCACCCGCAAGTCCGTGATCATCGCCGCCGAGGCGGAGGCGCAGGAGCTGCTGGTCAAGGACATCAAGGCGGCCGAGGCCGCCGAGGCGTCCGCCACTCACCGGGCGGCCGAGCAGCTCACGCTCGCGGAGGCCCGGCTGAAGACGGCGGATCTGGACGCCCGCGCGAAGCTGCGGCTGGCCGAGGGTGTCCAGGCGGAGTCGGCGGCACCCGGTCTCGCGGATGTGCAGGTGCGGGACGCGGCGGCCGAGGTCATCGAGAAGACCGGCCTGGCCGAGGCCGAGGCGACGTCCGCCCGGCTCCGGGCAGAGGCGGAGGGCGCACGGCTCAAGGCGCTGGCCGAGGCGGAGGGCACGCAGGCCCAGGCGAGCGCCGACGCGGCGATGATCGGCGAGAAGCTGAAGGCCGAGGCGGCGGGGCTCACCGACAAGGCGGCTGCGATGGCGGCGCTGGACGACGCTTCGCGCGGGCACGAGGAGTACCGGCTGCGTCTTGAGGCGGAGAAGGAGATCCGGCTCGCGGGCCTCGATGTGCAGCGGCAGGTCGCCGAGGCGCAGGCGACGATCGTGTCGGCCGGGCTGGAGAACGCGGACATCGACATCGTCGGCGGGGAGTCGGTCTTCTTCGACCGGCTGGTCTCGTCCATCTCCATGGGCAAGAGCCTCGACGGCTTCGTCGGGAACTCGGACACGGCGAAGGCCCTCGCGGGGCCGTGGCTGAACGGCACGTCGTCCTTCACGGACGATCTGACGAAGGTGCTGGGGTCCGTGTCGTCGGGTGACGTGCAGAACCTGACGGTGTCGGCGCTGCTGATGCGGATGATGTCCGCGCCGGGGGCGGGCGGTGTGGGCGCGGACCAGGTCCGCGAGCTGCTGGAGCACGCCCGCGCGCTGGGCCTCGCGGACCTGCCGCTGAACGGGGTCGCGGCCGCGCGCAACGGTACGCCGGTCTCGTAGCCGGAGTCGGTGTCCTCCATCGCCGGACGGGCTTGATCTCCGCCCTCCGCGCCGTACATTCGCCCACCCCGTAAGGAGCCGCACCGCATGGACACCGGAACCCCGCCGCCCCCGGTCGGCCCCGTGGAGGCCGGGGCCTACGACGTGCTGCGGAGGCGGCTCGCCGCACAGGCCACCGAGCTGACCCGCAGGGCCGAGGCGCTCAACTCCCGCCGTACCGAGGAGTTCGGCTCCACCGCCCTGCGGCTGCTCGGCGGCAACGAGCAGATCCGTACCGAGCAGCCCGCCACCCCCCGCGATCTCGTCGCGGTCGGCGGTCAGCTGTTGTTCGGCTTCCAACGCGGACCGGGGCGGCGCGACGAGCCCGCCGTCGACGACGTACTCGCGCTGTACGACGCCGAGCTGGCCCCCGGCACGGACCCGCTCCTCACCGACGAGGCGTTCGTACGCGAGTTCGACGGGCTGCACCGCTACTACCGGGACGCCCGCCTGCTGCGGCTGCGCCGTACCGAAGGACGGCTCCTCGCGGTGTTCCGGACCGGCGAGAGCGCGAAGGACATCCGGGTCCTGCGCTGGGCGCTCAACGCGGACGGCTCGCCCGGCGCGTTCCTGGACGCCAGGGGCGAGCGGGACCACGTGTTCCCGCCGTCGCACGACTTCACCTGGACCGTCGCCGGGCGCGAGGCCCACATCATGGGCCGGCACCCGCACATCGCGATCGGGGGGACGGGCGACGGCGGCGACGCGCGGCTGTTCGTCTCCACCCTCGGCGGTTACCTCACCGTCAAGACCGACAACGACACGGACACCCCGGACGGGATCCATCAGGAGCCGGTCACCGAGCCGCTCCAGTCGCTCGCGGACGCCGAGGTCGAGTACGCCGAGCTGGGCCCGCTGGTCCTGCTCCGGGTCCGTCCGTACAAGGAGGAGGCCGCCCGCCACCTCGTGTTCAACGCGCTCCTCGGCACGGTTCGGCGGCTGGACGGTATCGGTCCGGCCTGCCACCGGCTCCCCGAGGACCAGGGGATCATCTTCCCCGGCGGCTTCTACCTGACCACCGGCGTCGCCAAGACGTTCGACATCGCGCGTCCGCTCACAGAGCCGGTCTTCGAGGGAGCCGTCCGCTCCCCCAACGGCGAGGACGTGCTGTACGCGTTCCGCTCCGGGGACGGGGACGACGGCCGCAGCCTGCTGCTCCCGTACAACGTGATCCGTCAGGAGGTCGCCACCCCGCTCCAGGGCCGGGGCCACGCCCTGCTCGACGACGGGACGCTCGTCCTCCTGCGGGACCCGGTGGAGGGCCCGGACGCCGGACCGGCGCGGGTCCACCTCCTCCAGCGCTGGCAGACGCCGTACGTCTCCGACACCTACGCCGCCTCCCGCCCCGCCGGCACCGGCCCGCTGGCCCGGATCGGCAACGCGGACCTGGTGCGCGGCATCTCCGACTGCCTCGCGCTCGCGCACAGCGCCGGTGAGACCACCCCGACCGGCGCCGTCTACGCACAGCTGGTGGCGGACTGCGGCCGTGCCACGGACCGCTACCACTGGCTCGGGGACAGCGAACTCGAAGACCTCGCCGAGCCGTTGACCGCCCTCCGCGACACCGCTCAGCAGGTCCTCGCGGAGTTCGAGGGCGTCCAGGAACTGACCCGGCAGGCCGCAGAGGCGCTCGACGCGGGCGCGGAGCGGATCAGCGCCCTGGTGCGCCGGGTACGCGGCGAGGCACCGCGGTCCGCCGCCGACTGGGTGACCCGGCTCACCGAACTCCGGGGCGCGCACGGCCACCTGGCCACCCTGGGCGAGATGCGGTACGCGGACACCGAGATCATCGCGGAGCTCGCCGCCACCACCGCGGACGACCTCGCCTCCGCAGGGCGGCGGGCGGTCGCGTTCCTGGCCAGGGACGACGCGTTCGCCGGCTACCACGAGGACATCGCCCGCCTCACCGAGGAGGCGTCGGCGCTCGCCACCGTGACGGACGCAGCCGCGCTCGGGGACCGGCTGACGGCGATGACGGACGGGCTGAGCACGGTCACGGACGTCGTCGCCGGGCTGGACATCGGTGACGGCGTGGTCCGCACCTCGATCCTGGAGCGGATCGCGGAGGTGCTCGGCGGGGTGAACCGGGTCCGTGCCGTCCTGGACGCCCGCCGCCGCGAGCTCCTGGACCACGAGGGCCGGGCCGAGTTCGCCGCCGAGTTCGCCCTGCTGGGGCAGGCGGTGACGGGCGCGCTGGCCGCCGCCACCACACCGGAGGCCTGCGACGAGCAGCTCGCGCGGCTGCTGCTCCAGCTGGAGAACCTGGAGGCGCGGTTCACCGAGTTCGACGACTTCCTGACCGCGCTGGGTGAGCGGCGGACGGAGGTGTACGAGGCGTTCTCGGCCCGCAGGCAGACCCTTCAGGACGCCCTCGCCCGCCGTACCGAACGCCTCGCCCAGTCCGCCGCCCGGGTGCTGGACACGGTCTCCCGCCGCAGCGCGGCGCTGCCCGACGTGGACGCCGTCCACACCTACTTCGCTTCCGACCCGATGGTCGCCAAGGTCCGCCGCACCGCCGCCGAGCTGCGCGAACTCGGTGACGCGGTGAGGGCGGAGGAGCTGGACGGGCAGCTGCTCGCGGCCCGCCAGGAGGCAGGACGGGCGCTGCGCGACCGCAGCGAGCTGTACGCGGACGGCGGGGCCACCGTCCGGCTGGGCCGGCACCGGTTCGCGGTGAACACCCAGCCGTTCGATCTGACGCTGGTCCCCCAGGGCGACGGGCTCGCGTTCGCCGTCACCGGTACGGACTACCGGATGCCGGTCACGGACCCGGACTTCGCCGCGACCCGCCCGTACTGGGACCAGCAGCTGCCCTCCGAGTCCGCGTCCGTCTACCGGGGTGAGCACCTGGCCGCCCGGCTGCTGGCCGAGCACGACGCGGACCGGCTGGCCGGGCTGGACCCGGCCGAACTCACCTCCCTTGTCAGGGAGTCGGCGGCAGACGCGTACGACGAGGGGTATCAGCGCGGTGTCCACGACGAGGACGCCACCGCGATCCTGACCGTGCTGCTGCGGCTGCGCGCCGGGGCCGGGCTGCTGCGCTTCCCGCCCGCCGTCCGGGCCGCCGCCCAGCTGTTCTGGGCGCACGGCACGGACGAGGGCCGGCGGACCTCCTGGACGCTGCGGGCCCGTTCGCTGGCCCGCGCCCGCGACACCTTCGGGCTCGCCCCGGCCGTCGCCGCGCTCCAGGAGGAGTGGGCAGGGGCCATCGGGGGCGAGGGGGCGCGGGCCGTCGCCGGGTACCTCTTCGAGGAGCTGACGAGCGGCCCGGAGGGGTTCGTGACCAGCGCCTCGGTCCGTACCTTCCTGGACAAGTTCCGCCGCACGACCGGCACTTCGGCCTACGACGAGGATCTCGCGGCGCTCGGGGACGATCTGCCGGCCCGCCGCCAGCTCGTCGAGGGCTGGCTCGCCTCCTACTCCCGCGCGAGCGGCGCGGAGCTGGACGCGGGCTATCTCGCGGAGGCCGTCGCCGTGGAGCTGTGCCCGGAACCCGCCGTCCGCCGGTACGAGGGCGAGGCCCCGCTCACCGCGACCGTGGACGGCCTCCTCGGCGTCCACCCGCGCATCGACCGGGGCAGGCTGCCGGTCCGGATCGACGAACTCCTCTGCCGTACCGATGAGTTCCGCGACATCACCGTCCCCGGCTTCCGCGCCTACCAGGGCAGGCGCACCGCACTCGCCTCTGCCGAGCGCGCCCGGCTGCGGCTGGACGACCACCGGCCGCGCGTGATGTCGGCGTTCGTCCGCAACCGGCTGCTCGACGAGGTGTACCTGCCGCTGATCGGGGACAGCCTCGCCAAGCAGCTCGGCACGGCGGACGCCGACCGGCGCACGGATTCGCAGGGGCTGCTGCTGCTCGTGTCGCCGCCCGGCTACGGCAAGACGACGCTGATGGAGTACGTGGCGGACCGGCTCGGCATGGTCCTCGTCAAGATCAGCGGCCCGAACCTCGGCCACGACGTGACGTCGCTGGACCCCGCGCAGGCGCGGAGCGCGACCGCGCGGCAGGAGATCGAGAAGATCAACTTCGCGCTTGAGGCGGGCAACAACACCCTGCTCTACCTCGACGACATCCAGCACACCTCACCGGAACTGCTCCAGAAGTTCATCCCGCTCTGCGACGCCACCCGCCGGATCGAGGGGGTGCGGGACGGTGAGCCGCGCAGCTACGACCTGCGGGGCAAGCGGTTCGCGGTGTGCATGGCGGGCAACCCGTACACCGAGTCGGGGGAGCAGTTCCGGATTCCCGACATGCTCGCCAACCGGGCCGACGTGTGGAACCTCGGCGAGGTGCTGAGCGGCCGGGAGGACGTCTTCGCGCTGAGTTTCGTGGAGAACGCACTGACCGCGAACCCGGTACTGGCCCCGCTCGCCGGACGCTCCCGCGAGGACCTGGCGCTGCTGCTGCGGCTCGCCGCAGGCACCGAACCCGCCTCCGCCACGAGCCGGTTGCAGCACCCGTACGTGCCCGCGGAGGTGGAACGCGTCGTGGCCGTGCTGCGCCATCTGCTCACCGCCCGGGACACCGTCCTCGCGGTCAACGCCGCCTATATCGCCTCTGCGGCGCAGACGGACGCGACGCGCACGGAGCCGCCGTTCCGGCTCCAGGGCTCGTACCGCAACATGAACCGGATCGCGGAGCGGATCGTGCCCGTGATGAACGACGCCGAACTGTCCGACGTCATCGACGACCACTACGCGGGCGAGGCCCAGACGCTCACCACCGGCGCGGAGGCCGCCCTGCTGAAGCTCGCGGCGCTGCGCGGCACCCTCGATCCGGAGCGGGCCGCCCGCTGGTCCGCGATCACCGCCGGATACGTCCGCAGCCAGGCGCTCGGCGGCCCGGACGGCGACCCCGTGACCCGTGCGGTGGCCGCGCTCGGGCTGCTCGCGGACCGGATCGCGGCGGTGGAGACGGCGATCAGCCGGGCGGCCGATCCCCGCCGGCTCCTCGCCCGGCCACCGTCGGTGACACCGGGGACTCTCGGGGCCACTGACCCCGGCGATCACCAGTAGGGCATAGTCGTGTTGGTGCGCGGTCTGGAATGTCGCGGTGACAGGTGGGGCAGGGGCCGGTCCAGATCGCGAGGAGAGTCTGCGGTTCGCGGACGACTCGGTAGAGGCTCAGGCCGACGCCGTCTCCTTTCGCCGCGTCCCACAGGCTGGAAGTGCCGAAGCGGGCCAGGGCCTGCCGGTTTCCGGGTGTGTCCGCACCGGATCCGCCGGAACGGGACGTTATGAGTGCGGGTTGCCAGTAGCGTGCGCCGGATGAACAGTCCTTCCACCAGTCCTCGCGCCTTCCGTCTGATCGTCACGGGCGGCCATACGTATCCCGCTCTGACAGCGATCCGTGCGTTGCAGGAGCGGCTGGCCGGTGACGGCCGGTCGCTCGATGTGCTGTAAATCGGGACGCCTGACGGCCTGGAGGCGCGGGTGGCACCGGCGGAGGGCATTGCCTTCACCACGGTCGCCACCGGCAAGATCCGGCGCTCCAGCAATCCGCTGAAGATGCTGAGCCCGGCCAATGCCCGGGACATGGCGCGCGTGCCGCTGGGCGTGGCCCAGGCCCGGAAGATCATCGCGGAGTTCCGGCCCGATGTGGTGCTCGCGACGGGCGGGTATGTGGCCGTCCCCGCTGGGCTGGGCGCCCGACTGTGCCGACGCCCTCTCGTGCTCCACGAGCAGACCGTGCGCCTGGGACTGGCGAACCGGAAGCTGGCGGGCTCGGCGACGAGGATCGCGGTGTCGTCGGAGTCGACGGTGGCGTTGCTGCCGGAGTCGGTCCGGGGCGCTGCCGTCGTGACGGGTGACCCGGTGCGCCCAGATGTGTTGTCGGGGCATCCGGACAAAGCCGTGGCGGCGCCACGTGGCCGGGCTTCCGGCGGAGTTGGCAAGCCGGTACCACCTCGCCGGGTTCGTGGGTGCGGAGCTTCCTGACGTGCTGGCGCTGGCCGACGTCGTCGTCTCGCGCAGCGGGGCCGGGACGCTGGCCGAGCTCACCGCGCTGGGCAAGCCGGCCGTGTTCATCCCGCTCGCGACCTCGGCCGGGAACGAACAGGCACATAAAGCCCGGCACTTGGCGGAGGCCGGGGCGGCTGTCGCACTGCTCGGCGAGGTGACGGAGGCGGCTCTGCGTGAGGCGGTGGGCCCGCTCCTCACGGACCTCGGCCGGCGGGATGCGATGGCGGAGCGGGCGCGGGCGCACGGAAGGCCGGACGCGGCGGCCAGGCTCGTGGACGTGATCCTGTCCGCCGCGTCCGGCTGACCGGGGCGGGGTCTTACGCGAGGCGGCCGATGTGCCGCTCAGCTCTCACCGTCTCGATGGCCTGGCCGAGGACAGCCACCACGTGGGCGATGTCGTCTTCGGTCAGGTGCTGGTGGAAGGGCAGGCTCAGAATTTCCTGCCCGGCCTTCTCAGTGACGGGCAGTGCCCGCCGCCAGGGCGCGAACGCGGGCTGGAGGTGGTTGGGCGGGTAGTGGACGCCGACGCCGATCCCCTGGGATCGCATCTGCTGGAACACCTGGTCGCGTGGGGGGACGCGGACCTGGCACAGGTGCGGTACTGCCGTCTGCGGGCCGACGTCGACGAGCGTCACACCCTCCAGAGGGCCCAGGGCGTCCCGGTAGATGCACCACATGCGTCGCCGGGTCTCTACGGTCGTGTCGAAGTTGTCGAGTTGGGCCGGGCCGATGGCCGCGTTGATGGCCGACAGCTGGTAGCGCAGCCCGAATGAGTCGACCTGGTAGGTCGTGGTGTTCGTGCGTTCGGTCTGGGACTGGGTGACGCCGAGGAGCCGAAGCCGGCGGATCGTGTCGGCTTGCTCCGAGGTGCGCGGGATGACCACACCGCCCTGGCCGCAGGTGAGGTTCTTGATCGGCCCGAACGAGAAACAGGTCAGGGTCGCTCCGGTGGCGCCGACATGGCGGGTGCAGTTGTAGGACCCGAAGGCGTGGGCTGCGTCTTCGATGACGGCGATCCCTCGCTGTGGATGGAGCCGAGGTCTACGGCTCGGCCGCCGAACAGGACCGGGATGACGGCGGCCGTTTCCGCGGTGACTGCCTCCAGGACGAGCTGGTGGTCCACGCACAGGGTGACGGGGTTGATCTCGATGAACCGCGGGGCGGCGCCGACGGCCAGGATCGCCTGGACCGTCGCGCAGAACGTCATCGAGGGGACGATCACCTCGTCTCCGGTACCGACCCCGGCGGCGAGCAGCGCGGTGTGCAGAGCCGCGGTGCCGGAGGCGACGGCCACGGCGTCGTCGACGCCGAGGAACACGGCGATCCTGCGCTCGAACTCCTCGGTGACCCCGGTGTGCCCGTACTGGCCGGACTCCAGGACCTGGGCGACCGCCGACGCCTCCCGTCCGTAGAGGTAGGGGCTGGCGTTGCGCCGGGCATCCGGCCTTGACGAGTTCATCATGACTCTCCCTTCGCCACCGTGACCGGTCGGACGATCGGTCGAACCAGTGCGCCGGCCGTCTCCAGAGCCAAGGACACGTCCGCAACGGACGGCCCGGCAGCGACGACCATGCCGATCTTGTGGCCGGACTGGTCATGCGGCCGTACAAGGTCACCCGGCTCGGCGTACAGCACGACGTCGGTGATGCCGGGAACGCTGCGGGCTGCGACGACGCCGTCCCACGCGACCAGCTCGCCGTCCGTGACGAGCTGTGATCCGACCAGTTCCACCGCCGCATGCTCGTTGCGCGTCGCCAGCAGGTGGCCGTCCAATGGCTCGCCGAGCGTGAGTGCGACGAGCGCGCCCACCACGTTCACGCCATAGGCGGCGGCGAGCAATCGCGGGATGCTGTCGCCGCTGAGACGCGGATCGGCTTCGATGATCCGCGCCTGACCATCTGCACCGAGGACAAGGTCGAAGTTCGCTGGCCCATCGACAATGCCCCATGCACGGCACAGCCGTTCAGCACTCGCCTCAAGGTGATCGTCCTCCTCCGGCGACAGCTGCACCGTGCAGATCCGCCTGACGACGGACCCGGCGACGAACTCCAGCTCCTTGACGCAGGTCATCATCGACCTGCCGCCCCGCAGAAAGAGGTCAATGGTCAACTGCCGGCCCTCAACGCACTCCTCAGCGATCACGGTCTGAGAGGCGGAGTAGACACGGGCATGGGCGACTGCGGCCGGCAGGTCGTCAGGGTGCGCGACGAGGGTGACGCCCTTGCTTCCCGACCCGTCGACGGGCTTGACCACGAGCGGGAGGGGCAGCCCGGCCGCCTTCGCGACGACCTCATCCGGGTCGCTCGACGCGACCCACCCGTAGTCGGTGATGCCACAGGACGCGACAGCCGCATGGAACGCGGCCTTGTCGAGACCCGCGAATGCGTCCTTCGGGTACACGTAAGGGGCGTCGTACCGCACGCCCAGGGTGTGCCAAGTGGCCAGCGCGGCGTCGCTCGCGCCGCCTACGATCCCGGCGGGGCGTACGTCGCCCAGCGCATCGACAATGGCGCCGGCGTCCCGGGTGGAGATCTCAAGGGCCGCGTCGGCGAACGGGAACGCGGGAGCATCCGCGCGCATGTCCACCGCGATGGTCGGCATCCCGCGACGGCGCGCCTCCTCGTAGAGCGGGATGTGCTCCTGCGACGCGCCGAGCACAAGCAGCGCGTTCTGTGGCAACGGGTCACACGGCATGGTGGTCACGCTCCTGCCTCGGGGCCGCGATGTGGACTGCGGGCATCGGCGCCTGCGGGTTGCGGGAGAGCGGGGCCCAGCGGTCCGGGTTGTTGCGGTACCAGTCCGCGGTTTTGACGAGCCCCGTGCCGAAGTCATGGGTGGGCCGGTAGGCGAGTTGGTCGGCGATCTTCGTCCGGTCCATCGCGTAGCGCAGGTCATTGCATCGCCGGTCGGGGACGTAGGTGACCGCGTCCCAGTCGGCGCCGCAGATGCGCAGGAGTTCGCCGGTGAGGTCACGGCCGGTCAGGTCGGTGCCACCGCCGGTGTTGTAGATCTCGCCCGGGGTGCCGCCGCGCAGGACGAGCTCGATCGCGGCGCAGTTGTCCTCGACGTGGAGCCAGTTGCGTACGTGCTGGCCACGGTCGTGAAGGGTGACGGGCCGGCCCCGCAGGAGACGGATCACGAACAGCGGGATGATCTTCTCGGGGTGCTGGTAGGGCCCGTAGTTGTTCGAGGAGCGGGTCACGCACAAGGGGACGCCGTACGTGCGGTGGTAGCTCAGAGCGACGAGGTCACTGGCCGCCTTCGACGCGGCGTAGGGGACGGTGGGGCGCAGCGGGTCGTCCTCTGTCGCGGCGCCTTCGAGTAGCGGCCCGTACACCTCGTCCGTGGAGACGTGCACGAACTTCTGGATGCCGTGGCGCATGGCGGCGTCGGCGAGCGTCTGGGTGCCGAGCACGTTCGTGGTAGCGAACGTGCCCGCCTTGAAGAACGAGCGGTCGACGTGGGACTCGGCAGCGAAGTGCACGATCGCCGTGTGGCTCTGCACCAGCTGGTCGGCGAGGTCGGCATCGACGATGTTGCCGTGAACGAAGGTCAGTCTCGGGTCGAGGAATGCCTTGCCGAGGTTCTCGATGTGCCCTGCGTAGGTGAGCGCGTCGAGGACGGTCACCTGGGCGACGTCGTCGGCTTGCAGGATGCGCTTGACGAAGTGCGCGCCGATGAATCCGGCCCCGCCGGTGACGAGCACTTTGTCCATGGGTTGCCTCCGGTGGGGGTGCGAGCAGCGAGGCGGCTGGGTACGCCGTCGGTCTGCCAGGCCACCATCCCGGCCCCGATGCCATGTGCGGGACGGCCCGGGGCTCATCCGCACACGGTGTGCGGGGCCCGCACACCGTGTGCTTCCGCGCGCCCTGCCGCCGGGTGGGCAACGGCGCTACGTTCGTTGGCCCCGTCGCCGCAGGAGGTACCTATGGGCACGACGACCGGGCCCGACGTCGGAGCCATCGTTCGCGGCGCCCGAGCCACTGCCCGGATCACACAGACGCAGTTAGGCGCGGCATGCGGGTACTCGGCGTCGGCGATCTCGCGGATCGAGGCGAACAAACTGAGGCCGGAGCACTCCGCGATGCTACGTATGTGCGAGGTGTTGGGCATCCCACCCGAGCGGATGCGTGGTTCCGCTGTTCCGGATGGGGCGGCGGTCGCTACGGTGACGGTCGTGGGCCCGTCTGATGAGGAGGATGCGGTGCGTCGCAGGAAGCTACTGACCGGGGCGATTGCCGCTGGGGCGACGGCCGTCGTGGGCTCGGGCACCGCGTCCGCCGCGACCTCGTCCGGGGATCCGGCGGCCGGGCTGGAGGACGCCCTGTTCCGTCTGCCGGCCGCTGAACCGGTGGCGTTGTCGCTCCTGTCCGCTCGGACGGCCAGAGCGCGCAAGGCGTTTCGGGCCGCCCACTACGCTGACCTCGGCCGCACGCTGCCTGGTCTCCTGGCCGCCGCCGCGGCGACCCGTAACGCGGCCACCGGCCATGCACGACAGCAGGCCTCCGCCGTCCTGGCCAGAGGCTACGTACTGACCGCCGAGCTGGCATCGAAGCAGCATTCCGACGCGGCATGGGTCGCAGCCGACCGGGCACTCTCAGCGGCCCGGGACAGCGGGTCACCCGTACCGGTAGGCGAGGCATCCCGCGTCCTGGCGATCACGATGCGACGCTCCGGCAGCTGGTCGTCCGCCGTCCACTTCCTGACCCGTGAGGCGGCGGAGCTGGACGCCGTCGAGCAGCGCCCCGCCGCCGTCCGGACGACACTGCTCCTCACAGCCGCGTACTCCGCCGCGACGGGCGGCAACCGGTCAACGGCGCTGGCCCTGCTCGACGAGGCCGAGGAGGACGTCGGGCGGCTCCCGGACGTTCCTGGCCTGTTCACCGTCGAGGCCACCCGAGCCCAGGTCGATGTCTACCGCATCGGTGCGCTCAACGCACTGGGCACCCCGGACGAGGGCCTGAGGGTCGCGGCTGGGCTGAACATCGGCTACATGGTGACGCCGGAACGCAGGGCCCGCGCCTGGACCGACATTGCCCGCATGCACCATGCTCTGGGCGACGGGACGCAGACGTTCGCCGCGCTGCGCCGCGTCGAGCAGGAAGCGCCGCAGGAGGTCCGCCGCCCCGCCCTGCGAGCGCTGACGTCGCATCTGTTGTACGGGTCGGCCCGCGTGCAGGGTCTCCGCGAATTCGCCGTCCGCACCGGCGCGTTGCCTGTCTGATCTCGACGAGCGCAGTGGTGGATGTCGCCGACGTCGTAGGAGTGTGTGCCTACGACGTCCAGCCCAGGTCTGATGTCGGTCGCACGTCCACAGCGCTCGGGGCTGCTCCCTCGTTCGTTCGGTGAGCCTGGCGGGTTGTTCTACATCCTTGGCGATTCCGGATCTTGGTAGGGCTGCGACAAGAGGGTTGTGGTGCCAGCCTGTCCTACGGCCTCCGGAAGGGAGCAGGCATGCTGGGACATGTGACCCCACTACCGCAGCAGCCCCAACGCTCCCCGTTCTCCGGCCACATGGTCGTCTGCGGCGACGACGCGCTCGCCCAGCGGCTCGCCGTGGAACTGCGCTACGTCTACGGGGAGCGGGTCACCCTCGTCCTGCCGCCGGGGCCCGATCCGAGACGGCCGGAGGTGGCGCTGACCGGGCGCGGGCGGGCGGCGGCCCTGTTCGGCCGGATGTCGTCGGCCATGAGCCGCAACGGCGGGAACGGCAGCGGCTCCGGGAACGGCGACACCGACACCAACGCCGGGGTGGAGGCGGTGCGCATCCTCCAGGCGCACGAGCCGTCCGACGAGGCGCTGGAGGAGGCCGGTGTCGACGCGGCCGCCGCGCTCGCCCTGGTCTACGACGACGACGAGCGCAACATCCGCGCCGCGCTGACCGCCCGGCGGCTCAACCCCCGCGTCCGGCTGGTGATCCGGCTCTACAACCGCAAGCTCGGCCAGCATCTGGAGGCCCTGCTCGACCAGGCGGCCGCCGTCGCCTCTCCGGGGCTCGACCACACCGCGCTGGACGCCTCCACCACCGTCCTGTCCGACGCGGACACCGCCGCCCCCGCCCTCGCGGCGACCGCGCTCGCCGGATCCAGCAAGGTGATCCAGGCGGAGGGCCTGCTGCTGCGCGCCGCCGAACGCACCCCGCCCCGGGACGGCCAGGTCGCGGATCCGGGCCTGTGCACCCTGGCCCTGCTCTCCTCCACCACCCACGACCCGGCGGGCACGGAGGGCTCCGACAGCAGCGGCGACGAGGGCCCCCGGCTGCTGCCCGACCAGACCGAGGTGGCCGCGGCGACCGGGCGCGGCACCATCGTCCTGGAGGCCGTCAGCCGGAACAGCGCGGACGCGCGGACACCACGGATGGGCGGACGGAGCGCGCCGCTGAGCCAGTTCTTCTCGCGCCGGCTGCGCTGGTCCGCGCTGGGGGTCGGCACGGCCGTCCTCGGGCTCGCGGTGGCGTCCACGTTCACCACCGGGGACAAGCCGCTGCACGCCGCGTACCTGACCCTGCTCGACCTGTTCGCGATGGGCGATCCGGCCATCGGTGACCCCACGGCCCGTCAGGTCATCCAAATTCTGTCCGGTGTCGCCGGGTTGATGCTGCTGCCGCTGCTGGTGGCGGGGGTGCTGGAGGCCTTCGGTTCGCTCCGCACCGCCTCCTCGCTGCGCCGGCCGCCGCGCGGACTGTCCGGACACGTGGTGCTGCTGGGCCTCGGCAAGATCGGCACCCGGGTCCTGGTCCAGCTGCGCGAACTCGGCATCCCGGTGGTCTGCGTGGAGGACGACCCGGACGCGCGCGGCATTCCGGTGGCCCGGCGGCTGCACGTGCCGGTGGTCATCGGGGACGTCACGCAGGAGGGCGTGCTGGAGGCGGCGAAGATCCGCCGTTCCCGCGCCCTGCTCGCCCTGACCAGCATCGACACCACCAACCTGGAAGCCGCGCTGTACGCCCGCTCGGTCAAGCCGAACCTGCGGGTGACGCTGCGCCTGTTCGACGACGAGTTCGCCACCGCCGTCTACCGCACCCTGCGCACCGCCCACCCGCAGGCGCTGACCCGCTCCCGCTCGGTCTCCCATCTGGCCGCGCCCTCGTTCGCGGTCGCCATGATGGGGCGGCAGATCCTGGGCGCGGTGCCGGTCGAACGGAAGGTGATGCTGTTCGCCGCGATCGAGGTGGCCGGGCATCCGCAGCTGGAGGGCCGGACGGTGGAGCAGGCGTTCCGCTCGGGGGCCTGGCGGGTCCTCGCCCTGGACGTCGCCCCGCCCGCCGGCCGGCGCCCGGACCTGGCGGTGCCGGGAACGGTCCCCGCCGCCGGGGACCGCCCCGGCGGCCTCGTGTGGAACCTGCACCCCGGCTACGTGCTCCAGCCCACCGACCGGGTGGTCATCGCGGCCACCCGGCGCGGCCTGGCCGAACTCCTGCGCCGACGTGGCTCGTTGACACATCGCTGACCGCTCATGAGGCGAGGCCCCGGTCCAGGCCCCCCATCGCCTCCCGCACCTGCGCCAGCGTCGCGTCGGCGATGGCGTTCGCCCGCTCGTTGCCGGCGCGCAGCACGGACCGTACGTACCCCATCTCCCCTGCGTACGCGGCCCGTCGGGCGCGCATCGGTGCGAACCGGGTGTTGACGGCGTCGGTCACGGTCCGCTTCAGGGCGGCGGCGCCCCCGCCACCGATCTCCTCGGCCACGGCGTGCGGCTCGCGGTCGAGGCAGAGCGCGGCCAGCAGCACCAGGCCGGACACGCCGGGCCGCCCCTCGGGGTCGTAGGTGATGTGCCGGTCGGCGTCCGTGGTGGCGCCCTTGATCAGGCGGGCCGTCTCGTCCGTACCGGTGCCGAGCGCGAGGGAGTTGGCGCGGCTCTTGCTCATCTTGGTGCCGTCGGTGCCGAGCAGCTGCGGCGCGGCGGAGAGCAGCGCCTCGGGTTCCGGGAAGACGGGCCCGTACCGCTCGTTGAACCGTCGGGCGACGGTCCGGGCCACTTCGAGGTGGGGCAGCTGGTCCCGGCCGACCGGCACCAGGTTGCCCTTGCAGAACAGGATGTCGGCCGCCTGGTGGACCGGGTAGGTGAACATCAGGCCGCTGACGGAGGCCTGCCGGGAGTGCGCGATCTCGTCCTTGACCGTGGGGTTGCGGCCCAGCTCGGCGACGGAGACCAGGCTCAGGAACGGCAGCATCAGCTGGTTGAGCGCGGGCACGGCGCTGTGGTTGAAGATCACCGAGCGTTCCGGGTCGATGCCGACGGCGAGGTAGTCCAGCAGCAGCCCCTCCATCGTCGCGGTGAGCCGCTCGGCCACGTCCCGGTCGGTCAGCACCTGGTAGTCGGGGATGACGATGAACGTCTCCACCCCGAGGTCCTGGAGCCGCACCCGGTTGTGAAGCGTGCCGAAGTAGTGCCCGAGGTGGAGCGCCCCGGTGGGCCGGTCACCGGTCAGGACCCGGAATCTTTCCGGGTACCGCCTGATCCGTTCTTCCAGCGCGATGTCCGGGGCGGCGTCGGTCGCAGGCGTGATCGCGGTCGCGGTCGTCGTCATGAGTGGTCTCTCCTCGCGTCGGTGTGTGCGTGGAGGACGGCCCACCGGGCGGGAAGCCCGTACCGGAAGAGGGCAGAGAAAAAGGGCCGTCCCTATCGAACGGCCCTGGTCCCGCGCAGAAGAGGTGGCCGCTCCTAGAAGGAGCGCCACCAGTTCCGGCACGGTACGGAGGTCATGAAGCGATGGTAACGCGCCACAACCTCCACGTCACGGCACATTCCCGGACCTCACCGGCCGGGGGTCAGCTCCGCCCACACCACCTTCCCGACCCCGCACCGCGCCCCGTACCCCCACCTGTCCGCCGGCGCGGCGACAAGGATCAGCCCACGTCCACCGCACGCTCCGGGCTCCGGATCGCGCACCTGCGGCGCCATTTCCGAGGCATCGTGAACTTCGATCCGCACCCCGCCGTCCACCAGCCTGAACCGGGTCTCGATCTCCCGCCCCGGCGAGACCCGTGCGTGTTGACCAGCGTTGGTCAGGAGCTCGGAGAGCACGAGCACCGCCGCCTCCTCCAGCCCAGAAAGCGCCCAGCCCGCGAGCACGGCACGCAACTCCGCCCTGGCGCGACCGACACAGCGCGGATGGCGGCTCCAGCGCGACACGACGGTGTGGTCCGATGCCTCCCCCATCACCACACCACCACGCCGAAAACCGGGCTGGGCCCTGCCTCGATGCCGTGCTGAGCCAGCCACCACACCCGCCGTCGCTCCCGCCGAAACCGATTCTCGGCGCGCTCTTAACGTGCGAACTCGACTTGCTCAGAGCTCATTTGCGGTCTGACGCTCGCTGGAGTGAACGGACGGCCCCGCCCGCCGTCCAGTCGCTCGCCTCCCGAGAGTCCGGTTGAAGCGAAGCGGATCACACCGCGGAGCCGGGAGATAAAATTCCACACGTCGACGCTCCTCCAAAGGGTTGGCCACGCCCCCGGACCGGTGCAACGGTCGCGGGGGCTCCTTGCTGCCACGAAAGAACCCCACTCGTTGCACACTTATGCGCGCAGAGCGTTACGCAATGACGCTAGGCGTGTTCGAATCACTTCCGCAAGCTCAACTTCCGCAAATTTGCGGCTACGGTGAGTGTCGAGCGGCGTCGACTACGCCTTCATCCAGAACGGCGCACTGGAACAAACGTCAGGAGGGGTCACAATCCCCGCAGGTGGAAGGCCAACTGTCCGAAGTCGGCGCCTCGGAGCGGCACTGAAGCGCCACCGCGAGGCAGCGGGGCTGGACCAGGCCGCCGCAGCCGAGGCAATCATGAAGTCGGTCACCAAGGTCAGCCGCATGGAGGGTGGCCTGGTGTCGGCCTCGGCCTTGGAAGTCCGCACGCTCCTGGACCGGTTCGAGGTCCAAGACCCCGGAGAACGAGCGCGGTTGGAGCGTTGGGCACGCGCGAGCAATGAACGGGGCTGGTGGCTCGACTACCAGGAGACTGTCCGCCCCGACTACGCGGACCACATCACGCTCGAAAGCGACTCCACCAACATTCGGTCCTGGGAGCCCGCTCTCATCCCAGGACTCCTGCAGACTCCGGAATACGCGCGCTCCGTGATCACGTCCGGGCCAACGTTCATCACTCCCGAACGCGTCGACCAACTGATCGAAGTACGCCAGGAACGTCAGCGGAGAATCGAGGCGGGCGGCACACACTTCACCGCGATCATCTGGGAGCCCGCCGTCACGGCCCTTTCCGACGATCCCGACATCTGCAGAGGCCAGTGGCTGAGGCTTCTGGACACCGGCCGGCGGCAGAATGTGACGGTACAGCTGCTCCCGGCATCGGCCAGCAAGATCGCCGGGATGTCCGGCCCCTTCGTGGCCTTCTCATTCGGGGTGGAACCGAACGTGGAAGCAGTCGCCGTTCGTAACGTGGCCAACACCTCGGTCGTGGAGGCTCCGGCAGACCTGGCCCTCTACTCCAACGTCTTTGACCAACTACGCTCGGCAGCCATGTCTCCCCAGGAGAGCGCCGGTCGCATTCGGCAGCTTCTCAGCGACGCAGAGCAGCCCACGAAAGAGGCACCGTGACTACCGAGATCATCACCGCGTTCCGCAAGTCGTCCTACTCGGATCAGCAGGGCGATTGCCTGGAGACAGCCGGCACAGCAGGCGAGGGCCATGCTGTCCGCGACAGCAAGAGCCCCACCGGGACCGTTCTGCGCATCGGCTCCAGCCCGTGGTCAATGTTCTTGACCGCAGTGAAGGCAGACGCCTTCTCCGCCGGCTCCTGACACGACATCAACGACGAACTCGCGGCTTTTCCGGGACTTTCCGAGGTCTGATGCTCCGCAGCATCATCGGGCGTCCGCCGCGCCCCCGAGGCACCCTTGACCTCAGGTCGTGTCCGCCTCGTGGTCCCTGGTCAGCGCCGCCAACAGTTCGGGGTCGGAGTGGACCTCGGCACTGTGCTGCCACGCGGTGAGCAGCTGCGCGACAGACGCGCCGTTGCCGATCGAGTCGGCGGCGCGCATGGTGTCGACCAGTTCGACGGCGAAGGCGTGGACGTCGGGTTCGGGGAGGAACCGGACCCAGGGGAACGCGTCCGGCAGTATGTCCAGGAGCAGTTCCATACTGCCGGGCTCCCGCCGGGCCATGGCGGCGAGCATGCGCGTGGCGGCCGACACCACGCTCCGGTCCTGCTCGGCCCGCACCGCCGTGGTGAGTACCAGATCCTCACCGTCCCTGCGGTGCAGCAGCAGCTGCGGCGACTCGTCGAGCCGGGCAAGGGTCTGCTTGTTCTTGTTCACCAAGTCGGAGAAGTTCACGGCAGCACTCTGATTTCTCATGCCTTTGCAACTACTTCGAAAGTCCCCTCCAGCTATCGCCCGCACGAGTGACGCAGAATCCTTCCCGCCCCCTTCACGCGCTCCGGAGCAGTCCGACCGTCCCCGCCAGGCCCTCGTCGCCGTGGCCCTGGGCCACCCGCCGCCGCATCAGGTCCATGTACGGGGTGAGGAGCCGGGGGTCGACCGACTGGCCCGCCGCCGTGCCCAGGAGGGTGTCGTTGGCCGCCGCCATCATGGCGAGGTTGGAGACGGCCCCTTCCGTGTAGTCGCCGCTCTCCAACTGGGCGGCCATCGCGGGGGCGGAGCCGGCCATGGCGCGCAGCCAGTCGGCGAGCAGGGCGGCGAACGCGGTGCGGTCGAGGTCCTGCTCGCCGTCCACCAGGGCGAAGGCGTGCGCGATGCCGGCGAACATGCCGGTCATCGCGCTGAGCAGGGCGACATCGTGCAGCGCCGCGTGGCCGGGGTCACCACCGGTGAACCTCGCCCCGGCGGGGGCCTCCAGCGTTGCGCGGTGGCGCTCGAACAGTGCGTGGTCGCCGCTGTAGAAGACGTAGCCGCCGGTCTCGGGGCGGCCGATCATCGGGGGTACGGCCATGATCCCGCCGTCCAGGAAGCGGGCCCCGCGCTCCTCGGTCCGGCGGGCCAGTTCCCGGGCCTGTTCCGGGGGACTCGCGGTCAGGTTGACGATGTCCTTGCCGCCGAGGCCGAGGAGGGTGACAGGGGCTCGGGAAGATGTGTCGTGGTCCATGCCCCCACAGGCTCGTATCCGCCCGGAACGCGATCAGGTACGCACTATTTTGTGGGTGGTTACCTCAAACTCAGCGGGTGACCCGGCGAGACGGCTACGTGTGCGGCATCGACGCGGCGATCGACGTGGTCGGCGGCAAGTGGAAGGTGCTCATCCTGTGGGCGCTGGATGTCGAACCCTGCCGGTTCGGTGAGCTGCGGCGCGCGCTTCCCGGCGTCACGGAGAAGGTCCTCACCTCGCATCTTCGGGAGCTGGAGACGGCGGGCATCGTCTTTCGCGAGGAGGCCTTCGAGGGAGCGGTGCGCCGCGTCACGTACGGCCTCACCCCGCTCGGCACGTCCCTGAACGCGGCGCTGGCCCCGCTCGGGGCCTGGGGCCGGGAGCACCTGCTCGGCGGGCGGAGCCCGCACGCCGAAGGCACCGGAAGCCGGTCCTGATCCTCCCGGACGCTCACTTCTTGGCGTGCTCGCCCACGTAGAAGAGGATCCAGACGAAGCCCGCGAACAGATGCGTGGCGAAGATGTAGATGAAGACACGCAGCGCGACGCCGCGTTCCTTCCAGGCCTCGCTGCCGCCGCCGTAGTCGCGGTCCTCCGTCCGGTCGGGGCGCGGGGTGCCGTCGTCCGCGCGGCCGGTTCCGCTCATGTCCACTCCCGTCGGGCCGGGGCTCGGGCGGCCTCCGTACCCGTTCAGCGTACCGAGGCCCCGCACGGGACGGTCCCGTGGAATAGGGAGATGGTGCACTCCGTTGTAGGGTGTGTTCACATAGTTCAATGTTCAACAATAATGGAGGCGGGCGCCATGCAGTTCGGGATCTTCACCGTCGGGGACGTCACCACCGACCCGACGACCGGCCGGACGCCGAGCGAGCACGAGCGGATCAAGGCCACCATCGCCATCGCGCGGAAGGCGGAGGAGGTCGGCCTCGACGTCTTCGCGACCGGCGAGCACCACAACCCGCCGTTCGTCCCGTCCTCCCCCACGACCACCCTCGGCTACATCGCCGCCCGCACCGAGAACCTGATCCTGTCCACGTCCACGACGCTGATCACCACCAACGATCCGGTGAAGATCGCCGAGGACTACGCCACGCTCCAGCACCTCGCCGACGGCCGCGTCGACCTGATGATGGGCCGGGGGAACACCGGGCCGGTCTACCCCTGGTTCGGCAAGGACATCCGCCAGGGCATGCCGCTCGCCATCGAGAACTACGCCCTGCTGCACAAACTGTGGCGCGAGGACGTCGTCGACTGGGAGGGGAAGTTCCGTACCCCGCTGCAGTCCTTCACCGCGACCCCGCGCCCGCTGGACGGCGTGCCGCCGTTCGTCTGGCACGGCTCGATCCGCTCCCCGGAGATCGCGGAGCAGGCCGCGTACTACGGCGACGGCTTCTTCCACAACAACATCTTCTGGCCCATCGAGCACACCGCGAAGATGGTGAACCTCTACCGGCAGCGCTACGCCCACTACGGGCACGGCACCGCGGAACAGGCCATCGTCGGACTCGGCGGCCAGGTCTTCATGCGGAAGAACTCGCAGGACGCGGTACGGGAGTTCCGCCCGTACTTCGACAACGCGCCGGTCTACGGGCACGGCCCCTCGATGGAGGACTTCACCCAGCAGACGCCGCTGACCGTCGGCTCCCCGCAGGAGGTCATCGAGCGGACGCTGTCCTTCCGGGACACCGTCGGTGACTACCAGCGCCAGCTGTTCCTGATGGACCACGCGGGGCTGCCGCTGAAGACCGTCCTGGAGCAGCTCGACATCCTCGGCGAGGAGGTCGTACCGGTGCTGCGCAAGGAGTTCGCCGCCCTGCGGCCTGCCGGGGTCCCCGAGTCCGCGCCGCTGCACCCGGCGGTCGTCGCCGCCACCGCCTCTGCAACCGCCCCTGCCGTCGCGAAGGAGAGCTGACCGTGTTCGCCACCGAACCACTGAGGATCGTCGCCGTCTCGGCCGGGCTGAGCAGCCCGTCCTCGACCCGGCTGCTGGCCGAGCGGCTGGCCGGGGCCGCCCGGGAGCGGCTGGACGCCGAGCAGGACCGCCCGGTCGAGATCCGGGTGATCGAGCTGCGCGACCTGGCCGTCGAGATCGCCAACCACCTGGTGACCGGGTTCCCCTCGGCCGCGCTGGAGGAAGCGATCGGCGCGGTGACGCGGTCGGACGGGCTGATCGCCGTCAGCCCGGTCTTCACCGCCTCCTACAGCGGACTGTTCAAGTCGTTCTTCGACCTGGTCGAGAACACCGCACTGACCGGGAAGCCCGTCGTCGTCGCCGCGACCGGCGGCACCGCCCGACACTCGCTGGTGCTGGAGCACGCCATGCGCCCGCTCTTCGCCTATCTGCGGGCCGTCACCCTGCCGACGTCGGTGTACGCGGCGTCGGAGGACTGGGGCTCTTCGGGAGACGAGTACGCCGACGGCCTGCCGGCCCGGATCCGGCGCGCGGGCGGCGAGCTGGCGAGCGCGATCACCGGCGGGCGGGCCGTCTCCGGGGCGTCCAGGACCCTCGGCGTGGACGACGAGGTGATCCCGTTCGAGCAGCAGCTCGCCGGTCTCGGGCAGGCCTGACCGACCCGAGCGCTGTACTTTCGTCCGGTTTGACTACAGTTGGGCGGGAGGGCGCGCCGTGGGCAATCTGGACGGCGCCCCCGTGCAACCGAACCGAGCTGGAGGCAGAGATGGGCAGGATCGTGGTGGGTGTTGACGGCTCCGAGTCGTCGATCAAGGCACTGCACTGGGCCGTACGCCAGGCGGAGCTGACCGGTGACACGGTCGAGGCCGTCAACAGCTGGGAGTACCCCGCCACCAGCTGGGCGTCCATGATGCCGGGCCTGCCGGAGGACTTCGACCCGCAGGCCATGGCCACCGTCTCGCTCACCGAGGCGCTGGAGGAGGCGCTCGGCGCCGTGGGGGCCGCCGCGATCAGCAAGGTCGTGGTGGTCGGCAACCCGGCGCAGTCCCTGCTGGACCGGGCCGAGGGCGCGAACCTCCTGGTGGTCGGCGCACGCGGATACAGCGGCTTCAAGGCCACCCTGCTCGGCTCGGTCAGCCTGCACGTCACCCAGCACGCGGCGTGCCCGGTGACGGTGGTCCGCAGCTGACGCCGGACGCGGCGCGGGTACGGGGCGGGCCCGCACGGTCATCACGACCGTGCGGGCCCGCCCCGTTCCGTCACAGCGCCACCACGTCCGCCACCGCGCACGCCACGTTGTCGGGGGCGCCCGCCTCCGCGGCCAGCCCGAGCAGTCCGCGCACCGCCGTGCCGGGGCCGTCCGCCCCGGCGAGCACCCGGGCCAGATCCGTACCGGCCACGACCGCCGAGAGCCCGTCGGAACAGAGCAGATAGCGGTCACCGGGGCGGGCGTCCCGCACGTCCAGATCGGGTCCGGAGCCGGCCGGTCCGCTGCCGGACAGCGCCCTGAGCAGCAGCGCCCGCTGCGGGTGCGAGACGACGGCCTCCTCCTCGGTGAGCGAGCCGTCGTCGATCATCGACTGCACCAGGCTGTGATCGTGCGTGATCCGTAACAGTTCGCCCCCGCGCAGCAGATACGCCCGCGAGTCCCCGATGTGGACGAGCCCCAGCTGCGCGCCCGTCCACATCAGCGCGGTCAGCGTGGTCCCCGACTCGTCGGGCGTTCCGCTGCCGTCGCTGCCCGCGAGCGCGTCCCGGACCGCCCGCGCGGCCTGCTCCGCCGCGTCGTGCAGGAGGTTCAGCAGCTCCGCGGCCGGTACCGCGCCCCGCGCCACCGGTTTCAGCGCCTCGATCGCCGCCGTGCTCGCCCCCGCGCCGCCCGCGCCGAACCCGTCGGCGACCGCGAGCAGCCGGGCACCGGCGTACGCCGCGTCCTGGTTGGTCTCGCGCACCGCACCGGTTTCCGTGCGTGCCGCGTACCGGATGCCGAGCGTTCCCACCTGAGTCATGGCTTCCTCCGTCGACAGCTGGTCGATGAGGAAGGCGGCGAGATCGCGCCGGGCCGCTGTCTCGGCTTCGACCTGCGCCCAGTACCCCCGGATCGCGGCGGCGGCCGCGCCGTCGTCCAGCGCGATCACCTCCGTGATCCGGGCGAGCGGCATGCCGATCCGGCGGAGCCAGGCCACCAGCCGGGCCGTCCGGGCCTGCGCCGGGTCGTAGTACCGGTAGCCGTTCACCAGGTCGACCAGGACGGGCTTCAGCAGGCCCAGCTCGTCGTAGCGGCGCAGCGCCTTGGCGGACAGCCGGGAGAGCCGGGCGAACGCCCCGATCATCATCAGCGCCGCTTCGGGCGGCCGCCCGTGCCCCTGGTCCGTCACCTCGTGCCTCCTCATACCGGGCGGTGCTCGCCCGGCACGCCGATCCTTGGCCTTCCCCCGCGGAGAAGGTCAAGGATCGGCTCACGGAGGGGCGTTCAGTTCCGGCGGGTGTAGAAGGCGTAGAACGCGGCCGCCAGCATGGCCGCTCCGGTCAGCAGCCCCAGCACGGAGGCCGCGAGCACGCTCTTGCCGGACAGGCTGTAGAGGAAGCCGATCGAGCCGCCGAAGAGGACTCCGTAGGCCGTCGCCGCCAGCCCGACCGGCAGCCGCTTCTGTACTTGGCCCAGTCCGAAGCAGAGGACGGCGAGAACAGCGCCGGAGATCAGTCCGAGGGCGAGCTGCCCGCCGGTGAGCACACCACCGCCCCGGACGATGGACGTCGCGTACCAGCCGAGGACCACCCCGAGCGTGAGGGGCAGCGCCCAGCTGGTGGTGGACCGGTGCCGGTCACGCGCTCGCACTCCGCGTGCCTGCACAGAAGCATGTGCGGCCATGACGGGAAGCTCCTTCCGTCGCCCCCTCTGTCCTCCTCCAGAGCACACCTCCTCGCGCCGCCCGGCAACTCGAATGGCGCACGGCCCGGAGCGTTCGCGGCGCATCCGGGATTCCCTGGTGAGGTGCGGACCTACTTCTCGACGGCACTCTCGGCTGTACTCCTGGTACTGCTCGCCGTCCTGGTGCCGCTGAGCGCGCTCTCCGCCTGGGTCGATCTGGAGATCGACGACACCGACCGCTACGTCGCCGCCGTGGCGCCACTCGCCTCCGACTCCGATGTGCAGAACACCGTGGCCGATCTGATCACCGACGAGGCGATGAAACAGATCGACGTCGGTCCGCTCGGCGACACCGTGCGCGGCTTCCTGCACCAGGCCGTGCGGTCCTTCACCACCACCGACGCCTTCCAGGCCGCCTGGAACGCCGCCAACCGCACCGCCCACGAGGCCGTCACCGCCGCGCTGGACGGCGGCAGCGGCGAGAGCGTCACCATCGACCTGGCGCCCGTGACGGAACAGGTGAAGCAGAACCTGCTGGACAACGGGGTGCCGTTCGCCGACCGCATCCCCATCGAGCACACGGACATCCAGATCGTCTCCGCCGACCGGGCCGACCAGCTGCGGCAGAGCTTCCGGTGGCTGCGCGCCGCGAGCATCTGGCCCGCCGTCGGCACGCTGGTGTTCGCGCTGCTGGCCGTGGTCCTGGCCTGGGTGCGCGGCGGGCCAGGACGCAGGGGCTCCGCGCTCGCCGCGCTGTCCGCCACCGCCGTCGCCGGAACGGGCTTCGCGGTCGGGGCGCTGCTGCTGCGCGGGGCGCTCGCCTACGCCCGCAACCGGGTGCTGGCCGAGGTGCCGGGCAACGAGACGGACGGGGCGGCCGCGGTCTACGACGCGCTGACGGCCTCGCTGCGCACCACGGTGTGGATCGTCTTCGGTACGGGGCTGGCCCTGGCGGTGTGCGCGGTCGCGGCACGGATCTGGGCCCGGCGGGTGCTGCCGCCCGAGCCGCCGGTCGCGCCTGTGCCGCCGCCCGACGTGTGACCGACGCGCCCCGCTGACGCCGACGTGCGGGTGCGGGCGGGCCGGGGAAGAGTGGATTGCGTGCACTGCCGGGGGCGACTGGGAGGTGTTCCGTATGCGAGCCATCGCCGTCGGCGCGTTCCGGTCCTACCCCGCGCTGGTGGAGCTCCCCAAGCCGGAACCGGCGCCCGGCGAGGTACGGGTGCGCGTCGAGTACGCCTCCCTCAACCCCTCCGACTGGCAGACGGCCGACGGTTCCCCGGACGGACAGGCCCCGGACGACCCGCGACTGACCGGCGGCCCCACGGGCGGGCCGGCCCCGCCCGCGTTCCCGTTCGTCGTCGGCGTGGACTTCGCGGGCCGGGTCGACATGATCGGCGGCGGCGACAACCGCTTCCGGGTCGGTGACCGGGTCTTCGGCCGGACCGGGCCGCCGGTCGGCGCCGGTACGTACTGCGACTACGTGTGTGTCCCGCAGGAAACCGCGATCACGCTCGTCCCGCTCGGGCTGGACGCCAGGACCGCCGCCGCGCTGCCGTCGGCCGGGATGGCGGCCGCACAGATCCTGGAGACGGTGGTGCTGCGCGGCCACGAGAGCCTGCTGGTCATCGGCGCGGCGGGCGGCGTCGGTAGCTGCCTGACCCAGCTCGCCAGGGCCCGCGACATACGCGTCGTCGCGGCGGTGCGCGGCGACGAGCGCTCCCGGATGGGCTCGTTGGGCGCCGCCGCGACGATCGACACCACCCTGAGCCCGGCGGCCGAGTCGGTGCGCTCCGTCTGCCCGGACGGCATCGACGCGCTGGCCGACCTGGTCTCCGACACCCCGGACGCGTTCGCCGCCCACGCCGCGGCGGTCCGGCCCGGCGGTATCGCGCTCAGCACCCGGGGCGTCGCGGGCGCGGCCGCGCTCCCCGAGGGCGTGTGCGGCATCGACTTCCGGCTCGACCCGAACCCCGTACTGCTGGACGTCCTGGCGGCGGGCGTGGTGGAAGGAGTGCTCCGCGTACCCATCGACGTCGAACTCCCGCTGGAGAAGGCCCCGCAGGCCCTGGACCGCAACCGGACGGGCGGGGCCCGCGGCAAGACCGTCATCGTGCTGCGCCACCACGGCCCCCGCTGAATCCCCGGACCGCTCAAGACCCCAGGAAGAGGACGACACCATGAACGACCAGGAGCACGACATCATCGGCGGCATCGACGGACTCGTCGCGGAGGAGCGGAGCCTGCGGGACCGGGGCGCCCGCGAGCCGGGCCTCACCGCCGAGGAGCGGCAGCGACTGCGTACGGTGGAGGTCCGGCTCGACCAGTGCTGGGACCTGCTGCGGCAGCGTCGCGCGCTGAGCGAGTTCGGGGATGACCCGTCACAGGCCCGGGTCCGCCCGGCCGACGAGGTCGAGGGATACCGCGGCTGACCGCTGAGCACCGACGAGGGGGCGCATTGACCGGCACCGGTTCCGCCACGGCACCGCGGCGGGGGATGCCGCCCGTCTGGCTCCGGTACGGACTGCGCCCGCAGCCCACCCCCGTCCCGTGGGCCGCCGTCGCCCGCGCGTCCGTCGCCCTGGCCGCACCGCTCGCCGTCGGATTCGCCGTCGACCGGCCGGTGTACGGGGCGCTCGTCTCGATGGGCGCGCTCTCCGGCGTGATCGGTGACACCGCCGACGCGTACCGGATGCGCATCCTCAACATCGCCGTGCCGCAGGTGTTCGGCGCGCTCGGCATCATGATCGGCACCCTGGTGTACGGGACCGGCTGGGCCGCCGTCGCCGTGCTGACGGTTGTCGGGCTCGTCTCCGGGATGATGTCGACGATCGGCGCCGTGGCCTCCGTATCCGGTCTGCTGCTCCTGCTCAACTCGGTGGTGGGCGCCGGACTTCCGATGCCCGACCCCTGGTGGGTGGCGCCGCTGCTGCTGACGCTCGGCGGACTCTTCGTCCTCGTACTCACCCTGCTGGCCTGGCCGCTGCGGCGGAAACTGCCGGAACGGGTCTCGGTCGCCGGGACGTACCGCACGGTCGCGGATCTGCTCGCCGCCGCCGGAACCGACGCGTACGAGGAGAAGCGGCAGGCCGTCACCCACTCCCTCAACACCTCCTACGACCTGGTCCTGGCCCGGCGCGCCCGCTACCACGGCCGCAGCGGCGCGATGGTGCGGCTGCTGTCCCAGCTCAACGTCGTCATCCCGCTCGTCGAGGCCGCCCCCGCGGTGCACCTGCGGCGGCGGCCGCTGCCGCCCGAGATCCCGGCTGCGGTGCGTTCGCTGGCCGACGACATCGAGAAGAGCCGTACCGGCGGCGGCGAACCCGCCCTGCCCGCGCCCGAGTCGCCCGCCACGCTCGCCGTGGACAGCGCCCTGCGGCACGCCGCCGTCGTCGTGCACAAGGCCGAGCCCGACCCGTACAACGTCGACGACCGGCTCGGCCGCCCGGCCGCGCTCGGCGTACGGATCCGGCGCGCCACCCGCAACGTCCTGCTGTCCGGGCCCTCCTGGCGGTACGGGCTGCGCCTCGCGCTCTGCATCGGGCTGGCCCAGTCGCTGACCTCACTGGTCGACGTGCCGCGCTCCTACTGGGTCGCGCTCACCGTCACCTTCGTCCTCAAGCCCGACTTCGGCTCGGTGTTCTCCCGCGCGGTGCTGCGCTCCGTGGGCACGGCGGCGGGCCTCGTCATCGCGGCGCCGGTGCTGGCGGAGGTGCCGCTCGGCTGGTGGGACGTGCCGGTGATGTTGCTGCTCGCCGCGCTGATCCCGGCGTTCACGGCGAAGGGGTACGCCTTCCAGACCGCGGCCATCACGCCGGTCATCCTGCTCCTGTCGGACCTGCTGAACCACCAGGGCGTGCACCTGGTCTGGCCGCGCTTCCTGGACAGCCTGATCGGCTGCGGCATCGTGCTGGTGGCCGGATACCTGCTGTGGCCGGAGAGCTGGCACGCCCGGATCGGCCACCGGCTGGCCGACGCGGTGACGGACATCGCGGACTACGTGGCGTACGCCTTCGAACCGGAGGCGCCCGGCGACCGGGCGGAGCGGGTCCGGGCGCGGCGCCGCATCTACCGCGACCTGTCCTCCGTACGCTCCGAGTTCCAGCGCGCCCTGACCGAACCGCCCCCGACCGGCCGCCGGGCCGCCGCGTGGTGGCCCCTGGTCGTCGCGGTCGAACGCATCGTGGACGCCACGACCGCCGCCCGGGTACGCGTCAACCACGGGGCCCCGGAACCGGAACCCGCCGAGGTGGCCGAGGTGCAGCGGCAGCTCCGCGAACTGGCGGCGGGCATCAGGGCGAGCGAGGTGCTGGTGGAGGTACGCGCCGAACTCCCGGGCGACGAGGAGGGCGTACTGGCCCCGCTGCGCCAGGAGGTGGCGGCGGCAAGGGCGATCGCCTCCCCCGAGCCGTAGTGCCTTGTCCCCGCCCGGTCACTCCGCGGGCGGCCCGTCCCCGCGCAGCCTGTCCATCTCGCGCCGGTCCCGCTTCGTCGGCCGCCCCGCCCCCCGGTCCCGTACCGGAACCTGGATCGCGGCCTCGCGCGGCGGCGGGGGCGGGCTGTTGTCGACGAAGCACTCCGCGGCCACCGGAGGCCCGACCCGCTTCTTCACGATCTTCGACACGACCACCACCCGGTCCCGGCCCGCGTGCCGCAGCCGTACCTCGTCGCCGACGTGCAGCGCCTGGGCCGGCTTGGCCCGCTCGCCCGCCACCTTCACATGACCCGCGCGACACGCGGCGGCAGCCTGCGCCCGCGTCTTCGTCAGCCGGACCGACCAGATCCAGACGTCGACCCGAACACTGCCCGCCGCCTGCGGCGCCTCACCGGAAACCATGCCGGTGACTCTAGTGCGCCCGGTGTCCGCAGGCCCCGGACGTATCCGTCAACCAGGCAACTCGGCACTACAGAAATACATGTGAATGACGTACATCAGACCACCACCGCGCAGTTGCAGGACTCGGTCCGGGATCGGTTTCGGCTCGGTTGTCCCTCAGGCGGGCCGCGCCACCGAACGGCCGGATCCGGCCGCTAACCTTACGTATCCGCCCTGGCCAGGGATCAATTCCCGCAGTACGGACATTCATCGCACCCAACTCACGTGAAAGGCCTCGCCCATGGGCATTCGGAGCTTGCTGCGCAAGGTGTTCGGCCGTGACGTCACGGAGCAGGACGGCCCGACGACGGCCACGGTCCCGCCCCAGGGCGAGCGGACCCGGCCCACGGAGTCGTCCTCGGTGGCGGTGGACGAACCGGTCGTGCGGGCCGGGTCGGAGCCCGAACCCGCCCCGGCCGCCAAGGCATCGGTCCCGGCCCCGGCCTCCCCCGCCTCCTCCCGGTCCGCCGGAAGCGACGACGACAGTCTGGCGACGGACCTGGTGGCAGCCGCCTTCGACAAGGCCGCCGCCCCCTCGCCCAAGGCCACTCCCACGGTTCCGCCGCAGGGCTCCGGATCGAGGACGCAGGCCACGGAGACGAAGCCGGAACCTGAACCGGAACCGGAGATTGAGTCGAAGCCGGAGCAAGCGCCCGAGCTGGAGTTGAAGCCGGAGCCGGTCGCGGAGCCGGTGGCTGTCGTGACCCCGGAGCCGGTCGAGGAGCCGTTGGCTGTCGTGACCCCGGAGCCCGTTGAGGCATCGGCGGAAACCCCCGCTGTCGAGCCGGTCGCTACCGAGCCGATCGCCGCCGAGGCCGCTCCTGAGCCGACCGCTCCCGAGCCGATCACCATCGACATGGACCCGGAACCCGAACCGGAACCGGAACCCATCACGGAACCGGAACCTGTCGCCGCGACCGCCACCCCCGCACCCGCGCCCGCGCCCACCCCCGCGCCCACCCCCGCACCCGCCGACGGCAAACCCGCGCTCTCCCTCGCCCGGGTCAAGTCCCGTGCGCCGGAGCTCGTCGCCCCGTACAAGGCGGCCCAGGCCGCGCTGAAGGCGCACGGGCTGACCGGCCTGCGGGCCACCGTCTATCTGGTCCTGGACCGTTCCGGCTCCATGCGGCCGTTCTACAAGGACGGCAGCGCCCAGCACCTGGGCGACCGCACCCTTGCCCTCGCCGCACACCTGGACGAGAGCGCCACCGTCCAGGTCGTCTTCTTCTCGACGGACATCGACGGCACCGGCACGCTCGGGCTGGACGGCCATGAGGGCCGGATCGACGAGCTGAACGCTGGCCTCGGCAGGCTCGGCCGGACGAACTACCACCGGGCCGTCGAAGAGGTCGTCGCGCACTACGAGCAGTCCGGGGCGAGCGGCCCGGCGCTGGTGGTCTTCCAGACGGACGGCCCGCCGGACGTGAAGCAGGCCGCCCGCCAGGCGCTCACCGACGCGGCGCGGCTGCCGCTGTTCTTCCAGTTCGTCGCGTTCGGCGAGCAGGACGCGAAGGGCTTCGACTTCCTGCGGAAGCTGGACGCCCCGAACGCCGGCTTCTTCCACGCGGGCCCCGCCCCGCGCGAGGTCGCGGACGCCGCGTTCTACCGCGAGGTGCTCGCCGCACTGCCCGCGTGGGTCACCGCGGGCGCCTGACCGGCCGGCAGACGTACGGTCACGGCGAGGCCGCCCTCCGGGCCCGGCACCGCCGTGACCGTACCGCCGTGCGCCTCCGCGATGGACCGCACGATCGAGAGCCCCAGCCCCGAGCCGGGCCCCATCCGGTCCTTGCCCTCGCCCCGCCGGAACGGCTCGAACAGCCCGGGGATGTCCGCGCCGTCCACCACCGGACCGGTGTTGCACACCCACAGCGCCCCGTCCCCGCCCGACCCGCCCGCGACGGTCAGCGACACCTCCACCGTCCCGCCGGGCACGTTGTACGTCACCGCGTTGGCCAGCAGGTTCGCCACCAGCTGGGCCAGCAGCATCCGGTTCCCCCGCACCGCGCACCCGGCCGCCGTCACGGTCACCCCCGGGTACCGGCCCGCCTCCTCCGCCACCACCCGGGCGAGGTCCACGTCCTCCCGCTCCCCGTTCGCGAGCCCGCGCTCGCTGCGCGCCAGCACCAACAGGCCCTCGATGAGCCGTTCGCTGCGCCGGTTGTTGTCCAGGAGCGTCTGCCGGGTCCGTACGAGGTCGTCGGGTGTCGGGTCGTCCAGGCCGACCTGGATCGCCGCCCGCTGGGTGGCCAGCGGGGTCCGCAGCTCGTGCGAGGCGTTGGCGATGAACCGCCGCTGGCTGTCGAAGGCCTTCTCCAGCCGGGCGAGCAGCGCGTCGAGGGTGTCGCCCAGCTCCTTCAGCTCGTCGTCGGGGCCGCTGGAGGCGATCCGTTCGTGCAGCGTGTGCTCGGAGAGCCGGCGCGCCTTGGCGGTCATGACGTGGACCGGCCGCAGGACCCGCCCCGCGGTCCACCAGCCGACGCCCACCGCGCAGGCCGTCATCACGAGCAGCGCGGCGGCGGACCAGATGAGCAGCTGGTGCCCGGCCGCGTCGCTGACGTGGTCGGTGAGGTCGTAGACGGTGGGCGGACCGAGGCTCCGGCGGGTGACGAGGGGGCCGTTCACCGCGTAGCCGGGCTGCACGACCGCGGCCGTGCGGGCGATGGAGCGGGCCTGCGAGTCCGTACCGGCGCGGGAGGCCAGGTTGACGGTGACCAGCAGGGCCGTGCCGAGCACCAGGAACACCCCGCCGTACACGAGCGCGATCCGGGTCCTGATCGTGGAGTGCGGCACCCGGGCAGGCTGCTTCACAGGGCGTACCCGACACCCTGCACGGTGCGGATCACCGCCGGTTCACCGAGTTTGCCGCGCAGCTTGCTCATGCAGACGCGGACCGCGCCGGTGAAGGGGTCGGCGTTGGCGTCCCAGGCGCGCTCCAGCAGCTCCTCCGCGCTGACCGTCGCGCCGTCGGCCTCCAGCAGCAGCTGCAGCACGGTGAACTCCTTCGGTGAGAGGTCCAGCTCCTGCCCGTCCCGGGACGCGGTACGCCGTACGGTGTCGAGCCGGATCCCGTACCGCACCAGCTGCGGCGGCACGGGGCGGGCGCTGCGCCGCCGCAGCGCGCGGACCCGCGAGACCAGCTCGGGGAACTCGAACGGCTTGCCCAGATAGTCATCGGCGCCCAGGTCGAGGCCGGAGACCCGGTCCTCCATGGACCCGGCGGCGGTGAGCATCAGGATCCTGGTGCGGGAGCCGGAGGCCACGAGTCCGCGGGCCACGTCGTCGCCGTGCACCCGGGGCAGGTCCCGGTCCAGGACGACGACGTCGTAGTCGTGCAGTCCCAGGTAGGCCTGGGCCGCGTCGCCGCTGTACACGGTGTCGACGGCGAACCCCGCCCGCCGCAGCCCGGTCGCGACCAGCTCCGCCAGGATCTCCTCGTCCTCGGCGACCAGTACCCGCATCGTGATGTCCTCTGCCTCGTCCATGCGTGTCCACTCCATCCCAGGATGCGTCTTTGCTACCGGAAGGAATGTTTCGCAAAGCTCTCCCCTCCGCTGCCGCGTCCGCTCTCCCCTTCCGCCCCCGCGCATATCGGTGTGAGTGGATCTTCGTCGGACCGTTAGGATTTCGACCATGGCGGCCACTGGATCAGAGAAGCAGGGGGGCGAGGACGTGAAGAGCTTCTACGTCTCGACCCCCATCTACTACGTCAACGACGCTCCTCACCTGGGCCACGCCTACACGACCGTCGCAGGCGACGTGCTCACCCGCTGGCACCGCCAGCGGGGCGAGAAGGTGTGGTACCTCACCGGCACGGACGAGCACGGTCAGAAGATCATGCGCACGGCCGAGGCGAACAACGTCACGCCCCAGGCGTGGTGCGACAAGCTCGTCGAGGAGTCCTGGAAGCCCCTCTGGGAGCACCTCGGCATCGGGAACGACGACTTCATCCGTACGACGGAGAAGCGTCACACCGACCGTGTGCAGGAGTTCGTCCAGGACCTGTACGACAAGGACGAGATCTACAAGGGCGGGTACGAGGGCCCGTACTGCGTGGGCTGCGAGGAGTACAAGCTCCCCGGCGACCTCATCGAGGCGGAGGACGGCACGAAGCTGTGCCCGATCCACAAGAAGCCGGTGGAGATCCTCAAGGAG
The DNA here is from genome assembly GCF_031844725.1 of Streptomyces sp. ITFR-6. Classification (NCBI taxonomy): domain Bacteria; kingdom Bacillati; phylum Actinomycetota; class Actinomycetes; order Kitasatosporales; family Streptomycetaceae; genus Streptomyces; species Streptomyces sp. ITFR-6. The sequence goes on along the minus strand of NZ_CP134612.1, from coordinate 4,257,876 downwards.
GAGAACTACTTCTTCAAGCTGAGCCAGTACGGCCCGAAGCTGCTTGCGTTCTACGCGGCCAACCCCGGTTTCATCCAGCCCGAGTCGGCCCGCAACGAGGTCGTGAACTTCGTGAAGCAGGGCCTCCAGGACCTGTCGATCTCGCGCTCGACCTTCGACTGGGGCGTCCCGGTCCCGTGGGACGACAAGCACGTCATCTACGTATGGGTCGACGCGCTGCTCAACTACGCGACGGCGGTCGGCTACGGCGCCAACCAGGAGAAGTTCGACGCCACGTTCCCGGCGAACGTGCACCTGGTCGGCAAGGACATCCTGCGCTTCCACGCGGTGATCTGGCCCGCGATGCTGATGGCGCAGGGTCTGCCGCTGCCCGGCAAGGTCGTCGCCAACGGCTGGCTGATGGTCGGCGGCGAGAAGATGTCGAAGTCGAACCTGACGGGCATCAAGCCGCAGGACCTCACCTCGCACTTCGGCGTGGACGCGTACCGCTGGTACTTCCTGCGGGCCATCGCCTTCGGCAGCGACGGCTCGTTCTCCTGGGAGGACTTCACCGCCCGCTACACCTCCGAGCTCGCCAACGACTACGGCAACCTGGCCTCGCGCCTCGCGGCCATGGTCGGCAAGTACTACGGCGGTGCGCTCCCCGAGGCCACGGCCGCGGGCGAGCCCGAGCAGGCGGTGCGGGACGGGCTGACGAAGGCCGTCGCGGAGGCCGACCGGAAGATCGGTGAGGAGCTGGACTTCCAGGGCGGCATCCTGTCGATCTTCGACTTCGTGAAGCAGGTCAACGGCTACATCACGGAGCAGGAGCCGTGGAAGGTCGCCAAGGACGAGTCGCCGGAGGGCCGGGCCCGCCTCGCGACCATCCTGTACACCGCCGCGGAGGCGCTGCGCGGTGTCGCGGTCCTGCTGAACCCCGTCATGCCGGACACCTCGCAGAAGCTGTGGGAGTCCCTGGGCGCGGAGCAGTCCCTGGGCGCGCTGTCCGACCAGCGCCTGCTGGAGGCCGCCGACTGGGGCCGGCTGTCGCCGGGCGCAACGGTGACGAAGGGCGCGGTGCTGTTCCCGCGCCTGGAGGAGAAGCCGTAGGCCCCTCTGGGACCGAGTCTTCGAGTGGGCGTCGGGCCCCGTGCCGGTTACCACTTTGCGGGGCGCGGGGTTCCGTCCTCAATCGCCGGACGGGCTTGGGTGGTGCGGGTGCTCCGCGGAGGGGCACCGCCCCCCACCCACCGGACAGGCGCACCCCGCACAGGCGGAGCACCCGCACAAAATCAAGCCCGTCCGGCGTTTGAGGACGGAACCCTGACGCCCGGACCGGGGCGCCCAGCACCGGAAACCGCAGGGCCCCGGGCTCCGTCAGCGTAGGAGCGAGTCCGCGTCGCCCATCACGATGACCGGCTCCTTCGCCGGGTCGAGCAGGCCGAGGAGCTCCTTCATCCGGTCCTCCGTGAGCGAGACGCAGCCCTGGGTGGGGCCGCCGTGGTCGACGTGGATCCAGATGCCGCCGCCCCGCTCGTCACCGAGGGGCCGGGTGTGGTCCAGGGGGGAGGTGCCGGGGAGACGGTTGTAGTCGATGGCGATGACGTAGTCGAACGAACCCTCCAGCGGCTCCCCGTGGAAGCCCTCGCCCTCCACCTTGAAGTCCGGACTCAGGTCGTACGGGAACGCCGTGGCCGGGGGGTCCAGGCGGCCGCCGGCCGCGGTCAGGGTGAAGACGCCGACGGGTGAGCGGAGGTCGCCCTCCCAGTGCTCGTCCGTCCAGCCGTTCAGGGCGTTGTGGGCGGGCCAGGGCGCCATGGCCGCCCGCCAGTCCGCGGTGGGCGACTCGCGGGTGTAGAGCACGGCGGTGGAGCGGTTGGAGTCCATGGCCTCGCCGGTGACGACGAACGCCTGGCGGGTAGCGGCCGGGATCGCCGCCCCGGTCCGCGGGCCGAGCCCGGGGATCTGCCGGGGCGGGCCCGGCGACGGTCCGGGCCGCGCGACGGCGGGCCCGGCCGAGGACTGCGCGGACGACGGCACGGGGGGCGCCTCGGGCGACGACGCTACGGACCCGGCCGGGCCGGGAACACCCGAGGTCCCCCTGAGGGCGGCGCTGTCCCCCGTACCGAAGAGGCCGCCCGATCCGCACCCGGTCAGCAGCAGGACGAGAACGGCGCAGAAGACGTACGGGAGCCGCAGAGGAACGCTCGAACGGGGCACGGACACGGAGGCGCTCCTCAGCAGTCTGTGGCGAGCCGCGGGGCTTTGCGGCACGGCGAGGGGTCCGCTGTGCCGATGTCGGCCCAGGCAGTCTTTGCCGCAGCCGGGACCGGCCAATCCGGCGCCGGGGCCATCCGGCTGTACCCGTTCAGGTGATTCGTGTACTTGTATGCCCGGAGCCCGGGTGCGGGCGGGTCCCGCCAGGACGTGGACAGGACGTGAAACAGCCCCCGGCCGACCGGCCGGGGGCTGTTTCACGTGGAACCGAAGCGGAACCGCTGACGCTACTTCGCGCCGGTGTCCCTGACGACCGAGTCCTTGGCCTCGGCCTTCTCCTTCGCGGGCGCGACCGGCTTGCGGAGCTGGATGTTCAGCTCACGCAGCCGCGTCTCGTCCAGCACCGTGGGCGCGCCCATCATCAGGTCCTGGGCGTTGCCGTTCAGCGGGAAGGCGATCGTCTCGCGGATGTTGGGCTCGTCGGCCAGCAGCATCACGATGCGGTCGACGCCCGGGGCGATGCCGCCGTGCGGCGGGGCGCCGAGGCGGAAGGCGCGGAGCATGCCCGCGAACTCCTGCTCGACGGTCTCGCGGTCGTAACCGGCGATCTCGAAGGCCTTGAGCATCAGCTCGGGCTCGTGGTTACGGATGGCGCCGGAGGACAGCTCGATGCCGTTGCAGACGATGTCGTACTGCCAGGCGAGGATGTCGAGCGGGTCCTTCTCCTCCAGGTCCTTCAGTCCGCCCTGGGGCATCGAGAAGGGGTTGTGCGAGAAGTCGATCTTGCCGGTGTCCTCGTCCTTCTCGTACATCGGGAAGTCGACGATCCAGCAGAACCGGAAGACACCGTCCTCGAAGTGGCCGGCGCGCTTGGCGGCCTCGACGCGGACGACGGACATGATCTTGGAGACCTCGTCGAACTCGCCGGCGCCGAAGAACACGGCGTGGCCGGGCACGAGGGAGAGCCGCTCGGTGAGCGTCTTGACGTCCGCCTCGGTGAGGAACTTGGCGATCGGGCCCGCGAGCTTGCCGTCCTCGCCGACCCGGACCCAGGCGAGGCCCTTGGCGCCGTGCTCGACGGCGTAGTCACCGAGGCCGTCGAAGAACTTCCGGGACTGGCCCGCGGTGTCCGGCACCGGGAGCGCCCGGACGTGCTTGCCGGCGAAGGCCTTGAACTCCGAGTCCGCGAAGACGTCGGAGATGTCGACGAGCTCCAGCTTGGCGCGCAGGTCCGGCTTGTCGTTGCCGTACTTCAGCATCGACTCGCGGAACGGGATGCGCGGGAACGGCGAGGTGACGTGGCGGCCGTTGCCGAACTCCTCGAAGAGCTCGGTCATCAGCTTCTCGATCGGGCGGAAGACGTCCTCCTGCTCGACGAACGACATCTCGACGTCGAGCTGGTAGAACTCGCCGGGCGACCGGTCGGCGCGGGCGTCCTCGTCGCGGAAGCACGGCGCGATCTGGAAGTAGCGGTCGAAGCCCGAGATCATCAGCAGCTGCTTGAACTGCTGCGGGGCCTGCGGCAGCGCGTAGAACTTGCCGGGGTTCAGCCGGGACGGGACCACGAAGTCACGGGCGCCCTCGGGAGAGGTCGCGGTGAGAATCGGCGTCGCCATCTCGTTGAAGCCGAGGGCCACCATCTTGGAGCGGATCGAGGCGATCACGGAGGAGCGCAGCATGATGTTGCGGTGCATGCGCTCGCGGCGCAGGTCGAGGAAGCGGTACTCCAGGCGCCGCTCCTCGTTGACCCCGTCCTCCGCGTTGATCGTGAAGGGCAGCGGAGCGGCCTCGCCCAGCACCTCGACCTCGGTGACCTCGATCTCGATCTCGCCGGTCGGGAGCTCCGGGTTGACGTTGTCGGCGCCACGGGCGGAGACCTTGCCGTCGATCCGTACGACGGTCTCCTTGGTCAGCTTCGCCAGGGCGTCGTTGCCGGGGGTGCCGGGGCGTGCGACGAGCTGCACCAGACCGTAGTGGTCGCGCAGATCGATGAAGAGGATGCCACCCAGGTCTCGGCGATTGTGCAGCCAGCCGCTCAGCCGGACGTCGGTGCCGACGTCAGAGGCGCGGAGCTCGCCGCAGGTGTGGGACCTGTACCGATGCATCGTCGTTCATCCAGTCTTCGCGGTTGGGGGCACATACAGCCACCCCAGGCTACCGCCCGCGACCCGACCGTTTCATTGCCGTTGTCCCCGGCGAGGACGTCGGGGGGCGTGGCAGCCGGGACCGTCGGTGGCGTTCGAGTGCCACATCTTCTCAAAGTGGGGCAATGCGCACCGAGGAAGTCCTGGCCGCGACCGCGACCGGTCTCTGGCGCTGGGACAACGCAGCCGGGGTCGTCACGCTTGACGGGGAGGCGGCCCGGCTGCTGGAGCTGCCCTCCGAATCGGGCGTCTTCCGTGAGTCGGAGGTGCGCTCCCGTTTCCACCCCGTCGACTGGAACGAGATCTACGGGGTGGTCAGCCTGGCCGTCGCCGAGGGCACGCTGGCCGAGGCCCGGCTGCGGATCGTGGACGGCCACGGACGGGTGGTGCGTACCGTACGGAGCCGTTCCCGGCCGCTGCCGCCCGCGGACGACAGTGACGAGGACTACGTGCTGGTCGGCACGCTCCAGGAGGTGGCGGAGCCGGAGCCGGGCGCGAACGGGGCGCAGAGCCGGATCACCGGCGACTGGCGCCGGTCCCGGGAGGCGTTCCTGCTGGACGCGGGACGCGCACTGGCCGAGGCCCGGTCGACGGCGGAGGTGCTGCGGGTCGCCTACTCGCTCTCCATGCCCGGCTTCTCGCCGGACGGGCTGGCGGTCTTCGGGATCGAGGGCGAGCGGCTGACGATCGTCGGGCACCACGGGCACCACTCCGGTGACGAGGGACCGTTCAACGACATGCCGCTGGAGACCGACTACCCGGCCGCGGAGGTCGTGCGGACGGGGCGGGCGATCTATCTGCCCAGCCCGGAGGAGTACGTCCACCGCTACCCGGCCACCTGGCCGCTGGCCCGCCGGTTCGGGCGCCGCTCCTGGGCCTTTCTGCCGCTGATCGTGGCGGGCCGCACGATGGGCGCCTGGATGGCCGGCTTCCGGCACCCGGTGTCGTTCTCGCCGGACGAGCGGTCCGTGCTGACGACGGTGGCCAGGATGCTCGCGCAGGCGCTGGCCCGCGCCGGGATCGCCGAGACCGAGCGGGAGCTGTCCGAGGGGCTCCAGCGCACGATGATGCCGTCCCTGGGGACCGGCATCCCGGGGATGACGGTGGCCGCGCGGTACGTGCCGACCGGGGGCGGGCTCCAGGTCGGCGGCGACTGGTACGACATGATCCCGCTGCCCAACGGCCGGGTCGCCCTCGTCATCGGTGACGTCCAGAGCCATGACGTGCGGGCGGCGGGGCTGATGGGCCAGTTGCGGATCGCCCTGCGCGCGTACGCCTCCGAGGGGCACCGCCCGGACGCGGTGCTCTCGCGGGCCTCGCGCTTCCTCTCCGGGCTCACCGACGCGAACGAGGACGCGGAGCACACCGGACCGCGCTTCGCGACCTGCCTGTACGCCGAGGCGGACCCGGCCACCGGCACCCTCGACATCGCGCGGGCCGGGCACCCCGACCCCGTGGTGATGACGCCCGACGGGACCGCGTTCATCCGGCAGACCGCGGGCGGGCTCCCGCTGGGCATCGAGGCGGACACGGACTACCCGACGACCCGGTTCACCCTGGAGCCAGGAGAAACGATCATGCTCTGCACGGACGGGCTGATCGAGACCGGCGGGCACGACCTGGCCACCGGCTGGGTCCGGCTGCGGCCGATCCTGGAACGGCACACCAGTGATCTGGAGAAGCTCGCGGACGCCCTGGTGCAGGCGGTGCACGGGCCCACCTCGCACTACACGACGGGCCCGCTCGCGGACCGCCGCGAGGACGACGTCGCGGTGCTGCTGCTGCGCCGCGAGAGCCCGGCGTCCCGGCTGACCCCGCCGCGGCGGACCGCGCTGACCATCGCCCAGGCCGAACCCGAGCGGATCGCGGCGGCCCGGCAGCAGGTGCGCGAGATGCTGCACGACTGGGCGGACCCGGAGCAGGTCGATTCCGCGGTGCTGATGATCTCCGAGATGGCCACGAACGCGCTGGTCCACACGGACGGCGACGCGCTGATGGTGGCGCAGGCCAGCGGGGAGCACGGAGAGCGGCGGCTGCGGGTGGAGGTGGCCGACGGCAGCGACGAACTGCCGCACAAGCGGCGGCCCGGCGAGATGGCGTCCAGCGGGCGGGGACTGGTGCTGATGGAGATGCTCGCCGACGCGTGGGGGGTGGACCCGCGCGGTGAGGGCAAGTCGATCTGGTTCGAGCTGTACGAGTCGGCGGAGCTGGTGGACCCGGTGGAGTCGGCGGAGCCGATGGGGGTGGAGGCGGAGCTGTAGCGGGCCCGCCGCACACTCTGGGCCGGATGGCGTGTCAGGCGGGCTGCGGGGGCGGGTCCGGTGCTTCGGCCTGGGGATCCGCCGGGGGCAGCCGGCCCTCGCGCAGTTCACCGAGGACGCCGAACGCCGCCGCGCACACCGGGACGGCGAGCAGCATCCCCAGCAGGCCCGCCACGCTCGCGCCCGCCGTCAGCGCGATCATGATGGTGGCGGGGTGCATCTGGACCGTACGGCTCTGGATCACCGGCTGGAGGATGTGGCCCTCCAGCACCTGCACGGCGAGCACGATCCCGAGCGCCCAGAGCGCGATCACGAAGCCCCGGTCCGCGAGCGCCACCAGGACCGCGACGGCGCCCGAGATGAACGCCCCCAGATACGGGATGTAGGCGCCGACCAGCACGAGCGCGCCCAGCCCCACCGCGCCGGGCACCCGCAGGATCAGCAGGCCGACCGTGATGCAGACGGCGTCGATGAGCGCGATGAACGTCGTACCGCGCATGAAGCCCTCTACGGCCTCGAACGCGCGCCGCCCCATCGCCTCGACCAGGTCACCGGCGCCGCGCGGGGCGATGGAGTGCGCGAGGTGCGCGGCCCGGTCGGAGTCGCGCAGGAAGAAGAAGGTCAGCAGCAGGGCGAGCACGCTCGTGGCGATGAGCGAACCGACCAGGCTGAGTCCGCTCAGCAGCCCGCCTGCGGCGCTCGCGCCGAACTTCTCGACGAGCTTCTTGCCGCTGTCGGCCAGGTTGCCCACGTTCGTGTTGCCGGTGACGCCGAAGTGGTCGACGACCCACTGACCGGCGTCCTTCAGCGACTGCACGATCTGCTCGCCGGTGTCGACGAGCGCGGCGACGACGATGTATCCGGCGCCGCCGACCACCGCGACGAGCAGCACGCAGGTGAACGCGGCCGCCACCGAACGGTTCACCCCGTGCTTGGTCAGCCGGCGGTGCACCGGGCCGAGCAGCGCCGTACCGAGCAGCGCGAGCAGGACGGGGGTGACGGCGGTCTTGAGCGCGACGCAGAGCCAGATGGCCACCGCGGCGACGCCGGTGACCAGCAGGACGACACCGCACCAGGCGGCCAGTCGCCGGGCACCCACGGGCAGGAGGGGCTTGGGGGTCTGCACCCTCCCCACCCGATCACGCCCCGGGGGCGGTGTCCCGCCCACGCCGCCGTACGAGTGACGAACCGTCATACGGCGGCGGCGCGGCTCACATCCCGTGGACGGCGGGCACGGTGCCGAGGCGGCCGGCCTGGAAGTCCTCGAAGGCCTGCTTCAGTTCGGCCTGGCTGTTCATCACGAACGGCCCGTAGTGCGCCATCGGCTCCCGGATGGGACGCCCGCCGAGCAGGACGACCTCCAGCTCCGGGGTGTTGCCGTCCTGCTGCTCGTCCGCGCGGACGGTCAGCGAGGAGCCCGCGCCGAAGACGGCGGTCTGGCCCATGTGGACGGGCCTGCGGTCCTCGCCCACGGTGCCCCGGCCGGCCAGCACGTAGGCGAGGCCGTTGAAGTCCTCGCGCCACGGCAGGGTCACCTCGGCGCCGGGGCGCACGGTCGCGTGGATCATCGTGATGGGGGTGTGGGTGGCGCCGGGGCCCTGGTGTCCGTCGAGCTCGCCCGCGATCACCCGGAGCAGCGCGCCGCCGTCGGGGGAGGCGAGCAGCTGCACCTGGCCGCCGCGGATGTCCTGGTAGCGCGGGGCCATCATCTTGTCGGCCTTGGGCAGGTTCACCCAGAGCTGGAGGCCGTGGAAGAGGCCGCCCGACGTGACGAGCGACTCCGGCGGGGCCTCGATGTGGAGCAGCCCGGACCCGGCGGTCATCCACTGGGTGTCACCGTTCCGGATGGTGCCGCCGCCACCGTTGGAGTCCTGGTGCACGAAGGTGCCGTCGATCAGGTAGGTGACGGTCTCGAAGCCGCGGTGCGGGTGCCAGGGGGTGCCCTTCGGCTCACCGGCCGCGTACTCCACCTCACCCATCTGGTCCATCATGATGAACGGGTCGAGGTACTTGTAGTTGATCCCCGCGAAGGCGCGGCGCACGGGGAATCCCTCGCCCTCGAAGCCGCTGGGTGCCGTGGTCACGGCGAGCACCGGACGGGCGACGGCGTCGCCAGAGGCGGCGACCTTGGGCAGGGTCAGCGGGTTTTCGACGGTAACTGCGGGCATGGGAGCCACCTCCGGGGACTGTTCTGCGACCAATTTAGTTGAATGGTGAACATCCTGCAAGGCGTCATCCATTCCCGCGGCTCCGCCGGGCGCGGGGACCGACCCCGGAGGACCGGCCCGGCACAGGATCGGCCCCACGGAGGATCGACCCCCCTGAGGGGTGGGTGGTACCTATGGGTCAGCGCTCTGTCCCCTCTCGGCGGCCCACGCCTGCCCGGACGCGGTGGGCGAGATCGTCGAGGTGGCGGGCGAGGAGGAGGCCCGCGCCCTGGAGGGCGTCGTCGACGTCGAGGTGCTGCGCGAACCCGGCAAGCGGCTCAAGGGAGTCACCGGTTCCTTCGCCCGGGGTGCACATGTCTGCGCGGTGGGCACGTCACAGGACGAGGCGTTGCGGCGTGCCCAGGAAGGCGTACGGAAACTGTCGTTCACCGTACGCAGTGACGGCATGGCCGCACGCCACGAGGCACTCGCCTCGACCGGCTGACACCACGTCGGCCGATCCGTACCGCACCGCACCGCACCGGCGTCCCCGGAACCGGACCGGTGCCCGCGCAACAGAGAGAAGAGAGACGAGACGAGACATGACCGACCTGAACAACGAACAGACCGGCGCCGACCACGCGTTCGGGGGACTGCACCACGTCCAGCTGGCCATCCCGCCGGGCGGCGAGGACCAGTGCCGGGCGTTCTGGGGCGAGGTCCTCGGGATGACGGAGCTGGCGAAGCCCCCGGTCCTCGCCGCCCGGGGCGGGTGCTGGTTCCGCGGTGGCGGCCTGGAGGTCCACCTCGGCGTCGAGCAGGACTTCTCGCCCGCGCGCAAGGCGCACCCCGGGATCCTCGTCGAGTCGCTGCGCGGCCTGGCCAAGCGGCTGGAGGAGGGCGGCCACGAGGTGACGTGGGACGACAACTTCCCGGGCCACGACCGCTTCTACGCGTTCGACGAGTTCGGCAACCGGCTGGAGTTCCTGGAGCCGACGGCCGCGTCCTAGGGGACCTCTCCCGAGGGCCCGCACGGGGTCGTCCCGTGACATCGCGGGACGACCCCGTGCAGGCCCCGCCCCGGACGACCCGGTGGTGTTCCGACCCTTGCCACAGCATTTCGAGGAGCCAGCAATGACCGAATCAGCGGGCAGGCCGCCCGGATTCCGCATCGCGGACCTGATCGTGGCCGAGGGCCCCGAGGGCGCGGAGCGCATCCTGATCGCGGGGCTGACCGTCACCGTGGCCGCCGGCGAGATCGTCGCGGTGCTCGCGGACGGCACCGGGTCCGCGGCCGCCCTGATCCAGGTGCTCGCCGGACGGCGGCGGGCCCAGTACGGGGCGATCGACGCCGGCCGGACCGGCCGGTCCCGGCGGATCAGGCCGTCCCTCCCGGCGGGCGTCAGCGTGGTGGCCGCGCACGAGCGCTGCCCGGACGGGCCGGCCCCCGTCCTGGTCGTCGATGCCACCGGGCGGCGGCCCGAGGAGTCCGGCGCCGAACCGGCGCGCACCGCGGCCCGGCGGGGCGGCGCGGTGCTCCTGGTCACCACCGACGCGGAGGTGGCGGCGTCCGCCGACCGGACCGTCCACCTCAACCGCGCCCCCCGTCCCGAGCCCCGCCCGAAGGCGGCGGTCCGCTTCACCACCGAGGCGCTGCGGGAGGCGGCCGCCGGATCGCTGACCGCCGCCGGGGTCGGCGCCGAGCGCGCCGCCCTGGTCGCCCGGGTCCTCGTGGACGCCGATGTGCGGGGTCACTTCTCGCACGGTGTCGGCCTGCTGCCGATGTATCTCGACCGGCTGCGGCAGGGCGGCATCGACCCCGCCGCAGAGCCCGAGTGGAGCCAGGAGGAGGGGTCCGTCGTACGCCTCGACGCCCGCGGCGGGTTCGGACAGGTGGCCGCGGACCTCGCGGCCGGACGCTGCGCGGAGCGGGCCGCCCACACCGGGCTGGCCGCCGTCGCCGTCCGGGGCAACAACCACGTCGGGATGCTCGCCGCCTACCGCGACCACTTCGTCCGGCACGGCGTGGTCGGCCTCGTCCTCAACGTCTCCGGTCCGAGCGTCGCCGCACCCGGCGCGGGGCGCCCGACGCTCGGGAACGACGCCGTGTGCATGGTCGTCCCCCGCGAGGACGGGTCCCCGCTCGTCGTGGACTTCGCCACCGGGACGGTCGCCAGCGGAAAGAGCCGGCACGCCGCGCACCGCGGCGAACAGGTGCCCGCGAACTGGCTGGTGGACCGCGAGGGCCGCCCCACCACCGATCCGGAGGAGCTCGACCGGGGCGGTGCCGTACCGGTCTTCGGCGGGTACAAGGGACTCGGCGTCGCGGTGATCACCGAGGTGCTGGCCGGCGGCACGGTGAGCCCCCTCGTCCACAAGCAGCGCGCGGAGCCCGAGCGGACCATGGACTGCTCCCAGCTGTTCCTCGCCCTGGCGCCGGACGCGTTCGGCGACCCTCCGGTGGAGGAACTGCTCGACGTCCTGTCGGGCGCGGTGGCCGCCGGCTACCCCCAGGGGCCGCCCGAGGTCCATCTGCCGGAACAGCAGGAGCGGCTGGCCGAGACCGTGGCAGCCGAACACGGCGTCCCCGTACCGGCGTCGGTCGTCGAGCAGCTCGGCTGGGGCGCCCTCCACGCCGCCCCGGCCACCACGGGAGGTGCCGCATGAGCCCGCGACTCGGTGTGGGCGTCGTCGGATTCGGCATCGCCGCCCAGCAGCACGCCGCCGCACTGGAGCAGCTGCCGGAGGCGGGGATCGTGTCCGTCCTGGAGCAGGACCCCTCGGTCGACACCGGCCGTCACCACCGGGCCGGTTCCCGGGAGTCGCTCCTCGACGACCCGCGCGTCGACCTGGTGGCCCTGTGCGTGCCGCCCGGCGGGCGGGCGCGGCTGGCGGTCGAGGCGCTGGAGGCGGGCAAGCCCGTCCTGCTGGAGAAGCCGCCCGCCGTGTCGGTGGACGAGATCGACCGGATCGCGGCCGCCGCCCGGCGGACCGGGCTGCCGGTCGGCGTCATGCTCCAGCACCGGATGCGGCTGCCGGCGGCGGCCCTCGCCGCCACCTGGTCGGCGTCCTCCGTCACCGGGGTCCTGGAGGTGTCGCGGTTCCGGCCGCCGGCCCACTACCGGCGGGCCGGCTGGCGCAGCGATCCCACCATGGCGCTGGGCGGGATCTCCGCCCACCTGGGGGTCCACTACCTCGACCTGGCGTGCCAGCTGCTCGGGGAGCCGGAGGCGGTGCGCCTGACGCCGACCAGGGAGGTCGCCGCGGGCATCGACACCCGCGTCACCGGAATGGTCGCCTTCCGGTCCGGGGCCACGCTCGCGTTCACCGTGACCGCCGAATCGACGGTCCGTACCGAACGGCTCCAGATCCTCGGGCCCGACGGCGGGTTCAACATCACCGACGGCATGGTGATGACCCAGCTCGACGGCACGGAACGGACCTGGCCCACGGTGGCGACCTCACAGCTGCGCACCGAGGTCTACCGGGAGATGGCCGAGGCCGTGGCGACGGGGCGTCCCCCGACGCGCTGCCACCTCGACGGCGCCCGTGCGGTGACCGACATCCTCTCGTCGATCGCGGCCACCGCCTCGGCGGTGGCCGCGTGAAGCCGCTGATCGGTGTCTCCTCCGGCGCCGCGCCGCGCCTCGACGCCGGGGCCCTGGCCGGCCTCGCCCTCTCGTGCGGCGGCACGGCCGTCGACGGCAGGGACGGCAAGGGCCAGGCGTGGGAGGCCGGCGGGCTCGGCGCCCTGCGCGCCGCCGGGGCCGAGGTCTGCTTCGTCGGCGTCTCCACCGTGCTGGGCTCCGCGGAGCACCCGCCCGGCTCCGTCGACGGCCTGCGCATGCCGGAGCGGGGCCTGCCGGTGAAGGTCTTCGCGGCCGCCGGGTGCACCGCCCCCGACCGTTTCGCCCTGACGCTCGCGCAGATCGAGGCGCTGACCGCCAGGGTCGGTGACAGCTCCCTCGTCCTGGTGGAGACCCACCACGGATACGCGCCCGTGGCCGAGCTCGACGAGCTGTGCCGCCGCGCGGGCACCTCGGTCCTGCTCGACACGATGGGCCTCGCCAGGATCGACGCCGACCCCGGCGCGGCGGCGGCCCGGCTGGCCCGCTGGATCCCCTACGCCCAGGTCAAGGGGTTCGACTGGGACGAGCCCGCCACATCGAGGCACCGGCCGCTCGCCTCCGCCCGGCCCGAGCTGACCCGGAAGGTCCTCGACGCGGCGGGTGAACTGCGCGCGGTGACCGTCGAGTCGAAGGCCCCGTCGCTCGCCGAGGACATGGCCCTGCTGCGCGAGTGGTACCCACCGGAGCCGCCCCTCCCCCAGGTCCTCAGCGAGGAGATCCTTTCGTGAGACTCGCCATCATCAACGACGAACCGTCCCAGGACATCGAGCAGGCGGCGGCCACGACGGCCCGCCTCGGCTTCGACGGGCTGGAGATCCGCTCCAGCGACGGCGTCGCGCCGCAGCGCATGGACGACGCGGCCCTGGCCCGAATACGGGCGACCGTGGCCCGGCACGGGCTGCGGGTGGCCGGCTTCGACCCGCCGGCGCTGAAGTGCGAACTGCCCCGCACCGCCGCCGAGACGGACTAGGCCCGCGCGCTGGTGACGGACTCCGTACGCCGCGCCGAGCTGCTCGGAGCACCGTTCGTCCGCGGCTTCACCTTCTACCGGCAGGGCGACCCGGACCCGCGCAGGGCCGCCGCCGCCGCCCGGGAGGTCCTGGACGGCGTCCCCTTCGACCGCGTCCCGCTGCTCGTCGAGACGGGCATGCGGACCAACAGCCCGACCATGCGCCACACCCTGGAGTTCCTGGACGCGCTGGGCGACGACCGGCTCTGCATCCTGTGGGATCCGGGCAACAGCGTCTTCAGCGGCTGGGACCCGGCCCCGTTCCCGCAGGACTACGCGCTCGGCCGCGAACGCATCAGGCACGTCCATGTGAAGGACCCGGACGGCCGGCGGGCCTATGTCCGCCTCGGTGACGGGGACCTGCCCTGGCCCGCGATCCTCGACCGGCTGGCCGAGGACGGATACCGGGACTGGATCTCCCTGGAGACGCACTGGCGCATCGGCCGGGTGCTGGACCAGGCGCAGCGGGACGAGCCGTGGGGCGAGGAGTTCACCGCCGGCGGTTTCGAGGCCGGCACCACCTGTATGCGGCTGCTCCGCGAGATGACGCGGGCCGCGGGCGAGGACGCCGTCCCCGCCGACCCCTACGCGCACACGGTGGAGGCCGGCGCATGAACGACTCACCCGTAATCCTGCTCGGCGGCCGGCGCTGCGGCACCACCGCCCTCGCCTACGCGATGAATCTGGCCTTCCACGACGCGGGCGGCCACTTCACCGTCAACGGCAAACTCCCCTATCTGCTGCACCGCTGGCTGAACCGGCAGGACCTGGCCGACCACCATCTGCGTACGGACGAGATCCTGCACGCCCTGGACCGCCGGCCGCCGGACGGCTCGGGCGTCGAACGCTGGCGCGCCCGGGTGGAACAGAGCCTGCGGGCCGCCGCCAGGGACGTCGCGGAGGGCGCGTGCGGAGACGACCCGGTGGACCTGGCCCGGCAGATCGTCGCCGAGACCCAGGGCGGACTGCCGCACTGCGGGGACAAGTACAACGAGTACCTGCTGCATCTGCCCTGGTTCCGCGAGGTACTGCCGAACGCCCGCTACGTGATGCTGGTGCGCCACCCGGAGGAGGCGGCCCGCTCGATGCTGCGCTGGAAGGGCGACCGGCCCTATGTGCCGCTCACGCGGGAGGCAGCTCTCGCCAAGTGGACGTCCTGGAACCGGCACTGGCTCGACTTCGCACCCGCGGTACCGGCCTGGAACGCCCTGGTCGTCGAGTACCACGCACTGTGCCGGGGCGAGGAGACCGAACGCCTGTCACGGTTCACCGGTCTCGGCCTCGCCCCGTACCTCGCCGGACTGAAGCCCCGTTCCCCGGCGGCGGACACCGATGACGCACTCCCGGCGGACACCGCCTCCGTGTGGGAGGCGCTGCGCCTGTCCGCGCTTCCCACGCTCGCCCGCGCCTGATCCGCAGAACTCCTGACGAAGGTGATTCCCTTGCCCGCAACCCGCGTTCTCGTCGTCGGCGGTAAGGCCGGCATCGTCCGCAGGCCGCAGCGCTCGGTCTCGACGTGGTGCACATCCAGAAGCCCTCCGCGTTCGACCCGGACGTGGTGGAGCACTGCTCCCAACTGCTGCTCGTCGACTACCAGGACGTCCCCACCGTGACCGCCCTGGTGCGCGCCCTGCACGAACAGCGCCCGTTCGCCCGGGTCTTCACCCAGACCGAGGCTGCCCAGGTGGTGGCGGGCCATCTCACCGACGCGCTCGGACTGCCCGGCAACGGCGAGCGGACCACCCGGCTGCTGCACGACAAACCGTCCCTGCGCGCCCTGTTGAACGAACAGGGCATCGGACCGGTGCGGACGGTGACCCGGCCGACCGCCGCCGAGCTGCGCGACTTCGTCAAGGCGGCGGGCTCCGCCGTCCTCAAGCCGACCATGGGCTCCGGCAGCCTGGGTGTCCGGCGGATCGCGTCCGTCGACGCGGTCGACGAGGCGTGGGCGTGGCGCGAGACCTTCGGCCTCGACGACTTCATGGCCGAGGAGTGGCTCGTCGGCGAGGAACTCAGCGTCGAGACGTTCTCCCGGGCCGGGGCGCACACCGTCGTCGCGGTCACCGGCAAGGAGACCGGGCAGGGGGTGGTCGAGCTCGGCCATGTGGTGCCCGCGCCCCTGGACGGAGCCGACCGGCAGGCCGTCGTCTCGACCGTCGAGGCCCTGCTGAACGCGGTGGGCCTCGTGGACGGGCCGGCGCACACCGAACTGATCCTCACCGCCGCCGGTCCCCGCGTCATCGAGTCGCACAGCCGTCGCGGCGGGGACCCTATCAACGAACTGGTCCGCCTGGTCCACGGCGTCGACCTGGAGGGGGCCGCCTACCGGCTCGCCCTGGACGGCGACCCGCTGCCGCGCCCGGCGGAGCCGACGGGGGCGGCCGCCATCCGCTTCCTCGTCGCGGAGCCGGGAACCGTCACCTCGGTGACGGGCGCGGCGGAGGCCGAGGCGATGGACGGCGTCGTCCAGGTCGCCGTCCAGGTAGAGCCCGGGGACACGGTGCACGAACTGCGCTGGTCGGAGGACCGCTGCGGCCATGTCGTGGTCCGCGCGACCCACGCGGAGGCCGCCGTGCGGCTCGCCGCGGAGGCCGCGGCCCGCATCGTGATCACCACGGAGCCGGCCGATGGCGACGACGGGCGGCCCGCCACGCTCGGCACGCTCCTCGACGAGGTGGACGAGGTCCTCGACCCGTTCGCCGCCGCACCCCGGTGACCTGCCACGTCCCGCCGCCCCCTACGAGCCCCGCCCGGCCCGCTCAGGTGGCCGTGGCGCATGTCCGCAAGGAGTAGAACCGCGATGAGTACGACATCCCCAGACGACGGCAAGCAGGTCTCCGTGGTGGTCGCCACCCGGAACCGCCCCACCGACATCGACGCACTGCTGACCGCGATCGCGGCGTGCGACACGGGCATCGTCCATGAGGTGATCCTGGTCGACGACGCCACGGACGGCGCCGCGGCGCGGCGGCCGGCCGCAACCTCGCGGGCCAGGAGGCGACCGGCGACGTACTGGCGTTCCTCGACGACGACGCCCGGCCCCTGCCCGACTGGTTCGACGTCCCCGACAAGGCGCTCACCCCCGGGCGGGCGGCGATCACCGGCCGGGTGCTGCCGTTCGACAGCAGTGTGGTGGCCCGCGCCCGCCAGTACCGCTACGAGGTCCGCTACGCACAGCACGTCCCCGGCAGCGAGGTCACGTTCTTCGCGGGCGGCAACTCGGCGGTGTGGACGGAGGCGTTCCGCGCTGCCGAGGGCTTCCCCGACCAGGTCACCACGAGCGACAACGGTCTGGTGGAACGGCTCTCCGAGTCCGGTGGACGGGTGCACTTCGTGCCGGGGCTCCGGGTGGCCCACCGCAACAGCAAGGGCGCCGGAATCGCGCTGCGCGAGGCCTGGCGCGCCGGCCGGCTGGCCCCGCGCAGCGCGCCCGCGTCCGCGCTGCGCCGGTTCGCGGCCAGCGCCCGGTCCCAGCCCTGGTCGGTCGACCCGGCGGCCGCCGGCCTCAACCTGGGCCTCCAGGCGGCGAATTCGCTGGCCACCGCACTCCCGGCGGCCTGAGCGATGGCGAGTACGGGGGCAGTGCGCCAGGCGGACGCGGGAGCCACGCTCTCCCACCTGGACGTCCTGGAGTCGGAGGCGGTGCACATCTTCCGCGAGGTGGCGGGGGAGTTCGAGCGGCCGGTGATCCTGTTCTCCGGCGGCAAGGACTCGATCCTGATGCTGCACCTGGCGCTCAAGGCGTTCGCGCCCGCGCCGGTGCCCTTCACGCTGCTCCACGTGGACACCGGGCACAACTTCCCCGAGGTGCTCGACTTCCGCGACCGGGTGGTGGCGGAGCACGCGCTGCGGCTGCGGGTTGTCTCGGTGCAGGACTACCTGGACCGGGGTGTGCTGCGCGAGCGCCCGGACGGTACGCGCAACCCGCTCCAGACCGTGCCGCTGACGGAGGCGATCCAGCAGCACCGCTTCGACGCGGTGTTCGGCGGCGGGCGGCGTGACGAGGAGAAGGCGCGGGCGAAGGAGCGGGTGTTCTCGCTGCGCGACGAGTTCTCCCAGTGGGACCCGCGTCGCCAGCGCCCCGAGCTGTGGCAGCTGTACAACGGCCGGCACGCGCCCGGCGAGCATGTTCGGGTCTTCCCGCTGTCGAACTGGACCGAGCTCGACGTCTGGCAGTACATCGAGCGCGAGGGCATCGAACTCCCGCAGATCTACTTCGCCCACCAACGCGAGGTCTTCAGCCGCTCCGGCATGTGGCTCACCGCGGGCGACTGGGGCGGTCCCGAGGAGCACGAGCGGACCGAGACCCGCCAGGTCCGCTACCGCACCGTCGGGGACATGTCCTGCACCGGCGCCGTCGACTCCGACGCCACCACCCTGGACGCCGTCATCACCGAGATCGCCGCCTCCCGGCTCACCGAGCGGGGCGCGACCCGCGCCGACGACAAGATGTCAGAGGCCGCGATGGAAGACCGCAAGCGCGAGGGGTACTTCTGACATGACCACACCCACCCAGTCGGCCGAGCGGCTGCCGGCCACCACCCTGCTGCGGTTCGCCACCGCCGGGTCCGTGGACGACGGCAAGTCCACCCTCGTGGGACGGCTCCTCCACGACTCCAAGTCGGTCCTCACCGACCAGCTGGAGGCGGTCGAGGACGCGTCCCGCAAACGCGGCCAGGAAGCACCCGACCTGGCACTGCTGACCGACGGACTGCGCGCCGAGCGCGAACAGGGCATCACCATCGACGTCGCCTACCGCTACTTCGCCACGCCCCGGCGCCGGTTCATCCTGGCCGACACCCCGGGCCATGTGCAGTACACCCGCAACATGGTCACGGGCGCCTCCACCGCCGAGCTGACGGTGATTCTGGTCGACGCCCGCCACGGCGTGGTCGAGCAGACCCGCCGGCACGCGGCGCTGACCGCGCTGCTGCGGGTCCCGCACGTGGTCCTCGCGGTCGACAAGATGGACCTGGTCGACTACGCGGAGCCGGTGTTCGCCGCCATCGCCGGGGAGTTCTCCGCCTACGCGGCCTCGCTCGGCATCCCCGCGGTCACCGCGATCCCGATCTCCGCGCTGGCCGGCGACAACGTCGTGGAGCCGTCCTCCCACATGGACTGGTACGGCGGCCCGACCGTTCTGGAGCACCTGGAGACGGTCCCGGTCAGCCACGACCTCACCGGCTGCCACGCCCGCTTCCCCGTCCAGTACGTGATCCGGCCCCAGACGGCCGAGCACCCCGACTACCGGGGCTACGCCGGCCGGATCGAGGCAGGGGCCTTCCGGGTGGGCGACGCGGTCACCGTGCTGCCGTCCGGCCGCACCTCGGCCGTCTCCGGGATCGACCTGCCGGGCCGGGCCGTGCACACGGCGCGGGCGCCGCAGTCGGTCACCCTCCTGCTGGCGGACGACATCGACATCTCGCGCGGCGACCTCATCGTGCCGAGCGCCGACGCGCCCCCCACCACCCAGGACGTCGAGGCGACCGTCTGCCACGTCGCGGACCGGCCGCTCACCGTCGGCCAGCGGGTCCTGATCAAGCACACCACCCGCACCGTCAAGGCGATAGTCAAGGACATTCCGTCCCGCCTCACCCTGGACGACCTCTCCCAGCACCCGGCCCCCGGACAGCTCGTCGCCAACGACATCGGCCGCGTCGTCGTACGCACCGCCGAGCCGCTCGCGCTCGACCCGTACGTCCGCTCCCGGACGACCGGCTCGTTCCTGCTGATCGACCCCGCCGACGGAACCACGCTCACCGCCGGGATGGCGGGCGGCTCCTTCGCCGCCGGGGCAGCCGACGCCCCCGAACCCGACGACGCGGGCTGGGACTTCTGAGGTGACGAGGCACACCACCGCGGCCGTCGAGGTCTGCGGCGTCACGAAGGAGTACGGCACGGGCGCGGCCCGTCGCGTCGTGCTGGAGGACGTCGAACTGCGGCTCGCGAAGGGCGAGTTCGTGTGCGTCGTCGGTTCCTCCGGTTCGGGCAAGTCGACCCTGCTCCACCTGGTCGCCGGGCTGGAGACGGCGAGCGCGGGGAGGATCTCCGTCACGGGCGGGCGTCCCGCCGTGATGTTCCAGGACCACGCCCTGTTCCCGTGGCTCACGGCGGGCCGGAACATCGAACTGGCGCTCCGTCTCGCGGGCGTCTCCCCGGCGGCCCCCCGCCGCGACCGGGCCCGGCGCCTCCTCGCCCTGGTGGGGCTCCCCGGGAGCTACGGGCAGCGGGTGCACGAGCTGTCCGGAGGCATGCGCCAGCGGGTCGCCCTGGCCCGCGCCCTGGCACAGGGCGCGGACGTCCTGCTGATGGACGAGCCGTTCGCGGCGCTCGACACCGTGACCCGGAGGACGCTGCACGGCGAGCTCGTCCGCGTCTGCGCGGAACAGGGGCAACGGTGCTCTTCGTGACCCACGACGTGAGGGAGGCCGTGGCGCTGGGGGACCGCGTGGTGCTGATGGCGCCGGACCCCGGCCGGGTGGTGGCCGAGTGGTCCGTCGGCCCCCGCTCCGCGCGAGGCGCCGACACCCCGGGGGCGGCCCGTCTCGTCGACGAGATCACGGCCCGACTCGGCGAGGAGGCCGACCGCCGTGCACGCTGTTGAGAGCCCGGCCCGCCCGGCAGGCGCGCTGTCCGGCGGGCGCTTTTGCCGAGGCCCCCGCACAGGCGCCCGCCGAGCCCGCGCCGGAGCACGGCTGAGGCGCTCCGCGGCCCGCACCGGACCGGTCCTGAGGCGCCTCGCGGCCCGCACCGGGCCGGGCTGCTCCGCGGTCCTGCTGGTGGTGGGTGTCTGGCAGCTGGTTCACCTGCTCGGCCTGTCGCCGGTGCTGCCCGCACCGGCGGCGGTCCTGCGCGACCTGTCCGACGCCTGGTCCGCGGGGACGCTCGGCCCCGGACTGCTGCACAGCCTGGGCCGCTGCCTCGCGGGGTTCGCGGCGTCCGCGGCGGCGGGGGTGCCCCTCGGTCTGCTGATGCACCGGTTCCGGTCCGTGCGGGTGCCCCTCGCCCCGACGCTGAGTGCCTTCCAGTCACTGCCGGCGGCGGTCCTGGTGCCCATCGCGGTGATCTGCCTCGGCACCTCGCAGGCGGCGGTGTACCTGGTGGTGCTCCTCGGCGCCGTTCCCTCGGTGGCGACCGGGGTCCTCAGCGCGCTGGACCAGGTGCCGCCGCTCCTGGTGCGGGCGAGCCGGACGATGGGGGCGACGGGAGCGGCCGGGGTGCGCCACGTCCTGCGGGCACGCGGCCTGCCCGTCGCACCGGAGCGGTGAGCCCTGCGGGAGACGTACGGCTCTCTCAGCCGTACATCCGGCGCATCGCGAAGTCGACCATCTGCTCCACCGCCTTGGCGTCGAAGACCATGCGGTGCTCGCCCTCCATGTCCAGGACGAAGCCGTAGCCGGTGGGCAGCAGGTCGATCACCTCGGCACCCGTGATCACGAAGTACTTGGACTCCTTGCCCGCGTAGAGCCGCAGCTCCTTGAGCGTGGTGAACATCGGGATGACGGGCTGCTGGGTGTTGTGCAGCGCGAGGAAGCCCGGGTTGTCACCGCGCGGGCAGTAGACCTTCGACGTCGCGAAGATCTGCTGGAAGTCCTCCGCGGCCAGCGAGCCGGTCGTGAAGGCCCGTACCGCGTCGCCCAGCGAGGGCGGCGAGGGTTCGGGATACAGCGGCTGCTCGCCGTAGCCGCCACCCATCGGCTGCTGTGCGCCCTGATTCTGGTCGTAGCCGTACATGGGACAAAGAGTAATCGGACACATCTCCACCTTGAGAGGTTGCGTCTTATTACTGACGGGTAGCATCATGGTACGGGGTCAGCTGACAACGACCTCATCCGCGAGTCCGGGCCACCCCTCCACGGGGCGCTGCGCGCCACTGCTATTGATTACGGAGCCTTCCCATGGGGCACTACAAGTCGAATCTCCGCGACATCGAGTTCAACCTCTTCGAGGTCCTCGGGCGCGACAAGGTGTACGGCACCGGACCGTTCGCGGAGATGGACGTCGAGACCGCGAAGAGCATC
Organism: Streptomyces sp. ITFR-6; assembly: GCF_031844725.1. Classification (NCBI taxonomy): domain Bacteria; kingdom Bacillati; phylum Actinomycetota; class Actinomycetes; order Kitasatosporales; family Streptomycetaceae; genus Streptomyces; species Streptomyces sp. ITFR-6. The sequence continues at coordinate 4,236,469 of NZ_CP134612.1, read as the reverse complement.
CTCGACGAGGTCACCCGCCTCGCGGAGAACGAGCTCGCCGACTCCTACGCCGACGCCGACCGCAACCCGCCGGTCTTCGACCCGGAGACCAACACCGCGCCGGTCCCGGACACCTTCAAGAAGTCGTACCAGGCGTTCATGGACTCCGAGTACTGGCGCCTGGGCCTCCCCGAGGAGATCGGCGGCACCACCTCCCCGCGCTCCCTGATCTGGGGTTACGCGGAGCTGCTGCTCGGCGCCAACCCGGCCGTGTGGATGTACTCCTCCGGTCCGGCCTTCGCCGGCATCCTCTTCGACGAGGGCAACGACGCGCAGAAGAAGATCGCCGAGATCGCCGTCGAGAAGCAGTGGGGCTCGACGATGGTGCTGACCGAGCCGGACGCCGGTTCCGACGTCGGCGCGGGCCGCACGAAGGCCGTCGAGCAGGAGGACGGCTCCTGGCACATCGAGGGTGTGAAGCGCTTCATCACCTCGGGCGAGCACGACATGTCCGAGAACATCATCCACTACGTGCTGGCCCGCCCCGAGGGCGCGGGACCGGGCACCAAGGGCCTCTCGCTCTTCATGGTCCCGAAGTTCCACTTCGACTGGACCACCGGCGAGCTGGCCGAGCGCAACGGCGTGTACGCGACGAACGTCGAGCACAAGATGGGCCTCAAGGCGTCCAACACCTGCGAGATGACGTTCGGCGACCAGCACCCCGCCAAGGGCTGGCTGATCGGTGACAAGCACGACGGCATCCGCCAGATGTTCCGCATCATCGAGTTCGCCCGCATGATGGTCGGCACGAAGGCCATCGCGGCACTCTCGACCGGTTACCTCAACGCGCTGGAGTACGCCAAGGAGCGCGTCCAGGGCACCGACCTGTCGCAGTTCATGGACAAGACGGCCCCCAAGGTCACCATCACGCACCACCCCGACGTGCGCCGCTCGCTCATGACGCAGAAGGCCTACGCCGAGGGCATGCGCTCCCTGGTGCTCTACACCGCCTCCGTCCAGGACGCGATCCAGGAGAAGGAGTCCGCGGGCGAGGACGCGAAGGCGCTGCACGGCCTCAACGACCTGCTCCTCCCGATCGTGAAGGGCTACGGCTCGGAGAAGTCGTACGAGCAGCTGGCCCAGTCGCTCCAGACCTTCGGCGGCTCCGGGTACCTCCAGGAGTACCCGATCGAGCAGTACATCCGTGACGCCAAGATCGACACGCTGTACGAGGGCACGACGGCCATCCAGGGCCAGGACTTCTTCTTCCGGAAGATCGTCCGCGACCAGGGCGCCTCGCTCAACGCGCTCTCCGAGGAGATCAAGAAGTTCCTCGCGGGCGCCCAGGGCAACGAGGAGCTGGCCGGTTCGCTGGACCACCTCGCCAAGGCCGCCGTGGACCTGGAGGCGATCGTCGGCACGATGATCACCGACCTCACCGCGACCGGCGAGGACGTGAAGAACATCTACAAGGTGGGCCTCAACACCACCCGCCTGCTGCTGGCCTCCGGCGATGTCGTCGTCGGCTACCTGCTGCTCAAGGGCGCGGCCGTGGCCGCCGAGAAGCTGCAGACCGCCTCCGCCAAGGACCTCGCCTTCTACCAGGGCAAGATCGCCGCCGCGAAGTTCTTCGCCGCGAACGTCCTGCCCGGCGTCGGCGCCGAGCGCGCACTCGCCGAGTCCGTCGACAACTCCCTGATGGAGCTGGACGAGGCCGCGTTCTAGGCACCACCGCTCAAGATCGCCAACACGCACCGTCACCCGGACGCGCTTCCGGGTGACGGTGCTGTCGTACGGGCCTCCACCACGACCGGCTCAAGCTCTCCGTTCCGTACGACATCGATATCGATCTGACGGCGATCGACACGCTCCAGGAGCCGCTGTCCGTGCCCTTCCCTATGATCGGAGCCGGTTCCGAGGGGGAGGTCGGCGCATGAGTCGTCCGGGCAAGCGGTGGTACGTACGGGGCGCGGCGGTCGGGGCGGTGGCGCTGCTCCTCGCGGGCTGCGGTGGCGGCGATGGCGGGGGCGACGCCTCGAAGGCGCTGGGCAGGGCGGAGCTGCTGTCGGTGCTGCCGGACGCGAAGGCGCTGCCGGGCTGGCGGACCGTGGCGGAGCCGGAGGCGCAGAAGCCGGTGGCCGACTACCCGCCGCCGGTCTGCCAGGTGCCCGACAAGAAGAAGCGGCAGGCCACCTGCGGGGAGATCACGTTCTGGGGCATCTCCTCGTTCGTCCGCAAGCCCGACGTGACCTCGCTGAACTTCTGGACCCTCGCCTACAAGGACGAGAAGACGGCCGACGCCGCCTATGACGCGCTGAACGCGTACTACGGCGGGGACAGGGTCGGGGAGGGCGCGAAACCGGTCGAGATAGGTGAGCCGGGGGCGGAGCGCGAGGCCAACCGGGCCGGGACGGGCACCATGGGCGGCCCCGCCACCATCACCCAGCTCCGGGTCGGCACCCTCGTGCTGGGCATCAGCACCGGGACCCAGGGCAAATCGGCCGTACCCGACGCGGAGGTCAAGGCCCTCGCCGCCATGGTCGCGGACCGGGCCCAGCAGGCACAGGACGGCAAGAAGCCGTCCGCCGCGGTGACCGGACGATAGCGGTGCGTCACCGGGGGCAACGGTGAAACCTCCCGCTCCTGCCTGGTTAAGGTGAAGAACATGAGTTCTTCCCTCCGCTTCGACCGCGGGCACACCGACGATCTGATGGCCTTCCTGATGGACTGCCCCTCCCCGTACCACGCCGTGGCGACCGCCGCGTCGAGGCTGGAGAAGGCCGGTTTCCGGCAGGTCGAGGAGACGGCGGCCTGGGACGGGTCCAGCGGCGGGAAGTACGTGCTGCGCGGCGGCGCGATCGTGGCCTGGTACGTGCCGGAGGGCGCGCAGGCCCACACCCCGTTCCGGATCGCGGGCGCGCACACCGACTCCCCGAACCTGCGCGTGAAGCCGCTGCCCGACACGGGCGCCCACGGCTGGCGGCAGGTCGCCGTGGAGGTCTACGGCGGCACGCTCCTCAACACCTGGCTGGACCGGGACCTCGGCCTCGCCGGGCGCATCTCGCTGCGTGACGGCACCCACCGGCTGGTCGACATCGACCGGCCGCTGCTGCGCGTCCCGCAGCTGGCCGTGCACCTGGACCGGTCGGCCAACCCCGACGGGCTCAAGCTCGACCGCCAGAAGCACATGCAGCCGATCTGGGGCCTGGGCGACGTGGCGGAGGGCGACCTCATCCGGTTCGTCGCACAGGAGGCGGAGGTCGACGCCGAGGACATCACCGGCTGGGACCTGATGCCGCACCCCGTCGAGGCGCCGTCCTACCTGGGCCGTGACCGCGAGCTGGTGGCCGGGCCCCGGATGGACAACCTGCTCTCGGTGCACGCGGCGGTCGCGGCGCTCGCCGCCGTCGCCGGACAGCCCGACGCGGAGATCCCGTACATCCCGGTGCTGGCCGCCTTCGACCACGAGGAGAACGGCTCGCAGTCCGACACGGGTGCGGACGGACCGCTGCTCGGCACGGTCCTGGAGCGCTCGGTGTTCGCCCGCGGCGGTACGTACGAGGACCGGGCCCGCGCCTTCGCCGGGACCGTCTGCCTCTCCTCCGACACCGGCCACGCGATCCACCCCAACTACGCCGAGCGGCACGACCCGACGCACCACCCGGTCGTCAACGGCGGACCGATCCTCAAGACCAACGTCAACATGCGGTACGCGACCGACGGCAGCGGCCGGGCCGTCTTCGCGGCCGCGTGCGAGCAGGCGGGCGTGCCGTGGCAGACGTTCGTCTCCAACAACTCGATGCCCTGCGGCACCACGATCGGGCCGATCACCGCCGCCCGGCACGGCATCCAGACCGTCGACATCGGCGTCGCCATCCTGTCGATGCACAGCGCCCGTGAGCTGTGCGGCGCCGACGACCCGCACCTGCTGGCGACCGCCCTGGCGTCGTTCCTGGCGGGCTGACCGAAACACCAACCCTCTTCTCGGACATGGTCGTTGCCGGGCCGGGTATCCGCTCGATACACGGCCCGGAGCTTCCGGGGCGTCGAGGAGGCGGAACTCATGGGACTCGGAGGATGCATCCTTCTCATCGGTGCAGGGGCGATACTCGCCTTCGCGACCGACTGGGAGATGGACAGCGTCAACGTCGACATGGTCGGCTGGATCATGATGATCGTCGGCATCATCGGCGTGTTCGTCTACGCGAGTGTCATGCGGCGCCGCCGCATGGTCGTACCCCCCACCACCACAGTGGTTTCCGAGGACGAACGCCACCTGTGACCCGGGCGGGTGCGCCCCGTGGACCGGGCGCACCCCCTCCCCGTCCCAGGGCGGCGCCGGATATTCTGGGGCCCTGTCCATGACCCGGCACCGGGCGCGTCACACCCGGAAGGGGAGCCGCTCGTGGAGTTCCGGCTGCTGGGCACCGTCTGCGTCGACACGCTGACGGGTCCGCTGCCACTCGGCCCCGCCAAACGCCGCAGCCTGCTCGCCGCGCTGCTGCTCCGCGCCAACACCCCGGTGTCCGTGGCCCGGTTGACGGGCTGTCTGTGGGACGACTCCCCGCCGCTGCACGCCCGTACGGTCATCCAGGGGCATGTGTCCCGGCTGCGCGCCCTGCTGACGGGCGCGGACGCGGAGGCCTACGGGGTCGAGCTGACCACGCTCGGGGACGCGTACGTGCTGCGGGTGCCGGAGACCCTGCTGGACTCCCAGCGGTTCGAGGAACTGCTGATGCTGGCCCGGGAGCAGCGCAGTCCGGCCGACAGCGTGCTGATGCTGAAGGAGGCCCTGTCCCTGTGGGAGGGGCCCGCGCTGACCGGTACGTTCCCCAGCGCACCGCTCCAGGCCGCCGCGCAGGCGCTGGAGGAGTCCCGGCTCACGACGGTCGAGCAACTGGCCCACGCCTACGCCGAGCTGGGCGAGCACCACCGGGCGGCGGCGGTGCTCCGGGACGAGGCCGTGGCCCATCCGATGCGGGAGTCCCTCGCCGCTGCCCTGATGTCGGCGCTGCACGGCTCCGGCGCCAGTCGGAGGCGCTGGACTGGTTCCACCGCACCCGGCGGCTGCTCGCGGACGAACTGGGCATCGACCCCGGCCGCGAGCTGGCGGACGCCTACGCCCCGATCCTGCGCGGCGACCCGCAACCGGAGCCGCAGCCGGACGGGCGCGGTGGTGCGAAGGGCGGTCCCGCCGGGGGGTCTGCTGTGGGGGTGCCTCCCGCTGGTGCGACGGCCGCAGGCGCGTCGGACCCAGGCGCGACGGCCGCAGGCGCACAGGGCGGCGTCCGGGGCGGCGAGCCCCACCCCGCCGATCTGCTGCCGCGCGCCCCACGGGGCTTCCAGGGCCGGGGAGCCGAGCTGGCCGCGCTCTCCCGGGCGGCGGCCGGCGAGGCGCCCGTCTGCCTGGTCACCGGACCGGCCGGGGTGGGCAAGACCGCGCTGGCCCTGCACTGGGCGCGCCGCGCACCCGCCGCGTTCCCGGACGGGCGGCTCTTCGCCGATCTGCGCGGGTTCGGTGAGACGGGGCAGCCGACGCCGCTGGAGGTGCTGCGGGAGTTCCTGCTGGCGCTCGGTGTCGCGCCCCGCCGGGTCCCGGAGTCCGTCCAGGGCGCCGCCGCGCTCTTCCGCTCGCTGACCGACCGGCGCAGCCTGCTCGTCGTCCTGGACAACGCCCGCGACTCGGCCCAGGTCAGGCCGTTGCTGCCGGGCGGCACCGACTGCGTCACGCTGGTCACCAGCAGGCACCGGCTGGACGGTCTCGTCGCCTCCGACGCCGCCCGCCCGGTGCCGCTGGACGTGCTCGGACCGCCGGACGGCACCGCGCTGCTGGCCGGGGTGCTGGGCGAGGAGCGGGTGCTCGCGGAACCGGTGGCGGCCCGTCGGCTGGCCGAGCTCTGCGGCGGACTGCCGCTCGCCCTGCGGGTCACGGCGGCCCGGCTGGCGGGCCGCCCGCACCGGACGCTCGCCGGGACGGCCGACGAACTGGCCGACGAGCGCAGCAGGCTGACCTATCTCGACGTGGAGGACACCGGGGTCTCCGCGGCGCTGCGGCTGACCGTGCAGCAGCTGCCGCCGGACGCCGTCCACCACTTCGCCCGGCTCGGCCACCACCCCGGCAGCCACTTCGACCGGTACACCGCCGCCGCCCTGGCCGGCAGCGATCCGGTCATCGCGGCGGCGGCGCTGGAGCGGCTCGCCGCCGCCCACCTGGTCAGCGAGACGAGCCCGGGACGCTGGGAGCTGCACGATCTGGTGCGCCTCTACGCACGGGGGATCGACCCCGAGTCCGGCCCCGACGCCCTGCTCGGTGTGCTCGACCACTGCATCGCGACCGCGCTGGCCGCCGCCGACACGGCCGAACCGGGCGGCGAGCCCTGCTTCGTCCTGCCGGAGGACTACCGCAGGCCCACTGCCGTAAGGGACTTCACCGACCGGGCCGAGGCGATGAGCTGGCTGGCCACCGAGCGCGAGGACCTGTCCCTGGCGGCCGCCGCCGCGCGCGGTGCCGGTCTCGACGACCGCGCCTGGCGGATCATCCTGCTCCAGTGGCCGCACGTGGTCTGGCGGGTCCGGGACGGCTGGGCCCCGGCCCTGGGGCTGGCGCTGGACGCGGCGGTCGCGCGGGACGACCCGTACGCCGAGTAGCGGGTGCGCAACCTGCTGGGCTGGGTGCTGTCGGAGGAGGGCAGGACCACGGAGGCCGCCGCACTGCTGGAGCCCTCGCCCGGTCTGGCGCGGCGGGCCGGGGACCGGCTGGGCGAGGCGACGGCACTGATCAACCTGGCGGTCGTCCAGGCGGAGCAGGGCGGTCTGGACGAGGCGCTGGAGGGCTGCGAGCGGGCCGTCGCGCTGGCCAGGCAGGAGCGCGACGCGCACACCGAGATGCTCGCCCTCCAGCACCTGACCCGGCTGTGGCTGGTGGCCGGGCGGCCGAAGGAAGCGCTGGACTGCGCCCGGACCGCGTTCGACCTGGGCCCCGAGCACGAGGAGGCCGCCCGTCGCGTCCTCCTGCTGACCGTCAGCGGCGAGGCGCACCTGGCCCTGGGCACGGAGGGCGAGGGCGTCCGGCTGCTGGACCTGGCGGCGGCGGAGGCGGAGCGCGCCGGGTACGACGAGGGCGCGGTGCGGGCGCTGGAGGCGCTGCTGCGGGTGGCCTCGGGGGCGGAGTACGTACGGCGGTACGAGCAGGCGGTGCGGCGGCTCGCCGACGACGGCTGAGCCCGGCGGCAGCGGGGGGTGCCGGGGTGCGGACCACGTCAGCGGGACGTTAGCCGCACGTCAGCGGGACGTGAGCGGTGCCCGGAAGACTCATGGCTGTCAGCATGCCGGGGCGACTCACCACCGCGCCCGGCTCTCGTCTCACCGTCACGCGTCACCACACTCGGGGGAAAACCATGTCTGCCTTCCGGACCCGCTACCGCGCCACCGCCCTGGCCGCCACGACCACAGCCGTACTCGCCCTGGCGCTCACCGCCTGCGGCGGCGGTGACAGCGGCACCGGCACCAGGTCGGAGGGCCCGGCGAACAACTCCGCACCGGTCTCCGCCACGAAGTCCGCCACCGGCTCCGGCTCCGCCGCCGCCAAGACCTCCGTGGCCGCGAAGGGCACCACCACCGGAGCCAAGGGCACCACCGGAGGCACCGGCAGCACCAGCGGCGGCGCGGCGAAGTCCGCCACCGGGTCCGCGAGCGCCCCGCTCTGCACCACCGAGGATGTCAGGATCAGTGCCGCCACCCAGGACGGCCCGCTCTACACGCACATCGTCCTGACGGCCAAGAACACCTCGGGCCACAGGTGCGAGATGAAGGGCTTCCCGGAGATCCAGTTCCTGGAGAGCCACAAGCAGAACATCCCGTCGGTCGCCAAGAGCAAGCCGGCCACCCGCATCGTGCTCGACGCGGGCGCACCGGCGTACGCGCTGGTGAAGCTGTCCAACGGCGGCGCCGACGAGGACGTGGAGCCCGTGACGGCGTTCGCCGTGTGGCTCCAGGGCGGCAGCGGCCAGGCCGCCGTGCGGGCACCCGGCGCCGAGGGCATCGCCGTCGACCCGGCGGTGTACCGGACCGGCTACTGGACGTACGAGCTGCGCAACGGCGCCGACGGCTTCTGAGCCGCCCGCCCCCGCGACCCGCCCCGTCCCCCGGTACGGCTGTCAGCCCTGCTCGTCCATCCCCGCGAGCACGAGCGGCAGCCGGGGCGTCCCCTCCGCGACCACGCGGACGGGGACGCCCCAGTCCTGCTGGTGGACATGGCAGGCCGGGTACTCGTTCGCGGGGTCGTCGTCGCAGGACGCGGCCATCGCGGAGACGTGCAGGACGCCCTCGGTGATCCCGTCCGCGACGACCAGATCGCGGAAGAGATCGGTGCCCGCTCCCTCGCCCCCGGCCAGCAGCTCCGGCGGGGTCGAGGAGACCAGCAGCCTGGTCGAGGGCCCGTACCGGGTGTCCAGCTTCTGACCGGCGGGCGCCTGGAAGACGACGTCGAGCCGGAGCGTGCCCGGTGCGATCTCGGTCGTGGCACGCTGGGTGCGGTGCGCCGAGTCCGCGACGCGTACCGCCTCCTCGGGCAGCCGCAGCCGGGTCAGCCGGTGCCGGGCGGACTCGACGACCACGAGATCGCCGTCCACCAGCACGGCGTCGCTGGGCTCGCGCAGATCCGTGGCGAGCGTGCTGACCTCACCGCTCGCCGGGTCGTAGCGGCGCAGGGCGTGGTTGTACGTGTCGCAGACGGCGACCGATCCGTCGGGCAGCGCGGTGACGCCCAGCGGGTGCTGGAACAGCGCCTGGTCCGCTGCCCCGTCGCGGTGGCCGAAGTCGAAGAGCCCGGTGCCGACGGCGGTGTGGACGGCACCCTCCAGGTCGACATAGCGCAGTGAGGACGTCTCCGAGTCCGCGACCCAGAGCCGCTCGGCGGTGGCGGCGAGCCCGGACGGCTGGGCGAACCAGGCCTCCGTCCCCGGACCGTCGACCAGCCCCTCGTTCGTCGTCCCGGCCGCGACCCGCACGGTGCCGTCCTCCGCGTCGTACGTCCACAGCTGGTGGACGCCCGCCATGGCGATCCAGAGCCTGCCGTCGAACCAGGCGACGTCCCACGGCGAGGAGAGGTCCACCTCACGCCCCGCACCACTGGTGGGCGCCCCCTGCCACCACTGGCGGCCGGTGCCCGCGAGGGTGGCGGTCGCACCGGTCGTGAGGTCGAGCGCGCGGATGGCGTGGTTCACCGTGTCCGCGACGGCGATCCGCCCGTCGGGCAGCACGGTCAGCCCCTGCGGCTCGCTGAACCGGACCTCCTCCGGCCCGCCATCGCTGAACCCGCGGTCGCCGGTGCCGAAGTGGCGCCGGACGGTCTCGCCGTCCGCCGCCAGCTCGACCAGCCGGTGGCGGGTGGTGTCGGAGACCAGGAAGCCGCCGTCGTCCAGCAGCAGCGCCTTGCCGGGGAACCGCAGATGCGTCGCCACCGGCTCGGGCGCCACATACGGACCGTCGCCGCGCCGCAGGGTGCCCTTCGCGGCGTGCTCGGTCTCCAGCTCCTCGACCAGCTTCTCGATGGCGTGCGCGTGGCCCTCACCCGCGTGCTGGGCGACGACATAGCCCTCGGGGTCCACCACGACGAGCGTCGGCCAGGCGCGTACGGCGTACTGCTTCCAGGTCGCCAGCTCGGGATCGTCGAGCACCGGGTGGTGCACCTCGTACCGCTCGACGGCGTCGACCACGGCCTGGTGCTCCGCCTCGTGGACGAACTTCGGCGAGTGAACGCCGATGATCACCACGGTGTCGCGGTGCTTCTCCTCCAGCTCGCGCAGCTCATCGAGGACATGCAGACAGTTCACACAGCAGAACGTCCAGAAATCCAGCACCAGTGTGCGACCTCGGAAGTCCGCAAGGGACAGCTCCTTGCCGCCTGTGTTGATCCAGGACCGTCCTTGCAGCTCAGGGGCGCGGACGCGGGCTCGCTTGCTCATGCGTCCAAGGGTGCCACTACCGGCGCTCTTCCCTCCGCGCGCCCTGCCCCGCCCCTGCTGCGGCGCGGGGGACCCACCCGACTCGGAGAGCAGCAGTGCTGGTCAGAGCCCCCTCGAACTCACCACCTGATCAGGATGAAAGAGGGTTTTCCCCATCCGGTCGCGAATCATTCCAGAACGGTTCACCCACCCGAACTCTGATTTGCCTTTTTTGTTCGTCGTGGAACGCCACTTCGACAGAGACTCTTGCTCCTACCCCAGGCAGGTCGAGCACCGGTGGATTGGGGTTGTACGAGGCAATGTCCAGGAATCCGATCGCTTCGGGAGCGCCGTCGAGCTCGATGAACACCCCGAACGGGCGTCGGATACGGACCACTCCGTGAGTCTTACTGCCCACCGGATGCCGGAGCTTTGCATTTCCCCATTCGTCTTCCATAACTACTTGTGCCATTTTCTGTAGTACGGATTCAGATCCTCCACGACAGTGTTCGGGATCGGGATCTCGGTCAAGGGCCCACTTTCGTAGGGGCACTCATATTGCCCAAAGCGAAGATTGTACTCCTCCAGAGGAATCCTGATCTCTATAACACCTTCACCATAATGCTGAGCATATACGTCTGCGAGTTTACGCTCCTTAGCGAAATACGCCTTTCCATCCATATAGGGGTCATGAGGTCCGCCCGGAAAATCTTCGGCTCGGTACCCCAACGCTTCCTGGATGGCACCTTGATCTGGGAGTGTCCAGTAAACGGCTGATCCAGTGTTGTTGGGGTCAGTAGGCAGCCGGGGTGAGCCGGCCTTCGAAGGCGATCTGGAAGGCGTTCAGGGGCGCCTTCCAGCGCATGGTCCAGCGCTTGCGGCCCTTGCCGGTCGGGTCCAGGGACATGAGCGCCATGTAGACGCACTTCATAGCCGCGGCCTCGTTGGGGAGGTGCCCGCGGGCTCGAACGGCCTTGCGGGTCCGCGCGTTCACGCTCTCGATCGCGTTGGCCGAGCAGATGACCTTGCGGATCTCGACGTCGAAGGAGAGGAAGGGGACGAACTCGGCCCAGGCGTTCTCCCGGAGCCGGATGACCGCCGGGTACTTCTTGCCCCAGGTTTCCTGGAACTCGCTGAACCGCTCGGTGGCCGCCGCTTCGTTCGGGGCCGTGTGGACGGGCCGGAGCGCCTTGGCGATCTTGTCCCAGTCCTGGCGGGCCGCGTGGCGGAAGCTGTTCCTCAGGAGATGAACTACGCAAGTCTGGACAATTGTCCGGGGCCAGACGGCTTCCACCGCTTCGGGCAGGCCCTTCAACCCGTCGCAGACCAGCATCAGGACGTCTTCCAGGCCCCGGTTCTTCAGGTCCGTGAACACGCTCAGCCAGTACTTCGCGCCCTCGCCGCCGTCACCGGCCCAGATCCCCAAGATGTCGCGGTGGCCCTCGGCGGTCACGGCCATGACGACGTAGACCGGGCGATTGGCGACGTGCCCGTCCCTGATCTTGATGTTGATGGCGTCCACGAACAGGACCGGATAGACGCGGTCCAGCGGGCGGCTGGCCCATTCCGCCATCCCGTCCATCACGCTGTCGGTGATGGTAGAGATGGTCGCCTTGGACACGCTCGCGCCATAGACCTCGGCCAGGTGCGCGGAGATCTCACCGTGCGTGAGCCCCTTCGCCGACAGCGACAGCACCATCTCGTCCACCCCGGTCAGGCGCCGCTGCCGCTTCTTGACAATGGCTGGCTCGAACGTGCCTGTCACGTCCCGGGGGACCTTCACCTCGACCGGACCGACGTCGGTCAGCACCGTCTTCGCCCGGCTCCCGTTCCTGCTGTTACCACTGCCCCGGCCTTCGGCATCGTGCTTCTCGTAACCGAGGTGATCGGTGATCTCGCCCTCCAGCGCGGACTCCAGGACCCGCTTGGTCAGCTGCTGAAGCAGCCTGCCCTCCCCAGTCAGCTGCAGCCCTTCCGAACGGGCCCGGCTCGCGAGCATCGCGACCAACTGCTCGTCGCTCGCCGACGCGGCCTCCGCAACCCCCGGCTCGCCGCCCGCTCTCTGCTCGATGGTGGTATCGCTCATCTGGCGTCTCCTTGACCATCGGATCCGCCGTTCATTGAACACTCCCGCGACTCGGTTGAACTGCTCGTCGGAGATACCGAGCGCACTGTTGAACATGTCGGACTGCCGCCCGCCATACCCCTCGGTGAGGACGGTGCGGCCGGTGTCCTTCCAGGTCTGGCCCATGTCCTGGCCGGCCTTCTCGAACGACTCCGGGCTGAAGTCCGGGTCCAGATAGTCCGGCGTGAAGATGTCGCCCCAGTCCTGCTTGGCGATCTCCTCCTCACTCGCATGCGGATTCCCGCCGAACACGGCATTCGCACCCACCTTGAGGGTGCCCGCGATGTACTGGTCGTTCTCCCACTGCGTACCCGCCACCAGCCCGAGCCGGTCCGCCAGCCCACTCGCATCGCGCACCAGGGCCCGCACCCCCCACTCCCACCGCTCGCAGAAGTCCTCGAAGTCCACCGACACCCCGTGGTGACCGGCTTCCATCCCCGTGATCGCCAACGACGAGAAACCCTTGCCCATCACCGAACCCGTCGCACCACCCAGATCACCCAACTCATCGATCGTCGAGTTCAGGCCCTTGGTGAACTTGGTGAACTTGGTGAACTTGGTGACCGACTCCTTGTCGAGATGCAGATCCGCCCCGTCACCGCTCAGCCCCCTCTTCACCCGCACCCCTATCGACGGCGACCGCGTCCGGAACGATCCCGGAGACCGGCGGGAAGAACATCGACCCGTCCTCGGTCGCGATATCCACCGCGAGGCCCGCGGGCTCACCCAGCGCGGGCACGATCTCATCCACGATCCGCGCACCCAACAGCGCCGCGTAATCAACCGGCTGGTCCCCCGGACCGTGGTGGAGAGCGAACCGGGCCAGCGCCGTCTCATCGGTGAACCCGCAGATCCACCGCACCCCACCCATCCGCACCGACCACAACCGCTCATCGGCCACCGGCACCAGAAGGACCGAACGCCGCATCTCACCCACCAACGCCCGCGGGTCACCAACACCGCTCCTGCGCTCCACAATCCGCTCCGCGAGCGCTGTTCCTGCCCGGCCCATGCTCCTCCCCCGTCCTCGGTGACTGAAGGCACCGTAGAACACGATGCCCGACAGAGTTGGCACAGTTCCCATTACGGCGCAGTTCGTTACCACCGAGGGGCCCGTCTCCCGGCCGGGATGCCCAGTTCCACTACATCAATGACCAGGTGACATCGTCGCGGACGCAGACTGGGTGTCGGTGGGTGCGATGGTGACACGTCCGCGTTCGCCGTCGCCACCCTGCGTCGTTGGTGGGAAGGCGAAGGCCAACACCGCTCACCTCCCGACTCTTGATCACCGCTGATGCCGGAGGTTCCAACGGATACCGGGTCAACATCACCGTGGCGTCCACGCATTCCACAGGTACCTCGGGGAACCTGTGAGCCATGAGACTTCTCGTGCGTGAGCGACTGTTCAGCATCGGCGACGACTACTGGATCGAGGACACGGACGGCCACAAGGTCTTCCTCGTCGACGGCAAGGCCATGCGGGTGCGCGACACCTTCGAGCTGAAGGACGCGCAGGGGCGGATCGTTGTCGAGATCAAGCAGAAGCTGCTGAGCCTGCGGGACACGATGCTCATCGAGCGGGACGGCGAGCAGCTCGCCAAGGTCAAGCGGAAGCACCTCTCGCTGCTGCGCAACCACTACCGGGTGACGTTGGTGGACGGCACCGAGCTGGACGTCAGCGGCAAGATCCTGGACCGCGAGTTCGCGGTCGATTACGACGGGGAGCTGCTGGCCCAGATCTCGCGCCGCTGGCTGTCCATCCGGGACACGTACGGGATCGACATCGTGCGGGACGACGCGGACGCGAGCCTGCTGATCGCGGTGGCGGTGTGCGTGATCGTGCTCGCGGAGAAGGATCACGAGGACTGAGCGGCGTAGCCCCATGTGGGCCGGTGGCTGTTTCACGTGAAACAGCCACCGGCACGAACAGGGCCCCGGTCAACAGGGCCCCGGCTATCCGGGGAAGACCGGCGGAGCGAGTCCCAGTCGGCGGTCCTTGAGGGCCGGGAACTGCTCCCTGGTGGTGGCCACCCGGGACGGGTCGAACTCCACGCTCAGCACTTCTTCGTCCGCGCCCGCCTCCGCGAGCACCTCGCCCCAGGGGTCGACGACGATGCTGTGCCCGGCCTGCGGGACTCCGGCGTGGGTACCGGCGCAGCCGACGGCCAGCACGTACGCCTGGTTCTCGACGGCCCGCGCCTGGGCGAGCAGCGTCCAGTGGGCGCGGCGGCGCTCGGGCCAGCCCGCCGCGACGACCAGGGTCTCGGCGCCCGCGTCGACCAGCCCGCGGAACATCTCCGGGAAGCGGAGGTCGTAGCAGGTGGCGAGGCCGATCGTGGTCTGCGGCAGGGCGAGCGTGACCAGCTCGTCCCCGGCGCCCATCATGACCGCCTCGCCCTTGTCGAAGCCGAAGCGGTGGATCTTGCGGTACGCGGCGGCCCGCTCGCCCTCGGGGGTGAAGACGAGCGTGGTGTTGTAGAGGGTGCCGTTGTCGGCCCGCTCGACGAAGGAGCCCGCGTGCAGCCAGACCCCGGCGTCGGCGGCGGCCTTGGACATCACCTCGTGCGTGGGGCCGAGCAGCGGTTCGGCCTCGGTCTCGAACACCGGGTAGGCGAAGGCTCCGACCGGCCAGAGTTCGGGCAGGACCACCAGATCCGCGCCCCGCTGGGCCGCGACCAGCGAAGCCGCCCGCTCCCTGCGCGCGTCGATGGATTCGTCCGGGTCTACTGCGATCTGGATGAGAGAGGCGCGCACACTACCACCGTCCTGGCATATGAGCCGTCAACACGGGCCTACGATCGTCACACGAAAGCACTGCCGGGGTGCCTGCTCGCAGCGTAACTTGGACCGACCGAACCTCATCGCAGCCCGCAGCCCGCAGCCCGCCGTCCGCGCCCAGTTCTCCAGCCCATGCACCGCAGAACCGCCCGAGGGGTCCCGTGACCGTCCATCCCAGCCTCCAGACCTACGCCGATGCCTGGACCCACTCCATCGAGTCGATAGCCGAGCTGGTGAGCCCACTCACCGAGGGGGAGTGGAACGGCCGTACTCCATGCCCCAACTGGTCGGTGCGCGACGTCGTGTCGCACATCATCGGCATGGAGTGTGAGCAGCTCGGTGACCCGCGCCCCATCCACACCCTGCCGCGCGATCTCTACCATGTGCAGAGCGACTTCGCCCGCTACATGGAGATGCAGGTCGATGTGCGGCGTCACCACACCGCACCGGAGATGACCTCCGAGCTGGAGTACACGATCATCCGGCGGTCCCGTCAGCTGCGTAACGAGACGCGTGATCCGGAGACCATGACGCGCGCGCCGCTCGGCGCCGAGCAGACCCTCGAACTGGCGCTGCGGATGCGCGCCTTCGACGTCTGGGTGCACGAGCAGGATCTGCGGACGACGCTGGGGAAGCCCGGCAACCTGGACTCCCCCGGTGCCGCGATCGTCCGGGACACGCTGCTGGCCGCGCTGCCGAAGGTGGTCGCCAAGGACGCGGGCGCACCGCCCAACTCGGCCGTCGTGCTGGATGTGCACGGTCCGGTGGAGTTCCTGCGGACCGTCCGGGTCGACGCGGAGGGCCGCGGCTCCGTGGACGGTGCGCCGTCACTGGGTCCCGCGGTGACGCTGGCGATGGACTGGGAGACGTACGTACGGCTGGCCTGCGGCCGGGTGCGGGCGAGCGCGGTCGCGGACGCCATCAAGACCGAGGGCGATCAGGAGCTGGCCGCCGCCATCCTGCGGAACTTCGCCGTCACCCCGTAGTCACGGCAATCGGCGCGCCCATCCCCACGAGGGGACGGGCGCGCCGCCGCCGTTTTCGCGGTCACACGGGTACGTGCACGGCTTCCACGCGGCTGATCACGTGGTGCTCGCGCTCCCGGTGCGCGGCCCTGAGCCTCAGCCGCAGGATCTGCGTGATGCCGAGGGCCTCCAGGACGAAGACCGAGGCGAACGCGATGCGGTAGTTGTCGCCGGTCGCGTCCAGCAGCACGCCGACCGCGAACAGCGTGGTCATCGACGCGATGAAGCCGCCCATGTTGACGATCCCCGACGCGGTGCCCTGGCGCTCCGGCGGGTTGGCCGGGCGGGCGAAGTCGAAGCCGATCATCGACGCGGGCCCACAGGCGCCGAGCACGACGCACAGCGTGACCAGCAGCCACATCGGCGCCTGGTCGCCGGGGTGCAGGATGGCCGCCGCCCACAGCAGCGCCGTCGCCGCGACCGTGCCCAGCGCGAGCGGGAGCCGGGCCGCGTGGTGCCGGGCGATGACCTGGCCGTAGACCAGGCCGACGGCCATGTTGGAGAGCACCACCAGGGTGAGCAGCTCCCCCGCCGTCCCCCGGCTCAGCCCCTGCGCCTCGACCAGGAACGGCATGCCCCACAGCAGCAGGAACACCATGGCCGGGAACTGCGTGGTGAAGTGCACCCACATCCCGAGCCGGGTGCCGGGCTCCCGCCAGGCGGCGGCGATCTGCTTGCGCACGTACGCCGCTCCGGCGTGCTCCGCGGGCGGCGGTTCGTGGCCCTCGGGGTGGTCCTTGAGGAAGAGCAGCAGCAGGACCAGCACCACGACCCCGGCGAGCGAGCTGCCGACGAAGGTGGTGGTCCAGCCGAAGCCGTGCAGCGAGCGGGCGATGACCAGTGTCGAGACGAGGTTGCCCGCCATCCCGAAGAGCGCGGCGACCTGGGCGATCATCGGGCCGCGCCGGGCCGGGAACCAGCGCGTCCCCAGCCGCAGCACGCTGATGAACGTCATCGCGTCGCCGCAGCCCAGCAGGGCGCGGGAGGCCAGCGCGGCACCGTACGACGGGGAGAGCGCGAAGCCGAGCTGACCGAGGGTGAACAGGACGGCGCCGATGGAGAGGACCTTCTTGGTGCCCAGCCGGTCCACCATCAGGCCCACGGGTATCTGCATGCCCGCGTAGACGAGCAGCTGGAGGATGGAGAAGGTGGAGAGCGCGGAGGCGTTGACGTGGAACCGGTCGGCGGCGTCGAGTCCGGCAACACCCAGGCTGGTGCGGAAGATGATGGCGACGAAGTAGACGGCCACCCCGATGCCCCAGACCCGGGCGGCACGCCGGCCGCCGGGCGGATCGCCGGGCAGGGAGAGGGTGGGAGAGGCGGCGGAGCTCACCGGTCCTCCCCCCTGACCAGCACCTTGACCCGGCTCACATGACGGCGCACGACCTGCGCGGCGCCGTCCGCGTCACCGGACCTGATCGCCTCCAGCAGCTCACCGTGCTCGGTGATGTTCGCGGCGATCCTGCCGGGGTGGGCCTCCATGACGGCGACGCCCATCCGCAGCTGCCGGTCCCGGAGCTGGCCGTAGAGGCGGGACAGGATCTCGTTGCCGGCGTGCCGGACGATCTCCGCGTGGAAACAGCGGTCCTTCACGGAGACGGCCGCCAGATCACCCGCCTCCGACATCTGCCGCTGTTCCTCAAGGAGCTCCTCCAGCCGGGCGATCAGCTTCGCCGAGGCGGGCACGGCCCGGCGCACGGCGAACTCCTCGACCAGCAGCCGGGTCTCCACGACGTCCGCGATCTCCTGCGCGGAGACGGCTAGCACCAGGGCGCCCTTCTTCGGGTAGAGCTTGATCAGCCCCTCCACCTCAAGGCGCAGCAGCGCCTCGCGCACGGGCGTCCGGGAGACCCCGACGGCATCCGCGAGATCGCCCTCGGTGAGGAGCGTCCCGCCCTCGTAACGGCGGTCCAGAACCGCTTCCTTGATATGGGTGTAGACGCGCTCGGCGGCGGGGGGCCGCTTCACGGGCGGACGGACGGGCGAGGAGGCTGGAGCAGGCATGCGCACAGCATAGATACAACATGGATGCGGACAACGGCGCGTCCGGATACTGGACCGCGCCGGGGCACACCCCGGTGCACGCCCGGCGAACGTGGGTACACGGAGGGCTTGGGGGCGCGGAGAGAGCGCCCCACAGGCCCCAGGGGTGGCGACCATGGCCGAGACCGGAACGGACACGGATACGGGCACGGGCACAGGCACAGGCACAGGCCGGTCCCGTAACCGGCGCTTACGGGACCGCCCGGTGCTCGCCGGAGCGGTGTACGCCGTCGCGATCGGCGTGACGGGGGGCCTGGCCGGAGCGGTCGCCGGACTGGGCTGGGAGAACCGGCCCGGCCTGGTCGTGGGAATCCTGATCGTCCTGGTCGTCGGTGTCAGCGCGACGGCGGGGGCGCTTTCCGGCCGGTCGACAGCGCGACAGGCCGGGATACCGCGCAAGAGCCTGCGCCCGCTCCTGCGGCGCATCCGGCACGTGGACATCCCCGACGACCCGCGGGAACGCGCGGAGACGGGGCGGCTGGTGGCCGTGCAGCGCGAGGCCCTGGAGCGGCCGAACCGGCACCGCCGGGTGTTCCGGGCCGTCGCGGCGGTGTTCGTACTGAGTGCGGTGTTCCAGTTCCTGGACGGTTCCCCCCTCTGGGGCCTGACGATGCTGGCGCTCGCCGCGCTGCAGCTCTGTCAGCCACTGCTCAGCCGCAAGGCGCTGGGGCGGCCCGACCGGGTGACAGCGGGACTCCGCGGCCGGGAGCAGGAGACGGCATGACCCCGGACCGCCGAGCGCGGCACCGGCCCGCACCACCCGCCGAGCGGCTGCCAGCCCCGCGCCGCGGACGGGTCCGGGCCGGAGAGTTCACCCCCTACTCCCTACAACCATTGATCCGTCCCATACGTCTCATCCAGCGCGCGGCAGTCTCATGTGCGCGCATACCAGGGGCATTTGGAGTGTTCGACTTGAATATCAAGATCAAGGGCATAAGGCGCGTATCGGCCACCGCCACGGTCGCCCTCACCGCAGGTGCCGTCATCGCGGGAGGCGCGTTCGCCTCCCAGGCCCAGGCCGCCGCGCCGAAGCCGCCGACGATCGTCGCCAAGGGCGGCTACGTGATGAACAACGGCACCGGGAAGTCCCTGTTCAGCAAGGCCGCGGACACCCGCCGCTCCACCGGCTCCACGACGAAGATCATGACCGCCCGGGTGGTGCTGGCCACGAAGGGCCTCAACCTGGACTCCAAGGTCACGATCCAGAAGGCGTACAGCGACTACATCGTCTCCAAGGGCGCGTCCTCGGCCCGCCTCATCGTGGGCGACAAGGTCACGGTCCGCCAGCTGCTGTACGGCCTGATGCTGCCGTCCGGCTGCGACGCCGCGTACGCCCTGGCCGACAAGTTCGGCTCGGGCTCCACGCGCGCGGCCCGGGTGAAGTCGTTCATCGGCAAGATGAACAGCACGGCCAAGACCCTCGGCCTGAAGAACACGCACTTCGACTCCTTCGACGGCATAGGGAACGGGTCCAACTACTCGACCCCGAAGGACCTCACGAAGATCGCGAGCAGCGCGATGAAGTACTCCACCTTCCGCAGCGTCGTCAAGACCAAGTCGACCAAGCAGAAGGTCACGACGAAGAGCGGTGGCTACCGCTACATGTCGTGGACCAACACCAACAAGCTGCTGGGCTCGTACAGCGGCGCGATCGGTGTGAAGACGGGCTCCGGCCCTTCGGCCAAGTACTGCCTGGTCTTCGCCGCGACCCGCAAGGGCAAGACGGTCATCGGCACGGTCCTGACGGCCACGTCCGAGTCCACCCGGACCGCGGACGCGAAGAAGCTCATGGACTACGGCTTCAAGAAGTAGCCCTGCCGGGTTCTGCCCGACGTCACGGAAGAGGGGCCCTGCGGCAGTCCGCGGGGCCCCTTCTCCGTTCTTCACCGTATTAGCTGTCCCGCCCGTCCTCCGCCTCGGCCGCACGCGGGCGGCGGCTGCGGAAGCGTTCCAGGACGGCTGTGCCGAGCAGCACCAGCCCGATGGCGATGACCTTGCCCGCCTGGTAGCCGGCCGTCGTGTCGTCCATCGCGTCGGACCACACGAACACCCACAGCGTCCCGACGATCCCGACGACGATGAGGAGGACGGCCCCCACCGGGCCGATGCCCCACCACCACGGGGCCTCGGGGTGCGCGTCGGGTCGGTCGTGTTCGTCGTTCGTCAAGATCGTTCTCCAGCTGGTGAAGCGGTACCGGCACCCGGTGCCTGCCCAGAACTCCGAGGCGCAGTCCCCGGTTTCGGAAGGATCGGCGGCCGGCTCGGAGCGGGTCGGCTGTCAGAGGCGCGCAGTACGGTCGCCCCATGGCAGCCACCATCGATCTGACACTGGACGCCGCCGACGCGCAGGCCCTCGCGGCCTTCTGGAGAACCGCACTCGGCTACATCGACGAGCCACCGCCGGCTCCCTTCCGCACCCGCGAGGAGTGGCACGCGTCGTTCGACCTGCCGGAGGACGACTCCGTGGACGACGGCGCCTGGCTCTGCGATCCCGACGGCAACGGCCCCCGCCTGGCCATCCTCAAGGTCCCCGAGCCCAAGACCGCCAAGAACCGGCTCCACATGGACGTCAGAGTGCCGGGACACGGCACGACGCCCGAGGAGCGCTGGGCCAGGATCAGGGCGGAGTCCGAACGCCTGGTACGGGCGGGCGGCACCGTCCTGGAGGCGTTCGACGGGCACCACATCATGATGGCGGACCCGGAAGGCAACGGGTTCTGCGTGGCGGCCACGTCCGCCTGACCGGCCCGGCCGCAGGGCAGGAGAACCTCAGCGCCGCAGTTCCGCCACCGCCGCGTCGAACGCCGAGTCGCGGTTCTTCGCGAACTCCTCCTCGGTGAAGACCGGGGTACGGATGTGCGGCGGGATGCCCGCCCCGTCGAAGGTCCGGCCCGAGCGGGTCAGGAACTCCTCGTTCGGCAGCCACAGCGCCATGCCGTTCGGCAGCACCCGGTCCATCGTGTCCGAGAAGACGCCCTGGGTCGGCTCCCCGATCCTGACCGTCCTGCCGGGCCGGTCGATGAGCGCCTGCGTGAACGTCTCGCCCGCGCTGTACGTCGTCCCGGAGGTCAGTACGGCGACGGGGCCGGTGTATCGGGGCCTGCCCTTCGCGGGCTGCACGGGGACGGGCCGGGGCCGGGTGTACTGGGTGCGCTTGCGGTAGGCGACGTACGGGGTGTCCGTGAGGCGTTCCGCGATGTGCACGCCGAGCGCGTCGGAGCCGCCGCCGTTGATCCGTACGTCGATGACCAGCCCCTGGAGCGAGGCCGTGCGCCCGGCGGTGAGGACGCTGTCGAGCGCCTTGCCGAGCTGGGCCAACTGGGCGGCGTACGACGGGTCCTCCGGGTCGTACCCGGCGAATCCAGAGATCCGCAGATAGCCCAGCCCCTCCGGCAGATCCGCGTAGCTGATCCGCCCGCTCGCGAACTCCCTCGGCTTCTTGCCGTTGAGGTCGCGCGCCACGATGTGGTTCTTGATCCTGGTGTCCAGCTCCGGCCCTGGCACCGCCGTTCCCGGCCGGCTCCCGGCGAAGTAGCGGTCTCCGTCGAAGACGGCCACATGTGCGTCGTACAGCGGCTTCACCATGTCGCTGAACAGTGCGAACAGTTCGTCGCGCGTGGTGGTCGCGTGCACCTTCGGCCGGTACGTCTCGCGTACGGCGTGCCAGTCGACGCCCTTGGCGTCGAAGAACGGGTAGTTCTCCTCGAAGGACTGCCAGAAGACGTCGAACGTCGTCACCGGGTCCGTGGCGGTGGGTCGCTCGCACGCCTCCGGAAGCCGCCCGATCCGCCGCAGCTCCCTGCGCCCCACCGAACCGGACAGCTCCAGCGACCCGACATCCGGCCGCACGCTGAGGATCGTCCCGTCCTCGGCCCTGAACACGCCGGGCCCCGTCTGCGCTGCGGACTCACCCTCCAGGCAGCTCACCGAGGTCGTCTGGTACTCCTGCAACCGCCCGTCCGCGATACGCAGGACGGTGCCGTACCCGTTCACCCGCCAGGTGCCGTCGGCGGACCCCGGTCGCGCCGCCGCAGCGGGCGCGATCGCCCCGCCGGTGAGGGCCAGCGCCACGAGTGCCGTCGCGGCCTTGGAACTCCGAAGTCGCACAGTCTCCCCATTCCCCGTGCGCGATCTGCGTCACGGAACCGACGATCGCGCATGGCCCGCCGGGGCGACATCGGGCAGGCAGGCGGATCGGCAGGGGGGATACCCCCTCACTCCTGACGGTCGGCCTTCGCGCCCGGCTCCTCCGCGTCGAAGGCCCGTGCCACCGCGAGGCTGTCCTCGTAGACGTGGTGCCGGGTGACGAGACCGCCCGCGAACGTGAGGTGCAGGGCGAACCGCGCGCGGTAGGCGCGTCCGGTGGACCGGGCCGTCTGCCGGATCTCCCCGAACACGACCGCGTCGTCGCCGTCCACCAGGACGCGCTCGATCTCGGTGGCCGCGGCCCCGGGCACGTGGTGCCCGCCCAGCTCGCGGTAGTGCGCGGCGGCGTCGGCGCGGGTGGAGCGGTGGCGCATCCACGGGGTGGCGGCCCGGCCGGGCTCGCCCTCCGGCCAGTCGAGTGGGTGTGGGCGCGGACGCGGTAACTGCCATGCCGGATCTTCCGGTTCACAACCCGCCCCGGTCGGAGCGGCGATCGGCATCCTGGCCCGCACCGGCCGCCACCGCGATTACCTCCCGGGGAAGGGCGGCCCACGGCGAGGCGCGGAAATCCACTGGATCGCCGCACCCGCGCGCCGCTACCGTGCTGCCGGTCCCCGTCGTCCAGGCAAGGGCGTTCCGTTGTACACCGTTTGAGACTTCCCACGAGCTGATCTGTCGCGCGTCGCACGCACTTGTGCGCCGTGCTGATTCCTGCTGCGGACTTCTCACCTGAAACCGGTGTACCCCTGTGCTCAACAACTGGGTCGTCATGCCCACTTGCCTTCCCCTCGTCCTCCGCCGCTGCCACACGTGCGCGTCCGGGACCTTTCGGGCGAACGGCAAGTTCCGCGTCAACGCCAACCACAAGCTCCTTGACGCGTGGCTCCTCGCGCTCTGCACGACGTGCGGGGAGACCACCGAGCTCACGGTCCTGGAACGGGCGCACGTGCGCTCCATCCGGCCCGAACTGCTGGACCGGATGCACGACAACGATCCCGGCCTGGCGGCCGAGCTGCTCCAGGACCCGGCCCTACGGCGCCGCAACCGCATCGCCCTCGACTGGACCGATGCCTGGCGCCTCGACACGGGCGAACCGGCCGCCGACGCGGACCACGACGTGATCGACGTATCGGTCCGCTTCGCGGCACGGATTCCGGTCCGGCCGGTGCGGCTGATCGCTGACGGGTGGGGTCTCTCCCGGGCGGAGGCCGGCAGGCTGATCACGGACGGCAAGATCGTCTCCGCGATCCGGCTGACCGGCAGAACAGCCGCCGACTTCACCTTCATGCTGAAGCGCTGAAGGCTGTACCGGCGGCTTGAGCGCTCTCAGCACGCCGGGCCCGGTCCTGTACGTAGGACCGGGCCCGGTGCGCACGGCTCGTCAGCGGGAGCGGATGCCCAGCGCGACGAACTGGGTGACCGCGTCGTCCGCGAAGTTGTCGTCACTGACCAGGACCAGCGACCGTTCGCCGCCCCGCAAGGCCGGGCCCCACGGGCTGGTCGGGTCCGACGCGGCGAAGATCTTCTCCAGCGGGTAGGCGAACTGCCCGAGCACGTCACCCCTGCGGCTCTGCTGCGTGACGCGGACCAGGGCGCCGTGTTCCACGCAACGGAGTGACGTGAGGGTTGAACGGGTACCGCCCGTGTCCCGCAGGCGAGTTGACCGGTGTCCGGCAGCCCTGGGCAGCGGCCGTCAGCCGTTGTGCTCGCGGTCGTAGGCCGCCTGGGCGGCGGCGACCGAGCCGCCGTGCCGCTTGGCCCAGTCGGTGAGCTCCAGCAGCGACGTGTGGAGCTCCCGGGCCATTTCCGTCAGCGTGTACTCGACCTTGGGCGGAACGACCGGATGGACGGTGCGTACGAGCAGGCCGTCCCGCTCCAGCTTGCGCAGATTGAGCGTGAGCATGCGTCTGCTGATGCCTGTGATCGAACGCTCCAGCTCCGTGAACCGAACCGGGCCCTGCGCGGCGGCCACCAGGATGCCGATGCTCCACTTCCCGGAGACGTGATCGAGAACCTCCGAGACCGGGCACGCCTCGCCGGCCAGGACTGTCACATCGATGTGCCTCTGGGACATGAAAGTGCCTTCTTCCGCCCGGTCCGACAGTTGCCAATCATGTACTCGGTATCAAATCGTGCACCGACCCGGGAGGCGGCTCAATGCTCCAGGAACTCACAGACCGCGCCGCGATCGTGGACGCCGTCATCGCGTACGCGACGGCCCTGGACACCAGGGACTGGGAGGCGTTGGGCGCGCTGTTCACGGACGATGCCTGCTGGGAGTACGACGGTTCGGGAGAACGGCTCCGTGGGCCCGACGCGATCGTTGCCAGGATCAGCACCAGCCTGGAACGGATCGACGCCACCCAGCACCTGAACGGCAACCACGTCGCCGCGGTCCACAGCGACGAGGCCGAGCACACGTGCTACTACCAAGCCCAGCATGTCCGCCACGGCCTGCCCGACGGCGACAAGTTCCTCGGCGGAGGCCGCTACGAAGACCGCCTTCGCCGCACCCCGGACGGCTGGCGCTTCACGCACCGCAGGATCACCAACATCTGGAGCGACGGAAACCCCGCGGTGCTCATGTCCTGACGTCAGGCCGCACACCAGGTAACCGGGACCGGCTACCTGGTGTGCGGCGCCCGCCCCAAGGTCCCCTGGAAGGCGTCCCACGCGGCGGGGGTGAGCAGGAGGACGGGGCCGTCCAGATGCTTGGAGTCGCGGACGGCGACGGTGTGGGGGATGTTGCGGGCGACTTCGACGCACTCGCCTTGCGGCTCGCTGTAACTGGACTTCGTGAAGTGAGACTCGGTCACTCGTTCATCCCTTTGGCAATGCTCTCTATGAGCCGCGACGAGTCGTACGGCGACAGACTCGTGGCACAGGTGCGTGCGAACAATTCAGTGTAGGCGGCGCTCTCCTCGGAGCCTTCGATCCAGTTGGTGGAGCGGAGCCCGTCCATGTGAACGACATCCAGTGCTCCTGATTCAGCGAACGACAGGATGTTGAAGGCCCCGCCGCCGCACGAATGCACCCCCGACCGGAACGGAAGCACCTGCACATCAATGTTCGGGCGCTCCGCGAGTTCGCACAGAGACTCAAGCTGCTGCCTCATGACACGTGGACCACCGATCATCTGCCGCAATGCCGCTTCCCAGATCACGGCGTGCACGCGCAGTGGATTGTCGCCTCGCAGACGACGCTGGCGGCGCACTCGCACGTCGACCAGGCGCTCGACCTCGTCGATCCGGTCGGGGGACACGGCGGCGACCGCGAGGGCTCTCATGTACTCGGGCGTCTGAAACAGTCCCGGAATCAAAGCAAGTTGCCAAGTTTGCAGTCGGAGCGCGACGTCCTCCATAGCGATGTACTCGCGCAGGCTGCCCTGCGTCAGCGAGTTGTCCCACCACCCCTTTGCCCGCCGACGCTCTCGATCCAGCTTTGCCAGCTTGAGCAGCCCGTCCACCGTGCCCGGACTGTCGACGCCATAAGCCCGGCAGAGTGCAATGACGTCCGGATCCCGGAACGGAACCCAGCCATGTTCCATCTTGGCGACCTTGGCAGCCTGAGCACTGAGAGCTTCTGCGGCCTGCGTCTGGTTCAGCCCGGCCGCCTCTCTGAAGCCCAGTAGTTGACCGCCCAGCTGACGCGCGAGAACCGTGGACACTCGGTTGCCCCTATCCGCAGGCAACTTCGGCACAGCGCACCACCTCCTGTTGTTCGGGAACAGTCTCCAACTCCGGGACACTCCACCACAATCACTCGGTTGGGGATATTTATCTCCGAGAGATTGTGGTGCGGTCGCCGACTCGCTACGTTCGGCACCAAGCCGCTCACACAGCGACACCGCCCGGCGGAAGTGCACCGCCCTGCCCTGCTCAGGACAGGGTCCGGTATCGCCACCGCCCCCTCACCGAGAGGCACGCGTCCATGACCGCAGCCCAGGAGAAGGCCCCCGCACCCGAGCCCGTCCTCCAGGAGGACCGGCTCGACTACACGCCCACCGCGCGCAGCGTCCACCTCTGCCGGCGCCGGGCCGTGCGGCTGGTGTCCGAGTGGGGGTATCCGAACCACGTGGCAGAAGTCGCTTTGCTGGTAAGCGAGTTGGCGACCAACGCCTTACTGCACGGCTCCGTGCGCGGGCGGCTCTTCCGCGTGCACCTCATCCTCACGGCCACCGCCCTCCGCATCGAGGTCAGCGACCCGCGAGGGGAGCGGTTGCCCGCGGTGCGCGAGGCGCAGGAGGACGACTGCTACGGGCGGGGGCTGCTCATCGTCGACCGGCTCGCTGACCGCTGGGGCGTCGAGCCGCGCACCGTCGGCAAGACCGTCTTCGCCGAACTCGCCCTGCGCAGGCGGTCGGACGTCGAGGTCTCCGCGCGAACGTCCCGTAACCGAAGAAGTGGGCCCGCGCACATCTCGTACGGGCCCACCTCACACACGTACCGCCGGGGCGGCTGCCGCCCGGTCAGCCGCCCTGGCCGGCGCTGCCGATCGGGCCGACCAGGATCTGGTCACCGTTGCCGCTGTCCCCCGCGGGCAGCGAGCTCTCGCCCGGCCAGGCGAGGGTGACCGACTTCGTCTCGTTCGGCGGGGTCACCACAAGACCCGTGATGCGGATGCCGGAGCCACCCGTCTTGTTGAGCGGGTAGCTGACGTTGGAGTCGATCTCCTTGCCGTTCTTGAGGGTGTACGGGTCGCCGGGGTCACCCTTGCGCGTGGCGGAGAGCGTCCCCGTGTTCGTCTTCAGGTCGACGCCCACGAACCCGGAGATCACGCAGTCCGCGCCGCTGGTGTTCGTCAGCGCCACCGCGATGCTGCCATCGCGGTCGCCGTCGATGAAGGTGTCCAGCGCCGTGATCTTCAGACCGTCGGTGGTGCACTTGCCGCCCTTGGCGTCGGAGCCGCTCCCGCCGGACGTAGAACCGCCGGAGGCGGAACCGTTGGAGTCCGGGGCGGATGACTCCTTGCCACCGGCATCGTCCGTACCACCCGAGTCCGAGCCACCGCCGGAGGAGGAAGCGGCGGACGCGGACGACCCGGACGACGGGTCGGCCTGGCCCGCTGCGTCGTCGTCGTTCTGGCAGGCCGTGAGCGAGAGACCCGCAACGAGCGCCAGGGCCGCGAAGGTGAGCTTACGAGCGCGCATGGTTTCGTCCTCAGCATCGGTTGGTCAGTACCGGCCCACTCGGTACGGGTCGGTACCAGCGAGCGCTTCTGATCAAGAGGACCCGCCGGAGAGGCTCGGCTGTTCCGCCCGGTCACCGGCTAATACATGGCTGTTACAAGCGCGCCGAGCCGGAACGGACCGGCGGGCGGACGCGGCGCGGACACGGCAGTGGGCCCGCGCGACGCCTCGCGCGGGCCCACCTCATGCACGTGACGCCGGGGCGGCTACGCCCAGGTGATCAGGCGTTTCGGCTGTTCCAGGATCGCGGCGACGTCCGCCAGGACCTTCGAGCCGAGCTCGCCGTCGACCAGGCGGTGGTCGAAGGAGAGGGCCAGTGTGGTGACCTGACGGGGCTTCACCTTGCCCTTGTGGACCCACGGCTGGAGCTTGATCGCGCCGACCGCGAGGATCGCGGACTCGCCGGGGTTGAGGATCGGCGTGCCCGTGTCGACACCGAAGACGCCGACGTTGGTGATGGTCACCGTGCCGCCCGCCATCGCCGCCGGGGACGTCTTGCCGTCGCGGGCCGTGGAGACCAGCTCGCCCAGGGACGCGGCCAGCTGCGGGAGCGTCTGCTCCTGCGCGTCCTTGATGTTCGGCACGATCAGTCCGCGCGGAGTGGCCGCCGCGATGCCCAGGTTCACGTAGTGCTTCTGCACGATCTCCTGGTTCGCCTCGTCCCAGGCCGCGTTGACCTCGGGGTGGCGCTTGATCGCGACCAGGAGGGCCTTGGCGATGATCAGGAGCGGGTTGACCCGCACCCCGGCCATCTCCTTGTCCTCCTTGAGCTCCGCGACGAGCTTCATCGTGCGCGTCACGTCGACCGTCACGAACTCGGTGACGTGCGGCGCGGTGAACGCGCTGCCCACCATCGCCTGCGCGATCGCCTTCCGTACGCCCTTGACGGGGATACGCGTCTCGCGCGCACCCATCGAGGCGACCACGGCCGGGGCCGGGGACTGGTCCGCGGCCGGGGCGGACGTCGGCGCCGGGATCTGCGGCTGCTCCCGCACCGGCTCGGGGGCCGGGGCCGGGGTCGCCGCCGCGTGCACGTCCTCGCGGGTGATGACGCCGCCCTCGCCGGTCGGGCTGACCGTCGCGAGGTCGATGCCCAGGTCCTTCGCCAGCTTGCGCACCGGAGGCTTCGCGAGCGGGCGGGCCTCGGGCACGACGGCGCCCGTGCCGTGCCCGTTCATCTCACCCTGGATCGCGGCGGAAGCGGCGGCGGGCGGAGCGGTCTCCGTACCCTTGCGGGCGCGTCGCTTCGTGGAGGACTCGGCCACGCCGTAGCCGACCAGGACCGGGGTACGGCCCTTCGGCGCCTCGGCCTCGGCCACCGGTTCGTCCGAAACCGGAGCCGGAGCCGACGCCGGCTCCGACGCCGGAGCCGGGTCCGCAGCCGCGTCGCCGCTGTCCGGTGCCACGTCCACGACGATGATCACCTGGCCGACGTCCACGGTCGTGCCCTCGCCGAAGCGCAGCTCGTGCACCACCCCGTCGAACGGGATCGGCAGCTCGACGGCCGCCTTCGCCGTCTCGACCTCGCAGACGACATGGCCGTCGGTGACGGTGTCGCCGGGCTGGACGAACCACTTGAGGATCTCGGCCTCGGTCAGTCCCTCGCCCACGTCGGGCATCTTGAACTCACGGAAGCGAGCGGCGTTCGTAGTTTCGGTCATCGTTGTCACGCCCCAGTCCTCAGTACGCCAGCGAGCGGTCGACGGCGTCGAGCACACGGTCGAGACCCGGCAGGTACTCGTCCTCCAGCCGGGCCGGCGGGTACGGCACGTGGTAGCCACCGACCCTCAGCACGGGTGCCTCCAGGTGGTAGAAGCACCGCTCCGTGATGCGGGCGGCGATCTCCGCGCCGGAACCGTAGAACACCGGAGCCTCGTGCACCACGACCAGGCGGCGGGTCTTCTCCACGGATGCCTGGATGGCGTCGAAGTCGATCGGGGACATCGAGCGCAGGTCCACGACCTCGACCGACTTGCCCTCCTCCTGGGCGGCCGCGGCCGCCTCCAGGCAGACCTTCACCATCGGGCCGTACGCGACGAGCGTGAGGTCCGTGCCCGTGCGGGCGACGGCGGCGCGGTGCAGGCCGCCCGGGATGGCCTCGGTGTCCAGCTCGCCCTTGTCCCAGTAGCGGCGCTTCGGCTCGAAGAAGATGACCGGGTCGTCGCTCTGGACGGCCTGCTGCATCATCCAGTACGCGTCGGACGCGTTGGAAGGGGAGACCACCTTCAGGCCCGCGACGTGCGCGAACAGTGCCTCGGGCGACTCGGAGTGGTGCTCCACCGCGCCGATGCCGCCGCCGTACGGAATCCGGACGACGACCGGGAGCTTGATCTTGCCGAGCGAGCGGGCGTGCATCTTCGCGAGCTGCGTGACGATCTGGTCGTACGCGGGGAAGACGAAGCCGTCGAACTGGATCTCCACGACCGGCCGGTAGCCGCGCAGGGCGAGACCGATCGCGGTGCCGACGATGCCGGACTCCGCGAGCGGGGTGTCGATGACGCGGTCCTCGCCGAAGTCCTTCTGGAGGCCGTCGGTGATCCGGAAGACGCCGCCGAGCTTTCCGACGTCCTCACCCATGATGAGGACCTTGGGGTCGGTGTCGAGGGCCTTGCGCAGCGACTCGTTGAGCGCCTTCGCGATGGACATCTTTTCCATGGCCATGGCTACTTGCCCTCCTCTGCGAACGATGCCTGGTAGGCGGCGAACTGGGCGCGCTCCTCGTCGACGAGGGCGCTCCCGTCGGCGTAGGCGTGCTCGAAGATCGCCATCCGGTCCGGTTGCGGCATGGACCGCACCGCCTCGCGGACCCGCTTGCCGAGGGTCTCGCTCTCCTCTTCCATGGCGGTGAAGAACGCCTCGTCGGCGGCGCCCTCGTTCTCCAGGTAGGTGCGCAGGCGCAGGATCGGGTCCTTGGCCTCCCAGGAGGCGCGCTCCTCGTCGGCCCGGTACTTCGTCGGGTCGTCGGAGGTGGTGTGCGCGCCCATCCGGTAGGTGAACGCCTCGACCAGGGTGGGGCCCTCGCCCCGGCGGGCCCGCTCCAGGGCGGACCGGGTGACGGCCAGGCAGGCCAGTACGTCGTTGCCGTCGACCCGGACGCCGGGGAAGCCGAAGCCCTGGGCGCGCTGGTAGAGCGGCACCCGGGTCTGCTTCTCGGTCGGCTCCGAGATCGCCCACTGGTTGTTCTGGCAGAAGAACACGACCGGCGCGTTGTAGACCGCCGAGAAGGTGAACGCCTCCGCCACATCGCCCTGGCTGGAGGCACCGTCACCGAAGTACGCGATCACGGCCGAGTCCGCGCCGTCCTTGGCGACGCCCATGGCGTAGCCGGTGGCGTGCAGCGTCTGCGAGCCGATGACGATCGTGTAGAGGTGGAAGTTGTTGGTGTTCGGGTCCCAGCCGCCGTGGTTCACACCGCGGAACATCCCGAGCAGATTGGTCGGGTCGACGCCCCGGCACCAGGCCACACCGTGCTCGCGATAGGTCGGGAAGACGTAGTCGTCGTCGCGCAGCGCCCGGCCGGAGCCGATCTGGGCGGCCTCCTGGCCCAGCAGCGAGGCCCACAGGCCCAGCTCGCCCTGGCGCTGGAGGGCGGTGGCCTCCGCGTCGAAGCGGCGGGTCAGGACCATGTCCCGGTACAGGCCGCGCAGCTCGTCCGCGCTCAGGTCGATCGAGTAGTCCGGGTGCTCGACGCGCTCGCCCTCGGGCGTCAGCAGCTGTACGAGTTCGGGTCCGGAACTCTTGGGTGTCTTCGCGGGCGTCTTCGCGGCGCTGGTCCGCTTGCTGCTGCGTCGCGGCTTACGCGCGGCAGCAGTGCTCTCCACGGTCACGTGCGTGCTCCTCCGTCGGTCCGGCCCCCGGGGTCTGCCGGGAGACCAGTGCGGCTCGCCTGTGTCCGTACCCGTGCACGGGGTGGGGTGCCGCTCGGTCCGGGAACAGGCGTGACAGGTGCCCCGGCGAGCGCCCTGTTGTTAGGCACGTTACCCAGTGCCTCGCGTAACTGCGAAACCCTATCTGACCTGCGATTTTGCTTGGATATCCAAGTAAATCGAAGAATTCGGGAACTCTCGCTGGTCACAGCACTGGTAACAGCCTTGCAGGCTGCCGGAACAACGGCACGTTATCCCGCCGGACAGCGGCAGGGAAGGGGGGAGTGTGTGAGACTGCGTTTGTGCGCAAAGAAGGAAAAATCACGGTTTTTCTGCTGGATGACCATGAGGTCGTCCGCCGCGGAGTTCATGAGCTTCTCTCGGTGGAGGACGATATCGAGGTGGTCGGTGAGGCCGGTACTGCGGAGGACGCGCTGGTCCGCATCCCCGCGACCCGGCCCGATGTCGCCGTCCTCGACGTACGGCTGCCGGACGGCAGCGGGGTGGAGGTCTGCCGGGAGATCCGGTCCCGGGACGAGTCCATCAACTGCCTGATGCTGACCTCGTACGCCGATGACGAGGCACTTTTCGACGCGATCATGGCCGGCGCCTCCGGATACGTGCTCAAGGCGATCCGGGGCAACGAGCTGCTGAACGCCGTACGGGACGTGGCGGCCGGGAAGTCGCTGCTCGACCCTGTGGCCACCGCGCGGGTGCTGGAGCGGCTGCGCGACGGCAAGAAAGGGCGCGGCGACGACAAACTCGCGGGCCTGACCGACCAGGAACGCAAGATCCTTGATCTGATCGGTGAGGGGCTGACGAACCGGGTGATCGGGGAGCGGCTGCATCTCGCGGAGAAGACGATCAAGAATTACGTCTCCAGCCTGCTCTCCAAACTCGGTATGGAACGCCGCTCGCAGGCGGCCGCCTATGTCGCACGGCTCCAGGCGGAGAAGCGCTGAGCCGCACGTGACCCGGGGGGCCGATTCGGGACTTTGGTCCCCCGGCACCGGGGGCTGCGGCCTCTTATCCACGCGCACCGCGGTCACGCACAGTGGAGGCCATGTCCACCGAGGAAGAACTCCACGCAATCGACCTGCTCGGCCGGGTCCCCTACGGCCGGCTGGCGACGAGCATGCGTGCTCTTCCCTTCCTGACGGTGGCCCGCCATGTCGTGATCGACGGCCGGGTGGTCCTGCGGCTGCACGGCGGACTCGGTTACCACGACGCCTGCAACGGGACCGTCGTCGCGTACGGCGCGGACAACTTCAACGTCTCCGCCACGGCCGGCAGCCGGGATCTGTGGTCCGTGGAGTTCACCGGTCCCGCGCAGACCGTCGAGCCGACCTGCGCCCAGCGCGAGCTGTTCGGCCCCGCCCCCGTCGAGGTGAACGGGGAGCCCTTCACCCCGGCGTTCCTCCGGCTCGACCCGCATTTCGTCCACGTGCACACTCTGGACTTCCACGCAACTCGTCACAGCCTGCAACACAGCGTGATCTAACATCTGGCGGGTGCCGCGCTCATCTGTAACCCTTACGCCTGTTCCCCCGGTCCGCGAAGTGCTCCGCCGCTACCCGCACGCAGGTGAGCCGCTCACCTGCGAACCGCTGGATCAGGGACTGCTCAACCATGGATACCGGGTCTCCACGACCCGGGGTTCCTACTTCCTCAAGCACCACCTGGACGATTCCACCGGCGACCGCGCCACGATCGTCCGCCAGCACCGGGCCACCCAGCGGCTCCAGTCACTCGGAGTGCCCGTCGCCCCGCCCATCGAGGACACCGAGGGCGGCACGGTCACCGAGATCGGCGGCCGCTGCTACGCCCTGCACCCCTGGGTCGACGGGCTGCACCGGGCCGGAGCCCAGCTCACCGTGGCCCAGTCGGTACGGCTCGGGGCGCTCCTCGGAGCCGTACACACAGGTCTTGAGCAGGTGATGGAGGCGGGCGCCGGGGGTACGGAGGGCGCGGGCAGGCCGGCCGGTCATGCCAGCCCTGATCCCGCCGACACCTTCGCGGTGATCGACGAGCTGCTGGCCGCCGCCCGTGGCCGGCGGCCCCGGGACTCCTTCGACGAACTGGCCGAGCACCGGCTCCTGGAGCGGCGCACCCTGCTGGACCAGCACGCGGACCGGCGGCCGCCCACGCCCGGGGTCCCGGCGACCGGCTGGGTGCACGGCGACTTCCACCCGCTGAACGTGCTCTACCGGGGCGCGGATCCGGTGGCGATCCTCGACTGGGACCGCCTCGGCGTGCAGCCACGGGCGGAGGAGGCGGTACGGGCCGCCGCGATCTTCTTCGTCCAGCCGGCCGGTGAGCTGGAGCTGGCGAAGGTGCGGGCCTACGCGCGCGCCTACCGGCGGGCGGCCGGGGCCGGGGCAGCGGAACTGGCCGCGGCGGTGCACCGGGTGTGGTGGGAGCGGCTCAACGACTTCTGGATACTGCGCTGGCGGTACTGCCTGAACGACCGAAGGGCCGACCCGCAGTTTCCCGCGGTGTCGGCCCTGGCGGTGTGGTGGACCCGTGAGTACGACGCGGTGTGCGAGGCCTTCACGGGGTGAGGGGTCTACGGGGTGCGGGCGCCGTTCACGGGGTGGTGCCGACCGGGCCCTCCGCGGTGCCGGTGCTGGCGCCCTCGGCCGTGCCGCCCGGCTCGCCGGCCGCGCCACCGGCCGGCGTCGTACCGCCGTCCTGCTCGCCGTTGGCGCTGCCGTCGGTCGTCGTGCCGTCCGTGTCGCCGCCCGTACTGCTGCTGTTGCCGCCGCCGTCCGTCGTCGTGCCGCCCGCGTCGGTGCTCGCGCCGCCGTCCGTCGTGGTGCCCGAGTCCGTGTCGGACGGGGTGGGCGAGGGAGGCGTGTCCGTTTCGCTCGGAGTGTTCGACGGGGTGTAGGAGGGCCTGCGCGGCGTCTCCTGCTGATCGCCGGAGGAGCTGCCGGGCTGCTCGGTGTCCTGGGTCTGCTCCTCGGTGGGCGAGGGCGAACTCTTCGTCGGGGACGGGGAGCTGGACGTCGGCGTCGGGTCCTTCTTGGGCGTCTCGCCGTCGCCCTTCGTCGCGTTCAGCGCGATGGCGACGCCCGCGCCGATCGCGATCAGTGCCAGCACGACGAACAGCCACAGCTTGCCCCGGCTCCGGCCACCGCCCGCCTGGTGGCTGCCGTTGGCGTCGTAGCCGTCGTAGCCGCCGTCGTCCGGGTTCATCGGCGGCAGGATCGGGCCCTGCGAGGTGTCCCCGTGCTGCGGGTGCCCCATCGCGCGGGTGGCGCCCGTCATGCCCCGGGGCGGGGTGGCGCCGCCCTCGTTCAGCACGACCGGTCCGGTGTTCCAGGTGCCGGTGTGGCCGCCCTGGACCTGGAGCATCTGCAGGCTGTACTGGACGAGCCCGCGCATCTCCTCCGCGCTCTGGAACCGGTCGTCCGGGTCCTTCGCGAGCGAGCGCATGACAAGCCCGTCCAGCTCCGGGGGCACCCCGCCGGAGACCTCGGAGGGCGGGACCGGGATGTCCTGGACGTGCTGGTACACGACGGAGAGCGGCGTCTCACCCGTGAACGGGGGCCGCAGCGCGAGGAGTTCGTACAGCAGACAGCCGGTGGCGTACAGGTCGGAACGGTGGTCGACGGCCTTGCCGAGCGCCTGCTCGGGGGAGAGGTACTGCGGCGTCCCCATGACCATGCCGGTCTGGGTCATCGTGGACTGCGCGCCGTGCAGGGCGCGGGCGATGCCGAAGTCCATCACCTTGACCGCACCGGAGTGCGTGATGATCACGTTGGCGGGCTTGATGTCCCGGTGCACGATGCCGTGCTGGTGCGAGTAGGCGAGCGCCTCCAGCACCCCGGAGACAATGATCAGCGCCTGCTCCGGCGGCGGCGGCTCGGCGTTGAGCAGCAGGTCACGGATGGTGTGACCCTCGACGATCTCCATCACGATGTACGGGACGGTCTGCCCGCCCACGGTGTCCTCGCCGGAGTCGTACACCGCCACGACCGCGTGGTGGTTGAGCCCCGCGACCGACTGGGCCTCACGCGTGAACCGGGCCTTGGAGACCGGGTCCTCCGCGAGATCGGAGCGCAGCAGCTTCACCGCGACCGTGCGCCCGAGCCGGACGTCCTCGGCCGCGAAGACCTCGGCCATACCGCCCCGGCCGAGCCGGTGGGTCAGCCGGTAACGTCCGTCGCCGACAACACCGCCGATGCCCCAGGAATCGGTGCCATCCGGAACTCCGCCGCCGTTTGCTTCGGGTTCGGGTGCCATCAGTCCTCGCCGTCGTATCTGTCCGCGCGTCCGCGGTTCTCACGGTGTCCGGGGCCTTTCGTCCGAAAAGCCCCTGCTGCCCTGCTGCATTGCCACGTCCGTATCGCACGTCCGCATTGCCACGTCACGCTACAGCCTTCGTCGGACACACCGATTTCGAGAGGGACCGGCCATCCAACCGGCTGGGAAGCCGCCCGCGCAAATTGCATCCGGTTACATCCGGTTCCTGTAACGCTTCCGAGACGCTTCTTGCGCGTAGGGTCACGGAACGGGCACCCGGCTTGACGTGTCGTACCCCTCGGGCAGACTTGGCCCGTAATACGGATCTTCGCGTGAGTCACGCGCCCGAGGGGGAAGTCAAGTCATGAGCCAGGACGGCGCACAAGGGGCCCAGGGGCGCTACGCGGGCGGTTCGGTCGCCGGCGGCCGCTACCAGCTGCGTGACCTGCTCGGCGAAGGCGGGATGGCGTCCGTATATCTGGCGTACGACTCCGCGCTGGACCGACAGGTCGCGATCAAGACGCTTCATACGGAGCTGGGCCGCGAGCAGTCCTTCCGCGAGCGGTTCCGGCGCGAGGCGCAGGCGGTCGCGAAGCTCCAGCACACCAACATCGTCTCCGTCTTCGACACCGGAGAGGACGAGCTCGGTGGCGCGCTGATGCCGTACATCGTCATGGAGTACGTCGAGGGGCAGCCGCTCGGCTCCGTCCTCCAGGCGGACATCCGCAGTCACGGTGCGATGCCCGCCGACAAGGCGCTCAAGGTGACGGCCGATGTGCTGGCCGCCCTGGACACCAGCCACGAGATGGGCCTGGTCCACCGCGACATCAAGCCGGGCAACGTCATGGTGACCAAGCGCGGCATCGTGAAGGTCATGGACTTCGGCATCGCCCGCGCCATGCAGTCCGGCGTCACGTCGATGACGCAGACCGGCATGGTCGTCGGCACCCCGCAGTACCTCTCCCCCGAACAGGCCCTGGGCCGCGGGGTGGACGCGCGCTCCGACCTGTACTCGGTCGGCATCATGCTGTTCCAG
This sequence comes from Streptomyces sp. ITFR-6, assembly GCF_031844725.1. Lineage (NCBI taxonomy): Bacteria > Bacillati > Actinomycetota > Actinomycetes > Kitasatosporales > Streptomycetaceae > Streptomyces > Streptomyces sp. ITFR-6. The sequence goes on along the minus strand of NZ_CP134612.1, from coordinate 4,200,091 downwards.
CTGCTGACCGGCCGCATCCCGTTCGACGCCGACTCCCCGCTGGCCATCGCGTACGCGCATGTGCAGGAGGAGCCGGTCGCGCCGTCCACCATCAACCGGTCGATCACCCCGGCGATGGACGCGCTCGTCGCCCGCGCGCTGAAGAAGAACCCGAACGAGCGCTTCCCGAGCGCCGCCGCGATGCAGGACGAGATCCACCGGGTGCTGAGCGCCGGCGGCCGGACGGGCGCCCCGGTGATCGTCGGGGACGCCGGCGCACCGGCGAACAGCGGCTCCGGCGTCGGTTCCGCCGTCTTCCCGCCGGTCGACCAGTCCGCCCCGGCTCCGCAGAACGTCCGGACGCCGTACCAGCCGGGCCCGTACCAGTCGCAGCAGCAGCCCGGCCCCTACGGCACGCCGACGCCCGCGCCGTCGTACGGCTACCCCCAGTCGGCCCCGGCGTACCAGAGCCAGGCGCCGATGCAGTCCATGCAGCCGATGCAGCAGCAGACCCCGCCGCCGTACGCGGTGTCGCCGCAGACGGCGACCACCCCCGCGGGTGGCGGCGGTTCCAAGCGGAACGTTCCGGTGATCGTGGGCTCGATCGTGGTGGCGCTGGTCGCGATCGGCGGTCTGATCACGGTGCTCTCGATGAAGGGCGGCGACGAGGACAAGCCCACGACGAGCCAGTCGGAACCGGGCGCCGAGCACAAGGGTCCGGAGCGGAACCGGACGATGGACACCGACAAGTGCACGGACGCGATGGAGGACAACGACGACCCGAACAAGGTCGACGCCCCGAGCTTCCTGTACAAGGACATCATCTCCGCGCGGCAGTGCGCGGACGCGGCCGGCTGGACGATCAAGAAGATCGAGGTGCCGGGTAACGCCTACGCGGAGGACCAGGTCGTCGACCAGTTCCCGACCGCAGGGACCGCGGTGCCCAAGACCGGTGCCCACTTCGAGCTCCGTATCGCTACCGGGGATCCGGCGTAGTACGTCCCCGCCCTGGTCGCGTTCCTCGCCGACCGCTTCGGTGGGTCGTTCTGCTCGGGCCATCCGTCCGCATCACCTGAGATGCCGGACATATCGTCACATGTGACGCTGACCACATGGTTTCAGGACGCTCCCCCTCGCGGCCCTCATGGCGCACGGCCTGCCTCGCACTGACGGCGGCCGCGGCCCTGGGCGCCATGACGGGCGGGGAGGCGCGGGCGGCGGGGACCTCCGTGACCGCGCGGGCGGAGGGGCCTTCTGCGGTCGCGCGGGCGGCGGGGCCTTCCGTGGCCGCGGGTTCCGCTTCCGCCGCGTCGGGACAGGGCGGGCCGTCGTCGGGACAGGGCGGGTCGTCGTCGGCGCCGTCGTCCGGGTCCGCCTCCGGGTCGTCGCAGGGTTCGTCGCCAGGCGTGACACCGTCCGCCACACCCACCGTGCCGCCCTCGGAGTCCACGCCCGCCCCGCAGGGCCCCGGCGCATCCTCCGCCGCACCCGCACCCGCGCCGCCACCCCCCTCCGCACCCCTGCCGTCCGACGCCTCCGGATCGCCCTCACCGAGCGCGGGATCGGCGCGGCCGGACGACGCGCAGTCACCGCTCGCCGGGCTGCCCGCCGGGGAGGGGCGGCAGCGCCCCGGGCGGCAGCTGACGCCCGGGGAGATCGCACGGGCCGACGACGCCATCGAGGCCGAGGAGAACCGGCCCGGCGCGACGGACCCCGCCGCCGTACCGGCCGTCACCCCTGACGCGAGCGCGTCACCGAAGACCGGCCGGCTCGCCCGGCAGGCCCTCGACGGACGGGCCGTACAACAGGTCAAGGAGACGTCGCTCGGCGTGGGTATCTGCCTGGTCGGACTGGGTCTCGGCTTCCTCGCACTGCGCATGCGCCGCGCCGACTGATCACCACTCCCGGACCACCCCACCCCCCTTCGCACCAGGTCACAGACTTGCGTTCAGCAACATACTCGGTATACATACTCAGTATGTCGATCCGTCACGGGCTACTCGCCCTCCTGGAACGGGGGCCGCGCTACGGCTCCCAGCTCCGCACCGAATTCGAGTCACGCACCGGCTCCACCTGGCCGCTCAACGTCGGGCAGGTGTACACGACGCTGAGCAGACTGGAGCGTGACGGCCTGGTCGTCCAGGACGGCGAGGACGACCAGGGGCACTCCCTGTACTCGATCAGCGACGAGGGACGCACCGAGCTGCGCAGCTGGTTCGAGACCCCCGTGGACCGGAGCAACCCGCCCCGCGACGAACTGGCCATCAAGCTCGCCATGGCCGTCGGCGCACCCGGCGTGGACATCAGGGCCGTCATCCAGTCCCAACGCCACCACACCGTGAAGGCGATGCAGGACTACACGCGTCTCAAGGCGCAGGCCCTCACCGATGTGCCCGCCAACCGCGACGAGGTCGCCTGGCTGCTCGTACTGGAACAGCTGATCTTCCAGGCCGAGGCGGAGGCCCGCTGGCTGGACCACTGCGAGGCCCGGCTGGTCCGGCTGGCAGAGGCCGCCGCCACGGAGCCGGAGACCAGCACACCCGCTCCCGGCCCCGCCCGCACCGTCAAGGCCCGAACCCGCCGCTGAGCTACGCCACGGCCGCCCGCCGCCGGAGACCCGCTCACCGGCCGGAGGCACAGAGGCCCGGAGGCGCAGAGGCGCAGAGGCGCAGAGGCGCAGAGGCGCAGAGGCGCAGAGGCGCAGAGGCGCACCGACCACAGAACCGTTTTTGTCCCGAGGGGGAACCACCCGTCATGTCACTGCACGCCCCGTCTCCGACCGCTCCGCCCCTGTCGGTGGACGCGCCGGTGCTCGAACTCCGCTCACTCACCCGCACCCACGGCACCGGGATCGCGGAGGTGCACGCCCTGCGCGGCATCAACCTGTCGGTGCACGCCGGTGAGCTCGTCGCCGTGATGGGCCCGTCCGGCTCGGGCAAATCCACCCTGCTGACCATCGCCGGCGGACTGGACACCGCGACCGCGGGCCAGGTCGTCATCGAGGGCCAGGACATCGCCGCGCTCGGCCGCAAGGGCGTGGCCGCGCTGCGCCGCCGCAGCGTCGGCTACGTCTTCCAGGACTACAACCTGATCCCCGCCCTGACCGCCGCCGAGAACATCGCCCTGCCGCGTGAGCTGGACGGCGTCCCCGTCCGCAAGGCGCGCAAGGAGGCCCGTGCCGCGCTGGAGGAGATGGACCTCCTGGAGATCGGTGACCGCTTCCCCGACGAGATGTCCGGCGGCCAGCAGCAACGTGTCGCGATTGCCCGCGCGCTGGTGGGGGACCGGCGCCTGGTGCTCGCGGACGAGCCGACCGGGGCGCTCGACTCCGAGACCGGCGAGACCGTCCTCGCGCTGCTGCGCAACCGCTGCGACCAGGGTGCGGCCGGGGTGATGGTGACGCACGAACCGCGCTACGCCGCCTGGGCGGACCGGGTCGTCTTCCTGCGGGACGGCTCGATCGTCGACCAGACGCTGAGCGTCGGCGCCGACTCGCTGCTCGCCGCCGGGGGCACCGAGTGAGCGTCTTCACGGGGTGGCGCGCCGCCCTGCGGATCGCCCGGCGCGACGCCATGCGCGCCAAGGGCCGCAGCGCGCTGGTGGTCGCGATGATCGCGATACCGGTGCTCGGCGTCACCGCCCTCGATGTGACGTACCGCAGCGTGGAGACCTCCACCGCCGAGAAGCTGGCGGCTCAGGTGGGGTCGGCCGACGCGCTGTTCAGGGACCCGCAGGCCGGTCCGCTGGACCAGTCGGTCAGCGGGGACGACTACAGCCCCCTCAGCGAGGATCCGCCGCCGGAGGAGGAAATCCCCGCGATCGACCTGCGGACCGCCTTCCCGAAGGGTGCGCGCTCCATCAGCATCCAGTCGGTGCCCGCGAACGTCACCACCGGGTACGGCGTCGCGGACGTCGACATCGTCGAGTTCCGGACCTCGGACGCGATGGCGCGCGGCAATATCGACCTCGTCGACGGCGCGTTCCCGAAGGGCACCGGCGAGATGGTCGCCACCGAGGCGTTCCTGAAGTCGGCCGGACTGCACATCGGCTCAGACATCACGGTGCGCGGACCGAACCGGAAGTACACCGTCACCGGCACGGTCGAGCAGCCGGAGAACCTGTCGGCCAAGGCCCTGTACGCGGACCCGGGCGCGGTCATCGCCCCGTGGAAGGCCAACGCCGCCCGCGACAAGAAGGTGCTGCCGCCGAACACCGACGACCTGAGCTGGCTGGTGAAGGCGGGCAACGGAACCGGGGTCACCTGGTCCGACGTGATGGCGGCCAACAAGAAGGGCGCGCTCGTCGTCTCGCGCCAGGTCGTCCTCGACCCGCCGCCGGACTCCGAGGTCCCGCTGATCAAGAAGCACGGCAGCAACCCGGCACCCGAGTCCTCCGACGAGCTGAGCGCGGCCCTCATCACGGTCGTCGCCATGGCGGTCCTGGAGATCGTGCTGCTCGCCGGACCGGCCTTCGCCGTCGGCGCGCGCCGCTCACGCCGTCAGCTCGGCCTCCTCGGCACCTGCGGCGGGGACCGGCGCCACGTACGGGCCGTGGTCCTCTCCGGCGGGCTGGTGCTCGGCGGCGCCGGAGCCGTGGTGGGGGTGGTGGCCGGGCTGGTGCTCACGGCGGTGTGCCGGCCGCTGATCGAGGAGCAGGCCGAACACCGCTTCGGCTCGCTCGTCCTGGAGCCGAAGGAACTGCTGGCCATCGCCGTGATCGGAATGATCACCGGGGTGCTGGCGGCGCTGGCCCCGGCGATCGTGGCGGGCCGGCAGTCCGTACTGGAGTCGCTCACCGGACACCGCGGTGTCCGGCGCGGCTCCCGGATCCTGCCCATCGTGGGTGCCTGCGCCCTGGCCGTCGGCGTCGCGATCGCCGTCCTGGGCGGCACCACCGGCAACTCCACCGAGGTCGCCGCCGGTTCGGTGATCGCCGAGCTGGGACTCCTGTGCTGCATCCCGGTGATCGTCGGGTTCCTCGGGCGGCTCGGCCGCACACTCCCGCTCTCGCCCCGGATGGCGCTGCGCGACGCGGCCCGCAACCGTGGCAGGACCGCTCCGGCGGTCGCCGCGGTGATGGCCGCGGTCGCGGGCTCGGTGGCCATCGCCACGTTCATGTCCAGCAAGGACGCCCAGGGGGAGTACGACTACGTGCCGATGCTCAGCGCGCAGTCGGTCGTGCTGTACAGCCCGGACGGAGAGAACTCCAAGGCGGCCGATCAGCTGGCGCGGGCGGCGGTGGAGCGGAACATGAACCCCATCGGCAAACCCGCCAGGATCTCCCGCGGCTGGGCCGGCAGCGACTGCAACACCTACTACGAGGACGAGAACGCCTGCGGCTCGCTCGAACTGGCCAAGCCCACCGGCCGGGGGCACACCTGCCCGCTCAACACCAAGGGTGCCAAGGAGCTCGCCCTCCGGCTGAGCGACGAGGAGCACCGCAACTTGATGCACTCCCCCGAGTGCGTGGACGAGCGCTACACCATCGACGCGTTCAACTCGGGTGGGAGCAACATCGTCATCGGTGACGCGTCGCTGCTCAGGACGTACGTGAAGCTCGACGACCCGGCCGCCGCCAAGGCGCTGGAGGCGGGCACCCCCGTGCTGCTCAACCGGGCGTACGCAAAGGACGGGCAGGTCACGGTCAAGGCCCTCCACCGGTACAGCGACAAGGACAAGAAGAATCGCGCCCTGCATCCGGGCCCGGCCAGGAAGACGACGGACCGGTTGAAGGTGTACGTCGCGGACGCGAAGTACGCCGAGACACCCGGAATCCGCATGATCATGCCGGAGAAGACCGCACAGCGGCTCGGACTGCACACCGCGGCGTACGGCAGCGTGTACAACGTCGCCCGCCCGCCGACCGACGCGGAGTCGCAGCGGACCGAGGCCGCGATCCAGCAGGCCGGTGCGAACGTCTACGTGCAGTCCGGAACTGAACCCGGTGAGAACGAGGACATCATGCTGCTCGTGCTGACGCTGTTCGCCGGGGTGGTGACGGTGGGCGCGGCCGCGATCACGACCGGGTTGTCCAAGGCCGACGCGGAGGCCGACCTCACCACGCTCAGCGCGGTGGGCGCCCCCCCGCGGGTACGGCGGACCCTGTCCGGGTTCCAGTGCCTGGTGGTGGCGCTCACCGGGGTGCTGCTCGGGACGGCCGCGGGGCTGGTGCCCGCCGTGGCGCTGCGCCTGATCGACCTGCGCAACGCGCTGGAGGAGATGCGGCAGGACCCGATGGAGTCCGCGTACACCCCGATCGTGGTGCCCTGGGTGACCATCGGCTTGCTGGCCGTGGTCGTTCCGCTGCTGGCCGGCTTGCTGGCGGCGCTGTTCACCCGCTCCCGGCTGACGCTGTCACGGCGCGCGGGATGACCGGTCGGCAGGCTCCGGCAGCGGGCTGACCAGCCGCTCCGGCATGGCTCCGGTGCCCTCGGAAACGGTGGATCTCACGTTTCCGGGGGCACCACAGTGCTGTACCGCAGGTGTGCGAGACAATGGACGACATGGAGATGCCGAGGAATGAACGGTCGCAGGAGCACCCCCAAGTCCTCGTGGTGGGACAGGACGGAATGGCGATCGGCGGCGGTGGCACTGACGACGAGTCGCGCGAGATCCCGGTGACGGAGATGGTCGAGCAGCCCGCGAAGGTGATGCGCATCGGCAGCATGATCAAGCAGCTCCTGGAGGAGGTCAGGGCGGCTCCTCTCGACGAGGCCAGCCGCGTCCGCCTCAAGGAGATCCACGCCAGCTCGGTCAAGGAGCTGGAGGACGGCCTCGCGCCGGAGCTGGTGGAGGAGCTGGAGCGGCTCTCGCTGCCGTTCACCGAGGAGTCGGTTCCCTCGGAGGCGGAACTGCGGATCGCGCAGGCCCAGTTGGTGGGCTGGCTGGAGGGCCTCTTCCACGGCATCCAGACGGCACTGTTCGCCCAGCAGATGGCGGCCCGCGCACAGCTGGAGCAGATGCGCCGCGCCCTGCCCCCGGGCACGGTCCACGAGGAGGAGGAAGGCGGCGGGGACCCGAACGGAGCGATCCGCTCGGGCCCGTACCTGTAACCCCGGACACCCGCTTGACCCCGTAACCCCGTACTCGTATCCGTACCCGTACCCGTACCCGTACTGACCAGCCAGGACGTTCGAAGGGCCCGGCACACGGTCTCCGTGTGCCGGGCCCTTTCGGTGCGGGGTCGGGGTGCCAGGTGCGGGCTCAGGCCGTTGCGGGTGAGCGGAGGAGCACCTTGCCGATGTGGGTGCTGGACTCCATCACCCGGTGCGCCTCCGCCGCGTCCGGCATCGGCAGCGTCCGGTCCACCACCGGCCGTACGACGCCGTCGGTGAGGAGCGGCCAGACGTGCTCGCGTACGGCCGCGACGATCGCGGACTTTTCCGCGAGGGGGCGCCCGCGCAGCGAGGTCGCGGTGACGGCGGCCCGCTTGCTCAGCAGGGCGCCGAGGTTCAGTTCGCCCTTGGCGCCGCCCTGGAGGCCGATGATCGCGAGCCGGCCGTTGACGGCGAGCGCCTGCACGTTCCGGTCCAGGTACTTCGCGCCGATGATGTCGAGGATGACGTCGGCGCCCGCCCCGTCCGTCGCCCGGCTGATCTCCTCGACGAAGTCCTGCTCCCGGTAGTCGATCAGGATGTCGGCGCCCAGCTCCGCGCAGCGCTCCAGCTTCTCGGGCCCGCCCGCCGTCACCGCGACCCGGGCTCCGACCGCCTTGGCCAGCTGGATCGCCATCGTGCCGATGCCGCTGGACCCGCCGTGCACGAGCAGCGTCTCGGCGGGGCGCAGGTGCGCCACCATGAACACGTTCGACCAGACCGTCGCGGTCACCTCGGGCAGCGCCGCGGCGAGGACGAGGTCCAGTCCGGCCGGTACGGGGAGCAACTGCCCGACCGGGACGGCGACCTTCTCCGCGTAACCGCCGCCCGCCAGCAGCGCGCACACCTCGTCGCCGACCGACCAGCCGGTGACACCGGCGCCGATGGCGGAGATCCGGCCCGAGCACTCCAGCCCCGGGTAGGGCGAGGCGCCGGCCGGCGGGTTGTAGAAGCCCTGCCGCTGGAGCACATCCGCACGGTTGACCGCGCTGGAGACGACATCGACGAGGACCTCGCCCTCGCCGGGTACGGGATCGGGCACCTCGGCCCATACGAGCGCCTCGGGGCCACCGGGTTCGGGGATCGTGATCGCATGCATGGCCGCGAGGCTACTCCGTGCCGTGCGGACGAACCCCGCGAGGCGCGGCCGGTCGGGGCCGGTGGGGTCCTATGGGGTGAGGGGCCGGGGCCTGTCGGGGGGAGGGGCGGCCGATTCCCGTCGGGTCAGGGGCGGGGGGCCGTCGGCGGGGTGTGGCTCGGGGGCGCTTCGTTCGTGGCCCGCACGATGGTGATCAGGCGGTCCGTCAGCTGGAGGGGACTGGCAGCCGGATCGTCGTAACCGAGCAGCCGGTGACCGCGCAGAACGCTCACGACGAGATCGTCGGTCTCCCGGACGTTCTTGCCCACCTCGGCCTTTATCACCGGCCGTTCGACCAGATCGAGTCCGCTGCCCTGCTGGATCAGATCCTCCATCACCGTGCCCGCACTGGGGCTCAGCACGGAGAGGCCCAGCAGCCGTCCGGCCGCGCTGGCACTGGTGATCACGGCGTCGGCACCGGACTGCCGCAGCAGCGGGGCGTTCTCCTCCTCGCGCACCGCGGCGACGATCTTCGCCCCGCGGTTGAGCTGGCGGGCGGTCAGCGCGACCAGCACCGCCGTGTCGTCGCGCTGGGTGGCGATGATGATCTGACGCGCCTTCTGCACCTCGGCCCGCAGCAGCACATCGCTGCGCGTCGCGTCCCCGAGTACCCCGGTGAACCCCTCGGCGTTGGCGATCTCTATCACCTTGGACGCCGGATCGACGATGACGATCTGGTCCTTCCGCAGCCCGGTGGCGCACAGGGTCTGGATGGCCGAGCGGCCCTTCGTGCCGAAGCCGACGACGATGGTGTGGTCACGCAAGTGGGTTCTCCAACGCTTCAGCCGGAAGTCCTCCCGGGTCCGCTCCGTGAGGACCTCAAGGGTGGTGCCGACCAGGATGATGAGAAAGAGCACGCGTAGTGGTGTCACGAACACCACATTGATGAGCCGGGCTCCGTCGCTGTACGGGGTGATGTCGCCGTACCCGGTGGTCGAGAGCGTGACCGTCGCGTAGTAGACGGCGTCCAGCAGGTCGACGCTGCCGTCGGCCGCGTCGTGGTAGCCGCCGCGGTCGATCCAGACGATAAACACCGTGGCGGCGAGCACCATCAGCGCCATCATCAGCCGTTTGGCGACCTGGCGCGCGGGGCCGTCGACGACCCGGCGGGGGAGCATCACCCGGGTGGGGACGACATGCTCCTCGGCGCGCCTGGCCATCGCGTCATGGCCGGGAAGTTTCACGTGAAACACCCTTCAGTCCACGGCGTCGCCGGGGCCCACGGTAGATCGAGGATCTCCACCTCGGTGCCGGACCGTACCCCGCCCGGCTCCACGACGGCCAGCCCGTCCGCGGCGGCGATCCCGCGCAGCATGGCGGGACCGTTGTAATGGAGGGGTACGACGTGGTCTGTCCCACCGCTGGTTCCGGCTTGTGCGAGCCCGCTGGGGGCTGCTTCAACGCGATAGACGACCGGGACCAGCCGGGTGTCGTGCGGGTGGCCGTGCACGTCGTCACGGACCGCGACGCGGTAGAGATCCTGCGATGTCCGGCCCGCCAGCCCGCTGAGCAGCGGCTCGGCAAGCGTGAGGAGCCCGGACACGGCGGCCAGCGGGTTGCCGGGCAGCCCCACGAGATACGGCCCTCCGGCCCGCAGCCGGGCCAGCAGCATGGGATGACCGGGGCGGACGGCGACACCGTCGACGAGCAGTTCGGCCCCCAGATCGGCGAGTACGGGGTGCACATGGTCGACCGGCCCGGCGGCGGTGCCTCCGGTGGTGATGACCAGATCGGCCTCGGAGAGGACGAGCGCCTGGCGGAGTGCCTCCGCATCGTCACCGAGTCGGCGGGGCGCGGAGACCTCGGCGCCCAGGGCGTGCAGCCAGGGGCCGATCATCGGGCCGAGTGCGTCACGGATCAGTCCGTCGTGGGGCAGCCCGGCCGTCAGCAGTTCGTCGCCCAGGACGAGGACGTCGACGCGCGGCCTGGGGCGGATGAGCAGTTCGTCGTACCCGGCGGCGGCGGCCAGCCCGAGCACGGCGGGCGTCACCAGCGTTCCGGCGGGGAGGAGTTGCTCCCCGGACCGGCACTCCTGGCCGCGCGGCCTGATGTCCTGCCCGGGGCTCACCTGCCGCCGCGCGTACAACAGGCCTTTCGACTCGTCGGCCTCCGCGTGTTCGCTGCGGATGACGGCGGTCGCGTCCGCCGGGATACGGGCGCCGGTGGCGATCCGTACGGCGTCGCCGTCCGGGAGCGGGGCGGGGCAGGCGCGGCCCGCGAGGACGCCTTCGTGCTGCCGGACGTGCCAGGGGCCCGGTCCCGCGACGGCCCAGCCGTCCATGGCGGAGGTGTCGAAGGACGGGAGATCGGTGAGCGCGGCAAGCGGTTCGGCCAGCACATGGCCGAGCGCCTGATCGGGGGGGACGCGCCCGGTGCGGGGAGGAAACCCCAGCCCGGCACGGGCCGCGACGGCTCGCGCCTCGCCCCACTGGGTCGCTCGGATACGCCGGGGGGCGGGGCCCGGGTCAGGACGCGGGCCGGTGCCGGGGCTGCCGACAGGCGCGGCACCGGGGGCTGGGTCGCGGTACGGGCCGGGGTGCGGGTCGGGGTGCGGGTCGGGGCCCGGCTGTCGGCCCACCAGCGCGAGGGCCTGCGCGACCGCCCGCTCCTCGTCGGCATCGGCATCGGCCCTGGCCCTGGCCCTGGATACCCGCCGCGCTTCGGCATCGGCATCGGCATCGGCATCGGCGGAGTCGGGCGGCTCGGGGGATTCAAGGGAATCGAGGGAATCAGAGGGTTCGACGGACTCAGCGGACTCGGGAGACCCGGCGGCCCCGGCGCCTCCGGACGGGCTCTTCGCGGCAGCCGGGGGGCGCCCGGTACTGCCGCTGCGGCCCTTCATGGCGTCCCGGTCTCGTCCGCCCAGCGGAGAGCGAGCGCGGCGGCCTTGCGGGCGGCCTCGGCCACCGCCTCGGCCCCGCCCCCGTCGCTGCTCGCCTTCGCCGCCGCGTAGCCGACCAGGAAGGTCGTCAGGGGCGCGGCGGGCCTGGCGACACCGTGGGCGGCGTCACGGGCGAGGTCGAGCAGGACGGCGGTGTCGACGTCGAGTTCGATAGCCAGTTCGTTCTTGACTGCGGTGATCCATTCGTCCAGCACACTCCCATGTTCTCTGATGCGGGCCCTGGCCGAAGCGATGTCCTCCCAGGTGTCGCAGTCGAACGAGGCGAGCGGGTCCGCCGCCACCCGGGAAAGCCGCAGCTCGTGCGTCAGCAACCGCAGCGGCAGTCCGGCGAGTCCACCGTGCTCCGCGGCGAGCAGCGCCAGCTCCCTGCGCAGCGGCTCCGCACGGTAGACGGCCACCAGCGGCTGGTCGCGGCCGTCCCCGTCGGTGCAGACGGCGCCCTCCGCGTCATCCAGGCCGGCGGCTGCCAGCAGGGCCCCGACCGTGTCCGCCCCCAGGAAGGGCAGATCTGTGGAGAGCACCAGAAGGCGTTCCGCCCCGGTGTGCCGCACCCCGGCGTCGAGCGCGGCCAGCGGACCCCCGCCCGGGGGCTCTTCGCGTGCCCAGGTCACCGCACGCGCGGTGGGCCGCCTGCCCCCGACCACCACCGTGGTCCCGGCATCGGAGCAGGCCGAGAGCACCCGGTCGAGCAGCGCACGGCCACCGACCCGGAGCCCCGGCTTGTCAGCACCGCCGAGCCGCTTCGCGGCACCCCCGGCGAGGACGATGGCGTCATACGCGGTCATGCCCCGAGTATGCGTGCCGTCCGGGTCGGGGAACCTTCCGGGCCGGGGAACCTTCCGGGCCGGGGAACCTTCCGGGCCGGGGAACCTTCCGGGCCGGGGAACCTACAACGTCCGCAGGAGCACCGCCGGCTGTTCCACGCAGTCGGCCACGTAGCGCAGGAAGCCTCCCGCCGTGCCGCCGTCGCAGACCCGGTGGTCGAAGGTCAGCGAGAGCTGGACGACCTTCCGCACGGCCAGCTCGCCCTCGTGCACCCACGGCTTGGGGACGATGCGGCCGACGCCGAGCATCGCCGCCTCCGGGTGGTTGATGATCGGCGTGGATCCGTCCACCCCGAACACCCCGTAGTTGTTGAGCGTGAACGTGCCTCCGGTCAGCTCCGCCGGCTTCAGCGTTCCCGTCCTGGCGGCCTCGGTGAGCCTGGTGATCTCGGCCCCGATCGACTCGGTGCTGCGCGCGTGCGCGTCCCGTACGACGGGGACGACGAGCCCCCGCTCGGTCTGGGCCGCGAACCCGAGGTGCACACCGGGCAGCCGCACGATCTCCCGCGCTTCCTGGTCCACCGTGGAGTTCAGTTCCGGGTACCGGGCCAGGGCTGCGGTGCAGATGCGGGCAAGCAGCGCGAGCACCGACACCTTCGGCCCCGCGCCGGAACCACCGGCGCCGTTCATCGCCGCTCTGGCTGCCATCAGCTCGGTGGCATCGGCGTCCACCCAGCAGGTGGCGTCGGGGATCTCGCGCCGGCTGCGCGCCAGCTTGTCGGCGACCGCGCCCCGTACGCCTCGCAGCGGAACGCGCTCACCGGCGGGGTGTACGGCTGCCGGTTCCGTCGCTGCGGCCTCCTGCTGGGTCTCGGTCCCGGACCGGATGGCGGACTCCACATCGGCGCGCAGGATCAGCCCATCGGGCCCGGAGCCGGCGAGCTGCCGCAGATCGAGGTCGTGCTGCCGCGCGAGCTTGCGCACCAGCGGGGAGACGACGGCGACCGGCCCCCGTACTCCGTCCGACGCACCGGAAGCAGCGGAAACAACAGGAGGAGCAACAGAAGCAACAGCAGTGACAGGAGCCGCAGGAGCCGAGGGAGCCGCAGGAGCAACAGTCGCGGGGGCCGGTGCCGAGAGTCCCTCCGGCCGGACCCGCCTCCGGCGGACCGGCGGTGCGCCGGTCCCGTACCCCACCAGCACATTGCCGGACCCGGACGGCTCCGCCTCCGCGGCCTCCGTACTCCCGGACGGCTCCGGCTCGACGGACCCGACCGCGACCGTCAGCAACGGTGCCCCGACCGGCAGTTCCTTGCCCTCCTCACCGAACCGTGCGGTGACCACGCCCCCGTACGGGCACGGCACCTCCACCATCGCCTTGGCCGTCTCGACCTCGACGACCGGCTGATCGATGGCGACGACGTCGCCGACCTCCACCAGCCAGCGCACGATCTCGGCCTCGGTCAGACCCTCGCCGAGATCCGGAAGCTTGAATTCGAGTACCTGCGGCATCAGTGCTCCGCCTCCCACTGCAGTCGCGCGACGGCGTCGAGCACCCGGTCCACGCCCGGCAGGTGGTGCCGTTCCTGCATGGGCGGCGGATACGGGATGTCGAAACCGGCGACGCGCAGCACCGGCGCCTCCAGGTGGTGGAAGCAGCGCTCGGTGATCCGCGCCGCGATCTCGCCGCCCGGACCGCCGAAACCGGTGGACTCGTGGACGACGACCGCCCGCCCGGTACGCCGCACGGACGCGGCCACCGTCTCGTCGTCGAACGGCACCAGCGAGCGCAGATCGACGACTTCGAGGTCCCAGCCCTCCCCGACCGCCGCCTCAGCGGCTTCCATGCAGACGGGCAGCGAGGGCCCGTACGTGATCAGGGTCGCGCTGCGTCCGCTCCGGCGCACGACGGCCCGCCCGATGGGCTCCACGGCGGCGGGCGCCTGCGGCGACCAGTCCGCCTTCGACCAGTAGAGCCGCTTGGGCTCCAGGAAGACCACCGGGTCGTCGGAGGCGATCGAGGCCCTCAGCAGCCCGTAGGCGTCATCGACCGTGGCGGGTGTGACGACATGGAGACCGGGGGTCGCCATGTAGTACGCCTCCGAGGAATCGCTGTGGTGCTCGACGCCACCGATGCCGCCGCCGTAGGGCACCCGGACGGTGATCGGCAGCGGCATGGCGCCGCCGGTCCGGTTCCGCATCTTGGCGACATGGCTGATGAGCTGCTCGAACGCCGGATAGGCGAAGGCGTCGAACTGCATCTCGACGACGGGCCGCAGCCCGTACATCGCCATGCCGACGGCCGCCCCGAGGATGCCGGCCTCGGCCAGCGGGGTGTCCGTGCAACGGTCCTCGCCGAACTCCTTCGCCAGGCCGTCGGTGATCCGGAAGACGCCGCCGAGCGTCCCGACGTCCTCCCCGAGGACGTGCACGGAGGGGTCCTCGGCCATCGAGTCGCGCAGCGCGCGCCCGAGGGCCTGCGCCATGGTGGCGGGTTTGGCCTTCGCCGTCCGCCCGGTGGCCGTGGCCGCTGCGGTGGTCATCGCCCTGCTCCCCCGTCGTCCGTGCCGTGCTGCCCGTTCTCCGCGTCCATCTCGACGCGCAGCTGGGCCGCCTGCTCGCGCAGCTGCGTGGTCTGCTCCGCGTACACCTGGGCGAAGAGATCCATCGGGTCGAGCACCGGATCCGCGTTCATCCGCTCGCGCAGCGCGGCCGCCATCCGCTCCGCTGCCGACCGCGCCTCCTCGATGCCGTCATCTCCGAGCAGACCGCGAGCGGTCAGCTCACGCTCCATGAGCCGGACCGGATCGTGCGCCCGCCACGCCTCGACCTCGCTGTCGCCGCGGTAGCGGGTCGCGTCATCGGCGTTCGTATGCGCGTCCATGCGGTAGGTGATGGCCTCGACGAGCGTCGGGCCGCCGCCGCTCCTGGCCCGCTCGACCGCTTCGGAGAGCACCTGGTGCACGGCCGCCGCGTCGTTCCCGTCGACCAGCCGGCCCGGCATCCCGTATCCCACGGCCTTGTGCGCCAGGGAGGGTGCCGCGGTCTGCTTGGCCAGCGGTACGGAGATGGCGAAGCCGTTGTTCTGCACGAGGAAGACGACCGGGGCCTTCCACACGGCGGCGAAATTCAGCGCCTCGTGGAAATCACCCTCGCTGGTGCCGCCGTCGCCCACCAAGGCGAGCGCGACCACGTCGTCACCCTTGAGCCGCGCCGCGTGCGCCAGACCCACCGCGTGCGGCAGCTGGGTGGCGAGCGGGGTGCAGAGCGGGGCGATGCGGTGCTCGCGCGGGTCGTAGCCGGTGTGCCGGTCACCACGCAGCAGCGTCAGCGCCTCGACCGGGTCCAGCCCGCGCGCCACGGCCGCGAGCGTGTCGCGGTAGCTGGGAAAGAGCCAGTCCCGCTCCTCCAGCACCAGGGCGGCCGCGATCTCGCAGGCCTCCTGGCCGGTGCTCGACGGGTAGACCGCGAGCCGCCCCTGCTTGGTGAGGGCGGTCGCCTGGGCGTTGTACCGCCGGCCGCGCACCAGTTCGGCGTAGAGCCGCAGCAGCAGCTCGGGGTCTGCGTCGGCCGCGGCGTCCGTACCGAGCACGCGGTACGGCTCGGGGTCCGGGAGCAGCGGCGCCGGGTCGGTGAGCGGCTTCCACGCCGGGGGCGGAGTGGGCTGGTAGGCGGCCGCGCCGGGCAGCTCTTGGACCGTCATGACAAGCACCTCCTGGCATCGAGGGGCATCTATGGGTGTCGCGGGGTGCCGAAATATGTAGAAATATCAACGACTGCGTGAGGCGCGACTGTGGTGCGTCTCACCTACCGATTGTTCGGTCGCGAGCGCATTTTGGCTACAGGCACCATCAGCCTGTGGACAAACGGTTCTCCACAGCCTGGGATGGAGACAGCTCGTCCAGGACAGGGAGGCGCGGGAACATGGCAGCTGAACAAATGGCCGAGGGGGGCGAGGACCCCGGCAGAACCCCTCCGGCACGGCCGCTCGACTCCACCGACCGCGCCATCGTCCGGTTGCTCCAGACGGACGGCCGGGCCTCGATACGGTCGGTGGCCGATCGCGTTCACGTGTCACGCGCCAACGCCTACGCCCGGATCAACCGGCTCATGGATGACGGGGTGATCCGCGGCTTCAGCGCGCGGGTCAACCACGAGCGGGCGGGGCAGGGGGCCTCCGCCTACATCACGCTCAAGATCGTCCAGAACTCCTGGCGCACCGTCCGCGAGCAGCTCCAGGCGCTGCCGGGAGCCACCCACATCGCGCTGGTCAGCGGCGATTTCGATGTCCTGCTGCTGGTGCACACGCAGGACAACCAGTCACTGCGCGATCTGGTGCTGACCAGGATCCAGTCCATCCCGGAGGTGCTCTCGACCCGCACCCTGCTGGTGTTCGAGGAGACGGACCTGGCCCCGGGACCGGACCGCCCCACGGAGCTCACCTGAGGCCCGGCAGCTTCGGCCCGGAGCCCCAAACCGGAGGCTCGGCCCGGGGATGCTCCGACCCGGGAACGCTCCGGCCCGGGGAGGGCCCGCCCCGGGGGCGCTCCGGCCTCGCTAGGACTTCATCCCGTCGAAGGCGAGACGCACGACGGTGTCCGCCAGCTGGTCCCGCTCCGCACCACCGTCGGGCAACGGCCGGTACCACTCCACCAGCGAGTTGACCATGCCGAAGAGCAGCCGGGTCGCAAGGCGTATGTCCACGTCGGAGCGGAGATCGCCGTCCGCGACCGCGGACTTCAGCAGATCGCCCACCCGCTGGTCGAACTCGCGCCGCCGATCCAGCGCCCAGCGCTCCGTCTTCGTGTTGCCCCGCACCCGCAGCAGCAGCGTGACGTAGGGGATTTCGGCTATCAGTACCTCGACCGTACGGCGGGTGACGTACTCGACGCGCGCGATCGCGCGACCACGCGTCGCACCCGGTTCTTCGAGGATTCCGAAGAGCCCGTCCAGCGCCCGGCTGACCGCTCGCCGCAGCAGTTCCTCCTTGCCGGACACGTGGTGGTAGATGGACGACTTGGAGATCCCCGCCGCCTTCGAGAGGTGCTCCATGGACGTGCCGTCGTAGCCGCGCTCGTTGAAGACACGGACGGCGACGGTGAGCAGAGTCTCCGGGGTGTACGTGTCCCGCTTGGCCGTGGTCATGCCAGCGATCCTCCCCTACGGGTTATCCACAGGTTTCGTGGGGCCCCTTGTCCCGACCGATCGTTCGGTTACTCTAACTCTGTCCGCCCGTCCCTGCCCAGCTCGATGAGGAGTTGGTCCGTCATGGCCGCCGAGCTCTCCCCGCACCTGCTGACCGAGAAGCACCGCCCCACGCTCGACCGGGCCCTCGACGCGATCCGCTCGCGTGCGTACTGGTCCCCGCACCCCGAGCACCCGAAGGCGTACGGCGAGGGCGGCGCCCCCGGCAGCCTGGGTGCCGCCGAGGGCAAGGCCGCCTTCGACGCCGTGCTCAACACCCGTATCGACCTCGGCCAGCCGGGCACCGACGGGTGGACGGGCGGGGAGACCTCCCCGTACGGGCCGGAGCTCGGCGTCGAGTATCCGCACGCCGATCCGGATGTCCTGATCCCGGCGATGCGCGCGGGAATGCCGGCCTGGCGCGAGGCGGGCCCCGAGACCAGGGCCCTGGTCTGTCTGGAGATCCTGGCCCGGATCAGCGCCCGCACCCACGAGTTCGGCCACGCGGTGATGCACACCAGCGGCCAGGCCTTCATGATGGCGTTCCAGGCCGGTGGCCCGCACGCCCAGGACCGCGGCCTGGAGGCGGTGGCGTACGCGTACGAGGAGCAGGCCCGCGCCCCGCGCACCGCGGACTGGTCCAAGCCGCAGGGCAAGCGCGATCCGATCGAGCTGCACAAGACGTTCACCGCGGCGGGCCGTGGTGTCTCGTTGCTGATCGGCTGCAACACCTTCCCCACGTGGAACGGCTACCCGGGCCTCTTCGCCTCCCTCGCCACCGGCAATCCCGTCCTGGTCAAGCCGCATCCCCGCGCGGTGCTTCCGCTGGCCCTCACGGTCCAGCTGGCGCGTGAGGTGCTCACCGAGGCGGGCTTCGATCCCAACCTGGTCGCCCTTGCCGCCGAGCGGCCCGGCGAGGGCATCGCCAAGACCCTGGCGCTCCGCCCGGAGATCCGGATCATCGACTACACCGGGTCCACCGCGTTCGGTGACTGGCTGGAGGCCAACGCCCTTCAGGCGCAGGTCTACACGGAGAAGGCCGGGGTCAACACGATCGTCCTCGACTCCACGGACGACTACCGGGGCATGCTCTCCAACCTGGCGTTCTCGCTCTCCCTCTACAGCGGCCAGATGTGCACCACCCCGCAGAACCTGCTGATTCCGCGCAACGGCATCACGACGGACATCGGTGACAAGACGTACGACGACGTGGTCGTCGACATCGCCGCGGCGGTCACCGGCCTCCTGGGTGACGACGCACGGGCCAACGCCCTCCTCGGCTCCCTGGTCAACCCGGAGGTGCGGGCCCGTCTGGAGGCCGCCGCACAGCTGGGCGAAGTCGCCCTGCCCCCAAGGGAAGTGGCCAACCCGGACTTCCCGGAGGCGGTGGTCCGTACGCCCCTGATCGTCAAGCTGGACGGCGCCAAGCCGGACGAGGACTCCCCCTACCTGTCGGAGTGCTTCGGCCCGGTCTCGTTCGCCGTCGCGGTCGACTCGACGGCCGACGCCGTGGAGCTCCTGCGCCGGACGGTCCGCGACAAGGGCGCGATGACGGTGGGCGCGTACACCACGTCACCGGAGGTCGAGAGCGCACTGGTGGACGTCTGCCTGGACGAGTCGGCCCAGCTCTCGCTGAACCTGACGAGCGGGGTGTACGTGAACCAGACCGCGGCGTTCTCCGACTTCCACGGCTCGGGCGGCAACCCCGCGGCCAACGCGGCCCTGTGCGACGGGGCCTTCGTCTCCAACCGCTTCCGCACCCTGGAAGTCCGCCGCCAACGCTGACCACCCACCGCGAATCCAGCCCGCCCGCCCGCAAATCCAGCCCGTCCTGCGTTTGAGGACCGGGGGCCCGGGGGCCCGGGGGCCCGGGGGCCCGGGGGCCCGGGGGCCCGGGGGCCCGGGGGCCCGGGGGCCCGGGGGCCCGGGGGCCCGGGGGCCCGGGGGCCCGGGGGCCCGGGGGCAGAGCCCCCGGTTACGGGAAGGGGCGGGTAGGGGAAGGCCGGCCGCAGGCCCCACCCGCACCCGCCCCGACGCCCAAGCCCACCCCCGGGCCCCCGCCCCAGGCCCGCCCTACACCCCCGCCCCAGGAATATCCGCATGCCGCTGCACCCACGCATGCATCGCAATCGCCGCAGCCGCCCCCGCATTGATCGACCGCGTCGACCCGAACTGCGCGATCGAGCACACCATCGAGGCGTGCTTCCGCGCCTCCTCGGTCAGCCCCGGCCCCTCCTGCCCGAACAGCAGCACGCACCGCCGCGGCAGCTCGGTCCGCTCCAGCGGCACGGCACCCGGCAGATTGTCGATACCGATGATCGGCAGCCCCGCGGCCGCGGCCCAGGCGGTCAGATCCGCGGTGTCGGGGTGGTGGCGGACATGCTGGTAGCGGTCGGTGACCATCGCCCCGCGCCGGTTCCAGCGCCGCCGCCCCACGATGTGGATCTCCTTGGCGAGGAAGGCGTTCGCGGTGCGCACCACGGAGCCGATATTGAAGTCGTGGCCCCAGTTCTCCACCGCCACATGGAAATCGTGCCGCCGTAGATCCAGATCGGCGACGATCGCCTCCCGGGTCCAGTACCGGTACGCGTCGCCCACATTGCGCCGGTCGCCGTGGGCGAGCAGCTCGGGGTCGTAACGCTCGCCCACGGGCCAGGGCAGCGGGTGCGGCCCGACACCGATCTCCGTCCCGAACCCGTCGTCGTACTGAGCCGGCTCGTCCACCACGTACTCATCGGTCGACGCATTCCTACTGGTACCGCTGGTACCGCTGGTACCGCTGGTACCGCTGGCACCACTCGTACTGCCGGTGTTACCGGTCTCGCTGCTCACCCGACGAGCGTATGGCCCCCGCTGCCGCTGTGCTCCGGTGCCTCCCGGTCCTCGGCCCCGTCCCGGGGTGGCGGGACCTTGCCACGCCCCCGGGACAGCATTTCCCGCCCGAGGGCCGCCCGGCCCCCCAGCCACACCAGGAAGACGGTCGGCAGGAAGACGGCGTCCGCGGCGATCATGGCCATCGAGAAGAAGGGCAGACCCAGCAGCAGGGCGATACCGGCGTGCTCCCCGATCATCACGACGAGCAGGACGTTCTTGACCCGCCGGTTGAACAGGGTGAAGGGGAACGCGACCTGCACGATGACCGTGGCGTACGTCAGCACCATCACCATCACCCCGCTCGATGCGAGGAGGTCCGAGAGGGCGGGCCACGGCGTGAAGTAGTGGAGCTGGAGCGGGAAGTACAGCGCCGTGCCGTCCTGCCACCTCGACCCCTGGATCTTGTACCAGCCGGCGGTGGAGTAGATCAGACAGACCTCGGCCATGATCACGACGAGGGTGGCGTTGTGCGCGAGGTTGGCGATGACGTCGAGCAGGGTGCGCGGCTCGCTGTGCGGCGCGTACCGGTTCACGGCCCACCAGACGCCATGCCCGGTCCACAGAATCCAGAACAGCACCGGCAGCCACACGGTTCCGCCCAGGTGGTCCGTCCCCGTGGCCCAGACGAGCACGGCTCCGTACGCCATCCACAGCAGCGGACCGGCCACATCCCCACGCGGCGAGCGCCCGCCCTTGTCCGTGTCCACGCTCCCGTCCACGACCCCGTCGGCGCCCCCGTCCGCCGTCAGCGCCGCCCGAGCTCGGCGCGCCGCGCGGCGGGCGTCCAGCGACCAGACCTGCCCGCACCGGGTCAGCACCAGATAGATCGCCATCAGGTGCAGGACGTTGTCACCGCCGTCGCCCATGAAGATGCTGCGGTTCTGCAGCGACAGCACTCCCACCATGAACAGGACGGACATGGCGCGGGTGTGCCAGCCCACCAGCAGCAGCGCGGCGGCGATCAGCGCCAGCGCGTACACGATCTCGAACCAGACGGTGCTGTCCGTCCACATGAGGGTGGTGAACGCCTGGTTGTTCGAGATCAGCTGTTCCGCCATGTCCCAGCGCCACGGGGCGTCGGGGCCGTACATCTCGTGCCGGTGCGGCAGCTCCCGCAGCAAGAACAGCAGGTAGGTGGCGGAGAAGCCGATCCGGATGACGGCGCTCTGGTACGGGCCGAGGGACGAGGCGGTGATGCGCTGGATACCGCGGGCGAGCCCACGCGCGCGGCGGGGCCGGCGCACTGGTCCGAGCGTGCTGCTGGGTCCAGGCGCGCTCACTGATCCAGGCGTGCTCACTGGTCCGGGCGTGCTCACTGGTCCGTCTCCTTCAGGTCCGCCGAGCCCTCGGGGAGGTCGGCTGCGGTGACGTTCCACCACGGCAGCACCCGGTAGGACGGTTTCGTACTGATCTTCTCGTCGCTCCACGGAGGCGCCGCGACGGACCGCACCTCGGAGCGGACCTGGATCCGTTCGACGGTGCCGCCGTAGTCGTGTTCGCCGAGGCGCAGCATGACTATCCGGCGGATGTACTGCTCGGAGAGGGTGCCGCGCAGTCCGTTGGCCCGGTTCTTGCTGTCGTGGGACCCGAGGTAGAAGTCCCAGCCCCGGCGGAGTTCGTTCTGCTGGACGTGGCTGGGCAGCGGATTGCCGCGTATCGCCTTGCCGTCCTCGCCCGAGAGGCTCATCCAGGGGGTGGTCCGACGGCCGTCGGGACCGGCTATCTCAGCTCGCACGTGCACGGCGACGTTCTGCTGCAGCGGATTGGGGGCGAAGAGCTTCCAGTTCTGCTCGAACTCCGGATAGATCCATTCGTCCACACCCTTGCCGTGCTGCTTGGTCAGGGTGTTGGAGGGGGCGACGTGCAGAAACACCATCGCCAGCTGAGTGCAGGTGACCAGCCCGATCACCGAGAGCGCCACAGCGGCGGCGACCTGGTAGGGAAACGACAGCCCGGCCATTCCGGAACGGGACTCCGAACCAGCGTCTCCGCGAGGGTCCGTACCCGGACCCGGACCCGGACTAGGTATCGGGCTCTGGCTCGGGCTCGGACTCGGCTCCGGATCGGGCTCCGCACGGGTACCGGGCTCGGCACCGGGGCCGGGCTCCGCACGAGGATCGGGAACCGTTGGAACGTCCCCCGAATCGGGACCGGCAACGCGTCCGTCCCTGCCGCCGACGCCCCTGTCGTCGTACGAATCCATCCCGCCCCGATCCCCGTCGATCCCGGTCAGTTATCCACAGGGTTGACACCCTACGGGCCGCAGACTCACCATTGAAGACATTGAACCGAACGATCGGTCGGTAGGGAGTCCGGGATGGCGGCATTGACTGCGGGCCAGGCAGCGCAGGCGACAGCGGGCAGCACCGATGGGGCGGACGGGGCCCTGGTGGCGGCCTTCGACGCCGCGGTGACGGCCGACGAGCGCATCGAGCCGCGCGACTGGATGCCCGATGCCTACCGCGCCTCGCTGGTCAGGCAAATGGCCCAGCACGCCCACTCCGAGATCATCGGCATGCAGCCCGAGGCCAACTGGATCACCCGCGCGCCCTCGCTGCGCCGCAAGGCGATCCTGATCGCCAAGGTGCAGGACGAGGCGGGACACGGCCTCTACCTCTACAGCGCGGCCGAGACCCTCGGCACCGGCCGCGAGGAGCTGCTCGACAAGCTCCACGCGGGCCGCCAGCGCTACTCGTCGATCTTCAACTACCCCACCTTGACCTGGGCGGACGTGGGCGCGATCGGCTGGCTCGTGGACGGGGCGGCGATCACCAACCAGGTGCCCCTGTGCCGTTGCTCCTACGGCCCCTACGCCCGCGCGATGGTCCGCATCTGCAAGGAGGAGTCCTTCCACCAGCGCCAGGGCTACGAACTGCTGCTGGCCCTCAGCGGCGGCACGGCCGCCCAGCACGAGATGGCCCAGGACGCGGTGAACCGCTGGTGGTGGCCGTCCCTGATGATGTTCGGCCCGCCGGACGACGCCTCGTCGCACTCCGCCCAGTCGATGGCCTGGAAGATCAAGCGTCATTCCAACGACGAGCTGCGGCAGCGCTTCGTCGACATCTGCGTCCCGCAGGCGGAGGTGCTGGGCCTCACCCTCCCCGACCCGGACCTCCGGTGGGACGAGGAGCGCGGTCAGCACGACTTCGGGGCGATCGACTGGACGGAGTTCCAGGAGGTCCTGAAGGGCAACGGCCCGTGCAACGAGGAGCGCCTCAGCCAGCGCCGCCGGGCACACGAGGAAGGCGCCTGGGTCCGCGAGGCAGCCGCCTCCTACGCACAGAAACAACAAGAACAGCAGACGCAACAGACGCAACGGGCGCAACAGACGTCCACGACGCAGACGACGGTCGTACCGAACGGGGAGGCGACAGCATGAGCAGCTCGACCGAATGGCCACTGTGGGAGGTGTTCGTGCGCTCGCGGCGTGGCCTCTCCCACACCCACGCCGGCAGCCTGCACGCCCCGGACGCCGAGATGGCGCTGCGCAACGCACGCGATCTGTACACACGCCGGTCCGAAGGTGTCTCCGTCTGGGTGGTGCCGTCCACCCAGATCACGGCGTCCTCGCCGGACGAGAAGGACACGTTCTTCGAGCCGGCCGGGGACAAGCCCTACCGGCACCCCACGTTCTACAAGATCCCGGAGGGGGTGAAGCACCTGTGACCGCGGCCCTCGCCCTGGGCGACGACGCGCTGGTGCTGTCGCACCGGCTGGGGGAGTGGGCGGGCCACGCCCCCGTGCTGGAGGAGGAGGTGGCCCTCGCCAACATCGCCCTGGACCTGCTGGGCCAGGCCCGCCTGCTGCTCTCCCTCGTCGGGGACGAGGACGAGCTGGCGTATCTGCGCGAGGAGCGCGCCTTCCGCAACGTCCAGCTGGTCGAGCAGCCGAACGGCGACTTCGCCCACACCATCGCCCGCCAGCTCTTCTTCTCCGTCCACCAGCACCGGCTGTACGAGCGGCTGGCGGCCGGTGACGGCGAGTTCGCGGGCATCGCGGCGAAGGCCGTCAAGGAGGTCGCCTACCACCGGGACCATGCCGAGCAGTGGACCCTGCGCCTCGGTGACGGCACGCCGGAGAGCCACGACCGGATGCAGCGCGCGGTGGACGCGCTGTGGCGCTTCACCGGTGAGCTGTCCCAGCCCGTCGAAGGCGTCGAGGTGGACTGGAACGCCCTGCGGGGCAACTGGCTGGCCTCCGTCACCACCGTTCTGGAGCGGGCCACGCTGACCGTGCCGACCGGCCCGCAGTCCGGCGCCTGGACGGCCGGAGCGGGCCGCCAGGGCATCCACACAGAGCACTTCGGCCGGATGATCGCCGAGATGCAGCACCTGCACCGCAGTCACCCGGGGGCGTCATGGTGACCCGTACGGCGCTGGAGGACGAGCTGCGCGGCCTCGCCGGCTCCGTCCCCGACCCGGAGCTGCCGGTGCTGACCCTGGAGGAGCTGGGCGTGCTCCGGGGTGTGGAGGTGCTGGCACCGGGCCGCGTCATGGTCCGCCTCACCCCCACCTACACCGGCTGCCCCGCGATAGAGACGATGTCCACGGACATCGAGCGCGTGCTGCTCGACCACGGCATGACCGAGGTCTCCGTGGTCACCGTCCTCACCCCGGCCTGGTCGACGGACGACATCAGCGCGGAAGGGCGCCGCAAGCTAACCGAGTTCGGCATAGCGCCTCCTCGGTCGCACAGCACGGCCTCGCCCGCCGCCGGACCCGTGCCGCTCGCCCTTTCGGTGCGCTGCCCGCACTGCGGCTCCACCGATACGGAGCTGCTGAGCCGGTTCTCGTCCACCGCCTGCAAGGCGCTGCGCAGGTGTGTGTCATGCCGCGAACCGTTCGACCACTTCAAGGAGTTGTAGATGTTCCATCCGCTCCGGGTCAGCGCGATCGAACGGCTCACGGACGATTCGGTCGCTGTCGACTTCACCGTGCCGCCGGATCTGCGCGAGACCTTCCGCCACAGACCCGGCCAGCACCTCAATGTCCGCTACACCGTCGACGGTGAGGAGGTCCGCCGCTCGTACTCGATCTGCGCACCGGCCACCGAGCAGCCGGCCGAGCCGCGCCTGCGGGTGGGCATCCGGCTCGTCGACGGCGGCGCGTTCTCCACCTACGCGCTGAAGGAGCTCGCGGTCGGCGACCAGGTCGAGGCGATGCCCCCGATGGGCCGCTTCGTGCTCACCCCGCGAGCCGGGCAGTTCGCGGCGGTCGTGGGCGGCAGCGGGATCACCCCGGTGCTGTCCATCGCGGCGACGCTGCTGGCGCGGGAACCCGACGCCTCGTTCTGCCTGATCCGCAGCGACCGGACCGCCGCGTCGACGATGTTCCTGGACGAGGTGGCTGACCTCAAGGACCGCTATCCGGACCGGTTCCAGCTGGTCACCGCGCTCTCCCGGGAGGAGCAGCAGGCCGGTCTCCCCTCGGGCCGGCTGGACCGCGACCGGCTCACCGGACTGCTGCCCGCGCTGCTCCCGGTGGCCGATGTGGACGGCTGGTATCTGTGCGGCCCGCTCGGCCTGGTGCGGGCCGCCGAGGGCGCGCTGCACGGCCTGGGGGTCGAGCGGGCCCGGATCCACCAGGAGATCTTCCACGTCGACGACGGGCCCGGCGCCGCGGCCCGCCCCCGGATCGAGGCTCCGGCGGACAGCATGCTCACGGCGACCCTGGACGGCCGCTCGGGCAAGTGGCCCGTGCAGGAGGGCGAATCGCTGCTGGAGACGGTGCTCCGCAGCCGCTCGGACGCGCCGTACGCCTGCAAGGGGGGCGTGTGCGGTACGTGCAGGGCCTTCCTGGTCTCGGGCGAGGTGCGGATGGACCGCAACTTCGCGCTCGAACCGGAAGAGACGGGCGCCGGCTATGTACTGGCCTGCCAGTCCCATCCGGTGACCGGGGAGGTGGAACTCGACTTCGACCGGTGAGCACGTGAGCGCGCCACACGGCGCACCCGCCCCCGCACCGGGCAGCACCGAACCGCACCGCGCCTGTTCCCTTTTTGTAGAACCTGTTCTATCTTGACGCACCGTCAGGTCCAGCACGGGCACAGCGGTTCGCGGGAGGCCAGGACAGTGGACTTCACCTACACCGAGGAACAGCAGGCAGCCGCGGAGGCGGCACGGGCCGTCTTCTCGGGCGTCGCGCCCGACGCGGTTCCCAGCCCCGCACTCGTACCGGGTGCGGTGGCCGAGGACATCGACAGGCCGCTGTGGGCCCGGCTCGCCGCCGGGGATCTGCTGAGCCTGACACTCTCGCCCGAGCACGGCGGGGCCGGCCTCGACCTGATCACGCTCTGCCTGGTGCTGCGCGAGTCCGCGAAGGTCCTCGCCCGGGTCCCGCTGCTGGAGACGTGCGCGGTCGCGATGGCGCTCCAGCGGTACGGGGACCAGGGGCTGGCCGCCGAGCTGCTGCCCGGCGTCGGCCGCGGTGAGCTCGTCCTCACCGTCGGAGCCAACGGGCGCACCGGCCACGATCCGGCCGAACTCGCCGTCACCGCCCGCCCGGACGGCACCGGGCACGAGGGAGACAGCCCGGAAGCCGGCTGGGTGCTGGACGGCGTGCAGTCGGCTGTTCCGTGGGCGCAGACCGCCGACTGGATCGCGGTGCCCGCCCACACCGGGGACGGCCGCGCCGTCGTGGCCATGGTCCGGCGCGTCCACGACGGCCTCACCGTCGCGGAGCAGGTCTCCACCAGCGGTGAACTGTTCGGTGAGGTACGGCTGGACGCGGTACGGATCGCGCCCCGCGAGCTGATCGACGCCGTCGGCGCCTGGGAGTGGCTGCACGCACTGCTCACCACCGGAACCTGCGCGCTCGCGCTGGGGCTGGGTGAGGCCGTGCTCGCCATGACGAGTGAGTACACCGGAAAGCGCGAGCAGTTCGGCTTCCCGGTGGCGACCTTCCAGGCCGTCGCCGTACAGGCCGCCGACCGTTACATCGACCTGCGGGCCATGGAGGTCACCCTCTGGCAGGCCGCCTGGCGGATCGCGACCGGCGGGGGTGGCGCGCTGCCGCCCGCGGGCGATGTCGCCGTCGCGAAGATCTGGGCGTCGGACGGGGTCCGCCGGGTCGTGCAGACGGCACAGCACCTGCACGGCGGCTTCGGCGCGGACACCGACTACCCCTTGCACCGCTTCCACGCCTGGGCGAAGCAGATCGAGCTCTCCCTAGGCCCGGCCGCCGCCCACGAGGAGGCTCTGGGCGACCTGCTGGCCGCGCACTCCCTGGACTGACCCCGCACCGCCACCGGGGCCGCCGGGAAACCGGAAGAGCCCATCCGGTTTCGCAGCCACCCGGGCCCCAGGCGGCGGACGGTCAGGCGACGAAGGCAGGGTTTCCGCTGTCGGTGACCATCGGGCGACCGGCGGCGTCCCAGGCGAGCATTCCGCCGTCGATGTTCACGGCGTCGATGCCCTGCTGCACCAGGTACTGGGTGACCTGGGCGGACCGGCCGCCGACCCGGCACATCACATGCACGCGCCGACCGTCCTCCGCCGCCTCCGTGAGCTCACCGGAGCGGCCCACGAAGCCGCTCATCGGAATGTGCAGGGCGCCGTCGACGTGCCCGGCCGCCCATTCCTCGTCCTCCCGTACGTCCAGCACGAGGCCGTCCGCCGGCACCGCCGTCACATCGACCGTGGGGAGCGGGCCGAAATTCATGGGTCACGCCTTCTTTCGTTGGTTACGCTCCGAAATCCCCGGAAACGCTACTGCACCAGGGCTGCCAGCTCCGCCTCACGCTGCGCCACCTCGCCCAGCAGCTGATCCGCGATCTCTTCGAGCAGGTGATCCGGATCGTCGGGCGCCATCCGCAGCATGGCGCCGATCGCGCTCTGCTCCAGCTCCTGCGCAAGCACCGTCAGCAGCTCCTTGCGCTGGGTCAGCCAGTTCAGCCGGGCGTAGAGCTCGTCGGCCTCCCCAAGCTCGGCCTCCGGAGCGGCCGGTCCGGCCGCCCACTCCTGGGCCAGCTCCTTGAGCAGTTCCTCGTCCCCACGCCCGTACGCGGCGTTGACGCGGGTGATGAACTCGTCCCGGCGGGCCCGTTCCTCCTCGTCCTGGGCCAGATCCGGATGGGCCTTGCGCGCCAGCTCGCGGTACAGCTTGCGGGCCTCCTCGGTCGGCCGGACCCGCTTCGGCGGCCGGACGGGCTGCTCCGTCAGCATCGCGCTCGCCTCGGGGGAGAGCCCGTCGGAGTCCATCCAGTCGTGGAACAGCTCGTCCACACCCGGCATGGGCATCACGACCGCCCGCGCCTCCTGCGCCTTGCGCAGATCCTCGGGGTCACCGGTCCTCGCGGCCCGCGCCTCCGCGATCTGAGCGTCGAGCTCGTCGAGACGCGTGTACATCGGGCCCAGCCGCTGGTGATGCAGCCGGGAGAAGTTCTCCACCTCCACCCGGAAGGTCTCCACCGCGATCTCGAACTCGATCAGGGCCTGCTCAGCGACCCGCACGGCATGCGCGAGACGCGCCTCGGGCCGCGGCTGCTCGGCAGGCCCGCCGTCGGCGCCGTCGGCCGACGCCCCGGCGGGAGGAGCGGTCTCGGCGCGCGCGTCATCCGGGCGGCCGGGCCGCTCGTCCTGCCGGTCCTGGTCCTGCCGGTCGTCGTCCTGCCGGTCATCGTCGTTCCGGGTGGTCGGCACCCCGGCGGCTTCGTGGGTCACCCGTCCAGCGTATGGCCACGGGCGACGCCCCGGAGACGCGCGGTCCGCACAACGGATGTCACACCCCCGGCTCTGCCTCTGTCCGACCGGCGGCGATCGCCCGCACGAGCTCGGCGTGATCCGCCTCCGTACGGTCCGCGTAGGTCACCGCGAACGCGGCCAACGCCTCGTCCAGCTCGTCGTTCTTGCCGCAGTAGCCCGCTATGAGCCTCGGGTCCGCGCTGTGCGCGTGCGCACGGGCCAGCAGCGCGCCGGTCATCCGGCCGTAGTCGTCGACCTGGTCGGCGGCGAGGGCCGCCGGGTCGACGCTGCCCTTGCGGTTCCTGAACTGCCTCACCTGGAAGGGCCGCCCGTCCACGGTCGTCCAGCCGAGCAGGATGTCGCTGACGACCTGCATCCTCCTCTGCCCGAGCACCACCCGGCGCCCCTCGTGCCCCACCGCCGGCACCTCGAACCCGGCAGCCGGCAGATGGGGAGCCAGCACCGAGGGCCTGGCCTCCTTCACCTGAAGCACCAGCGGCTCGCCCCGGTGATCCAGCAGCAGCACCACATAGGAGCGGGTGCCCACGCTCCCCGTGCCGACCACCCGGAACGCCACATCGTGGATCGCGTACCGGGCGAGCAGCGGCACCCGGTCCGGTGAGACGGTGCCCAGATAGTCACCGAGCCCCGCCGCCACGGCCGCGGCCTCCGCGTCCGGCACCCGGCGCAGCACCGGCGGTGCGTCGACGAATCGGCGTCCGCCGTCCCCCGACTCCTCCGTGGACTTCGCGGCGAAGCGGGCGCTGGTGTTGTTGCGGGCCTTCTCGGAGACCCGCTCCAGCGTGCCGAGGAGATCACGCGCGTCCGTGTGCGAGACGAGCTCCTCGTCCGCGATGGCGTTCCAGGCGTCGAGCGCGGGCAGCTTGGCCAGGAGCCGCATCGTCCGCCGGTAGGCGCCCACCGTGTCGTACGCGCCCCTGCGGCACGTCTCCTCGTCCGCGCCGGCCTCACGGCCCGCGAGCACCAGTGAGGTGGCCAGGCGCTTGAGATCCCACTCCCACGGCCCGGTCACGGTCTCGTCGAAGTCGTTCAGGTCGATGACCAGGTTGCCGCGCGCATCGCCGTACAGACCGAAGTTGGCCGCGTGGGCGTCACCGCAGAGCTGGGCCGCCACACCCGTGACGGGGGTGCCCACCAGATCGTGGGCCATCAGCCCCGCCGAACCCCGGAGAAAGGCGAACGGGGTGGCCGCCATCCGCCCCACCCGGATCGGCGTGAGCTCGGGCACCCGGCCCCGGTTCGACTCCTCGACCGCCCGGACCGCGTCGGGCCTGCCCCCGGGCAGGACCAGCGACGCGTGCGAGGACCGGGGCACACGCGCACGCAGCGCCTTGCCCGCGCCCCGCGGCGACTGCGGGCCACCGGGCCCCTTCGGGTACCCGCGCCGGGCGAATCCGGGCACGACCGGAATGCGCGGACCCCCCTCCGCGGCCCGCTGTACCGGCACCGTCGCTTCGATCTCACCCATGGCGCGCAGCTCCCCCGGCCTCGCCCGAAACCGCCGTCCGGCGCCCCGGTCCAACATCAACTGCTGACGAAGGTACCGCCGTTCACCGGCAGCCGTCTCCCCCTGTGGATGACGGCTCAGAGCACCTGTGGAAAACCCCCGGCACGCCGGACCTAGCAGTCGCCCCCGCCGTCCGTCAGATGCGTCTCCGCCCAACGCCCCAGTTCCTTGAGCGCGGGCTCCATCGCGGCGCCGGCCTGGGTCAGGCGGTACGAGACCCGCAGCGGCGGCCCCTCGTCCACCTCCCGGACCACCAGCCCCGCCGTCCCCAGTTCGGACAGCCGGTCCGAGAGCATGCGCTCGCTGATGCCGGGAATCGCTCGCCGCAGATCGGCGAAGTGCACGGGCTGCTGCATCAGTACGGAGACGATCGGCCCCGTCCAGCGCTTGCCGAACAGCTCGAAGACGCGGCTGATGCTCACGTCGACCCGTCGGCACGCCTGCTCGCTGTGATCCGCCATACGCCCAGGGTACTGCGCCATCACAAGGGACTTACGATTAGTAAGGCACTATGTTATCACTAGGTACATACGAAAATCAGCCCCGCCTCACCGGCCCGCCTGGCTACTGACATCCCTGGAGACCCCCATGGCCACCCTTCTTCACCTCGACTCCGCCGTCTTCCCCCAGGGTTCGGCGTCACGTGAGGTCACCGCCGCCTTCGTGGAGGCCTGGCGCGAGCAGCACCCCGACGGGCAGGTCATCTACCGCGATCTCGCCGTCACCCCGCTGCCGCATCTGGACGCCGCGGCCGCAGCCGCCGGCGCCGAGCACCCGCTGCGCAGTGAACTGGCCGCCGAGCTGATCGCCGCGGACGCGGTGCTGATCGGCGCACCGATGTACAACTTCTCGATTCCGTCGACCCTGAAGGCGTGGCTCGACCACGTGATCATCGCGGGCCACAACACCGGCCCCGACAGCCCGGTGGCCGGTACCCCGATCACGGTCGTCGCCAGCCGCGGCGGCTCCTACGCCCCTGGCACTCCGCGCGAGGGCGCCGAGTTCGTCCAGAACTATCTGGCGACGCTGCTGACGTCCATGTTCGCCGCCGAGGTCGACTTCATCGTCCCGGAACTCACCCTGGCCCACAGCAATCCGGCAATGGCCGAGCTGATCCCGCTGGCCGAGGCCTCCCGCGCGAAGGCGCTCACCGACGCCACGGAGAAGGCCAAGGGCCTCGCATCCCGACTCGCCGCCTGAGACACCTCAAGCACCCCCAAGCAACCCCAAGCACCTCAAGCGCCTGAACGCGCGAGGCCCCCGAGACACCCGGGGCGCCTGCGTACATACGGAAGGCCCGGGTCCCATGGGACCCGGGCCTTCCGTATAACGATCCCAGCACTCCCGCCCGACCGGCTCCCCCTGCGCCCGCGCTGCGCCCGCACCTACGGGCATCAGTCGGGCGTTTCACGTGAAACCAAGACCGGCCGACCGGTCCGGGCCAAACTGAAGAAGCCCCGCAAACCAAGGTCTGCGGGGCTTCTCTCTTGTGCGCGAGGGGGGATTTGAACCCCCACGTCCCTAAGGACACTGGCACCTGAAGCCAGCGCGTCTGCCGTTCCGCCACTCGCGCATGAGTGGTGTTTCCAGAATCTCTCACTTTTCGGTGCGAGCCCCTGGCGACATCAGGAAGATTAGCACGCTGGACAGGGCGGATTCACATCCCTTTGTTTCGTCGAACGCCTGACGGGAACCGGGAACCCGGACCCGGCGCCCCCCACTCCTCCTGAGTGCACCCAAGGTGCGGGACACTGTGAGGAGACCGCCTCTACGATCCGTGTGAGGGGGGACACTCATCCGCAGTGCAGACAAGGGGAACCAGCCGATTTCCCGACGCGTGGATACGATCAGTAAGCAGTACAGGGACGACGACACCGGAGGAGGTGCCCCATGGGAGTCATGAAGCGTTTCGAGCAACGTCTCGAAGGTCTCGTCAATGGCACTTTCGCCAAGGTCTTCAAGTCCGAGGTGCAGCCGGTCGAGATCGCTGGAGCCCTCCAGCGGGAGTGCGACAACAACGCCACCATCTGGAACCGCGAGCGGACCGTCGTCCCCAACGACTTCATCGTCGAACTCAGCGCCCCCGACTACGAGCGGCTCAGCCCGTACTCGGGCCAGTTGGGCGACGAGCTCTCGGGCCTGGTCCGGGACTACGCCAAGCAGCAGCGGTACACCTTCATGGGCCCCATCAAGGTCCACCTGGAGAAGGCCGACGACCTCGACACCGGTCTCTACCGGGTACGCAGCCGCACGCTGGCATCGAGTTCGTCACAGCAGAGCCAGCCCGAGCAGCACGGTTTCCAGAACCAGCCCGGACAGCCCGCCGGCCCGCCCCGTTCCGGCCACGGGCGCCCCGCCGCCCCGCAGCCTCCCGGCGGCTACGGCTACCCGCCCACCTCCGCCCCGCCCATGCCCGCGGCCCCACCGCCGGGCGCGGGGCGTCCCGCAGCACCCCCATCCGACCGGCGCCCGCCGGCCAATCCCAGCCCCCTGCCGAACACGCAGGTGCGACGCTGGATCGAGATCAATGGCACCCGCCATCAGATCTCCCGCCCGACGTTGGTGATGGGCCGCAGCACCGACGCCGACGTGCGGATCGACGACCCCGGCGTTTCCCGCCGGCACTGTGAGATCCGGACCGGAACGCCCTCGACGATCCAGGATCTCGGGTCTACCAACGGCATCGTGGTAGACGGGCAGCACACAACCCGCGCTACGCTCCGCGACGGCTCGCGGATCGTCGTGGGCAACACCACCATCGTTTACCGGCAAGCCGAAGGGTGAAGCGGGGGCAATGTCAGAGCTGACCCTTACGGTCATGCGGCTAGGTTTCCTGGCTGTTCTGTGGCTGTTCGTGATCGTGGCCGTCCAGGTCATCCGCAGCGACCTGTTCGGAACGCGCGTAACGCAGCGCGGCTCACGCCGCACTGCGAACGACGCGCGCCCGCCACAGGCACGCCAGACCGCTGCGGCACCACCGCAGCAACGCCAGCAGCCCGGCCGCCAGCGCCGGGGGGCGCCTACCAAGCTGGTCGTGTCCGAGGGCACCCTGACCGGCACCACGGTGGCGCTCCAGGGGCAGACCATCTCGCTGGGCCGCGCCCATGATTCAACGATCGTGCTGGACGACGACTACGCGTCCAGCAGGCATGCCAGGATCTACCCCGACCGTGACGGCCAGTGGATCGTCGAGGATCTCGGGTCCACCAACGGCACGTATCTGGACCGGACCCGTCTCACCACCCCGACGCCTGTTCCGCTGGGCGCGCCGATCCGGATCGGCAAGACCGTCATCGAGCTGCGGAAGTAGTACGACAATGAGCGAGCGGAGCGAGCGAGCCGCGGTGCCCCGGGCATCGGACCCGGCAGGGCTCCCGACCGGAGGGTGGGCAGTGTGGCGCGAGACCGGCTGTACCCCGAACCGACGGGCGAGGTGCGCATGAGTCTTTCCCTGCGCTTCGCCGCCGGATCGCACAAGGGCATGATCCGGGAAGGCAACGAGGACTCCGGCTACGCCGGTCCCCGCCTTCTCGCCATCGCCGATGGAATGGGCGGACAGGCCGCGGGTGAGGTCGCCAGTTCCGAGGTGATCTCCACACTCGTGCAGCTGGACGACGACGTCCCCGGTTCCGACATCCTCACCTCGCTCGGTACGGCGGTGCAGGGGGCCAACGACCAGCTGCGCATGATGGTCGAGGAGGACCCGCAGCTGGAGGGCATGGGCACCACGCTCACCGCCCTCCTGTGGACCGGTCAGCGGCTCGGCCTCGTGCACGTCGGTGACTCACGCGCGTACCTGCTGCGTGACGGCGTACTGACCCAGATCACGCAGGACCACACCTGGGTCCAACGGCTGGTCGACGAGGGCCGGATCACCGAGGAGGAGGCCACCACCCACCCGCAGCGCTCCCTGCTGATGCGCGCGCTGGGCAGTGGCGACCACGTCGAACCCGACCTCTCCATCCGCGAGGTCCGGGCCGGCGACCGTTATCTGATCTGCTCCGACGGCCTCTCCGGCGTCGTCTCCCACCAAACGATGGAGGAGACGCTCGCCAGCTACCAGGGGCCGCAGGAGACCATCCAGGACCTGATCCAGCTCGCGCTGCGCGGCGGTGGCCCGGACAACATCACCTGCATCGTCGCGGACGTCTTCGACGTCGACGGCAACGACACTCTGGCCGGGCAGCTCAACGACACCCCGGTCATCGTCGGCGCGGTGGCGGAGAACCAGGCCGCCCAGCTCAACGACGACGGCGCGATGCAGACCCCCGCCGGACGGGCGGCAGGCCTCGGCCGCCCCGTCCCGCCACCCTCGGGCGGCTTCGGACCGCCCGGCAGCGGTGACGGCTCCGGCTACGACGGAATGCCGGACGGGTCCTTCGGGTCCTACTCCGACGAGGACTTCGTCAAGCCCGGCGGCCGCAAGTGGCTCAAGAGGTCGCTGTACGTCGTGCTCGCGCTGGCGGTCATCGGCGGCGGCCTGTACGGCGGCTACCGCTGGACGCAGACCCAGTTCTACGTGGGCGCCAAGAACGACAACGTCGCGCTGTACCGGGGCATCGGCCAGGACCTCGCCTGGGTCTCGCTCTCGAAGGTGGAGAACGACCACCCCGAGATCGAACTCAAGTACCTGCCGCCCTACCAGCGCAAGCAGGTCGAGGCGACCATCACCGAGGGCAACCTCGCGGACGCCCGCGAGAAGATCGACGAACTCTCCGCCCAGGCGACTGCCTGCAAGAAGGACGCACAGCGCCGCGCAGCCGAGAAGAACGCCCCCAGTGACGAGGGCCAGGCCGGCGGTACGGACACGGACACCAACAAGTCGTCCGGAAAGTCCGGCACCACCAAGACCAACCAGACTTCAGCGACTCCCACTCCTGGTCCCAGCCTCTCGGAGGAAGAGAAGAAGCTGGTCCCGCAGTGCGGTAAGCAGTAAAGCCGTAGGGGGCCTTCAGCACTATGAGCGTTGTCACCAACACGACCACGATCGGCGCGATCGACGCACCGAGCCGGCGCAACACCGAACTGATGATGATGGTCTTCGCCATCGCCATCTCGGTGTTCGCCTACGCCAACGTGGGCCTGGCCTTGGACGGGAGCCTCCCGTCCGGCATGTTCGGTTACGGAGCGGGGCTCATCCTGCTCGGCGGCGTCGCCCACCTCGTGGTGCGCAAGTTCGCCCCGTACGCGGACCCGCTGCTCCTGCCGCTGGCCACCCTGCTCAACGGCCTCGGCCTGGTGCTGATCTGGCGGCTGGACCAGTCGCCCAGGCTGATCCAGCGAGCGGAGTACCTGTACGGCTCGTACAGCCCGGACGCCCCCAAGCAGCTGCTGTACTCGGCCATCGGCGTCGCGCTCTTCGTCGCCGTGCTGATCGTCCTCAAGGACCACCGCATCCTCCAGCGCTACACGTACATCTCGATGGTCGCGGCGCTGATCCTGCTGGTCATCCCGATGTTCTTCCCCGCGGTGAACGGCGCGAAGATCTGGATCAGCCTCGGCTCGTTCACCATCCAGCCGGGCGAGTTCGCCAAGATCCTCATCGCCGTGTTCTTCTCCGGCTACCTCATGGTCAAGCGGGACGCTCTGGCACTGGCCAGCCGCCGTTTCATGGGGATGTACCTGCCGCGCGGACGCGACCTCGGCCCGATCATCACCATCTGGGCCCTGTCGATCCTGATCCTCGTCTTCGAGACCGACCTCGGTACGTCCCTGCTGTTTTTCGGTCTGTTCGTCGTCATGCTGTACGTCGCCACCGAGCGGACCAGCTGGATCGTCTTCGGTCTGCTGATGTCGGCAGCCGGTGCGGTGGGGGTGGCGTCCTTCGAGCCTCACGTGCAGGAACGAGTGAACGCCTGGCTCGAACCGTTCTCAACGGCGACGATGGCGCAGAGCGACCAGATCGCCCAGTCCCTCATGTCATTCGGTTCCGGCGGCACACTCGGCACCGGCCTTGGCCAGGGACACTCGGACCTGATCATGTTCGCCGCCAACGCGGACTTCATCCTCTCCACCGTCGGCGAGGAGCTGGGGCTGGCCGGGATGATGGCCGTCCTGCTGATCTACGGGCTGATCGTCGAGCGGGGCGTCCGCACCGCCCTCGCAGCCCGTGACCCCTTCGGCAAGCTCCTCGCGATCGGCCTCTCCGGTGCCTTCGCGATCCAGGTCTTCGTGGTGGCCGGCGGCGTCATGGGACTCATCCCGCTCAGCGGTATGACCATGCCCTTCCTCGCATACGGCGGTTCGTCCGTACTGGCCAACTGGGCACTGATCGCCATCCTCATCCGGATCAGCGACACCGCCCGCCGCCCCGCCCCGGCCCCCGCGCCTACCTCCGACGCCGAGATGACCCAGGTGGTCCGACCGTGAACAAGCCCCTGCGCCGGATCGCGATCTTCTGCGGCGTCC
Organism: Streptomyces sp. ITFR-6; assembly: GCF_031844725.1. Classification (NCBI taxonomy): domain Bacteria; kingdom Bacillati; phylum Actinomycetota; class Actinomycetes; order Kitasatosporales; family Streptomycetaceae; genus Streptomyces; species Streptomyces sp. ITFR-6. Next base: position 4,163,541 of record NZ_CP134612.1, on the reverse strand, counting down.
TCATCTTCGCCCTGCTCGTACGGACCAACTACCTCCAGTACGTGAAGGCCGACGAGCTCAACACCCGCGACGAGAACCGCCGCGTCCGCATCGAGCGGTACGCCCACGAGCGCGGCGACATCATCGTCGACGGAGGCAAGGCCGTCACCGGGTCCAAGGAGACCGAGGACAGCGACTTCAAGTACAAGCGGGTCTGGCAGGACGGCCCCATGTGGGCCCCGGTCACCGGCTACTCCTCGCAGGCCTTCGGGGCCACCCAGCTGGAAAGCATCGAGGACGGCATCCTCACCGGCAACGACGACCAGCTGTTCTTCGACCGCACCATGTCGATGTTCACCGGCGACAAGAAGCAGGGCGGCAACGTCGTCACCACGCTCAACTCCGCCGCGCAGAAGGCCGCCTTCACGGGGCTCGGTGACAAGAAGGGCGCCGTCGCCGCCCTCGACCCGCAGACCGGCGCCATCCTGGCGCTCGCCAGCACGCCCTCGTACGACCCCTCGACCTTCGCGGGCAACTCCGGCAAGGACTCCAAGGCCTGGCAGGCGCTCCAGAAGGACAAGGACAAGCCGATGCTCAACCGGGCGTTGCGCGAGACCTACCCGCCCGGTTCGACCTTCAAGATCGTCACCGCGGCCGCCGCCCTGGAGAACGGGCTCTACACCGACATCGACGCCAAGACAGATTCGCCGGTGCCCTTCCGTATGCCCCAGACCACCCAGGACCTGCCGAACGAGGGCAACATCCAGTGTGAGAACGTCTCGCTCCGGGAGGCGCTGCGGATTTCCTGCAACACCGTCTTCGGCAAGATCAGCGATGACCTCGGCAACCAGAAGATGATCGACGAGGCCGACAAGTTCGGCTTCAACAAGGAAGTCTTCACCCCGGTCCGCGCCGACGCGAGCGTCTACCCCAAGGACAACCCGCCGCAGAACGCGATGGCCGGCATCGGTCAGGCGTCCAACCGCGCCACCCCGCTCCAGATGGCCATGGTGGCCTCCGCGGTCGCCAACGACGGCAAACTGATGCAGCCGTACATGGTCGCCAAGCGGCAGTCGCCCGGCCTGGACGACATCTACACCCACGAGCCGGAGCAGCTCAGCCAGCCCCTGTCGGGTGAGAACGCCCAGAAGATCCAGGAAATGATGAAGACCGTCGTCGAGTCGGGAACGGGCAGCAACGCCAAGATCCCCGGCGTCACCGTCGGCGGCAAGACGGGTACGGCCCAGCACGGTCTCGGCAACAGCGAGAATCCGTACGCCTGGTTCGTCTCGTACGCGAAGACCGACAGCGGTTCCCCCGTCGCCGTCGCCGTGGTCGTCGAGGACAGCAAGGCCACCCGCGACGACATCTCCGGTGGCGGCCTTGCGGCCCCCATCGCGAAGAAGGTCATGCAGGCGGTCATCGACAGCAAGAAGTGACACCCGTCACGCCGGACGCCATATCCGCACGTTGGGATACCGGTCGGATATCAGGTAGGGGCTGCGGGCTGATCACGTAGGGCGCGGCCGGTAGCGTATGCGCGAACAGCACACCGCCGGACCGCACACCGGTGCGGTCAGGACTGACGGAGAGGGCTGGAACAGTTATGGAAGAGCCGCGTCGCCTCGGCGGCCGGTACGAGCTGGGCTCGGTGCTCGGCCGTGGTGGCATGGCTGAGGTATACCTCGCCCACGACACCCGGCTCGGCCGCACCGTAGCTGTGAAGACGCTTCGGGCGGACCTCGCCCGCGACCCGTCCTTCCAGGCCCGGTTCCGCCGTGAGGCCCAGTCCGCCGCCTCCCTGAACCATCCGGCGATCGTCGCGGTGTACGACACGGGTGAGGACTACGTCGACGGGGTCTCGATCCCGTACATCGTCATGGAGTACGTCGACGGCTCGACGCTCAGAGAGCTGCTGCACTCGGGCCGCAGGCTGCTGCCGGAGCGCACCCTCGAAATGACGGTCGGCATCCTCCAGGCGCTGGAGTACTCGCACCGCGCGGGCATCGTCCACCGTGACATCAAGCCGGCCAACGTCATGCTGACGCGCACCGGCCAGGTCAAGGTCATGGACTTCGGCATCGCCCGCGCCATGGGCGACTCCGGTATGACGATGACCCAGACCTCGGCCGTCATCGGCACCGCCCAGTACCTCTCCCCGGAGCAGGCCAAGGGCGAGCAGGTCGACGCCAGGTCAGACCTTTATTCGACGGGTTGTCTGCTCTATGAGCTGCTGACGGTCCGGCCGCCGTTCATCGGTGACTCGCCCGTCGCGGTCGCCTACCAGCACGTACGGGAAGAGCCGCAGACCCCGAGCAACTTCGACCCCGAGATCACGCCCGAGATGGACGCGATCGTGTTGAAGGCCCTGGTCAAGGACCCGGACTACCGCTACCAGTCGGCCGACGAGATGCGCGCCGACATCGAGGCCTGCCTCGACGGCCAGCCGGTCGCAGCCACCGCGGCGATGGGCGCGGCCGGCTACGGCGGCTACGACGGGTACGGCAACGACCAGCCCACCACCGCCATGCGCCCCGCGGACCAGAACGGCGCCCAGACCTCGATGCTGCCCCCGGTCAACCCGGACCACGACGGCTACGGCTACGACGACCGACCCGACCGCCGCCGTCAGAAGAAGAGCAACACCTCGACGATCCTGCTGATCGTCGCGGGCGTCCTGGTGCTGATCGGGGCGGTCCTGATCGGCAAGTCGGTCTTCGGTGACACGAGCGGCGGCGGCGACAAGTTCGACGCGCCCAACATGGTCGGCAGCACCGTCAAGGAAGCGCAGAGGCTCGCCGACAACGCCACCATCGTGCTCAAGCTGGGCCCGAAGGAAGCGTGCAAGGACCAGCCGAAGAACAAGATCTGCCGGCAGACCCCGACGCCCGACGAGCAGATGTCGGAGAACGAGACCCTGACGGTCTTCGTCTCCACGGGTGCTCCGAAGGTCAGCGTCCCGGACGTCACGGAGAAGTCGGAGGACAGCGCGCGCAAGGTCCTTGAGGACCAGGGCTTCACGGTCAACGTCAAGTCGGTGGAGTCCGCCGACGCCCAGCCGGGCACCGTCCTGGACCAGTCGCCCAAGGGCAACGCCAAGGCCGAGAAGAACTCCGAGGTCGAGATCTCGGTCGCGACGGAGAAGCTGATCCTGGTGCCCCCGGTGACTGACCGTTCGTACGACGCCGCGCTGGACCAGCTCACGCAACTCGGCTTCACCAATGTCGGCAAGTCCGAGGTCGACAACGAGAAGCCCGCGGGCGAGGTCGTCGGTCAGACCCCGGCGGCCAACGAGAAGGTCGGCAAGGACACCGCGATCCTCCTCAAGGTCTCCAAGGGCCCGCCGCAGCCGACGACGAAGCCCGTTCCGGAGGTCAGGATGAAGAAGGTCTCCGAGGCCAAGCAGCTCCTGACCGATGCCGGCTTCACGAACATCCAGTTCGCGGAGGGCAGCTCCGACGACGACAACGCCATCGTCGCCAACCTCGACCCGCAGCCGAACACCCAGGCAGACCCGGCCGCCACCACCATCACGCTCACCACCATGGGCGGGGACGGGGACGGGGACGGTTTCCTGGGCGGGAACAACGGAAACAACAGCCACTAGCCGTCGCGCCACAGCACAGCACGGGGCCCCGATCACCTCAACGGTGATCGGGGCCCCTCGTGCTTGTCGGTGCTCGGCTCAGCGCAGCTCCGCCGGCTTCGTACGGTCGCGGTCGACCTTCTCCGTACGGACCAGCTCGCCCCACACGATGTAGCGGTACTTCGACGTGAAGACGGGCGTGCATGTCGTCAGCGTGATGTAGCGGCCGGGCTTCTTCTTGCCCGAGCCCTTCGGGACCTCCTGGAGCACGTCGACGTTGTACTTCGACGTCTCCGGAAGCTCCTTGAAGACCTTGTAGATGTACCAGGTGTCCTTGGTCTCGAAGACGACCGCGTCCCCGGTCCGCACCTTGTCGATGTTGTGGAACTTCGCCCCGTGGCCGTCCCGGTGGGCGGCCAGGGTGAAGTTCCCCTTCTCGGCAGAGGGGAGCGCCGACTTCACCGGGTCGGTGTAGTAGCCGGCGATGCCGTCGTTGAGGTTCTCGGTGTCGGTGCCCTTCTTGACGAGCACCTCGCCGTTCTTCATCGACGGGACGTGCAGGAAGCCGATGCCGTCCTTGGTGTCCAGCGCCCCGGGGCCGTCGGCCCAGCGGTCGCGGACCGTGTGGCCCTGCTTGGTCGCCTCGCGGTCGGCGAGCACGTTGGTCCACCAGAGGGAGTAGACGACGAAGAGGCCGAGCACCAGGCCCGCGGTGATCAGGAGTTCGCCGAAGACGCTGACCGCGGTCGCGAAGGGATGGCGGCGCGTGCGCCGCACCACGGGTGCGGACTCGCCGATCTGCTCTTGGTCCTCGGTCCTCGCTGCCACCGCACCGTCCCTGTTCTGATGATGTTCGGCCCGTTCAGTCCACGAGCACGTCGGGCTTCCCCTTGCTGCGCGGCCGTTCGTCGACCATCTTGCCCCAGACGATCATTCGGTACGTACTCGTGAATTCGGGCGTACAGGTCGTCAGTGTGATGTACCGGCCGGGCTTGGTGAACCCCGACTGCGGCGGCACCGGGCCGATCACCGACACATTGGACGGCGCGGTCTGGGGCAGCACACTCGTCATCTCGTACGTGTAGTAGGCGTCCTGGGTCTCGACCACGATCGGGTCACCGGGCTTCAGCCGGTTGATGTAGCGGAACGGCTCACCGTGGGTGTTGCGGTGGCCGGCCAGCGCGAAGTTGCCCTGCTTGTCCGACGGCATCGCCGTGCGCAGCGGCTTCTCGCCGTAGTGGCCGACCATGCCTCGGTCCAGGACCTTGTCCTTGCTGGTGCCCTCGGCGATCGGCGTGACCACGTCCAGCTTCGGGATGTGGATGATGGCGAAGCCCTGGCCGGCCTCGAACACGCCGGGGGCACGCTTCCCGCTGGCCCAGTCGTCCTGGATCTTGTGCGTCTCGTTGCCGGCGATCTGGTCGGCGCGCACATTGGTCCACCACAGCTGGTACGTGACGAACAGCAGCATCAGCACGCCCAGCGAGATGAACAGCTCACCGACCACCCGGCTGACCACGACGGCCGGGCTGTCCTTGGCCGCCCGCGCGGCCCGTCGTGCCTCGACGCGCGACATCGGCTTCGCGGGGGCGGCGGGCTCTGACCCTGTCCCTGTCCCCGTTCCCGGGCGCTGGTCGCCGCGCCTCCGTCCTCGGCTCTTGGCCGCACGCCGCCGCTCGGCCCGGCCGCCGGTGCTGTTCGGCTCCGCGTCCGAGGCGTCCGAGGCGTCCGGGGCGTCCACGGCCTGCACGGTTTCCGCGCGCCCGTCGGCCGGGACCACCGCCATGACTTCCGTGGCGTCCTCTGTGCCCGGCCCGCGTTCCGGCTCCGGGCGGAGCGGCGGCCGCTGTTGCGGCGGCTGCGACTGCTGCTGCGACTGCTGCTGCGCGCGGGACGCTATTCGCCGGGTGTCCGACGTCCGCAGAGCGACCGTCTCGTCGTGGGCGGGTGGCACCACGGCCGGGGCGGGCGGGGCAGCCGGGGCGGGCCCCTGGTGGCCGTACCAGTCCCGTTCGTATCCCTCGGGGTCGTACCACTCACGCGGGGGTTCCTGAGCCGCCTGCGGCCCGTGTGGCGCCTGCGGCGACGGCGAACCGGCGGCCCCCGGACCGCCGTCCGGACCGGCCGCCCTCGCGGGGGTGCTCTCCGCGCGGAACCAGGGGGAGGTGTGCTCCCCGGGCAGCGGGTCGTTCAGCGGGTCCGCCAGCTGGCCGACCGCCGCCTCGAACGCGCCCGCGGCCCCGTCCGTCCCCTCTTCGTGCGGGCCGTCCCGACCGGCGTCGCGACCGTGGCGCGGTGGGGTCACGCGACGGCCTTGCCCACCACCGGCGCGAGCCCCGCCGACCTCTCGACGGCTCCGGCGTAGCCGCACTGCGCGAGCCAGTTGGCCAGCATCAGGTGACCGTGCTCGGTGAGCACCGACTCCGGATGGAACTGCACTCCCTCGACCGCGAGCTCCCGGTGCCGCAGCCCCATGATGATGCCGTCGGCCGTGCGCGCGGTGACCTCCAGCTCCTCGGGAACCGTGTCCCGCTCCGCGGCGAGCGAGTGGTAGCGGGTCGCGGTGAAGGGCGAGGGCAGACCGGCGAACACGCCCTTGCCCTCATGGGTCACCTCGGACGTCTTGCCGTGCAGCAGCTCGGGGGCGCGGTCCACGACACCGCCGTACGCCACCGCCATCGACTGCATCCCGAGGCAGACCCCGAAGACCGGGATACCGGTCTGTGCGCAGTGCCGCACCATGTCGACGCAGACACCCGCGTGCTCGGGGGTGCCGGGGCCCGGCGAGAGCAGGACGCCGTCGAACCCGTCCTCTGCGTGGGCCGTGGTCACCTCGTCGTTGCGCAGCACCTCGCACTCGGCGCCGAGTTGGTAGAGGTACTGGACGAGGTTGAAGACGAAGCTGTCGTAGTTGTCGACGACCAGGATGCGGGCGCTCATCGGCCTGCCCCCGTCGCGGCCGCGCCGTCGACCGTCACATCGCCGAACGGAAGCAGCGGCTCCGCCCACGGGAAGACGTACTGGAACAGCACGTAGACAACCGCCAGGGCGAGCACGAGTGAGATGAACCCGCGCACCCACACGTTGCCCGGCAGATGACGCCAGATCCAGCCGTACATGCTGACCCCTCCGTATTCGATACGGGACCAGACTAAAGGGCGGAAGCAGGGCCGTGGGTCAGCTGTGGAAAGCCGCGGGCCTTCCGTCGGTGACGGGCTGGGCCGCGTCCAGGTGCGCCCAGGCGATCAGCCGGTGGCTGCTGCCCCATTCCGGGTCGCAGGTGGTCAGCGTGAGATAGCGGCCGGGCCCCTCGAAGCCGGACTTGCGCGGGACGGGGTCGATGACGCCGATATCGCTCGGCACGGTGCGGTAGGGCTTCTTGTCGATGCGGTACGTGAACCACGTCGTCCCGTCCGTCACCAGCACCGGGTCCCCCGGGCGCAGCTTCGGGAAGTCCTTGAAGGGGTCGCCGTACGTGCGGCGGTGGCCGGCCACCGCGAAGTTGCCGGTCGCTCCGGGGCGGGCGGTGCCGCGGTAGTGCCCCAGCCCCTTCTGCAAGGTCTTCACCTCGGTGTTCTCCAGGATGGGCCAGTCCCAGCCCTTCCCGAAGCGCGGTATGTAGAGCATCGCGAACGGCTTCCCGTCGCGGTACGCCTCCGGGGCCGGGGGCTTCGGGGCCTTCGGGTCCGGCGATGAGGGTGAGTCCGGTGCGGCCGGTCCCGACGGGGCGGGTGCGGGTGCGGAGATCGCCCCCTGGGCCCACTGGCGTTGCAGATCGTCGATCTGTCCCTCGGTCGCACCGGCGGCCTTCACTCCGGTCCAGAACAGCACGTACACCACAAAGAGGATGATCAGGGCACCGATCGTGATGCACAGTTCGCTGAACGTCCTGACGATCAGTCGCACCGACACCGGTCGGCCTCCCCGCAGCTGTCGCTACTTCACCGGCTCCGCATAGTGGAGATCCACTGTGCCCGAGTAGCCGGGAAGAGTCACCGCCTGGCGCTCATCGACTTTCCAGCCGAGCCCGTACGCCTTCACGTACAGCAGGTAGTTCTGGATCGCCGGGGAGGCGTTCAGCGCCTGCTTGAGCTTCCCGGGGTCACCCACGGCCGTGATCTTGTACGGCGGTGAGTAGACCCGGCCCTGGAGGATCAGGGTGTTGCCGACGCAGCGCACCGCGCTGGTGGAGATCAGCCGCTGGTCCATGACCTCGATGCCGCCGGCCCCGCCCTGCCACAGGGCGTTGACGACCGCTTGCAGGTCCTGCTGGTGGATGACCAGGTCGTTGGGTTGCGGATCGGGGTAGCCGGGGTTGGCGGTGGCGTTCGGCGGGGCGTCGTCGAGGGTGACGGACACGGCCCGGCCGGAGAGCTTCGTGGTGCCGGCCGACCGTTCCAGCGCCCTGAGCCGGGCGTCCTCCGCCTTGGTGCTGCCGTCGTCGCGCTGGGCGAGGGCGTCGATGTCCCCGCGCACGGCCGCGGCGGATTCCTCCAGGCCCGCGTTCTTGGCGCTGCGCTGCTGGATGAGGTCGGAGAGCTTCAGCAGCGAGGAGTCCGTGCGGATGTCGGTGCCCTTGGCCGTGTTCGCGCTGGTGACGAAGATCAGACCGGCCAGGGCGAAAACGGCAGCGGTGAGCACTCTGACCGGGTTCCGGAGGGAGCGCCGGACCGGCCCTGGGGGAGAGTCGGCAGAATTGCTCAACGTACCCTTATCTCCTTCGGCGCCACGGAAGCACTACGCTAACGGACGCCCGGGGGAGGCAGGATTTCCCCCTCGCACCACGCCCGGCGTCAGCCAACAGTTCCCTGCGCGGTAACGCAGCGCATCGACAGGAGAGTTCCTCGTGCCGAAGTCACGTATCCGCAAGAAGGCCGACTTCACGCCCCCTCCGGCGAAGCAGGCAACGGCTATAAAGCTGACCAACCGCAGCTGGGTGGCGCCGGTCATGCTGGCGCTCTTCCTGATCGGTCTGGCCTGGATCGTCGTTTTCTACGTGACCGACGGCGACCTGCCGATCGATGCACTGAGGAACTGGAACATCGTCGTCGGCTTCGGCTTCATCGCCGGCGGCTTCGGCGTCTCCACCCAGTGGAAGTAGCCCCGCTGAGCACGCAGCACCACAGCGGACCCCGGTTCCGCAACCCTTGCCCTGAGTTACCCACAGCGTTATCCACAGGCGGGGGAAAAGGTCAGACGATCTGTGGATAACTCCTTGGCCGTTGACGCCGGTGTGACCGCAGCCGCCCCTCACTCGGGCGGTACGCCCCTTGTCCCTGCTGGAAAAACCCAGCTCAGCGGCAAGGGGCGCAGTTGTACCCACCGAATGCACAAGATCAGGCACACGCTGTGGACAACTTCGATCACAAACGGTCCGTATCGAGCTGACGGCGCACTTTCTACGTCAGTGAGGCTGTTCTGAGGACCACGATCAGGATCACCACGGCCAGGGCCACGGCGCAGGTGCCGTACTGCACCGGATTGCGCCGCTCGCGCGGGGCGTGCACCATGCCGATCGCGATCAGCGTGCCCGCGACCAGCCCGCCGACATGCGCCTGCCAGGCGATTCCGCCCCAGGGGTTGAAGGTGATGATCAGGTTGATCGCGAGGAGCGCGAAGACCGGGCGCATGTCGTAGTTGAGCCGGCGCATGAGCACCGCGGTGGCGCCCAGCAGACCGAAGATGGCACCGGAGGCACCCAGCGAGGGCTGGTTCGGCGCGGCGAGCCAGTAGGTCAGGGCACTGCCCGCCAGACCCGAGAGCATGTAGAGCGCGAGGAAACGGGCGCGGCCGAGCGCCGCCTCCAGTGGACCGCCGAGCCACCACAGCCCCAGCATGTTGAAGGCGATGTGCCACACCTCCTGGTGCAGGAACATCGACGTCACCAGCCGGTACCACTGGCCCTCGGCGATTCCCTCGGGCGGGCCGCCGTAGTAGAAGTTGGCGCGGCCCAGCAGCACCAGATCGTCGACCAGCGCGCTGTTGGCCAGCACCGCGACGAACACCGCGATGTTGATCCCGAGCAGGATCTTGGTGATCAGGCGGGGGTCCGCCGCGACCGAGCCGCCGGCGATCGTGCGCGGCCGGCTGGCGGCGGGGCTGTGCCCCGTACCGGATCCCTGCCGGACGCAGTCCGGGCACTGGAAGCCGACCGAGGCGCTGACCATGCAGTCCGGGCAGATCGGGCGGTCGCAGCGGGTGCAGCGGACCCCGGCCTCCCGGCCCGGGTGGCGGTAGCAGGTGACCGGACCGTCCGCGGGAGCGGACGCGTTCTGCTCGCCCGGCGGCTGCTGGTCCATCGGTCCCATCACTTCCCGGTCCCCTCGGTCCTCGTCATCACGGCGGGGCGCACCGAGCCGCCCCGCACGTCCGTTCTGTCATCAAGTACGGACGGGCGGGGCAGTTGGTTCCCGGACGGATCAGAGAGTGAGCGGCCGGCTACGTTCGGCGGTCGGCGGTCAGCGCTTCTCGACGACGACCGACTCGATGACCACGTCCTGCACGGGGCGGTCGGTGCGCGTGTTGGTCGGGGCGGCCGCGATGGTGTCGACGACCTTCTGGCTCGCCGGGTCCACGACCTCACCGAAGATGGTGTGCTTGCCGGTCAGCCAGGCGGTCGGCGACACCGTCACGAAGAACTGCGAGCCGTTGGTCCCCGGACCGGCGTTCGCCATGGCCAGCAGGTACGGCTTGGTGAAGGCCAGATCGGGGTGGAACTCGTCACCGAACTCGTACCCGGGACCGCCCGTGCCATTGCCCAGCGGATCGCCGCCCTGGATCATGAAGCCGCTGATGACGCGGTGGAAGACGGTGCCGTCGTACAGCCGGTCCTGGGACTTGTTCCCGGTCGCGGGGTGGGTCCACTCGCGCTCACCGGTGGCGAGCTCGACGAAGTTCCTGACCGTCTTGGGCGCGTGGTTCGGCAGAAGCCGGATCTCGATGTCGCCCTGATTGGTCTTCAAGGTGGCGTAAAGCTGCTCGGCCACGATCTGCCTTCCGTAAGTCTGCTCTGACGTCCACCGATCCTCGCACGGACCACACCCCGCGTCGCCCGTCCCGCGCCCGCCGCACGGGCGTCCCGGCACCCCCGCACGGACGTCCCGCCACGGCCTCCGGCGAAACGAATGCGGCCAAGTGCGTGACGAACGGCGCGTGCCGGGCCGAACCGTGGCATTGTCGTCGACAGGCTCCCCTTGCACCTCATTGCCCGCGGGTGTCCCTCATGACCTGAATAACCCGGATGCCCGCCCCGCGTGCCGCGCAGGCCCCGAGTAGGCATGATCTCGAATTGGGTGGACAGGCGGAGTACCAACCCGCCATCAAGGAGGAGGATCCCGTGACCCGCATCGACAGCGTGCGCGCCGCAACCGACTCGGCGAGGGACAGCGTGCAGCACGCCGCGGAAGTGGCGGCCCCCTACGCCGACACGGCCAGGGAACAGGCCGTTCACTACGCGCACGAGGCCCGCACGCTGCTCGCGCCGAAGGTTTCGAAGGCAGCTCAGCAGGCCCGCGTCCAGTACGGCGCGCACCTCGCACCACGTATCGAACTCGCCCGTACGCATGTGCCCCCCAAGGTCGACGAGGCCGCGCAGCGCGCCGCGGTCCGCACCCGTCAGGCGGCCCGGAGCGCGGCGGACTACACCGTGCCCCGCGTAGAGCACGCGATGGCCGCGGCCCAGCCGGTCGCCCAGGAGGCCGGTGCCCGCAGCGCCGCCGCACTGGCCGCTCTGCGCGGGCAGGTCACGGCGAAGGAGATCAGGAAGCTGACCCGCAAGCACGAGCGGCGGGCCAGGGCGGGCCGCACGTTCAAGGGGCTGGCCGTGATCTCCGTACTCGCGGGCGGCGCCTACGTCGTCTGGCGCTGGTGGGACAAGCAGGCCAACCCCGACTGGCTGGTCGAGCCGCCCGCCCCCACCGAGGTCGACGACCGCGCCCCGCTGACCTCGGTCGACGGAAGCGGCTCGACGGTCCTCGACCCCGACGTCCAGGCCAAGCAGGCCGACGCGGAGGCGAACGGACCGGACGGACCGGACGCCGTGGACAGCACGGACCTGGACGACCGCCCCTGAGCGGCGGCACCAGCACGGGGAACGGGCGCCGGAGGCCTTGAGGTCTCCGGCGCCCGTCAGTCGTCCTGGCCCGCGACGGGCACGTGCTGCTCGGCGGCCCAGGAAGCGAGGATGCGCAGCCGCTCCTGCGTGGGCGAGCCGACCTCCGCCGTCCACACCACCAGCCGCTGGTCGGGATCGGTGCTGGCGGTCAGGGTGTCCCAGTCCAGGCTGAGCTCGCCGACGACGGGGTGGTCCAGGACCTTGGTGCCCACGCTCAGCGTGGCGACATGGTGGGCGGCCCACCACTGGCGGAAGTCCGCGTCCCGCACGGAGAGTTCCCCGACCAGGGCCGTCAGCCGGGGATCGTCCGGATACTTCGCCGCCTCCATGCGCAATTGCGCGACGGCCGTGCGGGCAACGCTTTTCCAGTCGGCTTAGAGGGTGCGCATCACCGGATCGGTGAAAAGAATGTGCACGTGATTTCTGCGCTTTTCCGGAACGGCGCCGAATTCGGTTACCAGTGCCCCTGCCAGCGAATTCCAGGCGATGACGTCCATTCGCCGTCCCATGACGATCGCCGGGGTGGACGTGAGGTCGTCCAGGACCCTGCGCAATTGCGGCTGGACCCTCTGCAGTGCGCGGCGGCGCGGCCGGACGGCTTCCTTCCCCGCCAGACCGAACAGATAGCGGCGCTGGTCCTCGTCCAGCTGCAGCGCGTCGGCAACCGCCTTCAGGACGGGTGCCGAAGCCGGCATGCGGCCCTGTTCCAACCGGGTGTAGTAGTCGGTGGAGATCGCCGCGAGCTGCGCGACCTCTTCCCTTCGCAGCCCGCTCACCCTGCGCGGCCGTCCGCTCTCGGGCAGCCCCGCGGCGCGGGGGTCAGCTCGGCGCGGCGGGATTTGAGGAACTCGCCCAGCTCGTTGAGATGCGGCTGTGAACTCATGCGTCCAGTCTCGCAGGAAGGACCCCACGTGTGAGGGGGAGGAACCTGTCCCAGGATGTTTTTACACAGGAGGAAAGTCTCCTCTTTTCCGGCTCACGCACGGATGCCAAGGTGAATGACGTCACCGGATGGCACACGTACGACTCCTTCACCGCACGACCCTTTTTCGCGCCCTGCGCCGTACGTGACTCCTCCTTCCCGAGCCTTTCAAGGAAGCACTTCCCATGAGCAAGGTCATTATCCTCACCGGTGCCGGACGCGGCCTGGGCACCGATATCGCCCGCAGGGCCCTGAAAGCCGGCCACCGGGTCGTGGCCACCGGCCGCAACCCGCAGAAGGTCCTCGAAGCCCTCGGCGGCGAGCACGACAGCCTCCTCGCCGTCGCCCTGGACATCGCAGAGCCGGACGCCGCCCGCGCCGCGGTCGAGGCCGCCACCGCGAGGTTCGGCCGGATCGACGTACTCATCAACAACGCCGCCATGTTCCAGGCCGGCTACTTCGAGGAGATCTCCGACGCCCAGATGCGGGCACAGATCGAGACGAACCTGTTCGGTCCGATGAACGTCACCCGCGCCGTCCTGCCCGTCATGCGCGCCCAGCGCTCGGGACACGTCATGACGGTCTCCTCGATCGCCGGTCTGGTCGGCCAGGAGTTCTGCGTCGCCTACGCCGCCTCCAAGTTCGGCCTCGAAGGCTGGATGGAGTCGCTGCGCCACGACGTCGAACCGTTCGGCATCAGCACCACGATCGTCGAGCCGGGCTTCTTCCGGACCGAGCTGCTGGTGGACGCCTCCACCAGCTGGGCCGAGCTGTCCCTCGACGGCTACGCCGAGCGCACCACCGAGACCAAGAAGATGTGGCAGTCGATGAACGGCCGGCAGGACGGTGACCCCGTCAAGCTCGCCGACGCCCTGATCGAGGTCATCGGCCTGGAGCAGCCGCCGCTGCGATTCGTCGCCGGGGACGACGCCATCCCCACCGCAGAGGCCAAGGGCAAGGAGATCACCGCCCAGGCCGCCGCCTCCCGTGCCCTGGGCTCCGGCCTCTCCCACGACGAGGCCGCCTGACCCGCCCCGTCCCGGCCGTCCCACCCGAGAAGCACCGCATGGAACCCGACTGGAGGAACACCGCATGGAATTCGTGACACCGCAGCCCACCGGCAAGGGGCCGGATCCCTGGTTCAACGGCGACGTCTGGTTCGACGTCATCCACGCCGGCCAGGAGCCCTCCCGGCTGCGCGCCAACATGGTCCGCTTCGCCCCCGGAGCCCGCACCGCCTGGCACCATCACGCCGTCGGCCAGCCCCTCCACGTCGTCGCCGGTATCGCCCTGATCGGCACCCGCGACGGCACTGTCCTCGAAACCCACCCCGGCGAGACCGTGACCTGTCCGCCCGGTGAGGAGCACTGGCACGGTGCCACCGAGGACCGCTTCATGGAGCACCTCGCCCTGTGGGAGGGGACCCCGGCCGGTGACGACCGGCCGGGGACCACGTGGCTGGAGCACGTCACCGCCGAGCACTACAGCGGACCACGCGTCAGGCCGCGCACCCGTCACCACGCCCCGCCCTCACCCCCCGCCCTGACCAGCCCGGTCTCGTAGGCGAGGACCACGGCCTGGACCCGGTCACGCAATTGGAGCTTGGCGAGGATGCGGGAGACGTGGGTCTTGACGGTGGTCTCGGAGAGGTGGAGGCGGGCGGCGAGCTCGGTGTTGCTCAGGCCCTGGGCGAGCAGGTGCAGTACGTCCAGTTCGCGCGGGGTCAGGGCGGCCAGGCCGGGATGCGGTGCGGCGGGCTCCGCTTCGGGTGTCCGGCGGGCGTGGCGTTCGACGAGGCGGCGGGTGATGGCTGGAGCGAGGAGCGCGTCGCCGGTCCGTACGAGCCGGACGGCGGCAACGAGGTGTTCCGGGGTGACGTCCTTGAGCAGGAACCCGCTGGCGCCGGCCGACAGCGCCTCGTAGACGAGCTCGTCGAGGTCGAAGGTGGTCAGCATGATCACGCGGGGTACGGCGGCCGCGTCCGGGAAGTCGCGCAGGATGCGGCGCGTGGCCTCCAGTCCGTCGAGCTCGGGCATCCGGATGTCCATGAGGACGACATCGGGGCGGGTACGGAGCACGGCGTCCACGGCCTCGGCGCCGTTGGCCGCCTCCGCGACCACGTCGATGCCCTCGGCCATCAGGATCATGCGGAATCCGGTGCGCACGAGCGCCTGGTCGTCGACGACCACCACGCGCGGCGGGTGACTGGTCACGACGGCTCCAGAGGGATCACGGCGGCGAGGCGGAACCCGCCGTCGGGGGTCGGTCCGGCGTGGAGGGTGCCGCCGTAGACCGCGATTCTCTCCCGCAGTCCCAGCAGCCCATGGCCTCCCCCTCGCACCACGCCGGGTCCCGGTGCGCCGCCGGTGTCCACGACCTCGGTACGCAGGGCCTCGGGCCCGTAGTCGAGTGCCACCCGCGCGCTCGCGCCGTGCGCGTGCTTGGTGGTGTTGGTCAGCGCCTCCTGGACCACGCGGTAGACGGCGAGACCGATGCCGGACGGGACCGGACGGCGGTTTCCGGTCACCGTCAGCTCGACGCTCAGACCCGTCTCCCGCACCCGGCCGACGAGCGCGTCGAGCTGGTCCGGTCCGGGCTGCGGGGCGAGTTCCCCGACAGGGGCGGCGGGGTCGTCCCGCGCGTTCATGGTGAGCAGCCCCATCGTGTGCCGCAGTTCCGCCATCGCGGAGCGGCCGGCGGACTCC
This sequence comes from Streptomyces sp. ITFR-6, assembly GCF_031844725.1. Taxonomy (NCBI): domain Bacteria; kingdom Bacillati; phylum Actinomycetota; class Actinomycetes; order Kitasatosporales; family Streptomycetaceae; genus Streptomyces; species Streptomyces sp. ITFR-6. The sequence continues at coordinate 4,148,236 of NZ_CP134612.1, read as the reverse complement.
ACGGCCAGGAGCGCCTCGCGGGCCATCCCGGGTTCGGCGTCCATGACCTTGCGGGCGGCGCCCGCCTGGATGACCATCATGCTGACGTTGTGGGTGACCACGTCGTGCAGGTCGCGGGCGATACGGGCCCGCTCGCGCTCGGTGGCGCGGCGCAGCTCCGCGGCCTGTTCCCGCTCCAGGGCGGCCATGCGTTCCTGGCGTGCGCCGGCGCGCGTCCGCCACTGCCGCATGCCGTCCGCGACCACGGCGAGCGGCAGCACGATGAGCAGGGCGACGTACTCGTTCTGGACGGTGGGTACGTCCGGGGTCCTGGCCCCGTTCAGGACGAGCAGCGCGACGGCGACGCTCGCCAGGGTGGGAATCCGGTACGGGCTGTGCATGACGGCGGAGTACGTCGCGACCAGGGCCGTGTAGAGGATCATCCGCGCCTCGCTGCCCGGAGCCATCAGCCCTGCGGCGATCACCGCCCAGAGCACCGCCAGCGGGTAGCGGCGGCGCAGCGCCAGAGGCAGGGAGCACAGGAGCATCGGTGCCAGCGCGCCGGCGTAGTTGCCGGAACCCTCGACCACCCGCACCGTGCCGTCGACGATCCGGTACGTGCGGTCCATGCCGACGCTCAGCCCGGAGTTGACCGCGGCCACCGCGGCGAACAGGGCGAGGGCCCCGTCCAGGACCAGGTCACGCCGGGTGGGCCGGGGTATCGGACCCGTCGGCCGCAGCAGCGCCGCGAGGCCGTCCCGCAGCTGGTCCGCGGCCGGTACGTTCATCACCCGCCGATTGTCACAGCCCTCCTTCGCCCGCCGCGTCCTCCCTCGGGCCCGTGCCCGCGCACTCGCCTACTTCGCTCGTCTACATCGCGCGGAGGACCCCGGCCGGCGTCCTCCGCCCGGAGGAACGCAAAGGGTCCGAACGCCGGACGCGGCCGCCCGCCCCGCACTCGTAGCGTCCAGCGGTGCGGGTCAACGAGGCCCGCGCCGAAGGACGTTGGAGGACGACGCGTGACTGCCGTACTGAGAGCCCAGGGCCCGGGCAAGAGATACCGACGGCGGTGGGCCCTTTCGGACTGCACCCTCGACGTTCTCGCAGGCCGCGTCGTCGGCCTGGTCGGCCCCAACGGAGCGGGGAAATCAACCCTGCTGAACCTCGCCGCCGGCCTGCTCGCCCCGACCACGGGCACCATCGAGGTCTGCGGCGGCCGCCCGGCCACCGGCCCCGCGCAGCTCGCCAAGGTGGACTTCGTCGCCCAGGACACCCCTGCCTACGCCGCCCTGTCCGTCGCGGACCACCTCGCGCTCGGCGCCCGGCTCAACCCCCGCTGGGACGCCGCGCTGGCCCGCGACCGGATCCGCCGCACCGGCCGAGGGCCTCTCGTTCGGATCAGGCCGGATCAGGGAGCGGAGCCTGGTGCGTGCAGCTGCGAGGCGGAGGATTGAGGCAACGCGGAGCGTTGTTGATTGACGACAACGCCGTAGATGTGCGTGCCAGACCCCGCGAGCCCGGCATGATCCAAACGAGAGGCCCTTGATCCGGACCAGCGCGCCGGCCGACTGTCCGGCGGGCAGCGCGCCCAGCTCGCCCTCACGCTGGGACTGGCCAAACGCCCCGAACTCCTCGTCCTGGACGAGCCGGTCGCCGCCCTGAACCCGTTGGCCCGCCGCGAGTTCCTGGACGACGTCACGGAGGCGATCGCCGGGCGGGAGATGACCGTACTGCTCTCCTCCCACCTGGCCGGCCTGCACGCCACCGCGGGGCGGGGCATCGTCTCGCAGCTCACCGGCACCGCCCTCTACTTCGTCGGCGGCGTGACCGTCCTCCTCGTACCGGCCCTCATCGGCATGTTCTGGGGCGCCCCGCTCGTCGCCCGCGAACTGGAGAGCGGCACCCACCGCCTCGCCTGGAACCAGGGCGTGACCCGCACCCGCTGGCTGCTGACCAAAATCGGCCTCACCGGCCTCACCACCGCGGCCGCGAGCGGTCTGATCAGCCTCGCGGTCACCTGGTGGAGCGGCCCCGTCGACCGGGCCGTCGCCGCGGGCGGATCCGACAACACCGACAACTTCGTCCCCCGCATCGACCCGACGATCTTCAGCGCCCGAGGCATCGTTCCGCTCGGCTACGCCGTCTTCGCGTTCGTCCTGGGCGTCACCTTCGGTGTCCTCATCCGCCGCACGCTCCCGGCCATGGCCGCCACCCTCGCCACGTACATCGCGGTCCTCCTCCCGATGCCGCTGTGGATCCGCGCGCACCTGGCCCCCTCCACCACTGTCACGGTCCCCTTCACCCATGACCGGGCGGCGAACTATTTCCTCGACTCCGTCTCCCACGTCGACATCGGCAGACCCGACATCTGGACCGTCGCGGAGCGGACCCTCGACGCCACCGGCCACCCCGCCCAGTCCCTGCCACCCGCATACGCCGACTGCGACTCGATCAAGGCCTGCGTCGACGCCCTCGCCGATGCCGGCTACCGGCAACGCGTCACCTACCAGGCCGCCGACAGCTTCTGGACCCTGCAATGGGCGGAGACCGGCATCTTCCTCGGCCTCGCCGTCGCCCTCGCTGCGCTGTGCGCCCGGTGGACTCGCCACCGACTGGACTGACGAGTACGGGTACGGGTACGGGTACGGGTACGGACGCGAAAGACGAGTCCTGCTGGTATTCGGCCTCCTGGAGGATGGGTCGTCGTCGGCCGCATGCTCGCGTCGTGGACCGAATCACCCACGCCACCCGCACAGCTGCGACCGGACCATCGCCCCTCGCCCTGCCGGCGGGCTCCACATCACCGTGGAACTCCCCGCGACAGCCCCGCACACCGACAGGTAGCGGGTGAGGGACGCGGCTTCGACTCCGACACCACCGAAGCGGCCGGGATGCCCGTGACCAGCGAGATCAGCCGTGCACCAAAAGACCCCCCTGCCCGCGTTTCCGCAGGTCAGGGGGGTCTTGAATAGGTGGAGCCTAGGAGATTCGAACTCCTGACATCTGCCTTGCAAAGGCAGCGCTCTACCAACTGAGCTAAGGCCCCGGATAGCGGGCACCACCGGACGTGCCGGCATCGTGGTCACCGCCGCAGACCAGAGTACCCGCTGATCCCCCGAATCCTCCAAAAATTGGGGCTCCCGGTCGACGACCACGCTCCGTAAGATGCTCGTCGGGGTTCGCAGCAGCGAAGCCTCAGCGAAGGGGAGACGCTATGGACGCGGCACAGCAAGAGGCGACAGCGAGAGCCAGGGAACTTCAGCGCAGTTGGTACGGGGAACCGCTGGGGGCGCTCTTCCGTCGACTGATCGATGATCTGGGCCTGAACCAGGCCCGGCTGGCGGCGGTGCTCGGGCTGTCCGCCCCCATGCTCTCCCAGCTCATGAGCGGTCAGCGGGCGAAAATCGGCAACCCGGCAGTGGTGCAGCGCGTCCAGGCGCTCCAGGAGCTGGCCAGTCAGGTCGCGGACGGCAGTGTCAGCGCGGGAGAGGCCACCGACCGGATGGAAGAGATCAAGAAGTCCCAGGGCGGCTCCGTGCTCACCGGGACGGGCCAGACGTCTTCGACCAGTGGGGCGCCCACCGTGCGCCGTGTGGTCCGCGAGATCCAGTCGCTGCTGCGGTCCGTCGCGGCGGCCGGTGACATCATCGATGCTGCGGACTCCCTCGCCCCGACCCACCCGGAACTGGCAGAGTTCCTCAAGGTGTACGGAGCAGGACGCACCGCGGACGCGGTGGCGCACTACGAGGGACACCAGAGCTAGTCCGGGCAACCGGCCGGACAGCCGCAGGATCCGGGCACGGGGCACATACGCCGGCCGAGAGCAGGAACGGGGAGCGAGCGCAGCGCAATGGGTGAGGTCTTCGCTGGTCGGTACGAGCTGATCGATCCGATCGGACGTGGTGGGGTCGGGGCTGTCTGGCGTGCCTGGGATCACCGGCGCCGCCGCTATGTGGCGGCCAAGGTCCTCCAGCAGAGCGACGCACACACGTTGCTGCGCTTCGTCCGCGAACAGGCCCTGCGGATCGAGCATCCGCATGTGCTCGCTCCGGCCAGCTGGGCCGCGGACGACGACAAGGTCCTGTTCACCATGGACCTCATCACCGGCGGTTCGCTGGCCCACGTCATCGGTGACTACGGCCCGCTCCCCCCTCGGTTCGTCTGCACCCTGCTCGACCAGTTGCTGTCCGGGCTGTCGACGGTGCATGCCGAGGGGGTCGTGCACCGGGACATCAAGCCCGCCAACATCCTCATGGAGGCCACCGGCACCGGCCGGCCGCACCTGCGGCTCTCCGACTTCGGCATCTCCATGCGCAAGGGTGAGCCGCGCCTCACCGAGACCAACTACGTGGTGGGAACGCCGGGTTACTTCGCTCCCGAGCAGATGATGGGCGCGGAGCCGGACTTCCCCGCAGACCTCTTCGCGGTCGGCCTCGTCGCCCTGTATCTGCTCCAGGGGAAGAAGCCCGACGCGCAGGCGCTCATCGAGCACTTCGCCGCGCACGGCACACCCAGCGCTCCGCAGGGCATCCCCGAGCCTCTCTGGCAGGTGCTCGCGGGGCTGCTGCAGCCGGACCCGCAGGCCCGCTTCCGTACGGCCACGGGCGCGCGCAAGGCGCTGACCGCCGCCGTCGAGATGCTGCCCGAGCCCGGCCCGGACGACGAGCCGGTGGAGGTCTTCGACCAGATCGGCCCGCTGCCCGACGGCTTCGGTCCCACGGGCCCGGTACCCCCACCCCAGCAGCCCGGCCGCCCCGACTCCCCGACCGGACAGGCTCAGGGACAGGGACAGGCAGCGCTGGTACCAGGACAGCAGACAGGCCAGCAGCACACAGGCCCACAGCACACAGGCCCACAGCACACAGGCCCACAGCACACGGGGCAGCAGCCCACGGAGCAGTCGTACGCGCAGCCCCCGGCCTCGATGTCGGAGACGGGCAGCTTCCACCTCCCGCCGCCCCCGCGGCAGCCCGACTCCGCACCCCAGGCCCCGCAGCACGCCGCTCACCAACCGGCGCAGCCCGGCACTCCGGCCGTGCCTCCCGGCATCCCCGCCCCGCAGCATCCGGCGCATGCGGCATCCCCCTTCCCCGCCGCCGTGCCGAACCCCTCACAGGTCACCACGGCGGCGGTGCAGCACGAACAAGCTCTCACTCGTCCATACACCGCTCAGCCGTCGCAGGTTCCCGTTCCCGGACCGGGAATTGCCGGGGCCGGGGCACCGCCGCACTACGCGCAGTCGCCGTCGCCGCAGGTCATGACCGCTTCGCAGATCCCGGCACCCGCCCGGCAAAAGCGTCCGGGACCGTCCACGAAGGTGGTGGTCCCGGTGTTGCTGGTGGCGCTGATCTGCTTCGCCGTGGGGATCTGGGCCCTGACCCAGGCCTGACCGAGGGGCTTCGGCACCCCGACAGGCTTCGGCCCCCGTCCGGCTACCAGGCCTGCGGCGGGCCTCCGTAGGGATTCTGCTGCCCGCCGTCGACCGGCCCGCCCGGTGCCGCGGTCGCGGCCTGCCCGCGCCGTGCGAGCAGCATCCACGCTCCGAGCCCGAGCACCAGAACGGCGCCCGCGCCGATGCCGGCCGCGCCGAGCAGCTTCATGTTGCCGCTCTTGCTCTCGGCGGCCTGGGCGCCGCTCTGGCCGCTCCTCGCCATGTCCTTGTCGCCCTGTGAGACGCCGAAGATCCCCGCGTCTCCCTGGTACGGCGTGTCCCCGGCCTCACCCTCGACCTTGACCGTGAGGGTCAGCGGGAACGGCTTGGAACCGTACGCCTTGGCGACCTCCGGGCTCAGCGTGACGGACAGGTAGTACCAGCCCGCGAAGCGCATCGCGCTGACGCTGGTGTTGGAGGAGAACCTGTTCTCGTACGCCACCGGCGGCACCGGGTCCAGCGAGACAGAGGCCGGTTTGCCCGAGTAGGCCATCGGGGACGCGTTGTCGACGTGGCCGTGCGCCGGATTGTCCAGGGACAGGGCGAGCGCACCGCTGACGTACTCGTCCGCGTCCGGGACGGTGCTGTTGCCGAGTGCGGCGGTGGCGAAGATCTGCTGGCCCCAGTCCACCGGAACCCGGTAGAAGAGCGTCTGGCCGGGCTTGGCCTCGTCCTTCCACTCACCGGTCTCCAGACTCGTCGCTTCGTAGTAACTGCTGCCGCCGTGCCTGCGGTTGTCCTTCGCCGCCTCGGGCGGCTCCGGTGACGCGGACGGCCAGTCCTCCGGCGCCTCGGTCCGCGTCGCCCCGCCCTTCGCGAGCCCCGGCTCGGAGGCGTAACGGATTTCCAGCTCCCACTCCCCGCGCCCCGAGGTGTCCTCGCTCGTCCGCTCGATCAGGACGTTGTACACACCGGCGCCCTGGCAGCTGTTGCTGTCCTTGTCCACGTTGCGGTAGGCGTACGCGGCGATCGGGCGCGGGTACTCCGCGGACCCGAAGCGGGCGCTCTCCGAGCTGCACGACAGGTCCGACTTGTCCCTGATGCTGATCGAGATGCCGTCCCCGTAGGCGACCTTGCCGCCGTCCTTGGGCACGACGACGGCCGAGACGTACGCGTTCGTCGTCGCCTTCAGGTTCAGCCGGTAGTACAGCTTCTGGCCGAACTTGATCGAACTCCGGTAGACCGAACCGGCCGTGAGCTCGTTCGCATCGGTATTGACCTCGGCGCCACTGACCGTCTTCGCCTCCGGCTCGAAGGTGTACGCGGCTGCCGCGCCGGCTCCGTACGCCTGCCCCGGCAGCGCCGCCACCGCGCACATCGCCGCGACCGCGGCCAGTATCGCCCGGCCCCTGCTGCGCTGCCTCATCACGCGCTTCCCCTCGTCGTCCGTGCGGCTGCCCCGCGGCGGTTGCGTACATATACGAACACGGCGATGAGCACAGCCATGACGGCCGCCCCGGCAGCAGCCGCGATGCCGGTCCATCCTGCCCCTCCAGCACCACCGCTGTCTGCGGACGCGGTCGACTCGCCCTTCTTGTCCGCATCGTTGCCGGTGGCATTGTCGGTACTGCCGCCGGATCCGGCCGCCACGGGCGCTCCGTGCTGCGGGCCGGTCCGCTCCGCGCCGAGCACCGACACCCGCAGCACCAGGCCGATCTGCGGGTTCTCCGCGATCTCCGCGGCCCGCGCGCCCAGCGTCACCGAGATGTAGAAGCCGCCCCTGGCGTGCACCGGCTGGACATTGCTCCGGTTCTCGTAGCGGTTGGTCCAGGAGACCGGGACACCGCCCATCGGAAGCGCCGCGGGCCGCCCGTTGTACATCGTGGTCGAGGGGAACTCGCCGCCTCCGGTGAGGGGGTGGCGGGCCGGGGTGTAGAGCTGGGTCGCCCCGTAGGAGTAGGTGCCGGAGGTGCGGTCCACCGTGGGCTCGTTGGCGAACTCCACGTCGTAGCGCACCTGCTGGCCCCAGCCGGCCGGGACCTTGTACCAGAGCGTCTGTGACGGCAGGATCCGGTCGCGCCAGACGCCCTGGCCGATCTTGCGGGCATCGTTGAATCCGGTGCCGCCCCGCACATCGCGGGGATCGTCCGTCGGCAGCACGGCCTCCTTGCCGCCCCTGCCGTACTCCGCCTCCGACTGGGCGGGCGTCACGCCCTTGTCCAGCGGCGCCTCGACCCCGTACACGAGCTCCAGCGGCCAACGTGCCGCGTCGGAGCCCTTCTTGCTCTGCCGCTCCACCACCAGCCGGTAGCGGCCCGCCCGGTCGCAGGTGCGGGTGCCCTCCTCCGAGCGGATCCGGGCGACCGCCGATGTCAGCGGGGCCGCCCCCTCCTTCTGCAGGAAGCGCGCGGTGTCCGACCCGCAGGAGCCGTGCTCGTCGTAGGCGATCCTGGTGCTCAGCGCGTCGAACGTGTCGACGGCCGCACCCGGCTGCGGGACCGCCGTAGCCGCGAAGTCCGCCGTGGACACCGCGTCCAGATCCACCGCGTAGTACCGCTTCTCGCCCGGCCCGATGGTGTCCAGGTGCTGCCCGGGTACCAGCACGGGGGCCCGGTCCGCCGTGGCCGCGCCCGTCACCCGCTCGCCCCGGAAGCGGTACCCGTCGGCGGAGAGCTGCGCGGCGCGCTGGAGCTGACGGGACAGCGCCTTGGCGTCCGGGGCGTCGTAGTAACGCCCGTTGCCCGCCTGGGCGATGCATTCGAGCTGTTCGCGGGCCGCGCCCTTCACCTGGAAGCCGACGGTGTCGATCCGCAGCCCGACGCCCTCCTTGCCGAGCTGCTCGGCGACCTCGCAGGGCTGCGGCGTACCGCAGTTGTCCTCGCCGTCGGAGATCAGCAGGATCGTGCGCGTGCCGATGGCGCCGGCCGCGGGCCGCGGCAGATCCCGCGCCGCCTTCTGCAGTGACAGGCCGATGGGGGTGTCACCCCTGGGCCGTAAGGCCGCTACCGCCCGCTTCAGCGCGGTCCGGTCGAGCTTCTGCACCGGGCGCACGAGGCGGGTGTCCGTGCAGCCCTGCGGCCGGTCGGCGCCGTACACCCGCAGGCCCGTCGGGTGGCCGTCGGGAAGGGCGTCCACGACCGTGCCGACGGCCGTGCGGGCGCTCTCCATCCTGGTCCGGCCCGTACCGTCGTCGTCTCCCATGGAGCCGGACGAGTCGAGCACCATGACCAGGCTGCCGCTGCCGCCGGACGCGTTCGCCGCCGCACCGGTCCCCCCGGGCGCCGCCGTAGCGGGCAGCGCGCCTGCCACCAGGGCGAACAGTGCCCCACCGATCAGTGTCCCCGCCCGCACCATGCGGCGGTGGCTGCCAGCCCTCATCCGTTCCCCCTAGACCGAAATCCCCGGCTTATTTGCTCAAGCAACCTATTGATTTGCTTAGGTGAAACTCAAGAGCACAGGTGTCACGGTCCCGCAACAGCACGAAGCCCCGGCCGCTCAGGGCGACCGGGGCTCGCGAACAGGCTGTTCTGTCTCACACACCCGAACCTGCGGGCACGGAGTCAGTCGCCTCCGTCCACAGATCCTGCTCGGCGCGATCCGCCTGGATCTGGCGGTACACGAGGAGCCCGCCGATGGCGGCCAGTGCGACCAGGAGAAGCTTCTTCACCGCGCGACCTCGTCTTTCGTTGGCGTAGGGGACTTCTGCCGCCCGACTATACACACCGGCCGATATCGACCGGTGACCTCCCCGCAACCCAACTGGGGCCTGCGGAGAAGCGATCGTCGAAGGATCGGGCCACCCCCGCCGACACCCCGTCACCGACGCCTTCAAGGGCCCCGCTCCGACCGATCGGGCCCGGTTGCACCATACGAGTGGTGTTCATCTGAACATCGGCGCATCGGCGGCGTCGGTCCGTGAAATCGCGCCCCGGATCCACATCATCAGGAAGGTAAGCAAAACGGACCACCTGAAAGTGAGTGAGGGGCCATGAGCACCTACCGGGCCAAGAACATCTGGACCGCCTTCATCACAGCGTTCTTCGCACTTCTCGCGGCACTGGGCCTCGCGGGCTCCACCGCTTCCGCCACGGAAGCCACGGTCACGGAGCCGACGACCACGACCCATGAGCACACGGGTGCGACCGCGGCAACCGCGACCACCCCGTCGGTGCGATGGACCCTTCCGCGTGACCGGGCGCTGCCGCCCACGATGAAGCAGCGCATCCGCGCCGAGGCACACGGCTCCTCACCCTCGACCCGGCACCTGTCCGCCAACACCACGGACAGCGCAGACACCACGAACACCGCGAACACCACCAGTACCGCCCGCGCCTCACACGGAGCCCCGGCGGGGGACGCGTCCCTGCTGCCCCCCTGAGAGCGGCGCACCTGACTCCCAGAGCCCCCGGGCCGGTTCACACCGGACGGGGGCTTTCCCGTGCGCCCGCCGCCCACGCCGGCAGAAGGCCACAGCTCAGGTCACAGCAGGAGGCCACAGCAGACAGAGGCCGCAGCAGTCACGCCCGTACCGGACGGGGCACCTGGACGCACCCGGAGCACTCGTCCCCGACGGTGCGACCCACCGCAGCAGGCCCCGTACCACCGGAGCGGCCCCTCGCCCCCAGCCTCAACCCCACCCCCAACACCGCACCCCGCCCACGCAGAAGGCCCGGTCTCTCCGAAGAGGAACCGGGCCTTCTGTTTGTCGCTGTGGGGCTAACAGGATTTGAACCTGTGGCCTCATCCTTATCAGGGATGCGCTCTAACCAACTGAGCTATAGCCCCGCCGCGCTTTTGTGTCGCGCTGACGTGAAGAAGATTAGCGCACGTCGGGGCCAGTCCCAAAATCGATAGATGCGCCGCTACTCGTCCTCGGCCAGCGTGAGCTCGACACCGCCCACGAAGCCGGCCGACAAGTTGTAGATGAAGGCACCCAGCGTCGCCAGCGCGGTCGCCAGCACCACATCGATCACGGCGATGACCGACGTGAAGATGAGGACCCTGGGCAGCGACAGGAACGACTGCAGGTCGAAGCCGCTGCCCTCGTTGGAGCCGGTCGCCTCGCTGATCGTGCCGCCCACGGTGGAGAAGACGCCCATCGCGTCCATCACCATCCACAGGACCGCCGACGCCACCACCGTGCAGATGCCGAGCGCGATGGACAGCAGGAAGCTGACCTTCATCACCGACCACGGATCGGCCTTGGCCACCCGCAGGCGCGCCTTGCGGGTACGCGGAGTGGTCCGCGCCCCCGTCCGCGGCTTGCGGGCCGCCTGAGCCGCGCCCGCGCCCTGCGGGGCCCCCTGGGGGCGGCCCCCGTGGGTCCCGCCCGGAGGCGAAGGGTAGGCCTGCGGCGGGTGATAGGGCCCCGCCTGGCCCGGTGCGGGCTCACGCTCGCCGGGCAGGGGCCCGGCCGCGTAGCCCTCGTACTGGGGTTGAGGACCCCGGGTATCCGTCACAGTGCCCCCTTGGGAGTCCGTGGCAGGGCCACGGGCACCGTTCGCGCCGGCTCCGGAAGCGGCCGAACCGGCGCCCGTGGCTCCACTCACGCTCTACTCCTCGTGCTCCCCGGTCGAGGACGTCGTGCCCTCGACAGTGCTCTCACCAGCCGCGTCGGCCGTCTCGGCCTCAGCAGTCACTGCCTCAGCAGTCACTGCCTCGGCCGCATCGCCGTCGGCGTCGACGGGACCGTCGACCTCTTCGGCCTCACGACCCGCCTCGGCGTTACGGGCGATGCCGACCACGGCATCACGCTTGCCCAGGTTGATCAGTTGGACGCCCATGGTGTCACGGCCCGTCTCCCTGACTTCATTGACTCGCGTACGAATCACACCACCGCCGAGCGTGATGGCAAGGATCTCATCCGTAGCCTCGACCACCAGCGCACCGACCAGTGAGCCCCGGTCCTCCACGATCTTGGCGGCCTTGATGCCCAGGCCGCCGCGACCCTGGACGCGGTACTCGTCGACAGGGGTCCGCTTCGCGTACCCGCCGTCAGTGGCAGTGAACACGAAAGTACCGGGCCTGACGACATTCATCGAGAGGAGTTCGTCTCCCTCGCGGAAACTCATGCCCTTGACGCCCGAGGTGGCACGGCCCATCGGGCGCAGCGCGTCGTCCGTCGCGGTGAACCTGATCGACTGGGCCTTCTTGCTGATGAGCAGCAGATCGTCCTCCGACGACACCAGCTCCGCGCCGATCAGCTCGTCGTCCGAGCCGTCCGGCGTCTCGCGCAGGTTGATAGCGATGACGCCACCGGAGCGCGGGGAGTCGTAGTCCTTCAGCGCGGTCTTCTTCACGAGACCGCCCTTCGTGGCCAGGATCAGGTACGGCGCGGCGTCGTAGTCACGGATCGCCAGGATCTGCGCGATCTGCTCGTCCGGCTGGAAGGCCAGCAGGTTGGCGACGTGCTGACCGCGCGCGTCACGGCCGGCGTCCGGGAGCTCGTACGCCTTCGCCCGGTAGACGCGGCCCTTGTTCGTGAAGAACAGCAGCCAGTGGTGCGTGGTCGACACGAAGAAGTGGTCGACGATGTCGTCCTGCTTCAGCTTGGTGCCGCGCACGCCCTTGCCACCGCGCTTCTGCGAGCGGTAGTCCTCGGTCTTCGTACGCTTCACATAGCCGCCGCGGGAGATCGTGACGACGATGTCCTCCTCGGCGATCAGGTCCTCCACGGACATGTCACCGTCGAAGGGCACCAGCTTGGAGCGCCGGTCGTCGCCGAACTTGTCGACGATCGCCGCCAGCTCCTCGCTGACGATCTGCCGCTGCCGCTCGGGCGAGGACAGGATCGCGTTGTACTCGTTGATCTTCGCCTGGAGCTCGTCGTGCTCAGCGGTGATCTTCTGGTGCTCCAGTGCGGCCAGCCGGCGCAGCTGCATCTCCAGGATCGCGTTCGCCTGGATCTCGTCGATCTCCAGGAGGCCCATCAGGCCCTCACGCGCGATCTCCACGGTGTTGCTGCGCCGGATGAGGGCGATGACCTCGTCGATGGCGTCCAGGGCCTTGAGGAGGCCGCGCAGGATGTGCGCCCGCTCCTCCGCCTTGCGCAGCCGGAACCGCGTGCGCCGGACGATGACCTCGATCTGGTGCGTCACCCAGTGGCGGATGAACGCGTCGATCGACAGGGTGCGCGGCACGCCGTCCACCAGCGCCAGCATGTTGGCGCCGAAGTTGGACTGCAGGTCGGTGTGCTTGTACAGGTTGTTCAGGACGACCTTGGCGACCGCGTCCCGCTTGAGCACGACGACCAGGCGCTGACCCGTACGCGACGAGGTCTCGTCACGGACGTCGGCGATCCCGCCGACCTTGCCGTCCTTGACCAGGTCGGCGATCTTCTGCGCGAGGTTGTCGGGGTTGGTCTGGTACGGAAGCTCCGTGACCACCAGGCACTGTCGGTTCTGGATCTCCTCGACCGCCACGACCGCGCGCATCGTGATCGAGCCACGGCCCGTGCGGTACGCCTCCTCGATGCCCTTGCGGCCCACGACGAGGGCGCCGGTCGGGAAGTCCGGGCCCTTGATCCGCTCGATCAGGGCGTCCAGGAGCTCCTCCTGCGAGGCCTCCGGGTGCTCCAGGTACCACTGCGCACCGGAGGCGACCTCGCGCAGGTTGTGCGGCGGGATGTTGGTCGCCATGCCGACCGCGATGCCCGCGGAACCGTTCACCAGCAGGTTCGGGAAGCGCGCCGGCAGGACGGTCGGCTCCTGGTTGCGGCCGTCGTAGTTGTCCTGGAAGTCGACGGTCTCCTCGTCGATGTCGCGGACCATCTCCATGGACAGCGGCATCATCTTGCACTCGGTGTACCGCATGGCGGCGGCCGGGTCGTTGCCCGGTGAACCGAAGTTGCCGTTGGAGTCGACCAGCGGCATGCGCATCGACCAGTGTTGCGCCAGGCGCACCAGGGCGTCGTAGATCGAGGAGTCGCCGTGCGGGTGGTACGTACCCATGACGTCACCGACGACGCGGGCGCACTTGTAGAAGCCCTTCTCGGGCCGGTAGCCACCGTCGTACATCGCGTACAGCACCCGGCGGTGGACGGGCTTGAGGCCGTCCCGCACGTCGGGCAGGGCACGCGACACGATGACGGACATCGCGTAGTCGAGGTAGGAGCGCTGCATCTCCGTTTCGAGCCCGACGGGCTCGACACGCATGCCTACGCCCTCGACGGGCGGAACCTCTTCCGGTGTCACGGGGGCAGGGGTGTTCTCGTCGGCCATTGCTGGTCAAAGTCCTTTCGCGCTGCGGCTTCGGCTTGCTTGTACGGCCGACTCAGATGTCGAGGAAGCGGACGTCCTTGGCGTTGCGCTGGATGAACGAGCGTCGCGCCTCGACGTCCTCACCCATCAGCACCGAGAACAGGTCGTCGGCCTGCGCCGCGTCGTCGAGCGTGACCTGGCCGAGCACGCGGTGGTCGACGTCCATCGTGGTCACGCGCAGTTCCTCGGCGTTCATCTCGCCGAGGCCCTTGAAGCGCTGGATCGAGTCTTCCTTGATCCGCTTGCCGTTCTGCTTGCCGAGCGCCACGAGGGCGTCGCGCTCGCGGTCCGAGTACGCGTACTCGAAGTCGTCCCGGCCCCACTTGATCTTGTAGAGCGGCGGGCGCGAGAGGTAGACGTGCCCGGCCTCGACCAGCGGCCGCATGAAGCGGAAGAGGAACGTGAGCAGCAGGGTGTTGATGTGCTGCCCGTCGACGTCGGCGTCCGCCATCAGAATGATCTTGTGATAGCGGAGCTTCTCGATGTCGAAGTCCTCGTGGACCCCGGTGCCGAAGGCCGAGATCAGCGCCTGGACCTCGGTGTTCTGCAGGATCTTGTCGATCCGGGCCTTCTCGACGTTCAGGATCTTGCCTCGGATCGGCAGGATGGCCTGGTACATCGGGTTACGGCCGGACTTCGCCGAACCACCGGCGGAGTCACCCTCGACGATGAAGATCTCGCACTTCGTCGGGTCGTTGGACTGGCAGTCGCTCAGCTTGCCCGGCAGCGAGGCGCTCTCCAAGAGCCCCTTGCGGCGGGTCAGGTCACGCGCCTTGCGGGCCGCCACCCGGGCGGTCGACGCGGCGATGCCCTTGCGGATGATGTCGGCGGCCTCGTTGGGGTTCCGGTCGAACCAGTCCGTGAGCTGCTCGTGGACGACCTTCTGCACGAAGGTCTTGGCCTCCGTGTTGCCCAGCTTGGTCTTCGTCTGGCCCTCGAACTGCGGCTCGCCCAGCTTCACCGAGATGATCGCCGTCAGGCCCTCGCGGACGTCCTCGCCGGTGAGGTTGTCGTCCTTCTCGCGCAGCAGCTTCTTGTCGCGTGCGTACCGGTTGACCAGCGAGGTCAGCGCCGCGCGGAAGCCCTCCTCGTGCGTGCCGCCCTCGTGCGTGTGGATCGCGTTGGCGAAGGAGTAGACGCCCTCGCTGTACTGCGTGTTCCACTGCATGGCGATCTCGGCCGAGAGGAGCCGGTCCCTGTCCTCGGCCTCGATGTCGATCACCGACTGGTGGATGACATCGCCCTTGCGGGAGTTGAGGTACTTGACGAAGTCGACGATGCCGTTCTCGTAGTGGTACGTGACCGTACGGGTCGTCTCGTCCTCGGGGACCTCGGTCACCTCCGCGCTGTCCGCGCCCGCCGTCGCCTTCGCGGACTCCCGCTCGTCCGTCAGCTTGAGCGTGAGGCCCTTGTTGAGGAAGGCCATCTCCTGGAAGCGGCGCGAGAGCGTCTCGAAGGAGTACTCGGTCGTCTCGAAGATGTCGCCGTCGGCCCAGAAGGTGACGGACGTGCCCGTCTCGTCGGTCTCCTCGTTCTGCTTCAGCGGGGCGGTCGGGACGCCGAACTTGTAGTCCTGGGTCCAGCGGTAGCCGTCGGTCTTGACCTCGACGGCGACCCGGGTGGACAGGGCGTTGACGACGGAGACACCGACGCCGTGCAGACCGCCGGAGACCGCGTAGCCGCCGCCGCCGAACTTTCCGCCCGCGTGCAGCACGGTGAGCACGACCTCGACGGCCGGCTTGCCTTCGGACGGCACGATGCCGACCGGGATGCCGCGGCCGTTGTCGATCACGCGCACGCCGCCGTCGGCGAGGATCGTGACGTCGATCGTGTCCGCGTGACCGGCCATGGCCTCGTCGACGGAGTTGTCGACGACCTCTTGGACGAGGTGGTGGAGACCGCGGTCACCGGTCGAGCCGATGTACATGCCCGGTCGCTTGCGGACCGCGTCCAGGCCCTCCAGCACGGTGATCGCGCTGGCGTCGTACGAGGCGGTCACCTCGCCCGTGACGGGTGAGGTCACCTCGCCCGTCACGGGAGCGGCGTCGCTCCCGTCGGGGATGGACGGAATGTTCTCGTTGGGGTTGCCGGAATCGGCCACGAAGCGCCCTTTCTGGCACAGCACAGGCCGTTCTCCGGGCAGGCGGGAGCGGCTGCGTCGTTCGGCTTGTATCGACGAATCCCGCAAGGACGCGGGATTGTCCACCAGTCTACCGGTAGCGCCGACCCGAATGGGGGTTTGCCGGTACCTGAGTCCGCATGTGCCGCCCTGAATCCACGCCTGACGACTCCCCATATTCGGGAAGGGGCCTCAAGGGGCTCAAACGGGCGTTGAGCGCTTCGGCCTGTCAACCTCCCGCTACGGTGAGGGACGTCCGCTCCGCACCCCGTGGTTTCCACCACCGTGCACCCGTGCGACACGGAGTCCACAGGCATCGGGAACACACGGGGCAGACCTCACCGCGGCCCCCTTCGACAGGACCGCCGCACCGGTCTCGAAAACGGGTAAAAGACCAGGTCAGCCGTAGGTGTCGCCCGGTCCCCTGCTGCCCGGCGCACGCAGCGGACCGAACCTCCGCTGCGGTCCTCCCGGTCCCAGAACCTTGATCATCCGCACCGTGCCGTGCCCCAGATCCGCGTTCAGCCGGGCCACCAGCTGAGGCGCCAGCAGCCGCAGCTGGGTCGCCCACGCCGTCGAGTCGCACTGCACCGTCAGCACCCGCGCGTCGGGATCCTCGTCGTAGCGCAGCGGAACACAATGATTGGCCAGATCATCACCTACGATCTGCGGCCAGCGGCCCATCACACCGCCCACCGCCGCGGGCGCCTCCCAGCCGCGTTCGGTGATCAGCCGGTTGATCGCCGCACCCAGTGGCAGCGGATCCCGGCCGTCCGCCCGCGCCCCGGACCGCAGCCCGCCGCCCCGCCGGGCCTGCTTCTTCTGCTGCACCGCCGCACCGCGGGCCCGCGCCTGCTCCTTCGCCGCGCGCAGAGCCACCCGAGCCAGGTCCACCCCCGAGGGCTCCGGCTGCTTCACCTCTCCCGGGGCCGCCTCGCGCGGTCCCTCCGGGAGCGGCTCCGGGCTGCCCACGGCGCCGCTCACAGCCGCTCCACCTCGCCCGCGGTCACCGCGTACCGCGTCCCTGCGAGCACCCCAGGGACGTCGTCGTCCACCGCGGCCGTCACCAGCACCTGCTCACCCGGCGCCACCAGCTCGGCAAGGCGCTCACGCCGCCGGGCGTCCAGCTCGGCGAAGACGTCGTCCAGGACCAGCACGGGCTCATTGCCCTCGCCGCGCAGCAGATCGTACGAGGCCAGCCGCAGGGCCAGCGCGTACGACCAGGACTCCCCGTGGCTCGCGTAGCCCTTGGCCGGCATTCCGCGCAGCCCGAGCACCAGGTCGTCGCGTTGCGGGCCGACCAGCGTCACGCCCCGCTCGATCTCCTGCTTGCGCACCTCTGCCAGGGCCGCGATCAGCTGCGCGTACAGCTCCTCGCGGGTACGGGCGGGGCTCACGTCCGCGCCCACCGAACTGCGGTACTCCAGCGTCACGGGGCCACCGCCGGGAGCCACGTCCGCGTACGCCTTGTCCGTCAGCGGCTGCATCGTCGCGATCAGATCAAGCCGCTGAGCCAGCAGCTCGGCGCCCACCCGGCCCAGGTGCTGGTCCCAGACGTCGAGCGTCGACAGGTCCATCGAACGGCCACCGTGCCTGCGCGCCATCGCCGCCGACTTCAGGAGCGTGTTGCGCTGCTTCAGCACCCGCTCGTAGTCGGAGCGGACCCCGGCCATCCGCGGCGACCGTGCCGTGACCAGCTCGTCCAGGAACCGGCGGCGCTCGCCCGGATCGCCCTTCACCAGCGCCAGATCCTCCGGAGCGAACAGCACCGTCCGTACGATGCCTAGCACGTCACGGGGTCTGACCTGCGACGATCTATTGATCCGGGCGCGATTGGCCTTGCCCGGATTCAGTTCGAGCTCGACCAGTTGCGAGCGCTCGCCCTGGGTGACGGCAGCCCTGATGACGGCCCGCTCCGCGCCCATGCGCACCAGCGGCGCGTCCGAGGAGACGCGGTGGCTGCCGAGCGACGCGAGATAGCCGACGGCCTCGACCAGATTGGTCTTGCCCTGGCCGTTGGCCCCCACGAACGCGGTGACGCCCGGGTCGAGAGGCACCTCGACCCGGGCGTACGAGCGGAAGTCGGCCAGCGACAGATGCGTGACATGCATGGTGTACGCCGACCTTCCCGGCTTCCTGCTCCGTGCTGTTGCTCCGTGCTGTGTGGTGCGGGCGGACACCCGGTCCGGCCCGCACCCCTTCGGTGCTACTTCTTGTTCTCGACCGCGTGGCCGCCGAACTGGTTGCGCAGCGCGGCGATCATCTTCATCTGCGGGGAGTCGTCCTGGCGCGAGGCGAACCGGGCGAAGAGCGACGCGGTGATCGCGGGCAGCGGAACGGCGTTGTCGATCGCGGCCTCCACCGTCCACCGGCCCTCGCCGGAGTCGGCGGCGAAACCGCGGAGCTGGTCCAGGTGCTCGTCGTCGTCCAGCGCGTTGACCGCCAGGTCGAGCAGCCAGGAACGGATGACCGTGCCCTCCTGCCAGGAGCGGAAGACCTCGCGCACGTCGGTGACGGAGTCGACCTTCTCCAGGAGCTCCCAGCCCTCGGCGTAGGCCTGCATCATGGCGTACTCGATGCCGTTGTGGACCATCTTCGCGAAGTGGCCGGCGCCGACCTTGCCCGCGTGGACGGAACCGAAGTCGCCCTCGGGCTTCAGTGCGTCGAAGACCGGCTGGGCCTTCGCGACGTTCTCGGCGTCGCCGCCGTACATCAGCGCGTAGCCGTTCTCCAGGCCCCAGACACCGCCGGAGACGCCGCAGTCGACGAAGCCGATGCCCTTGATGCCGAGCTCGACCGCGTGCTTCTCGTCGTCGGTCCAGCGGGAGTTCCCACCGTCCACCACGACGTCACCGGCCGACAGCAGTTCCGCCAGCTCGTCGATCGTGGACTGGGTCGCGGCACCGGCCGGGACCATCACCCACACGAGCCGGGGGCCCTTCAGCTTGCCCACAAGCTCTTCGAGGCTGTGGACATCGGCGACGTCCGGGTTGCGGTCGTAACCGATGACGGTGTGACCTGCGCGGCGGATGCGCTCGCGCATGTTGCCGCCCATCTTGCCGAGGCCGACGAGACCGATCTCCATCAGAGATTCCTTAAGCGTTGTGCCGATTCGTACCCAGGACCGAGCCTACGCCCGGCCGGGGACAGGGCGACGGGCATGCTCGGCGCTGAGCGTGCCCGTCGGGGCCTGCCGTGACAGGACCGGTGACCGGATCAGCCGGAGAGGCGGACCGGCATGATCAGGTACTTGTACGCGTCATCAGCCTCGGCATCCACGGCGGCGCGGCCGCTGAGCAGCGCGGGCTTCGTGGATGTCGTGAAGGAGAGCTGGGCGACGGGGGAGTCGATCGCGCTCAGCCCGTCCAGCAGGAAGGTCGGGTTGAAGGCGATCGAGATGTCGTCGCCCTCCAGGACCGCGTCCACGCGCTCCACAGCCTGTGCGTCGTCGCTGGAACCCGCCTCCAGGATCAGCACACCCTGCTCGAAGCTGAGCCGGACCGGGGTGTTCCGCTCGGCCACCAGCGCGACGCGCTTGACGGCCTCGACGAACGGGGCGGTCTCGATGACCGCGACCGTGTTGAACTCGGTCGGGAAGAGCGTGCGGTACTTCGGCAGGTCGCCTTCGAGCAGCCGGGTGGTCGTCCGCCGGCCGGCGCCCTCGAAGCCGATGAGACCTTCACCGGCACCGGAGCCCGACAGCGCCAGCGTGACCGTGTCGCCGCTGGTGAGCGCCTTGGCGGTGTCCAGCAGCGTCTTGGCGGGGACCAGGGCGACGGCGGAGGCGTCGGCGTTCTCCGGCTTCCAGAGGAACTCGCGGACCGCGAAGCGGTAGCGGTCGGTGGAGGCCAGGGTGACGGTGTCGCCCTCGATCTCGATGCGCACACCGGTCAGGACGGGCAGCGTGTCGTCACGGCCCGCCGCGATGGCCACCTGGGCGGCGGCGGAGGCGAAGACCTCACCGGGGACCGTCCCGGTCGCCGTCGGCATCTCGGGGAGTGCGGGGTACTCCTCCACAGGAAGGGTGTGGAGTGTGAACCGCGAGGAGCCGCAGGCCACCGTCGCCCGTACACCGTCTGTGGAAATCTCCACCGGCCGGTTGGGCAGGGCGCGGCAGATGTCGGCGAGCAGCCGGCCGGAGACCAGCACCGTGCCGTCCTCCTCGATCTCGGCATCCACCGAGACCCGGGCCGAGACCTCGTAGTCGAAGCTGGAGAAGCTGAGGGCGCCGTCCTCCGCCTTCAGCAGCAGCCCCGCAAGAACGGGCGCCGGCGGCCGGGCCGGGAGGCTACGGGCCACCCAGGCCACAGCCTCCGCGAGTACATCGCGCTCCACCCGGATCTTCACCGGAACCGCCTCCTGCTGTTGCTCGCTCGCCCTGCTGGCCTTCGTCGTCTGGTCGGGTCGCTCCACCGATGGGACGGGGAGGACGCCGGGGTCCAGTCTGACGTACGGCACCGACACTCGGTGCTGCTCGGGGTCAAGTCGCGACAAGCGGTCCGCGGAGCTCCGGCGCCGAGTTGTGCACAGGCCCCACTTCGAAGCGGATTCCGGGCTAACTAGAGGTAGTAGTAGTAGTAGGGCCTGTGGAAACCGTGGATAACGTCGTTTCCGCAGGTCAGGCCCTATTTTTTGTCCACCGGTCCTGTGGGCGGAACCGGTGGACAACCCGGGGTTTCTGTGGACACCCGAAAGTTCTGCACAACCGGTACACAGGGCAGGGGGGTTTCTCCCCAGGTCTGTCCCCAGCTTTACCCAGCTTCCCCACAGCCCAACCTGCCCTCTTGGTGTGACGCCTTTCACTCGGGGCGGTGACAGCGGGTGTCGTGTTGCCGAACAGTGGACAGAGGTGTGGAGAAGCCTGCTCAAGCTGGGGACAAGAAGGCCCGGCCTGTGGGCCGCCGGTGGACAACGCTGACGCGACCCTGTGGACGAAAAACTTGTCCACAGGCTGTGGATCATTGTTGACCACAAATCCCCAGGCCTCTGAGCAGGCCTGATGGAGTATCGGCTGCCGTGCCTGTGGAAGCAGTATGGACAACTTTTCAATCCCCAGGCTGTGGAGGGGAGATTGTGCCCAGATCTGTGGAGAACGGCCCCTCAGCGGCAGGTATTCGAACAGCGGGGACGGGCCCGCGCCCCGGAAACCTCGTGCGCAGCGGCCCCGGACTGGACTGAAAAGGGCGCTCCGAGACCCGATTCGGGTCTCGGAGCGCCCTTTCGGTGCTCGTGGAGGCGCGGCTGTGAGACGAGGTGGTGGGCCGTCAGCCGTTCTTGATGCGGTTGGTGAGCTCGGTGACCTGGTTGTAGATGGAACGCCGCTCCGCCATC
Source organism: Streptomyces sp. ITFR-6 (assembly GCF_031844725.1). Taxonomy (NCBI): domain Bacteria; kingdom Bacillati; phylum Actinomycetota; class Actinomycetes; order Kitasatosporales; family Streptomycetaceae; genus Streptomyces; species Streptomyces sp. ITFR-6. The sequence goes on along the minus strand of NZ_CP134612.1, from coordinate 4,127,178 downwards.
AGGGCCCGGATTTTGCGGTCGGCGTGCATCACGGTCGTATGGTCGCGGCCGCCGAACTGGGCGCCGATCTTGGGCAGTGAGAGGTCCGTCAGCTCACGGCACAGGTACATCGCGATCTGGCGCGCCGTCACGAGCACCCGGCTGCGGGACGATCCGCAGAGATCCTCCACCGTCAGCCCGAAGTAGTCGGCGGTCGCCGCCATGATGGCCGGTGCGGTGATCTCCGGGGCGGCGTCCTCGCCGCCCGGGATCAGGTCCTTCAGCACGATCTCGGTCAGCCCGAGGTCCACCGGCTGGCGGTTGAGACTGGCGAAGGCCGTGACCCGGATGAGCGCGCCCTCCAGCTCCCGGATGTTGCGGGAGATACGGGAGGCGATGAACTCCAGCACCTCCGGCGGAGCGTTGAGCTGCTCCTGCACCGCCTTCTTACGGAGGATCGCGATACGCGTCTCCAGCTCCGGCGGCTGCACATCGGTGGTGAGACCCCACTCGAAACGATTCCGCAGCCGGTCCTCCAGGGTCACCAGCTGCTTGGGCGGCCGGTCGGAGGACAGCACGATCTGCTTGTTGGCGTTGTGGAGCGTATTGAAGGTGTGGAAGAACTCCTCCTGCGTCGACTCCTTGCTCGCCAGGAACTGGATGTCGTCGACCAGCAGGATGTCGACATCGCGGTACCGCTTGCGGAAGGTGTCGCCCTTGCCGTCGCGGATCGAGTTGATGAACTCGTTGGTGAACTCCTCAGAGCTCACATACCGCACCCGGGTGCCCGGGTAGAGGCTGCGGGCGTAGTGCCCGATGGCGTGCAGCAGGTGGGTCTTGCCGAGTCCCGACTCCCCGTAGATGAAGAGCGGGTTGTACGCCTTGGCCGGCGCCTCGGCGACGGCGACGGCCGCGGCGTGCGCGAAGCGGTTCGAGGCTCCGATGACGAAGGTGTCGAAGAGGTACTTCGGGTTCAGCCGGGCGTGCGGCTCACCGGGGCCGGGCGCGGGTGCGGGCTGTGCGCCCATCGGTCCCGGGACGCCGCCGGGCCGGCCCGTTCCGCCGCCCTGCCGGTGCTGGGGCTCCTGCATGTCGCGCCGCTCGGACCGCTGGGAGTCGTAGCCCTGGTGCTCGGGGGGCTGCTGGCGGTAGTCGTGCTGGGGCTGCTGCTGGGAGCGGCCGCCGTACGGCTCGCGCCAGTGCTCGCCGGAGGTGTCGCGGTCCTGGTATCCGCCGAGCCGGGGCTGCTGCCAGGAGAGGTCCTCCTGGGTGCGCGGCCAGGCGCCGGGTTCGGGGCGCTGCTGCTGGTAGTCGGGGTAGGCGGGACGGGCGGTCGGCATGCCGTCGTCCGAGGGGCGGTGGCCGTAACCGTCGTAGGAGTCGTTGTGCTGCCGCTCGTCGTGCTGCGGTCCCTGGTAGCGGTGCTGCTGCTGGGACTGGTGCTGCTGCGACTGGTGCATCGGGGGCGCCGGCGGGCTCGGCGGCTCGCCCGCGGAGTCGTCGACCGTGATCGCGATCCGGATCGGGCGGCCGCACTCCCGGGTCAGCGTCTCGCTGATGAGCGGAGCGAGCCGGCCCTCCAGGACGCGCTTGCCCCATTCATTGGGGACGGCGAGCAGCGCGGTGTCGGCAACCAGGGCGAGCGGCTGGCAGCGCTCGATCCACTGTTTGTCCTTCGGCTCGATGCCCTGCTGGCCCTCCCCGAGGAGTTGCTCCAGCACTCGTGGCCACACTGCGGCAAGATCGGCAGGTACGTCAGCCACAAGGCACGCTCTCTCGCTGGTCCCACGAATGTGTGTTTCTCGGGACGTATGGGTCGGGATGGGTGAGGACCGGCAGGCGGGAAGAAAAAGAACCGGGGTTCGGCCACGGTAGGCGGGCCGACCCGTGCGGTTCAAGTCGTTGTCCACAGGCTGTGCACAATGGAAGGCCCGACAGGGTCGGTTTGACCGGATGGCGTAGCCGCGCGTACCGTGAACAGGTCGAGTTGTCGATGGCTGCTGCCGCCTGCCTCCGATGGGCAAAGATCACGATCTGTGATTGTGAAGCGGTGCACTAGGGCGTTTACGCGAGTCTCTCGTGGGCGCACGGTGACAGCCAGGCGATGTCCCGCCAACACACGATCATTTCTGGAGCCCCCGAGTGAGCAAGCGCACCTTCCAGCCGAACAACCGTCGTCGCGCGAAGACCCACGGTTTCCGCCTGCGTATGCGGACCCGTGCCGGCCGCGCGATTCTCGCGTCCCGCCGTGGCAAGGGCCGCGCTAGCCTGTCCGCCTGATCGCGTACAGGTCGTCATGACGTGCTGCCTACCGAGAATCGGCTGAGGCGGCGCGAGGACTTCGCGACCGCGGTACGACGAGGACGCAGGGCCGGCCGCCCGCTACTCGTCGTCCATCTACGTAGCGGTGCAACGGACCCGCACGTGACTGGGGAGAACGCTCCCCCGCCGCGTGCGGGTTTCGTTGTCAGCAAAGCCGTGGGTGGCGCGGTCGTCCGCACAGCGGTGAAGCGAAGGCTTCGCCATCTGGTCCGAGAGCGACTGGCCCTGCTGCCCCCCGGTAGCCTGGTTGTCGTACGAGCGTTGCCCGGTGCGGGCGGCGCCGACCATGAACAGCTGGCCCGAGACCTGGATGCCGCCCTCCAGCGGCTGCTGGGAGGGGGCGCGCGATGAAGTACCCGCTGCTGGCTCTCATCAAGCTGTACCAGTGGACGATCAGCCCACTTCTCGGGCCTGTCTGCCGTTACTACCCGTCGTGTTCCCACTATGGATATACGGCGATCGACCGGCACGGAGCGATCAAGGGAACGGCGCTGACAGCCTGGCGCATCCTGCGATGCAATCCGTGGTCACCCGGCGGCGTGGATTACATACCACCACGCAAACGTCCGCGTTGGCACGAACTGCTGCGAGATCTCTTCCGCGGCGGTAAGGGCGGGGACTCCGCCGCTGATGTGCCTCCCGGGGGATCGGCCACCGATCTTCCGAGCTCGGCCGCAGAGACTTCGCCCAATGCTCAAGGAGCCTGATTAGTGGACACGATTGCCAGTCTGTTCAGCTTCATCACATGGCCTGTTTCCTGGGTCATCGTCCAGTTCCACAAGTTGTACGGGGCGATCTTCGGCCCCGACACGGGATGGGCCTGGGGTCTGTCCATCGTGTCCCTCGTGGTGCTGATCCGTATCTGTCTCGTTCCGCTGTTCGTCAAGCAGATCAAGTCGACGCGGAACATGCAGGTGCTCCAGCCGAAGATGAAGGCGATCCAGGAGCGCTACAAGAGCGACAAGCAGCGTCAGTCCGAAGAGATGATGAAGCTGTACAAGGAGACGGGTACCAACCCGTTGTCCTCGTGCCTTCCCATCCTGGCGCAGTCGCCGTTCTTCTTCGCCCTGTACCACGTGCTCTCGGCCATCGCGTCGAACAAGAAGATCGGTGTGATCGACCAGTCGCTGCTGGACAGCGCGCGTCAGGCACACATCTTCGGTGCCCCGCTGGCCGCCAAGTTTATGGACAGCGCGGACAAGGTCCAGGCGCTCGGCGCCTCGCTGGTGGATGTCCGGGTCGTCACCGCGGTCATGATCGTGATGATGTCGGCCTCGCAGTTCTTCACCCAGCGCCAGCTGATGACGAAGAACGTCGACCTGACGGTCAAGACGCCGTACATGCAGCAGCAGAAGATGCTGATGTACATCTTCCCGCTGATCTTCGCCGTCATGGGTATCAACTTCCCTGTCGGTGTCCTCGTCTACTGGCTGACCACCAACGTCTGGACCATGGGTCAGCAGATGTACGTGATCAACCAGAACCCCACGCCGGGCAGCAAGGCGCAGGACCAGTACCTGGGACGTCTGCTGAAGAGCGTCACCACCCACGGTGAGGTGCGCGGCAGGACCAAGCGCAATACGGTCAAGCGGATCGTGTCCAAGGGCCCGGACCGCAATGACATCGAGCGGAAGTTCATCACCGGACTCGCCAAGCTCGGTCTCGCCGCCCAGGAGGACGGCACGGTGGTGAAGAGCGAGACCGCCGCGGCCGACGCCGAGGCCGGAGCCGCGCAGCGACGCCAGCAGCCCAAGCGCCAGACCAAGGCGAAGCGTCAGACCGCCTCGGGTCAGCAGGGCGGGGCGAAGGACACCGACTCCAGCGAGTCGGGGACCACGACCTCCCTGCAGAAGAAGGCACCGCAGGACGACAAGCCCAAGCCTGCGGGCGGCAAGCCCGCGTCCGGCTACTCACGCCAAGCCAAGTCCGGACAGCGCAAGGGCCCGCAGCGGCCCAAGCACCCGTCCAAGAAGTAAGAAGGAGTCCATCCGTGACGGAAGGCACCACCTCCACGGCCGCTGAGGGCAGCGACACCTTGACCCGCCTTGAGCAGGAAGGGGAGATCGCAGCGGACTACCTTGAGGGCCTGCTCGACATCGCCGATCTCGACGGCGACATCGACATGGACGTCGAGGCCGATCGGGCCGCGGTCTCGATCATCAGTGAGTCGGCACGTGAACTGCAGAAGCTCGTGGGCCGCGACGGTGAGGTGCTGGAGGCGCTCCAGGAGCTGACGCGGCTGGCCGTGCACCGGGAGACCGGTGACCGCAGCCGTCTGATGCTCGACATCGGGGGCTTCCGTGCGCAGAAGCGTACGGAGCTGGCCGAGCTGGGTGCCAAGGCCGCGGACGAGGTCAAGAGCTCCGGTGAGCCGGTGAAGCTGGACCCGATGACGCCGTTCGAGCGCAAGGTCGTACACGACGCGGTCGCGGCCGCAGGTCTGCGCAGCGAATCGGAGGGCGAGGAGCCGCAGCGCTTCGTCGTCGTCCTGCCGGCCTGACCGGCTCTTCTCCTGTCGGCCCCGTCTGTTCGCAGGCGGGGCCGATCTTTGTCAGCCTGATAGTCAGCCACCATGGTGCGGTAATGCGGTATGGAAGGACGGTTCCCGTGACGGAGGAAGTAGAGCTTCCCCAGGCGCCCGACGAGGCCCGGGAGGTGTTCGGTGAGTGCTTCCCCGAGGCTGTCCGGTACGCGGAACTGCTGGCCGACGCGGGGGTCAAGCGCGGGCTGATCGGTCCGCGCGAGGTGCCCCGGCTGTGGGAGCGGCACCTGCTGAACTGTGCGGTGCTCTCCGAGGTCGTCCCCGACGGCGTCACGGTCTGCGATGTGGGCTCGGGTGCCGGGCTTCCGGGCATTCCGCTGGCGCTGGTGCGGCCGGATCTGAAGATCACCCTACTGGAGCCCTTGCTGCGGCGGACGAACTTCCTCCAGGAGGTCGTCGAGCTCCTGGGGCTCGATCATGTGACGGTCGTCCGCGGCCGGGCCGAGGAGGTCCTGGGGACGCTTCAGCCGGTCCACGTGGTGACGGCCCGCGCGGTGGCGCCGCTGGACCGCTTGGCGGGCTGGGGAGTGCCACTGCTTCGCCCGTACGGCGAGATGCTGGCGCTCAAGGGTGATACCGCCGAGGAGGAGATCAACGGTGCGCGGGCGGCCCTGAGCAAGCTCGGTGTGCTGGAGACCGAGGTCCTGCAGGTGGGCGAGGGTATCGTTGATCCGATGTCCACCGTGGTGCGTGTGGTGGTGGGCGAGAGTCCCGGTGGTGTGAGGTTCGCCGCAAAGAGGGCCAAGGCCGCGAGAGTCAGCCGGACACGCCGTCGTCGCTGACCTGTCCGATCACGCTGTGCGCATGACCGTTACGCACCGTTTGGTGGTCGTATCGGGGATGCCTCGCACGGGGAGGTGTACGTACCCCGCGCGGAGTGTCGTGCCCCTGTAGCTACGCTGCAGGGGCATCGTGTTTCACGTGAAACGTCGCTCTCTGCTGCATGGAATTATCGGCCGCGGTCGTGCGGCTGCCGCGCCTCGCCATCGCAGGCCCGTTAGGGCTACGGAGTTGTCCACAGAAGTGGATTCGTCCACAGAAGAGCGGGCCTCGCTGGTTCGCGACCCCGAAAGCATGGCAGGCTCTGCTCATTGCGAGCCTGAAGTCGAGGAGGGTGAATCCTTGCGGTCCGACGCCAACATCGCGGGACCGATGACCGACCCGGTCCCCGGTCCCCGATCCGAATCGGCGGTGGACGGTGTTTCACGTGAAACACCGCCGCCGATGGACGACACACCCATCGGCCGCGCGGCCCAGCTGGCGGTCGAGGCCCTTGGCCGCGCCGGCGAGGGGCTGCCGCGACCTGACCAGACGCGCGTCATGGTGGTGGCCAACCAGAAGGGCGGGGTGGGCAAGACCACCTCGACGGTCAACCTTGCCGCGTCACTAGCCCTCCACGGTGCTCGGGTCCTGGTGGTCGACCTGGATCCGCAGGGGAACGCCTCCACGGCGCTAGGCATCGACCACCACGCCGAAGTCCCCTCGATCTATGACGTCCTGGTGGAGAGCAAGCCTCTCTCCGACGTGGTTCAGCCCGTCCCGGACGTCGAAGGTCTCTTCTGCGCCCCAGCGACCATCGATCTCGCCGGTGCGGAGATCGAGCTGGTGTCGCTGGTGGCGCGGGAGAGTCGACTCCAGCGGGCGATCCAGGCCTATGAACAGCCGCTGGACTACATCCTCATCGACTGCCCGCCCTCGCTCGGTCTCCTGACCGTCAACGCCCTGGTGGCCGGTGCCGAGGTGCTGATCCCGATCCAGTGCGAGTACTACGCGCTGGAAGGGCTCGGGCAGCTGCTGCGCAATGTCGACCTCGTACGGGGGCATCTCAACCCCGAACTCCATGTGTCGACGATCCTGCTCACCATGTACGACGGCCGGACCAGGCTCGCGTCGCAGGTCGCGGAGGAGGTGCGCACCCACTTCGGCAAGGAGGTGCTGCGCACCAGCATTCCGCGCTCGGTGCGGATCTCCGAGGCGCCGAGCTACGGGCAGACCGTGCTCACCTACGATCCCGGGTCCAGCGGCTCCCTGTCGTATCTTGAGGCGGCACGTGAGATCGCTCTGCGCGGGGTGGGATTGCATTACGAGGCGCAGCAGGCCCACACGGGCAGTCGGAACAGCCAGCAGAACACTTCGGAGGGGATCCAGTGAGTGAGCGTCGTAGAGGGTTGGGGCGAGGGCTCGGTGCCCTGATTCCCGCCGCTCCGCAGGAGAAGCCGGTCTCGTCGACCAAGTCCGGTGCGTCCTCTGCCGGGGCGGGTCCGGTCATGACGGCCGAGCGGGGAGTTGCTGCCGCCAAGGTGACGTCACTCGGTGCGGTGCCGGAGACGAGTGCTCCTGTTTCGGATTCGGCCGGGGCCGGCGGACCGAGCGAGGTGGCAGGGGCGTACTTCGCCGAGATCCTGCTCGATTCCATCACGCCGAACCCTCGCCAGCCCCGAGAGGTCTTCGACGAGGACGCGCTCGCCGAGCTGGTGACCTCCATCAAGGAGGTCGGTCTCCTTCAGCCGGTCGTCGTGCGGCAGACCGGCGCCGACCGCTTCGAGCTCATCATGGGCGAGCGGCGCTGGAGGGCCTGCCGTGAAGCAGGTCTGGAGCGGATCCCCTCCATCGTCCGGGCCACGGATGACGAGAAGCTCCTCCTGGACGCGCTCCTGGAGAACCTTCACCGGGCTCAGCTGAACCCGTTGGAGGAGGCGGCTGCGTACGACCAGCTGCTCAAGGAGTTCAAGTGCACGCATGACCAGCTGGCCGACCGCATTGGGCGATCCCGGCCGCAGGTGTCCAACACCTTGCGTCTGCTGAGGCTGTCGCCCCCGGTGCAGCGAAGGGTCGCTGCCGGTGTGCTCTCGGCGGGACACGCACGTGCGCTGCTCTCGGTGGACGACTCCGAGGAGCAGGACAAGCTGGCACATCGCATCGTGGCCGAGGGCCTCTCGGTGCGCGCGGTCGAGGAGATCGTGACGCTCATGAGCTCCAGGCCCACGAGCACCATCAAGGCCAAGGGACCGCGAGCCGGCGGTCGGCTGTCACCGGCCCTGTCCGATCTGGCATCCAGGCTCTCGGACCGCTTCGAGACCCGGGTGAAGGTCGACCTCGGTCAGAAGAAGGGCAAGATCGTCGTCGAGTTCGCCTCGATGGAGGATCTGGACCGCATCCTTGGCAGTCTCGCTCCCGGCGAAGGCCGTGTGCTGGACCGCAGTCCGGCGGAGGAGCAGTCTGAGAACGACGAGAGCTGACTTCTGAGCGACGGTGGGCGGGCTGTGTTCCGGTAGGACGGAACACAGCCCGCCCTTTGCTTTCTCTCGGTGTCAGCTTGATCCCTTCGTGGATACGATGCGTTCAGGTAGGCCACATCCGGTTGATCCGTCTCCGTGAACGGAGTGCACCGTCCGTCGCACGCGATGCGGTGGACGAGGAAGTGAGGAACAGCCTTCATGGGGCGTCGGCTCGCACCGCTCACGCTGGACAACCTCTCTGATCTACCCGAGCGCTGTCGTTCCTGTGTGTTCTGGGAACTTGATCCGGTGCGTGGGGCGGCCGCGGTCAAGGCCGGCAGGCCCGGTGCGGAGAAGGAGGCCTGGATCTCCGGTGTCCTGCTGGAGTGGGGATCCTGCGGCCGCGTTGTCTACGTCGATGATGTTCCGGTCGGCTTCGTCCTCTACGCACCACCGGCCTACGTCCCGCGGGCTGCGTCCTTTCCGACCAGCCCGGTCTCCCCCGATGCCGTTCAGCTGATGACTGCCCTGATCGTGCCGGGGTACCAGGGACAAGGCCTGGGTCGGGTCATGGTGCAGACCGTTGCCAAGGATCTGCTCAGTCGCGGATTCAAGGCGATCGAGGCGTTCGCGGACGCCCGCTGGAAGGAACCGGCCTGCGTGCTGCCTGCGGATCATCTGCTGGCAGTGGGCTTCAAGACCGTACGGACACATCCGTCGCATCCGCGGCTGCGGCTGGAGCTGCGTACGACCCTTTCGTGGAAAGAGGATGTGGAGCTGGCTCTGGACCGGCTGCTGGGTGCGGTCCAGAAGGAGCCGGTGCTGCGGCCGCTCTGATTCGGACGACGCACAGAGGTGTCGTAGTCGTATGTACGTGCCGTGAAACGTGAAACGGGCTCACCCCGAGGGGTGAGCCCGTTTCACGTGAAACATCAGGCAGCGGTTCTGCCTTATTCGGCGATGAAGCCTTCGAGGTCGCGAAGGATCGCGGCCTTCGGCTTGGCGCCGACGATGGTCTTGGCGACCTCGCCGCCCTGGTAGACGTTCAGCGTCGGGATGGACATGACGCCGTACTTGGCGGCGGTGGCCGGGTTCTCGTCGATGTTGAGCTTGACGATCTCGATCCGGTCGCCGTGCTCAGCCGCGATGGCCTCCAGCGAGGGGGCGATCTGGCGGCACGGGCCGCACCAGGCAGCCCAGAAGTCCACCAGTACGGGCTTGTCGCTCTTCAGGACGACCTCGTCGAACGAGTCGTCAGTCACGTTCTTCAGCGCGCCGGCCACGGCGGCCTCCTTAACTTCGCGGGGGTGTGAGTGAGGCTTGGATCAGACGGTGGCTGCGGCGGCGTTCTCGTCGTCGGCGAGCGCGGCAAGGAAGCGCTCGGCGTCGAGTGCGGCGGAGCAGCCGGTGCCGGCAGCGGTGATGGCCTGCCGGTAGGTGTGGTCGACGACATCGCCTGCGCCGAAGACACCGGTGAGGTTCGTGCGCGTCGAGGGGGCCTGGACCTTGAGGTAGCCCTCGTCGTCGAGGTCGAGCTGGCCCTTGAAGAGCTCGGTGCGCGGGTCATGGCCGACTGCGATGAACAGGCCGGTGACGGGGAGCTCGGAGGTAACGCCGGTCTTGGTGTTGCGCAGGGTCAGACCGGACAGCTTCTGCTCGCCGTGCACCCCGGCGACCTCGCTGTCCCAGGCAAACTTGATCTTCGGGTCTGCGAAGGCGCGGTCCTGCATGGCCTTGGAGGCTCGCAGCGAGTCGCGGCGGTGGACGATGGTGACCGACTTGGCGAAGCGGGAGAGGAACGTTGCCTCCTCCATCGCGGTGTCGCCGCCGCCGACCACGGCGATGTCCTGGTCCTTGAAGAAGAACCCGTCGCAGGTCGCGCACCAGGAGACGCCGCGCCCGGAGAGGGCGTCCTCGTTGGGCAGACCCAGCTTGCGGTGCTGCGACCCGGTGGTGACGATGATGCTCTTGGCGCGATGTACCGTGCCCGCGGTGTCGGTGACGGTCTTGATGTCACCGGTGAGGTCGACGGAGACAACGTCGTCGGGGACCAGCTCGGCACCGAACCGCTCGGCCTGGGCGCGCATGTTGTCCATGAGCTCCGGGCCCATGATTCCGTCCTGGAATCCGGGGAAGTTCTCCACGTCGGTCGTGTTCATCAGCGCGCCACCGGCGGTGACGGCACCCTCGAAGACCAGCGGCTTCAGAGAGGCGCGCGCGGTGTACAGCGCGGCCGTGTACCCCGCTGGGCCGGAGCCGATGATGATCACATTACGCACGTCGCTCACGGGTTTCTTCCTCGTCTCTGCAGACTGCCTACTGTCCACGCCTACTGGGGCCGGTTCAACGACTCTCACCCCACCCAACGGATCCTACGGGGGATGCATTCCCGACGTGCCCGGGGCGGCATCCGGCGTGATGCTCAGGGGCGGGCGTAGGCGTGGGTCAGCAGCAGCTTCCCCTTGACTCCAGGGTCCGCGCCGACGCATGCGGCATCGACGACGTAGGCCTCGACCCGGGTCGTGTCGGTGGGATGAGGAAGGACGACGAGGAAGACATCCGCGCCTTGATAGGTGCCCTTCTCCACAGCGAGGACGGCGGCGTTCCGTCCTATCCCCTTCTCCACACAGGAAGGGACAGTCACTGCCGGAGCGCGAAGTGGCGCCTGCGGGGACGCCGAGCCGGGAGGCTCGGTCTCCGGCGAGGACTTCGTGTCGATGGAAGGTGCCTGATTCTGGCCGGCCGGCTTCTCCGGGTCCGACGGTTCCGTGCTGGAACTCAGCAGACTCCGGACACGCTCTTGGACCGTGGACTGCGAGAACGCTTGCGAGTCGGATTTCTTGGCGCTGGTTCCTTGGTCAGAGGCACTGACATCGGCGGAGTTGTGTGACGTGGGGATGTTCTGCAGCAGGAAGACGCTGACACCGACTACGGCAGCACCCAGTGTGGTGCCGAGCACCGCCCTGCGGCGGCGTCGGCGCACGGGACTGCGGCCGGGACCGGTGGCAGCGCGCGCATGCCCGGCGGGGCGGTCCGCGAGCTCCTGCCCGCTAGCGGCCGGCTCTGTTTCACGTGAAACATCTGCCTCCGTGTCGGAAGCGGAAGCAACGGCACGGGCTTCGTCGGCGAGCGCGGCATCGATGCGGTCCGCTATGTCGATGGGCATGGCCTGCGGGGCAGGCATGGAGCCCAGCAGGCTGCGGATCTCCTCCAGCGAGGCCTGGACGTCGGAGCAGAGCTCGCAGCCGTCCACGTGGCGGCGGACATCAGCGGTGCGCGGAGGTGAGAGCACGCCCTCGGTGAGGTCGGAGATCTCTGAGACGTCCGGGTGCTGGGGCGTGTCGGTTGTCGATGTCATGTCCGCCCACCTCCGCCCTTCACTCCAGCTGGATCGCTTGTTCCCGCGTCTCTTGGCCCCGCTGCCGGTGGGACGGATGTCCTCGCCGTCCGGTTCCTTCCCGTATCCCGCTCACCGCTGTCCCCGGTTCCCCGGAGATGGGTGAGCAGCGGGGCCAGTCTGGCGCGGCCCCGGGCGCAGCGGCTCTTCACGGTGCCGACCGGCACGTCGAGGATGCGACCGGCCTCGGCCACCGGATACCCCTGCATATCGACGAGGACGAGGGCCGCACGCTGTGCGGCGGGGAGAGTGGCGAGGGCCGCGAACAGTTCGCGGTGCAGGTCCTGTCGCTCGGCCGGCGCCTCGGCGGACTCGTGCGGCTCCAGAAGCTGGTCGAGCCGCTCCGGGTCGTTGACGGGCGAGGTCTTCCGGGAGGACGCCTTGCGGATCCGGTCGAGACAGGCGTTGACGGTGATGCGGTGCAGCCAGGTGGTCACGGCGGACTGGCCGCGGAAGGTGTGGGCGGCGCGGAAGGCGGAGACGAGGGCATCCTGCACGGCGTCTGCCGCCTCCTCGCGGTCGCCCAGGGTGCGCAGAGCCACAGCCCACAGCCGGTCGCGATGTCGCCGTGCGAGCTCACCGAAGGCGTCCGGCTCACCGGCTACGTGGCTGGCCAGAAGGTCCTGATCAGTCGAGTCGGCGAATCTGGTGTCGTCCAACGGTGAGCCCCCTCCCTCGGTGCTGTCAGCTGGTGACCTTGATGTCCGAGATCTTGCCCCGGAAGGTCCCCTCGCTCGGCGGCAGCTTGGTGAGCCAGACCAGAAGGTACCGCGCCTGAACGGGCTCGCCGGGCTTGAGTGACACGTTTGTGCCCGAACCTTCGGCAACCTTGCTGAAACTGTTGGGCATTGTCGGTGCCGTGGCATCGCTGGAGGTGCGCAACTCGGCCGACGTGGTGCCGCCCAGGAACGTCACGTCCACCTTGCGGACCCGCTGGACCTCTCCGAGATCGAGTACGACCCCGACGCCTTCCTTCAGGTTCCCGAAGTCGGCGGAGTAGTAGCCGTCGGTGTGCCAGTACGTGTTCACGTCTCCGTCGTAGACGTGATCTATGTCCTGAGGCTTCTCGGTCCCGTCTCCGAGCGGGTCGAAGTCCTTGGCGCTGACGATCCGGACGGGCTTGCTCTTCTCGACCGGCGGGGCGTCGCCGTTCTCCGGGTTGCTCTGCGTGGTACCCGGGTCGCCCGACTTGCTGTCGCGGTTCAGGAGGGTTTCCGCGAGCTGCCAGCTGCCGAGGCCCAGTGCGGCGATGAGCAGCGCGGAGACGGCCCACTTGAGTGCCTTGCCGGTGCGGCTCTGGAGCGGGGCGGGCGGTACGGCGTGCATGGACTGGGTGGGAGGGGCGCCGGGTACGGCGGGACGTCCGTAGGTGCCCTGCTGGTAGGTGGTCCGCTGGTACTCGGGCGGTGCGGTGAACGTGGGCTCGGGCGGGCGGATGCGCGGCATCGCCGCGACTGCCTTGGACAGTTCGTCGGGCGTGGTGCACGGCTGCTCCTGGCGGGAGGCCGTGGCGCCGTCGTTGGCGAGCGCCCGCATGGCGATCTCGGAGAGGCCGCGGTGTACGCCGGCCCGTACCTGGTCGGGCGGGATCAGGCCCACGCCCTTGGGGAGCCCGGTGAGGCCGTAGGCGTCGCTCTCGTACGGCCAGCGCTGGGTCAGCGCGGCGTAGAGCAGGGCGCCGATCGCTTCGGTGTCGGCGCGCTGGGGGCCCTCGGAGGTGATGCCGCGCAGTGCCGCGTTCACCGCGAGACCGCGGATCCGGTACTGACCGGAGGAGCTGCGGAGCACCGCGCCGGGAGTGAGCCGCAGATGGGCCAGTCCCTCGCGATGCGCAGCTGCCATGGCCTGGGAGATCTGGCTGACGAGCTGGTAGGCGTCGTGGGCGTCCATCGGACCCGCGCCGAGCAGCGCGGTGAGCTCGGTGGCGTCCGGAAGCCATTCGTGAACGACGTAGACGAGGTCGTTCTCCTCCACGGCGTCGAGGACCTGCACGAAGCGGGGGTCGCCGAGCAGCGCGGAGGAACGGGCCGCGGCCAGCACCGAGCGGGCCTGCGGGTGGTCGGCGGGGAGGAGATGGACGCCCACCGCGCGACGCAGTTTCTCATCGACGGCGCGCCAGCTGCTGAAACCGTCCAGACGGGTGACGCACTCCTCCAGACGGTAGCGCCCGGCGAGTTTGTGACCGCTGTGCAGATCGGGGGAAGACACGGTGGCATCGGCGTCTGCCGGTTCGTCCACCGCTTCCTGGGGGCCTGCGCCCTTTGATTCCTGGGCTTCTGCCGTGCCGTCGGTCGTGGCCTCGTCCGCCTTGGCGGACAGCGGCTTGTTGCCGCTGTTGTCGGCCACGTCAACGGCAGCCGTGCTACGTTCCGCCACCGTCGTTCCTGCCTCCCCATCCGTTGCGCGATGCCAGCCAGCTCTGCACAGTCACGCCAATTGTGCCCATACTCCGGCACCATGCACGACACGCAGGGGCCGGAGATGGTTGTGCGGGCCGGTGATCTTCAGCGGCCGAGCCGTCCCCGGATCATGCCGACCATGCCGTTGATCTCTTCGATCCGCATCCGCTTCGCCGCGACGACGAAAACACCCAGCAGCACGATCCCACCGCAGACCAGCGCGAGGAGCGAGCCCGATGCGCCGTCGCCGAGCGCGTGGAGAAGGGCGAACCCCACACCGCCGCCGATCAGTGCCGCGGGGATCGCGGCGAGGCAGAGCCGGGCGTAGGTGCGCAGGACGTGGGCGCCGTCCAGATCGCCGCCCAAACGGTTCCGCAGCCGGCGCCACGCGATACCGACACCGACGGCGTAGGCGAGGCCGTACGAGGCCGCCATGCCGACCACCGCCCACTGGGCGGGCAGGGCGACGTAGCAGATGGCCGAGGCGGCCGCGTTGACCAGAGCGACGATGACCGTGTTGTAGAAGGGGGTGCGGGTGTCCTCGTAGGCGTAGAACCCTCGCAGCACCACGTACTGCACCGAGTAGGGGATCAGCCCGAGGCCGAAGGCCATCAGGATGTAGCCCATCGAACGGGCGGCCTCAGGACCGGTGGAGGCGTACAGCAGGGTGGAGATCGGAACGCCCAGGGCGAGGAAGGTGAAGGCGACCGGCACGATGGCCACGGCGGAGTTGCGCAGGCCCTGCGAGATGTCGTCGCGGACCGCGCCCGGGTCGTTGTCGTGGGCGGCACGGGAGATACGGGGCAGCAGGGCGGCCATGACCGAGACGGTGATGATCGCCTGCGGCATGCCCCAGATCAGCTGGGCATTCGAGTAGGCGAGGAAGCCCGCCCCGTCCCGACCGGACGCCTTACCGGCCGCGGTCGCCAGCTGTGTGACGACGATGACACCGGCCTGGTTGGCGAAGACGAACAGGACTGTCCACTTGGCCAGGCTGACCGTCTTGCCCAGCCCGTGCCCCTTCCAGTCGAAGCGGGGACGGAAACGGAAGCCGGCGTCGCGCAGGTACGGGATCATCGCCAGCGCCTGGACGATCAGACCGAGCAGGGTGCCGACACCGAGCAGCCGCACGCCCTCCGGCGGGATCGTCTGCACACGCATGTGGGAATCGGCGGAGGTGCCGTAGACCCAGATGAACATGCCGAAGGTGAAGATCATGACGATGTTGTTGAGGACCGGGGTCCACATCATCGCGCCGAACTTCCCGCGGGCGTTGAGAATCTGGCCCATGACGACGTGCACGCCCATGAAGAAGATTGTGGGCAGGCAGTACCGGGCGAAGGTCGTGGCCACGTTGTTGGCCGCCGCGTCGTTGGCGATCGTCGGCGACATCAGATGAATGAGCCAGGGCGCCGCGAAGACCGCCAGGGCGACGATCACGCCGAGCGCGACCATCACCAGGGTCAGCAGCCGGTTCGCGTAGGCCTCGCCGCCGTCCTCGTCGTCCTTCATGGAGCGGACGAGCTGGGGGACGAACACCGAGTTGAGGCCGCCGCCCACGGTGAGGATGTAGATCATCGTCGGCAGCGTGTAGGCGATGATGAAGCTGTCACCGAGCAGGGCCGCGCCGAGCGCCGCGGTGATCACCAGGCTGCGTACGAATCCGGTGAGCCGTGAGACGAGGGTGCCGGCCGCCATGACCGCACTGGACTTCAGCAGCCCGGAGGCCCGGCCGCCGGACTTCGGCGGTACGGGTGCAGGGGCCGGTTCTGGCCGTTCAGGGACGGGGGAGCCCGCCGGGCCCTCCTGGTCCCGGAAGAGGTGGGCGAACGCGTCGGGTTCGTCGCGCCCCGCAGAGGCCTGGGTGACGAGATCGTCCACGCCGACGAACTGGGTGGTCGCCGCGTCGTCGCCGTACGGAAGGTGCCGGGAGGGGCCGTCGGGCTCGGGCGGTGGAGTCTGTGCCCAGATCCGCGGGTCGGGGGCGTATGGGGCGGCAGGCGGCTGCTGGTAGAGCGGCTGCGGCTGCTGGTAGGTGCCGGGGGGCGGCGGCGGATGCGCCGCCCGGTCGTACAGGGCCTCGTTCACCGGATCCTGTGCCGAGAGGTCCTGCGCCCGGTAGGGGTCGTAGTCGTACGCGGCCTGCAGATACGGATCGTGTGCCGGTGGCACCTGCTCCGGATCAGGGGGCACCGGAGGACCGCCGGAAAACCCAGCTCCGCCCGTACCCTGACCGCGATCACCGTCGTACGGCGCGTTCATCGAAACCCCACCTCATCGTCCCCGGCCGACCGGCCACGACAGACATCGCTCAACGGTCCACTTTCTCACCCGTGCCCGACGGCTCCGTGCTTTCGGGACCGGTGTCCGGCGTCGGGTCACTCGGCTGCTCGGGTTCACTGCCGTCGTCGCCCGCCGCGCCGCCCGCGTTGGCGCGCTTGCGATGTGCATACATCCTGATGCCGGCGAGGACCAGGAGCAGCAGTCCGCCGGCGATCACGAGAAGGACGGTCGGCGTCAGCTCGGACACCTTCACGGTGAAGTTCATCTCCGCGCCGTACGGGGTGCCGTCCTCCGTGTACAGCTGGGCGGTCATCTGGACCTGGCCGTTGATGTTGGCCGCGGCGTCGAACTTCACGGACTGGCTGTGACCGCCGGCGATCTGGATCGGCTGCTCCGCCACAGCGCCGCCGTCGTTCAGCTTGAGCCGCGTCGCGTTCTCCGACTTCAGCCGCAGCACCAGGTGGTCGACGTCCTGCAACAGCCTGTTCTGCACCGTCACCGGGATGGTGGCGCTCCGCCCGGACAGGGTGACGTCCGACTTCGAGATCAGCTGGACCTCGTTGACGAGGCCCTGCAGATAGGTGCGCACCGAATCCCGGTACTGCTGGGCCTCCAGCGGCCTGCCCCGCCACGACGTCGACATGGAGCGGTTGACCGCGTTGCCGAAGGGGGTCACCACGCGCTCGGGCTGAGTGAGGATGACCTGGAAGTTGTTGAGGGAGGCCTGGGTGGACTTGATGTCCTGGAAGGCCTGGGTGGGCAGCTCCTGGCTGCGCAGCTTCTTCGGGTACCGGGACGTCCGGGGGACCTGTGTGGTCGCCTTCGCGTCGGGCTTCCCCTCGGCCGCCTGGATCAGCCCCTGGGACTGCGTCCAGCGATCGTCGTCGAGGGCGTGCAGGGCACGGGCCATCGTCTGGGCCTGGGCGACGGTCGGCATCCGCTGGGGCGCGACGACGACGCTGCGGTCCTTGTCCGTGTCCTGTTCGGCCAGGGAGAGCGTGAGGGCGAGGAACTTCTGCACGGCGAGCGTGGAGTCCCCGGCCTTCGTCATATCGCCCTGGAAGGCGGTGGAGAGCCGGGAGTCGGAGACCACGGCGGTGGTGCCGCCGCCGATCGGCCGGGCGGCGGTGGGCGTGTACACCAGGCCGCCGTTCTCCTGGAGGCTGTCGCTGCGGGAGATCACGTTGTGGGCGCCCGCCGATGTGGCCACGTCCACGATCGACGGATCGATGGCACCGTCGACCGGCCACGCGAAGTCCGTCGAGGGCTTCAGGTGCAGGATCGTCTGCACCGTCGTCACGGCCACCTCGCTGGCGTTCTGGAGGTGGCTCAGGGTGCCCGACACGTTCTTGCCGCGGTGCGCGATCGATGCCAGATCGGGATCACCGAACGGCAGCGCGATGACCTTGCCCTCGGTCACCGCCGCCTCCAGCGAGCTCAGCCACTGCTTGGCCACGTTCTGATTCGTACCGGCGATCGTGGTGTCACCGGACTTGACCCGGTAGTCCCGTGTCATCGCGTCCACGCTGGCCAGCAGGTCCGGGTCGATGACCCACGTCACGGGCAGCTGCCTGCCCAGCGACACCATCTGTTCCAGGCGGCCGCCCGGAGCGATCTCGGCGGCCAGCCCGTCATCGGCGAACACCGGGGTCTGCTGGGAGTCGGAGCCGGTCTCCGCGGTGAGGTGCGCCGCTGCGATCAGGGGCCAGGCGTAACTGATCCGGGGCTTGGAATCGCGGTCCTCGCTCTGCCAGGGGAGGAACGTCCGCTCGATCCCGAGCACCTGGTCGTACAGGGTGTGGGACGTCCGGCCCGACAGGGTGACGCCGAGCTGGTACACGCCGTCGTCGCCGAGCCCCAGCTTGCTGACCGGCACGGACAGGGTGAAGTCCTGGCTGATCCCGGAGGGCAGCTTGGCGATCTTCACCGTGTACTTGCCGCCGACCGGAGACGGGTCGGCACCGGGCAGATATCCCGTGCGCCGGTTGGCCGCGTCGATCGACGTCCTGCTGTAGAGCCGGGGGCCCACGCGCAGATCGACCTGAGCCGCGGTGACGGTCTCCTTGCTCTTGTTGGTCAGGGTGCCGGAGACGGTGAGGGTGTCCCCCTTCACCGGGGCACTCGGAGTCACCGTGTCCAGGGACACCGCGACCGTCCCGGAGCTCGTCGGGGCCTTGTCCGGCACGCCGGCCTGTGCCGCCGGAGCGGCTGCCCCGGCCAGCAGGGCGGCGATGAGCGGAGCCCCGGCGAGCACGGCGGCTGTGCGCCGCAGCCACCGGCGGGCAGGAGAGGGACTCATCCCTTGGAAGTCTGCCGCCTCGGCCACGCGCCTACCCGTCCCTCGTCGTCATGAGCTGCTGTCGATCGTCGTCCGTTGCTGCGTCCACGCATGGTAACGATGTGCGCGGCGGCTAAGTGCTGGGGTGTACGGCACATGATCGGGAGAGTCTCGCAGGGCTGAAGGAAACCATGACGTCCGGGCCGGTCCGGGCACGTACCCTTTTCTGTTGTGCCGAATGCCAATGAAGACAACGCCAGTGTCCTGACCCAGGTGCAGCACCGCGCAGTCAGTGAACTGCTCCGGGTGTCCCCGGTCGCCGACGATCTCGCCCGCCGATTCCAGGATGCCGGATTCAGTCTCGCCCTGGTCGGCGGCTCGGTCCGGGACGCACTTCTGGGCAGGCTCGGGAACGACCTGGACTTCACTACCGATGCCCGTCCCGAGGACGTCCTGAAGATCGTCCGGCCCTGGGCGGACTCGGTGTGGGAGGTCGGGATCGCCTTTGGCACGGTGGGCGCTCAGAAGGACGGCTACCAGATCGAAGTCACCACATACCGGTCCGAGGCGTACGACCGAACCTCGCGCAAGCCGGAAGTTTCCTACGGCGACTCCATCGAGGACGACCTCGTTCGACGTGACTTCACGGTCAACGCGATGGCTGTCGCGCTGCCGCAGAAGGACTTCATCGACCCCCACGGTGGCATCGAGGACCTGTCGGAGCGCGTCCTGCGTACTCCCGGAACCCCCGAGGAATCGTTCTCCGACGACCCGCTGCGCATGCTGCGAGCCGCGCGCTTCGCCGCGCAGTTGGACTTCGAAGTGGCTGCCGATGTGGTCGAGGCGATGACGGAAATGGCGGGGCGGATCGAGATCGTCTCCGCCGAGCGGGTCCGTGAGGAGCTCAACAAGCTCCTTCTCTCCTCGCACCCACGGAAGGGTCTGGCGCTTCTTGTCGACACTGGGCTGGCACAACAGGTCCTTCCCGAGCTCCCCGCGCTCCGCCTCGAAAGTGATGAGCATCACCGTCACAAGGATGTGTACGAGCACTCCCTGACCGTTCTGGAGCAGGCGATCGACCTGGAGGAGGACGGCCCGGACCTCGTTCTGCGGCTTGCCGCGCTTCTCCATGACATCGGCAAGCCGAGGACCCGGCGCTTCGAGAAGGACGGCCGGGTCTCGTTCCATCACCACGAGGTGGTGGGCGCCAAGATGGTCAAGAAGCGGATGACCGACCTCAAGTACTCCAACGACATGGTCAAGGACGTCTCGAAGCTGGTGGAGCTGCATCTGCGCTTCCACGGGTACGGCGACGGGGAGTGGACCGACTCGGCGGTCCGCCGCTATGTACGTGACGCCGGCCCGCTGCTGGAGCGGCTGCACAAGCTCACCCGCTCGGACTGCACCACGCGCAACAAGCGCAAGGCGTCCGCCCTCTCGCGCACCTATGACGCGCTGGAGGAGCGCATCGCGCAACTGCAGGACAAGGAAGAGCTCGACGCGATCCGGCCGGACCTGGACGGCAACGAGATCATGCGGATCCTGGACGTCGGGCCCGGACCGGTCATCGGCAAGGCGTACGCGTTTCTGCTGGAACTGCGCCTGGAGAACGGGCCGATGGAGCATGACGAGGCAGTGGCAGAGCTCAAGAAGTGGTGGGAATCGCAGGACTGAGTTCCGCCGGGCGGTACGGACGGGAGGGCTGCCGGTCATGTTTCACGTGAAACATGACCGGCAGCTCATACGGCGAGGGCGCTGTTTCACGTGAAACAGCACCCTCGCCCGGTCCCGCTTCCGTTCCGGAGGATCAGCCGCCGGGCTTGATCGGCATGAGGCAGAGCACCACGCTGCTCCGGCTCTTCCGGCTGCCCGAGGTCTCGGTGTACGCGACGTACTTCTTCGCGTCACAGAGATCGGTCTCGGAGGTGTCGTCGTGTACTGCGACGACCTCGAACTCGGCGGCGTTCGAACCGCAGTCAGCCAATTTCATGTCCGGGCTGAGGTTGGTGCCCTTGTTCTCCAGGCAGTCGCCTACCGCTGCGGCCTTGGCGTCGGACTCGAATATCTTGGCCCAGCCGAATTTGAGGCCCGCCAGTGCGCCGAGAGCCACCACGATGATGACGAGGTTGCGCACCGCGAGGAAGGCCTTCTTACCGCCGGACGGGTTCTGCGGCGGGCCCTGCGGGGGCATTCCCTGTGGAGGCATCCCCTGCGGTGCCGGGCCGCCGGGCGGGCCTCCCCAGGGCTGCTGCCCCTGATGCGGCGGATAGGGCTGCTGAGGCGCGCCGTATCCCGGCTGCTGCGGGTAGCCGTATCCGGGCTGCTGCGGTAGCCGTATCCGGGCTGCTGCTGCGGCGGGTAGGGCTGTTGTGGAGCCTGCTGCCCGTATGGTCCAGGGCCCTGCTGAGGCGGATAGGTCATGCGCGTACCCCCGTGAATCCTGCACTGCTTTCTTTGACGCGCGCACGCTATACGACCTCGCGGGTCCGGCTCCAGCGGTACAGGGCCACGGCCACCAGGGCGTAGAGCGCGGCCACTGTGATCACCACCGCGGCCGACCTGCCGTCAGGAGGCAGCATGAGAGCGGCTACACCGGCCGCGCCCACGAAGGCCACGTTGAACAGCACGTCGTAGAGCGAGAACACCCGGCCGCGGAAGGCGTCGTCCACCGAGGTCTGCACCACCGTGTCCGTCGCGATCTTCGCCCCCTGAGTGACGAGGCCGAGCACGAACGCGGCGACGAGCATCGGCGTGGGGGTGAACCAGAGCCCCAGCGCCGGTACGAGAGCGGCTGCGGCGGCCGCGCACACCGTCATCCAGCGGAACCGTCCGAGCCGCGCCACGGCCCACGGGGACAGCACCGCCGCGGCGAAGAACCCCGCCCCGGACACCCCCACCGCCAGACCGAGCAGCGCCAGCCCATGGGCCTCGGTGTCCGCCCAGGCGTACCGGCACAGCATCAGAACCGTCACCGTCAGCGCCCCGTAGCAGAAGCGGATCACCGTCATGGCGGCCAGCGCCCGTGCGGCGTGCCTGCGTTCCGCCAGATGGCGCAGCCCGTGACCGAGACCGCGGGCGGTCGTGGCCAGCGCCCTGCGCAGGGACAGGCGGCCGCTGCCCCGCTCCGGGCCGAGGAGCCCGGTGGCAAGGGTCAGGGACGTACCCGCCGAGGCGAGGTAGAGCCCAGCGCCCAGCAGCACCACCGCCGCGTCGGAGTCGGACAGCAGGAGCCGTACGACGAAGGCGAGGCCACCGCCCGCCGTCGCGGCGAGCGTGCCGGCGGTCGGGGAGAGGGAGTTTGCCAGCACCAGCCGTTCCTGGTCGACGACGCGCGGCAGCGCGGCGGAGAGGCCGGCCAGGACGAAGCGGTTGACGGCGGTGACGCACAGGGCCGATGTGTAGAAGAGCCAGTCCGGGGCGGAGCCCAGGATCAGGAGTGCGGTGCAGCAGGCGAGCCCGGCGCGCAGCAGGTTGCCGTAGAGGAAGACCTGGCGTCGGGGCCAGCGGTCCAGCAGCACTCCGGCGAACGGGCCGATGAGCGAGTAGGGCAGCAGGAGCACGGCCATGGCGGAGGCGATGGCGCCCGCCGATGTCTGTTTCTCCGGGGAGAAGACCACATGCGTCGCGAGCGCCACCTGATAGACGCCATCGGCCGACTGGGACAGCACCCGTACGGCCAGCAGGCGGCGGAAGTTCCGAAGGCGCAGGAGAACGCGCAGGTCGCGCACGACGGGCATGGGAGCAAGGGTCACATACGTTGAGGGGCCCGGGGGATGGCGAATTCGAGGGGTCGTTGCAACACGTGGTCGGTTGTTCAGGCCGCGGGTAGTTTATGCAGGTGCTCGGCTGGGGTTTCCCAGCCGAGCGTTTTGTGTGGGCGGCTGTTGAGTTCGGCGGCGGCGGCGTCGAGGTGGTCGCGGCTGTGGGTGGCGAGGTTGGTGCCTTTGGGGAAGTACTGGCGGAGCAGGCCGTTGGTGTTCTCGTTCGAGCCGCGTTGCCAGGGGCTGGCGGGGTTGCAGAAGTAGACCGGGATGTTGGTGGCGATGCTGAAGGCGTGGTGGGCGGCCATCTCGGAGCCCTGGTCCCAGGTGAGGGACCGCAGCAGGTGGGGCGGCGGTGTTTTCACGGTGTCGGTCAGGGCGTCGCGCATACTTTCGGCGCTGTGGTCGCCGGGCAGGTGGACCGGCATCAGGTAGCGGGTGCTGCGTTCGACGAGGGTGCCGATCGCCGATCCGCTGTTCTTGCCGATGATGAGGTCCCCTTCCCAGTGGCCTGGGACGGCCCGGTCTTCGGCCTCTGCCGGGCGGTCGCTGATCATGACCATCGGGGTCGTGAAGCGGGGCTGGCGTTTGGCTGCCTGGCGGTGGGGGCGGCGGCGGGCGCGGCCGGTCCGCAGGGCCCGGGTGAGTTCGCGCCGTAGTTCGCCGCGTCCTTGGACGTAGAGGGCTTGGTAGACCGTCTCGTGGGTCACGTGCGTCTCCGGCCGGTCGGGGAACCGTCTGTGGAGAGCGTGGCAGATCTGCTCGGGGCTCCAGCGCAGGGTCAGGTGGTCCTGGATGAAGTCCCGCAGTTCGGGGTTCTGGCCGATCTTCCCCGCCTTGGGGCGGGGCCGGCGGGTATCGGCGCGGGCCTGGGCGGCGTGCGGCCGGTACTGACCGTTGCCGGGGTGCCGGTTGCGGCGTATCTCACGGCTGACTGTCCACGGGCTGCGGCCCAGCTCGGCGGCGATCGCGCGGACCGTGGCCTTCTCCCGCAGCCGGTCGGCTATGTGGATACGGTCGGCCTCACGCAGGTAGCGGGACGGGCCAGAAGACGGCGCCTCCTGGTGGACCGGAGGCGCCGCCTTCTTCTTGCCGATGTGCGCGTGTGACCCGTCGCGCCACTTCCTGCCGGTCCGCAGGTTGATACCGACGATCCGGCAGGCTTCCCTGCTGCTGCAGCCCTGCTGCATGAGCTGGAAGCATGCCGCCCGCTCACGGGTCAGCTTCCGCGGCCCCTGCGGCCCCCGGTCCTTGCGTATCTCGAAGTCCATCGCATCCCCTGAGCTGGAGTGTTGCAACGACCACTAGAACTCAAGGATTACCCGGGGACCCTCAACGGTGCGGGAGCCCGGGAGCGTTACCGCTCCCGGGCTCCCGCACCGACATACCTGGGGCCGATCCTCCGGATTCAGCCTGAACCGGACAGCGGACCCTGCTCAGGTGGCGTCAGTTGGAGACGTCGCCCCGGATGAACTTCTCGACGTTCTCGCGGGCCTCGTCGTCGAAGTACTGGACCGGCGGGGACTTCATGAAGTACGAGGACGCGGAGAGGATCGGGCCACCGATGCCGCGGTCCTTGGCGATCTTCGCGGCGCGGACGGCGTCGATGATGACACCGGCCGAGTTCGGGGAGTCCCAGACCTCAAGCTTGTACTCAAGGTTCAGCGGAACGTCACCGAAGGCGCGGCCCTCAAGGCGCACGTACGCCCACTTGCGGTCGTCCAGCCAGGCCACGTAGTCCGACGGGCCGATGTGGACGTTGTCCGCACCGAGGTCGCGGTCGCGGATCTGCGAGGTGACGGCCTGCGTCTTCGAGATCTTCTTGGACTCAAGGCGCTCACGCTCAAGCATGTTCTTGAAGTCCATGTTGCCGCCGACGTTCAGCTGCATCGTGCGGTCCAGGACGACGCCCCGGTCCTCGAAGAGCTTCGCCATCACGCGGTGCGTGATGGTGGCGCCGACCTGCGACTTGATGTCGTCGCCGACGATCGGGACACCGGCCTCGGTGAACTTGTCCGCCCACTCCTTGGTGCCGGCGATGAAGACCGGGAGGGCGTTGACGAACGCGACCTTGGCGTCGATGGCGCACTGCGCGTAGAACTTCGCAGCGACCTCGGAGCCGACGGGCAGGTAGCAGACCAGAACGTCGACCTTGCGGTCCTTGAGGATCTGGACGATGTCGACCGGGGCCTCGGCCGACTCCTCGATGGTCTCCCGGTAGTACTTGCCGAGACCGTCGTGGGTGTGGCCGCGCTGGACGGTCACGCCGGCGTTCGGCACGTCGCAGAGCTTGATGGTGTTGTTCTCGCTGGCGCCGATGGCGTCCGAGAGGTCGAGGCCGACCTTCTTCGCGTCGACGTCGAAGGCGGCGACGAACTCGACGTCCCGTACGTGGTAATCGCCGAACTGGACGTGCATCAGGCCGGGCACCTTGCCGGCCGGATCGGCGTCCTTGTAGTACTCGACGCCCTGGACCAGCGAGGCGGCGCAGTTGCCCACGCCGACGATGGCTACGCGAACCGAACCCATTCCGGTTGCTCCCTGTGTGTAATGGATGTTCCTGATGAGGGCCCCGCGGATCTGCGGAGATCTCACTTGGCGGTGTCGCCGGACGGATCCGGCGGGTTGTTACCCCGCCGGGGCAGGCCGTCCGGCTCTCCTGCGGTGTTCTGCTGAGCTGAGCCCTCGGGCGAGGATCGTCGCTGATCCCGTCCCGACCGCTCGCTCTCGATGAGCTCGTTCAGCCAGCGCACTTCGCGCTCCACGGACTCCATGCCGTGTCGCTGAAGCTCAAGTGTGTAGTCGTCGAGACGCTCGCGGGTGCGGGCCAGAGAGGCACTCATCTTCTCAAGACGCTCCTCCAGCCGGCTGCGACGGCCTTCCAGCACCCGCATCCGCACCTCGTGCTCCGTCTGTCCGAAGAAGGCGAAACGAGCAGCGAAGTGCTCGTCCTCCCAGGAATCCGGGCCGGTGTGCGAGAGCAGCTCTTCGAAGTGCTCCTTACCTTCCGCCGTCAATCGGTAGACGATCTTGGCGCGGCGCCCTGCCAGAGAAGAGGAGGGGGCCACCGCGCGGCCGGAGCCGGGCGGAAGGTCTGGTGGAGCGTTTCCCGGCTCCTCGATCAACCAGCCATTGGCGACCAGCGTCTTGAGGCACGGGTAGAGGGTTCCGTAGCTGAAGGCGCGGAAGATCCCCAGCGATGTGTTGAGACGTTTACGCAACTCGTAGCCGTGCATCGGGGACTCGCGGAGCAGCCCGAGGACAGCGAACTCAAGGATGCCGGAGCGTCTGCTCAACCTCGCCTCCTCCTTCTCCGAGTGCTCTCGTCCGTCCCTGTGCCGGGCAGTTATGCCGAGCCGATGTACCGAGCTGATGTATCGACTCGATACATCAGCACGATAGATCGGAGTCTCCGCCGGGGCAAGGGCGGCCTTAGTGAACGGCGTCACATAACTAATTCTTGGGAACCGACTTGCGTAATTTGAGGTGAAGTTCGGTCCTAGGAGGGTTTTGACCGTGCGTAGTCTGTCCGGCATGCAGACCACCGGGAACCGCGTGACGCCCGACCGCGTCAGTCCCCGCGTACTGACCGGATGTGCTGCGGACGTGCCCGTCGCAGGGCTGGTCCGTAATTCGGGGGGACCGGATCTCAACTGCCGCTTCCAGGCGTTCTCGCCTGCCCGAGGAGTAGTCGTTCGATGAGCGAGCACCGTCGCAAAGCACCGCAGCCGCAAGGTGGCGGGCGCGCAGCGACCAGACGAGCCACCCAGCAGTCCTCAGGACGCCGCGCAGCACCGTCACGTAGCGTGACTTCTGAATCACCTTCCGGTCCGCACGGCGGGGAAACCCCGTACGGCGGGCGAGCCGCCGCGAGACGGGCCGCTCAGCGCGGTTCCGGCGGCCGCGGTGGTTCCGACGGCGGAGGACGGCGCCGGGGCTGCGGTGGCGACGACGGGGCCGAGGGCCCCGGCCGGGGCCGAGGGCGCGGAAGCCAGCGCCCGGCCAAGAAGCGCTTCATCGACTACCCGCGCGCCGGCAAGCACGGCGTACGGCGCTGGGTGCCGTCGTGGAAGCTCGTCTCCGGCCTGTGCATCGGCTTCGTGGGCCTTCTGATGGGCGTTGCCAGCCTCGCGTACGCGATGGTGACGATGCCCGAGGTGAACGATGCCGCGAAGGCGGAGAACAACGTCTACTACTGGTCCGACAACACGCAGATGGTCGCGACCGGTGGTGCGGCCAACCGCCAGGTCATCGCCTACGAACAGATCCCGGAGGCGATGCGCAACGCCGTCATCTCGGCGGAGAACAAGTCCTTCGAGCACGACAAGGGCATCGACCCGATGGGCATCGGCCGCGCCCTGTGGAACATGGCCAAGGGCGGCCAGACGCAGGGTGGCTCGACCATCACGCAGCAGTACGTGAAGAACTCGCGGCTCTCCCAAGAACAGACCCTGAGCCGGAAGGTCGAGGAGCTCTTCATCACGCTGAAGGTCGGCGAGCAGGGGAACAAGAAGGAGGTCATGGCCGGGTACCTCAACGTCTCGTACTACGGGCGGGGTGCTTCGGGTATCCAGGCGGCCGCCCGTACGTACTACGGCAAGGACGCCGCGAAGCTGGACCCGAGCGAGTGCGCCTTCCTGGCGACGCTGCTCAAGGGCGCCAGCTACTACGACCCGGCGGGTGCTCCGGACGTCGACCCGGAGCAGGCGACGCCGGCGAAGAACCTGGACCGGGCGAAGGAGCGTTGGCGGTGGATCCTGGACGAGGAGTTCAAGGACGGCCGGCTGTCGAAGGCCGATCACGACAAGTACCGGACGTTCCCGACGCCCAAGCCGCTGAAGAAGGACGCCCAGCTGGGCGGGCAGACGGGTTACCTGGTCGAGCTGGCCCGGAAGTACTTCCTCGCGAACAACACCCGCGGTGTCACCGCCGAGATGCTCAACCGGGGCGGGTACGAGATCCACACGACCTTCGACAGGAAGAAGGTCGAGCAGCTCAACAAGGCCGTCAAGAAGGTCTACGACGAGAAGATCGACCCCAAGAAGCGCCCCGACAAGGACACCCACGTCCAGTTCGGTGGCGGCTCGGTCGATCCGGAGACCGGTGCCATCAAGGCGATCTACGGCGGCAAGGACGCGACCCAGCACTACACCAACAACGCCGACCCGACCGGCGCCGCGGTGGGTTCGACCTTCAAGCCCTTCGTGCTGGCCGCCGCGATGGAACACGGCAGACGGGACCCCGAGCTCGGCGAGGACCAGAACGACTCGCAGCGCGAGAAGGTCTCGCCGCTGAGCGTCTACAACGGCGACAACAAGCTGAAGATCAAGAAGTACAACGGCCAGGTCTGGACCAACGCGAAGGGTGAGGAGTGGCTGCAGACCAACGACGGCAACCACTCCGAGGGCAACATCACGCTTCGTAAGGCGATGGAGGTCTCCGCCAACTCCCCCTACGTCCAGCTGGGTATGGACGTGGGCACGGACAAGGTGAAGGAGGCGGCGATGGCCGCCGGCCTGAAGGACGACGAGAACATGGCGAACTCGACCGTTCCGTCGTTCTCCATCGGTACGTCCTCGCCGAGCGTGATCCGGATGGCCGGTGCGTACGCCACGTTCGCGGCCAGTGGCCAGCAGCGGGAGCCGTTCTCGGTCACCCAGGTGAAGAAGCTCGGCGAAGTGATGTACCAGCACGAGACGGTCACCAAGCGCGCTTTCGACAACAACGTGGCCGACAACGTGACCGACGTGCTCAAGAACGTCGTCGAGCACGGTACGGGTACGCCCGCGAGGCTTCCGGGCCGCGATGTGGCGGGCAAGACGGGTACGACGGACGACAACCTCTCCGCCTGGTTCGTCGGCTACACCCCGCAGCTCTCGACGGCGATCAGCATGTACCGGCTGGACGACAACGAGAAGCACAAGGACCGTAAGTTCGAGAAGATGTACGGGACCGGCGGCGAGGAGAAGATCCACGGCGCCTCGTTCCCGGCCCAGATCTGGCACGACTACATGGCGGAAGCCATGCAGGGCAAGAAGGTCGTGGACTTCCCGAAGGCGGAGCCGATCGGCGACAAGCTCTACGGCGGCGGCGCGAGCAGCCCCAAGCCGACGCCCAGCTACACGCCCCCGCCGAGCCCGTCCATAACGCCGTCCGACACGCCCCCGCCGAGCGCTCCGGCCTCGCCGCCGTCGCCGCCCGACCCGACGGAGAGCTGCGGTGCCTGGGACTGGAACTGCCAGAACAACAACGGCGGTACGTCCGACGGAGGGGACAACAGCGGCGCCGACGCCGGCACGACCGGCGGGGACGACGGCGGCACACCCGGTACCACGGAGGGGACAACGGCCGGCAACGGCGATCCCGGTGGCTCCAGCCCGCCCGCCGGCGACGGAGGGAACGGCAACGGCAACGGGAACGGCAACAACGGCATCCTCGGAGGTGCGAACGGGTAGCGGCCTCCGCCCGGCCGGGCAGGCCGGCGCGGGGCAGTCCGACAGCCATGGCGAGGGCCGCCGCACCACGGGGTGCGGCGGCCCTCGCCGTTCGCACAGTCCGGTACGGCAGGATGTGCGGCATGCCAAGTGCAGAGGACACGAGCGTGCAGCAGGAACGGTCCGTCGTACGGCCCACGCGTGAGGACGAGGTCGCCACGGCCGGCAGCGAGCTGATCGGCGGGAGGTCGGGCCGCTGGTCGCGGCTCGGCAGTACCGCACTCACCCCCGTGGGTGCCGTCGCGCTGGTCGCGCTGGGGATGTTCGCGCTCGGCATGGTGCAGAAGCTGCCCTGCTACAACTGGGCCTGGTTCCAGGGCGCGGGCTCCCAGTACACCCACGCCTGCTACTCCGATATTCCGCATCTGTACGCCGGGCGCGGCTTCTCCGACGGCCTGGTGCCCTACTTCGACCGGCTGCCCGGCGATATGCAGTATCTGGAGTACCCCGTCCTCACGGGGGTGTTCATGCAGATCGCGGCCTGGCTGACCCCGGGCGGTTCGATCCAGCACCAGGAGCAGGTGTACTGGCTGGTGAACGCGGGCATGCTGATGATCTGCACCGCGATCATCGCCGTCTGTGTCGCGCGCACGCACCGGCGCCGTCCCTGGGACGGCCTCCTGGTGGCTCTCGCACCCGCCTTCGCGCTCACCGCCACGATCAACTGGGACCTGCTGGCCGTCGCCCTCACGGCCGCGGCGATGCTCATGTGGTCCAGGAGCCGGCCGCTGGCGTTCGGCATCCTGATCGGGCTGGCCACGGCCGCCAAGCTGTATCCCGTGCTGCTGCTGGGCCCGGCCTTCGTGCTGTGCTGGCGGGCCGCGAAATGGCGGGCGTTCTGGGTGGCGACGCTCGGCGCCGCGGCCTCCTGGCTGGTCGTCAACCTGCCGGTGATGGTGTTCGCCCCCGAGGGCTGGAAGAAGTTCTACACCTTCAGCGAGGAACGCTCGATCGACTTCGGCTCGTTCTGGCTGATCATCACGCAGCGCACCGGTGAGTCCATCGACGTCAGCACGGTCAACACCGTCTCGACGCTGGCGACGGTCGGGCTGTGCGCCGCCATCGGCGCGCTGACGCTGACGGCGCCGCGCAGGCCCCGGTTCGCGCAGCTCGCGTTCCTCGTCGTCGCGGTGTTCATCCTCGTCAACAAGGTCTACTCACCGCAGTACGTGCTGTGGCTGATCCCCCTCGCCGCACTGGCCCGGCCGCGCTGGCGGGACTTCCTGATCTGGCAGGCGTGCGAGGTCATGTACTTCCTGGGGATCTGGATGTACCTCGCCTACACGACGAGCGGCGACAAGCACCAGGGCCTGCCGACGGAGGGCTACCAGCTCGCCATCGCCCTGCATCTGCTGGGCACGCTGTACCTCTGCGCCGTGGTCGTGCGGGACATCCTGATGCCGGAGCGGGACGGTGTGCGCCGCGACGGTTCGGACGATCCCTCCGGCGGGGTGCTCGACGGGGCGCCGGACGCCTTCGTGCTGGGCCGTGCGGCCGGACGTCCGCCTCGCCATGCCGCGCTCACGGTCGAGGGACCGCGCGTGGAGTGGAGCGCCGCAGGCTCGCCGGCCGCCGACTGAGCTACGGGACGGGTGAGCGCTCCGGGGCCGCCGCGATGCGGCGGCCCCGGAGCGGCTCAGCGGTCTACGAGGCGGTCGAACTGCGTGGTGGTGTGGCGCAGGTGGGCCACCAGCTCGTCGCCGACCCTCGGCTCCTCCGCGTCCGAGGGCACGAACAGGATCGACACCTGCATGTGCGGCGGTTCGGCGAACCAGCGCTGCTTGCCGGCCCAGACGAACGGCGACAGGTTGCGGTTGACGGTCGCCAGGCCCGCGCGGGCGACGCCCTTGGCGCGCGGCATCACGCCGTGCAGCGCCTTCGGGGCCTCCAGGCCCACCCCGTGCGAGGTACCGCCCGCGACGACCACCAGCCAGCCGTCGGACGCGGCCTTCTGCTGCCGGTAGCCGAACCGGTCGCCCTTGGCGACGCGCGTGACGTCGAGCACCGCGCCCCGGTACTCCGTCGCCTCGTGGTCGCCGAGCCAGAGCCGGGTCCCGATGCGGGCGCGGAAACGGGTCTGCGGGAACTGCTGCTGGAGCCGACCCAGCTCCTCTGCCCGCAGGTGGCTGACGAACATCGTGTGCAGCGGCAGCCGGGCCGCCCTGAGGCGGTCCATCCAGGCGATGACCTCCTCGACCGCGTCCGAGCCGTCCGTGCGGTCCAGCGGCAGGTGCAGGGCGAAGCCTTCGAGCCGTACGTCCTCGATGGCGGCGTGCAGCTGCCCGAGCTCCTCCTCCTTGACGCCGTGCCGCCTCATCGAGCTCATGCACTCGATGACGACCCGGGCGCCCACCAGGGCGTGCACCCCGTCCACGGACGACACGGAACGGATGACCCGGTCGGGCAGGGGCACCGGCTCCTCACCCCGCCGGAACGGCGTGAGCACCAGCAGATCGCCGCTGAACCAGTCCTTGATCCGGGCTGCTTCGTAGGTGGTGCCGACCGCGAGCGTGTCGGAGCCGAAGCGGATCGCCTCGTCGGCCAGCCGTTCGTGACCGAAGCCGTACCCGTTGCCCTTGCAGACCGGTACGAGCCCGGGGAACTGATCGAGCACGGATTTCTGGTGCGCCCGCCAGCGCGCGGTGTCGACGTACAGGGAGAGCGCCATGGCCGGTCCGGAACCTTTCTGGTGGCTGCGGTGTATCAGAGGTGTGAAGAGCTACTTGAAGAGCCCATTGAAACGAATGAAGCCGATTTCGTCAGCCTTGCGCCACGGATCGTTGTCTCGTGGATCCGCGCACCATGGATCCTTGTGCCCCGGATCAGCGGCGGGACATGTAGATGTCGAGCGCCTTGTGCAGCAGCTTGTTGAGTGGGAAGTCCCACTCACCGAGGTACTCCGCGGCCTGACCGCCGGTGCCGACCTTGAACTGGATCAGGCCGAAGAGGTGGTCGGTCTCGTCCAGCGAATCGGAGATGCCGCGCAGGTCGTAGACGGTGGCGCCCATGGCGTAGGAGTCGCGGAGCATCCGCCACTGCATCGCGTTCGAGGGCCTGACCTCACGCTTGTGGTTGGCCGACGCACCGTAGGAGTACCAGACGTGACCGCCGACGATCAGCATGGTCGCGGCCGCGACGTTCTCACCCTCGTGCCGGGCGAAGTACAGCCGCATCCGGTTGGGGTCCTCGTTGTTGAGGGCCGTCCACATGCGCTGGAAGTAGCCGAGCGGGCGCGGCCGGAAGTGGTCGCGCTCGGCCGTGATCTCGTACAGCCGCTGCCACTCGGCGAGCTCCGCATAGCTGCCCTGGACGACCTCGACGCCGGCCTTCTCGGCCTTCTTGATGTTGCGCCGCCAGAGCTGGTTGAAGCCCTTGTGGACGTCTTCGAGCGAACGGTTCGCCAGCGGCACCTGGAAGATGTAGCGAGGCTGTACGTCACCGAAGCCGGCGCCGCCGTCCTCGCCCTGCTGCCACCCCATCTTCCGCAGCCGGTCCGCGACTTCGAAGGCGCGGGGCTCGATGTGGGTTGCCTCGACGTCGCGCAGGCGCTTCACGTCGGGGTCCTGGATACCGGCCTTGATCGCGTGGGCGTCCCAGCGGCGGATGACGACCGGCGGGCCCATCTTCACCGAGAAGGCGCCCTGCTGCTTGAGATGCGTCAGCATCGGCTGCAGCCAGTCGGTCAGGTTCGGGGCGTACCAGTTGATGACCGGGCCCTCGGGAAGATAAGCGAGGTATCGCTTGATCTTGGGGAGCTGCCGGTAGAGCACCAGGCCGGCGCCGACGAGCTCGCCGCTCTTGTCGAACCAGCCCAGGCTCTCCGAGCGCCATTCGGCCTTCACATCCGCCCATGCCGGGACCTGCATGTGACTCGCCGCGGGCAGACTCTGGATGTACGCCAGATGCTGCTCTCGGCTGATGGTCCTCAGGGTCAGGCTCATGCGGGGCGCTCCTCGGCAGGTGTGTCCCCATCGGTCAGGGGCTCCGGCTCTCGCGCCGAAGCCTACTGTGACCGGGAAGCGCGCGGTCTGGCCCTGTCGGACCGGGACGGTTCCGGCAGGTGGTGCGGAGGGCGGCGCCGGGCTGCGACGCCGCCCCGGGCCCCTGCCGGGACCGCCGGCCGGCGGCGCGCTCAGCCCACCACGCCGCCGAAGAGGCCGCCGTGGGCCATACCGAGGAAGAACCCGATGGCGGAGGCCCCGATACCGAGGATCAGCGGGAACCTCTCCCGCGTCGTCACGGAGATGTACTGCCCGTACGCGCCTACGAGAATTCCGATGAGCCCGGACCACGAGCTGATCAGATGCAGGCCGTGGAACCACGCCGTTACGAAGGCGAGGATGCCGAGGGCCAGCGTTACCGCCACCAGGGCGTCCTGGAGTGGATGAGCCTTTCCGTCCGTGGCGAAGAGGGAGACGGACGAACGGGGTCGCACTGCGTGTGCCATGGAGTACCTCCTGGCCGAAAGGCGGCGCATCGTGGCGCCGCTCACACCCGATGTGTACAGATTGCGTCTCCTGACCACCGGATTTCAACCGGAAGCCCGTCTACAGGTACTCTGGACGGTCTGCACCGGTGTCTGCCCCGGCCACCCCATCTCAGCCCCCTCTCAACCGAGGGCGTTGTCAGTGGCGGCTGTTTTACTCGGAGACACTGTTGCTTACGCATCACGACCCTCCTGCCACGGAACGACCGTGGCCGCTGAGTCCAAAGGAGGTGGGTTCCACATGCGTCACTACGAGGTGATGGTCATCCTCGACCCCGATCTCGAGGAGCGAGCAGTCTCCCCGCTGATCGAGAACTTCCTCTCCGTCGTCCGTGAGGGCGAAGGAAAGGTTGAGAAGGTCGACACCTGGGGCCGTCGTCGGCTCGCTTACGAGATCAAGAAGAAGCCCGAGGGCATCTACTCGGTCATCGACCTGCAGGCCGAGCCTGCGGTCGTCAAGGAGCTCGACCGCCAGATGAACCTGAACGAGTCGGTCCTCCGGACCAAGGTCCTCCGTCCCGAGATCCACTGAGCTTCTAGCTCAGTGGTCATCGGGTTCGAGTAGCAGCAAGCAGCCAGAAGCAATCCCCGCCGAGAGGTTCATCCATGGCAGGCGAGACCGTCATCACGGTCGTCGGCAATCTCGTCGACGACCCCGAGCTGCGCTTCACCCCGTCCGGTGCGGCGGTCGCGAAGTTCCGCGTCGCGTCCACTCCCCGCATCTTCGACCGGCAGACCAATGAGTGGAAGGACGGCGAAGGCCTGTTCCTCACCTGCTCGGTCTGGCGGCAGGCGGCGGAGAACGTCGCCGAGTCGCTCACGCGAGGCATGCGCGTTGTCGTGCAGGGCCGGCTGAAGCAGCGGTCGTACGAAGACCGCGAGGGCGTCAAGCGCACGGTCTACGAGCTGGACGTCGAGGAAGTCGGCCCCAGTCTCAAGAGCGCCACGGCCAAGGTCACCAAGACCACCGGTCGCGGTGGCCAGGGCGGCCAGGGCCAGGGTGGATACGGCGGCGGTCAGCAGGGTGGCGGTAACTGGGGCGGCGGTCCCGGTGCTGGTGGCCAGCAGGGTGGTGGCGGCGCTCCCGCCGACGACCCGTGGGCCACGAGCGCGCCGGCCGGCGGCCAGCAGGGCGGGGGCCAGCAGGGTGGCGGAGGCGGCTGGGGCGGAAGCTCCGGCGGTTCCGGCGGCTCTGGAACGTCTGGCGGCGGCTACTCGGACGAGCCGCCCTTCTAAGGGCAGCTCGTACCCCCACTTCTTGATCACACAGGAGAAACACCATGGCGAAGCCGCCTGTGCGCAAGCCTAAGAAGAAGGTCTGCGCGTTCTGCAAGGACAAGACCCAGTACGTGGACTACAAGGACACGAACATGCTGCGGAAGTTCATTTCCGACCGTGGCAAGATCCGTGCCCGCCGCGTCACCGGCAACTGCACGCAGCATCAGCGTGACGTCGCCACGGCTGTCAAGAACAGCCGTGAGATGGCGCTGCTGCCCTACACGTCCACCGCGCGATAAGGGAAGGGTGACCGAATCATGAAGATCATCCTCACCCACGAGGTCTCCGGCCTCGGTGCTGCTGGCGACGTCGTTGACGTCAAGGACGGGTACGCCCGTAACTACCTGGTTCCGCGTGGCTTCGCCATTCGCTGGACCAAGGGTGGCGAGAAGGACGTGGCGCAGATCCGCCGCGCCCGCAAGATCCACGAGATCGCCACGATCGAGCAGGCCAACGAGATCAAGTCCAAGCTTGAGGCCGTGAAGGTCCGTCTGGCCGTTCGCTCCGGCGACGCCGGCCGTCTCTTCGGCTCCGTCACCCCGGCCGACATCGCCTCGGCGATCAAGGCTGCCGGTGGTCCGGACGTCGACAAGCGTCGTGTCGAGCTCGGCTCGCCGATCAAGACGCTCGGCGGACACCAGGTGTCCGTGCGCCTGCACCCCGAGGTCGCTGCGAAGCTCGGCGTCGAGGTTGTTGCGGCCTGATCAGGCTGCATCTCAGCAGAACAGCGAAGGGCCGCACCTCTTGAGGTGCGGCCCTTCGCCTGTTTCACGTGAAACAGGCGAAGGGCCGCAGAGCGCAGAGCTCCGGTGAGTGGCTCAGCGAGCGGCGCCGGTGACCAGCCACTTGCCCGAGCGGGTCCGCAGCCAGAGCGTCGCCATGCGGACGGCCATCATCAGTGTCATCGCGCACCACAGTGCCGTCAGCCCGCCGCCGACAGCGGGAACCAGCAGGGCCGCCGGAGCGAAGACGGCCAGGGTGACGATCATGGCCCAGGCCAGATACGGGCCGTCGCCGGCGCCCATCAGTACACCGTCCAGAACGAAGACGACCCCGGCGATCGGCTGGGTCAGGGCTACCACCAGCAAGGCTGGGAAGAGGGTGTCCTGGACGGACTGGTCGCTGGTGAACAGCGGCACGAACAGCGGCCGGGCGAGGATGATGAGTACCCCGAACAGGACGCCGGACGCGATGCCCCACTGCACCATGCGGCGGCAGGCCTCGCGTGCGCCCTTCGCGTCATCGGCCCCCAGATACCGTCCGATGATGGCCTGCCCGGCGATGGCGATGGCGTCCAGCGCGAAGGCCATCAGGCTCCAGAGCGAGAGGATGATCTGGTGCGCGGCTATGTCGGTGTCGCCGAGCCGGGCGGCGACGGCGGTGGCGATGAGCAGGACGGCGCGCAGCGACATCGTACGGACCAGGAGGGGGACGCCGGCCTGGGCGCTGGCCTTGATGCCGGCGACGTCGGGCCGCAGTGAGGCGCCGTGCCGTCGGGCGCCGCGGACCACCACGACGAGATAGGCCGCGGCCATCGAGATCTGGGCGATCACCGTGCCCCAGGCCGATCCGGCGATACCTAGGCCGGCGCCGTAGACGAGTCCCACGTTGAGGACTCCGTTGGCTGTGAAACCGCCGATGGCGACATAGAGGGGGGTGCGGGTGTTCTGCAGGCCCCGGAGCACGCCCGTCGCGGCCATCACGACGAGCATGGCGGGGATGCCGAGGCTGGAGATCCGCAGATAGGTGGTGGCGTAGGGGGCCGCGGTGTCGGACGCGCCGAAGATCTCCACGAGCCAGGGGGACAGGGGGAGCGTCAGGGCGATGACCGCGAGGCCGAGCAGGATCGCCAGCCAGATGCCGTCCATGCCCTGGCGGATCGCGGAGGACAGGTCCCCGGCTCCGACCCGGCGGGCGACCGCTGCTGTGGTGGCGTACGCGAGGAAGACGAAGATGCTCACGCCGGTCGTCAGGAGGGCTGCCGCGACAGCCAGGCCGGCCAGTTGCGGAGTCCCGAGATGGCCGACGATGGCGCTGTCGACCATGACGAAAAGGGGCTCGGCCACGAGCGCGCCGAAGGCGGGAACCGCGAGTGCGATGATCTCGCGGTCGTGCCGACGGCGACTGGGTGGCGGGCTCGCCGGTGCCTGGGTCATAGGGGTCAATCTAATCTTCCACAGGTAACAGATGCAATCCCTTATTGATCCTTACATTTAGAGGAGTTCGGTGTTCCGCCGCGTGTGCGTTGCCCTGATCTTGCGCCGACTCGGAAAGTTTTTCTCCCCCACAGTCGGTGGATGAGAAACGTGCAGGTCAGGATGGTGATGGTGGGGGTGCTATGAGTTTTTCCACAGTGCTGTCCCCCGGTCCGTGCACAGGTTCTGCGTGGTTCTCCACAGCATCTGGTCCGTCGTCCACATGCCCTGTGGATAACCAGATTGGCTGACGGTGCTCGGAGGCCTAACGTGGGGCGGCGCCCCCACCCTGTTTCGGCCTGGAAACCGGCAGAACCCGACACACCGCAACCGGAGTCGGGCGTCTTGTTTGTCGGTGCCGTGCCGTAAGAAAGAGTGGCACGGCTATGTCCGCGGAGCGGACGGGAGGAGGTGGCCGGATGAGTATCCCCGAGCCCTTGGACGACCCCTGGGCCGACACCGGCCCCAGCGACCGGCTGCCCGTCTCCCGCCAGCGCCGGGGCGAGGGTCGTGACCGAGGTGAGCAGCACGACCGGGGCCGGGAGAGCGGCGGCTGGGAAGGCGGTTCCCGGGAATTCGAGCGGGTGCCGCCCCAGGATCTCGACGCGGAGCAGTCCGTCCTTGGCGGCATGCTGCTGTCCAAGGACGCCATCGCCGATGTCGTGGAGATCATCAAGGGCCACGACTTCTACCGCCCCGCCCACGAGACCGTCTTCCAGGCGATCCTCGACCTCTACGCCAAGGGCGAGCCGGCCGACCCGATCACCGTCGCGGCCGAACTCGTCAAGCGCGGCGAGATCACCAAGGTCGGCGGAGCCCCGTATCTGCACACCCTGGTCCAGTCGGTGCCGACCGCGGCCAACGCCTCGTACTACGCGGAGATCGTTCACGAGCGTGCCGTCCTGCGGCGGCTCGTCGAGGCGGGCACGAAGATCACGCAGATGGGATACGCGGCCGACGGCGATGTGGACGACATCGTCAACTCCGCACAGGCCGAGATCTACGCCGTCACCGAGCAGCGGACCAGCGAGGACTATCTGCCGCTCGGCGACATCATGGAAGGCGCGCTCGACGAGATCGAGGCGATCGGGTCCCGCAGCGGAGAGATGACCGGTGTGCCGACCGGTTTCACCGATCTCGACGCCCTGACCAACGGCCTCCACCCGGGCCAGATGGTCGTCATCGCGGCCCGGCCCGCCATGGGTAAGTCCACGCTCGCCCTGGACTTCGCGCGGGCCTGTTCGATCAAGAGCAACCTGCCCAGCGTGATCTTCTCCCTGGAAATGGGCCGCAACGAGATCGCGATGCGACTGCTGTCCGCCGAGGCGCGGGTGGCGCTCCACCACATGCGCTCCGGCACCATGACCGACGAGGACTGGACCCGGCTGGCGCGACGGATGCCGGACGTCTCCGCCGCCCCGCTCTACATCGACGACTCCCCGAACCTCTCCATGATGGAGATCCGGGCGAAGTGCCGCCGCCTCAAGCAGCGCAACGACCTCAAACTGGTGGTCATCGACTACCTGCAGCTGATGCAGTCCGGTGGCTCGAAGCGCGCCGAGAGCCGTCAGCAAGAGGTCTCGGACATGTCCCGAAACCTCAAGCTCCTCGCCAAGGAGCTGCAGTTGCCGGTCATCGCGCTCTCCCAGCTGAACCGTGGCCCGGAGCAGCGCACGGACAAGAAGCCAATGGTCTCCGACCTCCGTGAATCCGGTTCCATCGAGCAGGACGCCGACATGGTGATCCTGCTGCACCGCGAGGACGCCTACGAGAAGGAGTCACCGCGGGCGGGCGAGGCGGACCTGATCGTGGCCAAGCACCGTAACGGTCCGACGGCGACGATCACCGTCGCCTTCCAGGGGCACTACTCGCGCTTCGTGGACATGGCGCAGACCTGACCGGTGATTCTGTAGGTTCGCATTTCGCGTGTCCCTTTCTCATCGGCGATGGCCTTCTTCTGGCCCATGGGACAACGCAGTGAGACGGACTCCTGTTTGATCGTTCACTCGTCGTAGTGCTGTTCCCGGACTCGATCTATGCAGTGCTCCTCTTCCGTCTGATGCTGGAGGCTGTCGCAACTGGTCGAGAACGGGATCTCTGCACCCGTTCTTGCTAGTCGGGGGTGGGGCATGTCGTGGGTGATCGGCGAAGTCTCGATGAGTCTCCGTCGTACGGACGGGAAGATCGACGAGGACCTGATCTGGTCCAGGTCGGGCGTCGACGTCTTCGAGCCCTCGATCCCCTGGCGTACGTTCCGCTGGCGCAACGGGCAGAAGCACTACTCGGGCACTCACTGGTCTTCCACCATGCGTGATCACGTCGCCTACGAATCACGCCTTGAGCTGACGCGCTTGCTCTACGCAGACTTCGACCAGGACGTGACGGCGGTATTCGCGCAACCATTCCTCCTCAGCACCACGGTGGACGGGCGAAGGCGTCGCCATGTCCCGGACTATCTCGTGCTGCGCGAGAAGGACGTGCCGCTGGTCGTGGACGTCAAACCGCGGCATCTGCTCACGCGGCCGAAGGTGAACTTCGTGCTCGGCTGGGCCCGCGAGGTCGTCCTATCACGCGGCTGGGACTTCGAGGTGTGGTCCGAGCCGCCAGAAGCGGAGTTGGCGAACCTGCGTTTCCTCGCGGGCTATCGCCGCGACCGGCTCTTCGACGAGGACTTGCTTGCGGAAATCCGGGCGGCCGATCTGGATGGGGCGACGCTGGGGGATGCGCTGCACGCCTTCCCCGGCCACCCCGACTGGAGGGTGCGGGCCGCCGTACTGCGGCTGTTGTGGAGCCAGCACTTGGTGACTGACCTGACGACGGTGCTGTCCCAGCGGCATGTGCTGCATGGAGGGCTGGCCACGGTGGTCGGCTCAGGTCGCGGCGATCTTCCTCGACCCGTCGACGAGTCCGAGCTCGACGACGGTGATGACGAACTGGTCTGGCGGATGCAGGGATCTCGTTCGGGAGGGCATGTGAGCGAAGCCGCGGTGCGTGTCGGGGTGGGCACGAGGCTGAAGTACGACGGCGAAGTCGTCGTGGTGGAAGAGATGTTCGGCTCGGCGGCCGGCAACGAGCTTCTGGTTCGCGACGGGGCCGACCGCAGATTCCGGCTGTCTCTGCGGGGTGTGCTCTCCTCGGGCCGAGCCACGGTCATCGCGACCGGACCGGGACCAGAGGCCGACGACGACCGTGAGACGGCCTCGGTGCTGTTCGCTCTCCTCAGCGAGGAGGAACTGGCCGAGGTCAGGGAGCGAGCCGCCCATGTCAATGAGGTGCTGACCGGTTTTCGTTCGGGCAGCGAGGAATTGGCGGAGCCGGGTGAGCCGACGCCGCAGTACGCGGCCACAGTGCCCAAGCTGCAGCGGTACGAAGCGAAGGCCACCGAGCTGGGCGTGAGCGTACGGACCATCAAACGGTGGGTGCGCGCCTACCTGCTCGACCGGGAGGCCGGACTCGTGCACGGCGGCCCGGAGCGCGGAAGCGGGGACATGGGCAGGCTCGGCCGTGCCGACGAGCGGTGGGTGGAGGTGGCCCTGGAGATCATGGCCGAGCACGGGAAGGAGTCGAAGCCGACCCGCGCGAAAGTGATCCGCATGATTGGCCCACGCCTGGAGGCCCGCCACGGCAAAGGCGAGGTGAAGCTGCCGACCCGGGCGACCGCATACCGGTGGCTGGAGGAGCTCGAGCGACGGCTGCCGACGTTCCGGCTGAGCACTAAACGCAACCGGGACATCGCCGCCCGGCCACGCGGCACGTACGGGAAGCTGCGGCCGACACGGCCGGGCGAATACCTGCTGATGGACACCACGCGCCTGGATGTCTTCGCGATGGACCCGATCATGATGAAGTGGGTGCAGGCCGAGCTGACCGTCGCGATGGACTGGTACACCCGGTGCATCACGGGGCTCAGGGTGACGCCGGTGTCCACGCAGTCCATCGACGTCGCAGCGGTGCTGTTCCAGACCTACCGTCCCCGGCCGCCGGGCAAGGACTGGCCCTCCTCGGCGGTCTGGCCCGATCACGGCATTCCCCGCGGCGTCTTCGTGGAACGCAAGGCGCTTGAAGAGGACGTGGCCGAAGAATCGAAGGGCGGCGCCACGAAAGGTGCGGCGGGGCCCGCGTTGGTTCCGGAGACCATCGTGGTCGACCACGGAAAGCCGTACATCAGCGAGCACATCACCTCCGTGTGCCAGCGCCTCGGGCTGTCCATCCAGCCGGCCCGCCTGCGGACGGGCCGGGACAAGGGCCCGATCGAACGCTTCTTCAAGACCCTGCGCGAAGGACCACTCGAAGTGCTGCCCGGATACAAGGGGCCGGATGTGTTCTCGCGGGGCGAGCGGCCAGAAGACGAGGCGTTCTTCTTCCTGCACGAGCTGGAGGCGATCATCCGCGAGTGGGTGGCGTGCGTATATCACCGCCGGGCCCATCGTGGTCTCCTCGACCCCAACGTGCCGGGCCTGCGACTGTCGCCGTCAGCGATGTTCGAGCACGGGATCGCCCGCGCCGGATACATCGACGTGCCCCGCGACCCGGCACTGGGGTTCGAGTTCCTCAAGACCGAGTGGAAGCAGCTGCACCACTACGGCGTGGAGATCCGCAAGTGCCGCTACAACGGCCCTGGCCTCGACGGCTACCGGGGCGAGAGTAGCGAGTACACCGGGGCGAAGGCGAAGGGCCTGTGGCCGATCCAGGTCGACCCGGACAACATCAACTACATCTACTTCCGACGCCCCGACACCCGCCGCTGGCAAGCCCTGGAGTGGGAGCACGCACCGGCGCTGAAGTTCCCGATCAGCGAGGGAGCCCTCCAACTCGCTCGGAAAGCGGCGGGTGCGAAGTCGCCCTTCCCTGACGACGAGAGTGCGGTTGCCGACCTGCTCAAGCGGTGGCACCTGGGACTGGGGCTGACGTTGCCGGAACGGCGTCTTGCCCTGCGCCAGGCCCGTGAACAGTCTGCCTTCGACCTGCCGGAGACCGACTGGGATGACGTGCGTGCGCTGCCGTCCGTCGCCCGGCTCCTTGCCAGTAGTGGCGACGAAGACGACCAAGACGCGGATGACCTCCAGGTGGGTGAGGCGGAGCCGTATGAGGGCCTGGCGCCCAGTGACGACGACGATGACGACGAACTCGACGGTCCCGATGACGACGAGGACTTCTACGTCGATGCCCTGGAGGACGCGTGACGCCGCCCCGCACCACCGAGCCGCCTGAGGGCGCGCGTCCGAAGCTGGACAACCTCACGCTCTCCCGCAAGGAGGGGCTGCAGGCCTTGGCCGAGGCGCCCCGCCGTGTCCAACCGGAGATCTTGACGCTCAAGCAGATCGTCGCTCTGGGGGAGGTGGCCAGACTGGAATACGAGCATGGCCGCAGTGTCTGGCACGCCAACCTCGGCCCGCTAAAGACGCCGCAACTCGAAGCGCTGCACGAGGACTTGTGGGACATCGTCGCCAGCAATCAGCAGGACGGTGACAAGGCCAAAGGAGCCGTCGCCGTGGACGCGTTTCCCGGGCTCGGGAAGACCACAGCGGTACTGGACTTCGCACTGAAGTACCACCAGAAGGAGATTGCGCGGGCCGGATCCTTCACCGACTCCGGTCACGAACGGTGGCCCGTGTGCCGGGTCGGGCTCACCAGCAACATCGGCATGAAGGACTTCAACCGCGCCCTGCTGGAGTTCTACGCACACCCCGGCCGCAAGTCCGGCACGGCCACACTTTTCGCCCAGCGGGCCCTGGACTGTGTCCTGGAATGCGAGACGAAACTGCTGATCATCGACGACCTGCACTTCCTCAAGTGGCAGGACAAGAATGGCAAGGAGGTCAGCAACCACTTCAAGTACATCGC
This sequence comes from Streptomyces sp. ITFR-6, assembly GCF_031844725.1. Lineage (NCBI taxonomy): Bacteria > Bacillati > Actinomycetota > Actinomycetes > Kitasatosporales > Streptomycetaceae > Streptomyces > Streptomyces sp. ITFR-6. The sequence continues at coordinate 4,084,702 of NZ_CP134612.1, read as the reverse complement.
GAACGAGTTCCCGGTCACGCTCATCTTCATCGGCGTCGAACTGGGCAACCGCGGCCTGTACTCCGAGTCTGACTCCTACGGCGACATCACACTCGCCCAGACCGCGCGCCGCACCACCCCGCTCACCATGGACGCCTATGTGGTGGGCAATGACAAGCAGCGGCACCAGTGGCGCAAGCTGATGCTGGGGCTCGAACAACGCCTCGTCCTGGCCCGGAAGTACCCCGGCATGCTCGCCGACGACCTGTCTGACTACCTCTACATCCGCACCACCGGCCACATCGGCTCACTGATGACGCTCATCAACCGGGGCTGTCAGCGTGCTGCCCGCACGGGAGCCGAACTCCTCGACCAGGAGCTGCTGAACCAGGTGAAACTCGACGCGGGAGCGGAGAGGGCGCGCAAGGCACTGGAGAAGAAGTTCGCGCGCAAACGCATGACGACCAAGCCCCGTTCCCGCGTGGCGAGGACCGTGTCGGCGAAGACTGTGGCATGAGCCGGGCCCGTACGCTGCCGCTCCGCCGGGACCCGCTCCCCGGCGAGGCTCTGGACTCCTGGCTGGAGGCCCTCGCCTACAGGCTTCGGACGCCGCTGGGTGAGGTGATGCTGAGCATCGGCCTGCCGCTCTTGCAGAAGACAGGGAACTCTTTGCTCGGCATCCCGCCGGACTGGACGATCCTGTTGGGTCCCCAGCAGGCCGCCGTCTTGTCCGCGACCACTGGCCTGGCGGAGGCCCGCCTCCACGCGATGACGCTGCGCCATTACGATCGGCGGGCGCTGGAGATCGACCATGAACGGCGCTTCGTCAACCGCCGGGTGCTCTGGGGACGGGGCGGCGGCTCCCGCTTTTGCCCGGACTGCCTGGCGGAATCCGACGGCCGCTGGATGCTGTCCTGGCGGCTGGGCTGGTCCTTCGCCTGCCTGCGGCGCCACCGGCTGCTGGCTGACTGCTGTCCGAACTGCGGGCGCGTTCCTCGTCTGCGGCCCCGAAGCGAGCGAGTCATCCCCAAACTCGGGCATTGCGGGAACGCGCCCTCCACTCAGAGTGGTTCCTTCACCAGTGGCTGCGGTCTCGACCTCACTCAGACGTGCACCCTTCGCCTGTCCGCCGGGCACCCGGTCACAGCCGCCCAGGCACTCATCATGGACATCATCGAGACAGGCACAGCCACCTTCGGGGCCTTCGCACTCGCACCGCAGCCGGCGGCGGGTGCGCTCAGCGACATTCGTGCCCTTTCCGGACGCGTGCTGTCCAGCCTCCCCACCGAGGACCTCGCCCGACGGGTCCCGGCTGACATCACCGATGCCCACCTTGGCCCCGGCGCCGTCGGCATGCTCGCGGTGGTCGGCGATCGACCCGGTTTCATGGCTCCGCCCAGAGCCGCGAGCGCGGCGGCCGCCGTTACCGTCGCGCTGAGCGTCCTGGACCAGCCAGACATCCACCAAGCCGGCGAGGCGATGCGCAACCTGCTCGTCGCGATGCACGCAGATCTCTCCGAAGCGGGCATCGGTCAGATTAAGGGCTGGGGGAACCGCGTCACCCCAGTGCTCACAAGCGTGCAACTGGCAGCAGCAGCACCCCTACTTCGCCCCGCGAACTATCTGCGGCACCGCATGACCTCACCGGTCCCGCGACGGCCCATGGCCAGGAGCGAGGACATCGCACAGCGGAGCCGGAAGATCCCCAGCACGTTCTGGAGCCTGTGGACTCTCCGGCTGGCTCCGCCCGACGGCACCGTCCCGCGCATCCTGGCACCCGCCTTGGCCGCAGCTGTGCTGACCGTCGACAGCCGCACCGACTTCGACACCGCCGGTGAACTCCTGGGATCGGTGGTGCACCGTATGGACGTTTCCTACGCCCTGCAGGCATTGGACGACCAACCACAGTGGCTCCATATCGTCACCGCTTTGACCAGGCTGGCCGATCACCTCGATGCCGCCGACGTCCCCATCGACTATGCGAGGCGGCGGCACCTCGACTACACCACCCTGCTGCCGCGCGGCCGCTGGGGTGAGATCTGCCGCCGCACCGGCACACACCCCGGAACAGAGCGCCGCGAACAGATCATCCGCTGCTACCTCTTCCAGCGCATCAGTGGACTCCCACCCGAATCCACACCGGGTGCCCCGAACGCCGGTGAGGCACTGTTCCGTACGGACTACTTCCGCTTCCTTGCCCAGCAGAGCCCGCAGCTGGCGCAGGCCGTCGACGCCGAAGCACGGGCCTTCCTCGACTCCCAGGCCATCCACGACGAGCCGATCACCTGGCAGCCGCCCAAAGATCTCCTGAACGGGCTCGTTCTCCCCGGCCCGGACCCCGGCCAGGTCGATATCTCCCACCTGCATCACCTCGTGCGTCAGCGAAGGCATGCCGTTCAACACGCCGCTGACGTCCTGGGTACTTCGGTCGAAGCCGTCCGATATCTCTTGGGGGAACAGCCTGCTCCCTCGCTCCCACCGACGACAGACCAGGCCATGGACAGGGAAAGGTACGCCAAAGCCATGCAGACCTTGCCCAAGGAGCGAATGGTCCGCCTGTATCTCGACGAGCACCACTCTTTGTCGCAGATCGCCAAGCTCACCGGGTTCTCCTACAGGGTGGTGGCCCGGCTCGCCCACGAGTACGAGATCCCGATGCGCAGGCGCGAGGACTACGGGAGACATGACGCCGTGGAACGTGACTGGCTCCATGACCAGTACGTGGTTCACCGCCGGACTCTGGCCGATCTTGCCCGTGAGATGGGAATGAACCAGAGGACCATGGCCCGCTGGGCACGCCACCACGAGATCCCGCTTCGCCGTGGCGGGGTACCCGCTGCCGCATACCGCGCCCCTGACTGGGCGGCCCGTGCTCCGGAGTTCTTGCGGGACGCTCTGACCGCCCCATACGCCTGGAAGTGGTTGGAAGTCGTTGTTGCTGCGATGCCGTACGCCACGATGAGGAAGGCTGCCCAGGGTCTCGACATCCATCACTCCACCCTGATCAAGAAGGTCAACGAGCTCGAAAGGGATCTGGGCCACCCTCTGATCGAGCGAGCCGAGCGAGGCCGCGGGATGCGACTAACACCGTTTGGCACCAGGGTCGCGGACGCCGTCCGGATCGCGACCTCCTGAGCCGAAGATCGTGGAGACGCCCGTGTAGATCTCGTAGCGCAGACGGGTTGATCGAATACCTTACGTATCGGTACGTTGAGTCAATGCCTGTGGAAGATGAGGGTGACCGGTTCTCCGATGCGGTCCGGCTTCTGCTCCTCATAGCAGCGACCGCTGATCCCCTCGACGAGGTCGCTATGCGTGCGGCGCCAGCCAACGCAGTTGCGGTCCTACACGCGGAGAGTCGATTGCAGAAGCTGGATTTTTGGCTACGCAATCCAGACTATCTTGCGGACGAACTGCTCAACGACTACGAACGCCAGCCGGAACCACTGTTGCTGGACTTGGCTGGTCGGATCCTGGACTCGGAGGAGCCAGAGATCTACGCGATCCCGATGGTCCGCTACCTCTTCGGAGCGTTTGAGCACCTGGATCGTGCGTTGAGTGTCTTGGTGGCTCCTCGGCTGCTCGTGGTGTCCAGCCAGCGTGGAGCGAGCGGACAAGTGATCAAGGACAGCTACTACCTGACGCAGAAGGGTCGAGACGTCGCCGAGCAGGCCACGGCGCAATTCTCCGAACTGGCTTGGTACACCGAACGGGCTTTGCTGGTCCGGGCATTAGCGGAGGCTACGGGGCATACCGCATTGGCTCTGCGCAAGCGCCAGTATCTGCAGCGGGACTACGCGCAGACGCCGCTGGGTGCCATCATTCCGTCGATCGCAGACAGGACGCGGAGCAGGCTGGCGTATCTTCGCGCCGCCGCATTGGGGGGGAACGCCGCATGAACGCAGACCTGCCGGTTCCATCGGAGGGCGAGCTCTACAAGCGCATTGCTGACCGGGTCGGTGTCGATTCAGATCGAATAGCCGAGGTGTTAACGTCTCACGGGCTGGAGCTGACGGGGTCACTGCCAGCGAAGCGTGAGTTGGTTGTACATCGCTTGATCTGCGAAGGCCGTAAGACCGGCACCACTGGCAATGACGGTCCCTTCACCGTAGACATGGGCCTGGGGCGCGGCCCCTGGGTAATCTCCAGCAGTATCAACTCGGCCGGTAAGTCGAGCCTGCTCTGGGCACTGAGTTTCGCGCTAAGAGGCGAGGGATTCGATGCGTTCTGCCGCCCCGAGACCGTCAGCTGGTTCCGCTTCGTTCGTGTCGACATCGAGGTTGGTGGAGCCGCAGCGTCGATCCGTCTGTACTTCGACAAACCTGGGCGCCCCAGCGTCCGGCTCCTAACTGCCGACTCGATCAGCGATCTACTCGTGCTTGAAGGCCGGGCCGAGGGGCGGATAGGTGTGCGCCTCGCAGCCACGGCCGAACCTAGCGGCGTGAAGGGTTTGATCGGCCGGTTCATGATGGAGCGCCTTGGTCTGCAGTCGGTATCGGTATGGGTGGCTGAGTCAAACGCGCCGAAGGACGAGGACGGTAACCGGGATAGCACCGAGCAGGTTCATGGCTGGGCAAGTTTCTTCTACGCCATCGCGTTGAACTCGGCCAGCGACAGTCTCCTCCTCGGACCGACGCTCGTCGGACAGCTTCCGGTCAAGCTGATGCAGTTGTTCTTGGATGTCCCGTACGCGCCGGAGCTGTCCCGCTTGACCACACTGCGCAAAGCGGAGACACAAGAGGTCAGCCGGGTAGCGCGTCGCGCCAAAGAGGACGCCCGCGCCCGCGACGAGCAGGCCGCCCCGCTTCGAAAGGCCCTCGAGGTAGCTCAACAGCGCCTCAGGGGACTGGAGGCTGGCCGGCCGGACGTTGGGAATCTTGTTGCGGCGGTGGATCATGCGGCCGCCGAACTTGCCCCATGCCAGGCGGCGTATCAGGAGGCGGCTGAGCAGCACCAGGCCGCGAAGAAGAGCCGCCAATCGGATCAGCGAGCTGAGCGCCGTGCCAAGCAAAGCGGCGCTGCACGGCTCCTGCTGGGCGCGCTGGACCCGGAGGTATGTCCACGATGCGATCACGACATCGACGACGAGCGCCGAGCCGCCGAAGACAACGAGCACCAGTGCTCCGTATGCGCCCGTCCACTACCCAGCCTGCCGCAAGACCCGCAGGCTCAGGCTGACGCACTCGCGCGCATCGAAGCCCGTCTGGCTGCCTCGAAGACAGCCGAGGACAGTTGCGCAGCTACGCTCGCTACCGCCACAGAGCGACTTACGGCCGCGCGGGCAACCTACGATCAGTCCGTAGCTCAGCTGGAAAGGACCCGCTCGAGCGACTGGTTCGCCCTCTTCGACAAGGCTCAACGTGAAGTTGACCAGCTGCAAGGAGCGGTGACCCTGTCCACTGGCGGTAGGAGCGGAGACACTCCGCCGGCGCTAGTGGCGGCGCTGGCCGCGGCGAAGCCAGCTCAGAAGACCTCTGTCGAGCAAGGCCCGGACGACGAGACCTTGCTGACCGCAGCAGCTGAAGTCATCAAGGATGTGGTGGACCAGCACAGTCGTGCGCTGTTCTCCGAACTCAACGACGAGATCGTTCAGATTGCCCACGACTTGGGGGTCACGAACCTCACGAGTGTAAATCTCTCACTGGGGGGTCAGCTCAACGCCGTCAAATCCGGCTCAAAGCACCGATTTTCCGCTTTCAGCCCGGTCGACCGGCTACGAATGAGAATCGCGGTCGTCGTCGGCATGATCAAGGTGAGTCGTAGGCGGGGCATCATGTCCCACCCGGGGCTGCTGCTGATTGACGCGCCCACAGCCGAGGAGCTAACTCCGCAGGCAACCTACCAAGTGCTGGATACCCTGTACCGCACTGGCAACAAGGTGCCTGGCTTGCAGATGATCATTACTTCGATCGAGGAAGCCGTCTGGGACATCTACCCGAAGGACCGTATCGTGACGGGAACCGACGGCCGAGAACTGTTCTGACAGGCAAAAAGGGGCAAGGCGGGAATTCAACCTACGCTGGGGGGCAGCCGTGCACGTCATGGATGAGCGAATCTCCGCGTGGGCGCGCACTGCCACTCCCGACCAGCGCCGCGCCGGACCGACTCTCAATGATCTGGGCGGGTTGGACGAAGTCGTCACACATACGAGCTACCTCACGGGCGGCCCGCTCCTGGGCTTCCTCGTCAGTGCTGCTGCAAACGAGGTGGAAGGATCCTCCCTCCCGTCGGCCCTGAGCGACGCGATCATCACTGGGCTGGCGTCCTCCACCCGGCATCTAGCTTTCGCGGAGGCCGTCGACAAGCTGGCCACCCATCCACGGCTGGTCGGCGACCTGGGAAGCAAGGCGACTAGGACTCTGCTACGCCGGCTCACAGATGCCCCGGACGCTGGGGACGACCCAGCAACTGCGCTCATTGGCGCCGAAGCCGCTGAGTGCCTTGTTCAACTCACCCTGGCCGGTGTTACCACCCCAGCTCAGCTGCTGGGAGCGATGGACATGGTCACGGAGGACACAACTGCTCTGCCGACTGAGTTCGCGGTAAGGCTTCCCCGCCTGTTGGGCGTCTTGGACGCGCACCATCCCGGAGCTGGGCTGCGGGAAGCCCTGAAACGCTGTCTTACCCCGGAGCACACCTTCCGGGACGCGGCCTTCGAACTTGCCCTGGGCGACGTGCGCACCGCCTTGGAGCAGGACGGTTATCAAGCGATGGTTGAGCAGCTCTCAGTCTGCAGGCAGCGTCTCGCCGAGTTAACGGCAATCGACCCTGACCGCCTGGATGCCCAGATCTACCTGGTCGGTATCGATGGCTTGCTTGGCCTGTCTGCCCCGGACGCCCCCGTGCGCGTGGCTGCGGCAGCTAAGGCGTTGTACGACCGGCTACATCACTATCGGGCCTGGCGCATACGCACCAACACTCCCGCCTGGGCAAAGGGAAGACAGGACGACATCACCGCCTGGTACGAGCTGACAGTCCTCCTGGACCATGCCGCTCAGCACATGGGCGACGACGACCCGTGGTACACCCACGGCCACGGCATCTTGACTGCCCTCCTGCGTGCCTACACAGCGCACCACACCGTGAAGGTACTGACCGACACTCCGGCCGAGCAGGTTGTCGAGACTCTCGTGGCCCCAGTGATCGAGGACGCTTTTCTCAGGCGCGAGAACCGGTTCCATATCCTTCAGCACGCTCTGGCCCACGATGAGGAATTGCGCGACGATCAGGATGCGCAGCGCCTCTACGCGTCGCTCGGCGCGCGCCTGCGCAGTCCCGCTCCACATGAGCCCGGGACGGTGGGTGACCCGGGAAAAGCGCGTCGCTGGCCGCAGCTGGCGCGCCAGCTGCCCGGGGATTTCACCGTCTTCGCTGATCAGAACAGCGAGTACGTGCTGGACAGGCTGGAGCTGGCATTGCGTGACAGCGAGGAGTTTCTCTTCTCCGTGACTGATGCCAAATACAGCCGTCTGATGGACGCGCTGATTGTGAGACTGGAGCAGTCTCGCGACTGGATCCCCACAGTCGCGGAGCCTTTTCAGGTTCTCCTGGAAGCAACCGTCCGATTCGCTTTCCTCTGCTATGACGTGGGCCGCACGATGGGCGGCGGCTACACAGAGTATCTGCGCGGTCGCGACAAGGGCGGTAAGAAACAGAAGGTCGATGAGGCTCTATTTCATCAGCACTACCGGGAATTCCTCGCTGTCACTGCCCTGTTCCGGGTAGCACATTTTGAGGTGATCGACAAGGCTGGAGGTCGCGTTGACGTATTGGCCACCTTCCCCTCGGCCTACTTCAACGTCGAATGCAAGATTGAAGAGAAAGACGGGAGCAAGGGGTCCCTGCGCACCTATGTCGCTCAGGCAGCCGAATACCAGAACGCTGGCCCTTCCTTCGCGATCCTCTTGGTCCTGGACAAGACTGTTGGCAAAGAGGGCGCAGTCAATCTATTCGACAGCATCTGGATCGAGGAGGTGCAACGCCCCGGCGAGCTGGAGCCGTGCCTCGTGGTCGTTGTGCGCGTTCCCGGCGGACGCGAGAGCCCGAACAATCTGAGACCTGCCTCGCAGTAGGGTCGAGGTCCGGGCTAGCGAACCCTCGGCGGGTTTCCGCAGGCAGGCAACTGGTCTCGTGTTCCGGCAGCCCGTGTTCGTCTCAACTGCCCCGTGCGGCAGGGAAAAGGACACGGAGGTGAGACGAACTCACGAGGACACTGCGTGAGACGTCAAGCGTTGAGCCTGGTTAACGCTGTGCCTGGGGACATCAGAAATGCGAACCTACAGATTCGCAGGGTCCCGAACCCAGCTTCATCATCTCGGCGCCGGCTGCATGTCGTTGGCATGTGTGCGGCCATCGTGCGACTCACAGCTCGCGACGTTCACTCTCCCGGTTGGCGTAAGGAGCGACCTAGTGTCCTGAGTCGTTAATTCGTGTGCAGTATGCGGCGAGTGTGTCGAGGATGTCGTCGGCGGTCTTCGTCCAGACGAACGGCTTGGGGTTCTTGTTCCACTCGTTGATCCAGCGGCGGATGTCGCGTTCGAGTTCGATGACGCTGCGGTGGGCCGAGCGGCGGAGTTTGCGGGAGGTCAGCTCGGCGAACCAGCGCTCGACGAGGTTGAGCCAGGACGCCGAGGTGGGGGTGAAGTGCAGGTGGAAGCGGGGGTGCCGCAGCAGCCACTTCTTGACCGGTTCGGTCTTGTGGGTGGCGTAGTTGTCCAGGACCAGGTGAAGTTCGAGGTCCTTGGGGACGGCGGCGTCGATGACCTTCAGGAAGCGGAGGAACTCCTGGTGGCGGTGGCGGCGGTAGTGCTGGGCTATGACTGATCCGGAGGCGATGTCGAGGGCGGCGAACAGGCTGGTCGTGCCGTGCCGGACGTAGTCGTGCGTCATCTTCGCCGGCGTAGTCGGTGCCATCGGCAGGACGGGCTGGGTTCGGTCCAGGGCCTGGATCTGCGACTTCTCGTCCACTGCCAGGACCAGCGCGTTCTCCGGCGGCGACAGGTAAATGCCCACCACGTCACGGACCTTGGTCACGAACTGCGGATCGGTCGACAGCTTCCACGTCTCCACGATGTGGGGCTTGAGGCCGAACGCCCGCCAGATCCGCGAGACGGCCGACTGCGACATGCCCTGGGCCTGGGCCATCGAACGTGTCGACCAGTGCGAATCGCCTGTTGGTGGGCTCTGGCCCAGCGTCCTGGCGACCAAGGCTTCGACCTGCTCATCCGTGATCTTCCGCGGTGCACCCGAACGCGGCCGGTCCACCAGACCCTCCAGCCGGTCCGCGGCGAACCGGGACCGCCACTTGCGCACCGTCTCCCGCGAGACACCCAGGTCGTCCGCGACCCGCGCGTTCGACCGGCCCTCTGCACACGCCAGCACAATCCTCGACCGCAGCACCAGTGCCTGCGACGCCGTCTGCTTGCGTAACCAGCCCCGCAGCACGCTGCGTTCGTGATCGGATAGCTCCAGCGACAACGGCTTCGGACCAGGCATCGCCACACTCTACAACCGCACGCGAACTAACGACTCAGGACACTAGCGACCTCTCCACGCGGGGAGCGCGGCCTGGGCGGCTCCGACGGCAAGGCCGGAGATGGCCAGGACGCCGGAGCCGGCGACTGCTGAGCGGCACGTCAGCGACACGACCTGAGACGCTCAGAAGAGCCGCGGGTCACGGCGCTGCCATCTGACGGGGGAAGCGGAGAACCCGCAGATGTTGTACGTGATTCTCACGTCATCGTGCTCAGGGGCCGGCGCCGCACCGCCGACTGGTAGGGGCTGTGCATGGTGAGAAAGCGGATGTCGAGGTCGCTCTCCAGGTAGTCCATGCGCCGTTCCCAGAAGGCTTGCATGTGGGGGAGGGCGAGGTGGGCGTCGAGATCGGCCTGGGAGCGCCAGGCCTCGTAGAAGACGAAGACGCCGGGTTCGTTGCGATCTTCGTGGAAGTGGTATTCGAGGCAGCCGGACTCCTGGCGGGTCGGCTCGACGAACGAGAGCAGAAGCTTCTTCAACTCCTCCGCGCGTTCGGGTTTCGGGTGAGCGGTGCCGACGAGGGCGAGTAGCTGAGTCACGCGGGGGTCCTTCTCCGATAGGTACAACCAATTTCGTACCTGCGGGACGCTATCGAACTCGTAGGTATGATGCAATCCATACCTGAAAGGGGTTGTCGCACATGCCCGACGACGAAGGCCACCCGAGCGTCGAGGAGATCGAGCTCGGCCCCGTACTCTCCGCGCTGGCGGATCCGCTGCGCCGCCGAGTGGTGCGTGAGCTGGCGGCGGAACCCGACGGCGCGGCGCGGACGTGCAGTTCCTTCGGGCTGCCGGTCTCCAAGGCGACTGTCACGCACCACTTCCGCGCACTGCGCGAGGCCGGCCTGATCCGGCAGGTCGACCGGGGCAACAGCCGGATGGCCAGCCTGCGCCGGGCCGACATCGAGCAGAGGTTTCCTGGGCTGCTGGGCATCGTGGCAGCAGAGCCGAAGGAGTAGTTCAGCTCGGTTCCCATGGTCGGCGGTGCCGTCTCTTGTCGGTTTTACTCACGGGAAGAGTGAGCTGATCGCCGCTCTCGTCCAGGAGGCGTACGCGGACATCACCCGCCACATGACCGAGCACACCCGTGCGGCGACCGGCCCCCGCGAGGCGCTGCACGCGTACATCCGCGCGCTGGTCGGCTACATCGCCGAGCATCCGAAGCGGATGCGCACGCTCATGTCGGTGTTCCTGGACCACCGGGCCGAGGACGGCGGGCGCAGTTACGACGGGGGGCGACGAGCGCGATGCGGTCGACCCGGTGCGGCAAGTCCTGGCGGAGGGGCAGCGGGCGGGTGAGTTCCGTGAGTTCGACACCTTCGTGATGGCGACGACGATCCAGCGCTCCATCGACGGGCTGCCGTTCCTGCTGCGTTCCGAACCCGATCTCGATCTGGCCGCGTACGCGGAGGAGTTGGTCGAGCTGTTCGACCGAGCGACCCGAGCGACCCGAGTGAACCGCGCCGACGCGGGGCCCGAAGCCGGGGCCGGCCGATGACGGCCCGTGCGCCTGCCCGTCGGCGCCCGGGGCGCGACCTGCTGGTGGACATCGTCGTTCCGCTCGGCCTGTTCTACGGCTTGCGCGCCGCGGGCCTCGGCGTGTACCCGACGCTGGTGGTGGCCGCGGCCGTCCCGGCTGCCGTGGTGGCCGTCCGGCTGGTCCGGTACCGCCGGGTCGACGGCCTCGGCCTCTTCATGCTCTCCACGATGGCGCTCGGCGCACTGGTCTCGGTGCTGTCCGGCAGCCCGCGCGCCCTGCTGGCCCGGGAGGGCTACCTCACCGGGGTGGCGGGGCTGTGGTTCCTGGCGTCCACCCTCGCCGGGCGCCCGCTCGCGTTCCTCTACAGCCGGCCGCTCCTGGAACGCCGAACCCGCAGGCTCGGGGTGTCGGCCGACTGGGACGAACTCTGGGACCGGCTACCGGCGTTCCGCCGTATCTGGCGGGTCTCGACAGTGCTGTGGGGCCTCGCCCTGCTGGTCGATTCCGCGGTGCGGGTGTGGATGGCGTACGCGCTGCCGGTTGACCAGGTGCCGGGTCTCGGCACGGTGCTGTACTGCGTGACGTCGGCCGTGCTGATCGCGGTGACCAACGGCTACTACTTCGCCGCGGGCCTGTACAACGGTTCGTCCGCGCTCTACGCCCCGCTCGCCGCTGCCCCGGCCGGAGAAGCGGAACCGGTACGGGGCCGTCCGGACACTTGGGACGCGGGCGGCTCGCCGGATGGTCTCGCGGCCGAGGAGTACGTCGCCCTGACGACCTACCGTCGGGACGCCACGCCGGTCACGACCCCGGTGTGGGCCGCGCCCGACGGCGGTCGCCTCTACGTGTACACCCCCTCCCGCTCCGGCAAGGTCCTCCGGATCCGGGCCGATCCGGATGTGGCGCTCGCGGCCTGCTCGTTCGACGGCACCCCGCACGGCCCCGCCGTCCCCGCACGTGCCCGGATACTGCCGTCGCCCGAACTGCGTCACGCACGACGCGCCCTGACGGCCAAGTACGGATTCCGCTTCCGCTGGTTCATGGTGGTCCTGCTGCTCGGGCGGCCGCGCCGGGCGGGTGGCGGCTCCGTCGTCCTGGAGAACGGCCGACCATGACGGTTGACGGTCAGGCGGTAGCGTGCGCGCATGACTTGGCGTGGACCGACGTACAGGATGGTGGACGGTGAGAGGATCGACGGTGCCTGGACTCACATCTGGCGGAGGTATCCACCGGACAGTGAGTACTACCTCGACGACCTGATCGTATTCGCGGACGGAACGATCACCTGCGGAGAACGTACGGACCTGGCCGGCCTGGAGAAGTCGCTCGCGACGGGCCGGCTGGCGGTGAGCAACCCCACGACTCCGGCGCTTCCCGAAGAACCGTCGAAGTGGGCCTCTCGTCATGGCGAGCCGCTGACTCCGGAGGGATTTCTTCTGGAGGTCGCGGACCGCATCGAAGCACTCAACCAGCGGCCGACTGCCGGATAACGTAGCCGGGATGCGATCCGCAGCTTTCAGCGGGAGCCGACCGAGTCCGGTCGGGCGCTGCTCCGGGCGGCGTACCTGGCGGTTCCGCCGCATCTGCGGATCTATGTGCTCGGGGACATGGACCGTCAGGACCGCCCTCTGCGGATCCTGCTCACGGACATCGGTGAGGCCGTCGACGGCGATGGGCCCGTCGTGACGGCGGAGATGCACCGGGACGTCCTGGACTACTTCAACCGCGGCGACCAGGGCGTACGGAGCGAACAGGAACGGCAGGCCGTCCGGTATGCCGACGACCCTTCAGACCCCGGCCGAGCGGTGCTCACCTCGTACGAGACCGTCTACCCGCGGGGCTGGCCCGAGCAGCCGGGGCTGTTCATGCTCCGCAACGAATTCCCGGCGCAGATCATGTTCGGCGGCGAGTCCTACGCGTCCGTGCTCCACGGATACTGGGCGCTGTCCGCGGCTGACGCCTCCGACAGCGCCGCGATCCGGGACGCGGCGTCCGGCCGGGAGGCGCATGAGCTGGGCGGCCGCGCGGCGCACCGGAACGACTGGCCGGACGTACGGCACGCGGTCATGGCGGGGCTGCTGCACGCGAAGTTCACCCAGCACCCCGGACCCGCCCGGGTCCTCCTCTCCACGGGGGACGCCAGGATCAGCTACACCGGTCTCTCGGACTCGCCCTTCTGGCGAGATGTTCCCGACGGCCGGGGACGGAACTGGATGGGGCGGCTGCTTGAGCTGACCCGCTCCGAACTCGTTGCCCAGCAGGCTCTCCGGCCCTGAGGGACCGCCGTAGCGGACCGCGTCCGTCCGCTACGGCGCCCCTTCGACGACGGCAGGGCGGCGGACGGAGCCGGCCACGCCACGTCGTCGAACCCGAGCCACGGCGCGGCGGCGACGGCGGTGGGGGTCACGCCGGTGAACGCCCTGACCTCGCGGTGGAGGTGGGACTGGTCGACGTAGCCGGTCGCGGCCGCCACCGTAGCGGCGGCGTCCCCGGCCGCGAGCAGCTGAGCGGCGTGGTCGAAGCGCACCAGCCGGGCGGCGAGCTTGGGGGTGAGGCCGGCCTGGGATCGGAAGCGGGACCAGAGGCGTTTACCGCTCCACCCCACCTCGCTCGCCAGGTCGCCGACCCGCACCGGCCCCCGGCCGGTGAGTATCCGCGACCAGGCGGCAGCGACCTCCGGGTCGCGGGGAGGGCGGGCGTCCAGCCGCCGGCCGAGGACGTCCCCGGCGATCGTGAACCGCTCGTCCCACGACGTGGCGGCGCGCAGTCTGTCCTCGGTCCGTCCGGCGTCGCGACCCCAGACGTCTGCCAGCGGGACCACCGAGCCGACGAGTTCGGTCGATGCGCCGAGCACGGCGGCCGCCACGACCGGCGACAGCCGGATCTGGAGGCACCGGCACCGTTCCGTCTCCGGGCCGCTGAGCCGGAGGACGCCCGGGGTAAGTCCGACGACGACGCTGCCGCGTTCGCGCCGGCCGTGGGCGTCGTAAGCGGGGCCTTCTCCCTCGCTCAGGGCCACGAACAGGGTGACCGAGGGGTGGGCGACCATGGTGATGTCGACGAGCGCCGGGGCGCGTTGGGCGAATCCGGCCATGGTGACACCGGGAAGCCGCTCGGGCTTCCGCGGGACGGCGACTTCCACGGATGTCCAGTCGGGTGACCCGGTGGTCCACACGGCACCAGGGCAGCGAGCGGCGTCAGCGGCGGGCAGCGGCGGTCGGCCGCGCCGAAGATCACCAGGACCGGGACGCCGAGGGCGACGAGTCGCTCTGGGACGCTCCGCTCGGCGATGTACGCGGTGTTCCGGCGCAGCACGGTCCTGAACGTGCGGTAGCCGATGCCCCGGGCCTCGGTGATCAGGTCGTCCGGGATGTCCACCGGACGGTCGCACAGCGAGGTCATCCCCCTGCGGAGCATCGAGTCCGAGCGGACCGACCAGAGGAGCGGGCCCAGCGGTGGGGCGGTCAGGGCCCGGAGGACGGTGGACTGCGGAAGGAGCGCGTCCGGGCTCGGGCCGCTGCTGATCAGCGCGAGCGCACGGACCAGGTCCGGGCGCTGTTCGGCGAGCGCGGTGGCGATGTAGCCGCCGCTGGAGTGCCCGACCGCGGTGACCGGACCGACGGCGAGCTCGTCCAGCGCGGCGGCCAGGCGGCCCGCCTGCCCAGGCACGTCGTACGACGGCGCGGGCGGGGACTGGCCGTGCCCCGGGAGATCGACCCGGATGACGTGATGCCGCGCGGAGAGGGCCGGCACGATCGGTCTCCAGGAGCCGCCGGAGAATCCCGATCCGTGGATGAGCAGCAGCGGCGGGGCCTGCCGCGGGCCGTGGCGGTCCACGTGCATCCCGTGCGAGTGCGTGACGTCTTCATGTTCCATGTACGGGACGATGCCTGCGCGTACGGCGATCGGTCTTGTACAAATGTCGCCGCCGGACAGGCCCCAGGGGCGATACCGCCCACGCCGCCTCGTCACCGAGTGGCCGAGGGCGGCATGGGCGGTACCGCCCTCAGCCGGGCTGGAAGAACTCAAGCATCCGCCGGGCGGCGTCCGGCGACATCAGCAGGTCCTGCATCTTCGCGGACATCCGGGCGGCGGCGCCGGTGCGTTCGAACATTTCGCGTTCGTACTCCTTGACGGCGGCGGGTACGTCGTCCGGGTGCGCGGCCAGCGCGAGGCCGAGCAGTGCGCCGTCGATCAGCGCCATGTTGGCGCCCTCACCGACCGGCGGCATCAGATGCGCGGCATCACCGAGCAGGGTGACGTCCGGCGCCGACGGCCAGGTCAGGCCGGGCGGGAGCGTGGTGATCGAGCGCGGTACGACCGTGTCGTCGCAGGCCGCGATCAGCGCGGTGAACCGTGCGTCCCAGCCGGGGAGCAGGTCGATCAGCCGTGCACGGGCGGCGGCCGGGTCGTCGAACGGGATACCGCTGGTGGCGAACCAGTCCTCGGCGGTGTTGTAGAAACTGATGCCGATGCGAACACGGCCGTCGCCGTTGCGCTGCGCCGCCAGGGAGATTCCGTTGCCGAGCACCCAGTAGTTGCCGCGCCCGACCATCGCCGCGAGGTCGGGGTGGGTGCGGTCGATGTCGGGAATGCCGATCTCGACGACGTTCTGGCCTATGTGCGCCGGGCGGGCGTCGGTGAGCAGGGCGCGGACCCGGGACCGCGCGCCGTCCGCGCCCACCAGCAGGTCGTACGGGGCGCTGCCGCCGCCGGCGAAGCGCAGCAGGCCGTTGTCGGCGGACTCGTAGGCGTGTCCCCAGCGCACCGTGCCCTCGGGGAGGGAGTCCAGCAGCAGGTCGCGCAGATCGGCGCGGTCGATCTCGGGGCGCTCGGACGGGGCGTCGTCGGGCGTGTCCTCCTGGAGGAGCAGGGTGCCGTCCGGCTCCAGGAGACGCATGTCCTGCCCTTCGCCCCGGGCGAGAGCGTGGAACCGGTCGATCAGACCGGCCTCCCGGAGCGCCCACTGCCCGGAGTGGATGTCGAGCATGCCGCCCTGACCGCGCGCCTCCCGTGAAGATTCCCGCTCGTACACGGTGGCGTCGATCCCGTTCACGTGCAGCACCCGGGCAAGGGCCAGGCCGCCTGGGCCGGCTCCGACGATGGCGATGGTCATGCTCTTCCCCTTCGATACACGAACCTGCTGATACATGAACCTGCTGATACACGAACACGCTGATACACCGTACTGGCCGATACACTGTATCGCTCGATGCGATGTATTGTGAGCGCATGTTGGTGTGGGAGAGGCCGGAGCCCCCGAATCGTCCGGTACCGGTGCCGCTGTGCCGGGAGGACATCGTGCGAGCGGCGATCCGGCTGGCCGACGCGGACGGCCTGGACGGGGTGTCGCTGCGCAAGGTCGCCACCGCACTGGATGTCCGTCCGATGCGGCTGTACAGCTACATCGCGGGCAAGGAGGAGCTGCTCGACCTGATGGTCGATGCTGCCCACGCCGAGATCCGGCCGGCCGGAGACGGCTGGCGCGAGGTGCTCCGCTCTCTTGCCGAAGCCACTCGGCACGCCGCTCACGAGCACGAATGGCTCGCGGATCTGCTGGGCGGCCGGCCCCAGCTGGGGCCGAACGCGCTGGCCGGCGGCGAGAGGGTGGTGGCGGCCCTGGGCGATATCGGCCTGGACGCCACCATGCCGGTGGTCGCCGCCGTCAACGCGTACGTGATCGGCGCGGTGCGCCGGGAGAACGCCGAGCGGCGTGCCGAACGGGCCACCGGGATGGACGAGAAGCGCTGGCAGGCTTCGCTCGGGCCCTATCTGGAGCGGACCTTCGCCACCGGACGGTTCCCCGCGCTGGCCACGGTGGTGCGGGATGCCGCCCACCTGGACGCCGACCAGACCTTCCGGCTCGGCCTCGACTTCCTGCTCGACGGCATCGAGGCCCGTCTCTCACGGTGACGCGCGGCCGGAGGACACGACGGCTTCGCCGCATACTCCGCCGTGGCCCCCGCTGTCCGGCCTGTCCTCGGCCGCCCCCCTGTACGCCGTCGGCAAACATCCCTGGGACGGCGGCAGTTCCCTGCCAGGGTGACCGGATGAGCAACAACACGGCCGTTCGTCGCCTCGACCTGGGGCACTTCGTCCGACCCGCGTCGGAGACCGGTGGCCCTCAGCCGCGCGTCGAATCCGTACTCGCCTACCTGGTCCGACGTGACGAGGGGCTGATCCTCTTCGACACGGGCATCGGGGACGCCGGTCCTGATACCGAAGCCCACTACCGCCCACAGCGCCGAGAACTGCGGAGGGCGCTCGCAGCCTCCGGAGTCTCCCTCTCGGATGTGTCCCTGGTGGTGAACTGTCACCTTCACTTCGACCACTGCGGGGGCGATCCACTGGTGGGCGGCAGACCGATCCTGGTGCAGGACGTGGAACTGGCGGCCGCACGGCGGGGCGACCACACCGTGGACGAACTCGTCGACTTCCCCGGTGCGAGCTACGAGGAGATCTCCGGAGAGGCGGAGATCTGGCCAGGAGTGTGGATCATCCCCACCCCTGGCCACACCGACGGCCATCAGTCCCTGGTGGTCCGGCAGGACGACGGCACCGTCGTCCTCGCCGGGCAGGCACACGATTTCGCGTCCCACTTCGCAGCCGACCAGCTGGCTCACCTCGCCGGACTCCAGGATCTGAGGCAGCCGCTTCCCACGTACAGGCCGTGGCTGGGGCGGCTCCTGGAGTTCGACCCGCGGCGTGTGCTGTTCGCACATGACTGCTCGGTCTGGGAACCGCCTCGCTGAGCACTCGGAGGTGCGGGCGGGGCTCAGTCGATTACGGCGGCGACGGCTTCGATCTCGACGAGCTGGTCGTGGTAGCCGAGCACGGTGACACCCATCAAGGTGCTGGGGACGTCATGGTCGGCGAACGAGTCGCGGACTACCTGCCAGGCGGTCACCAGGTCCTCCTGGCGGGATGACGCGACGAGCACGCGGGTGCTGATCACGTCCTGGAGCGACGCGCCCGCGGCGGCGAGAGCGGTCCGCATGTTCTCGATCGCCTTCGCCGCCTGGCCCGCGTAGTCCCCGATCGCGGCCGTGGAGCCGTCATCGTTCAGCGGACACGAACCGGCGAGGAAGATCAGGCGGGCCTCGGCGGGTGCCGTGGCCGCGTAGGCGTACTCGGCGACGTCGGAGAGGGAGTCGGAGCGGATCAGGGTGATGGCACGAGCCATGGTTGCGGGTTCCTTTCCCGGTCGGTGCGGCGGGACGGACGCCGCCCCGCCTGCCGTGTCATGCCGCCGGCCCTCCCGCCGCCGTGGCCGGCTCCCCCAGCGGCACGCATTCGGCGAGCAGATCGAGTACGTCGCGCCAGGCTCGCCCCGCGTGGAGCGGATGGTGGCCGACGCCGGGGAGCACGGTGTGGTCGACCGTCGGATGGTGGAAGGCGTGCAGGGCTCCGCCGTAGACGACGAAGCGCCAGTCGACGCCCGCCGCCTGCATCTCGGCGGTGAACGCGTCGCGTTGGGCGGACGACATGATGGGGTCCTCCGAACCGACGCCGGCCCAGACCGGGCAGTGAATGCGTGCCGCCTCGCCCGGCCGGCCCGTGTTCAGTCCGTTGACCGTCCCGATCGCGCGGAGGTCGACTCCGTCGCGTCCGAGTTCCAGCGCGATGATGCCTCCGGTGCCGTAGCCGATGGCGGCGATCCGGTCGGGATCGGTCCGTGGTTCGGCGCGCAGCACGTCCAGCGCCGCGTGCCCGATGTCCCGCATCCGGTCGGGGGCGGCGAGCAGTGGGGTCACGTGCGCCAGCATCTGCTGGGGGTCTTCGAGACAGCGTCCGCCGTTGATGTCGAAGGCCAGCGCCACGTAACCCAGCTCGGCCAGTGCGTCGGCCCGGCGGCGCTGGACATCGGTCAGGCCGAGCCCTTCGGGCCCGAGCAGAACTGCGGGCGCGCGGCCGGTGCCGGCCGGGAGCGCGAGGTATCCGATCATCGTCAGCCCGTCGGCCGGGTACTCGACCGTGCGCGTGGTAACCGTCGTCATATGACTGGACTGTAGTGATCCCCGGCCCCGGCCGGGCGGGACTTCACCCTCGGCGGAACACCGCCGGACGCCCCCTCGTAGCAGGCACCAACGGCTGTCGGCGGTCACCGGACCCGGGAATGAGGTGGCCCCGGAGCGGGCCGGGGCGGTAGTTGTTGACGATGACCACTCCCGCTGAACAGTTGCTTCCGGCTACGCGGCGCGCCCTGTTGCACCGCATCGCCACCGCCCAGTCCGACGGGCGCTCACCTTCCGTCGTCGCCGCTGTCCGGCGGCAGGGGCAGACCGTCTGGAACGGCGCCCGCACCTGTGTCGACGGCCATGCCCCCGATGACGACACGCAGTTCAGAATCGGATCCCTCACCAAGACGTTCACCGCGGTGCTGGTCCTGCGGCTGCGTGACGAGGGGCTGTTGGATCTGGCCGATCCGCTGGAGAAGCACCTGCCCGGAACGGGGTCGGGCGAGGTCACCATCCATCAGCTGCTGGGGCACAGCGCGGGGCTCGCGGCGGAGTCGCCCGCTCCGTGGTGGGAACGGACGCCGGGAAGTCTGCGGCCCGAGCTCGCGGATGTGCTCGGTGAGCAGACCCGGATGCACCCGCCCGGCCGTCGTCATCACTACTCCAACCCCGGATACACCGTGCTCGGAGCGCTGATCGAAGCCGTGCGCGGGGCGGCCTGGGCGCAGGTCCTGAAGCGAGAGCTGCTGGAGCCGCTGGGCATGCACCGTACGAGTCCGGGGCCGGAGGCACCCCATACCGGTGGCTGGGCCGTCCACCCGTGGGCTGACGCCATGCTGCCCGAGCCGGCCGAGGACCTCGGACTGATGGCTCCGGCCGGCCAGCTCTGGTCGACCACCGCCGACCTTCTCCGGTTCGCCGCCTTCCTAGCTGAGGGCGACGACCGGGTGCTCTGCGCCGCCTCCGTGGCGGAGATGAAGGCGCCGTCCGCACCCCCCGAGCAGGGGGACTGGGAAGGGAATTACGGTCTGGGGCTCCAGGTGATCCAGAGAAAGGGCCGCACGCTCGTCGGGCACACCGGCTCGCTCCCCGGATTCCTGGCCGCCCTGTGGTTCTGCGCAGAGGAGGACGTGGCGGCGGTGGTGTTCGCCAACGCCACCTCCGGGCCGCTGATCGGTGAGGTCGCCGCCGAGCTCGTGGACATCGTCGCGGAGGCCGAGCCCCGCATTCCGGAGCCCTGGCGCCCGCTGCCCGAGGTGGACGCGGAGCTGCTCGCGCTGACCGGCCCCTGGTACTGGGGTACGCGTGCCAACATCCTGCGCCTGCACGCCGATCGCGGACTGGAGCTCCGAGGCCTCCACGGTGACGGCCGAGGCGCTCGGTTCACCGCCCGGCCGGACGGCACCTGGATCGGGCTGGACGGCTACTACGCGGGGGAGACGCTGCGGATCGTCCGGAACGACGACGGCAGCGTGAACCACCTGGACCTGGGCTCGTTCGTCTTCACGCGCGAGCCGTACGACCCCGCAGCAGCCGTTCCGGGCGGAGTGGACGAGAACGGGTGGCGTGGCCTGGGAAGTTGAGCGTCCTGTTTCACGTGAAACAGGGCAGCGGGCGGGCGGCTCAGGCGGTCAACTCCCGCTCCAAAGGGGTGCGGAAGCGCGGTGTGATCCGTGCTTCCCCCACCCAGCCCGCCAGCCGGGATGCCTCTTGCTCGATCGCGGAGGCGGCATCCCGCCCGGTGTCGGTCAGGAGCCGCCACACCGGTTCGCCGTCGGCGCGCTGTGCCCAGCCTCCGACGATGCGGCCGTCCCACCACACCGTGGGGCCGATGTTGCCGGAGTGGTCGAAGAGGGCCGCCCGGTGCTCGGCGGGGAGGTGGAAGCCTCGGTCGGCCCAGCCCATCGCACTCGGGTCGAGCGCGGGCAGCAGCGCCGCCCAGGGCTCCGGGGCAGGTTCGGGTGCGGTGTCTCCGGGCGAGACCCAGGCGGTCGAGCCGTCGTCGAGCCGGACTTCCTCGGCTCCGACGGCTGCCAGCGCCTTGCGGACCTGGCCGAGCCCCCAGCCCGTCCACCACTTGAGGTCGGCCTCGGAGGCGGGCCCGTAGGAGCGGAGCCAGTGCAGGGCCAGTTCTGCCTGCGCCTCTGCGGCTGCCGGAACCGGTCGCGGCTCGGCCGCCGTCCAGCGGAACTGGCTGGACGTTCAGGAACCACGGTGCCGGTCCGCGCGCACGGCGACCATCAGGTGCTGGTTCGGGTCCCCGGCCAGCCGCCGGAAGGCCGCCAGATAGGGCGTGAGGTCGTCCGGCGACTCGCGCTCGGCGCCCAGCGGATCGTCGGCCAGCATGGCCACGATCTCGGGCAGGTCGTCGATGGCCGCGGCACGTATGTCCAGATCGCTCATGATCAGCAGCCTACGCAGTGGCCCCGGGCCGTGCTGCGGCATCCGCCTACACGGGGGCCTTCAGCTCCTCGACCGCCCGCACGAGCGGCACCAGCTCGGGGTCCTTGGCGGCATCGTCGAGTGCGGCGCGCAGAGCGGTGTCATTGGTCGGCCTCGCCTCGGCGAGCAGGGTGAGACCGGCCTCCGTGACATCGGTGTAGATGCCCCTGCGGTCGGTGTCGCAGAGGTACCGGGTCAGCAGACCGCGGTCCTCAAGGCGGGTGACCAGTCGAGTGGTGGCGCTCTGGCTGAGCACGACGGCGTCGGCCACCTGCTTCATCTGCAGATGCCCGCCCGGACCGCTGTGCTGCCGGCTCAACACGTCCA
Source organism: Streptomyces sp. ITFR-6 (assembly GCF_031844725.1). Classification (NCBI taxonomy): domain Bacteria; kingdom Bacillati; phylum Actinomycetota; class Actinomycetes; order Kitasatosporales; family Streptomycetaceae; genus Streptomyces; species Streptomyces sp. ITFR-6. The sequence goes on along the minus strand of NZ_CP134612.1, from coordinate 4,062,983 downwards.
GCAGCGAGTACTCCCGCACGCTGAGGTCATGCCGGCTCTGCAGAGCACGCTCGATATGGGCCTCGATCTTCCCGTGGAGCAGGGAGAGCGCGCACCAGCCCTGGGAGAGGGCGGTCAGTGCCGGGTCCGTCGCGGTCATGGGTGTCTCTCCTCCGGTGCTGGAGCTGCTTACCTACAGGATAGGCGACCCGCGCAATAGCCCGCGCTTGCAATTAATCAGCGCCTGCAATTATTGTGAACGCTCGTAAGGCGCAGACGCAATCTCCAAGGGAGGGGTCACCCATGCCGCTCGCGCTCCTCGCTCTCGCCATCGGGGCCTTCGGTATCGGAACCACCGAGTTCGTGATCATGGGACTGCTCCCCGAGGTGGCCGCGGACTTCCCGGTCTCCATCCCGACCGCCGGCTACCTCGTCTCGGGCTACGCGATGGGGGTCGTCCTCGGCGCTCCGCTGATGTCCGTACTCGGTACCCGGGTCACCCGCAAACGCATGCTGATGCTCCTCATGGGGCTGTTCGTCATCGGCAACGTGGTCTCCGCGACCGCCCCCGTCTTCGGTGTCATGCTCGCCGGCCGCGTGATCGCCTCGCTCGCGCACGGAGCCTTCTTCGGCATCGGATCGGTCGTGGCGGCCGATCTCGTCGCCCCGCACAAGAAGGCCGGTGCCATCGCCATGATGTTCACCGGACTCACCGTCGCCAACGTCGTCGGCGTCCCGCTGGGCACCTACATCGGGCAGAGCGCCGGCTGGCGCACCACCTTCCTCCTCGTTGCCGCCCTCGGAGTCATCGGCCTGCTCGGCGTCGCCAAGCTCGTCCCCGAGCAGCCCAGGACCGAAGGCGTCCGGCTGCGCCACAAGCTCGCCGCCTTCCGCAACGTGCAGGTACTCCTCGCCATGGCGATGACGGTGCTGGGCTTCGGCGGTGTCTTCGCCGCGATCACCTACATCACGCCGATGATGACCGACATCGCCGGCTACTCGGCCTCGTCCGTCACCTGGCTGCTGGTCCTGTTCGGCCTCGGCATGGTCGGCGGCAACCTGCTCGGCGGCAAGTTCGCCGACCGCCACCTGATGCCCCTGCTGTACGTGTCGCTGAGCGCTCTCACCGTGGTCCTGGCGCTGTTCACCCTGACCGCCCACAACAAGATCGCGGCAGCCGTCACCCTCGTCCTGATCGGCGGCCTCGGCTTCGCGACCGTGCCCCCGCTCCAGAAGAGGGTGCTCGACCAGGCGGCCGGTGCTCCGACCCTCGCCTCCGCCGTGAACATCGGTGCCTTCAACCTCGGCAACGCGTTGTCGTCGTGGATCGGCGGCATCGTCATCGCCGCCGGTCTCGGCTACACCGCGCCCAACTGGGTCGGCGCGGTCCTGGCCGCCTCCGCGCTGGTCCTGGCCTTCGTCTCCAGCACCCTGGAGCGCCGCACGGCGACCCGGGGCCGGACCGCCACCGACCGCCTCCCGGAACCGGCCGCCGCGCCCGCGGGCCGGGGCTGACCTCGGCCCCCTGCGTCATACAAGCCTCATCCGCCCTGAGGGCCAAGGTAATTCAGTGGTGCCGACTCCCCTGCGGCCGGAGAATCTCCGCTCATGCGACACAGCGCACAGCCCCAGCTGGATCGGCTGGGACGAGCTGAAGTCCGTCGACTGGGACGAACCGGCCGAGACGACGGACCGCCGTATCCACGAGTACGAAGAGGTGGACGGCGTCTGGGCGCTCGTCTCCAAGGCGGCCTGGAGTCCACGGTTCGCCGCGGTGGCCGGGCTGACGGTCGATCCCGTGGCGGGTGCGGCCGGCGGCTACGGCGACGCGGAGTGGCCGGAGGGCACGGAGCGGCGGGACGGCGGGCGCCGCTACCGGGTGGAGCGGATGCTCCGGCGTGACGCGGTGCCGGCGGAGGGCGAGTGGGAGCCGGTGTGGTCCGTGATGGAAGCCCTCGCCGCCGTGCACGGCGGCGAGAACGTCCGGCTCACCGTCTGGTTCGACAACTGACTCGCTGTGAGTGCTGTCCCGGCGTCAGCCGGTCGCCACGCTCAGCGGTGCGAAGCACTGCTTCCAGTCCCCCGGCTGCCGGTCCCCGAGGCTCATCACCGTGGTCTCGGAACCGGGCTGAAGCCCGCGTTCGCCGAGCCAGTCCAGGAGCTCCTGGTGGCGGGCGTCGATGTCGGCACGGAGCGGCCGCTCGGTCGCCCCGGCCAGCGAGGCCACGAGCAGCTTCGCCGCCGCTGTGTCCCGCGCGACCAGCGGGCCGACGACATGGCTGCCCGCGCTCGGCCAGAGCGCCGCGTAGCCGATCAGCTCACCGTCGTCCTCGGCCACCCGCAGATGGTCGGCGAAGGCGGGGAGGCGGGTCAGGAGGTGTGTCCGGTCGAGCCCGAAGGCGTCCGCGTCCAGCCTGAGCATGGCCTGGAGATCCCCGGCCGAGGCAGGACGGACCGTGCGTCCCGCCTGATCCGTCGCGTCCGGACCGCCGGAGCCGGCAGCCGGCCGGAAATGCCCGCTCACGCGCTGAGCGCTGCCCACCGCGGTGAATCCGAGCTCCTCGTAGAGCGGCCGGCCCGCAGCCGTCGCGTAGAGGCTGAGCGGGAAGCCGCCGGTCGTCCCGATCGTCTCGTGCATGAGGTACCGGGCGACCCCCTGCCCTGCGTACCGTTCCGCGACCAGCATCATGCCGATGGCGGCCATGCGGGGGCCGTAGGAGGTCACCACACAGGTGGCCATCAGGCCCTTGCCGTCCGGATCGTCGATACCGAGAGCGGTTCCCGCCGCCAGGAGCAGCCCCCAGCGGTGCTCGTCACGCGGCCAGCCGCGGTCCTCGCTGAGGTCGGCGCAGGGGACCAGATCGTCCCGGGTGAGACGCCGGACGGGCAGACCGGCGAGCGGGCGGGGCAGTGAGCTGGGCATGAGGGTCAGGCTGTCCGACGCGATGATCGCGCGTCCACCGCTTTAACGGAACTGGCCGAGATCCGCAGCCTCCGGCCGCGCCGGGTAGGGCCCCACGGCTTCAGTACCGAGACGGCAGTGATGAAGAGATAGGTCGCCGTGGCCACCGACGGGGCGACGACCAGGTCGATGTCGACCCTGCCGAGCTCCGCTGCCTCGTTGATGCCGGGGCGCAAGGCGAAGACGGACAGCGCCGTCGTGATCAGGGTGAGCCAGAACTTCGTCCAGACCCAGCGATGGAGCGCCAGCCCCCACGGGGTGCGGAGCGACAGAACCAGGCCGCTGATGAGTGAGAGCAGTGCGACCGGAACGACGAGCCAGTCGCTGAAGATCTTCATGGAGAGGGTGGCGGCACGCGCGGTATCCGGGTCGCCGGTCGAGAGGGCGACGATGGCCAGCGTCAGCAGGCCGACGCTGAGTCCGAGCCAGCTGACGGATACCGCGACGTGTGCGACAAGGAGGCTTCTGCGGGGGCGACGCTTGAGTGGTTTCACGTGAAACACGGTGCCGGGGGCCGCCCGGCCGGTCATCTGCCCAGGGGAGTATCCGTCCGTACCGAGCTCGGCGCAGCCGGCCGCTTGGGGCCCCGATCAGCCCAGGTCGGTCGCGTGCATCGCCCGGACGCCCTCGATGTTGCCGTCCAGGTAATGCCGCAGCGACAGGGGTACGAGGTGCACCGCGGCGATGCCGACCCGGCTGAACGGCACCCGGACGACGTCGTACTCCCCGCAGGGGGCGTCGATCTCGGGTCCGTGACGCAGGGAGAGGTCCATCGAGTCGAGCCGGCAGACGAAGAAGTGCTGGACCTTGACGCCCTTCACCCCGCTGCCCTCGATGTGTTCCACGGTGTCGACGAAACAGGGGACCACATCGGTGATCTTGGCGCCGAGTTCCTCGTCCACCTCGCGGTGCAGGGCGTCGACTACGGTCGCGTCCTCGGGCTCGACCCCGCCGCCCGGCGTGACCCAGTAGGGGTCGACCCCCGGCTTGGTGCGCTTGATCAGGATGAGGTCGTTGCCGTCGAGCAGGATGGCGCGTGCGGTGCGCTTGACCACGGGACGTTCGGTCATGGCAAGAGAGTGGCCCGCTGGACCCCTTCTGAAACACCTGAGGGCTGCCGGACCGCTCTGCGGTCACCAGTCGGCTGCGGCGCGCAGCAGCCACTCGTGCGCGCGAGCGAGATGCAGCAGGGCGAGCGTGCCGGTCCGTGCGGCGAGGAAGTAGGTCCGCAGCGGCGGTACCGGAGGGTCGAGGAGTGCCACCACCTCGCCCGGTTCCAGGGCGCCCTCGCAGAGATAGCGGGGCAGGACGGCCAGCCCGGCGCCCGCTGCGGTGCATCCGAGGACGGCCCGGAGATCCGGGGCGATGACGGTCCCGGCGGCCGCGGGCCGGGTGTCGAAGACCGCGGCCCAGTACCGGGAGACGAGCGGCAGGCTCTCGTGCACCTCCACGACCGGCAACTGTTCCAGGACCACCGGGCCGTTCCGCCGCAAGGTCCCCGGACCGAGCCGCCCGGCCCAGCGGGGCGCGGCGATCAGCACGTGCTCCTCGTCGCAGAGCGGGGTCGCGGTGAGCAGCCCGCCGCGCGGGCGGGCCGTCACGATGGCCAGGTCGTGGTGTCCGGCGGCCAGGCCCTCCAGCGTCTCGTCGGTGTCCGCGGAGAACGAGCTGCGCAGGGCGAGGCCCTGGGCGATCAACGGGGTGAGCGCGGGCAGCGCCCGTAGCGAGGTGAACTCCGGCGGACCCGCCAGATGAAGCGTCCGGACGCCCGACTCCTCGTCCAGCTCCGCCTCGGCGATCTCCACCAGCGCGTCCAGATGGGGAGCGGCCCGGTGCGCGAGCTCGTCCCCGATCGTGGTGGGGGTCACGCCGCGGGCCCGGCGCAGGAAGAGGGGGCGGCCCAACTGCCGCTCCAGCGTGCGTATTTGCGAGGTCACCGCGGGCTGGGAGAGGCCGAGCAGAGCGGCGGCCCGGGTGAACGAACCGGCCCGGTGCACGGTGACGAACGTGCGCAGCAGGGCCAGGTCCATGTCCTGTCCCCTCCCACCGCTGCGACGTGTCGGGCCCCGACAACCATAAATATGTCGATAGGCCGCTGCGGCTACTGTGATTGGACACTGACTCAGAGTCAACTAGCCTTGTCGTGGTGGTGCTTCGTGTGGGAACGCGGAGGGCCGGGACGGTCCGAGCCACGAGGGGGGAGGCTCGGGCCGTCCGTACCGCACCGGCTGCCGCCGGTGCGGCCGCTCAGCTTCCGTCGACCGCCTCGGCCAGCGCCCGTTCCACGTCGGCCAGCAGGTCTTCCGGGTTCTCGGCGCCCACCGAGAAGCGGATGAAGCCTTCCGGCACCGCGTCACCGCCCCAGCGGGCCCGTCGCTCGGCGGTGGAGCGCACCCCGCCGAAGCTGGTCGCGTCCTCGGCCAGCCGGAGCGCGGAGAGGAAGCGCTCGGCGGTCTCCCGGTCGGCCAGCACGAACGAGACCACGGAGCCGAAGCGCCGCATCTGCCGCGCGGCCTTCCGGTGCGAGGGGTCGGTGGGCAGTCCGGGGTAGCGCAGTCCGGTCACTTCCGGGTGCTTGGTGAGCGCCTCGGCCAGCGCGAGGGCGTTCGCGCACTGGCGCTCGATCCGCAGTTCCAGGGTGGCCAGCGAGCGGTGTGCGAGCCAGGCCTCCATCGGTCCCGGGATCGCGCCGGCCACCTTGCGCCAGCGCCGCACTCCGGCCGCCAGCTCGGGATCGAGGCAGGCCACGTGGCCGAGCAGGATGTCGCCGTGCCCGGTCATGCCCTTGGTGTCGCCGGCCACCGAGAAGTCCGCGCCCAGCTCCAGCGGACGCTGGCCGAGCGGGGTGGCGAGCGTGTTGTCCACGGCCACCAGCGTCCCGCCCGCGTGCGCGGCCTCCACGAGCCGCCGCACGTCACAGACGTCGAGCCCGGGGTTGGACGGGGTCTCGATCCACAGGAGCCTGGCGCCCTCCAGGGCGGCCAGCTGGGCATCGCCGCCGGTAGGGGCGGTCCGCACCTCGACCCCGTACGCCTCCAGCTGCGCCCGTACCAAGGGGAGTGCCTGGTAACCGTCCTCGGGCAGCACGATCACGTCACCGCTGCGCGCCTGGGACAGCAGTACGGCCGAGACCGCCGCCATTCCGGAGGCGAAGACCGTGGTCTCGACGCTCTCCCCCGGCGCTTCGAGCTCACCGATGGCCCGTTCCAGATGGGTCCAGGTCGGGTTGGTGTCGCGGCCGTAGGTGTACGGGCCGGTCGGCTCGCCGGAGAGGTGGAAGTGCGCGGCGAAGACCGGACCGGGGAGAGTCGGTTCGTACTGCTGCGGTTCCGGCAGGCCGGCCCGTACCGCGCGGGTTCCGTCGCCCATGGTGCTCATGCTGAGTCCTCACTTCTCTCCCCGGTCCGTCACAGGTACTGCCTGCACTGTTCCAGGTGCGCGCGGATCAGTCCTCGTCGGGCAGGACCACGTTCAGCGCCCAGGACACGATCGAGATGATCAGTCCGCCGAGGACGGCGGTCCAGAAGCCGTGGACGTGGAAGCTCAGATCGAACTGGCCGGCCAGCCAGGAGGTGAGCATCAGCATCAGCGCGTTCACCACCAGGGTGAACAGCCCCAGTGTGAGGAGGAAGAGCGGCAGGGTGAGCAGCTTCAGGATCGGCTTTACACAGAAGTTGACCAGGCCGAAGATCAGAGCGACCACGATCAGGGTCAGGACCTTGCGGCCGGTGTTTCCGCCGGTCAGCGTGATGTCCTGGAGCAGCCAGATGGCCACTGCCAGCGCACCCGCGTTGGCGATCGTCTTGACTACGAAATTCTTCATGTGTCTGATCGTGGCAGACATGATCGGTGGCGGACACCGGCTGGGCAGAGGCAAGGGACGGGCAGGCCATGAAGGCATTCAGACTGGACGAACTGGAGGCGGAGCGGGCCGCCAACGACGGCGCGTATCTGCAGTTCGTCCGTGAACGGAACATGTCTGTCGGCCTGTACGCGCTGAACGCCGGCGAGCTCGATCCGCAGCAGCCGCACAAGCAGGACGAGGTCTACCTGGTCGTCAGCGGGCGCGCGTCGATCACCGTGGGCATGGAAACGACGCAGGTGGGCAGAGGAAGTGTCGTGTATGTACCTGCCGGCACGGCTCACAAGTTCCACCACATCACCGAGGACCTGCGGGTGATGGTGGTCTTCTCGCCGCCCGAGGGCTGAGGGGTCCGGGAGACGGAGTGGTCTCTCGGGGGTCCCTAAGGGTTCGATCAGGGGAGTTCAAGGGATGCGAGGCCCCCGCCGACCACCCCCGCGCCTCTAGCATCGGAGCAGGAACTCACAGAGACGAGGTAGGACAGATGGCCGTGCGGGAGATATTCGCGGGAATGCCCTGGTGGGTGAAGTGGATCGCGGTGCCCGTCATCGCGATCGTCGTGTTCGGTGGTCTGATCGCCAGCGTGGTCGGCTTCGTCGTCTGGCTGCTCTTCAAGATCCTGATCTTCGTGGTGCTGGTCGGCGGGATCGTCTTCCTCGTGCGGAAGTTCATGTCGTCCTCGTCCTCGCGCGGCGACTGGTAGGCGACCGGCGGACGACCGGTGGCCGCACCACCGGTCGCACGGTTAGCCCAGGTGAGCTAAGCGGAAGACGAAACCGCAACCCTTCCGGACGCTGCGGATACAGTGGAAATTCGCTGCCGCCGCCTGGGAGAGCACTGTCAGTCACCACCTGACAAGTGGTGGACAGGCATCCGGCCTCCGGACTCGAACCTGCGGCAGACCTGTGGGGGCGGCCTCCACAGGCGGGCTGACCGCCCGTCACCATGCCTGGGGGTGACCGTTGACCACGGCATCGAGTACCGCTGTGCCGACGTTGATCGGATCGGTGCAGCGGGCGCTGAGACTGCTGGAGGCCGTGGGCGCCCATCGTGACGGGGCGCCGGCCAAACAGCTCGCGCGTGAGGCGGGACTCCCGCTGCCCACCGCCTACCACCTGCTGCGCACCCTCACCCACGAGGGATATCTGCGCCGGGAGAACGGCGTCTTCCTCTTCGGCGCGGCCGCCGAGCGGCTGGTGGGCGACGGCGCTCTGCAGAACCGGCGCAGCCGGATGACCCAGTCCCTGGACCGCTGGCGGGACATCATCGGGGCCCCGGTGTACTGCGCCGTCTACCGCGACGGCGAGATCGAGCTCGTCGCCGTCGCCGATACCCCGGCCACGCCCGCGGTGGACGAATGGGCCGCGTTCCAGGAGACCGGGCACGCCCACGCGATCGGCCAGTGCCTGCTGAGCCAGCTCGACGAGAAGGCCCGCGAGGACCACTTGGACCGGCATCCGGTGCGTCCGCTGACCCGGTACTCCGTACGCGACCGCGCGGCACTTCTTGAACGGCTGCGATCCCTGGAGCGAACGGAACCCGTCATCGAGCGGCAGGAATACGCCCTCGGGACGGTCTGCGCGGCCATCCCGATCGCGGCCGGTTTCACGGCTGCGGCGATGGCCATTTCGGTACCTCTCGACCAGGAAGAACGGTTGCTCCCCGCGGTCGAACGACTACGTGGCGAAGTGGCCAGCCTCTTGCGTTCGTTCGTGTTCTCTATCAGTATCTGAAAAATCACTCCTTGTGATCTGCTATCGCGTGCACCACGATGGCGTCAATAGGGCCATGGGGGATCATTCCTGGCCAGATTCATCTACTGCGGGGTTGAACGATGCGCGAGTCGGTTCAAGCTGAGGTCATGATGAGCTTCCTCGTCTCCGAGGAGCTCTCATTCCGTATCCCGGTGGAGCTCCGGTACGAAGTGTGCGATCCGTACGCGATCCGGATGACCTTCCATCTCCCCGGCGATGCCCCGGTCACCTGGGCTTTTGGCCGCGAGCTGCTGCTCGACGGCCTCAACAGCCCCAGTGGCGACGGGGACGTACACATCGGGCCGACCGAGCCCGAAGGACTGTGCGACGTCCACATCCGGCTCCAGGTGGGGGCGGACCGCGCTCTCTTCAGGGCGGGTACGGCACCCCTTGTGGCGTTTCTCGACCGGACGGACAAGCTCGTCCCGCTCGGCCAGGAGTGCACGCTGGGTGACTTCGAGGGCAATCTGGAAGAGGCATTGGGGCGAATTCTGGCCGAGGAACAGAACGCGGGCTGACGGGAGCCGCCTTATCGGGGCCCGGGTGCCGGTCGAACATCACACCTGCCTAACGGGTGAATCACTCTCCGTGTGTGACCGTTCAGGCCTTCGCCCGTCGCCGTCGTCCTCTGCCACTCCGTACGGGTGCCGAAGCCCCGGCTTCCGCGCCGACCCCCGTACGGTCCGCGGCGACGACCAGTGCCGCGAGCGCGGTGGTCACCGGCACCGAGGCGACCAGCCCGATCGAGCCGACCAGCGTCCGCACGATCTCCTCCGCCACCAGCTCGCTGTTGGCCACCGTGCCCACGCCGCTCTGGGCGATCGAGAACAGCAGCAGCAACGGCAGCGCCGCGCCCGCATAGGCGAGCACCAGGGTGTTGACCACCGAGGCGATGTGATCCCTTCCGATTCTGATACCTGCCCGGTAAAGCTGCTTCGCACTCATCGTCGGGTCCGCCTGGTGCAGTTCCCAGACGGCCGATGTCTGGGTGACCGTCACATCGTCGAGCACCCCCAGGGAGCCGATGATGACGCCGGCCAGAAGCAGACCGCTCATGTCGATGTGCGGATACAGGCCGTGGATGAGGCCGGTGCTGTCGTCGGTGTTCCCGCTCAGGCTCGCCCAGCCGATGAAGAGCGAGCCGAGCAGCCCGATCAGCAGCAGCGAGATCAGGGTGCCGACGACGGCGACGGAGGTGCGGGCGGTCAGCCCGTGGCAGATGTAGAGGGCGATCAGCATGATGGCGCTGGCCCCGACCACCGCCACGAGCAGCGGATTCGAGCCCTGCAGGATGGCCGGAAGGATGAACAGGGTCAGCACGGCGAACGACAGGGCGAGCGCCACCAGTGCCATGACCCCGCGCAGTCTCCCCACGACGACCACCGCCACGGCGAAGATCCCGGCCAGCAGCGCCATGGGGAACTTCCGGTTGACGTCCGTCACGGAGTACTGGAGGTCATGGGGCGCGTCGGGGGCGTACGCGACCACCACTTCCTGCCCCTCCCGCAGCTGTCGCGGTGCGCCGGGCTGCACCACCTCGATGAAGGTGCGCCCCTTGTCCTTGCCGCTCGTGACCTCGACCGTGGCCTTCTCACAGGGTGCGGCCCCGCCGCCACCGGTCGTCGGGTCCTTGGTCGACGGGGTCTCGCCCTCGACCGGCAGCTGGGCCGCGTTCACGTCCTTGCAGTCGACCTTGTCGACGTTCACCACCTTCGCCTGCTGGGTCTGCCGGTCGAAACCGACACCGGTTCGTTCGTGCGCCGGCGCACCACCGGGCCAGAGCACCACGAGCCCGACGGCGACCGCGGCCGCGAACGGGATCAGTACGGCGGCGATCACCTTGCGCAGGTGCTTGGACACGGGTGCGGCAGGGCCGTGCGCGTGAGTGTGGGTGTGCTGAGGGGACGGCTGCTCGGGAACGATATGGGGAGACGTCACCGGCCGATCATCGCAAGAGGAGCGGGGCCCACTGTTCAGCACACCCGTGAGGGCGTTAGCGTGGTGGCACCTTTGCACACGCGGGAGCTCGGAGCACCGGGCTGAGAGGGCGCTGATCTCCGTACATCCGTACGGGACAAGCTGCGCCGACCGCCGAACCTGTTACCGGGTAATGCCGGCGTAGGGAGTAGGTCTCATGACCACAGCGGATGCACGCATGCCTGCCTCCAGTCAGAACGACGAGGGCGGTCGGAGCGACGGGGCCGGTCCGAGCGACAAGGCCAGGAAGTCCATCGGCTGGCACAAGGGGTACGTCCAGGGCTCGCGCCCGGACCTCCGGGTGCCGGTCCGTCAGGTGCACCTCACCAACGGCAAGGACGTGACGCTGTACGACACGTCGGGGCCGTACACCGATCCCGCCATCGACACCGATGTCCGCCGCGGACTCACGCCGCTGCGGGAGAACTGGATCATCGCCCGCGGCGACACCGAGGAGTACGCGGGCCGGGCCGCCCGCCCCGAGGACGACGGGATCAAGCACACCTCGCCGCGCGGAGGGCTGCGCAATCTGGACGCGGTCTTCCCCGGCCGCCCGCGCCAGCCGAGGCGCAGCCGGGACGGGAGCCCGGTGACCCAGCTCGGGTACGCCCGGCGCGGCGAGATCACCCCGGAGATGGAGTACGTGGCGATCCGGGAGAACGTCACGCCCGAGGTGGTGCGCGGAGAGATCGCCGCGGGCCGGGCCGTGCTGCCGGTCAACGTCAACCACCCGGAGATCGAGCCGATGATCATCGGTAAGCGGTTCCTGGTGAAGGTGAACGCCAATATCGGCAACTCCGCGGTGACGTCCTCCATCGAGGAGGAGGTGGACAAGATGACCTGGGCGACCAAGTGGGGCGCGGACACGGTCATGGACCTTTCCACCGGCCGCAACATCCACACCACCCGTGAGTGGGTACTTCGCAACTCCCCGGTACCGATCGGCACCGTGCCCCTCTACCAGGCACTCGAAAAGGTCGACGGCAGGGCGGAGGAGCTGACCTGGGAGATCTACAAGGACACCGTCATCGAGCAGGCCGAGCAGGGCGTCGACTACATGACGGTCCACGCGGGCGTGCGCCTCCCGTATGTGCCGCTGACGGCCCGTCGCAAGACCGGCATCGTCTCCCGGGGCGGCTCGATCATGGCCGCGTGGTGCCTCGCGCACCACAAGGAGTCGTTCCTGTACGAGCACTTCGAGGAGCTCTGCGCGATTCTCGCCTCGTACGACGTGACGTACTCGCTGGGCGACGGGCTGCGCCCCGGATCGATCGCGGACGCCAACGACGAGGCGCAGTTCGCCGAGCTGCGCACGCTCGGCGAACTGAACACCGTAGCCAAGCGGTTCGGCGTCCAGACGATGATCGAGGGTCCGGGGCACGTCCCGATGCACAAGATCAAGGAGAACATCGACCTCCAGCAGGAGATCTGCGAGGAGGCGCCGTTCTATACCCTCGGCCCGCTGACCACGGATGTCGCTCCGGCGTACGACCACATCACCTCGGGCATCGGCGCCGCGATGATCGCCTGGTGGGGGACGGCGATGCTCTGCTACGTCACGCCCAAGGAGCACCTCGGCCTGCCCAACCGGGACGACGTGAAGACCGGCGTGATCACGTACCGGATCGCGGCCCATGCCGCGGACCTCGCCAAGGGGCACCCGGGGGCGCAGGAGTGGGACGACGCGCTGTCGGACGCCCGCTTCGAGTTCCGGTGGGAGGACCAGTTCAATCTGGCGCTCGACCCGGACACGGCGCGGGAGTTCCATGACGAGACGCTGCCGGCCGAGCCGGCGAAGACGGCGCACTTCTGCTCGATGTGCGGGCCGAAGTTCTGCTCGATGAAGATCTCGCACGACATCCGGCGTGAGCACGGCGGTTCGCAGGCGGAGATCGAGGCGGGCATGGCGGAGAAGTCCAAGGAGTTCGCGGCCGCGGGCAACCGGGTCTACCTGCCGATCGCGGACTGAGGCGGGGCGCGTCGTGCCGGCGGGCTCGCGCCGGCCGGTACGACGGGCCCGCGCTCCCCTTTCCCCTGGCCCCGGTCAGTCCATCTCGTGTTCCGGTCCGCCGAAGTCGGGGCTGGTGAAGTCCGGGCTGGTGAAGGTCGGCCGGGGCGCGGCCGCCGGGCCGTCGTCCGGGCTGGAGAAGTCCGGCCTGCTGTAGCCGATCTTCGGGATGCGGTTGGCCGAGGGATACGGGGTACGGGCCGCGGGAGCGGCGCCCGGGTCGGCCAGCGCGTCCCGCAGGAACGGCAGGATGCCCCGTTCCAGCAGTGCGTGCCGCCAGGCCTCTCTGGCCCGCGCCACGTCCTCGGGCAGTTCCTCGCCGGGATCCTCAGCGGCCAGCGAGGTGGAGCCGTTGCGCAGCGCGGCGATGAGGAGGCCGGCGGCGGCGATCAGGATGGCGGCCGCGGTGAGCGCCATGAAGACCCAGCCGACGCTCACCATGGTCCCCGCGAAGGACGGCGGCGAGCTGAGCATCTTCAGGATGTAGCCGACCAGCAGGAAGATCACCGCGGCCGTGCCCGCCAGCACCGGGGCCAGCACGGTGACGACAGCTCCCAGTCCGGCCCCCGACCCGTGGGGACCGTCGGCGCCGATGAGGCCCGCGGCGTCCTGATCGGCGTCGGCCGTGGCGGCCCGCAGTTCCTCGCGGGCCTTCACGTAGTGCTCGTACTCGGTGGCGGCCGTGGCGGTTATCAGGGCGGTGGCGGCCATCGCCATGGTGCGCAGCTGGACCGGGTTGAGCCGTTCGCCGACTGCGGCCAGATCTGGTCGTTCATGGGCGTGACGCAGCGCGTCGTCGAGGATCCGCTCGTACTCGGGGCGGTCCTCGGTCAGCAGGTGCGGAGCGCTGTTCATGTGCATCCCCCGATGCTCCGTAGGGCCTGTGTGCCCGATTCAACCGGGCAGTCGGGCGGAAACGGAGGAGAGCCTGCTACTGGTACGCCGATGGTAGAGCGCCCACGGCACAGGGTGACAGGGGGTTTCCGGAAATAGGCCCAGTGGTCGGCACGGTCAGGTCGTTGATGCGTCTTCCCCGAAGAGCGTCAGTCATGCAGGGGGAGTTGGACGACCAGTAGCTTTCCGGCCATGGTCACTCCGCCGTCCATGGCGATGGCGAGCCCGTCCGCGTACACGTGCGGGCCGTCCACCAGCGGTCCGGCACTGTCCTCGCCGTCCTCTGAACCGACCTCGCCGAGCAGATACGGAATGGGGCTGTGGCCATGGACGACGCGCCGGCCGCCGTAGGCCGCCATCAGCTGCTGGACGGCCTGCGGGCCCGATTCGTCGCGGAAGGCGAAGCGCTTGGTGAGCTTGCGGAAGAGGTCCCAGCACTCGTCGGCGTCGTTCCGCGTCAGGATGGCGTGCACCGTGTCGTTGACGTCCTCGATGGTGGTGCCGTAGTCGAGGTACGCCGTGGTGTCCGAGTGCATCAGCAGATGCCCGTCCTCCTCGACGACCGCGTCGAGCCGGGACATCCACTGGAGGTGGACGTCCTGGAGCCGCTCCATGTCGCTCTTCTGGCCGCCGTTGAGCAGCCAGGCGGCCTGGAAGGTGGCGGTGCCCGCGCCCGAGTTCACCGGGGTGTCGGCGAACCGCTTGGCGCCGAGGAGCAGCAGCTCGTGGTTGCCCATCAGGGCCTTGCAGTAGCCGCCGGCGGCCGCGGCCTCCGCGGACAGCCGCATCACGAGGTCGATGACGCCGATGCCGTCGGGCCCCCGGTCGGTGAAGTCACCGAGGAACCAGAGCCGCGCGTTGCCCGCGGACCAGTTGCCGTCACCGTCGATCAGGCCCTGTTCGGTGAGGGCGGCGTGCAGCTCGTCCAGATAGCCGTGGACGTCACCGACCACGTACAGCGGGCCGAGCTCCGGATCCTGGGCGGGCCGAGGTTCGGGAACGGCCCGCACCTGGACGGTGGGCTCGCGGGTGATCACCGGAAGGTCGCGCGCGGTGGGGGTGTACCCCTCCGGCGCCTCGCCCTCCGGGAAGGCGTTGCCCGGGTGCGGAGACGCCGGCGGGGCCGGGGACTGCGCATAGGGCGGTACGCGGAAGTCGCGCAACGTCGCCGTCCGCACCGCGGGTTCCTGACCGGCCCCCTGTGTCATCGACCCCTCCACCACCGTCGCGCCGCCGTACACCTGACGGGCCCTGCTGGTCGGGGCGGTCCGCGGTGTCGTCCGCCCATCATAGGAATGCGAATCGTGCTCTGTGACGCACCAGGGGTGGTGAATCCGAACGCACGCCGGGTTCCTCGGTCGATTGGTCCCAATTGGTCTGATCAATCCCCTGCCGGAGAGCGCGGCGCGCTGACCGTGGTGCGGGGCGGACGGCGTTGGGAGGAGGTCCGGACGATGAGTTCCGTCGGTATCACCTGCTCCACCGGGCCGTCGTGCTCGACGCCTTCGATGGCGTCGATGAGCAGTTGCACGACCGCCGTGCCGATTCTGCGCGGTTTGAGCGAGAGGGTGGTGATGGGCGGTTCGGTCGTCGCGTAGACGGTGGACTCGCTGCAGCACACCAGCAGCAGGTCCTCAGGGACGCGCAGACCGTACCGGCGGGCCGCCGCGAGCAGATCGGTGCCGTTGGGGTCGAAGAGTCCGTAGACGGCGTCAGGGCGGTCCGGACGGGCCAGCAGGCGGTCGGCGGCCACCGCGCCCGCGCACGGGTCGTGGGCGGGGTAGGACTCGTACACCGGCTCCTGCCCGACCCGCTCGCACCAGTGGAGGTACGCGGTGGTGGACAGCCTGGTGTACGTGTCCGTGGTGGTGCCGGTGAGCAGCCCGATACGGCGGGCCCCGGCGGCGGCGAGATGGTCGAGGAGGTCGAGCACGGCGGCCCGGTGGTCGTTGTCCACCCAGGCGGTGACCGGGAGGGTCCCGGCCGGCCTGCCGTCGGAGACGACGGGCAGCCCCTGGCGGACGAGTTCGGTGACGACCGGGTCCTGGTCGGAGGGGTCGATGACGACAGTGCCGTCGAGGGCGACGTTCGACCAGACGTCGTGGCGTGAGGTGGCGGGCAGGATGACGAGGGCGTAGCCGCGGGCCAGCGCGGCGGAGGTGGCCGCTCTGGCCATCTCCGCGAAGTACGCGAATTCGGTGAAGGTGAAGGGTTCGTCCCCGTAGGTCGTCACGGTCAGGCCGATCAGGCCGGACTTGCCGGTACGGAGGGTTCGGGCCGCGGCGGAAGGGCGGTAGCCCAGGCGCTCAGCGACCTCGCGGACATGGCGGCGGGTGGCGTCCGGGAGCCTGCCCTTGCCGTTGAGCGCGTCGGAGACGGTCGTGATGGAGACTCCGGCGGCGGCGGCCACATCCCGGATGCCTGCTCGTCCCCGCCTGCCGCCGCGCCGGGGGGTCTCCGTCCGGCTCACCTGGTGCTTCCCTGCTGCTGTCATGGCGAGCCGATAGTAGGGCTCGCACGGGCAGTTGGTCCGATCGCATATGCACGCGTTGACAGGCACGTTTCTGCATGATCATTTAATGCAAATGCCCTTGGTAATCAAGGGTGTTGTCGGTCAGGACCATCATGTGTCGGGCGTCGGACCGGATGGGCCTGTCGTAGGTGTGATGTTTCGAAGAGGTCTCAACTCACCTCTTCGGGGGACGCGCGCCACGGAGTGAGCCACCGGCGCGCGCCAGGGGGCGGAGCGCTCCCCCTCATTCCGGGGCCCACCGGACGAATCCCCGGTCCCGCCATTCGCAGCGGCGCCCAATCCTCATAAGGTGAGCAGTATTGATGTGTACGGACGGTCGAGGAGGACCCGCGGTGAGCGAGACGAGCCCCAAGTTGCGTGCCGAGCTGGACGGCGTTCCCGCCTATGTGCCGGGCAAGCCGGCCGCGGCGGACGGACCGGCCGCGTTCAAGCTGTCCTCCAACGAGAACCCGTATCCGCCGCTGCCGGGGGTGATGGAGTCCGCGATGGTCGCCGCCGCGCACTTCAACCGCTACCCGGACATGGCCTGCACCGGCCTGATGAACGAGCTGTCCGACCGTTTCGGTGTGCCGGTCTCGCACCTGGCCACCGGCACCGGCTCGGTCGGTGTGGCGCAGCAGCTGCTCCAGGCGACCTCCGGGCCGGGCGACGAGGTCATCTACGCCTGGCGCTCCTTCGAGGCGTACCCGATCATCACCCAGGTCAGCGGGGCGACGTCGGTGAAGGTGCCGCTGACCAGCGGTGAGGTGCACGACCTGGACGCGATGGCGGACGCGATCACGGCCCGGACCCGGATGATCCTCGTCTGCAATCCGAACAACCCGACCGGCACCGTGGTGCGCAGGGCCGAGCTGGAGCGCTTCCTGGACCGGGTGCCGGGCGATGTGCTCGTGGTTCTGGACGAGGCGTACAAGGAGTTCATCCGCGACGCGGACGTGCCGGACGGCATCGAGATCTACCGGGACCGGCCCAATGTGGCGGTGCTGCGGACGTTCTCCAAGGCCTACGGGCTGGCGGGGCTGCGGGTCGGCTTCGCGGTGGCCCACGAGCCGGTGGCGGCCGCGCTGCGCAAGACGGCGGTGCCGTTCGGTGTGAGCCAGCTCGCGCAGGACGCGGCGGTGGCCTCGCTGCGTGCCGAGGACGAACTCCTGGGCCGGGTGGGGTCTTTGGTGTGCGAGCGGGAGCGGGTGCACAAGGCCTTGGTGGGGCAGGGGTGGACGGTGCCGGAGTCCCAGGCGAACTTCGTCTGGCTGCGGCTGGGGGACCGTACCGTCGACTTCGCCGCGGTCTGCGAGAAGGCCGGTGTGGTGGTCCGGCCGTTCGCGGGCGAGGGCGTGCGGGTCACGATCGGTGAGGACGAGGCGAACGACCTGTTCCTCAAGGTGGCGGAGTCGTACCGCAAGGAGCTGTAGCCGCGGCCTCAGCCTCGGCCCCGGCTCCGGGAGGTCCAGCCCCGGAAGCCGGTCTGTCGGGCCCCGTATCTCGTGCGCGAGGTGCGGGGCCCGTTCGCGTGTCCGGGCCGGGCGGAGCGGGATCCGGCTCGACGCGGGCATGTCCGCTTCAGGGGAATAGTCGCTTCCGCTCTAAGGGGGTACCCCCCCCGGAAGATCCCGAAAGTCTGTGCGCCATAATTGCTTGTGAATGTGAACGCGTTCACAAGCGTGTCCTGGTTCATCCCGTGATCCGTCGGATTTAAAGGACAAACTGCCGGTGCGACTACGGCGACGTAAGGAGAAGACGACGTGGAGCTAGCTCTGGCGCCGGAGACCCTGGCGCGATGGCAGTTCGGAACGACCACCGTCTACCACTTCCTCTTCGTTCCCCTGACGATCTCGCTCGCCGCGCTCACCGCGGGCCTGCAGACCGCCTGGGTGCGGACCAACAAGGAGAAGTACCTCAGGGCCACCAAGTTCTGGGGAAAGCTCTTCCTGATCAACATCGCCATGGGCGTCGTCACCGGCATCGTCCAGGAGTTTCAGTTCGGTATGAACTGGTCGGACTACTCGCGGTTCGTCGGGGACATCTTCGGAGCCCCGCTGGCGTTCGAGGCGCTGATCGCGTTCTTCTTCGAGTCGACCTTCATCGGTCTGTGGATCTTCGGCTGGGACAAGCTGCCGAAGAAGATCCACCTCGCCTGCATCTGGATGGTCTCGATCGGCACCATCCTCTCCGCGTACTTCATCCTGGCGGCCAACTCCTGGATGCAGCACCCGGTCGGCTACCGCATCAACAAGGAACGCGGACGCGCCGAGCTCACCGACTTCTGGCACGTGCTCACGCAGAACACCGCGCTCGCCCAGTTCTTCCACACCATCACGGCGGCCTTCCTGGTCGGCGGGGCGTTCATGGTCGGCATCGCCGCCTTCCACCTGGCCCGCAAGAAGCACATCCCGGTGATGCGGACCTCACTGCGGCTGGGGCTGATCACCGTGGTGATCGCGGGCCTGCTCACCGCCGTCAGCGGTGACCAGCTGGGCAAGGTCATGTTCAAGCAGCAGCCGATGAAGATGGCGGCGGCCGAGGCACTGTGGGACGGCCAGAACGCCGCGCCCTTCTCGATCTTCGCGTACGGAGACGTCAGCAAGGGCCACAACTCCGTCGAGATCTCGATCCCCGGAATACTGTCCTTCCTCGCCGACGACAACTTCAACTCCTACGTCCCCGGCATCAACGACATCAACAAGGCGGAGCAGGAGAAGTACGGGCCCGGCGACTACCGGCCCAACATCCCGGTCGCCTTCTGGAGCTTCCGCTGGATGATCGGCTTCGGGATGGCGTCCTTCGCGCTCGGCATCCTGGGACTGTGGCTGACCCGGAAGAAGTTCATGCTGCCACCGGGCATGCGGACCGGTGAGGACGAAGTGCCGCATCTGGTCCTGTTCAAGAACAAGGCGCTGAGCCCCAAGCTCGCCAAGTGCTACTGGATCGTCGCCCTGTGGACCCTGCTCTTCCCGCTGATCGCCAACTCCTGGGGCTGGATCTTCACCGAGATGGGCCGCCAGCCCTGGGTCGTCTACGGCGTGTTCCAGACCCGCAACGCGGTCTCCCCCGGCGTCTCGCAGGGCGAGGTGCTCACCTCGTTGATCCTCTTCACCCTGCTCTACGCGGCACTCGCCGTGGTCGAGGTCAAGCTGCTCGTGAAGTACATCAAGGCAGGGCCTCCGGAGCTCACGGACGACGACCTCAACCCGCCCACCAGGATCGGCGGCGACCATGACGACGCCGACCGGCCCATGGCCTTCTCCTACTGAGAGCGCAGGAGCCGAGAGATGGAACTCCACGACGTCTGGTTCGTGCTCATCGCCGTCCTCTGGACCGGCTACTTCTTCCTGGAGGGATTCGACTTCGGGATCGGTGTGCTCACCAAGCTGCTGGCCCGCGACCGCAAGGAACGACGGGTCCTGATCAACACGATCGGGCCTGTCTGGGACGGCAACGAGGTCTGGCTGCTCAGCGCTGGCGGAGCGACCTTCGCCGCGTTCCCCGAGTGGTACGCCACGCTGTTCTCCGGGTTCTACCTGCCGCTGCTGATCATCCTGCTCTGCCTGATCGTGCGCGGTGTCGCCTTCGAGTACCGGGCGAAGCGGCCCGAGGAGAAGTGGCAGAACAACTGGGAGAACGCTATCTTCTGGACCTCGCTGATCCCCGCCCTGCTCTGGGGCGTGGCCTTCGGCAACATCGTGCGCGGCGTGAAGATCGACGCGGACATGGAGTACGTGGGCAACTTCTGGGATCTGCTCAATCCGTACTCGATCCTCGGCGGGCTGGTCACGCTCTCCCTCTTCACCTTCCACGGGACGGTGTTCGCGGGGCTCAAGACGGTCGGCGACATCCGGGTCAGGGCTCGCTCGCTGGCCCTGAAACTGGGTGCGGTCACCGCGGTGCTGGCGCTGGGCTTCCTGATCTGGACCCAGGCCGACAACGGCGGCGGCTGGAGCCTGATCGCGATGATCATCGCGGTGGTCTCCCTGGTCGGGGCGATCGGCGCCGTCGCGGCGGGCCGTGAGGGATGGTCCTTCGCCCTCTCCGGTGTGACCATCACGGCCGCGGTCGCGATGCTCTTCCTGACGCTCTTCCCGAACGTCATGCCGTCCTCGCTGAACGATGCCTGGAGCCTCACGGTCACCAACGCCTCGTCCACCCCGTACACGCTGAAGATCATGACCTGGTGCGCGGGGATCGCCACTCCCGTGGTGCTGCTGTACCAGGGCTGGACCTACTGGGTGTTCCGCAAGCGGATCGGTACGCACCACATCGCTGACGCGCACTGAACGCAGCGCATACACGCGACGCAGTGAATGCCTTCCTGACCGAGCCGATTTCCATGGGGTGTTTCACGTGAAACCGATCGACCCGCGTCTGCTCCGCCACGCCCGTGCCACCCGCCTCTTCCTGGTGGCTGTGGTGGTACTCGGACTGGCCGGAGCGGCGCTGGTCATCGCCCAGGCCATGCTCGTCGCCGAAGTGGTGGTGGGCGGATTCGAGGACGGGCTCACCGGATCCGGACTGCGTACGCCGCTCCTGCTGCTCGCGGCGGTCGCGGTCGGCCGGGCGCTGGTCTCCTGGCTCACCGAACTGGCCGCTCACCGGGCCGGTGCGGCCGTCAAGTCGGAGCTGCGCGGTCGACTGCTCGACCGGGCGGCGGCGCTGGGCCCGGAATGGCTGAGCGGGCAGCGCACCGGCTCACTGGTGACGCTCGCCACCCGGGGTATCGATGCGCTGGACGATTACTTCGCCCGGTACCTGCCGCAGCTCGGGCTCGCCGTGGTGGTGCCGGTGGCGGTGCTCGCCAGGGTGGTCACGGAGGACTGGATCTCGGCGGCGATCATCGTCGTCACCCTGCCCCTCATCCCGCTCTTCATGATCCTGATCGGCTGGGCGACCCAGTCGCGGATGGACCGCCAGTGGCGGCTGCTCTCGCGGCTCTCCGGCCACTTCCTCGACGTGGTCGCCGGGCTGCCGACGCTGAAGGTCTTCGGCCGGGCCAAGGCCCAGGCGGAGTCCATCCGCACCATCACCTCGCAGTACCGGCAGGCGACCGTGCGCACGCTGCGGATCGCCTTCCTGTCGTCCTTCGCCCTGGAGCTGCTGGCGACGCTCTCGGTGGCCCTCGTCGCCGTCACCATCGGCATGCGGCTGGTCCACGGCGAACTCGACCTCTACACCGGACTGGTGGTGCTGATCCTCGCGCCGGAGGCCTATCTGCCGCTCCGGCAGGTCGGGGCGCAGTACCACGCCGCCGCCGAGGGCCTCTCGGCCGCAGAGGAGATCTTCTCGGTCCTGGAGACCGAGCCGCCCGCGGGCGGTACCCGGGAGGTCCCCCCGTCTCTGCGGCTGGAGCTGCGGGATGTGACCGTCCGGCACGCGGGGCGCACCGAGCCCTCGCTCGCCGGGGCCACGCTGGTGGTGGAGGAGGGGGAGACCGTCGCCCTGGTCGGCCCGAGCGGCGTGGGCAAGTCCACCTTGCTGAACGTGGTGCTGGGATTCGCCGCACCCGACGAGGGGCGGGTGCGGGTCGGCGGAACCGACCTGGCGGACCTCTCCCCCCAACGCTGGCGGGAGCGGATCGCCTGGGTCCCGCAGCGCCCGCACCTCTTCGCCGGCACGATCGCGGAGAACGTACGGCTGGCCCGGCCGGAGGCGGACGACAGCGCGGTGACGGCCGCGCTGCGCGACGCCGGGGCGTACGAATTCGTGGCGGCCCTGCCGGACGGGGCCGCGACCCTTCTCGGGGAGGACGGCGCGGGCCTCTCCGCAGGACAGCGGCAGCGTCTCGCGCTCGCCCGCGCGTTCCTCGCCGACCGGCCGGTGCTGCTGCTTGACGAGCCGACCGCGAGCCTGGACGGTGAGACGGAGGCGGGCATCGTCGAGGCGGTACGCCGGCTGGCGGCCGGGCGGACCGTGCTGCTGGTGGTGCACCGGCCGGCGCTCCTCTCGGTCGCCGACCGGGTGGTGACGCTGGAGCCTGCCGCGACGGCCGGGCCGGCCGGGTCCGCTGTCGCCGCCGTGGTGCCGCGTCCGGCCGGTGCCCCTGACGACCTCATCGGCGGCGAGGCGGTGCGGGAGCCCGAGGTGCTGCGGGACACCGCGGCCCGGACCGGGCATGTGCTGGCCCGGGTCAGGGAGGCCGCCGGGGCACAGCGCGGCCGGCTCGCGCTCGCCCTGCTGCTGGGCAGCCTCGCGCTGGGCTCCGCGGTGGGCCTCATGGCCGTCTCCGGCTGGCTGATCTCCCGCGCCTCCGAACAGCCCCCGGTGCTCTACCTGATGGTCGCGGTCACGGCGACCCGCGCCTTCGGCATCGGGCGGGCGGTCTTCCGCTACGCCGAACGCCTCGTCTCGCACGACGCGGTGCTCAGGATGCTCGCCGCGCTGCGCGTCGATGTCTACCGGGGCCTGGAGCGCATCGCGCCCGCGGGACTGCGCCGGACCCGGCGCGGGGATCTGCTCTCGCGGCTCGTCGCTGACGTGGACGCCCTCCAGGACTACTGGCTGCGCTGGCTGCTGCCCGCCGGAACCGCGCTCCTCGTCGGCGCGGCAGCTGCCGGATTCACCGGCTGGCTGCTGCCGGAGGCGGGCGCCGTGCTCGCTGCCGGACTGGTGCTCGCCGGGGTCGGGGTCCCCCTCGTCAGCGGCGCCTGCGCCCGGCGCACCGAGCGCAGGCTGGCGCCCGCCCGCGCCGAGCTGGCGACCCGGATCACCGACCTGCTCGGCGGGACGGCCGAACTGACCGTCGCGGGCGCGCTGCCCGGACGCTCGGCCAGGACCCGGGAGGCCGACGGCGTCCTCACCCGGATCGCCTCCCGGGCGGCGACCGCCACCGCGCTCGGCGGCGGGCTCACCGCGCTGATCGGCGGCCTCACCGTGGTCGCCGCCGCACTCGTCGCCCTCCCCGCGGTGGCCGACGGGCGGCTGGCCGGGGTGGAGCTCGCCGTCGTCGTCCTCACCCCGCTGGCCGCCTTCGAGGCCGTCACCGGTCTCCCGCTCGCCGTTCAGTACCGGCAACGGGTCAAGCGCAGCGCGGAGCGGGTGTACGAGGTGCTCGACGCCCCGGTGCCGGTACGCGAACCCGCCGCACCGGCCGAGGCGCCCGCATCGCCCTTCCCGCTGGAGGTACGGGGGCTCTCTGCCCGGTACGCGGGAGCGGAGCACGACGCCCTGGACTGCGCGGACCTCACCCTGGAGGCCGGCAGGCGCATCGCGGTCGTGGGTCCCTCGGGTTCCGGGAAGACCACGCTCGCCCAGGTCCTGCTCCGCTTCCTGGACGCGCGGGCGGGGACGTACCGGATCGGCGGTGTGGAGGCGTCCGCGCTGGCCGGGGACACGGTGAGGCGTTTCGTCGGGCTCTGCGCCCAGGACGCCCACATCTTCGACAGCTCCATCCGGGAGAACCTGCGTCTCGCCCGTACCGGAGTGGCCGACGCGGAGCTGCGCGACGCCCTCGCACGGGCCCGGCTGCTCGACTGGGCCGAGGCGCTGCCGGACGGGCTGGACACCCTGGTCGGCGAGCACGGCTCCCGCCTCTCCGGAGGCCAGCGCCAGCGGCTCGCGCTGGCCCGAGCGCTGCTGGCGGACTTCCCCGTGCTCGTTCTGGACGAGCCCGCGGAGCACCTCGACCTGCCGACCGCCGACGCCCTGACGGCGGACCTGCTGGCGGCCACCCGGGGACGTACGACGGTGCTGATCACCCACCGGCTCGAAGGCCTGGACGCGGTCGACGAGGTGGTGGTCCTGGACGCGGGAGCGGTGGTGCAGCGTGGCCCGTACGCGGCTCTTGTGGCGGTGGACGGCCCGCTGAGCCGGATGCTGGCGCGCGAGCGCGAGACGGTGAGGGAGCCGGCGGAAGCATCGCCGGGCGTGCGGGTCTGATGAGGCCCCGCCAGGCTTCGACTTTCCCCAACAAAAGGGACTAACTATGCTCTGGGTATGTCAGAGCAGGGTCCGAGGGACTCGAAGGATTCGAAGGACTCCAAGGATTCGAAGGACTCCAAGGATTCGAGGCACCAGGAGCACTGGGAGCGTCAGGAGCGCCAGGGGCACACTGAGTACCCCGAGCACACCGCGCGCCCGGAGGGGCCGCTCGAAGCCGCGACGGAGGCGACCCGCAGTCTGCGGGGTCTGTCCACCGAACTCACCGCCCGCGTACCGCAGCTGTTGGAAGCCATGCGTTCCGTCGGCACAGGGCTCGAACTGCACACCACCCTCGACCGGATCTGCGAGACGGCGGCCGAACTGGCCCACGCCCGCTACGCGGCCATCGGTGTCGTGGACGAAGAGGGCAAGGGTCTCTCGGACTTCGTCACCTATGGAGTCCCGGAGCCGGTGGCGCGCGAGATCGGCCATCGGCCGGACGGACACCGGGGCCTGCTCGGCGCACTGATCCACGATCCCCGTCCCGTGCGGCTCGCGGATCTGACGGCCGATCCGAGGTTCGCCGGATTCCCGCCTGGCCACCCTCCGATGCGGACGTTCCTCGGCGTACCGATCCGGGTGCAGGGCGAGATCTTCGGCAATCTCTATCTGGCCGGGAAGGACGGCGGGGGCGAGTTCACCGACTACGACCTGCACATGGTGCGGGTGCTGGCCACCGAGGCGGGCATCGCCATCGGCAACGCCCGGCTGTACGAGGCCGCCCGGCAGCGGGAGCGGTGGATCGACGGCTCGGTGGCCGTGACCACCGCCCTGCTCTCCGGCGGGGACGCCGACGACGCGCTCGCGGTCGTGGCCGAACAGGCCCGCCACCTCGCCGCCTCCGCCGCCGGGATCGTGCTGCTGCCCGCGGAGGACGGCGGGCTGGAGATCGTCGCCGTGTCCGAGACGGAGCCGACCGGGGCGCTCGGGGTGATCATCCCGGCGCAGAGTCCGGTGGTGGGAATGCTGCTGGGCGGCGAGGCCGTCTTCGTGGACGACTCGGCCACCGACCCCCGCATGATCACCACGCTGGCGGACCGGTTCGGGCCGAGCATGCTGCTCCCGTTGCACAGCGGTGGCCGGGTGCTCGGCGCGCTCGCCACCCCGCGTGCCAGGGGCGGCCGGCCGTTCACGGAGACGGAGCGGATCCTCGCCGCCCAGTTCGCCTCGCAGGCGGCGCTGGCGCTGATGATGGCGGAGGCGCAGCGGGACCGGGAGCGGCTCGCGGTCTACGAGGACCGCGACCGGATCGCCCGCGATCTGCACGACCTGGTCATTCAGCGGCTGTTCGCCACCGGGATGATGCTGGAGAGCGCTCAGCGCCGGTCGGACGTCCCGGAGGTACAGACCGGCGTCGGCCGGGCGGTCGACGAGCTGGATGTGACCATCCAGGAGATCCGTACCGCCATCTTCGCGCTTCAGCAGGAACCGGCCGAGGCGCCGTCGGGGCTGCGTACCCGGGTGCTGCGCGAGATCAACATGGCGGCGGTCCCCCTGGGCTTCAAGCCGTCGCACCACTTCGTCGGTCCGGTCGACGCGGCGGTCGGCGAGCTGGCCGGAAAGAACCTGATCGCGGCGTTGCGGGAGGCTCTCTCCAACGCCTTCCGGCATGCCGTGGCGTCCCGGATCGACGTGGTCGTGGACGCGACCGCCACGCTTCCCGACGGGCGGGACGCGGTGCGGCTGACGGTCGCGGACGACGGCGTGGGCATCCCGCCGGGCGGCCGGCGCAGCGGACTGCGGAATCTGGCCCGCCGGGCGGAGTCGCTGGGCGGGGCCAGCTGGTTCGGACCCGGCCTGGGGGAGGACGGCGGCGGTACGGCGGTGGTGTGGCAGGCACCCCTGTGACGGCGGGGTGCGAACCGCGGTGCGGCCGGGTTCGCGTTTCCTCGATGGTCACCGCGGTGCGGCCGGGTTCGCGTTCCCTTCGGCGGTCACTCCCGTGCGGGGGGTTCGCGCTGGGTCAGCGGTCACTCCGGTGCAGGGGGTTCGCGCTCGGTCAGCGGTCACCGCGATGCGGGCTGGTCCGGACTCGTTCGGTGGTCACTGCCGTGCAGCGGGGAGTCCGCGTTCGTCCAGTCAGTGCTCACTGCGGGACAGCGCCCGCTCGGCGATGATCCGCTCGATGACGACCGCGACGCCGTCCTCGTTGTTGGTGACCGTGCGGCCGGTGGCCGCCGCCAGAGCGGCCGGGTGGGCGTTGCCCATCGCGTAGGAGGTGCCGGCCCAGCTCAGCATCTCCACGTCGTTGGGCATGTCACCGAAGGCGACGACCTCGGCGGGCGAGACGCCACGCTCGGCGCAGCACAGCTCCAGCGTGCTGGCCTTGGAGACGCCGGGTCCGCTGACCTCCAGGAGGGCGCTCGGACTGGACCGGGTGAACGAGGCCCGGTCGCCCGCAGCGGTACGGGCCAGGGCGAGGAAGTCGTCCGGGGCCAGTTCCCCGTGGTGCGCGAGGAGCTTCAGCACGGGGGCTCCGGTCCCGGGCAGCTCCTCGCGGAGCAGCTTCTCCGCGAGGGCCACGGTGGCACCGGGGTCGAGGTGGAAGGCCGGGTAGGCCGGCTCGTAGTGGATACCGGTGGTCAGCTCGACGGCGAAGGAGGTGCCGGGGACGGCCGCGCGCAGCGTGTGCACGACGTCGAGGGCGGCCTCCCGGTCCAGGTCGCGGACCTTCAGCAGCCGGCCGTCGTCGTGCAGGTCCGCGACGGCGGCGCCGTTGGCGCAGATCGCCAGGCCGTGGCCGTGGACGTGGTCGCTGACGACACCCATCCAGCGGGCCGGTCGGCCGGTGACGAAGAAGACCTCGATCCCGGCCTCCTCGGCGGCGGCGAGCGCCGCGACCGTACGGTCCGAGACGGTCTTGTCGTCGCGCAGGAGGGTGCCGTCCAGATCGGTGGCGATCAGCCGGGGAGCGGCCGGGAGAGGGTGATCGGTAGCTGAGGTCACCGGTCCATTCTCGCGTACCAGGGTGCACGGGCGTGCGTAGGGGCGCACATCTGAGTAGGCGCGCCCCTGAACAGGTGGTATCCCTCTGGCATATGCCAAGGGTTCCGCCTTGCGTCGCGACAGCCGGACTGGACATCCTGCCGAGGCGATCCGAGTGCCTGTTTCCGAGGACCTGATGGGGAGAGTAAGAGTGCAACTGTCTTTGAGCGAGCTGCAGTCCAGGGGCGCCGCGTTCCGGGAACTGCACAACGGGCCCGAACCCTTCGTGGTCCCCAACCCGTGGAACGCGGGCACCGCCCGGATTCTGGCCGGGCTCGGATTCTCGGCGCTCGCGACGACCAGTGCCGGTCTCGCCGTCGCTCTCGGCCTGCCGGACGGCGCGAATCTGCTGGACCGCGACACGGTGCTCGCCAACGCCGGGGAGATCGCCGCCGCGACGCCGCTGCCGGTCTCCGCCGACCTGGAGAGCGGCTTCGCGCAGACCCCGGAGGGCGTTGCCGAGACCATTCGCGCGGCGGCGGAGGCGGGGCTGGTGGGCGGCTCGGTCGAGGATGCCACCGGGCTTCACGATGACCCGGTCCGTCCGCTCGCCGAGGCGGTGGACCGGGTGACGGCGGCGGTGGAGGCGGCGCGCGGCCTGCCCTTCCCGTTCACCGTCACCGCACGCGCCGAGAACTTCCTATACGGGCGCCCCGACCTCGACGACACGGTCCGCCGCCTCCAGGCGTACGAGGAGGCGGGCGCCGACGTCCTGTACGCGCCCGGACTGCCGTCGGCCGAGGCGGTACGCACCGTGTGCGCCTCGGTCGGCCGACCGGTCAACGTCCTCGCAGGGAGCCAGCAGCCCGCGCTGGACGTGGCCACGCTCGCCGCCTGCGGGGTGCGCCGGATCAGCCTCGGTTCGACCCTGTCCCGGGCTGCCCTGGGCGGATTCGTCCGGGCAGCCCGTGAGGTGCTCGACCACGGGACCTTCGACTTCGCGGCACAGGCCCCGCCGTACGGAGACGTGAACCGGTGGCTGACAGGTCCGCGTGACGTCTGCTGACAGGTTCGCGTGACGTCTAGTGACGGGCGACCGGCTCCGGCGACAAGCTTCCCCGGGCGACTCGGCCGGACGACAGGGCGTCGGTACGTAGGCTCGGATCATGAGCCTGCGTCTGAGCACCGTGATTCTCCCCGTCGACCGCTGGCACGAGGGAGGCCGGGCGAAGTGGCAGCGCGCCGAGGAGCTCGGCTTTCATACGGCGTATACCTACGACCACCTCTCCTGGCGCACCTTCCGCGACGGTCCCTGGTTCGGTGCCCTGCCCACCCTCACCGCCGCCGCGACGGCCACCACCCGCCTCCGGGTGGGAACCCTCGTCACATCGGTCAAGCCTTTTTCACCTATCACGGCCTGAGCTAAGCGGATTCCCTTCGGCCGGCGAGTACAGCTGCCCGGTCGGATACCGAAGAGCTGTACACGGCCGCCGCACGGGTGGGCCACGTCGTCGACGCCGAGGCCGACATGGCCACCGTGCCCGGTCGGCGCAGTGCCATCTCGGACGGTCGCGTACGTAGCAGTCGAGGCAGGTTCACTCGTGCATGGCTGACCTCCCTGACGCTGTTCGCTCTGATGGCGAGATCGGCGCCCAGGGCGGACGTGGACCGGGCCACGGCGATCCTCCGCCTGACACATACGGTGCCTGCGGTAAAAGTCCCGTTCCCACCCGTGAAGGCATGGCCAGGGCTTGCCGGTGGGTGACAGCACGTGGTGGAGTCCGGTGGTGGGCGGGGCCACCTTCGGGAGCCCCCGGATGGTGCTAGGACGGAAACGAGTGGCACGGGTCGTCGTACGAGAAGTAAGCACGGGCTCGGGCGTGATGAGCGCATCACCGCTTGCCGCACCCGAGGCAACCGCGTGGGCGCGGGAGCTTCTCGACAGGGGCTGGGCGGCGGTGTTCCTGCCCGGAGAGCCGGCCCGCCTCGGGCGGCTCCTGCTGTGGCAGCCCGCCGGGGCGGTCGCCGGGGGCGGTGACGTGCCGACGGGTGTGGAAACCGACTCGGTGGAACTGGTGCTGCCACATGGCCGCTCGGTCAGACGACGCAGGGTGGACGGCTACGCGCTGCCGGTCGCGGTCGCCGTGTCCGCTCTGACCGGGGCTCAGCCACCGCACCCGTCCGCCGCAGCCTGGCAGGGCGCCGCCTGTTTCGCCCTGCGGCTGCTCGCCGACGGCCGCCTCCACCCGGCCCTCACTCCGGCCGGTTACGACACCTGGCGGGCGGGCCCCTTCACCGCTGCCCAGCGGCAGGCACTGGACGCCTTCGCCGCAGCCTTCCCACCCCATGCCCACTGCCTTCCCGAGCCCGGCCCGCCTCCGGTACGCATCGCCGAACCGGCCGCTCTGGTCCGCCAGTTCTGCGACGCGGTCGCCGACGACCTGGTCCGCACTCCGGCCGCGCCTTTCGCCGTGGGAGCGGTGCCGTACGTCTGGCGCGATACCCGGGCCGTGCCCGCGCTGCGCGATTGGGCCGAGGAGACCGCTGCCGCGTTGACCGCCGAGGTCGGCGTCTCGCTGCGTGTCGACGTGCCCGAGGGTCGACGACGGCAGTTCCGGGCTGTCCTTCAACTGCGCACCGCGGCGGATCCTGCGCTCGTCGTGGAGGCCGCACGGCTGTGGAGCGAGCCCGGTGAGGTGGAGAGGCTGCTCGGCCCACGCGCCGAAACCGAGACACTGCTCGCGCTGCGCCGCGGTGCCCGCGTCTGGCCCCCGCTCCAGCGACTGCTGGCGGACGCCGCTCCCGAACAGCTCCGGCTGACCGACGACGAGGCCTTCGACCTGCTGGGCGAAGCAACCGACGCGCTGCGTGCGGCCGGTATTGTCGTGCACTGGCCGCGTGCACTGGTCAAGGCGCTCACCGCGACTGCGGAGATCGGGCAGCGCACCGCTCCCGGTTCCAGCGCCGGCGGTCTGCTCGACGCCGACACTTTGCTCGACTTCCGTTGGCAGGTCTCGCTCGGCGGCGAACCTCTCACCGAGGCGGAGATGAATGCCCTTGCCGAGGCGCGCCGCCCTCTGATCCGGCTACGCGACCAATGGGTCGTCGCCGACCCGAAGCTGGTGGCCCGCGCGAAGCGCCGCCGGATGGAACCGCTCACCCCTATGGAGGCGCTGAGCGCCGCTCTGACCGGTGAGATGGAGCGGGACGGGGAGACGTTCGTCAGCGAGGCCGTCGGCGCGCTCGGCGATCTTGTCACCCGGATCCGTGATCCCGAGTCCCGCACTCCCGCAGCCCAGCCCGCCGCTCTCGAGGCCACATTGCGCGACTACCAGAAGCGGGGACTCGCCTGGCTGGCCGAGATGTGCGAACTCGGTCTCGGCGGCTGCCTCGCCGACGATATGGGCCTGGGCAAGACCATCACCCTGCTCGCCCTGCATCTCCACCGCCAGACCGCCCCCGCCACCGCTGGCCCCACCCTCGTCGTCTGCCCCGCCTCCCTGCTCGGCAACTGGCAGCGCGAGGCCGCCAGGTTCGCGCCGACCGTCCCCGTGCGCCGTTACCATGGCGGCGACCGCCACCTCGAGGACCTGGCCGACGACGAGATCGTCCTGGTCACCTACGGGGTGCTGCGGCGCGACCGTGACGTCCTCGCCGAGACCGCCTGGTCACTGATCGCCGCCGACGAGGCCCAGCACGTCAAGAACCCCTACGCCGTCACCGCCCGCGAACTGCGCACCCTGTCGGCCCGTGCCCGCGTCGCGTTGACCGGTACGCCAGTGGAGAACAACCTCTCCGAACTGTGGGCGCTCCTCGACTGGACCACCCCAGGGCTTCTCGGATCCCTGACCGCCTTCCGCGACCGGTACGCCCGCACCATCGAGACGGGCGCTGGGGACGGCGAGGGCTCGGTGGCCGCCGAGCGCTTGTCACGTCTCGTCCGCCCGTTCCTGCTGCGCCGCAAGAAGTCCGACCCTGGCATCGCACCCGAACTGCCGCCCAAGACCGAGACCGACCGCGTCGTCTCGCTGACGGCCGAGCAGACCAGCCTGTACGAGGCGGTGGTCCGCGAGACCATGGCGAAGATCGAGGAGTCCGAGGGCATCGCCCGACGCGGTCTGGTGCTGAAACTGCTCACCACGCTGAAGCAGATCTGCAACCACCCTGCCCAGTACCTGAAGGAGCACAGCCTGAGCCGGTCCACGTCGCTCGCCGGCCGCTCCGGCAAGCTCGATCTGCTCGACGAACTGGTCGACACCATCATCGCCGAAGGCGAATCAGTGCTGGTCTTCACCCAGTACAAGCAGATGGCTGCCCTCCTGGAGAGCCATCTCGCCGAGCGCGGCATCCCCACCCTCTTGTTGCACGGCGGCACCCCCGTCACCCGGCGCGAGGAAATGGTGGAACGCTTCCAGCGCGGTGAGGTTCCGGTGTTCCTCCTGTCGTTGAAGGCGGCCGGCACCGGACTCAACCTGACCCGCGCCACTCATGTCGTGCACTACGACCGCTGGTGGAACCCGGCTGTCGAGGACCAGGCCACCGACCGCGCCTACCGCATCGGCCAGGACCAGCCCGTCCAGGTCCACAAGCTCATCGCGGAGGGAACCGTGGAGGACAAGGTGGCGAAACTGCTCGATTCCAAGCGCGCGCTCGCCGACGCCGTCGTCGGCTCCGGCGAGGCCGCCCTGACGGAACTGTCCGACGCCGACCTTGCCGAACTCGTCGCCCTGGGGAGGCAGTCATGAGCCCCTCGGTCCCCGGCCCGCGCCGTGCGCCCGCCCGCGGCAAGCGCGCTTTCGCCGCCACCTGGTGGGGCCAGGCATGGGTCACCGCCCTGGAGGACTCCAGCCTGGACACCGGGCGCCTGACACGCGGCCGCACCTACACCCGCAAGGGCATGGTCGGCCCGGCCACCTTCGCCCCGGGCCAGGTCAAGGCCGCCGTCCGGGGCAGCCAGCCGCGCCCGTACCGCTCCTCCGTCCACCTGCCCGTCCTCACCGACACCCAGTGGGCCACCCTGCTCGACACCATCGCGGCCCGCGCCGGCCATCTCGCCGCGCTCCTCGACGACGAGATGCCCGCCGAACTCGTCGACGACGCCCGCCAAGCGGGCGTCCCCCTCCTCCCGCAGCCCACCGAACTCGACCCCGAGTGTTCCTGCCCCGACTGGGGGTACCCCTGCAAGCACGCCGCCGCGCTCTGCTACGCCATCGCCGCCACCATCGACGCCGACCCGTTCGTGCTCTTCACGCTGCGCGGCCGCAGGCGGGAGGAGGTCCTCGCCGAGCTGCGCGCGCGCCGTAGGGCAAAACAGGAGACTGCCGCCCCATCGGCCCCGACGGGCATCCCGGCCGGCGCCGCTTACAACCGCTGGGCCGAACACACCCCACGGCTTCCCGAACTCCTCGCCCCGGCCGCCCACGCCGCCGCGCTCCCCGTCGCTCCGCCTTCCGGCACCGGACTGTCCACAACGGATCTGGAACGCCTCATGACCGACACCGCCGCACGCGCAGCGCGGCTTCTCGCGGGCGACACCACCGGTCTGCACCTGACCCAGCACCAGGACGCGGTGCGGATCGCCGCCAGCGGCCCCGGACCCGAATGGTTCCACCGCCTGGTCCAGAACACCGGCACCAGACCGATCGCGTTCGCCCGCCTCACCCGCGCCTGGCGCCACGGCGGCCCCACCGGACTGATCGTCGCCGAACAGCCGCACACCCCTGATCCGGTGGTGATGAAGGCCGCCCGCACCGCCCTGACCGCGGCCCTCGTCGAGATGGCCCCCGGCCCCGCCCCTCTCCGCGCCTGGCACAACCGCCTCACCCTCACCGAGCACGGCATTCAACTCCGCCTGGGCCCCGGCGCCCGCTGGTACCCCTATCTCCGGGACGATGACGGCCAATGGTGGCCCGCAGCGTCGCCGGATGCCGACCCGGTCGGCGCGCTCACCTCGGTCTGGAGCCGGACCGGGACGTGACATCGGCGGTGGTGAGCACGGCATTGGCCGATACCCGGTACCGGCATACGGTGGGCAGCCATCGCGGATGGGGAGGTCCGAATGCGTCAGGGCGACGCCGAATGCGAGGCAGCGCTGGACGAGACGATGGAAATCCTTCGGTGCTGGGCACGAGAAGGTCGTACCGATGGCTGGTACAAGTCCCTGAGCGAAGTACTGAAGGCGAAAGGCCACCACGTCCACTACCGCGGCCCGATCATCAGCCGCTCAGTGACGCCTGTCGCCGTGACAGCGAAGGGATCGAGCCGATGCTGTCTTCCATCGCGATCCTGAAAGCGACCTCCAGGTCGGCGGGCCCGTTCTTCGAGTTGTCGGGCGGAGCCCCGTTTCACCGGAGGGCGGCGACTGGACCTGGGAAGAAAAGCGCGCCCGCGTCTCCGGCGCGCTACCGCGAGGGCTGAAGGGCCGTGGCACCGCTCCGGAGTGCACGGACGCGACGCGTACCGACGCGGCCGCAGCCGGTGGCATCCGCTCCCCCTGGTCGCTCGCGGTCACAAGAACATAGGGTCGCAGTCATGCGACTGAGCACCGTGATCCTTCCCGTCCAACGTTGGAGCAAGGGACGACAGATCTGGCGGCGTGCGGAAGACCTTGGGTTCCACGCCGCCTACACCTACGACCACCTGTCCTGGCGCACCTTCCGGGACGGACCGTGGTTCGGAGCGCTGCCCACGCTGACCGCGGCGGCGACCGCCACCGAGCGTCTGCGCCTGGGCACCCTCGTGACATCCCCGAACTTCCGTCATCCGGTTTCGCTCGCCAAGGAGCTGATTTCCCTCGACGATATTTCCGGCGGACGGGTCACGCTGGGGATCGGGGCGGGCGGGAACGGCTTCGACGCCACAGCGCTGGGGCAGGAGGCGTGGACGCCGCGCGAGCGCGCTGACCGCTTCGGCGAGTTCGTGCCGCTGCTCGACCGGCTGCTCACGGAGGACGCGGTGACGCAGGAGGGGGTTTTCTACTCGGCGGTCGAGGCCCGGAACATCCCGGGCTGCGTGCAGCGTCCCCGGCTGCCTTTCGCCGTCGCCGCCACCGGCCCGCGCGGGCTCAGGCTCGCCGCGCGGTACGGGCAGGCGTGGGTGACCACGGGCGACCCGAAGCTGTACGAGGAGGGCACACCGGCGCAGTCGGACGAGGCGCTGCGCGGGCAGGTCCTGAGGCTCGGGGCGGCGTGCGGGGAGGCCGGGCGGGATGTGGCCGAGCTGGAAAAGGTTCTGCTCACGGCGTTCACCCCGGACCGCTCCAGGATGCTCGATTCGGTGGATGCCTTCGTGGACTTCGCGGGCCGGCACCGTGAGATCGGCTTCACCGAGATCGTGGTCCATTGGCCGATTCCCGACTCCGACTTCGCGGCCGAGCAGGGCGTCTTCGAGCGCATCGCGACGGAAGCCGTCCAGCAGCTGGGTTGAGCTGCCGTTGTCCCGTTTCCGAAGGGGTGAGGAGGTGGATCCGGGCCGCTGGAGCCCTGCCACCGCCTCGCTCCCGGGTCAGCCGGGCAGGCGCAGGAACTCCGGGGGCACCGCGTCGGTGAGCCAGACTCCGTTGGCGCTGACGCGGAAGGTGTGACCGGCCAGGTGCATCGCGCCGGTGTCCACGGACAGCACGACGGGCCGGCCGCGCCGGGCGCCGACGCGGGTCGCCGTCTCACGGTCCGGCGAGAGGTGTACGTGGGTGCGGTTCATCGGCCGCAGCCCCTCGCTCCGGATCGCGTCCAGGAACCGGCCGACCGTGCCGTGGTAGAGGTACGCGGGCGGCTCGGCCGGCGGCAGGTCCAGGTCCACAGCGACGGTGTGCCCCTGGCTCGCCCGGATGCGGCCGCCCTCGACGGCGAATCGCTGCTTGTCGTTCGAGGCGACCACATGGTCGAGCTCGGCCCGGGTGAGCGGGAAGCGGTGGAGGGCCGTGGCCCTTAGCAGGTCGTCGATGGCCACCCAGCCGTGTGCGTCGAGCTGGAGTCCGATCCGTTCCGGCTGATGCCGCAGATGCTTCGAGAGGTACTTCGACACCTTCACGGTGCGTCTTTCGTCCATCCGTCCAAGGTGCCCGCGGCGCCTTCTCCGGCGCATCCGGATTTCGTTCCGGATCCACAGCGGAAATTTTTGTGCACAGGTTTGATCCACAGCCAACTCAGGTTATCCACAGGCAATTTGGCGATCCTGTGGACAAGTGGCGTACGTTTTAATGCACTTGGCCAAGTTTCTTTGCTTTTGAGTGAGATGAGGTAAGTGTATCCAATGTCCTTGCCTGTACCTCACGTTCGGTGGCTGCGGTGATGAAGGCTGCGGCCTGTTGCCGACCAACAAGACGCTCCACGGCCGTGATTGTCGCGGGGGGCAAAGCTACCGGTACCGGCGGATGCGCGGTGACTCCCGAGGTGAAGGGCTCCTCCGTCGTGAGGTGGTGCTCCAGGTGACGGGTGGCGAACGTCTGCATCGCCCGCGCGAGTTCGGCGTCCACCGTCTGCCGGGCCAGCGGGCGGAGCCTGCGCACCAGTGCCGCGGCCTCGGCGGCGTCCGCGTCGGTCGGCGGCCGATGGCCGAGATAGCGGGCGAAGACGTGCTCCGTCGTGAACTCCAGGAAGCGGGAGGCTATCTGCTCGACCTGGCCCCGAAGTTCCCGCAGGTGTCCGGAGATCGCGCTGAGCGGTACGCCTGCCGCGTGCAACTCAACCGCTACCGACAGCTCCTGGGGGCTCGGCACCAGGAACTCGTCGTCGCGGCCGGGAATCCGCTCCAGCACCCCGAGGTCCACCGCCTCCGCGACAGCCTGCTCGTCCTGGGCGCCGCCGAACCTCACATCCAGCTCGGCCCGCGTGATCCGGTCCGCCCGCTCATCGGTCCACGGCCCGTGGACCTCCGCGACGAGCCCGAGTACTCCCCCGAGGCCCCGCCCGGTGTCCCACGCCTCCAGCAACTCCTTGATGCTGGCCAGGGTGTAGCCGCGGTCGAGCAGGTCGGCGATCTGCCGGAGCCGGGCGAGATGGGTGTCCCGGTACACATTGGCCCGGCCCCGCCGTTCCGGAGTCGGCAGCAGCCCCCGGTCCTGATAGGCGCGGATCGTGCGGACTGTGGCACCGCTGGCATGCGCCAGATCCTCGATGCGGTACTCCGCGGCCGCCTGTCCGGTCGCCCGTCCGGCCGCCGGACCCGGGCCGCTCACAGCGGCGGCTTCAGCCGGGCGATGCCGCGCAGGGCGCCGGGGCTGAGCCGGGACAGGAACCGGGCCGCGTGCGACTCCGGCGTCACCGCTACGACGGCCTGATTGCGGACGACCGCCCGCAGGACCGCCTCTGCCACCTTCTCCGGCGGGTAGTTGCGGGCTCCGTACAGTTTGCTCGTCCGCTTCCGCAGCCGCTGCTCCTCCGTCGCGTCGGCCCCGGCGAAATGGGTGGTCGCGGTGATGTTCGTGTTCACGATGCCGGGGCAGACCGCGCTCACCCCGATCGACTTCTCGGCGAGCTCGGCGCGCAGGCATTCGCTGAGCATCAGCACGGCGGCCTTCGACGTGCTGTACGCCGGGAGCGCGCGTGACGGCTGATACGCGGCCGCGGAGGCAGTGTTGACGATATGGCCGCCCTGTCCGCGCTCGGCCATCTGCTTGCCGAAGAGCCGGCAGCCGTGGATGACCCCCCAGAGGTTGACGTCGAGGACCTGCTTCCAGTCCTCGACGGTCGTGTCCAGGAACGAGCCGGACAGCCCGATCCCGGCGTTGTTGACCAGGACGTCGACGATCCCGTACTCGGTGGCGACCTTCTCCGCCAGCTTCTCCATGGCCGCCTCGTCACTGACGTCGACCATTTCCGCCCAGGCGGCCGGGGCGCCGATCAGCCCGGCCAGTTCGGCGGTACGGGCCGCCCCGTCCGCGTCCCGGTCCACGGCGACCACCCGGGCACCCGCCTCCGCGAAGGCGAACGCGGTGGCCCGCCCGATCCCGCCGGCCGCACCCGTCACCAAGACGAGCTGCCCGCCGAACCGCTCCGCGTGCGCACCCTTCGGGACGGTGTCCTGCACCGGGATGCCGCCCTGTGTGGCGGACTCGTTGGCGGCGGCGAACTCGTTGATCCAGGAGGCCAGCTGGTCCGGCCTGGTGCGCGGCACCCAGTGCTTGGCCGGCAGCGAGCGGCGGGTCAAAGCCGGTACCCATGCGTCGAGTCCGTCGTAGAGCTGCTCCGAGAGGAAGATGTCACCTGTCGGGGTGATCAGCTGGACCGGCACGTGCGCGTAGGCGTCGGCGCGGGGCCTGCGCAGCCGGGCCCGGACGTTGTCGCGGTAGAGCCAGGCCCCGTGCGCCGCGTCATCGGGCAGGGAGGCCGTCGGGTAGTCGCCCGGCGGGACCTTCTCCAGCCGCTCCAGGATGCCGGGCCACCGCTTGCCGAGCGGCCCGCGCCAGGCGAGCTCCGGCAGGACCGGGATATGCAGCATGTACACGTACCAGGACTTGGCGCCCTGGCCCAGCAACTGGCCGACCCGGCGGGGAGTGGGCCGGGCCATCCGCTGCTTGATCCAGTGCCCGAAGTGGTCCAGGGAGGGACCGGACATCGAGGTGAAGGACGCGATCCGGCCCTCCGTACGGCTGACCGTCGCGAACTCCCAGGCCTGGACCGAACCCCAGTCGTGCCCGACCACGTGCACCGGCCGGTCCGGGCTCACCGCGTCGGCGACGGCCAGGAAATCGTCGGTCAGTTTCTCCAGGGTGAAGCCGCCGCGCAGCGGAACGGGCGCCGTCGAGCTGCCGTGGCCGCGCACGTCGTACAGCACGACGTGCCATCGCTCGGCCAGTTGCCGCGCGACCTGCGTCCAGACCTCCTTGCTGTCCGGGTAGCCGTGCACGAGCACGATCGTCGGACGCGTCGCCTCACCCAGCTCGACGACGCACAGCTCGATACCGCCCGTGGACACCCGGCGCTCGCGCGCCCCCGACAGATCCAGCAGACTCATGCCGCCACCCTCTCCTCGGCCCAGCGCCGCACATGCGGCAGATCGTCGTCCAGCCAGAAGGCGCTCTGCTCGGGGTCCCGTGAGTCGGTGACGACCAGGATCTCCTCGAACTTCGCGCCGGTACCCCGGAATCCGAGATGGGGCTCGACCGCCCACAGCCCCGGCTGCGGCGGATGACCGGAGAAGCGGTACGGACTCCAGAGCGGCGACCAGCCCTCCCGGTGCCCGTGGACCGCGTCACTCAGCAGCCCCTTGAGGGACTGGCTGCCGAATCCGAACACCTTTGGCGACCAGCGTCGTTCGGTGACCCGGTCGACCTTGTGGGCGATGACGCCGAACGGATACGCGCGGTGCCGGTTGGCGTAACCCTGCCTGATCATCAGGCGGTCGACGTCCTCGTATATCTCGCGCAGCGGGCGCCGCTCGCGCACCTCGCGCAGGATCAGCTCGCGGTGCGTCTCCAGGTCGGCGAGCAGCCTGTCGTGCAGCGGGTTGAGCCCCAGGCAGCCCGAGTAGCCGACGTCGGCGGTGAATCCTTTGTACACAGGCGCCATGTCGAGTATGAACGGCATCCCCGGCTCCAGCCGCCGGTCGGTCGGGAAGAACTGCAGCGGCACCTTGAAGCCGGTGAACGCCGTGCGGTCCCCGAACCAGGCGAAGGGGAGATGGAACCAGTCCCGCACTCCGCGCCGGCTCAGCCACTCGCGCTGCATCCGGGCCGCCTCCCGCTCGGTCACCCCAGGCCGCAGACGGGCGGCGACCGCTTCCGCGCAGGCGTACGCGAGGCGTTGCACTTCTCTGAACCCCTGGAGCTCCGGGGCCTGTTGGCCGATCACTCGCGAAGCCATGCCACCGTCCGTTCCCTGCCGTGTGCGGTACGTGCCCGTAACGTGACACTGATGAATGTGACAATGTCCGGCGGCTACGTCAAGAGGTCCGCCGGACCTGTGGACAACTCAAGAGGTCCGCCGGACCTGTGGAAATCTTCAGAGATCCGCCGGACCCCTGGACTCCTCCTTCCTGGACTCCTCCTTCCTGGGGTCCCCCTACGGGTCCGTACATCTGGAGTCTGACGAGAATCCAGCCGCCAGGTCTGACGACCGTTGTGGCCCGCGCCACTAACGTCATTGATGTGACAGTCATTGCGACCGAAAGCCTGAGCAAGCGGTTCCCACGGGTGACCGCTCTTGACCGGCTCTCCTTGGATATCGGCCCCGGTGTGACCGGACTGGTGGGCGCCAACGGAGCCGGCAAGTCCACGTTGATCAAGATCCTGCTGGGTCTGTCTCCCGCCACAGAGGGCCGGGCCGCGGTGCTCGGGCTCGATGTCTCGACCAGCGGCGCCGCCATCCGGGAACGGGTCGGCTACATGCCCGAGCACGACTGCCTGCCGCCCGACGTCTCGGCCACCGAGTTCGTCGTCCACATGGCGCGGATGTCCGGGCTGCCGCCCACCGCGGCGCGCGAACGCACCGCGGACACCCTGCGCCACGTCGGTTTGTACGAAGAGCGCTACCGTCCCATCGGCGGCTACTCGACCGGTATGAAGCAGCGGGTGAAGCTGGCCCAGGCGCTGGTCCACGACCCGCAGCTGGTCCTCCTCGACGAGCCGACCAACGGGCTGGACCCGGTCGGCCGCGACGAGATGCTCGGCCTGATCCGGCGGGTGCACACGGACTTCGGCATCTCGGTCCTGGTCACCTCGCACCTCCTGGGCGAACTGGAACGCACCTGCGACCACGTCGTCGTCATCGACGGCGGAGCACTCCTGCGCTCCAGCTCCACCAGCGACTTCACCCAGACCACCACGACCCTCGCGGTCGAGGTCACCGACAGCGACACCCACCCCGACGGGACCGACGCCCTGCGCCGGGCCCTCACGGACACGGGGATCAAGCTGGTGGGCCTCGACGGGCTGGACGCGGAGGGGCTGCCGGGTGCGGGCCACATCCTGCTGATCGAGGCGACCGGCGAGGAGACTTACGACACCGTCCGCGACAGCGTCGCCGCTCTCGGCCTCGGCCTCGTCCGGATGGAACAGCGCCGCCACCACATCGCCGAGGTCTTCCGTACCGAAGAGGCACCGGCAGCGCAGGCCGTGGCGCGGAACGCGTCCGTGGCCGCCGGAGCCGTACAGCAGAAGGGGAGCGGTAGCGATGAGCACTGAGACCGGCGCCGCGATCGGGAGCGAGACCTCCCGGATCCACAACATCGGCTACCGCGCCTATGACGGCCCCCGCCTCGGCCGGGCCTACGCGCGCCGCTCCCTCTACTCGCAGTCCCTGCGCGGTTCGTTCGGGCTCGGCCGGTCGGCCAAGTCCAAGGTGCTGCCCATGCTGCTGTTCGGCGTGATGTGCCTGGTCGCGGCGATTATCGTGGCGGTGGCCATCAACATCCCCGACTCGACGAAGCTGCCGGTCAAGTACACCTCCTATGCGATCTACCTGCAGGCGGTCATCGGGCTGTTCCTGGCCTCGCAGGCACCGCAGTCGGTCTCCAGGGACCTTCGCTTCAAGAGCGTGCCGCTGTACTTCTCCCGGCCGATCGAACGGGGCGACTACGTCATCGCCAAGTTCGCCGCCATGGCCTCCGCGCTCTTCGTCCTCACCGGGGCGCCGCTCGTCATCCTCTACGCGGGTGCTCTGCTGGGGAAGT
The DNA here is from genome assembly GCF_031844725.1 of Streptomyces sp. ITFR-6. Lineage (NCBI taxonomy): Bacteria > Bacillati > Actinomycetota > Actinomycetes > Kitasatosporales > Streptomycetaceae > Streptomyces > Streptomyces sp. ITFR-6. The sequence goes on along the minus strand of NZ_CP134612.1, from coordinate 4,022,573 downwards.
TCGACTTCGGCGACCAGACCAAGTGGTTCGCCCAGGGGATGGTCTCGGTGGCGCTGCTCTCCGTGCTCTTCGCCGGTCTCGGCCTCGTGATGGCCGCGCTCACCCCGCGCCGGGGCTTCGGCGTCGCCGCGGTGATCGCCGTACTCACCATCTCCTACGGTGCGGTCTCCACCGTCCAGGGCATCGCCTGGTCGACGGGGTCCACCGGAGCCGTCCCGTGGCTGGGACTGTTCTCGCCGATCACGCTGATCGACGGGGTACAGACCGCCTTCCTCGGAGCCGACTCCGCCTTCCCCGGAGGGGAAGGCCCGGGAGCGGGTGCCGGAGTGGTCTATCTGATCGTTGTTCTCGCGCTCGTCGCCGGCTCGTACGCCGTACTGATGCGCCGCTACCGGAGGGTCGGGCTGTGACCACCATCGAGATCGACCACACCTCCCGCTGGTTCGGCAACGTGGTCGCCGTCAACGACGTGAGCATGACCGTGGGGCCGGGCGTCACCGGTCTGCTGGGTCCCAACGGCGCCGGCAAGTCCACGCTGATCAACATGATGGCCGGATTCCTCGCCCCGTCCACGGGCACCGTCACGCTCGACGGAAAGGCGATCTGGCGGAACGAGGCCGTCTACCGGGACATCGGCATCGTGCCCGAGCGGGAGGGCATGTACGAATTCCTGACCGGCCGCGAGTTCGTGGTGGCCAATGCCGAACTGCACGGTCTGGGCGACGCGGAGGCGGCCGCCTCGCTGGCCACGGTCCAGATGGAGTACGCGCAGGACCGCAAGATCTCGACGTACAGCAAGGGCATGCGCCAGCGCGTGAAGATGGCCTCCGCGCTGGTCCACGACCCGTCCGTGCTGCTGCTCGACGAGCCGTTCAACGGAATGGACCCGCGTCAGCGGATGCAGCTGATGGAACTGCTGCGACGGATGGGGGCGGAGGGCCGCACGGTCCTCTTCTCCTCCCACATCCTCGAAGAGGTCGAGCAACTCGCCTCGCACATCGAGGTGATCGTGGCCGGCCGGCACGCCGCGTCCGGTGACTTCCGGAAGATCCGCCGGCTGATGACGGACCGCCCGCACCGCTATCTCGTACGGTCCAGCGACGACCGCGCGCTCGCCGCCGCGCTCATCGCGGACCCGTCGACAGCCGGGATCGAGGTGGACCTGGGCGAGAACGCCCTGCGCATCCAGGCGGTCGACTTCGGACGGTTCACCACGCTGCTGCCGAAGGTCGCACGTGATCAGGGCATTCGCCTTCTGACCGTTTCGCCGTCCGACGAGTCCCTCGAATCGGTCTTTTCCTATCTCGTAGCGGCCTGAGTAGTGGCCTGAAAGGAGCTGTGACGTCATGTACGACCCCACAGTCGCCCGGCTCACCTACCGGGCCCTGCTCGGCCGGCGCCGGGCCGCCATCCTCTTCATCCTGCCCGCACTGCTGGTGGTCATCGCGGTCGCGGTCCGGATGTTCGCCGGGGCCGATGACCAGGTCGCCTCGGATGTGCTGGGCGGCTTCGCCATCGCCACCATGGTGCCGCTGATCGGCGTGATCGCCGGAACCGGAGCCATCGGGCCGGAGATCGACGACGGCTCGATCGTCTACCTGCTCGCGAAGCCGGTGACCCGGCCGACGATCATCTTCACCAAGCTGATCGTGGCGATCGCCGTGACGATGGTCTTCTCGGCGGTGCCCACCATGATCGCCGGCCTGATCCTCAACGGCAACGGCCAGCAGATCGCGGTGGCGTACACGATCGCCGCCCTGGTCGCCTCGATCGCCTACAGCGCGCTGTTCCTCCTGCTGGGCACGGTCAGCCGGCACGCGGTGGTCCTCGGACTCGTCTACGCCCTGGTCTGGGAAGCCCTCTTCGGCAGCCTGGTCCCCGGTGCGCGCACGCTCAGCGTTCAGCAGTGGTCCCTCGCGCTGGCGGAGAAGGTCGGCGGGGGCGCCGCCATCTCCTCCGACGTCGGACTGCCGCTCGCGACCGTACTGCTGATCGCGGTCACCGTGGTGGCGACCTGGTACGCGGGCCAGAAGCTGCGCACCCTGAAGCTCGCCGGCGAGGAGTGAGCACGGACATCCAGTGATGCGACAACCCCCGTCCGGCGGACGGGGGTTGTCGCATGTCGGACAGTATTACGCGTAACTGTACGGATATCGGTTCGTTGTTCCGGGTGCGTGGAGGCAACTGGAATCCGAGACGTCGAGCTTTCGTGAATTCGGGGATTGCCGATGCCGGTGGGACGCGCCTGATGGCGACACCCATCGGGTCGGTCGTAGAGCAAGTGGCAACCGTGAGCGTCCTCCGGCCCTGAAGCCCGGGGAGAGGGCTGTCCCCGTAGCTCTCACGATCGGAAGGCATGCTCATGCCCACGGAAATCGCCCTGCTCGAATCGCGCGCGCTGCGCGTCGAGCAGATGGGGCGGGTCGACGCTCTGGACAAGGTGAAGAGCCTTGTCATGCTCCCGGACGGAATTCACGTCCGCACCGAGGACGTGGCTCGGTACTTCGAAGTATCCACAGAGGTCGTCAAGAAGGTGATCCAGCGCCACCGCGCGGAGATGGAGGAGAACGGCCTGAGGCTGCTGCGCGGCTCTGACCTGCGTGTTTTTAATAGGGACATGATGTCCCTATTGGATGGAGGGCAGGGAGAGAGTTATCCACAGGCGCACGCGCAGCTCACGCTCTACACCCGCAGGACCGTCCTCAACGTCGCGATGCTTCTTCGCGACAGCGACATCGCGCGCTGCGTCCGTACGTACCTCCTCGACGCCGAGCAGGATCTGCGGGCGGGATACGCCTCGCTCGAACACCGCGTCACCCGGGTCGAGAGCTGCCTGGCCGGTGTCGGCGCCGCCCTCCAGGAGCTGGGACCGGTCCTCAACCGGATGTCGCTCCGGCTCGACAGCCTCGACCGGAGGCTGGAGGTCACCCAGCAGGTGATCGGGGCCCTGAGCGTGCGGCTGGGCGGAGTGTCGGAGGACATCGTCCGGCTGGACGGGCGGATGGACGAGCTCGCACGGAACCTGAAGGATCTGAGCCGCCGCAGCAGGAACCGCTGAGCAGCCGATGTCCGGTGCCCGCCGCCCGTAAATGAGTGGCACCGGACATCGGGAGCGCGGCACAGTAGGCGGTACGGCACCCGCCGGGAACGGCACCGCAGACCGGGAGAGGAGCGCGGCGATGACCGAGAGTCCGAGTCCGTCCAGCTCCCAGCGAGGCTTGCCCGAGCGGGCCGCGAAGTAGTCAGCGACTGCTTCGGACAGGCCGCTTCGAGCAGCACGCCGGGGCGGCCGTTCATGCGCATCGCGCGTGGCCGCCCTCCCCTGGAGGATTGGCCGAGTGGTAAGGCAGCGGCTTGCTAAGCCGTCGTCGGGGTGCGAACCCCGCGCGCGTTCGATCCGCGCATCCTCCGCTTCAGCAGCAAACGCACTCAGGCAGCAGACCTCGGAGGCTTCTGGCCTCTGAGGCAGGCCGGCCCTAAGGCTGCTGGAGCAGCCGCTCCAGCACCACGGCGATCCCGTCGTCCTGGTTCGACGCGGTGACCTCGTGGGCCACTTTCTTCAGGTCCTCGTGCGCGTTGGCCATCGCCACACCGTGCCGCGACCAGGCGAACATCGGGATGTCGTTCGGCATGTCGCCGAAGGCGATCGTGTCCGCCGCCTTCACGCCCAGCCGACGTGCGGCCAGCGAGAGGCCGGTGGCCTTGCTGAGTCCGAGCGGCAGGATCTCCACGACCCCCGGTCCTGCCATGACCACGTCGACCAGATTGCCGACCGCCGCCCGCGCGGCCTTCGCCAGCGCGTCGTCGTCCAGATCCGGGTGCTGTATGTAGACCTTGTTGAGCGGGGCCGCCCACATCTCGGCCGGGTCCTGGACGAAGACGGCAGGCAGCGGACCCTCCTGAACGCGGTAGCCCGGACCGACCAGCACCTCGCCGTCCAGCCCGTCGCGGCTGGCCGCCAGCGCCAGCGGACCGATCTCCGCCTCCACCTTGGACAGTGCGAGACCGGCGAGCTGCCGGTCCAGCGTCAGCGAGGTCAGCAGCTTGTGCTCGCCCGCGTGGTAGACCTGCGCGCCCTGACCGCAGACGGCCAGGCCCTCGTAGCCCAGGTCGTCCAGGATGTGCCGGGTCCACGGGACGGCGCGGCCAGTGACGACGATGTGCGCCGCACCGGCTGCGGTGACCGCGGCCAGTGCCTCGCGCGTGCGCCCGGAGACCGTGTCGTCGTCACGCAGCAGCGTGCCGTCGAGGTCGGTCGCGACGAGCTTGTAGGGAAAGGTCACTTGGCGACCGGCTCAAGGACCTCGCGCCCGCCCAGGTAGGGGCGGAGCACCTCGGGAACCCGTACCGAACCGTCGGGCAGCTGGTGGTTCTCCAGGATCGCCACAATGGTCCGCGGGACGGCGCAGAGCGTGCCGTTCAGCGTGGACAGCGGCTGGAGCACCTTCTTGCCGTCGCGGTTGTCGCGCATCCTGACGGACAGCCGGCGCGCCTGGAAACCGTCGCAGTTGGACGCGGAGGTCAGCTCGCGGTACTTGCCCTGGGTCGGGATCCACGCCTCGCAGTCGAACTTCCTGGAGGCCGAGGAGCCCAGGTCGCCGGTGGCGACATCGATCACCTGGAAGGGCAGCCCGAGAGCGGTGAGCCACTGCTTCTCCCAGTCCAGCAGCCGCTGGTGCTCGGCCTGGGCCTCCGCCGGGTCGACGTACGAGAACATCTCGACCTTGTCGAACTGGTGGACCCGGAAGATACCTCGGGTGTCCTTGCCGTACGTACCGGCCTCGCGGCGGAAGCACGGCGAGAAGCCCGCGTAGCGCAGCGGCAGCTTGTCCGCGTCGATGATCTCGTCCATGTGGTACGCCGCGAGCGGTACCTCGGAGGTACCGACCAGGTAGAAGTCGTCCTTCTCCAGGTGGTACACGTTCTCCGCGGCCTGGCCGAGGAAGCCGGTGCCCTCCATGGCGCGCGGGCGGACCAGCGCCGGGGTGAGCATCGGGACGAAGCCGGCCTCGGTGGCCTGGGCGATCGCCGCGTTGACGAGAGCGAGCTCCAGCAGCGCGCCGACGCCCGTCAGGTAGTAGAAGCGCGAACCGGACACCTTGGCGCCGCGTTCCATGTCGATCGCGCCGAGCGCCTCGCCGAGCTCCAGGTGGTCCTTGGGCTCGAAGCCCTCCGCACCGAAGTCGCGGATGGTGCCGTGCGTCTCCAGGACGACGAAGTCCTCCTCGCCGCCGACCGGCACGTCCTCGTGGACGATGTTGCCGAGCCGCAGCAGCAGGCTCTTGGTCTCCTCGTCGGCCTCGCCCTGCGCCGTGTCGGCCGCCTTGACGTCGACCTTGAGCTGTTCGGCCTTCTTCAGGAGCTCGGCGCGCTCCTCCGGAGAGGCCTTGGGGATGAGCTTGCCGAGCGATTTCTGCTCGGAACGGAGCTCGTCGAACCGAACCCCGGACGACCTGCGCCGTTCGTCGGCGGAGAGAAGGGCGTCGACGAGCGCGACGTCCTCTCCACGGGCGCGCTGGGAGGCGCGAACACGGTCGGGGTCCTCACGGAGCAGGCGAAGGTCAATCACCCCTCCAGGCTACCGGTGTCGGCTTCCTTAGCTCGAACCGATATTGGCAAGCGTGTCACTTTGCCCGAATTGCCGGTATTGGTAATGCTGAAGGGAAATCCACCGCGCATGCGTGACGGGTCGTGAGTGGTGGCGTCAATAAAAAGGCCCTATTCCCCTAAATGGGGCAGAAGGGTTCATGGGTCTTGACGTACCGGCCTTGTCTGGAAGGGGAGTTGACCCTCACTTGTCCACAGGGGTGGACGACTCCAGAAAGTTATCCACAGGCTGTGAAGAAGATCTGTGGACGCGAGGGAGATCATTCCGGGAGTGGCGCGAGAGCTCACGGAATCGCTCTTCAAACCCGCCCTGCACGCTCGTTCGGGTGGGAATTCCTCGCCTAAAGAGTTGATCAATGGAATTGAGGTGACACCGGACGTCCTGCCGGTCTGTGGACGGGTCTGGGTCGACTGGGGAGATTTGTCGACCATGTCGCATTGCGGTGTCGACTTGTCCCCAGGTCGAGGCGCGCGCCTGTGGATAACTTTTCCGGTGATGACAATCCGCTGATCGCACCGGAACCGTGGGTACGCGGAAGCACCGGCGCCCCCAGCCTGACGGCCGGAGGGCACCGATGGGCGGCGGACCGTCAGGCCCGCCCGTCCAGGTTCCGGGCCAGCCAGTCCGAGGCCACCGTGAACTCCGCGTCCGACGTGCCCGCACGCAACGGGCCCACGTCCGCAAGCGTCACACCGGCCCGCGGATACGAGCCGAGGAAGCGGACGTTCGGGCAGATCCGCTTCAGCCCCATCAACGCCTCGCCCACCCGGCGGTCGGAGATATGGCCCTCGGCGTCCACCGCGAAGCAGTAGTTGCCGATCCCCGCACCCGTCGGCCGGGACTGGATCAGCATCAGGTTCACCCCGCGCACCGCGAACTCCTGGAGCAGTTCGAGCAGCGCACCGGGATGGTCGTCGCCCAGCCAGATGACCACCGACGTCTTGTCCGCACCGGTCGGCGCCGCCGGCCGGGCCGGGCGCCCCACCAGAACGAAACGGGTCTGAGCGTTCTCCGCGTCGTGGATCTCCGTCACCAGCGGTTCGAGCCCGTACGTCGCCGCGGCGAACTCACCGGCGAACGCGGCGTCGTACCGGCCTTCCTGCACGAGCCGGGCGCCGTCCGCGTTGGACGCCGCCGACTCCCATACGGCCTGCGGGAGATGGGCGGCCATCCAGTTGCGGACCTGCGGCTGCGCGGCCGGGTGCGCGGTGACCGTCTTCACGTCGGACAGCTTGGTGCCGGGGCGCACGAGCAGCGCGAAGGTGATGGAGAGCAGCACCTCGCGGTAGATCATCAGCGGTTCACCGCTGGTGAGCTGGTCGAGGGTGGTGGTGATGCCGCCCTCGACGGAGTTCTCGATCGGTACGAGTGCCGCGGCGGCCGTGCCGTTGCGCACCGCGTCCAGGGCCGCCGGCACGGAGACCATCGGGACGAGTTCGCGGGTGGCGGCTTCCGGGAGCGTACGGAGGGCGACCTCGGTGAAGGTGCCTTCTGGGCCGAGATAGGCGTAGCGCGTGGCGGACATACCGTCACCCTAATGCGCGGTGACGGCTCAAAAGTCCAGGACCGTTGAGCCGTTTCGGCTCGGGCCTCCGGGACTGTTGAGCCGTTTCGGCTCAGGACTCCAGCAGCCGCTGCCCTACGTACTCCCCGGCCGCCGCCCCGCCCGGCACCGCGAACAGCCCGCTCGCCTCGTGGCGCAGGAAGGGGGAGAGCGCGTCTCCCCGGTCGAGTTTGCGCTGCACCGGTACGAAGCCCCGCAGCGGATCCGCCTGCCAGCAGATGAACAGCAGCCCGGCGTCCGGAGTGCCGTCCGTCGCGATGCCGTCGTGGTACGAGAACGGGCGGCGGAGCATCGCCGCTCCACTGTTGCGCTCGGGGGAGGAGATCCGGGCGTGCGCGTTGTCGGGGATCAGGAGTTTCCCGTCGGGGCCCGCCTTGTCGAGATCCATGGCGGTGGTCTCGGTGCCGCCGCTCAGCGGGGCGCCGTCCGTCTTGCGCCTGCCGATGACGCGTTCCTGACGTTCCACCGGGAGCTTCTCCCAGTCGTCGAGCAGCATCCTGATCCGGCGGACGACCGCGTACGAGCCGCCGGCCAGCCATTCGTACTTCGTGTCACCGCCGCCGGACGGGACGAAGACGCGCCGGTCGAAGTCGCTGTCGGCCGGTTTCGGATTGCCGGTGCCGTCGATCTGGCCCATCAGATTGCGGGCGGTCATCGGCTTGGCGGTGGCGCCGGGTGTGCGGTTGAAGCCGTTCATCTGCCAGCGAACGGCGGCCGTCGAAGCGGCCTCCTTCTGTACGGCTCGCAGTGCGTGGAACGCGACGAGCGCGTCGTCGGCGCCGATCTGCACCCAGAGGTCGCCGTCGGAGCGGGCGCTGTCGAGGTGGTCGGCGGAGAACGGCGGCAGCGGGTCCAGCCCCGGCGGACGGCGGTCGGCCAGGCCCGTGCGTTCGAAGAAGGTGGCGCCGAAGCCGAAGGTGACGGTCAGCGAGGACGGCCCGGCATCCAGCGCGATGCCGGTGTCGTGCCCTGTGCCGTCCGCCGCACCACCGGCGGTGGGCTCGCCGGCCATCAGCCGCTGTGCGGCGGCTGACCAGCGGCGCATCAGGGCGGCCGCCTCCTTCCGGCCGGCGCCGGGGGCCAGGTCGAAGGCGATGAGATGGCCGCTCGCCTGGAGCGGGGTGGTGATCCCCGGCTGATGTTTCCCGTGAAACATCACCTCGGAGGAGCCGACGGAGGTCAGGGCGGTCGGTGCGTCGTCCCGCGTCGCGGCGTAGCCGGCCGCGCCTCCGGCCGCCCCGAGCACCAGCCCGGTGGCCCCGGCCGCTCCGGCGGTGCCGAGCATCCGTCGCCGCGAGAGGGCGCCGGGGTGGTGTGAACCGGCGCCCCCGGATCCGCCGCTCCCCTTCCCTGTGCCGCCGGCGGTCGCTGCCTTGCCCGCACTGCTTGCATTACCTGCGGTGCCTGTGATTTTCGAACTTTTTGCGCTCACGGTCCTGCTCAGCCGATCTTCACGTTCTTGTCGACGGTCGTCTGGTCGATGTCCGACGTCCGTACAGTCGCCGCGACGGTCCAGTCGCCCGCCATCGGGATCTGCAGGCCGGTGGATGTCCAGTGCCCCTCGGTCAGCCGGACCGGGACCACGGGAAGGGGGCCGATGTCCTTGGACTTCAGGGTGAGGGCGAGTTTCACCTCGGGGACGTCCATGGCCTTCCCGTTGGCGTCCTCGATCCAGAGGTGGAGCGCATTGGTGCCGGTACGGCCCGGGTCGATGTCCATCCGGACCGTGCCCTTGCCGTTCTTGCCGCCGGTGTCGAACGGCAGCGTGAGGTTGACGGGACCGCTCGCGGCGGGAGCGGCGGCCGCGTTCGACGCACGGGCAGCCTCCTCCTCGGTACGGCCGGGCTCGGTCGACGTCAGGATGGTGGTCACCGCCAGCAGGGCCACCGCGACGCCGACTTCGGCCAGCACCGAGCGGCGGAGGCCGGAGCGGTCGGGGTCGGCGTCTCGTACCCGCTTCTTCTCCGCGGTGGCCACGGCGGCCTTCTGCCGGGCGAGCTGGACGGCCCGTGCGGGGTCCTGCGCCGTCGAATCGCCCGACGGCGAAGCCGGTGCGGCGTCGGCCTCCGCCTCGGACGCTGCTTCCGTCCCGGCCGCGGTTACGGATCCCGCCCCGGTTTCGGCCTCGGCTCCGGTTTCGGCAGCCCGGGTCTCCGTCTTCGTCGCCGCGTCGCCGCCGCCGGACGCCAGCCTCCCCGTCCACCGGCGGGAGAACGACGCGACCCCGACCAGCACCGCGACGAGCCCCACCTTCACGAGCAGCAGCTGCCCGTACCCCGTATCGGTCAGCGCGGACCAGGAGCCGAGCTGGCGCCAGGACTGGTAGATCCCGGTGGCGACGACCACGAGCACACTGCAGAACGCGATCCGGGAGAAGCGGCGCACGGCCTCGGCGGTGACGTCGGGGGTGCGGTACAGCGCGACCAGCAGGGCCGCGAGCCCGCCGAGCCAGGTCGCCACGGCCAGCAGGTGGAGCACGTCGGCCGGCATGGCGATCCCCGGCTGGATGCCGGTCGAGGCGTGCTCGGCGAGCGCCCATGTTCCGGCGATCCCGGCGGCGATGACCGTGCCCCCGGCGGCGAGGCCGAAGGTGAGGTCCTTCTTCTCGTGCTCGTCCTCGCGCTTCGCGTACGTCCCGAACAGCACCGCGATGAACAGCGCACTCGCACCGAGCAGCAGCAGCCGTGAGACGAGCGCGGCGCCGGGCTTGGTGTCGAGGACCGCCTGCAGCCCGTCGAGGTCGAAGGCGTCCGCGAGCTTCCCCGAGCCGGTGTAGGGGTTGCGAAGCAGCAGCATGGCGAGGGTGGCAGCGGTGAGGGTCATCCAGCCGCGCACCACGAGGCGTTGCAGGGGGCGCGCGCCCGCCCCGCGCTGCCAGCAGGCCAGCACAAAGGCGGCGCCGCCCGCGAGCACGATGAATCCGGCGTACGCGGCGTAGCGCGCGATGCCGTAGAGCGTGCCGACGAGCCCGCCCCCGGCCTCGTTGTCCGGGAGGGCGACGGTCGTCTTGGAGGGCGCGCCGATGGAGAAGGTGAAGGCGCCGGAGACCGGATGGCTGTCGGCGGAGACGGCCTGCCAGGCGACGGTGTACGTGCCGTCGGGCAGGCCGGTGTGCAGGGCGACGCCGTATTTCACGGTGGAGCCGCTGTGCAGATCGAGCGGAGCGGCCTCGGTGTCGGCGCGCTTGCCGTTCGGGTCGAGGATCCGGATGGATCCCTTGCCCACGGCCACCTGCTCGGAGAAGGTCAGCGTGACCTGCTTGGGGGCGGTGGCGACCACCGCCCCGTCCTGTGGATCGCTCCCGGTGAGTGCGGCGTGGGCCGACGCGGGACCCGCGACCGCCAGCAGCAGACCGAAGACCACGCCGAGCAGAGCGGCGAGGAGTCCGGCCGCGGCGAGCGGCCTGCGTATGGCGGGTACGGACGGGGGCGGCCCGAAGGGCGGGGCGGTGGCTGTCATGGTCTGTCAGTCCCTCACTGCTTCTTCGGGTTGTGGGTGGTCTCCTTCACGGGAAGGTCGACCTTGATGGGGTCGGCCTTCTCGAAGTGCAGCTCCACGGACACCTTCTCGCCCTGCTTCGGCTGCTGTTTGAGCTTCATGAACATGATGTGGTTTCCACCGCGTTCCAGATCCAGCTCACCGCCCGCGGGTACCGCGAACGACGTCACCATGCGCATCGCCTGGTTCTTCGTCTCGTGGATCGTGACGTCGTCCGAGAGCGGGCTGGTGACGGAGGTGAGCCGGTCGGAACCGCCGCCGCTGTTGCGCACGACGAGGAAGGCGGCCGCCATGTCGTTGACGGGCTGCGGCATGAACGCGCCGGTGACCTTCAGTTCCGGCTTGCCGCCCGTGGCGGAACACCCCGCCAGCGTCAGACCTGTCGAGAGGGCCAGGACGCCGGCGAGGACGGTGCGGCGGTTCACGGAGTCTCCCCCTTGAGGAGCTTGGGGAGGTCCTTGGTGTAGTCGTCGGGCGTGGTGTCCTCGCTGTAGAGCACGTACCCCTTGTCGGTCTTCGGGGAGAACGCCATGACCTGCGAGCCGTGCATCGAGACGATCGTGCCGTCCTTCTCCTTCTTCGGCGCGTCGATGCCGATGCCGATCTGCCGGGCGCCCGCCTGGATGGTCGGGAAGTCGCCGGTGAGACCGATGAAGGACGGGTCCTGGGACTTGAGCCAGCTGCCCAGCGAGGACGGGGTGTCGCGTTCCGGGTCGGTGGTGACGAAGACGACCTGGAGCTTGTCCCGCTCGGCCTGCGGGAGGGACTTCTTGGCGATCGCGATGTTGCTCATGATGAGCGGGCAGACGTCGGGGCAGTTGGTGTAGCCGAAGTAGATGAGTGTCGGCTTGCCCTTGGTCTTCTCACGGAGGTCGTACTTCTTGCCGTGGGTGTCGGTCAGGACGAGGTTCGGCTTGGTGAACGGGTCGTCGAGCACCGTCGCGGCCTTGGTCTTCGCCTCCACCGAGACGTCGGCGATCGGCTTCTTGCTGTCGTTGTCACTGCCGCCGCAGGCGGACAGGGTGAGTGCGGCCGCGGCGACGAGCGCCGCGGCCAGCACAGACTTCTTAACCATGGAGCACTGATTCCTGATGGGTCGGTGTGGCGGGTGGGGCCAGGGCGTGTTCCGAGACATGCCCTGTTGGATGGTCAGGCGGTGCGCCGCCGGCCGGCCAGGACGCCGAAGGCGACACCTGCGATGCCGATGACGATGCCGACGATGCCGAGAACGCGGGCCGTGTTGTCGCTGGAGGAGGAAGAGGACGCCGATGCCGTCGTCTTCTCGTCCTTCGACTGGTCCGCGGCGGCGTTCTTGTCGTCGGAGTCGGAGCCTGTGGCCGCCGCGCCGTGCGCCTCGTCGGCGGCGGCGGTCAGCTTGAGGACCGGAGCGGGGCTCTCGGGCTCCTCCGCCCCGTCCTTCTGCTCCTCGATCCAGCGGACGACTTCCTTGTTGTCGTACGTCTGGACGGCCTTGAACACCAGCTGGTCGGCGTCCTCGGGGAGCTGGCCGACGGAGAGCGGGAACTGCTGGAAGCGGCCGGGCTCGATCTTGCCGCCGTCGGCGGTCCAGGTGACCTTGGAGACGGCCTCGTTGATCTTCTTGCCGTGCATGTCGAGCGGCTTGGCCAGCTTGCTCGTGGTCACCTTGATGTTCCAGCCGGGCACGGGCTGCGGCATGACGGAGGCCAGCGGGTGATCGGTCGGAAAGTTCACTTCGAGCTTGGTCGTCGCGGCGTCGTCGCCCTCGTTGGGGACCTTGAAGTTGATGACGGCGTAACCGCCCTTGGCGGCCTCGCCCTGCGGCTGGACGCTGACGTGGGCGGAGGCCGTACCGGCGAGGATCAGCACGGTGGACGCGGCGACGCCGCCGACGAGGGCGATGCGGGAAACGTTCATGTCAGGGATCACTCCACAAAGCACGAAGGGAAGGTGCTCCGCCGCGCGGGTGCGCGACGGCATCGCGACACCTCTTCCCCTCACGAACGGTGTGTGCGTGCTGCCCCGCGTCCGCACCGGTGAGGTGTCTGCGAGGGGCGTGCGCGCGTCGTGTGGAGGGTGTCGCGTCAGGCTGCGAGAGCGAACGCGGGTGGCGGCCCGCGCCTGATCACCATGTGCTGAAGGGGGTCCCCGGTGGCCGGTGCCGGTGCGTCGACCGCCGTACGGAGCGTGCGCGGCCCGGTCGCCGGGCCGTCCGGAAGGCCGGCCCGCAGGGCGGATACGAGGACGAGCGCCGCGCGCAGCGCCCGCAACCGGGCTCCGGCCGCGACCTGCTGGGCGCCGTGCGCCGAGAGCCGGGCGAGCCGGAACAGGGCGATCTCGCCGCGCCGCAGCAGCCAGCCGGTGGCCAGCGCCGCCAGCAGGTGACCGAGCAGCATCGGCAGGCTGGGGAACATTCCGGCGAGGCCGGCCGCTCCGGAGCCGGTCATGCCGCCGGAGGGGGTGGCGGCCATGTGCTGATGCGCCTGCGCGGTCACCGACGCGGGGTCGATGCCCGCGGTGGTGACGATGCGATGGGCGTCCGCGGCGTTCAACCGGTCGGGGCCCGCGCCGCAGACGAGGCTCGCCGCGAACCGGATCAGCGAGTCGTCACCGGCCGCGGGTCGCGGCGTCGCGGCGTGCGTACCGACACCGAAGAGCGTGTGCAGGGCGATCTGTCCGCCGGCCAGGGCCGCGGCGATCGACGGCAGCGAGCGTTCGCGGCCGGCCAGTGCCACCGCCACCGCCAGGATCCCGAGGAATCCGGCGAGCAGGGTCCACCCGGGCACCGCCGCGCAGGCCGCCATCGCGTGTCCGGCCGCGGACAGCGCGACGCAGACCGCGGCGAACACCGCGGCCCTCAGCAGCCGTAGACCGGCTCCGGCGCGTCCCACAGACGTAGACATGGCCGGGTCATCATCGCACTGCGCCCCCGGCCGCCGTACGGCAGGTCCGGAAGGTCACCTTCCGCCCGATTGGCTGCGTGCCGGGCTGTTGGGGATGGTTGAGGACGGGGTAGGAGACGTCCTGTGGGCCGGGCATGCACAGGTGCGGCGAGCCCGGGTATCCGCCGAATGAGCGGTCTCACATCCCGTCCGTGCTTACGAACGGCATCGGGCGGCAATACGTATCGGTATGTCGAGCCGCAGCCAGGAGGCTGGAGCATGAGCATGTGGTGGTCACTCCATCTGCGGCGCGAAGCTGCGAGCGTTCCGCTCGCCCGTCGTTTCCTGCTTGGCAGCATGGAATCCGCGGGCGTGGACCCGGATATCTCCTTCGACCTGTCGGTCGCGCTCAGCGAGGCCTGTGCGAACGCCGTCGAGCACGGCGGGGCCAACGGAGGCCCGGACGGCGCCGGGGAACACCGGGACGCGATGGACGCTCTGGACGCGTGGGAGGAGCCGTCCGGTACGGCCTGCGGGCAGTACCGGGTCACCGCGTACCTGGACGGCGAGAAGTGCCGTATCGAAGTCGCCGATTCAGGTCCCGGCTTCCCCACGCGACGCACGCTTCGCGATGCCCCACAGCAAGAGCGGCAACCGCAGTACCAACAGCAACCGCAGTATCAACAGCAGCACCAACTGCAGCAGTGCCGGTCGAAGCAGGCCGGGCACCCGCCGCTGGCCGCCGAGGGCGGGCGCGGCCTCTGCCTGATCGAGGAGCTCGCCGACCATGTCCACTTCGGCAACCGGCCGGGGCGCGGCGGCGCGGTGGTGAGCTTCGACAAGATCCTGAAATGGCGGGAAGGCGCCCTGCTCATGGTGTCCTGAGCGGGGCGCCCTCCGGCGCGGGTGACGGGGCGGAAGGTCAGCCCTTGACCCGGGCCATCCAGGCCTCGACCTCGTCGGCCTGACGCGGCAGCTTGTCCGAGAGGTTCCGGTTGCCGTCCTCGGTGACGAGGATGTCGTCCTCGATCCGGACGCCGATGCCGCGGTACTCCTCGGGGACGGTCAGATCGTCGGCCTGGAAGTAGAGACCGGGCTCGACGGTGAGGCACACGCCGGGCTCCAGCGTTCCGTTGACGTACGACTCCGTGCGCGCGGCGGCGCAGTCGTGGACGTCCATGCCGAGCATGTGACCGGTGCCGTGCAGGGTCCAGCGGCGCTGCAGCCCGAGCTCCAGGACCTCGTCCACGGTCCGGTCCCCGAGCAGGCCCCACTCAACGAGCTTCTCGGTCAGGACGCGCTGCGCGGCGTCGTGGAAGTCCCGGAAGCCCGCGCCGGGCTTGACCGCCGCGATACCGGCGACCTGGGCCTCGTACACCGCGTCGTAGATCTTCCGCTGCAGCGGCGTGAACGTGCCGTTGATGGGAAGGGTGCGGGTCACATCGGCGGTGTAGAGGTCGTTGGTCTCCACGCCGGCGTCGAGCAGCAGCAGCTCGCCGGAGCGCACCGCGCCGTCGTTGCGCACCCAGTGCAGGGTGGTGGCGTGCGGGCCCGCGGCGCAGATCGACCCGTAGCCGATGTCGTTGCCCTCGATGCGGGCGCGCAGGAAGAACGTTCCCTCGATGTAGCGCTCGCTCGTCGCCTCCGCCTTGTCGAGGACCTTCACGACGTCCTCGAAACCGCGCGCGGTGATGTCGCAGGCCTTCGCCAGCTCGGCGATCTCGAAGGCGTCCTTGACCAGGCGTGCCTCGGAGAGGTAGACGCGCAGTTCCTCGTCTCGCTCCGCGGTGACCTTGTCGGTCAGCGCTGCCTCGATGACGGCGTCGTGGCCGCGGACGTTACGGACCGGGCCGGTGGCCTCGGTCAGCGCGGCGGGCAGCTCCCGTACGTCCTTCGCCGGGATGCCGAGCAGCTGCTCGGCCTCGGTGAGGGAGTGGCGGCGGCCGACCCACAGTTCGCCCTGGCCGTCGAGCCAGAACTCGCCGTTCTCACGGTCGGAGCGCGGCAGCAGATAGACAGTCGCCTCGTGGCCGCCGTCCTTCGGCTCCAGGACCAGGACGCCGCCCTGGGTCTGGTCACCGGTGAGGTATGCGTACTCGGTGGAGGCGCGGAAGGCGTACTCGGTGTCATTGGAACGGGTCTTCAGCCGGCCGGCCGGGATGACCAGCCGCTCGCCGGGGAAGCGCGCGGAGAGCGCGGCGCGGCGGTCTGCGGTGTGCCCGGCCTGCGCGATCGGCTCCAGCCCGTGCAGCTCGGTGTCGGCCCAGCCGGACTTCATGCTCGCGGCGAGCTCGTCGGAGACGCCCGGGTACAGGCCGTTCTTCCGCTGCTTGACCGGCTCTGCCTCTTCGGTCTCCGGGTTCTCCGGGGTGAGCTCCTCAGACACGACTCTGTCTCTCCTTGATACGACACTGGACCCCCTCCATCGTACGGGCGTACGGAAGGGGGCCCAGGGCCGGAAGACCTCTTACCGGAAGACCTCTTACCGGAACGGTCGGGGGCGCGGGACCGGGACGGCTCAGTCGAACCGGGCCGCCAGCAGGACCACGTCCTCGGTGTCGTCGCCCTGCTCCGGTCCGTCGGGCAGCACGGTGCGCAGGACGTGGTCGGCCACCGCCGCGGCGTCGTGGCGCAGCGCCCTCGGGACGCTCGCCGCCGCCGAGTGGAGCCGGGTGAACGCCCGGTCCATCGAGTCCCCGGCCCGGCGCAGCAGGCCGTCGGTGTACAGCAGGACGGTCTCGCCGCGCGCCGGTTCGATCTCCACGCTCGGCGCCTCCCAGCAGGCGAGCATGCCCAGCGGCGCGGACAGGGTGGTCTCGACGTACTCGGTGCGCCGGTCACCGATGATCAGCGGCGGGGCGTGCCCGGCCCCGGCCAGCAGGATCTTGCGACGGGAGGGCTCGCAGTAGGCGAAGAGCGCGGTCGCGGACCGGGCCGGCTCGGTCAGCCGCAGCAGGAGCTCAAGATCGGAGAGTACGGCGACCGGGTCCTCGCCCTCCATCACCGCGTACGCCCGCAGACCGGCCCGCAGCCGACCCATCGCGGCCAGGGCGCTCGGCCCGGAGCCGCTCACCGAGCCGACGGCGAGGCCGAGGGCACCCTCGGGCAGGGCCAGGGCGTCGTACCAGTCGTTGCCGCCCTGCGGTGCGGCGTGGTGGCGTACGGCCAGCTCCACGCCGGGGATCCGGGGCATCCGGCTGGGCAGCAGCTCCTCTGTGATGGTGGCGACATCGGTCCTGGCCCGTTCCAGCTCCAGCAGCCGGGCCAGGTGCTCGGCGGCGTAGCCGGTATACAGACCGGCCAGGTGGCGCTGGCGCTCCAGCGGCTCGGCGGGTTCGTCGTAGAGCCAGACGGCGACGGCGAGCCGGCCGGTCCGGTCGGTGGTGATCGGCAGCGCGTAACTGGCGGCGTAGCCGAGCCGGGCGGCGACCTCGCGCCTGCGGGGGTCCAGGCTGGTGTCGCCGAGCAGATCGGGGGTGGTCAGCGAGTTTTCGGAGTCGGGCAGACCTTCAAGGATGCGCCCGTAGGACGTGGCGCTGCGCGGCACCGTCTCGATCTGGCCGAGCTCCGCGTGGGCCAGTCCGAGACCGATGGTGCTGACGGGGCCACGGCGGTCCGAGGGTTCGAACGCGATCAGCCCGCGACGGGCACCCAGCAGAGCGGCTCCGGCTTCGAGCAGCTCGTGGAGTGCGTCGTCCAGGGTGCTGGTTCTGGCCAGCCGCTCGGTGAGTTCGTGCAGCGTGGTGAGGTCGGAGACCCAGCCCGCCAGACGGTCCTGGATGAAGGCAGTGGGGACGGCGGGCACCTCGGAGAGAGGCCCGTCAGTGTGTGTCGAAACCGGAACTGTGGGATCGATTCCAGCCACTTTCGGCAGGTGCGGGGCGCTCATGGTCGCCAGCTTTCCGACTGGTGTGTTTCGTCGAATAGCATCGCAAACCCCCATGTCATTCTGCGCCGCTATCAATGCATCCACATGTACACGCACAAGTAACGTGATGTCCAGCATTGTCCCCACGGGATTTGTGGTGTCCAAGTGATAACTAACTTGGCCAAAAAATGCACCCTGTGGAAGCTATTTGCGGTCGACTGGGTCTGTTCGGCGGGGGGTGCTCACGGGGTGAAGTCCCGAGGGGAGCGTCATCGCGGGCATGCTGGGTACGTAATCGATGGATGGCCAGGGGTGGTTCCGACCGCCCTCGGAACCTGGCAGCGGGCCCGGACGTCCTCATCTGTGACGGCCACGCCCCACCCCCGAGTGGCGAGGTTGTACGCACGGACGGCAGGCGCGATACGCGCTCTGCGCCTGGCCACGTTTTTCGACTGGAACCGGCTCGATTCGGCTCAGCACAGCTCACGCTCGGTAGCGACGACCAACCCGTACCGCAGGCTCGACGAGCATGTACACACAGTGAAGTTCCGCACACGCGATGTGACGCACGCGTGGTGTGATGTGGACCCTCGGCGTTCAACGGAAAGGAACGAGCGCTCATGCGCGAGATCCTCGGAAGGCGACGCAGGCTCCGGTTCCGGGACAGGCCCGCTCAGCTCGACGCGGCCCTGACCTGTGCTACCGAGTGGCAGTGGCCCGTACTCCCCGGAGTGGGGCTGCAGGCGGCCGACGGCCGCGGTGAGCGCGGCTGCGCCTGCCCCGATCCCGAGTGCGCCGTGCCCGGCGCACACCCCCTCGATCCCGGACTGCTCGCGGCGACCACGGAACCGCGGATGGTGCGCTGGTGGTGGACGAACCGGCCCACCGCGCCGGTGGTACTGGCCACCGGCGGGCGGGCGCCGTGCGCGCTGAGCCTGCCGGCGGCGGTCGGCGCCGGAGCGCTGGCCGAACTCGACCGAATGGGGGTGCGACTGGGCCCCGTGGTGGCGACGCCGACCCGGTGGTCGCTGCTGGTAGCCCCGTACACCCTCGAACGGCTCGGTGAACTGCTGCATGCGCAGGACTGGGTGCCCAGCTCGCTGCGGTTCCACGGCGAGGGGGGCTACCTCGTCCTTCCGCCGTCCGGTACCGGTGCGGGACAGGTGCGCTGGGTGCGGGCGCCGGCCCGGGTCCCCGGGCTGCGGCTGAGGGGCGGAGCGTCCGTCGCGGCGGCCGCCTCGCCGTGGCTGCCGGATGTGGGGGCGGTCCTGGACGCGCTGGTCGAGGCGAGCAACAGCGCTCCGGACGGTGGAAGCCGCCTCGCCTACTGACGGGGCCGGCCGGCTGCCTGCTGGCAGCTGCCTGCTGACAGGGGAGAGGCGGCGTCAGGGGGCGATGTGCGCGGAATTCCGGCGCACCGTCAGGAATTTTTGTATGCCGGGAAGGCGTGCGTCCACCAGGAAATGCCTGACGTCCGCAACCGTGTGCTGCCGGATCTCCCGGTTCCGTTGGCCGCCGGTCATGGTCTGTGCCGGCCGCGCGCAAAGCCGGTCGCTACACCGGTCGTTACAAAGGCGTTCGGCACTCGGTTTTCTGATGCCTCATCCGAAACGCGTTCGAGAAATGTTCGAGTTCTTCTTTAGGGGATCGCCGCGGTGCCGTCCGGGTGCCGGGCGGCGCCGGCCGGACCCGTTGGGTGCGCGGCGAGACGCCAGGCGGGCAGGGCGATGCCGGGGAAGCCAGGGGGGATTGAGGAGAAGGAGCCGGTGTCGCCGGGGGCTCGTCCGGGGACCTGCGTCAGGTCTGTGCGCTGTGCGTGCGCCGCGTGGTGGGCCGTTGGGCGCCGTACCCGGAAATGAGGATGCCCGATCGCTGGCGACGGGGGATGCACCAGCGACCGGGCTTCTAGAACGGTAACAAGAGATCTGCCGTTCGCAAATTCGATCTCGCGTATTCGGACAGCGATTTACCTGTCAGTACGGCGAGTTGTGACGCGAGTCACCGTACGGTCCGGGTAGTGGTCACTGTCAGCTGAGTGTCACCTGGCGGTTGGTGAGCCCGCCGCGCGCCCGGCGCTCCTCGGGGGTGAGGGGCGCGTCCGAAGCGAGCGCCGTGGCCAGCCGCTCCGCGAACACCGCCGCGGGCTTCTCGCACTCCTCGGCCCCCATCGCGCTCGGCAGATCCCAGACCGGGACCATCAGGCCGTGCGCACGGAAGGAGCCGACCAGCCGGGTCCCCTCGCCGAGCGACGAGACGCCCGCCGCGTGCAGCCGGGCGAGGGCGTCGAGGAGCTGCTCCTCGGGGTGCGGCATGACCCACCGCAGGTGGTTCTTGTCCGGCGTCTCGCACCAGTACGCGGCATCCACCCCGGTGAGCAGGACGGTCGGGATCGCGGCTTCGTTCGCGCGCTCCAGCGAAGCGGACACCTCGGCCGTGGCGTTCTCCGAGTCCGGCACCCAGAACTCGAAGCCGGAGTGCACGATGGGCGCGAACGGCGCATCCGGGTCCAGGACATCCTGCAGCCTGGGACCGTCGGCCGGAACCCGCCGGGCGGCGACGGGAGAGCCGGGCTCGGTCTCCAGCGCGCGCTGCAGGGTGTCGGCGAGGTCCCGGCTGAGGTCACCGGAAGAGGTGTCGTTCTGCAGGGCGAGCAGGACCGAGCCGTCGTCACGACGCAGCGCGGGCCAGGCCATCGGGAGCACGGTCGCGAGCGTCACGGACGGCACGCCCTCGGGCAGCCCGCCCTTCAGCGTCAGCTCGACCGTGGCGGCGGGGACCAGCTCGCGCAGCGCGACCCAGTCGCATTCGCCGGCCAGTCCCTCGAAGGGGCGCTGGACGAGCTCGGTCACGGCCTGGGCGGCAGCGCGGCCGTGGCAGGCCTTGTAACGGCGGCCAGAACCGCACGGGCAGGGCTCGCGAGCCCCGACCACCGGGACCTCGCCGTCCTTGAGCTGCTGCTTCCCGGCCTTGGTCTGAGGGCGCTTCTTGGCCATGGTGGGCTTTCTCCCGGTTGCGACGGTTGCGACAGTGCGGTCTGGGCCGCGAGCCTAGCCGTCCTTGCGGCGCCCGGTGCGCAGCTGCCCGGCCGCAGGCGGGCACGGGCGCGGGAAGGCGGCCTGCCGGTGGCTCTTGCCGCCGGAGCCTGCCCGGTTGTCGCAGCACCGGCGTCATCGGTGGGGCGTCTGCCTTTCGCCCACGGATTCAGCCACGGACCGGTTATTCAGCCGCGGACCGGTCATGAAATCGCGTACCGATCATTCAGCCACGGACCTGTCATTTGGCCACGGACCGCTCGGTGAGACATTCTCGGCGTCAGCCCGCGTCGTCGAAGGCGTCGGCGAGTTCCAGCCCGTCGAGTCCCGGTACTACGGGAAGGGGTACTCCCATCGCGTCCGCCGGCCCGCTCGCGCCCATGGCCCGTCCGTTGCCCCGCTCATTACCCCGTCCGCCCGGTCGGCCGCCGGGGCGCCGCGGCCCTTCGTCGACCAGCACCCAGACCGTGACCTCGCCGGACGAGTCGTCGCGTACGCCCCATTTCTCGGCGAGCGCGCTGATGATGTTGAGCCCCCGGCCACCGCGAGCGGTGACCGATGGAGTGGCCGGAACCGGTCGGGTCGGACCGCCTCCGTCCGTCACCTCGACCGTCAGCCCGCCTGTTCGGTCGACGTGCCAGGCGGCGCGCACGTCGCCCTCCCCCACATCGCTGTGCCGGCCCAGCGGCCTGCCGTGACGGCAGGCGTTGCTGAGCAGTTCGGAAAGGATCAATACGGCATCGTCGACGACCGAATCCGACACCCCGTGACTGCGCAACTGCTCACGCATCCGGCGCCGTGCCTGACCCACGCCCGCAGGGCCATGGGGTACGGCCATGCTCGACGACGTGGGCACTTCCTGTGCCACCACCAACGCCACCCCCGAGACCTCCTTTGCCCCACGCCACGATGTGGATGCCCCCCTGGGCTGGGCCGGAAACCGGCCAGTGGTCTGACAGTGACGCACTCGCAACGATCGAGTACAGCCCGAATGCGCCGGTGTACTCCCCGTCACTGATATGAAGAGCGGCCCAACTGGGAGAGGACCCGCTTCGGGCGGTTCGTGATGATCGCCTCCACTCCGAGCCGGACGCACAGGTCGACGTCCTCCGGTTCGTTGACCGTCCAGACGTGGGCCCGGTGGCCCGCGCGGTGCAGGCGGTCGATGTAGCCCGGGTGGCTGCGCACGATCCGCATCCCGGGACCGGCGATCCGGGCGCCGGCCGGCAGCCGTCCGTCCCGCAGCCGGGGCGAGACGAACTGCATCAGGTAGACGGTGGGCAGCTCCGGTGAGGCGTCCTGGATGCGGTGCAGGGAGCGGGCCGAGAAGCTCATGATGCGGACCGGTGAGGGGCCCTCGGCCGGCGGTGCGTCGAGCTCGAAGCGCTTCAGCAGATGCAGCAGCCGCTCCTCGACCTGGCCCGCCCAGCGGGTCGGGTGTTTGGTTTCGATGGCGAGCTGGAGCGGACGCCCGGCGGCTCTGGTCTCGACGAGCAGTTCGAGCAGCCGTTCCAGGGTGAGTACGGAGGTGAGCTCGCCCGGCACCGGGTCCCAGTCGGGGGCCTCCGACTCGTCCCGGTCCTTCCATGAGCCGAAGTCGAGCGCGGCGAGTTCGGAGAGCTCCAGGGCGGAGACCGCGCCGCGTCCGTTGGACGTACGGTTCACCCGGCGGTCGTGCACGCATACGAGGTGGCCGTCGGCGGTGAGCCGTACGTCGCACTCCAGGGCGTCGGCGCCGTCCTCGATCGCCTTCCGGTACGCGGCCAGGGTGTGCTCGGGGGCGTCGTCGGACGCGCCTCGGTGTGCGATGACCTGGATGGGATGCTGCGTGGTGTGCTGCTGCCGTGCTTGGGTCACCGCGTCATGGTGTCACCGGGGGGCCCGGGTGCGCGAACCTTGCGAAGCGAGGTCGTTCTGTCCGGTGTAAGGGCCCGTGCGCGGATGCACAGGTCCTGCTTACAGTGGTCTGACGTGCTGTGGGAAAAGCTGACTCCAGACACGTACACAGCGGATCTCTTACCGAACGATGATGTGGAACCGAGGAGTACAGAGCTGTGAGCACAGAGAACGAGGGCAACGAGGGCAACGCGGCCGAGGCCGCCCCGTCCGTTCCGTCCGCACCTCCAGTGCCGGCCGATGCTCCCCAGGGGGCTCCTGGAAGCACGCCCCCGGTCCCTCCGCAGCCGGACGTGACCGCCACGCAGCCACAGGTCCCGCCGGCGCACGACCCGGCGACCACACCCATGGCCCAGGTCCCTCCGACGCCGCAGCCCCACACACCTCCACCCGTACCGCCCCTACCGCAGTCGGCGGCGGATGCCGGCTGGCCCGCGCCTCCGCCCGTGGTCCCCGCGTACGCCCACGGCGGCCACGGTGCGCACGGCGGTGGCCCGGTGTGGGGCCCGCCCGGCCAGCTGCACACGCCCGACGCACCCCGTAAGCGGGGTGCGGGCGGTCTGGTGGCCGCGGCGGTCGTGGCAGCGCTCGTGGCGGGCGGCGTCGGCGGCGCCCTCGGCTACTGGGCCGCTGACAGCAACGACAGCTCCGGCTCATCCGGTTCGACCACCGTCGCGGCCTCGGCCAACCCGCAGGATCTCAAGCGTGACCCGGGCACGGTCGCGGGCGTGGCCGCCAAGGCGCTGCCGAGCGTGGTCACCATCGACGCGCAGGGCGGCGACGGCGAGGGCGGCACGGGCACGGGCTTCGTGTACGACAAGGAGGGCCACATCCTCACGAACAACCACGTGGTGGCCTCCGCGGCGGACAACGGTCAGCTCACGGCGACGTTCTCGAACGGCAAGAAGTACGGCGCCGAGGTGATCGGCCGGGCCGAGGGCTACGACGTCGCGGTCCTGAAGCTGAAGGACCCGCCGAAGGGGCTCACGCCGCTGTCGCTGGGCAATTCGGAACAGGTGGCGGTGGGCGATTCGACGATCGCGATCGGTGCCCCGTTCGGCCTGTCCAACACGGTCACCACGGGCATCATCAGCGCGAAGAACCGCCCGGTCGCCTCCGGTGACGGCTCCGGCGGCAGCAACTCGTACATGAGCGCCCTGCAGACCGACGCCTCGATCAACCCCGGCAACTCCGGCGGCCCGCTGCTGAGCGCCGGGGGCGCGGTCATCGGGATCAACTCGGCGATCCAGTCGACCGGCAGCAGCACCGGCCAGAGCCAGGCGGGCTCCATCGGCCTCGGCTTCGCGATCCCGATCAACCAGGCGAAGAACGTCGCCGAGCAGCTGATCAAGACCGGCCAGCCCGTCTACCCGGTCATCGGCGCCACGGTGACCATGGACGAGAAGACCGGCGGCGCGGTCATCTCGGACCAGGGCGCGAGCGGCACCGAAGCGGTGACGAAGGGCGGCCCCGCGGCCCAGGCGGGCCTCAAGCCGGGTGACGTCATCACGAAGTTCAACGACACCGTGGTCGACAGCGGCCCGACCCTGATCGGTGAGATCTGGACCCACAAGCCGGGCGACAAGGTCACGCTGACGTACAAGCGCGACGGCAAGACGTCGACCGCCGAAGTCACCCTGGGCGAGCGCAAGGGCGACAGCTGACCGGCTAGGCTGTCCTCGCGTCGAAGCGGGCCGTTGCCCGCCGATGCGAGGTGGGTTGCCCGAGCGGCCTAAGGGAACGGTCTTGAAAACCGTCGTGGCAGCGATGTCACCGTGGGTTCAAATCCCACACCCACCGCCAGGTGAACGGCCCCCGACCAGCAGGCATGGTCGGGGGCCGTCGCCATGTCCGTTTCCTGTCGGGCACGGAAGAGGCACGCGACGACGCGGGGGCATGGCTGGGCACGCTTTGAGGCTGTCGGGAGCCGGCCCGTCAGCGGCCGGCCGGGATCTCGTCACCCGGCCTTGGCCGGGTCGATGCCGTACAGGGGCGCGGCGGCCGCCGCTCGGTCCGCGTCGCAGGTCTCCTGTTCGTCGGCGGGCGCGAGCCACAGGGGGATCAGGCGGGACGCGGAGGACGCGGCGTCCATGCGCAGGTAGTGGCAGCCGTCGTTGATGCGCAGCGCGAGGGCGTAGACGCCGCCGCCGGCGGATTTGCCCGCGACCACGTGCACGGTGTCCCCGGCGGAGACCAGCCGCTTGTCCTTCAGCAAGTCCACGGCGCCTGCCGGGGTATGCGGATGTCCCGCGGTCGGTGTCTGCCGGTACATGTTCGTCCCGGTGGGCTGCCGTGCGAGCAGCGCGCCCATCTGGGCCACGAGGCTGCCGGGCTTGTCGTCGGTGCGTGTGGTGGGGCAGTCCATCGTGGACTGACGCACGCTGTGGGCGCCGAAGGCGAAGGTGTAGCGGTAGCAGCGGACTGGGTACGCGTCTGCGTCCACGGTCTTCGTGCCGGGCGGCAGCAGGCCCACCATCACCTGTGCTGTGTGGACGTTGCCGCCGGATTCCTCCCGCTCCGTGCCCGCGCTCAGCAGTACTCCGCCGTGTGCTTCGGCGTGAGAGACGAGCGTGCCCTCGGTGAACTGCCCTCCGTAGGTGCTGCCCGGCGACCAGAAGCCCACGTTCAGGTCGTGGCGCAGCTCCTCGGCGAGCGCGGCGGCCTGGGTGTCGACGGCCGAGGTGTCCGGAGCGGCGAGCCCTTGCTGGAACAGGGTGCCCGCCACTCCAGCGGCGCCGGCGACCAGTGCTGTCACCGTGAGGAGCAGGATCTGCCGCCCGATGCCGCGTCTCCCGGTCTGCCGGGCAGGACCGGCCGACCGGTCCTGCTGGGCATCCACGGTGTGCGTCGTCATGTCATGTCCCCCGTTGGCAGGAGGCCTCGATCGAATGCCTCGTCGCCGACGTATATTGCCAGCCGCGCCGTGCCGCGGCCGGGGCACGGTGGGGGTGCCGGGGACGCCCCGATTCAACTCGGGGGTTCGCAGCGGGTCGTGGTGAGGCGGGACGCCGACGCGATGGTCGCGCGGGCCTCGTGTTCGGGGAGACCGGTGCGGACGGCGGCCTCGGTGAGAGCGCTCGCCAGGCTGTCGCCGAAGCCGTGTTCATAGGCGCGGCAGGCGGCCCAGAAGAGCCGGGTGTTGCGCTGGCCCTCGGCTGCCGCGAGGACGAACCGGATCAGTCCCCGGCCCCGGTCGTCGAGGTGGCTGGGCCGGCGGTGCGTGGGGGCCGGGGGCCTCAGCAGCTGGAGGAGGGCGTCGGGGCAGGGGGCCGGCGGGAGGCTGCCGGTGCCCGGCACGAGCCGGTAGGTGCCGTGGGTGGTGGACGAGCCGGGGCCGACCAGGTAGCCGCCCGTGCAGCGGATGTCGATGCCGGGGGCTAGGCGCCCCGCGGAGTTCGGTACGGCCACTCCCGGCGGTCCGGACAGCCAGATGTGGCGGCCGCCGCTGGGAGTGAGCACCGTGACGGTCGGCGGGATGGTGAACAGGTGCTGAAGCGCGATCTGTTGCAGGGCGGCCGCGGAGTCGCTGCGGCCGGTGGTGTCGAGGTCGATGCCGATGAGGTGGTGCGGGGCGCGCCCGCAGGCGATGCCGTAGCCGCTGGCCCAGGGGGCGGCGGCGAAGAGACCGCGTACGGCGGCGGGGTCTGTGGTGGCGTCGTGGACGCCGCGTCCGGGCAGGCCGCAGGCGCCCCGGCAGTGGCTCGGCCGCTCCTCGTGGCGGTGCGGGGAGCGCAGGGCGGGGAGCTTGGAGGCGGACAACGGGATGACGGGGAGCCCGTGTTCGGCCGCGGACAGTGCGTGGGCCAGGGCCAGGGCGAAGGTTCGGCGGTCGGGGATGGCCATGCGTCCATGTTCGTACGAACGTTCGAATAAGGGAAGAGGGGCAGAGGGCTGGCGGGCGGAGTACGAGGCGCGGTGGCGGAACGCTTCTTCTCCAGTGGGGCAAGGGGTGTCGGGGTGTGCGGGACTGACCTGGTGGTTTGGTTCGTCTGGGGGTTTATCCGCTCTTCCTCACGCTTGCGAGGGAATCGAAAAGCATGGGCGGTTCGCCGGAATGGCGGTGGGCAACCTTGATCTCGCGACGTCGTGACCATCACCCGGGCGGTCGGCCAACTGGCCCGGGGCGGGCCTTACTTTCGGTTCCTGGAGGAATAGACATGGCAAGCATCCGTACCGCTCGTGCCCTCGCCGTTGTTGCCGCTCTGCCCCTCGCCGCCGCGTTCTTCGGCGGTGTGGCCCAGGCCGACAACGGCTCGTTCGCGAACGACGGATCGAACGCGGGTGTGGCCGCTATCAGCGGCAGTGGCGTGGGCGGGGCCAACCTCGGTAATTCGTCCACCTCGCAGCAGCAGGCCATCGGCGATGGGGCGTCGAACCACAGCAACTCCGCTCAGGTGAACGGTTCCGTGTTCACCGCCATCGACCAGTCCAGCCACACCCTCGCGGTGAACTTCACCAATCTCTGGTGATCCGGTACCTGCCGCGTGCCGGGCGGGGGGCCGGGTCGCGGTCGGGGGGGAACGACGGCCCGGGTGGCGTCACTTCGGTGGCGGCGCGCGGGCCGTTCGTCGTTCCGTCGGGGCGGGCCCGGGGGTGGGGTGACGGGTTGGCGGGCCGGCGGCGGACGGGGGTGTGAGGCCGGAGTGCGGGCCGCAGGGGGAACCGGGGGATGGAAGGGGTGAAAGGGGGGAGGGCCGGTGGCGGCCTGCTGTCGGGTGCCTTGACAGGTGAACGGAAGCTGACGGACAGTCAGAAACCCTGATCCGCAGGCCCTTCCCGGGAGGCAGCCGCCGTGCATCTGGCCCCTACGGACCGCCAGCTACAGCTGCGCTCCGAACTCCGCACGTACTTCCGCGATGTGATGCCGGAGTCCGGCGAACGGACCGGCCCTGCGGACGGGAGCCCGGCCGAGCAGCGACGGCTGCTGCGCCGTATCGGCGCGGACGGAATGCTGGGGCTCGGCTGGCCTGTCGAGTACGGGGGCCAGGGCCGCGGCGCGGACGAGCAGTTCGTGTTCTTCGACGAGGCCTACCGGGCGGGCGCGCCGGTTTCGATGGTCACCCTCAACACGGTGGGCCCCACCCTGATGAAGTACGGGACCGAGGCGCAGAAGGAGTTCTTTCTGCCTCGGATCCTGGCCGGGGAGATCGTCTTCGCCATCGGCTACAGCGAACCGGAGGCCGGTACCGATCTGGCGGCGCTGCGGACCAGAGCGGTACGGCAGGGTGACTCGTGGGTCATCGACGGTCAGAAGATCTTCACCAGCAACGCGCAGAACGCGGACTGGATCTGGCTCGCCTGCCGCACGGATCCGGAGGCTCCCAAGCACCGGGGTATCTCGATCATCCTGGTGGCGACGGACGCGCCCGGCTTCTCCTGGACGCCCATCGAGACCGTCGGCGGGCTGACCACGACCGCCACGTATTACGACGGCGTCCAGGTGCCCGCCACCGGGCTGGTCGGCGCGGAGAACGGCGGCTGGGGGCTGATCACCAACCAGCTGAACCACGAACGGGTCGCGCTGGCCGCGATCGGGATGCAGGCCGAGGACTTCTACGATGCGGCGCTCAGCTTCGCCCGTACGCCCGATCCGGTGACCGGTCGGCGTCCGGTTGACGAGCCGTGGATTCGGTCCAGGCTGGCCGAGGCCTATGCCCGGCTGGCGGCAACACGCCTGCTCAACTGGCGTTTGGTGGGGGATGTCGGGGCGGGCGCGCTGGCCCCCGGCGACGCGAGCGGCGTGAAATTCGTGGGAACCGAAAGCGCCGTGGAGGTGTATCGAATGTGCCAGGAAATCACGGGGCACGCCGGAACGATCCGGGGCGGTTCGCCCGGCTCCTTCGGGGACGGGGAGCTGGAACGGATGAACAGGGCGGCACAGATCAACACCTTCGGGGGCGGGGTGAGCGAGGTGCAGCGGGAGATCGTCGCGACGATGCGGCTCGGAATGAAGAGGGGGAAACGGTGATGGAGGGGCGAGACGGGCGGGACCTTGAGAACGTGCGGGACGGGCAGGGTGCGCGGCACGTGGGGGCTGAGCGGGATGAGCGGGACGAACTGTACGAGCTGCTCAGGGCGTACGAGGGGCGGGCTGCCGCCGTCGCCGGCAGCGGCAAGGATCCGGTCAACGAGCCGATGATCAGGCACTGGTGCGAGGCGATGGGGGATACGAACCCCGCGTACACCGGCCCCTATGCCGTGGCCCCTCCAACCATGCTGCAGGCGTGGACGATGGGCGGGCTGTCGGGGCACGCGGACAGGGGCGAGGCCTACGACGAGTTCTTCGGCCAGCTCGACGCGGCGGGATACGTCTCGGTGGTCGCGACCGACTGCGAGCAGGAGTATCTGCGGCCGCTGCGGCCTGGAGACCGGATCACCTTCGACGCGGTGATCGAGGCGGTCTCGGAGCGGAAGACGACGAAGCTGGGGACGGGTTACTTCATCACCACGCGCATGGACATCCGGGCACAGGACGAGCCGGCGGGGACGCACCGCTTCCGGATCCTGAAGTACCGCCCCGCGGTGAAGGAGAAGGCGGATGGCCCGGCGCGGTCCGGGGAGCGGCGGGCCGGCCGGAGCCTGCGGCCCAGGCCGGTGATCAACCGGGACAACGCCGGGTTCTGGCAGGGCATCTCCGCGCACCGGCTGCTGATCCAGCGCTGCGAGGCCTGCGGAACCCTGCGCTTCCCCTGGCTGCCCGGCTGCAATGCCTGCGGGTCTTCCGAGTGGGAGACGGTCGAGGCTTCGGGCGAGGGCACCGTCTTCTCGTACGTGGTGATGCACCACCCGCCGTTCCCCGCGTTCAGCACCTCCGGGGGTGCCGGTCCGTACGCGGTGGCGCTGGTGGAGCTCGCCGAGGGGGTCCGGATGATCAGCAACGTGATCGGGGTGCCGTACGACAAGGTGCGGGTGGGCATGCCGGTCCGCCTCGAATTTCTGCGTACGGACCCGGAGTTGGAACTGCCGGTCTTCCGGGGGAGTGAGGACTGAGATGGATTTCACACCCACTGAGGAGCAGGCCGCCGCACAGGGGCTCGCCGCCCGGATCTTCGGTGATCTGTCGACGCACGAGCGTCTGGTCGTCGCCGGTACCGGTACGGACGCCGAGCTGTGGAAGGAGCTCTGTGCGGCCGGACTACCGGGGGCGGTCGAGGAGACCGGACTCCTCGGGCTGGTGCTCCTCCTGGAGGAACAGGGCCGCACGACGGCGCAGGTGCCCTTCGCGTCGACCTGTGTGTACGGGCTCCTCGCCGTCGCCGGGCACGGTACGGAGGAACAGCGCGAGCGGCTGCTGCCACGGTTCAGGGACGGCGCGGCGGTAGCGGCGGGGGCCTTTCCGGCAGCCGGGTCCGTACGGGCCGGATCCGAGGGGGGATTGAGCGGCACGGTGCCGCTGGTGCCGTGGCTGAGGGAGGCCAGCCACGTCCTGGTCGCGGCCGCCGACCGGTCGTTGTGGGTCGTCAGGACCGCGGACGCCGGGGTGCTGACCGAGCCCGTGGAGACCACAGCCCCATGGTCGGCGGGACGGCTCGTGCTCGACGGTGCGCCCGGCGAACCGCTCGGCGGGGCAGGGGCGTACGAGGAAATTCTGGCGACGGCCCGGACAGCGTTCGCCGGACTGCAGGCGGGGGTGTGCGCGGGTGCCGTGGCGCGCGCTGTCGAGTACACGGGTACACGTGAGCAGTTCGGGCGTCCGCTCTCGACCAACCAGGGCGTGCTGCTGCGAGCGGCCGACGCCCACATGGACACCGAGGCGATACGCGTCACGGCGTACGAGGCCGCCTGGCTGCACGACCGGTCGCTGCCCTGCGCGGCGCAGGCGCTGACCGCCGCGTGGTGGGCGTCAGAGGCGGGAAAGCGGGTCGTGCACGCGGTGCAGCATCTGCACGGAGGTATGGGTGCCGACCTCGACCACCCCGTGCACCGGCACTTCCTCTGGGGGCGCCAGATCGATGCCTATCTCGGCTGCGGCAGCGAAGTACTTCAGGAACTCGGCGGACTGCTCGTGGAGGAGGGATCGCAATGAACGTCGGAGAAGAGCTGGCACCGCTGGAGATCGCGGTGACCCGCACCCTGATCGTGGCGGGCGCCGTCGCCTCCCGCGACTACCAGGACGTGCACCATGACGCGGAGCTGGCCCGGGAGAAGGGGTCTCCGGACATCTTCATGAACATCCTGACGACCAACGGCCTGGTCGGGCGGTACGTCACCGACCACTTCGGGCCCTCGGCAGTGCTCAGGAAGGTCGCCATCAGGCTGGGTGTTCCGAACTATCCCGGGGACACGATGGTGCTGAGCGGCAAGGTGACCGCTCTCGGCAGCGACGGTACGGCGGAGGTGTCGATAGTCGGCGCGAACGGGCTCGGCAGGCATGTCACCGGCACGGTGACCATCAGCGTTCCGGGGGGATCCGCATGAGCGTGCGCAGGGCCGATGCACTCGGCGGACGGGCGGCCGTGGCCGGGATCGGGGCGACCGAGTTCTCCAAGGACTCGGGCCGCAGCGAGCTGAAGCTGGCCGTCGAGGCGGTGCGGGCGGCGCTCGACGACGCGGGGCTGAGCCCTGCCGACGTCGACGGGATGGTCACCTTCACCATGGACACCAGCCCCGAGATCACCGTCGCCCAGGCGGCCGGTATCGGCGAGCTGTCGTTCTTCTCCCGTATCCACTACGGCGGCGGGGCGGCCTGCGCCACGGTCCAGCAGGCGGCGCTCGCCGTCGCCTGCGGGGTGGCCGACGTGGTCGTCTGCTACCGGGCGTTCAACGAGCGGTCGGGGCGGCGCTTCGGCTCCGGGGTGCAGCAGCGGGAGCCCACCGCAGAGGGCGCGGCGCTCGGCTGGAACCTGCCCTTCGGGCTGCTCACCCCCGCCTCCTGGGTGGCCATGGCGGCTCAGCGGTATCTGCATACGTACGGGCTCACGCCGGAGGCCTTCGGCCATGTCGCGGTCACCGACCGGCGCCATGCCGCGCGCAACCCGGCGGCGTACTTCTACGAGAAGCCGATCACCCTGGCCGAGCATGCCGCGTCCCGGTGGATCGTCGAGCCCCTGCGACTGCTCGACTGCTGCCAGGAGACCGACGGCGGACAGGCGATCGTCGTCACCAGCGCGGAGCGGGCCAGGGACCTGCGGCAGCCGCCCGCGGTGATCGTCGCCGCCGCCCAGGGTGCCGGGCGGGCACAGGAACAGATGACCAGCTTCTACCGTGACGGGCTGACCGGGCTGCCGGAGATGGATGTCGTCGCCTGCCAGCTCTGGCGGAACTCGGGCCTCTCCCCCGCGGACATCGACGTGGCGATCCTGTACGACCACTTCACCCCGTTCGTGCTGATGCAGTTGGAGGAGTTCGGTTTCTGCGGACCGGGCGAGGCCGCCGACTTCGTGGCTGCGGACGCGCTGCCCCTGAACACCCACGGCGGCCAGCTGGGGGAGGCGTACCTGCACGGTATGAACGGCATCGCGGAGGCGGTCAGGCAGATCCGGGGCACCTCGGTGAACCAGATATCCGGCGCAACCCGGTCCCTGGTCACGGCCGGAACGGGGGTGCCCACCTCGGGCCTGATCCTGGGCCGGGGGGAGTGAGCGGCGCAGCCGGCCGGTCCGGCGCGGTCCGGGGGCGCGGTCGGTCGGCGGCCCGGTGGGGCCCGGCGGGGGCCCGGGGCGCGGTCTCCGGGGCGACCCTGAGTCCTGCCGCGCGGTCCCTCCACCTACAGGAGGTGGAGGGAGGAGCGGCCCTACACCCTGAGGCGGACCCGGTTTCGGGACCTGGGGGCGATCCCCCGGGCGGCGCCCGCTCCTAGCGTGGAGGCATGACCACGCCAGTCTGCACGGACACCTCCAGGGGAGCCGCTGCCAACGCCGGACGCACGCCGCACCACGCGCATGCGCCGCTCACC
The DNA here is from genome assembly GCF_031844725.1 of Streptomyces sp. ITFR-6. NCBI lineage: Bacteria > Bacillati > Actinomycetota > Actinomycetes > Kitasatosporales > Streptomycetaceae > Streptomyces > Streptomyces sp. ITFR-6. The sequence continues at coordinate 3,990,351 of NZ_CP134612.1, read as the reverse complement.
GGACACCCGCCGCACGCACCGACGAACGTATCGACACAGGCGTCGCCGCTCGTGGCGCCGCTCGTATCGGCGGCGCCGGGTGCGTCGCACGGGTCCGTCGCTCCGTACGCGGTGCCGCGTACGCCGGCTGCCGCGCGCACGCCGTACGGTGCGGGCGCTCCGTACGTCCCGTACGCGTCGTTCACGTCGTTCGTGAAGGCCCGCGGCCCTGTGCTGTTGCGCGCGGCCCGCTCGCTCACCGCGAACCCCAGTGACGCCGAGGACCTGCTGCAGACGGCCCTCACCAAGACGTATGTCGCCTGGGAGCGGATCGAGGACCACCGGGCCCTCGATGGCTATGTCCGCCGGGCCCTGCTGAACACCAGGACCTCGCAGTGGCGCAAGCGCAAGGTCGATGAGTTCGCGTGCGACGAGGTGCCCGAGCAGGAGACGGCTCCGGGGCCCGACCCCGCGGAGCAGCAGTCCCTGCACGATGCGATGTGGCGGGCGGTGCTGAAACTCCCCGACCGCCAGCGGGCGATGGTCGTCCTGCGCTACTACGAGGACCTCAGCGAGGCGCAGACGGCCGAGGTGCTGGGAGTCTCCATCGGCACGGTGAAGAGCGCCGTGTCGCGGGCGCTCGGCAAGCTGCGCCAGGACCCGGAGCTGACACCGGTCAGGTGAGGTGTCGGTGCCGCGCCCGAGAAGAACGCACCGGGAGGGAGAGACCTAGGGGACACCGGGGAGACGACCGGGGAGACAACGACGAGGGTGCGGTCATTGCATACGGATGGTGTGATTTTGTCGCACACACCGATCCGTACGTCCTGGAGTAGTGACATACCGATTGGTATGTGCGCAGAATCAGCGGAACCTTACCGCCGCGTAGCGCCCACCGGGAGGACGCAGTGCTCAGCACCATGCAGGACGTACCGCTGACTGTCACCCGCATCCTGCACCACGGGATGACCATCCACGGGAAGTCACAGGTAACGACCTGGACCGGAGAGCCCGAGCCGCAGCGGCGCAGTTTCGCCGAGATCGGCCGACGGGCCACCCAGCTCGCCCATGCCCTGCGTGAAGAGCTCGGTATCGACGGGGACCAGCGCGTCGCCACGCTGATGTGGAACAACGCCGAACACGTGGAGGCGTACCTCGCCATCCCGTCCATGGGCGCCGTGCTCCACACCCTCAACCTGCGGCTCCCCGCCGAACAGCTGGTCTGGATCGTCCAGCACGCCGACGACAAGGTCCTCATCGTCAACGGCTCCGTGCTGCCTCTCCTCGCACCGTTGCTCCCCCGGCTGACGTCGCTGGAGCATGTGGTCGTGACGGGGCCGGGTGACCGGTCCGTGCTGGACGGTGCCGTGCCCCGGGTGCACGAGTACGAGGAGCTGATCGCCGGCCGGCCGACCAGTTACGACTGGCCCGAGCTGGACGAACGCCAGGCCGCCGCCATGTGCTACACCTCCGGCACCACCGGGGACCCGAAGGGCGTCGTCTACTCCCACCGTTCGGTCTACCTGCACTCCATGCAGGTCAACATGTCCGAGTCGATGGGCCTCACCGACCGGGACACCACCCTGGTGGTCGTCCCCCAGTTCCATGTGAACGCCTGGGGCCTGCCGCACGCGACGTTCATGTCCGGCGTCAACATGCTGATGCCGGACCGCTTCCTGCAGCCCGCTCCGCTCGCGGACATGATCGAGCGCGAGAGGCCGACCCACGCCGCCGCCGTCCCCACCATCTGGCAGGGGCTGCTGGCCGAGGTCACCGCCAACCCCCGGGACCTCACGTCCATGGCCCGCGTCACCATCGGCGGCGCCGCCTGCCCGCCCTCCCTCATGGAGGCGTACGACAAGCTCGGCGTCCGGCTCTGCCACGCCTGGGGCATGACGGAGACCTCGCCGCTCGGCACCATGGCCAACCCGCCCGGCGGGCTGACCGAGGAGCAGGAGTGGCCGTACCGCATCACGCAGGGCCGGTTCCCGGCCGGTGTCGAGGCCCGGCTGGTCGGGCCCGGCGGCGAGCACCTGCCGTGGGACGGCGAGTCGGCCGGTGAGCTGGAGGTACGGGGCGCCTGGATCGCCGGCGCGTACTACGGCGGTGCGGACGGCGAGGCGCTGCGGCCCGAGGACAAGTTCAGCGAGGACGGCTGGCTGAAGACCGGTGACGTCGGCGTGATCAGCGACGACGGCTTCCTCACGCTCACCGACCGCGCCAAGGACGTCATCAAGTCCGGCGGCGAGTGGATCTCCAGTGTCGAGCTGGAGAACGCCCTGATGGGGCACCCGGATGTGGCGGAGGCGGCGGTCGTGGCTGTTCCGGACGAGAAGTGGGGCGAGCGCCCGCTGGCCACCGTCGTCCTCAAGGAGGGGGCGAGCGCCGACTACCACGCGCTGAAGGCGTTCCTCGCGGAGCAGGGCATCGCCAAGTGGCAGCTGCCCGAGCGCTGGTCGGTCACCGCATCCGTCCCGAAGACGAGCGTCGGGAAGTTCGACAAGAAGGTGATCCGCAAGCAGTACGCGGAAGGCGAGCTGGACATCACGCAGCTCTGAACCACGCGGCCACGGCCTTGGAGAGGACGAGGGCGGTACGGGTTCACCTCCCGTACCGCCCTCGCCATGTCCGTACCGCTGTGGTCACAGCAGCCGTACGGCGGTCAGTTCGTGCCGATCTTCGCGAGCAGGTCGACGATGCGGGCCTGCACCTCGTCGCTCGTCGAACGCTCGGCGAGGAAGAGCACGGTCTCGCCCGAGCTCAGCTTCGGCAGGTCGGACTGGCTCATGTCGGCCGAGGTGTAGACGACCAGCGGGGTGCGGTTCAGCTGGCCGTTGGCGCGCAGCCAGTCGACGATCCCGGCCCGGCGGCGGCGTACCTGCATCAGGTCCATCACCACCAGGTTCGGCCGCATCCGGGTCGCGAGCGAGACCGCCTCGCTGTCCGTGGCGGCACAGGCGACCTGCATGCCCCGGCGCTCCAGCGTCTGCGTCAGCGCGTCCGCGATGTCCTCGTGCTCCTCGATCAGGAGGACCCGGGGCGGGTGCTGCTCGCTGTCGCGCGGGGCGAGCGCCTTCAGGAGCACGGCCGGGTCGGCGCCGTACGCCGCCTCCCGCGAGGCCTGCCCCAGACCGGCCGTCACCAGCACCGGCACCTCGGCGGCCACCGCTGCCTGGCGCAGTGACTGGAGTGCCTTACGGGTGATGGGGCCGGTCAGCGGGTCCACGAAGAGCGCGGCGGGGAACGCCGCGATCTGCGCGTCGACCTCCTCGCGCGAGTGCACGATCACCGGCCGGTAGCCGCGGTCGCTCAGCGCCTGCTGGGTGGACACGTCGGGCGCCGGCCAGACGAGCAGCCGGCGCGGGTTGTCCAGCGGTTCCGGGGGCAGCTCGTCGTCCACGGGCTGCGGGGAGGGGCGGTTGGCGACCTCGACCGCGCCACCCGGGCCGTCCAGCGGCTCCGGTCCTTCGGCGGCCCCCTCGTCGGGCGCGCCGATGGCGTACGCGCGTCCTTCGGCCGCCTGAGCGGGCAGCAGCGTGCCCGAGCCCGAGCCCTGCACCGTGCTGCCGGGACCACCTGTGCCGCCGGGGCCGGGGCCGCCCGCGCCGGGGCCGCCCGCGCCGGGCTGCGGGTTCGCCTGCTGCGGCGCCGCGGTGGCGGGCGCCGGCGGGGTGGTCCGGTCGGCCTGCTCGGACGGGGCGCTCTCGAGCGGGTCGCTCTCGGGCGGTGCGGCGAGCTTGCGGCGCCGCCCTGCGCCGCCGAGCGTCTGGTTCTGCTGGTGCGCGATGTGCTGGGCGAACGGCACGCCCTGCCCGAGCGTCCGCACGCTGAACGCGCGCCCGTGCGTGGAGTCCGAGGAGCCTCCGGGCATCGGCGCCTCGGCCGGCAGCGGCTGCCTCCGCGCGTCCGGCCCGGGTACGAGGGTCCGCGGACGGGTCTCGTCGGGTACGGGGGGACCGTCGGGGCCCACGGGCCCGGTGGGGGCACCGGTACGGCTGCCGTCGGAACCGCGGGTGTTGCCGGCGGCAGTGGCCGTGGCCGTACCCGTGGTGTGCGTGGTCTGACCTGTGACGGGCCACTCCGCGTCGCCTGCGGGCTGCTCCTCGGGAGCGCCGGGAGTGCCCGGAACCCCGGGAGTGCCCGGAACCCCGGGAGCCGCAGCAGCAGCCGCAGCCTGGCCCTGTGCCTGGGCCGGTAGGCCGTCCTGCTTCCAGTCATCGCCGTCCTGCTCCCAGCCATGGCCAGGTGCGGCGGACGGCGTCGGCTGTGCGGTGGGGGAAGCGGGCGCGGCCGGGGCAGCTGGGACGCCTGGGGCACCCTGGGCTGCCGCGTCGGCGTTCGCGTCCGAGTGCCGGGCCCGGCGGCGTCCGGTCGGGAGCGGGTGGGGCTGCGGCGGGGTGTGGTCATGGTCCGCCGGACCGGACATGGCGTCGTGCTGCCCCATCGGCGAGGCGTCGGCCTCGGGGGCCAGTGGCATCCGATCGGCGGCGGCGGGCGGCAGTGCGAAGGGGACCCGGGGGCCCGTCGGCTCGGCCTGAGCGGCCCGGTCCTGTGCGGCGGAGAGCGCGCGCCGGGCCCGTCGCCCGGTCGGCTGCTGGCGCGCGGGTACGGGGGCGGATTCCGGAGCGGGCGGCGCGGGACGGTCCTCCTGCGATGTCGCCCGCCTCCGGGGGGCGTCGTCGAGATCGGAGTACGCCATGGAGCCCTCGGACTCGATGGCGTTCCCCGGTGGCATGGCGGCCGGAAGAGCCAGCCGGCCCTCCCCGCCCTGGTTCTCGCCGCCCCGGCGCGCCCGGTGTCCGCCGGCCGGTACCGGTGAAGGTGCCTCGGCCGGAACGCCCCGCGGCGGCACGGTCTGCCCGCGCTGCGGACGGCCCCCGCCTCCCTGAGCGCCCTCGGCAGCCGTCACCACGGACCCCTCGGACGGGGCCCCCGCCGCAGCGGGCAGCGCCAGGGCCTGCCCCGGCCCCTGCTGGGCGTCGGCGGCCCGAGCCCTGGTCTCCGCCGGACTGGGACGCCCACGCCTGCGCCCGGATCCGCCGCCCCGCTCGGCCGGGCCCAGCCCGTTCGGGTTCGCCCCGCCTTGGCCGACGGCAACCGCACCCGCATCGGCAACCGCACCCGCATCAGCAACCGCACCCGCATCTGCGGTCGAGGCGCCGGCGGCGTACGGGTCCACCGACGGGCCCGCTGCCGGATCGACGTACGGCACCGCGGACCCGTCCACGCCTTCCGCCACGGGCCGGCGCCGGGCCCGCCGTCGGCCGGTCGGCTCGGCCGCCCCGGTGTCCCCGTTCGCGGCTCCGGGCACGTCCGCGCCCTCGGAACCGCCCACAGGGCTCTCCAGGAAGGCATCGGTGGAGGCCCTGCGCGCCCGGCGCCGCCCCCCACCGCCCGTGCTCCCCGCAGCCCCAGGAACCTCCAGAGCCTGAGAAACCTCAGGAACCTCAGGAACCTCAGGAACCTGAGGAACCTGAGAAGCCTGAGAAGCCTGAGGAACTTCCAGCGCCTGCCCCTCCGGAGAAGCCGGATCCATGGCGGGCGCCGGAGCCATGGGAGGCACCACCGCTCCCGAGCCGGCGCCCAGCGGCACTTCGAGCACGTACGCGCTGCCGCTCATGCCCGGCATCTCGTGTGTCTGGAGCACGCCGCCGTGCGCCCGCACGATCCCGCGCACGATCGGCTCGTGCACCGGGTCTCCCCCGGCGAACGGTCCGCGCACCTCGATCCGTACGACGTCACCGCGCTGCGCGGCCGCGATGACGACCGTGGAGTCGACGTAGCCGCCGCCCGGCACCAGCCGGGCCTTGCCGGTCGAGTCGACCCCGGCGACGTCCGCGACGAGGTGCGCGAGCGCGGTCACGAGCCGTCCCGCGTCGACCTCGGCCTCGATCGGCGGGGCGTGCACCGCGAACTGGGCGCGGCCGGGGCCGATCAGCTCGACCGCGGCGTCGATACCGGCGGTCACCACGCCGTCGAGCAGCACGTTCGTCTTGACGAGCGCCTCCGAGCCGGCGTCCAGACGCTGGTAGCTCAGTACGTTGTCGACGAGCGTCGTCATCCGCGCGTAGCCGGCGGCCAGGTGGTGCAGGATCTGGTTGGCCTCGGGCCACAGTTGGCCCGCGGGGTCGGCGGCCAGCGTGGACAGCTCGCCGCGCAGCTCCTCCAGCGGTCCGCGCAGCGACTCGCCCAGGACGGCGGTCAGCTGGGTGTGACGGGCGGACAGCTCCGCCAGCTGCCCGGCCTGTTCCTGCATCCGGTCGGCCTGCTCCTCCAGCGCGGAGGCGTGGCGCTCGGTCCGGTCGGCCAGCTCGGCCGCGTGCTGTTCCGTGAGCCCGGTGATCTCGGCGGCGTGGTTCGCGGTCAGTTCGGCGACGGCGGCGGTATGGCGTGCGGCAAGCTCGCTGACCTCGGCCGCGTGCTGTTCGCCGAGCTCCTCGTACGGCCTGCGGTCGGTGAACGTCATGACCGCGCCGACCAGCTGGTCGCCGTCCCGCACGGGCGCCGTGGTCAGGTCGACCGGCACCTGCGCGCCGCTCTTGGACCAAAGGACCTGCCCGCGCACCCGGTGCTTGCGACCTGACCTGAGCGTGTCGGCCAGCGGCGATTCCTCGTAGGGGAACGGCTCGCCCTCGGCCCGCGAGTGCAGGATCAGCGGATGCAGTTCCTGGCCGCCGAGGTCGGTGGCGCGGAAGCCGAGGATCTGGGCGGCGGCGGGGTTGACCAGGACGACCCGGCCGTCCGTGTCGGTGCCGACGACACCCTCGGACGCGGCCCGCAGGATCATCTCGGTCTGCCGCTGCGAGCGGGCCAGCTCGGCCTCGGTGTCGACGGTGCCCGAGAGGTCGCGCACGACGAGCATCAGCAGCTCGTCACCCGTATAGGTGCCGTTGTAACTGGTCCGGACGTCGTTGTACGCGGCCTGCCCGTCCTCCAGGCTGGCGCTCGTCACCTCGACGGGGTACTCGTTGCCGTCGGTCCGCCGCGCGGTCATCCGCGTGGGCTTGGTACGGCCCCGCTCGTCCGCAGCCTCCGGCCTCCGCATCGACCCCGGGATCAGCTTGGAGTCGAACTCCGGCAGCAGATCGAGCAGTCCGCGACCGACGAGCGCGGTGCCCGGCGTCTCGAACATTTCGAGGGCGATGGTGTTGGCGTTGACGACCGTACCGTTGCAGTTGACGAGCAGGAGCCCGTCCGGCAGGGCGTCGAGTATGGCTGCGAGGCGAGCAGCGCCTCGGGATGGCCTGCTGCTCACGACGACGCTTCCTCCCTGATTACTGCACCTTGCCGACAGCGGCCCCATCTTGCCCCTCGGGCCTCAGGCTGTCACTGGAGGAGTCTAAAGGCAGGGGAGGGGCAAGGGGCGGCGGATGAGGGGGAGCTCTCACCAAGGTTCTGTGCACGCGGTGTACGACTCTGGCCCATTACGTGCCCCCGCGCGCCCTCCCGCGCCCTGTGCGGCCGCTGCTCAGCGGACGTTCGGGAGCACCGGACGCAGACTGTTCCAGCGCCCGATCTCGCACCCGTTGGTCCGGTCGAACGCGGCATCGATGCTTCGCCCGCGCCAGCTACCGGTGATCCGTGCGGTGGCGGGTCCGCCGAACTGCTGCGTGCACATCGCGTCCCGGGACACCGGCGAGAACGGATCCGTGCTCTCGCCGGGCAGCTGCGCCAGCCGCTCGCAGGCCTGCCCCGCCACGGGGTGGCTGCCGCGCGCCGGCTCGCACTCCAGCTCGTAGCTGCCGTCCGCCTCCGGGTTCCCGGAGCCCGAGACGACCACGGTCAGGTGCGTCGGGCCGTCCGTGCCCTGGAGCACCGGCAGCGACAGCAGCGGCCGCGGCAGCGGACCGTCCGAAGCCATGGCGCCGGGTGCGGCGGCGGACAGGACAGCAAGGGACACGCCAGTGGTGAGGGCGAGGCGACGCAGCATGCGGGCTCCTGTGGTCGTGCGCGTCGGCGTCAGCGGCCGGCGACCGAGAAGAACGGCGGGGGCGGCGCCCCCGCATGACTAACGCTCCGCACGCCACGGGGTTGCGCAACCGCAGGCGCTTTGCCCTCGCGGCCGACTGCCTAGTACCGTAGGCACCGATTGGTGACGCGGCTCGCTGCTGTGACATCATCTGCACGCACCACCCGCGCTCGCGTGGGTGTGCTGGAGGCGTCGCCTAGTCCGGTCTATGGCGCCGCACTGCTAATGCGGTTTGGGTCTTAAAGCCCATCGAGGGTTCAAATCCCTCCGCCTCCGCGTGAACACCGAAGCCCCGAGCCACTGGCCGGGGCTTCGGTCGTATCCGGGCCGGGACCGCCCGGCACAGGCCTGCGCCCCGACGCCGCCGAACGGGTGTTTCCCCAGCTCAGCAGCGGTCCGGCTAATGGATTTCGCGTGACGCCGCAGGTCATGTAATGTTGTTCTCGCAACGCCGACGGGGCACAAAAGCCCAGGACGCCAAGCACTCGTAGCTTAACGGATAGAGCATCTGACTACGGATCAGAAGGTTGCAGGTTCGAATCCTGCCGAGTGCACAGCAGGCCAGAGGCCCCCAGGAGGAATCCTGGGGGCCTCTGGCATTGTCCGTGCTGCGGGGTCTGCGCCCCAGGGCGGGCGTGGGTCGCCTCAGTTGTTCCGGTGGGTGGGGACGGCGTCCTCGCCGAAGGACGCGGTGAGCGCCTGTGCGATCAGGTCGGGCAGCTTGGTGTGTCCGTCGTCCTCGACCCAGCGGGTCAGTGCCGTGTACATCGCGGCCATGCAGGCGCTGGTCGCCGCCTGGGCGCGGAACGCGGCGTCGGGGTCGGTCGCGGTTTCCCCGAGGGCGTCGACGATGGCCTGTTGCAGTGCGTACTGGCTGTCCAGGTGCCGGGCCCGCAGTGCGGGTGTCGCGACCATGAGGCGGAGGCAGTCCAGCAGGAACGCTTCGTCCGCCGCCTGTTCGTCGCCGTTGCCCCCGGTCGAGGCCGCGGCTGCGTCGATGAGCGCGCCGCCGACGCGGCGTACCAGGGGTTGCGTCGCGGGCGACGCGGCGATGTGCTCGGCGATGAGCCGGCCGGGCTGGTCGATGAGGACGAGGTCCTCCTTGGTGGGGAAGTGCCGGTACACGGTCATAGCCGAAACGCCGGCAGCCTCGGCCACGTCGGCCACCGTCACCGCGTCGTAGCCGCGGTCGGTGAACAGCCGCACCGCATGCGACTGGATCAGGCGCCGCGTCTCGGAGCGTCGTCGTTCTCGCAGGGTTGGTTGCCGCTCACTCATGTGCTAGACACTACCATTGTGTTAGTGACTAACACTTGGATGGGGTGAGGTCATGGGTGATCTGACGGGCAGAACGGCTCCGGTGACGGGCGCGTCGCGCGGCATCGGACAGGCGGTCGCGGCTCGGCTCGCGGCTGAAGGGGCCACGGTCGTCGTGCACTGCGGCACGGACGAGAGCGGGGCCACGGCGACGCTCGACGCGGTGGAACGCGCCGGTGGGGCCGGATTCACGGTACGAGCCGAGCTGGGCTTGGACGGTGACGTCGAGACACTCTTCGCCGGTGTGGAGGCCGGCTTGGCGGGTCGGCCGCTCGACATCGTGGTCAACAACGCGGCGGCCGCACCGGCCGGTCCGCTCGGCGTGACGACCCGGGCGGATTTCGACCGCCTGTTCGCGGTGAACATGCGAGCGCCGTATTTCATCATCGAGCGGGCGCTGCCGCTGCTCCGCGAGGGCGCCCGGATCAGCTCGGTCTCGTCGGTGGCGACCCGGATGGCCAACCCGGCTCAGACGTCCTTCGCCATGACGAAGGGCGCGATCGAGACGATGACCAGGACTCTCGCCGGCCAGCTCGGCGCCCGGGGAATCACGGTGAACGCGGTCGCTCCCGGCGCCACCAGGACGGCGGCCAACGGAGCGTTCTTCGACGTGCCGGGCCTCCCCGAACAGATAGCCGGCATGACGGCGCTCAACCGGCTGGGCACGGCCGACGACGTAGCCGACGTGGTCGCCTTCCTTGCCTCCGACGCCGCCCGCTGGGTCACCGGTCAGATCGTCGACGCGAGCGGTGGCCTGTTCCTCGGTCCGCGCGTCTGACCGGTGTTCAGCGGTCTCGGTACGACCCTGCCCCCGTGTGACCGGTGTTGAGGCTGGAGAATCCGCACACCGGCCACGTCGGCAGGGATGACGAAAGAGACGAGGAAGAGCCCGTGAAGAGACAGGCCCCGCGCCTGGTCGCCGTTTGGCGGGAGTGAACGGCGCCCGGCGCGGCGGCAGGCGTCAGGCCTCGGCGTTGACGGCCGAGGGTTCCTGGGTGCTCGCCCGTACGAGCGGGCGGCGGCGGGTGGGCATGCCGAAGGTGGGGTTGGCGACTCCCCAGGCCGCGCCCTTGCAGACCAGTTCCTTGTAGAGGGCGGCGAGCCGCCCCGTCAGGGCTGCCCGGACCGAGCGGTCGTCGGCGGTGACGTACTGGATCACGCCCTCCTTGCGGCCCAGCGAGACGCACTGGTTGAAGTAGCGGAGCGGGGTGTGCGGGGGCTTCGTGCCGGTCAGGCGGGCCGCGATGCCGTCGGCGGCCTGCCATGCCGTGGGGATGCCCGAGGCGCATGACATCCGGAGGGGTTTGTCGCCGGGGCCCATGGCCAGGGCCGCGTCGCCCACGGCGTACACGTCCGGGTGGGAGACCGAGCGCATGGCTCCGTCGACCACGATCCGGCCGGTTCCGGTGACTTCGAGGGCGGTGGCCCGCGCGATCGGGTGGACGGCGAAGCCCGTGGTCCAGACGGTGACCTCGGCCGGGATGGGCGTGCCGTCGGCGGTGGTGACGTGGTCGGGCTCGACGCCCGTCACGGCGGTGTTCTCGTGCACGGTGATGCCGAGCTTGTCGGCCACGCGGCGCAGGTGGCGGCGGCTTTTGGGCGAGAGCCAGTCGCCCAGCGCGCCCCGGGCGGCGAGGGCGACGTCGAGGTCCGGGCGGGCCTCGGCGATCTCGGTCGCCGCCTCCAGCCCGGTGAGGCCGCCGCCGACGACGACCACGGTCCGGCCGGGCTCCAGGCGGGCCAGCCGTTCGCGCAGCCGGAGTGCGCCGGGGCGGCCGGCGATCTCGTGGGCGTGCTCGGCGGTGCCGGGGACACCGTGGGGGTTCCAGCCGCTGCCGAGGGCGTACACGAGGGTGTCGTAGGCCAGTTCCTCCCGCGCGCCGGCCGCGTCCGTGACGGCGACCGTCCTGCGGTCGACGTCGATGCCGGTGACCTTCGCGAGCCTCGGCTCGACCCCGGTCCCGGCGAACATCTCGCCGAGGGGCCGGGGCCTGAGGTCCTGGCCGGTCGCCAGCTGGTGCATCCTGACCCGCTCGACGAAGTCGGGCTCGGCGTTGACGAGGGTGATGGAGACGTCTTCGCGGCGCAGCCGCCTGGCGAGGCGCCCGGCAGCGGTGGCTCCGGCGTATCCGGCTCCGAGGACGATGATTCGGTGCTGCATATCCCTGCTCCTGTCTCGCGCGGGTTCGCCCCTTGAACCGGGCGGCCCGTCGTTTCCTGACAGGGGTGGGATGTGACGTGGGTCACGTCGGATTGTTAGAACGGTGAACAGGGGGTTCCCGTGGTCGCCGGTGGCCGCCCAGTGCCGGGTCGCGCGTTCGAGCTTGTCGGGGTTGACCTGGTTGAGGATCGCGGTGATGCCCTCTGTGGTGATCTCCAGGCACATGATCCCGACGATCCGGCCCTCGAGGACCGCCACGATGGCGGGGGCGCCGTTGGCGGTCGTGACGTGGACGTCGGGCGAGCCGCCGACCAGGGCGCGCTTGGCCTTGCCGGGTTTGAACAGTCCCCGCATGAACGTGGCGACCGCGACGGCACCCTCGAACGCCTTGGCGCGGGCCGGGACCTTTCCGCCGCCGTCACCGACGGAGACGGCGTCCTCGGTGAGCAGCCGCACGAGCGGCTCGGTCCGGCCGCTGGTGGCGGCGGCGAGGAACTCCCCGACGATCCGCCGGGCGGTCGCCTCGTCGACCTCGGAGCGGGTCCTGCCGTCCGCGACGTGCTTCTTGGCGCGGTGCAGGATCTGCTGGCAGGAGGCTTCGGTGAGGTCGAGGATCTCCGCGATCTCGCGGTGCCGGTAGCCGAAGGCCTCCCGGAGCACGTACACGGCCCGCTCGTTGGGGGAGAGGCGTTCCATGAGGACGAGCACCGCGTAGGAGACCGATTCGCGCTGTTCCGCGGTGGCGGCGGGGCCGAGCATCGTGTCCCCGGCGAGCAGCGGTTCGGGCAGCCACTGGCCCACGTAGGTCTCGCGCCGGGCGCGGGCCGAGGTGAGCTGGTTGAGGCACAGGTTGGTGAGGACCTTCGTCAGCCAGGCCTCGGGGACCTCGATACGGCCGACATCGGCGGCCTGCCAGCGCAGGAACGTGTCCTGCACGGCGTCCTCCGCCTCGCTCGCGGAGCCGAGGAGACGGTAGGCGATGGCCTCCAGGCGGGACCGTGAGGCCTCGAACCGCTCGACGTCGCTCGCGCTCAGGGGCATGGCCCGAATCCTAGACCCGCGCCCGTTGTCGGTGTCCGGTCGTAGGGTTCCTCGCATGGAATGGCAGTGCACCGGGCTTCGGTGGCCGGAGGAGCGGGGTGGTCCCGTGCTCGGGTGGCGGAAGGAGCGCGAGGTCCGGGGGAGCGTGCTGGCGTACGGGAGCGCGTTCGGGTTCCGTGCGGAAGGGGTACGGGGCTGCGCCGGGGCGCGGGGGAACGTGTGTCCGGTGGGGGCCGTGGTGCCCGCGCGGAGCACCGGGGGCCGGTGTCCCGAGTGCGGGCGGCTGGACCGGGCGCATTCGGTGGCGGCCGACACGATCCCCGATGACCCGCGCACCTACCGCGTGTACCTGGCCTGGTTCGGGCCCGGGATGGTGAAGGTGGGGATCACCGCGGAGGAGCGCGGCGCGGCCCGACTGCGGGAGCAGGGGGCGGTGGTCTTCAGCTGGCTGGGGCGCGGTCCGCTGATGGCGGCGCGCCGGGCGGAGGAGCTGCTGCGGGCCGCGCTCGGGGTGCCGGACCGGATTCCCTACACGCGGAAGCGGGCGGTGCGGGCACGGCTCCCGGAGGTGGAGGAGCGGGCCGGCGAGGTGGCTGAGCTGTACGGGCGGGCCGTGGCGCTCGACGGGGGCGGCTGGCCCGAGGCGCTGGAGCGGCTGCCGTTCGAGGCCGTCGACCATGCGGGGATCTTCGGGATCGGGACGGGGGCGGGGGCCGGTGATGGCGACCGCGAGGGTGGCCTTGTGCGGGTGGTGACCGGGCTGGTGGGGGGAGGCGCGGTCGCGGGGCGGCTGGTCGCGGCGGCCGGTCCGGATCTGCACCTGGAGACCGCTGCGGACGGTGTCGTCGTGCTGGACACCCGGCTGATGACCGGCTGGGCGCTGGCGGCGGCCGGTCCGGGGGCCGGGGTGAGTGTGCGGACCGCCGGCATCGGGGGCGCTGTCTCGCAGGACGGGCTGTTCTGAGATCGTCGGGGCGATCCGAGGAGGAGCATATGGCTGACGAACGCGACGACGTGGTGCGGTTCCGGGAGCGGCTCGGGCTGCCCGGACTCATCGACGTCCACACGCACTTCATGCCGGAGAACGTGCTGCGCAAGGTCTGGGCCTACTTCGACGCCGTCGGCCCGCTGACCGGGATGGAGTGGCCGATCACCTACCGGCAGGACGAGGACGAACGGCTCGCGCTGCTGCGCTCGTTCGGCGTGCTCCGGTTCACCTCGATGCTCTACCCGCACAAGGCGGGCATGGCGGCCTGGCTGAACGGCTGGGCGGCCGGGTTCGCGGAGCGGGTGCCCGACTGTCTGCACACCGCCACGTTCTTCCCGGAGGAGGGCGTGGAGGCGTACGTGACGCAGGCCCTCGAAGGGGGCGCGCGGGTCTTCAAGTCGCACCTCCAGGTCGGGGCGTACGACCCGAACGATCCGCTGCTGGACCCCGTGTGGGGGCTGCTCGCGGAGGCGGGCGTCCCGGTCGTCATGCACTGCGGGTCCGGGCCCGCCCCGGGCAAGCACACCGGGCCCGAGCCGGTCGGCCGGCTGCTGGCCAGGCATCCCCGGCTGCCGCTGATCGTGGCGCACATGGGGATGCCGGAGTACGCGGAGTTCCTGGCGCTCGCGGAGGCGTACCCGGGGGTGCGGCTCGACACGACGATGGCGTTCACCGACTTCACCGAGGGCTTCACCCCGTTCCCGGCGGTGGAACGGGGACGGCTGGCGGCGCTCGGGGACCGGATCCTGCTGGGGACGGACTTCCCGAACATCCCGTACCCGTACGCCCACCAGCTGCATGCCCTGGAGCGGCTGGAGTTCGGGGACGACTGGCTGCGGGCGGTCTGCCACGACAACGCGAAGGCGCTGTTCGACTGCTGAGCCGGCCGTCACCGCCTTCCCGCTTCCGGGCTTTCTCAGGGAATTCACAGAATCGGAAAAGAACTCTCTCAGGGGCGTCTCACAGGGTGGGGCCATGACGACGACGACCTCGCCCCAGGGGCGTACCGAACTGCTCAGGCCGGACCACAGCCCCGTCCGGGTCCTGGTCGTGGACGACGAGGCGCCGCTCGCCGAGCTGCTCTCCATGGCGTTGCGCTACGAGGGCTGGGAGGTGCGCAGCGCCGGGGACGGTGCCGGTGCCGTGCGTACCGCCCGTGACTTCCGGCCCGACGCGGTGGTCCTCGATGTGATGCTGCCCGACACGGACGGGCTCTCCGTCCTCGGCAGGCTGCGCCGGGAGCTCTCGGACGTACCGGTGCTGTTCCTGACCGCGCGGGATTCCGTGGAGGACCGGATCGCCGGGCTCACTGCGGGCGGCGACGACTACGTCACGAAGCCGTTCAGCCTGGAGGAGGTCGTGGCCCGGCTGCGCGGGCTGATCCGGCGCTCCGGTACGGCGGCGGTGCGCAGCGAGTCGACGCTCGCCGTCGGGGACCTGCTGCTGGACGAGGACAGCCATGAGGTGAGCCGGGGCGGTGCCAACATCCACCTCACGGCCACCGAGTTCGAGCTGCTGCGCTTCCTGATGCGCAATCCGCGCCGGGTGCTGAGCAAGGCGCAGATCCTGGACCGGGTCTGGAACTACGACTTCGGCGGCCAGGCCAATGTCGTCGAGCTGTACATCTCCTATCTGCGGAAGAAGATCGACGCGGGCCGGACGCCGATGATCCACACCCGGCGCGGGGCGGGGTATCTCATCAAGCCCGGTGAGTAGCCGTACGGGCCGGCCGTGGACGCTGCGGACCCGTCTCGTCGTCTCCGCGGTGTCGCTGATCGCGGTCGTCGCGGCGGTCATCGGCTCGGTCACCGCCATCGCCTTCCACAGCTACATGTACGGGAAGCTCGACGACCAGCTGCGCGATATCGCGGTCCGGGCCGAGCACCTGCCGGGGGCGCCGGTTCCGGGCGGGCTCAAGAACAAGCAGCCGCTGGGCTTCATAGGGGGCGGGGGCCAGCCGCTCAGGACGTTCGGCGCCGTCCTCACGGACGGGGCCGTCACCTCCTCGCTGGTCGTGCAGGCGGGCCGGCCGGAGGCGCAGCCGGGCAACGAGCCGCTGACCGGCGCCCAGAGGCATGTCCTGGAGTCGGGCGGGATCCGCGCGGACCGGCACGCGCACGATGTCGAGCTGCCCGGACTCGGCGGCTACCGGGCGGAGGCCGTCCCCATGAGCGACGGCACGACCGTCCTCGTCGGCATCCCCACCGCAGAGGTGAGCAAGGCGCTCAGCACCCTGATCCTCGTCGAGGTCTGCGTGACCGCGGCCGGGCTGATCGCCGCCGGGATCGCGGGCGCCGCCATGGTCACGGTCGCCCTGCGCCCGCTGCGCCGGGTGGCCGCCACCGCGACCCGGGTCTCCGAGATACCGCTGCACAGCGGCGAGGTCGCCCTGTTCGAGCGGGTCCCGGGGGCGGAGGCCGATCCGCGTACCGAGGTCGGGCAGGTCGGCGCGGCCCTCAACCGGATGCTGGGCCATGTCGGTTCGGCCCTGGACGCGCGGCAGAAGAGCGAGATGCGGGTCCGCCAGTTCGTCGCGGACGCCAGCCACGAGCTGCGCACCCCGCTCGCCTCGATCCGCGGGTACGCCGAACTGACCCGGCGCGGCCGGGAGGACTCCGGCCCCGACACCCGGCACGCGCTGGGCCGGATCGAGTCGGAGGCGGAACGCATGACGGGCATGGTGGAGGATCTGCTGCTGCTCGCCCGGCTGGACGCCGGACGGCCGCTCAGTTACGAGAGCACCGATCTGTCACCGCTCGTCATAGACGCGGTGAGCGATGCCCGGGTAGCGGGGCCCTCCGGCTCCCCCGACTGCCAGGACGCGTCGGGGCCCACCTGCCCGGAGCCCACGCACCGGCCCACGCACCGGCCCACCCACCACTGGCGCCTCGATCTGCCGGAGGCACCGGCCACCGTGCGGGCCGATCCGACCAGGATCCAGCAGGTGCTGGTCAACCTGCTGGCCAACGCCCGTACGCACACCCCGCCCGGGACCACGGTCACCGCCCGGGTGCGCGCCGGGGCCGGGAGCCCGTGGGTCACGCTGGAGGTCCAGGACAACGGGCCCGGGATCCCGGCGGGGTTGCTGCCGCACGTCTTCGAACGGTTCGCGCGCGGGGACGCCTCGCGCTCCCGGAACGCCGGCTCGACGGGGCTCGGCCTCGCCATCGTGCGGGCCGTGGTCGCCGCGCACGACGGTGTCGTCGAGGTGCGTTCGGTGCCGGGCGACACGGTGTTCGCCGTCCACCTGCCGGCGGACCCGTCGGACCCGGCGGACCCGGTCGTCTCGGGGCCCGCGGACGGGGTCCCGCCCCACTCACAGCCCGACCACAGGCTCAGCACACAGGTTTGACAGGGCGGTTGGCGAGTGTCGGTGTCATGCGAACCGACACTCCCTGGAGCGCCCTGCCGGCCCGGGACCACCTCCTGGCGGGCGAGGTTGATGCGGCTGGCGCCCCCGTCCTCGATGTGGTGGTACCCGTCTACAACGAGGAGAAGGACCTCGAACCGTGCGTGCTGCGGCTGCACGACCATCTCGTGCGCACCTTCCCGTACGCCTTCCGGATCACCGTCGCGGACAACGCGAGCACCGACCGGACGCCGGAGGTGGCGCGGCGGCTCGCGCGGACGCTTCCCGGGGTGCGGTCGTACCGGCTGGAGGAGAAGGGGCGGGGGCGGGCCCTGCGGACCGTCTGGTCGCACTCCGACGCGCCGGTCCTCGCCTACATGGACGTGGACCTATCCACCGACCTGAACGCGCTGCTCCCGCTGGTCGCCCCGCTGATCTCCGGCCACTCGGACCTGGCCATCGGCTCGCGTCTCGCCCGCAGTTCGCGGGTGGTGCGGGGGACGAAGCGGGAGTTCATCTCGCGGGCGTACAACATCATCCTGCGCTCGTCGCTCGCCGCCCGGTTCAGCGACGCGCAGTGCGGGTTCAA
This sequence comes from Streptomyces sp. ITFR-6, assembly GCF_031844725.1. Lineage (NCBI taxonomy): Bacteria > Bacillati > Actinomycetota > Actinomycetes > Kitasatosporales > Streptomycetaceae > Streptomyces > Streptomyces sp. ITFR-6. The sequence goes on along the minus strand of NZ_CP134612.1, from coordinate 3,972,958 downwards.
GGCGATCCGCCGCGAGGTCGCGCAGCGGCTGCTGCCGATGGTCGAGGACACCGGCTGGTTCTTCGACACCGAGCTGCTGGTGCTCGCGGAGCGGGCCGGGCTGCGCATCCACGAGGTGCCGGTCGACTGGGTGGACGACCCCGACTCGACCGTGCACATCGTGCGGACGGCGACCGAGGACCTGAAGGGCGTCTGGCGCGTGGGGCGGGCGCTGGCCGTCGGCGCGCTGCCGCTGGACCGGCTGGCCCGGCCCTTCGGCGACGACCCGCGCGACCGGGGGATCGGCGGGGTGCCGCGCGGACTGGCCCGGCAGCTGGTCGGGTTCTGTGTGGTGGGGGCCCTCTCGACCCTCTTCTACCTGGCCCTGTACTCGCTGTTCCGGCTGGGCGTCGGGCCGCAGTTGGCCAACGGCGGCGCGCTGCTGGTCTCCGCCGTCGCCAATACGTCGGCCAACCGGAGGCTCACCTTCGGCGTACGCGGCCGGGGCGGGGCCGTACGCCACCAGGCGCAGGGGCTCGTGGTCTTCGCCATCGGTCTCGCCCTGACCAGCGGCTCGCTGGCCGCCCTGGGCGCGGCCTCCGGATCGCCGTCCCACTCCACCGAACTCGCCGTGCTGATCGCGGCCAATCTCGCGGCGACCGTCCTGCGCTTCCTGCTCTTCCGCGCCTGGGTCTTCCCGGACCGCGACCGGAGCGGTGACCGGGGCAGTGACCGGGGCGATGACCGGAGCGGTGATGCGACCCGCCCGTCCGCCGGTCCCGACGGCGCCACCCACCACGAACTGAGGAACGCCCGATGACCACGCTCGACCACCTCCCGGCCCCGCCCCAGAGCGCGGCGGGCCACCCACGCCCCGGCCTCTCGCTGGTGCGCCGCGCCTGGCGGGGCAGGCCGGAGGACCCCAGCTGGGCGCGGCCGGCCTTCCTCTGCGTACTGCTGGCCATCACGGCGGCCTACCTGTGGAACCTCAGCGCCTCCGGCTACGCCAACTCCTTCTACTCCGCCGCAGCGCAGGCCGGCAGCCAGAGCTGGAAGGCCTTCTTCTTCGGCTCGCTGGACTCGGCCAACGCCATCACCGTCGACAAACCCCCGGCGACCCTGTGGCCGATGGCCCTGTCGGTGCGGGTGTTCGGCCTCAGCTCGTGGGCGATCCTGTTCCCGCAGGTGCTGATGGGCGTCGCGACGGCCGGGGTGCTGTACGCCTCCGTACGGCGCCGCTTCAGCGCCGCCGCCGGGCTGATCACCATGGCGGTGTTCGCGCTGACGCCCGTCGCCGCGCTGATGTTCCGCTTCAACAACCCGGACGCGCTGCTCGCGCTGCTCATGACCGTGACCGTCTACTGCGTGCTGCGCGCGATGGAGGACGGCCGCACCAGGTGGCTGGTGTGGGCGGGTGTCGCGGTCGGTCTGGCGTTCCTGTCCAAGACGCTCCAGGCGTTCCTGATCCTGCCGCCGCTGGCGGTGCTGTACGCGGTGTTCGCACCGGTCTCCGTCCGCAGGAGGTTCGGCCAGCTGGGGCTCTCGGCGCTGTCGATGCTGGTCGCGGGCGGCTGGTGGGTGGCGATCGTCGAGCTGTGGCCCGCCTCCTCGCGCCCGTACATCGGCGGCTCGCAGAACAACTCGTTCCTTGAACTGACCTTCGGCTACAACGGGCTCGGCCGGATCAACGGCGACGAGACCGGCAGCGTCGGCGGCGGGGGCGGTCCCGGTGGCGGCGCGGGCGGTCAGTGGGGCGAGACCGGGACCGGCCGGATGTTCAACTCCGAGATCGGCAGCCAGATCTCCTGGCTGCTGCCCGCCGCGCTGATCCTGCTGGTCGCGGGCGTATGGCTGACCCGGCGGGCGAAGAGGACGGACCCGGTCCGGGCAGCCTTCCTCGCCTGGGGCAGCTCGCTGCTGATGACGGCGGGCGTGTTCAGCTTCATGGCCGGGATCTTCCACCAGTACTACACGGTGGCCCTGGTCCCCTACATCGCGGCGCTGATCGGCATGGGCGTCTCGGTCCTGTGGGAGGAGCGGTCCCGCTGGTGGGCGGGGGCCACGCTCGCGCTGACGGTGGCGGTGACGGCGTGGTGGGCGTACGTGCTGCTGGGGCGGACCCCGGACTACCTGCCGTGGCTGCGCACGGCGGTCCTGGCCGCCGGGCTGCTGGGCGCGGTGGGCCTGCTGCTCGCGGCCCGGCTGGGGCGTCAGCTGGCGCTCGTCTCCGTGGGGCTCGGGTTCGCCGCCTCGCTGGCCGGGCCGGTCGCGTACACCCTGAACACGCTGAACACCGGGCACCAGGGCTCGATCGTGACGGCCGGCCCGTCCGCCGGCGGGAGGGGCGGATTCGGCGGTGGCGGCCGGGGCGGACCGGGCGGCGGTCCGGGTGGCGGCATGCGGCCCCCCACCGGCAACCAGCAGGGCGCGGGTACGGGCGCGGGCCCAGGCACGGGCACGGGCGCGGGAATGCCGGCCACGGGCGGCGGTCAGCGGCCCGGCGGTATGCCCGGCATGCCCGGCGCGGGGGAGCGATTCCGCGGAGCCGGAGGCCGTGGCGGTGGCGGCGGCATGGGCGGGCTGCTCAACGGCGCGTCCGTCGACGCGACGGCCAAGAAGCTGCTGACGGCGGACGCCGACGACTACACCTGGAGTGCCGCGGCCATCGGCTCGCAGAACGCCGCCAGCTACCAGCTCGCCACCGGTGACCCGGTGATGGCGATCGGCGGCTTCAACGGCAGCGACCCGTCCCCGACGCTCTCCCAGTTCAAGAAGTACGTCGAGGACGGCCGCGTCCACTACTTCATCTCCAGTGGCGAGGGCGGCGAAGGCGGCGGCATGGGCGGAATGGGCGGCAGCAGCGGTACCTCGTCGAAGATCTCCGCCTGGGTGGAGGCCAACTTCAAGAAGGTCACGGCGGGCAGCGCCACGTTCTACGACCTGACCCGGCCGAAGACGGAGGCGGAGACGAGCGGCTGAGGCTCAGCGCCGCAGCAGCAGGTCCGCGACGACGGGGCGGTGGTCGGAGGCGAGGGTCTCCGCCACCGCCGCGCCGCGTACCCGCACGGTGTCCCTGGACACCGCCACGTAGTCGATCCGCTGCACCGGGTCCTCGGCCGGGAAGGTCGGGGCGCCCGGTTCGACGTCCGTCAGCTCCTCCCACAGCGGGGCCAGCTCCGGAGCCGCCGGGGCCGCGTTGAAGTCGCCCAGCAGGATCTGCCGCACCGGACCCCGCTCCTCCTTCCGGTCCTCGGCCATGATCCGGCGGGTGTCGGCCACCTGGGCGATCCGTACGGACGGGTCGCCGCGGTAGTCGAGGTGCGTCGCGTAGACGTGCACGGGCAGCCCCTTCACCCGCAGCACCACCTCACCGAAGCCGGGTCCGGGGGCCGGTACGGGGTCCGGGTCCTGGGTGGAGAGCCGGGTGATGTCGTGGTTCTCGGCGCCGACGACGCGGTACCGGGACAGCACCGCGACGCCGAACTCGCGGCGCGGCGCCCCGGGCGTCGCCGGGTCGAGGCTGTAGATCGGGGCGAACGACACCCGCATGGCGAGCCGACGGCCCAGCTCGCCCGCCAGGTCCCGCCACTCGCTGCGGGCGTCCCAGTGGACGTCGACCTCCTGGAGGCCGATGACGTCCGCGTGCAACGAGCGGAGCTCGGCCACCTGCCGGTCGAGATCGAATACGTTGTCCATGCCCGCACCCGCGTGGATGTTGTACGTGGCGACACGCAGGGGCACAGAGCGCTGCCGATCGTGCCCGGAGGCCGTCGCCGGGGGCGCCAGCGCCGCCCCCAACAGGCCTGCGGCAACCAGGACTTCCACCGTACGACGACGCAGTGACATACCACTCCAGCCCTTGTCGGATCAGCGATCGGCACCGTACCGCGGGAAAGTCGGTTGTAGGCCGCGAAAGGGTAGCTATGCGGTGTACAACCGCTTCCCTGTACACCGTACAGGGACCTGATCGAACGCCCCTGACCGAATCCCTGGGAGTCCGAATGACGGCGTCCGCCGCCGAGCAGAACCACCTCGCGCAGACGAGCCATCCGCAGCGCTGGCTGATCCTCGGAGTCATCTGCCTCGCCCAGCTCACCGTCGTGCTCGACAACACCGTCCTCAACATCGCGATCCCCTCGCTCACCCGTGAACTGGACGCCTCCACCGCCGATGTGCAGTGGATGATCAACGCCTACTCGCTCGTCCAGTCGGGTCTGCTGCTGACCGCAGGGAGTTCGGCCGACCGCTACGGCCGCAAGAAGATGCTGATCGCCGGGCTGGCCCTCTTCGGCATCGGCTCACTGGTGGCCGGGCTCGCCCAGACCTCCGCACAACTGATCGCCGCACGGGCCGGGATGGGCATCGGCGGCGCACTCCTGATGACGACCACGCTGGCCGTCGTCGTCCAGATCTTCGACGACACCGAGCGGGTGAAGGCGATCGGCGTCTGGTCCACCGTCGGCTCGCTCGGATTCGCGGTCGGCCCGCTGATCGGCGGGATCATGCTCGACCACTTCTGGTGGGGCGCGATCTTCCTGGTCAACATCCCGGTCGCGGTGCTCGGGCTGGTGGCCGTGGCGCGGCTGGTGCCGGAGTCCAGGAGCGGGACCGGGGACCGCCCCGACCTGCTCGGCGCGCTGCTCTCCACCATCGGCATGGCCGCGGTCGTCTACGCGATCATCTCCGGACCTGGGCACGGCTGGACCTCCGGCCAGGTGCTGCTGACCGCGTTCACCGGGGTCGCCGTCCTCACCGGATTCGTGCTGTGGGAGCTGCACATCCCGTATCCGATGCTGGACATGCACTTCTTCCGGAACCAGCGGTTCGTCGGCGCGGTCGCGGGCGCGATCCTGGTCGCGTTCGGGATGGGCGGCTCGCTGTTCCTGCTCACCCAGCAGCTCCAGTTCGTCCTCGGCTACGGGCCGCTGGAGGCCGGTCTGCGGACGGCTCCGCTGGCGGTGAGCGTCATCGTGCTCAACCTCGCGGGACTGGGCGCCCGGCTGCTGCCCAGGCTCGGCACGCCCGTCACCATCGCCTCCGGAATGGGGCTGCTCGCCGCCGGGCTGGCCTCGATCGCGCTGCTCGGCGGCAGCGGTTACGGCGGCATGCTGCTCGGCCTGGTCGTGATGGGCGCGGGCATCTCGCTCGCCGCGCCCGCCATGGCCAACGCGATCATGAGCGCGATCCCGCCGGAGAAGGCGGGCGTCGGCGCCGGGGTCAACGGCACCCTCGCCGAATGCGGCAACGGCCTCGGGGTCGCGGTCCTCGGCGCGGTGCTGAACTCCCGGTTCTCCGCGCTCGTCCCGACGGCCGTCGGCGCCGCCTCGCTGCCCGCCGCCCTGGCCGCCGCGAGCGGCGCGGGGGAGCGGCAGCGCATCACGGACGCCTTCGCCTCGGGCCTTGAGGCGAGTCAGCTGACCGGTGCGGTGGCGGTGCTGGTGGGCGGACTGCTGGCCGCGGTGCTGCTGCGCCGTGCGGAGCGGGGAGAATCGGCGCAGGCTGATACCGCCGCGGCGGCGGCATAGCATCAGGTGGGACGTACCGGACCGTACTGCTCCGGTTTTTGGGCACGGGGTAAGTAGGCACGGGGTAGGTGAGCCCGGAGTACGAATCCGGTTCGTCCCGCCGGTGAGACGAGGAGTGCGCCATGGTGTCCGCGGCCGACCGCGCGAAGGACTTTGCCCGGACGAGTGTGTGGCTGAACCACCGGCCACCGTCGCGCGCCCGGAAATCGGACCAGCCCGCAGGGCTCGACCGCGACCGGATCACCGCCGCCACGGTCCGGCTGCTGGATGCCGAGGGGCTCGCGAAGTTCTCCATGCGACGGCTCGCCGCCGAGCTGAACGTCACCGCGATGTCCCTCTACTGGTACGTCGACACCAAGGACGACCTGCTGGAACTGGCCCTCGACTCGGTCTACAGCGAGTTCGACTCCCCGCAGCAGGAAGGGCCCTGGGAGACGCGGCTGCGCGCGCTGGCGAGCGCGTACCGGGAACTGCTCGTCCGGCACGTCTGGGTCACCCCGCTCGTGGGCAAGTTCCTCAACACGGGCCCGCACGCGATGCTCATGGCGTACGCGATCCAGGACGTGATCCGGGCGACCGGCCTCCCGCCCCGGCGGCAGACCGGTGCGCTCTCCGCGGTCTTCCAGTTCGTGTACGGATTCAGTACCGTCGAGGGCCAGTTCGCCCAGCGCAGTGCGGAGGCGGGGCTGACCCAGGACGAGTACTTCCAGCAGGCGATGTCGGCCATCCAGGAGCAGCCGCAGCTGGGGCCGCTGGTGGCGGACTCGCAGGACCTCATCGCGGCCCGGGGCGCGGAGACCGTGCACGAGATGCACGAGCGGGACTTCGCGTTCGCGCTCGACCTGCTGATCGCGGGGATCGACGCGATGCGTGAGCGGGAACGGTCCCCGGACGCCGAACGCCCCCGTCAGTAGCCGCGTGCCGGGTCCACGGCGAGTGCCGGGACGCGCCCCGCCGCGAGGTCGCGCAGACAGGACGTGAAGTCCGTGACCACGTCCTCGTCCGCCGTGATGCCCGCCGAGTGCGAGGTGACGACCGTACGGGGCAGCCGCCAGCAGGGGTCGTCCGGCGCGGCGGGCTCCTGCGCCAGTACGTCGAGCACCGCCCGCCCCACCGTCCCCGCGTGCAACGCGGTCTCCAGCGCCGCCAGGTCCACCGTCGCGCCCCGCCCCACGTTGATGAACGAGGCGCCGCCCATCGCCGCGAACCGGTCCGCCCCGAAGTAGCCCTCCGTCGCCCCGGTCAGCGGAAGCGCGGCGACCACCCAGCGGGCGTCCACCGGCTCGTCCGGCCCGGCCACCGCGTCGAAGCCGGGCGGCAGCTCGCGCGGGGTGCGCGCCACACCCACCGTCCGGATGCCACAGGCCCGCAGCAGCCCGGCGACTGCCGAGCCGATCCGGCCGGTCCCGTGGATCAACGCGGTCTGCCCGGCCACGAGTTCGGAGGGGATACGGCGCCACTCGGCCCGCCCGTGCAGCGCGGCGAACTCCGGTACGGACTGGCACTCGGCCAGCACCCAGGCCAGCACGTACTGCGCGATCCGCTCGCCCATCCGGCCCACCGTCCGGGTGAGCAGCGCCCCCGGCGGCCACGGCCCGGCGTCCAGCAGGGCGTCGGTGCCGGCGTTGACGCCGTGGAACCAGAGCAGCCCGTCCCCGCGCAGGGCCTCGGGCAGCGTGGCCCCCACATACACGCAGGGGCCGCCGCCGATGCCCGCGGTGCGCTCCACAGGACGCCCGGCGGCCCGCGCCAGGGCGTCCACCGCGGCGTCGGACACCTCGGGCCCGGCCAGCAGCCGGGCACGGGCCAGCTCGCCGGGCCGGGGCGGAGGAACGGTCACGGGATCAGGCCTCCGGGGCGAGATGCGCGGGGAAGCCGCCCGTGGCGACCGGGCTCCACCGCTCGGGGGTGATCCGGATGATGGACTTGCCCTGCTTGACCATCGCCGCCCGGTACTCGTCCCAGTCGGAGTGCTCGCCGGAGATGTTGCGGAAGTACTCGACGAGCGGCTCGACCGAATCCGGTGAGTCGATCACCTCGGCCGAGCCGTCGATCTGTACCCAGGGCCCGTTCCACTCGTCGGACAGCACGATGACGCTGACCCGCTCGTCCCGCTTGGCGTTGCGGGTCTTGGCGCGTTCGGGGTACGTGGAGACGACGATCCGGCCCGCGTCGTCGACGCCACAGGTGAGCGGGGAGCCCTGGGGACGGCCGTCGGACCGGGTGGTCAGCAGGATCGCCCGGTGCCGGGGCCGTACGAAGGCCAGCAGTTCGTCGAGTTCCACGGCGGTGTTGGTCGCGATGTTGGATGCCATGGAACAGACCCTACGACCGAGGGGGGTCAGGCGGCCGGAACGGAATCGCCCTGCACGGCCTGGATGTCGAGCTCCACCCGCAGCGTCGTGCCGATCGCGGAGATGCCCGCCTGGACCACCTGGTTGTAGTTCATGGCGAAGTCCTCGCGGCGCAGCTCGGCCGTCGCCCGGAACGCCGCGCGGACGCCGCCCCACGGGTCGGGGCCGGTGCCGAGGTAGCTCAGGTCGAGGTCGATGGGGCGCGCGACCCCGTGCAGCGAGAGCTCGCCGTGCACGGTCCACCGGTCGGGTCCGGCGGGGGTCAGCCCGCTGGAGCGGTAGGTGATCTCCGGGAACCGGTCCGTGTCGAGGAAGTCCGGGGACCGCAGGTGCTTGTCCCGCATGCCGTTGCCGGTGTCGATGCTGGTCGCGCTGATGACCGCGTCCACCCGGGAGCGCTGCACGTCCTCCGCGATCTCGATCCGGCCGCCGCACTCGGTGAACCGGCCGTGCACGCTGGAGATGCCCAGGTGCTGGGCGACCGCGCCCACGGAGGAGTGCGCCGGGTCCAGCGACCAGATGCCGGGCGGCGGCAGCTCCACCCCGCCCTGGCGGGCCAGTACCACCGTGCCGGCCTCGACCCGGCCGCTCGCCGTGACGAGGGCGGTCGAGGCGGCGGGGGCGTACCCGACCGCCGTCACGATGACCGTGTACGCGCCCGCGGACAGTGGTTCCTCGGCCCGCACGGCCCCGTCCTCGTCGGCGGCGGCCCGCAGCACCTGCGTACCGGTCATGTCGGTGACCGTCACGACCGCGTGCTGGACGGCCCAGCCGTCCCGCGTCCGTACCTGTGCGCGAAGTCCCATCCCGTTTTCTCTCCTTGCCCGTTGCTCAATGGCCCATCCGCTTTGACCGAACGGGTCACTTCATGAGTCGGGCCCCGGGGCGGGGACGGCAGGCCGTCCCCTGCCTGCCGTCCCCGCCTCCGGGGCCCATTTCCACCCGGCCCGGACAGCCTCTCCGCTGGAAGCGCCGTCCTGCCGGGGGTCTTGACCTACTCGCCCGGGTGGGCGAGCTCGATGTCGTGGCCGTCGACCCCGTGACCGGCCACGGTCAGGGCGCCCGCCACCGGCGGGTAGCCGGTCGCGATGACCGAGTACTCGCCCGCGTCCAGGTCGGTGAAGGCGTACGCCCCGTCCTCCCCGGTCGTCGAGTTGGCGACCACGTTGCCCGCCGCGTCGATCAGCGTGACGCGGGCGTCCGGCAGCGGCCGAAGAGCCGAACCGGCCCGCACGACGCCCTGGACCAGCGCACCGGCCCGCAGTGCGGCGTCGACCCGGGTGACACCCTGGCCGCCGACCTCCACGGGCAGCGCCATCGGGCGGAACCCGGCCGCGTTCACCGCGACGGTCACCGAACCGGGGACCAGCTCACCGAAGGTGAACTCGCCGGCCTCACCGGACTTGCCGGTGGCCAGCACGTCGCCGCGGACATCGGTCACGATGATCATGGCGCCCTCGACCGGCGTGCCGCCCTCGGCGGCCCGCACGGTTCCGGCCAGCCCGCTCGTACCGGCGAGCAGGATGTCGTACGAGAGCGGCTCCTCGCCGACGACCACGGTGGACGCCTGCGGCTGGAAGCCGTCGGCGGACGCGATCAACACGTACGAGCCGGCGCCCGGGGCGTCCAGACCGTAGGAGCCGTCGGCCTGTGCGGCCGAGATGCCCAGCTGCCGGCCGCCCAGCGAGATCAGCGTGACGGCGGCGTGCCCGACGGGCGCGCCCTCGGCGCCGCGCACCACACCGCCTACTGCGGTGCCCTGCACGGTCGCAGCCGGAGCGGCCTGGAGGGTGTGGACCGAGGTGACCCCGGCCGTTCCCTCGGAGACCAGAGCGGCGGAGCCCGACGGGGCGCCGGCGAGGACCGCCGCGTCGACCGGAGCCGCTGCCTGTGCCGGGGCCGCCTCGACCGGCGTCGCCTCGGCCTCGGCCGGGGCGTCGTTCGTCGCGTTCGTCCGCAGCGCGACCTCCTTGATGAAGATCGTGATCAGGAAGGCGAGCAGTGCGGCCGGAGCCGCGTAGAGGAAGACGTCACCGACACCGTGTCCGTAGGCGGCCTCGACGACCGTACGGAGCGGCGCGGGGAGCGTGTCCAGGTTGGGGATGCCCCCACCGCCGGTGCCCATGGACGCGCCCTGGGGGCCGAGGTCGGTGAGGCCGTCCTTGATGTAGTGGGTGACGCGGTTCGCCAGCACGGCGCCCAGTGCCGAGACACCGATGGCACCACCGAGTGAGCGGAAGAAGGTGACGACGGAGCTGGCGGAGCCGAGGTCCGAGGGGTCCACCTGGTTCTGCGTGGCGAGCACGAGGTTCTGCATCATCATGCCGATGCCGAGGCCCACCACGAACATGTAGATCGCGATGTGCCAGTACGCGGTGTCGTACCGGATGGTGCCGAGCAGGCCGAGTCCGGCCGTGACCAGGAAGCCACCGCTGACCAGCCAGGCCTTCCAGCGGCCCGTCTTGGTGATGATCTGGCCCGAGACGGTCGAGGAGAGGAACAGACCCGCGATCATCGGGATCGTCATCACGCCGGACATCGTCGGCGACTTGCCGCGCGCCAGCTGGAAGTACTGGCTGAAGAAGACCGTGCCGGCGAACATCGCGACACCGACGAACAGCGAGGCGAGCGAGGCCAGCGTGATGGTGCGGTTGCGGAACAGCCGCAGCGGGATGATCGGCTCGCTGGCCCGCGACTCGGTGAGCACGAACAGCAGCCCGAGCACCACGGAGCCGGCCAGCATCACGCCGGTCTGCCAGGACATCCAGTCGTACTTGTCACCCGCGAAGGTGACCCAGAGGAGCAGCAGGGAGACGGCGGCGCTGATGAAGAAGGCGCCGGTCCAGTCGACCTTGGCCTCGCGCTTGTCGACCGGAAGCTTCAGGGTCTTCTGGAGCACGATGAGGGCGATGACCGCGAACGGCACGCCGACGTAGAAGCACCAGCGCCAGCCCATCCAGCTGGTGTCGGTGATGACACCGCCGAGCAGCGGACCACCGACGGTGGCGACGGCGAAGACCGCGCCGAGGTAGCCGCTGTAGCGACCGCGCTCGCGCGGGGCGATCATCGCGGCCATCACGATCTGGGCGAGGGCGGAGAGACCACCGACGCCTATGCCCTGCACGACACGGCAGGCGATCAGCATGCCGCTGCTGGTCGACAGACCGGCGACCACCGAGCCGAGGACGTAGATGATCAGCGCTATCTGGACCAGCAGCTTCTTGCTGAACAGGTCGGAGAGCTTGCCCCACAGGGGGGTGGTCGCCGTCATGGCCAGCAGCGAGGCCGTGACGACCCAGGTGTACGAGCTCTGGCTGCCGCCGAGGTCGGAGATGATCTCCGGCAGGGCGTTGGAGACGACGGTGGACGACAGAATCGCGACGAACATGCCGAGCAGCAGCCCGGTGAGCGCTTCCATGATCTGCCGGTGTGTCATCGGCGTGCCGTCGGAGGAATCGTTCCCTCCGCGCTTGGCGTGGCCGCCCCGCACACCGGTTGGTGTGGTCGTAGCCATTTAAATCCTTGTCTTTGCTTCTGTTACACGGGTGTACGGGTGTACGAGCCGTCGTCGCTGTCGGCCGGCCGGGTGCGGCAGTCGCCGTTGTGCCGTCCGGGGGCGCACCCACCGGATCCGCGACAGGAGAAACTGTCGCGCAGCCGGGCCAACAACGTGTTGAGCTGCCCGACCTCTTCGTCGGACCAATCCTGGAGGTGCTGGGCGAACATTTCGGTGGTCCGGCAGTTCAGGTCCGAGAGCACGTCCTCGCCCGCGGGGGTCAGCCGCAGGATCCGGGAACGCTTGTCCGCCGGGTCCGGGGACCGTTCGATCCAGCCGCGCTCCGCTACGTGGGCGACATGCCGGCTGGTAACCGACATATCCACGTCGAGCAGTTCGGCCAGACTGCTGATCCGCATTTCGCCGTGCCGGCTCAGCAGAGCCAGTACAGCCGCGGAGCCCGCAGGGCATTCGGCCGGCAGGATGCGCGCGAGCCCTCGTTTCACGGCGCCGATGGCGCTCAGCTGCCGGGCCAGTTCTTCGTACTGACTCCGCGCGGCCACGGGACCCCCAGACATCATCACACCAGTTATCTTGTTGCTTAGGGCAACCATAGAAGCCGTTGGTTGCTGCAGGCAAACGAAATGGGGCTTGCATAAGTAAAGGAACGCAAAAGGCTCGGTAGGGGTGAAGTCAAAGCCCCAGCGTCTGCGGTGTGTAAGTGGTGGATGTGTCTCCTGCCACAGTCGAGGCGGCCGCGAGGCGGTCCGGGGCCCGGCTTTCCGACGGGCGGGTACACCTCCGCGGCGATGCCGCCCCGACCGAGCGCGGTCCGTGATCGCTCCTCGCGCGTATATACGGGAGGACGGGCGGGCGGCAGCGGCCGCGATCTCCAAGTGGCTTGAGAGACAGCGGTGTTGTGCGCCGGGCGGGCGGTCCGGCCCGGCGCGGGGGCCCTCGCGGTCCGGCGGATCGCACACCGCATACCCGTGCGATCCCCGGCCGTCGCCCGGCGCTCTCCCGGTCCTCCTCCCGCACTTCCGCACGGTTTGCCCCGCCGTGCCCTCCCGCCTTCAACGCCCCGGGGGTTGGGCGCCCGCGCCGAGTTCGCTAGGGTCCTGCGACATGGCACACAACCCCCACGCCCCGCAGGGTCCCGAGGGCACAAGCGACCCGGCAGGCAACACGCAGATGTTCCGCGCCTTCGTCGACGAGGGCGAGCCGCAGCGCCGGCAGCAGCCCGCGGCCGTGTCGTCCGGCCCGAGGACCGGACTGATCGCCGCGGTCGTCGCGGTGATCATCGTCCTCGGCGCGGTCGCCTGGCTCGCACTCGGCTGACCGGCCCCGGCCACCCCGTCCCCGCCCCTGTCCGACGATTTCAGTCCGTCACTTCCGCTCCGCCGCTTCCGTCACGTCCGTCACTTCCAGACGGCGGTGACGTCCCGGGTCTCGATATGCATGCCCAGGGGCACCCGCCAGTCGTCCACACAGACGGTGTACGTCTTCTTCCGCGCCGCTCCCGCGTCGATCGGCGCGGGCAGCGGCGCTGTCGATTCCCGGGTCGCCCAGTCGATGCCCAGCCCGCCGATGATGTGCGTCGCGAAGGTGACGGTGCCCGAACGCACCGGTGATCCACCGGTGTTGCGGAACTCCACGGTGACCTTCTCGCACCAGCGTCTGTCCGCCGCCGCCCGGCCGGGCGCGTCCACCTTCAGAACGGCCGGCCCCGCGGGGGCGGTGGAGCCGGGTGCGGACGGGGTCGCGGGGGCGGTGGAGCCTCCCGAGCCACCAGAACCGCCGGAATCGGAACCGCCGGAATCGGAACCGCCGGAAGTAGAGCCTCCGGAAGTAGAGCCTCCGGATCCGGAACTTCCAGAGTTTGACGAGCCGTTGGTGCCGCTTGACGGGGCGCGGCCCGCAGCGCCGCCCCCGTGCCGGTCACCGTGCCCGTCCCCGTCCAGCGGGACCAGCGCGACCTTCCCCGAGGGCGCCACCGCTCCCGAGGGGGTCTTGCCGGGGTCCGCCTGCGCCGCGCCGGCCGCCGTGTAGCCGTCACCGCCGCCCGTTCCGTCGCCGCAGCCTGCCAGGGTGCCGCCCAGGCACAGCACGGCCGCCGAGGCGGCGATCATGGTGCCCCGGCGGCCGTGCGGGCCGAATATCTGACGTCGCATGGCGCCAGTGTGGCTGACGGGCCGTCAAATCGGAACCCGTGCGCGTCCGCACGCGGATCAGTCGGCGATGAGCCCCTCCCTGAGCTGGGCGAGCGTGCGGGTCAGCAGGCGCGAGACGTGCATCTGCGAGATGCCGACCTCTTCGCCGATCTGCGACTGGGTCATGTTGGCGAAGAACCGCAGCATGATGATCTGCCGCTCCCTGGGCGGGAGTTTGGCCAGCAACGGCTTGAGGGACTCGCGGTACTCGACACCTTCGAGCGCCGAGTCCTCGTATCCCAGCCGGTCGGCCAGTGAGCCCTCGCCGCCGTCGTCCTCCGGTGAGGGCGAGTCCAGCGAGGAGGCGGTGTAGGCGTTTCCGACGGCCAGGCCGTCGACGACGTCCTCCTCGGAGACCCCGAGCGCCTTGGCCAGCTCCGGCACGGTCGGAGAGCGGTCGAGCTTCTGGGCGAGCTCGTCGCTGGTCTTGGTGAGGGCGAGGCGCAGCTCCTGGAGCCTGCGGGGCACCCGCACGGACCAGGAGGTGTCCCGGAAGAAGCGCTTGATCTCACCGACGACGGTCGGCATCGCGAACGTGGGGAACTCCACGCCGCGTTCGCAGTCGAACCGGTCGATCGCCTTGATCAGGCCGATCGTGCCGACCTGGACGATGTCCTCCATCGGTTCGTTGCGGCTGCGGAACCGCGCCGCGGCGTAACGCACCAGCGGCAGGTTGAGCTCGATGAGTGTGTCCCGCACATAGGCCCGCTCCGGGCTGTCCGTTCCATCTGGCCCCGGTGCGGGACCCAGTGCGGCGAGCCGCACGAACAGTGAGCGGGACAGCGTACGGGTGTCGATGGCTTCCGATGAGCTGGTGAGCACAACGGGTGCGGGTGCGCTCTTGGTGAGCGTGAGCACCTTCGAGCTGCCCTGTTCTGCGGACATGCCACCCCCTTGAGGTCGCGGACGGTCGCGGTGGCCGCGACCATCGGAGGAACGCAGCCTCCACCTGAATACCGGAAGCGAGGCGGCGGCAAACGCGGTTCCCGCAGAATGTCACATGTCGGCAACGCGCTGTAGTGACTTGTCGACAAGTCTTGGGTGAGTCTGTGCAGTTAACAAGGGGTATGCCGCATGTCATCCGGGGAGAATTCTCAAGGAGCCTTCTACCCGTTCCGGTTACGCCTCGATCCTGTTTGCGGATCGCAGTCGGGCGAAACTTCTGGCGAGAAGCCTTGACACATGCATCTGTGAGACGCCCAGTTCCGCGCTGATCTGGGACTGCGTCAGATTGCTGTAGTAGCGCAGCAGCAGGATCCGTTGTTCGCGTTCGGGCAGCTGTACGAGCAGGTGCCGGACCAGATCGCGGTGCTCGACGCCGGCCAGGGCGGGGTCCTCGTAGCCGAGCCGGTCCAGCAGTCCGGGCAGCCCATCACCCTCCTGGGCCGCTTCCAGCGAGGTCGCGTGGTACGAGCGGCCCGCCTCGATGCAGGCCAGCACCTCGTCCTCGGAGATCTTCAGCCGGGCGGCGATCTCCGCGGTGGTGGGCGAGCGGCCGTGAGCCGTCGTCAGGTCCTCGGTGGCGCCGGTGACCTGGACCCAGAGCTCGTGCAGCCGGCGCGGTACGTGGACGGTCCGCACGTTGTCCCGGAAGTACCGCTTGATCTCGCCGACCACGGTCGGCATCGCGAAGGTCGGGAACTGGACGCCCCGTTCGGGGTCGAACCGGTCGATGGCGTTGATCAGGCCGATCGTGCCGACCTGGACGACGTCCTCCATCGGCTCGTTGCGGCTCCGGAACCGCGCCGCGGCGTACCGCACGAGGGGGAGGTTCGCCTCGATCAGTGCCGTCCGGACCCGGCCGTGCTCCGCGGTGCCCGGCTCCAGCCCCTTGAGCTGCCCGAAGAGGACCTGGGTGAGCGCCCTGGTGTCCGCGCCCCGGGTCCTGGCGGGGGTGGCGGTGTCGTCGGGTGTCTCGGTCTCGATCGTCTGCACGGCTTGCGGCGGTGACTGCTGCGGCGCCTGTTGCAGCTGCGGCTGCTGGGCGGTCTGCGGCGGCTGGGCGGTCTGGGGAGGCACTTGAGGCGCTGTACTGGCCGGCACGGTGACGCCACCCCTTTGCGGTCAACTTCGATCAACTCATCCGTCAAAAGCGGTCATAGCATCACAAGACATGTCCACTATGTGCAAGCACCCTATTGCGCCGTGTTGACCGTGTTGACTCCGAATCGGTTTAAACACAAAGAAAAGCCCCTCACCGCTGTGGTGAGGGGCTCGCAGGGCCGAAGGGGTCAGAACGGGTAGTCGGCGATCACCCAGGTGGCGAATTCACGCCACTGACCGGCGGCCGCCTGGTGGGCCGGATGCTCGATGTAGCTCTTCAGCGCGGCCTCGTCGGCGACGGCTGAGTTGATGGCGAAGTCGTACGCGATCGGCCGGTCCGTGATGTTCCAGGCGCACTCCCAGAACTCCAGCCCGGGGACCTTGTCCGCCAGCTCCTGGAAGGCCCTGGCCCCCGCGACGACGCGCGGTTCGTCGCGCTCGACGCCATCGTTCAGCTTGAACAGGACCAGATGGCGGATCATGGGGGTACTCCTAATTCACCAGCTCGGACATGAAGTCACCGACGCTCTGCGCGGCACTCGAAACGCCCTCGAAGCCTACTTGGACGAGATCGGCGGCTCGCGCCGGGGACGTGATGATCGTGTAGAGCACGAAGACGACTATCAAGTAGAGAGCGATCTTCTTCGCTTGCACCATCGGCCCCTGACTCCCCTTCGATCTCCTGCGCGGTCGGGCGAGTCTATCCGCACGAATGGCCGTATCAGTCTGGTGTTTCCGATCACTCATCCGGACTTCAGGGACCAAGGGCCCGGCGACCGGGGCCCTTCGCCCGCCCGCTGGGCCCCCGTCGCGGGGTGAGAACGGATGACGAGCCCGGCGGATGTGGCAGAAACTCCGCGGGGCGAGGAACAGGGACTCTCTGTGGGGTCCTCGCCGCGACACCCCCCGATCGCGGCAAGGGCCGGCAGGTCCTGTTCTCATCGGGGGGAGCGGCTTGTCCCCCCGATGCCGCTCCCCCGACCTGAGCGGTGGCACGAGCACGAGGGCCCCGGTTCGTTCCCGAACCGGGGCCCTCGTGCTGTCACGGGGTGTTTCGCGGCGCCCCGGCCGGTCAGCGCGGGGTGCCGGCGGTCTCGGGCGGCAGGTCCTGCGGCAGCAGCGTGCGCAGGTCGTCCAGGCTCGGCGCGGACATCGAGCCGATCCGGCCCGCCTGCCGGGTCATCATCGACTCCAGGATCTGCCGGGCCGCACGCGCGTTGCCGAAGGAGCGGTCGCGCGGCAGGGTGTCCACGTAGCCGCGCAGTGCCGTGATCGCCTCCGGGGCGCAGTCGTAGCCGTAGCCGGTGGCCTGCTTGGACAGGATCTCCAGCAACTCGTCGGTGGAGTAGTTCTCGAACTCCACCGTCCGCGAGAACCGCGAGGCCAGACCCGGGTTGGAGTCGAGGAAGCGGCGCATCTCACGGGTGTAGCCGGCAGCGATGACGACGACCTCGTCCCGGTGGTCCTCCATCAGCTTCAGCAGCGTGTCGACGGCCTCGCGGCCGAAGTCGGACGTCGCGCCCTCCGGTGTGAGGGTGTACGCCTCGTCGATGAACAGCACACCGCCAAGGGCGCTTTCGAACGCCTCCTTGGTGAGCTGCGCCGTGTGCCCGACATAGCGGCCCACCAGGTCGGCGCGGGCCACCTCGACGAGCTGGCCCCTGGGCAGGACGCCCAGGGAGCGCAGCAGGTCGGCGTAGAGCCGCGCGACGGTGGTCTTTCCGGTACCGGGCGGGCCGGAGAAGATGAGGTGCTGGCTGATCTTCGGGGTGGGCAGTCCCGCGGCCCGGCGCTGTCTGGTCGCGCTGAGTAGGTTGACCAGGGCGGTCACCTCGTTCTTGACCGCCGTCAGGCCGATCATGGCGTGGAGCTGGGCGAGCAGTTCCTCGGAGCCCGGACCGTCGTCCGCCGGGGCTCCGGCGTTCACCGGCACGTCTTCGGGCAGCAGGAGTGTCAGGTCGCTCTCCGCCGGGTTCCTCATGGAGCTCAGCCGGAACGCCTGCTGGTCCACCATCTCCTCGAACACCCGGCGGGCGGCGCGCCCGTTGCCGAACGACGCGTCGCGCGGCATCCGCTCGTAGAGCGAGGCGAGGGAGTCCAGGGTCCGCGGGTCCAGCTCGTAGCGGTGGGCCGCGCACAGGCTCTCGGTGATCGTCACCAGCTCGCCGACCGCGTAGTTGGCGAACTCGATGGTGCGGGGGAAGCGGGAGGCCAGGCCCGGGTTGGAGGAGAGGAAGGCGGCCATCTCCTGCGTGTAGCCGGCGACGATGACGGCCACGTCGTCGCGGTGGTCCTCCATCAGCTTCAGCAGGGTGTCGACGGCCTCCCGGCCGAAGTCGGCGCCGGATCCCTTGCCGTCGGACAGCAGCGTGTACGCCTCGTCGATGAACAGCACACCGCCGAGCGCCTCGTTGAACGCCTCGGTCGTCTTGATGGCCGTACCGCCGATGACCTGCGCGACCAGATCGGCCCGGGAGACCTCCACCAGGTGTCCGGAGCGCAGGACGCCCAGCTCCGCCAGGATGCCGCCGTACAGCCGGGCCACCGTGGTCTTACCGGTGCCGGGCGGTCCGGAGAAGACCAGGTGACGGCTCATCTGGGCGACGGGCATGCCGAGTTGGGCTCGGCGCTGGTTGAGCTGGTTCAGGTTGACGAGCGTGCGCACCTGGCTCTTGACCTCGGCGAGGCCGACGAGCGATTCCAGCTCCTCCAGCGGGCCCTTGGGCTCTTTGGCGGTCTCCCCGGCCCCGCCGCTCACGGTGTCCGGGGGGAGGGTGTCGCCCCAGGCGTCGGGCGCGACGTTGCCGGCGCTGTTCAGGTCCTCGACCGTGAGCCGTTCGTTCACCCGCGTCTGCCTGAGACCCGCGCCGCGGTTGTCGCGGACGGTGCAGCCGGTCACGGCGACGTGCTCGGCGGTGTCGATCCGGATGCCGTCACCGATGCTGCCGATGACCTGGGAGGAGGTGAGCGTGGCGCGCGAGCCGTTGTTGAGCAGGACGCCGTGGGCGCCGCAGTCGGTGATGTGGGCGCGCAGCACGGTGAGTTCTCCGTCGTTGTCCACGGTGATGCCGCCGGCCGCGGCGGACTCGATGCGGCAGTCCCGCAGGGCGCCCCGGCCCTGCGCGCCGACGGACACGGTGGTGTCGGTCGCCGCCCGCATGACCGTGTCGCGGATCTCGGGGTTGCCGCCGGAGGCGATCCGTAGCGCGGCGCCGCCCGCCCGGTCGATCTCGCAGTGCTCCAGGCGGCCGCGCCCGTCCTCGTTCACCTCGACGCCGTGGCCGCCGGGCGAGGTGATCCGCGCGCGGCGCAGCAGCGGGTTGGCGCCGGTGAGTATCCGTATGCCGGTGCCGGCCGCGTCCGCGATCAGCAGGTCGTCGAACTCCGCGGTCGAGTCCTCCTCCAGCAGCACGGCTCCGCTGGTGTCCGCGCAGTCGCGCACGGCGCAGCCGGTCAGGGCGGGGGCGCTGGAATTGATCACGCGGATGGCGGGCGCGGCGGCGGTGTCGAACTCGCAGTCCTGGAAGGTGCCCCGGGAGCGCTCTGTGACGGCGAGTCCGCTGCCCTGGGTGCGTGAGGTGCGGCAGTTCAGGAACTCGGGGTCGGCGCTCGCGGCCAGCATGATGCCGGGGCCCGAGGTGTCGGACACGGTGACGTGCTCCAGGACCGGGCGGGCGGAACTGGTGATGTAGACGCCGACGGAGGTGTCGTGCACGAAGGTGCGCACGACCCGGGTGCCGCTGCGGCCCTCCAGCGCGATGGACGGCTTGTCCGTGCCGGAGATGTCGCAGTCCTCCACCAGGCCCTGCGCCTCGTCGGAGGTCAGCACACCGTTGGCGCGGGCGTCGCGGATCCGGCAGTCCCGTACGGTCGTCCGCGCCTCCGCGCCGATGACCACGCCGGAGGTGCCGAGGTTCTCGATGAGGCAGCCGGCGATGACGCTGCCGGTCGGCGCGGAGTCCACGACTCCGGCGCCCTTCGGGTTGCTGACCCGGCAGTCGCGCATGGCGAGCGAGCCCGACTCGCGGGCCAGGACGGCCGTCCAGCCGGAGCCGATGACCGTGCAGCCGTCCATCGCGACCTGGCCGCGCGGCACGTCGACCGCCGGGAGGTCCTCGCTCCCGCCGCGCAGGGTCAGGTCGGTGAGCATGACGGCATCGGCGACGAGGACCACCGCGGTGCCCCGGCGCGGGCAGATCTCGACGCTGCCCGGATCGCCGTCGGCGACGATGGTGACCCGCGTCCTGACCATGAGGTTCTCCGGGTAGCGACCGGGGTGGACCCGGATCACCGCACCCGTGCGTGCCTTGTCCAGCGCGTCACCGATCGTCCGGAAGCTGTCCGGCTCCGCCGACCCGACCCTGAGCAACTGCCGTGACACGCTCGATCCTCCTCGCTGTGGTGCCGCCGCCGTGTGACTCTCCCACCCAGGAGGCCGGCCGGGAACTGGTTCGCGTCCGGGGTACGTACGGCTGTGCGCACGCGGTGAAGGCTACGGGACCGGCCCGTCGATGTTCCAGGAGGGACAGCCGAGTTCGGGCCGGATCCGTCGGGGCCCTGCGGGTGTGCGGGGCGTGCACCCGGTGGCCGGCCGCTCGTGCCGCCTCGTGCGTCCCGCTCCTCGCGCCGTCACGCACGGCGCCTATCATGCGCGCCATGCCCCGTGCCCGAGTTCCTTCCCGCCGCCGCCCCCGGGCCTCGGCTGTGGCCGCCGTCCTGCTGACCGCCGTTGTCCCGGCCGCGCTGGGCGCCGCGGGGGCCCTGCCCGTCGCCTCCGCCGCGGCGGATTCCGTGGGGCTGCCCGTCGTACGGTCCGTCCTGGCCGAGGACGATCCCTGCGTCCCGGTCTCCGGCAAGAGGGCCAAGGCCGAGCCGTGGACGCTGAGGGCCCTGGGGGCGTCCCGCGCCCGGCCGCTCTCCCAGGGCGACGGGGTGACGGTCGCGGTCGTGGACACGGGGGTGGCCCGGGAGGCGCCCGCGCTGTCGGGACGGGTGACCGCGCTCGGGGCGGCCGGTGCGGACTGCGTCGGGCACGGCACCTTCGCGGCCGGTCTGATCGCGGCGACGCCCGGGGACGGGGGAGGCCCGGAGGGGCTGGCGCCGCGGGCCCGGATCCTGGCCGTGCGGGGCACGGACGAGCGAGGCGCGACCACGGCGGGCCAGGTCGCCGACGGGATTCGCCGGGCGGCGGACGGGGGCGCCCGCGTGATCTACGTCGCCGTGGCGCTGGACGGCGGCAAGGCGCAGCTGACGGACGCGGTCAGGTATGCGAGCTCCAAGGACGCGCTGGTGGTGGCCCCGGCGGCGCCGGACGCGCTGGCGAGGGACGCGGAGCCGGCGCCCTGGTACTGGCCCGCGACGGCACCGGGCGCGCTGGCCGTGACGGACTACGGCCCGGACGGCGGGCGGCCCTCCAACGCGCCTCCGGCGAGCGGCGTGGACCTGGCGGCGCCCGGCGACGCGGTGGTGAGCATCGGCCCCAAGGGCTCGGGCCATTTCATCGGTTCCGGCGCCTCGTTCGCCGCCGCGCACGTCGCGGGTGCGGCGGCTCAGGTCCGTGCGCGCTACCCGCGGTTGAAGGCCGCAGAGGTCTCGCGCCGGCTGACGGAGTCGGCGTACCCGGCCGCACCGCCCCGGCTGGACCCGTACGCCGCGCTGACGGCCGTGCTGACGGACGCCAAGGGCACGGTGCCCAAGCCGCAGCGGGCGGCGCTCCCGCCCTCGCCGCCGGCGGCGCCCCGCACCCGGGCGCTGGTGGTGGCGGGCGTGGGCGGCGGGCTGGTGCTCCTGGTGGCGGCGGGCGCGGTGGTGATCCCGCGCGGCCGGGCCCGGAACTGGCGCCCGGCGGGCAGCTGACGGGCTCCGCCAGGCCCTACGCCGCGCCGTCGTCCTCCAGCACCGCCGTCTGCACCTGGATCTGCTTGCGGCGCGTCACCCGGGTGCCCCGGCCCGGCGGCAGGTTGCGGCCCTTGACGCTGCCCATGATGAAGCCCTCCGACGGGGGGCACGACAGCAGCAGCGTCGGGGTGTTGACCTCCTGCATGCGGCGCAACATCGCTTCGCTCAGGCCCCGGCCCGCCCCGGCGGCGGAGCGGGAGACGATCAGGTGCAGGCCGACCTCGTAGCCGAGGGCGAGGTGGTTCAGCAGCGGGTCGAAGGGGGCGTTCATGGCGCTGGTGCCCAGCATGTCGTAGTCGTCCACGAGGACGAACAGCCTCGGTCCGTCCCACCAGTCGCACTTGCGCATCCTGGCCGGCGTGATCTCCGGGCCCGGCACGCGGGCCGCGACCGCCCGCGCGGCGCCCGCGATCAGCTCCTTCAGGGCGTCCATCGACACCGCGTGACCCAGGCGGTAGTCGTCCGGGATCGCCTCCACCAGCTCACGGCGGTAGTCCACGACCATGATCCGCGCCTCGGCCGGGGTGTAGCGGTCCATGATGGCCTTGGCCGTCAGCCGCAGCATGTTGGTCTTGCCGCTCTCCGTGTCGCCGACCACGATCATGTGCGGCGTCTCGGAGAAGTCGTGCCACACCGTGGACAGACGCTCCTCCTCCAGGCCGATGGGCATCTTGAAGTCGCCCTTGGGTGCCGGGAGATCGGACAGCGGGAGCCTGGTGGGCAGCATCCGGACCGGCGGGGCCGGCGGGCCCTGCCAGCTCTCCCGGACCGCCGCCACCAGAGCGGCCACACCGTCGGACAGGTCGTCCGCCGACTCCGCGCCGTCGATCCGCGGCAGCGCGGTGAGGTAGTGCAGCTTGGCGTCCCGGGTCAGGCCGCGGCCCGGCAGCCGGGGAACGGTCGCGGCGCGCCGCATGTCGATCTCGGAGTCCATTGGGTCACCCATCCGGAGCTCCAGGTGGGTCGCGGCCTGGTCCCGGATGGATGAGGTCAGCTCCACCCAGCGCGCGGTGGTGACGATCAGGTGGATGCCGTAGTTGAGACCTCGGGCGGCGATGGAGCCGAAGGTCTGGATGTACCGGTCGAAGTCCTGGCGCACCGTCGACCAGCCGTCGATCACCAGGAACACGTCGCCGTGCTGGTGCTCGGGGAACTCCCCGGCGGCCCGGCGGCGCCGGAAGTTCGCCATGGAGTCGATGCCGTTGTCCAGGAAGAACCGTTCGCGCTCCGCCAGCAGCGTGGTGACCTCGGCGATCGTACGGCCGACCCGCTCGGTGTCCAGACGCGCCGCGACCCCGCTGACGTGCGGCAGGCCGGCGAGACCGGCGAGCGCGCCACCGCCGAAGTCGAGGCAGTAGAACTGGACCTCGCGGGGGGTGTGGGTGAGCGCCAGCGCGGCCATGATCGTGCGCACCATCGTGCTCTTGCCGCTCTGCGGGCCGCCCGCGACGGCGATGTGCCCGCCCGAGCCGGAGAGGTCGACGGTCAGCAGGTCGCGGAGCTGGTCGAAGGGACGGTCGATGATGCCGATGGGGATGGTGAGCCGGCCCCGGTTCGGCGAGCCGGCGCTCGTCAGGCCGAGTTCGGGGTCGGGGGTGAGCGGTGGCAGCACCTGGTCGAGGGTCGCGGGGAGGTCCAGCGGCGGCAGCCACACCTGGTGGGCCGGCGGCCCGGCGGTCAGCAGCCGCTCCACGGCGACGGACAGCAGGGTGTCGGTGGTCTCCTCCTGCTCGCCGGACGGCTCGGGTTCCGGGGTGTCCGGCAGCTGGCGTGGCACGACGTAACTGTTGGTCCACGGGACGGTCTGGCTCGCCACCCGCGCCTGGTTGGCGGTGCCCCGCCGCTGCTGGTACGAGCCGGAGACGTACGCGGCGCGGAAGCGGGTCAGCGCCTCCACGCCCGACTTCAGGAAGCCGCTGCCGGGCTGCGGCGGCAGCTGGTAGGCATCCGGCACACCGAGGACGCCGCGGCTCTCCATGGCGGAGAAGGTGCGCAGACCGATCCGGTACGACAGATGGCTCTCCAGCTGGTGCATCCGGCCCTCGTCCAGGCGCTGGGAGGCGAGCAGCAGGTGCACTCCGAGGGACCGGCCGAGGCGGCCGATCATCACGAACAGCTCCATGAACTCCCGGTGCGCGGCCAGCAGCTCGCTGAACTCGTCGACGACGACGAACAGGCTGGGCAGCGGTTCCAGCGGTACGCCGGAGGCGCGGGCCTTCTCGTAGTCCAGCGCCGAGCTGTAGTTGCCCGCAGAGCGCAGCAGCTCCTGGCGGCGCATCAGCTCGCCGTGCAGGGCGTCCTGCATCCGGGAGACGAGGGCGACCTCACCGGCCAGGTTGGTGATGACGGCGGAGGTGTGGGGGAGTTCGTCCAGGCCGAGGAAGGTGGCACCACCCTTGAAGTCCACCAGGACGAAGTTGAGTGTCTCGGAGGAGTTCGTCAGGGCGAGTGAGAGGACGAGGGTGCGCAGCAGCTCGCTCTTGCCGGAGCCGGTGGCGCCGATCAGCATGCCGTGCGGTCCGGTGCCGCCCTGGGCGGACTCCTTGATGTCCAGCTCGACCGGCTCGCCGTCCGCGCCGACCGCGATCGGCACCTTCAGCCGGGAGGGGCCGGTGTGCTGCTGCCACAGGGTCTCCGGGTCGTGGCGGTGCAGGTCGGGAATGCCCAGCAGGGCGGTCAGTTCGACGTTGGCCGACAGCGGTTCCGACGAGTCCGAGGCGGTGCCCAGGCCCATGCGGTACGGGGCGAGACGACGCGCGAGCGAGGCGGAGCCCCGCAGCCCGAAG
Source organism: Streptomyces sp. ITFR-6 (assembly GCF_031844725.1). Taxonomy (NCBI): domain Bacteria; kingdom Bacillati; phylum Actinomycetota; class Actinomycetes; order Kitasatosporales; family Streptomycetaceae; genus Streptomyces; species Streptomyces sp. ITFR-6. The sequence continues at coordinate 3,948,667 of NZ_CP134612.1, read as the reverse complement.
CTGTCGGGCCGGCCGAGCCGGGTGGTCTGCTCCTTGCGCTCGCGGTCGGTGCGTACGAGCCCCAGTTCGTCCTCGGAGATCTCGAAGCGCAGCGTGCTCCGGCCGGGCCGCCAGGTGAGCGCCCCGCTCAGGTCCAGTACGACGGTGTTGCGGAAGCCGGCACCGTCCACGCGGTGGCCGGCCGGGACGGTGCCCCCGTCCACGACGATCACGGTGAACGGCTCCTCGCGGCCGGGCACGGCGTCCGGGTCGAACTGGGGCCGCTCCATGAACTCGGCGCCGAGCAGGTGCTCCAGCTCGCCCAGGGCGGAGACGGTCATCCGGGTCGGGCCCGCACCGTCGGTGTCGTGCGGGTGGAGGCTGTGCGGGAGCCACTTCGCCCACTCCCAGTCCGGGCGCCGCTCGTCGGAGACGCACAGCGCGATCCACAGGTCGTCCGGCGAGTGGAAGGTGGCCAACTGCGCGATCAGGGACCGGACCACGGACCGGGTCCGCTCCTCGTCGCCCCGGAACAGCACGCGGGCCCAGGCCCGCAGGTAGATGGCGATGGGCTGCTCGGGCACCGTCGCGTAGGCACGGATGAAGCTGCGCAGGGCGTGTGCGCTGAGCGGTTCCAGGTCCTCGACGGGGTTGGTCGAGTTCGGGGTCAGCTTCAGGCCCAGCTTCTGCTCGCCGACCGCCAGCCGGACCTCGCCGAAGTCCTCGTCCTGCGGGCGGCGCTCCCACAGCCGGGTGGTGCCCACCATCGACCACAGGGCGGCGGGTTCGGGGTGGCGCCAGGCCAGGGCCCGCTGCTGGTCCACGACGGCGCCGCGCACCTTGCGCCGGATCTGGGTGAGGTAGCGCAGGTAGTCGCGGCGCTCGCCCTTCAGCTTCTGCTTGCGTTCGCCGGCCTTGCGCATGAACTGGCCGATGAACATCGCGGCGGCGCCGAGCACCATCATGCCCAGGGCGATGTAGATGAATCCGCCGCTGCCCCGGGTCATACCGGGCCGCATGAACATGAACATCATGGAAACCGACATCATCGCCATGGGGAGGTACGTCCACACGGCGGAGGTGTCGGGCACCGTCTCGGGGAGGACCGGCGGCTCCTGGAGATTCAGCTCCCCGTCGGGCATCTCCGGACCCCGGCGTCGGGCCGGGCGGCGGAACAGGACCACACTCAAGGAACCTTCTCCTTACGGGGCAAGGGCGGAGAGCGGGCGGGACGTCGTCGACGCCGCCGGGGCGCCGCCCGTGGATGCCGGGCCTGGAAACGGCCGGCGCCGTACCGTCCGGACCGTCATGCCGCCGTCGCGCGATGTCACAGCCTCACCACGACCCGGCCCCGCCGTGTCACAGTCCTGCCACGTCATACGTGCGCCGTGCGGCGGACCGGTGCCCCGCCACATCGCGTGCCACGGCACCATCCGTACCAGGCCGCCCTCCGTGCCACGTGGCGAGGTCGCCACGCGGCGTTTCGTGCCACGCCGTCACGCCGGCTCGCGCAGCACGCGTGTTGTGCGCCTGCGGTGACATCAGCTTCTGTCCCGCGGGTCGCGGGCGACATCGTCCACAACAGGCGGCTGATACTACGATCATCCCGTCGCCCGCCAACAACCGCCCCCGCCCCGCGGCTTCCGAACACGACCAGCCAGTGTGATGTCCGGCGGTGCGTCAGCCCGCGTCCCCCGCCCGCCCTCAGCAGTGAACCGGAGAAGCGTGAGCCATCCCGATGAGTGACAATCAGGTGGCCGAACTGTGCCGACTGACGGTACGAGCCCCGGCCAGGAGCATCGATCTCGCCGTGCCCGCCGACGTCCCCGTGTCGGACCTGCTGCCGGCGGTGCTCGGCTACGCCGGAGACGACCTGGAGGAAGCCGGTATCGACCACGGCGGCTGGGTCCTCCAGCGGCTCGGCGGCGAACCACTGGACGAGGAACGCACCCTCGACTCGTACGGTCTGCGCGACGGCGACACCCTCTACCTCAGACCGCGCACCGAAGCCCTGCCCGAGGTGCACATCGACGACCTGGTCGACGGCATCGCCACCACGATGCGGGACCAGCCCTACGGCTGGACCCCCAGGATCAGCCGGTGGGTGCTGCTCGGCCTCGCGGTCGCGCTGCTCATCGGCGGCATGGCCGTGATCGCCTGGCCCGGCGGCTCCGCCCCGGTCCGCGCCGTGTTCGCCACCGCGGCCGGACTGCTGCTGCTCGCGGGCGCGGGCTCGGCCAGCCGGGCGGTCGGGGACGCCGGCGCCGGAGCCGCGCTCGGCTTCATGGTGGCGCCGTACCTGGCGCTGGCCGGCTGGCTGCTGCCGGGTGGCGAGCTCAGCGGGCCGCACGCGTACGAGACGCTGGGCGCGCGGCTGCTCGCCGCAGGCGCCGCCGCGGCGGGCGGGGCGGTGCTCGCGCTCGCCGTCGTGGCCGCGTTCGCCGCGCTCTTCCTGGGCGTCGCGGTCGTCTCGGTGTTCGCGGCCCTCGTCGCCGTCCTGCTCATCACGACGGACCTGGCGCCCGTGCACGCCGCCGGGATCGTCGCCGTCGTGGCGGTGATCCTCGGCGCGTTCGTCCCCTCGCTGGCGTTCCGGATGTCCGGGATGCGGATGCCGCCCCTGCCCACCAACGCCCAGCAGTTGCAGGAGGGCATCGAACCGCACGCCACGTCCGTGGTCTCGGCCCGCGCCATCCTCGCCGACGGCTGGATGACCTCGCTGTACGGGGCGGTGGGCGTCGTCGCCGCCGGATGCCTCTTCGTACTGGGCCGGGAGCACGAACTCGCAGAGATCATCATGACGGTGGCACTGTCCCTGCTGCTCATCCTGCACGCGAGGGGGCTGGGCAACATCTGGCAGCGCATGTCGCTGGTGGCCCCGGGCGTGGGCGGGCTGATCCTGCTGGTGCTGGTCGCCGCCCCGGCCGCCTCACCCGGCAGCCGGCTGGTGACGGCCGCGGGGATGCTCGCCGCCACGGCGGCCGTGGCCATCGCCGCGTGGACCGTCCCCGGGCGCCGGCTCGTGCCGTACTGGGGCCGTGCGGGCGAACTGCTGCAATCGGCCCTGGCGATCAGCATGCTGCCGCTCGCGCTGTGGGTGCTCGGTGTGTACAGCACCCTGCGCTCCATCAACGGCTGACCGGAAGGGACACACGCTGCGATGCAGTCCAAACGCGATCAGGTCCAGGCGCACATGTTCGTCATGGGCCGGCTGACCTCTGGCATGCTGCGCGCGGATCCCGACGCCCCGGAAAGCCCCCAGGGCCGCACCAACCGCGGGGTGGTGATCGGGATCGTGATCGCCGTCCTGCTGACGGCGGGGTCCTTCGTCCTCGGCCTGCTCAAGCCCGGCAGCACCGACTCCTGGCGCACGGCCGGGACCCTCGTCGTGAACAAGGACACCGGATCGCGCTACCTCTACCTGGACGGCCGGCTGCGCCCGGTGCGCAACTACGCCTCCGCGAGGCTGCTCGGGGGCGCCGACATGAAGGCGATGTCGGTCGGCAACGGCTCCCTGAGCGGTACGCCGCACGGGGCACCCATCGGCATCAGCGGAGCGCCGGACGCGCTGCCCGCGAGCACGGACCTGGACACCGGCCCGTGGCAGGTCTGTTCGGGCGGTGAGACGGGCTCTGCCGCCACCAGCGTGGCGGTGGGACTGCCGGCCGACGCCGCCGGACTCCCCACCGGCCAGGGGATGCTGGTGGCGGGCCCGGACAAGGCCGGCTATCTGGTGTGGCGGGGCAGCAAGCTCCGGCTCGATGAGGACAGCCGCGCCCGTGAGGCCCTCGGCTACGGCTCCACCCCGCGGCTCCCCGTCTCCGCGCCCTTCCTGAACGCGCTGCCGTCGGGCCCCGACCTGCGCTCGCCCGACGTGCCCGGCAAGGGGCAGAACGGGCCGGCGCTGGGCGGCAGGAAGGCCCGGCTCGGCGAGGTGTTCCGGGTCACCGTGCCTGGCTCCGCCGCCCGTTACTACCTGCTGCGCAAGGAGGGGCTGACCCCCCTCACCGCGACCGGTGCCGCGCTGGCACTCGGTGACCCGGAGACCCGCGAGAAGGTGTACGGGGGCGGCGCGGCGAAGGTGACCGCCCTGGGCGCGGACGTCCTGAGCAGCCATCTGGCGCCGGGCGCCGCCGAGACGGCCCAGGACCCGGGCCTGCCCTCGGCTCCGCCGGAGGCGGTGTCCCCCGGCGGGGACCACACCGTCTGCGTACGGGTCGAGCCCGGCGAGCGCGGGCCCCGGATCAGTGTGGCGCTGACCGGGGCGGACACCTTGGGCCCGGTCTCGCAGGCACCCCCCGAGGGGCTCACCCCGGCCTGTGTGCCGGTCGGCGCGATCTCCGTACGGCCGGGTGCCGGGTCCCTGGTGCGCGCGCTCGGGGCGAGCGGGAGCGAGCTCGGCGCCACGGTCTACCTGGTGACGGACACCGGGATGAAGTACCGGGTGGGGACGGTGGACGCGCTCACGGCGCTCGGCTACTCGCAGGCCCAGGCGCGCGGACTGCCCGCGCCGCTGCTGGCGATGCTGCCGACCGGCCCGGACCTGACGAAGGAGGCCGCCGCGACGGGCCGGAGCGCGAGCACGACGCCACGCTGCGAGCGTAAGTGAGCACCCGGAAACAGGAACGTTGCACGGCGCACAGCACCATGACGCGCGAATGGCACATCGTGGTGGTGGCGGGGGAGATGAACATCGTGTGACGCGAGAGAAAGTCCCCGCGGCGGCGAAACGGGACGAGCGCAACGGGCGTCCTGATAGGTGAAAGTGCAACTACGCCTACGTACCGGGACAAACCTGACGGCGGGGCCGAATCCCCCTCGCGAATCGACCGAAACACCGGGTGGGGAGCGGAAAGGGTGACTCAGGCCATTGAGCTGTCAACTCACCTTTCTTAGGCTTCCTTTGTTCACCCCGTCCGGACGTCGGCCCTCCGGCCGCGTCCGTACACACATCGCGTCGCCCGGATCTTGTGATCAGCGGCGCGACACTCCAGGAGGCACAGGCATATGGCAGGCACAGGCGGACAGCAGTCACTGGCGTCAGCGACACAGAACGGTGTCACGGCTCTGGAAATGGCCTTCAGCGGCGTCCAGAACAGCCGGCAGGACGTGGAGAACATGAAGCACAACCTGTCCTCCGGATACGCGGGAAGCGACGGTGGCGCGTTCCAGAACCTGCTCGACCGGTGGGACTCGCAGGCGGAGATCATCTCCAAGAACCTCCGCGACATGATCGGGACGCTGGAGGAGACGCTGCGCGCGCAGGGCATCCAGCAGTCCAACGCGAACGAGTCCATTCAGCAGGCACAGAGCCGCGCCGAGGAGATCTTCAACGCCCTGGCAGGCTCCACGGCAGGCAGCTGACAAACCCCGCCGCACCGGGCGTTGTGACCGGCACCCGGGTCCGGCACGCCCCCCATCCCGAAGCAACCGCCGCGAGACGAGGACGACCATGACCCCCCCGCTTGACTTCACCGACGGCCAGATCTACGTCGACTACTCCCACATGCAGAACGCCGCCGACGACATGGTCCAACAGACCAAGGCGATCGACAGCATCCTCACCAACCTGGAGGCGGAGCTCCAGGAGCTCCAGCGCACCTGGGAAGGTGAGGACAAGGCGGTGTACGGCCAGAAGCAGGCGGCCTGGGACCACGCGGTCCAGGAGATGAAGCGCATCCTGGCGGAGAACTCGGCCCTGCTGAACGACGTCTCCGACACCTACCAGTACAGCGAGAAGTCCCTGACCTCGCTGTGGGAGAGCGTCCGTATCGGCAGCTGACCTGCCGTAGGGCGACACGCCCCCTGTGTCTCTTCGGGCGGCCGTCCGCGTGTGTGTCACGCGAGCGGCCGCCCGCGTCCGTGGGCGGCCGCTCGCACCCCACGGAAATCCGCGAAACGCCCCAAGCCGGTGGAAATCCCAGGAAGACAGGAGTAGTGCGCAATGGCCGACAAACCGCCAGTCAATCTCAACAAGGCCTGGATGCAGAGCTTTCTCGACAAGGACGTTGTTCCGTTCCTCGCCGAGATCAAGAAGGTCAGGGAGGACGGGAACGCCCCGGACGGGGTGCTGGTACCGGGGATTCCCAATCTCCAGGGCGGGGACGACGGCTCGAAGAAGGCGCACGGCTTCTACGACGGGCAGAAGGTGCCGCTGGCGATCGGCGTGATGGCGGGTGACAAGGACGGCCGGACCAACGGCGGATACCTGGTCAAGTCCCTGAACGCGATGGTGGATCAGATCGACGAGATCCTCAAGTTCCAGGTCGAGCTCTTCGAGGAGATCGGGGCCAACCTGGAGGATTCCATCGAGGAGATGTTCAAGGCCCAGGGCGACAACCTGGAGAAGATCGACGGGAAGAAGTTTGTCGACTTCTTCGAGGGTGTGGACGACATTCTCTCCGAAGGCACCGGCGACTCGAAGGACGGCGGCGGGGGCGACGATGACGACGACTGAGCCGTAGGGCGGAACCGCCCGGCCCGTTCTCCTCATCATCCGCCCTGACCGAAAAGGCATCCTGGCATGGCGCTCGACTCCAGCAAGATCACCAACAAGCTCACCAGTGCCAACGACAAGTGGGCGGAGGCGGCCCACTTCTTCACGGGATACAAGGCGCCGGCCCGGAGCGACCTCTTCGACACCCTGGTCGGCAACGAGGGCATTCCGATGATGAAGGTGGAGATATCCGACGTCGGCTACGTCGACTACGTCGACACCGAGGACATGAACTGGCTCACCGACAACGCTGGTTACAAGATCGAGAACACCGACTTCGTCATTCCCTTCTACCACTCCTCGGGCGGTAAGGGATCCGATGTGACGATGTACAAGGCGCGGATCTCGATGCTCGGCAACACGGGTGGCGGAAAGAGCCCGAGCCAGGGGTACTACGAGGGCGGGCAGTTCTCCAGCCACATCGACGGCCACCTGGGAATGGACGGCAAGCCCACCTGGGACACCACGCCGCTCACCCAGTACGCCTTCGGCACCGGACTGGCGCTGGAGGAACTGCGCAACAACGAGCAGTACGGTACCTACGGCTTCAGCTGGGGTGGCAAGCCCGTGGACGACGCCGATTCCGTCACCCTCGGCAACTTCGACGTGGTGGCCGGGTCCTTCGACCGAGTCGCCCAGTTCTTCGCCAGCCAGCAGAAGCTGGTGGAGGAGTGGCAGAGCAGGGTCGGCAAGGAGAAGGACGACGCCTGGCGCGGCAAGGCGGCAGGTGTTTTCTGGGACCTGGTCCACAAGGTGAACAAGCAGTACTCGGACTATGCCGAGGACATGACTTCGGGTACCGGCTATTCGAAGCAGGGCAATGAGATCAGGGCGGCCAAGAAGGACTTCGCGGATGCCGTGGCAGATCTGCACAACGCGTGGATGAAGTGGGAATGGCGGTACGGGAACCCGCTGATCCTGTTGAACACACTGCTCACCGCGGTGATGAACCACGTGTGGGACCACAACATCACGAAGATCACTTATGAGATCGAGCCCGCCGGGGAGTCCTACTACACGAACTACATCGCCGAGGAGGGCTTCGACAACGAGGCCGCCATCGAGAAGATCTCTTCCTATGACGGGGAAATGGTCGTCTCGCCGCAGAAGTTCGGTGAGCTCAAGGAGCTCGGGACCTGGCTGAACATCGGGAACAAGGCTGTCGAGATGTGGCAGCAGACGGTCATCGACCAGCTCGACAAGGCCGCGATCGACGCGATGGAGAAGGTGCGCAACAGCTGGAGCAACAGCAAGTTCGACCTGGGGGAAGTGAAGTCCCGGGGCACCAGCGACACCCTTGAGTCGGACTACAAGGACGACAAGGCCGATGTCGCGGAGGAGAAGGCGGCGAAGGACGCGGCCGATGCCAAGGCCGCCGCCGATGACGCCGCGGCCAAGCAGGCGGCGTTCATCCAGTGGCAGAAGGACCAGGCGGCCGAGGCGGAGGCGCAGCGTCTGAAGGACAAGGCCGAGCAGGAGGCCAAGGAGGCCAAGGCCAAGGCCGAGCAGGAGGCCAAGGAGAAGGCGGCCAAGGAGGAGCAGGAGCGCAAGGAGAAGGAGGCCGAGGCGAAGGAGAAGGCGGCCAAGGCGGAGCAGGACGCCAAGGAGAAGGCGGCCGAGCAGAAGCAGGCCGAGCAGGAGGCCGAGCAGGAGGCGAAGGAGAAGGAGCAGGAGGCCGAGCAGGAGGCGAAGGAGAAGGAACAGGAGGCCAAGCAGGAGGCGAAGGAGAAGGAGCAGGAGGCCAAGCAGGAGGCGAAGGAGAAGGAACAGGAAGCCAAGCAGGAGGCGAAGGAGAAGGAACAGGAGGCCAAGCAGGCCGAACAGGAGAAGAAGCAGGAGGAGATCCGCAAGGAGCAGGAGGCCAAGCAGGCGGCGGCACAGGCCCGTTCGGAGAACATGCAGATCCTTCAGATGAAGCAGGCCAAGGCCGAGCAGGAGGCGGCGAAGAAGGAGCAGGACGGCAAGGAGGCCAAGGCCAAGGCGGAGCAGGAGGCCAAGGAGAAGGAACAGGAGGCCAAGCAGGCCGAACAGGAGAAGAAGCAGGAAGCGAAGGAGCGGGAGCAGGAGGCCGAGCAGGAGGCGAAGGAGAAGGAGCAGGAGGCCAAGCAGGCCGAGCAGGAGAAGAAGCAGGACCGCATCCGTACCGAGCAGGAGGAGCGCCAGGAACAGCAGCAGGAGAAGCAGGAGCAGAAGCAGGCGGAGCAGGAGGCCAAGCAGGAGGCCAAGGAGAAGGAGGCCGAGCAGAAGCAGGCCGAGGCCCAGGCCGAGCAGGAGGCCAAGCAGGCGGAGCAGGAGGCCAAGCAGGAGGCCAAGGAGAAGGAGGCCGAGCAGAAGCAGGCCGAGGCCCAGGCCGAGCAGGAGGCCAAACAGGAGGAGCAGGAGGCCAAGCAGGACCAGATCCGCAAGGAGCAGGAGGCCAAGGAGGACCAGTACCGGTCCGAGCAGGAGCAGCGGCAGAAGGAAGCCGAGACCAAGCAGGACGAGGTCCGGCAGGAGCAGGAGAAGAAGCAGGCCGAGGCGGAGGCAAAGTACGACAGCACCCGCCGGGAAGCCCTGAACGGCGGCGATCTGCCCGATCTGTCGCCCACCCGCATCTCGGGACCCGTCAACGACGGCGCCCTGGACATTCCCGGCGGCGGTGAGTCGCACATCGACTCCAGCGGCCGGGTGGTCACCGAGTTCCCGGACGGCTCCATCACCACGATCGACCCGGTCACCCACTCCTCGACCCTGACGGGCCCCGACGGTTCGACCAGCTCCGGTCCGCTCAACACCGGTGATCTGCTGTCCAACCCCGGCGGCAGCACCACGCACCTGGACGCGGGCGGCAACGTGGTCACGGACTACCCGGACGGCTCCACCCAGACGATCAACCCGGACACCGGCACCACCACGGTCACCCATCCGGACGGCTCGACGACCTCCGGATACGTCGACGACTCCGGCTCGTCCTTCGGCTCCGGGCACCTCAACAACGGCTCGCTCGACTACACGGCCCCCTCGTACGACTCCCACTCCTACGAGGAGGAGCTGTTCGACGAAAACCCCTACGAATCGCCCCTGGGCGGCAGCGGGGGCGCGGACGCGGCGGCCGCACCGAGCCACACCCGGCCGTTCCTGAACAGCGGCCCGTTCCCCGGCCCCACCGCCGACGGCATGGGCGGCTCGGGCGCGGCGGCCGGTGGCGGCTCGGGCGCGACCGGCTCGACGGGTGGCGGTGGCGGTATGGGCGGCGGTATGGGTGGCGGTATGGGTGGTGGCATGGGCGGCAAGGGCGGCCAGTCCGACTCCGGCGAGCGCGTCCGTAACGTGATCGACGGCGAAGTGGTCAACCGCCGGCCCCGTCCCGGCGCGGGCGCTGCCCGCGGCGGCCGGTACGTGGACGACGAGGTGCGCGTGGCGGCCGGCGGCCCCACCGCGGGCCGCACGCCTTTCCTCGCGCCGATGGGCGGTGGCGCCGGAGCGGGCGGCGACTCCGGCCGGCCCCGGACCGAGAGCGGTGAGCGTGCCCGCGACTCGTGGGTGCCGGAGGACGAGGACGTATGGGGGACGGACGAGGGCGGCGCGCCCGCGGTGATCGGACGATGAGCGTTACGGGGGCCGGCCCCCATGACGAACGTATCCACAGGAGCAGTCGGAGAGGTGTCCGTTGAGCGAGTCGATGGAAGCGAAACTGGCCCAGGCCATGGCCGAACTGACGGCGGTGCAGGAGGCCGTCGCACGGGCCGAGGGCGAACTCGGCCAGGCCTCGGCCACCATCCGTTCACGGGACCGCGCGGTCGAGGTCACCGTGGGCCCGCAGGGTGAGCTGACGGCACTGAAGTTCCCGGACAACAAGTACCTGAACATGACGGGCCCTCAACTGGCCTCCTCCGTGATGGAGGCGGTCCAGGAGGGGCGCTCCCGGATGGCCCGTAGAGTGATCGAGGTCTTCGAGCCGCTGACGCGGGCGGGCGGCGGCGGCGCGACCGGCATCAGGGGCGTCGACATCGACTGGGACCGGGCCTTCGGCTCGGCACTGGACGATCCGGCCGGCGGGCGGAGGCGTTCCACGGCTCGGCTGCACGACGAGATCCACGAAGACACCGACTGACTCCAGGAAGCGAACCAGGGAGGTACTCATGGCAACGGGCAAGTACGTGGCGAACCCCGGTGGTCTGCGACGGAGCGACGAGATGATGGAGTCGCTGCCGGAGCGGGCGAAGAAGATCCGGGAGGACTTCATCCGCGACTCGCAGACCTACCGCGGCTGGGCCGGATACACGGATGACTTCGCCCACGAGGTCCTGCCGAAGTACGAGGCGAACAACGCCTCGTGCCTGGAGCTGGTCACGGCCCTGGGCTCCGCGTTCGTAGGGCTCCGGGAAGCGGTCTGGGCCAATGGGCAGCACATCGAGGGCGTCCAGTCCTACGCGAAGGACCAGATCGGGCGGCAGATGTCGAGCCTGGACGGTCTCGGCGAGGACTCCAGCGGAGGCGGCAAGCACTAAGTGGACGAGATCGACTTTCCACCTGACGTCAAGACGATGCTCTGGATCCTGCTCGGGGAAATGCCCTTGCAGGCCAGGGAGAATTTGGCGTGGGAAAGCCGTCATCTCTACCTTGCCCTGCAGAAGGGGCTGATGGACCTGCGCTCCGCCGCGCGGGAGACCATCCAGCTGGTCGAGGAGTCGTTGCCGCCGGAGGTGGCCCAGCCGTACATCGAGAGCGTGCGCATGCTCACCGATGAGCCCGGCGGCAACGATCCCGTCCAGAAACTGCTCTTCCAGCTGGACGAGCTCGCCAACGGCCAGGTCACCTACTCGCAGTCGATCCAGGGATCGAAGTGGGAGATCATCTCCGAGATCATCATGCTGCTCGCCGAACTGGCGCTGCTGGCAGCACTGATGGCGTTCACCGGCGGAGCGTCGGTCTCGCAGATGTTCCTGGCCAGGGCCCGCAGCAAGCTCGCCGTCCTGATGATCATCGACCGGCTGCTGCGGATGACGCACATCGCGCCGAGCCTGAGCGAGGCGATCGAGGAGGCCATCCAGACGCTGGCGGTCCGCCTCGCGCAGATCGGCCTGAACACCGGTGGCCGCAGGCCGGGCGGCATCGACTGGAAGGACGTCGGGGTCGCAGGGGCGTTCGGTGCGCTCACCGGGGCGTTCATGGGGGTCTTCGACATGTTCCTGAAGCCGTTCACGAACTCCTTCAAGAACCTGCTCGACGACGTGTTCAACAAGTTCAACTTCAAGCCGGACGGCCTGCTGTTCAAGGGGCTGGTGAACGGTCCGCCGACCGTTGTCACCGTCTTCGTGGTCTCGGGCGCCGCCGAGGGCACGGCCGAGGTCATCATCAACGGCGCCTTCTACGACAACTGGAGCTTCAAGTGGCAGACCTTCGTCGGGTCGGGCACCAGTGGCCTGTTCGACGTGGGCGCGGGGCTTGCCGTCGGCGGCGGGGCCGCGATCGTCTTCGACAAGTACTTCAACAACAGCAATCAGTTCACCGATCTCAACAACCCGCCCGCGCCTGACAGTCCGCTTGGCGGCGGCGGTTCGGGCCCCTCCGGGACCACGGGCCCCCAGGTGCGGTCGGCCGCCGGTCCGGGCGTCAACGGCCCGTCGACGGTGAGCAGCGTCGTCCCGTTCACCCCCGGCCCGGCGGCCCCCACCAACACGACCGTCTCGTCCGTCCTTCCGGGCGGGATCGGCAGCGGCATCAACCTGCCACCGTCGTCGTCGTACAAGCCTCCGACCACACTGAACCCGACGCCCACCGGGGGCTCCGGCACCTCCGGGTCCGGCACGAGCTCGCCGTCCGGCACGAGCTCGCCGTCCGGCACGAGGATCACGGGCGACACCGGCGGGTTCAACAGTCCGGGCGTCCTGGACGGGGTGACCGGCACGACCGGGTCACAGATCCCGTATCTGCCGCCGCCCTCCCCGTCCAGCTCTCCGTCGACAACCTCGTCCACCACGGTCCCGTCCGCGTTCCAGCCCGACATCACATCGCTGCCGTCCGGGTCGACGGGCGGGCTCACGTCGGGGCGCACGTCCGGGTCCCCGTACGGCACGGACACCGACCTCACGACGCCCGACCTGACGCCGGAGCAGACGCCCGACCTGTCGCCCGACCTCGCGCCCGGTACTTCGGACGTCCCGGGCTCGCTTGGTGACCCGCAGCAGGGGCTCACGACGCCGAAGGGTTCGCCCGTACCGGAGGGCGCACCGGCGTCCTCCGATGGCGATGCCGACACGGATGCCGATGCCGATGCCGACGTCGATGCGGACGCCGATGCGGTCACCGCCCCGCAGGTGACGCCCGTGGGTACGCCGGCCGGTTCGAGCGCATCCGCGCCCGGTGCGGGGAACCAGTCGCAGGGCACGTCCGGCGCGGGGAACCAGTCGCAGAGGTCGTCCGGTCCGGCGGACCAGAACGGTCAGCAGCGCGGAACAAGCCTGACGGAACCGGACGGCAGCACCGAGCCGGACGGCACTACCGAGCAGGATGGCACTACCGAGCAGGATGGCCGGACGGGCCTCGCCGACGGTCCCGGGCAGCCGGGCACACCGCCACGGACCGGTACGGAACCGCTCTCCGCCGATGCCGATGCCGATGCCGATGCCGAGACCGATGCCGAGGTCGATGCCGATGCCGACGGGGACGCGGCCACCGGGACCCGGGCGTCCGTGCCGGAGCCGCTGCCCGCCGGGCCGGACGGGTTCCGCACCTCCTCCGGCGATCCTTCGGCGGCCACCGGACCGGTCACGCCCCTGACGACCCCGCCGCCCCCGCCCGCGACGGCGGCTCAGAACGCACAGTCGGCCGCCGCCGGCGCGGCTCAGCAGCCGTCGCCCGGCCGGCCAGGACCCGACGCCGCTCCCGGGCGGGCCGACCGCCCGGCCAGGGCTGTCCCGGACGCACCCGGTCCGATCGCGCCGCCCGCCCCGGTCCGGACGACTTCGGCCACGGACGTCCCGTCCGTGGCCGGGCAGGACGAAGGGCGGCCGGACACGGCCTCGCCGCCGGCTCCCGAAGCGACCGAGACCGAGACCGCACAGGCCCAGGACCCCGGCCCCAAGGGCAAGGGCGTGGACCGGGGCACGGACCTCGCCGGCGATCAGGCCCCGGACGGCATCAGCGACATCTTCCCGGTCGCGCTCGCCATCGACGAGGCGCGCCGGGACCACGACGACGCCCTCACCGCCTTCAACCGGGCCGCCCGGACCGTGGACCTGCTCGGCAGGCGGGTCGGCAGCGGCCGGGGAGGCAGCGAGGACACCGGGAGGTTCCACGAAGCCCTGCGGGACGTCGAGCGGAGCCAGCGGCGGATCGACGCGGCCGTGGACCGGCTGCGCGCCCTCGGCGCGGACGCCGCCGCCGACGCCGCGCTCGCCGCGATCGTGCCCAGGGTCCGCCGTACGGACGCCGAACGGCGGCGCACCGCCGCCCTGATCACCGCCGACGACCTCACCGGAGCCCCGCCGAGGCTGCCGTCCGACGGCGCCGTCACCGCCGCGGAGCTGACCGCCGCCGGGGTGACGCTGGGCGGGGGTGCCGCACTCCAGGCCGAGCTGAACGGATCCGTGCAGGTCCAGGACAGCGGGCTGGACCCCGTCGGCCACGTCCGGGTGCTGATGAACCGGCCCGGCCCCTGGAGCGAGGCGCTGGACGCTGTCGCGGCCCGCGCCGCACGCCGTACCTGGCGCTCCGCCTACGAGGACTTCGCGCTCGCGACGTTCCAGGCTTCCGGAGTCCCGACCGGCACGGACCCGGCCGACGCCTGGCGGCGGGCGGTGTCGCTGGTGCTGCCGCTGGAGCTGCACCCCGTGCTCGCCGACTCCCGCCACGCGGACACCGAACCGCGCGCTGCCGTGAGGCAGGTGGCCGAACACCTCGCCGTACACGGCACGGACGCCGTCTCGGGCGCGGACCTGGCGAGCCGGACGCGACGTGAGCTGGGGCTCGCGCCACGGCTGCCCGGCGGTGCGCCCGGGTTCACCCCGTCGGCGCCGGACCACTCGCGGGCCGCCGCCGAGCTGGAGCGGCTGGCGCTGCTCGACGATCCCCGCGGTGGCTTCGACGCGGACGGCCTGGTCCGGCGGGTGCTGCACGTCCCGGCTGGTGTCCCGGTGTCCGCCGACCTCCAGGCCGAGCTGTTCACGCTGGTGGAGAACGCGATGGCCGCCGGATGGTCCTCCAGCGTCGCGTCGTTGGGCGCCTACCACCTGGCGGCCGGGGGCACCCTGGACCACGGGCGGCACATCGTCCTGGCGGACGGCTCGTATCAGGGGCTGAACCTGACGGCCCGGCCGGTGGGCGTCGTGAACACCTCGGAGGTGTGGCAGCGGCGCGACGGCCGGTTCCAGGGCCCCATCGACCCGTTGTGGGACACGGAATCGGGTGCGTACGTGGTCGCGGCGACGGGCGATCACGAACAGGTGCTGATCCCCTGGGGCCAGGGCGAGCTGTCGGTCCCGTGGGGCGATTTCGTGGAGCTGGTGGCCCGTGATCCGGGGCTGGCCGGGCTCCCGGCGGGCGTCCCGGTGGTGCTGGTGCTGAACCGTGGTGGTGACCAGGGGCTGGTCATGCCACGGTCGTTGGCGTTCAGGACCGGCCGGAACGGGATCTGGGCGCACAGCGGCCAGGTGGCACTGGTCCACGACGCGGAGACCGGGTTCAGCAGGATCGTCGTCGAGAACCAGCGGGCGCGGAACGTGCCGCTGGGAGGCTGGTTCGGCAGTGACGCGGACGACCTCGGCCCGGACGGCGTCGTGGACGAGGGCTTCGTGACCGCCCTGGACGGGACGGTGATCCCGGACCGCGCGGTCAAGTCGCGGACGATCGCCGACGAAGGCCGGTCGGTGGGCCGCGTCACGATGTCCGATGCCGACCTCGTGATCAACGAGCCGGTCCTCGAAGCCCTCGACGAGGTCTCCGGGTTCGCGCAGTTCGATCCGGTGACGTCACGGGAGATCGGTACCGCCGTCCCGCTCCTGGAGGACGGGCGGCCGGTCTACCACTTCTCGCAGCACGGCATGCCGATGCGGGGCGTCATGGAGGTGACGGACGGCCGCCCGTCCGTCCAGGTGGACGGCGTGGAGACGGGCCGCTTCATCAGCCGCCGCCCGAGCATGCGCAAGCTCGGCGCCGGCGCGGTCATCGATCTGGGGTCGTGCTGGGCCGACGCGTTGGCGGAGGACCTGCCGTACCTGACGGACGCGGCGACACCCCCGTACGTCTTCGATGTGCTGGGCATGACGTCGTACGCCCAGGGGGTGGCCAACGGCAGCACCGCCGGTGTGCTGGCGGTGGACCGTGTCCACGCGTACCGGCGGAGCGCCGCGGGCCCGAAGGCGGGCGCGATGGCCGGGCCCTCGGGCGAGCAGGGGGCCCGGGTGCTGCTTCCCCCCGAGCCGCGGGGGGCCGACCTGGCGCGGACGGCGCGGTGGACGGGGCTGCACTCCGGGGCGGGAACCGTGTCGCCCGAGGACGCGGACGCGACGACGCGGCTGGTGCGGGCGCTGCGCCGGTCGTTCGGCGGGCAGGTGGCGGCCGACCCGGAGTTCCGGACGCTGCTGCGGGGTGCGGGCGCGCTGGAGAACATGCGCCGGGCCGACCCGCATCTGCGGGTGGCGGGCCCGTTCACCCTGCACCATCTGCACCTGGTCGTGCACGCCCGCCATCAGCGCACCGGCAACGACGCACCCACGCCCGACGAGATCCGCGCCGTGCTCCACGACGCGGCCCGCCGGGCGGACGAGGCCGCGGCCGGGCAGCTGACGCTGCACGGGTACACGCAGTTGCCGTCGTTCGACTGGGCCCTGAGGCGACTGGGCGGGCAGGACCTCTCCGCCCTCGCCGCCGACGTGCTGCGGCTGCCTCCCGGGCAGGCCGTGACACAGGCGGACGTGAGCCGGCTGGTGTGGGGCACGGTCAAGGGCGCGGAGGCGCTGCGCGGTGTGCCGGACCCGGTGGCGCACGCGAGGAAGGTGCTCCACCTGCCGGCGTCGGCCGAGCTGTCGGCGGACGAGGCCGGGGACCGGCTGCTGTGGCTGATGGCGGGCGCCGCCGTCACGGGGTTCGACCCCTCGGACCCGGCGGATCTGGCCGCGTGGGACCTGGTGCGCCAGGGTGCGCTGGACGACGGCACCCGGCTCATGACGCGCGGTGTGGCGATGGGCCGCAACTGGACCCGCAGGCCGGTCGACGGCGACGTCTCCACCCAGGGTTATGTGGTGTCGCCGGACGGTTCGGTGGACAACGGCACGCCGTACGAACCGGGTTGGCCGGGCGCCCCGGCCGGTTCCCCGGCGGCCGCGTACGTGATCTACGCGGACAGCACGAACGGGCACGTGTCGATGCCGTTCCCCGACGGTTCGAGCCGGTGGGTGCCGGGCAGCGAGATCGCCGCGCTGCTGCGCCACGACCGGGTGCACCGGCAGCTCGCGCTGTCCGTCCCGCTGCTCATGGTCGGCACCCACACCAACCCCGTCGGGCTGGCGCGGCACGTCGCCGGCCGGTCGGGCACGGCCCGCACGACGGTGCTCTCCGAGCTCCCGAGCGCCCCGGTCCTCGACACGGCGCGCAACGAATACGTCATCGTCCTGGCGGGCGACCCGGCGCGGCCGGCGGCGCACTGGCAGACCGGGCAGCCCGTCGTCCTGCCCGGCACCTCCGACGAACAGGGCACCCTCCACACCTTCGCCGGAGGGGCCCCGCCGGCCGTGCCGACGCCCGCTGACGTCGCCGAGAGCTCGCGCGCCGCCGGCACGGTCGTCCCCGCGCCGGCGGTGGCACCGCCGGCCGAGGCGGACGTGGACCGTGAGCTGTCGCGGTACGTGCGCGCGCACGGCACTCAGCACGACGGGCACATCGGCCTCGTCATCCACGAGCCGACCCCGGACTCCGTGCTGGACGGACTGCACCGGCAGGTGATCCTGGCTCTCGGGGCCGATCCGGACAGCGCGGCGGGCCGGGAGCTGCGGACCGGGCTGAGTGACGTGCTGAGCGCGGAGGAGGTCGAACTGAACCGGCCCGATCTGCGCAGTCGGCAGGGCCACCGGATCACCGTCCGGCACAACGGCCGCGACCGGTCGGTGGACGTACGGCTCGCCTACTCCGGTGCCGTGCGGTCCGCGAAGTACGGGCACAACGGCGATCAGCTCCCGGCGACGCTGCCCGGCATACAGGTCGAGTACCGGGCCTCTGGCGGCCAGATGTCCTCGGACGCGGAGGGCTCGGGCACCTTCCGTACCGGCTCGGTCCCCTGGACCGCGGTCTTCCCGAACGAAGGAACCGGCCCGCTGCGCTGGCTGGACGGCACCTTCAACCTGACCGCGACGCACAACCAGCTGGCCGAGTCCGTCACCGTCGGCGAGACGTTCCTCGTCCTGAACAAGCAGCAGGCGGAGGACCCGGCCCACCCGATCGACGTCGACGGGCAGTGGCAGGTCCAGGTGGACATGGACCGCGCGGACGCGGTGGGCAACTGGCAGCCCGAGCAGTCGCACGGCGCCCTCACCCTCTGGTTCCACGAGCACCTCGCGTTCGACGACTCCGTCACCGGCGACCTGCCGGTCCCCGGTGATGTGGGCGACCTGCCGCTGTGGGGTGTCGACAGCGTCGGCGAACCGCGCCGGCTGCTGACCGAGATCCTGGCGGACGACGACTTCGCGGACCTGCGCGACCTGCCCGCCGGCTCCGAGCGGGCGCTGGAGAACTTCCTGCACGAGCAGATGCTGCGCGGCACTCCGCAGCTCCAGATCGACGGCGGGGTCTTCTCCTCGACGTTGCTGGACAAGGACGGCAACGCGATCGGCATACTCCAGCTCACCGCGCGGATCGAACCGGGTGAGCCGCTGCGCAAGAGCCCCGAGGGCAAGGCCCTGCTGGAGACGTGGCTCACGCACACGTCCACCCTGGACCGGTCGGCGAAGTTCACCGCGGGCCTGGGGGCCGAGCTCTCGGGCGGGCCGACGTTCACCACCGACCGCGGCGCGGGACACCCTCGTGCCACGGAGTCGTTCGGCGGGAACTTCCTGGGCAGGGCCGGGGTCAACTGGCAGGTGAACGAGGCGCTCAACACCGTCGAGAGCACCACGATGACGCACGGGCTGCGCTCCAAGAGCAGCCATCTGCTCACCCCGGCCCGCGTCACCTACGACGTGACGCTGCACCGGGCCGGCGGCGGGCGGGTCACCGGCAGGTTCGGGCCGTGGGACGACGGCCTGCGGCTGCGGATCGCTCAGCGGACGACGATGCGCGGAACCCGGCCGTCGGCTCAGGAGCTGCGGGAGCCTCCCGAGCACCTGAGGAACCTGGAGAGCGTCGGATACGCCGAGACCCCCCTGAAGGTCGAGGGGGCGGAGGGCATGTTCGCGCGGGCGGAGACGTGGCTGCGACAGGAAGGGTTCCTGCCGCCCGCCGAAGCCCGCAGCAGGACGCACCCGTTCCGGCTGGACGAGCCGCTGGTCCTGGCGCAGCTGGAGAACGTGCGGCGGCTGGCGCAGATGCGTTCGCGGTTCGGCCTGGCCACGGCGTTGGCGGACGCGGTGGACGGCGGGCAGCCGGTGTGGTTCGAGCGGCCGAACGCGCTGACGGGCACCCGGCGGGCGCAGCTGCGGTTCTCCGCCGCCGGGGACACCTCCCGCCCCGCGGACCACGAGCGCAGGCTGCCCGAGGTCCACCACGTCGGACTCACTTCGCACGAGGCGAGCGGCGGGCGGCAGCGCGGCACCGCGCTGAGCGGTTCCCTGGGCGGCGGCGGAGCGCTCGGCATACCCGTGGCGGGCGGCTCCTGGGCGCTGAACACGGGCCCGGAGTACCTGGGCACCAAGCAGCTCACGGACGCTTCGAACACCGGTGACTCGGTCGCGTACGACCAGTTCGTCCTCACCAGCGCGAACGGCAGCGAACTCTTCCGAATACCGGCCAGGCTCGCCCTCGACGTGTACGAGGGCCCCGGTGACGATCCGCTCGTCCGCTTCGCCGACGACGCGGGCGCGGACGCGGAGGACGGCGCCGAGGGGATCGTGCTGCGGGTCCCGGGCGCCGTCCCGAACACCGTGCCGGGCACCGTCACCGTGCTGGTCCCGAACTACCGCACCCGCGCCCCGGACGCGGCCCCCGTGCCCGCCGCGCCCAGGGCGGGACACGTGATCCGGCAACCGGTCACCGACGGCGGGGCGACGGACGACTACCGCCGCCTGGACCGCGTCGACGGCCGGGGCCATCCGCTGCCGGGGCTGACCAAGCTGCCGGTGGGGGCGCTCGTCGACACCTTCCGGGGCACCGCAGCCCTGACGGAGGCCCTGGGGCAGATCATCGCGGGGACCTACCCGGGGCACCCGGAGGAGGGGGCGGTGGGGCGTGCGGTACGGCGTGCCTCCGCGCAGCTGAACGACCTCGCCACGGAGACCGCCAGGCGGGGCTCTGTGGTCAAGGAGGCGCTGCCCGCGAGCCTGACCGGTGCCGTCAACCGGGTCGGCGCGGCCGCCGGCTGGGCCGCGACGCCGGTGACCTGGGCGGCCAAGACCTCCGCCGACGGGGCGGTGGCGACCTACAAGTGGACGTCCGTCGCCGTGGCGGGAGCCTCGCTGAACGACCAGGGGACCCTGGCGACCGAGGCCCGGCAGGGCGCGATCCGGCCGTCCCAGCTCCTCGCCCGCGCCGCGCAGATCCTGGACGGCGTGCAGGTGGTGGAGGGCCTGACCCTGCCGGGCATGGCGGCGGACCGGACCATGACGCTGGAGATCAGGGGCTATCTGACCAACCCCCGGCCGCTCGGCTCCGGGTCGCTCTACTCCGAGCAGGACGTCAACTCCGGTGACACCGCCGGGCGGCAGCGCGCCGTCGGGCGTGTCCACCAGGGAAGCTTCCAGGTCACCGCGGTGCAGGCGCCGCCTCCGCCGCCCCAGCGGCTGGTCCACCAGGCCAACCCGATCGGCCGCTACGCCCACTCCCGCCGGACCGACGACACCAGCACGGTGAGTTCCACCACGAAGGTCACGCACGCCCTGGAGGAGTCGGGCGACAAGCTGTGGATCGTCAACGACCTGACGCTGCTGGTGACGGTCAAGTGGGGCGTGCGCAACGTGGCCGGGAACGCCGTGGGCCTGGGCAGCTACGCCCCGGTGACCGTCGCGATCGACCTCGCCCGAGGCGTCACGTACCTGGCTCCCGCACAGAGCGTGGCCCGCGCGGCGCGGTGGTTCCAGGGCATGGCGGGCATCCCGGCCCTGGCACCGGCCCTGCCCGCCGTCCCCCTCCCCACCCGCTTCGTGCGGAGCCGGCAGCTGGGCAAGGCGGGCGTGCTCTCCGTGACCCAGCTCGACGACACGGCGAACCGCAGGGAGCGGCGCGACCGGCTGGGCCGGGAGCTGACCGTGCTGGTGGAGAACGAGGCGCCAGGCTCCCTCCAGCCGGGACACGCCGCCCACCTGCCCGGTGTCGAGAGCGAGATCGCCCGCCGCACCAGCCCCGCGGGGCTGCGCGCCCTGCCCGGACGCGGCCCCGGCGGCCACTCGCGCCTGCACTTCATCCACAGGGCGTTCGGCGGGGTGCGGCTGGTCGAGGTGACCCTGCGCGCCGAGCCGATCCTGCAGACGCCCGCCCTGCGCGCCGTACGCGGCCGGCCGGCCGATGAGGGCGGCGGCCTGGAGCAGGTCGACGCGCACACCCCGCAGGCGAGGGCCAAGGTCTCCGGCGTCACCAAGACCCGTCAGCTCAATATCAACGTCATCTCCCGCTACCCGAGGCCCGGCACCACCGGGCGCACCGACCGCGAGGGCCCGGCCTTCGGGCTGACCACCGCCAGGACCCGCACTGCCCGGACCGACACGGCGACGGAGGACCGGTTCTGGACGCGTACGGCACTCGGCGCCGACTTCGAGCTCGACTACCGCGTCACCGCGACGGTCCGCTCCCAGCTCGTGTGGGAGTGGCCGCCCAACATCCCCGGCGGTGCCTTCCAGGGCGGGCTCCTGAACCTGTCCGGCCTCGAAGGCGATGTGGTCCAGCGGGTGCGCACCTGGATCCACCGCCTGCTGAACGGCCGGCCGGAGCGCACGATCACGGTGCCGGTCGCGGCCGAAGTGCGCTTCGTCGGCTCCGAGGCCACGGAGCCGCGTGAGCACGCCGGGCCCCGGCCCCCGGCACTGCTCACCCGTCACCCGCTGGGGCTGTCGGCGGCCGACGCCGCCGCTCTGGGCACCCTGCCGTTCGCGGGCGACGCGCTCCTGCTGCCGACCGGGCCGACGCCGGTGCACGAGGCCAACGCCGTACCGCAGCTGATGCAGGCGCTGCGCCAGGTCGCGCCGCGCACGGCCGCGTCCTGGGGCCTGCCCGCGAACGCCTCGGCGGAGGCCGTCGCCGTCCGCCTGGGCGAGCTGATCCAGTCCGGCGAGGTCAGCCTCGACCCGGCGCGCACGGCGGTCGGCCTGACCACCACGATGCCCGGCAGCTGGCCGCTCCAGGGGCCCGGCACCGCGCCGTCACTGAAGATCGCCCTGTACAACCCGCGCTCGGCGTCGGACTCGGGCGACGGCGCCGTCGACCGGGTCCGCAAGCAGGTCCGCACCTCCGCGACGACCTCGTCGGCCGGCAGCTCCTTCACCCTGAACCTGAACCACCAGAGCAACTTCGGCCTGCCGAGCGGCAACTCCCAACTGGTCGGCCTGACCTTCCCGCTGCTGGCGCAGCAGCCCCACACCAACACCTCCGGCGGCAACGCCTCCGCCTCCCGGTTCACCAGCGTGCGGACCGGCACCGCCGCCGAGGCCGCCGACCGGCGCGGCACGCACGCCCACGAGACGCTGGTCGACACCGTCATCACGGTGACCGGTCCCGAGGGCACCCGGTACGTCACCGGGAGCCTCACCGTGCGGCTGTGGGAACGCGATGTGCTGGGCTTCGGTGTCACCCGGCCGAGGCCGGGCCCCCGGATCTACGACGTGCCCGCGATGCTCGCCGGCCAGGACGCGGACGATCTCCGGGACTGGGTGCGGCATCCGGTCACAGAGCTGCCCGGGGTGCTGGCGGACGGCATCGACGAGCAGGACGCGACGGCGGAGCTGTGGCTCGCGCTCGGACCCGATCCGGACGGCACCCGCCTGGCCCGCGCCCTGTTCGTCGGCTCCCGCACGGCCGCGCTGGCCGGCCGGCCGGTCGAGCTGGTCGTCCGTACCGGCCAGGGGCTGCGGCACTGGCCGTTCGCCGCCGACGGCTCCCTCGCCGACGCGACCGACGCCACCCGGGGCGCCTGGGAGGGGATACGGGACGACGTCGGCAACTACCTTCGCGCGGTGCGGGCCGAGGCGACGGCCCGGTACCGGGAAGACGCGACGGCGCGGCGGCAGCCCGGCGCGCTGCGGGCCCTGGAGTCCGCCGGCCGTGCCGTGGACACCGCCACCACCGCGCACCGGGCCGCCGACCTGACCCGCGCCGAGGCCGTCCGGACCGCTGAGGCCGCCCGCGCGGAGCTCGACGGCGTCCGGGACCGGATCGCCGACGCGCGGACGGAGATCGCGCGGCTGGAGCAGACCGGGCGCGACGCGCGGACACTGCACGACGCCGCCGACGAGGAGGAACAGGGGCTGCGGGAGCCGTGGCAGCGGGCACGGGCCGAGGTGGAGCGCCTTGAGCGGCTCGACGAGACCTCCCCGGTGACCGGCCAGGCCGCCGCCGAACGGGAGAGCGCCCTGAAAGCGGCCGAGGAGCGCGCCGACGCCATCCGGGAGCAGGGGATGGCCGCCCGGGACCAGCGCCTGCGGTACGAGCGTGAGTTCACCGCCGCCCGCGACGCGGCCGCCGAGGCCAAGGCGGCCCTCGACGTGGCGCGCGAGGAGGAGGGCCCCCTCGTCTCGGAGCTCGCCCGCGCCGACGGGGACGTGACCCGGGCGGAGCGTGCGCTGCTGCGGGCGGACGCCGCCCTGCGGCGCGCGACCGGGGCCCGCGAATCGATCCGGACCCAGGTCAGAGGCATCGAGCGTGACCTGACCGAGGCCCGGCAGGACCTGAGCGAGCAGGCGCGCCGGCACACCGAGGCGTGGGGGCGGCTGCCCGGCCTCGTGAGCACGCTGGAGACCGGCCGCCGCGCGGAGGGCAGCGGCACGGAGCCGTCGTTGCTCAGCTCCATGTCCTCGGCGCCCGCCCGGCCGACCCGCTCCGGCCGGTTCGGCGGGCAGCCCCTGCCCGCGCCGCCGCCGCAGGAGCGGACGGCGGCCGCTGCCGCCGCGCCCGCCGTGGCGCCGCCGCCCCCGTCCGCGACGACGGTGCGGCCCTCGCTGCCGGCGGCGGAACTGGCCGCCCTGGCCGGCCTGCTGCCCACGATGGCCGGGACGGAGCGGACCGCCCGGCTGCTGCCGCTCTCACAGCAGGACCGCGAGACCCTGGCCGCGGACCGGGAGCTGGTGGCGGCCCTGCGCCGGGGACTGCCCGCCGACGAGTTCGCGCGCACGGCCGCGCTGCTGATGGTGGATGTCCCGGCCGGTGTCGATCTGAACGTCTCGGCGGGGATCGAGGCGCGGGCACAGGTGGCGCGGATGCTGCGCTCGCCCGCCGCGGCCGAGCGGATGCTGAACGAGGGCGCCCGGATGATCGTCGTCCCCAAGGACGCGGCCATGACCTCGCTGGAGGCGTTCCGCACCATCCGGGGCGAGTCGACCGAGGACGCGCGCCCCTTCGACACCGAGCGCGGCGTCCAGCTCGACGGACAGGTCGCGGCCGCGGAGGAGAACCTGCTGGGGGGCACCACGAGCGTGCCGGGCGCGGGCCTCCACAACGACGGCTACTCCACGACGACCCACGAGTTCGCGCACGCCGTCCACCGCTACGGGCTGACCGACAGCCAGCGGCGGCTGATCACCGAGGCGTTCGCCGAGAAGACGCGGAAGGGCGGCTTCACGGACTGGCCCGACGGGCCGCTGTACGACGACTCCGGCACGCACCGCAACTACTCCTCCCGTGACGAGTTCGAGTACTTCGCCCAGCTCAGCAACGTCTACCTCTCGACGAACGCCGGGACGGACCCGTACACCGGCCTGCCCCGCAACAACGGGACCAAGTGGGTCCGCGAGCACGAGCCGAAGCTGCTGCCGCTGCTGCGGGAGCTGTACGGCCCCGACCCGAGGGGCTTCCACCCCTGGCAGTCCAACCCGCGGCAGGAGGAGGACGTCTGGGCGGGCTTCCGGGCGATGTGGGACCCGGCCGGGGACGCACTCGTGCCGCAGCCCCACGGCCCTGCCCCGGCGCCCGGACACCCGGTCGGGCCCGCCGCCGCGACGGCGGGTGCCGAGGCGCGGGAGCGTGCCCGCGCGGCCCTGACGGCTCCCCTCGCGCCCCTTCCGGTGCTCAGCCGTGCGGAGCTGAGGCGGAAGGTGCGCGAGGTGGCGGACCGGGAGCCGGCGGGGCGCATGTCCGTCGAGCGGTGCCTGACGCTGCTGGGGGAACTGCGGGACAGCCTGTATCCGCGGGGGGTGCGCCCGGCTGTCACGCTGGACGGCTCGGCTGTCCGCTCCGGCCCGGCGTCCTCGCTGGTGGCCGGGCCCGGGTGGCGCGGGGTGCGGTCGTGGGGCGCGGTGGCGGACGCGGTCCGTGTGGCCGGGCCGGGCGCCGTGGGGCTCGTCCTGGCGCGGCGTCAGGACGACGCGCCGGGGCACGCGTGGGCGGCCTACCACCTGGGCGGGCCGGACGGTGTGGTGTGGGTGGACGTGTCGGCCCGTGCCGACCGCCAGGTGTCGGCGTTCCCGCCGAGGGTCTCGCCGTCCGACGGGCAGGCGCTGGTGATCGACCCCGCCGGGAAGGCCGTGGAGCACGCGCTGCCGGTGTTCGCGCAGTCGTCGTCGACGGCGGCCGCTCTGCTCGACCCGGCGCCCGTGCGCGGTTACGGCGCCATCGGCCTGGAGGTCGAGAAGCGTCAGGTGTTCCTGATCAGCGGGGGCGGCGACCTTCCCGCCAAGCTGGTGCTGGCCACTGCCCCCGGCTTCAAGATCGTTACCGATCATGGCGGCTTCTGGCGGACCGCCGACGGGCGGCTGCACCTCACGTACCCTCCCGCGCTGCCACCGGGAGCGCCGAAGCCCACCCAGACCTCCTATCTCATCGGTGAGATCGTCATCGAGCCGATGGCGGTGCTGCCGGGCGAGCGGAGGCAGTCCCAGGAGAGTGCGCTGGCGAAGCTGGGGAGGATGGAGCGGGCGCTGGACGCCAGGGACGAGCCCGGCGCGCCCGAGCAGATCCCGCTGGCCGAGCTCTTCCCCGCCGGAGACGGCTGGATTACCACGGAGCTGGGCGACAGCATCCTCGTCGGCCGGACCCCGGTCAGGTCGAGCCTCGCCTACGTCCAGCCCACCACGGGACTGCCCGCCCTGGGCCTGAGCGTGCTCCAGGACCAGGTGGCGGACCGGCTGCCGCCGGGACCCTTCGGCTCGGTGGACGGGGCGAGCCGGGAATTCGGGATGAAGGCCCTCTCGGAGATGCTGCGCGCCTTCACCGGCCGCGAGGACGTGCCCGACGTGTCCGTTCCCTTCCTCGCGGTCATACCGGACGTCGACGACATGTGGGGCTATCTGCGCTTCGGCTTCTCCCACACCGTGGCCAGGCCGACCGGCGTCATCCTCAACCGGGGCCCGGTCCCGTTCATGGTCAAGAACGCCCTGGCGGTGGCGTCCCGGCCCTCGCTGGACCGTGTCCTGCGGGCGCTGCGGCCGCGCAGCCGGCAGCTCCTCGACCAGCACCACGACGGCATCAGCGGAGGTCTCGCCGCCACCCTCGGCAGGCTTTTGGAGCTCTACCGGAAGGCCGTCACGCCGGGGGAGCCGTTCTTCCCGGGGTTCTTCGACGCGACCATCGGAGAGGTGCCCTCCCCCCGCGAGCACCTGACCTCCGTACTGACGGGACGCACCTCAGAGGGCCGGACCGTCACGCAGAAGCAGATGGTCGACATGGACGACGACCAGTACCCGACCCTGGACACCGACGACGGCAGGCTGGCGGTCCCGCTGGTCCTCACGGAACTGCGGCACTTCGCCTATGACGGTCAGCTGATGACGCCCGAGGACATCCGGCGTGCCGTCGCCGAGCTGTCGCGGCTCAGCCGGGAGGCCTATCTGCGGGCGCAGAGGTACGCGGCCCCGCTGCCCGAGGACGTCCTGCGCGAATCCATCGGCCGGATCGTCAACAACCCGGTGGTCCGGGGTCTGGCGGCCTTCGTGCAGATGGCCCTGATGACGGGTCTGCCGAGGCCCGGCGGCGGAACCAACAGGCTGATGTCGGTGGAGGACAGCCAGCGGACCGCCCGCGCGCTGGGCGCCTACGCCCTGGGCACCCCGCTGCCCGCCGACGACCCCGTGCACCGGGCGCTCCGGGCGGCCGTCGACGAGGCGTCCGACGCCATCGACGGCCTCCCCGCGCAGCATCAGCCCAGGCTCCGGGCACTCGTCGACGGGGCGCGGGGCGCCCTCGCCGTCCTGGCCGATCCCGGGCGGACGCCGCCGGTCCTGGAGTGGAAGGCGGAGATCGTCGCGCTCGACGGGACCCGGGTCCCGCTGGAGCGGGTGCTGACGGTCACCCACCGGGGCGCGGACGGGCGGACTGTGGGGCTGTCCTCGCGTCCGGTGCAGGACTGGCAGGACGCTCACCGGCACGCCTACGGGGCGATGCCGGACGCGGGCGGGTTCACGCTGGTGCGGCGCGGGCCGGTGCCGTTGGAGAGTCCGCTGCAGCCGTTGCCGTTCGGCAGGGCGCGGCTGGTAGGCCTTCGCGGCGATGCCCGGGGCGCCGTGCTGGCGCTGTCGGACGGCGGCGACGCGGCCTTCGACTACGCGCGGATCGTGGACCTCCTGTTCGCCGTGGACGGCGATCTGACGGCGGCGCTCCCCGAGACGGCCGTGGTGGTGGCGGGGGCCGATCTGGCGGGCCCGCCGGTAGCCGATCCGCTGGAGGTCCCGCTCCCGGGCCAGGTGCTCTCCGACGGCTTCGACCGCTGGGTGTGGGGGACGGGGAGCGGGCAGGAGCCGGTCCTCGTCCCGGGCGAGGGAGGTGCGCCGGCGCGGTGGCAGCTGGCGGAGGGGGACTGGTGGGTCGGCTTCCGGCGTGAGCCGTCCACCGCCGAGCTGGCCCGGCTCGCGGAGCTGGTGACCGGCGACCGCGGGCGCGCTCCGGCCGTACGGCGCTGGGTGCGGGCGATCCGGCTGGTCTACGGTCCGCTGCTGGAGGACGACCGTGCGGCGTTCGAGGCGCTGTTGGGCGGGTTCTGGGCGCTGGACCGGGTGCGGGCGGCCAATGGCTCGGAGTCCCTGCTGACCTGGAGCGCTCTGCGGTCCGCGGCCGGCGCGTACTTCGCCGATCGCGGGCAGCCGATGCCTCCGCTGCCGGTGGCTCTGCAGTTCCTGCTGGTCGAGGCGGCGGGTTCGGTGGGCGCCGATCTGGAGCTGTCCGGACTCCAGCTCATTCCCCGGTACCAGAGCGTGCGGGCCTGGGAGGGGGCCGGCGCCACCCCGGACGCCATCGGCGGCGGGGCGGCGCCGGACACGGAGATGTCCCTCTTCGGGCCGGCCCCGGAACCCACGACGCAGACCCCCGCGGTGACCCCCGCGGTGACCCCCGCGGTGACCCCCGCCGCGCCCTCCGCCGTGACCGGAGGTTTCACGGGACCGGACGACGGCATCCTCTCGGCGCGGACCATGATCGGGCCTGCCGCGTCCTCCGGTCCTTCGCGGGGCCGCAGCTGGAAGACGTCGTCCGTGAGCCGGGTGCTGCCGGAGGTAAGGGTCATCGAGACCCGGGCCGGCGAGGTCCCCAAACAGGTGTCGAGTGAGGCGGCGCCGTGGCCGCAGGACGCCTACGTGGTGTCGGCGGACGGCGAGAGCGGGCGGGTGCGCCTGCCGGACGGCCGGGTGCTGGACGCCGAGGGGCTGGCCGACGCGCTTGAGGCCGATCCCGAGCTGACGAAGCTGGCGAAGGACGTGCCGGTGGTGCTGGCCGTTCCGTTCGCGGGGGCGCAGTACCAGCGGACGCTGCGGACGGTGGCCGACCGGCTGGGGCGGAAGGTGTGGGGCCCCAGCGGTGACGGGCGCCTGATAGCCGACAGTTCGGGGGACGCGCACGTCGTGGTGATGGTCGACCGCGATCCGGACGCGCCGATCGGCCTGTGGATCTCGGTCGACCCCTCTGCGAACACGGCCTACGAGGACCGCCAGTGGACCGCGATGGACGGGACGGTGTTCCGCGACAGCGACGTGGACACGCGGCCGTTGGCGGACGAGAGCAATGAGCGGTACGGACGGCTGGCGGTCGCGCGGGGGGACGCGCTGCGGTCCCGGGAGAAGCGCTTCCGGATCTTCCGCCGGATGAGCCGGCTGGTGCATCGGACACCCGCCGACACCGGTTATCAGGACACCGGTACGGAGCCGGTGTCGATGGCTTCGGCGGTGTATCTCTTCGCCGCGCACGGCCATCCGGGCCGGATGGGGCTTCCGCTCCTCGACGGCCGGACGGTGGTGCTGGACAAGCGGGCAGCCGCCGCGTACATCACGGGCCTGCGCGAGGTGCGGGAGCTGCCGCCGGGGCACCGGATGCATCTGGAGATCTGCTGGAGCGCGTCGGACGGTGACCCGAGGCAGCAGCAGCGCTCGTACGCGCCCGCCCCGCACATCGACGATCCGCTGGAGGACATCCCGCTCATCGGGCACGTCGCGAATCTGAGCCGGATGGAGACGGAGGGCAGCACCAGGCAGACCGGCATGGGCAACACCATGCGGGTGGCTCTGGAGGGCGCCGACGGCGAACGCGGCCGCCGGGTCGTCGCCCGTCCCGAGCCGCTGGATCACGAGCTGGACCAGTTGGCGCGGGAAGCGGGACTGCACCTCGGCACGGGTGAGGCGTCGCCGGAGGTCCGGGCCACGACGCTGCGGCTCGTACGGGCTCTGCGGGAGGTGTTCGGCAACCGGATCGAGGATCACCGCGGTGTGGTGGGGGGCCGGTACGAGCGGGTGCTGAAGGGGATCGGCGCGCTGGAGCGGATGCGGGTGAACGATCCGGCGATAAGCGGGCTGACGCCGTTCCGCCTGGACATGTGGGCCTTCTTCGTCCAGGAGCACAGCGGGAGGGCTCCGGCTCCGGCCGGGTACGTGGCGTTGCTCGACTTCGCCGCGGCCCGGATCGCGGCCGATCCGGACGCCAAGCTGACGGCGGAGATACCCGCGCCGGTGGTCGAGCTCACCCTCAAGCACATGGGTGAGAACGGCGTGGACAAGATGCGGTACGTGCAGTCGCTGCCGCCCGGCGCGCCGTTTTCTCCGAGGCACGCGGCCTCCACGCTCTGGGCCATGACCCGTGCGGCCCAGATCTTCCGGTCGATGACGCCCGCCGACCGGGAGGCGATGGGCCGCAAGGTTCTCCATCTGGATGTGGCCGCCGTGTGGGACCGGGCCGGGCAGGAGACCCTGTGGAAGCTGACGGCCAAGGCGATCGCGGAGGGCGCGGACGCCTCCGACCACGATCTGCTGGCTGCGCGTCATCTGCGGGAGGCCGGCGCCTTCGCCCCAGCGGCTCTGCTGCGGCAGGGGCCGAATGTCCAGGGTGTGAACTGGTCGGGTACGCCGGCGCCTGCCGGGGTCGACTGGGGCCGGGTGCGGCGGATCGCGCACGGGCCCAACGGGACGGTCACAGAGCTGGTTCAGCCGGTCTGGACGGGTCCGGAACGGCCCATGCCGCTGCTGAACGTGGTCGAGGTGGACTGGGCCGGTTCCCTCGTGCTGCATCTGCCGGGCCGGGCTCCCGTCGAGGTCTCGGAGGGTGAGTTCCTGGCGCTGATGGCGATGGACCCGGCGTTGCGCACGGTCCCGCTGAACACCCCGGTGCTGTTCCTGACCACCGGCCCCGGGGTGCTCCCCGCCGGGCTGCTGCAGCGGTTCTCCCAGCGCACCGGACGTCCGGCCTTCGGCTACGACGCGCCGATGATGCTGAACGCGCCCGATCCCGCCACCCCTCTCGTGATCCTCGCCCTCCTCGACCCGGCCACCAAGAACCCGGGCCGGTGGACCGGGACCGTCCGGCAGTTCGCCGCCCCCGGCACCACGACCGACGCCGCACTCACCGTCTTCGGTACCGCGGCGGCCACCTCCGCCCCCGCCGCCCCGCAGGCGGCGGAGCCTCTCCCGGGCCCCGGGGGCGCTGCCCCGGACCCGTCCTGGCCGGCGCCGCAGGCCCGGCGGGAGTCCGGCGTCGGTACGTTCCACTTCGCTCCCGTAACCGTCCAGGACGGCGCCGTCCGCACGGGCACCGGCCCCGGTGAGAGGAACGAGCGGCCCGGCATCGGCTATCCGTCCCCCGCCCGGATCAACGCCACTCCGGTGTCCCCGGCCGGACCGGACAACGCCGCGCGGAACGCTCCGGACATCGCCCCGGAGGCGGACACCGGTACCGCTTCCGGCACCGGGCCCGGCTGGGCGGTGCGGTCCTGGCGGCCCGCCGGATCGCCGGGCGCGGTGCGGTTCGCGGGCATGTACCGGGACCGCCAGTGGCGACGGCGCGGGGTGGACCTGGAATTCGCGTTCGCCGGGCACCTGGGCCGGACCGCCGGGCTCACCGAGTCCGTCCGTGACGCGGCGCGCCGTATGCACGGGGAGCTCGCCGAGCGCCACGGCGAGGCCGCCGCCCTGCGGGCCTTCTTCGCCCCGGACGCGGTCGCCGGGGACCCGGCCGCAGAGCTGGAGCGGCTGCTCGCGCTGCCCCCGGGGCCGCTCGCCGTCGACGCACTGATGAGCGCGCTCACGTACGCCTCGTACGCGGGTCCGGGGCTGCCGCGCGAGGTGGCCGAAGCCCTGTCCCGGCCGGCCGGCCGGCGCGCCCGGTTCGCGCCGGGCAGCGCGTACCGGGAGGTGCACGACAGCCGGGGCCTGCGCCGGGTGGGTGGTGACCGGGGGCCCGCGCTGCGGCTGTTGCGGACCTACGCCGCGCTCGGCGCCTCCCCCGCACAGCTGCTCGCGTTCCGCGACGCGGTCATCGCCTGGGCGGTCCCGGCCGATCTGCAGTCGCTGCCGGAGATCCTGAGCGCCTCCCACCGGCTCGGCCTGGGAACCGAAGAGGAACGCGACCTCGCGCTGCGCGACGGCGCCGGCCTCCACAACTGGGCAGCGGACACCGCGGCGACGTCCGACGCGACCCTGACGGACCCGGACAACCCGCCCGCCGAGCCGCTCGTACCGCCGCATCGCGCCCTGTACGCCGAGCGGATGACGTTCGGCCAGGACATCACACGCAGCAGGCTCGCCCTCCCCGGCGGCCTCGTGGCCCTGACCGACGCCGCGCTCGCCGGGGACCCGCTTCCCGACACCGACCGGGGCCGGGCGCTCGGCACCTGGCTGGACCGCTACGGCGACGAGGGCAGGAAGGCCCTGGAGCGGCTGCACCCGGCCCATCTGACGGCCATACACCTCTACAGCGGCGCCGACTACCGGCAGATGAAGGCGTTCCTCAACGGCGAGCGGTTCGGCCCCGGCATGGGGCGCCGGCTGGTGCGCCTCAACACCTGGACGATGACCCGGAAGATGGCCGAGGTCGGCGCCGCCGACCTGCTGCCGATGACGCTCCGCAAGCAGCCCGGGTTCACCGCCCTGTTCGACGCGATGTGGGACGTGGACGACCTCCAGGACCCGACCCCGGAGGTGGCCGGCCTGCGGCGACGCCTGGACGCGATGGCCGACGCGCTGTACGAGGACCTTCCGCTGCACGTCGACATGGCGATCGAGGCCCTGGAGCTGCTGCCCCCGCTGAACCGGGACGTCTGGTGGGGGGACCGGGGGATGCCGGGCCCGCTGGGCGGGCCGCCGGCGGACGGACCGGTGTACGGCAGGAACGGGATCACGATGCCGTTCTTCCGCAGCACGGCCCTGGTACGCGAGCAAGCACTCGGCTTCATGCACCGCAGCAAGGGGGTCCCCGGGGACGCGCACCGGGGACTGGTGCACGTGGCGGGCTCGACGGCGCGGGAGGTGAGCCCGTTCGTGGTGCTGCCGCTGGAGACCGAGGCCCTGTACCCGCCGGGCGCCTCCTTCGGCGTCGCCACCCGGACGGTCGTTCCGGGCGGCCTGCGGACCGAGCCCTACGAGTCCGTGGAAGCAACGGAGGTGACCGCGCGTCACCGGATGCCCGGAGCCGCCCGGCGGATCGCGGAAGCCGGACCGGCGGACGAGCTGTTCGGCATCGGCCCCTCGACCGTCGCCGCCCGGTCCGAGGAGCGGCCCGCCCCGGTGCTGCGGCCCGTCCACGGGCAGGACGGCGAACTCATCGGCGTGGCGTCGTTCGACGACGCGGACTGGGCGGCACGGCAGGAGCAGTACGCCCGGCTCGGCGGCGCGCGGGGCTTCGTGTCGTGGGAGCGTGACGGCGAGGGCCGGCCGGTCGCGACCGAGCGGACGCTGCCGGGCGGCGGCACGGCCGACGGCACGTTCTTCTTCGCGTCGCACGGTGGCCCCGACGGGCTCGCCCTGGTCACCGAGGACGGCGGGGTACGGCGGGACGACGGTACGTACGCGGGGCGGCTCCTGCGCTCGGCGCGGGAGCGAGGCACCCGCAGTGTGACGGTGCTCGCGTGCGGCCCCGGCGACGTACCGCAAAGCGAGGCAGAGGCCCGCGCGCGGGCCAGGCGGATGGCGGACGGGTCCGGGCTGCCGGTCCATATGCCGGTGGGCCGTGCGGCGGTGTCCGACGGGCTGCCGCACCTGCTGGAGGACGCCGAGGGGGAAGCCACGGTATGGGTGACCGAATACCCGGACGGCCGGCAGGGCCCCCGGACACCGGCCCCGGACGCGGGCACCGGCGGGCGCGCCGCGTTCGGCCGTCCGGCGCCGGACCACGTCAACGTCAGGGGCGGTACGCCGGACACCGGCCCGGAGCAGCCCGCCGAAGCGCCCTGGGCGGTGTCGTCCTGGCAGCCGGCCGGGGCCCCGGAGACCGCCCGGTTCACCGGCCTGTACCGGGAGCGCGAGTGGCGGCAGGCCGCCGTCGACTGGGAGGACTCCCTCGCAGAGGCGCTGAGCGAGGCCCCCGAACTCGCGGAGGCGGTCGGGGACGTGGTGCGCGAGGTGTACGCGGTGCTCGTCGAGCGGCACGGGGAGGAGGCCGCACAGCGCGCCTTCTTCGCGCCGGACGAGGCGCCGCAGGACCCGGTCGCCGAGCTGAAGCGGCTGCTCGGCACGCCTGCGGGCCCGGAGGCGCTGGACGGCCTGATGCGGGTCCTCCTGCGCGCCGCGTACGCCGGCCGGGAGCTGCCCCGCCAGGTCGAGGAGGCCCTCGCCGGGGCCGGCGGCGGCTTCGGCCGGTTCACGGCGGACAGCGCCTACCGCGCGGTGCACGACAGCCGTGGCTTCCGCCGGGTGGGCGGCGAGCACGGCCCCGCGCTGCGCCTGCTGCGGATGGCCGCCGCCCTCGGCCTGCCGCCCACCGTGCTGCCGGCGTTCCGCGCCGCCCTGGCCGCCTGGATGATCCCGGGCGACCTGCAGTCGCTGCACGAGGTGCTGCGCGCCTCCCACCTGATCGGCATGGGGACCGCGGACGAACGCGCCGCCGCCACCCGGGACGGCGCCTCGCTGCACACCTGGGCGGTGGGCCACTTCCTGGGGAGCGGGCTGCTGCCGGCCGGCCCCGACAGCGGCGCGCTCGACGCCCTGGCCCCGCCGCACCAGGTCATGTACCAGCAGCGGATGTCGTTCCCGTTCGAGGTCACCGGCACGATGGACGTGCCCGACGCGCTGGTCGCGATGGCCGACGCCGCGCTCGACGGCGCACTCCCGCCCCGGCCCACCGGCAGGCTCCTCGCCATGTCCGCGTGGCTGGACCGACACGGCGAGCGCGGCGTCGAGGCGCTCCGGCGGCTCACCCCGGCCCATATGACGGCCCTGTACCTCTACAGCTCGTACGACTACCGGCTGATGAAGGCGCTGCTCAACGGAGAGCGGCTCGGACAGGGCGTCAGCCGTCATCTGGTGCGCTTCCACACCTGGCGCTACATCCTGGATTCGGCGCGCGAGGAGGAGCTGGACATGCCCCCGCTCACCCTGGTGAGCCGGCCGGAGTTCACCGAGCTGTACGAAGCGCTCAGCGACCTGCCCGATCTCGACGGGCCGAGCCCGGAGCTGGCCCGGCTGCGGCGCCGCGTCGACATGATGGCGGACCGGCTGCACGGTGAGCTGAGGCTGCACATCGACATGGCCGTCGAGGCGCTGGACATCCTGCCGCCCGTCGGGCGGACCGTCTGGTGGGGCGAGCGCGGGGCGCCCGGACCGGTGGACGCGCCGGACGTGAGCGGCCCCATGTACGGCGAGGAGACGATCGACGTGGCGTTCTTCCGGAGCGCCTCCCTCGTGATCGGGGAGGCGGTCGAGTTCGCACTCGGCGACAAGCCCGTCCCGTCAGGCTCGCACCGCAAGCTGATCGAGATCAGGGACTCGACCGCGCGCGACGGCGTGCCCTTCTTCAAGCACCTGTCGGAGGGGGAGGCGCTGTATCCGCCGGGCATGCGGTTCGACGTCGTCAGCCGGCGGCTCGTCCACACCGAGAAGCGGCCCCCGATGCTCAGCGAGGTGGTGGAGGAGGCGAATCCGGTGCCGGACAGCCTCGCCGCGCTGCCGCAGGACGGCCCGCTCCCCTTCACCCCCGCCGAGTTCGCGACCCCGGCCGAGGAACTGTTCGACCTCGGCACCGGGCAGCCGACCGCCGACGGTACGGCGGCGGCGCGGACGGCCCCCTCGGAGGCTCCGCCCGGCTACCGGCGTACCGGACCGGACTCCGCCGAGTTCGGCGGCACCGTGTTCGCGCTCCACGAGTCGCCCGGAGAGGGCGACCGGACCGTGGACACACTGCTGTTCGCCCTCCGGTACGTGGCCACCGACGCGCTGCGCGCGGCGGGCGTCGAGACCGCCGGGGACTTCCGCGACTGGCTGGACCGCACCCTCACCGCAGACGACGTGACGGAGGAGGCGGTGCCGCCGCTCGACGGGGGCCGGAGCCTTCCGCTGGGTCTCCTCGACCGGATCGGCGTAGCGCTCCCGGCCGGTCAGCGAGCGGAGGCGATGCTGCTGGGCGACCGGTTCCCGGCCGCACGGATCTCCCCGGACCCCGTTCAGCGCCTCCGAGCGCTGCTCAGCGACCCCTCCTACGGGGGCGAGGACGTGGACGTGCCGATGGGGCCGCTCGTGGCGGCGGCGGCTCGCGGACTCGGTGCCGCGGTGGCCGTGGCGGGCCCGGACGGTATGACGACGCTCCACGGCGAACCCGCCGCGGGCACACCGGCCGCCCTCCTGGTCCGGGACGGGGACCGCCTGCTCGCCGGACTGCCGGACGGGCCGGACGCCACCGCCACCGCCACCGGCAGCGAGGCACGGATGCGCCGGGTGGCGGACGCCCTGACCGGCGCGCCGCTCCCGGTGCGGGACCTGCTGGCGGCCCGTCCGGCGCCGGAGTGGGTCATGGCCCGCATCCGCTACGCCCGGGAGGCGAAGCGTTTCGAGCAGCGCCTCGGCCGGTATCTCGGCGGTCACGAAGCGGCGAACGCTCAGCTCGGCGTGATGGTGCGCGAGCTGTGGGAGCGGGCCGAGGCGGTGGGCCGCCGGCCGGAGCTGGGCTCGGACGACCCCACCGTGGACGGGGCGGTGGGCACCGGCCGGGAACGGCTCCTGGCGGTGGTCGAGTCGGGCAACCTGCGGGAGCGGATGGCCATGCTGTGGATCGGTGCGCAGTCGCCGGACGGGCACGGCGGACTGATCTCGGACCTGCTGGGCAGCCCTGACCCGAACCCCGAGGTGATTACCGCCGAATACCGGTCGTCGAGGCCGCGGTCGGAGGCGATGACGGCCTACGCGGCGCTGAGCGGGCGGCCGGACCGGGACCCCGGCGAGCAGGCGCTGATGGAGGAGGCCGAGCGGACGCTGCGCACCCCGGTGCGCCCCGAGGACCTCTCGCCGCCGCTGAGCGAGGCCGAGCGGGCCCTGATGGGGCAGGCGGCCGTCCCGTGGATCCCGGGGATGAACCGGTTCCACATCGCGATGAGCACCCCCGAGCAGTCCGGCGCGGAAGCGGACGGCAGCCTGGTCCTGGCCGGCACCTCGGGATCGGCCCACCGGCTGATGTCGCAGGCCGCGAAGATGCGCGAGGCCTGGGGCCTGGACGTCGATCTGGGCCTGGTGCGGCTCGGGGTGATGGCCGAGATGCTGCAGGCGGAGCACCACTCCCTGGACGAGATCATGCGCGGCTCCCAGCTCGTCCTCGACCGTCTGCGGCAAAGCGGCAGCCCGGAGCCGGCCGAGCTCGACTACACCGACAACTGGGGCCGTTACTGGCGCATCGCCCCGCTGACCGAGGCGGAGCTGCGCGAACACGTGGCCACGGACGGCCGGTTCCCCGACGAACACGCGCTGGGCACGGCGCCGGACCTCCCGGACGGCCCGGAGGTACCGGATCTGCCGGGCGACCCAGCCGTGATCGCCTGGCTGGCAGCCCATCAGAACTCCATCGAGGACGTCCTCCACGTCCTGGAGGCGCTGAGCCCGGACATCCTGTCCGGCCCCGACGACGGGGTCCTGACCGACGACCGGCTGGAGCGGCTGATCGACGCCTGGCTCCGCGCCCGGGGCCTGGACACGTCCGGCTCCCTGGCCGGAAAGCTCCGCCGCATACTGGACGACCGCGCATAACTTCCCAGCGAGGAGCTCATGAACGACAACACCGCCGCCGGTACGCCCACCGCGCGACCCGGTCCCATCGACGACACCGCGCCGCCGGTCCCCGCGGAGATCGAGGAAGCCGCCCGGCTCGCTCCCGACCACTGGCTGGGCATGGTCGACCCCGCGTGGTCCGGGAAGGGCGAACCGCCGGACTGGGCGGTGGTGGGCCAGTGGCGGTCCGGCCTGGACGGTGAGATCGAGGAGTGGCGCGCCAACGAGGGGTACCGCCCCTCGCCCCAGGCGCTCGGCTGGCCCGCACCGGCCGACCCTGTGGACGAGGCGGTCCAGCTCGCGGCCACCGGGTACGGCCCGGGTGAGGCGGTGCCGAGGGCGCTGGCCGGGGCGGAGGTCGCCGTCCTGCTGGGCCCCGGCGGCAGCCCGCTTTCGGCCACCTCTCCCGAGGGGGCGCCGGTGGTGCCCGTCTTCACGTCCCCCGGCTATCTGCGGGCGG
This sequence comes from Streptomyces sp. ITFR-6, assembly GCF_031844725.1. Lineage (NCBI taxonomy): Bacteria > Bacillati > Actinomycetota > Actinomycetes > Kitasatosporales > Streptomycetaceae > Streptomyces > Streptomyces sp. ITFR-6. The sequence continues at coordinate 3,911,034 of NZ_CP134612.1, read as the reverse complement.
CCGGGCGCTTCGGTTACGAACTGGCGCCCGTGGCCGAGGTGGTCGACCGGATACCGGAGGGCCATGTGCTCTACCTCAACCCGTCGGGGCCGGTCGGCATGACCGTGGAGACCGATGCCCTGCGGCAGGCGGTCGACAAGGCGGCGCGCGGGGCGGACGGTTCGCGGGACGGGACGGACCGCGCATGACGAGCCCATCCGGCACCCCGGACGAAGGCGCGGTCCGCTCCGGGACCCTGGGCGGCCCGACCGCCGTGCTGAGGGGGCGGCCGGGGTTCCGCGAGCCGCCCGAGGAGTACGTCAGGGCGGCCAGGGAAGCCCCCGGCCACTGGATGTCCGTGGTCGACCGGCACTGGAACGGTGACGAGGACGAGCCCCCGCCCTCGTGGGCGAGGCTCGGACGCTGGCGGAGCGACGGGAACGGGGAGATCGTCGAGTGGGAGGAGAACCCCGGCTACCGTCCTTCGCCCGACGCGCACGGCTGGCCGCCGCCGGTCAGCCCCGTGGACGCCGCCGTACAACTGGTCGCCACCGGCTACGCGTCGCGGGAGCTGTTCGCCCTGATGCTCGCCGACGCCGAGCTGGCGGTGTGCGTCGACGGGAACGGCGGCCTGACGGTGACCGAGGCGGAGGACGGTACGGAGGCGGTGCCCGTCTTCTCGGCGGCTTCGCGGCCGGCGGCGGGCGAACTTCCCGTGCACGAGGTGATGTTCGTACCCGAACTCCTGGAACGGCTGCCGCCCGGAAGGGAAGTGCTGTTCCTCAGCTCGTCCGCCCCGGTGGGGCAGCTCGTCACGGTGACCGAACTGCGCGCGGGCCGGGCCGAACTGGAGGAGTACGAGGCGGAGGAGTCCCCCGACGGGTGGCCGGCCTGAGCCGTGGTGCGGGTACGGTTGACCATTGAACGGTGGAACGCCGGGGCGGAGCACGGCGTCTCTCCAGAAGTACGAACCGGGCATCCGGGTGCCGTCGGGCAGGCCGGGAACAACGTTGTCGTCGGGGTGGGGGCCATGGTCCTGTCGGGTCGCGTCCCGCGATGTCATGGGCGCTTCACACTTCGGACACCGGTATGTCATCGCGGGGAAACCGGATTTCGGGGTCGGCACCACCAGACTGTCAAACGATGAGGGTGAGTTCGAAGGGATGGACCGTGTCTTCTGTGTCGGGAGTGCCCGCCGGTGACTGATTACGACCATGGGCCCCTCCCCACGATGCCCCCGCCGCCCGAGCCCGAGCCCTTCCCCGTCGACGCGGATGCCGGGGCGATACCGGCGCACCGCCGACCGGCCACCGAGTCCACGGACATCACCGGGCCCACCGCCGATACCGGGCCCACCGGGGACACCGAGCCCACTGACGTCGTCGAATCCGCCGACGCCGACGTCACCGAGCTCTTCCCCGAACCGCCCCCGGAAGTGACGGAGGCGGCTCTGGGCCTTCCCGACCGGTGGCTGAGCGTTCCCGATCCCGCCTGGTCGGGTAGGGGCGCGCCGCCGGACTGGGCGGTTCCGGGCCGTTGGCGTACGGACGCCACGGGCACGATCGTGGCGTGGGAGGACAGCGCGGAGTACCGCCCTTCCCCTCAGGCGCGCGGCTGGCCCAGGGCCACCGACCCGGTCGAGTTGGCCGTCCAGCGCGCCGTGACCGGATACGGCCCGCCCGGCGAGGTGCTTCGCACGCTGGCCGCCGCGAAGGTCGCGGTGCTCCTCGGCCCCGACGGCGAGCCGCTGGCCGTGCGGTCGGCGGAGGGCGAGCCCGTCGTCCCCGTCTTCACCGCCCCCGCGTATTACCGCGTCGTCGGGACGTTCGCGGCCCGGGTGGTCCCGGTGGCCGATGTGGTCGAGGTCCTGCCCGAGGGCCACTCGCTCTACGTCAACCCGACCGGCCCGGCAGGGATGGTCATGGACACCGAGGCACTGGCCGAGGAGATCGCGGCCCAGGAGCGCGGTGAGGCCCGGCCGGTGCCGCCGGAGGAGCCGGGCGGGGCGGGAACGCCGCGCATCCACGCGACACGGGTGGGGGACCCGGCGGCCGCGCCGGGCCCCGGCCCCGCCACTGCCGGTGCGCCGGCCGGAGAAAGGCCGCAGGAGTGACTCGCTGGGGTGGTTCCTTCGCGCGGCGCCGAGGCGACCGCTCCCCGGCCCCCGTCGAACGGGCCGCCACGAACCTGCCGGAAGCGGCACCCGAGGGGCTCGTGGTGGAGGACCACGACGGTCTGCTGCTGCTCCGGACCCCGTCGGACGACACGCTCACGCCTGCGGATGTCGTCGATCTGGCGCGCGGCACGCGCACGGACGAGGGGACGGTGACCGTCATCGCGAACGCCGAGGGGGCGGAGGCCCGCTCCTTCTGGCCGAGGCTGAGCGAACTCCTCGACTCGCTGCGCGACTCGGGCACCGAGTCCGTACAACTGGTCATGGCCGGTGCCGGGCACGACGCCGAGGACCGGCCCGCCACCGCCCGCCGGATCGCCGACGCCTGGGGGTTCGAGGTGAGGGCCCCGGACGGCCCGCCCCTCGTCGTACCGGGCGGCTCGCTCTTCGTCCCCGTCGCGTCCACCGCCAACGGGGGCGCGGCCGAGGGCGGCTGGTGGCGGTTCGCCCCGGGCGCGAAGCCGCAGCCGCTGGGCCCGCGCAGCCCGGAGCCGTCCTGGCAGTCCGCGCTGCGCGGTGTGCCTTCGGGCACGGCCGGCGGCTGCGTGCTGGAACAGATCCCGGCCGGGCTGCTGGTGCGGCCCGCAGGGGCGGCCCCGACCCAGCCGGGCGATCTCTACCACGCCGTGCCGGTCGACCCCCGGCGCGCGGCCGTGGTCATCGGTGTGCCGTACGGGGAGGACGTCTCGGCCGAGGAGGTCGCCGCGGTCCTCGACTCCCTGCCGCAGGAGGCCAGGTCCGCTGCGCGGCTCGTGCCCGGCGGCCGGCGTGACGTGCTGTCACTGGCGCAGTCGGTGTCCGACCGGACGGACGCGGAGGTGGAGGTCCTGACCGGCCTGCCGCTCGTCGCGGCGGGCGGCCCGTTGGGGACGTACTCCGTGCGTTCGGTCCTGGCCGCACCGGACGGTACGCCGACGTGGATGCCGTTCGTGGACGCCGTCGTGTGCCGACCGCCCGACGAGAGCGGCCGTGCGCGGCCGCCCCGGGTGCTGCGCTGGACCCCGCCGCTGCCGGGCCCCGCACGTCCGGAGGAGGGCGTGGTCGGCCTGACCGACCGCTGGCAGGTCACCGTCACCAGGGCGGGCCTGTGGGTCGGCCCGCGCGGCGGCCCCTCGCTGTCCCCCACAGCACGTCAGGTGGACCCGGGCGGCCCGGTGATCGAGCTGGGCATGCCGGGCGAGGTCATGGACGCGTCGCTGTGGCCGGCCCTGTCGGGTCTGCTGGGCGCCCTGGCACCCGCCCTGCGTGCGCGGGCGACGCTGCACGTGCACGGCGTGTCCCTCGACGGCGGCCTCGAACTCCGCAGGCTCTCCGCCCGGCACGGCCTGCGCACCCTGCGCTACGCCGCCCCGGCGCCGGCCCCGGCCCGCGCCAGGCCGCCGGCTCCGGCCCGGCCGGCCCCCGCGCCGGTGAACCGGCCGGCTGCGGCGCCGGGACCGCGGACGCAGTCGTCGAGGCCCGAGCTGCCGCCCCAGCCGCCGCGACCGGGACAATCGGGCCGGACCACGGGATCCGTGCACGTCCGCCCGTCGGAGGGCGCCGGGCGGACGGCGCGGGCCGAACGGGCCGGGCAGCTGCGCGAAGCCATGGCCACGGGGTCGGCGGCGACCGCCGGGGCAGGAGCGGGAGCGGGAACGGCGGCGACCGCCGGGGCACCCGCACGGCCGTCCGGTCCCGGGCCGGCCGCAAGGCCCGCAGCCCCACTGCCGACCGGGAAGCCGGGGACGCCCCGGCGGACCGGCGCCGGCCCGGACCCCGAGGAGCTCGACGGATCGGACGACGGCGTCCCGACCGGCTCGCTGGGACGCGCCAGGAGGCGGGCCGAAGCGGCCGGGCAACCGGCGTCCCGCACCACACCGGGCCCCACCGCGCCCCTACCGGAACAGAGCGACCCCGCCGAGCCGCAGACAACCGAGCCGGACCGGTCCGAGGGCCCCGATGGTTCCGTTTCCGGTGGTTCCGGTTCGAACGAACCGCGAGAAGCCGCAGCCGCCGCAGCCGACACAGACGATGGAAGTGGCACAGGTGGCACCCGCGCCACGGGCGACACGGGCGACACAGGCGACACAGGCGACGCCCGCGCCGGAGCCGGCACAGACGACGGAAACGACGAGCTGGGCGGGCCCGCGCTGAGCGGGCCCGCGCCGGAGGAGAACCCGGCAGCGGCGGACGGCCCGGAGCCGCCTGCCGAGCGGAGCCCGTCCGGGGAGCCCGCACTCGATCCCGCGCTGGGCGATCCCGCACGCGGTCCCAGGCCGAGCGATCCCGCGCTGAGCGATCCCAGGCCGAGCGAGCCCGCGCCGCGTGTGACCGAGGCGCCGGATCGCCCCGACGACGTGCTCCCGGCGAAACCTGTGCGCGTGGAATCCGCCGCACCCGCCGACCCGGCTCCCGCCGTGGCCCCCGCGTCCCCGGGGGCCACGGCATCCCGGGACGTGACGCCCGAGGCGCCGACCGAGCCGGACGGAACCGGAACCGGAACCGGAACCGCAGCGGACGAGGCGGCCCAGGTTACGGAGGTCCCGGAGGCCCCGGTGGTCCCCGGCGCCCCGGAGGGCCCGGAGCCGGCCGAGGTCCCCGACACTCCGCTGCCGCCCGTCCCGTTGGAACCCGGCCACCGCAGCAGCGAAGCGGAACGGACCGCCTTCCGCGCGCTCGCGGACCGGGAGTGGGACCGGCACGGCGCGGCCGTCGCCAGGTCCCTCGCCCGGGTGCCCGCACTGCGCGGCAAGGAACAGGAGGCGGCCCGCGCCGATCTGATCGCGCTGCGGCTGTATCTGCTCACCCCAGAAGGCCCGTTGAGCCATGGCGCGGTGATCCGTGCCCTGCGCGAGTACGAGCCCGACATGCTGCCGTACGGCGCCTGTGTGGCATCGGCGCTGAACAGGCTGCCGTCCTACCGGGGCGCCGTGGTGCGCGGCACGGGCAGCGACCCCGCAGCCGGCGCGGCCCTGCCCCGCCCGGGGACGCTGCTCCGCGACGCCGCCCTGCTGAGCACCACGCCGCTCGATTCCAGCCGTGCGGCCATGACGCCGGGCGCGAGCTACGTCATCTGGTCGGTGGCGGGCCGTCGCGTACGGCAGTTGGCCGACCACAGCCGTGGGCCCGAGGAGGTGGTGTTCGCCCCGGGAACCCTCTTCCGGGTGCTGGACGTCCGCCGGGACGGCCCGTCCGTACAGATTTTCTTGCGAGAACTGACCGGTCCTGCCACGGCGACCGCGCCCGATCCCGATGCGGATCGAGCCGTACTCGCCCGGTTGGACGATGTCGTGCGCGGGCTCTCGACGGCACCTGCGGGCACCGGCCATTGGCCGGAGCGCTGCGCCGGCGCCGTGGGGGCCGGGCCGTGACGCGACACCCACCCATGGACGAGTAGGGGAATTGCATGGCGCGTGAGCATGATCCTTCCAACGAAATACCGTCGTCACCGTCCGGTCCGTCCGCCGGTGCGTCCGGGAAGTTCGGCAACTCGCCGGTCTCGGTCCGCCGGGCCGTGACGATGCGGGGAGCGGCCGGGGACCCGGGCGGCGCTCTGACGCCGCGCGGCCGTACGAACGCCCCGCCCCCGTCGTCCCCGTCCTCCGAGGCCGAGGGCGCCGACGAGGCGACGACCGGCACCGACGAAGCAGGCGCGGGCACCGTCACCGGCGCCTCGGTTCCGTCGGCCACCACCGCGGCTTCCCCCGAGCCCGCGGAGTCCGAGGAGTCCGCAGAGCCGTCAGCGTCGACGTCCGCCGCGTCCGCCCCGGAGACCGGCACGCCGCCGGCTGTCAGAACGGTCGGCGCGGTGCCCGACGCGCCCGACGCACCCGACGCGGCCGTGGCCGCGGGAGCGGCGGGCAACGGTGGCGCGGGCGCGAATGCGCACGCGGACGGCGAACCGCCCAGCAGCCGGCCCAAGAAGCCGATGCTGGCGGCGGCGGCGATCGCCGGAGCCATACTGATCGCGGTCCCGTTCCTCGTAGCCGGACAGAACGACCGTGAGCCCGAGCGGACCCGGACGCAGAACGCGGCGGGCACGGTCCTGGGCAGCGAGCGCTCAGCCGTTCCGGACACGTACACGAGCGAGTCGCCGACCCCCTCCGTCAAGCCGAGCAAGAAGGTGAAGGAGAAGGAGAAGCAGGTCCTGCCGCCGGCCCCGCAGCAGACGCTCACGCCTTCCCCGAGCACGTCCGAGAAGCCCAAGCCCAAGACCGAGCCCAAGCCCAAGTTCAAGACCAAGTCCAAGCCTAAGGAGCTGACCGGGGCGGAGAAGCTCCGCCGGTGGGCCAACGGCCGTTCGGGTGTGCAGAACACGGTGATCAAGAACGCGTCGACGTCCCAGTGCGTGGACATCGCGAACTACGGCAAGGGCAAGCCGACCGCTCCGGTCAACCAGTACCCGTGCAACGCCACGACCGCCGACAACCAGCTGTGGAGCCTGGACATCGTGCACAAGAGCGGCGGACCCCAGAACGCCCCCGTCTTCCTGATCCGCAACACCAAGGACGGGCTCTGCCTGGACGTCGACTACAACGACGCCAGGCCGGCGGGTTCGAAGGTCAGCGAGTTCAACTGCCGTCCGACCGGTGACAACCAGCTCTGGTGGCTGGACCCCCGGGGGGACGGGACGAACTGGATCCGTAACGTCGTCAGCAACGACCTGTGCCTGCGCCCGACCGGCGGCGCCTCCGCCGGTAACGACGCCCGGCTCGAAATCGCCCCGTGCGGTGCCGACGACCACTGGATCGTCTGAGGGCCCGCTCCCACGGGTCGGTGGCCCACGCGTCCCCGCCTCCCCGTTGCACTCACCTGCACCGGGGAGGCGGGGACGCGCTCCTGTGCGGCACCGGGAACGAAAAAACCGTCCCCGGCCTGTTCTCACAGGTCGGGGACGGTTCCTCGTGGCGGTAGCGGAGGGATTTGAACCCTCGGTGAGTTTCCCCACACTCGCTTTCGAGGCGAGCTCCTTCGGCCGCTCGGACACGCTACCGAGAGAGAGCTTAGACCATCTCGGCCGTCCGTCGAAATCCGATTACCGGTGGCACCGCCCGCACGCCGGGACGCCAGGTCAGCGGTGGCGGAAGAAAGCGGTGAGAGGGGCCGCGCAGTCGGCCTCCAGCACTCCGGGGATCACCTCGGGGCGGTGGTTGAGCCGGCGGTCGCGGACGACGTCCCAGAGCGAGCCGGCCGCTCCGGCCTTCTCGTCGCGGGCCCCGTAGACGACCCGGGCCACCCGGGACTGCACCAGGGCGCCCGCGCACATCGTGCAGGGCTCCAGCGTGACCACCAGGGTGCATCCGGACAGCCGCCATTCGCCGAGCACGGCGGCGGCCCGGCGCAGCGCGAGGATCTCGGCGTGCGCGGTCGGGTCGCCGGTCGCCTCGCGTTCGTTGTGTCCCGCGGCGAGCAGCGCGCCGTCCGGACCGAAGACGACGGCGCCGACCGGCACATCGCCGGCCGCCGCCGCCCGGTCGGCCTCGTCCAGGGCGCGGCGCATGGCCACCCGCCACGGGTCCCGCACGGGGTCGCGCGGTGCGTCGGGCGGTCGGGGCGGGTCCTGCGGGTGCGGTGCTTCGGTCACCCGCGGACCTTAACGGACGGTCTCCAGGACCTCGGCCGCTCCCAGCGCGTCCGCGATCTCCACCAGTGCGTCCGTACGCAGCATGAGCAGCTCGGCCTCGGGGAGCCCGAGGTCGGACAGGAGTCCGGTGTCACCCAGCGGGCCTGCCGGTACGGCGTCGAGTCCGTCGTCATCGTCGGCGTTGTCGTGGTCGGCGTTGTCGGGGGCGTTGTCCGGTTCGCCGTCCTCGGTACCGTCGAGTCCGACGAGCTCTTCGAGAGCGGCAATCGAGTCCTCGGCCCCGGGTTCGCGGCCGAGCAGTTCATCGGTGAGCAGGATCTCCCCGTACGAGGAGCGGGTGGCGGCGGAGGCGTTCGAGACGTAGATACGCGGGTCCTCCTCACCGTCCACCCGGATGACGCCGAACCAGGCGTCCTCCTGCTCGATGAACACGAGCACCGTGTCCTCGTCCACCGAGGCTTCACGGGCCAGATCAGTCAGATCGGACAGGGTCTCCACGTCGTCGAGATCCGTGTCGCTCGCTTCCCACCCGTCTTCGGTGCGCGCGAGCAGTGCGGCGAAGTACACCGTGACTCTCCCACTGGTCTAGGGGCCTCTCGGCCGGATCAGGCCGGGCTCGCGGGCACTGGTACGGGCATCTGGCCCCGCTCCCCGATCCGAACGAAAGACCCTAGGTGTGTCGGTCCGGCGGGAGGGCAGTCGGTGGTCCGGCTGTCCTGCGTCCCGCCCATCGGAATCGTGGCAGAAACTAGGGCCTCGCGAGAGCAGTTCGGACGTTGCGTCGGCCATCAGTTCTGTCCGGGGCGGCCACCAGGGGGTTCTTCCGCAGGCCGGACGGCTACCAGCGAAACATCCGCATCCGCATGGCCTGGCGCATTCGGGTGGCCTTGACCCGCCGGGGCTGGACCCGGTCGCGCAGCGCCTTGGCCTCGTGAAGCTCGCGGAGGAACTGGGTGTGGCGCCTGCGACGCCGCGCGTCGGTCTCCTGGGCGTCCCGCGCGTCCCTGAGCTTGGTTTTTAACGACCGTGCCGGACAACGGAGTTGCGGGCATGCTGCTCGGCAGGGGCTGGCTCGGGTCGCAGAGCACGTTCCACAGCGCGGAGGCAGGTGCTGAACTTCCTCCACGAGGCCGTGTTCATGTCGCAGCAATGGGTTATGCGGGGTGGTCGCGGGCTGCGCGTCGAGTTGGCTCAGCAACATCCCGAAGCGCGGGGCGGGACCAGGGGATGAGGTCCTGGTCGGCGCTCTGCTGCGTCAGGACAGCAGGCGTGAGTGATGGCCGCGCCAGAGGTCGGGCGACCTGAGCGGCATGGTGATCTTCGCCCACTCGGCGGAGGATGGCCGGTCAGGTGGAGTTCGTCGGGGTACAGGCGGTGCCAGAAAAAGGTTCCGAGGTTGCGGTGAATCGCTTCCTGGTTCGTATCGCCGGCTTCGGTGAATCGTTCAGTCAAGTGTCACCTGACCAAACGATGATGAGGCCGCAATCGTGAAGATCGGCACCGCCGCCCGTAGGACCGCCCTCGTGGCTGCCTCCGCCCTCTCCGTCCTTGCCCCCGCGCAGGCCCTCGCGGCCGAAGCGCCAGCTCGTTCCACGGAGGATTTCGCCTACTTCGACTCGCGGGACAAGCAGGAAGCAGTCCCGGACCACACCGATACGCAGGGCTACTACTCCGGCCAGTTGTCGAACACCAGCAACGACGCCGTCACCCTTGCCCGGACCACCGAAAGTGCCCTCAAGAAGATCACCGGACACCTGCAGAGCATCCGCCTGCTGACGGAACAGGCAGCACGCGGCATCGCCCCCGACCGTGCCGCGACCGGGAAGGAGGTCCGGCAGCACCTCGAAGCCATTGACACGCTCTCAGTTCAGACCCGGTTCGCAGGAATTAAGCTCCTCGCGAAGGAGACCAGCATGAACCACCAGGTCGGAGCGAACGATGGTGACATCATCGCTGTCGCGATGAAAGTTCCGAATGTCGATACTCTGGGGCTGTCCGGGTATGACGTTTCCAGGATCATCTGCTCCACCGACCCCGGCGACCCGGCCCAGGCTTCCTGCACTAAGGATGACGGCACAACGTACGCGGTCGCCGTCGCAGACATCACGGGCAACCCGCTGTACCTCCTCGACCCGCTGCCCCGGATCGACGCGGCACTCAGGAAGGCCACCAGCCTTCGCTCCACTCTGAGCGACGCGCAAAACAAGGGGGCCATTTAGTACATAAGCCCGCAGGACACCGGCATGATGAACCAGAGTTCCGCACTCGAACGCATCGACGGAACCGACCGAGAACTCCCTCTTGAACAGCTGACGAGAATTCCGGCCCTGGGATCGGCGTACTTAGCTTGTTTTTAACCGGTTCGTCGGGGTTTGGTTCCTGCCTTGTGATGGGTCGGCCGTTGGTAGGCCGCGCCGGTGGCGAGGATGTGTCCCACGTCGTGACGGGTTGCGGGCCGCCGGTTCTTCGAGCCGGGCGGTCGACCGGGGCCGGGTTCGGTGGGTTTCGGTGCACCGGCCGGAGTCCCCGTCGTCGTGCGGAGGTTCCGAAACCCGCGCCGGACCCGGGCGGGGGTGAGCTTGTGCGGCGGCGCCGGCTTCTCCCACGGCCGCCGGAGGTCGGTTGCGAGCGGCCGGGCAAGGCGGAGCTGGGTGTGGGCGGCGAGGATGAGCCATGTCCAGCGGTCGGCGGCGGCCGAGCCGCGCAGACGGGGCCGGGCCCAGCCGAGGGTCTGCTTGAGCACCGGGAAGGTGTGCTCGATGTCGAACTGTCGCAGGAACGCCTGCCAGCACCGGTCGACATCAGCTTCGGTGGCACCGGTCCGCGACCGCCGCAGCCAGACCGGCTTGTTCACCCCGCCCGACGGCAGGTGCTCGACGACCAGGCGGATGACCGTTCCCTCGATGACGGGCAGCGGGCCTTCGTGCTCCAGCCACGCGGCCCGCTGGGTCAACCGGGGGTGCGGCCGGTCCCACGCCTGGGCGGTCGCCTTGCCGTAGAGGCGGGTGCCGGTGACCGTGACGGCCTGCTCGGTGCCCCAGGTGGCGGGGGCACCGAAGACGAACTCCCCGCCGTGCTTGGGCGGACGCCCGCCCTTCGGGTGGGACCGGAGGAACTCCTCTCGCGAGGGCGCGGGGCGGCGCATCACCCGGTCCGACCGGGTCCGGCCCAGGACCTCGACAGGCAGGCCGGACAGCAGATGGGCGATGCGCGGGGCGTCGTAGCCGGCGTCCAGCACGACCAGGATCTCCGGATCGCCCGCAGTCCACTGGCCTGCGGCGACGAGCCGTTCGACCACCTCGCTAACCTGGTCGGCGGTGACAGCGGCCAGGTCGGCGCCGGGTGGCAGGCGGACCGCGTCCATGAACGCGGTCCAGGAGGTGCGGCCGCTTTCCAGGGCGACGATCACCAGTACGGCCAGCCAGGCATCATCTGGTGCTTCGCGTTGCCCCGGCCGTAGGTGTGGCAGAACGAGCGGTCCGGCACAATCTCGGCGCCCGGCCGGAGCCACGGGGAGACGTCCACCGCCAGGACCAGCCGGCCGTCCGCGGCCCTCGGCAGCGGCACCCCGGCCAGGGCCCGCCGCAGCCGGGCGACGTCGACCCGTCCGCGGTTGAGACCGGCGTAGAGGGCGCCGTGGCCCCGGCGGTGCTCGGGCGTCAGCGCGAGGGCGACCAGCGACCGGACCGGCCCGTCGGTGCACAGCACCGCGTCCGTCAGCTCGAACAACGCGTCCGCGCGGGCGGTCAGGCAGTCGTAGAAGTCGGTCCAGAACCGCGACAGCACGGTCAGGGACTCGACTCGGACAGCATCGTGCAGCAAACTCACCCGCGCGGCCTTGGCATGATCAACAGCGTCTCGACAACGCACATGATCACACCAGGGCCGCACCACTGCCGCACCAGCCCTCGCCGAGCAGCAGGCACTCAACTCCGTTTCGCGGAGCGGACGTTAAAAAACAAGCTGAGTGCCTGTTTTCGATCCTCGGCGAGCTTTTGGCCAGCTTGGAATTCGAACGAGGCTAGGAGGTCCGGTCGATCATGTGGCGGCATCCACGCTCGCCGAGCAGGTAGCTGGAGAGATCGCAGACTTGGTGGCGAGGCCGATCAGCTCATCGAGTCGGTCGTGCGCCCTGGTCAGGTCGTCGATCTGGGTCCGAATGCGGTCGCGTTCGTCCTTGAGTCGCTGCGTCATCCTTGGGGTCGCGACGAGGGTGTCCAGGAAGGGCAGGACCTGCAAGATCGCCTTGCTGCTCAGCCCGGCCGAGTAGAGAAGCTGGATGAACTTCACCCGCTCAACGGCGGACTCGGGATACTGCCGGTGGCCGCTGGGGCTGCGGTCGGCGATGACGAGCCCCTGCTCTTCGTAGTACCGCAGCGCACGGACGCTGACCCCAGCGCCTTCGGCCACCTTTCCGATACGCATGGCACCTCCCGGGCGGTCCAGACTTGATCCTCACGTTGACGTGAGGTTTTAGCATACGTCCTATGAACATCCACGGAGCCACTGCGCTCGTCACCGGAGCCAACCGCGGCATCGGCCGTCATCTCGCTGCCCAACTCGTCGAGCGGGGCGCGAAGGTCTACGCGACCGCCCGCCGATCCGAGTCGATCGATCTCGACGGTGTCGAGGTCCTCGCCCTGGACATCTCCGACCCTCTCGCCGTTGAGGCGGCAGCTCGCGCGGCGGGCGATGTCAACCTGCTCGTCAACAACGCCGGAATCGGCGGAGGCGCTCTGCTCGGTGACCTGGACGCTGTCCGTGCCGCGCTGGACGTGAACTTCTGGGGCACGCTGTCCATGGCCCGCGCCTTCGCGCCGGTCCTCGCGGCGAACGGCGGGGGCGCGATGGTGAACATCGCCTCGTCGGCGTCCTGGTTCGTCTTCCCCGGCAGCAGCGCCTACGCGGTCTCGAAGGCCGCCGTCTGGAGCATGGGCAACGCGCTGCGCCAGGAACTGGCCGGGCAGGGCACGAAAGTCACCTCGGTCCACCTCGGAGCGGCGGACACCGACATGATGAAGGGCTACGACGTACCCAAGATGGACCCGGCCGATGTCGCACGTATCACCCTCGACGGTGTCGAGGCCGGTACGTTCGAGGTTGTCGTCGACGAGTTCACCGCGATGGTCAAGGCGTCGCTGAGCGAGGATCCTCGCGACTTCGACAAGCAGTTCCAGCAGTTCCTGAACTCCTGAGACGCTGTTGTCTTTCCGAGTCTGACGACTGTGTTTTCGCTGGTCAGGGGTAGGGGCGGCGTCGGTGTGGGAGTGATGGGGTGTCGTTTCGTCGCTCTCGTGGAGGCCGTGGATGCCGTCGGTTGTCGGACTGCTGGAACAGCACGAGCTTGCCGCTCGTCGTCGTGTGGACGGGCTGCGTGAGGAAGCGGACCGCATCCAGGCCGAGCTCGCGGTGGCCGAGCAGGAGTGGTCGGAGTGGACGATCGCCCGCGAGCGTGTCGGTGCGGTGCTGTCCGCGCCGGGCGGTGACTCAGCCGGCGTGGGCGCCATTGACGTGCCGGAGGGTGTTGTGACGGGAACCGAGGTGGAGGCGTCTGCACCTCTGGTGGTGAAGGCGAGGTCGCAGGTTCCGATGTGGCGCGAGGGGCTGGCCGGGACGGCACTGTCGGTGGACTACCAGCGCATCCTGGCCGCGATCGAGGATCGGGGCCGTCTCGGTCAAGGGCCGCTGACCTGTCAGGAGATGGCCACTGCGTTCGGCCTGGACGTGGTGCCTGCCAAGGTGGAGGGGCTGCGGTCGAAGGCGAAACGCCTGGTCGCGCGGGGCTGGCTGGCCGAGTCGGCACCGGGCCGGTTCACCCTCGCGCGGAGCGTGAGCGGGCCAGGCGGCGGGTCATGATCATGGTCATCGACCAGTAGATCATCGCCTCGGCGCTGCTAATGGATCGTTCGAAGTCACGCACCAGACGGCGGCTTCGCATCAGGTGGGCGAAGAGCCGCTCGACGATCCACCGCTTGGGCAGCACCACGAAGCCGCGCATGTCGTCGCTCCGCTTGACGATCGCCAGGACCAGCGCGAGCGCGGCCAGGCAGTGCTTGACGAGGCTGCCGGTGTAGCCGCCGTCGGCCCAGACGAGTTCCAGCCGGTGGTGAGCGTCGGTCACCCGCTCAAGCAGCACCTTCGCGGCGGCGCGGTCGCCGATGTCCGCCGCGGTGACCATCACGCCCAGCAGCAGGCCGAGGGTGTCGACCACCACGTGCCGTTTGCGGCCGTTGATCAGCTTGCCGCCGTCGAAGCCGCGGCTGTCGGCGCCGACGACGGCGTCCGCCTTGACGGACTGCGAGTCGATCACGCCGGCCGTCGGTTCCGCATCTCGCCCCGACTCCTCGCGGACCCGGCCGCGCAGCCGGTCGTGGAACTCTCTGACCAGCGCGTGGTCGCGCCAGCGGCGGAAGAACGCATAGACCCGGTCCCACGGCGGGAAGTCGGCCGGCATGGCCCGCCACTTGATCCCGTTGTCGACCAGATAGCGGATCGCGTCCAGCATCGCCCGGTGGCAGTACGCCTCCGGCTGCCCGCCCCGACCTCGCAGCCAGCCCGGCACCGGCAGCAGCGGCCGGACCACGGCCCACTCCGCGTCCGTCATGTCCGAGGGATACCGCCGAACACGCTCCGGATGGTCGGCCGCATTCCCGAACCGGTGAGCGACACAATCACACGACAGAGCAGCCGAGTTGAACTCCACCGGCGCGAGCACGTACAACTGCGGCAACAGGGTCTCCTGGATCTCGGTTGGCTTCGCAACCCCGAGCTACCAAGAGGCCCTGCCTTCATGCCCGCAGCCGGCCACGGTCACCCGATCGAGACTCCCGTTCGACGCCCACCCCGCACGATCGGAACGACAACAGCTACTGAGGCTCCTCGACGACGCTGGAATCTTGGTTCGGCAGGCCGCTGCGTTGCTCTTGGGCCTGCCCGCAGCCGATCGTGTCGCTGAGCTGGAGATGATTGCCCAAGCGCTGGCGGAAGAGGGGAGCGCGAAGGCGAAGGCCTTGAACATTAACGAGATGCCGGTGAATCCTGAGGAGGCTGCGTGGGCGGCTGTCGTGGAGAGGTTCCGGGGAGAGACTCACGTCGTGGCCCCAGGAGTCCCGCAGAGCCTGGGCCGGTCAGCCGGTCAGCCGGTCAGCCGGTCAGCCGGTCAGCCGGTCAGCCGGTGGGCCGGGGCTTCTTCGTCCAGTTGTCGGTGCGGGGCCCTTGCGGGTGAGTCGCCTGCTCATGAGTGTAATGAGTGCCAGTTCAGGTGTGCTTCGCTGTGCTGCGGGAGCCGTTCGTAGTCCCTCGCGTTGCGGCGGGCGCGCATGATCCAGCCGATCGTGCGCTCGACGCGCCAACGGCGGGGCAGGACGACGAAGCCCTTGGCGTCCTTGGGCCGCAAGACGGTCTTCAGCGTGATGTGGAGGAAGTCGCGGGCCCAGCCGACGAGTTGCCCGGCGTAGGCGGAGTCGGCCCAGACCTGAGTGATCTGGGGGTGGGTGAGACGCAGTCGCCACAGGAGTTCGCGGGCGGCGTCCCGGTCGGTCATGTCGGCGGGCGTCGCCAGGATCATCACGGGGAGTTTCTTCGTATCCACCGCGAAGTGTCTCTTCCTGCCATTGATGCGCTTCGCGGGGTCGTAGCCGCGGGTGGCCCTGCTGACGGTCTCGGCGGCCTTGACCGAATGGGAGTCGATGATCAGCGTGACCGGGAAGGGGCACCGGCCCACCTTGGGTGCGGATCCGGCGCCTCAGCTGGTCGCGGAACCAGGCCACCACCCCGGCCCGGTTCCACCTCGCGAAAAACCCGTAAACCGTCTCCCAGGGCGGGTAATCCGCAGGCAGGGCCCTCCATTTGGCTCCGTTGTCGGTGATGTAGCGGATCGCGTCGACGATCTCCCGGCGCGGGTGCTTCTCCGGCCGGCCGCCCTTCTTGGTCCGGCAGGCCGGGACGGGCAGCGGAGGTTCGAGCAGGGCCCATTCGGCGGGGGTGGTGTCGGAGGGATAACGCCGGCAGCGCCTGGAGGCGGGCATGTCGGGCTCGGCGATCAGGGGTCGGGCCGGCCGGAGCCGGTTATTTGGTGAGCTGGGCGAGAGTGGCGCGAACGCCGGTGAGCTGGGCGACGGCGAGCTGGGCCCATTCGTCGTCGGGGTATCGGGCCAGGTGGGGGTCGAGCGTCCCCGTGATCATCCGGGTGAGACGGCCGAGGATCTCGCGGAACTGGCGCTTCTCGTACTCGATCCAGGCCGCCGGGTCGTCGGAGAACAAGTAGCCGTCCTTGCGCGTGTAGATGATCGGGGTGAGATGCTCCGCCGCCGCGACATCGCGAATCTGCCGGCCCCCCCGGACGAGCTGCGACTTCTCAACCGAGTCGCGGCCACCAGCTGCCGGGTGTGCAGTCCGGCGGGGCGTGCCTCGATCAGCGAGGCCCGGACCAGATCGCCGTAGTGCTCCGCGAGCGGCCGCGCCGCGCGGGCGCGGGGCACCGGCTATTCGCCTTTGAGAAGCTGGACCATCTGCTCGTCCAGGGTGAACTCGCCGTTGACGATCGCCGTCTCCAGCCAGCCGGCCGCTGCCCGCACCTTGGCGATGCCCCGGCGGACGGTCTCGCGCTCGTCCTCGGTGAACTCCTGGCCCCGCAACCGCGGGACCAGCCTGCCCAGGGCTGCGACGTAGCTGTGGGCGGAGCCGACCAGGTCCAGGTACTCGATGGTGTGCTGATCTTCCGCACCGCCGGGGTGCGCTCGCGGACCCGTTCGCGTACTTCCTCGGAATTGTCGAACTGGGCCCGGTCGACGGCCATCCGCGTGGAGTCGTCCCGCATCACCTTCCGCGCGACCGGCGGCCGTTGCAGCAGATCGGCGGTCACCTGCCCGGCGACCTCGTCATCGCGGATCAGGTCGGTCACCGCCTGGACCTTCTCCTCGACCGTCACCGGACGATCGACCCGCTGCCCCACCAGCCGTTTCGCACCGTCCGGGGTCCAGCGGCACTGTCCGGTGCGCTGGTTGAACGGCGGATACTCGATCGCCGCCCACCGCTCCGCCTCGTCCGCGATCGACGCAAGGACCCGGTGCACGGTGAACGACACCCCTTCCTTGCGCTTCGCGGCCGGCCACCTGTTCGCGGTCCACCGCCAGTCCTCCACCGTCGCCCGCGCCCCCCCCCCGATGTCGTCGGCGAACATCTGCGACGACTTTTCCACCGTGAACAGGTCGTCGGCGCCGTTCGGCATCGAGCCGCCCACCGGCCTCATCGGTTCGATCTCCAACGCCTCGTCACCCAGGGCAAAGTGAGTCCGTGTGACCTGTTCGATCAACTCCCGCGCCTCGGCGACGATCTGCTCGTAACGCATCCGGGTGACGTTCCCGATCCGCCCCGTCATGATGCCCACCACCTCACCCGGGCCGGGCCGGCGGCCCTGCGGCGGCCGTCAACACAGCACCCTTCCGGGTCACCTCAAACCGTGACGCGGGCCCGGCGTCGCGGGGCAGAGCGCGAAGCGGGGGCGCTCGAAGCACCCGCCCCCGTCCTCGGCGCCCGTGTCGAACGGAAGTGACCCGGGGAGGCTCAGCCGGCGTTCGGCTGCGGCGTTTCCGTAACGCCGTTCAGTGACGCCTGCCGTTGTCGGCAGGCCCTCACCCTGCACCGCGGGCGAGCAGTACGTTGCCGACCGGGACCGTTCGACCCCCACCGTCCAGCACCGCCCGCACACCGGGCACCCAGCCTGTTCCCCGGACTGGATCGCCACCACCCGCAGTCGAGCCTGCTCAAGCCCCCGCCAATGCCGTGACCTGCATCGACCAGAGCAGTACACAGCCTTCGCCGCCATCGTCGACGGCAACGGACCACCACACTCCCAGCAGTACCGCCGGCCCACCACTTGCGACGCCACAACCCCGATCGTCGCGACGTTCAGACCTCAAGACCAGCCTTCAAAAACACGCACTGAGGCCGGGAGGGCCCGCCCCGTCCCGCTTCCGCTGCGCCCCGTCCGGCATCGGCTCATCACCCCAAGGCTGGGTCCGTATGCCCCCACCTTCCCCCCGAACGTGTGGTTGATGCCAGCGCACGGGTACGGGAGGCGCGGCTACTGTGGGTCCCATGCGGATCCACGTCGTCGACCACCCGCTGGTCGCGCACAAACTCACCACCCTGCGCGACAAGCGCACCGACTCCCCGACCTTCCGGCGCCTCGCCGACGAGCTGGTCACCCTGCTCGCGTACGAGGCCACCCGCGATGTGCGCACCGAGCAGGTCGACATCGAGACCCCGGTGACACCCACCACCGGAGTGAAGCTCTCGTACCCGCGGCCCCTGGTCGTGCCGATCCTCCGGGCCGGCCTCGGCATGCTCGACGGCATGGTGCGGCTGCTGCCGACCGCGGAGGTGGGCTTCCTGGGCATGATCCGCGACGAGGAGACGCTCCAGGCGTCCACGTACGCGTCCCGGATGCCCGAGGATCTCTCGGGCCGCCAGGTGTACGTCCTGGACCCGATGCTGGCCACCGGCGGCACCCTGGTCGCGGCCATCCAGGAGCTGATCAAGCGTGGTGCGGACGACGTCACCGCCGTCGTGCTGCTCGCCGCGCCCGAGGGCGTCGAGGTGATGGAGCGCGAGCTGGCGGGTACGCCGGTCACCGTGGTCACCGCCTCGGTCGACGAGCGCCTCAACGAGCACGGCTACATCGTGCCGGGCCTGGGCGACGCGGGTGACCGGATGTACGGCACCGCTGACTAGGGCGCCCTGACCGGGGCGCCTTCCGGGCGTCCCGCCCGTCAAGCCCATTCAGCCCGCCCCCCACGGTCCCTCAGCAGGAGGACGGTGCGGGGGAGGGCTTGAGCAGGGCGGTCAGGGCGGTGGAGGCCGCCTGGGGCGTGCTGAACGCCTTGAACTTGGTACCGATGATCAGATCGACGTCCGCGGTCTTGCGGGCGTCGGTCTTCGTCGCGGCCCCCGGCAGCTGCGTGCCGAGCACCGGGAAGGTGCCGTTGACCGCGGTCGGAGCGCCCAGCAGTATGCCGGTTCCGGCGACCTTCTTGTCGTACGCGGCCGTGGCGTTGCCGACCTTGCCGATCGCGAACCCGCGCTTCTTCAGCTCGTCGGCCGCCGCCTTCGCGAGACCGCCGCGCGGGGTCGCGTTGTAGACGTTCACCTTGATCTTCGCGGGCTTCGGCAGTGTCACCGCGTGCGCGGACGGCTCGGCGGACGGGCAGTCCGCCTTGCGGTCGGCGGCGCTGGCCGTCTTGTCGCCGCCCGTGAAGACATCGATGAGCTGCAGCGTGCCCCATCCGGCCACGCCTAGGGCGACCACGGAGGCGACGGTCGCGAGGACCAGTTTGCTGCGGCGGCGGGGGCGCCGCATGCGCGGGTACTTGTCACCCGTGATGCGGTACTTTCTGCCCATGCCTGGGGGAGTGAGCATGCTCATGGGCGCAGCGTAGTGCGACCCGGTGATGATGCCTACTAAATGATCAATGGATCGCACCCGTCCGAGTGGGAAAGCACCCGAACGAACCCCGGACGGCGGCGAGTGGTGTGGTGTCTCAGCCGAGTTCGAGCACGCGGGCGTGCAGTACCTGGCGCTGCTGGAGCGCGGCCCGGACCGCGCGGTGCAGCCCGTCCTCCAGGTAGAGGTCGCCCTGCCACTTCACGACGTGCGCGAACAGATCGCCGTAGAACGTGGAGTCCTCGGCGAGGAGGGTTTCGAGATCCAGCTGGCCCTTGGTGGTCACGAGCTGGTCCAGGCGGACCGGGCGCGGCGCGACGTCCGCCCACTGCCGGGTGCTTTCCCGGCCGTGGTCGGGATACGGCTGCCCATTTCCGATGCGCTTGAAGATCACACGGAAAGCCTACCGGCCTGGAGCCTCCGGGCGCAGCCATGCGGCCGGACCGCGCCGTCGGGCGCAAGGGCATATAAGCGGCTATGCCGGAATTCCGTGAGCGGAGCCGCTGCGCCTATTTGCCCTTGGCGGCGGCTTTCGCGGCCTTGGCGGCCTGTTTGGTCTCCTGCTTGTACGCCCGGACCTCGGCGAGCGACTCGGGGCCGGTGATGTCTGCGACCGAGCGGTGCGACCCGTCCTCCCCGTACGGTCCCGCCGCCTCGCGCCAGCCCGGCGGCCGGACGCCGAACTGCTTGCCCAGCAGCGCCAGGAAAATCTGCGACTTCTGGGTGCCGTACCCGGGCAGCGCGTTCAGCCGCTTGCGCAGCTCGGCCCCGGTGGCGGCGTCGTCCCACACCGCGCTCGCCGCACCGTCGTACTGCGCCACCAGGTACTGGCACAGCTGCTGCACCCGCTTGGCCATGGAGCCCGGGTAGCGGTGCAGCGCGGGTTTGGCGGTGAACAGCTCGATGAACGCCTCGGGGTCGTACGTGGCGATCTCATGGGCGTCCAGATCGTCCCCGCCCATTCGCTGCGCCAGGGCGTACGGGCCGGAGAAGGCCCACTCCATCGGCACCTGCTGGTCCAGCAGCATGCCCACGAGGGCGGCGAGCGGACTGCGCGCGAGGAACTCGTCCGCCTCCGGCTGCTGGGCGATCCGGAGGGTGATGTCTCGTCCGTTGTCGCTCTTGGTCATGGCCCGATCATCGCGAGAGCGGGGTGCGACGGCCAGCACCATCACCGTGGGCGGAGCGGTTCGCCGCCGATTGCAGCCGTTTGCCGCCGCTTTCCGTCGTTTCCTCGTCCGTTTCCCCGTCCGTTCTCGTCACCAGGCTCCTCGGTGGATGGGCTCGATCCGCTTTGACGGACATCCGAGATCAGGGGTTCAGCCCCGGGAGGATGTCCATCATGGAGAGCATGGGGAAGAAGAAGCCTCGCCGCCCTCGTCGTTCGTTCACGCCGGAGTTCAAGGCCGAGATCGTCGGTCTGTGCCGACGGGGTGACCGCTCGGTCGGTCAAGTGGCCAAGGACTTCGAATTGACCGAGACCGCGGTGCGGGACTGGGTGAAGCAGGCCGAGACCGACGGGGGCGAGCGCAACGGGCTGACCAGCAGTGAGCGCGGGGAGCTGGCCGCGTCGCGGCGGGAGAACCGCCGGCTGCGCGAGGATGTCGACGTCCTCAAGCGGGCCACAGCTTTCTTCGCGAAGGAGACCCGGTGACGGTGCACCCGTTCATCGAGGCGGAGAAGCGCACAGGTCACAGCGTCAAACGGGCGTGTGAGCTGATGAAGGTCTCCCGAACCGCCTTCTATGCCCGCCGCTCCGGCCTGCCCGGCCCCCGGGCGGTGCGGGATGCCGAGCTGACCGAGCAGATCACCGCAGTCCATGCGAGATCGCGCGGAACCTACGGGGCCCCGCGCGTGCACGCCGTGCTCAAGCGCGAGGGCGCCGGGTGCGGCCGTCGTCGTGTCGCACGACTGATGCGGTCCGCCGGGCTGTAGGGCCGGCACCGCCGCCGACGGTACGTGACCACGGTCCCCGATCCCAAGGCTGCCTTGCGTCCCGACCTCATCGTCCGGGACTTCCAGCCCGGCCGCACCGGGCTCGACACCCGCTGGTGCGGCGACATCACCTACATCCCGACCGATGAGGGCTGGCTCTATCTGGCCACGGTCATCGACATCGCCTCCCGGCGCGTGGTCGGCTGGGCAACCGCCGATCACCTGCGAACCGATCTTGTTGCCGAGGCGCTGACAGCCGCCTGCCGGCAGCGTCGCCCCACCGGTTCCGTGATCTTCCACTCGGACCGCGGCTGTCAATACACCAGTCAGTAATTCGCCTACCTGGCAGCCCAGTTCGGGGTCCGGCTGTCGGTCGGCCGCACCGGTCAGTGCTGGGACGACGCGCTCGCGGAGTCGTTTTTCTCGACCATCAAACGGGAACTGCTCGGCACCTCCGCCTGGCCCAGCCGGGCCACCGCCCGCACCGCGATCTTCGATTTCATCGAGGGCTGGTACAACTTGCACCGACTGCACAGCAGCCTCGGCTACCTCAGTCCCGCCGAGTACGAGACCGCACTCGCAGCCTGACCACATACCAATGGTGTCCGTCAAAGCGGAACAAGCTCAGTTTGGACCCGGCACGAAGAGAGGTCGCCCATGTGGTCGCGCGCGCCGCCGCACGGACGTCGCCCGGCCGCGATGGCTCGCCCCAGGGGTGCCCTGTACGCGTCAGGGGCGGGTGGGTGCGTCCTCGCCCAGCCGTGCCCGCAGGGTGCCGGCGAACTCCTCGGCCCGCCCCAGCTGCTTGCGCAGGTCCGCGACGCGCTCGGCGGCGGCCCGCTCGAAGTGGCGTACGCGCCCCAGGAGTTCCTCGCGCTCGGTGCCGTCCGGGGGCGGGACCGCGTCGAGGTGGTCGGTGGCGTCGAGGAGGTCCCGCATCTGGTCGAGGGTGAAGCCGAGGGGCTTCATGCGACGGATCACCATCAGGCGGGCGACATCGGTCTCGGTGTAGAGACGGAATCCGCCCCGGGAGCGGGCCGAGGGGATGACCAGGCCGGTCTCCTCGTAGTGCCGGATGGTGCGCAGCGACAGCTCGGTCCGCGCGGCGACCTCACCGATCTGCATGTGCTCGCTGCTCACACGGGCGCCTTCCTCGTCTGGCGATCTCTACCGTAACGTTAGAGTAGAGTGTGCGGCTGTCAGGGTTGATCCACCGCTGTCGCGTGTTCATGTGTCGCGTGTCCATGTGTTGCGTGTCCACGTGTCCACGTGTTGCGTGTTCATGGTGCGGGACGGATCCGCCAGTAACCAAAAGCCGTTCCGGGACCGACGACGCCCCCGGAGCACCGGCTCTCCGTCCGGGCTCTCCGCCCCGGCTCTTCGCGCCGCCCCGCACACCCCACGCCGCCCCGCACGCCCCTTGGTGACTCCGGGCGGGCCCGAGCACGACAGGTTCCGCTTCTCTTGACTTCCTCCGAACTGTCCCCGGCCGCGCGGCTGCGCGGTCCGCGTCCTGACTGGATGCGCGACCCGAAGGTCTGGCGCACCGAGATCCTCGCCGGGCTGGTGGTCGCGCTCGCGTTGATCCCCGAGGCGATCTCGTTCTCCGTCATCGCGGGGGTCGACCCTGCGATCGGCCTGTTCGCGTCCTTCACCATGGCCGTGACGATCTCGGTCGTCGGCGGCCGCCGCGCGATGATCTCCGCCGCGACGGGCGCCGTCGCCCTGGTCATCGCCCCGCTCAACCGCGAGCACGGCTTCGGCTACCTGGTCGCGGCGGTGATCCTGGCCGGCGCCTTCCAGATCGTCCTGGGCGCGCTCGGCATCGCGAAACTGATGCGGTTCGTGCCCCGCAGCGTGATGGTCGGGTTCGTCAACTCCCTCGCCATCCTCATCTTCACGGCCCAGGTCCCCGAGATGCACGACGTGCCCTGGCCCGTCTATCCGCTGCTCGCCGGCGGCCTCGCCCTGATGGTGTTCTTCCCGAAGGCCACCAGGGTGATCCCGGCCCCGCTCGTGTCCATCGTCATCCTCACCGTGATCACGGTCGCCGCGGGGATCGCGGTGCCGACCGTGGGGGACAAGGGCGAGCTGCCGTCCGCCCTGCCCGTACCGGGCCTGCCCGACGTGCCCTTCACCCTGGACACGCTGACGACCATCGCCCCCTACGCGCTCGCGATGGCGCTGGTCGGGCTGATGGAGTCGCTGATGACGGCCAAACTGGTCGACGACATCACCGACACCCACTCCTCCAAGACCCGGGAGTCGATCGGCCAGGGCATCGCCAACATCGTCACCGGTTTCCTCGGCGGCATGGGCGGCTGCGCCATGATCGGCCAGACGATGATCAACGTGAAGGTCTCCGGCGCCCGCACCCGCCTGTCGACGTTCCTGGCGGGCTCGTTCCTGATGGTGCTCTGCATCGTCTTCGGCCCGGTCGTCTCCGACATCCCGATGGCCGCGCTGGTCGCCGTCATGGTCATGGTGTCCTTCGCGACCTTCGACTGGCACTCCATCGCCCCGAAGACCCTGAAGCGGATGCCCGCCGGGGAGATCGCCGTCATGGCCATCACCGTGGCCTGCGTCGTCGCCACCCACAACCTCGCGATCGGGGTAGTCGTCGGCACCGTGACCGCCATGGTCGTCTTCGCCAGGCGCGTCGCCCACCTGGCCGACGTCACCGCCGCCGTCGACCCCGACGGCACCCAGGTCGTCTACTCGGTCACCGGAGAGCTCTTCTTCGCCTCCTCCAACGACCTGGTCACCCGGTTCGCGTACGCCACCGACCCCGACAGGGTCGTCATCGACCTGACGGCCACCCACATCTGGGACGCCTCCTCCGTCGCGGCGCTCGACGCGATCGAGACCAAGTACGCCCAGCGCGGCAAGACCGTCGAGATCATCGGCCTCAACCAGCCCAGCGCCCGGATCCACGACCGGCTCAGCGGCGAACTCACCGGCGGCCACTGACCGCAGGACCACGGCTTACGTCACCGGGCTTACGCGATCGGGATTACGTCACCCGGCTTGCGCGACCGCGCTTACGTCACCGGGCTTGCGCGACCCGGCTCGCGCTACCGGGCTCGCGCTACCCGGCCCGCAGGGTCAGCAGCGTGATCTCGCTCGGGGCGAAGACCCGGAAGGGCGGGCCCCAGAAGCCGGTGCCCCGGCTGGTGTAGAGCTGGGTGCGTGCCCCGTGCCGGCTCAGGCCGCTCACCACCGGCTGGTCGATCCGGACGAGGAAGTTGAACGGCCAGATCTGGCCGCCGTGGGTGTGCCCGGAGATCTGCAGGTCGATGCCGGCGGCGGCGGCCTGCGGGACGAACTTGGGCTGGTGGGCGACGAGCAGGACCGGCTGGTCCGGGTCCGTCCCGGCCAGCGCGCCGAGCAGGTTCGCGCTGTGACCGGCCAGTCCGGAGGACTCCGCGGTCACGTCGTCCACGCCCGCCAGTACGAGGGAGTCCCCACCGCGCTCCACCACGACATGGCGGTTGTGCAGCGGCTCCCAGCCCAGTTCCGCCATCCGGTCCAGCCAGCCCTGGGCCTCGCTGCCGTACTCGTGGTTCCCGGTGACGTAGACCTTGGCCAGTCGCGACCGGACCGCCCCGAGCGGCGCGGACTGCTCCCGGCGCTGGACCGGGGTGCCGTCGGCGATGTCCCCGGCGTGGACCACGACGTCCGCGTCGAGCGCGTTGACCGCCTCGGTCACCCGGGCCGACCAGCCCGCCCGGTCGATCGGCCCGTAGTGCGTATCGGCCAGCACGACGACCCGCGTCCCGTCCAGACCGCCGCCGAGCCTCGGGACGCCGACGTCCAGCCGCTTCACCCGGGGGACCCGCATGGCCTCGTAGTGGCCCCAGGCCAGCAGCCCGGCCGAGACCACGGCGACGGCCACGGAAACGGCCCTGGCCCGGCCGGTGCCGCCGACGCCGAACCCCATCAGCACGAGTCCCGCCAGGCCGCCCGGCACGGACCAGGTGAAGAGCACCCAGATCATCCCGAGACTCGTGTCCGCGATCCGGGCGGCCCGGTCGGACCGCCGCCGCCCGTGGCCCGCGACCATCAGGAAGGGGAACGAGACCATCCAGGCGGCGAGGACAACCGTGCCGGCCAGGAAGACCGGCAACGGCCAGTCGGCGGAGGCGAACAGCGACCACCAGGGCGGCAGACACAGGACGAGCAGGACGAGCAGGACCATCCCCACCCGCCGGACCGAAGAGCCCCGCCGCCGACCGGCACCCCCGCCGGGCGGCCCTCCGTCACCTGCCCCGGCCGTCGTCCGGTCACCCGCCCCGGCCTGGGGCCGGGCGCTGTCCCCGACGTTCTCCGGCTTGACGTTCTCCGGCCTGCGGGAATCCGGCCTGCCGGAGTCCGGCCGAAGGCCCTGCTCAGACCCGATGGATCCACTGTCTGTCACTGCGTTGCCCCTCACGTCCGCTCCTTCCATCATCCGGCACGCGCAGACCACCGGAACAGGGCGGGCCGTTTGCCCTCCGCCTGCCCTCTGGCGGACCCCTCGCGTCAATAGTTCGTGGCGCGAATTGTCAGGATTTCCGATGCTACTCTGGGGGAGTGGATAAGCGTGATAGTGGCGAGATCGGGATTGTGGCCGCGCTGGTGCGGTCGTCGTTCCTGGTGAACTCGGTGTATGCGGAGTCCGCCCGGAAGTACGGATTGCCCCCGCAGCAGGGCCAGTTGCTGTGCGTGCTGATGCCGAGGCCGTACGGCATGAGCGAGTTGGGGGCGATGCTGCGGCTGGCCAAGTCGAGCCTCACCGGCCTCGTGGACCGTACCGAGCGCAACGGCCTGGTCCGGCGCGAGGCGGACGCACGGGATACGCGCTCCGTACGTGTCGCGCTCACCCCCCGAGGGGCCGCTTTGGTCCGGGAGTTCTACGACGAGACGTGCCGAAGGGTCGAGGAGCTGCTCCCGGGCCTGGGGTCGGCCGAGCGGGACGCGCTCGCCGGACTGCTCGGCCGCGTCGTGCTGGACAACGAGGTTCCGGTGGTCTTCGCGGCACAGGAGGAACCGGCCCCCGTCGACCGCGAGGACTGATACCGCGGCGCCGCATTCCTCGGAGAGGGGTTGCAGTTCGCACTACGAACTAATATTGTTCGTAGTGCGAACTGCAACCCTTTCTTTCTGTGGAGTGTGTCGTCATGAGTCGTACTGTCGCGGTTATCGGTGGAGGCTACGGGGGTGCCGCGGTCGCCAAGGCGCTGGAGTCCGAGGCGGATGTCGTCCTGATCGATCCCCGGGACGCGTTCGTCAACGCGGCCGCGTCGCTGCGGGCGCTCACCCGGCCCGACTGGGCGGGCAACATGTTCTTCCCCTTCGAGACGCTGCTCACGAAGGGCAGGGTGATACGCGACCGCGCGGCCTCGGTCGACGGCGGCGGCGTCACCCTGGCCTCGGGCGAGCGTGTGGCCGCGGACTACGTGGTGCTGGCCACCGGCTCCAGCTACTCCTACCCCGCCAAGCCCGCCTCCGACTCGGTCAGCGAGGCCCTCGGTGACCTGCGGCGTACGTACGAGGAGCTGCGCGGGGCCGGCAAGGTGCTGATTCTCGGCGCGGGTCCGGTCGGGCTCGAACTGGCCGCGGAGATCCGGGAGGTCTGGCCGGACAAGCGGGTGACGGTCACCGACCCGGCCGAGCGGCTGCTCCCCGGTATCGAGCCGGAGGTGGTCGAGGAGCTGCGCGGCCGGCTGGAGGACCTGAACATCGGCTTGCGTCTCGGGACCGTCCTCAAGGAGCCGCCGGCAACCGAGCCCGGTGTGGCCGGGGTCTTCACCGTCACCACCAGCGGTGGCGAAGAGATCGCCGCCGACATCTGGTTCCGCGCCTACGGGACGCGCACCAACAGCGACTACCTCGCGGACGGCAGGCTCACCACCCGTACGCCGCAGGGCCAGGTCCCCGTCACCGAGTTCCTCAACGTCCAGGGGCACGAGAACGTCTACGCGGTAGGCGACATCACCGACATCGCGGAGGCCAAGATGGCCGGCTACGCGATGCGGCACGCCGAGGTGGTCGTCAAGAACGTCACCGCCCGGCTGAGGGGCGAGCGGCCCACGGCCACGTACCGGCCGCTGCCCTTCCCCACGATCCTGCTCCCGCTCGGCACGAAGGGCGGTGTCGGCCAACTGCCCTCCCCCGACGGTCCGGTCGCCGCCCCGGCCGCGATGGTCTCCGAATACAAGGGCGCGGACCTGTTCACCGGCCGTTTCACGGCCCAGTTCGGCCCCACCGCCTGACCGGTCCGGTCCGGCCCGGCGAACGGGGCCGGCCGCGGTGCCCGGCGGCGCCGTACGCGTACCCGCTCCACATCACTGATGTTCAAATGTCTGATGTTTGTGTGCGGTGCCTGCATGAAACGCATCAGCGCACCGCGGCGGACGGCCAGCCTGTCCGCTCAGCTCGTGGACAGTCTCCGCTCGCACATCGAGTCGGGCGGCCGGCCGGTGGGGACACGGATTCCGGCGGAGCAGGCCCTCATCGAGGAGCTCGGTGTCGGACGCAGCACGCTGCGGGAGGCGATCGGTGCGCTGGTGCACCTGGGCCTGCTGGAGCCCCGGGCCGGGGACGGCACCTATGTCCGTTCATCGAGCGAGCTCCAGTCGGTGATGGTGCGCCGGGCGAGCTCCGCGCAGCGGGACAACGTGCTGGAGCTGCGGACCGTTCTGGAGGAGTACGCCTCGGGAACCGCGGCCCTGCGCCGCAGCGAGAGCCAGCTGCGGCAGCTGCGGGAGCTGCTGGCCGACGCGGACGCGGCCTGCGCCGGCGAGGACACCTCCGCGGCCACGAGCGTCGACGCGCTGTTCCACCGGGCCGTGGTCCGGGCGAGCGGCAACGAACTGCTGGTCGAGGTGTACGACCACCTCGGTACGGCACTCACCTCGTCCCTGGGGGGCCTGCCCTGGGACACCGTCCACGCCGAGGAGCACGCCCGTCTGCACCGGCGGCTCGTGGACGCGATCGAGTCCCGGGAGCAGGACGGCGCCCGCGAGGCGGCGGCCGCGATCGTCCAGCTCATCCGCGACCACGAGCCCCGTACGCGATGAGCGGCGGAGGACGACCAGTGAGCACACGGCCGGCTCCGACGCCCCGTCGGCACTCCGCCTCCGGATCACCGGCGGCCGAGCCCGGCCTGCCCGCCGTGTCGGTCGGGTTCGTCATCGCCATCTGCCTCGTGGCGGCGAACCTGCGCACCACCCTCACCGGGGTCGGCGCCCTGCTGCCGGAGATCGAGCGCGGCAGCGGCCTGACGTCGAGCTGGGGCGGGCTGCTGAGCACCCTCCCGCTGCTGACGTTCGCCGCGACGTCGCCCCTGGTCGCCCGCGCCTCCCACCGGCTGGGCAGCGCCCGCCTGCTCGTCGCGGCGCTCGGTGTGCTGGCCGTCGGGACGGTGGTCCGCTCCCTTCCCTCCGTCATCTGCCTGTTCGCCGGAACGGTGATCCTCTCCGCCGCCATCGCGTTCGGCAACGTGCTGCTCCCCGCTCTGATCAGGCGGAACGTGCCCGCACACCGTATCCAGGGCGTCAGCGCCCTCTACGTGACCGTCATGGGTCTCATGGCCGCGGTCTCCTCCGGGGTCTCCGCGCCGCTGGCCCACACCGTGCCGGGCTCCTGGCACGCCGCCCTGGCCTGGGGCGTCGCCTTCACCGTCGCGGCCTTCCTCGCCTGGCTGCCCCGGATACGCGGCGACAAGCCGCAGGAGTCCGCCGTCGCGGCCCACAGCCCGGTGCCCTGGCGGTCACGCCTCGCCCGGCAGGTCACCCTCTTCATGGGCCTGCAGTCCCTGGCCTTCTACACCGCCGTCGCGTGGCTGCCCAGCATCCTGACCGACCGGGGCACGAGCAGCACCACGGCCGGATGGATGCTCTTCTACTACCAGGTGGTCTCCCTGGCGGCCAGCAGCCTCCTGCCCCTGCTCACCCGGGGCCGGCACGACCAGCGCTGGACCGCGGCCGGAGCCTCGGTCCTGGTGGCGGGCGGCTTCACCGTACTGGTCGCCGCCCCCGCGCTGTCCGTCCTGGCCTGCACCCTGCTCGGACACGCCGCGGCGCCTGCCTCGTCCTCGCGCTGACCTTCCAGAGCCAGCGCGCCGACAGCTCCGGCGAAGCCGCCGCACTGGCGGGCATGGCACAGTCCATCGGCTACCTCGTGGCGGCGGCCGGACCCCTCCTCCTCGGCATCCTGCACGACACCACACACAGCTGGACCCTCCCGCTCACCGCCCTGGCCGTCCTCGGCCTCGCCACGGCGGTCGCCGGCCACGGCGCGGGACAGGACCGCCACATCCATCAGCCCTCCCGCTGACCCGACCGCGACACCGGGGCCGCGCCGGTCCGACGTGGACCTGAACCCCGAATACCCGAGCCGCGCCGGGCCGGGCTGCGCCCGAAGGACGGGCATGGGTGCACGGAACAGATCCATGCGGACGGAGGGCCCGGGTGGCGCCCCAGGAGGCAGTTACGTCCGCCCGGATGCCCGCGCGGTACCCGCGTGTGACCGACGCCATGCCGAGGGATCTGGTGTGGAAGCTCGCGGCCGGTTCCGCTCGGTCCCGCTCACCGCGAAGCGGAGCGGAGGCAGGTCAGCCGGCGAAGCCCGGGACCATCAGGCCGGACTCGTACGCGATGACGACCGCATGGGTCCGGTTCTGCGCACCGAGCTTGGTCAGCATGTTTCCGACGTGGGTCTTGACCGTCTCCAGGCTCACCGTGAGGGACTCCGCGATCTCCGGATTGGAGAGACCGGTGGCCATCAGGCGCAGCACCTCCTCCTCCCGGCCGGTCAGGGCGGCCTGCGGCAGGGCCTCCGCGGAGCCCAGCGGACGGGCGGCGACCATGCGGCCCAGGGCGGCCGGGAAGAGGACCGCTTCGCCCGCCGCCACCACCCGGACCGCCTCGGCGATCCGGCGGACCGGGAGGCGCTTGAGGACGAAGCCGCTGGCGCCCGCGCTGAGGGCGGCGGTGACATAGCCGTCGTTCTCGAAGGTGGTGATCACCACGACCTTCGGCGGTTCGGCCAGTTCGGCCAGCAGCTGGCGGGTGGCCTCGATCCCGTTGCGACGCGGCATCCGGACATCCATCAGAACCACGTCCGGCCGTAGGCTCCGCACCCGTTCGACCGCCTCGACGCCGTCGGCGGCCTCGCCGACCACGGTGATCCCCGGCTGTGCGTCGAGCAGCATGCGCAGGCCGCTGCGGGTCACCTCGTCGTCCGCGATCAGGAGGGTGACGGCGGGTCCGGTGACGGAGGGGAGGGCCATGCCTTCGCTCGCGCCGGATTCACTCACGCCGACACCCGTACCGGCAGCCGGACGGCCAGTCGCCAGTGCCGCGTCCCGTCCGGGCCGGCGTGGAACTCGCCATGGAGCAGCCGGACGCGCTCGGCCAGTCCGGGCAGACCGTGACCGGAGGTCGGGAAGGGCCCCGGGACCGGGCCCAGCCGTGCCCCGGTCCGGTTGACCACCGTGAGATCCAGCCGGTCCGGCCCGGCCGCCACTCGGACCTCGACCGGGCCGCCCGCCCCGTGACGCAGCGCGTTCGTCAACCCCTCCTGGAGAATCCGGTACGCAGCCCGGGAGAGCGTCCCCTGCACCTGCGCCAGCTCGCCCGACAGCTCGGGTTCCACCACCGCCCCGGCGTGCCGCAGGCGGTCCAGCAGCTCGGGAAGGTCGGCCAGGGTCCGGGTCGGCGCCGCCCCCGACTGCTGCTCGCGCAGCACTCCGAGCACGTAGTCCAGGTCCTCCAGCGCGGCCCGCGTGGACTCCTCGATGCTGCGCATGGCGGCCCGCGCCGCTGCCGGGTCGGCGGAGAGCACCTCGCCCGCCACCGCCGCCTGGATGGTGGCCGCCGTCAGCGTGTGCCCGATCGAGTCGTGCAACTCGTGGGCGATCAGGTTGCGTTCGGCCAGCAGCCGTTCCCGCTCGGCAGCCAGCGCGAGCCGTTCGGCCGCCGAAGGCCCCAGCAGCCGTGGCGCCGACCACCGCAGGGCCTTCGGCACCAGTACGCAGACGGCCACTGCCGGCAGAACGCACACGAGCGCCACCACCCAGCTCCACCCGCCCGACACCCGGACCGACGTGCCGAACAGACTCGCCCGCGCCTCACCGCCGAGCCAGTTCCCCGGCAGAGAGAAGCCCATGAGGAACAGCACCCCGCTCGCCAGCGCCCCCGTCCACCCGACGGTCATGTGCAGCACCAGCCACAGCGGGGTCCGCCAGCGGTCGAGGCCGGGTGAACCGGAGATCCGGCGACCGGGCACCGGATCCGGCAGCGGCACCCCCAGCAGCCGGCGGGCGGACACGACCAGCACCCGCCGCACGGGGCGCGCCAGTCCGACCACACCGACCAGTACCGCCCAGACCAGCAGGACCAGCACCAACTGCACGCTCTCGGGAGCGGATCGCCACGACAGCACCGGCAACAGAGCGAAAGGCAGCAGTGGAAGGCTCGCGAGTGCGCCGCAATAGGCGAACAGCACACCCGAATACGTGGAGCCGCGCAGCAGCGACCGAATTCCTCTGATCATGGTCGCCAGTATTGCCGGGCACCCCACCAGCGGCCTCCCCCGATCGGGGAAGCGAATTCTCCCGCCTTTCCGCGATGCGGTCGGAGGGCCCTGGGAACCAGGATCGTGCCCCGACCACAGCATTCTCCCCAGGAGCTGACTTATGCGTGCTCGGACTACCCGACAGGGCCTTCGTTCCTCGACCCAGCAGCAGGGCGGGGGTGGGACCCGGCAGCGGGGCGGGGGCGGCAGGCGGCGACGAGCCGTGTCGGCCGCGACGGCGGCGGCCATCGGCGTCATGACGCTGGGCGCCTTCGCCCAGCCCCCCGCCTCCGCTGCGGCTGCCGCCGCGAGGCCGGACGCCGTCCAGCAGCGCCTGAACGCACTGGTGAGCGACGACGGGATGCCCGCCGCGCTGGCGAGCGTCAAGGACCGTGACGGCCGCACCCGTACTCGTACCCGTAGCCGTACCTACACCGCAGGGCTAGGCGACCTGGCCACCGGAGCACCGGTCCCCGCCGACGGGCAGGTGCGGATCGGCAGCAACACCAAGACCTTCGTCGCGGTCGTCGTCCTCCAACTCGTCGCGGAGCGGAGGGTGGACCTCGACGCCTCCGTCGACACCTACCTGCCCGGCCTCGTCCGCGGGGAGGGGATCGACGGACGGCGCATCACCGTCCGCCACCTTCTCCAGCAGACCAGCGGACTCCCCGACTACAGCAACTACCTCGGGGACGACGTCCGGTACTACGCCCCCCGAGAACTGCTCGCCACAGCCCTCCAGCACCCGGCCGACTTCGGCCCCGGGACGAGTTGGAAGTACAGCAACACCAACTACGTGCTCGCCGGTCTGATCATCCAGAAGGTCACCGGCCGCCCACTGGCCGAGGAGATCGATCGGCGCGTCGCCCGACGCGCCGGGCTGCGCCACACCTACTTCCCCGCCCCGGGTGACGCGAGCATCCGTGAACCCCACCCCCACGGCTACTACCGGGAATCGACGGACGCGCCACTGCGCGACATCACGGAGACCGACCCCTCCTGGGGCTGGGCGGCAGGCCAGATGCGCTCCACCGTCCCCGCCGAAGCGACCTTCGGCCCCGGCGCCCGCTACGGACTCGGACTCGTCAGCAGGCCGCTGCCGTGCGGCGGCCTCTCCTGGGGCCACGGCGGCAGCTTCCCGGGCTACGAGACCCGCGGCGGCGCCACCGACGACGGCCGCGCCGCCAATGTCGCGGTCATCATGCAGCTCGACGACGAGGCGGCCCGGAGGAATCTCGAACGCGCCGTGGACACCGCCCTGTGCCGCTGAACCCCGCGCCACCGAGGACGCCGCCCATGATCGCTCGCCCAGGGTGTTGGCGCCGGGCTGGGTGACGGCGGGATCGACGGTGACCGACTGGATGCCGCCGATGGCGCCGATGGCGGCTGTGGCCAGCGTGGTGCCGGCGATTGTGGCCGACGATCTCCGGTTCGTGTTCCAGGCGTTGGACGGCATGGTGCACGGCGTCGGCGCACTGGTCGAGGGCTTTGGCCATGTCGCGGGCGCCGTCGATCGTGTCTGGAGTCAGCCGTGGCCGTCGCAGTAGTAGCGGCGCCAGAACGGGTCGTCGAAGGCGGAGATCGTGAGCCGCTACGGGGGGGACTGTAAAACGTTCGGTGTAACTCCCGATCATGGAAGATGCATCGATGACCAGCAACAACGTGACCGAGGCCGAGACTGTCGAGCCGTCTGAGCCGGTGCCGCCGAAGTCTGTGGATGACCGGCTGATCGACGAGCTCGTGGGCCGGGCTCAGGCCGAGGGCCTGCAGCTGACCGGCGAGGGCGGGCTGCTCCAGCAGCTGACGAAGCGACTCCTGGAGTCCGCTCTCGAGGGTGAGATCACCGACCACCTCGGCTATGACAAGCACGATCCTGCCGGGAAGAACGGCGGCAACAGCCGCAACGGGACCCGAGCCAAGACCGTGCTGACCGACGTCGGCCCGGTGGAGATAACCGTGCCCCGCGACCGCGAGGGTTCCTTCGAGCCGAAGATCGTCAAGAAGCGCCAGAAGCGCCTTTCCGGCGTCGACGAGATGGTCATCTCGCTCGCCGCGAAGGGCCTGACGACCGGTGAGGTCCAGGCCCACCTGTCCGAGGTCTATGGCGCCGAGGTGTCCCGTCAGACGATCTCCACGATCACCGACAAGGTCCTCGAAGGCATGGCCGAATGGCAGAACCGGCCCCTGGACTCGGTCTATCCGGTGGTCTTCATCGACGCTATCCACGTGAAGATCCGCGACGGCGCCGTGGCGAACCGGCCCATCTACGCTGCCCTGGCCGTCACGGCCGAGGGCCGGCGGGACATTCTCGGGCTGTGGGCCGGCGACGGCGGCGAGGGTGCCAAACACTGGATGCACATCCTCGCCGAGATCAAGAACCGCGGAGTGAACGACGTCCTCATGCCCGTCCGCGACGGGCTCAAGGGCCTGCCCGAGGCAGTCGAGGCCGTCTGGCCCCGCACCACCGTCCAGACCTGCGTGGTCCACCTGCTGCGGAACTCCTTCCGCTATGCAGCCCGCCAGGACCGGGACAAGATCGCCAAGGTACTCAAGCCCGTCTACACCGCGGCGACCGAGGAGGCCGCACTCGAGCGGTTCGCGGAGTTCGCCGACACGTGGGGCGAGAAGTATCCAGCGATCGTCCGGCTCTGGGAGAACGCCTGGGAGGAGTTCACTCCCTTCCTCCGCTTCGACACCGAGATCCGACGCATCGTCTGCACCACCGACGCGATCGAGTCCGTGAACGCGCGGATCCGACGGGCGGTGAAAGCCCGCGGCCACTTCCCGAACGAGCAGGCCGCCCTGAAGTGCGTCTACATGGCGATCATGTCGCTGGACCCGACCGGCAAGGGCCAGGCCCGCTGGACCATGCGCTGGAAGACAGCCTTGAACGCCTTCGACATCACCTTCGACGGCCGACTCTCCGCAGCACGCCAGTAACCCTCAACAACCCGAGTTACACCGCTCGTTTGACAGACCCTGGCCTGGCAGCTCTCCCAGCAGCTCGCCACCGAGCCCTGGGCCATCTCCGACAGCCGGGCCGTCAAGCTGCGGCCCGACACCACCGGCGGTCTAGCCGCCTTCGACGACCCCTGGACGAACGAGCAGGGCGGTCGCTACGCCCTCTCCCGAACGGCCCTCAACCTGAAGACGCTGCCCAACGTCACCAACCCAGTACTGCTGCTGGCATCACGGGTAACCCGGATCTCCTCCTCCCTGGTCTTCTCCAACACCGCCCTCGCCGAGCAGCCCGGGCAAAACCACCCGCTCCTTGAGGTCACCCTCAACGGCCGCGGAGGTGCTCGCACCATCGAAATGTAGGCCATGTCGGCGAGGACCGGGACGCCCTGGCGTTCGCAGATCCGAAGGATCCTGTGGGCGCGGGCGGCGGTCAGATCGTGGGTCCGGCCCGGCAGCGCGGGCGAGATCCACAGGATCTCTCCGGCTGGGTCGGTGACGACCTGCACGTTCACCCCGTGCCGCTTGTGCTTCGCCGAGTAGTCGGCCTTGCCGTCGCCGACGCGGTCGCACTCGGCGAGCGTGCCGTCCAGGAGGACGAATTCCGGGTCGTGCGAGCGCAGCGTCTTGAGCAGGCCCGGTGCCCGGTCGGCGAGCAGGCCGGTGACGGAGGTGACGTAGGCATGGGCGGTGCCGACGGATATCCCAAAGCCGGCGGCGATGCGGGCGAGAGTGTCGTGGCGGCGCAGGTACACGAGTGCGACCAGCGCACGACGGTGCGGCGGGAGTTTGCACCGGCGGTCACCCTCACGGATGACGATGAGCATCGCGACCCACTCGACCAGGGCGTGAGGCAGGTCGAGTGCGGCAGGATACGGAACCAACAGGGCTCCTGTGCTGCTGAGTTGAGACGCCGAACACATCCCTCAACGGCGCGGGAGCCCTGTCCGTTGCGCACCCCGACCTTCACACCGCTCCGTCACCCGATCAGTGGCCACGCTGAAAACGCTCAGTAACCCCAGCACCCCGAACCACACCAAACCCGACAGGGCCCCCTTGACGAAAAATATAGAGGCACCCCCCCCGCATCGCCGGTTCCGGAGTGAGCAGACCACCGCGAAGACAACTTCGTCAGGAATTCAACTTCAACCGACGTCCCGGTCGCTGTCGGTAGCCTCAACTTATCCTCAAATTGCTTGCGGCCAATTCAGGTATCGAGCACGACTGTTGCAGTCGTTCGCCCCTGACCAAGGTGTTCACGGCATCAGTATCGTCGGAATTCTCCCCTGACCAGGGAGGAGCTCGGCAACCAGCGGCGGGGAAAGTGCCCGAGGTGTCAGAATTAATCCGTTCTTGCTGCTTCGGGTGCGATGTCCGCCGAGCTCGCCTGTGTGCAGGGGCGGGAACCTGTGCCTGCACACAGGAATATGCAATAACTGCAAGGGGGAATATGGTATGAGGATAAATTCACATTGCGTCTCCACGAAGGCCGCCCTCGTCGGCGTCCTGAGTGCTGCCGTGCTGGCGGCAGGCGCGATCCCGGCCTCGGCGTACACCAACACCGAGTTGAAGACCCGCAAGGTGAGTGTCGGAAACCTGCGGGTCGGCTTCAAGGACACCTGGAAGGGAACAGGTATGAAAACCTGGACCCTGGACAAGTCCAGCGCTGCCGCGGAGTGGGTGCAGAAGGCATCCCGCCCGCACCTGGCCTACACCATCAAGCTCACCGATGGAATCTGCTTCAACAAGTACGGGATCGGGAGCGTGAGCGTCAGCGGTTCGGGCCTGTCGCCGGGTGGCGTCGGCGGCGAAGACGACTGTGGTGCAGGTGTGTACCAGGGAGACAAGAACAAGTCGGTGAAGGCCGATCACGGCAAGGTGATCGGCCGCGGGAATGCTTATGGTCGATGGATCTGGGTCTCGCACTCTGCGACGGCCAGCATGAAGTACGGTTCGACCTACTACGATGTGAACGCTTACCACCGCAGCAGCCCGGTGGGCGGATCAGTCTAGCCATGGTGCTTGCCACCTCCGGTTCCTGGGGGCGGAATTCCGTCCCCAGGAACCGGTTCTGCGCTGCGGTTCTCGCCCTTGGCCTGATCGGTCTCACTGGGTGCGGGGCGACCTCAGATGAACCGTCCGGGATCCAACTGGCTCCCCGTATTTCTGCTCCAGCAGGAGTGCAGGCCAGGCTGGCGGCGACAGTCGACAGCGGCCTGGCGACATTCCAGCTCACCCAAGCGGATCCTGAGCGGGCGGCGGCAGCCGTGGCCGTCCTCCGAAATACGGGGAAGTCCGCAAAGGGTATCGACGTCGATTCTCTCGCTCAAACCTTCTCGCAACACCATGGGGGAAAGCGGCCTGACGATCCCGCCTTGTGGGTCCAACAGTTGAGGATCGGGCTTCAGGCATTCCCCGATCAATTGAATCCGTCTTCCATTGGGCCTGCCATTATTTCAGCGACTCACAGGCTGTTGGGCGACAAGCCATCGCTTCCGGATATAGCGGCTGCGGCTGCGATGGCCGAGAAGCTGAGCACGCTGAAGTCCTCTCGCGGTGAGTGGAGGCGTGTCAGTCGTCAAACCCGGGAAAGTATCAACAGCCACCTGGCAGCGCGGCCTGAACTCTGCCGGAACAGCATTCGAGGCGAGGCTCTGCCGAACTACGCGGTGAGGTTCCCCCGCTGCGCGGGAGTGGCTGACTAGCTGGTCAGGGCGGGTTGACGTGGTTTCAGGTTCACTGGCTCGGTTGCTGCCTGGTTGGCGTAGTGCTTCTCTTCGAACTCGATGGGGCTGAGGTATCCGAGTCGTTTCTGGATGCGGCGGGGGTTGTAGAAGCCGTCGATGTATTCGAAGAGTGCGAGGTTGGCCTCGGCTCTGGTGTTGAAGGTCCCGCCGCGGATGCACTCGGTCTTGATCAGCATCCAAAGGTTCTCCGCGAGGGCGTTGTCGTAGGAGTCGCCGACCGAGCCCATGGACGCCTGGATTCCCGCTCTGACCAGGCGTGTTGTGAGCTTGATGGAGGTATATTGCGTGCCGTGGTCGGCGTGGTGGACGAGTTCGCCGGGAGCGACTTCGCGGCTGGCCAGCGCGTACTCCAGCGAGGTGAGGACCAGGTCGGCGTCCGCGCGGGCGGAGGTCTCCCAGGCGACGATTCTGCGGGAGAAGGCATCTCGGATCGCCGACAGCCAGAGTGGTCCCTCCAGGGTGGAGATCATGGTCAGGTCGGTGACCCACAATCGGTTCGGTGCGGACGCCGTGAAGTCGCGTTGTACCAGGTCAGGAGCAAGGTCTGCGTCCGGGTCCCGGCGAGTGAAGCCCTTGTTCCTGCGGGGGCTGATCCCGGCCAGGCCGGCCTGACGCATGAGCCGTTCGACCCGTTTGCGGCCGACGTGGACGCCCTCTCGTTTGAGGGCGGCGTGGATCCTGGGCGATCCGTAGATGCCGCCCGAGTCCTGGTGGATCTGCCGGATCTGGCCGGTCAGCTCGGTGTCCTGGCGGCTCCGTTCGCAGGGCTCCTTTTCGGCCTGGCGCCAGCGGTAGTAGGTGGAGGAGGGGATGTGCAGTTCCCGGAGCACGGGCTCGACCCCCAGGTGCGGGTGCTCGTCGAGGAGCGCGGTCACCTGGGCCGGGTCGGGTCGAGCTGTGCGGCGAAAAAAGCCGAGGCCGTCCGCAGGACCTCGTTCGCCCGGCGTAGTTCCCGCACCTCGCGCCGCAGCTGGGCGAGCTCTTCCCTCTCCTCGGTGGTGGGCAGATCATCGCGCTCGCCGGTGTCGGCCTCGGCCTGCCGGATCCAGTTACGCAGGGCCTCGTGATGGACCCCGAGATCCTCGGCCATACGACGGATCACAGGCTTCGGCTCTGCAGTCCGGTACATCCGTACCGCACGCTCTCGCAACTCCAGCGGGTACTTCCTCGGCGCAGGCATCGTCTGGGCTCCTCTCATGAGACCCATCTGACCTGCTGTCACCATTCCCCGCATCTCGGGGGAACCTCACGGGCGGCGCGTGACCTCGCTTCGTTCGGGTACAACTGCGTGGTCTCCCGCAGCCTGAGCAACGCTGCGAAAGGCGAAATTGGCTCGCTGGCGCGTGACCGAGAATCGTGGTCCGTGCCCGAGGCCATCTTCTTGGCCCAGGTGGCCGATACCGCACAGGACGATCCGCGGCAGTCCCCCGAGGATGTCACTGCCCTGCGCATCCAGGCACGGGACGCACTGAGCAAGCTGCTGGCCGGCACCGGCCGTGCCTACTACGGGGGCATGCCGGCCTCTCTTACCGAGTTGTCCATGGCATCTGCCGTACTGACCTCTTGGTCCGACCGGTCGTCGGACACCCCGGTGGCGGAGGCGACCGTCCGGGCCATGACGGGGATTGCCCTGCTTCAGGGGCGGGTCCCCGACCAGCCCGAAGCCAACAGCGCGGTGGACGGCTACCTCGCTGCTGTCGTCCGCTCCCAACTGAGCGGCACGCCCGTCGACCTGGGCCCGCGCCTGCCGCAGCCAAAGCCCACAACCTCGGCGCGCAACCTGGTGCGCTTCTATCTGGACGCATCGCTTCGGGCGAGAGACCCGATCTCCGCCAAGGTGGTACGACGTGACGTACGCAGGTTCCTGACCCGAGCGGAGAATCCACTCGACATGCTCACCGTTGCAACGGCCGTGACCCTCGCGCTGCAGCGCACTGACGAGCCGTGCGCTGTCGTGGAGCCGAAGGTCGCCGGCTTGGACGAGGCGTTGGCA
This sequence comes from Streptomyces sp. ITFR-6, assembly GCF_031844725.1. NCBI lineage: Bacteria > Bacillati > Actinomycetota > Actinomycetes > Kitasatosporales > Streptomycetaceae > Streptomyces > Streptomyces sp. ITFR-6. The sequence goes on along the minus strand of NZ_CP134612.1, from coordinate 3,871,683 downwards.
TCAGTGGTTGATCAGTACGCTCCGAGCAGCGACGCCGTACGAGCCTGGCTCACGTTGCTATGGACCGCCACCAAGGAATGCGGACCGTTTCGGCAACAGACGGCATTGACCGCAGGCAGCTTCCTTGATCAACTGTCCGTGACCCGAGCGGCCACAACCCCGACTGGCCAAGCTGTAGCCGATTGGGGGGCCCGGGAGCTGACATGCGCGAGGAGCCAGCGAATCGCCCGACCCAGGAGCCACGTCACTGTGGCGTCCTTCGCGGCCGACACGGAGCCTGGCGAGGGGCTCGGTCTGGGCATCTATGCTGCGATACGCGCCCATGCCCAGGCAGCCACGTCGTGTGCCGGGAGCCTGCCGGCCATACTCAAGGAAGCTGACTGAATGATCGCTCACGACGAAGGGAACAGTGCCGTGACGCCGCGTGTGTGGGAACGACTCCTTGGCGGTGGCCTTTTGTTCGGTGCCTTTCTGATGCTTGTGATCGGGTTCGGCACCTCACGGTCGGACGGCTCGTTCGGCACATTCGCAATCGCTGTGGCCCTCGGGGGCGCAGGCGTGTGGCTGATCCGTGGAACCCACCTCTTCAAGAGGTAGTGGCTCCCTCCCAGCCATCGGATACCACACGAACGAGGACGACCGGGCCACCACCCCCTTCGAGCCCGTAACACGATCTTGCTGAATCGTCCTGGTAGGCCGTTACCGGTGTGATGATTCGGCCGTTCGTGAGGGTGTGGGTACCCGACCGTGGATCGTGGACGATGAGTTGTGGGCTCTGGTCGAGCCGTTGCTGCCGCCGTGGCCGGAGCGGTCTCCGGGGCCGAGGCCGGTGTCGGACCGGCTCTGCCTCCAGGGCATCCTATTCGTCCTGTACAGCGACATAGCCTGGCAACTGCTGCCGCTGGAGCTGGGTTTCGGCTCGGGGCAGACGTGCTGGCGCCGGCTGGAGCGGTGGCAGGAAGCAGGAGTCTTCGACCAGTTGCATCGGGTCCTGCTCTCCGAGCTGAACGCGGCCGGCGAACTCGACTGGTCGCGTGCGTGTGTGGACGGTTCCCACATCCGCGCGAAAAAGGGGGCGCCGACACCGGTCCGTCGCCGGTCGACCGGCGGAAGACGGGCAGCAAGCACCACCTGATCTGCGACGGACGCGGTACCCCGCTCAAGGTCATCACGACCGCGGCCAACGTCAACGACGTCACTCAGACCCTCGCCCTGGTCGACGGCATTCCACCCGTCGCAGGCCGCCCCGGCCGGCCCCGCCGACGACCGGAGGCCCTGCTCGGCGACAAAGGCTACGACTCCAACCCCAACCGCGACGAGCTCCGTCGCCGACGAATCCTGCCGGTCATCTCCCGCAAGGGATCACCCAACATCAAGGGCATCGGCAAGCTCCGCTACGTCGTCGAGCAGACCTTCGCCCTGCTCCACCACTTCAAACGCCTCGCTGTGCGCTGGGAACGCCGCACCGAACTCCACGACGCCTTCGCCTGCAGCCTCATCTGCTACCGACGCCTCAAGAAGGCCCGCTCATGATCGTGTTACGAGCTCTAAAGTCGGTCCTTCCAATTACGGATGGCCTGGTCGAGCTTTGAGCGGAGGCGGCTAGCTGCCGTCGTACCAGGAAGCAACTGTGGGTACGCCCCGCTGTCCTTCTTGGCGATCAAGGCGCCAAGCGTGGTGGAGCTCTGCGACGGGAACACGAGCGAACACTTCTTCCCGCCCAGCTCCTGGGCCAGCCCCAAGAACCCGCGGCCGATCCCGAGGCCGGGTGAGGCGCCGTAGTGCTTTGCCTCGATCGCGGCGACGAGCTCCCTGCTCCGGGGGTGGACCATGGCCCGGCGGCTCCGTTCGGCCTCCTGGTGATCCAGGATGGCGACATCGCACTCATGCGCCACCTTCGACGTGGTGGCCGCCACGAACACGCCCAGGTGGATCTCCAGCTTCTTCTGTGTGCCAGGGAAGCCCACCAAGACGTGAGTGAAGTCACCCGACCACAGGTTTCCGGGGGACCTGCGGAAACGCAGGGCGGCAGCCGGATTCCTGCCATCCTGCGTCAGCAGCGCCGTCCCGCCTGCGGCCCGTGCGGCTTCGAGGCATTCGACGAGCAAGGATGCCTCGTACAGATCGGACTCGTCGGCGTTACCGCGATACACGGGCTGCAGAGTGCCGATCGCCTTCTCGATGGCCAGCACCAGATCGGCCCTGTTCACTGGATGCTCCCCATCGCCACGTCGGAATCCTCGGACAGCGGCCCTCGCACCGTCGTCAGGGCGACCCGGGCAAGCTCCGTCTCCGCTATGAGGTCGAGATAGGAGATCGATTCCAGTTCCGGATCGCCGAACTCGATCGTCAGATCCATCTCTCGCTTCGAGGCGATGTCCAGTGCTGCCTTGCGTGAGGCGTACATGGTCTCGGCCAGCGTGAGCAGTGCTGAGCGTACGAGCTCCATGCGCTCGTCGTCGGTGTACGGCAGAACGGCGATGTCGGCCTTGCCGAGGGGCGGGAGCTCGGCCTCCGCCAGCCGGCTGGCACGCGCTTCGTACTCCCCCTCCTGCCTGAGTCGCTGCTCGGAAGCTACTCGGCCTTGCCGGACCTCCTGCTTCAGCTGGTCGGCGAGATTGGGCAACTCTTCTCCGAGCTGCTCCATGATCTGCGCGAAATGATCACTGCTGCCGACAGACACACTACCCTCCCTCATCTCCAGTTCAGGACTGTAACCACTGGGTCTGACAGTCGCGCAGGTGATCGACATCTGGTGATCTACCCAACACCCCTTGGGAGTTCACTGAAGTGGGAGCGTCGCCGCCCAGTAGCCGTCAGTCAACGGCCTGGAATACGCCATCTGTTGGTCTGTCGGTGGTCGCTCCTATCGTGGATGGATGGCCAATGGCGTGTGGCACACCGGATATGGCATAGAGATCAATCTGTCCCTGCCCGACCTCGGTCACCCGGGGCGTCCCGATCTGCTGCGGGAGATCACCGCACGCGTCGCCGAACGCGACCCTCAGTTACTCGAGTGCCTCGCACACCACGACGGACGCGAGTGCCTGTCGGAGGCCGGCGGAAAGTCTCCATGGATGTTCATCCGCCGAGGCCGCGTCGGCGGTCGGCGGCCTCTCGTCGCCTCGCACCTTCCGATCACGCACAAGGCGACGCCGGCGGAGAGCGAGCAGCACAAGGCCACGAAGGAGCGGATCGTCGATACCGCCTCGCGGTACGGCCTGGGAGCCGAGGCCGAAGTTCCCACAGCGAACCGGCGCAGCATCTCTGACGCCCTCGTCACAGGGCCCGGGGGCAAACGGATCGGCTGGGAGATCCAGTACCACCATTTCAGCGCCAGCAGCGTGCACCGCCGCTCGGTGAACGCCGTGCAGCACGACATCACGCCCCTGTGGGTGGCCAAGGATCGCACGGCCTCCCTGATCGACCGCGCGCCTTGGGCCCGCGTGGACGACATGCCGTGGAAGGACATCGCCGGCGGCAAGGAGATGGTGATCCGCGGCGGGTACCGCCATCTCCAGGTGTGGAAGTGCGTTCCCAGCAGCAACCGACACTGTCTGTTGTCCGGCGGTGCCGGTCATTGCGGCGGTGTTCACTCCGACTGGTTCGTGCCCGCGCTGTGCGAACCGGAGAAGAAGGCGGTCCACCTCGAAGATCTCGTGCTGGAGAGCGCGACAGGGGAGAGCGTGCCGGTCTACGTCCCCAACCGCGGCAGCGGCCGGGCCGGACGGCACATGTGGGTGCCGTCGACTGACTGCAAGCGGTGGCGGGAGCTGATCGGCGAGAAGGAGCCTCTACCTGATGCCCCTGTGCACGAGGACGACGACGAGATCACCTTCGCCGAGCAGGAGATAGACCGGACCTGCAGGGCTGGCGAGTAGGGCTGGTTCGTCAGCGACGCCCGGCCCATCCGGGATCTCGGTCAGCCCACCGGCGGCTTCACCCTCCCTCGGATGCCGGTGCAGCCGTCCCGGAACCCGGTACTCATCACGGCTATCGAACGGGCGGCCGCCTCCGCCGCGCTGGGCTGCCCGCCGTGGGAGCTCGGGCCCTGCGCCGAGTGTGGCCAGCTGATGCGCAGGTACGGGCGGGACGCCGCCATGTTCTGTGGTGTGTGCCGCGCCGTTCTCAACGGCCGGTAGGCCCGACGCCGCGCCGGAGGGAAACTGAGACCACGGAACGACGAAGGACCCGGCCGCTGAGCGGTCGGGTCCTTCGTTTGCCCTGGTGGGCGAGTGCGGAGGATACGAGATTCGAACTCGTGAGGGGTTGCCCCCAACACGCTTTCCAAATGTTCGCTTGGGTGTTCGGTGATGTGCGGGGGTGTTCTGACCTGCGGCGGAGTCTGCTCCGGCGGGCTCCCCGAACGGTGCTGTACGTCAGTGAACGCAACCAGAACTGCAACCGTGGATCCGGTGGGTTTGCCTGGTCAGCGATCCGGTCACGATTGCTCCGGTCACGATGCCCTCGCCCTGGGTGTGACCTGAGACTTACGCACCACGAGGGCCAGCAAGATCATCTCGGGCAGTGCCGCGTGAAGCGTCAGAATTCGATTGCGTCGACCAGAGAGTGCGGTCGCGATTCGCGTAACACCGGTCCACCTCCCGCCCGCCGGCCCGCTCACGCAGGATGGGCCAGCTGAAGACCCACGGACCTGCCAGGGAAGGGAGCGGAACGTCTGAAGCGTGGGGCTCATCTCAGCCGAGCAGTTCGGTCACCAATTGATCCAGTTCCTCGGCGTCGGGGGAGGAGAGAAGGAAGTCGCGCAGAGTGCGACGGATCTTGATGTAGCTGCTTTCCCTGTCGAACTTCAGCTCAGCGATCCGTCCCGCTTCCGCTTCCCCCAGCTCGGCAATCCGCACGTGCTTAGGGTCGGATGGGTCGAAGTCGGGGATGGGTAGTTCCCACACGGCCTTGTCGATGTGCCGCTCGTCCTTGCCGTAGGACATCAGCGGGCGGACGGCTTCCGTGAGGCGTGGGGCGTTGAGGAGCGCAAGGAGGTACATGCCCTCCTGCCGTGTGGCAACCGCAGCCCAGTACAGGACGTGCTCGATAATCGCGTTCGGATCGTCCACCAGGGCGGCAGAGACGTGCATTCCGGATGCGCCGTACACCACGCGCAAGGGCGCGCCGGGGAGCTGTTCAGTCAGTTTTTTCCGGAAGTTGAGCTGTTCGGTCAGAGAAAGGCGTTCGCTGGAGCGGTTGTCATCCCAGAGTCGTTCGGCGTCACGCCACCAGATCGCCAGGTCTGGGTATCGGTCGAGGTGGTCGTGTTCGCCGTCCATGAGGGTATTCGTCCCCTCGATGGGCAGGACGACCTTATCGGCGCCCATAATCCGGTAGGGGACGACGTGCTCGCCGAGCAGAATGGGCCGGACGAACTGCTTCTCGACCGATCCTTCCCGGTCGGGTAGTTCCTTCCAGGGCTTCTTCTCCAGAGTGCTGCGCTGGGAGCGGACTGACACTCGGCCGCCGCCGAGGCCGAGAGAATTGGCAGCCTGCTCCTTGACGAAGAAGAGGACCTTCGGGACAACGGTAGCCCCTTGCCCGAACCGGTCCCGGTAGGGCGAGCTGATCAACCCTTCCTTGGGGTAGCGGAGATCGCCCGCCTTTCGGGTGATCCAGCCCTTGGCATGTTCCCAGCGAGCTGCGCTCTTGGCGATCTTTCCGGTCCAGATCTCGGTCTGCTTGGGCAGTGCGACGGCACTATTGCCCTGTTGTCCGATGGCAAGGGGGCGCCGGCGGCCGAAGACGACGGCAGCGGCACGGGGAAAGAAGTGCGGGCGAAGTCGGCGCAGGTCCCAGGAACCAGTGAAGTTGACCTTGATGGGGTGGTCGGGGTCCGCCCAATCCCCGCTGCGGAAGCCAGCCCAGTACGGGCGGTCCAGGACCGGGTTGGGGACGACGAAGGCGAACGTCCCGTCTGCACGAAGATACTGCTGCACGGTCCGGGCGATGAACAGACCGGACAGGTCCTGGTGGGTGGCGACCTCGAAGCCGCTCCACAGGCCACGGGCCTGCATCATGTCTTTGAAGGTCTTCTGCATGTCGGCCGACATGTGCCGATAGGAGAGCCAGGGTGGGTTGCCGATGAGAACGTCTACGCGGTTTTCAGCGCGCGACAGCCACATGGGGCGGGCCAGGTTGCGAACGTAGTAGGACCAGATGTGGTTGCGGCCCTCGTCGACCAGGTCGCAAAGGACGCGGAAGTTCTCCGTCAGTTCGTCCCGGTCATCAGTGTCTGTGACTCCATGCCGGTTGAAGACAGCACCGAGTGAAGGCACCTTTCGCTTAGTTCGGTGCGGGTCGGCCGCCTTGTCGGCAAGTTCGTTGACGATCGCGTCGAAGCGACTGGCATCCTTCAGCAAGGCTTCGGAGAAGCGAAGTTCGTTGGTGAAGAGCTGGTTTCCCGTGCCGGTCTGAATGACGAGGTGGCCGTGGTCGATGAGGTCAGTGCGCTGCCCCCACTGGATGCTGTCGCCCAGGTAGACGGGGACGCTTATGGGACCGCGCTCCTCAGAGGTGAGCGTGTCGCGGCCGATAGCGAGAAGGTATGTCACGCGGGCCAGTGCCACAGCGACAGGGTGTAGATCGATGCCGGCAACATGGTCGTGGAGGCCGTCCAATGCCTCGCGCAATGGCCGTCCAGCGTCTCGCGCGGCCGCCAGGTAACGCCGGACGCCGTGGAAGAGGAATGTGCCGGAGCCGCACGACGGGTCCATGATCCGCTGGTGCAGCGGATCGGAAACAGCTTCGGCTACCGTGGCTTCGGCCAGCCAGTCCGGCGTGTAGTACTCCCCCTGCTTCTTACGGGTCTCCGGGGCGATCACCGACTCGTACAGAACCTTCAGTACGTCGTGTTCGACCTTCGACCAGTCGAAACCGGCGAGGCGACGAGCCAGATCTTGGACGAAGCCCTCGCCTCCCTCGGTCTCCAGGGGCCAGCCGAAGAAGTCCGATTCGACCACACCTGAGATCCTCGCCCGTGCGAAGAGCTGACCGTAGACCAGCGAGGCGGGTGAGGTGTCCTTCACATCGATGCCCATCACGGCGTGGGCGATGATTGAGGCCGTGTTCACCAAGAGCGTGTGTTCGATGAACAGATCATCGCTGTCCTCGAACTGGGCACCCAGTGCATCACGTAGCAGCCGTGCCCACAGATCGCGCTTCAGCTGGACGGTCGGCCGGCTCTTGTTCTCCTCGTACAACGCGGCCAGGACCGCCTTGTCGATGGAGTGTGCAACGCTGTCCGCTCCAAGGCGGGTCGCGATGGCATCTGGAGTGGGGGCCGCGCCCTCGGACGTTGCCAGGACGCCCTCGAGCCAACGGACCAGGGTGAGCGCGTTGCCGTTGCGCTCCCGCGCATCGAGACGGTTCACCTCGTTCAGCTCGTTGTTGACCAGCGCATAGGCACGCCAGTCGGCACCGTCGGTGAGGATGCCGACGTGCCGCCGCTCGCGCTGCTCTGTCCGAGCCCGCACATACTTAGCCAGCTGCTCGATCGCGTCCTTGCGGATCTTCGGCCGACTGATGTCCTTCTTGACCTCGACGACGGTCGCGCCCATCTCAATATCGATGCGGTGACCGGTGCCGTCGCCCAGCTGCGCTTCCAACACGGGAATCAGAAGGTCCTGCTCGCCGAGGTTGAGGTCTGCGTCCATCAGGAACTGGCGGATGTCAGCCTGCAGTGTCGCCTCGGCGCGAACGGCCTTGCGCTCGATGACACGCTTAAACACGGTTTCGAGTGCGGTGGGCGAAGGGGGGACGGAGAGCGTCACGGCGAGAGCTCCAAGAGCATCATGGTGTACAGGGCAGCGAGGGAAATTGTGGTCCAGTCGACCATTGTCGTGCAGGGGCGGGTGTCAGCACAGCCCTGCTGAGCGAATCTGCATTTTCTACTTGCCGCGGGTCCAGTTCCCTTTCCCTGCACAGGAACGGCGGCGGGAGCTGGCTGTCCCGTCGGAATCCTGGCATACGACTGACTTCGGCTCTTGCGGGGCATGGAAAGGGCCATGGACGAAACGATGCTGACGTGGGCGACGCAGGTAGCCGAAAAGGAGCTCAGTGACGCGCTTCCCCGACGGTGGGCGCATTCGCAGGGCGTGGCGGCACGTGCCGCCGGGCTCGGCCCGGCCCTGACAGCGAACGTTGAGCTGTTGATTGCTGCTGCTGTGCTGCACGACGTGGGATACGCGCCCCGGCTGGCGGAGACGGGGTTCCACCCGCTCGACGGGGCGCGGTTTCTCCGGGACGAGCACGGTGCTGATGAGCGGCTGGTCCGATTGGTAGCGAACCATTCGTTCGCGCTGTTGGAAGCCGAGGAGCGCGGGCTGATGGAGGTACTGGAACGCGAGTTCCCCTTGCTGGATGAGAGGCCACTTGTGGACGCGCTCGTGTACTGCGACATGACAACGACACCCGATGGCGAGAGAGCCACTGCAGCTGAGCGGGTGGCGGAGATCGTGGGCCGCTACGGGGCGGACAGCGTCGTGGGGCGGTTCATCCGCAGGGCGGAGCCAGACATCCGCGCAGCCGTCACCCGGGTGGAAGCAGCCTTGGCGGCTCAGCCCAGGTAGGGGTACGTGCCGGCGAGGTAGTCGCCGATCTGTTGGCGCATGCTCGGGTGGATGTCGTACTGGTCCAGGTCGCTCGGCTGGACGTAGCGGACGCCGTCGGCTTCGTCGTTGATCGTGGGCTCGCCGCCCACCGGTCGGCCGATATAGGTGTTCTCGTACTGCTGGCGGATCTCGCCGTCGGTGTAGGCCACGATGTGGTTCGGGTTCGTGTAGACCCCCAAGAATCCGGTGATCTCGGCGATGATCCCGGTCTCTTCCAGGCATTCACGGACGGCGCACTGGGCGGCGGTCTCGCCGATGTCCTGGGCTCCTCCGGGCAGGGCCCATTGGCCGGTGTCCCGGCGGCGCTGGAGGAGTATGGCGCCGTTGTCGTCGACGACGAGCAGGTTGTTGGCGGGGATGAGCGTGTTCGCCTTGGGGGCCTTGGGGTCGTTGTAGTACTCAGTCCTGCCCATGTGGCGAGGGCCCCTCCTGGTCTGGTGTCCAGGGCCGTGCGGTGACCCAGACAGCTTCGAAACTCTGAGCGTAGTTGTCGAACCAGCCTGCGGTGTCTGCTCTGCGGAGATGGAGGAGAGGGTTGGCGCTGGCCGGCTGGCCCCAGACGTGCGGGTTGATCAGAAGGTCATCGTCGTACCGGAACATGGAGGTGTAGAGCGTGGTGTCGTGCAGCCTCACCTCGCATCCGGCCTCGGACAACAGGGGCCGGTAGTAGGTCAAAGAGGCGCGGATCTTGGCGGCGAGCGTGTCGCCAATTCCTTCTTCGTGGCCCCGGATTGCTGCGGCCTGGCCCTTCGAGTCGCCGAAGCAGAGCCGCACTCGCACTCCGGTTGATGCGCGCTCGGCGAGCATCTTGGCAACGTGAGGGTTGGACTGGGCGAAGAAGGTGCCGGAGAAGACGAGGACGCTGATCTGCTCCTGGGCGCCGTTGAGCAGCGACAGCCACGTGTCTCGCGGGACGCTCGCCCGATTCTGGTAAGTCCCGACCAACTCCTGCCCTGATCCTGCCAGCTGCTGCGCAGTGCTCGGCACCGGTGCGGGCCAGAGGAACAGTTCCTCGACCCGTAAGTGCTTGGCGACACGGAAGCGGTGGCGGGGATGGGGAACGCGCCCACCGAGCCACCGGCCAACGGTCTTGGGGTCCACCTCGCAGACTTCGGCGAGTGACTCAGGTGGGATTCCGCGCTGGGCGAGCACGGAGTGCAATCGCTCGTTCACAGGTGCCATACAAGCCGAGACGGCCAGGAGCAGCAAGGACGTTTCGGGACGTTCCACAGAAGGAAGGGGGCCATGAACGCTGTATTTACGCTGGACGCATGGAGCTCATCGTCCTGTGGGACATCGACCACACCCTCATCGAGAACGCCGGGGTCAGCAAGGAGATCTACGCCGCCGCGTTCACGGCCCTGGCGGGAAGGGCGCCCGCCGGGCCGGCGCGAACGGAAGGGCGTACTGACCGGTTGATCATGCGTGACATGTTCCAGCGGAACGGCCTGGCCGAGCCGGACTGGACCGCTATCGAGGGGGCGCTGTCCGGCGCAGGGGAGGCGCGTCTCCACGATCTCAGCCGACGGGGGACAGCCCTGCCCGGCGTGCGGGAAGTCCTGAAGGAGGTTTCCGTGCGCAGCAGTTGGGTGTCGTCGGTGCTCACCGGCAATATCGCGGACAACGCCCGCGTGAAGGTCGCGGCCTTCGGCCTTGATCCCTTTCTCGACCTGCCTGTTGGCGCTTACGGGGCAGATGCCCTGCAGCGCCCCGACTTGGTCGCTGTCGCCCGGGAGCGCGCCCATCAGTTGCGGGGCGCCCCGTATGGCGTGCCGGTCGTGCTTGTCGGAGACACCCCGAGGGACGTGGAGGCCGCACTAGCTACGGGCTCCGAGATCATCGCGGTTGCCTCCGGCGTCCACAGCACCGAAGAACTGGCAGATGCCGGTGCCCATACGGTCCTGCCCGACCTGACGGACTCTGGCCGTGTACTCGGGATTCTGGAGGCGCTCTCCGTACGCTGAAAACGTCCCAGGACGTCCTCGGAGCGTCCCGATACGCGGTGACGAGGTCCGTACCTGTCCCGCCAATATCGGGTCTCCCACCAGGCAAGCGCCCCGAAGGAGACCCTCGTGATCAGCGAAGTCACCGGGATCCGCAGGATCCGGATGCTGTACCTGCAGCTGCTCTACCGCTGCAACTTCGAATGCCTGCACTGCTTCCATGGCAAACGGCTCCAGCACGCCGACGCCTTCACCACGGACGAGGCGGTCAACCTCCTCACGCTGATGCGTGACGAGTACGGCACCGAGGCCGTCACCCTGCTGGGTGGCGAGCCGTTCGTCTACCGAGACCTCGCCCAGGTAGTCCGGTACGCCAAGCGCGACCTGGGTATGCGAGTCGAGATCTGCACCAACGGCTACCGGATCGAGCGCCGGCTCACCGAGATCGCACCCGACCTGGACCTGCTCCGGGTATCGCTGGAGGGCATCGGCACGACCAACGACAAGATCCGCAAGTTCGGAAGCTACCGGAGTGCCCTGAGCGCCCTCGAAATCGCCCAGCAACTCGGCATCCGGGCCGGCGCGACCATGACGGTCACCTCACGCAACATCGACGAGGTTCTGCCGCTCGCCCGCACGTTGCAGCACCACGGGGTGGAGCAGCTGAAACTCCATTGCCTTCGGCCTGTTGGCAACGCAGCGGATCACCCCGAGCTCCTCGTGAACGACGCCACGGCCTACACCCGTCTGCGGGAGGGCCTGGCCTCTGCCGAGCTGGACATCGAGGTGATCCTCGACGAGGACCTGTCCGAGCTGGGTGCGCCGGATGTCTGCCTCCCTGCCGGGGGCCCTGTGGAGATCGAGCGGATCGAGGCCGACCCGCGCGGCGCGCTCACGATGTCCTGCAAGGCTGTCGGCAAGGACTCGCACGCCTTCTGGTACGACAAGCTCGCCGATCACATCGACCACCGGCCGTCCGCCACCGACGAACTCACTCTCGCGGTGCCGGACGTGGTGTACGGACGTGTCTGACCCGGCGTCGTTCGAGAGCGTTGAAGGGCTCCGCGGCACAGGCAAATCCACCCTCGCCCCCATGCTCGCAGCCGCTCGTGGCGCGGTACTGGTCCCGACCGTGCCACCCACCTACCAGGCACTGCGGCAGGAGGTCGACCGGCTGGGAAACGCAGAGGCGCGCATGTGCTTCTACCTCTCGGCCCTGTTCACCGCCACCGATCAGATCCAGCGGTACCTGTCCGCCGGCATTCCGGTCGTCGTCGAAAGCTACTTCGCGCGGTGCCTGGCCAATCACCGTGCTTTCGGAGCCGACCTCTCCGTATCCCTGCCGCCGGGCCTCCCTCGTCCCGTCACCTACTACCTCGCCTGCGCGGAGAGTGAGCGTCAGCGCCGACTCGCCAGGCGCGACAAGTCTGTCTCGCGTTGGGACGCCCTCGCCGAGATCACCGCAGACAAGATCACCGACGACTACGCCTCGTTCCCGATGCACCGCGTGAACACCACCGGTCTCACCCCTGACGAGGTACTCCAAGCCGTCCTGAGCACCGACCCGCAAGGAGAGCAAGCCAGTGCAGACACCCAGCATGTGGCGGCATACCCTCACCTTCTTCCCTCAGTTCCTCGCCGCGCTGAAGGAGCGTACGGAGCCTGACTCCACCGTGACGGTCATCGGCGCGAGCGACGGCAGACTCGTCGTGCCACTGGCCGCGGCCGGCTACCGCGTCATCGCCATCGAGCGCGACCCGCTCGCCCTCCACGGTGGCGAGGTCCAGCTTCCGGGTGGCAGTACCGGTCACGCGATGGGCATGATCGAGCGCCTGAAGCAGGAAGGGCTTCACGACCGTGTCCGAGTCGTGGAGGAGGACTTCCTCGCCTCCAAGCCCGACGGTGCCCCCTGTGACGCTGTCTGGACGAGCTGCTCGTGGCATTACAGTGCCAACCACCACCGGCCGTTGGGCGAGTTCGTCGACCACATGCAGCGCTTGGTCCGGCCCGGCGGTCTGTTCGGCGCGGAGTTCATGATGCCCCTCACACAACGCCACCACGTGCTGGAGCACTACACATCCCCCGAGAAGCTCCGGCGTTACTTCATCGGGGACTGGAATGTCCTGCTCACCCTGCGGACCAACGAGTTCACCGAGCAGGCGCACGTCGGACAGCTGCAGGACCACAACCACCGCATGGGCCTTCTCCTCGCCGCCCGTGCCTCCACCCCCTCCTAGAGCTACGGGAAGAAGGATCTATGAAGCACGAGTACGAAGCCAAGTTCCTGGCCGTCGACGTCGACGGCCTCCAGGCCAAACTGACGGCACTCGGAGCTGTCCAGGCGTTTCCGCGCACCCTGCTCACCCGGAAGATCTTCGAGAACAACGCCCTTGAAGGCGGCGCCTGGGTCCGCCTGAGAGACGAGGGCACGCGTTCCACTCTTACGCTGAAGCAGGTCACCGACTCCACGACGATCGACGGCACCACCGAGATCGAGACCGAGGTGTCCGACCTGCACGCCATGGCCGAGATCCTCCGCAACGTCGGCCTGCGCGAGGTGCGCTACCAGGAGAACTACCGCGAGGAGTGGCGCCTGGGCGAAGTCGCCTTCGACTTCGACACCTGGCCGGACCTCCCCACCTTCGTCGAGATCGAAGGACCCGACGAAGCATCCGTCCGACAGGCTGCAGATCTGCTCGACCTCGACTACGCACTGGCCCGGTTCGGCAGCGTCGACGAGATCTATAAGAGCGAGTCCAGCCGGGACATCCTCGCCGAACCGACGCTCCTCTTCGCCGACGTCGACAAGCAGGAGCAGGCCGGGGCGGCTGCACCGAGCGAACGATCTTGAGGACCGAGCGTGTTTATGGAACTGGCCGTGACGCCGCGGGTCATACCCGGCGTCGCCGAGTTTGCCCGCGGCGGTCTGCCCGCAGCGGCGGACACCGACGACGGCAACGCCTGGACCGATGGACACTGCTGGCTCTACTGCGGTCAGGGCTGGACCCGCGTTCTGTGGATCGGCCCCGTCAGCGTGGCTGGCGCCCAGGCCGCCATGTACGCCTGTGGCCCGTGCATCCGGGCCCTGCAAGAGAAGGTCTGGCAGGCCATCCTCCTCCACGGTGCACCGTCGTGTCCGGCCCCGTTGAGAACGTTCGCGACGGCCGAGCAACCTGGCGGACGCCGCGTTGGTAAGCATCGCGCGCGGGGCAGCCTGCTGCGTCGTGGGTGAGGACGACGGCAGAGATAAATAGCCCCGTGACGTCTCTTCACAGCGAAGGATCCGCTATCAGAAGTACGCCGACTGCGGGCCGGTCACCACGCATGGTGACCGGCCCAGCAGCCGTTGTTGCTGAGGCGTCTTGCCGCGGGCTTCTAATGACGATGCCGGCGTTGCCGATCTGCGGCTGTGGCAGGGCCTCCGACGCGGGCTCTGGCCTTGAGGCTTGCACCATGACCGCTTTCCAATTCAATCAGCATCGGAGAGTCTACGAGCGCCGAGCAAAAGAGCGCCCATCGCCGGAGGAAGAAAATATCGTGCTTCTCACCTCGTGTTGGAACGGCCACATAAATAATTCTACTTCCTCGTGGGGGCATAAAAAGATAGCCAGCGTCTGTTGGCCTCTCATAAACGCTCTACTGGACATCTCCCGGAAAGTGAGGGTGTTTCTGAGCAACCAAGGAAGCCGCGTCTCGCCCCGGCGGGAGCTGCCACTCAATTACGTGCAGACCCGCCAACTCGATGATTTCTTCGGGCACGCCCAATCGGTACAAAGGTGTAGCTCCATACCGGTTGAGCCAAGCAACGCGTCTCGTTTTCTCGCACGAATCAAGGTCCCGCCACGAATCGAGGACCACCCCTGGAGTAATCGATGCACCCAGCGATCGCTGAAGCACTACGTGCCGAACGAGCGGCATGTATTCCACTGGGTCTCGCGCGAGAGCGACAAGACACCAAGCCGTCGAGTCAGACATAGATAGGCCATGAGCGTCTACGAGGCGTCGAGCCCTCCATTGCCAGAGCGGAGCGAGGAGCCACCTGGTTTGCCGCGCCCTCATTTCCGGACTCCAGAAGGCCCCGTCAAGCATCTCATCGCGACGGAGTACGCAGGGTTGCACAGGACAAACATCAGCTCGCGCGCTCCTCATTCCCGGAGCTGGACGTTTCGAGCTGGAGCTCGCGCTTGCGCTGCTCCTCCTTCAGCCGTTCCACATAACGCGCAAATATCCGAAGCCGTTCAGCTTCAGGAAGAGGCGGCTCGCCATCCCGCCCAGCGTATTCATCGAGCATGAATTGCGAGGCGTTGTAGTGCTTCTCGATATCATCGGCCGTGGATTGTAGATTATATCCTCGTTCGCGAAACTTGAAGTATCCGGTGACGCCTGCCGAAATCCCGACGAGTGCACTGAGGGAAGCTGCAGAAAGGCGCAGCACTTGACTACTGCCCTCATTCATAGCCGCAAGCGTCGAAGTTACAATTGACCCAGTGATAATGATGCCCTGAAAGACGTTGTGAATCCGGCGATTTTTGTTCGCTGAATTTCGGTACTGATCAATCAGGTCAAGCGAGGCTTCGCGGTAGATCCGAAGCCCGGAAGGGGAGTCGAGAGGCAGCTTGGCAGCGGCAGTTTGCCGATCCTGAAGCGCATTACGCAGCGCACCAGTTCGAGCAACAACCTTCTTTCGGTTCTTCCATAATGCCCACCCCATCGCTACCCAAAGGCAGTTGACGATGATGAGCCCAGCCCATCTAGTGAAGACAGGCTGCGACTTCCAGAGACCCACGATAACCGTGTAGCCGAGGAGGAACGTAAGGATTATGCCGCCCAGCAGGCAGAGAATATATATCCTTTGAAAGGTTCGCGAGGTCCTCAGGTCATCTTCGATCTCATCGAATTTCTTGACGCTGTTCCTGTATTCCTCTTGACGTCGAGCCTCATCAGCCTCAGAAATCTCATTTGACTCAACACTTCCCCAACTCACCAGCAACCCCCACTTAGTTCAAGCCGCCCCGGCGGCAGATGAACGCCCGGCGGCTTTAGGTAACACGAGTGGGCGATCATAGAACCGACCCTTCGGACCAACAAGAGCGCCTTGCAAGCCATTACCTACGGGGGTAATTTCGCCAAGATCCGAGTGGCGAAAACTAGTTCCTCCCCCGGCAGGCGTGATCGTCAGTGATGATGGATTCAGGTCAAGATCAAATTACGATGATCTCTCTCATTTTTTTCGAGAAGGGAATCTTCCCCTAAGAAATCTTTTGCCGGGCGGGCAGAAGAAGCTCCTGGTGAGACGCACCACTGGAGCGTGGCAAGCGGGGCCAAGCCGGTACTTGAAGTCGATCCGGCGGATTGCGGTCCGGGGCTGTAGGACTCCTGATGGATTGGCCGGGAGTGTGGTTGGGGCGGGCTCGTGCTGCTGGCGGGCTCGGCGAGCGGGCTCTCCTTGCTGGAGTCAGCGGCGTGGGCGGCTTGGCCTGTTCGTGGGGGCTGAGGGTGTCGTGGGCGGCTGAGTATCGGCGTACGGCACGCTGAAGGCTGCTGCGGTGGTGCTTCGCAGGCGGGCTGCTTCCGCGCGGCGGTTGGGTGCGGGGTTGCGGCTGGTGTGCTGGATGCGGGTGATCAGGACGCGGGCGGGGCTGTGGGCGGTGCCGAGCTCGCGGCAGGCCGCGGATTCCTTGAGGAGCTGGTGGGGTTTGTGGCCTCCGGCTTCGGCGTCGGCCAGGACGGTGGCGAGGGCGGGCCAGCCGCGGTCGGCGAGGATCCGCTCAGCGTGTTCGGGAACGGCAGCACGTACATCGCTCGCCAGGGTGCAACGGGTCTCTTCCATGGGGCAGCGAGCTTCGAGTTCGGTGAGCGTCGGAGCGAGTGCGTCGTCGGCTGCTGACTGGAGGTGCTGGACGGCTCGGCGGGCGGCGTCGGCCTGGTGGGCATGGCCTTTCGCCTCATGCCAGCGTCCGGCGAGGATGGCGGCCCAGACGAGCGCCGCGACCAAGGCTGCGAGCGCGCTGCCGTCGTGGCCGGTGGCGGTGTCGGCGATGTCGCGGGCTGCTGCCCGCAGAGCGTGGGCGGCGCGGTCTTCGGCCCGTACTTGAGAGCGCTGGGCACGGGCAAATGCCCGGCTGGCCGCTTGAAGTTGAGGTCGGAGGCCAGCGGGAGCCATCTGGGCGGTGCCTTCGATGAGTTCACCCAGGGCCGTGATGTGCGCCTGTGCTCGTGCGTCCCCGCCGTCATCGGCGTTTGTGCCGGTGATCTCTGTGTGGAATGTGTCGAGGGCGTCGGTGGCCTGATGCCAGGGAGTGGTGGACCGGTTGCGGCGGGCGGTGGGCTGTTCCTCGGGGGCGCTGGTCTCCAGGCGGGCTTTCAGCTTGGGCAGGGACAGGTCGGGGGCGATCTTCCCGCCGGGGTGGTAGATCTGCTCGCCGTCCTTGTTGAGGTCGCCGGGCCGGCCGACTGCGTAGCCGAGGAGGTCTCCGGTTGGTCCGCGGCGGGGTTTGACCAGAATGTCGGCGGCTTCGAGGTAGGCGAGGAGCTGTTCGGCGCTGGTGGTGTGCGGGATGGCGGCGCGGATGCGGTTCTGGAGTCATTCGCGGCTGGTCTGCTCCCAGCCGAGGCGCTCGGCCTTGTGCATCTCCGCCTGGGTGGGGCGCCGGCTGGCGGTGCGATCACCCTTCTTCAGGCGGCGCAGCCCGTAGTCCTTCTCGATCTCCCGGCACGCGTCGCCGACCCGGATACCGCTGTCGTGCAGCCTGGGGCGGCGACCGTCCTCGCGGACGGTGGTCGCGAGGATGTGGATGTGGTCGTCGGCATGACGGACTGCGATCCACCGGCACGCCAGATCATCGCCTGCAGGGGCGATGCCGGCTGCCTGGACGATGCGCTGGGCGATCTCGCCCCACTCGGTGTCGGAGAGGTAGCGGTCTTCGGGTGCAGCGCGCACGGGGCAGTGCCAGACATGGTCGATGACAGGTTGGCCGAACTCGCTGTTCCGAAGCCGAACGGGCTCGTCGAGGTAGTGGCCGAGTTGGGTCAGGGTGGCGTTCTCGTCGCGGCCGGGGTCGGGCATGCCGAGCATGGCGAAACCGGCGACGAGGTGCGGGTCGAGGTGTTCGTCGTGCCGGCCGGGGCCGTAGAGGTAGGCGAGCAGACCGCGGGTGTTGGACCCGGCCGGTTTGATGGCGGCGATCATGCGGACACGTCCGCCCTCGGGCCGGTGGGCCCGCTCAGGGCCTCGGCGATCAGGGTGAGCAGGTGGTGGAGTTCGTCGAGGCGCTGGCGGATGTCGGGCGGGTTGTAGTCGCTGTTGAGGGCGCGGGCTATCTGGTTGACGTTGACGCCGATGCGGTTGAGTGCGCGCAGGACCTGGGCACGGAACATGTGGGTGCGGCGTCGGTCCTCGGACAGCGGGAGGTTCGCGGTGAAGCGGCCGTCGAGGAAGGCGAGGACGATGTCGGCGGCGAAGCCGGATTCGCCCTTGTAGCCGTGCTCGGCTGCAGCCTCGCGCAGGCTGGTGTGCTCGTCGTTGGTAAAGCGCATGGGGCCGACGCGTTTGGTGCGCTTGTCGCCGGTGAACCGGCGGATCGTTGGCTGGACGCTCTGCACGGCCGGTTCGCTGGCGGCGGGCGCATCGGTGCGCGTCGGGTGGAGGATCGCTTGCTGGGCAGCGTGGAGCTTGTCCGGGTCGGGGCCATCCTCGGTCACGGCCGCCTGGTCCGGCGCCCCCTGGCGCTGGGCCGTTTCCGTCACCCCTGGGGCGGAGACCCCCGAAGACCGGCCACGAGTCGGACTCGGGGTACTACTGGCTCCGCCAGGAGCCGTCCGTCCGAACGCCCGCCGCAGACGTTCCGCCAGCGTAGGCGATTTCGTCAGTGTCAGCGGTGAGCCGATGTTGGCGTCGGGGTGGTGCGAATCATGGGTCACGGATAGTTCTCCGGAGTAGTGCGGGAGGGACGGCAGGATGCGGGGGCACGGCTACGGCCGTAGGCGGGAACGAGCGATCAGGCGGAGGGGCGGGGCACCGCCCTGGCCGGTGGCCGGAGGCGTTTCGGCCACCGGATGGCGGGCGATCAGCCGACGTTCCGATCGGCGCCGGGTTCCGACCGGAGGATTTCCATGACCTCGGTCAGCCTTTGGCCGCCGACCGTGTGTCCCTTCTCCCGTATGGCCTGTTGCACGATGTCCCGTGTGAGCTTCCGCTTCTCGGCTGCGGCGATCCGCCCAATCTCGACCAGTTCCTCGACCGTTGCGCTGACCGGACGACCGCCTCGCGGAACACCCTTCGAGATCCCGAGAGGCGTGTTCGGGTAGCCGGATGCGGCGGTTCGCGGTTGCCCGGTGTGCGCGGGCGGCAGGGCAGGCGATTCCGGCGTCTCGCCGGAACCGGTGGCGGGCCGGTCGGAAGCTTGGTCGACCAGTTGGTGGATCTGCCGCATCAGCACTCCGAAGGCCAGCAGGGCTGCGGTCGGGGGAACCGCCGCGACCACGTAGTCGAGTAGGGGTGCGACGCTCTCGTTGCCTGTGCCGCTCACCCCGGCCACGTTGAGCGCAATGGATCCGGCCGATCCGATGGCGGTCAGAGTTACCGCCCACCAGTCGGTCACCCGGCGAAGGCCGGAGCGGAGCATCAGCAGTTCGCCCGCGACGATGAATGCGTCCAGGGTTGCGGGCCAGGCCCATTGCCGGATCGGGGAGCTTCCTAGCCCATGCTGTCCGGCGACCTGGGCAAGGTGGGCATAGGAGAGCCAGAAGCCGCCGGCGGTGAGGGCGATGATGACGGTTCCGGCCGCGGCGAGGGCGTATCGCTCGGCAGCGTGCTGGGGCGTTGCTTGTCGCTTCGTGCCCTGGGCGCGGGGCGTCGCCTGAGTGTGCCGGGGGGTGTCGTGGGGTGTGGCGGGTGTGGTCATGCGGGGTTCTCCGGGATGGTTCTGCGGAGGCGATCACGGCGTTCACGGAGGGGGCGTACACGTGAGCCCCCTTCTAGAGGGGGGCTCACGCGTGAACGCTGGCGTGCGTGTACGGCGTGAACGATCGCGTGATCGTCTGACCTGGGGTTTTGTGCTTGGCGTGTACGCCTGCGGTGAGGCGTGGGCCGGTGTGCGGGGGAGGGGGTGCGTGTACGCCCTCGTGTACGGTCCCGTCGTCCGGCGGTGGGGTCAGGAGACTGCGCCAATGTGGCGGAGGGAGGCGCGGTAGCGGGCTTGCTGGCCGCCTCCGGTTCCGCCTGCGGCTCCTTCGGCCTTGTCCGCGAGGCCAGCCCTGACGAGCCGGTCTAGGGTGCGCCTGGCTTTCTCGGTGGCCGAGCGCTCGGGGTTGTTCTGGCCGCTTTGGATCATGGCGAGCTCGCGCACGGTCAGTCCGTCGGGGCGCTGGCGCAGGATGGCGACCGGGTCGAGAGCGGGGTCGAGCGTCGAGGTGCCGCGTTCGTGGTCGTGGATGACCTGGAGGGGGCCGATCTCGCCGGTGGGGGTTTTGAGGTGGTGCAGGGTGACGGCGAGGTCGCCTGCTTCCCCGGCGATGAAGAGGACGCTGCCCGCGCCGGAGGTGATCCAGGTGGATCCGTAGACCCGGTCCAGGGTGGGCTTCTGGGCGCGTGGGGCGCCCTCGGTGGCCTTGCGCTGGTGGTGGAGTTCCATGATCTCGACGCCGTTGCGCATGGCTCGCTGGCGGGCGTTGTTGTAGGCGACGCCAAGTGCGTCGTCGACCAGGGTGCTCACCGCGTCCTTGAGGCTGTCGATCACGATGGTGTCGGCCTGGTGAGCTGCGGCGAGGTCTGCCAGGAGGTCGGGCTCCTTGTCCAGGCTGGCGGGCAGAGGTCCCTGCCAGACAGCGAGCCCGTCGCGCAAGCGCTGCTCGTGTTCGGGCCCGATGCTGCGGGCCATGGCGCGGGCGATCTGCTTGTACCGGTCCAGCGCCAGGTACAGCACCCGTCGGCTCGGTGCGACCGGCATGTCCAGGACGCTGTCCGCCAGACCCAGGCGGGCGAGGATCACCTGGTGAGCCAGGGTGGTCTTTCCTACGCCGGGTGCTCCGACGATCATCAGGCTCTCGCCGGATGACCAGGCCGTCTGCTCCCGCGTGCCCCACAGCGGCTCGGTGTCGGCGCCGGTCTCGGTGACGAAGAGCCATCCGTCGGTGATGAACCGGGAGAGCCGACCCTGTCCCGAGGCGAGTGCACGCTCGCGCTCGATGCGGACCTCCGACTCCACCTCGCTGCGGATGGCGTCCGGGTCGGCGCCCGGCTCCATCGCGCGCTGGGCGGTGCGGATGCCGGAGGCACGCAAGCGGCGCAGGTCGGCCAGCTTGCGCACGATGCCGGCGTAGTAGGCGGCGCCGCTCGTCGAGGGCACGGCGTCGGCCAGCTGGTGGACGTACACCACACCGCCGACCCGTTCCAGGTCGTCCTGGGCGCGCAACTGGTGCGACAGGACGATGGGGTCGGTCGGCTTGTCCCCACCGTGCAGGGCGAGGATGGCGCGCCAGACCGTCTCGTGCGCGGGGCGGTAGAAATCGGCCGCGTCGAGCAGTTGGCGTACTTCGTCGATCACCGCGGCCTTGTGCATGCAGGCCCCCAGCACGGCAGCTTCGGCGTCGACGTCGTGCGGCGGAACCGCGGTGAGGTCGCCCGGAGTGGGCTGGCGGCCGGATTCCGCGAGGTGTGGCGCGGTCGGCCCGGGTTCGTCCATACTGGACATTGAGCTCCTCAACTTGCGGGCCGTACGGGACGGCGAATCCCAGGCCACGCGGGTCAATCGTTCAGGGATGGGCGGTTACGAGAGTTCGTGCTTGGCCCCCGACGTTCGTAGCGTCGGGGGCTTTTTGCGTTCACCCCCGTTCAAGGGTGGACGTCTACAGTACCTGACGTTTTCGGAAGCGCAACGGTTGCATTCCGTTCCGGAATGGTGTTTAGTTTTCATCATCGCCCCGGCTGTCCATCGGGCCCCGGCAAGGAGGTGCAGTGATGAGCAGTGACGAAGGCGCCTCCCGCGCGGGGCCGGAGCGGCCGCTGGCCGAGGATCATGTCGCGGAGCGCATCAAGCTCGAACGCGAGGCGCGCGGGTGGAGCACGGTCACGCTCGCCGAACGAATGGCCGACGCCGGCCACCCGGTCAACCAGTCCGCTATCTGGCGCATCGAGAGCGGCAAGCCCCGCCGTCGGGTCAACCTCGATGAGGCGCTCGGCTTCTGCAAGGTCTTCGACCTGACCTTCGACGAGCTGACCAGCCCCCCTGGCCAGCTCGCCAACCCGCTGGTCCGTCGTCTCGTCGGCGACTACGTCGCGAGATGGAAGGAATGGCGGGCCCTGGGCAAGGACATGCGCCGGATCCAGGACGAACTCACGGCGTACACGGACGCCAACCCCAACCAGGAAGACATGGTCAAGGCTCTGCTGACCCACGAGTTGACCATCGCCTCGAATGGCGAGTTCCATCACCACCTTGGAGCGCCAACTCGGCTTCGCAGCTACCTCGGCGAGCGCATGGACGCGCCGTCCGAACAGAGCTGACTCGGCCCCTCGCTGCTACGAACAGCGAGGGCTTGCCGTTTCTGGTTCCTTCTCTTCACGCCCATCCCTGAACGACTTGCCGGCCCATCGGGATTCGCCGTCCCTTAGCCTGCCAGGAGAGGACCCTCCCTTGCACCGCACCGAACTGCCGCTTGCCCAGATAGCGGACCTGCTGGACGTCCCCGAGGCCGACCTGCGGAGTCTGCTCTCCGAACGACGTCCCGCCGGAGTCGACACCACCCTCGTGGCCCTCACCGTTGCTGAGGCCGCGCGCCGAATCGGTATCGGCCGAACGAAGCTGTACGAGTACGTAACCTCCGGCGAGATCGCCTCAGTGAAGATCGGCAGCTTGCGCCGTATCCCAGCAGAGGCGGTGAACGACTTCCTGGCTAGGCACTTCACGACCAGCGACTTCGGGGCCGCAGCATGACGCGGGGCAGGACGGCGAAAGGCCGTCAGCCAAACGGTGCCTCGTCGATCTTCCACGGCAAGGACGGCCGCTGGCACGGATACGTCACCGTCGGCACCAAGGACGACGGTGCACCTGACCGGCGCCACATCAGCCGCAAGACCCGCCCCGACGTCACCAAGGCTGTCCGTGAACTGGAGCGCCAGCGGGACAAGGGGGCTGTCCGCAAGGCTGGCCAGAACTGGACGTTGGAGACCTGGCTCGTCCACTGGGTCGAGAACATTGCCGCGCCGAACGTCTCCGAGAACACCATCGACGGCTACCGCGTCGCGGTTTACCACCACCTCATACCCGGCCTCGGCGCCCATCGCCTGGAGAAGCTGGAGCCCGAACACCTGGAGCGCTTCTACAAGAAGATGCAGGACAACGGAAGCGCCGCCGGCACCGCCCATCAGAGTCACCGGACCGTCCGCACCGCCCTCAACGAAGCGGTGCGTCGGGCTCACCTCACGGTCAACCCAGCCACGATCGCCAAGGGCCCTCGTGTCGAAGAGGAGGAGGTTGAGCCGTACTCGGTCGAGGAGGTTCAGCGCCTTCTCGCCGAAGCGCACAAGCATCGCAATACCGCACGCTGGGTCATCGCCCTGGCGCTCGGCCTGCGACAGGGCGAGGTCCTCGGCATGCAGTGGACCGACGTCGATTTCGAACTCAATGTGATCCGCGTACGCCGAGGCCGGTTGCGGCCCCGCTACCAGCACGGCTGCGGCGACCGCTGCGGGCGCAAGTCTGGCTTCTGTCCCCAGAAGATCAACATTCGGCGGGAGACCAAGAGCGTGAAGTCCCGCGCCGGTCAGCGGCCCATCGGTGTCCCGGGTGAGCTGATGGCGCTACTCCGCCAGCACAAGGAGGAGCAGGACCGCGAGCGGAAGCGTGCACGCGATCTGTGGACGGAGAAGGGGTACGTCTTTACCTCGCCGACCGGTGAGCCTCTGAACCCGAACACGGACTTCCACAAGTGGAAGGACTTGCTGAAGGCGGCGGGAGTCCGCGACGGCCGCCTCCATGACGCTCGCCACACCGCAGCGACCGTCCTGCTGATCCTGGGCATCTCTGACGCGGTGGTGGACGGAATCATGGGGTGGGAACCGGGCAAGTCCGCGCGGATGCGCCGCCGCTATCAGCACCTGACCAGCCGCGTCCTCAAGGACACAGCGGACAAGGTCGGTGGGCTGCTTTGGCCCCGGGCTGGCGAGCCACCCGCCCTCTGATCCTGCTGCAGGTGGGCGCCATGCGGGCTCCGATCGCCAATGGTCGGAGCCCGCACTCTGCGCAGAGGCTGGCGACCCTCTGAACACTGAGGTCCGGCGCCCCTGGGCTTGAGGCTCTTATGCCTCTACGGTGAATGCGGCTTCGTATCCGTCGCCGATCTTGATGTCCTCGTAAACGACGGTCTGACACAGCCGGTTCCATCGGTTGCCCAGCAGAACAGCAAGTCCCATCGGGCAGGCGAGGAAGAGGTGCATGCGCTGAACTCGGCGAGTGGAGCGGCGGAGATGATCGCGGATGCCCACTGCCAAAGCGTTGGCGGCGGTGCTGCCATGGACGGAGCCGTCATTCGCCTTACCGCTCGGCGGGGCGAAGACGAAGAGCTTACCGACCGGGAGGTTCTGCTCGTGCAGGTACTCCAGGACGTCGCTGGTGATCTCCGTCGAGACCGCGATGGCGACAGCGATCTCGTCGCCTTGGCCAATCTCGTGCTCAGCGACTTCCGGGGCCAACGGGGTCTCGAACGGGTCGTTGGTGGACCAGAGCTCGCTGCCGGCCCTCCCCCGCTGCAGCGCTGCCAGGTCGGTCCCTGTGACCATGCGGAAGGTGGTACCAACCAGGAAGGCTGGCGCTAGACGGATGCTGCCCGTGACGGAGACGGCGGTCGTACCGGCGGGGAGGCGCCCGGGCGCGGCCTCGATGTCCGCCTGCAACTGGGCCCAGGTATTCGGCGACAAGGGTCGACGCTTTGTGTACTCGGATTCGCCTTCGAAGCGGTCAACCCAATCAATGGCGTGGTCGGCGTCCGGGGCCATCGGGTCTGGCTTAAGAGTGGCGATCGACAGGACAGCCCGAGCGGGGCCGGCCTCCAGGCCCAACTCGGTGACGGCACTCTCGACCATGGCCAGCGTGAGCTCGCGCTGGCCATTCCGGACCATCTTGGCGACCCATCCGGCTCCCGCCTCCAACGCCCGCTGGTCGTTGTGTAGACCCGCGACGGCCATCAACAGCTGCAGATATTCCTGGTACTTGACCATGTTCACTGACAGGTCGAAGTGCAGAACCGACAGCAGGTCGAGGAGCTCGGCCTCGGTTAGAGCTGCTTCCTCGGCCCACCGGGCACGGGCCTTGCCGCGATCCGACTTGTCTCCGCCGACGCCTGCCTTTGGCAGCAGAAGCCCGGTGCGGGCATCGCAGACCTTCACCAGATCATCAGCAGGATCGGCCGCCCGGTTGGTGACCAAGTGCAGTTCGACGCTGCCGCCGTCTGCGGTCAACTGCTTCCACGTCCTGGCGATCTTCTTGAGAATCGACGGGCCACCGCTGTTGCTGGGCTTGGTCAGGTATTCCACGTTGACCGGTGTGGCGCTGTCGACCGCGTACTTGACCTGCTTGTAAGTGCTCGGAGGAACATCGCGCAGCATGACGACGTCGTCGAGATTGCCGACGCCGTCAAGCTCGACGCCGACGGCGCGCACAGGGTTATGTGAACGGGCGGCGTTCTCCCGGAGGAGGGTCAGGCATGCCTCCCAGGCGACTAGCCATTGGTAGTAGTCACCGGTGGTGCGGACGCTGGTGGGGCCGGGGGCGGGGAGGTGGGCCATCAGCGCTCCTCGGTGAAGATGGGGGTGGGCTCCATCTCCTCGGCAAGGGCGAGGAGGTCCTCGTCCATGACGGGCCGGTCGGGGAAGGCACGGAAGACAGCTGCCGGGACCAGGCGCTGGGTGAGGTCGGAGAAGGTATAGCCGGGCCGGCCCTCAGTAGGGCCGGTGAGCACGACTACCTTGCGGACGGTCTCCGGTCGGATGCCGAGTCCGTCGAGAGCCTGAGTGAGGACTGCGTGGCGTTGCTCGTCGCTGGGGCGGGTGAAGGTGAATGTGGCCGCGGCGCGGCGCATGACGGCCGGGTCGAGGGCGCCGACCCGGTTGGTGCACAGCACGATGACGACCGGGAGCGCGGCGCCGGTCAAGCCGTCGATGCCGGCCAGGAACGCGTCGACGCCGGCGCGATCCTCATGGTGCATCTGCTGGGCCTCGCGGGACTGCACGAGGGCGTCCGCCTCGTCGACGACAAGAAGCTGCACTGCGCGTGCTCCCCCAGAGCCCGACGCCCGCTTGCCCACTGTGTGCATGTGGGTAAAGGCGTCTCCAATGAGCGAGGTCATCTCGCCGACCAAGCCGCTGCCGCGGGTAGCGAGCTTGAGCCGGTATAGGTACACCGGCAGATCGAGCCAGTCGGCGAGGTCGCAGCCGAAGGATTCGGCCAGCGCGGACTTGCCGGAGCCGACGTCGCCTGCGAAAACGAACAGCGGCGCCCGGTCTGCGAACAGAGCGAGAGCGGCGACGTCGCCACCGTGGTACTGCGCGGCCCAAGACCGAAGCCGGCGCGGATCCGCGAGGAGCGTGGCTTCCTTGCGCAGGCGCAGCTTCGTCTCGTCCAGGCCGATCAAGCGGTCGTAGCGGGCGCGTCGGGTGGGCTCGGGCAACTCGATGACGGAGTGGAACAGGTCGTCCTGGCTGGTCACGTGCTCGTTCCTCCTGCTCAAAGGCTTCGGACTAGTAAGCGACGTAGACGTCGCGTGAGACTCCAGTGCCGTTGCGGGCGTAGCCGTGCCCCGTGGTGCCGGTGCCCGCGACGGCACTCGGGGCGGTGCCGGTCGTCCGGGAGATCGGCAGGGCCTCCTTGACCCCGGCCTTCTGGCTGCTGGTCAGGAGCCAGAAGGCAGAGCTGTAGTCCAGGAAGCTATGAAAGGTGTAGCCGGTGAGGTCGACCGCGTCAGGGAAGCTGCCTGGCCGGGAGTCGATGAGCTGGCCGCCGGCCGTGGCCCTATAGCGCAGGCGGAACTTCCAGGCGTTGGTTGCCGTGTCGCGGAAGCCGTAGTCGACGGTGTCGAGATAGCCGTCGCGCAGCAGCAGGGCGACCTCCTCGGCGAACTTCTCGATTCTCTCGAGGGAGGGCTCGCCGTAGAGGTTGTACAGCAGGCGCAGGTCCGCGGCGACTCTGCCTCCGACGTAGCGGGCATCGGTGATCGTGAACGAGCCGGAAGCGGATCTGGAGTACGAGCCGGTCATGGTCACTCTCCCGGGAAGGTGGGGCCGAACAGCTCGCGCCAGAGGTCGAGCGCCTCACTCTTCGTGGTCGCGTAGGCGGCCGTCGCGAGCGTGTCGAGGGTCGTCTTGGCGTGGTTGACCAACCGCTGGCGGTCGAACTCGGTGTAGCCGCGAGCGACGTTATTTTCCGGATTGACCGGGTCCCAGACCTGGATAGGGTCTGTCGTCGCGCTCACCTCGTCGGCCGTGTAGTAGTCGGTGAAGGCGATCGGTGTCTTCAGGCCGGTGCGGACGATGTAGGAGAGGACCTGCTCGATCGCCTGCGGATAGTCGTCAACCTGCAGCGGCTGTCCGTTCCAGCCGACGTCCCAGAGGTGCGCGACCAAGAGTTCAATCAGGAAGGACTTGCAGCGCAGCTGCGGATCGCCCTCCTTGCTCTCCCGGACCCATCCCTTCAGCAGGCGGATAAGCTCCCGGTAGCCGTCGCCGGCCTCCCCCTTGCGCTTTTCGATGAAGCGCAGGTGCAGAGTGACCGAGGTGAGTACCTTGATGCCGCCACTGGTGACCAGGTAGCCCTGGTCGTCCGGCTCGCCGGTGTAGAGCACCGGCACCACGTCGATCTTCAAGCCGGAGTCCCGCATCGTGATACCGACAGCGTGGTCGGAGAGCTTGAAGTCCTCCGCAACCTTCGTCTTGCCATAGACCTCTTTGCAACGCTTCTCCAGCCAGGCCAGTGCCGTCGAGACGTCGATGGCGGGATCGCCGACGCGCAGGTACGCGGCGACATCCGCGTCAGACCCTGTGCCGCGCCTGCGACGGATCGCTGTGTGCTTGGCCGTGCTGCCGGATGCTCGGAGCTTCACGAGGTCGAAGTCTGGGTGGGCTGCGATGTAGTCCTCCAGCCGCTCCCGCAGGTAGTTCACCTGGCGGCGGCGTTCCTTCGCCTCCTCCTTCGGCACGTTCACCTTGTTCTTCGCGTACGCCTTGAGGACGTCGTGGTCGACGTAGCTCTCCCCCGCCATGGCTGTCCGCCCCTTCACCCGAGAAGCCGATCGGTAGGAGAACAGACTTACCACTCACCACCGACAAAGCCGGTCGAAGTTGCGAGGGATGCCTAGGTGCCGGTAGGGGACCGTCTGGTGGGTCCAGGCTGGGCCGCCACACGAACTGCAACCAGAACTGCAACCACCAACGCCGAAGGGCCCCGCAGCGAACTGCGGGGCCCTTCGACGTATTGCCCGGTGAGAGCAATGGCGGAGGATACGAGATTCGAACTCGTGAGGGGTTGCCCCCAACACGCTTTCCAAGCGTGCGCCCTAGGCCACTAGGCGAATCCTCCGGGGCAAACAATACAAGACGTTGAGGAGTGCTCGCGAACCCGTTCCCCGTCGGCGGTCCCGAGGGGGTCCCGGCGGGGGTGTGAGGGGTGGGGAGGTGGACTTGTGGGGGCGGGGATCGGCTAAGGTGGGCATCAGCCCCTCACGTGGCGCTATCTGACTGAACTCCCCCAGGGCCGGAAGGCAGCAAGGGTAGGTTGGCTCTGGCGGGTGCGTGGGGGGTCCTTACGTTTCCGGGGCCGTTCGGTACGTGTCCGGGGCGCCGGGTTTTCGGGGTGGTTGTGCCCTCGGAGCCGGTGGTGTGCCTGGCCCGGAGCTGATGGTGTGCCCGGCCCGGGGCCGGTTGTCGGTCCGCCCCTATAGCCTCGTATGTGTGTCGTCCCTTGCGCTGTACCGCCGCTACCGCCCCGAGTCGTTCGCCGAGGTCATCGGTCAGGAGCATGTCACTGAGCCGTTGATGCAGGCCTTGCGGAACAACCGGGTCAATCACGCGTACCTGTTCAGTGGTCCGCGCGGCTGCGGCAAGACGACCAGCGCGCGCATCCTCGCCCGCTGCCTGAACTGCGAGCAGGGGCCCACGCCCACGCCCTGCGGGGAGTGCCAGTCCTGCCAGGACCTGGCGCGCAACGGGCCGGGATCGATCGATGTGATCGAGATCGACGCTGCTTCGCACGGTGGTGTGGACGATGCCCGTGATCTTCGGGAGAAGGCATTCTTCGGGCCCGCGTCGAGTCGTTACAAGATCTACATCATCGACGAGGCGCACATGGTCACCTCTGCGGGGTTCAACGCCCTGCTGAAGGTGGTCGAGGAGCCGCCGGAGCACCTCAAGTTCATCTTCGCGACCACGGAGCCCGAGAAGGTCATCGGGACCATCCGGTCGCGCACCCACCACTATCCGTTCCGGCTGGTGCCGCCGGGGACGCTGCGCGACTACCTCGCGGAGGTGTGCGCCAAGGAGAACAGCTTCGTCGAGGACGGGGTGTTCC
Source organism: Streptomyces sp. ITFR-6 (assembly GCF_031844725.1). Classification (NCBI taxonomy): domain Bacteria; kingdom Bacillati; phylum Actinomycetota; class Actinomycetes; order Kitasatosporales; family Streptomycetaceae; genus Streptomyces; species Streptomyces sp. ITFR-6. The sequence continues at coordinate 3,842,568 of NZ_CP134612.1, read as the reverse complement.
CTCTGGTGGTACGGGCCGGGGCCGGCTCCGTGCGTGACTCGATGTCGGTCATGGACCAGTTGCTGGCCGGCGCCGCCGACGACGGTGTGACATACGCCATGGCGACGTCGCTGCTCGGTTATACGGACGGCTCACTGCTCGACTCCGTCGTGGACGCCTTCGCGTCGGGCGACGGGGCCGCGGCCTTCGAGGTCGTGGACCGGGTGGTCGAGGGCGGCAACGACCCTCGGCGCTTCGTCGCCGACCTGCTGGAGCGGTTGCGCGATCTGGTCATCCTGGCCGCGGTGCCGGACGCTGGGGAGAAGGGGCTCATCGACGCCCCCGCCGATGTCGTCGAGCGGATGCAGGCCCAGGCCTCCGTCTTCGGGGCCGCCGAGCTGAGCCGCGCCGCCGACCTGGTCAACGAGGGGCTCACCGAGATGCGCGGGGCGACCTCGCCCCGGCTCCAGGTCGAGCTGATCTGCGCCCGGGTCCTGCTGCCCGCCGCCTTCGACGACGAGCGCTCGCTGCAGGCACGGCTGGACCGGCTGGAGCGCGGCGCGTCCTTCGCCACCACCGGCCCTGGGCCCGCCATGGGGTACGTCCCCGGGCCCGAGGCGCTCGCCCACGCCCCCGTCGCACCACAGCCCGCACAGGCGCAGCAGCCCCCCGCTCCCGCCCCGTACCCCGCCCCAGCTCAGCCGGACCCCGGATCGGGACCCGCCGCCGCGCGCGCCGCCGCCCGAGGGGACGCCCCGCCCCCCGCCCCGGCGCAGGCCGCCCCGCCCGCAGAGCCCGTACAGTCGCCGCCCGCCCCGGCTGCCGGTCAGCGGCCCGGCGCCTGGCCCGCCGCGGCCGCTCCCGAGCAGGGGCGCCGCCCCGGAGGCTGGCCGACCGCCTCCACCCCCGGCCAGGCACCGGCCCCGCAGGCCGCCGCCCCCGCACCGGCCGCGTCGGCTCCACCCGCTCCGGGGCCCGCCGCCCCGGAACCGGCCCCGGGCATGACGCAGGGCGCCGGGCAGGTGCGCACCATGTGGCCCGACATCCTGGAGGCGGTCAAGGGCCGCCGCCGGTTCACCTGGATCCTGCTCAGCCAGAACGCCCAGGTGACCGGCTTCGACGGCACCACCCTCCAGATCGGCTTCCTCAACTCGGGCGCCCGCGACAACTTCACGAGCAGCGGCAGCGAGGACGTGCTGAAGCAGGCACTGGCCGAGCGGTTCAACGCCCAGTGGAAGATCGAGGCGATCGTCGACCCGTCGGGCGGCGCCGGACAGCCCCCGCCCACCGGCGGCGGCCGCCCCACGCCCCCGCCCGCACCGCAGCGCCCGGCGCCGGCCGCACCCCAGCAGCAGTACGAGCCCCGGCCGGCCCAGGAGCGGCCGCAGCAGCCGGGAGGTGGCGAGACGGCCGCGACGCCGCCCGCGTCGCCGCCGTACACCGCTCCCGAACGGCCCCGGTCGGTCGCCCCGGAGGACGACACCGCAGAGGCCGACGATCCGGACCTGGTCGACTCCGCTCTCTCCGGCCACGAGCTGATCGTCCGCGAGCTGGGCGCCACGGTGGTGGAGGAGTTCACCAACGATTAGGGCGCGTGTCGGGGGAGCCTGCGTGTGGGACGCGTGTCGGGGGAGACAGCGTGTGCGGCGCGTGTCGGGGGGAGAGCGAGCGTGTGCGGCGCGTGTACGGGGGAGCCAGGGTTGGCTGTTGGACGCCTGTCCGGGGGACGGACGTCCGTGCCCAGGTCCCGGGCACCTGCACCGGTCCCGGCGCCTGTCCCTGTCCCTGTCCCCGCCTCCGGCGTCCGTAGGGCCTCCCCGCTCCGTCCCTCGTGTCCACAACCCGGCGGCCGTCGAGGCCGCCCCGCCCCGGCGGCTAGGCTCCACCCCGTGAAGGTTCTCGTCATCGGCGGCGGCGCCCGCGAACACGCCCTGTGCCGCTCTCTCTCCCTCGACCCCGATGTCACCGCTCTGTACTGCGCCCCCGGCAACGCCGGCATCGCAGAGGTGGCCGAACTGCACCCGGTCGACGCACTCGACGGCGCCGCCGTCGCGCGCCTCGCCACTGATCTGGGCGCCGAGCTGGTGGTCGTCGGCCCGGAGGCGCCGCTTGTCGCCGGGGTCGCCGACGCCGTGCGCGCCGCGGGCATCCCCTGCTTCGGCCCCTCCGGTGAGGCGGCCCGGCTGGAGGGCTCCAAGGCGTTCGCCAAGGACGTGATGGCCGGGGCCGGTGTCCCGACCGCCCGTAGCTACGTGTGCACCACCGCCGCCGAGATCGACACGGCGCTGGACGCGTTCGGCGCTCCGTACGTCGTCAAGGACGACGGTCTCGCCGCCGGCAAGGGCGTCGTCGTCACCGATGACGTCGATGTGGCCCGCGCCCACGCGCTGGCCTGCGACCGCGTGGTCATCGAGGAGTTCCTCGACGGCCCCGAGGTGAGCCTCTTCGCGATCACCGACGGCACCACCGTGCTGCCCCTCCAGCCCGCCCAGGACTTCAAGCGCGCTCTCGACAACGACGAGGGCCCGAACACCGGCGGCATGGGCGCGTACTCCCCGCTGCCGTGGGCCGACCCCAAGCTGGTCGAGGAGGTCATGCAGTCCGTCCTCCAGCCGACCGTCGACGAGCTCCGCCGCCGCGGTACGCCCTTCTCCGGGCTGCTGTACGCGGGTCTCGCGATCACCTCGCGCGGGGTGCGGGTCATCGAGTTCAACGCCCGATTCGGCGACCCGGAGACCCAGGTGGTCCTGGCCCGGCTGAAGACCCCGCTGGCCGGTGTCCTGCTGGGTTCCGCCAACGGCACCCTGGACGAGCTGCCGCCGCTGAAGTGGCGCGACGACGCCGCGGTCACCGTGGTCATCGCCTCCCACAACTACCCGGACACCCCGCGAACGGGTGACCCGATCGAGGGTCTCGACGAGGTCGCGGCACAGGATGCGCCGCATGCGTACGTCCTGCACGCCGGAACCCGGCGGGACGGCGACGCGGTCGTCAGCGCGGGCGGCCGGGTGCTCTCCGTGACCGCGACCGCCAAGGACCTCGCGGGCGCCCGCGAGCGCGCCTACGCGGCGGCGGCCCGGGTCCGGCTCGACGGCTCCCAGCTCCGTACGGACATCGCGAAGAAGGCCGCGGAGGAGGCCTGAGCCACCCTCCGCAGTAGTGGGCCGTCCGCAGTCGTCGCGGACGCGGCGGTCGCACCGGACGCGGACGCGGACGAAGGGGCCCGTCCCAGGGCCCGCACCCTGCCGCTCCCGCCACGGCCCCACGGCCCCCAGGGCCCCACCTCCGCCGACGCGCCGCTGCCCCATGGACAGCGGCGCGTCAGCAGCTTTGCCCAAAGCCATTCCATCGAGTGACGGCTGAGCCATCCGGATGACGCCCGCCGAAGCCCCAACTAGGGTGCGGCGCAAGCTTTCCGGCACATGGCCCACCGGCATTGCGATGTCAGTGACGGGTGCCACAGTGGGGGAGTGAGCAACACCGTCGCGAGGGCAGAGGGGGTGACATCCAGCCGTGTCCGATACCGGTGCAGGTGAGGAGTTGGGTGCGCAGGCGGCGCGCGCCCGTGCGCTGGTCCTGCTGCGCATCCGCAGCAGGGCGACGGCAGTAGCGCTGCTGCCCGCGGCCGTCGCCGTCGTGCTGTTCGCCGCGGGCGCTCAGGGATTCGTCGAAGGCGGTGGCTGGGACGCGGTGCGCTGGGCCGTGACGGCCTGCGCCGTCATCACCCTGCTGGTCGCGGCGGCCGTCGCCGTCGCGGTCGTACGGGCCAAGCCGGCGGTCAGCCCGACCGTCCCGCTCAGCGAGAAGTCGGCCCCGGATCTCTACCGGCTGGTCCGTGATCTCGCCGATCGCCTCGACGTGCCCGCGCCCTCGGCCATAGCGCTGACGCCCGACTGCGACAGCTGGCTGGAGGACCGCACCCATCCCGCCGCCGCAGACCGTGCCGCCAAGGACGCCGCCCGCCGCGATCCGGGCGGGCCCGGGGCGGGTCCGGGGCGCCGCAGGGTGCAGGCCGCGCCCGTGCTGGTGATCGGCTCGCCGTTCCTCTGGTGGATGCGGGTCGCGGAGCTGCGCGCCGTGCTCGCCCCGGTCGTCGCGGGCACCGGCCCCTCCGCTCACCCCGACATAGCCGCCGCCCGGCGCTTCGTCCGGGGTCTCGACGGGGTCGTCGCCGACGCGGCCGCCCCTGCCCAGGGAGCGGTACGCAGGGCTCTGCGGCTGCCGCACGCCCTCATCGGCCGGATCGCCCGGCTGCTGCTGCGCAGCTGTCACAGCCACGCCTCGGAGATGGAGCGCGGTGTCGCCGCCGCCGCGTCCACCCGCGCCCAGGCGGTGGACTACGGGCTGCGGATCGTCGCCCAGGAGCAGGTCGGGCTCGCCTACGCGGGCTGGGACCGGCTGCTCACCCGGGTCGCGCTGCCCGCCTGGCGGATGGGGCGCTGGCCCTCCCGGCTGGACGCCGGAGTCGTCTCCGCCCTCACCGAGCTGTCCCGGCGCGACCGGCTGGCCGACGGGTTCACCTCCCGGCTGGGCGAACGGCCCGCCTGCGATCTCCTGGAGGAGCCGGGAGCGGCCGACGAGGCGGCGTCCCTGCTGGCCGCCCGGCTCTTCCACGGCGGCCCCGCGCAGGCGGGGCCCGGCTGGTCCCCGGTGGACTGGCAGCAGTACCCGGAAGAGGTCGTCGACCGGAAGTGGCGCACAGAGGCGGCACGCCTGCACCGCGTCCTGGACGACATGGGCGTGCCGCCCGCGGCCTCCGCCGGTGCGTCCGACGGCGCCGGTGCCGCGGTGCCCACCCTGGCCCGTGTCGTCGAGCACCTCGTCGCGGGCGACGGCAGGGGTGAGGAGCTCGCGGCAGGCATCAGCGCCGCGGTGGCCCGCGACGGTTCCGGATCCTCAGGCGGTTCCGCGAGCGCCGGTGGGGACGTGCTGGAATTCTGGGGACCCGACCCCCTCCCGCTGTTCCCGCTCCAGCCGCCCCGTACGGGCACCGAGCTGCTCGCGGACCATGTCGCGGCGATGGTCTGCTGCGCGGCCGTCGACACGGCGGGCGCGGCCCCGGGGCTCGACTGGCTCGACGGGCCCACGCTGCTGGTCGACGGGGAACGCCGGTCCGATCTCGGCACCCCGGTGCTCAGCCTCGTCGAGGACGGCGACGCGGGGCCCCTGCGCTCGTGGCTCTCCTCGGTCGGCGTGCGCACCGACAAACCTGTCCGTCTCGCCTGAAAGGGCCGACCAGGAGTTGGCCGAAGCGTGCCCGGGTGTTCCAGCGCGTTCTGGCCCGATTTCGGGAGCTCCTCGTGCGCAACCCGGTTGATCTCGTGCGCAACCTGGTTGATCTCGTGCACAACTCGGCTGATATTGCGGCATATCGCCGGTCCGGCACGCCCAATACCCGGAAGACCAAGTTCCGTTAACGTTAATTCGCGACGAACGGTGACGGAGTGGATGCGTTATGTGATGTGCTGGAGACCGGCGCTGACAGTCAGCGCACCACATGTAGTTCCGGGGGCCGAGAGAGGGAAGCGCGTTATGGGGGCGGAGCAGATTCGACGTTGGGAATCAGGTGCCCTCGCGCACGCGGTCACCGACCCCTTCGGGCAGGGGCCGCTGCCCTGGCTGCGCGGCAGCGAGAACTACTTCGACGACACCGGCCAGGTCGTGCCCTGGTACGCCGATCCGACGCTGCCCCGCGGCTCCACCGGCGGCGGCACCCGTACCGCCGACGACGTGCACCGGCAGATCAAGGGCTTCAGCTCCACCGGCGCGGCGGCCCCCGGCGAGGCGATCGACTTCCACATCACCGTGGACCCGCCCCAGCAGTTCTCCGTGGACATCTACCGCATCGGCCACTACGGGGGCGACGGCGCCGCGAAGATCACCACGAGTCCGCGGCTCTCCGGCATCGTCCAGCCCGCCCCCCTCACCGCCGACCGCACGGTGTCCTGCCACCACTGGTGGCAGTCCTGGCGGCTCCAGATCCCCGCCTACTGGTCGATCGGCGCCTACGTGGCCGTGCTCACGACGGTCGACGGATACCGCTCCCACATCCCGTTCACGGTCCGCGACGACCAACCGGCCGATCTGCTCCTGATCCTCCCGGACATCACCTGGCAGGCGTACAACCTCTACCCGGAGGACGGCCGTACCGGCGCCAGCCTCTACCACGCCTGGGACGAGCAGGGCCGGCTGCTGGGCGAGGAGGACGCGGCGGTCACCGTCTCCTTCGACCGCCCCTACGCGGGCGCGGGCCTCCCGCTGCACGTCGGCCATGCCTACGACTTCATCCGCTGGGCCGAGCGCTACGGCTACGACATCGCCTACGCCGACACCCGCGACCTGCACGCGGGCCGGGTCGACCCGGCCCGCTACCGGGGCCTGGTCTTCCCGGGCCACGACGAGTACTGGTCGGTTCCCATGCGGCGCACCACAGAACGCGCCCGCGACAACGGCACCTCCCTGGTCTTCCTCTCCGCCAACACCATGTACTGGCAGGTCAGCCTCACACCGTCGGCGTCCGGCGTCCCCGACCGGCTGCTCACCTGCCGCAAGCGGCGCGGCCCGGGAAAGCCCGCGCTCTGGCGCGAGGTCGACCGCGCGGAGCAGCAGCTCCTCGGCATCCAGTACGCGGGCCGGGTCCCCGACCCCCACCCGCTGGTCGTGCGGAACGCCGAGCACTGGCTCTGGGACGCGACCGGCGCGGGTGAGGGCGACGAGATCGACGGACTGGTCGCGGGCGAGGCCGACCGCTACTTCCCGCGCACCACGCTTCCCGAGCACGACAACCGCATCCTGCTCGCCCACTCCCCGTACCGGGACAGCGAGGGTGTGACGCGGCACCAGGAGACGTCCCTCTACCGCGCCCCGTCCGGCGCGCTCGTCTTCGCCTCCGGCACCTTCGCCTGGTCCCCGGCCCTGGACCGCCCCGGCCATGTGGACCCCCGCATCCAGAAGGCCACCGCCAACCTCCTCGACCGCATCTGCAAGCGCGACTGAGGAATCCGCGAAGCGACTGAGGACCTCCGCACGCCCTCCCGAAGCCGAAGCGGAAGCCCGGTGCCCGAAGCCGGAGTCGAAGCCCGGGGCCCGAAGTCCGGTGCCCGGTGCCCGAAGACCGGGGCACCGGCGCGCCCGCCGCCGCACCCCTCCGCAGCCATCCGAACCCGGATACGGGACAATCGGAACGACTCCTGGATCAACCTACGCGGAGGCAGCGTGTCCGGATTTGTAGAAAAGCCCGAGCCCGTGCAGGTACCGGGCCTCACCCACCTGCACACGGGCAAGGTGCGCGACCTGTACCGGAACGAGGCCGGTGACCTCGTCATGGTCGCCAGTGACCGGATGTCCGCGTACGACTGGGTGCTGCCCACCGAGATCCCGGACAAGGGCCGCGTGCTGACACGGCTCTCGCTGTGGTGGTTCGACCAGCTCGCCGATCTCGTACCGAACCACGTGCTGTCCACTGAGCTGCCACCCGGCGCCCCCGAGGACTGGGCCGGCCGCACGACGATCTGCAGGTCGCTGCGGATGGTTCCGGTCGAGTGCGTCGCACGCGGTTATCTGACCGGCTCCGGCCTGGTCGAGTACAACGCCTCGCGCACCGTCTGCGGCATCGGCCTCCCCGAGGGCCTCACGGACGGCTCCGAGCTGCCGGGGGCGATCTTCACCCCGGCCACCAAGGCGGCCGTCGGTGACCACGACGAGAACGTGAGCTACGAGGAAGTGGCCCACCAGGTCGGCGCCGAGACCGCCGCGGCACTGCGCCGCACGACGCTGGACGTGTACGGCCGGGCCCGTGACATCGCGCGCGAGCGCGGCATCATCCTCGCGGACACCAAGTTCGAGTTCGGCTTCGCGCCCACCGCCGACGGCGGCGAGGAGCTGATCATCGCGGACGAGGTGCTGACCCCGGACTCCTCGCGCTTCTGGCCGGCCGCCACCTGGGAGCCGGGCCACGCGCAGCCCTCGTACGACAAGCAGTTCGTGCGCGACTGGCTGACGTCCCCGGCATCCGGCTGGGACCGCAAGAGCGAGCAGCCGCCGCCGGCGCTCCCGCAGGAGATCGTGGACGCGACCCGGGCCAAGTACCTGGAGGCGTACGAACTCCTCACCGGCACGCCCTGGACGTAACCGCCCCGAGGCACACGAAGAAGCCCCCGGCCGAAAGGCCGGGGGCTTCTTGCTTCTACGAGCGGACGACCAGGTTCGAACTGGCGACCTCAACCTTGGCAAGGTTGCGCTCTACCAACTGAGCTACGTCCGCAAGCGCCGAAGCGCGAGGACCACTATACCCAACCCCGCTCCCGTGCGAGACGCACCGCGGCATGACGGTTCTCGGCCCCGAGCTTCGAGGCCGCGGAGGAGAGGTAGTTCCGTACCGTTCCCTGCGACAGCGAGGCCCGCTCCGCGATCTCCGCTACCGGAGCCCCGTCCGCCGCCAGTTCCAGCACCTCGGCCTCGCGCACGGTCAGCGGAGAGTCCCCGGCCGCGATCGCGTCGGCCGCCAACTCCGGGTCCACGTAACGGTTGCCGACGTGCACCGTGCGGATGATCCCGGCCAGCTGCCGGGCGCTGACGGTCTTCGGCACGAACGCCCGGACGCCCGCCGCGAGGGCCCGCTTCAGATGTCCGGGGCGGCCGTGACTGGTCACGATCATGGTGCGGCAGCCCGGGAGTTCGGACCGCAGCGATGTGGCGACGCTCACACCGTCCGCGCCCGGCATCTCCAGGTCCAGGACCGCCACATCGGGGCGGTGCGCACGGGCCATTGCGAGCGCCTCCGGCCCGGTCGCCGCCTCCGCGACCACCACCAGGTCGTCCTCCAGCGCGAGCAGAGCGGCGAGCGCGCCCCGGATCAGGTGCTCGTCGTCGGCGAGCAGCACCCGCACCGTGGTCATCGTCTCTCCTCCAGAGGGGCGGTACGGATCTCCGTGCGTGAGGTGCGCAGGGTGTCCGAGGCGTGCGAGGTATGCGGGGTGTGCGGGGTACCCCTGGTACCCCGCGTGTGCACGGTATGGGTGATGCGCGCGGTACGCGGAATTCTCGCCGTCAGCCGGAAGAGCCCGTCGCCCGCCGTTCCCGCGTCCAGCGAGCCGTCGAGCGAGCCGAGCCGTTCGCGCAGTCCGGGCAGCCCGGTACCACTCCCGCCCGTCCCGCTGCCGTCGGAATCGCTCCTGCCCGAACCGCTCCCGCCGGAGCCGTGCTCCCCGGAGCCGCTGTCCGAGGACGCGGAGGTCATCGGCGCGCCGTCGTTCTCCACGTCCAGCACCACCTCGTCGGCAGCGGTGGTGAGCCGGATCGTGCAGCGTCGGGGGTCGCCGTGCCGCAGTACGTTGGTGGCCGCCTCGCGCACCACCCAGCCGAGGGCGGCCTGCACGGGCGCGGCCAGGTCCGCGCCGCTGTCGCCCACCACCGCGCATTCGATGCCGGCCGCCCGCAACACGCCCGTGGCCCCGGCCAGTTCCGTACTCAGATCGGCCTCCCGGTATCCCCGTACGACATCGCGCACCTCCTGCTGGGAGGAGCGGGCGATCCGCTGCACCTCGACCATCTGGTCCACCGCCTCCGGCCTGCCGCGCCGGGCCAGCTCCATCGCCAGTTCGCTCTTGAGCGCGATCACGGCGAAGTTGCGGCCCAGCACGTCGTGCAGGTCCCGGCCGAACCGCAGCCGCTCCTCCGCGACCGCCAGCCGGGCCTGCACGTCCCGGGCCTCCTCCGCCTGCCACATCACGCTCAGGCTCCAGGCGCTCGGCCGGATGGAGATCAGCACCAGCACACAGCCGAAGAGCGTGGCGGGCACCACTCCGGCCAGGAGTCCGCCCCGTACCCCCGCCGCGGCGAGGGCGCCGGTGGTCAGCGCGGCGAGGGCGAGCGACTGGAACAGGAACGTACGGACCGGGACCAGCAGCACCTGCGTCATCACCAGGGCCAGCGGTACGTTCATGGCCATCATCAGCAGCCCCGGCGGGCCGACGCCGTCCACGGCGGCCAGCGCCGCGAGCAGTCCCAGCGCCAGCAGCAGCAGGGCCAGCGGTGTGATCATCCGCCGCCGGGGAAAGGCGGCGGTGCCGTGGTAATCGGCGTACGACGGCCGTACGTTCCGGTTGCTCACCACGCACTGGGCCACGCAGACCACGAGCAGGGCCAGTGCCAGCGCCATCGGGAGCGGCGCGCGGCGGATGTCCGACGCGAAGGGGGCCAGCTGCCACGACAGGATGAAGATCCAGGGGATCACCGAGGTGGTGAACCGCGTGTACAGGTCGATCCGTTCCAGTTTGCTGCGTTCCTGCCAGCCGCGGCGCCAGCCACGTACGCGCGTCAACACACCACCACACCCTTCAGCGTCGCGGATCCCAGCGGAACCACCGCTGAACAGCAAACACCGCGAGCACAGTCCAGACCAGCCCGGTCAGCGCGGCCTCCAGCAGCTCCGTGCCCTGCGTACCGCCCAGCCAGCCTGCCCGTACGAGTGTCATGACACCGGTCAGCGGCAGCAGCTCACACGCCGAGGCGAGCCGGTCCGGGAAGATTTCCAGCGGTACGAAGAGTCCCGAGCCCACCAGCGAGGCGAAGAACAGCGGGAGGGTCGTCAGCTGAGCCGTCTGTACGGTGCGGGTGATCACCGAGGTGGCCGCACCCAGCGCCGTCAGCAGCACCAGGCCCATCACCAGCCCCAGGAGCAGCAGCTCGGGGCGTTCGGGGGCGCCGAGCCCGAAGAAGGCGGTACCGGCCGCGACGATCGCCGCGGTCTGCGCCAGAGCCAGCGCGCCCGCGGGCAGTGCGGTTCCGGTCAGGATCTCCCCGTCGGTGATCTCGCCGGTACGCAGCCGCTTCAGCACCAGCTCCTCGCGCCGCGCCACATAGGTGGCGGCCATGTTCATGTAGACGGCCTGGATCAGCACCGTTCCGATGCCGCCGGTGAGCGCCGCTCCCGCGACGGTCAGCCCGGTCCCGCCCAGGTCGATCTGCTCGAACGTCGACTTCATGGCCAGGACCATGGCGGCGGGCATGAACAGGGCCACGACGACTGCGGTCCGGTTGCGCAGCAGCAGCGTCAGTTCGGCCCGGCCGAGGGCGGTCAGCCGGCCCCTGGCCGTGGTGGTGGCCGAGGATCGGGTCGGCGCGGTGTTCGCACGCGTTGTCGCTGTCGTCATGCCGCAGCCACCTCTTCCGTCTGGGTGTCGTTGCCGTTGCCGTTGCCGAATTCGTTCGCGTTCGCGTTCGGGTTCCCGGCCTGGGGCCCGTTCCTGGTCCGGTTCCTGGCCCCGTCCCGGGTCTCGTTCTCCGCCGCGGACCTCGCGATGTCGAGGAAGGCCTCTTCGAGCGAGGCAGACCGGGCGTCGAGCCCGGTGAGCCGGACGTCGGACTCCGTGGCCCAGCGCAGCAGTTCGGCCAGCGATTCCTGGAGGTGGTGGGTACGGATCTCGATCCGCGGTCCGTCGGCCGCGGCGCGCAGGCTCAGCGGCAGCTGCCCTGGCGCGATTCCGGCGGGGAGCTCGAACCGGATGCGGGACGGGCGCTCGGCGGTCACCTCCGCGGTGGTGCCCGAGGTCACGATCCGCCCCCGGTGCATGATCGCCAGCCGGTCGGCGAGCGCTTCGGCCTCCTCCAGGTAGTGCGTGGTGAGCAGCACGGTGATGCCGCCCTCCTGGAGCCGACGCACCAGCGCCCAGGTGTCGCGCCGCCCCTCGGCGTCGAGGCCGGTGGTCGGCTCGTCGAGGAAGAGCACCTCGGGCCGGCCGAGCAGGGCCAGTGCCAGGTCCAGCCGCCGCCGCTCACCGCCGGAGAGCTGCTTGACCCGGACGCGGGCCCGGTGGCCGAGACCGACCAGATCCAGGGCCTCGCCGGTAGGCCGGGCCCCGCTGGTGCATCCGGCCCACATCCGTACGGTCTCCGTGGTCGTCAGGTCGGAGGGGAAACCGCCCTCCTGGAGCATCACCCCGATCCGGGGGCGGACGGCGGCGCGTTCCCGGAACGGGTCGTGGCCGAGCACTCGTACCGTGCCGCCGTCGGGGCGGGCCAGCCCTTCCAGCAGTTCGACGGTCGAGGTCTTGCCGGCGCCGTTCGTGCCGAGCAGGGCGAACAGCTCGCCGCGCGCCACCGAGAAGGAGACGCCGGTCACAGCCTCGAAGCCGCCCGCATAACTGCGTCGGACACCGTCCGCCTCGATCACGCACTCATGGGGAATTTCGTCGAAGGTCATGTCTCAAGGCTTCCTCCCGGACGGCGTCGGGAGCAGTGCGAGCTGTCATCGCAGTGCATGACAAACGTCATGGGGAGCGCGAACGCCATGGGAGAGCAAAGGCCATGGGAGCGCAAAGGCCATGGGGAGAGGGAGGACGCGGATATGGCAGGGCCGAGGCCGAATACGAACTTGCCCCGCGAGACACGAAGAAGCCCCCGGCCGAAAGGCCGGGGGCTTCTTGCTTCTACGAGCGGACGACCAGGTTCGAACTGGCGACCTCAACCTTGGCAAGGTTGCGCTCTACCAACTGAGCTACGTCCGCATTGCAACCACTCGGCTTTCACCGGTGGAGCGAGCACTACTCTACCCGATCCACCGGAGTGGTTGAGGGAGAGTGATGCAGAGCGGGTGACAGGAATTGCACACTGCGCCTTCCCCCTGGAAGGGGGATGTTCTACTACTGAACTACACCCGCACGCTGCTTGAGGTCCGGCCTTTCGGCCTTGCCCTTCGGCGTGCTCCAGACTCTAGCCGACCTGCGGGGGTGTCGCGCAAGTCGGCTCCCGCGAGGTGTCGTCGAAGCGGCCGGTGCGGGGCGTCGTGCGGCCCGCGTCAGGCGCCGGCCGCCCGGCGCTTCCGCTCAACTGGCTTCCTGGAACGCCTCGTAGACCTTCTTGGGAATCCGGCCGCGGGCCGGCACCTCCATCCGGTGCGACCGGGCCCAGGCGCGTACGGCCGCCGGGTCGGGCGCGAGCGAGGTGTGCCGGTACGAGACGGGAACCTTGCCGTGCTTGCTGGCGTTTGTCTGCTTTCGGCCGGCCGCCACGTATGGGGCCAGGGCCTTGCGCAGTTTCTTCGCATTGGACGGATTGAGGTCGATCTCGTACGACTTCCCGTCCAGCGCGAAGGTGACCGTTTCCGCTGCCGCTCCCCCGTCGATGTCGTCGGAGAGTGTGACCACTACGCGCTGAGCCACGGATATCGGTCCTTTCCTGCGGCATCTGCGCGTCTGACATGCGCGGATGCCGGCCTTCCGGCTGTGAGCGCGGATGAGGGCCGACTGTTGCCGGCCGTTCCGGGGCAATACTGCTTTCCCCGCTAATCATTTGTACAGCGATGAGTGCCGCATTGTGAAGCCCACCCAATTACGTGCGCGTGTCAGTCTGCTATCTGTGCGGCTGGTGGGGATTTTTGTCGCAGGATTTTCCGCATCGGCCGTGACATCCGCTGCCGCATCCGCAGCGACATCTGCCGTGACATCTGCCGTCCATATCCCGGTGTGATCCGGGCCGCCTGATGTCTACCCGCGTAGAATTTCGGGACAGGTACGCTGAGGGGACCCGCGGGGGTCCTGGGGAACCCCCCGGAGAAACAGCCGCACCACACCACCACACCGGGAGTGCCAGTGGCACGCGTCGTAGTCGACGTCATGCTCAAGCCCGAGATCCTCGACCCGCAGGGACAGGCTGTGCAGCGTGCGCTGCCCCGTCTCGGCTTCGAGGGAATCGCGGACGTACGTCAGGGAAAGCGTTTCGAGCTGGAGATCGAGGGGCCGGTCGACGAGGCCGCCCTCAGCCGTATTCACGAGATGGCCGAGACGTTCCTCGCCAACACCGTCATCGAGGACTTCACCGTGAAGGTGGAGAAGGCCGAGGAGTCGAAGTGACTGCTCGTATCGGAGTCGTCACCTTTCCGGGCACCCTCGACGACCAGGACAGCCTTCGGGCCGTACGGGTCGCCGGCGCCGAACCCGTATCGCTGTGGCACCGCGACAAGGATCTGCACCAGGTCGACGCGGTCATCCTGGCGGGCGGTTTCTCCTACGGCGACTATCTGCGGGCCGGAGCCATCTCCCGCTTCTCGCCGGTCATGGAGACGGTGATCGAGCAGGCGAAGGCGGGCATGCCGGTTCTCGGCATCTGCAACGGCTTCCAGATTCTGACCGAGGCGCACCTGCTGCCCGGCGCGATGCTGCGCAACAACCACCTGCACTTCATCTGCCGCGACCAGAAGCTGCGCGTCGAGAACGCCGGTACCGCCTGGACCTCGGACTACTCCGAGGGCCAGGAGATCTCCGTACCGCTCAAGAACATGGACGGCCGCTACACCGCCGACGAGCGCACGCTCGACGAGCTGGAGGCAGCGGGCCGCGTCGCGTTCCGTTACGTGGACGGCAACCCCAACGGCTCGCTGCGCGACATCGCCGGCATCACCAACGCCGCGGGCAACGTCGTCGGTCTGATGCCGCACCCGGAGCACGCCGTCGAGCCGCTGATCGGCACCGGTCGCACCGACGGTCTCGGTTTCTTCACCTCGATCATCAAGAAGCTGGTCAACGCATGAGCCTGGACACGGTCAAGCACGCGGCCGAAACCCCGGACACCGAGCAGCCCTGGAAGGAGCTCGGCCTCAAGGAGGACGAGTACGCCCGGATCCGCGAGATCCTGGGCCGCCGTCCCACCGGCGCCGAGCTCGCCATGTACTCCGTGATGTGGTCCGAGCACTGCTCCTACAAGAGCAGCAAGGTCCACCTCAAGCAGTTCGGCGAGAAGGTCCCCGCCAACGACGCGATGCTCGTCGGCATCGGTGAGAACGCCGGTGTGGTCGACGTCGGCCAGGGTTACGCGGTCACCTTCAAGGTCGAGTCGCACAATCACCCGTCCTACATCGAGCCCTACCAGGGCGCGGCCACCGGCGTCGGCGGCATCGTCCGCGACATCCTCGCCATGGGTGCCCGCCCGATCGCGGTCGTCGACCCGCTGCGCTTCGGCGCGGCCGACCACCCCGACACCCGGCGGGTCCTGCCGGGCATCGTCGCGGGCATCGGCGGCTACGGGAACTGCCTCGGCCTGCCGAACATCGGCGGCGAGGTCGTCTTCGACGCCTGCTACCAGGGCAACCCGCTCGTCAACGCCGGGTGCATCGGCGTGATGAAGCACGAGGACATCCACCTGGCCCAGGCCTCCGGCCCCGGCAACAAGGTGATCCTGTACGGCGCCCGCACCGGCGGCGACGGCATCGGCGGCGTCTCCGTGCTTGCCTCGGAGACCTTCGACGACACCAAGCCCACCAAGCGGCCCGCCGTCCAGGTCGGTGACCCCTTCCAGGAGAAGCTCCTCATCGAGTGCACCCTGGAGATCTTCAAGGAGAAGCTCGTCGCGGGCATCCAGGACCTCGGCGGCGCCGGGCTCTCCTGTGCCACCTCCGAGCTGGCCTCGGCCGGTTCGGGCGGTATGCGCGTCGAGCTGGACACCGTGCCGCTGCGCGACTCCTCCCTCTCGCCCGAGGAAATCCTCATGAGCGAGTCGCAGGAGCGCATGTGCGCGATCGTCGAGCCGCAGCACGTCGACCGCTTCCTGGAGATCTGCGAGAAGTGGGACGTCATCGCCACCGTCATCGGTGAGGTGACCGAGGGTTCGCAGCTGGAGATCTTCTGGCACGGCGAGCAGATCGTGGACGTGCCGCCGCGGTCTGTCGCCCACGAGGGCCCGACGTACCACCGCCCGTTCGCCCGCCCGTCCTGGCAGGACGCGCTGCAGGCCGACGACGCCGGAAAGCTGGTCCGTCCGGCGAACGGTGCCGAGCTGCGCGAACAGGTGCTGGCACTGGTCTCCTCCCCGAACCAGGCCTCGAAGTCCTGGATCACGGACCAGTACGACCGCTTCGTGCAGGGCAACACCGTGCTCGCGATGCCCGAGGACGCCGGAATGGTGCGCATCGACGAGGGGTCCAACCTCGGCGTGGCCATGGCGACCGACGGCAACGGCCGGTACGCGAAGCTCGACCCGTACACCGGCGCGCAGCTCGCGCTGGCGGAGTCGTACCGCAACGTCGCCGCCTCCGGTGCCAAGCCGCTCGCCATCTCGGACTGCCTGAACTTCGGTTCGCCCGAGGACCCGGATGTCATGTGGCAGTTCGCCGAGGCCACCCGTGGTCTGGCGGACGGCTGCCTGGAGCTGGGCACCCCGGTCACCGGCGGCAACGTCTCGCTGTACAACCAGACCGGCGAGACGGCGATCCATCCGACGCCGGTCGTGGCCGTGCTCGGCGTGATCGACGACGTCACCCGGCGTACGCCGGTCGCGTTCAAGGAAGAGGGCCAGCTCCTCTACCTGCTGGGCGAGACGCACGAGGAGTTCGGCGGCTCGGCCTGGTCCGAGGTCGTCCACCAGCACCTCGGCGGCCTGCCGCCCAAGGTCGACCTGGGCCGCGAGAAGCTGCTCGGTGAGATCCTGATCTCGGCCTCCCGCGACGGCATGATCGACGCCGCGCACGACCTGTCCGACGGCGGTCTGATCCAGGCGGTGACCGAGTCCTGCCTGCGCGGCGGGAAGGGCGCCCGGCTGGTCGTGCCGGACGGCCTGGACACGTTCACCTTCCTGTTCTCCGAGTCGGCGGGACGCGCGATCGTCTCGATCCCGCGCAGCGAGGAGCTCCGCTTCGACGACATGTGCGGGGCGCGGGGCCTGCCCGTGACCCGGATCGGTGTCGTGGACGGCGAGGAGATCGAGATCCAGGGCGAGTTCAGCATTCCGCTGAGCGAGCTGCGTACGGCGCACGAGGGGACGATCCCCGCGCTGCTTGCCTGATCCACCGCTGCTCACAGCGTGCGCGAAAGCCCCCACCCGGTCTGCCGGGCGGGGGCTTTTTCGCGCGCCGCGTGTTCTGCGTGTGCGCGTTTGCCGTTCCTCCTTGACAGGGGTTACGTAGTTACGTAATTTTGAGGAATGGAGCTGGAGGAACGGGTCACGGAGCTGGAGCGGCGGCTTGAGGCCCTCGTGGGTGACCGCAGAGATGTGCCGCGTCCGACGGGAGCCGACTTCTGGGCCCTGGAGGGGCTCAAGCAGGAGCTGTCCGGGATCGGGGCGGCGGAGGGCGGTGTGCTGTACACGGGTGCGGTCCGACTGCCGACGGGTGAGCGGTACGAGTGGCAGTGCGGCGCGCTCACGGAGCAGCTGCTGGGGGCCGGGGCGGACGGCTCCGGTGAGGGGCCGGGGGAGGGTGGTGCTCCCGGTGCCGACTGGTCGGATGCCGCCGAGTCGCTGGCCGCGCTCGGGCATCCGGTGCGGCTGCGGTTGCTGCGGGAGATCCTCGGTGGCCGACGCACGGCCGCAGAGCTCGCCGCGCTCGACGAGACCGGTACGACGGGGCAGATCTACCACCATCTGCGGCAGCTGACCGGTGCGGGCTGGCTGCACACGACGGGGCGGGGGCGGTACGAGGTCCCCGGCGTCCGGGTGGTGCCGCTGCTGGTGGTCCTCACGGCGGCCAGTCCCTGAGAGACGCGCACGAGAGACGACGAGGCAGGCGGAGGAATCGGAGACGTGAGCGGAAGCTGAGCAATTCGAGGAACGCGTCAAGCGAAACATGCAATCCGGCGAAACGGACAATCCAGGAGGAAGTCGTGTCCGTCCGTAAAGCTGTCATGGTGTTGTACCGGGTGTGCTGGATCGCCTTCTTCGTGATGGTGGTCATCAGCCTCCTTCCCCGGCCGCCGTTCCCGTACTGGCTGACCTGGGTGCCGGCGGCCGCCGCGGTCGCCCTCGGTCTGACGGCGGGGCGCGGGGGCCGGGCCGCGGTCGCTGACCCGCCGCCCGCGGTGGAGGTCGAGCCACCGGTGACGGGGCGCTGGACGGCGCTGAACAGCCCGGCGGACAAGGTCCCCAGCCATGGGGTGCACGCCTATGGGCAGACGTACGCGATCGACATCGTTGCGGAGCCGGGGGCGGAGCCGATACCCGGGGCGGGGGCGGAGCCCGGGGCTGAGCAGGTTCTGTTGTCCCGGCCGAAGTTCCGCGCCCTGTGGCCCGTCGCCCGGCGCAACCACCACTTCCCGGCCTTCGGGGCACCGCTTCTCGCGGTGGCCGACGGCACGGTGGTGCACGCCTCGCACGGCAGCCGCGACCACCTCAGCCGCAATTCCCTCCCCGCGCTCGTCTACTTGACGCTGATCGAGGCGTCCGTACGGGACATGCGCGGTGCGGGCGCCATCGTGGGGAACCACATCGTGCTCGACCTGGGCGGCGGGACCTACGCCATGTACGCGCATCTGCGGCAGGGGTCGCTCCGGGTGCGGGCGGGGGAGAGGGTCCGGGCCGGGCAGCCTCTCGCCGAGTGCGGAAACTCCGGGAATTCCACCGAACCGCATGTGCATTTCCAGCTGATGGACGATCCGGACCTGGATGTGGCGGTCGGAATTCCATTCACCTGGCGGGGTGTGGGCGTTCCTTCCAACGGCGAGATATTCACGGTCGGCGCAGCTGCTCACGGAACTCCCGCCGGAGAATCGGCCGGGCAATCGGGAGGGCCTCAGGCCTCCTGAGCCCGGACGGACCCGGGCAGCCGGGTGGCCAGGAACACCGCGACGATCATCACGCCGGTGGCGCAGCAGAACACCACGTTGGTCGACGAGGTGAAGGCGTGCAGTGCCTGCCGGTGGGCGGCTCCCGTCAGCTCGCTGATCCCGCCGGCCGGGCCGCCCGGTCCGCGGGACGCGTACACCCGGCTCAGCACGGTGCCGAAGACGGCCGCCCCCAGGGCGCTGCCGAGGGTCTGGAAGAAGCGGACTCCGGTGGTGGCCACGTTCAGTTGGTGAGCCGGGGCGGTGTCCTGGACCAGCTGGATGAGCTGTCCGACAAGCTGGCCGAAGCCCAGTCCCATCAACAGCATCGCACCACGCACCGTCCACAGGCTGGTGTCCGTGGTGAGGGAGGCGAGCAGCCCGAGGGCTGCGGAGGCCGCGACCGTGCCACTGACGACGAAGGTCTTCTGCGACCAGCCGGCCGCGACGAGACGTCCGGTGACGAGACCGACCACCGCCATGCCGACGGCCATCGGGATCAGGAAGAGCCCGGCCGAGGACGCGGCGACACCCCGTACGACCTGGAGGTAGATCATGACGTAGACGATCGAGCCCATCATCGCGGCACCGACGAGCCCCTGGATGGCGAAGCCGTTTCGTATGGCCCGGACGGTGAACGGGGAGAGCGGAAGGATCGGTTCGGCCGCGGCCGCCTGGCGCCACAGGAAGAGCCCGAGGGCGGTGGCGGTGGTGGCGATCAGGCCCGCGATCAGCGGCGAGGACCAGGCGTACTGCTGCCCGCCCCACTCGGTGACCAGGAGCAGTGCGGTGGAGAAGGTGGCGGCGAGCCCGGCACCGAGGAAGTCGATGCGGCGACGCGTGGTGCGGGTGGGCAGCCTCAGCAGGGTGATGGCCGCGACCAGCACGGCGATGCCGACCGGAAGGTTGACGTAGAAGATCCACCGCCACCCGGCGTGGTCGGAGAGGGTTCCGCCGATCCAGGGTCCGAGCGCCATTCCCGCCCCGGCGATGACACCGCCGATGTTGCCGGCCTTCTCGCCCGTGTCGGCTTTGCCGCCCGTGTCGCCCCTGTCGCCTTCGCCTCTGCCGCTCTCGCGCTCGCCCTTTCCGTCGGCCTCGGTATCGGCCTTCGGCGGTGCGCCGAGTTCGCGCAGGACCACCATGGTGACGCTCATCAGACCGCCGCCACCGATGCCCTGGAGGGCGCGGGCGGCGATCAGTTCGCCCATGGACTGGGCCATTCCGCACACGGCCGATCCGGCCAGAAAGGTGGCGAGCGCACCGATGAACACGTTCTTCGAGCCGAGCGAGTCGCAGAGCTTCCCGTACAGGGGGAGCGCGGCGGTCGCGGCGAGCTGGTAGCTGGCGATCAACCACGCGATCCGGTCGACGCCGTGGACCGGATCGAGGTCGCGGATGATCGGCACGGTCGCCGAGGAAACGATGTTCGAGTCGAGGACGGCCAGCAGGATCGTGGTGATGCAGAGGACGAAACCGATTGGGCGGTTCCGGCCGGCGGACCGCCCACCGCCGGTCCGGGAGACCCCGGCAGCTCCGGCAGCTCCGGCAGCTCCGGCAGCACGTTCCGCCTTGGCGGCTGTGGCGGCTGTGTTGGCTGGTTCGGCCGGCGACCCGGTCTCGGTCATCGTTTCGGGCATGGCGGTGCTCCCCTCCAAAGCGGCGTGGCGCCGCTGTGGTCGGCACCACTCTCTCGGCATAAATATACTGAGTCAAGTTTTCGGCTGGCATTAAGTTTCATCCTGGTACACTCATGTCATGACCGAGGGGCTGAGCCTGCGCGAGCGCAAGAAGATCCAGACGCGACGCCGTCTGCTGAGCGAGGCCACGAAGCTCTTCACCGAGCGCGGCTTCGACCAGGTCTCGGTCGCGGAGATCGCTGAAGCGGCCGATGTGTCGAAGATGACGGTCTTCAACTACTTCGACAGCAAAGAGCACCTGGTCTTCGCGCCGATGGAGGAACACATCGGTGACGTCGCCGGGGTGGTGCGGGACCGGGAGCCCGGTGAGTCCGCGGTGGCCGCCGTGCGCCGTCACTTCCTGACCGCCCTGGAAAATCGGGACGACTCGGTGGGGATGAGCGATTCGCCGGTGGCGCTCGGGATCCTTCAGCTGATCCAGCAGACGCCCTCACTGCTCACCCGGGCCCATGCCTTCTTCGTCCGCTCCTTCGAGCAGCTGACCGACGTCCTGGTCGAGGAGGGTGAGGAGCCGGCCATCGCGTGCATCGTGGCCTCCCAGCTCATCGGCACCCGCAACGCCCTGATCACCGAGAACCACCGGCGGCTGCTGGCCGGGGAGCCGGTCGAGGAGATCGCCGCGGACGCCGTGGTGATCGCCGGGCGCGGGTTCGACCTGCTCGAAAAGGGGCTGGGCGACTACGCGACCCGGCCCCAGACTGACGCCTGAGTCCCGGCCCCCAGAGCGATACCTGAGACCCGGGCCCAGCCCGCGCCAAGTCCCGGGCCCAGCCCGCGCCAAGTCCCGGGCCCAGCCCGGCGCCAAGTCCCGGCAGGGCTCGGGGGTGAAGCCGTAGGCTCCTCGTCATGCCGCCGTCCCAGAAGCGCGCCCGCCGCTATGACCCGGCCAGGACCCGCGCTGCGGTCCTGGCGCAGTTCGCCCATGTCCGAGCAGCTGTCGGCGCCCTGACGGCCCAGCAGCTGGAGGCTCCGAGCGGCCTCGGCAGCTGGACGGTGCGTGAGCTGGCCGTCCATCTGACCATGGCGCTCTCGCACGTCAGCCGGAGCCTGGAGCTCCCCGAGCCGGCCCTCGCCAAGCCCGAGGTCACGCTCCTGGAGTGGCCGTTCTCCGCCGCCGGGCGGGCCGAGCGGATCGCGTACGACACGGCGGAGTCGGCCGCGGACCACCCGGATGTGGACGCGCTGTACGGGGAGGTGGCGGACCGCTTCGAGGCGCTCGTGGCCGATGCCTCCGACGACCGCTTGCTGCCCACCCGGGTCGGCGTGATGCGGCTCGGGGACTTCCTGGTCACCCGGACCGTGGAGCTGGTCGTCCACACGTACGACCTCAACGAGGCGGCCGGGCTCGGCATCCCCTACGACCGCCAGGCCCTTGCCGCCTGCACCCGGTTGCTGGCGGACGCCCTGGCGGAGAAGGCGCCGGGCGGCTCGGTCGAGGTGCGGGTCCCGCCGTTCGCCGTCGTCCAGTGCGTCCAGGGCCCGAAGCACACCCGGGGCACCCCGCCCAACGTCGTCGAGACCGATCCGGTCACCTGGTTCCGACTGGCCACCGGCCGGACGCGGTGGGCGCAGGCCCTCGACGCGGCGAAGGTCAGCGCCAGCGGCGAACGGGCCGACCTCGCCGCCCTGCTGCCGCTGATGGGCTGACTGCCTGAGGGTCCCGGCGGGGCCGGGGCGACCGAACCGCCTGGCAACAGGACGACCGGACGGTCCGACCGGCTGACGTGAACCGGATCGGCCAGGCCGGCCACGGCCGGTTCGAGACCGACCGCCCGGTCTGCAACGTCACGACCACAGAGGCCCTCCCGGAAGCCCCGAAGCCCGAAGCCGGAAGCCAAAAGCCCCGAAGCCCCGTCCGCCCAGCGGCGCCCCCGAGTCCCACCCCACCCCACAGATGCCGCATACCGGTCTCCGAGCGGTCTCCGTGCGGCTGCGCGCCGTCTCCGCGCAGCCTCCGCGCAGGAGACGCACAGGTGTTCCGGTGTGAGGCTCACCACGAAACGAGCGTTCGGCCACCCCCTCGAACGGCACTCGGGACCGGCTAACGGAGTGCCACGATCCGGTCTGCCGGGTTCCGGGACGGCTGGCCGGAACCGGTCGGTAATCCGCCGCTGATCCGGGCGACGACTGTCCTGCGGCCCTCGCCGCCCGCCGCCGGCCCTCACGCGACGAACACCCTGCGTGACCGTTCCTGTGGTGCTTGGAGGCGGCTGAGAGGGCGTCCGCCCCGGGCCCCGGCCGGGTGTCCCCATTCGGACCAGTGGTCGATCTCGCCTACACTCGGTGGCGTGCCTCGTGGTGATGGACGACTCAACCACGACCTGCTCCCCGGAGAGAAAGGCCCCCAGGACGCTTGCGGCGTCTTCGGTGTCTGGGCTCCGGGCGAAGAGGTCGCCAAGCTCACCTATTTCGGACTGTATGCCCTGCAGCACCGTGGACAGGAGTCCGCGGGCATCGCAGTGAGCAACGGGTCCCAGATCCTGGTCTTCAAGGACATGGGACTGGTCTCGCAGGTCTTCGACGAAACTTCTCTGGGATCACTCCAGGGCCATATCGCGGTCGGCCATGCCCGGTACTCCACCACCGGTGCCTCGGTGTGGGAGAACGCGCAGCCGACGTTCCGTGCGACCGCGCACGGCTCGATCGCCCTGGGCCACAACGGCAACCTGGTCAATACGGCCCAGCTCGCCGAGATGGTCGCAGACCTCCCGCGCAAGGACGGCCGGGCCACTCAGGTCGCCGCGACCAACGACACCGATCTGGTGACCGCGCTGCTCGCCGGCCAGACCGACGACGACGGCAAGCCGCTCACCATCGAGGACGCAGCCACCAAGGTGCTTCCCGAGGTGAAGGGTGCCTTCTCCCTCGTCTTCATGGATGAGCACACCCTCTACGCCGCCCGTGACCCGCAGGGCATCCGCCCGCTGGTGCTCGGCCGGCTGGAGCGTGGCTGGGTGGTGGCCTCCGAGTCCGCCGCCCTCGACATCTGCGGCGCCAGCTTCGTCCGCGAGATCGAGCCCGGTGAGCTCGTCGCCATCGACGAGAACGGTCTGCGCAGCTCCCGGTTCGCGGAAGCGAAGCCCAAGGGCTGCGTCTTCGAGTACGTGTACCTGGCCCGCCCCGACACCGACATCGCCGGGCGGAACGTGTACCTCTCCCGCGTGGAGATGGGCCGCAAGCTGGCGGCGGAGGCCCCGGTCGAGGCCGATCTGGTCATAGCGACGCCGGAATCCGGCACCCCCGCCGCAGTCGGTTACGCGGAGGCCAGCGGAATCCCGTTCGGCGTCGGGCTGGTCAAGAACGCCTACGTCGGCCGGACCTTCATCCAGCCCTCCCAGACCATCCGGCAGCTGGGCATCCGGCTCAAGCTGAACCCGCTCAAGGAAGTCATCAAGGGCAAGCGCCTGGTGGTCGTCGACGACTCGATCGTCCGCGGCAACACCCAGCGCGCGCTGGTCCGGATGCTCCGCGAGGCGGGCGCCGCCGAGATCCACATCCGGATCTCGTCCCCGCCGGTGAAGTGGCCGTGCTTCTTCGGCATCGACTTCGCGACCCGCGCCGAGCTGATCGCCAACGGCATGTCGGTCGACGAGATCGCCAAGTCGATGGGGGCCGACTCGCTCTCGTACATCTCGATCGACGCGATGATCGAGGCGACGACGATCGACAAGCCGAATCTCTGCCGCGCCTGCTTCGACGGCGAGTACCCGATGGAGCTTCCGGACCCGGAGCTGCTCGGCAAGCAGCTGCTGGAGACCGAGCTGGCGGCAGGCCCTGCGGCGACCGCCGCGGCCGACGCGCTGCGCCGTCCGTGACCCGGACCGTCCGGCAGCCTTCCCACCAGCCCCGTATCTCCACACGAAAGATCCCAGGCAATGTCTGAGACAACAGGTGCTTCCTACGCGGCAGCGGGCGTCGACATCGAGGCCGGCGACCGCGCCGTCGAGCTGATGAAGGAGTGGGTGAAGAAGACCCAGCGCCCCGAGGTCGCGGGCCTCGGCGGCCTCGGCGGCTTCGCCGGACTCTTCGACGCCTCGGCCCTCAAGCGTTACGAGCGTCCGCTGCTCGCCTCCGCCACCGACGGTGTCGGCACCAAGGTCGACCTCGCCCGCCAGATGGGCGTGTACGACACGATCGGCCACGACCTCGTCGGCATGGTCGTGGACGACCTGGTCGTCTGCGGCGCGGAACCGCTCTTCATGACCGACTACGTCTGCGTCGGCAAGGTGCACCCCGAGCGTGTCGCGGCCATCGTGAAGGGTATTGCCGAAGGCTGTGTGCTGGCGGGCTGCGCCCTGGTCGGCGGCGAGACCGCCGAGCACCCCGGTCTGCTCGGCCCGGACGACTTCGACGTCGCCGGCGCCGGTACCGGAGTGGTGGAGGCCGACCTGCTGCTGGGACCGGAGCGCATCCGCAAGGGTGATGCCGTCATCGCGATGGCGTCGTCCGGGCTTCACTCCAACGGGTACTCGCTCGTCCGCCACGTCGTCTTCGACCGGGCCGGCTGGACGCTGGACCGCGAGATCGAGGAGTTCGGCCGGACGCTGGGCGAGGAGCTCCTGGAGCCGACCAGGATCTACTCGCTGGACTGCCTGGCCCTCACCCGCACCACCGAGGTGCACGGCTTCAGCCACGTCACCGGCGGCGGCCTGGCCAACAACCTGGCCCGGGTCATCCCCGACGGACTGCACGCCACGGTGGACCGCTCCACCTGGACGCCCGGCGCGGTCTTCGACCTCGTCGGCAAGGCCGGTCAGGTCGAGCAGCTGGAGCTGGAGAAGACGCTCAACATGGGCGTCGGCATGATCGCGATCGTCCCGGCGGAGTCGGCCGACGCGGCCCTGACGACCCTGGCCGACCGGGGTGTCGACTCCTGGATCGCCGGCGAGATCACCGACCGCGGCGCGCACGCGAGGGGCGCGGAGCTCGTGGGCGGGTACGCGCGCTGAAGCGCGAGCAGGGCGGACGGTCCCGGACGCCGAGCGGGTCGACATGGCCCGCCCGTAGGCCGGGGACGGCGGACGCACCGGATCGGGACAGCACAAAACCCGGTCCGGGGCGGGCCCGGACCGGGTTGATGTGTCAGCGCGAGGTCAAGCGCCGCAGCGCTGTGACGACGGACCGGACTGGTCGTCCTCGTCCTCGTCATCGTCGTTGTACTGATCCGCGTACTGTGCGTACGGGTCATCTTCCTCGTCGTCGTCCTCGAACGGCTCTGCGTTCGGTGGTTGACTCGAAGGTGATGCGCCCAGCTCATTGGCCAGACGCGACAGGTCAGTCCCGCCGCTGCTGTACTTCAGCTGACGGGCGACCTTGGTCTGCTTGGCCTTTGCCCGGCCGCGCCCCATGGCTCGACCCCCTCGGTGACGGGGCTCGATGGCCCCAGAGTCTTGACACGCGTTCATGTTTCAGGACGGACTCTCGACAGAGAGACCGCGCCTGTAGAGCTTTAACGGTACCTGCTTCCGCGGCCATACGGTACGCCGCCCGCATCACACGCCCCGGAAGAGGACCCGCGAAGAGCTCCGTCCTCGCTGGTCAACTGCGATTTTAACCTCTTCTGGGCGTGCGACCCGCCGACCGGGGTGAGGCATGTCTCCCCGACCGGCGGGTACAGCAGGCTCTGCCCAGGGAATGACACCCCGTAGGGGCCCCGGCGCGTTCAGCGACGGTCAGCGGCGGGCGGCGTCGGCCATCCGCTGCTCGGCGATCCGGTCCGCCGCCGCGGCCGGAGGAATGCCATCGCTCTTCGCACGTGCGAATATGGCCAGCGTCGTGTCGAAGATTTTCGCCGCCTTGGCCCGGCACCGGTCGAAGTCGAAGCCGCGCAGCTCGTCCGCGACCTGGATGACGCCACCGGCGTTCACCACGTAGTCGGGTGCGTAGAGGATCGAGCGGTCCGCCAGATCCTTTTCCACGCCGGGGTGCGCGAGCTGGTTGTTGGCCGCGCCGCACACCACGGAGGCGGTGAGCACCGGGACGGTGTCGTCGTTCAGCGCGCCGCCGAGCGCGCACGGGGCGTAGATGTCCAGGCCCTCGGTACGGATCAGCGCCTCGGTGTCCGCCGCCGCGGCGACCCCGGGGTGCTTCTCGGTGATCCGGCGCACGGACTCCTCGCGCACATCGGTGATCGTGACCTCCGCACCGTCCGCCAGCAGGTGCTCGACCAGGTGGTGGCCGACCTTGCCGACTCCGGCGACCCCCACTTTCCGGCCACGCAGCGTCGGGTCGCCCCAGAGGTGCTGGGCCGAGGCCCGCATGCCCTGGAAGACGCCGAACGCGGTGAGCACGGAGGAGTCACCGGCGCCGCCGTTCTCGGGGGAGCGGCCGGTGGTCCAGCCGCACTCGCGGGCCACGACGTCCATGTCGGCGACGTACGTGCCGACATCGCAGGCCGTCACGTAGCGGCCGCCGAGCGAGGCCACGGCCCTGCCGTAGGCCAGCAGCAGTTCGGTCCGCCGGTCGCCCTCGAAGGCTTCCGGGTCCCCGATGATGACGGCCTTGCCGCCACCGTGGTCGAGCCCGGCCAGGGCGTTCTTGTACGACATGCCGCGCGCGAGGTTCAGCGCGTCCGCGACGGCCTCCTGCTCGGAGGCGTACGGGTAGAAACGGGTACCGCCCAGGGCCGGGCCCAGGGCGGTGGAGTGGATGGCGATCACGGCCTTGAGGCCGCTGGCACGGTCCTGACAGAGCACGACTTGTTCGTGGCCCCCCTGGTCCGAGTGGAACAGGGTGTGCAGTGCGTCTACAGGCTCGCCGGTCACATCGGTCACTGTGGTGACTCCCAATTACGAAGCGGCGGAAAGGCACTCCTGAAGGTGGGGAGAGCCACGGACCGCCCGGCGCGGACAGTCCGTGGCAAGAGCTTAAGGCCGCCCGTCCCGCACCGGCGGAGATCTGATCCAGTGGGGCGGATCACCCACGACCGGAGTACGGGCGTGACACGATCGCAGCATGTCGGTGGTGTCTTCGGTGCTCGTCCCATACGCGTCCTACCTCCGGGTCTACGAGCCACTGGCCGCCTTCCCGGAGGCCGAGCGCGCCCACTGGGCGCGCTACGCGGGCCGCGACCTGATCCCCACGGCCCAGGACGAACTGCGCCGTTCGCTGGCCGACTTGGCGGCGACCCCGCCGGTCGGCGTGCCGGCCCACGAGAGCGCCGACGCGTTCGTCGCGGAGGTGGACGGGGTGGTGTGCGTCTGCCCGTGGCGGACCCGGCTGCGCGGCTGGCTGGCGCTGGACGGTCTCATGGACATGTTCCCCGGGCCGGTGCTCGACGCGGTGCTGCCGCCGGTGGTGCGCGGGCAGGCCGTCGCCGATCACGAGCGCTGGTCGGAGCGGAATCCGGACGCCCGGCCCTGGATCAGGACGGCGGTCTGGCAGGTCCCGGTGCGCTGGTTCGTCCTCGTCGCGGACGAGGAGCGCGAGTACCGGGCGGCGGGCGACGACGGCGAACCGGCCGTGCTGCGGTACCGGACGCCGATGGTCCAGGCGCGCCGCCGGCTGGCGCGGGCGCTGAAGACGCTGCGCGAGACGATGGACGAGAGCCCGCTCACCGAGGGCCTGGTGGATGTCGGCCGGTGGCTGGAGGAGTTCCATCCGCGCGCACTGGTCGAGCTGGACTACGGGGGCCTGGTGCACGCCCTGCCGTCGAAGCAGCTGGCCGAGGACCGGAGCGCCGCCGATGTGGCCGAGAGCATCGCGGCGCTGCGGGCCGGTGACGGCGAGGGGGTGAGCGAGGCGTACTCCCGCCTCTCGGAGCGCTGGAGGTCCGTCAGGGATCGTCAGTTCGCGAACTGACGGCGGTTTGACGGGGCCTGGCAGTGGCCTCAGGTCGAACTGGTGGCGAACTGACGATCGATGAACCTGCGTCCCGTGTGACACGTGAGGGTGAAGAGGCGGAAGCATACTTCCGTTGTCTTAGGACCTACGTCCCGAACCGGGCCTTTGCCTCAAGCGTGATGGATAGCACTTACGGGGCCCTTGCGCTCTTACCTACTCCTCGTGCCAAAATAGGACAAGGAGTCCGGGGAGGACTCTGTTCGTCCAATTATGGGCGAAGTGCTCTGTATTGCGCTCTATGGGGGGTCTGACGACTCCTGATCGCTCTGTGACTGATCGTCACGGTGGTGTGACTGTCCGCTATAGCATGGTCCATCGGCTTCCGTCGCTGATGAACACCTGGGAGGGCAATTCCATCGGTTTGGCCGACGTGGCTGGACGGATGGTGTAGTTGTAGTGCCGAGGACAAGCCGTTCGTCCTATAACCGACTCGGCCCGCGTCCGCCATTTCGGGCAACGTGGGTCAAGGTGCAGAATTTAGAGGAAAGAACCGAGATGGTTCGGTTCTCCCGAGGAGGCCGCTCATGACCGCTCGCACCCCTGATGCCGAGCCGCTGCTGACCCCGGCTGAGGTTGCCACGATGTTCCGCGTGGACCCGAAGACGGTTACCCGTTGGGCCAAGGCAGGCAAGCTCACGTCCATCCGCACGCTCGGTGGACATCGCCGGTACCGCGAGGCAGAGGTCCGCGCACTGCTTGCGGGTATTCCGCAGCAGCGCAGCGAGGCCTGAAAAACCCCTGTCGCCGCAGCACAACCGGGCTTTTGGGTCCCCCAACCCGACTGGCCCACCCATAGCTCCATATGACGGGCGCCCGCCCCAACGGGCGCCATACCTGTGCCATACAGGTCACGTCGTCAGATCGCGCTGGACTCCGCCGGGTCCAGCGCGATCTTTTTTTGTGCCCGCGCGGCCGGCCTCGACCCGGGCTCCGGTCCGCGATTTCCTGCCCGTTCGGGCGCGGGGAAACCGGACGCCCGGTTGGCTCCCGACGGGTTCTCGTGCGGGCTTGCTCGGGTCTGTGCGGGACTGTGCGTCCTCGTCCGGGAAGGCCGGGCCGGGGCGGTTCGGGGGCTCCTGGGCGGGTCCCGTCAGGGTGGTGCAATTGCACATATTAAATTCGCCAGTTGTAGGAAGGGTGTAAAGCCACCCCTTCTCAAAACTGATTGGGTGACTCCCGTCACACGGCAGGACTCTTGCCAAGTACGAGCCTGCCACTGCATAGGGGTGTGGGAGCGCGCCATTGGTCACGTGGCGGGGGGACTTTCGTCCTCCGCCCGCCGGGCGGAGGACCGGCCGTCACGGACCGGTGCCGAGGCTCCCGGTGACGATGCGTCGACAGCTTCGGGTGACGGTGCGTCGGCGCGCGGCGGTGGCGGGGCATCGCCAGGGGGCGCCGCGGTGGCCCGCGTCGGGCCCTCCTGGGGCCCTGTGGGCGGCCCGGACGGACCGGCTGGCTCCTCGGCCGGTCCGGTCGCCGGAGAGGTCGTCACGGGCTCCATGGCGAGCCGCAGCAGCCGGGCGCAGACCGCGCAGTGCCGGGTGAGGTGGCGATAGCCGGTTGCGGCCGCCAGATGGGCGCGCAGCAGGGCGCGGATCTCGTGCCGGGGCGCGCTCCGCGCGGCCACCCGGCGCCGGACCGGTTCGCGGGCGCCTGCCGTGACCGCGATACCCGGCGCGTCCGCCGCGCTCGTCGCACCTGCCGCACCTGCCGCGCCTGACGTGCCCGTCCCGAGCGCCTCGCTCCGGAACCCCTCGTCCGTGGATGCCGTCATCCGCGCCACCTCCCGGTGGATGCGCGCTGCCCCGAGCCCGGAAAACAGGGGCAGCCCCTGTTTTCTGAGTACTCGTCGGCGGCCACCGGAGTCAATACGCGCGAAAGCCCGGATCCAGGGGATCCGGGCTTTCGTTACTGCGGTCCTGACGGGATTTGAACCCGCGGCCTCCACCTTGACAGGGTGGCGAGCACTCCAAACTGCTCCACAGGACCAGGTTTTCGCGGCTGCCTTGCGGCTGGCTGCGAAGACAGACTGTACAGGAGGTCAGAGGGTGCGGTCGACCTCACTTCCGGTGGCCGGCCGGTCACCCGGCCACCGGCGGGGCGGCTACGGGGCCGCGGCGTCGATCGCCTTCACGATCCGCTTGTCGGAGACGGGGAACGCGGTGCCCAGGGCGTGCGCGAAATAGCTCACCCGCAGCTCCTCGATCATCCAGCGGATGTCCAGGACCTCCTGCGGCACCGGCCTGCCCTGCGGCAGCTGTTCGAGCAGCCAGGCGTACTCGTCCTGCATCTCGTGGACCTTCTCCATGCGCGCGGTGTCGCGCTGCACGTTGGTCGGCATCTGCTGGAGCCGACGGTCCTCCGCGACCAGGTAGCGCATCAGATCGGGCAGCCTGCGCAGCCCGGTCGCGGTGACGAACCCGGGCGGGACGAGACGGGCGAGGTGCTCCCGTACGTCGGTGACGTTGTTGATCAGGACCAGGCTGCTGGTCGCCTTCAGCCGGCGCTCGCACGCCTGCCAGGCCGCCAGGACCTGCTGCACCTGGCCGACCGTGCGGACGGTCAGGTCCACCAGGTCCGCGCGCACCTTGTCGTACAGCTTCCGGAACGACGCCTCGTCCCAGGCGGGCCCGCCGTGCGCGGCGATCAGCCGGTCCGCGGCGGCGGTCGCGCAGTCGTCGAAGAGCGCCTGGATGGAGCCGTGCGGGTTGCGCGACAGGGCCAGCTTCTGCTGGTTGGTCAGCTTCTCCGACGCGAACTTCGCCGGGTTCACCGGGATGTTCAGCAGGATCAGCTTCCGGGTGCCGCGCCACATCGCCTGCTGCTGCTCGGCCTCGGTGTCGAAGAGCCGTACGGCGATGGACTCGCCCTGGTCGACGAGGGCCGGGTACGCCTTCACCGGCTGGCCGGCCCGCCGGGTCTCGAAGATCCGGTCCAGGGTGCCGATCGTCCAGTCGGTGAGGCCGGCCCGCTCGATGGACTCACCGGTGGGGCCCGCGGTCGCCGCGGCGGCCTTGGAGAGCGCCTGCCGGGCCTTGGGGCGCAGCTGGACGCGCAGCGCCTCCAGGTCCTTGTCCTCCGCGACTTTGCGGCGCCGCTCGTCGACGATCCGGAAGGTGATCTTCAGGTGGTCCGGGATCCGGGTCAGATCGAAGTCGTCGGCCGTGACCGGGACGCCGACCATCCGCTGGAGCTCGCGGGCCAGCGTGAACGGCAGCGGCTCCTGGAGCGGAACGGCCCGGTCCAGGAACTTGTCCGCGTAGTTCGGCGCGGGGACGTAGTGCCGGCGGATCGGCTTGGGCAGCGAGCGGATCAGCTCGGTGACCACTTCCTCGCGCAGCCCCGGGATCTGCCAGTCGAAGCCCTCGGAGGTGACCTGGTTCAGCACCTGGAGCGGGATGTGGACGGTCACGCCGTCGGCGTCCGCGCCGGGCTCGAACTGGTACGTCACCCGGAACTTGAGCTTCCCCTGCCGCCAGGAGTCCGGGTAGTCGTCCTTGGTGACGTTCCCGGCCTTCTCGTTGATGAGCATCGAGCGCTCGAAGTCCAGCGCGTCGGGCTCGTCCCGGCGCTTGTGCTTCCACCAGGAGTCGAAGTGCGCCCCCGAGACGACGTGCTCCGGGATCCGCTGGTCGTAGAAGTCGAACAGCGTCTCGTCGTCCACCAGGATGTCGCGGCGCCTGGCCCGGTGCTCCAGCTCCTCGACCTCGCCCAGGAGCTTGCGGTTGTCGTGGAAGAACTGGTGATGCGTGCGCCAGTCGCCCTCGACCAGGGCGTTGCGGATGAACAGGTCCCGCGAGGCCTCCTGGTCGATACGGCCGAAATTGATCTTGCGCTGGGCCACGATCGGTACGCCGTACAGCGTGACCCGCTCGTACGCCATCACCGCGGCCTGGTCCTTCTCCCAGTGCGGCTCGCTGTAGGTGCGCTTCAGCAGGTGCTGGGCCAGCGGCTCGATCCACTCGGGCTCGACCCGGGCATTGACCCGCGCCCACAGCCGGGACGTCTCCACCAGCTCCGCCGACATCACGAACCGGGGCTGCTTCTTGAAGAGCGCGGAGCCCGGGAAGATCGCGAACTTGGCGTTGCGGGCACCGACGTACTCGTTCTTCTCGGTGTCCTTCAGCCCGATGTGCGACAGCAGCCCGGCCAGCAGCGAGGTGTGCACCGACTGCTCGGGAGCGTCGTCCTCATTGAGCTCGATCCCCATCTGCTTGGCGACCGTGCGCAGCTGGGCGTAGATGTCCTGCCATTCGCGGATGCGCAGGAAGTTCAGGTACTCCTGCTTGCACATCCGGCGGAAGCTGGAGGAGCCGCGCTCCTTCTGCTGCTCGCGGATGTAGCGCCACAGGTTCAGGAACGCCAGGAAGTCCGACGTCTCGTCCTTGAACCGGGCGTGGTTCTGATCGGCCTGCGTCTGCTTCTCGGACGGCCGCTCGCGCGGATCCTGGATGGAGAGCGCGGCGGCGATGACCATGACCTCGCGGACACAGCCGTTGCGGTCGGCCTCGATGACCATCCGGGCCAGGCGCGGGTCCACCGGCAGCTGGGAGAGCTTCCGCCCCAGCGGGGTGAGCCGCTTCTTCGGATCCTTCTCCTCCGGATCCAGCGCGCCCAGCTCCTGGAGGAGCTGCACGCCGTCACGGATGTTGCGGTGGTCCGGCGGGTCGATGAAGGGGAACTTCTCGATGTCGCCCAGCCCGGCCGCGGTCATCTGGAGGATGACGGAGGCCAGGTTCGTCCGCAGGATCTCCGGGTCGGTGAACTCCGGCCGGGTCAGGAAGTCGTCCTCGGAGTACAGCCGGATGCAGATGCCGTCAGAGGTACGGCCGCAGCGGCCCTTGCGCTGGTTGGCGCTGGCCTGCGAGATCCGCTCGATCGGCAGCCGCTGGACCTTGGTGCGGTGACTGTAGCGGGAGATACGGGCGTTGCCCGGGTCGATCACGTACTTGATGCCGGGGACGGTCAGCGAGGTCTCGGCGACGTTCGTCGCGAGGACGACCCTGCGTCCGGTGTGGCGCTGGAACACGCGGTGCTGCTCGGCGTGCGACAGACGTGCGTAGAGAGGGAGCACCTCGGTATGTCTGAGGTTGCGTTTGCCGAGCGCGTCCGCGGTGTCACGGATCTCCCGCTCGCCGGAGAGGAAGACCAGGACGTCGCCCGGCCCCTCCGTCTGGAGCTCGTCGACGGCGTCGCAGATCGCGGTGATCTGGTCGCGGTCGGAGTCCTCGCTGTCCTCCTCCAGCAGGGGCCGATATCGCACCTCGACCGGGTACGTACGCCCGCTGACCTCGACGATCGGGGCTTCGCCGAAGTGGCGGGCGAAGCGCTCCGGGTCGATGGTCGCGGAGGTGATGACGACCTTCAGGTCCGGGCGCTTGGGCAGCAGCCGGGCCAGATAGCCGAGCAGGAAGTCGATGTTCAACGACCGCTCGTGGGCCTCGTCGATGATGATCGTGTCGTACGCGAGCAGCTCGCGGTCCGTCTGGATCTCGGCCAGCAGGATGCCGTCCGTCATCAGCTTGACGAACGTCGCGTCCTGGTTGACCTGGTCGGTGAACCGGACCTTCCAGCCGACCGCCTCGCCCAGCGGCGTATTCAGCTCCTCCGCGATCCGCTCGGCCACCGTGCGGGCGGCGATCCGGCGGGGCTGGGTGTGCCCGATCATGCCGCGGACGCCACGGCCCAGCTCCATGCAGATCTTGGGGATCTGGGTGGTCTTGCCCGAGCCGGTCTCACCCGCGACGATCACGACCTGGTGGTCGCGTATCGCCTCCAGGATCTCGTCCTTCTTCTGGCTGACCGGCAGCTGTTCCGGGTACGAGATGGCAGGCAGCCGCCCGGCCCGCAGCGCGAGCCGCTCCGCCGCCTTGGTGGCCTGCGCGGCGATCTCGTCCAGCACGCCCTGCTGGGCCTCTGGCTTACGAATGCGGCGCGCGCCTTCGAGGCGGCGGCCGAGCCGGTGGGCGTCGCGCAGCGAGAGCTGCCCGAGCTGGGACTGGAGGTCGGCAAAGGAAGTAGACATACGGGTTCCAGGATCTCACCCGGGCCCGAGGAACGGCGAACGTATTTCGCGCGGGATCCGTCACGGGATCCGTCACGGTGCCCGCACGGTGGGGGCGGTGACGGTCACAGCACGTACCATTCCGGACAGTTGATCTTCCTCCGGTCTCCCTGCTCCGATCCACCCGCTCCGATCTCCTCCTTCTGGAAGGCCCCGTCCCGTGTCCCGTTCGCAGTGGTGCTGCCTGGTGGCGGCGCTGGCGGTGGTGCTCGGGCTGTTCTGCGGACCGTCCACGGCGGTCGCCGCGACGTCTCCGGTATCGGCCCCGGCGGCTTCGGTCGCTTCGACGGCTTCGGCGCCGGTGCCGTTGTCGTCCCGGACGCCGGTCGTGGCCGACGCCAAGGACGACGGGCACGGGGTTCCCGGCTGCGGCAGGAACGGAAAGCGCGACGGCACAGAGCCCGCCGTTCCCGGCCGGGCCCGGACGGCCCACGACCAGGCGCCGGGCCTCGCCGAATGGGGCCTGCCCGCCGCCACCGGACCCGAGCCGGTCCGGCCACCCGCGCCGATGACACCGCGGGGACCCGACGCGGCGGCGCCGGGCCCGGTGGAACTCTCCGTACTGAGGGTGTAGACGGACCGCCCGCCCCGCGCCGGCCGCCCCTCTCCTTCTTCCCGCACCACCAGTCCGGAGTTCCGCATGCCCGTTTCCACGTCCGGTCCGTCCCCGAAGCCGTCCCGCAAGCCGAATGCCAAGCCGAATGCCAAGCCGACCGCGCAGTCCCGTAAACCGACCGGGAGGTCCCGTAAGCCGCTCGTCTACGGCGCCGGGATCGTCGCGGCCGCCGCCCTGTTCGGCTACGTCTCCTACCGGGCCACCGCCCCCGAGCCCTCGGACTCCGGCTCCACCGCGGTCGCAGACGTCACCGCGGAGCCGGAGGCCGGCGTCTACCCCGAGCTGGCGAAGCTGGCCCGGCGCGATGCCGGGGACAAGCTGGCGCGGGGCCGGGCGGACGCGCCCGTCGTCCTCATCGAGTACGCCGACTTCAAGTGCGGCTACTGCGCGAAGTTCGTGCGGGACACCGAACCCGCCCTGGTGGAGAAGTACGTCGACAACGGCACCCTGCGCATCGAGTGGCGGAACTTCCCGATCTTCGGCACCGAGTCCGAGGCCGCCGCGCGCGCCTCCTGGGCCGCCGGACAGCAGGGCCGCTTCTGGCAGTTCCACCGTGCCGCCTACGCCGAAGGGGTCAAGGAGAAGGGGTTCGGCAAGGACCGCCTCAAGGCGCTCGCCCAGCAGGCCGGGGTGGCCGACCTGGACCGCTTCCAGGCCGACGCGGACGGTGCGGCGGCCGCCGCAGCGGTGAGCAAGGACCAGGAGCAGGGATACGGGATCGGCGCGACGTCCACCCCCTCGTTCCTGATCAACGGCCGCCCGATCGCCGGGGCGCAGCCGGCCCGTACCTTCACCGAGGCCATCGAGCAGGCGGCGGAACGGGCGAAGAACACCGGCAACGCGGGCCAGGACGCCAAGGGCGCCGCGAAGTGACCGCCGGAATCGGCTACTTCGCCGCCCTCCTCGGCGGGCTGCTGGCCCTGCTCAGCCCGTGCAGCGCCCTGCTGCTCCCCGCCTTCTTCGCGTACTCCATCAACTCCGCCTCACGGCTGCTCGCCCGCACCGGGATCTTCTACGCGGGGCTGGCCACCACTCTGGTCCCGCTGGGCGCGGCGGGCTCGTACGCCGGACGGCTCTTCTACGGCCACCGCGACGCTCTCGTCCTCGGCGCGGGCTGGCTGATCATCGTCCTCGGCGCCGCCCAGATCGTCGGGCTCGGCTTCGCCTCGCGGCGGATCGCCGCGCTCAACGGCCGGATCCGCCCCACGACCGCCGTATCGGTCTACGCGCTCGGCGCGGTCTACGGACTGGCCGGTTTCTGCGCGGGACCGATCCTCGGGAGCGTGCTCACCGTGGCGGCCGTCAGCGGCAGCCCGGCGTACGGCGGACTGCTGCTCGCCGTCTACGCCCTGGGCATGGCGGTGCCGCTCTTCCTGCTCGCGCTGGTCTGGGAACGGTTCGAGCTGGGCCGCCGGGCCTGGCTGCGCGGACGCGTCCTGCGGCTCGGCCGCTTCGAACTGCACACGACGTCGCTGCTGTCGGGGCTCTTCTTCATCGGCCTCGGCGTCATGTTCCTGGTGTACGACGGGACGACCGCGCTCCCCGGGCTGCTGGACGTGGACCAGTCGTTCGCCGTGGAGCAGTGGGCCCAGGGCGTGGGTGAGCAGGTGCCGGACGGGGTGCTGCTGGGCGCGGTGGTGGCCGTGGTCCTGCTGGTGCTCGCGGTACGGGCGGTGCGCCGCCGGGCCGCTGCCGGTGCGGACGAGGCGAACACCGCAGACCGGGAAGGTGTCTGACACGACGAAGGCCCCGTCCGTCGGACGGGGCCTTCTGGTGGTGGCTGGGGCCGGGATCGAACCGGCGACCTATCGCTTTTCAGGCGATCGCTCGTACCAACTGAGCTACCCAGCCACGCAGCTCATACGGGCTGCAGCGGTCCTGACGGGATTTGAACCCGCGGCCTCCACCTTGACAGGGTGGCGAGCACTCCAAACTGCTCCACAGGACCAAGCAATGTGCGAGACAAGTCTCGCACACGTTAAAGCGTGCCCCCAACGGGATTCGAACCCGTGCTACCGCCTTGAAAGGGCGGCGTCCTGGGCCACTAGACGATGAGGGCTAAGGGCCCACCTGCGCGCTTCCCAGCGCGTCGGGGACGTCAGAAGCATATGGGATGGCGGCAGGTATCGCCAAAACGGTTTACCGGGAGGTCGTGGGGGCCGTCGGGAGCGGGCTCGGGAGGGCCGGATTCGGCTCCGGCAGATGGCGGCTGACCTCGGCCGTCGTCAGGCCGAGCCCGCCCAGCGTGATCTCGTCCCAGGCTTGCAGGCGCCGGGTGGAGCGGTCCAGGTAGAGCACCGACGCGAGCACCTGTTCCGGCTTCTTGTTCTGTACGGCGCGCAGCCCGCCGCCGCCCGTGGAGCCCTCGGCCTTCAGCCGGGTGCCGAGCTTCATCACCTCGTTCTGCCGGTGGTGCACATGGCCGGCCAGCACGAGCGGGACCGTGCCGTCCGTCTCCCGGGCCGCCGCCGGTTCGTGGGTGACGGCGATGTCGACCGGGGTGCCGGCCCGCCGCTGCTCGCGCAGGGCGGCCGCCAGCCGCAGGCCCGCCGTCCGCTCGACGTCCTCGGCCTGTTCCGGCCCGGTGCGGTCCGGGGTGAACTCCGGGTCCCCGATACCGGCCACCCGCAGCCCGCCGGCGTTCACCGCCCGGCCGTCGTCCAGCACGTGCACGTTCTTGAACCGCTTGGCGTCGCGCAGGTACTTCTGGGTGGTCGCGGAGTCGTGGTTCCCCCGGACCCAGACGTAGGGGGCGCCCAGATCGCTGATCGGGTCCAGGAAGTTGTTCTCCACGGCGGCGCCGTGGTCCATCGTGTCGCCCGAATCGATGATCAGGTCGATGTCGTACTGCTCGACGAGCGAGCCGATGATGTGCCAGGCCGCCGGGTTCAGATGGATGTCGGAGACGTGCAGGACGCGCAGTGTGGCGGGGTCCGGGCTGTAGACGGGGAGCGTAGAGGCGGCGTCGTACAGCTTGGTGACGTTGGTGACCAGCCGGGCCAGCTCCTGCTGGTAGACGTCGAAGTCGGTGACGATCGAGCGGGCGTCCCCGACGACGGAGGGGGCACTGGAGAGCAGTCCGGAGAACCTGGGCTCCAGGACCGACTTCGGGTTCCAGGTGGCGTACGCGCTGACGCCCGAGGCGGCCAGCAGCGTGAGCGCGAGCCCGCCGGCCGCGAGGGCGCGGCGGGGCCTGCGGTAGACCGCGAGGCCCAGTGCGGTGGCCCCGGAGACGACCGCGACGCAGGAGCGCAGGGCGAGCTCGCGGGTGCCGGCGCTGACGTCGCCGGTGACCTCCTCCTCCAGCCCGGACAGCCGTTCCGGGTGCTGGACCAGGGCCTCGGAACGGACCGGGTCGAGGCGGTCGACGTCGACGTCGAGCCGGACCGGGGCGTGGTGCGAATCCAGCTCCAGGGCGCCCAGCGGGGACACGTTGATCTTGGTGCCGCCGGTGAGCGAGGGGCGCAGGGTCATCGTCGTGTCCATCGGGCCGACGGTCGTACGGACACTGCCGACGGCCAGCAGCCCGAGCCAGGCGCCGAAGAACACGACGGTGACCAGGCCCAGCGCGCGGGCGAGCGGTCGCGGCGAGACGGCGAGCGCGCCACCGGAGCCACGGACACGGCGGCCGGTGCGCGGCCGGGGGCGGGGGCGGAGGCGGTGCCGGACACGGGCTGCTGCGGCACGGAACGGGTCGCGGGCCATTGGGCGACTGTGCCCCGGACCGAGGGCAGGTATGCGCTCCGGGTGCGCCTGGGTGCTCCCGGATACGTGCGTACGTTCCCGGTCTCTTCGGCGCGCTTCCGGCGGCGGTACGTGACAATGACGGGGTGCTGGAGATGACGCGGGAAGAGTTCGAGGAACTGGTGGGCGAGGCCCTGGACCGGATCCCGCCGGAGCTGACCCGGCTGATGGACAACGTCGCAGTATTCGTCGAGGACGAACCGGAGGCCGACGATCCGGATCTGCTCGGGCTCTACGAGGGCACGCCGCTGACCGAGCGCGGTGAGTGGTACGCGGGTGTGCTGCCGGACCGGATCACCATCTACCGGGGGCCGACGCTGCGGATGTGCGAGTCCCGCGAGCGCGTGGTGGCCGAGACGGAGATCACCGTCGTGCACGAGATCGCCCACCACTTCGGCATCGACGACGAGAGGCTGCACGCGCTCGGTTACGGCTGAGGCGCGCCGGGGTGGGGGGTACGGGACCGGGGCTCCGGGTGCCTGGTTGCGGGGCGGGGCTCCGGGACCGGGTTTCGGGTTGCCGGGCGGGCTCCGGCGCCGGGTTGCGGGCTGTGAGGTGGGCTTCGGGTGTCTGGTTGCGGGGAGCGCGCCGGGGCGGCGAGGTGTGAATGAGGTGTGCGGGCCGGGTCCGGGGGCGTGTCCCCGGCGGGGCGGTGGGAGTTGGGCACAGCGCTCCCCGGCTCGTTTCCGTACCGCCACGTCCTTCCTCGCGCCCCCGGAGGTGCCCCCGTGCGCCAGTTGTCCGTACCTGCTCCCGTCCGTTGGGCGGCCGTCACTGTTGTGACGATCGCCGCGTCCACAGGCTGTATGAGCGTCGGTGACGGCGGCGGGAAGCCGTCGCCCTCGCGACCGTCCGCGTCGAAGGGGACGGTGGCCGGACCCGACGGCTCCACGGTGACCGGTACCGGCCGGTCGGCCCGTACCGGCGGAGCCGAGGCGGACTCGGAGCGGGAGGCCGCAGAGTCCGGCGCCCCGAGCGCCTCCGCAGAGCCCTCGCGCAGTCCCGGAGCGAAGTCCGCCGAGCCGGGCAGGGTCCGGGGCGGCCGGCTGTCGGCTCCGCCGCTCCCGCAGGCGGAGCCCGGGGTTCCGGAGCGGCCGGATCCCCCGGCGCCCTCCGAGGCGCAGACCCCCGAGCCGCCCGCCCCGCCGGAGGAGCCCGAGCCGGAGCCCTCGGAGCCGCCGGAGGTGCCTTCGGCGTCGCCCGCGGCTCAGCTCCGCAATGAGGCGATGGGGGCGCCGGGCCACGTGGAGGACGTACGGACTCCGGAGGCATCGCCGCAGGTGGGACCGGCTTGACGGGGCGGCCGGAGGGGGCCGGTTTGCGCGATGGTGGGGTGAGTGCGTATGGTAGTACATCGTTTGATCCATTGCCCGGCGCCGACACAGAAGAGCGCCGTGTGGCGCGTACTCTCCCTTGCCGTGGCTGGACCGCATTGAGGCGGTCGAAATTGCGAAAACACGGAGTTACGGGCGCGTGCCGAGACTCCGGAAGGTTTCGCATTTCGCATGTCAATTTCCAGTTCTGACCACGCCGTGCTGCCCGAGAACATCGAGAACGACGAGCTCGTGGTGGCGGCGGAGGCCGTTGTCGCAGAGTCCGCCGTCTCCGTAGAGGACTACCTCAAGGCTCCTCAGACCGAGCAGGCCGGGCAGACCGAGGCCGCCGAGCAGACCGAGGCCAAGGCCCCCGAGGCCGAGACCAAGGCTCCTGAGGCCCCCGTTGCCGAGCAGGCCGACGCCGACTCCGCCGCCGACGAGGCGGACGCCGAGCCGACCATCACCTTCGCGGAGCTGGGCCTGCCGGACGGCATCGTCCGCAAGCTCGCACAGAACGGTGTGACCGCGCCCTTCCCGATCCAGGCAGCGACCATCCCGGACGCCCTGGCCGGAAAGGACATCCTCGGCCGAGGCCGTACCGGCTCCGGCAAGACCCTCTCCTTCGGTCTGCCGACGCTGGCCTCGCTGGCCGGTGGGCACACCGAGAGGAAGAAGCCCCGCGCGATCATCCTCACCCCGACGCGTGAGCTCGCGATGCAGGTCGCGGACGCGCTTCAGCCGTACGGCGACGTCCTCGGCCTGAAGATGAAGGTCGTCTGCGGCGGTACGTCGATGGGCAACCAGATCTACGCGCTGGAGCGCGGTGTCGACGTCCTCGTCGCCACCCCGGGCCGGCTGCGCGACATCATCAACCGGGGCGCCTGCTCCCTGGAGAACGTCCAGGTCGCCGTCCTCGACGAGGCCGACCAGATGTCCGACCTGGGCTTCCTGCCCGAGGTCACCGAGCTGCTCGACCAGATCCCCGGCGGTGGCCAGCGCATGCTCTTCTCCGCCACCATGGAGAACGAGATCGGCACCCTGGTCAAGCGCTACCTGAGCAACCCGGTCACCCACGAGGTCGACTCCGCCCAGGGCAACGTCTCGACCATGTCGCACCACGTCCTCGTCGTGAAGCCGAAGGACAAGGCGCCGGTCACCTCCGCCATCGCCGCCCGCAAGGGCCGCACCATCATCTTCGTCCGCACCCAGCTGGGCGCCGACCGCATCGCAGAGCAGCTCGTCGAGGCGGGCGTCAAGGCGGACGCGCTGCACGGCGGCATGACCCAGGGCGCCCGTACCCGCGTTCTTGAGGACTTCAAGAAGGGCTACGTCAACGCGCTGGTCGCGACCGACGTCGCCGCCCGCGGTATCCACGTCGACGGCATCGACCTGGTCCTGAACGTGGACCCGGCCGGTGACCACAAGGACTACCTGCACCGCTCGGGCCGTACCGCCCGTGCCGGCAAGTCCGGTGTCGTCGTCTCGCTGGCGCTGCCGCACCAGCGCCGCCAGATCTTCCGCCTGATGGAGGACGCGGGCGTCGACGCCTCGCGCCACATCGTGCAGGGCGCGGGCGTCTTCGAGCCGGAGGTCGCCGAGATCACCGGTGCCCGTTCGCTCACCGAGGTCCAGGCCGACTCCGCGAACAACGCCGCCAAGCAGGCCGAGCGCGAGGCCGCCGACCTGACGAAGCAGCTGGAGCGCATCCAGCGCCGCGCCGTCGAGCTGCGCGAGGAGGCCGACCGCCTGGTCGCCCGTGCCGCCCGCGAGCGGGGCGACGACCCCGAGGCAGCGGTGGCCGAGGTCGCCGCCGAGGCGGAGGCCGCACTGCTGGCCGCCGCTTCCGCGCCGGAGCAGCCGGCCGCGCGCGAAGAGCGTCGCGACGACCGGGGCAACTACGAGCGCCGGGACAACCGCGGCGGCGACCGCGGTGGGTACCGCGGCGGCAACGACCGTACCGGCGAGCGCAGCGGCCGTCCGGCCGGCAGCAGCGGCTACCGAGGCAGCAGCGACCGTCCGTCCTTCCGGGGCAGCAACGACCGTCGCGAGGACCGTCCCGTCGGCGGC
This sequence comes from Streptomyces sp. ITFR-6, assembly GCF_031844725.1. NCBI lineage: Bacteria > Bacillati > Actinomycetota > Actinomycetes > Kitasatosporales > Streptomycetaceae > Streptomyces > Streptomyces sp. ITFR-6. The sequence continues at coordinate 3,800,716 of NZ_CP134612.1, read as the reverse complement.
GGCTTCCGCTCCGGTGGCGGCGACCGCCGCGACGACCGTGGCGGCCGTTCTTTCGAGCGTCGTGACAACGACCGTCCGTCGTTCAACCGCGACCGTCGTGACGAGCGTCCCTCGGGCGGCTTCCGCTCCGGTGGCGGCGACCGCCGCGACGACCGTGGCGGCCGCTCCTTCGAGCGTCGCGACAACGACCGCCCGGCGGGCGGCTTCAGCCGTGACAACGACCGTCCGTCGTTCAACCGCGACCGTCGTGACGAGCGCCCGTCCGGTGGCTTCCGCTCCGGCGGCGGCGACCGCCCGTTCAACCGCGACCGTCGTGACGACCGTCCCTCGGGCGGCTTCCGCTCGGGCGGCAACGACCGTCCCACCGGCCGCCGTGACGACCACCGCTCCACCGGAACCGGCACGAGCACCGGCTCCTTCGGCCGCCGCGACGACAAGCCGCGCTGGAAGCGCAACGGCTGATCGTCCGATCGCCTGACTGCTGAGCAGGGCCCGCACATCACTTCGGTGTTGTGCGGGCCCTGTTTCTTTGAACCGGTTCGAATCTCCCTGTCACCACCTGTGCGGACGCTGTTAAAGTCGGCCCACACGCATGAGGGGTCAGGGCCGGGGGGCTTTCACACTTCGCACAGACCGCGGCGCTCTGCCGCGTCCTCCTCATGCTCTTCGGTAGTTCCCGGGAGGGGCTGGGCGTGAGACGCCACACTGTTGTACGCGGTGCTGTCGCGATGGCGGCGGCACTTGGAATCGGGGCGGGATTCGTGCCCCTGGCGGCCGGCGCCGGGGCTCCGGCCACCGTGGCGACCACCGGGGTCCGCGGTCTCGACTTCGCCGGTGGACGGCTGGTCACGGCCGAGCGGAGCCCCAGTGGTGACGCGATGATCTACGAGCGCCGGGTGTCCGCCGACGGCACGACCGTGGGGGCGCGGGAGGGCCGGGCGTACGCCGGGGCCCTGGCCAACGGCGCGCACTTCAGGACGGTGCCCTGCGACATGGGCTCCTGTGTGGAGCTGGTCGCCTCCGGGCACGGGGACTTCGGCGTCGTGTTCGTCAACGGCGACGGCACCGAGAGCGTCCAGTTCTGGGGGCCGGGGAACTCGTACAACGGGGGCGATGTCCGCTACCCCGAGGGCACCGCGAAGATCGTGGACATGACGGCCCGCGCCTGGGTCGTCAACGGCGGCTCGCCCGTCAAGCAGCGGGCCGGCATGTACCCGAGCTACTACGCGACCCCCGCCCCCCTCGTCCGCACCGCCACGGCCGCCTCCGTCCGGGGCACCTCGCTGTGGGCGGCGACTTCCGCGAAGGGCGCGCTCACCGCGACCGACATCGGGAAGAACAAGGTCGTGGAGACGGTTGCCACCGGCGCCCCCTGTGTGATCAAGGAGGTGCGCGCGGTCGGGCGCTGGGTCTACTGGAACTGCGGGGCGACCGGTGCGGCCGGGGTGTACGACCGGACGGCGAAGAAGTCGTTCACCGTGCCGTCGGGGCCCGCCCTCGTCGGTGACGGATACCTCGTCCGGCACGACAGGACCGTTGGGAAGCTGCTGCTGACCGACTTCCACACAGGCAAGGCCGCGGCTCCCCGAGCGGTGGCCGACCTGGCGGCGGGGAAGACGGCCGACCAGCGCCGGCTGACCTGGGCGGTGGACAGGTTCGGCGGGGACATCGCGTACGTCGATGGAGCGAACTCCGTCCACATCGTGCCCAGCGGCGTGCCCGCGCAGCCCCTCGCGAAGATCGCCTCCGACATCGGCGACACCTCTATCGACCTCAAGGGCGTGAACGGCCTGGAGGCGTGGCTCAGCACCTGGCAGTTCAACAAGCCCGTCACCTGGACCTACACGGTCAAGGACTGGACCGGCCGGGTACGCACCCTCAAGGGGACCGGATCCGGCACCGAGGCGGACGTCGCCTGGAACGGCCGGACGGACGCCGGCGGATACACGGGCAACGGGAAGCACACCTGGACGCTGAAAGCGACGGCCGAGGACGGGTCAGGGACGTACACCATTAGTGGCTCCATCGGGGTGGGCGGCGGCAAGGCGGGCTTCCACGACCAGGGCCGGTACAGCATCGGGGATCTGGTCACCCTCAACTCCTCCGGTGGGCTGACCGTCCAGTTCGGGAAGGGGGCCCCGGGTACGTTCGACGGGAAGATCACCGGGACCGGCTGGCCCGCCGGCACGCTCGCCGTGCCGCTCGCGGACACCGGCAGCGACCGCTGCTCCGAACTGATCGTGCGGATGCCGGGCGGCGAACTGCGCCAGTACGCCGGCCGCTGCGGCAACTCCGGGTACACGCCGGGCAGCAGCCACACCGTGATCGGCGGGGGCTGGCAGCAGTACGACGTGCTGACCTCGCCCGGCGATCTGAACGGGGACGGCCGGGCCGACCTCGTGGCCCGGCAGACGTCCACCGGCGACATGTACTTCTACGCGGGCATGGCCGGCGGGAAGTTCGCGCCGAAGGCCAGGATCTTCACCAACTGGAAGACGTACGCCCAGATCACAGGTGTCGGAGACATCACCGGTGACGGCCGTCCCGACCTGCTCGGCCATGACCGCAAGGGCGGCCTGTGGCGTTACAACGGCCTGGGCAACGGCAGCTTCGCACCGAGGGTGAAGGTGTTCTCGGACTGGGGGAGTTCGTACAACCTGATGGTGGGCGTCGGAGACCTGAGCGGCGACGGCAGGAACGACATCGTCGTACGTGACAAGGCCGGGAAGCTGTACCGCAACAACGGCAACGGCAAGGGCTCGTTCGGATCCCGTACCCAGATCGCTACGGGGTGGACGTACAAGGGGATCTTCTGAGGGGCTGACGGGCTCCGGCCCCGAGGGGGCGGCGTCCGGTGCATGTCGTGCCCCCGGCGAGGGAATCGCTGGGGGCATGACAAACAATCCCCGCAGTGCCCCGTCCGAGCAACCCGGCCGGGGCGAGCCCCCGACCGGGTTGCCCGGGTCGTCCGTACCGTCTGGGTCGTCCGTGCCGCCTGGGTCGTCCGCGCCGGCTGTCCCCCGCTCGGACGAGGAGCGGCTGGCCGAGCTCGGCTACACGCAGACACTCGCCCGCCGGATGTCGGCGTTCTCCAACTACGCGGTCTCGTTCACGATCATCTCGGTGCTCTCCGGCTGCCTGACGCTGTACCTGTTCGGCATGAACACCGGCGGTCCGGTCCTGATCACCTGGGGCTGGGTCGGTGTCGGGCTGATGACGCTGTTCGTCGGGCTCGCGATGGCCGAGATCTGTTCGGCGTACCCGACCTCCGCAGGCCTCTACTTCTGGGCCCACCGGCTGGCCCCGCCGCGCTCGGCGGCGGCGTGGGCGTGGTTCACCGGCTGGTTCAACGTGCTCGGTCAGGTCGCGGTGACCGCCGGGATCGACTTCGGGGCGGCGTCGTTCCTGGGCGCGTACCTCAACCTCCAGTTCGACTTCGGGGTCACGCCCGGCCGCACGATCCTCCTCTTCACCGCGATCCTGTTCCTGCACGGCCTGCTGAACACCTTCGGGGTGCGGATCGTCGCGATCCTCAACGGCGTCAGCGTGTGGTGGCACGTGCTCGGCGTCGCGGTCATCGTCGGGGCGCTCACCTTCGTACCGGACCACCATCAGTCGGCGTCGTTCGTCTTCACGGAGTTCGTGAACCACACCGGCTGGGGCAGCGGGTTCTACGTGGTGATGATCGGGCTGCTGATGGCCCAGTACACCTTCACCGGATACGACGCCTCCGCCCATATGACCGAGGAGACGCACGACGCCGCGACCGCCGGGCCGCGCGGCATCGTCCAGTCGATCTGGACCTCCTGGATCGCCGGTTTCGTCCTCCTCCTCGGCTTCACCTTCGCGATCCAGTCCTACGACGGAGCCCTCGCCTCCCCGACCGGCGCCCCGCCCGCCCAGATCCTCCTGGGCGCCCTGGGCGCCACCACCGGCAAGCTGCTCCTCCTGGTGGTGATCGGTGCTCAACTCTTCTGCGGAATGGCGTCCGTGACCGCCAACAGCCGGATGATCTACGCGTTCTCCCGGGACGGCGCCCTCCCGTTCTCCCGCGTCTGGCACACGGTCAGCCCCCGCACCCGCACCCCCGTGGCAGCGGTCTGGCTGGCCGCCGCCGGAGCGCTGGTCCTCGGCCTGCCGTACCTGATCAACGACACCGCGTACGCGGCCGTCACCTCCATCGCGGTGATCGGCCTCTACATCGCGTACGTCATCCCCACCCTGCTCCGCCTCCTGCGCGGCGACGACTTCCGGCGGGGCCCCTGGCACCTGGGCCGCTGGTCCCGGCCCATCGGCATCGTCGCGATGGTGTGGGTGGCCGTCATCACGGTGCTCTTCATGCTCCCCCAGGTCTCACCCGTCACCTGGGAGACCTTCAACTACGCCCCGATCGCCGTCCTGGTGGTCCTCGGCTTCGCCGCCATCTGGTGGCTGGCCTCGGCCCGCCACTGGTTCCTCAATCCGGATCACAAGCGCACGACCGCCCGCAATACGCCCCGCTGACCGAAACGCCTCCACGATGACGGGGCCCGGCAACCGATACCCGATCGGCGGCCGGGTCGCGGCGGGCTATGCTCGTGGGGTGATTGCCGGGGGCCGTTAGCTCAATTGGTCAGAGCAGCGGACTTTTAATCCGTTGGTTGTGGGTTCGAGTCCCACACGGCCTACGCGAAGCAGGGCGGGGGAACCCCCGATGACCTGCTACTCAGCGCCTCGACCGGCTTCGGCCGGTCGGGGCGCTTCGTCGTTCCGGGGCTCTTGCGTGAGCGATGCGTGAGCGGACGGCCTGACAGCAGGCACTACTGACACCTTCCGGGGGCGCTGCCGGCTGTAAGGGAATCCTGAGGGCGCTCAGTAGTCCGAGTGCAGTCGGTGAGGCGGGCGAGGGTGCTGGTGGGGGTTCCGGTTCGGGGGAGTGGGCTGGTCACCTCCAACCGCCGGGGAGTGGAGCGTGAAGGCTCATACCTCGTTGTCGTCGAGGTACTCGACCCCCGGCGCAGTGGCGCTGCCATCGGGCCCGTCCTGATCGATGAGAGCGGTGAGGTAGCCGAAGGAGTTTCGCCATAGTGTGTACGCCGAACACTAAGCGACGCTATGTTTCACAGGCGCAGGTGCCATCAGCGACGAAAGGCCCATCGTTATGTCTCGCCTCAACCTGGCCCACCTGACCCTCGCTGCCGCCCAGATCCAGACTGCCGACGAGGTCCGTCGTGACCCGGCCGTCGTCAAGGCGTTCAAGCAGTTCGCTGAAGACGGCGTTCAGGCTGTGCGCTCCGGTGGCGCGCTGGCACGTGAGCTTCAGTCCTCCTGGCACCGCCACAGCCCGCGGAGCAAGGGGACCGGAACCGGTGAATGATTTCAGCGCAGAGGCGATGGGCCTCGTAGTCCGCGAGCACCGTCAGGCACAGGAACCCTCGATGACTCAGGAAGAGTTGGCCAAGCGGGCGGACTATGGAAGGGGCGGCGCGGTCTCGATCTCCCGGATCGAGAGCGGGCTCATCAGCCCTGGGGGCCACCGTCTGGCCGCCATCGCCCTCGCGCTCCAACTCACGCCCGAGCAACTCAAGGAGGAGGCGGAGCGCAGAACCAGGGCTCTCGCTCATCAGCGGGGCCAGCGGCCGGCGAAACTGCGCGACCAAGTCGCGGAGACGAAAAGGCGACACGCTGAGATCACTGAGAAAGCGGCACAGCGGTCGAAGATCACCCAAGAACACGGGGAAGCCTTCAACCGTGTCCATGATGTCGTCCGCGACGAGTTCTTCATGAGGTTCGTGGAGCTGGCCAAGAGCATTAGCGGGGCGCCCGAGCCGGAGATCCCGAGCGAGGAGGAGAGCGAGAGCGAGCCCCCAACAGCGATACGCATCGAGGCCATGTCCGCCGGGATCGCCAACGCAATCCGCGGTGCCGCCGCCGGAGGTGTAGCCGGGGCGGCAGTCGGCGGGGCTGCGGCCTATGGTGCATTCACGGCCGCCGCGCTGTTCGGGACCGCCTCCACTGGAGCGGCTATCTCGACGCTAGCCGGGGTTGCGGCGACCAACGCGACTCTGGCCCTCCTGGGAGGAGGCACGCTAGCCGCAGGCGGTGCAGGTATGGCGGGTGGAATTCTTCTGCTCACCGGCATGGTCGCTGCCCCAGTGGCAGCGTTGGCGGCCGCCGGCTTCTACGTCGTGAAGCAGCGCCGCAACAAGAAGGAGGAAGAACGTCTCCGAATTCAGGTTGAGGCTGCGGAGGCCGCTCTGAACCTGTCACAGAGGGGCTTCGACACGATGGTCGAGGTGCTATCGCGCGCCACGGCTATCATGGAATATGTCGAAGTCCACGGCACCCACGCCCTCGAAAAGTGGAGGGTGAGTCTGCCGCCAGAGCCCCGGGACTGGGAATCGCTCGGGCCAGAGGGGCGGGAACGGTACAAGGAGTTCCTCACGGTGGCTGGGTGCTTCCTCGCCGCGAGCATCATCAACGTCCCTGCTCTCCTCACGGCGACACTCGACGATTTGCGCGAAATGGACAAGGTCATCGACGAGACGCTGCGGTACGCGGATAGGGCAATCAAGTCGATCGTCTGAGGTGCGGGTTGTTGTCACGCGCAGACTTGCTGCTGTTGGGGCTCCACCTGCACACCTCTGGGTGGCACGGGGGCTGCCCTTGTAGGCCCGGTTGGTGGTGTGGTCCGCCAAGTGGGCTGAACGTTGCGGTCGCCGCGCAGTTGGACGCGAACCGGCGAACCGGCGCCAGGTGGGCCCGGTTCTGAGTGAGCTCCGGACGCGCTGTGAGAGCGGTGAAAGGAGACGGGGTAGCCCAGCTAGAGGCCGGATCGGGTCTCAGGTTGCCTCGCTGTCGTCCTCGTCCCCTGCCTCGATCGCCGCGAGTCGCTTCGCAAGGTCGTGCTTTTGCCCCAGAGCTACCACGATCTCTTCGATCGCCGGCACGTCGGCTGGGTCAACGTCTGCAAGCAACGGCACTAGATCTCTCAGTGCCTCGGGGACCCCGTCATCGGGGCAAACTCCGTACCACTGTTCAGCGACGAGTTCGCTGACGCGCCGCTCGGAGACCTTGAGTACCTTGGCGATGCCGGGGATGTACTTAGGCCCGGGTGGCGTCTCCATTTGGTAGTTGGCCATATTGTTCCACCATCCGGCTGACCGGCTTCCTTCCTTCCCTCCTACCTCCCAAGTCTTCGCCTCCATCTGGCTGTAGGTCATCCCTCGCGCATTGCGTCGTCGGACTGCCTTGCTGAAAACGTCATCGTCGGCCATGCCTTCATCATTCAGATAGATAGACACCGTGTCCACTGAAATGCGCAAGTTGATGAAACATCTTGTCGATCTTGCTGAATGGGGCAGGGTGGGCCCAGCATGAAAGCTCAGCTGAGGGGTGCCCCATGTGAGCTGGTGGATGTCTCCTGCCTGGCGCCCGCGTGTTGGCGCTAGGAGTGGATTTCGGTAGTTACCTTGACTCGCGAGCCTTACGGGGTATCAGCTGTGCAGCGGCTTCTGCGGCAGCCTTGTCGACCTCGGGCAGCAGGCTCGTGTACGTGTCAGAGGTCAGCGTGATTGTGGAGTGCCGCAGGGTCTCCTTGATCGTGTGCAGGTCGCCGCCCCCGCCATGGGTGAGGGTGGCCGCAACGTGGCGTAGATCGCGCAGGGTGATGGGCGGCAGATCTGTGGTGGCGAGGATGCTCCGGAACGTCTCGGAGACCGTCTCCGGGTGCAGCCAGGAGCCGTCTTCGCGAGTGAAGACCTTGCCCGTCTCGTTCCAGGCGTCGCCCCACTTCTCCCGGGCGCTCAGCATGGCCTTGTGCTGCCCTCGCAGGAGAGTGACGTTGACGCTGTCCAGGGCGATCGTCCCGGCGCTGCCGTCCGTCTTGGGGGCGGATTCGTACGGGTCCCAGCCGTCGACCACGATCTCCTTCGCCGGTGTGATGAGGCCGGCGTCCAGGTCGACGTCCGTCCAGTTCTGGCCGACGGCCTCGCCCCTGCGAAGACCGCGGGTCCCCATGAGGTGAAAGAGCAAGTAGAGCCGCTCGGGTTCGGCTGCGTCCAGGAACGTTCCGAACTGAGCCGGCGTCCAGACCATGACCGGCGACGGCAGCTCGCCGGTTGCACGCCAGCGCTCCACCCGCTGCGCAGTCCAGAGGAGCGGCTTCGGGCGCTTGCCGGACTCCAGCTCGACGTGGGAGGCCGGGTTGAAGGTGATGAACTGCTGGGCGATGGCCGCGTTCAGGGCCGCTCGCAGCGTGCGCCGGATGCTCTGCTGCGTAGCGGGCCCGGTGATCTTCCGGAACGGCTTCATCTTGGCGAGCTTCGCCCGTTCGACGGCGAGCAGTGCTCGTTCGGCTGCGACGGGGCGGCCGGGCCTGCGGGGCTTGCACCTGGCGATCTGCTCGCGCCGTTCCAGGTTCTCCGCCTGGATCACCTCGTTGGCGTCGGCTATACCGTCGTACATTTCCACGAGATGGCCGACGTTGAGACGGTCGAGCCGGACATGGCCGATGCGGGGCTTCAGGTGGACGCGGATGTGGGAGGCGTACCCGTTGAGCGTCGTCTTCCGTGACTTCTTCGCAGCAAGCCACTGATCGAGCCACTCACCCACCGTCCGTCGTCCGATCAGGTCCAATCCCGCCCTGAAACGCCTGCGGGTGTCCTCGATGTTGGGCAGGGGACCCTTCTCGTCGGCGACCTGTTCGAGCAGCTCCGCGATCCGGTCCAGGTCGTGATCATCGTCCGAGTCCGCGATGGCGATGAGGGCTCGGACGTGGTCCAGGGCGACCTGCGCGGCCTTCAACGTTTCGTAGCCGGCGCGGTTGAAGGATCGGCGAGTGCCATCGGCTCGGGGTGGGAGCTCCTGGCGTATGGAGTAGGAGCCGTGCTTGCGGCTGGTGAGCTTGCGGCACTTCTTGCCGAGCGGCTTGCCGGTCTCGGCGTCGCGGCAGTAGCAGCGGCGGTGGGTTGATCCCTTCAAGGGCGTTCCTCCGTGGTGGTATCGGGGGCCCATTCGGGCGGGTCGACGTCGTGGAGTGCGGGTGGGAGATCGGGTGGGGTGGCCCCGTCGTCTAGGAGGTCTCGGCGGAGGTAGCGAAGGTTGTACTTCGCGGAGACGGCCCGGTCGGCGTACTCGGTCCGCTTGCGTTCGGCTTCTTCCTGCTGGGCGCGGCTGGTTGCCGTCTTGGCGGCGAACCGTGCCTGCTCTTCTTCGTCGAGCGCAGCGAGGGCGGTGCTCACGAGGCTGGCGTGAATTTCGAAGTCGGGCACGAGGCCGGCATCGTGCCCCGGTACTTCCTGCTCGCCGGTGAAGCGCCGCAGGGCGTCCCAGGTCGGCACGAGGTGCTCGAAGGGGAGTTCCTGGGTCCGTTCGACGTAGCCGACCGGGAAGATCAGGCAGGCCGGGTACGTCTCCAGGGCAGCGGCCAGGACCAGGACATCCACCAATGGCAGGCCGGCCCTGCGGCCGGACTCCATGTTGGCGATCACGTTGCGCGGGATCGGATGCCCGAGCTGCTCGCACCGGTCGGCGAGTTCCTGCGCGCTCCATCCCATCTCCTTTCGTCTGCGGCGGACTTCGCCGGCCACATTCGCCTGGACCCGGTCCACCCACTCCGGGAAGTCGTCCGCTTCATCATCCACACCGCGTTGTGTCATACAGACACACTAGCTTGTGGATTCTTATTGGTGGCTGCCTGGAGCCGGACGTGATGCCCGCGTTCGCCGACGGCTGTACCGAAGGGGATGGCGCATGCGCGAAAACACCACGGCGGGGTTGGCGAAGGGGATGAGCCGTGAGGACCTGCTGGCCCTGCCGGTGGCCGTTGACCTCGAAACCAGCAATCGCGCCCTGGGGCTCGGGCGGAGCAAGGGGTATGAGCTGGCGAAGCGCGGCGCGTACCCGTGCAAGGTCCTGCGGCTGGGCAACGCCTACCGGGTTGTGACCGCGGATCTGCTGATCCTGTTGGGTCTGGCCGCGTGAGAGGGCGGGAGCGTAGCAAACTGTTCTGCGCTGAGCTGACACAGAAACGCTGGACTGTGGCCGGGCGTGACCGTACTGTCCGTGGTCCCTCGCGGTACCACGGTGCCTACAGGAAGGGGGAGAGCCCCCGGCGGTGCAACGCCGGAGGCCCCATAGCTCCCCAGCGATCCGATGAGAACCGACCCGGCGGAAAGGGCGGGCGAGCCCGCCACCGCCAGACGAGGAGCTGCCCAGTGGAACCCGACAACCCCAAGGACTATTCCGAACCCGCCAAGGCGAGCTGGCCCACGACCGCCATCCCAGGGCGCCCAGGTGCCCACCTGGGCGCCGCCCAGCCCGTGGACACCGATCCGGGCCCGACCGGCGGTTCGGCCGCAGACAGCACCGCTGAGGCACAGGCGCCGAGCGGGCTGGAGGACGTCCCCGACGCGGAGCCGACGCAGGGCTCCACGCTGCTGGATGAACTGCACTCGCAGATAGCCCAGTTCGTGATCCCGCCGTCAGCGGAGGCGCTCGATGCGATCGCCTTGTGGGTGGTGGCCACGCACCTGCAGACCGCGTGGCAGCACGCCCCGCGTCTGGCAGTGGTGGGGCCGGCGAAACGGTGCGGAAAGTCGCGGCTCCTGGACGTGCTGACCGAGACGGTCCACGAGCCGATGCTGACGATCAACACCACGCCGGCGGCGATCTTCCGCTCGATCACCGAGGAGGAGCCGCCGACGCTTCTGGTGGACGAGGCTGACACCATCTTCGGTACGCCGAAGCAGGCGGAGCGGAACGAAGAGACGCGTGGCCTACTCAACGCCGGTCACCAGCGCGGGCGCTACGTGACTCGGGTCGTCGGTAACGACCACACGCCGCACAAGTTCGCCACCTTCGCGATGGCGGCCATCGCGGGGATCGGCGACCTCCCCGACACGGTCATGGACCGGTCGGTCGTGATCCGGATGCGTCGGCGGGCAGAGGGGGAGAAGGTGAAGCCCTTCCGCTCCCGCCGTGACATCCCTGCCCTGCACGACCTGCGCGACCGGATCAATGCCTGGGCCAGGCCGCTTCTGGAGGAGGCAGCAATCCTGGAGCCGGATATGCCGGTCGAGGACCGCGCCGCCGACACCTGGGAGCCCCTGGTGATCGTCGCCGAGCTGGCCGGGGGTTCCTGGCCGCGCCGGGCTCGAATGGCGTGCGCGCGGATGGTCGCCGCCGAAGTGGCAGCCGAGGAGGACCACCCCGGCGGCGCACGGATACTCTCCGATACCCGGCGGATCTTCGCCGCCCAGCGAGAGGTGGACAGCCTGTCCACCGAGGAGCTCCTCCATCACCTGCGCCAGGACCCCGAGGGTCCGTGGGCGGAGTGGGGGCGCGGTGGGCTGAAGGCCCGTGATCTCGGCAGGCTGCTGAGGGACTTCGGCATCAGGCCGGGCAACGTCCGGATGGCCGACGGAACGCAGCGCAAGGGCTACACGCGCAACAAGTTCCTAGACAGCTGGCGGCGGTACTGCCCCACCGTCCACCCCGTCGACACCCGCCCCGCTCCCGACAAGGGCTGAGGCCCGCCGCCCTGGTTGCCGTCCCTGCCGTGATCTCGCAGGTCATACGGCCTGCAAGCGAGACGGCGACCGGGGCCAAGACGGCAACGCGATCACGACCACCGGCGTGGCCGCCCAAGACGCTGTCCGGATCCGTCTTGCACCGTCTCCCGCGTCCTTGCCGTATCGGCGCAGGTCACAGCCCTGGCCAGTGAGACGGAAGACGCAATGCCGCTGCCCCTACTGGGGACAGGAGCACCCCGGTCGGGCACTGGCGCGGCGAACCGCCTTCGGCGTACTGCGACAGAGCTGAAGACGGCCGGCGGCACCACCGAGACGGACAGCCGGAGCCGCTGCCGTACCGCCCTGACCTGCACTTGCAACGGCCAAGACGCCAAAGACGCACCACACCACCACACCAGGAGCACTCGCTTGCCCACCCCCCCTCTCACCCCCGCACCACCAGCCGGTCAACCGAACGACCGAAGGACAGCCCGCAGCGCCCCATGGCGCTGCCGAGCGCTACGCGCTCTTCGCGGCCGGCATCGTCATCGTCGCCCTGACCGCCGGAGCGTTCTGTCTCTCCTACACGCACCTGGCCGATGTCGCCGGGCAGCATGGCCTGGGAGGTTCACCGGTCCGGCGCTGGGCGTGGCCCGCCACCCTGGACGCCTTCATCGTCGCGGGTGAGCTGCTCATGCTCCGCGCAGGGCTGCGCCAAGTCACCGACCGATGGGCCATCGCCGTGACCGCCATCGGATCTGTCGGCTCCATCGCCCTGAACGTTGCCGGGGTCAGCGGCACACGCGAAACCGGTGACGTCCCTTTTCTCGACTACGTGGTGGCCGCGGTTCCACCGGCAGCCGCGATGGTGGCCTTCGCCGTACTGATGCGGCAGATCCACCAACTCGTGGACCAGCACCCGCTCGCAGGTTCCGGGCAAGTGCTGAGGGCATCGGTCACCACCCCCTCCGGGCCGCCCGAATATCAGCGGAGCCAGCGGAACCCGGCACGCTCACCGAGCCACCGGCCGCCGTGCCCGATGGGTCTCCGCAACCTCCTGCGGAGGTTGCGGAGACCAAGGCCCGGGGTGGCCGTCCGCCCGGCGCCCCGCTCGGGGATCTCGTGGAGATCGGCAGGGCTGCCTGTGCTGAGCAGGGAAAACTCACCCGAGCCACTGTCCGGAAGGCAGTTGAGGACAAGGGCCTTCCGATTTCCAGCGAGCGGCTGACCGAGGTGACAAACGTCCTCCGGAACGAACTCACAGCCTCCGCCGAAAGCGGTCCAGCCAGCGGCTGACCAGGAACCCGCCGGGTGACCGGAACCCGTTCCGGTCACTACTGGCTCATCACACTCATGGACGGGTCCGTGTGACCGCTCGCAGCTCACGGGCCCTCCCGCGCGCCCGCCCCACCCCCTCGTCTGGAGAACCGTTCATGACGCACGATCCACACCACCCCAAGGAACAGATACCGCTGACGAAGTCGCCTGTGCTGACGGAACGCGTACGGCAGGCATTCGGACGGGCTGCTTCAGACGGAGCAAGTTGTCGGGTAAGGAGTCCTTACCCGGCCTCCGCCCCAGGGGAGGCGGAGGCATCCGGCGCCGAGGCGGCACCGGAGTCGGCCGGCCCGGGGGAGCAGGCCGGGACAGGGGGCACCAAGCCATCGTCGAGCGTGCCGCAGCAGCCAGCGCCGCGTCGCCGTCTGCGTGACAAGCAGTTGCGCGAGCGCCGCGTCCACCCCCGCTACAACGACCACGAGTTCGCCCTCGTCAAGAACGCCGCTGCCCTGAGCGGCATGGCGACCGGTGGCTACGTGGCCGAGTGCTCGCTCGCCGCCTCCCGCGCCAGCGACCCCACCGCCGCTGTTGCTGACTACCGCGCCATGGTGAAGACGCTCATGGCCGCCAACGGACAGCTCGGCAAGATCGGCAGCAACCTCAACCAGCTCACCCATCACCTCAACAAGGACGGCGCCTGGCCCCACCCCGCCACCGTCCAAAGGCTCCTGGCCCGTATCGAGGCGTCCATCGACGAACTGGACACCGCCATCGCCCAGGTCACCGAGGCCCGGTGAGCCGGTGATACCCAAGATCATTCTCGGCGCGGGCCCGAAAGCCACGCAACGCACCATCGCCTACCTCTTCGGCAAGGGACGGGCCAACGAGCACACCGACCCACACCTGGTGGCCTCCTGGAACGGCTTCGCCCCAGACCCCGGCCGCAGCCCCCACCGCAACCCGAAGGATGTGGAGGCCCAGCTCGTCGCACAACTAGATCAGCCCGTGAAGATGCTGGGCGACAAGGCCCCCAGGGACACCGTGTGGCACTGCCCCGTCCGCGCCGCACCCGAAGACCCGATCCTCAGCGACGGGCAGTGGGCGGACATCGCCCGCCGGATGGTAGCCGCCGCCGGCATAGCCCCCCAAGGTGACGAGGAAGCCTGCCGCTGGGTGGCCGTCCGCCACGCCGACGACCACATCCACATCGCCGCCACCCTCGTACGCCACGACGGCCGAAGGCCCGAGCGCGACTACGACCAGCGCGCAGTCCAGCGTGAGGCCCGCTCGATCGAGGCCGACTACGGGCTCCGGCGGTTGAAGCCGGGCGACGGCACCGGCGCCGAGCACCACACCAGCAAGGAGCACTTCAAGGCCAAGCGCCTGGGCCAGGGCGCCGCCGCCCGTGACATCCTGCGTCTGCGGGTACGCCGCGCGGTTGCCGCCGCGTCCGACGAGGCCGAGTTCTTCGCACTGCTGGAGAGCACAGGAGTGGCTGTGCGCTTCAAGCGCGGCCCCTCCGGTGATGCGCTCGGCTGCAACTTCGCCCTGCCCCACGACACCAACGACAAGGGCGAGCCAGTCTTCTACGCGGGCTCCACGCTCGCCCCCGACCTGTCACTGCCCAAGATCCGCAAGAGCCTCGCCACCACCAGCCCCGAACCGGTCACCGTCCGGCCGGGCAACCCATGGCACCAAGCCACCGCCGCCGCGGAACGCATCCCCCACCACCTCACCCACGGCGACGACCAGACCGCACAAGGCCAACTCGTCCTACTCGGCGCAACGCTGGATCTACTGCCGATCAACGCACCGACCGCGGCGAAGGCCGAACTGGAACGAGCCGCTGCCGCCTTCGAGCGCGCCACCCGCTCCCGCATCGCGGCCGACCTCGCCAGCACCCACGCTCTGCGGCGCGGAATCCAAACGATCTGGCGAGACCGGCCCTCGGACGGCGACGGGTCCGGAATCGCCATGCTGCTGGACACCGTGCTCACGGCAGTAGTGCTCGCCATGCACTGGCACCGCACCCACCAGCACGCCCAGCAGGAAGCGGCAGCAGAACAGGCTCTCGTACACCTTCAGGTCGCGTACGCCCAGATCGCCGAGCCGGTCCTGACCGGCCTCGCGCAACGCGCCCCCAGCCCCCAGATGAAGCACCGCTACGCCCACCACCTCCAGCAGGCCGTGCCGGAGCACGCCGCGCGCATCCTCGACGACCCCGCCTGGGACGCCCTCACCGCCGTGCTCGCCGAAGCCGAGGCTGCCGGACACAACGCGACGACCGTGCTCGTTCAGGCCCTCGGCCAGCGCACCCTGGACGATGCCCACAGCCCCGCCCGCGCGCTGACCTGGCGCATCCGCCGCCTCGGCGACCGTCACGCTCCTAGTCCCCGCGCCCAGGCGGCCAGGGCACGCAGCACCACACAACGCGCCGCTGCTCCCGTCCACCCGGTAGCAGCCCCTCCGCCGCCGCAGGCACAGCCAGCACGGCGGCGCTGATCAGGCCGGTGCGGACAGCTTGGGAGTAAGCAGTTCCAGCGCCTCTTCCCAGCGGTAGTGGTCCGCGCCACCGCCGGCCTTCGGCTTGTGTGGCGCGTACGAACCGATCAGGACGCTCATGTCGCGCAGCCGCTCCAGGCTCTGGCTGTATGCGGGATGGGCGGCCTGTGCCGAGTTCAGGTAGGGCATGACGGCAGTGGGGATGCCGAAGCCGTACGCCTCGCACAGGATGCCCAGCGCCAGGGTGTCCGAGATCCCGGCAGCCCATTTGTTGATCGTGTTGAAGGTGGCCGGTGCCACCGCGATGGCGTCGGCGGGCGGCAGCGGCCGCGGGTCGCCGGGCGAGCGCCAGGCGGAGCGGATCGGGTAGCCGGTCTGTGCCTCGACTGCCTCGGCGTCTATGAATCCGAGGCCCTGCGGGGTGGCGACGACACCCACCTCCCAGTTTGCCTCCTGGGCCGCGGTGATCAGGATGCCGACGTCGCCGGCGATGCCGGAGGCGCACACGACGACGTACAGGAAGGGCTTCTTGGCCTGCCGGTCCGGCTGATCACTCACGCGGGGACTCCCAGTTGACGGCTGAAACGGTGCAGTTCCGGCAGCGTACGACGGCGGTCGCGGGCGGCCATGTCGGCCACCAGCTCACGGACGGCCGGGCGACGGATGTCCTGGGCCGCGCAGCTCTCTGCGATGCGAAGGGCCTGGTACCCGTCCGCGAGGCGGCCCTGCTGGCTGTAGGCGCGGCCGGCCTCGATCCACAGGGCAGCACGACGCTCGGGGACGGGAATGTGGCGGCGCATGAGAGGCCGGGCGGTGTCCAGAGCGACGCCGGCGTCGCCGAAGGCCACCGCCGCGCTGAGTCCGTGCAGGGCGACATTCGTCGGGCTGAAGTTGGCCCAGGCGTCGGGGCTGTCGAGTGCCACGTAGCGGGCGACCTCCTTCGCCTCAGTGAGGAAGTCCCGGGTGGCGGAGCGGTCACCGCCGCTGCTGGCGGCGGTGACCCCGCGCAGAAGCAGCAGCCCGAGTGCCGCGAGGTACTTCGGGGAGCGCTGATCGTACGAGCCCGTGAGCTGGTCGGCGGTGTGCCGGACTAGGGCGACGGCCTGAGCGGTGTGGCTGTCACGGGCCAGAGCGTGGGCGTGAACGCGGACGCTGGAGGCGAGGACGACAGGATCGCCGGAGCGTTCGGCCTCGGACATGGCGCGTCCGACCGCGAGCCAGGCATTGCCCTGGTCGCTCTGCTTGAGCAGCAGGCTCGCCGAGGTCTGGTACGCCGTGGCGAGGAGCCCGGACAGGTCGCTCGATCCGGGACTATCGCTGATGGCCTGCCGTAACTGCCCGATCAGGACGGGCAGCGCGCCTTCCAGCTTTGTGTAATCGCAGGTGCAGAAGAGGCGTCGAACACCTGCGACGTGGTCTCGCATGCTCTGGAGATCCGGCACCGGTTCGTCACTCACACGGGCTGATATAGGCAGCAGGGACTGGACCAGGTCCTGATGGGCGGTGCCGGGGAGGGTAGGGGCCGCGAGCGCGGCGATGCCGGCGGCGAGAACGGTACGGCGGTGCATGTCCTCTGTCTCGGGTTCGGAGTCGTTGATGTCCGAGGTGGCGGCGAGGCCGAGGCGGTGGGGCGGAATCGCCAGCACGCGCGAGACCTCGCGCAGCATGCGGATGTCGTCCGTGCCCCTGCCGCCTTCCAGGCGGCTCACCTTGGACTGGTGATAGCCCAGGGAGGAGGCGACTTCCCTCTGCGAACGCCGCTGTAATACGCGGGCCTGACGGATCACTTCACCGATCCGTCTCGCTTCGCTGTGCTCTTCGGCCATCTGTGCCACGGCTCCTCCCGCCGTCGCCGATCCTGCCTTCCCAACCGAGCGTAAGGGACTGGCAGTGCACTGTGATGCAGCTCCTGCATAGACGATGCAGCACCCGCACACGCCCTGGTCCGAGAGGCCCGTCCGGCGGTTACGTGGAGTGGCCGAACCGATCAGGAGGCCGCTCATGGAAGCGCACCACATCCGGATTCCCGTCCCCGGCACCCCTGCCGGCGCCGCGTCGGCGCGCCGGCAGATCGCCGAGGAGATACGGGAATGGGGCGCCGCTCTCGGACCTGCACTCCTGGACGCGGCTGTGCTGGTGGCCTCGGAGCTGATCACCAACGCGGTACGGCACGCACACAAAGGACCGATCACAGCCGGCGCCTACCTCAGCGACGAGACGCTGCGGATCGCGGTGATCGATACCAGCTTCGACATCCCGGAAGTCGGCCTGGCGGATACGGAAGAGGAAGACGGACGCGGCCTGTTCCTCGTCGCCGCACTCGCCGACCGCCACGGATTCGACCCGCTGCCTTCCGGCAAGCGCTGCTGGGCCGAATTCGAGTTCAGCACCCCACTTCCAACCGTCGCCACACACGTGCCCCAGATGAGGAGCTGACTGTTGCCAGCCGTACGCATTCCCCCAGTCGCCGCAGAAGTGGTCGCCGTGCGCCCGAGCGTTCCGCTCGCCGGGGCCGTGACCGTAGACGGGTCGAAGAACGCGGCCCTGCCCCTGCTGGCCGCCGCCGCAGCCATGCACCGCCCGGTGCACCTGAGCAACGTCCCGGCCAACACGGATGTCGGAACAATGCTCACCCTCCTCCAGCAGACCGGCTGGCACGCGGCCCGCCCGGTCAGCGATCCACACACCACGGTGATCCTGCCGAGCGACAAACAACGCCCGGATCCCGATCCCGAGATTGCTGCGCGCATCAGGGCCTCGTACTACCTGGTCCCGGCACTTCTCGGCGCCTATGGGCGGGCCCGGTTGCCGTGGCCGGGCGGCTGCGCCATCGGGGAACGCGGGATGGAGCAGCACTTCAAGGTGTACGAACGGTTCGGAGACCGCTCGACCGTCGACGACCGCGGCTACCTCGTGGAAGCAGCCACAGGCGGACGCGGGACGGTGTCGATCATGCTCCCCTTCCGGTCCCGCGGAGCGAGCATCGCCGCTGTCCTACGTACGGTCGTCGCCGGACGGCCGCTGCGACTGGGCCAACCGAACCTGTCACCCGAAGTGCTCAGCGTCGTAGAGGCGTTGAGGATCTCCGGGTGGGAGTGCCGGGTCAGCGAGGCCGTCCTCACCCTTCAGCCGCCTCGATCCGTTTCCGGCGAGGAGATCGCGTGGCGGGTGCCCGGCGACAAGATCGAAGCAGGCACCCTGGCCTGCGCAGTCGCGGTAACCGGCGGCAACGCGCACATCCTCGGCGTACGCCGCGACGACATCACCCCCCTGATCACCGCGCTGCGCTGGCTCGGCATTCCCGCCGACGCCGAGGACGGCACCCTCATCGTGCAGGCCCAGGACGCTCAGCCCACCGGCCGACCACTGCGAGCCATTGCCTCCCTGGCCCCCGGCGGCCTGGACGCGGACTTCGAGCCCGCGCTGCTGGCCCTGGCCCTCACCCTGCCCGGCACCCACCTGTTCGCCGACGACATCAACCCCGGCCGCCACCGCAACCTGCTGCCCCAGCTCGCCCGCCTCGGAGCCACGATCGACGAGCTCTCACCCACACAGTGCCGCTTCACCGGGCCACAGCAACTCACCGGTGCCGGAGTGGAGACCACCGACATCCGCACGGGCTCCGCCCTGCTCATCGCCGGCCTCACCGCTCACGGCGTGACCACCCTCGGCGGCCTCGAACAGCTCCGGCGCGGCCACGCCGACCTGCCCGTCAAGCTGCACGCCCTCGGAGCCGACATCTGCGAGGTGATCCCGTGAACCGGCAACTGCGGCAAATCATCGCGACGACCGACGTCCACTCCGCCTTCGACTCGGCCGCTCCGATGCTCGCCCACCTCCACGCTGCGAGGCCCGACAGCCTGATCGTGGACTGCGGAGACTTCTTCGAGGGGAGCGGCTACTACCACCTCGGCGAGGGACGCATCGAGCGCCAAGCCCTCACCACCCTGTACGACCTGCTCGCGCCCGGAAACCACGGGTGGCCGCACTACTTCGAGCCGCGGCTGCGCCGGATGACGGTGTGCGCGAACACGACCGATGACTGCGGCACGCCGCTCTTCGACCGTGTACGTATCCAGGACATCGGTGGACGACGGGTCGCTTTCACTGCGGTGATGGGCCCGCAGGCGTTCAACGCCATCCCTGCCGACCAGCGCGCCGGCCACCGCATCAGCAACCCGGCACGGGCGCTGCACGAAGTGATGCAGGAGAACCACCACCGCGCTGACGCGTGGATGGTGCTGTCCCACTCCGGCTTCGATGAGGACCTGAAGCTGGCCGCAGCCTGCCCGCGCGCCGATGTCATCTTCGCCGGGCACTGCCACAGCGACAGCTTCGGCCCCGTGCACGTCGGCGACACCCTCGTGGTCAAGGGCTGCGAACTCGGTGTCGGATACGCCGCCGCCGAGCCTGTCGGCAGCGGCTGGGGCGCCCGCATCGGGTCCTTCCCCGACGTCCATTCCGTTCCTCACGAACTCACCTCGCTGATGGAGAAGATCTCAGCCATCGGACTGCGACTGAGAAGCCCCATCGGCGCTGTGGACGAGCGCCTCCGCAATGCGCCCTTCGATCGCCGCAGACTGCTCGAAGAGATCGCAGGCCGACTGCACTCCGGCCTCGGCGCTGACGCGGTCATCCTCAACGAGACCGCCCTACGTCCCGTGCCACTCGGCGCCACGCTGACCCTCGGCGACCTGCTGGCCATCGAGCCCTTCGGTAACCAGCTCGTGCACGCCTTCCTCCCCGAGCAGCACGTCCAAGGCCACGGCAAGCTGCTCGACCACCTCACCGAACTCGTCGGCCCCCTGGTCGTCGCCCCTGCGCCTCTTCCCCCGGCGATCCGAACCGTGCTGACAACCGACTACCTGGCCGACAGCTACCTCGGCGGGCGAACTCATCAAGCAGGCTTACGCCTTCGACAAGCCGTAAGCCATGTCCTGACCACCTCGCTTCCCAGCTCCGCCGACTCCCAAGAAGGAGGCCAGTGATGATCCTCACCGGACCTGAGATCAAGGCTGCCGTGGCCAACGGGCGCTTACGGATCACTCCTTTCACCCCGGAGCAGACGAACCCCAACAGCTACAACGTCTGCCTCGGTCCGACCTTGCTGACGTATGCCGCCAAGGTGGTCGACGCCCATCAGACGAATCCCACGCGCTCGATCCTGATCGGCGATGACGGATACGTCCTGCAGCCCGGCGAGCTGTACCTCGGCCACACCGTTGAGGAGGTCGGCTCGGACATCTTCGTCCCCCTGCTCTTCGGCCGCTCCTCAGTCGGACGCCTCGGCCTGTTCGTCGAGATCACCGCACCGATCGGCGACATCGGCTTCCACGGACAGTGGACCTTGATGCTCTCGCCCATCCGCCCGCTACGGGTGTACGCGGGCATGAAGATCGGGCAGATCATGTTCTTCG
The DNA here is from genome assembly GCF_031844725.1 of Streptomyces sp. ITFR-6. Lineage (NCBI taxonomy): Bacteria > Bacillati > Actinomycetota > Actinomycetes > Kitasatosporales > Streptomycetaceae > Streptomyces > Streptomyces sp. ITFR-6. The sequence continues at coordinate 3,780,027 of NZ_CP134612.1, read as the reverse complement.
TCTCCACCGGTGACGTCGACCTGTACCGCGGCAAGTACCAGGGAGCCGACGGCCCCCAGCCCTCCCGCTACTGGCAGGACGCTGGACGCATCCAGGCAGTGGCCTCGTGATTCTCACGGGGCCGGCCATCGTCGCTGCCGTCAGCACGGGAGAGATCACCATCTCCCCCTACGAGCCCGCGCGGATCTCACCCAACGCCTACGACTGGCGGCTGGGCGACACGATCCGCATCTGCGACGGCGACCTGGACGCCGCCTCCCGCACCACCTTCACCGAACACCCCATCCCCACCTCCGGCCTGGTCCTGAAACCCGGAGTGCTCTACCTCGGCATCACTCTGGAGAAGACCGGCTCGGAAACGTACGCACAGCTACTCAACGGAAACCGCACCATCGGCGCGCTGGGCATCTGGGTCCACGTCTCCGCCCCGCTCGGCCACCAAGGCCACGCAATCCGCTGGACCTTGGAGATCCGTGTCGCCAGGCCCGCCCGCGTCTACCCGGGGATGACCTTCGGCAAGCTCGTCTTCCTCACCACCGTCGGCAGCCCGTCCAGTTACCAACAACAACGCGCCAAGTACGCGACGACGAACGGCATCGACATCTCCCGCCTGTACGAAGAGATCCCCCAAGGAGCTTTGTGAATTCCGTCGTTCGCCCAACCGCGGGCCCTCTGGCAGCTACCTTCCTCGACCTTCCAGCCGGCAGCCCCGGCGGCAGCGTCGAACTTTTCCTCGATCTCTATACCGGCGACGACCCCCTCATTCCGGCGCGCGCCTTCATGCTGGCACCCCCGGGCCCCAGGCCCCGCCTCCCATCGGGCCTCGACCTGCTTGCCGTGTCCGGGAAGTGTCTGGAAGGTGCCGGCTTCAGTCGCTACGTCGCAGCCCTGCGCCGGGCCCTGGTGGCAGCGATCGATCCAGCGCAGATCGGCGTTCTGCACTTGCACCATCTCGCGTTCGGCGCCACCCCCGCGCTACTCCGGGCCCTGCCGGCACACCCGAGGATCGCGATGGTTCACGGCACCGACCTGCTGTTTGCCGAGGCCCACCGCGACCAGCTCCAGGTGCTGCGCGAGACAGCGAGGGCCGCTGACGCAATCGTGGTCTCCACCGGTGCCATGGCCGATCACTTGCTCAAGCTCGCCCCGCAAACAGACCGCCGCAAGGTCGTCCACATCCCGTGGGGCATCCCCGACCATCTGCTCACTGACCCACCGGCCCGGCCCGCCCGCACGTCAACCAGCCATCTGCGAGTCCTGTACGCAGGACGGCTGACATCCGAGAAGGGCGTCGAGCACCTCATCACCGGCCTGGCGCCCATTCCCGGCGTCGAGCTGAGCGTCGCCGCCCCCAGAGCCCAGTTCCGCGCCTTCACCCCGCTGCTCCAGCGGGCCGGCGTGCGGGCCCGCTACCTCGGCTGGCTCCGCCGTCCACAGCTGTGGAAAGCCTTCACCGAACACGACGTACTGGTCCTGCCGTCCACCACCCTGGAGGCCATGGGCCTCGTCGCGCTGGAGGCCCAAGCCTGCGGCCTGCCTGTCCTGTACCAGCCCGTGCCCGGCCTCACCCAGGTCCTCGCAGGGTCCGGAGTGGCCACCGACTTCACGCAGTCCACCGCACTCGTCCGCGACCTGAACCGACTACGGACCGCACCGGGGCTGCTGCCCGCTCTCCGACAGGCGGGCTACGCGAACGCCACTCGCTACCCACTCTCGACGACCGCACAAGCCCTGACGGACCTGGGCCGCCGGCTCACATGAACGTCGCACAGCAGACGATCCCGCCACGCCGATCGCCCACTGGACCCGCTCACGTCACTACGCTGACTCGGCGGGATGCACACGGCGAACAGGGAGACCATGACGTACCGCACCGACAGCATCGAACAGCTCCTGAGTGAAGGCGTCCGCGACAAGGTCTACCCAGGCGCCGTATGGGCCGTCGGTGACGCTGCCGGCATCCACGCCTCCGGCTCCGCCGGAGTGCTCGACCCCGACGACCCCGGTACGCCGATGCGGCCCGACACCATTTTCGATGCCGCCAGCCTGACGAAAATCCTCGCGGTGTGGGCCTCGATCGGAGCCCTCTGGGAGGAAGGCAAACTCGATCTCGACATCCCACTCGGCACCTTCTGGTCCGAAGTCGACGGCCACCCGCTCGGGGGCGTAACCGCCCGACAGCTGCTGACGCATACCGCCGGTGTCCCGCTACGAGCACAACTCAAGAACCTCTACGGCACGGACCCACAAGACGTTCGTGACGGAGTCCTCCACGAAGCCCTGCACCGTCCCCCCGGCGAGGCCGTCGAGTACACCGATCGAGCCGCCCTCATCCTCGGCTACCTTGCCGAGCATCTGGCCGGCCAACGCCTCGACGAGGTCGCGACTCAGCGGACCTGGCAGCCACTGGGCATGAATACGACCTGCTTCGGGCCGCTGCCCACCGAGACCGCCTCACGATGCGCCCCGACCGAACTCGACCCGGAGACCGATACCCACCTCAAGGGCATTGCCCACGACTTCTCCGCACGGCTCCTGGGTGGAGTGTGCGGAATCGCCGGCGCCTTCACCGTCATGGACGATCTCGGAGCATTCCTGCGCTACATGCTTAACCCCACCAACGCACCCAGCCGGGCGGGGTTCGGTGCCGCCTGGACCGCGGAATCGCTGACCTTCCAGACCGGTGAGCTGCAGCCGGTACGCGGCCTGTTCTGGCACCCCGCGCCCGGTACTGCGGCGGCCGGTCACGTCTGGGTCCACTACGGGTTCACAGGCACCGGCATGTGGATCTCACCCAGTCAGCAACGTTGGGCAGTGCTCCTGACCAACAAGCTCTACTACACCCGCGACCGTCAGCCCTTGGCGGACTTCCGGAACGCCTTCCGTGGGCTTGCCTTCGGCTGAGACGCTGGCTGCGTACGGAGACTGAGCGGGCTCATGCCGCACGGCGCGTGCAGAGTGGGGGGATGGGCTTCCGAGCAGACCGACCCAGCCCGTCAAAGTACCCAGGCAGGTCGCCACTCGATCGTGTTTTGGACACGCCTCAGCGCCTCGGCCGGGAGTGACTCTCCCCACACGAAGAGAATCCAGCGCCAGGGGCCGTCATCTCATTGCTGGGCTATCACGATCAGATCCGGATCGTCCTCTGGATGCCAAGCAGCGCCGGGCCAGCCGGAGTCGAACGGTGGCTCTTCGCGAGGTTGCCGAACAAGGACCGCCTCCCGATCTACATGATCGCGGTGCGGCAGCAAGTCCGCTGCCACCATGCTTGCATCGGAGCCACCATCCCTGTGATTGACCTCTTGGAGAGACCATGGCCACCATCCCGGAGTCGGCAGCAAGAGCTCTTCTCCGGCGTAGCGTTCGTTCCTCCGCCGAAACGTCTCACCTGCCAACCGATCGGGCGGCGTCGAATTCGAGCACTCATCTAGCCCTTGGGTCTGATACGCCTTCCTCTTTCGGGGAAGGGCGGGGGCACAGCGGACACGGTGGAGGAAGCTCGGGCGGCTGGAGTGCCGGTAGATGTGGTAGGGCCGGATGGAGCATCACGACTGGGATGACCCCGGATACGCCGAAGTGCCCCCGTCACCGACCGCCACTCCGAATGACGAAGTTCCCCGCCCGGCCGAACTGCTAAACGCCTGTGCTGAGCCCCTGAACAGGCACCAAACCGATAGCCGGGGACCGGCCAGGAAGTGCCGGCAGGACTCTGCTGGCACTTCATCCGCTCAGGGGAGGGCGCTCTGTACCGTCCTCTTCGCCGCCGCCCGTGTAGGGCGGGGGAGCGACCGCGTCGATTACTCGCGCCAGGATCCTGTCCTCACTGACCGCGATCTGCCACAGTCTGGACCAGGTCTGCTGCGTCAGCACATGGCGGTGGGCGGCCGGGTTGCGGAAGTTCTGACTGATCCGGCGTAGCGGCTGGACGAGGTCGCGCACGGCATCTTTGTCTATACCGGCGGCGTTCAGATGGGCGAGGACCGCTAGGTGCTTCGGCTGCGGATTACTGATGCCGTTGAGACTGTCTTCGATGATGCGGATCACATTGCCGAGTGTTGCTCTTCCGCAGTCCTCGTGGAGTGCGGTGTCGTGTGAGGTAGCGGGGGTGATCACGCAGTCGTGCAAGACGCTCTCGATGCTGGCGCACACCCCGATTACAGGGCCGGAGTAGTCGTCCACCATGCCCTGTCGCGCGTCGGAACCTGCGAGTAGGGAAAATCCGATGTGTTCGGCGGTGGCAAGCATGGCTTGGGTTTGTCCGCCGAGGGTTTGCCAGCGCGTGTCACCGAGCGCCATGCGAACGCGGTGGCGCGACTGATTGAGGAGCTGGGGCGGGATCGTGGCCGCGCAAGCTTGTAGCTCGGCCTGCTTCGCGCGGTAGAAGCGCTCACCCTCGTCGTTGGTGGGCTGCTCGTTTGCGTACTGGTCCAGGCGAGGGATGTCGAGCATGCCGAGGACGGTGGTCACCAGCGGAGCCAGCGCTATGTGGCTTGCGTCGGGTGCTGCGGGGTTGAGCCGGACCGCGTACAACTTGCCGTCGCCGGAGGCATCAGAGCCGTGGTCAGCGCCACCCCCCTCGGGGCTAAAGGCGCGGTAGATATAACCGGTCAGGTCCTCTGTGTCGGTGGTCTGGAACAGGATTGCGCCGAGCGGGCTGCTGGAAAGGCCGAAGTTGTCTAGGTAGCCCAGGACCTTGTACAGCTCCTCGGCTGGAGGCCCGCCGCGCTGGCGCAGCTTCGGATCGATCACCGCGAACCGCTCGGAGGCCGGTTCATCGGGGCGTACCGCTCGGATGACCATGTCGGGGACTCCTCCGAGCGATGTGCCGTCGTCGCGGCGCCAGCGTGCCCGGCGCCCTGGGGCCACGCGGGGCAAAGACCGCTGGAAGTACAGCTCGATCGAGCCCGCGTATTGGTGCCAGGTATACGCGGGGCGGTCGATACGCCAGCCCGGGTCGAGGTCTGGCACGGGTACTACGAGCTGCCGAGAGATTCCCACGGCCAGCATCCGCAGGCACCACAATTCGAACAAGCGGGTGTCGAACCGATCGTCGTAGAAATCCCACTCCAGGTCTCCGGAGTCGACGACGGGTTCGCCGGCCAGGACGCGTTCCACCCAGTCGACCAGCTCGGCATAGGGTGCGGTGTTGGCGATCTCACGGCGGTGCAGCCGCCGCTTCACCGAAGCGAGCAGGTCGCGTTCGGCCCGGCGGTGGCGCACCTGGGCCGCCGCGGGGGCGCATGCTATCAGCCAGGGCAGCCGTAGGACGCGTTCCAATGCCTGCCGTTCCTCCTGGTAGCGGCGGTGTTCGGGGCCGGTCGAGGGGATTCGGATCGCCGCCACGCATGTGTGCAGCTCGCGCAGAATCCAGCGGGCGGCGTACGCAGCGAGGACGTTCTCGGGGGTGTGCTCGGTGCGCCGCACTGTGAGCACTGGGTAGGTCGGTACGTCCGTGACGGCGCCAAGCCGCATGAGGTAGCGGCTCACGTCCAGTTGCCCGGTGACATGGCCAGTGCTCTCTTCGGGCCGCAGCTCGTAGCGGAAAGTCGCTCGGCTGGCGATCCGCTCGAGGATCAGCCTTATTCGCCGGGCGGCGGCGAGCCCGGCTCGTAGCCGCAGGGCATCCAGCAGGGCGTCCGGCGCCCCTTCCTCGGCGCGACCGCTTCGGTCGCCATGGCCGAGTGCCGCCTGGGGAGTCAGAGGCTGAAGCCCCGTGGCGAAGTACCGGCCGACAACCGAAAGTGCCATCGCGATGGCAGCCCGCCGTGCTGCCACGCTCAGGGCACCGCCCCTGGTCGCGGTCTCCGTACGGAGCTCCTCGCCTGTAGCCCTGTCGAGCCAGCCGGCACCATCGCCGCCGGGAGCTGCGAGGGCATTCACGGCATGTGATGGGGGTCGGCCAAGTGACGCAGTGCTCGAGCCGTGGCGGTGAAGCCCTGGACCTCGAAGAGCTCGGCGAACGCCTGCCATTCGTTGCCTACGCCCGCCATCTGTGGCACAACGCGGTCAGCCACGGCCTCATCGATCGCGGTCGCCAGGTCCGCGTTCGGGTTGCTTGCCCACTGGAGCAGCATCAGTCGCATGACGTCCACGACCTGGGCGGTGCCTACCGGCCATCCCGGTCCAGCATCGGGCTGGCGCAGACCATCGACGATGATCTGCAAGCGCTTCAGCTCCGCGTCGCACGCCTGTTCTGCCTCATTCAGCGAGCCGAGGGGCAGGGCTTGGCCGTACGTAGCGTGCAGCCAGCGATGTGCTGACGCGAGTGCCTGGAGCAGCTCATTGGTGATTGCCTGCTCGACGCTCGCGCGCTCCGTGGGCACTCCTACGGTGACGAACTGAAAGCGCCTGGTCAGGCCCTGCGAGATCTGGTTGATGAACGATGTGTCTAGATCGTTCATAGTGGCGATGATCCGGAAGCGGGCCGGGATCCACAGCTTCCGCCGACTTGGCGCGGACTCGAACCAGAGGTCCAATGGCGTCGCCTGCAGGTGTCGGGCGTCACAGGAGGACAACACGGTGAACAAGGAGCCGATCGCTTTATCAATGTCGGCGCGGTTGAATTCGTCGATGAACAGCCACGCGGCCTGGTAACCAGACAGAGAATCGTCGCCTGCCCCTCCTTCTGCCTCTTCCCACCCGTCTTGCTGGACGATGCGGGCGCAGTGCAGGGCGGCGCGAGTTACCTGGCCGTGGGAGGCAGTCAGACCCCCATCGATGGCCGTGCGGAAGCCGCCGACGACGTGGTACGGGGACCACTCGCTGGTGGCGGTGGTCTCGACCAGGTCCACCTCGAAGGCGTCCGCGAGCAGCCGCGCCAGCGTGGTCTTGCCGGTGCCGGGTGGTCCCTGGAGTATGAGGTTGCCGACGAGGAGGGCGTTCACGCAGCGCCGTACGAGGCCCTCGGCATCGGGCAGCACCATGTGCTCATTCGCAAGGCTTTCCAGCACCTGACGCGTCAGGGCGTTGATGTCCACGTCGCGCAGGGAGTGGTGACATACGTCCTGTGTCCAGCCAAGCCCTTCGTCGTCCTGCGGTTCGGCTGCGGACTCCTCCTGGGGCGCGGACTCCTCCTCGGACGTGGACTCCTGCTCCGGCTCCCACAACGCTTCTTGCTCCTGCGCCGGCTCCTCGGCGGGACGGCTGGGGGCTGGGGGCCGAAGCGCGGACCTCTCGATCAGTTCGGGGCTCCACTCCGGCTCGCCCAGGACCGGGCAGCGCAGGGCCCAGTCCGAGGTGATCCGCGCGAACTCGTCGGCGCTCAGGCCGATCTTCTGACGGGCCACTTCGTGCAACTGTTCGCGGGTCGGCATGGTGGACCAGCTGTAGTTGCGGGTGAGGAAGACAGCCAGCGCGTCGCGGCCAGGGAGTGGCGCGTCACCAATCCCTTCCAGGAGGACGTCGATGGCGTCCTCCCGCAGCCCATGCTTGAAGTGCTCCTCTGTGAAAAGAACCCTCTGCGTTCCCTTGCGGGTGCCGGTGTTCCAGACTGTGGACCGGCCAGAGTCAGTGATCTTCAGCCAGCGGCTGGCGGTGCCAGGACCTACGAATGGGTTGATGCGGCCGTGTTCCCTGTTGTCGGGTAGCAAGACGAAGAGGTCGTTCACGGCCTGGTTGACGCCGCTGATGGTGTTTGGGTAATCCGCTGCTTTGACCCAGCAAGCGGCCAGGAAGGTAGACATCCAGTTCGACCTGTGCTTATTGTCCCCGGCGTGTTCGGCGAGCTGGAGCAGCGCATGTTCCAACGCCTCTTGCGAACAACGCTGCATCTGTGCCCCCTACCTGGCCGCGGTGCTGCGGCGGTCGATCAGTGCTCGAGCAGGCCCCTACACCCCCCTGATCATGGAAGGCGTTGCGCGGCATCGACACAGACTAGCGGGATCGCCGCGGCCGGATCATGGCTAGACCGCTCCTTGCGATAGGATTCGACCGTCGATACCACAAATGTGACGGAGAGGAATACCGTGGCTACCGCCTCAAGCTCTCGGCTGCCTGACATCAAGCCGAGGACTCCCGTAGCCACGCTGGATCGCTCTGCCTGGGCTGGCCGTTCCGAAAAGTTCTCCGTCAAATCGGTCGCGCCGACCGTCGGTATGTCCCCGGTTTTCATCCGACGCGTTGTGGAACACGGCGGCGAGCTGTCGGTGGACGATGTCCTGTTGCTACTGGATCAGGACGCATTCAACGAGACCTTCGTTCCCCGCAGCATGGTCCTGCCCTACCTTGCCTCCGCCGCCCCCCCGCCGGAAACAGTGGAGATCGAGCCGGAGAAGTACGAGCTCCTCGAAGGCAGTGTGCTGGACCGCCTGCACTATCTGCCTGCCAAGTCCGTTCAGTGCGTGGTGACGTCATCCCCGTACTGGGGGGTGCGAGTCTACGAGGATGCAACCAGCGTCCTCTGGGCTGATGGTGAAGAGTGTGTCTATGGCCACGAGCAAACCCCTGAAGGCTTCATTCGTCACACCGTGCAAATTCTGCACCAGCTTCACTCTAGGGTGAGCGCGGACGGTTCGGTTTGGTGGAACTTGGGTGATACTTACAACACCCGCACCCAGATCCGTAGTAACGCCGCCGAAACGCTCAAGGCGATGCAAGGTAAAGACGGGCGGTCCTGGGGTGACTACGATTGTCGCCGGTACAGCGCTGGGCACTCCTATCTTAAGGATGGAGAACAGTGCATGATCCCGTCTCAGGTAGCTGAGCGGGCCAGCCGGATCGGCTACTTCGTCAAGAGCGTCATCAGCTGGGCCAAGACGAGCAGCACCCCCGAACCACAGAATTCGCGTGTCAGCCGAGGGCTGGAGTACGTCCTGCACCTGTCGACGACCCGTACCCCGAAGTTCAACAAGCTGGCCTACCGCACCACGGGGACGGCGCTTGGCGGCCGAAACGTCGGTTGGGAGTCCGACAAGCTGTCAGACGTCTGGGTCCTACCCACGTCCAGTGGCCGGGGCGGGCACGGCGCCCAGTTCCCCACGGCTTTGCCCGGTCGCTGCATTGCTTTGAGTACCGACGTCAACGACTTGGTCCTCGACCCGTTCGTTGGTAGCGGTAGCTCCGGTGTTGCGGCACGTGCGCTTGGTCGAAGGTTCGTGGGTATTGACGTGTCTCCCCGCTACCTGGCCACGGCGGAAGAAGCCATCGCGGCAGTGCCCGACAGTGGATTCACGGCTGCTGCTAACCCAGTGTCGGCGGCGATTCCCCAGCCCCTCCCGATGACTGGTATTGCGTAACGCCCCACGCGCCCTGAGATTGACCGTTAGCCGCTCCTTGGCTAAGGGGCCCGAAACTAATCACCATGGTTTCCTTCGTAGAGGGAATGGCTTCGGCGGACGATCTGAGCGCCGAACTGCCATCCTGCCGCGCGGTCATGGGGTTTCGTGCGTCGGGTCGCGCATGTGACGTCTCAGCGTCACCGCAGAGGCAGGTACTACGTGAGCTGGTTGGATCAGGATTTGCCAGAGGCGTCCTTGCCGTTCGGATACCTTCTTATCGCCTTGCGTGACGATCACTAGCTGGCCGACCTCCAGCTCGGCGCGCAGCGCGGCGATGGTGGCCGGACCCTTCCCGGGGAGGGGCGCCTGCTCGAATCTGGAGTCGTCGAGTGTGTGCATGTTGCCCGAGCCCTTGACCTCGATTGTCACCTCGCGCCTAGCCCCTCCTCCGCGGCGGCACCCTCGGAGTCCTTCGATTTCTCGAACCGTTGGACGGTGTGGTTCTTCTCCTTACCGCCGTCCAGCATCGTCCGCAGGGCGTAAGAGAACACTCCCTAGCCGGGGCATCCGGTCTCCGGCCGCCCCCCGCAGGCGAGGCGTTGGAGAGAGCGAATGCGTGACCGCCCCGCATCGCGGGCAGCGGTCGGGCTTGTTGATGTCGCATCGAACCTGCTGGTCAGCAGGCCGGGGTGCGTGAGCGATGCGTGAGCGGACGGAACGGCACACTCAGTTTCGAACGGGACTACGTGGCACGGCCTAAGCCTCTGAACAGGCAAAAGCGGATGACGTAGGACCGGTCGGGAAGTCCCGGCATGAACTTGCCGGGACTTTTAATCCGTTGGTTGTGGGTTCGAGTCCCACACGGCCTACCTCCGGCGGGGCGGGGTTTCCCCTGTGACCTGCTCCTGAGTGCCTCGACCGGCTTCGGCCGGTCGAGGCACTTCGGCTTCCCGGCTTCTCGCGGTGCAGCCCGCACCCGGGGCGGCAGGCACCGCCGGCACGGCGGCCCCGGAGGCGGGCCGCGGACTCCGACGGCGTCATCCACCTCGCGCACAGGCAGGACCTGCTTCCGTCCGTCGGGATCGATGCCGTGGCCGCCGCCGAGCTTCCCGCCGTGCTCGCGTTCGGCGAGGCACTCGCGGGAACCGGAAAGCCGCTGGTCGCCGCCGGGAGCATCGGCTCGCCCGGGTGGGAGAACCTGGGCCGGCCGGCAAGTACTGGCACGCGATCGAGGACGGTGGCATTCCGTTCCGCGAGATCGCCGAGGCAATCGGCAGCCGCCTGGGCCTGCCCGCCGTGAGCATCCCCGCGGACGTACTGATGGTGCCGGGATACTTTGGCTTCCTCGCGAACCTGGTCACCCTGGACCTCCCGGCGTCCAGCCTCACCACCCGCCGGACCCCCGGCTGGAAACCCGCTCAGCCCGGCATGCTCGCCGATCTGGACAACGGCCATTACTTCTCCGCCGGCCTCGGGGTACGGGCAGGGGATCAGTAGGGCGGGTAGCTGGGTCTACCGCCCCTGCCGCCGGACCCGCCAGGCTGCGGGTCATGACCGCGGGTCATGACTGCGGACCAGATCGTGGGCATGCCTGGGTGAGAGAGCCGACCCAGCGGAACGGGCTGTGCCGTGCCGTCGAGGTCGGTGCCAGTGATCACGGAAAGGTCGGAGACCTGCAGCGCGGCGGCGAGTACCGGCCGGGACATACCGCGGGACTCCCGCAGGACGCGGTTTCATTCGCCAATGCTGAGTTCTGCGGGGATGTCCACGGTTCCGCCCCCTCGATCTGGCCGATGCCGGTCCGGTCCCGCGCCGGCTCGCTACTCGCCCGTGACGCCGTCGATGGCCTCGCGGAGGAGATCCGCGTTGCCGACGTGGCGGGCGTACTCCTCGATCATGTGCTCCAGGATGAACCGCACATCGGTGCCACCGAATTCAGGGTTCGGCACGATGCGCGTGAGGTCGGCGGTCACCTTGGCGAAGACCTGTCGCGACTCCTCGCACGCCTTGAGGTAGTCCTCGTACACGTCCTTGGCGGGCGTCGCGTCCGACTCGTCGTACCACTCGCCGCCGTCAGCGGTGACGTAGGTCCGATAGGGGAAGAAGCAGGGCGTCGTGCCGGCCAACGCCAGCTGGAACCAGGCACGTTCGGCGCCCTGCAGGTGCCTCATGAGCCCCAGCAGGGTCAACGCGGAGGACCGCAAAGGGCGTAACCGCAGCTGTTCGTCCGAGAGGCTCTCGCACTTCCACAGGAACGTTGCCCGGTGGTAGTCGAGATTCGAGGCGATCACCTCCAGCCACGGGCCCGACAGCGCACGCTCGGGCCGGATGATCTTCTGGACCACAATGTCGCTCACCGCGGAAGCTCCTCATGGGTCATCAAGCTCGGTCGAGTTCGGACGTGCCTGGCGGGCACGTTCCCGAGTAGGACGCCGCTTAGCGTCGCAACTCATCGGTCGCCGGGCCGCGTACAGGGGCACCCCCCGGCCCCGCCCTGTGGGCAGTGCGTCGGTGCATCGGGGGAAAGCCGGATGTGGCGGTCCCCGCGGCGCTGGTGGCCGGCTACCGGGCCGAGCGGTTCCGCACCTGCTCGCCGGAGGAGTTGGTCGGGCCGGCCATGCGGGATTCGCGGAAGTTCTACCCCGGCACGGACGTGCTCGCCGCGATGATCATCCGCGAGGTGACGGGCCTCAGCTGGGCACACGAGCTGAACGACCGCATCATCCGTCCGCTGGGCCTCAGAGGCACCAGTACGCCCGGCCCGTCCCCCTTCATACCGGAGCTACACCTCGTACGGCACCGGCACCGATGTCACGGTGCTCAATCCGAACGCGCCGGTGCGGGCGTCGGCACCCGCGCCGACGCCCGCACCGCGCGGCGCTCCGGGTCAGACGAGAAGCTGCGTCTTCGCCTGCTGGTACTCCTCGTCCGTGATCGCGCCCTTGTCCTTGAGATCGGCCAGTTTCGCCAGGTCCTCGACGTGGTTGCCCTTCGTCGCGCCGCCGCCCGCGTCCGTTCCTGCGGCGTCTCTCTCGTACGCCTTGAAGGCGGCATCCCGATCCTTCGCCTCTTTCGCGTCACGCGCGCTCATGGACTTGCCGCGGGCGATCACGTAGATCAGGACGCCCAGATACGGCAGCACCAGGGCGAGGATCAGCCAGCCCGCCTTGGCCCATCCACCCAGGTCGTGGCTGCGGAAGATGTCCATGATCACGCGGAAGAGGAGGAACAGCCACATGATCCAGAGAAAAACCAGAGCATGGTCCAGAAGAGGTTGAGCAAGGGGTAGTCGTCCATCGTCCACTCCAGGGAGCCGCGTCCAATGGGTGAATACGAAATAATTCATACCATCGCATTTCGGGTGCCGTGCGGTGGGTGAGCGGTGTGGTCATCGGTGGAGGCCCTCAGGCAGGCCGCGATGAGAGACCGGGAGCAGCTCGCGGCAGCGGCAGAACACGAGCCCCCGTAATACGTTCTCGATTTCGCCACGTTGAGTTCTCCGTTGAAGTCTTCCGGCGAGGTCTCCGTCGAGGCCTCCGGTGCGGTCGGTGGGCGACCGGGCCGGGTGGCGAGGAGTGCGGGGTGGTCATGAGTGCGTCGGACATGCCGTAGAGTGGTGTTTACCGACGCGGGGTGGAGCAGCTCGGTAGCTCGCTGGGCTCATAACCCAGAGGTCGCAGGTTCAAATCCTGTCCCCGCTACTGAAGAATCAGGCCCGGTACGCATAGCGCGTGCCGGGCCTGATTCGTTTCCGTACGTACGTGCCGCGCCGCGCGCGTCATCCCATTGGCCGTCGAGCACTCGCCCCGCGACCGTGCTCCGGGAAGTCTGGGGGTGGTGCGCGGTACCGTTCGCGGCCCTGAGCGCACCGGGCAGGAGAGCAAAGGTGGGGAAGCGGGAGCAGCGGCGGGGGAGGCGCACCTATGAGGTCCGGAACCGCCGGCTCGTCCGGGTACTGCCCGGGGTCATGCTCATCGGCGGGTTGCTGTTCGACTTCTTCACTCCGCCCGCCTTCACCGCTGTTCCCCTGTTCGCCGCGGCCCCGCTGATCGCCGCACCGTTCTTCTCGCGGGCCGGCACGATCCGGGTCGGGGCCGGTGCGCTGCTGTGTGTGGCCGCGCTGTGGCTCTACGGCGGAACGCTGTTCCGGGTCGTGCCGTTCATCGAGCTGCTCACCGTCCTCACCGTCTCGGTCCTCGCGGTCTTCATCAACGGGGTCGTCCGGCGCAGCAACGAGCAGCTGGCCTCCGCCCGGGTCATCGCGGCGACCGCCATGCGCGCGGTGCTGCCGACCCCGTCCGACCGGATCGGCGGGCTGTACGTGGCCGCGCGGTACGAGGCGGCACAGGCGGACGAGTTCGTCGGCGGTGACCTGTTCTCGGTCACGGACACCCCGTACGGGGTGCGGCTGGTGGTCGGGGACGTGCGCGGCAAGGGCCTGGACGCGGTGGAGGCGGTGGCGGTGATCATCGGGGCGTTCCGGGAGGCCGCCGAGCAGGAGCGGTCACTGGAGGGGGTGGCTCAGCGGCTGGAGCGCGCGCTGGCGCGGGAGTCGAGCAGGCGCGGCGGGCTCGACGCGGTCGAAGGGTTCGTCACCGCCGCGCTGGCGGAGATCCCGCAGGGCTCCAGCCGGGTGCGCGTGGTCAACCGCGGCCACCCCGAACCGCTGCTGCTGCACTCGGACGGGGCGCTGGAGCAGCTGCGGCCCACGTTGCCCGCGCTGCCCCTGGGGATGGACCTGGGCGTGTGGCCGGACCGCTCCGACGAGTGGGAGCTGCCCGCGGGGTCGACGCTGCTCCTCTATACGGACGGCCTCTCCGAGGCCCGGGACGCCGACGGGGTCTTCTACGATCCCGCCGAGCGGCTGCGCGGACGGATCTTCCCGGGGCCCGAGGAGCTGCTGTCGGCGCTGACCGATGACGTACGGCTGCACACCGGTGGGGTGACGACCGATGACATGGCCCTGCTCGCGGTCGTGCGCCCGACCGAGGGGCAGCCGGACCGGCGCACGACCGTGAAGATCGTGGGCCTGGACGGCGGAGCCGGGTAAAGCCGTGTGCGGCCCGGTGATGACGAGTGCGGCCTGGTGATGACGAGTGTGGCCCGGTGAAGCCGGGTGCGGCCCTGTGGAGCCCGGGTGAACCTGGTCGGAGCCGGGTGAAGATGAGAGGCTGGACGGGGGGAGTGTGGACGGATGTGGGGAGAGAGGTGCGGCCGATGCCACCGTGCGTAACCACAGGGAACCCCTCCGCATAACATTTGACGCAACGTCAGAAGACGGCTAACGGCTGAGGGGTGATCAACTCGCCCGATTCCACCCGGTTGTGTCCCGTAAAGTCCAGGCCAAGGATCGGAACGATCAGTTGGAACGGCTTGGAATCGGGCCGGTGTGTCTATTAACGTTCGATAACGCAGCGCGGTTGTCCCAGCCGCCGTCAGTGGCGGCACCGTGCGCGAGCGCCGAATTCCGCAAGGAAACCGGGGAACCACCTACATGGGGTGAATCGGGCATCTCTGTCTCGTTGAGAGGCGGAGGAACCCGTAGGAGACCTTCCTGCTCCGAACCCGTCAGCTAACCCGGTAGGCGAGAAGGAAGGAAAGGAGCGCGCCCCAGTGGCGTCCAACAAGCCTGCCCCCGAAGCCCCCTACCGGTTCGCCCCCGAACACGGAAACGACTTCGGAACCGGGCCCGGTGCCGCTTACGGCGCCAACCACGGAACCGCTTACGGAACCGATCACGGTGCCGACTACGGAACCGCCTACGGGACCGATCGGGGCAGCGAGTTCGGGACCGAGTTCGGCAACGGCCTCCGCGCCGACGAGGCCGAATCCGACCGGGCGTGGGAGGAATGGAACCCCACGGAGGAGTCCATCCGCCCCGTGCGCGGCAAGCACCGCGTCGCCAAGCAGCGCAACGGGCTCGCCCGTAGCTCCACCGTCCTCGGCGTCGGTGTCATCGCGGCCGTCGGTGCGGGTGGCATGGCCTCCGCCCAGAGCAAGCCGCCCGTGTCTATCTCCCTTCCCGACGCCATCTCGGACAAACTTCCCGAGGCCAAGTCCCTGCCCGGCGTCGGCGCGTTGTTCTCGGGTGAGTCCGAGGCGGAGAAGACCGAGGTCGTGACTGCCGCCGCCCCGCTGACGACGGCCGGCATCACCACCACGGAGGCCGAGCAGGGCACGACGGACGCCGGTGAGGCGCTCCGCGCCCGCATCCTCCAGCAGGCCGAGCAGCAGCAGGACTCCGCCGACGCCGAGGCCAGGGCGGCCGAGGAGAAGGCCGCGGAGGAGAAGGCCGCCGCAGAGGCGAAGAAGCAGCAGGACGCCGCCGAGGCCAAGGCCGCCGCCGCGAAGAAGAAGGCCGCGGAAGAGGCGAAGAAGAAGGCGGAAGCGGTGCGGCTCGCCAAGCTCGCCGCCAGCTACGCCATCCCCACCTACTCGTACACGATCACCTCGACCTTCGGTGAGGCCGGTTCGATGTGGTCCTCCGGCTACCACACGGGCCTCGACTTCGCGGCGCCGACCGGTACCCCGATCAAGGCCATCCACAGCGGCACCATCAAGTCCGCCGGCTGGTCCGGCGCGTACGGCTACCGCACGGTCCTGGAGCTTGAGGACGGTACGGAGCTGTGGTTCTGCCACCAGTCCTCGATCGGTGTCAGCGTCGGCCAGCAGGTCACCACCGGGGACACCATCGGACGCGTGGGCGCGACCGGCAACGTGACCGGCCCGCACCTCCACCTTGAGGTCCACACCCCGGACGGCACCGGCATCGACCCGATGCCGTGGCTGCGCGCCCGTGGCCTGACGGTCTGAGTCCACCGAAGTCCACGTCCAACGAACCCCGGCAGTCCTGACGCTCACCCCCCCGACGTCAGGGCTGCCGGTCTTCGTCCGTGCCGGTCGGTTCCGCCGGTCCGGGCCGTGGCGTACGGGTGTAGCTGTAGTCGCCATGGAATAGCGCGTGCGGTGCGGTGGGTTGTTCCATCCATGACTTCTCTCGGCAGACTCGGTTCCTCCGGCCTCCAGGTCTCCACGCTCTCCCTCGGCGGCAACGTCTTCGGCTGGACCGCCGACGAGGCGCAGTCCTTCGCCGTTCTCGACGCGTACACGGCGGGCGGCGGCAACTTCGTCGACACGGCCGACACGTACACCTCCTGGATCCCCGGCAACGTGGGCGGCGAGTCGGAGAACCTCATCGGCAAGTGGTTCGCCGCGCGGGGCAACCGGTCCGACGTCGTCCTGGCCACCAAGGTCGGCTCCCACCCCGAGTACAAGGGGCTCGCCGCCGCCACCATCAAGGCCGGGGCGGAGGAGTCGCTGCGCCGGCTCGGCACGGACTACATCGACCTCTACTACACGCACCACGACGACGAGACCGTCCCCGTCGAGGAGATCATCACCGCCCTCGACCAGTTGGTGAAGGAGGGCAAAGTCCGCGAGATCGCCGCCTCCAACATCAGCCCGGCACGGCTCCGCGCCTCGCTGGAGTTCTCCGAGCGCGAGGGACTGGCCCGTTACGTGGCGCTCCAGCCGCACTACAACCTCGTCTCGCGCGACACCTACGAGGGCGAGCTCCAGGACCTGAGCGCCGAGGCCGGGATCGCTGCCGTCCCGTACTTCGCTCTCGCTTCCGGCTTCCTGACCGGCAAGTACCGCGCGGGTGCGACCGTGGACAGTGCCCGCGCCGGTCGCGCCGCCCAGCACCTGGAGACGGAGCGCGGCCAGAAGGTCCTCACCGCGCTCGACGCGATCGCGCAGGAGCGGGACGCCGAGATCGCCACGGTGGCGCTGGCCTGGCTGGCCTCCCGGCCGACCGTGGTCTCACCGATCGCCTCCGCCCGTACGGTCGAGCAGCTTCCCGCGCTGCTGGCCGTCGACGATCTGCGGCTGACGGACCAGGAGCTGACCGCCCTCACCGAGGCGTCCGCCTAGTCCGCCCGGTCTGCCTGCCTGGTCCGCCCGGACGGCCTGTTCCGTCTGGTCCGCCTAGGACGGGGACTGCGGCCCGGCGCCGTACGGCTGCTGCCCGTACGGTGCCGGGCCGTGCTGCTGTTGGCCGTACGGCGGCGGGTTGTAGGGCTGTTGCCCGTACGGGTATGCGGGGTACGGCTGTTGGCCGTACGGGGCCGGGGCGGGGCTGCCGTACGGCTGGTACGGGGCGTGCCCCGGGTGCGCGCCGGGCCCGGTGCCGTACGACCCGTGCGCCGGGCGTATGTGCCGGGGGCGCAGGCGGCCCGTCGCCTGCGCGGCGTACGCCAGGGCGGGTCCGGCGACCTCGCGGCGCTGCCACAGGTGGTGCAGCAGCTCCAGCTCGCGTTCGGGCAGATCCGGGCCGGCCGTGCCGCGGCGGGCCTGCCGGCGCAGGAACGCCAGTGACGTCGCGAACGACTCGTACTCGGCGACCGTGCGCGCCGCCGCCTTCCCCCGGGCCTTGGCCTCGGCCTTCGCCTGGGCGCCGACCACGCCGCTGACCCGGGCGCTGACCCGAGCGGTGACGTGGGCGTGGGTGGCGACCGGCGCCGGTACGCAGCCCTGGTGGCCGTACGGGCTGTACGGGCTGTTCGGGCTGTAGGGGCCGCCCCTCGCTGCCGCCGCCTGCCACCGCCGTGCCGTGTCCCTGGCCATTCCGCGGGCCCGCATCGACGACAGGGCGAGCGGCTCCGTGGGAGCGAGCCAGCCGGCCGCGGCGTAGGCGGGCAGCTCGATGGCCAGGGTGCGCAGCTCGCGCAGCCGGGACCAGATCGCCAGCCAGGTCACCAGACCGAACGCGGGCACCATGAACACGCCGTACACCACGTAGAAGCCGTACGGGCCGAACGTCGCGGAGCCGTTCCACAGGGCGTGCATGCCCATCGCGAGGACCAGGCCGAGGAACGGCAGCGCGATGCGGCGGAACCGCTGGTGGCGTGCGCTGCTCGCGGCGATCCCGAAGCCGATGCCGGTCATGACGGTGAAGAGCGGATGCGCGAACGGCGACATCACCGCCCGGACGAAGAACGTCGCGACGGTCACGGAGGCGAATCCCGAGCCCATCTGCTGGTCCTCGCCGAAGGCGTTGCCCAGATAGAGGATGTTCTCGGTGAAGGCGAAGCCCGTCGCGGCGAATCCGGCGACGACCAGACCGTCGACGATCCCGTTGAAGTCCCGTCTTCGGAACAGGAAGAGCAGCAGCACGGCCGCGCCCTTGGCGCTCTCCTCGACGACGGGCGCTATGACGGTGGCGCCCAGCGTGTCCGCGCTGCCCGGGTCGGCGGTGGCGGTGGCGATCCACTGGGTCGCGAAGGAGTTCGCGAGGATCGCGACGAGCGCGGCCGCGCAGGCACCCCAGGCGAAGGCGAACAGCATGTTGCGCCAAGGACCCGGTTCGACCCGGTCCAGCCAGCGGAACGCCGTCATCAGCAGCGGGACCGGCAGCACGGCAAGACCCAGCCCGACGAGGAACCCCTGAGTGCCCGTCTGGTCCCGGACCAGCGCGAGGATCACCAGGCCGCAGAGGGCCAGCACGGTGAAGACGGCGACGACGCGGAGCGTCCTGCTCCGCCACAGCATGCCGACGCGGCGCGGCCGGTAACGCCACTGGCCCCGCTCCGGCACGGCCGCCAGGATCTCGCCGACCCGCTGCTCCTCAAGCACCGGGACGGCCGGCTGCGACTGCCGCTGCTGCGGAACAGAACCGTCGGACACCCCATGACCCTAACGAGGAGGACTGACAACGGCCATGGCGTATCGGCCCCCCGGAAGTGGCCGGCGCGGGGTGACCGGGGCCCTGGGGGGAAGGGATCAGTGGCGGGCGAAGAGCAGGTCGTGCACGACATGCCCCTTGTCCAGGCCCTGTCCCTCGAACCGGGTCAGTGGCCGGAACTCGGGCCGTGGCGCGTAACCGCCGTCCGCCGCCGTGTTCTCGAAGCGGGGGTGCGCGGTCAGCACCTCCAGCATCTGCTCGGCGTACGGCTCCCAGTCGGTCGCGCAGTGCAGGACCGCTCCGGGCTTCAGCCGCTGTGCCACCAGGTCGAGGAACTCCGGCTGGATCAGCCGGCGCTTGTGGTGGCGGGACTTGGGCCACGGGTCGGGGAAGTAGACCCGGAGTCCGTCCAGCGAGTCCGGCGTCAGCATCTCGCGCAGCAGGATGATCGCGTCACCGTTGGCGACCCGGATGTTGGACATGCCGTTCCGGTCCGCGAGACGGAGCAGATTGCCCTGGCCCGGGGTGTGCACGTCGACGGCGAGGATGCCGGTCCCGGGATCGTCGGCGGCCATCTGTGCGGTGGCCTCGCCCATTCCGAAGCCGATCTCCAGGACCACCGGCAGCCCGTCGAACAGCTCGGGCAGATCGAGGACGCGCAGCCCGTCGATGTCCAGGCCCCACTTCGGCCAGAGCCGCTCCAGGGCGTCCTGCTGGCCGGGCGAGACGCGGCTGCGGCGCGGCTGGAAACTGCGGATCCGGCGCTCGTGGTGCGAACCCGCGGGATCAGCCGCGGGGCCGCCGGGGAAGCGGGGCGCCTGACGCAGCCTGCGCTGGCGGTCCAGGGCCGCCGCGCGCAGCTCGTCCGGGATTCCGGGGGTGGCGGACGCGCCGGGCGCGGCCGCCGTCGGCTCGGTTCCGGTCGCGTCGGCTGTCGGTTCGGCTCCGGGCGCGGCGCCGCCGGGCGTCGCGGGGGAGGGGTTCATGGGCTCAGACACAATGCCCTGATTCTACGGCGGGCGGCTTCCACCCCGTCTCCTCCGCCCGCAGGAGCGCTCTGCGCGCCACCTCGCGCCCGATGGGCAGCGAGGCCGTGGCGGCGGGCGACGGCGCGTTCAGCACGTGCACGGTGTGCGGGGCCTCGCGGATCAGGAAATCGTCCACCAGGGTGCCGTCCCGGAGGACCGCCTGGGCCCTGACCCCGGCCGGGGCGGGCCGCAGATCGGCCTCCATGACCTCGGGCAGCAGCCGCCGCACCGCCGTCGTGAAGGCGTGCTTCGAGAGCGACCGGTGCACCTCGCCCGCCCCGTACCGCCAGTGTCTGCGCGCTATCCGCCAGGAGCCGGGCCAGCTCAGCGTGTCCATCAGCTCGCGGGGGCGCACGACCGGCCAGCCGTAGCCCTCGCGGGCCAGCGCGGGCACCGCGTTCGGCCCGACGTGCACGCCGCCGTCGTGGCCGCGGGTGAGATGCACGCCGAGGAACGGGAACGCCGGATCCGGCACCGGATAGACCAGGCCGCGCACCAGATCGGGCCGGGCCAGCTCGTAGTACTCCCCCCGGAACGGCACGATCCGCATCCCCGGCTCGTCGCCCGCCAGCCGCGCCACCCGGTCGCAGTGCAGCCCCGCGCAGTTGACCAGCACCCGGGCCCGCACCACCACGCCGTCCGCCGTCCGCACCGCGACGCCCCAGGGGCGCCGGTCGATCGCGGTCACCTCCGCGCCGAACCTGATCAGCCCGCCGCCCGCCCGTACCTCGGCGGCGAACCGCTCGGTGACCGCCCCGAAGTCGCACACCCCCGTCGTGCCCACCCGGATCGCGGCGAGACCGCGCACCCGGGGCTCGTACTCCGCTATCTGCGCGGGGCCCAGCTCGGCCACCGGCAGCCCGTGCTCGCGGCCGCGCTGCACCAGCGCGTGCAGCCGGGGCAGCTCGGAGCGCCCGGTCGCCACGATCAGCTTGCCGGTCACCGCGTGCGCGATGCCGTGCTCCCGGCAGAAGTCGACCATCTCCGCGCCGCCGCGCAGCGCGTACCGCGCCTTGAGCGAACCCGGGCGGTAGTAGATGCCGCTGTGGATCACCCCGCTGTTGCGGCCCGTTTGGTGGCGCGCCGGGCCCCACTCCTTCTCCAGCACGGTCACCCTGGTGCCCGGAGCGCTCCGCGTGATCGCGTACGCGGTCGACATACCGACGATCCCGCCGCCGATCACCAGCACATCGCAGTCGTACGCCGCGTGCGTCATCATCACGCCACCTCCCACCCCGATAGTGCACTGACCCACTGACAACGCACTCAAACCTGAGAGGGCCAGCGTGGCGCCCGCGACCCCGGCGGCGCGGGTCACGGGCTCACCGGCACGGTCCTCGGTCCGAGGGGCCCTACGCGGGTGCCACCAGCAGCGGGCGGGCGCGTTCCCGCAGCTCCGCGACGCGCGGCTCGTCCCCGTAGGGCTCCAGCCGGTGCAGCAGGTCGCGCACGTACTCGGTGGTCCGGGCCGACGAGATGCGGCCCGCCACCTCCACGGCACGGGTCCCCGCCGCGCAGGCGGCGTCCAGATTCCCCGACTCCAGTTCCGCGACGGCCGACACCACGAGGCGCAGCCCGTGCGAGCGGACGAACTCCTCGGTCGGTCTGGACAGCGCCTGCTCGGTGAACCTCCGCACCTGCCGGGGCGCCTTCAGGTCGAGGTGGCACTCCGCCGCGTCGGCCGCGAACCGGTCGTACGAGTAGAAGCCCAGCCACGACGGGTCGGCGTCCCCGTCACGGGAGCGCTCCAGCCAGCCCTCCGCGGCCTTCAGCGCGGCCCCCGCGGCCGGTGCGTCGCTCGCCTTGGCGTGCGCCCGCGCCTCCACCAGACGGAAGAAGCTCATCGTGCGCGCCGTCGCGAGACCGCGGTTGCGCTCCACGGCCGCCTGCGCGAGGTCGACCCCCTCGTCGGCGAAGCCGCGGTAGGTCGCCTGGAGGGACATGGAGGCGAGGACGTACCCGCCGAGCGGTACGTCGGCCGCGGCGCGCGCCAGGCGCAGCGCCTGGATGTAGTAGCGCTGCGCGGCCTCCTGCTGGCCGGTGTCGAAGGCCATCCAGCCGGCCAGTCTGGTCAGTTCGGCCGCGGCGCCGAAGAGCGCCCGGCCTACCTCGTCACTGTACGAACCGAGCAGCAGCGGTGCGGCGTCGACCCGTAAGCACTCCGGGACCATGGACGAACGCCAGTCCCCGCCGCCGTACTTCGAGTCCCAGCGCCGTGCGTCCTGGGCGGCCTCGCGCAGCTTGGACACATCACTGTGGCCGACCCGCAGCGGCGAGACGCCGTGCGCGGAATCCGGACCCGGCTGGGCCGGAATCGACACGCTGTGCCCCGGCACCGGCGGCGCACCGAGCCCGTGCACCGGCGGCGCCCCCGCCTGACCCGGTACGAGCGGTGTTCCGGACAGGAGGTGCTGCCCGGGTACGCCGGGCGGCGCCGAGGCCCCCGGTGCACCCTGCGCCCCCACTGCGCCCCGTGCGCCCTGCGTGCCGAGCACCGCCGCCTCGGCGGCGGCCGAGGCGCGGGCGACCGAGGGGTCGGCGGGGGATATCAGCCAGCGGGACGCGGGAGTGGCGTACGCACTCACCGAGAACGAGCCCGCGAGCGACTGCCAGATGCCGCCGCTGCCGGCCCGCCGCCCGGCCAGATCCAGCCGGTACAGCTCGGTCGCGGAGCGCACCGCCTCGCCCACGTCGCGCGGGAACGTCAGACCGACCTCCGGCGCGGGATCGGCGTCGGCGAGCCCGATCTCGTGCAGCGGGACCGGTCGGCCGAGCTTGGCCCCGATCGCCGCCGCGATGAGATGGGGCGCGGCGCCCTGCGGCACCATGCCCTTGGAGACCCACCTGGCCACCGAGGTCTTGTCGTACCGAAGTGTCAGTCCGCGCTGCGCCCCGAGGTCGTTGACCCGCCGGGCGAGCCCGGCGTTGCTGATTCCCGCGAGGGCGAGAACGGTTCCGAGCTTGTCGTTCGGTCCGCGTTGCTCCCTGGACATGCGCCACCCCTCGACACACAGACGGCAGCCGCGACACCGTTGAGGCGCGCGGCATTCGTACCGTGTTCTCCCCAGGGACGAACCCTCGCACTCCGACCGCACACGCATTTGGCCGAGCCCCGAGGAATATGCCGCTCTGCTGAGAACATCAGTAAACCCAGCGTAGTTCGCCGCATCCCTACCGTTAAGGGGCGGACGTCCGTATGGCGGGATTGTTGTCCGTCCGGAGCCCTCGGGTGGCGAAGCGCGTCGAGTGGCGGCCGGCGGCCGCCGACAGCGACGGGCCGCCGCGAGCAATTGGGGCCCCTGAGGTGCGAGTGGTCCACGTGACGAACGCGGCGGGCAGCGGGGGAGGAGACGTGAAGGCGGCACGGAGAAGCGGTGGAAAGGGCGTGGGCGGGGAGTGCCGGGACGGCGCGGTCGGGGCGCTCCGGCCGGGTGCGGTCGGGGCGCCCCGACCGGGGGCGGCCCGGGTGCGGGCCCGTCGGCAGGCCCCCTTGCCTACCCGCTGACCAGGCCGGGGCTGCACTCCGGGTGGTGCGGCGCCTCGTGGTCCGCAGGGTCCGGCCGGCCCTCGCGCGGGCCCTGTTCCGGGTGTCCAGGCGCGCTCCTCGCGTGTGGCCGTGCGCCCGGCCGTGCGCTCTGGCCCGGTCCGTACGGAAGCGCTTCCATGGGTGCTGCGTGGGTCGGCCCGCTCCACTGGACACTGCGGGCTGGGGGAAACCGCCGCCTCATTCCCCGCAGGCGGTGGACCGGTCCGGGAGGCCAACCGCGTCTCCCGGACCGTGCGTCGAGCCGTACGCCGGGCCGGGGCGGACGGGCGCGCGTGCCTTCATGTGGGAGTTCGTGCGGAGGGGTGGCGTGGGAGCGGTCCGGGAGAGCCCGCCGCCCGACCGAACCGTTCCGGGGTCGTGAGGCGGTCCGCGGCAGTCCGTGACCTGTCCGATGTGCCATGGAGCAAAACGGCGGAAAAGCGGATTAAGGCAGTCGTGCACTTCTGGTGATCCGGTTCCAAGGTGCCCCGAGAATGGCCGAATGTCGTCGGTCGGACGAGGTTGGGCCGCCGGGTTCGCGGACATCCGGTCGGCTGTCCGGGCGAGGTGCGCGCCGTGGCCGGATCGGGGTCGTGGAGGCGGTGCGCACGGGAGGGGCAACACGCTGAATCCGTAACTCCGTTGCTGCCGGGAACGACGCGCGCGGGCGATGTGACCGCCGATGCGGCCGGTGGTCCCGCTCCGGCCTTTGCCAGGGGCGCATGCGCTCACGACGTGCGCCGTCCGTAGCCACTCCTGCACGCCGTTGTCGTGGCAGCATGTCCGCAACGGCGCCGCGCGTTACCGGAGTTCTCCCGATACCACCCTGCCGCGCCGTTTTGTCCACAGCCTGTGGAGGCGGCGATGCGTTGGTTGGTGGGATGGAGCAGTATCGCCGCGAGCTTCGGCACGGCCGGAGCGGTCGGCGCGAGTGACGAGGGGCGCACGATGCACCCCGTGGGCTCCCAACTCCTGTGGGGGGACCCCGATCCGCTCTGGGCCGTCGGGGACTGGCGGCCCGACGAGATCCGCACCGTCCGGGTGGACACGGCCGTGGGCGCGCCCACGGTCCGGCTCGCCGTACTCGGCTGCTGCGGCGCCTCCGACGAACAGCTGCGCGTCGGACTGCTCGCCGCACGCGGCGGAGCCCTGCGTCACCTCACCGCCTGGACCGGCAGCTACACGGCGGTCGTCCAGATAGGCCGCCGGATCACCGTGGTGGGCGACCTCGCCGGCGCCCGCCCGGTCTTCCACACGCCCTGGGCCGGCGGGACGGCGTACGCCACCGCCGCACTGCCGCTCGCCGACCTCATCGAGGCCCAGCTCGACATCGGCCACCTCGCCGCGCTGCTCGCCTGCCCAGAGACCCCGGAGGCGCTGCGCGACGGCACCCCGTACGCCGGGGTGAAACGCATCCCGCCCGGACACGCGCTGATCCTCCGCGAGGGCTCGCGGGAGATCACCGGGTACGA
Organism: Streptomyces sp. ITFR-6; assembly: GCF_031844725.1. Classification (NCBI taxonomy): domain Bacteria; kingdom Bacillati; phylum Actinomycetota; class Actinomycetes; order Kitasatosporales; family Streptomycetaceae; genus Streptomyces; species Streptomyces sp. ITFR-6. The sequence continues at coordinate 3,755,104 of NZ_CP134612.1, read as the reverse complement.
GGCGGTGGCCTCCCTCGCGGTGGCCGCACCCGAGATCGATCCGGTGAGCGCGGTCGACGGGGTGCGCGACGCCCTGGTCGAGGCCGTGCGCGCCAGGCTGCTCGCGCCCCGCCACGCCCCGGAGACCGCGCCACCCGACCCGGGCCCCGTCCCCGGCATGGGCCCCGCCGAACGCCGGGCCGCCCGGGGAGCGCCCGTCCCCGGCATCGGCTCCGACCTCTCCGGCGGCAGCGCGTCCGCCACCCTCGCCCTGCTCGCCGCCGGGCTCCCCGGACTGCCCGGCACCCTCCTGGGCCACGGCACGGGGGCGGGCGAACGGCTGCTCGCCGTCACGTTCAACGACCTGACCACCCGCGCCCACGAGGACGAACTCGAACGTGCCCGCGTCATCGCCGCCAACCCGCGACTGCACCACGTCGTCGTCGCGGCAGGCGAGGAGGCGCTGCCGTACGCAGAACTGGAGAACGGCCCCCTGACCGACGAGCCGGCCCCGTCCCTCGTCGCCGTCGAACGCCATCGCCGCCGGCTCGCCGCGGGCAGCGCCGACCACTTCGTGGGCGACGGCGCCCGGCAGGTGCTCGACGCCCACCCCGCCCGGCTGGCCGACCTGCTGCTCGACCGCCGCCGACGCCATCTGCTGCGCCCGGTCGCCGCGCTCGCCAAGGCCGAAGGCCCCTCCGCGCACTCCCTGTTCGTCCCGCTGACCGTCTACCGGGCGGCCCGGCGCCTGGCCCGTACGTCGTACCGCACCGGCCTCGAAGCGGCGGCGGAGCGTCTTCCCGACGCCAACCGTCTCACCCCGGAGCTCGACACCCCCACCGATGCCTCGCTCGCCGCCCTGACCTGGTCGCGCCCGGGGCCCGCCGCCCGCTGGCTGACCGGGGAGGCGCTCGCTGAAGTATCGGTTCGCCTTCAGGAGGCGGCGATCCGCCCCACCTCCGTCCAACGCCCCGGCGAGGCCCGCGCCAGGGCCGCGCTCGCCCGGAACGCCGCCGACCACCGGATCCTGGAGCAGGCCGCGGAGGTCCGCAGCCAGCGGCTGCACGCGCCCTTCCTCGACAACCAGGTGGTACGCGCCGCCCGTGCGCTCCCCGAGTCCCTCCGGGTCCAGCCGGGCGCCCGCGCGGCGGTCCTGCGCCGGGTCCTGGCGGGCACCGGCATCCACGAGCTGCCGCCCGGCTGGGGCGCGCCGTCCCAGGCCACCTCGACCGAGGTCACCCGCACCGGCCTGCGCGCCGCGCTCCCCGAGCTGATCGCCCTCTTCGACGCCCCGCTGCTCGCCGACGCGGGCCTGGTCGAGGCCCGCGTCGTACGCAAGGCCCTGCGCGCGGCCGCGGAGGGCGAACCCCTCCCGCTGGACGGCCTCGCGGACCTTGCCTCCACCGAACTGTGGCTGCGCCGCCTCGTCTCGCGCCGCGGCACCTGCTGGACGGGCACGGCGGCACCGCGCCAGCGGGCCGTCGCCGGCGGGGTGGTCCCGGCGCGACGGACGCTCCAGCCGTAGGCGGGGAGCGAGAACGGGACGGGCGGAGGGGCTTGGCGCCGCCCGCCTCCGGTTGTCGTACCGGCGGGACACAATGGCGGTGTGCGGTATCTGATCCTGGGCGTCACGGAGGCGCGAGACGAGAAGGGCGGGGCGCTGCCCCTCGGCGGCATGCGCCTGCGCGCCCTTCTCGCGTCCCTGGCGCTGCGGCCCGGCCGCTCCGTGCCGATCACCGAGCTCGTCGACGACGTGTGGGCGGACGATCCTCCGGCGGATGCCCCCGCCGCGCTCCAGGCCCTGGTGGGCCGTCTGCGCCGGGCGCTGGGGCGGGAGGCGCTCGCCAGCACCCCCGGCGGCTACCGGCTGGCGGCCACCCCTGCGGACGTGGACCTGCACGAGTTCGAGCGGCTCGCCCGGCAGGGCGCGGCCGAGCTGGAGGCGGACGCGCCGCAGGACGCCGCCCGCACGCTCCGTACGGCACTGGCCCTGTGGCGTGGCCCCGCCCTGGCCGACCTGCCCGACCGCGACCACGGCCACGCGCTGCGTCCGGAGGCCCACCGGCGGGCCGCACTGGAGCACCGCATCGAGGCCGACCTGCGATGCGCGGCGGCCGACGGCCCCACGGGGCCGATGGCGGCTCTCGTGCCCGAGCTGGTGGAGCTGACGGCGGCGCACCCGTACGACGAACGCTTCCGGGCCCAGCTCATCCGCGCCCTGCGCGCCGCCGGACGGCCGGCCGACGCGCTCGCGGCGTACGAGGACGCGCGCCGCGCCCTCGCCGAGGGGTTCGGCACCGACCCCGGGCCCGAGCTGGCCGCCCTCCACCGCACACTGCTCAACCCCGCACCACCCGCACCACCCGCACCACCCGCACCCGGGGCCGAACCGCCGGAATGCCGGGGCAATCTCCGCCCCCGGCTCACCTCCTTCGTCGGGCGGGAGCCCGAACTCCGCACAATCCGGGACGACCTGACCCGCTCCCGGCTGGTCACCCTCACCGGTCCGGGAGGCTCGGGGAAGACCCGGCTGGCCGAGGAGTCCGCGGCGCACGGGGGCCGCGCCGCAGGTGACGTCTGGCTCGCGGAACTCGCCCCGGTGGAGGACCCCGAAGCCGTCCCGGGAGCCGTGCTCTCCGCGCTCGGGCTGCGCGAGACGGCCCTGCTGCGGGACAGCGCCCACGACGGAACGCATCCGCGCACCGATCCGGTCGAGCTGCTCGCGGATCACCTCGCGCACTGGTCCAGGTCCCGCCCCTTCCTCCTCATCCTCGACAACTGCGAGCACGTCATCGGCGCGGCGGCCACGCTTGCCGAGACCCTGCTGACCCGCTGCCCCCGGCTGCGCGTCCTCGCCACCAGCCGCGAACCGCTCGGCGTGCCCGGCGAATCCGTCCGTCCGGTGGATCCGCTCCCGGCCGATCTCGCCCACCGTCTCTTCACCGAGCGGGCCCGTGCCGTGCGGCCAGGGTTCGACCCCGCACGGGAGGCCGCACACGATGCGGCCGCCGTCGCCGAGATCTGCCGTCGGCTGGACGGGCTGCCGCTCGCCATCGAGCTGGCCGCCGCCCGGCTGCGGATGCTGAGCCCGCGCCAGATCGCCGACCGGCTGGACGACCGGTTCCGCCTGCTGACCAGCGGCAGCCGGACCGTACTGCCGCGCCAGCAGACCCTGCGCGCGGTCGTCGACTGGTCCTGGGATCTGCTGGACGAGGACGAACGCACCGCCCTGCGCCAGGTCTCGGTCTTCGCGGGCGGCTGGGACCTGCCCGCCGCGGAGGCGGTGATCACGCCACCGGGCAGGCCTGCCGAGCACAACACGGCCGACACCGCCGACACCGCCGACACCGCGGACACAGCCACCACAGCCACCACAGCCACCACAGCCACCACAGCCACCACAGCCGCCACGGCAGACACGGCAGACCTCATCGGGGCGCTCATCGACAAGTCCCTCGTCGTCGCCACCCCGGCCGCCGACGGCGGCATGCGCTACCGCCTGCTGGAGACCATCCACGAGTACGCCATCGAGCGCTGCGCCGAGACCCCGGACGTACGGGCCGAGGCAGGGCGGGCACACACCGCGTACTTCCTCTCGCTCGTCGAGGAGGCGGAGCCGAAGCTGCGCTCCGCGGAGCAGCTCCCCTGGATCCAGCGCCTGGAGACGGACCTCGACAACATCAGGGCCGCGCTCCACCGCACCACCGCCCCTCAGCCCGGCCGGTCCGGTCCATCGACCGCGTCCGCCGAATCGGACGCCGCGCGGCTGGTGCTGGGCATGGGCTGGTTCTGGTGGCTGCGCAACTACCGCACCGAGGGCCTCGGCTGGACCGCGCGGGCGCTGTCGTTCGGCCCGGAGCCCGCCGACGCCACCGACCCCCGTTACTGGCCCTGGATGAATCTGCGCATGCTGCGGTTCTTCCTGGAGGCGGAGAGCGGTTCGCCGGACGCGGGCCGCGACGGTCAGCCGGACGAGGCGCTGGTGCGAAGGCTGGCCGACGCGTTCATGTCGGCCGGTCCCCAGGCGGCCCGCTTCCCCGGGCTGCTCTGGCCGATGACCTCGTTCATCACGCTGGGCACGAAGGACATGGGGGACGTACACCGGAAGATCGACGCCGTCGTCGGCAACGCCCGCGTCCACGGGAACGACTGGGGGTACGGCGTGTCGCTGATGTTCCGTACGCACATGATCGTCGACATGCCGGGAGGCATGCCGGGGATCGACGACGACCTGGTGGAACTGCGAGCTCTGAGCCGCCGCGTCGGGGACCGCTGGATGCGCGCCCAGGTCGAGAGCGCCGCGGCGGAGGCGGCCATGATGCGGGGCAGGTACGAGGAGGCGCGTCCGGCCTACGAGGAGGCGCTGCTGCTCGCCCGTGAGGTCGGCGCCCACGCCGAGGCCCCGTTCCTGTTGGCCCGGCTGGCCGAACTCGCCTACCGCACCGGCGACGTGGCCGCCGCAGAGCGTGGCCTGGACCGCTCGGCGGCCGAGGCGGAGCGCTACCAGACGCACGACGCGGTCGCTTACGTCCACTACCTGCGCGCCACCATCGCCCTGGACCGGGGCGACATCGCGGTCGCCCGGCGCAGGCTCACCGAGGCGCGGGGGAGGGAGGACGAGAACAGCCCGCCCACGCAGATGCCCGCGCTGCTGGACGGACTCTCCGCCCGCATCGCCGTGTACGAGCCGGAGCCCCACGGCGGCCCGGCCGTCGCTCTGCGCGGGCTGGCGGCGGCCCTGGTCGCGGCCCGGGACGGGCAGTACTCCGAGGTCATCACCGGATACCTGGCGGACGCCCTCGCGACCGTGCTGCCGAAGCTGGGCCACCACGCGGCCGCCGTACGCGTCCTGGCCGCCGCCGACAGCTGGCGGCTCTGCGGGCCCAGGACCGAGGTGGAGCAGGCGGCGGTCGACGAGGCCGGGCAGCTGGCCCGCGAGGCGCTGGGGACGGGGAGTTACGAGAAGGAGCGCGCGGCGGGCCACGCCCTGACGATCGACGACGTCGTCCGCCTGCTCGCGGAGATCACCGGCCCGCTGGTCAGCGGCAACTGATCCGGGAGTCCGCCCAGTTGGCGAGGGCCACCCCGCCGAACGGGGTGGTCGGCTCCACGACGAGCCGGATCCGGTCCTGGCCCTCGATGCCGACGCCCACCGGTACGGCCGGATCGTCGCCGTTCATCACGGGCGACTGCCACAGCCGTGCCCCGTCGCCGTTGAACACGGAGAAGCGCACGGAACCGAGGCCCATGGTCAGGTCGTCGACGCCGACCATCGCCTCGTAACGGGTGCACTGGCGGTTCAGTTCGATGACGACCGACGAGCGGCTGTGGACGGTCACCCCGTGGGCGTACCGCGTGCCGCCGATCGACATCCCGGACCGTTGCCAGACCCAGCCGCTCTCCCCGAGCACCACCTCGGGGCCGGAGTGGTCTCCGAGGAGGCTGTAGCTCAACTCGTTGACCTGGTACACCTCCGGCGCCGGTGCGGGCGGGGGAGTCGGGGTCGGAGTCGGTGTGGGGGTGGGCGTAGGGGTCGGCTTCGGGGCGGGCGCCCGCGGCGTCGGCTTCGGCGGCGGTGTGGGGGTGGGCGTGGGTGTCGGGGTGGGCTCCGGCTTCTGCGGTACGGGAGCGGGCGGCGCCGGCTTCGGGGGCGGGGTGGGCTTCGGTTTCGGCGGTGCGGGCGAGGGCACCGCGGGCGCCACGGCCGGCGGCCTGGCCACCGGCTTCGCCTCCGGCCGGGGCTGGTCGTCGCCGACCAGCGCCCACACCAGCCCGGCCGCGGCCGCGACGGCGACCGCCGCCGCGATACCGGCCTTCGCCGGAGCGCCGAGCCCCTCGGAGGCCCCGGCGCCACCGGCAGAGCCGGCGGACGAACCCCCGCCGGTCGCCGCGGCCGCGGCACCCGCGCCCGCCGCACCGGCCGCTCCGCCCGCCACGATCCCGGCGGCCTTGAGCGTGTATCCGGCGGCGAACCAGCCGATGACCGCGACCGGGAGCAGCGCGGGAATCCCGGCATTCACATGGGCCAGTTCGCCCGCCGCGAGCCGGCATTTCGCGCACTCGTCCAGATGTCCGCGCAGGCCGCGCTCGGCGCGCATCCGCAGCCCGCCGCGGGCGTAGGCGCCGAGCCGGTCCGCGTAGCGGGCGCAGTCGCCGCCGGAGGTGAGCGCCTGGCTCACATGGGCCTGCAGATACGCCTGCTTGAGTCCTTCGCGGGCCCGGCTGGCGAGCACAGAGGTGGCGTTGGCGGTGAGCCCGAAGAGCGGGGCGATGTCGCTGGGCGACTCCTCCTCGACGGTGGTGTGCCACAGGACCGCCTGCCAGCGCTCGGGGAGGCTGCGGAAGGCCTGCATCGCCATCGACTGCTCGGCCTCGTGCATCGCCAGCACATCGGCGCCGAGATCGAGGGTGTCCGCGTCCGAGACCTCGGAGGAGCGCGAGGCCTGTGCGGCGAACGCCGCGAAGTCGTCGACCAGTTGCTCCCGCCTGGCGGTCTTCGTCCACGCGGCGCCGACGTGCCGGACCGCTGTCATCAGGTAGGCGCGTACCGCCTCCTGCGGGCCCTTGCCGCCCCGTACGGCCTGTAGCGTCCGGGCGAAGACCTCGGCCGTCAGGTCGTCGGCGGTATGCGCGTCCCGGCAGCAGGTGCGCGCGTACCGGCGCACCGCGTCCGAGTGCCGGCGGAACAGCTCGTCGTACGCGAGGTCGTCGCCGTCCCGCATCCGCTGGATCAACTCGGCGTCGGAGAGGGCCGTTCCGGCGGCATCGGTGGCGCTCCGGCCGCCGCCCTCCCGCTGCGCGGGGACCGCGTCCGTGCCCGCAGGCGCCGGGTTCTCGGCCGGTGCGGGGGGCCACGGCCCTGGCAGGACCGTCCCGCCGTCCTCTTCTTCGCCGGAGCCCTGGCGGCCGGGTCCGGCCTGGCTCGGCACCTGCTCCGCGGGCAGGCCGCCCGTACCTGAGCCGCCGCCCGTGGTGGAGACACCGTCGAACGACTCTTCCTGCTGCCCGTCACCGCTCATCACGGTCGCCCCCGTATGCGCTTTCGGACCCGAATACCGGGCAAGCGTGCCACAGAGGGCGGCAGTCGCGACCCCTCAGCCCCGCCAACCACTCATCCGGGGCGTTCTCCCGAATGTGAGCACTAGCGGACACTCGTTCGGGGAAGGGGTAACAGGTTGTGCTGATGGGGCAGTTGAGCGGCATGAGTACAGCCGAGCCGACAACGGCCCCGAAGCCCCCGAAGCCCTCGAAGCTTCCGGAGCCCCCGAAGCCCCCGAAGCCCTCGAAGCTTCCGAAGCCCCCGAAGCTTCCGGGCCCGTGACGGGCCGGGGGCGGTCCGCCGAGGCGGCGGCCGACCCCCGAGCCCCCGCTCACGCAGGACGTGAGCGCAGCCCCTCCAGCAGGATGTCCAGCAGCCGGGCCGAAGCCGCCGCCTGCTGAGCCGCGTCCGGCAGCGAGGGGGCCGCCGTCGCGATGACCAGCAGCACATCGGCCACCGTCACATCGCGGCGCAGCTCACCCGATGTCCGCGCCCGGTCGACCAGTCGGCCCACGACCTCCAGCAGCTCGGCCGCTCCACTGCCGACGCCGTCGATCTCCGGCTCCGCGGACTCCTGCCGGGGCTCCGCGACCCGCAGGCCACCGCCCTGGCCGGTCTCCTGGCGCTGCTGCGGCACCCGGGGTTCGTCCCGTGCGGTGCCCGCGTCGCCGACCGGCGCCGAGTCGTCGCTGTCCACCCCGACCCGCAGTATCTGCGGCGGCAGCAGCCGCCCCGCACCGGAGGCGACCGAGGTCCGCAGAAAGCGCGACAGCGCCGACCACGGCTCCTCCTCCTGCCCCAGCGCGGACCGCGCCTGGTCGGTCAGCCGGGAGGTCTCCTCCTCGGCTATCCGCCGCACCAGCACGTCCTTGCTGGGGAAGCGCCGGTACACCGTGCCGACACCGACCCGGGCCCGACGCGCCACGTCCTCCATCGGAGCGCCGTACCCGAGCTCACCGAACACCTCGCGGGCGGCCCGCAGCACATGTTCCAGATTGCGCTGCGCGTCCACCCGGAGTGGCGCCGAGCGGCCGTGCGCTCCCGCGCCGACGGTGCCCGAGCCGAGTGCGGTACTCAGCGTGCTCACCGCTCCCGGTGAGACAGGGGCCCCTGATGACCCGACACCGCTCACCGTTCCGACTGCGCCGACCGCACCGACTGCGCCGATCCGCCCGTTTCCTTCGGGCGCGACAGCAGCAGTTGGCCAATGCGATTCCTGAATATGCATAACTGATCCCCCGGTTATGACGTCTCCCCCCGGAGACTCCCGCCGTGTCTGCCGGGTTGAGCGATGATCTCATCCGTCACCCCGACGACACACGAACATAGTTGAGCCAGGGGCAATTCAGAAGGGGGCAGTTCCGCCCGGAGCGCCCCCCGATCGGAACAAGGACCGGTTGATCACCGATTCGCCCACTGCCCGTACCCCCCACCGCAACCCCTGACCTGCGCGGCGTCCGTATTGCCGCGACGATCAACCGGAGCGGCCCGTTCGGAAGCTCCGGTCACACAATTTGCCGGGGCTGTGGACAAACTCCGGAGCGCGTTGCGTCATGGGGTGGTGATGGCTTCAGATTCCGGGGGAACACCCCCCGGCCCCCCGCCCGGCGTGCGCATTCTCGTCGTCGGCGGCGGCTACGTCGGGATGTACACCGCGCTGCGTCTCCAGCGGAAGCTCAAACAGCGGCTGAGAAGCGGCGAAGCGGAGATTGTCGTCGTCACCCCTGACCCCTATATGACGTATCAGCCGTTCCTCCCGGAAGCCGCCGCCGGTTCGATCTCACCGCGCCATGTGGTCGTCCCGCTGCGCCGGGTCCTGCCCGACTGCACGATCGTCATCGGTGAGGCGCGGCGGATCGATCCGGCCAAGCGCGTCGCGACCGTCACCACACTGGCCACGGGCGAGGACGGCACCGGAGCCGTCGAGATCCCGTACGACGAGATCGTCATCGCGCCCGGCTCCGTCTCGCGCACCCTGCCCGTCCCCGGTCTCGCCGACCACGGCTTCGGCTTCAAGACCATCGAGGAGGCCATCGGGCTGCGCAACCACGTGATCGAGCAGATGGACATCGCCTCCGCCACCCGCGACCCCGCCATCCGCGACGCCGCCCTCACCTTCGTCTTCGTCGGCGGCGGCTACGCGGGGGTGGAGGCACTGGCCGAGCTGGAGGACATGGCCCGCTACACGGCGCGTTACTACCACAACATCAAGGCCGAGGACCTGAAGTGGATCCTGGTCGAGGCCACCGGCCGCATCCTGCCCGAGGTCGGTGAATCGATGGGGAAGTACGCGGTACGGGAGCTGCGCGGCCGCAATATCGACGTACGGCTCGAAACCCGGCTGGAGTCCTGCGAGGACCGGGTGGCCGTGCTCAGCGACGGCTCCCGCTTCCCGACCCGCACCCTCGTGTGGACGGCCGGTGTGAAGCCCGCCCCACTGCTCGCCGCCACCGGTCTGCCGCTCAACGAACGCGGCAGGCTCAGCTGCACGGCGAAGCTCACCGTCGAGGGCGCCGAACACGCCTGGGCCGCCGGTGACGCCGCCGCCGTCCCCGACCTGACCTCCGACGAACCGGGACGGGAGACCGCGCCCAACGCCCAGCACGCGGTCCGCCAGGCCAAGGTCCTCGCGGAGAACATCGTCGCGTCCATGAACGGCGAACCGCTCACGGAGTACCGGCACAGCTACGCGGGCTCCGTCGCCTCGCTCGGCCTGCACAAAGGTGTCGCGCATGTCTACGGACGCAGGCTCAAGGGCTACCCTGCGTGGCTGATGCACCGCGTCTACCACCTGAGCCGGGTCCCCACGTTCAACCGCAAGGCCCGCGTCCTCGCCGAATGGACCCTCGCGGGCCTGTTCAAGCGCGAGATCGTCTCCCTCGGCTCGCTGGAACACCCCCGGGCCGAGTTCGAACTCGCCGCGGGAAGGCGTCCCGGCGGCGACGGCGACGACTGTCAGTAGGGTCCGACACGCTGGACGTGTGACCATAGGTGGGCTCACATCTGCACAGAGTGACCCGGCAGGCGGCGACCGACAGTAACCAGCAGCGGCGGGCTCCGGCTGCGCCCTCCTGGCAGTCCGGCCCCCGGACCGGCGGGAAGAAACAGCCCGGCAGGAGCACGGCCGGCAGCGGAAGCAGCCCGGCAGGAGAACAGGCAGAGGACCGGCAGAGGAAGCAGCAGAGGAAGCAGCCCGCCCGAGCGGACCAGACCGACACACGAGGCCAGAAATTCCGTGAACTTCACGCGCTGGAGCGCCCGCCTACCCGGTACGCAGCGTCGAGCCGCCCGGGACGACCACAGTGCCGTACCGGCGGCCCGCGCCGAGTACGCACAGGACGAAACCGCGTCCGGCCCGCCCCAGGACGGACCCGACGCGCCGGCGACCCGCCCCCCGGCGCCCGCCCTTGAGGACCTCTCCGCCCGCGACATCCTCGGCCAGCTGCCGGCCCTCGTCGCCCTGCTGCACGGACCCGAGCACCGCGTCGCGTACGTCAACGACGCCTACGCCGCGGCCTTCGGCCCCCGCCCCTCCGGTGTCCCGGCCGCCGAGGCGATGCCCGAGCTGACCGAGCTGAGCCTGCTCCCCCTGATGGACCAGGTCCTGCGCAGCGGCACACCCCGCACGGTCAAGTCCCGCAAGGTGGCCGGCGGCAGCTCGTACACCGTGACCTGCACCCCGGTCCAGCACGACAAGGACAAGGGGCAGCAGGGCGGAGTGCTCGTGTACGCCGCCGATGTCACCGACCACGCGGAGGCGGCCGAGCGGCTGCGCACCAGCGAGCGGCGCCACCGCGAAACGGCCGTCACCCTCCAGCGCTCGCTGCTCCCGCAGGAGCTGGAGCAGCCCGACGACCTGCGGATCGCCGCCACCTACCAGCCCGGCGGCACGGACGCCGCGGTCGGCGGCGACTGGTACGACGTCATCACCCTCGGCGCGGGCCGTACCGCCCTGGTCATCGGGGACGTGATGGGGCGCGGGGTGCGCGCCGCCGCCGTGATGGGCCAGCTGCGCACCGCGGTCCGGGCCTATGCCCGCCTCGATCTCCCGCCGCACGAGGTGCTCCAGCTGCTCGACGGGCTGGCCGCCGAGATCGACGCCAACCAGATCGCCACCTGCGCCTACGCGGTCCACGATCCCAACGAGGGCCTGCTCGTCTACTCCTCCGCCGGCCACCTGCCGATCCTGGTGCGCGACGAGGACGGCACGGTGCACCGCGCCGAGGGACCGACCGGCCCGCCGCTCGGCACCGGCGGCTGGACCCACACCTCCGGCACGATCGCGCTGCCGCCCGGCTCCACCGCCGTCCTCTACACGGACGGGCTGGTCGAGCGCCGGAGCGAGGACATCGACGAGGGCGTGGCCGCTCTTGAGCGGGCGCTCTCCGGTGCGAAGGGCGCGCCGCAGGTGGTGTGCGACCGACTGATGCGCTCCCTCAACATCACCGCGGAACACGACGACGACGTCGCGGTCCTGGTGGTCCAGCACCCCGCCCGCACCGGACCGGTCGCGGAGCTGTTCCACAACGCCTCGCTCGATCTGCTCGGCGGCATCGAAGCCGCCCCGCGCGCCCGCGCCTTCGCGACGGGCGTCCTGACGTCGTGGCGCTTCCCGGTGGACCTCTGCGACCTGGGCGTCCTCGCCGCGGGCGAGCTGGTCGCCAACTCCCTCCAGCACGGCACACCGCCGATGCGCCTGGGCCTGCGGCGCACCGACCGCCGGCTGATCATCGAGGTCACGGACGGCGACGACCACCTGCCGCGCCGCCGCCGCGCCGAACCGGCGGACGAGGCGGGCCGGGGCATCTCCATCGTCGCCACGATCGCCACGTCCTGGGGCAGCCGTCGCACGCCGGGCGGCGGCAAGGCGGTCTGGTGCGAATTCGCCCTGCCCCGGTAGGAGCAGGGCGCGGTCCCGGCCTCAGTGCACGGCGGCGACCGGGACCGGCGCTTCGGCCGCCGCGCCCTCCGGCAACGACACCGCCACCACCCGCGACGGCACCGCCGCGAGCGAAGGCTGGTCCTGTACGGGGGTGAGCCGCCGGCCGAGCCGCAGCGCGAGCACGGTGATCCCGAGCGAGAACAGTACGAACGTCACGATGTACGGCCCGTGCAGCGAGGCCCCCATGGGTCCGCCCACGGCGGGACCGACCGCCAGCGCCAGCTGCTTGCACAGGGCGAAGGCCGAGTTGTACTGCCCGACCATCGACTCCGGCGCCAGATCGGCGACCAGCGGCGCGACGGTCGGCGAGAGCATCGACTCACCGAGCCCGAACAGCGCGTACGTGGAGATCATCGCGGCCGTCGCCATGGTCTGGCTGCCGTGCCCGAGCCCGGCGTAGCCCGCCACGATCCAGGCGAAGGCCCAGATCAGCCCGACCGCCGCGATCACCCGGCTGCGACGGCGGCGCTCCACCAGCCGCAGCACCACGAACTGGGCGACGACGATGACCGCGGTGTTGGCGGCCAGCGCGATCCCGAGCGTGGAGGGCTCGATCCCGGCGGCCTCCGTGCCGTACGCGGCGAGCCCGGACTCGAACTGTCCGTAGCAGGCGAAGAACACCACGAACCCGAGCACACACAGCTGCACCATGGCCCGGTGCGAGAGCAGCGTCCGCATCCCGCCGCCCCGCGCGCCCGCACCCGTGCCGGACACCTCCGCCGCGACGGCGGGCGTGCGAGGCATCCGCACGGTCGCCGTGATGGCGCCGAGCACGAGGAACATCACCGCTTCGATCAGGAACAGCAGCGTGAAGGACGCCGGCCGCTCCGTGTCGACGATCTGTCCGCCGACCAGTCCGCCGATGCCGAGGCCCAGGTTCTGCAGGAAGAACTGCATGGCGAAGGCCCGGGTACGGGTGCCGGTGTCCGAGCACCGCACGAGCATCGTGGCGAGGGCCGGCTGCATGACGGCGGTCCCCGCGCCGAGGACCGCGGCCGACAGGACGGCGGCAGTCACCTGTGAGGAGAAGCCGAGGGCGACCGCGCCCAGGGAGGCGACGACCGAGGCGACCAGCAGGACGGGCAGCGGCCCGCGACGGTCGATGACCCGCCCGGTGAACGGCAGGACGGCGAGCGCTGCCATGGCGAAGACCGCCAGCACGACGCCCGCCGTACCGGCACCCAGATCCCGTACCTGCGCCACATAGACGTACAGATACGGAACGGTGAACCCGAGTCCGAACGCGCTCAGCGCGCTCCCCAGCTGGATCCGCCGCAGTGCTGCACCCATTTCCCTGGTCACACTCACCTACCTCAAGGTCTCGAAGCCATGTGATCGAGCGAACCGAACGACTCGAACCCGAAGACTTTAGCACTAAAGTTAGAAGCTCAACAATACAGATTGAAGGACTTCGACGGCTATGGGTGGCGTGCCATACTGCGCGCCATGTCTGACACCACCGAGCCCGGTCTCCAGGAGCCGAGCCTCGACGAGCAGATCGCCGCCTATCAGCGCGAGTTCCGGGACCTGGACCCCCAGGTCGAGCAGGTCGTCTCCGCCCTCGGCCGGCTGAACCGCCGGATGAACGTGGCGTACGGACGCCAGGTCGCCGCCCTCGGCATCAGCAATGCCGAGTGGGAGGTCCTCAAGACCCTCGTGCTGGCGGGCACCCCTTACCGGCTGGGTCCTGGGGAGCTGGCCAAGCGGCTCGGACTCACCCCGGCCGCGATGACGCACCGCATCGACCGCATGGCGGGCGAGGGCCTCGTCACCCGCGACCGCGACGAGAACAACCGGGTCCGCGTCATCGTCGAGCTGACGGACGAGGGTCGGGCGAAGTGGCTGGAGGCGATGCGGATGGCCACCGACTTCGAAGAGGAACTGCTCCAGGACCTCTCGGGCGACGAGCGCGGCGTCCTCGGCGAGATGCTGATCCGGCTGCTGCGTCGGGTGGAACACGCCCAGCCCGACGCCGGCGGCCGCCTCACCGACCTGGACTGAACCGCCCCTCCGCGGGCGGGCCGGGGAGGGGTTGACACGCCCCACCGCGATCCGTAAGGTTCTTCGAGTTGTCACAGAGCCAAACCGGTTCTGTGGCGACCGATCCGCCGCGAATGCGGCAACCAAAACTCAGCACGATCTCCCACCCGGGAGAATTTCGGTATGCCGAAATTTATTTCGAAGGCTCGATTATGAGCTGCCGGGAAGATCCGCTAGAGTTTGAGACGTCGGAACGGCCCAACAGCCGGGAAGACAAACCCCGCTGACTGGGAATCGGGCCCGAAAGGATCTGATAGAGTCGGACTCGCCGGAAAGGGAAACGCGAAAGCGAAGAACTGGAAAGCGAAATTGCGAGGCCCGCTTCGACCGGGAATCGGACACGAAAGAGTCTGATAGAGTCGGAAACGCAAGACCGAAGGGAAGCGCCCGGAGGAAAGCCCGATGAGGGTGAGTACAAAGGAAGCGTCCGTTCCTTGAGAACTCAACAGCGTGCCAAAAGTCAACGCCAGATACGTTGATACCCCGACCTGCTTCGGCAGGTTCGAGGTTCCTTTGAAAGTCCTGGCAGACCCACTTGTGGTTCTACCAGGCAATGCACATAGCGAGGACACAGTGAACGGTCGGTCTTATTCCGACTCGACTGTTCCGCTCTCGTGATGTGATCCCCGATTACGGGAAAACATTCACGGAGAGTTTGATCCTGGCTCAGGACGAACGCTGGCGGCGTGCTTAACACATGCAAGTCGAACGATGAAGCCTTTCGGGGTGGATTAGTGGCGAACGGGTGAGTAACACGTGGGCAATCTGCCCTTCACTCTGGGACAAGCCCTGGAAACGGGGTCTAATACCGGATAATACTTTCTCTCTCATGGGGGAAGGTTAAAAGCTCCGGCGGTGAAGGATGAGCCCGCGGCCTATCAGCTAGTTGGTGGGGTAATGGCCTACCAAGGCGACGACGGGTAGCTCAGCCTGAGAGGGCGACCGGCCACACTGGGACTGAGACACGGCCCAGACTCCTACGGGAGGCAGCAGTGGGGAATATTGCACAATGGGCGAAAGCCTGATGCAGCGACGCCGCGTGAGGGATGACGGCCTTCGGGTTGTAAACCTCTTTCAGCAGGGAAGAAGCGAAAGTGACGGTACCTGCAGAAGAAGCGCTAGCTAACTACGTGCCAGCAGCCGCGGTAATACGTAGGGCGCAAGCGTTGTCCGGAATTATTGGGCGTAAAGAGCTCGTAGGCGGCTTGTTGCGTCGGTTGTGAAAGCCCGGGGCTTAACCCCGGGTCTGCAGTCGATACGGGCAGGCTAGAGTGTGGTAGGGGAGATCGGAATTCCTGGTGTAGCGGTGAAATGCGCAGATATCAGGAGGAACACCGGTGGCGAAGGCGGATCTCTGGGCCATTACTGACGCTGAGGAGCGAAAGCGTGGGGAGCGAACAGGATTAGATACCCTGGTAGTCCACGCCGTAAACGTTGGGAACTAGGTGTTGGCGACATTCCACGTCGTCGGTGCCGCAGCTAACGCATTAAGTTCCCCGCCTGGGGAGTACGGCCGCAAGGCTAAAACTCAAAGGAATTGACGGGGGCCCGCACAAGCAGCGGAGCATGTGGCTTAATTCGACGCAACGCGAAGAACCTTACCAAGGCTTGACATACACCGGAAAGCATCAGAGATGGTGCCCCCCTTGTGGTCGGTGTACAGGTGGTGCATGGCTGTCGTCAGCTCGTGTCGTGAGATGTTGGGTTAAGTCCCGCAACGAGCGCAACCCTTGTTCTGTGTTGCCAGCATGCCCTTCGGGGTGATGGGGACTCACAGGAGACTGCCGGGGTCAACTCGGAGGAAGGTGGGGACGACGTCAAGTCATCATGCCCCTTATGTCTTGGGCTGCACACGTGCTACAATGGCCGGTACAATGAGCTGCGATGCCGCGAGGCGGAGCGAATCTCAAAAAGCCGGTCTCAGTTCGGATTGGGGTCTGCAACTCGACCCCATGAAGTCGGAGTTGCTAGTAATCGCAGATCAGCATTGCTGCGGTGAATACGTTCCCGGGCCTTGTACACACCGCCCGTCACGTCACGAAAGTCGGTAACACCCGAAGCCGGTGGCCCAACCCCTTGTGGGAGGGAGCTGTCGAAGGTGGGACTGGCGATTGGGACGAAGTCGTAACAAGGTAGCCGTACCGGAAGGTGCGGCTGGATCACCTCCTTTCTAAGGAGCATCTAGATTCCGTAAGGAATTCAGAGCCACTACGCTAAGCAAATGTTCGGCGGTGGTCAGCTCATGGGTGGAACGTTGACTATTCGGCACGACAGGTTGTTTTTCACTAGTACTGCTTCGGCGTGGAATGTGGGAAGGGATCGGTCGGGTCGGGCACGCTGTTGGGTATCTGAAGGTACGGCCGTCATGGTCGTCCTTCGGTTGCTTAGCCCCAGTGCACTCACCTGGTTAAGGGTGGGGTGATGGGTGGCTGGTCGTTGTTTGAGAACTGCACAGTGGACGCGAGCATCTGTGGCCAAGTTTTTAAGGGCGCACGGTGGATGCCTTGGCACCAGGAACCGATGAAGGACGTGGGAGGCCACGATAGGCCCCGGGGAGCTGTCAACCAAGCTTTGATCCGGGGGTGTCCGAATGGGGAAACCCGGCAGTCGTCATGGGCTGTCACCCGCTGCTGAACACATAGGCAGTGTGGAGGGAACGCGGGGAAGTGAAACATCTCAGTACCCGCAGGAAGAGAAAACAACCGTGATTCCGGGAGTAGTGGCGAGCGAAACTGGATCAGGCCAAACCGTATGCGTGTGATACCCGGCAGGGGTTGCGCATGCGGGGTTGTGGGATCTCTTTTTCATAGTCTGCTTAGCTGTGAGACGAGTCAGAAACCGTTGATGTAGGCGAAGGACATGCGAAAGGTCCGGCGTAGAGGGTAAGACCCCCGTAGCTGAAACATTAACGGCTCGTTTGAGAGACACCCAAGTAGCACGGGGCCCGAGAAATCCCGTGTGAATCTGGCGGGACCACCCGTTAAGCCTAAATATTCCCTGGTGACCGATAGCGGATAGTACCGTGAGGGAATGGTGAAAAGTACCGCGGGAGCGGAGTGAAATAGTACCTGAAACCGTGTGCCTACAAGCCGTGGGAGCGTCGCGCGCCGAGTTTACTCGGTGCGTCGTGACTGCGTGCCTTTTGAAGAATGAGCCTGCGAGTTAGCGGTGTGTAGCGAGGTTAACCCGTGTGGGGAAGCCGTAGCGAAAGCGAGTCCGAATAGGGCGTTTGAGTTGCACGCTCTAGACCCGAAGCGGAGTGATCTAGCCATGGGCAGGTTGAAGCGGAGGTAAGACTTCGTGGAGGACCGAACCCACCAGGGTTGAAAACCTGGGGGATGACCTGTGGTTAGGGGTGAAAGGCCAATCAAACTCCGTGATAGCTGGTTCTCCCCGAAATGCATTTAGGTGCAGCGTCGTGTGTTTCTTGCCGGAGGTAGAGCACTGGATAGGCGATGGGCCCTACCGGGTTACTGACCTTAGCCAAACTCCGAATGCCGGTAAGTGAGAGCACGGCAGTGAGACTGTGGGGGATAAGCTCCATGGTCGAGAGGGAAACAGCCCAGAGCATCGACTAAGGCCCCTAAGCGTACGCTAAGTGGGAAAGGATGTGGAGTCGCAGAGACAACCAGGAGGTTGGCTTAGAAGCAGCCACCCTTGAAAGAGTGCGTAATAGCTCACTGGTCAAGTGATTCCGCGCCGACAATGTAGCGGGGCTCAAGCGTACCGCCGAAGTCGTGTCATTCACACATATAGGGCCAACGCCTGTGTGGATGGGTAGGGGAGCGTCGTGTGCCGGGTGAAGCAGCCGCGGAAGCGAGTTGTGGACGGTTCACGAGTGAGAATGCAGGCATGAGTAGCGATACACACGTGAGAAACGTGTGCGCCGATTGACTAAGGGTTCCTGGGTCAAGCTGATCTGCCCAGGGTAAGTCGGGACCTAAGGCGAGGCCGACAGGCGTAGTCGATGGACAACCGGTTGATATTCCGGTACCCGCTTTGAAACGCCCAGTACTGAATCAGGCGATGCTAAGTCCGTGAAGCTAAGCCCGATCTCTTCGGAGTTGAGGGTAGTGGTGGAGCTAAGCGAACCAGACTTGTAGTAGGTAAGCGATGGGGTGACGCAGGAAGGTAGTCCAGCCCGGGCGGTGGTAGTCCCGGGGTAAGGGTGTAGGCCGTGTGGTAGGTAAATCCGTCACACGTTAAGGCTGAGACCTGATGCCGAGCCGATTGTGGTGAAGTGGATGATCCTATGCTGTCGAGAAAAGCCTCTAGCGAGTTTCATGGCGGCCCGTACCCTAAACCGACTCAGGTGGTCAGGTAGAGAATACCGAGGCGTTCGGGTGAACTATGGTTAAGGAACTCGGCAAAATGCCCCCGTAACTTCGGGAGAAGGGGGGCCATCACTGGTGATCGGATTTACTCCGTGAGCTGGGGGTGGCCGCAGAGACCAGCGAGAAGCGACTGTTTACTAAAAACACAGGTCCGTGCGAAGCCGTAAGGCGATGTATACGGACTGACGCCTGCCCGGTGCTGGAACGTTAAGGGGACCGGTTAGCTGACTTTCGGGTCGGCGAAGCTGAGAACTTAAGCGCCAGTAAACGGCGGTGGTAACTATAACCATCCTAAGGTAGCGAAATTCCTTGTCGGGTAAGTTCCGACCTGCACGAATGGCGTAACGACTTCTCGACTGTCTCAACCATAGGCCCGGTGAAATTGCACTACGAGTAAAGATGCTCGTTTCGCGCAGCAGGACGGAAAGACCCCGGGACCTTTACTATAGTTTGATATTGGTGTTCGGTTCGGCTTGTGTAGGATAGGTGGGAGACTTTGAAGCGGCCACGCCAGTGGTTGTGGAGTCGTCGTTGAAATACCACTCTGGTCGTGCTGGATGTCTAACCTGGGTCCGTGATCCGGATCAGGGACAGTGTCTGATGGGTAGTTTAACTGGGGCGGTTGCCTCCTAAAGAGTAACGGAGGCGCCCAAAGGTTCCCTCAGCCTGGTTGGCAATCAGGTGTTGAGTGTAAGTGCACAAGGGAGCTTGACTGTGAGACCGACGGGTCGAGCAGGGACGAAAGTCGGGACTAGTGATCCGGCAGTGGCTTGTGGAAGCGCTGTCGCTCAACGGATAAAAGGTACCCCGGGGATAACAGGCTGATCTTCCCCAAGAGTCCATATCGACGGGATGGTTTGGCACCTCGATGTCGGCTCGTCGCATCCTGGGGCTGGAGTCGGTCCCAAGGGTTGGGCTGTTCGCCCATTAAAGCGGTACGCGAGCTGGGTTTAGAACGTCGTGAGACAGTTCGGTCCCTATCCGCTGTGCGCGTAGGAATATTGAGAAGGGCTGTCCCTAGTACGAGAGGACCGGGACGGACGAACCTCTGGTGTGCCAGTTGTCCTGCCAAGGGCATGGCTGGTTGGCTACGTTCGGAAAGGATAACCGCTGAAAGCATCTAAGCGGGAAGCCTGCTTCGAGATGAGTATTCCCACCTCCTTTGAGGGGTTAAGGCTCCCAGTAGACGACTGGGTTGATAGGCCAGATGTGGAAGCCCGGTAACGGGTGGAGCTGACTGGTACTAATAGGCCGAGGGCTTGTCCTCAGTTGCTCGCGTCCACTGTGTTAGTTCTGAAATAACGAACGGCCGTGTTGTGTTCCGGTGTTGGTTAATTTCATAGTGTTTCGGTGGTCATTGCGTTAGGGAAACGCCCGGTTACATTCCGAACCCGGAAGCTAAGCCTTTCAGCGCCGATGGTACTGCAGGGGGGACCCTGTGGGAGAGTAGGACGCCGCCGAACTCCTTTTAATAGTTGAGCCCCGTGCCTTTGTGGCACGGGGCTTTTCTGCGTTCCCGACCAGACCAGAAGGCCCCTTACCTCTCTCGGCCCGTCTCTCTCAGCCCGCAGTGACCAGGTGGGTGTCGTACGCCAGGATCACTGCCTGGACGCGGTCCCTGGCACCGGTTTTCGCGAGGATGCGGGAGACGTGGGTCTTCACGGTTGATTCGGCCAGGTGCAATCGCTCCGCGATCTCCGAGTTGGTCCAGCCCTGTCCCATGACGGTGAGGATCTCCCGTTCCCGGCCGGTGAGGGTCCCGATGCGCGAGTCCGGCGTCGCGGGTCCGCCGGGGGTGGTCGGCAGGTGCTGGACGTACGCGTCCAGGAGACGGCGGGTCAGGCGGGGGGCGACCACCGCGTCGCCGCTCGCGACCGCCCGGATGCCGAAGAGCAGCTCCTCGGGCATCGCGTCCTTGATGAGGAAGCCGCTCGCGCCGGCCCGCAGCCCGTCGTACGCGTACCGGTCCAGGTCGAACGTCGTGACGATGAGGACGCGGGTGCGGGAACCCGTCCTGATGATGCGGCGGGTCGCCTCGATGCCGTCGAGCAGGGGCATGCGGATGTCCATCAGGGCGACGTCCGGCTGGTGCCGGGCGACGAGTTGGAGGGCCTCGTGGCCGTTGGCGGCCTCGCCGACGACCGTCATGTCGCCCTGGCTCTCCAACAGCATGCGGAATCCGAAGCGTTGCATCGGCTGGTCGTCCGCGATGAGCACGGTCGTCACGAGGGGGAGTCCTCCAGAGGGAGCCGGAGCCGTACCTGCCAGCCTGTGCCGGTGGGCCGGCCCGTTTCTACGGTGCCGTCGTACAGGGAAGCACGTTCACGCATGCCCGTGATGCCCTGCCCGGTGCCGTCCGGTGCGGCGGCGGCGCCGGGAGCAGATGTTCCGTTGTCGGTGATCACGGCCTCCAGCTCGTTCGGCCGGTAGGTCAGGGTGACCTCGGCGGCCAGGGCGGAGTGTCCGCCGCTGTGCTTCAGGGTATTGGTGAGCGCCTCCTGCACCACCCGGTAGACCGTCAACTGCATTCCTGCGGTGGGTGGTACGGCCGGCGGTGTGCCCTGGGTGCTGAGACGTACGGGAAGACCTGCCGTCCGTACGCCGGTGAGCAGGGTTTCCATGTCGTCGAGGGTCGGTTGCGGGGTGCGGTCGGCGCTCTCGGGGGATTCGCGCAGGACTCCGAGCAGGCGGCGGAGTTCGGCGAGGGCCTGGCGGCTGGTGGTGCTGATCGCGTCGAGGGCCTGGGCGGCCCGTTCCGGGCTCTTGGCCGCGGCGTACGCGCCGCCGTCGGCCAACCCCGTGATGACGGACAGGTTGTGGCCGATGATGTCGTGCATCTCCCGGGCGATCCGGGTCCGTTCGGCGACGGCGGCGAGCTGGGCCTGCTGGTCCCGTTCGAGTTCGAGCCGGTCGGCGCGGTCGACGAGGGCCTCCGTGTACTCCTTGCGGGTCCGGAAGACGATGCCGAGCAGGGACGCGAACACGAACGCGTACAGGTGGGGTACGAGGAGCTGGTTCCAGTGCTCCGAGAAGTGGGCCGAGCCGATCGCGAGCGGGGCGAGCACGATCCCGCCGGACACGGCCAGGGTGCGCAGCGGCAGCCGGAGCGCGATGTTGAAGACCACGATCTCCTGGAGGAAGGCGGCCTGGATGACCGCCCCCGTCCAGACGTTGACCAGTGCGAACGGGGTCATGAACAGTAGGACGGCCAGCGGGTGGCCGCGGCGCCACAGCAGCGGTGCGGAGAACGCGGCGCTCAGCAGCAGCACCAGCCGGGGGGACACGCTCGGGTCGATGGCTACGGTGCGCCAGCCGCCCGAGGAGACGTCGAGCACGGCGAACAGGATCCAGAACGTGGTGAGCAGTCCGTCCCAGACGGCCGGCCTGCGCCGGTCGGCCGCGCGGATGCGCTGGAGTTGTCGCTGAATGTGCCCGGTGAGCGGGCTGGGGCGGGGTGCCCCCGGCCGGTCGGTGCCGTCGTCCCTGTCGTGCGTCATGTCCGCGTCCCCCCGATCGTCCTTCGTCTCCCCCGCGATCCTTACACCCTCGTCCGCGGCCCCGTCCGCCTCATGCGTCGCGACGGCGCAGGAGGGCGGCTGCCGCGAGGAGTGCGGCCGAAGCCCAGAGGACGAGGGCGAGCAGGGCGGCGCCGTTGGAGGCGGCGTCGGGGAGCGGGGTGGCGGAGCCGAGTACGCCGGCGGCCTGGGTGGGGAAATAGCGGACGGCGGTCTCCACCGCGTCGTAGGGAAGCATGGTGAGCACCTCCGGGAGGACCATCACGCCCCCGATGAACGCGCCGATGGCGCCGGGGATCGAGCGGAGCAGGGCGCCGAGGCCCAGGGCGATCAGGCTGAGGAGCGTGGTCCCGGTGGCGTTGCCCGCTATGGCGCGCAGGACGCCGGGGTCGGTGAGGGCGGCGGCCTGGTCGGTGTCGGAGAGGAAGAACTGGGCGACGACGAAGGTGACCAGCGAGGTGGCGAGCATGACGGTGAACACGGTGGCGGCGAAGACCGCGGCCTTCGCCCACAGGACCGGGAGCCGTTGGGGTACGGCGGTGAGCGAGGCGCGGATCATGCCCGTCGAGTACTCGCCCGCCGTGACCAGGATGCCCAGCACGACGGTGCAGAGCGTGCCGAGTGTGGTGCCGTAGAGGACCATGACGACCGTGTCGACGTCCGAGTCGCCGCCCCCGGACGTATAGGTCGTGCCCATGAGGATGCCGACGGCGAGGACGAGAGCGGTGGCCGATCCCAGAGTTATCCAGGTCGAGCGCAGGGACCGGAGTTTGTGCCACTCGGAGCGCAGCACCCGGGCCGGGGTGATGCGATAGGGGTGCGGGGTGACGGCCACGGTGGTCATGCGAGGGCTCCGGTCGGTTCGGGGGCGGTGATCCGGTACTCGGCCGACTCCTGGGTGAGGTCCATGAAGGCCTGCTCCAGTGAGGCGGTGCGCGGCGTGAGCTCGTACAGCGGGATGGAGTGTGCGGCCGCGACCCGGCCGATGTGGGCGGCGTCCGCGCCGCGGACGTCCAGTTCACCGGTAGCGGTGGTGCTGGTGGGACCTGTGATGTCGATGCCGGGGCCCTGGAGGAGGGCTTGCAGGGCGGGGGCCTGCGGGGTGAGGACGCGGACGGAGGCGCCGCCGGCCATGGCGACGAAGTCGTCGACGGTGGTGTCCGCGAGGAGGCGGCCTCGTCCGATGATGACGAGGTGGTCGGCGGTCAGCGCCATCTCGCTCATCAGGTGCGAGGAGACGAGGACCGTGCGGCCTTCGGAGGCGAGGGATCTGAGCAGGTTGCGGATCCACAGGACGCCCTCGGGGTCGAGGCCGTTGACCGGTTCGTCGAGGATGAGGACGGCCGGGTCGCCGAGCAGTGCGGCGGCGATGCCCAGCCGTTGGCCCATGCCGAGTGAGAATCCCTTGATCCGCTTCCCGGCGACCGAGGTCAGTCCGGCCAGGTCGAGGACGTGCTCGACGCGGCTGCGGGGGATGCCGTGGGTGTGGGCGAGGGACATCAGGTGGTGGAAGGCGGTGCGGCCGGGGTGGACGGAGCGGGCTTCCAGCAGGGCGCCGACTTCGGTCAGCGGTGCGCTGTGGGTGGCGTACGCGCGTCCGCCGATCGTCGAACGGCCCCGGGTGGGGGCGTCCAGGCCGAGCAGCATGCGCATGGTGGTTGATTTCCCGGCGCCGTTCGGGCCGAGGAAGCCGGTCACGGTGCCGGGCCGGACCGTGAAGTCGAGGTCCTGGACGACGGTGGTGTCCCCGTACCGTTTGGTGAGTTCGTATGCCCTGATCATGCGGTCGACGCTACGGAGCGGGCGGGCGCGGGACGTCGGACCGGGGGTGGCAGGTGGCGGCGCGCGTAGTACCGGGGTACGACGCCGGGGCCGGGGCGGAACCCGTTTGCACGGCCGTCGGCGGCGGGTGAGGATCGGCGCATGGACTACGTGATACGGCCGGTGCGGGCCGAGGAGTGGCGGCTGGTCAAGGAACTCCGGCTGGCCGCGCTGCGGGACCCGGTGGCGCCGCTGGCGTTCCTGGAGACGTACGAGCAGGCCGTGGAGCGGTCCGACGCGTTCTGGCAGGAGCGGGCGGCCGGCGCTTCGGAGACGGGCGACGGTGAGAAGCGGCAGTTCGTCGCGGTGGCGCCGGACGGAAGCTGGGCGGGTTCGGTGACCGTGCTGGTCGAGCGGCCGGACGGGGAGGTGGCGTTCGGAGCGGCGGCCGATGTCCACCAGGCCCATGTGGTCGGGGTGTTCGTACGCCCCGAGGCGCGGGGCGGGGGCGTGGCGGGGGAGCTTTTCCGGGCCGGTCTGGACTGGGCGTGGTCGCTGGGCGGGCCGAGGATCGAGCGCGTACGGCTGTATGTGCACGAGGACAACTTGCGGGCCTCGGCGTTCTACCGCCGGATCGGGTTCGCGCCGACCGGGGAGACGGTGCCGGTCCAGGGCGAGCCGACGGCTCGCGAGCTGGAGTACGCGGTGGTCCGGCCGTAGCGGTGGGGCGGGGGTGGGGTGCGCCCGGGTGGGGTCAGGGGGTGCTCGGCGTCTGGAGCTGCTGGGTCCAGCGGGCGCGGCCCTGTTCGGGGGAGCGGAGCAGGGCGACGGTGGGCAGGCCCAGGTTGTTTCCGGTCGCCAGCAGCTCGGGCAGCCGGGGCAGCGGTGCGACGGCCGCGACGTCGTCGAGGACGAGCGTCATTGGTGGGTCGAGCCGACCGTCGGATGACCGTGCGGCCATGCGGCGGCCGTGCTCGACCACGTCTGAGGCGAGCGCCGTGAGCAGGGGCATGGCTCCCGGGCCCGATCGCGGATTCTCGATGGGTTCACCCACCACATAAAGCGTGCCCCCTTCGTCCGCGAAAGATTCCAGCGCGAGCGCATCGGCCCGATTGGGGGTGCAGGTGTCGCGGACATGGACCGAGGAGAGCGCGCCGAAGGCCCGGACCGTCAGTTCCTGCGCCATCTCGCGGCGTTCGGGGTGCGCGGTGAGCGCCGACTCCAGCAGTCCGGCGAGTCCGGACGCGGCCTTGGGGTGGGTACGCAGCAGCCGCACCGGTTCGTGGGCGGCGCCGCCCAGGGCCCAGCGGTGGACCTGGCGGAAGGGGCGGCCGTCGATGGCCGCGGCGTGCAGCCAGCACTGGAGGAGCGTCTCCGCGGTGTCGGCCGTCGCCGCGTCGATGCGGGCCTGCGGGCGGACCGGGGCGAGGAGGGCGGCGGCGCGGGCGGCCGCCCGCGCCGGCTGTTCGCAGCCGGCGGTGGGGGCCCAGTGGAGCCGGGCCGGGGTGTCGCAGAGGTGGCCGGGGTCGTAGATGAGGACGGGGCCCAGTTTGGCGCGGGCGTCCTTGGTCTCGGCCCAGACGCTGGGGTCCGAGGTGACGACGAGCGCGGGCCCGTCGGCTTCGCTGATGGCCTGGACGACGGTGGGCCGGCGGGTGGCGGCGGGGCCGTAGACGACGAGGGGGGCGCGGGGGGAGGGCACGGTGAGCGGGGCGGCGGTCGCGAGGAGTTCGGTGGTGGTGGCCGATGTGGTGGTGGGGATGGTGGCCGGGGCGGTGGTGGCTTGTTGTTGTGTTTCGGGGAGGCGTTCCGTGGGGGCGGGGGTCGGGGCGGGTGCCGGGGCGGGGGTCGGTGCTGGGGACTGATGTCTGTGCTCCTGGCCCTTCTCCAGGCCGGGGAGCTGCGGGGCGGCCCGCTCCGGCCGATGCTCCTCCAGCCGTTCCAACCGGTCCAGCCGCTGGGCGCGTTGCCGGGACCGTACGTCGCGCCGGCGTGCGACCACGCCCATGACGAAGATGGTCAGGACGACCAGCACCATCAGCTCACCGATGAACAGGCCCCAGAACAGTCCGTATCCGGAGAGCGCCCCCGCTGGGGTGGTCGGCCAGGCGGCCGGCAGGTCGTGCGGGGCCTCCACCAGGCGCCGCATGGCCAGCGGGGTCTCGGCGAGGGTGACGCCGTGCGGCCAGGCGCCGTGGGCGAGGACTCCGGAGAGGCCGGTGGCGGTCCAGGCCAGCAGTGTCAGCCCCAGCAGGAAGACCAGCAGGCCGATCAGCAGTCCGTCGGGGATGCCGCCGTTGCCGCCCGCGTTGCCGCCGGACCGTGCCTCGCCGCGCCCTGCCATGTCATGCCACCGTTGACTCGGACGACTCGTTGAGCCGCTGCTGGTTCTCGATCCGGGCCGCGCGCTGCTCCGCCTCCAGTTCGGCGGCGCGTACGTCCTCCGGGAGCAGGTCGATGGCGGAGGACTCGGTCATCGCGCGGTCGGTGAAGACGAGGGGGCGTTCGGCCTCGGTGATCAGGTGTTTGACGACCTGTACGTTCCCGTTGACGTCCCAGACGGCGATGCCCGGGGTGAGCGTGGGGATGATCTCGACCGCCCATCGGGGCAGCCCGAGCACCCGGCCGGTGGCTCTGGCCTCGTCGGCCTTCTGGGCGTAGATCGTGCGGGTCGAGGCCATCTTGAGGATGGCCGCCGCTTCCCGTGCCGCGGCTCCGTCGACGACATCGCTGAGGTGGTGGACGACGGCGACGAAGGACAGCCCGAGCCGTCGGCCGAACTTCAGCAGGCGCTGGAAGAGCTGAGCGACGAACGGGGAGTTGATGATGTGCCAGGCCTCCTCGACCAGGAAGATGCGTTTCTTCCGGTCGGGCCTGATCCAGGTGTGCTCCAGCCAGACGCCGACGATCGCCATCAGGATCGGCATGGCGATCGAGTTGCGGTCGATGTGGGAGAGGTCGAAGACGATCAGTGGGGCGTCCAGGTCGATATCGGCGGACGTCGGCCCGTCGAACATGCCGCGCAGGTCGCCGTCGACGAGCCGGTCCAGGACGAGGGCGACGTCCAGGCCCCAGGCCCGTACGTCGTCTATGTCGACGTTCATCGCCGCGGCCGATTCGGGTTCCGGGTGGCGCAATTGGTCGACGATGTCCATCAGGACGGGCTGGCGGTCGTTCTTCGTCTCGTTCACGAAGGCGTGCGCGACCTTGAGCGCGAAGCCGGACCGTTCGTCGAGGCCGTGGCCCATGGCGACTTCGATGATCGTGCGGAGCAGGGCGAGCTGCCCGGTCGTGGTGATCGCGGGGTCGAGCGGGTTGAGCCGGATGCCGCCGTTGAGCGCGGAGGTGGGGTCGAGGCGGATGGGGGTCAGGCCCAGTTCCTGGGCGATGAGGTTCCACTCGCCGACCCCGTCCTCGCCCTGGGCGTCCAGGACGACGACCTGGCGGTCGCGGAAGCGGAGCTGGCGGAGCACGTACGTCTTCTCCAGCGCGGACTTGCCGTTGCCGGACTCACCGAGCACCAGCCAGTGCGGGGCGGGGAGCTGCTGCCCGTACAGCTGGAAGGGGTCGTAGATGTAGCCCTTGCCGGAGTACACCTCGCGGCCGATGATCACGCCGGAGTCGCCGAGGCCGGGGGCGGCGGTGGGCAGGTAGACCGCCTGAGCCTGTCCGGTCGAGGTGCGGACGGGCAGCCGGGTCGTCTCCACCTTCCCGAAGAGGAAGGCGGTAAAGGCGTCCGACAACGCGGACAGCGGATCTCGCATGGCGTGACCGACCTCCCTTTCGTCTCTCTCGGTGCTCTGGGTGCTCTCGGTGCGTTCCGTGCGTTCGGTGCTCTGGGGCGTGTACGGCTAGCGGCGGATGCCAGTGGCGAACGGCAGGGTGTTCACGAACGCGCGGTGGTGCTCGCGGTCGCACCACTCCAGCTTCAGGTACGACTTGCCGGCCGAGGCCCGGATCGTCCGCTTGTCGCGGGCGAGGGACTCCGGCGAACGGGACGACACGGTGATGTACCCCACCAGGTTCACCCCTGCCGCGCCGCTCGCGAGATCTTCACCCCGCTGGTCGAGCCGGCCGTGGGCGGCGATGTCGCGGGGGTCGACGGTGCGGTTCATCTTGGCCTGGCGGCTGGCCTCGGCGTCGTCGTTGGTCTTCTCGGTGAGCATCCGCTCGATGGCGATCTCGGTGGGTTCGAGGTCCATGCAGACCGCGACCGTACGGATCACATCGGGCGTGTGGACCAGGAGCGGGGCCAGGAAGTTGACGCCGACGGGCGTCATCGGCCACTCCTTCACCCAGGCCGTGGAGTGGCACCAGGGGGCGCGGGTGGACGACTCGCGGGTCTTGGCCTGGAGGAACGTCGGCTCGACCGCGTCCAGTTCGGCGGGCCAGGCGTTGCGCTTCGTCATGGCCTGGATGTGGTCGATGGGGTGGTCGGGGTCGTACATCGAGTGGACGAGGGAGGCCAGGCGGCTCTGGCCGAGCGGCTGGCGTACCCGGATGTCGGCCTCGGCGAGGCGGGCGCAGATGTCGGTGAGCTCGCGCGCCATGACGACGGCGAGTCCGGCGTCCCGGTCGAGCTTGCGGCCGCCGTGGGGGCGGGCGGCGCGGGCCATGGCGTTGGCCTCCGCGGCGAGCTCGCGGTCGAACTCCATGCAGGCGACCAGGTAGGCGCGGTGCTGCTCGCTGGAGGTGGAGACCATCGACTGGAGCTGCTCGTAGGACTCCTGGAGCCAGCCGGGGGAGGTCTTGTCGCCGCGCTGGGCTACGTCCTTGGCGTGGGCGTCGGGGTCGGCGGGCAGGGTGCGGGCGAGCATCTGGATGCGGGTCACGAAGCCGTCGCCGTTGGCGACGTGCTTGAGGAGGGTGCCGAAGCGGTCGACGAGCGCTTCCTGGTCCTCGCTGTCGCGCAGCCCGACGCCGGGTCCCTCGATCTCGATCGCCGCGGTGACGGTGCGGCGGTCGGCGTGCAGCAGTACGGCGATCTCGTCGGGGCCGAAGGGTGCGGCCAGCCAGTTGATCCGGCCGATGCCGGGGGGCGGTCCGATCTCGACCTCGCGGCCGTCGGCGCTGGTGCCCGCTTCCATGGCGCCGGACTGGTAGGTGGCGCCTCGGCGCAGCGAGCGCTTGAAGCTGCGGTTGATCTCGAACCACTTGTAGAACGTCCGGTGCTTGTACGGGACGTAGACGATCGCGAGGGCGAGCAGCGGGAAGCCGGTGAGCAGCACGATCCGCATGGACAGGACCGGTACGAGCAGCCCGCTCATCATGCCGAGGAACGCCCCGCCGATGATCAGGGCGATCTCGCCGGTCTCGCGGTTCTTGCCGACCATGGCGTTGGGCCTGGCCCGGCCGATGAGATACGTACGGCGGGGCGCGATCGGATGGGACTGCGTGCTCAACGCCCGCCACCTCCTGTGCTGCTGTTACCTGAACTTCCTGATCCGCGGCGCGGGCCGCGGCTGCTGTGCGGGGTACCGGAGGTGGGGCCGGAGCCGCTGCGGGGCGGAGGTGCGGCGGAGGGGACAGATCCGCCGCCGACCCCGCTCCCGGAGTTGCGGGAGCTGTGGGCGGCGACTCCGCCGCTGACCGGGTTGGCGGGGCGTCCGCCGCCGCTGTTGCCACCGCCGTTGTCCTGGCCGCCGCCGCGGCTGCTGTGGGTCTTGATGCCCTGGGAGACGAGAGCGGCGGGCGAGCTGATCATCGCGGCCGCCTGGGAGCCGTCGGTTGCCTGCTTGCGGTTGGTACGGGCGCCCTGGATCTCGTCGCCGAAGCCGGGGACGAAGCGGTAGATCATGCCGGAGGCGAAGATCGCGAGCAGGATGATCGCCAGTCCGGAGACGACGGCGGAGAACGCGTCCGGTCCGTCGTCGGAGGACAGCGCGCCGGCCAGGCCGAGCACGATGACGATGACGGGTTTCACCATGATCACGGCGATCATGATGCCTGCCCAGCGGCGTACGTGCCCCCACATGTTCTTGTCGACGAGCCCCGCGTACACGGCGGTTCCGAGCAGGGCGCCGACGTAGAGGAGGGCGGCCCGGATCACGAGTTCCAGCCAGAGGATGCCTGCGGCGAGGATCGACACCAGCGACACGACGATCAGCATGATCGGCCCGCCGCCGATGTCGGAGTCCTTCTTGAGCGCCTCCGCGAACGACCCGAAGAAGACGTCCGTCTGCCGGCCGGAGGACGAGGCGATGACCTCGGTGACGGCGTCGGTGGCGGAGACGATCGTGTACAGGATCAGTGGGGTGAACGCGGACGCCAGGACCGTCAGCCACAGGAACCCGATGGCCTCGGAGATGGCGGTGGTGAGCGGCACCCCGCGGATGGCGCGCTTGGCGACGGCGAGCAGCCACAGGACGAGCGTCAGCACGGTGGAGGCGGCGAAGACGATCGCGTACTGCTGGAGGAAGCGGGTGTTCGTGAAGTCGACGTTGGCGGTGCCCTTGACGGCGTCGCTGAGCTTGCCGACGATCCACGCGGCGGCGTCGGCACAGCCACGGCCCAGGGAGGTCAGGGGGTCCAGGGCGGAGTCGACGCTTTTGGGGGCGTTGGACTTGGAGGTGCCGGCGTCGCCTTCGCAGTAGTCCTTGGCGGGGCCAACGATGAGCGAGCAGTTTCCATCCCCGGAGGGAGAGGGGGACGGCGTCGGTGCCGCTGCGGCGCGGGTGGCCAGAATTACCAGAGTTGCCTGGGCGCTTGTCAGGGCCGCACTCAACTTGAGCGCGTGCCGTGATTTAGCGGGCATAGGTAAACCCTCCGTACTCCTCGACGGCCTTGGCGATGTCATCGGCGTTGGAGGCCGTACGGTCGGTATTGACCGGTGCCGGTCCGTCTTTCTGGGAGAAGCTGTCGACTTTCCAGTCGTTGCTCTCCCACCGGAGCTTGAGCGTCATCGTGAACCAGTCGTTGCTCACGGGATTGGTGGAGCCGACCCCCGCCGTTCCGAAGACTCCTGTGCACCACACCTCGACAGTGGCGGAAGAGTCAGAGAGCTGCGTCACCTTGGTCCCGACGGGCGCGGTCCTTGAGACGTAAGTCATGCCTTCAGCTGCTTGGCCGTTCTCGTCAAGGCCGACCTTGTCAAGGAAGTCCTTGCTGTACGCCTGGTTGAGCTTGGTCTCAAGCTCGTCGACTCGGCCTGCGGCGAAGACGCGGCGTACGATCTGCGTCCGGCGATCTGGCTTGAGGATGTCTGCCGATACGAGCGCCACGGAATAGTTCGCCGCCGCGCTCTGCGCCCCCTGCTCGTCATGCGCGAACCCCGAGGGAATCGAGCCGCTCTTCCCCGTCACCGGCTTCGTCCCGGTGGCCGCGGTCGGTGCCGAGCCGGCCTTCTTGGCGTCGCTTCCTCGCGTACCGTCGCCGCCGTCGCCCCCGTCGCCCCCGTCGCCCCCGCCCATGTTCGCGAAGGCGATGGCGGCCAGGAGCAGGACCACCACGCCGAGGACGGTGAAGAGCGAGCGGGAGTTGCGGGCCGGGCGGCGGGGGCCGTAGCCGTCGCCGCCTTGGCCGTCGGGGAGGCGGGTGCGGGTCTGGCGCGTGCCGCCGAGGGTGCTGTAGCCGTCGTTCGAACGGCCGGAGTCGTTGCCGTAGCCGTCGTCGTCGGGACTCATGCCGCGTACGCCCCCTCAACCGTTGCCTGAACCGCGTCGTAGTACGACGGTAGCCGTGCTGGTTCCCGCGCGGACGCGGTGTGGTGACTCGACATCAGGGAGACGCAACCTCTGCCGGTGGGCACGACGGGCGGATGGTGGGGACGGGGCGGGAGCGCCCCCGGGCGCGGGCTGACGGTCGGTTAGACAGCCATCCCGTAGACGATGGTGAACAGGGTTCCCAGCGATCCGATGATGAACACACCGGTGAGACCGGCGACGATCAGCCCCTTGCCCTGCTCCGCGCTGAACGTGTCACGCAGAGCCGTCGCGCCGATCCGCTGTTTCGCCGCTCCCCAGATCGCGATGCCGAGGCAGAGCAGGATGGCGATCGCCATCACCACTTCGATCATGACGCGGGCCTCGTTGCCCAAGGTCCCGAACGGCCCCCAGTTCGGGGCGATTCCGCCGATGATGGTGGTGATGTCGCCCTTTTCGGCTGCCAGGATCATTTAAGTCACCGCCCTTGCTGGGTAGTTCGGTGCCCGCACCGCACGGCACGAGTCACCCTCTATCATCGCTGATGAAACTGCGTTCGCACGACGACTTGGCGGCTCTCTTTACCCGGATCTCGCACATTTGACCGGTCTGACCGCCCTGACCTGCGGATCGAATCGGTGTGTGAGCGAATTGCATATCGTTACTCTGTGTATCACGGAGCGTGACGCCGGGCAATGATCGCCATCGCGCCACCCTGGCCGGGAGCGGCATCCGCACGCGGACCGCACCTATCGGCGCATGAGTGGCGAGGTGGAGGTATGCGAGGCATGCGCCGATCAGAGGAGGGAGCGGCGGGGGTTGGGCGGGCGGGGTGGTGTTGTCCAGGTCGATGGTGGCCTGAAATCGCACCAGGAGCCGTCGAAGGGAAACGTTCCGGCCTCAGCGAGCCGTGCCACAGCGTCTCCCTCGGATCGGATGGCGACCGCTTCCTCTGCGGTCCAGTACGCGGGGTGGCCGGTCTTCTCCGCGAAGGACTGCTCGTCCTTCCAGCGCCAGGTGCGGTCCGGTGCCACGTTGAGGTCCAGCTCGTGGTCCGCGATGTCGATGTCGTCGCCGTGGTGGAGCCGGCGTTCCAGGTTGACGTACCAGCCGCGGAACTTCTGCCTGCGCCCGAACAGCCACAGGACGGAGTGGGCCGCGCCGGTCGGCTGGTAGAAGAGGGCGTCGCCCATCGGCCACCGGTCGGGGACCAGGGGGTAGCCCTCGGCGGGGCGTTCGTGCGGGGCGATGTCCCGCAGATGCGTGGTGCCGCGCGGCAGGGCGGTCCGCCACATCGGGGTGCCGGTCTCCATCCACAGCAGCTGACCTGCGGTCGTGCGTTCGACGAGGCGGACGGGAACGGAGGCGCTCAGGTGTCCACCTATGAAGAAGTTCCATCTCAGGACCTGCCCCGGCCTATTACTTGCTTCGGAGCCGGTGCCGGTGCCGACATGGGCGCTCGTGCTCGTGCCGAGCCTCGTGCCGTTGGTTGCGACGTCCCTCTTGCCCGCTTTCATGCGATTGATCATGCCCGCCGTGAGGTCTTCGGACACGTGCCCGGACCCGCCAGGCGCTCGCACCCGCGTCACCTGGTGAGGTGCCTGCGGACGAACGGTGCCGTTCCCAGTACGAGCACCGTGAAAGCGGTGAGCCGTTGCAGACCGGGCTGCACCGTGAAGTGGCTGTGCTGGATGCCGTGGACCGCGTACCAGTTGGCGACGAGGTCGGTCGCCATGATGGTGCAGGCGAGGTCCAACCCCGCGCGCCTTCCCCGGAGCAGGAGGAGCGCCGCGAGCGTGTCCAGGAGAGCCAGCGAGGTCCAGTACAGGTTCAACCAGCCGGGAGCCCAGTCGTAGGGGTGAAGGCCGTGCTGAAGGAGGCCGGTGATGTGGGCGACGGACCCCACGAGGAGGAGGCCGGACGCGTACGCGCAGACCAGCGCCACCGCGTGGCGTGGGGTCCGGGACATCCATCCGGTCATGCGGTGGAGCGTCGCACCCGACGACGGCGTACGGGTGGCCCGACCGGGATTCGGCTCCGGCCGGGCGCGTACTTCCGGCCACCTTCGGCGCTGGCGTTACGCCCTTTGGGGTGGTCGGGTCCCCGATGTGGGGGCGGCGTCGGCCGTGATGTGCGGCGATCCCGCGCGGAGTCTTGCGTGTTGAGTGTTTCCGTCTGATGGTGGTGGTTCTTGTTGCCTTCCGTTCGGAGTCGCTTCATGAGCGCATACCGTCCGAGCCGTCGTTCCGTCCTCTCGACCGGGGCAGCCCTCGCGGGCTGGGCCGTCTTCTCCGCGCAGAGACAGGCCTTCGCGGCGGAGGCCCCCGAGTGGGACGCGGAGCCGAGAGTGTTCCAGGTCGGCAGGGAGGCGGCACGGGCCCGGCTGGTCCCGTACGCGAACGGCTCCGACGCACTGCGCGGGAACATCGAGAGGTCGCCCTACTTCCGGTCGCTGAACGGGACCTGGCGCTTCAAGTGGTCCAAGAACCCCGACGCCCGGCCCACCGGCTTCGAGGCGCCCGGCTACGACGACGGCGGCTGGGACCGGATCCCCGTACCGTCGAACTGGGAGATCGAGGGCTACCCGGAGCCGATCTACCTCAACATCCGCTACCCGTGGATCGGCTACGAGACCCCGGACCCGCCCGCCGTTCCGCACGAATTCAACCCGGTCGGCTCCTACCGCCGCACCTTCACCGTGCCGCGCGACTGGTCGGGCCGGCGCACCCTGATCTCGTTCCAGGGCGTGAAGTCGGCGTTCTTCCTCTGGGTCAACGGCAAGCGGGTCGGCTACAGCGAGGACAGCTACACCCCCGCCGAGTTCGACATCACCGACCACGTGCGGCCGGGCGGCAACACCCTGGCCGTCGAGGTCTACCGCTGGTCCGACGGCAGTTGGCTGGAGGACCAGGACATGATCGACCTGTCCGGGATCTTCCGGGACGTCTATCTGTACGCGGTCGCGCCGGTCCATGTGCAGGACCTGTTCGTACGGACCGGGCTGGACGACGCGTACCGCGACGCGGTCCTCACGGTCACCGCGACCGTGCGCGACCGGGGCGGCGCCGGCGCGGCCGGCCACCGCATCGAGGCGGTGCTGTACGACGGACGGGGGCGCCGGGTCGGCCGTCCGCTCACCGGGGACGTCGACCCGAAGGGCTCGGCCGGGGACACCGAGGTGACGCTGAAGGCGGACGTCTCCGCGCCCGCGCTCTGGTCGGCCGAGGACCCCAACCTCTACACCGTGGTCGTCACGCTCACCGACGGCTCCGGGCGGACGGTCGACGTCCAGCGCACCCGCACCGGCTTCCGCGAGGTCGAGTACGGGCCCGGGAAATTCACCGTGAACGGCAGGCCCGTGATGTTCCGCGGCACCAACCGTCACGAGTCCGACCCCGACCACGGCCAGGCGGTCCGCGAGCCGCGGATGCTCCAGGACATCCTGCTGATGAAGCAGCACAACATCAACGCGGTGCGCACCTCGCACTACCCGAACAATCCGCGCTGGCTGGAGCTGTGCGACGAGTACGGCCTGTACGTCATCGACGAGACGAACCTGGAGACCCACGGAGTCCGCGACACCGTGCCGGCCTCCCTGCCGGAGTGGACCGACGCCTGCATCGACCGGATCCGTTCCATGGTCGAGCGCGACAAGAACCATCCGAGCGTCGTGGTCTGGTCGCTGGGCAACGAGGCCGGCGGCGGGTCCAACTTCCGGGCGATGGCCGACTGGGTGCACGCCAGGGACGCCTCCAGGCCCGTGCACTACGAGGGCATGAACGAGGTCGCCGACCTGCACAGCGAGATGTACACCAAGCCGGCGGACGTGGAGGCGTACGGCAAGTCGGGCAAGGAGACGCCCTTCATGCTGTGCGAGTACGCGCACGCCATGGGCAACAGCAGCGGCAACCTCAAGGAGTACTGGGACATCTTCGAGCGCTACCCGAATCTGCACGGCGCGTTCGTGTGGGACTGGGTGGACCAGGCGATCCGGCTCCCGGTGCCGGGCGACGCCAAGCACACCTACCTGTCGTACGGCGGGGACTGGAAGGACGGTTACCCGACCGACGGGATCTTCAGCTGTGACGGTCTGGTCGCCGCGGACCGTACGCCGCACCCCGGCCTGCTGGAGGTCAAGAAGGTCTACCAGCCGGTGGCGGTCGCCGCCTCGGACCTCGCGGCCGGGGAGGTGACGGTGCGGAACAAGCACCTGTTCAGCGGACTGGACGCGTACGAGCTGCGCTGGGACGTCAGCTGCGACGGGCGGAGTGTGCAGCACGGCAGGCTCGCGGCGCCGAAGGTGGCGCCCGGCGGTGAGGGCACCGTACGCATCCCGTACCGGAAGCCGGCGAAGCCCGAGCCGGGTGCCGAGTACTGGCTGAACGTCTCCTTCGTACTGAAGGCCAAGGCCACATGGGCGGAGGCCGGGCACACCGTTGCCGCCGAGCAGCTCGCGCTCGACTGGCACACCCTCGCCCCCGCGGACCCGGCCCCGGACACGCTGCCCGTCCTCACCCTCGACGAGACCGACGCACGCGTAAGGATCAGCGGGCGCGACGCGGAGGTGGTCCTGGACAAGTCCACCGGGACGCTGGCCTCGTACCGGGTGAAGGGCCGGCTGCTGCTGGCCGGCGGCCCGGTGCCGAACTTCTGGCGCGGGCCCACCGACAACGACACCGGCCGCGATGCCCAGAACACCCTGCGGACCTGGCGGGACGCCGGTACCGACCGCGAGGTGACCTCGATCAGGACCGGTCAGCCGTCGCCCGGAGTCGTCACCGTCGAGGTGGCGTGCACCCTGCCCACCGCACCGGCCACGTCCACCTGGACCACCGTGTTCACCGTCCGCGGGGACGGCGAGATCTGGGTCCGGCACACTCTGGAGGCCGCCGCGGGGCTGCCCGATCTGCCCATGGTGGGCGCGCTGCTGACCGTCCCCGAGGGCTTCGAGCAGATCGACTGGTACGGGCGCGGCCCGCAGGAGAACTACTGGGACCGGCGCACCGGCGCGTTCGTGGGCCGCTACCGCTCCACGGTGGACGCGCAGGTCGCGCCGTACGCCCGTCCTCAGCAGACCGGCAACATGACCGACGTACGCACGCTCTCGGTGACGGACCGCTCGGGTACCGGACTGCTGGTACGGGCCGACCCCGGCGACGGCGAACCCATGCTGGAGACGAGCGTCCTGCACTACTCGCCGTTCGACCTGGAGGGGCCGAAGCACCCCTACGAGCTCAAGCGGCGCGACGAGACCGTCCTGGGCGTCAACCACCGGCAGATGGGGGTCGGCGGCAACGACTCCTGGGGTGCCCCGCCGCTTGAGGAGTACCTGCTGCACGCCGGGCGCACGTACACCTACGCCTACCGCTTGCGGTCCGCGTAGCGGAGCCGGACACCGCCGGCCCGGGAAGTGGGTGATGCCCCGGGCCGGCGGGCGTCCGGCCGCCTTCGCGGCACCCTGCGGGCGGATACCGTTCTCTCCTGGTCCCGGATGCCGGTGGTGCGGCGCGGCAGGCGTGATTCGTCGTGAGGTCGTGAGGTCGTGACGCCATGAGGTCGTGACGTCGCGACCTCATGGCGTCACGACGTCGGTGCCCGTGTCCTCGACGGCTGACCCGCGTTAGGAGAGATGTGCCCAAGACTGTCATCTCGCAAGAGACTGCCGCCTCGAAGCCCGTCGAACCCACCCTGCCGCCCTTTCTGCTGACGCACCGGCAGGGGGAGGCCGCACGCGCGCTCCTGTCGTACGTGGCCGAGCTGCCGCTCGCGTCCGTCGACGCGCAGTTCCTCGCCGTCGTCGTGGCCATCCGGGCCGCACGGGGTGGTGTCGGCAACGTCACCGGCACCGACGTGCGCTCGCTGCGGCTGGAGGATCCGCGCCATGCCGTGGCCGATCTGGAGGCCGCCGGATGGGAGGTACCCGGTCCGCTGGTCGACGGGGACCAGGACGTCCCGGTGGGGATCAGGGTGCCGGAGATGAGCCGGGAGGCGGGCCACCCGCTGCCCCTGGGCAAGGGCACACGGTCGCGGGTGTCGGGATGGGCCATGCGCGCGCGGATCGCGAAGCCGGTCAAGAAGGCGTCGCCGGCGATCCGACTGGCGGCCCTGTTCCTGGCCGCCCACAGCACCTCCGAGCTGCACGGCCGTATCCCCGGCCACCTGCCGGAGGCCTGCCGCGCCGCCGTGCCCGAACTCGCCGCCAAGGGGTTCCTCGCGGAGCTCTCCGGCGACGCGTACCGCCTCGACCCGGTGGTACGTCACCTCGCGGGCAGGTTCCGTACCCCCGAGGAGATCGCGGAGGAGGCGCGCGTCGAGGCGAGCCGCCCGCCTGCGGACCCGGAGCCGGACCAGATCACCCCGGCCGCGTGGGACGCGTGGAAGTCCGGTACGAGTCCGGCTCTGCGGCGGCACGTGGAGGCGGTCGAGCACTGCGCCCTGTGCCGGTTCTCCACGGGCCGGGTGGCGAAGGCGTTCATGTACCCCCCGGCCGACATCCCCGCCCCCCGGTCCGTACTCACCGCCTACGACGCCTGGGAGGACGGCCATCCCGACCGTGGCCCGCAGGCCGCAGGCTTCGCCGCCGCCTTCCGCGCGGAACACGGGCACGGCCCCTCGTACGGGCAGTTGTGCAAGGGCCTCGGCTGGAAGCTGTCACGCTCGCTGCGCGGCTTCGTCGTGCACCGGATCGTCGCGGAGGACTGGCTGACAGACACCTCGCCGGTGCCGTGGACGCTGCGTCCGGGCCGGGTCGCCCGGGCCCACGGGATCGCCCTGCCGGGGCAGTCGGCGCGCACCACTCGCTGAACGTGGCGCTGTTGCTGTTGCTAGTGCTGTTCAGGGCGACGCCTTCGTGGCGCCGCGTGCGGAGAAGGTCAGCTTCGCCGCG
This sequence comes from Streptomyces sp. ITFR-6, assembly GCF_031844725.1. Lineage (NCBI taxonomy): Bacteria > Bacillati > Actinomycetota > Actinomycetes > Kitasatosporales > Streptomycetaceae > Streptomyces > Streptomyces sp. ITFR-6. Next base: position 3,716,968 of record NZ_CP134612.1, on the reverse strand, counting down.
ATGAGGAGTGCGGCGAGGATGCCCGTGACCAGGACGGGCGAGGGAGCGAACGTCGCGGCGAGGATGGCGGCGACCGCGACCGGGTGCACGACGTCGGCGGCGTCGATCCGCACCGGGGTGGGGTGGTGCAGCAGCCACACGAGGATGACGAAGAGCGCGACCGGAACGGTGTAGACCGAGGCCGCCGCGTGGTCGGAGAGGTGGCCGTGGCCCGTGGCGTGGGCGACGTTGAGGGCGAGGCCGGCGCCGACGGCGGCCGCGGAGGCGAAGACGAAGTAGTGTCCGTAGCCCCAGAGGAGCGCGACGCGGAGGGTGGTGAGCCGCCGGGGCGCGCTCTGTGCGAAGTACAGCCACCACAGGGCGAACACGGTCAGGATCCCTCCGACGACGATCGCGGCGAGGTCACCGAGCGCCGCGTGGGTGTCGAGGGAGGCCCGTACCGCACCGGTGGCGGCGGTGATCGACTCACCGAGCACGATCAGCGTGAACAGTCCGTACCGCTCCGCGATGTGGTGCGGGTGCCAGGTGGTGGTGGCCGCCCGCTCGGCCCATACGGGGACGGCGATCTCCGCGACCACGAGGACCGCGAACGTCGCGAGTCCGCTGCTTTCCGGCAGGGCGAGGCGTACGACCCAGCCGGCCTGCACCACGAGGATTCCCACGGCGTAGCGCAGGCAGCTGCGGCGCCGTTCGGGATCGGCGCGGGCGGCGCGCAGCCACTGGGCCACCATGGCCAGCCGCATGATGACGTAGCCACAGGTGATGACCGTGAAGTCCTCGTGCTGGACCGCCTCGGTCGCGCCGGCGGCCAGGACGAGTGCGCCGGTGATCTGCAGGAGGGTGAGCAGCCGGTACGGCACGTCGTCGGTGTCGTACGCGGAGGCGAACCAGGTGAAGTTCATCCAGGCCCACCAGATCGCGAAGAACACCATCGCGTAGCCGAGGACGCCGTGGCCGATGCGCCCCTCCGCCAGTTCGTGCTCGAACGCCGTCGCCGCCTGGGCGACGGCGGTGACGAAGCAGAGGTCGAAGAAGAGCTCCAGCATGGTCGCGGTGCGGTGCTGCTCGTCGGCCGGGCGGGCGACCATCGGGCGGAGCCAGGCGGACTCGTTGCGGGCGGGTTGGGAATGGCTCATGGGGGCGCATTCTTCCCGCTGGGGGTGGCGGGGGGCGTACAGCCACGCCCCGGCTGTGATGGGCGCTCTCTCTTGGTGCGGGCAAGGGCGCGTCGTTCTACCCGTGGATGTCCAAGACCCCGACTCGGGTGTGACGCATCGCGCGGGGTGTGAACCGGTCCACCGTTCGGGTGATCCCCGAGTGGCGGGACCGGCCTGAGAGGCCCGGGGAGCAGGGCATTTCCCGCTCTCCGGGCCTTTGCGCGTCGTCCGGTCCGGCGTGTCGCGGTCGCCCGTTTTGGCACAGTGCCGCTCCACGATCAAGGAACGGGGTGAGCGGTGTGAGCGGTGTGACTGGCATGGCCGTGGTGGGGCAGCCCGGGGGGCGGCAGAGGCTGAGCGACCTGGTGGGCGGGTCTGGCCGGTCGGGTGCGGCTGGTGGTTCTGCTGGGGATCAGCTTCGGCACAGCGGAGGGGTGTGGGTCCGGGCGGCCGGGGGTGCGGAGGGGATGGCCGTGCACCTCGGGCCGGTGAAGGCGGAGCTCGCGGCGGCGCACGAGGGACTGCTCGCCGGTACGGCCGGGCTGAGTGCCCTCGCGGAGCTGGGGAGCGTACGGGAGTCGTGGGAGCGGCGCTTCGAGTCCGCGCGCCGGGAGTGCGGGTCCCTGGCGGGGAACCTGCGGGGCGTCGCACGGGCCCTGGGCGAGACGAACGAGACCGTGAAGTCGTCCTTCAACCCCGTGGCGAGGACGGAGTGGGGAGTCGTACGTTGACGCCGCCGCCGAGTTTTACTCTGACCTGGGCACAGTTACGGGACCTGAGGTGCGCCGAGCTGGAGGGTGCGGCCGACGGATGGGGAAAGGCGAGCAACCGCGCCGACGCCGGACGGGACCGGATCGAGAAGCAACTGCTGAACGGCCTGCGCGAGACCCAGCGCGGCGCGGCGGCGGACGCGGCGGTCGGCAGGCTGCGGCAGCTGGGCCAGAACCTGCAGTACGTGTACACGGAGTGCGGCTTGGTCCGTACGGCGCTGAACAGCCTCGCCCACGAGATGAGGGCGCAGCAGCGGGCGTTGCGGGACGCGCTGGACGATGCGGAGGCGCTGAGGTTCACCGTCCACGCGGACGGCTCGGTGACGTACCCGGAGGCGGGGGAGGGCCTGGTCGACGGTAAGCCGTTGCCGGGTGGCACGGCCTCGGTCACGGCGTCACCGGGACTGCTGCCGCCGTCGGGACTGCCGGCGCCGAACCCGAACGCGGGCAAGGCGCAGGACATCGCGGACCGGGTCACGAAAGCCGTACGGACGGCGGCCGAGATCGACTGGCGGTTCGCCGGAATCCTGCGGGACCTGAAGGCCGAGGAGGGCCTGAAGGTCCCGGACCGGACGTGGACGGACGCGGCGGGGGACGCGGCAGCGGTACGGGAGGTGGCGCGCGGCTACCTGAAGTCGGGCATCCCGCGCGATGCGAGCCCGGCTGCGCGCATGGCGTGGTGGGCGGGCCTGACGGACGAACAGCGCGAGGAGTACCTCGCGGTGTACCCGGACCAGATCGGCAACCTGGACGGCATCCCGGCCCTGGTCCGCGACACGGCCAACCGCGACAACCTCCAACTGCTGATCGGCAAGCTGGAGGGGCAGGACGACTCGGACGCGGAAACGAAGCTGGCGGGGCTGCGAGAGATCGACCGGCAGTTGAGTGCGGGCCACAGACCTGGAGAGCCGCCCATGTACTTGCTTGGCATCGGAGACCAGGGGAATGGTCGGGCAATTGTTTCGTTCGGCAATCCAGATTCTTCTAGGAATGTTGCCACCTACGTTCCAGGATTGAATACGTCGCTCGATAAGGAATTCGCGAGTAGCGATCTGAAGCGGGCGCGCGATACGGCGATTGGTGCCCGATACTATGATTCATCGAGTGCGGCAATGGTCTGGCTTGGTTACGACGCACCTCAGTCGATCGATGGGATTGACAGCCTTGATGTCATGGGGAGCGAGAGGGCGGAGAAAGGGGGTGGCACCTTCAATCGATTCATGGATGGCATTTCGGCTACGAATGAGCATGAGGACCCGCATTTGACGGCAATTGGTCATTCGTATGGCTCGCGCACTGTGGGGGCGGCCGCTCAAGAAGGAGGTGGGATTCCAGGGGTCGACGATATTGTTCTGGTTGGAAGTCCCGGGGTCGGCGTAGACCGAGCTGAGGATCTCGGAGTTGGAAAGGAGCATGTCTTCGTGGGTGCGGCAGAGAACGATGTCGTGACCAAGCTTCCATCCAAGCGGCAGAGTGCTGCTGGTGCAGCTGTTTGGATGACGGGGCCGGTTGGCGGGTATCTCCTCGGTGATCTCGCAGACCAGGGGGATGATGATCTCTGGTTCGGTAAGGACCCTGCCAGTAGTGCTTTCGGTGCTCGGCGTTTTCAGGTTGATGAAGGGCCAAAGTTGGTGAGCGCCGAGGGCGTTTCGATCGATGCGCACTCTCGCTACTTCGATCCGGATAGGGGTGCGGTGTCGGCAAATAGTATTGCACTTGTGGCGGCCGGCCGATCGGACAAGTTGAAGGCCGAGGAGTATCGATGATGCGTGGTGCCGCCAAGGTGGTCATGTTGCTGGCATCGTGTGCGTTAATCTCTTCATGTGTCGGTAGTGGTGGAAAATTTAACGAAGACGAAGAGGTTGGCATGGACATACAGGAAGCTGCCGAGCATGCCGATGGGCTGTTAAATGATGTACTGAAGGAGATTCGTCCAGAGGTGCAATGGACCCACGGTCCGACAACCACGGGGAGCTGCGATGTGACTCGGAGGAGGGCGATTATGACCATTGTCTCCGCTGAGCGGCGTGGGAGCTTCTTGGGCCTGGTTGAGCGATTCTGGAGGAAGAATAACTACAAGATCAAGGCCATTAATAATGATCTAGATGTCCCGGCAATTTTCGCGCAGACGAGGGACGGCTTCGGGGTCAGCCTGATCGTCGGAGGCCAAGGGCAGGTCTTTCTTGAAGTCGACAGCCCGTGTGTCCGGGAGTCGGAGGTCGCTGAGCCCATGACTGCGCCGAACGGTCCGAGTTACGCGGACGCTGAAGTCATCCCTCGCCCCAACGTCCGCTCCGACTTCTGGTCCGCCGGAGCGCCCTGATGCTCCATCAGTGACCCCGATGACTCGCACACACCGTCGAAAACACCCATGAAGCCCTCCCCGATGGGGGAAGGTTGAGGGGTGCGGAAATTTTGGTTGGTGGGTGGGATCGGCGTCGGGGCCGCCATGTGCTTCGTGGCGTTGCTCGTTGTCGGGACGTACTCCGCCGCAGCCGGCCTCGGGGGCGGCGGTGGCGGGGCTGTCGGGCTGGCCAAGGGAGCCGTGCCGGCCAAGTACCAGCCGCTCGTGGAGAAGTGGGGCAACCTCTGTCCCGCCATCAACCCCGCCCTCCTCGCCGCCCAGCTGTACCAGGAGAGCGGCTGGGACCCGGGCGCCAAGAGTCCCGCCGCCGCGCAGGGCATCGCGCAGTTCATCCCCGGGACCTGGGCCGGACACGGCATCGACGGGGACAACGACGGCGACCGGGACGTCTGGGATCCCGCCGACGCGATTCCTTCCGCCGCCTCGTACGACTGCGAACTGGCCGGGTACGTGAAGAAGGTTCCGGGGGACGCGACCGACAACATGCTGGCCGCCTACAACGCGGGCGCGTACCGGGTGATCAAGGCGGGCGGGGTCCCGGGCATCTCGGAGACCGAGAACTACGTCAAGATCATCCGGTCCCTGGAGAAGAGCTTCGCCGAACCCGTGGGCCGGGTGCAGCCCTCTCAGCAGGCCGCGGGTGCCATCTACTTCGCGCAGAAGAAGCTCGGGACGAAGTATCTGTGGGGCGGCAACGGCACGGCGGAGCAGGGCGGACGGTTCGACTGCTCGGGGCTGACGCAGGCCGCGTACCGGACGGTGGACATCGAGCTGCCGCGGGTGGCGAACGATCAGTACAACGCCGGACCGCACCCCTCGCGCGACGAGTTGCTCCCCGGTGACCTGGTCTTCTTCTCCGACGACCTGGCCAACTCGCGCGCCATCCACCACGTGGGCCTGTACGTTGGCGGCGGGTACATGATCAACGCGCCGTACACCGGTGCCGTGATCCGGTTCGACAAGATCGACTCGCCCGACTACTTCGGTGCGACACGCGTCACAAAGGACGGTGCCGCGGCCCTTCCGACCACGCAGCCGGCCGCCTGACCGGTGGGCGGCGGTGGCCGGAACTCTCTGTGAAGCCTGGGCCCTGAGCTGCGACGATGAGTCACTCTTCGATAACGTCATGGTGATCATTCGGTGGAGAGTGGAACGTACGCACGGAACGCGTCGTTCTCTGGTTGGACCGGGGCAGCGGCCACTGACCGAGCGTCGTCCCACGTACGTGATCGAAGCGAACACGGGGGTTCGTCAAAGCGGTGCACATGGGTGTGTGCCGCGGTATCAGCAGCAGACAAGGCAAGGGGCCGCGGCAGATGGCTGGACTCGCACTGGATGGGTCAAACCCCGACGTCAGCCTGCTCTACGACATCAACGGGCTCGCCAAGTCCGCTCCGACCTGGTTCGACAAGGTCATGGAGTTCATCGGCGAGTACGGGATCATGCTCGGCATGGTCCTGGTGGTCCTGTGGTGCTGGTGGAGTGCCCGTCGGCGCGGGACCCCCGAGGACTCGGTGACGGCTGTCTCCGGAATCGTGTGGGCGCCGCTCGCCGCGGGCATCGCCCTGCTGATCAACATCCCGATCCGCGGCTTCGTCGAACGGCCGAGGCCGTTCAAGGACCACCAGGGCCTCGAAGTCCTGGTGAACGGGAAGAACGACTTCTCCTTCGTGAGTGACCACGCCACGATGGCGATGGCCCTCGGCGTCGGGCTCTTCGTGGCGAACCGCAAGTTCGGCATCGCGGCGATCGGGCTCGCGTTGCTGGAGGGCTTCTGCCGGATCTACATGGGCGTTCACTACCCGACCGACGTCATCGGCGGATTCGCCCTCGGCACGGCCGCGGCGCTGCTGCTCGCCCCGCTCGCGATGATGCTGCTGGCCCCCCTCGTGGGTGCCGTCTCCCGGTCTCCCCGGGCGGGCAGGCTCGTACGGTCGCGCCGGGCGCTGTCGGCGGCGGGGACCGAGAGCCGCGGCGAGGCGCTCGGGATTCCCGAGCCGCGGCCGGGCTCCGGCGGCGGCGGTGACGGCGAGAAAGGGCTCGCGGCGTAGAAACGCGGAGTCCTGACGGGAATTGTTATGCGCCGTCGTGACGCGGAGTCGTGCGGGGCTTCCTGGTCGGGAAGCCCCGCACGGTCGTTCAGAGCGACTGCGGGAACGTGAAGGCGCCGTCCGGGTCGTACCGCTTCTTCACCTCGCCCAGGCGGGCGGCGGCCGAGCCGTAGTAGGCCTTCCGCCAGTCCGTCAGTGCCGGGTCCGCGTAGTTCTGGTAGGCCGCTCCGGATGCGTACCGGCGCAGCGCGGAATGGGTGTCTTTCAGCCAGTTCTGTTGTGGGCTGCCTGATGTGTTGGGACGCCAGGCGCCGATGTACTGGGCGAGCACCCGTGAGTTCCGGTGGACGAACGCCGTGGCCTGCGGGTCCACCCGGTTGATCGCCCCGCCCAGCGCGGTGAGCGCGATCGATCCGCCGCCGCCCTCGGCCGTGCCGAGCCGGGTGAAGGCCTCCGTCCGGTCGAGGAGGGCCTGGACGCCGGCCGGGGGCAGGGCGTGGTCGTAGAAGTCGGACGCGGCCGCGTACGTCTCGCGCTGGAGCGTGCCCTGCGAGGTGCGGCCGGGCGTGGTGCCCGGCAGATGGCACTGGGCGTCCGTGATGCCCGAGCAGCCCGCGTAGATGAGCATCGCCTCCTGGTAGCTGCGGCGGCGCAGCGAGACGGAGGAGGCGGGCGCGCCGATCCGGTCGGCGAGGCGGTCGACGGCGTTCTGCAGGTCGCCGTACGTGCCGAGGCTGAAGGCCGAGACCGTCACGGTCGGGTTTCCGCCGCCGGGGCCCGCCGCGAGGTGTGCGGAGGACCAGATCTCGTCCGGCTGGTCCGGCCCCCACTCCTGCCAGGCGGTGATGACGGACCGGGCGCGCGACCAGGGCCAGGACATGTACGCGGTGACGGTCTGCGGGGCCGGGCGGGTGCGGAAGCGGAGTTCGGTGACGACGCCGAAGTTGCCGTTGCCCGCGCCGCGCAGCGCCCAGAAGAGGTCCGGGTGGTGTTTGGCGTCGGTGGTGAGGGTCTTGCCGTCGGCGGTGACGATGGTCGCGGCGGTCAGGCTGTCGCAGGTCAGGCCGTATGCGCGGGCCGCGACCCCGTGGCCGCCGCCGAGGGTGAGGCCGGAGATCGCGACCGTGGGGCAGGAGCCGCCGGGGATGGTCACGCCGTGTGCGGCGAGGCCCTGGTAGACGTCGAGGAGCCGGGCGCCCGCGCCGATCGTGCCGTCCCCGCCGACGCGGGAGAGTGACGAGACGTCAATGACGAGCCTGCCGTTGCCGCTCGACCAGCCACCGTAGGAGTGGCCGCCGCTGCGGATGGCGACGGGTGTGGAGCTGCGCCGGGCGAAGGCCAGGCACTCGCGGATGTCGTCCTCGTGCCGGACGTAGGCGACCGCGGCCGGTTTCTGTTTGTCGTAGCGGGTGTTGTAGAGCTGACGGGCGGTCGGATAGGACGCGTCGTCGGGGCGTACGACGGGGCCGTCGAGGCTCTTGGCCAGCGCAGGCCAGTCCGCCGGGCCGGAGGGCGCGGTCGTCGACGGGGACGCGGAGGTGCCCGTCGGCGACGGTCCGCCCGTCCTCGTGGCCGGGGTCGAGCCGCCGGTGGGCGTGGAGGAGCCGGTGTCGTCGCAGGCGGTGGCGGTGACGCCGGTGAGTGCGGCGGCGGCGCCCGCGGTCAGGACGGTGCGCCGGTTCGGCAGGGTCATCGGACCTCCGGAGTGGGGGGAACGGGTGCGGCCGGTGGTCCGGTCAGGGGGCGGCGCGGTGTGCGTCGGCGTCGGCGCGGGCCCGGTCGCGGGATCTGCGGGCCGGCCCGGACCAGCCGCAGCCGCATCGGGCGGTGCAGAACGAGCCGCGTTCGACGGTGGTGGGTTCGTGGGCGGGCCGGGCCGGTGGGAGGGCCGGTGGAACCTCTGCGGTGTGTTGGTCATACACGCGTCCACGGTACTGGGCGGGGCCGTCCGGCGGTGAGGGGTGGGCGGGCGGCGTTACGGGGGACAGGGGCCGTCGTTATCCGGAACGGGTGGGGGCTCGGGCAAGCGGCACGGCGTTGGGGGTTGGCAGGCGATGGTGGTGCAGCAGCACAGATCCGGAGGCGGGGCGCGCGCTGTGTGCGCCCTCGCCGCGATGGGCGTGATGGCGGCGGCCGCCGGTTGCTCGGGCGGTGGCGGCGACCGGGCCGCGGCCGACGACCGGGCCGGGCCCGGAGCCGTCGAGGCGGTGCGGCAGGCGGCCGCGGTGCTCACCGGGACGGACGCCGACGGCGCGTCCCCCGCCCCTGTCACCGGGAAACCCGGCGCCACCCGCGGGGCCGGGGACCCGCCCGCCCAGACCGGGGCCGGCGCCGGCGCCGCCACGAAGCCCGGCGTCGCCACGAAGTCGGGCACCACCGCCAAGGTGAGTACGTCGATGGAGACGGCGGCGGGCGGTACCCGGGTGACGATCAGGGGCCGGGGGACGTACGACTTCCGCAGCCGGTCCGGCCGGCTCGAGGTGGTGCTGCCGCAGGACGCCGTGGGCAAGGAGGAGCACCTGCCCATCACGGAACTGCTGGCCCCCGGCGCGCTCTACATGATGAACCGCGGCGCCGGGGTGCCCAAGGACAAGTGGGTCCGGATCGACACGACAACCCTGGCCGACGGCAACCTGGTGACCGGCGGGGCGACCGATCCGATGGCCGCGGCCGAGCTGCTGCTCGGGGCGCGTGCGGTGACGTACCTGGGCGAGAGCGATCTGGCCGGGGTGACGGTGCGGCACTACCGGGGGACCACGGACATCGGGCGGGCCGCGCGGCAGGCGCCGGCGGCCTCACGGGGTGCGCTGACGGCGGCGGCGAAGGGGTTCCGTACGGACACCGTGCCGTTCGACGCGTATCTGGACGAGCAGGGGCGGCTGCGCAAGGTGCGCCACCGGTTCAGCTTCGCCAACGAAGGGCCCGCGGTGGAGGTGGTGTCGACGACGCTGCTGTACGGGTTCGGGGTGCCGGTGTCCGTGAGGATCCCGGCCGGGCGCGACATCTACACCGGTGAGATCCGGCAGGGGCAGCAGCCGTGACCGCCACGGACGGGGCCGGCCGGGGGCTGTTCCGTAGGCATCTCGCTGAGGCGAAATGGTCCGTCCGTGCCATGCGCGGTGTGTGGTGCGCTCCCTACCCTAGGAACTCGGCGACGGCGGTGAGAGGTGAGTGACGTGGTGACGCTCAGCGCACGGACCGTATCGGACCATGTGGCACTCGCCGAGATCGAGCTGTGCGGGGAGCTGATGATCGCGGCGTCGGCGGCGATCGGGGAACGCCTCAGTGCGGACCGTATCGACGAGGTGCTCGATGTGAAGGTGATCACTGAACGCACCACCGTTCCCCGGCAGGGAGAGCACCGGGGCTGACGGGGCGGGCAAGGCGGGGGTGCGGGGCAGCACCCCACGCGGGGGTGAGCAGCGGTGGCTCAGGTGCGCAGCAGCCGGGCGATGGCCTTGGTGGCCTCCTCGACCTTCGCGTCGATCTCCTCGCCGCCCTTGACCGCCGCGTCCGCGACGCAGTGCCGCAGGTGCTCCTCCAGCAGCTGGAGCGCGAAGGACTGGAGCGCCTTCGTGGACGCGGAGACCTGGGTGAGTATGTCGATGCAGTAGACGTCCTCGTCGACCATGCGCTGCAGGCCGCGGATCTGGCCCTCGATGCGACGCAGGCGCTTGAGGTGCTCCGCCTTCTGGTGGTGGTAGCCGTGTATGCCCCGGTCGTGATCGGTGACGATCTCGACCGCCGGAACGGCGGCGTCCGCCGGGCTCGTGGCGTCCGCGGTGTCCGGTGACCGGTCCGCCCCGGCGGCCTCGGTGGTGGTCATTGCTGCCTCCCATTTTCCCTTTACCCTGCCGTTTATATACCCCTGGTGGGTATATCCTAACGAATTCAGCTGAAACGTGACCGGGGTCCCGTGCTGATCACTGTGCCTGATGCGCGACACTGAAGAATGCCGGTTAGCCGTGGCCGGATGATGCGCCTAGCATCAGCCTGACCGAATCCAAAGCATCCCGAGGACCCCACGTGCGCTTTCGTCTGACCCCCAGGGAGACGAGCTTCTACGACATGTTCTCCGCGTCTGCGGACAACATCGTCACGGGCTCGAAACTCCTGATGGAACTGCTCGGGGCGGATTCTGCCTCCCGAGTCGAGATCGCGGAGCGTATGCGGGCAGCGGAGCACGCGGGGGATGACGCCACCCACGCGATCTTCCACCAGCTGAACTCCTCCTTCATTACGCCGTTCGACCGCGAGGACATTTACAATCTCGCGTCGTCGCTCGACGACATCATGGACTTCATGGAGGAGGCGGTCGACCTGGTCGTGCTGTACCAGGTCGATGAGCTCCCGAAGGGTGTCGAGCAGCAGGTCGAGGTGCTGGCACGGGCGGCGGAACTGACCGCCGCGGCGATGCCGAACCTGCGGACCATGGACAACCTCACCGAGTACTGGATCGAGGTCAACCGCCTGGAGAACCAGGCCGACCAGATCCACCGCAAGCTGCTCGCGCAACTCTTCAACGGCAAGTACGACGCCATGGAGGTGCTGAAGCTGAAGCAGATCGTGGACGTGCTGGAAGAGGCTGCCGACGCATTCGAGCACGTCGCGAACACGGTGGAGACCATCGCGGTCAAGGAGTCCTGAACCACGTGGACACCTTTGTGCTGATCGTGACCATCGGCGTCGCGCTCGGCTTCACGTATACGAACGGCTTCCACGACTCCGCGAACGCCATCGCGACCTCCGTCTCCACCCGGGCGCTCACCCCGCGTGCGGCACTGGCGATGGCGGCGGTGATGAACCTCGCCGGCGCGTTCCTCGGCAGCGGGGTCGCGAAGACCGTCAGCGAGGGCCTGATCGCGACGCCCGAGGGCGACAAGGGGATGGGAATCCTCTTCGCCGCGCTGGTCGGCGCGATCATCTGGAACCTGGTCACCTGGTACTTCGGCCTGCCGTCGTCGTCCTCCCACGCCCTGTTCGGCGGCATGGTCGGCGCGGCGCTCGCGGGCGGGACGCTGGTGCACTGGATGGGCGTGCTCGACAAGGTCGTCATCCCGATGTTCATCTCGCCGGTGATCGGCCTGGTGGTCGGCTATCTGGTGATGGTCGCCATCATGTGGATGTTCCGGAAGTCCAACCCGCACAAGGCCAAGCGCGGTTTCCGGATCGCGCAGACGGTGTCGGCCGCGGGCATGGCGCTCGGTCACGGTCTCCAGGACGCGCAGAAGACGATGGGCATCGTGGTGATGGCCCTGGTCATCTCCGGCCACGAGACGTACAGCGACCCGATTCCGGTCTGGGTCAAGCTCGTCTGCGCGCTGATGCTGTCGCTGGGTACGTACGCGGGCGGCTGGCGCATCATGCGTACGCTCGGCCGCAAGATCATCGAGCTGGACCCGCCGCAGGGCTTCGCCGCGGAGACGACGGGGGCGTCGATCATGTTCGGCTCCGCGTTCCTGTTCCACGCGCCGATCTCGACGACGCATGTCATCACCTCGGCGATCATGGGTGTGGGTGCCACGAAGCGGGTGAACGCGGTGCGGTGGGGTGTCGCGAAGAACATCATCCTGGGGTGGTTCATCACGATGCCGGCCGCGGCGCTTGTCGCTGGCGCCAGCTACGGGGTTGTGTTCCTGCTCTTCGGGTGACGGGTGCGCCGGGCGGGCGCTTTGTCCTCAATCGCCGGGCGGGCTTGAAGGTGTATGTGGGTCCGCCCCGCTCTCCTGTGGAGAGCGGGGCGGACCCTTCGCCTTGTGGTGGCACCGCCATGCAGCACCCCAAGGCCGTCTGTGGGAGTGGTCCGGCTCAGCCGAAGCGGCCGGAGATGTAGTCCTCCGTGGCCTGGACCGACGGGTTGGAGAAGATCCGCTCCGTCTCGTCTATCTCGATCAGCTTGCCGGGCATGCCGACCGCCGCGAGGTTGAAGAACGCGGTGCGGTCCGAGACCCGGGCCGCCTGCTGCATGTTGTGCGTCACGATGACGATCGTGAAGCGCTCCTTCAGTTCACCGATCAGGTCCTCGATGGCGAGGGTGGAGATCGGGTCGAGGGCGGAGCACGGCTCGTCCATCAGCAGCACGTCCGGTTCGACCGCGATCGCGCGGGCGATGCACAGCCGCTGCTGCTGACCGCCGGAGAGACCGGAGCCGGGCTTGTTGAGCCGGTCCTTGACCTCGTTCCAGAGGTTCGCGCCGCGCAGCGACTTCTCCACGATGTCGTTGAGGGCGCTCTTGCGGTAGTTGCCGTTCAGCCGCAGGCCCGCCGCGACGTTGTCGAAGATCGACATGGTGGGGAACGGGTTCGGGCGCTGGAAGACCATGCCGACCGTGCGGCGCACGGTGACCGGGTCGACGTTGGCCCCGTACAGGTTCTCGTCGTCCAGCAGCACCTTGCCCTCGACGCGGCCGCCGGGGGTGACCTCGTGCATCCGGTTCAGGGTGCGCAGGAAGGTGGACTTGCCGCAGCCGGACGGGCCGATGAACGCGGTCACGGAGCGAGGTTCCACGGTCATCGAGATGTCGTCGATCGCCTTGTGGCTGCCGTAGTAGGCCGACAGTCCGCTGATGTCTATGCGCTTGGCCATCTGAATCACTGCTTTCTGCTGGCCTCAGCGGCCGGTCTTCGGGGCCTTCCAGCGGGCGATGCCGCGGGCCACCAGATTGAGGATCATGACGAAGGCGATCAGGACCAGGGCGGCGGCCCAGGCGCGGTCGTACGACGCGGTCTCACCGATCTTGTACTGCTCGTAGATGTAGAACGGCAGCGAGGACTGGGCGCCTTCGAAGGGGTTCGGGTTGATCAGCTGGCTGCCGAAGACCAGCAGGATGATCGGGGCGGTCTCGCCGGCGATCCGGGCGATGGCGAGCATGACGCCGGTGGCGATGCCACCGATCGCGGTCGGCAGGACCACCTTCAGGATGGTGCGCCACTTCGGGATGCCGAGGGCGAGGGAGGCCTCGCGGAGCTCGTTCGGTACGAGCTTCAGCATCTCCTCCGTGGAGCGGACCACGACCGGGATCATCAGGATCGTCAGGGCCAGCGCGCCCATCAGGCCGGAGGGTTCGAGACCCGCGATCAGCATGATCGAGAGGATGAAGAGGCCGGCCACGATGGACGGGATGCCCGTCATCACGTCGACGAAGAAGGTGACGGCCCTGGCGAGCGGGCCCTTGCCGTACTCCACCAGGTAGACCGCGGTGAGCAGGCCGAGCGGGGCGGAGATCACCGTCGCGATGCCGACCTGTTCCAGCGTGCCGATCAGTGCGTGGTAGACACCGCCGCTGTCCTCGGAGCCGAGCACACCGGCCATCGAGTGGGTCAGGAAGTAGATGTCCAGCCGTCCGGAGCCGCGGCTGACGGTCGTCCAGAGCAGCGAGGCCAGCGGGACGACGGCGATCAGGAAGCAGACCCACACCAGGCTGGTGGCCAGGCGGTCCTTGGCCTGTCGCCGGTTCTCCACGACGCTGGTCGCGACGTACGAGATCACCAGGAAGAACAGCGCGGAGATCAGGCCCCACTGGACGCGGCTGTGCCAGCCGGCGGCCGCGCCGAGGCCGATGCCCAGGGCGATCGAGACGGCGGCGAAGCCGAGCGGTGCCAGGCGGGGCAGCGTACGGCTGCTGAGGCTGTTGTGCCGTGCGGGCGGTATCGGCGTCTGGCGGTCCTGGACGCTGGTGGATGCGTGGCTCATGCGTTGGCCCCCGAGTACTCCTTGCGGCGGGCGATGATGAGCCGCGCGGCGCCGTTGACCAGCAGGGTGAGGACGAAGAGGACCAGGCCGGAGGCGATCAGGGCGTCCCGCCCGAACGCGTCGGCCTCGCCGAACTTCGCGGCGATGTTCTGGGCGAACGTCCCGCCGCCCGGGTTGAGCACGTGCAGCGAGATGAGGAAGTTCGGGGACAGCACCGTGGCGACGGCCATCGTCTCGCCGAGCGCCCGGCCCAGGCCCAGCATCGACGCGGAGATCACGCCGGAGCGGCCGAAGGGCAGCACCGAGAGGCGGATGACCTCCCAGCGGGTGGCGCCGAGGGCGAGCGCGGCTTCCTCGTTCATCTTCGGGACCTGGAGGAAGACCTCGCGGCTGACGCTGGTCACGATCGGCAGGATCATGATCGCGAGCAGGATGCCGACGGTGAAGAGCGAGCGGGCGACGCCGACCTCGGTCTTCTCGAAGATGTACGTCCAGCCGAAGAACTGGTCGAGCCAGAGGTTCAGGCCTTCGAGATACGGCACCAGGACGAGCGCGCCCCAGATGCCGTAGACGATGCTGGGCACCGCGGCGAGCAGATCGACGACGTACGCGATCGGGCCGGCCAGCTTGCGCGGCGCGTAGTGCGAGACGAAGAGGGCGATGCCGACAGCGATCGGAACCGCGATGACCATCGCGATGATCGAGCTGACGACGGTCCCGAAGAGCAGGACGGCGATGCCGAAGACGGGGGGACTGCCTGCCGGGTTCCAGTCGAAGGTGGTGAAGAAGTTGCCTTCGTCCCCGGAGATGGCGATGGCGGCGCGGTAGCTGAGGAACACGGCGATCGACGCCATGAGCACGAGCAGCAGGATGCCGGAGCCCTGTGACAGGCCCAAAAATATCCGGTCGCCGAGGCGCCCGGTCGGCCGGGGGCGGGATCGCCCGCCCGGCCGGGCCGGTGGTGTCTCTGTCTGTGTGGTGGAAGCCATGGTCTTTCCGGTCTGTGTGGGGGAGCTGAGTGCTCCCCTGGCGGCGGTGCACCGGATGGGGGTGGTGGTGGCCGCCGGTCCGGAGGGGTGTGCCGGACCGGCCGCCTGTCGCGTGTGTCTCTGTGTGCGGGCCGGGTTACGAGAGGCCGGCGACCGTCTCACGAACCTTGGTGCTGATCGCCTCGGGGATCGGGGCGTAGCCGGCCTCGGTGAGGAGCTGCTGGCCCTCGGTGGAGGCGGTGTAGGTCAGGAAGGACTTGACGGTGCCGAGGGTGTCGGCCTTGTTGCCGGTGTCGCAGACGACCTCGTACGTCACCAGGACCAGCGGGTAGGCGCCCTCGGCCTTGGTGGTGTAGTCGAGGTCGAGCGCCAGGTCCTTGCCGGTGCCCGTGACCTTGGCGGCGGCGATGGCCTTGGAGGCGTTCTCCGAGGAGGCCTTGACCGGGGCGGCGCCGCCGGTGTTGATGTCGACCGTGGTGATCTTCTGCGAGGCGGCGTAGGAGAGCTCGAAGTAGCCGATCGCCCCGTCGACCGCCTTCACCTGGGTGGCGACGCCGGAGGAGCCGGACGCGGCCTGGCCACCGGGGGCCGGCCACTTCTTCTCGGCCTCGTACTTCCAGTCGCTCGGGGCGGTGGCGGCGAGGTACTTGCCCAGGTTCTGGGTGGTGCCGGAGTCCTCGGAGCGGTGGAAGGGCTGGATGGCCTTGTCCGGGAGCTTGGCGCCGGGGTTGAGCTTGGTGATCGCCGGGTCGTTCCACTTCTTGATCTTCGTGTCGAAGATCTTGGCGAGGGTGGGGGCGTCCAGCGTCAGGCTGTCGACACCTTCGAGGTGGAAGCCGACCGCGATCGGGCCGCCGACCATCGGGAGGTTGATGCCCTGGCCGGTCTTGCAGATCTTCTTCGAGTCGGCGACCTCTTCGGGCTTCAGCGCCGAGTCGGAGCCGGCGAAGCCGACGGTGCCCTGGTTGAAGGCGACGATGCCCTCGCCGGACGAGGAGGAGTTGTAGTTGATCTCCACGCCGGAACAGGCGGCCATGTAGTCCTTGACCCACAGGTCCATGGCATTCTTCTGGGCGCTGGAGCCGGAGGCGCGCAGCTGGCCCTTGGCGCCGTCGCACTTGACGTTCGAGGCGGCCTTCGTCTTGCCGCCGGTGTCGCCGCCGCTGTTGTTGTCCGAACCGCACGCCGTGAGGACCAGGGCGCCGGAGACGGCGAGGGCACCGAGCGCGGTGGCACGAAGCCGGTTCTTGCGCTGAAGCTTCACTTTCGGGTGTTCCTTCCAGGAGCCGCCGCGATTGATTTCGTTCCACGACGGCGTGCGAGGTGGTGGGCCGTGCGGAAGTCATTGCCGGTGCGGTCTGTGCCTCGCACCGTGTACTGCCGAAATTAGGCAGAACAGGTGAAGCGGTCTGCGGGGGTGAGTGAACGGGAGGTGAACCGTGTCGGGCGGCCTGGTTCCGCCGCCGGGACGGGCCGGATCGGCCGGGTCACGCGTTCGGAAGGGTTACGCGTTAGGCCCCGGGTTACGCCTTCGGCAGGGTGCGCAGGGACTGGGCCGTGTCCAGCAGGGCGCGGTCGCGCGGGTGGGTCAGGCGGGCGCGGGCGGCCTCCGGCGGGAGCCACAGCACGGCGTCAACCTCACGGTTCGGCACGAAGGAGCCCGCCGTGGCCTCGGCGGACCAGTACGTGACCTCCTTCGGGCGCCCGTTCGCGATGTACCGGACCATGGGCAGCACGGCGCCCGGCACGCAGTGGTGGCCCGTCTCCTCCAGTACCTCGCGCAGCGCCGCGTCCCTCGGGGACTCGCCGCGCTTCAGCTTGCCCTTGGGGAAGGACCAGTCGTCGTAACGCGGCCTGTGCACGAGACAGAGCTCGACACCGACGGCAGGCCCACCGGTATCGGCCACGGCGGCCGGGGCCGGGCGGCGCCACAGCACGCACCCCGCCGCCCGTACCACCGTGCCGTTCACCGTGCGGTCACGGCCGCCGCGTACGGCCAGGTCTCCCGGAACACCGCGCGCGCCGCCTCCACCTCGTGGCGCTGGTCGGCGTGGAGCACGCCCAGGGCGTACGCGGTCGCCGGTGCGATGCGTGGCGTACGGGCGGCGGAGGCCGCCGCCGAGGCCGCCTCCGCCGCGTCCCGGTGCAGATCGAGGGCGTGCCCCGGGCCGGCCAGGACCGGGTCGGGGGCGCCGCGCACCACCTCGTGGGCGTACCGGTGCAGGCGCAGCAGCAGCCGGGTCCGGTGCCAGGACGCGTCCTGCGCCTCGTTGTACGGCTCGGCCGCGGTGCCGGAGGCGAGGGCGGCCACCGCGCCGAGGAGCCGCTGTTCGGCCCGGTCCGCGGGCTCGGCCAGCAGTTCGGCGGCGGGGGCGGAGGCGGCGGGGGCGAGCGGGACCTCGGAGGCGAGCAGCGCGACCGCGTCGGCCACCGCGTGGAAGCGGGAGGAGCCGAGGGCCTGGAGTGCGGCGGAGTGCGCGCGGGTCCGGGCGAGGGTCAGCTGCCGTTCCAGCAGTGCGCCGGCGCGCGCCGCACCGACGCCGAGGCCGGCGCGCTCCTTCGGGGCGCTGCTGCCGGAGGAGGTGCGGGCCGCCGGCAGGGGCGTCCCGGACAGTCCGTGCAGTGCGTCGAGGAGCCGGTTCAGCCGGTCCGCGTAGGCGTGCTCGCGGGCGAGCGTGCCGGACAGCCAGGCCAGTTCGGTGCGCAGCTGCTCGGCCCAGAGCGGGTCGAGCGCGGCGCGGAAGGTGTGCAGGGTGCCGCCGATCCGGCGGGACGAGCGGCGCAGCGCGGCGGCGGTCTGCTCCGCGGCCTGTGGACCGGCGTCCGTGGGGGCACTGTTCTCGCGGTGCAGGCGCAGACTCCGCAGGAAGTCCGCTGCCTGCGCCCGGAGATACGGTGCGAGCACCGCCCCCGCGGTCACGTCCGTCTGGGTCTGGTGGTCAGGGCGTCGCACGCCGGCGCCTCCGGGCGTCAATGAGCATTTCCTGTACGTGCCGCAGCGGCCGGCCCTCCGCGTCCGTGGCGTGCCGGGTCCAGTTTCCGTCGGGGCCCAGGTGCCAGGAGGAGGTGGTGTCGGCCATGCCCGTCTCCAGGAGGCGGCTGAGCGCGGCCCGGTGGGCGGGGTCGGTGACCCTGACGAGGGCCTCGATGCGGCGGTCGAGGTTGCGGTGCATCATGTCGGCGCTGCCGAACCAGACTTCGGGTTCGCCGCCGTTGCCGAAGGAGAACACCCGGGAGTGTTCGAGGAAGCGGCCGAGTATCGAGCGGACCCGGATGTTCTCGGAGAGGCCGGTGACGCCGGGGCGGATCGCGCAGATGCCGCGTACCCAGATGTCGACCGGGACGCCTGCCTGCGCGGCCCGGTAGCAGGCGTCGATGATCGCTTCGTCGACCATCGAGTTGACCTTGATGCGTACGTAGGCGGGGCGGCCGGCCCGCTGGTGCGCGATCTCCTTGTCGATCCGGGCGATCAGTCCGTCGCGCAGCGACTTGGGGGCGACCAGCAGCCGCCGGTAGGTCTCGCGGCGGGAGTAGCCGGAGAGCCGGTTGAAGAGGTCGGAGAGGTCCGCGCCGACCTGCGGGTCGGCGGTGAGCAGGCCGAGGTCCTCGTACAGCCGGGCCGTCTTGGGGTGGTAGTTGCCGGTGCCGACGTGCGAGTAGCGGCGCAGGGTGTCGCCCTCCTGGCGGACGACGAGCGAGAGCTTGCAGTGCGTCTTGAGGCCGACGAGCCCGTAGACGACGTGGCAGCCCGCCTCCTCCAGCTTGCGCGCCCACTTGATGTTGGCCTGCTCGTCGAAGCGGGCCTTGATCTCGACGAGTACGAGGACCTGCTTGCCGGACTCGGCGGCGTCGATGAGGGCGTCCACTATCGGGGAGTCGCCCGAGGTGCGGTACAGCGTCTGCTTGATCGCGAGGACGTCCGGGTCGCCCGCCGCCTGTTCCAGGAAGGCCTGGACGGAGGTGGAGAAGGAGTCGTACGGGTGGTGCAGCAGGACGTCGCGTTCGCGCAGGGCGGCGAAGATGTCGGGCGCGGAGGCGGACTCCACCTCGGCGAGGTCGCGGTGGGTGCCCGCGATGAACTTGGGGAACTTCAGCTCCGGCCGGTCCAGCGACGCTATGCCGAAGAGGCCGGTGAGGTCGAGCGGTCCGGGCAGCGGGTAGACCTCGGCGTCGGACACCTTCAGCTCGCGGACCAGCAGGTCCAGCACGTACGGGTCGATGGACTCCTCGACCTCCAGCCGGACCGGCGGGCCGAAGCGGCGGCGCATCAGCTCCTTCTCCAGGGCCTGGAGGAGGTTCTCCGCGTCGTCCTCCTCGACCTCCAGGTCCTCGTTCCTGGTGACCCGGAACATGTGGTGCGCGAGCACCTCCATGCCCGGGAAGAGCTCCTCCAGGTGGGCGGCGATGACGTCCTCGATGGGGACGTAGCGCTGCGGGGAGGCCTCCAGGAAGCGGGTCAGCAGCGGCGGGACCTTGACCCGGGCGAAGTGGCGGTGGCCGCTGACCGGGTTGCGTACGACGACGGCGAGGTTGAGCGAGAGCCCGGAGATGTACGGGAAGGGGTGCGCCGGGTCGACCGCCAGGGGCGTCAGTACGGGGAAGACGCGCTGCCGGAAGAAGGTGAACAGGCGGGCCTGCTCCTTCTCGGTCAGCTCGGGCCAGCGGATCAGCTGGATGCCCTCGTCGGACAGGGCGGGGGCGACGTCCTGCTGGTAGCAGGCGGCGTGCCGGGCCATGAGTTCGCGCGAACGGGTCCAGATCAGGTCGAGGACCTCGCGGGGCTGCAGACCGGACGCGGAACGGGTGGCGACACCCGTCGCGATGCGGCGTTTCAGACCCGCCACCCGGACCATGAAGAACTCGTCCAGGTTCGAGGCGAAGATGGCGAGGAAATTAGCCCGTTCGAGGAGGGGGGTCGAGGGGTCCTCGGCCAGTTCCAGAACGCGTTCGTTGAATGCGAGCCAGCTGCGTTCGCGGTCCAGGAACCGGCCCTGCGGCAGCTCGTCCCCGTCGACATCGGGCTCGTACGCGTCGGCGTCGGCGTCGATGTCGGGGTCCAGATCGGCCGCCGTGGACAGGGTGGAGCCTGCGTGCGCGGGGGTGGCGACGGCGTGCGGCCGGTGGGCGGCGAGGGAGCCGACGGACGGCTGAGCGGCGGGCTGGACCGGGACCTCGGAGCTGGGCTGCTGGCTCATGGGCCCATTCTTCCGCGCGGAGTGCTCCGGGGGCGCGTCGGAGGGGGTGAGATCGCGGAGATCGCACGGTCGGCGCGTTCTCTGCCGGGAATTCTCCCGTTGCGGGGGGACGGCACAGCTGGCTGCATCCTGAGAGGGTCGCAAGGCCGTCTGAATGCCCGGTAACGGCGACATGACATGCGGGAAGCGGTGTGGCCGTGTCCGGGGCCGAGAGGCCCTCGGACACGGCCCCCTTCTCAGGCGTGGCGGCGGCGCAGGACGCGGAAGGCGAGGGCGACGGCGACGGCGGTGAGGACGAGGACGATGCCCGTCCCGACCAGTTGGAGGGGCCAGAAGTGCGAGGCGGGATGGTAGTCGACGTAGGTGCCGGTGACGTGGTGGTCCGCCATGCAGCGGACCATGTCGGGTGTGGCGCCCGGCTCGCAGATGTCGCCGGGCAGCCGCTGTTCCCCTGCCATCATGCCTCCGCCGACCCGCAGGGAACCGGGGGGCTGGCCGCTTTTGGCGTCGAGCGGCGTGATCACCGTACTGACCGCCCACAGGCTGCTGCGCACGGCGCCGAGTGTGAGTGCCACCGCCCCGTAGGCCAGGGCTGTGATGCCCATGGCGAGGAGCGTGCGGCGCACCAGCAGCCCGGCGAGCGCGCCGAGGGCGATGGCGAGCAGGGCCGAGGCCGTGGGAAGGGCGCCGATCGCGGCGTACGTGCTCCACTCGTACCAGTCCAGGCGGTTGGCGTCGGGAGAGGTCCGGCACCAGGCGTAGACGGTCGAGATAACCGGCACCACTACCACCGTGATCGCCGCCGGAACGGCGAGCTTGGCGAGGAGCCAACGTGCGGGGGAGACGGACTGGGACCAGGCCAGCCGGTAGGTGCCGCTCTCCAGCTCCCGGCCGATCAGTGGACCGGCGACGAACAGGCCGATGGCCGCGGGCAAGACCACCATGGCGATGCCCACGTAATACAGCACTTCCCTGAGCCTCGCCTGGTGGCTGAGTGCGTCGTCGAGCGCTGCGACGCAGCGTGCGGAGGTGTCCATGTAGGAGCACCCGGTGTCGGCGTACGTGTCTGCCGTGCCGGAGTTCCACCACATGGATGCGGTCAGCAGAACGACCCCGGCGAGCGCGAGCGCCCCCGCGATCCAGAGGACGCGGCGGTGCTGGAGGACGATGACGCGGGCGGGGCCGCGCAGCGCGAGGATGCTCATGCCGCGCTCGCCGCCCGCCGGGTCGGGGCATGAGCGCTCGGCGTGAGCAGGGCGGGCGCGCCGGGGGACCGGAGGTGTGCCAGCAGCAGTTCCTCCAGGGACGGATCGGTCGTCTCCCAGGCCGAGGTGTCCACCGGGCCCTCCTTCCGGACGAGTGCGGTCAACTGCCGTCCCGTGGTGCGGGACTCGACGACGGTGTGCGGAGCCAGGTCCGCGGCCGGGCCGGTGAGCAGGGCGTGCGCGGCGAGCAGATCGTCGGTCTCGCCGCCGAGGCGGATCCGGCCGTCGTCCACGAGCAGGAGGTAGTCGCAGGAGCCCTCCAGTTCTGTGAGGACGTGGGAGGACATCACGATGGTGGTGGAGCGCTCGGCGGCCTCCGCCATGAGCCTGCCCATCAGCTGGTGCCGTGAGAGCGGGTCGAGGTCGGCCATCGGCTCGTCCAGCAGGAGCAGTTCGGGCCGCTTCCCCAGGGCGAGCGCCAGCGCGAGCCGGGTACGCTCTCCGCCGGAGAGGGTGTGTACCTTCGCGTCTGCGGGGAGCGGTTCCGTGATGCGCGCGGCGGTGTCCTGGTCCCAGGTGCGCGGGTTCAGCTCGGCGCCCGCCCAGAGGGTTTCGGCCACCGTCAACTGCGGGTACAGCGGCTTGTCCTGGGCCACGAAGGCCACGCGGCTGCGGGCTTCGGCCGGTGAAGAGCCCAGTACCCGAAGGGTGCCCTCGACCGGTCGAAGGAGTCCTGCGGCGAGGCCGAGCAGTGTGGACTTCCCGGCCCCGTTGGGGCCGACGAGCGCGCAGACGCGGCCGGCCGGCAGCCGAAAGGAGCAGTCGCGCAGGGCCCAGCCACCGCCTCTGCCGCGGTACTTCATTCCGAGGCCGTCGGCCTCGATCGCTGCACCTGTCATCAGTCCTGGTTCCCCTCGAATGTGCTGTCCAGTACGGCGGTGAAGAGCGCGCCCACGTCGTCCTTGTCCAGTCCGGCCGCGCGGGCGCGCCGGGTCCAGTCGGCGAGTTCGGCACGCGGCGGGGCGTCGTTGGCCGAGGCCGCGCCGCCGAGCGTCCGGGTGACGAAGGTGCCGAGGCCGCGCCGCGCCTCGACGAGCCCTTCGCGCTCCAGCTCGCGGTAGGCCTTGAGTACGGTGTTCGGGTTGATGGCGGTGGCCTCCACGACCTCGCGGGCGGTGGGCAGCCGGTCGCCCGGCTTCAGCAGATTCAGGCGCAGGGCCTGCTTCGTCTGCTGGACGATCTGGAGGTAAGTGGCGATGCCGCTGCGCCGGTCGATGCGGTACTCGACTGCTGCGGGCTGTGCCATGTTCACCCCTTTCACTAATTGAGTAGTGAAAGGGTGGCGTAAAATCGGGGCGGCGTCAAACGACGCCGCCCCGGGGTGGTTGTGGCCGCTCAGGACTCCGTGCGGTACATCAGGTCCACCTCATGGGTGGTGAAGCCCATCCGCTCGTAGACCGCCACGGCGGCGGTGTTGTCCGCGTCGACGTAGAGCATCGCGGTCGGCAGCCCCTCGGCGGCGAGGTGGCGCAGCCCGATCGCGGTGAGCGCCTTGCCCAGACCACCGCCCTGAGCGTCGGGCCGGATGCCGACGACGTACACCTCGCCGAGCTGCTCCTCGGCGTGCGCCTTCGTCCAGTGGAAGCCGATCAGCTCGGCGCCGCCGTCATCGGTGGCGCGCTCCGCGAGGAAGAAGCCCTCCGGGTCGAACCAGGGCTCGGCCTTGCGGTCGTCCAGGTCGTGCTGGGTCAGCGAGCCCTGCTCGGGGTGGTGGGCGAAGGCGGCGCGGTTCACGGCCAGCCAGGCGGCGTCGTCCTGGCCGGGGACGAACGCGCGGACGGTGACGCCCGGCGGCAGTACCGGCTCCGCGATGTTCAGCGGGCTCAACGGGCGCCGCAGTTGCCGCAGTTCGCGGAAGAGCGAGAGGCCGAGGACCTGCGCGAGGTGGCGCGCCCCGGACCTGCCGCCGTGCGCCCACACCCGCAGCCGCTTCCCGGTGGCAGCCAGCAGCGCCGCCCCGAGCGCCCGCCCGTGCCCGTGCCCTCGGTGCGAGGGGTGCACGACCAGCTCGGCGGCCGGCGCCTCCACGGGGTCGGTGTCCTCCAGCTGCGCGTACCCGACGAGCACGCCCCCGGCGGTCAGCAGGAAGTGCCGCACGCCTTCCCGGTGCCCGCCGCGCAACTGCAGCCGCCCCTGCTCGGACACGGCCTGCCGGCCATCGGACCTGGCCGCCTCCGCGAGCAGCCCGGACACGGCCTCCGCCTGCTCGGGGTCGAGGGCATCGAGCGTCCGGATCTCGCGGCCGGGGGCGGGGAGGGGTACGTCAGTCGTCATGCGTACGAGCGTACGTGGCCCTTGCGCGGGCGGCGGCGGGGTTCCTTGACCCTGCCCTGGTCCGGGGCGCGGGGTTCCGTCCTCAAGCGCCGGACGGGCTTGTTCGTGCGGGTGCGGGTGCTCCGCCGGGTGCGGGGGCACCACCCCCCGCCCACCGGACAGGCGCACCCGCGCCCCGGACCCGGGCGCCATATGGGTGAATGGCCCCGTTCCGATCACACGGCAACCAGTTCGTAACCCCGAACACCTGTCGCGCTACGCGCGTTGACTCTAGGCTGCGGCACGCAGTCTCCAGACTCGTCACCATTCTCAGACCTCCGCTGAACTCACAAGGGGACCGATGTCAGCGACACCGCAGAAGAACCGCGCGTCCCGGCGGGTGCTCGCCGCCGCGGCCGGCCTTGCCACCGTCGGAGCGCTCGTCGCAGCCATGCCGGCCGGCGCACAGGAGCGCGGCCACGGACACGGACATGGGCACGGCAAGGGCCACGGCCATCACGCGCCGGACCGGACCGTGGACGTACAACTGCTGTCCTTCAACGACCTGCACGGCAACCTGGAGCCGCCGGCCGGCTCGGCCGGTACGGTCAACGAGACGCAGGCCGACGGCACGGTGAAGGCCGTCCCGGCCGGCGGCGTGGAGTACCTGGCCTCCTCGCTGCGCACCGCGCGCAAGGGGCACCCGTACTCGATCACCGCGGCCGGCGGCGACATGGTGGGCGCGAGCCCGCTGCTGTCGGGGCTCTTCCACGACGAGCCGACCATCGAGGCGCTCAACAAGATCGACCTCGACGTGACGAGCGTCGGCAACCACGAGTTCGACGAGGGCGCCACGGAGCTGGCCCGCCTCCAGAACGGCGGCTGCCACCCGGTCGAGGGGTGCTACGAGAAGGGCAAGAAGTTCAAGGGTGCCGACTTCCCCTACCTCGCCGCCAACGTGACGAGCGAGAAGACCGGCAAGCCGATCCTCAAGCCGTACACGGTGTGGAAGAAGAACGGCGTGAAGGTCGGCTTCATCGGAGTGACCCTGGAGGGCACCCCGGACATCGTGACGGCCAACGGCGTCAAGGGTCTGAAGTTCCACGACGAGATCGAGACGGTCAACAAGTACGCCAAGGAACTGGACCGGCAGGGCGTCAAGTCCATCGTCGCGCTGATCCACGAGGGCGGCGCCCCCGCCTCTTCTTCGTACAACTACGACTGCGACAGCCCGGGTGCCGGTGACGGCATCTCCGGGCCGATCACCGACATCGCCAAGGGCATCTCGCCGAAGGTCGACGCGCTGGTGACGGGCCACACCCACCAGGCGTACGTCTGCACCATCCCGGACCCGGCGGGCAACCCGCGCCTGGTCACCTCGGCCTCGTCGTTCGGCAAGCTGTACACGGACACGACGCTCACCTACGACCGTCGCACCGACGACATCGTGCGCACGGCGGTGAAGACGCCGAAGGTGCAGAAGGGGTCGAAGCACCACCCGCGTCCCAAGCCCGCCAACCCGGTCTCCGCGAACCACATCGTGGACAGGGACCAGGCCCCGGCGAACGACCTGACGGCCCTCATCGCGCGCTGGAACACCCTCGCGGCGCCGATCGCGAACCGGCCCCAGGGCTACATCTCGGCCGACATCAACGGCCGCGGCTCCACGGCCCCGGAGAAGCCGCTCGGCAACCTGATCGCGGACGCGCAGCTGGAGGGCCTGGCCCCGGCGGACAAGGGCGGAGCGGTCGTCGCCTTCATGAACCCGGGCGGCATCCGCGCGGACCTGGTGTACAAGGCGTCGGGCAGTGAGGGCGACGGCGTGGTGACGTACGGCGAGTCGTTCACCGTGCAGCCGTTCACCAACATGATGAACGTCCTCGACCTGACCGGTGCGCAGCTCGTCAGCGCGCTCCAGCAGCAGGTCAGCGGTGCGAACGAGGCCAGCCCGAAGATCCTTCAGGTGTCGAAGGGCCTCACGTACACGCTGGACATGACGAAGTCGGGCGCGGACCGGGTGGTCACCGACACGATTCGGCTGAACGGCGAGGCGATCGACCCCGCCAAGACGTACCGCGTCGCGATGAACGAGTTCCTGGCGGGCGGCGGCGACGGCTTCGCGGCGCTCGGTGAGGGCACCAACAAGCTGGTCGGCGCCTCCGACCTGGACCTGTTCAACGACTACCTGGCCGCGCACTCCACGGCCGCCGCACCGCTGGCCCCGCCGGCGACGGACCGGATCACGGTCGTTCAGTAGTTCCGGCTGCGGGGGACCGCCCCTGCGCCCGAGCGCCCG
The DNA here is from genome assembly GCF_031844725.1 of Streptomyces sp. ITFR-6. NCBI lineage: Bacteria > Bacillati > Actinomycetota > Actinomycetes > Kitasatosporales > Streptomycetaceae > Streptomyces > Streptomyces sp. ITFR-6. The sequence goes on along the minus strand of NZ_CP134612.1, from coordinate 3,690,935 downwards.
AGCGCCCGAGCGCCCGAGCGCCCGAGCGCCCGAGCGCCCGAGCGCTCGACGCTCGGACCGAGTCCGAACCGAAGGCCCGCCACGGGAAGTGGCGGTCCTTCGGCCTGTTACGGGCCCGACCGGGCTTGCGGGGCTGACCCCCGGCCGTAGAGGAGCGCGCATTGCCGGACGGGGACGGAGCCCGCACTCTTCCGGGGCGGCAGCGCCCGCCGTGACACAGACGTGCAGTAGGGCGTACGGCGGCCGGAACGCGGACTCGGGACGCGTCCTGCGTGCCGTTGCCATCTGTTGCTCGTGACGTGCACCGGTCATAATCTGAGCGCTGACCCCACACGGCATCCGGAGGCGTCCCCGCATGAGCCCGTACACAGCCAACCGCCGGAACTTCCTGGCCGGCGCACTGGCCGTTTCCGCCACCGCGGTCCTTGGCACGGCGCCGGCCCGCGCCTCGGCCCGCCGGGTCCTCACCAACCAGGACTGGATGAGCGGCATCGCGGACGGAACGGAGCTGCGACGGCTCACCATCCCCGGCTCGCACGATTCCGGCGCCCGCTACGGCGGGCCCTGGACCGAGTGCCAGAACACGACGATCGCGGAACAGCTGAACAGCGGGCTGCGCTTCCTCGACGTACGGTGCCGGATCACGGACGGGTCCTTCGCGATCCACCACGGAGCCTCGTACCAGAACCTGATGTTCGGTGATGTGCTGGGCGCCTGCTGGGACTTCCTGGCCGAGCGGCCCACCGAGACGGTACTGATGCGGGTCAAGCAGGAGTACTCGGAGGAGAGCGACGCGGCGTTCCGGGCGGTCTTCGACGACTACCTCGACGTCCGGGGCTGGCGGCCGCTGTTCCGCATCGATTCCGCGCTGCCCGCGCTGGGCGAGGCGCGCGGCAAGGTGGTGCTGCTCGCCGACAACGGGGGCCTGCCGGGAGTGCGTTACGCCGATCCGGACCTCTTCGACATCCAGGACGACTACATGGCGGAGCCGTTCGCCAAGTACCCGAAGATAGAAGCCCAGTTCCGCAAGGCGGCCGGGCAGCCGGGCAAGCTCTTCATGAACTACGTCTCGACCGCCGCCCTCCTGCCGCCCCGCGGAAACGCGGACCGGCTCAACCCGCAGGTCCATTCGTTCCTGGACGGCTCTGAGGCGTCCGGCTGGACCGGCCTCGGCATCGTCCCGCTGGACTTCCCCGCGACCCGGTCCGGGCTGGTGGAGTCCCTGATCCGGCACAACCCGGTGTCCTGAGCGACCCGGAGGCGGGGCCGAACACCACGAGCGGAGGGGTGGCGGGCCGACCGGCCCGCCACCCCTCCGCTCGTGGTGCTTCCTGATCAGACCCGGGAGCCCGTCCGGCGGCGGGCGGTGAACATCGCCGCCGCGCCGAGCGCCACGGCCGCGCCGCTCGCGAGGGCGAGCTGCGGGGTGGTGGAGGATGCGCCCGTCGAGGCGAGGCTGCCGCCGGTGGTCACCGGGTTGCTCGACGCCGTGCCCTGGGCCGACGGGTTGGAGCCGCCAGAGGTGCCGGTGCCGGTGCCGGTGGTGCCGGTCGTGCCCGTGCCGGTCGTGCCGGTGGTACCGGAGTCGGTCTTGCCGGGCTTCGGCTTCGCGGCCTTGAGGACACCGAAGTCGTACATGGCGATGTCCGGGTTGCCCCCGCAGGAGCCGTTCTCGTTGGTGTAGTCGGCCGACACGAAGGCGGCGCCGTTGCCGGCCGGGGCCGACGCGTCGATGGTGAGGCGGAGCTTGATGTCGGCGTGGGCGCCGTCCTTCAGCGGCCGATGCCGTCGATCAGGTGGTCGCCGCCGATGCTGTGCCACTTCGGGGAGGACGCCGTCGACCACTGGAGGTGCAGGAGCCTGTCGGTCTCCTTGAGGCCGCTCGTGTCGGTGGCGTGCGTGAAGGTGTAGGCGAGGACGTTGTCCATGGTCTTGCCCGAGCGGTTGCTCACCCGGAGCGAGAGAGCGGTGGTCGTACCGGCGGTGATCGAGTCCGGGACGCCGGTCAGGACGGTGGTGAGACCGGGCTCGGCCACGCAGTTCTGGTTCTCGTTCTCCTCCTCTTCGCGGGCCTTGGCCAGCGCGTCAGCGGCGGCGGTCTTCGCGGCGAGGGCCTTGTCGTAGGCCTCCTGTGCCGCGGCCGCGGCCTTTTCGAGCTCTTCCAGAGTGGGCTTGGCCTGCGTCCGTGCCATCGGCGAGGCGTCCGCGAACGCGGGGGTGACGGAGAGCAGCACGGCGGGTGTGGTCGCGGCGACGGCCACGGCGGTGGCGAGAACGCGGCGAATCTTCACATGAGCCCTTGGGTCCGGATCCGAAAAGGAAAGAAATAGGGATGAACGGCTGCCACAGCGGCTGGATCACGCGGGCGGCTGTGAAGATGCTATGGCTGTCGCCGGAGCCGGTGGCAGGTATTTCCCGGCGCTGAGGGCCGGTCCGGGGCCTCGGACGCGGACAGACGTCATGAAACGGCGCAGTTGCTCTCAGCTGGGTGCCTTTCGTTGTGACGAAAGGCACATGCCGTTGCCCCGGACCCTCGCTGAGCTGCGCGTTGCCTACAGGACAGCCCTTGGCGCGGCGCTCACCCGGCCCGCTCAGCTCCGCGGCGTCTCCGGCGGTGGCTGCGGGGCCCCCGGCAGCCGGATCGTGGCCACCGTGCCGTCGCCGTCGTCCGCCGGGCGCAGGCCGATCTCGCCGCCCGCCTGCTGGACCGTACGGGCGACGATCGACAGGCCGAGGCCCGAGCCGGGGAGCTGGCGGGCGGAGGGGGAACGCCAGAAGCGCTCGAAGACGTGCGGGAGTTCGTCGGCGGGGATGCCGGGGCCCCGGTCGCGGACCGTCAGTTCGCCCCGGTGCAGGACCACGTCGATCGTGGAGCGGGGCGGGCTGAACTTCACCGCGTTGTCCAGGACGTTGACGACCGCCCGTTCCAGGGCCGCCGGTTCGGCCCGTACGTACCAGGGGGCCAGCTCCGCCGTGATGGTCAGCTCGGGGCCGCGCAGCCGGGCGCGTTCGAGGGCGGTGCGGGTGATGTCGTGCAGGGCGATCACCTGGAGCGGGCCGGGCTGGGAGGCGTCCGGGCGGGCCAGTTCCTGGAGGTCGCCGATGAGCGAGGCCAGCTCGGTCATCTGGGCCTTGACCGAGGACATCAGCGCCTTGCGGTCGTCCGGCGGGATCGCCCGGCCCGTCTCGTCGCTGCGGGCGAGCAGCTCCACGTTGGTGCGCAGGGAGGTCAGGGGGGTGCGCAGTTCGTGGCCCGCGTCCGCGATCAGCTGGGCCTGGCGGTCCCGGGAGGTGGCGAGGGAAGCCGTCATCGAGTTGAAGGAGCGGGAGAGCCGGGCGATCTCGTCCTCTCCCTCGACCGGGATGCGGACGGTGAGGTCCTCGGTGCGGGCCACGTGCTCCACGGCCTCGGTCAGTTCGTCGACCGGCCGCAGTCCGGAGCGGGCGATCCAGAGACCGGCGGCGCCCGCGCCGATGACGCCGATGCCGGAGACGAGGAGGAGGACCCAGGTGAGGGTGGAGAGGGGTTTGTTGATCTCGCTCATGGGGCGGGCGACGGAGACGCCGAGGGTGAGGTCGGTGCCCGGCAGGCCGGGCCCGCGCGACACCGTAACCGTCACCGCGTAGGTGAAGACGCGCATGTTCACCCCGTCGGCATCGGCGCCTGTGTGAAGCGCTTCGCTCCGCTCGCCGTTGACCACCGCGAGGTCGGCCCGGGTCACCGGGAGCTTCGACGAGTCGGGGGCGATGCAGACCGTGCCCTGGGCGTCGATGAGCTGGACGGTGAAGCTCGTGTAGGGCGGGGGCGGCAGCTTGGTGGCGCTGGTGCAGTACTTGTACAAATCGCCCAGGTAGTCCTTGTCGACCTTGGCGGCGCGCAGCGTCGCATCCGCCTGGTGCTCCAGCTGCGCCCGCGTCACGAACCAGCACGCCGCCGCCACCGCCGCCACCGCCACCGCCACCGCGGTGGCGACCAGCAGTGCGAGCCGGGAGCGGAGCGGCAGGGCGCGGAAGCGGTGCAGGGGCCCCGTCACCCCTCGCCCCCGCCCGCCCGCAGCGCGTATCCCACACCCCGGACCGTGTGGACCAGGCGCGGCTCGCCGCCCGCCTCGGTCTTGCGGCGCAGGTACATCACGTACACGTCCAGCGAGTTGGAGCTCGGCTCGAAGTCGAAGCCCCAGACCGCCTTGAGGATCTGTTCGCGGGTCAGTACCTGGCGCGGGTGCGCGAGGAACATCTCCAGCAGGGTGAACTCGGTGCGGGTCAGCTCCACGCGGCGGGTGCCCCGGCTGACCTCGCGGGTGGCGAGGTCCATCCGGAGGTCCGCGAAGGCCAGCACGTTGTTGTCGGGGAGGTCGGCGCCGGAGGCGGCCGCGTACGAGCTGCGGCGCAGCAGGGCCCGGATGCGGGCGAACAGCTCGTCCAGCTCGAAGGGCTTGACCAGGTAGTCGTCGGCGCCCGCGTCGAGTCCGGTGACCCGGTCTCCGACGGTGTCGCGGGCGGTGAGCATCAGGATGGGTGTGGTGGTCCCGGTGGCCCGGATGCGGCGGGCGGCGGTCAGCCCGTCCATCCGGGGCATCTGGATGTCGAGGACGATGAGGTCGGGGGCGTACGACTCGGCCTTGGTGAGGGCGTCGAGACCGTCGACGGCGACCTCGGTGCCGTATCCCTCGAACGCGAGGCTGCGCTGCAGGGCCTCGCGCACGGCGGGCTCGTCGTCGACGATCAGGATGCGCTGCGGATCGTCTTCGGCGGGGCTCATCACTGCTTCGTCCTCTTCTCGATCCGTACGGGGCGGGGCGCTGCCCTCCAGTTTCTCAGCCTCGCACGGCCTGGTTGCGGCGGCGCGGGTCAGGAGCCGTCGCCGGCCCGCAGGGTGTGCAGATCGGCCTTGAGGGTGTTCACCGGGATGGCGAAGCCGAGGCCGACGCTGCCCGCTCCGGAGCTGCCCGAGCCTTCGGCCGAACTCGCGGAGTACATCGCGGAGTTGATGCCGATGATCTCGCCGTTCATGTTGATCAGCGCGCCGCCGGAGTTGCCCGGGTTGAGCGAGGCGTCGGTCTGGAGCGCCTTGTACGTGGTGGTGGAGTCGCCGGTGTCGCCGTTGAACTGCTGACCGCCGAACTCGAACGGCCACTGTTGCCCGCCGCCCTGCCCCTGGCCTTGGTCCTGTCCCTGGTCCTGGCCGCTGTCACCCTCCTTGGCGACGGTGACGTCCCGGTCGAGCGCGGAGACGATGCCGCTGGTGACGGTGCCGGTGAGGCCCTCGGGCGAGCCGATCGCGACGACCTGGTCGCCGACGGCCACCTTGGACGAGTCACCGAGCGTCGCCGTCTTCAGGCCGCTCGCGCCCTGGAGCTTGATCAGCGCGAGGTCCTTGTCGGGGTCGGTCCCGACGACGTCTGCGGTGTACGTCTTGCCGGTGCTGAGCGTCACCTTGACCGAGGAGGACCCCGCGACGACGTGGTTGTTGGTGACGATCTCGCCGTCGGACGTGATGACCACACCGGAACCGGTGGACTGGCCCGCGTTCGAGGTCGCGCTGATCTCGACGATCGTCGGTGACAGGGCGGCGGCCACCCCGGAGACGGTGCCCTTGCTGCTCTGCGAGACCGTGGTGCCCGGGATGACGCCGCCGGTGGTGTCGGTGCCGTGGTCGGTGAGCTGCCCGATCACCGTGGCGGTGCCGCCGCCGATGATCGCCGCCGCGATGGCGACCGCCGCGAGGAGCGCGATCGGGCGGCGGGCCCGGCGCCGGGACGCGGACGGCTCGGGCGCCGGTTCCGGCTGTCCGGGGGCGGGCCACACGGGGTCACCGCCGCCCGAGCCCACCGGCTGCGCGGGCTGGTATGACGGCGGCGGCGGGTAGGCCGCGTCGCCGTTGCCGTACGAGGGGTACATCGGGTACTCGCCGCTCGGGCGCTGGCTCTCTGTCATGTCTAGAAGAGTGTCCAGCGAAGATGAGAGGAGCGTGAGTACGCCCTGAGAAGCCCGGCAGAACCTCGTATGCCCGATATAAAGGCCGGTTCCTCGGCATAAGGGCCGGTTCCTCGGCTACTTGCCGGAGCCGACGTGGTAGCCGATCGGGTCGACGAAGACGTCGGGGGACGTACCACCGGAGGCGGGGACGGTGATCGTCGGTCCGTCGAGATTCGCGATCGCCGAGATCTTCTCGTTGGGCGGGGTGACGGAGAGCCTGGTGAAGGTCTTGCCGGATCCGTCGGTGGTCGGGATGTAGCGCAGCAGGAAGCGGGTCTCCTCGCCGGGCCCGATGGTGACGGTGGAGGCCTTGGAGTCGGTGCGGGCGGCGTCCGGACCGGTGTCACCGAGACCGTCGGGGCCCACGAGCTGGACGCCCGGGAAGCCGTGCATGCTGCACGTGGCGGAACCGGTGTTCTTCAGGTTGACGACCACCTGGTTCTTGACCCCCGCCGAGCCGGCGCTGAACGCGAGGTCGTCGGTCCTGCACATGGAGCCGGAGGCCGACGTGCCGCCCTTGGCGGCGAGGTCGCTGCCCTTACCGGAGCCGGTGGAGGAGGAGCCGGTCTCGGCGGAACCCGAGGCCGCGCTCCGGCTGTCGCCGTCGCCGTCGCCGTTGGCGTTGGCGTCGGCCCCGGCCTCGGTGGAGCCGCTCGTGTCGGTGGAGCCGGTGTCCTGGCCGCCGGCGGAGCTGCTCGCCGGGCTGGACGCGCCTGTGTCGGCGGCAGCGCTCGATCCGTCGCTGCCGCCGCACGCGGTCAGCGAGAGGCCGGCAGCGGCGACGACGAGGGCGAGGGCGGACATCTTCTTGACGCGCATGGGGACTCCTCGGAAGCGGTGGGGGGAACGCCCGTTCTGGCTGAGCGGGCGTGTTGCTTCATAGGACATCTGTCGTCGGGCGCGCCGTCGCGGCGAGAGTTGGATCAAGACGCCGCTGTGACACACGGGTCGAAGCCCCGTTACGGAAAAGCGGAGGTAGGCGGACAGAGCGCCCCTGTCACCTGGCCTTCTTCAGCCCTGCCGGGCCGCCGGGGGCTCACCGCAGCCGCAGGAACGCCGGACCACCAGCGCCGAGGGGAACTGCTTCAGCCGCTCCCGCCGCGAGCCCGACACCCGGAGCGAGTCGTCGAGCACCAGGTCCACGGCCGCCCGCGCCATCGCCGGACGGTCCGAGAAGACCGTGGTGAGCGGCGGATCGGTGAGCCCGGCCTCCTTCACGTCGTCGAAGCCCGCCACCGCCAGCTCGCCCGGCACGTCGATCCGCAGCTCACGGGCGGCCCGCAGCACGCCGATGGCCTGGTCGTCCGTCGCGCAGAAGATCGCCGGGGGGCGGTCCGGGCCCGCGAGGAGCTCCAGCGCCACCAGGTAGGCGTCGTAACGGTTGTACGGGGCCTGGAAGAGCCGGCCCTCCGTCGTGCGGCCCGACTCGTGCATCGCCCGGCGCCAGCCCTCGACGTGGTCGGCCACCGGGTCACCGACCGCCGGGGTCGACTCGACGCCGCCGAGGCAGGCCACGTACGCGTTGCCGTGTTCCAGCAGGTGCCGGGTGGCCAGCTGGGCGCCGCCGACGTCGTCCGTGACGACCGCGACGTCGTCGATCGCCTCGGGCCGCTCGTGCAGCAGCACGACCCGGGCGTCCCACGCCTCTATCTCCGCCGCCGCGCGCTCGCTGGGGCCCTGGCTGACCAGGATCAGCCCGGAGACCCGCATGCCGAGGAAGGCCCGCAGATAGTGGACCTCGCGCTCGTCGCGGTAGTCGGAGTTGCCGACGAGCACCATTTTTCCGCGCTCGGCGGCGGCCTGTTCGACCGCGTGCGCCATCTCCGCGAAGAACGGCTGCCGCGCGTCCGGCACGATCATCCCTATGAGATCGGTCCGCCGCGAGGCCATCGCCTGGGCGACCCGGTCGGGCCGGTAGCCCAGCTCCTTGATCGCGGCGAGTACCCGCTCGCGCGTGGCCGGGGCGACCGGCCTGGGTCCGTTGTTGATGACGTAGCTGACGACCGCGGTCGACGTTCCCGCAAGTCTCGCCACATCGTCCCGCGTCACCTTGGCCACGCGCGGCAGTCTACGCGGATATAACTACCTCTTGGCAGGCTGGACCGGGCCTTCTTCCGTTACCTCGACAGCCTCCGGCTGCTCCGAACGGGTGAGGCTCTCGGAGGCCGTCTTCGCGGCCGCCGACTTGGCCTCCTCCGCGGCCCGTTCCACCTTCTCGGGTGCGACGAACCGGTAGCCCACGTTGCGGACGGTGCCGATCAGCGACTCGTGCTCGGGGCCGAGCTTGGCGCGCAGCCGCCGGACGTGTACGTCGACCGTCCGGGTGCCGCCGAAGTAGTCGTAGCCCCAGACCTCCTGGAGCAGCTGGGCGCGGGTGAAGACCCGTCCCGGGTGCTGCGCCAGGTACTTGATCAGTTCGAATTCCTTGAAGGTCAGGTCCAGGACCCGGCCCTTGAGCTTGGCGCTGTACGTCGCCTCGTCGATCGACAGATCGCCGTTGCGGATCTCCATCGGGGAGTCGTCGGAGGTGATCTGCTGCCGGCCGGTGGCCAGCCGCAGCCGCGCCTCGACCTCTGCGGGTCCCGCCGTGTCCAGCAGTACGTCATCGATTCCCCAGTCCGCGGTGACGGCCGCGAGGCCGCCCTCCGTGACGACGAGGATCAGCGGACAGCCGGGTCCGGTGGACCGCAGCAGCTGACAGAGGGAGCGGACCTGGGGCAGGTCGCGCCGTCCGTCGATGAGGACGACGTCGGCACCTGGGGTGTCGACGAGAGCGGGGCCTTCGGCGGGCGCCACCCGCACGCTGTGGAGCAGGAGGCCGAGGGCGGGAAGCACCTCCGTCGACGGTTGGAGGGCATTCGTCAGGAGCAGCAGTGAACTCATCGCCGCCCACCTGCCTGGGTCGTCGGTCGATGATCGTGCACGGTTGGCTCGCCCATTACGTCGGTCCTCCTCGTTCCCTGCGAGAGGGGCACTCCCGGGCCGGGCCCGGGGGAGTATGCGGCACTGCTTCGTACGCTTATTCGTGTTGTTCCGTACGACGTTTCGTCATACGGGTTTTACCGGTGCGGCCCCGCGCCCAGGGCCGCTGAGCTTGTTGAAACGTCTCCGTAACAACGCGCGGAAAGCACAAAAGGACCCGGGGGCTGCATTGCCCGGATCCTCTTCCCAGCAGAATAGCCCACATGAGTTCTGTGTCCGAGGGGCGATTTCGGAGTTCCTCTGTTCCCTTGATCACGCGCCGGCCGTCGCGGACCACGTTGCGCGCCGATGACGGCGTGCTGATCGAGGCGGTGTACGACCCGTGTACGGCGGATGACGACGCACTCGCGGGTGCGGACGGCGCCGGTACGGCGATCGTCGTCGCGCACGGTTTCACCGGTTCGGCCGACCGCCTTGCGGTGCGGCGCGCCGTGGAGGTGTTCTCCCAGCGTGCGGCCGTGATCACGTTCTCCTTCCGGGGGCACGGCGGCTCCGGTGGACGCTCCACGGTGGGCGACCGCGAGGTGCTGGATCTGGCCGCCGCGGTGGACTGGGCGCGGTCGCTCGGGCACCGGCGAGTCGTTACGGTCGGGTTCTCCATGGGCGGTTCCGTGGTGCTCCGGCACGGGGCGCTGTATACGGCTCCGGCGGCCGAGCGCGAGGGCGTCCGGTCCGTTCCGGCGCGCAGGGGGCGCACGGAAGCGCGTTTGGGGGCGTACGCCGATGCGGTGGTCTCCGTGAGCGCTCCGGCGCGTTGGTACTACCGGGGTACGGCCCCGATGCGTCGGCTGCACTGGGTGGTGACCCGTCCCACCGGCCGGCTCGTCGGGCGGTACGGCTTCCGGACCCGGATCGCCCGCGACGACTGGGACCCGGTCCCGCTCTCCCCGGTCGCGGCGGTCCCGCTGATCGCCCCGGCCCCGTTGCTGATCGTGCACGGCGACCGCGACCCGTACTTCCCGCTCGACCACCCCCGGATGCTGGCGGACGCGGCGGACGGGGCCGCTGAGCTGTGGCTGGAGCGCGGGATGGGGCACGCGGAGAACGCGGCGGACGCGGCTCTCCTCGGCCGCATCGCCGACTGGGCCGCGGACCGGTGACCCCGGTGCACGATGATGGACAGCCGGACCCGAGCCGACGCGAGACGAGAGGAGCCGCCGCCATGCCCGCGGGAACGATCCGTTACTGGGCAGCCGCCAAGGCCGCTGCCGGAACGGCGGAGGAGCCGTACACCGCTGCGACGCTCAAGGAGGCGCTCGACGCGGTGCGCGGCCGGCACCCCGGTGAGCTGACCCGGGTGCTCCAGAGGTGTTCGTTCCTCATCGACGGGGACCCCGTCGGGACCCGGAGCCATGAGACCGTACGCCTTGCCGAGGGCGGCACGGTCGAGGTGCTCCCGCCGTTCGCAGGAGGGTGAACCGCAGAACATGAGCAGCAGCGATCAGCAGCATCCGTACCCGGACCAGCCGCACGGCCAGGAGCCGCAGCAGCCGTACGGGAATCAGCCGTACGGGCAGGAGTCGCAGTCGTACGGGGACCAGCCGTACGGGGGCCAGGGCTACCAGGACCCCGCCTACGGGCAGCAGCGGCCCTACGGTGAACCGTCCTACGGTCAGCAGACCCCCTACGTGGGCGAAGCGGCCCCGTACGCACCACAGGCAGCACCGGCACCGCAGGGCACGTACGAGCCGCCGCAGGCCGCGCCACAGCCGTACCGGGCCGCACACCCGACCCACCAGTCCGTGCAGCACGCGTACGAGCCCCACCAGGCGCAGCAGCCCTACGAGCCCCAGCAGGCACCTCAGGCGCAGCAGCCCTACCGGGATCCGCAGGCCGGGGAGCCGGTGGTCGCGCAGACCTGGGAGGGCCAGACCTGGGACACCCAGTACCAGCCCACCCTCCGGCCGGCGCAGCAGCCCGCACAGCCCGTGCAGGCCGCGCAGGGTGCCTCCGGCGCCTACCCGCTGCCGCCCGAGGTCCAGGCGGCGCCCGTGGCTCCCGAGCCGGTGGCCTCCTCCGTGGACGCCGCGCAGGGCGACGACGGGTACAGCGCGCCCACCACGCTGGGCAACAGCCGCATCACGGACGCCCAGCGGGCCCGCGCCGAGGGCCGCTCCCCGATCATCGCGCCCGGGATGCAGCCGGCCGCGATCACAGCCGGGCTCGGGCTGCTGCTCGCGCTCGGCGCGGCCGTCGGCTCGTACGCCCTGGTCGTGCCGCTGGTGCTGCTCCAGGCGGTGACCGCGGCCGGATGGTTCCGGCTCAACGGCATGTGGCCGGCCCGGCAGGGCATCGCGCTCGCGTTCGCCGGCGGCCTCGTCGCCGATGTGGCGCTGCTGGCCGCGGGCCGGGAGAACGGTCCGGCCGCGATCCTCGGCACGCTCGGCGTCTGGGTGCTGCTCACCGTCGTCCTCCAGCTGCGCAGCCGGGCGGGCGCCGACGAGCGGATGGAAGGGCTGATGGCGACCGTCGCCTCCGCCGCGCTCGCGGTCCTGGCCGCCGGGCACCTCGCGGCGGTCCCGGACGCGGTGACGGTCGGCGGGATCGCGGTGGCCGTCGCGGTGCTGGCTCGGGCGCTTCCGCTGCCGGGGCCGGTCTCCGTGGTGGCGGCGCTGCTCGTCGCGGCGGCCGCGGGCGGGGCGGCGGGGGCCGTCACGGACCTGGGGGCGAAGGGTGCGCTGCTCGGCCTGGCCGCCGGTGGCTGCGCGCTGATCGGGCTGCGGGTGGCCAGCTACGACTACCCGTCGCGCTTCGTGCACATGACCGCCGGAGTGGCGCTGCCGCTCACTGCGGCCGCGCCAGCCGTGTATCTGATCGGCCGCGCGATCGGGTAGCCGGTCGCCCGCGACCCGTCACTCCTGACCGTCGCGCCTCATACGTCACAGAGATGCCGAAGCCCTCCACGGGGAACCGATGGGGGGCTTCCGCTCGTCGATCACCCGGAGCGTGACGTGCGGCCGCAGTAGGCTCACGGTCGCCGAGCCGTCCGAACGGGCGCGGGTGGGGGAGGACAAGGCATGCGTGCACTGCGAATACTGCTGGTCATGGTGGTGATTCTGGCCGGCGTGTTCATCGCCATCGACCGCGCGGCGGTGTATTTCGCCGAATCGCAGGTCGCGGAGCGGGTGCGAGTGCCCGGGGCGGAGATCGGCTCGACGGATGTCTCGATCAAGGGCTTCCCGTTCCTGACGCAGCTCGCCGGCTCCGAGCTCGACGAGGTCGACGTGAAGATCACCGGCCTGGAGACCAGTGCGAACGGCCGCACGCTCCGGATCAGCGAGATGAACGCCGACCTGCACCAGGTCCGGCTGACCGACGGCTTCTCCGGCGCGGTCGCCGCACGGGCCACCGGGACGGCCCTGGTGTCGTACGCGGACCTCACCAAGGCGGCCAGCGCGGACGTCGCGGTCGCGTACGGCGGCAACGGCAAGGTGAAGGTGACCGGCACGGTCCAGGTCCCCGGCCTCGGCCAGGAGATCTCGCGCAGCGTGCTGTCCAGCGTCACCTTGGCCGACGGCCACACCGTGCGGGTGCACGCCGACAAGGTGCCGGGCGAGGGCATCCCCGGACTTGAGGGCCTGGTGCGAAAGAAGACCGACTTCGAGCGCGAGGTCGGCGGGCTGCCCAAGGGCCTGAAGCTGGAGAAGATCGAGCCGACCGCCGAGGGCCTGGAGATCTCGGTGACCGGCACCGAGGTCACGCTCGCCGGCTGACTCCGGCGGCGAGTCGCCGCGTCATACCGGGCCTGCGCCACATACTGAGACGGCTGCGTCCGTTCCGCAGATGCCTGGCGGGCGCGGCGACCCCGGAAGCGGGAGCGGGGGAGGCGCGAATCCCCTCCCGTCTCATCCTGCGGACGATCGTGTCTCAATGGGCGACACGACGGTGACATGTCCGCCCGTACGTCCCTACGATCGGTCCCATGCAGTGCTCTATTAGCGGTCTCCCGCAGCGGGGACGGGCGGATCTCACGAAGCGGCGGGCAGTGGACCTGTGCCGCGTCGCCGCCATGCTCTGTCGCACTGTCTGAGCGGGAGCGTCGACTTCCCGCATTCCCGGCCTTCCGACCCTGTGTCGGGGCCATCCCGATGCCTCTGTGCACGTGCCGAATTCCGCGCTCCGTACATCCGCATCCGCACCAACTCGCATCATCTCGCCGCAGACTGCCCCGGAGGAGAACACAATGAGCCGCAGTGACGTCCTGGTAGACGCCGACTGGGTCGAGGCCCACATCGACGACCCGAAGGTTGCCATCGTCGAGGTCGACGAGGACACCGCCGCGTACGAGAAGAACCACATCAAGAACGCGATCCGGATCGACTGGACCAAGGACCTCCAGGACCCGGTCCGGCGTGACTTCATCGACCAGGCGGGCTTCGAGGAGCTGCTGTCCGGCAAGGGCATCGGCAACGACACCACGGTCGTCCTGTACGGCGGCAACAACAACTGGTTCGCGTCCTACGCGTTCTGGTACTTCAAGCTCTACGGCCACCAGGACGTCCGCCTGCTCGACGGCGGCCGCAAGAAGTGGGAGCTCGACTCCCGCGACCTGGTGGACGGCGACCAGATCCCGTCCCGCCCGGCCACCCAGTACAAGGCCAAGCCGCAGGACGAGTCGATCCGCGCCTACCGCGACGACGTCGTGAAGGCGATCGGCACCCAGAACCTGGTCGACGTGCGTTCGCCCGACGAGTTCAGCGGCAAGCTGCTCGCCCCGGCCCACCTCCCGCAGGAGCAGTCGCAGCGCCCCGGCCACGTGCCGAGCGCCCGCAACATTCCGTGGTCGAAGAACGCCAACGACGACGGCACCTTCAAGTCGGACGACGAGCTGAAGGCCCTCTACGAGGCCGAGCAGGTCGACCTGTCGAAGGACACCATCGCCTACTGCCGCATCGGTGAGCGCTCCGCGCTCACCTGGTTCGTGCTGCACCAGCTCCTCGGCCAGGAGAACGTCAAGAACTACGACGGTTCGTGGACCGAGTACGGCTCCCTGGTGGGCGTGCCGATCGAGCTCGGCGCCAACAAGTAACTCCGTACCACCCGGATCGGCACGACCCCCGACCAGAAGGACAGAACACCATGTGTGGAGCAAAGGCCGGCGGCCCCGACGCTTCGACGATCAAGCCCGGTGAGACCACCATCCAGGGCAGCGTGACCCGCGACGGCGAGCCCGTCACCGGCTACGTCCGCCTGCTGGACTCGACCGGCGAGTTCACCGCGGAGGTCCCGACCTCCGCGACCGGACAGTTCCGCTTCTACGCGGCCGAGGGCACCTGGACGCTGCGCGCGCTCGTCCCGGGCGGCAGCGCCGACCGCACGGTCGTGGCGCAGACGGGCGGCCTCTCCGAGGTGGCCATCGCGGTCTAGCACCAGGCACGACAGACCGGCCGAAGGGCCGTACCCCCGGGCGTTGGACGCCCTGTTGAACCGGGGTACGGCCCTTTGTGGCGTCCGGGTGAAGGTGCCCGCTCTCCAGGACCGGCTGGGCGGGCGAATCAGGCCTACGCTGGACTTATGTACGCCCGACGCCGTCGCGCATATTTCCTGATGATGGGCGGATGTCTCGTCCTCTTCGTCTCGTCCTGGGCCTTCGTGCGGCTCTGGTCGATTCCCGCCGCCATCAGCATGTGCGTGATCGCCATGGTCATCCCGCCCGTCGCGGCGATCGTGGCCAACCGGAAGGGCCCGGAGGACCGCTGGTGGGACGACCCGCCCCAGGATCCGCGGCAGCGCACGGACCGCACGGACCGCGCGGACCGGACGGACCGCACGGACCGGACGGGCCGCACGGACAAATGGAACCCCACCGGTGACCCGGAGTCGGACGCGTGGTGGGACGAGCTCGACGGCAGGAAGCGCCGCCAGTAACGGGTTCCGTCAGTAGACGAGGGCCTGCACGCCGTCGGCCATGATCTCGCTGACGAAGACCTGGGCCCCGGCGATCCGTACCCCGTCCAGTACGTCCTGCTCGGTGATGTCGCGCCGGGCCGCGCACTGCGTGCAGAGCGTGATCAGGCCGCCCGCCTGGATCGACTCGATCAGATCCGGCAGCGGCGCCGCGTGAGGCAGTTCGAACTCGGCGGCCCGCCCCGGCAGGGCGAACCAGGCGGATTCCCCGGTCAGCCAGAGCGAGACCTCCACGCCGCTGGCGACGGCGACCGCCGCCACCGTGAACGCCTGCGAGCAGCGCTCGGCGGAGTCGGCACCTGCGGTCACCTTGATCACGAGCTTCTTCGGCATACGCGGAACTGTAATCCTCGGGCGTACGGCCCCGGC
Source organism: Streptomyces sp. ITFR-6 (assembly GCF_031844725.1). Classification (NCBI taxonomy): domain Bacteria; kingdom Bacillati; phylum Actinomycetota; class Actinomycetes; order Kitasatosporales; family Streptomycetaceae; genus Streptomyces; species Streptomyces sp. ITFR-6. The sequence goes on along the minus strand of NZ_CP134612.1, from coordinate 3,675,698 downwards.
GGTGAGTGGCGGGTCGGTGCGGTACCAGCCGCTGGGCCGAGCCGCTCCGCGGCAAACCCCGAACCGACGGGCCGGGCCTCCACCCATTAGGCTGGGGCCCGGCCCGTACTGCTGCCATACCGCTCGTTCAAGGAGCTCCCGTGCTTGAGGCATTCTTCACCACCCTGCTGGTCCTGGTCTGTGTCGGCACCCTCGCCTTCGCCGGTCTGACCGTGAAGAAGCTGTACCAGGGTCAGCGCTGACCTCTCAGCTCCACGCGCGTCCTCCCCGTTCCGCCCGCCTCACAGATCGTCTGAGCCGCTCATGATCGAGATTCCGTCCGACCTCCACCCGGACCTCGTCCCGCTGGCCTTCCTCCTGGGCAACTGGGCGGGCGCGGGCGTGTCCGACTTCCCCGGTGCCGAGAAGTGCAACTTCGGCCAGGAAGTGACCTTCAGCCACGACGGCCGGGACTTCCTGGAGTACGTCTCGCACACCTGGGTGCTCGACGCCGAGGGCGAGAAGGTCCGGCCGCTGGAGTCCGAGTCCGGCTACTGGCGCATCGACAAGGACCGCAAGGTCGAGGTCGTGATGGTCCGCGACCAGGGCGTCATCGAGATCTGGTACGGCGAGCTGGCCCACCAGAAGCCGCAGATCGATCTGGTCACCGACGCGGTGGCCCGGACCGCGGCCTCCGGCCCGTACAACGGTGGCAAGCGGCTCTACGGCTATGTGAAGAGCGACCTGATGTGGGTCGGTGAGAAGTCCACGCCCGAGGTGGAGCTGCGCCCGTACATGTCGGCGCACCTCAAGAAGGTCGTCACCCCCGAAGACGTCGCCGCGATGGCGAAGAGCCTCGGGGACCTGCCGGACGACGGGATCGCGTTCTTCAAGTAGCCCCGGCCCGGCGGTCCGCCCTCCGATCTGCTGGGGGCGGCACCCGTACGGTCCTACACTGGGGCCTGTGGTGAGCACCGACTGGAAGACCGATCTTCGGCAGCGTGGCTACCGGCTGACGCCGCAGCGGCAGCTTGTCCTGGAAGCCGTGGACGTGCTGGAGCACGCGACGCCCGACGACATCCTCTCCGAGGTCCGCCGGACGGCCTCCGGCGTGAACATCTCGACCGTCTACCGGACCCTGGAGCTCCTGGAGGAGCTCGGCCTGGTCAGCCACGCCCACCTGGGCCACGGGGCACCGACGTACCACCTGGCCGACCGCCATCACCACATCCACCTCGTCTGCCGGGACTGCGGAGACGTCATCGAGGCCGATGTCGCGGTCGTCGCGGAGTTCACCGAGAAGCTGCGGGGCACGTTCGGGTTCGAGACGGACATGAAGCACTTCGCGATCTTCGGCCGATGCGCGGACTGCTCGGGCTCCGCGGACTGCTCGGGCTCCGCGGGCTCTGCGGGCTCCGCGCCGAAGGCGGCCGAGCGGCCCGCGGATCCGGCCGAGCGGTCTGCGGGTCCGGCCTGAGGGCCCGAGTCGTACGCTGGTCGCATGAAGAGCCCCCTGCTGTCCCTGCCCGGTGCCGTCCCCGCCGAGGGCTGCGACGAAGGTGTCGCCGCGCACTACGGTGACCTGTTCCGCGAGCAGCGTGCCCTCGCTGACGGCTCCGGCCTCGTCGACCTCTCGCACCGCGGGGTGGTCACCGTCACCGGGAGCGACCGGCTGGCCTGGCTGCACCTGCTGATCACCCAGCACGTCACCGACCTCGCGCCCGGCCAGGCCACCGATTCCCTGATCCTCACGGCGAACGGGCACATCGAGCACGCCATGTATCTCGTCGACGACGGCGAGACCGTGTGGATGCACGTCGAGCCGGGCACCCAGGGCGAGCTGATCGCCTATCTGGAGTCGATGAAGTTCTTCTACCGCGTCGAGGTCGCCGACCGTACCGAGGACTTTGCGGTCGTGTACCTGCCGGCCGGTTCCATCGCCCCGGCGCCGGAGGGCAGCGCCGTACGCGAGACGCCGTACGGCCGCGACCTGTTCCTGCCGCGCGCCGGTCTGGAGGCGTACGCGGCGGAGCACGGGCCGGCCGCCGGGGTGCTGGCCTACGAGGCGCTGCGCGTCGAGGGCCACCGCCCGCGCCTCGGCTTCGAGACCGACCACCGCACCATCCCGCACGAGCTGGGCCTGATCGGCAGCGCCGTCCACCTCCAGAAGGGCTGCTACCGGGGCCAGGAGACCGTGGCCCGGGTGCAGAACCTGGGCAAGCCGCCCCGCCGACTGGTCTTCCTGCACCTGGACGGCAGCGAGGTGCTGCTCCCCGGGCACGGCACCCCGGTCCGGCTCGCCTCCGACGGCTCGGAGGGCCGTCAGCTCGGCTTCATCACCAGCTCCGCCCGCCACCACGAGCTGGGGCCGATCGCCCTGGCCCTGGTGAAGCGGAACGTGCCGGTGGACGCGGAGCTGCTGGCGGGGGAGAACACGGCCGCCGCCCAGGAGACGGTCGTCGAGCCTTAGGGGTCGAGCCTTGGGGGGGTGTCCCGCGTCAGACCTCGACGACGAGGGTGAACGGGCCGTGGTTGGTGAGCGAGACCCGCATGTCCGCCCCGAACCGGCCCGTCTCCACCTGCGCCCCCAGCGCCCGCAGCCGCGCCACCACCTCGTCGACCAGCGGCTCGGCGGTGGAGCCGGGCGCGGCGGCGTTCCAGGTGGGCCGGCGGCCCTTGCGGGCGTCCCCGTAGAGAGTGAACTGCGAAATCACCAGAAGCGGCGCATTCACGTCGGAGCAGGACTTCTCGCCCCCCAGGATGCGGACCGACCAGAGCTTCCGGGCGAGCTGTGCCGCCTTCTCCGGGGTGTCCCCGTGGGTGACTCCGACCAGCACACACAGGCCCTCGCCGATGATTTCACCGACCACCGCGGGGCCGCTGCCCTCGCCGTCGGCGTCGGCCACTGTGACGGTCGCACCGTCCACCCTCTGTACCACTGCACGCATACAGACCAACCTATCTTGGGCTGAACGGGTACAGAGCACCTCCACCGGCACCCTCGGAGTGGCACGATGCACGGAGACGGTGCGCCGACGCACCGGTCGAGGGGATGGACAAGCATGAGCACCCATGGAACCGGGCAGTCCCCGGGTACCGTGCCGGTCACGCGTGCCGGCGTCAACAGCAGTGCGGGTACGAGCACGAGCACCATGCGCCCACCTGTGCAGCGGACCGGACAGGGCTCCGACGACGGTCCGGCCGCGCCCCCGCCCGAACTGGGCGCCCTGCGACTGCCGGAGCTGCGCACCCTGCGCCGCGACTCGCAGAGCGACGAGGCCGACCTGAGCTATGTGCGGCGGCTGGTCCAGGGACGCGTGGACATCCTGCGGGCCGAGCTGGCCCGGCGCCGGGACCCCGAGTCGCCGGTGGTGGACCGGCTCTCCGAGATCCTCGCGGACGCCCCGTCGCTGCACCGCTCCTCGGCCCGGCACGTCACGCTGAGCACCCCGCGCAGCGACGAGTACCGGCAGCTGGCGGCCGAGACGCTCGCGGAGGTCGAGCTGTCCGACCTCGACGCCCGTACGGACGAAGAGCTGCACACCGCGATGGGCCGCCTGGTCCGCTACGAGCAGCAGGTGTCCCGGCGCCGCCACCGGCTCCAGCGCACCGCGGACGACTGCAGCGCGGAGATCGCCCGCAGGTACCGTGACGGGGAAGCACAAGTAGACGACCTGCTCGCCTGAGGCAACCCCTCCGGGGGCGGGTCCCGCCCGTCCCCGGAAGGCCAACATGACCTCCAGCGCAGCCCCGTCCGCCGGTTCCGCCGATTCCGACGCCATACCCGGGCCGGTATCCGGGCCGGTGCCCGCACCACCGGTGCTGGCCGAGATCGTGCGGTCCGGTTTCATCGAGGGCCACCACCGCGGATCACTGGTCGTCCTGGCCGCCGACGGCAGCGTCGAGCTGACCATGGGCGATCCGGCGGCGCCGGTCTTCCCGCGCTCCTCGAACAAGCCGATGCAGGCCGCGGCGGTGCTGCGGGCCGGGCTCGACCTGTCGGGGGAGCGGCTGGCGCTCGCCGCCGCGAGCCACTCGGGCGAGGGCTTCCACCTCGATCTCGTACGCACGATGCTCACCGAGCACGGGCTGTCGCCCGACGACCTCCAGACCCCGCCTGACCTGCCGCTGGACCCGGTCGAGGCGGAGGCGTACCTCGCCGCGGGCCACGTCCGGGAGCGGATCACCATGAACTGCTCGGGCAAGCACGCGGCGATGCTCGCGGTGTGCCTGCGCAACGGCTGGGACCCGGCCGGCTATCTCGACCCGGCGCACCCGCTCCAGCAACTCGTGCTCCAGGTGGTCGAGGAGGCGGCGGGCGAACCGGTCGCCTCTGTCGGTACGGACGGCTGCGGGGCGCCGCTGATGGCGATCTCGCTGGTGGGCCTCGCGCGGGCGTTCCGTACGTTCGTCACGGCGACCCCGGGTACGGCGGAGCGCCGGGTGGCGGACGCGATGCGGGCGCACCCGGAGTACGTGGCGGGCACCCGCCGCCCCGACACCTGGCTGATGCGCGAGCTGCCCGGCACGCTGTCCAAGATGGGCGCGGAGGCGGTCCAGGCGGTGGCCCTCGCGGACGGCAGGGCGCTGGCCTTCAAGATCGACGACGGTTCGACCCGGGCGCTGGGTCCGGTGCTGGCCCGCGCGCTCGGCCTGCTCGGGGTGGACGCCCCGGTGGTGTCGCGGATCGGCCGGGCACCGCTGCTGGGCGGCGCCGCGGAGGTGGGCGAGATCCGAGCGGCGTTCTGAGCCCGTTCCGGCCCCCCTGCCCCGCCCCGCGCACCGGGAAAAGCGGGCGACATCCCGAACGGCGGTGTCTAGCGTGGAGCGTATGAACAGCCTTGAGGCCCGTACCGTCACCGAGTCCGAGTTCGCCGACTGGCTGCGCGCCTTGAACACCGGATTCCTGCGCGCGCCGACCCCCTCGGACGAGGAGGTGGCCGGAAGGCTGCCCCATATGGATCTGGCCCGCGTCCAGGGGGTGTTCGACGCCGGGCGGTGCGTGGCGACGTTCCGTTCGTTCGCGCAGGAGCTGACGGTCGTCGGGGGTGCGACGGTGCCCACCGACGCGGTCACCAACGTCACCGTGACGCCCACCCACCGCCGCCGCGGGCTGCTCTCCCGGCTGATGGCGAAGGACCTGGCGGCGGCCAGGGAGCGCGGCGACGTGGCCGCGACCCTGATCGCCGCCGAGTACCCGATCTACGGGCGGTACGGCTTCGGCCCCGCGGCCTGGACCACCGAGTGGGAGATCGACATACCCCGGGCGGGCCTCGACCCCCGACTGTCCGGGACGTCGGCAGCGGACGGCGGCCGGATCGACCTGGTGGACGCGCCGGAGGTGCGCAAGCTGGGCCCTGCCCTCCACGACCGGCTGCGGGCCCGGCAGCACGGGGTGGTGAGCCGTAACGACCGCTGGTGGGACCTGACGACCGGCGAGGTGCTCTTCCCGAACGACCACTGGACCGAGCCGTTCTACGCCGTCCACCGCGACGCCGAAGGCACCGTGGACGGTCTCCTCGTCTACCGCGCCGACGACCACTGGGGCGATGCCAAGCAGCCACTGAACCGGGCGACGGTGCGCAGCATGATCGCGACGACCCCGGCGGCGGAGCGGGCGCTGTGGCACTTCCTCTGCTCGGTCGACTGGGTCACCACGATCCGCACCGGCAACCGCGCCCCCGACGACCTCCTCCCGCTGCTCCTCCCGGACCCGCGCGCGGCCCGTGTGGTGACGCAAGCGGACTTCCTGTGGGTGCGCCTCCTGGACGTCGTACGCGCGCTGGAGGCCCGTACCTACGCGGTCCCCGGCTCCCTGGTCCTGGACGTCCACGACGCCACCGGCCTCACCGCCGGCCGCTTCCACCTGGACGCCTCGCCGTCCGGCGCCACCTGCGCCCCTACCACGCGCACCGCGGATCTCGCGCTGGACGTGCGGGAGCTGGGGACGCTCTACCTGGGCGACGAGTCGGCCCTGCGGCTGGCGGCCCTGGACCGGATCGAGGAACTGACCCCGGGCGCGGCGGCGCTGGCGGACGTGGTCCTCCGGGCGGGACGGCGGGCCTGGTGCCCGGATGTGTTCTAGTGCCTGCGACCGCGTGGGGCGCGGCAGTTGCCGGGAAACCGGCGTGACGGGCCGTGCCCGCCGGGGGAGGCTCGCGGCATGCGCGATCGTGTAGACGCCTCCGCAGGCCTGGTGCTGCGGAGCTGGCAGGCCGAGGACGCCCCGGCGGTGCTGGCCGCGTTCGCGGATCCGCTCATGCGGAGCCAGTCCAGCGAGGCGGTCGACTCGGGCGCGTTCGCTGCCCCGCCCTCGCCAGGACGGCAATGCGCCTACGGAGGATCGGTCCATGATTCGCGCGGTCGTATTCGACGTCGGTGAGTGCCTGGTGGATGAGACCCGCGAGTACGGCACTTGGGCCGACTGGCTCGGCGTCCCGCGGCACACGTTCGCTTCGATGTTCGGGGCTGTGGTCGCCCAGGGCCGTGACTACAGGGACGTGTTCCAGGAGTTCCGGCCCGGCTTCGACCTGTACGAGCAGCGGCAGGCGCGTGCCGATGCCGGTCAGCCCGAGCACTTCGACGAGACCGACCTCTACGACGATGTCCGCCCTGCCCTGGCGCGGCTACGGGCCGACGCGCTGTGGCTCGGTATCGCGGGCAACCGGACCGTTCGGGCCGGTGCAATCCTCCGCTCCCTGTTCGCGGATGACGTCGATCTGATCGGAACCTCGGACGACTGGGGGGCGTCGAAGCCTGATCCCGAGTTCTTCGTCCAGGTTGCCGCCGTGGTCCCGTACGAGCCCCGGGAGATCCTTTACGTCGGAGACCGCGTGGACAACGATCTGCGCCCTGCCGTCGCCGCGGGTATGCACACGGCGCTCATCCACCGGGGGCCCTGGGGGACCATCCAGTGGAATACCGCGGAGGCCCGCGAGCTGCCGACGTTCCGCATCGAGCCGTTGGCACAACTGCCTGGCGCCATCGGCAAGTTCAACGAGCGAGCGCACTGACGGTCGTCGACCACCCGTACAGGTGCTCGTCCAGGTCACGTACGCACTGCTCATGCTGGTGCGGGGCCAAGGTGCGCCGCACCTCGCGAATGCGATCCATGCCCATGGCGTACCAGGTGATCCCGAGTTGGTCGAGCGCCTGACGCGCATACGCGCAAGCCTGCTCCGGGTTTCCTGCGGCAGCCTCCACGGCAGCCAAGTCGCCGTAAACCACGGTGCGCTGTTTGTCTTCTGTGGCCGGCATGTCTTCCAGGACACTCAGGAGAGTCGTCCGGGCCTGGGGCAAATGACCGGCCACCAGCTGGGTGTTGCCCTTGAATGCCGCCAATCGCGCGCCGGAGAACCAGTCCATCCAGGGGGGACTCGTGTGCCCGGTGCCATGGCGCAGGACATCCTCGGCGTGGCCGATCAGGTGGAGGGCCGTCCGGATGTTCCCGCATCGGGTCTCGCACTCGGCCTCGACTGCGTCCAGCCATGCCAGGAACTCGGTTGAAGCCGGCCCGCGGCGGGCATACGTGCGGGCGGCGACCATGCGTTCCGCTGCGGCCTCTCGCTCACTGTCCCAGGCCGGGATGAACGCTGAATGAGCGAGGATCGCAGCACCGAGCAGGGGGTCGTCCGCCTGCCCGGCGGCTTGCAGGGCGAGCAGAAGAGTCCGGCCCGCATGTTCTGAGTCGCGCAGGTCGAAGAACTCGATCCGTCCGGCCAGCAGGTACGACTCGGCGAGTGCTGCGGCGACGGATCGGCGGGTCTGCCCAGTTGTCTCCGTGAGCAGGGCGCAGCCGAGAGCGGCATGGGCGACTGCCGCAGGGTGCAGCGTCGCGGGGGTAACTGACCAGTACAGACGTCGGTGAGACCGGGTCACGGCTTCGAAGTCGGCGGCCACTGACGCGGGCTGGATCGCGGCGGTGGTCTGCACCGGAATCGCTGCGAGGCCGGCTGCGGCGACAGCCGTCCCTGCCGTCGTCCGGCGCAGTGTGTGCGGCCGGTCGCGTCCGGCAGGGGGAGTGAATCCGAGCGATTCCAGGTCTTGTCCGAGCAGGTCGGTAAGAGCCTGCTGGAGTTCCGGGTGCGGCCACGGCGGGTTCTCGGACTCCCAGCGCCGGACCTGCCGGACGCCGACTCCGAGAGCGGTGGCCAGTTCCTGCTGTGAGCGGTAGCCAGCGGCGTGCCGGGCCGACCTCAGTCGGACATTGCTTGCGGACTGCGACATGGTGGGCCTCCATTGATGCAACTCAAGTCAGTTTCACAGCAGGCCCTTTCCAAGGCCAGCGATCATCCGTTCCGTGGCCTGAAAGCCCTCTTCGGTTGCAAGGAAAGTCCCTTGGAAGCCCTCGAATGGTGAGCCTATGAGGGCCAGGCTTGGGGCACTGTCCATACGGTGCCCCAAGGAGCCGCCCATGCCCAGTCCCAGGATCGGCACAGTCAGCAGCTGTCGCAGCGAAGAAGCGGGGCGTACCGGAGACGCGGTTCGCGTGCCCCGCAGTATCGGTCTCGACGCCTTGGCCATCCTCGGCAGCCGGTCCGGTGCCGTCCTTGATGACCCGCTCTCGGCCTCGCTGTACTGGTTCATCCCGCAGGGTGCGTCCGTCGAGTGGAATGTCCCGAACACCAGGACTCTGGAGCAGAAAGCGCACCTTGCCATCCCGCCTGTCCGTCGCACGGAAGGGCCAGGCTTTTACTGGCGGGTTTGTCCGGGTGAAGGAGCCTGGGTCACGGAACCGGCTGCGTTACGTGCGGCGCTGCTGGACGCATTCGGACCGGCTCTTGCCACGGAGGAAGCGGAATGAGCACCCGATCGGTGATTCACTTCGCGGACTGGGCGATCACCGTGGACCGTACCCCTGGCGCCTCGGGCCCCGTGTACGAGGTGGAGTGCACCACCTGCCGGGAGGCGTCCGACGCCGACGAGCGGCCGAGGCCGCCCGAGGACTGGGCGCTGCGTCATACCGGACGCAACCCTGACCATCGCGGATACCGCGCGGTGATCACGTCGTTCCTCCGTGTTGCTCCCGCCCCGGGCAACCCGCTCCACCGGGAGGCGCCATGACGGAGGTGCCCGCGATCCCCGGCCCTGGGGGCAGGGGATCGGGTGCGGTCGTGATCTGCGTCGACTGCGACCAGGTGATCACCGGCGCGTACGTGGTGGTCGCGTACGGCGATTCGATGTCAGCGGCCCGACAGGACTCGTACGCCGTCCACCGCGAACCCCGGAGTGCCTGCCCCGCACCCGGAAGCGGCTGGCGTTCCGGCGGAAGTTCGACGACAGCCACGACCTCGGCCGACGTCGACACTGACGTCGACGCCGGCGCTGTGCTCCCGCTCGGGGGGCTCGCCGAGCGTCTGTGGGCGGCCCCGTGGTCACCGAGTCCGCACCCTGAACAGCACGCCCGAAAGGACCACGGCCGTCAGCAGGATCCCGGCGGCCCAGGTCAGCGCGATCCAGGGGGAGTTGCCCACCGGCTGGTCCAGCAGGAGGCCGCGCAGGGACTCGATGGCCGGGGTGACGGGCTGGTGCTCGGCGAAGCCGTGGAGCCAGGCCGGCATGGAGTCGACCGGGACGAAGGCGCTGCTCGGGTAGGGCAGGAACAGCATAAGGAAGGTGAATCCGCCGGCCGCCTCCGGGGTTCTGGCGAGCAGGCCGATCGCGGCCGACAGCCAGGAGAGCGCGACGAGGTACGCGATCAGGACGGCGAGGGCGAGGAGCCAGCCGGTGGCGGTGGCTGTGGGGCGGAAGCCGATCAGGAGGGCGATGCCCAGGACCAGGGCGGTGGAGACCAGGCTGCGGGCCGTGCTCGCTCCGACGTGACCGGCCAGGATCGCCGCACCGCCGATGTCGAGGGTGCGGAAGCGGTCGATGATGCCGCCCTTCATGTCCTCGCTGACGGCCACCGCGGTGGTGGCGGCGCCGAAGCCGGCGCACAGCAGCAGCACACCGGGGACGACGTAGGTGACGTACGCGGTGTGCGGGATTCCGGTGTCGATCGCGCCGCCGAAGAAGTAGACGAAGATCAGCATCAGCATGACCGGCAGCATCAGCGAGGTCAGGGGCGCGTGCGGCGGGGCGGTGGTGGTGAGGGCTTCAGACATGGGCGGGCGGTGCCTCCTTCGGGTCCGTCGCGGCCTCCGGGTCCGTCCTCGGGTCCGTCGCGGTCAGGGCCAGGAAGACGTCGTCGAGCGTGGTGCTGTGCACGGTGAACCGCTCGACCGCCGTGCGGCCCGGGTCGATCTCGTCGAGCAGCGCTCGTATCTGGGCCGCCGAGCCGTCCGATGGTGAGGGTCGCGGGGGAGTGGTGCACGGCGCGGTGGGTGAGCCGGAGGTAGCTCGCGCGGTCGGCCATGACCAGGTCGAGGCGGTGTCCGCCGACGCGTGACTTCAGGGAGTCCGCCGTGCCCTCTGCGGCCTTCCGGCCCCGGTCGAGGACGGCGATCCGGTCGGCCAGCCGGTCGGCCTCCTCCAGGTACTGGGTGGTGAGCAGCACCGTGGCGCCCTCGGCGGCGAGTTCGCGGACCACCTGCCAGAGCTCCTGGCGGCTGCGCGGGTCGAGGCCGGTCGTCGGCTCGTCCAGGAAGAAGACCTCCGGCTGCGGGCTGCCGACCAGGCCGGCCGCCAGGTCGCGCCGGCGCCGCATGCCGCCGGAGTACGTGCGGACGGTGCGGCGGGCCGCCGCGGTGAGGTCGAAGCGTTCGAGGAGTTCGGCGGCCCGGTGGCGCGCGTCCGCCCGGGAGCGGCCGGTGAGCCTGGCCATCATGCGCAGGTTCTCCTCGCCGGTCTGCGTCTCGTCGACGGCGGCGTTCTGCCCGGTGAGGCTGATCGCGCGGCGGACCCGGCCGCGCTCGGCCACGACGTCGTACCCGGCGACGCGGGCCGTGCCGCTGTCGGCGGTGGTGAGCGTGGCCAGGATGCGTACGGCGGTGGTCTTGCCCGCACCGTTCGGGCCGAGGAGTGCGAAGACGGTGGCGCGCTCGACGCGCAGGTCGATGCCGTCCAGGACGGGCGGTGCGCACGCTCCGTACGACTTCGTCAGGCCGTGGGCCTCGATCATGGCCGCCGGGGCTGGTGGTGTCCGTGTGGTTGGTGGCATGGGTGCGCCTCTCCGCGCGCTCTCTGCGTATGGCGTACGCGTTACTGTGTAAGGGTTACGCATAACTAGGATGGCCGTCAAGGGAAGGCGGTTTTCAGGTGACGGAAGAGAACGGTCAGCCGGGCGGTACGGGCCTGCCGGCCAGCATCGAGGCCGCCTGGGGGCTGCGGGCGCGTCCGGTGAAGGGGCCCAAGCCCGGACTGAGCCTGGCGCGCATCGTGGACGCGGCGGTGGCGGTGGCGGCGTCCGAGGGGCTCGGCGGGGTGTCCATGGGGCGGGTCGCCAAGGACCTGGGCGCCTCGACGATGTCCCTCTACCGGTACGTGGCCGCCAAGGACGAGCTCTACGTGCTGATGCAGGAGGCGGCCATGGGCCCGCCGCCCCCGCTGCCCGCCCTGGAGGAAGGGGCCGGCTGGCGGGAGGCGCTTTCCCAGTGGGCCTGGGCGCAGCGCGGGGTCTACCACCGCAACCTCTGGATGCTCCGCATCCCCATCGCCGGACCGCCCGCGAGCCCGCACTCCGTCGCCTGGTGGGAGCAGGGCCTCCAGGCCCTCGAAGGCAGCGGTCTGGGGCCGGGCGACGCCGTCTCCGTCATCCTTCTGGTCAGCGGTTTCGTACGGAACGAGGCACTGCTGATGGGCGATCTGGACGCCGCCGTGGAGGCGCGCGGCGTACCGGCGCGGGAGGTCATGGAGGGCTACGCCCGTACGCTGACCCGGCTCGTCGACCCCGAACGCCACCCCGCGCTCTCCCGGCTGATGGCCACCGACGTGATGTGGGTCCCGGACGAGCCCGACTACGAGTTCCGGTTCGGCATCGAACGGGTGCTGGACGGGGTCGAGGCGCTGATCCGCGAGCGGCGGCGGGAGCGGGAGCGGGATGCGGCGGTGGACGTCAAGTCCGGTTGAGGTCGAGGGCGTACGCTGCATGGTCATGAGCGGAGAGAAGCCCAGGTCCGGCGCGGTGGCGGACGAGGACGCGCCCCGTGGGCCGAACGCGCCGATGAGCCTGCGCGAGCGGAAGAAGCAGCTGACGTACCAGGCCGTGTCCGACGCCGCGATCGCCATGTTCCTGGAGCGCGGCTTCGACAAGGTCTCGGTGGCGGAGGTCGCGGCCGCGGCGGACATCTCCAAGCCGACGCTGTTCCGGTACTTCCCGTCCAAGGAGGACCTGGCCCTGCACCGGTTCGCCGATCACGAGGACGAGTCGGCCCGGGTGGTCGCCGCCCGCGCGGACGGTGAATCCCCGCTCGACGCGCTGCGGCGGCACTTCCTGGAGGGCCTGGAGCGGCGCGACCCGGTCACCGGCCTGTGCGACGTGCCCGAGGTGCTGGCGTTCCACCGGCTGCTGTACGGGACCCCGTCCCTGGTGGCCAGGCTCTACGCGTACCAGGGCCGCTCGGAGGCGGCGCTCGCCCGCGCTCTGGGCAACGCGGTGCCGGACCGGCTGGCGGCGGGCCAGATCATCGCGGTCCTGCGCATCCTGGCCCTGGACAACTGGCGCCGGATCAGCGCGGGGCAGAGCGCGGACGAGGTGTACACGGACGCGGTCGAGGCGGCGGAGCTGGGGTTCGTACAGCTGCGGTCGGGGCTGGGACCGGGCACGCGTTAGGGTCTGTCCTCGGCGTGCTGCACCGCTTCGGCTATCTCCCGTACCCGGTCGAACGTGATTCCGTTCCGCTGCTCCACCGCCAGCGGATGGTCGGTGGGCTCCAGTTCGATGAGCGGGCGCCGGCCGATCTCGCGGGTGTGCGCGTTGGTCCTGAGGTTGGTCGTACGGGGGGAGTAGAGCCCCAGCTCGGTGGTCAGCCAGCCGAAGTACGGCTTCTCCGACTCCCGGCCCGGCGTCTCCCACACGTCGAGGGCGCGGCCGAAGTTCTCCCGGCTCAGTGAGACCCAGACGCCCCAGGAGAACGGCTCCCGGCTGCCCGCCACGGGTATCTCGATCAGGCCCTTGATGAAGTAGTGCTCGTGTCTGACGATGCACTGATCCGTCGAGAGCATGCTGTCGGGATCGCTCTCCAGGCTCGCGTCCCAGACGTCGGGTGCCATGGTCGAGTACCCCATCGGGAGTTCCGAGTGGTGTCCGCCGCAGCGGGAGCAGGTGTAGCCGGGGTCGGGTGCCATGGGCGGGATCCTATGGCCGGAAGGGGCACCGGGGCCCACCCGCTTGTCCGGCGCCCGCCGAGACGGCTACGCGGACCGGACCGCGTCGGTGGCTTCGACGGCTTCGGCGGCCCCGGCTCGGTGAGCCGTTCCGTGCTCCGGCCGGTCTGAGCGGGTGGGTGCGCCGGGGCGGCTGCGCCCGAGGACCGTGAGTGCGACGAGGAAGGCGGCCGTGAGGAGCCCGCCGCCGACCGCGAACGCCAGGTGGTAGCCGCCGGTCAGCGCCTCGGCCCGGCCGCTGCCCTCGGAGAGCAGCGTGTCGGTGCGGGAGGCCGCCAGGGTGGAGAGGACGGCGACGCCCGTCGCCATGCCGATCTGCTGGGTGGTGTTGAACAGCCCGGACACGAGCCCGGCGTCCTCCTCGCCCGCCCCCGACATGCCGAGCGCGGTGAGCGCCGGGAGGGCGAGGCCGAAGCCCGCGGCGAGGAACATCAGCGGAAGCAGGTCGGTGGCGTAGTGCCCGTGGGCGGGGAGCCGGGTGAGCATGCCGAGCAGGGCGATCAGCAGGGCGAGCCCCAGGAGCAGGACGTTGCGCTCACCGAACCGCGCGCTCAGCCGGGCCGAGACGCCGAGTGACACGGCTCCGATGACGGCGGCGGCGGGCAGCATCGCGAGACCGGTGGTGGCGGCCCCGTGGCCGAGCACCCGCTGGAGGTACAGCGCGACCAGGATCTGGAACGAGAACAGCGCGGCCACCATGAGCATCTGGATCAGATTGGCGCCGGCGACGTTCCGCGACCGCAGGACGCGCAGCGGCAGCAGTGGCGTCCTGGCCGTGGCCTGCCGGACGAGGAACCCGGCGAGCAGGGCGAGGGCGAGCGCGCCGAGGCCGAGCGTGTGCGCCGACAGCCACCCGTACGTCCCGGCCTCGACGACCGAGTAGATGCCCAGCATCACCCCGGAGGTGACCAGGGCGGCACCGATGACGTCGGCCCCGGCGCGCAGGCCGGGACCCCGGTCGGCGGGCAGCACGCGCACCGCGACGAGGAGTGCCGCGACCCCGACCGGCAGGTTGATGAGGAAGATCCAGTGCCAGCCGACGGCGTCGGTGAGGACCCCGCCGAGCACCTGCCCGATCGACGCGCCCGCCGCTCCGGTGAAGCTGAACACCGCGATGGCCCTGGTGCGTTCACGGCTCTCGGTGAACAGCGTGACGAGAATGCCCAGGCCGACCGCGGAGGCCATGGCGCTGCCCGTGCCCTGGAGGAACCGGGCGGTGATCAGCAGCGCGGGGGAGCCGGCCGCGCCCGCCAGTACCGAGGAGGCGGTGAAGACGGCGGTGCCGGTCAGGAACATCCGCCTGCGGCCGATGAGGTCACCGAGCCGGCCGGCGAGCAGCAGCAGTCCGCCGAAGGCGATCAGGTAGGCGTTCACGACCCAGCTGAGGCCGGCGGGTGAGAACCCGAGGTCGTTCTGGATGGCGGGCATGGCGACGGTCACGATCGAGCCGTCGAGCACGGTCATCAGCAGGCCGGTGGCGATCACGCCGAGGGCGAGCCGGCGTGAACGGGCGGTGGCCGGTGGGGTGGTGGGAGCGCTGGGAGCGGTGGCGGGCGTGCGGGCAGGCGAAGGCACGGACATCGGACTCTCCTGTCGGTCGGGTCGACAAGAGAGACGCTAACAGATGGTTTTGTTGCAGACTATTTCTTTCGGTTCTGTTTTCCGTGGATATCGTGGGCGCCGTGGAACTCGCGAATTGGGGGTGGGTCGGGTTACTTCTGGCTCTGGCGGGCGCGGCGGGCCGTCGCCGGGGTCTCGGCCGGGGTGGCGAGGCGGTCGCCCGTCAGCCGTTCCAGGGCGCGCAGCAGCGTCTGCCGGTCGCCGCGGTCCAGCCCGGCCAGGGCGTGCGCGTGCACCCGGTCCACGATGTCCTGGCTCCTCGCGGCGACCTCGGCGCCCTTCTCGGTGACGGCGATGATCCGCGCCCGGCGGTCCCGGCTGGAGGGCCGGCGCTCGGCGAGGCCGGCGCTCTCCAGGGCGTCCACCGTCACCACCATCGTGGTCTTGTCCATGTCGCCGATTTCGGCGAGCTGGATCTGGGTGCGCTCCTCCTCCAGGGCGTGGACCAGGACGCAGTGCATCCGTGCCGTGAGCCCGATCTCGGCGAGCGCCGCCGACATCTGGGTCCGCAGGACGTGGCTGGTGTGGTCGAGGAGGTAGGAGAGGTCCGGTTCGGTGCGCGTGGGCGCCATGGCGGTCATGTCCGCCAGGGTAACAATTCGGTCTGTGGCGGATTGTCCGCAAGCGGACTGTCCCTGCGCGGCTGCCGCCGGCCCGGGGTAATTTCGCTGGCCGATCCGTTTCCGTCCCCGCAGAGTGTCCGTATGACGCCCACCGAAGCCGCCTTCCTGCCGGGTCTGGAGCTCTCCCGGATCCTTTACGAGGAGGCGGTACGGCCGGTCCTGTACGCCGCCTTCCCCGGACTGCCGTACGCCGCCGCGCGGATCGGGCCGGGCTCCGAGGTGCTCGGCTTCGACACGGCCCGCTCCGCCGACCACGACTGGGGCCCGCGGCTGGACCTCTTCCTCACGGCGGACGACGTCGCGGCACACGGCGACACGATCAGACGGCTCCTGGCGGACCGGCTGCCCAAGGAGATCCGCGGCTGGCCCACCCACTTCCGCCCCGCCGACGATCCGCTCGACCCGGTCGGGCACATGGCGGCGACCGACGGACCGGTCAACCACCGCGCGGCCGCCCACGACATCGCCGGCTGGCTGACCCGGGAGGCCGGCTTCGACGCGACGGCCGCCGGACCGTCCGTACGGGACTGGCTCGCGATGCCTCAGCAGCGGCTCGCCGGGATCACCGGCGGCGCGGTGTTCCACGACGGCCGCGGACTCCTCACCACCGCACGGCGGCGGCTGGCCCGGTACCCCGAACAGGTGTGGCGGTACCTGCTGGCCTGCCAGTGGCAGCGGATCTCCCAGGAGGAGGCGTTCGTCGGGCGCTGCGCCGAGGTCGGTGACGAACTCGGCTCCGCCGTGGTCGCGGCCCGGCAGGTGCGCGACCTCATGCGCCTCAGCCTGCTCCTGGAGCGGCGGTACGCGTCGTACAGCAAATGGCTCGGCAGTACCTTCGCCCAACTGGACTCGGCCGAGGGGATGTTGCCGTCCCTGCGCGGCGCACTGGCCGCGACCGGCCACCCGGACCGGGAACGGCATCTCTGCGACGCGTACCGGGCCGTCGCGATCCGCCGGAACGAGAGCGGCCTCGTCGACCCGGTGGACCCGTCCCCGCGCCCGTACCACGGCAGGCCGTTCCTCGTCCTGCACGCCGAACGCTTCGTCCGCCCGCTCGCCGCCTCGGTCACGGACCCGGAGCTGCGCGGCCGACCGCTGACCGGCTCCGTGGACCAATGGGCGGACAGTACGGACCTGTTGACGGGGGCGGACGGGGAGGCGCTCCGGGCGGCGGAGGCGGCCGCGGCCCGCGGGTGAGGGCGCCGTCCCCTCGACGCCTTCGCTCGGCGGCACGAAAAGGAGTGGCAGGCCGTGGCGTCGCGCACATAGCTTTGGCGCCCGTGACCCATGATCCCAAAGCGCCGCGTGACGGGTTGACAGATGTGCTCCGTACCCGGTCAACTGCCCTCCCGGTGACGGGCGGAGACCGATGACGGAGCGGGCTCCGGTGAAGCCGGGGACCGTCGTCGAGGAGCGCCTGTTCTCCCGGGCGTACGCGGCCGCGACCGTCAGTTTCGCCGCCGTGATGTTCCTCCGGGCGCTTCCTGGACGGGGTGGCGGCCGGGATGATCGCGGTGGCCATCAACACCGCCATCGCCCACGCCTACCCGGACCGGCTGCGGGCGCGCGCCCTGGCGTTGATGAGTACCTGCTGGATCATCCCGTCGCTGACCGGTCCGCCGCTGGCCGGGCTGGTGGCCGACCGGTGGTCCTGGCGGGTGGTGTTCTACGGCCTCGCCGCCCTGACCGTGATCCCGTCGCTGGTCGTGGTGTTCCTGCTGCGGAGCCGCTCCCTGCGGGCGGCGCCCGCCGACCGGGTGCCCGAGGCGTCGGCGGAGCGGGTGCCGCGCCCCGCGCTGCTGGTCGCCGCCGCGGTGAGCGTGGGCGCGGCGCTGGGGCAGTACGCCGTCTCGGGCTGGGATGTGCGCCATCTGCTGTTCGGGGTGGCGGGTGTGGCGCTGCTGGTGGTCTTCACGCCCCGGCTGCTGCCGCCGGGCACCTGGCGCGCAGCGCGCGGGCTGCCCGCCGCCGTGCTGCTGCGCGGTCTGACGTCGGGGGCGTACTTCACTCTGGAGGCCTTCGTGCCGCTGCTGCTGGACACCGCCCGGCACGTGCCGCCGGTGCTGACGGGGCTGGCGTTCACCGGCGCCGCCATCGCCTGGGCGGGCGCCTCCTGGCTGCAGGGGCGGCTCCAGGGGCGGGTGTCCCGGCACCGCCTGGTCTCCGCCGGTTCGCTGGTGATGGGCGCGGCGGTCGTGATCGCGGCGGCCGGGACGCTTCCCGGTACGCCCGCGCTCACCGCCGCCGGGGCCGTGGTGTTCGCGGCCATCGGCATGGGCATGGTCGCCCCGTCCCTCACCCTGCTCTCGCTCACCCACAGCCCGCCGGGCCGGCAGGGGTACGCGAGCAGCGCGATGCAGACCAGCCAGAACCTGGGCCAGATGGCGGTCATGGGGGCCTCCTCCGCCCTGTTCAACCTCTTCCTGGGCATCGGCTCCGCCGACCTGGCCGGGTACGCCGCCGCCTTCGGCCTGCTGCTCGTACCGAGCACCTTGGCGGCGGCCCTCGCGGTCCGCGCCCGCGCCGCCAGCGCCAGCGCCAGCGCCAGCGCCAACGGCAACGGCAACGGCTGAGCAGGCCGGGCCCCCGCCCGTTTGCCCGGCCCGGACTCCGCCCGTGGGCCCGGCCGGGACTCCGCCCCTCAGGCCCGGCCGAGGAGCTCCGCGATCCGGACGAAGCCGTCGGCGCCGTGTCCGTCGGCGATGGCCCGCCGCGCCAGTTCCCCGGCCGCCCGCATCACGCCCGCGTCGATGCCGTGGGCCTCGGAGGCGTGGGCGATATGGGTCATGGAGGATGCCGCCGAGGTGAGGGGATTGTCGTCGCCGGAGAAGTCCCCGTCGTCCAGCGCCCCCGCGTACTGCTCGAAGAGCGGGGGCAGGATGGCGCCGATTCCCTGGGCGAACGGGGCCAGTTCGCGGGCGGTGATCCCTTCCGCCCGTGCCACCGCCAGGGCGTGGGCGAAGCCGGTCATGGCGGTCCAGAAGATGTCCAGCAGCGCGATGTCGTACGCGGCCGCCCGGCCGGTCTCCTCGCTCAGATGGGTATGGGTGCCGCCCAGCGCCTCCAGTACCGGCCGGTGCTCCCGGTAGACCTCTGCCGGGCCGCTGTGGAGGAACACGGCGGCCGGGGTCCCGATGGTCGTGGTCGGTGTCATGATCGCGCCGTCCAGGTAGCGCACACCGTGCGCGGCGGCCCACCGCGCGGTGGACCGGGCCCGCTCCGGGGTGTCGGCGCTCAGGTTCACGACCGTGCGGCCTTTGGCCGCGGCCGTGACCGTAACGCTCCGCAGGACGGCGTCGGCCGCGTCGTAGTTCACGACGCACACCACGGTCAGCGGGCTCGCGGCGACCGCCTCCCCGGCCGAGGGGGCGCCGGCCGCGCCGCGTTCGAGCATCTCCCGGTCCCGGCCCGGTGTCCGGTTTCAGACCGTGGTCCGCAGACCCGCGTCCAGGAACGCACGGGCCAGGCAACGGCCCATCGCCCCCAGGCCGAGCACGGTGACGGCAGACTGTCCGGAGGATGTGGGCATGGTTCAACTCCATGGAAAATCAAGAACGTTGATGAAAGCGGTGGAAGGGCCGAGATGACGCGCAGCCGTGCGAAGGACCCGAATGTCTGCGGAGTGACGGCCGCGATCGCGGTGATCGACGGCAATTGGAAGACCGTCCTGCTCTGGCTGCTGGAGTCGGGGCCGTGCCGCCCGGGGGAGCTGCGGCGACAGCTGCCGGGGCTCAGCGAGAAGGTGCTGACGCAGGCGCTGCGCGAGATGGCGGACGACGGACTCGTGCACCGGGAGGTGTACGACGAACTGCCGCTCAGGACCGAGTACTCCCTGACCCCGTTCGGGCGGGCACTCTCCGAGGCGCTGGCGCCGCTGTCCGACTGGGGACACCGCCGCCTGGACCGGCTGACCGGTTCCGCCCCGGCGACCTGACCGGGCTCACCCCCTCCATTCCCGATTCCGCCTGCTGCCCCGCCGTCTTCCGTATCCAGGTTCGCCCCGGCGGGTTCCGCTGCCAAGTACCCACAAAAAGGTGGGTACGGGCGATGCTGGCGGGATGGAACTGTCGACTGTTTTCACGGAGTTGCTCGGTGTACGGCACCCGATCATGCTGGCGCCGATGGGCGGATCGGCCGGGGGCGCCCTGGCGGCGGCCGTCTCGCGCGGCGGCGGGCTCGGCATGCTGGGTGCCGGAATGGGCGACCGGGACTGGCTGGACCGGGAACTGCCGCTCATGGCGGATGTGGCGGAGCCGTGGGGCGTCGGCTTCCTGAGCTGGGCGGCGGATATCGGCGCGGTCGAGCGGGTGCTGGAGCACGGGCCCCGGGCGGTGATGCTGTCGTTCGGGGACCCCGGCCCGTTTGCGGAACGCGTCCGTGAGGCGGGTGCGGCGCTGATCATCCAGGTCACCGGTGTGGAGGAGGCCCGGCAGGCCGTGGATATGGGCGCCGACGCCATCGTGGCGCAGGGCACCGAGAGCGGTGGGCACGGTGCCCGGCGAGGGAGGTCCACCCTGCCGTTCGTGCCGGTCGTGGTGGACCTGGCGGGTCCGGTACCCGTGCTGGCGGCCGGCGGGATCGCGGACGGCCGGGGCGTGGCCGCCGCCCTGGCCCTGGGCGCCGCGGGGGCGCTCATCGGCACCCGGTTCCAGGCCACGGCGGAGGCCCTGGCCGACGCCTCGGTCACCGAGGCGATCGTGCGGGGGAGCGGGCAGGACACGGAGCGCAGCCGCGTTCTCGACATCGCCCGGGAGTCGCGGTGGCCGGCGGAGTACACGGCTCGCACCCTCGGTCACCCCTACCTCGACCGGTGGCGGGGCCGGGAGGCGGAACTCGCGGCGGATTCCGGGGCCCGGCGGCGCTATCGGGGCGACGTGGCCGACGGCTCCGTACCGCCCGTGCCGGTATGGGCGGGTGAGGGCGCCGACCTCATCACGGACATGCCGCGCGCGGCCGATCTCGTAGCCGAGCTGGCGGCCCAGGCGTCCGACGCCCTGGAGCGGGCGGGGAAGCACCGCGCGCAGGAGGGGCGGTGAGTGGTGAGTGGTGAACGGCCGGGGGCGGTGTCACTCACCGCCCTTCCGCACCTGTGGTGTCCCGGCCTTCCGCACATGTGATGTCGCCGCGGTGACGGGCCGGCCGCTCCGGTCCAGCACGCGGAAGCGGGGCACGTCCCGCCCGCTGTCGTCGACCAGCACGGAGTGCTCCTCGCCGGGCGCGAAGGCGTGCCGCTCACCCCACTGCCTGAGCGCGACGACGACGGTGAACAGCTCCTGGCCGGACTCGGTCAGCCGGTAGGTGTGGCGCTTGGCCCCGGGCGGCGTGCTCGTGGCCAGGATGCCGTGCGCGGTGAGCTTCCGGAGCCGGTCGCTGAGGATGTTGCGGGCGACCCCGAGGCGGTTGCGGAAGTCGGTGAACGACGCCGCGCCGGCCATCGCGTCCCGGACGATGAGCAGGCTCCAGCGGTCGCCCACGAGATCGACCGTGCGCGCGACGGGGCACGCCGGATCGGTCCAGTCCAGCTCGGCCGGGTCCTGCTCTGTCCGGTTCTCTTCGGTCCGTTCCACGTCCGTCATCGGGCCCCCATATGAGTTTCAGATTGAAACCATTGTGCCTCAAGCGGTGATGTCCTACTCTCAAACGGTTGCAGATTGAAACCAATCGGAGGGTGGCGGGGACATGACGGAGATGCCGTCGGCAATCACGCGCGGTCAGCGGTTCGTCCTGGCGGCGGTGTGCGCGGTGGCGGTGTCCACGATCTACGCCATCCAGCCGGTACTGGAGTCCGCGGGCGGCGAACTCGGGCTGGCCGGGCCGGAGCTGGGACGGCTGGTCGCGGCCGGCCAGCTCGGCTACTTCGCCGGGCTCGTCCTGCTGGTGCCCCTCGGGGACGTACTGGACCGGCGCACGCTGATCGTCGGGCATCTGGTCCTCACCGGGACGGGTGCGGCGATCACGTCACTCGCTCCCGGCGGGTTGGCGGCCGGGGCCGGACTGGCGCTCGCGGGCCTGTTCGCGGTCGTCGTGCAGATCACGGTCGCCTACGTCGCGGCGACCTCGCCCCCGGGGGAGCGCGGTCGCAACATCGGTACGGTCACCTCGGGGGTGGTGCTGGGGATCCTCGGCGTCCGGCTGCTCGCGGGCGTACTGGGGGACAGCCTCGGATGGCGGTCGGTCTACGCCGTACTCGCCGTGCTCTGCCTCGCTCTCGCGCTGCTCGCCCGCCTGACCCTGCACCCCGACGTCCGGCCCGCGCGGGCCCGTTACCGCGACGTCCTGGCTGCCGCCGGACGCCTCGTCGCCACCGACCGGCTCCTCCTCGGCCGAGGGCTGATCGCGTTCTTCCTGTTCGCGTCCTTCGGCACGCTGTGGAGCGGGCTGGCCCTGCCGCTGGGGGCCGCGCCGTGGCACTTCGGCACGTCGGTGATCGGGCTGTTCGGCCTGGCCGGCCTCATCGGCGCGGTGGCCGCCGCACGCGCGGGCAGCTGGGCCGACGCGGGACACGCCCACGCCGTCACCGGCTGGTCGCTGGTGCTCCTGGCGGTGTCCTGGACGCTCACCGCGTGGACGTCCCCGAGCCTGTGGCCGCTCATCACGGGCGTCGTACTCCTCGACTTCGCCGTCCAGGCGGTGCACGTGAGCAACCAGCACCTTCTCACCGCCGCGCACCCCGAACGCTCCAGCAGCGTCATCGGCGCCTACATGGCCTTCTACTCGCTCGGCTCCGCCCTCGGCGCCACCACCACGACCTGGGCGTACGCCACCGCCGGCTGGCGGGCCTCCTGCCTGCTGGGCGCGGCCTACGCCGTCGCCGCCCTGGCGGTATGGGCGCTCACCCGCCGCACGAGCGCGTCCCCCGGCCTTCAGCTTCGGTAGCGGAACTCCGGCACATGCACTTCGGAGAAGGGGTGGCCGATCACGCGCCGGAGAGCCAGGATCCTGTGATGCGCCATGCTCACGAGGACACCGAACTGCGGGCCCTGGTCAGCCGCTACGTCACGCCGGGGCGCCGCTACCGGAAGCTCGGCGGCGGTGTGCTGACCATGCCCGATCCAGCATACGACCGCTTCGCGCGAGCCCTCGGCGAAGACGCGGGACGCGTCACCCCGCACGAGATCGCCACCCTCCTGGAGGGCGGATGGCGCGAGCGGAGGACCGCCGCATGGCTCATCGCGGTCTCCTGCCGGACCGAGTTCCGTGAGCGCCTCGGAGAACTCCTGCTGGACAGCGAGGTCTGCTGCGCAGGGCTGGCGTACAGCGTGGCCCTCGCCCGCTTCGGCACGCCGCGCGATGCCGAACTGCTGGCCGCCTATCTCGACCGCTACCTTCGCCGCCCGGACCTCGGCTACGACCAGATCGTGGCCATGGGCGCCCTCGTGTTCACTGGTCTGAACCTCGGGGACGACTACGCCGCCCGGTTCCTGGCCCCGGGCGGCCTGTGGCACGAGTGGCTCCGGGAGGCACCCCGCGTGCAGCGCACCACGGACCCCGCCACCCACCTCAGCCTGATCCGCAGGCTCTGCGCGTTCGCCTACGAATGCGCTGAACTGCGGGAGAGGCCGATCCTCAACCACGATCCGAGCCAACAGGGTTGAGCCACCCTGCCCTCGGCCCGGCGCCCTGCACAGGCACCTGAATCCGTCGCCGGAGCTCCGAGCCGGACCCGCCGCGCCGCGACACCCCGATCGTGGCGCGCGGGTCCCTGCCGGTCTCGGGGCCGCTACTCGGGGCGGCCGTCGGCGAGCCACTGGGCGAGGCCGCGCAGTCCGACCGCCCACCGCCCGAGGTCGGTGACCTCGGCATGCTCGGTGACGACGGTCAGCAGTGCGGCGACCGCCTCGTCCCCCCGATGGGCGTCGTTGAGAGTCAGAGCGCGAAAGACGCGGACGGAGTCGGAGTCCGGGAACTCCTCGGCGGCGCGGTCGAGCACCGCGAGCGACTCGTCGAGCTTGCCCAGCCACCTCAGGGTGCTGGCGTACTGGCACAGGCAGCGGCGCAGGACGTCACCGTCGAGGCCGAGGGCGAGTGCCCGCTCGTAGTAGCCGCGGGCGGTCTCCTCCTCGCCCGCGGTGTCGTAGGCGCCGGCCACCTCGTACACGAGGACCGGGTGGTCGGGATGGTCCGCGAGCAGTGCCTGGAAATAGGCGATCGTCGGTGCCATGTCCGCCCGGTCGCGCTGCTCGTAGCCGCGCTGGATCGCCTCGGCCAGCTCTGGTGTCAAGTCGGCCGTCACCGCTTCCTCCCCCTTGGTACAAGCCTGAAGATCAACGCACCGTATCGCGCCTCGCCCCCGCTGCGGCAGGCGCGGAACCGACCGACTTCGGGCACCGAGGACACCAGTTGGTCCGCTGTGTCGAAGGGTCACCCCGCCGCGACGCTGAGGACCACCTTCCCTCGGGTGCGGGCCGCGATGTGGCGGTCCAACCACCGATGCCCCCCATCAGCCGGTGAGCGCCTCGGTGATCTGCCGGGTGGTCTGCGCGGCGACCCGAGGGCTGACGGCGGCGTAGGAGGTGTAGGCGTTCAGGCCGGTGGCCATGGCCCAGCCGCGGCCTCGCAACCATGTGGCGTCGTCCACGCCGAGCGCGTTGCGGAATGAGGCTCGGCTGCCGGCCGTCATCAGGGTGAAGGCGATCATCAGGTCACAGGCCGGGTCGCCGATGCCGAGCCCGCCGAAGTCGATGACGGCGCTGAGGCGGCCGTGGACGGTCAGCAGGTTGCCCGTGTGGAAGTCGCCGTGGAAACACACCGGAGGGCCATGCCATCCGGGGGCGCTCATGGCCGCATCCCACAGCTCGGTCATCGCCGCGGCGTCGAAGACGCCGTCGACCTTCGCGATGGCGGCCCGCGTCGCGTGATCTCGGTCGGACAACGACCAACTGGTGAGATGCTCTTGGGCGGTCCTGGGTGTGGTGTCGGGCGAAAACCGCTGTAGAGCGGCCAGGAAGTGTGCCAGTTCGACGGCGGTCCTGGTGGAGTCGGCGTGCGCGTCGACAGTCGCCACTTCGCCTTCGAGCCAGCGGGACACCGCCCACGGCCACGGATAGCCGAAGCCGGGTTCCCCTACTTCTACGGGTACCGCAATGCTCAGGGGAAGGCGCGGGGAGAGTCGCGGCAGCCACTGGAACTCTTTCCTGGCCTGGCCGATTGCCCCGGCATGGCGGGGCAGCCGCACGCTCAGCTCCTCGCCCAGCCGGTAGATCACATGGTCGGAGCCGGCCGGGTCGAGCAGTTTCAGGGGCAGTCCCGCCCACTGCGGGAACTGGGTGTCGATCAGGCGCCTGACGAGTGCGGCATCGATCTCCGGCCGGATGTCCGCGGTTCTCGCGGTTGCCAAGACGCCTCCTGCGCTCGGTCCACTCCGTGCGGCGGACGGTGCGGGCCATCACAGTGTGTCGCGGCTCGCCTGTCGACCGATTTATCGCCGTGCGCATCTCGGGTCCGGCGGGACGCCGCAGACGTACGGGGAACGGACAGCTGTACTGGGAACGGATGGCGTGCTCAGCCGCCGCCGCAGACCCGTGCGAGTGGTTCGGAACACTTTTGCAAGCGGCTGCTTGCAAAAGTTAGCGCCGAGGGTCCACCATCAAGGCATGGCATCACTCAACGTCGGCAGCCTCGGCGAGTACCTGCGTGAGCAGCGGCGCACCGCGCAGCTGTCGCTGCGGCAGCTCGCGGATGCGGCCGGGGTGTCCAATCCCTACCTCAGCCAGATCGAGCGCGGGCTGCGCAAGCCCAGTGCCGAGGTGCTGCAGCAGGTCGCCAAGGCGCTGCGGATCTCCGCCGAGACGCTTTACGTACGGGCCGGGATCCTGGACGAGCGGGAGCGGGACGAGCTGGAGACGCGGGCGGTGATTCTGGCCGATCCGTCGATCAACGAGCGGCAGAAGAGCGTGCTGCTGCAGATCTACGCCTCCTTCCGCAAGGAGAACGGGTTCGAGGACGGGCCCGGGGGTGAGGAGGGGAGTGCGTCCGGTGCGGACGCGCCCTTCAATGCCGACGGCAGTGCTGCCGATACAGCTTCAAAGCCTTCAAAACCCTCACACTGAGTCTGATGATCCGGGAGGACCACAGTCATGGCCATCACCGATGACCTGCGCAAGACCCTCACCGACCCGACCCCCCTCTACTTCGCCGCCGGTACGGCCGATCTCGCCGTGCAGCAGGCGCGCAAGGTTCCGGCGCTGATCGAGCAGCTGCGGGCCGAGGCGCCGGAGCGCATCGAGGCCGTGCGCAACACCGACCCCAAGGTCGTGCAGGAGAAGGTGACCGGGCAGGCCAAGGAGGCGCAGGCCAGCTTCCAGGCCAGGGTCACCGAGGTGATCGGGGCGTTCGACACCGATCTGAAGAAGCTGGGCGAGAGCGCCCAGGACCTGGCGCTGCGCGGCGTGGGTGTGGCCGCCGAGTACGCGGTCCGGGCCCGCGAGACGTACGAGAAGGTCGCCGAGCGCGGCGAGCAGACCGTGCGCACGTGGCGTGGCGAGACGGCTGAGGAGATCGTCGAGATCGCCGTCGTCGTCGAGCCGCGCAAGGAGTCGGAGCCGGCCGCCGCCCCGGCCAAGGACGGGACCAAGGCGGCGCCGAAGCCGGTCGCCAAGCCCGCGCCCGCCGCCAGGACCGTCAAGGCGGAGGTCAAGCCCGCGCCCGCGGCCGGCAAGAAGGCTGCCGCGCGCAAGCCCGCCGCCAAGAAGACCACACCGCCCACCGCCAAGTAGCGCGACCGGCGTGACGGCCGGCCGGAGTGCCGGGGGACGGCCGGGCACCTTTCGGGGTGCCCCGGCCGTTGTCCCGGTACCTTGGCCGCGAGGCGCTCATCCACGTATTAGGCGGTGCACATCATGTTGCTCGAAGGCTTCAACTCAATCCTCGGGCTGATCTACACGGCGATGCTCGTTCTCGCCGTCGTGGCCCTGATCATGGCCGCGGTCGTCCGCGAGGACGCCTACCGGGCAGCCGGGAAGCAGACCAAGCCCTTCTGGCTGATCATTCTCGGCATCACGGTGGTGGTGAACCTCTGGGTGCCGATGCTCTTCATCCAGCTCGCCGGACTGGTCGCGACCATCGTGTACTTCGTGGACGTGCGGCCGGCGCTCAAGGCCGTCATGGGCGGCGGCAACCGCCGCGGCGGTTCGAGCAGCGACGGCCCGTACGGGCCCTACAACGGCGGGCGTTGAGCGCCTGCGGGTGACACCTGTCCGGGGCGGGGGCGCGGAATGCTCCGGCCCCGGTCGCCTTGGTACGGCTTGCGGCGCTCGGCGTCCTCGTGTCGGTCGAGCAGCAGGACCGCGACGTCGTCGGTGAGTTCGCCGCCGTTCAGCTCGCGGACGCGGGTGACCGCGGCCTCCAGCAGGGCCTCGCCGGTCAGGCCCTCCGCCAGCTGACGGTTGATCATCGAGACCATTCCGTCCTGGCCGAGGCGCTGGGTGCCGGTGCCGATCCGGCCCTCGATCAGCCCGTCCGTGTACATCATCAGGCTCCAGGAGCCGCCCAGTTCCACCTGGCGTCGTGGCCACCGGGCGCGTGGCAGCAGACCGAGTGCCGGGCCGCCGTCCTGGTACGGGAGCAGATGCGCCGCCCGGCCCTGGCGGGCGATCAGCGGTGCGGGGTGGCCCGCCAGGCAGAGGCCCGCACGGCGGCCGTCGGGGGCGATGTCCACCGTGCAGAGCGTCGCGAAGATCTCCTCGCTCTCCCGTTCGTGCTCCAGGACCTGCTGGAGTGTGGAGAGCAGCTCGTCGCCGCAGAGACCGGCCAGGGTCAGCGCCCGCCACGCGATGCGCAGCTCCACCCCGAGCGCCGCCTCGTCCGGGCCGTGCCCGCAGACGTCGCCGATCATCACGTGGACCGTGCCGTCGGGCGTACGGACCGTGTCGTAGAAGTCCCCGCCGAGCAGCGCACGGCTGCGGCCGGGGCGGTAGCGGGCGGCGAAGTGCAGATCGGAGCCGTCGAGCAGCGGGGTGGGGAGCAGTCCGCGCTCCAGGCGGGCGTTCTCCTGGGCCCGCAGCCGGGACTCGGTGAGCTGGTGCTGCGCGACGTCGGCGCGCTTGCGCTCGACGGCATAGCGGATGGCGCGGCTGAGCAGCCTGCCGTCGAGCTCGTCGCGGAAGAGGTAGTCCTGCGCCCCCACCCGTACCGCCTCTGCGGCCAGCTCGGCGTCCTCCTGGGCGGTGAGCGCGATGACGGCGTGCCGGGGCGCGATCCGCAGCACGTGCTTGAGGGTGGCCAGGTCGTCCGCCTCCTCGCCCTGCTTGGTGCGCGCCTCGCTGCCGGCCGGCAGGGCCAGGTCCAGCAGGATGCAGTCCACGTCGTCGGTGAGGAGCCGGCCCGCCTCTGTCAGGTTGCGGGCACTGCGGATACGGACCCGGGTGCCGGCTGTTGCGGGCAGTTCCGGGACGGTGAGCGTGCCCGCCGGGTCGTCCTCGATCACCAGGAGGGTGAGGGCGGCGCCATAGCTGGTCTCCGCAGCGGGAACGGAACGCTGCTGCGGTACGGGTACGGGCATCGAATCGGGTTTCCTTCCCTCCCCCCGAGGGCGCGGCGGAGCGACGACCGACGACCCGCCAGACGGGGACGATAGCGGTACGGGATGTGGGAACGGAATGGCGCCCGAAGCGTGTCGGCCGTTCCGGGAACGGCCTTAAGCCGCGGAAGGACGCAGATCCGGCGGGATGCGACGGGGGCGCGGCGGTTTCCGGCGCATGACAAAGGTCACGTGGAGCGGCGGGCGCCGGGTGGCGCGGGTCACGACTGCGGGGCGGCAGGCGGATCCGGGCTGGGCGGCGGCGACGGAATCCGTTCCGTTTCGGGATTCCGGGGGCTCCTGGAGGGCCTTAAGAGTGCCTTGAGGCTCTCTTAACGTTGCCTCCCGGCGGTGCGGTTCGCGGGCCCCGGCCCGCGGCCGTTACTTGTCCGGGCGTACGACTCCGAGGATCTCCATCGATCCCGCCCCCGTGATCGTGACGTCGCGGCCGGGGCGCGGGGCGTGCACGATCGCGCCGTCTCCGATGTACATCCCGACGTGCGTGGCGTCGCCGAAGTAGATGACCAGGTCGCCGGGGCGCATGTCCTTGACGGCGATGTGCGGCAGCTGCCGCCACTGCTCCTGCGAGGTGCGCGGGATCGGGTGACCGGCCGCCGCCCACGCCTGCGACGTCAGCCCCGAGCAGTCGTACGACGCGGGGCCCACGGCGCCCCACTTGTACGGCTTGCCTATCTGTGAAGTCGCGAAGGCCACCGCCTTCTTGCCGCTCGCGCTCGCTCCCCGGTTGATCTCCTTCAGCGCGCCGGAACTCAGCCAGGCCGTCTGCGACTTGTACTCCGCCTGCTGTTCGAGCTGGAGGAGCCGGGCCCGCTCCTTCTTCTCCAGCTGGGATTCCAGCTTCTTCGCCGCCGCGATCTGCTCGTTGATCTTCTTCTTGGCCTTGGCCTGCTTGACGCGATTGGCTTCGAGCTTGGTCCAGTTGGTGCTCGCGTCCTGGGTGTACGTCTCCAGGTCCTCCTGGGTCCTGTTCAGTTCACCGAGAACGCCCTTGGCGGCCTGCTGGCCCTGGTGGGCCCGGCTGATCCCGTCCAGGAAGAGCTGGGGGTCGCCGCTGAGCATCAGCTGGGCGCCGGGCGGCAGTCCGGCGTTGCGGTACTGCTCGCGCGCCTGGGCGCCGGCCCTGCTCTTGAGCTCGGCGATCTTCGCCTGGCCCTCGACTATGGCCTGCGCCAGCTTGACGATCTCGCCCGACTGCTTCTTGGACCGTTCCTCCGCGAGGTTGTACGCGTCCGTCGCCGCCCCCGCCTTGCGGTAGAGGGCGTCGATCTTCGCACGCACCTCTTCGAGGCTCTTCTTGCCGGACGTCCCGGAGTCCTCGGCGTCCCCGGACCTCGGCGGCTGTTCCGGCGCGGGGGGCGCGGGCGTGGCGAAGGCCTGGACCGGTGCGGCCAGTACGGCAAGCGCGTAGACCAGTGTGATCGCCGCGGCGGCACTGTGGCGTCGGTTCACGAGCTCCCCCTCCGGACAGATCCACCCGGACCTGATTTACCGTCAGTAACTTATGGCACCGACGAGATCGTGCCATGCCGTACCGAAAAGCAACAGAGGCTCACACATCTCCGGTCCATTCCGGCCGGTCGCCGGTGCCGCAGCCGTACTCCCTCCTACCGCTCCCCGTATATCTGGGACGAACGGTGTCCGGCCGGTGTTCCCGGCGGACGGACAGTTCCCCCGATCCGGGCGGGACCCGCTACCGCCCGGGGTGCCGTTCGGGCCTCAGCGCCGCCCAGTTCACCGTGACTTCGCCCTGCCGCCACCGTTGTACCCCGTCCGCCAGCGGCCAGTCCCCTGACAGTGCCCGCACCGCAGTGATCCAGCGCTGCCGCGCGCCCAGCGAGGCGTACGGCGCCGCGGCGGCCCAGGCCCGGTCGAAGTCGCGCAGGAACGCGTGGACGGGCTCGCCCGGCACATTGCGGTGGATGAGCGCCTTGGGCAGCCGTTCCGCGAGGTCCGAGGGCCGGTCGAGGGAGCCGAGCCGGGTCGCGAACGTCACCGTGCGCGGGCCCTCCGGACCGAGCGCCACCCACACATGCCGGCGCCCGATCTCGTCGCAGGTGCCCTCTACCAGCAGTCCGCCCGGCGCGAGCCGCGCGCACAGCCGCTCCCAGACCGCGGCGACCTCGCCTTCGTCGTACTGGCGCAGCACGTTCGCCGCCCGGATCAGCACGGGCCGCTCGGGCAGCGGGATCTCGAAGCCGCCGTGCCGGAAGGTGAGCCCCTCGCGCTCGTACGGCTTCGCCGCGGCCACCCGCTCCGGGGAGATCTCGATGCCGACCACCGCGGTGCGCGGCTCTGCGCCGCGCAGCCGCTCCAGCAGCTCGACCGCGGTCCAGGGCGCGGCGCCGTACCCCAGGTCGACCGCGACGGGGGCGTCGGCGCGGCGCAGGGCGGGGCCGTGGGTGGCGGCGATCCAGCGGTCCATGCGGCGCAGCCGGTTCGGGTTGGTGGTCCCGCGGGTCGCGGTGCCGATGGGGCGCATGGCACAGAGCGTAACGAGCGGCGTGGAGGGGATGGTGCGGTGGAGTCGCGGCGACGCGCCGGACACGTACCGTAATGATTTGGCAAAGCGGAAATGAAAGGAGGGATTCCACTGTTCCAGCCCATCGAAGGGACCGTGTGCCCCTTCGG
This sequence comes from Streptomyces sp. ITFR-6, assembly GCF_031844725.1. Classification (NCBI taxonomy): domain Bacteria; kingdom Bacillati; phylum Actinomycetota; class Actinomycetes; order Kitasatosporales; family Streptomycetaceae; genus Streptomyces; species Streptomyces sp. ITFR-6. Next base: position 3,645,047 of record NZ_CP134612.1, on the reverse strand, counting down.
TGCCATGCCTTGAACGAGTCGGTACCAGTGCCCTGAACGAGGAGGACCGGACGACGTGAGCCAGTACGTCTCTCGGCTCGGCAGCAGCCGTGTCGCACCGCGTCTCAGGTTCCCCGCCGGTCTCTCCGGCTCCTTCCCGGGCGGACACCGCAAGCCCCGCCGGATCGCGATGCTCTCCGTGCACACCTCTCCGCTGCACCAGCCGGGGACGGGCGACGCGGGCGGCATGAACGTCTACATCGTGGAGCTGGCGGAGCGCCTCGCCGCGATCAACATCGAGGTCGAGATCTTCACCCGCTCCACCACCGGCGCGCTGCCGCCCGCGGTCGAGCTGTCGCCCGGTGTGCTGGTCCGGCACGTCGACGCGGGGCCGTACGAGGGTCTGGCCAAGGAGGAGCTGCCCGCCCAGCTCTGCGCCTTCACGCACGGTGTGATGCAGGCGTGGGCCGGTCAGCGCCCCGGCTACTACGACCTGGTGCACTCCCACTACTGGCTCTCCGGCCATGTCGGCTGGCTCGCCGCCCAGCGCTGGGGCGTCCCGCTCGTCCACGCCATGCACACCATGGCGAAGGTCAAGAACGCGTCGCTGGCCGAGGGCGACACCCCGGAGCCCGCCGCCCGGGTCATCGGTGAGACGCAGATCGTCAGCGCGGCCGACCGGCTGGTCGCGAACACCGCGGAGGAGGCGGACCAGCTCGTCCGCTTCTACGAGGCCGCCCCCGAGGCGGTCGCCGTCGTGCACCCCGGTGTGAACCTGGACCGCTTCCGCCCGGCCGACGGGCGGGCCGCGGCGCGGGCCCGGCTGGGGCTGCCCCAGGACGCCCTGGTCCCGCTCTTCGCGGGCCGCATCCAGCCGCTGAAGGCCCCGGACGTGCTGCTGCGCGCGATCGCGGTCCTGCTCGACCGAGACCCCTCGCTGCGCTCGCGCATCGTCGTACCGGTCGTCGGCGGACCCAGCGGCAGCGGGCTCGCCAAGCCGGAGGGGCTCCAGAAGCTCGCGGCCCGGCTCGGCATCGCGGACGTCGTACGGTTCCAGCCGCCGGTCGGGCAGGACCAGCTCGCGGATTGGTTCCGGGCCGCGTCCGTGCTGGTCATGCCCTCGTACAGCGAGTCCTTCGGCCTGGTCGCCATCGAGGCCCAGGCGGCCGGCACCCCGGTGGTCGCGGCGGCCGTGGGCGGGCTGCCGGTGGCGGTGCGGGACGGGGAGAGCGGCTTCCTGATCCCCGGCCACGACCCGGCGGCCTACGCGGAGGCGCTGGCGCGCTTCGCGGAGGCGCCGGAGCTGGTCACCCGGATGGGCGCCGCGGCCGCGGAGCACGCCCAGCGGTTCGGCTGGGGCACGGCTGCGGCGGCGACGGCGGACGTGTACACGGAGGCGATGCAGGACCACCGCCGACGGGTGCGCTCGCGCTACGTGTGAGACGCCCGCGCCACCTCTGAGGCGCCCGCGTTCGAACCGCTCGGCTGATCCGACGTACGCTCGGGCCATGGCTGATGCACCCGAGGACGCGGCGGCGACGAACCAGGCCGGACAGACCGCGCAGGCCGGGCAGACCGGGCAGGTGGCGCAGGTCATCGAGGCGACGCTCGACGACGCCGGACTCGACTGGGAGAGTCCGGCCCCCGGCAGTTACGTCGTCCAGCTGCCCGGCACCCGCAAGCTCTCCACCACCTGCTCGCTGCTCGTCGGCAAGCACTCGCTCTCCCTCAACGCCTTCGTCATCCGGCACCCCGACGAGAACGAACCGGCGGTCCACCGTTGGCTGCTGGAGCGCAACCTCCGCCTGTTCGGCGTGAGTTACGCCGTCGACTCCCTCGGAGACGTCTATCTCGTCGGCAAGCTGCCGCTCTCGGTGGTCACGGCCGAGGAGCTGGACCGGCTGCTGGGCGTGGTCCTGGAGGCCGCCGACGGCGCGTTCAACCCCCTCCTGGAACTCGGTTTCGCGAGCGCGATCCGCAAGGAGTACGAGTGGCGGGTGTCGCGCGGAGAGTCCACCCGGAACCTGGACGCGTTCACGCATCTGACTCAGCGCCCCACCGGCTGACGCGCGCCAACTGAGCCGAGCCACGCCCCAATTCCCCGACGCACGACCCTTTCGCCGCGCCGGGGGCGCGTGGCATGCTCACCGCCGACGCAGACATGAACGTCGTTCACATTCATGAAAGGCGGATCGGGCTCATGGCGACCAGGGCGAGCGTGGGGCACGTGGGGAACATCAGCAGGCGTGGACTGCTCGGCAGCGCGGTGGCCGTCGCGGCGGCAGCGGCAACCGGAGCGGCCATCAGCGAGACGGCGTTCGCGGCGCCGGGCGACGGCAACACCGCACACACCGCAGCGCGCACCGCGACCGGTGCGGGCGGCGGCAGACCGCAGTACACCCCGCTCTGGCGGGAGTTCACCGCAGCGCCCCTCACCCACCCGCAGATCCCGTTCATCGGCCGGGCAGGCTACCGAGGCGGCTCGGACCTGCCTCACCGCCCGCGCACCGGACACGGCTTCACCGCCAACGTCCTGCACTACGGCGCGAAGCCGGACAACTCCGCCGACGCCGCCCCCGCGATCAACCGTGCCATCGCCGCTGCCGGAGAGCGCGGCGGTGGCACGGTCCTCATCCCCGAAGGCACGTACCGCATCGACGACATCATCCGCATCGGCCACAGCGACGTCGTCGTGCGCGGCGCGGGCAGCGGCCGTACCAAGCTGTACGCGACCCGCAACCTCACCGAGCTGATCGGTGTCTACGGCAGCCGGTACGGCGGCGACAAGTCCAGCTGGTCCTGGGCGGGCGGCCTCATCTGGCTCTGCCCCGAAGCGCGTTGGGCCTCCCTCACGAACGCGATCAAGGCGAAGGACTGGCCCTTCGAGGGCTGGACCGGCAACAGGCGCGACGAGTGGCGCACCCTGACCACCGTCGCCCCCGCCCGCCTCGGCGACCGTACTATCACCGTCGACGACACCCGGAAGCTGAAGCGCGGCGCACTCGTCCTGCTCCGCCTCGCCGACGACTCCGCGCACACCCTCCTGGAGCACATGGCGGGCGGCGGGCCCGGCCCGGAGGCGTACTACTGGGACGACAAGACCAAGCTGACCTCGTACGTCCCCTACGAATGGCCCGTCCGCATCACCGCCGTGCACGGCCGCAGGGTCACCCTGGAGCGTCCGCTCCCGCTCGACGTCCGCCCCGAGTGGGACCCGCGCCTGACCACCCTCGCCGCCCCGCTCACCGGCTCCGGCGTCGAGGGGCTCACCCTCGAAGCGGTCGAGACCCCGCAGTCGCAGCACCTGCTCGACAAGGGGTACAACGGCGTCGCGTTCCAGTGCGCGTACGACTGCTGGGCCGACGACATCACCGTCCGCCACGTCGACAACGGCTTCGGCCTCATCGGCGCCTCCGCCTGCACCCTGCGGCGGACGAGGGTCGCGGGGCGCGGCTCGCACCACCCGTACTACTGCCGCGAGGGCTCGCACGACAACCTGATCGAGGACTTCACCATCGAGCAGCGCACCGTTCCGGCGCCCGCCGGAACCCAGCTGCACGGCATCAACGTCGAGGGCTTGTCCAGCTACAACGTCTGGTCGCGCGGCGTGATGGAGATGGGCACGTTCGACTCGCACCGGGGGATGCCGTTCGCGAACGTCCGCACCGACATCACGGTGAACAACAACGGGCAGCACGGCGGCGACGCGAGCGCCGGACCCCTGTTCGGCGCCCGCTTCACGCACTGGAACATCCGGGTCACCAACGGCCGGGCCGGCCTGATGCGCATCGACGGCCTCGCCCCCTACAGCGCGAGCGTCGGGATCAGCGAGGTGACGGAGTTCGGCCAGATCGACGTCCCCGACTTCACCGGCGACCTGCACACCCGCCTGGAGGCGTACGGCACCCCGGAGGCCGTCCGCCCGCAGAACCTGCACGACGCCCAACGGGCCCTGGACCGCTGACGGACGGGGAGACCGGTGCTGCGGCGGCCTCTCAGCCCCGCAGCGCCGACTCCACCTCGCCCAGGGCCGCTTCGAGCCGGGGCGCCACTTCCTGCCACGCCCAGGCCAGCTGCTCCCCGTCCGCCTTCCTGGGCACCGTCTCCACCAGCATGATCAGGTAGAGGTACGAGCGGTACAGCGCGAGGCGCAGCCGCAGCGAACCGTCGAACCGCACCGGCCCGCCCGGCGCCGACTCCCCGTATCCGGCCAGCAGATCCTTGTCCTCCTCGATGTCCGCGAAGAGGGCCAGCGAGACGAAGTCGGCGGCCGGATCGCCCCAGAACATCCGCTCCCCGTCGATGATCCCGCCGATCCGCCGCGCCCCCGGCTCCCCGGACACCAGGATGTTGCCCTGCCACAGGTCGAAGTGGACCAGGGCCGGCCGTATGACGTCGTCCAGTACGTGAGAGGCGGCGGCGAGCACCCCACGGATGTCCGCGACCGTACGCGGCAGCCTCGCCGCGTAGGTCAGCGCGTCGTCCAGCACGGCGTCGGTCATCGTGGTGAACGCCTGCCGCCAGGTCGGCGCCAACGGGGCGAGCGCGGCGGATGGATAGCCGAAGCCGCCGGGGCGGTGTGCAGCCGGCCGACGAACCGCCCGAGCTCCGCGCGCAGCCGCCGCTCCTCGCCGTCGGCCATCGCCCCGGTGACCTCGTGCCAGGGCTGCCCGGGGCACGCGGTCATGGGGCGGTGGCGTCGAGCCCGCTGTGGACGACGCGGGGGACCGGGGTCTCCTCGGTGAGGGCGGCCGCCGTGTTGTAGAAGATGACCTCGTTGACCAGCAGGTCGCGCTCGTAACCGAGGTGCGCCCCGGCCTTCACGGGCGGCGGTGTTTTCACCACCCACTCCCGGCCGTCGGTGAGCCGGACCCGGGTGACGGCGTTGTACGTGCCGCCGGTGAGCGGCTCGCACGAGGCGATCAGCTCCGGCGGCACCCCCACGGAACCGAGCACGGCGGACAGGGCGGAATCGATCGGCATCAGCGGACCCCCTTCGGGTGGTCACCCGGGTACGCATCGCGGCCGGCCGGGGCGAAGACCCAGCTCAGAGCGTGCTCGGGGTGATCACGACGTAGTCACGATCAGGGGCGATGCCCGGTCTGACGGATTGCCAAACCACAGCCGACTCATAGAGTTGGCGCACCCCCACGATCTCCCCATGGCCGCGCCGAACCCGGCGCGGCTGCCTTCGTGCGGGCGAAACGACTTGATACAGAAGGATGGGCCATGCGACCCACTGCCATACGTCGTACCGCTGTTGCCGCTACCGTGATGTCCCTGGCCCTGCTCACCGCGGCCTGCGGTTCGGACGCGGCGGACAAGGACGGCGGCGACAAGGGCAAGGCGGACGGAGCTTCCCCGGCCGAGCCCGCCGCCGCCAGGGTGCTGACCGCCGCCGAGCTGGAGAAGGTCTCGCTCGCCCAGGGCGACGTCAAGGGCCACAAGGTCGCAAAGGCCGGTCCCGGGGACTCCGCCTCCACCGATGATGTCACCGCGGACAAGGCCGCCTGTGACGTCTTCGCCGATGCCCTGATGGGAGCCGTGTCCGGTTCCCCCGCCGCGTCCACCCAGCGCAAGGTGACCAGCGAGCCGAAGAAGGGCGTCGACCAGGACAGCGCGGACCTCGACGAGGCGTTCGAGGCGGCCTTCGACATCACGATGACGCTCACCACGCTCTCCTCCTACGAGGGCAAGGGCGCCGAGGAGTCGGTGGCCGGCCTGCGGACGGCGGCGGACAGGTGCGCTTCCGGCTTCACGATGACGGTGGACGGGGACAAGCAGAAGATCGTCAAGATCACGGAGGAGCGGGTCAAGGGCGGTGAGGAGGCCGCCGGCTGGACGGTGGACATCGACTCGGAGGGCGACAGGATGACGATGAAGCTCGTGCGGATCCGGCAGGGCGCCACGGTCGCCTCGTTCACCGCGGTCAACCTGGCCGCGGCCGCTTCCGGCAAGGACCTCGAGCTGCCGACGGCCGTGATCGACGCGCAGACCGCCAAGCTGCCCTGACCCCCGGTCAGGGCAGCGGGACGAGCCGCACCACGGTGACGGTCAGCACCGAACCGGAGACGTAATAGAGCACGATCGCCCCGGCGACGGTGGCCTCACGGCGATCGTGCTCCTCCTTGACGGCGGACGACCCGTGCCCGTACGGCTCGCGCCCCAGGGAACGCGCCATCTGGTCCCGGAAGATGTCGCCGTCCCGCATCTTGGCCAGGGTGTCATCGGCAGGTGGCGCATAGGAGATCCGGAAGCTCAAGCGACGTTCCGCCTCTCGGCCTCGTCCCGCGCCAGCCGGTCCAGAATCCGCTCGGCCTCCGGATCGGGCACGGCCTCCAGCATCCAGTGCCGCATCACGGCCTGGATCTCATGCACCCCGGCCCCGTTGATGGCACCGTCGAACTCCTCGCGTCTCGCCTCGGGCAGGGCGGCGCGGATGGCGGGGATGCTGTTGGGCACCTCGACCTCGGCACCGCCGACAAAGGTCTTCAGAGGCTCACCCATAGCCGCTCTCCCGATCTCCCCGCATGCGCCACAGGGTACGACGAGCGATACGGGGCGTCACCTCCGCCCGGTCCACCGGGGCGACTTGAGGACGGGACGCCCTCAGGGTGTCCCTCGCGGAGGCCCGGCGGCCCGGCGCACGAAAAAGCTCCCGTCACGCGGACGAGCCACGGACGGGAGCTTCTTCGGTACGTGAGCCGCTTCGGCTCCGCTGGTTACTTCTTCTTGCCCTGGTTCTTCACGGCCTCGATCGCGGCCTTCGCCGCGTCCGGGTCGAGGTACGTGCCGCCCGGCTTCAAGGGGCGGAAGTCCGCGTCCAGTTCGTAGGCGAGCGGGATGCCGGTCGGGATGTTCAGGCCCGCGATGTCGGCGTCGGAGATGCCGTCGAGGTGCTTGACCAGGGCGCGGAGGCTGTTGCCGTGGGCGGCGACCAGGACCGTGCGGCCGGCCAGGAGGTCCGGGACGATGCCGTCGTACCAGTACGGCAGCATGCGGACGACGACGTCCTTGAGGCACTCGGTGCGCGGGCGCAGCTCCGGCGGGATCGTCGCGTAGCGGGGGTCGCCGCTCTGCGAGTACTCGGCGCCGTCCGCGAGCTCCGGGGGCGGGGTGTCGTAGGAGCGGCGCCAGAGCATGAACTGCTCCTCGCCGAACTCGGCGAGGGTCTGGGCCTTGTCCTTGCCCTGGAGGGCGCCGTAGTGGCGCTCGTTCAGCCGCCAGGAGCGGTGCACGGGGATCCAGTGGCGGTCCGCGGCCTCCAGCGAGAGCTGGGCGGTGCGGATCGCGCGCTTCTGGAGCGAGGTGTGCACGATGTCGGGAAGCAGGCCGGCCTCCGTCAGCAGCTCACCGCCGCGGACCGCCTCCTTCTCGCCCTTCGGGGTCAGGTTGACGTCCACCCAACCGGTGAACTGATTTGTCGCGTTCCATTCGCTCTCGCCGTGGCGGAGGAGGATCAGCTTGTACGGTGCGTCGGCCATGCGTCCGAGCGTAATCGAACCCGCGCGGGCCGCGCGCGCCCGGCCACGGAGCGGACAGCCGGACGGGCGGGGGAGCCGGGGGCGGCTCCGATTGACGGCAGGTGTCAATCGAGTGGCAGGGCGCGATCCGGGTTCGTAGTGTTCGGCTCGGTGGCGGCCCCGGGACCGGCGGGTCTCCTGCCGCCGAGCCGAATCCTTTACGTCCCTGGGGGGGAACCCGCATGTCTGTCGCCGCGCTCAGGCGGGCCACCCGCGACACCGTCTCAGGGCTCCCCAGGGAGTTCTGGTGGCTGTGGACCAGCACCCTGGTCAACCGGCTCGGGGCGTTCGTCGCCACGTTCATGGCGCTGTACCTGACCCTGGACCGGGGCTACTCGGCCTCGTACGCCGGGCTGGTCGCCGCCCTGCACGGGCTCGGCGGGGTCGTCTCCTCGCTCGGGGCCGGGGTGATGGCCGACCGGTTCGGGCGGCGGCCCACGATGCTGGTCGCGCAGGTCTCCACGGCCGTCTCGGTGGCCGTGCTCGGCTTCATGGTCCATCCGGTGGCCATCGCCGGTGTCGCCTTCTTCGTCGGGATGTCGAGCAACGCCTCGCGGCCCGCCGTCCAGGCGATGATCGCCGATATCGTCCCGGCGAAGGACCGGGTCCGGGCCTTCTCGCTCAACTACTGGGCGATCAACCTGGGCTTCGCGGTCTCCTCGGCCGGTGCCGGGTTCATCGCGGAGTACAGCTATCTCGCCGGCTTCGTCGGGGAGGCCCTGATGACGCTGTTCTGCGCCGTCGTCGTCTTCATGAAGGTGCCGGAGTCGCGGCCGGAGAAGGCCGCTCCGCGTGCCGGGGGCGGCGCCGCACCGGACAACGACGACGTACGGCTCGGCACCGTGCTGCGCGACGGGCGGTTCATGGGGGTCGTCGGGCTGTCCTTCGTGATCGCCCTGATCTTCCAGCAGGGGTACGTGGGGCTGCCGGTGGCCATGGGAGCGGACGGGTTCAGCAGCTCCGACTTCGGTACCGCCGTCGCCGTCAACGGCGTGCTCATCGTGGTGCTCCAGATCCCGGTCACCCGGTTCATCCAGCGCCGCGACCCGCGCCGGCTGCTCATCGTCTCTTCGCTGCTGGCGGGGTACGGATTCGGGCTGACCGCCTTCGCCGGGTCGGTCGCCGTGTACGCGTTGACGATCTGCGTGTGGACCGTCGCAGAGATCGTCAACGCGCCCGTGCAGAACGGCTTGGTCGTCCAGCTCTCCCCGGCCCAGGGGCGGGGCCGCTACCAGGGCATGTACACGCTGTCCTGGGCCGCCGCCTCGCTGGTCGCCCCGCTGCTGTCCGGGCTGGTCATCGACCATTTCGGGGCCGGGTGGCTCTGGGGGATGTGCGCGGTGCTGGGTACGGTCGCGGCCCTCGGGTACCGGCTGCTGATGCGGAACCTGCCGCAGGCGGGCGGGACGGTCGTGACCGTGGACAGCGGGCACGGCAGCACCGCTTCCGAGTCCATCGCTGCTGAGCCCACCGCTTCCGAGACCGCGGTTCCCGAGCCCGCCGCTCCCGAGCGGACCGTCTGACCTGCGGACGGCCGAGGACCCGGACGGTCGAACAGCGGTGGGCGACCCCGCGCCGGGGCCGCCCACCGCTGTTCCGCGTCCGTCAGCCCGAGCAGCCGCCGCACTGGCACGGCGCTCCGGACTGGCATCCGCACCCGCAGCCCGAGCCGCATCCGCAGGCACCGAGGACGGCCCCCTGAGCGACGTCGGCGGATGTCTCCTGCTGGGGTTCGGTCGTGGGGGAATCGGCCATGGTTCCTCCTCAAGGCGTACGACAGGGCCGTACGCCCCGCACGGGGCCCACGACCGGGGCGTACGGACAAGTCGTGCCGCCCCACCCCATTGCATGCCCACCCGGGCAGGCGCATCAACGGCGCACATGCGCAGGAACGCATGTGCGAGGAAACGCGCCGTCGTACGCCCGTCGCTTCCCGCTCCCCGTCCCGTTTCCCGTCCCGCTACGCGCCCTCCACCGGAGCCGCCTGCTGGATCTCGTCCGCGTGCTCACCCGTCACCAGGTAGACCACGCGCTTGGCGACCGAGACCGCGTGGTCGGCGAACCGCTCGTAGTAGCGGCCCAGCAGCGTCACGTCTACGGCCGTCTCGATGCCGTGCTTCCAGCGGTCGTCCATCAGGTGCTGGAACAGCGTGCGGTGCAGCAGGTCCATCTCGTCGTCGTCCTGCTCCAGCTGGAGCGCCAGGTCGACGTCCTTGGTGATGATCACCTCGGCGGCCTTGGCCATCAGGCGCTGCGCCAGCTGCCCCATCTCCAGGATGGTGGCGTGCAGGTCGTGCGGCACCGCCGACTGCGGGAAGCGCAGCCGGGCCAGCTTGGCGACGTGCTGGGCGAGGTCGCCCGAGCGCTCCAGGTCCGCGCTCATCCGGAGCGAGGTCACCACGATCCGCAGGTCCGTGGCGACCGGCTGCTGGCGGGCCAGCAGCGCGATGGCCCTGGCCTCCAGGTCGTGCTGGAGGTCGTCGACCTTCTGGTCCGCGGCGATCACCGTCTCCGCGAGCTTGAGATCGGCGTCGAGCATGGACGTCGTCGCCCGGCCGATCGCCGACCCGACGAGCCTGGCCATCTCGACCAGCCCCTCGCCGATCGAGTCGAGTTCCTCGTGGTACGCGTCACGCATGGGAAGTCCCTCTCCAGTCCTGAACCGAGGTCGGGGCCAGCTCTGAACCCCACGTTGCCACCGTGACGGCCGTACGCGTCGGGATCCGACCGGCCAAGTGAACCGGTGCTTGCTCCTCGGTGAACGCTGGGCGACGAGTGTTCGAGCAGGCACTCGGATGGCTGGGAGAGTGTCTGCCGGGCCGCATAACCTGGAGCCATGGACGTGAACGCGGCGGTCGCCGCAGCTGCAGCGATCGCCGGGCTGTGTACCGGTGTGATCGCGATGCTGGCGTTCCGCTGGAGCGAGCGCGACCAGAAGAAGCCGACGCGTACCTCCATGCGGCCCGACAGCAATACCCCCCTGCCCCCCGGGGTGGACACGGTCCTGTCCGTGCTGAGCTCCTCCGCCGTCGTGCTCGACGAGAGCGACAGCGTGGTCAAGGCCAGCTCCGCCGCGTACGCGCTGGGGCTGGTCAGGGGCGGACGGCTCGCCGTCGAACCGATGCTGAACATGGCCAGGGACACCCGCCGTGACGGCGAGATACGCCAGGTCGAACTGGACCTTCCGAGGCGGGGCACCGGCCGGGGCGAGGCCCTCGCGGTCTCCGCCCGGGTCGCCCCGCTCGGCTCCCGGCTGGTGCTGCTGCTGGTCGAGGACCTCACGGAGGCCCGCCGCATCGAGGCGGTCCGGCGTGACTTCGTCGCCAACGTCAGCCACGAGCTCAAGACCCCGACCGGAGCGCTCTCGCTGCTCTCCGAGGCCGTCATGGACGCCTCCGACGACCCGGAGGCGGTGGAACGGTTCGCGGGCCGGATGCAGATCGAGGCGACCCGGCTCACCAACCTCGTACAGGAGCTCATCGACCTCTCCCGGGTGCAGAACGACGACCCGCTGGAGGACGCCGAACCCGTCCGGGTGGATGAACTGGTGGCGGAGGCCATCGACCGCTGCCGGCAGCAGGCCGGCTCCAAGCAGATCACCATGGCCGCCGGCGGCACCGCGGAGCTCCGCATCTGGGGCAACCGGGGCCAGCTCGCCGCCGCTCTCGGCAACCTCGTCGAGAACGCCGTCAACTACAGCCCCGCCCGCACCCGCGTCGGCATCGCCGTCCGCCGGGTGGCCATGTCCGGCGGGGACGAGATCGAGATAGCCGTGACCGACCAGGGCTTCGGCATCTCGGAGAAGGACCGCGAGCGGGTCTTCGAACGCTTCTACCGCGTCGACCCGGCCCGCTCACGGGCTACCGGTGGCACCGGCCTCGGCCTGGCCATCGTCAAGCATGTGGCCGCCTCGCACGGTGGGGAGGTCACCGTCTGGAGCTCGGAGGGACAGGGCTCCACCTTCACCCTGCGGCTGCCCGAAGCGGGCGTCGGCAGGGAACGGGACCGCACATCAGGCGGACCGCTCATCGTCAACGGCGACGAGGGGCCCCAACCGGCCGCCGCCCCCGACACTCTTGATTCATTTCCTGCCCCGGAGGCTCTTCCGTGACCCGAGTGCTTGTCGTCGAGGATGAGGAATCCTTCAGCGACGTCCTGTCCTACATGCTCCGCAAGGAAGGCTTCGAGGTCGCCATCGCGGCCACGGGTCCCGACGGCCTGGACGAGTTCGAGCGCAACGGCGCCGACCTCGTGCTGCTCGACCTGATGCTGCCCGGACTGCCCGGCACCGAGGTCTGCCGGCAGCTGCGCAGCAAGTCCAACGTCCCCGTGATCATGGTCACGGCCAAGGACAGCGAGATCGACAAGGTCGTCGGCCTGGAAATAGGAGCCGACGACTATGTGACCAAGCCCTTCTCCTCGCGTGAGCTCGTCGCCCGGATCCGCGCGGTGCTGCGCCGCCGCGGGGAGCCGGAGGAGGTCACTCCGGCCGCCCTGGAGGCCGGTCCGGTCCGGATGGACGTGGACCGTCACGTCGTCACCGTCTCCGGCGGCAAGGTCGACCTCCCGCTCAAGGAGTTCGACCTGCTGGAGATGCTGCTGCGCAACGCCGGTCGGGTGCTGACCCGGATGCAGCTGATCGACCGGGTCTGGGGCGCCGACTACGTGGGCGACACCAAGACGCTCGACGTCCACGTCAAGCGTCTGCGGGCCAAGATCGAGCCCGACCCGGGCGCGCCGAGGTTCCTGGTGACGGTGCGGGGCCTCGGGTACAAGTTCGAGCCGTAAACCGGCCCGCCGCCCGGCGGACGGCAGTTTGAAGACAGGCCCTAGCTTGTTCTTTATCTACCAGGACCTGTCAGGTCTGCCGATGGCTTTGAGGGTTTCGGGGCGTTTGACGGTCTTGCCGACGTCGTAGCGGGGTGCCCGGTGTCTGTTCTTGGCGCCGGGTGGCCGTCCGGGGCCGACGCCGCGGGGTTTGGGAACACGGGCCGGGCAGGCGAGGTGAGCGCGGATGTTCCTGAACCCCCGGCGGACCCGGGCCGGGGTGAGCCGGCCGGGGGTGGCGGGTTTCTCCCACGGCCGGCGGAGATCCTCGGCGAGAGGGCGGGCGAGCCGGAGCTGGGTGTGGGCGACGATCAGGATCCAGGTCCAGCGGTCCGCGGCCTCGGGAGTGCGGAATTTCGGGGTCGTCCAGCCAAGGGTCTGCTTCGCGAACCTGAACGTGTGCTCAAGGTCGAATCTGCGCAGGTAGGCCTGCCAGAAACGGTCGACGTCGTCCGGGGCGGCGCCGGTCTTCGAGGACCACAACCACACCGGTGGCGCGTCCCGGCCCTTTGATAAGTGCTCGACCTTCAGCCGGACCAACGTGCCTTCGATCAGGGGGAGTTCGCCTTCGTGGTCGAGCCAGGCCGCGCGGTGGGTGAGCCGGGGGTGGACCCGGTCCCATGCCTGGGTCTCGGCTTTCCCGTAGTTCGTGGTGGCGGTGGCGGTGGTGATCGCGGGCTCCGGCCAGGTCTCCGGCTTGGTGAGGCGGAATTCCGGGCCGTGCTTGGGCGGCTAAGCCGTTGACGCCGCGCAGCCTGGGTGGTTTCGGTAGCCGCATGACCCGGTCGGAGCGGACGCGGCCGACCAGCTCGACGGGCAGGTCCCGCAGAACCCAGGCCAGGCGGGTGACGTCGTAGCCGGCATCACTGACGATCACGATGTCCGGGTCGCCTGCCTGCCACTGCTCCGTGGTGACGAGCTTTTCAACGACTCCTCGCGGTTGGGCGACGGTGACCGCAGTCGCGTCGTCGACCGGTCCGAGTCGGACCGCGTCCAGGATCGCAGTCCAGGACGTGGCGCCCGGCTCCAGCACGGCGACGAAGGAGTAGGGCCAGCCCGGAATGAACTGCGACGCGGTTTTCGTACGGCCGTAGACGTGGCAGAACAGCCGATCGGCCGAGCACGGCGCGTCCGACCGAAGCCAGGGCGACACGTCGACCGCCAGCACCAAGCGCCCGCCATCGAATCGAGGCAGTGGCAGCCCCGCCGGCACTGTCCGCAGCCGATCGACGTCGATCCGGCCGTGGTTCAGGCCGCCGTACATCGCTCCGTGTCCACGACGATGCTCGGGCAACAACGTCAGGTCGACCGGGGACTTCACCGCACCGTCCGCACACAGCACCGCGTCCGACAGCTCGAACAGTTCATCGCGCCGAGCGGTCAGACACTCGTAGAACTCACCCCGGAAGCGTGACGCCTCCGCAAACGCTTCCCTCCGCACAGCATCAGGCAGCAGACTCACCCTCACGGCCTTCGTCTTGGTCAGTGCACCTTGGTCGGAGCACATGATCAGACGAAGGCCGCCCCTACGTCCGGCGAATCCCCAGGTGAGCGACTCAGTTCGAGACGCCGTTCGAGGCCGTTAGATAAAGAACAAGCTAGGCGCGGTACGCGCGGTACATACGGCTGAGGCGCCTCCCGGAGCGGGAGGCGCCTCAGCCGTATGTACGTTGCGCGTGCTCGCGCGTGCCCGAGTGTCAGGTGTTCGGCTGGGCCGAGTCGGACGCCGCGTCGGTCGGGGTGGTCGTGTCCTCGGAGGAGGCAGACCCGGAGGGGGTGCCGGAGAGGGAGCCCGGGGGGTCCGCCGTGGCGGAGCCGGACGGCGTCGCGTCGCCCGAGGGGGACGCCGAGGCGTTCGCGTTCGGCAGCTCCGGCAGCGCGCTCGGGCCGAAGCCCTTGAAGTAGCTGGTGGCCGGGACGACGGTGGCGCCCAGCGGGATGTCGCCGGACTCGCTGAACTTGAAGACCAGGTTCTGGACGTTGCCGTTCTGCGTGGCCTCGCTGCCGTTCTCGATCACGGCGGCCGCGTTGTCCTTGCCGCCGATCACCACCCGGCCGCCGGCCGGTACGACGACCGGTCCGGTGCCCTTGGCGGCGTGCAGCTGCACGGAGGCGCTGGTGCCGGTCAGCGCGATGGCGTTGAGCGTCTCCGGCTTCGTGCCGTTGTTGAACAGCGTGGCGATCACGACGGCCGGGCCCTTGGCGCCGAGTTTCGGCTGGGTGACGACATTGGCGTTCTGGATCTTGATGGTGCCGACCGAGGTGGCAGCGTTGTCAGGCCTGACTTCGAGCGTCTGCGCGTTCTTGCCCGCACCACATGCGGAGAGCGCGGCGATCGAGAACGCGATGGCGGTGGCGGCGAGAGCGCCGTGTCGAAGGCTGCGGCTCACGGCGGGGGCAACTCCTTGAACGAGCGGACTTACGGACGGGGTCGGGCGAGTCGTGTCGAAGTCGCCCCAAGCGGTGTGACAGCCGTCAGGTTACCGAGCCGCCGTCCCCGCCCCGCACCCGACCCGCCCCCCGGACGCCCCGGGGATCGCGGGCCGGCCCGGGGCGATGATTCGCAAGCCGTTCACATAACGCGCTTGATCAATTCCGTCGGACGTTCGTCCGGCGCTTCCCGCGTGAGTTCCACCGGCCTTGACGTGCACCGGCGCATTCATTGCGGATATTCCACGCGACATCCACGCGACGGCCGAACGTTGATCAATTTCATTGGGCGTCGGCACTTACCGCCGTACGGGTGATCGATCCTCGAACGGAGTACGGAAAGTTCACCATCCTGAACCCGGCAAACCGGGACGTTAGGTCCCTTCCGAGCAAGTTCCGACGGGTGTAACGTCCGCGTTTCTCCTCCCCCGTGCAGCGCCTCCGACCTGCGAATACCCTCCCCGATGTGTCTTCCGCAGCACGTACGTGTTGCAGTTGTCAAGCCCCGAGATATGCCCTGACCTGCGAAAACGCCATTCAGGAGAAGCAGTTCTCGTGTTACTCTTGATAGCCACGGAAGGGGTACCTGTCACATGACGTTCAAGGTTGGCGACACCGTGGTCTATCCCCATCACGGGGCCGCGCTGATCGAGGCTATCGAAACTCGCCAGATCAAAGGCGTGGACAAGACCTACTTGGTGCTCAAGGTCGCTCAGGGCGACTTGACGGTGCGTGTACCGGCGGACAATGCGGAGTTCGTGGGTGTGCGTGACGTAGTCGGTCAGGAAGGGCTGGACCGGGTCTTCGAGGTGCTGCGCGCGCCGTATGCCGAAGAGCCGACGAACTGGTCCCGACGCTACAAGGCAAATCTCGAAAAGCTCGCCTCCGGCGATGTCATCAAGGTCGCGGAAGTGGTCCGTGACCTGTGGCGTCGTGAGCGTGAGCGCGGACTCTCCGCAGGTGAGAAGCGCATGCTCGCCAAGGCTCGCCAGATCCTGGTGAGTGAGCTCGCTCTCGCGGAGAACACCAACGAGGACAAGGCCGAGGCTCTGCTCGACGAGGTCCTCGCGTCCTGAAGTGCTCGTGTCTGACGTCCGGACCGGATCGTACAGGCCCGGGACGTCCGAGACGTAAATAATGTGCCGTGGTGCCCGCTGGCCAGCCGTTCGAACGGCCTGTCGTCGGGCACTGCGGCATGTCCGGGCATGGTTACGGGGCATGGCATCCGGACGCGCCCGACTGCGGATTCGGGCGCGCGGATTCCGGCCATGCTTTCTGGCCACACTGCGGATTCCGGGCACCGGGACGTCAAGGGGCGAGGCCCAGGTGTCCCGGATGTTGTTCTCGATGCGCCGACGCGTTGGCCTCGTCGACGATCCCCCGGTACTTTGCTCGCGATCTTGTGAAGTCGACGTGTCAGGCCGATCCCGAGCGGCCGGTGCGGTCCTCGTCTCGCCCGGGGTCACGGAAAGGGTCCCGGTCGAGTCAGGGCGTAGCGCCCGGCTCGATTGAGGCCATACCCACGTCGGCCGTGGAGACAAACATGCCGATGCTTCGGAGTGCAACCGATGTCTGATCAATCACTTCCCCGCCGCACCGCCGCCGTGATTCCCGCGGCCGGCCGCGGTGTACGGCTCGGTCCCGGCGCCCCCAAGGCGCTCCGTGCGCTGGGCGGAACGCCGATGCTCGTCCATGCGGTACGGGCCATGGCGGCCTCCCGCCAGGTCTCCCTGGTCGTGGTCGTCGCACCGCCGGACGGCGCCCACGGGGTCCGGTACCTGCTCGACGAGCACGCGCTGCCCGAGCGCACCGAATTCCTCGTCGTGCCCGGTGGCGAGACCCGGCAGGAGTCGGTGAAGCTCGGCCTGGACGCGCTGCCCGCCGATGTCTCCGCCGTCCTCGTGCACGACGCGGCCCGCCCGCTGGTGCCCGTCGACACGGTCGACGCGGTGGTCGAGGCGGTACGGGCCGGAGCGCTCGCCGTCGTCCCGGCGCTGCCGCTGGCGGACACCGTCAAGGAGGTCGAGCCGGGCGCGCCGGGGGAGCCGGAACCGGTGCTCTCCACCCCGGTGCGGTCCAG
The DNA here is from genome assembly GCF_031844725.1 of Streptomyces sp. ITFR-6. Classification (NCBI taxonomy): domain Bacteria; kingdom Bacillati; phylum Actinomycetota; class Actinomycetes; order Kitasatosporales; family Streptomycetaceae; genus Streptomyces; species Streptomyces sp. ITFR-6. Next base: position 3,628,208 of record NZ_CP134612.1, on the reverse strand, counting down.
GCTGCGGGCGGTGCAGACGCCGCAGGGCTTCGACCGCGACACGCTGGTGCGGGCCCATGAGCGGGTCGCCGTCAGCGGCGAGGGCGCGACCGACGACGCGGGTCTGGTCGAGCAGCTCGGGGCGCCCGTCGTGGTCGTACCCGGACACGAGGAGGCGTTCAAGGTGACCCGGCCACTGGATCTGGTCCTGGCCGAAGCGGTTCTGGCGCGCAGGAGGGCGAACGATGCCTTCTGAGGAGCAGCGGGTTTCCGGCGAGCGGACGGCTTCCGAGGTCTCCGGGGGTGCCGGGGCGCGCAACGCGCCCGTGATCCCGCTCGTCGGGATCGGGACCGACATCCACGCCTTCGAGGAGGGCCGCGAGCTGTGGTGCGCGGGTCTCCTGTGGGAGGGGGAGGGCCCCGGGCTCGCCGGGCACTCCGACGCGGACGTCGTCGCGCACGCCGCGTGCAACGCGCTGTTCTCGGCCGCCGGTCTCGGCGACCTCGGGCAGCACTTCGGCACGGGCCGCCCCGAGTGGTCCGGGGCCGCGGGGGCCACGCTGCTGACCGAGGCGGCCCGGATCGTGCGGTCCGAGGGGTTCGAGATCGGCAACGTCGCCGTGCAGGTCGTCGGCGTACGGCCGAAGATCGGCAAGCGGCGCGCCGAGGCGCAGCGCGTGCTCTCCGCCGCCGTGGACGCGCCGGTCTCGCTCTCCGCCGCCACCTCCGACGGGCTCGGCTTCACCGGCCGAGCGGAGGGCATCGCCGGAATCGCCACCGCGCTGGTCTACCGACCGGTCTGACCTGCCCGGAAGCCGACCGAGCGGGCCCGGCGGAGCGCCGGGCCCGCGACCTTGTTGCCCATCAGTCGCACGTACTCTGGTACGGCAATGAGATGACGCGAGGGACGGGAGTGGCTCCGGGATGAGTACGACGACAGTGGCTGCGGTACGGGCCGATGCCGACGGATACGTCCTGCGCACCGCCACCCCCCGGGATGTCGACGGTGCGCGGGCCGTGATGCTCGACACCGTCTACCGCGACCTGAGGTCCGGCTACGTACCCCGCTGGCACGCCGACATCATCGACCCCGGGTCCAGCTACCTGCGGCCGGAGCGCTGCACCCTGCTGGTGGTCGAGCGCGACGGTGAGATCGTCGCGACGGGCGCCGTGCGCGACCGAGGACCGCAGGCGCCGCCCAATCCGCAGTGGGTCGCGGACCGCTTCCCGTCCGGCACCACCGCCCAGCTGTGCCGGATCTACGTGACGCCGGAGCACCGCAGGCGCGGGCTGGCGCGGCGGCTGGTGCGCGAGCTCCGCGACTTCGTCGCGCGGGCCGGCGGGTACGAGGCGGTCTACCTGCACACCGACCCGGCCGTGCCGGGCGCCGAGCCGTTCTGGCGGTCGCTCGCGCACGAGGTGTGCGACGAGCGCACGCTGCCCGGCCGGGGTCAGAGCGTCGTCCACTTCGAGCTGCCGATGCCCGCCGCCGGCTGAACGGCGGCGGCCCTCGGTCGTGCCATTCCGCGCCATTTCAAATGACAATCGTTTTCATATAAGGTCGTTGCCATGCCCCCGTCCCGACTCCTTCGCGCCGCGCTGCCGCTGACCGCGGCAGCCCTTCTCGTCCCGCTCGTCACCGCCTGTTCCGGCGGCGCGGACGACACCGGGAGCGCGTCGGGCGGCGGACAACGCCTCCGGGTCGTCATGGCCTTCCCGCCCGCCCAGGCGATGTCCCCCTACGGCGACGACGCCGTCACCCTCAGCCGCCTCGCGGTCGTCGAAGGCCTCACCGCCCTCGACCGGGAAGGCGCCGCGAAGCCCGCGCTCGCCGCCTCCTGGAAGCGCGAAAGCCCGAAGGCGTGGACCTTCACGCTGCGCGAGGCGACCTTCCAGGACGGCGCGAAGGTCGACGCGGCCGCCGTCGCCCACTCCCTGAACGCCGCTCAGAAGGCCTCGCCCAAGCCCCGCGTCCTGTCGGACACCGGCATCACCGCGACGGCCGAGGGCGCCGGCACCGTACGGGTCGTCACCACAGCGGCCGACCCGCTGCTGCCCCAGCGCCTCGCCAACCCCTCCCTCACCGTCCTGTCCGCCGCCGCCTACCGCGACGGCAAGGTGAACCCGGCCGGGCACGCCACCGGGCCCTTCACCCTCGCCTCGGTCAAGGGCGCCGTCAGCGCCACCCTGGAGCGCAACGAGCACTACTGGGGCGCCAAGGCCAAGGCCCCCGGCGCCGACGTGACCTTCGTGGCCGACGGCACCGCCCGCGCCAACGCCCTGCGCACCAAGGCCGTCGACGTCGCCGAGTACGTACCGATCTCCCAGGCCTCCCTCCTCGGCGAAGGGCTCGTCCACGAATTCCCCTCCGCCCGCACCAACGGCCTCTCCCTCAACACGGAACACGGAGTCTTCAGCGATCCCGCGATGCGCGCCGCCGCCCGCGAGGCCATCGACTCCAAGGCGCTCGTCAAGGCCGTCTACGAAGGCCGCGCCGACAGCGCGCAGGGCCTCCTCGGACCCGGCGTGCGGTGGGCCGCCGCCCGCCAGGACCCGGCCGGCCGGGCGAAGGCCGCCAGCAAGGCAGAGGTCGCTAAGGCGCCGCAGATCGTCCTCGCCACGTACACCAACCGGCCTGAGCTCCCCGAGGCCGCCACTGTGGTCCAGCAGCAGCTCCAGAAGCGCGGTTTCACCGTCAAGCAGGTCGTCCGCGACTACGCCCAGCTGGAGGCCGACGCCCTCGCCGGCAAGTACGACGCCTTCATCCAGGCCCGCAACACCCTCCTGGACACCGCCGACCCCGTCTCCTACCTCGCCTCCGACTTCACCTGCGACGGCAGCTTCAACATCTCTCAGCTCTGCGACAAGCGCGTCGACACCGACGTGGACAAGGCCGCCGCACTCGCCGGAACCGACGCCCGCCACCGCGCCGCGATGACCGCGGAGGCCCGCATCCTCTCCACCGACGCACTCGTCCCGCTGCTCCACGAACGTTTCGTGCAGGGGTACGACGACAGCCGCGTCCACGGGGTCGCGCTCGACCCGATGGAGCGCACCCTCATCACCGCGGACACCCGCGTCGGATGACCGGATGAAGTACCTCGCCGGACGGCTCACCGCACTCCTCGCGGTCCTCGCCGTCATCGGCCTGCTGCCCCGGCTGACCCGCACCGACCCGGCCCTGACGATCCTGCGCGCCCGGTACGCCGACCGGCCGCCGACCCCCGATACCCTCGACGCCATCCGGGCGGAGACCGGCCTTGACGGCGGCCCCCTCCATGTCCTCGGCGGCTGGCTCGGCGGACTCCTCCACGGCGACCTCGGCACCTCCTGGGTCTCCGGGCAGCCCGTCGCCCCCGACGCGATGTCCGCCCTGGGCGTCTCGCTCACCCTGATGGGCTGCTCTCTCGCCGTCGCCCTCGTCCTCGCGGCGGCCCTCGCCGCCGGGACCCTGCGGCGCGGGGCGGCACGCCGCACCGTCACCGCCCGCGCGGGCGTCGGCGCGGCCGTCCTCGCCGCCTTCCCCGAATTCCTGATCGCCGCCGTGCTCGCCGCCGTCGTCGCGGTCCGGCTCGGCTGGCTCCCCGCGCTCGGCTGGGGGAGCCCCGAGCAGGCGGTGCTGCCCGCGCTCGCCATGGGCATCCCGGCGGGCGCGCTGCTCGGCCGGCTGCTGGACGACGCGCTGCCCGCCGCGTTCGCCGAACCCTGGGCGCGTGCCGCCACCGCCGGCGGACTGCCCGCGCGCCGCATCGCCCGGCACGCCCTGCGCCGCACCCTGCCCGGACTCCTGCCCCAGCTCGGCCTGATCGTCGTCGGGCTCACCGGCGGGGCCGTCGCCGTCGAGACCCTCTACGCCATCCCCGGCCTCGGCGGCAGCGCCCTGGTTGCCGCACTCGCCCAGGACCTCCCGGTCCTCCAGGCCTGCGTCCTGATGCTGCTGCTCCTGGGCGTCGTGGCCGGACTCGCCGCCCGGCTCGCCTCCCGCACCCTGCTCGGCCCCGCACTGCACGACGGCGCGCTGCCCGCGCTCGTCCCGCCGGCCGCCCGCGCACGCCGGTCACTGATCACCGGCGCACTCCTGCTCACCGCGCTCTTCGCCGCCGTCACCGTCGCCGGGCTGCTGCGCGACCCGCTCCACATCGACGCCGCCGCCCGCCTCGCCGGACCGTCCACCGCCCATCCCTTCGGCACCGACTCCCTCGGCCGCGACATCCTCGCCCGGCTCGGACACGGCGCCGCCCGCACCGTCCTCACCGCCGTCGCGGTGTCCGCGGCCACCCTGCTCCTCGGCCTCGTCCTCGGAGCCGTACGCGCCGGAGCGCTCACCGAGACCGCCAACGCGCTGCCCGCGATCCTCACCGGGCTCGTCGTCGCGGGCCTCGCCGGACCCGGCCCCTGGAGCGCCGCCGCAGCCGTCACCGCCGTCGCCTGGGCACCGCTGGCCGCACACACCAGCGCCCTCTACGCCCAGGAACGCGCCGCCCCGCACATCGCGGCCGCCCGCGCACTCGGCGCCGGACGCGCGCACCTGCTGCGCCACCAGGTCCTGCCCGGCGTGCTGCCGCCCGTCGTCCGCCACGCCGTCCTGCGCGTCCCCGCCATCGCGCTGGCCCTCGCCTCGCTCGGCTTCCTCGGCCTCGGCACCGCACCCCCGTCGCCCGAGTGGGGCCGGATGCTCTCCGAGAACCTCCCCTACGCCGAACGCGCCCCCTGGGCCGTACTCGCCCCCGCCGCCGCCCTCGCCGCCCTCGGCGCGACCGCCGTGCTCGCGGCCGCCGCCGTCCGCGGCGTGCGACACCGCAAGGGCGCCGCGTGAGCGCCGGCGCACGCACGCCCCGGGTCGTCGCCACGGCCACCGCCCCGGACCGCTACCTCCGCCTCCTCACCACCACCCAGTTCGCGTTCAACATCGGCTTCTACGCCGTCCTGCCCTACCTCGCCACCCACCTCGGCACCGGACTCGGCATGGCCGGCTGGCTCGTCGGACTCGTCCTCGGGCTGCGCACCTTCAGCCAGCAGGGCCTCTTCGTCATCGGCGGCGCCCTCACCGACCGCTACGGACCCCGCCCCGTCGTCCTCGCCGGATGCGCCCTGCGCATCGCCGGATTCGGCTGGCTCGCCTTCGCCGGATCCACCGCGACCGTCATCGGCGCCGTCCTGCTGACCGGGCTGGCCGCCGCGCTGTTCTCACCCGCCGTCGAGTCCGAGACCGCCCGCGAGGCAGTCCGCCACGAGCGGGCGACCGGCACCCCGCGCGCCCAGGTGCTCGCCCGGTTCTCCGCCGCCGGACAGGCCGGGGCCTTCCTCGGACCGCTCCTCGGCTCGGCCCTCCTGCTCCTGGGCGGCGGGTTCCGGGAAGCCGCCCTCGCCGGGGTCGCCGTCTTCGTCGCGGTCCTCGCCGGGCACGCCCGGCTGATGCCGCGCCGCGCGCCCGTGGCCCGTAAGGACCGCGGCCGGGGCTCCGTGCGCGAGGTGTCCGGCAACCGGCCGTTCCTGCTGCTCTGCCTCGCGTACAGCAGCTACCTCGTCGCGTACAACCAGCTCTATCTGTCGCTCCCAGAGGAGGTGCGGCGCGCCACCGGATCGCAGGCCGCCCTCGGCGCGCTGTTCGCGCTCTCCTCGCTGCTCGTCGTCTGCGCGCAGCTGCCGTTGACCCGCTGGGCGGCCCGCCGCCTCGCGCCCCGTACCGCTCTCGTCGCCGGGCTCGTCACCGTCGCCGCCGGATTCGCCGCCGTGCCCTCGGCCCCGGGCGGGCCCGCCGGACTGCTGCCCGCGGCCGCGTTCGTCGTCCTGCTCACCCTCGGGCAGATGCTCCTGGTGCCGGCCGCCCGAGGCCTCGTACCGGACCTCGTCGACGACCGGCACCTCGGGCTCGCCACCGGAGCGCTGTCCTCCGTCTCCGGCGTCGCCGTACTCGCGGGCAGCGCCGCCACCGGGGCGTTGCTCGGCGCCCCGGCGCCCGTCCGGTGGGCGCTGCTCGCCGCCGTTCCGCTGGTGGGCGCCGCCCTCGCGCTGACCCTTCCGGCGGGCGCGGCGAGGGAGGGGAAGGGGGCCGGGGAGCCGGTACCGGGCCGGGGGTCGCAGCCGGTCGGACCCGGGCCGTAACAAGTGTCATCGCAATCCTCCGAGAGGTCGCGGGGCACTGGTGCGCGCCGACTACCCTTGAGGCGTGACTATTCGCCTGTATGACACCAGCGCCCGGCAGATCCGTGACTTCGTCCCGCTCACAGCGGGCTGTGTCTCGATCTACCTCTGTGGCGCCACTGTCCAGGCCGCCCCGCACATCGGGCACATCAGGTCCGGGCTGAACTTCGACATCATGCGCCGCTGGTTCGAGCACCGCGGCTACGACGTGACGTTCGTCCGGAACGTCACCGACATCGACGACAAGATCATCACGAAGTCGGCCGAGCAGGGCCGCCCGTGGTGGGCCATCGGTTACGAGAACGAGCGCGCGTTCAACGCCGGTTACGACGCGCTCGGCTGCCTGCCGCCCACCTACGAGCCGCGCGCCACCGGCCACATCCCCGAGATGATCGAGATGATGCGCGGCCTCATCGAGCGCGGTCACGCCTACGCGGCCGACGGCAACGTCTACTTCGACGTGCGCTCGTTCCCCGGCTACCTGTCACTCTCCAACCAGGACCTGGACGATCTGCGCCAGCCCTCGGGCGAGGGCGAGACCGGCAAGCGCGACCAGCGCGACTTCGCCATGTGGAAGGCGTCCAAGCCCGGCGAGCCCAGCTGGGAGACCCCGTGGGGCCGCGGCCGTCCCGGCTGGCACCTGGAGTGCTCCGCGATGGCGCACAAGTACCTCGGCACCGCCTTCGACATCCACGGCGGCGGCATCGACCTGATCTTCCCGCACCACGAGAACGAGATCGCCCAGGCCAAGGGGTTCGGCGACGCGTTCGCGAAGTACTGGGTGCACAACGGCTGGGTCACCATGTCCGGCGAGAAGATGTCGAAGTCGCTCGGCAACTCCGTACTCGTCAGCGAGATGGTCAAGACGTGGCGCCCCATCGTGCTGCGCTACTACCTCGGTACCCCGCACTACCGGTCGATGATCGAGTACAGCGAGGACGCCCTGCGCGAGGCCGAGTCCGCGTTCGCCCGCATCGAGGGCTTCGTCCAGCGCGTCACGGAGAAGGCCGGCGAGACCGTCGAGCCCGCCGCCGAGGTGCCGCCCGCCTTCGCGGAGGCGATGGACGACGACCTGGGCGTCCCGCAGGCCCTCGCGATCGTCCACACCACGGTCCGCCAGGGCAACAGCGCGCTCGCCGCCGATGACAAGGAGGCAGCCGTCTCCCGTCTCGCGGAGGTCCGTGCGATGCTCGGGGTACTCGGTCTCGACCCGCTCGACGACCACTGGGCCTCCGAGAGCGACCGGGGCGACGATCTGCACGGCGTCGTCGACACCCTCGTACGTCTCGTCCTCGACCAGCGTCAGTCGGCGCGCGAGCGCAAGGACTGGACGTCGGCCGACGCCATCCGCGACCAGCTCAACCAGTCCGGGCTCGTCATCGAGGACAGCCCGGCCGGACCACGGTGGACACTCGGCCCGCGCCAGTAGTCCTCCCGAGTGCCGCCCGGCCCGCCGGGCGGCACACTCTCACTTATACGTACGCACGTCTGAAGCAACGAAACAGGTAGGTCATGGCCGGGAACAGCCAGCGCAGGAACCGCCGCACGTCCAACAAGAAGGGCATGCAGGTCGGCAGCGGTGGACAGCGTCGCCGTGGCCTCGAAGGCAGGGGCCCGACGCCGCCCGCCGAGGACCGTAAGAAGCACAAGAAGAACCGCATGGCGACGGCCAAGGCCAAGCAGGCCGCCAACCGCCGCCCGGCTCCCCGGCGCGGCGGCGTCAAGGGCACCTCCGAGATGGTCGTCGGCCGCAACCCGGTCTTCGAGGCGCTGCGCGACGGCGTCCCCGCCACCACCCTGTACGTCCAGCAGTACATCGACAACGACGAGCGGGTCCGCGAGGCCCTCCAGCTCGCCGGCGAGCGCGGCAACATCAACCTGATGGAGGCCCCGCGTCCCGAGCTCGACCGGATGACGAACGGCCTGAACCACCAGGGCCTCGTCCTCCAGGTCCCGCCGTACGAGTACGCGGATCCGCAGGACCTCACCGCCGCCGCGTACGACAACGGCGAGGACCCGCTGATCGTCGCCCTCGACGGCGTCACCGACCCGCGCAACCTCGGCGCGATCGTCCGCTCCGTCTCCGCGTTCGGCGGCCACGGCGTGGTCGTGCCCGAGCGCCGCGCCGCCGGAATGACCGCCGGAGCCTGGAAGTCCTCCGCCGGCACCGCCGCCCGCACCCCGGTCTCCCGCGTCACCAACCTGACCCGGGCGCTGGAGGCGTACAAGAAGGAAGGCATCGCGATCGTCGGCCTGGCCGCCGACGGCGAGCACACCGTCGAGGACCTGGAGGCGCTCGGCGGCCCCGTGGTCGTCGTCATCGGCAGCGAGGGCAAGGGCCTCGGCCGGCTCGTCGGCGAAACCTGCGACTACCGGGTCCGCATCTCGATGCCCGGCGGCGCCGAGTCCCTGAACGCCGGCGTCGCGGCCGGCATCGTGATGTACGAGGTCGCGCGCCGCCGCGCCTGATCCGCGCCGGGCCGGTACCACTCGCACGGGCGGCGGCCGACGGGGGACGCCCCCGCCGTCCGCCGTCTTCGCGCGGCCGTGCGCGGGGGCGCACCGGAGCGCGCGTACGCCCCGCTGTGCCCCGCCACCACCGGTTGACGGGCCTCGGACACTTCGACGCCGTCAAGGCAGTGTCCTAAACACACATCACTCGGTTAGATGAGTGTGGACACCAGAACGCCTCGGTTCGACGAGCAACCCGCCCTGAGCATGACCAAGGTGGACTGCGACCCAGCGCAGGTCATCGTCAACCACGCCAGCTTCCGGGTACAGCTCGCACCCGGCCAGCGCGCACGGCTGCGCGGTGTGACCCCCGCCGCCGCGCCCAGGATCCCCGCCATGAGCGGCTCCGGAGCGGGGCGCGGCCGACGCGCCCCCGTCGTGTGGAGCGGCAGGTCCGCCCCGGGCGACCCCGGCGCCACCGGACTGCTCCAGGCCGTACGGAACTCCACCGCGGGCCGGCCGGGGGGCACGGGCCGCCCCGACACCGCGGACGACCCCTACGAGCCGTACGCCTCGTACGAACCAGCCGGTACCCAGGTCATCCCGCGCCTCGAAGAGACCCAGCCCACCCCGCTGATCGGCGGCCCCCGGAGCGGCGGCCCGTTGCTGCCGCCGATGCGGAAGGCCGTCGGCGCGTTCGACCCGGTCGGGACCGGCCCGGGGCCGTACGCCGCGGACGACTACCTGACGGACGACTACCGGACCGACGTGTACGGCCCGGACGGGCCCCGCCGGGGCCGGGACGGCGAAGCCCTCGACGATCTCGACGATCTCACCGACGACCGGGACCGCGAGCGGAGCGGCGACTCCGTCCGGCACGCGTACTACCCCGGCCGCCGGATGAACCTCGGCGTCGTCCTGCTGCCCATGCGGGTCTTCCTCGGCTTCATCTCGATCTACGCCGGCATGGGCAAACTCTGCGACCCCGTCTACTTCGACGGCGGCGACCGCGGCTCCATGGTCAAGTGGCTGACCTCGCTGCACCCCTGGGCCCTCGCGGAGCCGCTGCGCGAATTCGCGCTCTCCCACCCCGTAGGCGCCGGACTCAGCATCGCCTTCCTCCAGGTCGTCGTCGGAGTCCTCACCGTCCTCGGCCTCTGGCAGCGCGTCGCCGCCTCGGTCGGCGCCCTGCTCTCCGCGGCCCTCCTGGTCACCGTCAGCTGGCGGACCGTCCCGGTCTACGACGCGCCGGACATCATCTACCTCGCCGCCTGGAGCCCGCTGATCATCGCGGGCGCCCCCGTCTACTCCGTCGACGGACGCCTGGCCGGGGAGGCCTGGCGCAGGCTCGGCCCCCGCTCCGAGATCTGGGACCTCCGCCGCCGCGTACTGCGCCGAGGCGCGGCCGTCGCCACGGTGGTCGTCGGCCTCACCCTGCTCATCGGCTCCGTCCTCGGCGGGGCGGTCCGCTCGACCGGGGTCGTCACCGTTCCCGGGCCCAACGGGGTCCCGACCAACCAGCTCCCCGGCTCCCCGCTCCCCGAGGAGTCCCGCAGCGGCGCCAAGGCCTCGCACACCCCGGCCGGCCGCGAGCCCGCCCCGACCCGGAGCACCGCCCCCAGGACCCCGTCCGCGAAGACCTCCGCGCCCGCCACGGGCACGGTCCGCGAGTCGGGCCAGGCAACGGCGGGCACGGGCCGGCCCAGCCAGACCCAGGGCACCGGCCAGCAGCCCCCGCAGCAGACCACCCCCCAGCAGCCCCCGAGCACCAGCGCCGGCCCCAGCTCCGCAGGCCCGACCGGCGGCGGCGCCGGCGGCACCAGCGCGGGCGGCCCGGACCAGGCCCCCGGCACGGACAGCGCCCCGGACGCCTCGTCCGGCGGAGGCGAAGGAGGCAAGAACCCCCTCGGCGGACTCCTCGGCTGAGCGGAACAGAGAGGGGCGGGCACCGGATCGATTCCGGTGCCCGCCCCTGTCTCTGTTACGTACGTCCGTCCCGGTCGAGAAGCGCTACGACTGCCCGTCCAGCTCCTTGGCCGCCTCCGTGAGGTCCTTGGCGGTGTCGATGGCCCGCCAGTACGCCCCGTGCGGCAGCGGATAGCCGGCCAGCCGGCGCTCCCGGGCGAGCCGGGGAAACGTCGTGCGCTCATGGTCACCACGGTCCGGCAGCATCGCCGTGAACGCGGGGGAGAACACGTACACACCCGCGTTGATCAGATACGGCGAGGGCGGCGACTCGATGAAGTCGGTGATGTGCCCGAACGCGTCCGTCTCCACCGCACCCCACGGAATCCGGGGGCGGGCCAGCGCCAGCGTCGCGGTCGCATCGCGCTCCGCGTGGAACGCGGCCATCTCGCGCAACGAGAAGCGCGTCCAGATGTCGCCGTTGGTCGCGTACCAGGGCTGCTCAGGATCGGGCAGCCGGGCCGCCGCGTACTTCAGCCCGCCGCCACGCCCCAGCGGTTCGCGCTCCACGACCGTCGTGACGCGCAACGGCAGCACCGCCGCGTCCAGCCACTCCTGCAACACCTCGGCCAGGTGCCCGCAGGACACCACGGCATCGGTCACGCCCTCTGCGGCCAGCCAGGAAAGCTGATGGCCGATGATCGGAGTCCCGGTACCAGGGATCTCGACCATCGGCTTGGGGCGGTCATCGGTGTACGGGCGCAGCCGTGACCCCTGGCCACCCGCCAGGATCACGGCCTGCGTCGGAAACGTATGCATGCCAGGCACGATATGCCGTGCCCGCACAGGACCGGTCAGCTGAACTGCGCGACACCCGAGGCGAAGGACGTGTCGCAGACGGGACGCGAGAAGCGGTGCGCCCGCGTCGGGCCGTACTGCTCGACCGCTGCCCTGCCCAGCGCCTTCGCGATCGACATGCAGTGCTTCGCGAGCGAGGGGCGCCCCTCGACGGCGCGCTGGAGATCCGTCAGCGCGACGGCGGGGTCCTTCTCCTGGAGTTCCAGCAGGAGCTTGTCGCGCAGGATGTCCTGGGTGCTGCGCGGCTTGGCGCGCTTGGAGACGGTCTGCGCCGAGGCGGTGAGCATCTGGGAGTCGGAGTTGTGAGATGCCCACGGCACGGCGGTGACCGCGAGGGTCCCGGACAGGACCATGACGACAGGCAGTACGAGAGCGAGGGTTCGGCCGATGCGGCGCGCGGTGTGGGTCACGCAGTGAGCGTAGCGGGCAGTGATGAATTGGCGACATTACGTCACTCTCGCGAGGGATGGTTCGAGAGTGCTTTTCGAATCCCGTGTTGACGAACCGGAGTGAAATGACCGTTGTGCCGGGGAATTTGAGCTGTCCGGCCCAAACCCCCGAAACGCGCGTCGGCCCCGCACGGAGTCCGTGCGGGGCCGACGTCGTACGGAGTGCGGTGCGAGATCAGTCGGTGAGGCGCTCACCGGTCGAGGTCGCGAAGACGTGCAGCTCGTCCGGGCGCGGCACGACGTGCAGCTTGGTGCCCTTCTCCGGGACGGCGCGGCCGCCGACACGGACGACCAGGTCCTTGTGCTCGCCACCGACCTCGGCGGCACCGTAGACGAAGCCGTCGGCGCCGAGCTCCTCGACGACGTTGACCGAGACGGCCAGTCCGGCCGGGGCGTCGGCGGAGTCCTTGGTGAGGGACTTCGCGGCGGCGCCGCCGTGCTCGACGATGTCGAAGTGCTCGGGGCGGATGCCGACCGTGACGGTGGTGTCACCGCGGTCGGCGGCGGCGGCGAGCGCCTCGCGGGAGACCGGGACGACGCTGTTGCCGAACTTCACGCCACCGTCGGTGATCGGGACCTCGACCAGGTTCATCGCGGGGGAGCCGATGAAGCCGGCCACGAAGAGGTTCGCCGGCTTGTCGTACATGTTGCGCGGCGAGTCGACCTGCTGGAGCAGACCGTCCTTGAGGACCGCGACGCGGTCACCCATGGTGAGGGCCTCGACCTGGTCGTGGGTGACGTACACGGTCGTGATGCCCAGGCGGCGCTGGAGCGAGGCGATCTGCGTACGGGTGGAGACACGGAGCTTGGCGTCGAGGTTCGACAGCGGCTCGTCCATGAGGAAGACCTGCGGCTCACGGACGATGGCACGGCCCATCGCGACACGCTGACGCTGACCACCGGAGAGCGCCTTCGGCTTCCGGTCGAGGTAGTCGGTGAGGTCCAGCATCTTGGCGGCCTCTTCGACCTTCGCCCGGATCTCGGTCTTGTTGATACCGGCGATCTTCAGCGCGAAGCCCATGTTGTCCGCGACGGACATGTGCGGGTACAGCGCGTAGTTCTGGAACACCATGGCGATGTCCCGGTCCTTCGGCGGCAGGTGCGTGACGTCGCGGTCACCGATGCGGATGGCGCCGCCGTTGACGTCCTCAAGACCCGCGAGCATGCGCAGGGAGGTCGACTTGCCACAACCCGAGGGACCGACGAGGACGAGGAACTCGCCGTCCTCGATGTCGATCTCAAGCTGGTCAACCGCGGGCTTCGTGGAGCCGGGGTATACGCGGGACGCCTTGTCGAACGTGACACTGGCCATGCTGAATCTTCTCCTCCACCGGCAGGAACGTGCCGGACGATCCGTCGTAAGGGAGTGGTCTGGTCCACTTGAGTGAACCTTCAGCGACGCTACCTGGCCTTTTCGAATCTGTCAGTAGTTCTTGGGCCACGAATGTCTCCCGGCCAGAGCCCCGCACTTTTGACCGCGTGCCACCAGCAGCACTTCCTGCTTCGGCACCCCCGCCGTACCGGCGCACCCCTGAAGGGCACCCCTGGCCGGTCTTACTTGGGCTCCACAGGCTTGACGACCGACGGCCCGTCGGTCCGTACCGCGGTCCTTCAGCTGTCTCACGCGGCCGGCAGCACGTCTGCCGACCCTGATGCCTTGATCACTGGAGGCGGGATCCGTCCCGGCGGGAGCGCGGAGGCCACCAGCCAGTACAGCCGCATGCCTTCCTCCCGGAGGTTCCGCGCCGCGTTCACATCCCGGTCGTGCACCGCATCGCACTCCGCGCACGTCCACTCCCGTACGGACACATCGAGCGACGGCGCCTTGGCTTGGCAGCCGGAACGCCGCCGTGTCGATGGGAAGAACCGGTCCACGATCACCAGCGTCCGCCCGTACCAGGCGCACTTGTAGCGCAGCTGACGGAGCAGCTCGCCCCAGGCGGCGTCGATGATCGACCGGCTCAGCCGGGCCTTCCGACGACGGCCGTTTCCGACGGCTGGACGCAGCAGATTCATGATGGCCAGGTCTTCCACCACGAGCACTTGGTTCTCGCGCACGAGGCGGGTGGTCAGCTGTTCCAGCATGTCCCTGCGTGTATCGCCGATCAGGGCGTACAGCCGGGCGATACGCTCCCGGGCCTTCCCTCGGTTCTTCGACCCCTTCGTCTTGCGGTGAAGCCCTCGCTGCAGCCGCGCCAGCTCCCTTTCGTACTTCTTCAGCAGCCGCGGATGATCCACCGTCGTCCAGCGTCACCGGCGCAGCCAGCCCCAGGTCGATCCCCGCGGCCTCAGGTGCGCGCCCGCCCGGTTCGAATACGACAGGCAGGGGCTCGATCTGCTCCTCCACCAGCACCGCGAGGAAATACCTGCCTGCCCGGTCCCGCGTCACCGACAGCTTCACCGGCGCCGCTCCGGCAGGCAACGGCCGCGACCATCGCACGTTCGACGGCACCGTCTGCTTCGCCGGCGTGACCAGCCCCGTGCCGGGGTGTTCCGGGTCCTCGGCCCATCGGAAGCCGGTCCGCACGTAAGTCGCCGAATCTCGTGACCGGTGCTTCCTCTTCCGCTGCGGACGCTTGGCCAACTGCTTGAAGAATCGGGTGAACGCTCCGTCCAGGTGTCGTAACGACTACTGAAGCACGGTCGATGACACTTCACGCAGCCAGGACGTCTCCGACGCCTGCCGCCACCCCGTCAGCGCCCGACACGACTCGGCGAACCCCACCGAAACGCGATGCCGTTCCCAGGCGCCCGTCCGCAGTGCCAGCCCCTCGTTGTAGACCCAGCGGCAGGCCCCGAAGGTCTTCTCCAGCTGATCGGCCTGCGAGGGGGGCGGGTAGAAGCGGTACCGATACACGCGTTGCTGCGTGCCGGTCTCCTTGGCTCGGCTCTTCACAGCGGTCGCCGTCCGGCCCTGGTGCTTCCTGCGGTCAGCGATACCCAGGGCCTCGCGCTTGATGCGCTTGGCCTCGTCACCCGTCTCTTGTATCGGCTGGTCTGCCCTGTCCGTCATGGCCCTCCCCCTACTGTCCGATATCCGGATCAGCACGCCAGTCTTCTTAACGCACGGATGCTCGGACAGTTATGGGGTGCGCGGAACTTCCTGGATCGGCGGGTGGGGCGCTGTGTAGAGTGAGGGCTCGCGCGCGCGCTTCTTCCATCGCGTGCGATGCCGCCTTAGCTCAGTTGGCTAGAGCAATTGATTTGTAATCAATAGGTCGTCGGTTCGAATCCGACAGGCGGCTCAACTCCCAGGTTGGCGCCGAGCTGACCTGGGTTTTTTATGCCAAACCGGTCTGGATCTGCAGCGGGAAGCTCGGCATCTGTCGGAGATGCGAAGGTTCGCGGTAGTGAACCTTCGGTCATCCTTGTGGCTCGCACGGCTTGGGCGTTCTCCGGTCGGTCGTCCACGAAGAGGTACCGCTCCGGTGCGACGCCCGCTCGCGCGGCCCGATGGCGCATATCTCCCGGGCCGGCCCGACGACCCGGCCGGTAGCCCTCCGCACCGCGCTCCTGGACTTCCTGGGAGACACGCGGAGGCAGCCTTTCGGTCGCCCCTGCCTATGGGGTCAGCCTGAAGGTCCGGCACACGTCCGGGTCCCCGAGCCTGGCGAAGAGGACGGTGTGTCCGTCGTCCTTGCCTACGAGGAGTTCGGTGACGGTCGTGCCCCGGACGCTTGTGTCGGGGCCGTTGAAGGCGAGCCCGACCTTGCCGTCCTCTCCCGGCAGGTTCAGCGGCTTCCAGACCCCGCCGCCGTCGAACGTGGGGGCATCGTCCGCCAGGATCTCGGGGCCGTCCTCCCTGGGCCAGCTCTTCACGGAGAACGTGACCGACGTCCCGCCGACGGCGGTGAGATCGAGGCGTGCCCCGTGGGGGCCGGAGTAGTTCCCGTACAGATCGGCCTGGCGGACCTCCGCCGATGGCGCCGGTCCGCAGCCGGCCGCGTCGCTGACGCCGGAACATCCGGTCAGCAGCGAGCCGGTCACGGGCACGACGGCCGACATGACTCGGCGGCCTGTGCGTGCGGAGCTCACTGACCCCGCCCCGGGATGCGCTCGGTCCAGGAAGCCGTCTGGTGCACGGCACTCGTCACCGGACCATCGGCGGCCTCGGCGTATTTCAACCAGTCGTAGTAGCCGATGTAGTGGAGTGCCGACTCCGAACTCGTGGTGTTGTCCAGGGTGTACTGCACCACCAGTGATCCGTCCGGGTCGGTGCCCTGGACCCCGTACTTGACGTTGTACGAGCCGATGAAGGCCTCACCGAGGCGATCCGGGTCGTTGGTGATGATGGCAGGCAGGTCCTGGGTGATGAGCTTCTTGGCTGCGCCGACTTTGCCGGATTCGGAAATGGAGAACGCCGCGCTCCCTGTCAAGCTGCCCGTCTCCTCCCACTGCTCCACTGTCTGTCGTCGGATGTCCTTCATGCTCTCCATGGACTGGAGCAGATCGGTCATCTTGTCGCCGTTGGTGAAGTCGCGCTGCCGAGGTCCCATGCCGGTCACGTAGTCGAGGCCGAGGCTGTACGGGCTGTCGTCCTGCCGTCCCGGATATGGGTTCTTGCCGTCCAGGACGCGGTGATACGCGTTGTACTCGTCTGCGCTGATCCGGTTTGTGGAGCCGATCGTGTCGTGCTGCGGCTTGCTGTTGAACCAGGAGTCGATCCCCACGTCGGACATCAGTGTCATGGCGAGATTTTGGTCTGCGGTGATGTACCCGGACACTGTGCCCGAGTTGTCCACGGCCAGCCCCTTGTCCAGCGCCCGCTGCACGGCATCCTTGAGATCACGCCGAATGACTCTGACGTCAGAGACGGCGTCGTCGAGGACATCGGACAGGGCCTTGGCAACCTTGGTGGCCGCCGTCAGCTGACGCGCGATGTCATCGATCAGTGTCCAGGCGAATGGAGCCGCCGCTCCCTCCCAATACCCCTTGTCACGCAGGAGCTTGAGTACCTCGTCGTTCATTCGCTTCGGTGGGTTCTCTGTCTTGGTATGCGCCTCACGCCATTTGTCCGCGAGGTCGTCCAGTACGGAGAGAGCGGTGTCCAGCAGCTCACGGTAGAGGGAAGGCATCAGTTCTGCCCTCGCAGTTGGTTGAACTGATGCTCGATCTCCTGATTCGTGCCCGTATACGCATGGGATGAGGTGCGCAGACTCTCCGCAATGGGCGCGAGCCACCCCTAAGTGGCTGTGACCTGCTGTTCCCAGCTTTTCAGGGACGTCTTCAGCGCCGCGCTGCTGTACCAATCAGCCAGCTCGCGCGTGGCTTTGCCGGCCGGTTCGTTTACTGACCTGGCGGGTTCGTGGAAGGCATCGAAGACCTCGTCGGTCACACCAGCCGCCTTCAGGAGCACACCCTCCGCTATGACCGGAGGGGCGCCGAGGCCCGGCGGAGCGGTGCCCGGCAGCGGCGGATCCAGCGGTCCTCGCGCGCCCGGCGTGAGCGGCAGGTAGGGCAGGGGGGCGTCGCCGCCGTTGTCGGCCGGTTCCTTGCGCATGTGACGCCGCCTTCATTCGTGACCACATCCCGTGGGCAGAGCCTTGCGGAGGGGCTTTGACCATTGAGGTTTTCGTTCAAGCAGGCTACGCAGTTTCACGACAGATCCCGCATTTGCGTCCTGATGATGACCCGAACCCTGGATGCCGAGTCCGTGCGTCCTGGGTGGCCGAAGGTAGGACTCTTGGCGGAAAATCTCCGCCGGCGTCGGAGTCAAGGGGTGCCGTCGGCCACCGATTAATTTGGACGACGCGAAGGGCGTCCTGACACGACGGGCCTCTCGCGAGGGCCCTGCGGCCAAACCCCCAGGCTCGTTCGTGTTCGCGTCGGCACCGTTGATCGCTGGGCCCCAGAACGTCGATGTCGGCCTCCTGGATGGTCACGGTGACCGGGTCTCCTGTGCGGCTGACGGCCGGGCGGCAGCCTGGTGGCGTTCGCGGTGGCGGGCTACCGCGTCGTTGTTGGCGCAGCGCACCGAGCAGTAGGTGCGGCGGCCGTTGCGGGAGGTGTCGACGAATGCCAGGTCGCAGTCGCGGCGGGCGCAGCGGCCCAGGCGGTCGGCGTCGGCGGAGCATACGACGTAGGCGAGGCCCGCTGCGGTGATGGCCCGGATGTGGGTGGCCGGGTCGGCGCCGGTGGCGCTGTAGTGCAGGTGGGGGTGGCCGTCGTGCAGGGAGATGCGGGGGCTGCTGGAGGCGTCGGCGAGGAGGGTGTTGACCGTCTGGCACCGCTCTTCGAGGTCCTGCCGCCCGAAGCACGCGGCCAGGCACCGGGACCATGTCCAGATCGTCTCGGCCTGTGCGGCGGTGAGCGTGCGGTGCACCACGCCGTGTGCGGCGAGGAGTGGTTCCAGGTGCTCGGGGCGCGGTGGCGCGGTCAGGTTGACCAGGTCCGCGGCCAGCCGGGCGGCCTCGCCGCCGTAATGGTCGAAGTGCATGGGGTCATTACACCACCGGGTGGGTTCGGTGCTGCAGGGATACGGGAGCCTGTTCTGTGTAATGGTTGAAGTGGTTTAGGGAGTGACGTCATGTTGGGGGCATGACTTCCGCATCCACGGTCCCGCCGTCGGGCGACCGCTGTCCCGTCTGTCACGAGCCCACTCCGGCGGAGACGCGGTGGTGGACGCTGAGGTCCTGTCACCGCACGTCCGAGGGTGAGGTCGAATACTGCGTCGGTGGCTGCGGCTGTCTCGTCGTTCTGCTCGACGGCGAGATGGTCAAGTGCTTGCGGTGCGTGGGCCGGTCGGAGGGCCCGGGGCCGTGAGCAGCACTCGCCCCGGCGCCGGGGTGCGGTCGTGGGTCTGTGAGGGTGGCTGCGGCCGAGGCACGTATGCACTTTCGTACATGGGGGGTTGTCGTGAGCCAGGTGCTCTATGGCGAGCGGTCCTGGAATCCGCTGGCGCAGACCGTGGAGTTGACCGAGGAAGGGCTGCGCAGGGGTGGCCGCACCACGCCGATGGGTGAGCTGAACCTCGGTGCCATGGCGGAGGCGTACGGGCGTGGGTGCTGGCTGGGCGGCGGTGGGGCCGAGCGGGCGCTCGACCGGCTTCCGGAGGGGCCTGGGGTCGTCCCGTTGACCCGCGTCACCGGCACCGCGGTACCGGTGAAGGCGCGGCGGGCCGCCGAGTTCGCCCGTGCGCTGGGCGAGTTGGCGGTGCGGCTGTGCGGCGGGCCCGAGCAGGTGGCCGCGCTGGCGGCGCGGGCCGGGGCCGAGGGCGTACCGCTGTGGATCGCGCGGAGGTTCGCGGAGGGGCCCGCCGGGCCGGTCGCCGTCGCCGTGGACCGCCGGCTGGTGCGCGGCGACGTGTGGGGGCCGCACGCCCCCGCCGTACGCGTCCGCGCGCCCCGCGGCTTCCAGGGCGAGGGCCCCGATCCGTCCAAGGGCCTGCGCCTGACGGTCGGCGACGCGGAGGCGGAGCTCGTACTCAGGAAGAAGCTGCGCAAGTCCAAGAGCGTGGTCGAGGTGCGGCTCGCCGGGGTGCACTGGGTGCTGCGCAGGGAGAACGCAGGCCCGCCCGCACGCCGGACACGGTCCTGCGGCCGCTGTCCCCGGTGCGCCACGAGAGCGCGGACCCGCCCGACGCGGTCATGGCGCATCTCTTCGCCGCCGCCTTCGGGATAGGCGACACGACCGGGACCGCGCGGTTCCGGTCGGAGCGGCAGGCGGGGCGCGCGGGCGAGCCGATCGCCACCGACGGGGCATGGGACCGCCCCTGGTTCAGCAACCTCGGCAACGGCGGTGACGACAACGAGCCCGGTGGCGGCGACGGCTGGGGCGCGGACGGCGGGGACTCCGGTGACGGCGGGGGCGGCGACGGTGGCGGGGGTGGGGGCGACTGAGGGCTGTGTCCCGTGGTTCCCGGTGGATCAGCGCGCGCTTCGCCGCCGGGAGCCGCCGGGAGCCGCGGGGAGGCGTCGGGAGCCGCCGAGAGAGGCGCCGTTATGACGGGAGGCGCTTGCCGACCAGCTCCTCGTAGAGCGCGCGGCGCTCCTCCGCGTTGCCGTCCGTCGCGGCGAGGTCCCGGTCCCACTGCTGCTTGATGTCTTCCAGGTAGCTCTGCCAGCCGCCGCTCGAATCCTTGGCCATGTCCCGCAGGTCCACGTAGCGTTCGTTCGTGCTGAGGCCGCCGGAGCCGATCTTGTCCCCCTTGTGGCCGTGCAGGATGGACTCGGGGTTCGAGGTGGCCTCGGTGGAACGGAAGTCGTGTTCGTAGCCGACGGGGCTCTCGGCGTGCGGCGCGATGGTCTCGACGCCGATCTGGAGGGATCCGTCCTTCTCCATGGTCGGGCGGTGGTAGACGAGCAGGACGTGGCCGTACGAGCCGTTCGGCAGGACCATCGCGCCGTTCCAGTCCTTGGAGCCGAGTCCGCCGCCGGAGATGTCCTGGCCCCACAGCTTCGGCCGGGCGGCACCGACGGCGAGCTTGTTCGTGAGGGACGCCGCGACGCCGCCCCTCTCCTTGAACTTGGGTTCCTTCTTGCCCTTGTTGGTGCCGATGTCGGTGCGGTGGGTGGCGAAGCCCCGCTCGGACACGTGCTCCGCGGTCTCCCCCTTGGTGGCGTCCTGGGTCGCGCCCAGGAAGTGCGGCAGCCAGTAGGCGGGATCGCCCTTCGCGCTCAGCGCCGGGATACGCACGTTGACGCGGCCGCCGTGGGACAGCGCACGGATGACGTCCTGCTCGTGGTCCTTCACGTGCTTGCTCTGCTTCGGGTCGTAGAGCTGAAGCCCGTGGCGCAGGATGAGCAGGATCTTGGTGAGCATTTCGCGGCCCTGAGCGTCCTTCTCGACGTAGTCGGGCGCCTTCTTCCCGTCCTTGTCCACCGGGGTGCCCTCCGCCGGGACGGAACCGTCGTGCATGCGCTCGGGGGCTATGCCCTCCGGGTGGAGCGTGTCGACGGCGGTGTCGCGGATCTGCTGGTTGCGCTCCGCTTCCAGGTTCTTCCGCTTCTTCGGGTCGGTGCCGGTTGTCTGGGTGAGCATGAACCGGCCGAGCGTGTAGGCCGGGTCCGTCGGTGCGCGGACGGACAGGTCCGACACGATGTCGGGACGATTCCCGATGGCCAGCGTCGCGGTGAGTACGCGCTTGCCGGGGTCCAGTTTCAACCAGTTGTCGAACGGCCCCTTGGCGTAGGTCTTGGCCTCTTCGTAGGTGCCGATTCCGACGTCCTTCAGCCACTTCGCGTTGACCGAGGACAGCTCCCTGATGTCATCCAGCTCCTCGTCGCTGAACGCCTGACCCCGCATCACCCGCCGTTCCAGGGTCTTCCGCAGCCGGGAGGGCCCCTCGATCATCCACTGCTCGGGCCACCAGGTGCCGGGCGCGAAGATGTTCGCCTTGGAGTTCGTCTGGGTCGTGTGCTGCTCGATCGACTGGCTGAGCCGGGCGATGATCTCCTTGCCCTTCGGGTCCTTCTCCTGCGCCGGTCCGGCTGCCTCGGCGCCCTCCTGCTCGGTGGGTCCCGCGCGCTGGACCGTGGTGGCCGCGTCGACGGAGCGCTGCACGGCCTCCCCGCGCCGCTGCCCCTCTTCCTCGTGCCCGCGGCGCATCATCTCCAGGACCACCTGGTTGCCGCTGCTGGCCTGCACCCCCATCAACCCGGTGGGTGCGGTCGTGCGTACGGACTTCTCCTGGCCGGCCGCTGCGACGGGACGCTTCCTGTCATGGGATTTCATGGACGCCCCTCAGCCGAGACCGGTTGCCCCTGAAGCGGGACCAGTGCGGTGCCACGCTAGGGCGTCGCGTGCTCCGGACGGGGGGCCCACGTCAGGGTCTGCCCGGAGAGGCAGTCCGGCTGCCCCTCCGGTCCGTCGGGCGTACGGGGGCCGGACCGGTCCCGGTGCGGTTCAGCCCCGTCCCGCCAGGCGGTCCGCGAGCTTCGCGATCGGGTCGGTTCCGGCGCGGGGCGAGGTGAGTTCGCGGCGGTCGGCGGCGCGGTAGGCGGCGTACATGCTCTGGACGCCGAGCCAGCGCAGGGGTTCCGGTTCCCAGCGGCGGACCTTGTGGTTGGCCCAGGGCAGGGCGGTCAGTTCGGTGGGGCCGCCCTGCCCGGAGTCCTGCTGGATCAGGTCGCGCAGGGTGCGGGCGGCGAGGTTGGTGGTGGCGACGCCGGAGCCGACGTAGCCGCCCGCCCAGCCCAGGCCGGTGGAGCGGTCCAGGGTGACGGTGGCGCACCAGTCGCGGGGGACGCCGAGCACCCCGGACCAGGCGTGCGCGATGCGGGTGCCCGCCGTGGTGGGGAAGAGGCGGACGAGCAGGTCGCGCAGGGCCTCGACGGTCGCGGGCTGGGTGCGGCCGTCGTTGTCGGTGGCCGAGCCGTAGCGGTACGGGACGCCCCGGCCGCCGAGCGCGATGCGGTCGTCGGCGGTGCGCTGGGCGTACATGTAGGCGTGGGCCATGTCGCCGAGGGTTTCGCGGCCGTTCCAGCCGATGGTCTCCCAGAGGGATTCGGGCAGCGGCTCGGTGACGATCATGGAGGAGTTCATCGGGAGCCAGGTGCGCTTCTCGCCCTTGAGGCCCGCCGTGAACCCCTCGGTGCAGCGCAGGATGTACGGGGCGCGGACCGTGCCGTACGGGGTGACGGCGTGTTTGGGCTTGATCTCGGTGACGGGCGTCGACTCGTGGATCGTGACGCCGAGGGCCTCCACGGTGTCCGCGAGGCCCTTGACGAGTTTGGCGGGGTGCAGGCGGGCGCCGTGCGGGGTCCAGGTGGAGCCGATCGCTCCGGTGACCCGGACGCGCTCCGCGGTCTCGCGGGCGCCGTGCAGGGTGCGGTCGGTCTCGCCGAAGGCGATCTCCACGGAGTGGAAGTCCTTCAGCCGGGTGAGCTGCGCCGGGGTGCAGGCCACTTCGAGGACGCCGCCCCGGTGGATGTCCGCGTCGATCTTCTCCTCGTCCGCGACCCGGATGACCTCGGTGACGGTGTCGTTCATCGACCTCTGGAGCCGGACGGCCGCTTCGTGGCCGTGCAGCTTCGCGTAGCGGTCGCGGCCGGCGACACCGTTGTAGAGCCAGCCGCCGTTGCGGCCGGAGGCGCCGTAGCCGCAGAACTTGGCTTCCAGGACGGTGATGTTGAGGAAGGGGACGGCCTTCTTGAGGTAGTACGCCGTCCAGAGGCCGGTGTATCCGCCGCCGATGATGCAGATGTCGGCGGTGGCGTCGCCGGGCAGGGGTTCGCGAGGGAGGGGGGTGCCCTGGTCCGCGTACCAGAAGGATATGCCGCCGTTGGCTGTACTGACGGTGCTCATGTTGCCCCTGCTGTCCGTGTGACTGGCGCCGGTGGTGTGGCCGGCTGTGGAGTGCGGTGCTCTGCGTGGCTGGACGTTACTGGGCGGGGGACTGTTTCGTCTCGTGGTGGCGGCGGGTCAGCGGATAGCAGGCGAGACCGATGAGCGCCGCGGTGAAGTGGCCGACGTCGGTGAAGGTGGCGCCGGTGACGAGCGGGACGCCGTAGATGACGAGTACGGCGAAGAGGTACACGTACCGCCAGGGGCGCGGGATGTAGTAGGTGAGGACGGTGACGACGCCCGCGAGCGCGTAACTGACCCCGACGTCCAGGGTGTTCGCGGCGGTCCCGGGCGCGTGGCCGTGCCGGATGGCCCAGGCCAGGACGCCTTCGCCGACGAGGGTGGCGAGGACGTGGGCGGCCGCGACGACGGTGAGCCAGCGCAGCGTGCCCAGGCGGCGTTCCGCGGGGGCGTGGAAGACGGTGTAGAGCACGGCGTAGGGGAGCCATTCGCCGCCGTCGATCCAGAACGCGCTGCTGATCAGGACGCGTACGGGGTTCTGGGAGAGCTCATGGATGTTGGTGGAGCGCTGGCGGAGGAAGTCCTCCTCGAAGGCCGGTGACATCTGGTGGACGATGACGGTGGTGACGAAGAGAGCCAGCAGCCAGACGTAGGTGCCGGGGGCGCTGCGGATCCATGAGCCGGCGCCGCGGAGCCACGTGACGGGTGCGGGGCGGGGCCGCGTGGGCGGGGAGGGATGGCTCAGGGGCATAGCCGATTGACGCACGCTCCTACGATCGGGGGCGTGATTGACATTCCGGATGCGCTGATCGCCACTCAGTCCAAGTACAACGGTGCGGCCGGGCGGGCGTTCCTCGCCGCGTTGCCGGGGATGGCGGCGGAGTTCCTGGAGCGGTGGGGGCTGCGCCGGGACGGCGAGGCGTTGTACGGGGTGTGCGCGCTGGTGCTGCCGGTGGTGCGGGTGGCGGAGGGGCGCCCGGCCGCGCTGAAGTTGCAGGCGGTGGACGCGGAGACGGCGGGGGAGCCGCTCGCGCTGCGGGTGTGGGGTGCGGCGTCGGCGGGTGCGGTGCAGCTGCTGGACCACGACCCGGCGACGGGGACGATGCTGCTGGAGCGGCTGGACGGGCACCGATCCCTGTCGGGGACGGCGGATGTACGGGAGGCGGTGCGGATCATCGCGGAGCTGCTGGCCGGGCTGACGGCGGTGCGGGCTCCGGCGGGGAGCGGTCTGCGGGGGCTGGGCGAGGTCTCTGCGCGGGCGCTGGCGGCGGCGCCGGGGGCGGTGGAGCTGCTGGCGGACGAGGAGGAGCGGCGGCTGCTGGCGGACTGCGCGGCGGCGGTCCGGGAGGTGGCGGGGGAGCCGGGGGACCGGTTGCTGCACTGGGATCTGCACTTCGGCAACGTGCTGGCCGGGCGGGGCGGTCCGGGTCCGGCGGGGCAGGGGGCGCGGTGGGTGGCGATCGATCCGAAGCCGCTGGCGGGTGATCCGGGGTTCGAGCTGTTTCCGGCGCTGGTCAACCGGTTCGACGCGGAGGCGGTGGGGTGGCGGTTCGATCTGATGACGGAGGTGCTCGGTCTCGACCGGGCGCGGGCCCGTGCGTGGACGCTGGGGCGGGTGCTGCAGAACGCGTGCTGGGGCGCGGAGGACGGTGCGCGGCGGCTGGATCCGGAGCAGGCCGAGATCGCGCGGCGGCTGCTGGGCCGGTAGCGGCTGGCGGAGCGGTACTGCTTACGCTGCCCCCATGATTCGTACCGCTACCGCCGCCGATGTCCCAGCCATTCACGCGATGGTCCGTGAGCTGGCCGACTACGAGAAGGCGCTGCACGAGGCGAACGCCACGGAGGAGCAGTTGCGCGAGGCGCTGTTCGGTGAGCGTCCCGCGGCGTTCGCGCACATCGCGGAGTCGGAGGAGGACGGTGAGGTGGTGGGCTTCGCGCTGTGGTTCCTGAACTTCTCCACCTGGCGCGGTGTGCACGGGATCTATCTGGAGGACCTGTACGTGCGTCCGGAGCGGCGGGGCGGCGGACACGGCAAGGCGTTGCTGGGTGAGCTGGCGCGGATCTGCGTGGAGCGCGGCTACGAGCGCCTGGAGTGGTCGGTGCTGAACTGGAACGCTCCGTCGATCGCGTTCTACGAGTCGCTGGGCGCGCGGCCGCAGGACGAGTGGACGGTGTACCGGCTGACGGACGGGGCGTTGGCGGAGCTCGGGGGCTGACCTCCGGCGGTCGGGGGATCAGGGGATGAGGACGACCTTGCCGGTGGTGCCGCGGGTTTCCAGAGCGCGGTGGGCGGCGGCCGCCCCGGCGAGCGGGTAGCGCTGGACTGCGGGGCGCAGGCGGCCGGCCGCGGCCTCTGCGAGGGCGCGGATCTCCAGGGCGCGTAGGCCGCCGCCGCGCTGGATCATGGCGGGGCCGAGGACGCTCTGCGAGGTGATGGCGCGGGCGGCGAGTTCGTCCTCGGTGAAGGTGAGGGGCCGGCCGTCGTGGAGGCCCTGGCCGGACCAGCCGTAGACGACGTGCTGTCCGCCCTTGCCGAGGAGGTCGACGGCGGCGCGTGCGGTGGTACCGCCGACGGAGTCGTAGACGACGGTGGCGCGGCGGCCGAGGGCGTCGAGGTGGGTGCGGACCTGGCGGGGCCAGTCGGGAAGGGTGTAGTCGACGGCGAGGTCGGCGCCGTTGGCGCGGACGAGGCCCGTTTTGGCGGGTCCTCCGGCGAGGCCGATGACGGTGGCTCCGGCGTTCTTGGCGTACTGGACGAGCAGGGTGCCGATGCCGCCGGCCGCGGCGGTGACCAGGACGATCGACTCGGGTCCGAGCGGGGTGAATCCGAGGATGCCGAGGGTGGTGCGGCCGGTGCCGATCATCGCGACGGCTTCGGCGTCGTCGAGGCCGTCGGGTACGGGGTGAAGCTTGTCGGCCTCGGTGACGGTGAGCTCGGCGTAGCCGCCGGGGGCGTTGCCGATGTGGGCGACGACGTGCCGGCCTAGCCAGTCGGGGTCGGTGCCCTCTCCGAGCGATTCGACGGTGCCGGCGATTTCGCGGCCGGGGACGGTGGGCAGCGGAGTGGGGGCGGGGTAAGGGCCGGTCATGCCCTGGCGCAGGGCGGTGTCGAGCAGGTGTACGCCGGCGGCGCGGACGGCGATCCGGACCTGGCCGGGCCCGGGGACGGGGTCCGCGACGGGCTCGTAGACGAGGTTCTCGGCGGGGCCGAAGGCGTGGAGGCGGACGGCGTGCATGGTGGGCTCCCCGGGGTGTCGGTGTCGGTGTCGTGCCGGTGCCGGTGAGCCCACTCTTCGGCCTCAAGCGTGCTTGAGGTCAAGCGGTGTCCGGGAGGGGCAGGTGGAGGTGGAGGGGGAGGCCGTGGTGCGGTGCTCGGTGGCCCGGAGGGCGAGGTGGATGCCGTCGTCCCGGTCGATGGCGGGGCGTTGTCAGTGGGGTGCGTCACGATGGGGGCATGGTGCGCAGCAGCGGTAGCGGTCAGGGGAACGGCAGGGGCCGGGGCGGTAAGGACGGGGTCGCGGCGGCGCGGCGCCCGGAGGTGCGGCTGCCGCCGCTCGAAC
The DNA here is from genome assembly GCF_031844725.1 of Streptomyces sp. ITFR-6. Lineage (NCBI taxonomy): Bacteria > Bacillati > Actinomycetota > Actinomycetes > Kitasatosporales > Streptomycetaceae > Streptomyces > Streptomyces sp. ITFR-6. The sequence continues at coordinate 3,601,618 of NZ_CP134612.1, read as the reverse complement.
CGTACGGCGGCGAGGGCCTTGAGCCGGACGGGGATTACGATGGGGTGCGCTTCGAGTCCGTTGATCTGGCGGATGAGTCGGGCCCGGGTGCCCGGTTCATGGACTGTGCGCTGGAGGGCTGCGCGCTGGACCGTACGGAGCTGGTCAGGGCCCGGTTCATCGATTCGGTGCTGACGGGCGTACGGGGGGTGGGCACGGATTTCGCCGGGGCGTCGCTGCGCGACGTGGAGATCGTGGACGCGCGCCTGGGCGGGGTGCAGATGCACGGCGCGGTGCTGGAGCGGGTGCTGGTGCGGGGCGGGAAGATCGACTACCTGAATCTGCGGAAGGCCCGGCTGAAGGACGTGGTCTTCGAGGGCTGTGTGCTCTCCGAGCCGGATTTCGGTGGCGCGCAGCTGGACCGGGTGGAGTTCCGGGACTGTGTGCTGAAGCGGGCCGATTTCAGCGCGGTGCGGATGGAGTCGGTGGATCTGCGGACGGTCGCGGAGCTGGACATCGCGCGCGGGGTGGAGCGGCTGGCGGGTGCGGTGATCAGCCCGTCGCAGCTGATGGAGCTGGCTCCGGCGTTCGCGGCGCAGATCGGGGTGCGGGTGGAGGCGTGAAGCCGTGCCGAGGGGGCGGAAGGGGCGCCGGTCAGAGGCGGGGGAAGCGTGCCTGGAGGTCCCAGACCACCGGGTTGTCCGCGAGGCCTTCGTGCATGTCGGAGAGGTCCGCGATCAGGTCGTGCAGGAAGTCGCGGGCCTCGCGGCGCAGCAGGGCGTGGTTGAAGGTAAGCGGTGCTTCCTCGGCGGGCATCCAGTCGGCCTCGACGTCGACCCAGCCGAAGCGGCGCTCGAAGAGCATCCGGTCGGACGATTCGGTGAAGTCGAGCTCCGCGAACTGGCGGCGGTGCGAGCGGTTGCCCCGGGGGTCCTGGTCGATCTGCTCGACGATGTCGCACAGGGCCCAGGCGAAGTCGAGCACCGGCACCCATCCCCAGCCTGTGGATACTTCGCGGTCCTCCTTGGTGTCCGCGAGGTAGACGTCCCCGGAGAACAGATCGTGGCGCAGGGCGTGGACGTCCGCCCGGCGGTAGTCGGTCTGCGGGGGATCGGGGAAGCGCCGGGAGAGGGAGTAGCCGATATCGAGCACGGTTCGATGGTGTCATGCCCGGCGTGTCGCTCGCGCCGGTGGAGCCGGGGCCAGGTCGGACTCCGGGCGCGGCGTGGGCGTCAGTCGAACATTTCTCGGATCTCCCAGGAATGGCCCGGTGGGTGTTCCCTGTACAGCGTGCACACGTCCTGGTGCACGGGGTCGATAGTGGGGTCTTTCATTCCGCACGTGGGGGCGGCGATGTAGGTGACCTGGTCCGAGCCCCAGCGCACCCACACCTGAAAGGTGCCGCGCCCCATGTCCCCGAGTTGGTCGGCGTGATCACCGGGGTGCCCCTCGGCCAGCTCGCAGGCAAGTGGTTCGGACAGTTCGGGGTCGCGCTGCTGCCCGTACGCGCGCACGGTCTCGGACCAGGGCGTGCGGGCTACGGCGTCGCAGCCGTTCGCGGTCTTGTTCACGATGCGCCCGCCACCGGACTGGTGAGGGCGGTCATGTGGCTGGGCAGGCGGGGTGAGCGGATCGTGGCCCTCACAGCACCTCGCCCCGGCTCCGGGCGTTGCACCGCGCGTTCTGCGCGTTCTGCGCGTGCAGCCGCTCTATGTCGTCCGCGAGGCGTACGTGCTGGGGTTCGGCTTCCCATTCCTGGCCGCCGCTTACCGGTCGCAGTGCCCAGTAAGGGCCGGCGACCCCTCGGAACTCTCCGACACAATTCTTGCGAGCGGTGTCAACCATGAGCGTGCCGGGGGTGGGAACAGGGGCGGGGACGGGGGGCGGTTCCTGTCCGTCCAGCGGGACATGTCGCACAGCCATCGCCACTCCTCTCCGTAGTGATTCCGCTACTCGGGGCGCCCAGCGTGGACTGGTCTTTCGGCACCTCCAACCTCCGCAAGACCGAATGATGGAGAGGCAACAGGTGGCGAATCGAGGGAGGTTAGACCCGTCTGCGAGCCCCCGCGCCGCCTTCGGGGAGCGTCTGCGCAGACTGCGAGAGGGACGCGGGTGGACGCAGGAGGTCTTGGCCGGGCGTTCGGGATACTCGGCATCGCATATTTCCGGCGTGGAAACCGGATCCCGACCTCCAACTTCCGCGTTCACTGAAAGTGCTGACCGAGCCCTCGGGACAGGTGAAGCGCTGACCCGGCAGGGCGCGGAGACGCGGAACAGCGCGATACTCGACGGCTTCCCCGAGTACGTCGTTCAGGAGGGGCAGGCCACGGAGACCCGCCTGTTCGAGATGGGCCTTGTGCCGGGTCTGTTTCAGACTCCGGCGTACGCCACCGCTGTCACCACGGGGGCGGTGCGACGAGGTGCGATCACTGAAGTGCAGGCGGAGGAATGCTTTGCGCTGCTTGCCCGCCGCCAGCAGTCACTCGCGCGCACTCCGCTCCCGCAGGTGTACGCCGTGCTCGACGAGAGCTGCATCCGGCAGTACGTGGGCGGGCCCGAGGTCATGGCGGAACAGTTGGAGCACCTCGCGGTGATCGCTGACAGGCCGAACACCGTTGTGCAGGTCGCCCCGTTCATGCTCGGTGAGCGTCGTACGCTGAACAAGCCGGTGACCCTGATCACCATGGTGGACCGGTCGTACATGGCTTACGCGGAGTCCGCGCACGCGGGCCAGTTGGAGCGTGACATGCGGTTGGTCGGGCCTCTGTTCACGTCCTACCATCAGGGACAGGCCGAAGCGCTCTCGCAGGTTGACTCCGTGGCTCTGATCAACCAGGCACGAAAGGGCACCTCGTGACTACCGATTCCTTCCACTGGTTCAAGTCCTCCAACAGCTCCGACGGCGGCCAGTGCGTGGAGGTGGCTCTCAACCTCGCGCCTGCGCGCGGTGTGGTCCCCGTGCGTGATTCCAAGGATCTGTGCGGCCCGGCTCTGGGGTTTCCCGCCGGCGCGTTCGCGTCGTTCGTGGCGGGTGTCAAGGCCGGGGAGTTCGGCACCGTCTGACCGCTGGACCGGCGTACACCGGCCCCGTGTGCGTTGCATCGTCGAAAGCCCTGCCGTGTCCCCGAGTCGGGGGTGTGGCGGGGCTTTCGACGTACTGGCCGGAATCGTGGCACGCGGCGGGTTCGGGGCACCCGGCGGGAACTTTCCGCAGCTCACGCTCGGGGCTCAAGCGTCGAGCTCCGAGCGCTCTTTCAGCGGAATGGTGGGTGGGTCTGAATGCCCACCCACCCTCCCTGCCTTGAGGGTTGACTTTTCGCGATCGACTTGCCACGGAGGGTAGCCGCGCTCTAGCGGCAGTGGACCAAGACGGCCCCCGTCGGTGCAGAAACACCTAACGGGGGCCTGACCACTTCGATCGTCAGGAGCGATCTCATGGCTGCCAGCCAGCTTAGTCCTGCCCTTGTTCCCCCTGTCCCCACGCTTGATCACCCGATGGCCGGTCCCGGGTACGGCAAGCGTTCGGCGCCAGGCCAACGCCCGCGCACCGGCCATGATTTCGCGCACCTCCTGCCCCGTGACGCCGCCGTCGCCGCGTACATCGACGGACTGTGCGACGGCGCGGACATCTCCGTGAAAACCCTCGCCAAGACGCTCCCGTACGGCCAGTGCGCCCTGCGCACCACCCTCAACCGCCTCCAGGAAGCAGGCCACCTGCGCCGGGGCAGCGAATGCATCGCCACCGAGGAAGCCCTGCTCTGGGTCACCCGCACCTTCTTCTCCCGCACCTGGCACGACGACGACTGGTGGGACACCTTCATCCGCGGCGACGTACCCCCGGAACAGGACCAGGAGCGCACATCCCAACGACCCACCCTCTCCCGCTCGTTCATCCTGCTCGCCGCCCTCGGACGCCACACCCCCACACTCACCCTCTCCCACACGGACTGCGTGACCCTCGAACCCCAGATCACCGAATGGTTCGAACGCGGCGCCACCGAACCCGAAGTCCTCCACGCCCTCACCGAAGGCCTGCCCCCACGCATCCACCACCCCGCCGCACTCCTCCGCCGACGCCTCCTGGACAAACTCCCGCCCGTCCGCGAAGCCTCCCCCACCCCCCGCATCGTCCTGCGCACCCTGGAATGCCGCGAATGCCGCGCCCCCGGCAACGCCCACGCCATGCCCGGCGGACTCTGCGCCCCCTGCCGAGGTAACACCCCCAACACCCCCACCGGCCCCACAGACGCCGTACCCGACCACGGCGTACACGCCAGAATGAGCGCCGTACGCGCCGGACTCGCACCCCGCGCCGAACGCGGACGGCGGTGACGCCGAACGGCGGCGCGGTCCGGAGGTCGTGTCGGTCAATGGGGGTTATCGTCCCCGGCGTCGCAGGAGCACTCCGCGCTCTCCACGATCGCGTCGAGGTCCTGGACGGCGGTGATCGACGCGGTCGCGACGGGCGGAGCTGCGCGACGGGCCGAGGCGGCGGGCCGGGGGCGCGACCATGCTCACCGAGCGTCAGGGTGAGCGTCTGCCTGACTGGCTCGCTGCCGTGCGACAGGACGGCCTCCCGAGCCTCCACACGCTCGCCGCGGGCATCGACCGCGACCGTGAAGCCGTCGCCGCCGTCCTGACCCTCCCCTGGAGCTCGGGTGTCATCGAAGGTGATGCCAACCAGGTCACGATCCGCAAGCGCCAAATGTTCGGCCGGGTCGGCTTCCAACTCCTCAGAAAGAGAGTCCTGTTGTCGTAACAGCTGGTGACGGTGTCACGACACTACTGGTGAATAGAGCCAGCCGAACAAGCTGTCGCCAAACGCATTTCACGCCCCTGAGACACCGTCGATGCGCTCTCGGATCAGGTCGGCATGGCCGTTGTGACGTGCGTACTCCTCGATCATGTGGACCATGATCCAGCGCAGCGAAACCCCTACGTCACCTACGTGGCTGGCTTCCTACTCAGACAGCCGACCGGAGTCGTCCAGCGAGGCGGCAGCGATGAGCTCACGCCCTCGAACGATCTCTGCCTGCCAGACCTCCAGGGCCTCGTCGAGTCCTCGGCCATCCTCAAGTGCAAAGCCGTCGACGTTGCTTTCCCCGAAGACTGCCTGCGTGTCCTGGCCTGCGAACACACGCTGGAACCAATTGCGTTCCACCTCGGCCATGTGCTGGACGAGGCCCAGCAGTGTCATCGACGACGGCGCAGCCGAGGCCAGCCGTAATTGATCGTCTTTAAGGCCCGAACACTTCAGGGCGAGAGTGGCACGGTGAAAGTCGAGCCACGATTCCAGCATGGCGCGCTCGCCGGCATGCGCGGGTGGGATAGGGCGTCCATCCGGTGTCGAAGTCATGCCAGGACCCTGGCACACGCCGCCATGAACTTCCCGGGCCTTCGCTGGCGACGAACACGCGATACCCCCTGTTCGTTGCGAGGCGAGCGAGGGCTCCGGGTTTTGTGGGGGCTCGCGATCACCTGGTGCACGAGACCTCGTCCAGGACGTCTTCCCAAGTGTGCTGCTCGGCGTGGCCGGTGAACAGGCAGCAGCCCTCACCGTCGGGCCCTGGAGCGGCCACCGGGCAGTCCGGCAGCACGCGCGCTCGGCCTCGTCCGCCCCGTGCCAGCGGAGCCACAGCGCGGTCCCGCGCGCGCCGTCGTCGGTGAGGAGGCCGAAGTGCTCACCGTCGTCGTGCGCGAACAGCTGGCACTGCACCGTTCTGTCGATGTACGTGGCGGCCGACTTCTCCTGCGCTTCCCGTGCCAGGTCGAGGGGCACTCGGCGCCAGTGCGCGCACCGCATCACGACTTCACCCGAGGAGGCTCCAAGGCGCGGGGAATGGTCCGCGCAGCGCGGGCACGTGCATGGCGGGAAGCGACCGGGGTTGTCGAGGGCCATCGGACTCTCGTCTTCCTGTACTTCTGTCACCTGGCCCCAAGTCCGCCCGGAGTCGTGGGAGACCCGGAGGGTCATGAGGGCTCTCGGTGAAGAGCCCAGGACCCGCGTCCGCGCCTTACCGTCCGGCTCGCGCGCCAGAGCCTCGTCTCTCGTCGTCATGACCGAACTCCTTTGTGAATCCCGCTGCTCGTCTGGGGCAACATCCAGGAAAGCCCGCGAAGTCGGAGGTCTCCACGGCCTCCATGCGGCAGTCTTGACGCAGGTCCGTGGACGGGCACCGAAGGCCCCGAAACCGGGGGAAGGGGGCGCAACGGGACTGGCGGAACGACGCAGGACCCTGGGCTACAGCCAGGAGACGTTGGCCGAGTTACTCGGTGTGGACCGCACTACTGTCGGACGCTGGGAAAGCGGCAAAGTCGCGCCTCAGCCGCCCCAGCGAAGGTCCTTGGCCACCGCCCTCGAAGTCAGCCTCCAGGAGCTGGACGCTCTCCTGGCACCGCCACGAGCGGCAGACCGGATGGCCGCAGGGCGCCAGTTCAGTGAGCCCCCGAGCGCGGGAGACCCCGACGAAATGATCCGCCGCGAATTTCTCCGCATACTGACTGTCAGCGGGGTTTTTGCCACCCTCCCGGTCGAGGAGACCGAGGCCCTCACCGAGGGCGTCCGCCGGGGGGTGCCCGCCGACTTCGCACGCATGAACAGCCATCTCTGGCAGGTTTACCATTTGGCCCGATCCAAGGGCTCCGTGTACCCCGTCATCCGTGACCAGCTGACGACACTGAACGAGGCATTGGCGGGCCGCCGTGGAAGCGCGCGCCCCCTTCTGAACGCGGCCTCCGACCTCTTCCAGTTGGCCGGAGAGGTCGCGTTCGACGGCAACCGGTACTCCGACGCGGCGGCGTCGTACTCGCTCGCGGCTTCGATCAGCAAGGATGCGGAGGCGTACGACCTTTGGGCGTGCGCGCTCGTTCGCCAAGCCTACGTTGACATGTCCGAGCAGTGCTACCGCCAGGCTGCGCAGGTGCTCGACGCGGCCGGGCGACTGGCCGGCCGGGGGGACAACAACCTCTCGACCCGGTATTGGGTCGCTTCCGTCCAAGCCGAGGCATACGCGGGCCTCGGCGACCTGTACGCGTGCGAGCGGGCGATGGATCAGGCGGAGGCCGTCCGCGACCTCACCGCAGACAGCGTCAACGGTGGATGGCTTCGGTTCGATGGTGCGCGGCTGGCCGAGGAACGGGGATCGCGCTACGTACGGCTCGGCCGCCTCGACCTGGCGGAGAACGCCTTGAAGGATGCCCTGGAGCAGACAGCCCTGGCATCCGGGCAGTCGTACCGGCGACGCGGAGCAGTGCTCACCGACCTGGCCGCCATCGGCGCGAAGCGGCAGGACGTCGAGCAGGTTGTGGCGTGCGGCAGGGAGGCCATCGGCCTGGCCCGAGCCTCCGCGTCCGGGTACGTCGTCCGTAGACTCCAAGCCCTGTGCGACGAGTTCGGTCCCTTGAGCCGCGACCACCGCGTGGCGGAGCTGGGGGCGGAGATCGCCACGCTGAGCACGCCGTGACGAGAGGGGTAGGCATGCCGCAGACCGAAGGTGCACGACTGTTCCGGGAAACCTGGATCGCGGGAGTGCACCAGCACTTTCCCGGGGAGCCGAAGGCCGGTTACGTCACTCCGTGGGCAGACACCCCGCAGTGGGAGCGCGAGGCCGCAGGCTCGGTCTACGACCAGGTCCGGCAGTTCGTCGAGATCAGCGGCGGCCGCACGTCGAGGCTGTCCCGCGAGCAGAAGAGCCGGTTCGTCGCGACGTGCTGGACGGCACAGATGTTCAAGCACTTCGAGGAGCCGAAGCCGGGCTACGTGGCGGACTGGCCCGACCTGCCGTCCTGGCAGCAGGAGACGGACGCCGACATCTTCGAGGCCATCGAGAAGGCGTGCAGCTGATCATCGCTGGATGCCGGTGGGGGCAGAGCGTCGACCGATGGGCTTATCCACGGTGACGCCGGACGGTCCGCAGCCCGCAGCCCGCAGCCCGCAGCCCGCAGCCCGCAGGCCTCAGCCTTCACGGCAGCAGCCGTTGCTCCTTCGCCACGGCTACCGCTCCGGCGCGGGTGTCGACGCCGAGCTTGTCGTAGATGCGGCCCAGGTGGGTCTTGACGGTGGCCTCGCTGATGAACAGGGCGCGGGCGATGTCGCGGTTGCCCAGGCCCCGGGAGAGCTGGCCGAGGATGTCGCGTTCGCGGTCGGTGAGGGTGGGCAGCGGTTTGCGCATGCGGGCCATGACGCGGCTGGCGACGGGCGGTGAGAGCGTGGTGCGGCCCTGGGCGGCGGAGCGGATCGCGGCGAAGAGTTCCTCGGGGCGTTCGGCCTTGAGCAGGTAGCCGGTGGCGCCGGCCTCGATGGCGCGGGTGATGTCCGCGTCGGTGTCGTACGTGGTGAGGACCAGGACGTGGGCGTCGTCGGTGGCGGACACGATCCGGCGGGTCGCCTCGACGCCGTCGATGCCCTCGCCCAGCTGGAGGTCCATCAGGACGACGTCAGGGGTGAGACGGGTGGCCAGGGCGACGGCCTCCTCGCCGCTGCCTGCCTCGCCCACCACCTCGATGTCGGGTTCGCTGCCGAGGAGGGCGAGGAGCCCGGCGCGTACGACGGCGTGGTCGTCGCAGAGCAGGATGCGGACGGGCCTGGGGGCGGGTGTGGGGATGGGCGGGTGCGCGGCGGTCATGCGGGGTCCCGGTTCGGTGGGGTGAGGGCGGTGGTCATGAGGGGTCCCGGTTCGGTGGGTGAGGGCGGTGGTCATGCGGGGGTCTGGGAGGTGTGGGCGGCGGACGGTCCGGCGGTGAGGGGGACGGTGGCGGTCACCACGGTGCCCTCGCCGGGTGCGGATTCGATGGTGAGGCTGCCGCCGAGCTGACGCAGCCGGGCGCGCATCGCGGGCAGCCCGTGCCCGCGTACCCCGCCCGGCTCCCCGGGGTGCGCGGCGGGTGCGAAGCCGTGGCCGTTGTCCGCGACGTCGAGGACGGTCCGGTCGTCGAGGTGGGTGAGGGTCAGGGCGGCCTCGGTGGCGCCCGCGTGCTCGGTCACGTTGGCCAGGGCGCCCTGGGCGATCCGCAGCAGCGCGGACTGCACCCGGTCGGGCAGCGCGGTGGCGGGTGCGCCCTCCACGTGGCAGCGGACGGTCAGCCGGCCCTGCGCCTGCGCCGTCTCGCGGACGGCGAGCGCGTGCAGTGCCGCGTCCAGGCCGCCGCCCTCCGCCAGGTCCGCCGGGGCCAGGTCGTGGACGAAGCGGCGGGCCTCCGCGAGGTTGCGTTCCGCGATGCCGGTGGCGGTACGGATGTGGCGGCGGGCGGTCGCCGGGTCGGTGTCCCAGGTGCGGTCCGCGGCCTGGAGCAGCATCTGCTGGCTCGACAGGCCCTGGGCCAGGGTGTCGTGGATCTCCATGGAGAGCCGCTGGCGTTCCGCGAGGGTGCCCTCGCGCCGTTCGGTGGCGGCCAGCTCGCGGCGGGTGCGCAGCAGGTCGTCGATCAGCTCGTTCTGCGTGGCGGCCTGGCGCTGCATGTGGACGAACACGGCGGTCGCGACGGCGGCGACAGCGGGCGGGGCGAGGATCAGGGTCGGGTCGAAACCGTCGGCCAGCCGCAGTTGCGCGGCGACCACGAACAGGGTGAGCAGCGCGACCAGGGCGAGCGCGGCGCGCGGCGGCAGGATGCGCAGCCCGGTGTAGAACAGCGGCACCGCGCACCACGCGAAGCTCGGCGCGAGGACGACCAGCACCATCCAGACGGCGACCAGCGCCCCCAGCCAGAGCAGGCTGCGCGGAGTCGGGCGGGAGCCCAGCACCGGCCCGATCACGTACAGCGCGGCCAGGGCGACGGACAGCCCGATGATCCACGGGGTGCGGGCCTCGCCGGGGTGGCGCAGCAGGAACCGGGTCAGCGAGGCGCCCAGGAGCAGGAAGAACGCGGCGTGCATGAGCAGGGAGAGGCCCCGGGTGTCGTCCTCGGCTCGGCGGGTGGGCCGCGCCGAGCGGCTTCGACGCTTCACCTCTTACCCCCTTCTCCTGGCCGTGCCCCGTACCGCGCACTGTCGCTGACCTGCGCGGACACTCCATCGTCACCCCGAAGAACCCGGTCCGCATCAACCGATCGGCCGATGGGGCCGTCAGCCGTTCCGCGCGCGGTCTCCAGCCGGTACGCCGACCGTACGGCCACGGGACCGGCCCAAGGATGGAACGCAGACCACAGGAACACTCACGGCCACTCCAAGGAGCCCACCATGAAGAAGATGTCGCTGCGCACCCGTGTCCTGACCGGTGCCGTCGCCGCCGCCGCGCTCGGGGCCGGCACCCTCGGTGCCGTGTCCGCGAACGCCTCCGCCCCGGCCGCCGCGCCCGCCGCCGTCAAGGCCGACGCCGCGAACCGGAACCTCCAGCAGTCCACGCACCTGACCGTGGACGCCGCGTCGAAGGCCGCGCAGGCGGCCCTGGACGCGGCGGAGAAGGAGCACCAGAAGGTCGCCGTCTCCGTCGTCGACCGCAACGGCAACACCATCGTCACCCTGCGCGGCGACGGCGCGGGCCCGCAGGCGTACGAGTCCGCCGAGAGGAAGGCGTACACCGCCGTGTCCTGGAACGCGCCCACCTCCGAGCTGGTCAAGCGGCTGGCCCGGACCCCGAACCTCAAGGACATCCCTGGCACCCTGTTTCTCGCGGGCGGCGCCCCGGTGCAGGTCGAGGGTGCTCCGGTCGCGGGCATCGGAGTGGCGGGGGCGCCCAGCGGCGACCTCGACGAGAAGTTCGCGCAGGCCGGCGCGGCCGCCCTGGCCAAGTAGCCGGACCGGACTCAGGAGAGACACATGGACGCCCTCGATCAGCAGCTGCTCGACGCCGCGCGCACCGGCGACACCGATTCCGTGCGGACCGCGATCGAGGGCGGCGCCCGGGTGGACGTCCGCGACGAGGAGCTGCGCACCCCGCTGCTCCTGGCCGTCCACGGGGATCACGTCGAAGCGGCCCGGCTGCTCGTCGTGGCGGGCGCGGACCCCGACGCGCAGGACCGGCGCGAGGAGAGCCCCTGGCTGGCCACGGGCGTCACCGGCAGCGTCCCGATGCTGCACGCGCTGCTCCCGGCCGGGCCCGATCTGAAGCTCCGCAACCGGTTCGGCGGCATCGCGCTGATCCCGGCGAGCGAGCGCGGCCATGTCGCCTACGTGCGGGAGCTGCTCAGGGTCACCGACATCGACGTCGACCACGTCAACCGGCTGGGCTGGACGGCGCTGCTGGAGGCCGTGATCCTCGGTGACGGCGGCCGGGCGCACCGTCAGATCGTCGAGCTGCTGCTTGCCGCAGGCGCGACGCCGGGGCTGCCGGACGGCGACGGGGTCACGGCCCTGGAGCACGCGGAGCGCCGAGGCTTCGCGGAGATCGCGGCGCTGTTGCGGGACACCCGGTGAAAGCCGTCACACGGTCGGCACGGTGCCGGCATCCCCCTGATCCGACATTCCGCACATAGGATCATCGACGTGGATCACGGCTTCCCGACACGCGGCACGGCCCGTACTGCCCGCAGAACCGAACCCTCCAGGACCGCACCCTCCAAGGTCACGCCCGCCGCAGCCAGGATCGCCGTCCCGCTGCTCGCCCTCGCGCTCCTCGCCCCCGCCTGTACAGGCGGGGTGGTGGGCAAACCGGGCGCCCCCGGCGTACGCGACCCGTACTTCCCCAAGCTCGGCAACGGCGGATACGACGTCACGCACTACGGCCTCACGCTCGATGTCGACCCGGATGAGCAGACGCTGCGCGGCACCGCCGAGGTCACCGCACGCGCCACCCAGGACCTCAGCTCGTTCAACCTCGACCTGGACGGTCTCACCGTGGACTCCGCGACCGTGGAGGGCAGGCCGGCCGCCGTCAACCGGGCGGGCAGCGAGCTGACGCTGCGTACGGACCCGAAGGCCGAGGACCGGCTCCGCAAGGGCGAGACGTTCCACACCGTCATCCGCTACTCCGGCTCCCCGAAGACCATCACCGACCCCGACAAGTCGCAGGAGGGCTGGCTGCCGACCGACGACGGCTCCCTCGCCCTCGGTGAGCCGACCGGCTCGATGGCCTGGTTCCCCGGCAACAACCACCCGAGCGACAAGGCCACGTACGACGTGTCGGTCACCGTCCCCAAGGGGCTGACGGCGGTCTCCAACGGGGTGCAGACCGGGCCGCCGACGACGGAGCGGGGCCGCACCACGTACCGCTGGCACACCGCGGAGCCGATGGCGAGCTATCTCGCGGTCCTGGCCATCGGCCGGTTCGGGACGAAGACGTCCACGATGGCGGGCGGCATCACGGTGTTCACCGCCGTGGACCCGGAGTCGGCGGAGGCGAGCGCGCGGACCGTGGCCCGGATCCCCGAGGTGGTGACGTGGGAGGCGGAGCACTTCGGCCCGTACCCGTTCTCCGCCACGGGCGCGATCGTCGAGCGCGAGGGCGACGCCGGGTACGCGCTGGAGACGCAGACCCGGCCGTTCTTCCCCGGGCCGCCGAGCGTCGGGCTGCTGGTCCACGAGATGTCGCACCAGTGGTTCGGTGACTCGGTCACGCCCGCGAGCTGGCGGGACATGTGGCTCAACGAGGGCCCGGCGACCTACGCGGAGTGGCTGTGGGAGGAGGAGAAGGAGGACACCCCGGCCCAGGAGTCGTTCGACGAGGCCTACGCGGACGACGACAACTGGGCCTTCCCGCCCGCCGATCCGCCGTCCGCGGCCAACATCTCGGACCCGCCGGTCTACGGGCGGGGCGCCATGGTGGTCCACAAGATCCGCGAGGCGGTCGACGACGACAAGAAGTTCTTCGCGCTGCTCGCGGGCTGGACGAAGGCCCACCGGCACGGCAACGCCACCACGGCGGAGTTCACCGCCTACGTGGAGAAGACGACCGGCCTCGATCTGACGGAGCTGTGGAAGAAGTGGCTGTACGGCGAGAGCCGGCCCGCCGCGAACGGCTGACCGGCTCCCGGGAGCAACGGAGCGGGTGTTACTTCACGTTGACGCCGGTCCAGGCGGCGTCCACGGCCTTCAGCTCTGCGCTGTCCGCGCCGTAGAGGTCGGTCGCGGCCTTCTCGGTCGCGGTGCGGGCGTCCGCGTAGTCGGTGGAGGAGGTCATGTACTCGGAGAGGGCCTTGTACCAGATCTGGATGGCCTTGTCCCGGCCGATGCCGGTGACGGTGGAGCCGTCGGAGGTCGGGGAGTCGTAGTCGACGCCGTTGATGGTCTTCGCGCCGCTGCCCTCGGCCAGCAGGTAGAAGAAGTGGTTGGCGACACCGGACGAGTAGTGCACGTCCTCGTTGCCGACGCTGCTGCTCCAGTAGTCGGCCGAGCCGCCGTCCTTGCTCGGCTCGTCCATGTAACGCAGCGGGGTGCCGTCGCCGTTGATGTCGATCTTCTCGCCGATGAGGTAGTCACCGACGTCGGTGGCGTTGTCGGCGTAGAACTCCACCGAGGTGCCGAAGATGTCGCTGGTCGCCTCGTTGAGGCCACCGGACTCACCCACGTAGTCCAGGTTGGCGGTGGACGAGGTCAGCCCGTGGCTCATCTCGTGCCCGGCGACGTCGAGGCCGGTGAGGGCGCTCTTGTTGTCGGCGCCGTCGCCGTACGTCATGCAGAAGCAGCTGTCGTCCCAGAACGCGTTGACGTACGCGTCGCCGTAGTGGACCCGGGAGTACGCGGCCTTGCCGTCGCCCGCGATGCCGTCGCGGCCGAGCACGTCCTTGTAGAAGTCCCAGGTCTCGGCGGCGCCGTAGTGGGCGTCGACCGCGGCGGTCTGGCGGTCGTTGCCGGTGCCGTCGCCCCACGTGTTGTCGTCGTCGGTGACCAGGTCGCCGGTGCCGCTCTCGCCCTGGTTCAGGTCGTACGTCTTGTGGCCGCCCCGGTCGCCGTCGGTCAGCTCGAAGCCCGAACCGGACTCGGTGGTGGACAGGTCCACCTTGCCGCTGTACTGGCTGTTGCCGACTCCGGCGGTCTCGATCTCCTCGTAGCTGTGCAGGACCTTGCCGGTGGTGGCGTCGGTGAGGATGCGCTTGCGGCTCGGGGTGCCGTCCTTCTGCACCCCGGTCTTCGTCGATTCGAGTGCGAGTACCGGCTTGGAGCCGCCCGCCCAGATCACCTTGCGGGCGCCGGCCACCGTCTTGATCTTCGCCGTCGTGGACGGCACGGATATCTTGGCGTCCGTCGCCTTGGTGACGCTCTTGAGCTTGCCGTTGCTCGCGGTGTGGGTGACGAGGTCGCCGCCGATGACGGGCAGTCCGGCGTAGGTGCGCTCGTAGCGGGTGTGGACGGTGCCCTTGGCGTCCTTGATCACGTCACGGGCGATCAGCTTCTCCTTGCCGCCGAGCTTGAGCGTGGCTGCGGTCGAAGAGGCTTCGGTCTGGGCCGACTTGATGGCCGTGGTGCGCGCGGCGGCGGCGCTGAAGGCGGGGGAGGAGGCGGAGGAGCCGTTGTCGGGGGCGGCCGTCCGGGCGTTCGCGGTACCGGTCTGCACTCCGACGACGACCATCGCGGCCACGGCGGCCAGGGCTGCGGCGCGACGGGTGTTCATGTGGGGGGTCATGGGTTCTCCGTTGCTCGTTCCGTGGGGGGTTACGAGCGGAGAGCGTGCCACCGAATGACCGACATTGACGGTGTACCAACAATTACCTCACAATTTTTTGACCAGTTCTTGTCCGACTGGGGTACATCTGTGTCCGCTATCCGGCGGACTTCCATCGATTGGGCAAAACCGGGTGTCGTGCGCCGCGTTGGGGAAGATCGATGGTATGGCGATCAGTGGTGTGCGGACACGCCGGAGCCCCCGGCCGCAGGACGTTCGGCCGGGGGCTCCGGTGAAGCGGTGGGACGGAGCGTCAGAGAGTGACGCCGAAGTCCTGCGCGATGCCGCGCAGGCCGGAGGCGTAACCCTGGCCGACGGCACGGAACTTCCACTCGGCACCGTTGCGGTACAGCTCGCCGAAGACCATGGCGGTCTCGGTGGCGGCGTCCTCGCTCAGGTCGTAGCGGGCGATCTCGGCGCCGCCGGCCTGGTTGAGGATGCGGATGTAGGCGTTGCGCACCTGGCCGAAGTTCTGGCTGCGGGTCTCGGCGTCGTAGATCGACACCGGGAAGACGATCTTGTCGATGTCCACCGGCAGGCCCGCCAGGTTGACGTTGATCTGCTCGTCGTCGCCATCGCCCTCACCCGTGACGTTGTCACCGGTGTGCACGATGGTCTGGTCCGGCGTCGCCTTGTTGTTGAAGAAGACGAAGTGACCGTCGGAGAAGACCTTCCCGGCGGCGTTGACCGCGATCGCGGAGGCGTCGAGGTCGAAGTCCGTGCCGGTGGTGGTACGGACGTCCCAGCCGAGGCCGACCGTGACGGCGGTGAGGCCGGGGGCCTCCTTGGTGAGGGAGACGTTGCCGCCCTTGGACAGGCTTACTGCCATGGGAAGTCCCTTTCATCTGTCGTGTGCGGGCTTCGTGTCGTCACGAAGCTACCGTCACCCTTCATAACGCGGACAAGGGACCGAGAGGTTCCTTCCGCCTTTGCTTTCTTTACCGAACGGTCCCGGGGTGCGACCGCGCGACCGTCGTAAAGAAGGTGACGAACACCCGGTGGGCCAGGGAACATGGGTGTCATGTCCGGGCCCTATGTCATCCGCGGTGCGGTCTCCCTGCCGGAGGCCGAGCTCATGTGGCGTTTCTCGCGGTCCTCCGGGCCCGGAGGGCAGCACGTCAACACCACTGACTCCCAGGTCGAGCTGCGCTTCGACCTCGCGGCGACCGAGGCGCTGCCCGAGGTGTGGAAGGAGCGCGCCCTGGAGCGGCTGGAGGGCCGGCTGGTCAACGGGGTGGTGTCGGTCCGCTCCTCGGAGCACCGCTCGCAGTGGCGCAACCGCGAGACGGCCGCCGTACGGCTCACCTCACTGCTGGCCGAGGCCACGGCACCGCCCCCCAAACCGCGCCGCAAGCGCAAGATCCCGCGCGGCATCAACGAGCGCAGGCTGCGCGAGAAGAAGCAGCGCGGCGACACCAAGCGCGGCCGCTCCGGGCGCGACTGGTAGAGCCGGGGGCCGAGGCCGCCGAGCGCGGTCAGCCCAGCCGCCGGTAGCGCCCCCGGAAGTACGTCAGCGGGCCGCCGTCCTGGGTCGGCAGCTGCGCACTGAGCACCCGCCCGATCACCAGCGTGTGGTCACCCGCCACGACGCGCTGCTCCGTACGGCACTCCAGCGTGGCGAGCGCGCCCCCGGCCAGCGGCGCCCCCGTGATCTCCCCGCGAACATAGGGGATGTCCTCGAACAGCAGCCGGTCGCTGATCCGGCCCTTCATGGCGAACCGCCCGGCGATGTGCCGCTGGCTCTCCGACAGCACGGAGACCGCCCACAGCGGCTGCTCCGCCAGCAGGTCGTCCATCCGTGAGTCGTTGCGCAGGCTCACCATGACCAGCGGCGGGTCCAGCGAGACCGACATGAAGGCGGTCGCGGTCATCCCGACGTCCTCGCCGCGCCCCTGCTCGTCGAGCGGTGGCTCCTGGGCGGTGACCAGCACCACGCCGGCGGCCAGTCGGGCAAGGGCACCACGGAACTCGTCGTTGCTCACCCCCTCAGCATGGGGGACGGGCCGGGAACGCGGGGCGGGGGGCTTCGTCTGCAACACACCGGGCACGCTAGTCGTGCACGGGCCGGCGGCGCATCGGGCCAGGGAACCAGCCAGGTCCTAGGACCTGCCGGAGAGCTGGAGGTAATCCTTTACTATCTGTTGTGACTTGCCTCACAGGGTGCGATATTTGTTGACCCTGTGTACCGGGTGAACAGCTCACTGTGATTCAGTGGCCGTGACACTGCAGTAAGTACGTCAAGTACGCCGATATGAAACCTGGAGTGCTGTCGAGGTCTCGGGGAGTGCGAGCGATGGAGGCCGAGTCGGAGCCGTACGTCCGTCTTGCGACGATGCGGCAGCTGCACCAGGCCGTGGCCGATCTCAACACGGCGCGGAGCCTGGCCGACACACTGCAGACCGTGGCCGACGGAATCGTCACTGGTCTCGGCTACGAGCTGGCCTGCGTCAACCTCGTCCGTCCCGACGGTGACCTCGTGGTCGCCGCCTTCGCCGGGAACAGCGCCGCGGAGGCCCTGATCACCGGCCGCGTCGGCTCCCGTACCTCCTGGGAGCGGCGGCTGGCCATGGGCGAGATATGGGACGAGCTCCGCTTCATACCGCACACCGACGGCTGGGTCCTCCTCGACGACGACGTCCCGCAGTGGCACACCGAGGGCCCCGAGCCCCGCTTCGAGGACGAGTGGCACCCGCAGGACCGGCTCTACGCCCCGATGTACGCCTCCGGCGGCGGCTCCGACCTCCTCGGCGTCATATCCGTCGACCGCCCCCGCAACGGCCGCCACCCCGGCGCCTGGGGCCGCGAGGCCCTCCAGATGTACGCCTCCCAGTCGGCCATCGCCATCAGCAACGCCAGGCTCCGGGCCAACATGCAGCGCGCCCTGGTCCGCCTGGAGCGGGAACAGCAGGCGCTGCGGGCCAGCGAGGAGTCCTTCCGCCAGGCCTTCGAGTACGCCCCCAGCGGCATGGCCATCGCGGAGATGGGCGGCGACCAGCACGGCCGGCTGCTGCGCACCAACGACGCCCTGTGCCGGCTGCTCGGCCGCCCCGCCTCCGTCCTGCGCCGCTACTCCTTCGCGGACCTGGTCCACCCCGAGGACATCGGCACCCTGCTCCGCACCTCCGCCGAGGGCGGCCGCGCCGAACTGCGGCTCGGCCGCCGGGACGGCACCTACCTCTGGGTCTCGCTGCGCAACTCCGTCGTCGCGGACACCGCGGACGGGCCGCGCTTCCTGCTCACCCACGTCGAGGACATAGAGGAGCGCAAGCGCCACGAGCTGAACCTCGCGCACCGCGCCTCGCACGACGCCCTCACCGGCCTGCCCAACAGCGCCGAGCTGCGCTCCCGGCTCAGCGCCCGGCTCTGCGAGCGCCCGCACGCGATGGCGTCCACCGACGTACAGGCGCTGGACGCGGCGTACGGCGATGTGGACGAGGCCCGGCTGCACGGCTTCCCCGCGGACGGCTTCGACGCCGGGACGGGCGTCGGCCCGTACGACCACCATGTGCATTCCGTCGCACCCGACACCGGGCAGGACGACGGCTCGAAGGGCCTCGCGGTCCTCTTCTGCGACCTGGACGGCTTCAAGTCGATCAACGACCGCTTCGGCCACCACACGGGTGACGCGGTCCTCATCGAGGTCGCCCGCCGGCTCACCACCTGTGTCCGCGACGGCGACACCGTCGCCCGGCTCGGGGGTGACGAATTCGTCGTGCTCGCGGACGGCCTGGGCTCGGCGGACGCCGCGGACCTGGCCGTACGCCTGCGTAACGCCATCATTCCGCCCATTCGGGTCGACGGCCGGGCGGTCCGCGTCGGGGCGAGTTTCGGCATCGGCTGGGCCGCCTGCGGCATGACCGCGGAGGAAGTGCTGCGCTCCGCCGACCAGCGGATGTACGTCGAGAAGCGGTCCCGCTCGAAGGTTCACCGCAGGGCCGGCTGACGTTCGCCGGGGCGTTGTGCGGGTACCCCGCCCCGGTCCCCGCCGCACCTTCGGCAATTCTTGGGCTGGTCCGTTCGGGGTAGGCTCGGCCGGTCGGCGTGGGCTGACGGTATACGGCGAGTGGCCGACGACATGGTGAGGAGTGACCCAGGGATGGCCGGGAACAACGGCGCGAGCACACCCGAGGACGACGACCCGTTCGGCTACCTCTACGAGGACGGGCGAGCGGCCGGCGCGCAGCCGCCCGGTCAGGGTGGGCAGGGGGGCTACGGCTATCCGGGTCCCGCCGCGCAGCGCGGGGTGCCGCGTACCTCGTACAACCAGGTGCGTACCGTCGGTGAGCGCCAGTACGGCCAGCAGGTGCCGCAGCAGGGGGCGTACGGCTACCCGCCGCAGGCGCAGAACAACGCCCAGTACGGTCAGCAGCAGGGGCAGTACGCCCAGCCGCAGCAGGGCCAGTACGGGCAGCCGAACGCGCAGTACGCGGCCCCGGAGACGTATCCCGGCGCCCCCACCTCCCAGGTCCCGCACCAGGGCGGCCGGGGCAACGGCGGCGGTCCCGGCAAGGGCGGTCCCAACACCAAGGGCCTGCTGATCGGTGCGATCGCGGTCGTCGCGGTCGTGCTCATCGGCATCGGCGCCGCCCTGATGACGGGCGACGGCGACAAGGACAAGAAGAACGAGGACGCGGCGTCCTCCTCCTCCGGCGCTGCCGGCGAGGTCGAGGAGTCGCCGAAGCCGCAGCAGTCCAAGACCTCCGAGGCTCCTCCGGAGCTCCCGAAGCAGGACGCGGTGTCGCTCAAGCTCGGCGGCACAGCGGCCGTGGAGAAGAGCGTCAAGGGCGCCGAGGGACCCGGCGGCGCCTATGTCTCCGGTTTCAACGCAGTCGGATCCTCCGTGACGTGGCAGGCCGCGATGGAGAAGGCCGGTGCGTACCGTCTGACGGTGCGCTACTCGATCCCCGGCAAGGACGCCAACGCAACGTTGACGGTCAACGGGAAGCCGAACTCGCAGCCGATCGGGCTCAAGGACTTCGTCCATTCCTCGGACCCGAACTGGGAGAAGAACTGGCAGACCACCTGGGCACCCGTCGACCTGGTCAAGGGTGAGAACGAGATCGGTATTTCGTGCCAGGACGGCAACCAGTGCGACGTGATCCTGGATTGGCTGGAGGTCACGCCGGCGAATGGTTAGCCCATGGCGGGCGAACCGCTTGTGGCCTCTCCTGGCTTCCGAACCGGGAGAGGCCACGCTTGTATTCTCTGTGCTGGGTCATCAGCGGCTGCAGTGCAGATGCCGCCTCTTGCAGGGCCTTACGGGACAGCCCTTCCCCGACCACCCGCAGATGTTCCCTTCCGGGCAGGTATTGGGGTCAGCCGCCACGGCCGGTGCGGCGAAGGTGCCGACCGGCAGCGTGCCGACCACAGCCACGGTCGTCAGACTGTTCCTGAGCATGCTCATGCGGGCCCCCTCTCTCCGGTGACCTCGACACGGGCGTCACCCGAGGGCTGCCCCGCGCCATCTACATCCTTGGCTGATTCCCCGCACACGGCTACTCGCCGTGGGGGTGATGGCGGAGGTGTCAGCCCATCAGGGCCAGGAACCCGGCGACCGTCGCGGCCATCGCCTCGCGGCCCGGGGCGATGTACTTGCGCGGGTCGACGCCCGTGGTGTCCTCGGCCAGGTAGGACCGGACGGCGCCGGTGAACGCGGTGTTCAGGGCCGTGCCCACGTTGATCTTGACCATGCCGGAGGCGGCGACGGCCTGGCGGATCTCTTCGTCCGGGACGCCGCTGGAGCCGTGCAGCACCAGCGGGACGGGGACGGCGTCGCGCAGCCGGCCGATCAGCTCGTGGTCCAGGGCGGCGGTGCGCTCTGTCATGGCGTGCGAGGAGCCCACCGCGACGGCCAGCGCGTCGACACCGGTCGCGGCGACGTACGCGGCGGCCTCCGCCGGGTCGGTGCGGACGCCGGGGGCGTGGGCGTCGAGGGGGGCCTCGCCCTCCTTGCCGCCGACCTTGCCGAGCTCGGCCTCGATCCAGATACCGCGCTCGTGGCCCCAGGCGACGGCTTCGGCGGTGGTCCGCACGTTCTCCGCGTACGTCAGCTTGGAGGCGTCGAACATGACGGAGCCGAAGCCCTCGTCGTGCGCCTGGTGCAGCAGCTCCACGGACTCGACGTGGTCGAGGTGGAGGGCGAGCGGGACGGCGGAGGCGCGGGCGACGGCGGCGGCGGCCGCCGCGATGGCGGAGAGCCGGCCGCCGTGGAACTTCACGGCGTTCTCGGAGATCTGGAGGATGGCGGGGGCCCCGGCCCGCTCCGCGCCGGTGGCGATGGCCTCCGCGTGTTCCAGGGTGATGACGTTGAAGGCGGCGATCCCGCCTCCCTGGGCCTGGGCGGCGGAGACGAGTTCACCGGTACTGACGAGCGGCATTGCTGACCTCTGTCGTTTCCTCGGGCCCGGTGGGGGCCCGGTGGGGGTGCGGCGCTCAGGCCGCTCCGTGTGCGTGTTCCTCGATGGCGACGCGCGGCAGCAGCTCCTCGTAGGCCGCGCGGTCGAAGTCACCCGCGGTGGGGGCCAGCACGGTCGCCGTCGACAGTGCCACCGCCCGTCGCAGCCGGTCCGGCCAGCTCAGGCCCTCGACGAGGGAGGAGAGCAGCCCGGCCACCGCGGAGTCGCCGGCCCCGGTGGGGTTGCCCTTGACCGCGGCGGGCGGGGACGCCTGCCAGCTGCCGTCGGGGGTGACCGCCAGCATGCCGTCGGGGCCCAGCGAGGCGATCACCGTGTGCGCGCCTCTGCGGCGGGCGTCGCGGGTGGCGCGGGCGGGCTCGCGGGAGCCGGTGAGCTGGGCGAGCTCGTCGGCGTTCGGCTTGATGAGGTCGGGGCGGGCGGCGATGCCCCGGCGCAGCGGTTCTCCGCTGGTGTCCAGGAGCACCGGGACGCCTGCGGCGCGGGCCGGCCGGATCAGTTCGGCGTAGGCGCCGACGTGGATGCCGGGGGGCAGGCTGCCGCACAGGGCGACCGCGTCGGCGCCGGTGAGCAGCTTCTCGTAACTGCGGAGGAAGGTGGTCCACTCGTCGGCGGTGACGTGCGGGCCCGGTTCGTTGAACTGGGTGGTGTCGCCGGTGGTCCCGTCCACGACGGCCAGGGTGCGGCGGGTGTCGCCGGCCACCGGGACGAGCGCGTCGGTGAGGCTCGCCCGGCCGGCCGGGAGGTCCGCGAGCAGTTGCCGCAGTACGGAGCCGGTGGCGCCGCCCGCGAAGCCGGTGACGACGCTGTCGTGGCCGAGGGCCGTGAGGACCCGGGCGACGTTGATGCCCTTGCCGCCGGGCCGCTCGGAGAGATCGGTGACCCGGTGGCTGGCGTGCGGGACGAGGGCGGGTACGCCGTACGTCAGGTCGAGTGCCGTGTTCAGCGTGACTGTGAGGATCACTCGGCCGCCCCCTCGATACGTGCTGAGCGCGGATGCCGTAGCGGAACCCGCTGTTCCTGGTTGTTTCGCGGACGATCATGCCAAAGAGCCGGCGGCGGGCCCAGACCCGGGGGACAACCGCCGTCTCTTCGTTACGTTCTGTCCGAGGCTCGGGACGGTGGCCGTCAGACCGCCACGGGCACCGGCTGGACGACCCACTCGCCCTTGCGCATGACGCCCTTGAGCGCGAAGTCGGCGTCCAGGACGACCAGGTCGGCGTCCTTGCCCGGTTCCAGCGAGCCGACCCGGTCGTATACGCCGAGCAGCCGGGCCGGGTTGGCGGAGATCGACTGGACCACGTCACCGACCGGGATGCGGTCGATGGTCACGGCCCGGTGGAAGGCGGTGTCCAGGGTGAGGGTGGAGCCGGCGATGGAGTTGCCCTCGACGAGCCGGGCGACGCCGTCCTTGACCTCGACGGCGAGCGGGCCCAGCTGGTACTGGCCGTCACCGAACCCGGCCGCGTCCATGGCGTCGGTGATCAGGGCGACGCGGTGGGCGCCCGCGTGGTGGTAGGCCAGCTGCAGGGCGGCGGGGTGCAGGTGCGTGCCGTCGTTGATCAGCTCGACCGTGATCCGCTCGTCCTCCAGGAGGGCGGCGATCGGTCCGGGTGCGCGGTGGCCCAGGGGCGGCATCGCGTTGAAGAGGTGCGTGGCGACGGTGGCGCCCGCGTCGATCGCCTCGACGGTCTGCTCGTACGTGGCGTCGGTGTGCCCGATCGCGGCGATGACGCCGTGCTCGGCGAGCAGCCGTACGGACTCGATGCCGCCGGGCAGTTCGGTGGCGAGCGTGAACATCTTCGCGGTGCCCCGGGCGGCGTCCATCAGCTTGCGGACCTCGGCCGGGTCCGGGTCGCGCAGCAGGCCCTCGCTGTGCGCGCCCTTGCGGCACGGCGAGATGAAGGGGCCCTCGAAGTGGATGCCGGCCAGCTCGCCCTGCTCGACGAGCTCGGAGAGGATGCCGGCCCGTCCGGCGAGGAAGTCCATCTCGCCGGTGACGGTGGAGGCGACCAGGGTGGTGGTGCCGTGCTCGCGGTGGGTGCGGACGCCGGTCAGGACGTCCTCCACGGTGCCGGAGGTGAAGGAGGCGCCGCCGCCGCCGTGGTTGTGCATGTCCACGAAGCCGGGGACGATCCAGTGGCCGGACAGGTCGAGGCTCGGCGCGTCCGGTGCCGGACCGGCGGCGATGCGGGTGCCTTCGATGACCACCCGGCCGTTCTCGACGGTGCCGGTGGGGAGTACCACCTGGGCACCTGCGAGAACTGTGCTGTCTGCGCGTCCGGCCATCAGGCGGATACCTCCGTGGAGAGAAGATCCCAGGCGAGCAGCCCTGCGCCCAGGCATCCGGCGGTGTCCCCGAGAGCCGCGGGGACGATGTGGGGCAGCTTCTGGAACGTGATGCGTTCCTCGACGGCCGCACGGAGTGGTGTGAACAAGGTTTCCCCCGCCTCGGCGAGACCGCCACCGATGATGAGCGTGCGGGGGTCCAGCAGGGTGAGCGCGGTGACGAGCCCGGCGGCGAGGGCGTCCACGGCGTCGTGCCAGACCGCGAGGGCCGCCGGGTCGCCCGACTCCACAGCCTTGGCGCAGTCCGCCGCGTCGGCCTTCGGGTCGCCGGACGCGATGGCCCAGGCCCGGCTGACGGCGGCGGCGGAGGCCAGCGTCTCCAGGCAGCCGCGCTGGCCGCAGCTGCAGTCCGGGCCGTCCGGCCGGATCACGATGTGGCCGATCTCGCCGGCCGAGCCGTGGGCGCCCGCCTCGATGGAACCGCCGATGCCGATGGCCCCGGCGATCCCGGTGCCCAGCGGGATGAAGACGAAGCGGTCGGCGCCCCGGCCCGCCCCGATCCGGCCCTCCGCGAGTCCGCCGGTCCTGACGTCGTGGCCGAGGGCGACGGGGACGCCGAGCCGCTCACCGAGCAGCCGGCGCATGGGGATGTCGCTCCAGCCCAGGTTGGCGGAGAAGAGCGCGACGCCGTTCTCGGCGTCGACGATGCCGGGTACGGCGACACCAGCGGCGAGAGCGCTCTCGCCGAAGTGCTCCTCGCCGTACGCGCGCAGATCCGCCGCGAAGGCGAGGATCGACTCCACGACCGCGTCGGGACCGCGCTCTCTGCCGGTCGCGCGCCGCGCCTCGTAGAGCAGGGCGCCATCGGCCCCGACCAGTGCGGCCTTCATTCCGGTGCCGCCCACATCGAGGGCGATGACGTGTTTCACGGGAAACAGTTTCGCCCGAGGAACCCCAAAAGGTCTAGTCCACTATCGCTGTTTGTTGCGCATCCATACAAAATCGGCCCGCAACCGCGCGGCAATCCGCCGTGAACGCGCCCGGCGTGCGCCCTCAGCCCGGCAGGATCACGCTGCGCGACAGGTTGCGCGGGTGGTCCGGGTCGTAGCCCTTCGACTCCGCGAGCGCCACCGCGAGCCGCTGGGCCCGGATCAGATCGGCCATCGGGTCGGCGGCGGTACGGGCCACGAGCGTCCCGCCGACGCCCTCGACCTCGCCCGCCAGACCCTCGGGCAGGGCGCCGAACACCCAGGCCACCCGGTTCGGTCCGGTGACCGCGATCGGGCCGTGGCGGTACTCCATCGCCGGGTAGGACTCCGTCCAGGCGCCCGCCGCCTCGCGCATCTTCAGCCCGGCCTCCTGCGCCAGCCCGTAGGTCCAGCCGCGCCCCAGGAACGTCCACTGCTCGGCCGAGACCACCGCCTCCTCCAGCGGCTCCGTCACCGCCAGCTCCGCGTCCACCGCGGCCTCGGCCACCGTCTTCACGCCCGCCGGGAGCGGCCCGGAGGCTTCGAGCCCGGCCCGCAGGAAGGCGAGCGCGGTGGTGGCGAACCGGGTCTGCACGACCGACTCCTCGTCGGCCCAGTCCAGGACCGCCACCGTGTCGGCGGCGTCCATCACCGGTGTCTTCGGGTCTGCGGTCAGCGCGACGGTCGGCGTCTTCCCGCGCAGTTCGGCCAGGAGCGCCAGCACCTCGCTCGTGGTGCCGGAGCGGGTGATGGCCACGACCCGGTCGTAGGACCGCCCGGCCGGGAACTCCGAAGAGGCGTAGGCGTCCGTCTCGCCCTGCCCGGCCGCCTCGCGCAGCGCCGCGTAGGCGATGGCCATGAACCAGGAGGTGCCGCAGCCGGTGACGGCGACCCGCTCGCCCGGACGCGGCAGCCCCTCGGCCACCGCTCCCGCCTCTGCGGCACGCCGCCAGCAGCTGGGCTGGGTGGCAATTTCTGATGCGGTACGGGACATGCGGTACGGCTCCTCGCGGGGATGGGCGCGTATAAAGGTCTGGACCATTAGGGCTGCTGGAGGGTTAAGGGCCTTGTGCCGGGCCCTCGTTGACCGAGACGTCGACCGAGACCTACTTAGCAGTTACTCCGCGTCCCGTGCAATGCTGCTGCGTTGCCGAAGCGATACCGGGGCGGTGTAGACCTCCTCGGAGGCGGTGGGGCAAAATCGCAGCTCATCCGGAGCGCCCCACGCCGACGTGGGTGGAGCGGATGGCGCGATCGACAAGAACGGACTGAGCTGTGCAGCGGCGTTACTTGGGACTGACGGCGGCTGTCGCCGCTCTGGGGATGACGGCGGCGCTGTCCGGCTGCGGCGGCGGGAGCGGCGGGGGAGACGTCACGCTGAAGCTGGTCGCGGCCGATTACGGCACCGGCGAGGCAAACAAGTCGGACAAGTACTGGGACGGTGTCGCCCGGGGCTTCGAGGCGTCCCACCCCGGCATCAAGGTCGACGTGACCGTCCTGCCGTGGACGGACATCGACCGCAAGGTCGCGGAGATGGTCAAGGCCGGAAAGGCACCCGACATCGCGCAGATCGGCGCGTACGCGGACTACGCCAAGGCCGGGAAGCTCTACTCGGCCGACCAGATGCTCAGCGTCCGCACCCAGGCCAACTTCCTGCCGGTCCTCGCGGACGCGGGCCGGGTCGGCCAGGTCCAGTACGGACTGCCGTTCGTGGCCAGCACCCGGCTGCTCTTCTACAACAAGAAGCTCTTCGGCCAGGCAGGGCTCGACGCCCCGAAGACCTGGAGCGACATCGCGAGCGACGCCGCCGCGCTCAAGCAGCGCGGCGTGAAGTTCCCGTTCGCGCTGCCGCTGGGCCAGGAGGAGTCCCAGGCCGAGACGCTGATGTGGCTGCTCAGCGGCGGCGGTGGCTACACCGACGACGTCGGCTCTTACAACATCGACTCGGAAGAGAACATCAAGACGTTCGACTGGCTGAAGTCGAACCTCGTCGACAAGGGACTCGTCGGCCCCGTCGCCCCCGGCGAGCTCAACCGGGCGAAGGCCTTCCAGGCGTTCACCAGCGGTGACGTCGGCATGCTCAACGGCCATCCGACGCTGATGCAGGAGGCCCAGGAGAAGGGCGTGGACGTCGGCATGGTGCCGCTGCCCGGTATCACCGGGCCGAGCACCAGCTCGATGGGCGTCGCCGACTGGATCATGGGCTTCAAGCAGAACGATCACCGGGTCGAGATGGGCAAGTTCTTCGACTTCATGTTCAGCGACAAGAACGTCATCGACTTCGCGGACACCTACGACATGCTGCCGGTCACCGACAGCGCCTCGGCCGCGATGGAGACCGACCCCAAGTACAAGCCGCTGTACAAGTTCCTGGACGCGCTGCCGAGCGCGCAGCTCTACCCGTTCGGAAAGACGTCCTGGGCGCGGGCCAGCGAGTCGATCAAGAAGAACATCGGTGAGGCGGTCGAGCCGGGCGCGAAGCCCGAGAGCGTGCTGGCGCGCATAGCGCAGGAGTCCACGGCGGCGGAGAGCGCGGAGTAGCGGGCGGCGGTCCGCAGGTCACGGCCCGCGCAATATATTGGCTGATATGACCGCCCTTCCCCCGGACCCCCCCGACCAGCCCGCCCCGCCCTCTGCCGGACTCTCGGACCGGGACCGCGCGGTGCTGGCCGTGGAGCGGCAGTCATGGACCGGGCCCGGCGCGAAGGAGCGGGCGATCCGGGAGCGGCTCGGCATCTCCCCGACCCGCTACTACCAGCTTCTGAACGCCCTGCTGGACGACCGGCGGGCCCTGGAGGCCGACCCGGTCACGGTGAACCGGCTCCGGCGGGTACGAGAGGCGAGGCGGGGCCGCCGCTGAGGGCCGGGGCGGAGCCCCGGCCGGGCCCTGTGTGGGGCGGAGCCCCGGTCGGGCCCGCGGGCAGGCCACCGCCTATAGGCTCGGACGCATGGGCAGCCACCCGCACACCCCACCCCTGCCGACCCCGACGACCCCCGCCGGACGGGAGGGCCTCGCCGCTCTCCTCGGCCGGCCCGACCGCGCCGTCATCGCGCTCGATTTCGACGGCACCCTCGCAGACATCGTGCCGGACCCCGAACAGGCCCGCGCCCACCCCGGGACCGTCGAGGCGCTCGCCGCACTCGCTCCCCGGGTCGCGTCGATCGCCGTGATCACCGGCCGCCCGGCCGGCGTCGCGGTCCGCTACGGCGGCTTCGCCGGGGTCGCCGGACTGGACCACCTCGTCGTCCTCGGCCACTACGGCGCCGAACGCTGGGACGCCGTCTCCGGCACCGTCCACGCCCCCGCTCCGCACCCCGGTGTCGCCGCCGTGCGGGCCGAACTGCCCGGCTTCCTAGACAGGTTCGACTCCTGGCGCGGTACCTGGATAGAGGAGAAGGGGCAGGCGCTCGCCGTCCACACCCGCCGCGCAGAGGACCCGCAGGCCGCCTTCGAGGCGCTGCGCGGCCCCCTCGGCGAGCTGGCAGCCCGGCACGGCCTGATCGTCGAACCGGGCCGGATGGTCCTGGAGTTGCGGCCCGCCGGCATGGACAAGGGCGTCGCCCTCACCCAGTACGTGCGCGAGACGGGCGCCGAGTCCGTGCTGTACGCGGGTGACGACCTGGGCGACCTGGCCGCGTTCGCCGCCGTGGAGAAGCTCCGCAGCGAGGGCCCCGACGGCACCCCAGGCCTGCTCGTCTGCAGCGGCGAGGCGGAGGTGCCGGAACTGGCCGCGCGCGCCGACCTGTTGCTGCCGGGCCCCGGAGCGGTCGTCGGCTTCCTGTCAGCCCTGGCGCAGCGCCTCTAGCTGGTCCAGGAACCACTGTTGCGGCGGCAGCGCGGTGGCCGCCTCCGCCAGCCGCTCCGTGCGCTCGGCGCGTACGTCGTCCGCCATCGTCAGCGCCTCGTGCAGGGCGTCGGCGGTGGCGGACACGTCGTACGGGTTCACCACGATCGCGTCGTCGCCCAGCTCCTCGTACGCGCCCGCCTCCCGCGACAGCACCAGCGCGCAGCCGTGGTCGGAGACGACCGGGACCTCCTTGGCGACCAGGTTCATGCCGTCCCTGATCGGGTTGACGAGCGCCACGTCGGCCAGCCGGTACGCCGCCAGCGAGCGGGCGAAGTCGTCCTTGACGTGGAGGACGACCGGGGTCCAGTCCGCCGTGCCGTGCTTCGTGTTGATGTCGTCGGCGACGCGCCGCACCTCGGCCGTGTACTCCCGGTACACCGCGAGGTCCTGCCGCGAGGGGTAGGCGAACGCCACGTGGACGACCCGGCCGCGCCACTCGGGCCGTTCGTCGAGCAGCGCCCGGTAGGCGAGCATCCCCCGGACGATGTTCTTGGACAGCTCCGTGCGGTCCACCCGCACGATCGTCTTCCGGCCGGGGCCCACCTGCTCGCGCAGCGCCGCCATCCGCTCGTCCACATCCGGCTCGTGCGCGCGCCGGAGCAGGAAGTCCGCGTCGGCGCCGAGCCCGTGCACGCCGATCCGGGTGCGGCCTGTGCCGCCCAGGATCTCCGTACAGCAGCTGATGAAGCCGTCCGCCCAGCGGCGGGTCAGGAAGGCCGCCCGGTCGGCGCCGAGGACACCGCGCAGCACCTGCTCCGCGATGTCGTCGGGCAGCATCCGGAAGTAGTCGACGGGCGCCCACGGGGTGTGCGAGAAGTGGCCGATGCGCAGGTCGGGGCGGAGCTCGCGGAGCATGCCGGGCACCAGCACCAGGTGGTAGTCCTGCACCAGGACCGCCGCGCCCTCGCCCGCCTCCTCCGCGAGCGCCTCGGCGAAGGCCCGGTTGTAGGTCTCGAAGGACGCCCACTGGCGCCGGAACTCCGCGTCGAAGACGGGCTCCACCGGGGTCTGGTAGAGCAGGTGGTGGATGAACCAGAGCACCGAGTTCGCGATGCCGTTGTACGCGTCGGCGTGCACGTCCGCGTCGATGTCCAGCATCCGTACGCCCGGCTCACCGACCCCGCGCCGCACCGCCTCGCGGTCGCCGTCACCGAGCGCGGCGCAGACCCACATCTTGTCGTCCACCGCGCTCAGCCCCGAGACGAGCCCGCCCCCGCCCCGTTTCGCGTCGAGCGAGCCGTCCTCGCCCACGGTGTACGAGACCGGGCCTCGGTTGGACGCGACAAGAACCTGGGCGGCGGGCTGGGCGGCGGACTGGGGGGCGTGCTCGGAGACCATGCGCGGAATCTAGCCCGATCCCGAACCGTCCAAACGTGCGTGCGGCCGCGGGCCGTCCCGGCCGACGCGTCAGCCGGTACTCAGGCGGCGCGGCGCGAGACGTACTCCTCGATCTCGCGCATCGGCGGCCGCTCCTCGGTGTCCACCGGGTAGGTCTGCGGCACGAAGCCGCTCTCGCCGCGCTCGAACTGCGTCAGCTCGGGGCGCACCAGATGGCCCCGTGAGAGCCGCAGCGAAGCGGTCCGGTAGATGGCCGCCGCCATCCGGCCGAGCGCCCGGCCGTCCTGGTGGCGGTGTTTGCGGACGCCGACATCGACCTGGGCCAGCGCGTCCAGGCCGACCGTGTGCAGGGCGTCGACGAGCAGCCCCAGCTCCACCCCGTAGCCGACCGGGAACGGCAGCTGTTCGAGCAGCGACCGGCGTACGGCGTACTCGCCGCCCAGCGGCTGGACGAAGCCGGCCAGCTGCGGCCAGTGCAGATTGAGCAGCGGCCGTGCCACCAGCTCGGTGACCCGCCCGCCCTGGCCCGCGGTCTCCCCGAGCGGACGGTCGTACATCGCCTTGACGAACTGCACGGAGGGGTCGGTCAGCAGCGGGCCGACGATGCCGGAGACGAAATCGGCCGAGAAGTCCTTCAGGTCCGCGTCGATGAAGCAGACGATGTCACCGCCGGTCACCAGCAGTGACCGCCACAGCACCTCGCCCTTGCCGGGGACGGCCGGCAGCCGGGGCAGGATCGCGTTCCGGTGGATCACCCGGGCGCCCGCCCGGCGGGCGACCTCCGCGGTGTCGTCGGTGGAGCCGGAGTCGATCACCACGAGTTCGTCGACCAGCCGGACCTTCTCCATGAGCTCGCGCCGGATCGTCCGGACGATGTCCCCGACCGTCGCCGCCTCG
This sequence comes from Streptomyces sp. ITFR-6, assembly GCF_031844725.1. Classification (NCBI taxonomy): domain Bacteria; kingdom Bacillati; phylum Actinomycetota; class Actinomycetes; order Kitasatosporales; family Streptomycetaceae; genus Streptomyces; species Streptomyces sp. ITFR-6. The sequence goes on along the minus strand of NZ_CP134612.1, from coordinate 3,571,352 downwards.
TTGAGCGCGGGCAGGACGACACTCACGCTCCCCCGGCGCGGGTCGCCGCCCCGGGCGGCCATGAGCTGCTCCAGCGGGCGGTCGGCGCACGACCAGGAACGCCTGGTCAGCCAGCGTTCGACCTCTTCCAGCACGGTCGATACTCCCTGTATGTGATCCATCTCGCGGTTCGGACGACTATCTCAACAGTCCGGTGCTTCGGTTACAGTCTGAACAACGCAGATGGCCGTGGCATGCCGGGGTCCATCCGCCGATAAACGCCTGGATCGATGGTCCAGTGCCATAGCGCTCATCCAGAGGGACAGAGGGAACGGCCCGTTGAAGTCCCGGCAACCATCCCGCCGACCGCGAGGTCAGGTGGGGACGGTGCCAATTCCGTCTTGTGGCGAAATGCGTCACAAGGAAGATGAGGAGAAAGGGCCTCGCCATCATGGCTGTTCAGACTGTTGCAGCAACCACCGAATCTTCCGTGGACCTCGGTCCCGCCGCGGCACTTTCCTGCCGCGAGTGCGGAGAACGATTCCCGCTCGGTCCCCTTTTCGCCTGTGCGACCTGTTTCGGGCCGCTCGAAGTGGCGTACGACCTGCCGACCGGCTCCCCGGACGAGCTGAAGAAGCGCATCGAGGCCGGACCCGACAACATCTGGCGCTACGCGCCGCTGCTGCCGGTGCCCGCCGATGTCGCGGACAAGCCCAACATCAACCCCGGCTTCACCAAGCTGGTCAAGGCCGACAACCTCGCCCGTGAGCTGGGCGTCACCGGCGGCCTGTACGTCAAGGACGACTCCGGCAACCCGACGCACTCCTTCAAGGACCGCGTCGTCGCGATCGCCGTCGAGGCCGCCCGCGCCTTCGGTTTCACCACGCTCTCCTGCTCCTCGACCGGCAACCTGGCCGGTGCGGTGGGCGCCGCCGCGGCCCGCGCCGGTCTGCGCTCGTGCGTGTTCATCCCGCACGACCTGGAGCAGGGCAAGGTCGTCATGGCCGCGGTGTACGGCGGTGAGCTGGTCGGTATCGAGGGCAATTACGACGACGTCAACCGGTTCTGCTCGGAGCTCATCGGAGACCCGCTCGGGGAGGGCTGGGGCTTCGTCAACGTCAACCTCCGCCCGTACTACGGCGAGGGCTCCAAGACGCTCGCGTACGAGATCTGCGAGCAGCTCGGCTGGCGGCTGCCCGACCAGATCGTCATCCCGATCGCCTCCGGCTCGCAGCTCACGAAGATCGACAAGGGCCTCCAGGAGCTGATCAAGCTCGGCCTGGTCGAGGACAAGCCGTACAAGATCTTCGGTGCCCAGGCCGAGGGCTGCTCGCCGGTCTCCGCCGCCTTCAAGGCCGGTCACGACGTGGTCCGCCCGCAGAAGCCGAACACGATCGCCAAGTCCCTCGCCATCGGCAACCCGGCCGACGGCCCCTACGTCCTGGACATCGCCCGCCGTACGGGTGGCGCGGTGGACGACGTGAACGACGAGCAGGTCGTCGACGCGATCAAGCTCCTGGCGCGCACCGAGGGCATCTTCGCCGAGACCGCGGGCGGTGTGACGGTCGGCGTGACGAAGAAGCTGATCGAGGCCGGCCTGCTCGACCCGACGCTCACCACCGTCGTCCTGAACACCGGGGACGGCCTCAAGACGCTGGACGCGGTGGCCGCCACCTCGCAGGCGACGGCGACGATCCGTCCGAGCCTGGACGCTTTCCGCGCCGCCGGCCTCGGCACCGCCGGCTGATCCCACCCGAGACTCCAGGAAGGGCACCCACCATGAGCGTCAAGGTCCGTATCCCCACCATCCTCCGCACCTACACGGGCGGCCAGGCCGAGGTCCCGGCAGAGGGCGCGACCCTCTCCCAGGTCATCGAGTCCCTGGAGAAGGACCACCCGGGCATCGCCGCCCGCGTCCTGGACGACCAGGGCAAGCTGCGCCGCTTCGTCAACGTGTACGTCAACGACGACGACGTGCGCTTCGAAGGCGGCCTGGAAGCGCTCACCCCGGACGGCGCGGGAGTCTCGATCATCCCGGCCGTCGCCGGCGGCTGCTGACCCCGGGGACCCTGGCGGTCCCACTGCGCCGAGTCACCTGGATTGCCCTCTCCGCGACAGAAGCGGAGGGGGCAATTCTGCATGGTTGAGCGCGGTAGAGTGTGGGAAGTCCCCTTCGCTGCCCGTGCCCCCCGCATATGAGAATGCGCCTGGCCACGACAAGATGCAGCCAAAGTACCTGAGCTTCTTGCGCCATAAGTCGCCTTTGCCTGGCCCGACTTGCCCTGGAATCTCATGAATTCCTCATATTCGGGTGATCGGCGCGCCTGAGAATTTTCGTCCGATTGACCTGTTGCAGAGGGCAGTTGGGCAGATACATTCGGCCGCGGTCGACGCGTTCCGGCGCACGCACCCTCTCCTGTCGGAGGGTGGGTTCTGACCCGGGCCCGCGAAGTGCGGTCCTGTGCAAGGGCCAGTAATAGGGGAGTTAGGCATGGCTCAGGGCACCGTCAAGTGGTTCAACGCGGAGAAGGGGTACGGCTTCATCGCGGTCGACGGTGGTGCGGATGTTTTCGTCCACTACAGCGCGATCCAGATGGACGGATACCGCACCCTCGAAGAGGGTCAGCGAGTTGAATTCGAAATCTCGCAGGGCCAGAAGGGGCCGCAGGCGGACATGGTCAAGCTCGCTGTCGGCTGAGCTCGGCGCGGTCGGCCAACGACACTACTCACGCACGGAGGGCCCGTACCCCCAGGGGTACGGGCCCTCCGTGCGTCCCGAGCCACTCCCCGAGAGGGGAGGCGCTTGCACTCTCGGGGGTCGAGTGCTAATCATTGGGCTTAGCACTCTCCGGGTGAGAGTGACAGAAACTTGGACCGGGCCGGTGAGGCCCGCAGGTCTGCCGGGGCAAGGAACCGGCAGACGGCAGGCCGTCCGTCGCGGGCGCCACTCGGTCCGGAGAATCCACCCCTGTCCGGGAGGACCACTTCATATGGCCAAGATCATCGCGTTCGACGAGGAGGCCCGGCGCGGTCTTGAGCGCGGCATGAACCAGCTCGCCGACGCCGTCAAGGTCACCCTCGGCCCCAAGGGCCGCAACGTCGTCCTTGAGAAGAAGTGGGGCGCCCCCACGATCACCAACGATGGTGTTTCCATCGCCAAGGAGATCGAGCTGGAGGACCCGTACGAGAAGATCGGTGCGGAGCTGGTCAAGGAGGTCGCCAAGAAGACGGACGACGTCGCCGGCGACGGTACGACCACCGCCACCGTTCTCGCCCAGGCACTCGTCCGCGAGGGTCTGCGCAACGTGGCCGCGGGTGCCAACCCGATGGCTCTCAAGCGGGGCATCGAGAAGGCCGTCGAGGCCGTCTCCGCCGCCCTCCTGGAGCAGGCCAAGGACGTGGAGACCAAGGAGCAGATCGCTTCGACCGCCTCCATCTCCGCCGCTGACACCCAGATCGGCGAGCTCATCGCCGAGGCCATGGACAAGGTCGGCAAGGAAGGCGTCATCACCGTCGAGGAGTCCCAGACCTTCGGGCTGGAGCTTGAGCTCACCGAGGGTATGCGCTTCGACAAGGGCTACATCTCGGCGTACTTCGCCACGGACATGGAGCGCATGGAGTCGTCCCTCGACGACCCGTACATCCTGATCGTGAACTCGAAGATCAGCAACGTGAAGGACCTCCTTCCGCTGCTGGAGAAGGTCATGCAGTCCGGCAAGCCGCTGCTGATCATCGCTGAGGACGTCGAGGGCGAGGCCCTGTCGACGTTGGTCGTCAACAAGATCCGCGGCACCTTCAAGTCCGTCGCCGTCAAGGCCCCGGGCTTCGGTGACCGCCGCAAGGCCATGCTCGGCGACATCGCCATCCTGACCGGTGGCACCGTCATCTCCGAGGAGGTCGGCCTCAAGCTGGAGAACGCCGGTCTCGACCTGCTCGGCCGCGCCCGCAAGGTCGTCATCACCAAGGACGAGACGACGATCGTCGACGGCGCCGGTGACAGCGACCAGGTCCAGGGCCGCGTCAACCAGATCCGTGCCGAGATCGAGAACTCCGACTCGGACTACGACCGCGAGAAGCTCCAGGAGCGCCTCGCGAAGCTGGCCGGCGGCGTGGCCGTCATCAAGGCCGGTGCCGCCACCGAGGTCGAGCTCAAGGAGCGCAAGCACCGCATCGAGGACGCGGTGCGCAACGCCAAGGCCGCCGTCGAGGAGGGCATCGTCGCCGGTGGTGGCGTGGCTCTGCTCCAGGCCTCGGCCGTCTTCGAGAAGCTGGAGCTCTCGGGTGACGAGGCGACCGGCGCCAACGCCGTCAAGCTGGCGCTGGAGGCCCCGCTCAAGCAGATCGCCGTCAACGGTGGTCTTGAGGGTGGAGTCGTCGTCGAGAAGGTGCGCAACCTGCCGATCGGTCACGGCCTCAACGCCGCGTCCGGCGAGTACGTCGACATGATCGCCGAGGGCATCATCGACCCGGCGAAGGTCACGCGCTCCGCCCTGCAGAACGCCGCGTCCATCGCCGCGCTCTTCCTCACCACAGAGGCCGTCATCGCCGACAAGCCGGAGAAGGCCGCTGCCGCGGGCGCTCCGGGCGGCATGCCGGGCGGTGACATGGACTTCTGATCCTCACGGATCGGTAGCTCCTGCACAGCTGTAACGACACCGGCCCCCGGGGATTCTTCCCCGGGGGCCGGTGTCGTTGCGGGCCCTACGGGGTGAACACCATCTCCGGGAAGCGCGCCGACGGTCCGTCCAGCAGGCAGTCGTCGTGACCGCGCAGCCACCGCCCGAAGAACGACGCCGCGTACGCCCGGCTCGCGGCCGCCGCCCGGTCGGGCCGTACCGTCCCGACCGCCTCGGCCAGTCCGCCGTCCTGCTCCGCGCTCTGCCGGGCCAGCTGCGGCAGCAGCAACTCGGCGTCGGTGTAGGAGGCGTGGCGCGAGCCGGTCAGGGTGACGTCGGCCCGCCAGCCCCGGGTGTTCTTCCAGAACGCCGCCCAGGACGGCTGCTGCCGGTAGTCGCCGGATCCCTCACCGGCCGTCCCCATCAGGAGCAGCGGCCGGTCAAGACCGTCCGTGGCCACCGTGCTCAGCCGGCTGCCGTCCGGCACCTCGCCGCCCACGTAGTCCATCTGCCCGTCCATGTTGATGCCCGCCCTGACCCGCCGGTCGTCGTGCATCGTCTGGGCCGCGGTGAAGCCGCCCGCGGAGTGGCCGAACATGCCGGTCCGCCGCAGATCGAGTACGTTGCCGAAGCGCGTCCGGTTCAGTTCCGGGAGCCGGTCGAGCACGAACCGGGTGTCGGCGACCCGGACGGCCATGATCTTGCGCAGCAGGGCGCTGAGCACGTCCGGATCGCTGGGCGGCGCCCCGTCGAAGATCCGCATGGTGGCGAGGCGCCCGTCGGGGAACTCCACCTCGGTCGCCTCGTAGGTGTGGTCGATCGTGACGACGGTGTACCCGTGGCTCGCCAGATCGTCCACCAGGGCGGTGTTCCAGGTGCGCGGGTCGCCCAGCCTGCCGGAGTACAGCACGACGGGCAGCCGGCCCGCCCGCGCGGCGACCGGGGCGTCGCGGCGGGCGTGGCTGAGCGTGGCGCCCCAGTCGACGGACCCGGGCGCCATCCCCAGGTTCAGGGCGGCGGCCCCCTCCGCTCCGCCGAAGTGCGCGGCGGCCGCGGCCGTCATCTGCGGCTCCCGCCGCCCGGAGCCGCCGGGCGCGGCCGGGTAGCGGACGCTGATCATCAGCTCGCGGCGCGCGGTGGTCCCGGGCAGCCAGGGCTCCGCGCGTGAGGGGTCGACGAGGTGGTGCACGGTGCAGCCGACCTCGAACGGTCCGGTGGGCCGGGGCAGCCGCGCGGTCGGCAGGGTGGCCGGCAGCGCGGTGCGGGTCCGCCGGCCGCCGGCCGCGTAGGACGGGATGGCGCCGGTGGCCGGCAGAGCGGACGCGGCGAGGGCGGCGGTGAGGACCTGCCGGCGGTTGTGAGTGCGAGTACGCGGGACTGCGGACACCTGGGACTGCCCGTTCGGGCGGCGCCGCGCGGCACGGCTCATGTGTCGCGTGGTGCGCGGTACGTGTGCGAACACCTCCACGATGCCCCGCGCGGCCCGCCCCGCGCGTGATACCCAGGTGCTCATTCGGCGGCGTGGCGGCTGGCACCGGGGTAGGGGATGGGGGGCTGCCACGGCGGCCGGTGGGACGAAATTCCGGGTCGGCCACTGAACGCGCGTGGCAGGATCGGGCCCATGCCGATGGACGCGTCGCTGCTCGTAGCCCGGGGGCTGTGGGAGGAACTGGCCGGGGTGCCGGTGTCGTTCGCGCCGACGGGCGGTGTGAGCGTGGTGGTCTCCGAGGAGTCGGGGCTGTGCCCGGCCGGCTGGGTCGGCGTGGTGGCTCTGGGCGGATCAGTGCTCGTGACCGCGCCGGACAGGAGCGCCGCCGCGCTCGTCCGTGACGCGCCGGCCGGGCTGTGGGCGGAAGCCGTCGTGGACGAGGCGCTGGTACGGGAGGCGCTGCCCGTGGCCGGGACGCTCGGACCGGCGGCCCTGTCGTACGTCTCGCCGGAGGGATTCCGGCCGGTGCGGGCCGGTGTGCTGCCGGTGGAGCAACTGCCCGCCGGACAACCGGAGCTGCGGCGGCTGGAGGCGGCAGCGGGTGACGCGGACGCCGGGGAGGCCGGGCTGAGCGGGATCACGTCACCTGTCTTCGTGGTCCGCGAGCGCGGTGAGGTGGTCGCTGCCGCCGGTTATGAGGTGTGGCCGGCCCGGACCGCTCACCTCAGCGTTCTGACGGCTCCGGCGGCGAGGGGGCGGGGGCTGGCGCGGGTGACGGGTTCGGCGGCGGTCGCCCACGCGCTGGCCGCCGGGCTGCTGCCGCAGTGGCGTGCGCGGCCTCCCGCGTCCCGGCGGGTCGCGGCCGCACTGGGCTTCACGCAACTGGGTTCCCAGTTGAGCATCGAGCTCGACCGGTAGGCGCCGACCCGTACCGCGTGCCTCAGGAGTGGAACGCGAGGTACGGGGCCAGGGCCAGGAGCATGGCGGCCATGGCGTACTTGAGGCGGCGGGCCGGGACGGAGCGGGCGATGCGCCAGCCCACGAGCACCCCCACCAGTTCCGGTACGCCGACCACCGCGGCCAGGGTCCAGTCGATGGAGCCGTGCTGGACGTAGCCGATGGTGCCCACGCTCGCGATCACCACGGACTGCGCCTGCGCGGCGGCCAGAGCGGAGAGCACCGGGAGCCCACAGACGACCAGGAGCGGCACGCTCAGCATCGGTCCGCCCAGGCCGAAGAGGCCCGCCGCGACGGCCACCGTGACCCCCACCGCGACGGTGAGCGCGAGCGGTACGCGCACCGGGGCCTCGGCCGCCCGCGAGGTCGCCGTGCGGCGCTCGCGGAGCCACACCAGCAGGCCGGTCACCGTGACGGCGCACGCCAGCAGGATGCCGAACAGCCGCCCCGAGACGTGGGTGTTGAGTGGACGGCACAGGCACCTCGGTGCTGAGCGCCCGCGCGGCGGGTGGCGCGACGTTCGAGAACGTGGACGCGCGCAACGTCGGCGCGGTCGGCGTCAACAACTGCGGCTCGTTCAACTTCCCCTCCACGGGCTCGGAGTTCGCCCTGACGGACCTGGGCGGCAACGACGGCGACCGGCTGGCCCCCTGGCTGCTCCCCAACACGATCACCTGCGACGACCGGCCGGCCGTCGTCCCGCCGCCGGCGCCGGAAGCGTGGTGACGCCGGACGGCAGGCAGGAGAACCACTGACGACCGGCTGGGCCGCCCACTCCCCGGGACGGTTCAGCCGGTCACTGCCCCACCGCCCGTCGACGCACTCGCGCAGCAGGTCGGCCACGCGGCATGCACCACGGCAGGCACCCGCCGGTCAGTCCCTTCCGGTCCGCCCGGCGCGCTCGGCGCGGGGTACGAGTCCGGCGCGTACGGCGCTCATCCTGGCGCGTACGCCGTGTTCGGGTACGGCGCCCGCAGGGCCGTTGGGGGTGTCGGGGGTGTTGCCTCGGCATGTGGTGCAGAGTCCGCCGGGCATGGCTGCTGCGTTGCCGGGGGCGCGGCATTCGCGGCATTCCAGGGTGCGCAGGACGACTCGGGGGCCGAGTGAGGCCTCACGAACGGGCGGCAGCTTGTCCAGCAGACGCCTGCGGATGAGTGCGGCGGCGTGGTGGATGCGTGGGGGGAGGCCTTCGGTGAGGGCGTGCATGATTTCCGGTTCGGTGGCGCCGCGCTCGAACCACTCGGTGACCTGGGGTTCGAGCGTCACGCAGTCTGCCTGGGAGAGCGTGAGCGTGGGGGTGTGGCGTCCGAGGGCGGCGAGCAGGATGAACGAGCGGGAGCGGGTGGGGCGTTGAGGCGCCTGATCCTGCACCTGGTCCTGGGGTACGTCGCCCCGGATGAACGCGTCCCACCAGTCGTCGTCGTGCCAGGTGCGGGAAAAGAAGGTGCGGGTGACCCAGAGCAGCGCTTCCTCGGTGGCGATGCACTCGCTGCCCCGGCGCAGGTGGCCCGCTTCCTGGAGCCGGTTGAGCGTGGTGCGTAGGGCGCACTGGCCGTACGGGAGCGTTTTGGCGAGGGTCTTCACGGAGATGTCGGCACCGTCGCACAGTCCGTCGATGTACGCGGCGACAGCGGCGTCACGGGGCAGCAGGTGCGCGAAATCGTGATCGGTGCGCGGGCGTTGGCCTGGCGCCGAACGCTTGCCGTACCCGGGACTGGCCATCGGGTGATCGAGCGTGGGGACAGGGGGAACAAGGGCAGGACTAAGCTGGCTGGCAGCCATGAGATCGCTCCTGACGATCGAAGTGGTCAGGCCCCTGTTCGGTGTTTGCGCACCGGCGGGGGCCGTCTTGGTTTCGCTGACGCTAGAGCGTCGCTACGGTCCGTCGCAAGTCGGTGACAAATGGTCAACTGGCCGGTCAGGGTGGGTGGGTGGGTATTCAGACCCACCCACCATTCCGCTGAAAGAGCGCTCGGAGCTCGACGCTTGAGCTCCGGGGGATTTTTCGATGAGCGGCACCCTGCCCGGCCGAGGCGGTAGGGCGGCCTACCGCCCTACGTCGGTCACTTCAGGTGGCGGCCGAAGAACCGGGCGGCGTCCTCCGTCTCGAACCACGGGGTGCCGGTGTGCCCGCCCATGTTGGCGTGCAGGGTCTTCTCCTGGCTGCCGAAGGCGTCGAACAGGTCCAGGACCGGCTGCCGTTCCATGCCCGCGTCGTCCCACTGGAGCAGGAACTGAAGCGGCAGGGTGAGCTGCCGGGCCTCCTCGCGCACCACGCCGGGGACGAAGCCCATGCCGAAGAAGACGGCGGCCGCGATGCGCGGTTCGACCAGTGCCAGCCGGATGCCGACGGCGGACAGCCCCTCGTACCCGACAGGGCCGTCGATCTCGGGCAGCGAGAGGAGGGCGTCCAGGGTGGTCCGCCATTCCGGGACCGCCCCTCGACCAGGGGGATGAGGAGCCGGTCGACGATCTCGTCGACCGGTTCGCCGGCCTGCAACGCCCGGCGCAGGTCGGCCCTGGTCTGCTCGTCGTCGGCGGAACGGGGCCGGTCACCGTGGCCCGGAGCGTCGATGGCCGCCACCGCGAAGCCGTGCTCCGCCGCGTAGTAACGGGCCCGCGCCACCAGCCGGGGAAGCCGCTTGTGCAGGCTGCCGGGGTGACCGATCAGGATCAGCGGGGCGGGTGCGGACCCGGAGGTCCACAGGAGACCGGGAATCTCGCCGAGGGTGAATTCGCGTTCGAGGACGCCGTCGTCGAGGCGCTGCTCAGAAGTGAATCGCATGGTCGTGCCTTTCGGGAGTGCTGCTGAACGGCGCTCCCGGACGACCTATCGCCCGACCGTGACCCCGGAGGAGAGCACCCATGTCAGTTCTGTGTTCACGGGTACCACCTCCTCGTTCTCTCGCACGGCCTCCGCGAGATTAGCCGTGGCCCGCTTCGGTCCGCAATCGGGTTTCTCGCGCGATGGATGCCGGGGTATTGAGGTTCACTGGACGGCGGAACGCTACTCGGCTTCATCACGTGCTTCCTGATCAGCGGCACCGTGCGTCTCCCTGTTCTGCTCGTGTCGGACGACGCGGGCGTGGTCGGTGTACTCGCGCCGGAACAGGTCGTGGCAGGTCCGACCGGTATGCCGAAGGGCCCAGTCCTGGGCGTCGTCCGGGACACCTCGGAGTCCGGAGTCCTCCCCGCACTCCGCCGTCATGCAGAAGAGTTGAGCGGTGATCCCACCGTCCGGCACGTGGCTGATGGTGTGGTCCACGTAACGCATTACCGTGCGGGTCATCGGTGCCCCTCCGGGTGTCGCCGCATGTAGACGTTGCAGTCGGACACGGTGGTCATGTCGCCGCCAGTGCGGGCCCGTTCGCGCACGTCGGCCAACTCGCTGCACCCGGCGCAGTCCGGCACGGGGGCGGGGTCCGGCTCCAGCCTCAAGGGCAGAGTCACTGGGGCATGGGGATACGTCCTCGGCTCGCTCATACCGGCCCCTCAAGGGCGTACGTCACCCACCTGCTCTGCCGCGCGTCAGACTCCATTGCCTGCACAACCATGCCGTCCCTGCCTCCTTCGTGAAGTTTTATCCGCTCCCGAAGGAGAATCTCCCATCAGCCTGGAAGGGTGACGCTTTATGCACGTGATCGACTAGCGACCACTCCGGCAGGCTTCCGCCCAATCTGTCAGTTGGGTGCGTGCGTGCCCGCTGAACAGAGCCTGCTCCTCATAGCGGGTGAACCTTGCAATGAGATCCTGTACGTCACGCGCATCCCGGAAAACTATCGCCCCGAGATCAGGTTCAGCGGTGGCTACAGCCTCGTCATAAATGGTGAACGTATTGAGTGCCCCAGTTCCCAGGCAGGTGTCCATGGGGAGAATCCCGATCCGGATATTCGGCTGCCTGCTCAACGAGGTGAGGTGATCAATCTGCATGGCAAGCTCATCCCGAGGGATCAATGGGTAGCGAACGGCCGCCTCGGTCAACAAAAATGTGAAGCGTTTCGAACGGTCGAACAGAACCCGCTGACGCTCCAGCTTCAAAGCAACGGTCTTCATTTGCTGCTCCGAGGGGGCGTCACCGAGACTTGCCCGGACGTACGCGGGCGTAGCCAGCAGACCCGTAATCATGGACAGCAGGAAGTATCGAAACGTGGTCGACGATGCTTCAAGTCTGGCTAGCTGCAGTTGCTTCTTGTCGAGCCCCTTGCGGCGCAGCGCCCTGCCGCCCTGCCACTCCGTCTGAGCGATCCGCGCAAGCGCCGTCACCTCCGCCGCGACTGCGGGGGATACATCCAGTGCACGGAGGATCTGTTGCACGTCGAGCAGAGAGGGTCGGGCCTTGTTGCCTTCAATCCTGCTGATCTTCGACTGGGACATGTTGCAATGCGCGGCAAGCCGGACCCCTGAGAGCCCGGCTCGTCGGCGTAGCCGCTTGAGCATGGCCGCCAGTTCACGGCCGGGCTGGTCCAGCCGGTCAGGCTCGATGGCCACCGTTGGCGTACTCCCTGAACGGCACCGATTCGGCTACCGCGATGCGCTGGTATTCGAGGTACGGGGCAGGATCGCCCTCGTACAGTTCGCGGCTCGTTTGTGTTCCGTCTTCCGCGTAGTGCATGAGCACGACTGTCGACCTGTCCAGCAACCAGAAATCAGGTGCGCCGTCCAGCGGGTCAGGTCGATCGGTCACGTCGAGAATCCGGATGTCATCGCCGGCCCGCGCGTGCGCGTCGTAGTACATGAACTCGAACCGGAGATAGTCCGTCAACGGTCTCGTGACGACGTGGACGCGCCCTTTTGTCTTGCCCTCTGCCGTGAATTTGCGCAGACCGTCTGTGTAGGTGGACGAGTAGGTGTGAGGGTTGATGCGTTTTCCGGCGAGAAAGTCCCGGATATCTCCGTCCTCACCAGGTGAGTGGTAGACGGGAAGGGTCTCCAGCCGCCACGCCTCGCTCCGGAATCCCTGCATGCGGGCTTTCCATGCGTCACCATCCAAGAGCACGTACGGCCTCCCGTAGAACGCTTTCAGGGATCTCTACCAGCCCTTCCCCGACAGGCGGCTGAAAGGCATCGGAGACGTCCCCCTGGACGACGATGGACCCGTTGGCAGTGCGGTACACGTTCGGGCAGTCGTCGTTGTTGCAGTTCCCGTTCCCGTTCCCGTTCCCGTTGCCGGTAAGCCGCTGTAATGCCTCGCGCGCCATGCCGAACTCCTTTGTGATGAGGCCTGTTGAGCCCAACTTCTCCGACGGTACGGGGAGGCGTACAGGGGCGTCCATGCGGAAACGTGACTATGCGCGATGTCGCATAAACCCGGATCTTGGCTCACCCGACGGGCGCCGCCCCTCCCCGCCGTCCCACGCGCTCACCGCAGCGAGCGTTCCAGCGCGTCCCGGTGACCGGAGACCCACTCAAAGGCCGTCCGTACTCGCGTCACCGCCCCTGCGTCACGGAGCCGGGCCATGGCGGCGTCACCCGCATCGGCCTGGGCGTCGATGCCCCGCCAGCACCGGTCCTGCCACCACAGAATCGTGGGTACGAGAGGTTGCCGGTCCGCCAACGCGTAGCTGTCGGCGATCAGCCTCATGCGTCGTGCCACCTGCTCGACGTCGGTGACCGAAGGGCCCAGATCGAGGTACTGCCAGCAGACATGGGCGATGTCGTGGATGCGTGAGCCCGGTGCCGCCAGGTCCCAGTCGATGAAGGCCGTCGGCCGAAGCCGGCCGCCGTACGGCTGGTAGACCGTGTTCTTGGGCGACAGGTCGTTGTGGCACACGACCTCGTGGTCTCCGGCCAGCGGGGTGCCGGCCGTCAGGTCGTGGAACTCCCGCACGAGCCGGGCGACCGCCACCAAGTTCTCGTCCGACGACACGGCAGCGGGTTGGTTCGGCTCCCACGCCACATGGCCGTCGAGGTATCCGAAAACTTCACGGCCTTCGGCGTCCACACCGAGATATCGCGGGGCACCGCTCCAGCCCCTGGCTTCGAGCAGCTTCAGCAGATCGCCCACGAACTCCGCCGAGGCCGGACGGCGCACCGTGTCCCCGACACGGACGACCGTATTGACGAAGCCCCCTGGCAAGGACGGCTCAGGCATCCGTTCCGCTGCCCGGCCGCTGTCTCCGGCGCTCACACCTCGTCCCGACGGTCCGAGGCGTCCTCCGTGGGCACCGGGGTATCGCGGATGCCGTTGATCAGGGTCGCGATGCCCCACGACATGCGCTGCTCCGCCGTGCCGGAGACCAGGTGCGTGGCGAGGTCCGCGATGTGCGGGTGGGTGCGGTCCGAGGTTCCGTGCAGGGTGTCCGTGAGGGAGTCCCACACGGCCTGGGTGTCGGCGGACTGGTCCCGCGTCGCCTGCTCCGCCGCCGTCGCGGTCGTGTACTGGAGCAGCAGGTCCACGCCCCAGGCCGCCTGGGCGGGTGCGATGCCGCCTTCGTCGAGGAGGGCGAGAAGCGACTCGATCAGCCGGAGGTAGTGCGCGCCGCTGGGCTGGATCACCAGTGCGGCGCGGGCCAGGCCGGGGTGCGCGAAGAGGGTGGCCGTGTACGAGGTGAGCAGGCCCTCCAGCCGCTCGCGCCAGTCGCCGCCGTCCTCGGCCCGCAACGGCTCCAGCAGCTCGTCGAGGATCGCCGCGTGCAGCTCGGCCGTGTTGGCGACGTACACGTAGAGTGAGGCCGGACCCGTGTCCAGCTCCTGCGCCAGGCGGCGCATGGTCACCTTGGCCAGGCCCTCGGACCGCATGATCCCGACCGCCATGGCCACGATCCCGTCCCGCGACAGCGCGGGCTTGGCCGGTCGTTCCCGGCGGCTGCGTCGTGGCTGGTCGGTGTCGGATCCCATACGGCACACCGTAACGAACGGTGACAGGGATGCCACCGCCCGCCCGGCCCCGACCCGCCCTGGCGGCGCGGGCAGGTGGTGCGGGTCTTGCGGTCGGCTCCACCAGCCCTTCCACCCGCACACGGGCAGCCGACTCCCGCTCCTTCAGCATTCCCGGCACCGAGGCCATCGCGCGCCCCTCGCTCACAGTGCGGAAACAAGTCGCCGGATGCGACCCTCACCCCGACCGAAACCATGCCTGAGCAGCAGAGACCAAGCGATTATGTCCGCTTGGGATACGGCTTCTGCGGAAGATGACTCTTCTTCGCCAGGGAGTCGCCGCGGTCGCTACGACTCCGGCACCCAGAGCAGTCCCGGCAACAGCCCAACTACATAGTTCGGTTGGCGGGTTGGCCGTCCAGTCCCACCAGGTCTTGGGGTACCAGATCAGCAGGAGGGCCGAAGCCAGAGGGATGGCCCAGCCAAGTTGCTGCCCCAGCAACTTGGCGGAGAGCAGAGCGAGGCCGAGCCAGATCAACACGGAGCGAACGAATACGGCCCCGGCCGCAGGCCCGGTGGCCAGTGCCTCGGTGCCGAAGGAGAAGGCGCAGGCAGTCAGCGTCAGTAGGGCACAGTAGGCGCCCCGAAGCCGGTGCATTGCGGCCCCACCCATTTCGTCGTGTTCCGACATCGCTCCGCCGAGGGTGGCGGTGAGGAAGACGGCCGACAGAAGAGGGAGCTCGTGCCGGAAGGGCAATCCTGTGGTGATGCCTCCGTTGCCGATGGAGGGAAGCGCGATGTGGGTACCGCCGAAGAGTGCCGACAGAATGGCAACCGCTGCCGTTCCGGCGAGGACCGCCCCGCCCCGGTGGGCGCGCCCGTAGCGCAGCAGGTCGTCATTCCCGGTCATCAGGCGAGCACCAGGATGTGTCTCGAAGGAGTTCGCCGCGCTCCCGCGCGATCCACTTCGTCTGCTCGGCGTGCGGCATCCGTACGGCGATGGTCGCCTGGCGCTGGGCTTCGGAGACCCCTTCCATATGCAGGCCCTTGTCGGCGACGGCCGGGTCCTGCCCCGTGGACTGGTACTCAAGCCACAGGGAAAGGTTGTCGCGTGCCTGCCACGCACGCTTCTCGCCCTCGGGCGGGCGGCAGCGGCCGAACGACTTGTTGAACACCTGGCCGGCCATGGCGATGGCCGCAGTGCGTGTGTGCCCTTCCGCGATGTCGAGCCCCCGGTCACCCAGTTTGGTCCGCTTCAGCCCGAACTCGTAGAACGCGTCGGGCACTTTGATCCCCGGCTGACCGGTCCGGCCCAGGCGCTGAGCCATGTGGGTGAGCTCGGGCAGGTACTTCCGGTGCTCGGGCCAGAGACACACGCGCGGGGCGCTTTCACCGGCGCGGTCACAAAGCGGCGTCACGGACGAGGACGGGCGCGCCACCGTCAACTGGCCATCCTCCGGGGCGGCCAGAACCAGGAGGGCGAGGGAGCAGGCCGCCGACCCGGCGGCAACACCGCGCAAGTGCCACGGCGTCTTCCGGCGGGGGGCCGCCGTTCTCCTCAGCGGCGGCGCGGTAACTGCCAGCACTGCGAGAGCCAAAGCGCACAGCACCCGGATCGCGACCGTCTGAGGGCGCACGTAGGTGTCCGGCGGCGCCGCGAGGAGAGTGAACTTGAACGGCAGTACGGACAAGCTGATGAGGCTGCCCAGCGCGCACACGATGGGTGTGAAGCCGGCCGATGGCCACCAGCGCCCGGCCAGATGCCCGACGGACGCGAAAACGATCAAGGCCGAGGCGCCCAGCAGCAGGTATGACGGCCACAAGAAGCCCGGACCCGCATCCCCGGACGAGACAGTCGCGGCAACGAGGCACCCGATCCCGTACGCAAGGAATCCGAGCGTGAGCGTCGCGGCCAGCCTCACGGCCTCGGCCCTCCAGCCCGGCCGGGCCGCCGCGAGGAGGAACTCGGGCATCCCTGCCCGGGAGGAGCGCCCCGCCTGCCAGGCAGAGACTCCGGCGAGAACGGGCCCCAGGAACATCGTGACGACCTGGGCCGCCACGCTCGCCTCGGGCCACGAGCCGATCCAGTACCGGGACCGCCCGAAGAGCACGACCAGGTCCACGGCGATCATCAAGGGGAAGGCGGTGAGAAGAGGAGAGCGCCGCAGTTCGATCTGGTACGCGTTCAGCATGCGGCCTCCTCGGACAGGCCGCGGTCGTCCAGAACGGTCATGTAGCCGCGCTCCAGCGGGCTGTCCCCCGGGGCCGCCGGACTGGAACGTTGTGCCAGCTGCTGTGGCGTGCCGCTGTGGACCACCCGGCCATTACTCAGCACCAGGACGGTGTCGCAGGTGGCGCCCACATCCTCGACGAGATGGGTACTGAGCACGATGGCGGTCCCCGCGAGGGCGAGGGAGCGGATCAAGTCGCGGAAGTCGAGGCGCTGCGCGGGGTCGAGGCCGACGGTGGGCTCGTCGAGCAGCAGCAGTGACGGGGAACCGACGATGGCGGCAGCGATCCCAGCGCGGCGGAGCATGCCGCCGGACAGTGACTTCATTCGGTCTCGGGAACGGTCGGTCAGGCCGACTTCGGCCAGCGCTTCGGCGGTGGCGGCCTCGGCCTCTTTGGTCGGGACCTCGCGCAGCCAAGCGCAGTAGCGGACGAAGTCGGTGATGGAGAACGCCGGAAAGTAGCCGAAGTCCTGCGGCAGGTAGCCGATGCGGCGGCGGGCCTTACGGGCGTCCCGTTCGCTGGTGACGGGCTTGCCGAACAGCGCCAGTTCCCCGCTGCGTGGCGGCGCGATCGTGGCGAGGGTGCGGAACAATGTGGTCTTGCCCGCTCCGTTGGGGCCCAACAGGCCAGTCACTCCCGGCTGGATGGACAAGTCGAGGTCCTCGACGACGTTTCGAGCCCCATACCCTTGCGTGAGGGATGTCAATTGAACTACGGGATAAGGTGTCATAAATAGAATTCCCTGAAATGGGAGGTGGGCCCGCCTCCTCGGCGGGCCCACAACGGCAATGATGACCCTACTGCCATACCTGTGTTTTGTTGATCGAGTACATGCACTCGTAGGTGTCGTACTTTCCCGTATAGCCGTTGCTCAGTCGATCGTGGTGCTGCGTGTCGAGCGCAGCACTGCAGTCATAATTCGTGTATCACGTAGAACTGATGAATATGTTCGCGTCGGAACAGTATCCGTGACCAGACGTCGAGTACCAGTACCCCCGGCACCCCATTTGCCAAGTACTCTCGTTCGAGGCGCTCGACGTCGGGGCCGTGAGGCCAATTACTGCAAGCGCTAAAGCCGCGACAGTAGTGAACTGCCCCGCATTACCCTTTATTCGAGTTACGAATTAAATCATTTCCCCACCCCGTGGGAATCAGCAAGTGAATGACGGATCTTCTTCGTCTTCATATGTCAACCGTGACCGTAGCTCGCTTCGCGAGTGAAGATGAACGATTTTCGATTCGAGTGGGCTTTTAGAAATTTCAATGTTTGAGCATCCTGAAGCCGTAAAATGTCCGAAAGTTTGGGGTGTAATGTACCCCATTGGCTGTTGTGCAGTAAATTTTCACGCAAGAACCGAGTCGAATCACCAGTCTCACTGGCGTGAAATAGCGCACCTCGTGGACGCAGTATCAGCATCCACCCCCGGCTCCGGTCCGTGCCCGGGTGGCTCACTCCCCTACGGCCACCTTTTGATCCGAAACGCTTTGGCCTCGATCGTCGTGGTGAAGGGGAGTCAGCGGCGTCGTCCGGTGTTCGTCGCCGAGCAGGTCAGTCGCAGTCCACCGAGGTCGGTGAAGCGGAACTGGGCGCCAGGGTGCGGCCGTTCCACCTCGGGCAGCTCCTGCCGGCGGAACACCGTCTCGTCCGCGCCTCCCCTTCGGTGCCACGTCATCAGCGCCGGACAAAAGCAAGCAAACCCCTGGGAGAGCGTGAGCACAAGGGAGCGAAAGCGCACATGCGGCCGGCGGATCTCACGCGGGCGCACCGCACCGGAGCCGGGGCCCGTCACGCGCGGCCGCCTGCCGCCGTCGCCGTCCGGCCCCTCTCGTATCGTCGTGTCGGCCGGACGGGCGTCCGGGACATGGGGGAGGGAGAGCGCATGGCGTTCGGGAGGAACCGGCAGGTCGAGCCCTTCGAGCCGGAGCACTGGGACGCGATCACCCAGTTCACGGTCGGCCGGATGATGCGGCGCACGGTGCGGAAGTCGACGCGGGGCGAGGGCGCGCACGCGGTGCGGTTCATGAGGATGCGCGGGGGCGACGAGTACATGGTCCCCGGCGTCTACATCGTCCCCGAGGACCCGGCCGTGGCGCTCGCCAAGGGCGGGTTCCGGCTCTTCGAGGACGAGGCCGCCCGGCAACTGCTGTGCACGGTGCTCCCGGACGGCTCCGACCGCTACCGGGTGACGGACGCCGAAGGGCAGGACCTTGGCGCCGTCCGCCGCACCCCGGTCACCAAGCGGTTCAGCCAGCACGGCCTGTGGCTGGAACAGCCCGGCCACCCGGCGATCGTGGCCCCCGCAACTGGGCGAAGGGCGGCGCGAATGCCTCCCTCGGGCGCGGGGTGGGCCATGTCGTCGAGGGCGTCGTCGACTCCGTGCTGTCCTTCGGCTCCGACGAGACGGCGGGCTCCGAGGGGGGCGGCCTGACGCCGCTGGTCTGGGTGCTCGGCGCGGCGGACGGGGAGCACGGGCAGGAAGTGCTGACCTTCCCGCGCAGCACCCACGGCGACCGCTGGTACTTCATCAAGCACGGCGGCCCGCTCGACAAGCGTCTCGCGTTCGCCCTCGCCGTGGTGCGTGAGAGCGAGATCTTCCGCGCCGACCAGCGCTGAGCGGGGCCCTGTCGGAGGCGGGTGCCACGATTCAGGGGCAGAGCGCCGCGATCCGACCACCCCCTGTGCACCGGGAGCACCCATGAGGATTCACCTGACCAGCGTCTTCGTCGACGACCAGGAGAAGCCCCTGCGCTTCTATACGGACGTGCTGGGCTTCGTGAAGAAGCACGACGTACCGGTCGGCGCGGACCGCTGGATCACCGTGGTCTCGCCGGACGCCCCCGAGGGGACCGAACTGCTGCTGGAGCCCAGCGGCCATCCGGCGGTGAAGCCGTACACGACGGCACTGTTCAAGGACGGCATCCCGGCCACCTCCTTCGCCGTGGACGACGTGCACGCGGAGTTCGACCGGCTGCGCGGACTCGGCGTGCGCTTCACCCAGGAACCGGCGGAGATGGGCCCGGTCACCACCGCCGTCCTGGACGACACCTGCGGCAACTTGATCCAGATCATGCAGACCGGGTCCTAGCCGCCCTAGCCGCCTACATGGATCGCGAACCCCGAGCGGTTCGCGGGCTCCAGGCCCTCCTTGAGGTGCAGCGAGGGGATCTCGTAGTCACCGAAGTTCTGCCGCCGGAACGGGATCGGCTCGGTCGACTCCAGGGTGAGCAGGCGCTGTTCCCACGCCTTGGCCGCCTCCGCGTACTCCTCGCCGTTCATCCGGTCCGTGCCGTGCAGCACGAACGGCGGGAGCACCTCGATGCCCGGGTAGAACAGGACGCCGTGGTGGATCGGGAACAGCAGGTCGTCGATCGGGCCGTTGATCCCGCGCGCGGCGTAGTGCGCCTCCGGGCCGCCCACGGTCACCGAGAGCATCGCCCGCCTGCCCGCGAGGGTGCCCTCGCCGTAGCGCTCGCCGTACTTGGTGGCGCTGTGCTCACCGACGCCGTACGCGAAGTGGTACGTGAACACCCGGTCCACCCACCCCTTGAGGATCGCGGGCATCGAGTACCACCACAGCGGGAACTGGAAGATGACCGTGTCCGCCCACAGCAGCTTCTCCTGCTCGGCCCGCACGTCCGGGGTGAGCGTCCCGCTGTCGAAGGCCCGGCCCGAGTCACGGGCGACCCGCAACGGACTCGACGCGTCGGGACCGTAGTCCGAGGCGTCCGCGACCGCCTTCCAGCCCATCGCGTACAGATCACTCACCCGCACCTCGTGCCCCGCCGCCTCCAGGGTGGACACCGCCAGGTCCTTGAGCGAGCCGTTCAGCGACTTCGGTTCCGGGTGGGCGTGGACGATCAGCGTCTTCATGAGAATTCCTCCGGTTCGGTTGCCCCCGATTCTGGGCGCCCCGGCGCCCGTCGTTCAGGGGCGGCTTTTCCGTCGGACCGGACTTCCTGGTAATCGCAGGGCCACCCTCCCGGGGCGCCCGCGTGTCCATACTGGAGGGCATGGACGATCTCGCAGGCTTCCTCCGGACCCGGCGTTCCCGCGTCGACCCGGCGTCCGTCGGCATCACCGTCGACAGCCGCCGCCGGGTCGAAGGACTGCGCCGCGAAGAGGTCGCGCACCTGTCCGGTGTCAGCGTCGACTACTACGTGCGCCTGGAGCAGGGCCGCGCGACCCAGCCCTCCGAACAGGTCCAGGACGCGCTTGCCCGCGTCCTCTGCCTCGACGAGACGGAACGCGGACACCTCGGCCGGCTCGCCTGCCAGCGCCGCCGCCGCATGCCCGCGCCGACCGGCCGGGTCCGCCCCGAGCTGCTGCAGATCCTCGACCTGACCGTCGGCGCCCCCGCGATGATCATGAACCACCGGATGGACGTCCTCGCCGCGAACCGCCTCGCCCGGCTCCTCTACGGCCACCCGGTGCCGGGCCTCAACACCGCCCGGCACATCTTCCTGGAGGAGACCGAGCGCGGCCTCTACGCGGACTGGGAGACCTGCACCCTCGACGCGGGCAGTGACGAGGCGGTGGACGCGGTGGACGGCTTGGACGCTCAGGTCCGGGAGTAGCTCACCTGAGGTCGTCCACGAACGCCTGCCAGGCAGCCACGCGGAACATCAGCACCGGGCCGTCGCTCACCTTGGAGTCCCGGACGGGGACGCCGTCGAGGACTTCGAGGCAGTTTCCGCCCTCGCCCCCGCTGTGGGTGGACTTCCGCCAGGTGCCCAGCTCAAGGCAGTTTCTGCCCTCGCCGCCGCTGTAAGAGGACTTGCGCCAGGTGGCGATCTCGACGCAGTCCCCACCGCTTCCGCCGCTGTATGAGGACTTGCGCCAGATCGCCGTGGTCAGGTCGTAGTCAGAACTGCTCAGCTTCATGGTCGTAATCCTCCGCCACCGACTCGATCAAGGCCAGGGACGCCGTGGGTGAGATCGCGCTGGCCGTCACCAGATCGTAGGTCAGTTCGTACTGCCGGACTGTGGCTGGATCGTCCTGCAACTGCCCCGTGCCCAGGCCTTGGAGGTAGGCGAGCGGGGGAGCGTCCGGGAATCCCATCAGCTTGAGCGACCCTTCCAGCGCCATGTGGGCGCCCGCCGAGAACGGCAGAACCTGCAAGATGATCCGGTGCCGCCTGGCAAGGCCTGCGATATGGCGCAGGGCCTCCGCCATCACCTCGCTTCCGCCCACCCTCCGGCGTAACACCGCCTCGTCCAGCACTACCCAAAACAACGGGGCTGTTGGATCGGCGAGGATATGGGCGCGCTCCAGCCGGGTCGTCACCAACTCGTCGATGACGCTCTCTTCTGCCGTCGGCTGGTACGCCCGGAACACCGCCCGCGCGTACCCCTCCGTCTGCAACAGCCCCGGGATGAGCTGGGGCGCGTACTCGCGGATCGCCTCCGCGCGGGCCTCCGCCTCGGCCGCCTCCGCGAAGTGTTCCGGGTACTTGGACTTCTTCAACGCCTCGCAGTTCCGGACGAAGAAGCCGTCCGCGCCGAGCATCTCGTCGAACTTCTCCGCCTGGTCCATCTGCATGCGCCGTACGCCGGACTCCAGCTGGCCGATGAACGAGCCGCTGAGGAAGAGCGGGGCGCCCAGCTCCGACTGGGAGAGGCCTGCGGCCTCTCTTCTGTGGCGGAGTTCGGCGCCCAGGAGGGCGCGGGGCGAGGAGGAGGGATCGAGCTTTCTGGGACCCGGCATGACAACTCCCTGTGATGCACCAGCGGTTGTTGGAACTGCACCTCTTCCAGGCTAACGAGAGATTGGCCACGCTGGGTATGCATTGACATTACTCAGCGTGGAAGGAATGGATCATGACGACAACGGATCGGCGCATGGTTACGGCAGGCAGAGTGCGGGAGGCGGAAGAGGCGGTCGAGCGGCTGCGGGAAGGGCTCGCGGGGGTCGGGATCACCTTGCCTTCGCTGCGGGTCGACCCGGTCTCCAGTGCGGGGAGCGGGCCGGGCGTGCTCATCGAGCTCGGGCGCTGCAACGTGGACACGGTGCGGCGGCTGAGCGGGGTGCTGAACGGAAAGGCGGCTGGTCATGGTGGGTGAGGGCAGTGAGCCGGAGGCGTGTACGCCGGAGCCGGGTTCGTTCGCCGTGGATGTGCGGGACGGGCGGGTGGGCCGGGTTACGGGGCGCGTCGGGCCGTATGTGCGGCTGCGGCCGCCCGGCGGTGGCCCGGAGTGGGACTGCCCGCCGGAGTCCGTCCGTCCGGCGTCGCCGGGGCTCGTGCTGCGGGCGCGGGTGACGGAGGTCAACCGGGAAGGGCAGCTGCCTCGGTGAGGGTACGAAGGGGCGCCGTGCCGCGCCGGGAACGGGCGCAGATAGCCCCGTGTTCATGCTCGGCATGAACACGGAAAGCGACGCACAACTGGCCGTCAGAGCGGTGCGGGCGGGAGCGGCGGTGGTCCGGGAGATGTACGGGACATCGCCGCAGCGGTTCGACAAGGGCGGCGGTGACTTCGCGACGGCCGCCGACCTCGCCGCGGAGAAGGCCATCCTGGATGTCCTGCGTACCGCCCGTCCCGATGACGCGGTCACGGGTGAGGAGAGCGGTCGCACCGGAGCGGACGGCGCCGAACTCAGGTGGCTGGTCGACCCTTTGTGCGGAACGCTGAACTACACCGTGAACACGATGGTGGTCGCGGTGAACGTCGCCCTGCGTGAAGGGTCGTCCATCACGGCGGCGGCGACGGCCGACCCGTTCGGCGGCGAGGTGTTCTGGACGGACGGCGAGCACGCCCGGCGCCCTCGTCCGGGTCGCGGTTGGTCGACGTCAACCTCGACCCGCCGTTCCCCAACGCGCCCGGCTTCCGGGCGGTCGGACTGCTGGCCGCACCGGAGTTCGCGGAGCACTTCCGGCCGCGCGTCGTCTTCAGCACCCTTGCCGTGGCGTGGGTCGCGGCCGGGCGGCGGGCCGCGTACGTGACGGACGGGCGGCTGCGCGACAGCGTGCACTTCTCCGCGGGCATCGCCCTGTGCGAGGCCGCGGGCTGCGTGGTGACGGGCATTCACGGCCAGCCGCTGCACACCGGCGCGGAGGGCCTGGTGGTCGCGGCTGACCGGGAGACGCACGGCCTGCTGCTGGAGATGATCAGCAGTCAGTCATCGGGCCCCGGCGCCTCGGACGACGCGTCACCGTTGAGGTAGCGGCCCGGCGAGGCGCCCACGGTCCGCCGGAAAGCCGCGAGGAAGGCGCTCGATGTCGCGTACCCGACGGCGTGCGCGACCCGGGAGACCGCCATGTGGGCCGCCCGAGCTGACGCCGAGCGGCTGCCGTACCGTTCGGGCGGCCCCTCGGGCTTGGCCCCGGGCCTCGGCCTGGGCCCTGGCTTCGGCTCCGGCTTCGGTTCCGGCCGGTGGAGGGGTCACCCGCTCTCCTCCGCCCGTGGAAAGGACGTGTGATGCCGGCCGTTCTCGTCCTGCTGCTCTCCGGTACCTGGCTGCTGTCCGGCGCGCTGGTCACCGGCACCGATCCGCTGATCGTCGCGGTGGGCCGTACCGCCGTGTGCTGTCTGGTGCTCAGCGCTGTCGCCGCGTCGAGCAGGAGCGGCCGGGCGGACCTGCGGCGGGCCGCCGACCGGCCGGGGACCGTCTGGCTGCTGGGGCTGCTCGGCTTCGCCGGGTACGCCGCCGGCACCCTGCCCGCGCTGATCGCCCACCCCCCGACGCTCGCCGCGACGGGCGGGATCGTGGTGCTCGGCGCGGTCGTCTACGCCCCCGCCTACCTCGTACAGCACCGCCTCATCCTGCTCCGCGGCCCGGTCTTCACAGCCGCCGTCCAACTGGCCGTCCCGTTCACCGTCCGGCTCGGCGACTGGGCCCTGGACACCGCCCCCGCCCCGTCCCTCCCCGAGGTGCTGCTCCTGGCGGCGTGCTGTGCGGGGATCGCCCTGGTGACCGTGCAGCCGGTCCGGCCGCCCGAGCCGGTCGCCTCCCAACGTTGATCGGAGCGGGTTGCTCGGTGCGTCCGTCACACGATCGTGGGACGGGGAGGTAAGCGGCACCGCGTTGCGGAAACGTCGATCTACGCTCCCCGGACAGGCCTCAGGAGAAGGGACCCGCGATGACCGCCGCGATGGTCGAGCAGGAGCAGGATTCCGAAGGCCGGCCGTGGGACTACCTGCTGCGTACCTGGCAGGGACTGGACGTGCCCGAGGGGTGGCGCGCCGAGATCGACGAAGGACGGATCTGCTTGGTGCCGCCGCCGTATGCGCGTCACAGCGGGATCGCCGCCAAGGTGCAGCGCCGCCTCTACGCGAATCTGCCCGACGAGCTGGGCGTCTACCAGACTCTGGGCTGCCCGCGCCCTTCGACGTCACGCTGGCCACGGACGCCTTCCCGGTCTGAGGCGCGCGCACGAAAGCGGCGGCACCTGGTGGGTGCCGCCGCTTTCGGGTGTTCCGGGGGGTGGGTGGCCGTCAGACCGCGGCGGGTTCCTTCGCCAGGGCGTCCGGGCCGGAGGCGGCGGTGGTCGCCGTGGCCGGGGCGGGCTCGGCCGCCGGGGTGGTGGCGGTCGGTTCCTGGGACACGTTGAACTCCGTCAGCAGGTCCTTGCTGAAGCCGAAGAAGTACGTGGCGACGAAGCCGGCCAGGTAGCCCACGACCAGGCCGCCCGCGTAGATCGCGATCGTCGCGCCCAGGCCGTGGTTGCCGTCCAGCAGCGGGAACAGGGCCCAGCCGGACGGGCCGATCGCGGTGGAGCCGACCGCGTCACCGAGCTGGTTGAAGAAGCCGAGGAACGCGCCGCCGAACGCACCGCCCACGCACGCCGTGATGAACGGGCGGCCCAGCGGCAGCGAGACACCGTAGATCAGCGGCTCTCCGACGCCCAGGAAGCCTGCGGGCAGGGCGGACTTGACGGTCTTGCGGATCGACTCGTTGCGGGGGAGGCGGAAGTAGACCGCGATGGCCGCACCGACCTGGCCCGCACCGGCCATGGCGAGGATCGGCAGCAGGACGGTGTAGCCCTGCTGCTCGATCAGCGTGGTGTGGATCGGGATCAGCGCCTGGTGCAGGCCCAGCATGACCAGCGGGAGGAAGAACCCGCCGAGGACCAGGCCCGCGCCCGCGCCGCCGTTGGACAGCAGCCAGTCGGCGAACGTACCGATCGCGGTGGACACCTCACCGGCCACGTACATCAGGCCGAAGATCGTCACCAGGCCGGAGATCAGCACCGTCAGGGTCGGGGTGACCAGGACGTCCAGCGCCTCCGGGACCCAGCGACGGCACCACTTCTCCACGTACACCGCGAGCACCGCCGCGCCCAGGGCGCCGAGGACGCCGCCCTGGCCGGGGGAGAGCTTCTGGCCGAACGCCTCGATGTTCGCGACGCCCGGGAAGACGATGACGGCCGCGACCGCGCCGCCGAGGATCGGCGTACCGCCGAACTCCTTCGCCGTGTTGTAGCCGACGAAGACCGCGATCAGGGCCATGAAGCCGGACGCCATCGCCGCCAGGGCCGGGGTGACCGAGGGCAGCCACTCCAGGTTGACCAGCAGGCCGTTCAGGCCCGCGATGATGCCGCAGCCGATCAGGGCCGGGATCAGCGGCACGAAGATGTTGGCGATCTTCCGCAGGAACAGCTTGAACGGGGTGGCGTTCTTCGCCTTCCTGGCCGCCTTCATCTCGGCTCCCTGCGCCGCCAGTTCCTCCGCGGTGAGCGGGGCGGAGGGGTCCGGCGCGGGGGCGGGGGCGGCCGCCGGGGTCGCGGCCTTCCCCTCCTCGACGAGCTTCTCGAACTCCGGCGTGACGCGGGCGACCGTACCGGGACCGAGAACGATCTGGTACGTGTCGTCGTCGACCACACCCATGACGGCCGGGACGGCCTTCAGAGCCTCGTCCTGGACGAGCGAACGGTCGTGCAGACCCAGCCGGAGCCGGGTCATGCAGTGGGCGATGGAGCTGACGTTCGCGGCGCCACCGACGAGCGGAAGGATCGCGGCGGCAGTGGCGCGGTTCTTGTCTTCTGTAGCCATGGTGCGTGGTGCCTTGCTGTGCGGGGGGTGGAGCCGGAGGGGAGGGGGTCAGGTGGTGCGGGGGGCGGCGGCGAGCGCGGCGCGGAGGTGGCCGTCCGATGCGGACAGGAGCGTGGCGGCCGTGGGGCCGTCGACCTGGCCGAGGATGGTGAGGATGGCGTTCTTCACCTCACCGTCGGTGGCGGCGAGCGCCGCCTCGATCTCGGCGTCCGACGCCCCGGTGGCCAGCGAGACGATCCGGCGCGAGCGGGCGCGCAGCTTCTCGTTGGAGGCGCGCACGTCGACCATGAGGTTTCCGTACGTCTTGCCGAGCCGGATCATCGTGATCGTCGAGAGCATGTTGAGGACGAGCTTCTGGGCCGTGCCCGCCTTGAGCCGGGTCGAGCCGGTGAGCAGCTCCGGGCCGACGACGACCTCGACGGGGTGCTCGGCGGCGGCGCCGAGCGCGGAGTCCGCGTTGCAGGACAGGCCGATGGTCAGCGCGCCCTTGGTGCGGGCGTGCTCGACGGCGCCGATCGCGTACGGCGTGCGGCCGGAGGCGGAGATGCCGACGACGGTGTCATCGGCGGTGAGCCCCAGCGCGTCCAGGTCGGCGGCGGCCAGCTCCTTGCTGTCCTCCGCGCCCTCGACGGCGGTGACCATCGCGGACGGGCCGCCCGCGATGAGGCCCACGACGTGCGCCGGGTCGGTGTTGAAGGTGGGCGGGCACTCGCTGGCGTCCAGCACACCGAGGCGGCCCGCGGTTCCGGCGCCCGCGTAGATCAGCCGGCCGCCGCGCGCCATGCGCGCCGAGGTGGCGTCGATCGCGGCGGAGATCTCGGGCAGCCGGGCGGCGACGGCGGCGGGGACGGTCTGGTCCTCGCCGTTCATGATCCGGGCGATTTTCTCGGTGGGCAGCTGGTCGATCTCGGCGAGCTCGGGACGGAACGCCTCGGTGGTGAGGGTTTCGAGCTGGGCGCGCAGCTCGCCGTATCCGTCGGGAGCGGTGGCGTCGGCGTCGGTGATGGAGGTCATGGAGAGCGGCTCTGCTTTCTTGAACTCGTGCGGTTCTGCGGGTGCGGGTGCGGGTGCGTGTGCCGGTTCTTCTGTGGCGTCAGCGGGTGCGGGGGTTGTGGCGGTGGGCCAGCGCCTCGTAGGAGGCGGCGAGGGCCGGAGCCGCCGTCTCGTACGTGCGCTGTGCGACTCCGATGAACAGGCAGTCGACGACGAGGAGCTGGCTCGTACGGCTCGACATGGCGGCCGGGCGCAGCTCGCTCTCGCGGGCGGTGGACGTGGTCAGCACGTGGTCGGCGTACTGCGTGACCGGTCCGTCGGGGCGGCCGGTGATCGCGATCGTGGTCGCGCCCCGGTCGAAGGCGACCCGCAGCGGCTCGATGACGTCGCCCGTCGAACCGGAGTGCGTGATCGCGATGGCCACATCACCGGAGCGCAGCTGCACGGCGTTGGTGACCGCGAGGTGCGGGTCCATGTTGGCGTGCGCGATCAGGCCGATCCTGGCCAGCTTCTGGGCCAGGTCCTGGCCGACGAGCGAGGAGGCGCCGACCCCGTAGATGTCGATCCGGCGGGCGGTCGCGGCGGCGGCCACGGCGGCACCGAGCTGCACGGTGTCGAGACCGACGGCGGTGTCCGCGAGGGTCTGCTGCTCGTCGTAGGCGAGCTTGGCGACCACGTCCGCGATCGGGTCGTCCACCGCTATGTCCGCCGTGACGGCGGGCGCCCGGCCGGACTGCTGGTGGGCGGCGAGACCGGCGAGCGCCAGGCGCAGATCGCGGTAGCCGGGGTAGCCCAGGAGGCGGGCGGTGCGGACCACCGTGGCCTCGCTGGTGCCGGTGAGCTCGGCGAGACCGGTGACCGTCAGAGCGGCGCAGCCCGCCGGATCGCCCGCGACCGCCTCCGCGACCCGCTGCATGGAACGGGTCATGGACGGCGCGAGCGTGCGCACCTTCGCGGCGAGGGCTGCCGGGGCGGGCGGCGAATCAGCGCTGAAACTTTCCTTCAGGTCATTGGTCACCTTTGAAAGATATTTTCAACCCCGGGGTCCGTCAACCCCCCCTTTGGTCCCGACCTCTGGCGGCAGCGGCGGGGCGCCCCGGCGCGCAGGTGGACAATGGACGCATGGAGCTGAATCCCCTGGAGCAGGCGCTGCACACCGCCCGCGCACGCGTCATGGCCGACCTCGCCGCCGGAGACGTGGCGGAGGCGCAGATCGTCTCGATGGTCGAGGACGCGGTGACGCACCGCCGCTGGTGGGTCGAGCAGTGGCCGCAGGGCGTGGAATTCGTCGTCGGCCTGGTCGCCCAGGACGTCCAGGACGCGCTCCTGGAGCAGTACGGCCGCTGGCCGCTGTGCCCGGTCTGCGACTCGGGCGACCCGCACGCGCTCGACGTCGAACCGGAGCTGGGCCCGGACCCGCACTGGGTCTGCACGAAGGCCACCGTGGCGGTCGCCCCGGTCGGCGCGCTCGGCGGGATACTGCGCCCGTGACCGTGTATATCGATCCGCCGGACTGGCCGGGCCACGGGCGGTTCTGGTCGCACCTGGTCAGCGACGACTCGTTCGACGAGCTGCACGCGTTCGCGGCGTCCATCGGCTGCCCGGCGCGGGCCTTCGAGCGGGACCACTACGACGTGCCGGCTGCCCGGTACGAGGACGCCGTACGGGCCGGGGCCCGGCAGATCGGCTCCAAGGAGCTGGTCCGCCGGATCACGGAGGCGGGCCTGCGCCGCCCGAAGGGGCGCGAGCTGCCGGGCCGGTAGCGCTCAGGTGCCCGTCGAGGGGGCGCATACCTCCGCCGCGTCCTGCGACTGCTTCGGCACGGCGGCCGGGGCGCTCGCCACCAGCCGGGACGAGGAGCCCCGGGTGCGCTGCAACCGCAGCGAGACCACCAACGCCACCAGCGCCAGCACGGTCATCGCGGCACCGGCCCACGCGGTCGCCGCGAACCCGAAGTCCGCGTCGATCACCGCGCCGCCCAGCCAGGGGCCACCGGTGTTGCCGCTGTTGAACGCGGCGGTGGTCGTCGCACCGGCCAGCGTGGGGGCGGCGCCCGCGACGTTGAACATCCGGGCGTTCAGCGCCGGGGCCGTATAGAACGCCGACAGGCCCAGCAGGAACGAGAGCACGATCACGGCGACCTGGTTGGAGGCGAACAGCGCCAGCGCCGTCAGGAAGACCGTGGACGCCGTGATACCGCTCAGCAGCACCCCGAAGAGGTGCGCGTCCGCGACCCGGCCACCGATCGTCGTACCGATCAGCGCGCCGACCCCGAACAGCGCGAGGACGGCCGGAACCCAGCCGGAGTCCAGGCCGGCGACGTCCGTGAGCACCGGCGCGAGATAGCTGAACGCGCAGAACACCCCGCCCGCCGCGAGCGCGGTGATCGTGATGGACAGCCACACCTGCCGGTCGCGGTAGATGCCCACTTCCCGCTTCAGCTGCGGCTTCTCGTCCGGTACGGGGATGCGGGGAATCAGCGTCGCCACGCCGACGAGGGCGATCGCGGAGGCCACCCCGACCGACCAGAACGCGGAGCGCCAGCCGAGGTTCTCCCCGAGGAAGGCGCCCAGCGGCACCCCGAGCACGTTGGCGATGGACAGCCCGCCGATCATCACGGCCATGGCGCGCGCCCGCTGGTTCACCCGGACCATCGCGATGGCGACGGCGGCGCCCACGGCCCAGAACCCGGCGCACGCGAAGGCGCTGAGCACCCGGGACGCGAAGAGGATCTCGTACGTCGGCGCGAGCGCGCCCGCGACCTGGCCGAGCCCGAAGACCGAGATCAGCGCGATGAGTGTGGTGCGGCGCGGCAGCCGCAGCGTGGCGACGGCGAGCAGCGGGGCGCCCACCACCATGCCGATCGCGAACGCGGATATGAGGAGTCCGGCGCGCGGGATCGACACGTTCATGTCGTCCGCGATGGGCGGCAGCAGTCCGGAGAGCATGAACTCGCTGGTGCCGAGTGCGAAGACGGAGAGGCCGAGTATGTATACGGCCAGGGGCATACGCGAGCGGCTAGCGGCAGAGTCGGGCATGACACGTCTTAACAGCGCGCTTACCCGTCGCATTCCCGGCCGGTCGCGCGACGGACGGGTGGCGCGGTGGCCCGGTCGCGCGGTGGCGCGGGTCACCTCAGTGTGCGAGCAGCTCCAGCTCCGTGCGCAGGTTGTGCCGGGCCCTCGGCTCCCACTCGGCCGCCCCGTGCGGGGTACGGAACAGCCTCGGCAGCTCCAGAAGCTGCCGCAGCACGGCCGCCCGCCCCTCCCGGAACGCGTCCTCCGGTACGAAGCCGTACTCCTCGCGCACCTGGGCCGCGTACCTGGCGTACTCCTTCGGCGGCGATGCCAGGATCGCCAGGTCCGCGTCGCACAGCACCTCGCCGTTGCCGTCCCCGGCGGCCGGGTCGTGCGTGACCGTGAGCCGGACCAGCCGGGCGACCTCGGCGGTGGTCGCGGCGGGCACCCCGGCCTCCGGCAGCGCGCGCTCCGCGAGGACGGCGCTGCGCTCCTCGTTCTCCGTCCGGTCGGGGCGGTAGACCGCGTCGTGGAACCAGACGGCGAGCCGTACGGCGTCCACGTCGGAGGCGTGAGCGGCGAGGGTGTCCACATGGTCCAGGACCGTCGCCAGGTGGTCGGTGGTGTGGTACTTGCGCTGGGGTTCTGCCCAGCGCGCCAGGAGGTTGTCCGCGTACGGCAGCGGGTCCGGCCCCTCCGCGCCGCGCCGGGCGGCGACGAGGGCTTCCTGCCACCGGCCGCGGAGTGCGTCGTCGTCCATGCCACCGAGGTTACGACCTCCCGCGCGTGACCGGTCGCCGGGCAGGCGCCTCTCTCGCCGGGCCGCGTTCATGAAATTCCCAAGTCCGCGGGGGAGCGGGGTGGTTGGCTTGGAGCATGGCTGACGAACGTGATCCAGAACTGCCCGGTCTCCTCCTGCGCACCGAGCGGGACGCCTTCATCCCGCTGCTGCGGTCCGCGCAGGCGGACGATTTCGCCCTGCGCACCGCGTGCCCCGGCTGGACGGTGCGGCATGTCCTCGCGCACTGCGGTTCCGTGCTGAACCGGGTGGTGGAGAGCCGCTTCGAACCGGACGTGTTCAGCCCCGAGTGCAACGACCGCGACATCGCGGAGCGGGCCGGATGGACGGACGCGGAGGTGGTGGACGAGCTGGAGCGGGGGATGGCCGAGACCGGTGCCGCGATCGCCAAGGCGGGCGGGGTGCTGGACGGGGTGGCGCTGGGGGAGTGGATCCACGCCGGGGACGTACGCGAGGCGTGGGGGCTCGACGGGGCGTACCGGGGCCCGGGGCTGACGCACGCGCTCGCGCTGCTGGCCCCGTTCGCCCGGCACCGGAAGACGCCGCTGCTGGTCGCACGCCTGGAGGACAGCGGCGAGGAGCTGACCATCGGCACCGAGCACGAGGGCCGGGCGCCCGGCCGCTACCGGGGCGACGGGGCGACACTGATCAGGCTGTTCGCGAACCGGCCGCTGGTGGGGACGCGGTACGAGCTGGAGGGCGTGAAGGAGAACGAGCTGTTCGTGTTCTGAGCCCGTGTTCCGGGGGCTCGCAGACGCTAACGTGCGCTTCGTGACGAATCTGATGAATCCGGCGGACCCGGGGGACGCCTCGGCCGCAGCGGCTCCCATGGACCTCAACGCGGACCTCGGTGAGGGGTTCGGGCGCTGGTCGCTGACCGACGACGAGGCGCTCCTCACGTGCGTGACCAGCGCCAACGTGGCGTGCGGCTTCCATGCCGGGGACCCCTCCGTGATGCGCCGGGTCTGCGACACGGCGGCCGCACGGAGTGTGCGGATCGGCGCCCAGGTCTCGTACCGCGACCTGGCGGGGTTCGGGCGCCGCTCCATGGACGTCCCGGCCGACGAGCTGGCCGCCGAAGTCGCGTACCAGATCGGCGCGTTGCGGGTGTTCGCGGAGGCTGCCGGGTCCACCGTCTCGTACGTCAAGCCGCACGGCGCCCTGTACAACCGCGCGGTTTACGACGACGAGCAGGCGGGTGCGGTGATCGAGGGCGTCCGGCTGGCGGGCGGAACTCCGGCCGTCCTCGGCCTGCCCGGCTCCCGGCTGCTCGTAAGGGCCGCGGAGGCGGGGCTGACGGCGGTCGAGGAGGCCTTCGCGGACCGCGCCTACACCGAGCGTGGCACGCTTGTCCCGCGCACCGAACGGGACGCGGTGGTGCACGACGCGGACGAGGTGGTGCGCCGGAGCGTCGGGATCGCGGTGGACCGGAGCGTGCTCGCGGCCGACGGCGGCCGGATCGCGGTCGCGGCGCGGTCCCTGTGCGTCCACGGCGACACCCCCGGAGCGGCGGCGATCGCCCGGCGGGTCCGGGTCGCGCTGGAAGAGGCGGGCGTCGTCGTGCGGGCGTTCTCATGAGTACGCCGACGCCCGACGGGGAGAGCCGGGGGCCGGGGCCGGTCGTGCTGGCCGTCGGAGCGGACGCGCTGCTGGTCGAGCTGGGCTCCGGCGAGGAGACGGA
Source organism: Streptomyces sp. ITFR-6 (assembly GCF_031844725.1). Classification (NCBI taxonomy): domain Bacteria; kingdom Bacillati; phylum Actinomycetota; class Actinomycetes; order Kitasatosporales; family Streptomycetaceae; genus Streptomyces; species Streptomyces sp. ITFR-6. The sequence continues at coordinate 3,538,845 of NZ_CP134612.1, read as the reverse complement.
GGCCTTCCACGCAGAGGTGCTGCGCCGCCGCGCGGCCGGTGAACTGCCCGGCGTACGCGAGGTGGTGCCCGGTGCGCGGACGGTTCTGCTGGACGGGATCGCGCGGGAGACGGCCGGACTCGCCCGCGAGCTGGCGTCCTGGCCGGTACCGCCGCCGCTGCGGGCCACCGGCCCTGCGGTGGAGATCCCGGTCGTGTACGACGGCCCGGACCTGGACGACGTGGCGCGGGCGTGGGGCATCGCCGCCGCAGAGGTGGCCGCCCTCCACTCCGGGACGGAATTCCGGGTCGCGTTCTGCGGGTTCGCCCCGGGCTTCGGCTATCTGACGGGCCTGCCCGACCACCTCCACCTGCCGCGCAGGGCGACCCCGCGCACCCGGGTCCCGGCCGGTGCGGTGGCCCTGGCGGGCCCGTACACCGGGGTGTACCCGCGCCCGTCCCCCGGCGGCTGGCAGCTGATCGGCCGCACGCCGGACCCGGCCGCCCTGTGGGACCCGGACCGCGAACCACCGGCACTGCTGGTGCCCGGGGCGCGGGTCCGCTTCGTCGAGGCCGGTACGGAGAGGGGTACGGATATGGGGCCGGGGGCGCAGGCGTGAGCGCCGGGATCGAGGTCGTCCGCGCCGGGGCCCTGACCACCGTGCAGGACGAGGGGCGCTTCGGCCACGCGCACCTGGGGGTGGGCCGGGCGGGCGCCCTGGACGCGCCGTCCGCCCGGCTCGCCAACCGGCTGGCCGGCAACCCCGTCGACGCGGCGCTGCTGGAGACGACCGTCACCGGCTGCGCGGTCCGCCCGGACCGCGCGGTGCGGGCGGTCGTCGGCGGTGCGCCCTGCCGGGTGACGGTGGACGGGCGGCCGGTGGCATGGGGTGCGCCGGTCCACGTACCGGCGGGCGCGGTGCTGGACGCCGGTCCCGCCGCGCACGGGGTGCGCTCCTATCTGGCGTTCGCGGGCGGACTGGAACCGGAGCCGGTGCTCGGCAGCAGGTCCGCGGACCTGCTCTCCGGCCTCGGCCCGGACCCCCTGCGCGACGGCGACGTGCTGCCGCTGGGCCCGCCCCCGCTCCCGCCGACCGGCCCCCCGGCGACGGCGGCCGTTCCGTGGCCGGGGGTGCCCGCCGAACTCGTGCTCCCGCTGCTCCTCGGCCCCCGCCACACCTGGTTCACGGCCGACACCCTGCGCACGCTCACCACCGCCGCGTACCGCGTCTCGGAGCAGAGCAACCGGATCGGCCTGCGCACCGAAGGGCCCGCGCTGGACCGTGCCCGGCAGGGCGAACTGCCCAGCGAGGGAATGGTGCTGGGCGCGGTCCAGATCCCGCCGGACGGCCGTCCGGTGGTGTTCCTGAACGACCACCCGACGACGGGCGGTTACCCCGTGGTGGGTGTCGTCCCGGAAGCCGCGCTGGCCGGGGCGGCGCGGGTGGTGCCGGGGACGGTGGTGCGGTTCGTGCGCACGGCGAGGTGATCCGCCGGGGCGCTCATCGGCCTTCGGGCGGCCCTCAGTTCGCGGCGGGCAGCCCGAAGTGCTCGGTGATGATCCGCATCGTCACGGCTCCGTCGGCGTTGTACGAGGGATCGGCGTCGTACACGGGGGTCTCCCGGCCGACGACCCCGGCGGCGAGCAGCCCCCGGATCAGCCGGTCGCCGCTGCGGTGCGCCTCACGGCGCATCCCGATGTTGAAGTAGTCCAGCTCGAACCCGCCCCGGCTGTAGGAGTAGTTGAACGGGTGGTCGTCGCAGTGCGGGACCGAGTAGTTCTGCCCGTGCGGGCATTCACATGCGGGGGTGGAGGCCAGGAAGACCGTAACCACCCGGTCGGGCCCGCCGAACCGCTCGTCGTAGCGGAATCCGGTGATGTCGCGGGCCGGCCGCAGGGCCGCCGCGCCACTGACGGCGGCCGCGTCGTACGTCACCCAGGCCCAGCCGTCCGACTCGCCCGCCGTGCGGACGGGGAGCGCCGCCTCGGTGGAGACGGCGGTGAGGGTGGGCAGGTCCAGGCCCTTGGCATAGGTGATGTAGGTGTCCGGGGGGATCGGGTTCACTTCGCTTCCCCCTCAAGTGCGAGCGGGGGCGACGGCAGGTCGAAGGCGTCCGCGATCGTCCTCACGAGCCGGATCTCCCTATCGGCCTCGTGCTCGTAGCAGTCGTGGCCTTTGTCCGTGCGCCACTCCTCGCACTCAGCGTCGGGGCCTATGAGGTTCGCGGCGAGGAGCTCTGCCGAGATGTAGTCGGGGTTGTCCCCCAGCCGCTGTCCGATGTCCTCGAAGCTGAAGTACAGAGTCGTTGCACCGCCGCGCAGGTAGTGGAACTCGGGCCCGTGCGCCTTCGCGCTGCACGGCTCGGTGACGAACACCACGAGCTCCGTGCCCTCGGGGCAGAGGGGCGGGTAGTCGACCAGCTCATAGTCTTCGGACTCCTCGCCCTCCATGTCGTGCACCGCCCAGGCCCAGCCGCCCGCCTCGCCCTGGGCGAGCGGCTCGCGCTTCAGCTCGCGCAGTCCTGAGGTGAGGGCGTCGAGGGACTGGCCGCGGGCGAGGACGAGGTTCACCTCGTGGTCGGGAAAGGAATCGTGCATCCAGCTGGTCATGCCGGAAGATTAGACGCGGCCACTGACAACAGGACTTTCCGGACTCCCTGTTGAGCGCGGGAGCCCGGAAAGGGGGAAAGGATGAGCGGTCACACCCCGGCGCGGAACCCCCGCAGCCGCAGCGAGTTGCCGACCACGAACACCGAGGAGAACGCCATCGCCGCACCCGCGATCATCGGGTTCAGCAGACCCATCGCGGCCAGCGGCAGCGCCGCCACGTTGTAGGCGAAGGCCCAGAACAGGTTCGTCCGGATGGTGCCCAGCGTCCTGCGCGACAGCCGGATCGCGTCGGCGGCGGCCCGCAGATCGCCCCGGACCAGGGTCAGGTCACCGGCCTCGATCGCCGCGTCCGTGCCGGTGCCCATAGCCAGGCCCAGATCGGCCTGGGCGAGGGCGGCCGCGTCGTTCACGCCGTCACCGACCATCGCGACCGAACGGCCCTCCGCCTGGAGGCGCTTGACGACGTCGACCTTGTCCTCCGGCATGACCTCCGCGTACACCTTCTCGATGCCGACCTCCGCCGCGACCGATTCCGCCACCGCCCGGTTGTCACCGGTCAGCAGGATCGGCGTCAGACCGAGCGCCCGGAGCCGCACGATCGCCTCCGCGCTGCTGTCCTTCACCGCGTCGGCCACCTCCAGGACCGCCCGCGCCTCGCCGTCCCAGGCGACCGCGATCGCCGTGCGGCCCGCCGCCTCCGCCTCGGCCTTGCGGCGCGCCAGCTCCGCGGGGAGGCGGATCTCCCACTGGGCCAGCAGCTGCTCGCGGCCGACGAGGACGGCGTGTCCCTCGACGACGCCCTGGACACCGAGGCCGGGGACGTTGACGAAGTCCTCAGGGGTGGGGAGAAGACTGGTGGTGCGTTCGGCGGCTCCGGTGGCGACGGCCTGGGCGATGGGGTGTTCGGAGGCGTGTTCCAGGGCTCCGGCGAGGCGCAGGACGTCGGTTTCTGTGGTGCCGGGGGCGGTGTGGACGGACTGGAGGGTCATCTTGCCGGTGGTGACGGTGCCGGTCTTGTCGAGGACGATGGTGTCGACGCGGCGGGTGGTCTCCAGGACTTCGGGGCCCTTGATGAGGATGCCGAGCTGGGCACCGCGTCCGGTGCCGACCATGAGGGCGGTCGGGGTGGCGAGGCCGAGGGCGCAGGGGCAGGCGATGATCAGTACGGCGACGGCGGCGGTGAAAGCGGCCGTCAGGCCCGAACCGGTGGCGAGCCAGAAGCCGAGCGTGCCGAGCGCGAGCAGGATCACCACGGGGACGAACACCGCCGAGATCCGGTCGGCCAGGCGCTGGGCGGCCGCCTTGCCGTTCTGCGCGTCCTCGACCAGCTTCGCCATCCGGGCCAGCTGGGTGTCGGCGCCGATCCGGGTCGCCTCGACGACGAGCCGGCCGCCCGCGTTGAGCGTGGCACCGGTCACCGGGTCGCCCACACCGACCTCGACGGGGACCGACTCACCGGTGAGCATGGAGGCGTCGACCGCCGAGTTGCCCTCGACGACGGTGCCGTCGGTGGCGATCTTCTCGCCGGGCCGGACCAGGAAGCGGTCCCCGGCCCGCAGGTCCGCCGTGTCCACGGTGACCTCGCGGCCGTCGCGTAGGACGGTGACCTCCTTGGCGCCCAGTTCGAGCAGGGCCTTCAGCGCCGCCCCCGCCTTCCGCTTGGAGCGGGCCTCGAAGTAGCGCCCGGCCAGGATGAACGCGGTGACTCCGGCGGCGGCTTCGAGATAGATGTTCCCGGCGCCGTCGCTGCGTCCGATGGTCAGCTCGAAGGGGTGCGTCATGCCGGTCATCCCGGCGGTGCCGAAGAAGAGCGCCCACAGCGACCACAGGAACGCGGCGGAGGTGCCGACCGAGACCAGCGTGTCCATGGTGGCCGCGCCGTGCCGCGCGTTGGTCCACGCGGCGCGGTGGAAGGGCCAGCCCGCGTACGTGACGACGGGCGCGGCGAGGGTCAGGGAGAGCCACTGCCAGTTGTCGAACTGGAGCGCCGGGATCATCGACATCGCGATCACCGGCACCGCGAGCAGCACCGCCGTGATCAGCCGCTGCCGCAGCGGGCGGAGCTCGTCGGCCTCCGCCGCCGGGTCCGTCTCGTCGGACGCGGCGGCGCCGCGTACCGGGGGAGCGGGCTCCTGCGCGCTGTAACCGGTCTTCTCGACGGTGGCGATCAGGTCCTGTACGGAGACGTCCTCGCCCCGATAGCTGACCCGGGCCTTCTCGGTGGCGTAGTTGACGGTGGCCTCGACCCCGTCCATCCGGTTGAGCTTCTTCTCGATACGCGCCGCGCACGAGGCGCAGGTCATGCCGCCGATGGCGAGCTCGACCTCTGCGGCGCCGGTGGTGGCTGCGGTCTGCGCGGACACGGGGCCTCCTCGGTAGGTGATCACGGGTTTCACGGTGATCACGGGTTCGGTAAGTCGGTCATTCATACCCCTGGGGGGTATGTGGTGCTGATTCAGGTATACCCCCTACCCCTATGTCTACGCAAGGGTGGCCCCCGGCGGATCCGTGGATTCCGGCCGTCCGCTCGGCGGGCGCGCCTCTGACCTCGCGTATCTTGCGTGCGCGGTGAGACTGTGTCCTCAGCCGCTCGGCCCGTAGGCTGGTCATTGGACTAGACCTATAGCTGCTTCCTGGAGGATTGGGTTCCCATGAGCAACCGTGCAGTCCTGGAGGTGATCGCTCTCGACGCGGAGGACGCGGTCGCTGCCCAGGCGGGTGGTGCGGACCGGCTTGAGCTGGTCACCGACATGGCGGCGGACGGCCTCACCCCGTCCTGTGCGACCTTCGCGGCGATCCGCGCCGCAGTGGACATCCCCCTGCGGGTGATGCTCAGAGTGGCGGACGGCTTCGCGGCCGGTGACATCGAGGTACTCGTGCGCAAGGCGCGCGAGCTGCGGGCCGAGGGCGCCGACGAGTTCGTGTTCGGCTTCCTGGACGCGGAGGGCCACCCGGACCTCGTCGCGGTCGAGCGGATCATCGCGGAACTGGACGGCTGCCACTGGACGTTCCACCGCGCGATCGACCGCGCCGCCGACCGGGACGCCCTGCGCAAGGCCCTCGCGGACCTGCCGGGACTGGACACGTACCTCACCGCGGGATCGGCCGCCGGGGTGGACGACGGCATCCCGACGCTGCTGGTCGAGGCCGCGCGCAAGGGGGAGCCGGGGTACGAACCGCAGATCCTCGTCGGCGGCGGACTGCGCCTCGACCACCTGCCGGAGCTGCTGGACGCGGGGATCGACGCGGTCCACATCGGCGGCGCGGCGCGGCCGGGCGGCTGGGCGGGGCCGGTGGACGCGGCGGCGGTACGGGAGTGGCGGACGGTGCTGGACGCGTAGGGCGGCGGAGCCGCCGTTGCGTGTTCCTGCGGGCGGGGGCCCGGTCCGTGGCGGGCGCTCCGCCCCCGGGCCCCCGTTCCTCAATCGCCGGAGGGGTCTGAAATGCGGTCCGGGAGCGGCGCCGCGTGGACCACGATCAGGCCCGAGACCGCTCGGGTCAGGGCCACGTACAGGCGGCGCAGGCCCGTCCGTTCGTCCGGTTCGCCGTCGACCACGGCCGCCGGTTCGTCCAGCACCACGTAGTCGTACTCAAGGCCCTTCGCCAGTGACGCCGGGACCAGGGTCAGCCGGGACTCGGCGGTCGTCTCCTCACCGGGGGAGAGGCAGCTGTGGCCCGCCGCCGTCAGGGCGGCCGCCAGCGACGGGATACGGGCGTCGGCGGCGATCAGGCCCGTCGAACCCTCCTGCTCCAGCGACTCCTCGCAGGCCGCGACCACCGCCGCGTCCAGCGCGTCCGCGACCACCGCCGCGTCCAGCGCGTCCGCGGCCTCCGCCCTCCGCACCGACAGCGAACCCGGCGACTCACGCACCGACTCCACCGCCGCCAGGCCCGGCGAGATCACCGGCAGCAGCCGGGACGCGTACGCGATCACCTCGCGCGGCACGCGGAAACCGGCCGTCAGCTCCTCCACCACCGCGTCCGACTTGCCGAGGTGGTGCAGCGCCTGCTCCCAGCTCTGCGTCGACCACGGCGTCGTGCCCTGCGCCAGGTCCCCGAGGACGGTGGCAGAACCGGTCGAGCAGCGCCGGCCCACCGCCCGGTACTGCATGGGGGAGAGGTCCTGCGCCTCGTCGATCACCACATGGCCCAGCGAGTGCGTGCGCGCCACCAGGTCGTTCGCCTCGTCGATCAGCACCGCGTCCGCCGCCGACCACTTCGCGGACTTCACGCTGCGGGCAGGCTTGGTCCACAGGATCGTCTTCTGCTCGTCCTCCGTCAGCAGCCCGTCCGCCTGCGCGGCCAGGAACTCCGGGTCGGAGAGCAGCCGCAGCACCAGCTTCGCCGGGTCGACCGCGGGCCAGACCGCCTTCACCGCCGCCTTCACCGCGGGATTGCGCGCCACCGCGTTCTGCACCCGGTCGTCGGGCGCCTCGCCCGCCTCCTCCATCCGCACCAGCACAGCGTGCGCGATGCGCTGCGGAAGGGCCTCGTGCGCGGCCCCGTACCGCATGTCGCGGGCCAGCAGCTCGTCGACCATCTCCTCGATCTCGTACGCGGGCACCCGCCAGCGCCGCGAACCGCGCACCACCATCACCGGCTCCGTCGGCGGCGTCACGTGCGAACGGATCGCCCGCCGCAGCACCTCCGCCATCCGGGCGTCGCCCTTCACGACGGCGGCCCGCGCCTCGTCCGTACCCCGGACCTCGATGTCCGCCGTCACCAGGTCGTCCACGGTCGCCTGCTTGACCTCCAGCTCACCGAGGGCGGGCAGCACCTGCTCGATGTAGTGCAGGAAGGACCGGTTCGGCCCGATGACCAGCGTCCCGGTGCGGGCCAGCCGGTCCCGGTGCGCGTACAGCAGATACGCGACCCGGTGCAGGCCGACCGCGGTCTTCCCGGTGCCCGGCCCGCCCTGCACGCAGACGGAGCCGCCCAGCTCGCTGCGGACGATCTCGTCCTGCTCCGGCTGGATCGTCGCGACGATGTCGCGCATCGGGCCGACGCGCGGCCGCTCGATCTCCGCCTGGAGCAGCTTGCTGGTCTGCGCCGCCTCCGCCGGGTCGGTGAGGTGCTCGTCCTCGTACGCGGTCAGCTCGCCCCCGGTGTAGCCGAAGCGGCGCCGCTGGCCGACGTCGAGCGGGTCGTTGCGGGACGCCCGGTAGAACGGCTGGGAGACCGGCGCCCGCCAGTCGATCACCATCGGGTCGCCGTCGGCGTCGTGGACGTGGCGGCGCCCGATGTAGAACTGCTCGCCCTCCGCGCCCTCGGCCTTGTCCGCGCCGACCACGTGGAGGTAGTCGAGCCGTCCGAAGAAGAGCGGGGTGTGGGCGAGGTCGGCGAGCGACTTGATGCGGTCGGTGATCTGGGCCTGGAGTACCGCGGCGTTCACCCAGTTCGCCGTGACATCGCGGATGTTCAGGGCCTGGGCGTCCTCGCGCATGGCACGCAGCGCGGCGCGCGAGGCCGCCAGATGGGCGCGTTCATGAGCCAGGGGGTCGGTGGTGGTGTCGCTTTCGTGTTCGTGCGCGGGCACGGTGTTGCCTCCGGCATTCAACGCAGGACGGCGGACCGCTTCCCGTCCCCGGCCGTTCACCGGGGGCGATGCGGTCCGCTCGGGGATCGATCACTGGTACGCGCGAGGGCGCGCGTACGGCTGTCGGCCGGTTTCCGTCCGGTCGGCGGCGCTCCCCCGGCTGCCGGCGCACGTCCTTGCGGACGGCCGGTACCACGGTGCGGGAGGCGGGCAGACCGGCGATTGTATCGACGGGCCGGGCCGGGCGCGAATGAATAAACGCGAATGAATGGACACCGGGTACAGCCGGAGGGTCCATCCCGTAGGGGACGGCATGGGACCACAGGGGTAGTCGCGGCCCCGGCACCTTCACCCTGCGGGCCGACGACGTCACCGGCCGGGCCGGAGCACCATGGAACACATGAGCACCGTCACCCTGAACCCGCGAAGGACCGGCCCCGCGCACGGCGCGACCGCGGCCACCGGTCACCACCACCGCCACCGGGCCGGGAACGCCCTGCGCGCCGCCGGGATCTTCGTACGGACCGCGTTCGGCGTCGTCGTCCTCGGTGAGTACGCGGAGGAGGCGGGGGTCCGCCGCCGCTGACCGCCCGCCCCCCCCCGGCCGTCCCTCAGCCGTCCCTCAGCCGTCCCGGTCGTCCGTCAGCAGCTCGTCCGCGTCGACGATCCGGTACGCGTAGCCCTGCTCGGCCAGGAAGCGCTGGCGGTGGGCCGCGAAGTCCTGGTCGATCGTGTCGCGGGCGACCACCGAGTAGAACCGCGCCTCGTGCCCGTCCGCCTTCGGGCGCAGCACCCGGCCGAGCCGCTGAGCCTCCTCCTGGCGCGAGCCGAACGTGCCGGACACCTGGATCGCGACGGTGGCCTCCGGCAGGTCGATGGAGAAGTTCGCCACCTTCGACACGACGAGCACGCTGATCTCGCCCTCCCGGAACGCGCCGAACAGCTTCTCCCGCTGGGCGTTGCTCGTCTCGCCCTTGATCACCGGGGCGTTCAGATGCTCACCCAGCTCGTCGAGCTGGTCGATGTACTGCCCGATGACCAGGGTCTGCTCGCCCTGGTGCCTGCGCACCAGGGCCTCTGTGACCTTCCGCTTGGTCGCGGTCGTGGCGCAGTACCGGTACTTCTCCTCGGCCTCCGCGGTCGCGTACGCGAGCCGCTCGCTGTCCGTCAGATTGACCCGCACCTCGACACAGTCGGCCGGAGCGATGTAGCCCTGCGCCTCGATCTCCTTCCACGGGGCGTCGAACCGCTTGGGCCCGATCAGCGAGAAGACGTCCGACTCGCGGCCGTCCTCCCGCACCAGCGTGGCCGTGAGCCCCAGCCGGCGCCGCGCCTGGAGATCGGCGGTGAACTTGAAGACCGGCGCGGGCAGCAGGTGCACCTCGTCGTAGATCACCAGGCCCCAGTCCCGGGAGTCGAACAGCTCCAGGTGCGCGTAGACGCCCTTGCGACGGGTCGTGAGCACCTGGTACGTGGCGATGGTGACGGGCCGGATCTCCTTGCGGGTGCCGCTGTACTCGCCGATCTCCTCCTCGGTCAGCGACGTCCGCTTCACCAGCTCGTGCTTCCACTGCCGGGCGGAGACGGTGTTGGTGACCAGGATCAGCGTGGTCGCCTTCGCCTGCGCCATCGCGCCCGCGCCCACCAGCGTCTTCCCGGCCCCGCAGGGCAGCACGACCACACCGGAACCGCCGTGCCAGAACCCCTCGACCGCCTGCTGCTGGTACGGCCGCAGCGCCCAGCCGTTCTCGTCCAGCTCGATCGGGTGCGCCTCGCCGTCCACGTAACCGGCGAGGTCCTCCGCGGGCCAGCCCAGCTTCAGCAGCGTCTGCTTGACCTGCCCGCGCTCCGAGGGGTGCACGGCCACGGTGTCGGGGTCGATCCGGGCGCCGACCAGCGGCTGGACCTTCTTCGACCGGAGGATCTCCTCCAGGACGGGCCGGTCGGTGGAGGTCAGCACCAGTCCGTGGACCGGGTGCTTGGAGAGCGTGAGGCGGCCGTACCGGCCCATCGTCTCCGCGATGTCGACGAGCAGCGCGTGCGGCACGGGGTAGCGGGAGTACTTCACCAGCGCGTCGACGACCTGCTCGGCGTCGTGCCCCGCGGCCCGCGCGTTCCACAGCCCGAGCGGGGTCAGCCGGTAGGTGTGGATGTGCTCGGGCGCGCGCTCCAGCTCGGCGAAGGGTGCGATCACCCGGCGGCAGGCGTCCGCCTGCTCGTGGTCGACTTCCAGGAGCAGCGTCTTGTCGCTCTGGACGATGAGGGGTCCGGTCACGCGCTTCGGCCCTTTCTACTGCGGGGTGGCCGTGTACCGGCCAAACGTCCAGTGTGCCGTACGCGGTCGCGGGATGCGGCGGGTGCGGGCGCCCCGGTCCTGACCAGGCATGCTCACGGCCCGTCAGGAACCGGCCTCCATGGACACCGTGCGCACATGCTCAGTAACTCCTCAGATCGCGGGACGCCTCACCGTCGCGGGCGATATACACGTTTCTCCGGTGGCACAGCGAAGGCAGGAGTGGGGCCATGGACTTGGAACTTGCGGCACTGGCCGGTCAGGCCGCTTCGACGGTGGTCAACGGAATGGCGACGACCGGCTGGGAGCAGGTCCAGCGGGCGGTGGGCGAGCTGTGGCGCCGGGCGCGGCCCGGCGAGGCGGATGCGGCGGTGCGGGATCTGGACCGGATGCGCGCCGAACTCCTCGCCGCCCGGCGGGACGCGGACGACGGCACCGAGGAGGAGCTCGTCTCCGAGTGGAAGCAGCGCCTGCGCCGGCTGATGGCCGACCACCCGGAGCTGGTGCCCGCGATGGAGCAGCTGATCGACGAGGTGCGGGCGGCCGGCCGGCCGGAGGACTTCCGGGCCCACCGCGTCACCATGAAGGCGCGGGCGTCGGGCAGGGCCCGCATCACCATGGCGGGGCGTGACGTCAACATCACCAGGCGCAGGTGACGGTTTGAGCTACTCCCGAGGGAACCCGGGCCGATTCGACGACGACGACGATTACTACGGCGGCGACGACGATGACGACTACGGCGACGGCGGGACCGGCGGGACCCGGATCAACGCGCGGGCGTCCGGGCGGGGCCGGGTCACGGTCGCCGGCCGCGACATCACCAGCAGTTACTTCATCAGCGTCTCGTCGGCGGTGCTCGCCGGACTGGTGGGCCTCGCCGTGCTGCTCGCCGTGTGGAAGCCGTGGCATCAGGTGGAACCGGACGACGGCGAAAAGCCGGCGACCGGCGTGGACGCTCCGGTGAAACCCATACCGCACCCGGACCCGCCGACGGACGACGACGAGGAGGACAAGAAGCCGGACGCCGGACAGACCACCCCCGCCCCCGACGACAGCCCCACCACTACCGCCCCCTCGACCCCGGCTCCCTCGACCCCCGCGCCGCCGGACCCGGTGGACGTGGCGTTCGCGTCCGTCCGCGTCGGGACCTGTCTCAACGTGTACGACGAGGGCTGGGGCAAGCTCAACCAGGACCGCCCGTCCGCGGTGGACTGCGGTGCCAGCTTCGCGTTCTCGAAGGTGACGATGGTGACGACGTACGCCTCCGGCTGCCCCGAGGGCGGCGGCCGGCACGGCTGGGGGCATGTGAACGACGACGGGTCCTCCATCGCGCTCTGCCTGGACCGCGTGTTCGCCACGGGCCAGTGCTTCCCCGCCGTACTGACCGAACAGGCCGACGGCTCCGTCAAGGGCACCGCGCGGCTGTTCAGCGTCTGGGGCTGCGACCGGACACAGGTCCCCAAGGGGCAGAACGCGGTCATGGGGATCACGGCGCTGGTGAACGGCGGCAGCTGCCCCCAGCGGACCGACCGCCGGACGCTGTCCTGGACGGTCTTCAACGGATCGGCCAAGGTCTGCGCCGTGCAGATGCAGCACTGACCGTGCGGGTGCGGCACTGACCGTGCGGGTGCGGCACTGACCGTGCCGGTGGCGGCTACGCCGTCTGGTCGTCCGCCAGTTCCGCGACGCCCGTGATGCGGTGCAGCGGGTACGTGCGGACCTCGTCGGCCGTGTGGTCGTACGCCGTGACGTAGCCGCCCTCGACGCGGACCGGGGCGATGACGCGCTGGCTGGCCGCGCCCTCCGCGTTGACGTAGCCGATCCAGATCGCGGATCCCGTCATCGCGGCCGCCTGGACCGTCACCAGGGTCTCGGCCGACGTCGTACGGGGCAGCGTGTCCCCGGGCGCCGCGGGGCCGGTGTCCTTGTGGACGACGGTGGCGGCCGTGTCACCCGCCCGGATCGCCCGGACCGCCGCGCCCAGCAGGGCGGGCTCCGGAAGCGGCGGGCCCTCGGGGACCGGGGCGGGGGCCGAGCGGGGCGGGGTGCGGCGGGCGCCAGCGCGGGTGATCAGCACATCGCCGTCGGCGGACTCGGCGGCGGGCGCGTAGCCGAGTTCGCGCAGCCCGTCCAGGAGCGAGACCGGGTCGATCTGGGCGGCGAGGGCCGTCGGGGCGAGGCGGCGCAGCCGGAGGGTGGCCGAGCGCTTGTCGGCGAGGATCTCGTTGAGGACGGCCTCGTCGTCGCAGCGCACGTACGAGGACGCGGCGCCGATCCGCAGGTGGCCGTGGCGGCGGGCGACGTCGTCGATGAGGTAGCTCAGCGGCTGCGGCACAGGCGTACGGCTGTGCGCGGCGAGGAACGCGTGCAGGTCGGCGGCGGACTGCCCGGCGTCCAGGGCGCGCCGTACGGACCCCGGCGTGAACCGGTAGACCGTCGCGCCGCCCTTCGACTCGATGTCCGCGAGCGCGGCGAGCATGTCCGCCAGCGGGCGCTCCAGCGGGCCGGGCGCCACGGCGGTCAGGTCGGCCTGGAGCAGGACGTGGTCCAGGGGCTCCGGGAGGAGCGGGGCGAGACCGGCGGCGGCCTCCGCGGGCCCGGCCGTCAGCAGGGCACGGGTCTGCGAGGCGAGGGCGCCGCGGCCGGTGATGCCGAGGAGCTCGGACTCGTTCAGCGTCCACAGCGCGATCCGGGACCGCAGGTCGGTGGTGTCCCCGGCGGAGGTGGAGGCGCCGCGCAGCGGGCGTTCCCAGCGGAGCCGGGCGAGCAGCGTCTCCGGTTCCGGGGCGGTGCCCGGCGGCAGCGCGTCGAGCAGGGCCAGCACCCGGTGGCGGACCTCGGGGGCGGCGGAGCGGTCCAGCCCGGGGCCGAGGGTGGACAGGGCGCGGCCCTTGGCGTCCTGGCCGCCCACCAGGCCCGGGGTGCGGGTGGCGGCGAGCCAGGCGGTGGCGAGCCGCACCCAGCGGTCCTCGGCCGGGAGCTCGGTCCAGTCGTCGTACGCGGGGGTCGGCGCGTACCGCTCGTCGGTCTCGCCGTCGGAGGCCAGCAGCCCGGCCGCGTAGGCCAGTTCGATCCAGAACGCGGCGACGGGCTCCGGCACGTCCAGCACCGTCGCGGTCTTCTTCAGCTCGCGGACGCTGAGCCCGCCGGCCCGCAGTATGGCGGGGCCGCCGCCGTTCCAGCTCTTCAGGAGCTCCTCGACGGTGGACACCGACAGGAACGCCTGACCGGCCGCCGCACTGTCCACAGCCTGTGGATCGCGTTCGGCCGCGGCCGCCACGACCGGCGGCAGCGGCTCCGGCACCCGGTGGGCGCGCCCGGCCCGCAGGTGCAGGGCGGCCTCGCGCGGCAGCACCACGGTGCGGGTCGACACCGGCAGCAGCAGCCCCCGGTCGCGCAGCCACTTCACGGGCGGCGTCGGATTCGGGGTCACCTCCCCGTACGGCGGGCCCCACACCAGCCGGTCCAGCACCGACAGGGCTTCCACCGGGGCGGTGTCCAGCAGTTCGCCCATCCGGGCCCGGTCGGTGAAGAGCGCGGACAGCGAGGTCACCGCGGACACCGGGTCGTAGGTGGCGGGCAGCCCGGCCGCGGCCAGGATCTCCTGGAGCCGGCCCGGCGACATGCCGGCGGTGGCCTCGGAGACGGTCGGGCCGAGACCGGTGGGGGAGGGGTGCTGCGGTGAGGGCGCCAGGAGCTCCCGGGCCGTCCGCACCAGGTGCAGCCGTTCGTCCTCGCCCCAGACGAGAGCCTGTTCGCGCAGCGTGTCCAGGGCGCCCGGCAGCGCGTCCACGATGGCCGCGCCCGCGTCACCGCGAAGCTCGCCGTCGTCCCGGCCGTCGCCGGTGAGCAGCCCGAGCAGCGTGTCGTACGGAGCGGGATCGGGCGCTACCGCGAGCGCTTCCGCGGTCTGCAGGGCGAACCGGTCGAGGTGTTCCAGAGCGCGGACGACGGAGGCACGGGTGCCCGCCCGGGTCGCGAGCTGGGTGATGTCGTTCGGCACGGGGCTGAGGAGGTCGGGCCGGGCGCGCAGCAGCCCGGCCAAGGACTCGTCGTCCCGGGCGCGCAGAGCCTCGGCCAGCGTCCGCGGTGGTGTGGTCATCCCCATCCGTCCCACGGTAGTCGCTCCGGACGGGCCCGAGGGCGCTACCGTCGGTGCAGGGCGGTCAGAGGGGAACCATCGCGTGGGGATCGAGAGCGATCAGCTGGTCTACGACTACCTGAGCCGGGTCGGGGACATCGCACAGCAGCAACAGCTGTCCTCGGGCACCCGGATGAGGCTGGTCTCGGCGCTGCGGGGCGAGATCGACCGGCAGCGGGTGAAGCAGGCCGCGGACACTCCCGCGGCGGTGCGCCGCATCATCGGGAAGCTCGGCACACCGGACGAACTGGTCGCCGCGGCGGCCTCGTCCGCCGACGGATCGGTGCGGCTGCCGCAGTCGCCGGAGGCGGCGCCGGGGCCCGCGAAGGCGCCCGGGGTGCCCCGTCCGCGCAGACCGAAGCTCCGCAAGGACAGCCGCCCGAGCGGCCGGAAAGACAGTTCGCGCAGGGGCGCGTCGGAGCCGCCCGAGGCCCCCGCGGCGGCTCCGGCCGGCGGCGGACCGTCCTCCCCGCACCGGGCCGGCACGGACGAACTGGGCCCGTCCGGCAGCGAGGCGGACTGGTGGCGCGTCGAACCGGGCCCCTTCGGTGAGGCCGGCGAGTTCGGGGCGGGCACCGAAGTGGCGGGCTTCCGCGGCGGGGTGGAGATCCCGGCGGTGCTGCGCCCGCCGGTCGGGGACGACGAGGACGACGAGGACGCTGCGGCCGAGGACGAGTACGAGGACGGCGACGGGGAGTTCGAGGAGGAGGGCGAGGAGTACGAGGAGGCGCGGGCCGCGCCCCGGCGGCGGTGGCTGCCCAGGCCGCGCCGCGTCCGGGGCGGGGGCAGGGCGCCCCGGCGCGGCTTCTCGCACCCCGTGCTGCTGCTCGCCGCCGCCCTGCTGGTGGCCGGCGCGGTGATGGACTCCCCGCAGGCGCTGCTGGCCCTGGCGGGCGGCTGGGCCCTCGCGTACAGCTCCCGCAAGCTGTCCCGTGCGGAGGCGAAGTGGGTGGTGATGGGGCTGCCCGGGGTGGTCGCGGCGGGCGCTCTCGTCTGGCTGTGGGGCCGGATGGACGGCCGGTGGGGCGCGCCCGTCGGGGACGGGCAGATGGGCCCCGCGATCGGCCAGACCTGGCCCTGGGTGCTGCGGGGCGCGGCCGTGGCCTCGGCGCTCTACCTGGTGTGGCGGGCGCGGGGCCCTCGGCCAGGGCGCTGAGGGGCCCCGCACCACCCGAGCCGGTCCGGCGCTTGAGGACGGAACCCCGCGCCCCGGGCCGGGGCAACCTCAGGGAACCCCGCTGTCAGCCCGTCATCTTCGTCTGGAACTCGTCGAGGATCTGGTCGGCCGCGGTGTAGCCGATGCCCGCGATCCACAGCCGGTCGTCGACCTTGAAGACCTTTCCGTCCTTGGAGGCCTTGAGGTTCTTCCAGAGCCCGCTCTTCATGGTCCGGGTCGTGCCCGCCTTGTCGGGGTCGCCGTACGTCGAGGTGAAGACGGCGTCCGCGTCCGCGAGGTCGATCTTCTCGGGCGACACGTCGTACGAGAAGCCGTCCTTGGCCTTGTCCGTGATGGCGGGGCGGCCCATGCCGATGTCGGCGAGGATCGAGCCGATGTAGTTCTGCTTGCCGTAGATGCGGATGTCCGCGCCTTCGACGAACCGTACGAAGTTGACGTCGGTGGTCGCCGCCTTCTTCTTGCCGCCGACCGCCGCTGTCACCTTCGCGACGTGGGCGTCGTACGCGGCGATGACCTTCTTCGCCTCCGCCTGCTTGCCGAGCGCCTCCGCGTGGACCTTGAAGTTGTTCTTCCAGTCCGAGCCGGTGGACTCCGTCATCACGGTCGGGGCGATCGCGCTGAGCTGCTTGTAGCGGTCGCCGTCGCGGACCTTGCTGGTGAGGATCAGGTCCGGCTTCAGGGAGGCGACGGCCTCCATGTTGGGACTGGAGATCTCACCGACCTCCTTGATGCCCTTCGTGCTCGCCGCCGGCAGGTAGGCGGGGAAGCCGTCCTCGGTCGCGGAGTGCGTCCCGCCGACGGGCTCCACGCCGAGGGTGAGCGCGGAGTCCAGCTCACCGGTGTCCAGGACCACCACGCGCTGCGGGCGCGCCGGGACCTTCACGTCGCCCATCGCCGTCTTGACGGTGTGCGTGCCGCCGCCCGCAGAGGAACCGCCGTCGCCCTTGGCGCCGGAGTCGGAGTCGGAGGAGCCGCAGGCGGAGAGTGCGAGTGCGCCGGTCAGGGCGAGTGCGCCGAGGGTGAGGCCACGGCGGCGGACGGAGGGGGCCATGGATTGCCTTTCGTGGAGGGGGCGGTGGTGGGCGGAGTCCGGGTTCAGGACGCGTGCGCGGGCTG
The DNA here is from genome assembly GCF_031844725.1 of Streptomyces sp. ITFR-6. Lineage (NCBI taxonomy): Bacteria > Bacillati > Actinomycetota > Actinomycetes > Kitasatosporales > Streptomycetaceae > Streptomyces > Streptomyces sp. ITFR-6. The sequence goes on along the minus strand of NZ_CP134612.1, from coordinate 3,521,993 downwards.
CCAGGGCGCTCCCGGCACGACGAGCGGCGAACCCGTCACCGGGTCCGGCACGATCACCGCGTCCAGGCCGAACACCTCGCGGACGAGCTCGGCGGTGACGACGTCCTCGGGGCGGCCCTCCGCGACGATCCGGCCCGCCTTCATGGCGACCAGGTGGTCGGCGTAGCGGGCGGCCTGGTTGAGGTCGTGGAGCACGGTCACCACGGTCCGGCCCCGGGTGCCGTCGGCCGCCGGGGCGGCGAGCCGGCGCACCAGGTCGAGGACCTCCACCTGGTGCGCGATGTCGAGGTACGTCGTCGGTTCGTCGAGCAGCAGCAGATCGGTCTCCTGGGCGAGCGCCATCGCGATCCACACCCGCTGGCGCTGCCCGCCGGACAGCTCGTCCACCGAGCGGGAGCCGAGCGCGGTGATGTCGGTGCGCTCCATGGCGTCCGTCACCGCCCGCTCGTCCTCCTGCGACCACTGCTGCCACCAGTGCTGGTGGGGCTGGCGGCCTCGGGCCACCAGGTCGGAGACGGTGATCGCCTCCGGGGCCACCGGGGTCTGCGGGAGCAGCCCGATGGACTGGGCGATCTTCTTCGTGGGGATCTTCGACAGCTCGGTGCCGTCCAGCAGCACCGCCCCGCCGCGCGGCTTGAGGAGCCGGCCGAGCGCGCGCAGCGTCGTCGACTTGCCGCAGGCGTTCGGCCCGACGATGACGGTGACCCGGCCGTCAGGGACGGCGAGGTCCAGTTCGTGGACGACGGTGCGGTCCTCGTACGCGAGGGTCAGTCCGGCCACCGTGAGCCGGCTGGTCACCGCGTCCTGCTGGGTCGTGGTCATGCGTTGCCTCCCCTGCGGCCACCGTGACCGCGGATGATCAGCCAGATCAGGTACGGGGCGCCGACCGCCGCCGTCAGGACGCCCACCGGCAGTTCGGTGGGGGAGAAGAGCCTGCGGGCCAGCAGATCCGCGAAGACGACGATGACGGCGCCGAGCAGCGCGGAGCAGAACAGCGGGATCTGCGCGGTCCGGGTCATCCGGCGGGCGATCTGCGGGGCGAGCAGGGCGACGAAGTCGACCGGTCCGGCCGTTCCCGTCGCCACCGACGCCAGGATCACGCCGAGTGCGACGAGCCCGAGCCGTACCCGGCCGAGGCGTACCCCGAGCGCGGTCGCCGTGTCGTCGTCCATGGTCACGGTGCGCTGCGCGCGGGCCGCCCACAGGACGGCGGGCAGCAGGATCAGCAGCGTCCAGCCGATCGGGGCGGCCTCGTCGTAGCCTCGGCCGTTGAGCGAGCCGGTCATCCAGATCTGGGCCTGCTGGGCGACGAGGTAGTCGCCCTTGGTCAGGAACAGGGTGGTGACGGACCGCAGTGCGATGGCGAAGCCGATGCCGATGAGCACGAACCGGGTGGCGTGCAGCCCGCCGCGCCACGCGAAGGCGTAGACGAGCGCGGCGGCCGCGACCCCGCCGATCACCGACAGGTAGGGCAGGACGGTGTACGAGGTGATGCCGAACGTCATCGCGCCGACCGTGAGGGCGCTCGCGCCCTGGCTGATGCCGATGATGTCCGGGCTCGCGAGGGGGTTGCGGGCGACGGTCTGGATCAGTGCGCCGGCGATCCCGAAGGCGAGGCCGACGAGCAGCCCGACGACCATGCGGGGCAGCCGCAGCGTGCCGACGACGAGTTCGTCGGGGGAGGGCCGTCCCAGGATCACGTTGAGGACTTCGGAGGGGGCGACGTAGCTCTCGCCTACGCAGAGGTACGCGACGCAGACGACGGCCAGCAGGACGACGAGCGAGACGGCGACGACCGCGGCCCGGCGGTGCAGCAGGAACCGTCCCCGCGCCCCGACCTTGAGGACGCTGTACCCGGCGGGCCGTACGGCGGCCGTGGTGGCGCTCATGCGGGCACCGCCTTCCGGCGCACCAGCGTGACCAGGAACGGCACCCCGATGAGCGCCGTCATGACCCCGGCCGGGACCTCGCTCGGCGGGAAGACGATCCGGCCGATCACATCGGAGACGAGCAGCATCACGGGTCCGATCAGGGTGGCCATCGGGAGCACCCAGCGGTGGTCGCTGCCGACGATCGCGCGGGCGATGTGCGGGACGGCGAGGCCGATGAACGCGATCGGCCCGGCCGCGGCGACGCCGACGCCGGTGAGCACGGTGGCGCCGATGCCGCCGACGATCCGTACGGTCGCGATCTTCTGCCCGAGGCCCTTCGCCATGTCCTCGCCGAGCGCGAGCGCGTCGAGCCCTCGGGCGACGGAGAGCACGAGCACGGTCCCGACCAGCAGGAACGGCCAGATCTGCTGGGCTACCTGGGACTCGCGGCCGGCGATCGAGCCGACCTGCCAGAACCGGAACTCGTCCAGCGCGGACGCCTTCGTCGTCAGTACGGCCATGGTCACGGACACCAGCAGCGCGTTGATCGCGGCGCCGCCGAGCGCGAGTTTCACCGGGGTGGCTCCGCCGCGTCCGCTGGAGGCGATGGCGTACACCGCGACGGAGGCGATCGCCGCCCCCGCGAAGGCGAACCAGACGTACCCGGTGAGCGTGTGGATGCCCGCGTACGCGATGGCCAGCACCACCCCGACAGAGGCGCCCTGGCTGATGCCGAGGATGCCGGGGTCGGCGATGGGGTTACGGGTGATGCCCTGGAGCACCGTGCCGGCGAGGGCGAGGGCGGCGCCGACCATCAGCCCGATCAGGGTGCGCGGCACCCGCATGCTCCGGATGACCTCGGCGGCGTCGGAGTGCCCGCCGTGCAGCAGGGCGTCCAGTACGGCCGACGGGGCGATGGAGCGCGCCCCCACGGCGAGGCTGAGCAGTACGGCGAACAGCAGCGCCAGGACGGCCGCCGCCGTCATGAGAGCGCGTCTGGAGCGGCGTGGTGCGGCGGCTGGCATCGGACCCAATCGAAAAGCGAAGCAAAGTAAGGCTTGGCTAAGTCTAAGCACCGCCCCGGGGCGGCGGTCCGGGGCGGTGCCGGGTCCCCGTGTCCGCTCGGCACAATGGAGGCCATGGCATCGCACGCGCTGATGGTCGGCTTCGACCTGGACATGACGCTCATCGACTCCCGGCCCGGCATCAAGGCCTGCTACCTGGCTCTTTCCGCCGAGACGGGTGCGGTGATCGACGCCGATCTCGTGGTCAGCCGGCTGGGGCCGCCGCTGGAGGACGAGTTGGCGAACTGGTTCCCGGCGGCTCAGGTGCCCGAGATGGTCGGCCGCTACCGTGAGATGTATCCCACATACGCGATCGCCTCCTCACCCGCCATGCCCGGCGCGTGCGAGTCGGTCGAGGCGATCCGCGGGCTGGGCGGCCGCGCGATGGTCGTCACCGCCAAGTACGAGCCGAGCGCGAAGCTGCACCTGACCCATGTGGGCATCGAGCCCGACGTACTGGCCGGCGGCCTGTGGGCCGAGGCGAAGGCGGAGGCCCTGCGCGAGCACCGGGCGGGCGTCTACGTGGGCGACCACACGGGCGACGTGCGTGGCGCACGGGCCGCGGGCGCCCTGTCGGTGGCCGTGACGACGGGCCCGTGCGACGCGGACGAGCTCCGCGCGGCCGGCGCGGACGTGGTCCTGTCGTCACTGACGGAGTTCCCGGCCTGGCTCACCGCGTACGCGGCGAACGGGTACGCGGCGTAGGAAAGCCCTACCGCTGCGGTGCACCCGCCCGTGCCGAGCGGACGACGCCCGCCGCGGCGACCAGGAAGCCGACGCCCATCAGCATGCAGACCGCGTACGCGATGGACGGGAACGGCTCGGTGCCGAGGAACAGCGGTGCCATCGTGACCAGGGTCGCCAGGGCACCGACGAAGAAGATGATCGCGCCGAGCCGGACCAGCAGGTCGCCCGCGCCAGAAGGGGAAGTACTCACCCCGTCAGAGTAGTTCTTTCAGGACACCAGTCCGGATGACCTGCCTTGACGAGGGGTACTTCACCTGTGGAGGCTTCTGCCAGCAGGGGGAGCACGATCACTGGACGGCCTGACCTGCTGAGGCTTTGTTCCGGCATACGGGTTGAGATGGGGTGCGTGCTTTGCCGACTGGCAAGGTCAAGTGGTTCAACAGCGAGAAGGGCTTCGGCTTCCTCTCCCGCGACGACGGCAGTGACGTCTTCGTGCACTCGTCGGTGCTCCCCACCGGAGTCGACGCACTCAAGCCCGGTCAGCGTGTCGAATTCGGTGTGGTCGCCGGGCAGCGCGGTGACCAGGCGCTTTCCGTGGCCATCCTCGACCCCACCCCGTCCGTCGCGGCCGCCCAGCGCCGCAAGCCGGACGAGCTGGCGTCAATCGTGCAGGACCTGACGACCGTGCTGGAGAACATCACGCCGATGCTGGAGCGCGGCCGTTACCCCGACAAGGCGGCCGGAGCGAAGATCGCCGGCCTGCTGCGGGCGGTCGCGGACCAGCTCGACGTGTGACGTGACGTGACGTACGGGGGCGGGGCTCAGGGGTAGGAGAGCGCGTCCGGTCCGAGGGGCGGTACCAGCCCCTCGGCCGCGGCGCGGGTCAGCAGGCCGCGGATCGCCGCGTAGCCGTCCTCGCCGAGGTCCGCGGTGAACTCGTTCACGTACAGGCCGATGTGCTGGTCCGCGACTGCCGGGTCCATCTCCTGGGCGTGTTCCTGGACGTACGGGCGCGATGCCTGCGGGTCTTCCCACGCCATCCGTACCGACGCGCGCACCGACTCCGCGAGCAGCTTCAGCGCCTCCTCGCCCAGCGAGCGCTTCGCGATGATCGCGCCGAGCGGGATCGGCAGGCCGGTCGTGTCCTCCCAGTGGCGGCCCATGTCGGCCAGGTTGTGCAGACCGTAGTTCTGGTACGTGAAGCGCGCCTCGTGGATGACGAGACCGGCGTCGACCTTGCCGTCCCGTACTGCCGGCATGATCTCGTCGAACGGCATGACGACGATCTCGCCCACACCGCCCGGCACCGCCTCCGCGGCCCAGAGCCGGAACAGCAGATAGGCGGTGGAGCGCTCGCTCGGGACGGCGACGGTCTTCCCCGTCAGGTCCGTGCCCGGCTCCCGCGTCAGTACGAGCGGCCCGCAGCCCCGCCCCAGCGCGCCGCCGCACGGCAGCAGCGCGTACTCGTCGAGGACCCAGGGCAGCACCGCGTACGAGACCTTCAGGACGTCCAGCTCGCCGCGCTCCGCCATGCCGTTGGTGAGGTCGATGTCCGCGAAGGTGACATCGAGGGCGGGCGCGTCCGGGACCCGGCCGTGTGCCCAGGCGTCGAAGACGAACGTGTCGTTCGGGCACGGCGAGAAGGCGATGCGCAGCGGGTCAGGAGTGGTTGCGGTCATGGTGGGTCGTCCAGCCTTCCAGTACGGGTATGAGCTTGCCGAACGCGTCGGTGAGCGCGGCCAGCGCGTCCCCGATGCGCCAGGCGTCGCGGTCGCGGGGGCCGACGGCGTTCGAGACGGCTCTGATCTCCAGGACGGGCAGGCCGAGCCGGTCCGCCGCCTCCGCGACCCCGAAGCCCTCCATGGCCTCCGCGACGGCGCCGGGGTGCGCGGTGAGGAGGGCGGCGGCGCGCTCGGCGCTGCCGGTCACGGTGGAGACGGTGAGGACGTCGCCGGTCACCGCGTGGGTCGCGGTGGCCGCCGCGCGGGCCAGGGAGCGGGGCGGGAAGTGCCAGACCCGGCCGAAGCCGAGATCGGTGACGGGCACGAAGCCGGCGGGGGTCTCGGCACCCAGGTCCGCCGCTCCGATGCGGCCGGCCACGACGAGTGAGCCGACCGGGGCGACGCCGGTGAAGCCGCCGCCGATGCCCGCCGAGATCACCAGGTCATAGCGGTCGGAGGCCAGGGCGAACGCGGCGGAGGCCGCTGCGGCGGCCGGTCCCGCGCCGCCCGCGAGGACGTCGAAGGGGCCCGCGCGGTGGATCTCCGCGCCCGGCACCCGGCGCACCGACACCTCGGAGCCGTCCCCGAACGCACGCGTGACCGCGTCCCGTTCCACCGGGACTGCGGTCACGACGAGCACGCGCACGGGAGGGGCCTCCGAGGAAGCGATAGGAGAGAGGTGTGGGTCAGCTGGTCTTCTTGAGCTCGAAGTGCCAGATGCCCAGCAGCTCCTTGCCCTTGGTCTCCACGATGCTGACCTGCGTCTTGTCGGCGGTGGCCTCGCCGGTCTGGCTGGCGAAGAAGGCGCTGCCGGGGATGGACCGGTAGGTCTTCTCGAAGGGCTCCTGCTCGGCCTGCTGGCCGTTGATGAAGAGCGTCCAGCCGTTGTCCGAGACCGACGGGTCCACACCGAAGTGAACCTTGTCGTCCATGGCGACCTTGACGGTCTTGTCGGCCTTCTTGTTCAGGCAGCCCTTGATCTCGGCTTCCTTGAGGGCCTTGCCGTCGTTGTAGCAGGACGCCTCGGTGTGCACCGAGTTGTCGCCGACCGTCACGGTGGCGAGTGGCGTCGGCTTGTCGCAGGCGGAGAGGACAAGGAGTCCCGCGGACACGGCACCAAGAGCGACGCCGATTCGACGGCCCTTACCGGAGAAGAACGCAACGGTCATGGGCCGAAGGCTATCGGTCGCTCCGGCTCATGCCACGCGGGGGTGCGGCGAGCCACGCCGCGCGGCTCCCAGCAGCCCCCGTACGGAGGCCGCCGCACCGAGCGCGAGGATGCCCGCGGCGACCGCCATGCCCAGTACGCCGTTGAGGGGGAGCGAGATCCCGATCGCGCCGCCCACCACCCACGACATCTGGAGCAGCGTCTCGGAGCGGGCGAAGGCCGAGGTGCGCACCTCCTCCGGCACGTCGCGCTGGATCATCGCGTCCAGCGACAGCTTCGACAGGGCCTGGGTGAAGCCCGCCATGGCCGCGAGCGCGGCGACCATGACCGTGCTGAAGAAGGCCGCGGCCAGTACGGCGACGCCCAGCGCCAGGCCCAGTACGGAGGCGATGATGATCTCCGGGCCCCGGGCCCTGAGCCAGGAGCCGACCGCCGTGCCCAGCGCGTTGCCCGTCCCGGCCGCCACGCCGACGATGCCGAGCGAGATCGCGGCGCTCTGCCCGGAGAGCGGCTGCTCGCGCAGCAGGAACGCCAGGAAGAAGATCAGGAAGCCGGAGAGCGCGCGGTGTGCGGCGTTGGCCTGGAGCCCGTGCAGGACGGACGGGCCGACCGAACGCAGCCCCGGCCGCTTCTCGCCGTTCCTCGCCCGGAATCTGCTTTTCCTCCCGGCCCCGGGCGTGGCGTCCTTGCGGAGCGGCTCCGGGCGGAGCGGCTCCGGCCGGACGGTGCCGTCCTCCTCGTGCGGGTGCACCAGGCGCGCCTTGCGTTCGCCCTTCGCCGAGTCCACCTTGGGCGGCAGGGTGAAGGCGAGGATCGCGCCGCCGACGAAGATCGCGGACGCGCCGTAGAGCGGCCACGGCGGGCCGATCGTCTGGAGCCCCGCCCCGATCGGAGCGGCCGCACCCGTGGCGAGGAGACCGGCGAGGGTCACCCGTGAGTTCGCCTTCACCAGCGAGAATCGCGGTGGCAGCAGGCGCGGTACGACGGCGCTGCGCACGACTCCGTACGCCTTCGAGCAGACCAGGACGCCCAGGGCCGCCGGATACAGCTCCAGGCCGCCGGTGGCGACCGCGCCCGACATGGTGAGCGCCAGCAGCGCACGGGCCAGCATGGAGCCCGCCATCGCCGCGCGACGCCCGTGCGGCAGACGGTCCAGGAGCGGGCCGACGACCGGGGCGAGGACGATGAACGGCGCCATGGTGACGGCGAGGTACAGCGCGACCCGGCCGCGCGCCTGGTCCGTCGGTACGGAGAAGAACACCGTGGACGCCAGTGCGACGGTGATCATCACGTCACCCGCGCCGTTCACCGCGTGCAGCTCGATCAGCTTGCCGAGACCGGATTCCCCCGCCCCGTGGGCGTGCGTCGCCTTCCGGATGGACCGGGCGGTCCCGGTGAACGGGGAGCGCAGGGCATGACCGATCGTCCGGCCCGTCCTGCGGAGCGGGCCGGGTCCGTCGTGCGACCTGGCAGAAGCCACTTGGTCATAGTGCCCCAGGACCAGTCGTCACGAACCGGGACAGGCGCGGGACGCGGCGCGCGACGCCCCGTCGGGTCAGTGACGGGCCAGGTCGCAGCGGGTGCGGGCCCGGCGGATACGGGCGGATACGGATGGCCGGACAGTGCCCTTTACACGGGACACGGCACCGGATACGGCGTTGTTTGGGACGGGCAGGTGGGCGGGAAGCGGCGGAGAGGGTAGCGTGCGTAGCGCGCCACCGGCGGTTGTTCTTGGCCGCGCGCCTCTCGGCGATCCCGCAGAATGGATTGCAGAAGGTGCGCCCGAGGCAGGCACAACGGGTGTGGACGTCGACGCGGCCCCCAGGTCCGCTCCGCCCGCAACCGAATGGCTGAAATCGATGGATGTGCTGGCGCGCTCGTGAGACTGGCGTAGGAGAGAAGCGAGACCTGTGAGTGCTGCGACGACGAGAAGCCGTACGGCCCGTACCCCTGTTCCCGACCGTTTGTGCGCCGAGGCCGTAGACCTCGCCCGCGCGGCGGCCGAGGAGGCAGCCGCGCCAGGGGTCGTGGGTGAGCATGTGGCCGTGGTGCCCGAGGGGGACCGGGTCGTCACGCACTACTTCGAGTGCAAGGACCCGGCCTACCGGGGCTGGCGCTGGGCGGTGACGGTCGCCAGGGCCTCCCGCGCGAAGAACGTCACGCTGGACGAAACGGTGCTGCTGCCGGGCGGTGACGCGCTGCTCGCGCCGGAGTGGGTGCCGTGGAGCGAGCGGCTGCGGCCGGGCGACATGGGGCCGGGCGATCTGCTGCCCACAGAGGCGGACGATCTGCGGCTGGAGCCCGGTTACACCGGTGAGGACGAGCCGCCGCCCAACTCTCCGGTCTCCGGTGAGCTGGCCGAGCTCGTCGAGTCGGAGGACGCGGAGCTGACGACGCGCCCGGGGACCCCGCGACGGGGTTCGATCGCGTCCGTCGCGGACGAGCTCGGGATGCGGCGTGCGCGGGTGCTGTCGCGGTACGGGCTGTACGCGGCGGCCGACCGCTGGGACGAGGGGTTCGGCGCGAAGACGCCGATGGCCCAGGCGGCTCCGGCCACCTGTGTCTCCTGTGCCTTCCTGGTGCCGCTGGCGGGTTCGTTGAAGCAGGCCTTCGGGGTGTGCGCGAACGAGTTCGGCCCGGCGGACGGGCACGTGGTGTCCCTGTCGTACGGCTGTGGCGGGCATTCGGAGGCCGCGGTGATGCCGAAGCCGCCGAAGCCGGCGCCGCATGCGCTGGACACGATGCAGGTGGACGAGTATCCGCTGCGTCCGGCGCGGGATTCCGGCTCCGTACCGGCGGAACCGGACGCGCCGTCGGAGGACCTCGGCCACTCGTAGGCGGTGGCCTGGGGTGCGGCCCCCTGCGCGTGCGGGCTGCCCCGGCGCAACGGTTCCGTCCTCAATCGCCGGACGGGCTTGATGTGGCCGGACGGGCCGGGCGCCCCCGGCCCGTCCGGCGATTGAGGACAACGCGGCACCCCCCCGGGAACCCGGTAGCTTCGGGCGCACACTTGGCGGCACGGGGACCCGAAACCGGAAGAGGGAGTCAGCGTGAGCATGAATGCGACCGAGGGGGCCGACCCGTTCGGCACCGCACGGCTGCGGCGCCGCGTGCTCGACGCCTGGGGCGCCGGCCCCGCCCGCTTCCGGGAGGACGCCAACGCCGAGGAGGACCTCGCGCTCGGCGGCTACCGCGACCGCCTCGTCGTCGAGCTCGCCCAGAACGCCGCCGACGCCGCCGCCCGCGCCCAGACCCCCGGCCGGCTCCGGCTCACCCTGCACCCGGCCACCGCGACCGCCCCGGCGGTCCTCGCCGCCGCGAACACCGGCGCGCCGCTGGACGCCACCGGGGTGGAGTCGCTGTCCACGCTGCGCGCGTCCGCCAAGCGCGAGGGCCACGAGGGAGCCGTCGGCAGGTTCGGCGTCGGGTTCGCCGCTGTGCTCGCGGTGAGCGACGAGCCCGCCGTCATCGGCCGGCACGGGGGCGTGCGCTGGTCCCTGGCCGAGGCCCGCGACCTCGCCCGGGACGCCGCCGTCGGCAGCCCGGGGCTGGGTGACGAGCTGCGCCGCCGCGACGGACACGTACCGCTGCTCCGGCTCCCGCTGCCCGCGGAGGGCACCGCTCCGGACGGCTACGACACCGTCGTCGTACTGCCGCTGCGCGACGGCGTCGCGGAGGACCTGGTCGGCCGGCTGCTCACCGCCGTGGACGACGCGCTGCTGCTCACGCTGAGCGGACTCGACGAGATCGTCATCGAAACCCCGGACAGCGTAAGGACGTTGAGCCGCTCGCAGCACGGCCCGTACGTCCACGTCGACGACTCGGAGCGCGGTACGAACCGCTGGCGCACCGTCGCCCGGCACGGCCCCGTGGAGCCCGACCTGCTCGTCGGCCGCCCGCTGGAGGAACGGCTGCGCCCGCACTGGTCGGTGACCTGGGCCGTCCCGGTGGACGCGGAGGGCGCCCCGGTCCACCCCCGTACCGCACCCGTCGTGCACGCGCCGACGCCCACCGACGAACCGCTCGGCGTCCCCGCGCTGCTCATCGCCTCGCTGCCGCTCGACACCACCCGCCGCCACCCCGCGCCGGGCCCGCTCACCGACTTTTTGGTGCGGCGCGCGGCCGACGCGTACGCCGAACTGCTCGCCGACTGGCAGCCGGTCTCCACCGCCACCATCGCGCTCGTGCCCGGACCGCTCGGCAAGGGCGAGCTGGACGGCGCGCTGCGCGCGGCGATCCTGGAGCGGCTGCCGCGCGTCGCGTTCCTGGAGCCCGCAGCCCCGCGCGACCCGGCGGCCGAGCCCGACCGCTGGGACAGCTGGGACGCCGGGGCGGACGAGGGCCGCAAGGCCACCACCGCGCTGCGGCCGCTGGAGGCCGAAGTGCTGGAGGGGGTCGGCGCCGGGACCGTCGCGGTGCTGGCGGAGGTGCTGCCCTGCCTGCTGCCCGCCGGTCTGGAGCGCCGCGTCGAGCTGCGCACGCTCGGCGTCGCCCGGGTGCCGCTGACCGAGGCGATCGACCGGCTCGCCGGTCTGGAGCGCGCCCCGGTCTGGTGGCGGCGGCTCTACGACAGCCTGTCCGGCATCGACCCGGACCGGCTCTCCGGGCTGCCGGTGCCGCTCGCCGGTACGGACTCCCGGGGCGGCGACCCCGACGCCCCGGCCGTCCCCCGCACCACCATCGGCCCCCGGCAGATCCTGCTGCCGCTTCCGGACGCGCTGACCGGGCCGGTCCTGGACCGGCTCGCCCGGCTCGGGCTGAAGGTCGCCCACCCGGACGCCGCGCACCCGCTCCTGGAGAAGCTGGGCGCCCTGCCCGCCACCCCGCGCGCCGTGCTGACGACCCCGCAGGTGCGGGCCGCCGTCGCCGGTTCGCTGGACGCGGGCGAGATCTGGGACGAGGACGCGCTGGACGGCGACGAGCTGGCGGACACCGTCCTCACGCTCGTCCGGGACGCGGACCTGGTGCCCGGCGACGAGCCCTGGCTCGGCGCCCTGGCCCTGCCCGACGAGGACGGCGAGCCCGCCCCGGCCGGTGAACTCGTGCTGCCCGGCAGCCCGTTCGCCGCCGTCATGCGCGAGGGCGAACTCGCCCTGTGCGACGAGGAGCTGGCCGGCCGCTGGGGCGAGCAGCCGCTCACCGCCTGCGGGGTGCTCGCCACGTTCGCACTCGTACGGGCCACCGATGTGGTGCTGGACCCGGACGAACTGGAGCCCCGCGACGGCGACTTCGCGGAGTCCGACGACGCCGGGCTGCTCGACGCCGTGGACGTCTGGTGCGAGGACATCCTCGACCAGCTCCCGGACACCGTGGTGCCGCCCGTCGCCACCGAACTCGTCGCCGTCCGCGACCTCGACCTGGTCGACGACGACGCCTGGCCCCAGGCGCTCGCCATGCTGGCCCGCCCCCCGCTGCGCGACGCCCTGACCCAGCCGGTGCGGGTGCTCCTGCCGGACGGCACCACGCAGTCCGTGCGCCCGTACACCGCCTGGTGGCTGCGCGACCACCCGGTGCTGGACGGCCGCCGCCCGGCGGGCCTGCGCGCCGACGGGGGCGATCCCCGGCTGGCGGGCCTGTACGACCCCGCCGACGCCACCGGCTTCGACGACGCCCAGGTGCTGCGCGCCCTCGGGGTGCGGACCTCGGTCGCCGCCCTGCTGGACGAGCCCGGCGGTGCGGCCGAACTCCTCGGCCGGCTCGCGGACGGGGACCGCCCGGTCGGCCCCGTCCAACTGCACTCCCTGTACACCGCCCTGGCCGAGCTGGACCCGGAGCAGGTCACGCTGCCGGACGAGCTGCGGGCCGTGGTCGACGGCGAGGTGCGGGTGGTCGACGCGGCGGACGCGGTGATCGCGGACGCCCCCGATCTGCTCCCGCTGACCGGAGGGCTGCCGCTGCTGCCGGTCGCCCCGGCCAACGCGGCGGAGCTGGCCGAGCTGTTCCGGGTGCGGCGGCTCGGCGAGAGCTTCGAGGCGGAGGTGACGTCCGAGGGCGAGGAGCACCAGGTCCCGGAGTCGGTGCGCGCCCTGCTCGGCCCCGGCACCCCGGACACCTACGTCGAGCACGGTGAACTGCGCGCGGGCGGCGTCGAGCTGGACTGGCGGCGCACCCCGGACGGCACCGTGCACGCCGCGACGCTGGAGGGCGTCGCGGCGGGACTGGCCTGGGCGGCGGGCCAGTGGCCGCGCCGCTTCGAGGTCGCGGCGCTGCTGGAGGACCCGTCCCGCACCGGGGAACTGGCCCGGGACCGCTGGTTCGACTGACGGCCCCGGCCCGCGCCCAGACCCCCGCCCCGATCCTGTTCCCGGGTCCGCGATTTCCGGGGCCTTCGCAGAATCTTCATATCCGCAGGCAACCCTTCACATTCGTCGATTGTCTGGTCTGTTGAGCCACTCCGGTTCAACAGACCGATCGGCCCCGCCGGTGCGCCTGCGCGCCAGGGGCCCCTTTCCCACAGGGAAAAACATGCGTATGCGTACCTCTGCGACCGTCGCCGTCGGTGCTCTGGCCCTGCTGGCCCTCGCCGTACCGGCCGCCCAGGCCAACGGCCACTACGGCGACACCGCCATCACCAAGGTGACGGTCAACGGTGGCAAGAACGTGGTGGTCGGCACCAGCGCCGTCAAGAAGTTCACCGTCGCGGTGACCGCCAAGGACAACTCCGGCATCAAGGGCATCGACATAGAGCTGGTGGGCCCCGGGTTCGGCTACCTGACGCCGAACAGCACCAAGTGCTCCGGGAGCACCTGCACCGCCTCGTTCACCGTCGCCCCCAAGGTCGACCTGCCGTACTCCAACGACGTGGCCGGTACCTGGTACGTCAACGTGTGGGCGGACGCCGAGGACGGCGACTACAACTGGAAGGACAAGGCCGGCAGCTTCAAGTTCCAGCGGGCGGCCACGCAGACCGTCAACGCCGCCCCCGAGCCGGTGAAGAAGGGGAAGACCATCACGGTCACCGGCAAGCTGGCGCGGGCCAACTGGGACGACTTCAAGTACCACGGCTACACCAAGCAGCCGGTCAAGCTGCAGTTCCTCAAGAAGGGCGCCAAGTCCTGGAGCACGGTGAAGACCGTCAAGACGAGCAGCACCGGCACCCTGAAGACCACGGTGAAGGCCTCGGTCGACGGTTACTGGCGCTACAGCTTCGCCGGTACGGCCTCCACTCCGGCCGTCAACTCCACGGGTGACTTCGTCGACGTGAAGTAGCCGGTCCGGCGGTCCTCCGCTCCGGCGGGCCGCCGCTTCCCTGGACCGGGAAGCGGCGGCTCACCAGGCGCCAGGCGTATTCCAGCGCCGCGGAGGCGATCACGGCGATGCCCACCGCCGTCCACGGCATCGTCGTGCCAACCAGCTTGAGTGCGAAGAAGTCCTGGAGCCACGGCACCACGAGCACGATCAGGAACGCCACCCCCATCGCCACGACCAGACAGATCCGCCACCAGGTGTAGGGGCGGGCGATGATCGCCAGGACCCACATCGAGACCAGGAACAGCGTGAGGGTGGCCGCGCTGGTCTCCGCGTCCAGCGAGCCGGGGCCGGCGTAGACGTGCCGGGCGATCAGATACGTGGCGAAGGTGGCCGCGGCCGCGATGGTGCCGGACGGCACCGCGTACCGCATGACGCGTCGCACGAAGTGGGGGTGCGCGCGCTCCTTGTTGGGGGCCAGGGCGAGGAAGAACGCCGGGATGCCGATCGTCAGCGTCGACAGCAGGGTCAGGTGCCGGGGCAGGAACGGGTACTCGACCTGGAAGCAGACCACCAGGACGGCCAGCAGCACCGAGTAGACGGTCTTCGTGAGGAACAGGGTGGCGACCCGGGTGATGTTGCCGATGACCCGGCGGCCCTCGGCCACGACGGACGGCAGCGTCGCGAAGCTGTTGTTGAGCAGCACGATCTGGGCGACCGCGCGGGTGGCCTCGGAGCCGGAGCCCATCGAGACGCCGATGTCGGCGTCCTTGAGGGCGAGGACGTCGTTGACGCCGTCGCCCGTCATCGCGACGGTGTGGCCGCGGGACTGGAGGGCGGCGACCATCTCCCGCTTCTGCTGCGGGGTGACGCGGCCGAAGACGGTGTTCTCCTCCATCGCGGTGGCCATGGCGTCGGGGTCTGTGGGCAGCTTCCGCGCGTCCATGGTGTGTTCGGCGCCCGGCAGCCCGAGCTTCGCGGCGACGGCGCCGACCGAGACGGCGTTGTCGCCGGAGATCACCTTGGTGGCGACCCGCTGGTCGGCGAAGTAGGCGAGCGTCTCCCGGGCGTCGGGCCGCAGCCGCTGCTCCAGGACGATCAGCGCGCTCGGGTCCGCCCCGGTCGCGGTCGCCGGGTCGTCGAGCGGCCCGTCCACCCGGGCCAGCAGCAGGACGCGCAGACCCTGCTGGTTGAGCTGTTCGATCTCGGTGAGCGCCGGGTCGTCCTCGGGGAGCAGCACGTCGGGGGCGCCGAGGAGCCAGCCGGAGGGCTGCCCCGCCGCCTCCTCGAAGGCGGCGCCGCTGTACTTGCGGGCGGAGGAGAACGGCAGCGCCTGGGTGACGCGCCACCCCTCGCCGCCCTCCCCTCCGTCCGGGACCGGGTAGGCGTCGATGATCGCCTGGAGGCTGGCGTTGGGCCGCGGGTCGGAGGCGCCGAAGGCGGCCAGTACGCGGCGCAGGTACGGCTCGTCGGCGCCGTTGAGCGGGCGGACCTCGGTGACGTCCATGCCGCCCTCCGTGAGGGTGCCGGTCTTGTCCAGGCAGACGACGTCGACCCGGGCCAGGCCCTCGATGGCGGGGAGTTCCTGGACCAGGCACTGCTTGCGGCCCAGCCGGACGACGCCGATCGCGAAGGCGACCGAGGTGAGCAGGACCAGCCCCTCCGGGATCATCGGGACGATGCCGCCGACGGTCCTGGCGACGGAGTCCTTGAAGTTGTCGTCCTTGACGACGAGCTGGCTGATGATCAGCCCGATCGCGGTCGGGATCATCATCCAGGTGACGTACTTGAGGATGGTGGAGATCCCGCTGCGCAGCTCGGACTGGACGAGCGTGAAGCGGGAGGCCTCCTCCGCGAGCTGGGCGGCGTAGGCCTCGCGGCCGACCTTGGTCGCGGCGAAGGCGCCGCCGCCCGCGACGACGAAGCTGCCGGACATCACGGGGTCGCCGGCGCGCTTGAGGACGGGGTCGGCCTCGCCGGTGAGCAGGGATTCGTCGATCTCCAGGCTGTCGGCCTCCGCGACCGTGCCGTCCACCACGACCTTGTCGCCGGGGCCGAGCTCGACGAGGTCGCCCAGGACGATCTCGGAGGTGGAGATCTCGGCGGCGACCCCGTCCCGTCGCACGGTGGGTTTGGCCTCACCGATGACGGCGAGGCTGTCCAGGGTCTTCTTGGCCCGCCACTCCTGCACGATGCCGATGCCGGTGTTGGCGATGATCACGAAGCCGAAGAGGCTGTCCTGGATCGGCGCGACGAACAGCATGATCACCCAGAGCACGCCGATGATCAGGTTGAACCGGGTGAAGACGTTGGCGCGGACGATCTCGCGCACGGACCGGGAGGAGCGGACCGGGACGTCGTTGACCTCGCCCCGGGCGATCCGCTCCGCGACCTCGGCCGCGGTCAGCCCGCGCCCGCCGCCGGGGGCCGGGAGCCCGACCGGGTGCACCGGGTCGAGCTCGCTGCCGGCGTCGATCATCACCGGCCGGTCGGTGCCGGAAGGCACGGAGGATCTGTTCGGCTCATCCCCGGAGGGGCCGACTGCCCGCTGAGTCATAGTTCAGACGGTACGGGTGGAACGTCCGGTTCACCCATCGGGTGGTCCGAAGATCAGACCGGGGAAGGACGGAAATCGTCCCGTGGTCGTACAGGTCAGCCGATGGCCGGGTCCTGACCGGCCGTCTCGGTGTCGGCCGCCACTGCTTCCGCCGCCGCCCGCTTGAGCGCGGCGTCGCGGCCCCGGACGTACCAGATGCCGATCAGGCCGAGGGCGCCGCCGGCCAGGCACGTCCACACCCACCACAGGTGTCCGTGGTCGTCGAACCAGCCGTAGAACGGGAGCTGGACCAGGAAGAGGACGAACCAGAGGATCGTGCCGCCCGTGATGGTGGCGACGACGGGCCCCTCCAGGGGCTCGGGTGCCTCGTGCTTCGGTGTCCACTTCGCCATGCGGTCAGTGTATGCGGCGCGTACATAAGCGCGGCCAGGCCAGTCGGCCCAAGGGTCTACGCGCGGAGATAGCGATCTTCGCCTTATGTATTCATACTGAATCTGCTTACGGCTGTCTCGATTTGTTCGTGTGAACATCCAAAGCTGACCATTTTGAGTCCCTCTAGGTACGACTGAGGTCCTACATGTCCCCCTCGGCCCCCGCCCCGGTCGACGCCGTGCCGCCCCCGGCTCCCCAGCCCTCAGGCGGCCTGGACCGTTTCTTCAAGATCTCCGAGCGGGGCTCTTCGGTCGCGCGGGAGATCCGTGGCGGATTCGCCACCTTCTTTGCGATGGCGTACATCATCGTGCTGAACCCGATCATCCTGGGCAGCGCGAAGGACATGTACGGGCACCAGCTCGACGGTGGCCAGCTGGTCACCGCGACGGTGCTGGTCGCCGCGTTCTCCACGCTCCTCATGGGCGTCATCGGCAATGTGCCGATCGCGCTGGCGGCGGGCCTCGGCGTCAACACCGTCGTCGCCCTCCAGCTCGCCCCCCGGATGAGCTGGCCCGACGCGATGGGCATGGTCGTCCTCGCGGGCATCGTGGTCATGCTGCTGGTTGCGACCGGGCTGCGGGAACGCGTGATGAACGCCGTACCGACCTCGCTCCGCAAGGGCATCGCGATCGGCATCGGCCTCTTCATCCTGCTGATCGGCCTGGTCGACTCGGGCTTCGTCTCGCGCATCCCGGACGTCGCGCACACCACCGTCCCGCTCCAGCTCGGCGGCGACGGTCACCTCAACGGCTGGCCGGTCCTGGTCTTCGTGCTGGGCGCGCTGCTCACCCTCGCGCTGATCGTCCGCAAGGTGCCGGGCGCGATCCTGATCTCCATCGTCGCGATGACGGTGGTCGCGCTGATCATCGACGCGATCGCGGACCTGCCGGGCGAGGCCTGGGGCCTGACCGTTCCGGAGTGGCCGGGCAACCCGGTCTCCTCGCCGGACTTCGGGCTGATCGGTGAGGTCAGCCTGCTCGGCGGCTTCCACAAGGTCGGTGTGCTCACCGGCATCCTGTTCGTCTTCACCGTGCTGCTGTCCTGCTTCTTCGACGCGATGGGCACCATCCTCGGCGTCGGTGACGAGGCCAAGCTGATGGACAAGGACGGCAACTTCCCCGGCATCAACAAGGTGCTGCTCGTCGACGGCATCGCGGTCGCCGCGGGCGGTGCGAGCTCCGCCTCCGCGGGCACCTGTTTCGTGGAGTCCACGGCGGGCGTCGGCGAGGGGGCCCGCACCGGCTTCGCGAGCATCGTGACGGGTCTGCTGTTCACGGCGGCGCTGTTCCTGACACCACTGGCGACCATGGTCCCCTCACAGGCGGCCACTCCGGCCCTGCTGGCGGTGGGCTTCCTGATCATCGCGGGCTCGGTCCGGGACATCGACTGGAGCGACTACACGCTCTCGATGCCGGCCTTCCTCGCCATGGTGATGATGCCGTTCACGTACTCGATCACCAACGGCATCGGCGTCGGCTTCATCGCGTTCTGCGTGCTGCGGCTGGCCGCCGGGCGCGGTCGCTCGGTGCCGGTGGCCATGTACGCGGTCTCCGCGGTCTTCGTCTTCTACTACGCGATGCCGGCGCTCGGCCTCACGTGATCCGTCGCGGCGGCGGGCGGGCGGCCGAGGGGGTCAGGTGACCTCCTCGGCCGCCCGCCCTTCCGCTCCGTAGAACTTCTCCGTCTCGTCGACGGCCGCCTGGAAGCGTTCGTCGAAGTCATCGCGAATGAGCGTCCGGACCACGTAGTCCTGGACGCTCATTCCGCGTCTGGCGGCGTGCCGCTTGAGCCGGTCGAGCAGCTCACCGTCTATCCGCAGGCTGAGCACTGTCGATCCCATGCCAAGCAGGGTTACGTTTCCCGGGCCTGACACGCGTGACTTTCCGGAACTGACTCACTCGTTTGGGTGATCGATTGGTGATTCGGGTCTCGCGCGTGTACCACCGAGTGGTCTTTAGGGTAGGTAATGAGTTACGCTAACAAACATGCCTGACCTGATCCACGACAGCGACAGTGCCGCCGCCGTGAGCTCCCTTCGTTCCGCCGTCATGCTGCTCGGCCGGCGCCTCAAGCACCAGCGCGTCGACGAGTCGCTGAGCCCCACCGAGATGTCGGTGCTCGGCACGCTCGCCCGATGCGGTTCGGCCACCCCCGGTGAGCTGGCCCGCAAGGAGCATGTGCAGCCGCCGTCGATGACCCGCATCGTCGCGCTGCTGGAAGCGAAGGGACTTGCCAGACTGGAACCGCACCCCGATGACCGTCGACAGAAGATGGTCAGCCAGACCGAGCAGGCCGAGGCCATGCTCGCCGAGAGCCGCAACAAGCGGAACGCCTGGCTGACCACCCTCGCCGAAGGCCTGGACGAGGACGAGTGGGAGACGCTTCGCCACGCGGCCCCCGTGCTGGAGAAGCTCGCCCACCTGTAGCGGAGCGGGCCGGGCCGGACCATCACCGGCGCACCGCCCCCCACCGCCGCATCCCCGTCAGTCAGCACGATGTCCACGCCCGAGGAGGCGAACCCTTTTGAGTACGGGATCCGGAGCAGACTCCGCCCCCGCACCGAATTCCACCCACGAGAGCAAGCCCGGCGGGACCTTCTCGTCGCTGAAGATCCGTAACTACCGCCTGTTCGCAACCGGCGCCGTGATCTCCAACACCGGTACCTGGATGTCCCGCATCACGCAGGACTGGCTCGTCCTGAGCCTCACCGGGTCCGCCACCGCCGTAGGTATCACCACGGCACTCCAGTTCCTCCCCATGCTGCTCTTCGGCCTCTACGGCGGCGTCATCGCCGACCGGCTCCCGAAGCGCAAGCTCCTTCTCTTCAGCCAGGCCGCGCTGGGCCTGTGCGGTGTCGCGCTCGCGATACTCACGCTCTCCGGTGTGGTCCAGGTGTGGCACGTCTACCTGATCGCGTTCCTGCTCGGCATGGTCACGGTCGTGGACAACCCGGCCCGCCAGTCGTTCGTCTCCGAGATGGTCGGCCCCGCCCAACTGCGGAACGCGGTCAGCCTGAACTCGGCGAACTTCCAGTCCGCCCGGCTCATCGGTCCCGCCGTCGCGGGTGTGCTGATCACCTCGGTCGGCAGCGGCTGGGCGTTCATGTTCAACGGCCTGTCGTTCCTCGCGCCGCTCGTCGGCCTGATGATGATGCGCACGAGCGAGCTGCACAAGGCCGTGGTCGTACCGCGCGCCAAGGGCCAGCTGCGCGAAGGGCTGCGTTACGTCTCCGGCCGCCCGGAGCTGATCTGGCCGATCGTGCTGGTCGGCTTCGTCGGCACGTTCGGGTTCAACTTCCCGATCTGGCTGACGGCCTTCGCGGACGAGGTCTTCCACGGCGGCGCCGGGATGTACTCGTTCTTCAACATCCTGATGGCGGCAGGCTCCCTCGCCGGTGCCCTCCTCGCCGCCCGGCGCCGCTCCTCGCGGCTGCGGATGCTGGTGGCGGCGGGTACGTTGTTCGGCCTGCTGGAGGTCATCGCCTCCATGTCGCCGTCCGTCTGGATGTTCTCGATCCTGCTGGTCCCGATCGGCATGATCGGTCTGACGACCAACATCAGCGCGAACACCAGCGTCCAGATGGCCGCGGACCCGGCCATGCGCGGCCGGGTGATGAGCCTGTACATGATGGTCTTCGCCGGCGGTACGCCGGTGGGCGCCCCGATCGTCGGCTGGATCAGCGACACGTACGGCGTCCGGACCGGAATGGCGGTCGGCGGCGTGTTCTCGCTGGTGGCCGCGCTCGGCGTCGGCTTCATGCTGGCCCGCGTCGGCGGCCTGCGCCTCAAGGTCGACCTGCGACCGGGCCGCCCGCACGTACGGTTCGTCCCGCGCGAGCAGCTGGCGACGGCGGCCTGAGGCTCGTCCGTCCACACACGATCACGGCCCCCACCGGGGAGACCCGGTACCGGGGCCGTATCGCGTAGGACGCACGGAGGCCGGGACATGGAACGCCGGGCGGGGCGGTTACGCTCATCGGGTGGACCCCAAGACCCGAAACCGCATTATGGCGGCCGTGCTCGTGCTCATGTTCGTCGTCGTCGCGGCGGCGGCCGCCCTCGGCTGATGAGCCCGGGGTGGGCGGCCGCGCGGACGCCGGTTCCTACCAGGCGAAGTTCTCCGGCGACGGACCCGGACCCGGGAAGATCTCGTCCAGGGCCGTCAGCACCTCGTCCGACAGCTCCAGCTCCACCGCGCGCAGCGCGGAGTCGAGCTGCTCGCGGGTGCGCGGACCCGAGATCGGCCCCGTGACGCCGGGCCGGGTCAGCAGCCAGGCCAGACCGGCCTCGCCGGGCTCCAGGCCGTGCTTCTCCAGCAGGTCCTCGTACGCCTGGACCTGCGCCCGCACCTTCGGGTCCGCGAGCGCCTCGCCGGAGCGGCCGGAGGTGGACCGGGCGCCGCCGCCGTCGCGCTCCTTGCGGATGGCGCCGCCGAGCAGGCCGCCGTGCAGCGGCGACCACGGGATGACGCCGAGCCCGTACTCCTGGGCGGCCGGGATGACCTCCATCTCGGCCCCCCGCTCCATCAGGTTGTAGATGCACTGCTCGCTGACCAGTCCGTAGCTGCCGCGCTGCCTGGCGACCTCGTTGGCCTGCGCGATCTTGTAACCGGCGAAGTTGGACGAGCCCGCATAGAGGATCTTGCCCTGCTGGATCAGTACGTCGATGGCCTGCCAGATCTCCTCGATGGGGGTGGACCGGTCGACGTGGTGGAACTGGTACAGGTCGATGTGGTCGGTCTGCAGCCGCTTCAGGCTGGCATCCACGGCCCGGCGGATGTTGAGCGCCGAGAGCTTGTCGTGGTTGGGCCAGGCCTCGCCGTCGGCGGCCATGTTGCCGTAGACCTTGGTGGCGAGGACGACCTTGTCGCGGCGGCCGCCGCCCTGGGCGAACCAGGTGCCGAGGATCTCCTCGGTGCGGCCCTTGTTCTCGCCCCAGCCGTAGACGTTCGCGGTGTCGAAGAAATTGACACCCGCGTCCAGGGCGGCGTCCATGAGTGCGTGGCTGTCGCTCTCGTTGGTCTGGGGGCCGAAGTTCATCGTCCCCAGGACGAGGCGGCTGACTTTGAGTCCGGTGCGTCCGAGCTGCGTGTACTTCATGAGCCCAAGCCAACGCCTTGGAGTCCGCTCGAAGCAAGGGCGGAATCCGGCGCGGTGCGGTGGGGCGCGACCCGGACGAAGCCCTACCCGCCCGCGAACCGGTCCAGCGCCGCGAGTACCGCCCGGCTCGTCGCCGCCCCGCCGAGATGCCCCGCGTCGTCGATCACGGTCAGTTCCGCGTCCGGCCACGCCTTCGCCAGCTCCCACGCGGTGATCAGCGGCCCGCCCAGGTCGAACCGGCCGTGCACCAGGACGCCCGGGATTCCCGCCAGCCGTCCGGCGTCGCGGATCAGCTGCCCCTCCTCCAGCCAGGCGCCGTGCGAGAAGTAGTGCGCGCAGATCCGGACGAGCGCCTGCTGCGCGCGGGCGGGCCGGCCGCTGTACGGCGGAGGTCCGGTGTACGCCTCCTGGGAGAGCACCGCGTCCTCCCAGGCGCACCAGTCGGCGGTCGCGCGCGCCCGTACCTCCGGGTCCGGGCTCTCCGTGCGCCGGGCGTACGCGGCGAGCACGTCGGGGGTCGCGTCGCTCGCGGCCTCCGGGACCCCCGCCCGGAAGACGTCCCAGGCCTCGGGGAAGATGTTCCCCGCGCCCCGGTAGAGCCAGTCGATCTCGGAGCGGCGGGTCGTGGTGACGGCCGGGATCACGATCTCGCTGACCCGCTCCGGGTGCTGCTCCGCGTACGCGAGGATCAGCGTCGAGCCCCAGGAACCCCCGTACAGCAGCCAGGTGTCGATGCCCAGCCAAACGCGCAGCCGTTCCATGTCCGCGATCAACCGGTCCGTCGTGTTGGACCTCAGGTCTGTGGCCGGGTCGCTCGCGTGCGGGGTGGAGCGGCCGCAGCCCCGCTGGTCGAAGAGGATCACCCGGTAGCGGTCCGGGTCGAAGTACTGCCGGGGCCGCTCCGTGCACCCCGAGCCCGGTCCGCCGTGCACCACGAGGGCGGGCTTGCCCGCCGGGTTGCCGCACGCCTCCCAGTAGACGAGGTTGCCGTCCCCGACGTCGAGCATCCCCTGCTCGTACGGCTCGATCGGCGGGTACTTCTCGTCCGGGCGGCGGTGCATGGCGGTGTCTCCCTCGGTCCGGCGGTGTGCTGTGCGAAGGGTGGCCAGCCTAAGGGCCGTGCTCGGGCAACTCCCTGCCAGGCAGCTTCCTGGCCTCACGGGATGCGGACAGCCGGCCCGCGCCGGTGGTTATCTCATCTCAGCGGCCGGAACGCGGAAATCGCGAAACGGCCCGGGGGAGCTACCGAGCACCACTGGCTCCAGAAGCACCGCCGATCCGGTAACCAGTCACGCCTGGAATGGAGACCAGCCATGAACCGAGCTGCGCGCGCCACTCGTTGTACCGCCGTCGTCACCACCCTTGCCGCCGGTGTTCTGGGAGCCCTCGCCTGGGCGGCTCCCGCTCAGGCCGCAGGTGTGGAGACGGCGCACAGCAGCACCTTCGACTTCGTGTGGGCGATGGCTCCCGGCGGCAACCCGCGTACCCCGGACGACTTCGTCTGGCCGGTCGCGCCGGGGCACGACGGAGCGGGCGACCAGTGGACGCCGGGTGACTTCGTGTGGCAGGTCGTTCCGGGACACGGGGCCGGCGGCGGTTCGCGCACGCCGGACGACTTCGTCTGGCCCGCTCCGCCGGCCGCGTCGTGAAGCACCCCGGCGGTGCGGCGGGCGCCGCGCGTCAGATCCACTGCCGACGCGTCGCCTGCACCCCGGCCTCGAACCGGCTGGACGCGCTGAGCCGTTCCATCAGCTCGGCCATGAGGCGCCGTTCGGTACGGACCCCGATGCCCAGTGCCCGTGCCACCGCGGCGTCGGTGAGACCGGTGGCCAGGAGCTGGAGGAGTTTGCGCTCCTGCGGAGTGAGGCCGCAGGCCAGGGCCTCGCCCGGGTGGCCGGGGCCGTTCAGCGGGCTGGCGTGCTCCCAGTACGCCTCGAACAGGGCCCGCATGGCGAGCACCACCGTCGTACCGGCGTCCCGCAGATTCCGTACGACATCCCAGGCGCCGCGCCGGGCGTTGGGGTCGAAACCGGTGGTGGGCTCGTCCAGGAAGAGCAGCTGGGGGTCACCGATGACGCCGAGGGCGAGGTCGAGCCGCCGCTTCTGCCCGCCGGACAGGTCCTTGACCTTCGCGTCGCGCTTCTCGCCGAGCCCCACCAGGTCGATGACCTCGTCGGTGCCGCGCGGCGCCGGGTAGTAGCCGGCGTTGCGGGCGACGGACTCGCGCACCGTCAGATACGGCTCGATTGCGATGTCCTGGAGCACGAGCCCGATCTGCCCGCGCAGCCAGCGCCCGTCCGCCTTCCGGCCCGGGTCCCGGCCGAGCACCTGGACGCTGCCGCCGTCGCGTTCCCGGAATCCCTCAAGGATCTCCATCGTGGTGGTCCCAGACGTGCGGTTCGGGAAAGACAAGGATGCGCAGACGCCTCGAACGACCGTCGTCGGGGCGGGAATCGGCGGGCTGGCCCTGGCGGGCGCGCTCGCCGCGAACGACATGCCGTACGTGATCCACGAGCAGACCCGGCAGCTCGCGGAGGTCGGCGCGGGCGTCCAGCTCTCGCCCAACGCGATCCGTCCGCTGCTCCGCCTCGGCCTCGGTCCCGCGCTGCGCGAGCACGCGGTCCGGATCGAGGCGATGGAGGTACGCGGCTGGAGCGGCCGGCCCATCGCCCGGACACCGCTCGGCGACGCGTGCGAGCGGATGTTCGCCGCCCCGTACCTGACCATCCACCGGGCGCATCTGCACGACGCCCTGCTGTCGCTCGTCGACCGGGACCGGCTGGGGCTGGGACAGCGGCTGGTCTCGGCCACGCAGTCGGGCGGCGACGAAGGGCCGGACGGCTCCGTGCGGCTGACCTTCGCGGACGGCACCGAGACGGCGGCGGACGTCGTGGTCGGCGCGGACGGCATCCACTCCACGGTCCGCGAGACGTTCCTGTGCGACGAGCCGGTCTTCTCCGGGCTGGGCATCTACCGGGGTCTGGTGCCGGTCGACGCGCTGCCGGCCGGTGCGGAGAAGCCGCTGGTCCGCCTCTGGCTGGGGCCCGGCGGGCACTTCGTCTGCTATCCGGTCGCCTCCGGCGAGTACCTGAGCTACGCGGCGACCGTCCCGGTCACCACGGGCGCCCCGGCGCGTGAGTCCTGGTCCCGGCCGGGCGACCCGGAGGCGCTGCGCGCGGCGTTCGGCCACTGGACGGGGCTCGTCTCGCACGTCGTCGACGCCGTGGAGAGCACCCACCAGTGGGCTCTGCACGACCGGCCGCCGCTGCGCACCTGGTCCAGCGGCCGGATCACACTGCTCGGGGACGCCGCGCACCCCATGCTGCCCTTCATGGCCCAGGGCGCGAACCAGGCGATCGAGGACGCGATGGACCTGGCGTCCTGCCTCACCGGCCCCGCACCTCACGGCATCCCCGGCCGGCTGGCACGTTACGAGTCGCTGCGGGTACCCCCGCACCGCCGAGATCCAGCGCGGCTCGCGCGGCAACGCGGGCGTACTGCACCTCCCGGACGGCCCGGCCCAGCGCCGCCGCGACGCGCACATGGCGGTGCACGCCGCGCTCAAGGACCGCACGCTGCTCTACGCCCACGAGACGGGCCGCAGCGTGCTCCCGGCCCGGGAACCGCAGGCCCAGCCGGCCTGACGCGCCGTCGGCGTAGCGTGGGAGCCGTGAACGCGACTCCCGAGGTACTGGCCGTACTCGACGACCTGCTCACCGGCGCCGCCCCGGAGGACCGGGGAGCGCTCTGGCAACTGGCCCAGCCGGGGCGCGAGTTGGACGCCAACCTGGTGCGCCTCCCGCCCGGTGCCGAGGTGGGTGAGCACCAGGAGGACGTGCTCGACGTCCTCTTGGTGGTCCTCGCGGGCAGCGGCCGCCTCGCTCCCGGCGGGGGCGGCACACCGCTGGAGCTGACCCCGACGACGGTCACCTGGCTCCCGCGCACCTCGCGGCGCGCGCTGGCCGCGGGCCCGGACGGTCTCGCCTACCTCACGGTCCACCGCCGCCGCCCCGGCCTGGCCATCAAGCCGACGGTGCCCGCGCACGAGGGCGGCGAGGCGCCGTGCTCCCTGGACCGGGTGTGCCCGGAGTGCGGCCGGATGTCGCGGGAGCCGGCGCCGAAGTTCTGCGCCGAGTGCGGGGAGCGGTTCCCGGAGCGCTGAACGGAACGCTGAACGGACCGCCGGGGCGGAGTCACCGGGCCGCGTCCGCGCCCTGGCCCTTCGGCCTCTCCCGGCTTGCGGCAAGGCGGTCGCGGAGGCGGCGGCCCGTGCCGGTGTCGCGCACTTCGTCTACGGTCGGTGGCGCGGACGTCCGCGCGTTCACCGCTGGACGGTGCCGCCGGTGCCTGCGGAGCCCGCAGCACCGGCGCGGGGGTGCGGCCGAGAGTCTCCGCGAGGCCGGTGACAGCAGGCTCTTCGGTCACCTTCGGGAACTGGGGGAAGGCGCCTCCGAGCGGGAAGAACGGCACCCAGGCGATCTGCTCCTCCGTGCAGAGCCGCAGCATCTCCTCGTCGTCGCGCGTCACCAGGCTGTACAGGTTCTGGACGCAGACGATCCCGGCGGGCAGGGCCCGGCGCACCCCGTCCAGCGTGACGGCGCTCAGGCCGATCGCGCCGATCTTGCCTTCGTCCCGCAGCGCGGTCATCTCGGCGAGCTGGTCGTCGAGGTCGACCACCTGGTCGCCCTCGGCCCGCAGCCCCGGCTGGGTGTCCAGGCGGCGCAGGTTCACCACCGGGATGCGGTCGAGGCCGAGGGACGTGAGGTTGGCCTCTACGCCGGCCCGCAGCTCCTCGGGCCGCTGGGCGGCACGCATCGGGAAGGGGCCGTCCGGGTCGGGGGCCGCGCCGACCTTGCTGACGATCACGACGCCGTCCTCGGGGCGGAGCGCGTCGCGGATGATCCCGTTGACGAATCCGTTGCCGTAGAACTGGGCCGTGTCGATGTGGTCGACGCCCAGTTCGACCACGCGGCGCAGGAGTGCGATCGCCGCGTCACGGTCGTCGCGCAGCCGCTCCAGCTGCATCGCGCCGTATCCGATGCGGGAGACGGTGAGGTCCCCGATCGTCCCGGCGCCTCCGGCGCGCGGGGCGCCGGTGGCCGTGAGCTGCGGAGAGGGGGAGGAGGGGGAGTTGTTCGCGGTCATGGGAGATTCCGTCCTCATGAGACGATGGAGAAGCGGAGAACCGGAGGACCCTCCGCCTAATCGACTGTAGCGCTCTTATCGGAGGTGCCTCCGTTTTGACATCCACCGACCCGGTACCCCCAGGTCCGACACCTCCCGGCCCAGGCTCCGGGAAGAAGCCACGCACCCCCCGCGCCGACGCGCAGCGCAACCGGGACAAGCTCGTCCGGGTCGCCGGGGCCGCCTTCGCCTCGGCCGACGGCACGGTCTCGCTCGAAGGCATCGCCCGCGATGCCGGTGTCGGCATCGGCACGCTGTACCGGCACTTCCCGACCCGTGAGGCCCTGGTCGAGGCCGTGTACGCGGCCGAACTCGACGATGTCGCCGCCAGCGCCCCCGCCCTGCTCCGGGAGCTCCCGCCGGACGCGGCGCTCCGGGCCTGGATCGAGCGGTACGCCGCGTTCATCGCGACGAAGCGCGGCATGGCGGACACGCTCCGCGCGGGCTGGGCCTCCGGCCGGATCGCCACGTCCGCCACCCGTGAGCGCATCACCGCCGCCATAGCCACGATCCTCACCGCAGGGGCCGAGGCGGGGACGGGAGCGGACGCCGGTGCGCTCCGCGCCGACGTCGAGCCGGACGACGTGACCGTGATGCTGCTGGGGATCTTCCTCGCGGGCGCCGCCGCGCACACCTCCGAGCAGACCGGACGGCTGATCGACCTCGTCATGGACGCCCTGCGGCCGCCACCGCCGCGCTGACCGGCGAAGACCGCTTCAGCCCGCGTAATACCCGGGACGCTTGTTCCGCACCTCGGCGTTCAGCCGGGACTGGAGCGAGTCCACGAAGGCGTAGGGCAGCGCGGACCGGCTGCCGGAGGCCGAGCAGTACCTGGCGCGCGTCGCGGAGCGCTATCCGCTCGCCCTCAGGGTCACCGCGGAGGGCTGCCGCCCGGTGCCCGCCCAGTCCGGGGTGCTCGGCGCGTTCGCCGGACTCCTGGCCGCCGCCTCGGACCTGGCCGCACGCGGCGCCTGGCTGCGGATGAAGATCTGCAAGAATCCCACCTGCTACTCGGCCTTCTTCGACCGGACCCGCAACACCTCCGGCCTGTACTGCGGCACCGCGTGCGGCTCGTAGGCGGCGCAGCGCGCCTACCGCAACCGCATCAAGGACGCGTCCTGCGCACAGGTGCCGTCATGACGGTGCGGCGGACGGGGCCCGCGAGTCCGGCATGATCCGGACGAAGGGCTCTACGGCCTGTCGTCGAGGAACTGGGCTTCGCCGTTGCCGAGCGACCAGTCGGCATCGGTGTTCTCGGTCAGCGTGACGAAGACGTTGCGAGGTTCCGTTCCCGCGTGTTCCTGGGCGAGTTCGGCGATGCGGCGATAGAGCGCCCGCTTCTGTGCGGGTGGCCGGCCGCCCCGCAGCGTGATGGCCACGTACCCGATGCCGTCGTCCCGCTGTACGCCGAGGTAGGTGCCGTGGCGCACGGTGCCACGCTCTCCGTCGTGCCCGGTCAGGATCTGGAAATGGTCGTCCTCCGGGTAGCCCATGGCCGCTCCCAGCGCCTCTTGGACGGCCCGCCCCAATGCCTCCAGCCGCTGGACATCGCAGCCCAGGGCGTCGATCCGGACAAGCGGCATGGGGCCTCCAGGTGCGAGCGGCGACGTGACACCACGACTATACGTACTAGTAGGTACAGTCGTTCTCTTCGTACCCGGGGAGGGCCGCGCCGGCGGCCGCTGAAACTGATGAGGCCGTCCACTCGTCCTGAAAGGCAGGACCGAGCGGACGGAAACACATGGTGGAGCGCGTGGACAGCGGTAGGACGCCGACAGCGACGGGGGAGGGAGCGGCGGCATCCCGGTTGCCGCCTCTTCCGGCGCGGGGGCGGGTGCTCGCCGTCCTCGCGGTGCTGACGGGCGGGCTGCTGGCGTTCCACGGGCAGGTGCCCAACCCCCCCCGGACACCTGGGGAGTCTGCTGGAGGCGTTCCTGCCCTGGCTCAGCGTGGTCGTCGTCCTCCTGCTCGTACTGGCGCTGCTGCGCCGCTCCGCCACCGCCCTGCTGGCGCTGCTCCTGCCGGTCGCCGTCTGGACGTACCTCTTCGGCGGGCTGCTCGGGCCCGGGGCGCAGGCCGGTGCGCGGGGGCTGGTGGTGGTGCAGCACAACGTCAGCGACGTGAACGCCGACCCGGCGGGCACGGCACGCACCCTGGCCGGTGCCGGTCCCGATCTCATCGCGCTGGAGGAGCTGGTGCCGGCCGCGCTGCCGGAGTACGAGAAGGCCCTTGCCCCGGACTACCCGTTCCACGCGGTCCGGGGCACGGTCGGGCTCTGGTCCAAGTACCCGCTCTCCGGCACTCGTCTGGTGGACATCAGGCCCGACGGCATCGAGGAGGGCTGGAACCGGGGGCTGCGCACGGTCGCCCGCACCCCGCACGGTGACGTCGCGGCGTATGTCGCGCACCTGCCCTCGATCCGCATCCGGGCCGGCGGACTCGCCTCCTCCCTGCGGGACGAGAGCGCCGCTCTGCTGGGCCGCCACCTGGCCGCCGAGAAGACCGAGAAGGTGATCCTCATGGGTGACCTCAACGGCACGGTCGAGGACCGGGGCCTGTCCCCGCTCACCTCACGGCTGAACGTGGCCGAGCGCGGGTTCGCCTTCAGCTTCCCCGCCTCCCTGCCCCTGGCCCGGATCGATCAGGTCATGGCCCGCTCGGCAACGGTCGACGCCATCAGCACCCTGTCCTCCACCGGCAGCGACCACCTGCCGGTGACCGCCCGGATCAACCTGGACTGAGGGGCCCCGGCCGGTGCAGGCACCGCAAGAGGGCGCATCGAGCTCCTTCCGACCTCAGCCCCGAAGTTGGGCCTCCAGATCTTCGGGGTGCCAGCTGCATGCCAAGGTGGAGGGATGTACCCCTCGTCTGCACTGGGTGAGTTTCTAAAGTCACGAAGGGCTCGTCTGCAGCCCGAAGAGTTGGGCCTGCCTGGCGGTGTTCGCCGTCGCCGGGTAGCTGGGCTCCGGCGCGAGGAGCTGGCTCCGCTGGCCGGAGTGAGTATCGGCTACTACATCCGGCTGGAACAGGGGCAGGCACCGAACGTTTCAGATGAAGTCTTGGACGCTCTGGCTCGCACGCTCCGTCTGGATGCTGATGAGCGGCGCCACATGCACCGGCTGGCGCGCATCCCCCAGGCACAGGATCCAGCCCCGGCCGAAGTGCTACGCCCGGGTCTCACCCACATGGTCAAGGCGTTCACCGACGCTCCCGCCATCGCCGTCGGCCGCCGCGGCGACATCCTCGCCTGGAACCCGCTCGCGCATGCCCTGTTGGCACCGCACTGGCCCTTCGCGCCAGCAGGCCGCCCGCCCAATTTCGTTCGCATCGACTTCCTTGAACTCGCATTTGCCCGAGCCCTGTACGGCGACTGGGCCGCAAAGGCACGGGACGACATCGCCTACCTGCAGGTCTCTGTGAGCAACTTCCCGGGCGACGAGCAACTGCGGTCCCTGATCGATGAACTGAAGGAGCGCAGTCCGGAGTTCCGCGACCTGTGGGCCGAGCATCCGGTGAGCAACTGCGCCACCATCACGCGGGAGTACCGGCATCCCCAGGTGGGTGCCATGATCCTGGCTGCAGAACTGCTGCGCCCCCCAGACGATGACGGACAGGGCGTGTCCGTGTTGCAGGCAGAGCCGGGGTCGGTTTCGCAGGGTCGGCTCCGGCGGCTGGCGGAGCTGACGTCCGGCTCCGCGGTGTAGGCCGATACTGCTGGGCGGCGCCACTCCCCGGGCATAGGGAAGGGCGCCCGCTCAGATCGTATGAGGGCGGCGGATTCAGGTCGCCATTACGTCTGTCGGCAGGCCTGCGGGAGCGCGGCGCAAGGCCCTCCCGCCGAGGAGCGCGCCGGTCAGGGCGACCGCTCCCGCCACCAGGAAGGCCGTGTGCAGTCCACCGAGTGTTGCCAGTGTTCGGGTGGTGGTGGGAGCCAAGGCCGCGGAGCGGGCCGCGACGACGGCGCTGAGCCCGGCCACGCCAATCGACCCGATGAAGGTCGGCATCTGTGCCAGGCTTCCAGCGACGCCTTGGTCGGACTCGTCGAGACCGGATGTGATGGTGGTGACGACGGCCACGACGGTCAGCACATGCCCGAAGCCCATGGCCGCCGAGCTCCCGAGCAACAGGGTGAGATTGCCGTCCGCGGGCAACAGCGCCATCAGCATGGTGCCCAGCCCCTGGACCGTGAGACCGAGCGTGATCGCGAAGGCCGCGCCGCGGGCGCTGATCCACCGTGCGGCCACGCTGCCCGCAGCCAGGGCGGCGACGCCCTCGGCGGCGAAACCGAGGCCGGTCTGCAGTGCGGTCCACCCCACGACCTGCTGCATGTAGATGCTCAGCAGCAGCGTTGCTCCTCCGCACATCCCGAAGGTGACCAGGCCTGTCGTCATGCCCCACTTCACCGTCGTACGACGCAGCAGGTGCAGCGGCACGAGCGGCTCCAGGTGACGCGCCTCGGCGGCGAGGAATCCACCGAGCAGAACCGCAGCGCCGATCAACGCGGTCAGGGTGGGCACGCTGAGCCAGCCGCTGGTGTTGCCGGTGGTGATCCCGTAGACGAAGGCGAAGAGGCCGCCGCTGGCCAAGACGGCCCCAGGTACGTCGAGGCGGGTTGTCCGGCTGTGCCGGGTGTCCTGCATAACCGTGACCGCACCGACAAGAACGAGCAGACCGATACCGAAGAGGATGAGCATGGTCCACCGCCAGTTCAGGCCGCTGGTGACGACGCCGCCGCCGATGGTGCCGATGACGAAGCCGAGCGACAGCAGTGCGCCGTTGACGCCCAGCGCCCGCGTACGTTGAGGCCCCTCGGGGAAGGCAGCCGTCATCAGGGCCAGTGCTGTGGGCCCGATCGCTGCGGCTGCGATGCCTTGGCCGACTCGTGCGGTGATGAGGAGGGCAGCCCCAGGGGCGAGTCCGGCGAGGAGCGAGAAGCCCGTGAACGTGCACACCCCGGCGATGAACAGCCGTCGCCGGCCGGTGATGTCCGAGAGTCTCCCGAACAGGGGCATCAAAGCAGCCGTGGGCAGCAGGCAGCCGGTAACCACCCATTGCAGGGCATCGGGGCTGGCAAAGCCGAGGCTGCTGCCGATCTCCGGCAGGGCCACGGTGATGATCGAGTAGTCGAGTCCGGTCATGAAGGTGGCGCCGCACAAGGTCAGTAGAACCATCCACCCGCGTGCGCCGAGGGAAATCTGCGTGGTATCGCTCATGCCGACCACGATGTAATGGCCCACGCCCCCCAACCAGCGCCCTGGTGAAGGTACATCTGTCAGATGCAGGCAGGGCTGACGCATACCCGCAAGTGGCACACAGCGGTGATGCTTCTGGCAACGGTCGACGCCATCAGCACCCTCTGTCCTCCACCGGCAGCGACCACCTGCCGGTGACCGCCCGGATCAGGCTGGACTGACCGAGGCGCCCGGCCGGAACGCCGGACCGCAATGCACCCTCATCCGCCGCCGCCGGTTGACGGCCTGACGCGGTCTGCGAGCCACTGGCTCACCTTGTCGAGGTATCCGGGAACGAGGGCCGCTGAGTCCGCTGCCCGCAGACGATGGTCACCGCCCGGGAACACCTCCACGGTCAGGGCGGCGCGGTGCGGGCGGGCGGAGTGGCAGGCGGCTGTGGCGAAGATACGGATGCTCTCGTCGACCGGCACCGTGGTGTCCGCACCACCGAACAGCGCCAGATGCGGGCAGCGCAGCCGGAGCAGGTCCGGAGTCGGGTCGTGGTCCTGCTTTCGCTTCAGGAACGACCAGAGGCGTTCGTCCACGTCGCTCCAGTAGTAGGCGAGTCCGGACGGCGCTCCCGCGTCATCGACGAGCTGTCGCGCCGTGCCGAAGGCTGCGTCGCGTCGGCCTGCTTCTGCCAGCTGGTCGTACAGGTCCAGGGTCCTGCGGACCCCAGGGTGCCCCGCACCATGCAGACCCTTCAGGTGGTTGCCGAGGGCGTAGCGTTCCTGCTCAACAGGGCTCACCCCCGGGCAACTGTTGGTGACCACCCACGGCACGTCACCCCGCCCCGCAGAAGCGCGCAGAGCAACCCAGCCACCCTCGCTGTGCCCAAAAAGGCCCGCCGATCGAGGATGAACCTCAGGCTGAGCACGGAGAAAGCCCAGCGCGGCGACTGCGTCAGCCGCCAAGTCATCCATGGTCGCTGCGCGCCAGTCACCGGATGACTGGCCAACACCACGTTTGTCATACGAGAGCACGGCAAACTCAGTCTCCTGGTTCCGGGCGGTGCGTAGTCCTCCCGCTCAGAACCCGGCACCCGCTCCAGCGACAGCCGCCTACTTGCGGGCGGGGAACGCCTCGTCGAGCGTGGGCAGCGCGAGGTGGTCGGTCGTCAACGCGTCCAGGACGTCGTCGATGCGCAGATAGCGGCCCTGGTGGACCGCCGGTGTGACCTTGCCGATCGTCCCGGCTTCCTTGAGCCGGAAGACGGTCCACGGCCGGGGGAAGGGGTTGCTGTCCAGGGCCTCGCCGTTCCGCGTGATCCGACGCGTCTGCGCGGACGCGGGCCGCGTGCCGTCGATCTCCTGGTTGACGGTCTCCACGGCATCGACACCGAAGACCAGCCCCGTGCCGCCCGGCCGGTACATCACCAGCATCTTTGGCCGCGCCAGCCCGACGTGCTTGCTGTCCAGCGGGCACACGTACGCGTTGTACGCGGCGAGATCGTCCATGACCTGCTTGCTCGCGGGCACGATCACCGCGTGCTCCTGGAGCGAACGGAACCAGTCGAGCGCGGCTTCCTCGCTCCAGACGAACTTGTTGCGATTACGGGCCAAGGGATCAGCGGCCAGCCCCCTGGACGCCATGAGTTCGATGTTGCGCGGCGGCCGCCCGACGAGGGAGCCGAAGTCGGCTCGCGTGATGACCTCGGGCAGTTCGTCGAACCAGGACATTGCGCTAAACCACCGTGTGTTGGATGAAGGCCGACCAGGCGGCGGGGGAAAGGGTGAGGGCGGGGACGGTGATGTCCTTGGAGTCGCGGACGTGAACGGTGTGAGGGCAGGTGGCGACCTCGACGCAGTCGCCGCCGTTCGGTGCGCTGTAGCTGGACTTGGACCAGGAGAGGGCGACCTCTACGCAGTTACCGCCCTCGTCGGTGCTGTGGCTGCTTTTGAACCACCGGAGGTCAGCGCTCATAGTTCCCGTGCTACCCGTTCGATCATGATCCGTGACTCTTCTGGCCCGAGGGCCTGAGTCCGCAGAATGCCATATCTGGCGAACAACGGTGCCACATCAGCTGGTTCGCTTACCAGGAAGTTCTGGCGCTGGACCTCCAGGTACGCCAGTCGCCGCCGGTCATCGGTCTCCAACAGAACGAAGGAACCGCTCAGGCCTCCGTGGGTCTCCCGCTGTGGCGCCATGACCTGAATGTGCACGTGACGCAGCCGACTGACCTCAAGAATGTGGTGGAGCTGCCTCCGGTGTACGTCCCGCCCACCGATCGGGCGCGTGAGTGGACTGAGCTCCAGGACGAAGCTGATGTCCGGCAACGGTTTGCGGGTCAGCATGCTCTGTCGCGCGAGACGGCCCGCGACCAATGCCTCGATCTCGTCGTCTTCAAGGGGTGGGCAGGCGCCGTGAAACAGGGCACGTGCGTGTTCCTCGGTTTGCAGAAGCCCAGGCACGACGTGGGACTCGTACTCGTACCGGGCCCTGGCCACCGCTTCCTCCTCGGCGAACGGGCCGAACCAGGAAGCCACACGGCTGGACGTCAATTTTTCAGCGGCCGCGACCAAGGCCCCGCGGGCGCCGACCGCAATGTCGGCCTGCGGGGTGAAGCCGCCCTTCGGGGGGCGCTCTCCCCGTTCCACCATCGCTACCTGCGACTTGGAGAAGCCGATCCTGAGCCCTAACACCTCCTGGGAGAGCCCGGCCTGTTCGCGATAGTGCCGCAACAGAGCGCCGAACATCTCTGCGTTGCCGCCCCCGCCTTTGCTGGCGTGCACAGCCCACCCCCAAACTGCACAGCAGTGCACAGATGCCTTGTGTCCCTGGTCACCGTACGTGTGGGTGCCGACGCTTTACGTATGGAACCGAAAACTTCACCCGACCTGATGCCTGCCTGGATTCCCGCGAGCGGGCACGCCCTGCGGCATGCCGGGATCTACTTCGACGCCGTGCGGATCATCGGCTACCTGGGCGAGCAAGTGGCTTACGAGATCATGCAGTTCACCGATTTCCAGGCGGGGCCGATCGTCAGGTCCCGGATCGGGGATCGGAGCATGTACTTCCTGCTGCCGCCCGGCACTGCTCGCGGCCGCCGGTGGCCGGCCGGGTCCGAGGCGTTGGTGCGGGAGGGGGCGGGGTTCGTCGGGGTGCCCGCGCTGGAGGGGCTGACGTATCCGCTGGACTGGCGTTCGCGGCCCACCGCCGAAGTCCCGTTCGTGGATACGGAACTGCTGTTCGACCTGCTCAACGGTGTGGTGGAGGCCGAGAATTGTGAGGTAACGTGACCGCGTCATTACGCTCCGTGCGCATCCGCGCATGGGGCGGCCCCCGGTGGTGCTACCAACACCGTGCCGAGGGCCTTCACCCGCGATGGTCTAGAGGCCCACCGAGAATGCTTTTTCATGTTATCTCGCCGTCCTACGGCTATGTGAAGGCGTCCCATGACGTCATCCGGCATCCGCGCCTCGGCAGCGACGCGAAGGTCTTGATCACCTACGTGCAGGGGCTGCCCCCGGGCAGGGCCGAGCGGGCGTTGAGCGATCACGCCAAGTGGATCGGGATCAAGGGGCGTGCGTACCAGAAGGCCAAGGCGCAGCTCAAGGAAGACGGGTTCGTGCACGAGTGGCGGCGGCAGAACGACGGAGGGCTGTGGGTGACCGATCAACTCGTCAGCAACGTGTCGCTCTCCGACGAGGAGGCCCGCAGGTTCCGGGACGCGAGAACGGAATCACCGCAGGTGGGACCGAGTGGTCACTATCCGGCGGTCGGTTATCCGGGTACTCGGTCGGCCGGTGGTTACCTACCGGTGGATGAAGAACGTGAGAAGAACTCAACCCACCCACCCTCCAAGGCGATTCCGGATTCGATCGAATCCGTGGAGAGCGAACCTGCGAGCGAACCCGATCGCGAACCCGATGCCGAAACCGCTCCGCCGCGTGACGCCGAGGTCGTCGAGGCCGAGCGCGTACTGCTCTCCCTGCGGCACGCCAACCCGCAGCTCCACCTCGGGGTCCGCGAGGCCCGGGGCCTGGCCGAGGCCGCTGCCGACTGGCTGCGGCGCGGGGTGAAGGCGGCGGAGCTGCGGTTGGCGCTGGTCAGCGAGTTGCCTGCGGGCGGGGTGCGGTCGGCCGTGGGGTTCCTGCGGTACCGGCTGGTGCAGAAGCTTCCGGAGCCGGTGTGCGCGCAGGCCTCCGTGCCCGCAGGCGTACCGTCCCCGGCCCGGCTGCTCATCCCCTGCGAGGGGTCGAGGCACGAGCACCTGTTCCGGCCCAAGGGCGACGAGACGGTCTGCGTGCCGTGCGCCCAGGAAGCGGCCTGGCGGGCGCACGCGGCCAAGTGGCCCGCCTACGTGCCCGATCGGGGCGATGACTTCGAGGAGCCCGAGCCGTTGCCCTGGCGGGAGCGGGTCGCGGCCGTCCTCGCGCAGGACGCGTCCGGCGGTGCCGGCTGAGGTGTACGGCCGTTTGCTGGTGTGGCGGTTCCACCGCTGGCGCGGTGGAGCGGGGAGAGTGGGCCCAGGGGCCTGGACGGACTGAGGAGGACCGGTGGTGGATGCCATGGTTGACCAATGGGACGGAGTTCGGGCGACGAGGGACCCGGTGCGGTGCCGTGAGCAACTGATGGCGGCCGGACGGACCTTGTTCGCCGTGTACGGGTACGCCCGTACCTCCGTCGAGGATGTATGCGTCGCGGCTCACGTACAACTGCGTGATTTTTACCGCGAGTTCGAATCACGTGAGGCGCTGCTCTTCGATCTGTACGACGAAGTGGCGATCGGCGGGATGCGTGCGACCGAGCTGGAGCTCTCGTCCGAGGGCATCGAGACCTGTTCGACGGAGGAGCGCATCCGCAGGCTCTTCGACGCCTATGTGCGGGTCGTCACCCGGGACCCGCAGGCGGCGAGGGTGGCGTTCGTCGAGGTGCTCGGGGTGAGCCGGGCGATGGACGAACACCTCGCGATGTGGCGGTCGGTCTGGGTCGAGTTCCTGACCCGCGAGGCCGAGCGGGCCGCGGAGCGGGGCCATGGGGCGGACGGTGACCTCACGGTCGTCGTGCAGGTGCTGACGCACTCCGTCGACGAGCTCCTCGCCCACCACGGACGCCGCCCGCGCCAGGTGCCGCGCGACTGGCTGACCAGCGAGCTGACCCGGATGTCGCTGGCCATGATCGGCCCCGGAGCCGTACCCGGCGCCTCCGCCTGACCGCACCGCCTGCCGTACAGCCTGCCGCACCGCCCGACAAAGCCGGTTGCCGGATCGGCAAGCGGAGGCATCATGGAGGAATGGCAGCACACCAGCATCAGCACCACGGCGTGGAAGACGGCGGCACGGCGGACGGGCGGGCGGACGGTTCGGCGGACGACGAGTTCTCGTCCGTCCTGACAGGCGTCGGCCCCCGGCTGCGCGCCCTGCGGACGGAGCGCGGCACGACGCTGGCCCAGCTGAGCGAGACCACCGGGATCTCGCTCAGCACGCTGTCGAGGCTGGAGTCCGGCGGCCGCAAGCCGACCCTGGAACTGCTGCTCCCGCTGGCGAAGGCGTACGGGGTGCAGCTGGACGAGCTCGTCGGCGCGCCGGACGCCGGTGATCCGAGGGTCACGTTCCGCCCGTTCAACCGGCACGGCATGACGTTCGTGCCGCTGACCCGGCACATCGGCGGGGTGAACGCGTACAAGCAGGTCATGCCGGGACTGACGGGCCCGCCGGGGCCGGTCGAGCAGCGGGTCCACGAGGGGTACGAGTGGCTGTACGTGCTCTCGGGGCGGCTGCGGCTGGTGCTGGGCGAACACGACCTGGTGCTCAAGGCGGGCGAGGTGGCGGAGTTCGACACGCGTACCCCGCACTGGTGGGGCAACGTCGGGCCGGAACCGGTGGAGTTCCTCAGCCTGTTCGGACCGCAGGGGGAGCGGATGCACGTACGGGCGAAGCCGACGGCAAAGCCGTAGGGGTGGGATTGTCGGCCGGCCGGGCTCCGGGGCTTCCGTGACCCGGAGGACGGTGGCGGGTGGGCGTGCCAGACTTTTTCCATGACATCGCACGCACTGCATCTCACCGCCGCAGTCACGCACGAAGCCGAGTGGTATGTGGCTCGCTGCCTTCAGGTCGAGGTCACCAGCCAGGGCGAGACCATCGAGGAGGCGTTGAACAACCTCCGCGAGGCACTGGAGCTCTATTTCGAGGACGCCCCGGCTCCAGAGGTCATCGACGTGATCACCGCGCCCGTCGAGGTTCGTGTCGCATGAGCCCTGCTGTGCCGGCGGGACTGTCGGGAGCCGAGATCGCCAAGGCCCTGGACCGCGCGGGATTCGCTCACGTGTCGACGCGCGGCAGTCACGCCGAATAGCGCAGAGACGACCGCACCGTGATCGTTCCGCTGCACCGCTCTCTCGCTCCCGGCACGTTGCGCTCCATTCTGCGGCAGGCCGACTGGACGGTGGACGAACTCGCCGGCTTCCTCAAGTAGCCGCGCGGGCAGGAGACCGGTCCGCCGCCGGGGCGTAGGCCCCGCCCAGCCCCCACGCCTGGTGCATCGCGTCGGCGTAGGCGGCCGCGAGCCGGTGTTCGCCGGACGGGCCGGGATGCGTGCCGTCGTAGGTGTCCGTGTGGATGTCGTACCCCGGCGGGCGGGAGGCCAGCAGGAGCGGGGACGACGGTTCGTCGAGGTCGGCCACGGTCTTGGCGAGGAGTTCGTTGAAGCGGGCGCACTCGGCGGCGAAGGGGGCGTCGGTCTCGGCCCGGATGTTCGGTATGACGGGGAGCAGCACGCACCTGATGTGCGGGTTCGCGGTGCGGGCCGCCGCGAGGAAGGCGCGGGCGTTGCGGGCGGTCTGCTCGCTGTCCGTGTAGAACCCGAGGTCTATCAGGCCGAGCGAGACGAGCAGGATGTCCGCGCGATGGGCGGTGACCGTGTCCGCGATGACCGGGGCCATGTGCAGCCAGCCCTCGCCCCAGCCGGCCAGGTGCGCGCGGGCCCCGGCGGGAAAGGCGGGGGCGCCGTACGCGTGGGAGACGGGGGTGCCCGTGGCGGTGTCGTACAGCCCGGTGCGGGGGCCGACGATTGCGTACGGGGCGTCGAAGGACGCTTCGAGGTGCTGCCACATGCGGTAGCGCCAGGTGAAGTCGCCGGCGCGCCCGATGGTCATGGAATCGCCGACGAACATGAAACGCATGGCGTCATCATGGCCGATCATGGCTTCGGCCTGCGACGTGACGATGGACACTTGTGCCATGCGCTCGTATCGACTGACTGCCTTCGGCGCCGCCGCGCTCCTCTCCCTCGCGGCGGCGGTGCCCGCCGTGGCCGACGACGGCGGGGCCGACCGCAGCTTCACGATCAAGGACCCGAGGATCACCGAGTCCAGCGGACTGGCCGCCAGCCGCGCCCATCCGGGGATCTACTGGACGCACAACGACAGCGACGACGGGCCGTACGTCTACGCCGTCGACTCCCGGACCGGGAAGACCGTCGCGACGATCACCATGAAGGGCGTCGGTGAGCCGCGCGACGTGGAGGCGATCTCGCTCGGACCGGACGGGAATCTGTACGTCGGTGACATCGGGGACAACCTCAACGGCAGCTGGGACCACGTCTGGATCTACCGCTTCCCCGAGCCGAAGGTGCTGCGGGACGCGACGGTCCGCGCGACGCAGTTCGACGTGAAGTACGCGGACGGGCCGCGCAACGCGGAGGCGTTGATGGTCCACCCGAAGACCGGGCGGGTGTACATCGCCTCGAAGAAGGAGGGCGGCGGCGGGCTCTACGAGGGCCCGGCGAAGCTCACGGCCGGTTCGGACAACATCTTCCGGCGGGTCGGCGAGGTGCCGTGGGTGACGGACGGGGCGTTCTCACCGGACGGGAAGGAGCTGGTGCTGCGCTCGTACTTCAGCGCGCGCGGCTACGTGTTCGCCAACGGCAGGCTCGGCAAGGACTATTCGGTCGAGTCGCCGCTACTGGGGCAGGCGGAGTCGGTCACGTACACGGCTGACGGTTCGGCGCTGATGTACGGCTCCGAGGGTGAGCGGAGCGATGTGGTGCGGGTGGACCTGAAGAACGGCGGCGAGTCGGGCCGTACCGGGGTGAAGTCGCCCTCGTCGGCCGGTGCGGGCGGTGACGGGGGCGGTGACGGCGTGCCGGTGAAGGGCACGACGGCGACCGGGCTGGGCGTCCTGGCCGTGATCGGGCTGGTGCTCTTCCTGGGCAGGCGCCGCCGGAAGAGCTGATCCGCGGGACGGCGCTCACGTCTCCATCGGGCGGATCTCGTAATGCAGGGTCCGGTCGCGCTTGATCCGGTGCGCGAGCGGGACGAGCACGCCCTGCACGATCGGGTGCTTGCGCGACAGCATCCGGGCGGCGTGCGTGTTCTCCTTCGAGCCCGCCTGGAGGAGCCGCGCGTGGGCGGTGATCTGCGGACCCGTCGGGCTGCCGCGTACCGTGCACGGGCCGACGAGGACCGTGGGGTGGTTGCGCATCCGCTCCACCTTCCAGGCCGAGGAGAACGTACGGATGTACGCGTGGTCGCCCCCGACGGCGATGTTGACCGGGGTGTCGACGTGCGTACCGTCCTGCCGACGGGTGCTGAGCAGGACGGCGTACTGCTTCACGAACGGCTTGAGCTCGGCAATCGTGTCCATACCTTCCATGGTCCGCAGGCCAGGCGCCGTGTCATCCCCGGGCGGACCGGCGAACGGGCGTTTCACGGCCGCGACCGGAACGGCTGACCGGGCCCGCTATAAGATCCTCCGCTGATGACGACACACACCGGGCCGACGCCCTTCGCCACGCCTCGCCTGGACGCCCTGCCGCTGCGGGTGGCCCACGCGGACGAGATGGCGGCCGTGCTCTCCGATCCCGCCCTGCACACCTTCACGGGCGGCGCCCCGCAGGACGCGGAGGCGCTGCGGTCCCGCTACGCACGGCAGACGGCGGGCTCGCCGGACCCGGCCGAGCGGTGGTGGAACTGGGTGCTGTCCGTACGCGGTGACGGCCGCCTCGCGGGCTACGTCCAGGCGACGGTGGACGTGACCGGTGCGCGCGCGGAGATCGCCTGGGTGATCGGGACCGGCTGGCAGGGCCGGGGCTACGCCAAGGAGGCGGCGGCCGGCCTGGTGGCGCACCTGCTGGACGGGGGAGCGGTGCGCACGGTCGTCGCCCACATCCACCCGGACCACGCGGCGTCCGAGGCGGTGGCCGCCTCCGCGGGGCTGGCGCGGACCGACGAGCGGGAGGACGGCGAGGTGCGGTGGAGGCGGGACGCGCGATGAGGGGCGGGGTCCGGGGCCTGCCGCAGCGCGCTCCGTGATCAGGGGTGGTCGCCTGTTGATCCGTCGATGAGCTCAGCTCTCGGACGGCTCGGGCGACCGCTCGGTCCCCGGCTCGGCGGCGGGCTCCGGTGACGGCTCCGGCTTCGGGCGGGGGCGGCCCGCTGCCACCAGGGCGGCGACGTCGAGTGTGACCTCGGCGCCGATCGAGCCGGGGAGCGTGACCTTGTGGCCCGGCGCGTACACCTGGTGGTTGTCGTACCCACTGGCGAAGGGTTCCGTGAGGACGTGGACGCGGCCGTGCCTGCGGTCCAGGATGACGTAGACCGGGATCTTGGCTGCGGCGTACGCCACGACCTTGTTCCGCAGGTCGTTCTGGTAGTTGCCGGAGGTGACCTCAAGGACGAGGCGGAAGGCGCCGGGGTCGTAGCAGTTGTTCCTGGCCTCGCCCTTGTCGAAATCGGCGTCCACGACCGCGAGGTCCGGGATGGCGTAGTCGGAGGGGCCGCCGGGCAGCCAGACGCCGACAGCCTGCAGGACCTTGGACTCCTCGCTGTGGAGGCCTGCCGCCAGGAAGGGGACCATGAGCGAGGTCAGCGCATTGGCGTGCGCGCCGTCCGGCGATGGGGCCACCGTGATGGTGCCCCCGCTGATCTCGACGCGGTGACCCGGGAGCCGCTCCGAGAGCTTCCCCGAAAGCCGGTTGGCGCTTTCGAGCAGCGATTCGGGCTCCGGCCGATCCGGCTCACCGTCACGGGCCTGCTCGACTGCTGCTGAAGACATTGAGGGCCTCCTCAAAGGGCTGATGTCCAGAGCAGCATCGTTGGAATGCGCCCCCTTTTGCGGCCCGCGCGCACCGCGCCACTCGGCCGAGTGAAGCAGAAACGGCCCTGCGCACGTGGTCACGTGTGCAGGGCCGTTCCGGACGCGTCAGCGGTGGAGCTACAGCTACAGCTTCTCGATGACGTAGTCGATGCACGCCGTCAGTGCCTGGACGTCCGACGGGTCGATCGCCGGGAACATCGCCACGCGCAGCTGGTTGCGGCCCAGCTTGCGGTACGGCTCCGTGTCGACGATGCCGTTGGCGCGCAGGGCCTTGGCGACGGCGGTGGCGTCGATCTCGTCCGCGAAGTCGATCGTGCCGATGACCTGCGAGCGCTTGGCCGGGTCCGTGACGAACGGGGTGGCGTACTTGGACTCCTCGGCCCAGCCGTACAGGTGGCCGGAGGAGGCGGCCGCGCGGCCGGTGGTGAAGTCCAGGCCGCCCTGGGTGTTCATCCAGGTCAGCTGCTCGTTCAGGAGGAACAGCGTGGCCAGGGCCGGGGTGTTGTACGTCTGGTTCTTGAGGGAGTTGTCGATCGCGGTCGGCAGCGAGAAGAACTCCGGTACGTGCCGGCCGGACGCGTGGATACGGGCCGCGCGCTCCAGGGCCGCCGGGGAGAAGATCCCGATCCAGAGGCCGCCGTCGGAGGCGAAGGACTTCTGCGGGGCGAAGTAGTAGACGTCGGTCTCGGTCACGTCGACCGGCAGGCCGCCCGCGCCGGAGGTGGCGTCCACCAGGACCAGGGAGCCCGCGTCGGCGCCCGTGACGCGCTTGATGGGCGCGGCGACACCGGTCGAGGTCTCGTTGTGGGTGAGGGCGTACACGTCGACGCCCGCCTCGGCCTCCGGGTCCGGGTGGGTGCCCGGGTCCGAGGCGATCACGGTCGGGTCGGCCAGCCACGGGGCGAGCTTGGCGGCCTTCGCGAACTTCGAGGAGAACTCGCCGAAGTTGAGGTGCTGGGACTTCGACTCGATCAGACCGTGCGTCGCGATGTCCCAGAAGGCGGTGGAGCCGCCGTTGCCGAGGATCACCTCGTACCCCTCGGGGAGGGAGAAGAGGTCGCGCACTCCGTCCCGTACCGCGCCGACCAGGTTCTTCACCGGGGCCTGGCGGTGGGACGTGCCGAGGAGCGATGTTCCGGTGGCGGCCAGCGCGTCGAGCGCCTCCGTACGCACCTTTGAAGGACCGGCGCCGAAGCGTCCGTCTGCGGGCTTGATGTCAGCGGGAATCTCGATATCGGCCACGACTCGGAGGGTAGCGGCTCCGCACCGCGGCTACCGAATGCGTCCGTCCGGTGAGACACCGGATCCGACCGGTGGACGGTATCGCCAGGTGGGGCGGGGTAGGGGGTTCGCCGCCCTCGGTGCGCTCAGAGCAGGGAGGTGACGAGCAGGGTGAGGGCGGCGACGAGGACGGCGACGCGGGCGTAGTGGAAGCGGTCCCAGCGGCTCATCTGCTCCTTCCAGTCGGCGGGCCGGTTCTCGGGGGTCCACGTCTTGCTCCGGTTGTTGATCGGGACGAGCAGCAGGATCGACATGAGCACGCTCACCATCAGCAGCGCGCCGGAGATGACGGCGAGGCCGGTGCCGGAGTCGTGCCATCCGGCGACGGCCCGGATCGCGACGAGGACGACCGAGCTGATGTACCAGACCGGCATCACGGCGCCGAGCATCCGGCCCCCGTGGGCACGGGCCATTTGGCCGCTGTCCTCGGGGAGCGCGCTGAAGATCCGGTTCATGACGAAGGCGACGGAGAACTCCACCCCCACCATCATTCCGACGGACACGGTGGTGACGACCTCAAGTGCGTTGATCATGACGACCCCTCTTGATTCCCGTTGTTCCCGCTCAATTTCTAGCGGCGCTAGGTGATGTGCTCAACGCTAGCGCTACTGCCGCCCGATTGTCTAGCGGTGCTAGGATCGAGTTATGTCGGTACAGGAACGCAAGCAGCGTGAACGGGCGGAACGTGAGCGGCTCATCGTGGCCACGGCCCGCGAGCTCGCCGAGAAACAGGGCTGGGACGCGGTCACCACTCGCCGGCTCTCCGAGCGCATCGAATACAGTCAG
The DNA here is from genome assembly GCF_031844725.1 of Streptomyces sp. ITFR-6. Classification (NCBI taxonomy): domain Bacteria; kingdom Bacillati; phylum Actinomycetota; class Actinomycetes; order Kitasatosporales; family Streptomycetaceae; genus Streptomyces; species Streptomyces sp. ITFR-6. Next base: position 3,477,688 of record NZ_CP134612.1, on the reverse strand, counting down.
CCCGTCCTCTACAGCCACTTCCGCGGCAAACGGGAGATCATCGGCGCCGTCGCCCTTGAGGGCGCCGCCGAGATGGCCGCGGCGGTGCGTGCCGCGACCGCCGCCGCGGACGGACCGCGCGAGCGGGTCTACGCCCTGGCCCGCGCCTACCTCGACTTCGCCACGCGCAACCCGGCGGTCTACGACGCCATCTTCCAGCTCGACGGCGGTCTCCCGTACGCGCGGGAGGACACCCCGGAACCTCTCAAGGACGCCTTCGCCGCGCTGCTGGAGTGCCTCGGCTCCGTCGCCGGGGACGGCGTCCACCCGGCTCTGTTCACCGAGGTGTTCTGGGCGTCCCTGCACGGGGTGGCGACCCTGACCCGGTCGGGGCGGCTGCTGCCGGAGGAGACCGAGCAGCGGGTGGAGTTGCTGGTGGAACGGCTCCCCGTGGTGTGACACGGTGCCCTGTCGTCCAGGTACCGCTCTCGGCGTCACCCGTGCCCGCGCACGCCTCCGTCAGTCAGCTCGTCCCGACGCGTGCGCGGGCGTCCGCCGCCCGCTTCTCCGTAGCCTCCGCCTCCCGGACGTGCCCCAGGGCGCTGTAGAAGTCGGCCAGCAGGTCGAGGGTGTCGGGGTCGTCCGGCCCCAGCACCCGGGTGCGCGCCGCCGCCACCCACTCCTCCAGGTCGGCCGCCTGCCGGTTACGTCCCAGGAAGCTGTAGGAAGCGGCGAGATGGTGGAAGGTCGCGAGGGTGTCGGGATGGTCGGGCCCCAGCACCCGGGTGCGCGCCTCGGCCACCCACTCCCGAAGGCGCAGCGCCTCCTGGGTACGTCCCACGTCATCGTAGGAGGCGGCGAGGTTGTCGAGGGTTTCGAGCGTGTACGGATGCTCGGGTCCCAGGACGCGGCTACGCGCCTCGGCCACCTCCTTGTACAAGGCGCTCGCCTCGTCGGCGCGGCCGTCCGCGTGGAGCTCGGCGGCCTGTTCGTGCCGGTGGGCCAGAGATTCGGCGCTGGGGTCCGGCGGGCGAGGGGGGAGCGGTGGGAGCGGCGGGAGATCCTGGCCGGTGGGGGGCCGGCCGGTGGCCGCCGCGCGGTTGAGTACGAGCCCGAGCTGGTCGGCGTTCTCGGTGCCCCGCTGCTGCGGCAGCGGCAGCCGTTCCGCCGTGAACCGGCTCCACAAGGTCCGGTAGATGTCCTGCATGGTGATCAACGGACCGGTGTGCGGGGCGCCTTCACGCAGGAGCGTGAGGAGCCGCCCGGTGAACGCGGTGTGCGCCTCGTCGGGGAGGACCAGCGCCGTGCTGTTGGGCGGGGCGGAGATGAGGGTGTAGGTCCCCTGGATGTCGAGCTGCCCGAGGACCTCCTGCTGACCGGCGCTCAGGGTCGTGCCGATGGCGCGCCCGCTGAAGCAGCTGTCGAGGATGATCACGCGGTTCCTGGCCCTGCTGCCGAGGAACGTCCCGCGCACGGTGTCGAACCGCAGCGCGCTGTACTCCACGGCGTCCATGGCGGTGTCGTGGAGGGCGAGATAGAGCTCGTGGGAGCGGCCGAGCGGAATTCCGTGCCCGGCGAAGTAGAACAGCAGCAGGTCCTCGGCCTCATCGGCCGCCCGGTGCAGCACCTGGCCGATCGCCCGGCCGGTCGCCCCGGGCGGGACGGTGACGCAGACCTCGGCGGGGAATCCGCCGAGGCCCGGATCGGTGAGGACGGCCGCCAGGTCGCGCAGATTGGCCTCGATCTGCGGCACGTCCGCCAGCTGCTCGTCCTCGTACGCGGCTGAGCTGAGAAGGACGATGCGGGAGCGCGCCGGATCGATACCGTGACCGCTCACCGACGTTCCTCCGCCTGCCCCAGGGCGATCCTCAGGAGGCGCTCGGCGTCGTCGGCGGACTGCGCGTCCAGCTCCACTTCCTGGCCCTGCGGACCCTTCACCTTGATGCGTACGGCCCGGCGCCTCGGCTGCGACAGGTACGCGCCCAGGGAGGTGGCCAGCGCGCTCGCCACCCCGCCCGCGCCCAGCGTCGCGATGAGGACTTCGGGGAGCCCGCCGAGCTCACCCGCCGCCGGGATCACCGGAGCCGGTTTGACCCGCCCCCGAAGACCGGATTCCTGGCTCAGCCAGTCGTCCAGATCCTCGACCGGATCGGCTCCCTCGACCCACAGACGCAGCTCCAGTGCTGTTCTCCCCCACACGTGATCGGCGTTGACCGCTCTGCCTCAACTCCTGTTCACCGCAGGGTGACCGGGAGCGAGACGAGGTCATTCTGGGTGACGATCGGCTTGTTGCGCAGCTCGTCTACCGGGACGGCCAGGGCCAGTTCCGGGAACCGCTCGTACAGCGCGGGCAGGGCGACGGCCGCCTCCAGGCGCGAGAGCGCGGCGCCGGGGCAGACGTGCGGGCCGTGGCCGAAGGAGATGTGGCGGTTGGGGGAGCGGGTGACGTCGAACTCCGTCGCCGTCGGCCCCCACTGCTTCTCGTCCCGGCTGAGGGCGGCGAACGAGATCATGATGCCCTCGCCCTTCGGCAGGACCCGGTCACCGACCTCGACGTCCTCGGTGGCGAACCGGATCAGTACGTGTGAGGTGGGCGCCGACCAGCGCAGCGTCTCCTCGATCACCCCGTCCCAGCTCACTTCGCCCGCGAGCACCGCGCGGCGCTGCTCGGGGTGGCTCTGGAGGGCGACGACGGCGTTCACGATGAGGCTGATCGTCGTCTCGTGCCCGGCGGCGATGATCACCTTCAGGGTGTTGAGGATTTCCTCGTCGGTGAGGTGGTCGCCGTTCTCCGAGGCCACGAGCAGCGCGCCGGTCAGGTCGTCGGCCGGGGACGCCTTCTTCTCGTCGAGGATCCGGGAGAACAGGGTGTGGATGTCCGCCATCATCTGCGGCACTTCGGCGGGCGGCGTCATGTTGGAGAAGAACTTGTCGAACAGTTCCTTCATCCGGGGCAGATCGGCCGAGTCGACGCCCATCAGCTCGCTGATGACGTTCATCGGCAGCGGGTAGGCGAACTCGGCCTTCAGGTCGACCGTCTCGCCCGAGGGGCGCTCCGCCAGCCGGTCCAGCAGCACCTTCGTGCGCGCCTCGATGCCGTCCCGCAGCCGCTCCACCCGCCGTACGGTGAGCGCCTGGGCGACCAGTCCGCGCAGCCTGCGGTGTTCGGAGCCGTCCGCCGTGAGCATGGTGCGGCCCGGGTTGACCAGGCCGATCAGCGGCCAGTCCAGCGGGATCTCGCCGCGCTGCCAGGCCCCCCAGATGTTGATGTCCTTGACCAGGCGGCTGTCGGTGAGCAGCGATTTGGCCTCGGCGTGGTGGGTGACCGTGTAGACGCGGACCCCGCCGGGCAGCTCCACCCGGGCGAGCGGGCCCGCCGCGTGCAGCCGTGCGCTCTCGCCGTCGAGGTCGGTGACGAACGGGTCCAGGACGATGGGCTCCCGCTCGTCGTTGCTGCCCGGCACTTCGGTCGTCGTCGCGGTCATCTCCGGCCTCCAAGGGCGGGGGTGGGCGTGAAGCGTGCCGGCAGGTCCGTCAGTCCGCGCAGCCACGGGGAGGAGCGCCGGGTCAGCCGCTCCTCCGGTACCGCGAGGTCGACGTCGGGCAGCCGGTCGAGGATGACCTCGATCGCCGTACGGGCGATGACCTCCGCGGTCTCCTGTGCGGGGAACGGGCAGCGGTGGTCGCCGTGGCTGAAGGAGAAGAAGGCGTTGTTGCCGCCGGTGAGCGTGGATCCGTCGGTGCGGACCTGGGGGTCGGCGTTGGCGCCGGCCAGGCTGAGGACCAGCAGGTCGCCGGCCTTGATGGGGCGGCCGCCGAGGTGGGTGTCGCGGCTGGCCCAGCGGCCGGCGATGTTCTGGCTCGGGGTGTCCTCCCAGAGCACCTCGTTCATCGCCTCGCCCACGCTGTGCCGGCCGCCGGAGAGCGAGGCGGCGAAGCGGTCGTCGGTGAGCATGAGGCGCAGGGAGTTGCCGATCCAGTCGGCGGTGGGCTGGTGGCCGGCCGCCATCATGACCATGAGGTCGCGGGAGACGTCCTCGTCGGTGAAGCCGCCGGTGTTGGCGAGCATCCGGGAGACGACGTCGTCGCCGGGGGTGGCCTTCCGCTCTGCCACCAGCTCGTACACCGACGTGGCGATGTGCCGCTGGCCCGCCAGCGCGGTCGCCCCGCCGTTGATCATGTCGTTCATCGCGGTGACGAGGGCGGGGCCCTTCTCGTCGGAGAATCCGAAGAGCTTCGCCAGCACCCGTACGGGCATCAGCATCGCGTAGTCCGCGATGAGGTCCGCGGTGCCGGCCGAGCAGAAGGAGTCGATCAGCTCGTCCGCGAACTCCGCCGTGCTCTCCTTGAGTTCGAACGGGTTCACCGCCTCCAGCGCGTCACTGATGACGGCGGAGCGGCGGCTGTGGCGTTCACCGACGGTGTAGAGGATGGACGGCTGTTCCCGGCTGATCATCGGCATCAGGGGCCAGCCGTCGGGGATGGCCGGCCACTGGTTCCACAGCTTCGAGTCCCGGCTGAAGAGCACGGGGTCCCCGGTGAGCTGGTGCAGCTCGCGGTAGCCGAGGACGAGCCAGGCGGGGATGTCGCCGGGCAGCACGATCGGGGCGACCGGCCCGTGGTCGCGCCGCATCTCCCGGTAGAGCCGGGCGGGTTCGTCCTGGAACCGGCCGCCGTACAGGTGGACGGCCTCGGTGCCGGTGCCGGTGCTGGTGCCGGTGGCGTCCGCGTGGGGGCACTGGGTCACGGGGCGGACTCCGGGGTCAGGGCGGCGAGGGCCTGGCCGCCGTCCGCGGCGAGGGTCTGTCCGTCACCCGCGGCGCGGGCGGCGGACATCGCGTGCAGGTGCTCCACCAGCGTGATCAGTACGTACTTGCTGGAGGACCGGTCGCGCGCGTCGCACTCCACGAGCGGCACGTCGTCCGAGAGGGCCAGTGCCTCGCGAATCTGCTGCTCGGTGTGGAGCGGGCCGCCGAAGTCGTTGCACGCCACGATGAACGGTGTGCCGTGGTGCTCCAGCCGGTCGATGGCGTACCAGGAGTCGGCGAGGCGCCGGGTGTCGACGAGTACGACGGCACCGAGCGTCCCGGAGAACAGCCGGTCCCACAGGAACCAGAAGCGCTCCTGGCCGGGCGCGCCGAACAGGTAGAGCACCGAGCGTTCGTCGAGCGTGATCCGGCCGAAGTCGAAGGCGACGGTGGTGGACGTCTTGGAGTGAACGCCGTCGAGGTGGTCGACGGCCTCGCCCGCGCGGGTCATCGTCTCCTCCGTGTTGAGCGGACGGATCTCGCTCACGGATCGGACCATGGTGGTCTTGCCGACGCCGAAGCCGCCGACGACGACTATCTTCAGTCCGTTGTCGGCCGTGGCCCGAAGGGCGGCACGGTCAGAGGTTGCGGAGTCCAACGAGCACCTGTTCCAGGATGTCGGGGTCGGGGAGCCGGTCCGCGACGCGTGCGGTACGAGGGTGGCGGGCGCTGATCCGGCCGGTGTCGAGCAGATCGCACAGCAGGATGCGCACGATGCTGACGGGCAGGTCGAGGCTCGCGGCGATCTCGACGACCGCGGTGGGCCGTTCGCACATGCGCAGGATCGCGACGTGCTCCGACTGCATACCGGGGGCCGGTTCGCATTCCGAGACGACGAGTGTCACCAGGTCGAAGACGTCCGAGTCGGAGCGGCTGCGGCCACCGGTGAGGGTGTACAGCCGGTCCGGGTCGTCGTCCCGGCCCGGACGCGGGCGGGGCGTCATACGGCCGCGTTCTCTTGGGCCCCGGCGGCCCCGGGCGGCCCGGAGGGTTCGCGCGGCGGGGCGACGAGGTGCTCGCCGAGCTGCTCGACGAGCTCGCTCATGTTGTGCCCGACGAGGCCGACGTCGGCGTCCTCGGAGGCGACGACGGCGAGGTGGGCGCCCGCGCCCGCCTCCACGATGAACAGCACGCCGCCGTAGAACTCGGCCATCGCGGACCGTACGCCGCCGGTGCCGTCACCGAACTCGATGGACGCGCCGTGCGACAGGCTCTGGATGCCGGCCGAGATCGCGGCCAGCTGGTCGGCCTGGTCGACGGAGAGCTCGGGGGTGCGGCACAGCTTGAGGCCGTCCCTGGACAGCACGAGGGCGTGGCGGGTGCCGGGGGTGCGCTCAAGGAGCCCCTCCAGCAGCCAGTTGAGCTTCTCGTCCGTGGTCGCGGTCATCGGGTGTTGCCTTCCGGGTGCGGGGAGTTGGGCCGTACGGCCTGGCGGAAGCTGCTGAAGCGGGCTGCCTGGGCCTTGGGCCCGGACGTACGGGGCCGGGAGCCCGCCCCGTCGGTCGCGTCGCCGTCCCCGTTGCCGTCGGCAGCGGCCTTGGCGCGGGACTCCGCGGCGGCCAGGGTGCGGCCCCGGGAGCGCTTGGGCAGCCCGCTCTCCCCGAACCGGGGGAGGCCGCCGGTGGTGTCCGACGTGGTGTCGGAGGCTGAGTTCGGCAGGGAGTCGGAGCGCAGGAACTCCAGGGTGCGGGAGTCGTCCGAGGCTTCGGCGTCCGGGGTCTCGGCGGTACGGCCGGTTCCGGCCGGGTTGTCGGTACGGCCCGCCTCCGGCGGCTCGTCGGCCACCGGGGCGTGGACGGGCTCGGGTTCACTCGGGGAGGCGGCTTCCGGGGCGGGTGCGGGGGCCGGGGCGACGGCCGGTGCCAGGGTCCTGGTGATGACCTCCTGCGGGAGCATCATCAGCGCGCCCGTGCCACCGCGCGCCGACGGCCGGAAGGAGACCGTCAGCCCGTGCTTGCGGGCCAGCCGCCCGACGACGGCGAGGCCGAGCCGGGTGCCGGAGAGGCCGGTCAGATCCTGGCTCTCCGCGGAGACGGCGCGCTCGGCGCGGCGCAGCTGCACCTCGCTCATGACCAGGCCGCTGTCCTCGACGGTCAGCACGATGCCGGCCGGCACCTCCTCCACGTACACGTGGACCTCGGCCGTGGGGGGTGAGAAGTTCGCGGCGTTGTCGAGGAGTTCGGCCAGCGCGTGCATGATGCCCTCCGCCGCGTGCCCGGCGACGGCGACATCGCTGGTGGAGTGCAGGCGTATCCGCTGGTAGCCGCTGATCCGCCCCATCGCTCCGCGCAGGATCGACTCCATGACGATGGGCTTGGCCCAGCGGCGCCCGGAGCGCGCACCGGTCAGCACGGCGATGGAGTCGGCCAGCCGGCCCGCCTGGGCGGTGCGGTGGTCCAGGTGCAGCAGGTCGCCCAGTACGTCTTCCGAGGCGTGCCGGTGCTCCATCTCGCGCAGGTCGGCGAGCATGCTCGTGGCGAGCGCCTGCATCCGGCCCGCGGCGTTGGCGCAGGCGGCGACGGCGGCGGCGCGCTCGGTCTCGCTGCGGGAGGCGCGGGCCTTGAGCGCGGCGTTCTGCGCGGTGAGGCGCTCGACGTCGGCCGCGGCCTGTTCGGTGATCCGGGCGGCCTCCGCGGCGGCGGCCGATTTCAGCTTCGCCGTCTCGGCGGTGAACCGCTGGGCCTCCTGGGTGGAGGCGGAGACCATCCGGGAGGTCTCCGCGGTGAACCGGCTGCTCTCGGCCGCGTTCGCCTCCCGCAGCCGCCGCACCGTGGCACGGGCGTGGACGGCGGTGGCGACGGCGGCGGACAGCAGCACGGCCGCGGCACCGGCCCCCCACGCCACAGCGGTCCTGGCCGAGTCGGGGGCGGCGAGGGCCGCCCGGAGACACAGGGACCCGGTGATGACGACCGTGGCCAGCAGGGCAAGTGCGGTCGGCCTGGTTGAGGGGCGCAAGCGGAGTCCTCGGGGCGGACGGTGACGGGCGGATGGTGACGGGCGGGCGGGACGGTTCGGGCAAGTCGGTTATGCGGTAGGGAAGTGAGATAACTGGAACAGAAGATTCCCAGACAAGTCTCAGTCACTATATGAGAATTGACGATCTGTTTGGGAAGAACTTGTGGTGCTCTCTGTTGCGTATGTGTTCGCTTACCCGTCGAATTCCTAGGTATTGACGCATTCGGCGGAAACGCGAGCAGGCGGGCGCGCATCGGACCGGACCGGCGGGATCCTGGCCGGATGGCACCTCTTGAGGCAACAACCGACTCCGACCGCGACGGACCCGACCGCACCGCCCCCGACCGCACCGCACTCGCCGGAGCACTGCGCTCGGCCCTGCGCTCAGCGGTGCGCGGCGAGGTCGCGTTCGACGCCACCGCGCGGGCCCTGACGACGATGGACGCGTCCAACTACCGCCGGGTGCCGCTCGGTGTCGTCGCCCCGCGCGACGCCGACGACATCGCCGCCGCGCTCGCCGTCTGCCGCGCGCACGGGGTGCCCGTCGTGCCGCGCGGCGGCGGCACGTCCATCGCCGGGCAGGCCACCGGCACCGGAGTCGTCCTCGACCTCACCCGCCACCTGCGCTCGGTCGTCGAGCTGGACCCCGGCTCCCGTACGGCGGTGGTCCAGCCGGGCGTCGTCCTGGACGAGCTGAGGGCCGCCGCCGCCCCGCACGGGCTCACCTTCGGCCCGGACCCCTCCACACACAGCCGCTGCACCATCGGCGGCATGATCGGCAACAACTCCTGCGGCGCGCACTCGGTCGCCTGGGGCACCACGGCCGACAATGTCCACGCGCTGACCGTCGCCCGCTACGGCGGCGACACCCTGCGCCTGGAGCCCGGCGCGCCCGGACCCGCCGGGGTCCCGGAGCTGGTCGCCGCCCATCTCGCCCTGCTGCGCACCGGATTCCCCGAACTCCCGCGCCGCATCTCCGGATACGCCCTGGACGCCCTGCTGCCCGAGCGCGGACCGGACCCCGCCCGCGCGTTCTGCGGCAGCGAGGGCACGCTCGGCGTGGTGACGGAGGCGGTGGTGCGGCTCGTCGAGGCTCCGGCGGTCCGCGCGCTCGCCGTACTCGGCTACGCCGACGAGTCCGCCGCCGCGGAGGCCGCGCCCGGCCTCCTCCCGTACCACCCGCTGACCGTCGAGGGCATGGCCGCCGACCTCGTACGCGAACCGGCCGGGCTGCCGCGCGGCGCGGCCTGGCTCTTCGTCGAGACGGGCGGCGCCACCCCGGCGGAGGCGCGGTCCCACGCGGAACGGATCGCGCGGGCCGCGTCCCCGGACGCCGTCGACACCGCCGTCGTCACGGACCCGGCCGGGCAGCGGGCGCTGTGGCGGATCAGGGAGGACGCGTCCGGCACCGCGACCCGCATGCCTGACGGCAGCGAGGCCTGGCCCGGCTGGGAGGACTGTGCGGTGCCGCCCGCCCGGCTCGGCCCCTACCTGCGCGACTTCCGCGCCCTGCTCGCCGGACACGGGCTGCGCGGCACCCCGTACGGGCACTTCGGCGACGGCTGCATCCACGTGCGGATCGACTTCGACCTGCTGAGCGCCGACGGCGTGGCCCGCTTCCGCCGCTTCTCGGAGGAGCAGGCCGCACTCGTCGTCGCACACGGCGGATCGCTCTCCGGCGAACACGGCGACGGCCAGGCCCGCGCCGAACTCCTGCCGAAGATGTACGGGGACGAACTCGTCGGCCTCTTCGCCCGGTTCAAGGACCTCTGGGACCCGGACGGCGGCATGAACCCGGGCATCCTCGCCCGCCCGGCCCGCCTCGACGAGAACCTCCGCTTCGACGTACTGCCGCGCGGACCGGTCGACGTCGCCTTCGGCTACCCGCACGACGGCGGCGACTTCTCGGCAGCGGTGCGCAGGTGCGTCGGCGTCGCCAAGTGCCGTACGACGGAGGCCGCGGGCCCGGCCGTGATGTGCCCGTCCTTCCGCGCGACCGGCGAGGAGGCCCACTCGACCAGGGGCCGGGCCCGGCTGCTGCACGAGATGCTGGCCGGACCGGCGGGCGGGGTCATCACGGACGGCTGGCGCTCTACGGAGGTACGGGACGCGCTCGACCTCTGCCTGTCCTGCAAGGGCTGCCGCAGCGACTGCCCGGTGGGCGTGGACATGGCCACGTACAAGGCGGAGTTCCTGTACCACCACTACCGGCACAGGCTGCGTCCCGCCTCCCACTACGCGCTGGGACGGCTCCCGCAGTGGCTGCGCCTGGCGGCCCCGTTCGCGGGCGTGCTGAACGCCCTGGCCCGGGTGCGGCCGCTCGCCGCGCTCGCCAAGCGGCTGGCGGGCATCGCACCGGAGCGGGGGATTCCGGTCCTGGCGCGGGAGACGTTCACCGGGTGGCTGGGCAGGCGCTGGGGCAAGGGGACGTTCCTCTTCTCCAGCGACCAGGTGGCCACGGTCTGGCCCGACACCTTCACCGAACACCTCTCGCCCGAGGTGGGCCGGGCGGCGGTGAAGGTCGTGGAGGCGGCTACCGGCCGCCGGGTGATCCCGCCCGGCCGCGGACTGTGCTGCGGCCTCACCTACGTCTCCACGGGCCAGCTGGACCGGGCCCGCACGGTGATGCGCCGCACCCTGGACCGGCTGGCCGGCACCCACGACTCCCCGGTGATCGTCCTCGAACCGAGCTGCGCGGCCACCCTGCGCACGGACCTCCCCGAGCTGCTGCCGGACGACCCGCGCGCCGCCCGACTGGCCGCCTCCGTCCACACCCTGGCCGAGTACCTGGAGAAGTACGCCCCCGACTGGCGGCCCCCGCAACTGGACCGCCCGGTCACCGGCCAGACCCACTGCCACCAGCACGCGGTCCTGGGCGACGGCCCGGACCGCCGCCTCCGTGAACGGGCGGGCCTCACCGGCGAACTGACCGGCGGCTGCTGCGGACTGGCCGGCAACTTCGGCTTCGAACGCGGCCACTGGGACGTCTCCGTGGCCTGCGCGCAGGACGCGCTGCTCCCGGCGGTACGGGAGGCGCCGGTGGGAGCGGAGGTGCTGGCGGACGGGTTCTCCTGCCGGACGCAGCTGGCCCAGCTGGGCGGGGTCCGGGCGCGGCACCTGGCGGAGGTGCTGGCGGAGGGGCTGCCCCCGGGCGCGCTGCCCCCGGACCCCCGCTCCTCAATCGCCGGAGGGGCTTGATTCCGCCTTCCGCCCCACGATCTCCCGGGCCGGCGCCGCGAGATCGCCCAGCGCCGGATGGCCGGGTGCGTCGCGGCGGGCGAGGGGGCCGTCCGCCGCCACGGCCGCTACCCGCTCCTCCTCGTACAGCACCTCGGTGAGGAGGCCGGGTGCCTCGACCGGCCCGCGCAGTACCGCGGCATCGACCTCGCCACGGGTCAGCCCGGCCGTGCGGTCGTCGATCCGCAGAAGTTCGAGCGGGGTCCGCGGATACCGCTCCTGCCAGCCTCGGAGCATCGGAGCAGTGGTGTGGTGTACCGGCCGAACGCGGACCAGGCATGCCCGAGCCGCAGCGGCCACCCGCGCAGCCCGTCCGGGTCGAGCGCCTCGTCGAACGCGGCCACGGCGACGGCGGCCTTGTCGCGGAAGGCGACGCCTTCGGGGGTGAGGGCCAGGTGGTGGGTGGAGCGGTCGACGAGCCGGATGCCGAGGTGGCGCTCCAGGGCGGCCAGGGTGCGGGAGACGGCGGGCTGGGTGAGCCGGAGCCGGGCGGCGGCCCGGGTCACGCTGGACTCCTCGGCGACGGCGAGGAACGCGCGCAGATGACGGACCTCGACACCACGTCCGGCGCTCCGGCCCGCGCCCTGTCCCGTACTCATGCGCCGGGAGCATAACGGGAGCCCAGTCGGCATTTCAGGCGCCACGCCGAGGTGTCTACGGTAAGAAAATGGGCTGCACGAAGTGAGTGCAGTATCTTCAATTGGGCAGTGCGGCATATTGCACTTGTTTCGCATGCCGTGAACCAGGGAAGTCAGGCCACAGGTGAACGACCAGGGCACCGCCGCAGAACCGGCCGCCGCCGTCGCCGTACCGGAGGCGGTCGCGGCCCTCGGTGAGCCGGGCGGTCCGGCCCCCGCCGGAGGGCGCGGAGCCGCGCTCGCCCCGGTCGCGCTGGTGGTCGCGGGCGGCCTCTCCGTGCAGTTCGGCGCGGCGGTCGCCGTCCTGCTGATGCCGAAGGCCGGCGCCCTCGGAGTCGTCACGCTGCGCCTCGCGGCCGCCGCGCTCATCCTGCTCGTCGTGTGCCGCCCCAAGCTGCGCGGCCACTCGCGCGCCGACTGGGGCACGGTGCTCGCCTTCGGCATCGCGATGGGCGCCATGAACACGCTCTTCTACCAGGCCGCCGACCGCATCCCGCTCGGCGCGGCCGTCACCCTGGAGGTGCTGGGCCCGCTCGCCCTCTCGGTGTTCGCCTCGCGCCGCCTGGTCAACGTGGTCTGGGCGGCCCTCGCCCTGGGCGGGGTCCTGCTGCTCAGCGGCGGCGGCTTCGACCGGCTCGATCCGGTGGGCGCCGCGTACGCGCTCGGCGCGGGAGCGATGTGGGCGACGTACATCATCTTCAGCGCCCGCACCGGCCGCCGTTTCCCGCAGGCCGACGGACTGGCCATGGCCATGGTGGTGGCCGCCCTGCTCTCGCTCCCGCTCGGCATCATGGAGTCCGGCTCGAAGCTCCTGGTGCCCAGCACGCTCGGACTGGGTGCGGCCGTGGCGGTGCTCAGCTCCGTCCTCCCGTACACCCTCGAACTCATGGCGCTGCGCAGACTGCCCGCCCCCACCTTCGCGATCCTGATGAGCCTGGAACCCGCCATCGCGGCCACGGCCGGCTTCCTCATCCTCGACCAGGCGCTCTCCACCACGGACGCCCTGGCCATCGCCCTGGTCATCGGGGCGAGCATGGGCGCGGTACGCAGCCAGGTCGGGGGCCGGCGGAAGCCGCGGGGCGAAGGGCCTGCCGTCCCGTAGCTCTCACTCGGACCGGCCGGACCGCCCGGTCACGTCTCGCGCCGGAGCGCCCGGTCACGTCTCGCGGTGTGCCGTGATGTCCGCCGCGTTGGCGCGGATCCAGCGCAGCAGCGGGTCCAGCGCGGCCGCCGCGCCACGGCCCAGCTCTGTGACCGAATACGTCACGGACGGCGGCTGTCCCGTGCCGACCCGGCGGTGCACCAGTCCGTCCTGCTGGAGTGAGCGGAGCGTGGCCGCGAGGCTCTTGTCGCTGATACCCGCGACCACCGTGCGCAGCTCGTGATAGCGGAGCGGTTCGGCCAGCAGCGCCGTGAGGATCAGCATCGTCCACCGGCCGGCGAGGTGCCCCAACACCTCACGCGCCGGGCAGTTTTTGTGGAACACGTCACCCATCACGTCTCTCCCGGGCTCCTGGACTGCGCGCTCACCGTCGGGTGAGCACCGCACCACGTGGTGAGCGCCTTCCGCCGCAACCGCGCTCTCCTTAGGTTAGCGACCTGCTCACGACCTGAGGAGGCAGTATGAAACCGACCGCACTCGTCACCGGCGCCGCCCGCGGCCTGGGGGCGGCCATCGCTCGGCAGCTCGGAACGCGCGGTCACCACGTGATCGTCAACTACCGCACCGGTGCAGCCGAAGCGGCCGAGACCGTGCGTGCCATCGAGGCCGCGGGCGGCAGCGCGTCCATCGCCGGGGCCGACGTCACCGACCCGGCCGCCGTCGACGAGCTGATGGCCGGGATTCTCGCCGCCCACGGGCGGATCGACACCGTCGTCGCGGCCGCCAACACCGCTCCGCCGCCCTTCGCCGCGCTCACGGACCTGGCCTGGACGGACTTCGCGGCCAAGGTCACCGGCGAGCTGGCCGGTGCCTTCCACATCACCAAGCGCGCCCTCGTGCCGATGAGGGCGCAGGGCGCGGGCCGGATCATCTACATCGGCAGCACCGCCGCGGACTACGTCGGCGAAGGCAGGCTCGCGCACGGCACGGCGAAATCCGCGCTGGCCACCTTCGCCCGGCACATCGCCGCGGAGAGCGCGCGCGACGGCGTCAGCGTGCTCGTCGTCGCCCCCGGGGCCGTCCGGACGCCCGCCACCGCGGAGGTCCTGACCAGTGAGCGCGGCGCGCTGCTGGCCCGTGAATCCGTGCTGGGCCGGATGCTTGAGCCCGACGATGTCGCCGCCGCGGTGGCACTGGCCGCCGACCCCGCTCTCGGCGTCGCCACCGGTACGACTCTGCGGGTGGACGGCGGCTGGTCGGTCCTCGTGGGCGGCCCGACGGGCTGAGCGTTCCCCGCCGGACCGGACGGCGCGGGTTCCTGGGCGAAGACGCCCGGCCCGCCGTCCCGCCGGAGAACGCGCGCGACGGCGTCCGCCGCCCTCACCCGGGTGCGGCGTACGGGCTGCCGCCGAGCCAGGTGGTCCCGTCGATGAGCTCGCGGGCAGCGTCGAGATGACCGCTGTGGCAGGCGACTTCGGTGACCACGTGGATCAGGATGTGCTGGACGTCGGGCAGCCGCCAGTCCGGCCAGATCTCCACCGGCCACGCGGCGGGCTCCTGGCCGGGGGCGGCGGTGGCGAGCACGGCGTCCGCACGGGTGATGGCGGCTCGGTAGTCCGCGAAGACCTCTTGGGCGCTCATCCCCTCGGGTACGTACCAGTGCGCCTCCGCGCCCGCCATCAGCTGGGCGGCCGTGTCCGGCTCGCCCGCGACGACGCCGGGGAACCAGAAGCGCTCGACATCCACGGTGAGGTGGCGCAGCAGTGCCAGGCAGCTCCACCCGCTGGGCAGTACGGGCCGCCGGAGGGCCTCCTCCGGGAGCCCTTCGAGAAAGCCGAGTACGTGCTCGCGCTGGCGGTCCAGCGCGTCCTTGAGCGGGCCGAGTCCGGCGTCCGCCTGCCGGTGCACAGGCCTTCGCCGGGACGCGGTCACGGCTTCCGGCTCAGGTTCACGGTCCAGTCGGTCCGCCACGTGGCATCACTCCTGAGGCATCGGTCGGAAGGACAGACGGAGCCGGTCACCGGGAGCGCAGGCGTATGCGTGTACGGGGTGGCCGAGCCCATGGATGACGACGACGCTAGCGCTGCCCACTGACAGCGGCGCCGAGCGGGACGTACGGGCGGGGAGGAAGGCGCAGAAAACAATGCAAGCATGCTTGATTGTTTTCTGTTCCGCTGGCAGGCTCCGGGGCACACCGCCACGCCCCGAGGGGAGCGCACCGTGTCCGATGCCTCAGCCGTGCTCGACGATCTGCGCAGCGAGAGCGAGGAACTCGACCTGCTGGTAGCTGGGTTGAGCGCCCCGCGGTGGGCGGGCGCGACGCCCGCCGCAGGGTGGACCGTCGCCCACCAGGTGGCCCATCTGAGCTGGACCGACGAGGTGGCGCTGCTCTCCGTCACCGAACCGGAGCAGTTCGGGGAGGAGGTCGCGAAGGCGATGCGGGACCCCGAGGGCTTCGTCGACGAGGCCGCCGCCGAGGTCGTGGCGGCGTACGCACCGCCCGCCCTGCTGACCCACTGGCGCGACGGGCGGCAGCGGCTCCAGGAGGCCCTGCGCTCGGCCCCCGCCGGGACCCGATTCCCCTGGTACGGGCCGCCGATGAGCGTCGCCTCCATGGCGACCGGCCGCCTCATGGAGACCTGGGCGCACGGCCAGGACGTGGCCGACGCGCTCGGCGTCACCCGCACCCCCACCGCCCGGCTGCGGCACGTGGCGCGGATCGGGGTACGGGCGCGGGACTACGCCTTCCTGGTACGGGGCATCCCGGCGCCCGGCGAAGAGTTCCGGGTGGAACTTGAGGGTCTCGGAGGCGAGTTGATCGCGTACGGGCCCGAGGACGCCGCCCAGCGGGTCACCGGGCCGCTGCACGATTTCTGCCTGCTCGTCACCCAGCGCGCCCACCGCGACGACCTCGCCGTACGGGCAGAAGGGCCCGACGCGGAGGTGTGGCTGGGCATCGCGCAGGCCTTCGCCGGGCCCGCCGGTCCGGGGCGCGCCGCGCAGCGGGGGAGCGGCGCATGACCCCGGGGGCGGACGCGCAGCCCCCGCCGCTGCTGATCGGCAACGCCTCCGGGTTCTACGGTGACCGCTTCGACGCCGTGCGCGAGATGCTCACCGGCGGCCCCATCGACGTCCTCACCGGGGACTACCTCGCCGAGCTGACCATGCTCATCCTCGGCCGCAGCCGCCTCAAGGACCCCGCGCGCGGCTACGCCACCACCTTCCTGCGCCAGCTGGAGGAGGGCCTCGGGCTCGCCCGCGAGCGCGGAGTACGGATCGTCGCCAACGCGGGCGGCCTCAACCCGGCCGGACTGGCGGACGCCATCCGCGCGTTGGCCGACAAGGTGGGCGTCCCGGTGCGCGTCGCCCATGTCGAGGGCGACAGCCTCTCCGTACCCGACGGGTATCTCACCGCCAACGCCTACCTCGGCGGCGCGGGCATCGCCGCCTGTCTGCGGGCCGGTGCCGACGTCGTCGTCACCGGGCGGGTCACCGACGCGGCCCTCGTCACCGGGCCCGCCGCCGCCCACTTCGGCTGGGGGCCCGAGGACCACGACGCGCTCGCCGGGGCCGTTGTCGCAGGGCACGTACTGGAGTGCGGCACCCAGGCGACCGGCGGGAACTACTCCTTCTTCCGCGACTCCTCCCGCGACCACGACATCCGCCGCCCCGGCTTCCCCATAGCCGAGATCCACGCGGACGGGACGTCCGTCATCACCAAGCACGACGGCACCGGCGGCGTCGTCGACCCCGGCACGGTCACCGCCCAACTGCTGTACGAGACCGGCGGCGCCCGGTACGCGGGACCCGACGTCACCGCCCGGCTCGACACCGTACGGCTGTCCTCCGACGGCCCCGACCGGGTCAGGATCTCCGGCGTGAGGGGCGAGGCCCCGCCGCCCACCCTCAAGGCCGGGCTCACCCGGCTCGGCGGCTGGCGCAACGAGGTCGTCTTCGTCCTCACCGGTCTCGACATCGAGGCCAAGGAACGGCTGCTGAGGGACCAGATCGCGGGCGCGTTCGCCCGCGCCGGAAAGCGGCCGGCCGAGGTGCGGTGGGAGCTGGCCCGTACCGACCGGGCCGACGCCGCGACCGAGGAAACCGCGAGCGCCCTGCTCCGGCTCGTCGTCCGCGACCAGGACCCGGACGCCGTCGGGCGGGCCCTGTCCGGCGCCGCGATCGAGCTGGCCCTCGGCAGCTACCCCGGCTTCCACGTCACCGCCCCGCCCGGAAAGGGCGCGCCCTACGGGGTGTTCGAGGCCCGGTACGTACCGGCGCGTTCCGTCGGGCACGTCGCCGTACTGCCCGACGGAACGCGCCGGACCATCGATCCCCCCGTACGGACGCTCCCCCTCGCGGACACCGAACAGCCGTCACTGCCAACGCCGTTGGACGCGGGCCCCACCCGCAGCGCCCCGCTCGGGCTCGTCGCGGGCGCCCGCAGCGGCGACAAGGGCGGGGACGCGAACGTGGGGGTGTGGGTACGGAGCGAGGAGGCATGGCGGTGGCTGGCCCACGAGCTGACCGTGGAGCGCTTCCGGGAACTCCTCCCGGAGACCGCACCGCTCTCCGTCGTACGCCATGTCCTGCCGAACCTGCGCGCCCTGAACTTCACCGTCCACGGGCTGCTCGGTGAGGGCGTCGCCGCCCAGCACCGCTTCGACCCGCAGGCCAAGGCGCTGGGGGAGTGGCTCCGCTCCCGCCACCTGGAGATACCCGCAGCTCTGCTGGACAGCGCACCGGAGGTGCACGCATGACCGTCCTGCCCACCGGGCTCGACACCGCGAGCCCCGAATACGCCGCGAACCGGGCGGCGATGCTCGACAAGCTCACCGAACTCGACGCCGCACACGCCAAGGCGCTGGAGGGCGGCGGTGAGAAGTACGTCGAGCGGCACCGCTCGCGCGGCAAGCTGCTGGCCCGCGAGCGCATCGAACTGCTCGTCGACCGGGACACCCCGTTCCTGGAGCTGTCGCCGCTCGCCGCCTGGGGCAGTGATCACGCGGTCGGCGCCTCGCTCGTCACCGGGATCGGCGTGGTAGAGGGCGTGGAGTGCCTGATCACCGCCAACGACCCGACCGTACGCGGCGGCGCCTCCAACCCCTGGACGCTGAAAAAGGCGCTGCGCGCCAACGAGATCGCCTTCGCCAACCGGCTGCCCACCATCAGCCTGGTCGAGTCGGGCGGGGCCGACCTCCCCTCCCAGAAGGAGATCTTCATTCCCGGCGGGGCGCTCTTCCGCGACCTCACCCGCCTCTCCGCCGCCGGTATCCCGACCGTGGCGGTCGTCTTCGGGAACTCCACGGCAGGCGGGGCGTACGTCCCCGGGATGTCCGACCACACCGTGATGATCAAGGAGCGGTCCAAGGTCTTCCTCGGCGGACCGCCGCTGGTGAAGATGGCGACCGGCGAGGAGAGCGACGACGAATCGCTCGGCGGCGCCGAGATGCACGCCCGCACCTCCGGCCTCGCCGACCACTTCGCCGCCGACGAGCAGGACGCGCTGCGCCAGGCCCGCCGGATCGTCGCCCGCCTCAACTGGCGCAAGGAGCACGCAGAACCGGGCCAAGCCGAACCACCGAAGTACGACCAGGACGAGCTGATCGGCATCGTCCCCGGCGACCTGAAGGTCCCCTTCGACCCGCGTGAGGTCATCGCCCGGCTCGTCGACGGCTCGGACTTCGACGCGTTCAAGCCGCTCTACGGGACCAGCCTGGTCACCGGCTGGGCCCGGCTGCACGGCTACCCCGTCGGCATCCTCGCCAACGCGCAGGGCGTGCTGTTCAGCGAGGAGTCGCAGAAGGCCGCGCAGTTCATCCAGCTCGCCAACCAGCGCGACATCCCGCTCCTCTTCCTGCACAACACCACCGGCTACATGGTCGGCAAGGAGTACGAGCAGGGCGGCATCATCAAGCACGGCGCGATGATGATCAACGCGGTGTCCAACTCCAGGGTCCCGCACCTGTCCGTCCTGATGGGCGCCTCCTACGGCGCCGGGCACTACGGCATGTGCGGCAGGGCCTACGACCCGCGCTTCCTGTTCGCCTGGCCGAGCAGCAAGTCCGCCGTCATGGGCCCGCAGCAGCTGGCCGGGGTGCTCTCCATCGTCGCCCGAGCCTCTGCCGCCGCCAAGGGGCGCCCGTACGACGACGAGGCGGACGCCGGACTGCGCGCCATGGTGGAGCAGCAGATCGAGTCCGAGTCGCTGCCGATGTTCCTGTCCGGGCGGCTGTACGACGACGGGGTCATCGACCCGCGCGACACCAGGACCGTCCTCGGGATGTGCCTGTCCGCCATCCACACCGCACCGGTCGAGGGCGCCCGCGGCGGCTTCGGCATCTTCCGGATGTGAGGAGCACCCGCATGATCACCACCCTGCTCGTCGCCAACCGGGGCGAGATCGCCTGCCGGATCTTCCGCACCTGCCGCGCCCTGGGCATCGCCACCGTCGCCGTGTACTCCGACGCGGACGCAGGTGCGCTGCACGTACGGGAGGCCGACACCGCCGTACGGCTGCCGGGGGCCGCCCCCTCCGATACGTATCTGCGCGGCGATCTCGTCGTGGCCGGCGCCCTCGCGGCGGGCGCCGACGCCGTCCACCCCGGGTACGGCTTCCTCTCCGAGAACGCCGGGTTCGCCGCCGCCGTGCGGGACGCGGGGCTGATCTGGGTCGGCCCGCCGGTCAAAGCCATCGAGCTGATGGCGTCCAAGACCCGCGCCAAGGAGCTGATGGCCGCCGCCGGGGTGCCGCTCCTCGCCCCCGTCGATCCGGGCGCGGCCCGCGCCGAGGACCTGCCGCTGCTGCTCAAGGCGGCCTCCGGCGGCGGCGGCCGGGGCATGCGGATCGTCCGCGAACTGGTCGACCTGGAAGGCGAGCTGACCGTCGCCGCCGCGGAGGCGCTGTCCGCCTTCGGGGACGGGGAGGTCTTCGCGGAGCCGTACGTGGAGCGCGGCCGGCATGTCGAGGTCCAGGTCATGGCGGACGAGCACGACGGCGTCTGGGCGCTCGGCACCCGGGACTGCTCGCTCCAGCGCCGCCACCAGAAGGTCATCGAGGAGGCCCCCGCGCCCGGTCTGGACGACGGGCTGCGCGACCGGCTGCACACCGCCGCCGTGGCCGCCGCACGGGCCGTCGGCTACCGGGGCGCGGGCACCGTCGAATTCCTGGTCACCGAGGACGGGCGGCCGTACTTCCTGGAGATGAACACCCGCCTCCAGGTCGAACACCCGGTGACGGAGGCCGTGTTCGGCGTCGATCTGGTCGCCCTCCAGCTGCGTACGGCGGAGGGCGAACCGCTGCCCTCCGCCGATCCCCCGCAGCCCGCCGGGCACGCCGTCGAGGCCCGGCTCTACGCGGAGGACCCGGCACGCGACTGGCAGCCACAGACCGGAGCACTGCTCTCGTTCGAGGTGCCGGACGAGCCCGGTGTGCGCCTGGACACCGGGTACACCGACGGCGACACCATCGGCGTGCACTACGACCCGATGATCGCCAAGGTGATCGCCCACGCCCCCACCCGCGCCGAAGCCGTCCGCCTCCTCGCCCGCACCCTGGAGCGCGCCCGCGTGCACGGCCCGGTCACCAACCGCGAACTGCTCGTACGCTCCCTGCGCCACCCGGACTTCGCGGCGGCCCGCCTGGACACCGGCTTCTACGGACGCCACCTGGCCGCCCTGACCCCCGCCCCCGAAGAGGCGGCCGTCCGTCCGGCCGCCACCGCCGCCGCCCTCGCCACAGCCGCGCGCCGCACCGCCACCGCCCGCACCGCCACCGCCCGCACCGCCACCGCCCGCACCGCCGCAGTCGGGGTCGCCGCCCGTCTCGGCGCCTGGCGCAACGTCCCCTCGCAGCCCCAGCTCCGTCGCTACCGCAGCGAACCCGACGGCCGTGAGTACGACATCACCTACCGCACCACCCGCGACGGGCTCACCACCGGCCCGGACCTCCGGATCGTCGCCGCCCGCCCCGACCGCGTCACCCTGGAAACAGGCGGTGTCACCCGGCACTTCACCGTGACCGCCCACGACGACCGCGTGTACGTGGACACCGCCACCGGCTCCTACGCCTTCACCGCCCTGCCCCGCTTCACCGACCCCGCCGCACGCACCGAACCCGGCTCCCTGCTCGCCCCGATGCCCGGCACCGTCGTCCGCCTCGCGGAAGGCCTGGAGGCCGGGAGCACCGTCGAGGCCGGGCAGCCGCTGATCTGGCTGGAGGCGATGAAGATGGAGCACCGCATCCTCGCCCCCGCAACCGGCACCCTCACCGCGCTCCACGCCGCACCCGGCCTCCAGGTGGAGGTCGGCGCCCTGCTCGCCGTCGTCACGGAAGACGCGTCCGGACCCGCTACGGAAGACGTATCCGCACCCGCTGAGGAGACTGGGACCGCATGAGCACCGTCCTCGAAACCGAAGAGCACCAGGCCCTGCGCGCAGCCGTCGCCGCCCTCGGAAAGCGGTACGGGCGCGACTACATGACGTCCGTCGTCCGCGACGGTGCCCACCCCCGCGAGCTGTGGGCGGAGGCCGCCGAGCTCGGCTACCTCGGGGTGAACCTGCCCGAGGAGTACGGCGGCGGAGGCAGCGGGATGGCGGAACTCTCCATAGTCCTGGAGGAGTTGGGGGCCGCCGGTTCCCCCATCCTCATGATGGTCGTCTCACCGGCCATCTGCGGCACCGTCATCGCCCGCTTCGGCACCGAAGCGCAGAAGCGCCAGTGGCTGCCCGGCCTCGCGGACGGCAGCCTCACCATGGCGTTCGGCATCACGGAGCCGGACGCCGGTTCCAACTCGCACCGGATCACCACCACCGCCCGCCGCGACGGCGAGGAATGGGTGCTCACCGGCCGCAAGGTCTTCGTCTCCGGCGTCGACATAGCCGACGCCACGCTCATCGTCGGCCGCACCGAGGACGCCAGGTCCGGCAGGCTCAAGCCCTGCCTCTTCATCGTCCCGCGCGAGGCCCCCGGCTTCCAGCGCTCGCAGATCGACATGGAACTCCAGGCACCCGAGAAGCAGTTCGAACTCGTCCTGGACGAGGTGCGGCTGCCCGCAGACGCACTGGTGGGGGACGAGGACGCGGGCCTCCTCCAGCTCTTCGCCGGGCTCAACCCCGAGCGCATCATGACCGCCGCCTTCGGCATCGGAATGGGCCGCTACGCGCTGGGCCGGGCCGTCGAGTACGCGAAGACCCGCCAGGTGTGGAAGGAGCCCATCGGCGCCCACCAGGCCATCGCGCACCCCCTCGCCCAGGCCCACATCGAACTCGAACTGGCCCGGCTGATGATGCAGAAGGCCGCCCGGCTCTACGACGACGGGGACGATGCCGGGGCGGGCGAGGCCGCGAACATGGCGAAGTACGCGGCGGGCGAGGCGTGCGTCAAGGCCGTCGACCAGGCGGTGCACACCCTCGGCGGCAACGGCCTCACCCGCGAGTACGGCCTCGGCTCCCTGATCACCGCGTCCCGGGTGGCCCGGATCGCACCGGTCAGCCGGGAAATGATCCTGAACTACGTATCCCATCAGTCCCTGGGTCTCCCCAAGTCGTACTGACAGCCGCCATTCTGTCCCTCCACGCCGTACGGGACCGGCCGCATCCCCTCCCCGGGGCGGGGTGCGGGTCCCGGCCCGGCGTCGCACGTCACCTCGCACGCGTCGTACGGGGCGGCCCGCCGAAGCGGCCGCCCCGCCATCCGCATCGAAGGGACTCCCGTCATGGCGCACGTGTTCCGGAGCGACTACCCCGACGTCCAGCCACTCGACACGGCCATCCACGACGCGGTGCTGGGCCAGGCCGCCGCGGAGTTCGGAGACAGGGTCGCCCTGATCGACGGCACGGACGACAGCCGCGGGCTCACCTACCGGCAGCTCGACACCTTCCACCGGAAGATCGCCGCCGGGCTGGCCGGCGCCGGACTCGTCAAGGGCGACGTACTCGCCCTGCACAGCCCGAACACCATCGCCTACCCGGCCGTCTTCTTCGGCGCCACCCGGGCCGGGGCCACCGTCACCACCGCCCACCCGCTCGCCACGGCCGAGGAGTTCGCGGGGCAGCTCCGCGACTCCTCCGCGCGCTGGATCGTCACCGCCTCCCCGCTCCTGAACACCGCCCGCCGCGCGGCCGAGCTCGTCGGCGGCATCGAAGAGATCTTCGTCTGCGACCATGCGGACGGGCACACCTCGATCCTCGACATGCTCACCACCACCGCCCCCGAACCGATGGTCACCATCGACCCGGCCGAGGACATCGCCGCGCTGCCGTACTCCTCCGGCACCACCGGCGTCCCCAAGGGCGTCATGCTCACCCACCGCTCCATGGCCACCAACCTGGAACAGCTGCGCCCCTTCGTCCCCATGGACACCGACGCCCGCATCCTCGCCGTGCTCCCCTTCTTCCACATCTACGGGCTCACCGCCCTGATGAACGCACCGCTGCGCAGCGGTGCCACCGTCGTCGTCCTGCCGCGCTTCGACCTCGCCCAGTTCCTGACCGCGATCGAGACACACCGCATCACCGGCCTCTACGTGGCCCCGCCGATCGTGCTGGCCCTCGCGAAGCACCCGGTCGTCGACCGGTACGACCTGTCCTCCATCGAGTACATCGTCAGCTCCGCCGCCCCGCTCGACGCCGGACTGGCCGCCGCCTGCTCCCGGCGGCTCGGCCTGCCGCCCCTGCGCCAGGCGTACGGGATGACGGAGCTGTCGCCCGGCACCCACGTCGTCCCGCTGGCTGCCGAGAACCCGCCGCCCGGGGCCGTCGGCACCCTGCTGCCCAACACCGAGATGCGCATCGTCTCCATCGAAGCCCCCGGCGAGGACGTCGGAACCGGCACCGACGGCGAGATCCTGATCCGCGGCCCGCAGGTGATGAAGGGCTACCTCGGCCGCCCCGACGTCACCGCCGCGATGATCGACACCGACGGCTGGCTGCACACCGGGGACATCGGGCGGGTGGACGAGGACGGCTGGCTGTTCGTCGTCGACCGGGTAAAGGAACTCATCAAGTACAAGGGCTACCAGGTCGCCCCCGCCGAACTCGAAGCGCTGCTGCTCGGCCACCCCTCCATAGCCGACGCCGCCGTCATCGGCGTGTACGACGCCGACGGCAACGAGGTCCCCAAGGCCTTCCTGGTCCGCCGGCAGACCGTCGCCCCCGACGGCCTCACCGCCGACGACGTCATGGCGTACGTCACCGAGCGCGTCGCCCCGTACAAGAAGATCCGGCAGGTCGAGTTCATCGACGCCGTACCGCGCGCCGTGTCCGGCAAGATCCTCCGCCGCGAACTGCGCGACCGCGAGAAGCGGCGTTGACGTACCGGCCGGCCGAGCCGCCGCCGGTGCCAACTCCCCCCGTCCGGGGCCCTGTTCGGGGGTTTTCCCCAGGTGCGGTCCACCAGGTGACCCGGTGTTACCGGGCCACGCGGACCCATAGCGTCGTGCGCATACCTCTTCTCCGATCCGAGGAGCACGATGCGCGTTGCCCGTCTCGTCACCGCTGGTCTCGGCCTGACCTGCGTACTCGCGGGCAGCGTGCCCGCGTCGGCCTCAACCGTTCCGCCGCCCGCGTCCGCCGGGTCGTCCCGCCCCCCTCTCGTCTGGAGTTCCTGTTCACCGCAGCAGGAGGAACTGCGCGCCGCGGGCGCGCGTTGTACACGGGTGACCGTGCCGCTCGACTACGCGGACCCCGACGGCCCGACGATCGAGATCGCCGTCTCACGGATCGCCGCGAAGGGAGGGCACGGGAAGCGCCGGGGCATCCTGCTGTCCAACCCGGGCGGCCCCGGCGGCACGGGCCTGGCCAACACGCTTCATCTGCGCCCCGCGTTGAAGGATGCGGCGGACCGCTACGACCTGATCGGCTTCGACCCGCGCTTCCTGGGCGAGTCCACGCCCGTCAGCTGCGACCCCGCCGCTCCGGCGCCCGCGCCGGGCCCCACCACGACCCGCCGTGAGGACTTCGACCGGTCGGTGCGCGACGCCCGCGACACCGCACGCCGCTGCCAGGAGCACGGGGACAACGCCCGGCTCCTGCCGCACGCCACGTCCCGGAACGTCGCCCGCGACATGGACGCGATCCGCGCGGCGCTGGGCGCGCCCGAGCTCTCCTACTACGGCGTCTCGTACGGCGCCGACCTGGGCGCCGTCTACACCCAGATGTTCCCCCGCCGCGCCGACCGGATCGTCCTCGATTCGTCCACGGACCCCACCGCCTCCCAGTACGAGCTGTTCCAGCGGGCGGGCCGGCCCCTCGAAGAGTCACTGGACGAGTGGGCCGGATGGGCCGCCGGGCGCGATGCGGCCTACCACCTCGGCCGTACGCCCGCCCGCGTCCGCGCGAGCGTTCAGACGCTGCTCGACGGGGCGGAGCGGCGCCCTGTCGTCGTCTCCGGCGTCCGCCTCGACGCGGGGGCGCTGCGGCTCGTGCTGCGGCAGTTCATCCAGCACGGGGAGTTCGACCCGGCGCTCGCCTCCACCGTGCACGACCTGGTCGAGGCCGCTGCGGGCCGGCCGGTCGAGCCCGGTCCGGAGCTCGCCTCCATGCTGGAACTGCTGGCCTCCCCCGAGCTGGCGGACAGCATGGTGGGCGGGGCGCTCTTCATGTGCGGAGACCGCGGCTGGCCCGCCGGGGGCTGGCCCGGGAACCCGGAGACGTACTGGCGGAACATGGAACGCAGCCGCGTGAGCCAGCCCGTGTTCGGTCCGTTCGTCAACGGGATGATCGCGCCGTGCGTGTTCTGGCCGAGCGCGTCCCACGAGCCCGCGACGGTGATCGGCAACGACGTCCCCCTGCTGATGCTCCAGGCCCGGCGCGACAACAACGTCCCGTTCGAGGGGGCCCTGGCCCTGCACAGCCGCCTGACCGGCTCACGCCTGGTGACGGCGGACATCCGGTCGCACGGCGTGTTCGGGCTGGGGCTGGACGGCCTCACCCCTGTGCCCTGCGCCGACCGGGCCGTCGTCGGCTACCTGCGGGACGGCACGCTTCCCGACGCCGACCTGACCTGCCGCCGTACGGAGGAGACCCGGTGATCAGCCGACGCAGAGGCCTGGCGACCGCGGCCGCGACCCTGCTCACCGCGGGGGCCGCCCCGACAGCGGCGACCGCCGCGCCGCCACCCCTCCGTACCACCGGACCGCACGGCGACAGCCGGTCACGCGCCCGCCTCCAGCGCGACGCGGACGCGATCCTGGCCACCGGCGCCACAGGTGTGCTGGCCGAGGTACAGACCGCCGACGGCCGGACGACGGCTCGGGCGGGCCGCGCCGACGGGTCCGGCCCGCGGCACCCGGTCCCCTGGGACGCGTACTACCGGATCGGCAGCGACACCAAGACCTTCACGGCTGTGCTCGTCCTCCAACTGGTCGGCGAAGGGCGGCTCGCGCTCACCGACACGGTCGAGCGCCGGCTGCCCGGCGCGGTGCGGGGCAACGGGAACGACGGCCGCAGGATCACGGTCGCCAATCTGCTGCGGCAGACCAGTGGCCTGAACGACTATCTCGCCGTCTCCCCCGACGCGGCCGGCGCGTTCACCCCGGCCGGGTACCGCCGCTCGCGCTTCCTGAGCACGGTCCCCGAGGACCAGCTGAAGGCCGCCCTGACCCAGCCCCCGCTCTGGCTGCCGAACGCCGGGCACCCCGAACGGGAAAGCCGCTGGGGCTACTCCAACACCAACTACGTGCTGGCCGGACTGATCGTCGAACGGGTGACGGGCCACTCCTGGGAGCAGGAGATCCACGACCGGCTCATCGAACCACTGGGCCTGCGCCACACACTCACCCCGGGCACCTCGCCCTACGTCCCGGCGCCCACGGCCACCGCGTACACCTGGTTCCCCGACGTGGAGCGGCCGACCGACACGACGCTGGCCTCCGGTGGCTGGGCGGACGGCTCGCTCATCAGCACCACCCACGACCACGGCGTCTTCCTGCGCGCGCTCATGAGCGGCGGGCTGCTGCGTCCGGCCCAGTTCGCCGCGATGAAGGAGACGGTGGCGGCCGACGACTGGATCGCGGCTCCGGGCGTCCGCTACGGCCTGGGCATCGCCTGGCGGCCGGTGGCCGGGAGCCGCGACGGGATCTGGTTCCACGGCGGCACCCATCTGGGGATCGTCTCCGAGAGCGGGGTGACACCGGACGGCGCACGGGCCGCGACCAGTGCGACCTTCACCCTGCGGATGGGAGACCCGGCGCAGGCCGCGCAGGACGCCGCCGGGCGGGGGCTGATCGCAAGGGCGCTGACCGGCTGGTGATCCCTCCGCCGTCCAAATCATGCAAGCGTGCTTGATTGTTCTTCGTCCTGCTGCCACGCTCGTCCCGACGGTCCTCCGTGGCACGGCAGAAGGAGAGCAACCCGATGAGCCAGCTCGCCGCCCCCACCCACGAGCGCGGCATCACCACCCTCACCCTGGACTCCCCGGCCAACCGCAACGCGCTGAGCGCGGGGCTGGTCGGGGAGTTGACGGTGGCGCTGGGCGCCTGTGCCGCCGACGACACCGTACGGGCCGTCGTCCTCACCCACACCGGCAACACCTTCTGCGCGGGCGCCGACCTGACCGCCCCCGCGGACCCGGCGGCCTTCGTCGCGCTGCTGCGGCAGATCGTCGCGCTGCCCAAACCGGTGGTGGCCCGGGTCACCGGCCACGTCCGGGCGGGCGGGCTCGGGCTGCTCGGTGCCTGCGACATCTCGGCGGCCGGGCCTGCCGCCTCCTTCGCGCTCACCGAGTCCCGTCTCGGCCTCGCCCCCGCCGTGATCTCGATGCCCCTGCTGCCGCGCCTCGACCCGCGCGCCGCCGCCCGCTACTACCTCACCGGCGAACGCTTCGACGCCACGGAGGCCGCCCGGATCTCCCTCATCACACTGGCCGCCGACGACGACGGCGTGGACGAGGCGCTGGCCCCCGTACTCGACGGGCTGCGCCGGGCCTCCCCGCAGGGGCTGCGGGCATCGAAGGAGCTGGTCACGGCTAGTGTGCTGGAGAGTTTCGACCAGCACGCGGAAGACCTCATCGCCCGCTCCGCGGCACTCTTCGCCTCCGAGGAGGCCCGGGAGGGGATGACGGCCTTCCTCGAACGACGGGATCCCGCATGGGTGTGGTGACACAGGGCAGAAGCCCCGGCCCCAAGCAGGACCGCAGCCGGGCCACCCGCATGCGGCTCCTGGAAGCCGCGGTCTCCTGCCTGGCCGAACACGGCTGGGCGGGCTCCACCGTCTCCGTCGTCGCGGAACGCGCCGGGGTCTCGCGCGGCGCCGCCCAGCACCACTTCCCCACCCGCGAGGACCTGTTCACCGCGGCCGTCGAGTACGTCGCGGAGGAACGCTCCGCCGCCCTGCGGGCCCTGCCCGACCAGGACCGCGCGGCGGTCGTCGCCGCCCTCGTCGACCTCTACACCGGCCCGCTCTTCCGCGCCGCCCTCCAGCTCTGGGTCGCCGCCTCCAACGAGGAGCAGCTCCGCCCCCGCGTCACCGAGCTGGAGGCCCGCGTCGGCCGCGAGACCCACCGCATCGCGGTCGGCCTCCTGCACGCCGACGAGAACCGCCCCGGCGTACGCGAAACGGTCCAGGGCCTCCTGGACATGGCCCGCGGTCTGGGCCTGGCCAACGTCCTCACCGACGACACGGCCCGCCGCCGCCGCGTGGTGGCGCAGTGGGCGGCGATGATCGAGGACGCGCTGGGCTGACGCCGACCGGGGCGCGGCACCACCCGTCCGGCGGCGATGTCACAACTGGCGGCACCCGTTTCGTCGTTCAGGGAAACGACCTCCCGCAGGGGAGCGCCGGGCCGTGCTCGACCCCTTGAATCGGAGAAGCCATGTCCGCTGCATACCTCACCCTCACCATCCTCGGCGTGGTCTTCAACGGCGCCGCCGCCGTCACCTGTCTGATCGGCCACGACTACCCGAAGACCCAGGCGGACATGAAGGGCATCGACCGCAAGTGGGTCCCGGTCCTGGGGTCGCTGCTCGCGGCGGGCACGGTGGGGCTGGCGGCCGGACTCGTCGTCCCGGTCCTGGGCACCCTCGCCGCCATCGGCCTCATCCTCTACTTCATCGGCGCGATCTACGCGCACCTGCGGGTGGGCTCCCGCGACATCGTGGGCGGGATCGTGTTCCTCGCCACGGCGGCGGCCGTCCTGGTGCTGGGGCTGCTCGATCACGGCGCCTGGTAGCGAGGGGCCCGGATATCCTGCTCGGTCCCGACAGGCCAGGGAGGCCCCGCACCATGACCAGCAACACGTCCCCCTTCCCCGCCCGGATCGAGCTGACGGGGGAGGGTCTCGTCCTGCGCGACTGGACGGAGGCCGACCTGACCGCGATGCCGGACCTCTTCGACCACGCCGACATCGCGCACTGGACCCCGATCGTCTCGCCCTTCGACGAGAAGGCCGCCCAGACCCGCCTGGACAGGGCCCGGCGCCTGCGGGAGGAGGGCTCGACCATCCTGCTCGCGATCACCGTGGACGGCGGCGCCCCGCTCGGCGAGGTGATGCTGCGCCGCGCCCCCGAGGGCACGGAGCTGGGCTACGCCGTCGGCCCCGCCCACCGCGGCCACGGCCTGGCCGCACGGGCGGTACGGCTGATGGCGGGGTACGCCTTCGAGGAGCTGGGCGCGGACCGGGTGATCCTGGAACTGGAGGCCGACAACGCCGCGAGCGTCGGGGTCGCCACCCGGGCGGGCTTCAGCCTGCTCGACATCCCGCTGATCGAGGGCGAGGAGAAGGGCAGGCCCTACGCCCTCCAGACCTGGGGCCTGGACCGCCCCTGACGGGCACGGGCCGCCACCGCCCTACTGCGCCGCCCCTTGATCGCCTACCGGGCGGAGCCTAGGCTCCTGTGCCCATGGGGAACCGGACCGCGGGCGGCGGGCATGGCGCGACGGGCCGGGCGGGCGTCGTGCGGCCGTGGCTCTGCTGGCCGGGGCGGCGGGGCTGGCCGTTCTGGGCACGGTGTTCGTCCTGCTGCCGGGCGTGGTGGTGAGCTTGTTCCGCTTTGACGGACACCATCGGTATGTGGTCAGGCTGCGAGTGCGGTCTCGTACTCGGCGGGACTGAGGTAGCCGAGGCTGCTGTGCAGTCGGTGCAAGTTGTACCAGCCCTCGATGAAATCGAAGATCGCGGTGCGGGCGGTGGCCCGGCTGGGCCAGGCGGAGGTGCCGAGCAGTTCCCGTTTGATGGTCGAGAAAAACGACTCCGCGAGCGCGTCGTCCCAGCACTGACCGGTGCGGCCGACCGACAGCCGGACCCCGAACTGGGCTGCCAGGGAGGCGAATTGCTGACTGGTGCATTGACAGCCGCGGTCCGAGTGGAAGATCACGGAACCGGTGGGGCGACGCTGCCGGCAGGCGGCTGTCAGCGCCTCGGCAACAAGATCGGTTCGCAGGTGATCGGCGGTTGCCCAGCCGACCACGCGCCGGGAGGCGATGTCGATGACCGTGGCCAGATAGAGCCAGCCCTCATCGGTCGGGATGTAGGTGATGTCGCCGCACCAGCGGGTGTCGAGCCCGGTGCGGCCGGGCTGGAAGTCCCGGACGATGAGGTCGGGACGCAAGGCAGCCTTGGGATCGGGGACCGTGGTCACGTACCGTCGGCGGCGGTGCCGGCCCTGCAGCCCGGCGGACCCCATCAGTCGTGCGACACGACGACGGCCGCACCCGGCGCCCTCGCGCTTGAGCACGGCGTGCACGCGCGGGGCCCCGTAGGTTCCGCGCGATCTCGCATGGACTGCGGTGATCTGCTCGGTCAGCTCGGCATCCCGCACCGCCCGGGGGCCGGGCAGGCCGGAGCGGCGGGCACAGAAGGCGGTTCGGGAGACCTTCATCAGCTCACACGCCCGTTTGACGCTGTGACCTGCACGCTTCTCCGCCTCGATGAACGGGTGCACCGTCACCGGGTCTCCTTCGCGAAGAAAGCTGTGGCCCGCTTGAGGACGTCGACATCCTCGCGCAGCCGGCGGTTCTCCCGCCGCGACGCGGCCAGCTCACCGCGCTCACTGCTGGTCAGCCCGTTGCGCTCGCCCCCGTCGGCCTCGGCCTGCTTCACCCAGTCCCGCACCGCGGTCTCGGTCAATTCGAAGTCCTTGGCCACTTGACCGACCGAGCGGTCACCCCGTCGGCACAGATCGACGATCTCGGCCTTGAACTCCGGCGTGAACGAACGACGAGGGCGGCGAGGCTTCTTCTTCCCTATGCTCTCCATGATGGACATCCTCCCGGGGCTGAACCCCTGATCTCGGATGTCCGTCAAAGCGGATCAAGCACACCAGGAGGCTGCCCCATGCCGGTCGACGCCACGGCGCACATTCGCATCGCCCGCCCCTCCCGCGACCTCCGGGCGGCGGAACGCTTCTGGGTCTCCGGGCTCGGGCTCGACGTCCTCTACCGGCACGAGGCCGACGGCACTCCGGGCCTGCACTCGCTGCTGATGGTCGGGTGGCCCGACGCAGCCTGGCACCTCGAACTCGTCCACGACCCCGCCGCCCCCACCGAGCCGCGCCCCACCCCGGAGGACCTGCTGGTCGTCTACCTCGGCGAACCGGTACCGGACTCCCTGCTGGAGCGGCTCGAACAGCACGGCGGCAAGCGGGTGTCCGCGCACAATCCGTACTGGGACACCTGGGGCGTGACCGTCCAGGACCCGGACGGATATCTCCTGGTGCTCTCCACCAGGAACTGGTCCAACTCCTGGAAAGCCGGCAAAGCTCCCTCACGTCTCGATCTGGATATTTAAGGGTCCATTTCCGGACCGGTGGGTTGTGGGTGATTGCCATATGCAGCCACCCTGGGCGATCTTCGTGAAGTGGTCATGCCCACGAGCAACGCCTTCGCCATCGACCACGTCGAGTGCCGCGGCGGGGAGAACTTCCTGAAGATCTGGTCCCACCTGGACGGCCGTACCAGCGTGGACTGCTACGCCAACAAGGGCCGTACCGGCGTCGGCAGTTGGTGGGTCGACCGCATCTCGACGGGCAACTACGACCTCACCTACTACGACGCGAACGGCGACTCGGTGCGCACCAACCGGTGGACCGACATCACGTTCCCGAAGGCGGGCAGCCGTCGGCCGGGCATGTCGTCGGGGACGAGATGCCCGGCGCGCGGACGTGGGAACGGGGTCAGCTGGTCCAGAGGACCGGGCTGTCGCTGTACGCGTCGCCCTCGTCGAACGAGGCGGCCGCGATGGGCGTGGTCTTCGTGGCGCTGAGCGAGCAGGTCTCGTACGACGCGCCCTTCTTGGTGAAGTCGCGCGGCGCGGTGTCGTTATCGCACTTGCCCGGGAGGTCACCGATGAGGACGATGCCCGTGGGGCCGCCGTCGGCCAGCTCGCCGCGCAGCTTCAACGAGGCGTACGAGAGGTCGGTACCGCCGACGTTCTCCACCTTCATACGGATGTAGTAGGGCGTCATGCCCTTCGCCTTCGCGCCGAATCCGGCCATGTCGGCCTCCGCGCCCTTCTCGATCGCCGTGACGGTCACCGCGATGGTGCCCTTCTTGTCGGTCCCGTACTTGAACGGCAGCACCGCCTTCTCACCGACCTTGAGCTTCGTGCCCGGCGCGGTGACGTCACCGGCCGGGGCGGCACCGTCGTCGCCGGGGTCCGCGGCGGGGCTGCTCGGGTCCGCCGCCGCCGAGTCGGACGCCGCCGGGTCGGCCGACGCGGGGGCGGACGCCGACGGCGAGTCCGGTGCCGCCGCCGAGTCGTCGCCGTCACTGCATGCGGTGAGCCCGAGCCCCATGGTGGCGAGAGCGGCTGCGAAGAAGATGCGTCCCTTGTATGTCATCTCGACCTAACTGGCAGTGAGAGCTGCCGGTACGACAGCTGGTGCGTTCAGCAGACGCATCTCAGAATGGGTCGGGAATGACACAGGCATGCCACAGGAATGCGACGGGTGCGGCACGGCTCGGCGCGCCGACGGGCGGCCCGGCTCTGCCGCCGGACCGCCCCAGCACCTCTCAGTTGCCCAGGTCCGCCAGCTGATCGAACCCCGGGATCTCCCGCGGGCTGCGCGTCCCCGGACCGGTGTACGTGGCCGAGGGCCGCACCAGGCGGCCCGTCCGCTTCTGCTCCAGGATGTGCGCCGACCAGCCCGCCGTACGGGCACACGTGAACATCGACGTGAACATGTGCGCCGGCACCTCCGCGAAGTCCAGCATGATCGCCGCCCAGAACTCCACGTTCGTCGCCAGCACCCGGTCCGGGCGCCGGGCGTGCAGCTCCTCCAGCGCGGCCTTCTCCAGCGCCTGCGCCACCTCGAAGCGCGGCGCGCCCAACTCCTCTGCCGTGCGCCGCAGCACGCGGGCGCGGGGGTCCTCCGCGCGGTAGACGCGGTGCCCGAAGCCCATCAGGCGTTCGCCCTTGTTCAGGGCCTTCTTGACGTACGCGGTGGCGTCCCCGGTCCGCTCGATCTCCTCGATCATGCCGAGGACGCGGGACGGCGCGCCGCCGTGCAGCGGGCCCGACATGGCCCCCACCGCGCCGGACAGTGCGGCCGCCACGTCGGCGCCGGTGGAGGCGATGACGCGGGCGGTGAACGTCGAGGCGTTCATGCCGTGCTCGGCTGCGGACGTCCAGTACGCGTCCACGGCTTTCACATGGCGGGGGTCGGGCTCGCCGCGCCAGCGGATCATGAACCGTTCGACGACGGACCCGGCCTTGTCGATCTCGCTCTGCGGGACCATCGGCACCCCCTGCCCGCGCGCCGACTGGGCGACGTACGAGAGCGCCATGACGGCGGCCCGCGCGAGGTCGTTGCGCGCGGTCTCCTCGTCGATGTCCAGGAGGGGTTTCAGGCCCCACACGGGGGCGAGCATCGCCAGCGCGGACTGCACGTCCACCCGGATGTCACCGGAGTGGACCGGGATCGGGAACGGCTCCGCGGGCGGCAGGCCGGGGTTGAACGCCCCGTCGACCAGCAGCCCCCAGACGTTGCCGAACGACACGTGGCCGACGAGATCCTCGATGTCGACCCCTCGGTAGCGGAGCGAACCGCCTTCCTTGTCGGGTTCGGCGATCTCCGTTTCGAACGCGACGACTCCTTCGAGTCCGGGTACGAAGTCGGACATCAGGCGGCTCCCTCGGATCGGCGGCTGCGGGCGGGCCGCGAACGGCCCGCCCCACGATATTGGCGGGTTCCGACGTGACCGGGAAGCGTGACATCCGGCACAGCTCCCCGTTCTCTCCCGGAACGGTTGACGGCCCTCCTCGCCGGGCAGACTCGGCCGCTGCGGCAGGATGAGCGTGTGTCCACCGCAGATTCCTCCTTCGATTCCACCACCGATCCGGCCGCGATGCGCGAGCAGTACCGTTCCGAGAGCTTCTCCGAGGACGATCTGGCCACGGACCCCATGCGGCAGTTCGCCCGCTGGTTCCGGCAGATCGCCGCAGGCGGGATGCTGCACGAGCCGAACGCCATGGTCGTGTCCACGGCGACGCCCGACGGCGTGCCGTCCTCCCGGACGGTGCTGCTGAAGATGTACGACGAGCGCGGCTTCGTCTTCTTCACCAACTACGAGTCCCGCAAGGGCCGCGAGCTGGCCGCCAACCCGCGCGTGTCGCTGCTCTTCCCCTGGCACCCGCTGGCCCGCCAGGTCATCGTCACCGGCAGCGCGGCCCGCGTCGACCGCGAGGAGACGGCCGCCTACTTCCGCACCCGCCCGCACGGCTCCCAGCTCGGCGCCTGGGCGAGCGACCAGTCCTCGGTGATCGGCTCCCGCGAGGAGCTGGTGCGGCGCTACGAGGAGCTGTCGGCCCGCTACCCGGAGGGCGAACGGATCCCGGCGCCCCCGCACTGGGGCGGCTTCCGGGTCGTCCCGGCCACGATCGAGTTCTGGCAGGGCCACGAGAACCGGCTGCACGACCGGCTGCGCTACGTACGCGAGGACGCGGACGGGGTGGACGGGGCCGCCGACAGCGGGGCCGCGTGGCGCGTCGAGCGGCTGAGCCCGTAGGACGCCGCCCCCGGACACGCAGAAACCCGCAGGCTCTGGACCCTCCTTGCGGAGGGGCCGGCCGGACTGACCGGCGAGCCTGCGGGTCGGTGACTGCTTGGGATTGGCCGGCGACCGGCCCTGCACTGCAAGAGTGCGACGACGGGCGTCAGCCCGCAGTCACCTCACGAGTCCGAAAAGAAATCACTTCCGGAGCACCTCCCTTCATGTGTACCCACAGCCTAGAAACCGCCCCGGGGGCCGCACAACCGAATTATCCGCGTCATTGATTTCGGTGAAGTCGCTGTGTGCTGGGTCACGTTCGAGTTCAATGGTCTGACGTGCAGTAATGCCGGACACGTCCTGCAGGGGGTACGGGGATGAGTGCTTCCAGGAGCAGCGGAACCACCGACGCTCTCGGGCCCGAGGAAGGCCCGGAGGGACGGCAGGAGCCCCCGGCGCCCCCGGAGGCGCAGGCGGACGGCCCGCGGCGATTCCCGGGTCCGAGCTGCTGGCGGCCCTGCTCGACGGAATGGACGCCGCGCTCTGCGCCTTCGACGCGGGCGGCACCGTCACCCACTGGAACCGCGAGGCCGAGCGGATTCTCGGCTGGTCCGCGGCGGAGGCCGTCGGGAGACCCGGGTTCGCCGGATGGGCCGTGCGGCGGGCGGACGCGGGCGAGGTCCAGGGGCGGCTGATGGCCGTCATGGACGGGCCGGGGCGGCAGGTGCACGAGTTCGCGCTGCTGCGCAAGGACGGCGGCCGGGTGCTGGTGCGGACCCAGTCGGCCGGGGTGCGTGGCGCGGACGGGAAGCCGGCCGGGGTGTACTGCGCGTTCAGCGAGGTCCACGCGCAGATCGATCTGGAGCGGGCCATCGCGCTGAGCGAGGCGCTGTTCGGGGACGCGTCGTGGGGGGTGGTCCTCGTCGATGTGGACCTGCGGCCGACCGTCGTCAACGCCCACGCCGCCCGCGCGCTGGGCGGCGGCCGCACGGCCCTGCTGGGGCGGCCGCTGGGCGAGCTGATCGTGCAGGGCGTGGAGGACCTGGAGGGCGCGCTCCAGCACGTGCTGGCCGCCGGGGAGCCGCCCGCCCCGGTCGAGCTGTGGGTGACGCTGCGGACGGCGGAGGGCAGCCGGCGGCGCTGCTGGCGCAGCGGCTTCATGCGGCTGGCCTCGCCGCTCGCGGAGGAGCCGGTGCCGCTGGGCGTCGGCTGGCTGTTCCAGGACATCACGGAGTCGAAGCTCGCCGCCCAGGACGCGGACCGGGCGCGCTTCCGCTCGAACCAGCTGCACCGCGCCTCGCGCTCCGCGGCCGAGTGCGAGGACCCGATGGAGGCGGCGACCACCTCGCTCGACTACGCGCTCGCGGGCTTCGCGGACCACGCGCTGATCGACCTGGTGGCGGGGGAGCGGCTGGTCCGCGCGGCCGCGACCCCGTCGGACGCGCCGGGGCCGTGCCTGCCGGTGGCCGGTGGCGGCATCCCGCTGCGGTACGCACCCGGCCACCCCGCCCTCCAGGCGGTGGACCGCACGGGCTCGGTACGGGCCACGGCGGGGGCCGGGGAGGCGGGGGAGTGGGCGACGGGGCGGCAGTGGCCGGCCGATTCGGTGCACGCCCTGTGCGCGGTGCTGCGGAGCCGGGGCCGGACGCTGGGCGTGGTGACGTTCCTGCGCTCGGCCCACCGTGCCGCCTTCGAACGCCCGGACGCGGTGTACGCGGAAAGCGTGGCGGACCGCGTCGCGGCATCGGTGGACCTGTACAAGGCGCTGAGGGCCGCCGACTCCGGCAACCCCAGCCCGTCCGGCGGCTCCGGCAATTCCAGCCCGTCCGGCGTTTGAGGACGGAACCGCCGCCGGGGTGGGCGCTCACCTCGCGGGCCCCGCTCACCGGCGGCCCCGCTCACCCGCCGCCGGGCGGTCAGTGCCGGTAGAAGATCCGGTCCGCGTACTGCGCCATCACGCGCCCGTTCCACTCGTGCCCGCCGTCGACGTTCCCGGACCGCAGCAACGGCGGCTCCACGCCCCGCTCCAGCAGCCGCTCCGCCGCCGCCGCCATCATCGCCTGCATCACCGCACTGGTGACCACCGTGGAGGCGGGCGCGAACGGCGCCTCGATCCCGTCGACGTTCAGCTCCGCGTCACCGATCGCGATCTTGCTGTCCAGCACGATGTCGCAGTGGTCCCGCAGGAAGCCGCCCGAGCTGTGCCGGGACCGGGTGCCTTCCGCGTACGCGACCGAGGTGACGCCGATGACCTTCAGGCCCAGCGCACGCGCGTTCATCGCCATCTCCACCGGCAGCGCGTTGCGCCCGGACAGCGAGATGATCACCAGCACGTCGCCCGGCTTCGCGGGGCTGGAGTCGAGGACCGCGCCCGCGAGGCCGCCGACCCGCTCCAGCGCGGAGCCCAGGGTCGCGGGCATGACGTCGACCCCGAGCGCGCCGGGGACGGCCATCAGGTTCATCAGGGCGAGGCCGCCCGCCCGGTAGACGACGTCCTGGGCGGCGAGCGAGGAGTGCCCGGCGCCGAAGGCGAAGAGCCGGCCCCCGGCCTCCACGGTGTCCGCGATGGCCGCACCGGCTGCCGCGATGTTGCCGGACTCCTCGTCGCGCACCCGCTCCAGCAGGCCGATCGCTGCGTCGAAGAACTGACCGGCAAGCTTGCTTTCGCTCATCTGAGGAGGGCCTTTCCGGCGGGGTGGAGGTGACCAGGGGCGTCCGTACCGCCGATCACGTTGCGGTCTGGACCAGTGACATGTCAATACCGCACGGAGCTCGCGCGGCCAGGTCCGATGGGCCGCATCGGACCGACGAGGCACGGTTGTCAGCGGTATGCGTCAGAATTGGGTGAGGGCCAGCGCACGATTGCATCGAGGGGCACGAATGTCCGGACTGATCGACACAACGGAGATGTATCTCCGCACCATCCTCGAACTTGAAGAGGAAGGCGTGGTCCCCATGCGCGCCCGGATCGCGGAACGGCTGGACCAGAGCGGTCCGACGGTCAGCCAGACGGTGGCCCGCATGGAGCGCGACGGCCTGGTTCAGGTCGCGGGCGACCGCCATCTGGAGCTGACGGACGAAGGGCGCCGGCTGGCGACGCGGGTGATGCGCAAGCACCGGCTCGCGGAGTGCCTGCTGGTCGACGTGATCGGCCTGGAGTGGGAGCAGGTCCACGCCGAGGCCTGTCGCTGGGAACACGTGATGAGCGAGGCCGTGGAGCGGCGGGTGCTGGAGCTGCTGCGCCACCCGACGGAGTCCCCGTACGGGAATCCGATCCCCGGTCTTGAGGAGCTGGGCGAGAAGGCCGAGGCCGATCCGTTCCTCGACGAGGGCATGGTGAGCCTCTCGGATCTCGACCCGGGCGCCGAGGGCAAGACCGTGGTGGTCCGCCGGATCGGTGAGCCGATCCAGACGGACGCCCAGCTGATGTACACGCTGCGGCGGGCGGGCGTGCAGCCCGGTTCCGTGGTCAGCGTGACGGAGTCGCCCGGCGGGGTGCTGGTCGGCAGCAGCGGGGAGGCGGCGGAGCTGGACTCGGAGGTGGCGTCGCACGTCTTCGTCGCCAAGCGCTGACTCCTCCGCTCCCGGACCCCTCCACTTCCGTCTTTCCGTACGGAACAGCAGCGCCCGGAGGGTTCGCGTGCCAGGCTGTGCCGGTGGGATTACCTGAGAGTGTCCGCCGCCCGGCCGCGCGGTCGGGGAGGGGAGCAGGGTATGCGCCCGTCGTCTGTGCGTGTCCGGCCCGCGCACCGGAAGGGACGCGAGCCCACGCCTGCTTCCGGCCCCGCTCCGGGGCCCCGTGAACGGCGGATGGCCCCGGTGCCTCACGGCACCGGGGCCTGTCCTCCCCTGCTTCCGACCTGGAGCCCCGAGCTCTTCAGGTCGGTCCCTGCGGGCCCTCATCCCCGAGTGGCCCGCCTCCCGGAGAAGATCTCCCCTCCGCGGCCGACGTCAATCCTTGGAAGCGGTCACTCGAACGAGCGGTGTTGTGTGCCGGAACCCGGTTTTCGAATAAGAGTTCGATAGTCTGCTGGTACGCGACCACACGGTGATCGAGGGACCAGAAGGGGGTGCCAGAACTATGGTGCGGCGCATCGATGTGACCGGAACCGACGGCGTACGCCTCGCGGCCTGGGAGTTCACGGATCCGCCCAAGGAGCGCGCGGAGAGCGAACGCGCCCCCGGCGTCTTATTGCTCCACGGGCTGATGGGCCGGGCCTCGCACTGGGCCTCCACCACCCGCTGGCTCGCCGAGCGGCACCGCGCGGTCGGCCTCGACCAGCGGGGCCACGGCCGTAGCGAGAAGCCCGCAGAGGGCCCGTACACGCGCGAGGCGTACGTCAGTGACGCCGAGGCCGCGATCGAACAGCTCGACCTCGGCCCCGTCACCCTCGTCGGACACGCCATGGGAGCGCTCACCGCCTGGCAGCTCGCCGCCAAGCGCCCCGATCTCGTCCGGGCACTGGTCATCTGCGACATGCGGGCCTCCGCACTGGGTGCGGCCTCGCAGCGGGAGTGGGAGGACTGGTTCAGGTCCTGGCCGGTGCCGTTCGCGACACTGTCCGACGTGCGGAAGTGGTTCGGGGAGGACGACCCCTGGGTGGAGCGGCCCAACCCCTCGCGCGGTGAGTTCTACGCCGAGGTGATGGCTGAGAGCGCCGACGGCTGGCGGCCCGTCTTCTCCCGCCGCCAGATGCTCCAGTCCCGCGCCACCTGGGTGTTCGAGGCGCACTGGGAGGAGCTGGCCCAGGTCGGCTGCCCGACCCTGGTGCTCCGCGGGCTGGACGGCGAGCTGGGCCGGGCGGAGGCTCAGGAGATGGTCCGGGTGCTGCCGCGCGGGCAGTACGCGGAGGTGGCCGACGCCGGACACCTCGTCCACTACGACCAGCCCGAGGGCTGGCGGGCCGCGGTCGAACCCTTCCTGGAGCAGCTGGCGGAGGAGGACCGGGACGACCGGGACGACAAGGACGACCGCGAGCCGGTGGCTCCGTAACCTTCCGCCCGCCCCGCCCCGCCCCGCCCCGCCCCTTCCGCCCCGGCCCTCACCCCGCCCCCGTCACCCCTTGCTGACCGCGGCCAGGATCTCCGGCAGCCGGTCCGCGGTCCGGGGCGCCGCCACCCGCAGCCCGGCCCAGGCGATCAGCGCCCCGTACACCGCACCCGCCGGCAGCAGCACCCACAGCCACTCCTGCGCACCCGAGACCCGCAGCCAGATCGTCGCGGCGATCACCGGGGCGCACAGCAGCGCCGCCGAGACCATGCCGCCGAAGATCGACATCCAGGCGAGCCCGGCCTGCCCCGGCGCCACGTTCTTGAACGCGCCGTCCTGCGGGATCGAGTACGGCAGATTCGCGGAGGCCACCGCGCCCGTCGCCAGCATCGCGCCCAGCAGCGCGAACGACAGCCCCATGACCCCCGGCAGCTGCTGCCAGTCCCCGAGCAGCGCACAGGTCAGCACCGTCACCAGGACCGTGTACGGAAGGGTGATCAGCAGCAGGGCCAGTGCCCGCGCCCGCACCTCCAGGTACGCGTCCCGGGTCGAGGAGATCGTCATGGCCACCATCCAGAACGCGGAGGTGTCCTGCCCGAACTGGTTGTACATCTGGATGCCGAGCATCCCGGCGGCGAAGCAGGCGAAGTAGACGGAGCCGGTGCCCTGCAAGGCGTTGAGCAGCGGCACGATGAGCCCGATCGCCAGCGCCGTCACCCACGCCGCCTTGGTCTTCGGGTCCCGGGCCACATAGCGCAGGCTGCGCTGCATCACCGTGCCGGTGCGCCCTTCCGGGAACAGCGCCCAGATGCAGGCGCCGCGCGAGCCGGACTTCGGCCGGTTCGGCTCGGCCGCGGCGAGCGTCGAGCCGTCCGGCGCCGTCATCAGCTTCACCAGGCTGCGCTGCCACAGCCACACCAGCAGGGCCGGCGCCGCCACGGAGAGCAGCAGCTGAACGGCGGCCCGGCCGTACGAGCCCTGGGACGCGGAGTGCACGGAGCCGATGGCCGAAGCGGGCGGCAGCCAGCGCACCACCTCCGCCGCCGGGTCCAGCGCGGAGAGGCCGCCGGCCTGGCCGAGCCGCTGCGCGCCGAAGTTGACGGCCTGGATGCCCACGGCGATCACCAGCCCGCTGAGGACCGCCAGATCGCGGCCCTTGCGGGACGTCAGCAGCCGGCTGTTGGCCGTGGCGACGGCCCGCGCCAGCGCCACGCAGACCAGCAGGGTGAGCGGGGCGGCAAGGACCGCGAACACGGTCGCGCCCGCACCGTGGGCCAGCGCGACCACCGAACCGGCGGTCAGGCAGAGCGTGAACAGCGGGCCGATACCGACCAGCGAGGACGTCAGCAGCGCGGTGATCAGGGGCCTCGGCCGCAGCGGCAGCATCACCAGACGGCTCGGGTCGAGGGTCTCGTCCCCGTCGGAGAAGAACAGCGGCATCACGGCCCAGCCGAGCGCCACCACCTCGGCCAGCAGCACCACGAGCGATTCCGCGTGGGCGTTGCCGCGCAGCGCGATCAGTCCGATGAGCTGGCCCGCGGCGATCAGCAGGGTGACCACGACGGACGCGATGTAGGCGGCCCGCCGCCCCGAGGACTGCCGCAGCCCGTTGCGCAGCAGCGACAGCTTCAGCCGGACGAAGACGGGGACCAGGGCCGTACCGCCCATACCGGCCGGGGCGCCCGCGGCGGCCGCCCGGGGCCCGGATCCCGCCGGGGTGTCGAGCACGCTCATCGGGCACCGCCCAGCCAGTCCAGGGCGTCGCCGTCGTCGCGGCCGCCCGCGCCGACGAGCTCCAGGAACGCGTCCTGGAGCGTGGGCGCGTCCCCGCGCACCTGCTCCAGGGTGCCCTGGGACCTGATGCTGCCCGCCGCCATCACGGCCACCCAGTCGCACAGCGACTCGACAAGCTCCATCACATGGCTGGAGAAGATGACGGTCGCCCCGGAGCGGGTGTAGCGCTCCAGCACCTTGCGGATGGTCTGTGCGGAGACCGGGTCG
The DNA here is from genome assembly GCF_031844725.1 of Streptomyces sp. ITFR-6. Taxonomy (NCBI): domain Bacteria; kingdom Bacillati; phylum Actinomycetota; class Actinomycetes; order Kitasatosporales; family Streptomycetaceae; genus Streptomyces; species Streptomyces sp. ITFR-6. Next base: position 3,436,057 of record NZ_CP134612.1, on the reverse strand, counting down.
ACGCCTTCGAACGGCTCGTCCAGGAAGAGCACTTCGGGGTTGTGCAGCAGCGCCGCCGCGAGCCCGATCTTCTTCCGCATGCCGGTCGAGTAGTCGACGACCAGTTTGTGCTGGGCGCCCGCCAGATCCAGCACGTCCAGCAGCTGGGTGGCCCGGCTGTCCGTCTCCGGCCCCGGCAGCCCGCGCAACCGGCCGGTGCAGCCGAGCAGTTCACGCCCCGAGAGGCGCTCGAAGAGCCGCAGGCCCTCGGGCAGTACGCCGATCCGGGACTTCACCTCGACCGGATCGCGCCAGACGTCCCGGCCGCCGACCTCGATCCGGCCCATGTCGGGGCGGAGCAGCCCGGTGACCATGGACAGGGTGGTGGTCTTGCCCGCGCCGTTGGGGCCGACCAGACCGATGAACTTGCCCGCGGGCAGCTCCAGATCGATTCCGGCCACCGCCGTCTGCTCCCCGAACCGTTTCCAGAGCCCCTCCACGCGCACCGCGGGCGGTGTCACCCGCGGCGATTCCACGTCGGCCGCCTGCTCTGCCCTGGCTGTCCTGTCGGTGTCGCGCCGGTCCGGCATCGTGCACGCCCTTCGAAGTCCCCGTGTGTGGGGGCCACCCTACGAAAGGCCCTACGAAAGGCCCTGGGAAAGGCTCTACGAAAGGCGGGTCCGGGCGTCGGCCGCTTCCCGGCCGCAGGCGTAGGCGAGCGGGCTGATCAGCTCCTCCACCTCGGGCAGCCAGCGGTTCGCGGTGGTGGGGCGGCGGGCCCACTGCACCGAGCCGCTGCCGCCGACCCGGGTCGGCGGTGCCGTCACGTACTGGCCCTCGCCGCAGCCGCGCAGCCCGATCGCGGGGGCGCTCCAGCCCAGCCGCCGCACCAGCGCGTCCGCCTTGGCGGCGGCGCCCGGCAGCACGAAGAACTGCATCCGGCGGTCGGGGGCGCGGGTGACCGGGCCCAGCGGCAGGCTGAGGCGCTCCATCCGGGCGAGCGCCAGGAATCCGGCCGACTCCGGTACGTCGATCGCGTCGAAGGTGCGGCCGGTCGGCAGCAGGATCGACGCCCGGGGCTGCCGCTCCCACATCCGGCGGGCCGCCGCGGCGCTGCCGGTGGCCAGGTCCGCCCAGTCGGCCCGGGTGGGGTGCGCGCCGGGAACCGCGCACCGGTCCTCGCCGCACGAGCACCGCTCCACCCCGTCGGCCGGCTCCAGCCAGGTGCCGGGGCACACGTCCCAGTTCCGCTCCTCCGCGTACCGCACGGCGGCGTCGAGCAGCGGCTCGGCACGCTGCTGGGGGACCTGTGCGGCTTCCATGACTCCGATGGGCTCTTCCACGCACAGCACAACTCCCGCCGCCAACGGGGGTTACGGGCGTGACGTGCGCGGTTGGGGGCCGCTCCGCTCCCGCATACGGGGCGCATCGATGCATGGGCGGGGGCGCGCGGTAGGCGTCACGGCGAAGGAGGGGTAACCAGATACGGGAATTCCGGCACAGTTCGACTCGCATCTTAGAGCGCTTGCTGTGACGAAAGATGCAAGACGTCGTGAAAGTGACCAACAAGATGAATCGGCGCATTTCTCAGGTATATGTCGGGCAGTGATCCGGCAACGATCACTGCGGCCTCAGGGGGACACACATGGCAGCCAGGCCTCTCGTCGCACGCCAGCCGAACGAACGGCTGCAGGCGCTCATTCAGGAAGCCGGATGCTCCAACGCGGGCCTGGCCCGCCGCGTCAACATGGTCGGGGCCGAACGCGGTCTCGACCTCCGCTACGACAAGACCTCGGTCGCCCGCTGGCTGCGCGGACAGCAGCCGCGCGGCAGGGCGCCGGGGATCATCGCGGAAGCACTCGGCCGCAAGCTGGGCCGTACCGTCACGATCGACGAGATCGGGATGGCCAACGGCAAGAACCTCGCCTCCGGTGTGGGCCTCCAGTTCGCCCCGACGGTGATCGGGGCGATCGAGCAGGTTTGCGAGCTGTGGCGCAGCGACGTCGGCCGCCGCGACTTCCTCACCGGCTCGGCGGTGGCCTCCTCGGCGCTGGTCGAGCCCAGCCGGGACTGGCTGATCAGCGGTGCGGACCCGCAGGTCGCACGGGCGGCCGGGGCCCGGGTCGGGATGCCGGACGTGGAGGCGGTGCGGGCGATGACGGCCGCGCTGGTCGACCTCGACCACCGGTTCGGCAGCGGCCATGTGCGGCCGGTCCTGGTGCACTACCTCAACAGCGTGGTCTCCGGGCTGCTTTCGGGCGCGTACCGCGAATCGACCGGGCGTCAGCTGTTCGGGGCGGTGGCGCGACTCACCGAACTCGCCGGGTACATGGCCATCGACACGGGTCAGCCGGGCCTCGCCCAGCGCTACTACATCCAGGCGCTGCGCCTCGCCCAGGCGGCCGGTGACCGCGCCTACGGCGGCTATGTGCTGGCCGCGTCGATGAGCCATCTCGCGGCCCAGCTCGGCAATCCGCGCGAGATCGCCCAGCTGGCCAGGGCCGCGCAGGAGGGTGCGCGCGGACGGGTCACGCCGAGGGCGGAGGCGATGTTCTACGCCGCTGAGGCGCGCGGCCACGCCCTCCTCGGAGACGCCGGCACCTGCCGCTCCGTGGCGAACCTGGCGCAGGCGGCCCTGGACCGCGCCGACCCGGACAGCGGTGACGATCCCGACTGGATCGCCCACTTCGACCACGCCTATCTGGCCGACGAACTGGCGCACTGTCACCGCGACCTCGGCCAGGCGGAGTCCGCCGCGCGCCGGGCGAAGGAGTCCCTGGACGGCCACCCGGAGTCCCGGGCCCGCCGCCGGGGCATCGGCCTGGCGCTGCTGGCCACGGCTCAGGTGCAGCTGCGCGAGGTGGAGCAGGCCTGCCACACCGGGACGCGGGCGATGGAGCTGCTCGGCTCGGTGCGCTCCAGCCGGGGCGCGGAGTATCTGGAGGACCTCCAGCAGCGGCTGGTGCCGTACGGGGACGAGCCCGCGGTACGGGAGTTCGGGGCCCGCCTGGAGCTTCAGGCGGCGTGAGCGGAGGGTGCGGCCGGGGCCCGCTGCGGCGTCCGGATCGGCGGATCCGCCCGGCCGACCCCTTAACTGCGTCTTAAGGCCGCTGAGTGTTACAGCCGCTGTGAAGGGGTGGTGAGTGAGCTCACGCGCTTGGCGAACGACGGCTGCCACCCGGTAGCGTGAGCCGACGATTCCATAGGTTCACACGTAGGAGTCCCGGTGACACAGAGCGGACAGGGCGACGAGCAGCAGCTCCCTGCTGTACGACCCGCACACGAGGGTGTCGTGCTGCCCGCGGGTGGCGGCGAGCCCTGGACGCCGGGGGCACCGGCGAACCAGCCCGCCCCGGCGGAGGGCCAGCCGTGGGGCCAGCCCTGGGGGCCGCAGGCGCCGCACCAGGACGCCGCGTCGCAGGGCCAGTACGGGCAGCAGGGCGGGCAGCCCGCGTACGGGCAGCAGCACGGGCAGTACGACCAGGGGCAGCAGCAGGCCCCGGCGTACGGCCAGGGCCAGTACGAGCAGGGGCAGCAGGGCCAGTACGAGCAGGGCGGCCAGGGACAGCCGGGCCACCAGAGACCGCCCTACGGCCAGCAGCCGCAACCGCTGCCGCCCGCCCAGCCGCAGGGCCCGTACGCTCAGCCGCTGCCCCCGGAGGCCGTGCCCGGCATGGGCGGGGACTCGGACGCCACGCAGTACATCGCTCCGGTGCCCCCGGGCCCCGCGCCGGGCGGACTGCCGCCGGAGAACCCCGCGGAGTCGACCCAGTACCTGGGCCAGGGCCGGCCGCAGGGGTACCAGCAGCCGCCGCAGGGCGGCCAGGACGCCGACGCGACCCAGTACATACCCCCGGTGCCCGGTGGAGCTCCGTACGGAATCAGGCCCGGCACGCCCGGCGAGCGCCCGCCGCCCGCCGAGTTCGACAACCTCTTCCGCAGCGACGAGCCCGCGGGCGCCACGCAGCAGATGCCCCGATTCGACCCCGCGCAGCAGCGGCCCCCGCAGTACCAGGGCCCCCCGCAGCCCCAGCAGTCGTACCAGCAGCCGCCCCCGTACAGCGGACCCGAGGACGGGTCGGCGGGGGACGGGCGCGAGGAGCGGCGCAAGCGGCCCGCGCACGTCCCGCTGATCGCCGCGGTCGTCGTCGGCTGTGCCGTCATCGGGCTCGGCGCCGGGGCGCTGCTGAGCGGTGGCGACGACGACAAGGACAGCAAGGAGCCGGTGGCCTCGGCGAGTTCACCGGCCGCCCAGCCCTCCAGCGAGGCCGCGCCCGACCCGGCGAAGCCGCAGGCGGAGGAGCTCGACAAGCTGCTCGCGGACAGCAACAACAGCCGGGCCGCCGTCATCGGCGCCGTCGAGAAGACCAAGACCTGCACCAACCTCGACAAGGCCGTGTCGGACCTCAAGGGCGCCGCGAAGCAGCGCCGCGACCTGGTCACCCGGCTCAAGGGCCTCTCGGTCGACAAGCTGCCGAACAACGGCGAGCTGACCGCCTCGCTCACCAAGGCCTGGCAGGCCTCCGCGTCCGCCGACGACCACTACGCCGCCTGGGCCGCGCAGGCCAAGAGCAAGAAGGTCTGCAAGCACGGCAAGGCCCGTACGACCCCGCAGACGCAGGCGGCCAACGTGCAGAGCGGCGAGGCGAGCAAGGCCAAGCGCGAGGCGTCCAAGCTGTGGAACACCATCGCGAAGAAGTACGGCCTGACCGAGCGCGAGGCCACCGCGCTCTGAGCCCGGCGGCGCGGACGGGCGGGCAGGCGGGCGGAAGCTCCCGGCCCCGTCCTCCCGCCCGCCCGTCTCAGCCGGTCGCGCTCGCGTCCGACAGGGTCTTCGTCACATCCACGAAGCCCTTCTTGTCAGCGACCAGCTTGCCGTCGCGCACCACCTGGAACGTCACCTTGCTGTTGACGATGCGCGGATACGAGTCGGAGCCGATCATGTCCTCGTAGCGCCAGCGCAGTTCGGGGGTGAGGCCGCCGGTGTCGACCCGGATTCCCTTGTCGAGGGCCTTGGTGACCTTCCCCGCGGTGATCACCGGCTCGTCCAGCGACTCGATGATCGACTTCAGGGCGGTGTAGGCGATCCACGTGGTCTGCGCACCCGTGTCGTCCGGGTCGATCCGGTTGTCACCGAAGGCGTGCTCGCGGATCACCTGCCGCATCCGGTTCCAGCGGGCGTCACCCGCGTCCGGGTACCAGCCGGTGACGTACGCGCCCTCGAACGGGCTGTCGCGGCCGCCCGTGCGGTCGATGAGCGGCTGGCCCACGCTGCCGAGCACCGAGGAGATGCTGACCGCCGCGGTCGTCGGCGCCAGCCGCCGGAAGGAGTCGAAGAAGGTCTCCGTGCGGTCGCCCAGTACGGCCGTCACGCACCCGCCCGCCGCGCCCGCCCCGGCGAGCGCCTGTCCGGCCGCGCTGTCGTAGGAAGTGGCCGTCTCCGACGCCCGGATGTCGGTCGGCGCGGGCCGGCGGGCCTCGGCGAGGCCGGTTCTGAGGAGCCACGACTGCCCGTCGCCGCCCAGCGTGTCCGGCCGCACCAGCGAGACCCGCTCGCAACCGCGGGCCAGCTGCTTGGCGTTGCCCGCCAGCAGCGCGAACTGGCCGCCGGTCACCGGGTAGGACATATAGCTGCGGAACTCCTCCTCCGAGGCGCCGTACCCGCCGATGTACGGAATCCCGGCCACCTCCAGCGGTGCCATGAACGCCCGCCCGTACCGGCTGTACGAGCCGACGACCGCGACGGCCTTCTCCTCGACGGCCCGGCGGGCGCAGCGGCCCGCGCCGATCGAGGTGTCCTGCTCGTCGCAGGTGACGACGCGCAGCTTGTGGCCGTCGATCTCGCCGCTGCCGTTGATCCAGCGCGCGTACGTCTGCGCCATGGCGGTCATGCCCGCCATGTCGGCGCTGTCCGGGCCCGAGGCGCCGCTCGGCGCCCAGGTGACGACGGTGACGGGCTCCCCGGAGTCCCCCGAGGCCCCAGGGAGCACACCGCAGCCGGTCATCAGCAGGGCCCCTGCCGCCACTGTGCCGATGAGCGGCCTGATAGGGCGGGGAAGGGTGGGGCGCTGCCGTCCGGTCATGGGCCCTGACCCTTCCCGGCCTCGGGTAACACCGGAGTGTGGTCCGTTCAACGCTCGGTGACATCCGGGTGAATTGCAGGGGGCCGCGCGGAAGGCCGGAAAGGGAACGTACGATCGACAGCTGTGCAGCAAGGTTCAGAGAACACTTCCCGTCGCGGCCGTCGCTCCTCCACCATGGGCGGCATGCCGCTCAACGACGTTCCGTGGTGGCGCTGGCGCAGCAACGTGCGCTCGGCGCTGCACATGCTCTCCGACCCCGTCTTCCACCACGAGTGCTGGCTGGCCGGCCGGGAGGGATACGGCGACGTCACCGACGCCGTGTACCGCCTGGTCGAGGACACCTGGCTCGACAACTGGTCCGCCGAGAAATACGTCGGCACGGTCTTCCGGGACTCCGGCGAGGCCGCCCTCGTGGACGTCGCCGTGCTGCGGGTGCTGCGCATCATGCACCAGGTCGGCGCCGACGCCCCGGTCTCCGCCTACCTGGAGCACCACGGCTGGCCGGAGGCCGTCCGGGCCGCCCGCGAGGCCCATGTGCTGCTCGCCTCGAACGACGGCGAGGACCCGGACGTACCGCCGCGCTCGCTGGACGTGCTCCGCATCATGACCAGAACGGCCTGAGACCCGGGCGGTGTGGCACCCTACGGGGATGACCGCGCCGCAGCCCGCTGACACCGTCCCCGAGCAGTACGTCCTCACGCTCTCGTGCCCCGACAAAAAGGGCATCGTGCACGCCGTGTCGAGCTATCTCTTCATGACCGGCTGCAATATCGAGGACAGCCAGCAGTTCGGGGACCACGACACCGGTCTGTTCTTCATGCGGGTCCACTTCTCCGCGGACAGCCCGGTGACCGCGGAGAAGCTGCGGGCGAGCTTCGCCGCGATCGGTGACTCCTTCCGGATGGAGTGGCAGATCCACCGCTCCTCCGACCGGATGCGGATCGTGCTCATGGTCAGCAAGTTCGGCCACTGCCTGAACGACCTGCTGTTCCGTTCCCGGACCGGGGCACTGCCGGTCGAGATCGCGGCGGTCGTCTCCAACCACACGGACTTCGCCGAGCTGGTCGCCTCGTACGACATCCCCTTCCGGCACGCCCCGGTGACCAGGGACAACAAGGCGGAGGCCGAGGCGCGGCTGCTGGAGCTGGTCCGCGAGGAGGACGTGGAGCTGGTCGTGCTGGCCCGCTACATGCAGGTCCTCTCCGACGACCTCTGCAAGCAGCTGAGCGGCCGGATCATCAACATCCACCACTCCTTCCTGCCGAGCTTCAAGGGCGCCAAGCCGTACCACCAGGCGCACGCCCGTGGCGTGAAGCTGATCGGCGCCACCGCGCACTACGTGACGGCCGACCTCGACGAGGGCCCGATCATCGAGCAGGAGGTGGAGCGGGTGAGCCACGGCGTCACGCCGGACCAGCTGGTCGCCATCGGGCGCGATGTGGAGTGCCGGGCCCTGGCGCGCGCCGTGAAGTGGCACGCGGAGCGGCGGATCCTGCTCAACGGCCGCCGCACGGTGGTCTTCCCGTAGGGCCTTCGCTCAACGGCCGGCCTGGCTCACAGCCTGCTGAGCGAGGCCGCCGCGTAGAGCACGTCCTCGATCGCCTCGCGGTCACCGCGCTGACCGGCCGCCGTCTCCACGGGCGGCACATGGCCCGCGAGCAGCTCGCAGAACTCGGTGCCGTCCAGCGCGACCTGCGCCACCGCGTGGTCCGGGGAGCCGACCGCCGCAGGTGAGTCCAGCGGGATGTACCAGTCACCGCCGCCCAGGCCCTCGACCTCCAGATGGAGCGAGCGGCCCGGGGAACCGGCCGTCACCAGATCGCGGGCCGGACCCGCGAGACCGGCCCGCCGCCGCCCGGCCAGAGCGGCGGGCAGCATCCGGGCGGCCAGGTCGATCATCCGGTTGAGATGGGCCGCCGAGGGCGTCTCGTACGGATAGTCCACCGCCCTCGCGATATCGCCGCCGTGCACCCAGCACTCGAACGCGCGGTCCACCAGGGCGTCCTGCAACGGCAGCGCGAAATCGCCGTAGGAGACCGAGAGATCCGATACGCCTCGGCCCGCGAACGACACCGTGCGGATGAGGGTGTGGCTCTGCTCGCGCCACGGCTCACGGATGGCACGGGTCGGCGGCCGTCGCGCCGCCGACCAGTACGTCTCGGTACGGGCGGTCGGCGCGAGGACCGGTCCCGGGCCCCGGCGCGGAACGCCCGGAACACTGTCGGCGAGCGGGTCGTCGAGGCCGAGAGCGGTGCTGACCAGCCCGTCGACCGTCAGGAGGTGGCCGATCACCCCGGCGACCGTCGTCTTGCGGTGGGCCATGCGCTCGCCCTCGAACCACTTCAGCAGCACCGGGGCGTGCCACTCGGAGGTGCCGATGTCACGCAGCAGCGCGTCGAGACGGGCGGTCTCCGCGTCGTACGGCGCCGCCCAGTCGGGCACCGGGATCTCGGCCGGCCGACGGCTCAGGCAGTTGTCCAGCACCCGCGTCCTGAGCAGCGGATCGAGATCCAGGCTGCCGTCGGTGTGCAGCAGCCCGACCGCGTCGCGCAGCCGCAGCGCCTCGTCCGCACAGGGTGCGCACTTCGTGAGGTGCTCCTCCACGGCCTCGGTCTCCTCGGTGGAGCAGGCGGCCAGCGCCCACGCGCCGAGGAGCGCCTTCAGCACCCGGTGCGGCAGCACCAGGGCCGGCCGGGTGGCGGACCGATCCGGTTCCGGCTGCGGCGGTACGGATTCCGGCTGGGGTACGGGTGGTGGCGTCACGTGATCCATGTCGAAGTCGTCCGCCGCGGCCCGCGGGCCCGGTATCCGACGGGCGCCGCGCACCTCGTCGTCCCGTCCGCCGTGCTCGCGCCCGTCACCGGCCGGCCCTTCTCCGTCGCCGGTCACAGCCGCCGCCCGTATCCGGGCGGCGAGGTGTCCTCAAGGGGCCGGGTATGGGCGGTGGAGAGCAGCTGGAGCCCGAGTCGGAGCCGGCGCCGCGCCTCGTCCTCCGTGACCCCGAGGTCGGCCGCGGTCTGCCGGTAGTCCCGGCGCTGTATGTACGCGAGCTCCAGCGCCGCCCGCAGCGGGGCGGGCATGGACGCGACGATGTAGTCGGCACGGGCCGCCGCGGTGGCCCGGCGCACCCGCTCCTCAAGCTCGGCCGGATCCGCGCGGGCCTCGCCGTCCTCCGCGTCCTCGCGGGCCGCCGCGTCGGCGGTGCTGCGGAGCCGGCGCACGGACTGGCGGTGGGTGAGCCGGGCGACCCAGGACCGCATCGAGCCCTGCTTGGGGTCGTAGGCGTCGGGGTTCTCCCACACGTACCCGAAGACCTCCCTGGTCACCAGGTCCGCGGCGCTCTCGTCGTCGAGCATCCGGTGGGCCTGGCTGTGCACCAGCGCGGCGAACCGGTCGTAGAGCTCCCCGAGGGCGGCGGCCTCTCCGCGGGTCAGCCGCTGCTGCATCTTGCGGTCCCAGCGGGGTGGTGCGTTATTGGCCATGAGACCCCCAGCCCTGTGCCCGTGACTCTGTACCCCTTGTCACACCGAATGTAGTCGGCCGCCTGGATCATGCACGACCTTTGCGGCAACTCCGCCCGCGCGAACGCCCTGGATGGTAGGGAATGCGGCCCCCGTAGCGACGGAATCAGACCTGAAGTGATCATGTCTGCCTGAAACCCTGCTGGGCCTTCATGGGGGAGGCGGTGTTTCATGGAGTGTGCCCCGGGGCAGCCGCGAGGAGGAACGCAAACTTCCGGATCGCGAATTCCCCGGAATCCCCGGAACGAGAGGCCCAGTCGCGTGACAAAGCCATCCCCTCCTGGAAACGGCCTTCCGGCTGCCACGAACCACGCGGCCTGGCTCGCCCCGGAACGTTCCCGCAAGCCACTGAGCGTGGCCGAGAGCGAGCAGAGCGGCTGGACCGTACTGCACATACGCGGTGAGCTGGACCTGGTCACCTCGCCGGCGGTCCGCCAGTCCGTCCACGACGCGGTGGCCGTGGGCCGCCACGACGTCGTGCTCGACCTTTCCGAGGTCTTCTTCTGCGACTCCAGCGGTGTCGGCGTGCTGATCGCCTCCCGCCGCCTGATGCGCTCCTGCGGGGGCCGGCTGCGGCTGATCCTGCCCGCCCGGGGCGCGGAGGACGGCTCCCACGTCAACCGGGTGCTCGCGGCGCTCGGAGTACGCCGGCTGTTCGAGGTCTACCCCGACTGGGACTCCGCCGTGGACGACGCGGCCCAGCCGCTCTCGGCCTGAAACGGTCCGTCCGGCGCCGCCGCCGCCCGTCCTGTCACACCGCTGACGCCGGTAAATGACACGTGAACGCCGTGGGCGTCGTACGCTCCCCGCATGGACAGCGCAGAGTATGAGCGCAAGATCGCATTCCGCTTCGCCGCCTTCGACCAGGACGGGAACGGATACATCGATCGCGCGGATTTCGACGCCGCCGCGGCCCGTCTGCTCACCGAGTTCGGTACGACGGCCCGCTGCGACAAGGGCCAGGCGCTCTACAGCGGGGCCGAGGCCTTCTGGCAGGGCATGGCGGGCATCGCGGACGTGGACGGGGACCAGCGCGTCAGCCGTGCGGAGTTCGTCGGCGGCGCGGTGAAACGGCTCCGCGACAACCCCGAGCGGTTCGCGGAGATCGCCCGCCCCTTCCTCCGCGCGGCGCTCGCCGTAGCCGCCCAGGGCGAGGACGGCGGAGCCGCGGTACCGGCCGTGGAGCGGGCGCTACGCGTGCTCGGCGCGAGCCCGGACGCGGCGGCGTTCGGCGCGCAGAGCCTGGACGCCGACCACGACGGACGGGTCGCGGAGGCGGACGCGGTGGCGGCGTTCTCCGCGTACTTCACGGTGATCGAACCCGACGCGTAGCCCTCGGCCGGGGGCGCGCGGGATTTGTGCGCCGGTCTCCTTGGTGCGGGGTTCCGTCCTCAAGCGCCGGACGGGCTTGGGTGGTGCGGGTGCCCCGCGGGGTGCGCCCTGGCCCGGAGGGGCACCACCCCCCACCCACCGGGCAGGCGCACCCCACGACCAAGCCGCACCCGCACGATCACGCCCGTCCGGCGATTGAGGACGGAACCTCGTGCCCCGGACCGGGGAAGTCACGCGAACCGCTCCCGCAGCTGGTACTTGAGGACCTTGCGGAGCGTTTCGTTGCGGGGGAGGGCGTCCAGGATCTCCAGTTGTTCCGGGAGTTTGTGGACCGACAGGCCCTCGTCGCGGAGGTAGGCCGTCACGTCGGCGAGGGTGAGGGGCGCGGCGCCCGGCGGCTGTTCGAGCACCGCGCAGACTCGTTCGCCGCGCGATTCGTCCGGCAGGCCGATCACCGCCGCGTCGCCCACGCCGGGGTGGCGGGCGAGGAGGTCCTCTATCTCCTTGGCCGAGATGTTCTCGCCCTTGCGGATGATGATGTCCTTCAGCCGCCCGGTGAGGACGAGGTGGCCGCTCGGCCGGAGGTGGCCGACATCGCCCGTGATCAGGAAGCCGTCGGCGTCGAACGGGTCCGCGGCGGCGAGGTAGCCCTTGCAGACGGCTTCGCCGCGTAGCCGTACCTCGCCGTCCGTGTCGTACGGCAGCGGCTTGCCGTCCTCGTCGGTGATCCGGATCTCCATGCCCTCGGGCGGGCGGCCCTCCGTTCCGGCCAGGTGTTCCACCGTGTCGTCGGGGGCGCCCATCGTGATCATGGGGACCTCGGTCATGCCGTAGCCGTGGGTGAGCTGGACGCCCATCTCGCGGACCACCGCGTGGTAGATCTCCGGGGGTTTCGGGGCGCCGCCGCCCGCGAGGAGGCGGAGGGTGGGGATGAGCGGGGTGGCCGGGGCCTTGCGCTGCTCCGTGAGGAACATGGAGTAGAACGCGGTGGAGCCGCCCGCGACCGTCACCCCGTGCCGCCGGTAGCCCGCCAGCGCGTCCTCCATCGCGAAGTGCTCGAACAGCACGGCGGGGAAGCCGTACAGGAGGAGCATCACCGAGTAGTCCGGGCCCGCGACATGGGCGAACGGGAAGGCCATCGAGCCGACGTCGTCCGCCGAGAGGTGCAGCGCGTGGGCCAGGCAGGAGCCGGCCGCGATCAGGCCGCGGTCGGTGTGCAGGACGCCCTTCGGGTCGGAGGTGGTACCCGAGGTCCAGTAGATCCAGCGCACGGACGTGCCGTCGGCGGGGGGCGGGGGAAGGACCGCCGGGTCGCCGTCCGGGAGCGTGTCGTACGCCTCGAAGACCCGGGGCGGGTGCCTGAGTCCCGCCGAGAGGCGGGCGGCCATCGCCGCATGGTCGAAGCCCCGCCAGGTGCCGGGCACCGCGAAGAACCCGGCCTTCGACTCGCGCAGCGCGTAGCCGGTCTCGCGGTCGCGGTAGAAGGGGATGAGCGGGGTCTGCACCGCCCCGATCCGGGCCAGCGCGAAGGACAGCAGCGCCGTTTCCAGCCGGGTCGGCAGCTGCCAGGCGACGACGGTTCCGGGGCGTACCCCCATGTCGTACAGGCCCGCCGCCACCCGCTCCGCGCGGCTGCGCAGCTCGCCGAAGGTGAGTGTGCGGTCGTCCTGGATGAGGAAGGGCCCCTCCGGCGTCAGGGCGGCCCGGCGTTCGATGAGCTCCCAGAAGGTGCCCGATGTTCCCAGGGCATGTGCGGTCTCGTTCACGGCGAATCCCTCATAGCTGACGGGTAGTCAGATCGTGCGGAGAGCGTAGAGCGCTGTGCCTTGTCGGTCCAGGGGTGCGGGGCTAGCCTGAGGGCGACGTCAATCTGACGGGTCATCAGAAATGCGTGCGCCGAAGGGGACACCATGACGGAACTGCCTCGGATCGTCAGCGTCGACGACCATGTGATCGAGCCGCCGCACCTGTTCTCGGCCTGGCTGCCGGCCAAGTACCGCGAGCGCGGTCCGCAGCCGCTGACGGCGGGCATCGGTGAGCTGGAGTACACCGGCGGCAAGTACGTCATCACGATGGACCCGGACGGTCCGCCCACCGACTGGTGGATCTACGAGGACCTCAAGTTCCCGTACAAGCGCAACATCGCCGCCGTCGGCTTCGACCGGGACGACATGACGCTGGAGGGGATCACCCGGGCCGAGATGCGGCGTGGGTGCTGGGACCCCGTCGAGCGGCTGAAGGACATGGACCTCAACCACGTCGAGGCGAGCCTCTGCTTCCCCACCTTCCCCCGGTTCTGCGGGCAGACCTTCGCGGAGGCCCATGACAAGGAGGTCGCGCTGGCGTGCGTGCGCGCCTACAACGACTGGATGGTCGAGGAGTGGTGCGGGGACAGCGGCGGCCGGCTGATCCCGCTGTGCATCATCCCGCTCTGGGACATCGATCTCGCCGTCGCGGAGATCAGGCGGAACGCGGCGCGCGGGGTGCGGGCGGTCACCTTCTCGGAGATCCCGACCTATCTGGGGCTGCCGTCGATCCACACGGGGTACTGGGACCCGTTCTTCGCCGTCTGCCAGGAGACCGGCACGGTCGTGAACATGCACATCGGGTCCAGTTCGCAGATGCCCGCCGCCTCGCCCGACGCGCCGCCCGCCGTCCAGGCCTCGCTGTCCTTCAACAACGCGATGGCCTCGATGATGGACTTCCTGTTCAGCGGGGTGCTGGTGAAGTTCCCGCAGCTCAAGCTCGCCTACAGCGAGGGGCAGATGGGCTGGATCCCGTACGCCCTGGAGCGCGCGGACGACGTCTGGGAGGAGCACCGGGCCTGGGGCGGGGTGCGCGATCTGATCCCCGAGCCGCCGTCCACGTACTACTACCGGCAGATGTTCTGCTGCTTCTTCCGCGACAAGCACGGAGTGGCGTCGCTGGATGTCGTGGGGCGGGACAACGCGACCTTCGAGACCGACTACCCGCACGTCGACTCGACCTTCCCGCACACCAAGGAGGTCGCGCTCGACCACGTCAAGGGGCTGGACGACGAGACCGTCTACAAACTGATGCGCGGGAACGCGATCCGGATGCTCGGCCTCGACCTCGACAAGTAGGCGCGTGCGTCATGGACCTCTCGTACACGGAGGAAGAGGAAGCCTTCCGGGCCCGGCTGCGGGAGTGGCTGGGCTCGGTGCTCCCGGGGCTGCCGCCGAAGCCGGATCCCGGTGACTGGCCGGGACGCAGGGCGTACGACGCCGGCTGGCAGCGGCTGCTGTACGACGCCGGGTACGCGGGCCTGCACTGGCCCGCCGACGCGGGCGGCAGGGGCGCCACACCGACCCAGCACCTGATCTTCCTGGAGGAGACGGAGCGGGCCGGGGCGCCCTACGTCGGGGCCAACTTCGTCGGGCTGCTGCACGCCGGGCCCACCATCGCCGCAGAGGGCACCGCGGAGCAGCGGGCCCGCTGGCTGCCGCCGGTGCTGCGCGGCGACGAGATCTGGTGCCAGGGGTTCAGCGAGCCGGAGGCGGGCTCCGACCTGGCCTCACTGCGGACCCGCGCGGTGCGTGACGGCGACGACTACGTGGTGAGCGGCAGCAAGATCTGGACCTCGCACGCGGAGGTCGCGGACTGGTGCGAGCTGCTGGTGAGGACGGATACGGAGGCGCCGAAGCACCGGGGCATCAGCTGGCTCGCCATGCGGATGGACGCCCCCGGCGTCACCGTCCGGCCGCTGCGCACGCTGGCCGGGTCCACGGAGTTCGCGGAGATGTTCCTCGACGAGGTGCGGGTGCCCGTCTCGCACCGCGTCGGGGCGGAGAACGACGGCTGGCGGGTCACCATGGTCACGCTCTCCTTCGAGCGCGGCACGGCGTTCGTGGGGGAGGTCGTCGCCTGCCGCCGGACGCTGGACGCGCTGGCGGCGGAGGCGCGCAGGAGCGGGCGGTGGGACGACGCGGTGCTGCGGCGGCGGCTGGGCAGGCTGAACGCCGAGTTCCGGGCGCTGTGGCGGCTCACCCAGTGGAACGTCAGCGAGGCGCAGGCCAGTGGCGGAGTGCCCGGGGTGGGCGGCTCGGTCTTCAAGCTGCGGTACTCGCACGCCCGCCAGGAGCTGTACGAGGCGGCGGCCGAGGTGCTGGGTGCGGGCGACGCCCTCGACCTGGACCGGGAATGGGTGCTGGACCGGCTCTCCTCGCTCTCGTACACGATCGCGGCCGGTACCTCGCAGATCCAGCACAACATCGTCGCCGAGCGGATTCTCGGCCTGCCGAAGGGGCGGTGAGCGGACAGTGGACTTCCAGCTCTCGGACGACCAGCGGGCCCTGCGGACGGGGATGCGGGAACTGCTCGCCGGGCGGTTCGGCAGGGACCGGATGCGGGCCGCGCTGGACGGGGGCGGGGGCGGGGGTGTCGGCGGTGAGCTGTGGCGGGAGCTGGGCGCGGCCGGGCTCTTCGCGCTGCGGCTGCCGGAGACGGCTGGCGGCGTCGGGCTCGGGCTGCCCGAATCCGTACTCGTGTTCGATGAGGTGGGGCGGTGTCTGCTGCCCGGACCGCTGATCGCCACCCAGCTGGCCGCCGGAGCGGAGAAGGGGGCGGCGGAGGGCGCGGCGGTGGTGGCCCTGGCGGAGGCCGGTCGGCCGGTGGGGCACCTGGCGGCGGCCGACGCGCTGCTGGTCCTCGACGGGGACTCGGCCCGGGTGCTGAGCGGCGGGGCGCTGCGGCGGCTCGCGGGGGAGGCCGAGCCCGTACGGTCGCTCGACCCGGGTACGCCGCTCTGGCGGGTGGGGGATCTGTCGGCGTACGAGGGCGAGCCGCTGCCCGACGGGGCGCGGCTGCGCCGTGAGGGCGCCCTGCTGGCCGCCGCCGAGCAGCTCGGCAGCGCCGCCCGCAGCCTGGAGGCGGCGGTTCAACACGCCGGTCAACGTGAACAGTTCGGGGCGCCCATCGGTTCCTTCCAGGCGGTCAAGCATCTGTGTGCCGGAATGCTCGTGCGCGCCGAGACGGCCCGTACCGCCGTCTACGCAGCCGCCGTGACGGCGGACCCGGTGGAGATCGCCGGGGCCAAGCTGCTGGCCGACGAGGCGGCCGTCGGCAACGCCCGCGACTGCCTCCAGGTGCACGGCGGTATGGGCTTCACCTGGGAGGCGGATGTCCACCTGCACCTGAAGCGGGCCTGGCTGCGGGCCGGGCAGTGGCTGACGGCGGCGGACGCGGAGGAGGCGCTGGCCGCCGATCTGGGCTGATCCGGGGCGGCCGGGCGCCCGCCGTGTGCGGGTGACGTGACGGACCCCTGAGGTTCACGCTGAGCGGTGACGCAGCGCAGTCGGTATGCACCGATACCGGCTTGTGTCCTTTGCGTGATTCGTCACGGGGTGGAGTCGCCGCCCGGCTCGGGTACGCTCCGTTGGATGCGAGTGGTTCTGGAACCTGGCGATCCGGATGTGGCCTGTGCGGCTGCTCCGGTCCGGGAGAGGTGCCCTGCTCGTGATCCACTCAGAGGGGCCGGGCCTGCCGGGGAAACGTTTCCCGGGGTTTTCGTGGCCGCCGGGCGCCTCTGTTCGACTCTCCGCAGCGTGCGTCGCACAGTATGCACCACGCGTACTCCTTCGCGCTGGAATATGCCCGAAGCGCTTGTTGCGGTGACTGTACGTCAACCATGCTGTCTCGTAAGGGAATCACGTTCCGTGACCCTGAGGAGGCGCGAGGCGATGTGTCCGCCGGTTCGGATGGTGTGAGCGGTGCAGGTGCTTCAGGTTCAGTTGGAGGTCGGGGCCGACCCCGCAGAGGTCGGGCGGGCCCGCAGATGGGCGCGTTCGAGACTGCTCGGGTCCGGGATAAGAGACGACGAGCCGCTGGCCGAGACGCTGATTCTGCTGATCTCGGAGCTCGTCACCAACGCGGTCGTGCACACCGGCTGCCCGGCCGTGCTGCGCATGCTGTTCGGCTCGACGGGGGCGCCGGGTAACGCCGGGACCGTACGGGTCGAGGTGGCCGACACCAGCTGCCGCCCGCCGCGGCAGCGGCACGCGGAGGGCGAGGACACCGGCGGCCGGGGCCTGGAGCTGGTCGACGGACTGGCCGACCGCTGGGGCTGGCAGCCCGAGGGCGCCGGCAAGCGCATCTGGTGCGAGGTGGACCGGGGCATTCCGGTGATCCAGGTCCAGATGCAGCCCTGCGCCCATGGAGCCGGTGCGCACGGTGCCGAGGTGTGCGGGGCGGCCGACTGCGGTGGCGGTGTCGGTGTCGGTGGCGGTGTCGCGTACGAGCCGTCGCGCGCGGTCACCCATCGCGCATAGGTTCGCCGCCGCGGCTGTCGTGTCCTGTCGGCGCGGGGCTTCGCCCCGCGCCCGGCCCGGCGCCTCGGTGGCCGCTGCTCAGAAGACCGCGACCGGGGCCACCGGAGTGCCGGTGGCGCCGACGAAGGGCTCCGGCATCGCGGAGAGCAGGAAGCCGTAGCGCTTCGACTCCGCACAGGCTGTGGACAACTGCTCCAGATTCCAGTTCTGGCCCTGGAGCATGCCCATCTCGACCAGATCCAGCGCGTGCACGCCCAGCCACAGATCGTCGATCTCCGGCGGGAAGATCTCGAAGGTCAGCGTGTCATCGGCGACCGCGGCCGCATCCCGGGCCCGGAACCACTCGGGCGTCCGGATCGAGAGCCCCGGCGACGGATAGCCGTACCCGTTCCTGTCCCCGGCCAGATACACCTGCACCTGCCCCGTCCGTACGAGCACGATGTCCCCGGACCGCACCCGCACCCCGGCCAGTTCCTCCGCCGCGTCCAGGTCCTCCGGGGTGACGGCGTGGTCGCCGGGCAGCCTGTCCACCCCATGGGCGCGGGCCACGTCGAGCAGCACCCCGCGCGAGACGATGTGCGGGGCCTTCTCGATGCCGCTGAACCTGGCTCCCTCGTGCGGGGTGATGCTGTCGGCCGGGCGGCCGTTGTAGATCTTCCCGGAGTGCGAGACGTGCGTGAGGGCGTCCCAGTGGGTGGCGGTCTGGAGGCTCAGGACCGCGGTGTCGTCGCTGGTCGCGACGGTGCCGGGGCCGAACAGCTCCTGGTTGATCTGGACCATGGTGTGCAGCGGGTTGATCCGTCCCTGGATCAGCCCGCTCTGCACGCCGTCCTGCTTGAGCGGCAGCGCGAGCGGCACCCGTCGCCCGGTGCGCACGGTGGCCGCCGCCTCCCGGACCACCTCGTCGGTGATCAGGTTGAGCGTCCCGATCTCGTCGTCCGCGCCCCAGCGGCCCCAGTTGTTCACGCGCTTGGCGATGTCGTGGAACTCGTCCGGTAGTGACATGGAGCCTCCTGGGGCTTGTGCCGGTGAACCTGATGACCCATAGAATCTAACGGTCCGTCAGAAACCGCGGGAAGGGGCCGGGCATGGGGAACTTCTTGGCAGGCAAAGTGGTGGCCGTCACGGGTGCCGGACGAGGCATCGGGCGGGCCGTCGCGGTCGCCGCGGCGGCCGAGGGGGCGAGAGTCGTCGTCAACGACTACGGCGTCTCCATCGAGGGCGGCGAACCCGCCAGCGAGATAGCCGAGTCCGTCGTCAAGGAGATCGTGGCGGCGGGCGGCGAGGCGGTCGCGGTGGCCGACGACATCTCCACCATGGCCGGCGGTCAACGGGTCGTGGACACCGCGCTGGACCGGTTCGGGCGCATCGACGGGGTGGTGTGCGTGGCCGGCATCCTGCGCGAACGGATGCTGTTCAACATGTCGGAGGAGGAGTGGGACCCCGTGGTCGCCACCCACCTCAAAGGCACCTTCACCGTCTTCCGGGCCGCGTCCGCGGTGATGCGCAAGCAGGAGGGCGCGGGCACCCTGATCGGCTTCACCAGCGGCAACCACCAGGGCAGCGTGGCCCAGGCGAACTACAGCGCGGCGAAGGGCGGGATCATCTCGCTGGTCCGCAGCGCGGCGCTGGGCCTGCACAAGTACGGCGTCACGGCCAACGCGGTCGCCCCGGTGGCGCGGACCCGGATGTCCGCCAACGTACCCATGGAGCTCAAGGAGATCGGTGAGCCGGAGGACGTGGCCGCGCTCGTCGTCTACCTCCTCAGCGACCGGGCCCGCGCGGAGAGCATCACCGGGCAGGTGTACACCATCGCGGGCCCCAAGATCGCGGTCTGGGCCCAGCCGAGGGAGCTGCGCGCGGGGTACGCGGAGGGCGCGGCCTGGACCCCGGAACGCATCGCGGACTTCCTGCCCGGGACGGTGGGCACGGACCCGATGCCGATGCTGGCGCAGCTGGAGGCGATGGCGGAGGCGGCGCGGGCCGCGAAGCGGCCGAATTCGTAGACGAGTGCGCTTCTTTCGAGCCCGGACGGCTTGAAATGTCGGGCGCACCGCCCCACGCGCACGCTCCCCGTACCGGAAGGAGGACACCGTGGACTTCACCTTCGGCCCCGACGACGCCGCGTTCCGCGAGGAGGCCCGCGGCTGGCTGGAGGACCATCTCGTCGACGCGTACGCGGCGGGCATCGGCACCGGCGGTCCGGGGAGCGAGCACGAGGGCATCGCGGTCCGCCGCGCCTGGGAGCGCGAGCTCGGCCGGGGCGGCTGGATCGGCCTCGGCTGGGAGGGGGACGGGGACGGCTCGGGCGGCGGGGCGTACGGCAACCGCACCGCCACCCTCACCCAGCAGGTCGTCTGGGCGGAGGAGTACGCCCGCCTCCGGGCACCCGCCCGCGTCGGCCACATCGGGGAGAACCTGCTCGCCCCGACCCTCATCGCCCACGGCAGCCCGGAGCAGCGCCGCCGTTTCCTGCCGCCCATCGCGCGCGGCGAGGCCCTGTGGTGCCAGGGGTACAGCGAGCCGGGCGCGGGTTCGGACCTGGCGGGGGTGCGGACGGCCGCCGTACGCGATCCGGAGCGCGGCGGCTACCGCGTGACCGGGCAGAAGGTCTGGACGTCGCTCGCCCGGGAGGCCGACTGGTGCTTCGTACTGGCCCGTACCGAGCCCGGTTCGCGGCGCCACCACGGGCTGTCGTTCCTGCTGGTGCCGATGGACCAGCCGGGCCGGATCGAGGTGCGGCCGATCCGGCAGATGTCGGGGACCAGCGAGTTCAACGAGGTCTTCCTCGACGGGGCGCACGCGGCGGAGGTGGTCGGCGGCGAGGGCAACGGCTGGGCCGTCGCCATGGGGCTGCTGGCCCTGGAGCGCGGTGTCTCCACGCTCGTCCAGCAGATCGGGTTCGCCGCGGAGCTGGACCGGGTGGTCCGGGCGGCCGTCGAGAGCGGCGCCACCGCTGACCCGGTCCTGCGCGAACGGCTCGTCCGCCAGTGGGCCGAGCTGAGGACCATGCGCTGGAACGCCCTGCGCACCCTCGGCACCACCGGCGACCCCGGCGCCCCCAGCGTCGCGAAACTCCTCTGGGGCGGCTGGCACAAGTGCCTGGGCGAACTCGCCGTGCAGATCAGGGGCGCGGCCGGAGCCGTCGGCCCGCACGACTGGTCGCCCGGCGCACCGTACGAGATCGACGAGGCACAGCGCCTGTTCCTGTTCACCCGGTCCGACACCATCTACGGCGGCTCGGACGAGATCCAGCGGAACATCATCGCCGAGCGCGTGCTCGGCCTACCGAGGGAGCCGAGATGAGAGGCGTCGTCTTCGACGGCAAGCGGACCGAGGTCGTCGACGATCTGGAGATACGTGATCCGGGCCCCGGCGAGGTGCTGGTCGCGGTGGCCGCGGCGGGGCTCTGCCACAGCGACCTGTCGGTGATCGACGGGACGATCCCGTTCCCGCTGCCCGTGGTGCTCGGGCACGAGGGCGCGGGCGTGGTCGAGGCGGTCGGGGCCGGGGTGAGCCATGTGGCGCCCGGCGACCACGTGTCCCTGTCCACGCTCGCCAGCTGCGGCGCCTGCGCCCAGTGCGACCGGGGCCGCCCCACGATGTGCCGCAAGGCGATCGGGATGCCGGGCAAGCCGTTCTCCCGGGGCGGGAAGCCGCTGTACCAGTTCGCGTCCAACTCGGCGTTCGCCGAACGGACCCTGGTCAAGGCCGTGCAGGCGGTGAAGATCCCGGCGGACCTGCCCCTGACCTCTGCGGCCCTGATCGGCTGCGGAGTGCTGACGGGAGTCGGAGCCGTACTGAACAGGGCCGAGGTCGACCGGGGCGAGAGCGTCGTCGTGATCGGCACCGGCGGCATCGGGCTCAACGTGATCCAGGGCGCCAGGATCGCCGGGGCGCTGACCATCGTCGCCGTCGACTCCAACCCGGCGAAGGAGGCGGTGGCCCGGCAGTTCGGCGCCACCCACTTCCTGACGTCGGCCGAGGGCGTCAAGGAGATCCTGCCGCACGGCGCCGACCACGCCTTCGAGTGCGTGGGCCGCACCGAGCTGATCCGTACCGCCATCGACCTGCTCGACCGGCACGGCCAGGCGATCCTGCTGGGCGTACCGGCGGCGACGGCCGAGGCGTCGTTCCTCGTCTCGTCGATGTACCTGGACAAGTCGATCCTGGGCTGCCGCTACGGCTCCTCGCGCCCGCAGCGCGACATCGCCCTGTACGCGGAGCTGTACCGGGAGGGCCGGCTGCTGCTGGACGAACTCGTCACCGAGACCTACCCGGTGGAGGACTTCGCCAAGGCGGCGGACGACGCGCACCACGGGCGGGTGGCACGCGGGGTGCTGGTGTTCTAAGTAAGAGCGTCCTGAGGCGGGGAGGCCGCTCAGCAGCGGTCTCCCGCCGTCGCCCGGAACGTCCGCCGGTACCCCGTCGGGGACACCCCCAGCGCCGCCTGGAGGTGCTGCCGCAGCGAGGTGGGCGTGCCGAAACCGGCTTTCCGGGCTACCTGGTCGATCGACAGGTCGGTGGACTCCAGCAGCTGGCGGGCCCGCTCCACCCGCTGCTGGGTCAGCCACTGGACCGGGCTGATCCCGACCTCCTCACGGAACCGCCGGGTGAACGTCCGTACGCTCATCGACTCCTGCTGCGCCATGTCGCGCAGCAGGATCGGCCGTTCCAGCTGCCCCAGCGCCCAGGCCCGCGCGGTGGTCGTGCCGGCGAGCTGCGCGTCGGGGACCGGGCGCTGGATGTACTGCGCCTGGCCGCCGTCGCGGTGCGGCGGTACGACGGTGCGCCGGGCGACGTCGTTGGCGACGGCGGTGCCGTGGTCGCGGCGCACGATGTGCAGGCAGAGGTCGATCCCGGCGGCGACCCCGGCGGATGTCAGGACGTCGCCGTCGTCGATGAACAGGACGTCGGGGTCGACCCGGACCGCCGGGAACAGCGCCTGGAAGTGCTCGGCGGAGGACCAGTGGGTGGTGGCGGGACGCCCGTCGAGGTACCCGGCGGCGGCGAGGACGTAGCCGCCGGTGCAGATCGAGACCATCCGGGTGCCCGGTCTGATGTACGCGAAGGCGGCCGCGAGTTCGTCGGTGAGCCGGCCCTCGGAGTAGACGGGGCCGAGTTCGTAGCTGGCGGGGATCACCACCGTGTCGGCGGTGGCGAGGGCCTCCGGTCCGTGCTCGACCGCGATCGTGAAGTCCGCGTCGGTGGCCACCGGGCCGGGCGGGCGGACCGAGCAGGTGGTGACGTCGTAGAGTTTCGCGCCCCGGTCGCGCGGCTCGATTCCGAGTGAACGGCCGAATATCCTTTGCGCGATGCCCAGTTCGAACGGAAGCACGCCATCGAGGGCGAGAACGACGACTCGGTGCGGCACTGCGGACTCCCTTCACCACTAGCTGGTATAGACCATAAGCTGATACATGTCATCGGTGTGAAGGAAAAGTCAGCAGACCACGCACGCATTCCCGCCGTGAACAGCGAGAGCGTTATGCGTGGTTCATCCCCTGTATCCCCATTGGCTCCGCTGTCCTCGCTGCCCCCGGCGCCCCCTCTTCCGTCCCTGGCCATCGGGCCCGACCGGCTGTGGAACCGTAACTTCCGGCTCTTCTTCGTCGCCCGGACCGCGGCGCTCTTCGGGGACGGAATGATCCCGGTGGCGCTCACGGCGGGCCTGCTGGGCGCGGGGCGCCCGCACTCCTCCGTGGGGTACGCGCTGGCGGCCTGGATGGGGCCGCTGGCGCTGTTCGTGCTCTTCGGCGGCGTACTGGCGGACCGGTTCACACCGCGCCGGATGATGATCATCGCCGACACGCTGCGGCTGATCGGCGCCTCCGCGCTCGCGGTCTCCTTCGCGGTCGGCAACCCGCCGCTGTGGGCGGTGTACTCACTGAGCGCGGTGGCCGGTGTGGGCGCGGCGCTCTTCCAGCCGGGGGTCGCCTCGACCGTGCCCCGGGTCTCCTGCGACGTGCAGCGCGCCAACGCCGTGCTCCGGGTCTCGGAAGCGCTGATGACCATGGCGGGCCCGGCGTTCGCGGGCGCCCTCGTCGGTCTCGCGAGCGCCGGGGCGGTCTACGCGGCGAACGCGTCGACGTTCCTGGTCTCCGGCGTCTGCCTCTTCCTGCTGCGGCTGGTCCCGGCCCCGTCCGACGATGCGCGGCGCGGCACCTTCGTGGCCGAACTGGTCGACGGCTGGCGTGAGTTCAGGGCCCGCAGCTGGCTGTGGGGTGTGATCGCGATCTGGACGGTCTACGGCTTCGCCGTGCTCGGCCCGATGCTCCCGCTGACCGCCGTCGAGGTGACCGAGGCGCACGGCTCGGGGACGTATGGCGCGATGATGGCGGTCAACGGCGCGGGCAGTGTCGTCGGCGGCCTGCTCGCCCTGCGGCTGCGGCCGCGCCGCCCGCTGGCGGCGGGGGCCACGGCGCTGACCGGGGTGTGCGTGAACCTGCTGGCGCTGGGGCTCGGGCTGCCCGTGTTCGCGCTGGGGGCGGGTCAGTTCATCGCGGGCGCGGCGTTCGCGTTCTGGCTGGTGATGTGGTCGACGACCGTCCAGACGCAGGTGCCGCCGGAGGCGCTGAACCGGCTGCACGCGTACGACGTGGCCGGATCGCTGCTGATGCTGGCGGCGGGCCGGGCACTGGCGGGGCCGGTCGCGGACCGGGTGGGCGCGCCGGAAGTGCTGCTGGCCGGGGCCGTGATCAACGTGCTGGCGGTGGGCGTGCTGCTGGCGGCCCGGCCGATCAGGCGACTGGAGCGGATCAGATGAGGGGCCGCGTTCCGGCGCGGGCCGTGGCGGCGGGGGCGGCCGTGGTCACGGTCGCGGCCGGGCTCGGCGTCCGTACCGTCGCGGACGGGGATCTCGCCAAGTACGCCGGGGACGCGCTCTACACGGTCCTGATCTGCGCCCTCGTCGCACTGTGCGCCCCCCGCGCCCGGCCGGTCGTGGTGGCGGGCACGGGGCTGGCGGTCAGCTGGGCCGTCGAGCTGCTCCAGCTGACCGGGGCACCCGCGGAGCTGTCCCGCCGGAGCGGGGTGGCGCGGCTGGTGCTGGGCTCGACGTTCAACGCGCCGGATCTGCTCTGGTACGCGGTGGGCGCGGCGGCCGTCTGGGCTGTCCTGGCGGCGGCTACTTCTTTCCGGAGCGGGCCCGGTCCTCGGACTTCTGCATCTCGATGACCTGGAGGATGTGGGCGCTGGTCTGCCGGCGCACGCTCCCGCCGACGAGCAGCGCCGTCCCGAGCAGGGACAGCGGCACGGACACGGCCAGCAGGGTGAGCTGCTGGGGCCAGGCGGTGATCAGCTCGCAGTTGGACACCGTGCGATAGCAGTACGCGTCCCGCTGGTCCGCCAGCAGAAACGCCAGCCACACCCACAACGCGGAGGCGGCCAGCAGCAGCGCCACACCCCACCCCTGCATCAGCGCGGAACGGTGGTGGAATCTCTGGCGTGCGACCCAGTACATGAGGCCCCCGAGGGCATGGACGGGAGCGGCTCGGTTTCGTACGCGCGTACGGGCCGCCGGAGCTGGAGAGCGTACGCGTTCCGGTTGAGCGGCGTGGCCCGATTCCTGCGAACAGTGTCCCTCGGGCCACTCGTGAGGGAGGTGGCGGTGGCCGGATGCTGAGTGACGTGCCCCAGACAACGAAATCTCCCGCCCCGGACGCCCGCCGGCGGACCGCCTCCGAGGCGCGGCCCCGGCCGCGCATCCACCGCGCGTGGATCGTCGCCGCCGTCACCTTCGTGACGATCATCGGCGGCGCGGCCTTCAACTCCCTCCCCGGGCTGCTCATCGACCCGCTCCACACGGAGTTCGACTGGTCGCGCGGGGAAATCGGCCTCGCGGTCTCCGTCGACATGGCGCTGTACGGGCTGACCGCGCCGTTCGCGGCGGCGCTGATGGACCGGTTCGGCATCCGCCGGGTCGTGGTCGTCGCGCTCAGCGCGGTCGCCGCCGGGGCGCTGGCCGGCGTCTGGATGACGGCGGCCTGGCAGCTGATGATCTATTGGGGCGTGCTCGTCGGCCTCGGCAGCGGCTCGATGGCGATGGCCTTCTCCGCGACGGTCACCAACCGCTGGTTCGTCGCCCGCCGGGGCCTGGTCACCGGCATCCTCACCGCGGCGGGCGCCTCCGGCCAGCTGGTGTTCCTGCCGCTCTGCGCCTGGATCATCGACCGGCACGGCTGGCGCCCGGCCTCGGTGACCGTCGCGCTCGCCGCCCTGGCCGTCGTCCCGTTCGTCTGGCTCCTGCTGCGCGACCACCCGGCCGATGTGGGCCTTGCCCCGTACGGCGGGGAGTACGCGGACAAGCCCGCACCCGCCAGGGGTGTGGCGAGCCGGACCCTGCGCGTCCTGTTCGACGCCGCCCGCACCGGGCCGTTCTGGCTGCTGGCCGGGACCTTCGCGATCTGCGGCGCCACGACCAACGGCCTGATCCGTACGCACTTCGTGCCCTCGGCGCACGACCACGGCATGCCCATCACCGCCGCCGCCTCGCTGCTGGCCGTCATCGGGATCTTC
The DNA here is from genome assembly GCF_031844725.1 of Streptomyces sp. ITFR-6. Lineage (NCBI taxonomy): Bacteria > Bacillati > Actinomycetota > Actinomycetes > Kitasatosporales > Streptomycetaceae > Streptomyces > Streptomyces sp. ITFR-6. The sequence continues at coordinate 3,410,338 of NZ_CP134612.1, read as the reverse complement.
GACATCATCGGCACGATCTTCTCCGGCTGGCTCACCGACCGCTTCGAAGCCCGCCGGCTGCTGGCCGTCTACTACGCGCTGCGCGGGATCTCGCTGCTGTTCCTGCCGATGCTGATGGCGCCGACCGTGCACCCGTCGATGGTCTTCTTCATCGTGTTCTACGGACTGGACTGGGTCGCCACGGTCCCGCCGACGCTGGCCCTGTGCCGGGAGCAGTACGGCGAGGACAGTGCGATCGTCTTCGGCTGGGTCCTGGCCTCCCATCAGGTGGGCGCCGCCCTGGTGGCGTTCCTCGGCGGGGTCGCGCGCGACCACTTCGGCTCGTACGACATGGTCTGGTACGCGTCCGGGGCGATGTGCGCGACGGCGGCGCTGATGGCACTGGTGATCCGTCGTGGTTCGGCGTCCGCCGCCGTCCTGTGACCGGGTGCATTCAGCGGCTGAAGCGCCCGAACGCCCCCTGGTGGAAGAGCAGCGGCCCGTCCCCGCCCCCGTCCGCCGCCCCCAGCGCCTCCACCCGGCCGACCACGATCAGGTGGTCGCCGCCCGTGTGGACGGCCTGGATGCGGCAGTCGACCCAGGCGGGCACGGAGTCCAGCAGCGGCGACCCGGTCGCGGGGGCGGCGGAGTACGTCACCCCGGCGAACTTGTCGGCCCCACTCACCGCGAACGACCGGCACAGCGCGCCCTGTTCCGCCCCCAGGATGTTCACGCAGAAGGCCCCGGCGCGGGCGATGCGCGGCCAGGTCGTCGACGTACGGGCGACCATGAACGTGACCAGCGGCGGGTCCAGCGAGAGCGAGGCGAACGACTGGCAGGCGAAACCCGCCGGACCGGCGGTGGCACCGGTCCCGTCGGTGCTACCGGTGCTACCGGTGCCGCCGACGCCGTCCGGATCGTGCGCGGTGACGATGGTGACCCCGCTCGCGAAGTGCCCCAGTACCCGGCGGAACTCGCCCGGATCCACGGGCAGCCGCTCATCGTCGGCGACGGCCCGAAGGGCCGGACGCGGCAGTGGATCGACCGGCACCGGAGCGACGGCCGTCGCGGCGCCGACGGACCTGAGGTAGCGGACGGCGGTTGCGGCCATGCCTGCGTGTCCCATCACTCTTCGATTAGAGCTGACGAGGCGTCAGATGGGAAGGGGTGCGGGCCCTCCCCGACCTTCGTCAGGGGTCGGCCCTGCCTTTCGGGGCGGGTTCCCGGCCCCTTCCGCTTCTACGTTCGTTTCCCATGAGGCGACAAGGACGAACGAGACGAAAAGCGGGGCGGGAGACCGGAGGTCGCATCGGGGCCTGGAGGCCGCTGCTCGCGGTCGGCGTCCTGGGCGCGGGGGCGGCCGCCGTCGTAGGACTCGCGCCGGGTGGATGGGGGACTGCGGAGACCGTGGAAGTGTCGGGCGGTGCGTCGGCGTCGGCGTACCGCTCGGTGACCGGGGCGGTTGCCGGCGCGCCCTCCTGGACGGGCCCGCTGCTGGAAGTGGCCACGGACGGGGCACTGCTGGCCCTCGGCCTGCTTCTGGCGTGGACCTGGTGGCGCGCGGTACGCCGTGCGGACACGCGGCTGTCCGCCGGTGCCGTGCTCGTCGGTGCCGGAACCGTACTGGCCTACGCGACCAGCGAGGCCGTGAAGCTGGTGGTGGACGAGGAACGCCCCTGCCGGGTCCTGCGCCATGGCGCGGCGGTGGTCGCCGAGTGCCCGCAGCCCGGCGACTGGTCCTTCCCGAGCAACCACGCCACCCTGGCGGCCGGTATCGCGGTGGGCCTTGCGGTGCTCCGGCCGCGCCTCGCCGCGGTTGCTCTGCCGATGGCAGGCGCGACGGCGCTCCTGCGGGTCGTGGCGGGGGTCCACTACCCGCACGACGTGCTGGCAGGGGCGGCTCTCGGGGGCGCGGTGACCGCGGCGGTGCTGATCGCGTTCCTGCCGCTCGCCCGGGTGGCGGCGTCAGCGCTCGCGAGGCGGCTCGGCCGGCTCCGTGGGGGCGACGATGCCGGCCTCATGGGCGACGACCGCCGCGGCGGCCCGGTTGTCCACACCCAGCCTGGCCAGGATGGAGCTCACGTGCGCCTTGACCGTCCCCTCCACCAGGTGGAGCCGACGGCCGATCTGCCCGTTGGACAGGCCGCTGCCGAGGAAGGCCAGTACGTCGCGTTCCCGGCCGGTGAGCGAGCGGACCCGTTCCCCGGCGGCGGCGCGGCGCCCGGCCAGCGCACCCGCTCCCGTCGCCGAGAGGTGGGCGACGACCCGAGCCGCGACCTTCGGTGACAGGTAGGCGGCGCCGTCGGCCACCGCGCGTACTCCCGCGATGAGCTCCTCGGGCTCACCCGACTTGATCAGGAAACCCGCGGCGCCGCCGCCGAGGGCCTGGAGGATGTAGTCGTCCTCACCGAAGGTCGTCAGCATCACCACTCCGGTCCCGGGCACGGTGCGCCGGATCTCGGCGGCGGCCTCGATGCCGTTCATCCCGGGCATCCGGATGTCGAGCACGGCGACGGCCGGGCGGTGTCGGCGCGTCAGCTCCACCGCTCCGTGCCCGTCGGCCGCCTCGGCCACGACATCGATGCCCGGATCGGTGGACAGCACGGAGCGCACGCCCGCGCGGATCATCGGCTCGTCGTCGGCGATGAGGACCCGGATCATGGGCAAGGAATTCCGTTCATGGAGTGGGTACATGGGGTCGGTTCACTGTTATCGGCCGTTCATGGTGCGAGGGCCTCTTTGGACATCAACCGTCCGGCCCGGAAGCAGAGCCGGTACGCGTCCCCGGACCGGTCGTCGAAGCGGTCCGCCGTCATCGCGTAGTACGCGCAGGTGATGCCGGCGCCCTCCGGTTCCCCGGCCACCGCTCTCCGCGTGGTCTCGCGGTCGGGCAGCAGCCGTTGGGCCGAGTCCCGGTCCTGGCCCACCCGCAGCCCGGCGTAGTCGCCCGGGTCCAGGACGGACTGCCGGGCCGAGCGTATGTCCCAGCCCATCAGTGCGGCGCTCAGTACCGCCCACACCGCCAGGGGCAGCACGACCGCGACGGCCAATGCGCGGCGGACCCGGCTGCGGGCGTTCCGGTGCTCCGTGGGCAACGCGATGGCGGGCACGGCGGGGGACGGCGACGCGAGGCGGGCGGACGGCGGGTGCACGGGCCGGCGGTGCGGTATCAGTGCGGCGACCGCGAAGCCGCCTCCGTACGGACCGTACGAGAACGAGCCGCCCGTCTGCCGCACCCGTTCGTCCAGCCCGATGAGCCCCCGCCCGGTCCCTGGAACAGCCCCGGGGCACTGCTGCGCGGGTGCGTTCTCCACCCGGACCGCCGTCTCCCCCGCCGTGTGGGTCAGCAGCACGCTCACCCGGGCCAGGGGCGCGTGCTTGGCGGCGTTGGTCAGCGATTCCTGGACGACCCGGTGGGCGGCCCGCGCGGCCGAGGGCGGCATCCCTTCGGTGTCGCCCTCGATCCGCAGACTGACCGGGAGACCGGCCGCCGCGGCCTCCTCGATGAGCCGGGGAATGCCGTTGCCGGGCGCTTGTGGCGGTTCGTCGTCGACCTCCTCGCGCAGCAGGCCGATCACCTCTCCGAGCCGCTCGACCGACGCGGCGGCGCGGGCGCGGATCTCGCCGGCCGCCGCCCGGTGGGACGCGTCGAGACCCGGTGCGAGCTTGAGGGCGCCCGCCGAGAGGGCGATGAGGCTGAGGTCGTGCCCGAGGAGGTCGTGCATGTCCTGGGCGATCCGGGCCCGTTCGCGGGACCGGGCCTGTTCCGCGACGAGCCGCTGTTCGCGCTCCAGCCGCGCCGCCCGCTCCCAGCCCGCCCGTACGAGCTCCTGGTACTGGCGCCAGAAGCGCCCCGCGAACCACGGCAGCATCGCGCCCACCGCCACCACTGCGGAGAACCGCCCCGCCATCAGCGGCCAGGACGGCATCAGGGCCACCGCCACCATCCCACCGGTCACCACCGCGACGAGCGCGAGAACCGCCGGACCGGTCCTTCCCGGCTCCCGCCCGGCGAGGAACGCCGCCACCGCCGCGGGCAGAACCCACCACGGGCTGATGGTGCTCAGCACGACACAGGCCACGGTGGCCACGATCGCGAGCCCCTCCGGCGCGACGGCCCGCCGGGCCGCTCCGCTGATCCTCATCATCGCTCTGCACACCCGCACGACCGTACGCAGTTGGAGGAGGAGCCGACACTGCCGAAAGTCGGGTTCCCGGGTATTTCGACGTCCGCCTCCGCGACGACACGTGGTTCAGGGACGGCTACGCTGAGTCGTCAAGGATCGATCGAGCGGGAGGCGGCGCGATGACGAGTGCGCCCGACCACGGCCAGGGCATCGACTCCGAGCGTGCCCTGAAGTTCGCCGTGCAGCGGATCCGCGGGGACCGCGTCCAGATCATCGAGGGGATCATCGAGCCGGTGTCACCGACCTGGGACCACGAACGTGCGGCCCGAGTGGTCCGTCGGCAGATCGAGGACCGTGTCGATGAGCTGGGGTGTGTCGAAGGCTCCGGAAACCTGGACCTGCCCGGTTCCTCGAACTGGTACGTCCCCGACATCGCCGTGGTCCCCGAGGCGCTCGCCAAGGGCGGCGGGGCGCTGCTCCCCGACCAGACGCTCCTCGTCGTGGAGGTCACGTCCGAGTCGGACGCGGAGACCGACCGCGTCGTGAAGCGCCGCCGGTACGCGGAGTACCGGGCGCCGTTGTACCTCCTCGTCGACCGGATCGAGGGCAGCGTGACGCTGTTCTCCGAGCCGGGGCACCTGGGCTGCACCCGGGTGGACGGCCCACACCTCTTCGGAGCGGTTCTGCGGCTGCCGGACCCGTTCGGCCTGGACCTGGACACGAGCGGGCTGGCATCGGGGTGAGACACGTGCGGGCCGGCATCGAGGTGAGGCGCGAGCGGAGGCAGCGGAAGTACGGCTAGATCCCTTGGTACTTCGGTGCCCGCCGCTCAACGAAGCTCGCCACGCCCTCGTTGGCGTCCTGCGTGGTCATGTTGATCTCCTGGGCCATCGCCTCCGCGGCGAACGCCGTGGCGCGGTCGGCGTCCAGCGAGGCGTTGACCAGCTGCTTGGTGAGGGCGATCGAACGGGTGGGCCCCTCGGCCAGCCGCTGGGCCCAGGTCCGCGCGATCGCCGCCAGTTCCTCGTCCGGCACGGTCCGGTTGACGAGCCCCAGGCGCTCCGCGTCCCGGGCCGGGAGCGAGTCCCCGAAGAACATCAGCTCCTTGGCGCGCTGCGGCCCGACCAGCCGGGGCAGCAGGTACGCGCCACCGCCGTCCGGTACGAGGCCGCGGCGCACGAACACCTCGATGAACTTCGCGGACTCGGCGGCCAGCACCAGATCGCAGGCGAACGCGAGATGGGCGCCGATCCCGGCCGCCGTTCCGTTGACCGCGGCGATGACGGGCTTCTCGCAGTCCAGGACGGCGGCGATCAGCCGCTGGGCGCCGAGCCGGATCGTCCGGGCGACATCGCCCGGCACCCGGTCGCCGGTCGCCGGCGCGCCCCGCAGATCGGCTCCGGCGCAGAAACCCCGGCCGGTGGCGGTCAGGACGACCGCCCGGATCCCGGGGTCCGCGGAGGCCTGTGCGAGCAGCGCGATGACGCGTTCGCGCTGGTCCCAGGTGACGGCGTTCATCGCCTCCGGGCGGTTGAGGGTGATCGTCGAGACGCCGTTGTCAGTGGCGTGGAGTATCAATGAATCAGGCGATCCGGACGGGTCGGGTAGGCCGGTGTGGTCGGTGGTGTCTTCGGGGGAGGACGGCATGAGGCAGCTCCTGAGCAGGTGGCGGAGCAGCGGGAGGAGTTGGTGGCGGGCGCGGCGACGGCGTGCGTCGGCGCGTCGGTCAGCGGCAGACCGCGAGCGCGTCCAGCGCCACCGCGCCCTGCCCGCGGCCCAGCACCATCAGCGGGTTGATGTCCAGCTCGGACAGGTCGTCGCCCAGTTCCAGCGCCATCCGCTGCACCCGCAGCACCACTTCGACGAGCGCGTCCACATCCACCGGCGCCCCGCCGCGCACCCCCTCCAGCAGGGCCCGGCCGCGCAGTTCACCGAGCATCGCCCGCGCCTGGTCCTCACCGAAGGGCGGCACCCGCACCGCCGCGTCGTGCAGCACCTCGACCAGTACGCCGCCGAGCCCGACGGTCACGGTCGGGCCGAACAGCGCGTCCTGCGTGACGCCGACCATCATCTCGACGCCCCGCTCGATCATCTGGCAGACCAGGATTCCGTCCAGCTCGATGTCCTCGTAGCGCGCGATGTCGGTCAGTTCGCGGTAGGCGTCCCGCACCTGGCTGGCGGAGGTGAGCCCGACCTTGACCAGGCCCAGTTCGGTCTTGTGGGCCAGCTGCGCCCCGGACGCCTTCATGACGACGGGGTAGCCGACGAGCCCGGCCGCCCGGACGGCCGCCGCGGCGCTGGTCACCAACTGCTCGCGGGGCACCCGGATTCCGTACGCCCGCAGCAGCTGCTTCGCCGCGTGCTCGCTCAGCTGGTGGCCCGGACGCATCAGTGCCTGCGCCTTGCGGAAGGAGGGCGACGGCGTGCGCGGCGCCTCGTCGAAGGGGGAGCGGTAGGAGGCGGCGAAGCGGTGGTGGTCCAGATAGGCCTTGACGGCGGTGATGCAGTTGCCGAAGGTGCGGAAGGTGGCGACGCGCGAGGAGCCGAGCAGCGTCGTGCGGTAGGCGTCCTCGGTGCCGACCGGCGAACCCCACACCACGCACACCAGCTTGTCCGTGGCCTCGGCCGCGTCCACCAGGTCCTGCGCCAGTTTGTCGCTCATCGGCGGGAAGGGGCCGGTGATCGGACAGATCAGCACCCCGACCGAGGGGTCCGCGAGTATCGCGTCGATGATCTTCCGGCCGCGCCAGTCACCGACCGGGTGTCCGCCGTTGTCGACCGGGTTCGCCACGTTCAGGTAGTCGGGTATCCACGTGTGCAGCTCGGCCTGCTTCTCCTCGGACAGGACCGGGATGTCCAGGCCCGCCGCGGTCGCCAGGTCCGAGAAGTGCGCGCCCGTGCCGCCCGAGATCGAATACACCACGACCCCGTCGGCCAAGGGCTTGCGGGCCCGCGCCAGGAGGGCGGCAGTGTCCTGGAGTTCGTCGAGGCCGTCCACCCGGATCACGCCGAACTGCCGCATCGCCGCGTCGACGACCTGGTCGGCGCCGGTCAGCTTGCCGGTGTGTGACGCGGCCATCCTGGCCCCCGTCTCCGTCCGCCCGACCTTGACCGCCACCACCGGGACCCCGGCACGTGCTGCCCGGTCGGCGGCGAGCAGAAAGGAGCGCCCGTCCTTGAGCCCCTCCACGTAGCAGGCGATGGCCCCGACCTCGGGCCGCTGGGAGAAGTACGAGATGAAGTCGGCGGTCTCCAGATCCGCCTCGTTGCCCGTGGGCGCCCAGTGCGAGAGCCGCACGCCCAGCTCCTGGAGGGTGTAGACGGGTCGCCCCTGGTGGCCGGACTGGGTGATCAGTGCGATCGCCGGCCCCTCCAGGTCGTCCCGGAACTCCTCGAAGGCGTTGAGGTTGGTGTTCGGCCCGAGCAGCCGCAGCCCCGACCGCTCCACCGCCGCGGCCAGCCGGGCCTGCGCGGCGGCGCCCTCCGCTCCGGTCTCCGCGAATCCGGACGCGAAGGCGACGGCGAACTTGACCTTGGCGTGCGCGAGTCCCTCGATCACCGGGAGCGGGTCACCGACCAGCAGTACCGCCAGATCGACCTGTTCCGGCAGTTCGGACACGGAAGGAGAGCAGGCCCGCCCGAAGACGGACTCCCGCGTGGGGTGTACGGGATACAGCCGCGCCCCGACCCGCTCGGCCCAGGCGATCAGCTGCCGGGTGATGCCGGTATTGGGCCGGCCGTCGGTGTCGGACGCGCCGATGACAGCCACGGACTCCGGCCGGAAGAACCGGTCCAGATCCGGGACGGCCGCGTGCAGCGGACGACCGCTGACGTCGAGACCGCCTTCCGCGGCGGCCGCCGTCATGCTGTGGACGGCGGCGTGCGGCTCCTCGCCGCAGGCCACCACCCTGGCGCGGAAGTCGGTGGTGAGGGTGCCGTGAGTCGATCCAAGCATCGCGTTCCGCCCACTCCTGCTCGAAGGTCCCCGGCGCTCGCGCAGCCCGGCCGGCGCCATAAGCTGACGCTCTGTCAGGTTACTGAACTGACGGCCCGTCAGGAATGGGTGTGCAGGCAAAGGCTGAGAGTGGCGGTTCCACAGGCCCGGACGCCCGTCCCTACCCCACCCCTCCCCGCATGACGCCCGACGGCCGACCCGGGGGTCGTGCAGGGGAGTCCCCGCAGGGCGCTTGAGGGCAGGGCGGCGCCCAGGCGGCCCCGCGCCCAGGGGGTGGGGCAGGTCCGATCCCGCGCCCAGGGGGTGGGGCAGGTCCGATCCCGCGCCCAGGGGGTGGGGCAGGTCCAAGCCCCGGTCGCCCCCCGGCTCAGCCCTTGCGGGCGAGCTTCTTGGCGATCTTCTCCGCGTCCCGGGCCAGCTCGCGGAGCATGCCGCTGATCGGGTTGGTGAAGCCGGTGAAGTACAGCCCGGGGGCCTGCTTCGGCGTACGGCCGCCGTGCACCACCGGCCGGCCACGGGCGTCCAGCACCCCGAGGTGGCCGACCAGCCCCTCCAGGGAGCGGAGGTAGCCGGTCGCGGCGATGACGGCGTCCGGGGTGATCCGGGACCCGTCGGCCAGCACCACCGCGTCCTCGTCGAACGACTCGACGGCCGCCACCGGCACCACGCGGCCGTCCTTCACCGCCTTGATCAGCCCCACGTCCTGGACCGGGATGGCCCCGTCCTTGACCCGCGAATACAGGCCGGTGTCCGGGCGGGGCAGCCCGTGTCCGGCGAGATCGGGCATCGAGACCCGCGTCAGCAGGCCCCCGGCCCGGTCGACGAGCGTGACCGGCAGCCGACGCACCAGGATGCCGGTGCCCTGGGCGGGCCAGCCCGCCGTGGAGCGGCGCAGGATGTGAGGAGCGGTGCGCACCGCCAGCCGCACCCGGGCCGCCCCGCCCTCCACCAGGTCGACGGCGATCTCGGCGCCGGTGTTGCCGACGCCCACGACGAGGACGTCCTTGCCTGCGTAGGGGGCCGGGTTGCGGTAGTCGGCGGCGTGCGCGAGGTCGCCGGTGAACCCGTCGCGTCCGGGCCAGTCGGGGATGCGCGGGGTGTGGTTGAAGCCGGTGGCCACGACGACGGCCCGCCCGGTCAGCTCGCGCCCGCCGGTCGCGGTCAGCCGCCACCCGGTGCCGTCCGGCGCCCGGTCGATGCGGGAGACCTCGACGCCGGTCACCACCTCCAGCTCGTGGTGCTCGGCGTACTTCTCCAGGTAGCGCACCACGTTGTCGCGGGACACCCAGCGGCCGAACCGGCGGGGCATGGGCAGCCCCGGCAGGGCCGACCAGCGCCGGGTGGTGTGCAGGTGCAGCCGGTCGTAGTGGCGCCGCCAGGACGCGCCGACATCCGTGGACTTCTCCAGCACGACGGCCCGTTGGCCCTCTGCGCGCAGGGCCGCCGCGACGGCGAGACCGCCCGGACCGCCGCCGATGACGTAGACGGGCCGGTCCTCTGTGCGGGTGACGGAGGCCGGAATGGGGCTACCGGGGGCAGATGTGCTGTCGGGCATGGTTTGGAGCGTAATCGCGCGCCCTGTTGATGGGTCTCGGTCAAGACCGGAATCGATTGCGAATTGATCACGGGTCCACACCCGGGCATCGGCCGGGGACGCGCACCCCTTGCGCAGACCGTCGCCATCAGGTGAACTGACGTACCGTCAGATTACGTGAACGGGAGGGCCCCATGCGGACGATCTGGCTCGACGGAGCCCAGTGGCTCGCCGTGCTCCGGATAGGCCTCGGCCTGTGGTGGCTGGAGAGCTGGCGGCACAAGGACAAGAAGGGCTGGTTCGAGCGCGGCACCGGCATCGCCTGGGCCGCGGACGTCGCGGGCAAGCACCGCTGGCCGGTGGTCAGGAGCGGCTTCGAGAAGATCGTCGCGCCGCGCCCGAAGGCGATGGCGTACGTCGTCGTCTACGCGGAACTCGCCCTGGGCCTGGGCCTGGTGACCGGCCTGCTGACCCCCGTCGCCCTGATCGCGGGGCTGCTGCTCAACCTGCTCTACCTGGTGCTGATGATCCACGACTGGGCCGAGCAGGGGCAGAACGCGATGATGGCGCTCAGCTCGCTCGTCGCGCTGTTCGCGATGTCCTGGCAGACCTGGTCCCTCGACCACGCGATCGGACTCTTTCTGTGACCGCCACCGGACCAACCACCCCAGCCACCGGACCAACCACCCCAGCCACCGGGCCTGCCACCCCCACCGCCCCCGCCGCCGTTCCCGCCGAGCCCCCGCCCCGGCCGGCCCCCCGCTACGACCTGCCCGAGCCGGACGCGTCCACCCGCCCCTACTGGGATGCCGCCGCAGAGGGGCACCTGCTGCTGCGCCGCTGCCGGGACTGCGGCCGGGCGCACCACTACCCGCGCGAGTTCTGCCCGCACTGCTGGAGCGAGGACGTCGACTGGGAGCGGGCGAGCGGCCGGGCCACGCTGTACACATGGTCCGTCGTGCACCGCAACGACCTGCCCCCGTTCGGCACCCGCGTGCCGTACGTCGCGGCCGTCGTCGACCTGGCCGAGGGACCGCGGATGATGACGGAGATCGTGGACTGCGAGGAGAGCGCGCTCGCCATCGGGATGGAGCTGAACGTGACGTTCCGGCGGGAGGAGGGCCGCGAGGCGGTGGCGGTGTTCCGCCCCTGAGCCGCCGGTCCCAGGACCCGGGCGCCACCCCGCATCCGCACGGTGGCACGCTGATGATCCGTGATCCGTACGTCAGCGAGGGAAGCGCCCGTTGAACACCGGCAGCAGCAGTTACTACGAACGCATCGACGACCACCGCTACAAGCCCACGGCCCACGCGAGCGGCGCGTGGAGCACGGACGAGGTGCACTTCAGCCCGTTCGGCGGGCTCATCGTCCACGCCGTCGAACGCCATCTCGCCGACCGTCCCGGCGCCGCCCTGCTGCTGTCCCGGATCAGCTTCGACATCCTCGGCCGGCTCGCGCTCGACGAGTGCGAGATCAGGGTCGAGACGGTCCGCCCCGGCCGCACCATCGAACTGGTCGAGGCCGTCGCCCTCATCGCAGGCCGCCCGGTCGTCCGCGCCAGGGTCTGGTGCCTGGCAGCCGGTGACACCGAGGCCGTCGCCGACGGCGAGGCGGACCGGCTCACCCCGCCCGAGGAGCTCGCGTCCTGGCCGATGGCCGACCTCTGGCCCGGCGGCTACATCGCGTCCCTCGACGTCCGCCCGCTCGCCCCGCCGATGCCCGGCCGTACGACCGCCTGGATCTCCACCCCGCTCGACCTGGTCGCGGGCGAGCCCGTCAGCGCGCTCGCGTCCTACGCCGCGCTCGTGGACACCGCCAACGGCATCGCCGTGCGCGAGCAGCCCACCGACTGGATGTTCCCCAACGTCGATCTGACCATCCACCTGCACCGCCGGCCCGAGGGCCGCTGGACCGGGCTCGACACCACGGTCGTCTTCGGCCCCACCGGTCAGGGCGTCACCAGCACGGTCCTGCACGACGTCCGCGGCGCGATCGGCCAGGCGCAGCAGATCCTCACGGTCCGCCCGGTGTGAGGGCGGGCGGGCTCAGCGCGAGAGTTCCTTGCGCTGCCTGCGGCGTTCGCGGAAGTTGGGGTGACGGATGTGGACGCCGCCCATGCCGCAGGTGCCGGTGATCCGGAGCACGGGCGTGCCCGGCAGTCGTTCGCCGACGGTCTTGTCCTTCAGCCCGCCGAACCCGAGATCCAGCGCGTCGGTGTCCGCCTTCCAGCCCACCGGGACCACGATCTGGACGCCGGACATCTGCGTGTCCACCTCCACCTGGATCTCGCGCAGCCGGCACTCGGCCTGTGTGAAGTCGATGCGGACGCCGCCCATGCCTCCGTACGCGACGATCTTCGGCGGCACCTTCCAGCGGCCCTTCCGCTGTGCGCCGTGGATACCGCCCTGGAGGGTCAGCGGCTCGCCCGGGTCGGGCACGACGGGCCCGAGGCGTCGGTGAGCGGGGCGAGTTCGCCGTACGTCTTGGCGGTGAGGGCCTGGCTCAGGCGGGCGTCCAGCTCGTCGAGGTCGATGCGCCCCTCGGCCGCCGCCTCCCGCAGTTGTTCCACCACGGCTTCGCGGTCGGCGTCGGAGGCGCGCATGCGGTCGGCGGACCGGGAGGGCTCGGCAGTCATGCGCCCGATGATACGGACGCGGACGGGCCCGGCGGGAGCGCGTGTCCCGGGCTATTCCTCGGCCACGAGCTGAGCCGTCATGACTCCGTGCAGCAGCTCCGCGTCCACGAAGTCCCCGTCCTCGGGCGCCCCGCACCGCCAGCTCAGCGGGTATGTGTTGCCGTGGGCCGCCGGAATCCCCACGTACTGGTCCCGGGCGGCCGGCCCGAAGCACTTCGCGCCGGGCGGCCAGTCGAAGTCCTGGCTCGCCCCCGGTTCGAGCAGGAAGTACGTCCACCGCCCGCCCGCGACCTCCCGCACCACGGGCCCCGGCTCGCCGTCGGTAAGGGTCTCCAGATGATGGACCACGGCCTCGCCCCGGACGCCGCGCATCCGGATCGCGTCGAAGTGGATGCCGGTCAGATGGAGTTGGAGCCCCGAGGAGGGTACCCATTCGGGGAGTTTCTTCTGCGTCATGGCTACGAGCATCCCGCTGGTTGCGTAGCGTCACCAGGAGGACACGGTCCACATCGGGGCGATGTGGGGAGGGCGGTGACGGCTGTGGGGACGAGTGGCGAGACCACGCACGGGCGGCGGCTGGTGGGGGAGTTGATCCGTATCCATCGGGTGCGGGCGGGATTGACGCAGAAGGAGGCGGCGGAGCGCCTGCTGATCTCGGAGTCACTGATGGGCGCGGTCGAGCGCGGAGAGCGTATCCCCTCGCGTGACCTGCTGATCGATGCCGATGAGGTGTTCGGGGCGGGCGGTGCCCTGAAGGCGTGCTGCGAGCTGGTGGACGAGGAGAAGTACCCTGCCAAGTTCCTGGACTGGGCCAAACTGGAGCGGGCCGCGCGGGTCATCAGCGCGTACGAAACGATGTTGATCCCTGGTCTGCTTCAGACGGAGGGGTACGCATACGCGCTGTACGGGGCGCGCGTTCCGGCGTACTCGGAGACTGAGATCATCCGGCACGTCGAAGCGAGGCTCGAACGGCAGGCGGTGTTTTCGCGTACGCCGCCGCCGAGGGTTGGGTACGTCATCGAGGAATCGGTCCTGGATCGTCCGCTTGGCGGGGCCGAGGTGCTGAAGGAGCAGCTGCGGCACGTGATCGACTGCATGGCGCGGTTCAACCACCTGACGGTGCAAGTGATGCCAACGGCTCAGCACACCCACGCTGGGTTGAACGGGCCGATGAAGCTGATGGCTACGGAGCAAGGGCGTCACCTTGTGTACGAGGAAGGGCAAGGGGGCGCTACTTTGATCTCCAAGCCCGAACGGGTCAGTGACCTCTTCGACCTTTTCGGCACCCTGCGCGCCCAGGCATTGACGCCCTGGCAATCCGCGGAGCTCATCGAGAAGAAGGCGGCGAAACTGTGAAGACCGGGCCCGAACTGTTCTGGTTCAAGTCCAGTTACAGCAACAACGAGGGTGGCGAATGCATCGAGGTCGCCTACGACTGGCACAAGTCCAGCTACAGCGGCAATGAAGGTGGGGCCTGCGTCGAGGTCGCGACCTGCCCCCACACCGTGCACGTCCGTGACTCCAAGGTCACCGACGGCCCCACTTTCGCCGTCGCCCCCGCCGCCTGGACCGCCTTCCTGAACCACGCGACGGTCACCGCCTGAGCGGTGCTCGGCGGACGTGGAAGAGATCCAGCGTCGCTGACGCCCGCCCGGGGCCGCACGCCCAAGGAGTGAGTGCGGCCCCTGCCGCTGTCTGACACGCTCGTGCCGTTGGCGACTCATCGTCGTCGGCCTCCACACCTCGTTCAGTCCAGGAAGGCTTGGTCGATCTGGTGTACCTGCGCAGGAATGACGCCCTGGCTCGGATCCCCGCCGGCTTCGGCATCTCGGTCGGCACCACCCACGCCTGAACCACCGCGGTGATCGATCCCCTGGCCGTGCGGGGCCCGGTCTGCTCAAGGGATCATCCTGACGCCGACACGAAGCGATCCAAGTTTGCCCCGGAGCCGCGCATCGGCCGGGCGGGGTTCGCATTCGGCTGAGCGCGGCAAGCACCGACTACTGCATAGGTCGAGTGTGAACGAGAGCCCCAGCCTCTCGCGCCGTTTCGAGAGCCCGCTCAAGCACCTCGGCCGGAACGTCCACCCAGACAAGAACAGGAGACTCGACTGTGCCGAAGATTTGGCGGTCCCGGTCCCATGCCTCTGCGTTGATCACCTGGTGAGCCAGGCGTGAGAAATGTTCTGCCTGGTCACTCTGCAGCAGGTCGACTTCCACGCCCATCAAGAGATCGCGCCGCGCGGAGAAGAGTGATCGCCGCGCGAGACCGCCTTTTGTCTGAGCCATGTCCACCATCGCCCGGAAAGAAGTCCGAGAAGTCTCGTCTCCCATGGGCTCATCGACGTAGAGATCAATGAAGACCTGAGCTTTGACCCTTAGCAGATCCGGAATGATGCCGGAAATGAAGGCTTCCATGTCATGAGGACTCGCGGCTTCAATGTACCGCACGTGTGTCGCTTCCCTTCTTTGGCCGGATATCGGGCCCCTTCCACTCTTTCATTGGGCGAGAAGGGGCCCGAGGAGTCGCGAAATCTGGCTATGCTTCGCAGCTATGGTTCGCGCAGGGGTGAGCGTACCGACGTACCTCTCTGGGTATCCAGATCGGCGGCCCCCAGAAGCGGCCTCCCCGGAGGAAGCGGCTGCCCCATCTGGCAGCAGTCCTCCACGCGTTGCGTGCGCGGTAGTGCTTCTTGCCTACGTTGAGGTGCCATCTGCTGTGCCGATCCCATTCGAAACGGATTCGGTGGTTCTTGAAGTGCAGGCCGGGTCTGCCGTCCCGCATGACGAAGTGCCGATTCGACTTTTTGAAGAATAGACACTTGGTGGCGCTGCAGCCGAACTTGGGCCAGCTCCACTTGCCATCGAGGTCATAGCAACCGAGGGGTTCCGCAGTGCAGTAGTCGTAGGCGTTAGCGTTGCCGCCCGTGATCGGATCGACCGACAGGAACCGGCCGGCGGCCGGATCGTACAGGCGCACCCCCATGAGGATCACCGCGCTCGGGGTTTCGGTGGAACGCTGTTTGCCGCCGAGCCAGCCATAGCGAGCAGGGTCGGTTCCTGGCAGCGGGTTGCCATACTCGTCGTAGGAGTTGACCACCGGGGTGCCGTCGTCCGACAGTGGAATCTGAGTGCTGATATCGCCATGCAGATTGGCCAATTGGAGGACAACATCGCCCGTAGCGCTGGTGGTGGCGACCAAGTTGCCGGCCAGGTCTTCGAGGCTCCGGCTGACCCCGTTGGTGTCCGCAGTCCAGTCCGGGCTGTCGCCGTCGCCGCCGTAGTGATTGGTCTTGGTGGCGGGAGTGCCCCAGGCGCCGCTCTCCGCCTGTTCCTCGGTCGCCCAGGACGCCAGGCGGCCGACCGCGTCCACGTTCCACGTCGTGCGCTTGGCGTTGGCGGTGATCTGGCGGACGAGATCGTCGGCGTAGTAGGCGTTCTGCGTGCCGTCGGCCTGAGCGGTGGTGCGGCCGAAGGTGTCGTAGGCGGTGCCGGTGGCGATCAGCCGGTCGGCGCTGTCGTAGGCGGAGTTGATGGTTCTGCTGGTGGGCGTACCTCCGTCGACGTCGTCGACCGTGGTGGTCAGCGCGGTGCGGTTGGTATTGCTGTCGAGGGTATACGCCCGGTGTGTGGTGACGCCGCTCTCGAAGTCGTCCACCTTGTTCAGGCGGCCTGCGGCATCGTAGATGTAATGCTGGTAGGCGCCGCCCCCGGTGTAGACGGTGCGGTTGACGATCTGGTCGTGGATGGACTGGGTCGTGGACTCGCCCTGGACCGTCCAGCCGGACTCCCAGTGCCAGTAGCGGGAAGTCTCCGTGCCGGTGGGGTCGAGGTTGAATTCGACGTCCATGTTCCACGGTAGCTTCTGCTTGTACAGGCGGCTGTCGGAGTCGTAGAAGCCGGTGACGTCACCAATGGCGCCCATCACCGAGTCATGGACGTGGGTGGGCAGCCCGGCGGGGTTGTCGTAGTCGTAGGTGATGGTGGACGGCGCCGAGTCGGTGACGCGGGTCTTGCGGTCGCGGTTGTCGTACTCGGTGCGTGTGACGTTGCCCGCGCCGTCGTCGTAGGCGATCTCCCGGCCAAGCAGGTCGATGGTGTGCCGAACGGTGGCCGTACCGGTGGAGATGGTGGCCAGGACACCGCTCGCCGGGTCGTACGTGGTGGTTCGGGCCGGCACAGCCGTGCCCACACCCCCGGTGATCTGGGTCTGCTTCAGACGTCCTGAGGAGTCGTAGACGGAGGTCGTGGTGCGAGTGACGCCGTTCGCAGACTCCGTGACCTTGGCGCTGTTTCCCCAGCGGTCGTATTCGGTTGTCTTCGTGGGCAGTTCACCGGGGTTGGAACCGCCTCCGGTGATCACACCGGCCGGCCCCGTGGAGCACGCCAGGTCGGCCCACTCCGGACGCCCGGCGCACGTACCGGTGCCGGTGGCAGACCAGTAGCGGGTCACCGTCGCTGCGGCGTCCGTGCCAGTGGACTTCGGCAGTGTCGCCTTGATGACCCGGCCCTGGGCATCGTAACCGGTCGTCCTGGTCAGCTTCAGTCCGCCCGGATCGGTGGTTTCACTGGT
This sequence comes from Streptomyces sp. ITFR-6, assembly GCF_031844725.1. Lineage (NCBI taxonomy): Bacteria > Bacillati > Actinomycetota > Actinomycetes > Kitasatosporales > Streptomycetaceae > Streptomyces > Streptomyces sp. ITFR-6. Next base: position 3,393,536 of record NZ_CP134612.1, on the reverse strand, counting down.
GGGTAGGCCCTTGGCCCAGTCGTAGACGGTCGTGCTGGAGCGCACGTCGCCATCGGTGGGGTAGCCGTCGATCCATGCCCCCACCTTGACCGTGGTGACCTGGTCGCTGACCGTGGCGGTGTCATCGGTGGGACGGCCCTCGTCGTAGCTGTTGACGGTGTGCTTCCGTGCCGCGACCTGCACACCGGCCACAAGGTCCGGGCTGTCTGTATCGCCTGCGAGGTCGCTTGTGAGGGCGATCAGGTGCAGTGGGCCGAACTCCTCCGCTACCCGCCTGCCGTTGCCCGAGTAGGCCGTGACGGTGCCGAGCTGATGGGCCCGCTCTGCCGGAGAGTCGGAGAAGATTCCGAGTTCGCTCTGGGTGTTGACGGCGTACTCGTCGTCGCTGAGTGCCAGCTCCCGGTTGGTTGCCGTCAGTTCGAAGACGGTGTTGCCGAACCGGTCGTGCTCCTTGACGGTCAGGTGCCGGCCGGGCAGCCCTGTGTTGACCTGGCGGCCGGAGGCATTGGTATAGGTGATGGTGGCCTTGTCGTAGTCGGCCGCTCCCAGGCCGCTTCCCGTGTGTGAGGCGGGGACCTGGTCGGTGGGGAAGACCGCGGTGGCGTCCGTGGGTGCGTCCCTCTGCCCCCAAGTCGCGGCGTCATCGGCCGAGACCTGGTTGGGAGCCTTGGTGCCGGACAGCGGCACGTCGTAGACGAGAGAAGTGGTGGCCGTGCCTCTGTCCTGCTCGTCTTTGGTGCCGACCTTCAATGTCGGACGGGACGCTGACAGGAGCATGCCGTCGCCGGCCACCGTGCTGGTGCCGGCCCTGCCGTACTCGAACGTCCACGGCAGCTCACCGGGTGGCGTGAGTGCTGTGACACGGCCCGCGCTGTCATAGCCGTAGGCCGTCTTCAACGCCGGGGAGACACGCGGGTCCCACTGTTCACGCAGACGGCCCTGGCTGTCGTACGCGTACTGGGAGACAGTCGTGGCCGTGGCAGTGGGGGCGCCAGGGTCGGTGGCCCACAGGCGGATCTCCTTCACCTGCCCGTTGTAGTCGCCCAGAGCGGATGAGGTCGCGGTAGTGGAGGCGGCGTACACATATTGCAGCGCTCGGCAGCCCTTGGCCGCCGGCGTGGCCGCACACGTCTCGGCCGTGACCGCCGAGGTCGGGGCAATGACGTACTTCGGGCGGGCAAGCGTCTTGCCGCCCACCGTGACCTTTTCCGAGATCACCTTCGTGGCGGTCTGGTCCGTCGGCAGAAACGTGGTGGCCAGCTGCCACGTGGTAGCGGTGGGATCGACCTTGCTGAAGACCGAGGTGGTCCCCTCGGTGTCCTTCAACGTGAACGAGGTGGTCAGCGAGCCGGTCAGCGTCAGGTCCTCCGCACCGGTTTCCGGCTTCCAGCCGCCACCGCTTGCCGCGGTGAACCCCGTCTCTTCGCCGTCCACATCTACGATCGCCACCGATGTCGCCGATGTCTTGCGCACGTACGCCCAGTCGCCGTCGGAGATCTCCGCAGTCGTGCCGGCGGTCCACTGCGGACCGAAGATCGAGGCTTGGCCTTCTTGCTGGGTGCCGTTGGACGGACGCCGTGAGGAGAAGGAACGCGTCACCGTCATATCGAAGCCCGAAGCGTCGGTGGCCGACAAGCCGAAGTCACCGGTGAGCGTGTTCACGCTTCCCGTGCCGACCTCCTCACTGGGCGACTCACCTGCATTCCGATCCACAGTGATCCGGCTCGCCGGGGAAGCGTCGGTGGTGGTGCCATCGGTAAACACAGTCCGGGCGTCCACCGGCCCGTCGTCGCTGAAGGTGTCGGTGACGTTCCAGCTCAGCTTCTCGGCATCGCCGCTCGTGACCTTGGCCGGCCAAGCCGTCAGGGCGGAACCGTCAGACTTCCGGCGCACATCCTGGACAGGGATGTCCTTCCAGGTGTCGGTCTCACCACGCCGGTACTGGTAGCGGACACCGGTGTCGCTTGCCTTGCCCTGCCCCGTCAGCTCCGCACGACGTGCAGGGCGGTCACCGTCAGAGGGCGTGAGCAGGGCAGAACCGGAACCGGCATAGAAGACATGGCCCGTCGTGGCCGAAACGTTGCCCGCCGCGTCCTTGCTGCGCACGCCGAGTGAGTGCCTGCCCGCACGAAAGGCTGGTTTGCGGCTGACCGCGGCGCCGGTAGTGGCTACGGACTGCCACGTGCCACCGTCCAGGTTCCACTGGACTTGCTTCACGCCGCTGGTCGGCGGGGTGAAGGTAAATGTGCCGGTGAAGTCGCCGTTGTCATCGGGCGTCCCGGACCACTGGCCGGCAGGGAAGTCGGTGGAGGAGACCTTCGTGGTCGTCGGCGCAGTGGTGTCGACAGTGAGGGAGTGGAAGGCTGACCAGGCGCTGTTCGCCGAGCCGTCCCCAGAACGCGAGCGCCACTTGTAGGTGCCCTCGGGCAGTGCCGTCGGTGTCCAGGTCGCGGTCGCACCGGAGGCGACGGAGGCGCTGGAGCCGGAGCGCAGCGCGGCGGTACCGTTGGATGCCCAGACCTCGAAACCAAGCGTGACCTGTGAGCCGTCACCGTCCAGAGCCTTCGCCGACAGGGTCGGCGTGGTGTCGTTGGTGGCGGCTGCGGCTGTCGGCGCTATGAGTGTCGGGACGTCAGGGATGGAGTTATAGGTCACTGACATGTATGGAGTGTTGGACGCGGCGTTGCCCGAATTGAACCGCTTCCAGCCATAGGGGTCGGACTCGTCCGAAGCCTGCAGGCCGAGATGGTTGCTGCCGTTGCCGTTCGACGCCCACGCCTTCGCCAGTGAGGTCACATCCGCACTGACCCAGCCGTCGTTGCAGGAGCTGGAGAAGCCCTTGGTCTGGGTACTCGTGGCGTACTTCGTGCCCCAGCTCGGTTGGCTGGTCCAGCGGGTACCTGTCGAGGAGGCCGTCGCGCTGTAGACGTCCCAGCCCTTGCTCGTGCAGGACCAGGAGTGGAATTCATACAGGTTCAGCTTCGCCGCGGTGACCTGCTTCCCGGTGATGTTCTTCATGGGAAAGGACAGGAACGAACGGGTTTTCTGGCCTGATCCGTTGTTGCCTATCTTCAGCTCGGTCGCAGCGGACTGATCGGTGGCATATCCCTCCTGGACGAAGGTGTCGAAGCTGGTGCCGACGTTGATGGACGGGTCGATGGTGACCGGGAACTGAGTCCCGGCGTCTGCCAGGAACGTGGCGTCCGGAGTCAGGGTGATGGAGATGACGGAGCCATCCTGCGCGACCTCCACCCCTACACGGGCCGTGTGCGTGTGCTCGCCGGAGTTCTTGTCGATGCGGGCATCCCACATCATCGGAGAGGGCAGGGTCCCCGCGCTCTTGCCCTTGGCATCGACGAAGGCAACGGACCCGTCTTCCTACGCCTTCGCGGTCAGCCCCTTGGCCGTCAGGCTGTAGGTCACCTGCCCGTTGGCGCCAACGGCAGATCGGTCCTTCAGCTCAAGGAATTGCTCGTAACCGGTCCGCGTGGATTCGATGAGCAGGTCGGTGGCTGGCAGGGCCTGCTTGTATCGAGCGATCGTGTCCTGAGACCCTTCGATCGTCGGTTCCGGCAGCGTGCCGTACCAGCCGAGTTGTAGCGGGCGACCCGCGCGGTCCAGGACTGTCACCAACGGCACCGCCGCAACGTCCCCGGTACCAGTTGCCTTCAGCCCCTTCGGCGCTGCCTTCCTGCCTGCCAGGGTCAACCCATGCGGGTGCCCCTTCGCTTTGACGGAACCGTCGGCGTCCTGCACCAGCGACGGGTCGACGTCCTGCCACCGGCCGTCGTCGCCTTTGAAGCGGACCGGACCGGCGTACGCCTCCTCCGTGACCGTGCCATCCGGGTTCACGTAGGCCGTCGAAGTTTCCGTACGTGCGTCGGTGACCTCGATCCTGCGCTTCTGAATCCTGGCCTTCAACCGCGCCGCGGACTCTGAACCAGCGGTGGCAGACCCCAAGTCCTCGTGCGCCGCACTGAGCACCCTTGAACTCGCGGCCGAGCGTCCCAGAGCCACTGCCTGATCTGTGGACTCGACCACCGAAGCGGTTTCGACGGCCAACAGCAGTGTCAGCACGGCGGCTACCGGACGCAACCGACGCATGGCCGGCAACGGGAGAAGGGGTTGCTCCGAGACTGCGGGTCTGAGTCGGACGGATCTGCGAAAGGGGGATGACATGTGTGTTCCTCACCGGTGCAGTTTCCTCTCTGCACCACCGCAGGATCTTCACATGCGGCCACCGGCACGTCATGAAGCCTCACTTGCGTACGCATCCGCTAAGGCCTCTTCAAATACGTTGATCTATCGGTAAGTCCCTGTAAGTCTGGTTCGTTCCTTCAAAGGCGTGTCGATTCACGCCTTTTGGCTGCCATATCCCCTCTGGGGTTTGACGGGGATTTCACTTGTGAGGTGTCACACCTCGTGCGCTCGGCGCCGTTCCAGCCCTGTACGCCGGGCGGTCCACACCCCGTGCCGCGTCCCCCTCACAACCCCGGCGCCCCCCACACCGGAAACCACCGCGAGAGGTCCTTCTCCACGCGGAGGTCGTCGCCGAGTGCGGCGCGTACCTGCAACTCCAGTTGGTTGTCGCGCTTCTCGCCGCCGCTCGGGGCCGGGGCGAACGGGTAGAAAGTGCCGCGTTTGTAGAGGTAGACCAGGGCGAGCGGGCGGCCCCGGGGGTCGCGGAAGGCGATCAGGGAGCAGAGCAGCTGGGGGCCGAAGCCGCCGTCCTGGAGCAGGGTGTTGACCGCGTGCAGGTCGTTGACCAGGGCGGCGGTGTCCTCGGCGGTCCGGCGGGCGAGCAGCCAGGTGTAGCCGTAGGAGTCCCGGCTGAACTCCACCGGGATGCCGCCGTGCGCGGTGTCCGCGTCCAGCAGCTCCTGTACGTCCTGCTGGATACGGGCGAACGTGCCGCCCTCCACGCCCGCGAAGCACACCGAGCCCAGGCCGGTCGGGACGAAGCCTGTCGCCGCCTGGAGGGTCAGGGCGGCGGACGGGACGGCGAAGAGCTGGTCCAGGTCGGGGCGGACCGGTTTGCTGCGGCCCAGGATGGTATCGAGCAGACCCACGGAGGCTCCTTACGGGCGGGAGAGGTCGGCGGAGATGCGGGAGAGCTGGTCGAGGCGCTGTTCGAGGGTCGGGTGCGAGGAGAGCAGCCGGCTCAGGCTCTCCTTGGAGGAGAAGGCCGGGACGAAGTAGAAGGCGTTGTACGGCTCCGCCTTCCGCAGGTCCTCCGTCGGGATCCGGGCCATCTGGCCGCTCACCTTGGTGAGGGCGGAGGCCAGGGCCGAGGGGCGGCCGGTGAGCAGGGCGGCGGTGCGGTCGGCGGACAGCTCGCGGTAGCGCGACAGCAGGCGGGTCAGCAGGAAGCTCAGGGCGTACACCACGGCGCTGATCAGCGGGATGAGCATGATCGCGATGCCGATGGGGTCGTTGCTGCGGCTGTTGCGGGAGAAGCCGCCCCAGAGAGCCACCCGGGTGATGATGCCCGCGAGCACGCCGAGGAACGAGGCGATCGTCATGACGGCGACGTCACGGTGCGCGACGTGCGACATCTCGTGCGCGAGTACGCCCTCCAGCTCCTCGGGCTCCAGTCTGCGCAGCAGTCCCGTAGTGGCGCAGACGAGGGCGCTCTTCTCGCTGCGGCCGGTGGCGAAGGCGTTCGGTACGTCGCTCTGGGAGATCGCCACCCGGGGCTTGGACATGTCGGCGAGGGCGCAGATACGGTCGATGGCGCCGTGCAGTTCCGGCGCCTCCTCCGGGGTGACCTCGCGGGCGCCCATGCTGAACGCGGCGATGCGGTCGCTGAACCAGAACTGGGCGATGAACATGCCACCGGTGATGATCAGGATGATCGGCCAGGCACCGCGCAGCACGGCGAGCAGCACGCCGATCAGGACCACATACAGCAGGCCGATCAGGAACATGGTGGTGACCATGCGTGTGGTGAGACCGCGGTCCGAGGCGTACCGGCTACGGGTTCGGGTCATGGGTGACCTCCAGTCCTCATCTGCTTCCCATAGTGCCCCTCGGTGGTTGAAATCGGATAAGAGCATCCGGGATGGAACGTTACGAGCCGTGGCGGGCGCGTCCGGTACGGGGTATTTGGCCGAACAACGCCTAGCCCAGTTAGGTGCCTAGGGCATCTAGTGGTGGGTGATCGGCAGGACTCCCCCATAGCTTTGCGAGGTCCTCCATGGCAGAGACCGGCACCGAGACCCAGACCGAGACCCAGACCGCGACGATCGCCTTTCCGCAGAACCGTAGCTGTCCCTACCACCCGCCGACGGGATATCCGAGTGAGACCCGGGGGCAGCAGGCGGTGACCCCCGTCCGTATCTACACCGGCCGGACGGTGTGGCTGGTGACCGGTCACGCCGAGGCGAGGTCGCTCCTGGTGGACCCCAGGCTGTCGTCCGACCGGGAACACCCCGAGTTCCCGCTGTTCGCCAAGCGGCAGGCCGAGGCCACCCAGCGGCGCGTGGAACTGATCGGCGTCGACGATCCGGAGCACAACGTCCAGCGCCGGATGCTGATCCCGAGCTTCTCGGTCAGGCGGACGGCGGCCCTGCGGCCGCAGATTCGGGCGACCGTGGACGGCCTCCTCGACGCGATGGTCGAGCAGGGGCCGCCGGCCGATCTGGTCAACGCCTTCGCGCTGCCGGTGCCCTCGATGGTCATCTGCGCGCTGCTCGGGGTGCCCTACGGGGACCACGAGTTCTTCGAGGCGCAGTCGCGCAAGCTGCTCCGGGGCCCGGAGGCCTCCGATGTCGAAGCCGCGCGGGAGGCTCTCGACGAGTACTTCCGGGTACTGATCGAGCGCAAGCGACGCGATCCTGGCGACGGGCTGCTGGACGAGCTGATCGTCAAGCAGCTGGAGACCGGTGCGGTGGACACCGAGGAGCTGGTGCGGCTGGCCGAGATCCTGCTCGTGGCGGGGCACGAGACGACCGCGAACATGATCTCGCTCGGCACCTTCACCCTTCTCCAGCACCCGGAACAGCTGGCCCTGCTGCGCGCGGCCGGCGCCTCCACCGGTGACGAGCCCGGCAGCGGGATGCCCGCCGCGGTTGAGGAGCTGCTGCGGTTCCTGTCCATCGCGGACGGGCTGTCGCGGGTGGCCGTCGAGGACATCGAGGTGGGCGGGGTGACCGTCCGGGCGGGGGACGGGGTCCTCCTGTCCACGGCGGTGATCAACCGGGACGGCTCCGTGTACCCGTCGCCCGACGAGCTGGACCTCGGCCGTAACGCGCGGAATCACGTGGCGTTCGGGTTCGGCATCCACCAGTGCCTGGGCCAGAACCTCGCGCGGGCCGAGCTGGAGATCGCGCTGCCCGCCCTCTTCGAGCGGCTTCCCGGCCTGCGGCTGGCGGTGCCCGCGGAGGATGTCCCGTTCAAACCGGGGGACACGGTCCAGGGGCTGCTGGAACTGCCCGTGACGTGGTGACCGGGTGGCGTGGTGACTGGTGAGGGAATTCGATCGGAAAGGTCCTGCTGAGATGCAGATCGATATCGACAGGGACGTGTGCATCGGCGCGGGTCAGTGCGCGCTCGCGGCGCCGAAGGTGTTCACCCAGGACGACGACGGGTTCAGCGAGCTGCTGCCCGAGCCCGGTGACGCCCTCGGCGGGCCGATGGTCGGCGAGGCGGCCCGCGCCTGCCCGGTGCAGGCGATCACGGTGAACTGAGGGAGGGGCGGCGGGGGGCGCTGCCCGGCGGCCGTCAGGGCCAGAGCAACTCCCGCCGCCAGGTCCCGGTGGTCTCCGCCACTCCCGCCACCCCCGCCACCCGGCGGTAGCGCAGCCGGACGTGCCGCCGCCGCGCATCGCCCTGGAAGAACTCGACCTCGTACGGCTCGACGGCATACCGCGTCCAGCTCGTCACCTCGGCCTCCGGCTCCGCCTGGGCCCGCTGCCAGGCGGCGTCCGAGGCCCGGTCGAGCTCGCCCGTCGAGCCGAGCACCTCGCTCTGCCGCCCCACCAGCGCGGAGGCCAGCGCCCCGGTGGAACGGGCGTGCAGATCGGCCCGGCTCTCGGCGGCGGAGCACGCGGTGACCGGACCCCGTACCCGTACCTGCCGCCCCTGCGCGGGCCAGTAGAAGCCGAGCGCGGCGTGCGGGCGGGCGGCGAGCTGGCGGCCCTTCGCGCTTCCCGCGTGCGTGGCGAAGTGCCAGCCGCGCTCGTCCGCGTCGTGCAGCATCAGGGTCCGCACATCGGGCAGCCCGTCCGCGTCGGCGGTGGCCAGGGTCATGGTGTGCGGCTCCGCCTGCCCGGCGGCCACCGCCTCCGCGAACCAGGCGTGGAAGAGGGGGAGCGGGGCCCGCGGCGCGGTGGCGGGGTCGAAGGCGGGCAGCTCGATGTCCCACACGCGCTGGGCGTGGAGCAGATCACGGAAGGCGCGCTGGGCGGTGGAGGCGGATGCGGATGCGTCGGTCATGCGGCCATTGGACCTCACGGACCGCGCATCGAGAACGCTGTAGCACAGCGAGACACGCAAGGCTACGCTGTATGCATGAAGACCATCACGCAGCGCGAGTTCCGGAACCGGTCCGCGGATGTCATGAACGCTGTGGAGGAGGGCGAGATCTTCCACATCACCCGCAACGGGACAGAGGTCGCGGAGCTCCGGCCGCTCACGCGTAAGCGGAGGCTGAGTGCGGAGGAGCTGGTGGCCCGGCACCGGCGGCTTCCCCGTGTGGACGCTGCGTCGATGCGTCGCGAGGCGGACGAGCTCTTCGGTGACGAGGAGCGGGCCGGGGACGACGATCCCTGGGAGCGCGCGCGTGGCTGAGCGCTACCGCGTGGGTGTGCTCGACACCTGCACGTACCTCGACCTCGACCTGCTGAGTGCCGAAGATCTTCCCGCCTATCCGGCGCTCACCGCCGTGACTATGGCCGAGCTCCAGCAAGGCGTCGCGATGGCCGGGGACGCGGCCGGGCGCGCGGCACGGATGGAGAAGCTCGGCGCGGCCGTGGCCGACTTCGAGCCGCTCCCCTTCGACGCCGAGGCGGCTGCCCGGTACGGGAGCTTGGTGTCCCTTGTCGTGGCTGCGGGCCGTAACCCCCGTCCTCGTCGCATGGACCTGATGATCGCGTCCATTGCCTCCGTCAGGGGACTGCCGCTCTTCACCCGCAATGCGGACGACTTCAAGGGGCTGGAAGGCGTCCTCGACGTCGTCGCTGTGTGACCCGGGGCGCAGCACCCGCACCCCCGCACCCCCTCACTCCCGCCCCAGGACCACCGTTCCCGAGGAACAGAACCAGCCGCCCGTTCCGGATGCCACCGCCAGTTCCGGCAGCCGGCCGCCCGCCCTGCGGACCTGGCGTTCCCCCGCCTCGCCGCGCAGCTGGCGTACCGCCTCCACCAGCAGGAACAGTCCGCGCATGCCGGGGTGGCAGGCGGACAGGCCGCCGCCGTCCGTGTTGACCGGGAGCTCGCCGGTCAGGCCGGTGCGGCCCTTCTCCACGAACGCGCCGCCCTCGCCCTTCGCGCAGAAGCCCAGGTCCTCCAGCGTCACCAGGGTCATATAGGTGAAGGCGTCGTAGATCTCGGCCAGGTCGATATCGGCCGGGCGCACCCCCGCCCGTTCGAAGGCGAGGCGGCCGGAGACGGCGGCGGGGGAGACCGTGAAGTCGTCCCACTCGGACATGGCGGAGTGCGACACGTGCTCGCCGGTGCCCAGGATCCAGACCGGGCCCTTCGCCGTGTCGGGGACGTACTCCTCGGCGGCCAGCAGCACCGCGCAGCCGCCGTCGCTGCGGATGCAGCAGTGCAGCTTGGTGAACGGGTCCGCGATCATCGGGCCCGACAGCACCTCGTCGACCGTGACCGGGGTGCGGAACATCGCGTCCGGGTTGGCCGCCGCGTTGGCGCGGGCCTGCACCGCCACCTCGGCCAGTTGCTCCAGGGTGGTGCCGTACTCGTGCATGTGGCGGCGGGCGGCCATCGCGTACTTGGCGATCAGCGAGTGCCCGTACGGCACCTCGAACTGGAGCGGGCCCCGCGCCCCGAAGGAGAGGTTGGACGTGCGGCGGCCCGCCTTGATGTCCGCCCGTGCCGTCGAGCCGTAGACCAGCAGGACGGCGTTGGCGCGGCCCGCCGCGATCGCGTCCGCCGCGTGGGCCGCCATCACCTCCCAGGTCGATCCGCCGACCGAGGTGGAGTCCACCCAGGTGGGTTTCAGCCCCAGGTACTCCGCGACCTCGACCGGGGCGAGCGTGCCGAGTCCGGCGGAGGCGAACCCGTCGACGACGGACCGGTCCAGCCCCGAGTCGGTGAGCGCCCGGCGGGCGGCCTGGGCGTGCAGGGCGTACGGCGTCGCTGTGTCGACGCGTCCGCAGTCGGCGAGCGATATGCCGACGACAGCGACCTTGCGGTGGGAAGAAGGCATGAAACTGACGGTACATCAGAGCCGGATCAGGTGAACCGGCCCGTGGCGACCGGATCTTGTGGGCCGTCGCGGTGCGCGGCTCTGGGAATCTCGTAGCATCCGCCCTAGCATGACGGCCCGTCAGATCAGAGGCCGTCGGCCTCTGAGGGGAAGGAGTCCGACGATGGATGCCGCCTTCACCGCGGAACAGGACGAGATCCGCCGCACCGTGCGCGAACTGCTGGCCAGACACAGTGGCCCCGAGGACATCAGGAGCGCGGTGGCCACCCGGGACGGCTACGACGCCGAGCTGTGGCGTCGGCTCGCCCAGGACCTCGGGCTGCCCGGACTCGCCCTCCCGCCGGAGTACGGAGGCGCCGGCTGCGGCCCCGTCGAGCTCGCCGTCGTCTGCGAGGAGGCGGGCCGCGCGCTGCTGCCGTCCCCGCTGCTCGCCACCGCCGTGCTCGCCGCACCCCTGATCGCCGCCCTCGGCACAGAGGAGCAGCGCGCCGCGCTGCTGCCGGCCGTCGCGGCGGGCGGGCTCACCGCGACGCTGGCCGTTCCCGGCGGCTCGCTCTCCACCGCCCTCGGCCTCACCGGCGACCTGACCGGCGGGAACTGGGCGGGCGGCGGCCGGGCGGGCGGCGTCCAGGCCAGGCCGGCCGGCGGCGACGGCACGGGGTGGCGGCTGTACGGGGAGGCCGACCAGGTGCTGGACGGGCACAGTGCCGGACTGCTCCTGGTCGCCGCGCACACGGGCGGCTTCCCGCGCAGCCGGACCCTGTTGTTCCTGGTCAGGACGGACGGGCCGCAACCACCCGCCGGGCTCGTCCGCACCCGGCAGACCGCGCTGGACGAGACCCGGCCGCTCGCCCGGATCCAGCTGCGCGACACCGAAGCCGAACTCCTCGGCGCCGACGACACGGTGGACGCGACGGCGGCCCTCGCGGTGGCCGGCCGGGCGGCAGCGGCCGCGCTCGCCGCAGAGGCGGTGGGGGCGGCCGCGAGCGCGCTGGAACGTACGGTCGCGTACGTCGGGGAGCGCGAGCAGTTCGGCCGGGCGATCGGCTCCTTCCAGGCCGTGAAGCACCGCCTAGCGGACCTGTACGTGCGGGTGCAGTCGGCCCGCTCCGCGGCGTACTACGCGGCCTGGGACCCGGAGGCCGGCGGGCTCGCCCTCGCCCAGGCGCTGGAGGCCCTGCGCGTCACCACCGCGGAGGCCGTGCAGCTGCACGGAGGCATCGGCTTCACCTGGGAGCACGAGGCGCAGCTGTACTTCAAGCGGGCCGCCGCCGACGAACTGCTGCTGGGCCCCGTCCACCGGCTCCGCGACCAGGCGGCCCAGCGGGCGGGACTCTTCGGGAGCGCGCCGGGGGAGCGGGACCGGGAACGCGGACCGGGCGGCGATGGACCGGCCGGCGACGGACCGGCCGAACGGGTGGCCGTCTGATGGCGCCCGGTGTGCGGCTCGTCCAGAAGGTCTCCTCGACCCGGGCCTTCGCGCGGATCGCCCCCCACGTCGTGCCCGCCATGGACCGCGCGGTGCACCGGCTCACCCGGGGCAGGGTGCTGCTCAGCGCGCAGATGCTCCCGGGGGTGGTGCTGACGGTGCCGGGGGCGCGCAGCGGGCAGCTCCGGACGACCCCGCTGGCCTGCATGCCGGTGGCGCGGGACGGCGGTACGGGTGACAGCGGTACGGGTGACGGTGATACGGGCAACGGCGGTACGGGTGACAGCGCTTCGGGCAGCGGCGGTCCGGGCGGCTGGGTGCTGGTCGGGAGCAACTTCGGCCGTCCGGGGCATCCCGCCTGGACGGCGAACCTGCTGGCGCACCCGGAGGCTCCGGTGATCAGCTGGAAGGGCGTCGGCATTCCGGTGCGGGCCCGGCTGCTGGCGGGGGCGGAGCGCGCCGAGGTGTGGGAGGCGGCGCTGAGGTTCTGGCCGCCCTACGCGGCGTACCAGGCGCGGATCGACCGGGAGATCCGGCTGTTCAGGCTGGAGCGGCGCGACGGTCCGGGGTGAGGGTGCGCGGGTCCACGGAGGTGTCCGGATACACCGACGGCGGACCACATGCGTGGTCCGCCGTCGGTGAGACAGGACCTGGGGCGCCCGGGATCACCGCGCGTCACCCAGTACGGGAATCCGGCGCGGGCGCTACTTGGCCGGCTTCTTGCCGGTGATGCCCAGATGCACCAACAGCGCGAGGTTCGGCCGGAGTTCGGCTTGCTTCACGCCCCAGGTGGTGAAGCCCTTCTGGTGCGAGGCGACCGCGGCCAGCATCGCGACCAGCGATCCGGCCATCGCCGCCGGGCTGACGTCCTTGTCCACCTTGCCCTTGGCCTGGAGCTCCTTCACCGAATCCGTAAGGGAGTTGGTCACGGAGTTGAGGATCTTCATGCGGATCTTGTAGAACCGCTTGTCGCCCTCGGCCGCGCCGAGGTCGACCACGCGAAGGATCGCGTCGTTGCGCCGCCAGAAGTCGAGGAACCCCTCGACGAGTTCTTCGGCGGTCTGCCAGCCCGATTTGCCGACCCAGGAGCGCCCGGCGACCAGTTCGGTCAGTCCGGCACCCTCCTTGGCCATCTCCTCCGCGATCTCAAGGACGGCGCCCTCGACGTCGGGGAAGTACTGGTAGAAGGTTGCGGGTGAAGTCCCCGCCTTCCGGGCGACGTCGATGACTTTGACGTCCCGGTACGGCGAGGAACTGAGCATCTCGCTGAGGCAGTCGAGCAGCTTCTGCCGCGTCGCCTGTCCGCGTCGGCCGGCCACGCGGCCGTCGACGGTGCGTACTTGTCCTGTCATGCCGTCAGCTTACCGACGGGTGATCGGAGCGCGATTCGGCCGACTGCAAATGGGGAGGGGCGTAGGCGTGGTGGGGGGAGTGCAGCGGTTTCCGCCGATGTGCCCCGCGGTGTGCCCCGCGGGTCCGGGCCCGTTACCCACGGCCGCGTTAATGTTATTAACAGCCTGTGGATAACTTCCGTGGATAACTTTCCGTGACGACGGCGATTCGGGAGTTGTGTCCCGAATGCGTGTTCGATGCGTGTTCTATGCGGGCGGAACGCGGGAGAGCTGGGGCGCGCGTGCGGCGACCCGCGGTTACGTTGGCTCTGACGAGCGTCACCGCGACGGAAGGATCCGGGCCCATGGCCGCATTCGCGCAGTCCGCGCCGTGCTGGGTGGATGTGCAGCTCTCCGACCTCGAAGCCGGCAAGCGCTTCTACGGCGAGCTCTTCGGCTGGACCTTCCGCACGGGCGACGGCCCGTACACCGACGCCCTCAGAGACGGGGCCCTGGTCGCGGCGCTCGCCGCCAAGCAGGACGGCCGGATGCCGACCGCCTGGGGCATCTACTTCGCCACCGACGACATCACCGCCTCCGTCGCCCGCGTCCGGGAGGCCGGCGGGCAGGTGATCACCGAACCGGTGCGGGCCGGCCGGCTGGGGGCGCTCGCCCAGGCCGCCGACCCCGGCGGTGCGGTCTTCGGGCTCTGGCAGGCGGGTGAACGCAAGGGCTTCCAGAGGCAGAACGAGCCGGGCTCCTTCTGCTGGACCGAGGTCTACACCCGGCAGAAGGACCGCGTGGACCCCTTCTACGAGCAGGTCTTCGGCTTCCGCTCCCTCGCTCCGGACGAGGCCGGCCCCGGCACACCGGGCGACCCGGACACCGACGAGTCCCGCGTCGACTTCCGCATGTGGTCGCCGGCCGGCACGGAACCCGGCCCCGACACCGCGGTCGGCGGGCGCAGCGTCATCACCGACGCGTTCCCCGCGATGATGCCCAGCTACTTCCTCAACTACTTCGCCGTGGCGGACTGCGACGCCTCTGCCGACACCGTCGTCCGGCTCGGCGGCCGGGTCTCCGCACCGCCCTTCGACATCCCGTACGGGCGGATGGCGGTGCTCCAGGACGACCAGGGCGCCGTCTTCGCCGTACTTCAGCCACCGGTGTCCTGATACCGCCTGGAGTGATCCACGACACCCGGTTCTGCCCCCGGGTTCGCAACCGGCGCCTCGGCCAGGAACAATCGGGGTGCGCACCGTCGGGTGGCGCCCAGTGGTGAGACGCTGCACAGGGCGGGTTTTCGCGGGCCTCGGGCGACCGGGGCCCGTACGGGGAGGGTGGCAGGTAAGTGATGGAGCAGCTGACGCAGCACGACCCGAGGCGGATCGGCCCGTTCGAGGTGCTGGGACGGCTCGGGGCCGGCGGCATGGGGCTGGTCTATCTCGCCCGCTCGGCGTCGGGCCGGCGGGTGGCGATCAAGACGGTGCGCACGGAACTGGCCGAGGACCAGCTGTTCCGGGTCCGGTTCACGCGCGAGGTGGAGGCGGCCCGCGCGGTCAGCGGCTTCTACACGGCCGCCGTCGTCGACGCCGACCCGCGCGCCGCAGTGCCCTGGCTCGCCACCGCCTATGTGCCCGCCCCCTCGCTCGAAGAAATAGTGAATGAGTGCGGGCCGATGCCGACCCAGGCGGTGCGCTGGCTGGCCGCGGGCATCGCGGAGGCCCTCCAGTCCATCCACGGGGCGAAGCTCGTCCACCGCGACATGAAGCCGTCGAACGTGCTCGTCGTCGAGGACGGCCCCCGGGTCATCGACTTCGGCATCGCGTCCGGCGTCTCCAACACCCGGCTGACCATGACCAACGTCGCCGTCGGCACGCCCGCGTACATGTCGCCGGAGCAGGCGCGGGACTCGCGCAGCGTCACGGGCGCCAGTGACATCTTCTCGCTCGGCTCGACGCTCGTCTTCGCCGCGACCGGCCATGCGCCGTTCCACGGGGCCAATCCGGTCGAGACGGTTTTCATGCTGCTGCGCGAGGGCCCCGACCTGGCCGGCCTGCCCGACGATCTGCGGTCGCTGATCGAGTCGTGCATGCAGATGGATGCCTCGCGCCGGCCCACCCCCGCCGAGCTCCAGTCCCAGCTCGCCCCGCACCTCTTCGCCTCCGGTGGCGACGACAGCGGTACGGCGTCGGCCTGGCTGCCGGCCTCCGCCACCGAGATGATCGAGCTGCGCCGGGGCGGCGGACGCGTGATCGCCGCGCCCCCTCCCGTACCCCCGCAGCCGCAGCCGCTGCCCGCCACGCATCCGGGCGCAGGCCGGGACACCGCCCGGCGGCCCGGGGCCACGGATCCGCGCCCCCCGGCCGTACCACCCGCGGCCCCGACCGCGGAGGCGCCCGACGCGGGCGGTCCGGTGCGGCTCTCCGGCGCACAGGTGCCGATCGGGCCCGGTCCGCGCGCCCAGGACGTGCGGGCCACCGCCGCCGCGGGGGAGGCGGCTCCGGCGACCGGCTGGGTGCGCCCGCCCGGCGGGCCGAGCGGCTCGCTCACGGCCCCGACCACCCCGGCGCACGCGCCGGACAGCGCGCCCCCGGGCCCGGACTCCGGCCCGGACCGCTGGCGGCCCTGGCGGTTCCGGATGTCGAACGACGTGTGGGGAACACCGGTCGTCGTCGGCGAGCTCCTCTACGTCACCTCCTTCGAGGTGCACGCGCTGGACACCGGCAACGGGCGGCGCCAGTTCAAGACCCGTGACGTGGCCTGGGCGATGGCCGTCGAGGGCGGCCGGATCCACGCCTCCGACGGGCCCTCGCTCTACGCCCTGGACGCGGTCACCGGCGCCGAGCGATGGCGGCTCCAGAGCGACGCGTGGGTGTACTCGCTCAGGGCGGACCGGGGCACGGTCGTCACCGGCACCCGGGGCGGCGGCGTCCAGGCGTGGGAGGCGTCCACCGGGGAGAAGCTCTGGGAGACCACCGGGGCGCAGACCGACTTCGAGACGGCGGAGGCCGGGCCCGCGATCCACGACGGCACGGTCTACCTCTGGCAGGACGCCCGGCTGCGCGCCGTCGACGCCCGGACGGGCATCGAGCGCTGGTCGTACCCGGTGGGCGACGCGGCCTCCTGCGGCGGGGTGCCGGTCCGGGTGACCCCGGCGCCGGACGGTTACGTCTACGTCAGCGCGGGGACCCGGGTCCTGGCGCTGGACATCGGCTCGGGCCGGGTGCGCTGGCACTTCGAGTCCCCCGCGGTCTTCCTCTCGCCGCCGGCGTTCGCGCCCGGCCCGGCGGTGACCGGCGGCGGGGTGTACCTCGCGGACTACCTCGGCACGGTGTACGCGCTGGACGCCTCGACCGGCAAGGACCGCTGGCGCATCGCCACCGAGTCCCGGCAGTCGACCGAACCGGTGCTGGTGGCGACGGGCAACGTGCACGTCGGCAGCGGCAGCGCGCTGTACACGCTGGACGCGGTCACCGGCACCCCGAAGTGGCGGTTCGCCGCGGGCGGCGACGTGGTGGGCTCACCGGTCGTCGCGGACGGCCGGGTCCACTTCGGTTCGGCCGACCATGTCCTCTACACCCTGGACGCCGCGGGCGGCCAGCTCCGCTGGAAGCTCGCGACGGGCGGCGAGATCACGGGCTCCCCGGTCGCGCAGGGCGGGGTGGTGTACGCGTGCAGCAAGGACCGCTGCGTGTACGCGCTGGACGCGCTGAAGGGCACGGGGACGGGCAACAGGCCGCGCGCGTAGGACGAACGGGGCGCTTCGTCCTCAATCGCCGGACGGGCCCGACTTCGCCGGACGGGCCCGACTTCGCCGGCGGGCCCGGTTTCGGCGGCGGGCCGGGCTCCGGGCCCACGTACGGGTCCGTCTCCGGTTCCGGCCAGGGGCTCGTCTGCACCGACGGGCCCGGCTCCCGGGTGGGCGGCCAGGTGTCGGGATCCGCGGAGCCCGGCGGCGCGTACGGCTCAGGCCGCCCCGAGCTCCGGCGCCGCCCCGGTATCAGGGCCGCGCTCAGCAGGAGCAGCACCCCGCCACCCACCGCGGTAGCGACCCCCTCCTGGAGTCCGGAACCGTCCCCGGTGACCGTGAGTTCACCGGCTGCCTGGCCCTGCCGGACCATCCACAGCACGGTGAAGCCGAGGACCACCACGCCCGCGAGGACGACCAGCGGCCGGGACCGCAGGACCACGCCGAGGACCGTCACGACAGCGGCGAAGGCGAAGGGCAGCAGGATCGAACCGAACAGGGCGGGGTGCGTCGCGGTGATGCCGGTGAAGAGGTCGTCGATCCGGTAGTGCCGCCCGAGGCGGCCGTCGTACCAGTCACGGAAGGGGCTCAGCACGGCGGCCGCCGCTCCGGCGAGAGCGACGATCGAGCCGAGGACGTCACGGATCATCTCCGGCCTCCAGCGGGACGCGCGAGGCGCCACCGGCCGGTGGCGCGGAACAGCATCGCTCTCGCCTCCCGACGCTACGCCGGGCGGATGACCCCCGCCACCAGACGGCGACGGACCGGCCGTGAGCAGGCCCGTCGCCGGACCATGACGAGACCGTGACAGGGCCATGACCGGCCTGCCGATCGAAACCGGCCATGCTGTGCGCTACGGTGTCGCGCGGCTGTTCGGCCCCGGGCCGGACGGCGGCACGGCACCGAACAACTGAATCACCACACAAGGGGGGCGGCATCGATGATGCGGCAGCACATGAAACTGACAGTGGTCCTGGTCGCGGTGGTGCTCGCGCTGACCGGCTTCTCCAGCTCCAGCCACGGACACGGCAGCAAGAGCCGGAAGTCCAGCAGCAGCAGTAGCGGCGGTGGGTGCTCCAACTCCAAGAAGAGCAACGGCACCTACCACGACACCGATTCCAACTCCAGCTACGACGATGACGACTACTCGTCCGGCAGCTCGTCCAGCGGCTCCACCTACGACACGGCGACCCCCACCGCCACCGCGACGGACGCGCCCCGCGCGTACGTCTTCCGCTGCGCGGCACCCCGCAAGGGCAAGCGCAAGGCCGTCACCACCTCCACCGTGCGGCTCACCGCGAACGCGGCCGGCAGCCACACCTACACGGTGGACGTCAGCTTCCTGGACGCCAGGGGCAACCCCATCGACGCGGGTGAGGCGACCGTGGACGCCGACGGCGGCGACACGAAGACCGTCTCCGTCCGGATGCACAACCCGGGCAGGGTCTCCCGGGTGAAGAAGTGCTCGGTCACCGCAGAACTCACGTACTGACCGAAGCCGCGCTCATCTGATCCGGGGCTCACCGCCGCCCCTGCCCCGCCCCTCGAACAGCTCGGCCTGCCGCTCCGGTGCCAGGTTCCCGAGCGCGATCAGGTGCGGGGCATGGGCCAGCGCCTGTGTCCTCGCCGCCTCCTTGGCCGACCAGACGGCCCGGACCGTCCCCTGCACCGCCGCCGTCGGGTACGAGGCGATGACCGCCGCCGCCCGCAGCGCCGCCGCCACCGCGCCGCCGGCCGAGGTCACCTCGCTGACCAGCCCGGTCTCGTACGCGCGCCGGGCCGACACCCGCTCGGCCGTCCCCATCAGGGACATCCGGGCCACCTCACCGAACGGCATCCGCTGCGCCATCGAGATCGCCTCGTACGCGCTGACCATGCCGTACGTGGTGTGCGGATCGAAGAACGTCGCCTCCTGCGACGCGATGACGAACTCCGCCTCGCCCAGCAGATAGAACGCCCCGCCGCAGGCCATCCCCTCCACGGCCGCGATCACCGGCTTCCACAGGTCGTTGGCCTTCGGCCCGATCGCGATCAGCGGATCGTCGATCGTGTACGGGGACGAGGGCTGCAGAACGTCCACGTCCCGGTCGATCCCGGTGCAGAACGCCCGGTCGCCCGCGCCCGTCAGCACGACGGCCCGCACCTCGTCGTCGTAACGGAACGCCCGCCAGGCGGCGACGAGTTCGGCGGCCGTGGCGAGGTCGATCGCGTTGAGCTTCTCGGGCCGGTCCAGGGTGACCAGCGCCACCCCGGTCTCCCGGTCCGTCTCCGTACGCAGCGCCATCGCCCCTCACCGCTCCAGCAGCCAGCGGACCATGGTCACTTCGGGGGCGACGGGGCAGAAGACCGCCTTCACCCCGGCCCCGATCCGCAGCCGCTCCGGATCGACGGAGTTCAGCGGTGCGTCGGGCCCGCTGACCACGTTGCCGACCAGCCGGATCTCCGGGGCGTCGGCCAGTTCGACCACCACCGCGTTGTACGGGGCCTGCTCGGCGTACGCGGGCAGCAGCGGCGGGTGCGGCAGCACGTACGACCAGATGCGGCCGCGCCCGCTCATCGCCTGCCACTCGCTCTCGAACGACTGGCAGAGCGGGCAGCACGGCCTGGGCGGGAAGCGGAGCCGTCCGCAGTCGGGGGCGGCGCACGCCTGGACGCGCAGTTCACCACGGGCCGCGTACTCCCAGAAGGGCGCGCCGTCGTCGTCGATGACGGGCAGCAGCATGGCATCCATCTCGAATCGCTCCTCAGTTCCTCAGCAGTACGGCGGACGTGGGCACGCCCTCCCCGGCGGTGACCAGGCAGGTCGAGGCGTCGGGGACCTGGGCGGTGGAGACGCCGCGCAGCTGCTTCACGCCCTCGTTGATGAGGTTGAAGCCGTGCACGTACCCCTCGCTGAGCCCGCCGCCGCCCGTGTTGACCGGGAGCCGACCGCCGCTCTCCAGTGCCCCGCCCTCGGTGAAGGAGGCGCCCTCGCCGCGCCCGCAGAACCCGTATCCCTCAAGGGAGAGCGGGATGAGCGGGGTGAACGCGTCGTAGATCTGGGCGACATCGACATCGTCCGGGCCGAAGTCGGCCTGCTTCCAGAGCTGTCGGGCGGCGGCCCAGGCCGGCCCGGTGAGCGGGTCCTCGTTCCAGTAGTTGACCATCCCGTGGTGCTGGGCGGGCAGTCCCTGGGCGACGGAGTGGAGGTAGACGGGCTTCTGCCGGCAGTCGCGGGCCCGTTCCGCGGAGACGATGACGCAGGCCAGCGCGCCGTCCGTCTCCAGGCAGTTGTCGAAGAGGCAGAGCGGTTCGCTGATCCAGCGCGAGGTCATATACATGTCGCGGGTCAGCGGGCGTTCGTACATCACGGCGTCGGGGTTCTGGTTGGCCCGGTTGCGGCAGGCGAGCGCGACGTTGAAGAGGTGGTCGCGGGTCGCCCCGTACTCGTGCATGTACCGCCGGGCCAGCATGCCGATCTCGTCGGCGGGCCGCAGCAGCCCGTACGGCCGGGTCCACTGGGCGGGGGTGGGCAGCTGCACGGCGGTGTTCTTCCAGGGCCGGGGCCCGGAGCCGCGTTTCCGGGACCGCCAGGCGACCCCGACACTCGCCTGGCCGGTGGCGACGGCGGCGGCGAGGTGCGCGAGTGTCGCACAGGAGCCGCCGCCTCCGTACCCCACCTTGCTGAAGAAGGTGACGTCACCGGCCCCGATGGACTTGGCGACCTCGACCTCGTCGGTCTCCTCCATCGTGTACGAGGCGAACGCGTCCACCTCGGACGCGGCGATACCCGCGTCGTCGAGGGCCGCGACGATGGCCCGGCAGGCCAGGGTCTTCTCCGATTCGGGCAGGTGTTTCGCGAACCGCGTCTGCCCTATCCCGGCTATCGCTGTCTTGTCCTTGAGCGTCGCCACCGCCACCTCCGAAGCCGTCATGACTGCTGACAGCGGAGGAGGCTACAGCTAATCTGACGGATAGTCAGCTACTGTGGTCAGCAGGGCCGTTCGGACTGAGACGGAGGGCACGAGATGCGCGGCGACGAGGAATGGTCCACCGTCCCGAACCTGGTGCGGGAGGCGGCGCGGCGCTACGGCGACCGCGAGGCGGTGGCCGAGGGCCGCACCAGGATCACGTACACGGAACTCGGTGAACGCGTGGAACGGGCCGCCGCCGCGTGCATGGCCTCGGGGGTGGAACCGGGGGACCGGGTGGCGGTCTGGGCGCCCAACACCCTGGACTGGATCGTCTCCGCGCTGGGCGCCGTGACCGCCGGGGCGGTCCTGGTTCCGCTCAACACCCGCTTCAAGGGGACGGAGGCGGCGTACATCCTGGAGCGCAGCCGGGCCAAGCTGCTCTTCGTGACGGGCACCTTCCTCGGCACGTCGTACGTGGCCTCGCTGCGCCGGGCCGACATCGGACTCCCGCACCTGGAAACGGTGGTCGTCCTCGCCGACACCGCCCCCGCCGACTACGTCACCTGGAAGGACTTCCTGGCCTCCGGCGAGGGGATCTCTCCCGAGCGGGTACGGGAACGGGCCGACGCCATCGCCCCGTCCGCCCCCTCCGACATCATCTACACCTCGGGCACCACGGGACACCCCAAGGGTGCCGTCATCAGCCACGCCCAGACCCTGCGCTGCTACGAGATCTGGAGCGAGCTGGCCGGTCTGCGCGAGGGCGACCGCTATCTGATCGTGAACCCGTTCTTCCACACCTTCGGCTACAAGGCGGGCGTGATCGCCTGCCTGATGCGGGGCGCGACGATGATCCCGCAGCCGGTCTTCAACGTGGACACCGTCCTCGCCAACATCGCCGCCGAGCGCATCTCGGTCCTGCCCGGCCCGCCCACCCTCCACCAGTCGCTCCTGGACCACCCGGCCCGCTCCGCCCACGACCTCTCGGCGCTCCGGCTCGTGGTGACAGGCGCGGCGGTGGTCCCGCTCCAATTGGTGGAGCGGCTGCGCACCGAACTCGGCATAGCCACGGTGCTGACCGCCTACGGCCTCTCCGAGGCGAGCGGCATCGTGTCGATGTGCCGCCGGGGCGACCCGGCCCGCACCATCGCCGCCACCTCCGGCCGCGCGATCCCCGGCACCGAGATCCGCGTCCTGGCGGCCCCCGGCGAACCGGGCGAGGTCCTGGTCCGGGGCTTCAACGTGATGCGGGGCTACTTCGAGGACCCGGAGACCACCGCCGCCGCGATCACCCCGGACGGCTGGCTCCACACCGGCGACGTGGGCGTCCTGGACGCGGACGGCAGCCTGCGGATCACGGACCGGATCAAGGACATGTTCATCGTCGGCGGCTTCAACGCCTACCCCGCGGAGATCGAACAGCTCCTGGGCCTGCACCCGGACGTCGCGGACATCGCGGTCATCGGCATCCCCGACCCCCGCCTGGGCGAGGTCGGCAAGGCCTACGCGGTCCGCCGTCCGGGCGCGACGGTGACCGCCGACGACCTGATCGCCTGGTCACGGCGCGAGATGGCGAACTACAAGGTGCCGAGGGCGGTGGAGTTCGTCCTCGAACTCCCGCGCAACGCGAGCGGCAAGGTGGTGAAGGGGGAGCTGCGGGGGCGCTGACGTTCTCAGCCCGCCCCGGGGTACGCGACGGGCAGACCCAGTTCCCGTGCCGACTCGACCAGCCTCTTGTCGTAGACGACGAACGAGAGGAGAGCCCTGCCCAGCCCCTGCGCGGCGGCCAGGTGCAGGGCGTCCAGGGAGCGGAGCCGGTTGCCGGGCGACAGCTGCCCCGCGCGGTCGAAGAGAAGCGTCGGCATCCGGACGAGCGCGCTCTCGTCGAGCCATTCCTCGGCTTCGGCGGCGACATCGGGCCCGGCTTGCGCGGCGTGCAGGGCGCGCCGGACCTCTGTCCGCGTGAGATCGCAGGTCAGGACGGTGGCGGACCCCTGGGTGGAGAGCCACGCCTTGAGAGCGGCGGACTCGGACTCTTCCTTGAACAGCTTGAGCGCCGCGGAGGTGTCCAGATAGATGAAACGCATCAGCGCCCTTCCCCGCCGTCCTGGGCGTCGCGCAGCTCTTCCAGGGCCTGGGTGAGCGGCACGTCGGCGGCAGTCGAGGGAGCGGTCCGGACGCGTGCCGTCTGGGCGGCGGTGCGGGCGCGGCTGAGCTCCGTGAGATCGATCAGCCCGTCCGCGACGGCCTGGTCGACCGCTTCCTCGGCAGGATCCGGAGGCACTATCCGCGCGACGGTCCGGCCGTGCCGGGTGACGGTGAACGTCTCCCCGTGCTCCAGCCGCACGAGGACCGCCGCGGCGTTCCGCTGAAGATCGCGGACGGTGATCCGGGTGTCGTGGCTGTGCGGCTCGCTATCCATGTCGTACAGGGTAGGGGAATGTGCGGCGGGTGGCGAGATTGTGCGTCAATGGGGCTGGGGTCCTGTCACCCCATGGAGTGGAGCCGGTGGTGGGTGCCAGTCGGTCTCAGTACGGTGACGCGCATGGCAACAAAGAAGTACACGGTCACCCTGCCGGAGGAGCTGGCGGAGGAGATCCGGAGCGAGGTGGGGTCCGGGGCGTTCAGCGCCTATGTCACCCGCGCCATCGAGCGCCGACGCGAGCGCGACCGGCTGGTGGAGCTGGTGAAGCGGTTGGAGGACGAGTACGGCCCGGTGGCGGAGGCCGATCTGTCGGCGGTCGAGGCCGAGCGGCGTGAGATCGAGCGGTGGTTCGAGGAGCGGGACGCGGGCTCGGCACCGCACGGGAAGGCGGCCTGATGTCCGACCTCTGGTACCTCCTGGACGGCGAAGGCCTCGCCCGGGTCGCACTCGGAGACCCGGGGATGAAGGCCCTCCTGAAGGACGCCCACCGTTCGGGTATTCGCGTGGTGACCAGCGCGATGACCTTGGTCGAGGCCTGTCACAGCAAGATCAGACAGCCCGCCTGGGGCTGGGCCGTGTCGGGCGTCGGGGTCGAGCCCGTCACCCGGAGCGTTGCCGAGGAGGCGATGCGCCTGCTCAGGTCCGCCGGACTGCACGGTGATCAGTACGCCGTCGCTGCGGCTCTCGCGGTGATCGCGGGGCGGCAGCGGGGGCGGGCGGTGGTGTTCACCTCGGATGTGGATGGCATGGGCAAACTGTGCGGGTCGAGGGTGCTGGTGCGGGGAGTGTAGGGCTCTGCCCGACCGGTGTGCGGACATGCCGCGGCCGCGACGGCTCCCCCTCCGCGCCGCCGCGGCCGTGCCCCCCCCCGTGCTGGTTGGACTAACTGGGCCTCGGTGCCGACGCGTGGTTGTCGAGCGTGGTGATCTCCTCGCCCGAGGCGTGATTGTCGGGCGTGGTCATATCCCCGCCCGAGGCGTGGTTGTCCTGCGTCACGACCGTGGCTGTCTCGGCGTCGGACGCGTGGTTGTCCTGCGGCTTGAGGAGGTCGTTCTTAGTCTTCTTCGCTTCGCTCATCGTCGTCAGCTCCCTGAGTCAGTCCGTGCAAAGGTCGGCGATCAGCCCGCCCGGCGGTTCCCCCGTGGATCGCCGGGCGGGCATCCTGGGGCCGTTCACCCTACGGGCACGGCCTCCCCGTCGATCCGTCTGCCCCCCGACGCGACGGCTCGATGAGTAGAGAGTGTCCTCCGGCGATAAACGAACGATGAACGCCGAAACTATGCAGCAGCGGGTGTCAGCAACCGGCGCGTCTCCTCGGCTTCCGGAGCTCCCAGATGGTCGTAGATGTTCAGAGCCTCCAGCCAGCAAGCTCTGGCGCGATCGGGCTGACCGATGTGGTTCAGCGCCTTGCCGAGAACCGTCAGCACGGTGCCACGTCGCCACTCGCCACCAATGCCGCGGAGTGCAATCGCCTGCTCCGCATGGGCGGCTGCCTGGGTGGGGCGCTGCGCGGCAAGGTGTGCCTCCGCCAACCGGAAATGGGTGACTCCCTCCCAGAGCGGTTGACGATTGTCGTGGAACAGGGCCAGAGCCTCGGTGAGCTGGCTCATGGCTTCGGGAAGGCGGCCGGCTTGAGTCAGCGCGATGCCCAGGGCGTACCGTCCGTTGGCCAGGCGTAGGCTGAGGCCCATGCGGTCGTAGATATCAATGCCCTGCTGTGCCAGGTCTATTGCGCTGGCCATGCGTCCGAGGGAGACGTGGACGCGGGAGAGGTTGCACAGAGCGCTGGCTTGACCGACATCATTGTTGTCGGCCCGGAAGTTTTCGATGGCCAGGAGCAGGTGCTTCTCGCCCTCTTCGTGACGTCCCTGATAGATCGCAATAACACCGCGATCATTTGGAGCCCAGCAATTGGGGACGGGGTCCTCGGCCGAGCTGGCGAGTTCCATGGCCTTACTGGCTTCGGCGTCAGCTTCGTCGAAGCGTCCTGCGACGATATGAACATTGGTGATGGTGGTCCTCGCCCGCCCCTCCGCGCGTGCGTCCCCCAAGGTTTGGGCTGCGTCACGTGTTGCCAGAGCCGCCAGCTCGTACTGTTTGGAGTTCGCGCCGGACTCCGCCAGATCCTTCGCTGCCCACAGCAGATCGACTGCTCTGCGAAGCATGTCGGGCCCAATTGACTGTTGCGCGCAGGCCAATAGGCAGTTCGCCTCGGCGTAGAGCCAGTCCAGCGCGCTGTGGCGGTCATCGAAATCGAGGCCCGGATACCGTGTCGCGTGCAGATGGGCGACCAATCGGTCTCCCGGCCGCTCCAGCGCGTACACCCCCGCGGCCGTCGCCAGATAGAAGTCCAGCAGCCGCGACAACGCCGACTCCCGCTCCTGCGGGGCCTCCTCGTCCCGCTCCGCGCAGGAACGCGCGTAGAGGCGGACCAGGTCGTGGTAGCGGTAGCGGCCGGGCGCGGCGGACTCCACCAGGGACGTGTCGACCAGGGCCTCCAGGAGGTCCTCCGCCGCGTGCGGCTCCAGGTTCAGCAGGGCGGCCGCGGCGGCGAGGGAGATGTCGGGGCCGTCCGCGAGGCCCAGGAGGCGGAAGGCGCGGGCCTGGGCGGGTTCCAGCTGGCCGTAGCCGAGTTCGAAGGTGGCCTTCACCGCGAGGTCGCCCGCCTGGAGTTCGTCCAGCCGGCGGCGTTCGTCCGCGAGCTTGGCGGCCAGGACCGAGACCGTCCAGGTGCGGCGGGCGGCCAGCCGGGAGGCGGCGATGCGGATGGCGAGCGGGAGGAATCCGCAGGCTGCGACCACGTCGAGGGCGGCCTCGCGCTCGGAGTTGATGCGCTCCTCGCCCACGATGCGGGTGAAGAGCTGGAGTGCCTCCTCGGGCGACATCACGTCCAGGTCGACCAGGTGCGCGCCCGCCAGGTCGACCATCCGGACCCGGCTGGTGACCAGCGCCGCGCAGCCCGCCGTACCGGGCAGCAGCGGCCGGATCTGGGCCGCGTCGTGGGCGTTGTCCAGGAGGATCAGGATGCGGCGGCCGTCCAGCGTGGAGCGGTAGAGCGCGGCGCGTTCGTCGAGGGAGTCGGGGATCGCGGAGTCCGCCGTGCCGAGAGCGCGCAGGAACGCGCCGAGCACCGTCTCCGGTTCGGCGGTGTGGGAGCCCGCGCCCTGCAGGTCGACGTACAGCTGGCCGTCCGGGAAGTGCGGGCGGGCCTGGTGGGCGACGTGCACGGCCAGGGTCGTCTTGCCGACGCCGCCGATGCCGGCGAGGGCGGAGACGGCCATCACGGAGCCCTCCGCGGTGGCGAGCCGGTCGCCCAGCTCGCGGACGAAGGAGGCGCGGCCGGTGAAGTCCGGGACGGTGGCCGGGAGCTGGGCCGGGCGCATCGGGGCGGCGGCCTGGACCGGCTCGTCGACCGGGCGGGCCAGCTCCTCGTCGGCCCGGAGGATGCGCTGCTGGAGCTGGGCCAGCTCGGGGCGCGGGTCCACGCCCAGCTCCTCCGCCAGCAGCCGGCGGGTGTCCGCGTACACCGCGAGGGCCTCGGCCTGCCGGCCGCTGCGGTACAGGGCCACCATCAGCAGCTCGCGCAGCCGTTCGCGCAGCGGGTGCGCGGCGGTGAGCGCGGTCAGTTCGGAGACCGCCTCCGCGTGGCAGCCGACCTCCAGGTCCAGGTCGAGGCGGGTCTCGGTCAGCTGGAGGCGCCACTCCTCCAGCCGGGTGCGCTGGTTCTCCGCGTACGGTCCGGGCACAGAGGCCAGCGCCTCGCCGTCCCACAGGGCGAGCGCCTTGTTCAACAGCACCCGGGCCCGGCAGCGGTCACCCGCGGCGCGGGCCTTCTCCGCGTCGGCGGCCAGTTCCTCGGCCACGGTCACATCGAGCGCTTCGGGCCCGGTGCGCATCGCGTATCCGCCGGAATCGCTCGCCAGGGTCTGCGGACCCAGGACCTTGCGGAGCCGGGATGCGTACGTGCGTACCGCGGCCAGCGCCTGCGAGGGCGGCTCGTCGCCCCAGATGGCGTCGATGAGTTCATTGGCCGTCGCGGTGTGGCCGCCCCGCAGCAGCAGGGCCGACAGCAGGGCGCGTTGCTGCGGCGAACCGGACGGCAGCGTCTCGTCGCCCCGCCTGGCCCGTACCGGTCCGAGCACGGAGAAGCGCAGCTCTGTACCGTTCGTCGGCTGCCGCTCCGGAGCTCGTTGTTCCGGAACACGCACCCGTGACCCGTCGTCACGGCCCATTGCCGCCTCCTGTCCTGCTCTCTGCGCACTGCCCAGTGCCGCACCGAACATGTCGGGACACCGCCGAGGAGATCCGGATTGCTCCATACCGTTCGTATCGCCGTCAACAGTCTGCCTTGTGAAGGGCGGACACGTCAGCAGTGGGTGACTGTCTGCACGAGCCCTCGACAACGATTGTGGAACGGAGCCTCGCACAGATAGCTGACGGTTCGTCAGATCAGCGCTACCGTGGTACGCATGGAGACCTTCCCGAAGATCATCTCGGTGGACGACCACACGGTGGAGCCCCCTCATGTCTGGCGGGACCGGCTCCCGTCCAAGTACGCGGACTCCGGTCCGCGCATCGTCCGGGCACCGCTCAAGGAAATGACGTTCATGGGCGGAAAGTTCGCGCCCGTGATGGGTGCGAAGGGCGACGAGGGCCCGATCGGTGACTGGTGGGTGTACGAGGACCTGCACCGCCCGCTCACCCGCCTCGACACCTCCGTCGGCTACGACAGGGACGAGATCAAGCTCGAAGTCATCACGTACGAGCAGATGCGCCCCGGTTCGTTCTCGGTGCCCGAGCGGCTCGCCGACATGGACATCAACCACGTGCAGTCCGCCCTCTGCTTCCCGACCTTCCCCCGCTTCTGCGGCCAGACCTTCACCGAAGCGAAGGACCGTGAACTCGGCCTGCTCGGCGTGCGCGCGTACAACGACTGGATGGTCGACGAGTGGTGCGGCCCGGACGCGCACGGCCGGCTCATCCCGCTCACCCTGGTCCCGCTCTGGGACGCGCGGCTGGCCGCGGAGGAGGTCAGGCGCAACGCGGCGCGCGGGGTGCGTGCGGTGGCGTTCTCCGAAATACCTCCACATCTAGGACTGCCGTCCATTCATACGGACGAGTGGGATCCGTTCCTCCGGGCCTGCGACGAGACGGGGACGGTGATCGCCATGCACATCGGCTCGTCCTCGAAGATGCCGTCCACCTCGGCCGACGCCCCGCCCGCCGTCGGTTCCACCATCACCTTCGCCAACTGCTGCTTCTCGATGGTCGACTGGCTGATGAGCGGTAAGTTCGAGCGCTTCCCGAACCTGCGGATCATGTACGCGGAGGGGCAGATCGGCTGGATTCCGTACATCCTGGAACGCGCCGACGTGGTCTGGGAGGAGAACCGGGGCTGGGGCGGGGTCGCGGACAAGGTCCACCGGCCGCCGTCGGAGCTGTTCACCGAGCACGTCTACGGCTGCTTCTTCGACGACGCCTTCGGGCTGAAGAACCTGGACGCGATCGGCGTCGCCAACGTGCTGTACGAGACGGACTACCCGCACTCCGACTCGACCTGGCCCAAGTCCCGCGAGGTCGGGGAGGAGCAGATGGGGCACCTGGACGCGGACGTGGTGGACCGCATCGTGCGCCGCAACGCGATCGATCTGCTCGGACTCACCGACGACGGGCTGTGGGCGGGCCCCGGCGCGTAGGAGTGGTGGGGCGGCCCCTGCGGAGGGCCCGCCCCGCCACCGGGGCGGGCCACCCGTACAGACGGCCCGACCCCACCGGGGCGGGCCGCCCGTCGTACAGACGGCCCGACCCCCGGCGCGTCAGGCTCCCCTGACGACCGGCTCCTGGAGCTCCGTCACCCACTGCGACTCGTCCTGCGGGCACTCCAGGGTGACCTCGCGGGCGTACCCGGCCGACCGGTAACCGGAGCCGTCGATCCAGCGGGCCAGGGTCTGGGACGTCGGCAGTACGCCGTCCAGCGAGCCCCGGTGGATGACGGTCGCCGCCTCGATCGGGGGCAGTTCGACCACCGTGACCCCGGTGTCACCCAGCGGCCCCGGCGGCGCGGAGACCGTCACCCCGGCATGGACGACGACCGCGCCGCCGCCCTCCGGTGCGTCCTCGTAGCGCGCGATCCCGGGGCCCGCCGGGGAGACCCCGGCCCGGTCCAGCAGCGGGAACAGCTGCTCGTACAAGGGGCGGATCACCGGAGTGATGTCCTCCGGCCCATAGCCCGCCGCCACCCCGGTCAGCTCCGCGACCCGTACCGCCGCGACGTTCCTGACCACCACATCGTCCCCTGGCATGTGTCCCTCACTCTCGATCGACCGGAGCCTCGCCTCGACCTGGGCCAGCCGTGCCGCCGCCGCGGCCATCGCCTCCGCCAGCTCCGAGCGCCGCAGCCGGAGCATCCCGCGCAGCTCCTCCGGACCCACCTCCTCGTCGAGGACGGCCCGCACCTGCTGGAGCGTGAAGCCGAGATCCTTGAGGGCGATGATCCGGTTGAGCCGGGCGAGCTGGCCGCCGCCGTAGTAGCGGTAGCCGGTTTCGGGGTCGGTACTGTCGGGGGGCAGCAGCCCGATCGCGTCGTAATGACGCAGCATCCGGGCCGACACCCGCCCGTGGCGGGCGAAGTCTCCGATGGTGAACATGGTGTCTCCCAGTGCGCGACCTCACACGGTGTCAAGGTCAAGCATCGCGTGGCCCCGGCGCGGGTGTGACGCAGGCCACTGGAACCTGCCGCCCACCGGGGACATGACATGACGTGGAGCATTCTCTGAGAGCCCGGATACGGGCGGGCGACCCGGACGCGTTCGGCGGCCTCTTCGACGACTACGCACAGACGGTGTTCCGGTACGCGGTCCGCTCGACCGGCGACTGGGCGGGTGCGGAGGACATCGTGTCGCTCACCTTCCTGGAGGCGTGGCGGCTGCGCGCGACCCTGCGGGAGTCGGACGAGGAGCTGAGGCCCTGGCTGCTGGGCATCGCGACCAACGTCCTGCGCAACACCCGCCGTGCCGCCCGCAGACACGACGCCGCGCTGACCCGGATGCCGGTGAGACCCGCCGTACCGGACTTCGCGGACGAGCTGGTGGGCCGCATCCACGACGCGGAACAGCTCGCCGCCGCACAGGCCGCGCTGCGACGGCTGAGACCCAAGGAACGGGAGGTGTTCCTGCTCTGCGTCTGGGACGGCCTGGACTACCGGGACACGGCACGGGCGCTCGGGGTACCCGTCGGAACCGTCCGCTCCAGGCTCTCCCGGGCCCGGAAGCGGCTGAGGGAACTCACCGCCGACGCCGAGAAGGTTGTGGGGGAGCTCAGGGCGCAGCTGCCCGAGCCGCACGGACCGGTCCTGCCGGGCGACCGTCACCGGCTGCTCAGGGAGCATGTGATGAACGAGATCCACCAGGTCCAGGTCCAGGACAAGGCTCGGGACAAGGCTCGGGGCGAGGTCCGGGGCGAGGTCCGGGGCGAGGTCCGGGGCGAGAAGGCCCCGGCCTCGGTACGGCCGCGCCGCAACCGCGCCTGGTACGCCGTACCAGTGGGCATGGTCGCCGCCGGTGCGCTCGCCTTCACCTTCCTGGCGGGCCCCGGCGAAAGCGGCGGCGACACCGGGTACCACCTGAGCGCGGCCCCGGTGGTCAAGGTCGAGGTCGGCTCGGCGAACGGCGTCGGCGCGCTGATGGAGAACGTCGCGGAGCGCGCCTCGCAGGGCCCAGCGGCGCGCGTCGGCGTGAACCAGTTCGTCCACGTGCGCTCGCACTACTCCAACATGCAGGCCGAGGACGGCAGCCCCCTCAAGCTGAAGACGTACTACCGGGAGGCGTGGACGTCCCAGAACCCCGACAAGGTGCGGAGCCGCCTCAAGCAGCCGGGCGACGACATCATCTGGTCGGCGCCGCGCGACGGTGACGAACGGCTCGCGGAGTGGAACCGCAACCACACCTACGCCGCGCTGGAGAAGCTGCCCACCGAGCCCGACGCGCTGCTGAAGAAGCTCCGTGAGGACGCCGCGTACTCCGGCTCGTCCGATCAGAACCTCTTCGACTACGTGGCCGGCCTGATCAACGAGAACATCCTGCCGCCCGAGACCGGCGCCGCGATCTACCGCGCGGCGGCGAAGATCCCCGGCGTCGTCGCGCTGGACAGGGCCCAGGACGGCGACGGCCGCCCCGGTGTGGCACTTGCCCGTACGGACGAGAGGGACCACGAGCGCAATGAACTGGTCTTCGACGCCAACAGCTACGACTACCTGGGCATGCGCGCCTACCTCGTCCAGAACACCGAGCTGGGCAAGAAGGGCACCGTCACCGAGATGCAGGCCGTGCTCGACCGAGGAGTCGTGGACAGCCGCGACGAGACGCCCAAGAAGTAGACCTTAAGGAGCAGGGCACACAGGCAGGAGCCCCGTTCCTCCGCCGAGGCGGGGGAGCGGGGCTCCTTGGGTACTGCGTTACCGGCCGCGATCGGCCGACCCGGGCAACTAGGCCGGGGTGACGTTCTCAGCCTGCGGACCCTTGGGTCCCTGAGTGACGTCGAAGTTCACGACCTGGTTCTCCTCAAGGGAGCGGAACCCGGACGCGTTGATCGCGGAGTAATGGACGAAGACATCCGGGCCGCCGCCGTCCTGGGCGATGAAGCCGAAGCCCTTTTCAGCGTTGAACCACTTGACGGTTCCGGTAGCCATAAGCCCTCCTTGGGCCAAAGGGTTGCCCTGCTCCAGAACCTGCAAAGAAGTCTGAAAACTACAAAAGCCTGCGGGTTACATGCTCCGCAGGCTCTGTACTGCAAGGGAAACCAAACTGCAACTTGGCGTTGAGCCTAGCACGCAGGATGTGCGGAAGGGTAGAGGGAAAGATCACGCGACGCGAATGTTTGATTGCCGTGCGCACGAGCGGTCCGGGACTCTCTTCGAGCAGGGCCGGGAGCCCTTGGGAGAGCCCTCTTCCGCAGGGGCGGGGGGGATGGCTCCGGCGCCATTCCGGCAACCGTCGGGAGAGGGATCGGCGACCCGCCGGGAGAAGGGTCGATGCCGTCCGGGAGAGGGATCGCGCGGCGCCGCGCGCCCCCGGTGGGGCTGTCGGGGGCCGACAGGTCTAGCCTCGCGATGTGGACAATTCAACCGTCTCAACCGTCGCAGGCGACGACCGTCGCAACCGGCCGCGCGTCGGCCACATCCAGTTCCTCAACTGCCTTCCCCTCTACTGGGGGCTGGCACGGACCGGGACCCTGCTCGACCTGGAGCTCTCGAAGGACACCCCGGAGAAGCTCAGCGAGCAGCTGATCAGGGGCGATCTGGACATCGGCCCCATCACCCTCGTGGAGTTCCTGCGCAACGCCGACGACCTGGTCGCCTTCCCCGACATCGCGGTCGGCTGCGACGGGCCCGTCATGTCGTGCGTGATCGTGTCGCAGCGCCCCCTGGAGGACCTCGACCGGGCCCGGGTGGCGCTCGGCTCGACCTCCCGCACCTCCGTACGGCTGGCGCAGCTGCTGCTCGCCGAGCGGTACGGGGTGACCCCGGACTACTACACCTGCCCGCCCGACCTCGGCGTGATGATGCAGGAGGCGGACGCCGCCGTCCTCATCGGTGACGCCGCGCTGCGCGCCAACCTGCACGACGCGCCCCGCCTCGGCCTCCAGGTCCACGACCTGGGCGCGATGTGGAAGGAGTGGACGGGTCTGCCGTTCGTCTTCGCCGTCTGGGCCGCCCGCAAGGACTATCTGGCGGCCGAGCCCACCGCGGTGCGGAAGGTCCACGAGGCGTTCCTGGCCTCGCGGGACGTCTCCCTGGAGGAGGTCACCAAGGTCGCGGAGCAGGCCGCGCGCTGGGAGGCCTTCGACGCGGAGGTGCTGGAGCGCTACTTCACGACCCTCGACTTCCGCTTCGGCCCCGCGCAGCTGGCCGGTGTCCAGGAGTTCGCCCGCCGGACCGGCCCGACGACCGGCTTCGCCGCGGACGTGAACGTGGAGCTGCTCGGCGGCTGAGCGCACACGAGGGTATGCGGCGGCGGGTAGGTGGAATGCATCATTCCACCTACCCGCCGCCCTTTCCGCGCCCTTCCGTCCTTCCGGCCTTCCCTCGGGCCGGTCTTCCCTCGGGATATCGATTCGAGTGAATACGCGTTGAATGGCCGATTAGTGGGAAGCGTCGGGAGTGCGCCCCGGTGGCTTCCGTCAATCGGTCCGTCACCCGGGAACGACACATTCGCGTTCTTTTCTTGTGATGAATGGCGCCGTTCGTTCCCTCGGGGGCGATATCGGCGGATGGTTTGCCTGGGACTTCAAGACCCCCGCCTCTAGGCTTCGGTCGGAGGTCCGGGCCGGTGTCCACAGGGGGAGTCCGCATATGCAGCCGCTGGAAGCCGGCGAACCACTGAGCATCGGTGCCTACCGGCTGATCGGCAGACTCGGTGCCGGCGGCATGGGGCGCGTCTACCTGGGGCGCAGCGCCGGCGGCCGCACCGTCGCGGTCAAGGTGGTCCATCCGCACTTCGCGCTCGACGAGCAGTTCCGCGCCCGGTTCCGGCGCGAGGTGGACGCGGCGCGGCGGATCGGCGCGCAATGGACCGCGCCCGTCCTGGACGCCGATCCCGACGCCCCCGTCCCGTGGGTCGCGACCGGCTACGTGGCCGGGCCCCCGCTCTCCACCGCGGTGACCGAGCACGGCCCGCTGCCCGAACAGGCGGTACGCACCCTGGGCGCGGGGCTGGCAGAGGCGCTCGGCGCGGTCCATGAGCAGAGCCTGATCCACCGGGACGTGAAGCCCTCCAACGTGCTGCTCGCCCTCGACGGCCCCCGGCTGATCGACTTCGGCATCGCCAGGGCCATCGACGCCACCGCCTCGCTCACCTCCACCGGGGTCTCGGTCGGCTCGCCCGGCTACATGGCGCCGGAGCAGATCAGGGGCCAGGAGATCTCGGGCGCGGCCGACGTCTTCTCGCTGGGTGCGGTGCTGGCGTACGCGGCCACCGGTGCCGCGCCTTTCCTGGGTGACTCGTCCGCCGTACTGCTCTACAAGGTGGTGCACGAGGAGCCCGAGCTGGGCGATCTGGAGGGCGAGCTGCGCGAGGTCGTCGCCTCCTGCCTGGCGAAGGACCCGGCGCACCGGCCCAGCCCGGCCCGGCTCGCGGAGCGGCTGGCGCCCGGCGGCGCGGCTCCCCGGGTGGCGGCGGGCTGGCTGCCCGGACCCCTGGTCCGCGAGGTCAGCCGCTCCGCGGTCGCGCTGCTGGACCTGGAACCGCAGGACGCCCCGGTGCGGTCGGGGCCGGTGCCGTTCACCAACGCCTCGCACGGGTTCGAAGGGGGCCCCGCCGTCGGGGTGTTCGGCCCGCCCGTCGAACCGGCGGCCCACCTGACCGGACCGGCGACGAGCCCGCCGCCGTACCCGCCCGGTCCCGGGGCGGACGGGGTGCCGGGGCAGCGCGCGCCCGGCCCCCGGTTCACCGTCGGGGTGAGCACCGACTCCCGGCCGGGCGAGCACCGGGGGCGCAGGCTGAGCTGCACCGTCGCCCTCGCGGTGGCCGGTGCGCTCGCCGCGGTGACCGTGGGCAGCGCCTACGTCTTCGACCTGATGCCGGGCGGTGGCGGCAGCGACACCGCGGACCACGGAGGCACCGACCGCACCCCGGGCGCCACCGCCTCGCCCAGGCCGACCGGCCCCGGTGACAGCGCCGCCACCCCGGGCGGCCAGGTCAGCGAGGTGCCGAAGAGCTTCATCGGCACCTGGAAGGGGCCGCTCACCGAGAAGACGACCGGTCAGCCGCACGGCACGCTCAGTGTGGTGATCAGGAAGGGGAAGAAGGGCGCCGACGTGATGCGTGCGAGCACGACGATCTCCACCCTCGGCGTCGAGATCAGCTGCCACAGCGTCGCGTCCTTCACCTCCGGCACGGAAAAGGAGCTGATGTTCCGGGAGCGCGTCGATCCGGAACGCCCCGGCACGGCGGGCCTGTGCACGACCGCCGACTCGGACCTCCACTTCACCCGCGTCGACGAGGACACCCTCCGCTTCCGGTCCGACGAGCGGGGCGCCGGGCTCCCCTACGGCACGCTCGACCGGTCCGGCGGCTGACCTGCGGCAGGGCTGGCGTACGCTGAACCGGTCCGTAGATCCGTTGAAAAACCGCCGAAAGGTGACAGCCCGGTGACCGAGAAGGCCGACCTCCAGCCCATCCTCGACCGAGCCGCCGAAGGCGGGCGGATCACTCCGGCGGAGGCGCTCGACCTCTACCGCTCCGCCCCGCTGCACGCGCTGGGCGCGGCCGCCGACGCCGTACGCCGACGCCGTTACGCCGGTACGGAGCACATCGCGACGTACATCATCGAGCGCAACATCAACTACACGAACGTGTGCGTGACGGCGTGCAAGTTCTGCGCCTTCTACGCCGCGCCGAAGGACACCGCCAAGGGCTGGTCCCGCGACCTCGACGACATCCTGCGCCGCTGCGCGGAGACCGTCGAGCTGGGCGGCACCCAGATCATGTTCCAGGGCGGCCACCACCCGGACTACGGCGTGGAGTACTACGAGGAGCACTTCTCCGCGATCAAGAAGGCGTTCCCGCAGCTGGTCATCCACTCGCTCGGCGCCTCCGAGATCGAGCACATGGCCCGGATCTCGAAGGTCTCCGCGGAGGAGGCCATCAGCCGCATCCACGCCGCCGGGCTCGACTCCTTCGCGGGCGCGGGCGCCGAGCTGCTGCCCGCCCGGCCGCGTACCGCGATCGCCCCGCTCAAGGAGTCCGGCGAGCGCTGGCTGGAGATCATGGAGATCGCCCACGGTCTCGGTGTCGAGTCGACCTCCACCATGCTGATGGGCACGGGCGAGACCAACGCCGAGCGCATCGAGCACCTGAGCATGATCCGCGACGTCCAGGACCGGACCGGCGGCTTCCGCGCCTTCATCCCGTACACGTACCAGCCGGAGAACAACAAACTGAAGGGCCAGACGCAGGCCACGCTCTTCGAGTACCTGCGGATCATCGCCATCGCCCGGCTCTTCCTGGACAACGTCGCGCACATCCAGGGCTCCTGGCTCACCACCGGCAAGGAGGTCGGCCAGCTGTCGCTGCACTACGGCGCGGACGACCTCGGCTCGATCATGCTGGAGGAGAACGTCGTCTCCTCCGCCGGTGCCAAGCACCGCTCCAACCGGCTGGAGATCATCGACCTGATCCGCAAGGCCGACCGGGTCCCGGCCCAGCGCGCCACCACGTACGAGCACCTCGTCGTCCACGACGACCCGGCGAACGACCCGGTCGACGAGCGCGTCGTCTCGCACATCTCGTCCACCGCGATCGAGGGCGGCACCGCCCACCCGGAGCTCAAGCTCCTGAACGCCAACTGACGACGTCGTGCTGACCGTCCACGCCGCGCCGCTGGTCCTTCCGGTCGGCGCGGCCCCCGTCGAGCGGGGCGCGGTCGCCGTGGACGGGGACCGGATCGTCGGCCTCGGCCCGTACGAGGCGGTCGCCGCCGCTCATCCGGCGGCGCGGGTACGGCAGTGGCCGGGCGTCATCGCCCCCGGGCTTCGGCAGCGGCACGCGGAGTGGCTGCTGACCCGCTGCTACCACCCCGACCCGCGCGAGGCGGACGAACTCGGGACCGATCCGCTGTCGGGCGAGGCGTTCGCACGGCTGGCGGGGGAGCTGGACGCGACCCGGTGGGCGGGCAGCGTACGCCGGGGCCTCCAGCAGATGCTGCGGTACGGGACGACGCACCTCACCGGCCCGTTCCGCGACCCGGCTGTGCGGACGGCGGTGTCCCGCTCCGGTCTGGTGGAGGTTCCGGAGAGCGCTGAGAAGGGTGTTCCGGGGAGCGTTTCCATCGGCCGGGCGGCGGATCTCGATCCGCTGGCCGGGGGCCGTGACCTGCCGGGCGCCGTGCACGCCCCGCTCGTCACCGGAGCCCGCGCCGACTTCGCGGTGTTCGACGTACCGGACGAGGCCGCGCTCGTCGCGGCGGGTGCCGGGTCCTGCCTGGTCACCGTTCTGGGCGGGCGACTGGTGTACCGGCGGCGCTGAGCACGTCGGGCACCGCGGGCAGGAGCCTCACGGCACCGACGGGCCGCCCAGGTACTGGCCCTTGACGTCATAGGGCCAGGCGTTGGCGACGCAGCCTTTGAGTCCGTAGATCTGCTGCATCATGGCGGGGGCGGGCCGGCCCTTGCCGGGGCAGGTTTCGTGGCCGTGGCCGAGCCAGTGGCCGACTTCGTGGTTGATGATGAGGGCGCGGTATTCGGCCAGGGGGCCGTTGAACTCGGGTGAACCGGTCTGCCAGCGCTTGAGGTTGACCATGACGTTCACGCCGACGCGGCAGTTGACCTCGCCATGGGTGTTGAGCCCGCTGCTCCCGCAGATCCTGTCGACGGTCGCCGCCGTGGCGATCCGGACAACCAGCCCCGCAGGGCCCTTCGTGACCTGGTGGAACGTGTGCTTCCCGCCGTGCGCCCAGCCGCGCGGCGCGGCGAGGAACCCGGCGATCTGGGTGGCGGCCGCGTCCGGTTCGACGCCGGTGCCATCCTCCACCTCGACCCGGTAGGCGTTGCCACCGCCCGAGGTCGCGCCCGTCCGAGCGACCGTGAAGGTGCCGGGGCCGTGGGAAGGGATGGCGGGATGGCCGCCGCCCTTCTTGGTACCGGAGCCGGTGTCGGAGCTGGACTTTGCCTTCGGGCTCACCTTCGGCTCGGCACGCGCCTTGGGTTTGGTACCCGTCCCGCCCTTCGCACCGGAACCGGCGGCCTCGGCCCCCGGCTTGTCGCCGGAACCGGAGACGGAGCCCGAACCCGAACCGGAATTGGCTGATCCGGGTGCCGCAGCAACGGCCGACAGATCGTCCCCGCCGGTCCACAGCGGCGAGGCGGCCACCGCCACGCAGATCACGGCCGTCGGCACGAGGACCGCGACCAGCAGCCGTATCCGGCCGCGACGGCGACGTTCCTGCCGTGAGCGCCGCCGGGCCCCTCGGCCACCCCGTCGCTGCCCCTGCTGTCTCCGTACCTCAGCCGACACGATCCGCGTACTCCTTCGATTCCATGGGGTGTGCCGCCGCGTACTTCACGAGCTCCAGGAACCTGGAGTCCCCCGCGACGGCGAGCAGTTGACCGGCGGTGACGGGTGACGGCCCCCCTGTGCCGTCGTCACCGCCGACCGAGAGGACGACCGCGCTGTCGCCGTACGTGAAGCGGACCAGGGTGCGCGTGGCGGCCGGTGACCCGTCAGGTCCGGCGACCGACGCCACGGCCTGGGCCTCGGTCCCGTCGGGAAGCGTCGCCCGCCGGCAGTGCGGCAGGTCGTCCGGGTACTGGGGGCAGGGCGCCTCCTGCGGAGCGACACTCCGGCCGCTTTCGGGGCGCACCGAGAGGACGACCGGGTAGACCTCGCCGCCGATCCCCGCCTGGTACTGGCTGACGGCAAGGTCCACCGGATGGACCGAGCCCACCTTCCGTGGCAGCAACTCGCTGAGCAATAGCGCGATATGGCGCTGGAACTTCTGCTGCCGGGCCCGCTCGGCGGCCGGCAGGTCGGCCATGGACGACTGTCCGGGGGACGGCTCGATGTGCACGGTGGACGCTTCCGGCGCATCCGTGGGCACCGGTGACGTCGGGACCGACGACGCCTCCGAGGGCGCGTCCGACGACACGGGTGACGGCGCGTTCGTCGGTGTGTTCGCCGGGACGTTCTCCGGGCTCGGCGTCGGCGCGATGCTCGTGGGCCGCGCGGCGGCGGACCACGTCCGGGCCGGTTCCGTACCGCCGTTCCCGTTCCCGTTCCCGCTCCACAGGGGCAGGACGGCGCCGAGAGTGCCGAGTACCACCACGCCCGTCACCACTGCCCCGATGGTCGCGCGGGCCCGGGTGCGGCGGCGGTGGCCCTGGACCAGGGCGGCGGGCACCAGGTCGGGCAGGGTCGGCGCACCGTCGGTCGCCTGCTCCATGGCGGCCCTGATCAGCAGGGTCTCGGCCACCTCCGCTTCGGCGGCGGCCTCGGCCCCGTCGTCCGCGCCCCGGCCGGGAAAGCGGTCAGAAGACATGTCCACGACGGTTCTCCTCAGCTTCGGGTGGTGTAGAGGTGTGCGTCGCCCAGCCGCGTACGCAGGGTGGCGAGCGCGCGCGAACACTGGCTCTTCACGGTGGACGGGCTGCACCGCAGCAGTTCGGCCACGGTCTCCACGCTCAGGTCCTCCCAGTAGCGCAGTACGACCATCGCCCGTGCGCGGGGCGGCAGTTCGGCCAACGCGGCCAGCAGGGTGACCGTCAGTTCGGGTCCGACCGCCGGTGCGTGCGCGGCGATCGGCGTATGGGCACGGAAGTCGCGCAGCCGCCTGCGGCGCTCGGCGATGTAGGTGCGGGTCAGCACGGTCCTGGCGTAGGCGTCCGGATGGTCGGCGGCGCTCACCCGGTGCCAGTGCTGGAACAGCTTGGCCAGCGTCGTCTGGGTCAGATCACGGGCCGCCTCCGCGTCGCCGCACAGCAGGTACGCGGTGCGGTACAGCCGGCGCTGGCTCGCCCGCGCGAACTCCTCGAAGCTGTCGCCGGCGTCCCGGCTGGGCCCCGCGCTCATCCGGCCCCCTTCACGGTCCGTCGGTGGTCTCTCCCCTGTTACTGAGAGCGCACGGTTCGGAAAGGTTGAAGCCGAATCCAAACTCGTGTCCGAATCCCGGACAGGACGGTGCGAAGAGGGGCGAGGCATTGCCGGGCCGGGTACGGGGCGCCCGCCGTGCCGGACACATGCCGGACACCGCGCTGCCGCCCCGAGCCCCCGGTCTCCCGACGGCGGGCCCGCCCCCTCGCTCCACGGGCGGACTGCTTGAATGGGAGACGTGACCCGAGCCTCCCTGGACAAGCAGCCGCACGAAGTCGCCTCGATGTTCGACGACGTGGCGGCGAACTACGACCTGACCAACGACGTGCTCTCGCTCGGCCAGGCCCGGCTGTGGCGCAAGGAGGTCGCCAAGGCGGTCCACGCCCGCCCAGCGGAGAAGGTCCTCGACCTGGCCGCCGGAACCGCGACGTCCTCGCTGCCGTTCGCCGCGACCGGGGCGTACGTCGTGCCGTGCGACTTCTCCATCGGCATGCTCCAGGAGGGCAAGAAGCGCAACTCCTGGCTCCCGTTCACGGCGGGCGACGCGACGCGGCTGCCGTTCCGGGACGAGACGTTCGACGCGGTCACCATCTCCTTCGGGCTGCGCAACGTCCAGGACACGGACGCGGCGCTGAGCGAGCTGTACCGGGTGACGAAGCCGGGCGGCCGGGTCGTCATCTGCGAGTTCTCCCAGCCGGTCTGGACGCCGTTCCGGACCGTCTACACCGAGTACCTGATGCGGGCGCTGCCGCCGGTCGCGCGCGCGGTGTCGTCCAACCCCGACGCGTACGTCTACCTCGCCGAGTCGATCCGCGCCTGGCCCGACCAGGCCGGGCTCGCGGCGAAGCTCCAGCGGGCCGGCTGGTCGGACGTCGCCTGGCGCAACCTCACGGGCGGCGTGGTCGCGCTGCACCGGGGCGTGCGCGCCTGACGGCCCCCGGCGCCGGGGCGCCGGGCGCGGTCGACATGAGGGAGCCCTTCGGGAGGTTGACCGGAGGGCCCCCATAGACTGCACGGGACATGTGCCGCGCGGCACGCGATTTCGAGTCTTCGGGAGATCCGACCGTGACCGAGCCCCTGTCCGAACACAGCGCGGATGTGATCGTCGTCGGGGCAGGCCCAGCCGGCTCCACGACCGCCTACTACCTCGCCAAGGCGGGCCTGGACGTCCTCCTCCTGGAGAAGACCGCCTTCCCCCGCGAGAAGGTCTGCGGCGACGGCCTCACCCCGCGCGCCACCAAGCAGCTCGTCTCCATGGGCATCGACATCTCCGAAGAGGCCGGCTGGCTCCGGAACAAGGGCCTGCGCATCATCGGCGGCGGCGTCCGGCTCCAGCTGGACTGGCCGGACCTGGCCTCCTACCCGGACTACGGGCTGGTCCGCAAGCGCGACGACTTCGACGAGCAGCTGGCCCGCCAGGCGCAGAAGGGCGGCGCCCGGCTGTACGAGCGCTGCAACGTCGGCGCCCCGATCACCGACCCCCGCACCGGCCGGATCACCGGCGTACACGCGAAGCTCGGCGAGGAGAAGACCCCGGTCACCTTCCACGCCCCGCTCGTCGTCGCCGCCGACGGCAACTCCACCCGCCTCTCCCTCGCGATGGGCCTGCACCGCCGCGAGGACCGCCCGATGGGCGTCGCGGTCCGTACGTACTTCACCTCGCCCCGCCACGACGACGACTACCTGGAGTCCTGGCTGGAACTCTGGGACCGCCGGGGCACCGAGGACCGCCTGCTGCCCGGCTACGGCTGGATCTTCGGCATGGGCGACGGCACCTCCAACGTAGGCCTCGGCATCCTCAACTCCTCCGCCGCCTTCAAGGAGCTGGACTGGCGCGAGGTCCTCAAGGCGTGGTGCGCGTCGATGCCGGAGGACTGGGGCTACACCCCGGACAACATGACGATGCCGATCCGCGGCGCCGCCCTCCCGATGGCCTTCAACCGTCAGCCGCACTACACCAAGGGCCTCCTGCTCGTCGGTGACGCGGGCGGCATGGTCAACCCGTTCAACGGCGAAGGCATCGCGTACGCCATGGAGTCGGGCCAGATCGCGGCCGACGTCATCGTCCAGGCCCACGCCCGAGCGACCCCGGCCCAGCGCGAACTGGCCCTGAACAACTACCCGAAGGTGCTCAAGGAGACCTACGGCGGCTACTACACGATGGGCCGCGCCTTCGTGAAGCTGATCGGCAACCCGAAGGTCATGAAGGTCGCCACCCAGCGCGGCCTGACGCACCCGCTGCTGATGAAGTTCACCCTCAAGATGCTCGCCAACCTCACCGACCCGACGGGCGGCGACGCGATGGACCGCATCATCAACGGCCTCTCCAAGGTGGCCCCGAAGGCCTGACGGGGCGGGGTTGCCGAGCTCGGAGGAATGCACGGGACAGCCCTGAGCTTCCGGCTCGCGAG
Organism: Streptomyces sp. ITFR-6; assembly: GCF_031844725.1. Lineage (NCBI taxonomy): Bacteria > Bacillati > Actinomycetota > Actinomycetes > Kitasatosporales > Streptomycetaceae > Streptomyces > Streptomyces sp. ITFR-6. The sequence goes on along the minus strand of NZ_CP134612.1, from coordinate 3,351,326 downwards.
GAACCGGACGAGACCGTGGGCCGCACCGAGAAGGCGCGGCCCACAGGTCGTTGTCAGGCTGGTTCAGCTCAGTGCTTGGAAGTTGAGCCAGCCCGTGGCGCCGACCACGGTGGGTGTGCCGATGCCGGTGGGAGTGATGGAGGGGTAGAAGTAGAGGCCCTTGTCGGTGTCGTGGCTGGCGACGAAGAGGTCGGGTTTGCCGTCCCCGTTGCTGTCACCCTCTGACGTGATCAACGGATGCGTCTTGGCGTCCCAGCCGCTGGCCTTGAGGTCGACGGTCGTGTGGCCCAGTCCCTCTCCGGCCGGCCCGGCGCCGGTGTAGAGACGGAGCCGTCCGTCCGACTTCTGTCTGGCGACCATGTCGACCTTGCCGTCGCCGTTGACGTCGCCGGGAGCGACCATCTCGTAGTTGGCCCAGGCGCCGTCACCGATGGGGTCTGTCAAACGAGCGGTGTAACTCGGGTTGTTGAGGGTTACTGGCGTGCTGCGGAGAGTCGGCCGTCGAAGGTGATGTCGAAGGCGTTCAAGGCTGTCTTCCAGCGCATGGTCCAGCGGGCCTGGCCCTTGCCGGTCGGGTCCAGCGACATGATCGCCATGTAGACGCACTTCAGGGCGGCCTGCTCGTTCGGGAAGTGGCCGCGGGCTTTCACCGCCCGTCGGATCCGCGCGTTCACGGACTCGATCGCGTTGGTGGTGCAGACGATGCGTCGGATCTCGGTGTCGAAGCGGAGGAAGGGAGTGAACTCCTCCCAGGCGTTCTCCCAGAGCCGGACGATCGCTGGATACTTCTTGCCCCACGTGTCGGCGAACTCCGCGAACCGCTCGAGTGCGGCCTCCTCGGTCGCCGCGGTGTAGACGGGCTTGAGTACCTTGGCGATCTTGTCCCGGTCCTGGCGGGCTGCATAGCGGAAGGAGTTCCGCAGCAGGTGGACCACGCAGGTCTGGACGGTGGTGCGGGGCCAGACGGCCTCGACTGCCTCGGGCAGGCCCTTGAGCCCGTCGCGGACGGGCATGAGGACGTCGTTCACTCCGCGGTTCTTGATCTCGGTGAGGATGTGCATCCAGTGCTTGGCACCCTCGCCGCCGTCGCCGGCCCACAGCCCGAGGATGTCCCGCCGGCCCTCGGCCGTGACGGCCAGGGCAGCGTAGATGGGCCGGTTCGCCACGGCGCCGTCGCGGATCTTCACGTGGATAGCGTCGATGAAGACCACCGGATGGACTGAGTCCAGGGGCCGGTTCTGCCATTCGGCCATGCCTTCGAGGACCTTGTCGGTGATCGTGGAGATCGTCTGACGGGACACCTCGGCGCCATAGACCTCGGACAGGTGGGCCTGGACCTCACCGGTCGTCAGGCCCTTCACGGCGAGCGAGATGACCATCTCGTCGACGCCGGAAAGGCGCTTCTGGCGCTTCTTGACGATCTTCGGCTCGAAGGAACCCTCGCGGTCGCGGGGCACGGTTATCTCCACCGGGCCGACGTCGGTCAGCACGGTCTTGGCTCGGGTCCCGTTGCGGCTGTTGCCGCCGTTCTTCCCGGCAGGATCGTGCTTGTCATAGCCGAGGTGGTCGGTGATCTCACCCTCGAGAGCGGACTCCAGGAGTCGCTTCGTCAGCTGCTGGAGCAGCCCGCCCTCGCCGGTCAGCTGCAGGCCCTCGGCCTGAGCCCGGCCCACGAGCTCGTCGATCAGCCGGTCATCCACAGACTTCGGCGGCACCGGCTCAGACGGCTCGACAGTCTCGGCCTCGGTCACGTTGTTGCTGGTCATCGATGCATCTTCCATGATCGGGAGTTACACCGAACGTTTTACAGTCCCGGTCCACGTCAGCGAGATGCAGGGGGCTCTTGGTACGTTGATCAGAGGGGCGAGAGGGGGGACGTGAACATCAATGATGATCTGGCCTTTTCTGAGGACGACTTGACACAGTTGGCCAAGGATATGGGGGTCATGCGCGAATATCTGGACAAACAGGTGCGGCGCATGGACGGCATCGTCGACCAGGTGGAGGCCGGCTGGCAGGGTAGGACCGGGAAGGCATACCGGGCCCTCCATCGTGGAGCCGCCGAGGACGCCGTACGAATACGAGGCATTCTCGCGGTGCTTGAGCAAGCCATACGCATGAGCCGAGACGGTTTCACCGAAGACGAGTTGGAAAAGCTGCGCAGCTTCAGTCGGGTGCAGAGTGCTGTGGATGTAGCAGCGGAGGCCGAGAAGCTCCAGGCGGAGGGCTTGAGAGCGGGTTCGGCGGCGCCACCTAGCAGCATCGCCGACATATGGACGGGCGGCCCTGATGGGTGATGACTATATAGGTGTTCATTTCGCGACGCTCCAGAGTCTGTCGGAAGAGCTGGAGGACGTTTTGCGACAGCTCAACGCTCGGCTCGACGAGCTGTACGCACGGGTCGAGAAGGCAGTCCTGAGCTGGGAGGGACAGGCGCGCAGCAGCTTTGTGGACGAACTCGACCGGTGGGACCAAGAGATGCAGGACCTCCAGGCTGCCCAGAAGTGGCTGCACGAAGTCGTGTCGACCGGGCAGTCGAACTACGGCGCGGCGCATCGAGCCGTACTTCGCGGCTGGGGAGCGAGACCTTGACCCGGCCACCCAGCACCTCCGGCTCTAGTCTCGGATTTGACGTCGAGCCTTCGGAACTCAACACAGTCGCGAAGAGCGTGGCCTTACAGCAGGGCATGCTGCACAAGGCGGCCAACGACCTGGTGTACGACTTGGTCGAGTTCATGGACTGCGGCGGGTACGGGACAGCTGCGGAGATGGTGTCGACCGCCTACGTCAAGGTGGGCAATCGCTTCCTCGATGTCTGGGCAAAGACCGTGACCGGCGTCGGCGGCGTCGCAGTCGGCTTCGTCACCACAGCCAACAACTACTCCATGGCGGAGGCCGCGAGTCATCCGTCGGGTAATGCCCCGCCGGTTCAGTTCCCCCTGCCTCAGGTGATCGACACGCCGCCGAGGTACCAGCGGATCCCTGATCCGAAGTGGGGCGACATGGACGACTACAGCTCGGGGCTCATCTCCTGGCTGTTGGAGGGCGTTCCCGACTGGGCGATGGACATCGTCCGTGACCTGTTTGACAACGTTTACAGGTGGGGCAAGGCAGGCGACATCCTGCCGCTGCCAGACTACTTGCAGCTGGACAAGATAGCGCTGGCCTGGCTCAAGCCGGGATTTGCCATCACCCAGATTGAGAGCACGCTGACCTGGACCATCGGGTCCATATCAGACCCCAACAACGGCGAATGGCAGGCGGCGATGCGGCAGTTCGCCAGCTCTCTGTGGGGCACCACTGCATGGGGGACGTCGACCGCGGGCTATGAGTGGAAGCACGACAGCGCGGGAGGGCAGGGAGCCGGCAGCCATCCCGTCATGTCCGTGCTGTGGGACACCACCCAGGAAGTCAGTCAGATCATGCGGGCGTACGCAGAAGCCGGCGAGAAGATGGGAAGGGAAGTGGCACGCGTCTACCGTGAGGCAGTCTGGGACGCGCTGCCCGACATCGCGGACGGCCTCGACATGAACGACGTAAAGAAGATCGGAAAAGGAATTCTTGGGTTGGGGCGTGAGCTCGGTATCGGAATCACCCTCAAAATTGATACCGGGGCAATCAATGCAGCAGTCTCATTATATGAAGGTGAATTACTGGGCTTGACGAGTGATCTCAACAGGCTTATTCCTGCACTGGACGAAGCGTACCGTAGTGCGCCTACCTACCATTCGGAGGAGGCGCGGTCCCAGGCCTTCGGAGCCCGCTCACTGAACGAGTTCAAACCGGAGCACCATTTTTCTGTTCCGGGTCAGGATCCAGACGATATGTACTATCCGATGGACCTTGCGGCCCAGGAAGGGATGTTCGGGAGTCATCCCATCGATAAACATGTGGGACTGGCTGACGACCAAATGATAATGCGCCTGCGTGACCAGCCGAACGTTCCGGATGCGTCGTCCTTCACAGACCTGTCGTCAGCCCAAAAATACACCCAAGATGTCTTGCGTGATGACGCCAACGAGAACAGGATCGCAGCCTGGATCGATAGCGTCGAGAAAAAGGTCAGAGACAGGCCCGGGTACAACCCGAACAGATCCGAGATACAGCCGCCACTCTACCTGGAGTTTTCCGGGCAATCGGTCGGGCGCACGGTTTCGCGTGCGGAATACGATGCGAACGGAATGAGCGCATCGGCAGAGGAAAGGGATTGGGTTCAGGTTCGACTCATCTACAAGGAAGGGCTGGAGCCGCCCTTTATTGTCCTGACAGCCATGCCGCATGCGGCCCCTTGAGGAAGGTTGATCCTTTGCAAATCTTTCCGCCGTCATTGCTTTCCGATGGGCCCGTGTCAAGACTTCTCGAAATTGCTGTCGCGGTCCAGGAGTCTAATGGAAAGCTTTCTCTCGACGAAGAACTTCGACGCTACATTCGCTTGATCCGTTACGATTGGGTGGCTAACTGGAATTGCTCGGTGTATTCTTCGTCCGGAGTCTTGGATGCTGTTTCGGACTCTCTCGAACGGCTCGGAATGTTGGACTCGCATCCGTCAGAATTTAGAAGAAAGGTGCAGCGCGTAGCAGGTGATATGGATCCGGCGGAGTACCTGGGCACCTTGGCGGAACTGGTGCGTATGGCCGATCGGCAGGGTGCTCCGGAGTACGGGGATCTGGCAATGGGGTCGAGAGAATTCCTGCAAACATTCCCTTACCTGTTCGGATTCGGTGCCATCCTCACAGATGAGGGGGATCGTGATTTCGTGGATCTTATTCGTTCGTCCGTGACGGATGAGCATCCGTACTGCACCGAACGGGCGGTTTCCTACACCACTGAGGCGCAGCGCGCCCTCGTTATCTTCCCCGGGCCGGACGGGATGAAGAAGCATCTCTCATGGGCGACCCGGGAACGGCTTCACGAGATCATCGACACTGTCAACGACCACATGCAGCGAGAGCACTCGTGACCATTCGGCAGAACCGTGCCGCAAGTTACCCCGACCGAGTAACGGCCCAGTGGGCCACGCAACAGGTGATCACACGTAACGAGCAGTTGATCCATCGGTGGCTGGCCCAGTCCACCCGTCGGCGGCTCACGGTCGAGGCGGCCTGGCCCTCACGTGCGGAACCCGTCGGGCGCGTCGTATTGCAGGCGATGATGCTTGCAGGCAGAGGCCCCGTGGACGTGCGGGCTGCCAGGGTCACGCTCAAGAGGAATGATGAGAGTCCGCACGGATTCAGCGTCCACTCCACCTTTCCGATCTATCTCTAGGGGCGCCGTGTCGCTCAGCCCGATTGAACACGACCGGAAGTTCGGCGAGTTGGACCAAGTAGTCCGGGCCCATCTGGGCCGCACGCCGGATGACGAGGAAGCTCTGGAGGCCTATCTCCGGCACAGTTGGCGGACTCGCCCATGGGCTATCGCAACAGCCGCGTACCAACTGCGCGAATACGCTCGGACTCCCCCGGGACGACTGCGGCTGCGCCTGGGGGAGTTCTACCCGGTGCCGGACGTGGGGCTTCCTGACTCGGAGATTCAAGTCTGGCTGCTCACCCTTGCCGACCGCCTGAGCCAGAGCGTCGACAACGGAGCGGCCCCGAGGCCCGCGACCCCCCGCACCCACTGGGAATGGCATGCCCGGTTCCCCGAGCTGGGGCAGCTTCTCGGCGGCTGGTTCTCGCAGGACATGGTGGACGAGTTCGGTGACCATGATCTGGCGCTCCAGGACTACACGAACGAGACTGACCCGGGCCTGCTCGCGCAGTTGGCCGGCGAATTGCGTGATCTACTCGCGCTCCCGCTGGGAGAGTCCGACTATGTGCTGGCACTCGCTGAGCTGGGTATGGAAGTTGATCCACCGTGGCCGCTGAGCGCTGGTGCCTGGCTCGCAGAGCTGTCTGAGACAATCTGACAGCCTGGAGGAGGCTGCCTGCGGCAAGCAAGATCGTGCACCAGCTGCCCGATCACGACGACCGCTAGCGGTTCTTCGCCGGTATCGTCCTTATCCTGGCGGGCGGCGCAGTCCTTAGACGGTGACCGCGCTCGTCCCAGGAGGGCCGACGAGTTGGTGAGGCCATTGATCGCTGCCGAGTCTGCTGATTGAGTGGTCGGCATAAATGATCTTGCCTGGCCGCCTGCCCCGATCAAGACCGAGAGGCTTGTGCTCCGTGAGCCCGGGCCCGTGACCGTCCGGTGTTCATCGAGCTGCTCGCGTCGCCAGAGGTGCATACCTACCTCGGCGGCCCCCGCCCCAGTGACGCACTTGAGCGTGAGATACCCAAGGTGCCCGAGCGGTGGCCCGGGAGTTTCGTCGTTGAGCTCGACGGGTCGATGATCGGCCACATCCTGCTCAGGAGAGCAACAGGGCACCGTCGCCCGGCTGCCGCGGGGAAGGTCGATCTCGGCTATCTCTTCCTGCCTCAGGCGTGGGGATTCGGGTATGCGGCCGAGGCGTGCGCAGCGGCACTCGGCTGGCTCGACGGCGTCCTTCCCGGCGAGCCGGTGGTTCTCACCACGCAGAGCGCCAACTACGCCTCCATGCGTCTCGCGGCGAAGCTGGGGTTCACCGAGGTCGAGCGGTTCGAGGCCTGGGACGCCGAGCAATGGCTCGGCTTGCGGGCCCCGGTCACGTCCTCCACGTGAGCTCGTGCTCGACAGCACTGCGAGGGCGGAGGCAGGCGTGCGCATACTTGACTGGACCGCATGTCATCAGCTCTTGGTGGGTCCGGTCCCGACCTGACCAGGCTTCCTACATGCTGCGAGGCGCGGCCAGCGATGCCGCCCGCACGTACAAGCAGCAGCTACTTGACCTGTTGGACATCCAGTCGGGCCAGACCGCCCTGGACCTGGGATGCGGCCCCGGCACCGATCTACCGGCGTTGGCGGAACGTGTCGGTGCCAGTGGAACCGTGATCGGCGTCGACCATGACGAAGCCATGCTCACCCGGGCCCGCGAGCGCACGGACGGCCTGGGCGTGGGCATTCGCCAAGGCGACGCGCACGACCTCCCTGTCGAGCGGGGACCGTGGACCGAGCCAAGATCGATCGAGTCCTCATGCATGTTGCCGAACCCTCGGAGGTTCTTGCACAGGTCTACCTCGCGACCCGGCCGGATGCCCGGATCGGCCTTGTCGAACCTGACTGGGACACCTTGATCGTCGACGCTGAGGATCTTGAGACAAGCCGCGCCTTCACCCGCTACACCACTGAAGAAGCGGTCCACAACGCGACCATCGGACGCAGCCTCGCCGAACAAGCAGGGTTCCGCGTTGAGACATTGCGCGCCACGACTCCAGTCTTCCGTGACTTCCACGAGGCGGACCACACCCTGGGCCTCGGCCGCACCATGCAGAAGGCGATCGACGGTGGCCGCGGCGACTGGGACCGCGGCCACCGCTGGATCACCAGCCTCTCTAGCCTCGCGCTTTCATGAACCGGGCTGTCCGATGGGTGACCGCGTAAGCGAGAAGTGCCTCTGACCAGCAAGAATGAGGATTGTCGAGGTCCTTGTTCCTGCCATCGCCGGAGGCACTTCTCAAGTGAAGAAGACTATCGGGTCCTATCCGCCTGTCCGCGTCGAGGGCGGTGGCCGCTCGGTGGTCTCGCAGGCCGGGGCGGTGCTGTTGGTGGAGACGGTCCGCAAGTCCGGGCTGGATGAGGCGATATCGGCGGCGTTGGCGTCGTGGAGCAAGCCGCGGGCGGTGCACGATCCGGGCAAGATCCTTCTGGATGTGGCCCTGGCCGTCGCACTCGGCGGGGACTGCCTGGCCGATGTCGCCATGCTGAGGGCCGAGCCCGACGTGTTCGGCCCGGTGGCCTCCGATCCCACCGTCTCTCGCCTCATCGATACCCTGGCCGCGGCCGGGCCCAAGGCGCTCACCGCGATCCGCACGGCCCGAGCGGAAGTGCGCTGCGGAGTCCGGGAGTTGGCCGGGGGCAACGGTCCGGCCGCCGACGGCAGCGTGATCGTGGACATCGACGGAGTGCTGGTCCTGGCGCACTCCGAGAAGCAGGACGCCACCGCGACCTGGAAGAAGACCTTCGGTCATCACCCCCTCGTCGCGTTCGTCGACCACGGCCAGGCCGGGGCCGGAGAGCCCATGGCCGCACTGCTGCGGCCCGGCAATGCGGGCTCCAACACCGCGAGCGATCACATCGAAACCACCCAACTCGCCCTGGCCCAACTGCCCAGGAACCTGCGGCGCGGACGCCAGACACTGATCCGCACCGACTCCGCCGAGCGGCACTCACGCCTTCCTCGACTGGCTGACCCGCCGGGGCCGGTGGCTGTCGTATTCCGTCGGCATGACCATCACCGACGCCATCCACCAGGCGGTGCTGAAGATCCCGAAGGAGGCGTGGACGCCGGCCTACGACTCCGGCGGCACGGAGCGGCCCGGCGCCTGGGTCGCGGAGATCACCGACATGCCCGACCTGACCAGCTGGCCGAGGGGGATGCGGCTGATCGTCCGCAAGGAACGGCCTCACCCCGGCGCCCAGTTGCGCTCCACCGACCTCGACGGACTGCGGTTGACCTGCTTCGCGACCAACACCAAAGGCGGCCAGCTCGCCGACCTTGAACTCCGCCACCGAAGGCGGGCCCGCTGCGAGGACCGGATCCGAAACGCCCGCGACACCGGCCTGCGCAACCTGCCCCCGCACGACACCGCACAGAACCGGATCTGGCTGGAGATCATCTCCATCGCCCTCGACCTGCTGGCCTGGATGCCGATGCTCGCCCTGACCGGCGACGCCCGGCGCTGGGAACCCAAACGACTCCGGCTCCGCCTGTTCTCCGCCGCCGCGCAGCTCATCCACACCGGCCGCCGCCGCCGGCTCCGCTTCACCGCCAGATGGCCCTGGACCGAGGTCATCTCCCACGCGATCGACCGGCTCCAAGCCCTCCCGAACCCCGGCTGACCAGCTGGCCCGACCGTCCCGACAACCCGCACCACCACCCGGGAAAGTGGAACCCGGCGCACACCCGACGCGACCGTCGGGCCCTCGGCCCGCCCCGCACCCGAAAAGACTGCACCACCCCAACGCCAAGCAATCATCAGCGAACTGACGGGGACTCACGAATGATCAAGGCTAAAGGGCCGTTTTACGCGTTATTCATTCTTGTCAGCGTGATGTGCTCTCGTTGATCTCAGGCACTTGCTCCAGCGTCAGTACCCCGATCTGTCAGGCAAATCCGGGTGCGGGCTTATGCAAGTTCCTGGAGTCCCGGGCAAGCCCCTACGGACCGTCTCGACCAGCAGCACGCCCCCAGCCTGCGAGACCACCGCCCGACCACCGCCCTCGACGCGGACATGCGGGTACGACCCGATATACCGGTACCCGCTTCTACACGCACAACGGGGAAACCGTCGCGGTCCGCACCGGCGGAACCATCTCCTACCTCATCAGCGACCACCAGGGAACCGCGATGAGCGCCTTCGCTGTCGGACCCCTCGCCATCACCCGAAGGAAACAACTCCCCTTCGGTCAGCTCAGATCCCAGCAGTCAACGGCCTTCGGGACCCGCGGCTTCGTCGGCGGACCCAACGACCCCACCGGCCTCACCCACCTCGGCGCCCGCGAATACGACCCCACCCTCGGCCGCTTCCTCGGCGTCGACCCCATCATCGACACCGCTGACCCGGCCCAGATGAACGCCTACAGCTACGCCCACAACAGCCCCCTCACCAAGTCCGACCCGGACGGCCTCCGCCCGGACGGCCCGGCCGGCGGCGCTTCGTACAACGACGACCGCTGGGCGGCCGACCGTGGAATGAACGCGGGGTACACCTACAAGAGCGGAAAGTGGGTCTGGCACCAGACACCCAAGTCCTGGTTCAGCCCCCGCTACCAGGCATACGTAGCAAACCCGAGCAGCTACAAGGTCTACCACTACAATGCAAATAAGGTGGCTGCGGCCACGGAACAGGCGCAGGCGGCAGCTCATGCCAGAGCGGATGCCGAGCGTCGCAAAAAGGATGGCATATGGGGAAATATTAAGAAAGGTAATTTCCGCGCTGCCTGGGACAATAGCCTAGGAGATTCCGGCTGGCGAAATCACAAGCTCGTAGATATTGGGATCACGGCTATCGCCGCCATTGGTACTGCCGCCTGTATTGCGAGTGTAGTGTGCGGCGGTGGGATGTTTTTGGTCGGTGCTGGGGCAGTGTTTGTAGCCGGTCTAGGTGCGCACATGGTGGTGTCCACCCCTGACGAGCGGGCTGATGGTGGGGCGAAATTTATCAAGAGAACGGCAGTTTCTGAGGTCAAGGGGATTGCGGCAGGCGCTCTCTGCGGTAGAGGGCCAGGAGGGTGTCTCACCTTCGGGCCAAAGGCCGGAACCCCTCTGGCCGGTGTGGGGAGACTACAGATTCCTCGCGAGGCGCTGAGGGTGTCCCTTCGGGTAATAAGGGATTACGCTTTCTAGTTGAGATATCTGGGGTGCGGAAAAGTTTTCCTTTTCCGCACCTCGAGTCTTTTTTCTCGACGGTCGGAGGGGTTGAATCGATTAGGTGTTGACTATTCCGCAGATTCCATTAAACAGGTGTACCGAGGAAGGTGTGGTGGGTGGCTGTCGGCGAGGGGTACCCGAAGGGCCTGCTAAATGTCCCGAACGTTTCCGTAGATGATTGGGTGTCGCAACGTGAGGCTGCTCGGATTTTGGGTGTTTCCATAGGTCGAATTAGCGTACTGATCGCCGTGGACCATTTGTCGCCCGCGCATAATCCGGAGGGGGAGGCGGGGGTGACAAAGGCGAGTCTTTTTGAGGAAATCGATTGGCGTAAGTCGGCGACTATTCTCCAAAAGCTATTTCGATTTCTCAAAGATTCTGTCAAGTTCTTGTAGCTCCGGACCTCGTAGAATAAGCAGAACCCGCACCAACCTCGGTTCTTCGGTGACGGCGCCCTGTTCGCCTGATGGTCGGTTCACTAGGGTTCGTCCTTGCAGGAAGGTTCGGGGCCGGCGAGCGTTGCTGGGGGTTGCGCCGGGTTCCAAAAGCCTGGGGTGTTGCAAGTTTCCTCCGAGGCACGTTGCCTTGGCGGTTCAGTGAAGGCGGAGCCGTGGCCCGGGTGCCTTCGTTCGGAAGGCGACGGCACCTCCAACGTAGGCCTCGGCATCCTCAACTCCTCCGCCGCCTTCAAGGAGCTGGACTGGCGCGAGGTCCTCAAGGCGTGGTGCGCGTCGATGCCGGAGGACTGGGGCTACACCCCGGACAACATGACGATGCCGATCCGCGGCGCCGCCCTCCCGATGGCCTTCAACCGTCAGCCGCACTACACCAAGGGCCTCCTGCTCGTCGGTGACGCGGGCGGCATGGTCAACCCGTTCAACGGCGAAGGCATCGCGTACGCCATGGAGTCGGGCCAGATCGCGGCCGACGTCATCGTCCAGGCCCACGCCCGCGCGACCCCGGCCCAGCGCGAACTGGCCCTGAACAACTACCCGAAGGTGCTCAAGGAGACCTACGGCGGCTACTACACGATGGGCCGCGCCTTCGTGAAGCTGATCGGCAACCCGAAGGTCATGAAGGTCGCCACCCAGCGCGGCCTGACGCACCCGCTGCTGATGAAGTTCACCCTCAAGATGCTCGCCAACCTCACCGACCCGACGGGCGGCGACGCGATGGACCGCATCATCAACGGCCTCTCCAAGGTGGCCCCGAAGGCCTGAGCGGGCGGGCTGGGGTCTTCGAGAACTGCCTAGACGGGCAGCGTCCAGCCGGGACCGTCCGGAGACCCCAGCCACACCTGCTGGGCGCGGGGAGTGATCGTCATACCGAACTCGGAGAGGTGCGGCGAACCATGGGCCTGCCAGAGGGCGACCGAGTCCTCGACGGCGTCCCACAGCTTGAGCGGGCCACGCTGGATCACGGTCCACCCGTCGCCGCCCTCGGCCGCCTGGGTCCGCGCCTGCGAGCCCGTGGCGACGTCGAGCAGGATCTGCTCGTGTCCCGCGCCGAGCCGTTCGGCCGATGGCGTGGCGAGCTGGGCGACGTATCGGCCGTTCCAGTCGTCGAGCAGGGCGGGGTCGATTCTGCTCCGCCGCTGTTCACCCGGCAGCAGTTCGACGGGTCCGTGCGGGGGCCGGTCATGTGTGCGGGCCATCATGAACGAGGTGTACCCGGGCAGGAACCGGCCTGCTGCTCCGCCCTCGCCGCCGGCGGTGAGGAGCACCAGTCCGTGCCCGAACCCCCATCCGGCCAGGGTGACGAGCAGGGTGCCCCCGTCCTCGATCTGCCGAAGCAGGCCGTACGGGACATGGCGCATGGAGCAGAACGCGAGGACGACGTCGTACGGGGCCCGGTCGGCGTGTCCGCGCAGACCGTCGCCCGTGATCAGGGTCGGTGCGTACCCGGCCTCTGCAAGGGCCCCGCGGGCGCGCTCGGTGACGGCGGGGTCGGCCTCGATCGCGGTGGTGCGGCCCCCGCCCGCGATCTCGCACACGTACGCGGTCGACAGCCCCGTACCGGCGCCGATGATCAGGACCCGGTCGCCGGCCGAGACTCGGGCCTGCTCGATCATCCACAGGATCAGCCCGGGGAGGGTCGAGGACGATGTCGGCGTGCCGCCGGTGATCGGCGCGGCGGCGTCCTCCGCGAGTACGCCATCGATCTGCGTGACCCACGTCGTGTTCCGGTAGGTGAGGCGCAGCCACTCCTCGGCCGGGACGTCGGCGCGCCGAGTCGGCGTCCACACGGTGACGCCCGGCGGGTCGCTCGGCAGGTAGACCGCGCGACCGAGGAACGTCTCGCGCGGTACGGTCCGGGCCGCGCGGAGCACGTCCGGGTTGTGCAGCAGGCCCTCGCCGACGACCTGTTGGACGAGGCGACAGCGCAGGGCTGCGGATTGCTCGGGTGTCATGCGGGTGCGCCCTTCTGGAGGATGTCAGCGAGTGCGCTCGCGATGGCTCGGATCGTGGGCTCGTCGACGAATGCCCACTGACCGTTCGGATTGCATTCGAGGAACCACCATCGGCCGCTCTCGTCGAGGGCGAAGTCGAACGCGCCGAACGTGAGCCCGAACGCACGGAGGAAGCGTCCGACGGCTTCACGGACCTGGCACGGGACCGGTACGGGCGAGCAGGTGATCAGACGCTGGTCCTGCCGCCAGTCCAAGTGATCGCCGGCGGTGTCGATCCGTGTGGCGAACAACTTGTCACCGACAGCGGCGAGCCGGATGTCCGCGATCTTCGGAACACAGACTTGGAACAGGTGGGGACATAGGCCGATCGAGTCGTCGAGCTCGTCGGCGTGGACAGGGCGAACCCAGATGGTCCGGTTGCGGCCGTCCTCCCCTGTGAGGTGCACGCCATGAACCGGTTTGTAGATCACGGTCCCGTGCTCGGCCGCGAACGCGCGGGCGTCCCGGGGCACGTTCGTGATCAGGGTCTCGGGTACGGAGAAGCCGAGGCGTTCGGCCGTGCCGAGCTGGGCGAGCTTGTGGTCGGCGGCGCGGTTGCGGATGGGGTGGTCGACGTGCGGCACCTCGGGGAGCGCGGTCAGCATCCCCGTGTATCCGGCGCGTGACTGTTCGAGGGCGAAACGCCGTTGGAGCGACTCGCTCTGCCGCGGGTCGCCGTAGGGCGTGGGACGCCGCCAGTGGACCGAGCGGACAGCGGACAGCCCGACGTTTCTGGAAGCTGTGCTCAAGTCCCCCGTGAACGGGGCCTCCCCGCCCCGGACGCTCATGCGTGCGTGCTCGGGGAAGTCGACGGCGGGGTCGAGCCGTACGGCCGGGACGCCTCGGCCGTACAGCTCACTCAGCACCAGATCCGCTGTGACGTCACCGAGTGCGGTGATGACGAGAACCGGCGAGTCGGTCATGTCAGTCCGGTACGTGGTCTTCAAGGGCGTCCGAGTCTGCGGGGGCGGGCGGCTGCGAGCCCCCGCCGTCGGCACCGGTCGAGGTCGGTGAGGACGTCGACTGACTGGTGCCGTGCCCGGCCGTCATGTCGACGGTCAGGCCCACCGCGTCGAAGTAGCGCGTCGTCTGCGTCTCGGGATCGACCTCGGTCCGGGTGAACGGGTACCGCACGGTGGTGGGGTAAGGGGCCAGGCGCTTGACGCCCCACGGCTGGACAGCGATCAACATCGGGGTCTCCTTCATCCCTTTGCCCGCTGTGAGCAGGCCCAGCGGGTGGTCCTCGATCGGCGTGGGTCCGAGGCCGGTGGCTGCGGCTCGTCGTTTCATGGACAGACTCCTTCCACTTCGTGCGGGAACTTGTCGGCGTGTGTTGAGTACAGCCGAAAGGAAGTGCCCCGGACAGCCGCAATCTGTAGTCCCGGGGTTGTCCAGCCCTCGCTCGCAGTACGCTTGCGGTCACTGTCGATGATGGAATTGACGCGTGGACGACCCGATCCGGCACCCCCTCGCCTACGCCCGCGAACTGCGCGGGTGGTCGCAGAGTGACTTGGCCGCGCAACTCGACCGGGTCGCCCGCAGACACGGACTCCGTTCCGGTACCGACAAGACAGCCGTCAGCCGGTGGGAGAACGGACGCAAGAAGCCCGGCCCCGACTCGCAGGTCCTGATAGCCGAAGCTTTCGGCGTCCCCGTGAAGGAACTGGAGTTGTGCGGCTGGCCCGACTGGCTGCCCGGCCGGGATCTCCCTATGCCGCTCGGGACGGCGCACACGGTTCACGTACTTCGAGACGCACAGAAAGCCGCCATGGACCGCCGCAGCTTCATGACCTACAGCGCGGCTGCGCTGGCCGGCCTCGCCGCCCAGTGGGCCACGATCGAGACGGACCGCCTCACCGCCGCACTCAGCGGGCGGACGGCTGTCGATACCGAACTCATCGACTGGCTGGAGGGCACCAGCGCGAAGCTGACGGCCTTACCGACCGAACAGCGTCAGCACACCATCAAGTTGGCGGATGCCCACCTTGCCACGGTCACCGATCTGATCGACGGCGGCCGGTGCACCGAACGGACCGGTAGACGCCTGCACTCCCTGGCCGCGGCACTGTCCACCACCTGCGGCTGGTACCGCTTCGACCAGGGTAAGCACTACGCGGCAGGCAAGCTCTGGACCGCGGCCCTGCACTCCTCGCACGCCGCAGGCGACCGCGACTTCGGCGCCGGGGTGCTCTCCGACTTCGCCTACCAGTCGAACTGGCTCGGCAAGCCGGACGTCTCCGTGGACCAGCTCGGCCATGCGATCTCGGGCACCAGACACCCCACCGCCCGGTCACTGCTGTTCGTGCGGCGGGCCAGGGCCTACGCCGCCCTCGGCCGGCGGACCGCGTGCTACCGGGACCTGTCCTCGGCCGAGACCGAGTTGTCGGTGCGGACCACCGATCCCGCGCCGGGATGGTGCGCGTGGATGAGTCCGGCGGACCTGGCGGTGGATTCGGGGCAGTGTCTGCTCGACCTCGGCCGGGCGGAGGAGGCCCGTACCAAGATGACCGAGGGCATGGCCCTGCTGCCCAGGGCCAGGGACAAGACACGCGGCATCTTCCTGACCTACCAGGCCAAGGGTTTCCTCCGGGCCAACGACATCGAACAGGCCCTGGCCGTCACCACCGAATCGCTGGACCTCGCCACCAGGATCGGCGCCGAGCGGTGCGTCACCCTCGTCCGTGAACTGGCCCCGGCGTTCAAGCCCTACCGACAGGTGGAGGGCGTGGCCGACTTCATCGACCGTCTGCGATCCCGATGACCCCAGCAGAGGCGGCGCGTCGATCACGTTCTGGCACAGCTGCCCGATGCCCTCAATCCGCTTGCCACATAGCTGAGATGGACCCGGTGGCCTGACGCCCCACACCCCGGACCGAGGTCTATCGTGGGCGCTATACCCGCCTCTGAACTGAATCCGATCCGCATCGTCTCCCGCGATTCGCCCATGGCCCTCGCCCAGGTGGAGCGCGTCTGCGCGCTGCTGGCCGCCCGGTACCCGGACACCGCCACCGAGGTCGTCCCGGTCAGGACGACCGGCGACAAGTAGATGGGCGACCTCGCGGCGGTCGAGGGGAAGGACGCGTTCACGAAGGAGGTCGACCAGGCGCTCCTCGCGGGCAAGACGGATCTCGCGGTGCACTGCGTGAAGGACATCCCCGCCGACCGGCCGCTGCCCGCCGGTACGGTCTTCGCCGCGTTCCTCGCCCGGGACGACATCCGGGACGCGCTCATCCACCCGGAGGGCCTCCGCCTCGACGAGCTCCCGGCCGGCACCCGCGTCGGCACCTCGTCGGTCCGGCGCATCGCCCAGCTGGCCGCCTCGCACCCGCACCTGGACTGCGTACCGATGCGGGGCAACGCCAACCGCCGCCTGGAGAAGCCCCCCGCCGGGGAGGCCGATGCGCTGCTGCTGGCGCTCTCCGGGCTCGAACGCATCGGCCGTACCGACGTGATCACCGAGGTGCTGCCGCCCGAGCTGATGTGTCCGCCGATCGGTGCGGGGGTCCTGGCTCTCCAGTGCCGCGAGGACGACACGGCCCTGATCGACGTGATCAGCGAGCTGGGTGACGCCAGTACTCATCGCGAGACGACCGCCGAGCGGATGCTTCTGCATGTCCTGCAAGGGCACTGCAACAGCCCGATTGCCGGATACGCCCAGGTCCAAAGCAGTGGCGAACTCTCCCTCCGGGCGGGGGTGTTCACCCCCGATGGCAAGACCGTCCTCAACGCCCACGAGTGGGCGGGTCCCCTCGACCCGGCCACCCTCGGCACGTCCGTCGCCGTCAGCCTGCTGCGTCAGGGCGCGCGTGAGCTGATCGACGGCATCGCGCACTGAGTGGTGGCGCCGAGGGCGTGAGCGGCAGGTGGAGCAGGGCGCGTAGGTGCCACTCGGCGTGGCGCCCCCTGCGGAGCAGCAGCGTGAACCCCCGCAGGGCTCGTCCCCGTACGTGGCTCACGCCCGGCCTTCCTCGTCGCCGTCGCGTCGGCCGGATGGCAGCGGCCGCGCATCACCAGGACAGCTGGGCGGTGGCGGCGCCGCCCTCCTCGGCGTGGCGTCGGTTCAGGCGGGCGTAGATGGTCTTGCCCTGACCCGGGCCGGGGGCAGTGGTCAGGGAGTCGGTGAGACGGCGGATCATGTGCCAGCCGAAGCCCCCCGTGCCACCGCTCAGGTCCGGGGCGCGTTCGCGCGGTGGCGAGGCGCTGGGGTCGCTGACCGCCACGTGCACCGACTCGGCGGTGGCGTCGAGTCGGAGGGTGTAGCTGCCGCCCCCGTGGCGCACCGCGTTGGTGGCGAGTTCGGACACCACCAGGGTGAGAGTCTCCGCCGCTTCGGCTTCCAGCGCCGGGTCGAGCCCGCGCGCGAAGGTGCGGGTGGCATCGCGGGCGCGAGCCACGCCGGATGGGCTGTCGTCCTCGATGACCAGGGCTGCGGGCGCTGCCGCGCTGGTCGTCGCCGTGCCGTTCATACGCGATCACCCCACTGCGTCGGTTTTACGGCTGAGAGGTGCCCATGCCCGGCCCATCGGACTTCACACCCACAGTGGAGCAAGTTCCCTCACATGGACACAGCAAGAAGATGCAGACTGTGCAACGAAGAAAAACTGTCATGACGAGAGTAGACATCTGGTTGGTGGCGTGGGTAGTGTTTTCCTCGTAACCAGGACGGCAAAGACGGCACGGCAGACACGAACTGCCGTGTGCAGGACCGCAACAGGGTGCGGAACGGCGGTGGAGTGGCGGAGCCGGAAGTGGTGGGCTCCCTCGCTGGCAGCCGGGCCGAGCGACCCCAGGGGTCGCGAGCAGCACCCGCAGCGACCGCAGGAACGGCCGATGTTCGTACGAGGTAAGGAGCCGACGCCATCAGGATCGCCCGGGTGAGAAGAAGCGCCGCTCGGGTACCGCAGACCCCGGAACGGAAGGTGGTCCCCGGTCACGCAGATGCGATCTCCGCACCTCTGCCCTCCCAGGCGGACAAGCGGAACAAGAAGGCCGGCGCAGTCAGCCGGTAGATGGTGTTGAAAGCTCGGGGCCCGGGTGCCGCAAGGCGCTCGGGCCCCTCGATCATGTCCCCGAAAGATGAGGTGCTATGCCCCCTCGCAGTCCCCGTCCCACCGACAACCTCGACGATGACGACTACCCCGCCTACACCATGGGCCGAGCCGCCGAGATGCTCGGCGCTGCCCCCGCCTTCCTCCGTGCCCTCGGCGAGAACCGGCTGATCACCCCTCTGCGGTCGGACGGTGGTCACCGCCGGTACTCCCGCTACCAGCTGCGCATCGCCGCCCGAGCCCGTGAACTCGTCGACCAGGGCACGAAGATCGAAGACGCCTGCCGCATCGTGATCCTCGAAGACCAGCTCGAAGAGGCCCGGCGCATCAACGCCGAATACCGCCGCGTGGCCGAACAGGGAGACCCGCAGGCGACGGAAGCTTCCCGCTGACGGGTGCCGCAGAAGGGCTTTGAGGTGGAGAGCCCTCACGCGCGAGCCTGGCTGACCCCGGATCAGTGCGCCCTCGGCGGAGACGCCGAGGGCGTGAGCGTCAGGTGCAGCAGGGGGCGCACGTGCCACTCGATGTGGCGCCCCTTGCGGAGCAGCAGCGTGAACCCGCACGGCTCGCCGCGATGGAGCGCGCCGAGCGCCTGTACCCAGCCGCCCTGGTCCGCTCAGTAGAGCGCCCGCGCCGCCTCGCGGGGGGTGAGCCCGAGGACGTGGCGCGCGCGGAGCTGGAGGCGGATGGCGCGGATCGCCTCGCGGGGGCCGGGCAGGACGCGCGGGTCGACCGGTTCCGGGACGAAGCCGGTCGCGGGCCCGTACCGAAGCACTTCGAACCGGAAGCCATGTTGGACGCGGGCCTCCACGGAGGTGGGGCGGGGTGACGTACGCATGGTCGACCGTCCGATCACAGCGTGTGGGCGCGCGGAAGTTGAGTGTGGCCCTCAACTAGTCTGAAAGCAGAGGAAGTTACGGCGTCGCCCCAGTACGGGTGAGCGGTGCGCTCGGCCGAGGTGGCGACGTACGGTGACCGTAGCGTCACCGACGCGCGGGGTGCAACAGTGGGACGTCCCAAAGTTGTGCCGGTTCATGCGAAACACCCTCCACCTGGCGTTCAGGCGGAGGGCGCTCGGCCATGTTGGTCAGATCAGGTGGTCGAACTCGCCGGCCTTGACGCCCAGGACGAAGGCGCGGAGCTTGGCGACGCTCGTCGTGACGACCAGGTCGGGGTCATCGCTCTCGCGCATCTTGATCGCGCCGTCCACGGGCGCAAGTTCGATGCAGCTCTGGTTGTCGTCCGGTCCCGAGAAAGAGGATTTCTGCCAGTTGATTGCCTCTGTCATGCCCGTTGGCTCACATTTCCTTTGCGACGCGTTGGATGAATTGGTCTGATTCCTTCGGGCCGAGGGCGATCGACCCGACGGATTCGAGCAGTGCGCGATACTTGGCGACTTGGGCCTCGGCGTCCAGGAAGCCCGAGTTGAACGAGCTGTCGATCTGGACTGTGTCGAGTGCCGGAATAGTGGCTCCGGCGTACAGCATCGAGTGCACCGAACTGGTGATCTGCGCGGAGAACGGGATGATGCGGACGGTCACGGATGGCCAAGTGGAAACCGTGCGCAGAAAATCCAGCTGCTCGCGCATCGTGTCGGCGTCGCAGTACCGCATACGGAGTGCGGCCTCGTGGATGAACGCTTCGAACGGGGTGGGCTGGGGGCGGTCGAAGATCTCGCGTCGCCTGGTTCGGTGCTCGACGCGCGTGTTCAGTTCCGAGGCCGGGAGGTCGGCAAGACCGCCCTGAATGAGCGCTCTCGCGTATGCCTCCGTCTGGAACACGCCGGGTACATAGAGCATCTGAATAGTGCGGATGTATATGGCGTGATGCTCCAGCTCGGCCAAATCCAGGAATCCGGGCGAGAGTATCCCCCGGTACTCCTCCCACCAGCCCTTGGTGCGCTCCTCGGCCATACTCGCGAGTGCGTCCACCAGATGTTTCGTACCGGCCGAGTAATGAGCGGCGAGGCGACGGACACGCTGGTCGCTCACGCCGTAGCGACCGGATTCGATGTGGCTGATCTGTGCGCGCTCGCCGCCCAGGAACGCGGCGGCCTCGCTCCCGGACATTCCGGCGCGCTCGCGCAGCTTGCGAAGCTCCGCGCCCAATCGCTTCTGCCTGGCGGTCGGGTAGCTCCTTGGTGGCATCGGCCCTCCCCTTCGTGCGGGTACGAGTGTGCCGCGCCACTGTGCCGCTGGTCCACTCGTATGGGTGCTACGCCCGTCCCATTGTTACGCCGTCCCAATGTTGCGCCCTAGTGTCCTGGCATATCGACCGGAAACGGTTCGGTGCTCCGAAGTGCAGCCACCCGTAAGCGAGTTCACCTTGCCCGGGACCCGGCCGATGCCACGGTTCACCGGAACGGTCCGGCGACGTACCGGAGACCCGCACCCGTAGGGAGACCGCGCCATGACCCCCGTAACCGTTCCGCCCCCGCCCGCCCCGTACCTCCCGCAGCGCGGCGAGCGATACCGGCTCGTCGCGCCGAACAGCCCCACCGCGCCCCGGGTCGCGCGGGACTTCGTAGGCACGCTGCTGCGGGCCACCGAGCATCCCGGTCTGGTCGACGACGCCCGGTTGTGCGTGAGCGAGGTGGTGCCCAACGCGCACTGCCATACGCGGTCCGCGCGCATCCGGGTCGATGTGACGGTGAACCGGCGGCAGGTCATGGTCTACGTGACGGACGACGAGCCCGGCCGGCTCCCGAGGCCGGGCGTCGCGCCGCACGCGGAGAGCGGGCGCGGGCTCGTCATCGTGGAGAGCCTGACGGACCGGTGGGGGACCACGACGCGCGGCGGGCGGGTACGGAACGCCAAGACGGTCTGGTTCGTCCTCGTCGAATCCGCCCCGGACCGCTGCTGAACCGGCGGACGTACCCGCGTCGTCAACGGCCCGGCGTACGCGGCTCCGCGCGCCTCGCGCCCGCCGCGAGCACCACCCCCCTCGCCCCGCACCACATGACCGCCCGGAGCGAGGTGTGGTCGACGATCGCGCCGCCGGTGAGCGCGCCGGCGGCGAGTGTTACCTGGAAGGACGCGGTGAACAGGACCGTGGCGGCCTCGGGTGCTGTGGGGTCGCGCGGGCGAACCAGGTCTGGGGGGCAGACCGGGACCGCGCCGTAGCCGAGTCCCCAGACGATGAGCAGGGCGAGGGCGCCCGCGTCGGTGCGGCCCAGGACGGGGAGCAGGGCGGTCGCGGTGGCGATCGTGGCGGCGGCCGTCCCGAAGGCGAGGCGGGGGGCGCGCGTGACCAGTGCGCCCCCGATGAAGTTGCCGGCCACCCCGGCGACGCCGTAGAGCAGCAAGTACCCGGTGATCCGCGCCGGATCGGTGCCGGTGGTCTGTCGGAGAAAGGGGGTCACGTAGGTGTACGTAGCGAAATGCGCGATGACGATGAGGAACGTCATCAGCAGCGCGTACAGGGTGCCCGTGCCACGCAGCAGGGCGCGGAGCACCGAGGGGCGGGTGACCTCGGCCGGGGGCAGGGCGGGGAGCGTCAGGAGCAGCAGGGTCAGCGCGCCGGTGCTCAGCAGCCCCATCGACGCGAACGCGGTGCGCCAGCCCGCCAGATCACCGATGAACGTGCTGGCGGGGACGCCGAGGACCGAACCGAGGGGTACGGCCGCGAAGATGACCGCCGTCGCCCGCCCGGCCGACGCGGGGCCGGCCAGCCGGGCGGCGAGCCCGACGCCGATCGACCAGAAGCCGCCGATGGTGATGCCGACGAGCACTCGGGCGACCAGCACTCGGGCGACCAGCACGAGCCAGTAGGCCGTCGCGGCGGCGGTGAGGAAGTTGGCCACCGCGAGCAGCAGGACCAGGGCGCAGAGCATCAGCCTGCGGTCGACGCGCGCCGTCGCGAGGGTCACCGTCGGGGCGGCGACGGCGGCGAGGAAGGCCGGGCATCGTCATCATCAGGCCCGCCGTGCCGTCCGTGACGCCGAACTCGGCACCGACCGGGGTGAGGAGACCGATCGGCAGGATCTCCGTGGTGACGATGGCGAAGAGGGCCAGAGTCACGGCGGACACGGCCCACCAGCCGCGTGAGGACGTGTGGCGTGGGGTGCTGCTGGTGGGGGTGATGAGTTCGGTGGGCACGACGGGGCCGTCCTGTGCTCGGTGGAGCGGCTGTTCGCTCCGTTCACAAGCGCACGCGGCCGGAGTCCGGCAGGTTCGCGACGTCAGCGGTGACCGCCGGGGGTGATGTCGGGCCCCCGTCGGAGACAGCGCCCGGAAACGAGGAATGGCCGTGCTCCCGAGCGGGGGAGCGACGGCCATCCGATGTGCGCCGAGGCGCTTGTGAATCCGTGAACTCAGGTGACGTGAATCAGAGGACGCGGACCGCGCCCGACGGCGGGTCGTAGTCCAGGGACTTCTGCACCACGCCGGTCGAGGAGTTCTGCGCGCCGACGAACTGGCCGCCGCCCACGTAGACCCCGACGTGGTACGCGCTGCCCGCGCCGCCCCAGTAGAGGATGTCGCCCGGCTGGAGGTTGCCGAGCCCGACCTGGGTGCCCGCGGTCGACTGGCTCTGCGAGACGCGCGGCAGGTCGACGCCCACCGTGCGGAACGCGGCCTGGACGAGGCCGGAGCAGTCCCACGAGTTGGGGCCGGTGCCGCCGGACACGTACGCGTCACCCACCTGCATCTGCACGAACGAGACGACCGAGGCCGCGGAGCCCGATGCGGAGGAGGAGGCCGGCGCGGAGGCGGTCGACACGGAGGAGCCGGACGAGGAGGAGCCGGACGAGGAGGAGCCGGACGAGGAGGAGCCGGACGAGGAGGAGCCCGAGGGGGCGCTGAGCGTCGTGCGCTCGGCGGAGCGGGAGGCGCGCTCGGCGGCCTCCGCCTTGGCCTTCGCGGCGGCCTCGGCCTTCTTCTTGGCCTCTGCCTTGCGGACGGCCTCTGCCTTGGCCTTCTTGGCGGCCTTGGCGGCGGTGGCGGCTGCCGCGTCCTCGTTGGCCTGCGTCTCCAGGTCGAGAGCGACCTGCTGCGTGGCCTCCGCGGACGCCGCGACGGTGGTGGAGAGGCCGGCCGTGATGGTGGGCATCTCGATGGTCTGGGTCACCGGCTCGGCCTGGGCCGGACCGGCAGCGCCTGCGACCGCGATGGTGCTGAGGACGCCACCGGCAACTCCGGCCCGCAGCGCCGTCTTCGAGGCGCTTTGGCGGGGCTTCCGGTGGCTGGGTATGAGAGCGGTGTGGGACATGGGTACTAGCGCTATCAGGGCCCCAGGGGTCCCATCAAGAAACGTGTGTTGCGACACAATTACGTCCGGAATCTGTGAATCCGCTTTCCCGGGGCCTTTATTGACGCCGTAACGGGCAAATCGGACGGGCGTGATCACGGCTGTGATCACGGGTTTTCGGCAATACGCCCGAATTGCCCGCCACTTACCATCCGTTCACACCGTTGGCCAAGCCCGCTTATGTGACGGTGGCTGTGGAGTGATGCAGGTCACAGCATGGTCTCGGTGTGATGGGCATACGGGCACCTCGCGCGAGAAGCGTGGTGTGGGCGTCGAACTGGCCGCGTGTGATGGCCCATTCGTCCGGAAGTAGATTGATGTCCGGATGCTGGTATTTTCTCCATCGCGTCACCTCGGGTCGGCCCCCGCCCCCCCTCTGGCGATCCCTGACGGCCCGCCCCCGCCGCAGAGTGGGGCAGATCCCTATATCACCGCATCGCGTCCATTGCCAATTTGGCTGTAGATGCCATCGCTTGATACGGCAACACCTCCTTGACCAGTCATGACGGCACTGGATGTCACGTCTCGTGATCGCTCGGCCGCTTCGTGTATGAAGATCACCGCTCATCCGACTTGATGATCGTTCGTCAGGTGGTGGAGATCACAAAGGCGTTGTCGTACCCCGTGTCGCAGATCACAGGACGGCGGGCATAGGATGCGGGGCAGTCGGGCTTGTGAACTGCCTCACATGTGCACGATCTTGGTGAGGTGGCGAGCCAGATCGCCCGATGCGGTCCAACGGTCAAGGACGACTGGAAGGAGCGAGGAGCGTGAATGCCTACGCGCCCATCCTCGTGCTCGGCGCCCTCGGGGCAGGGTTTGCGATCTTCTCCGTGGTCAGCGCCACGCTTATCGGCCCCAAGCGGTACAACCGGGCAAAGCAGGAAGCGTACGAGTGCGGTATCGAACCCACCCCCACTCCAGCCGGAGGCGGCCGTTTCCCGATCAAGTACTACCTGACGGCGATGCTCTTCATCGTCTTCGACATCGAGATCGTCTTCCTCTATCCCTGGGCGGTCACCTTCGACGCCCTGGGGATCTTCGGGCTCGTCGAGATGCTGCTCTTCGTGCTCACCGTCTTCGTCGCCTACGCGTATGTGTGGCGTCGCGGCGGCCTGGAATGGGACTGAGGGGCTGAGGGGCACACCATGGGACTCGAAGAGAAGCTGCCCAGCGGCTTCGTGCTGACCACTGTCGAGCAGGCCGCCGGCTGGGTACGGAAGTCCTCCGTATTCCCGGCCACCTTCGGCCTCGCCTGCTGCGCCATCGAGATGATGACGACCGGGGCCGGTCGCTACGACCTGGCCCGGTTCGGGATGGAGGTCTTCCGCGGATCGCCGCGGCAGGCGGACCTGATGATCGTGGCGGGACGGGTCAGCCAGAAGATGGCGCCCGTCCTGCGGCAGGTCTACGACCAGATGCCGAATCCCAAGTGGGTCATCTCCATGGGGGTTTGCGCGTCATCGGGCGGGATGTTCAATAATTACGCCATTGTTCAGGGTGTTGATCATATTGTGCCGGTTGATATCTATTTGCCGGGTTGCCCGCCGCGTCCCGAGATGCTGATCGACGCGATCCTCAAGCTCCACCAGAAGATCCAGGGCTCCAAGCTCGGGGTCAACGCGGAGGAGGCCGCCCGCGAGGCGGAGGAAGCGGCGCTCAACGCACTGCCCCTGATCGAGATGAAGGGGCTGCTGCGATGAGCGACCAGGAGCCCGGCGCCAACGGCGTCCCCTCCCCGCGCGACGAGACCGGCGAGGTCATCGGCGTACGCAAGGGCATGTTCGGCGCCAACAACGGCGGCGACACCTCCGGCTACGGCGGGCTCGTCCGTACCATCACGCTGCCGGGCGCCACCTCGCGCCCGTACGGCGGCTGGTTCGACGAGGTGGCCGACGAGCTCGAAGGAGCCCTGGAGGAACAGGGCCTCCTCCCGGACAACGCCATCGAGAAGACCGTCGTGGACCGCGACGAGCTCACCTTCCACATCGCCCGCGAGCACCTGCCCACCGTCGCGAAGACCCTGCGCGACGACCCGGCACTGCGCTTCGAGCTCTGTACGGGGGTGAGCGGCGTCCACTTCCTCGGTGACAAGGGACGCGAGCTGCACGCCGTCTACCACCTGCGCTCGCTCACCCACGGCCGGCTCATCCGGCTGGAGGTGTCCGCGCCGGACAGCGATCCGCACATCCCGTCGCTCGTCGCGGTCTACCCGACCAACGACTGGCACGAGCGCGAGACGTACGACTTCTTCGGGCTCGTCTTCGACGGGCATCCCGCCCTCACCCGGATCATGATGCCGGACGACTGGCAGGGCTTCCCGCAGCGCAAGGACTACCCGCTCGGCGGCATCGCCATCGAGTACAAGGGCGCCCAGATCCCGGCTCCGGACCAGCGGAGGTCGTACTCCTGATGACCACTCCCCACGCAACGCCCAGGGCAACGACCGAGGGGACTGTATATACAGTCACCGGCGGCGACTGGGACGAGGTCGTCCAGTCGGCGGCCGCCTCGGACGACGAGCGCATCATCGTCAACATGGGTCCTCAGCACCCGTCCACCCACGGTGTGCTCCGGCTGATCCTGGAGATCGACGGCGAGACCGTCACCGAGGCCCGCTGCGGCATCGGCTACCTCCACACCGGCATCGAGAAGAACCTCGAATTCCGGAACTGGACGCAGGGCACCACCTTCGTCACGCGCATGGACTACCTCACGCCGTTCTTCAACGAGACGGCGTACTGCCTTGGGGTGGAGAAGCTCCTCGGCATCGAGGACCAGATCCCCGACCGGGCGACCGTCCTGCGCGTGCTGCTGATGGAGCTCAACCGGCTCTCCTCGCACCTGGTGTGCATCGCCACCGGCGGCATGGAGCTCGGCGCCACGACGATCATGATCTACGGCTTCCGCGATCGTGAACTCGTTCTCGACCTCTTCGAGCTGATCACCGGACTGCGGATGAACCACGCGTTCGTCCGGCCCGGGGGGCTCGCCCAGGACCTGCCGCCGGGCGCGGTCGACCACCTGCGCGAGTTCGTGAAGACCATGAAGAAGAACCTGCCGGAGTACGACAAGCTCGCCACCGGCAACCCCATCTTCAAGGCCCGTATGCAGGACGTCGGCTACCTCGACCTGACCGGCTGCATGGCGCTCGGCGCCACCGGTCCCGTCCTGCGCTCCGCCGGACTCCCGCACGACCTGCGCAAGACCGATCCCTACTGCGGGTACGAGAACTACGAGTTCGACGTCCCCACGGCCGACAGCTGCGACTCCTACGGCCGCTTCCTCATCCGCCTTGAGGAGATGCGCCAGTCGCTGCGGATCATCGAGCAGTGCATCGACCGGCTGGAGCCGGGACCGGTCATGGTCGCCGACAAGAAGATCGCCTGGCCCGCGCAGCTCGCGCTGGGACCGGACGGACTCGGCAACTCGCTCGACCACATCAGGAAGATCATGGGCACCTCCATGGAGGCCCTGATCCACCACTTCAAGCTGGTGACCGAGGGTTTCCGGGTCCCCGCCGGGCAGGCGTACACCGCCGTCGAATCGCCCAAGGGCGAACTCGGCGTGCACGTCGTCTCGGACGGCGGCACCCGCCCCTACCGGGTCCACTTCCGCGACCCGTCCTTCACCAACCTCCAGGCCATGGCGGCGATGTGCGAGGGCGCCCAGGTCGCTGACGTCATCGTCGCCGTCGCGTCCATCGACCCCGTGATGGGAGGCGTCGACCGGTGACCGAAGCACGCAGCGAAGTCAGTCTGGGGATGCCGCAGCTCCCCGCCCCCGCCTACCCGGCCGAGGTGCGCGCCCGGCTCGAAGCGGACGCGAAGGAGGTGATCGCCCGCTACCCCGGCAGCCGCTCCGCGCTGCTGCCATTGCTCCACCTGGTGCAGTCGGAGGAGGGGTTCGTCTCCCGTACGGGCATGGCGTTCTGCGCCGAGCAGCTCGGTCTCACCACCGCCGAGGTCACGGCCGTCGCCACCTTCTACTCGATGTACCGGCGCAAGCCCAGCGGCGACTACCAGGTCGGCGTCTGCACCAACACGCTCTGCGCGGTGATGGGCGGCGACGCGATCTTCGACCGGCTCAAGGAGCACCTCGGCGTCGGCAACGACGAGACGACAGAGGACGGCAAGGTCACCCTCGAACACATCGAGTGCAACGCCGCCTGCGACTTCGCGCCCGTCGTGATGGTGAACTGGGAGTTCTTCGACAACCAGACGCCAGAGAGCGCGACCCGGCTCGTCGACGACCTGATCGCCGGACGCACCGTCGAGCCGACCCGCGGCGCCCCGCTGTGCTCGTACAAGGACACCGCCCGGATCCTGGCCGGTTTCCCCGACGAGCGCCCCGGCGCGGTAGAGGCGACCGGCGGCGCCGGACCCGCCTCGCTGATCGGCCTGAAGCTGGCCAAGGGCGAGGCCACGCCGCAGCCCCGCGTGGTGAGCCCGCGCGGTGAAGCACCGCGCGACGAACCGCAGAAGGGTGCCGAACACCTCAGCTCCCACGACGCACCACAAGAGACCTCGGCATCCGACCCGGACCACCCGGCCGGTCCCGCCGCCGAGGAGGGGGAGTGATGACGTTGGCCGCCGAAATCGACAAGAACGGGACCAGCCCCGAGAAGCTTCTGGCACCGGTCCTGTCCGCCTTCTGGGACGAGCCCGAGTCCTGGACCCTGGAGACCTACCGCCGCCACGAGGGGTACGAGGGACTGCGCAAGGCCCTCGCCATGCCCCCGGACGACCTCATCGCGTACGTCAAGGACTCCGGTCTGCGCGGCCGGGGCGGCGCCGGCTTCCCCACCGGGATGAAGTGGCAGTTCATCCCGCAGGGCGACGGCAAACCGCACTACCTGGTGGTCAACGCCGACGAGTCGGAGCCGGGGACCTGCAAGGACATCCCGCTCCTCTTCGCCAACCCGCACAGCCTCATCGAAGGCATCGTGATCGCCTGCTACGCGATCCGCTCCTCGCACGCCTTCATCTACCTGCGCGGCGAGGTCGTCCCCGTACTGCGGCGGCTGCACGAGGCCGTGCGCGAGGCGTACGAGGCGGGCTATCTCGGCAAGGACATCCTGGGCTCCGGTCTCGATCTGGAACTCACCGTGCACGCGGGTGCCGGCGCCTACATCTGCGGTGAGGAGACGGCGCTGCTCGACTCCCTCGAAGGACGGCGCGGCCAGCCCCGGCTGCGGCCGCCCTTCCCCGCCGTCGCCGGTCTGTACGCCTGCCCCACTGTGGTGAACAACGTCGAGTCCATCGCCTCGGTTCCCGCGATCCTGAACAAGGGCAAGGACTGGTTCAAGTCGATGGGCAGCGAGAAGTCCCCGGGCTTCACGCTCTACTCGCTCAGCGGACACGTCGCGGGACCCGGCCAGTACGAGGCCCCGCTCGGCGTCACCCTGCGCCAGCTCCTCGACATCAGCGGCGGCATGCGCCCCGGCCACCGGCTCAAGTTCTGGACCCCGGGCGGCTCCTCCACCCCGATGTTCACCGAGGAGCACCTCGACGTCCCCCTCGACTACGAGGGCGTCGGCGCCGCCGGATCCATGCTCGGCACCAAGGCGCTCCAGTGCTTCGACGAGACGACCTGCGTCGTGCGCGCCGTCACCCGCTGGACCGAGTTCTACGCCCACGAGTCCTGCGGCAAGTGCACACCCTGCCGCGAAGGCACCTACTGGCTCGTCCAGTTGCTCCGCGACATCGAGGCCGGCAAGGGGCAGATGTCCGACCTGGACAAGCTGAACGACATCGCCGACAACATCAACGGCAAGTCGTTCTGCGCCCTCGGTGACGGCGCCGCCTCACCGATCTTCTCCTCGCTCAAGTACTTCCGCGAGGAGTACGAGCAGCACATCACGGGCCAGGGCTGCCCCTTCGATCCCGCCAAGTCGACCGTCTGGGCCGACGACAAAGACGACAAGACCGCTCACCGGGGGGTGAACGCATGACAGTCACCACGAGTGCGCCCTCCGGGGGCGGCGAGGCGGCTCTCCCGCCCGAGGACCTCGTCACGCTGACCATCGACGGCATCGAGATCAGCGTGCCCAAGGGCACCCTGGTCATCCGGGCCGCCGAACTCCTCGGCATCGAGATCCCGCGCTTCTGCGACCACCCGCTCCTCGACCCGGCCGGCGCCTGCCGCCAGTGCATCGTCGAGGTCGAGGGCCAGCGCAAGCCGATGGCGTCCTGCACCATCACCTGCACCGACGGCATGGTCGTCAAGTCGCAGATCACCTCGCCCGTCGCGGAGAAGGCCCAGAAGGGGGTGATGGAGCTCCTGCTCATCAACCACCCGCTGGACTGCCCGGTCTGCGACAAGGGCGGCGAGTGCCCCCTGCAGAACCAGGCGATGTCGCACGGCGGCGCCGACTCCCGCTTCGACGGGAAGAAGCGCACCTTCGAGAAGCCCGTCCCGATCTCCGCCCAGGTGCTGCTGGACCGTGAGCGCTGCGTGCTCTGCGCGCGCTGCACACGGTTCTCCAACCAGGTGGCGGGCGACCCGATGATCGAGCTGATCGAGCGCGGCGCGCTCCAGCAGGTCGGCACCGGCGAGGGCGACCCGTTCGAGTCGTACTTCTCCGGCAACACCATCCAGATCTGCCCGGTCGGGGCGCTGACCTCGGCGGCCTACCGGTTCCGCTCCCGCCCCTTCGACCTGGTGTCCTCGCCCTCGGTGTGCGAGCACTGCGCAGGCGGCTGTGCGACGCGCACCGACCACCGGCGCGGCAAGGTCATGCGACGCCTCGCCTCCAACGACCCCGAGGTCAACGAGGAGTGGCTCTGCGACAAGGGCCGCTTCGGCTTCCGCTACGCCCAGCAGCGCGACCGGCTCACCACCCCGCTGGTACGGGGCGAGTCCGGCGAGCTGGAGCCGGCGAGCTGGCCCGAGGCGCTGGCGGCGGCGGCCGCCGGGCTCGCCGCCGCCCGAGGCAGGGCCGGCGTCCTCACGGGCGGCCGGCTGACCGTCGAGGACGCGTACGCCTACAGCAAGTTCGCCCGGATCGCCCTGGACACCAACGACATCGACTTCCGGGCCCGGGTGCACAGCAGCGAGGAGGGCGACTTCCTGGCCGCCCGAGTCGCCGGGCGCGGCCGCGACCTGGACGGCAGCGGGGTCACGTACACCTCGCTGGAGAAGGCCCCGGCCGTGCTGCTGGTCGGCTTCGAGTCCGAGGAGGAGGCGCCCGGCGTCTTCCTGCGGCTGCGCAAGGCCAACCGCAA
The DNA here is from genome assembly GCF_031844725.1 of Streptomyces sp. ITFR-6. Classification (NCBI taxonomy): domain Bacteria; kingdom Bacillati; phylum Actinomycetota; class Actinomycetes; order Kitasatosporales; family Streptomycetaceae; genus Streptomyces; species Streptomyces sp. ITFR-6. The sequence goes on along the minus strand of NZ_CP134612.1, from coordinate 3,320,912 downwards.
GAGCGGCCAGCGGACCTTCGGGATCGCCTCGCACGCCACCCGCGGCCTCACGAAGGCGGGCGGCACCCTGCTGCCGGCCGCCCCCGGTACCGAGACGGAGTGGCTGGACGCGATCGCGGGCGGCGTCGGCCTGGACGGCGACGGAGCCGCCGCGGCCGAGGCGCTGCGCGGCGACGGCGCCCTGATCGTGGTGGGGGAGCGGCTGGCCGGAGTGCCGGGCGGGCTGAGCGCCGCGGTACGGACGGCGACCGCCACCGGCGCCACCCTGGTGTGGATCCCGCGCCGGGCCGGCGAGCGCGGTGCGGTGGAGGCGGGCGCTCTCCCGTCGCTGCTGCCCGGCGGCCGCCCGGCCACAGAGCCGCGGGCCCGGGACGAGGTGGCGGCCCTCTGGGGCGTCGCCGAACTCCCGTCCCGGTTCGGCCGCGACACCGGCCAGATCATCGAGGCCGCGGCCTCCGGCGAACTGGGCGCGCTGCTCGTCGCCGGGGTCGAGACCGCCGACCTGCCGGAGCCCGGCCGGGCCCTGGAGGCCCTGGACCGGGTCGGCTTCCTGGTCTCGCTGGAGCTGCGCCCCAGCGAGGTCACGGACCGCGCCGACGTGGTGTTCCCGGTGGCCGCGGTCGCGGAGAAGTCCGGCACCTTCCTCAACTGGGAGGGCAGGGCGCGGATGTTCGAGGCCGCGCTGAAGCCGGAGCAGATGACCCGGACCCTCGCGCCGGGCGACGCCCGGGTGCTGCACATGCTGGCCGACGCGCTGGACGTCCACTTCGCGCTGCCGGACCTGAAGTCGGTCCGCCGCGAGCTGGACCGGCTCGGCGGCTGGCAGGGCACGCACACGGCGGACCCGCGCGAACCGGCCCAGCCGCTGCCCAGGCCCGGTGACGGCGAGGCGGTCCTGGCGGGCCACCGGATGCTGCTCGACCTGGGCCGGCTCCAGGAGGGCGACACGGCGCTGGCCGGGACGCGGCACGCCGCGGTCGCCCGGCTCTCCGCCGTCACGGCCGCCGAGACCGGCGTCAAGGACGGCGATCTGCTGGCCGTCAGCGGCCCGGCCGGGAGCGTCGAACTCCCGCTCCAGGTGACCGACATGCCGGACCGGGTGGTCTGGGTGCCGCTGAACTCCACCGGACGGGGCGTGCCGGCCACAACCGGTGCCCGGCCCGGCGGTCTGGTGCGGATCGGCCCCACCGCACCGGGTACTCCCGACGAGACACCGGAGGTGCGAGCGTGACTGCCCTCGCTCAACTGGCCGCGGCCCCGCACGGCGCGGTGCTCGCCGCAGAGGACCTGTCGATGTTCGGCACCGATCCCTGGTGGCTCGTCGTCGTCAAGGCGGTCTTCTGCTTCGCGTTCCTGATGCTGACCGTGCTCTTCTCCATCGTGTGGGAGCGCAAGGTCGTCGCCTGGATGCAGCTGCGCATCGGCCCCAACCGGCACGGACCCTGGGGCATGCTCCAGTCGCTGGCCGACGGCGTCAAGCTGATGCTGAAGGAGGACCTGGTCGTCAAGCGGGCGGACAAGGTCGTCTACATCCTCGCCCCGATCGTCGCCGCCGTACCGGCGTTCATGGCGATCGCGGTGATCCCGTTCGGCCCGTCCGACAACGAGGTCTCGATCTTCGGGCACCGTACGGCGATGCAGCTCACCGACCTGCCGATCGCGATGCTCTACATCCTCGCGGTCGCCTCGGTCGGGATCTACGGCATCGTGCTGGCGGGCTGGTCCTCCGGATCGACGTACCCGCTGCTCGGCGGTCTGCGCTCGTGCGCGCAGATGATCAGCTACGAGATCGCGATGGGCGCCGCGTTCGCCTCGGTGTTCCTCTACTCCGGGTCGATGTCGACCTCGAAGATCGTGGAGGCGCAGCAGGACCGCTGGTTCATCCTGCTGCTGCCGGTCTCGTTCATCATCTACATCATCACGATGGTCGGTGAGACCAACCGTGCCCCGTTCGACATGCCCGAGTCGGAGGGCGACCTGGTCGGCGGCTTCAACACCGAGTACTCGTCCATCAAGTTCGCGATGTTCATGCTCGCCGAGTACGTCAACATGGTCACCGTCTCCGCGGTCTCCATCACCCTGTTCCTGGGCGGCTGGCGGGCCCCGTGGCCGATCAGCACCTTCTGGGAGGGCGCGAACCACGGCTGGTGGCCGATGCTCTGGTTCGTCCTCAAGGTCCAGCTGCTGCTGTTCTTCTTCATCTGGCTGCGCGGCACGCTGCCCCGGGTCCGCTACGACCAGCTGATGAAGCTGGGCTGGAAGGTCCTGATCCCGGTCTCCGTGGTCTGGCTGATGCTGGTCGCCACGGTGCGGGCGCTGCGCAACGAGGGCTACGACTACTCGAAGATCCTGCTCTACGTGGCAGGGGCCGTGATCGCGATCCTGCTGATCTCCTTCGTCGTCGACATGTTCCGCGACCGCAAGGGCCGGGCCGACGCGGCGGAGGCGGAGCCGGAACCGGCGTTCGACCCGATGGCGGGCGGGTTCCCGGTGCCACCGCTGCCCGGACAGGCCCTGCCGCCGGTGCCGAGGCGAGTGCCGCGCCGTGAGCGCGAGCTCGTTGTCAGTGGCGGCGTGGATACTCAGAGTGACGGAAATCCGAGTGACGGAAAGGAGGCCGACCATGTCTGAACTGCCTGAGTCGCGGGAGCCCCAGAGGCCCCCGGAGGCCGCCGGGCCGACGGGGTCGGGCGTGGCTCCCGGGGGCTCGGGGGCCGGCGGGTCCGCCCAGTCCCCGCAGTCCTCGGACGACAAGTTCCAGAATCCGGTGGCCGGCTTCGGCGTGACCTTCAAGGCCATGTTCAAGAAGCGGCTGACCGAGCAGTATCCGGAGACGCCGAAGGTGACGGCGCCGCGCTTCCACGGCCGGCACCAGCTCAACCGCCATCCGGACGGCCTGGAGAAGTGCATCGGCTGCGAGCTGTGCGCCTGGGCCTGTCCGGCGGACGCGATCTACGTCGAGGGCGCGGACAACACCGAGGAGGAGCGCTACTCCCCGGGGGAGCGCTACGGCCGCGTCTACCAGATCAACTACGCGCGCTGCATCCTGTGCGGACTGTGCATCGAGGCCTGCCCGACCCGGGCGCTGACGATGACCAACGAGTTCGAGCTCGCCAACACCACCCGCGAAAGCCTCATCTACACCAAGGACGAGCTGCTCGCGGGCCTGGAGGAAGGCATGGTCGACAGCCCGCACGCGATCTTCCCCGGCACGGACGAACAGGACTACTACCGGGGCCTGGTGATCGAGGTCGCCCCCGGTACGGAGCGTCAGGTCGCCGTCTCCAAGGGCGAGAAGCCCGCAGAGGACGCGCACGAGAGCAACGGCTCGGAGGTGGACGCATGACCGGCCTGGCCGTCGCGGCCTCCCAGACGTCCACCGGCGAGGCCGTCCAGTTCTGGGTGCTCGGCATCGTCGCCGTGATCGGCGCTCTGTCCACCGTACTGATGAAGAGGGCCGTGCACAGTGCGCTGAGCCTCGCCGGGACCATGATCATCCTGGCGGTCTTCTACCTCGCCAACGGGGCGTACTTCCTGGGCATCGTCCAGGTCGTCGTCTACACGGGCGCGATCATGATGCTGTTCCTCTTCGTGGTCATGCTCGTCGGCGTCACGGCGGCGGACTCACTGAAGGAGACCCTCAAGGGCCAGCGCTGGCTGGCCATCGGCTGCGGTCTCGGCTTCGGTGTCCTCCTGATCGCCGGCATCGGCAACGCCTCGCTGAACAGCTTCAACGGGCTCGGCACCGCCAACGCCGAGCACGGCGGAAACGTCGAGGGGCTCGCCAGCCTCATCTTCACCAAGTACGTCTTCGCCTTCGAGATCACCGGCGCCCTGCTGATCACCGCGACCGTCGGCGCGATGGTGCTCACCCACCGCGAGCGCACCGAACGGACCAAGACCCAGCGGGAGATGTCCGAGGACCGCGTACGAGGCAGCCACCTGCCGCCGCTGCCCGCCCCCGGCGTCTACGCCCGGCACAACGCCGTGGACATCGCCGGTCTGCTCCCCGACGGCACACCGTCCGAACTCACCGTGATGCAGACGCTGCGCAAGCGCGGCCAGATGCGCGATGTGTCCACCGAGTCGCTGGCCGAACTCAAGGCGCTGGAGCAGCGCTCCGGCGAACGGCTCGGCCGGGACACCGCAGAGGAAGAGGAGGTCGCGAAGTGAATCCGGTCAACTACCTCTATCTCGCCGCACTGCTGTTCACCATCGGCGCGTCCGGAGTGCTGATCAGGCGGAACGCGATCGTGGTGTTCATGTGCGTGGAGCTGATGCTCAACGCCTGCAACCTCGCGTTCGTCACCTTCTCCCGCATGCACGGCAACCTCGACGGCCAGATCATCGCGTTCTTCACGATGGTCGTCGCCGCCGCGGAGGTCGTCGTCGGGCTCGCGATCATCGTGTCGCTGTTCCGTTCCCGCCACTCGGCCTCGGTCGACGACGCCAGCCTGATGAAGCTGTAAGGGGAGCTTGGAACCGTGGAGAACCTGATTGCGCTGCTTGTCGCGGCGCCCCTGCTCGGAGCGGCGGTGCTGCTCTGCGGCGGCCGACGCCTTGACCGCGTGGGCCACTATCTCGGCACCCTGCTCGCCGCCGCCTCCTTCGTCATCGGCGTGGTGCTCTTCCTCGACATGCTGGGGAAGGGCGCGGACGACCGGGCGCTGCACCAGAAGCTGTTCAGCTGGATTCCGGTCGAGGGCTTCCAGGCCGATGTGGCCTTCCAGCTCGACCAGCTGTCGATGACGTTCGTGCTGCTGATCACGGGTGTGGGCACGCTGATCCACATCTACTCGATCGGCTACATGGCGCACGACGAGCGCCGGCGCCGCTTCTTCGGCTATCTGAACCTCTTCCTCGCGGCGATGCTGATCCTGGTCATCGCCGACAACTACCTGCTGCTGTACGTCGGGTGGGAGGGCGTCGGTCTGGCGTCGTACCTGCTCATCGGCTTCTGGCAGCACAAGCCCAGCGCGGCCACCGCCGCGAAGAAGGCCTTCCTGGTCAACCGGGTCGGTGACATGGGCCTGTCGATCGCGATCATGCTGATGTTCACCACCTTCGGCACCTTCGCCTTCGGCCCCGTCCTGGAGGCGACCGGCGGGGCGACCGAGGGCAAGCTGACGGCGATCGGCCTGATGCTGCTCCTCGCCGCCTGCGGCAAGTCCGCCCAGGTGCCGCTGCAGTCCTGGCTCGGTGACGCGATGGAGGGCCCGACCCCGGTCTCGGCCCTGATCCACGCCGCCACCATGGTGACCGCGGGCGTCTACCTCATCGTCCGGTCCGGCGCGATCTTCAACGCCGCCCCGGACGCCCAGCTGGTCGTCGTGGTCGTCGGCGCGGTCACCCTGATCTTCGGGGCGATCGTCGGTTGCGCGAAGGACGACATCAAGAAGGCCCTCGCCGGCTCGACGATGTCGCAGATCGGCTACATGATCCTGGCCGCCGGGCTCGGCCCGATCGGCTATGTCTTCGCGATCATGCACCTGGTGACGCACGGCTTCTTCAAGGCCGGGCTCTTCCTCGGCGCCGGTTCGGTCATGCACGGCATGAACGACGAGGTGGACATGCGGAAGTTCGGCGGCCTGCGGAAGTACATGCCGGTCACCTTCGTCACCTTCGGCCTCGGCTACCTCGCGATCATCGGCTTCCCCGGACTGTCCGGCTTCTTCTCCAAGGACAAGATCATCGAGGCGGCCTTCGCCAAGGGCGGCACCGAGGGCTGGATCCTCGGCGCGGTCACCCTCCTGGGCGCCGCGATCACCGCGTTCTACATGACGCGCGTGATGCTGCTGACGTTCTTCGGCGAGAAGCGCTGGGTCCCCGACTCGGAGGGCCACGAGCCGCATCCGCACGAGTCCCCGAAGTCCATGACGATCCCCATGATCGTGCTGGCCTTCGGCTCGGTCTTCGCCGGTGGCTTCTTCTCCATCGGGGACCGCTTCCTGCACTGGCTGGAGCCGGTCACCGGCCACGACCACGGAGACGCCCCGGTCAGCGCGACCACCGTCACCGCCGCCACCATGGTGGTGCTGGTCATCGGAGTCGGCATCGCCTGGCTGATGTACGGGCGCAAGCCCGTGCCCGCGGTCGCCCCGCGCGGCTCGCTGCTCACCCGGGCCGCCCGCCGCGATCTCCTCCAGGACGACTTCAACCACGTGGTCCTGGTCCGCGGCGGCGAGCACCTCACCCGCTCCCTGGTCTACGTGGACCACACCCTGGTCGACGGCGTCGTCAACGGCACGGCCGCGTCCATGGGCGGGCTCTCCGGCCGGCTGCGCAAACTGCAGAACGGCTACGCCCGCTCCTACGCGGTCTCGATGTTCGGCGGTACGGCGGTTCTCATCGCCGCGACCCTGCTGATGAGGGCGGTCTGATCACATGTCCTTTCCCCTCCTGACAGCGACGGCGGTGCTCCCGGCGATCGGCGCGATCGCCACCGCCGCCGTCCCGGCCGCACGGCGCACCGCCGCCAAATGGCTGGCGCTGCTCTTCTCGCTGGGCACCCTGGTGCTCGCGGGTATCGTGCTCGCCCGCTTCGAACCCGGCGGCAGCCGTTTCCAGCTCACCGAATCGCACGCCTGGATCAAGGACTTCGGCGTCCGGTACGAACTCGGGGTGGACGGCATCGGGGTGGCGCTCATGGCGCTCACCGCCCTGCTGATGCCCTTCATCATCCTGGCGGGCTGGCACGACGCCGATCCCTTGGAGAACCAGAGCCGGCGCTGGCGGCCCACCCAGGGCTTCTTCGCTTTGATGCTGATGACCGAAGCGATGGTGATCCTCTCCTTCGAGGCCACCGACGTCTTCGTCTTCTACATCCTCTTCGAAGCCATGCTCATCCCGATGTACTTCCTCATCGGCGGCTTCGGTGACCGGGCCACCTCCTCCGCGGCCGCCGCGGCGGCCGGCGGCGGAGACGAGAACGCCGCGGCGCAACGCTCGTACGCGGCCGTCAAGTTCCTCCTCTACAACCTGGTCGGCGGCCTCATCATGCTGGCCGCGGTGATCGGGCTCTACACGGTCGCGGGGACGTTCTCGCTCTCCGAGATCGCGGAGGCCCGCGCCAACGGCACGTTCTCCATGGCGACCAGCACCGAGCGCTGGCTCTTCCTCGGGTTCTTCTTCGCCTTCGCGGTGAAGGCCCCGCTGTGGCCGCTGCACACCTGGCTGCCCAACGCCATGGGCGAGGCGACCTCCCCGGTCGCCGTGCTGCTCACCGCGGTCGTCGACAAGGTCGGCACCTTCGCGATGCTGCGCTTCTGCCTCCAGCTCTTCCCGGAGGCCAGCAAGTGGGCCACCCCGGTGATCCTGGTCCTGGCGCTGATCAGCATCGTGTACGGGGCGCTGCTCGCCGTCGGCCAGCGCGACATCAAGCGGCTGATCGCCTACGCGTCGATCTCGCACTTCGGCTTCATCGTCCTCGGCATCTTCGCGATGACGAGCCAGGGCCAGTCGGGCGCGACGCTCTACATGATCAACCACGGCATCTCGACGGCCGCGCTGATGCTGGTGGCGGGCTTCCTGATCACCCGGCGCGGCTCGCGGCTCATCTCCGACTACGGCGGAGTCCAGAAGGTGGCGCCGATCCTGGCCGGCACCTTCCTGATCGGCGGCCTGGCCACGCTGTCGCTGCCGGGACTCGCCCCGTTCGTCAGTGAGTTCCTGGTCCTGGTCGGCGTGTTCTCCGCCTATCCGGTGGCCGGCATCATCGCCACCACCGGGATCGTGCTCGCCGCGATCTACGTCCTGGTGCTCTACCAGCGGACGATGACGGGACCGGTCAAGGCCGAGGTCCAGGGCATGACGGACCTCAAGGTCCGTGAACTGGTGGTGGTCCTCCCGCTGATCGCGCTGCTGGTCTTCCTGGGCGTCTACCCGAAGCCGCTGACGGAGATCGTCAACCCCGCGGTGAAACACACCATGTCGGACGTACAGAAGAAGGACCCGCAGCCCGAGGTGGAGGCCGTCAAGTGAGCGCAACAGCTGTCCACAGCCTGTGGACGATGGCGGGCGGGGTGACATCGGCCGCTCCTGACGAGAAGTTCAAGGCGCCGGTCATCGAGTACGCCCAGCTGACCCCGGTCCTGATCGTGATCGGAGTCGCCGTACTGGGCGTGCTCGTCGAGGCCTTCGTGCCGCGCCGGGCCCGCTACCACACGCAGATGTTCCTGACCGTCGTCGCGCTGGTCGCCGCGTTCGCCGCGGTGATCGGCCTGGCGGCCGACGGGTACGGCACGACGAAGGCGCACATCGCCGCGATGGGGGCGGTCGCCATCGACGGGCCCGCCCTGTTCCTCCAGGGCACCATCCTGCTGACGTCGCTGGTCGCCGTGTTCACCTTCGCGGAGCGGCGGCTCGACCCCGCCTCGCACGGCAACCGGGTCGACTCGTTCGCCGCGCAGGCCGCCTCCGTGCCCGGCAGCGACAGCGAGAAGGCCGCGGTCAAGGCCGGGTTCACCACCACAGAGGTCTTCCCGCTGATCCTCTTCTCGGTCGCGGGCATGCTGGTCTTCCCGGCGGCCAACGATCTGCTGACGCTCTTCGTGGCCCTGGAAGTCTTCTCGCTCCCGCTCTACCTCCTGTGCGCCGTCGCCCGCCGCAAGCGGCTGATGTCGCAGGAGGCCGCGGTGAAGTACTTCCTGCTCGGCGCCTTCTCCTCGGCGTTCCTGCTCTTCGGGATCGCCCTGCTCTACGGATACGCGGGCTCCGTCTCGTACGCCAAGATCGCGTCCGTCGTGGACGGCTCCATCCAGAAGATCGACCCGGCGCTCGCGGACACCATGGGCAACGACGCGCTGCTGCTCATCGGCGGCGCGATGATCCTGACCGGGCTGCTCTTCAAGGTCGGCGCCGTCCCCTTCCACATGTGGACCCCGGACGTCTACCAGGGCGCCCCGACCCCGGTCACCGGCTTCATGGCCGCGGCCACGAAGGTCGCCGCGTTCGGCGCGCTGCTGCGCCTGCTGTACGTGGTGCTGCCGGGCCTCACCTGGGACCTGCGCCCGGTCATGTGGGGCGTCGCGATCGTCACGATGCTGGGCGGTGCGATCGTCGCCATCACCCAGACCGACATCAAGCGGCTGCTGGCCTACTCCTCGATCGCGCACGCCGGATTCATCCTGGCCGGTGTCATCGCGGCCACCCCGGAGGGCATCTCCTCGGTCCTCTTCTACCTGGCCACGTACTCCTTCGTGACGGTCGGCGCCTTCGCCGTCGTCACCCTGGTGCGTGACGCGGGCGGCGAGGCGACGCACCTGTCGAAGTGGGCCGGGCTCGGCCGCCGCTCCCCGCTGGTCGCCGCGGTCTTCGCGGTGTTCCTGCTGGCCTTCGCCGGTATCCCGCTCACCTCGGGCTTCTCCGGGAAGTTCGCGGTGTTCAAGGCCGCGGCCGACGGTGGCGCGGGCGGACTGGTCGTCGTCGGTGTGATCTCCTCGGCGATCGCCGCGTTCTTCTACATCCGGGTCATCGTGCTGATGTTCTTCAGCGAGCCGAAGGCGGACGGCCCCACGGTCGCCGTCCCGTCCCCGCTGACGATGACCACGATCGCGGTCGGTGTCGCGGTCACGCTGGTGCTGGGACTGGCCCCGCAGTACTTCCTGGACCTGGCGAGCCAGGCGGGAGTCTTCGTACGGTAGGGCGGCAGGGCGAGGCGTACCACTGCGGGACCAGCGCCGGACGGGCTTGGAAGTCAAGCCCGTCCGGCGTTGTCGTATGCGGCGCCTATCGTGGCAGGAGAGCGCGAGGACAAGAACGGGCCGGATGCCGGGGGACAGAGCGATGAGCGGGACGGGCAGGGCAGGCGTGACAGACGTGACAGAAGTGACCATGGGTGTGACCGAGAGTGACGCGCGGCAGACGCTCCACCGGGTCTTCGGGTACGAGTCGTTCCGGGGCGAGCAGGAAGCGGTCGTCGATCATGTGGTGGCCGGCGGGGATGCCGTCGTGCTCATGCCGACCGGTGGCGGCAAGTCGCTCTGCTACCAGATCCCGTCCCTGGTCAGGTCCGGTACGGGCATCGTCATCTCGCCGCTGATCGCCCTGATGCAGGACCAGGTGGACGCGCTGCGGGCGCTGGGCGTGCGGGCCGGGTTCATCAACTCCACGCAGGACCTCGACGAGCGGCGCTCGATGGAGGCCCAGTTCGTCGCGGGCGAGCTGGACCTGCTGTACCTCGCGCCGGAGCGGCTCCGGCTGGACTCCACGCTCGGCCTGCTCTCACGCGGTGAGATCTCCGTCTTCGCCATCGACGAGGCGCACTGCGTCGCCCAGTGGGGCCACGACTTCCGGCCCGACTACCTGGCCCTGTCCGTCCTGGGCGAGCGCTGGCCCGACGTACCGAGGATCGCGCTGACGGCGACGGCGACCGCGGCCACGCACCAGGAGATCACCCAGCGCCTCGGCATGCCCGACGCCAAGCACTTCGTGGCGGGCTTCGACCGACCCAACATCCAGTACCGGATCGTGCCCAAGGCCGACCCCAAGAAGCAGCTGCTCTCCTTCCTCAAGGAGGAGCACGCCGGGGACGCGGGCATCGTCTACTGCCTCTCGCGCAACTCCACCGAGAAGACCGCCGAGTACCTGTGCCGCAACGGCATCGAGGCCGTCCCGTACCACGCGGGTCTGGACGCCGGGATCCGGGCGCGCCACCAGTCCCGCTTCCTGCGCGAGGAGGGCCTGGTCGTCGTCGCGACGATCGCCTTCGGCATGGGCATCGACAAGCCGGACGTCCGCTTCGTCGCCCACCTCGACCTGCCGAAGTCCGTCGAGGGCTACTACCAAGAGACCGGCCGCGCCGGCCGTGACGGCGCCCCCTCCACGGCCTGGATGGCCTACGGACTCCAGGACGTCGTCCAGCAGCGGAAGCTCATCCAGGGCGGCGAGGGCGACGAGGCCTTCCGCCGCCGGGCCGCCTCGCACCTGGATTCCATGCTGGCCCTGTGCGAGACCGTGCAGTGCCGCCGGGCCCAGCTGCTGAAGTACTTCGGCCAGGAACCCGCCACCGCCTCCTGCGGCAACTGCGACACCTGCCTGGCCCCGCCCGAGACCTGGGACGGCACGGTGGTCGCCCAGAAGCTGCTGTCCACGGTCGTACGGCTGAAGCGGGAGCGCGGACAGAAGTTCGGCGCGGGCCAGATCATCGACATCCTGCTGGGCTGCAAGACGGCGAAGATCATCCAGTTCGACCACGACCAGCTCTCGGTGTTCGGCATCGGCGAGGAGCTGGCGGAGGCGGAGTGGCGCGGCGTGGTCCGCCAGCTGCTGGCCCAGGGCCTGCTCGCGGTCGAGGGTGAGTACGGCACGCTGGTCCTCACGGAGGAGAGCGGTTCCGTGCTCGGCCGGGAGCGCGAGGTGCTGCTGCGCAAGGAGCCGAAGAAGGTCGCCCCGGCCCGCTCCTCGTCGAAGAGCGGCAAGAGCAAGGCGGCCGCCGTCGCGGATCTGCCGGAGTCGGCGGTCCCGGTCTTCGAGGCACTGCGCGCCTGGCGCGGCGCCCAGGCCAAGGAGCTGGGCCTCCCGGCGTACGTGATCTTCCACGACGCGACGCTGCGGGAGATCGCCGCGCTGCGGCCGGGTTCGCTCGCGGAGCTGGGCGGGATCAGCGGCCTGGGCGAGAAGAAGCTGGCGACGTACGGGGAGGGCGTGCTGGAGGTACTGGCGGGGCTCCCGGCCGCCGACGCGGAACCCGCCGCCCCGGCGGAAGCGGCCCCGGCGCCCGTGGTCTCCGGCCCGGCAGCAGCCCCCGCGGCCCAGGCCCGGGTGCCCGCTCCGGCACCGGCACCCACTGCTGCCCCCGCCGCCGACCCGGAGTTCGGCTGGGACGAGGAGCCGCCCGAGTACGAGTGAGGCGGGCTGCCGGGGTCCCGGAGTACGGCGGGCCTACTGCGGGTCCGCCGCCCGGCGCCTGGAGACGATCGCGGTCAGGTCGAGGTCGACCGTGAAGGGCGCGGACACCTTCATCCGGTCGTGAAAGATCCCGGTGGAGGTGTACGCCCCGGTCGCCGGCTCCAGCTCGAAGACGTACACAACCGCGCGGCCGTCCTGGTTCTCCACCCGCCAGTAGTGCGGGATCTTCGCCCGCGCGTACTTCACGGGCTTGGTCTCCCGGTCACGCGTGACGGACTCGTCGGACACGACCTCGATCGCGAGCAGCACGCTGCTCGCGGGGAACCGCGTCTGCCGCAGGCTCTCGACCGCGTCGGCTCGGACGACGACCACATCGGGCTCGGGCCGGTTCTGGAAGTCGACGTCGATGGTGAATTCTCGAAAGACCTCCAGGTCGAGCGGTGCGAGTGACTGCAACTGCCATTTGAGGTAGTCGATCGCGCGCTCGTGGAATACGGTCTGCGGACTCACGAAAACCAGGCTCCCGTCGATCAGCTCCGTGTGCGGAGGCAGATTCGGGAGTGTGTCCAGGTCATCGGCGGTCCAGCCGCCCACGGGCGGGACCGCCCACCGCGGCTCGGACGCCTCGGGTTCGATGCTCATCAGTGCTCCCATGGACGCAGTCTCGCGGGAGCTTCCAGCGTATCCGCCGGGAACCGGATAGGGCTCCCCCGAACGTGTGAACGCCTCTCGCGGCGCTGACCTGCGGCCTTGTGCGGGCGCGGTCGGCGCCCGCACCGGACAGGCCCTACCCCCCGTCCCCCGACTGGTTCGCCTTGTCCTGGCGGATGTTGCGGAGCACCGCGTGGGCCGGCCAGTGGTCGTGGACCAGGTGGCGCATCGCTCTGCGGCTGCCGCGGTCCGTGCCGCCGACGGAGCGGGACAGGCCCGCCGCCGAGACGAGGGCGGCCAGGGCCCGGCTGCGGGGGTCGGGGAAGCCCGCTCGCTCGGCGGCGTAGAAGCGGGTGCGGGCCAGGGCGGCCAGGTCCTTCGCCACCACCGGGTGGCGGCGGTAGGGCAGCAGGCCGAGGAAGCGGTGGGTCTCGCGGCGCAGGACGCCGCGCTCCACCAGGGCGTCCAGATACAGGCCCTCGACCCGCCGCCCGGCGTGCCGCACCCATCTCTCGGCCGATGCCCCGGAACCCCCTCCGCCCTTGCCGGGTGCCGGCAGGCTCCGCGTCACCCCGGCGAGCACCGGGTCCGGCGGTTCCAGCGGGTGGGTCACCTGGAAGCGCGCGCCCTGCCCGGTGACCCGGTCCTGGAGTTCCAGCTCCGCCAGGGCGGCCCCGGCCATCGCGTACTCCAGGAAGCGGTTGCGGCAGAACGGTTTGCCGCGGACCGGGTACAGGGGCAGCAGCAGTTCCTCCGGCCGGGTCGGTGTGGGCTCCGGGATCACGGCGCGGACACGATCCGTCCGGTCACCTCGCCGAGACCGACCCGGGTGCCGTCCGGGCCGGGCGCCCATGCCGTCAGCGTCACCGTGTCCCCGTCCTCCAGGAACGTCCGCTTGCCCTCGGGCAGCTCCAGTGGATCGCGGCCGTTCCAGGTGAGTTCGAGCAGGGAGCCGCGCTGGGCGGGCTCGGCGCCGCTGATGGTGCCGGAGCCGTACAGGTCGCCGGTGCGCAGCGAGGCGCCGTTCACGGTCATCTGGGCCAGCTGCTGGGCGGCTGTCCAGTACATGGTGGAGAACGGCGGCTCCGCGACGACGTGGCCGTTGATGGCGACGGAGAGCCGGAGGTCGTAGCCGCCGGGCTCGTCCTCCTCCGCGTCGTCGAGGTAGGGCAGCAGCGGGAAGTCGCGGGCGGGCGGGGCGGTGCGGGCGGCGTCCAGGGCCTCCAGCGGGGTCACCCAGGCGGAGACCGAGGTGGCGAAGGACTTGCCGAGGAAGGGGCCCAGCGGCACGTACTCCCAGGCCTGGATGTCGCGCGCGGACCAGTCGTTGAGCAGCGAGAGGCCGAAGACGTGCTCGCGGAAGTCGGTGAGCGCGACCGGGTGCCCCTGCTCGGAGGAGGTGCCGACGACGAAGCCGACCTCGGCCTCGATGTCCAGCTTCACGGACGGTCCGAAGACCGGGGCCGGGTCCGCGGGGGTCTTGCGCTGGCCCGACGGGCGCGCCACATCCGTACCGGAGACCACGACCGTGCCCGCCCTGCCGTGGTAACCGATCGGCAGGTGCTTCCAGTTGGGCGTGAGCGCGTCGCCGTCCGGGCGGAAGATCCGGCCGACGTTGGTGGCGTGGTGCTCGCTGGCGTAGAAGTCGACGTAGTCCGCCACCCGGTAGGGCAGGTGGAGCGTCACGGACTCCACCGGGTGCAGCAGCGGCTCTATGTCGGGCCGGTGGGCCGGGACCGTCACCCACGCGGTCAGGGCGCGGCGCACATCGCTCCAGGCGGTGCGGCCGGCCGCGAGCAGCGGCATCAGATCGGGCTGGGCCAGCAGCTGCGCGTAGGGCGAGCCGAGGGCGAGCGCGGCCGCCCCGGCGTCGAGTACGTGGTTGCCGATGCGGACGCCGACGCGTCGCTCTCCGGGCCGGTCGGGGGCGGAGAACACGCCGTACGGAAGGTTGTGCGGACCGAAGGGATCGCCCTCGGCCAGTTCGAGCGGGCTGCTCTGCTCGGGCATCTGTTGCTGCCTCGCTTTCCGGTTCGCTTGGGGGACACGTTACGTCGGGGGTGTCACCCGGCGGCAGAGCCCCAACTACCCCCCATTGCCCGGAAAGTCCCGCCGTATCCCCGCGCGCCCGGAAGTGCGCGGGGACCGGCGGTGTTGTTCACCCGGCCGTGCGCGGAATGCGCTTCTCCCAGGTCCGGTGGAAGACGACCTCGCTGCTGTCCTTGCAGACCACCTCGTTGGAGGTGATGAAGTGGGTGGCGTCGGCGCTGATCTCGGAACGTGTCTCGATCAGCGCGTCCCAGGCCGTCTCCGGCCGGTGCAGCCGGACCGTCCAGTCGGAGCGGGTGTGCGCGGAGAGCGGGTCGCGCTCCTGGATGGTGTACGTCTCGACCGCGTCCTCGGTGAATTCGAGGCCGTCGGGGTAGATCCGGGTGCCGCCGTAGCGCGGGTCGACCTCCATCCGCCATTCGCCCTTGGCGACGTCGCGGATCACCAGCCGCTCGGGGCGCTGCTCGTCGAGGGTGGCCGGGTAGACGACGCCGAGCGGCTCCGACTGCTCGGGCTCCTCGAAGTGGATCGCGGGGTCCTCGGTGTGCCGGCGCACCGGCAGTTCGACGAAGCTGCCCTCGGCGTCCAGCGTGAAGCCCTTCGAGCCGGCCTGCGGCCAGATCCACGGCCAGTACGAGGAGGAGACCGCGAGCCTGATGCGGTGGCCGGGCGGGAAGGTGTGCCCGATGCCGTTCAGTTCGAACGTCACGTCCTCCGTGGACCCGGCGGGCCAGTCCTCCGCGCCGTCCCGGCCGTGCCGGGTGGCGAGGTTGAGGACGCCTCGGGTGACGAGCGTGGAGGAGCCGTCGGGGGCGACGTCGCAGAGCCGGGCGATGGCCTGGCCTCGCGGTACGTCCATCCGGATGCGCAGCCGTACCCGGGGGCGGCCCAGGATCTCGATCGGGGCGTCCTCGACCGGGAATTCGAAGGACATCGACTTGGCATCCTCGTCGCGCTGGTCGGGCGGCAGGTCGGCGTCGTTGCCGAACGGGAAGAACCGGCCCGCGTCCACCCCGGTCTGCTGCGGTGAGTCGACGGTCTGCGGGCCGCCCTTGAGGGCGTACGCGACCGGCGAGACGTTCTCCGAGGGCCAGCTGGTCTCCCCGACCCAGCGGCCGGGCAGCGTCTCGTACACGGTGGCGGGCCGGTGCGACTCGCTGATCCAGGACCTCAGCAGCGGCTCCGACATGACGCCGGTGTCCTTGTCCTTGAGGTGCTGGTCCCACCAGCGCAGCGTCTCCTGGAGGAAGCCGATGCCGGGCCCCGGCGGCAGCCCGCGGTCGGGGTACTGGTGCGACCACGGCCCGATCAGGCCGCGGACCTTCGCCGGGTCCAGGTGTTCGACGAGCCGGAGCACGGTGTCGCGGTAGGGGTCGTGCCAGCCGCCGACCGCGAGGACGTTCGCCTGGATGGCGGAGTAGTCCTCGCAGACGCTGCCGTGCTTCCAGTAGTCGTCACGGGTCTGGTGGTCCAGCCAGGTGTGGATGAAGGGGTCGACGGCTTCGAGCCGCTCCAGCCACATGTCCTTCCACGCGTCGCCCACCTGCGCCGGGTCGGGCGGGCGGCAGACGAAGGCGAGCATGGTCGCGGCCCAGGCGTGCATGTCCACGGCGAGGACGGAGCCGCCCATGTAGTGGACGTCGTTGTCGTAGCGGTCGTCGGCCGAGCACACGGTGACGATCGCCTTGAGCGGCTCGGGGGCGAGCGCGGCGATCTGGAGGGAGTTGAAGCCGCCCCAGGAGATGCCGAACATGCCGACGCGCCCCGAGCACCACTCCTGCCGGGCCAGCCAGTGGATGACGGCGACACCGTCGGCGAGCTCGGTCGCGTCGTACTCGTCGCCCGGCAGCCCCTCGCTGTTGCCGTGGCCTCGTACGTCGACGCGCACCGAGGCGTAGCCGTGGCCCGCGTACCAGGGGTGGCGCTGCCAGTCGCGCGGCGCGGTCCAGTCGCTCAGCCGGTAGGGCAGGTACTCCAGCAGGGCGGGCACCGGTTCGTCGGTGACCGGCCGCCAGATCCGGGCGTACAGCCGGGTGCCGTCCGGCAGCGGGATGTAGAGGTCCTCGCGGGTCGTCTCGTACGGGAACGCGGTCTCGATGTGCATGGGGTACCTCAGTGGACGGGGTGCATGGTGCGCTTGAGCCAGGGGGCGGCGGCGACGACGGCCACACCGGCCACCACCGCGATAGCGCCATTGACACCGAAGTAGGCGGGGTTGGAGACCTCGCCGTACAGCTTCACGATCTGTGCCTGGATTCCGTTGGCGAGGGCCAGTGAGAGGAACCAGAGCGCCATCGTCTGGCTGGCGAACGCCTTGGGGGCGAGCTTGGTGGTCGCGGACATGCCGGAGGTCTCCAGCAGGATGTCTCCGAGTCCGAGCAGCAGGTAGGAGCCGACGATCCACCAGGCGGCCATCTTGTAGCTGTCGTCGGCGTGCCCGGAGGTCGGCAGGACCATCAGCAGGAACGAGAGACCGCCGAGGATCACGCCGATCGCGATCTTGTTGGACGCGTGCGGCTGGCGCGGCCCCATCTTCGCCCAGACGGCCGCGACCACCGGGGCGAGCGCGACCTCGAAGGCGCCGAGCGCGGAGGCGTACCAGCTGGCCGGGAAGTGGAAGCCGAAGATCTCCGTGCGGGCGTTGGTCGACGCCAGCAGCATCATCGTGGAGTACGCCTGGAAGAGAATGAAGTTGAAGACCACGGAGGCCAGGAACAGCACCACGTACGGGCGCAGCCTGCCGCGCTCCTCCGCAGTGACCCGGGGGCTCCTGAACATCAGCACGAAGTACACGACGGGGGCGATCACCGAGATGAGGGTGAGCAGGTCGACGAAGCGGTCCATGGTCAGCCAGCCCGCCAGGGCCAGCGCGGTGGCGACCGCGGCGACCACGACGACGCCGAGGACGATGAGCCGGACGGCCCGGCGCATCGGTGCGGGGGCCAGCGCGAACTCGGCGGTGTTCTTACGCCCGGCCAGGTGACGCCGGCCCAGTACGTACTGGATCAGGCCGAGCGTCATACCGAAGGCGGCGGCCGAGAAGCCCCAGTGCCAGCTCGCGTGGTCACCCAGCCAGCCGGTGATCAGCGGGCCGAGGAACGCCCCGATGTTGATGCCCATGTAGTAGAGGGCGAAGCCGGCGTCGCGGCGCTCGTCGTCGGTCCGGTAGAGCTTGCCGACCATGGTGGCCACGTTGGGCTTGAGCAGCCCGGTACCGGCGCTGATCAGGCCCAGCCCGACCCAGGTCATGGTCGCGGTCGGCACCGCCATGGCGTAGTGGCCGCAGGCGATGAGGATGCCGCCGTACAGGACGGCCCGGTAGGAGCCGAGGATGCGGTCGGCCAGCCAGCCGCCCGCCACGGAGACCAGGTAGACCAGGGTCCCGTACGCCGCGGAGACGGAGGCGGCGGTGCCGGGCTCCATGCCCATGCCGCCGTTGGCGACCGTGTCGGCGAAGTACAGGACGAGGATGGCCTGCATGCCGAGGAACGAGAACCGCTCCCAGACCTCCAGGCCGGACAGGGTCATCAGACCCCGTGGCTGGCCGAAGAAGGCGTGGTCGTCGCCCGGCGGTGGCTGGGTCGGATCGGGGTCGTGAGCGGTGTGGGACAAAGGGGCTACTCCTGATCGTATGAGCTGATCCCGAACATACCGGCGGTGGCGGGAAGGCGCCCACGGTGATCCAAAGGGGACCGGATACGCTGACTTGAGTGATAGCAGCGACACATCGACATTCCGTGTGATCGTCAGCAGACAGGAGATCCCCTCGTGACCGTCGTCGGGCCGTTCGGACTGAGCGTGCGGGACCAGGCTCTTGAGGCCGGTGTCCAGGCCGGTTTGGCTGCTGTCGAGTCGGGGCTGCTCGATGCGACCAAGAGCGAGGTGCCCTTCATCACCGAGGCCGCGCAGCACCTGGTGCACGCGGGGGGCAAGCGGTTCCGGCCGCTGCTCGCGATGCTGGCGGCCCAGTTCGGTGACGCCGACGCCCCGGGCGTGGTGCCCGCCGCCGTCGTCGTCGAGCTGACCCACCTGGCGACGCTGTACCACGACGACGTGATGGACGAGGCCGACGTGCGCCGCGGGGTGGCCAGCGCCAATTCCCGCTGGGGCAACTCGGTGGCCGTGCTGACCGGCGACTTCCTGTTCGCGCGCGCGTCGCACATGCTGGCCGACCTCGGCCCGGAGGCCGTCCGGATCCAGGCCGAGGCGTTCGAGCGCCTGGTCACCGGCCAGATCCTGGAGACCGCGGGTCCGCGCGACGGGCGGGACCCGGTCGATCACTACCTGGAGGTCATGCGCGGCAAGACCGGCTCGCTGGTCGCCGTGGCCTGCCGCTTCGGCGCGATGATGGCCGGCGCCGACGACGCGGCGACCGACACGCTCACCCAGTACGGCGAACGGCTCGGCGTCGCCTTCCAGCTTGCCGACGACGTCCTGGACATCGCCTCCGACTCCCACGAGTCCGGCAAGACCCCCGGCACGGACCTCCTCGAAGGCATCCCGACCCTGCCCGTCCTGCACCTGAGGGCACAGGCCGAGGCCGGCGGCAAGCCGGACGACCTGGAGCTCGTCGCGCTGCTGGACGGCGACCTCACGGAGGGCGGCCGGCTGGCAGAGGCGCTGCGCCGGCTGCGCGCCCACCCGGCGCTCGAACAGGCCCGTCGCGACACCGTCCGGTACGCGGAGGAGGCGCGGGCCACGCTGGCACCGCTGCCCGGCTGTTACGCCAAGTCCGCGCTGGAAGAGATGTGCGACGCCGTGGTGCACCGCGCGGGCTGAGAGTCCGCCGGTGCCGGTGGCCGGAACCGCACGCCACCCCCTACGGGTAGGTGGAGCGAGGGCCCCGCGGTGTCATACCGAAGAGGTATGAGGAGTTGCTCCCCCGGGCTGACGCTTCGGGCTCCCCGATTTGGTCGGATGGAGAACAACCACTCCTGACCAAAACGGGTGAGAATGGCGGCACGGAGTGGACGAGTGCATCCCGACGGAAGCCGCCGACCACGGAGGTAGGGCACACATGGCACCGAACGACAGCGCAGACACCAACGGCACGGCCGCGACCGCGGCCACCGGCGCGGGCCGCCGCAAGGCGGTGCGCTACATCGTCCCGGTCGCGGTGGCGGGGGTGGCGGCCGCGACGATCGGCCTGGTCCCGGCGCTCGCGAGCTCGGGCGATCCCGATCTGCCGGAGATCACCGCGCAGGAACTCATCGAGAAGATCGCCGCCTCGGACACGGAGCAGCTGTCCGGCACGGTGAAGATCAGCACCGACCTCGGCATCCCGTCGATGGGCGGGCTGGCCGGCTCCCTCGTCCCGGACGCGGGCGGCAAGGACGGCGCGAGCGCCGACCCGCAGACCAAGCTCACGGAGCTGGTGTCCGGCACGCACACCCTGCGGGTCGCCGCCGACGGCCCCGACAAGCAGCGCGTCTCGGTCCTGGACCAGGCGTCCGAGTACAGCGTCATCCACAACGGCGACCAGGTCTGGGCGTACGACAGCAAGTCGAACGAGGTCTACCACGCCGAGCAGAGCGCGGCGGACCACGCGAAGCGCGGCGAGCGCCCGGCCGCGCCCGAGGGCGTACCCACCACCCCCAAGGCCCTCGCCGAGCAGGCCCTGAAGGCCGCCGACGGCTCCACGTCCGTCACGGTGGACGGCACCGCGCGGGTCGCGGGCCGCGATGCGTACCGGCTGGTCCTCAAGCCGGAGCAGAGCGGTTCCACGATCGGCTCGATCACCGTCGCCGTGGACGCGGAGAACGGCGTGCCGCTGAAGTTCACCCTGCAGCCCAGCAGCGGCGGCAAGGCGGCGGTCGACGCCGGGTTCACCTCGGTGGACTTCAAGAAGCCCGCCGCGTCCTCCTTCGCCTTCACCCCGCCCAAGGGCGCGAAGGTGACCGAGGCGGACGAGGCCGGGGGCCACGGCAAGGCCGAGGCCGAGAAGGCGAAGGGCGGCCTGAGCGCGTTCGAGGGGACGAACGTGATCGGCAAGGGCTGGAACACGATCGCCGAGATCAAGGCACCCGGCGGCGCGGCCCTCCCGTCGAAGGATTCGGCCGACGTCCCGGCCGAGGCGCAGCAGTTCCTGGACGCGCTCGGCGACAAGGTCACCGGGAAGTTCGGCTCGGGCACGGTCTTCAAGACCCGCCTGGTCAACGCCCTGATGACCGACGACGGCCGGGTGTACGTGGGCGCGGTCACCAAGGACGCGCTGGTGAAGGCCGCGGACAACGCGGGCTGAGCCACGCCCGTACGCCATCGCGTGACGTATCCGCCCGCCCCGCCGTAGCCTCCGTACGGCGGGGCGGGCGCGATTGTGGGGAGCAGACATGACAAGGGCGGACACCGTGCCCGTGAGCGGGCCCGTTCCGGTGGGCGGGCCCGCGCCCGTGATCGAGACGCGGGGGCTGACCAAGCACTACCGGGGCGGCCAGCTCGCCGTGGACGGGCTCGACCTCACGGTCCCCGGCGGCAGCGTCTTCGGGTTCCTCGGGCCCAACGGCTCCGGGAAGACCACCACCATCCGGATGCTGATGGGCCTCATCGAGCCGACGTCCGGCACGGCGAGCGTCCTCGGCAGCCCCATGCCGCGCGCGGCGCGCACGGTGCTCCCGCAGGTCGGGACGCTGATCGAGGGGCCAGCGCTGTACGGGTTCCTGAGCGGCCGGGACAACCTGGTGCGCTACGACTGCGCCGACCCCACGGCGGACCCGCGCACCCGCCGTACACGCGTCGGGGACGCCCTGGAGCGGGTCGGGCTCGCCGCCGCGGCCGGCAAGAAGGCCCGGGCGTACTCCCTGGGCATGAAGCAGCGCCTCGGCCTCGCCGCCGCCCTGCTCCGGCCCCGCCGGCTGCTCGTCCTGGACGAACCCACCAACGGCCTGGACCCGCAGGGCATGCGCGAGATCCGCGCCCTGGTCCGCGAGCTGGCGGCCGACGGCACCACGGTCTTCCTCTCCTCCCACCTCCTGGACGAGATCGAGCAGGTCTGCACGCACGCGGCGGTCATGGCCCGGGGCCGGCTCATCACCCAGGGCCCCGTCGCCGACCTCGCCGCCGGCACCCGGGGCCGGCTGGCCGTCACCACCCCGGACCCGGGCGAGGCCGCCCGCATCCTGAAGGAGCACGGGATCACGGGCATCACCCAGGACGGCGACCGGGTGCGGGCCGACGCCCCGCCGGGGACCGTGGAACCGGCGGACCTGACGGCCGCGCTCGTCCGGGGCGGCGTCCGGGTCCGCTCCTTCGGCGTCGAACGGGCCTCGCTGGAGGACGCGTTCGTCGCCCTGACCGGAGAGGGATTCGATGTCGCAGGCTGAACTCGCCCCCGCCGGGGCCCGTCCGCTCCGGCGCAACCCGCTGTGGACCCTGGGCATCCTCCGCTCCGAACTCCTCACGACCCTGCGCCGCTGGCGCACGCTGGCCCTGCTCGGGGTGCTGGCGGCCGTGCCCGTACTGATCGGGATCGCGGTACGGATCGAGACGGCGGACGGCTCCGCTGCCGGTCCGGGCGGCGGCGGGGGCGGCCCCGCGTTCCTCTCCCAGGTGACCAACAACGGTCTCTTCCTGGTCTTCGCCTCCCTCGCCGCGACGCTCCCGGTCTTCCTGCCGATGGCCGTCGGCGTCATCGCCGGCGACTCGATCGCGGGGGAGGCCAACGCGGGGACGCTGCGCTATCTGCTGGTCGCCCCGGCCGGCCGGACCCGGCTGCTGCTCGCCAAGTACACCTCCACGCTCGCGTTCTGCCTGATCGCAACGCTTGTGGTGGCGGCCTCGGCATTGGCGGTGGGAGCGCTGCTGTTCCCCGTGGGGGAGGTCACCACGATCTCCGGGACCCGGATCGGCTTCGGCGAGGGGCTGGTGCGGGCGGGACTGATCGCGGTGGCGGTCGCGGTCTCCCTGACCGGCTTCGCGGCGCTCGGACTCTTCGTCTCGACGCTCACCAACAGCGGGATCGCGGCGATGGCCGCGACGGTCGGGGTGCTGATCACCGTACAGATCCTGGACACCATCCCGCAGCTGGGCGGAATCCACCCCTACCTGTTCCCGCACTACTGGCTGTCCTTCGCGGACCTGCTGCGCGACCCCGTCTACTGGGACGAGGTCATGAAGAACCTGGGGCTTCAGGCGTTGTACGCGGCGGTGTTCGGCTCGGCGGCCTGGGCACGGTTCACCGCGAAGGACATCACGGCCTGAACGGTTCGCACGGGCCGGCCGCTCCGGTACGGGAGAGGCACCCGCACCGCCGGCCGGGCGAGCCGTCCCCCGATCGGCTCGTCGCGGCACGAACGGCACGAGCGGTGCGAAAGCGAAAGAACGAGCCGACACGCTACGTTCCGTTTCCGCCTGTGCATTGTTCGACTTCTGGCGACGGACTGTCAACAAGGATTGGCTCGAACAGCTCTATGCTCACCGAATGACCACATCGCCGAGTTCGCTGCGCCGCAGTGAGAGCTCACGCAGGGCGACGCTGGAAGCCGCCCTCGACCTGTGCACGGAGAAGGGATACGGCCGGGTGACGGTCGAGGCGATCGCGGCCCGGGCGGGGGTCAGCAAGAAGACGATCTACCGCTGGTGGCCCTCGAAGAGCGCGGTCCTGCTGGAGGCGTTCACCGAGGCGTTGGTCACAGCGACGCCGTTCACGGACACCGGGGACATCGCCACCGACCTGCGGACGCACGTCACGGGCGCGGTCAACGTCCTGTCCATCCCGCCCTACGGCCCGGCCTACGCCGGCATACTCTCCGAGATCCACCACGACGACGCACTGGCGGAGACGGTACGCACCCAGCTGATCGAGCCCCGCGTCCAGGAGGCGGTCGACCGCCTGCGCAGCGCCCAGGACCAGGGCCAGATCCCCCCGGGCGCGGACCTGGGCCTCGCGGTGGAGATGCTGTACGGTCCGGTCTACTACCGTCACGTCCTGCGCAAGCCCATGCAGGACGAGGAAGCGGTGGCCAAGCTGGTCGACCACGTACTGCGGTCATTGGGGGCGGCGCCCGCCTGAGTCAGCCGAAGACCCGCTCCAGCACCGCGGCAACCCCGTCGTCCTCATGGGACGACGTCACCTCGTCGGCGGCGGCCCGCAGCTCCGGGTGGGCGTTGCCCATGGCCACGCCGTACCCGCACCGCCGGAACATCGGCAGATCGTTGGGCATGTCACCGAACGCGATCGCCTCGCCCGGGTCCACCCCCAGGTACTCCCCGGCCAGAGCGATCCCGGCGCCCTTGTCCACCCCGTACGGCTGGAGTTCGACCATCCCCGGACCGGAGTGCGTCACGGTGGCGAGATCCCCGACGACCGTCCGGGCGGCCGCCGCGAGCGCGTCGTCGCCCAGCGAGGGATGGCGCAGGAGCACCTTCACGACCGGCGCCGCCCACAGCTCGTCCCGGTGCCGGGTCCGCTGGGCGGGCAGGGACGCGTGCGGCATCAGATACCCGGGCTCGATGAGCGTGCGCCCCTCGTCCCCGCCCTGGTCGACCGCCGCGAAGACGGACCCCACCTGCGCCTCGATCTTCCCGAGCGCGGCCTCGGCCGCCTCCCGGTCGAGCGCGACCGCCCGGACGGTGCGCCCCGCCCCGGCGTCGTACAACTGAGCCCCCTGCCCGCACACGGCCAGCCCGTCGTACCCCAGCCCCGCCAGCAACCCCCGCACCCCCGGCACGGCCCGCCCGGTCACCACGAGATGCCGTGCCCCGGCCGCCCCGGCGAGCCGGAGCGCGGCCCGGGTCCGGGGACTCACGGTGTCGTCGCGGCGCAGCAGCGTGCCGTCGAGATCGGTGGCGACGAGGGCATATGCGGGAGGCGGGAGCATGCGGCAAGGGTAGGGCCCGCCCATTGGACGATGACTGGACGGTGCCTGGAGGGGTCTGGCCGGCCTCCCCCAGGCACCGCGACGCCTCGCGGAAGTCGTCGAGGGCGGGGACCGGTTCGTGGGCCGCGAGGCGGAAGGCGGAGCGGTCCAGCAGGCCATGCCGTTCGTCCTACGGAAAGGCCTCCGACCTGTCACGACGGGTGTGACATCAGCGCGCCGGGCCCGGGGCGGGGCCCGGCTTCCACTCCTGGGCCAGGAGGCCGAGCAGCACCTCGTCCACGAACTCGCCCAGCACCCATCCCTAGGAGCGCAGGACGCCCTCGCGGACGAAGCCGTTGGTCTCGGCGGCGCGGAGCATCGCGGGGTTGTCCGCCAGGGTCTCGATCTGCAGACGGTGCAGGCCGCGCACGGTGAAGCAGTAGTGGCACAGCACCGCGACCACGTCCGTGCCGTAGCCCTTGCCGCGTGCGGACGGGAGCAGGCCCGGACCGATGTGCGCCGAGCGGTTGTGCGTGTCGATGCCCCACAGGCTCGCGACGCCGATCAGCGTGCCGCCGTCCCGCTCGATCACGGAGAACGGGACACGGTCCTGCTTCTCGTCGTCCACCGTGAACGGGGGATTCGAGGAGTTCGCCGCGACCGGGCGCCATGGAGTGCCCCCGGAGCGAGAGGCGTTGACCACGTCGTTGTAGAGCTCGGCCGTCAGGACCGGGATGTCGTCCTCGTGACGGGCCCTGAGCCCGACCTTGCTGCCTCTGAGCATGCGAGCTTCCTATCCGACCGGTCCGGACGGCGGCAATCGAAATACGCGGTCAGGCGCGGACGTGCAGTCCGAATCCCGTGCGGCCCTCGGCCTCCAGGCCCTCCTTCAGGTGCAGCGAGGGGATCTCGTAGTCGCCGAAGTTCTGCCGGCGGAACGCGATCGGCTCCGTCGACTCCAGCGTGAGCAGCCGCTGTTGCCACGCCTTGGCGGCGTCCTGGAAGTCCTCGCCGGTCATCCGGTCGGTGCCGTACAGCACGAACGGCGGCAGCACCTCGATCCCCGGGTAGTAGAGGATGCCGTGCTGGATCGGGAACAGCAGGTCGTCGATGGGGCCGTTGATGCCGCGCGCGGCGTAGTGCGACTCCTGGCCGCCGACCGTCACCGACAGCAGGGCCCTGCGGCCCGCGAGGGTGCCTTCGCCGTAGCGCTCGCCGTACTTGGTGTCGCTGTGCTCGCCGACGCCGTACGCGAAGTGGAAGGTGAACACCCGGTCCACCCAGCCCTTGAGGATGGCGGGCATCGAGTACCACCACAGCGGGAACTGGAAGATGACCGTGTCCGCCCACAGCAGCTTGTGCTGCTCGGCGAGGACGTCCGGGGTGAGCGTCCCGGCGTCGAAGGCCCGGCCCGAGTCACGGGCGACCTGGAGCGGGCTCGACGCGTCGGGGCCGTAGTCCGTGGCGTCCACGGCCGGCTTCCAGTTCATCGCGTACAGGTCGCTCACCCGCACCTCGTGCCCGGCGGCCTCCAGCGTGGAGACCGCGAGGTCCTTGAGCGAGCCGTTGAGCGACTTCGGTTCCGGGTGGGCGTGGACGATCAGCGTCTTCATGAGGTGCCCTTCGGGTCGGGTGCCGGGTGGTGGCGTCTGCCCTCGATTCAAGGCGCCGGGACGCCCGCTGTTCAGGGGCGCCCCGACCGTCGGACGGGACTTCCTGGTATCGGCAGGACCACCCTCGTCGGCCGTACCGCGGCAATACTGGAGGGCATGGACGATCTCGCGGGCTTCCTGCGCACCCGGCGTTCCCGGGTCGACCCGGCCGCCGTCGGCATCCCCACCGACAGCCGCCGCCGGGTCGAGGGGCTGCGCCGCGAGGAGGTCGCCCACCTGTCCGGGGTCAGCGTCGACTACTACGTACGCCTGGAGCAGGGCCGCGCGACCCAGCCCTCCGAGCAGGTCCTCGACGCGCTCGCCCGCGTCCTCGGCCTCGACGACACCGAGCGCGGACATCTGCACCGCCTCGCCCGGCAGCGCCGCCGCCGCGCGAAGGTGCCGGGCGGGCGGGTCCGGCCGGAGGTGCTGCGCGTCCTCGGCCTGGTACCCGACGCACCCGCGCTGATCATGGACCACCGTCTGGACGTCCTCGCCGGGAACCGCCTCGCCGGGCTCCTCTACGGCCGCCCGCTCCCGGGCCTGAACACCGCCCGGCACATCTTCCTGGAGGAGGCCGAGCGCGGCCTCTACGCGGACTGGGAGACCTGCACCCTCGACGTCGTCGGGCACCTGCGCCTGGCCGCCGGCACCTACCCCGACGACCCCCGCCTCGCCTCGCTCATCGGCGAGCTGGCGATGGGCAGCGAGCGCTTCCGCCGCCTCTGGGCCCGCGCGGACGTGCGCGCCCGCACCCACGGCCGCAAGGCCTACCGGCACCCGCTGGTCGGACTGCTGGAACTGCACCAGGAGAACTTCGCGCTGCCGGACGAGCCGGGCCGCGAACTGCTGGTGCTCTCCGCCGCCCCCGGCAGCCCCACCGAGGACGGGCTGCGCCTCCTGGCGGGCCTGGGCGCGGACAGCGGGACCCCGGGCGACGACGGGGACGGCGCGCGTCCGGCGGCGCGCGCCGCCGGACGTCGGGAGCGCCGCTCAGAGGACTGACGGCCGCGCCCCGGTCCTCACACCTCCGTCGCGCAGACGTGCTCGTACCAGGCGCTGCCGCCCTTCGTCGGGTCGTGGCCCGCGTCCTGCTTCCACTCGCTCTTGGTCACCTTGAAGCTGGCGCCCGGCATGAGCAGGACCTCGGCCTCGGTGCCCAGGTAGCGGTGGAAGGGCTCGATGTCACGGCCGTACTGCGTACGCCTCGGGCAGCAGCCGGCTGCGCACCACCGAGTTGATCATCTGGTGCGCGCCGCCCGTGTAGGCCATCAGCGCGGTCGCGTGGGCGGGCTTGAGCTTCTCGGCGACGGCCGCGGTCGAGGCGTTGCCGTTCCTCGTCCTCCATTGCGCGATCTCCGCCGTGGGCGCGGTGTCGCCCGCCAGGAAGTCGTTGTACTTGGCTGTCACCTCACCGGCTGTCGTCCGGCCGGGCTCCATGAACCCGCTCGCCGCCGGGTCGACCGCACGCGGCTTGTTGGCCTCGGCGAGATACATCAGCTCGTGCGGGAACTGCCCGTCGACGCAGACGTTCCGCCGCAGCTCCTCCTCCGTGAAGGGCGCGATCCTCTGGTACGCCCCTTGACCCCGGCCGCCCAGGAGCCGCGCAGGATCTCGTAGAGCGAGTGGTCCCAGGAAGGCAGCATCCAGCCCATCACGGCCATCCGGTAGTCGAAGACGTCCACCCCGGGCACGTTGATCCACTGGAAGGTCTTGAGCATCCGGGTCGTGGTCCCGGACATGCCCGCGACGATCGGGATGCCGCGCTCGGCGTTCGCCTTCGGCCAGGCCTCGTTCTGCTGGATCTCCCAGTAGGCGGTGCCCTCGTTCCAGGGCAGCTTGTCGTCCGGGCCGGGCTTGCCGACGAAGTCCAGTTCGCGCCGGCTGAGCGGGGCGCCCCGGTTCTCGTAGCCGCGGGGCGTCTTGCGGTGGTCATCTTGTCGCCCACCTGCCCGGCGCTCGTCTTGTCGTCCTTGAAGAACGACTTGTTGGCGAGCGCGGTGTCCTTGTGCTCCGTGCGGGCGTAGTTGATGAGCAGCTGCTTGAGTCGGTTCACCGTCTTGCGTGCCGCCGCGAGCGCCCTCGGGTGCCCGAAGGAGTACGCGCCGAGCCGCTTCTCGAACTCCTCGGCCGACGCCTGCCAGCCCGTGTTCGCGTAGTACTGCGCGTGGTCGAAGGGCGCCTCGCCGTCGCCGGAGCGCTGGACGGCGATCTCCCCGCCGGTACGGGACGGCGCGGCGGCCGTCCGCTGCACCGGCGCCGCCCCGGTGGGCGCGGGACGGGACAGGACCCGGCGGGCGTTCTCCTCCGCCGCGCGCTCGAAGCGGTCGGAGGGGTCCGAGACCCTGAGCCCCGAGCCGTTGTCGGTGCCCGCCACCGGCCCCTGGCGCTGCTGGATGACATGGGTCAGCTCATGGGCCAGGGTGTGCCGGTCCGCGCCGCCGGCGCCGATGACGACATGGCTGCCGGAGGTGTAGGCGCGCGCGCCGACCTCGGCCGCCGAGCGCTGGGCGCTCGGCCCGGTGTGCAGCCGTACGTCGGAGAAGTCGGCGCCGAGCCGCGCCTCCATCTCCGTACGGACCGGCCCGTCCAGCGGCCGTCCGGCGGCCCGCAGCACGTCCGGCACGGACGAACGCTGCACGGGGGCGAAGTCGTCGTGGCCGCAGGATGCACCGTGCCCGTGGCCCTCGGCCTGCCGCCGTTGCAGCGCCTCGACGGCCGCGGCGTTGCCGGCCGTGCGCTGCAACGCCAGGAGTTCCAGGGCCGCCGGGCCGGCGGCCGGCCCCGCCAGCCCAACGGGCCCGGCGGACAGGGCCCGACCGGCGGTGTCGGCCGTCTGCGCCCCGGCGGGCGCGGTCCGGGCGCGACGGGCAGCGGTGTCCTGCTGGTCCTGTAGACGCATGGTCCGATCATCGGGCACCGCACCCGGGCCGAACAGGCCGTCCGGCCTGCTACCGGACGCAGAACTCGTTGCCCTCCGGGGCACCCCGCGCCCCGGTCCCGTGCACGTCCCCCTGTTGTCCCGCAATCCACTGCGGATGACGACCGTCTCCGGACGGACGGCCTCGTCACCCATTCCGAATAGCCTGAAGGCGGGAGCGAAATGAGTGGTCGAAGTAGTGCGACCAGGAGTGTCCGACATTCCGCCACGGGTACGGCGGCAAACCCATGTGAAGGTGAATTCCCTTGAGTGTTACGGTCTTTGGGCTTGTCGGACCGGGCTGACGAAGACCGGCCCGGCGAGGAGCACACTCAACGGGAGGAAAGCATGAAGCGCACGATAGCGATCGGAGCCCTGACCTGCGCCCTGTTCGCAGGAGGAGTCGGTGTCGCCTTCGCGGGGGCGAGTGGTGGAACGGAAGCCACCGCCTCTTGGCACAAAATCTCCACACGCAAGAGCAGCGGAGTCTCCTTCCATTCGGGCTCGTACAAGTTCGAGCCCAAGGGTGCCAATCGCGGCGCCTTTCATTGGAAGGGCTGGCTGAAGGACACCAACTCCGGTGACGGCCACAACGTCTACGTTCAGGTCCGCGTCGAGGGATACAACTGGGGCCGCTTCAACGGAAAGCAGAAGAAGTCCGTGTGGAAGGACAAGCTGTCGTACGACGGCGCGGCCCTCTACACCAACGACGCCTGGATCAGGGCGTGCCGTGACCGCGGTTCGTTCCATCCGGACAACTGCTCGCCGACGAAGTACTACAAGCGGTAAACCGGGAGACACGCGCCGCCCCGTCCGGTGGTGAAGGGCGGCATCGTTCACCCCTGGTGAGGGTCCCGGTCGGGCAGGCGGCTCCCGCCGCGTGTACCGCCGGGGCCCCGCCGGGTCTACTGGGGAAGACATCATGGATACGACAGACGTGCTGGCGGCACGGGGAGTTGACCTCTCCTACGGCTCCACACCCGCGGTGCGTGACGCGCACCTCTCGGTCGCGCGCGGTCAGGTGACCGCGATCACCGGTGCCAGCGGTTCGGGCAAGTCGTCACTGCTCTACTGCCTCGCCGGGGTGCTTCCGCCCGAGCGTGGCGAGGTCTGGTTCGAGGGCCAACCGTTCAGTGAGCTGGACGACGAGGAGATCAGCTCCCTGCGTCGCGAACGGTTCGGTTTCGTCTTCCAGTACGGTGAGCTGCTGCCGGAGCTGACCGTGGAGGAGAACACCGCGCTCCCCCTGCGACTGGCGGGCCGCCGTAAGGGGCCCGCGCTCAAAACGGCCGTGGAGGTGCTGGACCGGCTCGGTATCGCCGCCCTTCGCGACCGGCGTCCGTCACAGATCTCGGGCGGGCAGAGTCAGCGGGTGGCCGTGGCCCGGGCGCTCGTGCATCAGCCGTCCGTGGTGTTCGCGGACGAGCCCACCGGTTCACTGGACAGCGCCAACGCGAGTGCGGTGCTGCAGGAGTTCCTCTCCCTGGCCCGTTCGCAGAACGCGGCCGTTCTGCTGGTCACCCACGACCCCGGTGTGGCCGCGTTGGCGGATCAGCGCTGGACCATGACCGACGGCATTCTGTCCGCGGCGGGGGGCGGGGCGTGAGGGAGTTCCTTCTGGGGCTGCGTCTGCTGACGGGCTCGGGGCGTGGTGTCCGGGCCCGCTTCTGGCTTATGACGCTGGGCAGTTCGCTCGGGGTGTGCTGCCTCGCGCTCGTCCTGACGATCCCGGCCATCCTCGACGCCCGCGACGGCCGTGCCGCCGACCGGAGCCCGGTCGTCCACTCCGGCAAGCCGGCCTCCGGCCGCACTCTCGTTCTGGAGCGGACAGACCCGCACGGATCGCGCCCGTTCAGCCGGGTATTCATCGCGCGCGGCAGCCGGGACACTCCCGGACCGCCCCCTGGAATCAGCGAACTTCCTTCTCCTGGTGAGGTGTTCGTCTCTCCGGCGCTGCGAGATCAGCTGCGCCGCGAGCCGGGTCTGAAGGGACTGCTCCCGGGGACTGTGAAGGGTGTCATCGCCCCGTCCGGTCTCACCGACCCCACCGAGTTGTACGCCTATGTCGGGGTCGACCGGGCCGGCCTCACCGATCCCAATGCCACCCGCGCCCTGAGAAGCTGGGGCAAGGGCTATTCCCCGAACCCCGCCGTCGATCCCTCCACCCTCGACATCCTGCGCTTCACCTTGGCCACTCTGGTGCTCTTGCCGCTGGGCGTCTACCTCTCGGTCTGCGCCAGGCTGTCGGCCGCCAGCCGCAACCGCCGACTTGCCGCGCTGCGGTTGCTGGGGCTGAGCGCGAAGGGAACTCAGCGGGTCAACGCCGCCGAGACCGTGGTGGCCGCGCTGCTCGGCGCGGTGCTGGGCATCGCCGAGTACTGGCTGCTCAACCAGATCATGGCCCGTACCGGGCTGCCGGGCCTCAAGTGGTACTCCGGGGACGGCGCTCCGACCCCGGGCACGCTCGCGCTGTGCCTGCTCGGCTGCCCCGCACTCGCCTGGTTCGTCGGCCGTGCCAGCGCCCGTGCCGCCGCAGCCGACCCACTGAGCACGCGCCGCACGGCCGTGCCCCGCACCCCCAGGATCTGGGGTGGCCTCGTCCTGGTCACCGGTCTCGGCATCGTCACCGGGTACAGCCTGACGGGTATGACCTCGCGCCCTGCGGACAGCTCCGGCCTCAACGCCCTTCTCGTGCCCCTCGGGGTGCTCATGACCGGCCTCGGCCTGGTCCTGGCGATGCCGCTCCTCTCGTATCTGCTGGCCCGCCGCCTCGCCGGCGTCCGGTCGCTGGCGCTCAGCCTCGCCATGCGCCGCAACGAGGTCGAGCCGGGCAGCGCGATGCGTGTCGTCAGCGGACTCGTCCTGCTCGTCTTCTCCGCGTCCCTCGCTCAGGGAGTCCTGGTCGAGGAGTCCCAGATCACCCGGTCCTCCTCACCGGTACAGGAGTACGGGGTCCCGCTGGCCGGACTCAGCGCGCAACAGCGCGCGGAACTGGTCGCCATTCCCCAGCTGCGCGCCCACGCCCTCATCATGGAGCCTCCCTTCGACCAGGACGCGGCGGGCCCGCGCATTCCGGCCCGTGCCCTGGTCGCCACCTGTGCCCAGTTGGAGCGGATCGTGCGGCATGCGGAGGGATGCGTCGAGGGCAAGGTACTCCGGCTGACCGACCCAGAGGTGACGACGGAGCCCGTGGCGCCCTCCACGATCCGGCTGCGGCAGGGCGATCGACAGGTGTCGTTGCGGATCGAGGTGCCCTCGCAAGGGGTGCTGTTCTCCGGGTACGACGTCACGTCCGTGGACACACCGGTGCTCTATCCGCCGTCCAAGCTGCCGCCCGGCGCCGTTCCGGTCACCGGCACGCTGGTACTCGTCAGCGCGTCAACCCCGGGTACGGTCCGGGCGGTGCTGGACCGGATCGGAGCCATCGCCCCCACGGCGGATGTCGATCCGGTCGGGGTCAACGTCGACGGACTCCAGCAGATCCGTGTCATCGAGACTCTGCTCGCCCTGGGCATGGTGATGGGGCTGATCGTCGGGGTGGCGGCGTTCCTGGTGTCCGCGACCGACCGCGCCGTGGAGCGGCGGCCTCAGGTGACTGCTCTCGCCCTGATCGGCGCCCGGCCGCGCTTTCTGCGCCTGGTGCAGTGCGCACAGGTGGTGCTGCCCCTGCTGGTGGGGCTGGTGCTGGCCCTGGCCACCGGCAAGCTTGCCGAGACCGCGTACCTGGTGACCGGGGGCGGCGAGGTGTTCTGGGACGGAGCCGGTGTGCCACTGCTCGTGACGGCGAGCATCACCGTCCTCCTGTTCACCGTGGGCGGCACCCTCCCCCTGGTGGGCCGCAGGATCGACCCGGAACTGATCCGACGCGACTGAGCGGACAGGGGCCCGGCGCGGGCGGGGCGCGACCGCCGTCGGAACCGCCCGGCGACGCAACCCTGCCCAGAGCCCCTCGGCCTGCTACTGGACGCAGAACTCGTTGCCCTCCGGGTCACTCAGGACTGTCCACGTGCCGCCCGGCTCCTCGACCTTGCGGAGCACCTTCGCGCCCAGCGCCTCCAGCCGGGCCACCTCCGCGTCGCGGCGGTCCGGGCCCGCGTGGAGGTCCAGGTGGAGGCGGTTCTTCACCGTCTTCGGCTCCGGGACGCGCTGGAACAGCAGCCGGCGCCCGTGCCCCGTGCCGCTGTCCTCGTCGTACGGGTCATCCGGGTGCCGGACCGCCGCGAGGTCGAGCCAGGCGCGCCGGCCGTGGGCCGTCGTCGTGAGCGACTCCGGTACGGCATTGAGCCCCAGGAGGCGTTCGACCAAGGGGCTGTTGTCCTCGATCTCGTAGCCGAGGGCCTCGGACCAGAAGCCGGCCTGGGCGTGCGGGTCGGCGGCGTCGATGACGACTTTCCACTCAAGAGTCATGGGAGACATTCTTCCCCGAAAGGGTGGATTCCGGTGGCTGAACCGAGACCAGGCGCGCGAACGCCACCACGTTGGACTGATAGCCGCCCGCCGTCGGGTCGTAGGCGCCGCCGCACGTGAGCAGGCGCAGCTCGGCGTCCCGCGACGGACCGTAGACGCGGGCGCTCGGGAAGTCGCGCTTCTCGAACTCCTCGACCGCGTAGATCCGGAAGGCCGCGGTGGTGCGGTCCGCCCGGCGTACGTCGACGCGCGCTCAACCGCGTCGGCGCCTTTCCGTGCGGAGCCCGGCGAGCGCGGCGGCCGTCATCGCCAGCAGACCCGCCGCTCCGGCCGCCAGGCCCGTACCGGACAGGCCGTCGGAGCCGGTGGCGGTCAGGGCGCTGGAGCCGCCGCCCGCGCCGACCGGGCCGCTGGGCATGGGGCCGTTGCCGTGCCCGCCCCCGTGGCCGGGCGGGGTCGGCTTCGGGTGGTGGGGGTGCGAGGGCGACGGACTCAGTTCGACGCCGGCCGCCGTGATCCGGGTGGCGGCCGTCGCGGTCACTCCCGTGGGCAGCGGGCCCTCGACGCCCGCGACGGCGACGGTCAGTTCGGTCGTCACGTCGAGCCGGCCCGTCGGCGCGCCCTCCGCCGCGGCCAGGGGGAACGCCGCTCCGGCCTTGCCGCCCGGCTCCAGCGTGCCGCCCGCGCGGAGGTTGGTCCGCAGCTCGCCGGTGAGCGTCGCGTCCGTCTCCTGGGTCAGGGGGACCGCGGAGCCCTCGGAGACGACGGTCAGCTGGCCGGCCCGCAGGTCCCTTGAGCTTCAGGCGGGTGCCGACGCCCGGGTACTCGGGCCCGTCCGCCGGGCGGGGGCCGTCGTCCGCCTCGATCGCCTCGGGCACGGTGAGCGCCGCCGAGCCGGCCGATGTTGGCGATCACGCCGTACGCCCCCTCGCACGCCTCGACGAAGTGCGACAGCGGGGCGTCGCCGCCCGCCGGGATTCCGGCCACCGCACGCGAGGTGCGCATCACGGAGCCGGCGGTGAGGTGGTACTTCTGCCAGGTGTCCGGCTTCAGCGCCTCGCCCCGCGCGTCCGTGTTGGCGCCGGGCTCGAACGACAGGGTGGTGAAGCCGCCGCAGGAGGCGGGGAGTTGGAGATTGGCGCCGATGTCGGTGACGCCGGAGCCCTCGGTGGCGGTGTACGCCCAGTACGAGAGGCCCGCGTCCAGCAGCGGCTTCAGGGGCAGCGGCGTCCACGTCTCGTTGAAGTAGTGGGCGGCCTGGGCCTGCTGGCCGGCGCCGATGGCCAGGTGCGGGCTGCCGTTGAGATGGACCGGGTCGGGCTTCGGGGCGACCTCGTGGACGCCGGGGTCCCGCTCGGGCGTCGTCTCCTGAAGCCGGAACCAGGGACCCGCCGGGCCGAGGCCCGACGGGTCCCTGGTCCGCGTGGTGTCATCGGCGCCCGAGGCGGGGGCTAACCCGCAGGCGAGGACCGAGAGGGCGGACAGTGCGGCGGTGGCGGTCGCGGTGCGCAGGAGCGTGCGGGACGGTCCGGACGCGCGCAGGGGTGGGGTCATAAATGTGAGGAAAGTATAAACAGTGCGCTATCGCCGTATTGCCCGGAGTGACGCACTCAAGCTCGCTCCAATGCCGCACCGTTCGGAGCTGTCGCCCCGTTCAGAAAGGCGCCGACCGCGCCCGCCTCCCCGGCCGGGGCGATCAGGCCCATGTGGTTGTCCGGCCGCACCAGGACCAGCAGGTCCTCGTCCGGCCCGACGCCGTAGGCCGCGCGGGCGTGGCCCCCGTCGTCGGCCAGACCTCCGGCGCCGCCCGCGTCCACTCCGTACGCCCGCAGTTCGCCGGCGTGCGCCGCGGCCGCCTCGCGCAGGGCCGGGGCCGTGCCCGTACCGAATCCGAGCAGGGTGAAGTGCGGTCCGGCGAAGACCTCGAACAGCCGGCGCGGGGCTCCGGTTGCGGCGTCCCGGCAGGGCGCGTCCGGGGCCCGGTCGCCCGCCCGCAGCCGGGGTGTGGCGCCGGGGGACGCGGCCAGGGAACTCCAGCGGTAGCCGCTGCCCAGGCCGTCGGTCCCCGGGCCCACCGCCGAGTCGAGCCCGCCGCCGGGCCTCTTGATCGCCTCCAGCGTGGCCCGCAGCCGCTCCGCGCTGATGTCCAGGACCTCGGCGGCGACCGGCAGCCGCTCCTCCTCGTAGGTGTCGAGCAGCGCGGGGCCCGCCTGTCCGGAGGCGACCCGGGCGAGCTTCCAGCCGAGGTTGTACGCGTCCTGGATGCCGGTGTTCATGCCCAGCCCGCCCGCGATGGAGTGCACATGCGCGGCGTCCCCGGCGAGGAGGACCCGGCCGGCCCGGTAGCGCTCGGCCATGCGCTCGTTGACCCGGTACGTCGAGAGCAGGGTGGCCGCCGTCAGCAGGTCGCCCGGCAGGCCCGTGTGCTTCGCGAACAGGCGGCGGAAACTCTCCAGCGACGGCGGTACGGGAGCGCCCGAGGCGTCCGTCTCGGGACCGGCCTGGAACCACCAGCCCGACCGGGTGCCGGGGATCGGGCAGAGCATCACGGCCCCGTCCTCGTCGAACCACTGGTGCCACAGCCCGCGGTCCGGGCCCTGTGCCTCGACATCGCCGCAGACCATCATCTGTGCCTCGTCCGTCTTCCCCTCGAACGGGATGCCGAGCAGTTTGCGGACCGCGCTGTGGCCGCCGTCGCAGCCGACCGCGTACCGCGCCTCGATCTCCCCGCCGCCCGCGAGCGCGGCGGTCACCGAGCTCCCGTCCTGGGCCAGCCCCACGAGCTCCGTGCCGAGTTCGACCCGGACGCCGAACTCCGCGAGCCGGGCCCGCAGCACCTCCTCCAGGCGCCACTGGGCGACGAGCCGGGGGCGGTCGTGCGGCGCGTCCGGGGCCGGGCGCGCCTCGGCGTACGGGTCGGCGTCGGCGATGGCCACCCCGCCCCGGTACTTGCGCATCGGCAGCGGCGCGGACCCGGCGGCCAGCACCTCGTCGATCACCCCGAGGTCCTCCAGGACCTCCAGGGAGCGCGGGTTGGGGCCCTTGGCCCGCGAGGTGCGCGGGAAGTCCGGGGCCTTGTCGATGATCCGTACGTCGACGGCCCGCCGGGCGAGATCGACGGCCAGGGTCAGCCCGGTCGGGCCGGAGCCGACGATCAGCACGGTGGTCGGGGATGTGCGCATGCGGACGTACTCCTCGGTCGTGGTTTCCGTGAGACCAGGAAAACGCAACCGAGTTAAAAAAGCAACTAGGTTGTACTGGTGGAGGGTGTGAGTGTCCCGGCCTCCTGCGGCCCTTCCGTCTCCGCCGGTCCCGCCGGGGCGGCCGTCGCCGTGGCGGCCGGCCGGGCGGCCTCCGCCTCGGCCCTCGTGCGCCGGGAGGTCCGCAGCGCGTCCCAGGTCAGCAGTGCCAGCGCCAGCCAGACCAGACCGAATCCGGCCCACCGCTCCGGCGGCATCGACTCGTGGAAGTACACGATCCCCAGCAGGAACTGGAAGACCGGGGCCAGATACTGGAGCAGCCCGAGCGTGGACAGCGGTACGCGGATCGCGGCCGCCCCGAACAGGATCAGCGGCACCGCCGTCACCAGCCCCGTCG
Source organism: Streptomyces sp. ITFR-6 (assembly GCF_031844725.1). Taxonomy (NCBI): domain Bacteria; kingdom Bacillati; phylum Actinomycetota; class Actinomycetes; order Kitasatosporales; family Streptomycetaceae; genus Streptomyces; species Streptomyces sp. ITFR-6. The sequence goes on along the minus strand of NZ_CP134612.1, from coordinate 3,283,995 downwards.
CGGCGAGCAGCGCCGCGTGTCCGGCGCCGCCGGAGACGAAGGTCGCCTCGCCCCGGGCGCCCAGCCACAGCAGATAGCCGAGCGCGGGCACGAAGAGCACCGCGCTCTCGGCGGTCAGCGACTCCAGGCCGCCCATGTTGACCTTCTTCTTGACCAGGCCGTAGGTCGCGAAGGAGAACGCCAGCACCAGGGAGATCCAGGGCGGCTGCCCGTAGCCGATCGCCAGCACGAGGACCGCCGCGACGCCGGTGCCGACCGCCACCCACTGGGCGGGGCGCAGCCGTTCGCCCAGGAGCAGAACGCCCATGGCGATGGTGACCAGCGGGTTGATGAAGTAGCCGAGGGATGCCTCGACCACATGGCCGTTGTTCACGGACCAGATGTACAGGCCCCAGTTGACCGTGATCACGGCCGCCGCCACCGAGATCAGCCCCAGCTTCCGGGGCTGCCGCAGCAGCGTGCCGATCCAGGACCAGCGGCGCAGGACAAGCAGGGCGAGCGTGACGACGCCGAGCGACCAGACCATGCGGTGGGCCAGGATCTCGATGGCACCGGCCGGCTTCAGCAGCGGCCAGAAGAGCGGGACGATCCCCCACAGGCCGTAGGCGCCGAATCCGGACAGGAGTCCGGCCCGCTGCTCGTTCTTCCCCTTCACGGGCCCCTCCTGACAGGTGTGCGTCAACGGCTCCGCCGACCGGACGACCGTAACGCCGAAAGAGCCCGGTGTCATAGCCGTATCGCCAGACGGTCATGACACCGGGCCCGGGGCTCGCCGCCGAGCGGGGCTTACGGGGCTACTGGGGCCTACTGGGCGGCGACCGCGGCCGCCACGGTCTGTGCGAGCGGGGTCGTCGGGCGGCCGATCAGGGCGGCCAGCTCGCCGCTGGTGCCGGCCAGCCGGCCGCGCCGGACGGCCTCGTTCACGTCGACCAGGATCGCCGCGAAGCCCTCGGGCACACCCGCGCCGACCAGGATGTCCTGGTGTACGGCGGCCGGGACGTCGTTGTGGACGATCTCCTTGCCGGAGGCCTTGGCCACCTCCGCCGCGTACTCCGCGAGCGACCAGGCGACGTCGCCGCTCAGCTCGTACGCCTCGCCGAGGTGGCCCTCGCCGGTCAGGACGGCGGCTGCCGCGGCCGCGTAGTCGGCGCGGGTGGCGGAGGCGATCCTGCCGTCGCCCGCGTTGCCGACGACGGCACCGTGGGCGAGGACCGGGGCGAGGTTCTCGGTGTAGTTCTCCGTGTACCAGCCGTTGCGCAGGAAGGTGTACGGCAGGCCGGAGTCGAGGATCAGCTGCTCGGTCGCCTTGTGCTCGTCGGCCAGCGTGAAGTCCGCGTCGGGACCGCCGAGGATGCCGGTGTACGCGAGCTGCGCCACGCCCGCCTCCTTGGCCGCGTCGATGACGGCCGTGTGCTGGGCGACCCGGGCGCCGACCGCGTTGCCGGAGATGAGCAGCACCCGGTCGCCGGAGGCGAAGACGCCGGTCAGCGTCTCGGGGCGGTCGTAGTCGGCGATCCGCAGCTCGACCCCGCGGGCGGCGAGGGCGGCGCCCTTCTCCTTGTCGCGGACGACGGCGACGACGTCGCTCGCGGGGACGGTGGTCAGCAGCTGCTCGACGACGAGGCGGCCGAGTGCTCCGGTGGCTCCGGTGACGACGATGCTCATGGGGTTTTTCTCCTCTTTGGGTGCTCATGTTTCTGTTCGTGCGTTCTGATACTCACCCTAGGGGCGGCGCTAACCAAAAGAAAGTACCCACTTTGAGGTAAGGTACGGGCATGAGCGTAAGTGGCGTGGAGTCCCTGCCGGACGTACGGGAGCCGATGTGCCCCTCCCGGCTGGTGCTGGAGCATGTGACCAGCCGCTGGGGCGTTCTGGTGCTCGCCGCCCTGCTGGAGCGCCCGTACCGCTTCAGCGAGCTGCGCCGTGAGGTCGGCGGGGTCAGCGAGAAGATGCTGACGCAGACCCTGCGGACCCTGGAGCGCGACGGATTCGTGGACCGCGACGCCAAGCCGGTGATCCCGCCCCGGGTGGACTACGCGCTCACCCCGCTGGGCCGCGAGGCCGCCGAGCAGGTCTGGGCGCTGGCGCGCTGGTCGGAGCGGAGCCTGGACGCGGTGGGCGCGGCGCGGGCGGCGTACGACGCGCGCAAGCGGGAGGCCTAGGGTCTGTCTTCAAACTGCCGTCGTTGCCCGAAGGGCGGCCGGGCGGCGTCAGGTGCTTCCCCAAGCTCTCGGCTTCGTTCGAGCAGGGGAGACCCCATTTCTCGGCGTGCCGGCCCCAGGCCCCTGTACTGGACGTACTGGGGCCTGGGGCCGGTGCGGCGAGAGTGCGTGCATGGCGTCGCCCGGCAGACGGCAGTTTGAAGACAGGCCCTAGAAAGCGATGCGCCGGCCCCCGCCCCTGCGGGCGGGAGCCGGCGCATCGGGGCGGCCGGCCGGCGTCAGCCGACGACCGTCCAGTTGTCGTTGCCCGCGAGCAGGGCGCCGAGGTCGCCCTTGCCCTGCTGCTCGATGGCGGTGTCGAGCTGATCGGCCATCAGCGTGTCGTACACCGGCCGCTCCACGCTGCGCAGCACCCCGATCGGGGTGTGGTGCAGCGTGTCCGGGTCGGCGAGTCTCGACAGGGCGAACGCCGTGGTCGGGCTCGGGGCGTGCGCGTCGTGGACGAGGATCCGTGACTTGTTCTCCTCGGTGACCGCGACGACCTGGAGATCGCCCGTCAGCGAGTCCCGCACGACCCCCTTCGCGCCGTCCGCGCCGAAGACGATCGGCTGCCCGTGCTCCAGCCGGATCACCGCCTCCTGGGCCTGGTCCTTGTCCTTCAGGACCTCGAACGCGCCGTCGTTGAAGATGTTGCAGTTCTGGTAGATCTCCACCAGTGCCGTGCCGGGGTGGTCGGCCGCCGCCCGCAGCACGCTCGTGAGGTGCTTGCGGTCGGAGTCGACCGTGCGTGCCACGAAGGACGCCTCCGCGCCGATCGCCAGTGACACCGGGTTGAAGGGCGCGTCCAGCGAGCCCATCGGCGTCGACTTGGTGATCTTCCCGACCTCGGAGGTGGGGGAGTACTGGCCCTTGGTCAGCCCGTAGATCCGGTTGTTGAAGAGCAGGATCTTCAGGTTCACATTGCGGCGCAGCGCGTGGATGAGGTGGTTGCCGCCGATGGACAGGGCGTCGCCGTCGCCGGTGACGACCCAGACGGACAGATCGCGCCGCGAGGTGGCGAGACCGGTCGCGATCGACGGGGCGCGGCCGTGGATCGAGTGCATCCCGTAGGTGTTCATGTAGTACGGGAAACGGGAGGAGCACCCGATGCCGGAGACGAAGACGATGTTCTCCTTCGCCAGCCCCAGCTCGGGCATGAAGCCCTGCACGGCGGCGAGGACCGCGTAGTCGCCGCAGCCGGGACACCAGCGCACTTCCTGGTCGGACTTGAAGTCCTTCATGGACTGCTTGGCCTCTGACTTCGGCACCAGCTGCAGGAGCTCGTTGGTCTCAGGCATCGATGGCCTCCTCGAGGGCCGTCGCAAGCTGCTCGGCCTTGAACGGCATGCCGTTGACCTGGTTGTAACTGTGCGCGTCCACCAGGTACTTGGCCCGGATGAGGGTGGCCAGCTGTCCCAGGTTCATCTCCGGGACGACCACCTTGTCGTAACGCCTCAGCACCTCGCCGAGATTCCGCGGGAACGGATTGAGGTGGCGCAGATGTGCCTGCGCGATGGGCTCTCCGGCCGCGCGCAGCCGCCGGACGGCGGCGGTGATGGGGCCGTATGTGGAGCCCCAGCCAAGGACCAGTGTCCGGGCCTGAGTGGGGTCGTCGACCTCCACGTCCGGGACCTCGATGCCGTCGATCTTGGCCTGCCGGGTGCGGACCATGAAGTCGTGGTTGGCGGGGTCGTACGAGATGTTGCCCGAGCCGTCCTGCTTCTCGATGCCGCCGATGCGGTGTTCGAGCCCCGGGGTGCCGGGGACCGCCCAGGGCCGGGCCAGGGTCTGCGGGTCGCGCTTGTAGGGCCAGAAGACCTCGGTGCCGTCGGCCAGTTCGTGGTTGGGGCCGTGGGCGAACTGGACGCGCAGGTCCGGAAGCCCGTCGACCTCGGGGATGCGCCAGGGCTCGGAGCCGTTGGCGAGGTACCCGTCGGAGAGCAGGAAGACCGGGGTGCGGTAGGTCAGGGCGATCCGGGCGGCGTCGAGCGCCGCGTCGAAGCAGTCCGCCGGCGTCCTGGGGGCGATGATCGGGACCGGGGCCTCGCCGTTGCGCCCGTACATCGCCTGGAGCAGGTCGGCCTGCTCCGTCTTGGTGGGCAGCCCGGTGGAGGGGCCGCCGCGCTGGATGTCGATGATCAGCAGCGGCAGTTCCAGGGAGACGGCGAGCCCGATGGTCTCCGACTTCAGCGCCACCCCGGGGCCCGAGGTGGTCGTCACCCCGAGCGCACCGCCGAACGCGGCACCCAGCGCGGCGCCGATGCCCGCGATCTCGTCCTCGGCCTGGAAGGTGCGCACGCCGAAGTTCTTGTGCTTCGACAGCTCGTGCAGGATGTCGGAGGCCGGGGTGATGGGGTACGAGCCCAGGTAGACCGGCAGGTCCGCCTGCCGGCCCGCGGCGATCAGCCCGTAGGACAGCGCGAGGTTCCCCGAGATGTTGCGGTACGTACCGGTGGGGAAGGCCTGGGTGGCCGGGGCCACCTCGTAACTGACCGCGAAGTCCTCCGTGGTCTCGCCGAAGTTCCACCCCGCCCGGAACGCCGTCACGTTCGCCTCGGCGATCTGCGGCTTCTTCGCGAACTTGGCCCGCAGGAAGGTCTCGGTGCCCTCCGTGGGCCGGTGGTACATCCAGGAGAGCAGCCCGAGCGCGAACATGTTCTTGGAGCGCTCGGCCTCCTTGCGGGGGAGCCCGAAGTCCTTCAGCGCCTCGATGGTGAGGGTGGTCAGCGGCACCGGGTGGACGTTGTACGCCTCCAGGGAGCCGTCCTCCAGCGGACTTGTCTGATATCCGACCTTGGCCATCGGGCGTTTCGTGAACTCGTCGGTGTTCACGATGATTTCCGCGCCGCGCGGCACATCCGCGATATTGGCCTTCAGCGCGGCCGGATTCATCGCGACCAGCACATTGGGCGCGTCGCCCGGAGTCAGGATGTCGTGGTCCGCGAAATGCAGCTGGAACGACGAAACTCCAGGCAGGGTGCCCGCGGGGGCCCGGATCTCGGCGGGGAAGTTCGGCAGGGTGGAGAGGTCGTTCCCGAAGGAAGCGGTCTCCGAGGTGAACCGGTCACCCGTGAGCTGCATACCGTCACCGGAGTCACCCGCGAAACGGATGATCACCCGGTCCAGACGGCGGATCTCTTTGTCACCGTTGTCTGTTGCGGACTGGGGGGCACGCTGTCCCCCTACGAGCGCCTCACTGGCCTCATCGGCCTGTTCGGCGGGGCTACTGACCTGGCTGGTCACTTACTGGACCTCCCTCGGCGCGGTGGCTCGGAACCATCCGGCCCGCCGGCGGTCCCAGGCTCCACCCTACGTCTGTAAGGGTCGCCTTCCTCTGGCGGATCATAAGTTGGACGGCATTTTGAGACGCCTGTCCGGCGCCGTCCCGCCATGATTCATCAGCCACCCGGATCCTCGTCGGACCCTCACTGGAGAGTGTGTGGAGCGAGTCGCGCGCGGGGCGGCCCCGGCGGCCGGACATGGCGTCAGGACCGCCGGGAATTCAGCGGGAAGCGTCAGGAATTCAGATACGTCAGCACGGCCAGCACCCGCCGGTGGTCGCCGTCACTGGGGGACAGCCCGAGTTTCTGGAAGATGTTGCTGACGTGCTTTTCCACCGCGCCATCGCTCACGACCAGCTGTTTCGCCACCGCGGAGTTGGTCCGCCCCTCCGCCATCAGGCCGAGGACCTCGCGCTCACGGGGCGTCAGCCCGGCCAGCACGTCCTGCTTACGGCTCCGGCCCAGCAGCTGCGCGACGACCTCCGGGTCCAGCGCCGTACCGCCCTGCGCCACCCGGACCACCGCGTCCACGAACTCCCGCACCTCGGCGACCCGGTCCTTCAGCAGATACCCCACGCCCCGGCTGGATCCGGCCAGCAACTCGGTGGCGTACTGCTCCTCCACATACTGCGAAAGGACCAGTACCCCTAGGCCCGGGTACTCCTTTCGGAGCCGTACCGCTGCCCGCACGCCCTCGTCCGTGTGGGTCGGCGGCATCCGCACGTCCGCGACCACCACATCCGGCAGTGCGTCCTGCCCGGCGAGGTCGCCCACCGTCTTGATCAGCGCCTCGGCGTCCCCGACCCCCGCCACGACGTCATGACCGAGATCGGTCAGCAGCCGGGTGAGCCCCTCCCGGAGCAGTACCGAATCCTCGGCGATGACTACCCGCACCCTGTCCTCCATCACGACGTCTGTTCCCCCACCGCTCCCTGTTCCCGCCCGTATGCCGTTCGGCATCCAGCATCCCAGTATCGGCGGTGACGCGGCGAGCGTTCGCGGGGTTGCGTGGCGGCTGGCGGCTGGCGGCTGGCGGCTGGCGGCTGGCGGCTGGCGGCTGGCGCCGGGCGCGGGGGGCGGCTGCCGGGGGCGCGGTCAGCCGCGCCAGGGGAGTTCGGCCGTGATCTTGGTCGGGCCGCCCACCGGGGACTCGACGACCAGGATCCCGTCCACCGCGTCCAGCCGCTCCGTCAGACCGGCGAGACCGCTGCCCGACGTCAGTCCGGCGCCGCCGCGCCCGTTGTCGGTGACCTGGAGCAGCAGCCGGTCCGCCGTCCGCCACACCTCGACGGACGCGCGGGTGGCCTGGGCGTGCTTGCTGACGTTCTGGAGGAGCTCGGACACCGTGAAGTAGGCGATGCCCTCGATGGCCTGTGCGGGCCGGGACGTCAGGTCGACCTCGACGGTGACCGGGACGGTGCAGCGGGAGGCGATGGCGGAGAGGGCGGCGTCGAGTCCGCGGTCGGTGAGGACGGCGGGGTGGATGCCGCGGGCGAGGTCGCGCAGTTCCTGGAGGGCGACCTTGACCTCGCCGTGTGCCTCGTCGACCATTCTGGCGGCGGCCTCGGGGTCGTCGGTGAGCTTCTCCTTGGCGAGGCCCAGATCCATGGCGAGGGCGACGAGGCGGGCCTGGGCGCCGTCGTGGAGGTCGCGTTCGATGCGGCGCAGGTCGGCGGCGGCGGTGTCGACGACCACCCCCCGGTCCGACTCCAGCTCCGTGACCCGCGTCGCCAGCCGGGACGGACCCAGCAGCCCGGTCACCATCAGCCGGTCCACCGAGGTCAGCCCACGCACGATCCACGGGGTGACCAGGACGAACAGCAGCCCGACGGCGCTGGTCAGGGCCAGCTCGACGGGGGCGTCCAGATAGACCTGGTGCCCGTCGTCCCCGTACAGCTGGACTCCCTCGACGCCCGTGTACGCCGGGAAGATCCAGTGCCACGCCGGGTAGGTGAAGGCCGCCAGACCCCAGGACCACAGGACCGCCGGGACGATGAAGCCGAAGACGGCCCACGGCAGGTGCAGCAGCGAGTAGAGCAGGTGCCGCCAGGACACCCCGCTCTTCAGGACCGCCCCGACCCAGGACATCAGCCCGCCGGTCCGCCCCCGCACCGGCTCAGGGGACGCCACGTCGAGCCCCAGCAGTCCACGGGCCCGCGCCCGCTCCAGCGCGCCGAACCCGCGGCACATGGCCAGGCCCCCGGCCAGCACCGGAATCCCCAGGAAGGTGATGAGCAGCCCTGCGCCCAGCGACGCCATGGTGATCGCGAGGGTGAAGAACACGATGCTGAGGGGCAGGCTGAGCAGCAGATACGTGGTCTCGCGCCAGGTCCGGGCCTCGAAGGGGGCGCGCAGTACGGCGGGCAACACGTGCTTCGCGTCGGGGCGGTCGCCCCCGGACCCGGACCCGGCGCCCGGACCGGTGCCGAAGCGGCTGCCGAAGCCGGTGCCGGTGCCCGAGCGCTGCTGGTCCCGCGTATCCGGTCCGTAAGCCGTGGCCATGGCGTCCATCCGTTTCTTCCGCTTCTTCCGCGTACTCGCGTACTGAGTCGTGCCGCTTGCTTCTTGCTTATTCAAGGGTGCTGTACCGCGCGGCGGCGCACCATGAGGCCGGTCTCCCTCTTCAGCGGGGGGTTTTCCCCACCCCCGGAGCCTGTCCGCGTGGGGCGGCCTTCTCGTTCTCCCGGTCGCGCCAGGGCAGCTCGGCGGTGACCGTCGTCGGGCCGCCGGGCGGCGAGTCGAGCACGAAGAGCCCGTCCACCGCGCCCAGCCGCTCGGCCAGCCCGGACATCCCCGTACCGCCGTTCATCGAGGCCCCGCCGCGTCCGTCGTCGGTGACCTGGAGCAGCAGCCGGTCCGCCGTCCGCCACACCTCGACGGACGCCGTGCGCGCGCCGCTGTGTTTGCTGACGTTCTGGAGGAGCTCGGACACGGTGAAGTACGCGATGCCCTCGATGGCCTGCGCCGGCCGCCCCGGCAGATCCACCCCCACCGTCACCGGGACGGTGCAGCGGGAGGCGATGGCGGAGAGGGCGGCGTCCAGGCCCCGGTCGGTGAGGACGGCGGGGTGGATGCCGCGGGCGAGGTCGCGCAGTTCCTGGAGGGCGACCTTGACCTCGCCGTGTGCCTCGTCGACCATTCTGGCGGCGGCTTCCGGGTCGTCGGTGAGCTTCTCCTTGGCGAGGCCGAGCCCCATGGCGAGGGCGACGAGGCGGGCCTGGGCGCCGTCGTGGAGGTCGCGTTCGATGCGGCGCAGGTCGGCGGCGGCGGTGTCGACGACCACCCCCCGGTCCGACTCCAGCTCCGCGATACGGCGTTCCAGCTCGTCGGAGGGCGAGAGCAGCCCGCGCACCATGCCCCGGTCGGCGTTGGCCATGAACCGCGCCGTATATGGGAGCACCGGCCACAGGACGAAGAGGCTCACGAGCGTCAACGCGAAGGTGAGCACGCCCCACGGCAGCCGGATGAAGGAGTACAGCACGGCGCGCCAGCCCACCGGATCCTTCAGGCTCGTCCACAGCCAGGCGAAGAACCCCTCCTCGCGGCGGACCGGAGCCATCGGGCTCGGCTCGTCGATCCGCACCCCGAGCAGACCCCGCGCCCGGCCCCGCTCGGCCCGGCCGATCAGCCGCGAACCCTGGAGCCCGAGGGCGAGCAGAGGCAGACCGATGACCGTGACCGCGAGACCGACACCGACGCCGACCATGAGCACCGAGTACACGAACCCGAGGACCGCCAACGGGAGATTGGCGAGAAGATGCGCGATCTCCTTCCAGGTGTACGTGTCGAAGGCGAAGCGGACGGGCGGCGGCCGGTCGTTACCGGGTACCTGGGGGCTCATGGTCATGGGCCCAGCCTGCCGGGTGGGACATCCGGACGCCATGGGGCTCGTGGGTGGCGATGAAGTGGGGATAACCCCACCCGTTGCCCGACGCGACTGCTTACTGTTCCTTTACAGGGCCTAGACTCCCGTGCGTACAGATCGTCGAACAGGTTTGAGGGAGCGAGGGGGCGGACGTGACGGACGTTGCGGACCTGTCGGGACCGGCCGTTCTCGCGTCGGAGTACTTCCACAGCTACTCGGTCGTCGGACTGCTCGCCGTGGTCGGCGTGCTCTTCGTCGCCGTCGCCTTCGGAGCCGGCCGGCTGATGCGCCCGGTGGTCCCGACGCCGGAGAAACTCCTCACGTACGAGTGCGGCGTGGACCCCGTGGGGGAGGGCTGGGCCCACACCCAGGTCCGTTATTACGTGTACGCCTTCCTGTACGTGATCTTCGCCGTCGACTCGATCTTCCTGTTCCCGTGGGCAACCGTCTTCGCCGCGCCCGGATACGGCGCGACGACGCTGGTGGAAATGTTCGTCTTCCTCGGTTTCCTGGCCGTGGGACTGCTCTACGCATGGAAGAAGGGCGTCCTCGAATGGACGTGACGAGCCCGTCGTCAGCCGGTCAGCCGCAGCCACAGCCGCAGTCGGGACCGGAGCCGGGTCCCGAACCCGTACCCACGTTCCTTCCTGAGCCGAAACGGCTCGGCGTGCTGTCCCGGCTCGCCCCCGAGCCGATGAAGGTGGTCCTCAACTGGGGCCGCCGCTACAGCCTCTGGGTCTTCAACTTCGGACTCGCCTGCTGCGCCATCGAGTTCATCGCCGCCTCCATGGCGCGCCACGACTTCATCCGGCTCGGCGTGATCCCGTTCGCCCCCGGCCCCCGCCAGGCCGACCTCATGATCGTCTCCGGCACGGTGACGGACAAGATGGCCCCCGCGGTGAAGCGGCTGTACGAGCAGATGCCCGAGCCCAAGTACGTCATCTCCTTCGGCGCCTGCTCCAACTGCGGCGGCCCGTACTGGGACTCGTACTCGGTGACGAAGGGGGTCGACCAGATCATCCCGGTCGACGTCTACGTCCCCGGCTGCCCACCCCGGCCCGAGGCCCTGCTCCAGGGCATCCTCAAGCTCCAGGAGAAGATCGCTCGCGAGTCGCTGAGCGAGCGCTACGGGAACGGCGGCGCGGCCCGCCCCTCCACCGCCGCGCTGCGCAGCGGACTGGTCGCCGCACCGTCCGCAGCCGACTCCGCGAGGGAGGAGGGGAAGTGACCACCGCCGAGAGCACCGGGAGTACCGGGAGCTACGACCGGCTGCCGGACGCCGTCGCCGAGATCTTCGGCGAGGACGCCACGGCGGAGCAGGCGTACGAACTGCTGACCGTCGACGTGCCGCCCGCGTCCTGGATCGCCGCGCTCGAAACAGCGCGCGACCGGCTTGGCTGCACCTACTTCGACTGGCTGAGCGCCGTGGACGAACCGGGCACGGGCTTCCGGGTCTGCGCCCACCTCGCCGCGCTGCCCGACCGCGCCGCCCCCGCCCCCGGCCCCGGTCCCGCGGTCCGCCGGCTGCTGCTCCGTACGACCGTTCCGCACGAGGCCGCCGTGCTGCCCAGCGCGATCGACGTCTACGCGGGCGCCGGCTGGCACGAGCGCGAGACGCACGAGATGTTCGGCATCGGCTTCGACGGCCACCCGCACCTGGTACCCCTGCTGCTGCCCGAGGGCTTCGAGGGCCACCCGCTGCGGAAGGACTTCGTCCTGGCGGCCCGCGTGGCGAAGGCCTGGCCGGGCGCCAAGGAGCCGGGCGAGTCGGAGCACGGCGGCCCGAAGCGCCGCACGATGCTCCCGCCCGGCGTCCCCGACCCGAACGAGTGGGGCCCGCTGAAGGGCCAGCTTCCCCCTGCCCCCGCCCGCCCCGCCCGAGCGGCAAGGCCTGCGGGAGACCGCCCGGCCCGCCGCACCCGCAGCGCGAGCGACGGCTCGGCGGGCCAGCAGCCGACGAACCCGCCACCCGGACCAGCACCCGCCCCGGACGCGGTCCCGCCTCCCGCCCCGGTCACGGACGCGCCTGCTCCTCCGCCTGCTCCTGCACCGGGCGCGGCCACGGACGCGTCGGCTCCGGCGCCCGCGCCGGCTGCGGACGCGCCGTGGCACAACGCCCGCCCGGCCTTCGACGACGAACCATCGGACGGAGCGCCGTCCCCGGCTGGCGCCGGTACCCCGGCTGGCGCCGGTACCCCGGCTGGCGCCGGTACCCCGGCTGGCGCCGGTACCCCGGCTGGCGCCGATGCCTCTGATTCGGCCTCATCCCAGCCCCTCCGGCGTTTGAGGAGCGGGGGTCCGGGGGCGGAGCCCCCGGTTCGGGAAGGGGCGGGCAGGGGAGAGCCCCCGCGCAGCGGCACCGACACCCCCACCCCCGAGCACCCCTCAGACGCAGCAGTCGCACCTGAAACCCCCGACACCCCCGCCGGAGGCGAAGAGTGAACGACGTACTGGACGTCGCCCTCCGCCTCGTCATCGTGTTCGCGGTGTTCATGGCCGTCCCCCTCATCGTGGGCCAGGCCGAACACAAGGTGATGGCCCACATGCAGGGCCGCCTGGGCCCCATGTACGCCGGCGGCTTCCACGGCTGGGCCCAGCTCGTCGCGGACGGCGTGAAGTTCGTGCAGAAGGAAGACATCGTCCCGGCAGAGGCCGACCGCCGGGTCTTCCAGCTGGCCCCCGCCGTCGCGCTGCTCCCGTACCTCCTCGTACTCGTAGCCATTCCGATCGGCCCGGGGGAGGGCGCGGTCGGCCAGGTCGTCGACGCGGGCATCTTCTTCGTGCTCGCGGTGATGGGCGTGGGCGTGCTCGGCTCGCTCATGGCGGGCTGGGCCTCGGCCAACAAGTTCTCGCTGCTCGGCGGCATCCGCACCGCCGCGCAGCTGCTCGCGTACGAGCTGCCGATGCTGCTCGCCGCCGCCTCGGTGGCGATGGCGGCCGGTACGGTCTCGCTCCCCGGCATCCTCGACGCCTTCGAGTGGTGGTGGCTGCCCTGGCAGACCGTGGGGGCCCTGGTCTTCTTCGTGGCCGGGCTCGCCGAACTCCAGCGCCCGCCGTTCGACATGCCGGTCGCCGACTCGGAGATCATCTTCGGCGCCTACACCGAGTACACCGGCCTCCGCTTCGCCCTGTTCCTGCTCGCCGAGTACGCGGGCATCGTCGTGCTGTGCGCGCTGACCACCGTGCTCTTCCTGGGCGGCTGGCACGGGCCGCTGGGCGCCGACGGACTGGGCTGGGTCTGGACGCTCCTGAAGGTCGCCGTCCTGGCCTTCGTCGTCATCTGGCTGCGCGTGAGTTATCCGCGACTCCGTGAGGACCAGCTGCAGAAGCTCGCCTGGACCACGCTCATCCCGCTCGCTCTCGCGCAGATCGCGCTCACCGGCATCGTGAAGGTGGCGATCAACTAGTGCCCCCGATCCCCGGCGCAGGCCTGGCCAAGGGTCTCGCCGTCACCCTGCGGACGATGACGAAGAAGACCGTCACCGCCCAGTACCCGGACACGCAGCCCGAGCTGCCGCCCCGCTCCCGAGGCGTCATCGCGCTGTTCGAGGAGAACTGCACGGTCTGCATGCTCTGTGCCCGTGAGTGCCCCGACTGGTGCATCTACATCGACTCCCACAAGGAGACGGTGCCCGCCGCGGCCCCGGGCGGTCGCGAGCGCAGCCGCAATGTGCTGGACCGCTTCGCCATCGACTTCTCGCTCTGCATGTACTGCGGGATCTGCATCGAGGTGTGCCCGTTCGACGCGCTGTTCTGGTCGCCGGAGTTCGAGTACGCGGAGACGGACATCCTCGAACTCACCCACGAGCGCGACAAGCTCCGCGAGTGGATGTGGACGGTGCCGGAGCCCCCGGCGCTCGATCCGGGGGCCGAGGAACCGAAGGAGATCGCCGCCGCCCGCAAGACGGCGGACAAGCTCCGGGCCAAGCGCGAGCAGGAGGAGGCCGCCGCCGAAGCCGCGCCGCCGACCCCACCCGCCCCGCCCGCCCCGACGGACCAGGAGGGCCAGGCGTGATGCCCGCGACCGTCCTCGCCGCCGGGAGCCACCCCGGCTTCCTCTCCCCGTCCGGTATCGAGATCGCCTTCGTCCTGGTCGGGATCGCCACCCTCGGCGCGGCCCTCGTCACCGTCACGACCAGGCAGCTGGTGCACGCCGCCCTCTGGCTGATCGTCGCGCTCGGCGGCCTCGCCGTCGAATACCTCCTGCTCACCGCCGAGTTCATCGCCTGGGTGCAGGTACTGATCTACGTGGGGTCCGTCGTCGTCCTCCTGCTCTTCGGCCTCATGCTCACCAGGGCCCCCATCGGCCGCTCCCCGGACGCCGATTCGGAGAACCGCTGGGCCGCCCTCGCGGTGGCCGTCGCCGCCGCCGGGACCCTCGTATGGGTCGTCGTGGACGCCTTCCGCACCACCTGGATCGAACTGGACGGACCGGCCCAGGGCTCCACCGAGGTCACCGGCGCCTTCCTCTTCCGGCACTGGGTACTCCCCTTCGAAGCGCTCTCCGTTCTGCTGCTCGCCGCCCTCGTCGGCGCGATCGTCCTGTCCCGCAAGGGCCGGGAGAGCACGCGCCCGACAGGCACGAGCCGCACGAGCACCACCCCGGCCGGCCCGCACCGAGAGGACAAGAGCTGATGCACCTCGCCTATCCCGCCGTGCTCGCCGTCCTCCTCTTCTGCACCGGCCTCTACGGAGTGCTCGCGCGCCGCAACGCGATCCTCGTCCTGATGTCCGTCGAGCTGATGCTCAACGCCGTCAACCTCAACCTGGTCGCCTTCGACGTCTGGCTCCGCGACGCCCTGCACTCCGGCCAGGCCCTCACCCTGTCCACCATCGCCATCGCGGCGGCGGAGATCGGTATCGGGCTGGCCATCGTCCTCGCCGTGTACCGCAACCGGGGCAGCTCCGACATCGACCGCCTCCGCGACACCGCCGAGACCGACGAGGCCGAAACAGTCCCGGCCGGCGACGACGACGAGAGCGACGCCGAAGCCAAGCAAGCCGCCGAAGACCCCGCCACCGCTACGGCAGGGAAGGCAAAGAAGGCAGAGGCCACTCCGTGACCACCACGACCCTCGCCGTCCTCGTCCCCCTCCTCCCGTTCCTGGGAGCCGCGGCCGGACTCCTCCTCGGGCGCGGCGCCCCCGGCTTCGTCCGCCCGCTGGCGGTACTGCCCTCCCTCGCCTCCCTCGTCATCGCGGCCGTCGTCGCCGCACGTCAGGGCGGCGGCCGGGCCATCGACGCCGCCACCCAGCTCACCCCCACCGGATCGGTCCCGATCGACCTGGCCCTGCACCTCGACGGCTTCGCGGTCCTCGTGGCCGTCCTGGTCGCCCTGGTCGCGAGCTGCGTGCAGATCTACTCGACCGCGTATCTGCGTGACGACCCCCGCTACCCCTCGTACGCGGCTCTCGTCTCCCTCTTCACCTCCGCGATGCTGCTCGTCGCCTACTCCGGCGACCTGATGGTGCTGCTGGTCGGCTGGGAGGTCATGGGCATCTGCTCGTACTTCCTGGTCGGCCACTACTGGGAGACGCCCGAGGCCCGCGCGGCCTCCCTCAAGGCGTTCCTGGTCACCAAACTCGGTGACGTCCCCTTCCTCATCGGCCTGTTCGCCCTCGCCGCCGACACGGGCACCTTCCGCATCACCGGCATCCTGGGCTCCGTCGCGCACGGCGGCCTCGACCACCCCACCGTGATCGCCCTGCTGCTCCTGGCCGGCGTCGCGGGCAAGTCCGCGCAGTTCCCGCTGCACACCTGGCTGCCCGACGCGATGGCCGGTCCCACCCCCGTCTCCGCGCTGATCCACGCCGCGACGATGGTCGCGGCCGGCATCTACTTCGTGGCCCGGCTGCTCCCCGTCTTCGCCGCCTCCGGCGCGGCGCTCGTCGTCCTCGCCGTGATGGCGGCGATCACGATGATCGGCTCCGGACTCGCCGCGCTCGCCCAGGACGACATCAAACGCGTCCTCGCTTACTCCACGATCGGGCAGCTCGGCTACATGTCCGGCGCCCTGGCCGTCGGTGATCGCGGCGCGGCCGTCTTCCACCTCCTCTCGCACGGCGCGTTCAAGGCCGTCCTCTTCCTCGCCGCGGGCGTCGTCATCCACGCCGCGGGCACCAACTCACTGGCCGCCGTGTCCCGCATGGGCGGACTGGCCAAGCGGATCCCCGACGCGTACTGGACGATGACCGTCGCGCTCCTCGCCCTGGCGGCCATCCCGCCGTTCGCCGGCTTCTTCTCCAAGGAAGCCGTCCTCGTCGCCGCCGAGCACACCGCCCTCGGCGACCGCCACGTCGCCCCGGCCGCCGCCGGCTGGACCGTCCTGATCGCCGGGCTCCTGGCCGCCGTGCTCACCGCCGCGTACGCCACCCGCCTCTGGCTCCTCGCCTTCCGGGGCCGGGGCACGGAGGCCCCCGACCACGGCAGGCAGCCCGTCGCCATGACCTCGGTCCTGTGGGTACTGGCCGTCCCCACCATCGCCTTCGGGCTCACCGTCGGCGTGATCGGCGACTGGTTCGACGGCCACAGCCTCACCCCGTCACTCACCACCGCCGTCCTCTCCACCGGCGTCGGCCTCGTCGGCGGACTCGTCACCTACGCGGCCTGGCGCCACACCACGGCGCTCGCCGCCCGTACCCCCATGGGCTCCGTCACCGCCCACCCCGACGCCGAACCGGCCCTCATCGAGGTCGAGGCACTGGAGAGCCACACCGCCGCCTACGGAGACGCCGGTGACGCCCCCGACCCGGCCGACCCCGGCCGGCTGCTCCTCGGCCCCCTCCACCGCCACGCGGCCACCGGCTTCCACCTGGACGCCGTCTACGCGGCCCTGTTCGTCCGCCCGGTCCAGGCCGCCGCGAGCCTCGTCCGCTTCCTGGACCGCGAGGTCGTCGACACCTACGTACGCGGCTCCGCCACCGGCGCACGCTGGCTCGGCACCGCCGTCCGCCGTGCCCAGACCGGCAACGTGCAGACCTACCTCAGCGCACTGCTCGCCGGTTCCCTGGTCCTGGCGGTCGCCGCCGTCGTCTTCGCCAACGTCAACGCCGGGTCGTGAGCCGTGATCGATATGAGCGAATCCGTGATGCAGTTCCTTCTGGCGTTCATCGTCGTCGCCCCGCTGCTCGGAGCCGTCGCGGCCCTGCTCCCGGCCCCGCCCGGACTCAAGGGCCGCAATCCCGACCAGGCCGTGCTCCGCCACGGTGTGAGCGTGACCGGCGTGGTCCTCCTCGCCGCGATCGTGCTCGCCCTGGGCTTCGACCACGACCACCCGTCGAAGATGCAGGCCACCACCGACATCAGCTGGATCCCGGCGCTCGACGTCCGCATCCATCTCGGCATCGACGGCATCTCGCTCCCCCTTCTCGTACTGACCGCGCTGCTGACCTTCCTCTGCGCGCTCCACAGCTACTTCAAAATGCCCGCGGGCCCCTCCCCTAAGGCCTTCGTCGCACTCATCCTGCTCCTGGAGTCCGGCACCCTCGCGACCTTCGCCGTCCTCGATCTGCTGCTGTTCTTCCTGGCGTTCGAGATGGTGCTCATCCCGATGTACTTCCTCATCGCCCGCTGGGGCGGTGCGCGGAAGCAGGCCGCCGCCTGGAAGTTCATCCTCTACACCCTGCTCGGCTCCGTCGTCATGCTGCTCGGGCTGCTCCTCATCGGACTGAAGAGCGGCACCTTCGACATGGTGGCACTCGCCACTGACAACGGCCGCGGCCTCACCTCGTCCGTGCAGGTCATCGCCGTTCTCGCGATCGGCATCGGACTCGCCGTCAAAACCCCGATGTGGCCGCTGCACAGCTGGCTGCCGGACGCCCACACCGCCGCCCCGACCGTCGGCTCGGTCCTGCTCGCGGGCGTCCTGCTGAAGATGGGCACGTACGGATTCGTCCGGATCCTGCTCCCTGTCGCCCCCGACGGCATGCACACGTTCGCGCCCTACCTCGCGGCCTTCGCCGTGGCCGGGATCATCTACGGATCGCTCGCCTGCCTGGCGCTGGCCCGGCCCGGCGCCAAGGGCGACCTGAAGCGGCTCATCGCGTACTCCTCCGTCGGCCACATGGGCTTCGTCCTCCTCGGCATCGCGAGCATGACGCCCACCGGCGTCAACGGCGCGCTCTTCGCCAACATCGCCCACGGGCTCATCACCGGCCTGCTGTTCTTCCTGGTCGGCGCGGTCAAGGACCGGTACGGCACCGCCGACCTCGACACCCTCGCCGGAGCCACCGGCGCGGCGCTCTACGGCCGCGCGCCCCGCCTCGGCGCCCTCCTCGCGTTCGCCGCCGTCGCCTCCCTCGGCCTGCCCGGACTCGCCGGCTTCTGGGGCGAGATGCTCGCCCTGTTCGGCGCCTTCGACCCCGCCGACGGGCTGAGCCGGCCCGCCTTCCTGACCTTCATGTCCGTCGCCGCGTTCGGCACCCTGCTCACCGCCGCGTACCTCCTGATCGTGGTCCGCCGCGTCTGCATGGGCGCCAAGCGCGAGGACCCGCACCCGGTCGCCGACGTCCAGCGCTACGAATTCGCCGCCTGGACCCCCCTCGCGGCCCTCACCGTCCTCGCCGGCCTGTGGCCCGCCGTCCTCCTCGGCCTCACCGACCCGGCCGTGCAGAAGCTCCTCGCAGGAGGCAAGTCGTGACCACAGCGGCCGAGAGCACCACCAGCCTCGTCCAGTCCGTCGACTGGCTCGCGATCGCGCCCCCGGTCACCGTCGCCGTCGTCGCCGTCGCCGTCCTGGTCGCCGACCTCTTCGTCCCGGAAGCCCGCAAGCCGCTCCTCGGCTACGGGTCCGTCGCAGGTCTCGCCGCCGCGCTCGCGCTGATCGTGCCGCTGCACGAGGGCGACCGCGCCACCTTCTGCCTCACCACCGGCAGCCGCGCCTGCAGCTACACCGCCGACCACTTCGCCCTGGTCGTCCAGGCCCTCGTGCTCGGCGGCGCCCTGCTCACCGCGCTGCTCTCCCTCGGCGACACCCGCAGGCTCCCGGCCGGCGAGTTCTGGTTCCTGCTGCTGTCCTCCGCCGCCGGCGCCGCGCTCCTGCCCGCCTCCCGCGACCTCGCCACCCTCGTCGTCGCCCTCGAAGTCGCCTCGCTGCCCGCCTTCGCCCTGGTGGGCATCAAGCGCGGCAGCCGCCGCTCCTCCGAGGCCGCGCTGAAGTTCTTCCTGTCCTCCGTCGTCGCGACCGCCGTGATGCTCCTGGGCGTCAGCTTCGTGTACGCGGCGACCGGAACCCTCCACCTCACGGAGCTCGCCGGACGCCTCGACGAGGTCCCCGGGCAGCTCTCCACCCTCGCCGGGGCGGGCGTGGCCCTCACCCTCGTCGGCTTCGCCTTCAAGACGGCCGCCGCACCCTTCCACTTCTGGGTCCCCGACACCTACGTCGGCGCCCCCCTGCCGATCGCCGCCTACCTCTCGGTCGTCGGCAAGGCGGTCGGCTTCTCCGGCCTCATCCTGGTCACCGTGGTCGCCTTCCCGGCGTACGCGGACGTCTGGGGCCCCGCCCTCGCCGTCCTGGCCGCGCTCACCATGACCGTCGGCAACGTCGCCGCGCTGCGCCAGAGCGCCACCCGCGCCCGCAGCGCCGTACGGCTGCTCGCCTGGTCGTCCGTCGCGCAGGCCGGCTACCTCCTGGTGCCGATCGCGGCCGCCGCGTACGCCGGAGACCGGAAGATCGGCTCCACCGTCGCGTACGCCCTCATGTACGCCGTCGTGAACCTCGGCGCGTTCGCGGTGGCCGCCCTGGTCGCCCGTACCCACCCCGGCAACCGCGTCGCCGACTACCGGAACCTGTACGCGACCCGGCCGCTTGCCGCCCTCGCGATGGGTTTCTTCCTGCTCTGCCTGGCCGGGCTGCCGCCGGGCATCATCGGGCTCTTCGCCAAGGTCACGGTCTTCTCCGCGGCCGTCGACGCGGGGCTCGGCTGGCTCGCCGTCGTCATGGCCGTGAACGTGGTCGTCGCGCTGTACTACTACCTCCAGTGGACGGCGGCCCTCTTCCGGGGCACCGCGGCACAGGACGGCACGGAGCGGCCTCAGGCCCCCGCCAGGCCCCGCACCCCGGCCCCCCTCACCGCCGCGATCGCCCTCACCGCCGTCGCCGGCATCGCCCTCTCAGGCGCCCCGCAGACCGTCCTCAGGTTCGCCGCCGTCAACCTGTTCTGACCGCCAAGACCGGCTTGCCCGGAACGGCTCCCACAGGGCAGGGTTTTCCCGCATACGACGCGACGGGCGTTGACATCACAGAGGAGCCAGAGCGGTGCTGAACGGGTTCAAGAACTTCATCCTGCGCGGGAACGTGATCTCCATGGCGGTCGGTCTCGCCGTCGGAGCGGCGTTCACGGCCGTCGTCACCGGATTCAGCAACGCGTTCATCGTCCCGCTGATCGGCATCATCACCCGGGGCGCCGGCGACTTCAGCCAGTCCAAGTTCAAGATCGACGGGGTGACGTTCCCCTACGGCGTCTTCATCAGCGCCGCGATCGCCTTCCTCATCACCGCCGCCGTCCTCTACTTCTGCGTCGTCATGCCCATGGCCAAGGTGCAGGACCGGTTCACCGCCAAGAAGAAGCAGGAGGAGACCGACATCAAGGCCGCCCTGCGCGACTGCCCTCGCTGCTTCACCGAGATCCCGGCCATCGCCTCCCGGTGCGCCCACTGCACCAGCGAGGTCGAGCCCGACCCGGAGGCGCTGGCCCTCGCCAAGCTCCCCGTCCAGCGCTGATCCACCGCGCCCCCACCCGTACGGCCTACGGCCCGCTCCGGTACGCACATCCGGAGCGGCCGGGCCCGGCGGCCGTGAGCACAAGGGAACCAGTTCTCCTCGCCTGGCGTTGACCAGTACGGGAGGCTCCACTGGGGAGTGGAGCACCACCCAGCAAGGGTTCCCCTGCTGCACCACTTGGAGGGCGTACCGTGCACCGCCGGCACAACGGGCTGAGAACCGCCGTACTCCTCGGTGGCTTGTCCGCACTCATCATCCTCATCGGCAGCTTCTTCGGACGTACGGGCCTGATCGTCGCGCTCCTCGTAGCCGTCGGCACCAACGCCTACGCGTACTGGAACAGCGACAAGCTGGCGCTGCGGGCCATGCGCGCCCGCCCGGTGAGCGAGTTCGAGGCGCCCCGGCTCTACCGCATCGTCCGTGAGCTCTCCACGGCCGCCCGCCAGCCCATGCCGCGGCTCTACATCTCCCCGACCCAGGCCCCCAACGCCTTCGCGACCGGCCGCAACCCGCGCAACGCGGCGGTCTGCTGCACCGACGGCATCCTCCAGATCCTCGACGAGCGGGAGCTGCGCGGCGTCCTCGGCCATGAGCTGAGCCACGTCTACAACCGCGACATCCTGATCTCCTCCGTCGCCGGAGCCCTCGCCTCCGTCGTCATGTTCCTGGTCAACTTCGCCTGGCTGATCCCGGTCGGCCGCTCCAACGACGACGAGGGCCCTGGCATCCTCGGCATGCTCCTGATCATGATCCTGGGCCCGCTCGCCGCCTCCGTCATCCAACTGGCCGTCAGCCGCTCCCGGGAGTACGAGGCGGACGCCTCCGGCGCCCAGCTCACCGGAGACCCGCTGGCCCTTGCCGCCGCCCTGCGTAAGCTTGACGCCGGAACCAAGCAGCTTCCCCTGCCCCCCGAACCGCGGATCGAGACAGCGAGCCACATGATGATCGCCAACCCGTTCCGCCCCGGCCGGGGCATGTCCAGGATGTTCTCGACCCACCCGCCGATGGCGGAGCGCATCGCCCGACTTGAGCAGATGGCAGGTCATCGCCCATGAAGACAATTCTGAACGTTATCTGGCTGGTCCTGTGCGGCTTCTGGATGTTCCTGGGCTACCTGCTCGCGGGACTCCTGCTGTGCATCACGATCATCGGCATCCCGTTCGGCCTCGCGGCCTTCCGGATCGGCGTCTACGCCCTGTGGCCCTTCGGCCACCGCGTCGTCGACCGCCGGGACGCCGGCGCGCCCTCCTGCGTCGGCAACGTGCTCTGGCTGGTCCTCGCCGGCTGGTGGCTGGCGCTCGGTCACATCACCACCGGCATCGCCCTGTGCATCACGATCATCGGCATCCCCCTGGGCATCGCCAACTTCAAGCTGATCCCGGTATCGCTGATGCCCTTCGGCAAGGAGATCGTCAGGACCGACGAGCAGTTCGCCGGCTGGTGACGGATGGCTGGTGACGGACCGCTGGTGACGGGCGGCGGCGCGAGTGACCTACCCGGCCGCGAGTGACGTAGGGCCAGCTCACAGCCCATATCCCGCAACCATCCACCCCTCATCCGCGTCTTGGATTCCAAGACCGAGTGAGGGGTAGGTGCCCAAGCATGACGATTATTGGCTGGATCATTCTTGGACTTGTCGCAGGCGTCATCGCCAAGATCCTGCTGCCGGGACGCGACCCCGGCGGCCTCGTGGGCACCACGCTCATAGGGATCGTCGGCGCCTTCGTGGGTGGCTGGATATCCGCGCGCTTCCTGGACCGCCCGATCTCCAAGGACGACTTCTTCGACGCGGCGACCTGGATCTCGGCCATCGGCGGCTCGTTGATCCTGCTGATCGCCTACCGGCTGTTGTTCGGGAACTCCCGCGAACGCCGCTGACACCACTGCCGTTGCCCGTCCTCAGACACCCAACCCGGTCTCGCGAAGGGTCAGATTGAGCCGACCACCGCTCATGCCTGTCGCGGGACCGGCCGTCCCCGGGTGGATCCTCGGCACCCCGTGGAACGCGAAACGCGAAGGCCCGCCGAAGACGAACAGATCGCCCGAGGCCAACTCCACGTCGGTGTAGGGCCTTCCCCGCCCCTCCGTGTTCCCGAAGCGGAAGACGCAGCTGTCACCGATGCTCAGTGACACCACGGGGGCACCGGACCGCTCCTCTTTGTCCTGGTGCATGCCCATCCGCGCCGCGTCGTCATAGAAGTTGATCAGCGCGGTGTCCGGCGCGTACGCCCGTACCGGGCTCTCCTGCCCGTACGCGGCCACCAGCGCGTCCCGCCCCAACTCCCCGAGCCACTCCGGGAACGGGGCGACCGGTGCGCCGTTCACGTCGTCCGCCGTGCGGGTGTAGCGGTACGGCTGCCAGTGCCACCCCAGGCACACCGTCCGTACGGACATCACCCCGCCGCCCGGCAGCGCCGTGTGCCGCAACGGAACGGGCCCGCGCGCCCACTCCCGGCAGGCCGCCACCAACTCCCGCTGCCGCTCCTCGGAAAGCCATTCGGGAACGTGCACCGCCCCGGGCGCGACCTCCACCCTCGGCCGGGGGAAGAGCCCGGCCATCAGCGCACCGCCAGGGCGCCCTCAAGCCCCAGAAGCCGCTGCTTGCGCTCCAGGCCGCCCGCGTAGCCGCGCAGCGCCCCGTCGGCGCCGATCACCCGGTGGCACGGCCGTACGACCAGCAGGGGATTGCGCCCGATCGCCGTGCCCACGGCGCGTACCCCCGCCCCGGAGGCGCCGACCCGCGCGGCGATCTGCCCGTACGACACCGTCTCCCCGTACGGGACCTCGTCCAGCGCGGCCCACACCCGGCGCTGGAACTCGGTGCCCAGGCCGTCCGCGAGGGCGATCTCGAAGCGGGCCCGCCGCCCCTCGAAGTACTCCCGCAGCTGCCCGGCGATCCCTGCGAAGGCACCGGGCTCGCGGATCCAGCCGTCCTGGACGACCGCCGCGCCCTTCTGGCCCGGCAGGGAGAGCGAGACGAGCGCGACCCCGTCGCCGGCCGGTCCCGCGGCCTTCTCGCCGACCAGCAGCAGCTCGCCCAGCGGGCTGTCGACCGTCGCGTACATGGTCATGACTCGTCCCTCATCTCGTCCGGCGGACAGCACGGTCATCGGCTGCCACGGACCAGTCTGCGTCGCCCGAACCGCCGGGACCGGCGGTATTCGGACATGACGTCCGGGCGCGGAACCACACAGTCCGCCCCGCGCCCGGACCGTCGGGTCCTACCGGTAGTTCGCGAACTGCACGTCGAAGTCGAAGTCCTGGCCCTTGAGCAGCGCCTGAACGGCCTGCAGGTCGTCCCGGCTCTTCGAGCTGACCCGCAGCTCGTCACCCTGGACCTGCGCCTTGACGCCCTTGGGGCCCTCGTCGCGAATGATCTTCGCGACCTTCTTGGCGTTCTCCTGGGAGATGCCCTCCTCGATGGTGGCGAAGAGCTTGTACTCCTTGCCGGACAGCTGCGGCTCGCCCACGTCCAGCGACTTCAGCGAGATGCCGCGCTTGATCAGCTTGGACTGGAAGATGTCGAGGATCGCCTTGACCCGCTCCTCGCCGCTCGCCTCCATAAGGATCTTCTCGCCCGACCAGGAGATCGAGGCGCCGGTGCCCTTGAAGTCGTATCGCTGCGAGATTTCCTTTGCGGCCTGGTTGAGGGCGTTGTCGACCTCCTGCCGCTCGACCTTCGAGACGATGTCGAAACTGGAGTCGGCCATGACGTGTGGCTCCTTGTATCGGGGTGCTGGAAACGGAATACCTACGGGGCGGCCGTAGGGCCCACTGGCACCACGCCGCCCACCAAAGCCTAGCCACCCCGGCCCGCGCGGGCCGCTGATCAATCCAGTGGCGTAGCACCCCTGGGCATCAGGTATCGTTTACGTCGTTGCCACAGAGCGCCGTCGCGAGACGGGCCCGACGGCAGCATCCCTTGGCGGTGTGCCCGAGTGGCCAAAGGGAGCAGACTGTAAATCTGCCGGCTCAGCCTACCCAGGTTCGAACCCTGGCGCCGCCACTGGAAGTGAAACCCCGCTCGACCTGCTTCAACACCAGGTCGGGCGGGGTTTCTGCATGTGTGCAAGTTGGACCGCGGAGTAGAGGTGGGATTCAGTGCTTTCCGGACTGTCTCCGGCAAATGGCACTGCGAGTCGCGAATAAGACTCATCCGCCGGACGCCTTCCGGCATCAGCCGTCGAACCAGACGACCAGGCGGACGCCCTCGTCGCCGTGCAGACCTGCCAGCGCGCGCATGACCGACCAGACGGCACCCCATTCGCTGTCGGGCACGGCGTCCTTTTGCTGCAGGCGGCCGACGCGGAAGAGCCGTTCACCGTCCGGCCACTCGGTGTCCTCGGGGTAGACGCTGCCCGCGCAGTAGAGCTGCCGGGCATCGCTGAGACCGGAGAGTTCCGCAAAGCGGGTGAGGCCGGAGTTCCGTCCCTGCATCTTCCAGCTGCCGTCAGAGCCCCGGCGGTACTCGTGAACACAGCCATCGACCTCGCTCGCGACCTCGTCCCAGTCGGCGGCTGCCAGCTCCGCCCAAGAGATCCAGGACTCGCTGTGCAGCTCGTCACTCCAGGGCTGGAAGTCAGCGAGGACCTCTTTCGACACGTCATGGGGGAGGCCTCGGTGATCGGCGAGTGCGCGGAACGAGGTGGTGTCGCGGACACCGAACAGGGAACCGAAAGCAACGTAGTCGCGCCCGTTGTAGAGGTGTGAGAGGTCGATGACCTGGTTCCACGCGCGATCGTCATCGTCCAGCCAGCGATCCCAGCGGCACTCGATGACGCCATGAATGTCCGTCCCCATGCCTGGCATTGTGCTCCGCCGCCTTGAGCCGGGCGACGATATTTCTGGCTCCGGACCAGATCCGAACCTGCCGTCGGCCAGAGTTCCGGGTGGGCGGCCTCGGGCGTGCTCGCACGCTTCTCGCATACGCCTTCCCCGCGTCGATGCTGCATGGAAGCGTGCCTCAGGTCCGGCGAGACCCGGCCTCCTGGCCGGGGGCATGGAATGGCATCTCAGTCCCGGTGCGGCGCGCGCACCGAAGCCGGTGACGCGTGCCGGAGCCTTGCTGAGGGAGGACGCACACGGGGCCTTCGGGCCGACGGCGCGGCCCCGTAGCCTATGCCGGTTGGGGCTGCCTCAGACTGGTGTCTGTGAACGACCAGTCGTACGAAGACGCATATCGCAGTTGGAGAACGTCGCTGACAACTCTGCTTGCCGATCCCTCGCTGCTGGCCCGCTGGCAGGAGCGGCGGTACCGGTTCGCGCACCGAGTCGGAGCCCTTCTGACAGAGGAGAACGGCGATGGGCCTGCCACAGCGGGGCCGGTGCTCTATGGCGTCTTCGCCTCCGGTGCAGGACTTTGCTACGTGAGGCAGACACAGGCGGGTGAACGCCGTCTGCGGGATCTGCCGGTGGGCGAGAGTCATCACCTGGCCAACACCGTGCCACCCGAGCTCTGGGAGAGGGTTGTGGTGATTCGCTGGCCGCTGCTGCTCTCCGAGGCCCCCGAGGACGAACAGTCCGTTGCCGCCGAGATAGGGCTCGGCGTCTGCGGACTCGCCCTGGAGCACATGCTTCAGGTCAGGACCGCACCGCCCCTGAACAGCCGTCGGCGTACCGACGGCGACTGGCGGCCGCGGGACCTCGCGCGCAGCCGTTCGCGTGGGGCGGTTCATTCGCAGTCCATGCCAGGTCTGAGCCGGCTCGTCCTCGAAGTCTGGGAAGCCCTTTCGCAGATGGCCGCACCGGAGCATTCAGCAGTCGTTGACACCGGGACCGGCCGAGTGGTGTTCCCTTCCGCACTGCATGAGCCGTCCACGTGAGCCGCCCGCCAGGTGAGGTGCACATCCGCCTCGGGCTGCCCGAGGATGAACCCGGCGGCGCCACCGAACAAGGCCCCGCCCTCGGAGGCGGCATTCTCTGCTGTCCTATCGCGAAGGGCCCAACCGTGGAAACGGAATCCGTACTGGTCAGTGCCTGCCTGCTGGGCGTGCCCTGTCGCTTCGACGGCCGGAGCAAGGCCTCCGCCGAGCTTGCCGCGGCCATCGGTGACCGCAGGCCCGTGTCCTGCTGCCCCGAGGTCGCCGCCGGGCTGCCCACACCCCGTCGCCCCGCCGAGATCGTCGGCGGCGACGGCCACGACGTCCTGGACGGCCGCGCACGCGTCGTGGACGACTCCGGGCACGATGTGACCGAGGCGTTCCTGGACGGGGCGCGGCGGGCCCTGGAGGCGGCGCGCGGGGCCGGTTGCACCGAGGCACTGCTGATGGCCCGGAGCCCTTCGTGCGGGCGCGGCAGGGTTTATGACGGGTCGTTCACCGGAGGGCTGCGCGAGGGCGACGGGGTGACGGCGGCCCTGCTGGAGCGGCACGGCATCACCGTACGTCCGGCGCCGGGCGGCTGACCGGGGAGGCCGGCCCCCCCGGCGGCTGACCGGGGCGGCCGGGTCCCGGCCCCCCAACTGGCGACGGGCGGCCGGGCCCCGGCGCCCCGTCGTCAGTTGCCCGCGATGTCCTTCACCGCGACCATCACCGGCACGTTGCCCGAGATGAGCTCCAGCGTCAGGCCCGCCGTCGCCGGGGTGTCCAGCAGCTCCATGAGCGCGGCCGCCACGTCGTCGCGCGGGACGGGGCCCCGGCCGGTCGACGCGGCGAGCAGCACCTGGCCGGTGCCGGCGTCGTTGGTGAGCATCCCGGGGCGCAGGATCGTCCAGTCGAGTGCCGTCCTGGAGCGCACGTACGCGTCCGCCGCGCCCTTGGCCCGCAGGTACGCGTCGAACACCTCGTCTCCGGGGTGGTCGGCGTCGGCGCCCATGGACGAGACGACGACGTAGCGCCGCACCCCCGCCCGCTCCGCCGCGTCCGCGAAGAGGACGGCAGCGCCGCGGTCCACCGTGTCCTTGCGGTCCGTGCCGCTGTTGGGGCCCGCACCGGCCGCGAAGACCACCGCGTCGGCCCCGCGCAGCGCCTCCGCGGTCTCCTCCACGGTGGCCGATTCGAGGTCCAGGACCACCGGCTCCGCGCCGACGGCCCGCAGGTCGTCACGCTGTCCGGGATCGCGGATGATCCCCACCGCCTCGTCCCCGCGCGCAGCGAGCAGCCGCTCAAGCCGCAGCGCGATCTGACCATGTCCACCTGCGATGACAATGCGCATGGGCACGACCGTACGCCGGAGCGCGCCGCGGCGCGCTCAAGCCCCGCCGCCGGGACCGGAATCCGCCCGTCCCTGGCGGGGGAGCCCGGCCCCGCCGCCCGTCTCGGAGTCGCAGTACTCGCGTACCGCGCTGGTCCGGGCCACCACCCGGCCGCGGTGCACCACGATCCGGCTGTACGCCAGTGAGAGCACCCCGCTGAGCCGCTCACCGCGCACGGCGAGCAGCTCGGCCGGGAAACCCGCCTCGATCCGCACCTCCGGCAGCCCCATCGCCCTTCTGGCCTCCGCGGACACCGCCTCGTAGGCCTGCCCGGCGCTCAGCCCGCTCTGCGAGGCCAGCAGGAAGGCGGCCTCCAGCGGGTCGCCGCGCCCCACCGGGTTGGCGAGGTCCCGCAGCGCCCCGCTGCCCGCCGCGACCCGCACCCCGGCCGCGCGCAGCAGCCGTACCGGGGCGGTACCCCGGCGCTCCGACCCGCAGCAGCCGCCCTGGGGCAGGCAGATGACCGTCACACGGCCCGCGGCGAGCTGGTCCGCGGCGCGGCCCGCGGCCTCCCCGGGAAGCCGGGAGAGGCCCGCGCAGGGGCCGAGGGCGACCTCTTGCCGCAGTCCGCCGGCCATGGTCGCGAGCCGGGCCAGCCGGACCGGGTCGTCACTGTCCGTGTGCAGGTCGACGGGGCAGCCGTGCTCTGCGGCGATCTCCAGGACGGCCTCCGCGTACCCCGTCGGGTCCGGATCCAGGTCGGGGCAGCCGCCGACCGCACCGGCGCCCATCTTCACCGCGTCGCGGAGCATGGCCAGTCCGTCGGCGCCCGCGATGCCGGTGAGCAGCCGGGGGACGGCGACCGCTGTCAGATCGGCGAGCCCGCGAAGCGACCGGCGTGCCTGGAGGACGGCTTCGAGGGCGGCGAGGCCCTGTACGTCGCCGATCCGTACGTGCGATCGCAGCGCGGTCGCGCCGTGTCCGAGTTGCAGCAACGCGGCCTCTGTGGCGCGCCGCTGGACGTCCTCGGGGAGCTGCGAGGCCGGTCCGGGGGTGCCGGTCACGGCCTCGTCGGCGGTGAGCGCGGTGTCGCTGTGGGCGTGCGGCTCTGCGGGCGCCGGCAGCAGGAGGTGGCCGCGCAGATCGATGCGCGCGCCGGACGCGGGGAGGCTGCCGGCGGTGCCGACGGCCTCGATCCGGCTGCCGCCGAGCCGTACGTCCACGATGCGGCCGTCGGTGAGACGGGCGCCGCGGAGCGTCAGTGCCGTGCTCTCCGGGCTGTTGGACGCGTCGGCGGCGTGGTCGTCCGGCGGCCGCGGTCTGCTGTCGGGCATCGCGCTCCAGGGAAGGGGGCAGGATCACGCAGAGTGAGTCGAGCCTAGAGGTGTGACGTACCGGGTTCGAGGAAGAGCTGAATAGTCGTACCGGCGCCGTCCGCAGGGGCGCGTGGAGGGGCGTGTGTGACGAGTGGGCGTCTGTGCGGCGGGAAGTGATCCCGGGGCCGCTGAACCGCTGATCAAGTGCCGGACGGGCGGCTGATCAAGGGGCCGGAGCGGCGCCGGTCAAGGGCTTTGGAGGAGGCTTCGAAACGGATTTGGGCGATCGGCGACCGAGCGTGTAATGTCTTCATCGCTCGCCCCAATAGCTCAGTCGGTAGAGCGTCTCCATGGTAAGGAGAAGGTCTGCGGTTCGATTCCGCATTGGGGCTCTGGTGATCGGGGAACCCCGCTTCGGCGGGGGGAATCATCATCAAAGCGGTGTAGCTCAGTCGGTAGAGCAAGCGGCTCATAATCGCTGTGTCACCGGTTCAAGTCCGGTCACCGCTACTAACAGTAGCCGATTGTGGGGTCGGTCCTCCGATCGGCTACTCTTTTTTTGCGTTCATCCGTCCACCGTCCGTCCAAGGAGCACTCACGTGGCTGCCACCGACGTCCGCCCGAAGATCACGCTGGCCTGCGTGGAGTGCAAGGAGCGGAACTACATCACCAAGAAGAACCGGCGTAACAACCCGGACCGTCTTGAGATGAAGAAGCATTGCCCGCGCTGCAACTCGCACACTGCGCACCGCGAAACGCGCTGAATCAGGCTCGTACACGAGGCCGTCCCCGTTGGGGGCGGCCTCGTGTCGTTGTACGAAGCTGTACTCCGAGACTTCGGCCCATTCGTCTTTCATCAGGAGGTTGCGAGCCCATGGCGCTCGATCAGTCCTTCGTGGGGCGGACCTATCCGCCCACCACGCCGTACGAGGTCGGCCGGGAGAAGATCCGGGAGTTCGCCGAAGCGGTCGGCGACGCCAATCCCGCGTACCTGGATCCCGATGCGGCCAGGACGCTCGGTCACAGTGATGTGATCGCGCCGCCCACGTTCGTGTTCTCGATCACCTTCAAGGCCGCGGGGCAGGTCGTGCAGGACCCGCAGCTCGGCCTCGACTACAGCCGCGTGGTCCATGGCGACCAGCGGTTCGTGTACGTCCGCCCGGTGCGGGCGGGGGACCGGCTGACGGTCACGTCGACCATCGAGACGGTCAAGTCCATGGCCGGCAACGACATCCTGGACGTCCGCGGCGAGGTCCACGACGAGTCCGGCGAGCTGGTCGTGACGGCGTGGACGAAGCTGGTGGCGCGCGCCGCCGAGGAGGCGTGATGACGGCGAAGGTGAGTTACGACTCGGTCGAGGTCGGTACGGAGCTGCCGGCGCGCTCCTTCCCGGTCACCCGGGCGACCCTGGTGCAGTACGCGGGTGCCTCCGGCGACTTCAACCCGATCCACTGGAACGAGAAGTTCGCCCGTGAGGTCGGACTGCCGGACGTGATCGCGCACGGCATGTTCACCATGGCCGAGGCGATCCAGGTCGTCACGGACTGGACCGGCGACCCCGGTGCGATCGTCGAGTACGGGGTCCGGTTCACCAAGCCGGTCGTCGTGCCCAACGACGACAAGGGCGCCCTGATCGAGGTCAGCGCCAAGGTGGCCGTCCTGCTGGACGACAAGCGGGTACGGGTCGACCTGACGGTGATGAGCGACGACAAGAAGGTGCTGGGCATGTCCCGCGCCGTGGTCCAGCTCGCCTGACTCCGTAGTAGAGGTTCCGTAGTAGAGGTGTGGTGTAAGGGGCGTGGTCCAAGAGGCCGCGCCCCTTACGCGTGGGGCCCGGGTGAGGCTGGGCCGGATATCGATTGACCAGGTTAGTGATTGAGTACTAACTTGATTCCATGGCAAGGATGAGTGCGGACGAGCGGCGCGAGAGCGCTGTCCGCGCGGCGATCACCGAGTTCGCCCGCGGCGGGTACAACGGCACGTCCACCGAGGTGATCGCCAGACGGGTGGGCGTCTCGCAGCCGTACCTCTTCCGCCTCTTCCCCAGTAAGCAGGCGATGTTCCTGGCCGCCGCCGAGCGGTGCATCGCGGACACCCGCCAGGTCTTCGCGGACGCCGCCGAGGGGCTCGAAGGCGACGAGGCGCTGCATGCCATGTCGGAGGCGTATCAGCGCCTGATCGTGCACGACCACGACCGACTGCTGATGCAGATGCAGATGTACGCGGCCGTCGCGGCGGCCGAGGCCGCCGGGGACCACGAGTTCGGCGAGTCGCTGCGGGCCGGCTGGCTGCGGATGTTCGACGACATCGCCCTCGCGCTCGGTGCGGACACCGAGAAGGCGACCGCGTTTCTCGCATACGGCATGCTCATCAACACCCTGACCTCGCTCGGCTATCCGGCGGATCACCGGGTCTGGTCCGGGTTCCGGGACCCGGCCACGCAGGACGCCTGAACGGGGCGTCCCCGGTGCGGCCCGTTTTTCTGTCCAGAGAAGTTAGTCATCAATAACTAACCATCAATGACCAACCCACAGGGGGAGCAGTGGAACAGCACGTGAAGGGCCGCCGGGGAGCGGTCTGGGCGCTCGTCATCACCAGCGTCGCCGGATTCATGGCGGCCCTCGACAACCTCGTCGTCACCACCGCACTGCCGTCCATCCGCGAGAGCCTCGGCGGCGAGCTGGGGGAGCTCGAATGGACGGTGAACGCGTACACCCTCACCTTCGCCGTCCTGCTGATGCTCGGCGCCTCCCTGGGGGACAGGTTCGGCCGCCGCCGGCTCTTCGTCATCGGGCTCACCGTCTTCACCGGCGCCTCCGCCGCGGCCGCCCTCTCGCCCGGGATCAACGAACTGATCGCCTTCCGCGCGGTCCAGGGCGTCGGCGCGGCGATCATGATGCCGCTGACGCTCACCCTGCTCACGGCGGCCGTGCCGCCCGCCCGCCGAGGCGCCGCGCTGGGCATCTTCAGCGCCGTGACCGGACTGGCCGTGGCCAGCGGGCCGCTGGTCGGCGGCAGCCTCACCGAACACCTCTCCTGGCAGTGGATCTTCTGGCTGAACGTGCCGATCGGCCTGATCCTGCTGCCGCTCGCCCGGCTGCGCCTGGCCGAGTCGTACGCCCCGGACTCCCGCCTCGACATCCCCGGCACCCTGCTGGTCAGCGCCGGGCTCTTCGGGATCGTCTACGGACTGGTGAACGCCAACTCCGAGGGCTGGAGCGACCCCGTCGTCCTCACCTCACTCATCGCCGGTACCGCGCTCATAGGCGCGTTCGTCCGTCACGGATTCCGCGCCGAGAACCCGATGCTGCCGATGCGGCTCTTCCGGAGCCGGGCGTTCTTCGGGATCAACATGGCCGGCCTGCTGATGTTCCTCGGGATGTTCGGTTCGATCTTCCTGCTCAGCCAGTACTTCCAGGGCGTGATGGGCTACTCGCCCGCGGAGGCCGGTCTGCGGATGCTGCCCTGGACCGGAATGCCGATGCTGGTGGCGCCCGTCGCCGGGCTGCTCGCCGACCGGTTCGGCGGCCGCCCGGTCGTCGCGACCGGACTCGCCGTCCAGGCCGCCGGCCTCGGCCTGTTCGCCATGTCTCTGGCCCCCGACGCCTCCTACGTCTCGCAACTGCCCGGACTGATCGTCGGCGGCGTCGGCATGGCCCTGTACTTCGCACCCGCCGCCAGCCTGGTGATGTCCAGCGTCCGCCCGGCCGAACAGGGCATCGCCTCCGGAGCCAGCAACGCGCTGCGCGAGGTCGGCGGGGCCCTCGGGGTCGCCGTGCTCGCCACGGTCTTCTCCTCGCAGGGCGGTTACGACTCCGCGCGGACCTTCACGGACGGGACCGTCCTCGCGCTCTGGCTCGGCGCCGGAGTGGTGGCCCTCGCTGCCCTCGTCGCCCTGATGATCCCGGGCCGTCGCGACACTCCGGCGCCGGAGGCGGGCCAGGCCGGGGAACGGGTCCTGGTGGCCGCCTGAGGGGCTGTCGCGCCGGTACGGTCCGCGGTCCCGCCCTGGTGGCGGGGGAGCGGACCGTACTCTTGTCCCCGTGCAGGAACTCCACGACGCCCCCCTCGCCCCCCTGACCACCTTCCGGCTCGGCGGCCCCGCCACCCGCCTGATCACCGCGACGACCGACGCCGAAGTGGTCGACGCCGTACGCGCGGCCGACGACAGCGGCACCCCGCTCCTGATCATCGGCGGCGGCAGCAATCTGGTCATCGGTGACAAGGGCTTCGACGGCACCGCCCTGCGCATCGCCACCAAGGGATTCGTGCTGGACGGCGCGAGCCTGGAACTGGCCGCCGGAGAGATCTGGACGGACGCCGTCGCCCGCACCGTGGAAGCCGGTCTCGCCGGCCTCGAATGCCTGGCCGGAATCCCCGGCTCCGCCGGAGCGACACCGATTCAGAACGTCGGGGCGTACGGACAGGAGGTGTCGTCCACCATCACGGAGGTCGTCGCCTACGACCGGCACAGCCACGAAACGGTCACCATTCCGAACAGCGAGTGTGACTTCTCGTACCGGCACAGCCGCTTCAAGGCCGAACCCGACCGTTTCGTGGTGCTCCGTGTCCGCTTCGGGCTGGAAGAGGCGGGCGGTCTCTCCGCGCCCCTGAAGTACCCCGAGACGGCCCGCGCCATGGGCGTCGCCGAGGGCGAGCGCGTGCCCGCCGCCGCGGCCCGTGAAACCGTGCTCCGGCTCCGGGCCGGCAAGGGCATGGTGCTCGACCCCGAGGACCACGACACCTGGTCGGCCGGCTCGTTCTTCACCAACCCGATCCTGGACCGGGAGCAGTTCGAGGCGTTCCTCGCCCGGGTGGCGGACCGGCTCGGACCCGAGGTGACGCCCCCCGCCTTCCCCGCGGACGAGGGACACACCAAGACCTCGGCCGCCTGGCTCATCGACCGGGCCGGTTTCACCAAGGGATACGGCACCGGCCCGGCCCGGATCTCCACCAAGCACACCCTCGCCCTCACCAACCGGGGCGCCGCGAGCACGGAGGACCTGCTGGCCCTGGCCCGTGAGGTGGTCGCCGGGGTCCACGAGGTCTTCGGCGTCACGCTGGTCAACGAGCCGGTGACCGTCGGCGTGAGCCTGTAGCCCGTCCGGTCCTCAGTACGCCACTCCCACGCCCTGCTTCACCGCCGCCGGGTCGTCGATCAGCGCGAGCATCGCGTGCGCCACGTCGGCCCGGGAGATGGACCGGCCGCTGCGCGGGTTGCTGCCGATGACCGTCCGGTACGTACCCGTCAGCGGGCCGTTGGTGAGCTTCGGGGGCCGTACGGACGTCCAGTCCGTCGCGGAGGCCGCGAGTGCCGCCTCCATCGCGGTGAGGTCCGCGTAGACCTCCTTGAGGATCGCCCCGATCGCCCCGAGCATCATCCGGTCGATCAGCGGGTCGTCCGCCGGCTCCGGCGCGACCGGGGCCGCGCTCACCACGAGCAGCCGCCGCGTCCCCTCGGCCTCCACCGCCGCCAGCACGGCGCGGGTCAGCCGCTCCGCGACCCCGCCCGCCTTCCGGCCCCGCGAGCCCAGACCGGAGAGGACCGCGTCACGGCCCGCGACCGCCTCGCGCAGCGCCTCCGGGTCGTCGACCCGCGCCACCGTGTGAACCGTCAGGCCGGAGAGCGGCACCGACAGGCGCGCGGGGTCCCGCACCACCGCCGTCACCTCGTGCCCCGCGGCCACCGCCTGGCGGACGATCTCCTGGCCGATGCCGCCTGTCGCACCGAACACTGTGAGCCTCATGGCACACCCTCCTTGGGTGGGTGAGTATTCACTCACCTCTAGAGTGAGTGAATACTCACCCGCCCGTCAAGCTTCGTTGGAGTGCACATGGAGCAGAAGCCGGCCCGCGCCCGGATCATCGACGCCGCTCACCGGCTGATGCTCACCATCGGCCTGGCCCGCGCCACCACCAAGGAGATCGCGAAGGCCGCCGGCTGCTCGGAGGCCGCGCTCTACAAGCACTTCCCGAGCAAGGAAGAGCTCTTCGTGGTGGTCCTGAAGGAGCGGCTGCCCAAGGTCGACGGCATCCTGAAGCGGCTGATAGCCGACCCGGGGGAGGGGGAGCGGACGGTCGAGCGGAATCTCACCGAGATCGCCCGCGAGGGCGCCCTCTTCTACGAGCAGAGCTTCCCGATCGCGGCATCCCTGTACGCGGAGCCGAGGCTCAAGGACCGGCACATCGCGGCGATGCGGGAGCTGGGTACCGGCCCCCATATGCCGATCCGAGGCGTGGACGCGTATCTGCGCGCCGAACAGTCCGCAGGCCGCATCCGGGCCGACGTCGACACCTACGCGGCCGCCTCCCTGCTGATGGGGGCCTGCGCCCAGCGGGCGTTCGCCTACGACGCCACGGAGACGGGCGGGCCGCCGCAGTCGCTCGACGCCTTCGCCGCCTCGGTCGCCCGGACCCTGCTGAGCGGGCTCACGGACTGACGCGGGCCGGCCGCCACAGGCGTCAGGCGACCGGCCTCGCCAGCCAGTCGTCCACGCCCGCCAGCAGCTCGGCCCGCACCGGCTCCGGCGCCGCGGAACCCCGTACCGACTGACGCGCCAGCTCCGCCAGCTCCTCGTCGGTGAACGCGTGATGGCGGCGCACCAGGTCGTACTGCGCGGCCAGCCGGGAGCCGAAGAGCAGCGGGTCGTCCGCGCCGAGCGCCATCGGCACCCCGGCCTCGAACAGGGTGCGCAGGGGTACGTCGGAGGGCTTCTCGTAGACGCCGAGCGCCACGTTCGACGCCGGGCACACCTCGCAGGTCACCCCGCGCTCCGCCAGCCTGCGCAGCAGCCGCGGGTCCTCCGCGGCCCGCACCCCGTGCCCGATGCGGGACGCGTCGAGGTCGTCCAGGCAGTCGCGGACGCTGGAGGGGCCCGACAGCTCACCGCCGTGCGGGGCCGCCAGCAGGCCGCCCTCCCTGGCGATCGCGAAGGCCCGGTCGAAGTCGCGGGCCATGCCGCGCCGCTCGTCGTTGGAGAGCCCGAACCCGACGACGCCCCGGTCGGCGTAGCGAACCGCGAGCCGGGCCAGGGTCCTGGCGTCCAGCGGATGCTTCATCCGGTTCGCCGCGATGACCACCCGGATCGGCAGCCCGGTCTCCCGCGACGCGCTGTCCACCGCGTCCAGGATGATCTCGATCGCCGGAATGAGCCCGCCGAGCAGCGGCGCGTACGAGGTGGGGTCGACCTGGATCTCCAGCCAGCCGGAGCCGTCCGCCACGTCCTCCTGGGCGGCCTCGCGCACCAGCCGCTGGATGTCCTCGGGCGCCCGCAGACAGGATCTGGCGATGTCGTAGAGGCGCTGGAAGCGGAACCAGCCGCGCTCGTCCGTCGCCCGCAGGCTCGGTGGCTCGCCGCCGGTCAGCGCCTCGGGCAGCCGCACGCCGTACTTGTCGGCGAGTTCGAGCAGCGTCGTGGGCCGCATCGACCCGGTGAAGTGCAGGTGCAGGTGGGCCTTGGGCAACAGCCGTACGTCACGCTCCATCCATAGATCTTGCCGCACGGGCGGGGTGTCCCGGTACCCGCATTCCCCATCGGGTTGCCCTCCGAACAAGGGAGCGGACAGGGAAGCGGAAAGAAGGCGACCCCCGGCCGTGGCCGGGGGTCGCCTTCTGGATGCGTCAGGTGCTCAGGCCTTGGCCTCGCCCAGCAGCTTCTGGAGCCGCGACACGCCCTCGACGAGGTCCTCGTCGCCCAGCGCGTAGGACAGACGCAGGTAGCCCGGCGTACCGAAGGCCTCGCCCGGTACGACCGCGACCTCCGCCTCGTCCAGGATCAGCGCCGCCAGCTCCACGGAGGTGGCCGGGCGCTTGCCGCGGATCTCCTTGCCGAGCAGCTCCTTCACCGAGGGGTACGCGTAGAACGCGCCCTCGGGCTCCGGGCACAGCACGCCGTCGATCTCGTTGAGCATCCGCACGATGGTGTGCCGGCGCCGGTCGAAGGCGGTGCGCATCTCCGCGACCGCGTCCAGGTTCCCGGAGACGGCGGCCAGCGCGGCGATCTGGGCCACGTTGGAGACGTTGGACGTGGCGTGCGACTGCAGGTTGGTCGCGGCCTTCACGACGTCCTTGGGGCCGACGATCCAGCCCACGCGCCAGCCGGTCATCGCGTACGTCTTGGCGACGCCGTTGACCACGATGCACTTGTCGCGCAGCTCGGGCACGATCGCCGGCAGCGAGGTGAACGTCGCGTCGCCGTAGACCAGGTGCTCGTAGATCTCGTCGGTCAGCACCCACAGGCCGTGCTCTACGGCCCAGCGGCCGATCGCCTCGGCGTCGGCCTCGCTGTAGACCGCGCCGGTCGGGTTCGACGGGGAGACGAAGAGGACGACCTTCGTACGCTCGGTACGGGCCGCCTCCAGCTGCTCCACGGAGACCCGGTAACCGGTGGTCTCGTCGGCGACGACCTCCACCGGGACACCGCCCGCGAGGCGGATCGACTCGGGGTAGGTGGTCCAGTACGGAGCCGGGACGATGACCTCGTCGCCCGGGTCGAGGATCGCGGCGAAGGCCTGGTAGATGGCCTGCTTGCCGCCGTTGGTCACCAGGATCTGGGAGGCGTCGACCTCGTAGCCGGAGTCGCGCAGCGTCTTCTCCGCGATGGCGGCCTTGAGCTCGGGGAGCCCGCCGGCCGGGGTGTAGCGGTGGTACTTCGGGTTGCGGCAGGCCTCGACCGCGGCGTCGACGATGTAGCCGGGGGTCGGGAAGTCGGGCTCACCGGCACCGAAGCCGATCACCGGACGGCCGGCGGCCTTGAGGGCCTTGGCCTTGGCGTCGACGGCGAGGGTGGCGGACTCGGAGATGGCACCGATGCGGGCGGAGACCCGGCGCTCGGAGGGAGGAGTAGCAGCGCTCATGCCCCCCATGCTCCCAGACCGTATTCCTTGTCGGCACAGGGGTTTCAGGGACCGGACACCACTTGGACAGCATGCGGACAGGGAAGCGGGCAGCATCGGACAGGAGCGGTCGGGAGCTATCTGTTCGACGCCGGGCCGCTGAGCACGTACACTCACCTGTCGTTGGCCTTCACCAGCCGCACCGTTCCTGCACCCGGGGCATCCCGGAGCATGCGGTAGGTTGGTGGAAACCACAAAGGGTCGTAGCTCAATTGGTAGAGCACTGGTCTCCAAAACCAGCGGTTGGGGGTTCAAGTCCCTCCGGCCCTGCTACACACTCCTTCGCCAGGATGTGTGCGCATGTACGTACTTCAATGCATCGCCGTGCGGCTCCACCGGGCGCGGCACGGCCATGACCCGGAATCAGGTGAGTAGCGTGACGGACGCCGTGGGCTCCATCGACATGCCTGATGCCGAGGATGAAGTCCCCGAGTCGAAGAAGAAGACCCGGAAGGGCGGCAAGCGCGGTAAGAAGGGCCCTCTGGGCCGTCTCGCGCTGTTCTACCGCCAGATCGTTGCCGAGCTCCGCAAGGTTGTCTGGCCGACTCGCAACCAGCTGACGACGTACACCACCGTGGTGATTGTGTTCGTCGTCGTCATGATCGGTCTCGTTACCGTGATTGACTTCGGTTTCCAGCGGGTCATCAAGTACGTCTTCGGCTGATCCCGCGGAGGGCGCCTCATAGGCGCCCCTTTCGCATGTTCCACCCATTTGTATCCAGGAAGAAGCAGCCACCGTGTCTGACCCGAACCTGAACGACGCCGTCGAGCCGACGGCGGGCGCCTTCGAGTCCGCCGAGGACGAGCTCGACATCGTCGAGGCGGCGGACGCTGTGGAGCCGGACCAGGCTGAAGCTGCCGACGCCGCCGCGGGCGAGCCCGCCGAGCAGGCCGCAGTGAACCCCGAGCCCGCCGATGAGGCCGCTGAGGACGAGACCGCGGAGGCCGAGGCCGTCGCGGACGTCGAAGGTGCCGAGGCCGCGGAGGAAGCCGCCGAAGAGGCAGAGGCCGAGGAAGCCGCCGACGAGACCGACGAGACCGACGAGGAAGAGGCCGAGCCGGCCGCGCCCGTCGACACCGTCACGGCCCTGCGCGAGGAACTGCGCACCCTGCCGGGCGAGTGGTACGTCATCCACACGTACGCCGGTTACGAGAAGCGTGTGAAGGCCAACCTGGAGCAGCGCGCCGTCTCGCTGAACGTGGAGGAGTTCATCTATCAGGCCGAGGTGCCTGAGGAGGAAATCGTCCAGATCAAGAACGGCGAGC
Organism: Streptomyces sp. ITFR-6; assembly: GCF_031844725.1. Classification (NCBI taxonomy): domain Bacteria; kingdom Bacillati; phylum Actinomycetota; class Actinomycetes; order Kitasatosporales; family Streptomycetaceae; genus Streptomyces; species Streptomyces sp. ITFR-6. Next base: position 3,245,319 of record NZ_CP134612.1, on the reverse strand, counting down.
GCAAGAACGTCCGGCAGAACAAGCTCCCGGGTTACGTCCTGGTGCGCATGGACCTGACGAACGAGTCCTGGGGCGTCGTCCGCAACACTCCCGGTGTCACCGGCTTCGTGGGCAACGCCTACGACCCGTACCCGCTGACCCTGGACGAGATCGTCAAGATGCTGGCGCCGGAGGCCGAGGAGAAGGCCGCCCGTGAGGCCGCGGAGGCCGAGGGCAAGCCGGCTCCGTCCCGCAAGGTCGAGGTCCAGGTGCTGGACTTCGAGGTGGGCGACTCCGTCACCGTCACCGACGGCCCGTTCGCGACGCTGCAGGCGACGATCAACGAGATCAACGCCGACTCGAAGAAGGTCAAGGGTCTCGTCGAGATCTTCGGCCGCGAGACGCCGGTCGAGCTCAGCTTCGACCAGATCCAGAAGAACTAGGGCTTCCCGCTCGCTTCTGGACACATGCCTACCGAGCAGGTCAGACAGGCTGTCGAAGCCGGTCTGACCTGCTCGGTTTTTGGTCGCGCAGCTATACCCGTTATCGTTGTGCGGTATGCCTGCATCCGGATGACCGGATGACGGCGAAAACTCTCACTAGGACCCGGAGAGAGCACATGCCTCCCAAGAAGAAGAAGGTCACGGGGCTTATCAAGCTCCAGATCAACGCCGGTGCGGCCAACCCGGCCCCGCCGGTCGGCCCCGCACTGGGTCAGCACGGCGTCAACATCATGGAGTTCTGCAAGGCCTACAACGCCGCGACCGAGTCGCAGCGTGGCATGGTCGTGCCGGTGGAGATCACGGTCTACGAAGACCGCTCCTTCACCTTCATCACCAAGACTCCGCCGGCCGCCAAGCTGATCCTCAAGGCCGCGGGTGTGGACAAGGGCTCCGGCGAGCCGCACAAGACCAAGGTTGCCAAGCTGACGGCTGCCCAGGTCCGCGAGATCGCCACGACGAAGCTCCCCGACCTGAACGCCAATGACCTCGACGCCGCGTCGAAGATCATCGCCGGCACCGCCCGTTCCATGGGCATCACGGTCGAAGGCTGATTCAGCCCCACCCCCTCAGTGGTAGGACCAAGCGCTGGTCCGCACCACGACTCCACACTCTGAAACCACAGGAGTAGAAGTGAAGCGCAGCAAGAACCTCCGCGCTGCGGACGCCAAGATCGAAGCGGGGCGCAACTACGCCCCCCTCGAAGCCGTCCGTCTCGCCAAGGACACCGCCTCCACGAAGTTCGACAGCACCGTCGAGGTCGCGTTTGCTCTGGGTGTTGACCCTCGCAAGGCCGACCAGATGGTCCGTGGCACCGTGAACCTCCCGCACGGCACCGGCAAGACCGCCCGGGTCCTGGTCTTCGCGACCGGTGACCGTGCTGCGGCCGCGGAAGCCGCGGGCGCCGACATCGTCGGCGCCGACGAGCTCATCGACGAGGTGGCGAAGGGCCGTCTGGACTTCGACGCCGTCGTCGCGACCCCGGACCTCATGGGCAAGGTCGGCCGCCTGGGCCGCGTGCTCGGTCCGCGTGGTCTGATGCCGAACCCGAAGACCGGCACCGTCACCCCCGATGTCGTGAAGGCTGTCAACGACATCAAGGGCGGCAAGATCGAGTTCCGCGTCGACAAGCACTCGAACCTGCACTTCATCATCGGCAAGTCCTCGTTCGACGAGACCAAGCTGGTGGAGAACTACGCAGCGGCGCTGGACGAGATCCTCCGTCTGAAGCCGTCCGCCGCCAAGGGCCGCTACATCAAGAAGGCCACCCTGGCCACCACGATGGGCCCCGGCATCCCGCTGGACGCCAACCGCACCCGTAACCTCCTCGTCGAGGAGGACCCGGCCGCCGTCTGAGCCTCCGCGCTCGTACGACCGCCGTGTCACGTGTGACATTGACGGGCCCCGCAACCTTTCGAGGTGCGGGGCCCGTCCTCGTATATACGTACCGAAGGCTGTCGGTGCCGTGCGTTAGCGTGAGGTGACCGAGAGCCGACAAAGGGGTGGGAGCGGATATGAGGACGAGTACCGTATGACGCGTGGGTCTGTCCGTGGCAGTGGCGGCGGCGCTGACGTCGGTCGCGGCCTGCGGCGGATCGGACGACAAGAGCGGGAGCGACGGCGCCGCGGCGTCGAAGGCCGAGCCGATCGCCGCACTGCTCGCGGTCCAGAAGAAGACCGGCGGGGCGAATTCGGCCAAGGTCGAGGGCACCACCGCGATGGGCAGCACGATGTCCATGAAGCAGACCGGATCCCTCGACTGGTCCGACGGCGTCAGCGGCGTCATGCAGATCAAGTACACCGGCGGCTCCATGGCGGACGCCATGAAGCAGATCGGTGGCGACGGCACGATGCAGGCGCGCTACTTCAAGGACGGTTACGCGGCCAACATGGGCGACGCCTTCGCCCAGCAGGCCGGCGGCAAGCACTGGATCAACTACAGCTACGACGACCTCGCGGAGCTCTCCGGGGCCTCGGGCGAGGTGATGAAGGACCAGATGCAGAACACCACCCCCGACCAGGGGGTGAAGGCGCTGCTGGCCTCGGCGACGTGAAGAAGGTCGGCCAGGAGGATGTCCGGGGCGTCACCGCCACGCACTACTCCGGCACGGTCGACGTCGCCGAGCTGACCGCCAAGAACTCCGAGCTGGACGCCGACCAGCTGGCCGCGTTCAAGAAGCAGCTGAGCGACGCCGGGGTCTCCACGGAGAAGGTCGACATCTGGGTCGACAAGGACGACCTGCTGGTGAAGAAGACCGAGCGCGGCCAGATGAAGACGGGCGAGCTGAACTCCACGGTGTTCTACAGCGACTACGGCACCAAGGTGTCGGTCGAGCGGCCGCCGGCCTCCGACAGCGTCGACTTCAAGGAGCTCCTGAAGAAGCAGCAGGGCGCGTCCGGCAGCGCGTCCTAAACCTCCCGGAGTACTCGAACCGGGACGGATTTGCTCGGCGCGGCTCCGGTCGCGTACTCTTCTGCAGAAGCCAAAGACCGCTGGTCGTTGCTGCTTTCCCGCAAGGGGGACAGCAACCGAAGGATCCGTTGAGCACGGACGACCTGCGCAGGTGACTGTGGAAAGCTCCCGGACTTCGTGCGGTTGAGCTACGCCCTGGCACCTGTGCCGGGGCGTTTCGTCTTTTCCGGCCCCTTCTGAGCGGTCCTCATCACCCGGAAGGAGGCCGACGCTCATGGCAAGGCCCGACAAGGCTGCCGCGGTAGCCGAGCTCGCGGACCAGTTCCGCAGCTCGAACGCCGCCGTGCTGACCGAGTACCGGGGTCTCACCGTGGCACAGCTCAAGCAGCTGCGCCGTTCGCTCGGTGAGAACGCCCAGTACGCCGTGGTGAAGAACACGCTGACCAAGATTGCGGCCAACGAGGCCGGGATCGACACGCTCGACGACCTGTTCGCAGGTCCGACGGCGGTTGCCTTCGTCACCGGTGACCCGGTGGAGTCGGCGAAGGGTCTTCGTGACTTCGCCAAGGACAACCCCAACCTCGTCATCAAGGGCGGTGTCCTTGATGGCAAGGCGCTGTCCGCCGATGAGTTCAAGAAGCTTGCGGACCTTGAGTCCCGCGAGGTTCTGCTCGCCAAGCTGGCCGGTGCCATGAAGGGCAAGCAGACTCAGGCTGCGCAGCTCTTCCAGGCTCTGCCGTCGAAGTTCGTCCGCACCGCGGAAGCGCTTCGTGCCAAGCGGGAAGAGCAGGGCGGTGCCGGTACTCCGGCTCCCGCCGAGGCCGCCGAGTAATTTCGCTCAGCGGTCCAGCGGGCTCCACGTACGCCCGCCGACATATACATCCGGCACCTGCCGAATAGTGGAAGGACGCCATCATGGCGAAGCTCAGCCAGGAAGACCTGCTCGCCCAGTTCGAGGAGCTCACCCTCATCGAGCTCTCCGAGTTCGTTAAGGCCTTCGAGGTCAAGTTCGACGTCACCGCCGCCGCGGCCGTCGCCGTCGCCGGTCCCGCCGCCGGTGGCCCCGCCGCCGAGGCCGAGGCCGAGCAGGACGAGTTCGACGTCATCCTCACGGGTGCCGGCGACAAGAAGATCCAGGTCATCAAGGTCGTGCGTGAGCTGACCTCGCTGGGTCTCAAGGAGGCCAAGGACCTCGTGGACGGCGCCCCGAAGCCCGTCCTGGAGAAGGTCGCCAAGGAGGCCGCCGACAAGGCTGCCGAGTCCCTCAAGGGCGCCGGCGCCTCCGTCGAGGTCAAGTGACCCTGCGGGTCATCTGACCCGTCTGGACCCCGTGCCGCGAGGCACGGACGTCACATCGCGAAAGGCGATCACCCGTACGGGTGATCGCCTTTCGGCGTACCCGTGGGAGTGCCTTGCTCTTCGCGCGCTGACGAGTATGGTGATCTTCGCCGTGCGCCTCTCGGAGGGGAGTGCGAACGGCGCGCGGGGGCGGCGTACCCGGGGCCCGTACGGGCTGGGGGGCCTTGACGAACCGCACGAGGCGCGCAATTCTCAAGGCGCGTCGTCATATCGATCCGGATCCGAGGCATGGATCGAGGGCGAAGAGGGCAGTAAAGAAGAGCGCAGCTCATGCAGGGCTACGCAGGGCTAGACATAGGTGTTGAGAACAAGCTGTTGCGAGCAACGTGGGTCTCTGAGAACCCCGACTGGACATCAGTGTGCCTCTTGGCTACACTGACCCTTTGCGCTGCCTGTTAGCTGCCTCCTGCCCGTCACCAGGGGCATACCCATCTTGTGCACCGTGGACTGAGCATCCCTGAAGAGGGGCATCTATCCATGTGTCCAGTTTGGGACCGGTACGCGCGTAGTGAGTCCGAGCCCTCGGAAGGACCCCCTCTTGGCCGCCTCGCGCAACGCCTCGACCGCGAATACGAACAACGGCGCCAGCACCGCCCCGCTGCGCATTTCTTTTGCAAAAATCAAGGAGCCCCTCGAGGTTCCGAACCTCCTCGCGCTGCAGACCGAGAGCTTTGACTGGCTCCTCGGTAACGCCGCCTGGAAGGCTCGCGTCGAGGCTGCTCTGGACAGTGGACAAGACGTCCCCACCAAGTCCGGCCTGGAGGAGATCTTCGAGGAGATCTCACCGATCGAGGACTTCTCCGGGTCGATGTCGCTTACGTTCCGCGACCACCGCTTCGAGCCCCCGAAGAACTCGATCGACGAGTGCAAGGAGCGCGACTTCACGTTCGCGGCTCCGCTCTTCGTCACGGCCGAGTTCACCAACAACGAGACCGGCGAGATCAAGTCCCAGACGGTCTTCATGGGCGATTTCCCGCTCATGACCAACAAGGGCACCTTCGTCATCAACGGCACCGAGCGTGTCGTCGTGTCGCAGCTGGTCCGCTCGCCGGGTGTCTACTTCGATTCCTCGATCGACAAGACGTCCGACAAGGACATCTTCTCCGCCAAGATCATCCCTTCCCGGGGTGCCTGGCTGGAGATGGAGATCGACAAGCGCGACATGGTCGGTGTCCGCATCGACCGCAAGCGCAAGCAGTCCGTCACCGTTCTCCTCAAGGCTCTCGGCTGGACCACCGAGCAGATCCTCGAAGAGTTCGGCGAGTACGAGTCGATGCGCGCCACCCTGGAGAAGGACCACACCCAGGGCCAGGACGACGCACTGCTCGACATCTACCGCAAGCTGCGTCCGGGCGAGCCGCCTACCCGCGAAGCTGCTCAGACGCTGCTTGAGAACCTCTACTTCAATCCGAAGCGCTACGACCTCGCGAAGGTCGGCCGCTACAAGGTGAACAAGAAGCTCGGCGCGGATGAGCCGCTCGACGCCGGTGTCCTCACCAGCGATGACATCATCGCGACCATCAAGTACCTGGTGAAGCTGCACGCCGGGGAGACCGAGACGACCGGCGAGTCCGGCCGGGAGATCGTCGTCGAGACCGACGACATCGACCACTTCGGCAACCGTCGTCTGCGTAACGTCGGCGAGCTCATCCAGAACCAGGTCCGTACGGGTCTGGCTCGTATGGAGCGCGTCGTGCGTGAGCGGATGACGACCCAGGACGTAGAGGCGATCACGCCGCAGACCCTGATCAACATCCGGCCGGTCGTCGCCTCCATCAAGGAGTTCTTCGGCACCAGCCAGCTGTCGCAGTTCATGGACCAGAACAACCCGCTGTCGGGTCTCACCCACAAGCGCCGCCTGTCGGCGCTTGGCCCGGGTGGTCTCTCCCGTGAGCGGGCCGGCTTCGAGGTCCGTGACGTGCACCCGTCCCACTACGGACGCATGTGCCCGATCGAGACCCCCGAAGGCCCGAACATCGGTCTGATCGGTTCGCTCGCCTCGTACGGCCGCGTCAACGCGTTCGGCTTCATCGAGACGCCGTACCGCAAGGTCGTCGACGGCCAGGTCACCGACGAGGTCGACTACGTCACGGCCGACGAGGAAGACCGTTACGTCATCGCCCAGGCGAACGCGACGCTCTCCGACGAGCTGCGCTTCACCGAGCCCCGCGTCCTGGTCCGCCGTCGTGGCGGAGAGGTCGACTACGTGCCCGGCACCGAAGTCGACTACATGGACGTCTCGCCGCGCCAGATGGTGTCCGTCGCCACCGCGATGATCCCGTTCCTGGAGCACGACGACGCCAACCGTGCCCTCATGGGCGCGAACATGATGCGTCAGGCGGTGCCGCTCATCAAGTCCGAGGCGCCGCTCGTCGGCACCGGCATGGAGTACCGCTGCGCCACCGACGCCGGTGACGTACTGAAGGCCGAGAAGGACGGTGTGGTCCAGGAGGTCTCCGCGGACTACATCACCGTGACGAACGATGACGGCACGTACACCACGTACCGCATCGCGAAGTTCATGCGCTCGAACCAGGGCACCTCGGTCAACCAGAAGGTCGTCGTCTCCGAGGGCGACCGGGTCATCGAGGGCCAGGTGCTCGCCGACGGTCCGGCCACCGAGAACGGTGAGATGGCCCTGGGCAAGAACCTGCTCGTGGCGTTCATGCCGTGGGAGGGTCACAACTACGAGGACGCGATCATCCTGTCGCAGCGCCTCGTGCAGGACGACGTCCTCTCCTCGATCCACATCGAGGAGCACGAGGTCGACGCCCGTGACACCAAGCTCGGTCCGGAGGAGATCACCCGGGACATCCCGAACGTCTCCGAAGAGGTCCTCGCGGACCTCGACGAGCGCGGCATCATCCGGATCGGTGCCGAGGTCGTCGCCGGTGACATCCTCGTCGGCAAGGTCACGCCCAAGGGCGAGACCGAGCTCACCCCCGAGGAGCGCCTGCTCCGCGCGATCTTCGGTGAGAAGGCGCGCGAAGTGCGCGACACCTCGCTGAAGGTGCCGCACGGTGAGATCGGCAAGGTCATCGGCGTCCGCGTCTTCGACCGCGAAGAGGGCGACGAGCTGCCGCCGGGCGTGAACCAGCTGGTCCGCGTCTACGTCGCGCAGAAGCGCAAGATCACCGATGGTGACAAGCTCGCCGGCCGTCACGGCAACAAGGGCGTCATCTCGAAGATCCTGCCGATCGAGGACATGCCGTTCCTGGAGGACGGCACCCCGGTCGACATCATCCTCAACCCGCTGGGTGTCCCGTCCCGAATGAACCCGGGACAGGTCCTGGAGATCCACCTCGGCTGGCTCGCCAGCCGCGGCTGGGACGTCTCCGGCCTCGCTGACGAGTGGGCCAAGCGCCTGCAGGTCATCGGCGCCGACCAGGTCGCCCCCGGCACCAACGTCGCGACCCCGGTCTTCGACGGTGCGCGCGAGGACGAGATCACCGGCCTCTTCCAGGCCACGATCCCGAACCGCGACGGCGACCGGCTGGTCCAGCCCTCGGGCAAGGCCAACCTGTTCGACGGCCGCTCCGGCGAGCCGTTCCCGGAGCCGGTCTCGGTCGGCTTCATGTACATCCTCAAGCTCCACCACCTGGTCGACGACAAGCTCCACGCTCGTTCGACGGGTCCGTACTCCATGATCACCCAGCAGCCGCTGGGTGGTAAGGCCCAGTTCGGTGGACAGCGCTTCGGTGAAATGGAGGTGTGGGCGCTTGAGGCTTATGGCGCCGCGTACGCCCTCCAGGAGCTGCTGACGATCAAGTCCGACGACGTGACCGGCCGCGTGAAGGTCTACGAGGCCATCGTCAAGGGCGAGAACATCCCCGAGCCCGGTATTCCCGAGTCCTTCAAGGTGCTCATCAAGGAAATGCAGTCGCTGTGCCTCAACGTGGAGGTGCTGTCCTCGGACGGCATGTCCATCGAGATGCGCGACACGGACGAGGACGTCTTCCGCGCGGCGGAGGAGCTCGGAATCGACCTGTCCCGGCGCGAGCCGAGCAGCGTCGAAGAGGTCTGACGGGTTGGCCGGCCGGATCCCTGTGATCCGGCCGGCTCTCCCCGGACCCGTTCAGACCATTGCTGAAGTGCCCCGATTTCTCGCGTTGACGCGAGGGGGCTCGAACCCCCGAAAGAGGGATTGACGACAAGTGCTCGACGTCAACTTCTTCGACGAGCTGCGGATCGGCCTTGCCACCGCGGACGACATCCGGACCTGGTCCCACGGCGAAGTGAAGAAGCCGGAGACCATCAACTACCGCACGCTCAAGCCCGAAAAGGACGGACTCTTCTGCGAGAAGATCTTCGGTCCGACCCGGGACTGGGAGTGCTACTGCGGCAAGTACAAGCGTGTCCGCTTCAAGGGCATCATCTGTGAGCGCTGTGGCGTCGAGGTCACTCGCGCCAAGGTGCGCCGTGAGCGCATGGGCCACATCGAGCTTGCCGCTCCCGTCACCCACATCTGGTACTTCAAGGGCGTCCCGTCGCGACTGGGCTACCTGCTGGACCTCGCGCCGAAGGACCTTGAGAAGGTCATCTACTTCGCCGCGTACATGATCACGTTCGTCGACGAGGAGCGCCGTACCCGCGACCTCCCGTCGCTGGAGGCGCACGTCTCCGTCGAGCGCCAGCAGGTCGAGAACCGTCGCGACTCCGACCTGGAGAACCGCGCCAAGAAGCTGGAGACCGACCTCGGCGAGCTGGAGGCCGAGGGCGCCAAGGCCGATGTGCGCCGCAAGGTGCGCGAAGGTGCCGAGCGCGAGATGAAGCAGCTGCGCGACCGTGCGCAGCGTGAGATCGACCGCCTCGACGAGGTGTGGAGCCGCTTCAAGAACCTCAAGGTCCAGGACCTGGAGGGCGACGAGCTGCTCTACCGCGAGCTGCGTGACCGCTTCGGCACGTACTTCGACGGCTGCATGGGTGCCGCCGCCCTGCAGAAGCGCCTGGAGTCCTTCGACCTCGACGAGGAGGCCGAGCGCCTCCGCGAGATCATCCGCACCGGCAAGGGCCAGAAGAAGACCCGTGCGCTCAAGCGCCTCAAGGTCGTCTCCGCGTTCCTGCAGACCAGCAACAAGCCCAAGGGCATGGTGCTCGACTGCGTGCCGGTCATCCCGCCGGACCTGCGTCCGATGGTGCAGCTGGACGGTGGCCGCTTCGCGACCTCCGACCTGAACGACCTGTACCGCCGTGTGATCAACCGCAACAACCGCCTCAAGCGTCTCCTTGACCTCGGTGCCCCCGAGATCATCGTGAACAACGAGAAGCGGATGCTGCAGGAGGCCGTCGACGCGCTGTTCGACAACGGCCGCCGCGGTCGCCCGGTCACCGGTCCCGGTAACCGCCCGCTCAAGTCCCTCAGCGACATGCTCAAGGGCAAGCAGGGCCGATTCCGTCAGAACCTTCTCGGTAAGCGTGTGGACTACTCCGCGCGTTCCGTGATCGTCGTCGGCCCGCAGCTGAAGCTGCACCAGTGCGGTCTGCCGAAGGCCATGGCGCTGGAGCTCTTCAAGCCGTTCGTGATGAAGCGCCTGGTGGACCTGAACCACGCGCAGAACATCAAGTCGGCCAAGCGCATGGTCGAGCGCGGCCGCACGGTCGTGTACGACGTCCTGGAAGAGGTCATCGCGGAGCACCCGGTTCTCCTGAACCGTGCGCCCACGCTGCACCGTCTCGGCATCCAGGCCTTCGAGCCGCAGCTGGTCGAGGGCAAGGCCATCCAGATCCACCCGCTCGTCTGCACCGCGTTCAACGCGGACTTCGACGGTGACCAGATGGCCGTGCACCTGCCGCTCTCCGCGGAGGCGCAGGCCGAGGCCCGCATCCTGATGCTGTCCTCGAACAACATCCTGAAGCCGGCCGACGGTCGTCCCGTCACCATGCCGACCCAGGACATGGTGCTGGGTCTGTTCTTCCTGACCACCGACGGTGAGCTCCGTGACACCAAGGGCGAGGGCCGCGCGTTCGGCTCCACGGCCGAGGCGATCATGGCGTTCGACTCCGGCGAGCTGGCGCTCCAGTCGTCCGTCGACATCCGCTTCCCGGTGGGCACCATCCCGCCGCGTGGCTGGGTGCCGCCGGTCGCGGAGGAGGGCGAGCCCGAGTACCAGCCGGGTGACACCTTCCGGCTGCGGACGAGCCTGGGCCGCGCGCTCTTCAACGAGCTGCTGCCCGAGGACTACCCGTTCGTCGACTACTCGGTCGGCAAGAAGCAGCTCTCCGAGATCGTCAACGACCTCGCGGAGCGCTACCCCAAGGTCATCGTGGCGGCGACGCTCGACAACCTGAAGGCGGCGGGCTTCCACTGGGCCACCCGTTCCGGCGTCACCGTGTCCGTCGCGGACATCGTCGTGCCCGAGGCCAAGAAGGCCATCGTCAAGGGCTACGAGGACCAGGACGAGAAGGTCCAGAAGCAGTACGAGCGCGGTCTGATCACCAAGGACGAGCGCACGCAGGAGCTCATCGCGATCTGGACCAAGGCGACCAACGAGGTTGCCGAGGCGATGAACGCGAACTTCCCCAAGACGAACCCCATCTTCATGATGGTTGACTCGGGTGCCCGAGGAAACATGATGCAGATGCGTCAGATCGCCGGTATGCGTGGTCTGGTGTCCAACGCCAAGAACGAGACGATTCCGCGTCCCATCAAGGCGTCCTTCCGTGAGGGCCTCACCGTTCTGGAGTACTTCATCTCCACGCACGGTGCCCGTAAGGGTCTGGCGGACACCGCCCTGCGTACCGCCGACTCGGGTTACCTGACCCGTCGTCTGGTGGACGTCTCGCAGGACGTGATCATCCGCGAGGAGGACTGCGGCACCGACCGCGGCCTCAAGCTGAAGATCGCGGTCAAGGGCGCCGACGGCGTGCTCCGCAAGACGGACGACGTCGAGACCTCGGTCTACGCCCGCATGCTCGCGGAGGACGTCGTCATCGACGGCAAGGTCATCGCGCCTGCCAACGTCGACCTCGGTGACGTCCTGATCGACGCCCTGGTGGGCGCCGGCGTCGAGGAGGTCAAGACCCGCTCGGTCCTGACCTGTGAGTCCGCGGTCGGCACCTGTGCCTTCTGCTACGGACGCTCGCTCGCCACCGGCAAGCTGGTCGACATCGGTGAGGCGGTCGGTATCATCGCCGCCCAGTCCATCGGTGAGCCCGGCACCCAGCTGACGATGCGTACCTTCCACACCGGTGGTGTGGCCGGTGACGACATCACCCAGGGTCTGCCCCGAGTCGTCGAGCTCTTCGAAGCCCGTACGCCGAAGGGTGTCGCCCCGATCTCGGAGTCCGCCGGCCGGGTCCGGATCGAGGAGACCGAGAAGACGAAGAAGCTCGTCGTGACGCCGGACGACGGCAGCGAGGAGATCCCGTTCCCGATCTCCAAGCGCGCCCGTCTGCTGGTGGGCGAGGGCGACCACGTCGAGGTGGGCCAGAAGCTCACCGTGGGTGCCACCAACCCGCACGACGTGCTGCGGATCCTCGGTCAGCGCGCGGTCCAGGTCCACCTGGTCGGCGAGGTCCAGAAGGTCTACAACTCGCAGGGCGTGTCGATCCACGACAAGCACATCGAGATCATCATCCGGCAGATGCTCCGCCGCGTGACGATCATCGAGTCCGGCGACGCGGAACTCCTGCCGGGCGAGCTCGTCGAGCGTTCGAAGTTCGAGACCGAGAACCGTCGTGTGGTCACCGAGGGCGGTCACCCCGCCTCCGGCCGTCCGCAGCTGATGGGTATCACCAAGGCCTCGCTGGCGACGGAGTCGTGGCTGTCCGCGGCCTCCTTCCAGGAGACGACCAGGGTCCTGACGGACGCGGCGATCAACGCCAAGTCCGACTCCCTGATCGGCCTCAAGGAGAACGTCATCATCGGTAAGCTCATCCCGGCCGGTACGGGTCTGTCCCGCTACCGCAACATCCGGGTCGAGCCGACCGAGGAGGCCAAGGCCGCGATGTACTCGGCCGTCGGCTACGACGACATCGACTACTCGCCGTTCGGCACCGGCTCCGGCCAGGCCGTTCCGCTGGAGGACTACGACTACGGTCCGTACAACCAGTAGGCGAGTCGCCTGATACGACCGGAGGGCGGTCACCCCGTGTGCACGGGGTGGCCGCCCTCCGGCGTGCCCCAGGCCGGTCCCGGCTGTCGGTCAGTGCTGGGAAGCCAAGAAAGGGCGAAGGCGGTGCAAGCGGGTCGCGTAGTCCGGGTGGGAGGCCAAGAGCGGTGAGCTGAGCTCCGAACGGGCACCGCTCTCTGTGGACATCGCTGCTCCCTGGATCCGTGATGACGGCGGTCCGGCTTTCTCCATGGCGAGCAGCACCTCCACCAGCACAGGTGCGAAGCCGAGCGACGCCGCGTGCAGGTCAGCACGCAGTTCGGCGCGCCTGCTCAGTGCCGCCGCCGCATAGGGAGAAACGAGCAGCGCGAGCGGCACTCCGCCCAACAGCATGGCGGCAGGGCTCAGCAGCATGATGCCGAAGCCGGCCAGCAGGGCTGCGGTGACGAGCCATGACGCACGCAGCGCCGCGCTGGTGGTGCTGACGAGCACTGTGCGGCCGGCCCGGAACGCCGCGCGGCCGGGCAGGCCGTACCAGCGGCCCGCCAGTGTGGACCAGCTGTGTCCGGCTGTGTGGTGGCCCAGTTCGTGGGCCAGTACGGCAGCGAGTTGGGCACTCGAAAGGTTCTCCAAGGCGAAGCGGGTGACGCCGACTATGTGGCCGGCTGCTGCGTACGCGTTGAGATTGTCCGTGTTCTCGATCCACAGGCCATAGCGATTGCCTTCGATCCCCGCGCGTCCGGTCACCTCGTGCCAGACCGTCTCGAGCCTGGCGCGCTCATGGGGGAGCGGATACCGGAACCCCAGTACATAACGGGCGTACAGGTCTTCTGTGGGTCGGTGGAAGACCAGCAGGCCCGCTGCCAGCCACACCAGGGCAGGGAGCCAGAAGGGCATTCCCCAGGCGAGTTCCAGCAGCCGACCGGCGGCAAGGACCGTCCCGAGACTGAACACGAACCCGGGCAGGTACAGCACCAGCCGACCCAGGGTGGCGGCATCCGCTCGGCGCTGGTGGGCGGCGATGTGCAGTCGGTTGCCAGGGGCGTGGAGATATTCGAGGTCGTCCTCCGTGAGGGGCGCGTCGGTCGTCCGGTCTCCGTGGTGAGGGTGTGCACGTTCGTCTGGGGGCTGTGTCATGTCCGTCCTCCGTGATGTCGGTAGCTCAGCCGATGACCACGGATGCGGGGAGCAACAGGGCACCGATACAGAAGGCGACCAGTCCGGCGCGTATCCACTGGTGCTTGCGCGTGACGATCCGGCTTGTCTCCGTCAGTGCTGACAGCAGCGAGGCCATGGGCAGCTGTTCTGTCTCGGCCAGTGCCTGTGGCAGCTTGTTCTGTCTTACCGCACGTCGAATGTCCCCGAAGTAGGTGAGCGGGTCACCGGGAGCCCAGTCGCTGACGCGGTAGCGCGGGGCTACAGCCAGCAGAAGGAACAGCAGGGCCAGGGCCAGGACGGTGATTCCTGCCCACCACACGATGGCACCAGGTGCCGACAGATGGCTCGACGGCCAGTCTCTGCTGACCAGAACACCGCAGACGACGCCGGAGGTCAGGCCGAGCGCAGCGACGACTACGGCCGCCTTGCTGTCGGCACGAGCGATCTCGGCACGCAGATCGACCAGAAGGCGAGCGGCGGTCCTGGCACCGAGGGCCGTGGCCGGAGCAGGTGTGTCCGGGGCTGATGAGGCCGGGCCGGTCATCGGAGGTCCTTTGGTCCGGGGCCATCGTTCCGGGATACGTCGGATGCCGGTGTGGGCCGCCGACGGGGTTCGGGGAGGAGCGTGCCGCGCGAACCCGAGGCCGCTGAGGTGCCTGCGTCTGACTCGTACGCATCGGGGGTGTACGGATCGGAGCCGGGCGGCGAGGTCTCCACCTGCCCGGAGAGCTCTTCGTCCGGCCCGAAAGCTGGGTCTGCCGCGGTCTCGGGGTCGCCGGGGGGCCATGCGGTCACGGGCAACCGGGGGACCGGTGCCCCACGGCCCGTTTCGTCGGCGGGCAGCTGTTGGTTCAGGATGTCGTGCATGGCGCGCAGCGCGAGCTTCTTGGGGGCTGCCAGCTCGTATCCCTCGGCGTTGTCCCCGCCGAGCAGCTGAGCGACCATGTCGGCCTTGGCCCGGATCATGCTCGCCTGGTCCTGGCGTAGGCTCTGGACGACCAGCCGGGAGTCCTCCGGATGCTCAGCGAGGTGCAGAGCCCAGGCGCGGACACCGCCCTGCTCCAACTGGGCCTGGTAGAAGTCGATCTTTGCGAGTTCGGCCTCCCTCAGTTCCGACCGCCACTTCTGTTGCTGAAGAAGCAGTTCCTGTTGCCGTTCCCCGTAGACCAGCGCCCGGTCGGTCTGCATCGCGTCCCGCCGTCGTGCACACAGGTCCGCCTCGACGTCGTAGGCCATGGCCTGCTGCTCGGCGTGGATGCGTTCTGTGGCCGTGTGGTCGATCGCCTGCATACGCTTTTGATGGTCGACGTTGTCCCGGTCCCGGTGCAGTCTCATAGTCCACCCGACGAGGAGACCCGCGTCTGAGCCGAGAGGGCCTCGGGCGTGCACCGCGCGCAGAACCTCCGCCTCGGCCTCGGCGCTCTTGGTGACGGCGAAGCGACGTGTGACCGAGCGCGCGGCCTGCTCCAGTTCACCCAGCAACAGGCGTGGGACGTCACGGTGTCCGGAGGCAACGAACACTGCGGGGTCGCCCACCTGCCAGGTCACCTCCACGGCGCACTCGAACTCAAGGGCGTCGTTGTCGCTCGGGAGAGCCAGTTCCAGGTGGACGGGATGAATGCCCATGTCCACTTCGTACACAGCGGTGTAGCGCTTGCCGATGATCTCCGTGCGCGCCGGCCGGAGGGGCGGCAGCGACGTGACGTACGCGCCGGACGGCGTCGAGAACACCAGGGCGTGGTCGATGCGGGTGAGCCTTCGGGGGACGAAGCCGAACCGGGAAATCTGGCGCACGGTCAGCACCGGATCCTTCAGCTGCGTGTGACGGCCGGCGGGTTGTTCCCACTCGGGAGGGCGGTGAAATCGGGTCATGCCGATGGGTCTCCTGTGCTCGTGGGGAGGGTCAAAGGAGTGGCAGTGCGCCGAGCAGACGGTGTGCCACAGGTGGCGGTATGCCCTCGTCGCCCGTGACTGTGTGCAGCAGATGACTGATGCGCTGCTGATCGGCCTCGCTCGTCACGAGAACGGACAGCAAGCGAGCGAGAGCCCGTTCGGCTTCGGGGTCGTCTTCGGCGGACAGGACCCACCGGCGCAGCACGTCAAGTACGCGGCGACGGTTGACGCGGTCGTTCAACGCGGTGCGCAGGAGAACGGGGATACCCGCCGAGGCCGGAGCCCGGGCAGCAAGAGATGTCGCGTACCAGTCCAGGACGAGCGGTCGGTCCGGTGAGGCATCGCGGTCTGTTCGTCCGCAGGCATTGAGAAACCCGTTGAGGGCCAGGGCACGGACCTTCTGGTCGTGGTCGAGAGTCCTGAGCAGTTCGCCGAGTACCTGATCGCCGACCTGGGAGAGCAACAGAAGCTCCACCGACTCGGCCAGCACCTCGGACAGCTTTTCGTCGTTCCCCTCGGCCAGTCCGTCCGGATCCGGGGCTTCGTCGATTTCTTCCCGGCGCGCCGCGGTACGCAGCGCCGCCATGGTCTCCATCGGACGTTCGGGACCGATCAACCCATGCGTGCGGATCGCCACCCAGCGCAGATGGGGGACATTGCTGTCGCACCAGGCATCGAGAATGCGTGGCACGTTCGGCGTGCCGACGTGATGGGCGAGGGTCAGCGCATGCACTGCCACCGTCCGAGGGCCGAAGAGCGGGGACGCGGCCCAGGGTTCGATGACTAGGGCCATGGCGGAGGGGAGATCGGTATGGGCGAGGACAGCCGCGGTGGAGGAGGCGCGGGTGCGGACCAGCGGCCTGCCGTCCTTCGCCAGGTCCTGGAGCCACTGCACCAGCGCCGGCCGTGCCGATGGATGCCCGGTCCACACCTCTCGCAGGAGAACGAGCGAGGTCCGGTCGTCCAGGTAGGCCGCTTTCACTTGCTGCACGGGGCCCCATTCGGTGCGCTCCGCGGCCTCGTAGCGATGAGCCCGTGCCAGCTCGAGGCGCTTGCCGATGTGTGTGCCGAACACCGGCACAGCGGCCGGCCGTTGGGAGTCCGCAGTCCGCTGCAGGCGCGCGTACAGACGGTCGCTCACTTCCGCCGTCAGCGCGTACGGTCCGTCGTCGAACGCGGCCAATGCGATGAGGAAGGCCTTCTCTCGCAGGTGCAGAACCGTGTCGTCCTCCTCGAACCACTCACGGACCTGGCCTTCGAGAGCCGCCAGTGAGAAGTTCTCGACCTGCCGCTCATCGGTGTCGCCGGCCGCGTACCCCAATAGGGTCGAGGCGAACTCGGAGGTCTCGCGCGGTTGGTGAGTGCGCGCGAGGAACTCCGTGACCACCGGCAGCGCCAGCAAGGACGCGACGGCATCGGGGTCGAGCCGCGCCCGCAAGTGTGCGGAGAGGACGTCCACTGATGGTGGCGGCTGCCACGCGTCGGTCTTCACATCCTCGAGATGGGCGCGCGGCCCGACAGTGATGACCAGATACGCGTCCCGCTGGGTGAGCCGGTCACGCAGTGCCAGCAGATCCACTTCCCGTAACGGCTTGTTCCGGTCGGTCTCCAGGTCACAGAGAAGGTGGCCTCGTGCCCCGGTCTGCTCCTCGCCGTCCGGAACGAGTGAACTCGGTGCGGTGTCGCGGGCGACGGAGTGCACCGGTGAGAGGCCCAGGCGATGCAGCAGCATGAGCGCGGCGGTCCGCCGTCCGGAGGAATGGGGACCACTGAGCACGAGCACGCGTTCTTTGCGCAGTCGGTCGACGAGTTCGGCGAACGGGGGGCCCGGGTCGGCAAAACACTCCGCCACCTGTGTCAGTGTGACGGCGCGGATTTCGCCCGAGGAGGGCCCTGTGGACAGGCCGCCGAACCCGTAGTGGATATGGGTGGTCGCTCCCAGATGGACGTCGCCGTGGAACGAGCCGCCGCCGATGCCGTGGTTGACGCCGCCCAGGACACCGCCGGCAAGGTGGGTCCCTTCGCCGAACGCCATGGTGCGCGGTGTGTGGTCCACCAGGTCCCACCGTGCCGCCCAGGCCTCCTGCGGCCGGTCCATCACCTTGGCGCCCGCTGCATCGTTCGGATGACCGGTCGGTTCGGCGTCCTCGGGCCGCTCGCCCTCCTCCGGCTGTCCCGCCTCGTTCTCGCTGCTCACCCTCGGTCTCCGAGTTCGCCCCCGAGGTGGACATCGCCGTGGAAGACGCCCCCACCGATGCCTCGGTTCTCGCTGCCGAAGACGCCGCCGTTCACCGTGGCACCGCCGAAGTCGAAGGCGGCCGGAGGCGCTGCGGACGCGGGCCGTTCGCGTGTGGGGTGCGTGGCGCCGGGCCGGGCACTCCGGCTCTGATCGCCGGCCTCCTTCCGGGGAAGGGGAACCTGGCTGTGCAGCCAGGCCGGCAGCGGTCCGTTCTTGCTGTCCACGGTGACGGCATGGAACTCGTCGGCCGGCACACCGGGGTGGTTGTGACGTACGACGCCCTGGTAAACGGACTCCGACACGCACAGGGCGAAGTCCCCCCGCTCGTCTCGCAGCGCATGACGCAGTGCGTCGGCGTCGAGCAGGCGGCAGGCGTGGTTGAGGTCGGACCCCACCCAGCCGCCTTCGCCGTCGACAGCGACGTAGCCGGACGCGACGACTCCGCGCAGCCTCATCTGGGCGGAGCTGGACGCCCGGCGGTTGATCGCTCGCAACTCCGCCGGAACGAAACTTAGGAGGGTGCGCAGGAGCGTGGTCGACGAGGCGTTGGAGTCGATCAGTTCCATCACACTGTCGCCCCGGTCCGCACGGCGCCGCAGCGTCATCTCGATGCCGGCGGCCAGCAGCGCACGATCGGTGAGATCGAACAGCATGCGACGCAGATAGGCCTGTTCGACATCGTCGCGATGACTGAACTTCTCGATGTCGAGAAGGAGGATAGTGCTGTTCACGGGGTCGGACATGGGTGGGCTGCCTCTCGCCGGGGACGGTACGGCAAGAGCGTGCCGTCGGCGAGTCTGTGGCGGTGAGTGCATATGACGCAGTCGGACTGTGACTGCGTGCACAGACGTCAGGGCGTGGGTGTGCTTCGGGGCCGTTCGACGGGTACGGGATGTGCGGCGCGCGCCATCAAGCGCAGAGCGCTCGGACGCACCACTACCAGGGCCCTGCGACCGGTGACGACGATGCCCCTGGTCCTCAGGTCCTTCAGCAGCCGCTGCACCATTTCCCGCGAGGCTCCGACCGCACCGGCCAGCTCCTGCTTGCTGAGGGGTACGGCGATCTCGATGCCTTCGTCGGTCCGGCGTCCGTGAGAGCGAACGAGGTCGAGGAGCAGGACCGCGAACCGCTCCCGGACACTCATGGAGGCGAACTCCAGCCGGCGCCGGTCGGCGGCGCGGTTCCGGTCGGCTGTCAGCCCCAGCAGCTTGAGCGAGACGGTGGGGGAGTGACTGACGAACTCTCGGAACCGCTCGTGCGTGATGGCGACGGCCCGCACCGGAGCCAGAGCGGTCACCGTCGCCGAGCGCGGGCGACCGGTCAACGCTGCCGACTCACCGACTATGTCGCCAGGACCCCGCAGGGCGAGCAGGGCCTCGTAGCCGTTCTCCGACGCGGCGATGACCTTGGTCCAACCGCGCAGGATGAGCAGGACGTGGGACGACGGCTCATACTGTTGCAGGAGAGGCGCGCGAGGAGCGAAGGAGAGTTCCCTGCCCAGCGCGAGCAGTGCTTCCCGGTCCTCGCGCTCGAGTCGTGCGAGAAAGGGAACGCGGTCGTCGAGCCCGTCGTCGCCGGGCAGGGCCGCACCAGCCGTCATGGAGTCCCCCGTCCTTCGGCGCGCGGTTCAATGTACTGACGCCGCTGAGGGTGCGGCAGGCGCGTGGCGGGGTTTCGGCCACCCACCGTTCGCGAACGGTTACGGTAAGCCGCAGGCGGTGTGCCTGTGGCGGGGTCCCTGGCCTGGACAGCATTTGTTTTGACCGGAGTCCGTGAGGTAGGTACGCTCAGACCTTGTGCCTGGGGTGTGCCTGGGCTCGTGTGCGTGTCCTCAACCGCACGGCGAGTTCGTCTTTGGCCACCGTGATCTGCGCTTCCACTGCTCCAGGGCAGTGGCCCGCAGTATCCGACACACCCGACCGCGTGGGTCGGAGTTGTTCCAGGTTAGTTTCACCGACGGCACACAGAAACCGGAGAAGTAGTGCCTACGATTCAGCAGCTGGTCCGGAAGGGCCGGCAGGACAAGGTCGAGAAGAACAAGACGCCCGCGCTTGAGGGTTCTCCCCAGCGCCGCGGCGTCTGCACGCGTGTGTTCACGACCACCCCGAAGAAGCCGAACTCCGCGCTCCGGAAGGTCGCACGTGTGCGTCTGACCTCCGGTATCGAGGTCACGGCCTACATTCCGGGTGAGGGACACAACCTGCAGGAGCACTCCATCGTGCTCGTGCGTGGTGGCCGTGTGAAGGACCTGCCGGGTGTTCGTTACAAGATCATCCGCGGCTCCCTTGACACCCAGGGTGTCAAGAACCGCAAGCAGGCCCGCAGCCGCTACGGCGCCAAGAAGGAGAAGTAAGAATGCCTCGTAAGGGCCCCGCCCCGAAGCGCCCGGTCATCATTGACCCGGTCTATGGTTCTCCTCTTGTCACCTCGCTGATCAACAAGATCCTGCTCAACGGCAAGCGTTCCACCGCCGAGCGGATCGTGTACGGCGCCATGGAAGGCCTCCGCGAGAAGACCGGCGCTGACCCGGTCATCACGCTGAAGCGCGCGCTTGAGAACGTCAAGCCCTCGCTTGAGGTCAAGTCCCGCCGTGTCGGTGGCGCCACCTACCAGGTGCCGATCGAGGTCAAGCCCGGTCGCGCCGCCACCCTCGCGCTGCGCTGGGTCGTCGGTTACTCCCGCGCCCGTCGCGAGAAGACGATGACCGAGCGGCTCATGAACGAGCTGCTCGATGCCTCCAACGGTCTTGGCGCTGCCGTCAAGAAGCGCGAGGACACCCACAAGATGGCCGAGTCGAACAAGGCCTTCGCGCACTACCGCTGGTAGTCGCTTACCCCATCGAGACCGAGAGAAGATTGAGCCTTATGGCCACCACTTCGCTTGACCTGGCCAAGGTCCGCAACATTGGGATCATGGCCCACATCGACGCGGGCAAGACGACCACCACCGAGCGGATCCTCTTCTACACCGGCGTTTCGTACAAGATCGGTGAAGTCCACGACGGCGCTGCCACGATGGACTGGATGGAGCAGGAGCAGGAGCGCGGCATCACGATCACGTCTGCCGCGACGACCTGTCACTGGCCGCTCGATGATGTTGACCACACGATCAACATCATCGACACCCCGGGTCACGTCGACTTCACCGTCGAGGTGGAGCGTTCGCTCCGCGTCCTCGACGGCGCTGTCACCGTGTTCGACGGTGTGGCCGGCGTCGAGCCGCAGTCCGAGACCGTCTGGCGTCAGGCGGACCGCTACGGCGTGCCGCGTATCTGCTTCGTCAACAAGCTCGACCGCACGGGTGCCGAGTTCCACCGCTGTGTCGACATGATCGTCGACCGCCTTGGTGCCGTCCCGCTCGTCATGCAGCTCCCCATCGGCGCAGAGGCCGACTTCAAGGGCGTCGTCGACCTCGTGTCGATGAAGGCCTTCGTGTGGCCCGAAGAGGCCGCCAAGGGCGAGATGTACGACACGGTCGAGATCCCGGACACCCACAAGGAAGCCGCCGAGGAATGGCGCGGCAAGCTCCTTGAGGCCGTCTCCGAGAACGACGACGAGATGATGGAGCTGTACCTGGAGGGCGTCGAGCCCACCCAGGAGCAGCTGCACGAGGCGATCCGCCGGATCACCCTCGCGTCGAAGGGTTCCGCCGACTCCGTCACGGTCACCCCGGTGTTCTGTGGCACCGCGTTCAAGAACAAGGGCGTCCAGCCCCTGCTCGACGCGGTCGTCCGCTACCTGCCTTCCCCCCTGGACGTCGAGGCCATCGAGGGCCACGACGTCAAGGACCCCGAGAAGGTCATCGAGCGCAAGCCTTCGGACGACGAGCCGTTCTCCGGCCTGGCGTTCAAGATCGCGAGCGACCCGCACCTCGGAAAGCTCACCTTCGTCCGGATCTACTCCGGTCGCCTTGAGGCCGGCACCGCGGTGCTGAACTCGGTCAAGGGCAAGAAGGAGCGCATCGGCAAGATCTACCGCATGCACGCGAACAAGCGTGAGGAGATCGCGTCGGTGGGCGCGGGCGACATCATCGCTGTCATGGGGCTCAAGCAGACCACGACCGGTGAGACGCTCTGTGACGACAAGAACCCGGTGATCCTGGAGTCCATGGACTTCCCGGCGCCGGTCATCGAGGTCGCCATCGAGCCGAAGTCCAAGGGCGACCAGGAGAAGCTGGGTGTCGCCATCCAGCGCCTCTCGGAGGAGGACCCCTCCTTCCAGGTGCACTCCGACGAGGAGACCGGCCAGACCATCATCGGTGGTATGGGCGAGCTTCACCTCGAAGTGCTCGTCGACCGCATGAAGCGCGAATTCCGCGTCGAGGCGAACGTAGGCAAGCCGCAGGTCGCGTACCGCGAGACGATCCGCAAGGCCGTCGACCGTATCGACTTCACGCACAAGAAGCAGACTGGTGGTACCGGCCAGTTCGCGAAGGTGCAGATCGCCATCGAGCCCATCGAGGGCGGCGACGCGTCGTACGAGTTCGTCAACAAGGTCACCGGTGGCCGCATCCCCCGGGAGTACATCCCCTCGGTGGACGCGGGTGCTCAGGAAGCCATGCAGTTCGGCATCCTGGCCGGCTACGAGATGGTGGGCGTCCGCGTCACCCTTCTCGACGGTGGTTACCACGAGGTCGACTCCTCGGAGCTGGCCTTCAAGATCGCCGGTTCGCAGGCGTTCAAGGAGGGTGCCCGCAGGGCGTCCCCCGTGCTCATGGAGCCGATGATGTCCGTCGAGGTCACCACGCCCGAGGACTACATGGGCGATGTGATCGGCGACCTCAACTCCCGCCGTGGCCAGATCCAGGCCATGGAGGAGCGCAGCGGCGCTCGCGTCGTGAAGGGCCTCGTGCCCCTCTCGGAGATGTTCGGCTACGTCGGAGACCTCCGCAGCAAGACCTCGGGTCGCGCAAGCTACTCGATGCAGTTCGACTCCTACGCCGAGGTTCCGCGGAACGTCGCCGAGGAGATCATCGCGAAGGCCAAGGGCGAGTAACTCTCCCGAGCTCACGCTTTAGGCTTGTCACCGGAGCCCGGTGGGGCATTCGGCGCAGCGCGCAAGCACTGTGCCGAATGCCCCCGGGTCCCGGCATCCCAGCAAAGATCACCTGGCGCCGATGAAGCAAGGCGTACAGAACCACTCCGCAGGAGGACCCAGTGGCGAAGGCAAAGTTCGAGCGGACTAAGCCGCACGTCAACATCGGCACCATCGGTCACATTGACCACGGTAAGACGACCCTCACGGCCGCCATTACCAAGGTGCTGCACGACGCGTACCCGGACCTGAACGAGGCCTCGGCCTTCGACCAGATCGACAAGGCTCCTGAGGAGCGCCAGCGCGGTATCACCATCTCCATCGCGCACGTCGAGTACCAGACGGAGTCGCGTCACTACGCGCACGTCGACTGCCCCGGTCACGCTGACTACATCAAGAACATGATCACGGGTGCGGCGCAGATGGACGGCGCCATCCTCGTCGTCGCCGCGACCGACGGCCCGATGCCGCAGACCAAGGAGCACGTGCTCCTGGCCCGCCAGGTCGGCGTTCCGTACATCGTCGTCGCGCTGAACAAGGCCGACATGGTGGACGACGAGGAGATCCTGGAGCTCGTCGAGCTCGAGGTCCGTGAGCTCCTCTCCGAGTACGAGTTCCCGGGCGACGACCTTCCGGTCGTCAAGGTCTCGGCGCTCAAGGCTCTTGAGGGTGACAAGGAGTGGGGCCAGACCGTCCTCGACCTGATGAAGGCCGTCGACGAGTCCATCCCGCAGCCCGAGCGTGACGTCGAGAAGCCGTTCCTGATGCCGATCGAGGACGTCTTCACGATCACCGGTCGTGGCACCGTCGTCACCGGTCGTATCGAGCGTGGTGTCCTCAAGGTCAACGAGACCGTCGACATCGTCGGTATCAAGACCGAGAAGACCACCACCACGGTCACCGGCATCGAGATGTTCCGCAAGCTGCTCGACGAGGGCCAGGCCGGTGAGAACGTCGGTCTGCTCCTCCGTGGCATCAAGCGCGAGGACGTCGAGCGCGGCCAGGTCATCATCAAGCCCGGTTCGGTCACGCCGCACACCGAGTTCGAGGCCCAGTCCTACATCCTGTCGAAGGACGAGGGTGGCCGTCACACCCCCTTCTTCAACAACTACCGCCCGCAGTTCTACTTCCGTACCACGGACGTGACGGGCGTTGTGACCCTCCCCGAGGGCACCGAGATGGTCATGCCGGGTGACAACACCCTCATGAACGTCGCGCTGATCCAGCCGGTCGCCATGGAAGAGGGCCTGAAGTTCGCCATCCGTGAGGGTGGCCGGACCGTGGGCGCCGGCCAGGTCACCAAGATCCTCAAGTAAGTCCTTGAGCGTCTGACCTGGTAGCTCCGCACAGAGCACCGAGAAGGGCCCCCTCCCATCGCGCAAGCGGTGGGAGGGGGCCCTTCTGCTTTCTACGGTGTGGGGACGGGCGGCCGCCGCACCATGAACACGTCGACCGGGTCCTCGCGCTCCAGGGCGAACCCGTGCCGCTCGTGCAGCCGCCGGGCCGCGCTGCCCTGCAACACGTTGAGCCGGACGGTGACCCCTTCGGCGTCGGTACGGGCCAGCAGCTCGCGCAGCACCGCCGAGCCGATGCCCGCGCCCTGGAGCTCCTCGGCGAGGAAGAAGTTCTCCAGGCACCGGCCGCCCTCGGCGGGCCGGAGGGTGACACT
This sequence comes from Streptomyces sp. ITFR-6, assembly GCF_031844725.1. Taxonomy (NCBI): domain Bacteria; kingdom Bacillati; phylum Actinomycetota; class Actinomycetes; order Kitasatosporales; family Streptomycetaceae; genus Streptomyces; species Streptomyces sp. ITFR-6. The sequence goes on along the minus strand of NZ_CP134612.1, from coordinate 3,221,025 downwards.
CCCGCCGAAGCGTCCGTCCACGACGATGACCGAGGTGTACTCCGGCAGATAGGAGTCCCGCAGCCGCTGGCGCACCCGGTGTTCGTCGTAGCGCCCCAGCCGGACGAGATCCGGGCGCATCACGACGGCCCGGATCTCGGCTGTGGGCTCAAGATCCTCGGGGGTGGCGGGGCGCAGCGCCCAGGCCTGGGTGGTACGTACATGCATGGCGGGATTGTGCCAGAGGCGGGGCCCGGGGCCGGGGCCAGCGGTCCTCGGTGGTGGTGCCGTGTGCTTGGAAGCCGGGCGCGGGCGCCGGGCGGGAGCGCACCGCCGTCAGGCGGGCCCGTCCGCGAACGCCGCGTCCCCGCTGGACCGCAGCGCCGGCAGCACCACCGCCGACAGCGACGCGTCCCGGATCCCGCGCAGCAGCTCCGCCCCGATCTCCGCGAGCCGGGGCCCGTCCGGCGGGCTCGCGCCCAGGCCGATCGCGTACCCCGTGCGGCCGTCGGCCGTGAGCGGGCGCGGCCATATACAGGTGTCGGGTGCGCCCGCCTCGTCGAGCGCGGCGCGCACGGCGAGGAGGCGGCCGCGCAGTCGGCCCTCGTCCGGGCCGGGGCGCGCGGAGGCGAGGGCCCAAGAGGTGTGGCGGTCCCGCAGTACGGGCGGGGCGCAGAGCCGGGGACGCGGGTCTGCGCCGTCCTCCGCAGCCTCCAGGATCTCCCAGGCGCGGTACAGCTCGGCGGCGAGGAGATCGCGGCCGGCGGGGGAGACCTGTGTGGTGCAGGAACGTACGGGGGCCGTCGGCGTCAGCACCGTGACCGGGTGAGTGGTCGTCGTGGCCGCGCCTGCCGCAGCCCCGCCCACCGCCGCAGCCCCGCCCACCGACTCGTCCCAGTTCCACGCCGCCCAGGTCGCGAAGAAGTGCCGGAGCAGGCCGAGGGGTGGCAGTCCGTCCGACTCGTGTGCGGTACGGGCCGCGAGGACGGTCCAGGCCAGGCCCGGCAGCCCGCCGCAGGGCGCGGAGTCCAGGCCCCTGGCCCGCGCCCAGGCCTTGACGTCCCGGGCGAGGGCCTCGAAGGAAGCGCCGTGGGGCTCCGCCGCCGCGAGCACCGCCTCCGCGTCGCTCACCGCGCTCAGCGCGATCGCCGCCGCCTCGCCCAGTTCCGCGCGGTGGCCGATCGCGTCGGCCGGGGGGAGCGACCCCGTCGCCACGGTGGCCAGGTCCACGCTCAGCCCGTCCAGGTGGAAGCGCAGGCCGGGAACCCGGGCGCCCGTCACCTCGCGCACGTCCCGGGCCTCGGGGAGGGCGGCGGTCAGCCGTTGCCGCAGCTCCGCCGGAGCGGGCGTGCCGGGCAGCGCCGCGACCAGGTCCAGGTCCGCGTCCGGCAGCGCGCAGCCCATGCGCCGGGAGCCGACGACGTGGACCCGGGCGCCGGGGAGGGCGGCGGCGACCCGTTCCGCGAGCCCTTCCGTCGCCGCCGGTACGGGCGGGCCCAGCTCCACCCGTACCCCGTAGTGGTCGGAGATGTGGAGTCCGGCCGGGCCGGGGGAGTCGCCGGTCAGCGTCGCGGTACGGGCCCGGAGGCGTTCCGTGCGCAGCAGCACCCGGTCCAGCCGGGAGACGCGGCCTGACAGGGAGGAGATCGCCGCCAGGGGGTTCGCGGACGGGTCGAAGGTCGGGGTGTGGTCGGCGGAGCCGTGGACCTGGTGCCACGCGTCCGTCATCGCCAGCCGGGTCTGCGGGTGGTCGCCGCCGTCGTTGAAGTCCCCTAGGAGCAGCACCTCGCCCTCGACGTCGGCCAACCCCGTTGCCAGATCGGCCAGTTCGGTGTCGCGGCGGGCGGCTCCGGCAGGGGAGTGGTCGCTGCTGAGGTGGGTCACGGCCACGGTGACCGGGCAGTCTCCGGCCGTCTCCACCACGGCTGCCGCCACCGCCTTGTGCGGGCCGAGGACGTGCAGCCCCGCCTCGCGCACGGGGAGCCGGCTGAGCAGCAGCAGACCGCAGTCCGCCACGTCCCGGCCCGCCGGTTCCGCGGCGAGCGTGTATCCGTCGCGCACCCAGCCGGCCCCCAGCAGCAGATCCAGCAGCGCGGGCTCCGCCTCCTGGAGCGCGATGACGTCCGCGTCCGCCGCGTGCAGCGCGTCGAGCAGCAGGGGGCGGCGGCGGGCAGTGTCGATCCGGTCGGCGTCGTACCGGTCCCAGAGGGTGTTCCAGGTGAGGACGGTCAGACCGGGGGACGGGGCAGGTGAACGGGCCGGTGCCGGTTCCCAGGTGCCCGTGGCAGGGGAGTACGCGTGCGGGGTGCGGGACGTGAAGCAGGGGGACGGGAGCCTGCGCGGAGTCCGTATCCGGCCGGCGTTTGTCGCGTCGATCCGGTCGGTGCCCGTGGACCGGTCCCACACCACCTCGCCGTCCGCCTCGAAGAACAGCACCCGGTGCCAGGGGATGTCCCCGCCCGGGGTGAACCGCTCCAGCGGCACCCGCTTGGGGTCCCGGCCGCGCTGGGCGACGCCCAGGACGAAGCGGGCCGGGTCGAACCGGGGGTCCCAGCGGACCCGGTGGTAGATGTCCTCGCTCGTACGCATCAGGCCCGGTCCTCCACGGTCGTGCTGCTGCCGATGTACCAGGTGCGGTGCGCCTGGCCCGGGTACGGGGGTACGAACCGGCGCAGCTGGGAGGCCAGTACCTCCGGGGGCACCGGGTGGGCGCGACGGGCGTTGCGCGCGGTCAGCTCTTCCTCGCCGGTCCAGGCCACGGCGTGGGTGAGCAGCGCGTCCCGGCGGTGGGCGGCCGCGTGCACCAGGTTGCGCTGGTGCGGGTTGAGCGAGGTGGCGTCCCAGACCACGGTGGCGCCGGGGACCAGTGCTTCGTCCAGGCGTCGCAGCCCCTCGCGCAGGATGTCGGCGTTGGCGCTCTGGTCGGCGCGCGAGCCGCGGGCGAGGCGCAGCTCGTCGAGGGAGATGTACGTGTCGGTCCCCGGCAGGGCGCGGCCGAAGGTGCTCTTGCCGCTGCCGGACGGGCCGACCAGGTGGATCAGGCGGGGGAAGTCCCCGTCCCGCCAGCGCCAGGTCGCCGCCACCGCCTCCTCCGCCGTGCCGATCCGGCCCAGCGCGTACGCCTCACGGGCCTGCGCCAGGCAGCGGTCCGCGGCGGCCGGGTCCAGCTCCGCGAACGCCTCCCGGAGCCCTGCCGGTTCGGCCACCTCCTCGGCGTGCAGCCGCGACCACTCCACCTGCTCGCGGGCGTCCGGGCTCGCGGCCAGGGCGCCGGCCACCGCGTGCAGCGCCGGCAGCCGGGCGGCGAGCGACATCCGCGCCAGTCCGCCGCGCCGCTCCTCGTCCGGGTACGGGCGGTGCAGCGAGGGGGCCAGCCCCACCAGGTCCGCGACGCGGCGGGCGAGCGGCATGCCGAGCGGGCCGGCCAGCGCGGGGGCCAGGGCCGCGCGCCGGGTGCGGTGCAGCAGGGCGGCCAGCACCCCGGACAGCCGGTCGTCCCCGGTGAGGCTCAGCGCGTCCAGGGCATCGGCCGCCGCGAGGGCGGCGGAAGCGTCACCGGTCCCGGCGGCCGCGTGACCGGTTCCGGCCGAAGCGCCACCGGACCCGGTCACAGCGGCGGCCGCGAGCGCCGCCGGGTCCACCGGGGCGCCGGAGCGCACGTCCCAGAGCGCGGCGGAAGGCCCCAGCGCGTTCTCCACCACCGCCGCGTGCATCCAGTGCGTGTCCGTGACGACATGGCCCGGCCGTACCCACTTGGCCACCCGCCGCCCGAACTCGGCGGCCGGAAAGCTCCCGGCGGGGCGGACGACGTAACCCTCCTGGCGTCCGGTGTCCAGGCGCCGCGCGCGCAGCGTCCGTTCCGCGCGGGCGTCGAACACCCCGCGCCACAGCACCGGCGGGGTCGGGATGCCGAGGCCGTGCAGGAACGCCACGGTCCGGTCCCACCCCAGGCAGGTGTCCCCGTCCCAGACGGAGAACCCGTAGAAGTGGGCCGCGAGGTCGTCGTACGGGATGGAGTGCCGGGCGAACACGTTCTCGCCGCAGATCCGCCATCCCGCCGGGATGCGCGGGCCGACGCGTCCCTGGAGCGCCTTGACCCGGGCCCGGGAGGGGTGGTGCGCCGAGTCGAGGGAGCGGGCGTGCAGCCCGTCGGCGTAGAGCGTGGTGTTCTCGCCGTCCAGCTTCTCCGTGACGACGACCTCCGAGCCGGTGAGTCCGGCGAGGTCCGTGCGGCCGGTGAGCCGTAGGTCGTCCGAGGAGGCCCCCGGTGACCAGGGCAGATGCGGTGTCCGCGGATAGTGCGTACGCATGGATTCCCGCCCCCGGTGACGTGCCTGGTCCGGCCGGTCACTGTAGGGGCGGGGGACCGCGGCGCTCGACCGAATTACCCCGCCGAGGGAGGGGAACGGGGGCGGTGGAGGCGTGCCCGCGTTTGACCATTCATCCCCGAGGGGTAAGATCCCCGGCCGATTGGCCAGGCTCACACCCCGTATGGCACACTGACCAGGTTGCTCGGTTGAGTGTCAATGCTGCGCGCCTCCCGCCGGGAGGACCGGAAGCGAGTCCCACAGTACTCGTCGGCCCCATGGGTCGGACGTACGGGAATCTTTCGGGAAGCGTATGTGTGCCACCGGCCAGGCACCCGGTGGGGTTCCTCCCCCGGCATCCGCGGTCTCAGGCCCGCACCCCCTTGGTTGGGATCTTCTTCGGGAGATTTTCGTAGAGGGGATGCGACACGCCCGACCGCGTGGGTCGGAGGCGGAGTAATCAGAACCCCGGGTTCCAGAGCGTTACGAGAGACAGGACTACTAGTAGCCATGGCGGGACAGAAGATCCGCATCCGGCTCAAGGCCTACGACCACGAGGTCATCGACTCCTCGGCGAAGAAGATCGTCGAGACGGTGACCCGCACTGGTGCGTCGGTCGCAGGCCCGGTGCCGCTGCCCACTGAGAAGAACGTGTACTGCGTCATCAAGTCGCCGCACAAGTACAAGGACTCGCGCGAGCACTTCGAGATGCGCACGCACAAGCGCCTCATCGACATTCTCGACCCCACGCCGAAGACGGTTGACTCGCTGATGCGCCTCGACCTGCCGGCGGGCGTCGACATCGAGATCAAGCTCTGAGGGGACGGGCCGAGATGAGCAAGAACATCAAGGGCGTCCTGGGCGAGAAGCTCGGCATGACCCAGGTCTGGGACGAGAACAACCGGGTTGTCCCGGTGACCGTCGTCAAGGCCGGTCCGTGCGTCGTGACGCAGGTCCGTACGAACGACAGCGACGGCTACGAGTCGGTCCAGATCGCCTTCGGCGAGATTGACCCGCGCAAGGTGAACAAGCCCCTCAAGGGTCACTTCGCCAAGGCCGACGTCACCCCGCGCCGCCACCTGGTGGAGCTCCGCACCCCTGACGCCAGCGAGTACACGCTGGGCCAGGAGGTCACTGCCGAGGTGTTCGAGTCCGGCGTCAAGGTCGACGTCACGGGCAAGAGCAAGGGCAAGGGCTTCGCCGGTGTCATGAAGCGTCACAACTTCAAGGGCCTCGGCGCCGGCCACGGCGTCCAGCGCAAGCACCGTTCCCCCGGTTCGATCGGTGGCTGTGCCACCCCTGGGCGTGTCTTCAAGGGCATGCGCATGGCCGGTCGGATGGGTAACGAGCGCGTCACCACCCAGAACCTGACCATCCACGCGGTTGACGCGGAGAAGGGTCTGCTGCTCATCAAGGGCGCGGTCCCCGGTCCGAACGGCGGCCTCGTCCTGGTCCGTACCGCGGCCAAGGGGGCTTGAGGTAATGAGCACCATTGACATCCTTTCGCCGGCAGGCGACAAGGCCGGTACCGTCGAGCTCCCCGCGGAGATCTTCGACGCGAAGACCAGCGTTCCGCTGATCCACCAGGTCGTTGTCGCCCAGCTGGCAGCTGCCCGTCAGGGCACGCACAAGACCAAGCGTCGCGGCGAGGTCCGCGGTGGTGGGCGCAAGCCCTACCGCCAGAAGGGCACCGGCCGCGCGCGCCAGGGTTCGACCCGCGCACCGCAGTTCGTCGGCGGTGGCGTCGTCCACGGCCCGCAGCCGCGTGACTACTCGCAGCGCACCCCCAAGAAGATGAAGGCCGCCGCCCTGCGCGGTGCCCTCTCCGACCGGGCGCGCCACTCCCGCATCCACGTCGTCACCGGCGTGGTCGAGGGTGCAGCGGTCTCCACGAAGGCAGCGAAGTCGCTGTTCGGCAAGATCTCGGAGCGCAAGAACGTGCTCCTGGTCGTCGACCGCAACGACGAGGCCGCGTGGCTCTCCGCACGCAACCTGCCCCAGGTGCACATCCTGGACCCGGGCCAGCTGAACACGTACGACGTGATCGTCTCTGACGACGTGGTCTTCACTCAGGCCGCTTTCGAGTCCTTCGTGTCTGGCCCCCAGACCGCTGAGACCGAAGGGAGCGACGCCTGATGAGCGAGGCGACCGTTACCAGCAAGACCTACTCCGACCCGCGTGACGTTCTCGTCAAGCCGGTTGTTTCGGAGAAGAGCTACGCGCTGCTCGACGAGAACAAGTACACGTTCATCGTCGCGCCCGGCTCCAACAAGACCCAGATCAAGCAGGCCGTCGAAGCGGTCTTCTCGGTCAAGGTCACCGGGGTCAACACGATCAACCGTCAGGGTAAGCGCAAGCGCACCAAGACCGGTTTCGGCAAGCGCGCTGACACCAAGCGCGCCATCGTGACCCTCGCTGAGGGCGACCGAATCGACATCTTCGGCGGCCCGACCTCCTAACGGAGGTCGAGTCGTCCGGAATCGGACGAGGACTGAGAAATGGGTATCCGCAAGTACAAGCCGACGACCCCGGGCCGTCGTGGCTCCAGCGTCGCCGACTTTGTCGAGATCACGCGGTCCACGCCGGAGAAGTCGCTGGTCCGCCCCCTGCACAGCAAGGGCGGCCGTAACAACACCGGTCGTGTGACCGTTCGCCACCAGGGTGGTGGCCACAAGCGCGCCTACCGCGTGATCGACTTCCGTCGTCACGACAAGGACGGCGTGCCGGCCAAGGTCGCGCACATCGAGTACGACCCGAACCGCACCGCGCGCATCGCGCTCCTGCACTACGCCGACGGCGAGAAGCGCTACATCATCGCGCCGCGCGGCCTGGGACAGGGCGACCGTGTCGAGAACGGCCCGGCCGCCGACATCAAGCCCGGTAACAACCTGGCGCTGCGCAACATCCCGGTCGGTACGACCATCCACGCCATCGAGCTGCGGCCTGGCGGCGGCGCGAAGTTCGCCCGTTCCGCGGGTGCCTCCGTGCAGCTGCTGGCGAAGGAGGGCACCATGGCCCACCTTCGTATGCCGTCGGGTGAGATCCGCCTGGTCGACGCCCGCTGCCGCGCCACGATCGGTGAGGTCGGCAACGCCGAGCAGTCGAACATCAACTGGGGCAAGGCCGGTCGCATGCGCTGGAAGGGCGTTCGCCCGTCCGTCCGCGGTGTTGCGATGAACCCGGTCGACCACCCGCACGGTGGTGGTGAAGGCAAGACCTCCGGTGGACGTCACCCGGTCTCGCCGTGGGGTCAGAAGGAGGGTCGTACTCGCTCGCCGAAGAAGGCATCGAGCAAGTACATCGTCCGCCGCCGCAAGACGAACAAGAAGCGCTAGGAGCGGGTTTAGATGCCGCGCAGTCTCAAGAAGGGGCCCTTCGTCGACGGCCACCTCGTCAAGAAGGTGGACGTACAGAACGAAGCCGGCACCAAGAACGTCATCAAGACCTGGTCCCGTCGCTCGATGATCATCCCGGCCATGCTGGGTCACACCATCGCGGTGCACAACGGCAAGATCCACGTCCCGGTGTTCGTCACCGAGTCGATGGTCGGCCACAAGCTCGGCGAGTTCTCGCCGACTCGCACCTTCCGCGGCCACGTCAAGGACGACCGGAAGTCGAAGCGCCGCTAGCGCGGGGTGGAAACGACTATGACTCACACCGAAGGGACAACCATGGAAGCCAGGGCCCAGGCGCGGTACATCCGCGTCACGCCCATGAAGGCCCGCCGAGTGGTGGACCTCATCCGTGGCATGGATGCCACGGAGGCTCAGGCGGTCCTGCGTTTCGCCCCGCAGGCCGCGAGCGTGCCGGTTGGCAAGGTGCTTGACAGCGCCATCGCCAACGCTGCACACAACTACGACCACCCCGACGCTTCTTCGCTGGTCATCAGCGAGGCGTTTGTGGACGAGGGCCCGACCCTGAAGCGGTTCCGTCCGCGTGCTCAGGGCCGTGCCTACCGGATCCGTAAGCGGACCAGCCACATCACCGTGGTCGTCAGCAGCAAGGAAGGAACCCGGTAATGGGCCAGAAGGTTAACCCGCATGGGTTCCGGCTCGGCATTACCACGGACTTCAAGTCCCGTTGGTACGCCGACAAGCTGTACAAGGACTACGTCAAGGAAGACGTCGCCATTCGTCGCATGATGACGAAGGGCATGGAGCGGGCCGGCATCTCGAAGGTCGAGATCGAGCGCACCCGCGACCGCGTCCGCGTTGACATCCACACCGCCCGTCCGGGCATCGTCATCGGCCGCCGCGGCGCCGAGGCCGATCGCATCCGTGGCGAGCTGGAGAAGCTGACCGGCAAGCAGGTCCAGCTGAACATCCTCGAGGTCAAGAACCCCGAGGTCGACGCTCAGCTGGTGGCCCAGGCCGTCGCCGAGCAGCTCTCCTCGCGCGTCTCCTTCCGTCGTGCCATGCGCAAGAGCATGCAGAGCACGATGAAGGCCGGCGCCAAGGGCATCAAGATCCAGTGCGGCGGTCGTCTCGGCGGCGCCGAGATGTCCCGCTCGGAGTTCTACCGCGAGGGCCGTGTGCCCCTGCACACGCTCCGCGCGAACGTTGACTACGGCTTCTTCGAGGCCAAGACGACCTTCGGCCGCATCGGTGTGAAGGTCTGGATCTACAAGGGCGACGTCAAGAACATCGCCGAGGTCCGCGCCGAGAACGCTGCTGCCCGCGCGGGCAACCGCCCGGCCCGTGGCGGCGCTGACCGTCCGGCCGGCCGCGGTGGCCGCGGTGGCGAGCGTGGCGGTCGCGGCCGCAAGCCGCAGCAGTCGGCTCCGGCCGCCGAGGCCCCCAAGGCCGAGGCGACCGCCGCTGCTCCGGCGGCTGAGAGCACCGGAACGGAGGCCTGACCGAAATGCTGATCCCCCGTAGGGTCAAGCACCGCAAGCAGCACCACCCGAAGCGCAGCGGTATGTCCAAGGGTGGCACGCAGGTTGCGTTCGGCGAGTACGGCATCCAGGCGCTGACCCCGGCGTACGTGACGAACCGTCAGATCGAGTCCGCTCGTATCGCGATGACCCGTCACATCAAGCGTGGCGGCAAGGTCTGGATCAACATCTACCCGGACCGTCCCCTGACGAAGAAGCCCGCCGAGACCCGCATGGGTTCCGGTAAGGGTTCTCCCGAGTGGTGGATCGCGAACGTCAAGCCGGGCCGGGTGATGTTCGAGCTGTCCTACCCGAACGAGAAGATTGCTCGTGAGGCGCTCACCCGCGCTGCTCACAAGCTTCCGATGAAGTGCCGGATTGTTCGGCGCGAGGCAGGTGAGTCGTGATGTCGGCCGGTACCAAGACGTCCGAGCTGCGCGAGCTGGGCAACGAGGAGCTCCTCAACAAGCTCCGCGAGGCCAAGGAAGAGCTGTTCAACCTCCGCTTCCAGGCGGCGACCGGACAGCTCGAAAACCACGGCCGGCTCAAGTCCGTCCGTAAGGACATCGCCCGGATCTACACCCTGATGCGTGAGCGCGAGCTCGGCATCGAGACGGTGGAGAGCGTCTGATGAGCGAGAAGACTGTGACTGAGACGAACACTGACCGCGGTTTCCGTAAGACCCGTGAGGGTCTCGTCGTCAGCGACAAGATGGACAAGACCGTCGTCGTCGCTGTCGAGGACCGCGTCAAGCACGCGCTGTACGGCAAGGTCATCCGCCGTACGAACAAGCTCAAGGCTCACGACGAGCAGAACGCCGCCGGCGTCGGCGACCGTGTCATCCTCATGGAGACCCGGCCGCTGTCCGCCACGAAGCGTTGGCGCGTCGTCGAGATCCTTGAGAAGGCCAAGTAATTCCTGAGAGGCATTCCTCTCAGGCAGGTTCCGCCAGGCTCGGTGGGGGTTCGCTCCGGTAACGGAGCGTCCCCCGCCGGGAACCGGCAGACGATCAGGAGATAGACGTGATCCAGCAGGAGTCGCGACTGCGCGTCGCCGACAACACGGGTGCGAAGGAAATTCTCACCATCCGTGTTCTCGGTGGCTCGGGTCGCCGCTACGCGGGCATCGGTGACGTCATCGTCGCCACCGTCAAGGACGCGATCCCCGGTGGCAACGTGAAGAAGGGTGACGTCGTCAAGGCCGTCATCGTTCGCACCGTCAAGGAGCGTCGTCGTCAGGATGGCTCGTACATCCGCTTCGACGAGAACGCCGCTGTCATTCTCAAGAACGACGGCGACCCCCGCGGCACCCGTATCTTCGGCCCGGTGGGCCGTGAGCTGCGCGAGAAGAAGTTCATGAAGATCATCTCGCTCGCGCCGGAGGTGCTGTAAGCATGAAGATCAAGAAGGGCGACCTGGTTCAGGTCATCACCGGTAAGGACAAGGGCAAGCAGGGCAAGGTCATCGTTGCCTACCCTGCTCAGGACCGCGTCCTCGTCGAGGGTGTCAACCGGGTCAAGAAGCACACGAAGGCCGGTCAGACCGCTCGCGGTTCGCAGACCGGTGGCATTGTGACGACCGAGGCCCCCGTCCACGTCAGCAACGTGCAGCTGGTTGTTGAGAAGGACGGCAACAAGGTCGTTACTCGCGTCGGCTACCGCTTTGACGACGAGGGCAACAAGATCCGCGTTGCCAAGCGCACCGGTGAGGACATCTGATGACTACCACCACAGCGCCGCGTCTCAAGACGCGCTACCGCGAGGAAATCGCCGGCAAGCTGCGTGAGGAGTTCTCCTACGAGAACGTCATGCAGATCCCCGGTCTGGTCAAGATCGTGGTCAACATGGGTGTGGGCGACGCCGCCCGCGACTCCAAGCTGATCGATGGCGCCGTGCGCGACCTCACCACGATCACCGGCCAGAAGCCCGCCGTCACCAAGGCCCGCAAGTCGATCGCGCAGTTCAAGCTGCGCGAGGGGCAGCCGATCGGCTGCCACGTCACCCTCCGCGGTGACCGCATGTGGGAGTTCCTGGACCGTACGCTGTCGCTCGCGCTGCCGCGTATCCGTGACTTCCGTGGCCTGTCGCCGAAGCAGTTCGACGGCCGTGGCAACTACACCTTCGGTCTCACGGAGCAGGTCATGTTCCACGAGATCGACCAGGACAAGATCGACCGGGTCCGGGGCATGGACATCACCGTGGTCACCACGGCGACCAATGACGACGAGGGTCGTGCCCTCCTTCGTCACCTCGGCTTCCCGTTCAAGGAGAACTGACCGTGGCGAAGAAGTCCCTGATCGCTAAGGCCGCCCGCAAGCCGAAGTTCGGCGTCCGCGGGTACACCCGCTGCCAGCGCTGCGGCCGGCCCCACTCCGTCTACCGCAAGTTCGGCCTGTGCCGCGTGTGCCTTCGTGAGATGGCTCACCGTGGCGAGCTGCCGGGCGTGACCAAGAGCTCCTGGTAATCCTCCTTCGCCCTCTGGGCGTCGGGATTATCCGGAAGCTCTCGGTAAGTATCTGGTCGGCAGGAGCCCGGCCCCACATGCCGTAGGCTTGTGTGGTTGGGCGCCTGCCGCCCTAGACCGACTTACTACGCCGTAGGTCCCCGCACCGCACCCGTCCCGCCACTGAGTGGGGAGAGGGATGGCGCATACAGGAAACCCCGGCGAGAGAGGCCGAAGGCCAACTCATGACCATGACTGATCCCATCGCAGACATGCTCACGCGTCTGCGTAACGCGAACTCGGCGTATCACGACGACGTCAAGATGCCGCACAGCAAGATCAAGTCGCACATCGCGGAGATCCTCCAGCAGGAGGGCTTCATCACCGGCTGGAAGGTCGAGGACGCCGAGGTCGGCAAGAGCCTCGTTCTCGACCTGAAGTTCGGTCCGAACCGCGAGCGTTCGATCGCCGGCATCAAGCGTATTTCGAAGCCGGGTCTGCGTGTATACGCAAAGTCCACCAATCTGCCGAAGGTCCTGGGCGGCCTGGGCGTGGCGATCATCTCCACGTCCCACGGTCTCCTGACCGGCCAGCAGGCCAGCAAGAAGGGCGTAGGTGGGGAAGTCCTCGCCTACGTCTGGTAGTCGGGAACGGAGGAAAAGCTCATGTCGCGAATCGGCAAGCTCCCCATCCAGGTTCCCGCCGGTGTGGACGTCACCATCGATGGCCGCACGGTCGCGGTGAAGGGCCCCAAGGGTTCCCTCTCGCACACCGTCGCCGCGCCGATCGAGGTCACCAAGGGTGAGGACGGCGTTCTGAACGTCGTCCGCCCGAACGACGAGCGTCAGAACAAGGCCCTTCACGGCCTGTCCCGCACGCTGGTGGCGAACATGATCACCGGCGTGACCACGGGATACATCAAGGCGCTCGAAATCAGCGGTGTCGGTTACCGAGTTCAGGCGAAGGGCTCCAACCTGGAGTTCGCCCTGGGCTACAGCCACCCGATCCTCATCGAGGCCCCCGAAGGCATCACCTTCAAGGTCGAGTCGCCCACGAAGTTCACTGTCGAGGGCATCGACAAGCAGAAGGTCGGCGAGGTCTCGGCGAAGATCCGCAAGCTGCGGAAGCCCGACCCGTACAAGGCCAAGGGCGTCAAGTACGCCGGCGAGGTTATCCGCCGCAAGGTCGGAAAGGCGGGTAAGTAAGCCATGGCATACGGTGTAAAGATCGCCAAGGGCGACGCCTACAAGCGTGCCGCCCTCAAGCGCCGCCACATCCGCGTCCGGAAGCACATCTCCGGTTCGCCCGAGCGTCCGCGCTTGGTTGTGACGCGTTCGAACCGCCACATGGTCGCTCAGGTCATCGACGACATCGCGGGCCACACGCTCGCGTCGGCGTCGACGCTCGACGCTTCCATCCGCGGTGTCGAGGGTGACAAGAGTGCCCTCGCCAAGCAGGTCGGGGCCCTGGTCGCCGAGCGCGCCAAGGCCGCAGGCGTCGAGGCCGTCGTGTTTGACCGCGGTGGCAACCAGTACGCCGGGCGGATTGCCGCTCTGGCTGACGCCGCCCGTGAAGCCGGGCTGAAGTTCTAAGCCCCGGTTCCTACGCACAGCGGACGTAACAGAGAGAGGTAATTCCAATGGCTGGACCCCAGCGCCGCGGAAGCGGTGCCGGTGGCGGCGAGCGGCGGGACCGGAAGGGCCGTGACGGCGCCAGCGCCGCCGAGAAGACCGCGTACGTCGAGCGTGTCGTCGCGATCAACCGTGTCGCCAAGGTCGTGAAGGGTGGTCGTCGCTTCAGCTTCACCGCGCTGGTCGTGGTGGGCGATGGTGACGGCAGCGTCGGTGTCGGATACGGCAAGGCCAAGGAAGTTCCCGCGGCCATCGCCAAGGGCGTTGAAGAGGCCAAGAAGAGCTTCTTCAAGGTTCCGCGTATCCAGGGCACCATCCCGCACCCGATCCAGGGCGAGAAGGCCGCAGGCGTTGTCCTGCTCAAGCCTGCTTCCCCCGGTACCGGTGTGATCGCGGGTGGCCCCGTGCGCGCCGTTCTCGAGTGCGCCGGCGTTCACGACATCCTGTCGAAGTCGCTCGGTTCTTCGAACCCGATCAACATCGTGCACGCGACGGTGGCCGCCCTCCAGGGCCTGCAGCGTCCCGAGGAGATCGCGGCCCGCCGCGGTCTGCCGCTTGAGGACGTGGCCCCGGCCGCTCTCCTCCGTGCCCGAGCGGCGGGTGTGTGATGGCTCGCCTCAAGATCACGCAGACCAAGTCGTACATCGGCAGCAAGCAGAACCACCGCGACACCCTTCGTTCGCTCGGGCTCAAGCGCCTGCACGACGTGGTTGTCAAGGAGGACCGCCCCGAGTTCCGCGGAATGGCTAACACCGTCCGCCACCTCGTGACGGTTGAGGAGGTCGACTGACATGGCGGAGAACCAGCCGCTGAAGGCCCACGACCTCCGGCCTGCCCCGGGCGCCAAGACCGCCAAGACCCGTGTGGGTCGAGGCGAGGCGTCCAAGGGTAAGACCGCCGGACGTGGCACCAAGGGCACCAAGGCCCGCTACCAGGTTCCGGAGCGCTTCGAGGGTGGGCAGATGCCCCTCCACATGCGTCTCCCGAAGCTCAAGGGCTTCAAGAACCCGTTCCGCACGGAGTACCAGGTCGTGAACCTGGACAAGCTCGCGACGCTCTACCCCGAGGGTGGAGAGGTCACGGTGGCCGGTCTGGTCGCCAAGGGCGCTGTGCGCAACAACCACCTCGTCAAGGTCCTCGGACAGGGCGAGATCTCCGTGGCGCTGCAGGTTTCGGTTGACGCCGTCTCCGGCTCCGCCAAGGAGAAGATCGCCGCCGCGGGCGGCACCGTCACCGAGCTGGTCTGAGACAACTCGGACACATAGGTGGCCTGAACATCCGACCGGGGATGCCTCTCATATGGGGCATCCCCGGTTGGTCGTTCCTAGGGGGGCATGTACGCCGGTAAGGTGGCGTCCGTTGCTGTGGTAAGCCCTGGACGCATGTCGCCCGGGGACCTTTGACTGTTACGTATTCGTCAATCCTCAAGACCGTCACCTCTACGCATTGCGCGGGGGTCGCAGGAGGCACCGTGCTCACCGCGTTCGCCCGGGCGTTCAAGACGCCCGACCTGCGCAAGAAGCTGTTCTTCACGCTCGGCATCATCGTGCTCTACCGGCTCGGGGCGCACATCCCGGTCCCGGGGGTGAGCTACGAGAACGTCCAGACCTGTGTTGATCAGGCAAGCAAGGGCAATAACAGCCTCTTCGGCCTGGTGAACATGTTCAGCGGTGGTGCACTGCTGCAGATCACGATCTTCGCGCTCGGCATCATGCCGTACATCACGGCCAGCATCATCCTTCAGCTGCTGACCGTGGTGATTCCCCGACTGGAGGCGCTCAAGAAGGAGGGGCAGTCCGGCCAGGCCAAGATCACGCAGTACACGCGTTATCTGACGGTCGCGCTCGCCATCCTCCAGGGCACCGGCCTGGTGGCCACCGCACGCAGCGGAGCGCTTTTCAGCGGCTGCCCGGTCGCCGACCAGATCGTCCCGAACCAGTCGCTGTTCACGACCATCACGATGGTCATCACGATGACCGCCGGCACGGCTGCCGTCATGTGGCTCGGTGAGCTGATCACCGACCGCGGCATCGGCAACGGCATGTCGATCCTGATGTTCATCTCGATCGCCGCCAGCTTCCCCGGCGCCCTGTGGGCCATCAAGACGAGCGGCAAGCTCGCGGACGGCTGGATCGAGTTCGGCACCGTCATCCTGATCGGCTTCGTGATGGTGGCCCTCGTGGTCTTCGTCGAGCAGGCCCAGCGCCGCATTCCGGTTCAGTACGCGAAGCGCATGATCGGCCGCAGGTCCTACGGTGGTACGTCCACCTACATCCCGCTGAAGGTGAACCAGGCGGGTGTGATTCCCGTCATCTTCGCTTCTTCGCTGCTCTACATCCCGGCCCTGATCGTCCAGTTCTCCAACTCCCAAGCGGCTTGGGCGACCTGGATCAAGGACCACTTCGTCAAGGGCGACCACCCGTACTACATCACCGCGTACTTCCTGTTGATCGTCTTCTTCGCCTTCTTCTATGTGGCGATTTCGTTCAACCCCGAGGAAGTCGCGGACAACATGAAGAAGTATGGTGGCTTCATCCCGGGTATCCGGGCTGGTCGACCTACTGCCGAGTACCTGAGCTACGTGCTCAACAGGATCACTTGGCCGGGCTCGCTGTACCTGGGTCTGATCGCTCTGGTGCCAACGATGGCGTTGGCAGGCTTCGGTGGCGCTAACCAGAACTTCCCGTTCGGCGGGACGAGCATCCTCATCATCGTGGGTGTGGGTCTGGAAACCGTGAAGCAGATTGAGAGTCAGCTCCAGCAGCGCAATTACGAAGGGTTCCTCCGCTGATGCGAATCGTCCTCGTCGGCCCGCCGGGTGCCGGCAAGGGAACGCAGGCTGCGTACCTTGCCAAGAACCTGTCGATTCCGCACATCTCCACGGGCGACCTCTTCCGCGCCAACATCAGCCAGGGCACTGACCTTGGCAAGCAGGCCCGCGCCTACATGGACGCGGGACAGCTGGTGCCGGACGAGGTCACGATCGGGATGGCCAAGGACCGGATGTCCCAGTCGGACGCGGTCAACGGCTTCCTGCTCGACGGCTTCCCGCGCAACGTGGGCCAGGCCGAGGCCCTGGATGTGATGCTCAAGGACGAGGGCGTAAAGCTGGACGCGGTTCTCGATCTCGAAGTCCCCGAGGACGAGGTCGTGAAGCGGATCGCGGGCCGTCGCATCTGCCGCAACGAGAGCGCGCACGTGTTCCACGTGACGTACAACCCGCCGAAGTCCGAGGGTGTCTGCGACACCTGCGGAGGCGAGCTGTACCAGCGCGACGACGACAGCGAAGAGACGGTCCGCACCCGGCTGGAGGTCTACCACACGCAGACCGAGCCGATCATCGACTACTACAGGGCTCAGGACCTGGTGGTCACCATCTCCGCCCTCGGCAAGGTCACCGATGTGACCGACCGGGCCATGGAGGCGCTGAAGAAGTCCGACGAGGGCTGACAGCGAAGCTCGTAGAACCGTAGTACTCGTGCAGTCGGCCGCGACGCCCATGGGCGCCGCGGCCGACTGTGTGTGGTCGTATCGTTGATACGCCGCCCCGTCCCGTATCCAGAAAGGCGCCGCGCAATGGTGCAGATCAAGACCCCCGAGCAGATCGCGAAGATGCGTGAGGCGGGGCTGGTGGTCGCTGCCATTCACGCGGCCACCCGAGAGGCCGCCGTTCCCGGCGCCACCACGCTGGACCTGGACCAGGTCGCCCGCAAGGTGATCGACGAGCACGGTGCGAAGTCGAACTTCCTCGGTTACGGCGGATTCCCCGCGACGATCTGCACCTCCGTCAACGAGGTCGTCGTCCACGGCATCCCGGACGAGAAGACCGTCCTCAAGGACGGCGACATCATCTCCATCGACGCCGGCGCGATCATCGACGGCTGGCACGGCGACGCCGCGTACACGGCCTTCGTCGGCACCGGTCACGCCCCGGAGCTCATCGAGCTGTCCCGGGTGACCGAGGAGTCGATGTGGGCCGGCATCGCCGCGATGAAGGTGAACAACCGGCTGGTCGACATCTCGAAGGCGATCGAGTCCTACATCCGCCGCCAGCCCCGCCCGTCGACCGGCAAGTACGGGATCGTCGAGGACTACGGCGGCCACGGCATCGGCACCGAGATGCACATGGACCCGCACCTGCTGAACTACGTCTCCCGCAAGCGCGGCAAGGGCATCAAGCTGGTCCCCGGTGTCTGCCTGGCGATCGAGCCCATGGTCTCCCTCGGCACTGCCCGCACCGAGGTGCTGGAGGACGAGTGGACGGTCATCACCCCCGACGGCAGCTGGTCCTCCCACTGGGAGCACTCCATCGCCCTCACGGAGCAGGGCCCGCTGGTGCTCACCGCACCGGACTGCGGCCGCGAGAAGCTCGCGCAGTACGGCATTGAGGCGGCGCCCGACCCACTGGGGTGATTGAGGCCCGTCAGGAGGTCTAAGGATCTCCTGCGCTGGGCAAACTTGACGGATTCGTCTTTTGGAGTCCGCTGACGTAGACTGACTCGTCGGCTCTCGTGCATCAGTGTGCCCGTATGTATGCACACGAAGGTACGGAGCCGATCAAGGTAGCCGATTCGAAAGGCGAAGCGTGGCCAAGAAGCAAGGTGCCATCGAAATTGAGGGCACCGTGATCGAGTCTCTCCCGAACGCCATGTTCAGGGTGGAGCTCCAGAACGGTCACAAGGTCCTCGCGCACATCAGCGGGAAGATGCGGATGCACTACATCCGAATCCTTCCCGATGACCGGGTCGTCGTGGAGCTCTCCCCGTACGACCTGACGCGTGGCCGGATCGTCTACCGCTACAAGTAGATCTTGCCCACATTTCGCTTCGGCGGGGTGCTGGCACTGACCCGGAGAACCTGACATCCCATGAAGGTCAAGCCGAGCGTCAAGAAGATCTGCGACAAGTGCAAGGTGATCCGCCGTCACGGTCGGGTCATGGTCATCTGCGACAACCTGCGCCACAAGCAGCGCCAGGGCTGACGCACGACCCCCTGCATCTCGCAGACTTCGCGCGACGCACGTAAACGTACATACGCAGTGCCCGTCCAAGCCACGGCTGACGACACCTCCGGCGGGGGCCGGAGACCCGGGCGTACCACCTGCTCCGAGTGAGCGGTCGGCGGTCGGGAGCGGCACTGCGGAAGACCCCCGAAATAACAACTGGAGCCATTGAATGGCACGCGTTTCAGGTGTTGACATCCCGCGCGAAAAGCGCGTGGAGGTTGCCCTCACCTACGTCTTCGGTATCGGGCGCACCCGGTCCAAGGAGATCCTCGCCACCACCGGCGTGAACCCGAACACCCGCGTTCGTGACCTGGCCGAGGAAGACCTGGTCAAGATCCGCGAGTACGTGGACGCCAACCTCCGCACCGAGGGTGACCTCCGCCGCGAGATCCAGGGCGACATCCGCCGCAAGATCGAGATCGGCTGCTACCAGGGCATTCGTCACCGCCGTGGTCTGCCGGTGCACGGTCAGCGCACCAGCACGAACGCGCGTACCCGCAAGGGCCCGCGTCGCGCGATCGCCGGTAAGAAGAAGCCGGGCAAGAAGTAGTCCTCAGCGGACGCACTGCGAACGTCCGGGTCCCCGGGCATCCGCAGCATCCAGCGGTCTTCGCTGTAGGACCGATCACCTCCCCTCTCCATCTGGAGTAAAGACATGCCCCCCAAGGGTCGTCAGGGCGCAGCCAAGAAGGTGCGTCGCAAGGAAAAGAAGAACGTCGCTCACGGCCACGCGCACATCAAGAGCACGTTCAACAACACCATCGTCTCGATCACGGACCCCTCGGGCAACGTGATCTCCTGGGCCTCCGCCGGCCACGTCGGCTTCAAGGGCTCGCGCAAGTCCACCCCCTTCGCCGCGCAGATGGCCGCCGAGTCGGCCGCCCGCCGCGCGCAGGAGCACGGCATGCGCAAGGTCGACGTCTTCGTGAAGGGTCCGGGCTCCGGCCGCGAGACCGCGATCCGCTCCCTCCAGGCCACGGGCCTTGAGGTCGGTTCGATCCAGGACGTCACCCCGACGCCGCACAACGGCTGCCGTCCGCCGAAGCGTCGCCGCGTCTGATCCGCCACGGCCGGTGACGGCCGTGCGTCAGTAGCGTGGGTAAGGGCGGTATGCCCCCTACGGGGGTGTGCCGCCCGTATCCTTGTTTCATCTGTCGGGCGTCAAATAGTGGTCGCCCACGACTGAAGGATTCACACATGCTTATCGCTCAGCGTCCGTCGCTGACCGAAGAGGTCGTTGACGAGTTCCGTTCGCGGTTCGTCATCGAGCCGCTGGAGCCGGGTTTCGGCTACACGCTCGGTAACTCTCTTCGCCGTACGCTCCTCTCCTCGATCCCGGGCGCCGCTGTCACCAGCATCCGGATCGACGGCGTTCTGCACGAGTTCACCACCGTGCCGGGTGTCAAGGAGGACGTCACCGACCTCATCCTCAACATCAAGCAGCTGGTCGTCTCCTCGGAGCACGACGAGCCGGTCGTGATGTACCTGCGCAAGCAGGGCCCCGGCCTGGTCACCGCTGCCGACATCGCCCCGCCGGCCGGTGTCGAGGTCCACAACCCGGACCTCGTCATGGCCACCCTGAACGGCAAGGGCAAGCTGGAGATGGAGCTGACCGTCGAGCGCGGTCGCGGCTACGTCTCCGCCGTCCAGAACAAGCAGGTGGGCCAGGAGATCGGCCGGATCCCGGTCGACTCCATCTACTCCCCGGTGCTCAAGGTCACGTACAAGGTCGAGGCGACCCGTGTCGAGCAGCGCACCGACTTCGACAAGCTGATCGTCGACGTCGAGACCAAGCAGGCCATGCGTCCCCGTGACGCCATGGCGTCGGCCGGTAAGACCCTGGTCGAGCTGTTCGGTCTGGCGCGCGAGCTCAACATCGACGCCGAGGGCATCGACATGGGCCCGTCCCCGACGGACGCCGCGCTCGCCGCCGATCTGGCGCTGCCGATCGAGGAGCTGGAGCTCACGGTCCGCTCGTACAACTGCCTCAAGCGCGAGGGCATCCACTCGGTGGGCGAGCTCGTGGCCCGCTCCGAGGCGGACCTGCTCGACATCCGCAACTTCGGTGCGAAGTCGATCGACGAGGTCAAGGCGAAGCTGGCCGGTATGGGCCTGGCGCTGAAGGACTCGCCTCCCGGCTTCGACCCGACCGCCGCGGCGGACGCGTTCGGCGCGGACGACGACGCGGATGCCGGTTTCGTGGAGACCGAGCAGTACTGAGTCGCCTCCGGCTGGGGTGCCCGGTTCTGCTGGGTGCCCCGGGCCGGGCGAGGGCTTGGTCCTCAATTGCCGGACGGGCTTGATACTGGCTCGTACGCGAGGGCTCTGTCCTCAAGCGCCGGACAGGCTTGAATGTTCGGCTCGTAAGACTTCCGTGTGGCGACCGCCGCGCGGGAACTGACACCGGTACCTGATACGGCCGGTGCAGCACACAAGGAGAAATACCATGCCTCAGCCCGCCAAGGGCGCCCGTCTGGGCGGCAGCGCTGCGCACGAGAAGCTTCTTCTCAACAACCTCGCGAAGTCGCTGTTCGAGCACGGCCGCATCACCACGACCGAGGCCAAGGCCCGCCGCCTGCGTCCGGTCGCCGAGCGTTTCATCACCAAGGCGAAGAAGGGCGACATCCACAACCGTCGCCTGGTGCTGCAGTCGATCACGGACAAGGGCGTCGTCCACACGCTCTTCACCGAGATCGCCCCGCGGTACGAGAACCGCCCCGGTGGTTACACCCGTATCACCAAGATCGGCAACCGTCGTGGCGACAACGCCCCGATGGCCGTCATCGAGCTGGTCGAGGCCCTGACCGTGGCGCAGGCTGCCACCGGTGAGGCCGAGGCCGCCACGAAGCGTGCGGTCAAGGAAGACGCGGCCAAGAAGGACGAGACCCCGGTCGAGTCCGTCGAGGACGCCAAGCCGGCCGCCGCCGACGAGGAGTCCAAGGACGCCTGAGCGTTCTGAGACCTCTGGACGGGCCCGCATCACCCTTCGGGGCGGTGCGGGCCCGTTCCGCTGTGTACGGATCTTGAAAGGACCGCTGGTGTGAGTGACGTGGTGGAGCCCGGTTTCGTACGGGTGCGGCTGGACCTGGCCTACGACGGCAAGGACTTCTCCGGCTGGGCGAAGCAGACGAGCCGGCGCACGGTCCAGGGGGAGATCGAGGACGCCCTGCGCACCGTGACCCGCTCCTCGCGGACGTACGACCTGACCGTGGCCGGGCGCACCGATGCCGGGGTGCACGCGCGCGGCCAGGTCGCGCACGTGGACCTGCCGGCCGGGGTGTGGGCCGAGCACGCGGACAAGCTGCTGCGGCGGATGGCCGGGCGGATGGCGCCCGATGTGCGGATCATGCGGATCGCGGAGGCCCCGGCGGGGTTCAACGCGCGCTTCTCGGCGCTGTGGCGCAGGTACGCGTACCGGGTCGCGGACCGGCCCGGCGGCGTCGACCCGCTGATCCGGGGTCATGTCCTCTGGCACGACCGGCCGTTGGACATCGACGCGATGAACGAGGCGGCGGCGCTGATGACCGGCGAGCACGACTTCGCCGCTTACTGCAAGAAGCGCGAGGGCGCGACGACCATCCGCACCCTCCAGAAGCTGAGTTGGGTGCGGGACGAGGCGTCGGGCGTGATGACGGCGACCGTGCAGGCCGACGCGTTCTGCCACAACATGGTGCGGGCGCTGATCGGGGCGGCCCTGTTCGTCGGGGACGGGCGGCGCCCGGCCGCCTGGCCGGCCGAGGTGCTCGCTGCCCGCGTGCGCGACCCCGGGGTGCACGTGGTGCGGCCGCACGGGCTGACGCTGGAGGAAGTGGCGTACCCGGCGGACGAGTTGCTGGCCGCGCGAGCGGTGGAGGCCCGTAACGTGCGGACCCTGCCGGGGGCCGGCTGCTGCTGAGCGGCCGGCCCCCGGGCGGCGGGGTGTCAGGTGGTGGCGGCGGTGGCCGCGGCCGCCCGGTCCGAGATCACCCGGCCGCCGCCGAGGCCTGGACCTCGCCGCGGTGGCGGATCTGGCGGAACGTGAAGTCCGTCAGGTCGTTCCCCACGGTGAAGACGTTCTTGTCGGCCTTGGTGACGCTCCTGCCGTTGGTGAAGCCACTGATCGCGAAGTAGGCGTACCGGCCGTAGTAGTTGGTCGTACGGCGGCAGACGGCGCCGCCCCGGCAGAAGGTCGGCACGCCCGCGCCGCTCAGTGACGCGATGCTGCCGGAGGCCTGCTGGGCGGTCTTCTTGGCCTGGGCCTCGGTCTCGAAGACCGCCAGCCCGATCGTCACCGCCACACCGCTGCGGCTGTAGGTGGCCCGGATGACCTGGTCACAGCCGTTGTTCACGAGGATCGAGCCGAGTGCGCCCTGGGTGGTGGCGGCGCACTTCGTCGTCCGGTTCGTGGCGCCCTTGGCGTAGACGCGGTCGCCCATCCTGAGCTGCTTGCCGGGGAAGAAGGCGTCGGCGCTGACGGGCGCCCGGTCCTTCTTCACGTCGGATATGTAGTCCTTCGGGTCCGGCGGTGGCGGCGGCTGCACCGCGGAGAAGGACGGCTCCGGCTCGGCCGTCCGGCTCGGCAGGTCCGTCGCCGACGGCAGCTGACTCGCGTTCTTCCCCCCGGAAGCGCCCGTGTCGTCCTTGTCGGTCTTGATGACCGCCGTCGCCACGATCGCCGCGACGGCGGCGGTGGCCAGCGCGCCCCCGCCGATCATCAGCCACCTCTTGCGCCTGGTCCGCGCCGCGGACCGGTCGGCCAGAGCCGACCAGTCCGGAGTACCACTCTCCCCTGGCCCCCAGGAGGGCCCCCCTTGCCCAAAGCTCATGCCGCGAATCCTAGACGGAACACAAACCGGTTGGGCCAGAGCTTCGCGGGCCGTGACAATGCTGTGTATGGGACATCTTGAAGCAGGCCATCTGGAGTACTACCTACCGGACGGGCGGGTGCTGCTCGGCGATGCTTCGTTCCGTGTGGCGGACGGCGCGGTGGTCGCCCTCGTCGGGGCGAACGGGGCCGGGAAGACCACGCTGCTGCGGCTGCTCGCCGGTGAGCTCCAGCCGCACGGCGGCTCGGTCTCGGTGAGCGGCGGGCTCGGCGTGATGCAGCAGTTCGTCGGCTCGGTACGCGACGAGCGCACCGTGCGCGACCTGCTGGTCTCCGTCGCCCAGCCCCGTATCCGCGAGGCCGCGCGCGCCGTCGACCGGGCCGAGGAGAAGATCCTCACCGTGGACGACGAGGCCGCGCAGATGGCGTACGCGCAGGCGCTCAGCGACTGGGCGGAGGCGCGCGGGTACGAGGCCGAGACCGTCTGGGACATGTGCACCACGGCGGCGCTCGGCGTCCCGTACGAGAAGGCGCAGTGGCGCGAGGTGCGCACGCTCTCCGGCGGTGAGCAGAAGCGGCTGGTCCTGGAGGCGCTGCTGCGCGGGCCCGACGAGGTGCTGCTCCTCGACGAGCCGGACAACTATCTCGACGTCCCCGGAAAGCGCTGGCTGGAGGAGAAGCTGAAGGAGACGCGTAAGACGGTCCTCTTCGTCTCCCACGACCGGGAGCTGCTGTCCCGGGCCGCCGAGAAGATCGTCAGCGTGGAGCCCAGTGCGGCCGGCAGCGACGTATGGGTGCACGGCGGCGGCTTCGCCACGTACCACCAGGCCCGCAAGGAGCGGTTCGCGCGCTTCGAGGAGCTGCTGCGGCGCTGGGAGGAGGAGCACGCCCGGCTGAAGGCGCTCGTCCTGCGGATGCGGCAGCAGGCGGCGAACAGCCCCGACATGGCGAACCGCTACCACGCGATGCAGACCCGGTTCAAGAAGTTCGAGGACGCGGGCCCGCCGCCGGAGCCGCCCCGCGAGCAGGACATCCGGATGCGGCTGCGCGGCGGCCGGACCGGGATGCGGGCGGTGACCTGCAAGAACCTGGAGCTGACCGGCCTGATGAAGCCGTTCGACCTGGAGATCTTCTACGGGGAGCGGGTCGCCGTCCTCGGCTCCAACGGGTCGGGCAAGTCGCACTTCCTGCGGCTCCTGGCCGGTGAGCCGGTGGCGCACACGGGGGAGTGGAAGCTCGGGGCGAGGGTGGTGGCCGGGCACTTCGCGCAGACCCACGCCCACCCTGAGCTGCTCGGCAAGACGCTCGTCGAGATCCTGTGGACGGAGCAGGCGAAGGACCGGGGCGGCGCGATGTCGGTGCTGCGGCGGTACGAGCTGGAGCGGCAGGGCGACCAGCCCTTCGAGAAGCTGTCCGGCGGGCAGCAGGCGCGCTTCCAGATCCTGCTCCTTGAGCTGGCCGGCACGACGGCGCTGCTGCTGGACGAGCCGACGGACAACCTGGACCTGGAGTCGGCCGAGGCGCTCCAGGACGGCCTTGAGGTGTACGACGGCACGGTGATGGCCGTCACGCACGACCGCTGGTTCGCGAAGTCCTTCGACCGGTACCTGGTCTTCGGCTCCGACGGGATCGTCCGGGAGACGGCGGAGCCGGTCTGGGACGAACGCCGGGTGTCGCGGACTCGGTGACGTGCCCTCGGCCGGCCGGGCGGGCGCGCGGGATTTGTGCGCCGGTCTCCTGGGCGCGGGGTTCCGTCCTCAAGCGCCGGACGGGCTTGGTGTGCGGGTGCGGTTTTGTTCTTGGGGTGCGCCTGCCCCCGGTGGGTGGGGGCCCCTCCGGGGAGACTCCTCGGAAATGGCGTGTTCACCCGGGTACGCCAGGGACCCGGGTCGTACGCCATTCCCTGCGGGGACTCCCCTGCACGTCCCCACCCCTGCATCACTCGCGTCTGCACACCGGCCAGACCGCTGTCGCAGACGCGAGGCGGCCGGGTTCGGGGGCGCCCAGCGGGGGACCCGCACAACCAAGCCCGTCCGGCGATTGAGGACGGAACCCCGCACTAAGGAAGCCCGCGCCTCAAACCCGCGCGCCCCCCCGCCCAAGGGCACCGTTTTGACCCGTCCGGGGCGTGGCGGGTACTCTCGGGCGTTGTTATACGTATTGGCTTCGTCGTTCTCACGCGAAGGGCCCTTACGTAGGTTCTCTGGAGCAGTTACCAGTGGCTCGCATACGGGCAGCGTCCCCGGCATTGTCAGCCCCAGCTGCATGATCGCTTCAGAGGTGCCATGTGTCTGGACCCCATCCACTGAAGAAGCGAAGGCTACGAAGTGCGTACGTACAGCCCCAAGCCCGGCGATGTCACTCGCCAGTGGCACATCATCGACGCCGAGGACATCGTCCTGGGCCGTCTGGCCACCACGGCTGCGAACCTCCTCCGAGGCAAGCACAAGGCGATCTACGCCCCCCACATGGACATGGGCGACTTCGTCATCATCATCAACGCCGAGAAGGTTCACCTCTCCGGCAACAAGAAGACCCAGAAGATGGCGTACCGCCACTCCGGGTTCCCGGGCGGTCTGCGCTCCGTGCGCTACGACGAGCTTCTCGCGAAGAACCCCGAGAAGGCTGTCGAGAAGGCCATCAAGGGCATGATCCCCAAGAACACTCTGGGTCGCCAGATGATCTCGAAGCTCAAGGTCTACGCGGGTGACCAGCACCCGCACGCTGCCCAGCAGCCGGTCCCGTTCGAGATCACCCAGGTCGCGCAGTAGTTCCGGCCTCCCCCTAAGACGTACAGAAAGATCTGAGGAGAATCGTGGCCGAGACCACTGCAGAGACGCCCGTCGAGGGCACCGAGGTCACCGAGGGCGAAGAGACCTTCGCCGAGGTGACCACCTTCGAGTCCGAGGTGCCCGTCGAGGGCGAGTACACCTCGGAGTCGCTCGTGGGCCGCTTCGGCGACCCGCAGCCGGCGGCCGGCCTCGGCCGTCGCAAGAACGCCATCGCCCGCGTCCGGATCATCCCGGGCACCGGCAAGTGGAAGATCAACGGTCGCACCCTTGAGGACTACTTCCCCAACAAGGTGCACCAGCAGGAAGTCAACGAGCCCTTCAAGGTGCTTGAGCTCGACGGCCGCTACGACGTCATCGCCCGCATCTCGGGTGGCGGCGTCTCCGGCCAGGCCGGTGCCCTGCGCCTCGGTGTCGCCCGTTCGCTGAACGAGGCGGACGAGGACAACAACCGCGCCACGCTGAAGAAGGCCGGCTTCCTCTCCCGCGACGACCGTGCGGTCGAGCGCAAGAAGGCCGGTCTCAAGAAGGCCCGTAAGGCCCCGCAGTACAGCAAGCGCTAAACCGCCTGCTCATCCGCGTTACACGTTCGCCCCGGCGGCACACCTCGTGCTGCCGGGGCGTTCGTTTATTGACAGCCTCGGGCATATAACGGCATAAGACGTTCATACGCCCGTGGACTGCCTGGTCTGTTTTTGCGTTTCGGAGCACCTTCGGAGGACACCAGTGGGACGACTCTTCGGCACGGACGGCGTGCGCGGTGTCGCCAATGCGGACCTGACGGCTGAGCTCGCGCTCGGTCTCTCGGTCGCTGCGGCGCACGTACTGGGCGAGGTGGGCACCTTCGAGGGCCACCGGCCGACGGCCGTGGTCGGCAGAGATCCCCGTGCCTCCGGAGAGTTCCTGGAGGCCGCCGTGGTGGCGGGCCTCGCCAGCGCGGGCGTCGACGTCCTGCGTGTCGGTGTGCTGCCGACCCCCGCCGTGGCGTACCTCACCGGTGCACTGGGCGCCGACATCGGCGTGATGCTCTCCGCCAGCCACAACGCCATGCCGGACAACGGCATCAAGTTCTTCGCCCGAGGCGGCCACAAGCTCGCGGACGAGCTGGAGGACCGCATCGAGACGGTCTACGAGCAGCACCGCACGGGCGAGCCGTGGGCCCGTCCCACCGGCGCCGGAGTGGGCCGCATCAGCGACTACGCGGAGGGCTTCGACCGCTACGTCGCTCACCTGATCGGCGTACTGCCCAACCGGCTCGACGGACTGAAGGTCGTACTCGACGAGGCGCACGGTGCCGCGGCCCGTGTCTCGCCGGAGGCGTTCGCCCGCGCCGGGGCCGAGATCGTCACGATCGGCGCGGAGCCGGACGGGCTGAACATCAACGACGGCTGCGGTTCCACGCACCTGGAGCTGCTGCGCGCCGCCGTCGTCGAGCACGGCGCCGACCTCGGCATCGCGCACGACGGCGACGCCGACCGCTGCCTGGCCGTGGACGCGGCGGGCGAGGAGATCGACGGCGACCAGATCCTGGCCGTCCTCGCCCTCGCCATGCGCGACGCGGGGCAGCTCCGCAAGGGCACCGTGGTCGGCACCGTGATGTCGAACCTCGGCTTCAAGATCGCCATGGAGCGGGAGGGCATCGAGCTCGTCCAGACCGCGGTGGGCGACCGCTATGTGCTGGAGTCGATGAAGGAGCAGGGCTACGCGCTGGGCGGCGAGCAGTCCGGCCACGTCATCGTCCTGGACCACGCCACGACCGGCGACGGCACGCTGACCGGCCTGATGCTGGCGGCCAGGGTCGCCGCCACCGGCCGTACGCTCGCCGAGCTGGCGGGTGTGATGGAGCGCCTGCCGCAGGTCCTCATCAACGTGCCGGACGTCGACAAGTCCCGGGTGTCCACCTCCCCGGAGCTGGCCGTGGCCGTGGCCGAGGCCGAACGCGAGCTGGGCGCCACCGGACGCGTGCTGCTGCGCAAGTCGGGCACGGAGCCGCTGGTACGGGTCATGGTCGAGGCCGCCGACATCGAGCAGGCGCGCGCGGTGGCCGGCCGGCTGGCCGACGTGGTGAAGTCCGCGCTGGGATAGCGGGGGCCGGAGTCGGGGCCGGGGGCGGGTGCCGGGTGCTGGGGGCGTCCTCAGCCCCCGGCTCCGCGCCGGCCCGCGGCCGTCCGCGCCGGGGGCCGGACGTTCGCACCCCGGTTGCGGGCCGCCCGCCACAGGGCCTTCTGCGCCAGCAGGGTCAGCGTTCCCGCCAGCACGATCCCGCCGAGGTTCGCCAGCAGCTGCTGCACGGAGCCGCTCATCTGGCCGTAGTCGCTGTAGCTGAACGCCACCGCCGCGTTGGCCGCGGCCGGCACGGTCGTCACCGAGATCGCGACCCCGATCAGCGCGCCGGACTTGGCCGAGGTGAGGGAGAGCGTCCCGGCGATGCCCGCGAGGAACGCGACCACGAGCGACATCCAGTCGGGCTGCCAGACGAAGGCCGTGTTGGGCCGGTCCGCCTCGATCATCCCCCTGTCGAACAGCCCGAGGACGTCCATCAGCCAGGCGAAACCGGCCGTCAGCACCATCGCGGCGGCGAAGCCGCCGATCAGTGCCAGCAGCGAGCGCCAGACCAGTCGAGGAGCCCGCTGCACCAGGGCCGTGGAGATCCCGGCCAGCGGACCGAACTCCGGGCCCACCGCCATCGCGCCCACGATCAGGATCGCGTTGTCGAGCATGACACCGCAGGCCGCGAGCATCGTCGCGACCGCGAGGAACGCCACGTAGGTGACGCTGAACGTCGACTCCTCGTGGGTCGCCTCCGTCAGCTCCTCCCACAGCACCGCGTCCGCGCCCTCGCCCGGTGCGTCCGCCTCGGCCCGGTCGGCGCGGGCGGAGAGCGTCAGGTCCATGTTCTCGACGGTGATCGAGCCGTACTCGTCCACGCCGAGCGCCCGCAGCGCCCCGATCAGCTCGTCGCCCGCCTCCCGCGCCACGTCGCACAGCACCATGTCGCCCACCGGGTCGCGGGCCACGCCCGGCAGCACCACGAGATGGGCGGTGCCGACGGTCCGCTCCAGCAGCTCCGTCACCTCGTCCGTACGGCCGGTGCGCACGATCAGACGCAGATGCAGCACAACGCGCTCCTCGGGTGGGTCCTGCGGCTCAGAGCTTGCGCAGGGACAGCCGCTGGACCTTGTGGTCGGGGCCCTTGCGGAGCACCAGGGTGGCACGGCCCCGGGTCGGCGCGACGTTCTCCACCAGATTCGGCTTGTTGATGGTCCGCCACATCGTCGCCGCGTACTCCAGCGCCTCCTCCTCGGAGACCTGCGTGTACTTGCGGAAGTACGAGGACGGGTCCTGGAACGCCGTCTCGCGCAGCTTGCGGAAGCGGTTGAGGTACCAGGTCCCGATGTCCTCGGGCCGGGCGTCCACGTACACGCTGAAGTCGAAGTAGTCCGCCAGCCCGACCCTGGTGCGGCCGTCCTTGCCGGGGAGCGCGGGCTGGAGCACGTTCAGCCCCTCGACGATGAGGATGTCGGGGCGCCGGACGGTGAGCCGCTCACCGGGCACGATGTCGTAGATCAGGTGCGAGTAGACGGGGGCGGTCACCTCGTCCTTGCCCGCCTTGATGTCCGCCACGAAGCGGGTCAGGGCGCGCCGGTCGTAGGACTCCGGGAACCCCTTGCGCGACATCAGCCCGCGCGCGTGGAGCTCCTTCATCGGCAGCAGGAACCCGTCGGTGGTCACCCGCTCCACCCGGGGGTGCTCCGGCCAGCGGGCCAGCAGCGCCTGGAGGAGCCGGGCACTGGTCGACTTCCCGACGGCGACGCTGCCCGCGACCCCTATGACGAACGGGGTGCCGCGCTGCGCCCCCTGCCCGTTGCCCGCGTCCCCGAGAAAGGTGTTCAGCGCGCCACGCAGCCCGGACGTGGCCTGCACGTACAGGTTGAGGAGCCGGGAGAGCGGCAGGTAGACGTCCCGCACCTCGTCGAGGTCGATGACGTCCCCGAGCCCGCGCAGCCGCTCCACCTCCTCGGCGGTCAGCGGCAGCGGCGTCTTGTCGCGCAGCGCGCTCCACTCCGCTCGGGAGAGGTCGACGTACGGCGTCGCGGCGTGCTCGGCGCGTCGGTTCGTGCTCCGTGTCGGCGAAGTGATCACAAGTTCATTGTCCCGGGAATCCGAACGGAGCGGGGGTGGGGTCGGTCACGTGGGGGTCAGACGGAACGGGCCAGCAGCATGGTGCCCATCGTGAGCATCGTGGCCGCGACGAGTGCGTCCAGGATCCGCCAGGCGGTGGGGCGGTCGAGGATTCCGCTGAGCAGCCGGGCGCCGTAGGCGAGGCCGGCGAACCAGACCAGGCTGGCCAGGATCGCTCCGAGGCCGAAGGCCCAGCGCAGCGGGCCGCGTTCGGCGGCGACCGAGCCGAGCAGCAGCACGGTGTCCAGGTACACGTGCGGGTTGAGCCAGGTCAGGGCCAGGCAGGTGAGCACCGCTGTACGGATGGAGCCCGTCGAGGCGCCCTCCGTCGTCAGCGCCTGTCCGGAGGCTGGTCGCAGGGCGCGGCGGGCGGCCAGGGCGCCGTAACAGAGCAGGTAGCCGCCGCCGGCCAGGCCGACCGCGGTCAGCGCGGTGGGCCAGGCGGCCACCACCGTTCCCAGCCCGGCCACGCCCAGGGCGATGAGGGCGGCATCGGACGCGGCGCAGATGCCCACCACCGCGAGCACGGCCTGCCTGCGCACGCCCTGGCGCAGGACGAAGGCGTTCTGCGCGCCGATGGCGACGATGAGGGAGAGGCCCGTACTGAATCCGGCGATGGCCACCGGGAGGATGTCGCTGTTCACGCCGTCGACGCTAGGGAGCGCGGGGTCATCAGTACAGCTAAACTTTCTTAGGTAAGATTAGCAATTGTGATGATCGAGCTCCCGTCCGACCACATGCGCACGCTGCTCGCCGTCGTGGCCGAGGGCACCTTCGACGCCGCCGCCGCGGTTCTGCATGTGACGCCGTCCGCGGTCAGCCAGCGGATCAAGGCCCTGGAGCAGCGCACCGGCCGCGTGCTGCTGATGCGCACGAAGCCGGTCAGGCTGACGGAGTCCGGCCGGGTGGTGGTGCGGTACGCGCGCCAACTGGCCGCGCTGGAGCGGGAAGCGCACCTGGAGCTGGGCATCGCGGACGTTTCGGGCCCGGCGCGGCTGCCCATGGCGGTGAACGCGGACTCGCTGGCCACCTGGTTCCTCACCGCACTGACCCGGGTGCCGCAGGAGGTGCCGGTCTGCTTCGAGCTGCATCGCGAGGACGAGACGCACACCGCGACGCTGTTGCGCGAGGGGCAGGTCATGGCGGCGGTGACGTCCTCCGCGGAGCCGGTCGCGGGCTGCGTCGTGCGGCCGCTCGGACTGGCCCGCTACCTGCCGGTGGCGAGCCCCCGGTTCGCGGAACGCCACCTGGGAACGGCGCCCCTTGAGCGCTCGCTGTCCGAGGCGCCGGTGATCGTCTTCGACCGCCGGGACGAACTCCAGGACCGCTTCGTCCGGTCCCTCTCGCCCAGCGCCCCTGGCGCGGGCCGGATGCGTCACCACGTGCCCACGTCGGAGGGGTTCTGCGAGGCGGTGGCCGCCGGTCTCGGCTGGGGCCTGGTCCCGGAGACGCAGGCGGACCCGCTGCTGCGGTCGGGCGCCCTGGTGGAGCTGGCGCCGGGGCGGCGGCTGGACGTGCCGCTGTACTGGCAGCACTGGAAGCTGGACGTGCCCGCGCTGGCCGTCGTGACCGGAGTCATCGCCGCCACCGCGGCCGAGTTCCTGTACGGGGATCCGTCCCCCGCCCCCGTGGTGTGATGGCGGGGTGAGCCGCGCCGCAGAAGAGTCGAACCGCCGGATGCTCCGGGCCCGGGACACGATGGACCGGTCCTACGCGCAGCCGCTGGACGTGCCCGCCCTGGCCCGCATCGCGCACGTCTCTCCGGCGCACTTCTCGCGCACCTTCCGGGCCACGTTCGGCGAGACGCCGCACCGCTACCTGCAGCGCCGCCGGGTGGAGCGCGCGATGTTCCTGCTGCGGGAGACCGGCCGCAGCGTGACGGACATCTGCTTCGAGGTCGGCTTCGGCAGCACCGGCACGTTCAGCCGTACGTTCGGCGCGATCGTCGGCCGCTCACCGAGGGCGTACCGCAAGGAATCCGTCCCGACGGGCGTACCCACGTGCTTCACGATGGCCTGGACGAGGCCCAGCGACTGAGCAGTTCCGGATAAGTTTTCCGGCCCCGGCGCCCGTAGCGTTGAGCACATGTTCAACGCGATCACACACTCACAGATCTACGTCCTCGACCAGGACCAGGCCCTCGACTTCTACGTCGGCAAGCTCGGCCTGGAGGTCGCCGCCGATGTCGACATGGGCTTCATGCGCTGGCTCGCCGTCAGCGTCCCCGGCCACCCCGAGCGCCAGATCCTGCTGGAGCGGCCGGGCGCCCCCGCGATGTCCGAGGAGACCGCGGAGCAGGTACGCGAGCTGGTGACCAAGGGCGCCATGGGCGGCTGGCTCATCCTCACCACGGACGACTGCCGCAAGACGTACGAGACGCTGCTCGCCAAGGGCGTCGAGTTCACCGAAGAGCCCACAGAGCGCGACTACGGAATCGACTGCGGCCTGCGCGACCCGTTCGGCAACCGCCTCCGCTTCACCCAGCTCAAGACCGCCTGAGGGCGGCCCCACGGGCGCGTCAGGCCAGGATCGGGATGAGCCCCAGCCCGAAGACGGCGTAGAACAGCGCCGCCACGGCCGGCCGCCCGGGGGTGAGCCGGTGGGCGCGCATCGTCAGCAGCAGGTAGACGATCGCGGCCATGGGTCGCTCGGCGTGATGCGGGTGCTCCTGTACCTGATGTTCGGCCTCACGCTGCTGGGCGGCGTCGACGTGCTGAACTCGCTTCTGGGGCTGGGCAGTCGCATCACGCCGATGCTCTCTCTGATGGCGCTGTACGCGGTCGTGCCGGGGATCGCCGCCTTGATTCTGGCGAGGCTCGTGTGGACCGGTGGGAAAGCGGTCTGGATCGGGCTGATCGTGCTCCAGGTCTGGCTGCTGGCCGGCGGCATCGTCAACCTGTACGAGGGCTCGACGCGCGGGCTCAGCCAGCTGCTGCTGCCGGGCGTGCTGCTGGCCCTGGCCGGTGTGGGCGCCAGTCGGTCCTGGTTCGAACTGCCGCCGCAGCAGCGTGCGGTGAGACCGCGTTGGACGCGGGAACGGTTCCGCCGGGAGGCGTTCCCGTCGCTCCCGCACCTGATCACCTGGCGCCGGAACCGTGGCCAGACGTCGGTCGAGTACCTCGGCCTGATCACCCTGGTCGCCGTCATCATCGGCGTACTCCTGCTCAGCGGCACGGGGCCCAGATCACGGGCCGCATCCAGGAGGCGGTGTGCAGCCTCGTCGGGGAGGACGACTGCTCGGGCGACACGGTCGCAGGGGATGACGGCGGGCAGGGCGGTGATCCCTCCGGTGGCGACAGCGGCGGTGCTGCCGCAGGCGGTAGCAGTGGTGGGAAGTCCGGGGGCAACAACTCTGAGGGGAGCGACTCCGGTGGTGACGACTCCAGCAGCGGTGGAAGCGACTCCGGGGGAGGAGACAGCGGCGGTAGCGACTCCGGTGGCGATGATTCCAGCAGCGGCGGAGGAAGCGACGGCGGTGGTGACTCCAGCGGTGGTGACTCCGGTGGAGGCGACTCCGGAGGGAACTCCAGCGGCGGTCTGATCAGTGGCGGCCTGCTCAGCGGTGGGCTCATCACTGGCGGTCCGATCAGTGGCGGAATGGCCAGCGGCGGCTCGTCCAGCAGCAGTGACAGCGGCGGGAAGTCCGGCGGGACCAACTCCACCGGCGGGGACTCCACCGGCGGGGACTCCGGTGGTGATGAAGACGACTGCGACGACAGCGGATCGTCGTCCGGTGGTTCGGCGGCTTCCGGTGGCGCAGCGAGCATCGGTGGGGGAAGGAGCATCGGTGGGGCAGGGCCCCGCCTCATCTCGCTCTGCGACGACGACGGCGACGACGATGACGACGACGACAAGGACGACTGCCGGGACGACAACGCCGCCTACCGCAGCGGCCTGACCACCGTCGCCCCCGGCAACGGGCGCTACACGCTCGCCCCGGCCGCTGCTCCGCACCGGGTCCTCATCAGCGGCAGGCTCGCAGCCGGGCAGAGGAGCCCTTCTCCGATGGAAGTGATGGAGAAGGTGTCCGGGTTCGCCCTCCCCGGTATCGACAGGTACCAGGACGTGGAGGACCGGCTCTCCAACGCGATCGGGCTCACGGACCCGCCGCCCCCGCCGATCAAGGACGACCCCGAGCCGGACCCCGAGCCCTCTGACGACTGCTCCTCTGACGACTCCGACGACTCCGACGACTCCGACGACTCCGACGACCCGGATGACGACAAGTGCCCGGTGGTCGCGGCCCCCGGCCGCGAGGCCGAGCGGGGTGGCGTCCTGCGTGTGTCCGCCGTGGCCAATGGTGGTATCCGGAACGCGGCCGACGACTGCGACGACGACACCCCTCCGCCCGACAAGAAGTTCGGCGACGACCGGAGCAAGGAGCAGAACCGCGCCTCGATCGACGATCTGAATCCGGGCGAAGGGTTCACCGGCGTCTGGCAGCCGGGCGGCAAGATGAGAGGAAGGCTGAGCGGTGACGCCGAGGGGGCCTTGGTCAACCGTCGCGGCGGACACGCCAAGATCAACCGGGAGGACTTCGGCAACGCCGACGACACCGTGGGCTTCGCGGCCATCAAGAAGCCGGACGGCAACCTGGAGGTGACCTTCATCTCCGGCCTCAACCTGGCCCACTTCGGGGGCCGCACCACTGTGCCGGAGAAGTACAAGAAGGAGATCATCGAGGAGCTGGCGGACATCACCGGACTGAAGGTGGAAGAGAAGAAGTGAGTGCGAACGGCAGTGGCGACGGTGTGCGGGCCCACGGGGAGGCGTTCGTCGTCGGCGGCCTCCCCGTCCCGCCCGAGCTGGCCGGACTCATCAGGACGGGGAAGTGGGTGCCACCCGCTGTGGAGATCCTGCGCCGGATCTTCGACGACGAGCCCGTGCAGCCGTGCTTCTACAGCGAGAGCGTCCTCGTACGGGAGAACAACGACTGGCACACCGAGACGGACCCCGTCTGGCTGGGGGATCCGGCCGACGAGAGGAACGAGGGGATCGTCCCGGAACGGTCGCTCTCGATCGCGGACCTCGGTCCGGACATGCCGGTCATGCTCGACTACCGCGAGTCGCTCACCGCTCCGCGTGTGCTGTACATGAACGACACGGTGTGGGTACAAGTGGCCGCGAACATAGGTCAGTTGATTGCCCTCCTGTATCCCGACGAGAGCAGCTGAAGGTTGCTACGCGGTGAGGGACGGCTCCGCGAGGCAATCGCCGCATCTGCCGGGCTCGGGGGCTCTGAACGCGCGGTCGCAGTCGTCGCAGTTCTGGAGCGGCACCGGAGGCGGGGTGAACGGTGCGGGCGGGACGGCGGCCGGGAGCAGTGTGCTCAGCCGGTGCGCCAGCAGCTTGGCCGGGTACTTCAGGGGTACGGGCAGGTCCGTCGTCAGGGCCAGGGTGATCGAGGCGGGGGCGGCGTCGCGTTCCAGCCAGGCCGCTACGGCGGGCGCGAGGCTGCGGATGTCGTTCTCGGAGAGGACGAGTACGGGCGCCTCGCGCCGCAGTCCGAGCAGGATGGCCGACGCGCGTCGGCGCAGGTCCGGGGTGGGTTCCTGCCGCCGGGGGGCGGGGACGGAGATGGGGACCGGTACGGGAGTGAGCGCGGGGGCCGGTGCGGCAACCAGGACCGGAGCCGGAACCTCAACCGGGGCCGCTGCCGGGGCAGGAACAGGAACGGGGGCAGGAACAGGAACGGGAGCAGGAACAGGAACGGGAGCGGGCGGCGGGGCCGCCGCCACGTCGCACGGCTTGTTGTACGACGTCGAGCGCGTGATCACGCGGCCACTGGCCAGGCGCTCGCGGGTGCGCTTCAGATAGCCCTTGGTTTCGAGTTCGCGCAAGGCCTCAGCGATGCGGTACTCGCTCTCCGGGAAGCGCTCGACCAGGAACTTGATGCCGATCTTGGCCCCGTCCGGCAGTGACTGGATGTGTACGGCGAGCCCGATCGCGACCAGTGAAAGTTCCTGGTGCTGGGCGAGATGGTTGCCCACGACCGTGAAGTGACTGGTGTGGCGCACGTTGACGTGGACGACACCGCCGGACCGGGCGCCTGACGAGGTGCCTGAAGAGGCGCGCGAAGGCGCGATATTCTGCTGGTTATCCATCGGGAAGATCTGCTGCTTCCTCTTGGTCAGGCCCTCGCTCGGGATTGCTGTCCCGGCGGGGGCCGTCTCTTGTCTGGAGTTGGTTTCGTGAGCATATGCCAGGCAACCTGGGCGAAATCCAGCTCAGTTGGCCAACCTCACCCGTGTGAGTGACGGGCGCCCACGCGGGTGCGCGGGGGCCCGCTGAGGTCCACCGGGATGGGTTGGGCGGGGTCCACCGCGTCGCGGCCGACCGCGACGCGGTGGTCACGATCCGGTGAGGGAGAGCTCCGCCCAGACCGTCTTGCGCGGGAACGGGCCGTGCCGGACGCCCCAGCGCGTGGCAGTGCCTCGACGAGAAGGAGCCCCCGCCCGGACTCGTACGCCGCGTACACCTCAGAGTGATCCAGCACCCGGGGCAGCCGCTCCCCGCGTGCGTCCGACACCTCGATGCGCAGCGTGTCCCCGGTGACCGCCAGCAGGATGCGGAAGTCGCGCCCCGGTACGTAACCGTGCATCACCGCGTTCGACGCCAGCTCAGCGATGACCTGTCTGGCGTCGTCCAGCGGCAGCCCCCAGGAGCGGAGCTGTTCGGTCGCCAGCAGCCGGGCGAGCCGGGCGCCTCGACGGGTCGCGGAGAGCTGCACGGCGAACTGTCCTCTGTCTGCACGCGGTTGGGTGATTTCTCGGTTCACGTCACTCAGCGTGGCCGCCCGTGACTACTCTGAAAAGCAGTGACGCGTATACGGACGGTGACTGTCCAGCGGTCGTACGGGCCTGTCCATGCCGTACAGCGCCGGAGCGCCGCGAACGGGTGGAGGCGGATGGTGCATGACTGGCAACGACATGGTGGACGGGCCGGATTGGGTGGTCGATCCCGAGGACGAGTCGAGTGCCGTGATGGCCATGGTCGGCAGGCAGATCCGGCTCTGGCGTGAGGCGGCGGGCTTACGCGCGGCGGAACTGGGCGAGGCGATCGGGTACGGCGAGAACCTGGTCTACAAGGTGGAGGCCGGTACCCGGATCGCCAAACCGGAGTTCCTGGACCGGACGGACGACGGCCTGGGTGCGAAGGGCAAGATCGCCGCGATGAAGAAGGATGTCGCGGAGGCGCGGTATCCGAAGAAGGTTCGCGATCTCGCCAAGTTGGAGGCCGATGCGGTCGAGTTGGGCTCGTATGCGGCCGATGTGATCGACGGGCTGCTTCAGACGGAGGCGTATGCCCGCGCCCTGTACAGGGAGCGGCGACCGGCGTTCACCGAGGAACAGGTCGACGGTCTGGTGGCCGCGCGGATGGCCCGGCAGGCGATCTTCGAGCGTCGGCCCGCCCCGCTGCTGACTTTCGTACAGGAAGAAGCCACGCTCAGGCGCCCCACGGGCGGCAGAATGGTGTTGCGTCAGCAGCTCGAACACCTGCTAGAACTTAGCCTGTTGAGGCACGTTGAGATCCAGGTGATGCCGACCGAGACCGAGGAACACGCGGGCTTGGGCGGTTCACACGAAGTGGTTGAGTTGAGTGACGGCACGGCTGTGGGGCACAACGAAGTCCAGCTCACCAGTCGGCTCATCAGCGATCCCAAGAAAGTCCAGATCCTTGAGATGTGGTACGGCCTGACCCGGGCCCAGGCGCTCACGCCTCGGCTCTCGCGAACGTTCATCGAAAAACTGCTGGGAGCGACATGAGTGCGAAGCCCTCGGCCGGAAGCCCTTCCGACCTGACCTGGTTCAAGAGCAGCTACAGCACGAATGATGGCCCGCAGTGCGTCGAGGTCGCCGCCGCCTCCACCACCGTCCACGTCCGCGACTCGAAGAACATCCCCGGCCCCGAACTCGGCTTCGCCCCGGACGCCTGGGCCGAGTTCGTCTCGTACGCGTCGATCGACTGAGCGTCGGCACACCGCCACCGCCGTCCCCCGAGGGCCTGCCCGCGCATACGCGTGTGTGGCAGGCCCTCGGGGCGTGAGGGGGGGGTGGGACCGTGCCTCCGGTCAGAACCGGCCGAGGGGTCTGTCAAACGAGCGATGTCAGGTCCGTAGCGGCCCTGGCTCGATCGAGGGCGGCTTCGAGTCCGGTCGGTGTAGTTGGCGAGACGGATTGCCTGATTGCCGAAGCGGGCCCGTGCCCGGACAGCGACGACGTATCCGGCTGCAACATGGAGAAATCGTGACCGACGACCACGCTCACCTGCTCGTCGCCATCGTCGAGCTCTGCGGCGAGGTGGGAGTTACCCGTAGCGGGCGCTTCAGGGGCGCGGTCATCCCAGAAGGCTGCGCGGTCAGCGACGACCGCCGCCGATGCGGCGGTCGTCGGCCAGTCCGGTCAGCGGGCCGAACTCGCAGGCAAGCTGGTTCCACGTCAGAACCTCGCCACAGCGGGCCGGGAAATCCTTCGGGTCGAACTCGGGCATGGTCCAGGTGCCGGTGTCCCGGTCCCGCAGCCACAGGTCCCCGTCACCGTCGACCACGGTCGGCGGGACCGGTACGGGCTCGGCCTGATCGGTGGGCTCCCAGGTGACCCGGCCCGGGTGGGAAACGCGGCGCAGCTCGGCGGTGGCCAGCCGCGCGGCCAAGTCATGGGTGGACTCTTCGGCGTCCTTGACCGACGCGAGTCGGAATGCGTCGTCAAGTACGGGCAGGGCTGGATTCTTGCTGCGCTTTGAACTCATACGCTGACTACCTCCGGTAGGGGGCGTGACATCCGTTATGGCACCCCGTAGAGGATCACGGTATCCGAGGCGGGAGCCGGGTCGGCTATGACCACTGTCCAGGTGGAGGCGCCGGCACACAGGGCGGTGGGGCTATGCCGTTTCGTTTGGATCATCGGGCTGCCCACAGGAAGATGGCTGCGATGTGGGCCAGGAAAAGCTCGATCAGTTGGCTCTTCTCAGTAATGGGTACGCCGGCGTCCGGAATTTCACTCTCCACCCCCCACTCGGTATTGAAACGTGATGGTGCGCCCAGGCGGGATGACGCTGGTGCTCAGCCATTTCACGAAGTCTGCCGCCTGTTGTGCCGTGCAGTTTTGGGCCGCAACGCCCTCCGGGGAAATCTTGGCCATGCCTTCGAGTTATTTTCCCTCAAGAGTGAATTCGAAGAACATGAAAGATTCGCCGGGCGAGTTCCCGTCTCGGGGATCTTCTACGCGCATGAATACTTCGGGATCGGTCTCAAGTAGGCGCTGCTTGAGGTGGGTGAATGTCAATCCCCATGTTTTGCCTGGTGAAGGAGTGAAGATGAACAGCGTCTCCAGATCTTCCAGATCGAAGTTTTTCACTGCGGAATCCCATTTCGGTGTGCTCGCCGGAGCCGTTCCCCTGCGCGCACGCGCCACACCGCGCATTGACGGCAATCCTCCCAACGCTGCCTGGATCCGGTAGTTCCGTGTCCGGGCCTCTGCCGTCAGTTTCCTGGGAGTCGCGACGGCGCGGCCTTCAGCCCGTCCAGGGTGAGATCGAGGAGCCGTTCGGCCTGCTCTCGCTGCTCGGGCTTGGCCGAGGTGAGGGCGATACCGGCGAGGGCGGCGAACAAGTCGGTCGGGCTGATGTCGGACCGGATCGTTCCGGCGGCGGCATTGGCGTGCATGAGGGCGGAGAGGGCGGCCTGAATCATCTTGTGACTGTCGGCGTAGGGATTCGTTCCGGCGCTGACGACGGCTCGCAGCGCGTCCGCCATGCCGAGTTTGGCGGTGGCGTAGTCGATGAAGCGGCGGGTCCAGGCTCGCAGGGCCTCGGGCGGCGGCATCTCCGCAAGGAGGCCGGGGACGGCGTCGCACAGCCGGGCCACCTCGTTGCGGTACGCCGCCTCGATCAGGGCTTCCCTGGTCGGGAAGTTGCGGTAGAGGGTGCCGGTTCCCACGCCCGCTTCTCTGGCGATGCGCTCGAAGTGCGCATCCAGTCCCTCCTCGGTGAACACGCGCACCGCGGCGGCCAGGATCTTGTCCCGGTTCCGCTGGGCGTCGGCGCGCAGCGGGCGTCCTGCATCCCGGGTCATCAGTGGCTCTCCCTTGTCTCCATTTGCTAAGTGGAGGAGCCGCCACTTAGTGTGGACGAAGTGGCGGCTCCTCCACTTTCACTTTAGGGCATGGCCGCCCCCCTCCACCGAAAGGTCTGCCCACCATGTCGGGAATCGAAGGAAAAGTCGTGGCGATCACGGGTGCCAGCAGCGGCATCGGTGAGGCGACCGCCCTCCTGCTCGCCGAGCGCGGCGCGAAGATCGTCCTCGGGGCACGCCGTCCGGAGCGTCTTGAGGCCCTGGCCGCCCGCATCGAAAAGGCCGGCGGTGAAGCCGCCTGGGCCCGCACGGACGTGACGCGCCGTGAGGACCTTTCCGGCCTGGTCGACCTGGCACGCGATCGGTACGGCAAGCTCGACGTCCTCGTCAGCAATGCCGGGGTCGGTCTGATCTCCCGTCTGGACGACGTGCGCGTCGAGGACTGGGAGGAGATGATCGACGTCAACCTCAAAGGGGTCCTGTACGGGATCGCCGCAGCCCTCCCCGTCTTCCGGGAGCAGGGCTTCGGCCACTTCGTCAACACCGTGTCCACCGCCGGACTGCGCATCGTGCCGCTCCAATCGGTGTACGCCGGCACGAAGAACGCCGTGCGCACCATCTCCGAGGGCCTGCGCCAGGAGGCCGGCGACAGCCTGCGCGTGACCGTCGTCTCGCCCGGCGCCGTCCGTACGGACTTCGCGGAGCGCATGGATCCGGCGGTGAAGGACCAGATCGACAAGATGATGGAGGTGGCCCTCTCGCCGGACGCGGTGGCCCGCGCCATCGCCTTCGCGATCGAACAGCCGGACGGTGTCGATGTGGGCGACATCGTCGTCCGCCCCACGGCCCAGGGGTAGGGCGGCGCGGCCACACGGGAGCAACGCCCGGCGTCACCGCCAGGCGGCGATCAAGGCCTCCGGCCCCCAGTGCGCGGCGAGCCCCTCGGCCGCCGCTCGCGTCGGGGGCCGGCGGCTTACCGCGACCAGGGCCGCGTCCTGCGCGCCCGGGATCTGCTGCGCGGATGCGGCGAGTTCGGCCAGGTCCCGGGCCCCGAACGGGGTCTCGTCGCGCCACTTCACCGAGCCCACGAAGGCGACGCGGCGGGCCACCGGCTGTGCGTCGGCGCCGACGAGGTCGACCTCCGGGTTGTTCTGACGGTTCCACCAGCCGCCGACCTCCGTCGCCTCGGGGAAGAGGCCGTCCGGCACCCGGCGGGCGAGCGATTCCCTGATCACCGGTTCCACCGCGCGTCCCCGCCAGGACGGCCAGGACCGCTGGATGCGTGCCGCCGAGACGTCGCCCCTGCCCCTTTCCGCCTGGGCCACGGCGTCCTCCAAGTGGGCCAGCCAGAAGCGCAGATACGTGTCCGCGATGCGGTAGCGCTTGAGCTTGGGGGCCGCCTGGGTGGACAGCGGAAGGTCTGCGGCGACGATCCGCTTCGCCTCGGTGAGTTCGGTCAGTATCGGGGCGAGCGTACCGTGTGCCAGAGCGCGTCCGTCGGCGCCGCCGGTGCTCGCGGCGATGCCGGAGAAGGTGCGTTCGCCGGAGCCGATCGCCCGGAGCACCCTGCCTGCCTGGAGCCGGGCGGGGAACTCCGCCGCGAGGGAGCGCTCACCCGTCGTGAGCAGTACCGACGACGGGTCCTCCACCTGGCGGTTCAGGTAGGAGGCGACGGGTTCCCCGGCCCGCCAGCCGGTGACCACCTCGGGGAAGCCTCCGGTGACGAGATAGGCGTCGAGCGCGGCTGCCGCGTCCAGGCCGGTGGAATCCTGCACGTCCGCCGGGCTGAGCGGACCCACGGTGTACTGCCCCGCCCGGCCGTAGAACGGATGGTCGTACGACGTCAGCCGGTCCATCATCGCGAGGTCGGAGCCGAGCAGCAGCAGATGCACCGGCTTCGCGGAGAGATGCATGTCCCAGGCCGTCTTGAGCGCTGCGTCGAATCCCGGATCCGCCTCTGACAGCCAGGGGACCTCGTCCAGTACGAGGATCACCGGTTCGTCCGAGGGGAGGGCGGCCGCGACCGCGGCCAGTGTCCGGACCCAGTCCTCCGGGGCGGCGGCATGCTCCAGCGCCGAGCCGTGGTGCCGCATGCCGTGGCCGCCCGCGACCGCGTCGAACAGGGCCCGCCGGGCCATCGGTGCGGGTTGGCTGCGGGTCGCCTGAAAGAAGACGTAAGGCCGCCCGGACCGGGCACAGAACTCCTGCACCAGTCGTGTCTTGCCGATTCGGCGCCGACCCTTGATCGCCAGTGCCTGTCCCGTGCTGCCGCCTGCCCCCGAAGTGACGCGCTCCAGCCACGATCCGAGAATGCGCAGCTCACGGCTGCGTCCGGTGAAGGCCACGGGCTCTCCTGAGGCAGGCGGTAAAGTAGGAACCACTCAAAGTATGAGCGGTTCCTACTTTACCGCTCGGCCGCAGGGACGGCATCGACCTTCAGGAGCCGTTCAGGCCCACTGCCGGTGTCTCAGGCGGCCGGTCCCTGCTCGAAGGCCGGCTTCGATCGGGTGGCGAGCAGCTCGGTGATCTCATCGGCCACGTGCGGGCCAAGCTCGCCCCAGCCGTCCTTGTAGCCGTAGACACCGGACAGGGTGAGGCCGTCGTAGTCGCCGTTCAGGATCTCGATGTCGTTGGCCGTGATGAAGCCCGGGTGGGCGACACCGACGGCCGCCGA
Source organism: Streptomyces sp. ITFR-6 (assembly GCF_031844725.1). Taxonomy (NCBI): domain Bacteria; kingdom Bacillati; phylum Actinomycetota; class Actinomycetes; order Kitasatosporales; family Streptomycetaceae; genus Streptomyces; species Streptomyces sp. ITFR-6. The sequence goes on along the minus strand of NZ_CP134612.1, from coordinate 3,178,268 downwards.
GACCTTCATGAGCTCTGTCCGCAGGGTGCGCAGGTAGGCGGCGACCCGGGCGGCCTTCGAGGTCGGGCCGAGGCCGCGGGCCAGCCGTGGGTTCTGGGTGGCGACGCCGGTCGGGCACTTGTCGGTGTGGCACTTCTGAGACTGGACGCAGCCGATCGACAGCATCGCCTCACGCGCCACGTTGATCATGTCGGCGCCCAGGGCGAAGGCGGCCACGGCGTTCTCGGGCAGGCCGAACTTGCCGGAGGCGATGAACGTGAGCTCGTCGGTCAGCCCCAGCTCGGCGAAGGTGCCGTAGGCCCGGGAGAAGCCCATCCGGAACGGCAGCGACACCGAGTCGGCGAAGATCAACGGTGCGGCCCCGGTGCCGCCCTCGCCACCGTCGACGGTCACGAAGTGCCGAGCCGTGGCGCCGCATCCCCCTGGCCGACGCCGTCCTCCCTGCTACCCCCCGCACCTTCTGCGACTATGCGAAGAACATGGGCAGGTGGCCAGGAAAGGGCTGATATGTGCGGAATCATCGGATACGTCGGTGGGCAGCCGGCGCAGGACGTCGTCGTCGCGGGCCTCAAGCGACTGGAGTACCGGGGGTACGACTCCGCCGGGATCGCCGTCCTCGCTGATGGCGGGCTGGCCGCCGCGAAGCGGGCCGGGAAGCTGGTCAATCTGGAGAAGCTGCTGGTCGAGCGGCCGCTGCCGGCCGGGAGCGCGGGGATCGGCCACACCCGGTGGGCCACGCACGGCGGTCCCACCGACGTCAACGCCCACCCGCACCTGGACAACGCCGGACGCGTCGCCGTCGTGCACAACGGGATCATCGAGAACTTCGCCGCCCTGCGGTCCGAACTGACCGGGCGCGGCCACGAGCTGGCATCCGAGACCGACACCGAGGTCGTCGCCCACCTCCTCGCGGAGGAGTTCGCGGGCAGCGAGGACCCGGCCGAGGCGATGCGGCAGGTCTGCCGGAGGCTCGAAGGGGCGTTCACGCTCGTCGCCGTGTTCGCGGACGCGCCCGACGTGGTGGTCGGGGCCCGGCGCAACTCTCCGCTCGTGGTGGGGGTGGGGGAGGGCGAGGCGTTCCTGGCCTCCGACGTCGCCGCGTTCATCGCGCACACCCGGTCCGCGATCGAGCTGGGCCAGGACCAGGTGGTGGAGCTGAGCCGGGAGGGCGTCGTCGTCACCGGGTTCGACGGGCGGCCCGCCGAGGTGCTGCCGTACCACGTGGACTGGGACGCGTCCGCCGCCGAGAAGGGCGGCTACCCCTCCTTCATGCTCAAGGAGATCGCCGAGCAGCCGAAGGCCGTCACCGACACCCTCCTCGGCCGGATCGACCCGGAGGGCACCCTGCACCTCGACGAGGTGCGGATCACCCGGGCGGAGCTGCGCGAGGTCGACAAGGTGGTGATCATCGCCTGCGGGACCGCGTTCCACGCCGGAATGATCGCCAAGTACGCCATCGAGCACTGGACCCGGATCCCCTGCGAGACCGAGCTGGCCAGCGAGTTCCGCTACCGGGACCCGATCCTGGACCAGCGCACGCTCGTCATCGCGATCTCGCAGTCCGGCGAGACGATGGACACCCTGATGGCGCTGCGGCACGCCCGTGAGCAGGGCGCGAAGGTCCTCGCCATCTGCAACACCAACGGGTCCACCATCCCGCGCGAGTCCGACGCCGTCCTGTACACGCACGCCGGACCGGAGGTCGCCGTCGCCTCGACCAAGGCGTTCCTCACCCAACTCGTCGCCTGCTACCTCGTCGCGCTGTACCTCGGCCAGGTCCGGGGGACCAAGTGGGGCGACGAGATCCGCACCGTCATCCGTCAGCTCTCCGAGATCTCCGGCGAGGTGCGGCGGGTCCTGGGGACCATGGAGCCGGTGCGCGCGCTGGCGCGTTCGCTGGCGGGCCACGACACGGTGCTCTTCCTCGGCCGTCATGTCGGCTACCCGGTCGCCCTGGAAGGCGCGCTGAAGCTCAAGGAACTGGCGTACATGCACGCGGAGGGGTTCGCAGCCGGGGAGCTGAAGCACGGGCCGATCGCGCTGATCGAGGACGGCGTCCCGGTCGTCGTGGTGGTGCCGTCACCGCGCGGGCGCTCGGTGCTGCACGGCAAGATCGTGTCGAACATCCAGGAGATCCGGGCCCGGGGCGCGCTCACCGTCGTCATCGCGGAGGAGGGCGACGAGGCGGTCGTCCCGTACGCCGACCACCTCATCCGGATTCCCGCAACGCCTACGCTGCTTCAGCCGCTGGTCGCCACCGTTCCGCTCCAGGTCTTCGCCTGCGAGCTGGCGACGGCCCGGGGCAACGAAGTGGACCAGCCGCGCAATCTGGCAAAGTCCGTCACCGTGGAGTGAGTGGAGTGACATGAGGGTGCGCACGTGATCATCGGGGTCGGTATCGACGTGGCGGAGATCGAGCGGTTCGACGAGGCACTGGAGCGCACCCCGAAGTTGGCTCAGCGCCTCTTCCTGGACAGTGAGTTGCTGCTGCCGGACGGTGAGCGGCGCGGGATCGCCTCGCTGGCCGCCCGGTTCGCCGCCAAGGAGGCGCTCGCCAAGGCGCTCGGCGCCCCCGCCGGGCTGCTCTGGACGGACGCAGAGGTGTACGTCGAGGAGAGCGGGCAGCCCCGGCTGCGGGTGAGCGGCACGGTCGCCGCCCGCGCCGCCGAACTGGGCGTACGGCAGTGGCACGTGTCGCTCAGCCATGACGCGGGGGTGGCGTCCGCCGTGGTGATCGCGGAGGGGTGAGCCGGGCGCGTGACGGCGTGGGGCAGGGGCGTGACCTGGCCGGGGCGTGGCGGGCGTTTTCTGCGTACGTTGGAGCCATGCGTACTGCGTACAGCGTCTCGACCGTACGGGCCGCCGAACAGTCCCTCATGGCACGGCTCCCGGAGGGCACGCTGATGCGGCGCGCCGCCGCGGGGCTCGCCGCCGTCTGCACCGACCTGCTGCGGCGCGGCGGCCGGGTGTACGGGTCCCGCGTCGTCCTCCTGGTCGGCAGCGGCGACAACGGCGGCGACGCGCTGTACGCGGGCGCCCGGCTCGCCCGGCGCGGGGCAGGTGTGCTCGCCGTGCGGGTCTCGCCGGGCCGGGCCCACGAGGGCGGGAGCGAGGCGCTGCGCGCGGCGGGCGGCCGGGTGGTGGACGGGCTCGACGTCCCCGCGATGAGCAGGCACCGGGACTGGGCGGGCCGCGTCGACCTCGTCGTCGACGCCGTCACCGGCATCGGCGGGCGCGGCGGACTGCGGCCCGGCGCCGCCGCGCTCGTGGCCCGGTACACGGCGCACGACGCGCCCGTCGTCGCCGTCGACCTGCCCAGCGGCGTCGAGGCGGACACCGGTGAGGTGCTCGGGGACGCGGTCCGCGCCGATGTGACCGTCACCTTCGGGGCGTACAAGCCGGGGCTCCTCATCGACCCGGCCGCGGAACGGGCCGGGGCGCTGCACCTCGTCGACATCGGGCTCGGCGCCGAACTGCCCGCCGTACCGGAGCTGGAGGCGCTCCAGTACGCGGACGTGGCGGCGCTGCTGCCCGTACCGGGCGCCGAGAGCGACAAGTACCGGCGCGGTGTCGTCGGCATCGCCGCCGGCTCCGCGCGCTACCCCGGCGCGGCGGTGCTGGCCGTCTCCGGGGCGCTGCGCGGCGGCGCCGGGGCGGTGCGCTACGTCGGCCCCGGCGCGGACGCCGTCATCGCCCGGCATCCCGAGACCCTGGTGCACGCGGGCCCGCCGTCCAAGGCGGGGCGGGTGCAGGCCTGGGTCGTCGGTCCCGGGCTCGGCGACGGGACGGACGCGGAGGAGGCCGTCTCCGACGTGCTGGCCGCAGACGTGCCGGTGCTGGTCGACGCTGACGGGCTGCGGCTGCTGGACGCCGACGTGGTCCGGGCGCGCACCGCGCCGACCGTCCTCACCCCGCACGCCGGGGAGGCCGCGGCCCTGCTCGGCGTTCCGCGCGAGGAGGTCGAGGCGGGGCGGCTCGACGCCGTACGCGAACTCGCCTCCCGGTTCCGCGCCACGGTCCTGCTCAAGGGCTCGACGACGCTGATCGCCGCCGACGAGCCGGGCGCACCCGTGCGGGTCAACCCGACCGGCACCTCCTGGCTCGCCACGGCGGGCAGCGGCGACGTGCTCTCCGGGCTGACCGGCTCGCTGCTCGCCGCCGGTCTCGCCCCCCGCGACGCCGCGTCCGTCGGCGCCCACCTCCACGGCCTCGCGGCCCGGCACGCCTCCGACGGCTCCCCGGTCGCCGCCCAGGACGTCGCGGAGGCGATCCGGTCGGCCTGGCGGGACGTACGGGCCTGAGCGATCCTGGAAGCGGCGAGAGGGGCTCGGTCGTGAGCGACAGCAGCGGTGACGTGCGCGTACGCCGGGTGTACGACCTGCGGGAGGACGGCGACGGCACCCGCTACGACGACTTCGTCGACCGCTACCGCGCCGAACTGGCCGATCCCGTGCACACGGCCGCCGTCGGTGAACTCGTCGCGCTGGTCCGCGACGGCGGCCCGGTGACGCTGGTGACAGCGGTCAAGGACGTCCCGCACAGCCACGTACCGGTCCTCGTCGACCACCTGGAACACGAGCTGCGCCACCGCTGAACCGGACCCCGGCGCGCCCTGCCGCGAGCGGCGCCCGAAGGCCGCACCGTACGGCTCCGGGACACGGCTCTGAGACACTGGGCGCGATGAACGAGACAGCGTCCCTGAGAGCCCGTGCCGAGATCGACCTCGACGCACTCCGCGCCAACGTGCGCGTTCTGCGCGCACGGGCGTCCGGCGCGCAGCTCATGGCCGTCGTCAAATCCGACGCGTACGGACACGGCGCGGTGCCCTGCGCCCGTGCCGCGCTCGAAGCCGGTGCGGCCTGGCTGGGCACCGCCACCCCGCAGGAGGCACTGGCGCTGCGCGCGGCCGGGCTGGGCGGCCGGGTGATGTGCTGGCTGTGGACGCCGGGCGGGCCCTGGCGCGAGGCGATCGAGGCCGATGTCGATGTCTCGGTCAGCGGCATGTGGGCGCTGCGCGAGGTCACCGCGGCGGCGACGGAGGCCGGCCGCCCCGCCCGTATCCAGCTCAAGGCCGACACCGGCCTCGGCCGCAACGGCTGCCAGCCCGCCGACTGGCCCGAGCTGGTCGCCGCCGCCCGCGCCGCGGAGCAGGCCGGGACCGTCCGGATCACCGGCCTCTGGTCCCACTTCGCCTGCGCGGACGAGCCCGGACACCCCTCCATCGCCGCCCAGCTGACCGTGTTCCGCGACATGGTGGCGTACGCGGAGAAGGCCGGTGCCGAGCCCGAGGTCCGGCACATCGCCAATTCCCCGGCGACGCTGACCGTCCCCGAGTCGCACTTCGACCTGGTGCGGACGGGCATCGCGATGTACGGCATCTCGCCCAGCCCGGAGCTGGGCACCCCGGCCGATTTCGGACTGCGTCCGGTGATGACGCTCGCCGCCTCCGTCGCCCTGGTCAAGCAGGTGCCCGCCGGGCACGGCATCAGCTACGGGCACCACTACACGACGAGCGGCGAGACCACGCTCGGCCTGGTCCCGGTGGGGTACGCGGACGGCATCCCGCGCCACGCCTCAGGCCGGGGCCCGGTCCTGGTCGGCGGGGTCCGGCGGACGGTCGCGGGCCGGGTGGCGATGGACCAGTTCGTCGTCGACCTGGACGGCGACGTGGTCCCGGAGGGCAGCGACGCGGTGCTGTTCGGCCCCGGAGACCGGGGCGAGCCGAGCGCGGAGGACTGGGCGCGGGCGGCGGACACGATCGCGTACGAGATCGTCACCCGGATCGGCGGCCGGGTGCCACGCGTCTACCGGGACGGGACGGCGGACGGGACGGGGAACGGCACCTCGGACAGAAAGTCGGCCGGGTCCTGACCGAGGAAGCGTTCCTGACCAGGCACGATCGGTTTCGGTCTGATCAGATCGGAGCAGATTGGACCGGGACCGATCCGGTCGGAGCTGATGTGATCGGATCGGCCCTGGCCCGACGGACACGACCCACGAGGAGCGCGGCACGGTGAGCGAGATCAGCGCGGGGGACGCGATGGCGACGGCCGCCTCGACGGTCGGCTGGCGCCGGGCGGGGGTCGCCGGGGCCGCCATAGGCGTGATCGCGGCGGGCGCGGCGGCCGGTGTCGCGGTCGAGCGGCTGACGGTCGGCCGGGGGATGCGGAAGCGGGCCAGGCTGGCGCTGGACGCCACCGGCCCGTACGGCTCGCTGCGCGGGATGCCGGGCCGGGCCACCGCCGACGACGGCACCGAGCTGTACTACGAGATCGACGAGGTCGACCCCGGCACCGGCACCGGCGGTACGCCCCCCGGCAACGCCGCCGGTCCGCGCAGGCGCCGGCTCTTCGGACGCAAGGCCCCCGCCCCCGTCACGGTCGTCTTCAGCCACGGCTACTGCCTCAGCCAGGACTCCTGGCACTTCCAGCGCGCGGCCCTGCGCGGACTGGTGCGCACCGTCCACTGGGACCAGCGCAGCCACGGCCGCTCGGAGCGCGGCCGGGCGCAGGCGCAGGGTGTCCACGTCGGCATCGACCAGCTCGGCCGCGATCTCAAGGCCGTGATCGACGCGGCCGCCCCCGAAGGACCGTTGGTGCTGGTCGGGCACTCCATGGGCGGCATGACGATGATGGCGCTCGCCGACCAGTACCCGGCCCTGATGCGCGACCGGGTCGCCGCCGTCGCCTTCGTCGGTACGTCGAGCGGGAAGCTCGGTGAGGTCAACTTCGGGCTGCCGGTGGCGGGCGTGAACGCGGTACGCCGGGTGCTGCCCGGGGTGCTGAGGGCGCTCGGCTCGCAGGCGGAGCTGGTGGAGCGAGGCAGGCGGGCGACCGCCGACCTGTTCGCGGGGCTCATCAAGCGGTACGCGTTCGGTTCGCGGGACGTGGACCCGGCGGTCGAACGGTTCGCGGAACGCCTCATCGAGTCCACACCGATCGATGTGGTCGCGGAGTTCTACCCGGCCTTCACCGAGCACGACAAGAGCGCCGCGCTGCCCCTCTTCCTCGACGTCCCGGTGCTGATCCTGGCGGGGGACAAGGACCTGGTGACGCCCAGCTCGCACAGCGAGGCGATCGCGGACCGGCTGCCCGACGCCGAACTCGTCATCGTCCCGGACGCCGGGCACCTGGTGATGCTGGAGCACCCGGAGACGGTGACCGACCGGCTCGCGGACCTGCTGGTGCGCGCGGGAGCCGTACCGGAATCCTCTAACGTTGGCGGGCATGGAAGCACCGCACAACAGCCCGGCGGCCGCTGAGACCGCCGCGAACGCGCCCACCGCCGTCAGCGTCAGGCTGACCGTCGAGTCCCCCGAACAGATGCAGGCCCTCGGCCGCCGGATCTCCGGTGTGCTGCGCCCCGGCGACCTCGTGATGCTCACCGGAGAGCTGGGGGCCGGGAAGACCACCCTGACCCGCGGCCTCGGTGAGGGGCTGGGGGTGCGCGGCGCCGTCACGTCCCCCACGTTCGTGATCGCCCGCGTCCACCCGCCGCTCGGGGACGGCCCGGCGCTGGTCCACGTCGACGCCTACCGGCTGGGCGGCGGGCTCGACGAGATGGAGGACCTGGACCTCGATGTGTCGCTGCCGGAATCGGTGGTGGTCGTCGAGTGGGGCGACGGCAAGGTCGAGGAGCTGGCGGACGACCGGCTCCAGGTGCTGATCGACCGGGCGGTCGGTGACACGGACGACGAGCGGCGCGTGGTGACGCTGGTGGGCGTGGGTGCGCGCTGGGCCGGACTGGCCCATGAGTCCTGGCAGCCGTGGTTGGCGGACGGGGCCGCCTGAGCGGCGCCCGGTTTCCGACGCGGTGTCGGCAAATTGTTGCGCGGGGCGGGGCGGGCGTGGTGACATGGAGGGCGAGAGCAGGTTAGGTCTGCCTAACCGTGCCTTCCACCGGAGCCCCAGGAGGCGTCCATGCCGACATCCGAGAGTGACCTGAGGCCGCCGCGCGCGGTAACGATGACCGAGCTGCTGGCGGCGGGTGCGGCGGCGAGCGCCGTGTCGACGCCGCCGGACGAGGCGCCCGCGCCGCGTGAGGGCGAGGACGAGGGCGTTCCGGGACCGTCCGCCCGCTGATCCGGGCTACGGGACCACGACGACCTTCGCGCCGACCGTGGCGAACGTCCACACCGCGTTGCCGTCCGCACGGGACATCCGTACGCCGCCCGCCTTCAGCGTCGGGTCCGGGCTCTCCATCGAGCCGTCCTGCGCGGCGCTGAAGCCGATGGCCACGTCGTTGGTCGTCGCGAACCGCACCACGTGTTCGATCGGCACCCCGTCGGAGCCGGTGACGCTGCCGGAGCGCGAGGTGACCTGGTACGTCCCCGGAAGCGCGCTGACCGCGCTCGGCATGACCTTGAAGGTCCGGGTCGCCTTGCCCTTCGCGTCCACCAGCCACACCCGCCGGTCACCCAGCGCGTACACGACCCGCCTCCCCGTGCCGGAGGAGCCCGGGACGGCGAGCGGGTCCTTCGTGGGCTTCGGCTTCGCGTGCCCGGTGGCCGGCGAGCTGCTGGACGTTTTCGGCTTCGGGGCGACGCTGGCGGGGGCGTTCGCCGACGCCTGGTAGGCCAGGAAGCTCACTGCGGCCACGGCCGCAGCGGTGAGCGCGACCACGATTCCCGAGCTGCCCCTAGACACCGTGCGCGCCTCTTTCACCGTTGGTTGTCGTACAAGCGTTTACACGTACTCCGCGTACACCCGGTGACGGTAGCAGCCGTGACCCCGGGTGCCGGGACGCCGTACGGGGCGCGGCCGCCCCCGCGCGGGAGCCGTAGGCTGTTTGCGTGCTCTTGCTCGCTATGGATACCGCCACCCCTGCCGTCACCGTCGCCCTGTACGACGGGACCCGTGTCGTCGCCGAGTCCGGTCAGGTCGACGCCCGGCGGCACGGGGAGCTGCTGCTGCCCGCCGTCGACCGGGTCCTCGCCGCCGCCGGGGTGAAACTCGACGCCGTGACGGACGTGGTCGTGGGCGTCGGCCCAGGCCCGTACACCGGACTGCGGGTCGGCCTCGTGACGGCCGCGACGTTCGGGTCCGTGCTGTCCGTGCCCGTGCACGGGCTGTGCACCCTGGACGGCCTCGCCTACGCCGCCGGGCAGGACGGCGTCGAGGGACCGTTCGCCGTCGCGACGGACGCCCGCCGCAAGGAGGTCTACTGGGCCCGGTACGAGGACCCCCGTACCCGGACCGGCGAACCCGCCGTCGACCGGCCCGCGGAGATCGCGGAGCGGCTCGCCGGGCTCCCCGTCGTCGGGGCGGGCGCGGTGCTCTACCCCGAGGCGTTCCCGGACGCGCGCGGTCCCGAGCACGTCGCGGCCGGTGCGCTGGCCGCCCTCGCCGCCGAGCGCCTCGCCTCGGGCGCCGGGATGCTGCCGCCGACGCCGCTCTACCTCCGCAGGCCCGACGCGCAGGTCCCGAAGAACTACAAGGTGGTCACGCCGAAGTGAGCACCGCGACCGCCGCCCTGCGCGAGATGCGCTGGTGGGACATCGAGCCCGTGCTCGACCTGGAGCACGAGCTGTTCCCGGAAGACGCCTGGTCACCCGGCATGTTCTGGTCCGAGCTGGCCCACGCCCGGGGCCCGCGGGCGACCCGCCGCTACGTGGTCGCGGAGGACCCGGCCACCGGCCGGATCGTCGGCTACGCGGGGCTGGCGGCGGCCGGCGACCTCGCCGACGTACAGACGATCGCCGTCTCCCGCGACCACTGGGGCGGCGGCCTCGGCTCCGAGCTGCTGACCGACCTGCTGAAGCACGCCACGGCCTTCGAGTGCGCCGAGGTGCTCCTCGAAGTCCGGGTCGACAACACCCGGGCGCAGAAGCTGTACGAACGCTTCGGCTTCGAACCGATCGGCTTCCGGCGCGGTTACTACCAGCCCGGCAACATCGACGCGCTCGTCATGCGCCTCCACGTACAAGAAACAGAGACTGACTGATGGCTGACGAACCGCTCGTACTCGGTATCGAGACCTCCTGCGACGAAACCGGCGTCGGCATCGTCCGGGGGACGACGCTGCTCGCCGACGCCGTCGCCTCCAGTGTCGACACGCACGCCCGCTTCGGCGGCGTCGTCCCGGAGATCGCCTCCCGCGCCCACCTGGAGGCGATGGTCCCGACCATCGAGCGCGCGCTGAAGGAGGCCGGGGTCAGCGGCCGGGACCTCGACGGCATCTCCGTCACCGCCGGTCCGGGGCTGGCCGGCGCGCTGCTCGTCGGCGTCTCGGCGGCGAAGGCGTACGCGTACGCGCTGAACAAGCCGCTGTACGGGGTGAACCACCTGGCCTCGCACATCTGCGTCGACCAGCTGGAACACGGCCCGCTGCCCGAGCCGACGATGGCGCTGCTGGTCAGCGGCGGGCACTCCTCGCTGCTGCTGGCGCCCGACATCACCAACGACGTCCGGCCGCTCGGCGCGACCATCGACGACGCGGCGGGCGAGGCCTTCGACAAGATCGCCCGGGTGCTGCACCTCGGCTTCCCCGGCGGCCCGGTCATCGACCGGCTCGCGAGGGAGGGCGACCCGGAGGCCATCGCGTTCCCGCGCGGCCTGACCGGCTCGCGCGACCCCGCCTACGACTTCTCCTTCTCCGGCCTGAAGACCTCCGTCGCCCGCTGGATCGAGGCGAAGCGCGCGGCGGGCGAGGAGGTGCCGGTACGGGATGTGGCGGCGTCCTTCCAGGAGGCCGTGGTGGACGTGCTCACCCGGAAGGCCGTCCGCGCCTGCAAGGACGAGGGCGTCGACCACCTGATGATCGGCGGCGGGGTCGCGGCCAACTCGCGGCTGCGGGCACTCGCGGAGGAACGCTGCGAGCGCGCCGGCATCCGGCTGCGGGTGCCGAGGCCCGGTCTGTGCACCGACAACGGCGCGATGGTCGCCGCCCTGGGCGCGGAGATGGTGGTCCGCAACCGGGCCCCATCCGACCTGGAGCTGTCGGCCGACTCCTCGCTGCCGGTGACCGAGCCCCACGTACCCGGCGCCGACGGCCACGGTCACGCCCACTCGCACTCGCATGATCATGATCACGTGCACGAGATCAGCAAGGACAACCTCTACTCATGAGCGGTACGACGGTCGCCCTGATGTGGGAGGCCCGCGCCACCGAGGGCCGGGGCGCGGAGCTGCTGGAGTGGGCGCGCGCCCGCGCGGGCGAGCTGGCGCGGCCGCCGCTGCGCAGCGAGCTGCTGCGCGCCCCGCAGGACCGGGTGCTGGTCATCACCTGGTGGGAGGGCGCGTACGGCGACGAGCTGCCGGAGCTGCCCGAGCCGGACGCGGCGGCCATCACCCGGCCGGTGCACCGCTGGCGCTTCGAGTCCCTGGGGCCCCTGGAGCCCCTCGGGCCAGCAGACCGGTGATGATCGCGTCGAGTTCGTCCACCACGTCGTAGTCGGCGGCGTACCCCCGCCAGTCGTCCTTGATCGCGGTGAGCCGGGGCAGCTCCGCCGTGTCCGCCTCGGTGACCATGTCGGGGAAGTACCGCTTGGACGGCGGGTGTTCGGCCCGTCTGGCGGCGGCCCGGCGGAAGACCAGGTCGCCGTAGACGTAGCTCCAGATCGTCCGGTAGGCGCGTACCGCCTGGCCGGGGGAGAGGCCGCAGTCGAGCGCGCAGTCGATGATCTCCTCGACCATCCAGAGCGCGTCGCGGTCGGTCAGCTCGCCCAGCGCCAGGATGTCGAGCACCCAGGGGATCTGTTCCAGGATTCCGTGCATGTGCGCGGCGACGGCGGTCAGCCGCTCGCGCGGGTCCGCGGGCAGCTCCGGACGCGGGAAGGCGGCCGCAGTCCCGGACAGGGTGAGCATCAGCAGCTCGTCCTTGTCCTGGACGTAGTGGTAGAGCGCCATCGGGGTGGAGCCGAGCTCCTTCGCCACCCGCCGCATGCTCAGGGCGTCCAGGCCCTCTTCCTCGATGATGCGGCGCGCCGTGGCGACCATGGCGTCCGGATCGAGCCTGCGCGGACGCCCTACGGACCGCTTGGACCCCGGCGGTTTCTTCTCTGTCCCTGACACCCGATCATTGTCTCCCCTCTCTCCGTCCCTCTCCGTCCCAAGCCCTCCGCGCTTAATTTCTATACGCGTATAGTAATGTCTCGACCGAGTGACCGCGAGGGAAGGGGAAGACCGTGAACGACCCGTCACGGCAGATGCGTTGGCTCCTGCTGGTAGCTCTCACCGTGCAGTTCATGGTGGCGCTGGACATGTCGGTGGTGAACGTCGCGCTGCCGGACATGCGCGCCGATCTCGGCTTCACACCGCAGGGGCTCCTGTGGGTCGTGAACGCGTACGCGCTCGCCTTCGGCGGGCTGCTGATGCTCGGCGGGCGGCTCGCCGACCTGCTCGGCAGCCGCCCCGTGCTGATCGGCGGCCTGGTGCTCTTCGGGGCGGCGAGCCTGGCCGGCGGGCTCGCCGGGTCGCCGGGACTGCTGCTGGCCGCGCGGGCGGTACAGGGCGTCGGCGCCGCCGCGCTCGCCCCGGTGGCCTTCGCGCTGATCGCCATCGCCTTCCCGGCCGGACCGGCGCGCTCCCGCGCCCTCGGGCTCTGGGGGATGGCGGGGGCGGCGGGCGGCGCGGTCGGGGTGCTGGCCGGCGGGGTGCTCACGGACGCGGCGGGCTGGCGTGCGGTGATGCTCGTCAACGTGCCCATCGTGGCCTTCGCCCTGTTCGCCTCCCTGCGCATCGGACCGGCCGCGGGACCTGCGGGGCCCGGTGCGCGGCTCGACGTGGCCGGTGCGCTGCTCGCCACCTGCGGTACGACCCTGCTCGTCCTCGGGCTCGTGGGGACCTCGACCCACCCGTGGGGCTCCGCCAGGACCCTCTGCACGCTCGGCGGCGCGGCCCTGCTGCTCGTCGCCTTCGTCGTCGTCGAACAGCGCACCGCGCATCCGCTGCTCCGGCCCGGCCTGCTGAAGGGGCGGCCGGTCCTGACGGCGAACCTGTTCTGCCTGTTGCTCAGCTCCGGTCAGTTCGCCGCGTTCTACTTCGTCTCGCTCTGCCTCCAGCAGGTGCTCGGCTACGGGCCGACCGCGGCCGGAATCGCCTTCCTGCCGTTCAGCGCGGGCGTCGTCGCGGGCTCGGTCATCGCCACCCGTACCGTCGCTGCGCTCGGCACCCGGCGGCTGCTGGCCCTGGGCGGCTCGCTGGCCGCTCTCGGCATCGCCGGGTTCGCGGTCACCGCCCGGACGGACGGCACCTTCCTCACCTTCGTCCTCGGCCCGTCCGTGGTCTCCGCCGTCGGCATCGGCATGTGCTTCGTGCCGCTCGGCACCGCCGCCACGACCGATGTCGCGGCCGGGGAGACCGGAATGGCCTCCGGGCTGCTGAACAGCGCCCGGCAGGTGGGCGGCTCGCTGGGGCTCGCGGTCCTGGTGACGGTCGCCGCGCAGGTCAGCGGGGACTCCAGCCGGCGGGCCGACCTGGTCTCCGGATACGCGACGGCCTTCTGGGCCGCCGCCGGGCTGCTCGCGGCGGGCACGCTGGCGGCGCTGCTCCTGCTCCCGCGCGACCGGGGGGCCGGGGCGGCGGCCACGGCCGGAACCGGGGCGGCGACCGCCCCCGTAACCGGCCCGGCGGGCGTACCGGTGGCAGGTCCGGAAGACCTCCGGAAGCATTCCACCGGAGACGTCGATCCGGCCGTGCCCGGCCGATGAGTTCCGGGCCCGGGACCGGTCTACCCTGCACGACCGTCCGCACCACCGTGCGAGGAGAACGCCATGCAGAAGGTCACCACGTTCCTCTGGTTCGACCACAACCAGGCAGAGGAGGCCGCGGACCACTACATCTCGGTCGTCGGCGGTGACTCCCGCGTCCTGGACGTGACCCGCTGGACCCCGGCGCCACCCGGCGAGGCGGGCGCCGTGATGACCGTGCGTTTCCAGCTGGAGGGCACGGAGTACATCGCGTTCAACGGCGGCCCCGAGTTCCCCTTCACCGAGGCCGTGTCCCTCTCCGTCGAATGCTCCTCCCAGGAGGAGGCGGACCGGCTGTGGGACGCGCTCACGGCGGACGGCGGACAGGAGAGCCAGTGCGGCTGGCTCAAGGACAAATTCGGCGTCTCCTGGCAGATCGTCCCGCCCGGCCTCGGTGACGCCCTGACCGACCCGGACCCGGAGAAGGCGGCCCGCGCCATGAAAACGATGCTCGGCATGAAGCGGCTCGACATCGAGGCCCTGCGCAACGCCTGAACCCCGGTCCCGAGGGCTGTCCGGGCAGCGCGCACTCGGTAGGGTCTCGGCCATGTCCCGCCGTTCAGCGCTGCCCCCGCCCCCGCCGCCCGTGGAGATACGCACCTGGCCCGACCGGGGTGCGCTGCTCACCGACCGGGCCCTCGTTCTGCGCGAGTTGGTGAAGATGCACCTGGGTCCTGGGCGGCTCGGGCTGCTGTGGCTCTGGGGTGCGCTCGGCGAGCTCGGCTGGTCGCTGATCGGCACGGCGTTCATCTCCTTCGAGGAGTCCTACGACGTCTTCAGCGCCCTCTCCGACGTGGTCCTCCTCGCCCTGGGCACGGGCGCCCTGGTGCCGGCCGTCATCCTGGTCCTCGTCGGGCTGCGCCGGGACATCCGGCTCCGCCGACTGCTCGTGGAGTGGGGCGAGTTGGACCGCGATCCGGGGGGTGACCGCGCGCTCCGGATGCCGGGGACGAGCCTGGTCTGGCTGCTGCTCTCCTTCGTGCTGTGCGCGGGCGGGCTGTTCACCTGCGTCGCCGTTCCGGCCGGTGCGACCCGCGGGGACGACACGTACGGACTGGTCGCCCTCGGCATGGGGCTCGGCCTGATCGGCTGGCTCGTCGGGCTGATCGGCGTCACCAAGGCGCTCCTGCACCGGCGTTGGGTCGTCCGGGTGCTGATCGGCGCGCCCACACCCGGCGCGCTGATCTCCTCCGGGGGCGGCGCGCACCGCTGACTCCGGTCCTATCCTTGGCGCGTACGCGAAGGACTCTGGGGGAGGGCGTGTCATGGAGTGGTACTGGTGATTGCTGATCATCTTCTGGACGGGCGGATTCGGCTGGCTGGTCGACAACGCCCGTACGGCGCTGCGCAACCGGCATGAACGCAGGCTGGAACTGCTGGAGGCCGGCAAGCGGGAACGGCTGGCCGTCGAGGCGGCGAACAAGCCACCGGAGCCGGTCTGCGGCTGCACGCACCACCTCGCCAAGCACGACAAGCAGGGCAAGTGCCATGAGCTGGTCGAGGTGCCGACCGCCTGGGACGAGCAGAAGAAGCCGGTCCGCTTCGAGTCGGGCGGGTGCAACTGCCAGCAGTACGTGGGCCCGCAGCCGCCTCTCGCAGGTGTACGCGGACGAGCTGACCGACCTCGGGTAGAGCTTCCCCCAAGCGCCGCCGTCGCTACCGGTGGCCGGCCTCCGGGCCGGTCACCGGGTGGCCGATCAGCATCGTCGGCGCGTCCGCGACCCGGGTCAGGAAGACGGTGGCCCGGTTGGGGCCCTGGAGCTTCATCTTCCGGCGCAGCTCCTCCGGTTCGACCGGCGAGCCGCGCTTCTTGACCGTCAGGACGCCGACCTTCCGCTCCCGCAGCAGCGCCTTCAGCCGCTTCATGTTGAACGGCAGCTGATCGGTGATCTCGTACCCGGCGGCGTACGGGGAGTCGTACAGCTCGTCGCTCGTGACGTACGCGATCATCTCGTCGATCAGCCGGCCGCCGCACCGGTCCACGATGTCCGCGACCAGGTGGGCCCGGATCACCGCGCCGTCCGGCTCGTACAGATACCGGCCGACCGGCCCGACCGGCGGGGCGGGCAGCGCGGCCGGGGCCGCCAGGGTGGCCCCCGAGGGGAGCAGGGTGGCGCGGTAGGCGCCCGCCTCGAAGCCCTCCCCGAACCAGAGCACCGCCTCCTTCACGTCACCGCCGTCCGAGATCCACTCGGCCTCCGCCTGCGGGCCGATCGCCTCGTGCGGGACGCCGGGGGCGATCTTCAGCGCCGCCCTCGGGGCCTTCAGCGCGGCGGCGGTCGCCCAGGACAGCGGCGGGGAGTAGGCCTCCGGGTCGAAGATCCGGCCCCGGCCGCCCCGGCGGGCCGGGTCGACGAACACCGCGTCGTAGGGCGAGGTGTCGATCTCCGTGACATCGGCGCACCGCACCTCGATCAGCGCGTCCAGGCCGAGCGCGGCGGCGTTGGCCCTGGCCACCTCCGCGGTCAGCGGGTCGCGGTCCACGGCGAGGACGGAGATCCCGGCGCGGGCCAGCGCGACGGCGTCGCCGCCGATCCCGCAGCAGAGGTCTGCGACGCTGCGGACCCCGGCGCCCGCGAAGCGTCCGGCGCGGTGGGCCGCCACCGAGGTACGGGTGGCCTGCTCCACCCCGTTCGGCGTGAAGAACATCCGGTGCGCGTCCTCGGCGACGAACTTCGCGACCGCCCGCTGCCGCAGCCGTGCCTGCCCGAGCGCCGCGGAGACCAGGCCGGCCGGGTGGGTGCGGCGCAGCCGGGTGGCGGTGGCGAGTTCGGTGGCCGGGTCGTACGAGCGCAGCCCGGCCAGTAGCTCGGCACCCTCCGGGGTGCGCAGGGCCAGGAAGCCGGCGAGGGGGTCGGGGGCGACGGACGGATCGGGGCCGTCGGTCGGGGCGAGAGCGTTCACCTGCCCCATTGTGAGCCAACCGGTTGTGAGCCAGCCGGTTGTGAGCCAGCCGGGGGACCGTGCGGGTCCGGCGGCGGTGTCGGCCCGGGAGCCCGATGACGTACTGGCAGTATGCGGCGCCATGCAGCTTGTACGACAAAAAGAAGAATTCATCATGAAGAGGCGCAGAACCGGACAGGTGGAACAGGGGCAGGGCGGAACCGGACGCGCCCGGGGATACCTGCGGCGTCGGCCCGGTTACGCGGTCCTGGCCGCGCTCCTGGTCGCCGCGGTCGGCTCCGGCTGCGCGGCCGGGACCGACAGCCGTACCGACGTAGGAGCCGGACAGGGGGCCAAGGCCCTCGCCGGGCGGCCGGGCAGTCAGGCCGGGAACGCGGGGGCGGCGGGCACCCGCGCCGCGCAGGCCGAGAAGGCGCGCCTCGCCCAGGCCGCCCGCGCGGTCGCCGCCAAGAAGTGGGGGCTGGCGAGCACTCCGCTGGCCGCGCCCGTCCCGCCCGCCGTGAAGCCGCACATCACCACTCGCAAGGGCTTCGAGGTCGAGGGCGGCGACGACTCGCTGCCGCCGGTCTTCACCACGGTCCCGACCGACAAGAAGATCGTCTTCCTGACGATGGACGACGGGGACGACAAGGACCCCGAGCTGCTGCGGATGATGTCGGACCTGAACATCCCGTACAGCGCCTTCCTCAGCGACTACCTGGTGCGCGACGACTACGGGTACTTCAAGGACGCGCAGGCCCGGGGCGTCGCCATCAACAACCACACGCTCAACCACCGCTACCTGCCCGGTCTCTCCTACGACGTGCAGAAGCAGGAGATCTGCGACCAGCAGGACATCCTCCAGAAGCAGTACGGCGAGCGCCCCCGGCTGTTCCGGCCGCCGTACGGCAACTACAACGGCGACACCCTGCGGATCGCCAAGTCCTGCGGCATCACCGCCGTGCCCCTGTGGTCGGAGGAGGTGTTCCCCGACCGCATGGAGTGGCGGGAGGAGGACCAGGACCTGCACCCCGGGGACATCATCCTCACCCACTTCCGCGGCAAGAAGGACTGGAAGGGCTCCATGCCCGACATGGTCCGGGCCGTTATGAAGGTCATCACGGACAAGGGATACGCCGTGGCCCGGCTGGAGGACTACGTATGAGAAGCGCGCACCGGCTGCTGGCCGGACTGCTGGCCGCCGGTGCGCTCCTGACCGCCACCACCGGCTGTGCGCAGTCGGTGGACCCGATCGAACGGCTCGGCCGCAAGGCCGCGCAGCGGGTGAACCCGCCACCGAGCCGGGCGGCGGCGCGGCCGGCGGGCGCGCGCGCCACGGAGCTGGCGCGGGGTGACCGCAGGGCGCCGGGGGCGCTGGTCGTCGTCTCCTGCGGACGTCCGCCCCGGCCGGGGCACACCGTGTCGTCCGCCGGCGGGATCCGGCACGGACGCCACGAGGGGCGTGAATTGGCACTCCGCTTGACCGAGTGCTAATCGCGGTCATAGTCTCAGTGCTGGCACTCCCCACTGGAGAGTGCCAGCAGTACTGTGCGACCGGCAGGTCCGGCACCCGCGACGACGGGCCCACCTGGTCGCCACCCAAAGACTGTTAACCCCGTGAGATCTCCGAAGGGGGAGACCGGATCGTGTCGACCGCCAGCACCAAGGTTGCGATCAAGCCGCTTGAGGACCGCATTGTGGTCCAGCCGCTCGACGCCGAGCAGACCACGGCCTCCGGCCTGGTCATTCCCGACACCGCCAAGGAGAAGCCCCAGGAGGGCGTCGTCCTGGCCGTGGGCCCGGGCCGCTTCGAGAACGGCGAGCGCCTTCCGCTCGACGTCAAGACCGGTGACATCGTGCTGTACAGCAAGTACGGCGGCACCGAGGTGAAGTACAACGGCGAGGAGTACCTCGTCCTCTCGGCCCGCGACGTGCTCGCGATCATCGAGAAGTAATTCACCCAACGTTTGCTTCTGTTCTGCGCCCCTGGCCCCCTGCGACATAACTAGCCGGGCGGCGAGGGGCGCAGTTCTTGTTTTTGAGAGGACAGTTCAGCTCCATGGCGAAGATCCTGAAGTTCGACGAGGACGCCCGTCGCGCCCTTGAGCGCGGCGTCAACAAGCTTGCCGACACGGTGAAGGTGACGATCGGCCCCAAGGGCCGCAACGTCGTCATCGACAAGAAGTTCGGTGCGCCCACCATCACCAACGACGGTGTCACCATCGCGCGCGAGGTCGAGCTCGACGACCCGTACGAGAACCTCGGTGCCCAGCTGGTGAAGGAGGTGGCGACCAAGACCAACGACGTAGCGGGTGACGGTACGACCACCGCCACCGTGCTCGCCCAGGCGCTCGTCCGCGAAGGCCTGCGCAACGTGGCCGCGGGTGCGTCCCCGGCCGCCCTGAAGAAGGGCATCGACGCCGCGGTCAAGGCCGTGTCCGAGGAGCTCCTCGCGACGGCCCGCCCGATCGACGACAAGTCCGACATCGCCGCCGTGGCCGCGCTCTCCGCGCAGGACAGCCAGGTCGGCGACCTCATCGCGGACGCGATGGACAAGGTCGGCAAGGACGGTGTCATCACCGTCGAGGAGTCCAACACCTTCGGCCTGGACCTTGAGTTCACCGAGGGCATGGCCTTCGACAAGGGCTACCTGTCCCCGTACATGGTGACCGACCAGGAGCGTATGGAGGCCGTCCTCGACGACCCGTACATCCTGATCCACCAGGGCAAGATCGGCTCGATCCAGGAGCTGCTGCCGCTTCTGGAGAAGGTCATCCAGGCCGGTGCCTCGAAGCCGCTGCTGATCATCGCCGAGGACGTCGAGGGCGAGGCCCTGTCGACCCTGGTCGTCAACAAGATCCGTGGCACCTTCAACGCCGTCGCGGTGAAGGCCCCCGGCTTCGGTGACCGCCGCAAGGCCATGCTCGGTGACATCGCCACCCTCACCGGTGCGACCGTCATCGCCGAGGAGGTCGGCCTCAAGCTCGACCAGGCCGGTCTGGACGTGCTGGGCACCGCCCGCCGCGTGACCGTCTCCAAGGACGACACCACCATCGTCGACGGTGGCGGCAAGTCCGACGAGGTCACCGGCCGCGTCAATCAGATCAAGGCCGAGATCGAGTCCACGGACTCGGACTGGGACCGCGAGAAGCTCCAGGAGCGCCTGGCGAAGCTGGCCGGCGGGGTCTGCGTGATCCGCGTCGGTGCGGCCACCGAGGTGGAGCTCAAGGAGAAGAAGCACCGTCTGGAGGACGCCATCTCCGCGACCCGCGCCGCGGTCGAGGAGGGCATCGTCTCCGGTGGTGGCTCCGCTCTGGTCCACGCCGTCAAGGTCCTTGAGGGCAACCTCGGCAAGACCGGCGACGAGGCCACCGGTGTCGCGGTCGTGCGCCGCGCCGCCGTCGAGCCGCTCCGCTGGATCGCGGAGAACGCGGGCCTTGAGGGCTACGTCATCACCTCGAAGGTCTCCGAGCTCGACAAGGGCCAGGGCTTCAACGCCGCGACCGGCGAGTACGGCGACCTGGTCAAGGCCGGCGTCATCGACCCGGTCAAGGTCACCCGCTCCGCCCTGGAGAACGCCGCGTCCATCGCGTCGCTGCTGCTCACGACCGAGACCCTGGTCGTCGAGAAGCCGGCCGAGGAAGAGGCCGAGGCCGGTCACGGCCACGGTCACTCCCACTAACGCGTAGCTCTCCGCGCAAGCGGTATGGCCCGGCCCCCGCGAGGGGGCCGGGCCTTTCGCGTGCCGGGGCAAATTCGGCAATCGCCGGAGGGGCTTGATTTTGCCCGGTGATCCCGGATGCGCCGGAGGAGCTTGAGGTCACGCCGAGCGCGGGAGCGCGTCTCCGTGGACCGGGTCCGCGAAGGGGCGGCCGTTCGCGAAGTGTTGCAGCTCGTCCAGCGCCTGGTCCGCCATCCGGTGCAGCTCGTTGCCGAGCGAGCCCGCGATGTGCGGGGTCAGCAGCACGTTCGGCAGGTCGAAGAGCGGTGAGGACTCGGGCGGCAGGTCGGGATCCGTCACGTCCAGGACGGCGTGCAGCCGTCCCCGTACCAGCTCCGTGACCAGGGCCGGCTCGTCGATCAGCGAACCGCGTGCGGTGTTGATGAGGGTGGAGCCGTCCGCCATGGCCGCCAGTTGCGCGGCGCCGATCAGCCGGCGGGTGGCCGGCAGCTCCGGCGCGTGGACGGAGACGATCCCGCTGCGGGCACAGAGCTCGTCGAGGGGGACCGGCTCCGCACCGAGCCGGGTGGCGGCGGCCGGTTCCAGGTACGGGTCGTACAGCAGGACCTCGAAGTCGAACGGCCGCAGCAGCTCGATGACCCGGCGGCCGGTCCGGGACGCGCCGACGATGCCCACCGTGCGGCCGTGGTTGCCCCAGCCGTCGAGCTCCTCGCGCCAGTCGTGCGCGGCGCGCAGCTCCCGGTAGCGGCGGGCGCTGCCCAGCACGTTCTTGCCCGCGAAGAGGATCGCGGCCAGCGTGTACTCGGCCACCGGCCGGGCGTTCGCGCCGGCCACGGAGGTGACCTGGATGCCCCGCTCCCAGCACGCGTCCGTGATGTGGTGCTTGACGCTGCCCGCGGCGTGGACGACCGCCCGCAGCCGGGGCGCGGCCGCGAGGACGGCCTCGGTGAGCACGGGCGCGCCCCAGCAGGTCAGCAGGACCTCGGCCTCGGCCAGCGCGGCGGCGACCTGCGGGGACGGGTCGGCCAACTGGTGGGCGACCAGATCCGGATCGGTGCGGACGAGGCCGGTCAGCCGGTCCCGGTGAGCGGGCGTCAGCAGCCGTTCTGCGATCCCCGGTCCCATCGCCAGGAGCGCGGCGGGCCGGGTGTCAGTGGTGTGGTGCATGGTGGAACTCGGGCTCCTCGGATGTCACTTGACGCTGCCGGCGGTGAGACCGGCCTTCCAGTGACGTTGCAGGGTGATGAAGGCGATGATCAGCGGAGCGACGGCGAGGAGGGATCCGGTGACGACCATCGGATAGAAGCTGGGGTCGGCGTTGGCGGTGCTGTGCCAGTTGTAGAGGCCGAGGCTCAGCGGGTAGAGCTTCTTGTCCGAGAGCATGACCAGGGGGAGGAAGAAGTTGTTCCAGATCGCGGTGAACTGGAAGAGGAAGACGGTCACGAACCCCGGCATGACCATGCGCAGACCCACCGACCAGAACGTGCGCATCTCGCCCGCCCCGTCGATCCGGGCCGCTTCCAGGACCTCGTCCGGTATGTAGCCGGCGCTGAAGATCCGGGAGAGGTACACGCCGAACGGGTTCACCAGGGACGGGATCAGGACCGCCCAGTAGGTGTTGACGGTTCCGGTCTTCACCGCCAGCAGGTAGAGCGGCAGGGACAGCGCGGTGGAGGGCAGCAGCACACCGAGCAGGACGAGCGCGAACAGCTTCTCCTTCCCCCGGAAGCGGTACTTGTCGAAGGCGTACCCCGCGGCGACGCTGACCAGCGAGCAGCCGAGCGCCCCGATGCCCGCGTACAGCAGGGAGTTGCCGTACCAGCGGAAGTAGACGCCGTCCTGGTACGTGGACAGGGCGGAGAGGTTGCCGCCGAGGTTGAAGCCCTCGAAGGAGAAGACGTCACCGCCCAGCAGGTTCCCGGCGTCCTTGGTGGCCGCGGTGACCAGCCAGATCAGCGGGAACAGCGTGTAGACGGCGGCGATGACCAGCACGCCGTTGACCGCGGTCTTCGACAGCCAGCGGCTGGACCGGGCGCCTCCCGAGCCGACGGGCGCGCGGCCCTCGGAGCGGGCGGGGGTGCGGGCCGGCGCGGCCGGATCGATCATGACGGGGGAGGTCATGCCCGTGCCTCCTTGCGGTTGTTGGTGAAGCGCGTGACGACGAAGGAGAGCGCGGCGGCGACGAGGGCGATGAGCACGGAGGCGGCCGCGGCGAGGCCGTAGTCGTTGCGCTCGAAGGCGGCGCTGTAGGCGTACATGTTCGGGGTCCAGGTGCTGGTCACGGCCGAGCCCGAGCCCCGGTTCAGGATCAGCGGCTCGGTGAACAGCTGGAGCGAGCCGATGATGGTGAAGAGGAGCACCATCACCAGTGAGGAGCGGATCAGCGGGAGTTTGATGGAGAAGGCGATCCGCCAGTTCCCCGCGCCGTCCACGGTCGCGGCCTCCAGCAGCGAGCGGTCGACGGCCTGCAGCGCGGCGTAGAAGATCACCACGTTGTAGCCGAGCCACTCCCACAGGGCGATGTTGACGATGGAGGGCAGAGTGCCCTGGGACGAGAAGAAGTCGAAGCCGATGCCGCCGGACTCCATCGCCTTGACGACCGGGCTGAGCTGCGGTGTGTACAGGTAGATCCAGATCAGCGCGGCGATCAGCCCGGGGATGGCGTGCGGCAGGAAGAGCGCCAGCTGGAAGAAGCGCCGGGCGCGGGCCAGTGCGGTGTCCAGCAGCAGCGCCAGCACGATCGCACCGCCGGCCATCAGCGGGATGTAGAAGGCGCAGTAGCCCAGGAGCACCCAGAAGCCGTCGCGGAACGCCTGGTCCCCGAGGGCGGAGGCGTAGTTCCCGAGCCCGTCGAAGACCGTACGGGGACCGTCGAAGCCGAGCCCGGACTGCTTCTCGGTGAACAGGCTCAGCCAGAGCGCGTAGCAGACCGGGATGATCATCGCGACGGTGAACAGGACGAAGAACGGCGTGAGGAAGGTACCGGCCGCGATCCGGGTGCGGGCCTTCGCGCTCAGCCCGCCGGGGCGGGTACCGGACGTGGGAGGCGTGCTCATGAGGGCTCCTCGACCTTCAGGCCGCGCTTCTTGAGATCGGCGACAGTGGCGTCATGGGCGGTCTTGATCGCATGCGGCAGGGTGGAGCCGCCGCCGACGACCTCACCGAGTTCGTCGCCGAGTGCGGAGTTGGTGGCGCCGGGGCTCGGACCCCACACCCAGTCGGGCCCGATCGAGGCGCCCGCCTCTGTGAACAGGCCGTACAGGTCCTGGCCGCCGTAGAAGCTGGTGTCGAAGGCCTTGCGGGCGATCGGCACCATCGCGGGGGAGGCGGGCAGCGCGCTCGACGTGCTCGCCCCGATCCGGGCGTTGATGGCGTCCTTGTGGGTGGACATCCACAGCGCGAACTCGACGGCGGCCGCGGCCTTCTTGCTGTTCTTGCTCACGGCGAAGGTGGAGCCGCCGACCATCCCGCTGGCGGGCTTGTCCGCCTCCCAGCTGGGCAGCGGCACGGCCGCCCACTTGCCCTTCTCCTCGGGGACGATGCCCGCGAGCACCCCGGCACTCCAGGAGGCGCCGAGGTAGCCGACCGTGGTGCCCTGCTTCAGGGAGCTGGTCCACTCCGGGCTGAACGAGGAGGCGGTGCTCACCAGTTTGTCGTCGATCAGCCCCTGCCAGTACTCCGCGGTCCGCTTCGAGGCGGGGCCGGTGGTGTCGACCTTCCAGGCGTCCTTGCCGGCGCTGAACCACTGGGCGCCGGCCTGCCAGGCCAGCGCCTGGAAGAACGTCGGGTCGTCCGGGAAGAACGTGGCGATCCTGGTCTTCGGCGCCGCCTTCTTGACGTCGGCGGCGGCGGTCCGGAAGTCGTCCCAGGTCTTCGGCAGTGCGATGTGGTGCTCGGTGAAGAAGTCCTTGCGGTAGTAGAAGACCTGCGGCGCCGCGTCGAACGGCACCGCCCAGTTCTTGCCGCCGAGCGTCGTCATCTCGATGGTCTGCGGCAGGAACTTCTTCTTGATGTCGTCGGTGAGGTAACCGCTGATGTCCTGGAGCGAGCCCTGGCTGACGAAGGCAGAGAGCTGCGGGTACTCGATGGAGAGCAGGTCGGGGGCGATGCCCGCCTTCACCGCGTTGGCGATCTTCGGATAGCCGCCGAGACCGCCGGACGGTATCTCCTCGAACTTGACCTTGATCGTGTCGTGGGTCGCGTTGAACGCGTCAACGACCTCCTGCGACCCCTTGGTCCATGCCCAGAAGGAGACGGTCACGGGGTGTTCTGCGGTGCCATGGGCGGGGGAGTCGTCGGCGCTGCCGCCGCACGCCGTCAGGACGGCGAGGGCGGTGGCAGCGCCGACCAGTGCATGGATGGGACGGGACCAACTGCGGCTCACGGGGACAGCTCCTGTACGTGCGGGAACAGGCATTGGCCGTGATGTTTCGATTCCTGGTGATCGAAGTCAAGAGCGAAAGATTGAATGATCGAAATTTGATCGAACGGGAGAGTGGTGAATGGGGGCAACTGTTATTTATGGGGCAGGCGTGGTGCCTGGTGACCGGTGCGCCTGCCTCAGCCGCCGGACGGCTCCGGGTCCGCCGTCCGGTTCGACGGCCGCCCGCAGGAGTCCCGTACCCGCAGCGTCGGCAGCAGGGCGACATGACGCCTCGGCGCCAGGTCGGCGGGCACCCCGTAGCGCTCCCCCGACAACCGCTCGACCAGCAGCTCCGCCGCGCTGCGCCCGACCTCACGCTTGGGCGGCGCCACCGCGGTGAGCGGGGTGTCCGCGAGCGCCGCCACCTCGTCGTCGTACGTGACCAGGGACAGATCGTCGGGCACCCGGACGCCGAGCTCGGCCAGCCGCCGCATCATCCGGATGGCGTCCTCGTCGTTGTGCATCAGGGCCGCGGTCGCCCGCCCCCGCCGCACCGCGTCCCGCAGCCCGAGCGCCGCCTGCTCGAACAGCACCGGATCGCGCTCGTCGGAGGACGATTCGATCACCGGGCCCGGGGCGCGCAACCCCAGCACCGCAAGCCCCCGCGCGTACCCGGCCCGGACCGCCTGCGCCGTCGGGCTGTCCGCCCGAGCGACCAGCAGCGGCGCCCCGTGGCCCAGCTCCAGCAGGTACCGGATGGCGAGCAGCACCCCGTGCGCGTGGTCCGAGCAGACCCGGTCGAAACCGTCCAGCGGCCCGCCCGGCACCCCGGTCCGCTCCACCAGGACCTTCTCCACGGGCAGCTGGGCGAGCCAGTCGCTGTAGGCGGCCGGATGCCCCGGCTCCGTCCAGCTCGGGGCGAGCAGCAGCCCCTGCGCCCCGGCCGCCAGCAGTCCGGCGGCGTGGGCCGCGTCGTCCTCCGGGCGGTAGTCGGTGACCCGCAGGATCAGCCGGGCGCCGAGCCGGGCCGCGGCCTCGTGGGCGCCGCGGATCACCTCCGCGAAGTAGTAGACGGCGGCCGGGGCCAGCATCCCGATGACCGGGCCGCCGCCCGCCGGGGTGCCGGCCGGTCCGCGTTCGGCGGGCCAGGAGACCGAACCGTGCACCCGGTCGAGCAGCCCGCGCGCCGCCAGCGCCTCGGCGTCGCGGCGTGCTGTCACCGGGGAGACGCCGAGCCGGTCCGCGAGGTCCGAGACCCGTGCGGTGCCCTGTTCGCGCACCAGTTTCAGCAGTCGGTCATGACGTTCAGCGGCACCTTCGCGCACGGTGGCAGCCCCTCAGGCGGTTAGTGAATGATCGAACGTAGTGCTGTTCTGATCATTCGATCACAATGAGGCGGGGCGGCACAGTGCGCCGATCGTCACTGGGGTCCGTACTTGCGGCCCGTCCTGGAGGTGACGCTCCCGAGCAGTCCGCGCGGCGTCACCTTGACCAGCCCCATGAGCGCCTTGTAGCGGGGATCCGGGACCGAGACCGGCTTGCCCCGCGCCAGGTCCGCCAGGGCCGCGGTCACCAGCTTGTCGGCGTCCAGCCACATCCAGCCGGGGATGTTGCCCGTGCCCATGCCGGCCCGCTGGTGGAACTCCGTCCGTACGAAGCCGGGGCAGAGCGCCATCAGCCGCACCCCCGAGCCCGCCATGTCCTTGGCCGCGCCCTGGGTGAACTGCACGACCCACGCCTTGGACGCCCCGTACGTACCGCGCGGCACGAACGCCGCGACCGAGGCCACGTTCACCACGCCGCCCCGGCCGCGCTCCTTCATCCCGGCCGCCGCCGCGGAGGTCAGCCGCAGCACCGCCTCGCAGTGCACCTTCAGCATCGCCAGCTCATCGGCCATGGGGACGTCCAGATAGCTGCCCTTGTTGCCGAACCCGGCGTTGTTGACCAGCAGATCGACCGACTGCAGGCGGTCGCTCAGCCGAGCCTCCACCGCCGCGATCCCGTCGTCCCGGGACAGGTCCGCGGGCAGCACCTCTGCCTCGATGCCGTGCCGGTCGTGCAGCTCGGTGGCCTGCTCGCGCAGCCGCTCGGTGTCGCGGGCCACCAGGACCAGGTTGTGGCCCTCGGCCGCGAGCCGCCGCGCGAACGCGGCCCCGATGCCCGAGGTCGCGCCCGTGATCAGTGCAGTCGTCATACGCGGCACGTTAGTGCCCCGCGCGAACCCCCTGCCGCGCCGCCCGGCGCTCCCCGCTCACCGCTGCCGCGCCACGTACTCCCGCGCCTGCCGCAGCGGCTCCGGGTGCAGCGCCTCCCCGGCCGGGAGCAGCAGCGGCAGCAGCTCCCGGCGGGTCGTCACGGCCCGGAACTGGAGCTCCACCGTGACCTCGTGGTCCGGCCGGTGCGTGATCTCCACCGGGTCGCCCGCCCGGATCGTGCCTGGCGTGATCACCCGCAGATACGCACCGGGGGTGGCTGCCCGGGTGTACCGCCTGACCCACTGCCGTTCGTCGAGATGGCCCGCGAACGTACGGCACGGGACGCGGCCCGAGGTGATCTCCAGGACCAGCTCGGCACCGATTCGCCAGCGCTCTCCGATCAGCGCGCCCCTGACGTCCACCCCGCTCGTGGTCAGGTTCTCGCCGAAGGCCCCGTTGGGCAGCGGGCGCCCGAGCGCCTGCTCCCAGCGGTCCAGTTCCTCGCGGGCGTACGCGTACACGGCCTGGTTCGAGCCGCCGTGGAACCGCAGATCGCAGACCGCGTCCCCGGCGAGTCCGCTGCCGCCCGTGCCCTCGGGGCCGGGCTCCGCGACTTGTACGGGACCGTCGACCGGGTGCTTGTCGATCCCGGTCACCCCGCCCGGGGAGTCGGTGTACGGCACCGCCACGGGCCGGCCGGTGTTCACGGTCAGCACTCTCGACGCACTCATCTCCGCACGCTAGCGGCTCCCTGACGACCCGGGGAAACCGCTGTGGCCCAAAGTCACAGGCGAAGAATTCGCCCCTTTCCCAAGAGGGGCTTATATTCGAAGGGTGATCGAAGCCCGTCATCTCCGTGTCCTGCGAGCCGTCTCCGCCACCGGCTCCTTCTCCGCCGCCGCCCGCGAGCTGGGCTGCACACAGCCCGCGGTCAGCCAGCAGATGAAGGCCCTGGAATCCTCCGCCGGCACCACGCTGCTCATCCGGACCGGGCGCGAGATGCGGCTGACGCAGGCCGGCCAGGCGCTCGTGCGGCACGCCTCCGGGATCCTCGCCGGGCTCACCGCCGCGGAGGAGGAGGTCGCCGCGATCGCGGGCCTGCGGGCCGGCCGGGTCCGGCTGGTGTCCTTCCCGAGCGGCAGTTCCAGCCTGGTCCCGGGCGCCCTCGCGGCGCTGCGGGCAGAACACCCCGGCACCCGGGTCTCCCTGGTCGAGGCCGAACCGCCCCGCTCGGTGGAGATGCTGCGCGACGGCGACTGCGACATCGCCCTGGCCTTCCGCTACGGCACGCAGGGCGCCGAGTGGGACGACCTGGTGGTCCGCCCGCTGCTCACCGACCGGCTCATCGGCCTGCTGCCCGAGGGACACCAACTGGCGGGCCGGGCGGCGGTGGGCATCGGGGAACTCGCCGCGGAACCGTGGATCGCCGGCTGCCCGCGCTGCCGCCGGCAGCTGGTCGAGGTCTGCGAGAAGTCCGGCTTCACCCCCCGGATCGACTTCGCCACCGATGACTACCCCGCGGTGATCGGCCTGGTCGGCGCCGGTCTCGGGGTGGCCGTGCTGCCCGCGCTGGCGATCGAGTCGGTACGCCCCCGGGGCGCCGTGACGGTCACCGTGGAACCGGCCATCGAGCGCGAGATCGTCGCGCTGACCCTGCCCGACCTGGCGCAGGTCCCGGCGGTGGCGGCCACGCTGGACCAGCTGTCGCCGGCGGCCGCCCGCTGAGGGGCCCGCGGGGCGCGGCGCCTGCGGGGCGGGGGCGCGGCGAGTACGTCACGCCACGCGCATGAAGAAACGTTTCTGCCGTACTGGGACGCCGGTGGGGGTCAGTCGTGTCCGGGGGGTGACGCCGGGCCTGCGGGCGCCGTCGCGGAGATCGGCCGGTTGCGGGCCCGCCCCATGAGCTCCTCGCGCTCGTCCTCGGTCAGTCCGCCCCAGACCCCGTAGGGCTCTCGCACCGCCAGGGCGTGGGCCGCGCACTCGGCGCGCACCGGGCACCGCATGCAGACCTCTTTCGCGGAGTTCTCGCGGGCGCTCCGGGCGGCGCCCCGTTCGCCCTCGGGGTGGAAGAACAGCGAGCTGTCGACCCCGCGGCAGGCCGCCAGCAGCTGCCAGTCCCACAGATCGGCGTTGGGTCCGGGAAGGCGGGAGAAATCTGCCATTGCTTGTCCCCTCGAAACCGTGCTGAGTCGGAAACGTCGTTGTCGTCCGTCGTCGGCCGTGTTCATGACCGTACATCTACGGTGTTAGTAGATGTAAATATGACTGATTGCGAATCTAGTCACAGACACCAGCAAAAGGGAAGAAAACTCGCTAAATGGGGCATACCTTCCTGTGAAGGTTCAGTTGACGGCTGGACGAACCCGTGGCGCTCTCCTCCGTATCCGCTCCCTCACGTAGAGTGCCGAACCCTGTCGTCCGACCCGTAACTCTTTCGAGTGACCATCGTTGAGAGTGTGGAGGCGGTTGGCAGAGGAAGCGATCGGGCAGGTGTCCGAGAGCGTCAACCGCACAGGTGACGACTTGTAACAGCCTGGAGGCTCAAGGTGACGCGCATCAGCTTCGGAGGGCGGTCATGACATCCGTCCTCGTCTGCGACGACTCCCCGCTTGCCCGAGAGGCGCTCCGTCGCGCGGTCGCGACCGTGCCCGGCGTCGAGCGTGTGACGACGGCGGCCAACGGCGAGGAAGTCCTCCGCCGCTGGGGTGCCGACCGTTCGGATCTGATTCTGATGGACGTACGCATGCCCGGTCTGGGAGGTGTGGAGACGGTCCGGCGGCTGCTCTCCGCCGACCCCGGAGCGAGGATCATCATGCTGACCGTCGCCGAGGACCTGGACGGTGTCGCGCTCGCGGTCGCCGCCGGGGCCCGCGGGTATCTGCACAAGGACGCCTCCCGGGCGGAGCTCCGGGCGACCGTCACGCAGGCGCTGGCCGACCCGACGTGGCGGCTGGCCCCGCGCCGGCTGCGGTCCGCGGAGATGGGTGCGGCCCCCACGCTCACGGCGCGTGAGATCCAGGTGCTCGAAGGGATGAGCCACGGCCGCTCCAACGCGGAGATCGGCCGGGAGCTGTTCCTCTCGGAGGACACGGTGAAGACACACGCCAGGCGTCTTTTCAAGAAGCTCGGAGCCTCGGACCGGGCGCACGCCGTCGCGCTCGGCTTCCGCTGGGGCCTGGTCCGCTGAGGGCCGGGCACGGCCGGCAGTCGATTCACCCCCCGTCCGCACACCGGCGGACGGGGCGACCCGGGGCCCGGCGGTTTCCCGCCCGAGGAGTCCGCCGCCCCCGCGGTATGTGACGCTTCCCGGCCGATGCCGCATCCTTGAGATGTGGAGTTCCTCGGGAACGATTCGGTCGAGCGGAAGGGGAGGGCGCAGGACATGACTTCCGGCGCACCCGCTCATAACGCTTCGGTGCACAACTACGGACGCGGTGCCGCGGATGACGCGGCACCGATGCACCATGGTCCGATGCGCGACGACGGAACGACGGTGATCGGTGCCCTGGTGCACCGCGCCGTCGAGGGCGACGCGCAGGCCACCCATGATCTGCTGGCCCATGTCCACCCCCTCGCGCTGCGCTACTGCAGGTCCCGGCTGAACCGGCTGCCCGGTGATGCCCGCCACTTCGTGGAGGACCTGGCGCAGGAGGTCTGCGTCGCGGTACTGATGGCGCTGCCCCGGTACAAGGACACCGGCAGACCCTTCGAAGCCTTCGTCTTCGCCATCGCCGGCCACAAGGTGGCCGATCTCCAGCGGGCCGCGATGCGGCACCCGGGATCGACCGCGGTGCCCTCCGACGAGATGCCGGAGCGGCCGGACGATTCACTCGGGCCCGAGGAGCGTGCGCTGCTCAGCAGCGATGCAGCCTGGGCCAAGCGGCTCCTCGCCAACCTCCCGGAGAACCAGCGCGAGCTGCTGGTCCTGCGCGTCGCGGTCGGGCTGACCGCGGAGGAGACCGGACAGTTGCTGGGTATGTCGCCGGGCGCGGTCCGGGTCGCCCAGCACCGTGCGCTGAGCCGGCTGCGGGCCCTCGCGGAGCAGTGAGCCGGGGGCTTCGCCATCCCGTGGGCCGGGCCTCCGCGCTCCCGTAGGAAGGTACAGAACCTCTGGGTGATCTTGCTCGTGGAATGAGACACGCACGGAGGCCGTTAGCATGGACATCCGCACCGATCAAGGCCATTTGGGGAAGGTGTCATGACTGCAAACGTCGACGGAGTGCCCGAGAAATTCGCGACGCTCGGGCTGACATACGACGACGTGCTGCTGCTGCCGGGCGCATCTGACGTGCTGCCCAACGCGGTCGACACCTCGTCGCTCATCTCGCGGAACGTACGCGTGAACATCCCGCTGCTCTCCGCCGCGATGGACAAGGTGACCGAGGCCCGCATGGCGATCGCCATGGCCCGTCAGGGCGGCGTCGGCGTACTGCACCGCAACCTCTCGGTCGAGGACCAGGTCAACCAGGTGGACCTGGTGAAGCGGTCCGAGTCCGGCATGGTCACCGACCCGATCACGGTCAGCCCGGACGCCACGCTCGGCGAGGCCGACGCGCTGTGCGCCAAGTTCCGCATCAGCGGCGTCCCGGTCACCGACCCGGTGGGCAAGCTGCTCGGCATCGTCACCAACCGCGACATGGCCTTCGAGTCGGACCGCGCGCGCCAGGTGCGCGAGGTCATGACGCCGATGCCGCTGGTCACCGGCCGGGTCGGCATCTCCGGCGTGGACGCCATGGAGCTGCTGCGCCGCCACAAGATCGAGAAGCTTCCGCTGGTCGACGAGGCGGGCATCCTCAAGGGCCTCATCACGGTCAAGGACTTCAAGAAGGCCGAGCAGTACCCGAACGCGGCCAAGGACGCCGAGGGCCGGCTGCTCGTCGGCGCGGCCGTCGGCGCCAGCCCGGAGGCGCTGGACCGCGCCCAGGCGCTGGCCGGTGCGGGGGTGGACTTCCTGATCGTCGACACCTCGCACGGCCACAACAGCAACGCCCTCAACTGGATGGCGAAGATCAAGTCGTCCGTCGGCGTGGACGTCATCGGCGGCAACGTCGCGACCCGCGACGGCGCCCAGGCCCTGGTCGACGCCGGGGTGGACGGCGTCAAGGTGGGCGTCGGACCCGGTTCGATCTGCACCACCCGCGTGGTCGCCGGCATCGGCGTCCCGCAGGTCACCGCGATCTACGAGGCCGCGCTCGCGGCCCGTGCGGCGGGCGTCCCGGTCATCGGCGACGGCGGCCTCCAGTACTCCGGCGACATCGGCAAGGCCCTGGTGGCCGGCGCCGACGCGGTCATGCTCGGCTCGCTGCTCGCGGGCTGCGAGGAGTCCCCGGGCGAGCTGCAGTTCATCAACGGCAAGCAGTTCAAGTCGTACCGGGGCATGGGTTCGCTCGGCGCGATGCAGTCCCGCGGCCAGGGCCGCTCGTACTCGAAGGACCGGTACTTCCAGGCCGAGGTGTCCTCCGACGACAAGCTCGTCCCCGAAGGCATCGAGGGCCAGGTGCCCTACCGGGGCCCGCTGGCCAACGTCCTGCACCAACTCGTCGGCGGTCTCCGCCAGACGATGGGCTACGTGGGCGCCGCCTCCGTCGACGAGATGGAGAGCAAGGGCCGCTTCGTGCGGATCACCTCGGCGGGTCTCAAGGAGAGCCACCCGCACGACATCCAGATGACGGTCGAAGCACCGAACTACAGCAGGAAGTAACGCGACAGCGCAGGTGAGGGGCGGTCCGGGGTTCCCGGGACCGCCCCTCCCTCATGTGTCGGGGATACTGGACAGCGCAGACGTAGAGGGAAAGGCCACACATCGTGACTGAGATCGAGATCGGGCGCGGCAAGCGCGGCCGCCGGGCTTACGCATTCGACGACATCGCCGTCGTCCCGAGCCGCCGGACCCGCGACCCGAAGGAGGTCTCGATCGCCTGGCAGATCGACGCCTACCGCTTCGAGCTGCCGTTCCTGGCCGCTCCCATGGACTCCGTGGTTTCCCCGCAGCACGCCATCCGCATCGGTGAGCTCGGCGGGCTGGGCGTGCTGAACCTGGAAGGCCTGTGGACCCGGCACGCCGACCCGCAGCCGCTGCTCGACGAGATCGCCCAGATGCCCGTCGAGTCGGCCACCCGCCGGCTCCAGGAGATCTACTCCGCCCCCATCCAGGAGGAGCTGATCGGGCAGCGCATCAAGGAGGTGCGCGACTCCGGTGTCGTCACCGCCGCCGCGCTCTCCCCGCAGCGCACCGCCCAGTTCTCCAAGGCCGTCGTCGACGCGGGTGTGGACATCTTCGTCATCCGGGGGACCACGGTCTCCGCCGAGCACGTCTCGGGCGCGGCCGAGCCGCTCAACCTGAAGCAGTTCATCTACGAGCTGGACGTCCCGGTGATCGTCGGCGGCTGCGCCACGTATACCGCCGCCCTGCACCTGATGCGCACCGGCGCGGCCGGTGTCCTGGTCGGCTTCGGCGGCGGCGCAGCGCACACCACGCGCAACGTCTTCGGCATCCAGGTCCCGATGGCGACCGCCGTCGCGGACGTGGCCGGTGCCCGCCGCGACTACATGGACGAGTCCGGCGGCCGGTACGTGCACGTGATCGCGGACGGCGGCGTCGGCTGGTCCGGCGACCTGCCGAAGGCCATCGCCTGCGGTGCGGACGCCGTGATGATGGGCTCCCCGCTCGCCCGCGCGACGGACGCGCCGGGCCGGGGCCGCCACTGGGGCATGGAGGCCGTCCACGAGGACGTGCCGCGCGGCAAGCTGGTCGACCTCGGCTCGGTCGGGACGACGGAGGAGGTCCTCACCGGCCCCTCGCACACCCCCGACGGCTCGATGAACATCTTCGGCGCACTGCGCCGGGCGATGGCGACCACGGGCTACAGCGACCTCAAGGAGTTCCAGCGCGTCGAGGTCACGGTGGCCGACTCGCAGCACCGCCGCTGAGTGTCTCCTGCATGACGGGAGGGCCCGGACCGCTTGTGCGGTCCGGGCCCTCCCGTGTGTGCGGTGTGCGGTCCGCGACTAATCGGCCGTCTTCTTGGCCGTGGAGAACGCCACCACGGCGGCGACCACGAAGAAGAGGATGCTGATGAAGTCGGAGTCCTCTTTCCAGACCGTGTTCAGGTCGCTGAAGTGCTCCGTGAAGATCTCCGTAACGGAGTACGGGGACCCGGGCAGCTTGCTGATGATGATGGCCTCACCGAGCAGCTGCCCGGCGTAGACGCCTATCAGGGCGAACAGACCGCCGAGCACCGGCAGGGCGGGGTTGCGGCCGCCGACCTTGCCCGCGGCGAAGCCGACTATGGCGCCCACACCCACGGCCGCGTAGCCGATCTCGTGCTTGGTGGCACCGATGATCGCGCCGTAGATCCCCGCGGCGACCAGGGCCGCCACGAACGCGACGACCAGCCCGAGGGCGAGGTTGTCCCGCGCCGGAGCTACGGGCGCGAACGGTGCGCCGCCGCCGAACTGGGCGCCCGGCTGGGGCCGGCCCGGCTGCTGCCCGGCGTACGGGTTGCCGTCCGCCGGCTTCGGGGCCTGCGGCTGGCCGTCGTAAGGCTGGTTCGGCGGTGGTACGGGCTGGCTCATTTGGGTTCCCCCCTGGGCGATGCGCACGGCTGTGCGATAAGTGACGCCGCAGGCTAGCAGCCGCGTCGGACATCGGCCCAGAAGATTCCATGGCTGGATTGCGCCCTAAGCCTGTCTAGAGCCGGTGCGCGGCCCCGGCGGGGGTCGCGCCCCGGGTGTCCAGGAGCAGTTGAGCCTTCACGGCGAGCCCCTGGAGGTCGTAGGTGCGGTGGTGCTGGAGCAGCACCGTGAGGTCGGCGCTGGAGGCCGCCTCGTACAGCGAATCGGCGCGGGGGACCGGGAGTTCGCGTACCCGCCAGTCCAGCACGTGGGGGTCGTGGTAGCCGATCTGGGCGCCCATGTCCATCAGCCGGGCGGCGATCTCGCGGGCGGGGGAGGCCTCCTGGTCGGCGAGGTCCGGCTTGTACGTGACGCCGAGCAGCAGCACCCGGGCGCCGCGCACGGACTTGCCGTGCTCGTTGAGGAGGGTGGCGCAGCGCTGGATCACGTACTGCGGCATCCGGTCGTTGATCTCCTGGGCGAGCGAGACCATCCGCAGCGGGTGGCCCGGGGTGCGGCTGCTGTACGGGAGGAAGCCCGGGTCGACCGGGGCTCCGTGGCCGCCGACGCCGGGGCCCGGACGGAAGGGCTGGAAGCCGAAGGGCTTGGTCTCCGCGCACCGGATGACGTCCCAGAGGTCGACACCGAGGTCGTGGCAGAGCACGGCCATCTCGTTGACCAGGGCGATGTTGACGTGCCGGAAGTTGGTCTCCAGGACCTTCGTCATCTCGGCCTCGCGCGGGCCTCTGGCGCGGACGACCTTGTCGGTGAGCCGGCTGTAGAAGGCCGCGGCCGACTCGGTGCAGGCGGGGGTGAGGCCGCCGATGACCTTGGGGGTGTTGGCGTAGACGTGGGTGCGGTTGCCGGGGTCGAGCCGGGTCGGGGAGTACGCGAGGTGGAAGTCGCGGCCGCCGCGCAGCCCGGAGCCCTTCTCCAGGAGGGGGAGCAGGAAGTTCTCCGTGGTGCCGGGCGGCACCGAGGATTCCAGCAGCACCGTGGTGTGCGGGCGCAGCCGGGCGGCGAGGGCGCGGGCCGCCTCACCGACGGCGCTCAGGTCCAGGGTGCGGTCGGGGCCGAGCGGGGTGGGCGCGCAGATCACGGCGGTGCGGACCCGGCCGAGCTCGGCCTCGTTGGTGGTGGGGCGGAATCCCCCGGAGAGCATGCGCCGGATGTCGGACGCGGGGAGTGATCCCTCGACGGGGGTGCGGCCCGCGGAGAGCTCCGCGAAGGCCCGGGGGTCGGTGTCGTAGCCGACGGTCTGGATGCCGGCTGCGACGGCGGCTTGGGCGAGGGGCAGGCCGAGGTGACCGAGTCCGATGACGGCGAGGTCTGCAGGCACGTGGGTGGCCGTCCTTCCCTAAGACCATGAGGACAGAAAGCGCAACCCCTGGGGACAGCGCAATGTCAGACTAGGCGTAAATATGACCTATATGTCGCATTGTGTGGCCGTGGTTGTCCGGGTGTTGTCCACAGGCGGTGGCTGAAGTCGCGAAGCGCGGACAGAATCGAGGGGTGGGCACGGGTGTCCGACCCCCGGGTCGGACCGCACCCCGTGCCCGGACCACCCCGATCTACCGGGAGGCAGCAGTGAGGACAGCGACACTGGGACCCGCGGAGCGCGTCGAGGCGCTCGAAGCGATGGCCGAGCGCGAACTGGACGTGCTGGTCGTGGGGGCGGGCGTGGTCGGCGCCGGGACGGCACTCGACGCGGCCACGAGAGGGCTCTCGACCGGCCTGGTCGAGGCGCGCGACTGGGCGTCCGGCACGTCGAGCCGGTCGAGCAAGCTGATCCACGGCGGGCTGCGCTATCTGGAGATGCTCGACTTCGCGCTCGTCAGGGAGGCGCTGAAGGAGCGCGGGCTGCTGCTGGGGCGCCTCGCGCCGCACCTGGTGAAGCCGGTGCCGTTCCTCTATCCGTTGCAGCACAAGGGCTGGGAGCGGCTGTACGCGGGCTCCGGCGTCGCGCTGTACGACGCGATGTCGGTGTCCTCCGGGCACGGCCGCGGGCTGCCCGTGCACCGGCATCTCTCCCGCCGCCACGCCCTGCGGGTCGCCCCCGCGCTGAAGAAGGACGCGCTGGTGGGGGCCCTGCAGTACTACGACGCCCAGATGGACGACGCCCGCTATGTGGCGACGCTGGTGCGGACCGCCGCCGGGTACGGCGCCCAGGTGGCGAACGGGGCCCGGGTGACCGGCTTCCTCCGGGAGGGCGAGCGGGTCGTCGGCGCCCGGGTGGAGGACGTCGAGGCGGGCGGTGAGTACGAGATCAGGGCCAAACAGGTGGTCAACGCCACCGGCGTCTGGACGGACGACACCCAGGCGCTGATCGGCGAGCGCGGCCAGTTCCACGTCCGCGCCTCCAAGGGCATCCACCTCGTCGTCCCGAAGGACCGCATCCACTCCTCCACCGGCCTGATCCTGCGCACCGAGAAGTCCGTGCTCTTCGTCATCCCGTGGGGCCGCCACTGGATCATCGGCACGACGGACACCGACTGGGACCTGGACAAGGCCCACCCGGCGGCGTCCAGCGCCGACATCGACTATCTGCTGGAACACGTCAACTCGGTCCTGTCCACCCCGCTGACCAGGGACGACGTCGAGGGCGTCTACGCCGGACTGCGTCCCCTGCTGGCCGGTGAGTCGGACGCGACCAGCAAGCTGTCCCGCGAGCACACGGTGGCGCATCCGGCCCCGGGCCTCGTCGTCGTCGCGGGCGGCAAGTACACGACGTACCGGGTGATGGCCAAGGACGCCGTCGACGAGGCGGTGCACGGCCTCGACCAGCGGGTGGCCGACTGCGTCACCGAGGACACCCCGCTGCTGGGTGCGGAGGGCTACCACGCCCTGTGGAACGCGCGGGCCAGGATCGCCGCCCGCACCGGGCTGCACGTCGCCCGGGTGGAGCATCTGCTGAACAGGTACGGCGCGATGACCGAGGAGATCCTGGAGCTGATCGCCGCGGATCCGGTGCTGGGCGAGCCGCTGCCGTCCGCCGACGACTACCTCAAGGCCGAGATCGTCTACGCGGCCTCGCACGAGGGCGCCCGCCACCTCGACGACGTGCTGACCCGGCGGACCCGGATCTCCATCGAGACCTTCGACCGGGGCACGCGATCCGCCCGGCTCTGCGCGGAGCTGATGGCCCCGGTGCTCGGCTGGGACAAGAGCCAGATCGACCGGGAGGTCACGCACTACGAGAAGCGGGTGGAGGCGGAACGGGAGTCGCAGCGCCAGCCCGACGACCTGACGGCGGACGCGGCACGGCTCGGAGCGCCGGACATTCAGCCGATCTAGGCCCTGTCGTCACACTGCCGTGGTAACCGTGTTGCCGCTGGTGCCCTCGGGCCGGACGGAACTCCGCTTCCAGGAGCGCCGGTTCGAGGGGCACCCGGCCGCCGGCCGCCGGGCACGTGTGTATCAGGACTGCTGCGGTGGGGGCTTCGGGCTGGACGGCGAGCCGTGGCAGGTAGCAGGCTGCGGGCGTGAGGTGTGGTTCGCTGGGCAGGCTCGCTGTTCCGGGACCCAGGGAAGGCCCTAGGGTCTGTCTTCGAACTGCCGTCGCACGGCAGACGGCAGTTTGAAGACAGGCCCTAGCGGCGCCCGTCACCGGCAGGGTGGCGAACGGCGCCCCGGGAGTCGGCCTGTCAGCAACTCCCCTCCGCCGGTCACATCGGGGCGGAGCCGGGCCCCGGCACCAGGACCGGTCCCGGGGTAGGGGACAATGAATGCTCTGCCAGGGCGGGTTGATCGCAGAGGGGACGCATGTCGGAGGCGGAGCAGGCACGGGAGCCCCAACGGGACAAGGACGGGCGTCTCCTTGCGGGGCGCTACCGGCTCGGGGAGGTGCTCGGCCGGGGCGGTATGGGCACGGTCCACCGCGCCGTCGACGAGACGTTGGGCCGCACGGTCGCGGTCAAGGAACTGCGGTTCCCGACAGCCATCGACGACGACGAGAAGCGCCGTCTCATCACGCGTACGCTGCGCGAGGCGAAGGCGATCGCCCGGATTCGCAACAACGGCGCGGTCACGGTCTACGACGTGGTCGACGAGGACGACCGGCCGTGGATCGTCATGGAACTCATCGAGGGCAAGTCGCTGGCTGAGGCGGTGCGCGAGGACGGTGTCCTGACGCCGAGACGGGCCGCCGAGGTGGGCCTGGCCATACTCGACGTGCTGCGCTCCGCACACCGCGAGGGCATCCTGCACCGTGACGTGAAGCCGTCCAACGTGCTGATCGCGGAGGACGGCCGGGTCGTCCTGACCGACTTCGGGATCGCCCAGGTGGAGGGCGACCCCTCCGTCACCTCCACGGGCATGCTCGTCGGCGCACCCTCGTACATCTCGCCGGAGCGGGCCCGCGGGCACAAGCCGGGCCCGCCGGCCGACCTGTGGTCGCTCGGCGGACTGCTCTACGCGAGCGTCGAGGGCTGCCCGCCCTACGACAAGGGCTCCGCGATCGCGACCCTGACCGCGGTGATGACCGAGCCGCTCGACCCGCCGAAGAACGCGGGTCCGCTGGAAGAGGTCATCTACGGTCTGCTCGCCCGGGACCCCGAGCAGCGGCTCGACGACGCCGGTGCGCGCGCCCTGCTCAACGACGTGATCAACGCCCCCGAGCAGTCGGACGCCCCGGTGCCGCCGGCCGACGCCACCCAGGTGATGGCGCTGCCCAAGGTGCCCGCCCCCGCGAAGCCCGCCTCGAAGAGCGGCGAACCGGGCGAGGGCACCCGCGACCGGCTGCGGGGCGCGCTGCGCTCCGCCCGGAACGCGAAGGCCGCGCCCGTCGCCGCGACCCCCGCGGCCCCGGCCGCCGCACCGGCCCGGCCCGCCACGGCACCCGCCACGGCACCCGCCACGGCCACGGCGTCCGCCTCCGGGGCCGTACCGCCGCCGCGTCCGGCCACCACCGCCCCGCCCGCCCCGCCCCGGGCGTCGCTCACGGACGTGGTGCCGCGCCGCACCCTGGCGATCATCGCGGCCGTCATCGTGCTCGCGGTGCTCGGCACGATCCTCGCGCTCTCGCTGGGCGGCGACGATACCGGCAAGGACAACGCGGGCAAGGGCAAGGACGGCACCTCGGCCTCGGCCGGCGCCTCGACAGCGGGCTCCTCCGCCGGAACCGGCGGCACGGAACAGGGCGGCGGCAGCGGCAAGGACCAGGACAAGGGCCAGGACGGGAACGACGGTCAGGGCAAGGGCAAGGACGACTCCGGAAAGGACGACTCCGGCAAGGGCTCGGACGACTCCGAAGGCGGCGCGGACGGCAAGGGCGCGCTGCCCGCCGGGTACAAGTGGGTCACCGACAAGCGGTTCCACTTCACCATGGCGATGCCCGAGGGATTCGAGCGCAACTCCATCGCGGGCAGCAATTCCGGCGGCATCTACAACATCGACAAGGGCTTCCCGCGCGTCCAGATCGACTACAACAACTCGCCGGGCGCCGACGCGGCCGCCGCCTGGAACGGGTTGAAGGGCGCGGTTGCCGGGAGCAGCAGCGGGTACCAGCACCTGGGTATCAAGAAGGTCGAGTACAACGGGTACCCGACCGTCGCGGACTGGCAGTTCGAGCGCAACGAGAACGGGCAGCGCAGCCGGATACTGAACCGGGGCTTCAAGGTCGACGCGAGGCGCGGCTACTCGATCATGATCAGCTGCAAGGTCGACGAGTGGGACGGCAAGGCATGCAAGACGCTGCGGGAGACCGCGTTCGACACGTTCAAGCCGCTCGACTGAGGACGGCTGCCGGGCCGGGTTGCGCAGACCCTGCCGCGCGGCCGCCCGTTGCCACGTATTGTGAGAGCCCGAAGACCGTACGCAGCCGAAACCGTGTGTCAATTGCACGGTAAGTGACCACAATTGGTTGGTTCGGTGTGGTCTGTGTGACCGGGGGACAGCGCGCTCTGGGGAGGCGTCGTGGACGACTACGCGGGTCGGGTGCTTGCCGACCGCTACCGCCTTCCGCTGCCCCCGTCCGACGCGTACGAACTGGTGGAAACCCGGGCGTTCGACACCTATAGCGGGCAGGAAGTCCTGGTCCGGCAGGTGCCGTTACCAGAAGTCGTGGACGCGGAGGTGCTCGACGCCGACGGCCTGCCCGCACCGGCCCGGCTGACCGGCGGGCGCACGGTGCGGCGGTCCACCGATCCGGCGGTCCGGCGCGCGATCGAGGCCGCCCAGGCGGCGGCCCAGGTGCCCGACCACCCCCGGCTCGACCAGGTCTTCGACGTGTTCGCCGAGGCGGGATCGCTCTGGATAGTGAGTGAACTGGTCGCGGCCCGGCCGCTGGCGGCGCTGCTCGCGGAGCGCCCGCTCAATCCGTACCGGGCGGCGGAGATCGGCTCCGACGTCCTGACGGCGCTGCGCGTGCTGCACGCCCACGGCTGGACCCACCGCAACATCACCGTGCGCACCGTGCTCGTCTGCGACGACGGACGCGTCGTGCTGACCGGTCTGGCGGCCGGGGCGGCGGAGGAGGCCCTCTGCGGCTACGTACCGGTGCCGTGCCAGGACGACGCGGAGGAGGACGGGGAGTACGGCGGCCCCGCCGTGGAGTCGGGGCCCACCGGCCCGTACGTCCCGCCGACGGCCGAACAGGCGCCGGAGACCGGGTACGAGAACGACTACGAGAACGACTACGAGAACGATCACGAGGACGGTTACGCGACCCCGTCCGGCCCCGACGGTCCGCCCGAGGTGCCCGGTTCGCGCGGCCCCGCGGCCATCGAGTCCGGTCCGCACACGGGCGGTTCCGGGTATCCGTACGGCGCCGCAGAGCTGGAGTCCGTACGCCGCCCGCCGCCGCAGCCCCTCCCCGCTCCCCAGCCCGGCAGCGCCGCCCAGGCGCGGGCCGCGCGTGCGGGCGCCATCGCCGCGTACCGCGCGGGGGCCCGCGCCGCCGCCGCACGCGTCAGCGAGGAGGAACGCCGTGCCGGTAACGAAGAGGCGCGGGACACCGGCGTGCTGCCGGTCCAGCGTGAAGGCGCCGGCCCGGCCGGTCCGCGGCTGCCCGACCCGCTGGCCGACGACTACGCGTACGACTACGGCAACAACGCCGTCCCGTACGACGACGAGTACGACGACCAGGACGCCCCGTACGGCGAGGACGGTGACGGCGGCGACGGCGGTCAGGCGCCGCCCCGGCGGCTGCATCTGACCGGCTCCTGGGACGACGGCCCCGGCGCCGGACGCCCGGTCCCGGCCGGCGGCTCCAGCGAGGACGCCCTGCGGGCCGACTCCCGCCGCCAGGGCACCAGCCCGGCCGTCGTCCGCCCCACGCAGCCCGCCGCCAGGGCCGGGGAGTCCGGGGCGGCCGCTCCGGGCGGCTGGGACGAGATCGTCGCCGGGAACCGCGACACCTCCGCCTACCGGGGCCCCGCCACCACCCTCGCCGCCGAGCGGGCACGGCAGGCCCGGATCGCCGTCGTCGGCGCGGTCACCGAGCGCTGGGCGCCCGAGCAGGCCGGACCGGTCCACGAGAACTGGCAGCTCGCACCGCCCATCGGCCCCTCCACCGACCTCTGGGCACTGGGCGCGCTGCTCTACCGCGCCGTCCAGGGCCACGCCCCGTACCCGGAGGAGAACGCCGCCGAGCTCGTCCAGATGGTCTGCGGTGAGCCGCCCGCCTTCGCGGAGGAGTGCGGCGCGCTGCGGCCCGTCGTCGAATCGCTGCTGCGGCAGGACCCGACCGAGCGGCCGGACTTCGAGGAGCTGCGCGGCTGGCTGCGCTCCCTCGTGCGCTCCGCGCCCGAGCCCGAGGCCGGTCTCGACGTGGTGCCGCTGCCGTCCGTGGACGAGGCCAAGCTGCCCGTCGTACGCCGCCGGGGCGAGCTCGTCCGCAAGCGCAGAGGCCGCCGGGGCGGCGCCGCGCACGGCCGCCACCGCCAGTCCAGGGGGCGGACGGAGGCGGAGCCGGTCCACGCGGAGCCGCGCGAACCCCGGGCCGTCAGGCCGCCGCGCGAGCCCAAGGGCCCCAAGGCGCTGCGCACCCCGCCGCGCCCGCAGCAGGACGGGCGGCCCGCGCCGCGACGGCTCGGCCGGCTGCTGCTCGTACTGATCCTGCTGGCGCTGGTCGCGGCGATCGTGTACGCCGTGAAGTTCATGCCCAAGTCGGATTCGCAGTCCGGCGCGGGCGCCAGTCCGTCCCGTACGGCGACCGGATCGCCGGAGCCGGGCTCCGCCCGCCCGAGCGGTTCCGGTGAACCGGCCGGGTCCGCGCCGCCCCCGGCCGAGTCGGCCGGGAAGCAGAAGCCGCAGACCAGCCGGTCCGCCGTCGCGCTGCCGTCCGGCTATGTGCTGCGCAAGGACGGCGAGGGCTTCGAGGTCGGGGTGCCCAAGGGGTGGCAGCGCAGCCCCGCCAACACGGAGCGCCAGGTCCACTACGGCAGCGACGGCTTCACCCTGCTGATCGTCCCCGGCCGCGACACCGTCAAGGCGAACGGCGCCGACCCGCTCGGTTACCAGCGCGACAAGGAACCCGAGTTGAAGCCCTTCCGGGACTCCAGCTGGTCGTCCGCGAGCGGGCTGCGCCGAATAGACGTCGGCCGACAGGCCATGGCGGAGGGTCAGTTCACCTGGCAGGACAGCTCCGGCCGGGAGGTGTACGTACGCAACCTCGCGATGATCGTCAAGGGCCGTTACCACATCCTCCAGGTCATCGGCCCGGAGAGCCAGCGCGACAAGGTTTCGGACATCTACCAACAAGCCATCGCTTCCTACCGCGTGACGCCCTGATACCTGACGGGACCCCAGAGCGACCGGATGACGCGACAAGCATCACAGTGCGATCTCGTGAGCGGTGCGAGGTTCCGTGGCCGCACCTCCCCTCCGTAACCTGTCATCCGAAGGAACGGGGCAGGGATACGTGGATCGATCACAGGGCACGGATGCGGGACTGTTGCTGGCCGGGCGATACCGGCTCGGTGAAGTCCTCGGGCGCGGCGGCATGGGCAAGGTCTGGAGAGCCCACGACGAGGTGCTGCACCGCACCGTCGCCGTCAAGGAGCTGACCGCCGGGCTGTACGTCGCGGAGGCGGACCGGGTGGTGCTGCACGCCCGTACGCAGAAGGAGGCCCGCGCCGCCGCCCGCATCACGCACCCGGGCGTGGTCACCGTCCATGACGTCATCGAGTACGACAACCGGCCGTGGATCGTCATGCAGTACGTCGACGGCCCGTCACTCGCCGACGCCGCCGAGGAATCCGGCCCGCTGGTGCCGCGCGAGGCCGCCAGGATCGGCCTCCACGTGCTGGGCGCGCTGCGCGCCGCCCACAGCGCCGGGGTGCTGCACCGCGATGTGAAGCCGGGCAACGTGCTGCTCGCCCGGGACGGCCGGGTGCTGCTCACCGACTTCGGGATAGCGGCGATAGAGGGCGACTCGACCATCACCAGGACCGGTGAGCTGGTCGGGTCCATCGACTACCTGGCGCCCGAGCGGGTCCGCGGCGGCGATCCCGGTCCCGCGTCCGACCTGTGGTCGCTGGGCGCCACGCTGTTCACCGCGGTCGAGGGCAGCTCGCCGTTCCGGCGCACCTCCCCGATATCCACCATGCAGGCCGTCGTCGCGGAGGAACCCCCGGTGCCCGTCAGGGCCGGGGCGCTGGGCCCCGTCATCACGGCGCTGCTCCGCAAGGAGCCGGACGACCGGCCGTCGGCCGCTGAGGCCGAGCGGATGCTGCTGGAGGCCATGGAGGGGCGCCAGCCCCGGGCGGCCCAGGAGTTCGTCCCGACGCAGCACGTGCCGGAGGAGGCCCTGCGCGCGATGGGCCCCGGCGGCGCGACCGGCTCCACGGCCCAGCTCCCGCACCCCGGCGCCACGGGGCAGCTGCCGCACCCGGGCGGCGCGGGCCGGCCGCACCACCCCGGCGCCGTACCGCCCGCCGGGCCCGCCCCGGCGACCCGGCGCGGCCGGGCCCGGTGGCGTACGGCCCTGCTGGTGCTCGCCCTGGCGGCGCTGCTCGGCGTCGGCGGGGGGATCGCCGCGATGAAGTACCGCGACCGCCCGGACACCGGCACCGCGAGCGGCGGCGCCGCCGACCCGGGCACCGGTTCCCAGGACCCGGCTCCCGACAAGTCCTCGCCGGGCCCCTCCGAGAAGCCGGGCCCGAA
This sequence comes from Streptomyces sp. ITFR-6, assembly GCF_031844725.1. Lineage (NCBI taxonomy): Bacteria > Bacillati > Actinomycetota > Actinomycetes > Kitasatosporales > Streptomycetaceae > Streptomyces > Streptomyces sp. ITFR-6. The sequence goes on along the minus strand of NZ_CP134612.1, from coordinate 3,133,740 downwards.
GCCGGACCCCACGCTGAAGGACGTACCGGCCGGCTGGCACCGGGTCCAGGACCCGGAGGGGTTCAAGCTCCTCGTACCGGACGGCTGGGAGCGCCGGAAGAACGGCGCGAACATCGACTACACCCCGGACGGCGGGAAGCGCTACCTCCGGATCAGCATCGACCAGAACCCCGACTTCGAGAGCTCGTACCTGCACATGCAGAACATGGAGCCGGGCCTGCGGAAGCGGCTGCCGCAGTACCGGGGCCTGGCCCTGCGCGCCAACTTCTACCGTGACCACCCCGGATCGCTCTGGGAGTTCACCTGGACCGAGAACAGCGGCGAGCAGCGGCACGCCATCGACCAGATGTACTACGCGGACGACGGCGGGCCGGAGTACGCGCTGTACATGACGGGTCCGGCGGCGGACTGGGACACCACCCGGAAGCAGTTCGACACCATGCTGCGCGGCTGGCGCGCGCCGGGGGACACCGGCTGACGACCGGGACCGGCCACGCCTGATCGGGGTCGGGGCCGGGGCCGGGGCCGGAGCCGTCCGCGACCGGACTGTCACGGGTCTGTCATCGCTCAACCGTCACCGTGGTGACCTGACTTGTCCTCCGGGAGGATGTACGTATGACGGGGGACAGCGGGAAGAGCCCACCAGCTACGCGCTCAGGCCGCCGCACGCGCCGCCGCCCTCCTCCGGGCCGCCTACCGAGCGGGTCCCGCCGGCACGGGTCCCGGACCAGGGCGCGGGCCGTCTCCTCGACGGCCGCTACCGGCTCGTCGGCCGGCTCGGTGACGGCGGGATGGGCACCGTCTGGCGCGCCCACGACGAGGTCGTCGAACGGGATGTCGCGGTCAAGGAGCCCCGGCTCCCGGACCACCTGGGCGCGCGCGAGCGCGAGGTGGCGCCCCTGCGGATGCAGCGCGAGGCGCGGGCGGCCGCCCGGATCGACCACCCCTCGGTCGTCACCGTCCACGACGTGGTCATCGAGGACGCCAAGCCGTGGATCGTGATGGAGCTGGTGCGCGGCCAGTCGCTGGCCGACCTGCTCCAGGACGGCACCCTCGACCCGCGCGAGGCGTCGAGGATCGGCCTCGCCGTGCTGGGCGCGCTGATCGCCGCCCACGGCGCGGGCGTGCTGCACCGCGACGTCAAACCGGCCAACGTGCTGCTGGGACGCGGGGATCGGGTCGTCCTCACCGACTTCGGCATCGCGCAGGTGGAGGGCGAGGAGACGCTGACCGGGACCGGCGCGTTCGTCGGCTCGCCGGAGTACATCGCCCCGGAACGGGCACTGGGGCAGCGTCCGGGGCCCGAGTCCGACCTCTGGTCGCTGGGGGGTGGTGCTGTACGCCTCGGTGGAGGGTGTCTCCCCGTACCGCCGCTCGCACACCCCGGCCACGCTCCAGGCCGTCCTGTCCGCCGAGCCGCAGATGCCGGCCCGGGGCACGGGCGCCTTCGGCACGCTGGTGATGCAGCTGCTGCGCAAGAACCCCTCGGCGCGGCCCTCGGCTGCCGAGGCCCGTCAGACCCTGGAGTCCCTCGCCTCCGCTCCGGCCGGCACCCGGCTCGTGGGCGGTGCCCGCAGCGGGACCTGGAACGGCTGGCTGCCTCCGGTGCTGCACGGCAACCGGCGGGCCCTGTACGGCTTCGGCGGCGGTCTGCTCGTCCTCGTCCTCGCACTGGTGCTGATCCTGGTCAACCCGTTCACGGGCGGCGGGCTGCCGGACGGCTGGCAGGTCAGGCCGGAGAACGAGGTGCTCAAGGCGGATGTGACGGTCCCGGGGGAGTACCAGCGCAACGAGCAGAGCGACTCCGGGCTGGTCTGGTTCAGGGACCCAGGCGGCGTCTTCGACATCGACTTCTGGCACCGGGCGCACGATCCCAGCGACGCGAACGACCGGCCGGCGGACGCCACCGCGCTCAAGAAGTTCTACGAGGGCGGCGGCAGCGACGGCGACGAGATGACGGACGTGTCCGTCACGTACAAGAGGATCACCCACCAGGGCCGTGCGGGCTTCGACAGCACCGTCGACTACGTGCCCTCCTCCGCCGCCGACGAGGAGGACCCGCTGCGCCGTCGCTACCACGAGCTGTGGATTCCCGGCCCGACGAAGAAGTCGGCGTACTGGCAGATCCGGGTCGAGATGCCCGGCGCGGGCCAGGCGGCCAAGGACGGCGAGAAGATTTTCGAACAGGTGGCTAAGGGGCTGGAGATCCGCTCCTCCTGACCAGCGGCCCAGGAGATAGCCCCTGATCAGCGGTTACGTAGCCAGTGGACACTGGCTCGATCGGCGGGTCCTCGCGGAGGGCTCTTGTGGGGACTGTGAAAAGCCGTTACCCACGGGTACCCAAAGCATCCGGCTGGACGTACTCTCGCCCTCATGACGGACTCGCAGGCCTCCACGCCCACCTCCGCCGCCGCTGTCGGCACCAACCCGGTGGCCGCGGCGCCCGCGGGCGTGCGCACGGCCGCCGACGTCGTGACCCCCGAGGTGATCGCCCAGCTGACCCGTGGCGTCGCCGGCTCCGGCCGTACGGCCAACCACACCCCGTTCACCGGGGAGAAGCTGGCCGACCTGCCGGAGTCCACCCCCGAGGATGTGGCCGCCGCCTTCGAGCGGGCCCGCGCCGCCCAGCCCGCCTGGGCGGCGACGCCCGTCCGGGCCAGGGCCGCCGTGCTGCTGCGCTTCCACGACCTGGTGCTCGGCCGCCAGTCCGAGGTCCTCGACCTCATCCAGCTGGAGACCGGCAAGGCCCGCCTGCACGCCCACGAGGAGGTGCAGGCCGTCGCCGTCGCCGCCCGGCACTACGGCCGCAAGGCCGGCTCGTATCTGAAGCCGAAGCGGCACACCGGGGTCGTACCGACCCTCACCAAGGTCACCGAGCTGCGTCAGCCGCGCGGTGTCGTCGGCCAGATCGCGCCGTGGAACTACCCCTTCGAGCTGTCCGTCGGTGACGCGCTGCCCGCGTTCGTCTCCGGCAACGCCGTCGTGATGAAGCCCGACACGGAGACCGCGCTGACCGCGCTGTGGGCCCGTGACCTGCTGATCGAGGCCGGGCTGCCCGCGGAGGTGTTCCAGGTCGTGCTGGGTGACGGACCGGTGGTCGGCCCCGAGGTCGTCAAGCACGCCGACTACGTCTCGTTCACCGGCTCCACCCGCACCGGCCGCGAGGTCGCCCAGGGCGCCGCCGCCCGGCTCGTCGGGGTGTCGCTGGAGCTCGGCGGCAAGAACGCCATGCTGGTCCTGAAGGACGCCGACGTCGAGAAGGCCGCCGCGGGCGCCGTCCGGGCCTGCTTCTCCTCCGCCGGCCAGCTCTGCATCTCCATCGAGCGGCTGTACGTGCACGAGTCGGTCGCCGACGACTTCGTGGAGCGGTTCGCCGCCCGCACGAAGGCGATGCGGCTCGGCAACTCCCTCGCCTACGGGGCCGACATGGGCTCGCTGGTCGGTGAACGCCAGCTGGAGACCGTCAGCCGGCATGTCGCGGAGGCCGTCGAGAAGGGTGCCGAGCTGGTGGCCGGCGGCGTCGCCCGCCCCGACATCGGCCCGCTGTTCTACGAACCGACCATCCTGGACGGCGTCGAGGCGCCGATGGCCGTCTGCACGGAGGAGACCTTCGGACCGGTCGTCTCCATCTACCGCTTCAGCGACGAGGACGAGGTCATCGGTCTCGCCAACGCCACCCCGTACGGCCTCAACTCCAGTGTCTGGACCAAGGACGGCAGGCGCGGCCACGCCGTCGCCGCCCGGCTGCGGACCGGCACGGTCAACATCAACGAGGGCTACGCCCCCGCGTACGGCAGCGTGCAGTCCCCGATGGGCGGCATGAAGGAATCCGGTCTCGGCCGCCGGCACGGCTCCGAGGGCATCCTCAAGTACACCGAGGCCCAGACGGTCGCCCAGCAGCGGCTGATCCCGCTCGCCCCGTCCTTCGGGATGGACGACGAGAAGTACGCGGCGTTCATGAGCCGCAGCCTGAAGGCGATGAAGGCCTTCCGCCTGCGCTGACCCGGCCGCCCGCCCCCCCGCACCACCTCAGCGTTTCTGTCCTTTTCGTACGGAGGAGTGCCATGTCCCAGGACAGCCCTGCCCGGAATCAGGCCGGACCCGGCGGTGCGGCGGAGGACGACGCCGCGTACGACTACGACGTACTGGTCGTCGGTTCTGGCTTCGGCGGCGCGGTGTCGGCCCTGCGGCTGAGCGAGAAGGGCTACCGGGTCGGCGTCCTGGAGGCCGGTCGCCGGTTCACCCCCGCCACCCTGCCCAAGAACTCCTGGGACCTGAAGAACTACCTCTGGGCCCCCGCCCTCGGGCTCTTCGGTATCCAGCGGGTGCATCTGCTCGGCAAGGCGATGGTGCTGGCCGGCGCGGGGGTCGGCGGCGGTTCGCTGAACTACGCCAACACGCTGTACGTGCCCCCGGCGCCGTTCTTCGAGGACCGCCAGTGGGCGGGTATCACCGACTGGCAGGACGAGCTGAAGCCGTACTACGACCAGGCCACCCGGATGCTCGGGGTCCGGCTCAACCCGACGACGACCCCCTCCGACGTCCACCTCAAGGCGGCCGCGGAGGCGATGGGCGTCGGGGACACCTTCCATCTCGCCCCGGTCGGCGTCTTCTTCGGTGACGGCAAGGACGCCGACGGTGCGGCGCGGGCCAAGCCCGGCGGCACGGTCGCGGACCCGTACTTCGGCGGCGCGGGACCGGCCCGCAAGGCCTGCACCGAGTGCGGCGAGTGCATGACGGGCTGCCGGCACGGCGCGAAGAACACCCTCAACGAGAACTACCTCCACCTCGCGGAGAAGGCCGGAGCGGTCATCCACCCGATGACCTCCGTCGTCGCGGTCACCGACCACCCGGAGGGCGGCTACCGCGTCACCACCGTGCCCACGGACCGCCGCCGGAAGGCGAAGCCCACCCGGCTGCGCGCCCGCCAGGTGGTCGTGGCGGCGGGCACGTACGGCACCCAGACCCTGCTGCACACGATGAAGGACCGGGGACTGCTGCCCCGCATCTCGTCCCGACTCGGTGAGCTGACCCGGACCAACTCCGAGGGGCTCGTGGGGGCGCAGGCCTCCGACCGGCGCTACCGGAAGAAGCACGGTACCAAGGCCGACTTCACCAGGGGCGTCGCCATCACCTCCTCGATCCACCCCGACGAGAACACCCACATCGAACCGGTCCGCTACGGCAAGGGATCCAACGCGATGGGCGGGCTGACCATCCTCCAGGTCCCCTACAGCACCCACCGGGTGCTCGGCTGGCTCGGCAGCATGGCCAGGCACCCGGCGCTCGCCATGCGCTCGCTCTCCAACCGGCGCTGGTCGGAGCGGACGATCATAGGGCTCGTCATGCAGTCGCTGGACAACTCCCTGACCGCCTACCGCAAGCCGGGCGGCATAGGAAAGGGCCTGCTCACCGCTCGGCAGGGGCACGGCGCGCCCAACCCGACCCAGATCGCGGAGGCCACCCGCGGCGCGACGCTGCTCGCGGAGGAGATCAACGGCTTCGCGGGCTCCAACATCGGTGAGCTGATGGGCACCCCGCTCACCGCGCACTTCCTCGGCGGCTGCCCGATCGGCGCGAGTGCGGAGGACGGGGTGATCGACGCCTACCACCGGCTGTACGGGCACCCGGGCATCTCGGTGGTCGACGGTTCCGCGGTCTCCGCCAACCTCGGGGTCAACCCGTCGCTCACGATCACCGCGCAGGCGGAGCGGGCCATGTCGTTCTGGCCGAACAAGGGGGAGCGGGATCCCCGCCCGGCTGCGGGAGAGCCGTACGAGCGGCTGGCGGCGGTCGAACCGCAGGCGCCGGCCGTCCCGGCGGAGGCCTTCGGCGCGCTCAGGCTGCCGTTCCTGGGGATGCCCGCGATGCCGTCGAAGAAGACCGGGAAGGCCGGGAAGTCCTGACCCGGGACAGCAGAAGGGGCTGCACCCCCCTCCGAGTGCAGCCCCTCATGCTCTACCGGTGAAGCCGAGTTACGGAAGTGACCGGTGGTTCCGCATGCATGACCTGCAAGGCATCCCGATGGTTGTCCCGAAGTTCACGAAATCCTTATGTGACGTCGGTCACCCCTCGCGATGTGCTCGATCCGTGATCTGGAGCCGCGCAACTATTCACCCGGGCCCGGGGTCGTACCCACGTCGCCGCAAAGGCGATCACTCAGCTCCTCACGACCCGGAGAGCCCGCGATATGAGAAGCACGACCCCGAGAGCCGCTCTGCGCAGGGCCGCGGGAGGATTCGCCGCCGCCGGTCTGCTGGCCGCCGGAGCCCTCACCCTGACCGCTCCGGCGCAGGCCGCCGCCCCCGAGTTCACGCTCGGCGGCCCGGCGGAGACCGCGCTGCACCCGTACCCGGCGACGGGCAAGCCGCAGAAGGCCTCACTCGACTTCACGGTCAACAACCCCTCGGAGGACGAGGAGAACGGCGCCTTCCAGGGCGAGTACACCGTCCGCTTCGACCTCAGCGGGATCAAGGGCGTCGCGGACGTGGCCTTCGGCAAGGAGGGCGGCGCCGACTGCACCGTGACCGGGGCGAGCGCGGTCTGCCACGACTGGGGCATCCTCCCCGGCCAGAGGACCCTCGCGGAGCTCGACGTCACCGCGGCCAAGGGCAGCCGGAACGGCGACACGGGCGCCATCGAGGTCACCGCGGAGGCGGACGGGGCCACGTTCACCTCGTTCACCGCCCGGATCGGCATCGGCGGCCCCGACCTGTCGATGGAGCGGCTGCCGTTCAGGACGGAGCTGAAGACCGGCGACACCCAGCCGGTGCCCGTCACCTTCACGAACAACGGCACCCGCGCGGCCGACGGCGTGCTGCTCACCCTGCGGTACACGCGCGGCATGGAGTTCACCGAGCGGTATCAGAACTGCGAGTACAGCGAGTCCGACGAGGGCATGGGCAGCCCCGGCGCCTGGACCACCGCCCTGTGCTCCTTCGACGGCAGCTACGAGCCCGGCGTCGCCTACACGCTGGCCGAGCCGCCCGCCATCAGGGCCACGAAGCGCGCCTTCTACGACTCCTTCCTCTACCGCATCGAGGAGGACGGCTCCGCCGCCCGCGCCGCGCAGCGCGCCGGTGCGAAGTACAGCCCCGGACAGGGCGCCACGCTGGCCCTGCGCAAGGCCCCGGCGGCCCTGGCCGCCGACCTGGACCCGAGCGACAACCAGCAGGACGTCGACTTCCGGACCTCCAACACCGCCGACTTCGCGGCGTACGGTGACCGCGGGAAGGGCGCGGCGGGCGACTCGGTCGAGGTGAAGGTCGGATTCCGTAACCGGGGCCCGGCGTGGATCGGCTACATCCGCTCCGGAGAGGACGTCGCCACGGTCGACGTCACCGTCCCCGAGGGCGCCTCGGTCGTCGCCAAGCCCGAGTCCTGCCGGGGTGTGACGGCCGCCGGGGAGTACCGCGAGAACCAGCCCGCGGCCCCGCGCTACTTCTGCTCCACCCCGATGTCCGTACGCGAGGACGCCGACTTCGCGCTGCCCTTCGAGCTGAAGATCACCAAGGTGGTCGAGGGGGCGTCCGGCAAGGTCGTCGTCCGCAACCCCTTCCTCCAGGACCCGAAGCTGCAGTTCGACCCCGAGCCCGCCAACAACACCGCCTCGCTGGTCCTGAACGCCAAGGACTCCGGTACGGGCGATTCCGGAGCCACCACCGGCGACGGCGACGGCGGCACGGACTCGGGCGGCACCTCCTCGACGGGCACCACAACGGGCTCCGGTGGTTCCACCGCTTCCACCGCTTCCACGGGTTCCACCGGGGGCTCGGCCGATTCCGGAGCCACCACCGGCTCGGCCGGCTCGTCCTCCTCCGGCAGCACCGGCGGTGACTCCAGTGGCGGCGGTCTCGCCGCGACCGGTTCCGTCGCCCTGATGACCGGCGCCGCGGCTGCGGCCGCCCTGGTCGCGGGCGGGGTCCTCTACACGGTCTCCCGCCGCCGCGCGGCAGCGTAGGCAGAAGAGCGGACACGTAAGACGCGTAAGAACGGACGCGTAAGAACGGCCGGCCCCGGGCGTCCCCGGAGCCGGCCGTTCTTACGAGGATCCGGCCCCTGGGGGCGGACCCTGCGGACCGGGCTGCTGTCCCCTGCCGACCGGTCACACACGCCGGTGCGCGGTCCCACGGCGTACCTGCGGCACGCCACACGCCCCGGCGGAGCCACGCGTGGTTTCCTTCCACCGCCGTGCCTGGCTGGCACGGACACCGGGACCAACGAAGCCGCCGCGGGCCCGGTCACGCGCCGTACGGGTGAGACTCCGCCCGAACTGGGATACGCCACTACAGCCCCGCGGCGGGTCACACGCGGCCGCGGCACAGCTCCAGCAGCGTCATCGCGAGGGAGGTGCCGGGCTTGCCGAGCGCGTCCCGGTACTGGCCGAGGATCTCCATCTCCCGGGAGAGGTTCACCCGGCGGCCCCCGGAGGTGATCCGGGCCTCCTGGATGACCGAGGAGACGGCCATCCGTTCCTGGACGAGACCGATGATCCGGTCGTCCAGGGCGTCGATGCGCGCGCGGGCGTCGCCGATCAGGGACGCGGCCTCCTCGGTGTGCGCGCCGGTCGTCTCCGCGGTGGCGCGGGTGGCTGCGGTGCTGCTCATGGTGGGTCTCCCGGGTAGCTGCGGCTCCCCCGGACCGACCGGGCCCGGAACGCCAGAACGCCCCGGGCCTGTCGGCCCGGGGCGCCTGGAACGTTGCTTGTCAGTTGCTCAAGCAGCACGACCATGGCAGCCGGCGGGCCGGGTGCCATAGGTAAAGACGAAGGTCGTGTGCTGACGCATGGCAGACAGTATGGACCCACTCCCGGCCGGGGTTCGCACCGGGCCCGGATGGTGAGACGGGAGTCCGGCGGGGCGATGGTCCACGGCCGGTAGAATCGGAAGAACCGACCCCCTCTCCACCGCCGGAAGGCCGCCCCGTGCCAGCAGCACCCCCCGCCGCCCCCGACACCACCACCGACGTGGTCCTCGTTGTCGACTTCGGCGCCCAGTACGCCCAGCTCATCGCCCGCCGCGTCCGTGAGGCCCGGGTCTACAGCGAGATCGTGCCGTCCACGATGCCGGTGGCCGAGATGCTGGCCAAGAACCCCCGCGCGATCATCCTGTCCGGCGGACCCTCCTCCGTGTACGCGGAGGGCGCGCCCTCGCTCGACCGCGCGCTGTTCGAGGCCGGGGTCCCCGTCTTCGGCATGTGCTACGGCTTCCAGCTGATGGCCACCACGCTCGGCGGCACCGTCGACGACAACGGCGCCCGCGAGTACGGCCGTACCGCGCTCGCCGTCTCCAAGAGCGGCTCGACGCTCTTCGAGGGCACCCCGGACCAGCAGTCGGTGTGGATGTCGCACGGCGACGCCTGCTCCGCCGCCCCGGAGGGCTTCACCGTCACCGCGTCCACCGACGTCGTGCCGGTCGCAGCCTTCGAGAACGACGAGAAGAGGCTCTACGGCGTCCAGTACCACCCGGAGGTCCTGCACTCCACCCACGGCCAGCAGGTGCTGGAGCACTTCCTGTACCGGGGCGCGGGCATCGAGCCGAACTGGACGACGACCAACGTCGTCGAGGAGCAGATCGCCGCGATCCGCGCCCAGGTCGGCGACAAGCGCGCCATCTGCGGCCTCTCCGGCGGGGTGGACTCCGCGGTGGCCGCGGCGCTCGTGCAGAAGGCCATCGGCTCCCAGCTGACCTGCGTGTACGTCGACCACGGGCTGATGCGCAAGGGCGAGACGGAGCAGGTCGAGAAGGACTTCGTGGCCGCGACCGGCGCGAAGCTGAAGGTCGTCGACGCGGAGAAGCGCTTCCTGGACGCCCTGGCCGGTGTCTCCGACCCGGAGCAGAAGCGGAAGATCATCGGCCGCGAGTTCATCCGCGTCTTCGAGCAGGCCCAGCTGGAGATCCTCCAGGAGGACGGCCCCGAGGTCGCCTTCCTCGTGCAGGGCACCCTCTACCCGGACGTCGTCGAGTCCGGCGGCGGCACCGGTACCGCCAACATCAAGTCCCACCACAACGTGGGCGGCCTCCCCGACGACATCGAGTTCCAGCTCGTCGAGCCGCTGCGCCAGCTGTTCAAGGACGAGGTCCGGATGGTCGGCCGGGAGCTCGGCCTGCCCGAGGAGATCGTCCAGCGCCAGCCCTTCCCGGGCCCCGGCCTCGGCATCCGGATCGTCGGCGACGTCACCAAGGAGCGGCTCGACCTGCTCCGCGAGGCCGACGCCATCGCCCGCGAGGAGCTGACCTCGGCCGGCCTGGACCGCGACATCTGGCAGTGCCCGGTGGTCCTGCTCGCGGACGTCCGCAGCGTCGGCGTCCAGGGCGACGGCCGCACCTACGGCCACCCGATCGTGCTGCGACCGGTCTCCTCCGAGGACGCCATGACGGCGGACTGGTCGCGACTGCCGTACGAGACCCTCGCCAAGATCTCCACCCGCATCACCAACGAGGTGGCCGACGTCAACCGCGTCGTCCTCGACGTGACCAGCAAGCCCCCGGGCACCATCGAGTGGGAGTAGTCCCACCCGCCCGCCCATGACGATGCCGCCGTCCGGTCCTCCGGGCGGCGGCATCGTCGTACCTCTGGCCACCTGCGGCGACCGGCGGTAACTTCCGGATCCCGTACGTCTGATCCTGTACGCCAGAGCCCGTAGGTCCGATCCCTCGCGCCAGGGAGCCCCGGAGGAGCCGTCATGCCAGAGCCCACACCCATACCGGTGGACCAGCTCCACTTCGCGATGCCGCCCGTGCACACCTCCCTCGGAGAGGAACGCGCGCACCGCAAGGAACGCCTGGCCGGGGCGCTGCGCCTGTTCGGTGAGTACGGGTACGAGGACGGCGTCTCCGGGCACATCACGGCACGCGACCCGGAGTTCCCCGACTGCTTCTGGGTCAACCCCTTCGGCGCCCCCTTCGAGGGGCTGCGCCCCGAGGAGCTGATCCTGGTCAACGGGGAGGGGCAGGTCGTCGAGGGCCGCCACCACGTCAACCAGGCCGCGTTCGCCGTCCACGCCCAGGTGCACCGGGCCCGCCCGGACGTCGTCGCCGTCGCGCACACCCACTCCGTGCACGGGCGCGCGCTGGCCGCACTGGGGGAGCTCATCGAGCCGATCACCCAGGAGTCCTGCGCCTTCTACGAGGACCACGCCCTCTACGACGCGTACACGGGGGTCGTCGTGGACGAGGACGAGGGGCGCCGGATCGCCGCCGCGCTCGGCGGCCGCAAGGCGGTCATCCTGCGCAACCACGGGCTGCTGACCGTGGGCGACTCGGTGGACGCGGCGGCCTGGTGGTTCCTCACGCTGGAGCGGTCCTGCCAGGTGCAGCTGGCCGCGCGGGCGGCCGGGAAGCCGGTGCTGATCGAGCACCGGGACGCGCTCACCACCCGGGAGCAGCTCGGCAGCGACCTGGTCGCCTGGATCAACTACCAGCCGCAGTGGCAGCGCATCGCTCGAACGTTCTGACGAAGCCACCCGCCCGATGCGCCCCGATGCGGGAGTACCCCGTCCGGTACGGCACAATTCGCAGCAATCACAGCCGAGTTGGATTGACCGCGGCTGTACCGGGGCGGGAAAGGGCGGCGTTCTCCGTGGCGTTGGACGAGGCACGACAAAGCGCACACGGCGGAGGCTGTACGTGCGGCGACTGCCCGCACGGAGCGCGCGAGGGACACCGGCGCGCGGTGGCCGCCTTCCTGGCCAAGCGGGACGGGCTCGCCGCAGGTCAGGGGCTGCCCGCCGCCGTCGCCCAGTCGCCCTCCGCGACCCGGCAGTGGGTCTCCGACGAGCTGACGCAGTCCGCGCGCGCCGTCGCGGACCGGGGCCGGGAGGCGGGCGACGCCTGGCTGTACCGGGTGTGGCAGCGCACCCTGCTCATCGTGTGGGGCGCCGTCGCCGTACTGGCCCTCGCGGAGGCCGCCACCGCGATCGGTGCGGGCTGGAGCCATGCCCGTACCGCGGGCCTGGTCGCCGGACTCGTCACAGCCGGGCTGCTGACCGGGGCCGCCCACGTCCACCGGGGGCGCGGCGGACTCCTCGCCCCGCTGATCGGTGAGGACAACCGGCTCTCCACCTCCCGGGCGGTCGCCGCGTCCTGGGTGCTGCTCGCGGTCTTCTCCGTGCTCGTCCTGGCGCTCCAGCTTGCGGTCGCCTCCCGCCACGCGCAGCGCGACGCGCTGATCGAGGGCCTGGACCTGGCGCGCGGCGCCGGGGTGGTGACCGTGCTGGCGCTGGTGTGCGCCATCGCCGTGGTGGTCCGGCGGGTGGTGGGCGTACGGGTGCTGTCCGGACGGCTCCAGAAGCTGCGGGCCGACCGGCCGCGCGCCGCCGACCTGCTCACCGACGACGCGGGCCGCGGCGGCTTCACCGATGTGCAGTACGTGCTGGTGTCCACCGTCGCCGTGCTCTTCGCCGGGGTCCGCCTCGCCCGGCGGCCCGAGCAGCTGCCCGATCTGCCCTGGGGCCTGGCCCTGCTGGTGGCCGTCTCGGCGGCGGCGTACTTCGCGGGCAAGTACACGGAGTCCGGCCGGCCCGTGGTGCTTTCGGTCGTCAGGGCCCGGGAGGCGGGCGATCTGGACGCGCCGATCCGTACCGGTGACGACATCGAGATCCGCGGCGCGGGATTCGTGCCGCCCGGCGCCGGGGGCCCGGACCGGCTGGCCCGGATGGTCGTGCGGATCGGCCCGGTCCACGTGCACGTACCGCTGGTCCCGGTCCCGGGCGGCTTCGCCAACCCGACCGACACCGTGCTGACCGTGCCGGTGCCGGTGGAGGTGGAGCCGGGGGTGGTCGAGGTGCAGGTGGTCACGGCGTCCGGCACCGAGTCGAACCGGGTCGAGATCGACGTGACGGACTGAGCCCCGGCAGCCTCCGGAGCCCTCGGGGTCCGGGGAGCCGGCCACCCGGAAGGTCGTAGGGTCTGGTGACGGGTCGAACGGTCCGGCGAGGGTCGAATGGCCCTGTGGGCGGGACCGGGCGGTCCGCCGCAGGGCCGCGGAAGGCGGGGCACCAATGCACTACGGCATGAACGGGCGCGGGCTGGGCGAGCCGAAGAGCCTGCGGGAGCTGGCACGGGAGCACGCCCTGCTGCCGCTGCGGATCTTCCTCGGGGCCACCTTCGTCTACGCCGGGCTCGACAAGCTGACCGACAGCGCCTTCTTCCACACCACCGGCACCGGCTCCATCGGCGAGACGATGAACGCGGTACGGGACTCCGCCGCGATCCCGGCCCTCGTCGACCTCGCGCTGAAGAGCCCGTCCGGCTTCGGCTACGCCATCGCGATCGGTGAACTCCTCGTCGGGCTCGGCACCCTCCTCGGCCTGTGGACCAGGGTCGCCGCGCTCGGCGGTGCGCTGATCTCGCTGAGCCTGTGGCTGACCGTCAGCTGGCAGACCGAGCCGTACTACCTCGGCAACGACCTGATCTATCTCATGGCCTGGCTGCCGCTGCTGCTCGGCGGGGCCACGTCGTTCTCGGTGGACGGCATCCTGCCGCCGCGGCGGCGCCGGATCCGGTAGGCGACCCAGGTGGTCAGCACGGCGATCCAGAGGCCGCCGGCGAACAGCGCGACGAAGAACACCCACGGAACGTGCCAGAGACCGGCGGCGTCCGCCCCGTAACCGGCCGCCAGGCCCATCATCACCAGGCCCGCCACCGCCCGTCCCGGCCGGATCTCATGACGAAGCACGGGTGACCTCCACCTGTCCGATGGCGACTTCCAGATCGAGTTCCACGGTGCCGGCGGGCGGGCCGCCCGGCTCGGGGAACAGCGTCCGGTGCTCGTTCTCCGAGACCCTGATGTCCACGTCGCCCTGCCGTGCTCCGCCGTCGCGCGGCTCGCCCGGCAGCGTGACGTCACCCAGACCGGCCCGCGCGTCCAGCCGCACGGTGACCGCCTTCGGCACGCGCACGACGACCCGGCCCGCACCGACCTCCACCCGGGTCCTGAGCGTGTCGCCCTTCGGCACGGAGACCCGGGTGAGATCCAGGTCCGCCACCCCGGAGCCCACCTCGTAGCGCGGCTGCACCGCCGCGACCGAGGCCGGGCGCCACTCCTCGCGCACCCAGTGCGCGGTGATGTTGGCGGGGAGCGCGGACGCCCCCGCCAGCAGCCCTGCGGTGATCATCGAGAGCAGCACCGTGCCGAAGCCGGTCCGCCCGACGAAGGCGCTCACCAGCATCCCGGCCCCGAACACCGCGAGCGCGGCGGTCAGCCCGATCTGCAGGCTCAGCCCCAGCGGCTGGGAGTCCCAGTTCGCCCGCGCGCCCACCACTCCCGCCAGCACCGCCAGCAGGAGGACGGCCCCGGCGATCGAGGTCGCCTCCGGGTTCTGCCGCGACTTCCTGGGCGTCCGGAACGGGTCGTTGGCCGTCGCCCCGCGCGGCCCGGCCGCCCGGCCGTCCAGCGTGGTGTCCGCAGGCCCCCACAGATAGCCGGGACCCACCGGGCCCGTGGTGCCGTCCTTGATGATCGGATCCCGCCACCAGGACGGGCTGCCGGGGCGCGGCGGCGCCTTCACCTCCGGCGGCGCGTCCGAGACCGCCTGCGCGGCCGCGGGGTGCAGCGGGCCCTGCGGATCGCCCGTCCTGCGGTGCTGCGTCCACACGGAGAAGCCGATCACCGCGAGCGACAGCATCGCGGAGAACGCCAGCGTGCCGCCGTTGCCCAGCATCGACAGGAACAGCCCGCAGCCGACCAGCGCGAACAGCACCGCGATCAGCGACGCCCCCTCGACCCGGCCCGACAGCAGCCGGCGCGCCTCGTTCTCCTCCTCGCCGTCCAGCGGGACCAGCAGCCAGGCGAAGCCGTAGAAGATCAGCCCGAGACCGCCGGTCACGGAGAGCACCCCGAGCACGATCCGGAAGATCACCGGATCGACGTCGCAGTACCGGCCGAGGCCACCGCAGACCCCGGCCACCACTTTCTGCCGCGAGCTGCGCCGCAGCTGCCCGCCGGGCCCGGCGGACGGTACGGCGCCGGGCGGCGCATCCTGGGGAACGGTCATGGCTCCATGGTGACGGGCGCCGGGCACGTCCGGCACCCGCCGCGACCCTGGACGAACCCTGAGATCGTCCCCGCCCGACCCTGAAGGGACCGTTCCGGCCCCCGCGCCCGCACCGCCCCCTTCCCGCCCCGGCTCTCAGGGTCGAATTGGGGGCCGACCCTGATGCCATCGACCGCACACACGTGTGACGATCGGGTCATGCCAGCCGCCACCACCCGAGCCGCCAGCTCCCTCAATCCGGACCCGGAGGAGCCACCGCTGCGCAAGCTGTACCGCAGCGCCGACGGACGGCTGCTCGGCGGCGTCGCACGCGGTCTCGCCGGACACCTCGGGCTGCCGGTCGCCTGGGTGCGGTTCGTCTTCCTCGGACTGTTCTTCGCGGACGGCCTCGGCGCGCTCCTGTACGCCGTGTTCTGGATCGTCGTCCCGCTCGGCGTCGGCGGCGTGGACAGCCCCCGGTCCGTCTTCGAGACCGCCCCCGACGGCAGACGCCGGCTCCGCAAACCCGACCGGGGCCAGGTATTCGCCCTGGTCGCGCTCCTCATCGGCGCCGTGATCTTCGTCGGCAACGTCGACATGGGCAGCAAGGCCGACCGCTACATCTGGCCCACCCTGCTGATCGGCGCCGGTTCCGTCCTGGTCTGGCGGCAGGCCGACAACGCCCGCAGGGCCCGCTGGATGGAGGTCGGCAGCCGCCGCCGGGTCCTGAACCTGGCCCGCGGGCTCGCCGGAGTCGCCCTGGTCGGCCTCGGCCTCGCCGGCTTCATGGTGGTACGCGGCTCCGCCGCCCAGCTCGGCAACGTCCTCACCGCGGCCATCGCCGTGCTCACCGGCATCGCCCTGCTGGCCGGCCCCTACCTCGTCCGGATGACCCAGGACCTCTCGGAGGAACGCCTGATGCGCATCAGGGCCCAGGAGCGCGCCGAGGTGGCCGCCCACGTCCACGACTCCGTCCTGCACACCCTCACCCTGATCCAGCGCAACGCGGAGGACGCGGGCGAGGTGCGCAGACTGGCCCGCGCCCAGGAACGCGAGCTGCGCAACTGGCTGTACAACCCCGAGGGCACCGGCAAGGACGAGGACGAGGAACCCGAGACGCTGGCCGAGGCCGTCAAACGCGCCGCCGCGGAGGTCGAGGACAAGCACGGCGTCCCGCTGGAGGTCGTCGTCGTGGGCGACTGCCCGCTCGACGAGAAGCTGACCGCACAGATGCAGGCCGCGCGCGAGGCGATGGTCAACGCCGCCAAGTACGGTGGCGAGGGCGGCGCCGTACAGGTCTACGCCGAGGTCGAGGGCCGCACGGTCTTCGTCTCGGTACGCGACCGGGGACCGGGATTCGACCTGGACTCCGTACCGGGGGACAGAATGGGCGTACGGGAGTCAATCATCGGCCGGATGCAGCGCAACGGCGGTACCGCCCGGCTGCGTTCGGTGCCCGGCGGGGGCACGGAAGTCGAGTTGGAGATGGAGAGGACGAGCGATGAACGGGACCACTGAGGCGACCGGGGGCCACGCGGACCCGGAGCGCCGGGTACGAGTCGTGCTCGTCGACGACCACCGGATGTTCCGCACCGGCGTACAGGCCGAGATCGGCCGCACCGAGGAGACCGGCGTCGAGGTCGTCGGCGAGGCCGCCGACGTCGACCAGGCGGTCACCGTCATCACGGCGACCCGCCCCGAGGTCGTCCTCCTGGACGTGCACCTGCCGGGCGGCGGCGGCGTCGAGGTGCTGCGCCGCTGCGCCCCGTTCATGGGCGCGGTGGAGAACCCGGTGCGCTTCCTCGCGCTGTCCGTCTCGGACGCCGCGGAGGACGTCATCGGGGTCATCCGGGGCGGCGCCCGCGGCTACGTCACCAAGACCATCACCGGCGCCGACCTGGTCGACTCGGTCTTCCGGGTCCAGGACGGCGACGCGGTGTTCTCGCCCCGGCTGGCCGGTTTCGTGCTCGACGCCTTCGCCTCGACGGACGCGCCGCCGGTCGACGAGGACCTCGACCGGCTGACCCAGCGGGAGCGCGAGGTGCTGCGGCTGATCGCCCGGGGCTACGCGTACAAGGAGATCGCCAAGCAGCTGTTCATCTCGGTGAAGACGGTCGAGTCGCACGTCTCGGCGGTGCTCAGGAAGCTCCAGCTGTCCAACCGGCACGAACTGACCCGCTGGGCGACGGCCCGACGGCTGGTCTGAGCCGGACGGCAGGTCCGAGCCGGACCTGCCGTCCGGCTCAGGCGACTTCCCGTTCCGGATCGAGCGAGATGTTCAGCTTCTCGCCGACCCTGCGGTAGCCGATGGACGCGTAGATCCGTTCCACATCGGCGTCGCCCGGCTCCAGCCACACCACCCGGCAGCCCCGCTCGAACGCGGTCGCCGTGAGACGGGCGGAGAGATCGGCGCCGATGCCCCGGCGGCGGGACTCCGCCGATACCGCGAGCCCGACGAGCTCGCTGAGCCCGTCGACCGGCACCGAGCAGCCGCCCGCGCCCGCCGGGATGCCGTCGAGGGTGGCGAGCGCGGCGACGCCGCCGCGTTGCGCAGCCACTCCGCCTCGCCGCCCTCGGGCTCGCCGGTCCCGCCGTACCCCAGGTGCTGGACGAGCGCGGCCGCGTCGAACTCCGCCGCCGTGACCGGTTCTGCCGTCACCAGACCGTCCACCGGCTTCGGCGGCAGCAGGCCCTCGGGGGCGCAGGCCAGGATCGGGGCCCGGTTCTCGACGGTGAACCCGGCGGCGAGCAGCGCGGGTTCGACCGAGGGCGCCCAGCCGGGCAGGTACTCCAGGCGCGGCATCCGGTCCCGCTCCCGGAACGCCGCTATCAGGGCGTCTAGTTCGCCGGGTGTCGGTTCCGCTCCCTGGTCCGGGATCGCGTAGTTGGCGTACTTCAGAGACCAGTTCACATTGTGGCGCACCGTGAACGGGCCCACCCGGTAGTGGTCCGGGGAGCGGAGGGCGAGCGTACGGGCGTGGGTCTGGACGTCGAAGTCCACGGGCATGTGCGGGTGTCCTTCTGTCCGGTGGGTCGGAAGGACGGGAGCCTATGCCACCCGGGTCGCTCCCGCGAAGGGCATTTCGTCGACCGGCGCGATGCGGACCGGGGCTCCGGGGCGCGGGGCGTGGATCATCCGGCCGTTGCCGATGTAGAGGCCGACATGGCTGACGCCCGAGTAGAAGAACACCAGGTCCCCCGGAGCGAGTTCGGACCTCCCGACCCGCTGACCGGCGTTGATCTGGGTGTACGTGGTCCGGGGCAGCGAGACTCCTGCGGAGCGCCAGGCGGCCTGGGTGAGGCCGGAGCAGTCGAACGAGGAGGGGCCGGTGGCGCCCCAGACGTACGGCTTGCCGAGGGCCCCGTACGCGAAGGCGACGGCGGCCGCCGCGCGGGCGTTCGGAGCCTGCGCCGAGCCGCGCGGGGCGCTGCGGTCGGCGTGGCCCGCGCCTCGGCCGCCGCCGTCGGAGGCGTCGTAGGCGGCGCGCTGGGCGGGGGAGAGGCGGGCCAGCAGTGTGCGGGCCTCCGACAGCTTGGCCCGGACCGTCGCCCTGTGCTTCTGGAGGTCGGCCTGGCGGGCGGTGAGCTCGGCCAGCTGCCCCGCCGCCTCGGAGCGCAGCTGCGCCACGTCCGCCACCTGGCGCCGCACGGCGCGGAGCTCGTCGGCCCGGCCGGACGCGGCCCGCTCCACGTAGGAGGCGCGCTGGAGGTACTGGTCGGGGTCGGAGGAGAGGGCCAGCTGGAGGGACGGATCGAGGCCGCCCGCGCGGTACTGCGCGGCGGCGTACGAGCCCAGCGCCTCGCGCGAGGTGTTGAGCCGCTCGGTCCTGCGGGCGGCCTCGTCGCGCAGCGCGTCGATCGACTTGGCGGTGGCGGCCGCCTTCACCTTCGCGCCGTTGTACTGCTCGGTGGCGACCTCCGCCTCCCGGTACAGCCTGTCCACCTCGGCCTTGACCTGGGCGGCGGTGGGCGTCGGCTCTGCGTGCGCGGATCCCGGCAGTGCGGCAGCGGTCGCGGCCCCGGCGAGGGCGAGGGTCGCTGCGGTGCGGGCAGCAGAGCCGGTGTACGGGCGCTGCTTTGGTTTCCGGTGCGCGGCCACGAGGGCGGTGGTCCTTCCTGTCGACTGCCCGCCGGGGCCTACCGGCGGACCCGCCCGGTCCGGCGGCGGGTCACCAACAGGGGGAGCGGCCCGCCGCCGGATCTCTCGGCGGGGCGACCGGGCGGCGCCGTCCGGGTGCGGAGCGGCGGTGATCCGGTCACCTGGTAGGGACGCTAAACCCGGGGCACGGGGAAGAGTCGTAATGACGCTTATTGCCCGAATTTGGCGGTGCGTTGTTTCTGAATGACAGGAAAAATTGCACCAGAGCCAGGCAATTGGTGCATTCATCATTCAAGCGGCCAGTAAGTAGCACCTCACTGCGGAGGCCTGCTAAGGGCAGGGCTAGGGTGCGGAACCATGCGTGTACTCATCGATGTCTTCGTCGCTCTTCACATCATCGGAATCGCCGCCCTGCTGGGAGGTTTCCTCACGCAGATGAAGGCGATGAGCGCGGGGACGGCCCGGTTCGTACCGGGGATGCTGCACGGCGCGCTGACCATGCTGGTCACCGGAATCGCCCTGGTCGGGCTCGACCAGGCCGACGACCACCCCGTGAACAACGTCAAGATCGGCATCAAGCTGCTGATCCTCGTCGTCATCCTCGGGCTGGTCTACGTCAAGCGGGACGAGGAGAAGGTCGAGAAGGGCCTCTTCGCGGCGGTGGGCGGACTGACGGTGGTCAACATCTTCATCGCCACGCTCTGGACCTGAGCGCCCGCCGCGGCGACGACGGTCTAACCGGGGCGCACGCTCCCGTAGATCGGCATGTAGTAGATCGACTCCTCGCGCACATTGGCCCCCGGCTTCGGCGCGTGGATCATCATGCCGTCGCCCTTGTAGATCCCGACGTGGCTGATGTCGTTGTAGAAGAAGACCAGGTCCCCGGGCTGAAGGTCCTCCGTGGCGATCCGGGTGCCGACGTTCACCTGGTCCCAGGTGGTCCGGGGAATGGTGACGCCCGCGGCCTTCCAGGCCGCCTGGGTCAGCCCCGAGCAGTCGTACGAGGACGGGCCGGTCGCCCCCCAGACGTACGGCTTGCCGATCTGGGCCCTGGCGAACGCGAGGACCTTCTCGGCCTTCGTCGTCGCGCTGCTGTCCGAACCGGAACCGGTGCCCGTGCCGGAACCGGTGCCGGAACCGGTGTCCGAACCCGTGCCCGTACCGGAGCCCGTGCCGCTGCCGCCGGCCTCCTTGGCCTTGCGGTCGGCCTCCGCCTTGGCGGCCGCCTGCTTCTTCGCCAGCTCCTTGGCCTTGCGCGCGGCCTCGGCCTTCTTCTTCTCCTCCAGCTCGGCCAGCCGCGCCTTCTCCTGCGCGGTCAGCTTCGACAGCAGCGTGCGCGCCTCGGTCAGCTTGTTCTGCACGTTCTGCTTGCTGGTGCGCAGCTTGGTCTGCGACGCGGTGAGCGTCTCCAGGCTCGTCACCGCCTCCGCCCGCTTCTTCGACGCCTCCGCCTGCTTCGTACGGAAGTCCGTGACGGCCTGCTGCTGGTTGGCGGCCATCCGGTTCATCAGGTGGGTCTGGTCGAAGAACGACTGCGGGTCGTTGGCCAGGAAGAAGGTGGCGGTCGGCGCGAGCGCGCCGTCGCGGTACTGGGCGGCCGCGTAGTTCCCGAGCGTGCGGCGGGCGTCGTTCAGCTTGTCGGCGCGCTTGGCGATGTCGTCCAGCAGCCCGTCCACCTTGGCGCGCTGCGCGGCGGACGCCTCTTTCGCCTCGTCGTAGTGCTGGGTCGCGGTGCCCGCCTGCCGGTAGAGGTCGTCGACCTTCTTCTGGACGTCCTCGATGCTGGGCTTCGGGGCCGGGGCCGCCAGCGCGCTCTGCGTGGACAGCAGGGTCACGGAGGCCAGAGCCGCCGTCGTGAACCCGATGGCGGGGGTGGTGCTGCGCACCCGGAGGCGCGGTTTCCGATGCGATGCCAAGACCGGCATTTCCTTCCGTGGACCGCCTACCGGGTTAGCTGTCGGGTTCGGGCGGAACGGAAGGCTGCCCTACGGTCCTGGTGGGGGGTTGCGGACCGATTCACCCCGGTGCTGCGTGTGGGTCCCCGGTTCCGGACCCCGTACGGGCGGCCCGGATTCGGCGTGGACGCCCGCTCGGCGTGGTTCGCCTCTGGGGGTACGGCCGTCCGAACGAGCACGCTAGCCAACTCATGGTGTCGCTGTGAAGGTTGATGTTCGATATGCCCGATACATTTTCGTGACCTTGCGGAACCCGCGCCGCACGGCCGGGCGCGGCCCGCCCTTTCCCTACGCAGGGTGCTCCGGACATCGCCGTGTGTGGCTCCGGAGGTACGGGTTCTGCCATGCGGGCCCGGGGTGTCAGTAGGGCCGCCTAGACTCGGACAGCGATGAGCAGCCTCTTTGACGACAGTTTCCTGGCCGGCCTCCAGCACGCGGAGGACGGGCCCCCGCCGCCCCCCGAGGACTCCGCACCCGAAGCGGTGCCGGAGGACCTCTTCGGAGGCGTGTTCGACGGGCCCCCGCCGCCCCGCGACGCGTACTACCGCGACGGGGCCCACCGCCCGGTCATCGACGCCGCCGCGCTGCTCGACGGGCTGAACACCGAGCAGCGTGCCGCCGTCGTGTACGCGGGCTCCCCGCTGCTCATCGTCGCCGGGGCCGGTTCGGGCAAGACCCGGGTGCTGACGCACCGCATCGCCCACCTGCTGGCCGAGCGCGGGGTGCACCCCGGCCAGATCCTGGCGATCACCTTCACCAACAAGGCCGCCGGCGAGATGAAGGAGCGCGTCGAGCAGCTCGTCGGCCCCCGCGCCAACGCCATGTGGGTCATGACCTTCCACAGCGCCTGCGTCCGGATCCTGCGCCGCGAGTCGAAGAAGCTCGGCTTCACCTCCTCGTTCTCGATCTACGACGCGGCGGACTCCAAGCGGCTGATGGCCCTGGTCTGCCGCGATCTCGACCTCGACCCGAAGCGCTTCCCGCCGAAGTCGTTCACGGCCAAGGTGTCGAACCTGAAGAACGAGCTGATCGACGAGGAGACCTTCGCCGGACAGGCCACGGACGGCTTCGAGAAGACCCTCGCCCAGGCCTACGCGATGTACCAGTCCCGGCTGCGCGAGGCCAACGCGCTGGACTTCGACGACATCATCATGACGACGGTGCACCTGCTCCAGGCCTTCCCCGACGTCGCGGAGCACTACCGCCGCCGCTTCCGGCACGTCCTGGTCGACGAGTACCAGGACACCAACCACGCCCAGTACACGCTCGTACGGGAGCTGGTCGGCCCGGCCGGCGCGGCCGACGCCCCCGGCGAACTGTGCGTCGTCGGTGACGCCGACCAGTCGATCTACGCCTTCCGGGGCGCCACGATCCGCAACATCCTCCAGTTCGAGGAGGACTACCCGGACGCGACCACGATCCTCCTGGAGCAGAACTACCGCTCCACCCAGACGATCCTGTCCGCCGCCAACGCCGTCATCGAGCGCAACGAGAGCCGCCGCCCGAAGAACCTCTGGACCAACGCCGGCTCCGGCACCCGGATCACCGGCTACGTCGCGGACACCGAGCACGACGAGGCGCAGTTCGTCGCGGACGAGATCGACCGGCTGACCGATGCGGGCGACGCCAAGGCGGGCGACGTCGCGATCTTCTACCGGACGAACGCGCAGTCCCGTGTCTTCGAGGAGATCTTCATCCGGGTCGGCCTGCCCTACAAGGTCGTCGGCGGAGTGCGCTTCTACGAGCGCAAGGAGGTCAGGGACGTCCTGGCCTACCTCCGGGTGCTGTCCAACCCGGAGGACACCGTCCCGCTGCGCCGCATCCTGAACGTGCCCAAGCGCGGCATCGGGGACCGGGCGGAGGCGATGATCGACGCCCTCTCGATGCGGGAGAAGATCACCTTCCCGCAGGCGCTGCGCCGCGTCGACGAGGCGTACGGCATGGCCGCCCGTTCCGCCAACGCCGTCAAGCGGTTCAACACGCTGATGGAGGAGCTGCGCACGATCGTCGAGTCGGGCGCGGGCCCGGCCGTGGTGCTGGAGGCCGTCATGGAGCGGACCGGCTACCTGGCCGAGCTCCAGGCCTCCACCGACCCGCAGGACGAGACCCGGATCGAGAACCTCCAGGAGCTCGCCTCCGTGGCGCTCGAATTCGAGCAGGACCGGGGCGAGGAGGAGGGTGCGGGAACGCTCGCCGAGTTCCTGGAGCGGGTCGCGCTCGTCGCGGACTCCGACCAGATCCCCGACGAGGACACCGACGGCTCCGGAGTCGTCACGCTGATGACCCTGCACACGGCGAAGGGCCTCGAATTCCCGGTGGTCTTCCTGACCGGCATGGAGGACGGTGTCTTCCCGCACATGCGCGCGCTGGGCCAGGTCAAGGAGCTGGAGGAGGAGCGCCGGCTCGCCTATGTCGGCATCACCCGCGCCCGCGAGCGGCTCTATCTGACCCGGGCGTCGATGCGCAGCGCATGGGGCCAGCCCTCGTACAACCCGCCGTCGCGGTTCCTGGAGGAGATCCCGGAGCAGCACCTGGAGTGGAAGCGCAAGGGCCCGATGGCGGCTCCGGCGGGACCGACGTCGGGCATCACCTCATCGCTGTCCGCGTCCCGTTCGCGCTCCGGTCCCTCGGGCTTCGCGACCCGGCGCACGTCGGACAAGCCGACGATCACACTGGCGGTCGGTGACCGGGTCACGCACGACCAGTTCGGTCTGGGCACGGTGACGGCGGTCGACGGCGTCGGTGACCAGGCGAAGGCCACGGTCGACTTCGGGGACGAGCGGCCGAAGAAGCTGCTGCTGCGGTACGCCCCGGTCCAGAAGCTGTAGCGGGGCGTACCGGCCCGGCTCGGTTCCCTCGGGAGGAAGGCCGGATCAGGTCGGGTCGATGTTGTGGCTGCGGAGCCAGGGCAGCGGGTCGACGGCCGCGCCGCCGCCGGGCCGCACCTCGAAGTGCATGTGCGGGCCCGTCGAGTTCCCGGAGTTGCCGGAGTACGCGATGACGTCACCGGCCTTGACCGGACCGGAGCGGATCCGGGTGCTGCTGAGGTGGCAGTACCAGGTCTCGGTGCCGTCGGCCATGGTCACGATGGCCATGTTCCCGTAGGCGGTGTTGTACTGCGTACGGACGGTGCCGTCGGTCGCCGCCATCACCGGGGTCCCGTACTGGACGGGGAAGTCGATGCCCGTGTGCACGGACATCCAGTTGACGCCCGCCTGGCCGAAGTACGCGCTGAGCCCGTGCTCCTTGACCGGCATGACGTACTTGGGGCGCAGGGCCTCCTTGCGGGCGGCCTCCTCCTCGCGCTTCTTCTTCTCGGCGGCCTGCCGCTCCTTGAGGTCGATGCGCTCCTGGGTGCGGCTGGCGCGACCGGCGAAGTTCTCCGCGTCGGCGCTGAGGTTGGCGAGCTGGGTGTCCAGCTTGTTGTTCGCGGCTACCGGCTTGACCGTGCCGGGGTCCGCGGCCGCCATCGTCGTGGTGTCGTCCTTCTTCTCCTCGCCGCCACCCATGCCGCCCACGGAAGCGGCGGCGATACCGGCCACGCTCATCACGCAGGCGGAGGGGACGGCGATGGTGAGGAGGGCGGAGCGCTTGGCGGGCGAACGCCTGCGGCTGCGGCTGCCGCCGCGGGAGACCTGACGGCCTACGGGGTGGTGGGCCTCCGGCTCCGGGTCCGCCTCGGGGAGGCTGAACCCGGAGGTCTCGGCAGTTGCCGGCACGGGCTCGTACGTCTCGTACGGTTCCGGCGTCTCGTACGGTTCGTGCGTCTCGTACGGATGCTGCCGTGTCTGTTCGGGCTCGTGCGATGCCGTCAGATTCTGCGGAGGCTGCTGTGCGTGCTCGGGCGTGGCGCCGGTGTTCCAGGCGGTGGCGTCGTACGCGCCGGAGTCGTATCCCGCCGTGTCGGTGGTTGACCACTGGCCGTTCGCGTACCAGCCGGAGGTGTCCCGCTGGCCCGAGGAGTCGGGGGCGCCGCCCTGTGCCGGGATGTTCGCGTGGGCCTCTGCCGTTGCCCAGGTGCCGGTGGTGCCGTACTGCTGCGGGGCCGCGTCGTACTGCGGGGCCGCTTCGTACTGGAGGTGCTGCTGGAAGTGGGGGGTGTAGGCCGCGTAGTCGGCGGCGTGGTCGTACGCGGCGGTGCGGTGTGCGCCGGTGTCCCACTGGGTGGTGTCGTACTGGCCGCTGTGACCGGCCTGGCCGGTGTCGTACGGGACGGCGTAACCGGCTGTGGTGTCGTACGGGCCGTCGTAACCGCTGGGGAGGGAGCCGAAGAGCGGGTCGTCGTCGAAACCGCTCGTGGAGTGGCTGTCGTATCCGACATACCCGGCGTGGGGGTGCTGGTCGTTCACCAACTTCTCTCTCGCCTCGGCAGCAGGACCTTGGGTCCCGGGGCCCGTGGGGGACCTCGGGGGAAACCAGTGGCCGCGACTGTACCCGGCGGTACGCGACGCCGACAATCTTCCACGGCTCGCGGGCGATCAGGAATCGGGCAATCGGCTGTCTTTCGACGGACCGCTCACACAGCCTTGGCTCTATGTTCGACACCCGTTCTATTTCCGGGCTCCTGTGCGTCGAGTGCCTGGCGGACCCCGGCGGCCACGGCCGGGTGCACGGGCAGCGCGAGATGGCCGATCCCGCTGACGCGGACGTTGGTCGCGTCGAGGTCGGGATGGTCGATACAGGCCGCCTCGGCAGGGACGATGACCTGGTCCAGCTCGCTCCAGAAGCTGATGAACCGGGTGCGGCACCCGGGCGCCGGAAGCCGGAGCTCCTCGATCGGCGCCGATCCGCCGCGCATCTGGCGCACGATCGGCAGGGCGCTGGCCAGCGGAGCGACAGCGGTGCCGGCGTGCGGCGTGCCGAGCGTGACCAGGGTGCGGACCCGCTGGTCACCGCCGAGTCGCTGTACGTAGTAGCGCGCTATCAGTCCGCCCAGGCTGTGCCCGACGATGTCGATCTCGCGGTGTCCGGTGCGGGCGCAGATCTCCTCGACGTGGCGGCCGAGGAGCTCGGCGGCGGTGCGGATGTCGCAGGTCAGCGGGGAGTAGTTGAGCGACTCCAGATGGCGCCAGCCGTGCCGGGCCAGCGAGCGGCGCAGCAGCACGAAGACGGAGCGGTTGTCGATGAAACCGTGCAGGAGCACGACGGGCGGCCGGTCTGGGTGCCCGATGTGCCGGGTGCTCCCGCTGCTCCCGGCGTGCGTACCGGGCAGGGTCGTGGTCCCGGGAGACGCGGGGACCGGTTCGGCGGCCGGGCGTGGCGGGCTGCGCCGCTCGCCGGTGATGCCGGTGGGGTAGATCAGCGCGTGTCCGGCGAGCACCAGGAGTTCCAGCGCGGTCGCTCTCAGCAGCGCGGACGACAGCCAGGCGTTGCGCGGGCCCGTCCGGCGCGGCAGTAGGGGAAGAAAAGGCGGGGTCTTCATTGACCGACCTCCTGCTTCCGGCACCCGGGGCGCGGCGGCTCCCGCCCCGTATGCCCTCGTGGGGCGCCGTGTCGGACGTCCGGACGGCGGTTCACCGTCCGGGACCCGCCGCCCGCCGTGCCTTCCGGATCACCTTCGGTGACCGGCCGGTGGGCGGTCGGTGAGCCGTACCACCGTGCCGTGCGGCTGACGGCACGGTGGTACGACGACCTCGTGCGGCTCCCCCGACGGCCGGTCCCGCACGGCAGGTGTGCCGCGTGCTGCGGGAAACGGCGCCCGGTGAACATGTCCCACGTGTGATTTCCCCCTCCCCGCCCACCGCGAAACAGCGGCTTGCGGGATGCTGTGGATAACGTTCGTTCACATCCCCGGCCTTTCGGGGGCGGGAGACGCGTGTGGAGGCAGTGATGGGTGTGACCGGTCCGATCCGAGTGGTGGTGGCCAAACCGGGCCTCGACGGCCATGACCGAGGGGCCAAGGTGATCGCGCGGGCACTGCGCGACGCCGGTATGGAGGTCATCTACACGGGGCTCCACCAGACTCCCGAGCAGATCGTCGACACCGCGATCCAGGAGGACGCCGACGCGATCGGGCTCTCGATCCTCTCCGGAGCGCACAACACGCTCTTCGCGAAGGTCATCGCGCTGCTCAAGGAGCGCGAGGCCGAGGACATCAAGGTCTTCGGCGGCGGCATCATCCCGGAGGCGGACATCGCACCGCTCAAGGAGCAGGGGGTCGCGGAGATCTTCACCCCGGGTGCGACGACGGTCGAGATCGTCTCCTGGGTCAACGCGAACGTCCGTCAGCCGGCGGAGGCCTGATCCCGCCCGGTGTCAGCTCCGCGTCCATCGCCGCGCGGAGCCGCAGGGTGGAGACCAGCCGCTGGAACGCCTCCGACCAGTAGCCGTTCGCGCCGGGGGAGGCGTCCGCCGCTTCGTCCGGGGTCGTGGTGAGGACCTCCAGGCGGTCGGCCTCCGCCGGATTCAGGCAGCGCTCCGCGAGCCCCATCACTCCGCTGAAGCTCCACGGGTAGCTGCCGGCGTCCCGGGCGATGTCGAGGGCGTCGACGACGGAGCGGCCGAGCGGCTCCGCCCAGGGGGTCGGGCAGACCCCCAGCAGCTGGAACGCCTCCGACAGTCCGTGCGCGGCGATGAACTCAGCGACCCAGGCGGCCCGTTCGGCGGCGGGCAGCACGATCAGGAGCTTCGACCGCTCGGCGAGCGAGGCCGTGCCCGGACCGTTCGACGGAGGTGTCGAGGGGGCGCCGAGCAGTGCCCGCGCCCACTCCGGGTCCCGCTGCCGGACGGCGGCCCGGCACCAGGCCGCGTGCAGCTCCTCGCTCCAGCCGTCGGCCACGGGCAGCGCGACGATCTCCCGCGCCTCGCGGCCGCCGAACCGGGTCGGCCAGATCGAGAGCGGCGACGACTCCACCAACTGGCCGAGCCACCACGACCGTTCGCCCCGCCCCGACGGCGGGAGCGCCACCATGCCGTCGCGCTGCATCGCCGCGTCGCACTCGTGCGGGGCCTCCACGGCGACGGAAGGGCCGGTACCGGTGATGCCGGGGCTCACGCAGGACAGGGCGCGGTCCGCCATCCGGCGGGCGAGCGCGGAGCCGGGCAGCGCGGAGAGCAACTCGGCGGCCGTCGCCCGCACATTGCGGCTGCGGTCGGTCAGGGCCTGCTCCAGGAAGGGCTCGTCGGCGCCGGAGAGCCCGGTGCGCAGCGAGTCGACGAACATCAGCCGGTCCTCGGCCCGCTCGGTGGCCCACGTGGTGGCGAGCAGGGCGAGAGCGGCGTCCGCCTGATGCGCCCGTACCGCGGAGAGCAGCGCGACCCGTTCCGCGAACAGGCCCTCCTCCCACAGCCGGTGGACCGCCTCCCGGTCGGTCACGTCCGGCAGCAGCGCGGTGCCGGACGCACCGCGCAGCGCGAACTTCCACTCGGGGTTCAGCCCGGCCAGCCAGAGCCCGCGCGGTCCGGCGAACGCCAGGGCCTGCGGCCGCAGGTCGGTCCGCGCGCGGGCCGCGTCCAGCAGGGCGGGCAGCGTCGCGTCCGGTGCCCGGTATCCGTGCAGATTGGCGGTGGCCAGCCACTGCGGGATCAGCTCCGTCAGATCGGGAGCGGTGCCGCGTCGGCCGGCGGAGCCGCTCGGGGCCGCCCGGTCCGCGAGCAGCCGTTCCAGCCGGCTCCGGGCGGGCCCCGGCAGGGCAGGGCGGGGGTCGGCGGGCGCCGGACCGGGCCGGGGCGCGGCAGGTGCGGGCAGCAGTCCGGCCCGGCGCCGCACGGTGTGCAGGGCGGCCGCGTCCAGCAGCGCGACCGCCGCGCCGTCCGGACCGGCGCCGCCCGGCACCCCCGGTGGCCGGCGGCGGTCCGTGCCGAGCAGCGCCGAGGTGGCCAGCTCGTCCCACGGGGCGGCGGCGGGTGTGGTGGGTGCGGTGAGTGTGGTGGGCGTGCTGGGTGGGCTGGGTGGGCTGGGTGGGCTGGTACGGGTCATCGTTCCTCCACCAGTAGTCGCATAGTCGCAAGAATCAACGGAGTTCGCCGGGGTCCGCCGGAGTCAGATGAGCGGAACCGTCCCGGCGTCGGCCGACTGCGCGTCCGTGGCCGACTGCGCGTCCATGGGCGCCCAGGCCGCGAGCGGGTTGAAGCCGCGGTGGCCGCACTCCCCGAAGACGGTGAGCGGTCCGCCGCCGGACAGCGCGACGAGCTTCCACAGCGCCGGCCGGGACAGCGCGGCCGGGGCGACGGGCAGGGCCGAATCCCCTTCCGCGTCCGCCAGTTGCCAGCCGTCCCGGGACGGCACGGGTATGACGTCGCGCAGGGTCACCGGCCAGGAGTCCAGCCAGGGATCGTCGCCCAGGGCCCGCCCGTACGCGGCGATCGCCCCGGTGACCGTGACACCCGGCGGCGGGGCGGCGGCCGGCACCGTAGAGCCGAACTGCGGCCCCAGCTCGGCCCGTAGCTGTCCCGCGCCCCGATGCGGGGTCAGCTCCGCGTCCAGCGTGACACCCACCGGCAGGGCCTGGCCGGGAGAACGGCCGGGAGCCCCGAAGGACAGCAGCAGCGCGGTACGGCCCGACTCCCGCCCGTACAGCCAGATGCGACGGGCGACGATCTTGCCCTCCGGGGTGTCGTACTGGGCGAGCACCAGCCAGTGGTCACGGACCGGCGCATCCCCGGCGGCGGCCGGCAGCCCGACCCGGGTACGGACCGTGGCAGCCAATGGCGGCGGCAGCCGCTCGATGCCCTGCCAGCCCGTGTCCAGCAGATGAAGCAGCGCGCACTCCTCCAGCAGCCGCACCGGCCAGCCCGGCCCGGACGCCGGTATCGCCCCCAACTCCCTCACCCGGCCGGCGAGACCGGGCGCCTGGGCGTCGACCATGCGGGCCGCCGTCTCCTCCCACAGCCCGTACCCGGACTGCTCGGCCGCCGCAAGGCCGCCGCGCACCAGGTCGGTCAGGCGCCGTTCCAGCTCCTGGACGCCGCCGCCGATCCGCTCGGCCCTGCGCTCGGCCCGGCGCCGGGCGGCGGCCGGATCGGCGGGCCCGGCGACAGCGCCCGCACCGCCGTCCGGCTCCTCCCGCACCGCCGAGGCCTCCGCTCTGCGGCGCCGTCCCGCCAGCCACTCACCGGCCCAGTCCGGCGGAACGGCCGAGGGCAGGGCCGCCTCGTCGGACGCCCGGAGCAGCAACAGGCCCAGCGCGTGCTTGCACGGGCACTTCCGGCTGGGGCAACTGCACTTGTACGCGGGCCCTGTGGTGTCGACCACCGTCCGGTACGGCGTGCTCCCGCTCCCTCTGCACAGCCCCCACACCGCCCCCTGCTCCTCCCGGCCGGTCTCCGACCACGGACCGGCCGCACCGAGCTTGTTCCCCGCCTTGCGTGAAGCGTCGTCAGGAGCCAGGGCCAGGACCTGCTCCACCGTCCAGCGCACCGCCGGAGCAGCGGTGCCCAAGGGTTCTCCCCCGTCAGTCAGCAGCATGGATAAGACGGTAGGCCGCACCACTGACAACTGCTGTGACCTGCGGGAACGTTGATTGTCAGTGCCATGGTGCACGGTGGGAAGCACATCGGGACGACCGATCTGGAGGGGGATCCATGACCGTGTCAGAAACCACCGCAGCCGTGGGCGCGGAGGCGCTGCGCCCGCACGCGGAGGACGCCTTCGCCGAGGAGCTGAAGGCGCTCGCCGCAGCCGACGACCGCCCGCGTCCCGCCCGTTGGCGGCTGTCGCCCTGGGCCGTCGCCACGTACCTGCTGGGCGGCGCGCTGCCCGACGGCACGGTGATCACACCCAAGTACGTGGGTCCGCGCCGTCTCGTCGAGGTCGCCGTCAGCACCCTCGCCACGGACCGGGCGCTGCTCCTGCTCGGGGTGCCCGGCACCGCCAAGACCTGGGTGTCCGAGCACCTCGCGGCCGCCGTCAGCGGAGACTCGACCCTCCTGGTCCAGGGCACGGCGGGCACCCCGGAGGAAGCCGTCCGCTACGGGTGGAACTACGCACAGCTCCTCGCCCACGGCCCCAGCCGCGACGCGCTGGTGCCGAGCCCGCTGATGCGCGCCATGTCCGAGGGCATGACCGCGCGGATCGAGGAGCTCACCCGGATGCCCGCCGATGTCCAGGACTCACTGATCACCATCCTGTCCGAGAAGACCCTGCCGCTGCCCGAGCTGGGCCAGGAGGTCCAGGCGGTCCGCGGGTTCAACGTCATCGCCACCGCCAACGACCGCGACCGGGGGGTCAACGAGCTGTCCAGCGCGCTGCGCCGCCGGTTCAACACGGTGGTCCTGCCGCTGCCCGCCACCCCGGAGGCGGAGGTCGAGATCGTCTCCCGGCGCGTCGAGCAGGTCGGCCGCGCGCTCGACCTGCCGCCCGCCCCCGACGGCCTCGCGGAGATCCGCCGCGTGGTCACCGTCTTCCGCGAGCTGCGCGACGGGATCACCACCGACGGCCGCACCAGGATCAAGTCGCCCTCGGGGACGCTGTCCACGGCCGAGGCCATCTCCGTAGTCACCAACGGTCTCGCGCTCGCCGCCCACTTCGGTGACGGGGTGCTGCGCGCGGGTGACGTGGCGGCCGGTCTCCTCGGCGCGGTCGTGCGGGACCCGGCCGCCGACCGGGTGGTCTGGCAGGAGTACCTGGAGACGGTGGTGCGTGAGCGGGACGGCTGGAAGGACTTCTACCGCGCCTGCCGTGAGGCCTCCGCGTGACCGGCACCCCGCGCCCAGCCGCTCCGCGCCCAGGCACCCCGCGCCGCCCCGGCGGGCCGCTGCTGCTGGGGGTGCGTCACCACGGTCCCGGCTCGGCCCGCGCCGTCGGCGCCGCGCTGGAGGCCGCCCGGCCCGGCGCGGTGCTCATCGAGGGGCCGCCCGAGGGTGACGCGCTGCTGCCGCTCGCCATCGACGAGCAGATGCGGCCGCCCGTCGCGCTGCTCGCCCACGCGGTGGACGATCCCGGCCGGGCCGCCTTCTGGCCGCTCGCCGGGTTCTCGCCCGAATGGGTCGCGATCCGCTGGGCCCTCGCGCACGACGTCCCGGTCCGCTTCATCGACCTCCCGGCCGCGCACTCGCTGGCCATGGCGGAGAAGGAGGAGGAGCGGGAGAAGGAGGAGGCGCGCCGGGGGCCGGCGGACCGGGCGGGGGAGGCGGTCCCCGCGCCCGTCCCGGTCGACCCCATCGGGGTGCTGGCCGGGACCGCTGGCTACGACGACCCCGAGCGCTGGTGGGAGGACGTCGTCGAACACCGCGCCCACGACGGCGGCCCCGGCGACCCGTTGGCGGCCTTCGCCGCGCTGGGCGAGGCGATGACCGCCCTGCGCGAGGTGTACGGGGACGGCGGCCACCCGAGGGACGCGGTCCGCGAGGCGTACATGCGGATCCAGCTGCGCACGGCCCGCAAGGAGTTCGACGACGACGTCGCCGTGGTCTGCGGTGCCTGGCACGTACCCGCGCTCGAAGCGAGGACGACGCTCGCGGCAGACCGGGCCCTCCTCAAGGGGCTGCCCAAGGTCAAGGCCGAGCTGACCTGGGTGCCCTGGACCCACCAGCGGCTCGCCCGGCACAGCGGATACGGGGCCGGGATCGACTCACCGGGCTGGTACGCCCACCTCTTCGCGTCCCCGGACCGCCCGGTCGAACGGTGGATGACCAGAGTCGCCGGACTCCTGCGCGACGAGGACCGGTTCGTGTCGTCCGCCCACGTCATCGAGGCCGTCCGGCTCGCCGGGACCCTCGCCGCCATGCGCGGCCGCCCGCTCGCCGGACTGAGCGAGGCGACCGACGCCGTGCGGGCCGTGATGTGCGAGGGCTCCGACATGCCGCTCGCCCTCGTCCGGGACCGGCTGGTCGTCGGCTCCACCCTCGGAGAGGTACCGGACACCGCCCCCGCCGTGCCGCTCCAGCGCGACCTCACCCGCAGGCAGCGCACCCTGCGGCTCAAACCGGAGGCGTCCGAACGGGACATCGAGCTCGACCTCCGCAAGGACACCGACGCGGCGCGCAGCCGGCTGCTGCACCGGCTGCGGATCCTCGGCGTCGGCTGGGGCGAGCCCACCGAGGGCCGGGGGAGCACCGGCACCTTCCGGGAGAGCTGGCGGCTGCGCTGGGAGCCGGAGCTGTACGTACGCGTCGCGGAGGCGGGCATCTGGGGCACCACCGTGCTCTCCGCCGCGACCGCCCGCGCCGAGTCGGCCGCCCTGTCGGCCACCGCCCTGGCCGATGTCACCGCGCTCGCGGAGCGGTGCCTGCTGGCCGGACTGCCCGACGCGCTGCCCGTCGTCATGCGGATGCTCGCGGACCGCGCCGCGCTCGACACGGACGTCGGCCACCTCGCGGACGCCCTGCCGTCCCTGGCCCGAGCGCTGCGCTACGGAGACGTCAGGTCCACGGACACCGCCGCGCTCGGGGAGGTCGCGGCGGGGCTCGCGGAGCGGATCTGCGTCGGGCTGCCCCCCGCCTGCACCGGACTCGACGACGAGGGGGCCGCCGCGCTGCGCCGCCAGGTGGACGGCGTCCACACGGCGGTCGGCCTGCTCGCCGGCGCCGTACCGGCGAACGCCGACGGGCTGCGCGAGCGCTGGAGAGCGGTCCTGCACAAGCTCGCCGCCCGGGACACGGTCGCGGGCGTGATCCGGGGCCGGGCCGCCCGCCTGCTGCTCGACGACGGACACCTCGAACAGGACGACGCGGCCCGGCTGATGGGCCTGGCCCTCTCGACCGGCACGCCGCCCGCAGAGGCCGCCGCGTGGATCGAGGGCTTCGTCGGCGGGGCGGCCGGCGGCGGCATGCTCCTGGTCCACGACGAGAGGCTGCTCGCCCTGGTCGACACCTGGCTGTCCGGAGTCGCCCCGGACACCTTCACCGACGTGCTGCCGCTGCTGCGCCGCACGTTCTCGGCGTACGAATCAGGCGTCCGGCGCACGCTGGGCGAGCTCGTCCGGCGCGGCCCGGCCGCCGGGGGAGGGCCCGTCGCGGGCGCGGCCCCTGACGGGACGACGGCCCCCGGATTCGGCCCCGTCCTGGACGGTCCACGCGCGGACGCGGTGCTGCCGGTGCTCCGCCTCCTGCTGGGCCTGGACGGGGAAGCGGCGACGACCGAGAACGACGGACAACCGCTGGGGGCAACGGGATGACCAGAAACACGCACACGCAGAGGAACCCGCATACGGCCAAGGACCCGCATACGGCCAAGGACCCGCACACGCACACCGAGGCGGCGGACGCCGAACGGCTGCGGCGCTGGCGCATGGTGCTGGGCGCGGACAGCGCGGAGACCATCGGCCGCACCCTGACCGCACGCGACGCCGCGATGGACGGCGCGCTGACCGCGCTGTACGAGAGCGGCGGCAGACAGCCCGGCGGCCGGGGCGGCAGCGGCCGCTCGGCCGGGCTCGGCGCCTCCGCGCCCTCCGTGGCCCGCTGGCTCGGGGACATCCGTACGTACTTCCCCAGTTCCGTCGTCCAGGTCATGCAGCGCGACGCCATCGACCGGCTGGGCCTCTCCGCGCTCCTGCTCGAACCGGAGATGCTGGAGGCCGTCGAGGCGGACGTCCATCTCGTCGGCACCCTGCTCTCGCTGAACAAGGTCATGCCGGAGACGACGAAGGAGACCGCGCGAGCCGTCGTGCGCAAGGTCGTCGAGAAGCTGGAGAGCCGCCTCACCACCCGCACCAGGACCGCGCTCACGGGTGCGCTGGACCGCTCGGCGAAGGTCAGCCGGCCGCGCCACCACGACATCGACTGGAACCGGACCATCCGGGCCAACCTCAAGAACTATCTGACCCTCCCCGGCGAGACCGGAGAAGACGGAGAGGAGGGAGAAGAGGGGGCGGTCGGGAGGGGCACGGTCGTGCCTGAGCGGCTCATCGGCTACGGGCGCGCGGCGCGGTCCGTACGCAAGGACGTCATCCTCTGCATAGACCAGTCCGGTTCGATGGCGGCCTCCGTCGTGTACGCCTCGGTGTTCGGCGCCGTGCTCGCCTCCATGCGCGCCCTGCGGACCCGACTCGTCGTCTTCGACACGGCCGTCGTCGATCTCACCGACCAGCTCGACGACCCGGTGGACGTGCTCTTCGGCACCCAGCTCGGCGGCGGCACCGACATCAACCGGGCGCTCGCCTACTGCCAGTCCAGGATCACCCGCCCGGCGGACACCGTCGTCGTGCTCATCAGCGATCTGTACGAGGGCGGCATCCGTGACGAGATGCTGAAGCGGGTCGCCGCGATGAAGGCGTCCGGGGTCCAGTTCGTCACCCTGCTCGCCCTCTCCGACGAGGGCGCGCCCGCCTACGACCGTGACCACGCGACGGCGCTCGCCGCGCTGGGTGCTCCGGCCTTCGCCTGCACGCCGGACCTCTTCCCGGAGGTGATGGCGGCCGCGATCGAGAAGCGGCCGCTGCCCGTGCCGGACGGGGAGGCCCCTGCGTGACGGTGGTGCCCCCGGACCGGCGCGGGCCGTCCCCCGACCCCCGTACCCGGGCCGATTTGTCCACTGCGACCCGGCCACCAGGGCGGTCTGTGACCGTAATCACCGCCCAGGGGGGATCTGCGATTTAGGGTCCTGCGGGGCGCGGGGATAACCTGCGAGATGGACATGCCGCGTATTCGGTCACCGTGTGCGCCTTCCTAGTGACAGAGCAGTCACGTTGCCCCTCGCGGCACGCCCACGCAGAAAACCAACCGCGAGACCATTTGATAAGGGACGGACGCGCGTGGACCTGTTCGAGTACCAGGCGAGGGACCTCTTCGCCAAGCACGGTGTACCGGTGCTGGCCGGTGAAGTCATCGACACGCCTGAGGCAGCCCGCGAGGCGACCGAGCGGCTGGGCGGCAAGTCCGTCGTCAAGGCGCAGGTGAAGGTCGGTGGCCGAGGCAAGGCCGGTGGCGTCAAGCTGGCAGCCGACCCCGACGAGGCGGTCGCCCGTGCGACCGACATCCTCGGCATGGACATCAAGGGCCACACGGTCCACAAGGTGATGATCGCCGAGCTGTCCCCGGAGATCGAGGCGGAGTACTACGTCTCGTACCTCCTGGACCGCACCAACCGCACCTTCCTGGCCATGGCCTCCGTGCAGGGCGGCATGGACATCGAGGAGGTCGCGGAGAAGACCCCCGAGGCCCTTGCGAAGGTCCCGGTGAACGCCGTTGACGGTGTCGACATCGTCAAGGCCCGCGAGATCGTGGCCCAGGCGAAGTTCCCGGCCGAGGTGGCCGAGGGCGTCGCCGAGGCCATGGTGACCCTGTGGGACACCTTCGTCGCGGAGGACGCCCTCCTCGTCGAGGTCAACCCGCTGGTGAAGACCAAGGACGGCCGGATCCTGGCCCTGGACGGAAAGGTCTCGCTCGACGAGAACGCCGACTTCCGCCAGCCGGAGCACGAGGCGCTTGAGGACAAGGCCGCAGCCAACCCGCTCGAAGCTGCGGCCAAGGCCAAGAACCTCAACTACGTCAAGCTCGACGGCGAGGTCGGCATCATCGGTAACGGTGCCGGTCTGGTCATGTCGACCCTGGACGTCGTCGCGTACGCCGGTGAGAACCACGGCAACGTGAAGCCCGCCAACTTCCTCGACATCGGTGGCGGCGCCTCCGCAGAGGTCATGGCGAACGGCCTGGAGATCATCCTCGGCGACCCGGACGTCAAGTCCGTGTTCGTCAACGTCTTCGGTGGCATCACCGCCTGTGACGAGGTCGCCAACGGCATCGTCCAGGCGCTCGAACTGCTCAAGACGAAGGGCGAAGCGGTCACCAAGCCGCTCGTCGTGCGCCTCGACGGCAACAACGCGGAGCTGGGTCGCAAGATCCTCTCCGACGCCAACCACCCGCTGGTCCAGCGCGTGGACACCATGGACGGCGCGGCCGACAAGGCCGCCGAGCTCGCCGCGGCTGCGAAGTAAGGAAGAGGGACTCAGACCACCATGGCTATCTTCCTCACCAAGGACAGCAAGGTCATCGTCCAGGGGATGACCGGCGCGACGGGCATGAAGCACACCAAGCTCATGCTCGCCGACGGCACCAACATCGTCGGCGGCGTGAACCCGCGCAAGGCCGGCACCTCCGTCGACTTCGACGGCAACGAGGTCCCCGTCTTCGGTTCCGTCAAGGAAGCGATGGAGAAGACCGGCGCGAACGTGTCCGTCCTCTTCGTGCCGCCGGCCTTCTCGAAGGCCGCCGTCGTCGAGGCGATCGACGCCGAGATCCCCCTCGCCGTCGTGATCACCGAGGGCATCGCCGTGCACGACTCGGCCGCCTTCTGGGCGTACGCCAACGCCAAGGGCAACAAGACCCGGATCATCGGTCCGAACTGCCCGGGTCTCATCACCCCCGGCCAGTCCAACGCCGGCATCATCCCGGGCGACATCACCAAGCCCGGCCGCATCGGTCTCGTGTCGAAGTCGGGCACGCTGACCTACCAGATGATGTACGAGCTCCGTGACATCGGCTTCTCGTCCGCCGTCGGCATCGGTGGCGACCCGGTCATCGGTACGACGCACATCGACGCCCTCGCGGCGTTCGAGGCCGACCCCGAGACCGACCTGATCGTCATGATCGGCGAGATCGGCGGCGACGCCGAGGAGCGTGCGGCGGACTTCATCGCTTCGAGCGTCACCAAGCCGGTCGTCGGTTACGTCGCGGGCTTCACCGCCCCTGAGGGCAAGACCATGGGCCACGCCGGCGCCATCGTCTCCGGCTCCTCCGGCACCGCGCAGGCGAAGAAGGAGGCCCTTGAGGCCGCCGGCGTCAAGGTCGGCAAGACGCCGACCGAGACCGCCAAGCTGGCGCGCGAGATCCTCGGCGCCTGACGCCTCACCGCGTCGGAGCAGCACCGCAGGATCGCGTCACCGAACGCACAGACGCGGGCCCGTACCCCCGGCCGGGGTACGGGCCCGCGTCTTTCGTGTACGGCCGCGTCCCTCGCGTACGGCCCAGGGCTCAGCCCACCCGGGGGACCAGCCGGGCCGGGCCGTGCACCAGCTCGCCGCCGAGCTTCTTCTGGAGCTTCTTGTCCTGCGGCGTGAGCTTCTGCGGTCCGCCCAGCGCCGGCACCCCGCCGACCTTCTGCGCGGGCGACTGGGGCGTTTCGTACTTCCTCGGGGCGGTGGCCAGGGTGATCAGGGTCAGGCCGATCAGCAGCACGGTGAACGCGATGGCCGCCCGCGTCCAGAGCTGCGCCTTGCGCTCGCTGCCCGTCCGGATCAGCTCAGGGACCGGCAGCGAGGTCGCGGGCTGGGCGCGGGCGAGCGCGCCCAGGTGTTCGTGCAGCAGCGCCGCCTGCTCGGCCGGTGCCGTCGCCGTCGCGAGCTCGGGCAGCTTCTCCGCGACGGCCGCCCGCGCGGTCATCAGCCGCCCCGCCGCCGCCGGAGTGCTCGCCTCCGTCTCCGCCGCCGTCTCGGGCAGCCCGAGCCCGACACCGTCGTGCAGCAGCAGCGTGCGGCGGTACGCGGGCGGCAGGGACAGCAGCGCGTCGAGCAGTGCGCGGGGGCCGGGCGCCTCGGGCGGCGGATCGGCGCGGCGGTGTTCTGGACGCGCCCGGCGCCACGGCGACATCGCGTGCTCGTAGGCGGCCGCCCGTACCCAGCCCACCGGGTCGCGGTCCACGGCGACCTCCGGCCAGCGCTGCCAGGCGAGGTCGAAGGCCTTGCCGACGGCCTCGCGGGACAGGTTGCGGCGACCGGTCAGCAGATAGGTCTGGCGGAACAGCGCGGCGGCCGTGTGCCGGTACAGCGCGTCGAACGCCTCGGCGGGGGAGGCGGTGTGGGGCGACGTGGGCGCCTCGGCGGGGGATTCGGCGGGCGCCTTCTCAAGGGATTCGGCTGGCTGCTCGACGGATGGCTCGACGGACATCTCGACGGGGGGTTCGACGGGGAGCGGAGGGGGCGCCGGGGGTGTGGACGTGGACGTGGACGTGGACGCGGACGTCGCGTCCGCCGTTCCGATGAGCCGGGTGTACGCCTCGCGCTTGCGCCCGCGTGGACTGGTGCGGCCCGTCTCCCAGGACCGGACCGTGGCCCTGGTGACCCCCACGGCCGCCGCGACCTGCTCCTCGGTCAGCGACTTCGCCTCGCGCAGCCTGCGGCGCTCCTTGGGCGAGGGGAGCGGCTGGGCGGCGGCCGTGCCGGTCGTGCTCTGTGTCATGAGGCTTCCCCGCCCGGTCTGCACTGGGTCAAAAAGTACATAAACATATATTGAGCGACACAGCGGTCATTCGCCTGTTACATGGATTAAGCGCGTGTCGTTGGGAGCATTGCGGCGTGACCCAAGTGACCGAACGCAGCCCCTCGTTGTCGGCAGAGCAGGGACGGCCCGCCGTACTGGCCTCGGCGCTGCTGCGCGGGGTGCTCGCGGCGGGGCTCGGGCTGGGCTCCATCGCGGTGCTCGTCATGGTGCTGTGGATCAGTTCCCCGGCCTCCGCCGGCGGTCCCGGCGAGGCCGTCCACACGGCCGCCGGGCTCTGGCTGCTCGCCCATGGCGCCGAACTGATCAGAACCGACACCCTGACCGGGACCCCGGCCCCCGTCGGCGTCGTGCCGCTGCTGCTCGCCGCCGTGCCGGTCTGGCTGGTGCACCGCGCGGTCAGGGACGCGCTGGAGCCCGACGAAGGGCGCGGAGCCCCCTCGCCCGGGGCCGCGTTCGCCCTGGTGACGGGCGGATACCTGCTGGTCGGGGCGCCGGTCGCGCTCTACGCACGCGGGGCCTCGCTGTCCGCGGAGCCGCTGTCCCTGCTGTTCCCGTCGCTCCTCGTGGTGGCGGGCGCGGCGGCGGCCGGGGTGTGGACGGCGGCCGGGCGCCCGGTCGGGCCGCCGCCGTCATGGGCGCCGGTGCGGCTGCACGAGGCGATGGCGCGCTCCCGGTTCGTCCGGAGGGCGGAGGCGGCGGGCCGCTCTGCGGCGGCCGGGGTGATGGTTCTGCTGGGCGGCGGCGCGCTGGTGGTCGCGGTGGCGCTGGTGTGGCACGCGGACCCGGTCCAGGACTCGTTCCTGCGGCTCTCCGGCGACTGGACCGGCCGGTTCGCGGTGCTGTTCCTGGCACTGCTGCTGGTGCCGAACGCCGCGGTCTGGGGTGCGGCCTACGGGCTCGGGCCGGGGTTCGCGCTCGGTACGGCGTCCACGGTCGGCCCGA
This sequence comes from Streptomyces sp. ITFR-6, assembly GCF_031844725.1. NCBI lineage: Bacteria > Bacillati > Actinomycetota > Actinomycetes > Kitasatosporales > Streptomycetaceae > Streptomyces > Streptomyces sp. ITFR-6. The sequence goes on along the minus strand of NZ_CP134612.1, from coordinate 3,093,674 downwards.
TGGCGTTCACCGGACGCCCAGCGGTGCCGGACTTCCCGCTGCTGGCCGCGATGCCGGCCGAGGGCGCGGGGACGCCGCCGAACTGGGCGACGGCCGCGGTCCCGGTCGCGGCGGCGCTGGCGGTGGCCTGGTTCACCGTGCGACGGGCGGCGCCCGCGCACGGTGAGCGCGAGGAGGCGTGGAGCCTGCGGGAGACCGCGTTTGCCGCCGCGCTGGGGGCGCTGGGGTGCGGGGCCGGTGCGGCGCTCCTCGCGGCGGCGGCCGGCGGACCGCTCGGGACCCGGGCACTGGCGGAGTTCGGCCCGGTGTGGTGGCGCACCGGGGCGGCGGCCCTGGTGTGGACGGCGGTGCTCGGCGTTCCGCTGGCGCTGCTGCTGAGGGCCTGGCGGCTGCGTGGACGTACCGCCCCCGAGCAGCCGGCGAAGAGCACCGTGCCCGCACCGGCACAGGCACCGCCCCCGAAACCGACCCCCGCGCCCGCCCCCGCTCCCGTATCGGAAGGCACCGCCGGGCGGGACACGGACGCCAAGGACGCCAAGGACGGTGAGGACGGCAGGGATGACGGGGAAGACGAGCTGTACGACTTCCTGCCCACCGATCCCTGGCACGCGAGGGCGGACAACGAGAGGGCGGACCAGTCGGCCGAGGCCGGACCGGTCCGCCCGCCGGACGCTACTTCTTGACGCCGAAGAGGGGCTCCAGCGGCTTCGGCAGCAGGTCGTTGCAGGCCACCTGGCCCGACTTGGTGAGGGCGTCGTTCACGCAGGTGTAGTAGTCGCGGTAGACCAGCTGCACCGTGAACGACGTCACGACGATCGCCAGAGCGATCAGTGCCGTCACCAGGCCGCTGACGGCGGCCGTCGTCAGCTGCCTGCTGCCGCGCTGCAGGACATTGGAGCCCGGCGCGCCCGGCACTGCTGCCGAACCCGGCGCGGGGGCCGGGCCCGCAGCGGCACCGGGCCCCTGGAGAGCGGCGTCCGCGCCCGGGGCCGCGGGCTGCGCGGCGGCCTTGTCACCGGCCGCTGACGGGTCCTTCGGCTTGGCCCGGAGCGCGCTGATCGACCAGTAGGTCGCGAGCGCCCCCAGGAGCAGGGCGATCTCCGGCAGATCGAAGATCGCGAAGAAGAAGGCCCACATACCGGCGAGCAGGGAGTAGCGCGCCCGGCGCTGGACCGGGTCGGTCGGGTCCCAGCGCAAGCCGCCGGGCTTGCCCTCGGGGCCGCCCTTGCCGCCACCCGGTCCGTTCGGTCCGGTGGGTCCGGCGGGCTGCCCGCCGAAGCCGCCGCTCTGGTGTCCGGGCTGGTGGCTGCTCCACTGGCTGCCCCAGACGGGCCGGTTGTCCGTGGAGCCGTCCTCCGGCGCGTCCCCGCCGTCCCCGTTCCCGTTTCCGTTGTTCCCGCCGTTGGCGGGGTGGCGCGGCTGCCACGGCTGGTCCGGGCGGTCCTCCGGCGGCGGCGCGAAGGGGTTGTCGTCCTGCGGGCCGGACCCGGAGGACCCCGACGGCGAAGAGGACGAGGAAGAAGAGGAGGAGCCCGGCGTGGGGGACTGGCGCTCCCGCATCAGCAGTGAGCTGGGCTCGGTCAGCGGGTGGCGGAAGGCGGTGCGGCGGCGTCGGTCCGGCATATGGTGAACGTCTTCCCCATCTCGTCATTGCCGCCCTGCGGACGGTTCGCTGTCCCTGACGCTACCTCCCGGCGAGGAGGGGCCGAAAGCTGGGCGTGCACACGCGGTGGCCGACAGCTGCCGTCCGCGGCACCCGCTCCCGGTGCCGACCGGAGCGCCACCGGTCCCTCACCCCCGTCACGCAAGGGCCTCGCAAGGTGCCGGTATCGTTGCTGACGGTCGGCTCGTTCGTAGAGTTCCCCGTATCGGGGAGCGTGGTTCTTTCGTACGACCGTACAAACAGCATGGCCGCCGTGGCGCGGCCGCTTCGAACTGCTCCATACGCGAGAAAGGGCCCAGCCGTGGCCTCCCCGCTCTCCTCCGCCGCCCCGGCCCGACTGGTCGTCCTGGTCTCCGGATCGGGTACGAACCTCCAAGCCCTGCTCGACGCGATCGGTGACGACCCCGAGGGGTACGGCGCGCAGGTCGTGGCGGTCGGTGCGGACCGCGACGGAATCGCCGGTCTGGAGCGGGCCGAACGGGCCGGAATCCCCACGTTCGTGTGCCGGGTCAAGGACCACGCGACGCGTGCGGAGTGGGACGCCGCGCTCGCCTCCGCCACCGCCGCGCACCGCCCGGACCTCGTCGTGTCCGCGGGGTTCATGAAGATCGTCGGCAAGGAGTTCCTCGCCGGGTTCGGCGGCCGGATCATCAACACCCACCCCGCCTTGCTCCCCAGCTTTCCCGGTGCCCACGGGGTACGTGACGCGCTCGCGTACGGCGTGAAGGTCACCGGGTGCACCGTCCACTTCGTCGACGACGGCGTCGACACCGGTCCGATCATCGCGCAGGGCGTGGTCGAGGTGACCGAAGAGGACACCCCGGAGGGCGAAGCGGCCCTCCATGAACGCATCAAGGAAGTCGAGCGCAAGCTGCTCGTCGAGGCCGTGGGGCGGCTCGCCCGTGACGGCTATCGCATTGAGGGACGAAAGGTTCATCTCAATCATGTCGGTGAATAAGCCCATCCGCCGCGCCCTGGTCAGCGTCTACGACAAGACCGGGCTCGAAGACCTCGCCCGCGGCCTGCACCAGGCCGGTGTCGAGCTGGTCTCCACCGGCTCCACCGCCGGGAAGATCGCGGCCGCCGGAGTGCCGGTCACCAAGGTCGAGGAGCTCACCGGCTTCCCCGAGTGCCTCGACGGCCGCGTCAAGACGCTGCACCCCCGCGTCCACGCCGGAATCCTGGCCGACCTCCGGCTGGACGCCCACCGTGAGCAGCTCGCGGAGCTGGGCGTGGAGCCGTTCGACCTGGTGGTCGTCAACCTCTACCCGTTCAAGGCGACCGTCGCCTCCGGCGCCTCGGCCGACGAGTGCGTGGAGCAGATCGACATCGGCGGCCCGTCGATGGTCCGTGCCGCCGCGAAGAACCACCCGTCGGTGGCCGTCGTCACCAGCCCCGAGCGCTACGCCGACGTGCTGGCCGCGGTCGAGGCCGGCGGCTTCGACCTGACCGCCCGCAAGCGGCTCGCCGCCGAGGCCTTCCAGCACACCGCCGCGTACGACGTCGCGGTCGCCTCCTGGTTCGCGGACGGCTACGCCGCCGCCGACGACTCGGGCTTCCCCGACTTCTTCGGTACGACGTACGAGCGCCAGGACGTGCTGCGCTACGGCGAGAACCCGCACCAGCCCGCCGCGCTCTACACCTCCGGTACCGGCGGCCTGGCCGGTGCCGAGCAGCTGCACGGCAAGGCGATGTCGTACAACAACTACACGGACACCGACGCCGCGCGCCGGGCCGCGTACGACCACACCGAGCCGTGCGTCGCGATCATCAAGCACGCCAACCCGTGCGGCATCGCCATCGCCGCCGACGTGGCGGAGGCGCACCGCAACGCGCACGCCTGCGACCCGCTTTCCGCGTACGGCGGTGTCATCGCCGTCAACCGTCCGGTGACCGTCGCCATGGCCGAGCAGGTCGCGGAGATCTTCACCGAGGTCATCGTCGCCCCGGCGTACGAGGACGCCGCCGTCGAGGTGCTCTCCCGCAAGAAGAACATCCGGGTGCTGCGCTGTCCCGAGGCCCCGTCCGCAGAGGTCGAGGTCAAGCCGATCGACGGCGGTGCGCTGCTCCAGGTCACCGACCGGCTCCAGGCCGAGGGCGACGACCCGGCCAACTGGACGCTCGCCGCGGGCGCGGCGCTCTCCGCCGACGAGCTGCGGGAGCTGGCCTTCGCCTGGAAGGCGTGCCGCGCGGTCAAGTCGAACGCGATCCTGCTCGCCAAGGACGGCGCCTCGGTCGGCGTCGGCATGGGCCAGGTCAACCGCGTCGACTCCGCGAAGCTCGCCGTCGAGCGCGCGGGCGAGGAGCGGGCCCGGGGCTCGTACGCCGCCTCCGACGCCTTCTTCCCCTTCCCCGACGGGCTGGAGATCCTGACCGGGGCCGGCGTCAAGGCCGTGGCCCAGCCCGGCGGTTCGGTCCGCGACGAGCTGGCGGTCGAGGCCGCGAAGAAGGCGGGCGTGACGATGTACTTCACGGGCACCCGGCACTTCTTCCACTGAGCCGCATCGCACCCGGGTGGCCCGAGTACGACCGAAGGCCGCCGACGCCCCGGAACGCAAGGGGAGTCGGCGGCCTTCGCCGTGGTGCGGGTGGCTACACCTTCAGCGTGCTCACTTCGTCTTGACGACGATCGTGGAGCCGGCACGGTCGTGCCAGCCCTGGAGCTTGCCCGAGTTGTCGAAGAAGGGGGAGAGGTAGACCAGCAGCGTGCCGAGGCCGCAGAAGAGCGAGCCGACCATCGGGAGGATCCAGCGGATGAAGCCCGCACCCAGGCCGGGGGCCTGGCCGGTGCTCTCCTTGACGACCTTGACGTTGAGGACCATCTTGCCGAGGGTGGCGCCCCAGATGGAGACCATCAGCCATTCGTAGAGCAGCGCGATCAGCGCGAACACGGCGATGAAGCCGAAAAAGCCCGCGACGACGCCGACGCTGGCGGAGGCCGCGTCGTTGACGCACTGGGTGTGGGCGGCGGTGCCGTACGCGGTGTCGCTGCAGTCGTCGACGGTCTTCGAGGCGCCCACCAGGCTCGCGATGCCGATGACCGAGAAGATCACGTAGAGGATGCCGTACGCGACGCCGTCCAGCGCGCGCGCGCCCAGGCGGCGCCCCATCGTGGCGACTTCGACGGTGCCGAGGCCCGGGACGTTGATGTAGCCGTTGTTGGCCTGGAGTGTGCCGCCCGGCTGCTGGGGCGGGTAGCCGTACCCGGGCTGGCCCTGCGGCGGGATGCCGGGCGCCTGGGGGTAGCCGTAGCCGGGCTGGCCCTGCGGCGGAATGCCCTGGGGAGCCTGCTGGGGGTAGCCGTAGCCCGGCTGTCCGGGCGGCGGGCCCTGCGGCGGCTGACCGGGCTGCTGCCCGTAGGGGTTGTTCGGGTTCGGGTCGCCGAAGCTCATGTGGGCGTTTCCTCCAACGGACATACGGGGACGAATTGCGGCCGCATGGAGGAAGAAAACATCAGCGGTCCGCCCCCCGGGTACTTCTGCGGCACTGCGGCCTTCATCGTTATAAGCGGGACGTAAGTTTGTCCAGCCGCTGTGCGAGAAGTTGTCCAAGCGCAACCTTGTGTCCACGGCCGGCACCTGCAATTGGTCCCGGGTGGGGTCATCCGCGAGAATGCCCCCATGACTGCCCAGATTCTCGATGGCAAAGCCACCGCAGCCGCGATCAAGTCCGATCTCACCGTCCGCGTGGCGGCCCTCAAGGCGCGGGGCATCACCCCCGGCCTGGGAACCCTCCTGGTGGGGGACGACCCGGGCAGCAAGTGGTACGTGGCAGGCAAGCACCGCGACTGCGCGCAGGTCGGCATCGGCTCCATCCAGCGCGAACTCCCCGACACCGCCACCCAGGAGGAGATCGAGGACGTCGTACGCGAACTGAACGCCGATCCCGAGTGCACGGGTTATATCGTGCAGCTGCCGCTCCCCAAGGGGATCGACACCAACCGCGTCCTGGAACTGATGGATCCGGCCAAGGACGCCGACGGTCTGCACCCGATGAACCTCGGCCGCCTCGTGCTCAACGAGAAGGGCCCGCTGCCCTGCACCCCGCAGGGTGTCGTGCAGCTGCTCCGCCACCACGGTGTGGAGATCAACGGGGCGCACGTCGTGGTCGTCGGACGCGGTGTCACCATCGGCCGGTCGATCCCGCTGCTGCTGACCCGTAAGTCGGAGAACGCCACGGTGACCCAGTGCCACACCGGTACGCGTGACCTGTCCGCCCAGCTGCGGCAGGCCGACATCATCGTCGCGGCCGCCGGGGTGCCCCACATCATCAAGCCCGAGGACGTGAAGCCGGGCGCGGCCGTGCTCGACGTCGGCGTCAGCCGGGACGAGAACGGCAAGATCGTCGGTGACGTCCACCCGGGCGTGGCCGAGGTCGCCGCGTGGATCTCGCCCAACCCGGGCGGCGTCGGCCCGATGACCCGCGCCCAGCTGCTCGTCAACGTGGTCGAGGCGGCCGAGCGCGACTCCGCCCCGGCCGCGGGCTGATCCGAACCGGAAGGAACCCCATGGGTGCTGGTACGAGTCCGGCCGACCGCGCCGCTGCGGACGGGCCGGCCGCCGAGAGCGACGACGCGGAAGCGGAAGCGGAAGCCGTAGAAGCGCCGGGTGGCGCGGCGGACGACACCGCCGCGGACGGCCGCACCGGCAGCCACCTGGCACCCCCTCCCGCCGAGGGGTCCGCGACGGGCCGCTCGCGCGAGGCGGCGTCGCTCACCACGGACACCGCGCGCCCCGAGGGCGGCGGCCGGGCGGCGGGCGGGGACGCCCCGGCCCCCGCCCGGCAGTGGCCGTTGCTCGCGGTGCTCTGCACGGCCGCGATCGGGCTGCTGGTCGTGGCCACCGACCCCTTCGCGGAGGCGTTCCGGATCGGCACGATACTGATCGGCGTGGCCCTCATCGGGGGCGCGGTGCTCCGGCTCGTGATCCCCTCGGTGGGCATGCTCGCGGTGCGTTCCCGCTTCACGGACCTGGTGACGTACGGACTGCTCGGCGTCCTCATCGTGATGCTCTCGCTGATGGCCCAGCCCAGGCCGTGGCTGGACATCCCGTTCCTGGAGAACGCGGTCCACTTCACGATCCGCTGAACCGTGCCGCTCACCGGCGCCCGTCCCCTCCCCCGAGAAGGGACGGACGCCGGGGGGCGGGGCGCGCACGGAGCGAAAAGCTCCGCGCGGCGAGTTGAGCGGCCTCGCCCCGTCCTGGTTCCAGCCTTGTGGTTGGGGGAGGTCTGTTCAAGGGATGTCTGTGGCCTGTGGCACGGAAGTGACCATTCCGCCACGGTGTGATCGTCAGGCAACGGTGGCAGACTGGCCCGGCGGACAGCCGGTGTACGACAGTCGGCGGATGGCCGCGGTCCGGTGAGGCAGGGCCGCGCGAGGGTGTGTGCCGGACGCACGAGTGCAACCGTGCGCTGCCTCGCGAGGAACTGGCGGTCCGCGTTCGCGCATCTCCCTGGGTAGCCCGGAGCCGAAGACCACTGGTTCCGGGCAGGGGGACGGGCGGTGCGCGGGACGCATCCGGAAACGGGAAAGCGGAAGCCGAAACGACGTGAAGCGGGAACTGGGAAGCAGGGGGAAGTAATGCCTCGTTGGAAGGCGCTGCCGGAGGATCTCGACCCACAGGTACGGGAGTTCGCGGGCCAGCTGCGCAGACTCGTCGACCGCAGCGGCCTGAGCATCGCCGCGGTGGCCGACCGCACGGGGTACAGCAAGACGTCGTGGGAGCGGTACCTGAACGGGCGGCTCCTCGCCCCCAGGGGTGCGATCGTCGCGCTGGCCGAGGTGACGGGCACCAACCACGTCCATCTGAACACCATGTGGGAGCTGACGGAACGGGCCTGGAGCCGGGCCGAGATGCGTCACGACATGACGATGGAGGGCATGCGGATCATCCAGGCGCGTGCGGCGCTCGGTGAGACCGGGCAGCCGTCGCGCGGCCATGGCAGGAGCCGCCCCTCAGGTGCCGTCGGCACGGCCGAGGGCGCTGCCGGTGCGAGCGGCGGGCACCGCTCGCCGTCCGTACCCGTCCAGCGCGGGACCGTTCCGCACATCCCCCAGCAGTCACAGCCGCAGCCGCAGTCAAAGCCGCTGGCCTGGCCGGTTCAGGCCGTGGGCACGGGAACGGGCATGGGCACGGGCGTGGGTGCTGGCGCGGGGCCCGGTCAGCCGCCGTCCGCGCACCCCGAGCCCGGAAGCCGCCGCGGGGGTCGTGGCAGTGGCGGGGGCCACGACGGCAGCCGCCGCAAACAGCTGGTGATCGCCGTGGCCGCGCTGGGCGTGCTGGCCGCGGTGACCGCTGCCGTGCTGCTGACCGGCCCCGGTGGCGACTCCGACGCCGACCGGGCCGCCGCCCCCTCCCCGACACCGACGACCAGCGCCCCGAAACTGCCGGCCGGCGTCGGGTGCAACGGCTCCGCATGCGCCGGGCAGGACCCCGAGGACATGGGGTGCGGCGGCAAGCACGTCCGTACGGTCGCCAGCGCCACCGTCGGCGCGAGCGTCGTCGAGGTGCGCTACAGCGAGCCCTGCGGGGCGGCGTGGGCCCGGATCACCAAGGCGGCGGCCGGCGACATCGTGCGGATCAGCGCGGGCGGCGCGGGCCAGGACGGCAAGGTGTCCACCGCGCTGGAGACGTACACCCCGATGGTCGCCGTGAAGCGGGTCGCGGACGTCAAGGCGTGCGCCACCCTCGCCACCGGCACGGAGGGATGCACGGCCGAAGCGACCGGGTGAACCGGTCGACCGGGTGACCGGCGAACCGGGGGCCTCGCGGGGCCTCGCGGGAAGCCGCCGTGAGCGCGGAGTGACCGGTTGTGGGCGGTGCCACAGGGGGCCGGGCGGCCATGGGGTTCCGGGTCGGATAGCCTGATCGCTGGATATCTCTTCACATCAAGATTCAGGGATGTCCAGCACCAGGGGCCAGGAGCCCCCACCGCCAGCTGTCTAACGGAGATCGCCATGACCCGCACTCCCGTGAATGTCACCGTGACCGGCGCAGCCGGCCAGATCGGCTACGCGCTGCTCTTCCGCATCGCCTCCGGCCACCTGCTCGGCCCGGACGTGCCGGTCAACCTGCGTCTCCTGGAGATCCCGCAGGGGCTGAAGGCGGCCGAGGGCACCGCGATGGAGCTCGACGACTGCGCCTTCCCGCTGCTGCGCAACATCGAGATCACCGACGACGCCAACGTCGGCTTCGCCGGCGCCAACGTCGCCCTGCTCGTCGGCGCCCGCCCGCGCACCAAGGGCATGGAGCGCGGCGACCTGCTCTCCGCCAACGGCGGCATCTTCAAGCCGCAGGGCAAGGCGATCAACGACAACGCCGCGGACGACATCAAGGTCCTCGTCGTCGGCAACCCGGCCAACACCAACGCGCTCATCGCGCAGGCCGCCGCCCCGGACGTACCGGCCGAGCGCTTCACCGCGATGACCCGCCTCGACCACAACCGCGCGATCTCGCAGCTGGCCGCCAAGACCGGTGCCGCCGTCTCCGACATCAAGAAGCTGACGATCTGGGGCAACCACTCGGCCACCCAGTACCCGGACATCTTCCACGCGGAGATCGCGGGCAAGAACGCCGCCGAGCTCGTCAACGACGAGGCCTGGCTGGGCGACACCTTCATCCCGACCGTCGCCAAGCGCGGCGCCGCGATCATCGAGGCCCGTGGCGCGTCCTCCGCCGCCTCCGCCGCGAACGCCGCCATCGACCACGTGCACACCTGGGTCAACGGCACCGCCGCAGGCGACTGGACCTCGATGGGCATCCCGTCGGACGGCTCCTACGGCGTCCCCGAGGGCATCATCTCGTCCTTCCCGGTCACCACCGAGAACGGCACGTACAAGATCGTCCAGGGCCTGGACATCAACGAGTTCTCCCGTGCGCGCATCGACGCGTCGGTGAAGGAGCTCACCGAGGAGCGCGACGCGGTCCGCGAGCTCGGCCTCATCTGATCCACCGCCCGTTCGCGGGTACGCAGACGCCCCCGGCAGCCGCTCGCTGCCGGGGGCGCGGTGTTTCCGTACGCCAGGGGGCTCAGGGCCTGCGCAGCTCGTCGCGCAGCTCGTCCGCGATGCCGCGCACGGCGGTCATGGCCCTGCGCTGGAGTCCCGGGCCGAAGGTGATCCGGGCGGCGCCCAGCTCCCCGAGCCCACGCGGGCCCGGACCGTCCGGCCGGGCGAGCGCGTTGAGCGGTGCGGTCACGGCGGCGGCCAGCCGGGGGAGCGACTCGGCCGGGGCGCCGATCGGGTAGACACAGTCCGCGCCCGCCGCCACGTACAGCAGCGCGCGGCGCACGGTCTCCGCCTCCTGGTCCGTACCGGCCGGGACGCCGCGCACATACGTGTCGACCCGCGCGTTGACGAAGAGCGCGTCCCCGGCGACCGCCCGCACCTCCGCCAGCCGGTCCGCCTGCCGGTCCGGTTCCATCAGGACACCGTCCACCGAGTCCTCCAGGTTGCAGCCGACCGCCCCGGTGGCCAGCAGCCGTTCCACCAGTTCCTTCGGCGTGAGCCCGTACCCCGCCTCGATGTCCGCGGAGACGGGGACGGCGACGGAGCGGGCGATCCGCGCCACCGCAGCGAACATCTCCTCTGCGGGCGTCTCCCCGTCCTCGTACCCGAGCGACGCAGCGACGCCCGCACTCGGTGTGGCCAGGGCCGGGAACCCGGCGTCCGCGAAGACCCGGGCGCTCGCGGCGTCCCACGGGCCGGGCAGGACCAGGGGATCGCCGGGGGTGCGGCCGCGGTGCAGGGCGAGCAGTTCGGACGCGGTCATCGAGGGGGCTCCAGACGGGGGAGGGGCGGGGAGCGGGACGGTCAGCGGTGGTCGCCCGGCGTGTAGTGGCCCGGCACCATCCGGGTGGACACGGCGAACCGGTTCCAGGAGTTGATCGTGATGATCGCGGCGATCAGGTGGGCGAGCTCCGCCTCGTCGAAGTGCTTCGCGGCCTTCTCGTACGCCTCGTCCGGAACGAAACCGTCGGTCAGGACGGTCACCGCCTCGGTCAGCTCGATCGCCGCGATCTCCCTCGGCGTGAAGAAGTGCTGCGACTCCTCCCAGGCGCTGAGCTGCACGATCCGCTCCACGGACTCACCCGCCGCCAGGGCGTCCTTGGTGTGCATGTCGAGGCAGAAAGCGCAGTGGTTGATCTGTGAGGCCCGGATCTTCACCAGCTCGGCCACGACCGGGTCGAGCCCCTTGCGGGACGCCGCCTCCAGCCGGGCCATCGCCTTGTAGACGTCGGGGGCGTGCTCGGCCCACTGCATGCGGGGCGTGTGCTCTGCGGTGTACTCGGACGTCGCGTGGTGGTGCTCGTTCGTGGTCATGGATACGACGTTACGCGCGGGGTGGCGCAGCGGTATGGTCCATTTTCATGACGGATCCCTGGGCCACTTTCGGCGCCGACCTGCACATTGACCCGACCGGCGCAACCGGACTGCGGGCCGGGCTCATGGACGCCCTGCGCGAGGCGGCCCGGACCGGACGGCTGGCACCGGGCACCCGGCTGCCGTCCTCCCGCACCCTCGCGGCCGACCTCGGGATCGCCCGCAACACCGTCGCGGACGCCTACGCGGAACTCGTCGCGGAGGGCTGGCTCACCGCCCGCCAGGGCTCCGGCACCCGGGTCGCCCGCCGCGCGGAGCCGCGCCGCGCGGCGGCCAGGGCGCCGCGTTCCCGGCCGCCCCGCACCAGCCCCGCCTACAGCCTCATGCCCGGCTCGCCCGACCTCTCGACGTTCCCGCGCGCCGAATGGCTCAAGGCCGCCCGCCGCGCCATCACCTCGGCCCCCAACGACGCCCTCGGCTACGGCGATCCACGCGGCCGCGTCGAACTGCGCACCGTGCTGGCCGACTACCTGTCACGGGCCCGGGGCGTGTACGCGAACCCCGAACGCATCGTCATCTGCTCCGGCTTCGTCCACGGACTGACGATGATGGGCAAGGTGCTGCGGGAGCGCCGCGTCCGGGAGGTGGCCGTCGAATCGTACGGACTCGACGTGCACACCCGACTGCTCACCGAGGCCGGGCTGCGCCTCCCCTGCCTGCCGCTCGACGAACTCGGCTCCAGGACCGGCGAACTACCCGCTGTGCGGGGCGCGGGCGCGGTGCTGCTGACACCCGCGCACCAGTTCCCGACCGGGGTACCGCTCCACCCCGACCGGCGGGCCGCCGCCGTCGACTGGGCCCGGAGCACGGGCGGCCTGATCCTGGAGGACGACTACGACGGAGAGTTCCGCTACGACCGCCAGCCGGTCGGCGCCCTCCAGGGACTGGACCCGGAACACGTCGTGTACTTCGGCACGGCCAGCAAGTCCATGGCGCCGGGGCTGCGGCTGGGCTGGATGGTGGTCCCGCAGGCACTGGTGGGCGAGGTGGCCGAGGCCAAGGGGCTGAGCGACTGGTCGTCCAGCGCGCTGGACCAGCTGACGCTCGCGGAGTTCATCGCCTCGGGCGCGTACGACCGGCATGTGCGTTCCATGCGGCTGCGCTACCGCCGACGCCGCGACCAGCTCGTCGCCGCCCTGGCGGAACGGGCCCCGGCCATCCGGATCAGCGGGATCGCCGCCGGTCTGCACGCCGTACTCGAACTCCCGGAGGGCAGTGAGACGGACGTCGTCCGCTCTGCGGCCTGGCAGGGGCTGGCGGTGGAGGGACTGTCCCGCTATCGGCACCCGGACGCCCAGGTGAGCCGCGAGGCGCTGGTCATCGGCTACGGAACCCCGACCGGCGGCGCCTGGGCGGGCACGCTGGACGCGCTCGTACGGGTGCTGCCGTGAGCCGACGCCTTCGACGCCCATAACCCGGCCCGACCGGACGCGCCGTACGGCGAGAGTCACCAGCAGCCCGGCGGTGGGGTCGACCAGGGTGAACGCGTCGGGGCACCCGGATTCCAGCCGTGCCATCGCCTCGTCCTGCCGCGCGTGGTCCCCGGCCCAGCCCCGGAGCCCGTCCAGCACGGTACGGCTCCGGAGGACGGCCGCCCGTACGCCCGCCCCTCCGGAACGCCCCGAGCCGCACCGAGCACCGGGCCCCTCCGCGAGCCGGAGCGCCTGCCGCCGCAGCCACCGAAGGGCGAGCCGCCGATTGCGCACCACGACCTCGCCCAGCGAAACCGCGCGCTGCCCGTCGGTCACGGTGATCTCCGCCCCGTAGCCCGTAACGGTAATGCGACGCGCTCCCGTTGCTCGGAGCCGCGCTTCACGACGGCTCCCCGGGCGCTGCGTGCTCGGCGTCCCGGTGCCGCCTGCGCAGCACCCGGCAGTCGGTCGCCCGGCTCTCGTCCCGCTGACTCCGGGCCACGGCTTCGGCCAGCTCGAACTCCTGGCAGACCTGGCACGCGGCGGGCTCGGTGGGCTCGGCGGCGCTGTTGTCGCGGGCGGTCATGCCACGTCCCCCCGGCTCCTGGCGTTCTCGTACGCGGTACGGGCGCGGAGGCGCTCGTCGCGGGTGGCGGGCCGTACGTACTCGGGGAGGGCTTCCCACTCGGGACCCCCGCCGACCGGTCGCAGCGACCAGTAGGGGCCGGAGACGCCCCGGAACTCCCCGCCCCGGTCGTTACGGCCCCGGTCCACCAGGAGTGCCCCGGCGGGCGGGGGTTGGACGCGCTTCTGCTCAGGCATCGCCGCACCTCTCTGTAGTCATTCCACTACCAAGGGCGTTCAGCGTGACCTAGAGTCAGGAGCTGTTCAACCTGTCAGTCATGAACGGAAGACTGGTGATCTCCCCTTGAATGGCAAGGAATTGAACCCGGAAAGCAGTCCGCAAGCTGCATTCGGGGCACGTATCCGCCGCCTACGCGAGGCGCGCGGATGGAAGCAGGAAGAGCTGGGCGAACGGATGGGGTACTCCGCTACGCACATCTCGGCCGTGGAAGTTGGTCGCAAGATGCCGACTCTCCGCTTTTCGCGCAGTGCGGACCTCGTGTTCGGCACCGCGGAAACCGCTGACACGTTCGAAAGTCAGTGGCGCGAGATGCGACTCGGGTCGATGCTGGAGGGCTTCCCGCAGTACGTGGGGCACGAGGGCCGGGCTGTGGAGATCCGGCTTTACAACATCGGCATCATCCCAGGGTTGTTGCAGACGCCCGAGTACGCGCGGGTGCTGGCGGACAGTGCCGTGCGGCGAGGCGCCATCACGCCCGAACAGGCCGAGGAGCGCGTCTCGTTCCTGGCGGAGCGACAGGCGGCGCTCGTGCGGCCACGGCCACCCATGGTGTTCGTCATCCTGGACGAAAGCTGCATCCGTCGACCCGTCGGCGGGGCCGCCGTGATGGACGCCCAGTTGGCGCACCTCATCGAGTTCGCCGCACAGCCGAACACTCTGCTCCAGGTAGCGCCGTACGAGATTGGCGAGCGCCGCACCCTCAACCTGCCCATCAACCTTCTGACGTTGTCGGATCGGTCCGTGCTCTGTTACGCGGAGTCTCAGGCCCAGGGACACCTGGACCGGGAACCTACCTCTGTGATGCCCATGTTGACGGCCTACCATCAACTACAGGGCGAATCGCTGTCACCAGCGGCGTCCATGTCCATGATCAGTGAGTTGCGAAAGGGCATCACGTGACGACCGAATCCCCCCGTTGGTTCAAGTCCTCGTACAGTGACAACGGCGGCGACTGCGTTGAGGCCGCCATGGACCTCGTCGCCGCACGTGGCGTCGTCCCGGTCCGTGACTCGAAGAACGTGAGCGGCCCTGCTCTGCACGTGGCCACCGGCTCATTCGTCGCCTTCGTGGCGGGCGTGAAGGCCGGAGAGTTCGGCAGCGTCTGACCTGCGGAGGCGGGGGCCGGCCGATGAGGGAGATGAAGGACACGGACAGGGTCGCAGGCCTCGGGGACGACTGGTGCGACTTGAGCGAGGGCTGCGACCTCGACCACACGGCGCTGTCGCACGAGCTCAGGACCGAGGTGCACCCCGCGCATCCGTTCTTCGGTGCAGCGCTGGAGGTGATCGCGCATCGGTGGTCGAACGACGACGTGCTCTGCCGCCACCTCGATACACCCGCTCGCTACTCGATCATCCATCTCACGTGGTCGAGACGTGAGGAGATCGGGAGCTGCCCCACGATCGACGCGGACGGGGAGTGGTCGCACATCGTCGCTTACGAGGACGGTATCGACGCAGCCCTCAGTGCTGCGGAAGCGCTCGAACGGGACGGGCGGCGCACCCCGATGGGGTCGGCGGGCACGCCATCACGCCCACTCGTCGTGGAGGCGGTGCACGCGTGGCCCGAGGATCCGGCCACCCCGCCAGGGCCCTTCCGGCGCGGGTAAAGCGTTGGGGCACGGGGCCACCAGGGTTGACCTGGTGGCCCCGTGCCCCAACGCTCGTTCAGGCGCCTCGCACGGAGGGGGTCCGGGCGCCCCGCTTCCTGAAGCGGGCCGTGTCCAGCTGGACACTCAAGGGCCCGACCTAGAAGTAGTGCTTCCGTCCTCCGACCGCGCGGCCGGTCGAGCCGAGGATCCACAGGATGGCGCCGACCACGATGAGGATGCCGCCGATGGTCGTCAGCAGTCCCAGGCTGGTGAGCAGGCCGACAATAAGCAGAATAAGCCCCAGGAGAATCATGTCATTTCCCATCGTTGAATGTATTGGCATGTATGAAGTCCCCTGTGCGGCTGCCAGGAGGCTGTTCTTCCGACCGTCTGCCCCTCGGGTTCGACTTCACACACGACTCTCCTGAAATAAATTCAGGGCAGGGAAGGGGGCTGCCGGTGAGCCGGTCTCCCCGGCAGCCCCCTTCCCTGCCCAGGTTCGAGCGCCCTCTCTGCTCAGGCCTGACTGGGCTGGACCTCGCTCATCTCCAACTGCAACGCGGCTTCCCGGTCGCTCCCGCCCCCTCGGCGGGTGCCGGTCAGCCGGACATGATTGGAATCCGAACTGAGGGGCAGGCGCCTTTCTGAGAGCGCGTCACCAAATATGCGTGAGGCCATTGCGGATTGCGATGCTTTTCGATCGCGGACCGCGAAGCATTACTGATGAGGAGACGCATATGAGTGAGAATATCTGGGGCTGTACGTAGACTTCCGGTCACGCTGCGGGACCGATTTGATCGGGTACAAGGTAGAGGCAACCGACGGAAGCATCGGAAAGGTCGACAAGCATTCGGGCGACGTCAACTCCGCTTATCTCGTGGTCGACACCGGTGTCTGGATCTTCGGCAAGCATGTGCTGCTGCCGGCCGGCACCGTGAAGACGATCGATCAGGCGGAGCGAAAGATCTATGTCGATCTCACCAAGGACCAGATCAAGGGTTCCCCCGAGTTCGACAAGGACAAGCCCGTGGGGGATGCCGGTTACCACGAGCAGCTCGGCGGCTACTACCAGAGCCACTGCAGCCACTGACATACCGATCTCAACGCATGAGTGGGCCCCCGGAGTTGTCCGGGGAGCCCACTCATGCGTTGAGAACACGAACCGGGCGGAACCGGTACTCGGGTAGGGGGTGTTGGGCACCACCTCTGTGGTGGTGCTGGGCCGCTGGTGGGCCGAACGGCCCTTTCATAGCGTCTTGCTCATGACGAAGACGACGAACGAAGAGCGAACAGGTACCACCCGTCGGACGGCACTGCGGGGGGCTGGGGTCGGGGCTGGGGCTCGCGGTCGGGGGCGCGGCACTGGCCACCGGGCTGGGGACCTCGCCGGCCGCAGCGGGCCCGCGTCGCGGGCCCACCACGTACGTGCTGGTGCACGGCACCCACAGCGCCGGTGCGTTCTGGACCCCCATCGCGCGTGAGCTGGCGCTGCGCGGGCACCGCGTCGCCATGGTGGACGAGCCTCAGCACGGCGCGGAGGCTTTCGTGCCGGAGGCGTACCAGCGGCAGGACCTCGAAGCGATGGCGGCCGAGCCTTCCCCGCTGAAGGGGCTCGGGCTGGACGACTACGAGGCGCGCGTCACGGGCATCGTCCGGCGGGCGGCACGGAACGGCCCGGTGGTACTGGTCGGGCACAGCCTGGGCGGCGTCTCTGTCAGCCGTGTCGCTGATGCCGTCCCGCATCTACTCCACCACATCTGCTACATGGCGGCCTTCTGCCCCAGCCGTGCCATGCCCTCCGCGGACGCCTGCACGGCGGCGCCCTAGAACGCGGACGCCGTCAGCCCGGTCGAGCTGACGGTGGGCGACCCCGACCGGCTCGGTGTCCTGCGCCTGAACTTCCGGACAGGTGACAGCCATGCGCTGGCCCTCCTGAAGGAGATGATCTGCGCGGACTACCCCGACGCCGACTTCCGCCGGATCCTGGCCGGCATGCAGACCGACGAGCCCGTCGCCGCGTACGCGGGCCGCGCGGTCGGCCGGGCCGGTAGCTGGGGACGCGTTCCCCGCAGCTACCTGCGTTTCGGCCGGGACCGGACGATCGCCACCGCGCTCCAGGACCGGATGATCGCGGAAGCCGACGCGTTCACCCCCGGAAACCGCTTCCGCGTGCACGATTTTCCCGGAGCGTCACACGTCGGCCCCCCCCTGGATCCACTCCCGGTCGCGGAAGCCCTGGACACGCTCGCGCGGTAGGGAAAGGGAGGGGACGGGGCGCCCGGAGCCGCAGGACGAGTGCGACCGCCGGGGCCTCGCCGAAGCGGGCAGGTCAGACGTGTCCGAAGAAGAGCCCGCCCGGCGCGTCGGGGTCGTTGGAGAGGAAGTGCTCGCGCACCGCGCGGATGAACTCCTGACGCGAGATCGCCCCGTCGCCGTCGGTGTCCAGCCTGGAGTGCAGGTCCATCGCACCGGAGGCGTCGGTCTTCCACACGTCCCTCAGGAAACGGGCGAACTCGTCCTTGCTGATCTCGTTGTCGCCGTCGACATCGATGACGTCGAAGATCGCGTGGGCGCCCCCCTCGGTGACGTTGAGCCGGCTGGTGTCGACGACCGCGAGCCGGTTGGCGGTGATGAACTGGTCCTTCGTCAGCCGGTCAGCGTCCACGCCCGAGTGGCGCAGCAACTCCAGCCAGAAGATCTGGCAGAAGGTCTGGAGAGCCCTGGCCCGGCGGTCGTCCCTGTCGAGCTGGTAGGCCTGGATGTAGCGGTCGGCGAGCTTCTGGTAGTCCGTCCAGTCCACGTGGCCGTCGTGGTTGGCGTCCATGCTGTCGAAGGTGCGATCAAGCTTGGCGGTGACGGTGTCCTGTGCCGCAGCGGTCATGGCCGAGTCCTTCCGTGATCTTGTCTCGGGCTCCTCAGCATGGGGAACACCGGCCGGCGGGAACCGCGAATGCCCTCTACCGCACACGATCTAATGATCGTCTTTGCGTCATGGCTCGTATCAGCCGCGAGAGTCCGAGCCTGACTGACGGGGCGGCCCCGGCCCCGCTGGCTCCCTACCTCGGGCTCACCGCAGGCGCGTCGCCCGTCGCGTCGTCCTGTGCCGGGGCCTCGCCGAAGCGGGCCAGGGCCAGGGCGCCCGCGACGGCCACCGCGAAACCGGTGATCGCCAGCCAGCCGAGACCCTCGCGGGTACGGTCCCCGAGCCAGATGACGCCGACCAGCGCGGGCCCGATCGTCTCGCCCAGGACCATTCCGGCGGTCGCCGTCGTCACCGAGCCGCGTTGCAGCGCCGAGGTGAGCAGCAGGAACGCCGAACCGCCCCCCACCAGCAGCGCGTACGTGGCGGGGTTGGTCAGCAGCGCGGCCGGTGACACGTCGTCGATGAGCCGGACGGCGACCTCCACCACGCCGAACCCGCAGCCCGCGCCGAGCCCCAGCACCAGCGCGCGGGCCCGCTCGGGCAGCCGGCCCGCCGCCGTACCGATCAGCAGGACGGCGACCGCGATGCCGAGCATCGACCAGCGCAGCGCGTCCGAGCCCGACAGATGGCCCTCGCCGCCGGAGGCGAGCCCCAGCATGCCCAGGCCCGCGCAGACCACGGCGACGGCCGTCCACTCGGTCGAGCTCAGCCGCACCTGGAGCAGGCGGGCGGCGACGACGGCGGTGACGGCGAGACTCGCGGCCAGCGCCGCGCCGACCGCGTAGATGGGCAGCGAGCGCAGGGCGATGATCTGGAGCACGAAGCCGAGGCCGTCGAGAGCGAGCCCGGCGACGTAACGCCACTGCCGTACCGCCCGCAGCAGCAGCGCCGGATCGACCCCCGCCCCGGCCCCGGGCTCGGCTGCGGCCCGCGCGGCGACGGCCTGAAGGACGGAGGCCGTGCCGAAGCAGACCGCTGAACCGAGCGCGCAAATCATCCCCAGGAGCACACGGGGACTCTACTGGGGTCCCGAGCGCCGGAGGGGTCCCGGTGGTCAGCCGCGCAGGACTTCGCGGAGCTGCTCCAGCCCCCAGTCCAGGTCCTCCTTGGTGATCACCAGCGGTGGGGCGATCCGGATCGTCGAACCATGGGTGTCCTTCACCAGCACCCGGCGGTCCATCAGCTTCTCGGAGATCTCCCGGCCCGTGCCGTGGCCGGGGGCGATGTCGACTCCCGCCCAGAGCCCGCGCCCCCGCACCGTCTCCACCGCGCCCCCGCCCACCAGCAGCCCCAGCTCCTGATGGAGGTGGTCGCCCAACTCCGTTGCCCGCTGCTGGAACTCACCGGTCCGCAGCATCGCGATGACCTCCAGCGCCACCGCGCACGCCAGCGGATTGCCGCCGAACGTCGAACCGTGCTCCCCGGGCCGGTACACCCCGAGCACAGCGGCCGATGACACCACGGCCGACACCGGCACGACGCCGCCGCCGAGCGCCTTGCCGAGCACGTACATGTCCGGCACGACGCCCTCGTGCTCGCACGCGAACGTCTTCCCGGTCCGGCCCAGACCCGACTGGATCTCGTCCGCGATGAACAGCACATTCCGCTCCCGGGTCAGCTCCCGCACCCCGGGGAGGTAGCCGGGCGGCGGCACCAGCACCCCCGCCTCGCCCTGGATCGGCTCCAGCAGCACCGCCACGGTGTTCTCCGTCATCGCGGCCCGCAGCGCGGCCAGATCCCCGTACGGCACGATCTCGAACCCCGGCGTGTACGGCCCGAAGTCCGCGCGGGCCTCGTGGTCCGTGGAGAAGCTGATGATCGTCGTCGTCCGGCCGTGAAAGTTGTCCGAGGCGACGATGATCTTGGCCATGCCGTCCGGGACGCCCTTGACCCGGTAGCCCCACTTGCGGGCGGTCTTCACCGCCGTCTCCACGGCCTCCGCCCCGGTGTTCATCGGCAGCACCATCTCCATGCCGCACAACTCGGCCAACTGCGTACAGAAGTCGGCGAAGCGGTCGTGGTGAAAGGCCCGCGAGGTCAGCGTCACCCGCTCCAGCTGAGCCTTGGCCGCGTCGATCAGACGGCGGTTGCCGTGGCCGAAGTTGAGCGCGGAGTAGCCGGCGAGCATGTCGAGATAGCGCCGCCCCTCGACATCGGTCATCCAGGCACCCTCCGCCGTCGCGACGACGACGGGCAGCGGATGGTAGTTGTGCGCGCTGTGCGCATCGGCGGAGGCGATGGCGTTTTCCGTGGTCGACACGGGATCTCCGTTCGTCGTGCGGATTGGGTTGGTGTGCCCACTTTGTATCGTCGCTCGGATCGCCCACGAGGAAACCTTCACTTCACGGCGCGCCCGCGATTCCCTTCCAGGGGGCAGTGCGTTAGAGGAGTCCCGCCCCTCCCCGCAGCCGTGAGGCCGAAAGGTTTCTTGCGCCGGCAGACCACACGGGTAGCGTTACATCACTCTGCAGTTTGTGGTGCATGTGCAAAGGGGGACGCATGTCATTAGGAGAGAAAGAGTCACGGCTCAAGGCGGACGCGAGGCCCCGCGAGCAGGCAGTGCCGATGCGGCTTGCCTCTGCCGAGCCGGGGCCCGTATCGGCTTTGAACGTTACGGGTGCCGACCTGGGGCTGGCGGACGGGCCGATACGGACCAAGGCATCCGGAATTCGCACGGCGAACTCCGAAGCCAAGGAGAAGTCGAAGCTCGACGACGCTGAAGCCGTGGGGAAGCTGCACCCCGGCTGGCTTGCCGGCCCTGTGAGCAACGACTGCGTGGCCGCCTGGCAGAGGCGGTTGCACGAACTCAGCGATCTTGTCGAGGACGCTGCCGCCGCCTTGACCAAGGCGATGGACAGCCAGATCACCGACGATGTATCCCTTGCCCAGCGGCTCAGGGCCCAGGCCGACTGGCTGGAGGATGCCTGATGGTCTCCGTCAGCGAACTGAGCAGCGCCCAGCCCGGAAAGTGGCGGGATGCCGCCGACGACGCCATCGCAGCAGCGAAGCAGTGCGAAGGAATCGGCTCGTACGCCCGGGATGATGTCGCCGCCACGCTCCGGCGGTGCTGGGTGGGCGACACCGGAAGCGCGGCACGCGGCCGCTTCGTCAAGCACGCCGACGACTACGACGCGGCAGCCATGGCCCTACGCGCCATGGCAAAGGCCTACGACGGCCTGGCCGACGACATCACCGACGCACAGCGGGACCTGACCGGCGCACTCGACTACGCCAGCACCCACGAACTGAAAGTCGACGACAGCGGGCGGGTGCAGCTGGCCAAGACCGTGGCCGTACCGACAGGAAGCACTGAACACCTGGAACCGTTGATGCATGCTCAGGGCATCATCGACGATGCTCTGTCGAAGGCAAGCCGTGCCGATACCGATGCGGCACGCGCCCTGCGGACCGTCGAAGGTCTCACGGACATCACCGACCCCAAGCTCGTCAAAGAGGCGCTCGACGCAGGCAGCCCCTTAAGCATCGCGCTGCGTCTGGCCGGTGGAACTGACGGGCTGCATCCCATCAACGTGTCGCCCGCCCAGCTGGCCGCGGTGGACAGCGCTGCCCGCGAGACGGGGATGAGCAGAAAACTGCTGCTCGCCATCGTCTGGCAGGAGCAGCAGTGGTACCAGAACCACAACCCCAGCCTGCGAGGGCCACTGAGTTCGTTCGGCCGGATCTTCGACTGGACTCTTCAGCAGACGATCAAGCCGGACAAGTCGCTTGGTATCACGCATATGAAGCTGGAGACCGCCAGGACGATCATCGGCCATAACCAGGAACGCTTCACCTCTTCGGACGGCACCTATCTCGGAGATCTCAACGACTCTCAGCTCACCAAGTACATCGAGGAGAATCCCGATCAGGACATCCGGTTGAGCGCCTTCTACCTCAAGGAGTTGCAGGAGCAGCCCTATGGCGCTGATACCGACAAGCAGTTGTTCACGCTCTATGCCGCGGACACTCCGGATGTCCGGGAGAAGAACGAACAGAACGGTGACGAGTCCGGAGCCCGAGGCGCCGACATCAAGGTCCGCGGCGAGAACTGGGACAAGCTCCAACCTCATCTCGATGACGCGATGGCCTGGGACGCGCTGAGCGACGAAGAGCGTGCCAAGGCGATCCGGCAATTGGAGTCGGATACACCCGCCGGACACCATGTTTCCATCGAGCCGATCTACGCGGCGGGCGGTCCCACGACAGGGACCGGCAGCGGTGACCCCGAACCGGGCACGCCGTCACCCAGCCCCGGACCAGCGCCAACACCCCCTGGGAACAATTGAGTACATGAGGAAGATCAGTCTCATCGTCACGGCTATGGCTCTCGCTGCCACTCTCACCGGCTGCGACCCGACGCAGAGTGACAGCTCCCGTCCGCGCACTCCCATGCCCAGCAACGTTCCCACCAAGCCTGTGTATGCCACCGCGGACGATGTGGTGAAGGCCATGGGTGACGGGGGCCTTGAGTGCGGACTCCTCCGCCGCGCGCGGGCCAACTTCGGCTCGGGACTCGACTGCCTGGCCGAAGTCAAAGGAGTGAAGGTGGAGAACGAGATCCATGTACTCGACCCCGCCAAATTCAGCCGTAACGACATTGGCAGCGCCATCGCCAGCAGGCGCGAGGCCCCGTACAACCACACCATCGTAGCGGCGGGCAACTGGTACATCTGGGTCCGATACCCTGAATTTGCCCCACAGGTCGCCAAAGCGCTCAAAGGCGTCGTCCTGCTCCCACGGATCACGGACAGCAGTTCAGCGGATCCTGCCCTGGCTCACACCGTCGGGTGACTACGGAGCTCTTGACGAGCCGCGAACCGTCCTCTCAGAGATCGAGCAGCTGCTGACGCGGCCCGGTCCCGGTGACCTCTCCGCCCCGGCCGCTCGCTCCTGGCCCGCCCTCCCGCGGCCGCGTCCACCACTGGCCGCCCAGCACGAGTGCCACGCCCGCCGCCAGCCCGGGGATCGCCCACCACCAGCCGTCGGTGGAGGGCGCAGAGGACGAGGCGGGCGAAGGGGCTGCCGCCGTGGCTCCGGCGTCCTGGGCCGGGTAGGCGGCGGTGTCCTCCCAATCCCGGGGGAACAGCGCCGTGTATCCCGACTTGTTGCTCCGCTCTCCCAGCAGTTCGAGATCGGTGAAGAGCGCGAGCAGTTCCTTGGGCTTCGCCGCCCGGTGCCAGTACCCGCGGTAGGTCGTGGGCATCTCCGTGGCCGTGTGTATCCATACGGTGTCCGGGTCGTCGCCGGGGAAGACGCGGTCGATCCTGGCCGGGGTGATGTCGAGGGTCATCCAGGTGATGTTGATCTGCCTCGTGCCCACCGCCTCGTCCAGGCTCGGTGGGCGCTCCGTGTCTCCCCGGCCGGATGGACCGAGCAGTCGGCCCAGCTCGTCGAAGCGCTTGTCGGTGACGGGCAGTGCGGTCGTGCGGCCGGTGTCGGGTGAGGTGACCAGCATGCTCGTCGGACCGCCCGCCGACGCGCTCGGCGCCAGGACCAGGCCGAGCCCGAGCACGGCTGCCAGCATGGCCGTCAGCGCGGTCGCCCCTCGTGAGATCCGGCCCATCAGCTGCCGCATGATTTCCCCCAGTCATCTTCTTTATTCATTCCTGCCGGTGCGGCTCGTCCGCACCGCGTCACCTCTGATACACCGCTCGGCGCCTGCGGGTTCCCCTTTCGCGCCCCCGAATCGGGCCCCCGGAAATCAGTCCGTGGAGCCGGCGATCTCCCGTGCGCGGTCCGGCGACGACACGCCCTCCAGCCGGAGCGTCACCCGCCCGTCCCCGATCCACAGCAGCGTCGGCCCGGCCGTCCCCTGCGACCGCTTCCACCGCGTGCCGTCCGCGGTGATCATGCCGAAGCTCAGCAGATGCGGACGCGCGAACCAGAGGCCGTCCACCTCGCCGCCCCGACCGTCGGCCACTCCGGCTGCTCGCGCACCTGCTTGGTGAAGTACGGATCGAGGGCCGACGCGAACTCGTCCAGCCGGACCGTCCGGCCGTCCTCCCGCCAGCACAGCGTGATCATGGAGCGGCCCTCCGGCAGCCGGGTCAGCGATACCGCGTCCGGCGCGCCCAGCTCCTCCGGCACCAGCGGGCGGAAACCGGCCAGCCCGCCCGCCCGTGCCGGTGCCACCGGCTCGGCGGCGCACCCCGGTACCGGTCCCCCCGCCCGTCCGGCGGCAGGCCCCGACGGGTCGTACCGCACCTCGACCCCGCCGAAGTCGAACCAGTCCATGACCGCCGCCCGCACCGGGGGCGTCAGCACCAGCACGACCAAGAGGCCCGACAGCGCGGCCGCCAGCAGCCGGGCGCGGCGGCGGACCCACACCCTGGCCCGCTCCCGCAGGGCCGGGGTGGCGGGAGCGGGCACCCCTTCGGCGACGATCCGCGCCAGCACCCGCTCCGCCATCGTCAGCCCGTCGCTCTCCGGAACCTCCAGACCGCGCCCCAGCGCCAGAAGTTCGGCCCGCAGCCGTGCCCGGCCGTCCTGCCGCTCCGGCTCACTCTCATCCCCGGCGTCCTTCACGCTTCCCGTCACCCCCTTCCGTCGGCTGTGCCGGCACAGCCGGGCCCACCTCGTGCGTATCGACCGCGCCCAGCGGAGCGAAGGGTCCGGTGGGGCCCAGCGCCCCGAGGGTCTTCTCCAGCTTCTTGAGCGCGCGGTTCAGCCGGGACTTCACCGTGCCGCGCGGCCAGTCCAGCGTCCGGGCCGTCTCCGCCTCGTCCATCTCCAGCAGATAGCGGCAGGTGACGACCTGGCGCTGCTTCTCGCCCAGCCCGTCCAGCGCCGCTATCAGCAGCGTCCGCCGCTCCTCCGCCAGTGCGGCCGCCGCCGGATCCGTCGCGTCCGGTATCAGCGGATCGGCCTCCCGCAGCCCCGCCTCGCGCCCGGCCACCGCGCGCAGCCGGCCGGCCGAGCGGACTGTGTTCCTGGTCTCATTCACGACGATCCGCAACAGCCACGGCCGGAACGCCGCGTCCTCGCGGAAGCTCCCCAGCGAGCGGTAGGCCTTGAAGAACGCGGACTGCACCACATCCTCCGCCTCCGCCCCCGCGCCGAAGGCGACCGCGGCACGCAGCGCCGCGCCCGTATGCGCGCGCACCAGCTCCGCGTACGCCTCGGCCTCGCCCGAGCGCACCCGCGCGATCACCGCCGCCTCGGAGACCGGACCGTCCGGCGCCCGGTTCTTCCGCCCTCCGGCGGGCGCGAAAGCGCGGCCCGCACCCTCGTCATCGATGGCGCGGCCCCCCTTCCGGCCCGGCTGCAGGGCCCCCTCCTGCGTCCTCACACCTTTCATACACCGGCTGCCCGAGATCGGTTCCGTACCTGAGACAATGATTCCTATGGCCTCTGAACGTCCCCGTGTGCTCTCCGGAATCCAGCCCACCGCAGGCTCGTTCCACCTCGGCAACTACCTCGGCGCGGTCCGCCAGTGGGTGGCCCTGCAGGAGTCCCACGACGCCTTTTACATGGTCGTCGACCTGCACGCGATCACCGTCCCGCAGGAACCCGCGGCACTGCGCGCCAACACCCGGCTCGCCGTCGCCCAGCTGCTCGCCGCCGGGGTCGACCCGGACCGCTGCACGCTCTTCGTCCAGAGCCATGTCCCCGAGCACGCCCAGCTCGGCTGGGTCATGAACTGTCTGGCCGGCTTCGGTGAGGCGGCCCGGATGACTCAGTTCAAGGACAAGTCCGGCAAGCAGGGCACCGACCGCACCACGGTCGGGCTCTTCACCTATCCGATGCTGATGGTCGCGGACATCCTGCTCTACCAGGCCGACCAGGTCCCGGTGGGCGAGGACCAGCGCCAGCACCTGGAGCTGACCCGCAACCTCGCGGAGCGGTTCAACGGCAGCTACGGCGACACGTTCACCGTGCCGGACCCGTACATCCTCAAGGAGACGGGGAAGATCTACGACCTCCAGGACCCGTCCGCCAAGATGAGCAAGTCGACGGCGAACCCCAAGGGCCTGATCAACCTCCTCGACGAGCCGAAGGTCACCGCCAAGAAGGTGAAGAGCGCGATCACCGACACCGACACGGTGATCCGATTCGACCCGGCGGAGAAGCCCGGCGTGAGCAATCTGCTGTCCATCTACTCGACGCTCACCGACACGTCCGTAGCCGACCTGGAGCAGAAGTACGAGGGCAAGGGCTACGGTGCGCTGAAGACCGACCTCGCGGAGGTCATGGTCGATTTCGTCACACCGTTCCGCACCCGCACCCAGGAATATCTCGACGACACCGAGACGCTGGACTCCATCCTGGCCAAGGGAGCGGAGAAGGCCAGGGCCGTCGCCGCCGAGACCCTGGCGCGGACCTATGACCGCATGGGTCTTCTGCCCGCGAAGCACTGAGTCCAAGGACCCTGGCGGTACCACCTCCACAGGCGGCACACTGGCGGCGTAAAGCTTGCGGCCGTCAGTGGCTGAAAACAGACCATCAAGGATTGAGGAGAACGACGTGGGGACCGTAACGCTCGGCGTTTCGATCGCGGTCCCGGAGCCCTACGGCAGCCTGCTCCAGCAGCGGCGCGCGAGCTTCGGGGACCCTGCCGCACATGGCATTCCCACCCACGTCACCCTCCTTCCGCCGACCGAGGCGGAGGCGGCCCACCTGCCCGCGATCGAGGCGCACCTCGCCGGGATCGCGTCCGGTGGCCGCCCCTTCCCGATGCGGCTGTCCGGCACGGGCACCTTCCGCCCGCTCTCGCCGGTCGTCTTCGTCCAGGTCGTCGAGGGCGCCTCGGCCTGCTCCTGGCTGCAGAAGCGGGTCCGGGACGCGTCGGGGCCGCTGGTGCGCGAGCTCCAGTTCCCGTACCACCCGCACGTGACCGTGGCGCACGACATCTCCGAAGAGGCGATGGACCGGGCGTACGCGGAGCTGAGCGACTACGAGGCCGTCTGGACCTGCGGTTCCTTCGCGCTGTACGAGCAGGGCCCGGACAGCGTCTGGCGCAAGATCAACGAGTTCCCGTTCACTGATGGCGGCGGCGCGCCCGCCCTCCCCACGCAGAGCGGCAGCTCCGTGGACGCGCCCTCGCTCCACCCCTGAGCCGGTAGCCCTGGGCCGGTCCAGCCAGTAGCCCGGGGCTGGCCGGATCAGACCGGCAGCCGCCGGAACAGCGGGCGCGGCACATGCCGCAGCGCCGACATCACCGCCCGCAGTGCCCCCGGCACCCACACCGTCTCCGAGCGGCGGCGCAGACCCGTCACGATCGCGGCCGCGACCGCGTCGGGCGTGGTCACCAGGGGCGTCCGGGTGAACGGGATCGTCGCGAGCGGCACCTCGGCCGCCGTACCGGCCGACTGCACGGGACCGGGGCGTACGACCATCACGTGCACGCCCGTGCCGTGCAGCGCGTCCCCGAGCCCCTGGGCGAACGCGTCCAGGCCCGCCTTGCTCGACCCGTAGATGAAGTCCGCGCGCCGGGCGCGCTCCCCGGCCACCGACGACAGCACCACCAGCGAGCCGTGCCCCTGCGCCTGGAGTGCGCCCGCGCACACCAGCCCGGCGGAGACGGCTCCCGTGTAGTTCGTCTGGGCGACCCGGACCGCCGAGAGCGGCTCCTCCTCGTCACGTTCCTGGTCGCCGGGGATACCGAAGGCCAGGAGCACCATGTCGATGTCGCCCTCGGTGAAGATCTTGCCGAGGGTGGTCTCGTGCGACTCGGTGTCCAGCGCGTCGAAGTCGACGGTACGGACATACGCGCCGCGCCCGCGCAGCTCGGTCGCCGCCGCCTCCAGGGCGGGGGAGGGGCGCCCGGCGAGCCAGACCGTGCGGGTGCGGCAGGCGATCAGGCGGCGTGCGGTGGCGAGTCCGATCTCCGATGTGCCGCCTAGGACGAGCAAGGACTGCGGGGCACCGAATGCATCCTTCACGGAAACGCTCCTTGGGGAGGGGGAGGGAAAGAAGGCGGGGGAAGCGGAGAGGTGCGGGCGGCGCGTCGGTCAGAGCGAGAGCCGGCGCGAGAGGTCCGATCTGAACGCGCCGTCCGGATCCAACTCGGCACGCAGTGAACGGAAATCGCCCAGTCGCGGGTACATCGCGGCCAGCACGTCCGGGCGGATCCGGGAGTCGTTCGTCAGGCAGACCCGGCCGCCCGCGGCAGCCACCTCCTCGTCCAGGCCGTCGAGGAAGCGGGCCAGCCCCGGCAGGGCGGCCGGCAGGTCGAGGGAGAGCGCCCAGCCGGGCAGCGGAAACGACAGCCAGCCGGGATCGCCCGCACCGAACCGCCGGAGTACGGCGGGGAACGGTGCGCGCCGCCGCTGCGAGAGCTGCCGGACGATCCGGTGCAGCGTCTCCTCCTGTCCGTGGCCGACGGCGAACTCGTAGTGCACGAGGCCGCCGCGCCCCAGGACCGGGCTCCAGTGCGGAACGGCGTCCAGCGGATGGAAGAAGGCGGAGATCCGCCGCAGCTCACCGCTGCGGGACCGGGGCGCCCGGCGGTGGCGGAGTTCGGCCAGGGCGGCCACCGAAGCGCGGCCGACCAGCCCTCCCGAGCCGAGGCCCGAGACAAGATCTGAGATGAGATCCGAGCCGAGACCCGAGACGAGATCTGAGACGCGATCCGGTACGAGCGAGGGTGGGGCGGGTCGGTGGGCGGTGTGGAAGGCGAGCGGTGTGCGTCGGGCGTGCGCTGGGAGTGCGTCCAAGGGGGCGTGCTCCCCACGGGTCAGTACGCCCCGGCCCGTCGCCCGGCCGCGCGAGGTCAGGTCGACCCGGGCGGACACGTAGCCCTGGTGCTCGCCGGCCGTGGCGAGGCGGGTCATCAGGTCGTCCAGATCGGCGGCCCGTTCGGTGTCGACCGACATCAGGGACGTCGCGACGGGGTGGAACCGGAGCGTGGCCGAGAGGATCACCCCGGTCAGGCCCATGCCGCCGGTGGTCGCGTCGAAGAGCGGGGTGCCGGGCCGGACCGTACGGATTCCGCCGTCGGCGGTGAGCAGTTCGAACCGTACGACGTGGCGCGAGAAGGAGCCCGCGAAGCGGTGGTTGTCGCCGTGGACGTCGGAGCCGATCGCGCCGCCCACCGTGATGTACCGGCTGCCGGGCGTCACCGGCAGGAACCAGCCGAGCGGGAGGAACACCTCCAGCAGCCGGTCCAGGCTCACGCCCGCCTCGCACACCACCTCACCCGTCCCGGCGTCGAAGGCGAGGACGCGGTCCAGCGCCGTCATGTCGAGGACGGAGCCCCCCGCGTTCTGCGCCGAATCGCCGTGCGCCCGGCCCAGCCCTCTGGCGATCGAGCCACGGGGCCCGCAGCCGCGTACCGTCGCCGCCGCTTCCTCGTGACTACCGGGGCGGAAGCGCAGCGCGGTCGTCGGGGCGGTGCGGCCCCAGCCGGTCAGGGACACGGTGTCGACAGACATGAGGGTGACCGTATCGCCCGAGAAAACACCTTTGAGGGATTTGTTACAACACTCACCGAAATGGGTGATTGAAAGGGTGTCATCTCCTACGCGGCCGACCGGACGCCGGTTTTCGGTGGCGGGGAGGGTAGTCGTACTTCATGGACTGGCTCAAAAAACTCCCCGTCATCGGGCCGCTCGTCTCCCGGCTGATGGAGACGCACGTCTGGCGCAGTTACGAAACGCTGGTACGGGTCCACTGGGCGCGGCTCGCCGCTGCGATCACGTTCATCAGCTTCCTGGCGCTCTTCCCGCTGATCGCGGTCGCCGCGGCGATCGGCGCCGCGCTGCTCTCCGACCGTCAGCTCGACAAGATCGAGGACAAGGTCGCCGAGCAGGTCCCTGGCATCTCCGACCAGCTCGGCATCGACGATCTGGTGGCGCACGCGGGCACGGTCGGCCTTGTGGCCGGTGCGCTGCTGCTCTTCACCGGCATCGGCTGGATCGGCTCGATGCGGGACTGCCTGCGCGCGGTGTGGGACATGGACGATCTGGACGAGGGCAATCCGGTCATCCGCAAGCTCAAGGACGCCGGGGTGCTGTTCGGCCTGGGCGGGGCGGCCCTGGTGACCCTGGCGATCTCCTCGGTCGGCTCCGTCGCGGTCGGCTGGGTCGCTGATCTGCTCAACATCCCGGAAGACGGCGCGGGCGGTGTGCTGCTGCGGATCGCGGCCCTGGCGGTGGCGGTGTGCGCCGATTTCCTGCTGCTGCTCTACCTGCTGACGCTGCTGCCCGGCGTCGAGCCGCCGCGGCGCCGTCTGGTGGTCGCCTCGCTGATCGGCGCGGTCGGCTTCGAGCTGCTGAAGCTGCTGCTCGGCAGCTATATGAAGGGCGTCGCGTCGAAGAGCATGTACGGCGCGTTCGGCGTGCCGATCGCCCTGCTGCTGTGGATCAACTTCACCGCGAAGCTGCTGCTGTTCTGCGCCGCCTGGACGGCGACGCCGAGCAAGGACGCCGAGAAGCCGCAGCCCGTGAAGGGCGACGCGGGCCCGGACACCTCGGGCACCTCGGACGCCCCGGGCGGCCGGGTCAGGGCCGGCCGGGTCAGGGGCGGGGGCGGCGGCGCACCAGGTCCGGCAGCGGCCAGCGCCGGTTGACCAGGTATACGGCCCCGGCGACGAGTACCAGCGCCCCGCCGACGATGCCCAGCGCGATCCCGACCCCGCCGGAACCGCTCGTGGCGGCGGCCTTCGTGGTCTTCGCCGCGCCGTGCTGGGCCTTGGCGGTGGGGCCGTCGGCCTCCGCGCCCTTGCCCGCGCCGCTGTCGGGCATCTCGGACTTCGGGGGGACCAGCTCGCCGACCGGTGTGACCTTGCCGCTCGCGCTGAAGCCCCAGTCGAGCAGACTCGCCGCCTCCTTGTAGACGGAGTGCGTCTCCTCGGACGACGGGTGCATCACGGTGACGAGCAGCACCTTGCCGTTGCGCTCCGCGACACCCGTGAAGGTGTTGCCCGCGTGCGAGGTGTAGCCGTTCTTGACGCCCGCGATGCCCTTGTACGGGGTGACGCCGTCGGCGCCGGTGAGCAGTCGGTTGGTGTTCTGGATGCCGAACTCCTCCCGCTTCTCGCCCTTCTCCTTCTTGCCGGGGAACTCCGCCGTGCCGGTCGAGCAGTACTCCCGGAAGTCCGCGTTCTGCAGCCCGCTGCGGGCGAACAGGGTCAGGTCGTACGCACTGGACACCTGTTTGGGAGAGTCGTAGCCGTCGGGCGACACGACGTTGGTGTCCAGGGCCTGGAGCTCCTCGGCGTGGCTGTTCATGTCGTGGACGGTCTTCGGAATGCCGCCGTACATCGCGGACAGCACGTGCACCGCGTCGTTGCCCGAACGCAGGAAGACGCCGAGCCACAGGTCGTGCACCGTGTAGCTGAGGTCCTCCTTCACCCCCACCAGGCTGCTGCCCTCGCCCATGTCCGCGAGGTCGTCGTCCTTCACCGTGTACTTCCGGGTCTTCGGCTGCAGGGCCGGCGCCGGCATCACGGTGTCCGCGAACAGCATCTTCAGGGTGGAGGCCGGAGGCAGCCGCCAGTGCGGATTGTGCGAGGCCAGCACCTCACCGCTCTCGGCGTCCGAGACCATCCACGATCTGCCGGTCAGGTCCTTGGGCAGGACCGGCGCCCCGGGTCCGAGATTCACCTGGGTGCCGGACAGGCCCAGCTGTTCGCCACCGACCCGCGACATGCCCGCAGGCGGCTTCGGCGCGTCGTCGGTGGTGTCCTTGGCGGCCGCCGAGGCAGGGCTGACGACGGCGAAAGTGGACAGCAGAGCGGCAGAGGTGACCGCCAGTGCGGTCTTTTTGAGAGCTGACACGGTCGAAAACGTACATGCAGTTGATGTGAAAATAGGCACCGACGGTATGACCCGCCGTGCGTACCGCCAGGACAGCCCACCCCGGGCGAGCCGGCCCTGACGAGCCGGAGATACTGAGTCCATGAAGCTCAGCCGCCCCGTCTCCTGGTTCCTGCTCGCTTTCGGGGTGTGGAGCTGGTTCATCTGGATCACTTTCGTCAAGAACCTGTGGAAGGACGGCAGCGGTCTCGCCTTCGACGACGCGGGTGACCCTACTGCGTACTTCTGGGTGCATCTGCTGCTCGCCATCACGTCCTTTCTCCTGGGGACGGCGGTTGGCGTGATCGGGTTCCGTGGCGTCAGGGCGTTGCGCGACCGGTCCGCATAGCAGCCCGGCACCTCGCACGGACCGAATAAGGACAAAAAGGGCGGCGCAGCGCACGTGGCAGTCATGGGATTCGCTCTGCTGGCGATCGTGGCCCTCGCGCTGCTCGTCGCCGTGCACCGCTATGTGTGGCGCCGCTTCGTCGGTGACACGACCGCCGCGGGCAGCCGGCTGCGCCGGGCGGGCACGGTGGCGGCGTACGTGCTCCCGCTGCTGAGCGTCGGTGCCCTGGTCTCCGGCCGTTCTGGGGTGCCGTTCCGGCTCCAGCAGGTGCTGGCCTGGCCGGGCTACCTGTGGCTGGCCGCGCTGCTCTACCTGACCCTGGCCCTGCTGGTCGGCGAGGCGGTACGGCCGCTGCTGCGCCGGCTGCTCGCGCGCCGCGCGACCGCGCCCGGGGCCGAGCCGGCGCGCACGCCGGAGGCCGAGCGCGCCGGAGCCGCCGCCGGCACCAGGACAGCCGCACCGCCCTTACGTCCCGCGCCGCCCGCACCGCCCTCCCCGCAGTCCGCTGCCACCTCCGCCGACTCCGCCGCCACTGCCTCGCGACGGCTCTTCGTCGCGCGGGCCGTCGGGGGCGCCGCGGCCGTCGCCGGGCTGGGTACGGTCGGGTACGGCACGTACGGGGTGCTGCGCGGTCCGAGGGTCAAGCGCGTCACCATCCCGCTGGCCCGGCTGCCCCGCTCCGCGCACGGTTTCCGGATCGCCGTGGTCAGCGACATCCACCTCGGCCCGATCCTGGGCCGGGCGCACACCCAGCGGATCGTCGACACGGTCAACCGGACCCAGCCCGATCTGATCGCGGTCGTCGGGGACCTGGTCGACGGATCGGTCGCGGATCTCGGTCCGGCCGCGGAGCCGCTCGCGCGCCTCCGCTCCCGGCACGGCGCGTTCTTTGTCACCGGCAACCACGAGTACTACTCCGGTGCGGCCCAATGGGTGGACCACGTAAGGGAATTGGGGATGCACCCGCTGGAGAATGCCCGGGTGGAGATCGACGGCTTCGATCTGGCCGGGGTCAATGACATCGGGGGCGAGAGCGAGGGACAGGGGCCGGACTTCGGCCGCGCCCTGGGCGACCGGGACCGCTCACGGGCCGCCGTCCTCATGGCCCATCAGCCCGTCCTCATCGACGAGGCCGTCGCGCACGGCGTGGACCTGCAGCTCTCCGGGCACACCCACGGCGGCCAGCTCTGGCCGGGCAACTACATCGCGGAACTGTCCAACCCCACGGTCGCCGGTCTCGAACGCTACGGCGACACCCAGCTGTACGTCACGCGCGGCGCGGGTGCCTGGGGTCCGCCGGTACGGGTCGGCGCCCCCTCGGACATCACCGTCGTCGAACTCGCTTCCAAGCGTGCCTAGTCCGCCTCCCCGGGATGAATTCGGTGACCGGCCACCAACCCTCTGTATTCGGCCTATCGTCGAAGGTTTCAAGTAACGAACAAAAGGCTATGTATCCCTGATTTCCTCTTCCAGATGTGAAAATCGTGTGATTGGCTGAGCGCGAACGTGCGGTGATCTGCGTATCTGAGCGCGACACCGAGGTGGGGCTGTTAAGGGAGAGCACGGCAATGCGGTCGATCCGAATACGGATTCTCGCGATTCTCGCGGTTTTGGTCATCGCAGGCGTCGGCGCCTGGCAGTTGCTTCCCTCGGACGGAGCGAAGGAGGATCCGGTCTCCGTCGGCACGACCGACATAGTGACCTCGCTCGACCCGGCGGGAGCGTACGACGCCGGCTCGTGGGCGATGTACAGCAACATCTACCAGTCCCTCATGACGTTCAAGTCCGGGGCGATCGTCCCCGAGCCGGACGCGGCCGAGAGCTGCGGCTTCCTCGGCGGGAAGCTCCAGACGTACCAGTGCAAGCTCCGTGACGACCTGTCGTTCTCCAACGGCCGGAAGATCACCGCGGAGGACGTCAAGTACTCCTTCGAGCGGATGCTCAGGATCAAGACGGACGTCGGTCCCTCGGTGCTGTTCCCGACCCTCAAGAACGTGGTGACCGAGGGCCGGATGATCACGTTCAACCTCTCCGCGCGCGACGCGACCTTCCCGCAGAAGCTCGCCACCGGGGCCGGTTCGATCGTCGACCGGGAGGCCTACTCGGAGAGCAAGCTGCGGTCCGACAACAAGGTCAGCGGCTCGGGGCCGTACGTGCTCAAGTCGTACGAGCCGGGCTCCAAGGCCGAACTGGTGCCGAACAGCAAGTACAAGGGCGCGCTCAAGAAGACCGGTGGACCGGTCACCGTGCGCTACTACCAGCAGTCGGACGACCTGCTGGCGGCCTGGAAGTCGGGGCAGGTCGATGTCACGCACCGTCAGCTCCCGCCGTCCGCGCTCGCGGAGCTGAACCCCGGTGACGCCGATCAGCGCGTCACGGAGGCGGACAGCGCCGAGATCCGCAACCTCGTCTTCAACGTCCGCGCCGGTTCGCCGCTTGCCGACAAGCGGGTCAGGCAGGCCATCGCGTCGATCATCGACCGCGCGCCGCTGGTGACCAAGGTCTACCAGGGCACCGTCGAGCCGCTCTACTCGCTGATCCCGCAGGGCTACATCGGGCACAGCACCCCGTTCTTCGACGAGTACCCGTCGCCCGACCCCGAGCGCGCCAAGAAGCTGCTCCAGGAAGCGGGCGTCCAGCTGCCGCTCCCGATCACCTTCGCCTACCGTACCGGCGACTCGTACACGCCGGAGAGCAAGGAGATCCAGCGTCAGCTGAACGCGGACGGGCTGTTCAAGGTGACGATCAAGTCCGTGGAGTGGACGGCGTTCCAGAAGGGCTACGCGGCCGGCAAGTACGACATGTACACCGTCGGCTGGCTCCCCGACTACCCGGACCCCGACACCTTCAGCCAGCCGCTCGTGGGCCGCGACACCAGCCTCCACAACGGCTACACCAGCAAGAAGATGGACCAGCTGATCAGCGACACGCTGCAGTTCAGCGACCGCAGCCGCACCTCCGCCGACTTCAAGGACCTCCAGAAGCTGGTCGGCGAGGACGTGCCGCTCGTCCCGCTGTGGCAGAAGAAGGACTACGTCCTCGCCAAGCCCGACGTGGCCGGTTCGCAGTACCTCTCGGACGGCACCGGCATCTGGCGGCTGTGGGAACTCGGCTGGATCTGACGGTCCGTCACGGACCGGTGAACGGAACGAACAGGAGCGGCCGCTCCGGCGTCAACGGGGCGGCCGCTCCGGCGTGTGCCCCGTCGCACCCGGCAGGAACTCCTCCAGCACCGCGTGGACCTGGCGCACGAGCGGCCGCAGCACCCGGAACCGGGACAGCGCGATGGCCCGCGCGATGATCGGGGCGGTGCGCTCCACGAGGCGGCGGCTGCGGTCCGCGTTGTCCGTGCGGTCGTAGACCCAGTACAGCACCAGGCCCATCTGGTTCAGCCACATCAGCTGCGGCAGCAGCTCCGCCAGTTCGGGATCGACCTTGGTGTCCGCGCCCGCCAGGCAGCGCTGGTGGATGGAGATCGCCGCGTCCCGCGCCGCGACGGAGTCGTTGGAGAAGGGGCTGAGCGGGCTCTCCGGATCGGCGGCGTTCTTGAAGAACTGGGCGGCGAAGCGGTGGTACGGCTCCGCCACGTCCAGCCAGCAGAGGAGGACCCCGCGGATGCGTACCGCGAGGTCCTGGTCGCCGGCCAGGACCGGCTGGACCGCCGCCTCGTGCTCGGCGGCGATCCGGTCGTAGAAGCCCTGGACGAGGTGTTCCTTGGACGAGAAGTAGTAGTACGCGTTCCCTACGGAGACACCGGCCTCCTGGGCGATGGCCCGCATCGTCGTCTTGTCGTAACCGCGTTCCTGGAAGAGCCGGAGCGCGGTTTCGAGGATGAGTGTGCGGGTCTGCTCGCTCTTGGGAGCCTTGACTTCCTTCACGTCCTTCTCTTCCTTCACCACGGTCCCGAGGGTATCCGGGATCACCGTGTGCCGGGCTCCGGCCCCCGCACCGCGCACTCCCCGCCGCCCCCGTCCGCCCCGCAGGGCGCCGCCGTCAGCGAGCGGTACTTCGCGGCGGCGAGGACGGTCGCCCTGGCGAAGGGGCGGCCGGCCGGGGTGGTCAGCCAGTGGGCCTTCGGCCGGTGCTCGGCCAGCGCCCAGAGGCAGACGATCCACGCGGACGTGGACCGGTAGACCTGGCCCCCGTCACCGATCACCGTGATCTCCTCCAGCGTTCCGGAGTGGTCGAGACCGGGGAAGCGGCGGTGTGCCTCGGCGGAGCCGGCCGGGACCAGATCCAGCGGGACCAGCTGGCGCTGCCTCATCAGCCACTGCCGCAGATGGACGCAGAGCGAGCACTGCGCGTCGTAGAGGACGGTGAGCCGGGTGACGGACTGCCGCCGCCCGGCTGTCCGGGCTGTCATGGCCTCGCCCTCACGCCTTGCCGGCGGGAGCGGTCCACGGGCCGGGGCCCGGAGGTGTCCACCCCTGCGGCGCCACGGGCGGGGTGTGCTCGCGTTCCATCATTCCCCGGCGGCGGATCCTGTTCAGCACGTAGACGTTGCAGAGATGCATGACCCCGAGGACGAGCAGGACGACGCCGACCTTCACCGAGAGCGCGTCGAAGAGGCCGCGGGCGTCGGTGACCGATTCGGAGTTCTTCAGGTAGAGCGTCACGAACCCCAGGTTGACCAGGTAGAAGCCGACCACCAGCAGGTGGTTGACGGCATCCGCGAGTTTCTCGTTCCCGTGCAGCACATCGGCGAGGAACACCTTGCCGTTGCGGCTGAGCGTGCGGGCCACCCAGATGGTGAGCGCCACGCTGATGAGCAGGTAGATGACGTACGCGACAACAGTGAGGTCCATGCCCCACCCTCCCTTGAACGCGTTCAATTGCTGTTGTCATGGACTGTAGACCTGGTTTTGAACATGTTCAAGCCGGTGCTCCGGTGGTGCGCGTCACCTTCCCGTCGGGCGCCGTTAAGCGTCGTACGTCCGGTACCGCGGCGGTGGCCGGACAGGTGGCCCCGACCGCCGTCCCGGCTGCGGCCAGCGGGAGTTCGGCGCCCCAGGCCGAGGCCGCCAGTGGGGCGAGGGCGTACCCCAGCGGCATCGCCCCGAGCGAGAGCAGCCAGTCGTACGAGGTCACCCGGGCCAGCGCGTGCGCGGGCACGGCGGACTGGACGGCGGTCTCCCGGACCGGGTTGAGGTAGCCCAGCCCGGCCTGGGAGACCCCGCACGCGGCGATGGTGACGAGCGCCGGGGCGTGGGCGGCCGGCAGGCAGAGCGGCGGCGCGTAGAGGGCGAGGCCCAGGTTGGCGATCAGGACCGGGCGGCGGGGGCGGGCCCGGCCGGCCAGCAGCGAGCCGAGCAGCAGTCCGACGGCGCCGGTCTGGAGGAAGGCGAGCCACATGCCCCTGCCGCCCAGGTGGTGGAGGAAGAGCGCCGGGCCGAGCGTCATCAGGACGGCCGCCGCGCCGTTCCAGACGGAGTGCGCGATCAGGCTCCGTCCAGTACCAGTCGCGGCCGCGGACCTCGCCCCAGCCCTCCTTGAGGTCGCTGAGCACGGAGCTGCGGGCGACGGGGACGTGCCGGACGTCGATCGCGGAGAGCAGGGCCGCGCTGACCGCGAAGCTGGCGCCGTCCAGCACGAACGCCCAGCCGGGTCCCGCGGTGAGGACCAGTGCTCCAGCGACGGCGGGGCCGCCGATCCGGGTGGCGCTGCTGACCACCGCCATCAGGGAGTTGGCGCGCAGCAGCCCGGACTCCGCCACGGTGCCCCGGATCAGCGGCGAGACGGTCGGCGTCGCGAACGCCCCGGCGGCGCCGCCGATCGCCTCCGCCACCGCGATCTGCCACAGCGCCGGTGCGCCGGAGAGGAGCTCGGCGCCGACGAAGAGCTGGCTGGCGCACCGTACGAGATCGGTGGTGAGCGCGACCGTACGGGCGTTGAAGCGGTCGCCCACGACGCCACCGAGCGGCAGCAGGAGCAGCTTGGGCACCATCGCGCAGCCGAGCACCAGGGCGAGTGCGCCGGTCGAGCCGGTGGCCGGGTGGACGGCGAGGGTGAGGGCCGCGGGGATCGCCGCGTCACCGAGCATCGAGAGGCTGCGCCCGATGAGGAGCAGGCGGAAGGAGCGGGTGCGCAGAGGATGAGGCATGGCGCGGAATCTATTTCGTTTCCGAAGTATTAGTCAACGAAATATGAAGCAGCGAACGGCAGTTGGGGTTCGGCGTAGGCTGTGGACCATGGAGCGACGCGACTGGACCGACGGACACGTGGAGCGGTGGAAGCCGGTTCTCCCGGAACTCGACCCGGACGTCGAGGGCGCGGTGACCAGGATGAAGAAGCTCTCCGTCCATCTGCGCCGGGTGCGCGAACAGTCCCTCATCGACTTCGACCTGGACCGCCAGGAGTTCGACACCCTGCACAAGCTCGCCGGGCGCGGCGGCACGGCCGCCCCGTCCGATCTCACCGCCGACCTCGACCTCGCGCCCGCCTCCGTCACCGGCCGGCTGGACGCGCTGGAGCGTCGCGGATTCGTCCGCCGTACGCCCTCCACCACCGACCGGCGGCGCGTGGACGTGGAGCTGACGGACCGGGGACGTTCGACATGGCTCGGCGCGATGGACGTCCTCGGCAACGAGGAGGGGCGGCTGCTCGACGTCCTCGGCAAGGACGAACGCCGGCTGCTCAACGCCATGCTGCGGCGCATCATGGTGGTCGCGGAGGACCGGGGCGGCGCCGCCTGGGACTGACGGGCCCGCGCGCATGGCGGGGAGCCCGGTCCGCGCGCATGACGAAGGGGCCCCGGTCCGCGCGGTGTCCGCGCGGGCCGGGGCCCCTTCGTCGCCTGCGTCCTATGGAGTCAGAAGCGACGCGTGATCAGCGCGCGCTTGACCTCCTGGATCGCCTTGGTGACCTCGATGCCACGCGGGCAGGCGTCCGTGCAGTTGAAGGTGGTGCGGCAGCGCCACACCCCGTCACGGTCGTTGAGGATCTCCAGGCGCTGCTCGCCGCCCTCGTCGCGCGAGTCGAAGATGAAGCGGTGCGCGTTGACGATCGCCGCCGGGCCGAAGTACTGCCCGTCGTTCCAGAACACCGGGCACGAGGACGTGCACGCGGCGCACAGGATGCACTTGGTGGTGTCGTCGAAGCGCTCGCGGTCCTCGGGGGACTGCAGACGCTCGCGGGTCGGCTCGTTCCCCTTGGTGATGAGGAAGGGCATGACGTCGCGGTAGGCCTGGAAGAACGGGTCCATGTCGACCACGAGGTCCTTGAGGACCGTGAGGCCCTTGATGGCCTCGACCGTGATCGGCTTCTCCGGGCTCAGGTCCTTGATCAGCGTCTTGCAGGCGAGCCTGTTCTTGCCGTTGATCCGCATCGCGTCCGAGCCGCAGATGCCGTGCGCGCAGGAGCGGCGGAAGGTCAGCGTTCCGTCGGTCTCCCACTTGATCTTGTGAAGGGCGTCGAGAACACGCTCCTTCGGGTCGATCTCGATCTGGAAGTCCTGCCACTCGGACTCCTCGGAGACCTCCGGGTTGAACCGGCGGATCCGGAAGGTGGCGGTGATGTACGGGGAATCGGCGAAGCCGGCCTCGGGCTCGGGGACCTTGTCGGCCTTTTCCATCGTGGGGGTAGCCATCAGTACTTACGCTCCATCGGCTGGTAGCGGGTCTGGACGACCGGCTTGTAGTCCAGCCGGATCGACTCGGTGCCGTCGTCGGCGACCTCGCGGTACGCCATGGTGTGGCGCATGAAGTTGACGTCGTCGCGGGTCGGGAAGTCCTCGCGGTAGTGACCGCCGCGGGACTCCTTGCGCGCCAGCGCGGAGGTGGCCATGACCTGGGCGAGGTCGAGCAGGTTGCCCAGCTCGACGGCCTCCAGCAGGTCAGTGTTGAACCGCTTGCCCTTGTCCTGGATGGACACGTGAAGGTAGCGCCTGCGCAGCTCCGCGATCTTGTCGACCGCCGTCTTGATGGTCTGCTCGGTGCGGAAGACCATCACGTTGGCGTCCATGCACTCCTGCAGCTCCAGGCGGATCGTGGAGACCCGCTCGGTGCCGGTGGAGTTGCGCAGCCGCTCGACCTGGTCGATGACCATCTGCGCCGGGTTCTCGGGAAGTTCGAGGTGGTCGTTCTTCGAGGCGTAGTCGGCGGCGGCGATGCCGGAGCGGCGGCCGAAGACGTTGATGTCGAGCAGCGAGTTGGTGCCGAGGCGGTTGGCGCCGTGCACGGAGACACAGGCGACCTCGCCGGCGGCGTACAGGCCCGGGACGACGGTGGTGTTGTCGGCCAGCACCTCGCCCTGGACGTTGGTCGGGATGCCGCCCATGGCGTAGTGCGCGGTCGGCTGGATCGGGATCGGGTCCGTGTAGGGCTCGATGCCGAGGTACGTACGCGCGAACTCGGTGATGTCCGGGAGCTTGGCGTCCAGCTGCTCCGGCGGCAGGTGCGTCAGGTCGAGGTAGACGTGGTCGCCCTCGGGACCGCAGCCGCGGCCCTCGCGGATCTCCGTGTAGATGGAGCGCGAGACGACGTCACGCGAGGCCAGGTCCTTCATGACGGGGGCGTACTTCTCCATGAAGCGCTCGCCGTCCTTGTTGCGGAGGATGCCGCCCTCACCGCGGGCGCCCTCCGTCAGCAGGATGCCCATGCGCCAGATGCCCGTCGGGTGGAACTGGAAGAACTCCATGTCCTCCAGCGGCAGACCCCGGCGGTAGCAGGCGGCCTGGCCGTCACCGGTCAGGGTGTGCGCGTTCGACGTCACCTTGAAGAACTTGCCGGTGCCGCCAGAGGCGTAGATGACCGACTTCGCCCGGAAGACGTGGATCTCGCCGGTGGCCAGCTCGTAGGCGACGACGCCGGCGGACTTCTTGACGCCGTCCTCCTCGACGACCAGCTGGTCCAGGACGTAGAACTCGTTGAAGAACTCCACGCCCTCCTTGACGCAGTTCTGGTACAGCGTCTGGAGGATCATGTGGCCGGTGCGGTCGCCCGAGTAGCAGGCACGACGGACCGGGGCCTCGCCGTGGCTGCGGGTGTGACCGCCGAAGCGGCGCTGGTCGATCTTGCCCTCGGGCGTGCGGCCGAACGGCAGGCCCATCTTCTCCAGGTCGAGAACGGCGTCGATGGCCTCCTTCGCCAGGATCTCGGCGGCGTCCTGGTCGACCAGGTAGTCGCCGCCCTTGATCGTGTCGAAGGTGTGCCACTCCCAGTTGTCCTCCTCCACGTTGGCGAGCGCGGCGGCCATGCCGCCCTGCGCGGCGCCCGTGTGGGAGCGGGTGGGGTAGAGCTTGGTCAGCACGGCGGTGCGGCTGCGCTTGGTCGACTCGATGGCCGCGCGCATACCGGCGCCGCCGGCGCCGACGATGACGGTGTCGTACGTGTGGATCTGCATGGTTTACCTCTGGTCCTTCGGGCCCGGCGCCTAGCGGATGTTCGGGTCGAAGGTGAAGATCACCAGCGTGCCCAGCAGGACGGTGAACACCGTGGCGGTGTACAGCAGCATCTTCAGCCAGAAGCGGGTGTTGTCCCGTTCGGCGTAGTCGTTGATGACCGTACGGAGACCGTTGGCGCCGTGCAGCATGGCGAGCCACAGCATCGCCAGGTCCCACATCTGCCAGAACGGCGAGGCCCAGCGGCCGGCCACGAAGGCGAAGCCGACCTTGGACACACCGCCGTCCAGCACCAGCTGGATCAGCAGGTGGCCGATGACCAGGACGACCAGGACGATGCCCGACAGGCGCATGAAGAGCCAGGCGTACATCTCGAAATTGGTGCGCGACCCCTTGGGCGTCTTGCCGGTCCGCGTACGCGGGGGCTCGATCACGGGGGCCGGATTGTCGACATCGTAGAGGCTGACGCCTTCGACTGCGCCGATCGCGGAAGTCTCGGTGGACATGGGCCTCAGCTCCCGAAGATGGAACGGACGGCGTGGCCGAGGACGGGGTACAGGGCCCCGACCATGAGCACGATCCAGATGCCCAGCACGGTCCAGAGCATCTGCTTCTGGAGTCGCGGGCCCTTGGCCCAGAAGTCCACAGCGATGATGCGGAGACCGTTCAGAGCGTGGAAGAGAATCGCGGCCACGAGGCCGTATTCGAGGAGCGCGACGGGCCATGTCTTGTACGTGGCCACGACCTCGTCGTAGGCCTCGGGGGAGACACGGACGAGAGCGGTGTCCAGGACGTGTACGAACAGGAAGAAGAAAATGAGGACACCGGTGACTCGATGAGCCACCCAGGACCACATGCCTTCCCGGCCGCGGTACAGCGTTCCAGCCGGCACGGAAGAACCCTCCGGGAGCGGGGATTGGGGTCGGCCGGCTTGACTGTCGGTCTGACCCGGCCGGGTACGGTCCACCGGCCCCGGCCATCGTAGCGACGGTTTGTCGGTTCGTTCGCGGCGGGGCCTCTGGTGTGATCAAAGTGGCAACCGATCAGGCACGGACGGGCTAGGCACAGGCCTGTCCGCAGGGCAGGGGCC
Source organism: Streptomyces sp. ITFR-6 (assembly GCF_031844725.1). Classification (NCBI taxonomy): domain Bacteria; kingdom Bacillati; phylum Actinomycetota; class Actinomycetes; order Kitasatosporales; family Streptomycetaceae; genus Streptomyces; species Streptomyces sp. ITFR-6. The sequence continues at coordinate 3,051,326 of NZ_CP134612.1, read as the reverse complement.
ATCCGGAGCCGCCCGTAACCCGTTACTGACTCGATACCAGACCGATGATGCGTCCCCGGGCGAGTCGCCGCATCTCGTCCGCTGTCACCACCCGCTCCTGCTCCGGATCGTGGCCCAGCCTGGCCCGGATGCCCGCCAGCACCTGGTCGGGGTGCTCGGCCGGGCGGACCCCGTCGAGGCAGATGACGAAGACATGCCCGAACTTCGACTCGTACGCGGCGTGCGCGGCGCCCAGCGCGAGGTGCGCGGAGGGTGCCGCGTCGGGTGCCAGCGCCGGGGAGACCTCGGCGGCGAGAGCCTCGGCGCGTTCGGTGAGGGAGAGGTCGTAGCCCGCCTCGTCGGCGGCGGCGAGCAGGGCGTCCAGGTCCGGGTAGGGGCGGTGGGCGGCCAGCCGCTGCGCCCAGCGGTGGCTGCCGAAGCAGTCCAGCAGGGCGGACTCGACGTCGGCGGCGGGCGCGGTGTTGAAACGCCGCAGGCCGAAGGCGTACGGGTCGGGCAGGCCGGGGGCGGGACCGCAGCTCTGTACGGGCACGGCGGTCCGCCGGACGGGCCGGTGCGGTTGCTCCGGCAGGCCGGCGTGGGACTCGCTGGACCTGGACAGCGTGGGCTCCTCGAATCAGCGGCATCTGTGAACCTGGAGTGGAGTGGAAGCGGAGTGACCAGGTGGATGCAGGGTGAAGGGAGAGACGAATGTGTCTCAAAGGTATCGAGGCCGGGCAACAGCCGTCCGGCGGATGTGCGAATTTCACCCGGACGGGAGAGCGGGCCGGAGAGTTTCGGAGTGACTGCTGGACGAAATAGTGAGGAGAATGGCCGGCTATCTCCTCACTTCTGCCCTCTTTCCCGCTAAAACCGGAGGTTTCTGACCGATGTCGCTCTCACGCGGCGCCCTCGCGGCCGGAGCGGCCATCACCGCGGCCGCCGCGGCGACGCTCACCGTCGTCCTGTGGCCCGACGGCTCCGACAACGCCCGCAGGTCCGGGGCCGCGTCCTCGGCCTCGGCCTCGTCCGCCGCCCCCACCCCCTCCCTGGCCCGCAGCTACCCGCTGTCGAAGACGCCCCGCACCATCCCCGCGGTACGCGAGCACACCGCCGCCCACGGTCCCGGCTGGCGGCCGGGCAAGGGCAGCACGGTGGTGATCGCGGACGGCAGCAAGGGGCTCGCCGACGAGGGGCGGCTGCTCGCGGGCGAGCTCAAGATCGGCTACCGGGGCGAGGCGGCGGCGCGGGCCGGCGATGTGGAACTGGCCCTCACCCCGAAGGTCGAGGGCGGGCCCGAGTCGTACACCCTGAAGACCCACGACGGCCGCGTCACGATCAGCGGACCCGGCCAGGCGGGCGTCTTCTACGGGACCCGCACCCTCAAGCAGTCGGTGCGGGCCGACGGCCTCATGCCGGAGGGCGAGGTGCGCGACCGCCCCGACCGCCCGCAGCGCGGGCTCAACCTCGACATCGCACGCAAGTTCTACAGCGTCGGCTGGATCGAGGACCGGCTGCGCGAGATGGCCGACCTCAAGCTCAACCAGCTCGGCCTGCACTTCTCCGACGACCAGGCCTTCCGCGTCGAGTCCGACACCCACCCCGAGATCGTGTCGCCCGAGCACCTGACCAAGGCGCAGGTGCGGCAGATCGTCGCCCTGGCCGGCCGGCTGCACATCCAGGTGGTGCCGGAGATCGACTCCCCGGGCCACCTCGGCGCGGTCCTGCGCGCCCACCCCGACCTCCAGCTGCGCAATGTGTCGGGCGTGGCCTCGCAGGGGTCGCTCGACATCTCCAAGCCGGGCGCGGCGAAACTCGTCGACGAACTGCTCGGTGAGTACACGGAGCTCTTCCCCGGCACGTACTGGCACCTGGGCGCCGACGAGTACCTCGCGCTGATGGCGCGGGACCCGGCCGCCTCCTACCCGCAACTCCAGGCGGCAGCCGTCAAGAAATACGGGACGAAGGCCGGGATCTCGGACCTCGCCACCGGCTGGCTCAACGACCGCGCTGCGGTGGTCCGCCCGCACGGCAAGCAGCCCAAGGCATGGAACGACGGCCTCTTCCGCGACAGCGCCGTCAAGGCGGAGAAGGACATCGAGATCGAGTACTGGACGGGCAAGGAGTACGGGGCCCGGCAGCCGGACGAGTACCTGCGCGAGGGCCGCAAGGTGCTGAACCTCAACGACGAGTTCCTCTATTACGTGCTCGGCCAGCCCAACGACTTCGTCTACCCCACCGGCAAGCGGATCTACGAGCAGTGGACCCCCCTCGTCATGCGCGGCACCACCCCGGTCCCGGCGCGCTACTCCCACCAGATCCTCGGCGGCCGGTTCGCCGTCTGGGGCGATCTGCCGAAGGCCCAGACCGCGGCGCAGGTCGCGCAGGGCATCCGGATGCCCTTGCGGGCGACGTCCCAGAAGCTGTGGGACCCGGGGAAGCCGAAGCTGAGCTGGGACGGGTTCCGGAAGCTGGCCGGGGAGATCGACAAGGGCTGAGCGCCGCACCGGGGCAGAAGTGCCGGAGTGGTGGAGCACCTGTGGATTCCCTGTGGACAGGGGAGTGGCCGGGAGCTAGGTTCCGGAGGCCGCGCGCACTTGGGGAGGAGCGCGCGACTTCTGTCATCCGCTCTTTTCCGCTCTTTTCCGCGCCCGGAATCTCCGTGCGTCCATAACCCTGGGGGGTTGCTCCATGCTCTGTTCCACCTGCGGCACCAGACCGTCGGCCGGCTCCGGCGGACGCTGCGCGCTCTGCGCGCCGACCGCCGGAAGGGCCGCCGCACCCGTCGTCGCGCAGGCCGCCGGACGGGCCAGGGCTCAGGCCTCGTCCGCCCCGGCCTTCACCGCTCCGCAGCAGTGGCTGCGTTCGCCCGAGGGGCTCGCGAAGGCCGTCGTCGTCCTGCTGGCGGTGGCCGCCGTGGCGGACCTGCTGGCGGTGGCCGCGGACCTCAACGTCCGCACGCTGATCGGCGATGGTCTCGACGCCGTAGAAGACGGGAGTTTCGTGGGGATCGACGCGGCGGACGCCGACCGGGCCGACACGCTCTACGCGGCGGCCGGCGTCCTGCAGATCCTCACCACCCTCGCCGCCGCCATCGGCTTCCTCATGTGGTTCTGGCGGGTCCGGGCGAACGCCGAGATCTTCGACGCGAGCGCTCAGCCGATGCGGCCCGGCTGGGCCATCGGTGGCTGGTTCGTTCCGGTCGCCGGGCTGTGGCTGCCGCGCCGGATCGCCGGCGGCATCTGGCGCGCGAGCGCGCAGACCAACACCGACGGCACCTGGCGCGAGGTCTCCCGTACCCCGATGAACCTGTGGTGGGGCACCTGGGTGGCCTCGATGGTGTTCGGCCGGTTCGCCACCGCCCGGTACGACCGGGCGGAGCTGCCGCAGCAGATCATGGACGCCGCCTCGATGGTGGTGGTGTCCGATCTGCTCGGCGTCGCGGCCGCGGTCTTCGCGATCCTGTTCGTGCGCGAGCTGACCAGGATGCAGGGGGAGCGGGCCGCCATCGGCCTGTTCCCGCTCAACGCCCGGCTGTAGCGACGCCCCACGGACAGCAAGCGGTTTCGGCCGCCCGCAGTGACGATTTTCGGCCATTCGGCGCTGAACGCGGTAACAGGAAGCACTGCGTCCCCATGCGTCCCGGCGTGGGGAGGGCCGACGGGAGACTGCCGATGAGCCTGCTGGAACTGATCGCCGCCGCCGACGAGCGGGGCCTGACCGCGAGCGGGGCCGCCTGCCTCGACCGCTGCCTGCCGCAGCCCGCCGACGGCGCGGACCCCGATCCGCTGCGCCCGCTCTGGGCCGGCTGCGCGGACGGGGCGGCCTGGCCGGACCGGCTGACCGAGGCGCGCGCGGCGCTGGACGCCCTGCCGGGCGGGGACGCGACCGTCCAGCGAATCCGCGAACTGCTCGGCCAGGCCCCCGCGGTCCGGGCGGGCGCCGGGCTGCGCGACTGGGCCGACGACTGCTCGGTGCTGGCCCTGGAGATCCACCTCGGCCACGACGCCGAACGCACCGGCCCCGCGGAGCTGGTGGCGCGCTGCCGTGCGGGCGACCCGCGAGGGGCGGGACCGCTGCTGGCCGGGGAGACCGCGCGCCAGGCCCGGATCCTGGAGATGCTGGCCGAGATCGCCGACACGGCCCCGGCGGGCGCCGGGCTCCGTCAGGTCCTTGACGTGTCGGCCGAGGGGCAGCGCGTGCTGCGCGCGGCGGCCTCGCGGCGCGCCCGCGCGAGTGACCTGCGCATCGCATAACGGCAGGTCAGGAGTCAGCAGAAAAGAGGACGACCGGGGCCGCCACCCCCCACAGGAGAGGCCCCGGTCGTCTTCCGCGGGGCCGCGGAACGACCCCGTACTCATCTCAGCGTCGGGACCGCGATTTCTGTCACACCGCTTCGCGTCCGCACAATGTTGCGGGTTGTACAAGTCATGGACGTGATGCCCGCGAAGGACGTAGCGTGCTGATTCGCGCAGGGTGGCGCGGCAGTGGTGACCAGCTGCGATTCAGGACAGCAGGGCAGGTTGAGGGAGTGCTGGGGGACGACGCGGGGCTCACCGCCGCGGTGCTCGCGGCGCAGGACGGGGACGAGGACGCCTTCCGGACTGTGTACCGCGCTGTGCAGCCGCGGTTGCTGGGCTACATAAGGACGCTGGTGGGGGAGCCGGACGCCGAGGACGTGGCGTCCGAGTCCTGGCTCCAGATAGCGCGCGACCTCGACCGGTTCAGCGGGGACGCGGACCGGTTCCGGGGATGGGCGGCGCGCATAGCGCGTAACCGTGCCCTGGACCATCTGCGGATGCGCGGCAGGCGCCCCTCGGCCGGCGGTGACGAGGCCGAACTGTCCGAGAAGCCCGCCGAGTCCGATACCGCGGCCGAGGCGATCGAGGCCCTGGCCACCGGGCGCACCATGTCGCTCATCGCCCAGCTGCCGCAGGACCAGGCAGAGGCCGTCGTGTTGCGTGTGGTGGTCGGGCTGGACGCGAAGAGCGCGGCGCAGACGCTGGGCAAGCGGCCGGGTGCGGTACGGACCGCCGCGCATCGCGGGCTGAAGCGGCTCGCCGAACTGCTGCGGGCGGACAGCGCGGACGCGCCGGACGGCACCGCGCGTCCGGAGGGCGGGAGCGGTCCGGGCCACGCGGAGGAGGGCCGGACGGACGGCGGCGCCTCCAGGCAGGCCGACGGGCCGGGCCCCGTACAGGCACCGCACGGGACTGCGGCCGGACGGACGGCGGAACTGGGCGCCGTACCCGCGCAGCGCCCCTCTCGCACCGGCCTGGTGGCGCCCGCCGGTGTGACGCATTCGCGTCTGTGGACGCAGAAGGACATGTGATGGCCGACGAGCAGTACGAATGGCTTGACAAGGAAACGGCGGAGAGACTTCTCCGCCGTGAACCGGTCGATCCCGTCGACGGCCAGCAGGGACAGGATGCCGACAGGCTCGCGGCCGCCTTGGACGCCGCCGCCCGGTCCGCCCGCCCGGCCGCCGGTGAACTCCCCGGCGAGGCCGCCGCCCTGGCCGCCTTCCGCGCCGCCCCGCGCTCCGCGGCCCGTACCCGCTCCGCGTCCGCGCGGGCCGGCCGCGGATCCGCCGCCGGGCCGGACGGGGGCGGTGGCGGCATGCTGGCACCCGTGCACATAGGCAGGGCCGGTTCCGGCAACGGGCCGGGTGCCGGAACCGGCACCCGGCCGCCGAGCTGGAGCCGGCCCGTCCGCTTCGGTCTGGTCGCCTCCCTCGCGTGCTGCGCGATCGGCGGGGTGGCGGTGGCCGCCGGGACCGGGGTGCTGCCCGGACCCTTCGGCCGGCACGCCCCCGCGCCGGCGACGTCGGTGTCGGCCGCCGCCTCGCCCGAGGAGCTCGGCTCCGGCCTCACGGCCGACGGGACGCCGGAGCCGCCGTCCGGCACGCCGAGCCCGAAGAGTTCGCCCCCCGAGGCCCCGGACTCCGCCCGCCCCGGCGGCAAGGACACCGAGGGCCCCGGCCCCACCGGACCCGCCACCGACGGCGGGACCGGCGCCGGAAAACACGAGGACCCGGCCGGCGGCGTCCCGGACAGTACCGAGGGGACGGGCGGTGACCGTGACGGCTCCGGGCAGCCCGGTACCCCGCCGCCCGACACCTCGGGCGCCTGGTACGCCAGGACGCTCAAGGCCTGCCGCGACTACCGCGACGGCAAGCTCGACGACGACCGCCGGAGCCGCCTCGAAGCGCTGGCCAAGGGCGCCCGCAACCTGGACCGGTTCTGCGAGCGGATGCTCGACGCGGCCGACGGCAAGGGTGGCGACGGCGGCAACAGCGGCAGTGGCAGCAGCGGTGGCAGCGGTCAGGACGGCGACGACGGCGGCAGCGGCGGTGGTTCGGACGGCGGTGGTTCGGACGGCGGTGGCCACTCACCGTCCGGCGGCTTCGGCTCCCTCCCGTCGATCGGTTTCTCCCCCGCGTCACCGCAGCCGTCGGCGGCCTTCGCCGGAGCAGAACCCGGAACGGAAGCGGGAACAGAACCCGCGACGGACCCCGGAACGGACGCCGGTGCCTCGCCGCCGGTGGTGCCCGCCGAGGCCCGCTGACCCCGTCCGCCACCGGGTGTGACGTTTTTCGGCACGCGGACGCAGTACAGAGTGAGCCGACTGGTCATCGGCAGCGTCCTGAGCCGGGGTTCCCCCGTACCTTCGGCTCGGCGCAACGGCGCGGGCGGGACACGTTCCCCCGGTCCCGCCCGCGCCCCTCACCCGTACAGGCCGTTCAGGCCGTTCAGTTGTAGACGACGACCTTGTCGCCGTTGCGGACCTGGGCGTACAGCGAGGCGATCTTCCCCTCGTCCCGGACGTTGACGCAGCCGTGCGAGGCGCCGTTGTAGCCGCGGGCCGCGAAGTCCGAGGAGTAGTGCACCGCCTGCCCGCCGCTGAAGAACATCGCGTACGGCATCGGGGAGTCGTAGAGCGTCGACACATGGTGCCGGGACTTCCAGTAGACGGAGAAGGTGCCCTCACGGGTCGGTGTGTACTGCGAGCCGAACCGCACGTCCATCGACGAGAGGACCTTGCCGTCGATCATCCAGGACAGCGACCTGCTGTTCTTGCTGATGCAGATCACCCGGCCCGTCATACACCGCTTGTCCGGCTTCGCGACCGGCCGGGTGGTCGGCGGGTTCAGCTCCGCCGCCGTCGGCTCGTGCGTCATGCCGAGCAGCTTCTGCCAGGTGAGCGTGTCCGCCTTCCCGGTACGGGGCAGTCCGCGCTTGCCCTGGAACGACTGCACCGCGGTGACCGTGACGGTGCCGTAGTAGCCGGTGGGGGTGCGGTTGAAGTGGCCTATCTGGCGCAGCCGGGCCTGGAGCTCGCGCACCTGCTTGCCCTGCGCGCCGTTCGCCATCAGCACCTTGCCCTGCGGGTCGGGTGCGGCCGGGGCCGTCGCCGTGGGTGTGGGCGTGGGCTTCGGCGGTGTGCTCGCGGACGGCGTCGGCGTCCCCGGCTCGTCCGCGCCGGGCTTGGTGTCGTCGGGCTTGGCGTCGTCGGTGGGGCTGCCGCTCGTCGGCGCGGGCGACGGGGCCGCCGGGGTGCTGCCCGCGGCCTGCGGTTCGCACCCCGCGGTCACGGCGGTCAGCGCGAGGACGGCGACGGCGGCGCCGGCCGTCGCCACCGCACGGCTGCCCCGGTGCGCGCGGCCGCGCCCGGTCCTTCTGGTGCGTATCATCTCGGCCCCCTGGGTCTCCGGTATCTCATGAGACGGATTCCCGCCCTGCCCGGTTGCCGAATCCCGGACATGACGGCGAAAGCGTTATCGAGATTCACCGGTTACCGATCAGCGGCCGGAGCGGGAGACGGCGGGCTGCCGCGGAGGCACTCGCGAGGGTGATCTCTCGCCGTTTGTCCGTGGCCCTGGAGAAACGTCGTTTGACCTGAACCCGGCGCCCGGAGTGTCGTACCCGCGTGCGACACTCCGTTTCATGCTGGGTGTCATTGACCTTCCGACCTATCTCGCCGGCCTGGTGCTGATCGTTCTGCTGCCGGGCCCGAACTCGCTGTACGTGCTGTCCGTCGCCGCCCGGCGCGGGGTGCGGACCGGCTATGTGGCCGCGGCCGGGGTGTGGACCGGGGACACCGTGCTGATGACCCTGTCCGCGCTGGGAGCGTCGTCCCTGCTCCAGACGACGCCCGTGCTGTTCGCCGTGGTGAAGTTCGCCGGGGCGGGCTATCTGACCTGGCTGGCCTTCGGGATGCTGCGGGCCGCGGTGTCCATGTGGCGCGAGCGGCACCGGCGGGTGGCCGAGCTGACGGGCGAGTCCGCGGACGGGGCCGAGTCGATCGGCACCATGGAGCGGCCGTACCGGCGGGCGCTGGTGGTCAGCCTGTTCAACCCGAAGGCGATCCTGTTCCTGATCTCGTTCTTCGTGCAGTTCGTCGATCCGGGATACGCCTATCCGGCGCTCTCCTTCCTGCTGCTGGGCACGCTGCTCCAGGCCGCCAGCTTCCTGTACCTCTCCGCGCTGATCTTCGGCGGTACCCGGCTGTCGGCCGCGTTCCGCCGCCGCAAGCGGCTCTCGGCCGGGGCCACTTCGGCGGCGGGCGTGCTGTTCCTCGGCTTCGCGGCGAAGCTGTCGCTGAGCAGCGTCTGACCAGGCTTCGACGGGGCGGGCCCGCCCCGCCCGCCCCGTCAGTGGTGCCAGGCCTTGCCGCCGACGTTGTGGATCATGCGCTGGAGCACCTTCATGGTGCGGACGAACTCCTCGGGCGGGATGCCGTCGTGGATCTCCGCGCTCGCCCGCGAGACGCGTGCGTGGGCCCGGGTGCGCAGCTCGGCGCCCTCGGGGGTCAGCCGCAGCCGGGTGCCGGCGTCCTGGGTGATCAGGGCCTGGTCGACCAGGGCGTCGACCTCGGGTTCCATGCCGTCCCCGACGTCGAGGTAGCCGCGGAGCATGGCGACCACCTCCGCCCGGGGGCGGCCCGATTCGTCCGCGTCGGCCAGTTGGTTCAGCACCCACCAGCGGGGCTGCGTCAGACCGTGTTCGGCGAGGGCGGCCCGGATGTGGCCCACGGTCGCGACGTGTGCGGCCCAGCTCCAGTAGCCGATCGGCTGCCCGGCGAGCCCTTCGTCGTCATGTGAGTAGTCCATTGAGTTGTCCGATGAGGAGTCCATGACGGCGACGGTAGGAACTCAAGCGCGCTTGAGGTCAAGGCCCAGCGGTGCCAGGTACCCGGCGAGGCCGTCGGCGTCCTCGCCCGCCCAGCCGATGTAGCCGTCCGGCCGGACCAGGAACAGCCCCTCGCCGTACGCCTCGTACGCGTCGACGCGGTGCACCCGGAGGCCTTCCGGAGCGGCGGGCTCCGGAAGCTCCGCGTCGGTGCCGACCGCCAGCAGCGTGAAGTGCGGGCCCCGGTAGACGTCGAACAGTCGCCGGTCGCCGGAGGGCCCGTCGGGGGCGCGGTCACCGGCCTCCAGAACGCCCGCGCGGCCCGAGGAGAGCGGGCCGCCCCGGTAGCCGACGCCCAGCTGCTGGGCGGCCGCGCCGCGCTCCTGCTCGCCCCGGTGGATCCGGGTGGACAGGCCGAGCACCTCGGCGGCGACCGGGCGGCGCTCCTGCTCGTACGTGTCCAGCAGGGCCGGGGGCGCACCGTGGTTGAGCACCTGGCCGAGCTTCCAGCCGAGGTTGTACGCGTCCTGGACGCTGGTGTTCAGCCCCTGTCCGCCCGCCGGGGAGTGGACGTGGGCCGCGTCCCCGGCCAGGAAGACCCGGCCCTCGCGGAAGCGGTCGGCCAGGGCGGCGCGCGGCCGGAAGTCGGAGGACCAGCGCACCTCGGTGACGTCCGCCGCCGCCAGGTGCGTGCGTGCGGCGACCAGCGCGCGCACCCCCTCCGCAGAGGTGTCGGGCTCGCCCTCCTTGAACTGGGCGGCCAGCTGGAAGTCCTCGGTGCCGGGCAGCGGGCACAGCGTGATGAACCCGGCGTCGGTGTTCATCGAGTGCCAGTTGAGCCGGTCCAGCGCGTCCCCGGCGACCCGTACGTCGGCCACCAGCATCGGTGCCGGGTCCACCGTCTCGCCGGTCATCGCGATGCCCAGCGTCCGCCGCACCGTGGAGCGCCCGCCGTCCGCCGCGACCAGGTAGGAGGCGCGGACCGGGCCGGTGGACAACTGGGCGGTGACCCCGTCCGGGTCCTGGCCGAGGCCGGTCAGCGCGGTGTCGAACACCACGTCCCCACCCAGCTCCCGCAGCCGGGCCAGCAGGATCTCCTGGGTCCGCCACTGCGGCATCAGCCACGGCTCCCCGTACGGCTCGGCGTCCGTCGGCGCCGCCACCCGGAACATCCGGTGCTCGCCCATCCGCTCACCGTTCTGCCAGGCCATCCCGACCGGCGCCGGACCGCCGTGCTCGCGGACCGCGTCGCCCACCCCGAGGTCGTCCAGGACCTCCCGGGTGCGGGGCTGGATGCCCTTGCCGCGCGAGCCGGGGAAGAGCGCGGGCGCCTGCTCCACGAGGAGGGCGGGCACGCCCCGGCGGGCCAGGTCGCAGGCGAGGGCGAGACCGCACGGACCGGCGCCGACGATCAGCACCTCAGTTTCCTTAACGCTGTTAAGTTCCATGCCGGGAGTCTGCGCTTAACGTTGTTAAGTTGTCAAGGCGGGGGCTGTTAACTTGACCGGGTGGGTACGACGAAGATCGACCGGTCCCGGGTGGCCGACACGGCGCTGCGGCTGCTGAACGAGGTGGGCCTGGACGGGCTCACCCTGCGTGCCATCGCCCGGGAGCTGGACGTCAAGGCGCCCGCGCTGTACTGGCACTTCAAGGACAAGCAGGCGCTGCTCGACGAGATGGCGACCGTGATGTACCGCCGGATGCTGGAAGAGGACCTGCCGGGTCCGGCGCCGCAGGGCTGGCAGGACCAGCTCGTCGCGTACAACAGCGGGCTCCGCCGCGGCCTGCTGCGCTACCGCGACGGGGCGAAGGTCTACGGGGGCGCGCAGTTCACCGGCACCGACCACGCAGACGGGCTCGAAGGGCATCTGCGCACCATGGTCGACGCGGGCTTCGAGCTGTGGCAGGCGGTCCGGGCGGGCACCACCGCGTACTCCTACACGATGGGCTTCGTCAGCGAGGAGCAGGGCGTGCGCCCGATGCCGGACCAGCGGCGGGAGGGCTTCGACGTCGCCGAACGCGCCGAACGGCTGGCCCGCTACCCGCTCGCCGCGGCGGCCGGCTCCGAGATCTTCGCCAACTACGACGAACGCTTCGAGGACGGCCTGCGGCTGATCATCGCGGGCATCGAGGCGCGGTACGGGGGAGGCTGAGGGCCCCGGCCACCAGCCCGACAGCCCTGGCCGTGGCTACGGGGCAGCCAGGGCCGCGCCAGCGGGACAGCCAGGGCCGCGCCTGCGGGACAGCCAGGGCCGCGCCTGCGGGACAGCCTCAGCCGCGTCCATGGCACAGCCCTCAGCCGCGCCTGCGCCGGCGTATCCGGGTCAGCGCCGCCGGGCCGAACGCCGTCACCAGCAGCGCCACCAGTGCGGCGGCCCCGGTGAGCGTCCCGGCGCGCAGCCCCGGCGGCCGGAACGAGCAGTCCACCGCCGTCCGGCCGCCGCCCACCGGCGCCGCGACGAGCCCGAGGTACGAGCCGGCCGGGCGCCCGTCGCAGCTCCAGCCCGCGATCCTGGGCGCGGCCAGCACGGCCACCCCCTCGGTGCCCGGCGGGAGTTCGGCGTGCACACCGCTGCCGGAGACCGTGACCCGCGTCGCCCCCGTGCGCCTCAGCCCCGCCACCGCGGCGGCGAGGCGCCCCGGATCCAGGCAGCCGACGGCCTCGTGCGGAACGGTCCCGTCCCGCTCCGCCCGCAACGTCACGGCGATCCGGCCCGCACCGGGCCCCAGCGGCAGCATCCCGGCCCGGCGGGCGGGCAGGTCGCCCCGCAGATCGGCCGGTTCACCTCCACCGCCCAGCCGCGCGGTGCCGAACAGATCGGGCGCCCACAGGAACACCTCGCTGCCGGCCGGGCAGCTCGCACTCAGGGTGTACGTGCCGGACCGCACCTCGTACGCGTACGCGTACGCGTTCCGGTCCGTGGCCGCCACCCCGTCCGCGGCGCGCAGCACGGTCCGCGGCAGCGTGTACACCGGGGCGCCGAGCAGCTCCTCCTGGTTCCGGAACGGCGAACGCCCGAAGGGCACGGCGGGCCCGGCGGACGGCCGTACCGTCACCAGCGGCGGGACGTCGCGCCGGGTCACCGTCGTCGGCCGGTCGTCCGGGCGGTTCCAGACCTGGTGCGGATCGCGCGGCACATGGACCCGGGCGCCGACCGAGAACACCGCGTCGGTCACCGGGTTGTCCAGGCTCTGAAGGGCCCGGCCGCGCGAGGTGAAGCCGCCGCCGAGCGAGAGGAAGGTGCGGGTCGTCACGTCCGGCGTATGGCTGCTGTAGTACGCCCCGCCCTGGCCGCCGACCGTCAGCGGGTCGTTGGCGGTGCTCTGTTCCAGACCCGGATCCGTGCGGTAGCGCGGCCAGCCGTCGGCGCCCGCCACCGCATCGGCCTGGAGGCGCTGGCGCTCGCCCCAGGGCGCGTAGTCGTCGAGCTGCTTCAGCCGCTGCCGGTCGGCGTACGCCGTGGTGGCGGCGGCCTGCCCGGCCTGCGCCCCCACCAGCAGCAGCGCCGCCAGCGCGAGGAACCTGCCGCCGCGCACCAGCGCGAGGGCACAGAGCGCCGCCACCAGGCCCGCGGCGAACAGCGGATACGTCCACCGGGTGACCAGCGCGCTGGGCGCGGCCGCCGCCGCGATCAGCACCAGCACCCCGCCACCGGCCAGCAGCGCCCGCCGGTCCGGCCAGCCCCGGGCGACCGACGTCCAGGCGGCGATCACCACGATGCCGGAGAACACGAACGTCTGCCGGAACGGGCTGCCGTTCGGCGTCGCGAAGGCGTGCCAGAGCAGATGGGTCGGCCCCCACTGCATGGACAGCGCGACCGCCGCCACCAGCCCCGGCCACACCCACCGCTCGGCGCGCGGCACGCCCCGGTGGAACGCGAGCACGCAGGCGAGCAGCAGGGCGCCCGTGCCCAGGAAGACCGCCGGGCTGAAGAATCCGTACGTGGCCGGCAGCAGCCCGGCCGCCGCATCGGGCCAGGCGGCCGGGGCGAACTCCCGCGTCCAGCCCAGGTAGGCGTGCTTGGTGCCGAGGAAGACCGGCAGCAGGACCGGCGCGGCCAGGCCGATGCCGATCAGCACCGTCCGTACCGCGCGCACCAGCCCCCGCACCCGCTCCCGCTTCCCCTCCCGCGACTCCCTGTCCTCCAGCAGCAGCCGCACCACCAGCACCAGCGCGGCGCCGAGCGTGGCCATGTACGCGGTGTAGAAGTTGGACACCCAGGCGAGCGTCACCAGGAGCGTCCCCAGCACCGGCCGCCGCGCGGTCCGCGCCCACTCACCGGCCAGGCACAGCAGCGGGAAGGCGATCAGCCCGTCCAGCCACATCGGGTTGTACGCCGCCTCCGCGACCGACCAGCCGCACAGCGCGTACGAGGCGCCGAGCACGGCCGCCGCCCACTCCCGGCCGCGCCCCCCGGCGCAACGCGGTGAGCAGCCACGTCATCGCCGCCGCCGCGACGCCCGTCTTCACCAGGGTGACCACGTAGACGGCCAGGTCGATGCGGTCCCTCGGGAACACCCCGACGAGCAGGGCGAACGGGCTGCTCAGATACGTAACGAGATCGGGCAGGAAGCTGGTGCCGAAGCCGGACTGCCAGTTCAGCAGCAGCCCGCCGTCCCCCTTGCCGTGCAGCAGGTCCCAGAGGTGGGCGTGGAACGGTACGAACTGGTTGCCCAGGTCGTTCACGCTGCGCGTGCGCGGGCCGAACGGGTAGCTGCGGGCCACCGCGTCGCCCACGCAGACGGTGACGACGGTGAGTACGGCGGCCAGGGCGACGGCCGTGGCGCGCGGCGATCGGAGAATCGGCGGAGTCCTCATGGTGGCTCGAATATGTCATCGAACATCGTGAAATCCCGTGCGGGAAAAGGCGGTTCACCTGATGGTCCGCCGCCCTTCACGCACCGGTCCCCGCCGGGTCACCGGGGCCGGACGGCAGGGGCAGCCGTTCTCCGCGCCGACAGGGTGAGTTCACCCGGCGGCCGCCCAGGTTTCCTACCGTGCCACGGAACCCCGAACGGTTGACGAACATCCGTCTCCCCGCCCCACGCCCCTTCCCCCCACGGGCATCAGACGCTTTGGAACGCCATGACGAAAGCCCGCACCCGTTGGCCACGGCAGCGCGACGCGGAGGCCCCGCTCCCGTCGGAGGGCCCCGCGTCCTCCCTCGCCGCCGTCCGTCCGACGGAGCTGGAGACCTGCCTGCGCGCCTGCGCCGCCCACAGCGGGAAGCTGGTCGCCGGTCTCGACCGGCGGCGCACGGCGCTCGCGGAGGCCCTGCGCAACCTGCTGGCCACCCACGCCGCCATGGAGAGCCAGGGCGAGCTGCTGCGGATGCTGGAACGGGACTGCCCGGAGGCGACGGGCTTCGCCGGGGGACCGGCCACCGACACCTGGGCCGAGGGCCTCGCCCTGCACGCGCGCGGCGACTGGAACCGGGCGCGGTCCCGGCTGATCGGCGCCCTGCTGGCCCAGGACCGGTCCGGCGCACCCGTACCGGAGATCCAGGAGGCCCTGGCCCACTACCTGGGCCTCGCCCTGGAGGCCGACGGCGCACCGGGCAGCGGCGCCACGCCGCGCAAGGGAAACGGAATCGGCAACGGCAACGGCAACGGAATCTGCAACGGCGACCCCGCCCACCTCACCGAGCTGATCGCGCTCTACGCCGGACAGCGCCGGAGCCGGATGCGCGGACCGGTGGCGGACCCCACCTTCGGCGGGGTCGAGTGGATCACGCTCGGTGAGTTCCGCAACCAGATCGCGGGGAAGTCGATCTGTCTGATCGCCAACTCCCAGCGGGTCGGCACCGGTTCGCTGGGCGGGGAGATCGACGCGTACGACCTGGTCGTCCGCTTCAACTCGTACCGGATGGACCCGGCCGCCACCGGCAGCCGCACCGACATCCACGCCAGCATCCACAAACACGGCTTCAACTGGGACCAGCGGGTCCACACCCGGCTGGTCTTCGGCGGGCTCGCGGGCGACTGGAAGCACTCCCTGCGCGCTCGGCTGGTGCCGGGCGCCCAGCGGTACCTGGGCGACGAGTCGCTGCGCTGGCCGCTGCGCGACATCGGCAAGGTCACCACGGACGTCTGGCCGTCCATCCCCACCAGCGGCTTCAACATGCTCTGGCTGCTCGACCACCTGGACGTCAGCCCGCGACTGGACCTGATCGGCTTCGACTTCTACGAGAGCGGCGCCTACCGGCTGCCCGCCGCGATGAAGATGCCCACCACCTCCGTGCACGAGTACACCAGCGAAAAGGCGTGGGTCATGGAACGCGCCCAGAGCGTCACCGATACGAGGATCTTACTGCGATGACGACAACGCCCCCTGCCGGAGCCCCCGTAGAGCCCGCGCCCGCCAACGCGCTCACCGGCAAGCGCCGGGTCGCCTTCGCGAGCTTCGTGGACGAGAACTACCTGCCCGGCTTCCTCACCCTGCTGCGCAGCCTCGCCCTGTCCGACCCGGGCGTCTGCGAGGACTTCATCGTCCTGCACGACGGGCTGCGCCCCGCCTCCGTCGCCCGGATCCGGGAGCTGCACCCGCGCGTCGACTTCCGCCGGGTCGACGCCGCGCACTACGACTCGTACGCCAAGGGCGACCAGGACAACTACCTGGTGCGCAAGGCCTACTTCATCCTGGACGTGTTCCGGGTGCGCGACTACGACACCGTGATCACGCTGGACACCGACATGGTGGTCCTCGGCGCGCTGGACGAACTGCTGCGGCTGCGCGAGGGACTCGCCGCCGTCCCGCAGTTCTTCTACGGGCAGCACAAGCTCAACAGCGGGCTGCTGGTCATCCAGCGCGAGTTCGAGCTGTCGGACGCCGAGTTCCACGCCGCCTACCTGGCCCGGCCCGGCGCCAAGCACCACGACCTGCTGGTGCACTACGGCACCCCGCACGTCCGCCGCACCGCAGACCCCGACAGCGCCCGCCGGGTCGCGACCGCGCACATCGTCGCCGGTGAGTACCAGGAGGCGGCCGAACTCCTCGGTTCGGTCCGCATCCCGGTGGACGAGGCCTGGCCGCACGAGGTGCTCGGCCACGCGCTGATGAGCGTCTCCCGCTACGAGGAGGCCCGCGCCCAGCTCCTGCTGGCCGCCGCCGCCCCCAACCGGGCCGCGACCGCCTTCGCACGGCTCGCCCAGATCGCCTGGATCCACGGCGACGACACCAGCGCGGCGCGGTACGCCCTCGACGGTCTCGGCGTCGACCCCACCCACCGGGCGAACCGGCTGATGTACAAGCGCACCCGGGACGCCGAGGCCCCCGCAGAAGGCGCGCCCGACGACCAACTGGCGCACGTCGCCTTCTACATGGACCGGCAGGGAAACGCCGGGGACAAGCTCCTCCCGGAGAGCGTCCGCCTCGCCTTCGGCCGCGACACCGGACCGGCCCGCTGGCACTCCGTCCACGCCCACCGGCTTTTCGACGAAGCCTCGCTGGAACGGGTCAACGCCCGGCGGGGACTGGTCATCGGCGGCGGCGGCCTGTTCATCCCGGACACCGCGCCGAACGGCAACAGCGGCTGGCAGTGGAACGTCCCCGACGCGCTGCTGGAGCGGATCGACGTCCCCGTCATGGTGTACGCGGTCGGCTTCAACGCCTTCGACGGCCAGGCCTACGGGCACGGCCGGGAGCGGTTCCTCTCGTCACTGCGCAAGCTGGTGGAGCACTCCGCGTTCTTCGGGCTCCGCAACCACGGCTCGATCGCGAAGGTGCGCGAGCTGCTGCCCGCCTCGCTGCACGACAAGGTCCGCTTCCAGCCCTGCCCGACCACCGTCACCCGACAGCTGGTCGACGGCTGGACCGATCCCGCAGAGCGCGGGAACACCGTGCTCATCAACGCCGCGTACGACCGCGCCGGGCTCCGCTTCGGCCACGACTACGGGCACTTCCTCGCCGAGATGGCCACCGCCGTGAAGGGGCTCGGCAGCTACGCCGAGGTCAAGTGCGTCGCCCACTCGCTGGACGACGAGCGCATCGCGTTCGACCTGCGGCGCGAGCACGGCATCTCGCTGCCGGTGATCCCGATGTACGACTTCGGCAACGACGCGATCCGGGACACCTACGCACGCACCAAGCTGGTCATCGGGATGCGCGGGCACGCGGGCATGATCCCGTTCGGCTGCGGCACCCCGGTCATCAGCCTGATCTCGCACCCGAAGATGGCGTACTTCCTGGCCGACATCGAGCGGCCCGAGTGGGGCATCTCCGTCCACGACCGGCACCTCGGGGCGCGGCTGGTGGAGCGGGCGGCCGGGCTGCTGGACGACCACGTGGCGGCGGTGGCTGATGTGCACGGGCGCCAGCAGGAACTGTGGAAGGTCACGGAGGCGAACGCCGCAGACCTCCAGCTGATCCAGGCGGGCGTACGCGTCCGACGCCAGGACGGGCGAGGGGCGGGGCGCCGGGCGCCCCGCCCCTCACGTCGCTCCTACCGCCGGGCACCCGGCCGCAGCGCCTTGGCGCGCCGCGCCACCCGGCGCACCGCCGCACTGCGCGGCAGGAACCCGAGCTGCTGCGGCACCCCGCCCGGCAGCGCGAGCGCGGTCAGCCGCCTGCGCTTGAAGTAGCGCCGGGTCGCGGCCGCCGGACGGGCGGCGAGATACCGCTCCGCGACCGGCCGGAGCCCCGGATAGATCTTCGGCTGCATGGCGAAGCCGACCGCCCGCACCAGGTCGTTCAGCCCGTCCGGCGCCACCGCGGGACCGGCCGGGACCGGGGCGGGGGCCTCCAGGTCCGGCACCAGCGCGTCCACCAGCGTGACCGGGATCCGGTTGCTGTTCTCGAACGGCGTCAGCCGCTCCAGCAGGGTCTCCGTACCGACCCGGGCCACCGGCAGCCCGTAGAACGCGGACGCCGTGAGCAGCGCCGTCGAGAAGCAGCCGACGACCAGCGCGGGCCGCATCCGCCGGTACAGCACCTCGGCCAGGACCGGCGCGGTCAGCACCCCCGCGTCCAGCACGGTCAGCTCGGCGCCGAGTCTCGCCGCCTCCGCCGCCATCCCGCGCGACCACTGCGCCGGGGCCGTCGGATGCGGTTTGAACACCAGCCGGGAGTGACCGAGCCGGACCGCGCCGCGCATCATCCGCAGATGCAGCTCCTCCTCCTCGGCCGCACTGATCAGGCCGAGCGCGGAGAGGTACTGGCCGAGCAGCAGCGCGGGCGCCTCGACGGACGGCACACCCGCCGCCACGTCCGGCGCGTCGCCCAGCTCGCCGAGCACCTTGAGGAATGCGTCGGTCGGCACGATCCCCGGCTCCACGCCGAACTCCGTGAGCAGCAGCGGCCGCAGCCCCGGCACCAGGTCGAGATGGAGCAGCCGCCGCACCCGGGTGCCGACCAGCGGGTCGATCTTGTTCCGGGTCGGCCCGTAGCTCATCAGCCCGTCCGCGTACACATCGACCGGTACGCCGGTGAAGATCTGGGCCACCGCCATCGCCGGGTCGACCTGGACCGACTCCACGGCGAGCTCGACGGCGTCGTCGCCCAGCCCCCAGGCGAGCCGCAGATGCCGTTCCCACAGCGGTACGTCGTCCGGGCGCGGCGACCAGGCGCCCGGGTGGTGCGGGGCGATCGTCGCGTTCCACGACACGACGTCGTCGAACCGGCCGCGCAGCACGTCGAACCCGGGCATCGCGTCGAGGGCGGTCGCCGTCTCCGGGATCGCCGCGTTGTTCGAGACGAGCAGGACGCGGCGCCCGGCGTCCTCGAAGAGCCCCGCGTCCAGGGCGGCGGCGAGCGTGGCCGTGCCGTAGAGGGTGGAGGCGAAGAAGATCTGCGTCGTACGTTCCCGGCTGCTGCTCACGCGGCCGCCACCTCCTTCGCGGCGGACCGCCGCCGCAGCCGGCGCAGCAGGGTCGCCCGTTTGACGTCCATCGAATCGATCGCCGCGTCCAGCACATCCTGCGGCATTCGCCCCAGTGCGCCGGCGCTCATCGTTTTCAGGGCGCGCGCCACGGCCGGCTCGAACCTTTCGATCGAACCCATGTGATGGGAAATGATCGCGCAATAGTTGCGGACCGCTTTCGGCAGGAGTTCCGCCGCGTCACGGTCCGCCGCGGTTTCCCTTATGACCTGGTCGAACGAGCGAATGAAATCGAGCTGGCGCATGTCACCGATCTGGGTGAGCGACGAGGCGATGCCGCGGCGGTAGAAGATTCCGAGAAGCCCGAGCACCGCGAAGGAATCCGCTTCCCGGTGCAGCCGCCAGATCCACGGCCGGTCCTCCGCCGTGCGCAGCCCGTCCGTGAAGTGCAGCAGCCCCCGGTCCAGCAGCCTGCGGTGGTAGAGGCCCGCCCAGGCGTACGCGTAGTCGACCGAGGTGGAGCGCCCGGCGGGCAGGATCGCGTCCCTGGGCGCCGACACCACGTTCCTGGGACCGTGCGGGACGCGCTGCACGGTACGGGCCCTGCCATCGGCCTGGACATGGTCGGTGCGGACGAAATCGCAGCCCAGCGCCTCGGTCCTGGCCAGCAGCTCGGCGTAGTGACCGGGGGCCAGCCAGTCGTCGCCGTCCAGGAAGGCGAGGTACTCGCCGCGGGCCGCGTCCAGACCGGTGTTCCGGGCGGTGGCCAGTCCGCCGTTCTGCTGGTGACTGCGGACGACCACCCCCGGGATCTCCTCCTGGGCGCGGCGCAGCATGTCCGCGGTCCCGTCGGTCGAACAGTCGTCGACGAGAATGAACTCGAAGTCCTCGCGGGCGTTCGCCCGCAGGCTTCTCAGGGTGTCGGGGGCGTATGTCTGCACGTTGTAGAACGGCACGATGACCGAGAGCTTAACCACCCGCGTCACGCTAGTTCCGGGCCGGGCATTCGCCCTTGCGGTCGTACGGACGCGAGGTGAACGGCGCCCGTCGAAATGATGAACCGGTAAGCATCCAGGGGTGCGTTTCCGGCCCGTTCAAGCAGCCGGGCGGCGGGTTGGGTAATCGTCGGCGGGCTGTTAACCCTTTGTTGCTGTCACGTTGGGCTGCGCACCCCCGGACCTTCCTACCTTCTAGGACGTGCCCCCCAGTAAAAGCAATTCGGCTTCGCCGGCAGAACCGGAATCCGCAGGCGCCCCGCCCCCGGCGCTCCGGGTCGCCGTGCTCGCGGACTCCGACACCCGATGGAAGTGGGGTGCGCTCACCGCGCGCCGGCTGACCTCGGGCGACGGCCGCGCGGACGCGCCCCGGGCGGAGATCAGCGGACTGCTGCTGCGCGGCCGGGCCACCCCGACGCCGCGCCAGCTGGCCGAGGTCGGGGACGTCGGCATCGACCCCGGCCGGGTCCGCGAGGTGACGGCCGCCGAGTTCCTGCGGACCGTGCGGGACGAGGGCTACGACCTGGTGGTCCTCGCGCTGGTCGGCGGCGCCGTCCAGGCGATGCTGCACGGCCTCGCCGCACTGCGACTGCCCGCCAGGCCCGTCGTCGTCACCGGCTATGTCGGCGTCGTCTACGAGAAGCTCGCGGACGGACTGCTGCTGCGGCACGGCGCCGACATCGTCCTCGCCAACTCCCGCCACGACGCGGAGCGTTTCCGCGCGGTGTACGAGGGAGTGGGCGCCGACGCCTCCGCCGTCACGGAGGCCGCCCTGCCCTTCCTCGGCGGCGAGCCGCACCGCCCGGAACCGGGCCGCGACACCGTCGTGTTCGCCGCCCAGCCCTCCGTACCGGCCTCCCGCGCCGACCGTACGTACCTGCTGCGCAGGCTCGTCGAGCACGCCAGGCTGCACCCGAAGCGCGAGGTGCTCCTCAAGCTGCGCTCCAAGCCCGGCGAGCACACCACGCACATCGAGGAACTCCCGTACCAGCGGCTCGCCGAGCGGCTGCCCGGCGGACTCCCGCCCAACTTCCGCCTGGTGTACGGGCACATGGGCGAGGTGCTGGACCGCACCGACCTGCTGGTCACCGTCTCCTCGACCGCCGCCCTGGAATCCCTGCACCGGCGCATCCCCACCGCCGTCCTCACCGACCTCGGGGTGCGCGAGATGCTCGGCAACCACCACTTCATCGGCTCCGGGCTGCTCACCTCCTGGGACCACCTGGACGGCGGCGCCCACCCGGAACCCGACGCCGGCTGGCTGTCCGGCCAGGGCGTCGCGGCCGACGGCGGCTACGGGAACGTTTACGACACCGCACGGGCCCGGGTCACCGCCCTGCTCGCGAAGCGGGACCGGCTGCCCGCCCTCACGCCCTACTACACGCCCGCCACCGCACCCGGATACCTCCCCGGCATCCTCGCCCGCCACCACCTGGCCCCCGACGGCCACCCGCTGCCGGGCGCCACCGCGACCGGGGAGGGCGGCCGGGTCAGGGGAGCGGTCCGCGAGGCGGTACGGGACGCCGCCCGGGGCGCCTACCGGCACGGCGTCCAGCGGGTCGCCCCGGTCATCCGGCGGATGGGCGAGCTGTGAACACCACCACCACCACGACACCCACTGGAGCAGCGATGACGCAGCCCACCGCACGGCCCACCGTGCTCGCGGTGATCCCCGCCCGCGGCGGATCCAAGGGCGTACCGGCCAAGAACCTCGCCCAGGTCGGCGGCGTACCGCTGGTCGTCCGCGCGGTCCGCGCCTGCCTGGCCTCGGCCGAGGTGACGGACGTCGTCGTGACGACCGACGCCCCCGCCGTCGCAGAGGCCGCCCGCGCCGCAGCCGAAGCGCTCGGCGAGACCGCCCGCCTGCACTGCGTCCAGCGCCCCGAGGCCATCGCCGGGGACACCGCGACCAGCGAGGCCGCCGTGCTGCACGCGATGGACAGCTACGAGACCACGTACGACCGCAGCGTGGACGTCGTCCTCCTCGTCCAGTGCACCAGCCCCTTCGTCACCCGCGAGGACATCGACGGCGTCGCCGCCTCCGTCGCCCGCGAAGGCGCCGACTCGGCCGTCACCGTCGCCCCGTTCCACGGCTTCCTGTGGCGCGACGGCAGCGCGGTCGAGGACCACAACTACGGCGTCAACCACGACAAGTCGGTCCGCCCGCGCCGCCAGGACCGCCCCGAGGACCTCCTCGAAACCGGCGCCGCCTACGCGATGGACGCGACCGGCTTCCGCACCCACCGGCACCGCTTCTTCGGCCACACCGCACTGGTGCGCACCGACCCGGCCCGCGTACTGGAGATCGACGACCCGCACGACCTGGCCCGCGCCCGCGCGCTCGCCCCGCTGCTGGACCCGGCGCCGCTGCCCACCCGCGAGGACATCGACGCGGTCGTCCTCGACTTCGACGGCACCCAGACCGACGACCGGGTCCTCATCGACGCCGACGGCCGCGAAACGGTCGCCGTCCACCGGGGCGACGGACTCGGCATCGCGGCCCTGCGCAAGGCGGGCCTGCCGCTGCTGATCCTCTCCACGGAACAGAACCCGGTCGTCGCCGCCCGCGCCCACAAGCTCCGCGTCCCCGTCCTGCACGGCATCGACCGCAAGGACCTCGCGCTCAAGCAGTGGTGCGACGAGCGGTCCATCGCCCCCGAACGCGTCCTGTACGTCGGCAACGACGTCAACGACCTCCCCTGCTTCGCCCTCGCCGGCTGGCCCGTCGCCGTCGCGAGCGCCCACGACTCGGTACGCGCCGCGGCGCGCGCCGTGACGACCGCCCCCGGCGGCTCCGGCGCCATCCGCGAGATCGCGGCCTGGCTGCTGGGCCCCACCCTCACCACTTCCACCCCCACCACCTCCACCCCCACCAAGTAAGTAAGGAACACCCTCATGAGCACCTCCCGACTGCGCACCCTCGGCACCCGCACCGCGGGCCCCGGCAACCCCGTCTACGTCACGGGTGAGATCGGCATCAACCACAACGGCGACCTCGACAACGCCCTCGCGCTGATCGACGTGGCCGCGGAAGCCGGCTGCGACGCCGTCAAGTTCCAGAAGCGCACCCCGGAGATCTGCACCCCGCGCGACCAGTGGGACATCGAGCGCGACACCCCCTGGGGCCGGATGACGTACATCGACTACCGCCACCGCGTCGAGTTCGGCGAGACCGAGTACCGCGCCATCTCCGAGCACTGCGCCGAGCGCGGCATCGACTGGTTCGCCTCCCCGTGGGACACCGAGGCCGTCGCGTTCCTGGAGAAGTTCGACGTCCCCGCCCACAAGGTGGCCTCCGCCTCCCTCACCGACGACGAGCTGCTGCGCTCGCTGCGCGCCACGGGCCGCACGGTGATCCTCTCCACCGGCATGTCGACCCCGCGCCAGATCCGCCACGCGGTCGAGGTGCTCGGCTCCGGCAACATCCTGCTCTGCCACGCCACTTCGACGTACCCGGCGAAGGCGGAGGAGCTCAACCTGCGGGTCATCAACACCCTCCAGCAGGAGTACCCCAACGTCCCGATCGGCTACAGCGGCCACGAGACGGGCCTCCAGACCACGCTGGCCGCCGTCGCGCTCGGCGCCGCGTTCGTCGAGCGCCACATCACCCTCGACCGCGCCATGTGGGGCTCCGACCAGGCCGCCTCCGTAGAGCCGCAGGGCCTGTCCCGCCTGGTCCGCGACATCCGCACCATCGAGGCCTCCCTCGGCGACGGCGTCAAGAAGGTGTACGAGTCGGAGCTCGGCCCGATGAAGAAGCTCCGCCGGGTCCCGGGTGTCGTCGCGGAGAGCGGTGAGACGGCCCAGGCCGCCGAGCCGCTCACGGTCTGACGGGCCGACCGGTGAACCTCGCCTTCGTCGAGAGCCCGGTCCAGCTCCTGAACGTCCTGGAGTGGGCCTACACAGAGGGAGGCGGCGGCCGCGTCCTCGCGGACGTCACCGTCGTCGTCCTCCCTCCGGTCGACCCGATGTCGCGCGGTCAGCTGCGCCGGATGGCGGAGCTGGCCCGCGACGAGGGCGTCACCGTGCGCTGGCAGGAGGCGCGCGGCGACTCGGGCACCCCCCTGAAGTCGCTGCGCGCCCTGACCAGGCTCGTCCGCAACGCCGACCACATCGTCATCGGGGACCCGTTCTCCCGCTACGTACAGCTGCTGCTCACCCTGGTCCGGCCCCGCCGCCTCACCGTGGTCGACGACGGCACCGCCACCATGGAGTTCGTCGCCCAGCTCACCCGCGGCGAACGCCTCACCCGCTGGCACCGGCGCGGCGGATCCAGCCCCCGCGATCTGGCGCTGGCCCCGGTCACCGCCACCGCGCGCCGCCGCTTCACCCCGTCGGCGGCCCGCGAGGTCGAGCTCTTCACCGCCATGCCGGTGATCCCGCCGCCCGGCATCACCCTCATCCCGAACACCTTCTCCTGGACCCGCTCCCGCTTCGGCCCGCCGCTGCTCACCAAGGGCGCGGACCTGGTCGGCACCTCCCTGGTGGAGACCGGTGTCGTCGACCGCGCCCAGTACCTGGAAGCGGTCGCGGAGCTGGCCCGCACCCACGGTGCCACCCGCTACTTCGCGCACCGCCGCGAGTCCACCGAGAAGCTGCACGCCCTGGAGGCCGCCACCGGCCTGGAGATCGTCCGCCCCGATCTCCCGCTGGAACTCATCGCCCGCCGCGGCCCGATCGGCCGCACGGTCCTGAGCTTCCCCTCCACGGTGGTCCACACCCTCCCGCTGGCCCTGGTCGGCACCGACGTGAAGGTCGCGGTCTGCGACATCGCCCCGGAGTGGCTGCGCGATACGGCGTCACCGCGGGCCCAGGGCTTCCTCACGGGCGTCACGGAGACGGCCCGCGACGTCCAGCGACTGGCGCCCTGGCGGGCTACGGCGGTGGTCAGGGAGGCGTGAGGCGGAGTCCGCACGGGTCTTGGCCTCACGGCGTCTCACCGAACGGCGGTTCGACCGGTATGTCAGCGTGTGACGGCGAACGTAGCGGCGTGGGGCACGAATGTCGTGTCCCCGTCCTCGGCCGTCGCCAGTGCCGAGACGTACCAGGTGCCCTTGGCCAGGCCGGCCGCCTCGCGCTTCGTGACCTTCACCGTGTAGGCGCAGCGAGCGGTCTCGTCCGAGGTGCTCCGGCACGTGGCGCTCTCCACCGAGCGAAGCTCCGCCTCGATCGGATCGAGCTTCGAACTCGCGGTCCGGACCAAGACCTTGAGGCCTCGGACGCCCGAGTCGTCGCTCACGTCCACGGTGTAGCTGAACGAGCCCGCGCTGCCGCCGGCTGCCACCGCGCCGATGGCGACGGCACCGATGAGCGACGAGAAGAGAACGCGCTTGGACATGGGAGATCCCCTTGATGTGTTGGAGAGTTGGGTTGGATACGCACAAGAGCGTGGAAGAACCGCTGGTGGAACCGGACTTCGGAACCGGACTTCGGAACCGGACTTCGCAACCGGACTCGGAACCGGTCGCGGAAGCGGTGGCCGACCGCGTTCTCGATGTGATCGAGCCCAGGGCCGGGGGCCCGGCGCCGTCCTCGCGCTGAGGGACGATTGGCGCGTCGAACCACGGATAGAGACTCTGCAACCCAGGTAAGAGGCCGGAATCCCCCTCCAGCCGGAGTCGGGCCCCTCACCTGCGGCCATAGCCTTGATCCGACATGAACCGAACCGACGACCGGCTGTTCCCGGTCCTGCTGACCTGCGCCCAGGCCCTGGTGTGGCCCGGGGTGCCGCTGGTGCGCGGAGCCGTCCCGCCCGCGTCCGGCCTGCTCGCGGCGGCCCTGGTCGCCGGAGTGGTGACGGCCGCGCTCGCTCTGCGCCGTACCCGCCCGGTGGCCACCCTGGTCGTGGTCGCCGCCGCCTGCGCGCTGGGGGCCGGGCCGCTGCCCGCCGGGGCGATGGCGGTGCTCGGCACCGCGGGTGTCGCGCTGGCTCTCTTCACCGTGGCGACCGAAGACGACGCCTTCACCGCCGTGCTGTGCGTGGTGGCGCTTGCCGCCTGGCAGCTCCTCCAGGGCATCAGCCTGCACGGGCTCAGCGACCGCGACGGGCTCGACCTCGTCCTGACCGCTCTGCTGTACGCCGCCGTGTGCGGCGCCGGACTGCTCGTACGGCGAACCCGTCGCGCACGGCGAGCGGCCGAACAACTCCTGATGCGGGCCGAGTCCGAGCGCCACCGGCTTCCGGCAGTCGAACGACGGCGCATGGAACGCGAGTTGCACGACGTCAGCGCCCACCATCTGACGGCCGTGGTGGGCACGGCGGGGGCCGCCCTCGGCCTGCGCGACCGCCGCCCCGAACTGGCGTAGAAGGCGCTGGAGTTCGCGGTCGGGACCGGCCACGAGGTCACCCGCGCGCTCGGCGCGGTACGAGCACCGGCGCCCTCCCGGGGGAGCGTGCCGTCGCCACGGGAACGGCTGCTGGACCTGGTCGCGGGGTTCCGGCGCCTGGACCAGCGGGTGGACTGCGAGATCGACCCCCTGCCGGACGGCGCCGTCGCGGACGCGGCGTACGGCATCGTGCGCGAGGCGCTGACCAACGTGGCACGGTATGCCCCCGGCGCGCATACGTGGGTGCTGTGCCGGTACGGCGACACCCGCACCGACGTCGTCGTCACGAGCACGCCCCCGCCGGCCGGTGCGGTGGCGTACGGTGCCGGGCTCGGCGGCGGCCGCGGGCAGGGCTTCCTGAGCTCCCGGGCCCGGGAGGCGGGCGGCACGGTGCACAGCGGTCCGACGGCGGCCGGCGGCTGGGAGGTACGGGCGGCACTGCCGGGCCGGACGGCCACGACGGTGGAGCCGTCGGCGCCCAGGACCTACCGAGTGGCGCAGGTGGTGGCGGCGGGTTCCGCGTACGGCGTACGGGATGCTGCTGGGGCTGGCGCTGTTGTGGCCGGTGGCGATGGAGCTGGGGAACTACAGCGGCCCGGTCCTCCTCCCGCCCGCGCTGAGCCTGCCGGCCACGTGCGCGGCCCTCGCGATGGAACCGGCCCGCACCGCGACGCCCCGGAAGGGGCGCGGAGCCGCCCACGGCCACGTCACGGCCATTCTCCTCGCGGTGCTCGCGCACGCCGGTGCCGCCACCACCGCGGTTCTTGACCGGGGTACGGCCGCTCCCACCTGGACGGTCATCGCGGGAACCGCGGTCGGCGCGGCCCTCACAGGCACCGCGGCTCACCTGACCGGACGCCACCGCACCCGGCGCCGGCAGGCCGATCGCCGCGCCCACGACGAACGCCTCGCCGGCTGGACCGAGGAGGCCGTCCGCGACGCGTGGACCGAGCGCCGCCGCATCGCCGCCGGTCTCGAAACCACGGTATTGGCCCGCACCGCCGACATGGTCACAGAGGCGGAGGCGGGCCGGCTCGACGCGACGGCGACCCGCGCCCGCGAGGCCCTGGCCGCGATGCGTGCCCTGCTCGACACCGTCCGGGACGGCGAGACGGGGCCCGGACTGCGGCCGCAGCCCACCCTCCAGGCGCTCGACCTGCTCGCCCACCAACTCCGTGCCACCGGCCGCGACATCGAGATACGGCTGACCGACCGGGTACCGGAACGACTGCCCACCGCCGTCGACCTGGCCGCCTACCGCGCCGCCGAGACGGTGCTCGCGGCCGGCGGCGAGCAGCCTACGATGCTCGCACTCGACGTGGAGAACGAGACGCTGACGCTCACGGCCACGGGGGTGCCCCGCGCCGCAGAGCCCGACGTACGGGAACGGCTGACCACGCGGGTCGCGGCGGTCGGCGGCACCCTGACCACCGGCCCGCGGGGGACGGTCCGCCTCCGGCTGCCACTCACTGTCACGCCGGACGACGAGGAGAGACATCGATGAGCCTCAACGTGCTGGTCGTCGACGACCAGGGCATCGTACGGGCGGGGTTCGCCGCCGTGATCGACGCCGAGGAGGACATGACGGTCGTCGGCGAGGCCGCCGACGGCGCCGCCGCGGTGCGGCTGGCCGAAGAGCTGGCGCCCGACGTGGTCGTCATGGACGTACGCATGCCCGAACTGGACGGCATCGCCGCCACCCGCATCATCACCGGACGGGAGAACGCACCCCGTGTCCTCGTCCTGACCACCTTCGACCTCGACGCGTACGTCTTCGACGCGCTGCGCGCCGGCGCCTCTGGCTTCCTGCTCAAGGACGTACTCCCCGCCCGGCTGCTGCAGGGCATCCGGGAGGTGGCGGCAGGCGAGAGCGTACTCGCCCCGTCCGCCCGGTACCCACCTCTGACCACCGAGGCGCAACGAAGGAGTCCATCCCCATGCCCCGTACCGGCCCCGGTCCCGGCCCCGATCCCGGTCCCGGCCGATCCGTCCCACGTCGGCCTCGTCTACCTCGGTGCCTGTGCCGTCCTGCTCGTGTGGGCGCTGGTGGTGACCGCCGTCGACAGCTCGGGCGAGTCCATGGCCGGCGTCATCCCGGTCCTTGCCACCGCCCCCGCGGCCTCGTGTTCCTCGTGTTGCCGGACGGCACCGTCATGTTCATCGCCGCCATCGCTCTAGGGGCGGGGGTCAACGCGGCGATCATCGGCTGGTGCACCCGCGCACTGCGGCGCGGCGGTCGCATGAAGTGAGGCGAAGCGCGCGAGTGTACCCATCCCGGCATCGGCTCACACGCCGTGCTCCAGTCATTTATTCGTCTATGTGGCTGAAGTTTTCTTGTTTCATGGTCAGTTGGCAGGGGAAGGGCCTTACCCTTCACCAGTGAGCCACTCGACGTCCCGCCTCTGTGAAGTCCGGCCG
The DNA here is from genome assembly GCF_031844725.1 of Streptomyces sp. ITFR-6. Lineage (NCBI taxonomy): Bacteria > Bacillati > Actinomycetota > Actinomycetes > Kitasatosporales > Streptomycetaceae > Streptomyces > Streptomyces sp. ITFR-6. The sequence continues at coordinate 3,022,661 of NZ_CP134612.1, read as the reverse complement.
CCCGCAGGAGAGGACCTGCCCGGCGCGTTGCCCGAAGCGCTGCGCGCCGAACTGATCGCCTTCCGGCGTGACCTGCACATGCACCCCGAGCTCGGCAACCAGGAGTTCCGTACCACCGCGGCCATCAAGGCCCGGCTGGAGCTGGCCGGCCTCAAGCCGCGGGTGCTCGCCTCGGGGACCGGGCTCATGTGCGACGTGGGGACCAGGAGCGGGGACACCCGGCCGATGCTGGCGCTGCGGGCCGATATCGACGCGCTGCCGATCCCGGACACCAAGACGGGCGTCCCGTACCGCTCCACCGTGCCCGACCGGGCGCACGCCTGCGGGCACGACATCCACACCACCACCGTGCTCGGCGCCGGCCTCGTGCTCGCCGGGCTCGACCGGCAGGGGCTGCTGCCCAACCCGGTGCGGCTGATCTTCCAGCCGGCCGAGGAGGTGCTGCCCGGCGGGGCGCCCGACGCGATCGACTCCGGGGTGCTGGAGGGCGTCGGCCGGATCGTCGGGGTGCACTGCGACCCGAAGGTCGACGTGGGGCGGATCGGGCTGCGGGTCGGGGCGATCACCTCCGCCTGCGACCGGCTGGAGCTGTCCCTGGACGGGCCCGGCGGCCACACCGCCCGCCCGCACCTGACCACCGACCTGGTCACCGCCGCGGCCAGGGTGGCCACGGACGTCCCCGCGCTGCTGGCCCGCCGGGTCGACGCGCGGGCCGGGCTCGCGCTGACCTGGGGGCGGCTGGAGACCGGGCACGCCTGCAATGTGATCCCGCAACACGCCGAGCTCTCCGGCACGGTTCGCTGCCTCGATCTGGCGGCCTGGCGGGACGCCCCCGACCTGGTGCACGCGGCCATCGACGAGGTGGCCGGAATGCACCGGGCCAAGACGGTGATCAACTACATCAGGGGGGTGCCGCCCGTGGTGAACGACGCCGACGCGATCGATCTGCTCACCGGCGCCATGACCGCCCGCCGCGGATCGTATGCGATCGAGGACACCGAACAGAGCCTGGGCGGGGAGGATTTCTCCTGGTACCTGGAGCACGTGCCGGGCGCGATGGCACGGCTCGGCGTACGTACGCCCGGCGACCCCCGCGGTCTGGACCTGCACCGGGGTAATTTCGACGCGGACGAGGAGGCGATCACCGTGGGTGTGGAGCTCTTCACCGCCGCTGCGTTGCTCGATGGCAATCATCTGTAACCGGACAGGTCACCCCCGGTTCGCGACGATCCGATAACGGCTTCCGTACAGGGCTTTATCTGACATCTACGCGCGTTACGATCACCGCGAAACCAGCGCCGGAAGAGGCGCTTCGGTCAGGTTTGAAGGAGCCTTCCCTTGCGCCCGGTATCCAAGATCACCGCCGCGTGTGCCATTGCCGCGGCGCTCGCCCTCACTGCCACCGCGTGCGGCAGCTCGTCCGACGAGTCCAGCAGCTCCGACGGCAAGATGAAGATCGGCATGGCCTACGACGTGGGCGGCCGGGGTGACAACTCGTTCAACGACTCCGCGGCCCGCGGACTGGACAAGGCCAAGGCCGAGTTCGGCGCCGAGACCAAGGAGCTCACCGCCAAGACCGGCGAGAGCTCGGCCGACCGCGACCAGCGTCTCCAGTCGCTCGCCGAGGGCGGCTACAACCCGGTCATCGCGATCGGCTTCGCGTACAAGGAAGCGGTCGACAAGATCGCCCCCAAGTACCCGAAGGTCAACTTCGGCCTGGTCGACTCGGTGTCCGACGTGAAGAACGTCAACTCGATCGTCTTCACCGAGGAGCAGGGCTCCTACCTCGCCGGAGTCGCGGCCGCGCTGAAGTCCAAGGACGGCAAGGTCGGCTTCATCGGCGGTGTGGACCTCCCGCTGATCAAGAAGTTCGCCGCCGGCTTCCGGCAGGGCGTCACGGACACCAAGCCCAAGGCCACGGTGCAGATCCAGTACCTGTCCACCGGTTCCGACCTGTCCGGCTTCGGCAGCCCCGACAAGGGCAAGGAAGCCGCCAAGGGCATGCTCGACAAGGGCATCGACGTCATCTTCGCCGCCGCGGGCGGCTCGGGTGCCGGTTCGATCGAGGCCGTCGCGGGCAAGAAGGGCGCCTGGTCCATCGGTGTCGACTCCGACCAGGCCAAGGACCCGGCGCTGGCGAAGTACAAGGACACGATCCTGACCTCGGTCGTCAAGAACGTCGACGCCGGTGTCTTCGACCTGGTCAAGTCCGTCAAGGACGGCAAGCCGGTGACCGGCACGACGACGTACTCCCTGGCCAAGGGCGGCGTCAGCCTGACCCCCACGGGTGACCACCTCAAGGACATCCAGACCCAGCTGGACGCCGCGAAGAAGAAGATCGTCGACGGCACCATCAAGGTCAAGTCCACGACCTGATCCAGCCCGTCGATCGGGGCCCGGGGGAGCGGCTTCCACCGCTCACCCGGGCCCCGATTCACGTACCCCCGCGACGGGGGTCACCGGCCCCGGTACGCCACCTGTGAACAGGTGGCCAACGATTCGGAAGCGCTACGCGCGTAGCGCCCGCTCGGGCGCGGTACCTTTTTCCGCCCCCGCAATCGGCACCCACCGCCTCCGCCCTCCGCTCCTGTCAAGGAGAGTGCGCCATCAACGCGTCCAGCAGTCCTCATGCCGTGGAGCTCCGCGGCATCACCAAGCGGTTCCCCGGGGTCGTGGCCAACCACGACATCGACATCACCGTGCGCCGCGGCACCGTCCACGCCCTCGTCGGTGAGAACGGCGCCGGCAAGTCCACGCTCATGAAGATCCTCTACGGCATGCAGAAGCCGGACGAGGGCACCATCGCGGTGGACGGCGAACAGGCCACGTTCTCCAATCCGGGCGACGCCATCGACCGGGGCATCGGCATGGTGCACCAGCACTTCATGCTGGCCGACTACCTCACCGTCCTGGAGAACGTCGTACTCGGCTCCGAGAAGCTGTACGGCATCGGGGACCGGGCCCGCGCCAAGATCAAGCAGATCTCCGACTCGTACGGTCTCGGCATCCGGCCCGACGCCATGGTCGAGGACCTCGGGGTCGCCGACCGTCAGCGCGTGGAGATCCTCAAGGTCCTCTACCGGGGCGCCCGCACCCTGATCCTCGACGAGCCCACCGCCGTCCTCGTACCGCAGGAGGTCGAGGCGCTCTTCGACAACCTGCGCGAGCTCAAGGCGGAGGGCCTCACCGTCATCTTCATCTCGCACAAGCTGGGCGAGGTGCTGTCGGTGGCCGACGAGATCACCGTCATCCGGCGCGGGACGACCGTGGGCACCGCCGACCCGGAGCACACCACGACCAAGCAGCTGGCCGAGCTGATGGTCGGCAGCGAGCTGCCGTCGCCGGAGACCCGCGAGTCGACCGTCACCGAGACGCCGATGCTGGACGTCGACGGGCTGCGGCTGACCGCCACCGACCCGGACGGGGTGGTGCGTGCCGTGCTCGACGGCATCACCTTCACCATCCACAAGGGCGAGGTGCTCGGCATCGCCGGTGTGGAGGGCAACGGCCAGTCCGAACTGGTCGACGCCATCATGGGCATGCGCACCCTCGACGCGGGCTCCCTCTCGCTGGACGGCGCGGACATCTCCCGTACGCCGACGCGCAAGCGCCGCGAGGACGGGATGGCCGTCATCCCCGAGGACCGCCACCGGCACGGACTGCTGCTGGAGGCCCCCCTCTGGGAGAACCGCATCCTCGGCCACGTCACCGAACGCCCCAACAGCAAGGGCGCCTTCCTCGACCTCAAGGCAGCCCGCGCCGACACCGAGCGGATCGTGCGCGAGTACGACGTGCGCACCCCCGGCATCGAGGTCACCGCGGCCTCGCTCTCCGGCGGCAACCAGCAGAAGCTGATCGTCGGCCGCGAGATGAGCCACGCGCCCAAGCTCCTGATCGCCGCGCACCCCACCCGGGGCGTGGACGTCGGCGCCCAGGCCCAGATCTGGGACCAGATCCGGGAGGCGCGCCGCGAGGGGCTCGCGGTGCTGCTGATCTCCGCCGATCTGGACGAGCTGATCGGGCTCTCCGACACCCTGCGCGTCATGTACCGCGGCGCCCTCGTCGCGGACGCGGACCCGGCGACCGTCACCCCGGAGGAGCTCGGCTCCGCGATGACGGGCGCGGCCGCCGGCCACCTCGAAACGCCCGCCGAAGCCGAGCCCGCCGAAGCCGAGCCCAGGAGCGACGGCGCGTCCGCCGCCCCCGGCACGGACGACACCGACCCCCGGGACGGGGGAGAGGACCGATGAAGAAGATCGACAAGGAGCGGCTGCTCCTGGGGATCGCGGCCCCCGTACTCGCGATCGTGGTCGCCTTCCTGGTGACGGCACTCGTGCTCGCCGCCACCGGCAAGGAGCCGTTCAGCGCCTTCGGCATCATGTTCGACTACGGGCTGAAGTCGGACAGCCAGGTCTACATCCTGAACAAGGCGACGACCTACTACCTCGCCGGTCTCGCGGTCGCCGTCGGCTTCCGGATGAACCTCTTCAACATCGGCGTCGACGGCCAGTACCGCCTGGCCGCCTTCTTCGCAGCGGCGGTCGGCGGCGCGCTGACCCTGCCGGGCGCCCTCCAGATCCCGCTGATCATCCTCACCGCGATGATCGTCGGCGCGATGTGGGCCGGTATCGCGGGCCTCCTGAAGGTCACCCGGGGCGTAAGCGAGGTCGTCTCGACGATCATGCTGAACTCCATCGCGACCGCCGTCATCGGCTACCTGCTCCAGCAGAACCGCCTCGGACACCTCGACGAGGCCGGCACCAAGATCTCCACCAAGCCGCTCCCGGAGTCCTCGTACTTCTTCGAGTTCCCGACCACCCCGACGCCCGTCTGGGGCTTCATCGTGGTCGCGGTCGTCGCGGGCGTCGCCTACTGGTTCACGCTCTCGCGCACCCGGTTCGGCTTCGACCTGCGCACGGTGGGCCAGTCCGGCTCCGCCGCCGAGGCCAGCGGTGTGAACGTCAAGAAGATGGTCGTCACCTCGATGCTCATCTCGGGCGCCGTCGCCGGTCTGATCGGCATGCCGACACTGCTCAACGACAGCCACGAGTTCAGCGGCGACTTCCCCGTCGGCATCGGCTTCACCGGTATCGCCATCGCCCTCCTCGGCCGCAACCACCCCGTCGGCATCGCGCTCGGCGCGCTGCTCTGGGGCTTCCTGGAACGCGGCACCGGAAAGCTGGAGTTCGAGGGGTACGACAAGGAGATCGTCGGCGTGATCCAGGGCGTCATCGTCCTGTGCGTCGTCATCGCCTACGAAGTCGTCCGCCGCTACGGACTCAAGCGACAGCAGAGCAAGGTCGGCGCGGAACTCGCCGCACAGGCCGCCCGTAACTCCGACCAGCAGGAGGTGTCGGCGTGACCGTCACGGCGACTTCCACCCCGCCCCCCGCGGCCCGCAAGGTCTCCGGCGGCAAGGGCGGCCGCACCCGCCTCTCCTTCCCCGTCGTCCTCCTGATCATCGCGGGCGTGCTGCTCGCGCTGTCGGCCGTGCGCGCCATCACCGGCGCGCAGGACGTCACCTCGGCCGGGCAGATCAGCGCGGCCCTCGCGATGGCCGTGCCGATCGGCCTCGCCGGTCTCGGCGGCCTCTGGTCCGAGCGGGCCGGCGTGGTCAACATCGGCCTCGAAGGCATGATGATCCTGGGCACCTTCTTCGGTGCCTGGGCAGGCTGGCAGACCAACCCCTGGCTCGGCGTGCTCGCCGGTGTCGTCGGCGGAATGCTCGGCGGCCTGCTGCACGCGGTGGCGACCGTCACCTTCGGCGTCGACCACATCATCTCCGGCATCGCGATCAACATCCTGGCCCTCGGCTTCACCACCTACTTCGCCAAGCTCTGGTTCAACTCGGGCGAGGCGGCGGCCAAGGGCGGCTCGCCCAAGCAGTCCCCACCGGCCGACGACATCACCTCGGTGACGGTCCCGGGCCTCTCCGACTGGCTGCACAGCGTCGAGAAGCACCACTGGTTCTTCGTCTCCGACCTGGCCGGAGTCCTCGGCGGAATCGTCACCAACGTGTCGCTGCTGACGATCGTCGCCGTGGTCCTCTTCGCCGTGACGTTCTTCGTTCTGTGGAAGACCGCCTTCGGCCTGCGGCTGCGCTCCTGCGGCGAGAACCCGGTGGCCGCCGAGTCGCTCGGCGTCAACGTGTACACGTACAAGTACATCGCGGTGATCGTCTCCGGCGGCATGGCCGGACTGGGCGGCGCCTTCCTCTCCCTGGTCACCTCGCACATCTACAACGAGGGACAGACCGGCGGCCGGGGCTACATCGGTCTCGCCGCGATGATCTTCGGCAACTGGCGGCCCGGCGGACTCGCCATGGGTGCGGGCCTGTTCGGCTTCGCCGACGCGCTCCAGCTGCGCAACGGCGGCGAGTCCGTCCACGCGCTGCTCCTGCTGCTCGTGGTCGCGCTGGCCGGTATCGCGGCCTGGAAGCTCTACCGCAAGAGCTTCGTACAGGGTGCCGTCAGCGCGGTCGTCGCCGCCGCCATCCTGGTCTGGTACCTCGCCACGGACACCGTGCCCACCGAGTTCGTGAGCGCGACCCCGTACGTCGTCACGCTGCTCGTCCTCTCGCTCTCCGCGCAGCGGCTGCGGATGCCGAAGGCGGACGGTATGCGCTACCGCAAGGGCCAGGGCAAGTGACGCCCACCGCCGGAGCGGGCGCCACCGCCGTGGCAGAGGCCGACTGGGACGCCCTGCGGAGTGCCGCCCGGAAGGCCATGTCCCGGGCGTACGCGCCCTACTCGGGCTACCCGGTCGGCGTCGCCGCCCGGGTGGACGACGGCCGCGTGATCGTCGGCTGCAACGTCGAGAACGCCTCGTACGGCATCAGCCTCTGCGCCGAATGCGGACTGGTCTCCCAGCTGCACGCCACCGGTGGCGGCCGGCTGACCCACTTCACCTGCGTGGACGGGTCGGGCGAGATCCTGGTCCCGTGCGGCCGGTGCAGGCAGCTGCTGCACGAGTTCGGCGGACCGGAACTCGTCCTGGAGACCCCGGACGGATTCCGCACCCTCGACGAGATGCTCCCGCAGGCGTTCGGACCCTCGCACCTCGGGTAGCACCCCGCCGGGTGGGCCCGCACACGGGCCCACCCGGCGGCTCTTCTTCCCTCTATGCGCGTAGAGTCAACGGGACTCATGCGTACCCATCGCGCACGTACGTACCGGCCGGAAGGACTCCAGACCATGGACGCCATCTCCGTCATCCGCACCAAGCGGGACCGAGGCGAGCTGACCCCCGAGCAGATCGACTGGGTCATCGACGCGTACACCCGCGGCGAGGTCGCCGACGAGCAGATGTCCGCGCTGGCCATGGCGATCCTGCTGAACGGCATGAACCGTACGGAGATCGCCCGCTGGACCGCCGCGATGATCGCCTCCGGCGAGCGGATGGACTTCTCCGCGCTCTCCCGCCCCACCACCGACAAGCACTCCACCGGCGGCGTCGGTGACAAGATCACCCTGCCGCTCGCCCCGCTGGTCGCCGCCTGCGGCGCCGCCGTGCCGCAACTCAGCGGCCGGGGCCTCGGCCACACCGGCGGCACCCTCGACAAGCTGGAGTCCATCCCCGGCTGGCGCGCCCACCTCACCAACGCCGAGATGCTGGACGTCCTCGACACCACCGGCGCCGTCATCTGCGCGGCGGGCGACGGTCTCGCCCCCGCCGACAAGAAGCTGTACGCGCTCCGCGACGTCACCGGCACCGTCGAGGCGATCCCGCTCATCGCCAGCTCGATCATGTCGAAGAAGATCGCGGAGGGCACCGGCGCACTCGTCCTGGACGTCAAGGTCGGCTCCGGCGCCTTCATGAAGACCATCGAGGACGCCCGCGAACTCGCCTCGACCATGGTCGCCCTGGGTACCGACAGCGGTGTGCGCACGGTCGCCCTCCTCACCGACATGGCCACCCCGCTCGGCGTGACCGCGGGCAACGCCCTGGAGGTCCGCGAGTCGGTCGAGGTGCTGGCCGGCGGCGGCCCCAGGGACGTCGTCGACCTCACCCTGGCCCTCGCCCGCGAGATGCTGGACGCGGCCGGGCTCAAGGACGCCGACCCGGAGAAGGCCCTCGCGAACGGCTCCGCGATGGACGTCTGGCGCCGGATGATCTCCGCCCAGGGCGGCGACCCCGACGCCACCCTCCCGGTCGCCCGCGAACAGCACATCGTCACGGCCCCCGCCTCCGGCGTCCTCACCCGCCTCGACGCCTACGACATCGGCGTCGCCGCCTGGCGCCTCGGCGCGGGCCGCGCCCGCAAGGAGGACCCGGTCCAGGCGGGCGCGGGCGTCGAGCTCCACGCCAAGCCCGGCGACACCGTGACGGCCGGCCAGCCGCTGCTGACGCTGCACACGGACACCCCGGAGAAGTTCGACTACGCGCTGAAGGCACTCCCGGAGGCGTACGACATCGCCCCCTCCGGCACCCCGTTCACCGCCACCCCGGTGGTCCGGGAGCGCATCGCGTAACCGCGCCCGCTCACACGAACGGCCCGCCGGGACGGTGTCTCACCGTCCCGGCGGGCCGCTGTCACGCGGTCGGCGCCGACTGCTTCGAGCCGGTCACCGGCATACTTGCCGAAGTAGGCGTCATAGATCGCCACGGACGACTTGTTGCCTTTCTTGTCCGTCACATTGGCCTTGAAGGAGAGGGACTTCTTCTTGGCCGGGTTCTTCACGGAGATCTTGCCCTTCTGGACCGCCGTCTTCTTCCAGGTCTTCCCGGCGTCGTAACTGACGTACACCGCGAGCGACTTGAGGTTCTTCCCGGCGGCCGCGCCCTGCACCGTCACCGGCACGGAGACGGACTTCCCGGCCTTGGCCGTGCTGTCGATTGCCACCTCGGGCGTGAAGCGGACCATGGACACCGGCAGTGCGACGAAATCCTGTGTCCGGCCGGACCGGAAGGTCCAGCTCGCGTCGATCCGGGTGGAGACGGAAGCGACGTCGGTGCCGCGCCGGACCGACGTGGTCAGCCGGTAGTCGGCCGCCGCGGCCGGCACGGTGATGGTGTTCTCGCCGGTCAGCGGGTCGTCGTTCCTGACGAGCACCTTGCCGTTGCGGTACAGCGCGGTCTTCACCGAGCGGTAGGCGGAGCCGCCGACGTTCCGGTGCCCGTCGGCGGTCAGCGGCAACGACGCCACCAGGCCGTCGCGCTCACGGAAGATCCCGAAGTCGGCGTTGACGTACGGGCCGAACACCGCGGTGTTCACGGTCCTCGCGTACGTCCTGCCCGCCTTGACGGTCTGCGGGGCACCGAGCGAGAACCAGGCGTCGGACCGCGGGAAGCCGTCCTCGTCGGGGGCGCCGCTCTGCTCGAAGTCGAAGCTCCAGTTCACCTTGTCGGCGGTGGACACATAGGCGGTGGTGGTGGACGGGAGCTTCTGAGTGGTGATGGCCGCCCAGCCGCCGAACTGGCCGGGCACAGTGCCCGACGCGGAGATGTCGCCGGTCTTGCCCTTGACGGAGGAACCGGCGCGGATCGTGAACCTGGCCAGCTGACCGCTGCTGAACGCGCGGTGGTAGCCGGTCGCCGCCCGGCGCACCGGGCCGCCGACCGAGATGTCGTACCGTGTCGCGCCACCCTTGGCCCAACTGCCACTCCAGTGCTGCGAGAGCTGGATGGCGGTCACCTCGGGACCGATGTGTGCGGTGCGCAGCTGCTTGTACGAGTCGAGCAGCCAGCCGTAGCCGTACGCTTCGTCCTTGGTCTCGAACTGTAGGTCGGGCGTGGCGAGCAGGGGCTTCGCACCGGCGGCCGGAACGGTGATGTCGACCGGCTTGGTCAGTCGCGCGTCGAAGGTCACCTTGGTGTTCTTGGTGACCTTCAGGTACGGCCGGGTGAGCCAGTCGACGCCCTTGTCGTAGTCCTCCGGGTCGACGAACACGGCCGAGTTCAGCACGTACCCGCCCTTGGGGACACGGAGCTTCGCCGTGCCGTCGACCGACTCGGGCGACTCCCACAGGCCGGACGAGGCGCCGCCGGTGCCGTAGACGTCGCCCGTGGTGAAGGCGGCCGGCTTGCCGTCGCGCCCGATGGTCTTGAGCGTGAGGTCGTACGACTCACGCTCGCGCTCCACGGCCGCGCTGGTGCGGACGGTCTGCCCGCCGCCGGTCGCGACGAGGGACGCGGAGTAGGAGCCGACGGCCGTGCCGCCGAGCTTGGTGTTCACGGTCAGCGGCACCCGGGCGGTGCCGCCCGCCGGGACGGTCACGTCGGTGGCGCCGAGGGTGAAGAAGCCGGCCGGGGCCGGCTTGCCCGTCGGGCCGGTGCCCTGGACGGTGAGCGCGAGCGTCACATCGGTCGTACCGAGGTTGCGGTACGACACCCGCTTGGTGACCGGCGCGTCATCGGTGTGCGGCCACTGCTGGAGGCCGAAGCTCACCGAGACCGGGTCGGCGACGACGGACTGCGTGATCGCCCGGTCGACCGCGATCCGGCCCGAGCCCTGCTCGAAGGGGGTGTACTTCCCCGGCTTCGTGGACGCGGTGAGCGCGCCCTTGAGCTCGGTGTTCTTCCACGCGGGGTGCTGTTGCTTGAGAAGCGCCGCGGCGCCCGCCACGTGCGGGGTCGCCATCGACGTACCGGAGATCGTCAGATACCCGGGCGGGTTCTGGCCGGCCTCCTTGTCGATCACGGAGCCCGGTGAGGCCGCCGCCGTGATGTCCACGCCGGGTGCGGTGACATCGGGCTTGATCGCGCTGTCGCCGACCCGGGGCCCGCGGCTGGAGAAATCCGCCAGCAGGTCGTGGTCGTCCACCGCGCCCACGGTCAGCGCGGCGTCCGCGCTGCCGGGGGAGCCGACCGTGCCCGCCTGGTCGCCCTCGTTGCCCGCCGCGATGGCGAAGAGCACACCGCTGGAGGCGGAGAGCTTGTTGACCGCCGCCTCCAGCGGGTCGATGCCCGGGGTGTCGGTGCCTCCCAGGCTCAGGTTGACGATGTCGGCGCCCTGCGCGACCGCCCAGTCCATACCGGCCAGGATGCCGGAGTCGTCACCGAAGCCGTCGTCGTCGAGCACCTTGGCCTCAAGGAGCTTGGCGTCGAGGGCCACCCCCTTGAACTTCCCGCCCGACTTCGCGCCCGTACCGGCCGCGATCGACGAGACGTGGGTGCCGTGGCCGAAGTGGTCCAGGGTGTCGGGCGTCCCGGAGAAGTTCTTGGACGTGAGGATCTGGCCCTTGAGGTCCGGGTGGGTGGCGTCCGCTCCGGTGTCCAGGACGGCGATCTTGACACCCTTCCCCGTGTAGCCCGCCTTCCAGGCGGTCGGGGCGCCGATCTGCGGGACGCTCTTGTCGAGGCTCGCCCGGCGCACGCCGTCCAGCCACACCCGGTCGATTCCGGCGGCCGTCGTACGCTGGGCGCTGTTCGAGGGCCTGGCGGTGAGCGCCCGCCAGACGGCCGCCGCGTCCTCCCGCGGGGTGGCTACGGACTGGGCGTTCAGCGATTTCAGCACGGGCCCGACCCGGGTCGCGCCCGCGTCCCGGATTCCGGCCTTCGCGGCCGTGGCCCCGGTGCCCCCGGTAGGCGACGATCAGCTTCAGACCCGACTTCTGCGCCCTGCGGTTCTCCGCCCGGTTCAGCTCCGTGACGTCGAACAGCCGGCGGTCCAGCTTTCCGGAAGCGATCAGACGGTGTGCGTCGACGGGGACGAGCAGGGTGTGCCCGTCGACTATCTGACGCTGCACGGGTATGTGCTCGCGTCCCGCCGCCGGGCGGAAGCTCACGATCCGGCCCTTGGCGTCCACCGAGACGCGGTCGCCGGTGATGAGAGTCAACTGGTGCCGGGCGGCGGGCGGGCTGTCCGCCGACTGGGACGGGCTGCTGTCGCGTGCCATGGCCGGGGTCGTCAACCCGGCCGCGAGGGCCACGGCGGCCGCCGTGGCGACGGTCGAGACACACGCTCTTCTGACGTGTCTGCGCAACTCTCCCCCTGGAGAATCAGGTGACCCCGAAGGGGCCACTGAGCAGCCGGCGCCGATGCGTGCATCGGCGCCGGCAGTTTCACCCGTAGAGGGGGGTGGTCTGATCGGAGTGGTTCACAGCAGGCACAAAGGTGTTCGAAGTTGGCGTCTCTTCGTCGTCTGTCGATCGGCTCTCAACCACCCCCGTGATGCGGTGGAGCAGCCGTCGCAGAGGTGGCCGGAGAGGCGTACGAGCTGCTGGGGGCACCTGGGTCCCCCGAGCGGCCGGTCGTGGGAGTGCGGCGGTCCGGCGACAGGCGGTGAGCGGCGGGCCGATGAGTTTCGGCCGCCGGACCGGTCTTCCGGATGTGGATGCCATGACCCCGATCGTTCTCACCGTCTCCGGACGCGTCACCCGGTCCGCCGTCCCCGGGCTCTGCGCGGAGCTGGAGGCGCTGTTGGCCACGGCCGACAGGGAAGTGACCTCGGTGTACTGCGACGTGGCCGCCGTCGTCCGACCGGACCTCGCCGCCGTGGAGGCGATTGCCCGGCTGTCGCTGGTCGCCCGCAGATCGGGCGGCAGACGGCTGCGGCTGCGCGGGACGTCGCCCGAACTGCGGCTACTGATCGAGCTGATGGGGTTGAGCGATGCGGTGGGTCTCGCCGGTACGTCGTCGTGAGCCCAGGCCAGGCAGTCGTCAGGCACGCATCGCTCCGTCGTCGCCAGACACGTGCCCTGTGCATCGACCTTGAGTCACTCAGCGTGTCGAACCTGTATCTCGCCAGAGCGAGGCCGCTGGACCCGAAACCGTCGCCCGGGCGGCGGAAATACGACGGAGGGGGCTCAGTCCCGAAGCGGCCGCAGTGGCACGAAGTGCGTCCCGCTCAGGGAACTTTTCTTTCAACTTCGCTCAGCATGAAGCTAGTTCCGAGCGAATAGCCGGGCAACAGCGAGGGTCGGCCATTGAGCCCCACTCCCATGTTTTCTCTGGCGAATTCCAGACCTCCGGGAGTCGCCGGCGCAGACAAGATGAGTCAACAATGTGTAACCAAGGATGGGTTACCAAAGGGGCTGACCGCCCATTGTCTGACTTTCCATGCTGAGAGATGCGATGTCACTTTTCACAGCAGACTTACTGTCAACTGGCCCTTTGATGAACCTATCGGGCATGTCATTGACAAGTGAGGGAAGTGCGTTATTGCATTCGATCTGCTGTGCGCTGTCGAACGAACAGGCATCGGGGGGTGCGGGCGCGCAGGGTTCTCTCAAGGGGTGGGGTCGTGAGACTGAAATTTGGCATGTCCGGAATCGCCGCTATGGCTGGATTGCTGGTGGTGGCGGCCGGCGTACCGGTTGCTGGTGCTGCGCCTGCCGCCGCTGCGACCTGTGCCGGCGTCGGCTCGGACTACAACGGCGACGGGCTGGTCGACAACGTCGTCACAGACCCTCAGGCGACTGTGAACGGAGTCCAGGAAGCCGGCCTGGTCCGGGTGATCTACGCGGGTAACGCGGGCGTTGCTGAGATCTCGCAAGCGACGCCCGGGATGGGGGCGGTGATTCTCGAGCGCGGTGACCGGTTCGGATCCGCCATCGCCTGGGCCGGCTTCAACGGCGATGGTTGCACTGACCTCGCGGTCGGCACGCCGAACGAAGACACGTGGACCGATGGCACCGCCATCAAGGACGCGGGCATTCTTCACATCATCTATGGTTCGCCTTCGGGCCCCGGCGCCGGCCCGGCCACCCTTCTCTACGGTCAGGCGTCCTTCGGGTCCGGGACCAACGAGGCAGGGGACCTGTTCGGCTATGTCCTGCAGGCCGGCACCGCTGCCTCGGGGAAGCCGTTCCTCATGGTCGGGGCCCCCGGCGAGGGCGTCCTGGTGGATGGCGTCGACAAGGCCAATGCCGGTGCCGTCAGCTATATGCAGGGTGACACCAGGAGTTTGATCACGCAGGACAGCCCGGGGGTGCCTGGTATAGCCGAAGCCGACGACCAGTTCGGCGCCGCCCTGGCAGCCACCAACCGGTACTTTGCCGTCGGTGAGCCGGGCGAGACCACAGAGGACGATGCGGTGGCCGCCGGTGGCGTGGCCGTCTTCAACCACACACTGGCCGACGGACTGCCGACCCCCCCTGGTCGGACTCGATCAGGCGGGCGAGGGTGAAGGGCTGGCCGGTGTCGCCGAAGCCGGAGACCGGTTCGGCACCGCGCTGTCGATGACCAATTACCGTCCCTCCGGCGAAACCTACAACTCTGATTCCCTGCTCGCCATCGGTGCACCGGGGGAAGCGATCGGGTCTGTTCAGGCCGCGGGTTGTGCCGTGGTGGTGCGCATCGAACCGTCGGGCAAGTTCACCCAGGTAAAGGCGTTGGACCCCGCAGTCGCGAACGTTGAGGGCGACCCGGAGGCGGGCGATGCCTTCGGGCAGCGGGTGGCCATCACCAACACCAACACAGAAGTGGTCACCACGACGTCCACCACGCGCCTGGCCGTAGGCATTCCCGGCCGGGACGTCGACGGAGTCGCGGATGCCGGTGTCGTCCACATCTTCCAGCCGCTCGACAGCGATGCCGGGAGCTCGGACAAGATCATCAAGCGTGGCTCGGGGGTACTGCCCGGCACACCGAACGCACGTGACTTCACCGGCATCGCGCTGCGCTCCGGCACCAACCTTCTCTACGTCGGTGTCCCGTACAGCAAGGACCCAGCGACCTCCAAGGGTGTTCTGTACACGATGCCGTGGACCGACATCGACGGAACGACGAGCGTGGGGACCAAGACCTTCCAGCCCGGCGTCGGAGGTCTCTCGGACATCGGCACTGCCTTCGCGACCGTCGGGTGACCGGCGTGGAACGTCAACGAGAGCAGAGCCACGTGAACATGAGAGAGCAGACGGCCAACGTGAAGAGACATGCGATCGACGTGCGCCGGCAAGGCCGTGGGCCCCTCGTTGCCGTGACGCTCACGGCCCTCCTGGCCGTGGGGCTCGGCATTCCGTCCCTGCCGGGCGGGCTCACGACGGCTGCCGCAGCCCCCGTCCAGGCCAGCGCCGCTGCCGGGACGGAAGCGGCTCAGGAAGCTGCCGCGGAGACCGGCACTCCCGTTGAGGTATTGAGCCTGCGCGACGAACGCGACTCGACGGTGGCCAATCCGGACGGCACGTTCACCACCACAGCGTCCGTGCAGCCAGTACGGGCCCTCAAGAACGGGGAGTGGACGGATATCGACACAACCCTCGTCCGCCAGAAGGACGGGTCGTACATGCCGAAGGCGGCAGTGACGGCCATGTCCTTCTCCGGAGGCGGGATCACGACGTTCGGCACTATTCAGAAGGACGGCCGTGCGCTGTCGCTGGACTGGCCCGACAAGCTCCCGGAGCCCCGTGTAGAGGGATCGACTGCCACCTACGCGGACGTGATGCCGGGCGTCGACCTGCAAGTGACCGCAAGCGCCGAAGGCTTCTCGCACCTGATCGTCGTCAAGGACGCAGAGGCTGCCGACGATCCCGACCTCTCGCAGCTGGAATTGCCCGTCAGCGCGACCTCTGTCGACGTTCAGGAGTCCGAGGACGGCGGTCTGACCGCGACGGATACGGCCGGCGGGACCGTATTCGAAGCGCCGGCGCCGTTGATGTGGGACAGCCGGCAGGGCGAGGGAGACGAGCCCGGAACCCCTTCGCCGACTGCCGAAGGACCCGCTGACGACGGCACTTCCGTGACCCCACCCGACGGTGCTCGGGTCGCCGATGTGGACGTGCAGGTCAGCGATGACACATTGACCCTGACCCCCGACAACTCGTTGCTGACGGGGGATGACACGGTCTACCCGGTCTACATCGACCCGGTGGTGAAGACTGCCAGCAGGAGTGGCTGGACCATGGTGTCGTCCTACTACTCGTCGGCGGAGTTCTGGAAGTTCGGCGGTGACGAGGGCGTGGGTCGGTGCCCCGCCGACGTGTCGGCCCGGTGTGCAAGTTCCAACGACGTCAAGCGACAGTTCTTCGCTGTCCCGACCGCTGCCTTCGAGGGCAAGGACATCACCAAGGCCGAGTTCGCGGTGACGATGGTCCACACCTACAGCACCTCCGCCAAGAGCGTGCAGCTCGGACGGGTCAATTCCACCGGTGCGAGCGGGATCAATTCGGGCACCAACTGGGGTAACCAGCCTTCGTTGAAGGCGGACCTCGGTAGTAAGTCTCCGACAAATCCGGCTGGTTCGTGTACGTCGAACAATCAGAACGTGCGCTTCGACGTCAAATCCACCGTCCAGCAGGCGGCCGACAAGGGTTGGGACACCACGACCTTCCGGATGCGTGCCGGAGACGAGGGCGCATACTCGAACTGGAAGAGGTTTTGTGGCAACGCCCAGCTCGAAGTCACCTGCAACCGGCCACCTTTGGCGCCGTCCATGAGCGACCTCACCATGTCGCCCGGCGGCAAGTGCGAGTACGGAGACGCCGATGGTCACTATGCGTCCTCGGCCCCCGTGCTCAATGCCACGATCAAGGACTACGACCACAACGACATCGCGGGGAAGTACGAGAGCCTCAAGGTCAGGTTCCACGTCTTCTGGATGAACGGTACGAAGCAGGTCGACCACTACGCAACCACCGCCTCCCACACGACTACCGGAACCGGGCAGACGGGATCGGCTTCGTTCAAATACACGGTTGGCTCCGACCTCAGTACCGATTCGGACGCCGGGTTCAGCCTCCCCTCCAACGTGACGATCGGCTGGGATGTGCAGGGGTCCGACGGCACGGCCTGGGGCCCATGGAGTTCGACCGGAGCCGCCACCCGGTGCGAGTTCATCTATGACGCCTCCGCGCCCAGCGCACCCGTGATCACCTCCGTGCAGTACCCGGACGATGGCGCCTGGCACGCGGGCGTCGGCGATTACGGAAGTTTCACCCTGGACTCCCCTTCCGTCGACGTGGCGCAGTACAAGTACCGGTTCAAGGGCGGTGACTGGGTCACGGTGGCGACGTCCACACCCGGCGGGCCCATGACCGTGAAGTTCATGCCAACGTCGAAGCAGCCCTGGAACCTGGAGGCCAAGGCGGTCGACGCCGCAGGCAACGCGCAGAAGACCTCCATGGGGTACACGTTTCTAGTTTCGGACGGGCGACCTCCAGTCGGTGGCTGGTCCCTCGGTGACGTCAAAGGATCGACATCGGCGTCCGGCACGGGTACCTCGCCCAATGCCACCCCTCGCCCAATGCCACCCCTGGCCCGGGTGCCAGCTTCGGAGCCGCGCCCGGCCCGCTCGGAGCGTCCGATACCTACGCGGCACTGGACGGCACAGAGGGCGCCTACCTGGATGCCGGCCGGCACATTGTCAATACCAATGCCGGGTTCTCCGTGAGTGCATGGGTCAATCTGCCCGAGGTGCCGAACCGCGACGAGACCGTGATCAGCCAGGACGGCACAGGTCTGCCGGGCTTTGACCTGGGCTACGACGGCGACACCCGCAGCTGGGTCTTCCGCACACCGTTCAACGACACGGAGTCCATGGGAAATTGGCAGGTCACCGGGGGCAAAGTGGTGCCGGGCGCCTGGACTCACCTTGTCGGATCCTATGACTGTGTCACGCGTGTGATGCGGCTCTACGTGGACGGCACGGCGATCTCCACGACTGTGAAGCGGACGACTCCGTGGAACGCGGCGGGTGCCCTCCAGATCGGACGCCGGCTGGCTCTGGACGGATACACCGCCCACCTCAAGGGCGGAATTGCCGATGTCCAGGTCTACGACAGGGTGGTGACCGGCCCCGAGAGCGCGGAGCTGGGTGGCATCGTCGCCCAGCAGCTCGGCTACTGGGACGTCGACACCGCACCGTCGGGCATCGCCCCTGAGGCGTACGGCGGAACGGGCCTCACGCTTGGCGGAGGCGCGTCCATCTACGCTCCGGCACCGGGCTGTGACCCGGAGGCGGACCCCGAATGCGTGGAGTCCGCTCCCGAGGAGCCCATGTGGGGCGACGGCCATCTGCTGCTGAACGGCACGGACGCATACGCGACCCGGGCGGCTGGGCTGCTTTCCAAGCAGGACAGTTTCGCACTCACCGCTCGCGCCCGGCTCTCCTCCGTGTCACCCACGAAGGACCAGACGGTCCTGGCCCTCTCCGGAGTCCGGGGCAGCGCGGTCACGGTGGGCTATTCCGCTGCCGACAGCCGCTGGGTTCTCACCATCACGGATGCCGACTCGGCCGCGCCCGTCACCACGACCGTGAAAGCGACGGGCTTCCTCCCCAGCACCGGGGCCAAGGGCGACCACCTCGCTCTCGTCTACTCAGCGGTCTTCGGTGACGTGGTGCTGTACGTCAACGGGGTCGAGAGCGCACGAGCGCCCTGGGACAACACCTGGGACTTCACGACCACCTCGATGCAGGTGGGGCGCAAGCTCACCGGTGCCACGTCAGGCTCCTTCCTGTCCGGAGCCGTCGACGAGGTGCGCCTGTTCCAGGGCGCGCTCGATGCCAGCCTCGTCGCGACCGTCATGGTCCTCGCCGATGACACGAGCGTCGAGGCGACTCTGTCCTGATCCGACTGCCGCGGTCGGGACCGGAACACAGGCGTCCGGTCCCGACCGTCTCCCGTTCTCAGAGCACCGACCCCATCTCCTGACGGAGTTCTCATGCGAGCATCCCCCTTCCGAAGACCACGTTTCCGAGTGTCGTCACGCTCGGTGCGCATAACGATACTTGCGGCGACAATTGGGCTCTCTCTTGGCCTGTTGCCCCAGTACGCACCACAGGCGACCGCGCAGGACGGTCTGACGCGGCCCGGTATTCAGACGAATCTGGACGACCCGGTCAGCGGCCGAAACGGCATCGTCCGAAAGCAGAAAATGGTCGACGAGGCCGCTGAGGCCAAGGTCACCAATGCTGCGGTGACGCGCTGGCCCAAGGCGACGACCGACGAAGTGGTCGTGGGCGCCAAGGGGTCCAAGGGTGCCCAGACCGACGGCCTTCCTCTGAAGGCCGCGGCGACCGGAGCCACGAGCCCCCGCTCCGTACGGCTCTCGGTCCTGGACCGTAGCAAGGCGGCGGCGGCCGGCGTCGACGGGCCGCTCATGACGGTCGCGCGAACCGATGGCACCGCGAAGAGCGGACCGGTCGAGATTTCCGTCGATTACGGCGATTTCGCCGAGGCGTACGGAGGAAGCTACGGCTCCCGGCTCCGCCTGGTGACCTATCCGGAGTGCGTGCTCACCACGCCCGACCGGCCGGAGTGCCTTACGGCGACACCACTGGCCACCACCAACGACACGGACAGCACAACGTTGCGCGCGAAGGTCTCTGCCGCTCCGGCATCTCCACCGGCTTCGACAGCGGCTGGGACGCCGGCGGCCCCTCCGGCCGCCGCACCGGGGACAGTGCTGGCCGCAACGGCCCAGGCCGCGGGTGACCAGGGTGACTTCGGTGCCACCTCGCTCCAGGCGTCCTCCCAGTGGACTGTTTCCAACTCCTCCGGTGCCTTCAACTGGTCCTACCCGATGAGTGCACCTCCGGTGCCGGGCGGCCTGGCTCCGGAAGTCTCCCTTTCGTACAGCTCGCAGTCCGTGGACGGGCAGACCGCCGCCACGAACAACCAGGGTTCGTGGATCGGTGAGGGTTTCAGCTACGAACCCGGGTTCATCGAACGCCGCTACAAGCCGTGTGCCGACGACGGGCATGACGACGCCAACGGCGACCAGTGCTGGGGCTTCGACAACGCCACGATCTCCCTGGCCGGAGGCACCTCGGGTGAGTTGATCAAGGACGACACCACAGGCGAATGGCATGTGGGTTCCGACGACTTCTCCAAGGTCGAGAAGGTCACCGGTACCACGAACGGCGACAACGACGGAGAGTACTGGAAGGTCACCTCCGCAGACGGTGCCCAGTACTTCTTCGGCCGCAATCAGCTCCCCGGATTCACATCCGGCAAGGAGACAACCAATTCCGCCTGGACCGTGCCGGTCTACGGCGATGACGTCGGCGAGCCCTGTTACAAGGCGACTTTCGCTGACGCCTACTGCAACCAGGCTTGGCGCTGGAACCTCGACTACGTCGTGGATCCGCATGGGAACACCATGTCGTACTTCTACGGCACGGAGACGAACTACTACACGCAAGGTCTGAAAACCACGGAGAACGGTAAGCCCTACATCCGTGGTGGCTACCTCAAGCGCATCGACTACGGGCAGCGCGAGGGAAAGACCTACTCGACCAAGGCCGCCGGACGGGTGGTGTTCACCACCGCCGAACGCTGTGTCGGGGACCTCACCGACTGTGCGCCTGAAGCGCTGAAGGACGCCACGGCCGGGGACTGGCCCGATGTGCCGTGGGACCGCAACTGCGCGGCCGGCACGAAGTGCCCCGGTCAGAACTCTCCTACGTTCTGGACCCGTAAGCAGCTCACTCAAGTCACCACCCAGATCCGCGACGGTGAGAGCACGTACGAAGATGTCGACAGGTGGAAGCTCGACCACTCCTACGTGGACAACGGCGACGGATCCAAGTCTCTCTGGCTCAAGACCATCGACCACAGTGGCCTCGTAGGGACCGACAAATCGGTTCCGTCGGTCCGGCTGGGCGGTATCCAGCTCGCCAACCGCGTCGATGTCCCCAATGACAACATCCAGGCCTTTAATCGCTTCCGCCTGACCGGGGTGGAGAGCGAGTCCGGCAGTGTGCTGACAGCCAACTACGCGCCATCGCAGTGCACATCGGCCACACTGCCCAAACCGGGCAAATCAACGACGCGTTGCTATCCGGTGAAGTGGGATCCGCCGGGCGTCACGGACCCCATCACGGACTGGTTCAACAAGTACGTCGTCACGTCGGTGATCGAAGAGGACCGGGTGGCCGAGAGCCCGGATCAGATCACCACATACATGTACATCGGTGACGCGGGCTGGCGAAAGGCCAAGCCCGACGGCCTGACCAAGACCGACAACCTGACGTGGAGCGACTGGCGCGGGTACGGAAAGGTCCGGGTCGAGACCTCGGACGGCAGCCTCAAGACCTCGAACACGAAGACGGAGCATGTCTTCTTCCGGGGCTTGCACGGTGACGCCGACCCCGACGGCGGTACCCGTTCGGTCAGCCTGACCGCGACCAACGGGACCTCGTACGAGGACTCCGACTGGAAGTCCGGCACGGAACTGGAGACGACGACCTACAACGGGGACAAGGTGGTCTCCAAATCGATCAATACACCCTGGACGAAGGTCACAGCGACCCGTGCCAAGGACTGGGGTACCTCATACGCCCGATTCGTGAGGGAGGGCCGTTCCGACACGTATGAGGCGTTGGACGGCGGGGCCTGGCGGCAGACCGCCTCCACCACGTCGTACGACGGCAAGGGCCGGGCGGTTCAGGTCGCGGACTACGGTGAGGTGGATGTCGCCGACAACCAGTGCACCCGTACCGAGTACGCCGACAACGCGGCCAAGCACCTCTACAGCTATGTCTCGCGGGTGGAGACCTTGTCTGTCGACTGTGGCACGACAGACCCCGACCGGTCCAAGGTCGTCACGTCCGACGAACTGACCTTCTACGACGGCTCAACGACACGCGGAGCGGCGCCGACCAAGGGTGAGCCGACGCTGGTGAAGCGTCTGGCCTCGCACAACGGAACCACCGGCACGTACCAGGACGTGTCCACTGCCACCTTCGACGCCTACGGCCGTCCGCTGGTGGTCGCGGACGCTGCGAAGACGTCCACGACAACGTCCTACACGGAGAACGCGTACGGCCTCGCGGTGTCCAAGACCGAGACGAACCCACTCGGTTGGTCCACGGTCACGGAGTACGCGCCCGAGTGGGGCACGCTCTCGGCGCAGATCGACATGAACGGCAAGCGTACCGACCTGGCATACGACGGTCTCGGACGTGTCGTCTCGGTCTGGATGCCCGACCGGTCCAAGGCGGACTTCAGCCCCACCATCAAGTACGCCTACGGCATCCGGACGACCGGACCGAACTACGTTCACACCCAGAGAATCGAGAAGGACGGCGCGTCCTACGGCCACGAGTACACGCTGTACGACGGCTTGCTCAGGCCCCGCCAGGTTCAGACCGAGGGCCAAGGCGGCGGCCGTCTGGTTGCCGACACCTATTACGACGGTTCCGGCCGCGTGGTGAAGACCAACGACACCTATTACGCCTCCGGCCCGCCGGCGTCCGCGTTGTTCGTCCCCCGCAACGATGACATCGACGCGCAGACCGTGACCGTGTTCGACGGAGCCGGCCGCACCGAGGCCTCGGTTCTGAATGTCGCGGGCATCGAGAAGAACCGTACGACCTATACCTACGGCGGCGACCGGGTCCACATTGACCCCCCGAACGGCCAGACGCCCACGACGACCATCACCGACGCCCAGGACCGCACGGTCGAGCTGCGTCAGTACAAGGGTGACAAACCGCTCCTGCCCGGTACCGCGAACGACTACGTCGCCACCAAGTACGCCTACGCCCCGGCCGGACAGCTGTCCAAGGTCACCGACAACAAGGGCAACATCTGGTCGTACACGTATGACCAGCGTGGTCGCAAACACACGTCGACGGACCCCGACACCGGTTCCTCGACCTATGAGTACGACGACCTGGACCGGTTGACCTCGACCACGGATGCCCGCTCCAACACCACGACGACGGTCTACGACAAGATCGGCCGGGTCACAGAGACGTGGCAGGGCGCGGCAGGCACCGGTACCAAGCTGTCCGTCTCCAAGTACGACGCGGTGGCCAAGGGAGAGCTGTACGGCACCTACACGTACAAGGACGGTGCCGTCCTCTCGTCGGTGACGTATCCGGCACTGGACGACGACCTCGAACCGACGTCCACCAAGTACTACCTGTCGAAGGCGGCCGAGCCCGAGCTGGGCGGTACCTACGAGTTCACTACGCAGTACAACAGGGACGGCACGGTCGCCGGAGAGAACACCCCGGCCGGGGGTGGCCTTCCGGCGGAGGCCCTGTCCTACCAGTACGACGGCCTTCAGCGCCCGGTCGCGCTGAACACCTCGCTCGGTGGCTTGAGCTACGTCTCCAACGTGGGGTACTCGCCGACCAACCAGGTCGAGCAACTGGAACTGACCACGGGTGAGCCGGGCGCCAAGAAGACGTGGCTGTCCTATGCCTACGAACAGGGCACCTCACGCCTCATCAACGCCCGTGTCGATGTGGAAGGCGCCACAGCGGTGGCGTACGACGCCCGCTACACCTACGACGCCGGCGGCAACGTCCGGTCCGTCGCGGACGTTCCGGACGGCGGCACCCGGGATGTGCAGTGCTTCCGGTACGACGGCCTGCGGCAGATGACGGATGCCTGGACGTCGAACGTCACTCCGAACAATGCGGTGGGTACCGGTTCGAGTGAGGCCGCCTGCGCCTCCGCGCCGTCGACGGCGAATGTGGGCGGACCCGCTCCGTACAGGTCCACGTACGGATTCGACACGCTGGGCAACCGGACGTCGCAGACCGACTACGGGGTGAACGGCTCGGCGACCTCGACGAAGTCGTACGTCTACGGGGAGAACGGTGAGGGCCCGCACCAGCTGACCACCGAGGTGGTGGACAGCACGGCGACTTCGACCACGCCCGCGGTCAAGCTGTCCAATACCTACTCCTACGACAGCACCGGCAACACCGAGCAGCGAGTACTCAACGGCGACACCCAGAAGCTGAACTGGGACAAGCAGGGTGAGCTGACCAAGGTCACCAGCGCCGGCGGCGCCACCACCGACTACGTCTATGACGCAGCCGGCAGCCGACTGCTGAGCAAGACCGCGGACGAGACGACGTTCTACCTGCCCGGTATGGAACTGCACCTTAAGAAGTCCACCGGTGCGGTGACCGGGTCCCGCTACTACAGCCTGGGTGGCGAGACAGTCGCGGTCCGGGACAACGGGGGCGTCACCTTCCTGGCCTCCGATCACCACGGCACTGCCCAACTCGCCGTGAACGCGGCCACCGGTGTCACCCAGCGCCGCCGCATGGACGCCTTCGGCACGGAACGTGAACGGTCCTCGACGGACTGGGTCGACGACAAGGGCTTCGTAGGCGGCACGGTCCAACAACTGACGGGCCTCACGACACTCGGGGCACGTGAGTACGACAGCTCGACGGGCCGGTTCATCTCGGCCGACCCGATCATTGACTACACCGACCCGCAGCAGATCAACGGCTACGCCTACAGCCTCAACAACCCGGTCACGTTCTCCGACCCCGGTGGCATGAAACCGGACGACTGCATCATGACCGGGGTCACCTGCAACCTGACCAAAACGGGCTGGAACGTCAAGCCCACTCAGCAGTACTACACCTTCTACGGCGTTCACGCTCCGAAGGAGACGCCGGCGCGGTACAAGGCCCGCAAGGCCCAGACATCCGCTGATGTCGCCAAACAGCGCACAATTTCTGCGGCCAAGGAACTGGCCCAGATCGCGGCCGACGAACTCGGCATCACCGACGCCCTGGACTGTTTCACCACGGGCGCGCTGGGTGCCTGCGGCGCGACCGCCGTCAACATCATCTCCAGTGCGGTCGGCGGCATCCTCGGCAAGCTGGTCAAGAAATACGCCCCGTTCTGGAAGTGGAAAAAGGGTGCCGCGCTCATTAAGCGCATCGGTAATCTCGGCAGCAAGCTGTTCCGCGAAGCCAAGTCGTGGTTCAAGAATTCAAAACAGGCAAAATCGCTGGGAAGTTGCAACAGCTTCACTCCGGGCACCAGAGTGCTGATGGCCGACGGAACCTCAAAACCGATCGAAAAGGTAAAGATTGGTGACGAGGTCCTAGCGACAGACCCTGAAACAGGAATAACCAAAACCCGAGAAGTCACGGCCGAAATCAAGGGCCGAGGCCTCAAGCACCTCGTCAAGGTCACCATCGACACCGACGGTGACAAGGGCAACCTGACCGCTTCCGTCACCGCAACGGATGGACACCCCTTCTGGGTGCCTGAGCTGAACGCCTGGGTGGGTGCAACCGACCTGAAGGTGGGGGAGCGGCTCCGCACGAGTGCCGGCGCTCTGGTGAAGATCGACGGGGTCAAGCGCTGGACGGAAGCTGCGGCGACGGTCCGCAACCTCACTGTTGCCGATGTCCACACGTACTATGTGCTCGCCGGGGCCACGCCGGTGCTGGTCCACAACGCCAGCCCCGGGCCGGACGGGTCCTGTCAGCTGCCACTCTTTGTTCTTCGGGACGGGGAGACATCGTCGGCCAAGCAGATAGCCAACAGTACCCCCGGTGGCGGAACCAGGGTTGGTCAGGCTGGTGTCCGCCAAGATCTCCTCGATGCCACTGATGGAGATTTCCAGTGCTGGAGATGTGGCATGGAAACAAGGAATCCCTCCAACATGCATCTAGACCACAAGAATGTTCCGTCGTCAAGAGGTGGGAATCTTGCGCCTGACAATGTTTGCCTAGAGGGTGCTGCTTGTAACCTCAGCGCCAATAACCGGGGTGGACCGGGCCTGGGTAGATCGTGTGCGGAGCGAGGTAGTTGCGGGGCGCCGTATAGAAGAAAAGACTAGGGGAGTGGTACGCCAAATGGAATCATCGGCAATGCAACGAACTGTCCGATTGTTGGCCGGCGGGAAGACTTCAGGTGAACCCGTATTTGAAGAGGTTCTCGTTAAAGAATTGACTGCTCCTGGCGAGTGTCGACTGTTGGCATCGCCAGGGCTTGTCCTTGGTGTGGCGACTGAGGATATTCTCAGGGTGGACTCCGCGTCGGGAGGATTTGACGTTCTCACTCGTGGAGGAAACATCTGTATTCAGTTGTACGGTCCACCCTCTGTAGGTGATTCGGTAGCTCCGGCTATCGAGTCTCTCGGTGGATGGAGTGACGGTAGAGTCTCGAAGCTCACTATCTTCTCCCTTCCGGCGACATGCGGGTTTATTTAGGTGGAGAAGATACTGAATTCTGTGACGGGGGAGACGCCGGGGGCTGAATGGTTCTATGGGAATGTGTACGAATCGGATGGTGTAACGCCACTGAATTGGTTAAAGTAGGCGGTTGATGTCGACGGCCTCGCGCGTCTTCTCGTGGGGCCGTCGACCGTTCTGGACGAGTGCAGCGCTACTGGTCGGCATCCTGTGCGGCCAGATTCCGGCTACGTGATGTGGTGGCTTGTCGTTCGAACTACGGCGGCGCTCAGATAATGACCCTGGTGGGTGCGCGGCGCGAGCGGCGAGTGAGGGTAATCGTGCCTCGATTGTGGCACGATTAGCCACTGATTCTTCACTGCTGCAGCGGCGGAGGGTCGGAAATGATGAAAACGGGGCGAAGGGTCTATGCGAAAAATGACGGCATAGAGTTCTTCATAATGCCACCCATGGCTGCCAACTTCACTCGGGAACGCTGACGGCGACCTCAGCGGAGGACGGCTACGGTGGGCGGTTGGTCGGCCATTTCGCGGATGCTGCCGAGGGCGTCGTTGGCCTGGCGTTGGAGGCGGAGGTGTACACCGGCAGTGACGCCGATGTGGGCGTGGCCGAGGAGTTCCTCGGTGACGACGAGGGCGATCGTTCCCTCCAAGAACAGGGTGGCGGTCGAGTGCCGGGGGCGTGGAAGGCGGGGCTCCGGGAGCCCGGCGCGGGGTAGCTTCCGGCCCCCGCACCCGGGAGGGGGTACGGGGGCCGGTCACCGCGGATGCCTCAGTGCTACTGGCTGTTCAGGCCGCGCCTGCGCCGGAACCGGACGAGTGCTCCGCCGGCCGCGAGCAGGGCCGCGGCGATGCCGGCGATCGTCAGTACCTGGGTGCCGGTGTCGGCCATGCTGCCGCCGCCCCCGCCCCCGCCCCCGCTTCCGCCGGTGGACGGGGTGGGGTGGGGTGTGGTGGCGGACGGGGTGGGCTGCGGGGTGGTGGTGTGGGTGGGGGACGGGGTGGGGGACGGGGTGGCGGTCGGTTTGCCGGTGGGCTTGCCGGTCGGGGTGGGGGAGGGGCTCGGGCCGCCGCCTCCCGCGTTGCCGCTGTCGTCGCCGCCCATCACCGTGGTGCCGGTCGCCTGGTAGTCGAGGGCCTCGTTGCGCGAACCCTTGGTGACGGAGGGCAGGTTGGGCTTCTCGGTCCGGAACACCGTTCGGCTGACCTTCTGCTGCGGCTGCTTGGTCAGGTCGACGCCGCCGACGGTGTAGACCCAGACCTCGCCGCCGACGGGGATCTCGTACTTGAAGTCGCCCTCGGTGTAGGAGCGCTTCATCTCCTTCCAGACGGTCAGCTTGTCCCAGTCGGCGTTCTTGCCGCGCAGCGGCCAGCGCTTCACCTGGTCGCTGTCGATGATCCTGCTGAAGGAGCCGCCGAAGGCCTTCGGGTCCTCTGCGACGGTCTGGCGGACGTACTCGGCCGCGATACGGGCCTTGTAGACGCGGCGCAGATCGGCGTACTTGGCGTCCTCGTTGATCTGCTTCTGGACCACCGGCAGGATCGTCTCGCGGTAGACGTCCATGTTGTGCGCGGTCTGCTCCTTGGTCAGGGTGCAGGGCATGCCGCCGCCGGGTCCGGGGGTGCTGTAGTCCTGAGCGACGGTCTTGACGTCGAGCGGGGCGCTGAGGATGTACGCGCCGTCCTTCTCGATCCGGACGCGGGCCTTCTTCGGGACGATCCAGTTACGGGTCGAGCCCATGCAGGGCGCACCGTCGATCTTGGTGATCTCGTTCCAGAACCGCTTGCCCGCCTCGGTCTTGGGGTCCTCCGCGCGGCCGAAGTCGTGCTTCATCTCCATGTCGGCCTCAAGCAGGACGCGCCCGGCGTCGGTCTTGTCGAACGGCGCCTTCATGATCGTGTCGGAGTCGTCCGGATTGAGGTTGACCCAGAAGTGGTCGGGCGTGAGCGCGAGCCAGGTGAAGAATGCGTCGGAGGTCAGCTGGGCCTTCTCCTGCCCGCCGTAACCGGGCGCCGTCTCCTCGTCGGTGTTCTTCGCGCTGAAGGCGTACGAGAGGTTCCCGGTCTTCGTCTGCCCGATGTAGGAGATGTCGAGGGTGGAGAAGTCGACACCGCCGGGCCTGCGGAGGCCGTTGCCCGGCTGCTGGATCAGGCCGCGGGCCCGCTCCATCTGGCGCCGGGCGTCCTCGGGAGTCGGCGCCGACCTGCGGGCCATGTCGTAACCGGACCCGAACGAGGGCCGGTTCGGGTCCGGCGTCATCAGCTTGTTGGTGCTCGGGGTGTACTTGCCGACGGTGTAGCGCGGATTCGGAGTGGCCGCGTGCCGGTAGTACTTCACCCCGGCTTCCTTGTACTTGGTGATCGTCTTGGCGTCGGGCTCCTGGCCGTTGACGTAGACGACCTTCCAGCCCCGCCGGACGAGCTCGGCGTCGATCTTGAGCTGCCGGGCGTCGTAGCCGACCCCGGACTTGACCTCGTAGACGGTCCGGGTGCGCTGGTTGACCGCGTCGAAGACCCGGCCGTCCTTCATCACGTCCTTGCCGAGGGTCCGCTCAAGCTCCTTGTACAGCTTGGGGTCCAGGTCGCGGACGTTCTTCTGGCAGATCCAGTCGACCCCGCCGAGGTCGAAGTACTTCACGACCTCCGACTCGAAGCCGTTGCCCCGCTTGTTGTTGCCCTCGTTGCGGGAGTAGATGCTGTTCAGCCACTCGTTGAACGAACCCGCGTAGGGCTTGGCCCCGGCCTGGTTCTGCTTCCAGGTGGTGACCGCGTGCTCCGGTGTCCCGAAGGCGTACTTCTTCGGGTTGTCCCCGTCGGGCAGTGCGATCAGTCCGGGGTCGGTCAGTGCCTCGAAGCCCTTGGCCAGGTGGTCGTAGCTGTAGAAGCGGTCCTCGGCGTCCGGGGTCTGCCACTGGTTGGGACCGGCGGGCTTGGAGCCGGGCAGCTTGTACGCCGGCGGCGGCGTCGGGCTCGTGCCGTACTTGTCCATGCAACGGCCCAGCATGGGCTTGGGCGGCGCGGCCTCCGCACCGTCGTGGAGGCCCGGCAGCGGGGCGGCGACCAGCACGGTCGCACCGAACGCAACGGCCGCCACGCGAAGCCTTAACCAGCCGCGTGCACGCATCGCAAAACGCATGATTTCTTGTCCCTCATGGGGGCAGCGGTCAGTCCCTGTCCCCAGGGCGCGGGCCCTCGTGGACAGGGTCGCGAAAGGGAAAGCGGCGGTGCATGGCCCCCGTTGCTGGCGCCGCCTCTTACGGCCCCGGCGCGATGGACGCGGAAGAGGCCGATACCCGGCACCATAGACGCCGGGGCCTGGCGGCCCACAGGGATTACACAGGCGTGGCGCACAACAACCACAGCTTCTTCAAGGCGACTTGGCGCCGGAGCGGGGCATCGGCCTACCCTTTCCGGTCATGACCACCAACCCGCACCGCCAGGCCCGCGAGCACCTCCTCGAACGGTGGCTGGATGACATGCAGGTGCTGGCCGGACGGCTGGAGCAGGTACACCTTGCCGACGGCTTCCCGTTCGACTACTCGCCCGCCTCACTGGCCCCGCTGGAAGAGGCGCTGCTGGCGGAGGGGCCCGACGCCGACTTCCGCCGGGCCGCGATCCCCTACCTCGGGGAGATCCTCATGGACGTCTGCGGCGGCCGGTGGGACGTCGACCCGGAGGCGGGCGGCGAGGACGGCGAACCCTTCGTCCGGCCCGACCCCGCGCTGGGCCTGGAGCCGCTGTTCATCGGCACGCTCATCGACCTCGCGCTGGCAGAGGAGTCGGGCGAGGCGCTCACCCGGGAGTACGAGGAGCTGGCGGAGGCCGTCTCCGCGTGGCGGCTGACCGCGCCGGGCCGGAGGCCGGAGAAGGAACGCTCGCCGCTGGACCCGATCGGCCCGCAGCCGGTGGACGCGTGGCTGCTGCACTGGCTCACCGCCCGGCGGGATGACCACCCGGCCTGGGTACGGCGGCTCTCCGAGGCCGCCTCGCCCGCCGCGGCCGAGGCGGCGGCCGCCGAGTGGGACTTCAGCCAGGCCGGCCTGGACGCCCTGGAACGGCAGGTACGCGCCCGGTACCGCACGCCGGCCGAACTCGACGCCGGTTCCGAGGCCGATGGGCCGTTCCTTCCCGGCGCCGTCTGGTACCTGGGAGAGGTCATCCGTCGGCACCACGACAGCACCTGGGTGCACTGGGCGATGGAGCCGGACGCTCCGCGCGGCAGCCACCACCACCCGGACAACCCCTGGTCGGGCATCCCCTTCACCCACCAGCCCCACAAGCGCCGGGCCCGCCCCTGCGACCCGCGCGAACTGCTGCGCGGCCTGATCCGGTACGGCGCGGACTACCACCTGGACCGCGTGATCGCGGACATCTGACGGCCGTCACCACCACCACCACCACCACCGCCACCGCCGCCCCGCGCCCGGCTACTCCTCGCTACTCGTCCGCCTCGCGCCAGCCGTCGAGGGGGTGCTCGGAAACGGCGACGGGGAGGGCGGCGCGGACGAACCGGCCCCGGCGGAGCCGTCGGTCAAGCCGCATCGGCATCGAGGTGATCGGGCAGCCCGAACAGCGGGAACCAGCGCGGGGTGTCCAGGAAGCAGTGCATCCCGGTGATCGCACCGTCCGAGATGTCGATGACCTGCACCGCCCATGGCACGAACCCCGGCCCGTCCGGATTCGGCTTGTAGTGCGCGAAGGCGGGGGTGCCGTTCGCGGAGGTGGCCACCAGGCGGGAGCCCGCGCAGGCCGCGCCGATCGAGGTCATGAAGCCGGTGATGTCGTCGTGCCCCTGGAGCCAGAGGTCGAACGGCGGCATCGTCATGATCGCGTCCTCATGGAGGAGCGCCGTCAGCGCCTTCATGTCGTAGCCCTCGAACGCCGCCACGTACCGCTCCAGGAGCTTGCTCTGCTCCTCGTCCAGCGGATCGGCGGCGTCGGCCGCGGTGCCCTGGTGCTCGCTGAGCGTCGCCCGCGCCCGCTGGAGGGCGCTGTTGACCGAGGCGACCGAGGTGTCGAGCAGCTCGGCGACCTCGCTCGCCTTCCACGCGAGCACCTCGCGCAGGATGAGGACGGCCCGCTGCTTGGGCGGCAGATGCTGCAGCGCCGCGACGAACGCGAGCCGCACGGACTCGCGCGCCACCGCCGCCTCCGCCGGGTCCGCGACGGACGGCAGGATCCGCCCGTCCGGCATCGGCTCCAGCCAGGTGTTCTCCGGCAGCGGATTGAGCGCGGCCTGCGCGAGCGGCGTGGGGCCGGAGAGATCCACGGGCCTGGCCCGCTTGTTGCCCGCGTTCAGCATGTCGAGACAGACGTTCGTCGCGATCCGGTACAGCCAGGACCGCAGCGAGGAGCGCCCCTCGAACTTGTCGAAGTTGCGCCAGGCGCGCACCAGCGTGTCCTGGACCGCGTCCTCCGCCTCGAAGGCCGAACCGAGCATCCGGTAGCAGTACCCGGTCAGCTCGGTCCGGTGTCCTTCGAGGCGGCTGTCGACATCGCCCGCCGTCGCCGTCAGATCACCCATTGCGTCGCTCCACCCCTGTTGCGCCGTGACACCGATCACTCCAGCACTTCGGAAGCTACCCCAGGGCACTGACAGCGGGGGCGGGAAGAGCGGAAAGCGGTCACGTACCGGGCTTGCGCCCGTACACGAAGACGTCGTCGCCGTTCTTGAGCAGTTTCCAGTACGACTTCGCGTCGGCGGTGCGCATGTTGACGCAGCCGTGCGACCCCGGCGGGTTCCACATCTTCACGCCCACCGCGTGGAACGCCTCCCCGCCGTCGAAGAACTGCGAGTACGGCATCGCGGAGTGGTAGATCGACGACACGTGGTTGATGTGGCGCCAGTAGATCTTCTTCGCGCCGGTACGGGTCTCGTAGCCGTCCCGCCCGGTCCGCACCGGCACGGGGCCGAACTTCAGCTTGCTCCCGTCCTGGATCCAGCTGATCTGCCGGGTCAGGTCCACGCAGGCGATGCGGCCCTTGTCGGTGGGGCACTTCTTCGCCTTGTTCGGGTTCTTCCCGGCCGCCTTCTGGGCGGTGAGCGTCTGCATGGTGCGCCAGGTGACCGGCCCGGCGTACCCGATGGTGGGCGTGACCCCGTAGGTGGCCTGGAACGACCGGATCGCCTTGCAGTCGGCCGCGGACTGCTTGCCGTCCACGGTCCGGTGCAGATACTTCTCGACCTGCTTCTGGTACGGGCCCTTGGACGCCGTGCAGGACGCCGCCTGCGCGGATGTGCCGGTGCCGAGGACGATCGCCGGTATCGCGGTCAGGCCCGCTACGGACAGTGCGAGCACACGCCGCGACCGCCTGCCCGATATGCCCTGGATGTTCTTCATGTTCCCTTTGGCTCTCATGTGCCCCAACTCCCCTTCGCGTGCAGTGCGGTGGTTCCGCCTGCTAGACGTGCGGAGGGGAGTGGTTGGTTGTGCGTCGTATGTCTCAGTTCTGTACGTCTCAGTTCCGGAGGTCTCGGCTCTGGACGTCTCAGTTCTGGACGGACAGAACCGCTGCGGACCGGCGCTCCTCGACGCGCGCCGCCCGCGTCCCGTACAGCGTGATCGAGACGACACCGAGCACCGCGAGCAGTCCCAGCGTGACCGTGCCCGCCCAGCCGCCGGCGTGGAAGGCGACCGCGCCGAGCGTCCCGCCCGCGCTGGAGCCGAGGTAGTACGCCGACTGGTAGAGCGCCGACGCCTGGGCTCGGCCCCTGGTCGCCGTACGGCTGACGGAGGAGGAGGCGACCGCGTGCCCGGCGAAGAAGCCGGCCGTGATCAGGACCAGCCCGCCGAGCACTGACGCCAGTTGGTCGGCCAGCGAGAGCAGCAGACCGGCGGCGGTGGTGGAGACGGCGAGGTACAGCGCGCCCCGGCGCCCCATCCGTGCCACGAGCTTCCCCGCCGCCGCGGAGGAGACCGTACCGACCAGATAGACGAGGAAGATCGAGCCGACGACCCCCTGCGGAAGGTTGAACGGCGCCTCCACCAGCCGGTAGCCGATCACCGTGTAGACCGCGCCGAACACCGTCATGAACAGCGCGCCGATCGCGTACAGCCGGCGCAGCAGCGGATCGGCGAGGTGTCCGCCGACGGTCTTGGCGAGGACCTTCGGGTTCAGCGAACCGGGGGTGAAGTGCCGGGCCCTGGGGATCATGAAGTGGAAGACGACGGCGCAGGCGACGGCCAGCAGGCCGACGGAGCCGAGCGCGGCCCGCCAGCCCCACAGCTGGGCGACCCAGCCGGTGAGGATACGGCCGCTCATCCCGCCGATGCTGTTGCCGGCCACGAACAGTCCGATCGCCGCGACCAGCGCCTTGGGCCGGACCTCCTCCGCCAGGTACGCCATCGCGGACGCGGGCAGTCCGGCCAGCGCGGCGCCCTGCACGGCCCGCAGCGCGATCAGCCAGCCGAGCGACGGCGCGAACGGTACGAACAGCCCGACCACGACCGCGACCGTCAGTGAGGCGGTCATCATCTGCCGCCGCCCGAACCGCTCGGACAGCGCGCTGAGTGGCAGCACACAGAGCGCCAGCGCACCCGTTGCCGCCGAGACCGTCCAGCTCGCCTGCCCGGCCGTGGCGCCGAAGGACGCGGAGACGGCGGGCAGCAGCGCCTGGGTGGAGTAGAGGAGCGCGAAGGTCGCGACCCCGGCGGCGAAGAGCGCGAAGCTCATCCGGCGGTAGCCGGGCCCACCGGGTTCGAGCCGGTCCGCGGTGGCGGTCCCGGCTGCGGTCACGGGGCTTACGGGGGGCGACTGGGTCGAGGCGGCCACGACGATGGTGGACGCCCCGGTACTGGCGGGAGGCATGCAGTGAACGTAGGCCCGCCCCCGTTCATGCGTCCAATGCACAAACAGCAGATAATCAATCCCATGGCGCATCAGCACAGCTCACAGCCGCGGCTGTCACCAAGCAGTTACGAAGAAGACATCCGCGCGGTCCTCGCGCCTCGCCTCGCCTACTTCGAGGCGGTCGCCCGCCACGAGCATGTGACGCGGGCCGCACAGGAGCTGGGCGTCCCGCAGTCCACGCTCTCCCGGGCCATGGTCCGCCTGGAACAGGACCTGGGGGTCTCGCTGTTCGCCCGCAAGGGCCGCACCGTCTCCCTCACCCCGGCCGGCCGCACCTTCCTCGGCTCTGCAGAACGGGCCCTCGCGGAGGTGGAGAAGGCCGCCGACTCGGTACGGGCGGACGCCGATCCCACCGCGGGCAAGGTCGCCTTCGGCTTCCTGCACACGATGGGCTCGGAAACCGTCCCCGCCCTGATCCGCGCCTTCCGCGCCGACCACCCCCGCGTGCGCTTCCAGCTCGTCCAGAACTACGGCGAGGCCATGATCGAACGTCTCCGCGCGGGCGGCCTCGACCTCTGCCTCACCTCACCCGTCCCGGACGCCCCCGATCTGGTGGCCCGGCGCCTGGACGAACAGCGACTGCGCCTGGTCGTCCCCGACGACCACCGCCTCGCCACCCGCCGCCGGATCCGCCTGGCGGAGGCCGCCGACGAAACGTTCGTCACCCTGGAACCCGGCTACGGCCTGCGCCGCATCACGGACGACCTCTGCGCGGAGGCGGGCTTCGTCCCCCGCGTCGCCTTCGAGGGCGAGGAGGCGGAGACCCTGCGCGGGCTGGTCGCGGCCGGCCTGGGCGTGGCTCTCCTGCCCCCTCCGGCGGTGGCCCGCCCGGGGGTCGTGGAGCTGACGGTGACGGCACCGCGGGCCGCCCGGGAGATCGGCGTGGCCTGGCTGGACGGCCACCCGGACACCCCGCCGGTCGCGGCGTTCAAGAAGTTCCTGCTGTCACGAAGGGGGCACCTGCTGCCGGAGTGACGAACTCTCCCGGCCGCGGGTGCCCCCGTATTCCGCTCGCGGCTACGGCCGCTGCTTGACCTTGTCGACGACGGCCCAGCCGTCGAGGTACGAGAGCTGGACGTACCGCTTCAGGTTCGCGCCGTCGCCCGAGGTGCGCTCGTCACGGAAGCCCAGGAACCGGTGCGTCCGTGGCTCGAAGATGAAGAATCCGCCGTATCCGCCCTTCCCCGAGGGGATCATCGGGTCGTCGTAGGTGATGGCCACCCCCGTACGGCCCTTGGCGTCCTTCTGGTTCGGCACAGCCCGCACGCCGGGCACCATGCCCAGTGCCTCGTACGCCGCCGGGCGCAGCCCCTCGGGCATCACCGGGACCAGCTTGAGCAGCCCGGCGAGTGAGAAGTGGATGTCCGACCACTCCTCCTCTGTGATGTCGTCGAGCGAGTCGTTCCTGTCGTCGGGCCCGGTCTTCTGCAGGAGCGAGAGGATCAGCTTCTCGGGGTCGGTGGGCAGCTTCCGCAGCGTGCCCCAGTCCTGCGGCGGCCACATGGTCTCGTCCTTCTGGAGCGGCGGTGCCCACCAGCCGTGGCCGATCTCCATGACCCAGGAGCGCTGCGAGCCGTCCACGGACCGCCAGTCCTCGTCGACGTAGCTCTTCTCCGCTCCGGTCTCCTGGTTCGTCTCCTGGATGATCTCCTTGGTGTAGACGAACTGGTCGTCGCGCGGGCTGACCGCCTTCTCGTGCTTCCGCTCGTACGCCGCCGCGTCGTTGAGCACGGTCCGGGCGCTCACGTTGCGCATGACGGGAGAGCTGGTGCCGGGCCTGGCCGCCCGCGCCCCGTCGCCCTTGTCGTGGTCGGGCATGGCGATCAGTACGCCGGCGGCGACGGCCGCCGCGACGCCGCCGGTCAGGGCGATGCGCAGCACGGGCCGGCGGCCGGTGCGCGCGGCGGACCGGTCCGTCGCGGATGTCGTACTCATCGCGGCGAACAGCCGGGCCCTCGCGCGGTTGCGGGTGGCGTTGTCGAGGGGAGGGGCCTCCGCGTCGTACTCCCTCAACGCGCGCAGTTCATCGATGCCACGGTCACTCATGGGGTGTCTGCCTCTCGGAAGCTGTCGGATCGGCGTGACCGGCCTGATCGGGCGGGTGCCGGATCTGCCGGACGGCCCGGATCTGCCGGACCTGTCGGATCGCATCCACCCAGCGCTTCGCGCAGCCTGCCGCGAGCCCGGTGCAGCCGTGATCTGACGGTGCCGACCGGCACCCCCAGGGCCTGGGCCGCCTCCTCGTAGTCGAGGTCGGCCCAGGCCACCAGCAGTACGACGTCGCGGTGCCGGGCCGAAAGCCCGGACAACGCGGCCGCCAGTTCCCGGCGCACCCCTGTAGCGCCGGCTCTGGCGGCCGCGAGATCCGCGACCGGCTCCTCGTGCTCCACCGGCTCCGGCACCCTGGCGAGCGCCTTGAAGCGGCGCGCCTCCGACCTGCGGTGCCGGCTCACGAGGTTCGTGGTGATGCCGAACAGCCACGGCCGGGCATCGGCGCGCGAGAGGTCGTACGCATGGCGTCGCTGGAAGGCGGTGGTGAACGTCTCCGCCATCAGATCCTCCGCCGCCTCCGGTCCGAGCCGCCGCGCCGCGTAACGGTGCACGGCGTCGGCGTACCGGTCGAAGAGCGCGGCGAACAGCTCGGGCTCATCCCGGGACCGCTCGATCACCTGGGCGTCGGTCTCCTCGCGATCCGCGTCGCGGGTGCGGACGCCCGGGGGTTCGACGGTCATCGGGGCTCCATTCATCGGTCTGAATACCTCGAAGGCTCGGGCTTGATCGGTTCTTACACCTGTACTTCGCCGGAAGCCGGATTCGAGTTCCATCCCGTGCCGTCACGTCTGCCCCGCCGCCCGCCCTACCGCTTGAACGTCACCTCCTTCGAGTCCTCGTCGCGGTCGTACGTGCCCGCGAAGCCCCAGTTCTTCCAGCCGCCGTCGCCGTTGTTGATGATCGTGCCGTTCTTGATCGAGAAGATGTCGACGCCGTCCACCACCGCGAGGTGTTCGAGGCCGGACACCCCGGAGAAGGAGAGGTCGTTGAAGTTCTTCACCGCGATGATGTTCGTGTCGGGGAAGGCGCGGCTGTACTCGTCGATCAGTGACTGGTTCAGCTCGGCGTCGTCGCCCGGAGCCTTTCCGTCGTAGTCGGTGCCGGGGTACGTCCCGTCGGTGTACTTCGGGGCGCCGTCGTCGAAGTCGACCGACTCCGATCCGGTGGTGATCGAGTCGGCGTCCAGGTCGGCGGGTTCGGGCTTCTCGAAGGTGGCCTCCGAGCCGTCGCGGGTGAAGTCGCCGTAGTACGCCCAGTTGGTGTACCCGCCGTCGCCGTCGTTGCTGAACGTGCCCTTGTCGAAGACATAGACGTCGAACACCGCACGGCCCGAGGCGATGTCGTCGCCGGTCTCCTCGTCGTAGTACTCGTTGGAGTTCAGCCGGTACCTGCTCTCGTTGATGAACGAGTCCGGCTTGTCGACCCAGTGCGACGACTGCTCCGAGTGCATGGCGACCACGTTGTAGTCCGGATAGCAGCGGCGCATGTCGTTCACGAGCATCCGGACCGCCTGGGCCGAACCCTCGTTGTCCAGCGGGGAGTACGTGTCGTAGTAGCGGCTCCGGTCGGGCGGCTCCTGGCCCTCGATCTGGCAGCCCTCGTCACCGGGCTTCCAGTCCTTCTTCCGCTTGGGGCGGGGCGGTTCACTGAACGTGACCGTGCGCTTGTCCTCGCTGACGTCGAACACGCCCTTGAACGCCCGGTTCTTCCAGCCGAGGTCGGCGTCGTCCGCCCAGGTGAACGTGCCGGTCTTGAAGGCGTACACGCGGTACGTCGTGCCGCTGATCTCGACGGTCTGGATCATCGCCGCGCCGTCCATCTGCTGCAGGTTTCCCTCGTGCGGCTGCGCGATGACGATGTTGTAGTCGGGGAGGCAGTAGGAGAGGTCGTCGAGCGCCTGCTTGACCCGCTTCTCCTTGTTCTTCTCGTTGTTGATCTTGTCGATGATGAAGTTGACGAGGTACGAGTACCCCCAGGCGGCGGCCGTGCCGACGGGGCCGCTGCCGGGAACGGAGACCTTGGAGTTCGAGGAGCGCTCCCTCGGCTCGAAGCACAGGCTGGGGAGCGCGTTCCCCTTGTTCTCGTCGGGCTTCTCGGAGGGCTTGTCGGAGGGCTTGTCGCCGGGTTCGCCGTCGGAACCGCCGTCCGTGGCGCCGTCGGTGTCGCCGGAGGAATCCGCGGCACCGGCCGGATCGGGGGAATCGGAGGGGTCGGCGCCGCCGGAGTCGGTCCCGCTGTCGCTGACAGCGTTGTCATCGCCGCACTCGCCGCCGCCGCCCGTGGTCGCCGCGATGCGGCAGATCTGCTCGTGCGCGGAGCCGGTGACGTCGCCGCCGATGCTGACGGCCACCATCGAGCCGACCACCGCGACGACGATGCCCAGCACGGCCAGGTACTCGATCGCGCTCTGCCCCGTGCTCGTGCGCACGCCTCGGCGTATCCGATCACTGCGTTCCACGCGTCACCTCGTCGTGCCTCGCCCGGGTCACCGGGGGCGGGACACCCGCCGGGACCCGAACGGTAACGACGGTACGGGGGCCCACGGACAGTGCCCGAAGGCCCATCCCCGGGCCCAAAACGCGGGGGCCCACATCCCAGGGCCCATAGCGCGGGACAGGGCCCGCGGGTGGCTCAGTGCTGGACCAGGCCGCCGACCGGGACGGTACCCACATGGCCGGTCGCGGGGGCGGTGCGCGC
Source organism: Streptomyces sp. ITFR-6 (assembly GCF_031844725.1). Taxonomy (NCBI): domain Bacteria; kingdom Bacillati; phylum Actinomycetota; class Actinomycetes; order Kitasatosporales; family Streptomycetaceae; genus Streptomyces; species Streptomyces sp. ITFR-6. The sequence continues at coordinate 2,984,275 of NZ_CP134612.1, read as the reverse complement.
GAGGGCGAGGCCGATGTCGACGAGCGAGGACCGGCGCAGGGCGGCGACATCGGGGACCGGCGCCCAGACGGACTCGACGATCTCGCCGTTCGGCTCGGGCCGTAGCCGGCCGCCGGTGATGCGGACCCGGTAGAAGACGCCGACGTTCTGGTGCTTGATCCCGTGCCGTGCCTCGGCCGCCGAGATCACCCGTGAGTCCACCCCCAGCAGGCTCTCGACCACCGCCGTGCAGCCGGTCTCCTCCGCGACCTCCCGGATCACCGCGTCGAACGGATCCTCCCCGTGCTCGACCCCGCCGCCCGGCAGGGTCCAGTTGCTCTCCCCGTCCGCGGACACATGACGGGCGATCAGTACCCGCCCGTCCTCGACACACACGGCATACGCCGCCAGCCGGAAACTCATCCCGCCCCCACCCCTCTCGAACCGCTCGGTTCCTCAGTGTCCCAGCGACTTCCCGAACCCCGCCGCCAGCGGCATCCGCAGCCCCAGCGGCGGCGGTGCCGCCAGTGCGTCGGCCACCGGGCGGGCGTAGGCGTGGCCGAAGAGCGCGCCCCGGACGAAGTCCGCCGCGAGTGCGGCCACTTCGCTGTGGTGCTGGCGCAGGCCGTGGCCGTCGGAGTGGACCTCGAAGCGGCAGGTGTCGCGGTTGGACTTCTTGGCGCGTTCCGCGAGGCGGAAGGAGAGTTCGGGGTCGGCGCCGGCGTCGGTGGTGCCGTGCACCAGCAGGACCTGACGCCCGAGCAGGTGCTTCACCGGCTCCGGCTCCGCGTCCGGCTCCGCGGGCAGCCAGGGGGCCAGCGCGAGGACCGCGCCGACCGCCGGGTGGCCGCCCGCGCGCAGGGCCGCGCGGCCGCCCATGCCGTGGCCGGCCAGGCAGACGGAGACGTCGCCGTAGCGGCGTACCACCTCCTCCACCGCCCATTCGGCGTCCGCCGCGAGCCGCGCCTCCGTCGTGTTCCAGCCGCGGCAGCGGTAGTGGACGACGTGCGCGGTGAGGCCGTCGTCCCGGGCCGCCCGGGTCAGGGCGCGGGCCAGCGGGAGCTGGCGGACGTACGAGACGGCGGAGGGGCGGCGGTACGAATGGGGCTCGCCGTCCGGGAGCAGCACGACCACGCCGCTGACCTCGGTAGGTGCTCCGGCCGTTCTGACGGCCCGTCCCAGCCTCGCAGCAGGCAGGGGTAGTGCGCGCTGTGCCATGACGTAACAGTCTCAGAAGGAAGGGTGTACGCCACCCGTATTCGCGGTCACCGTTACGTATCGGCAAGCGGCACCCAGCGGCGCTCTACGCGCGTAGGCGCTAGAGTGCGTGAATGATGAGCCCGACCCTCAATGTGCCCGGCCAGGATCAGATCCGGCGTGCGCCCAAGGTCCTTCTCCACGACCACCTCGACGGCGGCCTGCGCCCCGGGACGATCCTCGACCTCGCCGCGGCGACGGGCCCCCATAGCCTTAAGGGCATGGGAGGTGCCCCCCTCGAAGGACTCCCGGAGACCGAGCCGGACAAGCTCGGCAACTGGTTCCGGGAAGCCGCCGACTCCGGTTCGCTGGAGCGGTACCTGGAGACGTTCGCCCACACCTGCGCCGTCATGCAGACCCGTGACGCGCTCGTCAGGGTCGCCGCCGAGTGCGCGGAGGACCTGGCCGCCGACGGGGTCGTGTACGCCGAGATCCGCTACGCCCCCGAGCAGCACCTCGAAGCCGGGCTGAGCCTCGAAGAGGTCGTCGAGGCGGTCAACGAGGGCTTCCGGGAGGGCGAGGCGCGGGCCCGCCGGGACGGCAACCGGATCCGGGTCGGCGCCCTGCTCACCGCGATGCGGCACGCGGCCCGCTCGCTGGAGATCGCCGAACTCGCCAACCGCTACCGGGAACAGGGCGTCGCCGGCTTCGACATCGCGGGCGCGGAGGCGGGCTTCCCACCCACCCGGCACCTCGACGCCTTCGAGTTCCTCAAGCGCGAGAACAACCACTTCACCATCCACGCGGGCGAGGCCTTCGGGCTGCCGTCGATCTGGCAGGCCATCCAGTGGTGCGGCGCCGACCGGCTCGGCCACGGCGTCCGCATCATCGACGACATCGAGGTCGCGGAGGACGGCGGCGTGAAGCTGGGGCGCCTCGCCTCCTACGTACGGGACAAGCGCATCCCGCTGGAGCTGTGCCCGACCTCGAACCTCCAGACCGGCGCCGCCGCGTCGTACGCGGAGCACCCCATCGGGCTGCTGCGCAAGCTGCACTTCCGGGCCACGGTCAATACGGACAACAGGCTCATGAGTGGCACCAGTATGAGCCAGGAATTCGAGAAGCTGATCGAGACTTTCGGATACACGCTCGACGACATGCAGTGGTTCACAGTCAATGCGATGAAATCAGCATTCATTCCTTTCGATGAACGTCTGGCGATGATCAATGACGTCATCAAGCCCGGATATGCCGAGCTGAAGTCCGAATGGCTCTTCGAGCAGACCGCTGCGACCAGCGTATCCACCTCCGTGGCGGGCTGAACGGACACTCCGCGACATACGGCTGGGACGGCATGTCCCGGCCGTTTTCGCGTGTTTTCGATGTTTGCGGGAAAGGCCCGGAGCTGGCTAAGTTGCGGAGCCGCTCACATCCCCTTCCCCAAGGATGAAATTCACATGAAGAAGTCTGCTGCCAGGACTCTCGGCGTCGCCGCGCTCGGTGCCGCGTTCGCCGCTGCCGCCGCCGGTACCGCGTCGGCCACCGCGCTGCCGCTCGACACCGCGACCGGCGCCCTGCCCGTCGTCGGCTCTCTGGCCAACGCCACCTCGACGCTGCCGGTCAAGGACGCCGCCACGAACCTCCTCGGCACCAGCCAGGCCAAGACCGTCAAGGACGTCACCGCTCCCGCCGAGGGCCTCCTCGGCGGTCTCCCCACCGGTGGCATGAAGACCGGCGGCCTGAACGTCAACGGCCTGCCGCTCGGCCGCTGACCCGTACCGCACACGCCTGTGGGCGGGCCCCCGACCGGGGTACCCGCCCACAGGCATGCGTACGGGGGCTACCAGGCCGCGGTGGACGACGACGAGCGCTCCTGGGGGAGCAGCACCCACAGCGCCAGGTAGAGCAGGAACTGCGGGCCCGGCAGCAGGCACGAGACGAGGAAGATGACGCGCATGGTCCCCGCGGAGGTGTCGAAGCGCCGGGCCAGCGCCGCGCACACTCCACCGATCATGCGTCCGTCACGGGGGCGGGCAAGTGCGGCCATGGTGGGCTCCTTCGCGAACCGTTGCCGGCGGGAGCGGCCTGTCGCGCTCCCGTGGTGGGGGAGCGGCCTGTCGCGCTCCCGGTGTATCCAGGGTGGCTCGTACGACGGGGCGGGGCATCGCTCTACGGGGCGATGCCGACCCCGGAAATCGTCGGGGTCGACCCCTGAGGGACCTCGCGGCCGACCAGTGCCGGGACCCGGATCCGGCGCTGCTCGCGGCGGCGCAGCCGGGCCCGGCAGGCGGGGACGAACAGCGCGTGGGCGAGTGCCACGCCGACGGTGTTGAGGAGCAGCGAGTCGACATCGACGACCTGGCCGGGCACCCCGGTCTGGCCCAGCTCGATGGCCAGCGAGATCAGTGCCCCGGCCGCGACGGTACGGGCGAGCGAGGCCAACGGCGAGACGGACAGCCGGCCGCCGGCCATCGGGAGCAGCACGCCCAGCGGCGCCAGCAGCAGCAGGCCCCCGCCGATCCGACGGGTGGCGGCCACCGGGCCCAGAGTCAGGTCCGCCTTGATACCCGCGAACGGCTGGAGGTTGGCGGCGGTCATCCACGGCACGTCCAGCGGGCGGAGAGTCAGCCACCCGACGAGCAGCAGATGCGCGAGGAGGAGTGATACTCCGGCCGCGCGGAAGCGGATGACGGCTTGGCCGCCCGAACCTTGACGCACGTTCCCCAAGACGCGGGCAGCGCCAGGATCGGTTCCGCTCCCCCCGGGGAGACATGGCTCACCGTGCGGCAGGTCAAGGCGGCGCGCTCAGGACAGCCGGACCGCTCGGGCGGCCGGCGCGCCCAGGAGACCCGGACCGTTCAGGACAGCCGGACCGCGCCCAGCGTCGGTACGGCCTTGGGCCTCGCCTTCGTCTCCGCGGTGCACAGATAGCCGCGCGGCGCGTACGCCCCCGGGCCGCCGAGCAGCACCGTGCCGCCCTGGACGAGCGCTTCGCTCTCCGTGTACGTACAGACGATCTGGGCCAGTGCCTCGGCCGTCAGGTCCTCCGGCTGCTGGCTGAGCCGCAGCGCGCCCTTCGGGTCGCCCGCACGGGGGCCGCCGACCCGCAGCGTGGACGGGACGTCCGTGGCGAAGCCCGCCTGCCGTTCGGGGGCCGGGGGCTCCTCGCGCAGCTCGTTCAGGAGGGCCCCGGCGAGCGTGAGCCGGCCGGCCTTCGCCTCTTGGACCGGGACCGTGCGGGCGACCGCGACCAGCTGCGAGTTGCAGACCAGGTAGATCTCCGCGCCGACGCTCCGGCCCGGCCGGGCGCTGCCGTCCTGCGCGGGCATGTCGCACGGCACCCGGGACGGCGCGGGCCCCGCGTCCACCGGCACCGAGGTCGTCCTGATCCCGCAGCCCGCGGCCAGTACCGCGCAGAGCACGGCCCCGGCCGCCGCCGCGACGGGGCGCCGGCCCCGTCGTTCGCTGGACATCACGTCGCGTCGTCCTCCTGGTCCGGGTCCTCCGCGTCGCGGTCCGCTGCGGCGCGGTTCAGCGCCTCCGCGTCGCGCGGCAGGCGCAGTACGAACACGGCGCCGTCGCCGTCCGGCGAGTTCGCGGCGGTGATGTCACCGCCATGGATGTGCGCGTTCTCCAAGGCGATCGACAGGCCGAGACCGCTGCCCTCGGAACGCGGCCGGGAGGCGCTGGCCTTGTAGAAGCGGTCGAAGACGTGGGGCAGTACGTCCTCGGGGATGCCGGGGCCGTGGTCGCGGACCTCGATGACCAGCTCGTCGCCCTCCGTCCGTACCGTGACCCGGACCGGCGAACCGCCGTGCTTCAGCGCGTTGCCGATCAGGTTCGCCAGGATGACGTCGAGCCGGCGCGGGTCGAGGCGGACCATCATGCCGCGCTCGGCGTCCAGGTCCACCGCGTCCAGCCAGGCCCGCACGTCTATGCAGGCCGTCACCTGGTCGGCCACGTCCACGGTGTCCAGGACCAGCCGGGCCGTGCCCGCGTCGAAGCGGGTGACCTCCATCAGGTTCTCCACCAGGTCGTTGAGCCGCCGGGTCTCGCTGACCACCAGATGCACGGCCGGCGCGATCATCGGGTCGAGGCTGTCGGCCTCGTCCTCCAGCACCTCGGCCACCGCGGTGATCGCGGTGAGCGGGGTGCGCAGCTCGTGCGACATGTCGGCGACGAACCGGCGGCTGGACTCCTCCCGCGCGGTCATGTCCGCGACCTTCTTCTCCAGCGAACTCGCCGTTCTGTTGAACGTCCGCGAGAGATCCGCCAGTTCATCGGTGCCGGACACGGTGAGCCGGGTGTCGAGCTTGCCCTCGCCCAGCTTGCGGGCGGCGTCACCGAGCCGCTGTACCGGACGCAGCACGGTCGTCGCGGCGGCCTGCGCGAGCAGCGCGGAGCCGACCAGAGCGAGCGCGGTGGCGATCCCCAACGACCAGGCAAGGGAGTTCAGATCCTGCCGCTCCTGGTCGAGCGACTTGAGCATGTACCCGGTCGGGCCACCGCCGATGATCTTCGTACCGCCGACCAGGTACGGGGTGCCGTGGATCGAGGTCCGCTGCCAGAACAGGTGGTACTGGTACTTGTTGCCCGCCTTGACCGGCTGCTTCTTGGCGACCTGCTTCTGTAGCGACTCCGGCACGTTGTCCCGGGTGAAGGTGTCCACGTCGGAGGTGCCGACGATCGGCTTGCCCGGATCGCGCTCGTCGATCAGCAGCACGCTGTAACCGGGGCTGCTGCTCGCCATCTCCGCGGCGGCGTGCTCCAGATCGTCCTTGGCGGGACGGGGCGGCAGCGAGGCCGCCCGGTTCTGCATCTCCTGGCGGAAGTCCCCGAGCGCCGAGTCCTGGGTACGGGTCAGCACCGCCTCGCGGTTCAGCCAGTACGCGATCCCGGACGCGGAGACCGCGGCGGTCAGCGCCACCAGCGCGAACACGACGACGAGCCGCAGCCGCAGGCTGGTCCAGCGGAGCCCGGCGAGCAGGCCCCGCCGCACAGCCTTGCTCACTGCGGCGAGTCCAGCCGGTATCCCACGCCCCGCACGGTACGGATCAGGGTCGGTGAGGACGGCACGTCCTCCACCTTCGCGCGCAGCCGCTGCACGCACGCGTCCACCAGCCGGGAGTCACCGAGGTAGTCGTGCTCCCAGACCAGTCGCAGCAGCTGCTGCCGGGACAGGGCCTGGCCGGGGCGGCGGCTCAGTTCGAGCAGGAGACGCAGCTCGGTCGGCGTGAGCTGAAGATCCTCCCCGTTCTTGGTGACGGTCATCGCGGACCGGTCGATCACCACGTTCCCGAACGTCGCGGAGTCGGTGGACTCGCGCTCGCCCCGGCGCAGCACGGCGCGGATCCGGGCGTCGAGCACCCGGCCCTGCACGGGTTTCACCACATAGTCGTCGGCACCGGACTCCAGGCCGACCACGACGTCGATGTCGTCGCTGCGCGCGGTCAGCAGGATGATCGGCAGCTGGTCGGTGCGCCGGATGCGCCGGCACACCTCGAATCCATCGATTCCGGGCAGCATCACATCCAGCACGACCAGGTCGGGCCGCTGTTCTCGCAGCAGGTTGAGGCCGTCCTCTCCCGTCGCCGCGGTGGCCACACGGTGGCCCTGGCGTGACAGCGAGAGTTCGAGGGCCGTGCGGATGGCGTCGTCGTCCTCGATCAGCAACAGGAAAGGCACGCTGGTCATTCTGACCCATGGGGAGCCCTAGTTCGACAGTTGGTCCCCTCTTACGCGTCGGGCACCTCTTGATCGCGTCCTCACAGGGCCCTGTGACAGGCCTGTGACAGTCGGGGGACAGCGCCATGAAACTGCCCCGGCAAGCTCGTTGTCACAAGGAACGGACGGACTCCACCGACGGGGGGCGCGAGATGGACGCAACTCACAGCATCACCGCAAGCGCGGTTGTCACGCGTCTCCACGACGTCGGGCGGACCGCGGAGAAGTCCGGCGCCGCATTGAACGGGCGGGGGTGCGTTCGCGGCGCTGGGCGTCAGCGCCCGTCGTACATGACGGTTGTGGACGCACCCGCCTCAACGGGCGGGAGCAACGGGGGAAGCACGTACGGGGAGGCCACGGGGGAGCGGCAGGCCTCGGCGCGGGACGAGGACGCCGAAGCGGTGTTCACGGCCTACGTCAGGGAACGCCGCACCTCCCTGTACGCCACCGCCTATCACCTGACCGGCGACCGGTTCGAGGCGGAGGATCTGCTGCAGAGCGCCCTCTTCTCCACGTACCGGGCGTGGGACCGGATCAGTGACAAGGCGGCGGTCGGCGGTTATCTGCGCCGCACCATGACCAATCTGCACATCAGCGCCTGGCGCAGGCGCAAGCTGAACGAATACCCGACCGAGGAGCTGCCGGAGACGGCGGGCGACACGGACGCGATGCGTGGTACGGAGCTGCGTGCCGTGCTCTGGCAGGCGCTGGCGCGGCTGCCGGAGCTCCAGCGCACGATGCTGGTCCTGCGTTACTACGAGGGCCGTACGGACCCGGAGATCGCGTCCATCCTCGACATCAGTGTCGGCACGGTGAAGTCCAGCATCTGGCGGTCGCTCCGCCGGCTGCGTGAGGACGAGGTCCTCAGCTTCGGCCGTGACGAGGAGGAGTCCTTCGGCGAGCTGGTGGCCTGAGGCGACGGGGGGAAACGGGGGAAACGGGGTAACGGGGGAAACGGGGTCGCCGCTTCGGGGGAGGCGGCGGCGTACGGGGGAAGTCGTGGGGTCGGACGGGCCGGGGGGTCCTGTCCGGCCCCACGGCGCGTTCCGGGGGCGCCGCCCCCGGACCCCGTCCCTCAATCGACGGAGGGGCTCGAAACGGCGGAGGGGCTTGATTTCGCCGTCGCCGGCGTGCGGCAGCGGCCCGCCGCCGCCGCGGCCAGGCGGCCCAGGGCTTCGGGCTTGTTGCAGGGGTGCGCGCCCAGTTCGGCCTGGCGGGCCACGATGCGCCGCTCGGAGCGCATCAGCCGCCAGCCCCGCCGCAGCAGGAACGGCACGGACTTGCGGCCCTCGCGTAGATCCCGCAGCAGCCGCCGGCGGAACGTCGTCGACGGACGGCCGCGCAGGCACAGGGCGTCCGCGAGCACCCCGAGCGACCGGCACCGCTCCACGATGTCGGCGGCGAAGATTCCCTCGGCCACGAAGAGCGGGGTGCGCTCGATGTGGAGCACTTCGTGCCCGGTCCGTGAGCTGGTGGCGATGTCGTACAGCGGCACATCGGTGCGGCCGGTGCGGCACAGCGCGGCGACCGCGGCGACCGCCGCGTCGGCGTCCCAGGACTGCGCGGAGTCCCAGTCGATGTCCGTACTGCCGGGGACGAGCGGCAGGGTGGGGTCGCCGGCCTCCTTGTAGAAGTCGTCCAGCCGCAGCACCGGAAGACCGGTGAGGGCGGCGAGGGAGGACTTGCCGGAGCCGGAGGGGCCCGCAAGGAGGACGACGCGGGTCGAATGCGCATGGGAACTCACAGGACATGAGTGTGAGGCATTGACCCGCACAGGGGACCCCCGGAGGTCCTGTTGGTATCGAGCATCACACCTCAACTACGCTGTGCGCCCAGACGATTACTCGATCGATGGTTCGATCGGCCCGATCAGGTGGGAAATCCATGGCTCGTCACGCACTTTCCAAATCCCCGCGCCGCGCTCTGCTGCGGGCGGGGCTGACCGTCACCGCGGTGGGAGCGGCGCTCGGCGCGGGGGGTGCGGCGGCCCAGGCGGCGCCGCTGCCCGCCGCACCGGTGACCGGCAGCGACAGCGGCAGCAGCGGCCTGGGTGCGGCGACGGACGCCGCCGGCGGGGCGCTGACCGGGGCGCTCGGCCCCGCGCTCGACAACAGCATCGCGCCCGTCACGCATCTGCGGCTCGACCCGCTGGCCGGCACCGGCACGGACCCGCTGGACAACGCGGTGGGGACGCAGATCGCCGACTTCAAGCCGGTCTCCACGGCCCTGGTCACAGACCCGCTGACCAGCGGCGGCGCGCTGAAGGACCTGCCCGTGGTGGGACAGGTCACGGGGCTGCTGCACAGCTGACTCGGAGGTGGCCCGTGCCCCGGGGAGTCCGGGGCACGGGCCACACCCGTGTGTCCGTCAGCGCGTCAGTACGAGGAGCCCGACACGCCCAGCGCGCCCGTCGGGTGCCAGACCGTCTTGATCTCCAGGAACGCGGTGAGCCGGCGCGTACCGGGGTCGGCCGACCAGTCGGCGCCGTCCACAGCCTGTGGGCGCGAGACGCGCTTCAGGTTGTCCGCCGACGCGATCTCCAGCTCCTTGGCCAGCTCCGCGTCGGCGCCCGTGAGGTCGATGCCGTTCACGTCCTGGTGGGAGGCGAGCGGCGCGGCGATCTCCGCCGTCTTCCCGGACAGGATGTTGACGACTCCGCCCGGCAGGTCGGAGGTGGCCAGCACCTCGCCCAGCGACAGGGCGGGCAGTGGCGCCGCCGCGGAGGCGATGACGACCGCGGTGTTGCCGGACGCGATCACCGGGGCCACCACGGAGACGAGGCCCAGGAACGACGACTCCTGCGGGGCCAGGACCGCGACCACACCGGTCGGTTCCGGCGTGGAGAGGTTGAAGAACGGCCCCGCGACCGGGTTCGCGCCGCCCGCGACCTGGGCGATCTTGTCCGTCCAGCCCGCGTACCAGACCCAGCGGTCCACCGCCGCGTCCACGACGGCGGCCGCCTTCGACTTCGACAGCCCATCGGCCTCCGCGACCTCCCGGACGAACTGCTCCCGGCGGCCCTCCAGCATCTCCGCGACTCGGTAGAGGACCTGGCCGCGGTTGTACGCGGTCGCGCCCGACCAGCCGCCGAACGCCTTACGCGCTGCGACGACCGCGTCGCGGGCGTCCTTACGGGACGACTGGGGCGCGTTGGCCAGCCACCTGCCCTTGGAGTCCGTCACCTCGTACACCCGGCCGCTCTCGGAGCGGGGGAACTTGCCCCCGACGTACAGCTTGTAGGTCTTGAAGACGCTCAGTCGCCCGTCAGACATCGAGGTAGGCCTCCAGACCATGACGGCCGCCCTCGCGGCCGAAGCCCGACTCCTTGTAGCCGCCGAACGGCGAGGTCGGGTCGAACTTGTTGAACGTGTTGGCCCAGACGACGCCCGCCCGGAGCTTGTTCGCCACCGCGAGGATGCGGGAGCCCTTCTCCGTCCAGATGCCGGCCGAGAGGCCGTACTGGCTGTTGTTGGCCTTGGCGACCGCCTCGTCCGGCGTACGGAACGACAGCACGGACAGCACCGGGCCGAAGATCTCGTCCCGTGCCACGGTGTGCGCCTGGGTGACGCCGGTGAACAGCGTCGGCGCGAACCAGTAGCCGGAGGAGGGGAGTTCACAGGGCGCGGACCAGCGCTCCGCGCCCTCGGCCTCGCCGGTCTCGACGAGCGCGGTGATCCGGGCGAGCTGCTCCGCGGAGTTGATCGCGCCGATGTCGGTGTTCTTGTCCAGCGGGTCGCCCAGGCGCAGCGTGGTCAGCCGGCGCTTGAGGGCGTCCAGCACCTCGTCCTGGACCGACTCCTGGACGAGGAGCCGCGAGCCCGCGCAGCAGACCTGGCCCTGGTTGAAGAAGATGCCGGTGACGATGCCCTCGACGGCCTGGTCGATCGGCGCGTCGTCGAAGACGATGTTGGCGCCCTTGCCGCCCAGCTCCAGGGTGGCCCTCTTGTCCGTACCGGCGAGGCTGCGGGCGATCGCCTTGCCGACGGCGGTCGAGCCGGTGAAGGCGACCTTGTTGACGTCGGGGTGCTCGACGAGCGCCTGGCCCGCGTCCCCGTACCCCGTGAGGATGTTGACGACGCCCTTGGGCAGGCCCGCCTGGCGGCAGATGTCCGCGAAGAACAGCGCGGAGAGCGGGGTCGTCTCGGCGGGCTTCAGCACCACCGTGTTGCCGGTGGCGAGCGCCGGGGCGATCTTCCACGCGAGCATCAGGAGCGGGAAGTTCCACGGGATGATCTGCCCGGCGACCCCGAGCGGGCGCGGGTTGGCGCCGAACCCTGCGTGGTCCAGCTTGTCGGCCCAGCCCGCGTAGTAGAAGAAGTGCGCGGCGACCAGCGGGAGGTCCGCGTCGCGGGTCTCCTTGATCGGCTTGCCGTTGTCCAGGGTCTCCAGGACGGCCAGCTCACGGCTGCGCTCCTGGATGATCCGGGCGATCCGGAACAGGTACTTGGCGCGCTCGGAGCCGGGCAGCGCCGACCACTTCTCGAACGCCCGGCGGGCCGCCTTCACGGCCCGGTCCACGTCCTCCGTGCCGGCGCGGGCGACCTCGGAGAGGACCTCCTCGGACGACGGGCTGACCGTCTTGAAGACCTGGCCGTCGGCGGCGTCGGTGAACTCACCGTTGATGAACAGCCCGTACGAGGGTGCGATGTCGACGACGGAGCGCGACTCGGGGGCGGGTGCGTACTCGAATGCGGATGCCATGGGGTATCAGTCCACCGTCACGTAATCGGGGCCGGAGTAACGGCCGGTGCTGAGCTTCTGGCGCTGCATCAGCAGGTCGTTCAGCAGGCTGGAGGCGCCGAAGCGGAACCAGTGGTTGTCCAGCCAGTCCTCGCCCGCCGTCTCGTTCACCAGGACCAGGAACTTGACCGCGTCCTTCGAGGTGCGGATGCCGCCGGCCGGCTTCACGCCGATCTGGACGCCGGTCTGCGCCCGGAAGTCGCGCACCGCTTCCAGCATCAGCAGGGTGTTCGCGGGGGTGGCGTTGACCCCGACCTTGCCGGTCGACGTCTTGATGAAGTCCGCGCCGGCCAGCATCCCGAGCCAGGAGGCCCGCCGGATGTTGTCGTACGTGGACAGCTCGCCGGTCTCGAAGATGACCTTGAGGCGGGCGGTCCCGCACTCCGCCTTCACGGCGAGGATCTCCTCGTACACCTTCAGGTACCGGCCGGAGAGGAAGGCGCCCCGGTCGATCACCATGTCGATCTCGTCGGCTCCGGCGGCCACGGCGTCACGGACGTCCGCGAGCTTCACGTCGAGCGCGGACCGGCCGGCCGGGAAGGCCGTCGCGACGGACGCCACCTTCACGCCGGAACCGGCCAGGGTGGCGGCGGCGGTCGCGGCCATGTCCGGATAGACGCAGACGGCGGCGGTGCGCGGCGAGGTGCGGTCGGTGGGATCGGGATGGACGGCCTTGGCGGCGAGCGCCCGGACCTTGCCCGGGGTGTCCGCGCCTTCCAGCGTCGTCAGGTCGATCATCGAAATGGCGAGGTCGATGGCGTACGCCTTGGCCGTCGTCTTGATCGAACGGGTTCCCAGTGAGGCGGCGCGCGCTTCGAGGCCGACGGCGTCGACGCCGGGCAGCCCGTGCAGGAAGCGGCGCAGCGCACTGTCGGACGCCGTCGTGTCGGCGAATGCTGGAGCAGTGGTGGGCATGGTCACCAGATGAGCATATCTACGCGCGTAGCGGCCTGTACAGGGGCCCAAGCCATTCGCGTATCGCCCGGCCCCGCGGCCCGGGGCACCCGGCGGTCGGGAAGCCGCCCCCGCATCGCTTGCGCCCGTCAGAAGCTGTGGTCCAACCCCCGCTGGATCAGCTCGGAACGTCCGGTGCGGTCGATCGCAAGGCGCCGGAGTGTCCTCATAGCGGAGCTATCAGGGCGTTTCGGTAACGCCGCGAGCGGCCGTGCCGGGCGTTCCGAGCCCAGCGGGGGTTGGACCACAGCTTCTGAGGCAGAATCGGGCTCATGACGAGCCCCACGCCACCCGCAGAGCCCACCTACGCCGACCGGACCTTCCGGTCGCCCGCCGGGCTGGTCGGGGGCGCCCTGCTGCTCCTGCTCATCCTCTGGATCGGCGTGGACGCCGCGGTCCGGGGCGAGGGCCGGGTGCCGTGGCTGGCGCTGGCCGGGCTGCTCACCGTGGTCCCCCTGGTGATCGCCTTCACCCTGCGCCCCGTGGTCTTCGCCAACGACCGGCGCATCCGGATCCGCAACCCGTTCCGCACGATCACGCTGCCGTGGACCGACGTCGCGAACGTACGGGCGGGCTACTCCAGCGAACTGTTCACGCGGGAGGGCACCAAGTACCAGCTCTGGGCCGTCCCGGTCTCGCTGCGGCAGCGCAAGAAGGCCGCCCGCCGCCAGACCCGCCAGGCGACGGACGACCCGTACGGCCGGACCTCGGTGACCGCCGACGTCCAGGCCACCAGGGCGCTGACCGCGGGCGCCGACCAGACCGTGGTGGACCTGCGGGAGCTGGCCGAGCGGGCGGGCGACAAGCCCGTCGCGGGCGACGTCACCGCATCGGTGCGCTGGGCGTACGAGGTGATCGCCCCGGCCGCCGTGGGCGCGATCCTGCTGGTGATCCTGGGCGCGACGGGCTGAGGCTCCTCGCGGCCGGTCGGGCACGGGTCAGGGCGTCGGCCGGTCGGGCACGGTCGGCTCGGGTCACGCCTGCCGCCACCGGGCCGGCTTCGCCCCGTACCAGGGGTGAACCACGCGTACCACGGCCGCCGCTCACAGCCAGCCGCTGCGCTGCGCCTGCAGGCCCAGTTGGAAGCGGTTCGCGGCGCCCAGCCGGGCCATCAGGACCTGGAGGCGGCGGAACAGGGTGCGGCGGCTGATGCCCAGTTCCCGGGTGATGGTCTCGTCGCTCGCGCCGCCCGCCAGGAGCCACAGCAGACGGCGGTCGGCGGGCGGCAGGCCGCCGGGCCGGGTGGTGCTGCCGTGGAAGGGCAGGGCGTTCTGCCAGGACTGCTCGAACAGCGCGATGAGAGCCGACAGCAGTCCGCACGGCTGCACCACCAGCATGGTGTTGTGCACGTCGGCCTCCTTGATCGACAGCGACACCAGCGCGTACGCGTCGTCGATGATCACCAGCTTGACCGGCACGGACGGCAGCACCCGGGCCTGCTCACCGGCGTTGACGCACGGTTCGACGACGTCCTTCAGATGGCCCGGGTGCTCCAGCGACTCCCGCGAGTACACGACGCGCTGCGTCACCCCGCGCGCCAGGGTGGCCAGCGCGTCGTCCGTGGCGCCCGGCAGCGGGAAGTACGGCGGTGACTCGAACTGCCGGATCTGGTCGCGGGCGCTCGCCCAGGCCCGGCGGATCCTGGGGCCGACGGCGTCGCCGGTGACGACCTCGACGAGATGGTCGTTGTACGCCGCCAGCCGCTGCCGCCGGAACGAGTCGAACGCGCCCCCGACCGCGATCCGCGACGCCTCGACCTCGCTCGCCCGGTGCCGGGCCAGGATCTCCAGGCCCGCGGCCGGCGGCACCGGGGCCACCACGTCCCCGCCGTCCCCGGCGGCGCTGGCCAGACCGGCGTCGACCAGCGTGCCGTACGCCGCGTCGAGCTCCGGCCCCGCCAGTCCGGCCGCCGCGCCGACGGCGGGCAGCGGCGCGGGGGCCAGATCGAGCAGCGCCAGATAGACGTCGGCCGCCGGATGACCGAGCCCCAGAAGCCGCAGGGCCGCACGGAGTCTCTCGTTCGTCATGCCCTCATTGTCCAACGGCCGCGCCCGGATATGGCCGATCTGTGCCACTGGCACTCCTTCGCCCCGCGCGCACACCGTGCGGGGTACCGTCCGGGTGCCGCCGACCGGCGGCCGTGAGGGCACCCCGGACCGCACCCGGCGGGGCACGCGTACCTCGCCGCCGAGGAACCCACCAGAAGAAGGTGTACGACGTGGCGCAAGGCCGGAAGAACCGTCTCTACGCAGGCATCTCCGAGGAACTCTCCGCCCTGATGCGGACCGGCTGGGCCGACACCGAGCGGCACGACCTCCAGCCCGACGAGCAGGCCCCGTACGCGGCCGGCCGCCGCGCCGCGCTCTCCGCGCGCTTCCCGGGCGAGCGCCTGGTGATCCCGTCGGGCAACCTCAAGGTCCGGTCGAACGACGACGGCTACGCGTTCCGCCCCTGCACCGGCTACGTGCACATGACCGGCGACCGGGCCAGGGACGGCGCCCTGGTCCTCGAACCCCGCGCGGACGGCGGCCACGACGCCTACTGCTTCCAGCTGCCCCGCGACAGCCGGGACAACGACGAGTTCTGGACCGGCCCCACGGCGGAGCTGTGGATGGGCCGGCGCCGCTCGCTCGCGGAGTCGGAGCGGGTACTCGGCCTGCCCTGCCGCGACGTCCGCACCGCGGCCGGCACCCTGGCCGCCGGCTCCGGCGCGCCGACCCGGATCGTCCGCGGTGTCGACCCGTCCCTGGAGGACGCCGTCACCACCGACGAGGAGCGCGACGACGAACTGGAGGAGGCCCTCAGCGACCTCCGCCTCGTCAAGGACGCCTGGGAGATCACCGAGCTCCGCAAGGCCGTCGACTCCACCGTGCGCGGATTCTCCGACGTGATCGGTGAACTCTCCCGCGCGGTCGCCACTTCCGAGCGCTGGATCGAGGGCACCTTCTTCCGCCGCGCCCGCCTGGAGGGCAACGCCGTCGGCTACGGCTCGATCTGCGCGGCGGGCGAGCACGCCACGATCATGCACTGGACGGACAACGACGGCCCGGTACGCCCCGGCGACCTCCTCCTGCTCGACGCCGGCGTGGAGACCCACACCCTCTACACCGCCGACGTCACCCGCACCCTCCCGATCAACGGCACCTTCACCCCGCTCCAGCGCAAGGTCTACGACGCGGTGTACGAGGCCCAGGAGGCGGGCATGGCCGCCGTGAAGCCGGGCGCCGCCTACCGCGACTTCCACGAGGCGTCCCAGCGCCACCTCGCGGAACGCCTGGTCGAGTGGGGCTTCATCGAGGGCCCCGCCGAGCGCGCGTACGAACTCGGCCTCCAGCGCCGCTTCACCATGGCGGGCACCGGCCACATGCTCGGCCTGGACGTCCACGACTGCGCCCACGCCCGCAACGAGGCCTACGTGGACGCCGCCCTGGAACCCGGCATGGTGCTCACCGTCGAGCCCGGCCTGTACTTCCAGCCGGACGACCTCACCGTGCCCGAGGAGTGGCGCGGCATCGGCGTCCGGATCGAGGACGACCTGGTCGTCACGGAGGACGGCCACGAGAACCTCTCGGCGGGCCTGCCCCGCTCGGCCGACGAGGTCGAGGCGTGGATGGCGCGGTTCGCGGGCTGAGCGCGCGAGGGGCGGGACGGGGAGGGGCGGGAAGCGTGCGGCTTCCCGCCCCCTCTCAGATCCCCGCCGCGGCCGCCAGGTCCCGCTTGATGCCGGCGAGCAGTTCCGTGCCGCGTGCGCGGGCCGCGGGGAGTCCGGCGGCCGAGGCGACCGGGACCACGACCTCCAGGTAGCACTTGAGCTTGGGCTCGGTGCCGCTCGGGCGGACGATGACCCGGGCGCCCTCCAGCTGGTAGCGGAGTCCGTCGGTGGGCGGCAGCAGGTCGGTGCCGTGGGAGAGGTCCTCGGCCGAGGTGACGGTGAGTCCGGCGAGGGCGGCCGGGGGCTGCTCGCGCAGGCGGCGCATGGCGTCCGCGATGAGGGAGAGGTCCCCTACCCGGACCGACAGCTGGTCCGTGGCGTGCAGGCCGTGCTCGACCGCGAGGTCGTCCAGCAGGTCGGACAGGGTGCGGCCCTGTTCCTTGAGTACGGAGGCGAGTTCCGCGACGAGCAGCGCGGCGGTGATGCCGTCCTTGTCGCGGACACCGTCCGGGTCGACGCAGTAGCCGAGCGCCTCCTCGTAGCCGTAGCGCAGACCGTCCACCCGGGCGATCCACTTGAAGCCGGTGAGGGTCTCCTCGTAGCCGAGGCCCGCCTTCTCCGCGATCCGGCCGAGGAGGGACGACGACACGATCGACTCCGCGAGGACGCCGGTGACCCCCCGGCGGACGAGATGGGCGGCGAGCAGCGCGCCGACCTCGTCGCCGCGCAGCATCCGCCAGCCGCCGTCGGCCGCCGGGTCCGGGACGGCGACGGCGCAGCGGTCGGCGTCCGGGTCGTTGGCGATGACGAGGTCGGGGTCCGAGCGGCGTGCGGTGGCGAAGGCGAGGTCCATCGCGCCGGGCTCTTCCGGGTTGGGGAAGGCGACGGTGGGGAACGCGGGGTCCGGCTCGGACTGTTCGGGGACGAGGACCGGGGCGGGGAAGCCCGCCCGGTCGAAGGCCGCGGTGAGGACCGAGGTGCCGACGCCGTGCATCGCCGTGTAGACGACGCGGGCCGTGCGCGGCGAACCGTCGGCCAGTACGGCGTCCGTGCGGGCCAGGTAGGCGTCCAGCACCTCGTCACCGAGGGTCTGCCAGCCGTCGTCGGGGCGCGGCACGGTGTCCAGCGGGCCGACCGAGGCGATCGCGGCGGCGATCTCGCCGTCCGCCGGGGGGACGATCTGCGAGCCGTCGCCCAGGTAGACCTTGTAGCCGTTGTCGCGCGGCGGATTGTGGCTCGCGGTCACCTCGACGCCCGCGACGGCGCCCAGATGCCTTATGGCGTAGGCGAGTACGGGGGTGGGGAGCGGGCGGGGGAGCACCGCCGCCCGCAGCCCGGCGCCGGTCATCACGGCGGCGGTGTCGCGCGCGAAGTCGGTGGACTTGTAGCGGGCGTCGTACCCGATGACGACCAGGCCGCCCGCCTGCCCCTGGGCCTTCAGGTACGCGGCCAGCCCGGCGGCGGCGCGGATGACGACGGCGCGGTTCATCCGCATCGGACCGGCCCCCAGTTCACCCCGCAGGCCCGCGGTGCCGAACTGGAGGGTGCCGGCGAACCGTGCGCCGAGCTCGGCCAGGTCCTCCGCCTCGATGAGCTTGGCCAGCTCCTCGCGGGTGTCGGGGTCGGGGTCCTCGGCGAGCCAGGTCCTGGCGCGCGCGACGAGGTCCTGAGTCGTCACGGTCGTCCGCCTTCCTTGGTGGTCTTGGTGGAGGTCGCCGGGGGAGGGGGGCGCCCGCGGCGGGCGGACCGGGCCTCTCCGGCGGTTGGGGAACGGGGCCCGGGGACGGCGCCCCCGGGAACGGACCCGTCAGATGCGGTCCAGCAGGCGCGCCAGCAGCGAGCCCATCCGGGTCGCGGAGTCACGGCCCGCCTGGAGCACCTCTTCGTGGTTCAGCGGCTCCCCGCTCAGCCCGGCGGCCAGGTTCGTCACCAGCGAGATGCCCAGGACCTCCGCCCCGGCCTCCCGGGCCGCGATCGCCTCCAGCACGGTGGACATGCCGACCAGGTCGCCGCCCATCACACGGACCATGTTGATCTCGGCGGGCGTCTCGTAGTGCGGGCCGGGGAACTGCACGTACACGCCCTCTTCGAGGGTCTCGTCGACCTCCTTGCACAGCGCCCGCAGCCGGGGCGAGTACAGGTCGGTCAGGTCGACGAAGTTGGCGCCGATGATCGGCGACGCCGCCGTGAGGTTGATGTGGTCGCTGATCAGGACCGGCTGCCCGGGGCGCATGCCCTCGCGCAGCCCGCCGCAGCCGTTCGTCAGCACGACGGTCTTGCAGCCCGCCGCGACCGCGGTACGCACCCCGTGCGCCACGGCGGCGACGCCTCGGCCCTCGTAGAAGTGCGTGCGGCCCAGGAAGACCAGGGCGCGCTTCTCACCGATCAGGTACGAGCGGATCGTGCCGCCGTGGCCCTCGACGGCCGGGGCCGGGAATCCCGGCAGGGCGGTCACCGGGAACTCGGCCTCCGGGGTGCCGAGCGCATCGCCCGCGGGTGCCCAGCCGGAGCCCATCACGAGTGCGACGTCGTGGGTCTCGGCACCGGTCAGCTCGCGCAGGCGGGCGGCGGCGTCGTCGGCGGCGGCGCGCGGGTCGCCCTGGATGTGGTCCGGAATAACTGATGCGTTCACGCGGATGAGCGTAACCGCTGATTCCCTACGCGCGTAGATGTTCCCGTACAGAGACTCGCGGCATCCGTTCGTGCTTTCGCACAGAAGGGCCGGTCCGCAGAGGTCCGCGACACTCAGCAGGGGCGCTTGCGGAGTTCCATCACATAGTCGTGCGGGGCGCCCGCCGAGTCGGCGGCGTCCGCGATCTCGCCGAGGTAGCGGGCGGAGGGCAGCCCGCCCTCGTAGCCGTTCAGCACGTACATCCAAGCCGGCTCCTCGCCGTCCAGGGTGTGCACCCGGACCCGCATCCGCCGGTAGATGTCGAGGCCGACGCCTTCCCAGCGGTCCATGGAGTCCTCGTCCATCGGAGCCAGGTCGTACAGGGCGACGAAGACCTGCGAGCGCGGCGCCTCGACCACCGTGGCCAGCGCGCCCTCCCAGCCCATCTGCTCCCCGCCGAACGTCAGCCGCCAGCCGTTCAGCCAGCCGGTTCCGCGCAGCGGCGAGTGCGGTGCGCGGCGCGTCATCAGCCGCGCGTCGAGGTTGCCGGCGTATGCGGCGTAGAGCGACATGGGGTCGAGGGTACGGGAGGTGGCCCCGGTGAGGTCGATTCCGGTGAGGAAGACGCCCGCTCGGGGGGTCCGCCGCCCGTGGACGCGCCCTGGCTCCAGGGGCCCGGTGCACGTATGGAGGGCCCCGGGGCGAAGCAGCTTGGCGCGTGCGGGACAATGAAGTACGTACTGCATTCCCCCGGGGCGACCCCCCGGACCCCGGCCGGGACAGCAGACGGCCGAGGGACGAGAAACGCGAGGCGGACTTTTCGTGACCCGGATCGTGATCATCGGCGGCGGACCCGGCGGGTACGAGGCGGCATTGGTGGGCGCCCAGCTCGGCGCGGAGGTGACCGTTGTCGACTGCGACGGCCTCGGCGGCGCGTCCGTGCTCACCGACTGCGTGCCCTCGAAGACCCTGATCGCGACGGCAGAGGTGATGACCACCTTCGACTCCTCGTACGAGGAGCTCGGCATCATCGTCGCGGACGACACGCCGCACCTGGAACAGGCCGCGCGCGTGGTCGGCGTCGACCTCGGCAAGGTCAACCGACGGGTGAAGCGCCTCGCGCTCGCCCAGTCCCACGACATCACCGCCTCCGTCACCCGTGCGGGGGCCCGGGTGATGCGCGGACGCGGCCGGCTGGAGGGCCTCCAGGCCGCCGACGGCTCCCGCAGCGTCGTCGTGACCGCGGCCGACGGCACCGAGGAGACGCTCACCGCCGACGCCGTGCTGATCGCGACCGGCGGCCACCCCCGGGAGATCCCGGACGCGCTTCCCGACGGCGAGCGGATCCTGAACTGGACCCAGGTCTACGACCTCGACGAGCTCCCCGAGGAACTCATCGTCGTCGGCTCCGGTGTCACGGGCGCGGAGTTCGCCGGTGCCTACCAGGCCCTCGGCTCCCGCGTCACGCTCGTCTCGTCCCGGGACCGGGTGCTGCCGGGCGAGGACCCGGACGCGGCCGCCGTCCTGGAGGACGTGTTCCGGCGCCGGGGCATGAACGTGATGGCCCGCTCCCGCGCGCAGTCCGCCAAGCGCGTCGGCGACCGGGTCGAGGTCACCCTGGCCGACGGCCGGGTCATCTCCGGCTCGCACTGCCTGATGGCGGTCGGCGCGATCCCGAACAGCGCGGGCATGGGCCTGGAGGAGGCCGGGGTCCGGCTCAAGGACTCGGGCCACATCTGGACCGACAAGGTCTCCCGCACCAGCGCGCCGGGTGTCTACGCGGCCGGTGACGTCACCGGGATCTTCGCGCTCGCCTCGGTCGCCGCGATGCAGGGCCGGATCGCGATGTACCACTTCCTCGGGGACGCGGTCACGCCGCTGAACTTGAAGACGGTCTCCTCGAACGTCTTCACCGACCCGGAGATCGCCACGGTCGGCTACAGCCAGTCCGACGTCGACTCGGGCAAGATCGACGCCCGGGTCGTCAAGCTGCCGCTGCTGCGCAATCCGCGCGCCAAGATGCAGGGCATCCGGGACGGCTTCGTCAAAATATTCTGCCGCCCCGGCACCGGCATCGTGGTCGGCGGCTGTGTCGTCGCACCTCGGGCGAGCGAACTGATCCACCCCATCTCGATCGCCGTCGACAACAATCTGACGGTGGAACAGATCGCAAACGCCTTCACTGTGTACCCGTCCCTGTCGGGTTCGATCGCTGAAGTGGCCCGCCAGTTGCACACCCGTAAGCAGGCGGGCGAAGGATAGGGCGCTCGCGGAACCCTCCGCGGGCCCGGCATTCCCCGGCAACTACCGTCAACTCGGGCAGTCCCGTGACCACCCGCGATCAGTAGGGAACAACAACAGGGCTGCCTATACCACTTGGCGGCCCTTTGTATGTACAACTTCTGCGATTCAGCGCAAACTGCTGAGAACTCTCCGGTGATCGCGTTACTCTCAGTTTCGTGTTCGCTGCAGAACGTCGTCAATTGATCCTCGAAATGGTGCGTGCCAACGGGGCGGTATCGCTCCGTGAGCTCGCCCGCGTCGTCCAGACCTCCGAAGTGACCGTACGGCGGGACGTGCGGGCACTGGAGGCAGAAGGACTCCTCGACCGTCGGCACGGCGGTGCGGTCTTGCCGGGCGGTTTCACGCGGGAGTCCGGGTTTCCACAGAAATCCCATCTCGCCACCGCGGAGAAGACCGCCATCGCCGACCT
Organism: Streptomyces sp. ITFR-6; assembly: GCF_031844725.1. Taxonomy (NCBI): domain Bacteria; kingdom Bacillati; phylum Actinomycetota; class Actinomycetes; order Kitasatosporales; family Streptomycetaceae; genus Streptomyces; species Streptomyces sp. ITFR-6. Next base: position 2,962,705 of record NZ_CP134612.1, on the reverse strand, counting down.
GGCCGCCGGTCTCGTCGAAGAGGGCGAGGCCATCGTGGTCGGCGCCGGTACGACCACGCAGGAGCTGGCCCGCCGGCTCGCGCGGGTCCCCGGCCTGACCGTGGTCACCAACTCGCTGCTGGTCGCCCAGGCGCTCGCCCATGCCAACCGGGTGGAGGTGGTGATGACCGGCGGCACCCTGCGCGGTTCCAACTACGCCCTGGTGGGCAGCGGGGCCGAGCAGTCGCTCCAGGGGCTGCGGGTCTCCCGGGCGTTCCTCTCCGGGAGCGGCCTCACCGCCGAGCGCGGGCTCTCCACGTCCAACATGCTCTCCGCGAGCGTGGACCGGGCGCTGGTGCAGGCGGCCGGGGAGGTGGTGGTCCTGGCCGACCACACCAAGCTCGGCGCCGACACCATGTTCCAGACGGTGCCGACCGACCTCATCACCCGGCTCGTGACGGACGAACCGGCCGCGCACGACGACCGCGCCGCGGCGGAGCTGCAGGCCCTGGCCGACCAGGGGGTGCAGATCGCGGTGGCGGGTCCTGGGGGTGCTCCGGCCCCGGCGTCCTCCGAACCGGGGTCGTCCGGGCGGGGCAACCGCCGGGACATGCCGCTCCCGGGACAGCGGCGCACGCACGGGAGCGGGCCGCAGCCCTTGCGGGGGTCCGCAGTGCTGGCCGAGCAGGCGCAGGGGGAGCGGGCGAGAGTGGCGGACCTGCGGCGTCGCTGACCCCGGGGGCGCTGCCCCCGGACCCCCGCTCCTCAATCGCCGGAGGGGCTGGATTCGCCCGAAGAACTCAGCCCCGAAGAACTCAGCCCCCGCACCGTCAGCGTCAGCAGCCGGTCCGCCAGTTCCGGATCGTCCGGTGACTGCTCGGCGGCCAGCGCGATCGCGTTGGTGAGCTGCATCAGGTCGTCGATGGACACCTCCGCGCGCACCGCCCCGCCCGCCTGCGCGCGGGCCAGCAGTACCGAACCCGCCTCGCGCATCGGCACATTGCAGCGGGACAGCGCCGAGGTCTCGTCCCGGCACGTCGACATGAGGGCCTGGGCCAGCCCGCGATACTCACCCGCATGAGTGATGATCGTGCCCAGCCACTCCACCAGCGCCTCGCACGGCCGCTCCGCCCCGGCCAGCTCGCGGGAGCGGACGATCAGGTCGGCCACCGCCTCCTGGAAGACCGCGCTCATCAGCGCGTGCCTGGTCGGGAAGTGCCGGTACAGCGTGCCGATCCCCAGCCCCGCGGACCGTGCGACATCCTCCAGGGACGCCGTGGTGCCGTGCTCCGCGAAGGCGGTACGGGCCTCGGCCAGCAGCCGGTCGTAATTACGGCGCGCGTCGGCGCGCATGGGCCGGGCCGGTGTCCCTGCTGTGCTCGTCGCCATCGCGCAGTCCTCCCTGATTCCGCCGCGGGGGTCCAGGATGCCATCGCCCGTACGGCCCAGTGGCCCGGGAGCCCGGCGGCTCCGGTCGCCAACGGGCGGCGCCCCCGTCACGTCGTACGACATGACGGGGGCGCCGGCGGAACGCGAGGAGCGGGGATCAGTCCTTGATCTCGCAGATCATGGCGCCGGACGAGAGGGAGGTGCCGACCTCGGCGGTCAGGCCCTTGACCGTGCCGGAGCGGTGCGCGTTGAGCGGCTGCTCCATCTTCATGGCCTCCAGGACGACGATCAGGTCGCCCTCCTTGACCTCCTGGCCCTCCTCCACGGCGATCTTCACGATCGTGCCCTGCATCGGGGAGGCGAGGGTGTCGCCGGAGGCCGCGGAGCCGGACTTCTTGGCCGCGCGGCGCTTGGGCTTGGCGCCGGCCGCGAGCCCGGTGCGGGCCAGGCTCATGCCGAGCGAGGAGGGCAGCGAGACCTCCAGGCGCTTGCCGCCGACCTCGACGACGATCGTCTCGCGGCCGGACTCCTCGTCGGTGTCCGCGTCGGCGGGGGCGGCGAAGGCCGGGATCTCGTTGACGAACTCCGTCTCGATCCAGCGGGTGTGGATGGTGAACGGGTCGGCGGTGAACGCGGGGTCCGTGACGACGGCACGGTGGAAGGGGATGGCGGTGGCCATGCCCTCCACGGTGAACTCGCCCAGCGCGCGGGCGGCCCGCTGGAGCGCCTGCTCACGGGTGGCGCCCGTCACGATCAGCTTGGCGAGGAGCGAGTCCCAGGCGGGGCCGATCACGCTGCCGGACTCGACGCCCGCGTCGAGCCGGACACCGGGACCGGACGGCGGGGCGAACAGGGTGACGGTGCCGGGGGCCGGCAGGAAGCCGCGGCCCGGGTCCTCGCCGTTGATCCGGAACTCGAAGGAGTGACCGCGCATCTCGGGGTCGCCGTAGCCGAGCTCCTCGCCGTCCGCGATGCGGAACATCTCGCGTACGAGGTCGAGGCCGGTGACCTCCTCGGTGACCGGGTGCTCGACCTGGAGGCGGGTGTTGACCTCCAGGAAGGAGATCGTGCCGTCCGCGCCGACCAGGAACTCGACCGTGCCGGCGCCGACGTAGCCGGCCTCTTTGAGGATCGCCTTGGACGCCGCGTACAGCTCCGCGTTCTGCGCCTCGGACAGGAAGGGGGCCGGGGCCTCCTCCACGAGCTTCTGGTGGCGGCGCTGGAGCGAGCAGTCACGGGTGGACACGACCACGACGTTGCCGTGGGTGTCGGCCAGGCACTGGGTCTCCACGTGCCGGGGCTTGTCGAGGTAGCGCTCGACGAAGCACTCCCCGCGCCCGAACGCGGCGACCGCCTCACGGACCGCGGAGTCGTACAGCTCCGGGATCTCCTCCAGCGTGCGGGCGACCTTCAGCCCGCGCCCGCCACCGCCGAACGCCGCCTTGATCGCGATCGGCAGCCCGTTCTGCTCGGCGAACGCGACGACCTCGGCGGAGCCGGAGACCGGGTCGGGGGTGCCCGCGACGAGCGGGGCACCGGCACGCTGCGCGATGTGGCGGGCGGCGACCTTGTCACCGAGGTCCCGGATCGCCTGCGGCGGCGGACCGATCCACGTCAGCCCGGCATCCAGCACGGCCTGCGCGAACTCGGCGTTCTCCGAGAGGAACCCGTAGCCCGGGTGGATCGCGTCCGCCCCGGAGTCCTTCGCGGCCTGGAGGACCTTGGCCATGTCCAGATAACTGGCGGCCGGAGTGTCACCGCCCAGCGCGAATGCCTCATCGGCCGCACGCACATGCAACGCGTCGCGGTCCGGGTCGGCGTAGACGGCCACGCTCCCGATCCCCGCGTCCCGGCAAGCACGGGCAACACGGACAGCAATTTCGCCACGGTTGGCGATGAGCACCTTGCGCACGATGGCTCCCTCCTTGAAACAAGCTGAGTTTAGGGACTACCGACACGGCCCTACGACCCGTCCCCAATGGTGAGCTTGCCCACACGGAGTGTGATTCGAGGCTTGCTCAAGTCGCGAAATCCCTTGTGGAACCACGGTACGCCGGGAACCATAACCGCACAGTAGCCACGAGGTGTGGTCCAGGTCTCTGTCGGTACGGGCAGCGACGCCCCGTGTTTATTTGTCTGATTCCTACTAACGGCCGCGCATTTCTTTGCCTGGCGCCCGGCCACCGGCACTCCGGGTGCCCGCATTGCCGCCCGCGGGGCCCCGAAGCGGTCGAAACCCTTGTCCCGGGCATTACCCGTTAGTAGGGTCCGCGCTATCGCACGTACTGCAGGTAACAGGGGGTGAGCGCCGTGGTGCGCAGGCCGGTGGCATTCATATCCGCGATCGTGCTGGTCGCGGAAGCCGTGGGCGTCGTGATCGTCAACGGTGTCCTGGCGACGTTCGTGAAGAACCAGGACATGTCCCTGGCGGGGACGGATCCCGACGTCATGGCCAACGGCGCCTGGGTGCTGGGCGGGATCTCCGGACTGTTCCTGCTGCTCTGCGGTGTGCTGCTCCTGCTCACCGGCATCCGCGACCGGGCCCCCGGCCGGATCGCCAGGGTCGTCCTCATCGGCTGCGCCGTCGTCCACGGGGTGCTGGGCGCGCTCGCGGTGGGGCTGATCGGCTGGACCGCGTTCGTGTCCATGATGGTGGTGCTCGGCCTGATCGTGCTGACGCTGGTGGCGTACGGGGACGGTCGCGAGGAACCGGCCACCGGGACGGACGCCGAGAAGCCGGTGACCCCGGCCACCGCCTGACCGGACGGACGGGCCGCCTCCGCTCGGGCCGGACGGCCGTCTCCGCTCAGGCCCACAGCTCGGTGACGGTGATCCCCAGCTCGCCCAGGAGCCGCCGCAGCAGGGGCAGCGAGAGCCCGATGACGTTGCCCGGGTCGCCGTCGATGGAGTCCACGAACGGCGCGGAGCGCCCGTCCAGGGTGAAGGCGCCCGCCACGTGCAGCGGCTCCCCGGAGGCCACGTAGGCGGCGATCTCGGCGTCCGTCGGCTCACCGAAGCGGACCGTCGTGGACGCGGTCTCCGAAACCGTCCGGCCACTCGCGGTGTCGGTCAGGCTGTGACCGGTCCGCAGCACCCCGGACCGGCCCCGCATCGACTTCCAGCGGGCCGTGGCCTCCTCGGCGTCGGCCGGCTTGCCGAGCGCCTCGCCGTCCAGTTCGAGCACCGAGTCGCAGCCGATGACCAGGGCCCCCGCGACCTCCGGCAGCGCGGCCACGGCGTCGGCCTTGGCCTCGGCGAGCACCAGCGCCAGCTCGGCGGGGGTGGGGGCGCTCAGCGCGTCCTCGTCCACCCCGCTGACGATCACCTCGGGCGCGAAGCCCGCCTGCCGGAGCAGACCGAGGCGGGCGGGGGAGGCGGAGGCGAGCACGAGGCGGCGGGGCGCGGGATCAGTCATGCGCGCCATCGTACAAATCAGCCGGTGCGGGCGGCCCCGCAGCCGGGGCCCGCACCGTCACCGGGTGCCGCTCACGAACATCGCGACCACCATGGCCAGCGCGAGCACCAGACCCACGCGCCGCATCATGTCCTGGGCGTCGCGCAGTTCCTTCGGCGGCTTGTTCTCGGGATCGGACCACAGCATGCCTCCGATCCTGCTGCGGGGGCCGAGCCCGCGCCTGAGTACGCGTACTCAGCAACCGCCCGGCCCGTACCCGCTAACCGGGCCAGTACGTACGGGCCCAGGCTCGCGGCCCCGGCAGATGGCGGCCGCGCCGGGCGACCCGGCCGGGGTCGGACCACTGTCCGGGCAGCTCCGGCGCTCCGGACAAGACGGCGGCCACCGCGGCGGCGCGTGCCTGGACGACCGCGAGCGCGGCTGCCAGTTCTTCCGGGGTGGGATTGCCCCGTACGACCTTGATCATGGCCAGAGCCCTTTCTAGAGAGGGATGTTGCCGTGCTTCTTCGGGGGCAGCGACTCCCGCTTGGTGCGCAGCTGCCGCAGTCCCTTGACCACGTGGGCCCGGGTGTCCGAGGGCATGATCACCGCGTCCACGTAGCCGCGTTCGGCCGCGACGTACGGGTTGAGCAGCGCGTCCTCGTAGGCCGCCATCAGCTCGGCCCGGGTGGCGTCCTGATCCTCCGCGGCGGCGATCGTGCGGCGGTGCAGGATGTTGACGGCGCCCTGGGCGCCCATGACGGCGATCTGGGCGGTCGGCCAGGCGACGTTGATGTCGGCGCCCAGGTGCTTGGAGCCCATGACGTCGTACGCGCCGCCGAACGCCTTGCGGGTGATCACCGTGATCAGCGGGACGGTCGCCTCCGCGTACGCGTAGATCAGCTTGGCGCCGCGCCGGATGATGCCGCCGTACTCCTGGTCGACGCCGGGCAGGAAGCCGGGCACGTCCACGAAGGTCAGCACCGGCACGTTGAACGCGTCGCAGGTGCGGACGAAGCGGGCGGCCTTCTCGCTCGCGTTGATGTCCAGGCAGCCGGCGAACTGCATCGGCTGGTTGGCGACGATGCCGACCGGATAGCCCTCGACCCGGCCGAAGCCGGTGAGGATGTTCGGCGCGAACAGCGCCTGGGTCTCCAGGAATTCACCGTCGTCCAGCACGTGCTCGATCGCGGTGTGCATGTCGTACGGCTGGTTCGCGGAGTCCGGGACCAGCGTGTCCAGCTCGCGGTCCTCGTCCGTGACCGCGAGGTCCGCCTCCTCCGGGAAGGACGGGGCCTCCGAGAGGTTGTTCGACGGGAGGTAGGAGAGCAGCGACTTGACGTACTCGATGGCGTCCTTCTCGTCGCCCGCCATGTGGTGCGCTACCCCGGAGGTGGTGTTGTGGGTACGGGCGCCGCCCAGGTCCTCGAAGCCGACGTCCTCGCCGGTGACCGTCTTGATGACGTCGGGCCCGGTGATGAACATGTGCGAGGTCTGGTCGACCATGACCGTGAAGTCGGTGATCGCGGGGGAGTAGACCGCGCCGCCCGCGCACGGTCCTACGATCAGCGAGATCTGCGGGACGACACCCGAGGCGTGCACATTGCGCCGGAAGATCTCCGCGAAGAGCCCCAGCGCCGCCACGCCTTCCTGGATACGGGCGCCGCCGCCGTCGTTGATGCCGATGACCGGACAGCCGGTCTTCAGCGCGAAGTCCATCACCTTGACGATCTTCTCACCGTAGACCTCACCGAGCGAGCCGCCGAAGATGGTGAAGTCCTGCGAATACACGCAGACGGGGCGGCCGTCGACCGTGCCGTAGCCGGTGACGACACCGTCCCCGTACGGCCGGTTCTTCTCGATCCCGAAGTTCGTCGAGCGGTGCCGGGCGAACTCGTCGAGCTCGACGAAGGAGCCCTCGTCCAGCAGCAGGTCCACGCGCTCGCGCGCCGTCAACTTGCCCTTCGCGTGCTGCTTCTCCACCGCGCGGGCGGACCCCGCGTGGGTCGCCTCCTCGATACGGCGCTGCAGGTCCGCGAGCTTGCCCGCGGTGGTGTGGATGTCGGTCTCTTCCGGCTCGGACATCGGGTTGCGGCTCCCTGCCTGGTCACGGGGACGACTGTGCTGCTGATCAGTGGATGAACAGCTACTGCCCCGTAGCGTATCGGCGCGGATACGGTTCGGCAGTGCGTCGTTTGACACACCTAGGGTGGCTTGCATGACACCCTCGGATGCGTCTCACAGCCGTTGGTCGGACCTGGACCGGCCGCCCCTGAACGTTCCCGCGCTGCGGCGCGGTCTGCTCCGGCCGGACGGCCTGTGGAGCGCCCTCGACGTCGTGGACGCCACCGGCTCCACCAACTCCGACCTCGCGGCGCGCGCCACCGGACTCACCGAGGGCACCGTGCTGGTCGCCGAGGAGCAGACCGCCGGGCGCGGACGCCTCGACCGGACCTGGACCGCACCGGCCCGCTCCGGCCTCTTCTTCTCCGTCTACCTGACGCCCGGTGCGGTGCCCGTCCAGCGCTGGGGCTGGCTGCCGCTGCTCACCGGGGTCGCGGTGGCGACGGGCCTGGCGAGGTCCGCGGGCGTCGACACCGCGCTGAAGTGGCCCAACGACCTGCTGGTCACCGTCGGTACCCAGGAGCGCAAGGCCGGCGGCATCCTGGCCGAGCGCGCCGGGGACGGCGTCGTCATCGGCATCGGCCTCAACGTCTCCCTGCGCGAGGACGAGCTCCCCGCCCCCACCGCCGCCTCGCTCGCCCTGGCCGGAGCGGTCTCCACCGACCGCGAGACGCTGCTCAGGGGCGTGCTGCGGTCGCTGGAGCAGTGGTACGGGAAGTGGCGCGCGGCGGACGGGGACGCGGCCGCGAGCGGCCTCCAGGAGGCGTACGCGGCCGGCTGCGCGACGCTCGGGCGCACGGTGCGCGCCCAGCTGCCGGGCGACCGCACGCTCACCGGGGAGGCGGTGGCGATCGACGGGGACGGGCGCCTCGTCCTGTCGGCCGGCGACGGCCTCCAGGAGCCGGTCTCGGCGGGCGACATCGTGCACCTGAGGGGCGCCGCGGGCGGTCTGACCTGAGCGGCGCGTCCCAGGTCGGGGCGGACTGAGGACGTGAGGTAGGGCACACCTGCCGTATCGTTGAGGCGATCCACCGACAGATCGGCAGGGCAGTGCGCAGGGAACGGGCAGGAGGCGGCTGGTGACCGTCGACGACACGACGTCCGGCGATGGCTCGGAGCCCTCGTCGGACCAATCGGTCCACGCGACACCCCATCACGAAGTCGACCACACGGCAGAGCCGACCGACGATCCCCTCGCGATCAGGCTGGAAGCGCTGATCCTGGGCGCCGACCGGCGCTACACCCCGTTCCAGGCCGCCCGGACCGCGGGCGTCTCGATGGACCTGGCGTCACGGTTCTGGCGGGCCATGGGCTTCGCGGACATCGGCCAGGCCAAGGCGCTGACCGAGGCGGACGTGCTGGCGCTGCGGCGGCTCTCCGGTCTGGTCGAGGCCGGGCTGCTGAGCGAGCCGATGGCGATCCAGGTGGCCCGGTCCACCGGGCAGACCACCGCCCGGCTGGCGGAGTGGCAGATCGACTCCTTCCTGGAGGGCCTGACCGAGCCGCCGGAACCCGGCATGACCCGTACCGAGGTCACCTACCCGCTGGTCGAGCTGCTCCTGCCGGAGCTGGAGGAGTTCCTCGTCTACGTGTGGCGGCGCCAGCTCGCCGCCGCCACCGGCCGGGTCGTGCAGGCGGCGGACGACGACGAGATGGTCGACCGCCGGCTGGCCGTCGGCTTCGCGGACCTGGTCGGCTTCACCCGGCTCACCCGCCGCCTGGAGGAGGAGGAGCTCGGCGAACTCGTCGAGGCCTTCGAGACCACCTGCGCCGACCTGGTCGCCGCCCACGGCGGCCGGCTCATCAAGACCCTCGGCGACGAGGTCCTCTTCGCCGCCGACGACGCGGGCACCGCGGCCGAGATCGCGCTGCGCCTGATCGAGGCGATGACGCTGGACGAGCAGATGCCCGCGCTGCGCGTCGGTATCGCGTTCGGCACGGTCACCACCCGGATGGGCGATGTGTTCGGCACCACCGTGAACCTCGCCAGCCGGCTCACCTCGATAGCGCCGAAGGACGCCGTCCTGGTGGACGGGGCGTTCGCGGAGGAGCTGACCCGTACCGGCGACGCCCCCGCCTCAGAGGCGCGGGCCGCGGAGGAGGCCTCTGCCGCCGCCGAGCGCGCGGACGGCGAGGAGCCGAGGCCGGTGCCCAAGTACCGCTACGGGCTCCAGCCGATGTGGCAGCGCCCGGTGCGCGGCCTCGGCGTCGTCGAACCGTGGCTGCTGGCCCGTCGCGGCGGCTCCTGACCCGTTCCGGACCCCCTTTCGCGGCAGAGCTCCAGGGCCTGTCGTCAGACTGCCGTCTGCCGCGCGACGCCATGCACGCACTCTCGCCGCACCGGCCCCAGACCCCGGTACGTCCAGTACAGGGGCCTGGGGTCGGCACGCCGAGAAATGGGGTCTCCCCTGCTCGAACGAAGCCGAGAGCTTGGGGAAGCGCCTGACGCCGCCCGGCCGCCCTTCGGGCAACGACGGCAGTTTGAAGACAGGCCCTAGGATCCCTCCGGTAACGCTCGTTAACCGAACAGGGGTGCAGCCATGACCGTCACGTCCGAGCAGCGGTTCGGGGAGTTCGTCGTCGTACGGGGTCACGAGGGTCTGGAACACGTCGCCGAGCTGGTCCTCGACCGGCCCAGGGCCATGAACGCGGTGTCCACGGACATGGCGCGCTCGATCGCCGCCGCCTGCGCCGCGCTCGCCGCGGACCCGGACGTACGGGTCACCGTCCTCACCTCCAGCCATGAGCGGGCGTTCTGTGTGGGGGCGGACCTGAAGGAGCGGAACTCCTTCACCGACGCGGACCTGGTGCGGCAGCGGCCCACCGCCCGCGCCGCCTACACCGGCGTACTCGAACTGCCGATGCCGACGATCGCCGCGGTGCACGGATTCGCGCTCGGCGGCGGCTTCGAGCTGGCGCTGTCCTGCGATCTGATCGTGGCCGACGCCACCGCGCTGGTGGGCCTGCCCGAGGTCTCCGTCGGGGTCATCCCGGGCGGCGGCGGCACCCAGCTGCTGCCGCGCCGGATCGGGGCGGCGCGGGCGGCCGAGCTGATCTTCACCGCCCGCCGGGTGGCGGCGGCGGAGGCCCGGGAGCTGGGGCTGGTCGACGAGCTGGTGGCGGCGGGCGAGGACCGGTCCGAGGCGCTGGCGCTGGCCGGGCGGATCGCGGGGAACTCCCCGGTGGGCCTGCGGGCGGCCAAGCGGGCGCTGCGGCTCGGGCACGGGCTCGACCTGCGGGCCGGGCTGGAGGTGGAGGACTCCGCGTGGCGCTCCGTGGCCTTCTCCGGCGACCGTGCGGAGGGGGTCGCCGCGTTCAACGAGAAGCGGAAGCCGAACTGGCCCGGGGAGTGACCGCGCACTACGGGCGCGATTGGTGACTCTCCGGAGTTTCCACATGACGCATATACCGCGTATCAACTTAAACTGGGGCAATGGGTGATGATGCGCGGCTACGGGCCGTGGTTTCGCTTGCACAGGCGATGGCGGCGGCACACACCCCGCGGGGGTGCTGGCGGGCGGCCGCGCTGGGGGCGTGCGAGGCGCTGGGCGGCAGCTTCGCCGCGCTGTCGGTCTGGGAGCGAGGACGCGGGCGGCTGCGGGTCCTGGTGAACGCGGGCGACCGGGCCGAGGGGGAGGAGGAGTTCCCCGACGAGGAGACGTACCCGGTGCACCAGTTCCCGGAGATCACCGAGTTCCTCCACGAGCGGTGGGCCGGGGGCGGCGAGCCGGACGCCTGGGTGGAGACGGCCGAGGGGCCGGTGGAGCCGGGGCCCGCGGACGGTGGCCGGGAGGCCGGGGCGGCGGGTGCGCACGGTTACCGGCAGGGCTACTGCCATCAGCGGGTGGCGGCCCTGCGCCGGCGCGGGCGGGGCTGCTGTGTGGTGGCGCCGATCGTGCTGCACGGCCGGGCCTGGGGCGAGCTGTATGTGGCGCGGCCGGTGGGGGAGCCGGTGTTCGGGCGGGCGGACGCGGACTTCGCCACCGTGCTGGCTGCCGTCGTGGCCGCCGGGATCTCCCAGACGGAGCGCCTGGAGGAGGTCCGCAAGCTGGCCTTCACCGACCCGCTGACCGGCCTCGCCAACCGGCGGGCCGTCGACATGCGCCTCGACGAGGCGGTGGAGCGGCACCGGGCGGACGGGGCGGTGGTCAGCCTGGCCGTCTGCGATCTCAACGGGCTGAAGACGGTCAACGACACCCATGGCCACGCGGTCGGAGACCGTCTGCTGGAACGTTTCGGCTCGGTGCTGTCCCGGTGCGGCGCGATGCTGCCGGGGGCGCTGTCCGCCCGGCTCGGCGGGGACGAGTTCTGTCTGCTGGCGGTGGGGCCGGGCGCGGACGAGGTGGTCGCGGTGGCCACCGAGCTGTGCGAGCGGGCGGCCGAGCTGGAGTTCGGCAACGGGGTCGCCTGCGGGATCGCCTCCACCGGCGACCCGATCGGCCCGGTGGTCTCGGCGCGGCGGCTGTTCCGGCTCGCGGACGCGGCCCAGTACCGGGCGAAGGCGGCCCGCTCGCTGCGGCCCGTGGTGGCGGGGCGCGACGGTGAGGTGATCCGGCTGGCCGACTCCCCGCCCAAGGCCGCCCATGACCGCCGAAGGTTGCGCGGCAACCGCCCCTCGGCCGAGCCGCCCGATCGGTAAGGGGTCAACCCGGCGACCGCTAGTGACATGAAGAGATTCAATCCGTACGCTTCTGAATATGGATATGCATACAGTCGTGGTGGGGACGTCCGGTACCACCGCCCAGGACGTCATCGCCGTGGCCCGCGGCAACGCCCGCGTCGAGCTCTCCGCCGCCGCGGTGGCCGCACTCGCCGCCGCCCGCGAGGTCATCGACGCGCTCGCCGCGAAGCCCGAGCCGGTCTACGGCGTCTCCACCGGATTCGGGGCGCTGGCCGGCCGCCACATCAGCCCGGAGCTCCGCGCCCAGCTCCAGCGCAACATCGTCCGCTCGCACGCCGCCGGCATGGGCCCCCGGGTCGAGCGCGAGGTCGTCAGGGCGCTGATGTTCCTCCGGCTGAAGACGGTCGCCTCGGGCCACACGGGCGTACGGCCCGAGATCGCGCAGACCATGGCCGACGTCCTGAACGCCGGGATCACACCCGTCGTTCACGAGTACGGTTCGCTCGGCTGTTCCGGCGATCTGGCACCGCTCTCGCACTGCGCGCTGACCCTGATGGGCGAGGGCGAGGCGGAGGGCCCCGACGGCACCGTGCGCCCCGCGGGCGAGCTCCTCGCGGCCCACGGCATCACCCCGGTCGAGCTGCGCGAGAAGGAGGGCCTCGCCCTCCTCAACGGCACCGACGGGATGCTCGGCATGCTCGTCATGGCCATCGCCGACCTCCAGAACCTCTACACCTCGGCCGACATCACCGCGGCCCTCTCTCTGGAGGCCCTGCTCGGCACGGACAAGGTCCTCGCCCCTGAGCTGCACGCCATCCGCCCGCACCCCGGCCAGGGCGCCAGCGCCGACAACATGCTCCGGGTGCTCGCCGGTTCGGGCCTCACCGGTCACCACCAGGACGACGCGCCGCGTGTCCAGGACGCCTACTCGGTGCGCTGCGCCCCGCAGGTCAACGGCGCCGGACGGGACACCCTCGCCCACGCCGTCCTCGTCGCGGACCGCGAGCTGGCCGCCGCCGTGGACAACCCGGTGGTCCTCTCCGACGGCCGGGTCGAGTCCAACGGCAACTTCCACGGCGCGCCGGTCGCGTACGTCCTGGACTTCCTGGCGATCGTCGCCGCCGACCTCGGCTCGATCACCGAGCGCCGCACCGACCGGCTGCTGGACAAGAACCGCTCGCACGGGCTGCCGCCGTTCCTCGCGGACGACGCGGGCGTCGACTCCGGCCTGATGATCGCCCAGTACACCCAGGCGGCCCTGGTCAGCGAGATGAAGCGGCTCGCCGTACCGGCCTCCGCCGACTCGATCCCGTCCTCCGCCATGCAGGAGGACCACGTCTCGATGGGCTGGTCGGCGGCGCGCAAGCTCCGTACCGCCGTGGACAACCTCGCCCGGATCGTCGCCGTCGAGCTGTACGCGGCCACCCGCGCGGTCGAGCTGCGGGCCGCGCAGGGGCTGACCCCGGCGCCCGCCTCGCTGGCGGCCGTCGAGGCGCTCCGCGCGGCCGGTGCCGAGGGCCCGGGTCCCGACCGCTTCCTGTCGCCGGACCTGGCCGCCGCGGACGCCTTCGTGCGCGCGGGCGGGCTCGTCGCGGCGGTGGAGCCGGTGACGGGGAAGCTCGCCTGAGGCCTGCCGGCCGGAACGCCCGCTGCCGCGTGACCGTCAGTGCGCCGGCAGCGGGCCCGTGCGGCGGGCGGAGTAGGTGACGAAGCCCGCGCCGATGCCCAGGAACGCCATGCCCCCGATCAGATACGGGGTCGTGTCGGTCCCCGTACCGGTGTCCGCGAGCCTCGCGCCCTCCGCGTCGGTGGCGCCCATCGCCTCGATGGCGGCCGTCCGGCCCGGCGCGTCCTGGGCGCCGGTGGTCTCGTCCGTCGCGGTGGCCGTCGGAACGAACCAGAGGGCGCACAGCAGCGTTCCCGCGGCAGTGGCGGTCAGGAGCGGGCGGCGGGTGCTGGCCACGGAATCGATCCCCCTTGTGACAGCCGCGAGTTAGGCCTGCGGCCGGTGCTGCGGGCGATGCTAGTGAAAGCAGCGGGTGGTGGGAAAGCCGGGGCGGCCGGGAGCTTACGCTCCGGCGTATGAGCACATCTGAGACGTCACGTTATGTTCGCCTTCGGGTCGAAATGGTGTTGGAGATCACGAACGCCGACGCCCTGAGCGGAACCGCTCTGGAGAGCCTCGCGGCCGAGTACGGCGAGCTCGGCGGCGATTCCGCCGAGGAACGCACGCATGCCGAGACGGCGGTACGGGAAGACGGTGCGGAGGCCCTCGCCTCTCTGATCGATCCGTTCGACCTGGTCAGCGAGGTGCCCGGGGTCGAGCTGACCCAAGCCTCCTGGAGCAGCGAGAGCATCGCCTACGACCCGCAGGACCCGGAGGGATGGGACCTCGACGAAGACGATGACGAGGACGGTGACGAGGAGTACGGGGACGAGGACGGCGAAGACGCCTCCCGCGTCCCGCACAATAGGGAGGAGAACGACGACGACGGCAGTGCGGAGCGGCGGGCGTAAGAGGTGGAGAACCACCGGCCCCGGCCCGTCTCCGGCGGCCCGGGGCCGGTGCGCGTGACAGTCGGCCCACCGGACCGCGAAGCTGCCGCACAACAGGGCCGGACCCCGGCGGCACCTACGTGGTGGAGCACAGAACCACCGCACGGGAACCACTGCGGATACCGATACGCCGACGAGTGGTGTTCCCCACATCCCCCGCGGATGTGGAACGGGTAACCCTTTCAGGGGGTTCTTGGAACATCGACGGGTATCGCCGGTCAACGGCCTGGCTCGGGGTTTTTGGGGATTTCGGCAACGATGGAGAAGCGTGTGATGACGGACAGCAAGCGGCGCAGGGGCCTCATGGCCGCGTCCGCACTGCTCGGCGGCGTGCTGGTGCTCACGGCCTGCAGCGACGACGGCGACAAGGGCGCAAGCCCCGACGGCTCGAAGAAGTCACAGGCGGCCGAGGTCGACAAGGCGGCGGCCGAGGAGACCTCGGAGGCGCAGATAGCGATCTCTCCGAAGAACGGTGCGACCAACGCGAGCATCAACAACGACGCGAAGGTCACCGTCGCCAAGGGCAAGCTGACGGTCGTCACGATGACCACGGCAGCCGGTGCGAGCGTCAAGGGCACCCTCTCCGCCGACGGCACCACCTGGAAGCCGGACGCCCAGCTGGAGCGCTCGACCACGTACAAGATCAACGCCACGGCGAAGGACTCGAAGGGCCGCGAGGCGCACGAGAACTCCTCCTTCACCACCGTGTCGCCCGCCAACAGCTTCATCGGGAACTTCACCCCGGAGGACGGCTCGACCGTCGGCGTCGGCATGCCCGTCTCGATCAACTTCAACAAGGCGATCACGGACAAGAAGGCCGTCCTGGACGGCATCACCGTGACGTCCAGCAGCGGACAGCAGGTCGTCGGCCACTGGTTCAACTCCCAGCGGCTGGACCTGCGCCCCGAGGACTACTGGCAGGGCGGCTCCACCGTCACCCTGAAGCTGGCGCTGGACGGCGTCGAGGGCGCGGACGGCGTCTACGGCGTGCAGCAGAAGACGGTCACCTTCAAGATCGGCCGCAACCAGGTCTCGACCGTGGACGCCAAGACGCACACGATGACCGTCGCCCAGAACGGGAAGACGGTCAAGACCATCCCGATCTCCGCCGGATCGCCCGAGAACCCCACGTACAACGGACAGATGGTGATCTCCGAGAAGTACAAGGAGACCCGGATGGACGGCTCCACGGTCGGCTTCACGGACGACGACGGCAAGGGTGAGTACGACATCAAGGACGTGCCGCACGCCATGCGGCTGTCCACGTCCGGCACCTTCATCCACGGCAACTACTGGGGCAAGGGCATCTTCGGCACCGCCAACACCAGCCACGGCTGCGTCGGGCTCGCCGACGTCAAGGGCGCGGGCGACGCCGGCCAGCCCGCCGCCTGGTTCTACAACAACTCCATGATCGGTGACGTGGTCGTCATCAAGAACTCCCCGGACAAGACCATCCAGCCCGACAACGGCCTCAACGGCTGGAACATGAGCTGGGCCCAGTGGACGGCGGGCTCCACCGCCTGACCGGACGCCCGGCCCGCCCCATCCCCTCGACCGCAGGCGGCGGCACCCCGATCCCCACGGATCACGGGTGCCGCCGCCTGTGGCGTATCCGGAGAGTTCTCATCCGTCTCTCATCGTGGCCTTAACCCACCATCACAACCGCTCCATAACCTCGCGCCATGTTCTTCACCTACCTCCGGCGCGAGCTGCGCCGCCGCAGAAAGGCGGCGCTCGTCGTCGCCTCGGGGCTCGGCCTCGGCATTGCGCTGGTCATCATCGTCAGCTCGGTCTCCTCCGGCATGAGCAAGGCCCAGGACAAGGTCCTGGAATCGCTGTACGGCCTCGGCACCGACATGACCGTCACCAAGGCGGCCGCGGCGCCCGGTTCGGGCACGGAGCGGCCCAGGTTCGAGTTCGACGCCAAGGAGAGCGGCGACGACTCGACGCAGAGCACGGACCGGGTCATGGTCCAGGGCTTCCAGACGCTGGCCGCCACCACGGTGGACAAGGTGGGCAAGCAGGACGGCGTCGCCGACGCCGTCGGCGGACTGAGCATGACCGTCATGAAGGTGGACGGGCAGTTCAAGCGCGGTGAGTTCAAGCAGGACGGCGGCACGTCCCAGGGCGGCGGCCGGGGCGGCTTCGGGGGCGGCGGCCAGCCGCAGGGCGAGGTCAAGGGCGGCGGCGCCTCGTTCGACGTCAACTCCTACACGGTCTACGGCACCGACGTCACCAAGCAGGACCTGGGCCCGCTCACCTCGTCGAAGATCACCGCGGGACGTACGTTCAAGTCCACCGAGACCAACGGCAAGGTGGCCGTCGTCGACGCCGCGTACGCCAAGGAGAAGAAGCTCGCCGTCGGCAGGACGGTGACCGTCCACGGCACGAAGTTCACGATCGTCGGAGTCTCGGCGGCCGACAGCGGCGACGCCGCCGCCAACCTCTACATCCCGCTCCAACAGGCCCAGACCCTGGCCGACGCCAAGGACAAGGTCACCACGGTCTACGTGAAGGCCGCGGACTCGCAGCGGATCGACGGCGTCAAGACCGCCATCCAGAAGAACATCACGGGCACCACCGTCACCACCTCCGCCGATCTCGCGGACACCGTCTCCGGCTCCCTGTCCACCGCCTCCGACCTGGCCTCCAGCGTCGGCAAGTGGCTCTCCATCGCCGTGCTGATCGCGGCGTTCCTGGTGGCCGGACTGCTCACCTCCTCCGCGGTCAGCCGCCGGGTACGGGAGTTCGGCACACTCAAGGCCCTCGGCTGGAAGAGCGGCCGGGTCACCCGCCAGGTGGTCGGCGAGGCCCTCGTCAACGGCCTGATGGGCGGCGTCCTCGGCATCGCGGCCGGCCTGGCCGGCGCGTACGCCGTCACCGCCGTCAGCCCCACCCTCACCGCCCAGCTCGGCGCCTCGGGCGGCTCCGGGGGCGGCGGCTTCCGCGGCGGAATGATGGGCGGCGGCGGACCCGGCCGGCAGAGCGCCGCCAAGTCCCTCGACATCGCGCTGACCGCGCCCGTCTCCCTCTCCATCATCCTGATCGCCGTCGCCCTGGCCGTGGCGGGCGGGCTGATCGCGGGCGCCTTCGGCGGCTGGCGCGCCTCCAGGCTGCGCCCCGCCGACGCCCTGCGTCGCGTCGAATAGTCCGCCCGCCCACCGTCCAGCAGGAGTTGACCCATGTACACCCTCCAAGGCGTCACCAAGCGCTACACGCGCGGCAAGTCCACCGTCCACGCGCTCGCCGGCGTCGACCTGACCATCGAGGACGGCGGCCGCCTGGTCATCCAGGGCCCCACCGGCGGCGGCAAGTCCACGCTGCTCCAGATGCTCGGCGGCCTGGACCGCCCCACGGCCGGCAGCGTCGAACTCGACGGGGTCGACCTCGCGAAGCTCAGCGAGGCCAGACTCACCAAGGTGCGCGCGCAGAACATCGGCTTCGTCTTCCAGAGCTTCAACCTCATCCCGACGCTCACCGCCCAGGAGAACGTCGAGACCGCCCTCGTACCGCTGGGCGGCAAGGCGTCCGAGCGGCGCAGAAGAGCCGCGGAGGCGCTCGACTCGGTCGGCCTGGGCGAGCGCCTCGGCCACCTCCCCGGCGAGATGTCCGGCGGCCAGCAGCAGCGTGTCGCGATAGCCAGGGCCCTGGTCAAGCAGCCGAAGGTGCTGCTCGCGGACGAGCCCACCGGCAACCTCGACGAGTCCATGCGCGACGAGATCATGGAGGTGCTGGAGACCATGTGGAAGGAGCACGGACTCACCTTCATCATGGTCACCCACGACAGCGCGATCGCCCGCCGGGCCCCTCGGCTCGCGACGATCCGCAAGGGCAAGGTCACCATCACGGAGAACGCGGCGGCGTGAACGTCCCGCATACGTAAGGCTGTCGCGGCAGGCGGTGCGGGCTCAGGCAGCCCGCCCGGCGGCGGCCCGGCGGTGTGCGGCCAGATCGCTGCGGCGGACCTGGCGCACGCCGGCCGGGTCCGCGTACGGCTCCGCGTACGGATCGCCCGCCTCACAGCCGCGCGGGGCGGGCCCGTGGCCGTCATCGGTACGGGCGAGACGGGCGCGGAGCCCGTACCAGGGCTGGAGCGGCAGCCAGCACAGGCCGTGCAGCCAGCGCCGCACGAGCTGCCCCGGCCCCGGGCGGCCGCCGTCCGGAAGGCTCACGACCCGGATGCCCATGATCAGTTTCCCGGCCCCGCCTCCGACCAGCGCGGTGAGCACGACCTGGTTGAGGAAGGAGAGGGCGAGCACCGGCCCGAGCAGCAGGGCGACGTCCCCGGTCAGGGGCGCGGTGTCCACGTGCGGCTGGGCCAGTAACCCGGCGGTGACCAGGCAGAGATAGCAGTCGAGGCCCACCGCGAGATAGCGGCGCGTCTCCCCGGCCCGGGGCGGTGTGCGGTACCCGGACAGCGTCTGTCCGGCCAACGGCCGTGACGGGTAAGGCTGGTGGGGAGCCCGCGCCCGGTGGTTCCCCCGTGATGTCTTCATGACGGAATCATGTCTGATCCTCCGTCACCGTGGGTCGGGTCCGCGCAGTGCGCTCCCCTTACCCCGGGGGTAATCGACCCTTGCCGCCGCCCCCGGCAGCATGGTGTGCACCAGCGGACGAAGACCGGAGGACGAGACCATGACCGCGTACGCGATCGCTCACCTGCAGCCCGAGGGCCTCCCCAACGCGGAGGTGATCGACTACATCGACGGAATCCAGTCCACGATGGATCCGCACGGGGGCCGATTCCTGGTGCACGTCACGCCGGTCGAGGTCATGGAGGGCGACTGGCCGGGCGCCGTCGTGGTCCTGGAGTTCCCTACGATCGAGGCCGCCCGCACCTGGTACGCCTCACCCGCCTATCAGGAGCTGGCCCCGCTGCGGACCAGGAACATCCCCGGCGACCTGGTGCTCGTGGACGGCGTCGCACCGGACTACGACCCCAGGGCGACCGCCGCCGCCCTGCGCGCCCGGTCCGTGGTGTAGCAGGCTGCACCACCGGTCCGGGGGCCGGCACCCTCGTGCCGGGGCCCGCCGGACGGAAGCATGGACGACGCGGCCGGACACCGGCGAGGCCGCGTTCCCGCTCCACTCGCTCCCGACCCTCCGGAGGAACCCCGTGAAGCCGTTGCTCTGGACCGTGCTCCTCGTCGCGATCGTCGCGAACGTCTCCCTCAACTTCATGGACGGGCGGGAAGGCCTGCACATCGCCCTGAGCGTCGTCTCGGGCGTGGTCGTCCTGGCGTCGGGCGTGGGCCTGTGGATGCTGCGCACCCGGCGCGAGTACGAGAACTGAGATACGAGCCCTGGGAGCCGCCCGTCCGGACCTCACAGCGGCAGTCGGCGCACTGTGAGGTTCACCACTTCGGGGGGTGTCCGGGCATACCCCCAACCCGGCCGTTCCGCCCGGAACCGGTCCGGGGCAAGGTTTCCGCGCCCGCCCCGTACCGGGCCGGGCGGGATTCACCATGTGGATGGCATGGAGGATTCGGCGGTCCCACTGGGAGACTCGGTGGGCCACAACGGTCCCGTACGTCGCAGTCGTGAGCGCGTGGTACGCGCGCTATCCGGGCGACGCCCTCAATGGGGAGGGGGGCCGGGCGCCCTCCGGGACGGGGGCGCCTTCGCGATGAGCCGACCCATGGAAGGTCTTGATCAGATGACGGCCACCCCTGACTCCGCAATCCCGCACGCCGCCGAGAACCGCGTCATCGAGCCGCTGTACGCGGAGATCCTCCGCCGCAACCAGGGCGAGAAGGAGTTCCACCAGGCGGTACGGGAGGTGCTCGAAACGCTCGGTCCGGTGCTGGCCCAGCGGCCGGAGTTCGTGGACGCCCGGATCATCGAGCGCATAACGGAGCCGGAGCGCCAGCTCATCTTCCGGGTGCCGTGGTCGGACGACTCGGGCGACATCCACGTCAACCGGGGCTTCCGGGTCGAGTTCTCCAGCTCGCTCGGTCCGTACAAGGGCGGACTGCGCTTCCACCCCTCGGTCAACCTCGGCATCGTGAAGTTCCTCGGCTTCGAGCAGATCTTCAAGAACGCCCTCACCGGCATGCCCATCGGCGGCGGCAAGGGCGGTTCCGACTTCGACCCGAAGGGCCGCTCGGACGCCGAGATCATGCGGTTCTGCCAGTCGTTCATGACCGAACTCCACCGCCACCTGGGCGAGTACACCGACGTCCCGGCCGGGGACATCGGGGTGGGCGGCCGCGAGATCGGCTTCCTCTTCGGCCAGTACAAGCGGATCACCAACCGCTTCGAGTCCGGTGTCCTCACCGGAAAGGGCCTCGGCTGGGGCGGCGCCCTGGTGCGTACGGAGGCGACCGGCTACGGCTGCGTCCTGTTCACCGCCGAGATGCTCCGCAGCCGGGGCGAGTCCCTCGACGGCCAGCGCATCGCCGTCTCCGGCTCGGGCAACGTCGCGATCTACGCGATCGAGAAGGCCCAGCAGCTCGGCGCCACCGTAATCACCTGCTCCGACTCCGACGGCTACGTCGTGGACGAGAAGGGCATCGACCTCGCCCTCCTCAAGGAGATCAAGGAGGCCGGCCGAGGCCGCGTCGCCGAGTACGCGGAACGCCGCGCCGAGGCCGTGTTCGTCCCCGGCACCGGCGTCTGGAACGTCCCCTGCGATGTGGCGCTGCCCTGCGCCACGCAGAACGAACTCCACGAGGCCGACGCGCTGACCCTCGTACGCAACGGCGTGAAGGCCGTCGCGGAGGGCGCCAACATGCCCACCACCCCCGAGGCTGTCCGCGTCCTCCAGGAGGCGGGCGTGGCCTTCGCCCCCGGCAAGGCGGCCAACGCGGGCGGCGTCGCCACCAGCGCCCTGGAGATGCAGCAGAACGCCTCACGCGACTCCTGGACCTTCTCCCACACGGAGGAGCGCCTCGCGGAGATCATGCGTCACATCCACGACTCCTGCTACACCACGGCGGAGCGCTACGGCCGCCCCGGCAACTACGTCGTGGGCGCCAACATCGCCGGCTTCGAACTGGTCGCGGACGCGATGCTGGCGCAGGGCCTGATCTGATCCGAACGTGATGAGGGGCCCGTCCCGGCCGGGACGGGCCCCTCATCACGTATCAGCCCGTGGCGGGTGGCCTCCTGCGAAAGGTCTCCGCCAGGCGGGTGTTCACCACCATCTCGGGACCCAGGACTATGCCGGCCACGGTGTGCCCCATCGAGCACAGGGCGACAGCGCCGCCGCCGAGCACCAGGGTCTTGAAGGCCAGCACACCGCCGGACACCGCGGCGCCCGGGTGCCCCACCCGGTACAGCCCTGAGGCGCCGCCCCCGAGCACCACGGCCTTCACCACGAGCACACCCGTCAGCGGCAGCCGGATCCGGGCGCGAGGGGCGGCGAACGCGCCCCACAGGGCGATACCGGCCGGAGCCACCCCGCTGGTGGTGCAAGTGGCCCGCAGGGAAACTCCGTTGCGGGCGATCCGCGTCGGAAGTCTGATGGACCGGCCACCGATCAGGGGAAAGGAACCATGAGCCCGCCGCTGTCCACTCCCTCGTTGCACACCGTTCGCCTTCGGCTGCGTCCCTTCGAGGACGCGGACGCGCCCGGCCTCTTCGCGCTCCAGAGCAACGCCCACGTGCTGCGCTACTGGGACGCGCCGCCATGGATCGAACGCGCGCGAGCCGAGAAGTTCAGCACGGCTTGCCGGCAGATGGCACAGGAAGGCACCGGAGCGCGGCTGGCGGTAGATCGTGTCTCCGACAGGGCGTTCGTCGGCTGGTGCAGCCTGAGCAGCTGGAATCCGGAGTACCGCAGCGCGTCGCTCGGCTACTGCTTCGACGACGCGGCGTGGGGCCATGGCTACGCGCCGAGGCCGCCCACGCCGTGGTGAGGTGGGCATTCGACACCCTGGACCTCAACCGCGTCCAAGCCGAGGCCGATACGCGCAACACGGCTTCCGCCCGCGTGCTGGAGAAGCTCGGCTTCGTACGGGAAGGGACGTTGCGGGAGGACTGCGTCGTCAACGGCGAGGTCTCCGACTCGTGGGTCTACGGGCTGATCAGACGCGACTGGCAGCCGCCGCCCGCGCTCCGGAAGGTCGTAGCCGTGAGCGCGGGCCCAGGTGCGGACGTCCTGGGTCTGGGGAGCGGGATTCGGCTCGGTGGCGGGGTGTTGCGGCTGCGCGGCCGCCGGTTGGTGGGTGGCGGGCGTGGTCGGTGTGAAGACGGGGCCGTGGTCGAGGAGGTCTTCGGGGAACTTGGGGTTGGCGGCTCGGCCGCTGAGCACGGTGGTGAGGAAGTCGGTGAGGTTGCCGTCGTGGATGTACCACCGCGTGTCGCGGGCTTCGCTGACGGCCACGTGCCAGGTGTCCGGAGCGTCGGTGGGGTCGGTGATCCAGAAGAGGTATTCGCCATTGTCGGTGACTCCGATGGCGAACAGGTCCTGCGGGTCACAGGGCACGGATGGGTCGCCCTGGGATCGTGTCTGTTCGAGCTGGGTACGGATGGTGGCGGGCATCGGACCGGTGAGGCTGACCCATTCTGTTGCCCCGGCGGGGTGGTAGAGGTGGAGGTAGCCGCAGAAGGTTCCTGGCCCGTAGCTGTCGGCGATCTCTTTGTAGTCGGCGGGCAGGCCTACTCCGAGAATGCCCTCCACTTCCGGTCAGTTGCTGGGGGGCGGTGTGGTGGAGGGCGGCGGGGAGAGATGGGTGAGGTTCCGGATGAGGGCCATGGGGCTAGGTTCTGTCTCTTTCGTCAGTATCGGGTCCAGACGAGGAAGCCCGCGCCGGTAGACGCCGAGACGCTCAGCCAAGCCTCGTCCGACTCACAGCGATCCGAAGACGAAACTCTGATCACCATCGAGTCCAGCATGATTCCGCTCCTCAAGGAGGCCATTCGTGTCGCAGAGTCTGACTGACTTCTCCGAGCTCATCAGGTCGGTCCAGGAGGCGGCCGTACATTTGGAGATGCGAGACGGGTACGGCATCGACAACGAGGTCAAGGGCTTCGCTGAGTGGAAGCAGGGGCACCGACTGAACCCGGACGATCGGGCGTCTTGGTGGCGGCCCTGGCTCGACCTCGTACAGGAGGTCACCGCCAAGGGTGTGCTGATCCGCAGGGCCCGGGTGGTCTCGGAGCCCGTAAGCGACTACATCGCGTTTGAGCACTCCTTCACCTTCACCAACGCGGCGGCAGGTGAACAAGTCCGCTGGCTCCCCCGCAGGCAAGCATCTGACCTTGCCCCCCAGGGAATGACTTCTGGCTGTTCGACGGGAAGCTGGTCCAGTTCAACATCTTCGATGGGGTCGGCCGGTGGGTCCACACCGATCAGACCGGCGACCCCGCCGTAGCCGCCCACTGCGGGGCGGCCTTCGAAGCAGTGTGGGAACGTGGTGTCCCGCACGAGAAGTACACCGCCTGAATCACCAGCCGATCAGCTCATGCCTTCCTCCCCGCGCTCCACAGCCTCAACGACACGTTGCCCTGGCAGCGCCTCCCGAGCGCGGAGGCTGGGAACGCTGGGACCGCACCCAGGAATGGGGGCACGGCCCACCGGAGACGTTCATGATCGGCCACGGAGTCACGGGCCTGGGGGCTGGGGCAGGTCAGGCACAGCGCACGTGGCCCGCCACCGTCTTAGCCGCTCGGGCAGTCCGGGCCGGTGACTCACACCCACGGGTCTATGCGACTTCGTGACTGAACGACGGCCGCGCTCGTCCCTCGGGCATGACGGTCCGTAGTTTGCTGACCACACAGACCAGAGGGGGTCTCAGTGGACGAACTGCGGATGATTGCCGGCGGGCCGTGCAGGAGCGGCGACGACGACAAATGCGGGAACGGCGACTGCCCGACCGTGTACGTCACTCCGGAGCCGGGCATGTTGGCCATCCAGGGCTACGACGTGGTCCACCCGACGCGGGATGGCGAGTCGGTCGTACTGATCCCGGAAGACATCCTCAAGGAGGCCGCACGTGTCCGTGGATGGCTCTAGCCCCGTACTGCTGGACGGGGACGAGTGGCAGGCCTACTTCCGCGACTTCGAGCGCTCCGCGTTCCGGCTGGAGGTCCACCAGACCTACACCATGCCTGCCGAGGCCGAGACGGTCCGTAGCTTCCTCGCCGGTGGGTCGATGCCTGAGGGTTTCAACGCGCCTTGGCATCAGATGATCCGGAACCACACGGCGGCCGGGCGGACGATGACCCGAGCCAAGATCGTGCGCCGCCCGCTCACGCCGTACAGCCGGTACCTGTTCGAGTGGTGCGTTCCCGGAAACGTCGCAGCTGGGGAGAACTACCAAATAGTTGATTTGACGGACCGACCGAATCCAGGGCTGCCGGAGCAGGATTTCTGGCTGTTCGACGAATCAACCGTGGTGCACCTCAACTACCGCCCAAACGGAACGCAGATCAATCGGGAACTGATCCAAGACCCTGACATCGACAAGTATCTCGCGTGGCGGGATCTCGCGCTAGAAGGTGCCACACCGTTCAGTGCCTATCGAACCTGAAGAACAAGCGCGGGAACGGAAGGATTTGGCGGAGGCTCTTCGGGGTCTCCGCCGCGCTTCCGGTCTCAGCGGCGAACGTCTGGCGCTGCGCTGCAACATGAGCCAAACAAAGATCAGTCGAATCGAGACCGGTCGCGCATTGCCAACGGTCCTTGAGGTCGAGCGCATCCTTAAAGCCCTCGCCGTGCCTGACGAGGTGACCGGCGAACTCCTTCGACTGGCGCGCCGAGCCAACGTGGACTACGCATCCTGGCGCACCTACGCTCGCGTCGGCCTGTATCACAAGCAAGCCGAGCTGAGAGCCCGTGAGTCTTCTTCGCGGGTCATGCGGCATTTCCTCCCCGCCATCCCCACCGGCCTGCTGCACGTGCGCGAGTACGCCACCGAGACCCTTTCGCCCACGGTGGCCAGCGACCCGACCAGGGACGTTGCGCGCGCCGTGCAGGCCCGCATGGACCGCCAGGCCATCCTGAACGACCCGTCGCGCTCGTTCTGGTTCTTGATGACCGAGCAAGCCGTCAAGTGGCAACGGGCGAGTGTCGAAGCCATGGCGGCCCAGTGCTCACACATGGCCGAGATCAATAAGAAACCCAACGTTGAAATTGGGATAGTTTCGCAGGGGCTGCATGTTCCCGGCACCCCCATGAACATCTTCGTGGTCTACGACGACCGCTTGGTAACCGTCGAACTGTTCTCCGGTGAAGTTGCATTGCGTGATCCTCGGGACATAACCCAGCACCTTGGTTTGTTCGAACTGTTCTGGTCACACGCGCTGACTGGCGACGATGCGTCCGCCTTCCTGAAACAGGCAGCCGACTGTTTTATGCATCAATGTAACTAGCGCCCCACAAGGGCTCTTTGAGAAGCCATAGTGGACCCATGGAGAGTGAACAAAAAAATTCGGGTCCTGTAGGTACTCCCGCTGAAGGGACATGCCTGGCGGAGTTGTCGTGGGAACCTTCAGCCATTCCCGGCTGTCCGACTTGCCTTTCCCATTCAGTCGCCAGGAAGGAAGCTCGTTCCGCGCGTGATTACAGGGCCGGTGGGATTCGGTGGCGGCGTGGCGTCTACCGGTCATGCTGTGATCCTCTCAGAACGCCCGACCAGGACGCCGTTCCCGAACACGGCGCTCGCACGGACCGGGGGCACCAGGTGGGCTCCGGTGATCGCGCGCCCAACGTGCCTGGGCGGATTCGACGAGCTTGGACACCATCGTGAGGGCTGCGGCCGGGCTGCCGGCGCCGCGAGTGACCTTGGTGCGGACCACGTCGTCTCTGCGGTGCAGGCCGGAGACGCGGCCCTGGCGTGTCGCCTACCTCGGCCGTCGGCTTGTCGGGTTGAGGTACTGGCTCCGCTACGTCCGACCGACCCATCGGCCGCACGCCGATCTGCTCGCACCCCGGCGAAGTCCCCGATCAGCAGGAAGGTGCCCGCCGGCCAAAGCAGGCAGGCGGGCACCCGGTGGCTGATCAGCTCCGAACGAGGAGCCAGGAGCTATCCAGCACTCCCAAGAGATGCGCTCCATCCCCCACGCGAGAAGTGGCACACCCCGTCCTTCGAGACGCGGACTTGCGCGCCGAGGAGAGGCAATGAGCCTTCGACGTTGAGGCGGTTGCGGATACGTTCCAAGGCGGTCCACAGCTTCTGCGGCCCGCTCTGGTGCACCTCTGGCGGATCGGTCCACTCGGCGGATGCTCGTGCCCACGATCCGTCAGGATGGACGAGGCAGGCAACCCGGGTCTGGTCGTCGAGCTCTTCGTAGACGACTTCCACACCGGGAACGGTGAGCTCCAGCATGGATCGCAGCTCCCAGGCGTTCGCCACGTCCACTACCGGGTAGCGGCCCGTACTGACCTGTTCCCCCTCCGTGCTCCACGCGTCCGCGAAGAGTTCGACGTGCTCCGGTGGGTAATCGTCCCCGGAGCGGGTGACCATGAACCCCGCCATGTCACCTTCCACTCGCCCCACCACCTCACCGTTGGCGTGCTTCCACCCGGTGACGATCAGGCATGTTCGCCTGAGTGTCGTGGCGATGCGTCCACCAGGTGCCAGCGCGGCCAGTACCGGCCGTAGACCCGTACCGGCGGGCAGGCCGACCGTGGACACGATGCGGTCGTACGAACCAGGCACGTGATCCGTTGCGTCGGCAGTGACGAAGTGGGGGTGAATACCGAGCCCGGCCAGCCGTTCACGGGCTGCACCGGTCAGGTGGGAATCCACGTCCAGGCTGGTCACGTGCTGGTCCCCGATGCGCCGGGCCGCGTAGGCGGTGAGCCCGCCACTTCCGGTGCCCAGGTCCAGGACGGACAGCCCGTCCCCCAACCGCCCATGGCGGAGCATGCGCACCACGAGACTCGGCATCGTGGCCGACGATGTGGGGCGGCCGTGCGCCCGATCCCCGATCTGAGCGTGGTCGGCGTGCAGGGCGCCCACCTTGGTGACCAACGACCGGTCCGAGTAGGCCGCCCGCATCCACCCCTCAGGATCACTGGAACCTTCGCGCAGCACCCAGTTCGAGCCGTCCCCCTCCCCGTCCCTCTCCCACCATCGAGGGACCAGTTGATGACGAGGCACGCTCGCCACCATCGCCAGCCACCGCGAATCGGGGTCCGCCACCTTGTCCGCGAGCCGCCCCGCAGGTCCGTGCCAATCCATGCCGGCCAGCCTCTCAGTACTTGGGTCCGCATGCGGTTGTGGTCGCCGGGCTGCAATCGCCGCTGTCATCCGGCGGGCAGGCATTCCGGGCAGGCAGCGGAATCCGCGCAGCGAGGTCCGCCCAAGCCTCTCCGCCGAGCAGTTCGCCCAACCGGGTCTCGCGTACGTTTCCCACGGGGAAGTCCCGCGCGAGCACACACCCCGCGAGATCACCGTTGGGAAGGACGGCAGCGCGCCCGCGCGTGCACCTTCCACACATCTCGTCCAGCGTCGGTGACTGCCCCGGCAGCAGCGCCCGTCCGACCGCCCGCGCTCTGTCCATGGTGATCCGGGTCACGCCCATGGATTGCAGTTCGGCGCGAGCCTCAGCGACACGTTGTCCCGGCAGGGTCTCCACGATTCCGGCCCGGATCGGTACGCCCCTCTTCAGGGCCTCCAGGATGTTGTGCCGGGTCCGGTCGTAGCTTCCGTTCCGGCCGGTGATCTTGTCGTGCTCGGCGGGAACGTCGCTGTAGTAGCTGGTCCCGAGCGTGACCGCCGGATGCGTGAACAGCTCCCACCACTGGTCGTGGACCGTGTACAGGTTGCTGTACACCTCCACGTGCCGTCCGAGCGAAAGCGCGTACTCCGTGAGAGCCCGCCAGCGCGGGTGGACGGTCGGCTCACCGCCGATGATCTGAATCGTACGGATGCCCAGGGTGGCAGCGTCGGAGATGACCGTCCGCCAGTCGTCGAGGGTCATGACGCCGTGCGTTGCCTGCGGACTCGACTCGGACAGGCAGTGCGTGCAGGACAGTTGGCACGTCCCGGTGATCTCCAGTTCAAGGGACTGGATGCTGCCAATCGGTTGGGTAGGTCGTTCGATGAACGTGGTCATGCTGCGTTCCTCTCTGTGGAGTGGTGCACCGCATTCACTGACCCGTCAGGCGAAACCGAACGGGAGCTTGAGGGGTGGCCCCGCCCGCCGTGTCGCACGGCACGACGGGAGGGGCCACGGACTGAACTCTTGCGCCAGCAAGCAGATTTGCTAGCCGCGCCGCTGGTAGGCGACGTGCCGGGCCAATGCGTCGAGCTGTCGGCAGTGGTAGGCGGTGCCCGGCAGGAGGAACCTCAGCTCCGTCTCCCAGGGCCGACCTCCGGGCCGTACGACGCGCACGCGGGTGCCTGTCGCGCTGATCACCATGCAGGGCATGCCCTTCGCCCGCTCGTACACGACCTGCCCTGGCCTCAGGCCAAGCGGTCCGAAGGACGGCATCCGGCGGGGAGCCTCAGTAGAGGCGGACGGAGGGGGGAGCGGCCGTGAGTTGCGCTGGCCGGATGCCACGAGCCGAACTCTTGGCGTTGGGGTGTTCATCGCAACCCCCGGAACGAGGAGCGGAGTTGGTTCGATTCTCGGATTTGTGAGCGGAGATCCGCCAGGAGGGGGCTGTCAGGCCCGAGAGAAGGACGGGCGGGACGCGCTTCGTCGATGTCGGGCGGAGTGCGGCGATCCGGGCAGATCGGTGCGCCGCATTCACAGGGAGGGAAGTGGAGAGGCGACCTCCCCAACGGGTAGTCCGCCCCGTGGAACAGTGCGGAGTCCATCACCGCATCACCGCCCCGTGAATGGCGCGGGGCCGGGATCGCCCCCGTGGAGCACCAGCCAGCGCGCGGCTTCCTCGCGGCGCATTCGGATCTCCGCGCGTTCCCAACGGTCGTACGCGGCCTGTGAGTACGGGCCGTTGGGCGGACGTGGGGCCATGCCCTTCGGCATCGCGGAGCGGCACACCAGGAGGCGGCGGGGGCCGATTCTCGCGGGCAGGCAGTTCGCCCGAGGGGTCAACAGCTCGGCCGGCAACTCCCGGCGACGTAAGCCGAGAAGTAGGCACACCGGTTTGAGTAACCGGGCAATATGGTTATGCATGCGGACGCTCCTTCGAAGCGTTGGCCACGCCCCGGGACGGCTACCACCGTCGCCGGGGCTTTGTGTTGCGTCCGGGCGTACCGGACACAGGCATGTCGCTCACGCCAGGCATCGGGTGATGATTGCCACACTCAGTGTGACCATAGTCCGATGCATCGGCAAGACCCTCATTCATGTTGGCAATATTGACACTTGGAGGGAGTGGGGGGATCGGCCCCGTGTGCGAGCATGTAGCACTGCCGGAGAAGGATCAGAGGGGTGGTACGGCATGACCGCGCCCACCGTGCGACGTCGTCGACTTGGATCAGGTCTACGCCGATTGCGCGAACAAGCTGCGCTCACGCTGGATGAAGCCGAGACCAGGTCCGGGCTCAGTGCGTCCAAGATTTCGCGCTTGGAAAGCGCCACGAGAGGTGCACGTCCAACGGACGTTGAACTGCTCATGAGCGTTTACGGGGTCGAGGACGAAGACGTCAAGTCTTTCCTTCTCACCCTGGCGCGCGATGGTGGCAAGCGTGGTTGGTGGCAGACGTACGATCTCGCCCCGGTATACGCAGACCTCATCAGCCTGGAGTCCGACGCGGCGTCCATGAACGCGTACGAACCGTTGCTCATTCCTGGCTTGCTACAAACCGCCGCGTACGCCCGCGCGGCGATCACTGCCATCAGCATGTCCGCGACGCCAGACGAGATCCACCCACTTGTTGAGGTACGGATCGCGCGGCAGGCAGTACTCAGCCGACCCAGGCCCTTGACGTTTCGAGCCATCATTCATGAGGCGGCCCTCACCGCGCGGGTCCCGGGCGCTGGGGTCATGCGCGATCAACTGCAACGTCTCCTGGACGTAGCCGAGTATCCGCACGTCAGAATTCAGGTGCTGCCAATGGAAGCTGAGTTGCATCCTGGGACAACGGGAGGCTTCACCATCCTGGGCTTCGGCCAACGGGCGCTGGACGTCACCTTGCTCGAACACCTCGATAGCAGCCTCTATATCGAGGAGGAGGCGGACGTTGCTCGGTACTCCGAAGCGTACGAACGGTTGACCGCAGCCGCGCTGCCGTTCAACAAGTCGATGTCCCTCATCGCCAGCAAGAAGAAAGAGCATCAGTGAACACTTTGCCCCCTGGCCTCCAGGTTGTGACCGCCGACTGGTGGAAGTCGAGTTACAGCGGAGCCAACAGCAACTGCGTAGAGACCGCCCGCTTCGATGACGGGATCGGCGTCCGAGACAGCAAGGACGCGGCTGGTCCGGTCCTCAGCTTCGGTACTCGTGCTTGGGACGACTTCATCGGCGGCGCGAAGGCGTCTATCTGAACTGTGCGAGAGGTACCCCAGCCATCGGTGCTGGAACCTGTGAGCCACCAGACGAGCGACAAGCCCCGGCTGATCTCCGCCGGGGCTTGGTTGTGCGAGGCCATATCGCCTCGCGCAAGGGCAAGGCTCGTCACTCTCCGGCCGGTGCCACTCCGATCGGGCACGAGACGCCCGTCCCGCCGATTCCGCAGTAGCCCGCCGGGTTCTTGTCCAGGTACTGCTGGTGCGCGGCCTCCGCCGGCCAGAAGGGGCGGCCCTCCGAGGGCAGGATCTCCGTGGTGATCTCGCCGTGGCCGGAGCCCGTGAGGACCTTCTGGTAGGCCTCGCGGGACGCCGCCACGGCCGCTGCCTGGGCGGGGGAGTGGGTGTAGACGGCGGAGCGGTACTGGGTGCCCACGTCGTTGCCCTGGCGGAAGCCCTGGGTGGGGTCGTGGGACTCCCAGAAGACCTTCAGGAGCTGCTCGTACGTGACGACGCGCGGGTCGTACACGACGCGGACGGCCTCCGTGTGGCCGGTCAGGCCGGAGCAGACCTCCTCGTACGCGGGGTTCTCCGTGTAGCCGCCCTGGTAGCCGACGAGCGTCGTCCAGACGCCGTCCGTCTGCCAGAACTTGCGCTCGGCGCCCCAGAAGCAGCCCATCGCGAAGTCCGCGACCTCCAGTCCGTCCGGGTACGGGCCCAGCAGGGCGTTGCCCAGGACCGTGTGGCGGGACGGGACGGTGAATTCGGGGGTGGGGCGGCCGCGCAGTGCCTCCTGCGGAGTGGGGAGCTGCGGGGTACGGCGGTGCAGGAACATGCGGGGGGCTCCTCGTGGGTCGGCGTGCTGTCCGTACAACGCACCGGGACCGCCGTGGATTCCGCCGCCGGTTCCGAGGAAGGTTCCGCCGCCCGGTCAGCGGCGGGGCGTGCCGTTGTCCGACTCGGCGTCCTCGACGTAGGCGGCGGTCCGCTTGCGGGCCTTGAACCAGAAGTAGAGGCCGAGGCCGATCAGGATCAGGGGTATCAGTCGGGCCATGAGGTGTACCGGTCCCATCAGTCAGTCGGTCGCCGTGTCGGTGCCTACCGTCGCACACCCCCGGCGCCGGGCGCTCTACCTCGGCAGCGTCGCAGGGCTGCCGCCGTTCGCCTCGTAGCCGGCCACCGCCAGCGCGCGGTACACGGTGTACTCGGCGGCCGGGTCCGAGCTCTCCGACCACGGCAGCGCGCCCACGTGCCCGTCGATGTGGACGAACTGGTCCATCGCCTCCGACCAGCGCTCCATCCGGACCAGGAACAGCACCAGGAGGTGGCGGACGTGGGCGAGCATCGGGTCGTCCGCGCGGGCCGCGTGCACCGCGAACAGGGCGCCCTCGACCGCCTTGGTCACCGACTGGCTCTGATAGAAGCTCCGCACCATGTTGACCTCGGGCAGGTGCTCGTACAGTGCGAAGAGCGGCAGCGCGGCCAGCAGCGAACCCTGCGGGGCGCGGGCGGCCGCCGCGGTGGCGAAGCGGTCGGCCTCCTCGCGGGAGCCGTGCCACTTCTCGCACCAGAAGTGCAGCGCCGCGATGTGCGCGCCCATGTGCGCGGGCGCCCGGTCGATGATCTTCGCCCAGAGCTGGTCGAACTCCTCGTGGGAGTAGCCGAGCCCCCGCGCCGCCGCCAGCTCCACCAGGTACGGCACCGGGTCGCCCGGAGCCAGCAGGGCCGCCTCGCCGACGACCGTACGGGCCTCCTCCAGGATGATCCGGAAGTCGTCCGTACCCACGGTGGACGAACGCCAGGCCTGCTGGACCAGGAACTCCGCGTGTACCGCCGCGCCGCCCGCGTCCTTCGGGGACTCGGCCCGCCACTTGCGCAGCCACGCCCCGCCGACGCCCGGCCGCTGCGCCAGCTCCAGCGATGCGGCGCCGGCGAACGCCTGCACCCGCTGCCACCGCACCTCGCCCTCCTTCGGCGTCCCGGACAGCAGCTGCGACGCGGCCCGCCACTCCTGGGTGCCCTGGACGACATCGAGGACGTCCAGGAGGTCCTGGTCGGGTCCCGGCATCCGGATGTCCAGCTCCTCCTGGCGCGCGAAGCCGTAGGTGTCCGGGTCGGCGGCGTCCGGGGAATCCGGCGCCACCTGCCGGATACCGCCGCGGCGCCGCAGCACGTACGGGCCGGCGACGGCGGCGAGCAGGCACAGCGCGAGCAGGAACCAGAGAATCTCCATACACCCATTGTCCCCGGACGGCCCAGGTGCTCCATGAGGGCCCTCGTGACGAACTACGCTCGGGCCCCATGAGCGACCAGCACAGCTTCGAAACTCTCGCGATCCACGCGGGAAACACCGCCGATCCCCTCACCGGCGCTGTTGTTCCGCCCATTTACCAGGTCTCCACGTACAAGCAGGACGGCGTGGGCGGGCTGCGCGGCGGCTACGAGTACAGCCGCAGCGCCAACCCGACGCGCACCGCACTGGAGGAGAACCTCGCGGCCCTTGAGGGCGGCCGCCGCGGGCTCGCCTTCGCGTCCGGTCTGGCCGCGGAGGACTGCCTGCTCCGTACGCTGCTGACGCCCGGCGACCACGTGGTCATCCCGAACGACGCCTACGGCGGCACGTTCCGGCTGTTCGCGAAGGTCGCCTCGCGCTGGGGCGTGGAGTTCTCGGTCGCGGACACCTCGGACGTGGCGGCGGTACGGGCCGCGATCCAGCCGCGCACCAAGGCGATCTGGGTGGAGACGCCCTCCAACCCGCTGCTCGGTATCACCGATATCGCGGCCATCGCCGGTGTCGCCCGCTCCGCGGGTGCGCGGCTGGTCGTCGACAACACCTTCGCCAGCCCCTACCTCCAGCAGCCGCTCGCCCTGGGCGCCGACGTGGTGGTGCACTCCACCACCAAGTACATGGGCGGCCACTCGGACGTCGTCGGCGGCGCGCTGATCGTCAACGACTCCGAGCTGTCGGAGGAGTTGGCGTACCACCAGAACGCGATGGGCGCGGTGGCCGGGCCGTTCGACGCCTGGCTGGTGCTGCGCGGCATCAAGACCCTCGCCGTCCGGATGGACCGGCACACCGAGAACGCCACCAAGGTCGCGGACCTGCTGACCCGGCACCCCAAGGTCAGCCACGTCCTGTACCCGGGACTGCCCGAGCACCAGGGGCACGAGATCGCCGCCAAGCAGATGAAGGCGTTCGGCGGCATGGTGTCCTTCCGCGTCGCGGGCGGCGAGCAGGCGGCGGTCGAGGTCTGCAACCGGGCGAAGCTGTTCACGCTCGGTGAGTCCCTCGGTGGCGTCGAGTCGCTCCTTGAGCACCCGGGCCGGATGACGCACGCCTCGGCGGCCGGATCGCCGCTGGAGGTCCCCGCCGACCTGGTCAGGCTCTCCGTCGGCATCGAGAACGGCGACGACCTGCTGGCCGACCTGACGCAGGCGCTCGGCTGAGTCCGGCTCCCGGCCGGTAGCCGGCGGTACGCCCCCCCGGGCGGTGCGTGGGTTCCATGCACCGCCCCTACGGCGTACCGCCGCTACCGGTCGCCCAGCGGCGGCGTCGTCTCGGTTGGCGGCGGCTGCCAGGGCTGGACCGTCACCGCCCACACCGTGAACACCGCCACCGCGGCGATCAGCGCCAGCAGCCCCAGCAGGCGCAGGGCCCGCCGCCGGCGCAGCACCCGGCCGCCGAGCTCCACCGCCCGTTCCGCGAGATCGGCGGGGACCGGCGGATGCGGCCCCTCCAGCATCCGCCGGACCTCGTCCTCCTTGCGGCCGGTACCGCTCATGGCGCGGCCTCCCGCCGGACGGAGGGGCCGCGGGTGCCGCGCATCGTGGCCACCGAGCGGTTGCAGATCGCGCGGATCCGGTCCACCGGCAGCCCGAGCAGCGCCGCGGTCTGTTCCTCCGGGACGCCCTCGTGCAGCCGCAGCACCAGCACGAGCCGTTCCTGCGGGGTCAGCCCCGCCAACAGCCCGCCGCGCGGATGGTGATGGCGCCAGGCCTCCCGCGCGAACCGGGCGGCCAGATCCTGCCGGGTGCGGTTGTACGGGTCCTCGCCGTGCAGCCGGTCCCAGTCCGCGTACGTACGGGCCAGCGCGGCCGTCAGCAGCCGCTGCGCGCGCTCGTTGGCACCCGGCGGCCGGGCGGGTTCCGCGGTGAGCAGGGTGGCGGCGTGCAGCAGCCGGCCGGCCGCGCCCGCCACGAAGGCCTCGAACTCCTGGGCGCGGCGCCGCTGTCGGCCCGCCTGGCGCTCTCGCACCCTGTCATCCGAGCGCGCCGCGGGCCCCCGGTCAAGGCCTGAGGGCGTGCGTCCGGGGGCCGGAGTACGGTCCTCAGTCCGCGGCGGGCGGCGGGTGTGCGCTCTGCCGGGCGGCCAGCGCCGCGTTGAACCGGGTGAGCAGCGCGCAGAACGTGTCCCGCTCCTCCGCGTCCCAGTCGCCGGTCACCTGGGACATCAGCTCGCGCCGCGAGGTCCGGACCTCGTCCAGGCGGGCCCGGCCGCGCGGGGAGAGCTGGAGCACGACGGCCCGGCCGTCCTCCGGGTGCGAGGTCCGCTTGACCAGGCCGGTGTCCACGAGCGGTGCGACCTGCCGGGTCACGGTCGAGGAGTCGATCCCCATCCCCGCGGCCAGCGCCTTGACGCCCATCGGGCCTTCCCGGTCCAGCCGGTTGAGCAGCAGATACGCGGCCCGGTCCATGGAATTGCGCACCTGGCCGACACCGCCGAGGCGGGTCTGTTCGGCACGGCGGGCGAAGACCGCCACCTGGTGCTGGAGGGCGTCGAGGAGGTGGTCGGGACCCGGGTTCTCCGGGGCTGCGCCCCCGGAAGGAGACGCGGCAGTCGTCATGTCCTGAGGGGGCATGGCCGGGGGCTCTCTTCGTGCGGTGTCGGATGGGTGGGGGACAGAGTACGCGGCCCCGGGGCAACGCGTACCAGCGCTGCACAAACCTGCGGACATCGGCGCGGGACGGCCTCCCCCGCGGCGGCCGCAACCCCTTTCAGCTGCAAGACTTGCGGTATGAACTTCCCGCCGCCCAACCGGTTTCCCCCGCTGATCCTCGATGACGTCAAGGGGGCGCAGAAGATGCTCTCCGGTGTGTCCAGGGTCACCGCCATGGAGGGCAGCCGCCATCTGACCGAGCTGGTGGGCGCTCCCGTCCGGTTCAAGTGCGAGAACCTCCAGCGGACCGGCTCGTTCAAACTGCGGGGCGCGTACGTACGGATCGCCGGACTCTCCCCGGTGGAACGGGCGGCGGGGGTGGTGGCCGCGAGCGCCGGGAACCACGCGCAGGGTGTCGCGCTCGCGTCCGCGCTCCTCGGCGTACGGTCCACGGTCTTCATGCCGGTCGGGGCGCCCCTGCCGAAGGTCGCCGCGACGCGCGAGTACGGGGCCCGGGTGCGGCTGCACGGCCACGTCGTCGACGAGACGCTGGCCGCGGCGCAGGAGTACGCGCAGGAGACCGGGGCGGTCTTCATCCACCCCTTCGACCACCCCGACATCATCGCCGGTCAGGGCACGGTCGGTCTGGAGATCCTGGAGCAGTGCCCCGAGGTGCGCACCATCGTCGTCGGCATCGGCGGCGGCGGGCTCGCGGCCGGGATCGCGGTGGCGGTGAAGGCGGTCCGGCCCGACGTACGGATCGTCGGGGTGCAGGCGGCGGGCGCCGCCGCCTACCCGCCCTCGCTGGCCGCCGGTCACCCGGTGTCGATCGGCTCGCTCCAGACGATGGCGGACGGCATGAAGGTGGGCCGGCCGGGCGATGTCCCCTTCCCGCTGATCAGGGACCTGGTCGACGAGATCCGTACGGTCTCCGAGGACGAGCTGTCCAGTGCGCTGTTGCTCTGCCTTGAGCGGGCCAAGATGGTCGTGGAGCCGGCCGGGGCGAGCCCGGTGGCCGCCCTGCTGAGCGACCCGAAGTCGTTCCGGGGTCCGGTGGTGGCGCTGCTCTCCGGCGGCAACGTGGACCCGCTGCTGATGCAGCGCATCCTGACCCACGGCATGTCGGCGGCCGGCCGCTATCTGAGCCTGCGGCTGCGGCTGACGGACCGGCCCGGCGCGCTGGCGACGATGCTCGCCGTGCTCTCGGTGGCCGATGCCAACGTGCTGGACGTGAGCCACGTACGCACCGACCCCCGGCTCGGCCTCACCGAGGCCGAGGTGGAACTCCACCTGGAGACGAAGGGCCCGGAGCACTGCGTGGAGGTCGCGGCGGCGCTGCGCGAGGCGGGGTACCTGGTCCTGAACTGAGCCGCTCCGGTACTCCGTTGCTCCGTGAACGCAATCTTGTGTGTCGCGATGTATCGCGTTACTGTGCCATCGCCCACTCCGTCGGCGTACGCACTTTGGCGCACATGCGTTCGTCTTCGCTGTTCGCCGGGCGGGGGGAGACGGGCAAATCTAGGATCTGTGAGGAAGCCACCCAAACCCACTGGGGGAACTCCATATGCCAGGCGCGATATACGCCGAAGGTCTGGTCAAGACCTTCGGTGACGTCACCGCACTCGGCGGTGTCGATCTCGACGTGCCGGAAGGCACCGTCCTCGGGCTTCTCGGCCCCAACGGCGCCGGTAAGACGACCGCCGTGCGCGTCCTGACGACGCTGCTCAGGCCCGACAGCGGCAGCGCCTTCGTCGCGGGCATCGACGTCCTGAAGCGGCCCAACGAAGTACGGCGCTCGATCGGGCTCTCCGGCCAGTTCGCCGCCGTCGACGAATACCTGACCGGCCGCGAGAACCTCCAGATGGTCGGCCAGCTCTACCAGATGAGCCGGCGCGACGCGAAGGTCCGGGCGGGGGAGCTGCTGGACCGCTTCCACCTGGCCGACGCGGCGGACCGGCCGGCCAAGACGTACTCCGGCGGTATGCGCCGCCGGCTCGACCTGGCGGCGGCGCTCGTCGTCTCCCCGCCGGTCATGTTCATGGACGAGCCGACCACCGGCCTCGACCCGCGCAACCGGCAGCAGCTCTGGGAGGTCATCGAGGAGCTGGTGGCGGGTGGTACGACGCTGCTGCTGACCACCCAGTACCTGGAGGAGGCCGACCGCCTCGCCCACGACATCTGCGTGATCGACCACGGCCTCGTCATCGCCCGCGGCACCTCCGACCAGCTCAAGGCCCGCACCGGCGGCGAGCGCGTCGAGGTCGTCGTGCACCAGCCGGACCAGATCGATCCGGCCCGCTCCGTCCTGCGCACCCTGGGCAAGGGCGAGGTCGCCGTCGTCCCGCACATGCGCAAACTGACCGTCCCGGTCGACGGCGGGGCCAAGCTCCTCGCCGAGATCATCCGCGACCTCGACAGCCGGGGCGTGGAGATCGACGACATCGGTCTGCGCCGCCCCACCCTCGACGACGTGTTCATCTCCCTCACCGGCCACGCGGCCGAACAGCAGAAGAACGAGGGCGACGGGGCGGACGGACAGCCCGCCGCCGCCGGATCGGAGGCAGAGAAGTGAGCGCCCTCAGCGGTACGGCCCCCACCCGCGCGCCCCGGTCGAGCGGCGGCATCGGCCAGTCCGTCCGGGACTCGCTGGTCATCGCCCGGCGGAACCTGATCCGGATGACCCGGATCCCGGAAATGATCCTCTTCGGGATCATCCAGCCGGTCATGTTCGTGGTGCTGTTCACGTACGTCTTCGGTGGCTCCATCGCCATTCCGGGCGCCGGCGTCAGCGCCGGCGCCTACAAGGAATTCCTGATGGCCGGCATCTTCGCGCAGACCGTCACCTTCGCTACCGCGGGCGCCGGCGCGGGCATCGCGGACGACATGCACAAGGGGCTCATCGACCGGTTCAGGTCGCTGCCCATGGCACGGGGCGCGGTGCTGACCGGGCGCACACTGGCCGATCTGGTGCAGACGGCCATCACGCTCGCGGTACTCGCGGGCGTCGCCCTGCTGGTCGGCTGGCACACCCACGAGAACATCGGCAAGGTGCTCGCGGGCTTCGGCCTGCTCCTGCTGCTCGGCTACGCGTTCACCTGGATCGGCGCGCTCATCGGCCTCTCCGTCCGCACCCCGGAGGCGGCCACCTCCGGAGGGCTGATCTGGCTGTTCCCGCTGACCTTCATCTCGAACGCGTTCGTGCCGGTCAACGGCATGCCGAGGTTCCTGCAGTACGTCGCGGAGTGGAACCCGTTCAGTGCCACGGTGGCTGCGGCCCGCGAGCTGTTCGGCAACACGATCGAGGGCGTGCCGAAGTCCGTGACGGGCGCCTGGCCGATGGAACACCCCGTCTGGGCATCGCTCCTCTGGTCCGTGCTGATCGTCCTGGTCTTCCGGACCCTGGCCGTGCGCAAGTATCGCTCGGTCGCCGTCTGACCGCCCAGGACGCGCGGAGAGCCCCGGCCGCGAGCGGCCGGGGCTCTCCGCGCGCTGTGTACGTACGGTGCCGAGCTGTGCGGATCAGCCGGAGTACGGCTTCGCCGAAAGGATCTTCACCGTCGCGGTCTTGCCGTTCGGCAGCTCGTAGTCCGCGGTCTCGCCCATCTTCTTGCCGTTCACGCCCACCCCGAGCGGGGACTGCGGGGAGTACGTCTCGATGTCCGCGCTCGCGTACTCACGGGAGGCCAGGAGGAAGGTCGTCGTGTCGTCGTCATCGCCGTCGAAGGCGATGGTCACGACCATGCCGGGCTCGACCACACCGTCGTCGGCCGGCGCCTCGCCGACCTTCGCGTGTTCCAGGAGCTGGGTCAGCTGGCGCACCCGGAGCTCCATCTTGCCCTGCTCCTCCTTGGCCGCGTGGTACCCGCCGTTCTCACGCAGGTCCCCCTCCTCACGGGCCGCCGCGATCTTTACGGCGATCTCCGTGCGCGCGGGACCAGACAGGTACTCCAGCTCGGCCTTGAGCTGGTTGTACGCCTCCTGCGTGAGCCAGGTGACGTTTTCGCTGGTCTGGGTCACAGGGTGCTCCTCGTCGGTACTGGGAATACAAAGCATCGCCCTACCCCGAAGCATGCGCTTCCACGGGTGGGCGAAACCACGAGCCTAACAATTCACCGGGAAAAGGGGGAGAAGGTTACCGACCGATCCTGCCGAACCGCAGGTCAGCGGAGCTAAGAGCGGGTCAGGACGTGCGTGCGGCGGTCAACGCGACGCCCCGTTGTCATCCGTGCAGCCCAGCAGTTCGGCGCTGGTCGCCCTGGACGTCGTACGCAGCGAGAGAACGCGGTCGATCCGGTCGGTGTCCTCGTCGAAACGAAAGTCCTTGCGGGCCACGTCGGTGCCGTCCTCGCGCTGTGAGCGGATCGTGCAGTAGCCCTTGGCATCCCGGTCCTTGCGGACCTCCAGATGCACCTCGACCCGGTCGTCCGAGACGACCTTGAACTTGATCACCTCGGCGCTGATCCCCTGGCCCGAGACGTAGTCGTAGCCGATCCAGCCGACCACGCCGAGCAGGGCGACGCCCAGCACCGAGCCGATGATCTTGAGTTTGCGGTCCGCGCGCTGGTCCGCGGAGCGGCCGTAGCGGTTCTCGGGGGGCGCCTCGCGCACCGCGGTCATGATCGTTCCTCCCGTGCCGGGGATCGAAGGAATTTTCCGCCCCCCGGTTCGGTCACTATAGAAGCCTCCACTCGCCACCCGACCGCCACCCCACACCGACGTCCCTGCGGGACGGCACCTGATGGCGACCGATCACTGAGGAACGAGTCTTGACTGAGCAGCTTCGACTGATGGCCGTGCACGCCCACCCCGACGACGAGTCGAGCAAGGGCGCGGCCACCATGGCCAAGTACGTGTCCGAGGGGGTGGACGTGCTGGTAGTGACCTGCACGGGCGGTGAGCGCGGCTCCATCCTCAACCCGAAACTCCAGGGCGACGCGTACATCGAGGAGAACATCCACGAGGTGCGCAGGAAGGAGATGGACGAGGCCCGCGAGATCCTGGGCGTCAAGCAGGAGTGGCTCGGCTTCGTCGACTCCGGGCTGCCCGAGGGCGACCCGCTGCCGCCGCTGCCCGAGGGCTGCTTCGCGCTGGAGGACGAGACCGTCGCCGCCGGACGCCTCGTCGCCAAGATCCGCGCGTTCCGGCCGCAGGTCATCACCACGTACGACGAGAACGGGGGCTACCCGCACCCCGACCACATCATGACCCACACGGTCTCGATGATCGCCTTCGAGGGCGCGGCGGACGCCGAGAAGTTCCCCGAGGCGGAGTTCGGACCGGTCTGGGCGCCGCAGAAGCTCTACTACAACCAGGGCTTCAACAAGCCGCGCACGGTGGCCCTGCACGAGGCGCTGCTCGCCCGCGGACTGGAGTCCCCGTACGCGGACTGGCTGAAGCGCTGGAAGGAGTTCGAGCGCGCCGAACGCACGCTGACCACGCATGTTCCGTGCGCGGACTTCTTCGAGATCCGGGACAAGGCGCTGATCGCGCACGCGACGCAGATCGATCCGGACGGCGGCTGGTTCCGGGTTCCGATGGACATCCAGCAGGAGGTCTGGCCGACCGAGGAGTACGAGCTGGCGAAGTCTCTCGTCGATACCTCCCTCCCCGAGAGCGACCTCTTCGCGGGCATCCGCGACAATGCCTGATATGTACGCGACTCAGGCACTGCCGCACCTCGTCCCGCTCGCCGAGGAACTGGACAAGAACAAGGTGACCCCCGGGGTCCTCGGCTTCATCGTCTTCGCCGCGCTCGCGGTGGGCGTGTGGGCGTTGATGAAGTCCATGAACCGGCACATGGGGAAGGTCGACTTCGAGGAGGCTCCGGAGGTGCCGGCGACGCCGAAGGCGTCCGCTGCGGCCGGTTCCGCGAAGCGGAAGTAGTGGGGCGGGGGCGGAGCGGTACCGGAGGCCGGTGACCGCTCCGCCCCGCAGAACTCAGAGCGTCGGGGCCGGCACGCCCATGATCTCTCGGGCGTGCCGGGTCGGGGTCAGGCCCAGGCGCCAGGCCTGCCAGCCGTCCTCCAGGTCCACCCCGCGGTTCAGGACCACCCGGAACGCCTCCGCGCAGTCCTCCAGCTTGCCGTCCCTGGTCTGGTGGCCGGCCGCGATCAGGTCTGCCAGCTCCTGCTGGGCCACCACCGTGCCCACCTCGATGCCGCCCGGCGAGGCGTACGGCAGCAGCGTGCAGTGCAGGAAGCGCGCCCAGTCGGCGCCGCGTGCGTCGCCGTACGAGTCGAACAGCGCGGCCGCCTCGCCGCACAGGTCCAGCGCCTGCGGCGCGCGCTGGTTGCCCGCGTCGATCAGGGCCAGCTCCAGACACGTCCACGCCTCCCCGTGGGCGACCCCGATCCGCCGGAAGTCGGCCCGCGCGTCCACCAGGAGCTGCCGGGCGAACCCGGAGTTGCGCAGGTTGCCCGTCTGCGCGGCCCGCTGGTCGCGGGTGACCCGGCCCGAGTGGTGCCGGGCGCACGCCAGCCCGTACACGTCCCGCATCCGGGAGAACATCGTGCGCGACCGCTCCAGCTGCCGTACCGCCTGATCGGTCTCGCCGGTCTCCTCCAGGGCCTGGCCCAGGTAGTAGAGCGTCCACGCCTCGCCCCGGGCGTCCTCGTTGTCGCGGTGCCGGGACAGCGCGGCGTTCAGCTGCTCCACCGCGGGGGCCGGATCGCCGTCCAGCAGCCGGGCGCGGGCCAGCTGGGTCAGCGCCCACGCCTCGCCGCGCTCGTCCCGGGTGCGCCCGTACAGATCGAGGGCCGTACGCAGCGCGAGCTCGGCCCGCTCCACATCGCCCATCCGCAGCCGCACCTGACCCAGCTGGAACTGCGTCCACGCCTCCCCGTGCAGCGACTCGCCCTCGCGGTGCAGGGCCAGCGCCGTGTCCAGGAGCGCCAGCGCCTCGGCCGGGTGCGCCCGGTCCCGCTCCACCGCGGCCAGCGCGTGCATCGACCAGGCCCGGTCGGCGGCCTGGTCCTCGGAGGTCTGCAGCTCC
Source organism: Streptomyces sp. ITFR-6 (assembly GCF_031844725.1). NCBI lineage: Bacteria > Bacillati > Actinomycetota > Actinomycetes > Kitasatosporales > Streptomycetaceae > Streptomyces > Streptomyces sp. ITFR-6. The sequence goes on along the minus strand of NZ_CP134612.1, from coordinate 2,920,466 downwards.
AGCGCCTCCCGCAGCCGGGCCGCCGCCTCGGTCAGATTGCCCTGGTGGTGCAGGGTGATGCCGAGCGAACAGAGCGCCAGCGCCGTACCCGAGTCGTTCTGCGCCTCGCGGTACAGGCCGACGACGGAGGACAGCGTGGTGCGCGCCTTGTCCAGCTCGCCCAGCTGACGGGCCGCGATCCCGGTCCGCCACTGCACCGAGCGCTCCAGCAGCCCCTGGTCGACCGCCTGCGTCAACTCGCTGATCTCACCGAGGCGGTAGAGGTCGCCGCGCAGCAGGCAGTAGTCGCACAGCGCGCCCAGCAGGTCGAGCACCGCCGCCTGGTCGACGCCCTCCGCGTGCCGCAGCGCGGAGGTGATGAAGCTCGACTCCTCGTCCAGCCAGCGCAGCGCCGCGTCCAGCGAGGTGAAGCCGTGCGAGCCGAACTGCCCGGCCCTGGTGGACATCTTGCCGTCCACCATCCGGATCACCGCACCGGCCAGCTCCGCGTAGTTCACGATCAGCCGCTCCTGCGCGGCCGTGCGCTCGGCCGGCTCCTCCTCGTCGAGCAGCCGGGCCAGCGCGAAGCCCCGTACGAGGTCGTGCAGCCGGTAGCGCGAACCGCGTACGTGGTCCAGCAGCCCGGCCCGGGACAGGGCGGCCAGCAGCCGCTCGGCCTCCTGCTCCTCGGCCGACAGCAGCGCGGCGGCCGCCGCCGCGCCCAGACTGGCACGACCGGCCAGCGCGAGCCGCCGCAGCAGCCGCCGCGCCTGCTCCGGCTGGTCGGTGTACCGCAGCCACAGCGCCCGCTCGACCGGGGTCACCGGGCCGTACGCGCCGAGATCCGCGGCCAGGGCGCTCGGGGTGCGCTCCCCGAGCGAGGAGCCCGCGATCCGCAGCGCCAGCGGCAGCCCGCCGCACAGTTCGGTGATCGCCTCGCCGGCCGGGTAGTCGTACGGCCCCAGGTCCTCCTCCTGGGACGCCTCGCGCAGCAGCTCCTCCGCCCCCGCCGGATCCAGCGCCCCGACCTCCAGCTGGTGCACCCACGCCTGGAGGGAACCGGGCAGTTCGAGCGGCTCGCGGGCGGTGACCAGGACCAGGCTGTCGGAACGCTCCGGGATCAGCGTGCGGACCTGCTCCACGTCACTGGCGTCGTCGAGGACGATCGTCACCGGCGTCCCGGTCAGATGCTGGTGGTACAACTCGCTGAGCCGGCGCACCTGCTGCTCCGCGGAGGACCCCGCGGAGCGGCCGGCCGAGCCCCCGTCCCGGAACAGCAGCTGCTCGCGCGGCGCGCCCAGCCGGTTCAGCAGGTGGAGCAGGGCGTCCCGGGTCGGCAGCGGCGGTTCGCCGTCCGCGCCGCCGCGCAGGTCCACCACGCACGCGCCCCGGAACTGGTCCTTCAGATCGTGGGCCGCCCGTATGGCGAGCGTGGTGCGCCCGGCGCCCGGCGGGCCGTGCAGGACGACCACGGTGGGCTTCGTCTCGGTGGACGCACGGGCCGCGTGCACCCACTGCCCGATCCGGGCCAGTTCGCCCCGCCGCCCGGCGAACTGGCTGTCTGTGGACGGGAGATGACTGAACGACTGGTCGAGGATCGCGCGCATGCGTGCCGCCGCGCTGCGGTCCCCGCCGCGCAGGGTCGGTGCGGTGCGGGCCTGCGCGGTGGCGGCCTTCTTCGCCGGGGTGCGGGACGAGGCGGTCAGCATCCGCTGCTGGTCGAGGAACGGCCGGATGCCGCGTACCTCCAGCGCCGTCAGCCACTGCAACCTCAACTGCTGGGTGCCGCCCGGCTGTCCGAGGGCCCCGGCCCGGCGGGAGGCGGCCGGCCAGTGCGAGGCGGTGACCTTGGCGACGGTCGCGGTGGCGCCCGCGACCGCGACGACGGCCCCCGCGCCGAGCGCCAGCCCCGACGCCGTACCGAGCACCAGATCCGCCCCGAAGGCGGCTGTCGCGGCAACTCCCGTGACCAGCAACGGTGTTCCGAGCGAGGCCTTGTCGAACTTCTGCTTTCCGGCCGCCGCGGCGTCGAGGGCCTGGACGTACGAGGCGTACTCCTCCGCCGCGCCCGATGCCATGGAGTCCAGGGCGCCCCGCGCCCGCGTCATCAGTACGCCGGAATCCGCCCGTCCGCCGGTGCGCCGTACCTCCTCCTCCACGGCCCGTACCAACAGCCGTTCGGCGTCCGCCCGGTGGCTGTCCCGCATCCGCATATGTCCCCCTCGGTTCCTGCCCTCGGCCGGCCCCGAATCCGGCCGGGTGGAGGACCAGTCTCCTGCCTGGGGCCGGTGCGCGACAGGGCGTCCGCGAGACTGCGGTGCTGTTTCTGCCCTGTCGGCCGGCGGGCCTCACGGCCCGGACGAGGTCCGCCGGTGACCGCGCGGTGTGCGGCGGGACGGGCCCGCGCCCGCCCCGCCGGACAGGACGTCGTTACCGCTGCCGGGCGGCGCGACGGCGTGCCGCCAGCACTCCGCCCGCCCCGAGGACCACGGCACCGGCGGCCGCGGCCGCGAGGGGCAGGGCGGAACCGGAGCCGGTCGCCGCGAGGCCACCACCCGTGGAGGAGGAGCCGGAGGAGCCGGAGGCGGAGTCGCCGCCCGTGGCGGAGGTCCCGGATCCGGACGCCGAACCGGACCCGGACGTAGAACCGGTTCCGGAAGCCGAACCGGAACCGCCGGACGCGTCCGTCCCCGAACCGCCGGAGCCGCCCGTCGAGCTGCCGCCGGACGCCGAGCTGCCGCCGCCCGTCGCGTCGGTACCGTCGCCGTCGATGTCGAGCAGGATGTCCGCCCTGTCATTCGACTTCACCGGGTCGAAGGGCCGGGACTTCTCTTCCAGCGCCACCGAGCCCTTGGCCCCGGCCACCGCCTTGTCGATCTTCAGCTTGAATGTGTAGGTGGTCTCGCTGTCCGCGTAGACCCACGAGTTATAGGTGCCGCAGTCGTACGTCCCCTGCCCCTGGCTCTTGCAGGAGGTCTGGGTGACCGTCGTGCCGGCGGGCATCTTGACGAGGACGTGGGTCACGGAGGCGTAGGGCTCCCCTGCTACCCAGCCGGGCCCGGCATTGGTGAACTTCACGGTCAAGGGGACCGTGTCGCCGACCTTGCCCTTCAGCCGGGCCCCCGTCACCTGGAAGTCGGCCGTGCTCTTGGCGGTCACGTCCGTCTTGCTCCAGGCGGGCCCGGTGGAGCCCGGGGCGGCCGGGGTCTCGTCGGGGCGTTTCACCAGCTTCACCGCGGGCCCGGTGCCCTGATCCGGCGGGCCCTCCTCACCCGTACCGGTCTCGATGCGGCTGTCGCTGACTCTCACGGCCAGCTCGTCGTTCAGGGCGCTGTCCCGCACCCTCAGCTTCAGCCCCTCGGGCGCGTAGACGACACCGGGGTCCACCGGCCCGTCGAACTCGCAGACCATGACGGAGGACTTAGGCATTTCGTCGGCGCCACCGAGGTTCTGGGTCGAGCAGTTGGAGGGCGTCGGGGAAAAGCCGAGGCCAAGGGTCACGGACCAGGCCATCCAGACCTTGTCGAGCGCCGCGGTGCCCGTGTTGGTGAAGGAACCCGGCAGGCTGCGCTCGCTGCCCGGCTCCACCCCGTCGATCGGGCCGATCCCGCCCAGCGCGAGATTGGGGGCGTCCGAGTCCGCGGCACCTGCGGGCGCGGCACCCAGCGCCGGCAGGGCGACGGCGCCGACAGCACCGGCGGTCTGGAAAAGGGCGCGACAACGGGGAGAAGCATGGGCCATGGAAACCTCTGAGTGAAGTGACAGACGCGGAAACCGCACCAACGCGGGAACGCTTGTTCGCTCAGGAGGCCTTCGGAGTGGCCGGGGGGTTGTACGCCGCCGCATGAGTCCCGGCACCGTGGGGCTCAGCCAACGGTCGCGTGATGTGACGACGGGGTGCCCGATTCGGATGAGGGCGGCGGGCCTCGCCAATGGGGTTGGGCATTGTGAGAGGCTGAATCGCATGAACCGGCTGGCTGGTGTGACCTCGCCTTATCTGCTGCAGCACGCTGACAACCCGGTCGACTGGTGGCCCTGGGGGCCGGAGGCTTTCGAGGAGGCCCGGCGGCGCGATGTGCCCGTCCTGCTGTCGGTCGGGTACTCGGCGTGCCACTGGTGCCATGTGATGGCTCACGAGTCGTTCGAGGACGAAGTGGTCGCGGCGTACCTGAACGGGCACTTCGTGCCGGTCAAGGTCGACCGTGAGGAGCGTCCGGATGTGGACGCCGTCTATATGGAGGCCGTGCAGGCGGCGACCGGGCAGGGCGGCTGGCCGATGACCGTGTTCCTCACGGCCGAGGCGGAACCCTTCTACTTCGGGACGTACTTCCCGCCCGAGTCCCGGCACGGACTGCCCTCCTTCCGGCAGGTGCTCGAAGGTGTCGTCGCGGCCTGGACGGACCGGCGTGACGAGGTCGGTGAGGTGGCCGGGCGCATCGTCCGTGAGCTGTCGCAGCGCACACTCGCCCACGGCGGGGAGGGCCTTCCGGCCGAGGCGGAGCTGGCGCAGGCGCTGCTCGGGCTGACCCGGGAGTACGACGAGAAGAACCGCGGCTTCGGCGGAGCGCCCAAGTTCCCGCCGTCGATGGTGATCGAGTTCCTGCTGCGCCACCATGCCCGTACCGGTGCGGACGGTGCGCTCCAGATGGCGGCCGACACCTGTGAGGCGATGGCCAGGGGCGGGATGTACGACCAGCTCGGCGGCGGCTTCGCCCGGTACTCGGTGGACCGGGAGTGGGTCGTCCCGCACTTCGAGAAGATGCTCTACGACAACGCGCTGCTCTGCCGGGTGTACGCCCATCTGTGGCGCTCGACCGGCTCCGAGTCGGCCCGCCGGGTGGCGCTGGAGACCGCGGACTTCATGGTGCGCGAGCTGCGTACCGCCGAGGGGGGCTTCGCCTCGGCGCTCGACGCCGACAGTGAGGACGCGGACGGGAAGCACGTCGAGGGCGCGTACTACGTCTGGACGCCGGAGCAGTTGCGGGAGGTGCTCGGGGAGGACGATGCCGCCTTCGCCGCGGAGTACTTCGGGGTGACGGAGGAAGGCACCTTCGAGGAGGGGGCCTCCGTGCTCCAGCTGCCGCTCACCGGCCCGGCCGACGAGGCGCGGGCCGCCGGCGTACGGGCCAGGCTCCTCGCCGCACGTGAGCTGCGCGCTCGGCCGGGGCGGGACGACAAGGTGGTCGCCGCGTGGAACGGGCTGGCCGTCGCGGCGCTCGCGGAGGCGGGCGCGTACTTCGACCGCCCCGATCTCGTCGAGCGCGCCACCGAGGCGGCGGACCTGCTGGTGCGGCTGCACATGGGGCCGGTCGCCCGGCTGGTCCGGACGTCCAAGGACGGGCGCGCCGGGGAGCACGCGGGCGTGCTGGAGGACTACGGCGATGTCGCGGAGGGCTTCCTCGCGCTGGCGGCCGTCACCGGTGAGGGCGTCTGGCTGGAGTTCGCGGGCTTCCTGCTGGACATCGTGCTGGAGCACTTCGCCGGCGAGGGCGGTCAGTTGTACGACACCGCGGACGACGCCGAGCGGCTGATCCGCCGACCGCAGGACCCCACCGACAGCGCCACCCCGGCCGGCTGGACGGCGGCGGCCGGCGCGCTGCTCTCGTACGCCGCGTTCACCGGCTCCGAACCCCACCGCACCGCCGCGGAGGAGGCGTTGGGCGTGGTGAAGGCGCTGGGGCCGAAGGCGCCGAGGTTCATCGGCTGGGGGCTCGCGGTGGCGGAGGCGCTGCTCGACGGCCCGCGTGAGGTGGCCGTCGCCGGGCCGGTCGGCGGTGAGCTGCACCGTACGGCGCTGCTGGGACGGGCGCCCGGCGCGGTGGTCGCGGCGGGGGAGACGTCCGGCTCAGAGTTCCCGCTGCTGGCGGACCGGCCGATGGTGGACGGGGCGCCGACCGCGTATGTGTGCAGGCACTTCGTGTGCGAGGCGCCGGCCACGGACCCGGAGGCGCTGGCCCGCGCGCTGAACGCTGCCCCGTAACCTCCGGCGGGCGCGCGGCGACAGCCGCGGTGCCGCGTCCTGGCCGGCGGTCACAGCAGCAGGCCGCCCTCCAGGGTGTCCAGCGCCTCGTTGATCAGGGCGATCAGGTCGCCCTGCTGTCCGTGTTCGCCCCAGTACAGCGTCACCTCGCGCAGTGCTCCCAGCACCGCCGCGACGAAGATCCGGATCTTCAGGTCGTCCGCGCTCCGGCCGGTGCGGTCGGCGAGCGCCTGGGCCAGGACCTTCGCGGTGTCCGACATGGTCTCCGTCATCCGCGCCCGGATGGCGGGGACCTCCACCATCAGCCGGGTGCGCTGGTGCAGTTCCTCGTTCTCCGTGGCGATGAACGACGTCAGCGTCTCGACCATCATCAACCGCACGGAGGCCAGCGGCGGTTCATCGGCCGGCCGGTTCCGCAGCGTCGCTTCCATGATCGGGTCGTACTCGTCGGTGAGGACGATGTCCTCCTTGGTCGCGAAGTACCGGAAGACCGTGCTCGGCGACACCTCCGCCGCCTCCGCGATCTGCTCGATGGTCGTCGCGTCGTACCCCTGCTCGGCGATCAGCCGGTAGGTCGCCTTCCGGATGGCGACCCGGGTCCTGAGCTTCTTGCGCTCGCGCAGTCCCAGCGGGGGCTGCGCGCCGGGTGCGGCGTGAGGGGTGCGAGAGGTGGCGGCCATGGTCGCCATTGTCAGGCATCGACGGGGGGTGACGGCCACGTCGGCCGGCTCCTCGCGCTTCGGCTTCGGGCCGGTGAGGAAGGCTGCGACCAGCAGGGCGCTGACCAGTGCGGTGGCGCCGATGACGAGCATGACCAGGCTCATGCCGTGCAGATAGGCGGAGTCCGCGAGCCGCTGTACCCCGAGCTTCGCCGCGACGGCGTGGGCGGCGACGACCGAGTCCCCGGCCGTGTCCGCCGCGGCGGCCGGCAGCCCCGCGGTGTCGAGCCGGCCGCTGTAGGCGCCGGCGAGCAGGCTGCCCAGCAGGGCGATCCCGAGCGCGCTGCCCGTCTGGCGCACGGTCATCAGCAGTCCGGAGCCGCTGCCCGCCCGGTCCGGGGGCAGGGCGGCCAGTGCGGCGTCCATGGCGGGCACGACGGCGAAGCCGAAGCCGACGCCCGCGACGGAGAGCCAGAGCGCGGTGAAGCCGTAGCCGCTGTCCACCGTCGTACGGCTGCCGAGGAACGCGGCGAAGGCGAGCACGACGAGCCCGGCCGACATCGTGGCGCGGGCTCCGAAGCGTGCGTTGAGCGGGCCGCCCGCCCGCGTCGCGACGATCAGCCCGCCCATCATCGGCAGCATCCGTACGCCCGTGCCGAAGGCGTCGTTGCCCAGAAAGGCCTGGAGGTAGCCGGGCAGGATGAACATCAGCCCGGCCAGGACGAACATGACGAGTGTCGCGGCGAGCGTGCTGAGCAGGAACGTCCGCTGCCGCAGCAAGGCCATGCCGAGCGCGGAGGCGGCCGAGACGATACCGATGGCCTTCATCCGGTCCTTCGGCTCCCCGAACAGCGAGGGCAGTACGGCCATGGCCAGCGGCATCACGAGAGCACCTCCGACGCCCATCACGCAGCGGGCCGCGATCACGGTGGGCACGTCGGTGGCGAGCGTGCCGATGACCGAGCCGGCGAAGAATACGCCGAGGCCGGTGATGAGCATCCGGCGTCGGCCGGTGGGGTCTCCCCTGCTCGAACGGAGTTGAGAGCTCGGGGAAGGTCCCCGAGCAGGCCCGCCGGAAGCATCAGCGCGGCGAACACCACGACGTACGCGTCGGCCATCCACTGCTGCTGGCCGGTGGTGGCGCCGAGATCACCGGCCATCGTCGGCAGCGCCACATTGAGGATGGTCATGTCGAAGCCCAGGACGAGCGTGCTCGCCACCAGCGCGCCCAGGGCCCACCAGCGTCGGTTCATGGCGTACCCCTTTTGAGAGTTGCAGTCAAGTGACAGTAACTCTCAAAAGGTGGTGAGTTTCAACATGGATCCCGTGCTCCTGCGTCCGGGTATGCGAAAGGGCCGCGGCTCGAACGCCGCGGCCCTTACCGGGGTTCAGCTCTGGCTGTACGCCACCAGGGAGATGCCGACGTAGTGCGCGACGAACGCCGCCAGGGTCAGCGAGTGGAAGACCTCGTGGAAGCCGAACCAGCGCGGTGACGGATTCGGCCGTTTGATGCCGTAGATGACGCCGCCGGCGCTGTACAGCACTCCGCCGACGACCACCAGCACCAGCACCGCGATCCCGCCGGTCCGCATGAAGTCCGGCAGGAAGAAGACCGCGGCCCAGCCCATCGCGATGTAGCACGGCGTGTAGAGCCAGCGCGGGGCGCCGACCCAGAACACCCGGAAGGCGATGCCCGCGACCGCCGCGCCCCAGACCGCCCACAGCAGCGGGGTCCCGGTGGACTCGGGCAGCAGGAGCAGGGCGAGCGGGGTGTAGGTGCCCGCGATGATCAGGAAGATGTTCGCGTGGTCCAGCCTGCGCAGCACCGCCTCGCCGCGCGGCCCCCAGGTGCCGCGGTGGTAGACGGCGCTCACGCCGAACAGCAGGCACGCGGTCAGGATGTAGACCCCGCAGGCGATCCGGCCGCGGGTGGTGTCCGTGAGCGCGATGAGCGCGATGCCCGCGATCAGGACCGCGGGGAACATGCCGGCGTGCAGCCAGCCGCGCATCCGTGGCTTCAGCTCGACATCGTCGGTTCCGGCTGGTTCCAGCCCGGTGGGCTCCGGTGCGGCGGCAGTGGCAGCAGTCATCCCTGCATCGTACCTACGCCACCGTAGGTTGCGGATATGAGTGGTGATGCTCACGTGGGCGGCCCCCTGGACATATGGGCGGAACGGTCGGATGATCAAATGAGTGCGGTCGGCACCGGATGAGCGCCAGGGGTAATTCGAAGGGGTAGAAGCATCCGGGTCGCAGCCCCCACGGGGCCTACCAGGCAGACACCCTCATCAAGGAGCGATCGTGGCGCGCGACATCGCGGCTCCCCTCACTGTTCCCACCAACCACCAGGAGCTCGTCTCCTGGGTCGACGAGATCGCAGCCCTCACCGAGCCGGACCGAGTGGTCTGGTGCGACGGCTCCGAGGCCGAGTACGAGCGCCTGTGCGGGGAGCTCGTGGCCAAGGGCACGTTCACCGAACTCGACCCGGTCAAGCGCCCGAACTCCTACTACGCCGCCTCCGACCCGAGCGACGTCGCACGGGTCGAGACCCGTACGTTCATCTGCTCCGAGAAGGAGGAGGACGCCGGCCCGACGAACCACTGGAAGGACCCCGCCGAGATGCGGGAGATCTTCGTGGGTGACGAGGGTGTCTTCCGCGGCTCGATGCGCGGCCGCACCATGTACGTCGTGCCCTTCTGCATGGGCCCCGTCGGCTCGCCGCTCTCCGCGATCGGTGTCGAGATCACCGACTCCGCCTATGTCGCCGTCTCCATGCGCACCATGACCCGCATGGGACAGCCGGTCCTCGACGAGCTCGGCACCGACGGCTTCTTCGTGAAGGCCGTCCACACCCTCGGCGCCCCCCTGGCCGAGGGCCAGGAGGACGTCCCGTGGCCGTGCAACTCCACCAAGTACATCTCGCACTTCCCCGAGGACCGCGAGATCTGGTCCTACGGCTCCGGCTACGGCGGCAACGCCCTGCTCGGCAAGAAGTGCTACGCGCTGCGCATCGCCTCCGTCATGGCGCGCGACGAGGGCTGGCTCGCGGAGCACATGCTGATCCTCAAGCTCACACCGCCGCGCGGGGAGTCGAAGTACGTTGCGGCGGCCTTCCCGAGCGCCTGCGGCAAGACGAACCTCGCCATGCTGGAGCCCACGATCTCCGGCTGGACCGTCGAGACCATCGGTGACGACATCGCCTGGATGCGGTTCGGCGAGGACGGCCGGCTCTACGCGATCAACCCCGAGGCCGGCTTCTTCGGCGTCGCGCCCGGCACCGGCGAGCACACCAACGCCAACGCCATGAAGACCATGTGGGGCAACTCCGTCTTCACCAACGTCGCGCTCACCGACGACGGCGACGTCTGGTGGGAGGGCATGACGGAGGAGCCGCCCGCGCACCTCACGGACTGGAAGGGCAACGACTGGACCCCCGAGTCCGGTACGCCCGCCGCCCACCCCAACGCCCGCTTCACCGTCCCGGCCGGTCAGTGCCCGATCATCGCGCCCGAGTGGGAGGACCCCAAGGGCGTGCCGGTCTCGGCCATCCTCTTCGGCGGCCGCCGCGCCTCGGCCGTACCGCTGGTCACCGAGTCCTTCAACTGGCAGCACGGGGTCTTCCTCGGTGCCAACGTCGCCTCCGAGAAGACCGCCGCCGCCGAGGGCAAGGTCGGTGAGCTGCGCCGCGACCCGTTCGCCATGCTGCCGTTCTGCGGCTACAACATGGGCGACTACATGAACCACTGGCTCAAGGTCGGCGCGGACAAGCCGGACCAGTCGAAGCTCCCGAAGATCTACTACGTGAACTGGTTCCGCAAGAACGAGGCCGGCAAGTTCGTCTGGCCCGGCTTCGGCGAGAACAGCCGCGTCCTGAAGTGGATCGTCGAGCGCCTGGAGGGCAAGGCCGAGGGCGTCGAGACCCCGATCGGCATCCTGCCGGCCAAGGGCTCGATCGACACCGCGGGCCTGGACCTCTCCGAGTCCGATCTCGACTTCCTGCTCAAGGTCGACAAGGAGATCTGGCGCGAGGAGGCGGCGCTGATCCCAGAGCACCTCAACACCTTCGGGGACCACGCGCCGAAGGAGCTGTGGGACGAGTACCGGGCCCTGGTCCAGCGGCTGGGCTGAGCGCCTGCCCCGAGGGGAGACCCACGACCGGAGCGCCGCGGATGGGTGGCACCCGGTCCACGCGCCTCTACGGCACGTGGACCGGGGCCGTCAGAGGGCGCCGACCAGGTGCGACGGGTCGGCGGAGAGCGCCGCGGTGTGGGCGTCCATCCGCTCGGCCGAGAGGATCGCGACGGCCGTGTCGGCGCGGGACGCCGCCACCACCAGGGTGCGGCCCGCGAGGGCGTGGGCGCGGCGGTGCAGGGCCGGGGCGGGGGCCTCGCTCAGGCCGGCGTGCCGGGCGGGGGGTGTGCCGCGCAACCGGGCGACCTGTTCGGCGATGCGGTCGCCCGCCTCGCCGAGCCCCAGCTCGTCGGTGACCGCGAGGAGTGCGGCCAGATGCCCGGCGAGCTGGATGTCCAGCTCTTCCTCGCGGGTGCGGTGCGGGAAGTCGGCGTGGTCGGCCGGTGTGTGGACCGATTTGGTGCGGATCGGTTCGTACATGGATGGCCTCCTGGTGTTGCTGTGGATCCATCCTAGCTTGGATTCAGTCTAAAGTTGTCCAGATTCACGATCGGGTGGTGCGCACCCTCGCCCGCACCCGTCGCCTACACCTGGCTGTACCCGTCCAGGAAGCGGGCGATCCGGCCGATCGCGTCCGTCAGGTCCTCGGTGGAGGGCAGGGTCACGACCCGGAAGTGATCGGTCTCCGGCCAGTTGAACCCCGTCCCCTGCACCACCATGATCTTCTCGGCCCGCAGCAGGTCGAGGACCATCTGCCGGTCGTCCTTGATCTTGTAGACCTTGGGGTCGAGCCTCGGGAAGAGGTACAGCGCACCCTTCGGCTTCACGCACGTCACGCCCGGGATCTGTGTCAGCAGGTCGTACGCCACGTCCCGCTGCTCCAGGATGCGGCCGCCCGGCAGTACCAGGTCGTTGATCGACTGCCGCCCGCCGAGCGCGGTGGCCACCGCGTGCTGCGAGGGCATGTTGGCGCAGAGCCGCATGTTGGCCAGGATCGTCAGCCCCTCGATGTACGAGGAGGCGTGCGCCTTCGGGCCGCAGACCGCCATCCAGCCGGAGCGGTAGCCGGCCACCCGGTAGTTCTTCGACAGCCCGTTGAAGGTGAGGACCATCAGGTCGGGCGCGATGGTCGCGGTCGGGGTGTGGGTCGCTCCGTCGTACAGGATCCGGTCGTAGATCTCGTCGGAGCAGACGACCAGGTTGTGGCGGCGGGCGATCTCCGTCAGCCCTCGCAGCATCTCGTCGTCGTACACCGCGCCCGTCGGATTGTTCGGGTTGATGATCACCATGGCCTTGGTGCGGTCGGTGATCTTCCGCTCGATGTCCGCGAGGTCCGGCATCCAGTCGGACTGCTCGTCGCACCGGTAGTGCACGGCCGTGCCGCCGGCCAGCGAGACCGAAGCCGTCCACAGCGGGTAGTCCGGGGCCGGGACCAGCACCTCGTCGCCGTCGTCGAGCAGCGCCTGCATCGACATCTGGATCAGCTCGGAGACGCCGTTGCCCAGGTAGACGTCCTCGATGTCGAGGTCGATCCCCTTGGTCTGGTAGTGCTGCATCACGGCCCGCCGCGCGGACAGCAGCCCCTTCGCGTCGCCGTAGCCGTGCGCCCCGGAGAGGTTGCGCAGGATGTCCTCAAGGATTTCCGGCGGGCACTCGAAGCCGAACGCGGCGGGGTTGCCGGTGTTCAGCTTGAGGATGCGATGGCCGGCCGCTTCCAGCCGCATCGCCTCCTCCAGCACGGGGCCCCGGATTTCGTAACAGACGTTGGCGAGCTTCGTGGACTGGATGACCTGCATGTCTGCGAGCTTACGACTGTGTTTCGCGGGGTGCCCGGCCTTTCCCCGCAGGTTGACCCAGCCGGGTCGCCCGGTCCGCCCGGTCCGGCTTCCATCCCATGCGCCGACCGCCCGCGAACCGTGGGAACGCGGGGCGCGGACGGGGGCCGGGCTTGGAAAGGGGTGCGGCCGGGGCGTGACGGAGCAGGCCGGGTGAGATGCGCCACGGAGGTGCACCCCGCACTGGCGGGGCGCCCCCTTGTGCGACCCCTCTCGATACGCAAACATGCGCATGTCAAAACCGGAAGAACTTCGGTCGCAGAGGCCCCACACGCTCTGCGCAGGTCATTTGAGGGGACCCCCACATGAAAAAGCCTCTCGTCGGTGCGCTCTTCGCCGTGCTGCTCCTCGGAGCCGGCACGGCGCCCGCGACCGCGGCCACAAGCCACGACGCGACAGCGCCCAGCACGGTCAAGGCGGCGGCGTCATCGAGTCACACGGCGGTCCGGGCGAAGGCCAGGACCAAGGCGGTCGGCTTCGCCGGAACCGTGGCGCTCAGCAACTGTTCGGGATCGGTCGTCCGTACGCCCGACTCCCAGCCGGACGATCCCGCGCTCGTGCTCTCCAACGGGCACTGCATGGAGTCCGGTTTCCCCGGGCCCGGTGAGGTCGTGATCGACCAGCCGTCCACCCGCAGCTTCACCCTGCTGGACGCCTCGGGCGGCGACCTCGGCACGGTGCGGGCGAGCAAGATCGCGTACGGGACCATGACGGACACCGACATATCGGTGTACCAACTCACCTCCACGTACGCCGATATCGAGAGCGACTACGGGATCGAGGCGCTGGAGCTCAACACCGCGCACCCGGTGCAGGGCGCGGCGATCACCGTGGCGTCCGGGTACTGGAAGCGCACGTACAGCTGCAACGTCGACGGGTTCGTCTACCGCCTCAAGGAGGGCGAGTGGACCTGGAAGGACTCGGTCCGCTACACCTCCGCCTGCCAGACCATCGGCGGCACGTCCGGCTCCCCGGTGATCGACGACGCGACCGGCAAGGTCGTCGCCGTCAACAACACCGGTAACGAGGACGGGCAGGAGTGCACGGACAACAATCCGTGCGAGGTCGACGAGAACGGCCAGGTGACGGTCCGCGAGGGCATCAACTACGCCCAGGAGACGTACGGCATCGTGCCGTGCATCGGCGCGGGCAACAAGTTCGACCTGGACGCGGCGGGTTGCGAGCTGCCCAAGCCGTAACCGGCGGAGCGCGGTCGGGCGGGGGCGGGGGAGCGGTATTCCCGCCCCCGCCCCCGCCCCCGCACGCGTCCGGTCAGTCAGATCTTGCGCCACCGGGCGTTCGCCCAGGAGAAGAGGCCGAAGGCGGCCAGGCCCACCGCGATGAGTGCCAGCAGCCAGGGGCCGGCCGGGGTCGAGCTGAACGAGCGCAGGGTGTCGTCCATGCCCTTCGCCTCGCCGGACCGCGCCTTCACCGCGGCGGCCAAGGCGAATCCGCCGGCGACCGCGAAGACGATGCCGCGGGACATTCCGCCGAAGACGCCCGTGATGTCCACACCGCGGCGCTGGACGGGTGACATCTCGCCCATCCGCAGGTGCTTGTGGAACTTACGGAGTGCGGCCCGGCCGGCTATGTACAGGCCGATCCCGGCGACGACCACGCCCGCGATACCGACCAGCCGGCGGCCACCCGGCAGGTCGAGCACCTTCGCCGTGACGTCCTGCGACTTCGAGTCGCTCGAACCGCTGCCGCTTCCCTTGTCGCCCGCGGTCCCGAACGCGGCCTCGGAGAGCCGCCACAGGGCCATGCCGACGAGCGCGATGCCCAGGAGAGCCACAGCAGGACGGAACCGAAGGGCTTCTGGGCTATCTCGCTCAGCGCCCCGCCCCGGTCCGCCTGCTTCTTCCCGCCTCCGTCCGAGAACGCGATACGCAGGGCGAGCACGCCGACCAGGATGTAGATGACCCCGCGGGCCACGAATCCGGCACGGCCGCCCGCCTCGACGGCCGAACCGTCTCCCGCGCGTCTTGCCTTCCCGTGCCCTTTTCTGGCTGTCGCAGAGATATTCATGTGCCCCGGATGCCCGGGAAGACGTGGCGGAAACGGTTGCGCTCCGGTCCGGGAGGAATGCGCGGGCGGAGGTGTGGACCGGGAGGACCGGGACACTCGAATTCGCGGAGGTTGATGAATATGGTTCCCCTGCTTGTCGTTCTTCTGGTCGTGCTGCTGCTGCTCGGTGCCGGGTTCGCGCTCAACCTGCTCTGGTGGATCGCAGGCATCCTGCTGGTGCTGTGGCTGCTGGGATTTCTGCTGCGGTCGGGTTCCGGCACCGCTCACGGCCGTTGGTACCGATGGTGAGTCGCGGGCTTCAGGGCGTGTCCGTGCGCCCTGCCCCCGGTCCCCGCCGGACGGCGGTCTCGATGCCGTCCAGCAGGACGTCCAGTCCCGCGGTGAACGTCTCCCGTGCCTCTCGCTCCGGATACGGCACCGCGTCGTCCCCGGCCGGTTCCGGCCGCGCCGATTCCCGCTCCATCCGGCTCAGTTCCGGATAGCGGTCCGCGAAGTCCGGGACCAGTTCCATGAGCGCCGCCGAGCGGGCGTACCACCACTCCTCGTCCGCCCGCCCCGTCGCCGCCTCGCGCGCGTCGGCGACGGCCCGCGCGGCGCCCCGCACGAAGTGGAACAGCGTCCCGACCAGGCGCCGCAGCACCCCGGCGTCGAGCCCCGTGCCGTAGAGGAGACGCACAAGAGCGTCCAGTCCGGCGTACTCGTGCGGGCCGAGCACCGGACGGGCCTGGGAGACCTGGAGCACCCACGGGTGGCGCAGGTAGAACGCGAGGGTGTCGCGCGCCCAGTCCGTCAGATCCTTACGCCAGTCGCCCGATCCGGCACGGCCCGCGGGGAGTTCCGCGTGTGCCGCGTCGTACATCAGGTCCAGCAGCTCGCTCTTGCCGGGAACGTAGGTGTAGAGCGCCATCGCCGTGCGCCCCAGCCGCTCGCCCACCGCCCGCATCGACAGCGCGGCCATGCCGTCCTCGTCGGCCACGGCGATCGCGGCGGTCACGATCGCGTCGACCGTCAGCCCCGGCCTGGGACCCGGACCGGCTGCCGCACCTCCCTCGCGCGGTGCGGCCGAACGCCACAGCAGCGACATCGACCGACGGGCATCGCCCTGCCCGGCATAGACCACCACTTGCGACTCCTTACGTCGTAAAGTAACTTCGATTCGATAATTACTTAGGGCGTAAAGTATCAAAGTCCGGTGAGGGGCTGGTTTCGCGTGGCGGTGCAGGGGTTGCCTGTGTCGTATGTGCGGGTCGAGGGCGTCGAGCGGATCAGCCCGCGGATGCTGCGGATCAGCTTCTCCGGGGACGCGCCGGCGTCGCTCATGGAGGACCGGCCCGATCAGCAGATGAAGCTCTGCTTCCCGAGGCCGGGGCAGCGCGTGCCCCGGCTGCCGGAGCCGGACGCGCAGGACACCTACGGCATGCGCTGGTACGAGGCCTGCCTCGCGATCCCCGAACCGGAGCGGCCGCTCATGCGGAGCTTCACCGTCCGCTCGTACCACCCGGGTTCCGGCCTGATGGCCGTCGACTTCGTGCTCCACGGCGACGAGGGGCCCGCCACCCGCTGGGCCCGTACCGCCGGGCCGGGGGACGTGGCGGGCATGGTCGGCCCGTCCTCCGCGTACGCCAGGCCGCTGCCCGAGGCCGGGCACCTGCTGCTGGCCGGTGACGAGTCGGCGCTCCCGGCGATCGGGACGATCCTCGAAGCCCTGCCGGCCGGGGCGCGGGCGACGGTCTGCGCCGAGGTGGCCGACGCCGCGGAGGAGCAGCGGTTCGACAGCGCGGCCGAGGTGACGGTGTGCTGGGTGCACCGGGACCGGGGCGCGTCGCTGCTGGACGCGGTCCGTTCCGCCGAACTGCCGCGGGGCGATACGGCCGGCTGGCTCGCGGGCGAGGCCGGTACGGTACGGGCGCTGCGCCGCCATCTGGTGGAGGAGCGCGGACTGCCCAGGTCCGCCGTGGAGTTCAGCGGTTACTGGCGGCGGGCGCTCACCCAGGACGACGCGCCCACGGAGGAGGACCTCGCGTGGGCGGCGGAACGGGCGGCGGAGACTCCCTAGGCGGGGCGCCCGGAGCGCACGGAGCGGCCGGCCAGGGTCTGGGTCCGCTTCCCGTCCTCGATGACGAAGCGGCCGTCGATCAGTACGTGCGGGATGCCGATCGGCAGGGTGCGCGGCTCCTCGAACGTGGAGCCCGCCGCCACCGTCGACGGGTCGAAGAGGACCAGGTCCGCCCGGTACCCCTCGCGCACGAGCCCGCGGTCGGCCAGCCGCAGCCGGGCCGCCGGACGGGAGGTGAGGTGGGCGACACACTCCTCCAGGCCGAGGACGCCCAGCTCCCGGGTGTACCGGCCGAGGTACTGCGGGAAGGTGCCGTAGGCGCGCGGGTGCGGCTTGTCGCCCTGGAGGATGCCGTCGCTGCCTCCGGTATGGACCCGGTGGCGCATGATCTGCCGGACGTTCTCCTCGTGGCCCACGTGCTGGAGGATCGTCGTGCCGAGCCGGTCCTCCTGGAGCACCCGCCGCGCGGTCACCCAGGGCTCCTCGCCGCGCAGCCGTGCGGACTCGGCGACCGTACGGCCGACGTAGGAGCCGAGGCCGGGCACGCTGACGCCGGAGATCTCGATGCGGTCCCACTCGATCGGCACACCGTGGCAGCCGTCCGCCCCGACGACCTCCATGTCGTGGCGGATCCGCGCCGCCGTCGCGTCGTCGGCCAGCCGGGCGAGGATCGATTCGGGGCCGCCCTCGCTCGCCCAGCTCGGCAGCATGGCGACCAGGGTCGTGCAGCCCGGGGTGTACGGGTAGGTGTCGAGGGAGATGTCGGCGCCCGCCTCCAGGGCCCGGTCGAGGAGGGCGAGCAGCTCCGGCGCCTTCCCCTCGTTCACGCCGAAGTTCATGGTGGCGTGCGCGAGGTGCAGGGCGCAGTCCGCGGTACGGGTGAGCCGCACCATCTCCTCGTACGCCTCAAGCGCGCCCGCGCCGTAGGAGCGGTGGTGCGGGCAGTAGTAGCCGCCGTGCTCGGCCACCACCCGGCACAGCTCGGTGAGTTCGGCGTCGTCCGCGTACATGCCCGGGGTGTAGGTGAGCCCGGAGGACATGCCGACGGCGCCCTCGCGCATGCCCTGGGCGACGAGTTCCCTCATCCGGGTCAGCTCGGCCTCTGTGGCGGGCCGGTCGTCCCAGCCGGCCGCGTACATCCGGACGGTGCCCTGCGGGATCAGGTAGGCGGCGTTGACGGCGATGCCCTGACCGCCGAAGTTGCGGTCGAGCCGGTCCAGGTACTCGCCGACCGTGCGCCAGTCGAAGTCGATGTCGCTCCCGTCGCCGTTCCAGCCGGTGATGGAGCGGCGGACCTCCGCGAGGGTGCGGTCGTCGACCGGGGCGTACGACAGCCCGTCCTGGCCGAGGACTTCGAGGGTGACGCCCTGTGCGGCCTTCGCGCTGTGGTCGGGGTCGCGGAGCAGCGCGAGGTCGCTGTGGGCGTGCATGTCGATGAAGCCGGGGGAGAGGGCGAGACCGTCGGCGTCCAGGGTGCGGGCGGCGGACGGGCGGGGGCCGGGGGCGCGCTCCGCGTGGATCTCCGAGATCCGGCCGTCGCGGACGGCGACATCGGCGCGGTAGGAGGGGGCGGAGGTGCCGTCGATGACGCGCGCGTCGCGGATGACCAGGTCCATGGGGGTGCCTTTCGATACCCGGCCGAGCCGGTGGGGCTGCGTGTTCAGCCTCGCCGGCGTTTGAGGCGCGGGGCCCGGGGCGGAGCCCCGGTTACGGGAAGGGGCGGGGTGGGGTGGGGCACCCCGCAGGGGATCAGAAGAACGTGCGGATGTAGTCCGTGACCGTGCCGTCCGCCGCGACCAGCGGAATCAGCTGCCACTTGTCGAAGCTCGTGCAGGGGTGCGAGAGCCCCATCCCCACCCAGTCCCCGACCTCCAGCTCGGCCCCGTCCGCCGTCCGTACCCACGCGTGCTGGTCGGACAGTCCGGTGATCTCGATCCCCGACGCCTCGCGGACCGATCCGTCCCGCCCCGACCGCACGACCTGCGCCACGGGCAGGTCCAGGTCGTAGGCCGCGTCCCGCTTGCCCGCGTTGAGGAACGCCTGCCCGGGAGCGGGGCGTGAGACGACCTGCGCCCAGAGCCGGAAGGCGGGCTCCAGGGCGCCCTCCTCCGGGACCCGGTTGAAGGGGGTCAGATGGCGGTAGTGGCCGTCGTCGTGCGAGACGTACGCCCCCGAGCGGAGCAACTTGAGTACGGGGGAGGACAGTTCCGGGATCTCCGCGAACACGTCCGCCACCGCGTCGAACCAGGCGCTGCCGCCCGCGCTGATCACGATCGGCTCACCGTCCTCCAGCGCGGCGAACCGCCCCCGCGCGTCGAAGTCCGCGGCCAGCGCGACGAGCCGGCGCAGCCAGTCCCGTACCCGCTCACCGGAGGCCTGCGGCACCTCGCCCTCGTAACCGGCCACGCCCACCAGGCGCAGGCTCCCGGCCCCGGCCACCGCGTCCGCGACCTCGGCGCAGTCGGCCTCGGTACGGGCACCCGTGCGGGCGCCCTCGCCGGCGCCGAGCTCCACGACGACGTCGACCGGGCGGGAGGCACCGGCCGCGCGCAGGGCCTCGTCCATCAGCTCGACGCCGCGCACCGAGTCGACGTAGCAGACGAACCGGAAGCCGGGGTCGGCGTCCAGCTCGCCCGCGAGCCACCGCAGCGCGGCGGCGTCCACGAGCTCGTTGGCGAGGAAGATCCGCTGGATCCCGTAGGCCCGGTAGACCCGCGCCTGGTGCGGCACCGCCGCGGTGATGCCCCACGCGCCGTGCTCCAGCTGACGGGC
The DNA here is from genome assembly GCF_031844725.1 of Streptomyces sp. ITFR-6. Classification (NCBI taxonomy): domain Bacteria; kingdom Bacillati; phylum Actinomycetota; class Actinomycetes; order Kitasatosporales; family Streptomycetaceae; genus Streptomyces; species Streptomyces sp. ITFR-6. The sequence continues at coordinate 2,901,026 of NZ_CP134612.1, read as the reverse complement.
GAACAGCTGCGGGGACATCGACGTCTTGCCGTGCGGGGCGAAGGCGAGGCCGTGCCGCTCTGCGTACGTCTCCAGCAGGGCGAGGTTGTGCTCGACGGACTCGGCCGACAGGGCGAGCACCGGAGTGGTGAACCCGCCGGTGAAGAGGGAGCGCCGCTCGGCGGCCAGCGCCGCCACGGTCAGCCCCCGCGCGTCGGGCGGGAGCGCCTTGAACCGGTGGTCGACCCGCTCGTCGGCGAGTCCGGCCAGACCGGTCAGCCCGGCCACGGGACGGTCGGCAGCCTCGGCAGCCATGGGGTGCCTCCTCGATCGAAGTAGGTCGTCGTCGCACTGTTGCGTTGCAGCATATGCAACACCCATTGCGCATATCGCTCAGCGCTGTCTAACATCCGAGCCGACGCCCGGTCAATGGTGAGAACCGGTGCCGCCCGCAGACCAAGAGGAGCCCCGAGTGTCCGGAACCCCGGCCAGGACCGCCGCCGACGCGGCGACCACGGATGTCGTCTGCCTCGGTGAGTCCATGGTGACGTTCCTGCCCTCGCAGCCGGGGCGCCTCGCCGACGTGCCGTCCTTCGGCCGGGGCATCGGCGGCGCCGAGTCCAACGTCGCCTGCGCGCTCGCCAGGGCCGGACACCGGGCGGCCTGGGTGAGCCGGGTCGGCGCGGACGGCTTCGGTGACCACCTCGTCGACACGATCGCCGGCTACGGCGTCGACACCTCCGCCGTCCGGCGCGACCCCGACCGGCCGACGGGCATCTACTTCCGCACGGCGACGGACCGCGCGGCCGACGTCCACGAGGTGGCGTACTACCGGGCCGGCTCCGCCGCCTCCGCGATGTCTCCCGCCGACGTCCCGTACGAGGCGCTGCTCGCCGGCCGGGTCCTGCACCTGTCCGGCATCACCGCCGCGCTGTCCGCCGACTGCCTGGCGCTGCTGCGTGAGCTGACCGCCCCGCGCCCCGGCCGCCCGCTCGTCTCCTTCGACGTCAACCACCGGCCCGGACTGTGGCGGGGCGGCGACGCCTCCCCCCGCGTCCTGCTGGAGCTGGCCCGCGGCGCGGACCTGGTCTTCGTCGGGGAGGACGAGGCGGAGGAGGCCTGGGGGATCGTGGGCGCGGAGGCGATCCGCGCGGCGCTCCCGGAACCGGCGGTCCTGGTCGTGAAGCGGGGCGCGGACGGCGCGACGGTCATCGCCGGTGACACCGTCACAGAGGTGCCCGCGCTCCGCGTCGACGTCGTCGCGCCCGTCGGAGCCGGTGACGCCTTCGCGGCCGGATTCCTCTCCGCCACCCTGCGCGGACTGCCCGTCCAGGACCGGGCCCGGCACGGCCACCTGATGGCCGCCGCCGCCCTCACCGTCCCCGGCGACCTCACCGACCCGCCCGCCCGCGACCGGGCCGACCGCCTGGTGGCCCTCGACGACACCGCCTGGGGGAGACTGCGTCTCGGCCCCGGGTGGACGGGGGACGACCAGGAGGTACGTACGACATGAGCCAGACCGTCGACCGGGCGCTGAGCATCCTGCCGCTGCTCGCGCAGGGACCCGCCGACCTCGGGCAGGTGGCCGAGCGGCTCGACGTCCACAAGTCCACCGCGCTGCGGCTGCTGCGCACACTCCACGAGCACGGACTCGTCTACCGCCAGCAGGACCAGCGCTACCGGCTCGGCGCACGGCTCTTCGCGCTCGCCCAGGAGGCCGTCGAGAACCTCGACGTCCGGGAGATCGCCCACCCGCACCTCGCCGAACTCAACGAGAGCTGCGGACACACCGTCCACCTCGCGGTGTACGAGGAGCACGAGGTCCTCTACATCGACAAGGTCGAGAGCCGCTACCCGGTCCGGATGTACTCCCGGATCGGCAAACCCGTCGCGATCACCGTCGCCGCCGTGGCCAAACTCCTGCTCGCGGACCTGACTGAGCCGGAACGGCGCGCCGTCGCGGAGAAGCTCGACTACCCCATGTACACGTCCCGTTCGACCCCCGGCGCCGGCGCGTTCCTCAAGGAGCTCGCCGCCGTACGCGAACAGGGCTGGGCCACCGACCTCGGTGGCCACGAGGAGTCCATCAACTGCGTCGGCGCCCCCATTCGCGGCGCCGACGGGCGCGTCGTCGCCGCCATGTCGGTCTCCGCACCGAACGTGGTCGTCACGGCAGAGGAACTCCTCACCCTGCTCCCGCTGGTCCGGCGCACCGCCGACACCATCAGCCGGGAGTACTCCGGCACCACCCGACCCAAGAAAGCCTGATCAGCGATGACCGACAAGACCGCACTCACCCCGAGCACCCACACCGCCCCGCCCGCGAAGTTCTCGCACGGGGTACGCAAGGGGAACATCCTCCAGGTCGCCGGCCAGGTCGGCTTCCTGCCCGCTGTGGAGGGCCAGGCCCCGACCCCGGCCGGGCCCACCCTGCGCGAGCAGACCCTCCAGACCTTCGCCAACGTCAAGGCGATCCTGGAGGAGGGCGGCGCGAGCTGGGACGACGTGATGATGATGCGCGTCTACCTCACGGACGTCGACCACTTCGCCGAGATGAACGAGATCTACAACACCTACTTCGGCGAGCAGGACCTCAAGGCCGCCCCCGCCGCCCGGACGACGGTCTACGTCGGTCTGCCCAAGGGCCTGCTCATCGAGATCGACGCCCTCGCGGTGCTCGGCTGAGCCTGATCAACACCTTGCCGCACCCGCACCACCGCACCACCGCACGGCACGGCGCCCCGCCCCACCGGGGCGCCCTGCCGCGCTCCTCCCTACCCGAAGCCCCATGGATGACAACGGAGTTACCCATGCAGCTCGCCGCCAGCCCCCCACCGGTCGAGACGCCACCCCACACCGGTGGACTCCTCCTCCTCATAGACGGGACGGCCGGTCTCCTGACCGTCGCCGTCCTCGGTATCGCGCTCCTCCTCCTCCTGATCATCAAGGTCAGGCTCCAGCCGTTCGTCGCACTCCTCGCCGTCTCCATAGCCGTCGGCCTGGGCGCCGGACTCTCCGTCACCGAGCTCTTCGGTACGGTGCAGAGCTCCGCCGCCGTCTCCATCATCGAATCCGGCATGGGCGGCATCCTCGGCCATGTCGCGATCATCATCGGCCTCGGCACGATGCTCGGCGCGATCCTCGAAGTCTCCGGCGGAGCCGAGGTGCTGAGCGCCCGTCTGCTGAACCTCTTCGGAGAGAAGCGCGCCCCGCTCGCCATGGGCCTGACCGGTCTGATCTTCGGTATCCCGGTCTTCTTCGACGTCGGCATCTTCGTCCTCGCACCGATCGTGTACGCCGCCGCCAAGCGCCCCCTAGGTCTCGACTCCGCTCGACCAGGGGGGACCCCCCGCGGCAAGTCGATCCTGCTGTACTCGATGCCGCTGCTCGCGGGCCTGTCCATGACCCACGCCTTCCTGCCGCCGCACCCCGGACCGGTCGCCGCGGCGGGCCTCTTCCACGTCTCCCTCGGCTGGGTCATCCTGATGGGCGCCCTCGTCGGCATCCCGTCCGTACTGGCCGCCTGGGGCTACGCCGCCTGGATCGGGAAGCGGATCTTCGTCGACGTCCCGCAGGACATGGTCGAGGCGGCCGAGGAGGCCAAGGCCGCCGTCGTCACCGAACAGCGCGCCGCCGGGGTCACCCCGCAGGAGGCCCCGGTCGCGCTCGGCACCGTACTCGGGATCATCGGCACCCCACTGCTGCTGATCCTCGCCGCGACGTTCTCCTCCATCGCGCTGGACCCCTCGACGCTCCGCTCGGTCATCGAGTTCTTCGGCCACCCGTTCGTCGCCCTGACCATCGCACTGCTGCTCGCGTACTACCTGCTCGGCATCCGGCGCGGCTGGTCCCGAAAGTCCCTGGAATCGGTGTCGACCTCCTCCCTCAAGCCGGTCGGCAACATCCTGCTGGTGGTCGGCGCGGGCGGGATCTTCGGCGCCGTGCTCAAGAACAGCGGCATCGCGGACGCGCTCGCGGACACCTTCAACGACGTCGGCCTGCCGGTCATCCTGCTGGCCTGGCTGATCTCCGCGGTACTGCGCATCGCGCAGGGTTCCGCGACCGTCGCCATCGTCACCACGGCGGGCATCGTCGTCCCGCTGGTCGAGGGCCAGGGCATGTCCCAGCCGCATCTGGCGCTGATCATCATGGCGATCTCGGCCGGTTCGATCATCGCCTCGCACGTCAACGACGGCGGCTTCTGGATGGTGTCGAAGTACTTCGGCATCTCGGAGCGCGACACCCTGAAGTCCTGGACGGTGCTGGAGACGGTCCTGTCCGTCACCGGCTTCGTGGTCGCGGCGCTGCTGAGCCTGGTGATCTAGGCCTGTTCCAGGGCCTTGCGGTCAGGCATCGGTGCGAGTGGGCAGGCCCTCGAACCCTCCTTGACGCAGCTGTTCTCGCAGCTGGGTGCCGTCGGCCGCCGGCGATGCTCCGTAGAGGTGGCGGTAATCGCGGGTGAAGTGGGGGACGCTTCGGTAGCCGACGGCGAGGGCCGCCTGTGCTGCGGATTCTCCGAGGACGACCATGCGGTGGCGGGCCTCGCCGAGGCGGAGCCGCTTGAGGTACTGCAGGGGCGTCATGGAGGTCGCTTCCTTGAAGCGCCGGTACAGGGTCGGCTGGCTGGTGCGGACCTCGGCGGCGAGCACCCGCATCGACCACGGCTCGGCCATGCGGCCGGTCAGCACGCTCACGACACGGGGCACGATGGGGTCACCGTCGTCGAGTGCGGCCAGGACGCGGGGCGAGCGCGGCGCGTCGCGGACACGATCGTCGCGGCCGGCGGGCGGGCCCACGTGCTCACCGCGGACCTCGGCGGCGAGCCGGCCGACATCCGGGCCTTCGCCGAGCGTGCGCGGGATGCCCTCGGCGGAACCGTCGACATCCTCGTCAACAACGCGGGCGTGTACCCGGGCGGGCTCACCGAGACGGTCTCCGACGAGGAGATGCAGGCGCTGTGGGCGACCGATATCCGGGCCCCGCACGTCCTGGTCGCCGAGCTGGCCCCGCGTACGGCCGAGCGCGGGTCCGGCGTCATCGTGAACATCGGTTCCTGGATGGCCCGGGTGGGCGTCCCCTGCAAGGCGCTGTATCCGGCGACCAAGGCGGCGGTGGAGCAGCTGACCCGGGCGTGGGCGGCCGAGTACGGCCCTCGTGGCGTCCGCGTGAACACCGTCGCGCCGGGAGCCACGGCCACTCGCGGCACCTCGGCCAGCGCGGACCAGCTGGCCGCGCTGACGAAGGGCACCCCCGCCGGTTCCCCGGTACGCCCCGCCGACATCGCCTACGCGGTCCGCTTCCTCGCCTCCGACCAGGCGGCGTTCGTCCACGGCGCGACCCTCGACGTCGACGGCGGTATCGCGGCCACCCGCCTGCGCTGACCGGCATGCAGCAGCGCCGCCGGGGGAGCGGCGGCGCTGCTGGTCATGGATGCGGGCCCCGTGGTGCGGGACCGCGGAACGTTACGGCAGGCCGTGCACGTGCGGTCCGACCGCGTTGGACCAGGCGTTGCCCGACTTGGCGTCCCAGTTGGTCGACCAGGTCATCGCGCCGCGCACACCGGGGTAGGTCTTCGACGGCTTGAAGCTGCCGCAGCCGGTGCCCTTGGCCAGGCAGTCCAGCGCGGCGTTCACGACCGAGGGGGCCACGTAGCCGCTGCCCGCGCCACTGGTGGAGGCGGGGACACCGAGGCCGACCTGCGAGGGGTCGAGGCCGCCCTCCAGCTGGATGCAGGCGAGCGCGGTGAGGAAGTCCACCGAACCCTGCGAGTAGACCTTGCCGTCGCAGCCGAGCATCGAACCGCTGTTGTAGTACTGCATGTTGACGACGGTCAGGATGTCCTTGATGCCGAGTGCCGTCTTGAAGTACTCACCGGCGGTGGACTGCATGTCGATGGTCTGCGGCGCCATCGTGATGACGAGGCCGGAGCCCGCCTTCTGCGACAGTGAGCGCAGTGCCTTCGTCATGTACGTGGAGTTGACGCCGTTCTCCAGGTCGATGTCGACACCGTTGAAGCCGTACTCCTGGATGAGCGAGTAGACGGAGTTGGCGAAGTTGGTCGCGGACGCGTCGCTGTTGACCGAGACCGAGCCCTTCTCGCCGCCGACCGAGATGATGACGTTCTTCCCGGCCGCCTGCTTCGCCTTGATGTCGGCCTTGAACTGGTCGACGGTGTAGCCGTTCAGGCCCGCCGTGTCCAGGTTGAAGGTGACGGCGCCGGGTGTGGTCGTGGCGTCGGCGAAGGAGACCGCGATGATGTCGTAGTTCGCCGGAACGTCGCTGAGCTTCTGCACGGTCGCGCCGTTGTCGAAGTTCTGCCAGTAGCCGGTGACGGCGTGCTTGGGCACGGAGGTGGACGGGACACCCGGGTCGGTTCCGCCGCCCCCGACGGCCGTACGGCCGCTGACCGAGGCGGACTTGACGGACTCACCGGCCGCGTTGGTGGCGGTCACCGTGAACTGGTACGCGGTGTTGGCCGTGAGCCCGGTGACGGTGGCCGAGTTGCCGGTGGTGGTGGTGACCTTCGCGCCGTCCTTGTAGACGGTGTAACCGGTCGCGCCGGACACCGCGTTCCAGGAGAGGGAGACGGAGGAGGCCGTGGTCGTGCCGACCGCGAGACCGGCCGGGGCGGCGGGGATCGTCGGGCCGGGGTCGGTCCCGCCGCCGCCGTCGGGGCCGCTCACCGAGAGGTCGTCGACGAAGTAGGCGGACTGGCCGTACCAGCCGTGCGTGTACACGGTGACCGAGGTGGTGTTCGCCCCGGTCCTGAAGCTGGTCGAGAGCTGGGACCAGCTGCTGGAGCCGGGCGTCCAGGTGGACACGTCGGTGGTGCCGGTGCCGCTGACGCCCAGGTAGGCGTAGCCGCCCTGGACCCAGGAGCTGAGCGCGTAGGTCGAGTTGGGCTTCACCGCGACGGTCTGGGTGCACTGGGCGTTGTCCTGGCCGGCCGGGGTGGCCTTGAGGGCGGAGGTGCCGCCGTGCACGGGGGACGAGACGGTGGCGCCCGAGCCGCCGGAACAGGTCCAGTTGGCGAGGCCCGACTCGAAGCCCGCGTTCTTGGCCACGTTGACGTCGGCGGCCTGCGCGGTGCTGACGAGACCGGTGACGGTCAGGGCGCCTGCGGCGACGACGGCCACGGCGGCGCCCAGCGCCTGACGGGTGCGACGCCCTCTTCGGTTGGTTACGGGGGAACGTTCCACTTGCTGCCTCCGTGGGGGAGTTGGGGATGGCGGGGGAGCGACACGGGGATGTCGGGGGGTGTGGAATCGAGGAACGGTGGCCACCGCTGGCCGATAAACTGGTCCAGACCAATCAAGTTGTCAAGACCTCTGGCAGCGACAGCTGTCCGCGTACGCCGTCGGCCCGCGGACGGCAGCCGGCCGCCCGGTGCGCGTCCCTCTCGCGGGTGACGTGGACGACCGGGTCGGACAGTGACGGATTCCGTCGACCTGTCGCGTGGCAAGCGCATGTCAAGATCCATGGTGACGTGCGCAAATGAATTCCAGCGGTACGGAAATGGGAATGGCTGACAGTAACCCTCCGTAGTGGTACGGGAGTTAACAACCTTCGGTTTTGTCCGATTTCGTACGGGAGTGTTGTGCCGGCGATGGAACAGTGGTGCTGTTGCCGCGTTCCTTTGGGTGTTCTCTGCCGTGTAGGACACGGTTAAAGTGCTGAAGGAGGGGCTGAGGCGGAAGCGCGGAGCAGTAGCGATTGCGGCCGACGTCAAGGCGACGCCGACCGGAGCCGAACGGGGAACAGCGTGCCGACCGCAATAGCAGTGACCAGCACCGATCTGGTCCTGCCGCCGACAGACCAGCAGACGCCGACGGCGGCCCTGCTCCAGTCGCCCGATGACCAGGCGTTGGATCTGGCAATCGGCGACATGCACATGATGCTGGAGCGGCACGGGTACGTAATCGCTGTGTACCCGACAGGAATCGCGCTCGCGCACGAACGGCGGCTGCACGCCGTCCGCTCGGTGCTGGAGAGCGACCGCATCGCGCTGCTCAAGGTGGATCTGCCGCCGCTGGGTGTGGCCGTGCTGGTCAGACAGCTACGGCAGCTGTCCGTCTGTGACTTCAGCCCCGGAGTGATCGCCTCCTCCGTGCGGCTTCTGTCCCACTACATCCACGCGGGCGCCCTGCTGAATTCGGTGACCAGGTTCGACCGCGTCCCCGTCAGCCTGAAGACCCACGCCCATTCCTGGTTGCCCGGCTCCCAGTTCGCCGTACTCGCCGGACCGAATCCGCAGCTCATCAAGGTCGGTCCGGCGGCGGAGCCGCTGGCAGGACCACAGTTCGGCACCCATCTGCAGGTGGCCCAGGGGCAGTTGCAGTCCGATTGGGTGCGGCAGACCCTGGCGCCCGCCTGGAAGGTGCAGGCGATTCAGGACGCAAAGCTTCCCGCTGAATCCCCCCGGTGGTGGGGAACCGGCAAGCTGATCGAATTTGCCGCCTACCTTCCTGATATCTCCGTCCTGTATCAACTCGTGTCCTCGGTACGGCGCGTGACGTGTCACTGGTGCGGAATGGAGCTGATCGGTGATCGTTGCGGTTTCTGTTCCTCACCCCTTCCCGCCACCGAGGCGCGAATGCTGTCGTCCGGTGTCATGAACCAAGGGGCGCCCGCACCGCCGCGGCCGTAGCAACCCCGCGGATTCCTCCTCCGCGGCTCCCCTCGCGGCCCGGACGCACCCGAGCCGCACACCCGGATCAGCCCGCCCGGCCCCCGCGCCCTTCCCCCGTCCGCCCCCCCACACATCCGACCCGAACGAGGTTGTCCGGCCCATGAACTCCCGACAGCGCCGTGGCGTGATACTCCTGCTGCTCTCGGTCCTGTGCGCCTTCGGCGCCTTCGCCGGCGTGCTCTCGGTGATCAGTGACGCGAACTCGAAGGTCGGCCCCGAGGTCTCGGCCTACCGGCTGAAGAGCGACATCCCTCCCTTCACCGGCCTGACTCCGGACAGGTTCGAGAAGGTGTCGATGCCGAAGCGGTGGCTCTCGGCCAACGCGGTCACCGACCTCTCGGACGTCAACGGCAAGATCGCCCTCACCACGCTCAAGAAGGGCTCGCTGCTCCAGTCCGACATGATGGAGGCACGGCCCGCCCTGAAACCCGGTGAGCAGGAGATCGCGATCATGATCGACGCGGCCACCGGCGTGGCCGGGAAGATCACCTCCGGCGCCACGGTCAACGTCTACGCCACCTTCGCCGGCGAGCGCGAGGGCGAACCGGCCCAGTCCAAGGTCATCGTCTCCAACGCCAAGGTCCTGGACGTGGGCAAGCTGACCCCGCTGGACCCGAGCCGCGACGGCAAGGGCAGCCAGGCCACCGAAGCCGTGCCGATCACCTTCGCGCTGAACACCCTCGACACCCAGCGCATCGCGTACGCGGAATCGTTCGCGCAGCACGTACGCCTCGCGCTCATCGCGCCCGGCAGCGACAGCGACATCCGTCCGGGCGACCGCACGTACACGCTCGACAAGGACAAGTGAGGATCGGATGACCACGAGGATCCTCCCGGCCGTCGGTGAAGCCGACGCGGCCAGATCCGTCACCACCCTGCTCAGCCAGCTCCCCGACGCGGAACCGGCCGCCCCGGTCGGTGACTCGACCCAGCTCATCGACACCCTCGCCCGCCTCGCCGGGGAATCGCTCGACGAACTGCCCGAGGTGGTGCTGGTCCACGAGCGGATCGGGCCGGTGCCGGCCCTGGAGCTGATCCGGGAGGTGTCCCTGCGCTTCCCCGCCGTCGGGGTGGTGCTCATCACCGCCGACGCGAGCCCCAGCCTGTTCTCCGCGGCGATGGACTCCGGGGCGCGCGGACTGGTCACCCTGCCGCTGGGCTACGAGGAACTGGTCAACCGGGTCCAGTCCGCCGCCCAGTGGTCCGTCGGCGTACGCCGCCACCTCGGCGCCGGCGGCGACGTCTTCACCGGGCCGGGCGGCACCGTCGTCACGGTCAGCGGCGCCAAGGGCGGCGTGGGGACCACCGTCGCCGCGGTACAGCTCGCCCTCGCCGCCCAGGCCTCCGGACGGACCGTCGCGCTGGTCGACATGGACCTCCAGTCCGGGGACATCGCCTCGTACCTGGACGTCCAGTTCCGCCGCTCCATCGTCGACCTGGCCGCGATCAGCGACATCTCCCCGCGCGTCCTGTCCGACGCGGTGTTCAGCCACAGCACCGGGATCGCGCTGCTCCTCGCCCCCGGTGAGGGGGAGCGCGGCGAGGAGGTCAGCGACCGCGCGGCCCGGCAGATCGTCAGCGCGCTGCGCTCACGCTACGAGATCCTGATCATCGACTGCGGCGCCCAGATGAGCGGTGCCAACGCCGCGGCGATCGAGATGGCCGACACCGCGCTGCTGGTCACCACCCCGGACGTGGTCGCGGTACGCGGCGCGAAGCGCATCGTACGGATGTGGGACCGGCTCCAGATCCGCAAGGCGGAGGAGACGACGACGGTCGTCAACCGCTTCAACCGGAACACCGAGATCCAGCCGGCGCTGATCCAGAAGATCACCGGGACCCGGCTCGCCGGAACGTCGATTCCCGCGAACTTCAAGGAACTCCAGAGCGCCGTCGATGCCGGACGGATGCATGAACTCGACCAGAAGAGCGTGGTGAAACAGGCGCTCTGGGCGCTGGCGGGGGAGCTGGGCCTGGTGAAGCTCCCCGCCGCCCGGGCGGGCCGGGAGAAGTACCGGGGCGACCGCGGCTCGATCGGCCGTCAGCGCAGGCGTGGCGAGATCGCCGGCCGTGGCAGAACCGACTGAGAGGGGGCGCATCCATGGCGACGACGCGGACGGCGACAGCGGGCAGCGGTACGGGCGGGGACGGGGTCATAGGCGGGAGGCGTGATCCCGGTGGGAGCCGGGACCGCGACCGAGGGCAGACCGCGATCGAGTTCGTCGGGGTGACGCCTCTGATCATTCTGCTGCTCGTGGTGCTCTGGCAGTGCGCCCTGTTCGGCTACACGTTCACCCTGGCCAGCAACGCGGCGGATATGGGAGCGCGGGCCGGGGGCGGGGCACAGGGGAACCGCGGCGCCGCCTGCGAGCAGGCGGCCAACGAGGACCTGCCCGACGCCTGGCGGGGCGGCTCCATCGAGTGCGGAGTGAGCGGCTCCGGCCTGTACCGGGCCAGGGTCCACCTGGACGTGCCCGTCCTGGTGCCGGGCGTACTCGACTGGGGGCCGACGGTCACCGGCGAAGCGGCTTCGGTGAAGGAGGGCTGAACGATGAGCGGAAACAGGCGCGGGTCCCGTCGTGAGCGCGGACAGGTCGCCATCGAGTACCTGGGGTTCATCCCGCTGCTGCTGCTGGTCGGCCTCTGCGCCATCCAGCTCGGCATCGCCGCGTACACCGTGAACCAGGCGGGCACCGCCGCGCGCGTCGCCGCCCGCACGGCCGGTCAGGACGACCCGACGGCCGGATCGCCCGAACAGGCGGGCGCGAGCGCGATCAGCGGCTGGCTCGCGGACGGACTGAGCTGGGAGACATCGGGCGGAACCGACGACGTCACGTACACCGCCCACGTCGAGATCCCCGGCGTCATCCCCGGCCTCGACCTCCTGGGCAAGGCCACCCGCAGCTCCACCATGCCGCGCGACTGAGCCCCCGCACCGCACCACCAGCAAGCCGGACCGAGGAGTTGGCACCATGAGTCTGCGGGCACGCATCACCGCCCCCGAGGAACGCGGTGGGGGCCGCGAGGACGGCCACATGGTCGCCTCCTACCGAGCCAAGCTGCTTGAGGAGATCGACCTCGCGGAGATGTCCTCGCTGGCCGCCGCCGACCGGCGGGCCCGCCTGGAGCGCGTACTCGGCCACATCATCAGCCGCGAGGGACCGGTCCTGTCGACCGTGGAGCGCTCGCAGCTGATCCGCCGCGTCGTCGACGAGGCCCTCGGTCTCGGCATCCTCGAACCGCTCCTGGAGGACGCGTCCATCACCGAGATCATGGTCAACGGGCCCGACCAGATCTTCGTGGAGCGCAGCGGCAAGGTCGAACAGCTCCCGATGCGCTTCGGCTCGCACGAACAGCTGATGCAGACCATCGAACGGATCGTCTCCACGGTCAACCGCCGGGTGGACGAGTCGAATCCGATGGTCGACGCCCGCCTCCCCAGCGGGGAGCGCGTCAACGTGATCATCCCGCCGCTCTCCCTGACCGGCGCGACGCTCACCATCCGGCGGTTCCCCCGTTCCTTCACCCTCCCGGAGATGATCAGCTTCGGCTCGCTCGACGAGCAGATGCTGCTGCTGCTCTCCGGGCTCGTCCAGGCCAAGCTGAACATCATCGTCTCCGGCGCCACCGGCACCGGAAAGACCACCCTCCTCAACGCGCTCTCCGGACTCATCCCGAACAACGAGCGCATCGTCACCATCGAGGACTCCGCCGAACTCCAACTCCAGCAGAACCACGTCATCCGGCTGGAGTCCCGGCCCGCGAATGTCGAGGGCAAGGGCCAGGTCACCATCCGCGACCTGGTCCGCAACTCCCTGCGCATGCGCCCCGACCGCATCATCGTCGGTGAGGTCCGCGGCGGCGAGTCGCTCGACATGCTCCAGGCGATGTCCACCGGCCACGACGGCTCCCTCGCCACCGTGCACGCCAACAGCGCGGAGGACGCGCTGATGCGCCTCCAGACACTGGCCTCGATGTCGGAGATCAAGATCCCCTTCGAGGCGCTGCACGACCAGATCAACAGCGCCGTGGACGTGATCGTCCAGCTCACCCGGCACGCCGACGGCACCCGCAAGGTCACCGAGATCGCCGTGCTCGACTCGCACGGCCGGGACCACTACCGGATCGTCAGCGTGGCCCGCTTCAACGCCCGGCCCATGGGCGCCGACGGCAGGGTCCACGGCCACTTCCAGTACCTCCCGCTGCCCCGGAAGGCCGCCGAACGCCTCTACATGGCCGGCCAGCCCATCCCGCAGGCCTTCGGGGTCGCCACGTCCGAAGAACAGCTCGCCACCCGAGAGGCCAAGTAGGTACCGCGCCATGACCAATCTCGCCCTCCTCACGATTGGCGTCACCCTCGTCTGCGGCGTACTCGGCGTCGTGGGTCTGCACGCGTACGCCGGCGGGAAGGCCGACCGCGACGCCCTCCTCGACCGCCTCTCGCACCCTGGTCAGCTGCCCTCCGCCGGACGCCACCGCCGCTTCCAGGGCGTCGACCGCCGACTGCGCAGGACGGGTCTCGGCCGCAGGATCGAGCTGAAGCTGGCGGCCACCGGCCTGGACATCACGCCGGGCGAGTTCTTCGTCTACGCGCTGGTCGCCATGGTCGGGCTCTGGCTGGCCGCCTCCTCCGTCCTGGCCTCCTTCTTCGGCCCGGTGGCCGCCCTGATCGGCCTCTGGGGCACCAACGCCTTCCTGAACTGGCAGCGCACCAAGCGCACCGACCGCTTCATCAACCAGCTCCCCGAACTCTCCCGCATCCTCGCCAACGCCACCCGGGCCGGACTCGCCCTGCGCACCGCGCTCGCCATGGCGGCGGAGGAACTGGAGGACCCCGCGGGCGAGGAACTGGCCCGGGTCGTACGCCGGCTCGACGTCGGCGAATCACTGGACGACGCCCTCAGCGAGCTGACCGACCGGCTGCCGTCCCGCGAACTCGTCGTCCTGGTCACCACCCTCGTCCTGTCCAACCGGGCCGGCGGCATGGTCGTCAGCTCGCTGCGCAACCTCACCCAGACACTGGAGGAGCGCAAGGAGACCCGGCGCGAGGTCAAGACCCAGCTCTCCCAGGTGACCGTCACGGCGTACGCCGTCCCGGGCTTCGGCTTCGCCGCCATGCTCCTGATGAACGCCGTGATGCCGGGCGCCCTGGACCGGATGACCGGCGCGCTGATCGGCCAGGTCGCGGTGGTCGTCGCGCTCATCCTGTACGCGATCGGATTCGTCGTGATCCGCCGCCTGTCCCGTATCGACGTCTGAGGGGAGGAGCGGACATGGACCTGTTGCTCGCACTCGTCGTGGGTCTCGCCGTGTACGGCGCGATCGCCGGCATCCGGATGTACCGGGCCGACGCCAAGCTCCCCGGCGACCTCGCCATCGCCCTGGAGGTCGGCTCCACCCGTACCGGCGCGGTCGGCTCCGTCATCGACCGGATGGGCATGCGGTGGGCCCCCGCGGTGCTCAGGATGATGGGCGCCAAGGCGGTCGGCAAGAAGCGCCGCCAGATCGACATGGCCGGCAACCCCGGCGGGCTCACCATCGACCGGTACGCCGCCCGCCGCGCCGTCTACGGGGTGCTCGGCGCGTTCGGCGCCCTGACGATGCTGATGCGCGGGCAGCTCTTCCTCGCCGTCCTGCTCGTCGCGTTCGGCGCCTTCTGGGTCGAGGTCGGCATCTGGTCGGCCGTCCGGGTCCGCAGGGACCACATCGAGCGCACGCTCCCCGACTTCCTGGACGTCCTCGCCGTCGTCGTCTCGGCGGGACTCGGCTTCCGGCAGGCGCTGGAACGCGTCGCGGAGAAGTACGAGGGCCCCTGGGCCGACGAACTCCGCATCACCCTGCGCCAGATGGACATGGGCGTCAGCCGCCGCCAGGCCTTCGAGGAGCTCCGCAGGCGCAACGACTCCGAGCAGGTGGCGATGTTCGTGACGACACTCCAGCAGGGCGAGGAACTCGGTGCGCCGATCGTCGAGACGCTGATCCAGATCGCCAACGACATGCGCCGCACCGATGCCCAGAACGCCCGCCGCAAGGCGGCCAAGGCCGTCCCGAAGGCGACCTTCGCCGTCACCACCTTCCTGCTCCCCGGCACCCTGCTGCTCCTGACGGTCGGATTCGTGTACGGCGCCGACGTCGACTTCTCGTTCCTCGGCGGATGACCCGCATGACGAGGATGATGAGCAGCACGCGCAGGCGGAGGTGACAGGCCATGGCATTCCCACTCGGCGACCAGCGGGCACAACCGACGGACGACGTGCGCCACGCGCTCGCCAACCCGACCGACCGCCCGGCCTTCGCGATCCAGCTCAACGCTCTCCAGGCCATGTGCCGCCAGGTCTTCGGCTTCCGGCTCGCGATGATCGCCATGGCGACACCGTTCGCCATCGACCGCACGGCACGGGGCCCGGCGACCTGGCTCATCGGCGCGGCCATCGTCGTCACCTTCATGGGCTCCTACGTCCTCTTCCGGGACTGGGAGCGCTTCGGCCCGGTCTTCCTGCGCCACCGCTGGCTGATCGGCGTCGACTCCTGCTTCGGCGCACTGCTGCTGGTCACCGCCACACCGGAGTCCACCCTGGCGTACGTCACGGTCTGCACGCCGCTGCTGGCCGGGCTCGTCTACGGATGGCGGGGCTCCGCGGTGTTCACCGCCCTCCAGACGGTGATCATCTTCGTCGTCTACGGAGCCGACCCGAAGTTGGACGGGAGCGAGGCGACCGCACTCCTCCTCCCCGGATTCTGCGTGATCGCCGGGGCCGTCGGCGTCACCCTGCGCAATCTGCTGCTCCGTTTCGGCACCGCGAGCCAGGCCCTCACGGAGACCAGGGCCCGGCTCGCGGTCAGCGAGGCCGTCGTGACCGAACGCACCCGGCTGGCCCGCGAGATGCACGACTCGGTCGCCAAGACCCTGCACGGACTGGCCCTCGCCGCCGACGGCCTGGCCCACTCCGCGGACCGGATGGATCCCCTCACGGTCAAGCACCAGGCGGAACTGGTCGCCCGCTCCGCCCGTCGCGCCGCCGCCGAGTCACGGGAGCTCCTGTCCGACCTGCGCCGGGACCACGGACTGGACGGCGGCGTGGACATCATGACCGAACTCCGCTCCCGCACAACCGACTTCACCCGCCGCCACCACCTCGCCGCCACCTTCAGGCCCCTCCAGGAGACGCCGGTCCCCCCGGTGCCCCAGGCGGTCGGCCGTCAGCTCCTCACCATCGCCTCCGAGGCGATGGAGAACGCACAGCGCCACGCCCACCCCTCCTACGTGATCGTGCTGGCCGGCGTGCAGGGCGGCATCCTGCGCGTCAGCGTGTACGACGACGGGCAGGGCCTTCCCGTCGGCACCACGCTCGACGACCTCCAACGGGCCGGCCACTTCGGTCTCGTCGGCATGGTCGAACGCGCCGCGTCCATCGGCGCCCGCATCCGCATCGGCAGGGGCGAGGCGGCCACCGGCACGGAAGTCCGCCTGGAGCTGCCCCTGACGACGTTGTCCCCGACACCGCCCACACCCCACCCCACCCGAAGTACCGCTCTCTGAGAGGAGGTCGCACCATGCCGGATGAGATCTCGCACGCGGCCGGCCGGAACCGGGAAGCGCGGCACCACGCCTCCCAGCACACGTCCTCGCATGCCACGCCCATCAATTCGGAAGCCGGCTCCCCGGGCTTCCCCGCCCCGCAACATGCGGCGCCACCCGTCCCCCTGCCCGCTTTCCCTCCCGCCTTCCCGCCCGCGACCGGCCTGCTGCGGGTCGTCGTGGCCGACGACAACCCGGTGGTCAGGGCCGGCCTCGGCGCCCTGCTCTCCGGACGCGAGGACATAGAGGTCGCCGCGGAGGCGGCGGACGGCCGCCAGGCCTACGAGATGGCGTTGCGCCACCGCCCCGATGTCGTCCTGCTCGATGTCCGGATGCCCGGCGTGGACGGCATATCCGCCCTGCCGCACCTGGTGCGGGTCGCCCCCGTGATGATGCTGACCTACAGCCGCGAGAGCGCGATCGTCCATGAGGCGCTGCGCCTGGGTGCGAGCGGCTATCTGGTCCACGGCGAGTTCACGGCGGACCAGCTCGTACAGGCGGTACGCGACACGAGGAGCGGCCGCGCGCACTTCACCGCCACGGCGGCGGACGCCCTGCTCGCCCACATGCGCCAGGACCCCGGACCACAGGCCGCCCCCCTCCCGGAGGGCCTCGGATCCGCCCTGACCACGGGCGTTCCCTACCAGGTACCCGGCTACGAGACCCGCGCCCCCGGCCCTGGTGCGTATGCACACGTCCCCCCACCCGGAACACCCGCGCCGATGCCGCCACCTGCGATTCGCCCCGTACAGCAACCACAGGGTCTTTCGCATGTGCAATCAGGTATGGGACAGTCTTCAGTGACCGGGGGGCTGGGCTCGTCCCCTAACAGGCCCCAACACGGGCTGAGTTCGAGGGAGGTGGAGGTCATGGAGCTGATCGCTTCGGGAATGAGCAACCAGCAAATCGCCGCCACCTGCTTCATCAGCGAGAAGACCGTGAAGAACCACATCAACCGGATCTTCACCAAACTGCACAGCGCCAGCCGGAGCGAGGCGATAGCCCGCTGGCTGGGCACGGCCCCCACCCCGGGCCCCGGCACACAAGGGGGCAGGTAGCCGTGCCGGACCGAAACGGGAAGCGCAGGACCCAGGTGGGTGATTGGGCCCGGGAATGGGCCCTGGGACCCTCTGGCGGACAGGGTGTTCCGCCATATGTTTCTCCCGTCACTCACGGTACCGGCCGGGAGGAAGCCGGTACCGGGAGCGACAGCGAAGAAACGCACGAGCCCGCCGGCAACCGGTCGGCCGAATCCGGAGGGGACCACTATGTCGAACATCACCCTGAAGACCGCCGTCCGCATCAACGGCTGGGCCAACACCGCGGTATCGAGGATCCAGAAGCGCTACGAGACGGCGGACCGGGGGCAGACGGCGTTCGAGTACCTCGGCATCATTCTGGTGGTCGTCGCGATCATCGGGGGGATGGTGGCTTCGGGGATCGGCAGCGCGATCACGACTCGCATCACCGGGCTGGTGGCACAGGTCAAGGCGGGCTAGTGGCTGCGAAGGACCGCAGCGAGGCAGGGCAGGCCTTCCCCATCTACATCGTGATGGTGGCAGGTCTGCTCTTTCTCGCGTTCGCCTTCTTTGCAGTCGGTCAGGCGTCGGCCACGCGCAACGGAGCCCAGGGCGCTGCCGATGCCGCCGCACTCGCCGCGGCTCAGCAGGCCCGCGACGACCTGGAATTGCCGTTCCTCCAGGCGCTTCGGGACCCCGACGGCCTAGACGATTTCTTGAGCGGATATCAGTACTTCCGAGCAGGGGAGTCGGAAGCCGTTCGGCTCGCATCCAGGAATCGTTCGGATTTGACCGACTTCCACTGGAAGCCGGGATACTGGCAGGACAGAGTTACTGCCAAGGTGAGGACTCGCTACACAGTGGGTCCTTCAGTGATCCCCTCGACCAAGAACGACCATGCCACGGCGTCGGCCACAGCGGTGATCGAATTCCGCTGCACCTTAAAGTCCGCTCCCCAGCTGCCCGATAACCCGGGGCAGGGTGAGGATGGGGAAAGGGACCACGACAAGGGCGAGGACGAGTCGAAGGACACCCCAGGTCTGTTTGAGTTCCGTTGTGACGGAGGCCAGGACGTCACGATCGACCTGACCGACAAGAACCCTCTTCCTGAACTCGGCAAGTTGATCTTTTCCGTGCACCTGATCGACTCCTGACGGCGAACCATGAACAGACGAGTAAAGGATTCTGAGTCCATGAGCATTCGGCGCACCACGAAGTCCAGAAGGGCGGTGACAGCCGCCTCGCTGGCGGCTGCCCTGGCCCTCGTCGTCACTGGTTGCGGTGGTGACGACGGCGGGGGCGCGAAGGACCCTGGAACGCCGTCGTCCGCGAAGCCTTCCGGAAAGGCAACCGACGACGACAAGGAGACGGCCCAGGACACCGCCGCCGGGGACCCGGTGGACCCGAATGCGAATCTGGCTCAGGTCAGGGGCGACAAGGGCATGCTGCTGGTGATCAATCAGGTGAAGCGCGACTCGGGTGGGTTCGTAACGGTGCAGGGCGAGCTGACCAACAAGGGCGACACACCCGTGAACCCTTCCGCATGGGTCGGCACCGAGATCAACATCGTGAACAGGAACCTCAATTCCGTCGCCGGCGCGACGTTGGTGGACAAGACGGGCAAGAAGCGCTACTACATCCTCCGTGACACGGACGGCCGGTGCCTCTGCACATCGGACATGTCGGCGGTCCAGCCGGGCAAGTCCACCCCGGTATTCATGCAGTTCCCGGCGCCGCCGAGCACAACGACCGAGGTTGACTTCACGCTGCCGACGTTTGCGACCACTTCGCTGAAGATCTCTGGGTGATGTCTGACATGACCTACACATCATCGCGTCAGCCGAGGCAGATTGCGGGAACAATCATGGTCACTGCCTTCCTGCTGTCTTGTGTGTCGGTCTTCGGCGCCTCGGCGGCACAGGCGGATGACGGTCCGAGCGTGCCTCCGGGGACGGAAGCCTCGGAAACGCCACCGGTCGAGGTGGACGGGGGCGATCCCGACCTCAAGATGCCGGAGGGCAGCAAGCTTGCTCCAGCCAGAGTGCTCGACATCATCCAGGTGGTCGAGGACCAAGGCGGGGAGGAGCGCCGCGAGGACACGAACGCGGACATCAAGTTCGCCCTCCAGGCCGAGGTCCTCTTCGGCAAGGACAGCGCGAAGCTGAGCGCCGAGGCCAACTCGCGTATCGCCGGCATCGCCGCTGAGGCCAAGAAGCAGAACGCCACCAAGGTGCGGGTATTCGGCTTCACGGACAACCTCGGCTCCTCCGCCCACGGAGACGTGCTGTCGAAGCAGCGCGCCGAGGCGGTGAACAAGGTGCTGTCCAGCGAGCTCGACGCGACCGTCACCTTCGAGATCCGCGGCTACGGCGAGCAGTACCCGATCGCCGACAACAGCACGGAAGAGGGCCGGAAGAAGAACCGCCGCGTCGAGGTCTCCTTCCCGCGCGGAGGCTCCTCCTGACCCGACTTCCGGGCCGGACGACTTGCAGACTCCCATGTGTCCCGGCAGAGTCTCGGGGGAACGGCCGAGCGGCGGCAGATCCGCCGTAGTTCCGGGACAGTCGGTTCAGGCGGTTTGCAACGGCTGCGCCGGACGCCGCTGGCTCTCACGACGGGGACGCCGATGCCCGCCGGCCCAGCACGCCCCCGGCCGCCATCAGCCTGAAGTGAATGCTCCGGCCACCCGGTCCGTCCTGGACACCCCCGTGCCCCAGGGCGGACCGGTGATCGGCAGTGCCGGTCAGCGCTTTATGCCCACGCCCGCGAGCAGGCTGATCTCGGCATCCTTGGGCTCCGTCCCGTCGGTGGGTCCAGCGGGACGCCAGCGGTGGCAGACGCTGACGCCGGGGGCGAGCAGGTCGAGGCCGTCGAAGAAGCGGCTGACCTCGCTGTGTGAGCGGACCTGCGCCGGAGTGCCGGCACTGTTGTAGACCTCCACGACCTTGTTCCAGGTCTCGGGGTCGTAGTCGGGCGTGCAGTGGTTTATGGCGAGGGCGCTGCCGACCGGGAGGGAGTCCAGCAGTCGGCGGACGATGGCGTACGGCTCCTGCGCGTCTATGACGAAGTGCAGGATCGCGTTGAGGCTGAGAGCGACCGGCTGGGTGAAGTCCAGTACCCCCGTGTCCCGGACCGCGCTCATCAGTGTGTCGGGATCGGTGATGTCGCCCTCGACATAGGCCGTGCGTCCCTGCGTTGTACTGCGCATGAGGCGTTCGGCGTACTTCAGGACGAGAGGGTCGTTGTCCGCGTACACCACACGGGCCTCGGGTGCCAGAGACTGGGCGATTTGATGCAGATTGGGCTCGGTCGGGATGCCCGTGCCGATGTCCAGCCACTGGCGGATGCCGTGTTCCTGCGCCAGAACCCGCGCGGCCCGGTGCATGAACGCCCGGTTCTCGCGGGCCACCACGGGGAGACTGGGGTTGGCCTCGACGGCGAGCAAGGCGGCCACCTTGTCGACCTCGAAGTGGTCCTTGCCGCCGAGGTAGTAGTCGTACATCCGGGCCGAGTGCGCCCTGCTCGTGTCGAGATCCCGGCCGGCCTGCCTGGTGGTCATGTGCTCCCCTTCGTGTGTGTGTCTGTCAGCCCGCAGGCCGGGGACGGGATCGGTGTCGCCGTCCCTTCCGTCCGCCACCGGTTCACCCGGCGGCCAAGTGATCGGCAAGGCCCTCTTTGACCCCGCGGAGAAACGCGGCGATCTCCTCGGGCGCGTAGATCAGCGCCGGTCCGGCCGGGTCGGTCGACTGCCGTACGGCGACCCGGCCGTCGTCGAGCTTCTTCGTCTCGACACACTGACCGCCGTTCGGCCCGCTCCAGGGCCGCTCCCAGCCCTGTTCCCCGAGGTCGCGGGCCGACATTCCGTTGTAGACGTATTTGTCGGTGATCGTCACGAGTACTCCTTGCGCATGCGGTTCAAGAGCGCTCTGCTGTCCTCGGACGACGTCAGCAGCGCCATACGGGAATGTGCCTCAAGGTGGGAGACGACGTCCGCTCGTTGGTCCAGGTAGACGGAGGCGGACAGGATTTCGCTGTAGACGATGTCCGGCAGCTCGGGTTCCGCGAACCGGAAGTATGTGAACGGGGCGCAGGCCCCGACGTGTGCGCCCGCCTCGAACGACACGACGTCGAGGCTGACATGGGGCAGCTCGGACACATCCAGGAGCCGTTCGATCTGCTCCCGCATCACGTCGGCGCCGCCCACCGTCCGGTGCAGGACGGCCTCCTCCATGACCACCCACAGCGTGGGAGCGTCCTCCCGCTCAAGCAGGCTCTGGCGGCGCAGCCGCAGCTCCACCCGGCGGGTCAGCTCCTCGTCGCTGCCGTTCGGCAGCCCGCCGCGCAGCACCGCACGGGCGTAGTCGTGGGTCTGCAGAAGACCGGTCACGTACTGGGGCTCATACGTGCGCAGGGTCTGGGCGCCCGTCTCCAGGCTGACGTAGGCGGTGAACCAGCTGGGCACGGCGTCGCGGTAGGAGTGCCACCAGCCGGGCTCGTTGGCCTGCTCGGCCAGATCGACGAACTCGTCTATCTCCTGGCGGTCCGCGCCGAAGGTCTCCAGAAGCTTCTCCACGTAGAGAGGCTTCAGCGCGACCTCGGCCTTCTCCAGCCGGCGGATCGTCAGGGGTGTCACGCGCAGCGCCTTCGCCGCGTCCTCCAGCGAGGCACCGGCCGCGAGACGGATGTCCTGCAGCCGGCGTCCGAGGATCATGCGCAGGACTGTCGGCGCGCTGGTGCCGGAACGGCTTTCGCTCACGCCCAACCTCCTGAGGCTTCATCAACAACACCATTGTTGCAGTGGCTTGATGACGACGCCAGAGTGATACCCGCGCTGCTGAAATTATCAGGGAGTCGGTTGCAGCGCGAGTGCTATCACGCGATAGTTGACATGTGAGTGGTCAAGTCGCAGCTCTGGCGCAGCATCCGGTCCGGACGGGACGCGTGATGCCGATGCCGTCGTCGTCGGCGCCGCACCGCTGGGCGCCTGCCTCGGCCCGCTACCGCGGGGGCCCTGCCGCCGTACCCGCCTCTCACTCCTCGGGCCGCGGCCCGCACCCCCATACCGCGCCTGCCCCCCGGAAGACACTGGAAGGCGACATCCGTGACTCTGCCCACGTCCTCTGCCCCCGCCCCGCCCTCGACCTCCGCCTTAGCCTTGATGGGGCCCTGTCGGGAGTTCTGGTTCGGCCTGCCCGCCCTGCGCACCAGCGCGAGATCCGCCCGCGACACCGTGCGGGACCGGCTCCGCGCCTGGAAGGTGCCGGGCGACACGTGCTGCGACGCGGTGCTGCTGGTCTCCGAGCTGACCACGAACGCCGTGCTGCACACCGACAGCGGCCGTGTCCTGTGCGGCCTCACGCTGACCGGCGACGAGCGGCGGCTGCGTATCGAGCTCCACGACGAGGGCCGCACCCCGGTCCGCCCGACCGGTCACCTCGCCGGGCCGGACGAGGAGAGCGGGCGAGGCCTGCTCCTGGTGCGTCAACTCGCGGACCGCTGGGGCTCCGCACGCTCGGCCCGTGCCGAAGGCAAGGTCGTCTGGGCGGAGTTGGCGGCCAACCCCTGACGCCAGGGGTGTCGACGCAGCACGGCCCCGCTACGCCCCCCTGTGCGCGGCGAGGAATCCCCGTTCCTCGATGCAATGACAGAAGGCAGCCATGACCCCCCACGGTGAGACCGCGACCCCGGTAGTGCTGTACGTGTGCGCCGACCGGGCCCCCCGCGCCCCCGGTGCGGCCACGCAGCGAGCCCGGACAGAGGGCCACGCGTTCGCCCAGGAGCGCGGGCTGACGATCTCCGAGGTCGTCACCGACACCTACGGCGAGCCCGACCCGGCGCAGCGCAGAGGGTGGCGGCGGGTGAGACAACTGGTGAGAACCGGCCATGTTACCGAGGTGCTCGTCCGCTGGCCCAGCGCCATCGCCCCGGAGTCCGCGACCGAACTGCGCCGCCGCGAGACCGCCTGGCTCAAGGACCAGGGCGTGCGCGTCCGCTACACCTGGGCGCCCCTGTCGTCGTCGAAGAGCGAAGAGGCCAGCTGACGCGAGGGCTCAGGAGGCCGTCGCGGCACGGTCGGAGTCGCTGCGCAGGACGCAGAACTCATTGCCCTCAGGATCGGCGAGGACGGCCCAGCCCGCACCGCCGGGCTCCCTGCGGTCGGTGACCAGAGTGGCTCCCAGCGCCAGCAGCCGCTCGGTCTCCTCCTCGCGCGACGTCGTCGGGCGCAGGCACAGGTGGATCCGGTTCTTGACCGTCTTCGGCTCCGGCACCTGGTTGAAGTACAGCAGCGGGCCCTCCGGGAGCATCACCTGGATCTCCCGGTCGCCCGGCCCGTCCTGCGGGTGCAGCGGGCAGCCGGTCACCTCACTCCAGAAACAAGCCAGTTCATAGGCGTCCGAGCAGTCGATCGCGACGTTCTGTACTACCGAGACCATCCCCTCAGCCTGCCCGAGCGCGGCCCGGTCCGCCAGCGGCGGCGGGCGCGTTGACAGGTGCCCCGCGGATACGTGTAATGGACGCGGTGTCGCGTGACGCTGGCCAAAGAGCAGTGGGCCGGCCGGTGATCGGGCGAGCACCCTTCACTCAGGGGTCCGTCATGAGTTCATACTCCGCTCCCCGCGCCTGACCGAACGCCACCGCACCCTCTCCAGCAGCAGAGGCTGTGCGGTCGCTCCGTCCTGGGCACGTCACCACACCACACGCCATGACCGCAGCCACTGCGGAATCACCGAAGCTCCGGAGACACACATCCGTATGCCCACGTCTTTCGATGAAACGACCATCGAGTCCGAAGGTGCCGACCTCCTGCTCCTGACGACCACCGGCGCCAGATCGGGAACCGAGCGCACCACTCCGCTCGGCTACGTCCGGCACGGCGAGCTGATCCTGCTCATCGGCTCCGGCTCCGGCGCGCCGGGTCACCCCGGCTGGTACCACGACCTCCTCGCCCACCCGGTGGTCCGGGTGGAGATCGGGACCAGCACCTTCCAGGTCCTCGCGGTCCCCGCAGAGGGGGACCGGCGCGACGAACTGTTCGCGCACGCGGTGAAGCGCGTCCCCGGGTACGCCGACTACCAGGCCCGGACGGAGCGGGTGCTGCCCGTCGTCGTACTGGAGCGCGCCGATCCCGAGGGGTGGCGGCCCGGTGAGGTCCGCACCCTGGCCGACAAGGTCATGGAGGTCCACACGTGGCTGCGCGGCCAGCTGCGGCAGGTGGCGGCGGAGGCGGACGCCCACTTCGCCGGGCGCGCGGACCGTCGCGGACCGGACGAGCCGCCGGTGCCGGGCCTCGGGCTGCAGATCAGGCAGCGCTGCCTGGCGTTCTGCCAGGCCCTTGAGTTCCACCACACCAGCGAGGACGGGCACCTGTTCCCCGGCATCGCGCGGTACCACCCCGATGTGGGCGACACCTTCGCCCGGCTCGACGAGGAACACCGCGCCGTCGCACGGATCCAGACGGCGCTCGCGGAGCTGCTCGCCGGTATCGCGATCGCGGAACCGGACCGTTTCCGGGCCGAGTTGGCGCGGATGTCGGCAGAGCTGAACGCGCACCTCGACTACGAGGAGGAAACGATCGTCCCCCTCCTGGCCGACGTGCCCTGGCCGCCCGCCCCTCCCGCGGAGGCGGCCACCGGTCCGAGCTGATGTGAGCCGGTCCCCGGCGTCGTCCGGTGCGGCAGGGCCCGCGGCTGGGGTCACCTACGCCGCGGGCACCGCAGACCTCACCGGCGTCCGGAGTAACAGCGGCAAACCGGAGCAGAAGAAGATAGGCAGCACAGGGCGTCTCCCGCGTCCCCCCGCCTGCGCGGCGGCGGGAGGCGCCCCGGCTGTGCCGCCCGCCCTCCTACGTCCCCCGGAGACCCATCCGTGTTCAGCAAGACAAGCGACACCGCCACCGGGGCGCCGCCCCGGGCCACCGGGCATCCCGGGCCCGCGCGGCGCTGGTCCGTCGCGTTGCGGCGGACGCCCGTCTCCCTGTGGAACGACGACCTCTCGGACTGGGCGGCGGCCCTGACGTACTACGCCATACTCGCGCTGCTCCCGGCGCTTCTGGTGACGGTCTCCGTCATCGGGCTGGCCAACCCCCGGGCCACCGACGCGCTGATCGCGGACATCACCGCCTTCGCCCCCGCGGAGTCCGGCGCCGCGCTGCGCGAGCCGCTCGTGGCGGCCACGCAGCAGCGGACGGCGGTGTGGCTGCTGGTCGCGACCGGGACCCTCAGCGCGGTCTGGTCCGCGTCCAGCTACCTGGCCGTGTTCCGGCGGGCGCTGCACGCGATGCACGGGGTACCGGACACCCGGCCCGCCCTGCGCAAGGCACACATCATCGTGGCGACGGCGATCGGCCTGCTGCTGCTCCTGATGACCAGCGCGTTCGCCCTCGTGCTCTCCGGACCGCTGGCCCGCTGGCTCGGGCACCGGATCGGCCTGGCGCACCTGGGGGACGCGGTGTGGGCGGTACTGAAGTGGCCCGTGCTGCTCTGTCTGGCCGCCTGCCTGATCACGGTCCTCTTCCGGACCGGTCCGGCGTCGGCGCGCGGATCGCGCCGGGCCCTGCCGGGAGGAGTGCTCGCCGCGCTCCTGTGGCTGGTCGCCTCGGCGGGATTCGCGCTGTACGCGACGTACATCGGTTCCTACAGCAGGCTGTACGGGTCACTGGCCGGGCTGGTGGTGTTCCTGATCTGGGTGTGGTTCACCAACCTGGCGCTGCTGACGGGCGCCCAGTTCAACGTGGAGCTGAACCGGGTGGGGCGCGCGGGCGCCCGCCCCCGGACCGACGGCCACGACGGGACCGAGGACGGCGCCGGGGGCGAACCCACGTCCTAGGACCCCGTGGTGCCGTCGATGATCTCCCGGATGATGTCGAGGTGGCCGTTGTGCCGGGCGGTCTCCTCGATGAGGTGCAGCAGGATCCAGCGCAGATCGGGGCGGTCGCCGTCGGATCGCGGACGCTCGGCCCGGGTGTCCAGGTCATGGGCGGCGACGAGCTCGCGGTAGCGGGCGGACTGCTCCTCGTACTCCGCCAGTACGACGGCGAGCGGCATGTCCAGGGCGATGCGCATCTCGCGGTCGGGGTCCTCGTCGGTCCACGGGCCCTCGTCCTTGCCGCCGAGGAAGTCGATCTCGAACCAGGCGTACTCGACCCAGCGGAGGTGGTTGACCACACCCGCGATGGTCATCAGCGGCGAACCCGGCAGCAGCGCCTTGCACGCGTCCTCCTGCGTGAGGCCCTCGCACTTGGCCAGTGCGCTCGCTCGTGCGTAGTCGAGGAAGGTGGTCAGCTGGGTGCGCTCGTCCCAGGCGGAAGGTGCATCAGTGCGTGTCATCGCGGTACACCCTGACGGTTCACCGGCGGCCTGTCCACCGCTTAAGACCCCGCCGGTGTTCGTCATGAACCGGCCGCTGTTCTCACGTACCGGCCGGGCCGGGCGTGGTCCAGGCCGTTGCGAACCCCACCACCGTGCCGCCTTCGGCCTCGCCGTACGTCTCGGCGTCGCCCCTCGCGCGCTCATCGCGGCTCAGGGCGAGCGCGGCCACGAATCCGGGACGCCGGGCATCCCCGGCCAGCCGCTCCACATAGCCGTCGGCCATGGCCGGGTCCTCGTGCCACGGGGGCCCGGCGAAGGCCTCCGCGTACACCCGCCGGATCCCGTCCGCGTACGCCGCCACCTCGTCCCCGCCGGCCGGCCGGACCCACGTGGTCACGAGACGGCTCCGTTCTCCGTATCGCCGCATCTCCGCGATCCCTGTTCCTTTCTTGGGGTCCACGCATGGGCCCCAGGGCCCACGCACCCGGCAGCGGGGCTGACTAGGCTCATGACCGACCAACCGCGAGCCGTCCGAACCGCCGCCGCGGCAAGGCGGCCGGCCGGGCGCGCTCCGGTGCGCAGGGATCTTCACGCTCTACCTGACCTGTAGGGCGGTCGCCCCTCAACCGGCTTGTCCGGATGGGCGGGTGGCCACACTTTAAATGGGGTGCGCTGTCATGAGTGACGGATTCTTCTACTCGTATCACGTGGGCTGGAGCCGCCCCGATGCGGAATCGCTGCTCGCGGATCTGGAGGCGGCCGGCGTATGTCCCGCGCACCCGGCCACGCGGCGCATCACGCTCATCAGCCCGGGGGCCGCACCGCCGGGCACCCAGTCATGGGTGACCAGGGACCAGCTGGTGCTCCTGGCCGGCCTGCAACGGCTGGACCAGGTCGACTTCCTGCTCTGGGTGAGCAGCGGAGCGGAGATCCCGGCCCGGGTCCGGCGGACGGACGACGGGACGGTCGCGCTGCAGTTCGCCCTCGGCGCGCTGACCAGCGACGAGCGGGAAGCGGTCGTCCGCGCGATACGGGAGGCGATAGGCAGGGCCTCCGTCCTGTGCGTCGGCTTCGTGGTCGACCGCGAGGGCGCGTCGGCGGCGACGGACTGGAGGGGGTTCATCGTGAAGGGCTCGGTGTACTTCGACTGCTGGCCGGACACCCTGGCCGTGCGGTCCGAGGTCGCCTCCAGACAGCCGCAGCTCTTCGGGGTGGGCTCCTTCGAGCAATCGCCCTGGGTCGTCTACGGCAGCGAGGTCCCCAGCCGGTGAACGTCGGCCCTGCCCTTTCCCGGCAGCCCCGGGCACGCTGGGAGCGGTCACCCCGCAACGGCGATAATCGGCCGTATGTCCGCAGAACCCTCCCCGCAGGCCACCCACCCCCGGCCGCGCCCGCAGCCTCCGCGGGAGCACCGGCCGCTCCGTGCGCGGGCCGCCGCCGCACTCGCCTCCGCGGCGCCGGCGCTCGGCTCCTACGCGGCCGTGCGGATCATCGGGCTCGTCGTCTTCTGGGCGGCCGCGTCCGCAGCGGGGAAGGACGCCTTCCACCTGCTCGCCGAGCGCTGGGACTCGATCTGGTACCAGCGGGTCGCCGAGCACGGCTACAGCTACACCGTCACGCTCCCCGACGGCTCCATCCACTCCGACCTGGCCTTCTTTCCGCTGCTGCCCGCACTGGAGCGCGGCATCGCGGAGGTGACGCCGCTCGGTCTCGCGGGCGCCGGACTGCTGGTGGCGTGGCTGGCCGGTCTCCTCGCGGCCTGGGGGATCTTCGCCGTCGGAGCGCGGCTGTACGGGCGCCGGGCCGGGGTGGCGCTGGCCGCGCTGTGGGGGGTGTACCCGACGGCGTTCGTCCAGTCGATGGCGTACACCGAGACCCTGTTCACCGCGCTTGCCGCCTGGTCGCTGTACGCCGTGCTGACCCGGCGGTGGATCGTGGCCGGCGCGCTGTGCGTACTGGCCGGGCTGACCCGCCCGTCCGCCGCCGCGCTCATCGCCGCCCTCGCGATCACCGCCGCCGTGACGCTCGTACGCGAGTACCGGGCAGGCGACAGCGACGGCATCGTCCGCCGCAACGGCCGGATGCTGGCCGGAGTGCTCGTCGCGCCGCTGGGCTGGCTCGCGTACGTGGTGTTCGCCGCGGTGCGCGAGGGCAGCCCGTTCGCCTACTTCGACGTCCAGGCCCAGTGGGGCAACAGCATCGACGGCGGCGCCGCCCTCGCCACGTTCGTCCTCGGCCTTCCGCTGCCGGGGGCGCTCGGGCTGTGCGCGGCGCTGGCCGGGCTCGGATGGCTGGTGTACCTGTGCGTGCGGCAGCGCCAGCCGCTCCCCGTACTCGTCTACGGGATCGCCGTCGTCGTCATCTCGCTGATCGGCTCCGGCTACTTCGGCTCCCGGCCCCGGCTGATGATGCCGGCGTTCCCGCTTCTCCTGCCGCCCGCCGTCGCCCTGCTGAGGCTGCGCTCCACGGCCCGCACGGCGACGGTCCTCGCGGTGCTCGCCGCCGCCTCCGCCGCATACGGGGCCTGGACGCTGTTGGGCTCCGGCCCGCCCTGAGCCGGGCCCGTGCTCACGGCCGCGTCGCCGAGGGGCCGTCGCCCTGCGCGATCCCCACCCGCACGCCCGGCCGCAGTCCCCACCTCGCCATCGCGCCGGCCTCGGCCTCGATCACGTGCCGGGCGCGGAGCCGGGGGAGGCCCAGCCGTCCGGGCTTCATGGTGTGGACCGCCACCACGTTCAACTTCCGGTCCAGATAGGCCACATCGATCGTGAACCGCATGCGGAAGGAGTGCACACTCCCGCACGGGGTGATCAGCAGCGCGCCCTCGATGCCGTCCTGCCCGAGCAGCCCACGGCTCCGGTGCCGGTAAGAGGCCGCGATCCGTAGCGGTATCTCCGTCTCCCGTTCCCCCTCCGGGTCCGCGAACGTCAGCGTTCCAGTGCCATTGCGCCATCGGGCCATGTCCATGACGGTAGCGCCAACTGCTGTCCCCCGGGCGGTAACAGAGTGGCCTAGGGTCGGTGAGGTGTACGCCACGCTGATAGTGGTCGCAGCCCTCTGGGGTGCCGCGACCGGACTGCTGGTCCCGCGCGCCGCCTACCGGTTCTCCGTCGAACCCGAGGACGCGTGGCGGGACGCCTGCCCGGCCGGCCACGCCCTCACCGGGCCGGGCCGGGGCTGGCTCGGCTCCGCGCGCTGCACCGCCTGCGCGGCGGCGGGGGCAACGGCCGCCGTACATACGGAAACCGGCGCCCCGGACACCGGCAAAGCCCCGGACGCCCCGGACACCGGCAAAGCCCCGGACGCCCCGCCCGCCACGCCCCGGCACCGCGGCGGGCCGCGCTACGCGCCCGCCCTCCTCGCACCCCCCGTCTCCGCCCTCGGCTGCGCCGCCGTCGCCGCGACCACCGGGGCCCGTCCCGAGCTCGCCGTGTGGCTGCTGCTCGTCCCCGTCGCCGTACTCCTCGCGGCCATCGACCGCCGCGTCCACCGGCTGCCGGACGAGCTGACGCTGCCTGCCGCCGGGGCGGCCGCCGCGCTTCTGGGCGTCGCCGCGCTGCTGCCGGAGCACGGCGGCTCCTGGCTGTCCGCGCTGCTCGGCGGCGTCGGCCTCGGCGCCTTCTACCTCCTGCTCTTCCTCGTCAACCCGAACGGAATGGGCTTCGGCGACGTGAAGCTCGCGCTCTCGCTGGGCGTGGTGCTCGGCTGGTACGGCTGGGCCGTCGTGTTCGCCGGGGGCTTCGCCGGGTTCCTGTTCGGCGCGGTGTACGGCCTGGCGCTGATGATCATGCGGCGCGCCGGGCGCAGGACGGGCATCCCGTTCGGCCCGTTCATGATCGCCGGGGCGCTGCTGGGCGTCCTCCTCGGCGGACTGGCCGCCTGAGCGGCTGCCGGGCGGCCGATATCCGGTCGCGCGCGGCGGGGTCCGGCTGGGATCCTTTCCGCATGCACGGAACACCCGAAGACAAGCAGACGGCGGAAACGGCGGAGGCGGCCGGGCGCGCCCGGTTCGACGCTCTCGTCACCGAGGCGGACACCGTCTCCGTCGCCGGCTGGGACTTCTCCTGGCTCGACGGCCGGGCCACCGAGCAGCGGCCCTCCTGGGGCTACGCCCGCGCCATGGGGGAGCGGCTGGGCCGGGCGAGCGCCGCGCTCGACATCCAGACCGGCGGCGGTGAGGTCCTCGCCGCCGCGCCGAAGCTGCCGCCGCTGGCCGTCGCCACCGAGTCCTGGCCGCCGAACATCGCCCGCGCCACCGCCCTGCTGCACCCGCTCGGCGCGGCCGTGGTGGCGGACGCGGACGAGCCCCCGCTGCCGTTCGGCGACGCGGCGTTCGACCTGGTCGTCAGCCGGCATCCGGTGACCACCTGGTGGGACGAGATCGCCCGGGTCCTGGCGCCCGGCGGCACGTACTTCTCCCAACAGGTGGGCCCCGCCAGCGTCATCGAGCTCGTGGAGTATTTCCTCGGCCCGCAGCCGCCGGAGGTGCGGGGCAGCCGCGACCCGGAACAGGCGCGCGCCGCCGCGGAGGCGGCCGGTCTCGAAGTCGTCGACCTGCGGTTCGAGCGGCTGCGCACCGAGTTCCTCGACATCGGCGCGGTCGTCTACTTCCTGCGCAAGGTGATCTGGATGGTGCCGGGCTTCACCGTCGAGCGGTACCGGCCGCAACTCGCCGCGCTGCACCGGCTGATCGAGGAAGAGGGGCCGTTCGTCGCCCACCCGACCCGCTTTCTGATCGAGGCCCGCAAACCCGGGCGGCCGGTCTCACCCGCGTAGCCCCTTCCCGCGCCCGGGGATGGCACTCTGGTCGCTGAGCGCAGGGGGAAGGAGCCAGACCATGAGGGTCGGCAGCGACGAGGAAGCCACGAGCGGCCCGCGGCAGCGGAACGCCGAGTGGCTCAGAGGCGCCCGGATCGTCGGCGTCCTCGGTGTGTTCTACCGCCCGGAGGGGCGGATGGGGGAGCCGGAGGCCGTCGAATTCCTGCTGTCCGACAGCCAGTCGGTGCTGCTGACCTGCGCCTCGGACGGCACCCTGCACGTCGGTTCCGGCACCTGGCCGGACCTTCCCGACTGGTGCGTACCGGCCGCCCAGTGGGAGTTCGCCACGATGGCGAACCTGCCGCAGCCGCCCGACGGCGGCTGGACGGTGCTGAGTACCGAGGAGCGCCGGGACGACCGGGGCGAGGTCCACGAGGCCGTCATCCGCTGCGAGGGCGGCCGCTTCGTGGTCATCGGCGGGGACACCGTGGGCATCAGGTTCACCCGGGGCCACCGGGGCGCGGCGTCCACCACCTGACGGCGACCGGCGGCCGGAATGTGCACGTCCTGTGTACGTCTCGTGGGCGCCTCGGGCGTCAAGGCGACGCCGCCGGGCGTCCGCGCAGGTCCAGGGGGGCCGGAGGCCCGTATTCCGTGCTCACAACGGAGCCCCGCACATCCGGAGAGTAATTATTTGGCGGCGATGCACGCAGCAGCACTTACGAAGGGTTATGGTGGAAACCCCCCCTCGGGCCGGTCCGTAACCCCCCCCCACGGACCGGCCCGTTTTTTTGTGCCCCGGGTTTGCGCTCCGGTTCTGTGCCCCGGCGCACTCGGGGCCCGGCCGTCAGGCCCGTCCGGCCCAGATGTTCGTGCCGGCGGTGTCCACGGCGAAGGTGTCGATCTCCTTCAGCTCCGCCGCGGTCAGAGCCGGACCGGCCAGCGCCGCGACGTTCTCCTCCAGCTGCCGCACACTCGACGCGCCGATCAGAGCCGACGTCATACGGCTGTCCCGCAGCACCCAGTTGAGCGCGAGCTGGGCCAGCGACTGGCCGCGGCCCCGCGCGATGTCGTTCAGCCCGTTGAGCCGGCGCACCACCTCGTCGGAGAGCAGGTCCGGGTTGAGGGACTTGCCCTGGGTGGCGCGCGAACCCTCCGGGATGCCCTTCAGGTACTTGTTGGTCAGCAGCCCCTGGGCGAGCGGCACGAAGGAGATGCAGCCCATACCGGCCGCCTCCAGCGTGTCCAGCAGCCCGTCCTCCTCCGTCCAGCGGTTGATCATCGAGTAGGACGGCTGGTGGATCAGGGCCGGGACGCCCATCTCCCTGAGCAGCCGGGCCGCCTCCGCGGTCTGCTCGGAGTTGTACGAGGACACCCCCACGTACAGCGCCTTGCCCTGCCGCACGGCGGAGGCCAGGGCCCCCATCGTCTCCTCCAACGGGGTGTCCGGGTCGAAGCGGTGCGAGTAGAAGATGTCGACGTAGTCGAGGCCCATCCGCTTCAGCGAGGCGTCGAGCGAGGACAGCAGGTACTTGCGCGAGCCCCACTCGCCGTAGGGGCCGGGGTGCATGTCGTACCCGGCCTTGGTGGAGATCACCAGCTCGTCGCGGTACGGGGCGAAGTCCTGCCGGAAGAGCTTCCCGAAGTTCAGCTCGGCGGAGCCGGGCGGCGGGCCGTAGTTGTTGGCCAGGTCGAAGTGGGTCACCCCGAGGTCGAACGCGCGGCGCAGGATGGCCCGCTGCGAGTCGAGCGCGCGGTCGTCGCCGAAGTTGTGCCAGAGGCCGAGCGAGACGGCGGGGAGCTTGAGGCCGCTGCGGCCGGTGCGCCGGTACTCCATGGAGTCGTAGCGCGTGCCGACGGCCCGGTAATAGGAAGAGGATTCAGTCACGTTTCCCTCTTTATCACGGACTTGTGACAGGCCGGGTTGGGCCGGTGCGGCGCCTGCGCAGTAATGTGGCGGCTTCGGGACTGCCACGGCACGGCGGGGCGATCGGCCCCCTACCGGTGCGACGATCCCCAGGGGACAGCCCCGGGCGAGGCGGCGGGCGGGCCCGCACGGAACCGAGAGGTGGACTCAGTGAACTTGCGCGACCTGGTGTACGGGCTCTACGCCCGCCGGGTGGAGGCCCGCCTCGATCACGCCCAGGTGCCCAAGCACATCGGGGTCATCCTCGACGGGAACCGGCGCTGGGCGAAGGCCTCCGGCGGCACGGCCGCCGAGGGCCACCAGGCGGGCGCGGACAAGATCAAGGAGCTCCTCGGCTGGTGCAGCGAGACGGACGTCGAGGTCGTCACGCTCTGGATGCTCTCCACGGACAACTTCGACCGGCCCGAGTCCGAGCTCATCCCGCTCCTCGGCATCATCGAGAACACCGTGCGCGACCTCGTCGCGGACGGCCGCTGGCGGGTCCACCACGTCGGCACGCTCGACCTGCTGCCCGCACACACCCAGACGGTCCTCAAGGAGGCCGAACAGGCCACGATCGGGGTCGACGGAATACTGGTCAACGTCGCCGTCGGCTACGGGGGCCGTCAGGAGATCGCGGACGCGGTGCGCTCGCTGCTCCTCGACCACTCCGCCAAGGGCACCTCCTTCGAGGACCTGGCGGAGATCGTCTCCACCGACCTGATCTCCGAGCACCTCTACACCCGGGGCCAACCCGACCCGGACCTGGTGATCCGGACCAGCGGGGAACAGCGCCTGTCGGGCTTCATGCTCTGGCAGAGCGCCCATTCGGAGTACTACTTCTGTGAGGTCTTCTGGCCGGCCTTCCGCCGGGTCGACTTCCTGCGCGCCCTGCGTGACTACGCGGCCCGGCACCGCCGCTACGGCGGCTGACGCCGCGTTTCCGCCCGGCCGGCCTCCACCGTCGTACAGGTGATGCCGGGGAGCAAGGGCGGGCTTGAGCGGTTCGGTCGGCATGGCTTCGCGTGTTCGAGGGCATACCCCTGACAGGTCGACGTCCGGTCAGGAACCAGGCGGATGTCGTCACCAAGTGAGCGGCATGGAGTCCGCTCGCCCGGGAGGCCCTTTGCACACGAAGGACCGTACATACAGTGCGGCTGACGTCGAGGGCCGGCGCTCGGCCCGCGCAAGGTGGCCGAAGCCCGGTCCGTCCTCTCCCTTTGGGATGCTCCGCGACGCCGTCGCACCCCAACCTCGTCCGAGGGGGTACGTCCTTCCGTGGTGACCAGCACAAAGCGCCGCATGCCCGACAGGCGCACCTATGTTCTCGACACCAGCGTCCTGCTGGCCGATCCGAACGCCATGTCCCGCTTCGACGAGCACGAGGTCGTGCTCCCGGTCGTCGTGGTCACGGAACTGGAGGCCAAACGGCACCATCCGGAGCTGGGGTATTTCGCCCGGCAGGCCCTGCGCCTGCTGGACGACTTCCGGGTCCGGTACGGCCGGCTCGATGCCCCGATCCCCCTCGGGGATCTGGGCGGGACGCTGCGCGTCGAACTCAACCATTCCGATCCCGGCGTACTGCCCGCCGGCTACCGGTTGGGGGACAACGACTCACGGATTCTCGCGGTAGCGCGCAATCTGCAGGCCGAGGGGTACGACGTCACGGTCGTCTCCAAGGATCTGCCGCTCCGGATCAAGGCCTCTTCGGTCGGCCTCCTCGCCGAGGAGTACCGCGCCGAACTCGCCATCACCGACGCGGGCTGGACGGGGATGGGCGAGCTGTCCCTCTCCGCGGAGCAGGTGGACCTCCTCTTCTCCGAGGAGACGCTGTACGTCCCCGAGGCCGCCGATCTGCCGGTGCACACCGGACTGGTGCTCCAGTCCGAACGCGGCAAGGCGCTCGGCCGGGTGACGCCGGAGGGCAACGTCCGGCTCGTCCGGGGCGACCGGGAGGCCTTCGGCATCCACGGCCGCAGCGCCGAACAGCGCATCGCGCTGGATCTGCTGCTGGACCAGGACGTCGGCATCGTCTCGCTCGGCGGCCGGGCCGGCACCGGCAAGTCCGCACTGGCGCTCTGCGCAGGTCTGGAGGCCGTGCTGGAGCGGGGGCAGCACAAGAAGGTGATGGTCTTCCGCCCGCTGTACGCGGTCGGCGGGCAGGACCTCGGCTATCTGCCCGGGTCCGAGGCCGAGAAGATGGGTCCCTGGGCACAGGCCGTCTTCGACACGCTCTCGGCGGTCGCGGGGCGCGAGGTCATCGAGGAGGTCCTGGGGCGCGGGATGCTGGAGGTGCTGCCGCTCACCCACATCCGCGGCCGGTCCCTCCACGACGCCTTCGTGATCGTCGACGAGGCCCAGTCGCTCGAACGGAACGTCCTGCTGACCGTGTTGTCCCGGATCGGGGCGAATTCGCGGGTGGTGCTCACGCATGACGTGGCCCAGCGGGACAACCTCCGGGTCGGCCGGTACGACGGAGTGGTCGCCGTGGTCGAGAAGCTCAAGGGCCATCCGCTCTTCGCCCACACCACGCTCACCCGGTCCGAGCGCTCGCCGATCGCCGCGCTGGTGACCGAAATGCTGGAGGAAGGTCAGATCTGACACGGGATACGACAGTTGGTGCCGCCCGGCGAGCGAAGGAGCTTAGCCGGGCGGCACTGTGTTCCGGTGCCAATTCCGTAATTCACTTGCTCCAAACGGGGTGTGAGCTTTCACACGCAACAGAGAATTGCTTCGCGGCGTCCCGTTCCGGCAGAGTCTTGCTTCCGTCAGGCCCCGCATACGGCACACCCGCACCACCAGAGGTGCAACGCACCACACAACTCAACAACCGCCGTCCGTATGCCGCCCGCGAGTACCACGCGGCGCTCCCTCCGGGGAGCCGCCCACCGGGCCCGTGCCTCCCGTGACCCAAGCAGTAGGGAGGCCAGTGTCAGGGGCACGATTGCGCCCGCGAGGTCACCTAAGCGGGCGATGCTGGAAGGACACCGTGTGAGCCGGATCTCGGTCCGGGGGTTCGCTGTGGCATCTGCCACAGCGGTAACCACCGTAGGCGCCGTCGTGGGAGTTGCAGCGGGCAGTACCCCTGCTGTCGACGACAACAACTTCGAGGCCACCGCAGCCGACACCACGCTGCTCGCCGACATCCCCGCGGGCCAGCAGGCCCAGGTGCAGACCGCTTCCCTGACGCAGCAGGCCGACGCCCAGGCGTCCGCAGCCGACGCGACGGCGAAGAAGTCCGCGGAGGAATCAGCCCGCATCCAGGCCGCCAAGGACGCCAAGACCAAGAAGCAGGCGGCCGAGGACAAGCTGGAGAAGGAGCGCCAGGAGAAGGAGCGCCAGGAGAAGGCGGACCGCGCCAGCCGGTCCGAGGTCCGCAGCGCCAGCTCGTTCGCCGTCCAGGGCTCTTACAGCGTGGCCGAGATCCAGGCCATGGCGCGGCAGATCGTGCCCGCCGACCAGTTCCAGTGCTTCAGCAACATCGTGAACCACGAGTCGACGTGGAACTACCGGGCGACCAACCCGTCCTCCGGCGCCTACGGCCTCGTCCAGGCGTACCCGGGTTCGAAGATGGCGTCCGCCGGTGCCGACTGGCAGACCAACCCGGCCACCCAGATCAAGTGGGGCCTCAGCTACATGAACGGCCGCTACGGCAGCCCGTGCGGCGCCTGGTCCTTCTGGCTGCAGCACCAGTCGTACTAGGGAGCTGTCCGGCCCGGAGCCCTCGCCGGTTCTTTCTCAACCCCTCGAAGCCCCTCGCCGTCCTACGGTGGGGGGCTTCGCGCATGTACGGTCATGCGGGACCGTTCCCGGAGGGAGCGGTGGGGAGAGCGGACGGGGGTAGAGGAACCGTTATGTCAAAACTGCCGGGATGGCTCGGACAGCTGGGGGCTGAACTCACCAAAATCGGTGAGCGCCTGGAGGAACGTCGCGCCGAGGCCGAGGCCGACGACGAGCACGACAGGGCCGGGCACGCCTCGTCGGTGACGACCGGCGCGGAGCCGGGGCGCGGGGCCGAGGCGGGCGCCGCGGACCATGTGCCGCCGCCGCCCGCGTACGCCCCCGACGTCGCCGCGCGCCCCGATCCGGTCGCGGCGATCCCCTGGGGGATGCGGGTCGCCGCGGAGGCGGGCTGGCGGCTGCTCGTCCTCGCGGGCACCCTGTGGGTGCTCATGCGGGTCATCAGCGCGGTGCAGCTGGTGGTGCTGGCGTTCGCCGCCGCGCTGCTCGTCACCGCGATGCTCCAGCCGACGGTCGAGCGGCTGAGGCGGGCCGGGCTGCCGCGCGGGCTGGCCACGGCGGGCACCGCGGTCCTGGGCTTCGTGATCATGGGCCTGGTCGGCTGGTTCGTGGTGTGGCAGGTCATGGACAACCTGGACTCGCTGTCCGACCAGGTCCAGGCCGGTATCGCGGACCTGAAGAACTGGCTGCTGGACAGCCCGTTCCACGTCACCGACAAGCAGATCAACGATGTCGCGAAGAACCTGAGCGACACCGTCGGCACCAACACAGAGGCGATCACCTCGGCCGGACTCCAGGGCGTCACCGTGATGGTGGAGTTCCTCACCGGGATGCTGCTGGCGATGTTCTCCACGCTCTTCCTGCTGTACGACGGCAAGCGCATCTGGCTCTGGGTGCTGAAGCTCGTGCCCGCGCAGGCGCGGCCGGGTGTCGCCGGAGCGGGTCCGCGCGCCTGGCGCACGCTGACCGCCTATGTGCGGGGCACGGTCATCGTCGCGCTGATCGACGCGATCTTCATCGGCCTCGGGATCTACTTCCTCAACGTGCCGCTGGCCGTGCCGCTGGCCGTCTTCATCTTCCTGTTCGCCTTCATCCCGCTCGTCGGGGCGGTGGTCTCCGGGGCGCTGGCGGTGGTCGTCGCCCTCGTCACCCAGGGTGTGTTCACGGCACTGCTGGTGCTGGCCGTGGTCCTCGCGGTCCAGCAGATCGAGGGCCACATCCTGCAGCCGTTCATCCTGGGCCGCGCGGTGCGCGTGCACCCGCTGGCGGTGGTGCTCTCGGTCGCCGCCGGCGGCATGATCGCGGGCATCGGGGGCGCCGTCGTCGCGGTGCCGCTGGTCGCGGTGACCAATACGGTGGTCGGCTATCTGCGCGCGTACGGGCAGGAGGAGGCCCGGCGCCACTCGCCGCCGCCGCACGGCGCGACCGCCCTGGACACCGCGCCGACCCCGGCCCCCGGATCGCCGCCGGAGGAGACCGACGACGGCGGCGAGGAGGAGCCGGTGGCGGAGGCGCGGAAGGATGTCTGAGCCGGCACCTGAGTGAGCCGGCGCATAAGAAGGGCCCCGGGGACGGTCGGTCGTCCTCGGGGCCCTTCTCGTTCATGGGTACCGCGGGTGTTACTCGGCGAGGACGGCCTCGGCTTCGAGGGTCACGCCGACCGCCTGGATCACCGAGGCGATCTTGACGGCTTCCTGAATGGTCTCACGGTCCACGCCGGCCTTGCGC
The DNA here is from genome assembly GCF_031844725.1 of Streptomyces sp. ITFR-6. NCBI lineage: Bacteria > Bacillati > Actinomycetota > Actinomycetes > Kitasatosporales > Streptomycetaceae > Streptomyces > Streptomyces sp. ITFR-6. The sequence continues at coordinate 2,862,319 of NZ_CP134612.1, read as the reverse complement.
AGCACCTGCTCGTGGGAGTCCAGGCACTGGCCGCAGCCGTTGATCGCGGAGACGGCGAGCGACCACAGCTCGAAGTCGACCTTCTCCACGCCCGGCTTGCCGATCACGTTCATCCGCAGGCCCGCGCGGAGGTTCCCGTACTCGGGGTCCGACAGCAGGTGCCGGGTCCGGTAGAAGACGTTGTTCATCGCCATGATGGCGGCGGCCGACTTCGCGGCGGTGTACGCCTCCGCGGAGAGGTTGGCCTTCGCCTCCGGCTCCAGCTCGCGCAGCACCTTCGGCGAGCGCGAGGCGATCGCGCAGGCGAGGACGGTGCCCCAGAGCTGCTGCTGCGGCAGTTCGCTGTTCCCGATGACCGAACCGAGGTTCAGCTTCAGGTCCTTGGCGAAGTCCGGAACGGCGGCCTTCAGTTCGTCGAGTGCCATATCGGTGTCAGCTCACTCGCCCGAGAGGAGCGCGACCGGGTCCAGGGTGTTCTCGCCCTTGGTCCAGTTGCAGGGGCACAGCTCGTCGGTCTGCAGGGCGTCGAGGACCCGCAGGACCTCCTTGGGGTTACGGCCCACGGAACCGGCGGTCACCATCGTGAACTGGATCTCGTTGTTCTGGTCGACGATGAAGACGGCGCGCTGCGCGAAGCCGTCCTCGCCCTCGATGCCGAGGTCACGCATGAGCTCGTGCTTGGAGTCGGCCAGCATCGGGAAGGGCAGGTCGGTCAGGTCCGGGTGGTCCTTGCGCCAGGCGTGGTGCACGAACTCGGAGTCACCGGAGAAGCCGAGGATCTGGGCGTCACGGTCGGCGAACTCCTCGTTCAGCTTGCCGAACGCGGCGATCTCCGTGGGGCAGACGAACGTGAAGTCCTTCGGCCACGCGAAGACGATCTTCCACTGACCCTCGTAGGTCTTGTGGTTGATCTGCTCGAACTCCTTGCCGCTCTCCAGCGAAACACAAGCGGTCAGGTCGAACTCGGGGAACTTGTCACCGACAGTGAGCACGCGCTCTCCTTGCAGCGTAGGAAGACCCTTTTTGGGGGTGTTCCTGAGGGTTGGACGATGCCCACCTTGGCACAGAGTGCATTGATCACGGAAATAGCTACACTCGGTCGGGATGATCGGAGGTGCCTATCAGTGGCGCAGATGAACCAGGGCAACCAGCCCAAACAGCCCAGCCTCTCGCAGCTGCGCGCCTTCATCGCCGTGGCGGAGCATCTGCACTTCCGGGACGCGGCGGCAGCAATCGGGATGAGTCAGCCCGCGCTCTCCGGGGCCGTCTCCGCGCTGGAGGAGGCACTGGGTGTCCAGCTCATCGAGCGTACGACGCGCAAGGTACTGCTCTCGCCCGCCGGGGAGCGGCTCGCGGTACGGGCCCGCGCCGTGCTGGAGGCCGTCGGTGAGCTGATGGAGGAGGCAGAGGCGGTACGGGCGCCGTTCACCGGGGTGCTCAGGCTCGGCGTGATCCCGACCGTCGCCCCCTACCTGCTGCCGACCGTGCTGCGGCTGGTCCACGACCGCTACCCGGAGCTCGACCTCCAGGTGCACGAGGAGCAGACCTCCTCGCTGCTGGAGGGGCTCGCGGCCGGGCGGCTCGACCTGCTGCTGCTCGCGGTGCCTCTCGGGGTGCCCGGGGTGAGCGAAATCCCGCTCTTCGAGGAGGACTTCGTCCTGGTCATGGAGCGCAGCCACTGGCTCGGCGGGCGGGCCGACATCCCGCGCGAGGCGCTCAGGGAGCTGCCGCTGCTGCTGCTCGACGAGGGGCACTGCCTGCGCGACCAGGCGCTCGACATCTGCCGGGAGGCGGGCCGTACCGAGGGCGCGCCGGTCACCACGACCGCCGCCGGGCTCTCCACCCTGGTGCAGCTCGTGGCCGGCGGGCTCGGGGTGACGCTACTGCCGCGCACCGCGGTGACGGTCGAGACCGCCCGCAACGAGGCGCTCACCACCGGGTACTTCGCGGAGCCGGCGCCCGCCCGGCGGGTCGCGCTGGGCATGCGGACGGGGGCGGCCCGGCACGAGGAGTTCGAGGAGTTCGCGGCGGCCCTGCGCGGGGCGATGGCGGCACTGCCGGTACGCGTGGCGACGGCCGGCCGGACCTGAGTCAGGGGTCCGGCCGGCCGGCCGTCGGGCCGGGCCGCTACTCGCTGCGCAGTCCGCTGGGGCGCATCATGCGCCACAGCGCCGGCAGGGAGAGCAGGGTGACCAGGAGGATGAGGGCCGCGCCCGCGCCCGCCAGCGGCAGGAACAGCCACCAGCCGGTCACCTCCTTGCCGACCATCCAGCACAGGGTGGCGCCGAGGGCGACTCCGCCCGCCACCGCCACCGCGAGCCCGATCACCACCGGGACCGCGGTCTGCCACAGCACCGACCAGCCCAGCGTGGTCCGCCGGGTGCCGAAGGCGACCAGGACCGACAGCAGCCGCTTGCGCTCACGCAGCTGTTCCAGCTGGGAGACCAGCATGGACGCGGCGATCAGCAGCAGCGTGGCGGTCGCGCCGAGCTGGAGACCGGTCTGGATGCTCGCGTACTGCCGGTCGCGCTCGACCGAGTTCAGGGTGGCCAGACGCATCCCGGGGTCGAGCCGCGCCGCTGTGTTGCGTACGTACTCGGCGGCGTCCGGGACGTCTTCGTCGATGCGGATCTGCGAGACGGTCGAGGCTCCCGGCAGGGTCCGTGCGTCGACGGCTCCCGGAGTGACCAGGATGCCCGAGTGTTCCTCGCCCATCGGGTCGGTCCGGGCCGCGACGGTCGGGGAGTCGGCCGGCAGGGTCCAGCGCAGCGTCTTGCTGCTGTAGGAGTCGAACTCGACCACCTTGCCCTTGCGGGCGGTCTGGTCGACCCAGTCCGCCTGCCCCTTGTCCTCGGGGTGGGCGACGAAGGTGTCGCCGTCCCGGCAGGACGTGATCCGGGCCAGCTCGCGCAGGGTCGCGCAGTCCCCGACGGTGAACGAGGTGGTGGGCTGGATGTCGTCGTCCTTGTACTTCCCCGGCTTGGTCGCGTACGCCTCGACCGTGCCGATGACCTGGACGACGCCCTTGGTGGCGCGGAACTCCTTGATGCTGTGCAGGGCGGCGTCGCCCCTGACGATCTCGGACCGGCTGTAGAACTGGGCGCGGGACGGGTCCTGGCCGGTGATCCTGTTGAAGTCGTCGTTCATCGCGGCGAACAGCATCTGCAGGGCCACCGCACCGGCCACGGCGACGGTGACGCCGCTGACCGCGCGGGAGGCCGCCCCGCTGCTCAGCTGGAGCCGCCGGGTGGCCAGCTGCCAGGGAATCGGTCCGCCGCGCAGCCGCTTGACGCAGGCCTCGACCAGCCAGGGCAGGAGCAGGGCCAGACCGACCAGCACCAGCACCGCGCCTCCGGCGACCGGATACGGGTTGACGGGGCCGTACTCATCGATCTTGCCGGAGAACGCGAAGACCGCGAGTCCGGCGACCGGCAGCAGCAGCCGCCACCAGAGGCGGCGCTTGCGGCCTCGGCTGTTGCGTACGACGCCGAGCGGCTCGATGACCACGGAGCGCATGGCTCCCAGGGTGACGAGCACCGCGGTGAGCGGCACCGCGAGGGCGATCACCACACACAGCCGGGCGTCGGGGGCCAGGTCGGAGGGGAAGGCGCTGGCGTCCCAGACCTCGACGTGGCCGACGAACTGGCGCCCCACCAGGAACACGGCCAGCCCGATGAGAAGGCCGAGCACCGAGCCGAACAACGCCTCACCGGCCGCGATCCGGCGGGTCATCCGGATGTCCGTACCGACCAGCCGCAGGGCGGCCAGCCGGCGGTCGCGGCGGTCGCCGCCGAAGCGCACGGCGGTGGCGATGAAGATGGCCACCGGAGCCAGCAGCACCACGCAGATCATGATGACCAGCACGATGAGTATCGGGGGCAGCGGATCGGACGGCCCCGGGTTGCCGTACCCGGCGATCCGGTGGCCGCCGGAGGCACTGGTCAGGGTGGAGCTGCCGGCGTAGAACCACAGCTCGCCCGGTGAGCGCAGCCCCGCGTCCGCGATCGTGCCGGTCACCTTGTACGGCAGCCGCTCCCTGAGCAGTGCGCTGTGCGGGGAGTCGAGGAGTTCTCCGAGCGCGGGGGAGACCACCATCTCGCCGGGGGCGGGCAGGGCGGTGATGCCCGGCGGGACGACCGGGTGGGCGCCGTCGGCGCGCATGAGGAAGCCCGTGATGGAGCGGTCGCGGAACTCGGTGCTCGCCTCGATCCGCAGGACCGAGTCGTCCGACTTCTTCGCGGAGGCGTCGGGGGACTCGGAGATCCTGGTCTCGGAGCGGGCCTGGTCCCGGGCGGACCGTTCGTCGAGCATGTGCGGCACGGAGGCCGCGGTGAGCAGGAGGGCCACGCCGATCCCCACGCCGACGGCGGTGAGCAGGGTGCGGACCCAGCCCTCACGGCCGCCGGCGGCGGCGAACCTGATGCCGAGCGCGAGGTCGCGCAGCCAGGGAGCGGTACGGGAGGGGGCCTCCGGAGGGGGCACCGGGCCGGCCGTCCTCTTCTCGTCGAGCAGCGTCATACGGCGTGCTCCATGTCGCGGGCCCGGCCGTCGCGCACGGTGACATCGCGGTCGGAGTAGGCGGCGACGCGGGCCTCGTGGGTCACCAGGACCACGGCGACACCGGCGGACCTGGCCGCCTCGGTGAGCAGCTGCATGACGCGCTCACCGTTGAGGGAGTCCAGGGCGCCGGTCGGCTCGTCCGCGAAGATCACCTTCGGGGAGGCGGCGAGCGCACGGGCCACGGCGACGCGCTGGCCCTGGCCGCCGGAGACCTCGCCGGGGCGCTTGGCGCCGAGGTCGTCGACCTCCAGGCGCTCCATCCACTCCAGGGCGGTGCGCTCCGCGGCTTTGCGCCGGGTGCCGTTCAGCCGGAGCGGCAGGGCCACGTTCTCCACACAGGTCAGCTCGGGGACGAGCTGGCCGAACTGGAACACGAAGCCGAACTCGCTGCGGCGCAGGGCGCTGCGCTCGGCGTCGGACATCGCGGACAGCTCGCGGCCGGCGTAGGTGATGGTCCCGGAGTCGGGGGTGATGATTCCGGCGAGGCAGTGCAGCAGGGTGGACTTGCCGGAGCCGGAGGGGCCCATCACGGCGACGACCTCGCCGGGGTGGACGGAGAAGGAGGCGCCGTCGAGCGCCGGGGTCGAGCCGTAGGTCTTGTGCAGGTCGTGCGCGGTGAGCAGGGAGCCGGCGGGGGTCACGGGGCCACCACCTCCGCGAGCTTGTCGAGCCGTGCGGCGGTCAGTTCCAGCCAGCGCAGATCCGCTTCGAGGTGGAGCAGGGCGTGGTCGCAGATCAGCTGGTCGGCGAGGTCGCCCCGGCGCTTGCGGTCGGTGAGGATGCGCATCAGGCGCAGGTGCTCGGAGCGCTGGGCGTCCAGCACGTCGGCGGCGCTGCGGCCGGTGAGCATGGCCAGCACGACCTTGGTGTACAGGGTCGACTGGAGGTACGGCTCCGGCTTCTCCGGCTGCGCCAGCCAGGCGGCGACATCGGTGATGCCGGCGTCGGTGATGGCGTAGCGCTTGCGCTCGGGGCCGCCGCCGGCCTCCACGCCGTCGACCTCCACGAGGCCGTTCTTGAGGAGCCGGGACATGGTCGAGTAGACCTGTCCGTAGTGCAGCGGGCGGTCGTGACCGAACTTCTCGTCGAACGTCCGCTTGAGGTCGTAACCGTGGCGGGGGCCGGACTCAAGGAGCCCGAGCAGGGTGTGGCCGATAGACATGCGGAGCACTGTACACGGTGTGTATACCTGCTGTGTATACCACCCTTGCCGCGACGCGGAGCCGGGGGCCCGGACGTCCGGGTCCCCGGGGGGTCACTGCGGGCCGGGGGCCTTCGGTGGCCGCCCCCGGCGCGGGATCGGCGCCGCCCCGCCCGGCAGCCGCCCCGCCTCCGCGAGGGCCCGCCGCAGCAGGAACTCGATCTGCGCGTTCGCGCTGCGCAGTTCGTCCGACGCCCAGCGCGCCAGCGCGTCGTGTACCGCTGGGTCCAGCCGCAGCAGCATCTGCTTGCGCTGCTGCGGCTGTTGCGGCCTGCGCCGCGGCGATTGATCGGTCACTGGTAGAGCGTGCCCGTATTGAGGACCGGCTGCACCGCCCGGTCACCGCACAGCACCACCATCAGGTTGCTCACCATGGCCGCCTTCCGTTCCGGGTCGAGCTCGACGATGTCCTGCTCCGCGATCCGGGTGAGCGCCATCTCGACCATGCCCACGGCGCCCTCCACGATCTGCTGCCGGGCCGCGACGACCGCGCCGGCCTGCTGGCGCTGGAGCATCGCGGAGGCGATCTCGGGGGCGTACGCGAGGTGGCTGAAGCGGGACTCGATGATCCGGACGCCCGCCGCCTGCACCCGTGCGGTCAGCTCCACGGCCAGCTTCTCGGTGATCTCCTCCGCGTTGCCCCGCAGTGAGAGGCCGCCCTCGTCATGGGCGTCGTACGGGTACTCGATCGCGATGTGCCGGACGGCCGACTCGGTCTGGGTGGCGACGAACTCCAGGAAGTCGTCGACCTCGAAGAGCGCCTGTGCGGTGTCCTCGACCTTCCAGACGACGATCGCGGCAAGCTCGATCGGGTTGCCGTAGGCGTCGTTGACCTTGAGGACCGCGGTCTCGTGGTTGCGGACCCGGGTGGAGATCTTGCGGCTGGAGGTCAGCGGGTTGATCCAGCGCAGACCGTCGGCGCGGATCGTGCCCACGTGCCGGCCGAAGAGCTGGATGACCCGTGCCTCGCCCGGTGCGACCATCTTCACACCGCCCATGCAGAAGAACGAGACGATCGCGAGCAGCACCCCGAGGATGCAGACCGGGATGCCGACGCCGTTGTTCCCGTTCGACCCGACGATGCCGCCGACGATGGCGAGACCGACGCCGACGATCACTCCGATCACCGTCAGCAGCAGGCCGATGCCGCCCGGGATGCTGTGCGCCGTCGTCTCCCGGACCTGCGGTTCCGGCATCTGCGGCGCGTCCGGTGTGAGGTCGGCCGACGGCGTGGCGGGCGTGGCCGGGACGTGTGGATCAGTCATGAAATCCCCCGTTTGCGTGGGCTAGCTCATCGCTAGCAATGTGATTACACATTAACCCACGTGGCAACCCTGCGCACCTCTCATGAGTCGGTTCCCTTGAAAGCGGGTGCTGATTGTCACGTCCGGAAAAGGCTGGATCGTTGGCTTTCTGTCCTTGCCAACGGTGTTAGCTGGCTGGTCCGGGCTGATCCGGTCGAGCAGAGAAACGGGAGCAACACAGCAATGGGTCGAGCGGATGCGCGACGAGCCCAGCGGCGCGGGTCGCGGCGGGCCGTGAAGAGCGGCGGCATACGCAGACTCTTCACCTGGCGAAAACTACTGGGCGCCGCTCTGGGCGTCTGCCTGCTGGGCATGGGCGCGTTCGCCGTGCTCTACATGGTCGTGCAGGTGCCGGAAGGCAACGCACAGGCCAAGCTCCAGTCCAACGTCTACAAGTACTCCGACGGCACACTGCTGGCCCGCACGGGACAGGTCAACCGGGAGATCGTCAGCCTCGCAGAGGTCCCCAAGGACGTCCAGCGGACCTTCGTGGCCGCGGAGAACAAGTCCTTCTACGACGATCACGGCGTCGACTTCAAGGGCACCGCCCGCGGACTGATCAACACCGTGTCCGGCAAGGGCAAGCAGGGTGGCTCGACCATCACCCAGCAGTACGTCAAGAACTACTACCTCGACGCCGACCAGACGGTCACCCGGAAGCTCAAAGAGCTGGTCATCTCGCTGAAGGTCGATCAGAAGCGAAGCAAGAGCGAGATCCTCGCCGGGTACATCAACACCAGTTACTACGGCCGCGGCGCCTACGGCATCCAGGCCGCGGCACAGGCGTACTACAACAAGGACGCCAAGGACCTGGACGTCCCGGAGGGTGCCTACCTCGCGGCGCTGCTCCAGGCGCCGAGCCAGTACGACTGGGCCGTCGCCAGCGACAACGGGAAGGCGCTCGTCAAGGAGCGCTGGAACTACGTCCTGGACAACATGGTCGACCAGCACTGGCTGGACGCCGGCAAGCGCCAGGGGATGAAGTTCAAGGTCCCGCAGACCCCGAAGCCGGCGGAGGGGCTCTCCGGCCAGAAGGGCTACATCGTCGCCGCGGCGCGCGCGGCGGTGCAGAAGCAGGAGAACATCACCGACGCGCAGTTCGACGCCGGCGGCTGGACGATCACCGTCAACATCGACAAGAAGAAGCAGCGGGAGCTGGAGAAGTCGGTCAAGGCCAAGCTGACCGACAAGCTGGACACCAAGGGGCGCAAGCTCGACCAGGACGTCCAGGCCGGCGTGGTCTCGGTCGACCCGAAGACCGGCGGGGTGCTCGCCATGTACGGCGGACGCGGGCTGACCGAGCACTACATCTCCAACGCCACCCGGCGCGACTACCAGCCCGCCTCCACGTTCAAGCCGGTCATCCTCGCGGCGGCGCTCGACCAGGAGTCGCAGACCCAGGACGACCAGCCGATCACCGCCGACACCCGCTACGACGGCACCAGCAAGCGCCCGGTCCAGGGCAGCGAGACCGCGTTCGCGCCGGAGAACGAGGACGACCAGAACTACGGCCAGGTCACCGTCCAGACCGCGATGAACAAGTCCATCAACTCCGTCTTCGCGCAGATGGGCGTGGACGTCGGGATGGACCGCGTGATGCAGACCGCGGGCAAGCTCGGCATGGATGTGGAGAAGCTCGACGCGGTGCCGGCCCAGACCCTCGGCTCCATGGGCGCGAGCCCGATGGAGATGGCCGGGGTCTACGCCACCCTCGACAACCACGGCAAGAAGGTCACGCCGCAGATCGTGAAGTCGGCCCAGAAGCAGGGCGAGTCACCGATCGAGCTGCCCGACGCGATCGGTGACCAGGTCATCAAGCGCCAGGCCGCGGACTCCGTGACCTCCGTGCTGACCGGTGTGGTCGACGACGGTACGGCCCACGAGGCGGTGCGCAACGCGGAGGGACTGTCCGACCAGCAGATCGCGGGCAAGACCGGCACCTCGGACGACAACAAGTCGGCCTGGTTCACCGGCTACACTCCCCGGCTGGTCACCTCGGTGGGCCTCTTCGGTGAGGCCGCCTACCCCCGCACGAGTGACGACGGCAAGAAGGTCGGCAAGGGCGCCCAGGTGCCCCTGAAGGGCGCCGGCGGCGGCGGCCGGGTCAACGGTGGCGGCTTCCCCGCCGACATCTGGGCGAGCTTCACCGCCCAGGCGATGGGCGACCCGGGCGAGTTCGACCTCGACACCGACATGGGTGCCGCGGTCACCCCGCCGAGCCCGTCCACCACCCCGAGCCCGACCACCTCGCCCTCGGACGAGGTCACGCCCTCGCACACGCCGTCCAGCCCGCCCGCGTCGTCCCATCCGCCGAAGGAGAGCACGTCCTCGTCGCCGCCGGCCTCCCCGTCGGACGACCCGACGAGCGACCCGCCGCCCCCTGACCCGTCGACCGATCCGGACCCCAGCGACTCGGCGGAGGTGCCGGTGGACCCCGGGGGCGACCAGCCGAACGGCGACAACAGCCTGACGCAGTGACACGCTGATCCGGTCGCCGGAACGTCGGAACGCCGGAACGGGCGGTGTACGAGGAGCCTTCCTCGTACACCGCCCGTTCCGGCGTTCAGGACCGGACCGCTCACACCGTCCAGGAGATGGCCGGAAATGTTCGGACCGGCCGCCGCTTCTACTGTCCCCGGGTCGGCATCTCGAACCAGACGACCTTGCCCGTCGACAGGCGCGTCGCACCCCACCGCCGGGCCAGTCGGTTCACCAGGAACAGACCACGGCCGCCCTCGTCCATGTCGCGGGCGCGGCGCTGGCGGGGCAGTTGCGGGGAGTCGTCCCCGACCTCGCAGCGCAGGATGTCGGTCCGCAGCAGCCGCAGCGTCACCGGCCGCTCCGCGTACCGCACGGCGTTGGTCACCACCTCGCTGACCAGCAGCTCCACCGAGTCGGAGAGATCCTCCATGCCCCAGCGGCTGAGCGCGCGGCGGGCCAGCCTGCGGGCCCGGCCCGGGGCCGAGTCCTCCGGCTCCAGGAACCAGTACGCGACGTCGCTCGGCGCGATCCCGTCGAAACGGGCGGCGAGCAGCGCGATGTCGTCGTCCCGGTCGCCGGGGCCGAGCATGTCCAGCACGTCGTCGCAGAGGGCCTCCAGCGGCGGCGAGTGGTCGGGACCGGTCAGCCGGGCGGTGGTGGCGAGCCGCTCGCGGAGCTGCTCGATGCCCGTCCACACGTCCCGGAGCCGCGACTCGACCAGTCCGTCGGTGTAGAGGAGCAGCGTGGCGCCCGCGGGCGCGTCCAGCTCGACGGCCTCGAAGTCCACCCCGCCGACGCCGATCGGGGCCCCCGGCGGTACCCGCAGCACCTCGGCGCGGCCGCCGAGGTGGAGCAGCACGGGCGGCGGGTGGCCGGCGTTGGCGATGGTGATGCGGTGCGCGACGGGGTCGTACACCGCGTACAGGCAGGTCGCCATGCGGTCGCTGCCGAGCCGCTGGGCCTGCTCGTCGAGGTGGTGCAGCACCTCCTGCGGCGGCAGGTCGAGCCCGGCCAGGGTCTGCGCGGTGGTGCGGAGCTGGCCCATGATCGCGGCGGAGGTCATGGAGTGGCCCATGACGTCGCCCACGACCAGGGCGACCCGGCTGCCGGGCAGCGGGATCGCGTCGTACCAGTCGCCGCCGACCCGGGCCGTCTCCGCGGCCGGCAGATAGCGGGAGGCGAGCCGGACCCCGGTGGGCTGCGGCAGCGAGTCGGGCAGCATGGTGCGCTGGAGCTCGTCCGCGATGTAGGCCTCGCGCCCGTACAGCACGGCCTTGTCGATGCCGAGCGCGGTGTGCGTCGCCAGCTGGGCCGCGACCAGCAGGTCGTTGGCCTCGAACGGCGGGCGCTCGGTGCCGCGCAGGAAGACCGCCGCGCCGATCACCCGGCGCCGGCCGCGCAGCGGGGCCAGGATCGCCCGGTGCCCGGACGGCACGGTGCGTCCGGCGCCGAGCAGCTCGGGCAGGGCGGCGCGGGCCGCGGCGGAGTCACCGAAGACCGGCCGCACCCCGCGCAGCACCTCGGCCAGCGCACCGCCGGGCCGGACCTCGCACAGTTCGGCGGCGGGCGTCAGATCGGTCTGCGGATCGATGACGGCCGGCCGGAGCCGCTCGCTCTCCGGCAGCCCGTCGGGGAGTTCGTCGCTCAGCCGCAGTCGGTCGGAGCGGCGCAGCCGCAGCACGAACGGGTGGACGGGGCGCTCGTCGCCGACCGGCAGCGGGTCGCGGAGGTAGACGAGTATGGCGTCGGAGAACGTCGGCACGCTGGCCCGGCACAGGCCCAGCACGATCTCGTCCAGATCTATCCCGCGGGCGATCCGGCGGGTCGCGGCACCCACGAAGCGCAGCCGGTCGCCCTCGCGGCGGGCCGCCGCCTGCGGGTCCGGGCCGGCCGCCGGGCCTGATCCGGCGGCGGCTGGACCGGGGCCCTTGGCGGGGCCGGGGATCGCGGAGGCGGCCGCGGCGGCCGCGGCGGCGGCATCCCGCTGCCGGGGCCGGGCGCGTTCCTGCGGCCGGGCGGCGAGAGGCTGCCGGCCTTCGTGGGAGGTGGGGTGCTCCGTCACGCTTGGGGTTCCGTCCGTCCGGGCCGGTTGTATGAGGCAATCACCTTGTGGGGCGCTACTGTGCCCCGGCATGAGCGGCAATCACAACGGCTGACACCGCATGCCCCGGAACGCCGGGCCGAAACCGGACGTCCGCGAACGGCGGCGGTGGCAACGTCTTCGGCGGTGGAGCGGCGGACAGTGTGCACGTCTCCACCCCCTCGTAGTGGCTCATGCGATGCGGGCAACTCGTGCGACTCATACGACTGATGCGGTCATGAAACGTGCAACCAGTGCGATGACTCGATGATTTACGGTCAGCTCGTCTGTGGCGCCCGGGGGGTGGGGTGGGCCGTCCGTCTTCGGGACGATCCTACGTTTGCCCCCCTGGGGTGCATCAAGGGTCTCACGACGGCACGGCGGAGGGGGTACGGTCCCAGTCATCCGGAAGCCGGTCCCAGTCGTCCGGAAGCGCGGGTACCCGCCAGCGCGGATCGGGCCGCCAGTCCTCCCAGCCGTCCCGGAACGGCGCCCCCCAGTCGCGGATCACGCCGACCGCCGCGCGCCCCGCCTCCCGCACCCGCCGGGCGGTCGCGGGGGTCATCAGGCCGACCCGCTGGGCCTGCGCGAACTCGTCCTCGTCGCGCCAGAGCCAGCTGCGGTCGGGGAAGACCGAGATGTCGAGGAAGTGGTCCTCCGAGTCGATGCCGCCGGCCCAGCGGGTCCGCGGCTCCTCCAGGTTCACGTACCAGCTGCGGAACACCCAGCCGGGCTCCCAGAACAGCCAGACCGACCACGGCTCGCCCGGCCTGGCCAGCTTCAGCACCCCGTTGCCCAGCCAGGGCGTGCGGGCGGTGGTGCGCGGCGAGGTGTACCGGGTGGCGAGCGGCTCCGCGTGCACGTCGGTGCCGTCCGCCAGCATCGGCTTCACGCACTCGGTGCCGGGCGCCACCCAGACGGCGAGCAGGTCCTCGGTGTCCTGGGCCACGGTGACGGGCCGGCAGATGTGGACCGGGTTCCGTGCCCCGCCGGGCGCGGGACCGTGGCGCTGCGGTCCGTTGCCGCGGTAGCGCCACAGGATCTGATCACCCGGCGCCCAGCGCTCGGTCCCTCCGGTACCTGTCATGGAGGGATCTTAGTGAGCGGGCGCCCCCGCCGCAGCGACGCGCGTCACGGGCGGGTCATCCGCAGTACGTCCAGCGCCTCGTCCAGCTGCTCCACCGTGAGGTCGCCGCGCTCGACGTAACCCGAGGCCAGCACCACTTCGCGGATCGTCTTCCGCTCGGCCAGGGACCTCTTGGCGACCTTGGCCGCCTCCTCGTACCCGATGTACTTGTTCAGCGGGGTGACGACGGACGGCGAGGACTCCGCGTACTCCCTGGCCCGCTCCACGTTCGCGGTGATGCCGTCGACCGTGCGGTCCGCGAGCAGCCGGGAGACGTTCGCGAGCAGCCGGACGGACTCCAGCAGGTTCTTCGCGATGACCGGGAGCATCACGTTCAGCTCGAAGTTGCCCGCGGCCCCCGCGGCGGCGACCGTCGCGTCGTTCCCCGTCACCTGGGCGGCGACCATCAGCACCGCCTCGGGAATGACCGGATTGACTTTCCCCGGCATGATCGACGAGCCGGGCTGGAGGTCGGGCAGGCTGATCTCGGCCAGTCCGGTGCGCGGTCCGGAGGCCATCCAGCGCAGGTCGTTGGAGATCTTGGTGAGCGAGACCCCGATCGTACGGAGCTGGCCGGACGTCTCCACCAGACCGTCCCGCGCGCCCTGCGCCTCGAAGTGGTCGCGGGCCTCGGTGAGCGGCAGCCCGGTGACGCGGGCGACCTCCGCGATCACCGCGGCCGAGAAGCCGGGCGGGGTGTTGATGCCGGTGCCGACCGCCGTGCCGCCCAGCGGCAGTTCCGCGAGGCGGGGGAGCGAGGCGTACAGCCGCTCGATGCCGTAGCGGATCTGCGCGGCGTACCCGCCGAACTCCTGGCCCAGGGTCACCGGCGTCGCGTCCATCAGGTGCGTGCGGCCCGACTTCACGACCGTCGCGAACTCGGCGGACTTGCGCTCAAGGGCGGCCGCGAGGTGGTCCAGGGCGGGGATCAGCTCGCCGGTCACCGCGCCCGTCGCGGCGATGTGGATGGAGGACGGGAAGACGTCGTTGGAGGACTGCGAGGCGTTGACGTGGTCGTTGGGGTGGACGTCGCGGCCCAGGCGCTCGGTGGCGAGGGTGGCCAGCACCTCGTTGGTGTTCATGTTCGACGAGGTGCCGGAGCCGGTCTGGAAGACGTCGATCGGGAAGTGCGCGTCCCAGCGCCCCTCCGCGACCTCGGCCGCCGCGTCCTGGATGGCCCGCGCGATCTCCGGGTCGACCACCTGCAGCTCGGCGTTCACCTTGGCGGCTGCGCCCTTGATGCGGGCGAGCGCCTCGATGTGGGCCCGCTCCAGGCGCTGCCCGGAGATCGGGAAGTTCTCCACGGCCCGCTGCGTCTGGGCCCGCCACTTGGCGTCCGCGGGCACCTTCACCTCGCCCATCGAATCGTGCTCGATGCGGTGCTTTCCACCTGTAGTGATGTCGTCCACTCCGGTTCAACCTCCTGAAAAAGATGAGCACTTGTCTTGTTCTATGTATTCCCAAGTCGCCTACCGACCAGTAAATACCGTGGGTAACAACAATCTCGGGAGGCGCAATGAGGCGCACAAGGTTCAGACTCCGCTGTACCGTCGCGGCCGTCGCCGCCACGGCGGCGGCACTGGGCGGGATGACCGCGGCCGCCGGCCCGGCGGCCGCGGCGCAGTCCGCCACCACCACTACCGCATCCACCGCGCTGTCGCCCGAACTGGAGGCCATCCGCGCCGCGGAAGCCACCCGGCTGTACGGCGACCCGGCCGAGCGCCCTCTCGCACAGCGCAAGACCGGGCTGATCTCGCTCGGCGACAGCGAGATCTCGGGCGAGGGCGTCGGCACGTACGAGGCGGGCACCAACGGACCCGACAACTGGTGCCACCGCTCGCCCGACTCCGCCATCCACCGCACCGGCATCCCCGCCGACGTCACGTACAACGTCTCCTGCTCCGGCGCGTACACCGGCAACATCGTCATCGGCGGTTCGAAGCAGTACGCCGACGAGCTGGTGCAGAGCGACAACCTCGCCATCAAGGCGCGCAACACCCGCATCAAGATGGTCGTGCTGGTGGCCGGTGCCAATGACGACCTCCAGTTCGGTCCGGTGATAACGGACTGCGTCGAGCGCTGGGTCCTCATCCAGGGCACCTGCGAGCCCAAGTACGCCGGCGGCTGGCAGGCCCGCGTCGACGGACTCGTCCCCAAGGTCGAGAAGACCGTGGGCGACCTGCGCACCGTCATGTCGGACGCGGGATACGCCGACAGCGACTACAAGCTCGTCGTCATGGGCTACCCCAGCCCGATCGGACCCGACTTCTACGACAACCCCAAATTCCCCGGCAAGCTTCCCGGCGGCTGCGCCGGATACGACTCCGACGCCGCCTGGGGCCGTAACACCGCCGTTCCCGCCTTCGAGCGCGGCATGCGCAAGGCGGCCGCCGACACCGGAGCCGTCTACCTGGACAACTCCCGGCTCTTCCACGGCCACGAGGTGTGCAGCGAGTCGACCTGGGCCCGCGGCCTCTTCATCGACCTGTCGCACTTCCCGCCGGACTCCAACTCCCTCCGGCAGTCCTTCCACCCGAACGCCGCGGGCCACGGCGCCTTCGCCTCCTGCCTGACCCAGATCTACAACTCGGGCCTGCGCGAGGCGAGCTGCGCAGATCCGGCGAGCACCGGCACCCCCGTGCTGCAGCCCGCGGCCTGGGACGACGTCTTCAAGCCGCTGACCAACGAGTCCACCGGCGCCTGTCTGGACGTCCCCGCCTCCGTCACCCGGAACGACACCGGAGTGACCGGCTGGGACTGCCACGGCGGCCGCAACCAGAACTGGTGGTACGACGCGGGCGACTCGGGCACGAAGACCGTCCGTACGGCGCTGAGCCACGACCGCTGCCTGGACGTACCGGGCGCGAAGTACACGGCGGGCGCCGCCCTCGTCCTCTACAACTGCTCCGGCGCCGCCAACCAGCGGTTCGTCCGGCAGTCGGGCACCCTGAGCCCGGCCGCCGCCACGGGGCTGTGCGCGACCCTGGCGGGCGCCCACGAGCCGCTGAGGCTCCAGCCCTGCGACGGGAGCGCGAGCCAGCGCTTCGCCTAGACCGGGGTCCGGGGGGCGCGGGGAGGGCCGGTACGCGGCTCCTCCCCGCGCTCCGGGTCAGCCGGACGTCACGAACGCGCCCAGGATCGCCGCCAGGTGGCCCGGGTCCTGTGCCCCGCACAGCTCGCGCGCCGAGTGCATCGACAGCCCGGGTACCCCCACGTCCACGGTCGGGACACCCAGCCGGGCCGCGGTGAGCGGGCCGATCGACGTACCGCACGGCATCGCGTTGTTGGAGACGAACGGCTGCCACGGGGCGCCCACCCGCTCGCAGGCCGCCGCGAACACCGCGATGCCGGTCGAGTCGGTGGCGTAGCGCTGATTGACGTTGACCTTGACCGTGGGGCCGCTGTTGGGCAGCGGGTGGTGGTCCGGGTCGTGCCGCTCCGCGTAGTTGGGGTGCACGGCGTGCGCCATGTCCGCCGAGAGGCAGAAGGCACCGGCCAGAGCCCGCGACCAGTCCTCCGCGCTGCCGCCGCGCGCGGTGACCGAACGGCTCAGGACGCGCTCCAGCAGCGGGCTCTGCGCACCCGTGTCGGAGCCGCTGCCGACCTCCTCGTGGTCGAAGGCCGCCAGGACCGGGATGTACGCGGGCTCCCCGGCCGCCGTCGGCGCACCGGCCAGGGCCGTGACACCCGCATGCACGGAGACCAGGTTGTCCAGCCGGGAGGAGACCACGAACTCCTGCTCCGCGCCCAGGTATCCGGGCGGCTGGATGTCGTGGAGCATCAGGTCCCAGCCCAGCACCTCGTCCGGCTCCGCCTCGGCCGCCGCCGCCACCCGGCGCAGCAGCGCACCCTCCTGCGCGGCGCCGAGCGACCAGATCGGGGCGACATGGCGCTGCGGGTCCAGGGCCAGGCCGTCATTGACGGACCGGTCCAGGTGGATGGCCAGCTGGGGCACCCGCAGGAGCGGTTCGTCGATCTGGACGAGCCGGGAGTCGGTCGTGCCGCCGGGGCCGCGCAGGGCGAGCCGGCCGGAGATGCCCAGGTCCCGGTCGAGCCAGGTGTTGAGCGGGACTCCGCCGTAGATCTCCACCGCGATCTGCCGCCAGCCCGCGGAGCCGGTGTCGGGGGTGGGCTTGATCCGCAGGTTCGGCGAGTCGGTGTGGGTGCCGATGATCCGGAAGGGGGTGTGGGCGGGGGTGCCCTCGGGCGCGTACCAGGCGATCAGCGCGCCGCCCCGCAGGACGAAGCTGCCGCCCGCGGTGCCCGTCCAGTCGTCCGTGTCGCGCAGTTCACGGAAGCCGGCCTTCTCCAGCCGCTGGGCGGCGCTCGCCACGGCGTGGTACGGGGAGGGGCTCGCCCTGATGAAGGAGAGCAGATCGTCGACGTGGCTGCGGTGCTGGACCGGCGTCATGCGGTCTCCGCCTTTCCGGTGTGGGACCGAGAGGGTGTTCGGACGTGCGGGCTGGACGTGAGGGCGTTCTGCCGGGTCGCGGGGCGGTGTCCGCGGCGGGCGGCCGGGCGGGGCGGTCGGGCGGTGCGGGTGCTCCCGCGACGCGGACAACTCACCGCATCGGCCGCGCACCCCGCAAGCCCGGCCGGCGGCCCACTGCGCGAATGCGGCGGTGCGGCGCGGGTGTCCGCAGCCGGTGGTCCGGACGGCGGCTCTGTACGGCCCGTCGCGGATTTGGCTGAATTCAGCCGTACGGATACCTGTCCTGCCCGCGTCTCCGGCCCCGGCCCCGTCACCGGTGCGTCGGGCCGGGCGAAGAGGTGCGCGGGCCCGCCACCCGGATCAGGAACACCGCGGCGAACACGATCGCGGCGCCGTGGGACCAGCCGACGACCGTCAGCGGGGTGTAGTGGTCGAGCGCGGCCGCGACCAGGATCATTCCGGCGCCGAACCCGAGGTTCTCCACCGTGGCGGAGAGCCCGAAGGCATGTGCGCGCAGCCCGGCCGGCAGGGTCTGCAGATGCGAGGTGTACGAGACCTCCGTGAGCCCGTCGGCGGCCCCCGCGACCAGCGCGATCACGGCCGTGGCCACCATCGGGAACCCCGCGAAGGCCAGGATGAACGCCGCCGACATGAGGCAGGTGCCCCAGCCGAAGCCCAGCGCCCCCACGGACCGGCCGGTGCGGCGCGCGTACCGCTGGATCAGCTGCTGCACCACGATGTTGCCGAGCGCCCACAGGCACCAGAAGGCGCTGACGAACACGGCGGGGCGCGCGTCGTCGAGCTCGCTGGAGTAGACCGGGAGCGCGGCGTTGTGCGAGGACGAGCCCAGCGCGTCCACACCCCGCAGCACCACCATCAGCGCCAGACCGGGCGCGGCGGCCAGGGCGGCGAGCGCGGCGGGCCCGCGCCGACGGGCGGGCGCACCGGCCGCCCCCGCCTCGGCACCGTCCGCCCCTGCTTCTGCACCGTCCGCCCCTGGTCCGGTACCTTCCGCCCCCGGTCCGGCGGCGGACGCCTCGTCCGGCTCCGGCCGGCCCCGGCTCCCGCCCCCGTCGCGCCGCTTGCCGCCGCCCGGGATGGGGAGCAGGGCCACCGTCACCGCGCAGACCGCGAAGGTGGCCGTGTCCACGACGAAGGCGGCGGTGTACCCGACGAGCGAGACGACGACGCCCGCAGACGCGAACCCCGCCACCATGGCCAGCGAGCGGCCGGTGATCGAAAGGGAGTTGGCCCACGAGCGGCGGTCCTCGCCGACCATCTCCGGAATGGAGCTGCGCAGGGACACCATGAACAGCGTCCCGCAGGAGCCGACCACCACGGATACCGCGATCAGCGCGGCCGTCCGCAGCCCGTTCGGCGCGAGCACCAGCAGCAGCATCACCGACGCCTGCGCGATATTCGTCCAGAGCATCACGCTCTTCGCGGTGAATCGGGCGAGCAGACCGCCCGCCGTCAGCCCGGCGGCGAATCCGGACGCCAGTCGCACGGCCATGAACAGCCCCATGGCGAGAGCCCGTCCGGTCGTCTCATAGACGAACAGATTGAGCGCCACCATATTCAGGAAGGTGCCGTACGAGGAGATGGCGTAGCCGGCCACCAGGAATCGATAACGCCGGACTCCGTACCGCGAGTCGGCCGATTCGGCGCTCGGCCGGCTGAGGGTGTTGTCGGGGCCGGGCGTCACCCGTTCATAGTCGCCGAACCGCCGAACTCCCCGCCGTCATCCCTTGTGCACAAAGGTAATCTGCATACTTGTGAAGGACGATCATTCCAGCCCACCGGCATGCGATTGCCGCGAATCGTCGGCGGACAGCTCCGCACCGGGCGGGCCCGTGACCGGTCCGGAAAACCCCTGCGAGAGCGCGCTCGCGACGTACCGGCGCGCACTGGTGGCCGGATCTCTTCCGCAGGACGAGGTGACCGGCTGCCTGCGGAACCTTCATCTGATGGTGGCCGACCGGGGCTCACCGGGATTCATGATCCCCGTACCGCCGGAGACCGCGTCCTACACCGCGCTCGCCCCGCTCCAGGAAGCCCTCCTGGACCGGCGCCGCGCGCTGCGCACGACCCGCGCCGCGCTCTCCGTCTTCGAGACCCTGTACGCGGATGTGCACCGCAGCGAACAGCCCGCGTTCACCCGGCTGTCCGGGGAGGCCGTCATCAGCAGGGCGCTGGAGGCGGGGGTGGGCGGCTGCCGGGAACAGGTCCGCACCGCACAACCCGGCGGCAGCCGCCCGGCACGCGTGCTCCAGGAGGCGCTGACCAGGGACCTGGGCAATCTGAGTCGGGGCATCCGGCAGCGGACGATCTACCAGCACACCGTCCGCTCGGACCGTACGACCCTCGCGTACATCGAGCAGGTGACCGCTGCGGGAGCGGAGGTCAGGACACTCGCGGAGGTGGCCGACCGGGTGATCGTGTTCGACCGGGACCTGGCGTTCGTCCCGTTCTCCGACGAACCGCACCACGCCCTGCGCGTCCAGCACCCGTCACTGGTGCGGTTCCTGGCCCGCGCCTTCGACGAGGCCTGGGCCCGCGCGGTGCCGGTCCGCCCGGAGCGGGCACCGCTGCGCACCCCCGTCGTCACGTCCGACCTGCAACGCGCCATCCTGCGGGCGGTGGTCAACGGCGAGACGGACGCCTCGATAGCCCGCCGGATCGGGATGAGCCGCCGCAGCGTGGCCGAGCACATGCGGAAGGTCTCCGAGCAGCTCGGCAGCACCAGCCGGGCCCAACTCGGCTACCTGGTCGCGACATCGGGGCTGCTCGACGGCTGAGGGGCGTCGCGGCCGCGACGCCCCTCAGCCTTACGCCCGCACGTCAGCCGAGGCCGGGGCCGCGCACCGGGATGCTGGTGAACGTCGGGGCCGGGGCGGGCTCGGTGAAGAAGTCGTTGCCCTTGTCGTCCACGACGACGAACGCCGGGAAGTCCTCGACCTCGATCTTCCAGACCGCCTCCATGCCGAGTTCCTCGTACTCGACGACCTCGACCTTCTTGATGCAGTCCTGGGCGAGGCGCGCCGCGGGGCCGCCGATGGAGCCGAGGTAGAAGCCGCCGTGCGCGTCGCACGCGTCGGTGACCTGCTTGGACCTGTTGCCCTTCGCCAGCATCACCTTGGAGCCGCCCGCCGCCTGGAACTGCGCGACGTAGCTGTCCATCCGGCCGGCGGTCGTCGGACCGAAGGAGCCGGAGGCGTACCCCTCGGGCGTCTTCGCCGGGCCCGCGTAGTAGACCGGGTGGTCCTTCAGGTACTGCGGCATCTCCTCGCCCGCGTCCAGCCGCTCCTTGATCTTGGCGTGCGCGATGTCGCGCGCCACGACCAGCGGGCCGGTCAGCGAGAGCCGGGTCTTGACGGGGTACTTGGTCAGCTCGGCGAGGATCTCGTCCATCGGGCGGTTGAGGTCGATGCGTACGACGTCACCCGCCTCGTCCAGGTGCTCGTCGGTGGTGTCGGGGAGGAAGCGCGCCGGGTCCTTCTCCAGCTGCTCCAGGAAGACGCCCTCCGCGGTGATCTTCGCGGTGGCCTGGCGGTCGGCCGAGCAGGACACGGCGATGGCGACGGGCAGCGAGGCGCCGTGCCGGGGGAGGCGCACCACGCGCACGTCGTGGCAGAAGTACTTGCCGCCGAACTGTGCCCCGATGCCGATCTTCTGCGTCAGCTCGAAGACCTTCTCCTCCAGCTCCTTGTCCCGGAAGCCGTGACCGGTGGGGGAGCCCTCGGCGGGCAGCTCGTCCAGGTAGTGCGCGGAGGCGTACTTCGCGGTCTTCATCGCGAACTCGGCCGACGTACCGCCGACCACGATCGCCAGGTGGTACGGCGGGCAGGCGGCCGTACCCAGGGAGCGGATCTTCTCCTCCAGGAACTTCATCATGGAGGCCTCGTTGAGGACCGCCTTGGTCTCCTGGAAGAGGAACGACTTGTTGGCCGAGCCGCCGCCCTTCGCCATGAAGAGGAACTTGTACGCGCCGCCGTCGGTCGCGTACAGCTCGATCTGGGCCGGGAGGTTGGAGCCGGTGTTCTTCTCGTCCCACATGTTCAGCGGGGCCATCTGCGAGTAGCGCAGGTTGAGCTTGGTGTACGCGTCGAAGATGCCGTGCGACAGCGCCTCCTCGTCACCGCCCTCGGTGAGCACGTTCTGCCCGCGCTTGCCCATGACGATCGCGGTGCCGGTGTCCTGGCACATCGGCAGCACGCCCGCGGCGGCGATGTTCGCGTTCTTCAGCAGGTCGAGCGCGACGAACTTGTCGTTGGACGAGGCCTCGGGGTCGTCCACGATCCGCCGCAGCTGCGCCAGGTGCGCGGGCCGCAGGTAGTGCGAGATGTCGTGCATGGCCTCCGCGGCCAGGGTGCGCAGCGCCGCCGGGTCGACCTTGAGGAACGTACGGCCGTCGGCCTCGAAGGTGGAGACACCCTCGGAGGTGACCAGACGATACGGCGTGGTGTCCTCTCCCAGGGGGAGCAGATCGGAGTACGCAAACTCTGGCATTACGGCCATTCCTCACTCGGTGACAGAGGCTGCCCTCCCTTGGGCAACGCACCCACCAGGGTAGGACCCAGCGGAAGCGGTGAGCCTGTGAGGTAAGGCTCACCCGGCGGCGCCTCGCCGCCGGCGCCCAAGGCCTAGGGCCTGTCTTCGAATTGCCGTCGCGCGGCAGACGGCAGTTCGAAGACAGGCCCTAGTCGCGATCTATCGCGTTTGGGTACGCTGGGCCGGTGGACCTCGAAAAGCACCCCCAGCAGCCCACCGCACCGGCGGAACCCGACGTCATCCGCGCCTCGGACGCCGACCGCGACCGGATCGCGGACATCCTGCGGGAAGCCGTGGCCGAGGGCCGGCTCACCGCGGACGAGCACGGCGAGCGGGTCGACGCGGTCTACCGCGCCAAGACCGTCGGTGAACTGGAGCCGCTGGTACGGGACCTGCCCGCGCCGGGCGGCGCGGCCGCCAGGCCCGCCGCCGCGCCGTACGACCACGGCCCCGAGGGGACGGCGGGTCCGGCCGAGAACCTGGTCGCGGTCTTCAGCAGCTCCACCCGCAGGGGGCGCTGGCGGGTCGGCGGCCGGACGAACGCGTTCGCGTTGTTCGGCAGTGTGGAGATCGATCTGACCGAGGCGCTTTTCGGACAGCGTCTGACCGTGATCAACGCGACCTCCATCTTCGGAAGTGTCGAGATCCGGGTCCCCGAGAACATCTCGCTGCGCGGCAGCGGAACGGGAATCTTCGGGAATTTCGAAGTCGTGACTCTGGAATCCGGCGATCCGGAGGCGCCCGTGGTGGTGGTCAACGGTTATTCGGTGTTCGGCAGCGTCGAGGCAAAGCCCAAGCGCGGCAAGTTCATTACGGATCTCCAGGACCGGCTGCGCAAACACCTCGGTCACTGACGGAGAGGCGGGCGCGCGAGGAACGGATTTCAGCCGAAATCGCGATCGACCGCAATTGCGTGGACCGGACCTGAGTGCCACTCAGTGCATAGGCGCGCGCACAGCGGGTAGGGAGAGCTGCATCGTCTTCTCGCCCGCGAAGCCGTCGTCAGGAGTGGACCGTGCTGCAACTGCCGCATCAGCCCCTGCAGGTCGCCGCCGTGCCTTCCCAGCGGAATCCCGCTCGGGAGGACCAGGCAGGCCCCTGGCATTCGGAGGCGGTGTGCCGCCGGGACGAAGCCGGGCTGTTCTTCGCCCCGTCGAAGGAGCCGACCGCTGCCCGGCTCTCGCGCGAGGAGTCCGCGAAGCGGGTCTGCGCGCGCTGTCCGGTGATGGTCGAGTGCCGGGAACACGCTCTGGTGCAGCCCGAGCCGTACGGGGTGTGGGGCGGCCTCACGGCTGCCGAGCGCCGCGTGGCCCTCGCCCGCCGCCGGCGGCGCGAGGCCGAGCTCAAGACGTCCGGCGCGGCCGGCCACATCGCCGCGGCGGGCTGACGGGCCCACCGCATCCGTACGAACGCCGTGCGGGCACCCCGTGTCCGCCACGACCGTCCGCGTGCGGGCCCACCGCATCCGTTCGCACGTGACCGCATCCGTTCGCACGTGAAGGGGCGCCCCCACCGCACATGGGGGGCGCCCCTTCACGTGAACGTGCCGAACGTGCCTACGTCACTTCGCGCGGTCGAAGTCGATCGCGCTGTAGGCCCGCAGCTTGGACAGCCGGTGGGTCGAGTCGATCTTCCGGATGGTGCCCGACTTGGACCGCATCACGATCGACTCGGTGGTCGCCGTCTCCGCGCGGTAGCGCACACCGCGCATCAGTTCGCCGTCCGTGATGCCGGTCGCCACGAAGAACACGTTGTCGCCGCTGACCAGGTCGTCCGTGGACAGCACCCGGTCCAGGTCGTGCCCGGCGTCCAGCGCGCGCTGGCGCTCGGCCGCGTCCTTCGGCCAGAGCTTGCCCTGGATGACACCGCCGAGGCACTTTATGGCGCAGGCCGAGATGATGCCCTCGGGCGTGCCGCCGATCCCCATCAGCAGGTCGACGCCGGTGTCGTCGCGGGCGGCCATGATGGAGCCCGCGACATCCCCGTCGGAGATGAACTTGATCCGTGCGCCGGTCTCCCGGATCTCCTTGACGATGCCATCGTGGCGCGGGCGGTCCAGGATGACGACGGTGACGTCCTCCGGGGTGGAGTTCTTCGCCTTCGCGACCCGGCGGATGTTCACCGAGACGGGGGCGTTGATGTCGACGAAGTCGGCCGCCTCCGGCCCGGTGACCAGCTTGTCCATGTAGAAGACCGCGGACGGGTCGAACATCGCGCCCCGGTCGGCGGCGGCGAGTACGGCGATCGCGTTCGGCATGCCCTTGGCGTTCAGGGTCGTGCCGTCGATCGGGTCGACGGCGATGTCGACCTCGGCGCCGGTGCCGTCACCGACCCGTTCACCGTTGAACAGCATGGGGGCTTCGTCCTTCTCGCCCTCACCGATGACGACGATGCCGTTCATCGACACGGTGGAGACGAGGGTCCGCATGGCCTTCACGGCGGCGCCGTCGGCGCCGATCTTGTCCCCGCGGCCGACCCAGCGCCCGGCGGCCATGGCGGCCGCCTCGGTGACCCGGACGAGCTCCAGGGCGAGGTTGCGGTCGGGGGCCTCCGGCGAGACCTCCAGCTGGGACGGCAGATGATGCTCGGACATCGGAGCGCACCTTTCTGTACGACGACGACCGGATGAGGGTGATGTGACTCTATCGTCAGGTCGATAAAATGAGCAGACCGGGTCACTTATGAGCGGGCGCCCCCGGTTCGGCCGAGCGGGGGCTGATGCGACGATGGACCCGTGGCAAGCAAGCGAGGCAAGCAGACAGTGCGGGACATGTTCCTGTCGTTGGCGGTGATCGCCGCCGTGGCGGGGGTCGTCTACATCTTCGTCCCGCACAACGAGAAGGCCGATCCGGTCAAGGCGGTCGACTACCGGGTCGAACTCCTGACCGCGCGGCGCGCGGCTCCCTACCCGGTGGCGGCCCCCAGCGGTCTGGCACGGAAGTGGAAGCCGACCTCCGTCAGGTACGAGCGCGAGGCCGGCAACAGCTGGCACCTGGGCTTCCTCGACCCGGACGGCGGATACGTCGCGGTGGAGCAGTCCACGTCCCCGGCGAGAAAGTACATCACCGACGTCAGCCAGGACGCGAAGAACACCGGCCGCACCCAGCGGGTCGCCGGTGAGACCTGGCAGCACTGGGAGGGCCCTAAGTACGACGCCCTCGTGCGCGAGAGCAAGGGGGCGACCACGGTCGTCACCGGCTCCGCGTCGCCCGAGCGGCTGGCGGAGATGGCGGCGGCGCTCAAGACCTCCTGACGCCCTTCGGGGCGGGGTCACGCGGAAACGGGAAAGTCCCTGGAGCGGGTGCTCCAGGGACTTTCCCGTGTGTCCCGGCCGGAGATGTCCGGCCGGTGCGTGCTCAGACGGTCTTGATGACCTCGTCGTAGGCCAGGCGCGGCAGACGCGGGAACCAGGCGTCCTCGCCCGGCTTGCCGATGTTGACGACCATCAGCACGTTGTGGTCGTCGTCCAGGAACTCCTTCTCGATGCCCGCGGCGTCGTAGCCGGTCATCGGGCCGGCGGCCAGGCCGGCGGCGCGGACGCCGATGATGAAGTAGGCGGCCTGCAGCGCGCCGTTCAGCGCGGCGGCGGACTCGCGGACCGGGCGCTCGGAGAAGAACGCGTCCTTGGCCTGCGGGAAGTGCGGCAGCAGCGCCGGGAGCTCCTCGTGGAACTCGTTGTCGGTGGCCAGGATCGCGACCAGCGGGGCGGTCGAGGTCTTGGGCTGGTTGCCCTCGGCCATGTGCTGGACGAGGCGCGCGCGGGCGTCGTCCGAACGGACCAGGACGACGCGCAGCGGCGACTGGTTGAACGCGGTCGGGCCGTACTTGACCAGGTCGTAGATCGCCTGGACCTGCTCCTCGGTCACCGGCTCGTCGGTGAAGGTGTTGGCGGTGCGGGCCTCACGGAAGAGGAGGTCCTGGGCGGCGGGGTCAAGAACGAGTGACATCTTGCGTATTACCTTCCGGACGTACACGGGGGTCGAACGACACCGATCACCGTACGGGAGAGGTAGGTTAACTTTCAACTAAAACGGGAGCTGAGTGATTCACTCCACAACAAGTGCCGACTTCCCGGCGTCCCGACATCCCCGTGCTCAGGCCCGGCGCCCCCTGCTCAGGCCCCGCGTCTCGCGCTCCGGGCTCAGGCCCCGTGCCCCCTGCTCAGGCCCGCGCCCCATGCGCCGTGCTCAGCCCCCGCCCCCGCAGGGCCGGCTCAGCCCGCTTCGGCCGCCGTGCCGCCCTCGGTGCCGGTGCCGTCACCGGGACCGGCGGGCCCTGCCAGCGCCGCGTCCAGCCGGGCGCGCGCGCCCTCCAGCCAGTGCCGGCACACCTTCGCCAGCGCCTCGCCCCGCTCCCACAGGGCCAGGGACTCCTCCAGGCTCGTCCCGCCGGCCTCCAGCCGGCGCACCACCTCGATCAGCTCGTCGCGCGCCTGCTCGTACCCGAGCGTGCCCGTGGCCGCAGCCGTCGTCGTCCCGTCGTCCGTCATGTGATCCACCCTATGCGTCGGCATGTCCGTCCATCCCGGCCCCGGCCGGCCTCCGGGGCGCTGTCCGCCGGCCCCGGAGGGTGTCGCTCACCCGTCGACCCGCACCACGAACTCGCCCCCGGACACCCGGGCCCGCAGCGCGTCCCCCGCCGCCCCGGCGTCGGCGGGATCGCGCACCACGTGCCCGTCCGCCCGCTGGAGCACCGCGTAGCCGCGCTCCAGGGTCGCCGCGGGCGACAGCGCGACCACCCGGGCCCTGGTGTGGGCGAGCTCCGAGTCCGCGCGGTCCAGCAGATGCCCCAGCACCCGCCGGCCGCGCCCGATCAGCGCGTCGATCTCCGCCGCGCGCTCGTCCACCATCCGCTGCGGACGCTCCATCGAGGGCCGCCCCAGCGCGTGCGCCAGACCCCGCTCCTCCCGGTCGAGCAGCCCCCGTAGCGACCGCAGCGCCCGGTCCCGCAGCTGCTGGACCCGGTCCAGCTCCTCGCTCACGTCGGGCACGATCCGCTTCGCCGCGTCCGTCGGGGTGGAGGCCCTTACATCCGCGACCAGGTCGAGGAGGGGGGAGTCCGGCTCGTGCCCGATGGCCGAGACCACCGGGGTGCGGCACTCCGCGACCGTACGGATCAGCTGCTCGTCCGAGAACGGCAGCAGGTCCTCCACGCTGCCCCCGCCGCGCGCCACGACGATCACGTCGACGTCCGGTAGCGCGTCCAGCTCCCGCACCGCCTGGACCACCTGATTCACCGCGTGCACCCCCTGCACGGCGGTGTTGCGGACCTCGAAGCGGACCGCGGGCCAGCGGCGCCGGGTGTTCTCCAGGACATCGCGCTCCGCCGCGGAGGCCCGGCCGCAGACGAGCCCGATCAGCTGCGGCAGGAAGGGCAGCGGCTTCTTGCGGTCCAGGGCGAAGAGGCCCTCCCCGGCCAGTGACTTCTTCAGCTGCTCCAGCCGGACCAGCAGCTCGCCGATCCCGACCGGCCTTATCTCCGTGGCGCGCAGCGAGAGCTGACCGCGGGGCGCGTACCACTCGGGCTTCGCGAGGACGACGACCCGCGCCCCCTCGGTGACCACGTCCGCGATCCGGTCGAAGACCTGCCGGAAGCACGTCACGCTCACCGAGATGTCGTGCGAGGGGTCGCGCAGCGTCAGGAACACCACTCCGGCACCCGGGCGCCGCGACAGCTGGGTGATCTGCCCCTCGACCCAGACGGCACCGAGCCGGTCGATCCAGCCGCCGATGAGCCGTGACACGTCACCGACGGGCAGCGGAGCTTCCGGTGATGTTTGGAGAGCCATGCGAGCGAGCGTATCCGGCGCCACCGACAGCCGGCCGGTCCAGCGGCGGCAGCCCCGCTCTCATCCCGCCGCCCGGCGCCCGCGCTGCACCAGGAGCACCGCCAGCCCCACCACGAACCAGCACGCCCCCACCACCTGCGCGCTCGACGTCGCCTCCACGATCACCGCGATCAGCACGCCCGCGCCCACCACCGGGATCAGGACGTGCCGCCACCAGCTCGGCGCACCCTCCATCCGGCGCACCACGAACCAGCCGACCACCGAGGCGTGCAGCAGCACGAACGCGGTCAGCGCGCCCACGTCCACGACCGACACCAGATGGTCGAGGCCGTCGTCGCGCCGGGCCGCCCAGACCGCCGCCACCAGCGTCACGACCGCCGCGATCAGGATCGCGATCCGGGGCACCCCGGAGCGCGGATCGACCTTGGACAGCAGCGCGGGCAGCCGGCGCTCCCGGGCCATCGCGAACAGCAGCCGGCCCGCGGCCGCCTGCCCGGCCAGCGCCGCGAACGCCGCCCCGATCGCCTTGCTGACCGCCACCAGATCGTGCAGCCAGGACCCGACCGCGGAGTCCACCGTGTCGTAGAAGGCCGAACCCTGGGCGACCGGATCGGCGGCCAGCTCCGCCGACGACATCGGCTCCAGCAACGCCGCCAGATAGGCCTGCGCCACGAACAGGAACCCCGCCAGCACCAGACAGAACAGCAGCGCCCGCGCCACCTTCGCCGAGCCGCCCGTCACCTCCTCCGCGAACGTGGCGATGGCGTCGAAGCCGAGGTACGACAGCACGGCCACGGAGACCGCGCCCAGCACCGCAGACGCGGAGAACCCCGCATCGCCGTTGAGCGGCGTCAGCCAGCCGCGGTGCGCCCCGTCCTGCACGAGCACCACCACGGCGGACACCAGGAACACCAGCAGCACCACGATCTCCACGGCGAGCACCGCGAAGCCGACCCGGGCCGCCGCCCGTACGCCCCAGAGGTTCAGCAGCGTCGTGAGGACCACCGCCAGCGCGGTCCACACCCACCGCGACACCTCCGGCACCAGCGAGTTCATCGCGATCCCGGAGAAGAGATAGGCGACGGCG
The DNA here is from genome assembly GCF_031844725.1 of Streptomyces sp. ITFR-6. Lineage (NCBI taxonomy): Bacteria > Bacillati > Actinomycetota > Actinomycetes > Kitasatosporales > Streptomycetaceae > Streptomyces > Streptomyces sp. ITFR-6. The sequence continues at coordinate 2,833,709 of NZ_CP134612.1, read as the reverse complement.
GGGATGAGCAGGTAGTCGAGCATCGCCATCCACCCCGCGATGAACCCCGGCCCTTCCCCGAGCCCCTTGCGCGCGTACGCGAACACCGAACCCGCCAGGGGAGCGACCCGCACCATCTGGGCGTAGCTGAAGGCGGTGAACGCCATCACCACGGTCGCCGCGATGTAGACCAGGCCCACCGCGCCGTGCGATTTCGCGTCGAGCGTGCCGAAGACGCCGACCGGGGCCATCGGGGCGATGAACAGCAGCCCGTAGACCACCAGATCCCGGAACCCCAGCGTCCGCCGCAGCCCCGCCCGCTCGGCGGTGCTGCCGCTAGTGGAATCCGTACCACTGCCGGTCATGAGTCCTCCGTTGTTCGCGTGATGATCAGTCTCCCGACCCCGTCGGCCCCGCGCCTGTTCGGTACGGCCTAACGGCCTCCCCCGCGGCGGGGAGCGGGCTCCCGGCGGTCCGCTCCCCGCCGCGGGGGAGGCCGTTACGATGGGACGCATGACTGCTACGACACCCCGACGCGTCCTGCTCGCCGCTCCCCGTGGCTACTGCGCGGGCGTGGACCGTGCCGTGATCGCCGTGGAGAAGGCTCTGGAGCAGTACGGCTCACCGGTCTACGTGCGCCACGAGATCGTCCACAACAAATACGTCGTGCAGACCCTGGAGAAGAAGGGCGCGATCTTCGTCGAGGAGACCGCGGAGGTCCCCGAGGGCTCGATCGTGATGTTCTCCGCACACGGCGTCGCACCGACCGTGCACGAAGAGGCCGCCGAACGGAAGCTCGCAACGATCGACGCGACCTGCCCGCTGGTCACCAAGGTCCACAAGGAAGCCGTCCGCTTCGCGCAGGACGACTTCGACATCCTCCTCATCGGCCACGAGGGCCACGAGGAGGTCATCGGCACCTCCGGCGAGGCCCCGGAGCACATCACGCTGGTCGACGGCCCCGAGGACGTCGCCAACGTCGAGGTGCGCGACCCGTCCCGGGTCGTCTGGCTCTCCCAGACCACGCTCTCGGTCGACGAGACGATGGAGACCGTCGGCGCGCTCAAGGAGAAGTTCCCGCTCCTGATCTCGCCGCCGAGCGACGACATCTGCTACGCCACGCAGAACCGCCAGATCGCGGTGAAGCAGATGGGCGCGGACGCCGACCTGGTGATCGTCGTCGGCTCCAAGAACTCCTCCAACTCGGTCCGGCTGGTCGAGGTCGCCCTCGGCGCGGGCGCGGGCGACTCGCACCTGGTCGATTCCGCCGACGAGATCGACGAGGCCTGGCTGGACGGTGTCTCCACGGTCGGCGTCACCTCGGGTGCGTCCGTCCCGGAGGTTCTGGTCGACGGTGTGCTGGCCTGGCTGTCCGAGCGGGGCTTCGAGGACGTGGAGATCGTGAAGGCGGCCGAGGAGTCGATCATCTTCTCGCTGCCCAAGGAGCTCCGCCGGGACCTGCGCGCGGAGGCGGCGGCCCTGTCGGCGGAGTGAGCCGACGCGAGGTTTCCGCACCGGGTTTTCGCTCCGGGAAGTGAGCGGGGCCCGGTGCCCGTACCGTGGATCACATGGAGATCTTCGGCGTGGACATCGGCGGATCCGGGATCAAGGGTGCTCCCGTGGACCTTGAGCGCGGAGACCTGGCGCGCGACCGCCACAAAGTACTCACACCGCACCCGGCCACACCTGATGACGTGGCCGGGTGCGTGGCCGAGGTGGTCGGGCACTTCGACTGGTCGGGACCGGTCGGCATCACGTTCCCGGGCGTGGTCACAAGCGGCGTCACCCGCTCCGCGGCCAATGTCGACAAGGGCTGGATCGACCTGGACGCCCGCACGCTGCTCAGCGACAAGCTGGGCCTCCCGGTCACCGTACTGAACGACGCGGACGCGGCCGGCATCGCGGAGATGACCTTCGGCGCCGGACGCGGCCGCAAGGGCACGGTCATCGTGCTCACGCTCGGTACGGGCATCGGCAGCGCCCTCTTCATCGACGGCAGGCTCGTGCCCAACACCGAGCTCGGTCATCTGGAGCTGAACGGCCACGACGCCGAGAAGCACGCCTCGACGAAGGCCAAGGAGGACGAGGACCTGAGCTGGCACCACTGGGCGCACCGGGTGCAGAAGTACCTGGTCCACGTGGAGATGCTGTTCTCGCCCGAACTGTTCATCATCGGCGGCGGTGTCAGCCGCAAGGCCGACAAGTTCCTGCCGCTGATCGAGCACGTACGGGCCGAGATGGTGCCGGCGGAGCTCCAGAACAACGCCGGCATCGTGGGCGCGGCCATGGCGGCGGCAGGAAGCTGAGAGACCGTTCCCGAGGCATTTCCGCCCGGCCCCGGTCACCCTTACCCGTATCTGCCTGTCTGTCTGTCTGCCCGCCCGCGTCCGTCCGATTCAGCGCTGCCGGCGGCGGGGGGCCTGCCCGGCGGCCCGGGGAGACTGCGCGGCGGCCCGGGGAGACTGCGCGGCGGCTCGTGGCGCCTGCCCAGCGGCGGCCCGGGGCGTCTGCCCCGCAGCCCTGGGGGACTGCGGCTGCTGCTGGCCGCCCGCCCGCGCTGTCTGTGCGGCCAGCAGCATCCGCCGCTGCCGGGCCCGCATCAGCCGGACCTTGCGCACGGTCGCGATGAGCCCGGCGACGAGCGTGCCGCCGTACAGCCAGCCGGCGTGGACGGCGAGCGCGGTGACGACGGCCATCATCTGCCCGCCGAAGCCGCCGCTGCCGCCCGAGATCGGGATGATCCCGACGGCGAACGCGATCGGCACGCTGATCGGCGCGGTCACCAGGTCCGCGGGGCGCACCCAGAACGCGGTCAGCGCGCTGACCGGCAGGAACAGCACACCGAACACGACGGCTGAACCGTCGAACAGCAGCCAGTCCGCACAGGCCAGCACGAACATGGTGGCGGCCGCGAAGAGCCCGGCGCCGATGCCCGTCAGCCGGGGATTCGGCAGCCGCCGCAGGGCGAGCACGGCGGGCGGCACGGGGCGCGCCCGGCCCGCGGGTGTGCTCATCACCCGATAGACGGCGGCGCTCTCGCCGACCGCTCCCTTCGCTCCGTTGCCTACGTTGGCTCCCTTGGTCCCGAGCGGGGACAGCGGGGCCTGCTGAGTCTGGCTGCGCTGCGGGGGACGTGTCCTGTGCTGCTCCACCGGGACAACGTAGGTCGCCGGGCGGCAGTAATCACGTGCGGGACACGCGCTTTGGGTGACCTTGGCGATGAGTTCGATGCCACACGGCCCAATGGGAACCGGATCGGCGCCCGGCGGGACCCGTGGTTACGCGCTCGCCCCCGCCCGTAAACTGGAGAATCGGCCCACCGGGGCCGGACCTCACTGCCCAGCCCGCCCACCCCCTAGGGAAGTCGCCACCGTGTCGCTCACGATCGGAATCGTCGGCCTGCCGAATGTCGGCAAGTCGACCCTGTTCAACGCCCTGACCAAGAACGACGTGCTGGCGGCCAACTACCCGTTCGCCACGATCGAGCCGAACGTCGGCGTCGTCGGCGTGCCCGACCCCCGCCTGAACAAGCTCGCGGAGATCTTCAGCTCCCAGAAGCTGCTCCCGGCGACGGTCGACTTCGTCGACATCGCGGGCATTGTGCGCGGCGCGAGCGAGGGGGAGGGCCTGGGCAACAAGTTCCTCGCGAACATCCGCGAGTCGGACGCGATCTGCCAGGTCATCCGCGCCTTCAAGGACGAGAACGTCGTCCACGTCGACGGCAAGGTCTCGCCCAAGGACGACATCGAGACGATCAACACCGAGCTGATCCTCGCCGACCTCCAGTCCGTCGAGAAGGCCGTCCCGCGCCTCACGAAGGAGGCCCGCCTCCAGAAGGAGAAGGTCGCCGTCCTGGCCGCCGTAGAGGAGGCCCAGAAGATCCTCGAAGCGGGCGACACCCTCTTCCACGCGGGCATCACGGCCTCCACCGAGAAGGGCCGCCTCCTCCACGAGCTCCACCTGCTCACCACCAAGCCCTTCCTCTACGTCTTCAACGTCGACGAGGACGAGCTGGTCGACGAGGACTTCAAGAACGAGCAGCGAGCCCTGGTCGCCCCCGCCGAGGCGATCTTCCTCAACGCCAAGATCGAGTCCGAGCTGATCGAGCTCGACGACGACGAAGCCCTGGAGCTGCTCCAGTCCATGGGCCAGGAAGAGCCCGGCCTCGCCACCCTCGGCCGCGTCGGTTTCGACACCCTGGGCCTGCAGACCTACCTCACGGCAGGCCCGAAGGAAGCCCGCGCCTGGACGATCAAGAAGGGCGCCACGGCCCCCGAGGCGGCCGGTGTGATCCACACCGACTTCCAGAAGGGCTTCATCAAGGCGGAGATCATCTCCTTCGACGACCTGGTCGAAACCGGCTCGGTAGCCGAGGCCCGCGCCAAGGGCAAGGCCCGCATGGAGGGCAAGGACTACGTCATGCAGGACGGGGACGTGGTGGAGTTCCGCTTCAGTCTATGAATTCCACGACGTCGGTGAACTGGCTTGAGTAGAGAGTCAGTTGGTAGGTCGAGGCCGGTTCCGCGCTCGGCGTGGGGCCGGCTCCGCCGTGAGCCTGGATTGTGCTGCATGACTGATGAGCCCGCGTACGAAAAGGTCTGGTCGCGAAACGTCACTGGGCGGCGCTGTCTGCCGTCGGGGGCTGCGGTGCTGCTTTCGGGAATCTTTGCGGGCTCGGCGATGGACCGTGCGTTGGCGGCTCGTCGCTGACAGCTCACACCTACGTCCGCCCGAAGAGCGCCTCACACAGCTGCAGGTGCGGGCTCAAGGTCCGGAGGCTTCGCCCTGGGCGATCTCGACGCTGTGGGTGAGGCCGATGGCTCCGGCTCCTGCGCACAGCTGGGATCCGCAGGCGGTCAGGAATAGCGCCGCGCTCGCGAGGGCGACGGAGTGTCGACGCCTTACCGGTGCGCTGAGGAGCGCCGCCACGCGTTGCGGAACGGGGCCGGAGGCTGCGGCAGGTGTCACGGTGGGCCGGTTCGTGAGGAAGGCGCGGGTGGCCAGTGCCGCGTGGCCGATGGTCTGGGCGGTGAGGCGCCGGCGCCCGGTCTTATCGGCTGCCCGTTCGGCGGGCAGCTGGATGGCGCTCCGCAGAGGGCGCAGGCCGGGATGGCAGTGCGCTGCGAGTTCGGCGGCGGCGAGGAGTGGTGGTGCCTGCCCCTTCTGCGCACTGCTACTGGCCCTCCCCGACACCTCACACCCGCAGCAGCGCTCTGATCCCCGAGCTGACCGCCCTGGTGCTGGCATCCTGCTTCGTCGCCGCGCGCGGGGCACATTGTGGAACCTGGCTTGCCCCGGTCCCCGGCGCTCGGACCTGCAAGTTCGCTCCTTTTTGGCGCGGGCGTGATCGCGAGGCCGCTGCTGCCGGCCCGAGTTCGTCCGCAGGACGGCGGGGTCGCGAACATCGATGACGCGGCAGTCTTCGCGGGCGCCCAGAGGCCGTCCGGAACGATCCTTCCCCACCGCCCACTCCCCATACCCAGCACAATGACCAACTCGCCGTGTAGGACAAGGTCTTATTGATCAGAAACTCATCGGGTTCACTCGTCGACGGTGTAGCGGACGTGTGGCGCTTTGAAGTAGCCGGTGATGACGTGGGGTTGACGTTGTCGGCGGTGGAAGAACCTGCGGGTCTCGGCGGCGAGTTCGGTCTGGTTCCCTTGCCCGGTGGGTGTGGGGCAGACTGCGTTTGAGGTCTGCATTGACGAGCTCGTCCGGGTTCAGCTCGGGTGAGTACGAGGGCAGGAAGTGCAGCTCGATCTGGTCCTCGTGGTGGGCGAGCCAGGCCCGGACGGTCTTTGAGCGGTGGGCCGAGTGCCGGTCGACGATCAGGTGGACCTTCCGGTCGAAGTGCCCGACGAGGCGGGTGAGGAAGCGGCACATGACCGTCGCGTCGAACGACTCGGTGAAGACCATGAAGTGCATGCGGCCCTTGGTGCTGATCGCGGACATCGCGTTCACGGAGAACCGGTTCCCGGAGCGGCGGACCACCGGAGTCTTCCCCTTGACGCCCCAGGTGCGGCCGGTGACCTGGTCCGAGCGGATCCCGACCTGGTCGGCGAACAGGATCTCGCCGTCATCAGCCTTCGCCCGGGCCCGGATCGCCGGCCAGGTCTCCTCGTGCCACGTCCGGACCGCTTCCGGATCCTGCTCGACAGCCCGCTTGTCCGGCCGCTGGAAGGTCAGTCCCCAGCGCTTGAGGTACTTGCCGACTCCGGGCTCCGTGGAGCGGACTCCGTACAGCTTGAAGATCAGCCGGCCTATCTGCGCCCGCGTCCACAGCTGGCCCGAAAGCCCCAGGCCGGACGGGGTGTGATCGAGGACAGCCTGCCGCACGGCGGCCTGCTCGGCCTCGGACAGAACCTGATGCTCCCCCGCGCGCCGGCCCCGCGGGCGGGACAACAACGCGTCCCGCCCGCCGGCCTGCCACCTCGCCCACCAGTTGTCCACGGCCCTGACCGACACCCTGAACAGAGCGGCAACCCCACCCGGTCCCGACCCTCCACGAGCGCCGACACCGCCAGCAACCGCACAGCCTCCTGCGCGTCCGGCGACCAAGTCCGCGCGTCCCCCACCAGATCACTCACACGCCATCAACGAGCCTGAACCCAAAGCGTTTCGGATCAATAGAGGCGGGTGGCAGGATCGATCGCTCTCACCACGTGACCGCCCGAATGCCCTTCTCTACAGTTCCAGACAGAAATGCCACGGAAATAGCCCACATGCAAACCTGTTCGGTGATTCTCGCACACAGGCCAGACGATTCTGTAATGACTCATAACAAATTCCTGAACCCCTTCTGCCATAGTGCCCAAGATTTCTTCCCAATCTGGCGTCGAGACTTCTACGGATTTGATCCTCACGACGCCGACCGGCCCGATGTCCGGGTCGCGCACATAGTCGATGTAGCAGTAGTCCTCCCCAGTTGCCTGCTTCCCGGTCTCCTCTTCTACTGATTTTTCGATGACCTGGAAAGCCGCCCTGGCCATCGAGAAGGTTCGCGAGGTCCAAAGTTCACAAAAAACCTCCCCCGAGATCTCGCCGACTTCTCCGTACAGCTCGGACATCCATTCCAGAACTCCTTCCGGAAAATCGTCTCCCTGTTGCCATGCTGCTTGGAGCATCCTGTCTCGCCAGTCTGCAAAATTTGCCATACCCCGCCACCTTTCGAAGGGAGCGACCCGATCGCATCGAGTCTTAGAAAACACTGCGCCGCTGGGCGAAGAAGCGATTTTCGCAACCTTCCCCCAGCGGCGTACTCACGAGACTTCTCGGATCACTCCGCGAAGTCTCAGGTAAAGAGACCGTACACGTTCAGCGTCGGGTTCTTCACACATACTCTCTGCACGGTGAATTTTCCGCTGAATTCGACGTTGTCCGTCCAGTCGAACCAGAAGGTCATCCCCATGGCCCTTTACTTCCCGCGATGCGACTCCGGTCTGCCTCTCCCGTTTGGGACGCCCCAGGAGCCATGGAAGATGTATGTGCCCGACTCCAGGTGGCCGTAGCTCTGATTTTTTGCGGCGTTGTACAGCGGAAGGACGATGCTGTACACGAACTTCAGCGATCCGTGCTTCTTCCAGATCGCCTTCAGTTTCACGTACCACGTCAGACTGCACTTCGACTTCGATGAGTTGCAGTTCCGACTGATTCCGATGGTGTAATTCTTTGTCGACTTCGTCTGGTTGCGGTATTTCAGCTCGCCACTGGTGTCCGACTGACCGATCGGGTCGACGGGGTAGACGTAGGTGCTGGTGTTGCCCCCGTACACCGGATCGGTCTGGAGAGAGCGGCCGGTGGCGGGATCGTACATTCGGACACCCATGAGGGTGTAACCGGCGAGGCCGTCCGTGGCGCGCTGGTAGGCGCCCAGCGATCCGTACTTCGCTGCGGCAGCGGTGGGATCGAGCGGATTGCCGTACTCGTCATAGCGCTGGACGGTGGCGGTGGCGGTGGCGGTGTCCAAGTCCATCTGGACGGAGATGTCGCCGTGCAGGTTGGCCAGTTGGAGGACCACATCGCCGGTGGCACTGGTGGTGACGGCGAGGCCGCCGGTGAGATCCGAGACGTGGCGGCTGACCGCGGAAGTCGAGCCGGCGGTCGTGACCGTCCAGGAGGGAGTGTCGCAGCCACAGCTGTAGTGGTTCACCGTGGTGCTAGTGGTTGACCACGTCGTGCCGCTGTCGCTAGTAGTCGCGGCGGTCGACGAGGCTAGGCGACCGGCGGCGTCCAGCCCCCAGGTGGTGCGGGTGTCTCCCGCGGTCTCGCTGGCGACCAGGTCATCGGCGTAGTAGGCCAGGGTGTTGCCATTCGGTTTGGTGGTGCGACCGAAGGCGTCGTACGTGTGGCCCTCAGCGGTGAGGCGGTTCGCTGTGTCGTACTGGTACGCCTTGGTAGAGGTGGTGGCGGTACCGTCCGCCCTGGCAAGGGTGGTGGTCAGCGAGGTGCGGTTGTCATCGGCGTCGAAGGCGTAGGCGCGCGAGGTTGTCGTGGTGCCGTCGTCGTCGTTGGCCAGGGCCAGACGCCCGGGGGCGTCGTACTCGTAGGCGATGGACAGGGTCCCGCCATCGGTCTGGGTGTGGCCGGCCTGCTTGCCGTGGATGGTGTACGTCGCGGAGTCGGAGAGCACGGTGGTGCCTTCGGAGTCCGTGTAGGTCACAGAAGTCTGGCTGCCGGCTGTGTCGAACGTCCTGGCCAGGTTGTAACCACCGGGAAGGGACTCACCCGTGAGTGCGCCGTCGGCATCGTAGGAGACGGCCTTGGACGTCCCCGCGACCGAGTCGGTGACGGACAGCGCCTGGCCGGTCGTGTCGTCGTAGGTGTAGGACGTGGTGGAGGGCACCGAGTCGGATGCCGTCACCGGGCGGTCGAGAATGTCATAGGCGTAGGAGGTGGTGTTACCCACTCCGTCGCTGTAGGAGACCGTCCGGCCCAAGGCGTCGTACTCCGTGGTGGAGGTCTGCCCATTGGCGGTGGTGCCGGCGACTTGTCCGGTGGACTCGTCGTAAGTGATCGCGGTGGCCGGGGTACTTGTTCCAGCACCGCCGATGACGGTCGTCTTGAGCGGACGCCCTGTCGGGTCGGCCGTGGTGGTGGTGGTGGTGCGGGTCACCCCGTTGGCGGTCTCGGCCTCGGTGACGATCTGGCCCCACCGACCGTAGGTGTAGACGGTGGTGATGGCCTGATCCGGGCTGGTCCCCCCCCCGCCGGTGATGGTGGCGGCCGGAGTCGTCTTGCAGAGCAGGCCGTCCCACTCGACCGAGGCGCAGGTTCCTGTGGTGTCCGCGTCGTAGTAGGTGTACTTCAGCGTGCCCGCATCCGAGCTGGTCGATCCGGGAGTGCGGGTGGTCGCCACCCGGCCCGCGTCGTCGTAGACGGTGACCATGGTGGAGGACTCACCGCCGCCGGTGGTGGCCAACACCGCGCCCGTGGACCAGTCGTAGGTCGTGGTCGTGGTCTCGGCATCGGCATCGGTGGCGTAGCCGGCGATGACCGCACCCGTGGTGGAGGAGGTGACATGGTTGGAGACCGCCGCGTCGGCGGGGGCACCCTGATCGTAGGTGTAGGAGGTGTGAGCCCGCGCCTGGACGACCGTGCCGGCGGCCAAGGTGGACTCACTGGTGGAGCCGGTAAGCTTTTCGGCCAAGGTGATCTGGTTCAGTGGACCGTACTCGTCCGTCAGGCGGGTGCCGTCGGCGGAGTACTCCACCACGGTTCCCAGCTGCTGTGCTCGTTCAGCGGTGGACAGATCGGTCAGGCCGAGGGCAGCCAGTTCTGCCTCCGCGTCGGGGGAGGTGCCCAGGGCGAGCGCCCGGTTGGCGGCGGTCAAGCTGGCAACCTCATTGCCGAGCAGGTCGTACTCGCTGGTGGTGATCGCACCACCAGGACTCACGCTATTGCTCTCCGCTACGTTCGCGTCGAGGTAGCTGATCGTGGCCCGGCCGTAGTCCCCGGCCTTCAGGGCGCTTCCTGTGTTGGAGGCCGGAACACTGGTGGCGGGGAAGATTGCGGTGGCATCGGTCGGAGCCTCGTCCTGGGCCCACGTCGCGACGGTGTCCGCGTCCATCGGATACGGAGCCGAAGCACCGGAAAGTGGCACGTCGTACACCACGGTGGTGGTCGCTTTGCCGGATACGGTGGACTTCGCGCCCTTGGCCAAAGGCGGGCGGGAGACCGACATGAGCATGCCCGCGCCGGCGGTCAGCGCGGATCCCGCCTTGCCGTAGGTGAAGGTCCAGGGCAGCTCACCGGGGCTGGTGAGAGCGATGACCCTGCCGTCGGCGTCGTAGCCGTAGTCCGTTTCAGCGCAGGGCTGGTGCGGGGGTCCCATACCTGGCGGAGAATGCCGGACGACGCATACGCGTAGGAGGCGACGGTCTCAGCAGTGGAGGTAGCGGCGCCGGGAGTGGTGGCCCACAGCTTGATCGCCTTGACCTGGCCCGTGTAGTCACCGAGTGTCGAGCCGGTGGCGGTGGTTGTGGAAGCGTAGACGTACTCCAGGATCCGGCAACCCTTGGTAGCGGGATCCGCTTGGCAGGTGGACGCCTTGACCGCACCGGTTGGGGAGATCACGTACCGGGGACGGGCGAGGGTCTTGCCGCCGGCGGTCACGGTCTCGGAGACGGTGGTGACTCTGGAAGGGCCACTTCGACCGCTACACCGCCGCGTTCGAACCGGCCCTCGGCTCCCAGCAGGGCCTTCCGGTCGGGAGCTGAGAGCACGGCGGTACGCGGCGGGGGCGGTACGGCAAGCCGCCTGACCGTCTGGGCCGACGCGTCCGACGCGTCCGGACCCCGACGACCGGACAGCCTCCCCGTGACCCGGCTACAGCTCCTCGCCGAAGGCCTCGGCCAGCTCACGCCACTGGGCCCTCGGCAGCCCCGCGCCGCCCTCGTCGGCGGTGAGCACCTGGAGGGCGACGTGGTCGGCGCCGGCGTCGAGGTACTGCTGCGCCCGCGCCTTCACCTGCTCGGCGTCCCCCAGAGCGAAGAGGGCGCCCAGCAGGCGGGCGCTGCCGCCGTCCGCGAAGTCGCTCTCCGCGAACCCCAGGCGCAGCAGGTTCTCGGTGTAGTTGGGCAGCTGGAGGTACATCCCGAGCATGTTCCGGGCGGTGGTGCGGGCCCGGTCGGCGTCGGTGTCGAGCACGACGGAGAGTTCCGGGGCGAGCAACGCGTCCGGGCCGAGCGCCTCGCGCGCTTCCGCGGTGTGCTCGGCGGTGACGAGGTAGGGGTGCGCGCCCAGCGCCCTGTCGGCCGCGAGCTTCAGCATCTTCGGGCCGAGCGCCGCCAGGACCCGGTGTCCGGAGTCCACGGGCGGGGCGGCGGTGTCCAGCGCGTCGAGGTAGGCGACCATCGCGCTGTACGGCTTCGCGTACTGCGGCACCATCGGGCCGTGGCTGACGCCCAGACCGAGGACGAACCGCCCGCGCGCCTTCTCCTCGATCGCTGCGATCCGGGCCGCCACGTCCTGCGCCGTGTGGTCCCAGATGCTCAGGATGCCGGTGGCGACGGTGGCCTTGCTGGTGGCGTCGACGACCCAGGCCGCGTCCTCCGGTGACGGGCTGCCGCCGATCCAGAGCGTCCCGTACCCCAGCTCCTCAAGCTCCGCGACGGCCTCCGCGATCGCTCGCCTTCCCGCGTCGTCCACCCGCGACCCGTGCAGGGCGCCGCTCCAGATGCCGATCCGTCCGAATGCCTCACGTGTCTCAGAAGTCATGCTGTGGCCAACAGGCCCCGGCGCCCGCTATTCCCGGCCGGGCCGGGATTCACCCATGTGCACGCGATACCGCCCCGCTACGGCTGGGTGACCCTCAGCTCCCGTACGCCGGTGGGCTGGTCCGCCTCCGCGGAGCGGACCGTCACCCGCACCTCGCGGGCGACGGCCCCCGACCGGTACGGCTCCCAGTGGCGCCCGTCCGCCGAGGTCTCCAGCCGGTACGAGGCGGGGCGCACGTCCGTCCACTCCGGTGCGAACGCCGCCACCGCGCCGGTCCTCCCCAGATCCACGGTCAGCGTGCCCGTCGCTCCGTCCGGGGACCAGGCCGTGGCCGTGCTGCCGTCCACCGCCGCCGCCGCGTACAGGCCGGGGGACTCGGAGGTGGCCGTCGCCGGGCGGCAGCGGGACGCGTCGCTGGTCGGGGTGAGGTCGGGGCGGCGGGTCGGCAGGGTGAGCGCAGTGGACAGGAGGCGCGCTCCGGCGGGCGTGTGGAGGGTGAACGGGGCGCCCGAGGTCAGCCGGACCTCCGTCGTTTTGGGGCCGATCGCGATGTCGTACGTGCGCCCCTGGTAGCGCAGCCCCGTCAGCGTGACGCCCTCGTGGAGTTGCGGCGGCAGCATCGGGTCCAGCCGGACCCCGTCCTCGCGCAGCCGCAGCCCGGTCAGCCCGTGCGTGAACACCTGGAGGAAGCCGCCCTTGCCGGTGAGGAAGTCCTCGGCCGGAAACCCCGACAGGGTGTCCTGCGCGCCCGCTTTCGCGCCCCGCGCCTCACTGAAGAGGGCGTACGGGCCGCGCATGAAGGGGCGCACAGCGCGCTGGAGATAGGTGTACGTCGCACAGCCCGGCTCCCCGGTCGCGGCCGCGTCGATCGCATGGACCGAATCCGTCATCGCCGGGCCGTCCGGATCGGTGCGGGCCGCGTAGTAGTCGAGCGTGGCGGCCGCCGCACCCGGCTCCATCGGCCACTCCAGCGGGTAGACGAGCAGCACGGTGTCGGCCTGTTTGATCGTCGAGCCGTCGTAGCCCGCGTACTGGAGGAAGAGCTTGCGCTCCGGGTCGTACGGAATGCGCAGACCGTCCGCGACCTTGTTCCACTCGGCCGGAGCGGGGTGGCCGAGGAGCCCGGCCGCGCGGGTGGCGTTGCGCAGGGCGGTGGCGGCGACGGCGTTGGTGAACACCCCGTCCGTGACGCCGTTGCTGTACTCGTCCGGGCCCGCCACCTCCTTCACGGAGTAACTGCCGTCGTCGTTCGCGGTGGCGCGCGAGGCCCAGAAGTCCGCGATGCCCCGCAGCAGTTGCCAGCCGTGGCCGGCCAGCCAGTCGCGGTCGCCGGTGGCCAGGTAGTACTGCCGGACGGCCAGGGAGACATCGCCCTGGAGGTGGTTCTGCGTGACGCAGTGCGGCGGGTTCCAGCTCTGGCACTCGGACCAGAGGTTGCCCTTGCTCGCGCTCGTCCACGGGTAGAACAGCCCCTTGAACCCCAGCTTCTCGGCGTTGGTACGGGCCTGGCCGCGGGTGCGGTAGCGGTACTCGACCACCGAACGGGCCAGCTCGGGACGCGTGGCGAGCAGCCCGGGGTACATCCACGTCTCGGCGTCCCAGAACACCATGCCCGCGTAGTTGTCGCTGGTCAGCCCGGCCGGGGCGATGCTGTCGCGGGAACCGGCGCGGGTGGCGGCGAGGAGCCCGTACTGCGCGGAGCGGAGCCACTTCTGGAGGTCGGGGCTGCCCGGCACGGACACGTCCGCGGACCAGTCCCGGCGCCAGACGGCGGCGCTCTCCGCGAGGACCGCGGACCAGCCGAGCCGCGCCCCGCGCCGGGAGGCCTCACGGGCGGTGGTGCGCGGGGCGCGCGAGGTGAGCGCGGTGTCGATCCCGACGTACTTCTCGAAGGTGTATGTGCGCCCGGCGCTCACCCGGGACGGAGCCGCGTCCGGGTCGCCCCGGCGCATCGTCTGCACGATCGCGCCCGCCGTTCCGGTGCCCCGGGTGCGGAACGTTTCGTCGTCGTCGAGCGCGATCCGGCGTGCGCCCCGCGGGTCGAGCCGGCCGGTGACCGTCGCCGTGCCGCTCCAGTGCGGGGTCATGCGCAGTCGGACGGCACCGGTGTGCACGGAGGCGCGGTCGGCCAGCACCTCGTACGTCAGGTCGGTCGCGCGGCCGTCGGAGGTCGTCCAGCGCAGCGACGTACGCACCAGACCGCAGCGCAGGAACAACGTCTGGCGGTACCGGGAGACCCGGCCCGCCGGAGTCGCGGAGCCGTACGTCTCGTCGCCCACGCGCACGTCGAGGCCGGTCCAGCTCGGCAGCGCGGCGGCCACTTCGCGTCCGGCGGCCAGGTCCTCGTCCCGGCCGAAGAGCCCGGCGACGAAGGCCCCGTCGTAGCGCGGGGTGTACAGCGGCCAGCCGGTCTTCTCGCCCGGCTCCGCGTATCCGGCGCCCGCGGCGGGCACCCGGTGGCCCAGGTATCCGTTGCCCACATAGGGGTCGTAGCCCTTGGCCTCGCCGAACGTGGTGGACGTCGGCGCCCAGGCGGGGTCGGTGTCGCGGCCGCAGCCGGGATGCGCACCCGAACGGGGACCGGCAGCGGGGCCGACGGCTTGGGGGCGCGCGGTCTGGTGCGAGGCGTAGGCGACGGGCGGCAGGGGCGCGATCAGGGCGCAGGCGACCAGTGACGTGAGGAGGGAGATTCGCGAGGGGCTCACGGTACGAACGTAGGGAAACGGGCACCGCACATCGACGCACGGCGCGCGGGTGAACGGCTGATACGGGGCGATACGGCAATGGGCGTCGGCGCCCGCTGCCGAGCCCCTTCCTGCCCTGTAGGCAGCGGAATACCGTTGGACACCCGGCTCCCGGTGTTCCACGATCCGCACCTGTGACGACGAAACAGCTTCTGGCCCGCGCCGCTGCCCGCAACAACGCTGAATGGTGTGCCGCGATGAGCCGGTCACACGGTTTGGCGAGCACGTTCGGGACGCAGGCCTGGACCGCCCCGGCTCGTACGCCGCTCTACTACCCCGACGCGGTCACGCTGGTGCCGGGCACCGAGTCGTCAGCGGTGGCGACCGGCATCGACACCACGACGCCCGGGGCCTCGGTCAAGGACAGCTTCGCCGACCTGGACCTGGTGGAGGCGGGATTCCAGGTGCTGTTCGAGGGCCGGTGGATCCACCGGCCGGCAAGTGCTCCCGCCACCGCGCCGGACCTCGACTGGGAGGTGGCCGGAACCCGGGACAAGCTGCTTGCCTGGGCGCACGCTTGGGACGACGGGGACGGCAACGCGGATCTCTTCCGGCCCGAACTGCTCGACGACCCGGCCACGTTCGTGCTCGCCGGAAGGTCCCCCGACGGCGAAGTGGTCGCCGGAGCGGTGGCGAGCCGGAGCGACCAGGTCATCGGCGTCTCAGACGTCTTCGCGCTGCACGGCGGACCCGACGCGGCCTGGCCGGGGGTTCTGGACGCGGTGCGCTCGCTGTTTCCGGCAGCACCTGTGGTCGGCTACGAACACGGCGACGACCTGGAGGCCGCCCTCCGGCACGGCTTCGAGCCGATCGGCCCGCTGCGGATCTGGCTGCACGGCTAGGGTTTGTCGGCCTGCCGCTTGTCGGTATCCCGGTCACTCGGTCCCTCGGTCTGTCGGGCGCGGACCGCTGGTTCACCCCTCTCGGTTGAATTCAGGTCTGGATCAGGCCGCGAGGCCCGTCTTGAGACCCGCGCCGCACAGCGGTACGACGACGCTGCGGTTCTTCCAGCCTCCGACCGCGGCCCAGCACGCGACGCCCGTCGTCTCCACGTAGAAGCCACGGGCGGCCAGATCCAGCTGGGCGTCGCGGATCTGGTCCTCGGTCACGGTCAGGAAGGTGCCGCCGGACTCGCGCACCGCAGCCAGGATCGCGCGGGCGCGCGGCGGACGCGGGATGGCGATGCCTTCGGCGAGGGTGGGGGAGAGGGCCCCGGCCGGACTGTCGAGGAGTTCGTCCGCCCCGGCCCGGAAGGCCTCGGCCAGTGGGGAGACGGCCTCGGCCTGTACGGCGATCAGGGCCGGGCGGGTGTCGATCAGGCCCTGGTCGAGGAGCTCCGTGATGGCCAGGGCCGCGCCGAGGAGCAGGGTGCCGTTGCCGACCGGTACGGCGATCGCGTCGGGGAGCCTGCCGCCGAGGTCCTCCCACAGTTCGTAGACGTAGGTCTTCGTGCCATGCAGGAAGTACGGGTTGAACACGTGCGAGGCGTAGAAGGTGTTGGGTGCGTCGGCGGCGGCTCGCGCGGCCAGGGCGGTGGCCTCACGGTCCCCGGGGACGATTTCCAGCCGGGCCCCATGGGCCCGGATCTGCTCGGTCTTCTTCGGGGACGTGCCCTCGGGGACGTACACCGTGCACGGCAGCCCGGCGCGGGCGCAGTAGGCCGCGACGGCGGTGCCCGCGTTGCCGCTGCTGTCCGCCACGACGCGCGCGGGAGAGAGGCTCCGGGCCAGTTCGGAGAGCATCACCGCGCCGCGGTCCTTGAAGGAGATCGTCGGCATGAGGAAGTCGAGTTTGGCCGAGACCGTACCCGTGAGGGGCACGAGCGGGGTGCGGCCCTCACCGAGACTGGTGGTGGGCGCGGCGAGCGGCAGCACCTCCTCGTAGCGCCAGAGGGAGTTGACCCGTCCGGGCAGCGCACCGGCACGGACGGGGCCCGCGATCTCGAAGTCGAGGTCCCAGGGGCCGCGGCAGACAGGGCAGCACCAAGTCAGCGAGGAGACGTCGGCACGGGTTCCGTCCTGCGGGCAGAGGTAAGAGGTGGCCATGGCAGTCAGCATCTCAGGGGCCTTGTTCGTTGCGTCGCCGGGCGGCTGCCGGGTATGCGCACAGCGATCATGAATCATCACTTCGAGTGAATCTCTGGCCTGCGCTTGCGGTGCTGAACCGGCGGTTGCGACGCTGTTGCAGTCTGTCAACCTCTTGGGGAGTGGCCTGTGACTTTCGGTGAGCAGCCCGCCTATCTGCGCGTTGCGAGCGATCTGAGAGAGAAGATCGTCAACGGTTCGCTGCCGCCGCATACGCGCCTGCCGTCCCAGGCGCGTATCCGCGAGGAGTACGGGGTCTCGGACACCGTCGCGCTGGAGGCGCGCAAGGTGCTGATGGCCGAGGGGCTGGTCGAGGGCCGGTCCGGCTCCGGTACGTATGTGCGCGAGCGCCCGGTCCCGCGACGGATCGCCCGTTCCGGCTTCCGGTCCGAGACCGGAGCCAGCCCGTTCCGGCAGGAGCAGACGGCCGAGGGGGCGCGGGGGACCTGGGAGTCACGGAGCGAACAGGAGGGGGCGAGTCCGGAGATCGCCGAACGGCTCGGGATCGAGCCCGGCGACCGGGTGATGCGTACGCGCTACGTCTTCCGGGAGTCGGGTGAGCCGATGATGCTCTCGACCTCCTGGGAGACCCTCGCGGTCACGGGGCGCACGCCGGTGATGCTGCCGGAAGAGGGCCCGCTGGGCGGCTGCGGGGTGGTCGAGCGGATGGCCGCCATCGATGTCGTCGTGGACAACGTGGCCGAGCAGGTCGGCGCGCGCCCGGGGCTGGCGGAGGAGCTCCTGGCGCTCGGCGGCGTGCCGGGGCATGTCGTGATGGTGATCGAGCGCACGTACTACGCGTCGGGGCGGCCGGTCGAGACCGCCGACGTGGTGGTTCCGGCCGATCGTTATCGGATCGCCTACCACCTGCCTGTCCGGTGACCGGCCACCGGAAGGGCCGTTGCTGCTGGCTGACCGATAGCCGGTGGAACCCGTCCGGCGCCCGTGACGACGAATTAACGTCCGCGCAGGTCCCGTAACAGCCGGGCCATCGTCTCCCGTGATGGCTTGTCATGTCCTGCTCCTAACTTTCCCGTTCGAACCCGCACACCGGACTGACGAACGGGAAGTCACCGATGACGGACACAGCCATACCCCAGACGGCCGGGGCTCTTGAGGCGGCTGCCGCCCCAGTAGCCCCGGCTGCCGCGCCGGGAACCCCAGGAGTCGCAGCAGCCCCGGATGGCGCGCCGGGAGCCCCAGGAGCCCCGGATGGCGCGGCGGGAGCTCAGGATGGCGCCCCGGTGGGCCCGGACGTCGCGCCGGGTGCCCCGGGAGACGGAGCCGGATCCCCGCCGCCCAGGCGCAGTTACGCCAAGCTCGCCGCCGACGAGAGCCGTGAGGACTACTCCCTCCGCTACGCACCGCACTCGTTCCGGCGCTGGTCGCCCGGCGTGGTCGCGGGCACCGCGCTCGGCGGCATCGCCTATCTGGCCGACTTCGCCATCGGTGCCTCGATCGTCTTCACCTACGGCTTCACCAGTGGGTTCGCCTCGATCATGGCGGCGGCGACGATCATATTCCTCACCGGCATCCCCATCGCACGAGCCTGCGCGAAATACGGCCTGGACATGGACCTGGTCACCCGGGGCGCCGGATTCGGCTACTTCGGTTCGACGCTGACCTCGTTGATCTACGCGTCCTTCACCTTCATCTTCTTCGCCCTCGAAGGCTCGATCATGGCGCAGGCCATGCATCAGGCCATCGGCCTGCCGGTCCAGGCGGGCTCCTGATCACCACCCTGATCGTCATCCCGATCGTCTTCCGGGGGATGGGAGCCCTCGCCAAGGTCCAGGCCTGGACCCAGCCGATCTGGATCATCGGCATGGTGCTGCCGTTCGTCGTCCTCGCCTTCGAGGCGCCGGACGCCTGGGGCGCGTTCGGCTCCTTCGCCGGTACGGAAGGCGCGGGTTCGGGATTCTCCTGGGTCGGGTTCGGCCTCGGCACGGGCGTCGCGCTCTCGCTCATCGCCCAGATCGGTGAGCAGGCCGACTACCTGCGCTTCATGCCTGCCAAGACGGAGGCCAACAAGCACCGCTGGAACATCGCGGTCCTCGCCGCCGGTCCCGGCTGGGTGATCATCGGCGCGGCCAAGCAGCTCGGCGGTGCGCTGCTCGCCTTCGTCGCACTCGAAGCGGTCGGCAAGACGCACGCGCTGGAGCCGATCGCACCGCAGATCGAGGCGCTGAAGCCCTGGCTCGGCTCGTTCGCCCTGCCGGCCGCCGCGCTCTTCGTGATCGTGTCGCAGATCAAGATCAACGTGACCAACGCCTACAGCGGCTCGCTGTCCTGGTCGAACTTCTTCTCCCGGATCACCCACCGTCACCCCGGCAGGGTCTGGTACATCTTCCTCAATCTCGTCATCGCGCTGACGCTGATGGAGATGAACATGTTCGCCGCCCTCAACAAACTGCTGGGCTTCTACTCTAACGTCGGCATCGCATGGATCGCGGCCGTCGCCGCCGACCTGGTCATCAACAAGCGGATCGGCCTGAGCCCTCCGTACATCGAGTTCAAACGGGCCTACCTGTACGCGGTGAACCCGGCGGGGTTCGGCGCGATGCTGATCGCCTCGACCGTCTCGATCCTCGCCTTCTTCGGGCTGTTCGGCACGTACGCGGAGGCCTTCTCCACCTTCATCGCGGCCGGCCTCTCGCTGACCCTCTGTCCGCTGATCGCCTGGGCGACCGGAGGCAAGTACTACCTGGCCCGGCCCAATCCGGTGAACGGTCCGGGAGTCGAGGTCGCGGACATCACCGCAACCCACACCTGCTCGGTCTGCGAAACGGCCTACGAGCTCCCGGACATCGCGGACTGTCCCGTGCAGTCCGGCCCGATCTGCTCGCTGTGCTGCTAGTTGGACGCGGAATGCGGGGATGTCTGCCGCAAGGAACCGGCCAACGGCCCGGTCCTCATGCCGATGCCCGTACTGCGCGACGGCGCGGGGGAGAGCGCGGCGGCGAACGCGAGCCGGGTGTAGGCCGCCCCGGCCGCCCTCCGGGCCCGTCCGACCGGCTCCGGGCAGCTGGGGGCGGGTCGGAGCGGGTTGGAGCGGGCCGGTCAGAACCGGCCAGGGGGCGCAGTCAGTTGGCTGCGCCCCCTGGTGCTTGGTCCACACCTGGCCGGATCGGTATCTCTTTGTGCAATTCCGTATTCGTTGTGTGAAGGTCGGGCGTACGCTCGGGCATATGCGTACTGCGGTTTCCTGGGGATCCTTAGAAACATGCACGCCGTTCAGGGGAGGGGCGCAATGCTCGGGAGGGACACGATGAGCGACAGCGGTGCCGTGCTCCCTTGGCTGGTGATACGGCAGGACGACAACGGCAACCGCTACCGCGTGGGCAGGTACGCCACGCAGGACGAAGCCCAGCGGACCGCCGACAAGCTCGATGTCTGCGGCCACAAGCAGCTCTACTGGGTGGAGCGTGCCGGGCAGGCCGCACGGCCGTAACGCGCGCCGTTCCGGTCGTCCGGCGGAACCCTCAGCGGTGGCGGGCTGGATGCGAGCACCTGAGGTGCTGGACGCCGGTACGCGTGCCCGGATCCTGGTACGCGCGCCGCGCCCTGCACGCGCGCCGCATCCCGCATGAGTGCCGCATCCTGCACGCGTGCCGCGCCCTGCGAGGCCGGCCGGCCCGGTATTACGCTCCGGGACATGAGTGATCGCGTGGTGGTGGCCGGAGCCGTGTTCGACCGGGGGCGGCTGCTCGCGGCGCGGCGCAGTGCCCCGCCCGAGCTGGCCGGCCGATGGGAACTGCCCGGCGGCAAGGTGGAGCCGGGTGAGAGCGGTGAGCAGGCACTCGTGCGCGAACTCCGCGAGGAGCTCGGCATCGAGACGGAACCGCTGGAGCGCGTCCCCGGCCAGTGGCCGCTCAAGCCCGGCTACGTGCTCCGGGTGTGGACCGCCCGGCTGGTGTCCGGCGTGCCCGAGCCTCTGCAGGATCACGACGAGCTGCGCTGGCTCGGCCCCGGTGAGGGCGACTCGGTCGACTGGCTGGAGCAGGACCGGCCCGCGGTGGCCGAAGCGCTACGGCGACTGGCCGACGGCGCACACCACTGAGCGGAACGCGGGCCCTGCGGCGCGCACCGCGGGGACCGTGCGCCCTTTCTTTCCGCGTACACCCGTTCGTGCGCATGGCCTTACACCCGTACGCCCCATGTGCCGTCGCCGACCGGTATTCCGTGTCGAATATCGGGTATGTCCTTTTTAACCCCCGCAAGTAGGGCGTTCTCCGTTGCTGGTCTTGGGAAGTGATCGGCGTGATCGATACCAAAGGCGACTGCGCCGAGTGGAGCTTTCCGGCTGTTCCCGGCGCCGTGCGCACGGCACGGCACGCCGTTCACGAGGCGCTGCGCGGCTGGGGGCTGGACATAGCGGTCGGGGATGTTGCTGTCCTCCTGGTCAGCGAGCTGGTGACCAACTCCATGCGCTATGCGTCGGGGCCCATCGTTGTGCGAGTGGTGCGGCCTCATTCCCATGGTGACGGCCCCGCCGCGCATGCCGGTCTGTTGGTGGAAGTCTCCGATCCGCTTCCGGATCCGCCCACCGAACGTACGGCGGGACCGGACGACGAGGGTGGCAGAGGACTGCAGCTCGTGGCCTGTTCCGCCAGGCGATGGGGGATCAGGTGCGGAAAGAGTGGCAAGACGGTGTGGTTCGAGCTGGCCCTGCCTGGTTAGGAGTGGGGTGGGACGAACGGCGATCACCAGAGGTTGTACAGAACCTGGCTGAAAGGGACTGAGACCGTGCTGTGATCGTGAACGCCGTGTCGGTGAGGGCCGTAGTGCTGAATACTGCGGGCAGGACCGGTCCGGTGTGTGAGCTGGAGGGGACGGTCGCGTGAGCGAAATACCTGGGACAGCGGGCGACGTCGTGTGGCAGAGCAGTCCGCCTGGCTCGATCTACGACTACATCAGGGTCGCCTCCTTCTCGATCGGCCCCGACGGCCTGATCGAGCAGTGGAGCCGCCGGGCCGCCGGTCTCTTCGGCGTTCCCGCGCACGAGGCGCTGGGCAAGGACCCGGTCGAGGCCTTCATGCCCGGTGAGCTGCGCCGTGATGGCCATCGCCGGATCGGCGAAGTGCTCGACGGCAAGGAGTGGACGGGACTCGTCCCCTTCCGCATGCCCGGCGAGGGCGCACTCCACGGTCTCGCCGAGATCTATGTGATGCCGAGTGAGACGGCGACGGGTGAACGGGCCGCGGTCTGCATCGTCGTGGACGTCCGCGCGCTCCGCGGCATCGAGACCGACCTCGCGGCCTCGCAGGCGATTTTCGGCCAATCTCCTTTCGGCTTCGTACTGTTCGGTACCGACTTCACGGTGCTGCGGGCCAACCAGCGCTTCGCCACCGTCTTCGGCGGCCGGGCCGACGACCACCGCGGCCGCACCGTCCACGACTATCTCGCCGGCACGGAGGCCGACCGGCTGGCCGCCACCCTCAGCCGCGTGCTGACGACCGGTGAGGCCGTCACCGACCTCCAACTCGTCGGCACCGCCCCGGGTGAACCGGAGCGTCGGCACTGGTCGATGAACCTCTACCGGGTGCACAGCGGATCGGGTCGCCCCATCGGCATCGCCGGAATCGCCACCGACGTCACCCGACGCCATATCGCCGCCCGTGAGGCCGCCAGCGCCAGGCGCAACCTCGCACTGCTCAACGAGGCCAGCGCCCGCATCGGCAACTCCCTCGACCTGGAGACCACCGCCCGCGAACTCCTCGACGTCGCCGTACCGGGCTTCTGCGACCTGGCATCTGTCGACCTCTACCAATCGCTCCTCACCGGTGAGGAGGCGCCGCCCGGCAGCTGGAGCTCTCTGCGTCAGGAATCGGTCGGCGGCTCCGCCGAACTGCGCCGCGTCGCCTTCGCCAGCGCCGTTTCGGATGCGATGCCCGACGCCATGTCCGACGTGATGCCTGACGCCATGTCGGACGTGATGCCCGATGCGATGCCCGGCAGCGGGTCCGGCACGGCCATCGGCCCCGGCACGGCCATCGGCCCGGGCACGGCCATCGGCCCCGGCCATGATCCCGGTCGTGGTCCCGGTCGTGGTCCCGGTCCTGGCGCGGCCGCCGGCTACGGGCCCGGCCCTGGCGCCGGTCACGGTCGGGGCGCCGGTCACGGTGGTGATGACGCCTCGCTGGGCCAACCGGCCGCCGGACCGCCCTCGCTCGGAGCGGTGCACCGCTACCCGTTCAACTCGCCGTGCGCCATAGCCCTGCGCACCGGCCACATCGAGGACGTGCCCGGCGACGACCGCGGATTCGTCCAGTCCACCTTCGCGGTGCCGATGGTCGCCCACGACACCGTGGTCGGCCTCGTGCAGTTCTCCCGCACGAAGGGCAGTGAGCCCTTCGGGGAACGGGACCGGGCACTGGCCACCGAACTCGCCGCCCGCGCCGCCGTCTGCATAGACAACGCCCGCCTCTACCGGCGCGAGCACGAGCGCGCCCTGATACTTCAGCGCAGCCTGCTGCCCCCCGGCGACCCCGAAGCAGCCGGCCTCGACATCGCCTGCCGCTATCTGCCCGGCAACACGGCGACCGAGGTGGGCGGCGACTGGTTCGACGTGATCGAACTTCCCGGGCACCGCACCGCCCTGGTCGTCGGTGATGTGATGGGCCGCGGACTGCGCGCCGCGGTGGCCATGGGGGAACTGCGCACCGCCGTAAGGACCCTGGCCCTCCTCGACCTGGAACCTGCTGAGGTGCTCTCCGCGCTCGATGAAGTCGCCCGAGGCCTCGGTACCCCTGGTGGCAGTACCTCCTCCGACGGGACCGGCGGCGCCCAGTGGCCCTCGCGGGCCGCGCACAAGTCCCGAGAGGCGGACCTCTCCGAGGTCTATCTGGCCACCTGTATCTACGCCGTCTACGACCCGGTCACCCGACGGTGCACCTTCGCCAATGCCGGACATCTTCCCCCTGTCGTGGTCGAGCCGGGTGAACCGGCGCTCCTGCTCGACGTCCCGCCCGGCATGCCGCTCGGTGTCGGCGGCGAGCCCTTCGAGGAAGTCGAGGTCGAACTCAAGGAGGGTGCCCTGCTCACCCTCTACACGGATGGTCTCGTCGAGTCCCGCGACCATCCGCTGGACGAAGGACTGGAAGCGCTGCGCGGCGCCCTCGTCGAACCCGCGCCGCTTCTCGAAGACGTCTGCGACCGCGTACTCAGCACCCTCGACACCCGCCACGGCGAGGACGACATCGCCCTGCTGATGGCCCGCATCCAGGGGCTGCCGACCGGAGCCGTCGGGGACTGGCGGCTGCCCCGCGAACCCCGCTCGGTCGGCCGTGCCCGCGAGCTCGCCCGCGGCCAGCTGCTCGCCTGGGACCTCGACGACCTGGTGGACACCACCGAACTGCTCGTCAGCGAACTCGTCACCAACGCCCTGCGGTACGGCGAGGGCGAGATCAGGCTCCGACTGCTACGCGACCGTACCCTTGTGTGCGAGGTATGGGACGCGGGTCTCGTCCAGCCGCGGCGACGCCGGGCACACGACACGGATGAGGGCGGCCGCGGTCTGCAACTGGTCGGTCTGCTGAGCGCGGCCTGGGGGGCGCGCCGTACCCCGCGGGGCAAGACGGTCTGGTTCGAACTGCCGCTGCCCGATGGCCGGCCCGCCGCCGAGCGCACGGTCGAGGAGCTTCTGAGCATGTTCTGATCGTTCTCATCGTGCTGATCACGGCCCGGACCGGA
This sequence comes from Streptomyces sp. ITFR-6, assembly GCF_031844725.1. Taxonomy (NCBI): domain Bacteria; kingdom Bacillati; phylum Actinomycetota; class Actinomycetes; order Kitasatosporales; family Streptomycetaceae; genus Streptomyces; species Streptomyces sp. ITFR-6. Next base: position 2,809,495 of record NZ_CP134612.1, on the reverse strand, counting down.
CTCATGAGGACGTCTTCAGGGCGGCGAGACGTGCCTCGACCTCTGCGCTGGCCCCCAGCGTGTCCAACTGCTCGAACTGGGCGTCCAACGACGACGCGGCAAGCTCCTGCTTGCCCACCGCCTTCGCCTCCTCGCGCCGCACCTTGTCCTCGAACCGGCTGATCTCACTGGTCGGGTCGAGGACATTGATGTTCTTGACGGAGTCCATCATCTGGTTCTGCGCCTGTGCGGACTTGGCTCGCGCGACCAGCTCGTCCCGCTTGGCCTTGAGCTCTGCCAGCTTGGCCTTCATCTGATCCAGGCCGGACTTGAGCTTGTCCACCACCTCCGTCTGCGAGGCGATGGTGGGCTCCGCCGTCTTCGCCTCCTTCTCCGACTGGAGCTGCCGGCCGAGCGCGACCTTGGCCAGGTTGTCGAACTTGTCGGCATCGGCCGCCGATCCGCCCCCACGCAGCTCATCCGCCTTGCGGCTGGCGGCGAGCGCCTTCTCGCCCCACTCCTTGGCGGCCTCGACATCCTCCCGGTGGTCCTGCTCCATCAGCCGCAGGTTGCCGATCGTGGCTGCCACGGCCTGTTCGGCCTCCGAGATATTGGACGTGTAGTCGCGGATCAGCTGATCCAGCATCTTCTGCGGATCCTCGGCCTGGTCGAGGAGCGCGTTGATGTTGGCCTTCGCCAGCTGCGTGACGCGTCCGAGAATGGTCTGCTTGCTCATGGCACCTCTCCTGTGTGTCCAGTGCTGCTTCGCCCAGTGGTGCTGCGACTAGTGCTGCTGTCACTAGCGGTGTTGTGTTCCTGGGTTGCTGTCTTCAGTGCTGCTTACAAGCGGTGCGGTCAGAACCGGCCGCCCCCGCCACGCCGCCCGCGGGTGCCCCCGCCGCCGAAACTGCCGGGCCCACCGCCCCCGCCGAACCCCCCTCCGCCCATCCCCCCTCCTCCGAATCCACCGCCCCCGAATCCGCCTCCCCGCCCGTCGCCACCCAGCAGTCCGCCGAGGATGATCCCGCCGAGGACCGCACCGCCCATGCCCCCGCCCCCACTGCCCACTCCTTGTACACCGCCCGGTCCATTTCGGTTCCCGTATGCCCGTACGTCCTGTTCCGCCATGCTCTGTGCCTGCCCGGCCAGCGAGTCCGCCTGATGCGCCTCGGCCAGCGCACCCTGTGCGTCGTCCGCCCCGGACAGTTCACCGGCCCGCTCCAGCCTCCGCTGCGCCTCCGCCAGGCGGGTCCTCGCCTGGCTGCCGACCGCGCCCCGATGGGTGCTGATGTAGTCGGCGGCGGCGCCGATCGCCGAGCGGGCGGTGAGCATCGTCTGGTCGAGGAGTGAGCGCGCCCGCAGGTTGCCCTGCTCCCGCTCGCGGGCGCCGGCCAGCGCCTCGTCCAGCGCGGCGTCCGCCTCCTCAACCCGGCGCAGCGCCTCGATCGGGTCGTACGGACCGGCCCCCAGCTCTTCCCGCACGTCGCGGATCACGGCTGTCGCGCGGGCGATCCGGCCCCGGAGGTCCGCCGTGGAAACCCCCTCGACGGTTCCTTCCAGCAGCCCGCCCGCGTCGGCCAGGTCCGTCTCCGTCTCGGTGAGCGCGGCCGGCAGCTTCCCCGCCGCCTCCTCGATCTCCCCTGCGCGCCGGTCGACGGCGTCGACGAGAGTGGTGGCCTGGCCGACCGCGCCCTCGGCGGCCCGTACATATACGGCTGCGGCCGCGTTGTCGCCGCCGTCCACCGCCTGCCGGGCCTGGTTGAGCGAAGACGTGGTGAAGACGAGCCGGTCCTTGGCCTGTTCGACAGCGCCCGCGACGGGGGCGGAGGCCGACTCCGCGTATCGACTGCGCATGGAGGCGAGGGTCTCCTCGGCCGCGGAGACCCGGCCCGCGAGCGAACGGAACGCCGTCTCGGCCGCGGCGAGGGCCTGCGGGGCGTTGCGTTCGAGCGCACGGAGCCGGTCGAAGTCCTCGGAGACCGCGTCCAGGCGGGTGTTGGCGTCCGCGCAGCGGCTGAGGATCTCGTCCAGCATCCGCCGTCGGGTGGCGTCGTCCTCGGGAATGGCGTCGTCGAGCTGCTGGCGCAAGCGGAACGCGGCCGTGAGTTCACCCCTGGCGTAGGTGACGGCCTCGGTGAACGGCGCTGCGGCCTCCTCTCCGAACTGGGCCGTGGCGAACCCGAGCTCTTCGTCGCTGGTGCGGACCGCGTCGTCCGTGGCGACCAGCGTCTCCTTGGCTCGGGCATCGAGCTCCGGCAGCGGAGCGGGTGGTTCCGCTGGTGCGCCCCGGCCGGCGCCTCCCGTTCCCCAGCCGGTCGCGCCGGGCGTCGTGCGAGTGGCCGTGCGCCGCTTCCGGCGGGTGTACGCATAGGCGGCGGCCGCCAGGGCTGCGACCACGACGACGACCGGAAGGACCAGGTCCCCGGCGTTCGTCCCGCGGGACTCCCCCGCACCCGGGTCGTCGGCACCCGGAGTGATCGTCGGCGTGGGTACGGCCCCGCCGGCCAGTACGGCGGAGTACCCGTTGGCAGCACCGATCGCGGCGCCCGCCCAGTCGTTCTCCCTGAGGGCCGGCTCGATGGCGGTCGACGCCACATCCTGGAGCTGGGCGTCGGTGAGCCGGGAGTCCTGGTCGACCGAGTACGCGTACTGCCGGTCATGGGTGGCGACGGCGAGCAGGACGTCATCGCGGCCGAGGCCGTTGCGGTCGGCCGTCTCGTCGGCCCAGCTCTGCGGGGACCGTCCGGAGAAGTCACGGACGTACACCACGAAGAGCTGGACGCGGCGTTTCTCGTACAGCTGGTCGAGTGCCGAGACCGCCTGGTCCTTCCGGTTCCCCAGCGCGCCCACTCTGTCGGTGATCTGCCCGTCCCGGGACAGTGTGACGGGATCGTCGGCGCGCGCGGCCGGTGCGGCGGGAAGGGCCAGCCAGCACACGGTCATCAGGACGGCGAGCAGGGCCCGGCCCGGTAAGAGGGTCCGGGTTCGACTCAAGGGCGGCGTCACGTTTGTGAGGCTATGTCCACCTCCGGTGGCCCGCGACCCGGCCCATGGCCTGCCCGGCGGACCGGGAACGGCCCCGGGATCTGGTGCGTCCTGCTTCTCGTACGGGAGTGCCCGCAGAGGGGCACGCCCCGGTGTTCGTGCAGCCGGAGTACACCGACGAGACAACCACCGGGACACAAGGGGGCGCGCACGTGCGTGGACGGATGAGGCGGGCGGCAGCGGCGGTACGTAGGGGAACGGCCTGGCTAGTCGGGACCTGGCCGAGGCGGATCGCGCTGGGGCTGGTCCTGGTGCTCGTGGTTCCGGTGCTCACCGCGGGCGTCGCCCTGCGGCTCAACTTCACCGGCGACCCCGGGGACGGCACCCGGACCCGGGGCCGCGATGCCATCTGGCTCGGGCACGCCTGGGTCGACGGCCGGAAGAAGGACGCCGACCTCGCCGCGTTCGCCGCCCGGATCAAGGGGACGGGCATCAAGGACCTGTACGTCCACGCCGGGCCCCTGGAACACGACGGCACGCTGCCCGCCGCCCGCTACCCCGGGGCTCACTGGCTGATCGAGGCCGTGCACCGCACCATGCCCGGCATCCGGGTCCAGGCCTGGCTCGGCGACAGGCTCGCGTCCGAGGGCGACGAGGGGCTGCACCTGGAGCGCGCGGCATCGCGCGACGCGGTCGTCGGGTCGGCACGGCAGATCCTGGACGCAGGTTTCGACGGTGTGCACTTCGACCTGGAACCGCTGCACTCCGGCGACGCCCACTACCTCTCGCTCCTGGACGACCTGCACGCTCTCACCCGGGCGCGCGCGGTGCCGCTGTCCGTGGCCGCCCACCAGATCGACCCGCTGCCCGCCGCGCAGACCGTCCTCGGTGCGCTCTCCGGCCGGGGGAAGTGGTGGTCGCAGAAGTACTTCGGCCAGGTGGCCCGCAGGGTCGACCAGATCGCCGTCATGTCGTACGACACCTGGATGCCGCTGGAGGGCCTGTTCGGCGGGTACGTCGCCGAACAGACCTCGCTGGCCCTCGAAGTGACGCCGCGCGATACCGACCTGCTGATGGGGCTGCCGTTCTTCCACGAGAACGACCTGGGGCACCACGCGTCGGCGGAGACGGTCGCGGCCGCGGTCCGCGGCACCAGACTGGGACTGGGGCGCACGGACCGCGGCCGGGAACGGTTCGGGGTCGCGCTCTACGTCGATTTCGCCGCCGAGGACGGTGACTGGGCGGCCTATCGGGAGGGCTGGCACTGACCTGCCCCGCCGGTCGGCGGCCGCCGGGCTCAGATGCTGAAGCGCTCCTTGGCGAGCAGCGGCCGTACCCGGGAACGGAACCCTCCGGTCCGGAACGGCTGCTGCAGTAGTCCCGGGCGGATCGCCTGGGCCAGCGCCGCGGCGATCATGCCCTGGTCGAGGGCGAGCTGGTAGTCGCTGACCCGTCCGGTGGAGACGTTGACGGAGTCCCGGAATCCGTAGCCGTCGTGGTAGGCACCGAAATCGCGGTCCAGGGCCCGAAGATTCGCCACCGCCTCCGCCGGTGCGTAGGGCAGGGCGAGAAACGAGGCGTGCGGGGTGACGACACCGTTGGTGAATGCCGACGGGGGCGGCAGCGGGGCACCGTCCGTCGTGTAGGTGCGGTCCGTGTTGGAGGCGTAGCCGTCGAGCTGCATGCCGAGCGCGTCGACCCCGTACTCCTGGTACCCGCCCTCGGGAACGTTGGCGGGGGAGAAGCCCCAGTACCCGTACTCCGCCTCTGACCTGCCGTGCTCGATCTGGCTCCGCACATACCGCTGATGGGTGCGGCCCCACGACTTCGGTGACCATTCCGGTTCCGGCACGAACAGCGGAACCATCAGCGCCTCGAACATCGACCCGCCCCAGGTCGGGACGAGCTTGCGGCCGCCGTGCGTGTAATGGCCCTGCCAGACACGGATACCGTCCATCGCCACGTAGCTGCCCCGCGGCTGTTGCTCCTGCTCATTTCCGGGAAGCATGGTGCGCAGCAGGTGCCAGTAGTGGTCGGCAGGCAGAGTTCCGTCCGCGATGCCCAGGTAGCTGGCCATCCGGGGCTCGGTGTTGAGCGCGCCGTAGTGGTGGTCCGTGGGTTCCCCGGTGTCGGTCCAGAAGCCGCCGCGCAGCTGGCCGGGTCCGGCGACCGGGTCGGCCGGGTCGAAGGGTGTGTAGTAGTAGGACCAGTCGGCGTCCGCCAGGATGCGGCCGATCCGGGGCCGCAGCGCGGGAGCGGCATCCGCGGCGATGCGCAGACCGGTGATCAGCCAGGCGTTGTCGACGGAGGAGAGGAACGGGCGGACGGGGTCGCCGGTACCGGGCCACTCGGTCAGCACCGAACCGTCGTGTGCGTCGTACCAGTTGAGCCAGAAGCCATGATGACGCTCCAGCTTCTCCACGGACCGGACCGTGCGCTCCAGCCTGCGCCGCATCGCGGCGTCGCTGATCACCCCGAGCCCGCCGGCGGCGACGGTCGACCACAGGCCGCAGCCGATATTGGTGGGCGAGGTCTGGCGCGACTGAACGGGACCTCCCGGACCGCTCACGTCGATCTTGTCGACGGCGAGCCCCAGATCGGTCGTCATTGCCTCGATCGAGTGATACGTATCGCGGAACCAGCGCAGCAGCAGCGGTGTATCAAAGGCATGAACAAGATGAGCGGCGTCCGCCGAAGGCGCGGACCGAGCGGTGGGAACGGCATGCGCCGGGGATACGGACGCGGCCCCGAGGGACAGAGCGGCAGCCCCGGTCCCGGTGGCGGTGAGAAACGTGCGACGGTCCATGAATGTCCAGCTCCCGTTGGCAGAAGGGGGATGGGGGATTCTCGTGGCGTGCTCGATGCGGCGGTGAAGCGCCGCGCGGGGGTGGTGCTGCGCCTGTGGCGCCGTTTACGGGTGTCGCATTCGGCGTGTCCCGTGCTGTGGGGCAGGGGTCACGCCGGGAGTACCGGTGCGGGGCCCGGCGGCTGTCAGGTGACGCCGGACCCCGCACGGTGGGGAGCCGTCAGGGGGCTCCCGGTCAGAGGACCGACGTCAGCCGGAGATGCGCGGCAGCGTGCGGGTGCGGCCCATCTCGCCCAGCCAGGTGGCGGACGGCTTCGGCAGCCGCTCGAAGGTCTCCGTGTTCCAGCCGATGAGGCCGAAGGTCGGCGCGTAGGAGCCCCACTCGTAGTTGTCCAGGGCGCTCCACGCGAGGTAGCCCTCGACGCGCAGTCCGTCCTGGATGGCGGACGCGACCTCGTTCAGGGCGCCGGTGTAGTAGTCGATCCGGCGGCTGTCCTTGTCGGTCGCGATGCCGTTCTCGGTCACGATCAGAGGCATGTCGCGGCCGACGACCTCGGCGGTGTGGCGCAGCGCGTGGCCCACGGCGGAGGGGTAGTACTCCCACTGCGTGAGAGTGCGCTCCACATCGTCGGCGGTGGGGATCGGCCCGTCCGTGCCGATCTTGGTCCGGGTGTAGGACTGCACCCCGATCCAGTCGTCGCCGCGGGCGGCCTCGATGAAGATGTCCTCGCGGGGGTGGCGGTAGGCCGCGGTGATCTCTTCGGCGCCGGGAAGGGCCTGGTAGACCTGGTTGGCGATGGTCCAGCCGACCTGGATGTCGGCGTTGATCGCCTTGACCTCCTTGACGGCCGCGTGGTGGGCGGCGATGACGGCCTGGGTGGTCTCGTCGTCGGGGGTCGGCAGACCGGCGGGCGGGAAGCCGATGTCGCCGCGCTTGGCCTGGCCCGCCATCACGGCGATCATGTTCGGCTCGTTGATGGTGCAGACGTGGCTGACACCCTCGCTGATCACGGGTGCGCAGGTGGCGACGTAGCGGGCGAACAGCTCCGTCGCGCCCGCGGCGGTGAAGCCGCCGCGTGCCTCGAACCACTGCGGCACGGTGAAGTGGTGCAGGGTGATCATGGGGCGCAGTCCGCGCTCGATGGCGCCCTCGACCATACGGCGGTAGTGGGCGATCTCGGCCCGGGAGAACTGTCCCTCGGCGGGCTCGATACGGGCCCACTCGATGGAGAACCGGTAGTCGGTGAAGCCCAGTCCGGCCAGGACGTCCATGTCCTCGTGCCAGCGGTGGTAGCTGTCGCAGGCGTCCAGGCTGGGCTCCTGGATGTGGGTGCCCTCGGTGTGCTCCTTGACCCACCAGTCGCTGTTGGTGTTGTTGCCCTCGATCTGGTGGGCGGCCGTGGAGGCGCCCCACAGGAAGCCTTCGGGGAACGGGACCTGGGTGTGAGTCATCGCAAACTGTCTTTCTGGTGCGGTGGGGGAGCGGCCGGCGGGTGCACGGGTGCGGGCCACTTACGTATGGGAGGGGCGGCCGGGGACGGGTCGGGGCCGTCCCCGGGAGCGGACTACTTCATGCCCGCGGTGGCGATGCCCTGCGTGAAGTGCCGCTGGAGCGCGATGAACACGACCAGGACCGGCAGCACGATCAGGAAGGAGCCGGCCATCAGCATGCCGTTGGAGCCACCCGCCTTGTTCGGGTCGGTGGCGAAGGTGGCCAGGGCGACCGGAAGGGTGTATTTATCGGGATCGTTCGTCGCGATGAGCGGCCAGACGAAGTTGTTCCAGGAACCGAGGAACGTGAAGATCGACAGCGTCGCCAGAGCGGGCTTCACCAGCGGCATCACGATGCGCCAGAAGATGTACCACTCGCCGGCGCCGTCCATCCGGGCCGCTTCCAGCAGTTCGTCCGGGATCGACTGCATGAACTGCCGCATCAGGAAGACGCCGAAGGCCCCGGCTGCGAACGGCAGGACCAGCCCGGCGTACGAGTCGATCAGCTGCAGCTTGCTCATCAGGACGAAGAGCGGCAGGAGCATGAGGTTGCCGGGCACCATGAGGGCACCGAGAACCAGACCGAAGATCTTGTTGCGGCCCGCGAACTTCAGCTTGGCTAGGGCGTACCCGAGCATCGAGCAGAAGACCAGGTTCGAGACGGTGACCAGCACCGCCACGATCACCGAGTTCATGAAGTACAGCGGCAGATCGAGCTTGTCGAGCAGGTCCCGGAAGTTGTCCAGGGTCCACTCGGTCGGGATCCAGACGGGCGGGCTCGCGGTCAGTTCGCTGGTCGTCTTGAAGGAGGACAGAGCCATCCACAGGAACGGCGCCGACATGATCAGCAGACCGAGCGACAGCAGGACGTAGACGAAGATCCGCTGCAGGGACCTCGGCTCCCTGCCGCTTGCCTTCCGCTCGGCCTTCCCGGGCTTCTTCGACGGCGCCGTCGAGACGGCGCCCGGTGCATTGGTGGCGCTCATTTCGTGTTGTCCTTCAGCAGTCGGAGCTGCAGCACCGTGATGCCCATGATCACTACGAAGAGGACATACGCCATGGCGCTCGCATAGCCCATGTGGAAGAAGTTGAAGCCCTCGCGGTACATGTTCAGCGAGACGGTGAGCGTCGAGTCCGACGGCCCGCCCTGCGTCATCACGAAGGGCTCCTCGAAGACATTGAGGTAGCCGATCGTGGTGATCACGGTGGCGTAGAGCATCGTGGGCCGCAGGAGCGGGATGGTGATGCCCCTGAACTCCTGCCAGATGCCGGCACCGTCCAGTCGCGCGGCTTCCCGTACCTCGGTGGGAATGGCCTGCAGACCTGCGATGAAGAGCACCATGACCGTGCCGACGTTGCGCCAGACCGCCATCGCGATCATCGACGGCATGGCGAGCGTCTCGGAGCCCAGGAAGTCCGGAGCGGTGAGGCCCACTTCGGAGAAGAGGCCCGCGACGAGACCGTCGCTCGGATCGAGCACGAAGCGCCAGACGACGGCGACGGCGACGATGGTGGTGACGACCGGGGCGTAGAAGCCGACGCGGAAGAAGGTCCGGGCCCGGTCGATGCCGTTGTTCAGCAGTACGGCGACGATCAGTCCGAGGAAGATCGTCAGCGGCACGCCGATGACCACGAAGTACGCCGTGTTGAACAATGACTTGAGGAACTTCTCGTCGCTGAACAGCTTGGTGTAGTTCTCGAATCCGATGAAGTTCGCGTCCAGCGGGTGCGTCACGTTGCGCAGCCCGAAGTCCGTGAAGCTCATCACCAGGGTGGCGATGATCGGGACGGCCATGAAGACGAGGAAGAGAACGAGGAAGGGAGTGGAGAACAGCCAGCCGGCCACGTTCTGCATACCCAGCGAGGGCTTCCTGCGGCTTCGCGAACCCTTGGGCCCGGCGGCCGGGGACTTCGCGGTCCCCGGTCCGGCCTGCACCTTGGCCGACTCTGCGGCCTTTCCGGTCGTGGTGCTCATGGCTCCTACTTCACGAGGCCTTCGATCTGGGACTGCGCCGTCTTCAGCGCGTCCTCGGCGGACGCCTTGCCCTGGGTCACCTTCGCGATGGCCTGGTCGACCTTGTCGGTGACCTCGGTCCAGTTGGAGAGCGACGGGGAGGACTTGGCGGTGTCCATCTGCTTCTTGAAGATCTGCAGATCGGTGTCGTTGGCGAGGTCACCGGAGGTCCAGGCGGCGGTGTTGGCCGGGAGGTCCTTGGTGCGCTTGTACCAGTCGGCCTGGCCCTTGGTGTCCGTCAGGTACTTGATGAACTGGGTGGCGGCGGCCTTGTGCTCGCTGTCCTTGGAGATCACCAGGGAGGATCCACCGGCCATCGAGACGGAGGACTTGTCGGTGGGGACGTTGGCCACCGCCCACTTGCCCTTGAGCTGCGGCTGGCCCTCGTTCAGCAGGGTGACGTGCCAGGGGCCGCCGAAGAACATCGGGACACGGCCGTTGCCGAAGTCCTTGACCACGTCGTAGCCGGGCTGCACGGACTTGTTGGAGAGCCCCTTGGAGAAGTACGAGCCGTACTCCTTGAGCGCCTTGACGGCCGCGGGGCTGTCGATGACGACATCGCCCTTGTCGTTGACTATCTCGCCGCCGGCCGAGTACAGGAAGGAGTAGAAGTTCTGCACCGTGTCCAGGCCGCTGGGCTGGATGGACAGGCCCCACTTGGTGCCCGCCTTCTTCTGGTAGGCGGTGGCGAGGTCCTGCAGCTCCTTCCAGTTGGTCGGAGCCTTGGTGATGCCGGCCTTCTTGGCCAGGTCGGTGCGGTAATAGAGGACGCGGGTGTCGACATACCACGGCACGCCGTACGCCTGGCCGTCCACCTCGCCCTGCTTCCAGCCGGCCGGGAAGAAGTCCTTCTCTTGGAAGGTCTTGGTGTCGACCGGCTCCAGGACACCGAGCTCGGAGAACTCGCCCATGTAGCTGCCGCCCATCTGCGCCACGTCCGGCATGCTGCCGGCGGCGGCCGCGGAGACCAGCTTCTGATGGGCGACGTCCCAGCCGACCGGGGTCACCTTCACGGTGATGTTCGGGTTGGCCTTCTCGTAGACCTTGGCCACATCCGCGAGCTTCTCGCCCTCGGCCCCCATGGCCCAGACAGTGAGCGTCTGCTTCTTGTCCGCGGCGACATCGTCGCCACCGGAGCTGCCGCACGCGGTCAGACCGAGAGCGAGCACGATGGCGATACCGATACCGGTGGAGGCGGTTCTGGCGATGCGGGGCATGGAGGGCTCCTCCTTGAGCAATCCGAATGTATGCGCTGCCTGTAAGCGCATACATCACTCTGCGGCAGGGATTCGGGAATCCGCAAGAGGGTGCTAGGTCACACTCGTGCAACGTATTGGACATCTGAATGTTCAACTTGGAACGGTAAGTGTGCTGTTTGTGAAAAAGGGAGCGATGTGACCGATTTCGCACGCTTGCGAAGCGTGATGACCGGCGGCCCGGATCGCGTCGAGAGGGAGGCGTTATTGTCGTGACCATGTCTTCATTCGTCCATGAATTCCCTTTTGACCCCTCGTACGGGCGCACGCTCGACGAACTGCTGGCGATCCCGGTGCCCTCCGCGCCGGACGACTTCGCAGATTTCTGGCGATCCCGGCACGAGGCGGCTCGCAAGGTCGCCACGGCGCCGGAGATCGGGTCGCTGGAGAGCGAACGCGATGGTGTCCGGATCCACGGAGTGACGTTCACCTCGGTCGGCGGGGTGCGTCTGGGGGGCTGGCTCGTACTGCCCGCGGACGGGCCGGTGCGCCATGGGTTCGTCATCGGTCACGGATACGGCGGCCGGCAGGAGCCGGGGCCCGATGTGCCGCTGCCCCTGCCCGGGTCGGCCGCGATCCTGCCCTGCGTGCGGGGCATGGGAGCGCGCGGTCTCGTACCGGGCATCCCGGACGTCTCCGGTGCCCATGTGCTGCACGGCATCGAGTCACGCGAGACGTATGTGATCGGTGACTGCGTGGCGGACCTGTGGTGTGCGGCCTCCGCGCTGCGGGAGCTGGTCCCCGAGCTCGCGGGGGCGGGCCGGCTCGGCTACCGCGGGGAGAGCTTCGGCGGGGGTCTCGGCGCGCTGGCCCTGCCGTGGGACGACCGCTTCGGGGCCGCGCAGCTGACGGTCCCCACGTTCGGGAACCACCCGCTGCGCCTCACGCTGCCGTGCGCGGGGAGCGGGGAGTCGGTCCGGGGGTATCACCGGGAGCATCCCGAGGTCACCGAGGTGCTGAGCTACTTCGACGCCGCGACGGCCGCCGGGTTCCTGGAGCAGCCGACGCTGGTGGCCGCGGCTCTGTTCGACCCGTCCGTGCCGCCGCCGGGGCAGTTCGCGGTGTACAACGCGCTGGCGGGGGAGCGGGAGTTGCTGGTGCTGAGCGCGGGGCACTTCGAGCATCCGGGGCTGGTCGACGAGGCGGCGGCGCTCAGTGCTGGCCGGACACGGTTCTTCGGGGAGCGGCTGGAGCGGTGACGGGCGTGCGGGTGAGCGTGAGAGGGGGAGGGCTCTGCGCGTGGGGTGAGATGTGGGGAGAGGGGGCGTGCGCGTAGGACGCGGGGGCCGCGCGTGCTGCCCGGCGGGGTGTCACGCGACCCGGGCCGGTCAGCCGCAGCCGCAGCTCCTGCGGCGGATCGGGGAGACCGGGAGGGTGAGCGAGACCGGTTCGCGGCCCGCGTTGTTCAGCCGTTGCACCAGCAGCTCGACCGCCTGCTCGCCGAGTTGCCGGATCGGCTGGCGCACCGTCGTCAGCGGCGGCTGGACGATCCGGCTGAGCGGGATGCCGTCGAAGCCGGTCACCGCCATGTCCTCGGGCACTCGCACACCGCGCCTGGCCAGTGCGCGCAGGGCGCCCACCGCCATCTGGTCGTTGGCGAAGAGCATCGCCTCCGGCCGCTGCCCGCCCGCGTCCAGCAGCTGTTCCGCGGCGCCCGCGCCCTCGGCCTGCGTCATCATCGCCGTCCGCACGCTCGGCGCGTCCTGCACCAAGATCCCGGCGTCCCGGCACGCCTCCTGGAAGCCGCGGAAGCGCGCCTCGGCGTCCGGGGAGTCGGTGTCGCCGGCGATGAAGGCGAGCCGGCGCAGTCCGTGGTCCTCGATCAGGTGGCGCGTCAGCTCGCGTTCGCCGTCGGCGTTGGCGACGACGATGTGGTCGAGGTGGTCGATCTCGCGGGGGCCGGCGAGCATCACGACCGGCAGCCGGCGCGATATCACCTCAAGGTCCTCGGTCGGCACGGTCTGCGCCAGGACGGCGAAGCCGTCGACCCGTCCCGCGACCTTCGCGACCAGGCTCTCCGGCCCGCCCTCCAGCGATGCCGCGATGAGCAGGGCGTACCCGTGCCGCCGCGCGGCCCGCTCCATGCCGCGGATGATCTGGTCGGAGTAGAGCATCACCGCGTCGTCGGCGTCGCTGTCCGCCTCGGCGTCGGCTTCTGCATCCGGGTCGGCGTAGTCGGGAAAGCAGAGCCCGAGCACACCGGTGGTGCGGCTGGCCAGGCCCCGGGCGTTCCCGCTCGGTACGTAGCCGAGCTCGCGTGCCGCCTCCAGGACCCGCTCACGGGTCTGGGCGCGCACCGAATCGGGGGTGCGGTAGACCCGTGAAACCGTGGCAATGGAGACGCCCGACCGCTCGGCGACGTCGTACACCGTTGGGGCGCTCACTCGACTGTCCGTCCGCTTCTTCTTCCGTGCCGACACATATCGGCATACGCCTTTTGAAAGCGCATTCACCCTAGATCGCGGGCCGGACGGGAGCAAGGCCATCCCACAATCGACAGGCAACCTTGCAAGATGGCCTGTACATCTTTACGGTGGGCACATGACGCAACCGCCCGCCGCCACCCCCGTCGATCCCACGGCCGAGCAGGTCGCGAACGACCTCGCCGGCGTTGTCGGCAGACTGCTGCGGCGACTGCGTTCGTCGTCCTCGGAGAGCCTGCTCACGCCGACCCAGCGATCGGTGCTGGCCCGGCTGGAGGACGGGGGCCCGGCCACCACGGCGGCACTGGCCCGCGCCGAGTTCGTACGCCCGCAGTCCATGCGGCTCACCCTGGGCGCGCTGGAGGAGCAGGGGCTCGTCGAGCGGGCGCCCGATCCGGACGACGGGCGCAAGTCGGTCATGTCGATCACCGGCGACGGACGCACGACGCTCGCCCAGGTCCGGGTCGCGAAGCGCAACTGGCTCGCCGAGGCCATCGCCGCCGAACTCGACGGGGCCGAGCGCCGCACCGTGGCCGAGGCGACGGCCCTCCTCGACCGCCTGGTCGGTTCATGACCGGCCGCGACCCCGTCCCCGCGATACCCCCGGCATCAGCGATACCCCAGCCGCCACACGCCCCCGCACCGGCACCTGCCCCCGCGTCGCCACATGTACCCGCGTCCGCCCCCGCACCGGCGCCCGGACCCGGACAGGAGGCGCGGGACGACGTGCCCGGGTTCAGTGGCCGGCTCACCGCCCCGCTGCTGATCGGCTCGCTGCTCAACCCGCTCAACACCACCATGATCTCCACGGCCCTGGTGGCGATCGGGCACCACTTCGACATCGGCGCGGCCGACACCGCATGGCTGATCTCCGTCCTGTACCTCGCGAGCGCGGTGGCCCAGCCCGTACTGGGCAAACTCGCCGACGTGCTCGGCCCCCGCCGCGTCTTCCTCGTCGGACTGCTCGTCGTCATCGCGTCCGGCCTGGTCGGGACGGTGGCGCCGAGCTTCGGCTGGCTGATCGTGTCCCGGCTGCTGCTCGGTATCGGTACGTCGGCCGCCTATCCGGCCGCCATGGCGGTGCTGCGCGACGAGTCCGCCCGGATCGGCCGGGCCACCCCGCGTTCCGTCCTGGCCCGGCTCTCCTTCGCGGCGCTCGGCAGCGCGGCCGTCGGCCCCACGCTCGGCGGGCTGCTCGTCATGGTCGTCGGCTGGCGCGGCATCTTCGCCGTCAACGTGCCCGTCGCGCTCATCGCCTTCGGCGCCGCCCTGCTCTGGATCCCGGCGGACCCGCCGCGCCGACGGGCCGCCGACGGCAGTACGCCACGGCTCGACCTGGACCCGCTCGGCATCGCGCTCTTCACTGCCGCCCTGACCGTGCTCGTCTTCTTCCTGCTCGACCTCGCCCACCCGATGTGGTGGCTCCTCGCGCCCTTCGCGGTGCTCGGCGCGGCGCTGGTGCGGTGGCAGCTGCGACGCCCGAACCCCTTCATCGACCTCCGGATGCTGGCGGGAAACGCCGCCCTCTCGCGGACGTACCTGCGGCACGGAGTCAGCTATCTGCTGATCTACTGCGTGATGTACGGATACACCCAGTGGCTGGAGGAAGCCCGTGGCTATTCGTCCGGGCACACCGGTCTGCTGATGCTGCCGATGTCCGTCGCCGCGCTCGTCTGCTCCCTGCTCGGCGCCCGCACGAAGGGCATCCGTGGCCCGCTCACTCTGGCCTGCGTACTGCTCACCGCCGGGGCGGGCCTGCTGATGTTCCTGTCCGGGGACACCCCGCTCGCCGTTCTGCTGCTCGCCGGGGCCTGCTTCGGCATCCCGCAGGGGCTGATCGGTACGAGCAACCAGGCCGCCGTCCAGGCCTACGCCCCCGCCGAGTCGATCGGTTCCGCCGCAGGCCTCCAGCGCACCGCCCAGTACATCGGGGCCATCACCGCGTCCAGCCTGATCGCCCTCGCGTACGGCCAGTCCGCCGGCGACCGGGGCCTGCACCTGATGGCCGGCGTCGCCGCCGTACTGGGGGTCCTCCTCATCGTTCTGACCGTCACCGACCGCGCCCTGCGCGGCCGTACCTGACAACCGTTCCGCACCACTCAGCAAGGAGCACCACCATGAGCGCCACCACTCTCGACCCGAAGACCGCGCTGGTCGTCGTCGACCTCCAGAAGGGCATCACCGGTCTGCCCACCGCCCACCCCAGCGCCGATGTCGTCGCACACGCCGCGACCCTCGCCGACGCGTTCCGGGCCAAGGGCCTCGCGGTCGTCCTGGTCCGCGTCACCGGCGGCGCCCCCGGCCGCACCGAGGGCCCCGCCCGCTCCGGTCAGCCCGCCGCCGACTGGGCCGACATCGTCCCCGAGCTCGGCCCGCAGGAGGGCGACATCGTCGTCACCAAGCTGACCTGGGGCGCCTTCTACGGCACCGACCTCGACCTTCAGCTGCGCCGGCGCGGCGTGACCCAGGTCGTGGTGGCCGGGATCGCGACGAGCATCGGCGTCGAGTCCACCGCCCGCTCCGCGTACGAGCACGGCTATAACGTCACCGTCGCCACGGACGCGGTGACCGACATGAGTGCCGAGGTCCACGACAACAGCATCGAGCGGATCTTCCCGCGCCTCGGTGAGACCGGCACCACCGACGCCATCATCAAGCTCCTGGGCTGACCGCCCGCGCGGCGGGACCCCTCAGGACGACGGGTCCCGCCGCCGGATCCCGGCGGGGCCTCGGTCGCACTTCCGCAGTCAGAAATTGACATGAGCATGCTAATCAAATCTGTCCCGATCCCTGGACCGGCGGATTCAGGCCAGTGTCCGGTTCCGCCGCACGGGTGAGCTTCGGCCCGGCTGCGCCGTGTCTGCGGCGCCCCTCGCGCGTGAGCGCTTTCAGTGGATGAACGGAACCAGTGTGATCAACTGCAAATGCCACCAAACACGCATAATCCGGTCCATTCGGTTACGGGTGGTCCGGGCCGTCTCCGGAGGTATCAGCCATGTCCCACGTCGGCGTCCCGCGCGGGGCAGCCCGAAAGCGCCGCTCGCTCGCGCTCCTGACCACGGGAGTGCTCACGATCCCCGTGCTGGCCGGCTGCAGCTCCGGCAAGGAGGAGGCGCCCACCCCCGTCGTCCCGCAGGACGTCGCGCCCGCGGCCCGCACCCAGGTCGCGGACGGCGGCACGGTCAACTGGGCGATCGACGCGATGCCCGCCACCCTCAACGCCTTCCAGGCGGATGCCGACAGCGCCACCGGCCGGATCACCGGCGCCCTCCTGCCGACGCTCTTCCCGCTGGACGCCAAGGGCCGTCCGCAGCTGAACCCGGACTACCTGGAATCCGCGAAGGTCGTCGAGAACGAGCCCCGGCAGGTGGTGCTCTACCGGCTCAACCAGCAAGCGGTCTGGAGCGACGGCCGGGAGATCGGGGCACCGGACTTCGTCGCGCAGTGGCGGGCGCTGAGCGGCAAGGACTCCGCGTTCTGGACGGCCCGCAACGCCGGCTACGAGCGCATCGAGAAGATCGAGCGCGGCGCCGACGACCTGGAGGTCAAGGTCACCTTCGCCAAGCCGTACGCGGACTGGCGTTCCCTCTTCTCGCCGCTGTACCCGAAGCAGGTGACGGGCTCCCCGGACGCCTTCAACGACGGGGCGCGGTCCACGATCAAGGCGACCGCGGGACCCTTCCGGCTGCGCGACGTGGACAAGGAGACGGGCTCCGTCACGCTGACCCGCGACCCGCGCTGGTGGGGCAGTCCCGCCAAGCTCGACTCGCTGGTCTTCAAGGCGGTCAAGCCGCAGGACCGTACAGAGGCGCTCACCGAGGGAAAGATCGACGTCGCGGACATCGACCCGGCGGCGGCCCACCGCATCGCCCAGGCCGCCCGCGACGCCGGCAACAGCGGGCCGGCCGGCCACGGCCCCGGCTCCGGGACCACCCCGGCCGCCGCCCTGCGGTCCTGGGCACTGGCGCACGGCTCCGACGAGGACGCGGCCGCGGAGGCACAGGCGGCCAGGGACGAGCAGGCGCGGGCGGCCGAGGCGTACGCCACCGAGCAGAACGATCTGCGCGGCTACGTGGTCCGCAAGTCCCTGGAACCCGCCTACACCCAGCTGGCCCTGAACGGCGAGACCGGGCCGCTCGCGGACGACCGGGTACGCCGGGCCGTGGCCCGCGCCCTGGACCGCCAGCAGCTCGTCGACACCGTACTCAAGCCCCTCGGCCTGCCCGCGGCCCCGCTCGGCAGCCACCTGGCTCTCGCCGGACAGCCCGGTTACAAGGACAGCAGCGGCGCACTCGGCGGTCAGGACACCAAGGAGGCCCAGGCGCTGCTGGCCGACGCGGGCTGGACGCAGGAGGGCGCCCTCAAGAAGACGGATGGCACCAAGGCGGGCAGCCAGGGCGAGAAGCAGACGGACAAGAAGGCAGAGGCCGACAAGAAGGCGGCCGAGGACAAGAAGGCTGCGGACGAGAAGGCTGCCAAGGAACAGGAAAAGGAAAAGGCAGAGGGAAAGAAGGACGACGGCAAGAAGGACGACGCCGCCGGTCGCGAGCCCGCCAAGGATGACGGCCTGTACATCGTCGGCGACGACAGCAAGCCCGGTGAGGCCGAGGGCGCCGTCACCCGCGTCATCGCCCCGGCCCCCGCCGCCGCCGTGCAGAGCGCCGCGCTGCTGCGCCAGGCCGGACGCCTGGGCGAGACGGGCACCTCTGAGGACGCCCCGGCCAGGATCACCGCCCAGGACCGGCAGCCCGGTGGCGCCGCCGGAGCCTACGCACCGGTCGGCACCGCGGCGCCCGCCCAGGCGCCCGACGCGGCCCGCGGCCCGCTCGGGAAGAACGGCAAGCCGCTGTCCCTGAGGTTCGTCCTGCCCTCGGGGCCCGACTCCGAGTCGCTGCGCACCGTCGGGGACAAGATCGCGGCGATGCTCGACACGATCGGCATCCGTACCGAGATCACCAAGGTCTCCGACGAGAGCTACTTCCGGGACCACGTCGCCTCCGGTGACTACGACCTGGCGCTCTACTCCTGGCCCGCGACCGCCTATCCGGCCACCGACGACCGCCCGATCTTCGCCAAGCCGGTACCGGCCACCGACGGCTCGCTGCTCGTCGAGCAGAACTACAGCCGCGTCGGCTCCGACCACATCGACCAGCTCTTCGACCAGGCGGCCGGGGAACTCGACGAGAGCGCGGCCACGAAGCTGATGAAGCAGGCCGACGCCCGGATCTGGGCCGCGGCGGGATCGATTCCGCTCTACCAGCGTCCGCAGCTCGTCGCGACCGACAAGAAGCTGGTCAACGTCGGCGCCTTCGGCTTCGGAGTGCCCCACTACCAGGACATCGGCTTCAAGAAGCCGCAGGCGGCCGGCGCCCCCGCCGCACCCAGGAAATAGCAGGTCAGCGCAGAGTTCCGAAAGCTCAGAACTGGCTCAATTCCCTTGCCCGCCGGCCTGCCGGCGGGCAAGGCTGTGTGCACCCGCTGACCCGGGCAGCCGCTCCGCCCGGCGGGTTCCGGGGCCCCAACCCCGTAGATCCTGCCGCGGAGTCCCGCTCCGAGCCCCGCCTCGGGGCCGCGGCTTCGGAGCCCCACCTCTGAAGTTGCTCAAGTCCCGCGTCCGCGCAGTCCGCCCCGGGGATCGTGGTCATAACCGGCGGTGAACTCCGCCGGAAGAGATGATCATGGGGGCGTGAACATGAAGCGGACGCGGGCTCTTGGCTACGCGACGGCAGTGCTCGTCGCGGGAATCCTCGCGGGCACGAGCGGCTGCGGCTCGACGCCGGACGACCGGAACACGAGCCGGAAACCGGAGCAGGCCGGTGCGCCGACGGCCGGGCAGGCCGGCGCGGAACAGGTCGCCGCCTCCCAGCAGCGGGCCTGCGAGGGCGGCACGTACACGTGGTTCAACCTGCAGAAGCACGACGTACTCAACGGAGTCACTGAGGTGCAGCGCGTCACCGCCGAGCCCACCAAGCTGACCGCGCCGATGCGGCGGCTGCGCACGGACCGGGCGTCCCTGGAGTCCGACGGTCCAGCGCTGGACCCGCACGCCGTCTTCTTCGCCCTTGACACGCGCCTCGGCCTCACGGAGAAGGGGGAGGAACTGGATGACACGTCGGGCTGGTCGGGACTGGGCGAGCCGGGGGCGTACGCGCCCCTTGCCGAGGGGGGCGGAGAGTTCAGCGGACTGGCCGCCCGCCTGGTGAGCTACAGCTTCGTCAAGCTGGTCGAAGCAGATTTCCGGTACGCCTGCGGAAGCGGCGAGGGCCGGGAACCGACCACCGGGCACGTGTTGACATGGATCGTGGACGGCGAGGGGACGCTCAACTGCGATGAGCCCCTGACCAAGGGGACCTCGGCCCCCGCACACGAGGCCGAGCGCCTGTCCTGTCACGGCTAGGACTGCCCGGGGAGCCGGAGGCGCGCCCGGCCCGTACCATGGGACTAGCCGTGGCGCGTCCGCCCGGCGGGCGTACGAGGACTCAAGACCGACTAAGACGCCTGAATCCCCGATCCGAGAGAAGCGCAAGCCACCCATGCCCACGCGCCACGACATCCGTAACGTAGCCATCGTCGCCCACGTCGACCACGGCAAGACCACGCTGGTCGACGCCATGCTCAGGCAGGCCGGCGCCTTCGCCGCGCACGCCGCCGAGAACCTCGACGAACGCATGATGGACTCGAACGACCTGGAGCGTGAGAAGGGCATCACGATCCTGGCCAAGAACACGGCCGTCAAGTACCACCCCAAGGATGGCGGCGACGTCATCACCATCAACATCATCGACACCCCCGGCCACGCCGACTTCGGTGGCGAGGTCGAGCGCGGCCTGTCGATGGTGGACGCGGTCGTCCTGCTGGTCGACGCGTCCGAGGGTCCGCTCCCGCAGACCCGCTTCGTACTCCGCAAGGCCCTGACCGCCAAGCTGCCGGTCATCCTCTGCATCAACAAGACGGACCGCCCGGACTCCCGGATCGCCGAGGTCATCGACGAGACGTACGACCTCTTCCTGGACCTGGACGCCGACGAGGACCAGATCGAGTTCCCGATCGTCTACGCCTGCGCCCGTGACGGCGTCGCGTCGCTGACCAAGCCGGAGGACGGTTCCGTCCCGCCGGACAGCGACAGCCTGGAGCCGTTCTTCAGCACCATCCTCTCGGCGGTCCCGGCCCCGGAGTACGACGAGGACGCCCCCCTCCAGGCCCACGTCACCAACCTGGACGCCGACAACTTCCTCGGCCGTATCGCGCTCTGCCGTGTCGAGCAGGGCGAGCTGCGCAAGGGCCAGACCGTCGCGTGGATCAAGCGCGACGGCACGATCTCCAATGTGCGCATCACCGAGCTGCTGATGACCGAGGCGCTCACCCGCAAGCCCGCGGAGAAGGCCGGCCCCGGCGACATCTGCGCGATCGCCGGTATCCCGGACATCATGATCGGCGAGACCCTGGCCGACCCCGAGAACCCGGTCGCGCTGCCGCTGATCACGGTCGACGAGCCCGCCATCTCGATGACCATCGGTGCGAACACCTCGCCGCTGGTCGGCAAGGGCGGCAAGGGCCACAAGGTCACCGCCCGTCAGATCAAGGACCGTCTGGACCGCGAGCTGGTCGGTAACGTCTCGCTGCGCGTCCTGGACACCGAGCGCCCCGACGCCTGGGAGGTCCAGGGCCGTGGTGAGCTCGCGCTGGCGATCCTCATCGAGACCATGCGCCGTGAGGGCTTCGAGCTGACGGTCGGCAAGCCGCAGGTCGTCACCAAGCAGGTCGAGGGCAAGACGTACGAGCCCATCGAGCGCATGACCATCGACTCGCCCGAGGAGCACCTCGGCGCGATCACGCAGCTCATGGCGACCCGCAAGGGCCGCATGGAGACGATGACGAACCACGGTTCTGGCTGGGTCCGCATGGAGTGGATCGTCCCGTCCCGCGGCCTCATCGGCTTCCGTACGGAGTTCCTGACCCAGACCCGCGGCACCGGCATCGCGCACTCCCTCTTCGAGGGCCACGAGCCGTGGTTCGGTGACCTGCGTACCCGTCACAACGGCTCGCTGGTCGCGGACCGCGCGGGCGTCGTGACGCCGTTCGCGATGGTCAACCTCCAGGAGCGCGGTGTCATCTTCACCGAGGCCACCACGGAGGTCTACGAGGGCATGATCATCGGTGAGAACTCGCGCTCCGACGACATGGACGTGAACATCACCAAGGAGAAGAAGCTCACCAACATGCGTGCGGCTTCCGCGGACACCACGGAGAACGTGGTGCCCGCGCGCAAGCTGTCGCTGGAGCAGTCCCTGGAGTTCTGCCGCGACGACGAGTGCATCGAGGTGACCCCGGAGACCGTGCGTATCCGCAAGGTCGTCCTGGACCAGAAGGAGCGCGGCCGCTCCGCGTCGCGCGCCAAGCGCTGACCTGACCCCGCCGCCCGCCCGGAGGCCCGCCGGGACGGCACAGGGGCACAGGCGCGGCTCAGGCGCACGGCCCTCACGGCACGCCAGAAGGGGCCCGGCACCGCTCACCACGCGGTGCCGGGCCCCTTTGCCGTGGCCGGTCGCGTGGCGGCCCCGGTGGCCGTCGTGCGCACGACCGCCGTACGGCCCGTGACGGACGTGAACAAGCCATGCGCGCCCGCCTATTGGCTTACGCTGGAACCGTCTGTAACCGGCGGGCCGGAGTCCGCTTCAGGCTGCCGGCCGGCCGCGCCGCCACTCCGTGATTCGCCGGGTGCGGGACGGGCTTACGAGGCCGCGAGGTCAACCCGATTTTGTGGACCATCCGTCCGGATATCGGGCGTCGCTCTCCGGAACATGCGTTAACAGTCCGTTTCGGGTGTGTCTGTCTGGGGTCATTTTGTCCGTATTTTGATCCACGTGGCCCGGGGATGTTGTCAAAACGAGACCCTTTAAGTGTGGTTTACAGCCCAGTCGTACTTAATAGTTGGCTCCATTGAGCTCGGGTCAATGGGTCACGCACTGTGGGGAGTGCCGACTCACGAGCACACTCAGGGCACTGAAACGATCACCGTCAGGGGTGTCGGTGTATCAATCCAGTGCCCTTCTTGTAGTCAAAAGTGGACTCATGAGGAGGAACCCATGCGTGGTGCCAAGAGCGCCAAGTGGGTCGCGGGAGCGGCCATCATCGCCCTGGCTGCGACCGCTTGCGGCGGCGGGGACGACGACGCCGACAAGGGCAAGGGCGGCTCCAAGGGAGCTGTCAACGCTGACGGCATCTTCTCCGTCGAGGTCGGTGAGCCGCAGAACCCGCTGCAGCCGGCCAACACGATGGAGTCGAACGGCAGCATCGTCACCGACTCGATCTTCTCGCAGCTGGTCGACTACGACCCGTCCGGCAAGCTTGAGATGATCAACGCCGAGTCTGTCGACACCAAGGACAGCAAGCTCTGGACGGTCAAGCTCAAGAAGGACTGGAAGTTCCACGACGGGACCCCGGTCACGGCCGAGTCGTACATCAAGGCCTGGAACTGGGCCGCGAACATCAAGAGCAACCAGACCAACGCGTCCTGGTTCGGTGACATCAAGGGCTTCTCCGACGTCCACCCCGATGACGCCAAGGCCAAGCCGAAGTCGGACGCCATGTCCGGTCTGAAGAAGGTGGACGACTACACGTTCACCATCGAGCTGAACTCGCCGCTGCCGTACTTCTCTTACAAGCTCGGCTACACGGTCTTCTCCCCGCTGCCCGAGTCCTTCTACGCGGACCCGAAGGCCGCCGGCGAGAAGCCGGTCGGCAACGGCGCGTACAAGTTCGTCAGCTGGGACCACAAGAAGCAGATCAAGGTCGTCCGCAACGACGACTACAAGGGTGCCGACAAGGCGAAGAACGGTGGTGTGATCTTCAAGAACTACACCACCCTCGAAACCGCCTACGAGGACCTGAAGTCGGGCAACGTCGACGTCCTGCGTCAGATCGGCCCGAAGGACCTCCCGGTCTACCGTTCCGACCTCGGTGACCGCGCGGTGGACAAGCCGTACTCGTCGATCCAGACGATCGCTGTCGCCTTCTACACCAAGCAGTTCAAGAACATCGACCCGAAGGTCCTCCAGGGCCTGTCGATGGGCATCGACCGCGACACGATCACCAAGACCGTGCTCCAGGGCACGCGCGAGCCGGCCACCGGCTGGGTCGCACAGGGTGTTCTCGGTTACCAGAAGGACGCCGCGGGCGACGTCACCAAGTACGACCCCGCGAAGGCCAAGAAGCTCATCAAGGAAGGCGGCGGCGTTCCTGGTAACAAGATCTCGATCCAGTTCAACGCCGACGGCGGCCACAAGGAATGGGTCGAGGCGGTCTGCAACAGCATCAAGCAGTCCACCGGAGTCGCGTGCACCACTGACTCGAAGGCCGACTTCCAGGCCGACACGAACGCGCGTGACGCCAAGGAGGTCAAGTCCCTGTACCGCTCCGGCTGGGTGCTCGACTACCCGGTGAACGCGAACTTCATCTCGGACCTGTTCCGTACAGGCGCGGCCGGTAACCAGGGTGACTTCTCCAACAAGGGCCTTGACGCGGAGATCAAGAAGGCTGACTCCGCGGCTTCCCTCGACGACTCCGTCGCGGCCTACCAGAAGATCGAGAAGGAGCTGGTGAACTACATGCCCTCCATCCCGCTCTGGTACTACAAGGTCAACGCCGGTTACTCCGAGAAGGTCCAGAACGTCGATTACGCGCAGGACGGCGACCCGATCCTGACCAAGATCGAAGTCAAGAAGTAACCACACCGACGTAGTCCGCGCGCGGGCGCGGGACTGCTGAAAGACGGTCCGCGCCTGTCCGCACGCCGTGGCCGGGGGGCCCTTCCACGCATCCGACGAACCCTCAGGGGGGGAATCGGGTGCGGGGGAGGGCCCGTTGGCTGCTGCTTGCCTATTACATGGAGGCATGATGGGGCGCTATGTCGCACGACGACTGCTCCAGATGATCCCGGTCTTCCTCGGGACAACGCTGCTGATCTTCCTGATGGTCTACACGCTGCCCGGCGACCCCGTGCGCGGGCTCTTCGGGGACAAGGGTGTCGATCCGGCCACACTGGCGAGACTTCGCCATGAAAAGGGCCTTGATCTGCCGATCCTGCAGCAGTACTGGAATTACATGACAGGCATCGTCCTGCATTTCGATTTCGGCGATCAGATAGCCAGCGGACGTCCCGTCACGGACGTCCTCGGCGACGCGTTCCCCGTCACCCTCCGGCTGGCCGGCATGGCGTTCGTCCTTGAGATCGTCGTGGGCATCGGCCTCGGGACGATCGCCGGTCTGCGGGCCGGCCGGCTCACCGACAACGTGGTCCTGGTCTTCACCCTGCTGATCATCTCGATCCCGGTGTTCGTGCTCGGCTTCATCATCAAGGCGGTGTTCGCCTTCCAGCTCGGCTGGATAGATCCGAACGTGTCCGGTGAGGCGAAATGGAGCGAACTGCTGGCACCAGCCATCGTGCTGGGATCACTCTCGCTCGCCTATGTCGCGCGGCTCACGCGTACGACGATGGCCGAGAACCTGCGCTCGGACTACATGCGCACCGCCATCGCCAAGGGTCTTCCCAAGCGGCGCATCGTCGGTGTGCACCTGATGCGCAACTCGCTGATCCCCGTGATCACCTTCCTCGGCACCGACCTCGGTGCCCTGATGGGCGGCGCGGTCGTCACCGAGGGCCTGTTCAACGTGAAGGGCGTCGGCGGCACGATCTACGAGTCGATCCAGAAGCGCGAGGGCACGACGCTCGTCGGCCTCGTCACCATCCTGGTGCTCGTCTACCTCCTCATGAGCCTCATCGTCGACCTGCTGTACGCGGTCCTGGACCCGAGGATCCGTTATGCCTGACGTGACCAAGACCGCTCCCGCGCCCGAGGACGCCAAGGCGCCCCTCGCGGACCCCTCGGCGGTAGTCAAGGCCGAGAAGGCCCGCAGCCTGTGGGGCGACGCCTGGCGGGACCTGCGTTCCAACTGGTACTTCATCATCTCATCGGTGCTGATCTTCATCCTGCTCGTGATGGTCTTCTTCCCCGGCCTGTTCACCAGCGCTTCGCCCACGAGCACTGACCTGGTGAACCACTACCTGGGCAAGCCCGAGCTGAGCAAGATCGGCTCCGAGGGCTGGCTCGGCTACGACGTCCAGGGCCACAGCGTCTACGCGCGCCTCATCTACGGCACCCGTGCCTCGATCACTGTCGGCGTCTGTGTCACGGTTCTGGTGACGCTGTTCGGCGGACTGGTCGGCATGCTCGCCGGCTACTTCGGTGGTTGGGTGGACGCGCTGCTCTCCGGCTTCTTCACCAACGTCTTCCTCGGGATCCCGTTCCTGCTCGGCGCCATGGTGGTGCTCCAGGCGTTCTCCGACCGAAGCGTCTTGGTCGTGATCTTCGCCCTGGCGTTCCTCGGCTGGACCCAGATCGCGCGTGTCATGCGTGGCGCGGTGATCGTCATCAAGCAGTCGGACTACGTGCAGGCAGCCAGGGCGCTCGGCGCGGGAACCAATCGGATTCTCTTCCGGCACATCCTGCCCAACGCCATGGCCCCGGTGATCGTGGTCGCGACGATCTCGCTCGGCGTCTACATCTCGGCCGAGGCGACGCTGTCCTACCTGGGTCTCGGCCTTGCCGACCCGACCATCTCCTGGGGTATGGACATCTCCGGTGGCGCCAACCAGATCCGCGTCGCGCAGCACATCCTGCTGTACCCGTCGATCATGCTCAGCATCACCGTTCTGGCGTTCATCATGCTCGGCGAAGCCGTCCGTAACGCCCTCGATCCCAAGTCGCGATAAGGAGGGTGCACGTGACCACCATCGACAAGACCGCCGAAGTCCCGTCCCCGCGCTCGGGTGACGGCCACGTCGGCCCGCTGCTCGACGTCCGTGATCTGCACGTGGAGTTCCACACCCGTGACGGTGTGGCCAAGGCGGTCAACGGAGTCAACTACACCGTGAACGCCGGCGAGACCCTCGCCGTCCTCGGTGAGTCCGGTTCCGGCAAGTCCGTGACGGCCCAGGCCATCATGGGCATCCTCGACATGCCGCCGGGCAGGATCCCGCAGGGCGAGATCCTCTTCCGCGGCCAGGACATGCTCAAGATGTCCTACGAGGAGCGCCGGAAGATCCGCGGCCAGAAGATCGCGATGATCTTCCAGGACGCGCTCTCCTCGCTGAACCCGGTCCTCAGCGTCGGCTACCAGCTGGGCGAGATGTTCCGGGTCCACCAGGGCCTGTCCAAGAAGGAAGCCAAGGCCAAGGCCATCGAGCTGATGGACCAGGTCAAGATCCCCGCCGCGGCGGCCCGGATCTCGGACTACCCGCACCAGTTCTCCGGCGGTATGCGCCAGCGCATCATGATCGCCATGGCGCTGGCCCTGGAACCGGACCTGATCATCGCGGACGAGCCGACCACCGCGCTCGACGTGACGGTGCAGGCCCAGGTGATGGACCTGCTCGCGGAGCTCCAGCGCGAGTACAACATGGGCCTGATCCTGATCACCCACGACCTGGGTGTCGTCGCGGACGTCGCGGACAAGATCGCCGTGATGTACGCGGGCCGGATCGTCGAGACCGCCCCGGTCCACGAGATCTACAAGCGGCCGGCGCACCCCTACACCAAGGGGCTGCTGGAATCGATCCCGCGCCTTGACCAGAAGGGCCAGGAGCTCTTCGCGATCAAGGGCCTGCCGCCCAACCTGCTCCACGTGCCGTCGGGCTGTGCCTTCAACCCGCGCTGCACCATGGCGCAGGACATCTGCCGTACGGACATCCCGGCCCTGGCCCCGGTGACCGAGCAGGACGGCGCCGAGCTGGTCGGACGCGGCAGCGCCTGCCACTTCTGGAAGGAGACGATCCATGGCTGACATGAAGAAGGAGCCCGTGGACGCCACCCCGAACGTCACCGAAGTGGAGACGGTCGACGCGGGCACCGAGGCGGAGGCCGTAGCCGCCATCGACGCCCCCGTGTCGCAGGGCGAGCCGATCCTCCAGGTCCGCAACCTGGTCAAGCACTTCCCGCTGACCCAGGGCATCCTGTTCAAGAAGCAGGTCGGGGCCGTAAAGGCCGTGGACGGGATCTCGTTCGACCTCTACGCGGGCGAGACGCTCGGCATCGTGGGCGAGTCCGGCTGTGGCAAGTCCACCGTCGCCAAGCTCCTGATGACGCTGGAGCAGGCCACGGCCGGCGAGGTGTTCTTCAAGGGCCAGGACATCACCAAGCTGTCCGGCCGTGCCCTGAAGGCGGTGCGCCGCAACATCCAGATGGTGTTCCAGGACCCGTACACCTCGCTGAACCCGCGGATGACGGTGGGCGACATCATCGGGGAGCCGTACGAGATCCACCCCGAGGTGGCTCCCAAGGGCGACCGCCGGCGCAAGGTCCAGGAGCTCCTGGAGGTCGTCGGTCTCAACCCGGAGTACATCAACCGCTATCCGCACCAGTTCTCCGGCGGCCAGCGCCAGCGCATCGGCATCGCCCGCGGCCTCGCGCTCAACCCCGAGATCATCATCTGCGACGAGCCGGTCTCCGCGCTCGACGTGTCGGTGCAGGCTCAGGTCATCAACCTGATGGAGAAGCTCCAGGACGAGTTCAACCTCTCCTACCTCTTCATCGCGCACGACCTGTCGATCGTCCGGCACATCTCGGACCGGGTCGGCGTCATGTACCTCGGCAAGATGGCCGAGATCGGTACGGACACGCAGATCTACGACCACCCGACGCACCCTTACACCCAGGCGCTGCTGTCGGCGGTCCCGGTCCCGGACCCGGAGGCCCGCGAGGGCCGCGAGCGGATCATCCTCTCCGGGGACGTCCCCTCGCCGGCCAACCCGCCCTCCGGCTGCCGCTTCCGCACCCGGTGCTGGAAGGCCGAGGCCAAGTGCGCCGAGGAGATGCCGCTGCTGGCCATCCCCGAGCGCTTCAAGACCTCCACGACACCGGCCGCGCACGAGTCGGCCTGCCACTTCGCGGAGGAGAAGGACGTGGTCGGCGCGGCCTGACGCGAGCTTAACGTTTCTTTCGGACCCCTCGGGAGCCCTTTTGGGAGCCTGGGGGGTCCGTGGTGTGCGACGGCGCAGCGAGCGTAATTCAGCGTCAAATACGTTCAGGTGGGGTGGTCCGTCGGCTAGCCCTTAACCTCGCCGGTAGGGAGTGTCCAGTAAACGGCTGATCCAGTGTTGTTGGGGTCAGTAGGCAGCCGGGGTGAGCCGGCCTTCGAAGGCGATCTGGAAGGCGTTCAGGGGCGCCTTCCAGCGCATGGTCCAGCGCTTGCGGCCCTTGCCGGTCGGGTCCAGGGACATGAGCGCCATGTAGACGCACTTCATAGCCGCGGCCTCGTTGGGGAGGTGCCCGCGGGCCCGAACGGCCTTGCGGGTCCGCGCGTTCACGCTCTCGATCGCGTTGGTCGAGCAGATGACCTTGCGGATCTCGACGTCGAAGGAGAGGAAGGGGACGAACTCGGCCCAGGCGTTCTCCCGGAGCCGGATGACCGCCGGGTACTTCTTGCCCCAGGTTTCCTGGAACTCGCTGAACCGCTCGGTGGCCGCCGCTTCGTTCGGGGCCGTGTGGACGGGCCGGAGCGCCTTGGCGATCTTGTCCCAGTCCTGGCGGGCCGCGTGGCGGAAGCTGTTCCTCAGGAGATGAACTACGCAAGTCTGGACAATTGTCCGGGGCCAGACGGCTTCCACCGCTTCGGGCAGGCCCTTCAACCCGTCGCAGACCAGCATCAGGACGTCTTCCAGGCCCCGGTTCTTCAGGTCCGTGAACACGCTCAGCCAGTACTTCGCGCCCTCGCCGCCGTCACCGGCCCAGATCCCCAAGATGTCGCGGTGGCCCTCGGCGGTCACGGCCATGACGACGTAGACCGGGCGATTGGCGACGTGCCCGTCCCTGATCTTGACGTTGATGGCGTCCACGAACAGGACCGGATAGACGCGGTCCAGCGGGCGGCTGGCCCATTCCGCCATCCCGTCCATCACGCTGTCGGTGATGGTAGAGATGGTCGCCTTGGACACGCTCGCGCCATAGACCTCGGCCAGGTGCGCGGAGATCTCACCGTGCGTGAGCCCCTTCGCCGACAGCGACAGCACCATCTCGTCCACCCCGGTCAGGCGCCGCTGCCGCTTCTTGACAATGGCTGGCTCGAACGTGCCGGTCACGTCCCGGGGGACCTTCACCTCGACCGGACCGACGTCGGTCAGCACCGTCTTCGCCCGGCTCCCGTTCCTGCTGTTACCACTGCCCCGGCCTTCGGCATCGTGCTTCTCGTAACCGAGGTGATCGGTGATCTCGCCCTCCAGCGCGGACTCCAGGACCCGCTTGGTCAGCTGCTGAAGCAGCCCGCCCTCCCCAGTCAGCTGCAGCCCTTCCGAACGGGCCCGGCTCACGAGCATCGCGACCAACTGCTCATCGCTCGCCGACGCGGCCTCCGCAACCCCCGGCTCGCCGCCCGCTCTCTGCTCGATGGTGGTGTCACTCATCTGGCGTCTCCTTGATCATCGGATCCGCCGTTCATTGAACGCTCCCTGTGAAGGCTCCGCTGCAGCACCATCCGGATCGCGGCCGTCGCCCGTGCCGTCATCGCCCTCGAACGCGCCATCTGATCAAGATGGATAGGGCCCACTGTCCACGTTCGCGACCCCAGGGCAGCAGAAGGCGCCCGGAACCGATCGGTTCCGGGCGCCTTTCCCGTATTCCCGGAAACCGGGCGCGCAGGTGGCTCGGGTCAATGGGCCGACGTGCTCGGTTCCCTGGGCCGGGAAAGCCCCGCGGACGGACGGACCGGTCAGGCACGTCGTCGACGGGGCTTCCCCGGGGCCGCGGTGAGGGGTGTCAGCCGCGGGCCTTGGGGTCTTCGCCGGTCTTCTTGCCGAGGCTCGGCTTCGGGTCGGGGCTCTTCCTGCCGGCGCTCGGTGCCCCGGACTCCGTACGCGACTTCGGGACGGCCGGGACCGTACCCGGCTCCTCGGGGTAGTGGCAGGCCGTCAGGTGGCCCTCCCGGCTGCCCTCGACCCGGACCAGCGGCGGCGTCTCGCTCGCGCACTTGTCCGTCGCCTTCCAGCAGCGGGTGCGGAAGCGGCAGCCCGACGGCGGGTTGACCGGGGACGGCACGTCGCCGGTCAGCCGGATGCGGTCGCGGGGCGGCACGTCGTCCGCGGTGGCCTCGGGGACGGCGGAGAGCAGCGCCCTGGTGTACGGGTGCCGGGGGTTGCCGTACAGGTCGTCGCGGTCCGCGATCTCCACGATCCGGCCCAGGTACATGACGGCGACGCGCTGTGAGAAGTGGCGCACGATCGCCAGGTCGTGGGCGATGAAGAGGAACGCGATGCCCAGTTCCTTCTGCAGCTTCTGCAGCAGGTTCACCACCTGGGCCTGGATCGACACGTCCAGCGCCGAGACCGGCTCGTCGGCCACGATCAGCTTCGGCTCCAGGGCCAGTGCGCGGGCCACCCCGATGCGCTGACGCTGGCCGCCGGAGAACTCGTGCGGGAAGCGGTTGTAGTGCTCCGGGTTGAGCCCGACGATCTCCAGGAGCTCCCGGACCCGGGCCTCCCGGCCGCCGGCCGGGTTGACGTCGTTGATCTCCATCGGCGCCGTGATGATCTTGCCGACCGTCTGGCGCGGGTTCAGCGAGGCGTAGGGGTCCTGGAAGATCATCTGGATCTCGGACCGGATCGGGGCCAGCTGCTTGCGCGAGGCGTGGCTGATGTCCTGCCCGCGGTAGGTGATCCGGCCGCCGGTCGGCTCCAGCAGCCGGGTGATCAGCCGGCCCGTCGTCGACTTGCCGCAGCCGGACTCACCGACCAGGCCCAGGCTCTCGCCCGGGGCCACCGAGAAGTCCAGTCCGTCCACGGCCTGGACCGCGCCGACCGTCCGCCGGATCGGAAAGCCGCCCTTGATCGGGAAGTACTTGGTGAGTCCGGAGACGTCAAGGAGGGGATCGGTGCTGCTCATAGGAGGGAAGTCCCGTCTCTTGTACGTCAGTGGGTCCGCGCGCCGGCGAAGTCCGCGAAGAACTCCACGCGCTGTTCGGGCGTCAGGTGGCAGGCGGCCCCGCGACCGGCGGTCAGCTCCAGCGGAGGCTGTTCGGTCGAGCAGCGGTTGCCGCCGACCCGCTCGGTGAACGCGCACCGGGGGTGGAAGCGGCAGCCGGTCGGCGGGTTGAGGAGGCTGGGCGGTGAACCGGGGATCGGTGACAGCGGTACGTCGACCGGCCCCTCCAGGCTCGGCATGGAGCCCAGCAGGCCCCAGGTGTACGGGTGCTGGGGCGCCCGCAGCACCTCCTTCTTCGTACCGCGCTCCACGCACCGGCCGCCGTACATCACCAGCACGTCGTCCGCGATGTCGGCGATGACGCCGAGGTCGTGGGTGATGAAGATGATCGAGGTGCCGGTCTCCTGCTGGAGGTCCTTGAGCAGGTCCATGATCTGGGCCTGCACGGTCACGTCGAGGGCCGTCGTCGGCTCGTCCGCCACCAGCAGCGCGGGGTCGCAGACCAGCGCCATGGCGATCATCGCGCGCTGGCGCATACCGCCGGAGAACTGGTGCGGGTAGTCGTCGACGCGCAGGTTCGGCTGCGGGATGCCGACCTTGGTCAGCATCTCCACGGCCCGCGCCCGCGCCTCGCGCTTGGACGCCCCGGTGTGCTTGCGGTACGTCTCACCGATCTGCTTGCCGATGGTGTGGTACGGCGAGAGCGAGGCCAGCGCGTCCTGGAAGATCATGGCCATCTTGTTGCCGCGCAGGCGCTCCAGCTCCCGCTCGGAGGCGGCCAGCAGGTCCTGCCCGTCGAGCAGGATCTCGCCCTCGATCTCGGTGTGCTCGGGGTGGTGCAGACCGAGGATCGAGAGGTTGGTGACGGACTTGCCGGAACCGGACTCACCGACGATGCCGAGGGTCTTGCCGTGCTCGACGTCGAAGGACAGCCCGTCGACGGCCTTGACCATGCCGTCTTCGGTGGAGAAGTGCACGCGCAGATCGCGTACGGAGAGGAAGGGGGTGCTCACTGGATCTCTCCCTAGGCGAGGCGGACGCGTGGGTCGATGAGGGCGTAGACGGCGTCCACGACGATGTTGAGGAGCACGATCGCGACCGCGGCCACCATCATCACGCCGAGGAGCGTCGGCAGGTCGTTGGTGGACACCGCCTTGACCGAGAGCGCCCCGATGCCCTGGAGGCTGAAGGTCTTCTCGGTGATGATCGCGCCGCCGAGGAGCACGCCGAGGTCGAGACCGAAGATGGTGACGATGGGCCCCATGGCCCCGCGCCAGGCGAATCTGAAGAACACCGTCCGCCGCGAGAGTCCCTTGGCGCGAGCCGTCCGGACGTAGTCCTCGCTCATCGACTCCACCAGCTGGGAGCGGGCCATACGGGTGTAGTTGGCCGTGAAGATGACGGAGAGCACCAGCCAGGGCAGCAGCAGCCCCGAGAACCACGCGCCCGGGTTGTCGGTCAACGGCGTGTAGCTGGGGCGGTCCAGCAGGTGCCACTGGTCGGTGAGGAAGTACATGGCGAGCACACCGACGATGTAGATCTGCATCGAGGAGGCGATCAGCGAGGCGGAGGACGCGACCTTGTCGAGCGGCTTGCCCTGCTTGACGGCCGCGAGCATGCCGGCGCCGACACCGAAGATGACGAACACGAAGGCGCTGCCGACGGAGAGCGAGAGCGTGGTCGGGAAGCGGTCCACGATGGTGCCGAAGACGGGCTCGCGGTTGATGAAGGAGTACCCCAGGCAGGGCGCGGGACAGTTCCCGTACGACGTGTACTCGCGTCCTACGAAGATCCCTTGCAGCCAGTGCCAGTACTGCACCGGTATCGAATCGGCGATCCCCAGGTTGTGCCGCACCAGCGCGAGGGTCTCTGGCGTGCAGACCTTGCCGCAGGCGACCCGGGCGGGGTCACGGGGGGCGGCGTAGAAGAGGACGAAGACTAGGGCGCTGATGATCAGCAGAATGACCGCGGCGCCGACGACACGGCGGAGAAGAAAGCGCAGCATGGCAGTGGGTTTTCCTGACGGATGCCGAGGGGGAGGAGGGGAGGCGGGCGGCTCCCGGAACGGGAGCCGCCCGCCCCCCGGGGGCCGTTCGTCAGGCCTTGACGTACGTCTTGTAGATGATCGTCGCGGAGAACTGCGGGTCCATCATGGCGCCGCCGACCTTGGAGCCGTACAGGTAGAACCGGCGCTGGAAGGTCTCCGGGATGACCGGGACGACCTCGTCCATGATCCGCTTGTCCAGCGCCGTCCAGGCGGCACCGGCCGCCTTCTGGTCGGCGATGACGACGTTCTTCTTGATGGCCGCGTCGATCCAGTCGACCTTGACCTGGGAGACGTTGTTCTGGCCGTTGCCGATGTTGGCGCTGTCGAACAGCGGCTGGATCATCGTGTAGGCGGTCGGCCAGTCCGGGGACCAGCCGAACCACATGACGTCGAAGCTGTTGTCGACCTGCTGGATCTGGTCGTAGTACGAGGTCGAGTCGACGGGCTTGATGACCGGCTTGAAGCCCGCGGCCTTGAGCGCGTTCTCGACGACGACGGCCGTCTTGTCGTAGGTGGGGCTCTGCGGGTAGGTGTAGACGATCTTCTGGCCGAGCTTGCCGGCCTTCTTGAGGATCTCCTTGGCCGCCGCGGCGTCACCCTTGGGCGTCTTCAGCTTGCCGTAGAAGTCGAACTCCTTGCGGCCGAGGATGTCGGGGCTGAGGATCGTGGTCGCGTAGTCGCCCGCGGACGGTCCGCCGTAGATCTTGCGGATCTGCTCCAGCGGCCAGGCGGTGTTGAGCGCCTTGCGCACCTCGACGTCGGTGATGCGCTTGCAGTTGATCGCGTAGTAGTACGTGCCGGTGAGCAGGCCGTTGAAGGTCCGCTTCTTCAGCTCGGGGTCGGAGAGCACCTTCTGCATGCGCTCGGCCGGCACGGACTTGTAGATGGAGATCATCTGCTGGTCCTTGCCCTGGTCCGCGATGAAGCGGTCCGCGGACTCCAGCGAGGTGGGGCCGAACTCGAACTCGAAGGTGTCCGGGTAGGCGTTGCGGATCGGGTCCGTCGCCGGGTCCCAGTGCTTGTTGCGCGTCAGCGTCATCGACTTGTCGATGGTGCGGTGCTTGACGATGTACGGACCGCAGGAAACGGGCTGCTTGTCGTACTTCTCCTTGGTGTCCAGCTTCACCGGCGTTGCCGAGTAGCAGCTCATGGCCAGGGTGAAGTTGAAGTCCGGACGCGGCTCGGCCAGCTTGAAGGTGATCGTCTTCTTGGCCTTGTCGAGGACGAGCGAGTCCAGGTGCTTGCCCTTGTACGGACCCTCGTAGCCCTTGCGCCAGTCACCCTTGCCGGTGAGCGCCTGCTGCACGTAGGCGGCGCCCTCGGTGATGAACGGCGCCCAGGCGCGCTCGATGCCGTGGCGGACGTCCTCGACGGTCAGCTCGCTGCCGTCCTGCCACTTGAGCCCGTCCTTCAGGGTGAAGGTCCAGGTCTTGTTGTCGGCGGACGCCGTGCCGACGTCGGTGGCCAGGTCACCGACGAGGGTCATCCCGCCCTTGTCGTCGACCTTGTAGCCGGTGAGGGCACGGGCGAACATCGCGGCGCCGCTGGAGTTGAACGTGAAGTAGATGCGCTGCGGGTCGAGGTGGGAGAAGTCGTCCTCGGAGATGCCGTAGATCGTCCCGCCCTTCTTGGCGCCGGCGATCTCGGCGGCGGGACCCTTCGAGTCCTCCGCGGTACCGATCTTGACGGTCGCGCCGGTGTACTCGGTCGCGCCGGCGTCCGGCGAGCCCTTGCCACCGCCACCGCCCGAGTCGCCACTGCTGCACGCGGAGAGGACGAGCGAGCCGCCCGCCGCGACGGATGTGGCGATGACGAAGTTTCTGCGGGAGAGAGACATGGCAACCTGCCCTGGTCGGTGAAGAGGAAGAGGGTCGAATGATCCGGCGGAGCCCCGTCGCTCCGGTCCGGGGGCGGAACTTCAGCGCTTGGTCTTCGGGTCGAGAGCGTCCCGGACCGAGTCGCCGAGGAGGTTGAACGCGAGGACGAAGACCACCATCGAGATTCCGGGGAAGAGCATGAAGGTGATGTCGTCCTGGTAGACGTCGGCGCCGCGCTGGAGCATGACGCCCCAGTCGGGTGTCTTCGCCGTCAGTCCAACCCCGAGGAACGCGAGTCCGGCCTCGGCGCTCACGAACATGGGGAGAGCGAGGGTCGCCTGGATCAGGATCGGCGTCCACAGGTTGGGCAGCAGTTCCTTGAAGATGATCCGGGCGGGTGAGGCTCCGGTCACCTTGGCGGCCTCGACGAACTCCCGTTCGCGCAGGGCGAGTACCTCGCCGCGCAGGAGCCGGGCGATGGACGCCCAGCCGAAGGCCGTCATGACCAGGATGAGGCTCGTGACGGTCAGCCAGACCGGGGTGGCGTCCTCGGGGGAGACCAGGACCGAGATGAGTACCGGCCAGAAAGCGATGAAGAACAGCGTCGAGGGGAAGGCCAGCAGGATGTCGATGACCCGGCCGATGAAGTAGTCGGTCTTCCCGCCCAGATAGCCGGCGGTCACGCCGATCACGATGCCGAGGACGGTCACCAGGAGCGTCGTCACGCCCGCGATGAACAGCGAGTTGCGGATGCCGTAGATGAGGAAGGTGAAGAGGTCGCGGCCCAGCTGCGGCTCGATGCCGAACCAGAAGTCGCCGCTGATACCGCCGTTGGGCTTGATGGGAAAGCCGAAGTCGTTGAGCAGGCCGTCCTGGTTCTGCCCGTAGGTCGTGTACGGGTCCTTGCCGTAGACCTTGGAGATCAGTGGCGCGCAGATGGCCAGCAGGAAGAAGAAGATGACCACATAGGCCGAAATGACCCCGGATCGGTCGCGTTTGAAGCGCCGCCAGGCCAACTTGCCCGGAGAGCGCCCGTCACCGCCCTTCAGTGCCGGGGGTTCCGGCGTTTTCTGCGGGTCCGCGTTGGCCAGCTCAAGAGGGGCTGCGGCGTTCGAGGTGGGAATCGTCATGGTGCTCCTGGCCCGGAGGGTCGAAGGACTCCGCAGGGCACACCTACGGGCTACCCGGACTTTTTCAACGCAATTCATGCAGGGTCAATGAATGTCGGGCCGCCTTGAGCTGCTCTTTGGAGGCTTGACTTATACATGACCAGCCATAGGGTATGTCATTACTTTTCCTTTGCCTTTACCTGGGGTAATTCCTGGATGAAACATCGAAAATCCGTCAATGAGTCCGATATGCGGGCGGTGATGTCTCGGAATGTGTGCATCCGGTCCCGCCGGTCCCAGGCCGATGCGCGTTCGTTGTGTTGCCGTTACCGCTTCGCCGCTCGTCAGGCCGGGTCGCGGCTCTCGCCGCGCATGGCATGCGCGCGCCAAAAGGGTCCGCCCGGTGCTCGCTCCCGCCGTCCGGGTGACTTCGGGAGTGCCCGGATGGCGGGGGTAAATATGCGTAAGGGAAGGTATGCGGTGATATTTGACCTGACGTAAGACGAGCACTACGAGGAGGCACTCCATGCGCGGAGCCACACAGGCGAAGTGGGCAGCATGCGCGGTCGCCGTCGCCCTGGCGGCGACCGCCTGCGGCGGCGGGGGCGACAGCGGTGGCGGCGGTGGTGGTGCCAATGGGGTGGTGAGTTCCTCGTGGGGTGACCCGCAGAACCCGCTGGAGCCGGCCAACACCAACGAGGTGCAGGGCGGCAAGGTCCTCGACATGGTCTTCCGGGGTCTCAAGCGGTACAACCCCAAGACCGGCGCCGCCGAGGACATGCTGGCGGAGAAGATCGCCACGTCCGACTCGAAGACCTTCGACATCACCGTCAAGGACGGCTGGACGTTCTCCAACGGCGAGAAGGTCACCGCCAAGTCCTTCGTGGACGCGTGGAACTACGGCGCGAGCCTCAAGAACAACCAGAAGAACGCCTACTTCTTCGGCCAGATCGAGGGCTATGACAAGGTGCACCCGGACTCCGGCGCCCAGGCCGCCGGGGCGATGTCCGGGCTGAAGGTCACCGGCGCCAGGACGTTCACCGTCAAGCTCAACCAGAAGTTCTCGCTGTGGCCCGAGACGCTGGGCTACGCGGCGTTCGCCCCGCTGCCCAGGATCTTCTTCGACGACCATGCCGCCTACCTGAAGAAGCCGGTCGGCAACGGGCCCTACACCATCAAGTCGTACACCAAGGGCTCGCAGATGTCCCTGCGCAAGTGGGACAAGTACCCCGGGTCCGACAAGGCGCAGAACGGTGGCATCGACCTCAAGGTCTACACCGACAACAACACCGCCTACACCGATCTGGTGGCCGGCAACCTCGACCTGGTGGACGACGTCCCCGCCGCGCAGCTCAAGAACGTCAAGGCGGACCTCGGTGACCGCTACATCAACACCCCGGCGGGCATCATCCAGACCCTGGCCTTCCCGTTCTACGACAAGGCGTGGGACAAGGCGGACAGCGACAAGGTCCGCAAGGGCCTCTCCATGGCCATCAACCGCAAGCAGATCACCGAGACGATCTTCAACAACACCCGGACGCCCGCGACCGACTGGACCTCGCCGGTGCTGGGTGACGCGGGCGGATACCAGTCCGGCTTCTGCGGCAGCCTGTGCGACTACAACCCCGCGGAGGCCAAGAAGCTGATCTCCCAGGGCGGCGGCATCCCCGGCGGTCAGGTCAAGATCGGCTACAACGCCGACACGGGCAGCCACAAGGACTGGGTGGACGCGGTCTGCAACAGCATCAACAACGCGCTCGGCAACGACAAGGCCTGCGTGGGCAGCCCGACGGGCACCTTCGCGGACTTCCGCAACAAGATCACCCAGAAGAAGATGACCGGTCCCTTCCGTGCGGGCTGGCAGATGGACTACCCGCTCGTGCAGAACTTCCTGCAGCCGCTCTACTACACCAACGCCTCGTCCAACGACGGGAAGTGGACGGACAAGAAGTTCGACGACCTGGTCAACAAGGCCAACGCCGAGTCCGACAAGGCCAAGGCGGTCAAGACCTTCAAGGACGCCGAAGCGGTGGTCCGGGACAACATGGCGGCCATTCCGCTCTGGTACCAGAACGGCAGCGCCGGCTACTCCACGAACGTCTCGAACGTCGCGCTGAACCCGTTCAGCGTTCCGGTCTACAGCGAGATCAAGGTCAAGTGACCCGGTAGCGGCCGCCCCCGGCCCGGCACTCCCTGAGGGTGTGCCGGGCCGCCGTGCGTTCTGCCGGGTCCCGGTGCCCGTCACACGGTTGGCCCCTTCCGGCGCGTGCGTGTTCCCGTGAGGGTGCACAGAAGGTGCTATTTCGTGTGAAATGGGATGTTATTTGGTTCACGGCAACAGGGAGGTGACCGCGCGATGCGACCGTTCATCAGGTCCCGATCCACCGCGGAGCGAGCGCCGGCCGGAGTCCAGTGCCCGATCGATGCGCGGAGGGCGACATGGGGCGTTATGTGATCCGTCGTCTGCTCCAGATGATTCCGGTCTTCATCGGAGCAACGCTGCTGCTGTTCCTGATGGTCAACGTGATGGGCGACCCGATCGCGGGCCTCTGCGGCGACCGGCAGTGCGACCCGACGACGGCCGCCCAGCTGCAGAAGGAATTCGGGCTGGACAAGCCCGTCTGGCAGCAATACCTGACCTACATGGGCAACGTGTTCACCGGCGACTTCGGTACCGCCTTCAACGGGCAGAAGGTCACCGAGCTGATGGCGTCCGCCTATCCGGTCACCCTGCGGCTGACCATCGTCGCGATCCTGTTCGAGATCATTGTGGGCGTCACGCTCGGCGTCATCAGCGGACTGAGGCGGGGCCGCGTCGTCGACAACTCGGTCCTGGTCGCGACGCTCGTCGTGATCGCGATCCCCACCTTCGTCACCGGCTACGTACTCCAGTACCTGCTCGGGGTGAAATGGTCCGCCATCTCCCCGACGGTCTCCTCGGAAGCGCCGTTCGACGAGCTCATCCTGCCCGGCCTGGTGCTCGCCTCGGTCTCCCTCGCCTACGTCACCCGCCTCACCCGGACATCGATCGCGGAGAA
The DNA here is from genome assembly GCF_031844725.1 of Streptomyces sp. ITFR-6. NCBI lineage: Bacteria > Bacillati > Actinomycetota > Actinomycetes > Kitasatosporales > Streptomycetaceae > Streptomyces > Streptomyces sp. ITFR-6. The sequence goes on along the minus strand of NZ_CP134612.1, from coordinate 2,770,561 downwards.
CTCCCGCGCCGACTACGTCCGCACGGCCGTGGCGAAAGGACTGCCCAGGCGCCGCGTCGTCGTGCGACACCTGCTGCGCAACTCGCTGATCCCGGTCGTCACCTTCATCGGTACGGACATCGGCGCGCTGATGGGCGGCGCGATCGTCACCGAGCGCATCTTCAACATCCATGGCGTCGGATACCAGATCTACCAGGGCATCCTGCGGCAGAACACCCAGACCGTGGTCGGCTTCGCGACCATCCTGGTGCTGGTCTTCCTCATCGCGAATCTGGTTGTCGACCTCCTGTACTCCGTACTCGACCCGAGGATCCGTTATGCCTGAACCTCAGCCCGAGCCCCAGAACGCGATTGCCGGGACCGGTGCCGGCGGAGCGGCGGACCTGGGCATGAGCGAGGGCACCACGCTGGAGGGCACACCGGAAAACCCGGAGGGCGGCGCGCCCAGGGAACGGGCCGGGAGCCTGTGGGCCGACGCCTGGCGCGACCTGCGCCGCAACCCCGTCTTCATCGCCTCGGCCCTGATCATCGTCTTCCTGGTCATCATCTCGATCTGGCCCTCGCTGATCGCGTCCGGCAACCCCCTCAAATGCGACCTCGCCAAGGCCCAGCAGGGCTCCCAGCCCGGCCACCCCATGGGGTTCAACGCGCAGGGCTGCGACGTCTACACCCGGGTCGTCTACGGGGCGCGGGCCTCCGTCACCGTCGGCGTCTGCGCCACCCTCGGCGTGGCGCTGCTCGGCGGGCTGCTCGGCGGACTCGCGGGCTTCTTCGGCGGGGCCTGGGACGCCATCCTCTCCCGCGTCACGGACATCTTCTTCGCCATCCCCGTGGTGCTCGGCGGTCTGGTCCTGCTCTCCGTGGTCACCAGCAACACCGTCTGGCCGGTCATCGGCTTCATGGTCCTGCTCGGCTGGCCGCAGATCTCCAGGATCGCCCGAGGCGCGGTCATCACCGCGAAACAGCACGACTACGTGCAGGCGGCGCGCGCCCTCGGAGCGTCCAACTCCCGCATGATGCTGCGGCACGTCGCCCCCAACGCGGTCGCGCCCGTCATCGTCGTCGCCACCATCGCGCTGGGCACGTACATCGCGCTGGAGGCGACGCTCTCCTACCTCGGCGTCGGACTGAAGCCCCCCACGGTCAGCTGGGGCATCGACATCTCGTCCGCCTCGCAGAACATCCGCAACGCCCCGCACATGCTCCTCTGGCCGGCCGGCGCGCTGGCGATCACCGTGCTCGCGTTCATCATGCTCGGCGACGCGGTGCGCGACGCCCTCGATCCCAAGCTGCGCTGAGGAGTCCGCTGCCATGTTGCTCGAAGTGCGCGATCTGCACGTGGAGTTCCACACCCGGGACGGGGTCGCCAAGGCCGTCAACGGGGTCAACTACTCGGTTTCCGAGGGTGAGACGCTCGCCGTGCTCGGGGAGTCCGGCTCCGGCAAGTCGGTCACCGCACAGGCGATCATGGGCATCCTCGACATGCCGCCGGGAAAGATCAGCGGCGGCGAGATCCTCTTCAAGGACCGCGACCTGCTCAAGCTGAAGAAGGAGGAGCGCCGGAAGATCCGCGGCCAGGAGATGGCGATGATCTTCCAGGACGCGCTCTCCTCCCTCAACCCCGTGCTGACGGTGGGGGAGCAGCTCGGAGAGATGTTCGTGGTGCACCGGGGGGCGTCCCGCAAGGAGGCGAAGGCCAAGGCCGTCGAACTGATGGACCGGGTGCGCATCCCGGCCGCCAAGGAACGCGTCGGCAACTACCCGCACCAGTTCTCCGGCGGCATGCGCCAGCGCATCATGATCGCGATGGCGCTGGCCCTGGAGCCCTCGCTGATCATTGCGGACGAGCCGACCACCGCGCTCGACGTCACCGTCCAGGCCCAGGTGATGGACCTGCTCGCGGAGCTCCAGCGCGAACTGAACATGGGCCTGATCCTGATCACCCACGACCTGGGCGTCGTCGCGGACGTCGCGGACAAGATCGCCGTGATGTACGCGGGCCGGATCGTCGAGACCTCACCCGTCCACGACATCTACCGGGCACCCGCGCACCCCTACACCCAGGGCCTGCTCCGCTCGATCCCGCGCCTGGACCAGAAGGGCCGGGAGCTCTACGCGATCAAGGGGCTGCCGCCCAACCTGCTGCACATCCCGCCCGGCTGCGCCTTCAACCCGCGCTGCCCGCTGGCCCAGGACGTCTGCCGCACCGACGTACCGCCGCTGTTCGACGTGGCCGAGAACCGTCAGAGCGCCTGCTACTTCTGGAAGGAGACGCTCGATGCACGCTGATCACTCGGGGCGCAGGGAAGCGCGCCAGGAGGGCGAGGTGGCACGCGCCCTGCTGGCCAAGTCACGCGAGACGAGCGCCCAGGCGGGCAAGGAACCGATCCTGGAGGTGCGCGACCTCGTCAAGCACTACCCGCTCACCCGGGGCATCGTGATCAAGAAGCAGATCGGGGCGGTCAAGGCGGTCGACGGGGTCTCCTTCGACCTGGCGGCCGGCGAGACGCTCGGCATCGTGGGCGAGTCAGGCTGCGGGAAGTCGACCGTCGCCCGGCTGCTCGTGCACCTGGAGGACCCGACGGCCGGAATGATCCGGTACAAGGGCGAGGACATCACCAAGCTGTCCGGCCGCGCCCTGAAGGCGGTGCGCCGCAACATCCAGATGGTGTTCCAGGACCCGTACACCTCGCTCAACCCGCGGATGACGGTGGGCGACATCATCGGGGAGCCGTACGAGATCCACCCCGAGGTGGCTCCCAAGGGCGACCGCCGGCGCAAGGTCCAGGACCTGCTCGACGTCGTCGGTCTCAACCCGGAGTACATCAACCGCTATCCGCACCAGTTCTCCGGCGGCCAGCGCCAGCGCATCGGCATCGCCCGCGGCCTCGCGCTCAACCCCGAGATCATCGTTGCGGACGAACCGGTCTCGGCCCTCGACGTCTCCGTCCAGGCGCAGGTCGTCAACCTGCTGGACCGGCTCCAGTCGGAGTTCGACCTGAGCTACGTGTTCATCGCGCACGACCTGTCGATCGTGCGGCACATCTCCGACCGGGTCGGGGTGATGTACCTGGGCCGGTTCGCGGAGATCGGCACCGACGAGGAGATCTACGAGCACCCCACGCACCCGTACACCCAGGCGCTGCTCTCCGCCGTGCCGGTGCCGGACCCGATGGCGCGCGAGTACCGCGAGCGGATCATCCTGCACGGCGACGTGCCCTCGCCCGCCAACCCGCCCTCCGGCTGTCGCTTCCGCACCCGTTGCTGGAAGGCGCAGGAGCGGTGCGAGCTGGAGGTGCCGCTGCTGGCCGTCCCTGCGGTCTTCCGGCTGACGGACACCCCGGCCCGGCACGATTCGGCCTGTCACTTCGCGGAGGAGAAGCGCGTGGTGCCGCCGGAGGGCACGCTGGAGGCGGCACCGGGGGAGGGCGGTCCCGGTCCGGACGTGGAACAGGTGGACAAGGAAGCCCGCAGGCCGCCGGCCTCGTCCCCGCAACCGCCGGTCCCGCCCGGCGGGGACGGTGCGGACGCCGGGGACGCCGGAACCGGCGGGCCCCCGGAGACCGGTGAGGCGCCGCCGCCGTCCGGCAGCAGCCGGGCCGGCTGACCCGCGCACGCGTTAACGCACGGGCAACTCGCGCGTCGCACGTCCGATATACGGACCCGTCACCATGGACGACGTACGGCCGTGCGGGTGCCGTGGGCCGGCCGGGGGGCGTCAAGTCCCCCGGCCGGCCGCCCGACAGGACCGCGCCGTCATGGCCCTCTTGTCGGGAGACCGGGCTCGGTGGAGTATCGCCGGTGTGATACTCACGCGGGGAGCAAGAGTCACGGGTTCCGTCCTCTGTGGCGTGCTGGCGATGATCGTCGCGAGCTGGCTCGTACGGGACATCAGGGCAGTGGAGTTCGACGGGCTGCTGCGTTACTGGGCCGGTTTCCCCGATGCCCACCCCCGCGCGCTGGCCGCGACCACGGCCACGGACGCCGTGCTGCTCGTGCTCTATGCGGTCGCCGCCGTCGCCGCGCTCCGCTCCGCCGTCGCCGCCACGGTGCTCGTCGCCATCGGAGTGGTCACGGTCGCCGTACGGCTGCCCGGACTCTGGAACATCGGCAGCCGGGCGATGGAGTCGTCGTACTCGGACGACCTGCGCACCCGGGCGCTGATCAGTGCCTTCGCCGCCCTCGCGGCGGGCATCGCGCTCCTCATCACCGCCGGGGCCGGGCGGCGTCCGCCGGACGGCTCCCACGAGCAACTGCCCACCCGGCCGGGGCCGGGCGCCTCGGTCACGGCGTTCCTGCTGCTGTGCGCGGCCGGCGCGGTGCTGGCAGCCTGGGAGATCCGCCAGGCCGTGAAGTACCCGGAGCTCTTCCCCGACTGGTACCTGGGCGGCGACCGGCTCGCGCACGGGCTGGCCGATCCGCCCGTGGGCTGGGCGAGCGCGCTGACGGTCCTGCTCTGCCTGTTCGCGGGGGTGAGCGCGCTCTCCCACGCCGTGCACTCAAGGCCGTTCGGCCTGGTGGCGGCCGCGCTCCTGCTGCCCGGCGGGGTGTCGGGCGTGGCCCTGACCGTGCACTACGAACTGTTCGACCACTTCGGTTCGCTGTCGACCGAGACCCAGCTCACGCTGGCCAGCTGGTTCTTCGAGACGTTCGTCGCCGTCCTGGTGCTCATCGCGCTGGCACCCAGGGGCTTCGCGGACCTCCCCGGCTCACCGGCACCGGGGTACGGCTCCGGGTACGGGCAGCCGGGGTACGGGCAGCAGGGGTACGGCACCCCGGGATACGGAACACCTGGGTACGGCTCCGAGGCGCACCCCGGACCGGAAGACGCCGGCCAGAACCCGGGGCAGCGGCCGCCTGCCCCGGGACCGGGTTACGGATACCCGCAGGGCGGTGGCGGTGGCGGCGGCTTCGGACCGCCCCCACCGCCCTCCCAGCCGCCGCCGGGCTGGTAGCGGGGAGGTCTCCCGCCCGGACGGAGGTCCTACGCGGCCGGGCCCGCCAAGGACCGCTTCAGGAAGTCCACCTGGAGCAGCAGCAGGTTCTCGGCCACCTTCTCCTGCCGGGGCAGATGCGTCACCCCGCTCAGCGGCAGCACCTCGTGCGGCCGCCCTGCGGCCAGCAGCGCGGAGGACAGCCGCAGCGTGTGCGCGACCACCACGTTGTCGTCCACCAGCCCGTGGATGATCATCATCGGCCGTGCCTGCTCGGCGGCGTGCGACAGCCCCTCGTCGGTGACCAGCGAGTTGTCCGCGTACACCTGCGGCTGCTTCGCCGGGTCCCCGAGGTAGCGCTCGGTGTAGTGGGTGTCGTAGAGCCGCTGGTCGGTCACCGGGGCGCCGACGATCGCCGCGTGGAAGACGTCCGGCCGTCGCAGCGCCGCCATGCCGGCCAGGAATCCGCCGAACGACCAGCCCCGGATGGCCACCCGGTCCAGATCCAGCGGGAACCGCTCCGCGAGCGCGTGCAGCGCTTCCACCTGGTCGTCGACGGTGAGGGCGATGTTGTTCTTGACCGCCTTCTCCCAGCCGGGGGAGCGGCCCGGGGTGCCGCGGCCGTCCGCGACGACCACGGCGAAACCCTGGTCCGCGAACCACTGCGAGGTGAGATGCGTGTTGTGGGCGGCGACCACCCGGCGGCCGTGCGGCCCGCCGTACGGATCCATCAGAACCGGAAGCGGACCATCCGATTCCTTGTACCCGGTGGGGAGTAGCACGGCGCACGGAATCCGCCGTGCGCCCCCTTCGGTGAACCGCGCCCGGACGGAGAGCACCGGCTGCTCCGCGTGGTTCGCCACGGTGGTGATCCGCTTGCCGTTCCGGAGCACCTGGGCGGTCGTTCCCGGCCGGTCCGGGGAGGTGGACACCAGCACCGTCACCCCGCCGGCCCGGACCGCGGTATGCACGCCCACGCCCTTCGAGACCCGCTCCACGCCCAGCTCGTTGACCCGGTAGACATGGGTCTCGCCGATCTCCGGCGCGGCCGCCGTTTCCCCTGCGGAGGCCGCCACCAGGATGTCCGAGCCGCCGATGTCCAGCACCGACTGGATCTGCAACTGCGCCCCGGTCAGCAGCCGGTCACCGACCGCGAGGACCCGCGCCCCGCCCTCGTCCGCGATCCGGACCAGCCGTCCGTCCGGCGCCCACGCGGGCACCCCCGGGAACAGGTCCAGCCAGACCGGGTCCTCGTCGACGTGCACGGTGCGGGTCGTGCCGGTCTCCGGGTCCACCGCGAGATGCAGCTGGCTCTGCTGGTCACGGGCCTGCACCAGCAGCAGCGGCGCTCCTGCGGACGACCAGTGCACCCGGGCCAGATAGGGGAACCGCGCCCGGTCCCAGACGACCTCGGTGCGCTCGCCCGTCAGGTCCACGACGAAGAGCCGCACGTCCGCGTTGGGCGTACCGGCCGCCGGGTAAGCGATCTCGGCGGGCTTGCGCTCCGGCTCTGCCGGGTCGGAGATCCACCACCGCCGCACCGGGCTGTCGTCGACCCGGGCGACCAGCAGCCGGTCCGACTCGGGCGACCACCAGAAGCCCCGTGAGCGCTGCATCTCCTCGGCCGCGATGAACTCCGCGAGGCCGTAGGAGACCTCCGCGTCCTCCGGCTCCGCGAGCGCCCTGTCCTCCTCGCCGCCGGACCCCACGACGCGCAGGGCCCCCTTGGACACGTATGCGATGTGTCGTCCGTCCGGGGAGGGGCGGGGGTCGGTCACCGGACCGGGCACGGGCAGCGCACGCGCCGTGCCCGCCCGCAGCCGGGCGATGTACACCTTCCCGGAGAGCGCGAACGCGGCCAACTCGGCGGCCCCGTCCAGCGCGTAGCCCACGATCCCCGACGACCCCTCGCGGCTCCGCTCGCGCCGGGCCCGCTCCTGCGCCGAGAGCCGCTCCGCCGAACCGCCCAGCAGCACCGCGGGATCGGCCACCACGCGCTCTCTCGGTGCGTCGTCGCCGGTCAGGTCCAGGGTCCAGAGCTGGCTCGCGCTGTCGGTGCCGGAGCCCGAGCGCAGGAAGACCACCCGCTCACCATCGGGTGACACCGTGAACGCGCGGGGTGCGCCGAGGGTGAATCGCATCGTCCGGGCCTGCTGGAGCGGAAAGGTGATCTCTGACGAAGTCATGACCCGAACCTATCGGCCGGCCCCGGGCCGTGCGCCCCTCGTGCTGCTGTGCCCCGACCAATGCCTTGCCACGGATAGTTATGATCCATAGCGCTCGGTGGGTATGAACCTGCTGGCTCCATGCGTGCTGCCCGTCCCGACCGTACTGATGGAGGTGAACCGCCGTGGCACTCTCGATTTCGGCGGTGGTGCTGCTGGCGATCGTCGTCTTCCTGCTGGTCCGGAAATCCGGACTGAAGGGCGGACATGCGGTGGTCTGCATGCTGCTCGGTTTCTATCTCGCCAGCTCGTCCATCGCGCCCACGATCTCCGAGGTGACGACGAACGTGGCGGGCATGATCGGAGGGCTGAAGTTCTGACGGCGGCAGGCGACCGCCTGCGAAGGTGCCGAGCTGTGACGGCTGCGAGCCGCGACGGTGCCGAGCTGTGACGTCGGAGGGCGTCCGCGGTTCGTCGGCGCCCGGAGCGTGGGCGCCGTCGGTCATCGGGGCCGTCGGCTCGTAGGGTGGTCCCCATGACGGACCTTCCCGCCCGGCGTCTGCTCCTGGTGCACGCGCACCCCGACGACGAGTCGATCAACAACGGCGCCACCATGGCCAGGTATGCCGCCGACGGCGCCCTGGTCACGCTGGTGACCTGCACGCTCGGTGAGGAGGGCGAGGTCATCCCGCCCGCGCTCGCGCACCTGGCGGCCGACCGGGACGACGCCCTGGGCCCCTGGCGACAGCGCGAACTCGCGGCGGCGATGAAGGAGCTGGGGGTCGCCGACCACCGCTTCCTCGGCGGCCCCGGCCGGTTCCGCGACTCCGGGATGATGGGCGCGGAGCAGAACGACCGTCCGGGCGCCTTCTGGTCCGCCGACGTGGACGAGGCCGCCGGGTACCTCGTGGAGGTGATCCGCTCGGTCCGCCCCCAGGTCCTGGTCACCTACGACCCCGACGGGGGCTACGGACACCCCGACCACATCCAGGCGCACCGGGTCGCGACGTGCGCCGCCGAACTGGCCGCGGACCCCGGGTACCGAGCGGACTCCGGCGCCCCGCACACCATCGCCAAGATCTACTGGAACCGGGTTCCGCGCACCATCGCGGAGGACGCCTTCGCGAACCTGCGGGCCACCGCCCCCGACACCTTCTCCGGCATCGCCGCGCTCGACGACGTGCCGGGTGTGGTGAACGACACCCTGATCACCACCGAGATCGACGGCACCGCCCACGCGGCGGCCAAGGCCGCAGCGATGCGGGCGCACGCCACCCAGATCGCGCTGAGCGGATCCTTCTTCGCTCTTTCGAACGATCTTGGCCAGCCTGTTCTCACCACCGAGTACTACGAGTTGGTGAGCGGCACTTCGGGCGCGGCTCCCGGGACGCGGGAACACGATCTCTTCGCCGGTGTGACGGGAGCGGACCAGTGAGCGGCAGCAGGTCGCGGGCCGCGCGGACCAACGCGCCCCCGAGGGACATTCAGGCCACCGGCCTGGCCGCTCCGCCCAACCCGCGCCGGATCGCCGCCCTGCTGGGCCTCGCGGTGCTCGGCGCGATCGTCGGTATCGCCGGAGCTCTGGTCCAACCCGCCTGGTTCCCGGGCGGATTGCTGCTGGCACTGCTGGCGACCGGCGGACTCTTCTACGGCGGCCGGTGTCTCATGGGCACGCAGCCGGGTGCCCTGGCGCCCGCCGCGGGGTGGCTGATTTCTGTTGTAGTTCTGCTGGGTGGCCGCCCCGAAGGGGACTACGTATTCGGTGACGAACTGGGCCTCGCCCTCTTCATGCTGGGCGGGATGGCCGCCGCTGTGATCTGTGCCACCATGTCGCGGTCACCCCAACCGGGTGCCGACAGCGGCCGACCTGGCAAGTAATGTGCCACGTCCGATCCCGTAATGCCCCCTGTCCGTCCGGGGGGTGCGCAGTCGTTTCCCCCGGTGGCGGGGTGTCTGTCGGCCGTGGCCAGTAAGGTGGTTCGCGCGCCCAGCACCCTCCTAGCCGTCCCCTGGCCTGCGGCACGGGGAAGTAGGGCGACGGAGCCAATCGGGAGAACCTGCTTTGAGTCGTGAAACTGACAGTTCGTCCTCCGGGCCCCAGGGCCGCGGGGGAGCCGCGTACCCCTCGGGTACGCCGCCGTACGGATCCCGCCAGTATCCGTCGCTGCACCCTTCTCAGGATGCCCCGGAGGAGACCCCGGAGCCTGCGGACCCGTCCCAGCCGGAAGAGCCGAGGACGGAGACGACGCTGACGACGCGTATCCGGATCAACATCCCCGGCTCGCGTCCGATCCCGCCGGTTGTCATGCGTACGCCCATGAGCGACGCGGACGGCGGCCCCGGCAACGAGCGCACCGGCAACTTCCCGCGCCCGGGTCAGGCCGCGTCCAACGGCGCACAGGGCACCCCCGCGGCACCCGGGTCCGAGCCCGACGGCTCCGCCCCGGCGGCGGAACCCGCCGCGGAGAAGCCGGCCCGGGAGAAGAGCGGCAGCGACTGGTTCGCACCCCGCAAGCCCCCGACTGCCGCCCCGGCGGACCCGTCCGCGAACGGCGCGCCGGGCAAGCCGTCGCCCGGAAGCGGTACGAACGGTGCGGGCTTTGCCGCGAACGGTTCCGGGGACCGGGCGGACGGTCCGGGTGGTGACCGGGGCACCCCGCCCGCCGGTACCCCGCGCGCCGATCTGCCGTACTTCTCGGACGGCCCGCAGCGCGGCGGCGAGCCGGGCGCACCCGGCTCCGGCGAGTTCGGAGCGGACGGCCCCGGCGGCCCACGCTCCACGCCGAACCTCGGCATCCGTACGCCGGGCCCGTCCGGGCCCACCACGGGACCGGCCGGCGGCACCTCCCCGCTCACCCCGAACCTCGACGGACCGGGCCCCTTCGCCGGGGCCTTCGCGCCGCCGGACTCCGGACCGGCCGGACCGGCCGGACCGGCCGGACCGCAGACACCCGGTGGCCCCGGGGGTGCCGGTGGCGTTCCGCCGCGGATGTCCGACGACACCGCGGTGCTCACCCCGCAGTTCCCGGCCGGTCCCGGCTCCGGCTCGGGCGACAACGTCTCGGGTGACACGCTGACCAGCGGCATCCCCGTCGTCCCGGCGGAGCGCCGCACGGCGGGGCCCCAGTCGCCGTTCCAGGGCCCCGATCTCACCCCGCGGATCCCGGATAACCCGATGGGCACCGGACCGGCCGGGCCGGGCGGGTTCGCGCAGGCGCCCGAGCCCGCCGCCCGTACCGCTCCGGAGCCCGCCGCGGCGAGGGCCCCGGCGAAGAAGGGCCGTTCGAAGCTGGTCCTGCTCTGCGTGGCCGCCGTCTGCCTGCTCGGAGTCGCGTACGGCGCCGGGCTGCTGATGAACCACTCCGACGTCCCCAAGGGCACCACCGTCCTCGGCGTCGACATCGGCGGCGGCACCAAGGAGGACGGTGTCGAGAAGCTGGACGCCGCCCTCGGCGAACGGGCCAAGGCCCCGCTCCAGCTGAGCGTGGACGGCAAGAAGACGCAGCTCGCACCGGACAAGGCCGGGCTCTCCCTGGACAGCCAGGCGACCGTGCGCGCCGCGGCGGGCAGCGACTACAACCCGGTCTCGGTCATCGGCTCGCTCTTCGGCGGCAAGCGTGACATCGACCCGGTGATCCCGGTCGACCAGGAGAAGCTGGGCGTCGCGCTGACCGACTTGGCCGGTGCCTCCGGCTCGGCCAGCAACGGCACGATCAAGTTCGTCCCGGGCAAGGCCGTCGCCGTACCCGGCAAGGCGGGCAAGGCGCTCGACGCCAACCAGTCGATGGGCTCGGTCCGCGACGCCTACCGCGCCCAGGTCGAGACGGGCCGCTCCGCCACCGTCGAGTTGCCCGTCACCACCCGCCGGCCCACCATCAGCCAGGCCGAGCTGGACCGGGCGATGAAGGAGTTCGCGGAGCCCGCGATGTCCGGCCTGATCACCATCAAGGCCGGCCCCAAGGTGATCCAGTTCGGCCCGGACAGGTCGCTGCCGAAGATCCTCTCGATGGTGGCGGTCGACGGCAAGCTCGTCGAGCACTACGACAAGAAGGCCATCGACACCCTCTGCGAAGGCGTCTTCGACGGCATCATGATCACCAAGGCTGACGGTTCGAAGCACCAGCTCAGCGCGGACGACGTGGCCTCCGCCATGAAGGGCGCGCTGCTGGGCAAGACCCCCGTCGAGCGCACCGTCACGATCGACCTGAACGGCAACGGCTGACACCGGCCCGCACCGCATCACAGGCACCGCGCCACAGACACCGCCCCCGACCGACCCCGGCCGGGGGCGGCGTCGTGCGCCCGTACGGCCCCGGCGTCGGGTATACGGCCCGCGCGACCCGTCAGCCGTACGGCATGACATCTGTCATCCCGGATTCACGACCCGTGACCCTGCCGCGCGCGTACCCCGTTCGGCCAGGCTGGACCCATGACAACGAAAGCTCCAGAAGCCACCGGGGCGAAGACCGCCGTGGTCAGCTTCGACCAGGTCAGCAAGGCGTACGGCGACGTACGTGCCGTGGACGGGCTCACGCTCGACCTGCACCCGGGCGAGACGGTGGCGCTCCTCGGACCGAACGGCGCGGGCAAGTCCTCCGCGCTCGACCTCCTCCTCGGCCTGCGCACCGCCGACTCCGGTACGGTCCGGCTCTTCGGCACGACCCCGCAGGCGGCCATCGCGGCAGGCCGGGTCGGCGCGATGCTCCAGACCGGCGGACTGATGGAGGAGGTCACCGTCGGGGAACTGGTCGGACTCGTCTGCGATCTGCACCCCAAGCCCTACCCGGTGGAAGACGTGCTGGCGCGGGCCGGTATCGCCTCGATCGCCGGCCGCATGGTCAACAAGCTCTCCGGCGGTCAGGAGCAGCGCGTACGGTTCGCGCTCGCCACCGCCGGGGCCAACGACCTGATCGTGCTCGACGAGCCGACCACCGGGATGGACGTCACCTCCCGGAGCGCCTTCTGGGCCACCATGCGCGAGCAGGCAGAACAGGGCCGGACCGTCCTGTTCGCCACCCACTACCTCGAAGAGGCCGACGCCATCGCGGACCGCGTACTGGTCCTCCACAAGGGGCGGATCCTCGCCGACGGCACCGCGGCCGAGATCAAGGCCATGGCCGGCGCCCGCCGGATCTCCTTCGAGCTGGAGGGACCGGTCGACGAAGAGGCCCTGCGCGCCCTGCCGTTCCTCTCCGCACTCGACGTCACCGGTCGCCGGGTCCGTATCCAGTCGCACAACGCCGACGCGACCGTGCACGCCGTCTACGGCCTCGGCCTCTACCCGCGTGAGCTCGAAGTCGCGGGTCTCGGACTGGAGCAGGCCTTCGTCGCCATCACTGAGGCCGAGGAGGCCAGGACCCGATGAACACGCTGATCAGGCTCGAAGTGACCCGCACCCTGCGGAACAAGAAGTTCATGTTCTTCTCGATCATCTACCCGTCGGTGCTCTACGTGCTGATCTCCAGCACCCAGAACACCACCGACAAGGTGCCCACCGATCTGACCCTGCAGTCCTTCTTCATGGTCTCGATGGCCTCCTTCGGCGCGCTGACCGCCGTGCTGATGGGCAACAGCGAGCGCATCGCCAAGGAGCGCGAGAAGGGCTGGGTCCGCCAGCTCCGGCTGACCGCGCTGCCCAGCCGCGGCTACGTCCTGGCCAAGATCGCCAGCGCCGCGATGGTCACCCTGCCCTGCATCGTGGTCGTCTTCCTGGTCGCCGCCTCCGCCAAGCACGTACGGTTCGACCTCTGGCAGTGGCTGGCCCTGACCGGCCTCATCTGGGCGGGTTCGCTCGTCTTCGCCGCTCTCGGGGTGGCCATCGGCTACCTCGCCAGCGGTGACGCGGTCCGCCCGATCACCATGATCATCTACTTTGTGCTGTCGATCCTCGGCGGCCTGTGGATGCCGTCCTCCACCTTCCCGCAGTGGATCCAGAACATCTCCGAGTGGCTGCCCACGCACGCGTACGCTGCACTCGGCCAGTCCGTCGAGATGGGCGGCGCGCCGCATGCCAAGGACATCGTCATCCTCTGCGTCTACTTCCTGCTCTTCGCGGGCGGAGCGGCCTGGCTCTACCGGAAGGACACCTTGAACGCGTGAACGAGGACGACGAGATGTCCGTGGGCATGGGGCGCCCGCCCACGAACGCGAGACAGGCGGGGACGAAGTTCCTGTGGATCGGTATCTGGCTCGCGTTCATGAGCGCGCCGGTCAAGGACCTGGTGGACGGCGAGCACACCTCGTGGGCGACCGGACTCGGCGCCCTCGGACTGGTGGTCTTCGTCGGCGTCTATCTGGTCCTGGTCTTCCGCCACACCTCGAAGGCGCTCGACCCGTTCCGGGTCCGCGCCGCTCTCGCCTTCCTCGGGGCCCTCGCGGTCCTGCTGTCCCTGACGCTCGGTGCGCCATGGCTGGTCCTGTTCGTGTACGTGTCGGTCTCCGTCGGCGCCACCCTGCCGCTGCGGGCCGCGCGTTGGCTGATCCCTGCCGTCGCCGCCGTGCTGGTGGCCATCGGCACGACCCAGGAACGCTCCCGCGAGATCATCACGGCCCTGGCCTTCCCCGCCCTGCTCGGCGGCTTCGCGATGTCGGGCATCCGGCAGATGATCCGCACCACGATCCAGCTGCGCGAGGCCCGCGCCACCGTCGCCCAGCTCGCCGCGAACGAGGAACGGCTGCGGCTCGCCAGGGATCTGCACGACCTGCTCGGCCACTCCCTCTCGCTGATCACCCTCAAGAGCGAACTGGCCGGGCGGATGCTCCCCGGCCACCCGGAACAGGCGGCCGCTCAGGTCGCGGACATCGAACAGGTCAGCAGGCAGGCCCTGGTGGACGTGCGCAGCGCGGTCACCGGCTACCGCCGCCCGACCCTCCCCGGTGAACTGGCCGGTTCCCGGACCGCGCTGGCCGCCGCCGGGATCGCCGCCGCCATTCCGGCCGAGCCGCCCGGGGACCTCCCCGAGAAATCGGAGGAGGTCCTCGCCTGGGCCCTGCGGGAAGCCGTCACCAATGTCGTACGCCACAGCGGTGCCCGCAGCTGCGAGGTGACCCTCGCTCCGCGCCAGACCCTGGACGGGCGGGTCCTCGAACTCACCGTCTCCGACGACGGCCGCGGCGCCTCCGGTACGGCACCCGGCAACGGCCTCACCGGCATCGCGGAGCGCCTCGCCACCGTCGGCGGGACGCTGGCCACCCGGGCCACCGACACCCGTTCCGGGAAGGGCTTCACCATCACCCTCAGCGTGCCGGTCGGATCCGACCTAGGATTCCCGGAATGAGCATGATCAGACTCCTCCTCGCCGAGGACCAGTCAATGGTGCGCGAGGCCCTGGCGGCGCTCCTCGGCCTGGAACCCGACATCGAGGTCGTCGCGCAGGTCGCTCGCGGTGACGAGGTACTGGCCGCGGCCCGGGAACACCGGATCGACGTGGCCCTCCTGGACATCGAGATGCCCGGCATGACGGGCATCGAGGCGGCGGCGGAGCTGCACCGCGAACTCCCCGGCGTGAAGGTCGTCGTCGTCACCACCTTCGGCCGCCCCGGCTACCTCCGCCGCGCGATGGAGTCGGGCGCCGACGCGTTCCTGGTGAAGGACGCCCCGGCGTCCCAGCTCGCGGCAGCGGTACGCAAGGTGCTCGCCGGTGAACGCGTCATCGACCCGACCCTTGCGGCCGCCGCCCTCGCGGACGGGGCCAGCCCGCTGACCGACCGGGAGCGCGAGGTACTGCGCACGGCGGCGGACGGTTCCACCAACGCGGAGATCGCCGCGGTGCTGCACCTCTCCCAGGGCACGGTCCGCAACTACCTCTCGACGGCGATCCAGAAGCTGGCGGCGCGCAACCGTGCGGAGGCGGTCCGGATGGCACGGGAGAAGGGCTGGCTCTGAGCGGGAGCCCGGCGGCCCGGAGCTGTCCTCAAGCCGAGTCGCGGACACGGGCGCGGCCGCGGGCGGAGCCGGGGACGTCACCGGCCCGGTGACACGAGCCCGGCCTCGTACGCGATGATGACCAACTGCACCCGGTCCCGCGCGTCGAGCTTGGCGAGCAGCCGGGTCAGATAGGTCTTTGCGGTGGCGACACTGATGAACAGCCGCTCCGCGATCTCGGCGTTGGACAGCCCGCTGCCGACCAGCACCAGCACCTCGCGCTCCCGGTCGGTGATCGCGGTGAGCGGCCGCGACGGCGACGCGGAGGCGGGACGGCCCGCGAATTCCTTGATCAGCCGCCGCGTCACGCTCGGCGCGATCAGGGCGTCGCCGGCCGCCACCACCCGGACCGCCGCCAGGATGTCGTCCAGCGCCATGTCCTTGACCAGGAACCCCGCCGCCCCGGCACGCAACGCCCCGTAGATGTAGTCGTCGTCGTCGAACGTCGTCAGGACCAGCACATGCGTGCTGCCGCCCCCCGCCGTGATCCGCTCGGTGGCCTCGATGCCGTTGAGCCCTGGCATCCGGATGTCCATCAAGACGACGTCCGGGGCCAGCTGTTCGGTCAGCAGTACCGCCTCGTCACCGGTGCCCGCCTCGCCCACCATCTCGATGTCCGGGAGGTCGGCGATCACCATGCGCAGGGCGGCCCGGATCAGTGGCTGGTCGTCGGCGAGCAGCACCCGGATCGAAACCGGGTCCGTCGCGTCCTGGTCGCTCACGCCGCGTACTCCTCGGGCACCGGCAGCCGGGCCGTCACCCGGAAACCGCCCTCCGGGCGCGGGGCGGCGGTGAACTCGCCGTGCAGCAGAGCGACCCGCTCCCGCATTCCGATCAGCCCGAACCCGCCGTCCGTCACCTTGCCGGGGCCCCGGCCGCCGTCCGCGACCTCGATGGCGAGTTCCTCGCTGCCGTACTCGACGGACACCCGGCAGGAACCGGTGGCCGCGTGCCGCACGACGTTGGTCACCGACTCCTGGATGATGCGGAACGCCGACAGATCGATGTCCGGGGGCAACGGCCGCCGCGCGCCCTGCCATCGGACATCCACCCGGACCCCGGCCGCGGTGGTGGCCCTCGCCAGCCGCTCGATGTCCGCGAGGCCCTCCGTGGGGTGCAGCGGCGCCGCCTTCCGCTCCGGCTCCTCGGGCGCCGACACGTCCTGCCGCAGCGCACCGAGCATCCGGCGCAGCCCCGAGAGCGTCTCCCGGCCCGCCGTCTCCACGGCGTGCATCGCCTCGCGGGCGGCGTCCGGCTGGGTGTGCACGACCCGGGCCGCCGCTCCCGCCTGGAGGGCGATGATGCCGACGCTGTGCGCGACCATGTCATGCATCTCCCGGGCGATGCGCAGCCGTTCCGTTATGACCGCCTGATCGGCGGCCCGCGCGGCCAGCCTCTCGCCGTGCCGGCGGGTCTCGTACGCCGAGCCGCCCACCAGCCAGGCGACGACCGCGGTCAGAGCGACGACCAGCTCCGCCGACGTACCGATGCGCCACCCGGCCAGCAGCCGGACGGCCAGGAATCCTGCGAGGACGCCGAGCGACATCAGAAGGGCGGCGAGACCGGTCCGGCGGGACCGGGAGGCGGTGATGAAGTACAGCGCTGCATCGGCGGCCAGGAACTGCGCGAGCGGTATCTCCCCCACACCCAGCGAGAACGTGGCGGTCGTGGCGGCACCCAGCAGGAGCGCCAGGCCGGTCAGCGGACGCCGCTCCATCACCAGGCAGCCGCCCGCGGCCAGGGCCGTGGCGAGCAACTGGGTCAGCAGACCGTCCCACCGGTACAGCAGCAGTCCGGGCCGGACCGAAGGTTCGAACTCCCCTGGCAGCTGCACCCGCACGAGGAAGGTGAGCAGCACGCCCGCGTACCAGGCCATGCCCACCCACCAACCCGGCGGTACGCGCTTGAGCAGGGGAACGGAGAGTGAGGGGGACATGCGCCGATCGTAACCACCGCTCTCCCGGCCGGCATCGGACCACGGTTGTACACCCCTGGCTGACACCCCGCCCGGCGGGTGTCACCGACGGTCCGATGACGAACGCGGTTGGCGGACGGCACCGTTGGGACCGTGATCGAAGTCAACGCACTGACCAAACGGTACGGCGCGGCAACCGCCGTCAAGAACCTCACCTTCACCGTGCGGCCGGGTGAGGTCACCGGCTTCCTCGGACCGAACGGGGCCGGCAAGACCACCACCCTGCGCATGCTCCTGGGCCTCGTCGAACCCACCGTCGGAACGGCCACCCTGCGGGGACGGCCGTTCCGCGACCGCCCGCGCGGGCTGCGCCACGTCGGCGCCCTGCTCGACGCGGGTGACGTCCACGGCGGCCGTACCGCCCACGCCTACCTCGCCGTGCTGGCCCGGAGCAATGGCATCCCGCGTGCCCGGGTGGACGGACTACTGCGGGAAGTGGGCCTCGCCGGGGTCGCCCGCCGACGCATAGGCGGCTTCTCGCTCGGGATGCGCCAGCGGCTCGGCATCGCCACCGCGCTGCTCGGCGACCCGCCGGTGCTGCTCTTCGACGAACCGCTCAACGGCCTCGACCCGGAAGGTGTTCTCTGGGTGCGCGGGCTCTTCCGACGGCTGGCGGCCGAGGGCCGTACGGTGTTCGTCTTTAGCCACCTGATGACAGAGATGGAGCACACCGCCGACCGTCTCGTCGTCATCGGACGCGGCGAACTCATCGCCGCCGAGAGCCTCTCCGCCTTCGCCGCCCGGGGCACCCGGATGAGCGTGACCGTGGGCACCCCCGATACCGCCGCCCTCGCCCCGCTGCTCACCGCGGAGGGCGCCTCGGTGGAACAGGACGGCGACCGGCTCACGGTGACCGGTCCGACCGCCACCAGGATCGGTGAACTGGCCTTCCGGCACCACGTGATGCTGAACGAACTCACCCCATCCGGAGCGTCGTTGGAGGAGGCGTTCATGGAGCTCACCGCCGACAGTGCCGACTACCTCGCAGGAGACCCCCGATGACCACGGTGAGGACCGCACCCGCGGGCCACCTGACACAGGACGAGCCCCGCGCCAGCTTCGCTGATCTGCTGGCCGCCGAGTGGCTCAAGATGTGGTCGCTGCGCTCGACCCCCTGGCTGTACGTGATCACCGCCCCGGCCGTCATCGCGTTCAACGCCGGTACGGCGTACGACCATTACAAGTACTGGTACCAGCACGACGGGCAGAGCCGTACGTCGTTCGTCGCCAACGGCATACCGCTCGTCGACGCCTTCACCGCGAACTCCGCCATGGTCCTGGTCCTGGCTCTGGCCACGATCGGCGCGCTGTCGGTCACCGGCGAGTACGGCACCGGACTGATCCGCACCACGTTCACCGCCGTCCCCGCCCGGCGTTCGGTGATGGCCGCCAAGGTGCTCGTCCTCGCGACGGTCACCACGGTCTTCGGCGCGCTCGGCTCCGCCGCCTCCTTCGCCTCGGCCCAGGCGATACTCTCCGGCCGCGACGCCTCGGTGTCCCTCGGTCATCCGGACGCGCTGCGCGTTGTCGTGGCCTCCGCGCTGCTCGCGCCGGTGGCCGCGCTCGCCGGACTGGCGATCGGCTCGGTGATCCGGCACACCGGGGGCGCCGTCGTCAACTGTGTAGTGGTGCTGCTCCTGCTGCCGATAGTCCTGAGCTCCCGCCGCCACCTGGCGGCGGTGCTCCAGCACACCCTGCCCTTCAGTGCGTGGGAGCGCCTCACGAGCACGCGGATGCAGCGCTCCAACGACCTCTTCCCGTGGGGGACCGGGGGAGCGTGGACGGTCTACGCTCTCTGGGCACTGGCGGCGGGCGTGCTGGCGGTGTTTGCGGTGCACCGCCGGGACCAGTGACGACGGGGACCCGTCGGGCCCCGCGACGGCGGCGGACCGGCCGGGCCGGTGGTGGCGGAGGGCAGGTCGTCGGCCGCGCGGCATCCCACCCCACCCGGCTACCCAACTCGCTGTCCCTGCAAGTTATTTCAGAAACATGCTGGAAATCCTTGCGTCACCTCTTGACGTGTTCATAGCTGGAACGGCAGGCTCCGAACTCCCCCCACGGTGGCCAGGCGCGTGGCTGCCCACGCCGGGTACGGGCTCCGCCCGTACCCGCGACCGAAGGAGCCGCAGATGAGTTCCCGCGCCGCTCGCGCGACACTGGCCGGACTGCTCGCAGCCGCCGGTATCACCGTCCTCGCCCCCTGGACCTCCCAGGCGGCCCCACCGGGCGAGAAGACCGTCACCGCCACCCTGTTCGAGTGGAAGTACGACGCGGTGGCCCACGCCTGTACCGATTCGCTCGGTCCGGCCGGCTACGGCTACGTCGAGGTCTCGCCCGCCTCGGAGCACATCCAGGGCGACCAGTGGTGGACCTCGTACCAGCCGGTCAGTTACCGGATCGCCGGTCGCCTCGGTGACCGCGACGCCTTCGCCTCGATGGTGGAGAGCTGCCACTCGGCCGGGGTGAAGGTCGTCGCGGACGCCGTCATCAACCACATGTCGTCCGGCTCCGGCACCGGGACCGGCGGCACGGCGTACACGAAGTACGACTACCCCGGGTACTTCCAGGACCAGGACTTCCACGCCTGCCGCAAGGACATCAGCGACTACGGCGACCGCGACGACGTCCAGAACTGCGAACTGGTCGGGCTTGCCGACCTCGACACCGGCAGCGACGCCGTCCGCACGACGATCGCCGGCTACCTCTCCGATCTGCGCGGCCTGGGCGTCGACGGATTCCGCGTCGACGCCGCCAAGCACATGGCGGCCGATGACATCGCCGCCATCAAGGGCAAGATGGCCGACCCCGGCTTCTGGGTCACCGAGGTCATCTACGGCGGCGGCGAGGCCGTGCAGCCCGACGAGTACACGGGCGTGGGCGACGTCGACGAGTTCCGCTACGGCGGCCACCTCAAGAGCGCCTTCCAGGGCGGCGGTGTCACCGGCCTGAAGGACATCGCCGACGGCAAGCTGCCGAGCGCGAACGCCCGTACGTTCGTCGACAACTGGGACACCGAGCGCAACGGCTCCACGCTGACGTACAAGGACGGCGCGGCCTACACCCTGGCCAACGTCTTCATGCTGGCCTCGCCCTACGGCTCCCCGAACGTCTTCTCCGGCTACGAGTGGTCGGACAAGGACGCCGGCCCGCCCGACGGCGGCGCGGCGGCCTGCGGCAGCGACGGCTGGACCTGCACGCACGCACAGACCGCCATCACCGGAATGGTCGGCTTCCACAACGCCACCGAGGGCGCCCAGCTGACCGACTGGTGGGACAACGGATCGTCGGCCATCGCCTTCGGCCGCGGCGACAAGGGCTTCGTGGCCATCAACAACGGCGACGACGCCCTTGAGCAGTCGTTCACCACGTCGCTCCCGGCCGGCACCTACTGCAACGTGGCCCAGGCCTCCCCGGACGCCTGCGACGGCAACACAGTGGAGGTCGGGGACGACGGCACAGTGACCGCGTCCGTCCCGGCGAAGGGCGCGCTGGCCCTGCACGCCTGAGACGCTCCCGCGGCCCACATGCGGCCGCCCGGCGGCTGGGGTCCAGGACCCCGGCCGCCGGGCGGAACGCTCAGCCGGACAGGCCGTGTCCCGCTACAGCGAGGCCGTCGTCTTCGCGCCGCTCGCGCTTCCGTCCAGCCACTGGGGCCACGAGAGGTTGAAGGACGCGTAGCCGTTGTCGGCCGACGCCTTGGCGCGCGGGGAGCCGGTGACCGTGACGGGGTCGCCCTGCTTCACCTGGCCGTAGAACCACTTCGCGTCGGCCAGCGAGAGGTGCACGCAGCCGTGCGAGCCGAGGGCGCTGCCGCTGCCCGGGTTGGTGTCACCGGTGGAGAAGTGGACGTAGGTGCCCGACTGGGTGAGGTGGATGTCCCAGGGGAGGGTCAGGTCGTAGTAGTTCGCATCGCCCTTGTTGCAGCTGATGCCGACACTGCAGGACGTCATGTGGACCTTCTCCTGCTTGTCGATCACCGCCATAGTGCCGTTCCAGGTCGGGTACTGGGCGCTGCCCGCGTTGATGGAGAGCGTGCGCACCGTGGCGCCGTTACGGGTGACCTTCATGGTGTGACCGGTGACAGAGGCGTCGGCCCGGACGTCGTCGCCGATGGTGAAGGAGTGGGTGTAGCCGTGCGTGCCGTAGCGGCCGCTGCCGTTGGAGACGTCCTTCAGATCGGCGTCGATGCGCACCTTGGTGCCGGACTTCCAGTAGTCCTTCGGGCGCCAGTCGACCCGCTTGTCGCCCATCCAGTGCCAGGCACCGGTCGTGGGGACGGATGCGGAGATCTTGAGGTGCTTCTCGATGTTCGAACGGGCCGAGGTCGCCACCGGGTTGGTGAAGACCACGGAGACCGGCATGGCGACGCCGACCGTCGCCTTGTCCAGCGGCGCGATCGTCTCCAGCAGCATCGGCGGACCCGTGGGATGCGTGTGCGTCGGGGACGGGTGCGCGCTCGCGGACGCCCCGCCGGAGGAGCCGCCCTTCCCGTTTTCGGAGTCGGCCGAGGCCGATCCCTTGCCACCGCAAGCGCTCGTCCCCGCGAGTACCGCGCTCACCAGCAACGCGACCCCTATAACGCCCTTGCCCCGCCGCATGTCCTGCTCCGCTCGCGTCACTACTTCAAGGATTCAACATTTATAGAGACATGGAGCAGCCCGGCGCGGTTGCGGGTGGTGTGTAAAGCGCGTACCAAGTCCGCCACCGGGCGGCGGCGGCGCGAAATGAGAAAGGCAAGGAGAAGAGAGTCTCCTTGCCACTCTCAACTTATAGCGCACAGGGGGGGGCTTGCGGCAAGGCCCGGTACAGGTCGCAGAATCGTCGCTCGTTGCCGCGACCTGCGGAAATCGGCGGGCGCGCGTGTGTTGCTGCCGACGCGGGCGGGACACGGTGACGTCGAATCATGGGTGGGACCGGCAGCGTGGTGGCGGGAGTGCGCGGCGCCCGGCTCGTCGGAGGGAAGAACAGGCAGGAATGGTGGCGATGACCGATAGTTGTGTGCTGGATCTTCAAGACGTCGATGAGACGCGGACCGAGGCCGTCGGCGGCAAGGGCGCCCATCTGGGCGCGCTGTCGCGGATCGAGGGCATCCGGGTGCCGGACGGTTTCTGCGTGACGACGGACGCCTTCGGGCGGATCATCGCGCGGGCACCGTCGCTCGACGCCCGGCTCGAACAGCTGTCGCGGCTGGACCCGGACGACCGGGAGGCGGTCCGCACACTCAGCGCGGAGATCCGCCGCACCATCGAGGAGACCCCCGTCCCGGACGCCCTCGCGACGGGGATCACCCGCGCGCTCGGCCGGCTCGGTGCGGGAGCCGCCTGCGCCGTCCGGTCCAGCGCCACGGCGGAGGACCTGCCGACGGCCTCGTTCGCCGGCCAGCAGGACACGTATCTGAACGTCGTGGGCGCGGCGGAGGTGCTCCGGCACGTCAGCCGGTGCTGGGCCTCGCTGTTCACCGAGCGGGCCGGTCATCTACCGCCGGCGCAACGGCATCGACCACCGCACGGTCCAGATGGCCGTGGTCGTGCAGCGGATGGCCCTCCCGGAGGCGTCCGGCATCCTCTTCACGGCCGACCCCGTCACCGGCAACCGGAAGACGGCCACCGTGGACGCCGGCCTCGGCCTCGGTGAGGCTCTGGTCTCCGGCCTGGTGAACCCGGACGTCTTCACGGTGCGGCACGGCGAGGTCGTCGCCAGGACGATCGCCGCCAAACAACGCGCCGTCCACGCCCAGCCCGGCGGCGGCACACGGGAAGTGGAGATCGCCCCCCGGCAGCAGGAGCGGCCCGCGCTGACGGACGAGCAGGCCGTGCGGCTCGTCGGCCTCGGGCGACGGATCGAAGCGCACTTCGGCCGCCCGCAGGACATCGAATGGTGCCTGGCCGACGACGACTTCCAGATCGTCCAGAGCCGGCCGATCACGACGCTGTTCCCCATCCCCGAGGCCGGCGACCAGGAGCATCACGTCTACGTCTCCGTCGGCCATCAGCAGATGATGACCGACCCCATGAAGCCCCTCGGGTACTCCATGTGGCAGCTGACCGCCATGGTGCCGATGCCAGAGGCGGGCGGGAGGCTGTTCGTCGACGTCACCCAGCGCCTCGCCTCACCCGAGAGCCGCGCCGCCCTCCTGGACGTCATGGGGAAGGGCGATCCGCTGGTCCGGGACGCCCTGGAGACCGTCCTCGACCGAGACGGCCTGCTGCCGCCGACCCCGGACGCGGCCCCCGCCGGCCCGTCGGCGCACGGGGACGCCGTCCCGGACGGGCCGGAGCCGGACATCGTCCCCGAGCTGATCGAGCGCAGCCGGGAATCCGTCGCCGCCCTGGAGCGCGACATCCGGACGAAGAGCGGACCCGAGCTGTTCGACTTCCTGCTGGAGGCCTTCGAGGAGCACAAGCGGGTCCTCGGGGACCCGCTGAACTTCCGGGCGATCATGGCGGGGATGGAGGCCACCTGGTGGCTCAACGACCAGCTGCTGGCTTGGCTGGGCGAGAAGAACGCGGCGGACACCCTGACCCTGTCCGCTCCCGGCAACATCACCTCGGAGATGGGACTGGCGCTGCTCGACGTCGCGGACGTCGTCCGCCCCCGGCCGGAGGTCGTGGCGTTCCTGCGGGACGCGGAGTCCGTCGACGACGCGGCCTTCCTGGGCGAGCTGGCGAAGGTCCCGGGCGGTCCCGAAGCGCGCGAGGCCATCGAGGACTACCTCGGCCGGTACGGGATGTGCTGCGCCGGCGAGATCGACATCACGCGGCCGAGGTGGAGCGAGTGCCCCACCACCCTCGCCCCCGCGATCCTCGACAACGTCCGGAACTTCGCGCCGGGCGCCGCCGAACAGCGCTTCGAGCAGGGGCGGCAGAAGGCGCTGCACAAGGAGCGGGACGTGCTGACCCGGCTGCGGGCCCTGCCCGACGGGGACCGGAAGGCCGACGCGACGAAGCGGATGATCGACCGGGTCAGGGCCTTCATCGGGTACCGGGAGTACCCGAAGTACGGCATCGTCAGCCGCTACTTCGTCTACAAGCAGGCCCTGATGGCGGAGGCCGAGCGCCTCGTGCGGGCCGGGGTGCTCCCCGAGAAGGAGGACGCCTTCTACCTGACGTTCCAGGAACTCCGCGACGTCGTGCGCTCGGAGGTGGCCGCTCACCGGCTCATCGGTGAGCGCAAGGGCGCGTACCGCTCGTACCTGGCGCTCACCCCGCCCCGGGTGCTCACATCGGATGGTGAGGC
The DNA here is from genome assembly GCF_031844725.1 of Streptomyces sp. ITFR-6. NCBI lineage: Bacteria > Bacillati > Actinomycetota > Actinomycetes > Kitasatosporales > Streptomycetaceae > Streptomyces > Streptomyces sp. ITFR-6. Next base: position 2,746,327 of record NZ_CP134612.1, on the reverse strand, counting down.
GGTCAGCGGGGCGTACCGCCGCGACGACGTGCCGGACGGCGCCCTGGCGGGTCTGCCGGTGTCCGCCGGGACCGTCGAGGGCCGGGCCCGCGTCGTCCTCGACATGGCGCAGGCCGATCTCGAAGCGGGCGACATCCTGGTCACGGCCTTCACGGACCCCAGCTGGTCGACGCTGTTCGTCGGCATCGCGGGCCTGGTGACGGAGGTCGGCGGACTGATGACGCACGGCGCGGTGATCGCCCGGGAGTACGGACTGCCGGCCGTCGTGGGCGTGGCGGGGGCCACCGGGCTGATCAGGGACGGTCAGCGGATCCGCGTGCACGGAACCGACGGGTACGTCGAACTCCTGCCCTGACCGCCCGATGGCCCCGGACAGCAGTGTGCCCCGCCGTAGGTACCGACGGGGCACACCGCGCTGTCCGGGCGGGGACCGGGACCACCGAAGGGCCGTGACCCGGTCCGCGTCGGGTGTCTCCCTACGGAAAGGACACCACCTGCGACGGGACGGTGTCCGTGCCCGACGTGGGCGAACCCGTGTCGTTGATGACGTGGTCGTATTGGCCCTGGCCGCCGAGCGAGACGACGAGCAGGTCGTGGAACTTGACTCCGGGCTTCACCGGGGCCTCGAAGCCGTGGCCCTGGACGATCGTCGGGTCCACGTTGTAGTAGCAGTAGCTGCCCAGACCCCAGCCCTCGTGAGTGGTGACGGAGTCGTCGACCTTGTAGGCCGCGAACCCCTTGGTGTCACCGTTCTGGATGGCCGCCTGGTTGGGGGCGTCGTACGACTTCTCGTTCTGGAAGAAGATCGTCTTGCCGTTCTCGCCGGACCAGCGCACGTCGTACTTGTTGAAGTGCTCGACGAACAGCCCGGTCGCCAGGACGTTGTCACCGTTGACCTGGAGGCCGTAGTCGGACCGGTTGGTCTCCCAGCCGACGCCCTCGCCGTGGTCGGCGCGCCACAGCCAGGTGTGGTCGATGATCGTGTCGTTGCTGTTGATCACCATGGCGGTGGTGGCCTTGCCTGCCCCCGCGCCGCCGACCCGGGCGAACACGTCCTGGAGGGACGTCGGGTTGTCCGCGTGGCTCGTGGTCGAACCCTCGGTGCCGACCTCGATCAGCGACTTCGAGTTGGTGGTACCGGCGTCGATGAGCAGACCGGCGAGCTTCACGCCGTCCACGTCACCGACCTTGATGGCGGTGACCCCGTTGTCCGGGACGATCGTGGCCATACCCAGACCGAGCGCCACGGTGTTGGCACGGTCGATGTTGATGGTCTGGTCGACGTGGTAGACACCGGGCGTGAACAGCAGGTGCAGGCCCTGCTCGACGGCCGCGTTGATCGTCTCGGCGGTCGCGCCGGGCTTCACCACGTAGAACTGGTCCAGCGGTATCGACTCGCCCTTGGGCGCGCCGTTGGCCCACGAGACGCCGCGCGCGTTGGTGCGCTTCTCGGGGACGAACACCTTGTAGTCGTCGCCGTCCAGGTACAGGAACGGCTTCTCGCGGGAGACCGGGGTGTTCTCCAGCGTGGTGTACGGCGGCTCCGGGAAGCTCTGCGCGGGGGCGCCCTCGACGCCGGAGAACGTCATGTTCCAGACGCCGTTGCCCCAGCTGCCGATCGAGCTGTCGCGGGTGTACCACTGCTGCTGCGAGTACGGGCCGACCTGGCCGTCGATCTTGCTGTCGGCGATGTACCCGCCGCTCGCCCAGCCGTAGCCGTCGGGGGCCAGGTTGAGCCCGCCCTTGACGTGCATCCGGCGGAACGGGGCGGCCTGCGAGACGGCCCAGCGGTCGGTGCCGCTGACCGGGTTGAGCGCCAGGTTCTCCGCCGAACGCCAGAAGTTCTGGGTGGCGTTGCCGTCGAACCAGCCCGCGTCCACGGTCACATCACCGTTGAACGTGGTGTCGTCGGGGTTCAGCCCGAGACCGGCGATCGAGGTGTAGAACCCGATCTGCGCGTTGAGGTTGTCGTACGTGCCCGGCTTGAACATCAGCGCGTAGCGGCCGTCACCGAACTGCGCCGACTCCTGCTTCTTGAACACCTCGTCGACCTTGGCCTGGATGTCGGGCATCGACGGGTCGAACACCATCACGTTGGGGCCGAGGTCGCCGCCGCCCTCGATGGCCTTCGCGTCCGCCCCGAAGGCGTTGTGCGCGGTGGGGACGGCCATGAGGAGCGAGATGGCGAATGCGGCGAGCCCGAACGTGCGGGTACGTCGCCTGCGGCGGGGTGCGGTGGGGGGCGCCATGGGCGTCTCCGTGGGGGGAGCATGCATAGACGTACGTCTCCTGAGTCGTGGTACGGGTGACACGACGTGCTTCCCGGAGAGCCCGTGAGAGCGCTCTCCGGCGGGAGTTGATGCTTCCGCCGTCACCCGGGAAACGTCAAGAGGTGTGCATCAAGAGCCTCAGTCGAACCGCCTGTGCGCAACAATCAACGGCGGCAGAAAGGCAATTGACCCGTTCTGGGATCAGTTCCGGGTGCCGTTGACTTTAGGATTTGATGTTCGTCTCCACGCCTCATGGGCGGCCGTGATCCGGGTTCCGGAGGCGGACCTGGCCGGCACCTTGGTCAGGTGGGGTGCCGGCCAGGGGATATGGGGGGTGCGGGGTCAGGAACTCCCGCCCGTGCCCCGCGTGATGCGGGCGATGGCCTCGACGGTCAGGGCGCGGTCGTGCGGTTCGGTCTCCAGGGCGCGGTGGATGGACAGGCCCTCGATCAGCGCGTCGAGTTGCCGGGCCGTCGCCGGGTCGAAGTGCCACTCCAGCGCGCGCCGGCTCCTGCGCATCCACTCCCGGGTCAGCTCGCGGTAGGCGGGTTTCCGGGCCGCGAGTGTGTAGAGCTCGTGGGTGAGGACCAGTTCGCGCTGATTCCCGCTCGACAAGTGGTGAACGAGACCGGCCACCGCCTCGCGGGCCTCGTCGGGCGTTTCCGCGGCACCGAGCCGCTCCTCGAACACGGCGACGATGCTGCTGGAGAAGCGGATGAACGCCTCCCGCAGCAGCTCGTCCATGCCGCCGAAGTGGTATGTCATCGACCCGAGCGGCACCCCGGCGCGGGCGGCGACCTTGCGGTGCGACGTCCCGGCGACCCCCTCTTCCGCGATCAGGTCGAGCGCGGCGGTGATGATGCGCTCCCGCCGCTCGGGGTCGTTCCTGCCGGTCGCCACGGTGCTTCCTCTGCTGGATCTAGATCGAACGGATCACCCGGGCCGGGTTGCCCACGGCGACCACGTTGGCGGGGACGTCCTTCGTCACCACGGCTCCGGCGCCGATGACGCTGTTGTCCCCGATGGTCACCCCGGCGAGCACGATCGCTCCGCCGCCGAGCCAGACATTGTCCCCGATCGTGATCGGCTTGGCCGCCTCCAGCTTGTCGCGGCGCGGCTCGGGCTCCACCGGGTGGGTCGGGGTGAGCAACTGTACGTTCGGCCCGATCTGGCAGTCGCGGCCGATGGTGATCGGGGCCACGTCCAGGGCGGTGAGGTTGTAGTTGATGAACGTGTCCTCGCCGACCGTGATGTACGTGCCGTAGTCGACGTACAGCGGCGGCCGGATGTGCGCGCCCGCGCCGACGGCACCGAGGAGTTCGGCGACCAGGGGCTGCGCGCCGTCGGCGTCCTCCGTGTACGCCGCGAGGTACCGGGCGGCGAGGCGCACGGCTCGCTGCTGGGCCTTCGCGATGTCCGGATCATCGGAGATGTAGAGGTCTCCGGCCAGCATCCGCTCATGGTTGGTACGGGGGTCTCCCGCGAAGTGATCCTTCATGCGTACGATCGTACACTCAAGGCGTACGATCGTACGCTCCTGTTGTCGTCCTTCCTCGATCCGTCTGCTGAGGCCCCGCTGCCATGGATGCCGCTACGCGCCGCTGGCGTACCGCCCTGTTTCTCTTCATGCTCGCCGCAGGTGTCGGAATGGCGTCCTGGGTGGCCCGCACCCCGGCCGTCCGGGACGGGCTCGACGTCTCGACCGGCTCGATGGGCCTGGTGCTGTTCGGGCTGTCCGTCGGCTCGATGGCCGGTGTCACGTCCTCCGGCCCGCTCGTACGCCGTTACGGCGGCCGGACGGCGATCGGTGTGGGCGCGTCGCTGATCGTCGCCGGGCTCCTGGTCGTCGCCGCGGGCACGGGCCTGTCCCTGGCGGCCGGGGTCTTCGGCGGGCTCGCCCTGTTCGGCGGCGGGATGGGGCTGGCCGAGGTCGCGTTCAACATCGAGGGCGCGGCCGTCGAGGGCGTCATCGGCCGGCCCGTACTGCCGGTGCTGCACGGCTGCTTCAGCCTCGGCACCGTGGTCGGGGCGCTGCTCGGCATGGGGCTGACCGCGGCCGCGTTCCCCGTCGGATGGCACCTCACCGTCGTCGCGGTGCTCATAGCGGCCGCCGCGGTCCGGGCCGTCCTCGCGATCCCGCGCGGCACGGGAAAGGAGGAGGCGGCCGGGGCCGCGGGACCGGGCGGACTGCGCGGCCAACTGGCGGTGTGGCGGGACCGCCGCCTCGTCGTGATCGGGGTGATCGTGCTGGCCATGGCCTTTGCTGAGGGCGCCGCGAACGACTGGCTGCCGCTGCTGATGGTGGACGGCTACGAGGTGAGCGCCACCGCCGGGTCCCTGACCTTCCTGGTGTTCGCCTCCTCGATGACCCTCGGCCGCTTCGCGGGCGGCCCCCTCCTGGAGCGCTTCGGCCGGGCCCGGACCGTCCGGATCAGCGCGGTCGTCGCCGCGCTGGGCCTGGCGGTGGTGATCGTCGCGCCGAGCCCGGCGATGGCGGGCGCCGCCACGGTGCTGTGGGGACTGGGCGCCTCGCTCGGTTTTCCGGTCACCGTCTCCGTGGCCGGCGACCACCCGCACGACGCGGCGGCACGGGTCGGTGCCGTCTCCACCGCGGGCTATCTCGCCTTCCTCGTGGGCCCGCCCGGACTCGGCTTCCTCGCCGACCACATCGGACTCCGGCTCGCCATGACCGTCGTCCTCGCCTTCCTGATCGTCGCCGCCACGCTGGCCGGGGCGCTCGGGCCCGGCCGGAACGCCGCAGCGGAACCGGCCCCGGTCACCCCATAGCGACAGGCCCTGGTCCCACAAACGGCAGGACCTAGTCTCACAGGGCGGTGCTGTGCGCCACGACCAGTGCGCCGATCCGGGCGAGGGCCTCCCCGGCAGGCCGCGGGTCGAGCCGGCGCCCGTCGCGCAGGCGCAGCGCGACGCGGTCGTCCGCGGCCTCCGCCGCGCCGATGACCGCCTGGTACGGGACGAGCCGGGCCTCCCGGATCCGGGCGCCCAGGCTGCCGCGTTCCCGGCCGCTGACCTCGGCGCGCAGCCCGAGCGCGGTGCAACGGGCGGCGAGCGCCTCGGCGTTCGGGAGTTCGGCGTCCGAGACCGGCAGGATCACGATCTGGGTGGGGGAGAGCCAGCAGGGGAACGCGCCGCCGTGCTGCTCGATGAGGTGGGCGACGGCCCGCTCGACACTGCCGATGATGCTGCGGTGCACCATGACCGGCCGGTGTTTCGCCCCGTCGGCCCCGATGTAGTGCAGATCGAACCGTTCCGGCTGGTGGAAGTCGATCTGGACGGTGGACAGGGTCGACTCGCGGCCCGCCGGATCCGCGACCTGGACGTCGATCTTGGGCCCGTAGAAAGCGGCCTCGCCCTCGGCCGGCTCGTAGGGCAGTCCGGACGAGTCGAGGACCTCGGTCAGCAGGGCGGTGGAGCGCCGCCACATCTCCGGCGCGGCGACGTACTTCCCGCCGGGTCCCGGCAGCGAGAGCCGGAAGCGGACCGGCCGGATACCGAGTGCCTCGTACGCCCGGCGGATCATGCCGAGCGCGGACCGCGCCTCGTCCGCGACCTGGTCCAGGGTGCAGAAGATGTGCGCGTCGTTCAGCTGGATGGACCGCACCCGGGTCAGCCCGCCCAGCACTCGGAGAGCTCGGAGCGGTACATGCCGCCCAGCTCGGCCATCCGCAGCGGAAGTTCGCGGTAGCTGTGCGAGCGGGAGCGGTAGACCACCGCGTGGTGCGGGCACAGGCTCGGCCGCAGCACCACCTGCTCGCCGCCCAGGTCCATCGGCGGGAACATGTCTTCGCTGTAGTGCGACCAGTGCCCCGAGATCTCGTACAGCTCCCGCTTGCCGAGCACCGGCGAGTACACGTGCCGGTAGCCCGCCAGCCGCTCCTCGGTGCGGATGTACTCCTCCAGGGTGTGCCGCAGCGCCGCGCCGTCGGGCAGCCAGTAGGGAAGTCCCGCGCCGATCAGCGGGTCGGTGTCGAACAGCTCCAGCACGCGGCCGAGCTTGCGGTGGTCGTGCATGGCGGTCTCCTCGCGTACGGAGGGGCGAGTCACCGCAAGCAGAAGCCCCGGGGCACTCGCCCCGGGGCTTCGGACTGGTCAACAGTCAGCGCGCCGGGACACTCTCCGGCGTCGTCGTCACAGCGGCACGCTTCATGCGGGGGACGCTAGCAGGGACCCCCCACCCCACGCGCGGATTTTCGCGGTGCTCGGCCCTCAGCCCTTCCTGGACGAGTCGAGGTGGGCGAACACGACCACGTTGTCCTCGTAGTCCTTGACGGTCCTGTTGTAGTTGCCGCCGCAGGTGATCAGGCGCAGCTGGGCGTCCGGGGTGTCGGCGTACACCCGCTTGTCGGGGAACTTCGCCTTGCTGAACGTCTCGACGGTGTCGACCTTGAACGTGGCCACCGTGCCGTCCGTGCGCGTGATGTCGACCGTGGAGCCGGGCTGCAGGAACCGCAGCTGCAGGAAGACCGCGGGCCCGGTGGTCGTGTCCACGTGACCCGCCACGATCGCGGCCCCGCGCTCGCCCGGCGTCACGCCGTCCTTGAACCAGCCGGCCAGGTTCTTGTCGTTCGGGGGAGGCGCGTCGAGCCGGCCGGAGGAGCCGATCGACAGGGGGGTGAACGGCGCGTCCACCGCGATGGCCGGGATCCGCAGCCGCTTCGGCTCGGAGCGGGGCAGGGACGGGCCCGGGGCGGCCGTCTTCGGGGCGGCGGAGGCCGACGCGGGCGCGGGGGCGGCGGATGCGGCGGCCGCGGGCGGGGCGGGCGGTTTGTCGTCGGCCGCGGAGCCGACCGAGTTGTAGATGAGCAGCATGCCGAGACCGGCCGCCGCGGCGGGCCAGAGCAGGGCGCGGCCGAGGGTGACGGTGTCGGAGGCAGTCCGGGAGGAGGGTGAACCGGGCGACTGCGGGGCGGCCATGGGAACGAGCCTTTCGTCTGCGCGGGACAGCGGTGGCGAGGGCGCGAGGGTGCGGGGAAACGAAGGCGCCGCGGCCGCCGCCCGGAGGGACGACGGCCGCGACAGTGGAGCTACCGGCCGGCAGAGCGGTCGGGTCAGGCCATCGCGCCGCCCGTCGCCTGGCGGCGACGCAGCTTGTAGGCGCCGACGCCGACGCCACCGAGCAGCAGCAGCGAACCGGCCGCGAGACCACTGCCGGTCATCGCCATCGCGCCACCACCGGTGTGCATGCCGCCGCTGGGCTTGTCCTTCTTCCAGCCCTCGTCGTCCGACTTCGCCGACTTGCCGCCCTCGTCGCTGTCCGGCTGCCATTCCTTGGCGACCGTCGACGCCAGGGCGCCGCCGCCGGTGTGCACGCCGCCGCGGGGCTTCTCGTTGTCCTCGTCCTTGTACTTGCCGCCCTCGTCGGACTTGCCGTGCTCCTCGCTCCGGGAGGAGGAGCCGCTGTCGTGACCCCCGTCGTTGGAGACGGCGATGGCGTAGGCGGAGGGAGCGGTGACCGTGAGGACCGCCGTGACGGCGGCCGTAGCGAACAGTGTGCGGGCAGAGCGCATCTGAACACATTTCCTTTCGTCGCGACTGCGAGGAGTGGCGGAATGCCGACTCGTAGTGGCGCAGTGGCTCGTGATCCACCGTCAGCCGGAACGCGGGAGCGCGCCATCGGAGAGCGCCGCATTGGAGCTACGCCATGGGCTCATCGAGTGGCGGAGCACGGATAATCACCCGTTGGACGGCACGCCGCGCCGGGGTGAGGTTTGGACTTTTCCGGACCGGTCGTCCGCTGACAGTTCCTCACCGCGCCGGAGGCCGGTCCGCGGCCCGGTAATTCGGTTGCACCGTCATCGGCCCGGCTGCTGTACTCACCGCACAAGCCGACAGAGCCAGGAGACTTCCATGCGCCGATCTCACATGTTCGTTCAGACGGGAATTCACACCGAAACTGAGAACATGGAGTTCTGTGCACACGCTGAATCTTGGCATTCTGGCGCATGTCGACGCCGGTAAGACAAGCCTGACGGAGCGGCTGCTCCACACCGCCGGAATCATCGACGAGCTGGGCCGCGTCGACGACGGGAACACCCGGACCGATTCCCTCGCGCTCGAACGGCGACGCGGCATCACGATCAAGTCCGCGGTCGTCTCGTTCGATATCGACGACGTCACCGTCAACCTGATCGACACCCCCGGTCACCCGGACTTCATCGCCGAGGTGGAACGGGTGCTGAGCGTGCTCGACGGCGCGGTGCTGGTCATCTCCGCCGTGGAGGGCGTCCAGGCGCAGACCCGCGTACTGATGAGGACGCTCCAGCGGCTGCGCATCCCGACACTCGTTTTCGTGAACAAGACCGACCGCGCCGGAGCCCGGTACGAGCGGGTGCTGCGCGGCATCACGGAGAAGCTCACGCCGAACGCCGTCGCGATGGGCCCGGCCGTCACCGGTCTCGGCACCCGCGACGCGCACTGCCCGTCCTACGCGTCCGACGACCCCCGGCTCACCGGCCGGCTGACGGACCTGCTCACCGAGCACGACGACGCCCTGCTGACCGCGTACGTAGAGGGCGGCGACAGGCTGGCGTCCGGCCGGCTCCACGAGGAGCTGGCAGCCCAGACCGGGCGGGCGCTCGTCCACCCCGTGTACTTCGGCTCGGCCGTGACGGGGGCCGGAATCGCCGCGCTGACCAGCGGGATCAAGGAACTGCTGCCCGGCGCGCGCGACGACGTCGACGGGCCGGTCTCCGGCACCGTCTTCAAGGTCGAACGCGGCCCGGCGGGCGAGAAGCTCGCGTACGTCCGGATGTTCTCCGGCACCGTACGCACCCGCGACCGGCTGCCGTTCGGGCGCGGACCGGACGCTGCCCGTGAGGCCAGGGTGACCGGGATCAACGTCTTCGAGGACGGCTCGGACGCGCCCCGTCCATCGGTCGGACCGGGACGCATCGCGAAGCTCCGCGGACTGGGTGACATCCGGATCGGGGACGCGGTCGGTGTCGCGCCGGAAGGGGCCCGGGAACACCATTTCGCCCCGCCCACCCTGGAATCCGTCGTCGTACCGGAAGCGCCCGCGTCGAGGGGCGAACTGCATTTCGCCCTCGCACAGCTAGCCGAACAGGATCCGCTGATCGATCTGCGGCAGGACGACATCCGTAAGGAGGTCTCCGTATCGCTCTACGGTGAAGTGCAGAAGGAAGTCATCGAGGCGACGCTCGCGGAGGAATTCGGTATCGACGTCACCTTCCGCGAAACCACGACCATCTGTCTGGAACGGCCTTCCGGCACCGGTGCCGCATTCGAGATCATCGACAAGGACGACAATCCCTTTCTCGCGACGGTCGGCCTGCGCGTCGATCCCGCCCCGGCCGGCAGCGGGGTGGACTACCGGCTGGAGGTGGAGCTCGGCTCCATGCCGTACTCCCTGATGCGGGCGGTGGAGGAGACCGTGTTCGAGACGCTCGGCCAGGGCCTGAACGGATGGCAGGTGACCGACTGCACGGTCACCATGACGCACTCCGGCTACTGGCCCCGCCAGAGCCACGCGCACGGCACGTTCGACAAGTCCATGTCGAGCACCGCCGGGGACTTCCGCAGCCTGACCCCGCTGGTCCTGATGACCGCGCTCCGGCGGGCGGGCACCACGGTGTACGAGCCGATGCACCGGTTCAGGCTGGAACTGCCCGCGGACGCGCTCGGCCCGCTCCTGCCCGTCCTCGCCCACCTGACGGCCGTACCGGGCCCGCCGTCCCTGGACGGCGCGAACTGCGTGCTGGAGGGCGAGATCCCGGCGGCCAGGGTGCATGAACTGCAGCAGCGGCTCCCGTCGCTGACCCGGGGCGAAGGGGTGCTCGAATCCGCGTTCGCCTCGCACCGTGCGGTCGTCGGCTCCGCCCCGAGCCGCTCCCGCACCGACCACAACCCGCTCGACCGGAAGGAGTACCTGCTGCACGCGGGGCTGCGGGGACCGGGCCCGTCCGGCGGCTGAGTATGCGGGGCGCCGCGCGGGCGGCCCGTGCCCGGGTCAGTTCAGCCGGGCACGGGCCGCCCGCGCGGCGCGCCGGACCGCCTCCGCGGCCTCCGGCTCGACGTCCGCGACCACGTCCGCGTACTCCTCCAGCTCCGCCGCCCCGCGCAGGAACTCCCCGCTGCGGACCAGCAGCTGGGCCCGTTCGTAGCGCAGCCTGGCCGGGTGCGACGGCAGCAGGAGGGACAGCTCCACCGCCCACAGCGCCACGTCGGAGCGCTCCGGGCGGGCCGCCGCCCAGGCCCGGATGTTGTTCAGGATCCGCAGCACCGTCTCCAGCGGCCGCGCGGGCACCAGCATCGACGGCTCCAGCGGCTCCCCGGTGGTGCTCGTCACCAGCAGCTCCGCGTCCTGGCCCGAGAGCGGACGGCCGCCGGCGAACGGATCGGCCAGCACCCGCTCCTCCGGATCACCGAAACCGACCACGAAATGGCCCGGCAGCGCCAGTCCGTAGACCGGGGCGCCCGCCCGCCTGGCCACCTCGATCCACACCACGGACAGCAGGATCGGCAAGCCGCGCCGGCGCCGCAGCACCTCGTGCAGCAGCGACGACTCAAGGCGCTGGTACTCCGCCGACGAACCCTCGAACCCGTACCGCTCACCGAGCAGTTCGGAGAGTGCGGAGGCCCAGGCCCGGCCGCCGCGCAGCCCGTACGGCAGCAGGCCCGCGAGCCGGTCCAGCTCGATCTGCGCCGCGTCGATGCCGTTCGCGTCCAGCGCGGGATCCGCCTCTGCCGCTAGCAGCAGGCAGAGCAGCGCCAGATCCGGCCGCTCGGACCGCGCCTCGGCCGCGAACCGGCGGCGGATCTCTTGCCTGTCGTGCCTCCCGGAAGCCATCGCGCTACGCCGGGCCGGAGGGCCGGAAGTGGTGGTAACGGTGATGGGAGGCGAACCCCATCCCGTCGTACAGCGCGCGGGCGCCCTCGTTCTCCGTCTCCACCTGGAGCCATCCGGCCGAGGCGCCCTCGTCCATCGCCTGCCGGGCCAGCGCGGTCATCACCGCCGTGGCGAGCCCCCTGCGCCGGTGCTCTGGAGCCACCTCGACGGCCATGAACCCGGCCCACCGCCCGTCCACCACACAGCGGCCGATCGCGGCGGGCGCGGCGTCACCGTCGTCGCCCGGCACGGTCGCGAACCACACGGAGGGGCCGCCGCCCAGCACCGCCTGCACCTCCGGGCCGGGGAACTCGAAGCGCTGGTAGCGGGAGAGCCACGCCGCGTCCACCGCACGGCCCAGCCGCACCCGCGACACCTCGGCCGCCAGATCACCGATCGGGGCCAGCGACGCGATCCGTACCTCCGCCGTCACCTCGCGCCGCCACCCGGCGCTCTCCAGCGCCGCGCACAGCTCCTCCTGGGTGCCCTCCGCGCCGGTCGCCGTCTGGATGTACGGCGGCAGTCCCCGGTCCGCGTACCACTGCCGGACCCGCGCGAGCGCGGTGTCCAGCGGAACGCCCGGATCTCCGAGCGGCAGCACGGAGTTGGCGCGCCGGGTGAACCCCGCGGAGGCGCGCAGCAGCCAGTCACCGAGCGGCTCGCTCTCCACCGGCTGCCAGGCGCGGGCGCAGACCCGGGCCAGTTCACCGAAGGAGGCCGCGGGGCCGCGGCGCCGGGGCGGCGCGGCAGCTATGGTCTTGCCCGCCACCAGGGCCGACTCCGCGATGCGGACGGATTCACCGCTCTTGGATGTGACGGACAGCACGCCATCGTTCCACGATGTGAGAACACCAACCGTGTCGGTGAATTTCGGGCCGTTCGGACCGTCTTCCAGCAGGCGCCGGACTGATACCCGTTTGCCCACGTCAGCCGGTGTGATCCGGATCTCCAGCCGTCCGCCGATGGTGAATTCCACAGCTCTGTTTGCCCCTCCTGTTCGGATCGTGCCCGGGAACGGAGATACTAGGTGCGGGCATCGACGACGCCGCGCTCCCGCGCGAGAGCCAACGCCCTACCGAGGAGGAACGACAGCGTGACCTACGTCATCGCGCAGCCTTGTGTCGACGTAAAGGACAAGGCCTGCATCGAAGAGTGCCCCGTCGACTGTATCTATGAGGGCCAGCGGTCCTTGTACATCCATCCGGACGAGTGCGTCGACTGTGGAGCCTGTGAGCCGGTCTGCCCGGTCGAGGCGATCTTCTACGAGGACGACACCCCGGAGGAGTGGAAGGATTACTACAAGGCGAACGTCGAGTTCTTCGACGACCTCGGGTCGCCGGGTGGGGCTTCCAAGCTGGGTCTGATCGAGCGCGACCACGCGTTCGTCGCGGCACTGCCGCCGCAGAACCAGTAACAGCGTCCGGCAGGCTCTGATCTGCCGGACAGGCCCTAGGTGCGTCACCCCGGTCCCGTACGGCTCGTCACCGTGCGGGACCGAGGCGTTTCCCGTGCCGCCCGAACTCCCGTACGAGAAAGCAGAGATCCGTGTCCGCAGCAGTCTCCTCCCGCCTCCCCGCCTTTCCCTGGGACAGGCTCGCGCCCTACAAGTCGACGGCCGCGGACCACCCGGACGGCATCGTGGACCTGTCCGTCGGCACCCCCGTCGACCCGGTGCCCGAGCTGATCCAGCGGGCGCTCGTCGCCGCGGCAGACAGCCCCGGCTATCCGACGGTGTGGGGCACCCCCGCGCTGCGCGATGCGCTCACCGGCTGGGTGGAGCGGCGGCTCGGCGCGGTCTCCGTGGCCCACGAGAACGTGCTGCCCGTCGTCGGCTCCAAGGAGCTGGTGGCCTGGCTGCCGACCCAGCTCGGGCTCGGCGCCGGTGACAAGGTCGCCTACCCTCGGCTCGCGTACCCGACCTACGAGGTCGGCGCCCGGCTCTGCGGCGCCGAGCCGGTCGCGTACGACGACCCGACCGAGCTGGACCCGGCCGGGCTCAAGCTGCTCTGGCTCAACTCCCCGTCCAATCCCACCGGAGAGGTACTGGACAAGGACGGGCTGACCCGGATCGTCGCCTGGGCGCGCGAGCACGGCGTGCTGGTCTTCAGCGACGAGTGCTACCTGGAGCTGGGCTGGGAGGCCGAACCGGTCTCGGTGCTCCACCCGGACGTCTGTGGCGGTACGTACGAGGGTGTCGTCGCCGTCCACTCGCTCTCCAAGCGCTCCAACCTCGCCGGGTACCGGGCCGCCTTCATCGCGGGCGACGCGGCCGTCCTGGGCGAGCTGCTGCAGATCCGCAAGCACGGCGGGATGATGACGTCCGCACCGGTCCAGGCCGCCACCGTCGCGGCACTAGGTGACGACGCGCACGTGGCCGAGCAGCGCGCCCGGTACGCCGCCCGCCGCGCCGCCCTGCGCACCGCCCTGGAGGCCCACGGCTTCCGCATCGAGCACAGCGAGGCGAGCCTCTACCTCTGGGCGACCCGCGACGAGCCGTGCTGGGACACCGTGGCCCACCTGGCGGAGCTGGGCATCCTGGTGGCGCCCGGGGACTTCTACGGGCCGGCCGGCGACCGTTTCGTACGCGTGGCGCTCACCGCCACGGACGAGCGGGTGGCGGCGGCGGTGAAGCGGCTGGGCTGAGCGCCTGCCGGCTGACACGCGCGAGGGCCTGAGGGGTGCGCACCCCTCAGGCCCTCGCGCGTGACCGCACCGGTCGGTGTGGATCAGCCGATCGGCAGGCCCTGCGTGGGGAGGCCGCCGAGGCTGCCGGTCGCACCGCCGGTCGCCGCCTTGCCGACGGCGGGGGCGGCCTTGCCGGCCGTCTCGCCGAGGGTCTTGCTCGCCACCGGAAGCGTGGTCCCGACGACCTTGCCACCGGTCTCGGCGCCCTGCTTGGACACGCCGTCGACCGTCTTGCCGAGACCGTCGCTGTCGACGCTGGTGAGACCGCCGAGATCCGGGACCTGCGGGAGCTCAGCGGCACCGGCGGCGCCGGCCGCACCGACCACGGGGGCCGCACCCGCCGCGATCAGCAGCGCGGTACGGGCGATCCGACGGGTCAGGGGGAGGGACATGATGCTCCTTCGACGGGATGTGGAATCTGTCTGTCCGTGGACCGGACGCCATGACAACAGTCGTGGGGGCGGGGGAGGTTGCGGTGAACCGACGTAAAGAGTCGGCAATGCGTCAGATAATCCGCAACGGAGGAACCCGGGCAAACAATGCATTCCCCGACCGCGTGATGAACCGTCACTGCCCTTTGGCCACAAGGAAATCGGGCCATCCGGAAGGGTGAACGCGAACCCGTGTGCGGAGGCTGTTACGAGAATGCCCGGACCCCCTGTAAGAGGGACCCGCCGCACTAATGCACGAAGCGCATACGGACCTCCGTGGTGCCCGTTTTCCCGCTTTCCGTCCGCCAGCCCGATCCGGCCTTCCAGACCTGGCCCGCGTACCCGACCTCGTCGATGCCCAGCGCCTCGGACTGCGCCACCGCCCAGTGCGCGAGCTCCCAGCCGTGCTGCGGAACGCCACCCTCCGCGGCCGCGCCGCCCGACCGCACCGGCACCGAGAGCGACCCCTGAGCCGTCGCACCCGCCGTCGGGGTCCGGCTGTCCGCCGCGTCCACGGCCGGCAGCACGCCCTTGCCGAAAGCACGGGTGAGCGCCGCCCTGACCTTCGTGACGTCGCCCGTCCCGGCGGTGGCACGCGGCGGCGCACAGGTCAGCGCGGCCGGCGTCCGGCCGGTCAGCACGGCCGCCAGCAGCGCGGCGTCCGGCTCGTGCTTCGCGTACGCCTGCGGGAAACCGCTGCGCTGCACGCGCTGCGCGGCCACCGTCAGCGGCAGCCGCGAGTAGCCCGGCACCTCGGCCAGGTGCTCGTAGAACTTCCTGGCCGAGTAGACCGGGTCAAGGATCTGCTGCCCGGTGCCCCAGCCCTGTGAGGGACGCTGCTGGAATAGCCCGAGGGAGTCCCGGTCGCCATGGTCGATATTGCGCAGCCCGGACTCCTGGAGAGCCGTCGCCAGCGCGATCGTCACCGCCCGCTCCGGCATCCCGCGCGTGGTGCCGACAGCCGAGATCGTCGCGGCGTTCGCGGCCTGTTCCGGACTCAGCCGGTACGTACGCCCCTCGCCGGACGAACCGTCCGCGGAGTGCACGGTGCACTGGTCGGAGCTCTTGCCGCCCGACAGGTACGAGACGGTCAGATAGCCGCCCACGGCCACGAGCACGGCGAAGGCGGCCGCGACGCGCAGTCGGCGGCTGCGGCGGCGGCCGGTGTGTCGGCGGGCAGAGGAATCGGTCCGGGGCACGGGGCCACCGTACGCGAGGCACTAGGGTCGTAGCCATGGCCGAAACCACCCTTGACCTCACTCTGGACGGACCCGCGCTCACCGCCCGGCTCGTCGACTTCCCCTCGGTCAGCGGGGAGGAGAAGGACCTCGCGGACGCCATCGAGACGGCGCTGCGGACCCTCCCGCACCTCACCGTGGAGCGGTACGGCAACAATGTCGTCGCCAGGACGGACCTCGGCCGCGCCGAGCGCGTCCTGCTCGCCGGGCACATCGACACCGTGCCGATCGCGGACAACGTGCCCTCCCGGCTCGACGCCGACGGGCTCCTGTGGGGCTGCGGGACCTCCGACATGAAGTCCGGCGTCGCCGTCCAGCTGCGGATCGCAGCGACGGTGCCGGAGCCCAACCGCGACCTCACGTTCGTCTTCTACGACAACGAAGAGGTCGCCGCACACCTCAACGGCCTCGGACACCTCGCGGACGCCCACCCCGACTGGCTGGCGGCCGACTTCGCCGTCCTCCTGGAGGGCTCCAACGGCGAGGTCGAGGGCGGCTGCCAGGGCACGCTGCGCGTCCTCCTCCGTACGGAGGGGGAGCGGGCGCACTCCGCGCGCAGCTGGATGGGGTCCAACGCCATCCACGGCGCCGCCCCGATCCTGGCCAGGCTCGCCGCGTACGAGCCGCGCAAGCCGGTGATCGACGGGCTGGAGTTCCACGAGGGGCTCAACGCCGTACGCATCGAGGGCGGCGTCGCCAACAACGTCATCCCCGACGCCTGCACCGTCGTCGTCAACTACCGCTACGCCCCCGACCTCACCGAGGAGGAGGCACTGGCCCACGTCCACGAGGTCTTCGCCGGCTGCGGCGTCGCGGAGTTCGTCGTCGACGACCACTCGGGCGCGGCGATGCCCGGCCTCTCGCACCCCGCGGCCAAGGCGTTCATGGACGCGGTCGGCGGCACCGCCCGGCCCAAGTTCGGCTGGACGGACGTATCGCGCTTCGGCTCGCTCGGCGTCCCCGCCGTCAACTACGGCCCCGGCGATCCGATCCTCGCCCACAAGCGCGATGAGCACGTCGCGGTCGAGCGGATCACCCACTGCGAGGAGCGGCTCCGCTCCTGGCTCACGATCTGACCCCCGGCATTCCCCTGTCCGTAACCTCCGGCGATCTACGCTGGCGGGAGACGGGGCGTCGCAGGACGCCTCCGATGTCGGCGGAGGGAGCAGGTCATGGGCAACCCCGAGGATGCGCGGATCCCCGAAGGTGCGGAGATCCCCGAGGGCGCGGTCAGGCCGGAGGAACAGCGACTCGGCCCGGTGCTGCGCCGCAGGGACCAGGTACAGCCTGGCACCACCGACCAGCGGCTGCTGGACTCCGAGGGTGACTCCGAGTGGGTGCACACCGACCCCTGGCGGGTCATGCGCATCCAGTCGGAGTTCGTCGAGGGGTTCGGCGCGCTGGCCGAACTGCCGAGCGCCATCAGCGTCTTCGGCTCGGCCCGGACCCCGGCCGACTCGCCGGAGTACGAGGCGGGCGTACGGATCGGCAGGGCGCTGGTCGAAGCGGGCTTCGCGGTGATCACCGGGGGCGGACCCGGCGCGATGGAGGCGGCGAACAAGGGAGCGCGGGAGGCGAAGGGGGTCTCGGTCGGCCTGGGCATCGAGCTGCCCTTCGAGTCCGGCCTCAACCCGCACGTCGACATCGGCGTCAACTTCCGCTATTTCTTCGTCCGCAAGACGATGTTCGTGAAGTACGCCCAGGGCTTCGTCGTCCTGCCCGGCGGACTCGGCACCCTGGACGAGCTCTTCGAGGCGCTGACGCTGGTCCAGACGGGCAAGGTCACCCGCTTCCCGATCGTGCTGTTCGGCACGGCGTACTGGGGCGGCCTGGTCGACTGGCTGCGGGACACGGTGATCGCCCAGGGCAAGGCGTCCGCGAAGGACCTGCTGCTGTTCCACGTCACGGACGACGTGGACGAGGCGGTGAACCTGGTGACGAAGGAGGTCGGCCGGTAACGCCGCAGTCCGCACCCGTCCGCACCGGCCCGCCGGCCCGGCTACGCCAGCCCGCGCCGCGCCACGGCCGGTGCCCGGTGCCCGGCGATGGTCGCCACCATGTCCAGGACGTCCCGGGTCTCCGCCACCTCGTGCACCCGGTACACCCGCGCCCCCAGCCACGCGGACACCGCGGTCGTCGCCAGCGTGCCGGTCAGGCGCTCCTTCACCGGGCGGTCGAGCGTCTCGCCCACGAAGTCCTTGTTGGACAGCGAGACCAGCACCGGCCAGCCCGTCTCCGTCATCTCACCGAGACGGCGTGTCGCCTCCAGGGAGTGGCGGGTGTTCTTCCCGAAGTCGTGACCGGGGTCGATCATGATGCCGTCCGGCCGGACCCCGAGCCCGACGGCCCGCTCGGCCAGCCCCACGGTCACCCGGAGGATGTCGGCCATCACGTCCTCGTACCCGATCCGGTGCGGCCGGGTCCGCGGCTCCGCGCCGCCCGCGTGCGTGCACACCAGCCCCGCCCCGTACCGCGCGGCGACCTCCGCGAGCTTCGGATCCACTCCGCCCCACGCGTCGTTCAGCAGATCGGCGCCGGCCTCGCAGACCGCCGCACCGACATCGTGGCGCCAGGTGTCGACACTGATCACCACGTCCGGGTGACGCCGGCGCACCTCGGCGACGAATCCGACGGTCCGGCGGGCCTCCTCCTGGGCGGTCACCTCCTCGCCGGGCCCCGCCTTCACCCCGCCGATGTCGATGATCGCGGCACCGTCCGCCACGGCCTGCTCGACACGGGAGAGCGCCGGCTCGTCCTGGAACGTCGCGCCCTGGTCGTAGAAGGAGTCAGGGGTGCGGTTCACGATCGCCATGATCACCGGCTCGTGCGCCCCGAACTCGCGCCGCCCCAGCCTGAGCGCACCGCTTCGCATCCCGTGTCTTCTCCCTGTGAATCCCCCGGCAGTACGCCCGCCGGGACTGACTGCGACCCTAACTGTCAGTGCCGCATGGCACGATCGGACCCGGACGAAATTCCGCTCCCGGGGAGATGCGCGTGTTCTGGTTCTTGCTGCTCGCGATGGTGGTTGTGGTCGCCGCGGTCACCCTCGCGGTGATCGGCGGAGGGAGGAGCGCCATCCTTCAGGACGTGGCGCCCGAGCAGCTGACGGATCCGCTGCCCGCGGCGCGCCCGGTCGGCCGCGCGGATGTCGAGGCGCTCAGACTGCCGGTCGCCGTCCGCGGCTACCGGATGACGGATGTCGACGAGGCGCTGGGCCGGCTCGGCGCCGAGCTCGCTGAGCGGGACGCGCGGATCGCGGAGCTGGAGTCGACGCTCGCCGGTGCGCAGGCCACCAGGGCGGGCGGCCCGGATCTCCTCAAGGAGCCCCAGGAGCTGCCCCAGCCGCCCTGGCAGACACCTTGGCAGTCGCCGCAGCATGAGCAGCCGCCGGGGAGCCCGCGGACCGGCGGCGCCGCGCCGCGGCCGGACGAGGAGGGCGGGCGATGAGCGGCGGAGCCGAAGCCGCGGCGGACGGCCGGCTGCGCTGCCCGTGGGGCCTGTCCACCGAGGACTACCTCACCTATCACGACACGGAATGGGGCCGCCCGGTCCACGGCGACGACGCGCTCTTCGAGCGGCTGTGCCTGGAGGCGTTCCAGTCCGGGCTGTCCTGGCTGACGATCCTGCGCCGTAGGGAAGGCTTCCGTACCGCGTTCG
Source organism: Streptomyces sp. ITFR-6 (assembly GCF_031844725.1). Taxonomy (NCBI): domain Bacteria; kingdom Bacillati; phylum Actinomycetota; class Actinomycetes; order Kitasatosporales; family Streptomycetaceae; genus Streptomyces; species Streptomyces sp. ITFR-6. Next base: position 2,727,180 of record NZ_CP134612.1, on the reverse strand, counting down.
CCGGGTTCAGCATCCCCGCCGTGGCGCGGTTCACCGACGCCGACCGGGAACGGCTGCTGGCCGACGCGGGAATCATCCGCAACCGCGCGAAGATCGACGCCACCATGGCCAACGCCAAGGTGCTGGCCGACTGGCAGGGCGGTGAGCTGGACGAGCTGATCTGGTCGTACGCCCCGGACGCCGCCACCCGGCCCGCCCCGCGCACGCTCGGGGACGTCCCGGCGGTCACGGCGGAGTCCACGGCGCTGTCCAAGGACCTCAAGAAGCGTGGGCTCCGCTTCATCGGCCCCACCACCGCCTACGCCCTGATGCAGGCGTGCGGGCTGGTCGACGACCATCTCGCCGGCTGCGTGGCACGCGGCACCGAGGCGTAGGGGCGGGCCCGGTTCCGGGGTGACTACTGCCCCAGGTACTTGGGCCGCTCCTTGTTGAGGAAGGCCTGCACCGCGATCGCGTGGTCTTGCGACGCGCCCGCCCGCGTCTGGAGTTCGTCCTCCTTCTCCAGCGCCTCGCCCAGGGTGTGCCCCGCTCCGTACGCGAGGGACTCCTTGAGCGCCGCGTAGGCCACGGTCGGCCCGTCCGCCAGCGCGCGGGCGACCGCGGCGGCCTCGGCGGCGAGCTCGGCGCCGGGTACGAGCTTGTTCACGATGCCCAGGTCATGGGCGTCCTTCGCGGAGATCGAGCGCGGGAAGAGCAGCAGGTCGGCCGCGCGGCTCTGGCCGATCAGCCGGGGCAGCGTCCAGGAGACGCCCGAGTCCGCGGTGAGCGCGACACCGGCGAACGAGGTGTTGAACGACGCGGTGTCCGCGACCACCCGGTAGTCGCAGGCGAGCGCGAAACCGAAACCGGCACCGGCCGCCACCCCGTTGACCCCGGCGACGACGGGCTTCGGCATCTCGGTGATGGCCCGCACGATGGGGTTGTAGTGCTCCCGCACGGTGCTGAGGGCGTTGCCGCCGGCCGACTCACGGGCCTCCGCCAGCTTGGCGACGTGCTCCTTGAGATCCTGGCCGACGCAGAAGGCGCGCTCGCCCGCCGCGGTGAGCAGTACCGCCCGCACAGCGGGATCGGCGGCGACGGACGTCAGCGCGTCACGCAGCGCCACCTTGGTCGCGGTGTTCATCGCGTTCATCGCGTCGGGACGGTTGATCGTGATCGTCGCGAGCCCGTCGCTCACGTCGCAGAGCACGGCGTCGGCCATGTGGGGTCCCCTTTTGCGCCTCGTCCAAAGTCTGTCGAGGCAAGCATGGCCGACTTCGGCGGAGGCGGACATGTGACCTGCGTCTAACAATTCCGCCCCGATGGAGGGCTGAGGGGGACGGAGTATCGCAGTCCCTTCGCCGAATTGGGTGGTTTTGAGCGAGCGCGTTGCGCAAGCGATGCAGAGCGATGTTGGTCATCGGGGTCTGTGATGCGGGATAATGGCCTGGAAGCAATGTGTTCGATGCCGGTGAGGCAGCGCCTGTCATGGGGCCGCCGGTTGCGATGAGCTGGTTTCAGGAAGGGGAACGAGCATGGCGGCCATGAAGCCGCGGACGGGCGACGGCCCGCTCGAGGTGACAAAGGAGGGGCGGGGCATCGTCATGCGCGTTCCGCTCGAAGGCGGCGGTCGGCTTGTCGTGGAGCTGACTCCGGACGAGGCCGATGCGCTGGGCGATGCCCTCAAGAAGGTCGTCGGCTGACGCAGAGGAGTCCACACTTCACTACTGCCCCGGCACGGATTCCGTGCCGGGGCAGTAGTGCGTTCGGTGCCGGGTGATCCGGGTGTGATCCAGGTGACATGTGATGGAGCGCCATCGGGTGACCGAAATTACGGGACAGCCCTCAGCCGCGTCGTACCGCGCAGAGCAGACCGTCGCCCACCGGCAGCAGCGTCGCCATCAGCTCCTGGCTCTCGCGGACCGCACGCAGCAGTTCGCGCAGACGCAGCACCTCAGGGGGCTGGTGTGCCGAGTCGACCGTACGGCCGTCAGCGAAGACGCCCTCGAAGCACACCAGGCCGCCAGGTCGCAGCAGGCGCAACGATTCAGCGAGGCAGTCGAGGCTCTCCATCCGGTCGCCGTCGCAGAAGACGAGGTCGTATCCGCCGTCCGCCAGCCGGGGGAGTACGTCCAGGGCGCGCCCGGGGATGAAGCGGGCCCGGTTGGCGGCGAAGCCCGCCGCCCGGAAGGCCTCACGGGCGAACTGCTGGCGCTCGGGTTCCGGGTCGACCGTGGTCAGCACCCCGTCCGGCCGCATGCCGTGCAGCAGATAGATGCCGGACACGCCCGTGCCGGTGCCGATTTCGGCGACCGCCTTGGCGTCCGTCGTGGCAGCGAGCAGGCGCAGCGCGGCGCCGGTGCCCGGTGACACCGAGCGGAGCCCCGCGTCCCGGGCCCGGTCCCGGGCCCAGCGCAGTGCTTCGTCCTCGGCGACAAAGGCGTCGGCGAACGCCCAGCTCGTCTGCCGGTTGGCTGTGATGGCCCTCTCCTGTCCCCGTAGTTGACGCAACGGTGACTGTATCCGCTGCACCCGGGAACCCGCAGATGGGACCGGGCGTTATGAAGGGACAGGGGAAAGCCCGTGGATCGGTCCCGCGGATCGGGTCCGGGATCACGGGCAGGCGGTTCCCGGGGTCGTCCCCGGCCCCAGCAGGAAAAAAGACTTATCCGGAGCTAACGGGCGAGGTGGCTATGGTAGGGGCTCCACTGGACACCACCAGAGCCGACAGGGGAGGTGCGGCTGCGCCTGTGGATCGGGGAGGAGTGCTGTGGCGCTTCCTCAGGTCGGCGGGTGAGCCGAAATCCGTGACCAACACTGCTGACCGTTCTTCCAACGACTCCGCAACGACCGCGACCTTCGCCTCGGATGCCTCCCAGGCGTGGACGCCGCCCTCATGGGAAGAGATCGTCAGCACGCACAGCGGTCGTGTCTACCGCCTTGCCTATCGACTGACGGGAAACCAGCACGACGCCGAGGACCTCACTCAGGAGGTCTTCGTCCGGGTGTTCCGTTCGCTGTCGACCTATACGCCCGGCACCTTCGAGGGCTGGCTGCACCGCATCACGACCAACCTGTTCCTGGACATGGTGCGCCGTAAGCAGCGGATCCGCTTCGACTCCCTCGGTGACGACGCCGCCGAGCGGCTGCCGAGCCGCGAGCCGTCGCCGCAGCAGGTCTTCAACGACACCCACTTCGACGCCGACGTCCAGCAGGCGCTTGACACCCTCGCGCCGGAGTTCCGGGCCGCGGTCGTGCTCTGTGACATCGAGGGACTCTCCTACGAGGAGATCGCCGCGACGCTCGGCGTGAAGCTCGGCACGGTGCGCAGCCGCATCCACCGCGGGCGCTCCCACCTGCGCAAGGCGCTGAAGCACCGTTCGCCGGAGGCCCGCGCGGAGCAGCGCTCGCTGACCGGGGTCCTCGTGGCAGGGGAGGGCGGAGCGGCGTGAGTGGCACAGGTCCGACCTCAGCGGAACAACACCTGGGGGACAGGCTCGCCGCGCTTGTCGACGGCGAGCTCAAGCACGATGCCCGTGACCGGGTGCTCGCCCACCTCGCGACCTGCGCCAAGTGCAAGGCCGAGGCTGCCGCCCAGCGGCGCCTGAAGAGTGTCTTCGCCGAGTCGGCCCCGCCCTGTCCCTCCGAGGGCTTCCTTGCCCGGTTGCAGGGCCTTCCCGGTGGTCCGGGGGGTGATGGCGAAGGTCGGGGAAGACCAATGGGCGGCTCGGGCCGTTTCGGTGACGGAGTCTTCCCCGTGACGCGTCCTTCCGGCGGCCGGGCGGATTCGTCCTCCGGCGGCTCCCCGCTGGACGGCTTCGGCTACCTCCCGACCGCGCACGGTTCCGCCGCCGTCCTTCCGGCCGGAGCTGACCGGCCCACGTTCCGTATTCACGAGGTCAGCCGCGAGGCGGACCGCTCGCCGTGGCGGGGCCGCAGGTTCGCGTTCGCCGCCGCCAGCGCCGTCTCGCTGGCCGCCATCGCCCTGGGCGGCGCTCTCCCGACGGACGCGGGGCCCGATTCCCCGACCCGGGCCGAGGGCCCGGGAAGCAGCGTCGCACCGCTGGACGCCGACGCGCGCGCCGAGCGCGGCAGCACCGTCAGCCGCCGCGGCGGCGGCCACGGCACGCTCGCGGCGGCCGGTACCGGTAACCGCCCGGTGTCCCTCGCCATGAACGCCGCGCCGCTGGCGTTCTCCTCCGCCCCCTCTCTGCTCGGCACCGGCAGTCTCACCGGAAGCCGGTACGCGCTTCCCGTCCGGACCGATGTGTCCGCGCCTTCGCTGATACGTCCCAACGGCATCAGTCCGCTGTTCGCGCAGGCACTCGGCAGCGGGCTTTCCACGGCCTCCCCCGAGCCGTCCCGGACGCCCACCTCGGCCGCCGGACTGCCGGTTCCCGCCAACCACGGACTGCCGCTCCTTCCCCGTCGGTGACCCAGCCGGCGCAGGGCCTGCACAAACCTGGTTGAATTCCGGCAGGATTTCCGGGAGGGACGCCCCCTGCGGGGCGTGCAGAGGCCAGTTGAGGCAGTTGCGGGGAGAGCATGGACGACGGGAAGCCCACCGAGCCGAAGGCGAAGTGGTGGAGCCGGCCCGCGCCGGGGCGCGGTACGAGCGCAGCGCCTCAGGAGCCGTCGCCCGTTGAGGACGCGGTACCCCCGTCGGACGCGGAGCCGACAGCGTCCGTGCAGGCGGAGCCCGTGACGGCGGACCCCGTGGCTGCGGAGCCCGTGACCGCGGAGCCCGCGCCGCAGGCGGCGAAGCCGCTCCACGAGCCCGACCAGTACAGCACCCCGCCCTACGGCGGCCCCGGCCCCTGGGCGCCCGCGCCCCCCGTGCAGCACCCGGTCCAGACGCCGGCGCACGGCACCCCCGTACCGCCGCCCTACTCGGGGACGAACGGCGCGGGCATCGCGATGGCACCGGCCCCGGCCCCGGCGCCCCCGGCCGCCTTCCCGCCCCCGCAGCCCCACCAACAACCCCAGGGCCAGCCCCACCACCCCCCGTCGCCGCAATGGCTCCAGTACGACCCCTGGGGCGCGCCCCGGCAGCCCTTGATCACCAGCCCCGGCCCCCCGCTCGCCTCCGACGGCGGCAAGCGGAAGAACCGGCGCGGCTCCGTCCTCGTCGGCGCGCTGCTGCTGGCCCTGGTGGCGGGCGGCATCGGTGGCGGGATCGGCGCGTACATAGAGCGCAACGGCGGCCTCACCCAGATCGAACTGTCCCAGGACGAACGCAACGGCGGCGGCCGCGCCCCCGACAGCGTCGCCGGTATCGCGGCCAGCGCGCTGCCCAGCGTGGTCACCCTGCACGTCAGCGGCAGCACCGAATCCGGCACCGGCACCGGCTTCGTCCTCGACAACAAGGGCCACATCCTCACCAACAACCATGTCGTCGCACCGGCCGGTTCGTCCGGCGAGATCACCGTGACGTTCAGCGGCGGCGAGACGGCCAATGCCGAGGTGGTCGGCAAGGACAGCGGCTACGACCTGGCCGTGGTCAAGGTCAGCGGCGTCTCGGGGCTCAAGCCGCTGCCGCTCGGCAACTCCGACAACGTGCGGGTGGGCGATCCGGTGGTGGCCATCGGGGCACCGTTCGACCTGTCCAACACGGTCACCTCCGGCATCATCAGCGCCAAGGACCGGCCGATCACGGCAGGCGGCGAGAAGGGCGACGGCAGCGACATCAGCTACGTCGACGCGCTGCAGACCGACGCCCCGATCAACCCGGGCAACTCCGGCGGACCGCTGGTCGACACCGACGCGCACGTCATCGGGATCAACAGCGCCATCCGTGCCGCGGACAGCGGCTCGACCACCGAGGGCGGCCAGGCCGGTTCCATAGGCCTCGGCTTCGCCATCCCGATCAACCAGGGCAAGCGCGTCGCCGAGGAGCTGATCAACACCGGGCAGGCCACCCACCCGGTGATCGGCGTCACGCTCGACATGAAGTACACCGGGGACGGCGCCAAGGTCGGGCAGCGGGGCGCGGACGGCAAGTCCTCCGTCACGGAGGGCGGTCCGGGCGCCAAGGCCGGGATCCGGCCGGGTGACGTCATCACCGAGGTGAACGGCGGGCGGGTGCACAGCGGCGAGGAGCTGATCGTGAAGATCCGCTCGCACCGGCCGGGTGACCGGCTGGACCTCAAGCTGACCCGCGCTGGTAAAGACCTGACCATGAGTTTGACGCTCGGCTCGGCAACAGGCACGTGACGGCCACGGGAAGCTACCGCACGGATGGCTTCGGCGGGTACCGTGGTCCGGGTCCGGACCTCATCCGACCTGGTCGCGGAGAACACGAGGAGCCGCAAGGTGTTCAATGACATAGGCCCGCTGGAGCTGGTGGCGCTCGCGATCATCGGCGTGCTCATCTTCGGTCCGGAGAAGCTGCCCAAGGTCATCCAGGACGTCTCGCGCTTCATCCGCAAGATCCGTGAGTTCTCGGAGAGCGCCAAGGAGGACATCCGTACGGAGCTCGGCCCGGAGTTCAAGGACTTCGAGTTCGAGGACCTCAACCCCAAGACGTTCGTCCGCAAGCAGCTCATGGACGGCAACGACGACCTGGGGCTGAAGGAGATCCGCGAGAGCTTCGACCTGCGCAAGGAGGTCTCCGAGGTCACCGACGCGGTCAACGGCCGCGCGACCTCGTCCGTGGAGGCGAAGAGCGGCGTGTCGGGCGGTTCCGCGGTCACCGCGGCCAACGGCTCGGCGGGCGGCCCTGACCTGCTCAAGAAGCGTGAGCAGCCGAAGAAGAACGATCACCCGCCGTTCGACGCAGACGCCACCTGACCCCCGTCAATCCCGACTCGTCCGGACGGTATGGCTATTCTCCATCTGTCCGGTTGTGAGGACGCCCGAGGGGGGCGGGCCGCTCCGGACCCTACGGATCGAGGAGGCGGCCGGACAGATGGAGACAACGAGTCGGGTGGGCGCGGATGGTGCGCCGGAAACAGGCACGGCAGAGGGGGTGCCTGCGGCCCGGCTCACGGTCGACGGCTATCTGCAGGCATCGTTCCCCTGGTACGGACTTGACGAGGCGTTCACCGGGCCGCGCTGGCTGATGCAGGTGGGCACCGCCGCGGACGGCACGGTGCAGCACGGCTCCACCGGCCACGGCGACGAGCCCTCGGTACGGAGCGACGCGGGTGAGGACAGACAGCGGTTCGCGGTCGTCGTGACCGTGGCCAGCAGCCCGGTGCGGCGCAGCGGAGACGGCACGGGCGTCCTGGACGCGACGACGGTCTCCTCAGCGGCCTGGCTGGCCGGCTCCGGCCTGCTGGCCTACACCTGGCCCGCGCAGATGGACCACACCCTGCGGGACGACTGGCTGGACCAGCAGACGGAGACGGCCTTCGAGCTGGCCGACGATCTGGATGGCCCCGCGTGGTCGGCGCTCTCGCTGCCGGTCGACGGTGTGCCGGTGGCGTTCCACTACCGCGAGTCCGAGTTCGGCTGGGTGCTGGCCGGCTCCGCCCACGGTGGAGTGCACATCGGGGCGTACGGGCGCGGGATGAGCGCGTACGGGCTGGGCTTCTCCGTCGTCGGTGACATCACGTCGTACGCGTAGCCGGCGACGGGGCCCGTGGCGGGCCGGGGCTGATGCTCCCGGCCCGCCACGGGCTCCGTCCGGGTCAGAACTTGTTGCGCGGGGTGATTCCCAGGGACATGCCCGACAGACCGCGCTGACGGCCGCTCAGCTTGTCCGCGATGGAGCGCAGGGCCTTGCCCGCCGGGGAGTCGGGGTCGGACAGGACGACGGGCTTGCCCTCGTCGCCGCCCTCGCGCAGCCGTACGTCGATCGGGATGGAGCCGAGCACCGGCACCTCGGCGCCGATTGTCCTGGTCAGTCCCTCCGCGACCCGGGCGCCGCCGCCGGAGCCGAACACGTCGACCATCTCGTCGCAGTGCGGGCAGGGCATGCCCGACATGTTCTCGACGACGCCGACGATCTTCTGGTGGGTCTGCACGGCGATCGAGCCGGCCCGCTCCGCCACCTCGGCCGCGGCCTGCTGCGGGGTCGTGACGACCAGGATCTCCGCGTTCGGCACCAGCTGGGCCACGGAGATCGCGATGTCACCGGTGCCCGGCGGCAGGTCGAGCAGCAGGACGTCCAGATCGCCCCAGTACACATCGGCGAGGAACTGCTGGAGCGCGCGGTGCAGCATCGGGCCGCGCCACACCACCGGGGCGTTGCCCGGGGTGAACATGCCGATGGAGATGACCTTCACGCCGTGCGCGGACGGCGGCATGATCATGTTCTCTACCTGGGTCGGCTTGCCGTCCGCGCCGAGCATCCGGGGCACGCTGTGCCCGTAGATGTCCGCGTCCACGACGCCGACCTTGAGGCCGTCGGCGGCCATCGCGGCCGCGAGGTTCACGGTCACGGAGGACTTGCCGACGCCGCCCTTGCCGGAGGCCACCGCGTACACCCGGGTCAGCGAGCCGGGCTGGGCGAACGGCACCTCGCGCTCGGCCGTGCCGCCGCGCAGCGAGGACGCCAGGTCCTTGCGCTGCTCGTCGCTCATCACATCGAGGGTGACCTCGACCCGGGACACTCCCTCGACGCGGGCCACCGCGTCGGTCACGTTATTGGTGATCGTCTCGCGCATCGGACAGCCGGAGACGGTGAGATACACCGTGACAGCGACTACACCGTCAGGATCGATCTCGACCGATTTCACCATGCCCAGCTCGGTGATCGGGCGGTGGATCTCCGGGTCGTTCACTGTCGCCAGTGCCTCAAGCACCGCGTCTTCCGTAGCCATACCTCGATAGTACGGGTGCGCGAAGCGCTCTTTGAAAGGGTGGTGGTGGGCGACGGGTGGGAGTTAGGGCGCCTTCACCTACGCGCGGGTGGCCCCGTCAGCGGTCTTCGTCACTCTCGGCCCCGGCCGGTGTCCTGCGGTCGTCCAGATCCCTCACCAGGTCCTCCAGCTCGGAGCGGATCCAGTCCCGGGTGGCGACCTCCCCGAGGCCCATCCGCAGTGCCGCGATCTCCCTGGTCAGGTACTCCGTGTCGGCGATGGAGCGCTCGTTCTGGGCCCGGTCCTGCTCGTGGGTGACCCGGTCGCGGTCGTCCTGCCTGTTCTGCGCGAGCAGGATCAGCGGCGCCGCGTAGGAGGCCTGGAGGGAGAGCATCAGGGTCAGGAAGATGAACGGGTACTCGTCGAACCGCAGCTTTTCCGGCGCGAAGATGTTCCACACCACCCAGACGATGATGATCAGCGTCATCCAGACGATGAAGCGCCCGGTCCCCAGGAACCGCGCGATCCGCTCCGAGAACCGGCCGAACGCCTCCGGGTCGTACTCCGGCAGCAGCCGCCGCCGCGGGTCCTTCGGCTGGTCGAGCCGGGTCCTGGGGGTACGGGTCAGGGCCGTCGAGCCGTTCGACGCCCTGGAGCGCTCCTCACCGGCCACGGAGCACCCCCTCGCGCCCGTGGAAGTCGGTCTCCCGCCAGTCGTCGGGCAGCAGGTGGTCGAGCACGTCGTCGACGGTCACCGCACCCAGCAGCGAGCCGCTCTCGTCCACCACAGGCACCGAGACCAGGTTGTACGCCGCCAGATAGCTGGTCACCACCGACAGCGGGGTGTCCGGCGTCAGCGCCACCAGATCGCTGTCGACGATCGAGCTGACCAGGGTGAACGGCGGATCCCGCAGCAGCCGCTGGAAGTGCACCGTGCCCAGGTACTTGCCCGTCGGTGTCTCGTCGGGCGACCGGCACACGTACACCTGGGCGGCGAGCGCGGGGGAGAGGTCCTGCTGACGGACCCTGGCGAGCGCGTCGGCCACCGTCGCGTCCGGGCGCAGGATGATCGGCTCCGTGGTCATCAGGCCGCCCGCCGTCCGCTCCTCGTACGACATGAGGCGCCGGACGTCCGCCGCGTCGTCCGGACGCATCAGCGTCAGCAGCCGCTCCTTGTCCTCCTCCGGCAGCTCGGAGAGCAGGTCGGCCGCGTCGTCGGGGTCCATCGCCTCCAGGACGTCCGCCGCACGCTCCTCCTGGAGCTTGCCGATGATCTCCACCTGGTCGTCCTCAGGGAGCTCCTCCAGGACGTCGGCCAGCCGGTCGTCGTCGAGCGCGGCGGCGACCTCCGCACGCCGCTTCGGGGTGAGGTGGTGCAGCGCGTTGGCCACGTCGGTCGGGCGCAGCTTCTCGAACGTGGCGACCAGCGACTCCGCGCCCTGCCCGTGCTCCTCCAGCGAGAAGCCGCTGACGGCCGACCACTCGACCGTCAGGGTCTCGCCCTTGCGGCGCAGCGCGCCGCCCCTGCCCTTGCGCACGAAGTACTTGTCGATCTCCCAGTCGCGGCGGGCCGGCAGCTGCTGGATCGCGACGTCCAGGATGGTGACCTCCTCGCCGGTCTCCACCAGGCTGACCCGCCGGTCGAGGAACTCGCCCAGCACCAGACGTTCGGTGGGCCGCTGTTCGAAGCGCCGCATATTGACCACGCCCGTGGTGATGACCTGCCCCGACTCGATGCCCGTCACCCGGGTCATCGGGAGGAAGATCCGGCGCCGGCTCACCACCTCGACGACGATGCCGAGCAGCCGGGGCGGCCGGCCGCCGACCCGGAGCATCGCGACCAGGTCGCGGACGCGCCCCACCTGGTCCCCGTTCGGGTCGAAGACCGGCACACCGGAGAGGTGCGAGACGAAGACCCGGGGCGTTCCTGCTGCCATGCCTGCGCCTCCTCCTTCGTCGCCGGCTTACGCATCCGGTCTGTTGTGACGTTTATTGCACCGTTATGACGGGATCAGGCTAGCCCGTACTCTCGCAGGTCGCCCTGGAGAGCGGTCGTCGCGACTCTCTGCCGGGAGGTGTAGGCCGCACAGGTACGCTGCCGTCTGCCACCCACCGCCACGCAGCTGAGAGGCAGTGCGCCTGTGACCTCTTTCGTCCCGACCGTCCGGGCCCGCCGCCGGACCGCCACCCTCGCCGTCGTGCTCTGCGCCGGGCTGACCGCGGCGCTGACCGCGTGCGCGGACGAGGATCCGGACAAGGGGACCAACGGCGTCGGCAGACTGGAAGCTCCGGAGATCGAGAAGAAGGCGCGGGCCGCGGCGGACTCCTCCGACATGGTCCGGCTGGCCGGCACGCTGGTCAGCAAGGGGGGCACCTACAAGCTCAACATGAGGCTCAAGGACAAGGGCGGGGCGGGCTCCGTCACGTCGAAGAACAGCACCTTCGAGCTGCTCCGGATCGGCGACGTGCTCTACCTCAAGGCGGACGCCGGCTTCTGGAACCACGGCACGGCCGACGCCGGAAAGACGAGCGAGGCCGACGGCGCCGCGGCGGACAAGCTCGACGACAAGTACGTGAAGGTCCCCGAGGACGATCCCACGTACAAGCAGCTGCGCGGGTTCACCGACAAGAAGGTGCTGCTCGACGGTCTGCTCACGCTGCACGGCGAGGTCGGCAAGGGGGACCGGGACAAGGTCGGCGGGGAGCGCACCATCCGGATCACCGGCGGCAAGGGCGAGGGCGGCGCGCTCGACGTGTCCCTGGAGGGCAAGCCGTACCCGCTGCGCTTCGCACGCGGCGGCGGCGGGGGCGTCATCACGCTCGCGGACTGGGGCAAGGACTTCGCGCTGAAGGCTCCGGCCGAGGACGACACGGTCGACTACGGGCAGCAGCTGCCCAAGTCGACGTCATAGACCCGCCGCCGGGCGAGGGCCGGCTACGGCTTCCTGAGCGAGCGCTTCAGCAGGCGCGGCAGCCCGGCCGGTACCGGCAGCCGGGTGGTGGCGGTGGTGGGCAGCGGCGCCGCCGCCCCCGAGCCCGTCGGCAGGTCCGTACGGGAATCGAGCGGCGTCAGCCGCAGGATCCGGCACTCGCGGGCCCAGCGCTCGGTCAGCTGCTCCGCGTCCGGTGCGTTCAGCCGCTTGCCCTTCAGCTCGGCCACCGCCGCCTCCCACTCCTCTGAGTGCGGGGCGAGCTGGGCCACGGAGGCGGTCCAGGCGACGAGCCGGCCGCCCTTGTCCTTGCTGCGGACGGTCACCTCCGCGTTGCCGCCGTCCGTGAGGCCGGCCGGGAGCGGCTGCTCGCCGGGGCCGTCCCCGACGAGGAGCGCCGCGCCCTCGTGCCACACGTGCCACAGCGCCCTCGCGGGCCCGGTGCCGCGCACCCAGACCAGCCCCGACTTCTTGGTGGCCTCCTCGACGAGGGCCGGTCCGAGCAGCGTGTCAGCAGCAGTCATGCAGCAGAGCTTAGACGGGCGCCCCTGGCGAGACGGGCAGGAGCAGGTCAGAGCCAGCCGTTGCGCTTGAGCATGCGGTGGATGGAGAAGCAGACCACTCCGATGAACCCCAGCACCATCGGATAGCCGTACGTCCAGGCCAGCTCCGGCATGTGGTCGAAGTTCATGCCGTAGACCCCGCAGATCATCGTGGGTACGGCGATGATGGCCGCCCAGGAGGTGATCTTGCGCATGTCCTCGTTCTGCGCGACGGTCGCCTGCGCCAGGTTGGCCTGGAGGATGGAGTTCAGCAGCTCGTCGAAGCCGATGACCTCTTCCTGCACGCGCACGAGGTGGTCCGCGACGTCCCGGAAGTACTTCTGGATGTCCGGGTCGATCAGCCGCATCGGCCGCTCGCTGAGCAGCTGCATCGGGCGCAGCAGCGGCGATACGGCCCGCTTGAACTCCAGCACCTCGCGCTTCAGCTGGTAGATCCGGCCGGCGTCCGAACCGCGCGGGCCGCCCTTGTCGGGGGTGGAGAAGACCTCGATCTCCACCTCGTCGATGTCCTCCTGCACCGCGCCGGCCACCGCGATGTAGCCGTCGACCACATGGTCCGCGATGGAGTGCAGCACTGCCGAGGGGCCCTTGGCGAGCAGCTCGGGGTCGTCCTGGAGGCGGTGGCGCAGTGCGCGCAGCGAGCCGTGGCCGCCGTGCCGCACGGTGATGACGAAGTCCCGGCCGGTGAAGCACATCACCTCGCCGGTCTCCACGACCTCGCTGGTCGCGGTCAGTTCGGCGTGCTCGACGTAGTGGATGGTCTTGAAGACGGTGAACAGGGTGTCGTCGTACCGCTCCAGCTTCGGCCGCTGGTGGGCGTGGACGGCGTCCTCCACGGCCAGCGGGTGCAGCCCGAACTCCCGGGCGATGCCGGCGAACTCCTCCTCGGTCGGCTCGTGGAGGCCGATCCAGGCGAAGCCGCCCTTTTCCCGCACCCGGAGCATCGCCTCGTGCGGCGTACGGCAGGTGCCGTCCTCCTCCGCGACGCGGCGTCCGTCGCGGTAGACCGCGCAGTCGACGACCGCGCTGGAGGCGGACGGGTCCCGGGTGGCGTCGTAACTGCTGTGCAGGGTGTTGGTCTTGCGCAGGGACGGGCGCACCACAGCGCGCAGGTCACGGATCATCGACATGGCTGGCTCCTTCACGGAGGGCCGTCGGCGGGGGCGTGGAACAGCCCGGAATGGGGACGTGGGCTCACGTCCGCAAAGCGGGCGGCACCGCGGCGGCGCGATGACGGCGTTCGCTACAGACAGGCAAAAAGGGGGTGCTCTTCCGTCGTGCGAAACGCCATGGGCCGTGGCCGGGCAGGCGTCAGTTCACAGAAGAAAGGTGTCGGGCGGAAGAGCGGTTGGTACTGCACGGTCGACTTGGATCCACCGCAGCCCCACCTCCTCCGGTCGGTCCCCCGTGAGGGACGACGTTGCGTCGGGACTTGAGAGCGACGCTTCTGCGTGCTGTCCCGACCGGCGCGCCCAGGCTATCAGCAGGCACAGGGCCAATCTCTTACTTTGCCCGTTCCGTACGCGTCCTATGCTCGCCACATGGCAGAAATTCTTGCTCCGGTCGAGGCCCGTCTGCGCGCGGCCCTGGGCGAACCGGACGCACGCGCGGCAGTGACGTTCCTCGGCACCGACCGGATCGAGGTGCTCCGTTTCATCGACGGCGACGTGGTGAGGTACGCCACGCTCGGCATGTCCGCGCAGCCGATGGCCGACCCCTCCGACCCGTATGCCGACCCGGTGAAGGGGCCGCGGGCCGAGCTGGTCCTCTCGGTGCGGGCCGGGCTCGCGGACACCGACCAGGTGCTGCGCAGGCTCGCGGTGCTGGCGGCCTCGCCGCAGGTGGAGGGGGTGATCGTGGCGCCGGGGGCCTCGCTGGACGTCGGTGAACCGCTGTGGCCCGGAGCGCCCTTCAGCTCGGTGCTCGTGGCTGAGCCCGGTGGGCTGGTGGAGGATCTGGAGCTGGCGGACCCGATGGAGGCGGTGCGGTTCCTGCCGCTGCTGCCGATGACGCCCAACGAGGCGGCCTGGAAGCGGGTCAGGGGCGCGCAGGAGCTCCAGGAGCGGTGGCTGTCCCGGGGGACGGACCTGCGCGATCCGCTGCGTGGTTCGGTGGCCCTGGACTGACCGGGGCGCAAGCCCCTGCATCCGTACGGAAGCCCCGCCGCACGGCCAGGAGCCGTGCGGCGGGGCTTCGTACGGAGACGGGGGCCGTTCAGTTGGCGAAGACCGTGACGCCGTCCTCGGTGGCGTGCTTCGGTTCCAGCTCCTCCGCCTCGTGGCTCAGGGCCGAGCGACGCACCCAGATGACGGTCGCGCCGATGACGGCGGCGACGGCGGCGATCACGAACGGGATGTGGATGTTGCTCCACTCCTCGATCTTCGGGGCCAGGAAGGGCGCGGCGGCCGCGGCGAACCAGCGGACGAAGTTGTAACCGGCGCTGGCCACCGGGCGCGGCGCGTCGGACACCCCGAGTGCCAGTTCCGTGTAGACGGTGTTGTTCATACCGATGAAGGCGCCGGAGACGATCGTGCAGACGATGGCCGCGGTGTGGTTTCCGTAGCCGAGGATCACCAGGTCGGCGGCGAGCAGCACCAGTGAGGCGCCGACCACCTTGAGCGAGCCGAAGCGCTTCTGCAGCCTCGGTGCGACGAGTACCGAGAAGACCGCCAGCAGCAGGCCCCAGGCGAAAAAGACGGCGCCGGACTTGTACGGCGACATGTTCAGTACGAACGGCGTGAACGCCAGGATCGTGAAGAACGCGTAGTTGTAGAAGAACGCCGAGGTGGCGACGGAGGCGAGCCCGCCGTGGCCGAGCGCCTTGATCGGGTCCAGCAGTGAGGTCTTGCGGGCGGGCTTGGGCTGTTCCTTGAGGAACGCGGTGATGCAGACGAAGCCGATCGCCATCAGCGCGGCCGTGCCGAAGAACGGGTAGCGCCAGCTGGCGTCACCGAGCAGCGCGCCGAGCAGCGGCCCGCAGGCCATGCCGAGGCCGAGCGCCGACTCGTACAGCAGGATCGCCGCCGAGCTGCCGCCCGCCGCCGCGCCGACGATCACGGCGAGCGCGGTCGACACGAAGAGGGCGTTGCCCAGGCCCCAGCCGGCCCGGAAGCCGACGAGTTCCGCGACGGAGGACGAGGTGCCCGACAGCGCGGCGAAGACCACGACGAGCGCCAGTCCGGCCAGCAGCGTCTTGCGTCCGCCGATGCGGCTGGAGACGAAGCCGGTCACCAGCATCGCGACGGCGGTGATCAGGAAGTAGGAGGTGAAGAGCAGCGACACCTGGCTCGGCGTTGCCTCAAGGCCCTTGGCGATGGACGGCAGAATCGGGTCCACCAGGCCGATTCCCATGAACGCGACAACAGAAGCGCCCGCTGTGGCCCATACGGCCTTCGGCTGGCGCAGGATGCTGACCGTTCCTTGGTCGAACGGATCCTCTCCCTGCATGGGACTACTCGCTCTCCACTAGATCGATGCGTTATGCACAGAATAAGTTAGAGGGGCTAATAAATGCAAGATACATCTAAATCCCCTGATGAGAGCCGCGCTGCGGAAGGGTGATCGTCCTTGACGCGGCGACGGCCGGGGAGGACGGTTGGTTGTTATGAGGGGCGAACCCAGTTGCCCGAAGTGCGGAGGCCGGGTCAAGGCGCCCGGTTTCTTCGACGACACCTGGCAGTGCGACGTGCACGGCGGCGTGCAGCCGATGCAGCCGGTCATCCCGCCCAGCGTCGAGGCGCTCGGAGTGGTGGTGCACCGCGCCCGGGTGCCGGTGTGGATGCCCTGGCCGCTGCCGGTGGGCTGGCTCTTCACCGGGGTGGCGTGCGCGGGCGACGACCGGGGAGGCGGCCGGGCCACCGCCGTCGCCTGCTCCGGACCGGGGCCGCTCGGCGGCATCGGCGAGCTGCTGCTCGTCGCGGAGGAGCTCGGCGTCGGACTCGGTGCGCGGTACGCCGGGATCGACGGCCCCGACCCCGGCCCGTATCTGCGGGTGGACGGCCCGCCCGACGTCAAGGTGCTCGCCGCCGGACGCCCGACCCCGCTCTGGCACGTGAAGGACGCCCCCGACGACCGGGCCGTCTTCGCCGGTGAGGCGCGCGGCCTGTGGCTCTGGGCGATCGTCTGGCCCGAGCAGTCCGGACTCCTGATGTACGACGAACTGGTGCTCACCGATCTGCGTGACGCCGGGGGAGAGGTCGACCTGGTGCCCTGCGGCGCGCTCACCCCCCGGCTGCTCGGCGGGCCCTGAGCGGTCGCCGGGCGCCTCCCGGCCGGGTCCGGAATCCACGCCTCGGCCGGTTATCCTTGGGCGTCCCCCATCCGGCCGCGAGCACTGGAGTCCGCGTCGTGCGTATTGACCTGCACACCCACTCCACCGCGTCGGACGGTACCGACACCCCCGCCGAACTGGTGCGGAACGCCGCTGCCGCAGGTCTGGACGTCGTCGCGCTCACCGACCACGACACGGTCCGCGGGCACGCGGAGGCGATAGCGGCGCTGCCCGAGGGGCTCACCCTGGTCACCGGCGCCGAGCTGTCCTGCCGGCTCGACGGCGTGGGCGGGCTGCACATGCTGGCGTACCTCTTCGACCCCGACGAGCCCGAGCTGGCGCGCGAGCGTGAGCTGGTGCGCGACGACCGGGTGCCGCGCGCCAGGACCATGGTGCGCAAGCTCCAAGAGCTGGGCGTGCCGGTCGAGTGGGAGCGGGTCGCGCGAATCGCCGGTGACGGATCGGTCGGGCGGCCGCACATCGCCACCGCGATGGTCGAGCTCGGCGTCGTACCGAGCGTCTCCGACGCCTTCACCCCGCAGTGGCTGGCCGACGGCGGGCGCGCGCACGCCGAGAAACACGAGCTCGACCCCTTCGACGCGGTCCGGCTGGTCAAGGCCGCCGGCGGCGTCACCGTCCTCGCTCACCCGGGCGCCGTCAAACGCGGCCACGTGGTCCCCGAATCCGGCATCGCGGAGCTGGCCGCGGCCGGGCTCGGCGGTGTCGAGGCCGACCACATGGACCACGACGAGGCGACCAGGGCCAGGCTGCGCGGGCTCGCCCGCGAGCTGGGGCTGCTGGTCACCGGATCGAGCGACTACCACGGCAGCCGCAAGACCGTACGGCTCGGGGAGAACGTCACCGACCCCGAGATCTACGGCGAGATCACCCGGCGCGCCACCGGGGCCTTCCCGGTGCCGGGAGCCGGCGGACCGCTCGTCCCGTAACGGCCCACGCGCGACTCCCGCACCCCGGCGGCGCCCGCATCGCGACGCCGCCCGTCCCACCCGCGCGCACCGGCCTGCCGCGGTGTCCGCCGGAAACCTCCGCCGGATGCCGGTCCGGCACCTTGTCCGGTGCACCGCCCCCGCCGCATTCCCGCTCTCTCCCCGCAAGGCTCACTGTGTTCGACGTCGCTGTCTTCGGATCCCTTTTTCTCACGCTTTTTGTGATTATGGATCCGCCCGGAATCACCCCGATCTTCCTGGCCCTCACCGCCGGCCGCCCCGCCAAGACGCAGCGCAAGATGGCGCTCCAGGCGGTCTCCGTCGCCTTCGGCGTGATCGCCGTCTTCGGCGTGCTCGGCCAGCAGATCCTGGACTACCTGCACGTCTCCGTACCCGCGCTGATGATCGCGGGCGGACTGCTCCTGCTGCTGATCGCGCTGGACCTGCTGACCGGCAAGACCGACGAGCCGACGCAGACGAAGGACGTCAACGTGGCGCTGGTCCCCCTGGGCATGCCGCTGCTCGCCGGCCCCGGCGCGATCGTCTCGGTGATCCTCGCCGTGCAGCACGCCGACAGCGTCGCGAGCCAGCTCTCGGTCTGGACGGCGATCGTCGCCATGCACGTCGTGCTCTGGCTGACCATGCGCTACTCGCTGCTGATCATCCGGGTCATCAAGGACGGCGGCGTCGTGCTGGTCACCAGGCTCGCCGGGATGATGCTCTCCGCCATCGCCGTGCAGCAGATCATCAACGGCGTCACCCAGGTCATCCAGAACGCCTGACCCGGCCCCGCGCGGCACAGCGCCCCCACACGATCGATCCGTGCGGGGGCGCTCGTCTTTATATCGGCAAGGTGTTACGAAGCCGAGGTGTCGGCCGGGCGGATATAGATGCGCTGGCCCAATGCCGCGGCCTGCTGCACGATCCGGTTGACGGAGGCGGCGTCCACGACGGTGCTGTCCACGGCGGTACCGTCGACATCGTCGAGTCGCATGATCTCGAAGCGCATACGGCTTCCCTTCGTCTGATCCTCCTGCTGGAGAACTACTGGGAGGACGGGTGACCCGTCCGCAAGGATGAGGAGCGCCAGGCTGGCACGTCTCGCGCCCCACGAGGTGTACAACGGCTTGCTCCCTGCAATCATTCCCTACGCTAAGGAAAGTTTTTGGATGTCTAAGTACCAGCAGGTAACCGAGCATGCGCGGACGACGGCATCCGCGACGAGGCCCGTATGAACGAGGCAGAGATCGGCGAGCGCCTGGACCGCACCAACGAGCTGCTCCAGCGCGTGCTCGCCGAGGTGTCGAAGACCCCCTCGACCCACGCGATCTTCGTCGACGCGGGCTATGTGTACGCCGCGGCCGGGCTGCTCGTCACCGGTACGGAGGACCGGCGCTCCTTCGACCTCGACTCGGAGGGGCTGATCGAGGCCTTCATCGACAAGGCCCGCACGATCTTCGCGGACAGCCGCCTGCTGCGCGTCTACTGGTACGACGGGGCCAGGCGCCGGATCCACACCGTCGAACAGCAGTCCATCGCGGAACTCCCCGACGTCAAGGTCAGACTCGGCAACCTCAACGCCAACAACCAGCAGAAGGGCGTCGACTCACTCATCCGCACCGACCTCGAATCCCTCGCCCGCCACCGCGCCATCAGCGACGCCGCACTCGTCGGCGGCGACGAGGACCTGGTCTCCGCCGTCGAGGCCGCACAGGGGTACGGGGCCCGCGTCCACCTGTGGGGCATCGAGGCCGGCGAAGGCCGCAACCAGGCCGAGCCGCTGCTCTGGGAGGTCGACAGCCAGCGCACCTTCGACCTCGACTTCTGCCGCCCCTATGTGACCAGACGGCCCGTCACCACCTACGAGGACGACTCCCCGGCACCCTCGCGCGACGACGTCCGCTTCGTCGGCACCCAGATCGCCGCGACCTGGCTCTCCGCCCGCGGCCGCGACTCCCTGGCCGACCTGCTCCCCGGACACCCGTATCTGCCGGGCTCCGTCGACCAGGACCTGCTGGTCGAGGCCGAACGCCTGCTCCAGCACTCGCTGCGCGGCCACGCCCATCTGCGACGGGCGCTGCGTGACGGCTTCTGGCAGCACCTCCAGTCGCAGTACTGAACGCGGTACCGAACCGCCGCCTGGGCGGCCGTCGCCGTCGCCGAGCCCCGCGCTGCCTACAGGCTGTCCCAGAAGGAGGCCAGCGCGGCGGCCGTCGGCCCCGGCCGGTCCGTGTTGGGGGAGTGCTCCGCGCCCTCGATCCGGGTCCGCCGGGCGCCCAGCCGCTCGGCCATCGCGTCGAGCCGGGGCACCGGCCAGACGTCGTCGCGCTCGCCGGAGACCACGTGGACCGGCAGCCCGGTGGCGGCGACCTCGGCCACCCGGTCGGGCTCGGTGGCCAGCTGGCGGCCGGTGGCGATCAGCTGGGCGGGCCGGTGACGCATCCAGCGCCGCCGCAGGTCCCCGCCGCCGTCGGCCTCCGCGGGCGGGTCGAAGGCGCGCATGGCGTCCCAGACCTGGTCCATGCTCATGGTCGCCAGCGCGTCGCCCAGGATCTTCAGCTTGACCCGCTGGGGCTCGGAGACCACGCCGGGCCCGGAGGACATCAGGGTCAGCGACCGGAACGGCGCCGGATCCAGGATGGCCGCGGCGCGTGCGACCAGCCCGCCGAGCGAGTGCCCGAGCAGGTGGACCGCGCCGCCGCCGAGGCCGAGCGCGGCCGTCTGCGCGAGTGCGTCACGTGCCAACTCGTCCTGTGCGTAGGACTCCTGGCTGTCCGTCCCGTCGCTCTCGTACTGCCCGCGCCCGTCGACGGCGACCACGCGGTAGCCGGCTTCCGCGAGTGGTTCCAGCAGCGCGATGAAGTCCTCCTTGCTGCCGCCGAAGCCGGGCAGCAGGAGCGCGGTGCCGCGTGGTGCGGTACGGGGGGACGCGTCCAGGACGGCGAAGTCACCGCGCTCGGTGTGCAGCGCGCTGGCCCGGGTGCGGGGAGGCGGGACGAAGGTGGGTGGCCGGCTCATGGGACGAGGTTAAGCCGTGAACGCCCGAGGGGCCCGGGGGGGGATCCCCCCGGGCCCCTCGGGCACCCCGGCGCCCTCGGGCGCCGGTCTCAGCTGTCGGTCTCAGCTGTCGGTCTTCGCGGCGGCCGCTCGCGGTGCCCGGCGCCTGCGCGGCTTGGCCTCGCCCTCGGCGGCCGGGGCGTCCGCCACGGCCGCCGTCTTCGGCTTCGCGGCCGCACGGGTGCGACGACGCGGCCTGCTGTCGTTCTCGGGCTCGGCGATGGGCGCGATCTGGAAGTCGACCTCGTCCTCGGCCGGCTTGATCACCCGGGCGCGGCGGCGCGGCTTGGTCACCGTCTTCGCCTCCGCGACGGGCTCGGCCACGGGGGCGGTCTGGAAGTCGACCTCCTCCGTCACCGGCTTCACGACCCGGGCGCGGCTGCGACGCGGCTTCGTGGCGGTCACGGCCTCGGCCGGCACCTCCACCGTGACCTCGGCCTTGGCCTTGGGCGACCTGGTCCTGGTCTTCACCGCGGGCTCGGGGTCGATGACGACGACCGGGGCGGCCTGCGCCGCCTCCGTCGCGGCCTCGGCCACGACCTCCGGGACACCGACGCGACCGCGCCGACGCCGACGCGGCGTACGCGGCTCCGCGGCGCCTTCGGCGGGCGTCTCGACGGCGGGGGCGTCGACAGCGGCCTCGACGGCCGGTGCGGGCACCGTGGCGGCGTTCTCCTCCGCGGCGGAACCGCCCCGGGTGCGACGGCGCTGACGCGGCGTGCGCGGGGGGCGCTCCTCGCGCACGGCGGGGGCCGGGGCGGCGGACTTGCGGCCGCGGCCGCCCGTCTCGCCGAGGTCCTCGATCTCCTCGGCCCGCAGACCGGCGCGGGTGCGCTCGGTACGCGGCAGGACACCCTTGGTGCCGGCCGGGATGTTCAGCTCCTCGTACAGGTGCGGAGAGGTGGAGTACGTCTCCGGCGGGTCCGGGAACTTCAGGTCCAGGGCCTTGTTGATCAGCTGCCAGCGCGGGATGTCGTCCCAGTCGACCAGCGTGATCGCGATGCCCTTTGCGCCCGCGCGGCCGGTCCGGCCGATCCGGTGCAGGTACGTCTTCTCGTCCTCGGGCGACTGGTAGTTGATGACGTGGGTGACACCCTCGACATCGATACCGCGCGCCGCGACGTCGGTGCAGACGAGCACGTCGACCTTGCCGTTGCGGAAGGCGCGCAGCGCCTGCTCGCGGGCGCCCTGGCCGAGGTCGCCGTGGACGGCGCCGGAGGCGAAACCGCGCTTCTCCAGCTGCTCCGCGATATCGGCGGCGGTGCGCTTGGTGCGGCAGAAGATCATCGCGAGTCCGCGGCCGTTGGCCTGGAGGATGCGCGAGACCATCTCGGGCTTGTCCATGTTGTGCGCGCGGTAGACGTACTGCGCGGTGTTCTTGACCGTCGTGCCCTCGTCGTCGGGCGAGGTGGCGTTGATGTGCGTCGGCTGCGACATGTAGCGGCGCGCGAGGCTGATGACCGCGCCCGGCATGGTCGCGGAGAACAGCATGGTCTGCCGCTTGGCCGGCAGCATCGTGATGATGCGCTCGACGTCGGGCAGGAAGCCCAGGTCCAGCATCTCGTCGGCCTCGTCGAGGACGAGGACGCGGATGTGCGAGAGGTCGAGCTTGCGCTGGCCCGCGAGGTCGAGCAGCCGGCCCGGGGTGCCGACGACGACGTCGACGCCCTTCTTGAGGGCCTCCACCTGGGGCTCGTACGCCCGGCCGCCGTAGATCGCGAGAACGCGGACGTTACGGACCTTGCCGGCGGTCAGGAGGTCGTTGGTGACCTGCTGGCACAGCTCGCGGGTGGGGACGACGATCAGCGCCTGCGGGGCGTCGGTCAGCTTCTCGGGCGCGGCCCGGCCTGCCTCGACGTCCGCGAGGACGGTGACGCGCTCCAGCAGCGGCAGCCCGAAACCGAGCGTCTTGCCGGTGCCGGTCTTGGCCTGCCCGATGACATCGGAGCCGGAGAGCGCTACGGGGAGCGTCATCTCCTGGATGGGGAAGGGGGACATGATGCCGACGGACTCAAGTGCCTCGGCCGTCTCGGGAAGAATCCCGAGGTCTCGGAACGTAGTCAGGGTATTGCCTCTTCTGTGAAACGCGGTCCGAGGCGAACGAAGGGGGTCGTACCGTGCCGGGGTTGGTCATCCGGCCGTGGATGGGCCGGGTGGCGCGGGACCACTGCCGTCGCTCGAGCGCTCGTGCCGCTGAGGGGGCCCCTCATCTGCGATCGTACGTTGCGTACGCCTCGCGTGGAGGGCTGTCGGGTCGGAGCCGATCGGGCCACCGACCGGGCATCCTCATTCAATTTCGCGCCACGAGCAGTTGCAAAATGCTCAGTAAGCGCAATACCACTGTACCCCGGATTCGCGCATCTGTGTTGGGCGAATTCATCGGAACGGTGTGACGTCGGTCTGCGGCCGGACCGTTCCGCGTCTCGGCGGGCGGGCTATTCTGCGGTCCATGGAGACGCCTGACAACGCTACCGAAACGCCCGCATCCACCCGAATCGCCGACCAGGACTGGGCCACCGCGTCCGCCGAGCCGCAGTACCGGGCCGCCGTCGTGGACCTGCTCGGAGCACTCGCCTACGGGGAGCTGGCGGCCTTCGAGCGGCTCGCCGAGGACGCGAAACTCGCGCCGACGCTGGGTGACAAGGCGGCGCTGGCGAGGATGGCGTCCGCGGAGTTCCACCACTTCGAGCGGCTGACCGACCGGCTGACGGCGATCGAGGTGGGGCCGACCGGCGCGATGGAGCCGTTCGCGAAGGCACTGGACGACTTCCACCGCCAGACCGCCCCGTCGGACTGGCTGGAAGGCCTGGTCAAGGCCTATGTCGGTGACTCGATCGCCAGTGACTTCTACCGTGAGGTCGCGGCCAGGCTCGACTCCGACACCCGCTCCCTCGTGCTCGCCGTGCTCGACGACACGGGCCACGGCAACTTCGCCGTCGAGAAGGTACGCGCCGCGATCGAGGCGGACCCGAGGCTCGGCGGCCGGCTCGCGCTGTGGGCCCGCCGGCTGATGGGCGAGGCGCTCTCGCAGGCCCAGCGCGTGGTGGCCGACCGCGACGCGCTGTCCACCATGCTGGTGGGCGGGGTGGCCGACGGATTCGATCTGGCCGAGGTCGGCCGGATGTTCTCGCGGATCACCGAGGCGCACACCAAGCGGATGGCCACCCTGGGGCTCGCGGCCTAGGGCCCTCGTCCGGCTCGAAAGCGGCAGCGCCGCCCCCGCGTCAGGCGGCCGCCGACCTGTTGATCCGGCGGCTGCTCGGGCGGATCAGCAGGGAGACCGTCACCGCGGAGATGAGCGCCGCGCCGATCATCGTCGCCGCCGCGTGGCCGGGGCCCAGTACCGAGTGCATCAGATACAGGCCGAACAGGGCTCCCAGCGCTCCGGTACCGAAGACGGTCCGGCGGGACGGGAGGCGGGGCGACAGGGAGCGCAGTGCCGCCCAGGAGAGGGCCAGTCCGAGCACGACGGAGCCCAGAGTTTCCAAGATCACAGACGATCACCTCGCAGGTACGGGGCGGGCAATTCGGTCTACGCGGTACTACCCCCGGGCCGCGGAACACAATCATCGTGCGGACAGGCTTCGCCCAGCTGTCGCACAGGGAAGCACAGGAATTCGACTGTCGTACACGAAGCGGCCGCGCCGCGCGGGGCCGTTCGCCGGGCGCACGACGGAAAGCGGCCCGGCGGGGAATCCCCCGCCGGGCCGCTTCCACGGTCACTGTGTCCGTGCGCGCCGCTAGAGCGCGCCGAACCCCACCCGTCGCGTGCTGGGCTCGCCGATCTCCACGTAGGCGATCCGGTCGGCCGGCACCAGGACCTTGCGGCCCTTCTCGTCCGTGAGGCTGAGCAGCTGCGCCTTGCCGGCGAGAGCCTCGGAAACCGCGCTCTCGACCTCTTCGGCGGAAAGCCCGCTCTCCAGAACGATCTCCCGGGGCGTGTGCTGCACCCCGATCTTGACCTCCACGGCTATGTCCCTCCGACGGTCAGTCCCTGCGCGGTGAACCGCGCCGTACGCAGCACACATTAGCCCGCTGCCGACGGTGACCAGGGGTCCGCGGGCAACGCCCGCAGCGAACACGGGCGCCGGCCGTCCCGCCCGGTGCTGATCTCAGTGCTGATCGATGCCGTGCAGCGGGAAGCCCGCGATGCCCCGCCAGGCCAGCGAGGTGAGGAGCTGTACCGCCGTGTCGCGCGGGATGGCGGACCGGCTGGAGAGCCAGTAGCGGGCGACCACCTGGGACACCCCGCCCAGGCCGACCGCGAGCAGCATGGACTCGTCCTTGGACAGGCCCGTGTCACCGGCGATCACGTCGGAGATCGCCTCGGCGCACTGCAGCGAGACCCGGTCCACCCGCTCGCGCACGGCGGGCTCGTTGGTCAGGTCGGACTCGAAGACCAGCCGGAAGGCGCCGCCCTCGTCCTCGACGTACGCGAAGTAGGCGTCCATCGTCGCGGCTACGCGCAGCTTGTTGTCGGTCGTCGACGCGAGCGCCGTGCGGACCGCCTGGAGCAGCGACTCGCAGTGCTGGTCGAGCAGGGCCAGGTAGAGCTCCAGCTTGCCCGGGAAGTGCTGGTAGAGCACCGGCTTGCTGACCCCGGCCCGCTCCGCGATGTCGTCCATCGCGGCGGAGTGGTAGCCCTGCGCGACGAAGACCTCCTGGGCGGCGCCCAGGAGCTGATTGCGTCGGGCGCGACGCGGCAGGCGAGTGCCCCGCGGACGCGCCGCCTCGGTCTGCTCGATGGCTGTCACGCCGCCTCCCAAATTTGTGTTCCGACACAGCCGTTCCGTACTCGCTGCGCCATACCGCCATCGTACTTTCGGGTAACCGGGGTATGCGCGGCGCGGACGCAGAATTTCACGGACCGGACGCCCGCGGTAGCCGCATTTCCTGGTGACCTCTGCCGTATAGCGGGACGTATCAGCGGTAATCGTCCTCGCCTCAGCGGTAGTCGTCCTCGTCGTGCTCGTCGTGCGAGACGGCGCGGGCCTGTTCCGCCGCGTCCGCCTCGTTCGCACGGTTCCGGTCGACTTCCGTCAGCGGTTCGTCGCTCTCGGGCCGCAGCTCCGCCTGCTGCTCGGCGGCGTCCGCCTCGGGTGTCTCCTGGCCGGGTCCGTCGGGTCGGACGTCCTCGAAGGACTCCGGATCACTGGGGTCGACCGTCATGGTGGCTCCCTTCCTTGCTCCGAGCCTAGGAGCAGGGACCCGATGCCGCTATGCGGTGTGTGACGGCGAACACACGAATCGCGGTGTGATCGTCTCGTAACATTGCCGCATGTCTTCGACCGAGCTGCCGGGAGTCCGTGCCGCCGCCGCAGCGGCGGCGGCCCCCACGGTGAGCACCGTCCGGGTCGCGGAGGGCGAGAGACTCCGCTCCGTCACGCTGGCCGGGCTCACCCTGAACGTCCGATCGCGGCCGCCGGAGCGTACGGGCCTCGCGCCCGCCCTCTACGTGCACGGCCTCGGCGGCTCTTCTCAGAACTGGTCGGCGCTGATGCCGCTGCTCCAGGACGTGGTGGACGGTGAGGCGCTCGACCTGCCGGGTTTCGGGGACTCCCCGCCCCCGGACGACGGCAACTACTCGGTCACCGGTCACGCCCGCGCGGTGATCCGCTTCCTGGACGCGGAGGAGCGCGGACCCGTCCATCTGTTCGGCAACTCCCTCGGCGGCTCTGTGACCACCAGGGTCGCCGCGGTCCGCCCCGACCTGGTGCGCACGCTGACCCTGATCTCGCCCGCGCTCCCCGAGATCCGGGTGCAGCTGTCGGCCGCGCCGACCGCACTGCTCGCGGTTCCGGGACTCGTATCCCTGTTCACCCGGATGACCCGGGACTGGACCGCGGAAGAACGCACCCGCGGAGTCATGGCACTCTGTTACGGCGATCCGGCACGGGTCTCGGAGGAGGGCTTCCGTGCGGCGGTGGCCGAAATGGAGCGACGGCTGGAACTGCCGTACTTCTGGGACGCCATGGCGCGCTCGGCACGTGGCATCGTCGACGCGTACACGCTGGGCGGTCAGCACGGGCTGTGGCGTCAGGCCGAGCGGGTGCTCGCACCGACCCAGCTCGTGTACGGCGGACGGGACCGGCTCGTCTCGTACCGGATGGCACGCAGAGCGTCCGCGGCCTTCCGCGATTCGCGGCTGCTGACACTGCCCGACGCGGGGCACGTGGCGATGATGGAGTACCCGGAGGCGGTCGCCCAGGCGTTCCGGGAACTGCTCGACGAAGACGGCGGGAGCTGATCCGGGGCGTGGGACGACACAGTCGAAAGGGCCCTGGGCCCAAGGCCCCGGAGGCCGGGTCCGCCCCGGCGGAACCGGGTGCCGGGCGCGAGGACACCAGGCCGGCACCCGGCAACGGCCGGCGCAGGCGGCCGGGCGAGGCGCCACCGGCCACCGGCGGCCCCGCCCCGTTCCAAGGCGCACCCCAGGTGCGCGGCGGCCACCCCGAACAGCGTGAACCCGGTGGCGGCTGGGGCACCGGACCCGTCGAACGGCCGGGCCCGCCGCGCGGCGGACCCGGCCGCATCGGTGTCCAGGCCTCGGCGCCCCCGCGTCCGCAGGCTCAGGAGACCGGCACCAAGCCGCTGATACCGGGACCGCGCAAGGAGTTCGTCGAGGCGTTCGACGCCCAGCCGGCCCGGTCCGCTCAGTCGGCAGAGTCCGCCCCGTCCGCCCGGCCGTCTCGCCGCCCGGTGCCGGAGCAGGACGCCCCCGCCGGCCCGTACGCCCCCGCCGGTGACCGGGACGGGCAGCCGCCCGGCGGCGAGGGCGGTACGCCCCAGGAGTCCAGGGGCGGCAGGGGCCGCACCTTCACCGGTATCGCGGCCGCCGCGGTGACCACGGTGCTCGCGGTGGTCGTGGCGGGCCAGGTCGCCCATGACGGCGGCGGCCGCTCGGGTGCCGCGCAGGCCGCGGGCGTCGACCGGGACGGCGCGGACAGCGCCTCCCGTTCGGACGGCAGGAAGACCCCCGCGCCCAAGGTGGCGGTCAAGCCGCTGACGTACGAGCAGAAGATGGCCAAGCCCTATCCGCTGGCGCCGAAGCTCAAGGGTTCCGGGAAATTCGAAGCGGTGCCGGGAGCGGCGAAGGCTCCGGGCAAGGGACACCGGTACGTCTACCGGATCGATGTCGAGAAGGGGCTCGGGCTCGATTCCGCGCTCTTTGCCGAAGCGGTCCAGAAAGCCCTTAATGATGAACGCAGTTGGGCGCACGACGGCGCGATGACCTTCGAACGGATTTCCACCGGCGATCCGGATTTCGTGATCACACTGGCCAGTCCGGGGACCACTGGCGTCTGGTGCGAGAAGTCGGGTCTGGACACGACCGTGGACAACGTCTCCTGCGACTCCGCCGCAACCGAGCGCGTGATGATCAACGCCTATCGCTGGGCCCAGGGCTCGTCCACCTTCGGCCCGGACAAGCTCTACCCCTACCGCCAGATGCTGATCAACCACGAGGTCGGCCACCGGCTGGGTCACAACCATGTGAGCTGCCGCACGCCGGGCACCCCCGCTCCGGTGATGCAGCAGCAGACCAAATCACTCGATATCGACAACATCAAGTGCCGGCCCAACGCCTGGGTGCATCCGAAGGGTTGAGCCCGGCCCGCGGCCGCGTGAGGGGGCGCGGAGCCGGGGCCGGAGAGGCCGGCCGCCGGACCACCGGGGGTGGTCTCCCGGCGACGTCCGTCCGAGTAGTGAGACGACCGTCTCGTGTCGCGTTGACATCGTGTGGGCCGTCGCCCATATTTCTCGGCATGTCACACAGCCCCCGCACCTCCGGACGCGCAGCCATCGAGCTGGCGCTCATCGGTGTGACCGGGCACAGTGTCGCCGACGTCGACTGTTGCTGACGCCTGCCCGAGTGCGCGTCGGCCCCCGCCGTCCGAGCCCTGACGGGCCGGCCGGCCCCTTCACGACTGCCGCACCGGGCGTACTCCGTCCGCAGGCGCGGCAGTTACCAGTGTTCCGGTCCCGGGTACCGACCGGTCGTACGCACATGTCCCTCTCGCCGCCTGCACGGATCCGCTCCCGTATCCCTCACCAGGCAGTTCTCCGAGAGGTCATCTTCCGATGCGTCAACCGTCCGTCATATCGCGCCGCGCAGCAGCGGCCGCCGCAGTCGTCGTCGTGGCAGCAACCGCCGCGGCCTGCGGGCCAGAGGACAGCGGCAAGGGGAGCGACGACAGCTCCGGTGCGGCGGGCGCGCCCAGAAAGGGCGGCACGCTGACCGTCCTCAACAGCGCCCCGCAGGAGGACTTCGACCCCGCCCGCCTCTACACCTCCGGCGGAGGCAACGTCCCCTCCCTCGTCTTCCGCACCCTCACCACCCGCAACCGGGAGGACGGCGCGGAGGGCGCCAAGGTCGTCCCCGACCTGGCGACCGACCTGGGCAAGCCCAGCAAGAACGCCAAGGTGTGGACGTACACCCTCAAGGACGGCCTGAAGTACGAGGACGGCACGGCGATCACCAGCGCCGACATCAAGTACGGCATCGAGCGCTCCTTCGCCGCCGAACTCTCCGGCGGCGCGCCCTATCTGCGCGACTGGCTGATCGGCGGGGCCGACTACCAGGGCCCGTACAAGGACAAGAAGGGCCTCGACTCGATCGAGACGCCCGACGCGAAGACGATCGTCTTCCACCTCAACAAGCCCGAGGGCGAGTTCCCCTACCTCGCCACCCAGACGCAGACCACCCCCGTACCGAAGGCCAAGGACACCGGCACCAAGTACGAGGAGCACCCGCTCTCCTCCGGCCCGTACAAGGTCGTCAGGAACGAGGGCGACGGCGAGCGCCTCGTCCTGGAGCGCAACACCCACTGGTCGGCCGCCACCGACGAGGAGCGCAAGGCCTACCCGGACCGGATCGACGTCCGCTCCGGCCTCGACTCCGCCGTCATCAACCAGCGGCTGTCCGCCTCCCAGGGCGCCGACTCCGCCGCCGTCACCACCGACACCAACCTCGGCCCGGCCGAACTCGCCAAGGTCTCCGGCGACAAGAAGCTCGCCGCCCGTGTCGGCACCGGCCACTTCGGCTACACGAACTACATCGCCTTCAACCCGAAGGTGAAGCCGTTCGACAACCCGAAGGTGCGCCAGGCCATCTCCTACGCCGTCGACCGCTCCTCCGTGGTCAACGCCGCCGGCGGCTCCTCGCTCGCCGAGCCCGCCACCACCTTCCTGCCCGACCAGAAGTCCTTCGGCTACACGCCGTACGACGCCTTCCCGGCCGGGAAGAACGGCAACGCGGCCAAGGCCAGGGAGCTGCTGAAGGAGGCCGGCTACCCCAAGGGGCTGACCGTCACCCTCACGCACAACAACGAGAAGAACTTCGCCACCAGCCCGGAGATCGCCACCGCGCTCCAGGAGGCGCTGAAGAAGGCCGGCATCACCGTCAAGCTCCGCGGCCTGGAGTCCAACGCCTACTCGGACACCGTCTACAACGTGAAGACGGAGCCCGGCTTCTTCCTCGGCGGCTGGGGTGCCGACTGGCCGTCCGGCGGCCCGTTCTTCGCGCCGATCTTCGACGGACGCCAGATCGTCAAGGCCGGGTACAACTTCAACTCCGCCCAGTTCGACGACGCCTCGGTCAACAAGGAGATCGACGAGATCAACAAGCTGACCGACCTGGGCGCCGCCGCCAAGCGCTGGGGCGCCCTCGACAAGAAGGTCGGTGAGCAGGCGCTGACCGTGCCGCTGTTCCACCCGGTCTACAAGCGCCTGTACGGCAAGTCCGTCAAGAACGTCGTGATCAGCGACTGGACCGGCGTGCTCGACATCTCGCAGGTCGCGGTCAAGTAACCATGGCCGAAGCACTGCTGGTCAAGGAGGCGGGGGCCGTCGAGGCCCCCGCCTCCGGGGCCCATCCGTTCTGGCGCCGGCTGCGCGCCCGGCGTGCCGCCCTCGTGGCGGCCGCCGTCGTCGCCCTGCTGGTCCTCACCGCGCTCGCCGCACCGCTGCTCGCGGGCATCGAGGGCCAGAACCCCACCACGTACCACCCGGACCTCGTCGACTCCGCGACCGGCGGGGTCCCGCTCGGCTCCTTCGGCGGGATCAGCGCCGACCACTGGCTGGGCGTCGAACCGCTCACCGGCCGCGACCTGTTCGCCCGCGTCGTCCACGGCGCCCGGGTCTCCCTCGGCGTCGCGCTCGGCGCCACCCTGCTCCAGGTGATCGCCGGAGTCCTCGTCGGGCTGGCCGCCGGACTCGGCAACCGCTTCGTCGACCAGGCGCTCAGCCGGATCACCGACGTCGTCGTCGCCCTGCCGGTCATGGTGATCGCGCTCGGCGCGCTCGCCGTCGTCCCGCCCGGCTTCCCCCGCCCCGTCCTGATCGCCGTCGTCGTCGGCCTGATCGGCTGGTCCGGCATCTCCAAGATCGTGCGCGCCCAGACGCTCTCCCTGAAGTCCCGCGACCATGTCGCCGCCGCCCGGCTCAGCGGCTGGGGCTCCTGGCAGATCGCCCGGCGCGAACTGCTGCCCTCGCTGGCGGCGCCCGTCATCACGTACGCCGTGCTGCTCTTCCCGTCCAACATCGTCGTCGAGGCGGCCCTGTCCTTCCTCGGGGTCGGCATCAAGCCGCCCACCCCGTCCTGGGGACAGATGCTCAGCGACGCCGACACCTGGTACCAGGCCGCGCCCACCTATCTGCTGATCCCGGCCCTGCTGCTCTTCGTCACCGTGCTCGCGCTCACCGTCCTCGGCGAGGGCGTGCGCACCGCGCTCGACCCGCGCGCCGCCTCCCGGCTGCGGATCGGCACCGGCGCCAAGAAGGAGGCCGGAGCATGAGCCTGTTCCTGCTGCGCCGCATCGGCGGGGCCCTCTTCGTCCTGCTCGCCCTGAGCGTCGTCGTCTACGCCGCCTTCTACGTCGCCCCCGGCAACGTCGCCCAGATCGCCTGCGGCCCGCGCTGCTCGCCCGCCCAGGTCACCCAGGTCAGCGAGCAACTGCACCTCGGCGACCCGGTGTACGTGCAGTACGCGCACTTCCTGCAGAGCCTGGTCGCCGGGCGCGACTACTCCACCGGCACCGGTGTGGTGCACTGCGACGCCCCCTGCCTCGGGCTCTCCTACCAGAGCGGCCAGCAGGTCACCCAGCTGATCATCGCCAAGCTGCCCGCCACCGCCTCGCTCGCCGTCGGCGCCTTCGTGCTGTGGATGCTGCTCGGCGTCGGCACCGGACTGCTCTCGGTGTGGCGGCGCGGCCGGGCCACCGAGCGCATCCTCACCGGCATCACCCTCGCCGGCATGGCCACGCCCGTCTTCGTGATCGGCCTGCTGCTCATCATCATCTGCGTCACGGCGCTCCAGATCCTGCCGTTCCCGGACTACGTCCCGCTCACCGAGAACCCGGAGCAGTGGGCCTGGAACCTGGTGCTGCCCTGGATCTCGCTGGCGCTCGTCTCCGCCGCCCCGTACGCCCGCATGACCCGCGCCTCCATGCTCGAGACGCTGGCCGAGGACCATGTGCGCACCTTCAGGGCGTACGGGGTCAGCGAGCGGGCGATCGTCGGACGGCACGCCCTGCGCGGGGCGCTCGCGCCGGTGATCGCGCTCGGCGCACTCGACATCGGCTCGATGTTCGGCGGCGCCGTGCTCACCGAGTCCCTCTTCGGGATCCCCGGCGTCGGCCGCGAACTCGTCGAGGCCGTCAAGCAGGTGGACCTCCCGGTCGTCGTCGGTCTGGTGCTCGTCACCGGCTTCTTCGTCGTCCTTGCCAATGCCGTCGCGGACATCCTCCAGGCGATGGCCGACCGACGGGTGGTGCTGTCATGAGTCTCGTCGAGGTCACCGATCTCTCGATCTCCTTCGGAGACGTGCACGCGGTGCGCGGACTGTCGTTCTCGCTGGAGGCCGGTGGCGCGCTCGGCGTCGTCGGTGAGTCCGGCTCCGGCAAGAGCGCCTCCGCGTACGCCCTGCTCGGGCTGCACCGGGGGACCGGCGCGAAGGTCGGCGGCTCGGTCCGGGTCGCGGGCGTGGATGTCCGGACCGCCGGGGACGCGGAACTGCGCGGACTGCGCGGGGCGAAGGCCGCGATGGTCTTCCAGGATCCGCTCTCCTCGCTGGACCCGTACTACGCGGTGGGCGACCAGATCGCCCAGGTGTACCGGGTCCACAACCGGGTCTCCCGGCGGGCGGCCCGGACCAGGGCCGTCGAGGTGCTGGACCGGGTCGGCATTCCCGACGCGGTACGCCGCTCCCGCTCCCGGCCGCACGAGTTCTCCGGCGGGATGCGGCAGCGCGCGCTCATCGCGATGGCGCTGGCCTGCGAGCCGGAGCTGCTGATCGCGGACGAGCCGACGACCGCGCTCGACGTCACCGTCCAGGCCCAGATCCTCGACCTGCTGCACGGCCTGCGCCGCGAGACGGGCATGGGGCTGCTGCTGGTCACCCATGACGTGGGCGTGGCGGCGGAGTCGGTGGACGAGGTGCTGGTCATGCGGTCCGGCCTCGCGGTGGAACGGGGGCCGGTGGCCGAGGTCCTGCGCGCGCCGCGCGAGCCCTACACCAAGGCGCTGCTCTCCGCGGTTCCGCGCATCGCCCCGGAGCCGGGGGATGCGGGTGGTGCGGGTGGTGTGGTCGGGCGTTCTGTCCCGGACACGGCCGAGGTGCTCGTCGAGGCCGACGGCCTGCGGCAGGTGTTCGGGCGGGGGAAGTCCGCCCTGGCCGCCGTCGACGGGGTCTCCCTCACCGTCCGCCACGGCGAGACGCTCGGCATCGTCGGGGAGAGCGGCAGCGGCAAGACCACCCTCGGGCGGATGCTCGTCGGCCTCCTGGAGCCCACCTCCGGACGGCTCGACCGGGTGGACCGGGTGCAGATGGTCTTCCAGGACCCGGTCTCCTCGCTCAACCCGCGCCGCTCCGTGGGCGAGTCCGTCGCGGACCCGCTGCGGGCGCGCGGGCAGCGCGACGAGAGCGCGATCAGGGCGCGCGTAAGGGACCTGCTGGAGCGCGTCGGACTCGATCCGGAGCAGTACGACCGCTATCCGCACGAGTTCAGCGGCGGGCAGCGCCAACGCGTCGGCATCGCGCGGGCGCTGGCCGCGGAACCGAGGCTGATCGTCTGCGACGAGGCGGTCTCCGCCCTCGACGTGACAACCCAGGCCCAGGTGACCGCGCTGCTGGCCGAGCTCCAGCGGGAACTGGGGCTCGCGCTGGTCTTCATCGCGCACGATCTCGCGGTCGTCCGGCAGGTCAGCGACCGGGTGGCCGTCATGCGCCACGGCCGGATCGTCGAGGAGGGCCCGGTGGAACAGGTCTACGGAACGCCCCGTGACCCGTACACCAGACAGCTCCTGGCGGCCGTTCCGGCGCTCGATCCGGCCCTCGCGGCGGTCCGCCGCGCGGCGCGGGCGGAGGCCCTCGCCGCCTGACCGTACGTAGTCGACCGCCTCTATAGCGCGACGGAACGCTACAGGGGTGGGAAAGTTACGCCGGTTCACCCCTTTCGGTGGTGCGACGGACAACCGTCCGTCGCACCACCGGCGTATCCGCTTACGGTCGTCCCGCTGCGAGTCGCCGATCCAACGGTGGCCGCCCACAAGGGAGATCGGGGGTGTGCTCGTGCGGATCGGATTCCTCACCGACGGTGGTTATCCGTATGCGACCGGTGAGTCCAGACTCTGGTGCGACCGTCTGGTGCGGGGACTCTCGCAACACGAGTTCGATCTCTTCGCGCTGAGCCGCGACGCCGAACAGGAGGCGCGCGGCTGGGTCCAGCTCCCCCTCCAGGTGAGCCGGGTGCGGACGGCGCCGCTGTGGACCGCCGACGAGGACGCCCTGGGCCTGCACGCCCCCAGGGGGCTGCTCGCCCGACTGCTGACCGGCGGGGGCGCGCACTCCTACGGACGGCGTGAACGACGCCGCTTCACCACCCACTTCACGGCGCTCGCGACCGCGGTCTGCGCCGCGGGCGCGTCCCTGACCGAGCGGGGCGACGGCCCCGAGGACGGGCTGCCCGCCGAGGACGCCCGGTCCGCCGAGGACGCGCGGCTGCTGACCGGCGGGGGCGCGCGGTCCGCCGACGACGTGCGTCTCACCGATGACGCGCGGTTCACGGACGGCCTCTACGGTCTGGCCGAACTCGCCTGCGAACACGGCGGACTTCCCGTGGCGCTCCGCTCCGAGACC
This sequence comes from Streptomyces sp. ITFR-6, assembly GCF_031844725.1. NCBI lineage: Bacteria > Bacillati > Actinomycetota > Actinomycetes > Kitasatosporales > Streptomycetaceae > Streptomyces > Streptomyces sp. ITFR-6. Next base: position 2,692,556 of record NZ_CP134612.1, on the reverse strand, counting down.
GCGGTGCGGATCCTGGAGACGGCCTGCCGCGCGCCCGGCACCGGCCGCACCGTCCAGGCCGCTACCGTCCCCGACCTCCTCGCCTTCGCCGCGGAACTCGACCGGGTGCTCCGCCCGCTCTCCCTCGACTGGTACGACGAGGAGGGCCTCGGTGCCGTGGACCTCTGCCACGCCACCTCCGGAGGCGCCGCCGCCCTGCCGGGCCTGCTGGCCAAACGCTTCTTCGGCGTGCCGCTGCTGGTCACGGAGCACTCCGTGCGCCTGCGGTCGCACTACCTCGCGGCGACGGGCACCCCGCTCAGTGCGCCGGTGCGCGCCCTCCTCGCGAACCTCCACGGCCGGCTCGCCGCCGAGGTGTACCGCCAGGCCGCGCTGATCACCCCGGGCAACACCCACGCCCGCCGCTGGCAGGAGCGCTGCGGCGCGGACCCCGCCAAGGTGCGCACGGTCTACCCCGGCATGGAGTCCGGCCGGTTCGCGGCGCTGGGCGAGACCGAGGGCGACGGCGGCCCGGACACCCTGGTGTGGGTCGGCCGGATCGAGCCCGCCAAGGACCTGGTCGCCCTGCTGCACGCCTTCGCGGAGGTGCGCAGGGCCGAGCCCGATGCCCGGCTGCGTGTCATCGGCGCGGCGGCTCAGGGGCCGGAGGGCGCCGGCTACCTCGCGCAGTGCCGGGCGCTCGCCGCCCAGCTCTTCCCGGACGAGGCCGCCGACGCGCACGCCGTGGGCGACAACCCGGTCTCCTTCGAGGAGATCGGCGGGGCCGAGGTCCCCGACCTCGCCCAGGCGTACGCGGCCGGCGGGATCGTGGTCCTCTCCAGCGTGGTCGAGGGCTTCCCGATCAGCCTGGTCGAGGCGATGTTCTGCGGCCGGGCCACGGTCTCCACGGACGTCGGCGCGGTCGTCGAGGTCATCGGAGGGACGGGGCTCGTGGTGCCGCCGCGCAATCCCCGGGCGCTCGCGGACGCCTGTCTGGCACTCCTGCGCGACCCCGAGCGCCGTGCGCGCCTCGGCGCGGCCGCCCGCGCCCGCGCGCTCGAACTCTTCACGGTCGAACAGAACCTCGCGGCATTTCGCGGCATTTACCTGGAGCTGATCGCTCGGGCGCCGGTGCGCAGGGACGCGGCGACGGCGAACGAGGACGGCGGGCCGCGCCCCTTCGCCACCCCGCCGGAGGCCCATGTCCTCGGCCTGTGGCCGGAGCTGGACGAAGACCCCGCTCCGGGACCGGCCGAGCGCACACCCAGCTGGGCCGGGAGCGGAGTCTGCGCGGGGGCGCGCGGAGCGGGGGACGGCGATGCGTGACCGGAGAGCGGCCGGACCGGGCCGCCGTACAGAGCGGACCGGGCCGCCCGGCGCCCCCGGTGAGCAGCACGGAGGAACGACGATGGGCCACCCGACCGAGGCACCCGGCGCACCGGCGACCGGAAGCGGCTGGGACCCCCGCTCGCGGGCGCTCGTCCCCGGTTCACCGGGTGGGACGGGCGAGGCGGCCGGGACCGGTGAGGTGGCCGGGACCAGTGGGGCCGCCGGGACTAGTGGGGTAGCTGCGACTGGTGAGGCCACCAGGACCAGTGGGGCCACCGAGATCAGTGGGGCTGCGAAGGCCGAGACCAGTGCGCCCGCCAAGCCTGCCGCGCATTCCGAACCCGCCGAACCCTCCGAATGCGCAGAGCACCCCACCTCCTCCGCGCCCCCCACCCGCGCCCCCGAGGTCGCGCACGCCGCTCCGGTGCGCAAGCTCAGCACCGGGCGGCGCGGGCCCGCCGATCCGGTGAAGTCGCTCATGCACCGGCACCGCGAACTCTGCGAGCGTGCCGTCGACCCGCTGGAGATCGCCGCCGGGCTCGAAGCCTGCGGCGTCACCGACCGCACCGCCGCCCGCTACCGGCACCGCGACGTCTTCTCGCTGGCGGAGGAACTGTTCGCCCGGGTACCGGGGATCGCGCGGGAGCCCGTCGCCGTGCTCTCCGCTCCGGCGCGCGACATCCGGACGCGCGCCGCGTGGTCGCTCCGGGCGCTGCTGCCGGGCGCCGCCTGCCTGGCGACCCTGCTCACGCTGCGGCTCACCGACGGGACGCTCGGCGGCGGGGCGCGGCTCGCCCTCGGCAGTGGCGGCGCCCTCCTCGCGTTCGTCGGGCTCGCCGTCGCCCTGCGCACGGGGCCGCTCTCCGCCGGCGGCCGCGCCACGGGAGCCGCCAACCTGTGCGGCTGCTGGCTGCTCGGCTACGCCCTGTACGGCGAGGCCCTGCTCCGCCAGGTGCTCAGCGGCGGACCGGAAGGCCCCTGGGACCTCACCCCGGCGCCGGTGCTCGGGCTCGCCGTCGCGGTCGCCCCTGCGGCCTGGTGCGCGCACCTCTTCTCCATGCACGCGCACCGCAAACTGCACGGCAGCCGCGCACTGGAGGAGTTCGCGGCAGGAGTGCGCCCCCTGCTGTTCGGCGCCGTCGCGGGCTTCCTCTGCGCCGTCACCGCGCTGCTGTACCTGGCCGGACTCGGGACCGGGGGCGGCGCCCCCGTCGGGGCCGCCGGACTCGGGGTACTGCTCCTGCTGGCCAGGCTCCTCACCGTCCACGGCTTCCCCGGACCGGCCACCACCGGACTCGCCGCCGCCTGCGCCGTCGAGGCCGCCGCCCCCGCCCTGGTCCTGGGCGGCCGGCTGCCCGGCCTCCACCCCCTCGCCCGGCCCGTCGACGCCCTCGTGGCGGCGGCGGGCGCCGGAGCCGTACCCGCCGTGGCCTGCGGCGCGGCCGCGCTCGGCCTGCTGACCACCGCCACCGTCGCGCTCTCCCGAGCCTCCGCCCACACCGCCGCCTGACGCACACCACGACGCACCACCGACACCCCGCGGAGCCGACGCCGCGGGTCCCTTCCCGCACCGCACGCAACTGCCTCAAGGAGACACCGGACATGACCCCCCAATACCTCGCACCGGCAGCCCGCCGTCGGCACCCAGGGGGCGCACGATGAGGGTGCTGCTGCTCGGAGCCAACGGATTCCTCGGCCGGTTCGTCGCCGACCGGCTGCTCGCCGACCCGGCCGTACACCTCACGGCGCTCGGCCGAGGTGACGACGCCGACGTACGGTTCGACCTCGCCAGCGGCAGCCCGGGAGCCCTCACCCGCTTCCTGGACGCCGTCCACCCCGGAGTCGTCGTCAACTGCGCGGGCGCCACCCGGGGCGGGGCGCGCGACCTGACCCGCCACAACACCGTCGCCGTCGCCACCGTCTGCGAGGCGATGCGGCGCAGCGGCTGCACCGCCCGGATGGTCCAGGTCGGCTGCTCCTCCGAGTACGGGCCCTCGCAGCCCGGCTCGTCCACCGCGGAGGACGCCATCCCGCGCCCCGGCGGCCCGTACGGCGTCAGCAAGCTCGCCGCCACCGAACTCGTCCTCGGCTCCGGCCTCGACGCGGTCGTGCTGCGGGTCTTCTCGCCGGTCGGCCCCGGCACTCCGGCCGGTTCACCGCTCGGCCGGCTCGCCGAGGCGATGCGCCGCGCCATGCAGTCCGGTGACAGCGACCTGAAGCTCAGCGGCCTCGGCGTGCAGCGCGACTTCGTCGATGTGCGCGACGTCGCGCGCGCCGTGCACGCCGCCTCGCTCTCCGCCGCCCAGGGCGTCGTCAACATCGGCACCGGCCGGGCCGTGCGCCTGCGCGACGCCGCCGCCGTACTGGCCAAGGTCGCCGGATACGCCGGCGCGCTCCACGAGCTGGACACGCCCCCCGCCCGGCTGCCCATCGGCGCCCCCCGCACCTCCGCCGAATCGGTCATGGAGCACCTCTCGGCCACCCCCTCGCCCTACCCGGACGGCTGCGGCGCCTGGCAGCAGGCCGACGTCCGCACGGCGAGGGACCGGCTCGGCTGGCGCCCCCGGATCAATCTGGAGGAGTCCCTCGCGGACATCTGGATGGAGGCGGCGTGCCGTATCTGACCAGCAGCGGAACGGCCCGCCGCACCAGTGGCGCGGAGCGGCTCGGCTTCGGCGTCCCCGGCTACGCGCACCCGCTGCTCGCACCCGTCGAATGGGCCGAGCTGGTCCGCCCCGGCACCCCGCTGCACTGGGCCGTCCTCGACATCGACAACGGCCCCGGCAGCCGTCCCGACCCGCACTGTCTGGAGGCCGCCGGCCGGCTCCGTAACGCCCGCGAACGGGCCGTGCACGGCGACGAGGCGCTGGACACCGTACGGGCCTCGGCCGGGCGGCTGCTCGGGCGGCTCGATCTGGCCTTCGGCAACCGGCCGTTCGACGAGCTGCTCACCGACGCCCGGTCCTTCCTGGACTGGTACCGCGTCGACGGCTTCTACCTCGACCGCTGCCCGGCCGACCGCCCCGGCCTCCCGGCGGTGCGCCGGCTCACCAGCACGCTCGCCGCGCTCCTGGCGGACAGCGACAGCGCGCGGGACGGCGGGCACCTGGTGCTCGGGCACGACACCCACCCGTACCCCGGCTACGCGGAGGCCGCCGACCAGCTCGTCACCTTCCGCGGCCCGTGGACCGACTACCGCTGGTCGCAGGTGGCGGAGTGGACCGCCGCCTACCCGCCCGGCCGGTTCGCGCACTTCGTCCACGGCGTCCCGCGCAGCCACCTGGAGGAGGCGATGCGGATCGCGCGCTGGCAGGGCGCCGGGACGATCTTCTTCACCGACCGCACCGGGACGGCGGATCCGGCGCACGGGCGTGGACAAACCGATCCATTCGCGACGCTGCCCAGCTACTGGGACGAAATCGTCTCGCGGATCGGACCTGGTATCTCGGAATGAGAGGGGGCGTGGCAGTGTTACGGCAAGAACAACCGTACGTAGTCGAAGTACGTAGAAACCGACCACCTGCATTGTTGAGGTTCCTGTGTCGCTGCCACCCCTGGTCGAGCCAGCTGCTGAGCTCACCGTCGACGAGGTCCGCAGGTACTCCCGCCACCTGATCATCCCCGATGTAGGGATGGACGGGCAGAAGCGGCTGAAGAACGCGAAGGTGCTCTGTGTGGGCGCCGGCGGTCTCGGCTCGCCGGCCCTGATGTACCTGGCCGCCGCCGGTGTCGGAACGCTCGGCATCGTGGAGTTCGACGAGGTCGACGAGTCGAACCTGCAGCGCCAGATCATCCACAGCCAGGCCGACATCGGCAAGTCCAAGGCCTTGTCGGCCAAGGAGACCGTGCAGGGGATCAACCCCCTGGTGAACGTGATCCTTCACGAGGAACGGCTCGAAGCCGAGAACGTGATGGACATCTTCGCCCAGTACGACCTGATCGTGGACGGCACGGACAACTTCGCCACCCGCTATCTCGTCAACGACGCGGCCGTGCTGCTGAACAAGCCGTACGTCTGGGGTTCCATCTACCGGTTCGACGGCCAGGCGTCCGTCTTCTGGTCGGAGCACGGCCCCTGCTACCGCTGCCTCTACCCGGAGCCGCCGCCCCCCGGCATGGTTCCCTCCTGCGCCGAGGGCGGAGTGCTGGGCGTGCTCTGCGCGTCCATCGGCTCCATCCAGGTCAACGAGGCCATCAAGCTGCTCGCCGGAATCGGTGACCCGCTCGTCGGCCGGCTGATGATCTACGACGCGCTGGAGATGCAGTACCGCCAGGTCAAGGTCCGCAAGGACCCCGACTGCGCGGTCTGCGGCGAGAACCCGACCGTCACCGAACTCATCGACTACGAGGCCTTCTGCGGCGTCGTGTCCGAGGAGGCCCAGGAGGCGGCGCTCGGCTCCACGATCACTCCCAAGCAGCTCAAGGAGTGGATCGACGGCGACGAGAAGATCGAGATCATCGACGTCCGCGAGCCGAACGAGTACGAGATCGTCTCGATCCCCGGCGCGAAGCTGATCCCGAAGAACGAGTTCCTGATGGGCAACGCCCTCCAGGACCTCCCGCAGGACAAGCGCATCGTGCTGCACTGCAAGACCGGTGTCCGCAGCGCCGAGGTCCTCGCGGTCCTCAAGTCGGCGGGCTTCGCCGACGCGGTGCACGTCGGCGGCGGCGTGATCGGCTGGGTCAACCAGATCGAGCCCGAGAAGCCGGTGTACTAGAACGCTGCGAAGGGGCCGGTCCGCATCGCATCGTGCGGGCCGGCCCCTTCGGCGTGTCCACCATCCGTTGCTACGAGCAGGTCCTGCCGTCCGCCGGGACCTTCCCGTCCAGGAAGTACGTGTCCACCGTGGACGTCACGCAGGTGTTCCGGCCGTAGGCGCCGTGCCCCTCGCCCTTGTTGGTGAGCAGCACGCCGACGTCCTTGCCCAGCTCGTCCGCCATCTTCCGGGCCCCCTCGTACGGGGTCGCCGGGTCGCCGGTCGTCCCCACGACCAGGAGCGGAGCGGCGCCCGGAGCGCTCGCCTCCGGGTTGGCGCGCTCACCCTTCACCGGCCAGTCCGCGCACCAGCCCGCCGTGTCCCAGGCCAGGAAGGCGCCGAAGACCGGCGACAGCTTCTCGAACTCGGGCAGCAGCGCCTTCGCGTCGGCCGCCGTCGGCCGGGCGTCGCTGTCCGCGCAGGAGATGGCCCGCTGCGAGTGGCTCTCGGTGCCGTAATGGCCCTTCTCGTCCCGGCTGTTGTACGAGTCGGCCAGCTGGAGCAGCATGCTGCCCCGGCCGCCCTCCGCCTCGTCCAGCGCCTGGGTCAGCACCGGCCAGCTGTCCTTGGAGTAGAGCGGCATCACGATGCCGGTGATCGCCAGCGACTCGTTGAGCCGGCGGGACGTGCCGGTCGGCAGCGGCTTCTTGTCGATCTCCGCCAGCAGTCGGGCGATGCGCCGGGTGCCCGTCTTCGGGTCCTGGCCCCGGTCCTTGAGGTAGTTCTCCAGTGCCCGCTGGAAGCCGGTCGTCTGGTTGCGGGCGTGCCCGACGGCGTCCGCCGTGGGGTCGACGACGGCGTCCAGGACCGCGCGCCCCACGTTCTTGGGGAAGAGGTGCGCGTATGTGCCGCCCAGCTCGGTCCCGTACGACATGCCGAAGTAGCTCAGCCTCCGGTCACCGAGCACCTCGCGGATCAGGTCCATGTCGCGGGCGGCGTTGGTCGTGCCGACGAACGGCAGGACCTTGCCGGAGCGGCGCTCGCAGCCGGCGCCGAAGTCCGCGCCGTCCTTCATGAACGCCGCCTCCTCCGCCGCCGTGTCCGGAGTCATGTCCACCTTCCGGGCGGCGTCCTCCTGCTCCTGGTCTGAGCGGCACCGCACCCCGGCGCTCCCGGCCACCCCGCGCGGATCGAAGCCCACCAGGTCGTACCGGGTGTTGAGCTTCTCGTACGAGCTGGCGGCGCGCGGCAGGATGGAGACGCCGGAACCGCCGGGTCCGCCGAAGTTGAACAGCATCGAGCCGAGGCGCCGGCCCTTGTCGCGGGCCTCCTTGCGGATCAGCGCGATCCCGATCGTGTCGCCCGCCGGCTTCGCGTAGTCCAGCGGGACCCGGACCGTCGCGCAGCGCCAGTCCGAACCGGGAGCGGTCCCGCCCTCGGGGGCCTCGCAGCGCTTCCAGTCCGGGTGCTGCGAGGTGAGCGAGCCGGGGAGTGCCGGGAGCCGCGCGGGCTTCCCGTCCGCGCCGGACGGGGCCGCGGCGGACGGCGAGCCGGCCGTACCGCCGTCCGCCGCCTTGCCGGGCTTGTCGTCCGTACCGTCGTCGCAGCCCGCGAGTACCCCCGTCAGCAGCAGCGCGGCGGCGGCCAGCGCCCCGGCCCGTGCGTATGAGACCACGTGCGTCCCTCCCCTGTGTCCCCCGTGTTCGCCCTGCCCGGTCGGCAGTTGGCCCATCGTAGGACGGTGCGGGGGACGATCTCAGCCGCAGACCGTTCCGGCCGCCGGCACCTTGCCGTCCAGCAGATAGCCGCCCACCGCCTTCTGTACGCAGGCGTTGCCGCTGTTGTACGCGCCGCGCCCCTCGCCCTTGTACGTCATCTCCACGCCGACGCCCTTGCCGAGCTCCTCGGCCATCGCCTTCGCGCCCTTGTAGGGGGTCGCCGGGTCGCCGGTGTTGCCGATGACCAGCTGGGGGGCCGAGCCGGGGGCGCTGACATCGGGGTGCGCCCAGACACCGGCCACCGGCCATTCGGTGCACGCCATCAGGCCCCAGCCCAGGTAGTCACCGAAGACCGGTGAGGCCTCCCGGAACCGGGGGAGCTTCGCTTTGGTCTCCTCCAGCGTGAACCGCTCCTTGGAGTCGGCGCAGCTGATGGCGGTGTTGGCCGCGGCGGAGTTGTCGTAGTGGCCGTTGTCGGAGCGGCCGTTGAGGGAGTCGGCCAGCGCCAGCAGCAGCCCGCCGCTGCCGCCGTCGGCCTCGTCGATGCCCTGCTCCAGCAGCGGCCAGGTCTCCTTGGAGTACAGGGCCGCCGCGATGCCGGTGGTGGCCTGGGTCTCGGTCAGCTTGCGTGCGCCGAGTCCGGCCACGGGCCGCTTCTCCAGCCGGTCCAGGAGGTCGGAGATCCCCTGTTCGACCCCGTCGGCGTCGGAACCCGGCAGCTTGCAGGCGTCGCCCCGCTTCGCGCAGTCCTCGGCGAAGTTGTCCAGCGCGAGCTGGAACCCCTTGGCCTGGCCGAGCGAGGACTGCTCGGCGTCCTCTGTCGGGTCAACCACCGCGTCCAGTACCGACCTGCCCACGTTCTTGGGGAACAGGTGCGCGTAGACGCCGCCCAGTTCGGTGCCGTACGAGATGCCGAAGTAGTGCAGCTGGTGGTCGCCCAGCACCTGGCGCATCAGGTCCATGTCGCGGGCGGCGTTCGTCGTCCCTACGAAGGGGAGCTCCCGGCCCGAGTTCTTCTCGCAGGCGGCCGCGTACGCCTTGGTGTCGTCGGTGAACGCCTTCTCCTCCGCGGCGTCGTCCGGCGTTCCGTCGGCCTGGTAGCGGGCGTCCAGCTGCTTGTCGGTCTCGCAGCGCACGCCGTCGCTGCGGCCGACCCCGCGCGGGTCGAAGCTCACCAGGTCGTAGCGGGTGCGCAGCTTGTCGTAGTCGGTGCCGAAGGCGGGCAGGGTGGCGACGCCGGAGGCGCCGGGGCCGCCGAAGTTGAAGATGAGGGAGCCGATCCGCTTCTTCTCGTCCATGGCCTTGGCGCGGATGAGCGCCAGGCCGATGGTGGCGCCCGAGGGTTTGGCGTGGTCGAGCGGGACCTTCATGACGGAGCACTCCCAGACCGCCCCGCCGGGCAGCGGCGAGGGTGCGGCGCCGCCGCCCTCCGCCTGGGAAGGGGCGGGACAGCGCTTCCACGTCAGCCGCTGGGTGGCGAGGGCGGACGGGCCGGGGCTCGCGGCGGCGTTCGCCGGGTGCGGCGAACCCGGCGAGCGGTCCGGCGCGTCGTTGTCACCGCCGTCCGAGCAGCCGGTGAGCGGGAGCAGCACGGTCACGGTGGCGGCGAGGGCCGCGGCGCGCAGGGCAGGGGAGGTCCTCATCGCTCCATCGTGCGGCGGGGGCGGGAAGGGTGCACGGGGCGCCGGTCCAAGCGGGTGGCCCGCTGCCCGGACCGGCGCCCCGGGGGTTTCTAGAGCTCGCCCTTGCGGGTGAGGTGGTTGAAGCAGATCCAGCCGGGGAGCACCGGCAGCCACAGGGTCATCAGCCGGAACAGCAGCACCGCCGGGGCCGCGACCTCCTTCGGCAGGCCGACCGCGATCAGACCCAGCGTCAGCGCGCCCTCGACCGCGCCCATACCGCCCGGGGTCGGCGCCGCGGAACCCAGCGCGTTACCGGCGAGGAAGACCACCGCGATGCTCGCGTAGCTGAGGTGGGGGGTGTCCGGGCCGCTGAACGCCCGGACCGACGCGTCCAGGCACATCACGAACAGGCCGGTGAGCAGCAGCATCCCGCCGATGCCGGTGAGCAGCTTCTGCGGCCGCTGTACGACGTCGAGCATGCGCGGCACGACCCCGGCGAACAGCGACCTCACCCGGGTCACCACGAACTTCCGCAGGAACGGGATCGCGGTCACGACCAGCACCAGCACCGCGACCGTCAGCAGCCCCGCGATCACGGTCCTGGACGGGGTGAGCGAGGACGGGGTCTTCTCGGTGCCGGTCAGATAGCCGAAGGCGCCGAGCAGCAGGATGTGACAGCCGAGGCCGAACAGCTGTGAGGCACCGACACTCGCGACCGCCAGCCCCGGGCGTACGCCGGAGCGTTGCAGGAACCGGGTGTTCAGCGCGACACCGCCCACCGCGGCGGGCGCCACGATCTTCACGAACGACCCGGCGATCTGCGCCAGTACCGTCTTGCCGAACGGCACCCGCTCCGGCACGAAGCCCAGCAGGCTCATCGCCGCCGCGACGTAGCTGAGCGCGGAGAAGCCGAGCGCGGCCGCCACCCAGCCCCACTCCGCCTGCTCGACCACCGCACCGAAGTCGGCCTCCGTGACCTGGGAGATCAGGAAGTACGCGGCGATGGCGCCCGCGATGAAGCTGAGCAGGGTGCGCGGTTTGATGCGCTCCAGCCGGACCGGCTCGACCGGGGCCTGCGGCCGGATCAGCAGCACCTCCCGGCGGATCAGGGTGAGCAGATCGTCCTCGCGCGCCTCGTCCAGCGCGTCGTCCATGGCCCGCTTCTCGGCCTGCTTCTCGGTCCGCAGCGACTTGCGGGCGGTCTTGCGGCCGGCGTCCCCGGCGGGCTCCGCGCCCTGGGTGCGGGCCAGCTTCGCCGCGTCCGACGCGTCGAGCACCGCCTCGCGCTCCCGCTGCGACCGCTCCCGGGCGAGCCTGCGCAGATGTGCCCGGGTGGAGCGGCTGAGCGCGATCGGCTGGAGCAGCGGCAGGCAGTCCGCGACGGTGTCCGGGCCGACGACCGCGAGCGCGGCGGCCACCGCCCGCTCCGCGCCCACCCGCAGACCGGTCGTGGTGAGCAGCTGGGCGATGTCCATCCGCAGCACCAGATCGCCGGCCGCGATCTCGCCGCCCCGCAGATCCGTGACGAACACCTTGCCGGAACGGTCCACCAGCAGGGCGTCGCCGGTGAGCCTGCGGTGCGCGATCCGCCGGGACTGGAGCGCCTGCACCTGGCGCCAGGCGTCGCGCACCAGGTCGTCGGTGATGTCGGCGTCCTCCAGCGCGTCCAGCGAGCGCCCGCCGATGTGCTCGTACACCAGCATCACGGCGTCCGGGCCCAGCTCGGAGGTGGCGATCAGCTTGGGCGCGTTGGCCCCGGCGGCGATCGCCGCGTACGCGAGCAGCGCTTCCTGCTCCAGCGCCTGGCGCAGCGACTGGATGGAGCGCCGCTGGGTGATCCCGCGCAGGGTGAGCCTGCGCCACACCCGGTAGAAGAAGCCCTGGGCCTGCTGTTCCCGGTCGACGACCGTCACGTCGAGCGGCGGGCCGTCCTCCAGGGAGACCAGGTAGCGGCGGCCCCGGTCGTTCTGGTCGCCGGAGTCGGGGGCGTCGTCGGCCCGCATCGCGGTGACGGGGCGGAAGCCGACATGGCGCAGACCCGCCATCAGGTGCTGGCCGGTCGGCCGGACGTTCGGCGAGCCGACCGCGTACAGCGTGCCGTACGCCACCGTCCAGCCGATCAGCACCGTGAGGATGATCGAGAGCGGTGTCGTGTAGCCGCCGACCAGCATCGCGAAGGCGTCGAGCAGCAGCACCACCCACAGCACGACCCGCCAGCGCGGCCGTCTCGCCATCCCGACGGCCGTCATATAGGCGATCACGGGGGCGAGATAGCCGTGCACGGGATCGGTGAGCGCGTCACCGGGCGCCGGCTGGGTCAGGGCGTCCTGGATCGTTCCGGAGGCGGTCTTGGCGACCCACAGATCCGCCGCGAGCGTCACTCCGTGGGCCAGCACGGCGGCCAGCACACCGTCCGCGATCCGCAGCCCGTCGCGTTTGATCAGCCGCTCGATCGCGAAGGCGACCGGCACGAGCAGGACGGCGATGCTGGAGACCAGGCCGGCGATCTTGATGAGCACGTCGGGCGCCTGGCCGGTGCCCTTGTTGATGTCCTCCTCAAGACCGGTGGTCGTGCCGTGGGCGAACGCGGCGACGGAGAACAGCACGACGATCGCCAGGACGCCGATGAGGAGCCGCAGCAGATCGGAGGGACGGTGCACCCGGGCGGGGAGCAGGGGTTCGTCCCCCGAGACGCGTTCGGACAGCTCCTCTTCCGAGGTCGACAGCGTCGAGCCGGCCAGCCTCCCGGAGGGACTCTCCGGACCGGTGCCGGAATCCGGCCGGCCCTCTTCCGGGTGCGGCTCGGCATCAGAGGCGTCCGCCGCCTTCGGTGGCTGCACGCCCTGCTCCTTCGTCGCCTCTGATTGGTCTTCGTGTTCTCGTATCACCGGTCACCGCCCGGACGATGGTGGCACGGCCTGTGGACGGAGGAGGGCATCAGGGTGCGATGCAGGGGCGCGCGAAGCGCAAGATAAGCCCCTTTCCCGGCCTCCGCACGCTGTGTGTGCGGCCGGACACGGAATCGGCCGCGCTGTCGGTGGCGTACGGCAGGATGGGCCGGATGAGCGAGAATCCGACGAGTGACGCGCTGCCGGAGTACGCGGAGCGCGTGCTCGACGTCGCCGAGCTGATCCCGCCCGGCCGCGTCATGACGTACGGCGACGTCGCGGAGTGGCTGGGGGACGGCGGCCCGCGTCAGGTCGGCCGGGCCATGGCACTGTACGGGTCGGCGGTGCCGTGGTGGCGCGTCGTGCGCTCCGACGGGACGCTGCTGCCCGGCCACGAGCTGCGCGCGCTGCACCACTACCGCGCGGAGAACACCCCGCTGCGCGAGGCCCCGGCCAGTGCGGACGGTCACATCCCGCGCCTGGACATGAGACGGGCGCGGTGGGACGGAGTGCCGGACGCGGTGGCGGACGGCGGGGAGGGCGGTCCGGGGGCGGACGGCGGCGGGGGTGCTCACACCTGACAGCTTCGGCCATCCGGCGGCCCATCGTGCGGAGCCGGGCCCGTACGGCGTACGGGAAGCGTGACGCGCGCAGCGCGCCGGCCTCGGCGCCCGCGCCGTACGCACGGATTCCGCCGCCCCCGTCACGTCCGCTGTCGTCCGGGCCGCCTCGGCCGTGTTCGCCGTCCGGTCCGAACGTGACGATCCCCGCATCCGTACCGCCACGATCGGGCCCGTGGCCGGAGTAGCGTCGTCAGTTCGCGGCAGCTGCCGCGCCACCGACATCAGCACACCCACCAGGACCGGCGACCCACGTGAGCTCCTCCTCCACCACCCGGCACAGTCCGCACCGGCAGGCACGGCGTGGGACCACGGGCGCGTACCGGCTGGTGCGTACCCCGCCGGGCTCCGTGGACCCCCCTCTCCTGGACGCGGCGCAGCGTGCGGTGGTTGACCACCCGGGCGGGCCGCTGCTGGTGCTCGCCGGACCGGGCACGGGCAAGACCACCACGCTCGTGGAGACCGTCGCGGCGCGCGTCGCGCGAGGCGCGGACCCGGCCCGCATCCTGATCCTCACCTTCAGCCGCAAGGCCGCCGTCGAGCTCCGCGACCGGATGGCCGCCCGGCTCGGCGCCGTCCGCAGCCCGCAGGCCACCACGTTCCACTCCTTCTGTTACGCCCTGGTCCGAGCCCATCAGGACGCCGATCTCTTCGCTGACCCGCTGCGGCTGCTCTCCGGTCCGGAGCAGGACGTCACGGTCCGCGATCTGCTGGCCGGCCAGCTCGACCTGGAGAAGCGGGGGCACGCACACATCCGCTGGCCCGACGAGCTGCGGGCCTGCCTGACCACCCGGGGCTTCGCGGACGAGGTACGCGCGGTGCTCGCCCGCAGCCGCGAGCTGGGCCTCGGCCCGGACGCCCTCGCGGACTTCGCCCGGCGCACCGGCCGCCCCGACTGGGGCGCCGCCGCCGAGTTCCTCGCGGAGTACCTCGACGTGCTGGACGCCCAGGGGGTGCTGGACTACGCGGAACTGGTCCACCGGGCGGTGCTGCTCGCGGAGCGCCCCGAGGTGTCCGCGCTGCTGGCCGGCCAGTACGACCTGGTGTTCGTCGACGAGTACCAGGACACCGACCCGGCGCAGGTGCGGCTGCTGCACGCGCTGGCCGGAAACCGGGGGAGCACCCCGGGCGGCGGCGGTGGCCGGGACCTGATCGCGTTCGGTGACCCGGACCAGTCGATCTACGCCTTCCGGGGCGCCGACGTGAACGGCATCCTCGACTTCCCCGAGGTCTTCCGGCGGGCGGACGGTGCTCCGGCCCCGGTCGGCGTCCTCAGCACCTCGCGCCGCTCAGGGGACCGGCTGCTGGCGGCCACCCGGCTGCTCACCCGCCGGATGCCGCTGACCCGGCTGCCCTCCGCGAAGGTCCGCGCCCACCGGGAACTCGGCGCGGTCCGCGAGGGCGGCACCGTCGAGACGTACACCTACCCGACCGCCTCCACCGAGCTCGACAACATCGCGGACCTGCTGCGCCGGGCGCATCTGGAGGACGGGGTGCCGTGGCACGAGATGGCGGTGCTGGTCCGGGCCGGCGGCCGCACGATCCCCGCGATGCGCCGGGCCCTGACCTCGGCGGGCGTTCCGCTGGAGGTCGACGGCGACGACCTGCCCCTGCGCCACGAACCCGCGGTGGCCCCGCTCCTGACCGCCCTGCGCACGGTGGCGACGGCGGCGCTCCACCGGCACGCGGACGAGGCGGAGGCAGCGGCAGAGGCAGAGGTCGGGGCGGAATCCGTACCCCCCGCCCCGGTGGCCTGGCTCGACACCGAGACCGCGCTGACCCTCCTCGCCTCCCCCCTCGGCTCCATGGACGCCGCCGATCTGCGCCGGCTCGGCCGGGCCCTGCGCGACGAGGAGCGTGCCGCCGGGAACCGGGTGCCCGCGCCCTCCGGCGATCTGCTGGCCCGTGCCCTGGCAGAGCCGGAGCGGCTCGTCGCGCACGATCCGGCGTACGCCCGTGGCGCCCAGCGTCTCGGCGCCCTGCTGCGCAAGGCGCGCGAACTCCTGGAGGGCGGCGGCACCGCGGAGGAGGCCCTGTGGGAGCTGTGGTCCGGCACCCCCTGGCCGGGCCGGCTGGAGCGGGCCGCGCTGCGGGGCGGCGCGGGCGGCCGCAACGCCGACCGCGATCTCGACGCGGTCTGCGCCCTGTTCGACACGGCGGCCCGCGCGGAGGAGCGCACCGGCGGGCGCGGCGCGCTCAACTTCCTGGAGGAGGTCGACGCCCAGGACATCGCCGCCAACACCCTCTCCAGGCGCTCCGCCCGGCCCGATGCCGTACGGCTGATGACCGCGCACCGGTCCAAGGGCCTGGAGTGGCGCATGGTCGTCGTCGCCGGGGTGCAGGAGGGCCTCTGGCCCGACCTGCGCCGCCGGGGCTCGCTGCTCGAAGCGGACCGGATCGGCCGCGACGGTCTCGCCGAACCCCTCACCCCCGGCGCCCTCCTCTCCGAGGAGCGCCGGCTGTTCTACGTCGCCGCCACCCGCGCCCGCGAACGGCTCGTCGTCACCGCGGTCAAGGCGCCCGCCGACGACGGCGACCAGCCGTCCCGCTTCCTGACCGAACTCGGCGTCGAGCCCCGCGATGTCACCGGCCGCCCGCGCCGCCCCCTCGCCGTGGCCGCCCTGGTGGCCGAACTGCGCGCCACCACCGTCGACCCCGGCGCGTCCGACGCCCTGCGCGAGGAGGCCGCCCACCGCCTCGCCCGGCTCGCGGCGCTCACCGACGACGAGGGGCA
Organism: Streptomyces sp. ITFR-6; assembly: GCF_031844725.1. Lineage (NCBI taxonomy): Bacteria > Bacillati > Actinomycetota > Actinomycetes > Kitasatosporales > Streptomycetaceae > Streptomyces > Streptomyces sp. ITFR-6. Next base: position 2,676,969 of record NZ_CP134612.1, on the reverse strand, counting down.
GCCGCTCGTGCCGTCGGCCCACCCCTACCGCTGGTGGGGCCTGTACGAGCCGACCCGCTCGGCCGTCCCGCTGCGCGATCGGGACCAGCCCGTCGCCCTCTCCGGCAGCGCGCTCGACCAGCTCGCCAACACCTGCGCGCTCCAGTGGTTCCTGGGTCGCGAGGTGAAGGCCGACGCCCCGGCGACCGCCGCCCAGGGCTTCGGCAACGTCGTCCACGTACTCGCCGACGAGGTGGCCTCCGGCCGTACGCCCGCCGATCTGGCCGTCCTCATGGAGCGGCTCGACTCGGTCTGGGACGGGCTGGTCTTCGACGCCCCCTGGAAGTCGCAGCAGGAGAAGGAACAGGCGCGCGTCGCCCTGGAGCGCTTCCTGCGCTGGCACGTCATGGACCGCACCGGCCGGACCCCGGCCGCCAGCGAACACGACTTCGACGTGACGCTGGAGGCGGGCGAGTACGAGGTACGCATCCGAGGTTCCATGGACCGGGTGGAACGGGACGCCGACGGCCGCGCCTACGTCGTCGACTTCAAGACCGGCAAACAGTCCCCGACGAAGGACGAGGTCGCCCGCCACCCCCAGCTCGCCGTGTACCAGCTGGCCGTCCGGGAAGGCGCGGTCGACGACGTCTTCGACGGCCGGCGCCCGGAGTCCGGCGGCGCCGAACTCGTACAGCTGCGCCAGCCCGCGCCCAAGAAGGAGGGCGGTGACGCCGTTCCCAAGGTGCAGGCCCAGCAGCCGCCGGACACCGAATGGGTCTCGGACCTGCTGGCGACCGCCGCGGGCCGGGTCCTGGACGAACGGTTCACCCCGACGACCGGCCAGCACTGCACCCACTGCGCGTTCAGGGCCTCGTGCAGTGCCCAGCCGGAAGGGCGGCAGGTCCTGGAGTGAGCGGGCGTGCGAGCGGGCGCGCCCGACCCCGGACCGTCACGGTTTGCGGGCCATCACCCCGTACACACTGACGTCCGCGTCGGTGGCGTCGTTGATGTCCTGGTAGCGCGTCCGGTCCAGGACGTCCAGGCTCGCCACGAACTCCTGGTCGGGATCGGCGGCCTCCGGCAGATCGGTGACCTGCTCGGGACGCCAGCGGTGCACCGGGACGACCCCGGGGTCCAGCATCTCCAGACCGTTGTCGGTCACGAAGCGCTCCACCTGGGCGTGCGAAGCGGCGGACCATGGCGAAGCCGCGTTCCTTGAAGGCCTTCGTCACCTGGCCGACCTGCTCGGGGTTGAGATCCGAGCTGACGTTGCTCAGCACGAGATGGCTGCCCGACGGGATGGCATCGACGAGCTGCCTGACGATGGGGTAGGCCTCCTCGTCCTCGATGAAGTGGAGGACGGCCGCCAGCACCAGGGTGACGGGCCGGTCGAAGTCGAGGGTGCGGCGGGCGGCTTCGAGGATCTTGGCGGGGTCGCGCAGATCCGCCTCGATGTAGTCGGTGCTGCCCTGGGGCCCGCTGGTGAGCAGGGCCTGCGCGTGGACCAGCACGATCGGATCGTTGTCCACGTAGACGATCCGCGAGTCCGGCGCGATGGCCTGGGCGATCTGGTGGACGTTCTGCTGCGTCGGCAGCCCGGTCCCGATGTCGAGGAACTGCCGGATGCCCCCCCCTCGCCGGCCAGCGCGGTCACGGCCCGCCGGACGAAGTCCCGGTCGTGCCGTACGTCGAGATGCCCGCGCGGATTGGCCTTCAGCGCCATGGCCGCTGCCTCGCGGTCGGCGGGGTAGTTGTCCTTGCCGCCGAGGAAGACGTCGTAGACCCGGGCCGGATGCGCCTTCGTGGTGTCGATGCGCTGCCTGAGGCCGGTGGTGTCGGAGGTGGCTGCGGGGGTGTCGGAGCTCATCTGGCCTTCCTCGTATGGCTGTTGATGCGACTGATACGACTGATGCACTGATGCGACTCGCGCCAATCTAGACGGTCTGTTCTGGCGTGCACCCCGGTACCGGCCGGAACGGGCGCTCCGTCGGACACGTCAGCGCGGCGGGCGGCTGTTCCCTCTGCGCCCGCTCACAGGGCAGGTCTCCGCGTGCGCCCCGCTCACGGCTGTCGGTGTGCGCCTGCTCACGTCGTCAGTGTGCGCCCGCTCACGGGCGTCCGGGTATGCTCCCTCACGGCTTCGTGGGTTGTCGGTGCGTCCGGTTAGCCTCTGTGGAGTGTCCTCACACCTCACCGATCCCGAGCAGCTCAAGGAGCTCCTCGGGATCCCCTTCACCCCGGAGCAGACGGCGTGCATCACCGCGCCGCCCGCCCCACAGGTGATCGTCGCCGGAGCCGGGTCGGGGAAGACCACGGTGATGGCGGCCCGTGTGGTGTGGCTCGTCGGGACCGGACAGGTCGCCCCCGAACAGGTCCTCGGGCTCACCTTCACCAACAAGGCGGCCGGCGAGCTGGCGGGGCGCGTCCGCAAGGCCCTGGTCGCGGCCGGCGTCACCGATCCGGAGGTCATCGACCCGGACGACCCGCCGGGTGAGCCCAGCATCTCCACGTACCACGCCTTCGCAGGGCGGCTCCTCACCGAGCACGGGCTGCGGATCGGGCTCGAACCCACCACCCGCCTCCTCGCCGACGCCACCCGCTTTCAGCTCGCCGCCCGCGTACTGCGCGAGGCACCCGGCCCCTACCCGGCTCTGACCAGGTCGTTTCCCACGCTGGTCAGCGATCTGCTGGCGCTGGACGCCGAGCTGGCCGAGCATCTCGTACGCCCCGAACAGCTCGCGGAGTACGACACAGAGCTGCTCCGCGAGCTGGAGAGCGCCAAGCTCAGCAACGCCGAACTGCGCAGGATCCCCGAGACCGCGGAGGCCCGCCGCGAGCTGCTCTCGCTGACCCGGCGCTACCGGGAGGCGAAGCGGAGCCGCGACCTCCTCGACTTCGGTGACCAGATCGCGCTCTCCGCGCAGCTCGCCCTCACCCGCCCCGAGGTCGGCGCGATCCTGCGCGAGGAGTACCGGGTCGTCCTGCTCGACGAGTACCAGGACACCTCCGTGGCCCAGCGCCTCCTGCTCTCCGCCCTCTTCGGCAGCGGCCCCGACGGCACGTCGACCGGGCACGCGGTCACCGCCGTGGGCGACCCCTGCCAGGCCATCTACGGCTGGCGCGGCGCCTCCGTGGCCAACCTCGACGACTTCCCGAGCCACTTCCCCCAGGCCGACGGCGCCCCCGCGACCCGCTACTCCCTCAGCGAGAACCGCCGCAGCGGCGGCCGCCTCCTCCACCTCGCCAACGGCCTGGCCGAACCGCTGCGCGCCATGCACGAGGGCGTCGAGGCGCTGCGCCCCGCGCCGGGCGCCGAGCGCGACGGGCTCGTCCGCTGCGCCCTGCTGCGCACCCACACCGAGGAGGTCGGCTGGCTCGCGGACTCGATCGCCCACCTGGTGCGGACCGGCAAGGCGCCCGGCGAGATCGCCGTCCTGTGCCGCACCGCCGGCGACTTCCCGCAGATCCAGGCCGCGCTGGTGGCCCGGGACATCCCGGTCGAGGTCGTCGGCCTGTCCGGGCTGCTGCACCTCCCCGAGGTCGCGGACCTCGTCGCGGTCTGCGAGGTCCTCCAGGATCCGGGGGCCAACGCCTCCCTGGTCCGGCTGCTCACCGGCCCCCGCTGGCGGATCGGCCCCCGTGACCTGGCGCTGCTCGGCCGCCGGGCCCGCCTCCTCGTGCACCGCGCCTCCCACGGCGACGACGAGGACTTCGACCCCGACCGCCGCCTCGCCGAAGCGGTCGAGGGCGTCGACCCGGCCGAGGTGATCTCGCTGGCCGATGCCCTGGACACCTTCCTCGACTCCGGGGGCGAGGAGGACGACCGGCTGCCGTTCTCCACCGGGGCCCGCATCCGCTTCGCCCGCCTCGCCACCGAACTGCGCGAACTGCGCCGCTCGCTCTCCGCCCCCCTGATGGACGTACTGCACCGGGTCCTGAGCGCCACCGGACTCGAAGTCGAGCTCTCCGCCTCCCCGCAGGCCCTGGCCGCCCGCCGCCGCGAGACCCTCGCCAACTTCCTCGACGTCGCGGCCCGCTTCGCCGCCGTCGACGGTGAGGCCACGCTCCTCGCCTTCCTCGGCTTCCTGCGCACCGCCGCGCAGTACGAGAAGGGCCTGGACAACGCGCTGCCCGGCGGCGAGAACACCGTCAAGGTCCTCACCGCCCACAAGTCCAAGGGCCTCGAATGGGACGTCGTCGCCGTGCCCGGCCTGGTCAGCGGCCAGTTCCCGAGCGGCCGGTCCAGGGACGCCTGGACCTCCCAGTCCAAGGTCCTCCCGCACGCCCTGCGCGGCGACACCGCCACCCTGCCCGTCATCCACTCCTTCGACGCCAAGGGCCTCAAGGGCTTCAAGGAGGAGATGAAGGAGCACCAGCACACCGAGGAGCTGCGCCTCGGATACGTCACCTTCACCCGCCCCCGCACCCTGCTGCTCGGCTCCGGCCACTGGTGGGGCCCGAGCCAGAAGAAGACGCGCGGCCCCTCCGGCTTCCTGCACGCGCTGTACGAGCACTGCGTGGCCGGCCACGGCGAGATCGAGGTCTGGGCGGACGAGCCTGCCGAGGACGAGGAGAACCCGGCCCTGGCCGAGTCGGCGGCCGACCACGCCTGGCCGCTGCCGCTGGACGACACCGCGCTGGCCCGCCGCAGGGCCGCCGCGGAGACGGTGATGGCGCACCTGAAGGCCCTGGCCGGGGCGGGGCCGGTGGATGACGCGGACGGGACGGCGGAGCAGCCGGGTACGCCGGACGAGCCGCCCGTCGAGGACGAGCTGTTCCCCGAGGACGACCCCTTCCTGGACGAAGACGAAGCGCCCTTCCCCGACGACCCGGACGAGGCCCCGGCCCCCGACGACATCCTCCGAGCCCCACTCGCCCCCCACATCCCCGCGGCCCGGCTGCCCGAGCGGGCCCCCTCGCGCCTCACCTCCGAGGAGTCCCGCACCCTCGCCTCCTGGGACCGCGACCTCGACGCCCTCGCCGGGGAGCTGCGCCGGGCCCGCGCCACCGTGCGCGACGTCCTCGTCCCCGCCTCGCTCTCCGCCACCCAGCTGATGCGCCTGGCCGACGACCCGGACGGCTTCGCCCAGGAGCTGGCCCGGCCCATGCCCCGCCCCCCGCAGCCCGCCGCCCGCCGGGGCACCCGCTTCCACGCCTGGGTCGAGTCCCGCTTCGAGGAGCTGCCGCTGCCCATGCTCGGCCCCGACGAGCTGCCCGGCGGCGAGGACAGCGACGCCGAGATCGCCGACGAGGCCGATCTCGCGCTGCTCAAGGAGGCCTTCGAGCGCACCCCGTACGCCCGCCGGACCCCGTACCGCGTCGAGACGCCGTTCCAGATCACGTTGGCCGGCCGGATCGTCCGGGGCCGTATCGACGCGGTGTACCGCACCGGGGACACGTACGAGATCGTCGACTGGAAGACCAGCCGCACCAACACCGCCGACCCCCTCCAGCTCGCCGTCTACCGCCTCGCCTGGGCCGAACTGCACGGACTGCCGCTCACCGACGTCTCGGCCACGTTCCTCTTCGTCCGCACCGGTGAGAGCGTCCGCCCAGGCCGCCTCCCGGGCCGCCGGGAACTGGAGCGCATCCTCCTGGACGAGCCACCTCCCGCGGACGGATAAGCTGAAGGTCATGAGCGACACCCCGGACAGCGCCGTCCGTACGTACATCGAGCAGCACCGCGCGGCCTTCCTCGACGACCTCGCGGAGTGGCTGCGCATTCCCTCCGTATCCGCGCAGCCGGAGCACGACGGGGACGTACGGCGCAGCGCCGAGTGGCTGTCCGCCAAGCTCAAGGAGACCGGCTTCCCGGTCACCGAGGTCTGGGAGACGGACGGTGCGCCCGCCGTCTACGCCGAGTGGCCGTCCGACGATCCGGACGCCCCCACGGTCCTGGTGTACGGACATCACGACGTGCAGCCCGCCGCCCGCGAGGACGGCTGGCACACCGAGCCGTTCGAGCCGGTGATCCGGGACGGCAGGATGTACGGGCGCGGCGCGGCGGACGACAAAGGCCAGGTGTTCTTCCACACCCTCGGCGTCCGGGCCCACCTCGCCACCACCGGGCGCACCAGCCCCGCCGTGCACCTCAAGCTGCTCGTCGAGGGCGAGGAGGAATCGGGCTCCGCGCACTTCCGCGCCCTGGTCGAGCAGCGGGCAGAGCGGCTCGCCGCGGACGCCGTGATCGTCTCCGACACCGGCATGTGGGACGAGGCCACCCCGACCGTCTGCACCGGCATGCGCGGCCTGGCCGAGTGCGAGATCGAGCTGCGCGGCCCCGGCCAGGACATCCACTCCGGTTCGTTCGGCGGCGCGGTCCCCAACCCGGGGACCGAGATCGCCCGGCTCGTCGCGGCGCTCCACGACGCGGACGGACGGGTCGCGGTCCCCGGCTTCTACGACGGAGTGACCGAACTGACCAGCACCGAACGCGAGCTTTTCGCCGCGCTCCCCTTCGACGAGGCCACCTGGCTGCGCACCGCCAGGTCGCAGGCCGCGTCCGGCGAGGCGGGCTACTCCACCCTGGAGCGCGTCTGGGCCCGCCCCACCGCCGAGGTCAACGGCATCGGCGGCGGCTACCAGGGCGCCGGAAGCAAGACGATCATCCCGTCGTCCGCCCGGGTCAAGATCAGCTTCCGGCTGGTCGCGGGCCAGGAGCCGGACCGGATCCAGGAGGCCGTACGGGCCTGGGCAGAGGCCCGCGTCCCGGCCGGAATCGGCCACCGGATCACCTTCCTCCCCGCCACCCGCCCCTGCCTCACCCCGCTCGACCACCCCGCCCTGCAGGCCGTCGCCCGCGCCATGGGACGGGCCTTCGGCAAGAAGATCCTCTTCACCCGCGAAGGAGGCTCGGGGCCCGCCGCGGACCTGCAGGACGTGCTCGGCGCCCCCGTCCTCTTCCTCGGCATCTCCGTACCGTCCGACGGCTGGCACGCCCCCAACGAGAAGGTCGAACTCGACCTGCTGCTCAAGGGCGTGGAGACCACCGCCCACCTCTGGAGCGAACTGGCGGCCGCACTCCGCTGAATCCTCTGAACACCCGATCCATCCCGGGGGAGTAGGAAGCACCTGTGAGCACCTTCGACAACGCCACCACCGACCGGCCCATCGGTCTGACCGCGCCCAGCGGCATCGACCGCGCCGCGCACCACCGCCTCGACGAGGCCTGGCTGGCCGCGGCGTGGAGCCACCCGACGACCCGGGTCTTCGTGGTCTCCGGCGGGCAGGTGCTGATCGACGACACCGACGACGGCACCGAGATCGTGATGACCCCCGCTTTCGAGGCGCCCGTCACCGAGACCCACCGCTACTTCCTCGGCACCGACGAGGACGGCGTCAGCTACTTCGCCCTGCAGAAGGACTCCCTGCCGGGCCGCATGGACCAGTCGGCGCGCCCCGCCGGGCTGCGCGAGGCCGGACTGCTCCTCGGCGCCCGCGACGCCGGACTGATGGTGCACGCGGTGGCCCTGGAGAACTGGCAGCGGCTGCACCGCTTCTGCTCGCGCTGCGGCGAACGCACGGTCATCGCGGCGTCCGGACACATCCGCCGCTGCCAGGCCTGCGGCGCGGAGCACTACCCGCGCACCGACCCGGCCGTGATCATGCTCGTCACCGACGACCAGGACCGTGCCCTGCTGGGCCGCCAGGTCCACTGGCCGGAGGGCCGCTTCTCCACCCTGGCCGGTTTCGTCGAGCCGGGCGAATCGATCGAGCAGTCCGTAGCGCGCGAGGTCTTCGAGGAGGCGGGCATCACGGTGGGCGAGGTGGAGTACGTCGCCAGCCAGCCCTGGCCCTTCCCGTCCAGCCTGATGCTCGGCTTCATGGCACGGGCCACGACGTACGAGATCAACGTCGACGGCGAGGAGATCGAGGAGGCGCGCTGGTTCTCCCGCGAGGATCTGACGGCCGCCTTCGAGTCGGGCGAGATCCTGCCCCCGTTCGGCATCTCGATCGCGGCCCGGCTGATCGAGATCTGGTACGGGAAGCCCCTCCCGAGGCCGCGCAGCGCCGGCTGACCCGCGCAGCGCCGGCTCCCACCGGAGCCAGGACGCGAGCGGGGAGTGCGCCCGCACTCCCCGAGTTCACCCGCGCGCCTCTACAGTGGGTGCGGGCCGTGACTGGCGCTGAGGTGGAGCACCACCGGGGAGCGGCCGCAGAGAACACGGGCAGTCCATGGGACTGCCGGAGCCGTGCGCCTGGGCGACCGACCACGATCCCGCGATCCCCGCGGCCCGTCGGCCGACGCGATCGCCCCAGCGCCCAGGAGAACCACATGAACCCGACCCGCACGGCTCAGCTGATGGACGGCACCGGCCTCGCCCGCCGGAGTGTCGAGGAGACCAGCGCCGCGGCCGCGGAGATCCGGCTGCGCACCGGAACGCCGCCCTGCCTGGCCACAGTCCTCGTCGGTGACGACCCGTCCTCCGTGACGTACGTCAAGATGAAGCGCAACCGGTGCGCGCGTGCGGGCATCGAGTCCCGGCACGTGGCGCTCCCCGCCGACGCCACCACGGCCGATGTGGTCGCCGCGGTGACAGCGCTGTCGAACGACCCGGGAGTCCACGGCATCCTGCTGCAGCACCCGATGGGCCCGCACATCGACGAACGGGCAGCCTTCGAGGCGATCGCCCCCGAGAAGGACGTCGACGGGGTCACCATGCACTCCTTCGCGGCGATGGGTTTCGGCCTCCCCGGATTCGTCTCCTGCACCCCCGGCGGCATCATGCGGCTCCTCGACGCGTACGAGGTCGGCCTCGCGGGCAAGCACGCGGTGGTCGTGGGACGCAGCGCCATCCTCGGCAAGCCCGCCGGAATGCTCCTCCTCGGCCGCAACGCCACGGTGACGTACTGCCACTCGCACACCGCGGACCTCTCCTCGATCGTCCGGCAGGCGGACGTCCTGGTGGTCGCGGTCGGCAGGCCGCGCTTCATCACCGGCGCCGACATCAGGCCTGGCGCGGTGGTGATCGACGCGGGCTACAACGCGGGCAACGTCGGTGACGTCGATTTCGAGACAGCGGCCGAGCACGCGAGCCTGATCACCCCCGTCCCCGGCGGAGTCGGCCCGATGACCATCGCCGTCCTCCTCGAACAGACGGTGGCGGCGGCGTCCCGCCAGCTCGGCCTGGGCTGACCCCGGGCGCACCGCCGCGAGGAGGGCGACACGGGGCGGCAGAGGTCAGGACAGGTCAGTCGGTCAGAGCGGCCGTGAACGTCTCGCGGTGGGAGGCCAGCCAGGCCCGCATGCGGTCCCAGCGCTCCCATCCGCCGCGGTCGGCCAACGCCTGGAGGTAGACGGGATCGCCGTCGGCCACGCGGCGGGCGACGAAGCCTCGGCAGATCTCCGTGGCCTGTTCGATCACCCCCGGCAACGCGGCGCGCTCCGCCGCCGGGAGGCCGTAGCTGTCGGCGAGGATCCGCAGCCGGGCGCACACATCCGGCCCGCCGGGATACAGGGCGGCCGCGGACACCGGATCGAGCATGGGCACCCAGTAGCGGGCAGCCATGGCGAGGTCCCGGAGAGGGCGGCCCGGAGCGGCCAGGTCGAAATCGATCAGGGCGGCGGCCCGGCCGTCGCGGAAGACCACGTTGTCCGGGCAGACGTCGTTGTGGCACACCATCGTTCCTCCCGCCGGGTCGGCGAGATCCTGCGGCCAGTCGACGTCCGCGACGGTCCCGACGGCCTCGCTCGCCGTATGCAGGCGGCGCAGCAGTCTCCCCACCGATGCGAGGGCGGTTGTCGTCAGCACCCAGTCCGGGAACGGTGGCAGAGCCACCTCGCCACGGATGAAGGTCAGCTGCCCGCGGCTCCTGCTCCCGTCGGCGGTGAGGCCGACGGGAGCAGGAGCCGCGTCGAAGCCGTGGGCCCTCAGCGCCCGGAGGTGGGCGTGGAGGGCGGGGGCGTTGGGCGGTGCGGGCCGGTCCACCAGCTCACCCCGGCGGAAGACGGCGCCCGCGTCCGCCATGCCTCCGTACAACGCCTCGCCGTCTGCCCCGCCCCCGCTCGTCATGCCGGTCACGCTACCCACGAGCCGGCCCCGTGCGGGCGGATACGCGAAGACCCCCGATCCGGCGGCGGGCCGGTCGGGGGTCGGGTGCGTCAAGGCCGGTCAGGCGCCGAGCGCCTGCTTCACCTGGGCCAGCGAAGGGTTCGTCAGCGTCGAACCGTCCGGGAAGAGAACGGTCGGAACCGTCTGGTTGCCGCCATTCGCCTTCTCGACGAAGGCCGCCGACTCCGGGTCGTGCTCGATGTTGATCTCGGTGTACGCGATGCCCTCGCGGTCCATCTGGCCCTTGAGCCGACGGCAGTATCCGCACCACGTGGTGCTGTACATCGTCACAGTGCCCGGCATGTCTTGGCGCTCCTCTGTCTCTTCGATCACGGAAATCCCGTCACATCCCGTCACGGTCTCGTCCGTCATACCCACGAGCCGGGACGTGCGTTACCGCACGAAAGGAGAACGTACGCAACCCGGCCGCCATTCCCGGACCGCCCCGCATCAGTACGACGGATACGGCACCCCTGTGGACAACCTCAGCACCGGCCCCTCCCGACCTGGCAGCATGGCGGGGTGACATCAGCAACGCATTCCACCCTCTTCCCTCAGGTCCCCGACTCCGCCGACGCCATCCTGGACGGGCTCGACCCCGAACAGCGCGAAGTCGCCACGGCCCTGCAGGGCCCGGTGTGCGTGCTGGCCGGAGCCGGTACGGGCAAGACGCGGGCCATCACGCACCGCATCGCCTACGGGGTGCGCGCCGGGATGGTCCAGCCGACGAGTGTGCTCGCCGTCACGTTCACCAACCGGGCCGCCGGCGAGATGCGGGGACGGCTGCGCCAGCTCGGGGCGGGCGGCGTGCAGGCGCGGACGTTCCACTCCGCGGCCCTGCGCCAGCTCCAGTACTTCTGGCCGAAAGCTGTCGGTGGCGATCTGCCCCGGCTGTTGGAGCGCAAGGTCCAGCTGGTGGCAGAGGCGGCCGCCCGCTGCAACATCCGGCTCGACCGCAACGAGCTGCGCGATGTCACGAGCGAGATCGAATGGGCCAAGGTCACCCAGACCGTGCCCGCCGACTATCCGGCCGTGGTCGCCAAGTCCCAGCGCGACGCCCCGCGCGATCCCGCCGAGATCTCGCAGGTCTACGCGATGTACGAGCAGCTGAAGCGGGACCGCACGGTCATCGACTTCGAGGATGTGCTGCTCCTGACCGTCGGCATCCTCCAGGACCGGCACGACATCGCCGACCACGTGCGCCGGCAGTACCAGCACTTCGTCGTCGACGAGTACCAGGACGTCAGCCCGCTCCAGCAGCGGCTGCTGGACCTCTGGCTGGGCGACCGGGACAACCTCTGCGTCGTGGGCGACGCCAGCCAGACGATCTACTCCTTCACCGGGGCCACCCCCGACCACTTGCTGAACTTCCGCACCCGTCACCCCCGGGCCACCGTCGTCAAGCTCGTCCGGGACTACCGCTCCACGCCGCAGGTGGTCCACCTGGCCAACGGGCTGCTCGGCCAGGCCAGGGGCAGGGCCGCCGAGCACCGGCTCGAACTGGTCTCGCAGCGCGAGCGCGGCCCGGAGCCCGCCTATACGGAGTACGCGGACGAGCCGGCGGAGGCCGAAGGCACCGCCCGCCGCATCCGCGACCTGATCGCGGCCGGAGTCCCGGCGGGCGAGATCGCCGTGCTCTACCGGGTCAACTCCCAGTCCGAGGTCTACGAACAGGCCCTGGCCGACGCGGGGGTGCCGTACCAGCTGCGGGGCGCGGAGCGGTTCTTCGAGCGCGCGGAGGTACGGGAAGCGGGCGTCGCCCTGCGCGGCGCGGCCCGCGCCGGGGGCAACGACTCCCTGCTGGACGATGCGCAGGGGCTGCCCGCGGAGGTCCGCGCGGTGCTGTCCACCAAGGGCTGGCGGAGCGAGCCGCCCGCCGGCTCCGGCGCGGTGCGCGACCGCTGGGAGTCCCTGGCCGCCCTGGTCAGGCTCGCGGAGGACTTCGAACGGGCCAGGCCCGGCGCGACCCTCTCCGATCTGGTCGCCGAGCTCGACGAGAGGGCCGCGGCCCAGCACGCCCCCACGGTCCAGGGAGTCACCCTGGCCTCGCTGCACTCGGCGAAGGGCCTGGAGTGGGACGCCGTGTTCCTGGTCGGACTGACCGAGGGCATGATGCCGATCACCTACGCGAAGACGGACGAGCAGATCGAGGAGGAGCGCCGGCTGCTGTACGTCGGCGTCACCCGGGCCCGCTTCCACCTCTCGCTGTCGTGGTCGCTGGCCCGCTCGCCCGGCGGCCGGTCCGGCCGCCGCCCGAGCCGCTTCCTGAACGGGCTGCGCCCCGGCTCCGCGGCGCTGGGCTCCAGGAGCGCGGCGGGTGGCAGCGGCGGTATCGAGCGGCCGGTGGCGGCCCGGCGCAAGCGGCGCGGGCCCGCGCTGTGCAGGGTGTGCGGCAGGACCCTCACCGATGCCGGTGAGATGAAGCTGATGCGCTGTGACGACTGCCCGTCGGACATGGACGAGGCGCTGTACGAGCGGCTCCGCGACTGGCGCGCGGTCCGGGCCCAGGAGATCAGCCAGCCCGCCTACTGCGTGTTCACCGACAAGACGCTGATGGCGATCGCGGAGGCAGTGCCGGGCAGCGAAAGCGAGTTGGCCGGGATCCCTGGGGTCGGCGCGCGGAAGCTGGGCCGGTTCGGTGGCGCGGTGCTGGACATCTGCGCAGGTGGGGACGGGGTGGAGGAGCCTGCGGAGGGCGACGAGGAGGTGTGAGAAAAACTCGTCGAAAAAATAGTTTGCGCCCGCCCCAGTAGTCACCATAGGTTCTTAACCACGGGAACAGCGACTTCTCTGAAGCCCTGATCCTGTGCTGTACTTATCCGAATACGTAGGACCGGCTCGGTCGGTCCGCCCTAGACGCCGAGAGGAGGCGATTGAAGTGATCAGCACCATTGAGACCAAGAAAATGACCGATCTCTCGGTCGTCTCCGCCTGCTCGCTCGGCCTCGCCTGCTCTTCGACGTCTTCCCTGCGTGGCACCGGTATGTCCGGCATTTCCGCCGTCAGCCCGCTGTCCCTGGTGAGCCTTCCCGAGCGGGAGCGTAATGAGCGACCGACCCAGGCACCGGCAGCAGCAGTAGCGAAGGGACAGGCCCAGGCCTATGCCTTTGCGGCCGTCGGTGCGGGAGCGGAAGCCGGAGTCACGAAGCAGACGACGCACCACCACTCGATGTGGGCCTTCCGTGGGCCTGAACCCTGGAGAGATCCAGCCTGATCGACGATCAGGCCGGCGCCTTCAGGGCCGCGGAACCCCACTCGGGATCCGCGGCCCTTTTGTTTTGTCCAAACGGACGAGACAGCACGAAGGAGCCTCAGGACAAGTAACACCTGGTACCAGCCGCCCCCCGGCCAACAGGCCGGAAACCACCAGACGAGGACACCACCACCGTGCAACTCGAAGCGCACGCCCCGTCCGTACCGCCTTCCGAAACGATCCCCCCGCCCGGCCTCACGGAGGACTCCACCTTGACCCCGCTCACTGCGCTCACCGCGCTCGACGACGCCATCGAGAACCTCGGCGTGCCCGTCCCGTGCCGTTCCTACGACCCCGAGGTCTTCTTCGCCGAGTCCCCGGCGGACGTCGAGTACGCCAAGTCCCTCTGCGGCACCTGCCCGCTAGTCGAGGCCTGTCTCGCCGGCGCCAAGGAGCGTCGCGAGCCGTGGGGTGTCTGGGGTGGCGAGCTCTTCATCCAGGGCGTCGTCGTTGCTCGCAAGCGGCCGCGTGGCCGTCCGCGCAAGAACCCGGTCGCGGCGTGATCGCCGGCCTGGGGGTCACGGCCCCCAAACCCATGAAGCGCATCGGAACCATCGACCGTCCCCACACCCACGATCCCCGAAACCAGGAACCAATGACCATCCCCACGAGGGAGCCCGTCGGCTCCGCGACACCGGACGTCACCATCATCGGCGCGAACGACTCGCGTCAGAACAGGACCCGTGAGATGCAACTCATCCCAGAAGCCCTGGCTCGTGCTCATATGCACGACCGCCTGCGGGAAGCCGACGCGGAACGCGAGGCCGTACGCCTGGTCACCGCGCGGCGGATGCAGCGCCGGGCCGAGCGCGCCTCGATGCGTGCCCGGCGTGCGCTCGCCATGGCGGTCATGCACTGATCCGACCCGCTACGGGTCGGCCGCTCTCTGGCCCGCGGCGAACGGTACCCAGTACCGACAGCACCACCCCTGCCTCGGGGCCGGTCCACGCGGACCGGCCCCGAGGCCGTTCCGCGTGGTGCCGCGTCGACTCCGACCGGTGGGCGCACGTCCTAGGTGGCGAGCTCCGAAGGAGCTTCCCCGGGACACTCCTCCTCGGCCCACTCCTCCTCTTCCTGCGGCAGGAACCCAGGCAGCCAGGATTCGAGCTCCTCGCGCAGCCGGACCGTCGCGCCGAGCTGGCACAGCACCCCTATCGTGCTCAACGTTACGCGGTGTATGAGCAGATAGGCGGGCGGCAGATTCAGCTGCTTGCCCAACTGGTGGGCGGGAGAACGCGGATCAGCTATCCGGGCGGCCTGATTGCGCATCCAGCCCCGGCTGAAGGCGAACTCCTCCACCAGAGCGGGTTCGATGATCGGCTGGAGGTAGTCGAGCACCGCGTCGGGGGCCAGGTCGACCGAATCCTTGACGAACCCCTCCTCGCGCAGCAGCCCGTACACCGCGTCCGCGTCGCCCTGGAGCGTCAGCCGCAACGAGTTCCCGATGGTCTGCGGCAGTCCGCCCGGCAGCCGGTCCACCGTCCCGAAGTCGAGGACGCCGAGCCGCCACCGATCGGCCCCGGCCCCCGCCGCGCCGTCGATGTCCTCCGCGTCCGCCGGGTCCGCCGGGTCCTCCGCGTCCGCCGGGTCGGTCAGCTCGGCCGGGTCCGGGGGCAGCAGCCGGAAGTTGCCCGGGTGCGGGTCGGCGTGCAGCAGCCCGGTGCGCGCGGGGCCGGAGAAGAGGAACCGGGCCAGCAGCTGACCGGCCCGGTCCCGCTGCTCCGCGGTTCCGTCGGCGATCACATCGGCCAGCGGCACACCGTCGATCCACTCCGTGACCAGCACCTGATCGGACTGGTGCACCACGCCCGGGACCACGACATCGGGATCGTCGGCGAACTTTTCCGCGTGCTCCCGCTGCGACCGCGCCTCCTGCTCGTAGTCCAGCTCCTCCGACACCCGGTCACGCAGCTCCGTGATCAACGGCTTGATGTCCATGCCCGGAACCAGCGGACCGAGCAGCCGGGCGAACCGGCTGAGCTGGGTCAGGTCCGAGAGCAGCGCCTCCCCGGCGCCCGGGTACTGCACTTTCACCGCGACGTCGCGCCCGTCGTGCCACACCGCCCGGTGCACCTGCCCGATCGAGGCGGCGGCCGACGGCTTGTCCTCGAAGCTCAGGAACAGCTCCCGCCAGTCCTCACCGAGCCGCTCGGCCAGCACCGCGTGGACCGTGCTGTTCGGCATCGGAGGTGCGGCCTCCTGGAGTTTGGTGAGGGCCGCGCGGTAGGGGCCGGCGACCTCCTCCGGCAGAGCGGACTCGAAGACGGACAGAGCCTGCCCGAGCTTCATCGCCCCGCCCTTCAGCTCACCCAGGACCTTGAAGAGCTGGTCGGCGGTCCGCTGTTGAACCTCGCGGGCGACAAGCTCCGCGGACTTCCCGCCGATGCGCTTGCCCAGCCCCCAGGTGGCGCGGCCCGCGAACCCCAAAGGCAGCGCGGCCAGCTTGGCGGTTCGGGTGACCGCCTTCCGGGGAAGATCAGACATATGCTCCTCCAAATCCCAGACTGCCGCGCTGCGTGCGGCGGCTACCCGGCCATTGTGTCGTGCGCCGTGCCGGCTCCGGAGGTGCGCACCCCCTCAGTGTGCCCACCCGCTCCACAGGAACAGTCGAGGTGTGCCCGGATCCGCTCGGACCGCCAGTCCAACAGCGGCAGTGCGGCTTCCCACCGGGCCCCGGTGCAGGCGGGCAGTTCCCCGTCGAGGAAGGCCAGGGCGTGGGCGGCGGCCAGACCCGCCACCGCGGTCGCCAGGCCCAGATCGCAGGCCTGCACGGCGGTGCGCCGGCCGGACTGCCACTGAGCCAGCATCCGCGGCCACTGCGGGTCCCGGTCGCGCCGGTGCAGATCGAGGCATCCCGCGCACGCCGTGCCGCCCGGCAGCACCAGGGGGCCGACGAATCCGGTGGCCTCGATCACCCCGGCGTAGAGATGCGGTGTGCCGGAGGCGACCCACGGCTCGGCTGTGCGCGGATCGGGGACATAGGCGGAGAGGCTCTCGCGAGGGGCCACCACGATCAGGGACAGGCCCGGCTCGCCGCTCGCGGCCGGGCCGCCCGACGACTGGGCCGCCCGCGGCGCCGGAGACGGAGCCGAGCGCCGGACCAGCTGCCTGGCCGAGGTGTCCCGGCGCTCTCCGGCCGCCGAGGGCGGCAGGCCTGCCGGCGAGATGTCGCCGGGCTCGACGCTTCCGCCGTCCAGGACCTCGACGTGGCCCACCCCGGATCCGGAGAGCACCGCGGCGAGGGCCGCACCGACCCGGCCCGCTCCTCGTACCTGGACGCGCATGGAGCGGCGGGCGGCCAGCCGGCGCGTCCCGCCGCCGGGCTCGGGATGCACGACGGAGAGGGATGCCAGGTCGGGCCGGTGACGCTCCATGGCATCCGCCCGTTTCCGTAACGCATCGGTCTCCGGCCCGCCGGCCCGTACGTCGTCGATGAGCCCCGCGTCCAGCAACCGGACCACGAGCGTGTCCACTTGGCGTTCGGTGAGCTCCAGCGACCTGGCCTCTTCGCGCAACAGCGGCATCCCGCGTGTTCCGTCGAGGAGTTCCAGGAAACAGCCCGTCGCGATGTCCATCGGGCCGACCTTCACCGCATGTGCGGGCGTCACACCGAATTGGACGGTGCCGCTGCCGCGCCATGCGCGGCGCAGTGCGGGTTTCAACATCGGATGCACGGCTACCCCCGGTCTGTGCGTCTGCGTGAGATCCATTGCCATGATGCAGCGCACCGCCGGAGCGGGTGAAAAGTTATCCACAGGCGGGGGGTATTAGTCGTTCAAATGGTGCACGCCGTGTGGCGGATCATGTGTGAACCGTTCAGGAGACGGGACTTCCCCCACCGGCAACGGGTAACGTCGTGCCGTGCCCGCCGACCCGTCACCCGGCCTCGCCGGGGAGACCCCCGCGCGCAGCGCCGGAATCCAGCAGCGCAGCGCGGCAGACCCCCCGCCCCGCGGCTCGACGACGAGCGCGGTCGAGGTCCGCCGGAGCTCCCGCCGCAGCAGAACGGTCTCCGCGTACCGGGAGGGCGACCGCACGATCGTGCTGATCCCCGCCCGGATGTCCGAGGCCGAGGAGCAGCGCTGGGTGAGCGTCATGCTCGACAAGCTGGCCGCCCAGGAGAGCAGGCGCGTTCCCGGTGACAGCGAGCTCGCCGAGCGGGCGGAGCGGCTGTCCGCGCAGTATTTCGACGGCCGGGCCAGACCCGTCTCGGTCCGGTGGGTGACCAACCAGAACACCCGGTGGGGGTCCTGCACCCCGGCCGAGGGCAGCATCCGCCTGTCGCACCGGCTGCAGGGCATGCCGGAGTACGTCGTCGACTATGTGCTCGTCCACGAACTGGCCCATCTCCTGGTGCCAGGACACGGTCCGCGGTTCTGGCGGCTCCTGGACGCCTACCCCCGTACCGAGCGGGCGCGCGGCTATCTCGAAGGGGTGGTGGCGGCCGACCGGCTGCCGCATCTGCCCGCCGCACGGGACGAGTGACGTTCGGTGATTCTGTACCGGGTCTGTACCGGCTTGGCCCGGGGCGGGACTTTGCGGTTAGCCTGACGCGACGCATTCAGATCCGGATGGGGGACGGTCGTTACGCATGGCCAGGGAATTCCAACGCGGCCACAAGGCCAAGATCAGCGATCTCACACCGGGGACGGACCTGTACGTAGGTGTGCAGATCGCCGGCCCGGGACTGACCTTTGACATCAGCTGCTTCGGCCTCGATGCCAATGAGCAGCTCTCCGACGACCGGTATTTCATCTTCTTCAATCAGCCGAAATCGCCCGAGGAGTCGATTCAGCTCCTGGGCGCCCAGGCCGGTGACACCGAGTCGTTCCGCGTGACTCTGGACCGCATTCCGGCGAGCATCCATAAACTGTCGTTCACCGCGACGCTGGACGGCGCCGGACAGATGGCGCAGGTCGGTCCCGGTTACATCCGGATCGTCGCGGGTGGCGAGGAAGTCGTCAGGTACGCCTTCACCGGCTCCGAGTTCACCACTGAGCGTGCCGTGATGCTGGGTGACTTCTACCTGAAGGACGTCTGGCGGTTCGCCGCCGTCGGCCAGGGCTTCGACGGCGGCCTTGAGGCGCTGCTGAAGAACTTCGGGGGCGAGGTCGCGGAGGAGGAGCCCGCGGCTCCGCAGCCGCAGTCCGCCGCCCCGTCGTTCGCCCCGCCCGCCCAGGCCTCGGCGCCCCCTCCGGCGTTCGGTGCCCCGGCCGCACCGCAGGCACCGCAGCCCGCACCGTCCTTCGGCGCACCGGCCGCGCCCGCGCCCACTCCACAGCAGCAGATGCACGCCGCGCCGACCATCGTGGCGCCGCTGGCCCCGCAGGGCGGCAGTGTGCCTCCGCCGCCCCCGCCTCCACCCGCTCCGTACGGGCAGCCGGGGCAGCCGCCCCAGCAACCGCAGTTCGGACAGGTACCGGGACAGGCTCCCGCCCCGTACGGCCAGCAGCCTCCGGCCCCGTACGGGCAGCAGCCGCCCGGCATGCAGGGCGGCATGCCGCCGGGCGTGCCGCAAGGGGTGCCGCAGACCGGGGCAGGGCTCCTGGCCGCGCTCCAGCCGTACAAGGAGACGGCCACCGGCCAGCGCTGGACCTCGCAGAACCAGCAGCTCATGCGGGTCGACCTCACCAACGGTGGCGGGGGAGTGCTGGCCAGGCAGGGCAGCATGGTGATGTACCAGGGCAAGGTCGACTTCGGCTACAAGGGCGCCGGTTTCGCCGGCCGGATCGTCGGCAACGCCACCGGCCAGGAAATGCAGCTGATGCGCTGTACCGGCCGGGGACAGGTCTTCCTCGCCGAGGAGGGCGCCCATCTGCACGCCGTCGAACTCCAGGGCGACGGCATCTGCGTCTCCTCGGAGAACGTGCTCGCCTTCGACGAGTCGCTCCAGTACGAGGTCCGCAGGATCGAGGGCCACGGCATTCCCGGCGGCGCCCTGTTCACCATGCAGTTCCAGGGCACCGGCACCGTCGTCGTCAAGACCCACGGTGTGCCGGTCGTCCTGCCGGTCACTCCGACCACGTTCGCCGACTGCAACGCCGTCGTGGCGTGGTCGTCGGCGTCCCAGGTGATCGTCTCCAGCCAGGTCCGGCTGCGCCGCAACGCCTACCCCGGACACAGCGGAGAGACCGTGAACCTCCAGTTCCGGGGTGCTCCCGGCAACTTCATCGTCGTCCAGCCCTACGAGGTCTGAGGGAGCCCGTCATGAATCAGCAACTCGCGGGCTACGCCCCGACCCCCGTCACGGCCCGGATGGAGAACCACGGCCATTCGATGCTGAAGGTGGCCATGGCCACCGGCCAGGACCTGTACGCGCGCACCGGCTCGATGGTGGCGTACGAGGGCTTCATCCAGTACGAGCCCAACCCGCCCGCCGTCCGCCAGATGGCCTCGCAGTGGATCACCGGCGAGGGCACGCCCGTGATGAAGTGCTCCGGTGACGGGCTGCTCTACCTCGCGGACTACGGCGCGGACGTGGTCGTCATCAATCTGAACAACGACTCCCTCTCGGTCAACGGCACCAACCTCCTCGCCTTCGACGCCCATCTCACCTGGGGTGTCGAACGTGTCAAGGGCCTTGCCAAGTTCGCGGGGCAGGGCCTGTGGAACGTCTGCGTCTCCGGCACCGGATGGGTCGCCATCACTTCCCGCGGTACGCCGATCGTCGTCGACTGCGGTCGCGGCGAGGACGAGACGTACGTCGACCCGGACGCGCTGGTGGCGTGGTCCCCGAACCTCAAGGTGAAGGGAAAGCGCAGCTTCAAGGCCTCCTCGCTCATCGGGCGGGGCAGCGGAGAGGCGTTCCAGATGGCCTTCTCCGGTGAGGGGATCGTCGTCGTCCAGCCGAGCGAGGACAGTACCGACCGCCTGCGGGTCCGGAACTGACGGGGAGGGAGAACACACCATGCAGAGTCCGCTCTTCAGCTACACGGAACAGCAGTCCCAGGACCGGTACGCGGTGCAGAACCCGCAGCTCCTGCGGGTCTCGCTGACCGGCCACGACGACGTCCTCGCCCGCAAGGGCGCCATGGTCGCCTACCAGGGACTGATGGAGTTCGACGGCGAGTACCAGTCGCACGGACAGCGCCGGGCCCGCGCGAGCACCGGTGAGGGCCTCGACCTGATGCGGTGCTCGGGTCAGGGCACCGTCTACCTCGCCAACCTGGCGCAGTACGTCCACGTTGTGGATGTCGACCGCGACGGTATGACGGTGGACAGCGCCTACGTCCTGGCGCTCGACTCGTCACTCCACACCGAGGTCATCGCGGTGGACAGCCAGTACGGCATCTCGGGCACCGGCAAGTACCAGCTCAACATCTCGGGCAGCGGCAAGGTCGCCCTCATGACCTCCGGCCAGCCCCTGATGATGCAGGTCACGCCGGACAAGTACGTCAACGCGGACGCGGACGCGGTCGTCGCCTGGTCCAGCTCGCTGCGCGTGCAGATGCAGGCCCAGACGCACTCCTCCGGCGTCATGCGCCGACGCGGCAACACCGGAGAGGGCTGGGAGCTCAGCTTCCTCGGACAGGGCTTCGCGCTGGTCCAGCCGAGCGAGGTGCTGCCGCCGCAGAGCGCCCAGATCGGCCAGGGGCTGGCTGCCCAGTACGGCATGGGCCGGCAGGGCGTCCACGCCCAGAACCAGAACAACGCCTGGAACTGACAGCAGCCGATCAGCACGGGTAAGGGGCGGCCTCCCTGGAGGCCGCCCCTTACCCGTGCTGTCGTGTTCCCCGTGCTGTGTCGTGTTCCCCGTGCTGTCGTGGCTCCGCTACCGGACGACGCCGCCCAGCGCTGCCCGCGTACGTTCCACCAGACGCACCACCGAGGAGTCGGCGACCTCGGAGACCTCGTCGTAGGTGAACCAGCGCAGGTCCAGCGATTCGTCACTGATCCGCTCCGTGGCACCCGAGGGGGCCAGTGCCGCGTACTGGACATCGAGGTGCCAGTTGCAGGGCGCCGGGATCGGGTGCCGGTCCAGGGTGACCGGACCGCCCGCCAGCAGCGTCAGGCCGGCGATGCCGGACTCCTCCGCGGCCTCTCGCAGCGCCGCCCCGGCCAGCGAGGTGTCCCCGGGCTCGCAGTGACCGCCCATCTGCAGCCACATCCGCAGCTTCCGGTGCAGGGTGAGCAGCACCTTGCCGCGCTCCGGGTCCACGACCAGCGCGCTTGCCGTCAGGTGTCCGGCTCCGCAGGCTTTCCACATGCCGTCGGGATGGAGCGCCAGATGGTCCAGGTAGGCCAGGCGCAGCTCCTGCTGGACGGCGTCCGCACCGGCCCCGTAGTTCTTCAGTACGAGAACGGCGTCGTCGTGCAAGCTCACTTTTCGGTGTCGTCCTTGCCGTCGCCGGGGGTGTCGTCGCCGTCCGAGGCGCTGTCGTCCGTGCCGTCCGCGGCGCTGGCGTCCTTGCCATCGGTACCGGTGGTGGACTTCCGCGGCCCGTTCGCGGCCTCACCGAGCATCTTGTCCAGCTCGGAGAAGTCCAGCTGCTCGTGGTGCACGAAGCCGTCCGGGTCGTCCAGGTCCTGGGCGGTCGGCAGCATGTCGGGGTGCTCCCACAGCGCGTCGCGTCCGTCGAGGCCCCGTGCGTCCGTGAGCGAGGCCCACAGCCGCGAGGCGTCACGCAGCCGCCTCGGACGCAGCTGGAGGCCGATCAGCGTGGCGAAGGTCTGCTCGGCGGGACCGCCGGAGGCGCGCCGCCTGCGCATCGTCTCGCGGAGGGCGTCGGCCGAGGTCAGCCGGGACTTCGCGGCCTCGTGCACCACCGCGTCCACCCAGCCCTCGACCAGCGCGAGGGCCGTCTCCAGCCGGGCCAGGGCGGCCTTCTGCTCCGGGGTGTCCTCCGGCTGGAACATGCCCTGCTGAAGGGCTTCCTGCAGCTGCTCGGGCTGCGACGGGTCGAACTGGCCGACCACGTCCTCCAGCTTGCTGGTGTCGACCTTGATGCCGCGCGCATACCCTTCCACGGCACCGAACAGATGCGAGCGCAGCCACGGCACGTGGGCGAAGAGCCGCTGGTGAGCGGCTTCGCGCAGCGCGAGGTACAGCCGCACCTCGTCCTGCGGCACGCTCAGGTCCTTGCCGAACCGCTCGACGTTCAGCGGCAGCAGGGCGGCCTTGCCGGCCGGGCCCAGCGGCAGACCGATGTCGGTCGAGCCGACCACCTCGCCGGCGAGCACCCCGACAGCCTGTCCGATCTGCTGGCCGAACATCGCGCCGCCCATCGACCGCATCATGCCGATCAGCGGGCCCGCCATCGCCTGCATCTCCTCGGGCAGCACATCGCCCATGGCGAGGCCGACACGCTCGGCCACCGGGTCGACGAGCTTCTGCCAGGCGGGGAGGGACGCCTCGACCCACTCCGCACGGCTCCACGCCACGGTGGAGACGGAGCCGGAGGGCAGCGACGTCACGCCGTCCAGCCAGAGGTCCGCCAGTCGCAGCGCTTCATCGACCGAGGCACGCTCGGACGGGCCGACGCTCGCGTCCTTCGTGCCGTCCGCGTTGCCCTGCGAGACGGTCTGGCGGGCGATCTGCTTGGCCATGTCCCAGTTCACGGGACCGCCCTCGTAGCTCAGCATCTGGCCGAGCTGCTGGAAGGCGGCGCCCAGGTCGTTCGGGTTCATCGAACCGAACATCGCGGCGAAGGGGTTGTCACCGCCCGCGCCGGGGCCGAAGCCGAGCGGGTTCGCCGGACCGCCCGAACCCTGCCCACCTCCGGTGGGGTCCTTCTTCTTGCCCTGGTCGCCGTCGTCCGGCTCCTCCGGCGGAAGGCCGAATCCGAATGGGGTGTCACTCACGGGTTTCCTCGGCTCGTAGGGCCGCCGGAGGGAACCGACGGCGACTGCCCGACATCACCATCCAGCGTAGACACCAAGTCCGCTCGGGGCCTCAGTGCTCCGCCTGCTCCCGGCCTGCGGCAGGATGGACGCCACCTGGTACGTACGCGTCATTCGGGTACGTACTGAAGACAACCGCTGGAGACGCCCGGTGAGTTCCCCAGATCCGCAGGTTCGCGCAGCGCGAAACCTGGCCGACCCGCCGCCCGAGAACAAGTCGCAGAACGAGCCGCAGGACCAGCCGCAGGGCACGGCCGACAGCACGACAGAGAGCAAGACCGCCGAGAACCCGGCCACCGGCACCACGGCCGGGATCAAGGCCGAGGACAAGGCCGTCCGGAGCCACTCCAGGAGCCGAGGGCCCGTCGTGGCCATCACCGGAGCCGCCACGGGTGTCGGCGAGCTGCTCGCGGCCCGGCTCGCGGCCTCGGAGGAGATCAAGCAGGTCGTCGCGATCGACGAGCGCCGCGGGGAGGTCTCGGAGGCGACCTGGCACATCCTCGACGTCCGCGACCCGGCCATCGCGGAGAAGCTCCGGGGCGCCGACGTCGTGGTGCACCTGGCGCTCGATCTCGACCTGGAGACCGACCCCGCCGCCCGCACCGCCTACAACGTGCGCGGCACCCAGACCGTGCTGACCGCCGCCGCGGCCGTCGGCGTCCACCGGGTCGTGCTGTGCACCTCCGCGATGGTCTACGGCGCGCTGCCCGACAACGACATCCCGCTGGCGGAGGACGCCGAGCTGCGGGCCACCGCGGAGGCGACCGGCGTCGGGGACCTGCTGGAGATCGAACGGCTCGGCCGCCGCGCGCCCCGCGCCCACCCCGGGCTCCACGTCACGGTGGTCCGCCCCACGGTGCTCGTCGGCGGCACCGATACGGCGCTGACCCGTTACTTTGAGTCACCCCGCCTCCTGGTCGTCGCCGGATCGCATCCCACCTGGCAGTTCTGCCACGTGGACGACCTGGTCACGGCGTTGGAGTACGCCGCACTGGAGAAGATCGACGGGGAGTTCGCGGTCGGCTGCGACGGCTGGCTCGAACAGGAGGAGGTCGAGGAGATCAGCGGCGTCCGCCGGATGGAGCTGCCCTCCGCCGTCGCGCTCGGCGCCGCCGCCAGGCTGCACCGGATCGGCCTCACCCCGTCCCCAGCGGGCGATCTGGCGTACACGATGCACCCCTGGGTGGTGAGCGTGAGCCGGCTGCACGACGCGGGCTGGCGCCCGAGCTGGACCAACGAGGAGGTGCTCGCCGCGCTCCTCGAAGAGGTGGAGGGACGGCACACCCTGGCCGGGCGCCGGCTCGGCCGCAAGGACGCCACCGCGGCCGGTGCCGCCGGGGCGACCGTGGCGCTGCTCGGTACCGCCGCTCTGGTGCGACGCGCCCGCAAGGCGCGCCGCCGTATCTAGCGCGGCTCCCCGGCCCGCCACCGCGTCTGTAGGAGGCTCCAAGGGCAACGGCGGCCCACCAGCGGATCGCGCTATTACGTGACGCCGGAGCGGTACGGCACGATGGCCCGTATGGCACCTACGTATGACCACCCCGGCGAGCAGGCGGCACAGGACCCCATCCGGCTGCTGGAGATCCGCGACACGCCGCTGTCGCTGGACGAGGTTTTCCGTGCCGTCGGCGACGACGCCGCCGGCGGCACCGCGCTCTTCGTCGGCACCGTGCGCAACCACGACGGTGGCCAGGACGTGGGGGCCCTCGGCTACTCGTGCCATCCCTCGGCGCAGGACGAGATGCGCCGGGTGGCGGAGAAGGTGGCCGGTGACTTCCCGGTCCGTGCGCTCGCCGCCGTCCACCGAGTGGGTGAACTGGAGGTGGGCGATCTCGCCGTCGTCGTGGCGGTCTCCTGCCCGCACCGCGCGGAGGCCTTCGAGGCCTGCCGCAGGCTCATCGACGACCTCAAGCACGAGGTTCCGATCTGGAAGCACCAGCGCTTTTCGGACGGTACGGAGGAGTGGGTCGGCGCCTGCTGAGCGCAAACCCCGCCGGGTGGGCTTCCCCTCGATTTGCGTAACCGCACCCCTGCCGTGAGCGTTGGCTCTGCAGATGGTTAATCTGCTGATCGGTCAGTTGCGGTTGCTCATGAGGCAGGGAGGTCGTCATGGCAGCACTCGCCTGGTTGTTGATTCCGCTTTTCGCTGCGTTCGGCGCGGCGATATGGGGAAGCTGGGCCGCCCGTAATCGCACGACCGGCGATGTAACCGAGCTTGCCGGCTACGCCAGGTTCCGCGAGGCGATGGAGAAGTCGGACTCCGGTTCGGAACCGGTCGAGCAGATATCGAACGTCTGACGCCACGCCGAACGTACGCGGTCGCCAATCCGTGCCACCGCGCCGTCCGCCGAGACCCGCCGGCGCATCTCCGTGGCCCCGTTCCGGACCTCGTACGGACCGGCCCCGGCGGTGGACATACGGACCCTTCCCGTACTGTCGTTCCATGCCACGCCGAACCGCGACGATGCTCGCCTCCACCCTGGTTCTGATCGCGCTGCTCTGCGCGGGTGTGCTGATCAAAGTGCCGTACTCGGAGATGTCTCCCGGGCCGACAGTGAACACGCTCGGTGAGGTCGACGGCGATCCGGTTCTGCAGATCACCGGGCACAAGACGTACAAGACGTCCGGGCACCTCAACATGACGACGGTCAGGGTGACCGGCGCCGACTACAACATGAACCTCGTCGAGGCCGTCTACGGATGGCTGGGCCACGACAGCCTGGTCGTACCGCACGACACGCTCTACCCGGACGGCAAGACCGAGCAGCAGTCGACGCAGGAGAACGCCGAGGAGTTCAGCCAGTCCCAGGAGAGCGCCAAGGTCGCGGCCCTCACCGAACTGGGCATCCCGGTGTCGTCACGGGTCGTGGTCTCCACGGTCGTCAAGGACAGCCCCGCACAGGGCAAGCTGCACGCCGGCGACGTGATCAAGGCCGTCGACGGCACGGCGGTCAAGCAGCCGGAGGACGTCGCGAAGCTCGTCACCCGGCACAAGCCCGGCCAGGACGTCACCTTCACGGTCGTCCCGGCCAAGACCGCGGCGGCGGCCGAGAAGTCCGGCAAGGAGCCCGAGGGCACCGAGAAGATCACGCTCACCACAGCGAAGGCCCCCAAGGAGAACCGCGCGATCGTCGGCATCCAGGCGGGGACGGACCACACCTTCCCGTTCGACATCGACATCAAGCTCGCCGACGTGGGCGGTCCCAGCGCCGGTCTGATGTTCTCCCTCGGCATCATCGACAAGCTCACGCCCGGACAGCTGACGGGTGGCAAGTTCGTCGCGGGCACCGGGACCATCGACGACAAGGGCGAGGTCGGCCCCATCGGCGGCATCAACATGAAGCTGGTCGGCGCGCGCAACGCCGGCGCGCGCTACTTCCTGACCCCGGACGACAACTGCAAGTCGGCCGCCTCCGACACCCCCGACGGACTCACCCTGGTGCGGGTGAAGAGGATCGACGACGCCAAGAAGTCGCTGGACAGGATCCGTTCGGGGGACACGGCCGGCCTGCCGAGCTGCTCGACAGGCTGACCGGGCTCCCGCACCGGCCGGGTGGGTCAGGACTCGAAGGTCGCGGCCAGTGCCTCGGCCAGCCCCGGCACCAGACCGGCTCCGGTCAGCACGTCGTTCGGGGAGTCCTTCTCCCGCAGCCGCACGGCCGACTCCCGGGCCCCGTCCCGCAGGACGGCCACGGTCATCCGCACCTCCTGGCGGTCGGGGTGCTCGGCGACCCACGCGGTCAGCTGGGCGTCGTCGAGGCCTTCGGGGACGGAGGCCTCCGCGGACGGCGGCAGCATCAGCCGCTCCACCGTCATCGCGCACCCGACCACCGCGTCCGGCCAGGCGATCGTGGCGAGGAACTCGTCCAGTGCGGTACCTGCGGGAAGCTCCTCCTGCTCAATAGGGGTGAGTGCGGCGGCCTTCGAGCCGTCGTCGTCGAGGCCCAGCTGGGCGGCGAGGCCCGGCTCCTGGACCCGCAGCCTGGCGGTGTCGACGAGGGCGAAGAGCCGGGCGGGCTGATCCCAGCCGAGACCGGAGATGTATTCGTCGATTTCGAGCACCGCCACGGTGAGCGGGCTCGCGGCCATCGGAGGGCCTGAGGGGGAAACGTTGGACATGGACAACATCCTGCCTCCTTCCGCCCCGGGAACGGGAACTAGGTAAAGCCTCAGCAAGTTGCATAGGTGGGCTCTACGATCGCGGGGCCCCTTCAACACGACCGCGAACTTTGAGGTGCGCACGTTGGCTTTCCAGATGCCGGACCGCGGCGGAGGCCCGACAGGGCCACGGATCAGAGTCGGCCGCCCGTCCCGGCGCGCCCGAACCCTGCTCATGACACTGGGCGTCCTGGCGATTCTCGCCATGGCGTTCGTCATGTTTGCGGGGTTCTGGACGGACTGGCTCTGGTACAGGTCGGTCGCGTATTCATCCGTCTTCACCACCACCCTGTGGACCAAGATCGGACTGTTCCTCGTCTTCGGACTGCTGATGGCCGTGGCCGTCGGTGTGAACATCTGGCTCGCGCACCGGCTCCGGCCGCCGCTGAGCGCGATGTCGCTGGAACAGCAGAGCCTGGACCGCTACCGGATGAGCCTCGCCCCGTACAAGAAGTGGGTGCTGCTCGCGATCACCGCGCTCGTCGGTCTGATCGCCGGAGCGTCCTCCTCCGGTCAGTGGCGTACCTGGCTGATGTACGTGAACGGCGTGTCGTTCGGGCAGAAGGACCCCCAGTTCCATCTGGACGTGTCCTTCTTCGCCTTCGACCTGCCCTGGTACCGCTTCCTGCTGGGCTTCGGCTTCGCGGCCACGGTGCTCTCACTGGTCGCCGCCGCGCTGACGCACTACCTGTACGGCGGGCTGCGCATCACCAGCCCCGGCGCGCGGGCGACGGGGGCGGCCACCGGCCATCTCTCGGTGCTGCTCGGCATCTTCGTCGCGCTGAAGGCCGTGGCGTACTGGCTCGACCGCTACGGCCTGGCCGTGAAGTCCAGCGACTTCAAGGCCACGGACAACTGGACGGGCCTGCGGTACGTCGACGCCAACGCCTATCTCCCGGCGAAGACGATCCTGTTCTGCATCGCCGCGATCTGTGCCGTGCTGTTCTTCGCGACGCTCTGGCGCCGCACCTGGCAGCTGCCGGTGATCGGTTTCGGGCTGATGGTCCTCTCCGCGATCCTGATCGGCGGGCTCTACCCGGCGATCGTGCAGAAGTTCCAGGTCCAGCCGAACGAGCAGGCCAAGGAAGCCCCGTTCATCCGGAAGAACATCGATGCCACGCGTGACGCGTACGACATCGACAACGCACAGGTCGACGACTACGCGGGCAAGAGCACCACGGAGGACGAGACGAAGCTCCGCGCCAGCGCGGACGCCGCGGCCAGCTACCGGGTGATGGACCCCAACGTCGTCTCCCCGGCCTTCCAGCAGCTCCAGCAGAAGAGGAACTACTACCAGTTCCCCAAGACGCTGGACGTCGACCGCTACAAGGACAAGGCCGGCAAGGAGCAGGACACGGTCATCGGTCTGCGCGAGCTCAACCTCCAGGGCATCCCCAAGCGCAACTGGATCAACGACCACTTCACCTACACCCACGGCTACGGTGCGATCGCCGCCCGGGGCACCACGACCGGCAAGAACCCGAAGGGATCTCCCGACTTCACCGAGTCCGGCCTGCCGACCACCGGTGAGCTGGGCTCGTACCAGCAGGAGATCTACTACGGCGAGAAGACCGAGCAGTACTCCATCGTCGGCGGGCCCCAGAAGGAGCTCGACTACGAGGAGGACGGCGAGAAGACCACCAGCTACAAGGGCAAGAGCGGGGTCAGTCTCTCCAACGCGTTCAACCGCGCCGCCTACGCGGTGGCGTTCAGCGAACCGCAGATCCTGTACTCGGGAGCCATCGGTGACGGCTCGCGGATCCTGTACAACCGCACCCCCAAGGAGCGGGTCGAGGCGGTCGCTCCCTGGCTGACCATCGACGGCGACGCCTACCCGGCCGTGGTCAAGGGCCGCATCCAGTGGGTCGTCGACGCGTACACCACGACCAACGGCTACCCGTACGCCTCGCGTACGACGCTGGGTGACACCACAGCCGACTCGCTGACCACCAACCAGCGTGCCGTCGTCGCCCAGCAGAACCAGGTCAACTACATCCGCAACTCGGTCAAGGCCACCGTCGACGCGTACGACGGCACGGTCAAGCTCTACGAGTGGGACACCGAGGACCCGATCCTCAAGACCTGGCGCAAGGCGTTCCCGGGGACCGTGAAGCCCCGGGCGGACATCCCGCAGGACCTGATGGACCACCTGCGCTATCCGCAGGACCTGTTCAAGGTGCAGCGCGAGCTGCTGACCCGCTACCACGTGGAGAACCCCGCCCAGTTCTACAGCGGCAGTGACGCGTGGCAGGTCCCGGACGACCCGACCAACAAGGAGTCCGGTGCCGTTCCGCCGTACTACCTGAGCATAAAGATGCCGGACCAGAAGGCTCAGAAGTTCTCGCTGACGACGACGTTCACTCCCAAGGGGCGGCCCGACCTGGGGGCGTTCATGGCGGTGGACGCCGATGCGTCCAGCAAGGACTACGGCACGATAAGACTGCTCAGAGTCACCACCACGGTGAAGGGGCCCGGCCAGGTACAGAGTGAGCTCAACGGCAACGACGACGTCGCCGAGTTCGTGAGAAACCTCAAGGGCACCGACTCCGACATCGAGTACGGCAACCTGCTGACGGTGCCGCTCGAAGGGGGCTTCCTGTACATCGAGCCGGTGTACACGCGCGGTGGCACGCAGAACTATCCGCTGCTGCGCAAGGTCGCCGCCTCCTACGGGTCGAAGATTGTCTTCGAGAACAGTCTCGGGGAGGCGCTCAACGCGGTCTTCGGGGTGGACGACTCCGATACGAGCCAGCCACCGGCGGAGAACACGCGACCACCGGGTGACACCACGCAGCCGCCGGCCACCGGCGACGCGGCGCTGAAGAAGGCGATCGCGGACGCCCAGAAGGCCTATACGGAAGGCGAGGCGGCCCTCAAGGAGCAGGACTGGACCGCCTACGGCAAGGCCCAGACGGATCTGCAGGACGCCCTGCAGCGGGCAGCGGCCGCGCAGCCCAAGTCCGGCAGTCCCAGCGACACGGACAAGTCCGATAAGGCCGATAACGCCAGCAAGCCGGACACGGAAGATAAGAGCGACAAGGCTGATAGTGGTGGCTGAGTGACTCGGTAAAGCTTCACCTTCGCGCCGTGGTACGGTTTGAACACAACGGCGCGGGGTGGAGCAGCTCGGTAGCTCGCTGGGCTCATAACCCAGAGGTCGCAGGTTCAAATCCTGTCCCCGCTACTGAAAGACGAAGGCCCGGATCCTCTCGAGGATCCGGGCCTTCGCCGTGTCATCATGGCTTTTCCGTGCAGTCTGCGTGAAGTGCGGTTCATGGGGCACCAGTTGGGCAGGGGCGTGTTTGACTTGTCTCTCTGTGGGCAAGTCGACAAAACGCTGAATTGACCTCTCTGGCCGCGATATACCAGGTGTGCGCGGGTTACAGGTGGTGCGACGATGGTATTTATGGGGGACAGGGCAACTCTGTTGGAGACAGGGCGGTTTGGTCAGCGTCACGCCCATCCGGCGGAAAACGTGCTGGATGTGGCATTTGCCGCCGCCGCACGGTACAACGACTACATCGAGACCGCCGAGACTGCGGAGTGTGCCGCGACCGTCGAAAGTGCAGAGACCGCAGAGTCCGCGGGCGGCGTGGAGAACGCCGAGGGCGCGGAGACCGCAGAGAGTGCGGACAACGCCGAGAGTGAGGCGCGCCACCGTCGCGCCGCCGACGCCGGAGACACCGCGTCGATGAGCGTCCTCGGCGCGTTGCTGCTGCGCCGGGGCGATCTGGCCGGTGCCGAGACCTACCTGCGTGCGGCCACCGCCGACGGTGACCGTGCGGCGGCCAACAACCTGGGAGTTCTGCTGCACCAGCGCGGCTACCCGGACGAGGCTGCCGACTGGTGGCGGATCGCCGCCGTCGCCGGCTCCGCCGCGGCCGCGCACGCCCTCGGGCGCCACTACCGCGAGCGCGGCGACGAGCCCGGCGCCGAGTACTGGCTCCGCCAGTCCGCCGAGCAGGGGCACGCGCTGGGGGCGTACGCCCTCGCGGATCTGCTGGAGCACCGCAGCGACGTCGGCGCCGAGCGCTGGCTGCGCGCCGCCGCCGAGCAGGGGCACCGCGAAGCCGCGTACCGGCTGGCACGGATGGTGGAGCGCCACGCGGCGGACGACGCGCACGACGCGTTCGGCCGCCCGGCCCCCGGCGGTCTCCGTCCCCGCACCGGAACGGACACCGCCGCAGGCCGGGCGGCCGTGCGCAAGGATGACAGCCCGGTCGCCGGGCCCGAAGCGGGCCGGGTCGGTGAGGCCGAGCAGTGGTACCGGCAGGCCGCCGCGCGCGGGCACCGCCGTGCCGCCCTGCACCTCGGCGCCATCCTGGAGCAGCGCGGCGAGCTGAAGGAGGCCGGCCGCTGGTACCTCATCGCGGCCAAGGCGGGCGAGGCGCGTGCCGCGTGCGCGCTCGGCTTCCTGCTCCGTGACGCCGGAGACCGGGAGAGCGCGGCCGTGTGGTGGCTGCGTGCCGCGCAGGAGGGCGACGGCAACGCCGCCAACGCGCTCGGCGCGCTGCACGCGGCCCGCGGCGAGCAGCAGACCGCCGAGCGCTGGTACCGCGCGGCCATGGACGCCGGTGACGTCAACGGCGCGTACAACCTGGGGCTGCTCTGCGCTGCCCAGGACCGTACGGCGCAGGCCGAGCAGTGGTACCGGCGCGCCGCGTACGCCGGTCACCGCGAGGCCGCCAACGCGCTGGCCGTGCTCCTGCTCCAGGCGGGCGACGCGACCGGCGCGGAGCCGTGGTTCTCCAAGGCGGCCGAGGCGGGCAGCGTCGACGCCGCGTTCAACCTGGGCATCCTGCACGCCGGGCGCGACGAGGACCGGGCCGCGCTGCTCTGGTACGAGCGCGCAGCGGCGGCCGGCCACACCGAGGCGGCGCTCCAGGTCGGCATGGCGCTGCTGCACCACGGCGAGGAGCGGGAGGCGGAGCGCCACCTGCGCTGCGCCGCGGGTGGCGGCAGCGCGGAGGCGGCCTTCCGGCTGGCCGGGGTGCTGGATTCGCGGCTGCCGCCGCCGGGGCCGCCCGCCCTGGGGGAGCCGATGCCCGAGAAGTCCGAGTGCGAGGAGTGGTACGAGCGCGCCGCCGAGCAGGGCCACCGCCGGGCCCAGGTGCGCGTCGGGATGCTCGCAGCGTCCCGGGGCGATGTGGAGAGCGCGAGCCGGTGGTACCGGGAGGCGGCGGAGTCGGGCAGCCGCAACGGGGCCTTCAACCTCGGTCTGCTGCTCGCCCGCGAGGGCAGTGAGCGCGAGGCGGCGCTGTGGTGGAGCCGCGCCGCGAATGACGGGCACGGGCGGGCCGCCTTGCGCCTGGCCCTGCTGGCCGCGCGCCGCGGTGAGCTCACGGAGGGGCAGCGGTGGTGTGCGCGGGCGGTCGAGCTGGGGCCGGCGGAGGTCTCGGAGCGGGCGGCGCGGTTGCGCGAGGCGCTGCATCAGGAGCTGACCGCGTAGGCGGGGTCGGGGTGCGGGCGCGGGTTGGGGCCGGGGCGGGTGTTCGGGGGCGCGGCGCCTTCGGCCCCGCCTTTTGTCCTCAATCGCCGGAGGGGCTTGATGTGGCTGGGCTTGATGGGGGTCGGGGCAGGGGCCCGGGAAGGGATTTGCGCTGGTCCGGAGGGGTGACGTAATGTGGGGATCACAACGGCGCGGGGTGGAGCAGCTCGGTAGCTCGCTGGGCTCATAACCCAGAGGTCGCAGGTTCAAATCCTGTCCCCGCTACTAAAGACAGAGGGCCGGATCCTTTCGAGGATCCGGCCCTCTGTGCATGTTCCCCTCTGTGCATGTTCCCCTCTGCGCATGCCTCACGAGGCGGCCCGGCTCAGGGCTTGTGGCCCACGGCCTCGCTGTACATCGCACGGTCCACGGCCTTCTCCTCCGGTACCGGTGTGCCCGTCTCGACGCCGGAGTCGGCGTACGCCTTCTGCACCCGGTCCGTGGTGCCCTTGCGGATCTCCCAGTCCATCCGCAGCGAGGGTGTCGAGCGCAGGGTGGCCTCGTCGGTCTTCATCAGCTCGGCCAGCTCGCTGACGAAGGCGGGGTCGGACTTGTAGTCGCCGGCGAAGTAGGTGTTCACCGTACGGATGTAGGCGCGGAGGAAGGCGACGCCCGCGTCCGGGTCCTTGTTCAGCAGCGTCGGGCCGAACAGGAGACCGCCGAGCGGCTCACCGACCGGCTGGCCGCCGAGGAAGGCGAACTTCTTGTCGCCGTCGACCTTGCGCCAGATCGGGTCGAGCAGCCAGGCGGAGTCCACGCCCCCGTTCTGCAGGGCGGTCAGTACGTCCGCGGAGCCGAGCTGCTGGAAGCTGATCTTGTCGAGCCCGCCGCCGTGCTTCTTCAGCGAGGTGTCCATCGGGTAGGCGATCACCGAGCCCTTGCCGATCATCGTGCCGAGTTTCCGGCCCGCCATGTCGACGTGTTCGGCGCTCTCGCCGTCCTTGAGGCGCACCCACAGTCCGCTCTTCGATGTCGGGTCGGGGGAGAAGTTGCCCGCGACCCACTTGATGTCGAAGCCGCCGTTGATGCCGTTCATCACCGCGACCTCCGGGGCCGCCCACTGGGCGTCGACGTCGCCCTTGGCGAGCAGGGGCAGCACGTCCGGGGTGGGGAGCACCTTCAGCTGGACGTCCAGGCCCTCCTTCGCGAACTCGCCCTTGGCCACCGCGACCTGGAGCGGAGCGACGTACTCCGCGCTCAGGGTGCCGGTGGCCAGCACGATCTTCCGCTTCTTCGCCAGCGGCCGGGGAGCGGGTGCCCCCTTCTCGCAGCGGGCGGGCTTGCGTCCTGGCGCCAGGTCGGAGGGGTCGGTCCAGCTCCCGGCACCGCAGCCCGCGACGGGCTCGACGGTGCGGGGCGCTGCGGAACCGGCGGAGTCGTCGCCCGATGAGTCGTTCCCGGCGCAGCCCGCCGCGCCGAGCAGGGATGCCGCCACGAGCACGACGGTGCGGGTGAAGGGGGTACGTGTGCGCACAGTGCCTCCGTACGGGGAACGAGGTTTGCGGTTCACGACTGGCTGCGGCCCCGGTCGCGCGGGGCCCAGGGAGTGAGCAGCCGGCCGGCGATCCGGACCACTTCGGAGAAGACGACGCCGAGCACCGCCACACAGACGATCCCGACGAACATCACGTCGTTCTGGAACAGCGCCCGGGAGTCGAAGATCAGGTGGCCCAGCCCGTCGGCCGCCGCGATCTGCTCGGACGCGACGATGACCAGCACCGCCACCCCGGCCGCGATCCGCGCGCCGACCAGCACCGCGGGCAGCGACGCGGGCAGGAGCACGTGCCGGAACATCTGCCAGGGCGAGGCGCCGAACACCTGACCCGCGTCCCGGTGGCCGTCCGGGACGGCGAGCACGGCGGCCATGGTCGAGATCCAGACGAAGAAGAAGACGGTGGCGGCGACCAGGGCGATCTGCGGCCCTTCGCCGAGGCCGAACATGTTGAGGAAGACCGGCAGCAGGGCCAGTTTGGGTACGACGTACAGGGCGTCGAGCAACGGCTCCAGTGCCGCCCGCACCAGGGCGAGCGAACCCATCAGCAGGCCGAGTGCGTAGCCCGCGACCGTGCCGATCACATAGCCGCCGAGAACTCGTTTGAGCGTGGCCCACACATCCGGCCACAGTTCGCCGTCGGCGGCCCGGTCCCAGCCGTCCGCGAAGATCGTGGAGGGTGCGGGATAGACCCGGTCGTCGATCCAGGACTGGGCGGCGGCCAGCTGCCAGAGCAGCACCAGGAGCAGCGGTACGGCGACGGCGAGCGCGATTTCCAGGGTGCGGCGCCTGCGGTGGGTGCGTACGGGGTGCAGTTCCTGCGGGCCCGGCCTGCGGACCAGCACCTGCTCCTCCTCGGGCGCGGACTTCACGGCGGTGCTCATGCCAGGGCCGCCTCTCCGCGGACCTCGCCGCGCAGCAGGTCCCACAACTCGCTCTTCAGCGCGGTGAACTCCGGCGTCGAGCGGATGTCGCCGGTGCGCGGCCGCTCGAACGGCGGGCGGTGCTCCGCGATGATCCGGCCGGGGCGGGCGGACATCACGAGCACCCGGTCCCCGAGCACGATCGCCTCCTCCAGGCTGTGCGTGATGAAGAGGGTGGTGGTGCGGGTGGTCTGGGTGAGATCCAGCAGTTCGTCCTGGAGGATCGTGCGCAGCTGGGCGTCGAGCGCCGCGAAGGGCTCGTCCATCAGCAGGATCTCGGGCTCGACGGCGAGTGCGCGGGCGATCGCCACCCGCTGGCGCATCCCGCCGGAGAGCGCGGCCGGGTAGGCGCCGGCGAATTCGGCGAGCCCGATCCGAGACAGCCAGTCGCGCGCCCTGGCGTCGGCCTCCTTGCGGGGGACGCGCTGGATGTCGAGGCCGAAGCGCACGTTGGCCAGGACGGTCTTCCAGTCGTAGATCCCGTAGTCCTGGAAGATCATCGCGGCGGGCCGGGCCGCTGCCGTGCGGATGGACAGTTCGCCGGCGCTGGGGCGCAGCAGTCCGGCCGCGATCCTGAGCAGGGTGGACTTGCCGCAGCCGGACGGGCCGACGATGCAGGCGAACTCGCCCGGCAGGATGTCGAGATCGACCGGCCCGAGGGCGGCCAGGGCCTTGGACCCCCGTCCGAAGGAGCGGGCCAGGGAGCGGGCGCGGAGTTTGGGGGCGTCGGTGGACGGCGGTGGCGGTGGCGCGGGGGGTGGGTTCGGGTGCGGGTCTCCCACGGGTCTCTCCTCGTACGTGTTCGAGGTGCGGAGCCGCCGCGGGGCGGCGGTGATCGTCGATGACGATATGACGACCCGTCAGATTCGGGAAGGGGGTGCGCGGGGGTCGGTACCGCGGGCAGACGGAAGAAGCCCCGCGCCGGGGTCTCCAGTGCGGGGCCAGGGGGTGCGGGGCGCTGCGGGGGTGGGGTCCGAGGCCCCCGGTTTTGGGTGTGCGCGCCCGGTCCGGGGTGCGGGCGGGTGGCGTCAGGCGGCCGCGGCGCAGTTCGGGCAGATGCCCCGGTACGTCATCTCGACGCCGGAGATCGTGAAGCCGAAGCGCTCGCCGGCCGGCAGGTCCGCCAGCGGGTCGCCCGCCGGGTGCACGTCGCGGATGGCGCCGCAGGTGGCGCAGACCAGGTGGTGGTGGGGGCGGTGCGCGTTGGGGTCGTACCGCTTGGCCCGGCGGTCGGTGGAGACCTCGATGACCTCACCGAGCGTCACCATCTCGCCCAGCGTGTTGTAGACGGTGGCCCTGGAGATCTCGGGCAGCTTCGCGACGGCGCGGGCGTGCACCTCGTCGGCCGTCAGGTGCACATGCTCCCCGTCGAGCACCTCGGCCACGACGCGCCGCTGTGCGGTCATGCGCCAGCCGCGTCCACGAAGTCGTTCCAGCAGGTCACTCATGCGGCCAAGCCTAGCAGTGGAGGAGTCCTGTTCCGAACTGGTGTGACTCTGGATGCCTGCTTGACTTGGATTAAGTCCTATGTAGGATCGCGTTTGAAGCAGGCCAGGGACAGGCTGTGCACGGCATGACGGCATGACGGCATGACGACATGACGACATGACGACATGACGAATGTGTAGGAATGATGCAGGAGGCGCACGTGACGCAGGGACCGCTCACCACAGAGACCGGAGCACCGGTCGCCGACAACCAGAACAGCCAGACCGCCGGCATCGGCGGTCCCGTGCTGGTGCAGGACCAGTCGCTGATGGAGAAGCTCGCCCGCTTCAACCGCGAGCGCATCCCGGAGCGCATCGTGCACGCCCGGGGCGCCGGTGCGTACGGCACGTTCACGCTGACCCGTGACGTCTCGCGGTGGACGCGGGCGAAGTTCCTCTCCGAGGTCGGCAAGCGGACCGAGACCTTCCTGCGCTTCTCCACCGTCGCCGGCAACCTCGGCTCCGCCGACGCGGTGCGTGACCCCCGCGGCTTCGCGCTGAAGTTCTACACCGAGGACGGCAACTACGACCTCGTCGGCAACAACACCCCGGTGTTCTTCATCAAGGACGCCATCAAGTTCCCCGACTTCATCCACACCCAGAAGCGTGACCCGTACACCGGCTCGCAGGAGCCGGACAACGTCTGGGACTTCTGGGGTCTGTCACCCGAGTCCACCCACCAGGTGACCTGGCTCTTCGGTGACCGGGGCATCCCGGCCACGCTGCGCCACATGAACGGGTACGGCTCGCACACCTACCAGTGGAACAACGAGGCCGGCGAGGTCTTCTGGGTCAAGTACCACTTCAAGACCGACCAGGGCATCAGGAACCTGACCCAGGACGAGGCCAACAAGCTGGCCGGTGAGGACCCGGACAGCCACCAGCGCGATCTGCGTGAGTCCATCGAGCGCGGCGAGTTCCCGTCCTGGACGGTGCAGGTGCAGATCATGCCGGCGGCAGAGGCGACCACCTACCGCTTCAACCCGTTCGACCTCACCAAGGTGTGGCCGCACGAGGACTACCCGCCGTTCGAGATCGGCAAGCTGGAGCTGAACCGGAACCCGGACAACGTCTTCGCGGAGACCGAGCAGTCGATCTTCAGCCCCGCGCACTTCGTTCCCGGCATCGGCCCGTCCCCGGACAAGATGCTCCAGGGCCGCCTCTTCGCGTACGGCGACGCGCACCGCTACCGGGTCGGCATCAACGCCGACCACCTGCCGGTGAACCGCCCGCACGCCGCCGAGGCGCGGACGCACGGCCGTGACGGCTACCTGTACGACGGCCGCCACAAGGGCGCCAAGAACTACGAGCCGAACAGCTTCGGCGGTCCGGTCGAGACCGGCCGCCCGCTGTGGGAGCCGACCCAGGTCACCGGCGCCACAGGCACCCACGAGGCCGCCGTGCACGCGGAGGACGACGACTTCATCCAGGCGGGCAACCTCTACCGGCTCTACTCCGAGGACGAGAAGGCCCGGCTGATCGACAACCTCGCCGGGTTCATCTCGAAGGTCTCGCGCGACGACATAGCCGAGCGCGCGATCAACAACTTCCGTCAGGCCGACGGTGACTTCGGCAAGCGGCTGGAAGCGGCGGTCCAGGCCCTCCGCGGCTGACAGCCGCCTGCCCCGGCCGGCCGGTCCTCCACGTGGGGGCCGGCCGGCCGGTCCGTATGCCCGCCTCAGCCGACCAGCGCCGCAGGGTGACGGCCGGCCGGCGCCCAGCAGCGGATGATGTCGCGCACAGAGACGACGCCGACCGGGCCGTTGTCGTCCAGCACGATCAGATGCCGGAAGCCGCCGTGCGTCATGGCCTCGGCCGCCTCCTCCAGGGTCCGGGCCGGCGCGGCGAAGACCACATCGGTGGTGGTGTGGGTGGCGGCGGTCTCGATGTCGGGGTTCTGGCCGGCGCCGATCGCGTTGAGGATGTCGCGTTCGGTGATGATGCCGAGGCCGCAGGTGTCCGGGTCATGGACGACCGCTGCTCCGATCCGGCGCGCCGACATCAGCCGGGCTGCCTGGCGGAGGGTGTGGGTGGGGCCGATGGTGAGGACCACCGTGCTCATGGCGTCACGTACGAGCATGAAGGGAGCCACCTCCTTCGTGAGCGACTCTGTGAGTCGGTTCACAAGTTCACAAGCGGGGGGACTCTCAGAGTCGCACTGATCAGAGGTGGCAACAAGGGGTGGTGAAGATCATCGGAGGGGCGTGCGGTGGTGCGGCACGCCCCTCCGATGGCCGGTGCGCCTGCTCAGCGCCGTACCGCCGGGTCCGGAACGGTCAGTAGCGCTGGTTCAGATAGCCCAGCAGTTCGTGGTGGAGCGTTCCGTTCGAGGCCGCCGCGTTGCCACCGCCCGGTCCGGGGGCCCCGTCCAGGCTGGTGAAACGGCCGCCCGCCTCCTCCACGATGATCGCGTTCGCCGCCATGTCCCAGAGCGAGAGCTCCGGCTCGGCGCAGATGTCGACCGATCCCTCGGCGACCATCATGTACGGCCAGAAGTCCCCGTACCCACGAGTACGCCAGCAGGCCCGGGTCAGATCCATGAAGCCGTCGAGCCTGCCCTGCTCCTCCCAGCCGGTCAGCGAGGAGTACGCGAACGAGGAGTCCGCGATCCGCTCGACCTTCGACACCCGCAGCCGGGACGCCGAGGTCAGGCTGCGGCCGGTGAACGCGCCCGCGCCCTTCGCCGCCCACCAGCGCCGGTTCAGCGCCGGCGCGGACACCAGACCGACGACCGGCTGGAAGCCGTCCTCGCCCGCCTCCATCAGCGAGATCAGCGTCGCCCAGACCGGCACGCCGCGTACGTAGTTCTTGGTGCCGTCGATCGGGTCGATCACCCAGCGCCGGGGGCCGGTCCCCTCGACCCCGAACTCCTCGCCCAGGATCGCGTCGCGCGGGCGGGCCCGATGGAGGTGGCCGCGGATCAGCTCCTCCGTGGACTTGTCGGCCTCGGTCACCGGCGTCATGTCCGGCTTCGTCTCGACCTTGAGGTCCAGGGCCTTGAACCGGTCCATGGTCGTCGCGTCGGCGGCGTCGGCCAGCACGTGGGCGAGGCGCAGATCATCGTGGTAGTCGGGCATGACCGTCACAGTATCGACCGCGGGTGAGCAGAGCCAAAGGGCCCCGGGACGCCGCTTGAACTCTTGACAGCCCGGGGGAGCGCGTCAACTCTGAATCGCAGGCCCCTGCGTGGGAGGCAACGATGCCGACAGCGCGAGAAGCACTGCTGGACGCCGCCCGCGCGGCCCTGGCCACCCGGCCCTGGCGGGCCGTGCGGATGGTCGATGTGGCAGCCGCCGCCGGGGTCTCCCGGCAGACCCTCCACAACGAGTTCGGCGGCAAGGACGGGCTGGCCCGCGCCCTGGTCAGCCGGGCCGCCGACACCCAACCTGGCCGGTGTCGAACGGGCGCTGCGGACAGCGGGCGGTACCGGCGACAAGCTGGCCGCCACCGCCGCCTGGACGGTCCGGGCCACCCGGAAGGACGACCTGGTCAGGGGGCTGCTCACCGGCTGCTGGGGGGACCGATTACCGGGCCCGGCCCACCCGCCCCACCCGCCCCACCCGCCCCACCCGCCCCGGAGACTCGTGCCCGCGCGGCGCCGGGCCGATGCCGGACCGCCGACACCCGCCGAACTGCTCGACCGGATCAGGGACCGAGTGGTGGCCGCGCTGGATGACGGAGGGCGCCCGCCGCGTGACCCCGCGGCGCTGGTGGCGACCTGCGAACTCGTCCTGCGGCTCGCCCTGTCGTACGCCCTGGTGCCCCCGTCCCCCGGAACGCCGGGGGACGGGGTGCCGCTGGTGCGGGACGTGGTGGAGCGGGCCGCGGGTGCCGTTGCCGCAACCGATCGGGGTGCGACGGGAGCGGAGGCTACTTGAGCCAGCCGACCTTCGCGTAGTCCGTGTCGCCCAGTCCGGACGCGCCGAAGTTGGCCAGGCCCTTGCGGACCGCGTCGATCTGCGGGCGCTGGTAGAGCTCGATGGAGTGGCCGAGCTTCCAGATCTCGACGTCGGCCTCGTTGTACAGCTTGACCGCCTCGGCGTGATCGGTGGTTCCGGCGGCCTTCTTCAGCAGCGCGTCGATCTTCGGGGAGCCGACCGAACCGAAGTTCTGGAAGAGGTTCTTCCCCTTGGGGCTGATGAAGACGGGGGTCAGCATCGTCTGGTAGACGGCATCGACGTTACGGAAGCTGACGATGTCGAAGTTGCCGGTGTTGACGAACTTGTTGAAGTAGTCGTTCGCCGGGACCTGCTTGATGTTCACCTTGATCCCGACCGCGCCGAGCATCTGCTGCACCAGCTCGGCCTGGTCCGTCGCGGACGACGTGGACCCCGCGCTCAGGGTGTAGTCGACCGTGAGCTGCTTGCCGCCCTTGGTACGCGGCTTGCCCTCTCCCTGGTCCTTCCAGCCCGCCGCGTCCAGCAGCTTCTTCGCCTTCTCTGGGTCGTACTTGTCGAACTCGCTGGAGTTGTCCTGGTACCCCTCCTGGTTCGGCATGAAGAAGTGGTTGTTCAGCGGCTTCAGTTCGAAGGAGAGGTCCTTGCTGAAGCTCTCGTTGACGCCGTCGCGGTTGATCGCCGCAGAGACGGCGTGGCGCACCGCCACGTCCTTCAGCGGACCGCGGCCGCCGTTGAGGGTGATGTGCACCTCGTCCCAGCGCGCTCCTCGCCTGATGTCGGTGTCCGGGGCCTTGACCAGGCGCTTGTAGTCCTCGGGAAGCAGCGCGGGCGCCTCGTCGATCTCCTTGTTGAGATACGCCTCGGTCTCCGCCGCGGAGTCGATGACGCGGTAGACGACCGAATCCAGCTTCGGCTTGTCCCCCCACCACTTGGGGTCCGGGACGAGGGTGATGGTCTGCGCGGTCTTGTCGTACCTGCCGACCTTGAAGGAGCTGGCGGTCACCAGGGCCTTCTGCGACCAGCCCTTGTTGAACTTCTCCGGGGTGTCGATGTACGACGCCGGGTACAGCGGGTCGAAGAGGCGCTGCCAGTCGGCGTACGGCGAGGAGAACGTGATCTTCACGCCATGTGCGCCGGAGCCCTGCTCGACCTTGGAGATCTGCTCGTAGCCCGAGGTGTCGACGGCTTCGAAGGCTTCGTCGGAGCCGTTCAGCGCCTTCCACTGGGCCCGGAAGTCCTTCCAGCCCAGCGGCTTGCCGTCGGACCACTTGGCCTCCGGGTTGAGCTGGTACTCCACCACTTGGGGGCTGGTCGAGGTGACCTTCGCCGAGACGAGGAAGTTCGGGTTGGCGTGGATCGCGCCCTTGGCGTCGGAGTCGAACAGATCGGGGAGCACGGCCCTGATGATGTCCTGGGCGTCGCCCTGCTGGCCGTCGACCTGGTTGATGTTGTACTGCGTGATCCACTGATCGATGCCGAACCGCAGTGACCCGCCCTGCTTGAGGTCGCTCACCGGGTGGGCGTTGATGCTCTGCCCGTCGGCCTTGGGCGCCGCCTGCTTCTTGGGCGCCTTTCCGTCCCCGTCGGAGGAATCGCAGCCACTCACCGCCAGGGTGGCCGACACGGCTGCGGCGATGGCGATCAGGGTGGTTCTGCGCATCGGGCTTCATTCCTCCGGTTCGGTGCGGCCCGATCGGGGCCACAGCTCCGCAGACCGTAGATCCCTCCACGGGCCCGGCGGGAGGGCAGCCGGAGTGCTTTCATATTTTCTTTGCATGGCCGCAACAATCAACCGGCAAGCTGGTCCCGCACCCCGACCACCTGCACCGATGGAGCCTGCCGCGGTGGCGATCCCCCCGTCCGACTCCTGAACGCCCCAGCAAAGGACCAACACCAGTGGCCGCG
Source organism: Streptomyces sp. ITFR-6 (assembly GCF_031844725.1). Lineage (NCBI taxonomy): Bacteria > Bacillati > Actinomycetota > Actinomycetes > Kitasatosporales > Streptomycetaceae > Streptomyces > Streptomyces sp. ITFR-6. Next base: position 2,634,493 of record NZ_CP134612.1, on the reverse strand, counting down.
TTCCTGGCCAAGCGACTCGCCTACTACGTGGTCCTGTTGCTGGCCGCCGTCTGTCTCTCGTATCTGCTGGCCTCACTGGCGCTCGATCCGCGCGCGTACTACGAGGGGCGGCAACCGCCCCTGTCGCCGGTCTCCGTCGACCACCACCTCACCGCGCTCGGCGTCAACGACCACCAGCCGCTGCTCTCCCGCTTCACCACCTGGGCCGGGCAGGTGGCGCACGGGGACCTCGGGCAGACCATCGACGGCACCTCCGTGGGGGAGGAGTTCGGGCGCCGGATCGGGGTCAGCCTGCGGCTGCTGCTGCTCGGCACCGTGCTCGGGACCGTGATCGGTGTGCTCGCGGGCGCCTGGACGGCCATCCGTCAGTACCGGTTCTCCGACCGGCTGACCACCGTCGTCTCGTTCGTCCTCCTGTCGACGCCCGTGTTCCTGCTGGCCGTCCTGCTGAAGATCGGGGCCATCTGGTTCAACCAGCGCACCGGCACCGACGTCATCAAGTTCACCGGAGAGAAGAGCCCCGGAGTGGACTCCGGATTCTGGACCGTGCTCAAGGACCGGTCGGTGCACCTGCTGCTGCCGACTGTCTCCATCGCACTCGGCACCATCGCGAGCTACAGCCGCTACCAGCGCTCCACCATGCTCGACGTCCTCGGCTCCGACTATCTGCGCACCGCCCAGGCCAAGGGACTCACCCGCAACGCCGCCCTGTTCAAGCACGGCCTGCGCACCGCCCTCATCCCCATGTCCACGTACTTCAGCTACGGATTCCTGGCCCTGTTCACCGGCGCCACCTTCACCGAGACGATCTTCGGCTGGCACGGGATGGGCGAATGGTTCGTCTCGTCCGTCGGCAAGAACGACGTCAACTCCGTCGTCGCCGTCAATGTGTTCGCCGCCGTGATGGTCCTGCTGTCCGGCTTCCTCGCGGATGTTCTGCATGCCGCCCTCGACCCGCGCATCCGGAACGCCTGAACACCCTCCCGAGGAGTACGACTGTCATGACCGCTGTCATAGAGACCGTTGCGGACGCCGCCGCCGGGGGAGCGGAGCCGCCGCACCCGGCCGGACGGGCGAGCGTGGTGCTGCGCCGTTTCGTACACAACAGCGGGGCGCTCGCCGGAGGGGCCGTCCTGCTGCTGCTCTTCGTGCTCGCCTTCGCCGGACCGCTGATCAGCCACTGGGACTACAGCCACATCGACTACACCGCGCTGCGCGAGGCACCGGACAGCCGGCACTGGTGGGGGACCAACCGGATCGGCCAGGACGTCTTCGCCCAGACGGTCCGCGGCCTCCAGAAATCCCTGCTGATCGGCCTGATGGTGGCGTTGTTCTCGACCGTGCTCGCCTCCCTGGCCGGTGCCTGCGCGGGTTACTTCGGCGGCTGGACGGACCGGCTGCTGATGTTCGGCATCGACCTGCTCCTGGTCTTCCCGGCCTTCCTGATCATCGCGATCATCTCGCCCAGGCTGCGAGGCGGCGGCTGGATCGCCTTCGTCGGGCTGCTCGCGGTCTTCGGCTGGATGATCACCGCACGGGTGGTGCGCTCGATGACGCTCTCCCTCAAGGAACGCGAATTCGTCCAGGCGGCCCGGTACATGGGCGTCGGCCCCTTCCGCGTCATCTGGCGGCACATCCTGCCGAACGTCGCCTCCTTCCTCATCATCGACGCGACCATCGCGGTGGGCGGAGCCGTGATGAGTGAGACGGCGCTCTCCTACTTCGGCTTCGGGGTGCAGTCGCCCGATGTGTCGCTCGGCACCCTGATCGCCTCCACGACCGGCGGCGCGGTGACGTACCCGTGGATGTTCTTCTTCCCCGCCGGGCTGCTCATCGTCTTCGTGCTCGCCGTGAATCTGGCCGGCGACGGGCTGCGCGACGCGCTCGACCCGACCGGCGGACACGGCCGCGGCGCCGCCCGCACCGCGAAGAAGAAGAGCAAAGAGGAGAAGGGCCGATGAGCACGACCGACGTACTGGACACGACCGGCGTACTTGAAGTGACGGACCTCGCCGTCGACTTCGGCGGGGTGGCGGCCGTGCGCGGTGTCGGCTTCACCCTGCGCCGGGGCGAAGTGCTGGGCCTGGTGGGGGAGTCGGGGTCGGGGAAGTCGGCCACCGCCCTCGCCGTGATGGGGCTGCTGCCGTCCGGCGCGGGCGTAAGGGGATCCGTCCGGCTCTCGGCCGGCGGCGACGGGAGCGGGACGACCGAGCTCGTCGGAGCCGATGACCGCGTGCTGTCGTCGGTACGCGGCAACCGCATCGGCATGGTCTTCCAGGACCCGCTCTCCGCCTTCACCCCCGTGTACCGGATCGGTGACCAGATCGCCGAGGCCATCCGCGCGCACCGCACCGTCTCCCGCGAACGCGCCCGCGCCGAAGCCGTGGACCTGCTGGACCTCGTCGGCATACCCGAACCCCGGACCCGGGCGCAGGCCTTCCCCCACGAGTTCTCCGGCGGCATGCGGCAGCGGGCCATGATCGCGATGGCCATCGCCAACGACCCGGACGTCATCGTCGCCGACGAGCCGACCACGGCCCTCGACGTCACCGTCCAGGCCCAGGTCCTGGACGTCCTGCGCACCGCCCAGCACGAGACCGGCGCCGCGCTGCTGCTGGTCAGCCACGACCTCGGGGTGATCGCCGGGGTGGCCGACCGGGTCGCGGTGATGTACGCCGGCCGCATCGTGGAGACCGCACCGGCGGCGGAGCTCTTCCGGCGCCCCCGGATGCCGTACACCCTCGGACTGATCGGCGCGGTGCCTCGGATCGACGGCCCGTCCGACGTGCTGGTCCCCATCCCCGGCTCCCCGCCCGCGGCAGGCCGGCTGCCGAGGGGCTGCGCCTTCGCGCCGCGCTGCCCGCTGGCCGAGGACCGCTGCACGGTCGCGGAACCGCCACTGGCAGGGGGCGAGGGAGACGCGCACCTCGCCGCCTGCGTGCGCGCCGACGAGATCGCCGGACGCGAGCTCTCCCCGGCCGAGGTCTTCCCCGTGCCGGCGATCCCGGCCCGCTCCCGGCCGCCCGGCGACCCGGTGCTGCGCGTCACCGGGCTCACCAAGACCTTCCCCGTCCTCAAGGGCACCGCGTTCAAGCGGCGCGTCGGCAGCATCCACGCCGTGGACGGCGTCGACCTCGACATCCGGGCCGGTGAGACGCTCGCCCTGGTCGGTGAGTCCGGTTCGGGGAAATCCACCACCCTGTTCGAACTGCTGAACCTCGTCCGCCCGGAGGGAGGCGAGATCGAGCTGTTCGGACGCTCGCTCGACGGACTCTCCAAGCGCGAGCGCAGAGCACTGCGCAGCCGGGTCCAGATCGTCTTCCAGGACCCCATGGCCAGCCTCGACCCCCGGATGACGGTCGGGGACATCGTCGCCGAACCCCTGCGCGCCCAGCGCGCCGACCGGGCCACCGTGGCACGGCGGATCCCCGGACTGCTCAGGCAGGTCGGCCTCGAACCGGAGCACGCGGGGCGGTTCCCGCACGAGTTCTCGGGCGGACAGCGCCAGCGGGTCGGGATCGCCCGCGCGCTCTCCGTCGAACCCGAACTCCTGGTGCTGGACGAGCCGGTGTCGGCGCTCGACGTGTCCGTGCAGGCCGGGGTGATCAACCTGCTCCAGCGGCTCAAGGCCGAGCTGGGGCTCGCCTATCTCTTCGTCTCGCACGATCTGTCCGTGGTGCGGCACATCGCGGACCGGGTGAGCGTGGTCTACCTCGGCCGTACGGTCGAGTCGGGCACCGCGCAGGAGGTCTTCGAGCAGCCGGCACACCCGTACACCCGGGCCCTGCTGTCGGCCGTGCCGCTGCCCGACCCGGAGCGGGAGCGCCGACGGGCCAGGATCCTGCTGCCGGGCGACCCGCCGAGTCCGACCCAGCTCCACGCGGGCTGCCGGTTCCGCTCGCGCTGTCCGGTCTACGCCGAGCTGGACGGGCAGGAGCGCGGGCGCTGCGAGAGCGAGGTGCCGGTCATGGACCGGACGGGCCACACGGCCGCCTGCCACTTCCCCCGGAAGGCCGTGCCGGCCTGAGCCACCGGGGTCAGTGCGGTCAGTGCGAGGACCCCGAGAGCTGGAGACCGATCACGCCGAGGATCACCAGCGAGATCGAGATCAGCTTGAGCGTGGAGACCACGTCGTCGAGGAAGATCATGCCGTAGATGGTGGTGCCCGCCGCGCCGATGCCGGTCCACACCGCGTAGGCGGGCCCCACGTCGAGCTTCTTCAGCGACATGGTCAGCAGACCGAAGCTGCCGAGCGCGAAGATGCAGAACGCGATGGTCGGCCAGAGCCGGGTGAAGCCGTGCGAGAGCTTCAGACAGACGGCGAAGCCCGTCTCCAGAAGTCCCGCGACCACGACCAGCAGCCACGCCATCGTCAGTGCCCCTCCCGCATCGGTGACCGCCTCTTACGCCGGGCGTGATTCGTGATTATGCACTTACCGGTGGCGAGTGATCGCAAACGTGCCCGGATCAGTCGCCTTCGCGTCGCTCCCGGGTGGAGAGCAGCCGGCGTAGCGAGTCCAGCCGGGCCGGATCGGCGTGCCCCGCCGCCACCCAGGCGTCCAGCGCGCATTCCGGTTGCTGGCTGTCGTGGGTGCAGCCGCGCGGGCACTCCTCGGTGCCGGGCTGGAGGTCGGGGAAGGCGTTGATGACCCGGGACGGGTCGATGTGGTGCAGTCCGAAGGAGCGGACGCCGGGGGTGTCGATCACCCAGCCCCGGTAGTCCGGCAGCGGGAGCGCCAGCGCGGAGGTGGTGGTGTGGCGGCCGCGCCCGGTGACCGCGTTGACGACCCCGGTGGTACGCCGTCTGTCCTTCGGCACCAGGGCGTTGACCAGCGTCGTCTTTCCGACACCGGAGTGCCCGACGAAGGCCGTCACCCGGTCGTTCAGCTGCTCCCGGACCCGCTCCGCCGCGTCGCCGTTCTCCAGCTCCTCGCGGTTGGTGACGATGAACGGCACGCCCAGCGGCGTGTACGCCTCCAGCAGCTTGTCCGGGGAGGCCAGATCGGACTTGGTCAGCACCAGGAGGGGCGAGAGCCCGCCGTCGTACGCGGCGACCAGACAGCGGTCGATCATGCGCGGGCGGGGTTCCGGATCGGCCAGCGCGGTGACGATCGCGAGCTGGTCGGCGTTGGCGACCACCACCCGTTCGAACGGATCGTCGTCGTCAGCCGTCCGGCGCAGTACCGAGCGGCGTTCACCGATCCGGACGATCCGGGCGAGGGTGTCCTTGTCACCGGACAGGTCACCGACGATGGAGACGGTGTCGCCCACCACGGCGGCCTTGCGGCCCAGCTCACGGGCCTTCATCGCGATGACCGTGCGGCCCTCGACGAGACAGGTGAGGCGGCCCCGGTCGACGGTGAGGACCATGCCGTCCTCGGCGTCCTCGTGCTTGGGGCGGGTATGCGTACGGGGCCGGTTGCCCTTGCGGTTGGGGCGGACCCGGATGTCGTCCTCGTCGGGGTTCTTGCCGTAGCGGCGCATGTCTCAGGCCCCGAGCATTCCGGTCCACATCTGCGGGAAGTCGGGCAGGGTCTTGGCGGTTGTCGCCACGTTCTCGATCTCCACTCCGGGGACGGCCAGGCCGATGACGGCCCCGGCGGTGGCCATCCGGTGGTCGTCGTACGTATGGAAGGTACCGCCGTGCAGCGGCCTCGGCCGGATGTGGAGGCCGTCGGCGGTCTCGGTGACCTCGCCGCCCAGCTCGTTGATCTCCTTGGTGAGCGCGGCCAGCCGGTCCGTCTCGTGCAGCCGCAGATGGGCCACGCCGCTCAGGGTGGAGGGGGAGTCGGCCAGGGCCGCGACCGCCGCGATGCCCGGGGTCAGCTCGCCGACCTCGCCGAGGTCGACGTCGATGCCGTGGATCCGGCCGGAGCCGGTGAAGGTGAGCCCCTGCTCGGCCAGCTCGCAGTTGCCGCCCATCGCGGTGAAGATCTCGCGCAGCGCGTCACCCGGCTGCGTGGTGCGCTGCGGCCAGTCCGGCACGGTGACCCGGCCGCCGGTGACCAGCGCGGCGGCCAGGAACGGCTGGGCGTTGGAGAGGTCCGGCTCGATGGTCAGGTCGCGGCCGAGCAGGGCGGAGGGGGAGACCCGCCAGACGTTCGGTTCGCCGCCCGTCTCAGGCTCGTCGACCTGGGCGCCGACGGCCCGCAGCATGTCGACGGTCATCCGGATGTGCGGCATGGACGGGAGCCGGGCGCCGGTGTGGCGCACCTCCACGCCCTGGTTGAAGCGCGGCGCCGACAGCAGCAGCGCCGAGACGAACTGGGAGGACGAGGACGCGTCGATCGCGACGGGCCCGCCGTCCAGCGCGCCGCCACCGTGCACCGTCATCGGCAGCGAACCGCGGCCGTCGTCGTCGATCCGGGCGCCCAGCACCCGCAGGGCGTCGATCACCCCGGTCAGCGGACGCTCGTAGGAGCGCGGGTCGCCGTCGAAGCGGACCTGGCCGTCCGCGAGGGCCGCCACCGGGGGCAGGAAGCGCATGACCGTGCCCGCGTTGCCGACGTCGACGGTGACCGGGCCGTGCAGTCCCGCCGGGATGACCCGCCAGGCCTCGCCGGAGCCGTCCGGGCCGCCCGCGACCGAGGAGCTGGAGGACACCGTCTCCTCGATGCCGACGCCCATCGCGCGCAGCGCGTCCGCCATCAGCAGGGTGTCGCGGGAGCGCAGCGGCCGGCGCAGCCAGCCGGGCTCGGAGGAGAGCGCGGCCAGCACCAGGGCGCGATTGGTGACCGACTTCGATCCGGGCACGGTGACGGTCGCGTCGACGGCTCCGCTCGCGTGAGGGGCGGGCCAGAGGGCGGGGTGCACGGAACTTTCGGTCATGGGCTCACTTTAATGGCTCCCCGCAAACCCGGATCTTGATCAAATAGGCGGAAACCGGGACGTAACGAAAGAGTGGTAAAGGGAGCCGGGCCACAGGTCCCGCGACCGGCCCCCGGGTCACAGGCCCAGCAGCCAGCGGCCGCCGCCGATCAGCGAGCAGAGCGACACGGCGTGGAACAGGAACAGCCACAGCGCGGCCGGTACGTCCGTCAGCCGGGACAGCTGGTCCGCGTCCGAGTCCGGCGCGCCGCCGTGCCGCCGCTTCGACTGGAGCTCGAACGCCGGACGCACCCCGCCCAGCAGCAGGAACCAGACCGCGCTGTACGCGAACAGCGACTGCCAGTCGGGTGAGGCCAGCCACGACATCAGCAGGAAGAGCGAACCGGTGAAGATCACCGTCAGGGCCCCGTACACATTGCGGATCATCACCAGCATCACCGCGAGCAGCGCCGTGGCCAGCCAGAGCAGCAGCGTGATCCGGCCGTCGGCCAGCAGCCAGGCGCCCCCGAGCCCGAGCAGCGGCGGCGCGGTGTAGCCCGCCGCCGCGGTGAGGACCATGCCGATGCCGGTCGGCTTGCCCCGGCTCACCGTCAGCCCGCTGGTGTCCGAGTGCAGCCGGATGCCCGACAGCTGACGCCCGCTGAGCAGCGCGATCAGCCCGTGACCGCCTTCGTGGGCGATGGTGATCGCGTTGCGGGTCAGCCGCCATATGACGTTCGGCACGACAGCGATGAGCGCGGCGGTGGCGGTCACCACGACCAGCCACTGCTCGGGGGCCGGCTGGGTGCCGAAGACGCGGTCCCAGAGATTGCCGAGATCGGTGCTGTCCATGGCGCGGGCGGCTCCTTGCGGTATTGACGTCCGGTCGGGATGACGGTCGTGGCAGTCTGGCACTTATGTGCGGACGGTATGCAGCGAGTCGGCGGCCCGAGGATCTGACCGGACTTTTCCATGTGGAGAAGTGGGAACCGGCCGAGACTCTGGAGCCCGACTACAACGTGGCGCCGACCAAGGAGGTCTACGCCGTACTGGAGCGTCCGGTGAAAGACGCGGATGACCAGCGTCCGGTTCGCCAGCTGCGCGCACTGAAATGGGGGCTCGTCCCCTCCTGGGCCAAATCGCCGGAGGGCGGCGCCCGGATGATCAACGCCCGCGCCGAAACCGTGCACGAGAAGCCGTCCTTCCGCCGCCCCTTCGTCTCGCGCCGCTGCATCCTGCCGGCCGACGGCTATTACGAGTGGCTGACCGGCAGCGAGGAGCGGCAGCTTGAGGAGAAGGGCCGCAAGAAGCGGCCGCGCAAGCAGCCGTACTTCGTGACCCCCGCCGACGGCTCTGTCTTCGCGATGGCCGGGCTCTACGAGTTCTGGCGCGACCGCACCCTGCCGGACGACCATCCGCAGGCCTGGTGGGTGACCTGTTCGGTGATCACCACGGAGGCGGAGACGAGCCCGCTCGCCGTCGCCCCGGCCGAGGGCCCCGCCGCGCTCGCCGACATCCACCCCCGGATGCCGCTGATGCTCACCCCGGACCGCTGGGACGACTGGCTGGACCCCTCCCGCACCGACGTGGAGGAGCTGCGGGGCCTGCTCGCGCCCCCGCCCGGCGGGCTGATGCGGGCCTACCCGGTGGCCACTGCCGTCAGCAACGTCCGCAACAACGGCCCCGAGCTGATGGACGAGCTGGCCGCGCCCGAGGTCGGCACGCTGTTCTGAGGCACGCTGTTCCGAGCCACGCGCCGGACCCCCGTCCGCCCGCCACGGGTTGGTTGGATGGAGGCGTGAACGCCACCGAGAAGGAACCGCGCACCAAGAAGGACACGCGCACCGAGAAGCACCCCCGAACCGAGACGGTCGAGACCGGGGCCGGGACCGCCCGGATCAGCTGGCTGCCCGCGAGTGAGCCCCGTCTCCTGCTCGCCCTCGGCCACGGGGCGGGCGGCGGCATCGAGGCCCGGGACCTGCGGGCGCTGGCCGCCGTACTGCCCGCCCACGGAGTGAGCGTCGCTCTGGTGGAGCAGCCCTGGCGGGTGGCCGGGAAGAAGCTCGCGCCCGCCCCGAAGACCCTGGACACCGGCTGGCGCGACCTGTGGCCGGTCCTGGCCGCCGCCGGGCTCCCGGTCGTCGCCGGCGGGCGCAGCGCAGGGGCCAGGGTGGCCTGCCGCACCGCGTCCGGCCTCGGCGCCCGCGCGGTCCTCGCGCTCAGCTTCCCGCTGCACCCCCCGGGCCGCCCGGAGAAGTCCCGCGCAAACGAGTTGCTGGCCTCCGGCGTGCCCACGCTCGTCGTCCAGGGCGGCAACGACCCGTTCGGCGGACCCGCCGAATTCCCGCCGGGGGAGTACCGGATCACCGAGGTGCCGCACGGGGACCACGGCTTCGCCGTACCGAAGCGCTCCGGGGTGACCGAGGATCAGGCGATGGAGATCCTCACCTCCGCGGTGACCGGGTGGCTGGCCGGAATCGTGTGACGCGACACCCGGGAATGTTGGGCGAGGGGCCGCTGTTGTGCGGGATGTCGGTACACCAACGTCGTATGTGGAGAGGGAGTCCGTCGCATGGGTTCGACCATCTGCCCGCGTCGCTCGAACGCCGCTGACCTGGAGTGGACGGTGCTGCACGCGGCCAAGACCACTCCCGAGCGGGCACTGAGCGGATCGGATCGACAGCCCGCGCCGGACCAAGGTCGACTATTCTCCGATTCGAGCGGGTCCGGTTTCGGCTCCGCCACAGCGTTGGAGGAGGTGGGTCCGGTCACTGGGACCGACACAGGGACCGACGACGGCCGCCCGCAGGAGACGACCGCCGAGCGCAACGCGCGCTTCGAGCGCGATGCCCTCGGTTTCCTCGACCAGATGTACTCGGCCGCGCTGCGCATGACGCGCAACCCCGCGGACGCCGAGGACCTGGTCCAGGAGACGTACGCCAAGGCGTACGGCTCGTTCCACCAGTTCCGTGAGGGGACCAACCTCAAGGCGTGGATGTACCGCATCCTCACCAACACGTTCATCAACTCGTACCGCAAGAAGCAGCGCGAACCCCAGCGCAGTGCGGCCGAGGAGATCGAGGACTGGCAGCTGGCCCGCGCCGAGTCGCACATGTCGACCGGTCTGCGCTCCGCCGAGTCCCAGGCCCTCGACCACCTGCCCGACTCCGATGTGAAGTCCGCGCTGCAGGCGATCCCCGAAGAGTTCCGCATCGCCGTCTATCTCGCCGATGTCGAGGGCTTTGCCTACAAGGAGATCGCGGACATCATGGGGACACCCATCGGTACGGTGATGTCCCGACTGCACCGGGGCCGCCGTCAACTGCGCGGCATGCTGGAGGACTACGCCCGTGACCGCGGGCTCGTGCCGGCGGGCGCCGGTGAGTCGGACGATCGGAAAGGCTCGGGCTCATGAGCTGCGGAGAGCCGCACGAGACGGATTGCTCAGAGGTCCTTGACCACCTCTACGAGTTCCTCGACCGGGAGATGCCGGACAGCGACTGCACCAAGTTCGAGACGCACTTCGGTGAGTGCTCTCCCTGCCTGGAGAAGTACGGGCTCGAACAGGCCGTGAAGAAGCTGGTGAAGCGCTGCTGCGGTCAGGACGACGTACCGACCGACCTGCGCTCCAAGGTGATGGGGCGGATCGACCTGATCCGCTCCGGCCAGGCGGTGCCCGAACAGGACGTGACGGTCTCCGACAGCGAGCTGCCGGCCGCTGCCAAGGACTGACGCATCACCCGAACGTGCTAATCGCGGCCGTCCCCCCTGAGTCGCCGCCCCCAAATCGTTAGCCTGGCGCCTCCATTGGCGATGCCGGGACGCGTTCGCGAACCGGCGAGACCTTCGCGGACGCGACCTGGGGGCGGGCGGATCGGGTGAGAGCCACACGCGGCGTGGCGCGGGCGTACATCCTGGCGGTCGCGCTCTGCGCCGCACTCTGCGTGCTGCCCGCCCTGCGTCCCGACGCGGACACCCCATGGACCACCCTCGCCCTGCTCACCGGGCTCTACCTGCTGTGCGAGCTCCCCGGGCGCCGCCCCTTCTTCGGCGGCTCCGTACCGATCAGTGCCGGATCGTTCTTCCCGCTGCTCCTCGCGGCCGCCTTCCTGCTGCCGCCGGGAGCCGCGGCGCTGGTCGCGATACCCGGCTCGTTCGCCGGCCGGGTGGAGCACCCCCCGGCCGCCGCCCGCCGCGTCTGGCGGGCGGCCCAGCTCGCCGTCACCGTCTGGGCGGCCTCCCAGGTACACGCCCTGCTCGGCGGGCCCGCCGCGCTCGGCGGCTCCGGAGCCGGGCGGCTGCCGGAGCTCCCGTACGCGCTGCTGCCCGCCTGCGCCGCCGCCCTCGCCTTCAGCCTGGTGCTGAGCGCGCTGGACGGCTCGATCCTGGCCGCCGCCGAACAACTGCCCGTCCGCCGCGCCTGGAGCGGGCTGCTGCCCCGCGCGCTCGGCCCGCACCTCGTGCACGGCCTCGCCGGACTGATGATGGCAGTCCTGTGGAACAGCTCGTACGGGCCGCTGGCCGCGCTCTTCGTCCTGCTGCCGATGTACATCTCCTGCTGGGTGTTCGCCCAGTACCACCGCGAGCACGCCGCGCACCGCGCCACGATCAGGGCCCTGGTACAGGCCGTCGACATCAAGGACACCTACACCCGGGGCCACAGCGAGCGCGTGGGGCGCGCCTCCGTGCTGATCGCCGATGAGCTGGGCATGGCCAGGGACCGCGTCGAAGTGCTCCGGTTCGCCGGCATCCTGCACGACGTCGGCAAGCTCGGCGTGCCGACCCGGGTACTGCGCAAGGACGGTCCGCTGACACCGGAGGAGCGCCGGGTGATCGAGCTGCACCCGGAGTACGGGCACGAGATCGTGCGCGGCATCGGCTTCCTCGGTGAGGCGCGGGCCGCGATCCTGCACCACCACGAGCGGCTCGACGGCAGCGGATACCCGTACGGGCTCACCGGCCGCGAGATCCCCGAGTTCGCCCGCGTGGTCGCGGTGGCCGACGCCTTCGACGCGATGACCTCGACCCGGTCCTACCGGCCGGGGCGCCCGGTGCCGGCCGCCGTGGAGGAGCTCAAGCGGTGCGCCGGCACCCAGTTCGACCCGCAGATGGTGCGGGCGCTGGCCCGCGGCCTGGAACGGCACGGATGGGTGTCGGCCCCCGTGACGGTGACGGGGGCCGAGGTACCGGGGGCGCGCGGCGAGGGCCGGGACATGGGCTCCGGGGCCGTCCCGGGGCCGGTTCGTCCGCCCTCGCCGGACGGGCTCGACATCGGCGCGTCCGAGCGGTGAACGCCACCCCGGCCGTGCGCGCCGCCGCCCTCGCGCTCACCGCCGTCGCACTCGCCCACACCCTCTGGCACGGGGTCCACGACCCCGGCCACGCCCTCGCCTTCGGCGTGCTCATCGCCATCGGTGAGCTGGCCCGCTGGGGCGCGCTCCCCGGGGAACGGGAGCCCGCGCCCCTCGGCGCCGCCGGAGCTCTCGCGTACGCCCTGCTCGGGCGCAGCGGCGGGGAGCCCACCGGGCAGGGCGCCCTCCAGGTGGTCGCCGTGCTCGTCGCGGCCCAGCTGGCTGCCTCCGTGCCCCATGTCGCACGCGGCCGGGGGCCCGGCCCCGACCAGCTGGCCCGACGCGTCCTGACCGTGGCCTTCGCTGCCGTGTGCTTCCAGCCGCTCTACAACTCCGGCCGGTCCGAGAACTGGTTCGGCGACGGGCCGTACTACGCGGCCTTCCTGCTCGTGCTGCTCGGCCTCACCGCGCTGTGCGACGCCGTCCTCGGCGCCCTGCTGCTGCGGGCCGGCACCCCCGTCCCGTACGGCCCGCTGCTCCGCGACGAGCTGCGGGCCCTGCTGGGCATCGGCTCCGCGGTCTGCGCGACCGGGGCGGTCATGGCGCTCGGGGTCGCGGCGGCCGGACTGTGGGCGCTGCCCGTCCTGTGCGTACCGCTGCTGCTCACCCAGCTGTCCTTCCGCCGCTTCGTCGCCGTGCGCACCACCTACCGGCAGACCATCGCCTCGCTCGCCCGCTCCACCGAGATCGCCGGATACACCCCGCACGGCCATGCCCGCAGGGTGGCGGCGCTCTGCACGGCGGTCGGCCGTGAGCTGGGGCTCTCCGGGCCGGAGCTCACGGTCCTGGAGTACGCGGCCCTGATGCACGACATCGGGCAGCTCTCGCTCGTGGACCCGGTCCCGGAGGGCGCCACCGCCACGCTGCCCGCCGCCGAGCAGCGCCGGATCGCACTGCTCGGCGGGGCCGTGGTCCGCCAGACCGGGGTCGACGCGAAGGTGGCCGTCGTGGTCGAGCGGCAGGCCGACCCCTTCCGCGAGCAGCCGCTGTCCGCCAGGATCGTCAGAGCGGTCAACGCGTACGACGACCTGTGCGGGGAGAGCGCGGGCGGGCCGCTCGGCGCGCTGGAACGGCTCAGGCTCGGGACCGCTCACGACTATCAGCCCCAGGTCGTGGAATCGCTCGCCCGGGTTCTGGCCAGGGGCGGTCTGACCCCCGTCCCGCCTGGGTAACCCATGGGTAATGAGCGGGCGTCCGGTCGGGCATGGTTGGATGCGAAGAGAGCGGAAAACGAGGGTGTCCAGTCGGGACAGGCGGGAATCGTGAGGATCTTCGGGAAGGTACGGCATCGGCCCTCCGCCTCTTGGCGGCAGGCCACGGACCGCGCGTTCACGCTGATCGGCGACGGCCGGTACGAGGACGCGGGCGCACTGCTGACGCGTGCGGCGGACCTGGAGCCCTGGCTCTCCGAGTCATGGTTCAACCTGGCGCTGCTGCACAAGCTCCGGCATGACTGGGAGCAGGCGCGGGCCGCCGGGCTGCGGGCCGTCGCGCTGCTCGACAAGGAGTCCGGCGCTCCCGACTGGTGGAACGTCGGGATCGCCGCCACCGCGCTGCAGGACTGGCCGCTGGCGCGCCGGGCCTGGCAGGCGTACGGGCTGAGGGTGCCCGGAGGCGGGCAGCAGACCCCCGCCTCCAACAGCGAGCCGGTCGGCATGGACCTGGGCAGTGCGGCCGTACGGCTGTCGCCGGAGGGCGAGGCCGAGGTCGTGTGGGGCCGCAGGCTGGATCCGGCGCGGATGGAAGTGCTGTCGATCCCGCTGCCGTCCTCCGGGCGGCGCTGGGGCGAGGTCGTGCTGCACGACGGGGTGCCGAACGGCGAGCGGATCACCGCGGCCGGGCCCTCGTACCCCGTGTTCGACGAGATAGAGCTGTGGGCGCCGTCCCCCGTGCCGACCTGGGTGGTGCTCCTCGAAGCCGCCACGGAGGCGGACCGGGACGCCCTGGAGCAGCTGGCCTCCGACGCCGGTTTCGCGGCGGAGGACTGGTCCTCGTCCGTCCGGCTGCTCTGCCGGGCCTGCTCGGAGAGCCGGATGGAGAGCGACGAGGGCGACGGCGAGCACCTCGACCCGCACGACCACAGCGAGCCGGGCCACCCCGGACCGCTGGGCCACCGCACCGCCGGTGAGCTGTGGGTACCGGAGCGTGAGTGCGGGCTGGCCGCGCCCGCCGGGCTGGTGCGCGGGCTGCTGGACGGCTGGGTGGCGGACAGCCCGGACAGCCGGGAGTGGCGGGATCTGGAAGAGGTCTGCTGACCCGTACCCGTAGGCTGTACGCGCACCGATTCCGGTGTTCGGGTGCCCGGGTCCTCGCGAGCCGCGGATCCCGGGTCCCAGGTTGTGAGGAAGGCGTACGGCGGACATGGCGCAGGAGCAGACGGACGAGCAGATCAGCGTCGACGGCGTCGATGACGAGGGGTTTCTCGTAGACACCGAGGACTGCGAGGCGCGTGAGGCGGCCTATCGCGAGCGCGGCACCTCGCGCCCGATCACGGTGGTGGGCAATCCGGTCCTGCACAAGGAGTGCAAGGCCGTCACGGAGTTCGACGACAAGCTGGCCGCGCTGATCGACGACATGTTCGCCAGCCAGCGGACGGCGGAGGGCGTGGGCCTGGCCGCCAACCAGATCGGCGTCGACCTCAAGGTCTTCGTCTACGACTGCCCGGACGACGACGGGGTGCGGCACACCGGCGTCATCTGCAACCCGGTGCTGGAGGAGCTGGCGCCGGAAGAGCGCGTCCTGGACGACTCCAACGAGGGCTGCCTCTCGGTCCCGACGGCGTACGCCTCGCTGGCCCGCCCGGACTACGCGGTGGTGCGAGGACAGGACGCGAAGGGCAACCCGGTCAAGGTGCGGGGCAACGGCTACTTCGCCCGCTGCCTCCAGCACGAGACGGACCACCTGTACGGGTACCTGTACATCGACCGGCTCTCCAAGCGCGACCGCAAGGACGCGCTCCGGCAGATGGAGGAGAACACCCCGCGCTACGAGACCGTGCCGAACAGCTGAACCGGCTGAGCGCACAGCTGTGCGGGGCCCTGTCCCGGTTCGCCGGGGCAGCGCCCCGCTGCTTCTCTCTCCCGTCAACCTGCCTTCCCCCCGGGCGTAGTTGACGCGCGTCGACTCGTCCGACAGTCTCTCTGTCCACACCTTCGTCGTGATAGGGAGCCCCCCATGCTCAGACGTTCCGCGAGACTCCTGCTCGGCCTTGTCATGACCATGGCTTTCGCGCTGGGCGGGGCCGTGGCCACGGCCGGCACGGCCCAGGCCGACGGCTGCTACACCTGGACCCGTACGCTCTCCCCGGGCGCCACCGGCAACGATGTCGTCCAGCTCCAGATCCGGGTGGCCGGATACCCCGGGTACAACTCCGTACTCGCCGTGGACGGCTCCTACGGGCCCGCCACCACAGCCGCCGTCAAGCGCTTCCAGGCCGCCTACGGGCTGGCCGCCGACGGCGTCGCGGGCCCCGCCACCCAGGCCAAGCTCTACGCCCTCCAGGACAACGACTGCACGCCCGTCCACTTCACGTACGCCGAACTCAACAAGTGCAACAGCACCTGGGCCGGTGGCGCGGTCGCGGCGGGAACGGCGAAAGCCAACGCGCTCAGCACCATGTGGAAACTGGAGGCGCTGCGCCACGCGCTCGGCGACCACCCCATCACCATCAACAGCGGTTTCCGCTCCACGTCCTGCAACAGTTCGGTCGGTGGTGCCTCGAACAGCCGGCACCTGTACGGCGACGCGGCCGACCTCGGCGGCATCGCCTTCTGCACCCTGGCCAAGGAGGCCCGCAACCACGGGTTCAACGGCATCCTCGGCCCGGGGTACCCGGACCACAACGACCACGTCCACGTGAACCAGGGCCCGAGCCACTTCTGGTCGGCGCCGAACTGCGGTATCTGACTCCGGACCGGTCCGGAGAACAAGCCCTCGGGCGCACGTGTGGGGCCCGCCGTGACGGCGGGCCCCACAGTCGCGCGTCAGGCGGATTTCGCTGTCAGGCGCGTCCCGCCCGTCGTCTGTACCGCGGCGCCGTCCCCGGCCCGCTCCGTCAGCCGGAGCTGCGAGACGGCGTTGCGCAGAACCAGCGCACCCGCCCCGGCGTCCGGCTGCCAGCGCTGGGTGCGCGCGGCCGCGGAGCAGGTCCCGAGCGACAGCTCGGCACCCACCTCCAGCGGCGCACCCAGGTACTTCTTCCCGCGTACCGCGTCCAGACACCTGCCGGTCCGCTCCGAGCGGACCGTGTAGTACCCGTCGGCGGTCGCGGTCAGCGTCCAGCCGTCCGTCGCGCCCCTGGCCAGGGACACCCCGGAGTCCGCGCCGGGCGCGAGCGCCTTCGCGCCCGCTGTCAGCCGGTAGGTGCCGTCGGCCAGCGGGGTGCGGTCGGTGTTCGCCCAGCCGGGAGCGTGACCGATCCGCCGGGCCAGCGCCTCGAATCCGGCGTACGTGTCACTCGGCTTCGGGCCGCCCCAGGTGGCCTGGGCGATGAAGCGCAGCGGCATGAAGACCTTCGCCTCCACCTCGTTCTCGGTCTCGGCGGCCGCGCTGTCCGGCCAGAGGCTGATCTTCGCGCCGGTCAGGTTCGCCGCCGTGGCGGGCCGCGTCTCGCCCTCGAAGCTCAGTGGCGTCCAGTCGCTCTCGTACAGCTTGCGCGTGTCCATCGTGAAGCCGCCGCGCACCAGGTAGAGGGAGTAGGCGGAGTTCATCACCGGACGGCCCTCGGCCAGCAGCTCCGACGGCTGCTGGATGGCGCCGCCGCCGAGCCAGTGCTCGACGGCGATGTCGCGGTCCAGCGGCACGGCGCCGTTGTGGCCGAGCAGCCCGTCGTTCCAGATCCGCAGCGACCGGCCGCCGGCCTTCACATGCGCGTTGACCTGGTTGATGAAGTCGACGAAGAGGTCGTCGGGGGTGGCCGAGGCGCCGAACCTCGCGGTCGCGGCCGTCTGGAGCTGCGGATAGTCCGGGTACGAGGACCCGATCATGTACTCGTCGCCGCCCATGTGCCAGGTGCGGGTGTCCCACACCTCCAGGGCCTCGTCGACCAGGGAGGTGTAGTACGTCAGCGCCTCGGGCCGCGAGATGTCCAGCCGGGGCGGCGAGGCGACACCGTCCTTGTCCTTGAGCTGGAGCTCGGGGTGGTTCTCCAGGTAGGTGTCCATGTGGCCGGGGGAGTTGATCTCCGGCACCAGCTCGATGTGGTACTTCTTCGCCATCGCGGCCAGGGACCGGATCTGCGGCTTGGTGTAGTACCCCCAGAACGCGGACTCCGGGGCGGTGTCGCTCCTGACCTTCGCCTCGATCCAGAGCTGGTTGAGCTTCTGCGAGGCCATGTCCTTCATCAGCCGCTCGAACCACGGCAGGGACACGTTGATGTAGCAGGCGCAGACCCCGACCCCGCGCTCCCGGTACGCGGGCACATCGGTCGCCGAGCCCCGGGCCGCTCGGCCGTCGCCGTTCAGCAGCTGGAGCACGGTGCGCGAACCGTAGAACACCCCCGTGGAGGTCGCCGCGGTGACGGTGACCCGGTCCCCGACATCGAGCCGGTAGCCCTCCGCGCCCAGCGCCCCCTTCAGGGACGCGTCCTGGCGCAGCACCACGTCGCCGGACCTGGCCCTGCCCCGGGAGACCGGAGCGCTGCCCTTCAGCTCGCCCGCGAACCTCTTCGCGTCGTCGGCGGTGCGCTGCTCCCGTACCCCGTCCAGCACGATCCTGGCCCGGTCCGTGAGGGTGAACTCCCCCTCGCCGGGCTGCCACTGCCGCAGCGAGGGCAGCACTTCCGGTGGCGGAGCAGCGGCGGGTCCGTCCACGGCGGCGGCGCTCTGCCAGGGCAGGAGTGTGGCGGCGAGCGCGGCCACCACGGCCCCGATGGTCCTTCGTCTTGCCGTCCGGATGTCCATCGTCAGAGCCTGGCCCGCCCGCCGGGGGGCGGTCCATGGACAGGTGCGGCAAAGGGTTGGACGAATGATCGGATGTCGACGCGGCCGGTATCAGGCGACTTCGGTCAGCTCCGAAGGCCCTCGGAAGGTCCTGCGGTACGCGTTCGGCGTGGTGCCCAAGGAGCGTACGAACTGGTGGCGCAGGGCCGCGGCGTTGCCGAAGCCCGCCAGTCCCGCGATCGTGTCCATCGTTTCGTCCGATGTCTCCAGGAGGTGTTGTGCCAGCAGCACCCGCTGACGCAGCAGCCAGCGGTACGGGGTGGTGCCTGTCTCCTGCTGGAAGCGCCGGGCGAAGGTGCGCGGCGACATGTGCGCCTGGGCGGCGAGCTGTTCGATGGTCATCTCCTCGTTCAGATGCCGCTCCATCCACACGAGGGTGTCACCGACCGTGTCGCAGCGGCCCCGGGGCAGCGGCCGCTGGATGTACTGCGCCTGCCCGCCGTCGCGGTGCGGCGGCACCACCATGCGGCGGGCGATGGTGTTGGCGGCGGCGGGCCCGTACGCCTGGCGGACCAGGTGCAGACAGGCGTCGATGCCCGCGGCCGTGCCCGCGGAGGTGATCACGGAGCCCTCGTCCACGTACAGCACATCGGGTTCGACGACGGCCCGCGGGAAGCGGCGGGCCAGCGCGTCGGAGTGGCGCCAGTGCGTGGTGCAGCGGCGGCCGTCCAGCAGCCCGGCCGCCCCCAGTACGAACGCCCCCGAGCAGACGCTCAGCACCCGGGCACCGCGGTCCACGGCCCGGCGCAGCGCGTCCAGGGCCTCCTGCGGGTACTCCCGGTCCGCGGCCTGGCCGCTGGCCGGCACGGCGATGAGGTCGGCCTCCTCCAGGCGGTCGAGGCCGTACGGGGTGCTGATGCTGAACCCCGCGTGGGTAGGGAGCACCGGGCCCTCGGCGGAGACCACGGCGAAATCCTGCACCGGAAGACCCTCGTCGCTGCGGTCGAGGCCGAACACCTCGCAGAGCACACCGAGTTCGAAGGGGTGGACCTCACCGAGCAGCAGGACCGCGACATTTTTCAGCATGACCCCAGTGTGGCAGTAATTCGATGCTCTATGACATTCCTGCCACTGCCGGATTCCGTCGGCACGGACGAGAGTAGAGCCATGAACACATTCCAGAACGTCCTGGGCGTATCAGCTGTTATCGCCCTCGTCCTGCTCCCGGCTCTGATCGGGATCGCCCGCGAACTCCGCATCGACCGCGAGCTCCGGGACGCGGAACGGGACCGGAGAACCGCACCACCGGAAACGGCGGACGCCGCGCAGCCGGTGAAGGCCGCACGGCGTCCGTACGTCAGGAGCTGGGCGAGGATCTGAAGGGCTCAGAACTCGTCGTCGAAACCGACCGTGCCCTCGACCGCCACCTGGTACGCCGACGGGCGGCGCTCGAAGAAGTTCGTGAGCTCCTGGACGCCCTGGAGCTCCATGAACGAGAACGGATTCTGCGATCCGTACACCGCGGGGAAGCCCAGCCGGGCCAGCCGCTGGTCGGCGACGCACTCCAGGTACTCGCGCATGGACTCGGTGTTCATGCCCGGCAGCCCCTCGCCGCACAGGTCGCGGCCGAACTGCAGCTCCGCCTCGACGGCCTCCTTCAGCATGTCGGTGACCTGCTGCTGGAGGGCGTCGTCGAAGAGCTCGGGCTCCTCCTTGCGGACGGTGTCCACCACCTCGAACGCGAAGCTCATGTGCATGGTCTCGTCACGGAAGACCCAGTTGGTTCCGGTGGCGAGACCGTGCAGCAGTCCGCGCGAACGGAACCAGTACACGTAGGCGAACGCGCCGTAGAAGAACAGCCCCTCGATGCACGCCGCGAAGCAGATCAGGTTCAGCAGGAAGCGGCGGCGGTCGGCCTTCGTCTCCAGCCGGTCGATCGTCTCGACCGAGTCCATCCACTTGAAGCAGAACTGCGCCTTCTCACGGATCGAGGGAATCTCCTCGACCGCGTCGAACGCGGCCGCCCGGTCGTCCGGATCAGGCAGGTAGGTGTCCAGCAGCGTCAGATAGAACTGGACGTGCACGGCCTCCTCGAAGAGCTGCCGCGACAGGTACAGCCGCGCCTCGGGGGAGTTGATGTGCTTGTACAGCGTCAGCACGAGGTTGTTGGAGACGATCGAGTCACCGGTCGCGAAGAACGCGACGAGCCGCCCGATCATGTGCTGCTCGCCCGGCGACAGCTTGGCGAGGTCGGAGACGTCGGAGTGGAGGTCGACCTCCTCCACCGTCCAGGTGTTCTTGATCGCGTCCCGGTAGCGCTCGTAGAAGTCGGGGTAGCGCATGGGCCGCAGGGTCAGCTCGAAGCCCGGGTCGAGCAGGTTCTTGTTCTCGTTGGTGCTCATTACTGGCAGGCCTCGCAGGACTCGGGGTTTTCGAGGGAGCAGGCGATCGCGTCCGCGTCGGGAGCGGCCGCCTGCTGTACGGGAATGGGGGCGGCGGCCGCTGCCTGGCCGGACGCGGCACGCGCGATCCGGGTCGCCGGGCGCGAGCGCAGGTAGTACGTGGTCTTCAGCCCCTGCTTCCAGGCGTACGCGTACATCGAGGAGAGCTTGCCGATCGTCGGCGTCTCCAGGAACAGGTTCAGCGACTGGCTCTGGTCCAGGAACGGCGTACGGGCCGCCGCCATGTCGATCAGTCCGCGCTGCGGGATCTCCCACGCCGTGCGGTACAGCGCCCGCACGTCCTCCGGGATCCAGGCGAAGCCCTGCACGGAGCCGCTGGCCTCGCGCAGCGCCTCGCGGGTCCGCGCGTCCCACACGCCGAGCCGCTTCAGCTCGTCGACCAGGTAGGCGTTGACCTGGAGGAACTCACCGCTGAGCGTCTCGCGCTTGAAGAGGTTGGAGACCTGCGGCTCGATGCACTCGTACACGCCCGCGATCGAGGCGATCGTCGCGGTCGGCGCGATGGCCAGGAGCAGCGAGTTGCGCATGCCGGTCTTCGCGACCCGGGCGCGCAGCGCGTCCCAGCGCTCCGGCCAGTTCAGCTCGGTGTCGTAGTGGTCGGGGTGCAGCACACCGCGTGCGGCACGCGTCTCGGACCAGGCGGGGAGGGGACCCGACCGCTCGGCGAGATCGCAGGACGCCTCGTAGGCGGCGAGCATGATGCGCTCGGAGATCTTCGTGGAGAGCGCGCGGGCCTCGGGGGAGTCGAAGGGCAGCCGCAGCTGGAAGAAGACGTCCTGGAGGCCCATCGCGCCCAGGCCCACCGGCCGCCAGCGGGCGTTGGAGCGCCCGGCCTGCTCGGTCGGGTAGAAGTTGATGTCCACGACCCGGTCCAGGAAGGTCACGGCGGTGCGCACGGTGGCGTCCAGCCGCTCCCAGTCGATCGTGCCGCCCTCGACGAACGCACCGAGGTTGACGGAGCCGAGGTTGCAGACGGCCGTCTCGCCGTCGTCGGTGACCTCAAGGATCTCCGTGCACAGGTTCGAGGAGTGCACCACGCGGCCCGGCTCGGCGGTCTGGTTCGCGGTCCGGTTGGAGGCGTCCTTGAACGTCATCCAGCCCTGGCCGGTCTGCGCGAGGGTCCGCATCATCCGGCCGTACAGCTCACGGGCCGGCATCGTCTTGCGGGCCAGGCCCTTGGCCTCGGCCGCCCGGTACGCGGCGTCGAAGTCGTCGCCCCAGAGGTCGACCAGCTCGGGCACGTCGGCGGGGGAGAACAGCGACCAGGTCCCGTCCGCGTCGACCCGGCGCATGAATTCGTCCGGGATCCAGTGCGCCAGGTTCAGGTTGTGGGTGCGGCGCTGGTCCTCACCGGTGTTGTCGCGCAGCTCCAGGAACTCCTCGATGTCCGCGTGCCAGGTCTCCAGGTAGACGGCGGCGGCGCCCTTGCGCCGGCCGCCCTGGTTGACCGCCGCGACGGAGGCGTCGAGCGTCTTCAGGAACGGCACGATGCCGTTGGAGTGCCCGTTGGTGCCCCGGATCAGCGAACCGCGGGCGCGGATGCGGGAGTACGAGAGGCCGATGCCGCCCGCGTGCTTGGAGAGGCGCGCCACCTGGTGGTAGCGGTCGTAGATCGAGTCCAGCTCGTCCAGCGGCGAGTCCAGCAGGTAGCAGGAGGACATCTGCGGGTGCCGGGTACCGGAGTTGAAGAGCGTCGGGGAGGAGGGCAGGTAGTCCAGCCTGCTCATCAGCCGGTACAGGGCCGCGACCTCGTCCAGCGCCCGCTCGGAGTTGTCCTCCGCGAGCCCGGCGGCCACCCGCAGCATGAAGTGCTGCGGGGTCTCGACGACCTGGCGGGTGATCGGGTGGCGCAGCAGGTAGCGGCTGTGCAGGGTGCGCAGTCCGAAGTAGCCGAAGCGGTCGTCGGCGCCGTCGGTGAGCGCCTGTCCCACCAGGGCGTCCAGGGCGGCCGCGTGCAGCGTCACGAACTCGGCGGTGCGGTCCGCGATCAGGCCCTCGCGGTGTCCGACGGCGACCGAGGCGGAGAAGGACGTCGAGCCCTGCCCGGCCGCCTCGTCCGCGATGGAGCGGGTGAGGAGACGGGCGGCGAGCCGGGAGTAGGCGGGGTCCTCGGAGATCAGGCCCGCGGCCGCCTCGGTGGCCAGCGAGCGCAGCTCGGCCTCGTCCGACCGGGCGTTGCGGCCGCGCAGCGCGGCGGCGGCGACGCGTCCGGGGTCGGTGTCGGGCAGATCCGCGGTGAGCTCGGTGAGGGTCCGCAGCAGTGCGGTGCCCGGTCCGTCGCTCGTGGTTCCCGTTGATTCGGCCGCTGAAACCGGATCGGCTGGCGCGATGGTCACGTGGTGCTCTCCCTCGCTCGGCTCTGGGCCGACGGGGGGAGCGGGGGCAGCCGGGCGGAGCGGGGCCCCGTTCGGGCAGCACTCCGTGCGGCGTCCACCGGCCCATCCACGAGGCCCGGACGTCTGGGCGTCCGGTTCGGTCGAGCCGGACGCGCTGTCGGCAGGTCCTCGGACTCGGGATGCGCAGAAGCACACCGATCACACCGTTGCGGGACAGTTCCGGATTCGCACCGGATTTCCCTGCGGCGACAGCGAGCACGAGCATACATGTGGGGGCCGCCGGATGAGGCAGCCCCCACATGTTGTGTCGCGTGGCCGTCAGGAGACCGCCCGTGCCGTGTCGCCCGGCCGTCAGGAGGGGCCGGTCAGGAGACCGCCGGGAACTCCAGTCGGTACGTCAGCAGCGAGAGCCCCTCGATCGGATACCAGTCCCTTTCCGGGGTCCGGACGAAGCCGAGGCGCCCGTAGATCCTATGGGCCCCGCGCATGGCCGGCTGCGTCGAGAGCACGATTCCGGTGACCCCCGCGGTGGCCCGTGCGCGGTCGATACAGGCCCGGACGAGCGCCTCGCCCGCCCCGGCCCCGCGCGCCTCGCGGGAGACCGCGAGCATCCGGAACTCGGCCTCGTCCGGCGCCGCGATATCGGCCCAGCGGTTGCCCGGCGGCGCGTAGGTGACCCCGCCGAGGACGCGGCCCCGCGCGTCCGCCGCGACGAGCACCTCGGCCTCCTCGGCCCGCCGGGGGACGTCGCGCAGCTGTACCAGGTACGGATCGTCGGCGCCGTAGTCCAGCAGCCCGTCCCCGAGATAGGCCTCGGCGGTGATGTCGCCGAGGGCGGCGTACTCGGCGGCCTCGACCGGCCTGATGATTATGTCCATGCGGGGAAGTCTGCCGCACCCCTGGGCGGCGACGGCACGGGTTTTCCCCCGGACGCGCGAACGGGCCGCCGCGCCCCCTCACAGGCGGGGTGCGGCGGCCCGTACACCTCGGTCAGTGACCGCCCGGGGCCCCGGCGGTGGCCGGCGGGAGCTCCGTCTTCACACCCGGGTCGCCCGCGTCCGCGGTGTAGTCGGCGGGAGAGGTCTCGTCGAGCCCGGCAGGCGCCTTCACGGCGTTCAGGACGAAGGTGAGGACGACGGTCACCACGATGTTCAGCACGAACGCCGTCAGGCCGATGTAGCCGATCTCGCCGATGCCCGGGATCTCCTTGGAGGACCCGCCGAAGTGCGCCTGGGTGGGGCTGGCGACCCCGTAGGCGGCGGCCGTCCCGTAGACCATGCCGACGGCCCAGCCCGCGAGCAGCGCCCAGCGGTGGAACCACCGGGTGAACAGGCCGCCGACCAGGGCCGGCATCGTCTGGAGGATCCAGATCCCGCCGAGCAGCTGGAAGTTGATCGCGACCGTCTTGTCCATGGTGAGGACGAAGGCGAGCGCGCCGACCTTCACCAGCAGCGATACCAGCTTGGAGACCCTGGTCTCCTGGGCGGGGGTCGCGTCGGGCTTCAGGAAGTCCTTGTAGATGTTCCGGGTGAACAGGTTTGCCGCCGCGATCGACATGATCGCCGCGGGGACCAGGGCGCCGATGCCGATGGCGGCGAACGCCACGCCCGCGAACCAGTCCGGGAACATGTCCTCGAACAGCTGCGGGATCGCCAGCTGGCCGTTGTCCACCTTGACCCCGGCGGCGATCGCCATGAAGCCGAGCAGCGCGAGCAGGCCCAGCATCAGCGAGTACAGCGGCAGGATCGTGGTGTTGCGGCGGATCACGTTGCGGCTGCGGCTGGAGAGCGTCGCCGTGATCGAGTGCGGGTACATGAAGAGCGCCAGCGCCGAGCCCAACGCCAGTGTGGCGTAACCCCACTGGCCGTCCACGCCGGGCGCGAGCGCACCGGTCGGCTTGGAGCCCGGCGGCCCGTTGAACTTCTCCTGCGCGGCGGCGAAGATGTCGTGGAATCCGCCGAGCTTGATCGGGATGTAGATGATCGCCACGGCGATGACCAGGTAGATCAGCCCGTCCTTGACGAACGCGATCAGCGCGGGCGCGCGCAGCCCCGAGGAGTACGTGTACGCGGCGAGCACCGCGAACGCGATCAGCAGCGGCAGGTCCTTGACGAACCAGTGGGTGTTCTCGCCGCCGCCGACGCCCATCACGTCCAGCACCGCCTGGATGCCGACGAGCTGGAGCGCGATGTACGGCATGGTGGCGAGGATCCCGGTGACCGCGACGGCCAGCGAGAGCCCCTTGGAGCCGAACCGGCCGCGGACGAAGTCCGAGGTGGTGACGTAGCCGTGCTTGTGCGAGACCGACCACAGGCGCGGCAGGAAGGTGAAGATCATCGGGTACACCAGGACGGTGTAGGGCACCGCGAAGAAGCCGGCCGCGCCGGCCGCGTAGATCGCCGCGGGCACGGCGACGAAGGTGTACGCGGTGTAGAGGTCGCCGCCGAGCAGGAACCAGGTGACCCAGGTGCCGAAGGACCGTCCTCCCAGGCCCCATTCGTCGAGGCTGGCCTCGTTCTCCGCCTTGCGCCAGCGGGCGGCCATGAAGCCGACGACCGTGACGGCCAGGAAGAAGAAGATGAAGACGCCGAGCGCGATGCCGTTCACGCCGTCCTTCATGCGGACGCACCCCCCTTGCGGGCGCGCTGGTCACGCTGCCACAGCTTGTACGCGATCATCGTGAGTGCGGTCGAGATGAGCACCCAGAGCATCTGGTACCAGTAGAAGAACGGGATGCCGATGAAGGTCGGGTCGACCTTGGCGTACGAACTCACCCAGAGCATCGCCACGAACGGCGCGATGAGGCAGAGGGCGATGACCACCCGTACGGGTGTGACCGTGGGTGGCTTTGCTCCTGGGTCCGCTGGCTTTCCTTCTGGTTCCTCCGGCATGGCGGCGACTCCGTCCCCTCGCTGATCACCGATGTAATGCGCAGGAAATCTAGGCGAGGAATCCGGCCAGCGTCACCCCCTGTCCGCATTGCGGTCCGGCAACGGTGAAGTGGTGCAGACCAATGGTGGTACGAAGCCGCTGCTCCGGGCACGGGACAGCCCCCGTGGAAGCGGTTCCACGGGGGCTGCCGGGGTGCGTCGCGGTCAGTCCAACGGACGACGCGGTCAGTCCAGCGGGCGCTTCAGGCGGGCCACGAACTTGTAGCGGTCGCCCCGGTAGACCGAACGGACCCACTCGACCGGCTCGCCCTGCTCGTCCAGCGAGTGCCGGGACAGCATCAGCATCGGCAGGCCCACGTCCGTGCCGAGCAGTCCGGCCTCGCTCGGGGTGGCGAGCGAGGTCTCGATGGTCTCCTCCGCCTCGGCCAGCCGGACGTCGTACACCTCGGACAGAGCCGTGTAGAGCGAGGCGTACTTCACCAGCGAACGCCGCAGCGCCGGGAAGCGTTTGGCCGAGAGGTGGGTGGTCTCGATCGCCATCGGCTCACCGCTCGCCAGCCGCAGCCGCTCGATCCGCAGCACGCGGCCGCCGGCGGTGATGTCGAGGAGCCCGGCGAGTGTGTCGTCGGCCGTGACGTAGCCGATGTCCAGCAGCTGGGACGTCGGTTCCAGTCCCTGGGCGCGCATGTCCTCGGTGTACGAGGTGAGTTGCAGGGCCTGCGAGACCTTGGGCTTGGCCACGAAGGTGCCCTTGCCCTGGATGCGCTCCAGCCGGCCCTCGACGACCAGCTCCTGGAGCGCCTGGCGCACGGTGGTGCGCGAGGTGTCGAACTCGGCGGCCAGGGTCCGTTCCGGCGGCACCGGGGTGCCGGGCGGCATCGTGTCCGTCATGTCGAGGAGATGTCGCTTCAGTCGGTAGTACTTCGGAACGCGCGCGGTACGCGTCCCGGCGCCCCCGCCCGTCTCGTTCTCCGAACTGCCCCCGTCGACGCCCATGGTCCGCCTTCCCGACTGCTGCGCTGCTGCCGTCACCGGCTCCTCCGTCTGTCGCGGCTCACATGGTGGCACGGTCCGGTCACGGCTCGTCGCCCTCCCTCAGATGTCGGTCCTATAACGGACGCGAGTGCACTTCTTATACACCCTTGACACCCCTAAAGGTCTAGGCCAAGCTCCCGGTACTGGTCTAAACCATTAGAGACCAGGTTCCAGCCCCAGTAGTACTCGTCGACGTGTTTTGCGCGGTGGGCAGGGGTTGCAGCATCCCTGAGGAGGGTGGCGTGAAGCGCAAGCTCATCGCGGCGATCGGCGTCGCGGGCATGGTGTTCGGCATGGCGGCCTGTGGTTCTGACGACGACAGCGGCGACGGCAAGAAGGCCGGTGCCGAAGGATACGCGGGCGAGACCCTGACGGTCTGGACGATGTCCGGCTCGAACCCGCCCGGTTGGACCAAGACGGTCACCGACGAGTTCGAGAAGAAGACCAAGGCCAAGCTGAAGATCGAAGTCCAGGAATGGAACGGTATTCAGCAGAAGGTCACCACGGCCCTCTCCGAGTCCAACCCGCCCGACGTGCTGGAGATCGGCAACACCCAGACCCCCGCGTACGCCAAGACCGGCGGTCTCGCCGAGCTCGGTGACGTGAAGAAGGAGATCGGCGGCGACTGGGCCGACGCGGTCAACGCCCCCTCCGTCTTCGACGGCAAGCAGTACGCCCTGCCGTGGTACTTCGGCAACCGCGTCGTCATGTACAACAAGAAGGTCTTCAAGGACGCCGGTATCACCGAGACTCCGAAGACCCGCGCGGACCTCTTCAAGGCCTTCGACGCCATCAAGAAGAAGGGCGACGCCGAGCCGATCTACCTGCCCGGCCAGAACTGGTACTTCTTCGACGGTCTGCTCGTCGGCCAGGGCGTCGAGCCGGTCAAGAAGGAAGGCGACAAGTACGTCTCCAACCTGAGCGACCCGAAGGTCGCCGCGGCCATGGACGTGTACAAGCAGTACCAGTCCTACTCCAAGGCCCCCAAGGACAAGGACGAGGCCACCCCGCAGCAGGCCGAGGTCTTCGCCAAGGGCAAGACCGGCGCCATCATCGCGATGGGCTACGAGGCCGGCACGGCCATCAAGGCCAACCCGAAGCTGGAGAAGGACATCGGCTTCTTCACCATCCCCGGTGAGACCGCCGAGAAGCCCGAGGGTGTCTTCCTCGGTGGCTCCAACTTCGCCGTCGCCGCGGGCAGCAAGAAGCAGGACCTCGCCAAGGAGTTCCTGCGGATCGCCCTGAGCGAGAAGAACGACGGCGCTCTCGTCAAGGAGGCCGGCTGGACCCCGAAGTCCGAGGCCGGACAGAAGTACGCCGTGGGTCAGCCCGCCGCCGAGGCCGCCGGTCCCGCCGCCAAGGCCGGTGGCACGACGCCGCTGATCCCCGAGTGGGCCCCGGTCGAGAACCCGCCGAACCCGATCAAGAGCTACATGACACTGGTCCTGCAGGGTAAGTCGTCCGCCGATGCCGCCAAGAAGGTCGAGGGCGAGCTCAACAAGCGCCTGAGCCAGCAGCAGTAGTAGCAGCAGCGCGACACACTCCGGGGCGGCGGGCATCCACCCGCCGCCCCGGCTGTACGCACCGTTCCTGTAGGGCTCTGTTGGAAGTGATGACGAGCATGGCAGTAGAGACCAATCCGTCGGACGTGGCTAAGACAGCCGCAGGCCGGGGGCAGGGCGGGCAGCCACCCGCCGCACCGGGTGGGAGACGCAGGCGGAAGCTGGGCGCGGGGGCCGCGGCCTATCTGCTGCTCGTACCCGCGCTCGCCGTGACGGCGCTCCTCCTCGGCTATCCCCTGGTGAAGAACGGCATGCTGTCGTTCCAGAACCTCAATATGGGGCAGCTGATCCGGCACGCCACCGAATGGAACGGGTTCAAGAACTACAAGGAGATCCTCGGCGGTGAGGACTTCTGGCGCGTCACCGTCCGCACCGTCGTCTTCACCGGCGTCAACGTCGCGCTGATCATGCTGTTCGGCACGCTGATCGGACTGCTGCTCGCCCGCCTCGGCAAGAAGATGCGGCTCACTCTGATGCTGGGCCTCGTGCTCGCCTGGGCCATGCCCGTGGTCGCGGCGTCCACCGTCTACCAGTGGCTCTTCGCCTCGCGGTTCGGCGTAGTGAACTACGTGCTCGACAAAATCGGCTTCCACTCCATGGCCGACTACAACTGGACCGGCTCGCAGTTCTCCACCTTCTTCGTGGTCGGGCTCCTGATCGTCTGGCAGTCGATCCCCTTTGTGGCGATCAACCTCTACGCCGCCACCACGACGATCCCCAAGGAACTGTACGAAGCCGCCTCGCTCGACGGGGCCGGCAACTGGAAGAGCTTCACCCAGGTGACCTTCCCGTTCATGCGGCCCTTCCTCTACGCCACGACCTTCCTTGAGGTCATCTGGGTGTTCAAGGCGTTCCCGCAGCTCTTCACCATCAACGAGGGCGGCCCCAACCGCCTCACCGAGACGTTGCCGATCTACGCCTTCGTCGAAGGGGTCGGAAACCAGCACTACGGCATGGGCGCCGCGATCTCGCTGCTCACCATCCTGATCATGCTGGGGCTGACCTCCTACTACCTCCGCATCGTTCTCAAGCAAGAGGAGGACGAGCTGTGAAGCGCTCACTGCTCGGCCGCATCTGGCCCAACGCAACGGCGATCGTCCTCTTCGCCGCTTTCGTCTTCCCCGTCTACTGGATGTTCAGCACGGCGTTCAAGCCGACCGGTGACATCATCACCGAGAAGCCGGTCTGGTTCCCGACCGACGTCACGTTCGACCACTTCAAGACGGCGTACAACGCGCCCGACTTCCTCACGCTGGTCAGGAACTCGCTGACCGTCACGCTGCTCGCGGTCGTGTTCTCGCTGATCATCGCGCTCTTCGCGTCCTTCGCCCTGGCGCGGATGCGGTTCAAGGGCCGCAAGAGCATGATCCTGGTCTTCATGATCGCGCAGATGGCCCCGTGGGAAGTCATGGTCATCGCGATCTACATGCTGGTCCGCGACGCGGACATGCTCAACAGCCTGGTCCCGCTGACCCTCTTCTACATGGTCATGGTGCTGCCCTTCACCATCCTGACGCTGCGCGGCTACGTCGCCGCCGTGCCCAAGGAGCTGGAGGAGTCCGCCATGGTCGACGGGTGCAGCCGCCCGCAGGCGTTCGTCAAGGTGATCCTGCCGCTGCTCGCCCCCGGTCTCATGGCGACCTCGCTCTTCGGCTTCATCACGGCGTGGAACGAATTCCCGCTCGTCCTCATCCTCAACAAGGAGCCCGAGTCCAAGACGCTGCCGCTGTGGCTCTCCCAGTTCCAGAGCCAGTTCGGCGACGACTGGGGCGCCACCATGGCGGCGGCCTCGATCTTCGCGGTCCCGATCCTGATCCTCTTCGTCTTCCTGCAACGCAAGGCCGTCAGCGGTCTCACCGACGGCGCCGTGAAGGGATAACGCACACCATGACCACCCTCGTATCCACCACGGACACCGTCACCCGCGACGCGCTCGCCGTCCTGCAGCCGGGCTTCACCGGCACCACTGCACCGGACTGGCTGCTGCGCCGGATCGGTGAAGGCCTCTCCTCCGTCGGGCTGTTCGGCCGCAACATCGAGACGCCCGGTCAGCTCACCGCGCTCACCGCCCAGCTCCGCGCCGAACGCGACGACGTGCTCGTCGCGATCGACGAGGAGGGCGGCGACGTCACCAGGCTGGAGGTGCGGCACGGCTCCTCCTTCCCCGGCAACCTGGCGCTCGGCTCCGTCGACGACACCGCGCTGACCCGCGCCGTCGCCCAGGAGCTGGGCCGCCGGCTCGCGGACTGCGGCGTCAACCTCAACTGGGCGCCGTCCGCGGACGTCAACTCCAACCCCGGCAACCCGGTCATCGGCGTACGGTCCTTCGGCGCGGACCCGCAGCTGGTCGCCCGGCACACCGCCGCGTACATCGAGGGCCTCCAGGCCGCCGGAGTCGCCGCCTGCACCAAGCACTTCCCGGGGCACGGCGACACCGCGGTCGACTCGCACCACGCGCTGCCGCGCATCGACGTGGACCTGGAGACCCTGCACGCCCGTGAACTGGTGCCCTTCCGGGCGGCGATCGCGGCGGGTTCCAAATCGGTGATGAGCGCGCATATCCTGCTTCCCGCGCTCGACCCGCACCGCCCGGCGACGCTGAGCCCGCAGATCCTCACCGGTCTGCTGCGCGAGGAGCTGGGTTACGACGGCCTGATCGTCACCGACGCCGTGGAGATGCAGGCCATCGCCTCGACGTACGGGATCGAGCGCGGCTCGGTCCTCGCGATCGCGGCGGGCGCCGACGCGCTCTGTGTCGGCGGCGGCCTCGACGACGACAGCACGGTGCTCCGGCTGCGCGACGCGCTGGTCGCGGCGGTCCGTGCCGGTGAACTGCCCGAGGAGCGGCTGGCCGACGCCGCCGCCCGGGTACGGGCCCTCGCGTCCTGGACGCGACGGGCCGGGGGGGCTGTCCCGGAGCCGGGCGCGGCAGTGCAGGAGGGGACCGCGCCCGGCACCGGGGACAGCACGGGCATCAGCTCCGACATCGGCCTGGTCGCGGCCCGCCGCGCGCTCGTGGTGAGCGGCCCGGCCGAGCCGCTCACCGGCCCGGCGTACGTCGCCGCGCTCACCCCGGTCGCGAACATCGCGGTGGGGGACGAGACCCCCTGGGGCGTCGCCGCCGAACTGGCCCGGCTGGTGCCGGGCACCGGTACGGACACGTACGGTAGCGAGCACGAGAACCTCGCCGCCGATGTGCTGCGGGCCGCGGGGGACCGGCGCGTCGTCGCGGTCGTCCGCGACGCGCACCGTCACCCGTGGATGACGGAGGCCCTGGACGCGCTGCTGGCGGCGCGTGCGGACACGATCGTGGTCGAGATGGGCGTCCCCCAGGCCGAACCCCGGGGGGCCTTCCACATCGCCACCCACGGAGCCGCCAGGGTCTGCGGCCGGGCAGCGGCAGAAACGATCGCATCGGCCAAATCAAGCCCGTCCGGCGATTGAGGACAAGGCGTCCACCACGACGCACCCGCACAAACACGAGAGGGGCTGGACACCACCAGGTGCCCGGCCCCTCCCGCGCACCGCAGAAGACTAAATACCCTGCCACAGCGGCTTCGCCGCATACGTGGCGCGGAAGTAGTCCGCCAGCTTCAGCTTCGACGCCGCCGCCTCGTCGACCACTATCGTCGCGTGCGGGTGCAGCTGGAGCGCCGAGGCGGGCACCACGGAGGCCACCGGCCCCTCGACCGTCGCCGCCACGGCGTCGGCCTTGCCCTCGCCCGTCGCGAGCAGGATCGGGTGGCGGGACTCCAGGATCGTGCCGATGCCCTGGGTGATCACGTGGTGCGGCACCTGCGTGATGTCGTTGTCGAAGAAGCGCGCGTTGTCGACCCGGGTCTGCTCGGTCAGCGTCTTGATCCGGGTACGGGAGGCGAGCGAGGAGCACGGCTCGTTGAAGCCGATGTGCCCGTCGGTGCCGATGCCCAGCAGCTGGAGGTCCACCCCGCCGGCCTCCGTGAGCGCCTTGTCGTACGCCTCGCAGGCGGCCTGGACGTCCTCCGCGGAGCCGTCGGGGCCCATGAACGAGGACTCGGAGAGACCGAGCGGCTCGACGACCTCGCGCAGGACGACGGAGCGGTACGACTCCGGGTGGCCCGCCGGCAGCCCGACGTACTCGTCGAGCTGGCAGATGCGGGCGCGCGAGGCGTCCACGGCACCCGAGCGGACCTTGTCCGCCAGTGCCTGGTAGATGGGCAGCGGGGTCGAGCCGGTGGCAACGCCGAGAAGGGCGTCGGGCTTACGGCTCAGCAGGGTGCCGATGGCCCCCGCGATCAGTTCGCCGCCTGCCTTGGCGTCCGGGACGATGACAACTTCCACGCGGGGCCTGCCGATCTGGAGTGAATCATGTGGTATAGACCAATCGAAGTCCTAATCTAGCAGACCTCGCCCACCCGGACGAAGCCCCCGGGCACCCGCCGGGCGAACCGCGGCCGGCGCGTCCGCAATCCCGCCGGGTGCCGTCCGCTGGCGGCCCCTCGGTGCCCCGTGTTCGACTTGGGTACGTCCCAGCCGACGCATCGGCACATCACCGGGAGGCACCAGACATGTCCGCCACGTACCCGGCAGGCGAGGGTGAGATGCCCGGCCGGATCATGTCCGGCGAGATGGCCGAGCAGCCCGCGATGCTCCGCCGCATCCTCGACGACGGAGCTCCCGCCATCCGCGCGGTGGCGGCCGAGATCGCCGCGCGCAAACCGCGCTTCGTGCTGCTCACCGCCCGAGGCACGTCGGACAACGCGGCGCTCTACGCGAAGTACCTGATCGAGATCACGCTCGGACTGCCCTGCGGTCTGGCCTCGATGTCCACCACCACCGCGTACGGCGCGAAGCCGGATCTCAAGGACGTCCTGGTCATCACCGTCAGCCAGTCCGGCGGCTCGCCCGACCTGGTCGCGTCCACCAGGGCCGCGCGGGAGGCCGGTGCGGTGACGCTGGCGGTGACCAACAACCCGGACTCGCCGCTCGCCGCGGTCTCCGAATACCACATCGACATCCTGGCGGGCCCGGAGAAGGCGCTGCCGGCCACCAAGACGTACACCGCCTCGCTGCTGTCGCTGTACCTGTTCGTGGAGGGGCTGCGCGGCGGCGACGGGAAGGCGGCCGCGATCCTGCCGGAGCTGGCCGAGGCGGTCCTGGCCCGCAAGGACGAGGTCAAGGCCCTGGCGTCGCGCTACCGCTTCGCCGAGCGCATGGTCATCACCTCGCGCGGCTACGGCTATCCCACGGCCAAGGAAGCCGCCCTGAAGCTGATGGAGACGAGCTACATCCCCGCTCTCTCCTACTCCGGCGCCGATCTGCTGCACGGACCGCTCGCCATGGTCGACAACATCTCCCCGGTGATCGCCGTGGTCACCGACGGCCGGGGCGGCGAGGCCCTCCAGCCGGTGCTCGACCGGCTGCGCGGGCGGGGCGCCGACCTCTTCGTGGTCGGCCCCAAGGCTCAGGTCGCGGCGGCGTCCGCGGGCTTCGTGCTGCCGACCGCCGGGGTCGCGGAGGAGGTCCAGCCGATCCTGGAGATCCTGCCGCTCCAGATGCTGGCGTACGAGGTGACGATTGCCCGGGGCCAGGATCCTGACGCTCCGCGCGCACTGGCGAAGGTCACGGAGACGCGCTGAGAGCCGTCCCGGGAAACACCCGGCGGAGACGCGCTTCTGGGGAAGCCGCCCCCGGAAACACCCGCGGGCCACGGCGCCGGGCCGGGACCCTCAGCCCGACCAGCACCGCAGCCCGGAGTAAGACCGCCCGGAGGCGGTCAGTCGGGCCGACGGTGTGCGGTGCCCCCGGCCCGGGGGGAGGTACCGGCGCAGTCAGGGCAGAGAGCGCGGGTACCTCGTTCCGCTCTCCTGTGCGGGGAGAGCGGAGGTTCTGTCTTCTGCATTGTGGACTAGACCATTCCTGCCTGTCCATCCATCGGAGACGGTAATTTCCGGCCCTTCTCCCTGCACGCGGGGCCGGGCCGTCCGGTTCGGTACCTGTCCGCATCCACAGGTACGCTCGCACGCGTGCCCTCCATGAACGACCTCGTCCGCCAGCACACCGCCCTGAGTGACACCGACCTTGAGTGGCTCCATCTGCTGGTCTCGGAGTGGCAGCTGCTCTCCGACCTCTCCTTCGCCGACCTGGTGCTCTGGGTCCCCACCCGCGACGGCACCCGCTACGTGTCCGTCGCCCAGATGCGGCCCAACACCGGCCCCACCTCCTACCAGGACGACATGGTCGGCCACCTGGTGCCGCGCGGCCGCCGCCCGCTGCTGGACGCGGCGCTGGACGAGGGCCGGATCGTGCGCGAGGGCGACCCGGAGTGGCGTGAGGAGGTTCCGGTACGGGTCGAGTCGATCCCCGTACGCCGGGAGGGCCGCGTCCTCGGGGTGATCGCCCGCAACACCAACCTCCTCACCGTCCGCACCCCGTCCCGGCTGGAGCTCACCTATCTCCAGTCCGCCTCCGACCTGGCCCAGATGATCGCCGCCGGGTCCTTCCCGTTCCCCGGCCAGCAGGTCGACATGGACGCCTCGCCGCGGGTCGGTGACGGGCTGGTCCGGCTCGACGCCGACGGCGTCGTCCAGTACGCCAGCCCCAACGGTCTCTCCGCCTACCATCGCCTCGGCCTCGCCTCCGACCTGGTCGGACAGCACCTCGGCGGGATCACCGCCGAACTCGCGCCCTCCCGGGGCCCGGTGGACGAGGCGGTGGTCAAACTGGCCAGCGGTTACGCGCCCCGTGAATTCGAGGTCGAGTGCACGGGCGGGGTGATCCAGCTCCGGGCGATCCCGCTCAAGCCCAAGGGGGTCCGGATCGGCTCCCTGGTCCTGCTCCGCGACGTCACGGAACTGCGCCGCCGCGAGCGCGAGTTGATCACCAAGGACGCCACCATCCGGGAGATCCACCACCGGGTGAAGAACAACCTCCAGACGGTGGCGGCCCTGTTGCGGCTGCAGGCCCGCCGGATGGACTCGGAGCAGGGCCGCGAGGCGCTCAACGAGGCTGTACGGCGCGTCGGTTCGATCGCCATCGTGCATGAGACGCTGTCCCAGAATCTGGACGAGCGGGTGGAGTTCGACGAGATCGCGGACCGGGTCATCGCCATGGTCGCGGAGATCTCGCCGGGCAAGGTGACCTGCCGTCGGACGGGACGCTTCGGCATCCTGGACGCGGAAGTGGCCACTCCGCTGGCGATGGTCCTCACCGAAGTGCTGCAGAACGCCCTGGAGCACGCCTTCGGCGTCGCCGAGTCGGGCACGGTCGAGGTCTCCGCGGTCCGGGGCGGTTCGCCCACGGAGGCGCGGCTGCTGATCACCGTCCAGGACGACGGCTGCGGACTGCCCGAGGGGTTCGACCCGCAGCGCACCGGCAATCTGGGGCTCCAGATCGTGCGGACGCTGGTGGAGGGCGAGTTGAGCGGGACGTTCGGCATGGTGCCGGCGCCGGAACGCGGCACCCAGGTCATCCTCGACATCCCGGTCCGCGCCGACAAGTAGCGGCCGCCGCTCAGAACGCACGGCACAGCAGAGAGCCCGGACCGTTGGTAAACGGTCCGGGCTCTCTGGTCAAGCATGCGATTCGGGGGTACTGCGCGCTGCGACTCGGGGGAGGGCGGGGTGATGCGTACGCTCTGTACGCGCCGCCTGGCTCAGGTTCGTAGCGGTGGCGTCGTCAGGCGCTGGCGTTGCGCGCCCGGTTGCGAGCGGCGCGGCGCTTCATTGCGCGGCGCTCGTCCTCGCTGAGGCCACCCCAGACGCCCGAGTCCTGGCCGGACTCAAGCGCCCACTGCAGGCACTGCTCCATGACGGGGCAGCGACGGCAGACGGCCTTGGCTTCCTCGATCTGCAGCAGCGCAGGACCGGTGTTGCCGATGGGGAAGAACAGCTCCGGGTCTTCCTCACGACAAACGGCGTTGTGACGCCAGTCCATGGCTGCTACCTCTCCTTGGTATACGTACTGTGGCTTGTGAATGTGAACGCTTTCACGAATCCCCCCGCAGGTGTAGGGCCGACGCCCAGATGAACTGGTTGTGGTCCTGTGAAGTGAGGAGGGGTTCTGGCTCTCAGTGGAGGCCGTTGTTGCGGGCCGTCCCGATCGCCATGTAGAGATTCGCAAACCTCGGCGGCGGATACAACCCCTACAGGAAAGTTTTTTTTGATTCCTCGGTGTCGGCTAGGTCACAGCCGTACTTCTAGAGGGTGGAAGCCAGTCCAAACGTTCGAGTTAAAGGACTTTGGTCCCTTCCACTCACACAATCACACGCAGTGCACGGCGTACGCCTGTGAACGTCACACTTGTGCGCACCCCCAGGTGGTCACCGTCGATCTGGAAGGGCAGCGGAGCCTTTGAATGCAAGGTGAAGTCTGTGAGGTCATGAAGTGAAACCGCGTGCTTACCGCGCGGCCCCTTCTCGGGGCTCGAAGTGAGCAGCTGGGTCGCGTAGCGGGTGACCGCCGCCGTCGACAGCCGTTGCAGGCCGAGGACGTCCAGAGCGGTGTCGAACGAGGCCTTCGGAGAGGCGTACATCGGGCGATTCCCCAGGTAGGTCCAGGGTGCCGTATTGCAGATTATGGAGAGCGCGAGATCGGTGACCGGTTCCTGTCCGGGCACTTCGAGCGTGATCATTCCCTGCCGCCGGTGGGGTTCCTCAAGGAATTGGCGCAGTACCTGCCGGACGTACAGGGCATGGGTCGAACGCCTTCCCTGTTCCCGTCGCTGTTCGACCCGGCCGATGACGCCCGCGTCGAATCCGAGGCCGGCGCAGAAGGTGAACCAGCGTTCCGGCACGGATTCGTCCTCCGTGCCCGGGGTGCCGGCCGCCAGGCCGAGTCCGACCGTCCGTTCCGTGCGGTTGGCCAGCGCGTCCAGGATGGCGCCGGTCGCCTCCACCGCGTCGTTGGGCAGCCCGAGGGCGCGCGCGAACACATTGGTGGAGCCGCCGGGCACGACGGCGAGTTTCGGCAGGTTGTCGATGTCGGGGCCGTTGTGCAGCAGGCCGTTCACGACCTCGTTCACCGTGCCGTCACCGCCGAGCGCCACCACGAGATCGATGTCGTCGCTGTCGGCGGCGCGGCGTCCCAGGTCGCGGGCGTGCCCGCGGTACTCGGTGGTCACGGCCTCCAGCTTCATCTCGCTGGCCAGCGCGTGGATGAGCACATCACGGGTGCGGGCACTGGTGGTGGTAGCAGCTGGATTGACCACAAGAAGTGCGCGCATGTCCGCCAGAGTACCTACCGCGGGGTATCGGCCTGAAGTCCTGCCCGATGACCTTCACGCAGGGTGACGGTCCGGGCGCGTTGGGCCGATCGCGGCTGCCGCGTTCCGGTGGATTCACGACCCCGGCTTCGCATTCGCGGCTCCGGAGTGCCAACCTGCATGGGTGAGTACTCAGGAGAACGCGCCCTCGCCGATGCCTCTGGCCGAACCGCCGAAGCCGGCCAGGATCACGCTCGTGGCCGGACTCAACGCCCTGGAGGGCGCGGCCCTCGTCATCGGCGGAATCTACATGCTGGTCATGGGGCTGCTCGGCCGCCCCGAGAGCCCGCAGCAGGCCGAAATGGGCGGTCTGACGCTGATCGCGCTCGGGCTGATCCCGCTGTTCGCCGCGCGTGGACTGCTGCTGCGGCGCAGCTGGAGCCGGGGCCCCGCCCTCATCACCCAGATCATCGCGCTGCCGGTGGCGTGGACGCTGCTGCGCTCCCAGGGTGCGCTGATCCCGGCCGGGATCGTCCTGGCGGCGGTGTCGCTGACGGCGCTGTACCAGCTGGCCAGGCCGACGACGATCGGCGCCCTGGGGATCCGCCGGCCGGGCGCGGAGCCCGAGCCGGAGCCCGACACGGACACCGCCGCCTGACGTGTACGCGTGAACCGGGGCGCGGTCGGCCGTCTCCCGGGGCCGCGCACCGTACGGCTACTCCTCGACGAGCAGCCGCTCGCGCAGCTGTGCCAGCGTGCGGGCCAGCAGCCGCGAGACGTGCATCTGTGAGATGCCGACCTCCTGCGCGATCTGTGACTGGGTCATGTTGCCGAAGAACCGGAGCAGCAGAATCCGCTTCTCTCGTGGCGGCAGGTCCTCCAGCAGCGGCTTGAGCGACTCCCGGTACTCGACGCCCTCCAGCGCCTCGTCCTCGGAGCCGAGCGTGTCCGCGACCGCGGGGGACTCGTCGTCCGTGTCCGGCACATCCAGGGAGAGCGTGCTGTAGGCATTGGCCGATTCCAGCCCCTCCAGCACCTCTTCCTCGGAGATGCCGAGCCGCTCCGCCAGCTCGTGCACCGTGGGCGAACGGCCGTGCTGCTGGGACAGCTCCGCGGTCGCCGTGGTCAGCGACAGCCGCAGCTCCTGGAGGCGGCGCGGCACCCGCACCGCCCAGCCCTTGTCACGGAAGTGGCGCTTGATCTCACCGACGACCGTGGGCGTGGCGTACGTCGAGAACTCGACGCCCCGCTCCGGATCGAACCGGTCCACCGACTTGATCAGGCCGATCGTGGCGACCTGGGTCAGATCGTCCAGCGGCTCGCCCCGGTTGCGGAACCGCCGGGCCAGGTGCTCGACGAGCGGCAGATGCATCCGGACCAGCCGATTGCGCAGTTCGGCCTTCTCGGGCGAGCCCTCGGGGAGCTTGCCCAGCTCGATGAACAACGCCCGCGCCCCGCTGCGGTCGTGTGGATCGTGGTGCCTGTGCTCGCTCATCTGGCCTGCCCGCTCCGCCTGCGACTGCTCCACCGCGACCGTACGGCCGGCGGGCCCGTCCGCCCCGTCCACCGCACGGGGCAGGTCCGCCTCATCCACCGGATGAGTCAGGGCCTGCTGGTCCGGGATGCCTGCCGCGTGCACCACCCCTGGTCGGATCGTCTCGTCCCGCACCGGACCGTCCCCGTTCCCGTTGCTCACGCCGGCCCGGGTCCCGCGCCGCGCTGTTTGTACAGGCTGATGCTGACCGTCCGGTCATCGGCGACCGTGGAGTCGACCTTCCCCGCCAGTGCCGAGAGCACCGTCCAGGCGAAGGTGTCACGCTCCGGGGCCCGCCCGTCCGTCGTGGGGGCCGAAACCGTCACCTCAAGTGAGTCGTCGATGAGACGGAAGACGCAGCTGAGGACGGAGCCGGGCACGGCCTGCTGAAGCAGGATCGCGCAGGCCTCGTCGACCGCGATGCGAAGATCCTCGATCTCGTCGAGAGTGAAGTCCAAGCGCGCTGCGAGGCCGGCCGTGGCCGTACGCAGCACCGACAGGTAGGCACCCGCAGCGGGCAGCCGGACCTCTACGAAGTCCTGATTCCCGGGCTCGCCTGCGATCTGGGACACCCTCACCTCCAAGGTGGCACAAACTCATTCGAGGATCCGGGAAGGGTGCCCCGGAGCCATGCGGTACGTCTTCGGTTCTTGGTCCGGCGACGCTATCGCGATCCATGATGCCGTGTCGCCAAGACCCCGTCCCATGACTGTCACTCATGGTAAGCCCATGAGTACACACAGTGGCTAGAGGTCTGCGGCGGTCAATCACGAACAACAGGCGCCGGTTTGACGTACCCAGACGTCAGACGATCGAACCGTGCTCGAAGCACCAACGCCAGCTTTCGCCGGGTTCGAAGCTCCGCATCACCGGATGACCGGTCTCCTTGAAGTGCGTCGTGGCGTGCTGCATCGGTGACGAATCACAGCAGCCGACATGGCCGCAGACCAGGCAGAGCCGCAGCTGCACGGGGTGGGTGCCGGCTGCCCGGCATTCGAGACAGGCGTCACTGAGGGGTGCGGGCTCGGGGCGCGGCAGATCTGATACGTGCGGGCACTCACTCATGATTGCCAGGTTACGACGGATGCGAGGACCGTGAGATGGACGCGTTGCCACTGGTGGCACTGGTCGCGGCGAGCGCGGCGGTGGCGGGCCTGGCCCGCCGTACCCCGGTGCCGGCTCCGCTGCTGCTGGTGGCCATGGGACTGATCGGGAGCTACGTGCCCGGGGTGCCGACGTACACCCTGAACGCGCACATCGTGCTGCCGCTCCTGCTGCCACCGCTGCTCTACACCGCCGCCGTCGACAGCTCCTACCTCGACCTGCGGGCCAACCTCCGCCCCGTCGCGCTGCTCTCCGTCGGCTACGTGCTGTTCGCGACCGTCGCGGTCGGCTGGCTGGCCTACCGGCTGGTGCCCGATCTGCCGCTCACCGCCGCGCTGGTGCTGGGAGCCGTGATCGCCCCGCCGGACGCGGTGACGGCCGCGGCCATCGCCCGCCGGGTCGGCCTGCCCGCCCGGGTCACGACGATCCTCCAGGGCGAGTCCCTGGTGAACGACGCCACCGCGATCACCGCGTACAAGGTGGCCCTCGCGGCGGCCGTGGGCGAGGGGATGAGCTGGGGCGCCGGGATCGGGGAGTTCTTCCTCGCGTCGGTCGGCGGCGTCGCGATCGGCCTGGTGCTCATGGTGCCGCTGCACTGGCTCCGTACCCACCTCAAGGAGCCCCTGCTCCAGAACACCCTGTCGCTCCTGATCCCCTTCGTGGCGTACGCGGCGGCCGAGCGCGTGCACGCCTCCGGAGTGCTCGCGGTGGTCGTCGTCGCGCTCTACCTGGGCCACCGGTCCTGGCAGGTCGACTTCGCGACCAGGCTCCAGGAGGCCGCGGTCTGGAAGATGGTCGCCTTCATCCTGGAGTCCGCCGTCTTCGCCCTGATCGGCCTCCAGCTGCCCTTCGTACTGAAGGGGCTCGGTACGTACGCCGTCGCGGACGCCCTCTGGTACGCCGTGGCGGTGTTCCTGGCGGTCGTCGTGGTCCGGTTCATCTGGGTCTATCCGTCGACCTATCTGCCCCGATGGCTGTCGAAACGGATCAGGGAGCGGGAGCCCGGGACCGACTGGACCGCGCCGCTCATCGTCGGATGGGCCGGGATGCGCGGCGTCGTCTCGCTGGCCATCGCGTTCTCCATCCCGATGGTCACGGCCGACGGCGCGGACTTCCCGGCCCGCAACCTGGTGCTCTTCCTGACGTTCACCACGGTCATCGGCACCCTGGTCATCCAGGGGCTCACCCTGCCGCTCCTGGTGCGCGTCCTGAAGCTCCCGGGGCGCGACCGGCAGGCCGAGACCCTCGCGGAGGCGCAGGCGCAGAGCGAGGCGTCCACGGCGGCGGAGGCGCGGCTGGAGGAGCTGCTCGCCGACGAGCGCAACCGGCTGCCGCAACCGCTGACCGACCGGCTGCGCACCGTCCTGGAGCGGCGCCGCAACGCCGTGTGGGAGCGGCTGGGCGCGCCGAACCCGGTGACGGGGGAGTCGGCGGACGACACCTACCGGCGCCTCGCCGGCGAGATGATCGAGGCCGAACGCGAGGTCTTCGTGCGGCTGCGGGACGAGCGCGGAATCGACGACGAGATGATGCGGACCCTGCTCAGGCGCCTCGACCTGGAGGAGGCGGCGGCCTACCGGGAGGAGTCGGACTGAGGGCCGCCGGGCGGCTGTGCCGGGTCCGGGCGTCCGGTGATCACGGCGGCGACCGAGCTTCCGGCGGGGAACGCGCCCTCTCCCGCCAGAGTCGTGAGCGCGTAGAGGAGTTTGGCCACATAGAGTCGCTCGACCGGCAGCCCGTGCCTGTCCTCGAAGTCGTCCGCGAAGGCGTGCAGCGCGTCAGTGGTACGGGCGTAGCCGCCGAAGTGGAACCGCTCGTCCAGGGACCAGTCGCCGGCCGGTCCGCCGAACGCCTTCCGCTGGAGGTCGCGTACCGCGTCGCCCAGGAAGCCGCCGCGCAGGACGGGGACGCCGAGCGCGCGCTGCCCCGGCGCGAGTCCGGCGGCGAGTCCGGCCAGGGTGCCGCCGGTGCCGCAGGCCACCGCCGCCACGTCGGCCAGTCCGCGCAGCTCGCGCCCGAGCTCTGTGCAGCCCTGTGCGGCCAGGGCGTTGCTGCCGCCCTCCGGGATGACCTCGCACGCGCCGTGGGCGCTCAGCAGCCCGGCCAGGACCTCTGGATCGTCCTTGGCACGGTAGGTCGCACGGTCCACGAAGTGCAGCAGCATGCCATCGGCGGCGCACTGCGCCAGCGAGGGGTTGAGCGGCCGGTGGGCCAGCTCGTCCCCGCGCACGACACCGATGGTGCGGAAACCGAGCAGCCGTCCCGCGGCGGCCGTGGCCCGCAGGTGGTTGGAGTACGCCCCGCCGAACGTCAGCACGGGACGTCCGGTGGCGGCGAGCAGGTTGGGGGCGAGCTTGCGCCACTTGTTGCCCGGCAGGTCCGGGTGGATCAGGTCGTCGCGCTTGAGCAGCAGTCGTACGCCGTACCGGCCGAAGCGGTCGTCCCCGGCCGGCCGCAGGGGTGACGGAAGCGCCGGCCGCAGCTGGGAGAGGCCGGGCGGGCCGGATGGTCCGGGCGGGCCGGGCGGTGTGGCGGGCATGTCCCCATTGTGGACGTGCCGGCTGAGGGACGTGCCCGCTTGTGGACGTGCCCCGGGTCGGCCGTGGGCGGCTACTTCATGCGGTCATGGATCCGGGCCCGCATATCGGCCATCGTGAAGCCGCGCGGGTCGACCTTGCCCGGCTGCCACTCCAGGTGCCCGATGACGGACTTGGACGTCCAGCCGTGATGGCGGCAGATCGCGGCCGCGACCTTCTCGATGGCTTCGAGCTGGACGTCGGGCCAGGGGTCCTTCCCGTCGCCGAGGTTCTCGCACTCGAAGCCGTAG
Source organism: Streptomyces sp. ITFR-6 (assembly GCF_031844725.1). Classification (NCBI taxonomy): domain Bacteria; kingdom Bacillati; phylum Actinomycetota; class Actinomycetes; order Kitasatosporales; family Streptomycetaceae; genus Streptomyces; species Streptomyces sp. ITFR-6. Next base: position 2,591,525 of record NZ_CP134612.1, on the reverse strand, counting down.
AAGTGCCGGTTCCCGTCGGTGTTGGCCTCGTTGTCCGGCGGCAGGCTCTTCTCCGCGATGACGGCGCGCAGTACGTCGTCGTCACCTAGGCCGGCGTGATTGGCCCTGCCGTAGCCGACCAGGTGGACGCGGCCGTCCTTGGCGATGACTCCGTGGCACAGCGGCCCCGGCAGGTCGCTGTGGCCGTCGCGGCAGAGCTGGACGGTGGCGTCGGTGCCCTTGGTGACGGTGTGGTGGATCATCACGCCGTTGACCGGGCCCCAGTCGCCCTGCTGGTTGCGGTTGTGGGTTCGCCAGTCGCCTACCTGCACGACGGTGAGCCCCTCGTCCTTCAGGGCGGCGAGGAAGGTGCTCGCGGACATGGGTGAGGACATGGCCGACTCCTTTGCGCGTGGGGGAGATATGCCCGTAGAGCGCTTGTACCCGGCAATCGGGGCCCCGAGCCGGTCATGGGCTTTTGAAGAGGCTCTGTTCGGGCGGTGTGCGAGCCGATCCGGTCAATTCCGCGAGCACCGGAACGGGTTCAGTCCCTGGCGAGCCACAGGTCGGGACCGAACACCTCGTAGTGGATGTCGGCGGCGGGGACGCCCTTGGCGAGCAGTTGGGTGCGCAAGGACCGCATGAAGGGCCAGGTGCTCCAGCATCGAGAGCGTCGGGGTGCGGCCGATGCCAAGTCAACCGCTCCGCGGGCATCGCGCAGCGTTGTGCCCAGCCCAAAGCCCGATTAGTCACACTCTTTTGTGTAATGGCGCGCCGAGTCACGTGCTGAAAGGCTTCTTCAGTAGGTCAGCCGATGATGGAGAGGGCGTCAGATGTCCGTTGGTGAAGAGGTTCAGAACGCGCAGGTGCCGCCGCAGCAGAGTCTTGGCACGGCAGCCGCGCGGAACCTCGCGACGACCACCAAGTCCGCCCCGCAGATGCAGGAGATCACCTCGCGGTGGCTGCTGAAGATGCTTCCGTGGGTCCAGGTGCAGGGCGGCACATACCGGGTGAACCGCAGGCTGAGCTACTCGGTCGGCGACGGCCGGGTGACCTTCGTGCAGACCGGTGACCGGGTGGCGGTCATCCCCGCCGAGCTCGGTGAACTCCCGGCCCTGCGCGACTTCGGGGACGAGGAGGCGCTGGCGGAGCTGGCCCGCAGGTGCGAGCAGCGTGATGTTCCCGCCGGACAGCTCCTGGCCGCGGCCGGTGACGCGGCGGACCGGGTCTTCCTGCTGGCGCACGGCAAGGTCGAGAAGATCGGCACCGGCCCCTACGGGGACGAGACGGTGCTCGGGGTGCATGCCGACGGGGCGTACTTCGGTGACCACTCCCTCATCGAGGGCGACGCCCTCTGGGAGTACACGGCCCGCGCCGTCACGAACTGCACCGTGCTGACGCTGCAGCGCGCCGATGTGCTCAACCTCGCGGAGCGGTCCGAACCACTGCGCGAGCACCTCGCCGGACTGCTGGCCATCCCGCAGCAGCGCACCAACAACTACGGCGAGGCGGCGATCGACCTGTCCGCGGGACATGTGGGGGAGGCAGTCGTCCCGCACACGTACGTCGACTACGACGCCGCGCCCCGCGAGTACGAACTGAGCGTCGCGCAGACCGTGCTGAAGGTCCACAGCCGGGTCGCCGACCTGTACAACCAGCCGATGGACCAGACGGAGCAGCAGTTGCGGCTCACGGTCGAGGCGCTGCGCGAGCGCCAGGAGCACGAGCTGATCAACAACCGCGAGTTCGGCCTGCTCAACAACTGCGACTACGGCCAGCGGCTGCAACCCCACGACGGCGTGCCCGGTCCGGACGACATGGACGAACTGCTCTCGCGCCGCCGCGGATCGAAGCTTTTCCTGGCCCATCCCCGGGCCATCGCCGCCTTCGGCCGGGAGTGCAACAAGCGCGGCCTGGTCCCGGAGAGCATCGACATCGGCGGTCACCGCATCGCGACCTGGCGCGGGGTTCCGATCTTCCCGTCCAACAAGATCCCGGTCAGCGACGCCCGCACCACCTCGATCATCTGCATGAGGACCGGTGAGGCCGAGCAGGGCGTTGTCGGACTCCAGCAGACGGGCATCCCCGACGAGATCGAGCCCAGCCTGTCGGTCCGCTTCATGGGGATCGACGAGCAGGCGATCATCTCCTACCTCGTGACGGCCTACTACTCGGCGGCCGTACTGGTGCCGGACGCCCTCGGTGTCCTGGAGAACGTCGAGGTAAGCCGCTGGCGTTGAGCCGTGTCAGGAGCGGGTCCCGGCCGCCATGGGCGGGACCCGCTCCTGACACGCGCCGCTGTCCGCAGTAGCCAACAGCAACCACCCACGTCCGGCCCGGAGCGACAGCGTCCGGGCCGGGACGGCAACGACCGGGGTGACCGATTGACCATGACCCGTACCGACGCCGCGACCGAGGGCAACGAGGCCGCGGCTCTTCTGGAGTACACCCGATCCCTCGTCGACCCCCACCTGCGGGCGGCGGTCGCCTCGCTGCCCGGATCCATCCGGCGCGTCGCCATGTACCACTTCGGCTGGCAGCACGTCGACGGAAGCCCGGCCGACGGCGGTGCGGGCAAGGCGATCAGGCCGGCGCTCGTGCTGGCCGCCACCCGGGCGCTCGGAGGCGACCCCAGGGACGCCGTGCGGGCGGCCGTCGCCGTGGAGCTGGCGCACAACTTCACCCTGCTGCACGACGACGTCATCGACGAGGACCGGACCCGCCGTCACCGCGCCACCGCCTGGACGGTGTTCGGCATCCCGGACGCCGTCATCGCGGGCGACGCCATGCTGGCCCTCGCCCAGCGACTGCTGGCCGAGGACGCCCGATCGGTGTCGCCGCGTGCCTCGGCGCGGCTCTCGACCTGCGTCATCGAACTGTGCGCCGGCCAGCAGGCCGACTGCGCCTTCGAGGAACGGGGCCCGGAGGAGGTCACGCTCGACGAGTGCCTCACCATGGCCACGGCCAAGACGGGTGCCCTGCTCGGCTGCGCCTGCGCGCTGGGCGCGCTCTACGCGGGCGCCGACGAGCGCGCCGTAGGCGCCATGGACGGTTTCGGCCGTGAGGCCGGGCTGGCCTTCCAGCTCATCGACGACCTCATCGGTATCTGGGGCGACCCGGCCCAGACGGGGAAGCCGGTCGGGGCCGATCTCACCGCCCACAAGAAGTCGCTGCCCGTGGTCGCCGCGCTCACCGCCGGCACCCCGGCGGCCGCGGAACTGGCCGCGCTCTACCGGGGTCCGATGAACACGGTCGGCGAGGTGAGCCGTGCGTCCGACGCCGTCGACCGGGCGGGCGGGCGCGACTGGGCGCAGATCTGCGCCGCGGACCGCATGGCACGGGCCGTGCACCACCTGTCCCGCGCGGTGCCCGACCTGTCCGCGGCGGGCGACCTCCTGGCCCTGGCGGAGTTCGTCACCCGCCGCACCCACTGAGCGAAGGAGCGAAGGGGCCGAGCGAGGGAGGGGCGGAGCAGGGAAGGAGTGGGGAAAGGAAGGAGCGAAGGAGCGTGACGCGATAGGGCGATGATCGGCCGAGGGCGCGGGCCTCGCGCGGGCAAGTGGAGGGCGGCAGGGGGAGTGTCCGAGGCACGGGCTACAGTCCGTGCCCATGACAGATGAGTCGTGGGCAGGGTGGTACCGGGACCGGCAGGGATCCGATGCCGTCATCCTCACCACCGACGGACAGCAACTCCGCCTCCGTATCCGGGGAGTCGACTTCGAGGGCGAGAGCTTCGACGGGCTCCGCCCCGCGGCGGGCACGCCGGACCAGGGAGAGATGTTCACCCTGGCGGACGGGGTGCTCAACGACTGCGTCCTGGAATGGGACCTGCCGTTCCCGGTCGTCGCGGACGGGGTGCCCGAACAGGCGCGGCTCAGCTGCCTGCTGTCGCTGCGCCGGCCGGATCCGTACCTCTACCTGGAGCTGCAGTTCGGCGGGGCGGGATTCCGGTCCCACCGGGCCGAGAGCGACTTCGGCTCCGCGCTCGCCACCATCCAGCGGGTTCTTCCGCCCGGGGTCCGGCTCCAGACCTGTATCGCATGCGCCTTCTCGGACTACTTCCCGGCGCCCGGCCGAGGCCTCTCCGGCGGCCTCGCCTGCTTCCGGGGTGCCAAGGAGGCCTACCGGGGGGCGGACGGGGAGAGCGATGTCCTCGATCTGTGGGACCGGCGCAGCGGATTCGTCCAGGAGACCTACAGCTGCCCGGAGTTCGAGCCCCGGCCGACGGCCGGTGCGGGTACCGGACACCGCGGAGCGTTCCCCCTCGAACTGGCCTGACCGGCCGCCTCGGCACCACCCGTACCGGATCATCACCGAGCCCGCCTGACAGTGTGTCACCGTCAGGCGGGCTCCGCGTTTCCCCCTGCCCGCTGTCTCGTTGCCCGCGTCATTGTCGTACCTCCATTGTTCTACTAGCATGCAAACAATGGAGGTTTCTATGAACCGTAGAAATGTCGGCCGTGTGGTCCTTGCCGCGCTGCCGTTCGTACTCGCCCTCGCTGCCGACCTCATCCTGTTCGCGACCTGGCGTGACCGGCTCCCCGCCCACATAGCCAGCCACTTCGTGGGCAACGGCCGAGTGGACGACCATGCGAGCCGGGGTTCGTACATCGCGATCGTCATCGTGCTGTTCGCCGGGATCGGCGCCCTGTGGGTCCTGATGGCGGTCGCGGGGAAGTTCACCGGCCGCTCGTACGGGAGGGTCGTCGCGAGTGGCTATGCCGTCGCCGGAGGCCTCGGCTACCTGATGGCGGCTGCCCTGTCCGTCAACGTGGATGCCGACCAGGACGCGCAGGGCCGGGCGCAGGATGTCTCGTTCCCGATGTGGCACATGGCCGTGGGCGTGGGAGTCGCCGCGCTCGCCTTCGGGCTCGGGCTGCTGCTTGCCGCGCTCCTTCCCCGGGAAGACACCCCGGCCGGCCGCCGTCCGGTCGCCGGCCGCGACCGGATCGATCTGGCCGACGGGGAGATCGCGGGGTGGGCGCGCAATGCCGGGGCCTGGTGGCTGCCGCTGGTCCCGCTCGTCGTGCTCGGAGGCGGGTTCGTCCTGCTGTTCGCCGCTGACTGGATCGCGGCGATTCCGGCCTTCGTCGTCGGCGTGCTCCTCGCGGTCTTCGCCCGCCCGTACGTCACGGTGGACCGGCGCGGCCTCACCGTCTCCGGGGTGCTGTCGTGGCCGCGGATAAGAATCCCGCTCGAACGGATCGAGGCGGCGGACAGCCGTAAGATCAATCCTCTGGCCGAATACGGCGGCTGGGGCTACCGGATCCAGCCAGGCCGGACCGGAGTCATGATCCGGTCCGGTGAGGGAATCGTGGCGGACCTGGCCGGTGGCCGGCAGTTCGCGGTGACCGTCGAGGACTCGGCGACCGCCGCGGCCCTGCTCAACACCCTGGTCGATCAGCGTCGAACGGAAAAATGACCATGCTTTTCCGGGTCGATCCCACCTCCACCGTGCCGCTCGGCGACCAGATCGCTGCCTGTGTGCGCCGGGCCGTCGCCGACGGGACGGTCGGCCCGGGAGAGAGGCTGCCCGCCGCCCGGGTCCTCGCCGAATCGCTGGGCGTCAACGTGCACACGGTGCTGCGCGGCTACCAGCGGCTGCGTGAGGAAGGGCTGATCGAACTGCGCCGGGGCCGCGGCGCGATGATCGCGGCGGGCGTCTCGCCGCACCGGGCCATGCTGCTGGACCGGGTACGCGAGATGGTCGGTGGCGCACGTGAGCTCGGGATGACGGAGGACGAACTACTGGCCCTCGTCCGTGCCGAACTGAACCGGTGACAGCACCGACCGAACGCACGAAGGGCTGACGGCGCAGGCCATCGCGTACCCGCGGAGGGCTGACGGCGCAAGCCGTCGCGTACCCGCGGAGGGCTGACGGCTCCGGCCTCTGCGTACGCGCGAGGGGGCCACCCCGCAGAGCGCAGAACGGGGTGGCCCCTGTCCGCGTGCTGTGGTCAGGAACCGCTGCGGGAGAGCGCGGCCGCGAAGCCGTTCTGCCAGAGGTAGTTCACCTGGTTGCGCTCATTGGCGTCCGGATACGGGTTGGTGCAGGACGGGCCGGGGCCGCCGCCCGACATCAGCTCGCTGCACGGACCCGAGTAGTCGTCCGGCAGGCCGAGCACGTGCCCGGTCTCGTGGGTCGTGACGCGGGTCGAGTCGTACTGCTGGTTCTGCGCGTAGTCGAGGAAGATGTAGCCGTTGCCGTGTCCGTCGGTGCTGGCGTACGAGCCGGCCGGGTCGTCGCCCTCGTAGTAGGTGAAGTCGGCGTTGGACCCCTCCTGCAGCTGGACGTTGGAGACCGAGCTGTTCCAGATCTGCGCGCTGTTGGCTATCTGGGTGCGGAAGCTCGGGGCGTTGGCGGTGCTGTAGACGATGGTGACCGACTGGACGCCCGGGTGGGCGGCCCGCTTCTCGGCCACCGACTTCGCGACCGCCTCGAAGAACGCCTTGTTGGCGGCGGCGCTCTCGTGCGATCCGGAGTGGGAGGTGTACGCGACGTGGGGGGCCGTCGCGGAAGAGGCAGGTACGGGAGCGGCAGAGGCGAGCGCGGGTGCGGTTCCCAGCGCGGCGGCGAGGCCGAAGCCGACCACGGCCGACATGACGGTCCTGGGGTGTCTCATGGGGGGTCTCCTACCAGTTACCTGTCCGAGGAACCCGTCCGATGATCGGACTCGGACGGGGGCGGTACGGAGAGAGTGTGGGCGAATCCGAGCCCCGGCGGATGATGCCAACCGGCGATAGCGCCGCCCTATCACCCGGCCGTGGCCCCAGGGCGAGGACGCGATGAATCGAGCGGGCACAAACGGTGTCCGGCGTTCCACCTACCGCTGAATTACAGGAGTTTGATGGGATTGGGACGTCTGGTGCGGCATGGCGCCGCCGCCCTACTCTCGGCGTTATGGAGCTTGAGGTGAGGCACCTCAGGGCGCTGTGCGCCATCGCCGACACCGGCAGCCTGCACCGGGCGGCCCGCAGGCTGGGCGTGAGCCAGCCCTCGCTCACCACCCAGCTGCGCCGGATCGAGAACTCCCTCGGCGCCGAACTGTTCAGCCGCGAACGCACCGGCTGCCGGCCGACCTTGCTCGGCCATGCCGTCCTGAGCCGGGCCCGTCCGCTCGTGGACGGCATGCGGGCGCTGGTCACCGACGCCAAGGCGGAGGCGGACGCGGCCCGGTCCGGCGGCCCCCGGCTGCGGATCGGCTGCACCGCCAGCCGGGTCATCGGCGGCTGGCTGCGCAGGCTGCGCATCCGGCTGCCGGGCACGGACATCACGCTGCGGGTCGACGTGTCCGCCCACGCGCTGCTGCGCGCGGTCGAGGCGAGCCGGCTCGACGTCGCCTTCGTGCACGAGGTGGAGGGGTGCCCGCTGTACGTGCCGGACGGCCTGGTGCAGCGGGTGCTCCTGGACCGCGAACCGCAGTTCATCTCGATGGCCCGCGACCACCCGGCCGCCGCCCTGCCCGTCGTCGACCTGACCGATCTGGCGGCCGACCGGTGGATGGTCGACCCCACGGTGGACGGCGAATGGGACGGCCTGCGCCGGGTGTTCGGCGCGGCCGGTGTCGCGCCGACCGTGCTGCACGGCGACTACCTCACCGCCGCCTCCCTCGTCGTCCTCGGCGAGGCGGTCGCGCCCTGCCAGCCGACCTCCGGCCCGCGCGACGACATGGCCATCCGCCCGCTGCGCGACGATCCGCTCGCGGTCCGGCTGCTGCTGGTCTCCCGGCCGGGCGCCGACACGGCGGCGGTGTACGCGGAGCTGGAGGCCGCCTACCGGGAGGCGGCCCGGCAGGTCGACGGCTACCACCAGTGGCTCCTGCGCAACCGGAGCCCGCTCGCCCACTCCTCCTGAGCGCGTACCGGAACGGGCCGGGCGTGCACGGAACGGGCCGGGCCGGGCGTGGACCGGAACGTGTCCGATTCAGCCCAGAGCGAGGCCGGTCCGGGGCGCGGGGATGTGGAGCCGGGGCATGAGGCTTCTGATGCTGGGTGGTACCGAATTCGTCGGCCGGGCGGTCACCGAGGACGCGCTCGCACGCGGCTGGGAGGTCACCGTCTTCCGCCGGGGCCACCACGAGCCGCCGCCGGCACGGCCGAACTGCTCGGTGACCGCACCGCGGCGGACGGCCTGGCGGCCCTTGAACCCGTCGCCGGGCCGGCGGACGGCTCGTACACCTGGGACCTGGTCGTCGACACCTGGAGCGGTGCCCCCTCGGCCGTACGGTACGCGGCCCGGCTGCTCGCGGACCGGGCCCGGCGGTACGCGTACGTCTCCAGCCGGTCCGTCTGCGCCTACCCGGCCCCGGCGGGTCTGCCGGAGGACGTTCCGGTGGTGGACGGTGCCTCACCGGACGCCGATGGCGACGTCTCGTACGCCCTGGCCAAACGCGGTGGCGAACTTGCCGCGCTGGACGCCTTCGGTGACCGGGCGCCGCTCGTCCGCGCGGGGCTGATCATCGGACCCTGGGAGAACATCGGCAGGCTGCCGCGGTGGCTCACGCGGATCGCCAGGGGAGGGCCCGTACTGGCCCCGGGGACACCCGGTCTGCCCCTCCAGTGCATCGACGCCCGCGACCTCGCCGGGTGGCTGCTGGACGCCGCCGGGAACGGACCGCACGGACCGTACAACCTGGTCAGCCGCCCGGTGCACACCACGATGGGGGAGCTGCTCGACGCCTGTGTGCGGGTCACCGGTTCCGATGCGGAGCTGCGCTGGACCGACACGGAGACGATCCTCGCGGCGGGCGTCGAGCCCTGGTCGGGCCTGCCGGTCTGGCTGCCGCCGGGGGAGCTGTACGACAGCCTGCACCAGGGCGATGTCAGCCGGGCGTACGCCACCGGGCTGCGTTGCCGGCCGGTCGGGGAGACGGTCGAGGACACCTGGAGGTGGCTGTGTGAACTGGGCGGCAGCGCGCCACAGCGCCCCGACCGGCCCTCGGTCGGGCTCGATCCGCAGACAGAGGCGAAGCTGCTGACGGACTGACGGGACGCCATGGTCCGGGCACCCCGCCGTCCGGGCACCCGCCGGGCCGCCCCGCGCCGCCGTCCGGGGCGGACCGGGCCGAGCGGTCGGCGGAAGCGGGTGCCCGACCGGCGTGGCACAGCTGATAAGCACTCAATAAAGCTGCATATTGCGCTGTATGGGAACAAAAGATCACAGAAGCGGTAAAACTCACCGCGTGGCGGTGACGGTGGCGGCAGCGGCGGCCATGGTGGGGGCCATCGCGCCCACCGCCGCCGCTGACCCGCTGCCCGGCGGACTCGGACCGTGTCTGGGGGAAGACTGCCCCACCGACTGGAACGACCCGAACAACGGGCCCGTGGTCAACCACGACAGCAACATCAACATCTACGTGGGCGGCGACTACCTGGTCAGGGAGGCGGCGGCCGAAGCCGAGGGGAAGATCGTCACCCTCGGCCGGTTCGACATGAGCAAGCGGGCGGGCGTCTCGCAGATCTACAACGTCGGCGTCGCGGGCGTCGGCTCACGGGTGCCGCCGCCCAACGGCAGCGACTACCTGACGGTCGGCGGCGACCTCACGATCGCGAGCGGTCAGCGGCTGCTCGCGGAGGAGATGGCGAACACCGGACGCGTCCGGTACGCCCAGACGCTGAGCGGCACCGTCGAACCGAACACGGCGCCGATCAGCGACCCGGACGCGATCGTCCCCTACGCGGACCTGCGTGGGCAGCTCACCGAGGCCAGCCACTGCTACGCGTACGACGACAACGCCGACCACCGCCGCCCGGTGACCGGAACCACCGTGAACAACGGTTCCGAGACCGTGTTCACGGGCGACGGCACCTCGCCGCTCCAGGTCTTCGCGCTGGACGCCGATATCGCCTCCGGCACGGGAGGCGACCAGGGCATCGTCTTCAGCGGTGTCCCGGACGGCGCCACCGTGCTGGTCAACGTGTACGGAACCACCCGCGACATCAGTACGTACATGGGGTCGCTGCCGCAGTCCGGCCTCCGCGAGAACCTGCTGTGGAACTTTGCCGACGCCACGGAGATCGGGCTGGGGGGAAGCGGCCAGTTCCAGGGCAGCGTGCTGATCGGCCAGCAGTCGAGCCAGACGGAGTTGAGCGTCAGCGGCACCAACGGCCGTTTCTACAGCGCGGGTTCGCTCACGCACACCTCGGCGGGCGAGTCGGGCGGCCAGGAGCTGCACGCCTATCCGTTCGACGGTGATCTGCCGGACTGCGACGCGGAGCCGTCGCCCACGCCGACCCCCACGGACTCTCCCACCCCGACCCCGACCCCCACGGACTCTCCCACCCCCACCCCCACGGACACCCCCGGCCCCACCCCGACGGACACGCCGGGGCCGTCGCCGTCGGAGTCGACCCCCGGCCCCAGGCCCACCCCCACCCACTCCTGGCCGCACCGGCCCCACCCGGGAGGGGAACTCCCGCACACGGGTTCGCGCGGCGGTGAATGGGTGATCGGTGGCATCGCGGCCGCACTGCTGGTCGCGGGATCGGCGGCCACGCTGATGGCCCGCAGGACGCGCCGACGCGGCTGAGACCCCACTGGTCTGGCCTAGTTTTGGTCCATGGCCGAACTTCTGCACCTCACCGAAGGCCCGCTGTGGGAGGCGGCCCGCGGGATCGGGACGTACGAGATGTCCACCCGCGGCCGCACCCTGCACGAAGAGGGCTTCATCCACTGCTCGCTCCGCCATCAGCTCCCCGCTGTGGCCGAGACGCTGTACGGCGCCGGGAGCCGCGCCGGAGCCGTTGACCAGGACCTGGTGGTCCTGGTCATCGACACCGAGCGGCTCCCCGCGCCCGTGCGGTACGAGTCGGTCACACCCGGCGGCGAGGAATTCCCGCACATCTACGGACCGGTTCCGGTCGACGCGGTCGTGGAGGTGCGTCCCTGGCAGCTCAAGAAAGGCGATCCGGCATGACCCCATCGGACGACGACAGGAACGGCCCCGACGACCTCACGAGCGGCCCCCTCACCGCGGTCACCGGCGCGAGCGGTGCGCTTGGCGGCCGGGTCGCGAAGCGGCTGGTCCGGGCGGGTGTCCCCGTCCGGCTGCTGGGCCGCGACCCGTCCCGGCTGCCCGAACTGCCCGGCGCCGACACCGCGCCGGCCGCACCCTACGGCGACGGGGAGGCGATGCGCCGCGCACTGGCAGGGGCGCATACCCTGTTCCTCGTATCGGCGCACGAGAGCCCGGACCGGGTGCGCGAACACATCAGCGCCGTGGACGCGGCGACGGCCGCAGGCGTCGAACGGATCGTGTACGTGTCGTTCCTCGGCGCGGCGTCCGACGCGACGTTCACCTTCGCCCGGGACCACTGGGAGACCGAGGCGCACATCCGGGTCTCCGGCGTCCGCCACACCTTCCTGCGCGACAGCTGGTACCTCGCGGGCCTCCCGGCGATGACCGGTGCCGACGGAGTGCTGCGCGGTCCGGCCGGTGACGGCCGGGTGGCCGCGGTGGCCCACGAGGACATCGCCGACGCCGCGACCGCGGTACTGCTGCCCGGTGGCGGCCCCACCGGGGACACCGCGCACGACGGGGCGACGTACGAGCTGACCGGCCCCCGGGCGTTCACCCTCGCGGAAGCGGCCGAGGAGCTGAGCCGGGCCGCCGGACGGACCATCACCTATGTGCCGGAGACGCGGGAGGAGGCCTACGCCTCACGCTCCGGGTACGGCGCGCCGGACTGGGAGGTGGCGGGCTGGGTGACGTCGTACGAGGCCATCGCGGCCGGCGAGATGGCCTCGGTCTCGGACGCCGTGCAGCGGCTCACCGGCCGCCCCGCCAAGGACCTGGCCACCTACCTCAGGGAGCACCCGGACAGCTACCAGCACCTCCTGCTTCCGGGCTGAGGGCGTCGTGCGCACGGGATCCCCGTGGGGCCCCTGGGACCCACTGTCCCTCTCCGGAACCGTCGGCCTGCTCGCCCCGCTGCGCGGCCCGTGGTGGATCGCGGGCGGGTACGCGGTCGAGCTGGCCGTCGGCCGCGCCTACCGCGAGCACGGTGACATCGACGTGCTCCTGCTGCGCGGGAACCAGCTCGCCATCCAGCGGGCACTGCCGGGCTGGGAGTGGTGGGCCGCCGATCCGCCCGGCACGCTGCGGCCCTGGAACCCCGGCGAGATCCTGCCGGCGGACGTCCACGACATCTGGTGCCGGCCGGGGCCGGACGAGCCGTGGCGCGTCCAGTTCATGCTCGACGACGTGGCGGGCGACGACTGGGTCTTCCGGCGCGACCCCAGGATCAGGCTGCCGCTGGACCGGCTGGGCGCGGTCTCCGGGGACGGCGTCCCGTACGTCGTGCCGGAGGTCCAGCTGCTGTACAAGTCCCGGTCCCGGCGACCCAAGGACGAGCAGGACTTCGCGGCCGCGCTGCCCGTTCTCAGCGACGGCCGACGCGCCTGGCTGACCGAGACGATCACCCTGGCCGAAGGCGCGGACCATCCCTGGGCGGCCCGGCTGAGGCCGGCTCAGCTCACGTACGCACCTGCCCTCGCGGCCGCCGCGGCGGCGTCGGCGGCCCGGTCGGCGGCCGCCGCGTCGAGCGGGTCGCCGCTGGCCAGCAGTCGGTAGTAGAGCGGCGCGGAGACGGCACGGATCACCTCGTCCGGATCGGTGCCCGCGGGAAGCTCCCCGCGCTCGACGGCCTCGGTGACGCAGCCGGACCACTCCTTGATGCGGACGGCGTAGAAGCGGTGCAGCGCCGCCGCCGTGCGCTCGTCGCAGGTCGCCGCCGCGATCACGGAGCGGAACAGGGCGCCCTGGCGGGCGTCGGTGAGAGTCCTGAGCACGAGCCGGGCGTTGGCCCTGAGGTCCTCGTCCAGTGAGCCGGTCGCCGTGCGCGGGGAGGACTGCTCGGCCATGTCGTCGAGCAGGTCCGCGATCAGCCCGGTGGGGCTCGACCAGCGGCGGTAGACGGTCGTCTTGCCGACCTCCGCGCGGCGCGCGACCTCGGCGAGATCGAGGCGGTCGAAGCCGTGCTCCGCCAGCGCGTCACCCGCCGCGCGCAGGACGGCCTCCCGGACCCGGGCGGTGCGCCCGCCGGGCCGGACCGTACCGGGTTCCACACCCTCAGACGTCATAACAGGCCTCCAGTTCCATTAATGCCCTCTCCTCAGTTATGGTCGCCTCAACTTAACGGAACCGCGGAACCGTTAACACTTCCATCCGAGGAAGGCCGACCATGTCCGCACCCAGCCAGACCCCATCCCGCGCACCCCTTGGCGCTACGCCGAAGATGGACGCCGCTCCGCTGTCGCCGCCCTGGATGACCGGCCGACGGAAGCTCGTACTCGCTCTCCTCCTCGGCGCCCAGTTCATGATCGCGGTGGACTTCTCGATCCTGAACGTCGCACTGCCCGTCGTCGGCGAGGGCCTCGGCTTCGCCCTCGCGGGCCTCCAGCGGATCGCCACCGCGTTCGCCCTGGCGGCCGCCGGGTTCACGCGCCTGTTCGGCCGGGTGGCCGATCTCGTCGGCCGTAAGCGCCTGTTCGTCGGCGGCATGATCGTCCTCGGCCTCTCCTCCGCGCTGGGCGGGCCGGCGACCTCCCCGGAGGTGCTGCTCACCGATCTGCTCTCCTGGCGCTGGGCGTTCTTCGTCAACGTGCCCGTCGCCGCGCTCGTCGTCGCCCTGGCCCCGTTCGTCATCACCGACTCACGCCCGGCCGAACGGCCCCGCCTCGACGTGCCCGGAGCCGCGACCGTCACCGGCGGCCTGCTGCTCCTGGTCTACGGACTCACCCAGGCGGGCGCGACCGGCTGGACCACGCCCACCACCCTGGCCGCGCTCCTCGCAGGCATCGCGCTGCTCATCGGCTTCTGGTTCGTCGAGAAGCGGGCCGCAGCCCCGCTCGGCCCTGTCCGCATCCTCAAGCGCCGCAGCGTCATCCGGGGCAACGCCACCGGCCTGATCGCCTTCGTCACCGAGACGTCGCTGGTCTTCCTGCTGACGCTCTACCTCCAGGAGGTCCTCGGCTATTCACTCCTCGCGACGGGGCTCGCCTTCGGTGTCCTCGGCATCGGCACCGTCATCGGCGGCACCCTGGGCGGCCGGGCCGTCGGCCGGTTCGGCAACCGCACCACCATCGTCACCGGTGGCGTCGTCCAGGCGGCGGCCACCCTCTCCCTGGTCGCGCTCGGCACCTCAGGGACGTGGATCTGGCTGCTCCCGGCGGCCACGTTCATCGGAGGCGTCGGCAACAGGCTGATGATCGTCGGCTTCATGGTCACCGCCACCTCCGGACTCCCGGACGAGGAACAGGGCCTGGCCACCGGCCTCGCCACGATGACCCAGCAGGTCGGCATCACTCTGGGCATCCCGGTCATGAGCGCCGTCGCCACCGCCCGGATGGCCGCCCTGGGGGACACGTGCCCCGACGGGGTGCTCTCCGGCGTCGCGGTCGCGATCCTCGTCAACTCCGCGCTGGTGCCGGCCGGGGCCCTGCTCGCCGGCGCCTTCCTCGGCGGCCGACGAGCGGAGTGGGTGGCGGTCACACCGTCCTGATCACGCCGCTCCCCACACCCTCACGGTCACACTGTCTTGATCGAGCCTCCGTCGATGATGTGGTCCGCGCCGGTGGTGCTGCCGGCGCGGGGGGAGGCGAGGCAGGCGACGAGTGCGGCGACCTCGTCCGGGTCCACGAGCCTGCCGGTGACCATGCCCAAGGCAGCCGGCAGACCGGCCAGGAGCTGCTCGTGCTCCACGCCCATGGACCTGGACAGCTCGGCCCCGTACCCGTCGGGACTCTCCCACATGGCGGTGCGGACGGGGCCGGGCGAAACGGTGTTGACGCGCACCCCCAAGGGGCCGAACTCCTCGGCCAGCGCCTTGCCCAGCGCGGTCAGCGCCGCCTTCGCGGTGGTGTACGGGACGGGGCCGGCGTGCGGGGTCCTGGCCCCGTTCGAGGAGATGTTGACGACGGAACCGCGACTCTCCGTCAGGTGGGGCAGGGCCGCCCGTGTGGTGCGGACGGCGGTCATGAAGTTCAGGTTGAACGTGTCGAGCCACTGCTGGTCCGTGAAGCCGAGGAACCCGCCCGTCGCATCCGTGCCCGAGTCGCCGCCGCCGACGTTGTTCACCAGGAGATCGAGCCCGCCGAGCTCGGCCGCGGCCAGGGCGATGAGCCGGTCGGGGGCGTCGGATGCGGCGAGATCCATGGCGACGCAGATCGCACCGGTCTCCTTGAGCTCCGGTGTGATGGTCCGCGCCGCGCCGACCACCCGCATGCCCTCGCCCACCAGCGCGGAGACGGTGGCCAGGCCGATTCCCCGGCTTGCGCCGGTCACGACGGCGGTCTTGTCGGTCAGTTGCAGGTCCATGAGGCACCCCTCTGCCTAGATGGGTCGCGAGTGATGCAACAACCCTAGAACCTGCAACATGAATGTCGCAACTTAAGAACGACCGGCGACTGTCCCGTAGCCTGTTCGAACACACACTGGGATGTGAGGAGCCTTCGTGGACCGGAAGAGTCAGCAGCGACCGCTGCGCGCGGATACGGAGCGGACGGTCAGGGCGATCCTGGAAGCCGCAGAGCGGGTCCTCGGCGCGAACCCGGCCGCCACGATGGAGCAGATCGCCGAGGCGGCGGGCGTCGCCCGCACCACCGTGCACCGCCGCTTCAGCAGCCGCGAGGCCCTGGTGGCCGCCCTGCGGGAGTGGGCCGCCCGTCAATTCCACGATGCCGTGACGAGCGCCCACGCCGACAGCGCCCCGCCCCTGGTCGCCCTCTACCAGGTGACCGCCAACGTCCTGCGCGTCAAGACCGGCTGGGGCTTCGCGATGGGCGCCACCACCCCGGAGGACCCCGAGGTGGCCCGCGTACACGCCGAAGTGCTCGACCAGTGCGAGCGGTTGTTCCGCCGCGCCCTGGAAGCCGGCGTCCTGCGCCCCGGCACGGACCTGGCCTGGGCACGCCGCGTCTACTACGCCCTGATCCACGAGGCCGCCCAGACCCGCGCCACGGAAACCAGGAACGTGGACGAACTGGCCGCGCTCGTGGTCGACACCTTGCTGCACGGCGTGGGCCAGGGCGGGCTGCTCAGCTCCTGAGGGGGGCGTGGCGGCGCCGCTCATCGACCGAAGGGGTCAGCCCAGGCGCCCCTCGGGAAACCTGTACTTCATGAGGAGGTTCTCGCCCGCGCTCGGCACCTGCCGGAACCCGGCCTTCTCCCAGGCACGCACCGCCCGCAGATTCCCTCTCGCGGGATCGACGGTCACGCGCCGCCACCCAAGATCCCCGCCCAGGTGCGCAAGGAGCACCCGAGCCGCATCCGGCCCCAGCCCCCTCCCTCTCGCCTCCGGCCCCAACACCATGTCGATGCCGCCCTCAGCCACTCCGGCCCGCCAGTACTGCGCGTAGCCCACCGGCGCGCTCTCGGCCGGCACAAGGAACGACTCCACCCGCGGCCGCCGCCTCCCCACGTACTTCTCAGCCACCTCGGCCCGCGTAATCGGTACGCCGCCCCAGTGCTCGACGAAGTCCGGCGAAGCGAACCACCGGGCCAGCAGGTCCAGATCACCCTCGGTCGTCGGGACAAGCCGGGCCAGCACCCCGTCGAGAACTACTCGATCGGCCATCAGCCACTCTCCAGTCCGGCTTGGAAGGGCACGCAAGGCAGGCATGATGCCAAACGGGTCCGACACCGAGCGGATACTTCCCGGCGAACGGCTGCCCTGTCGCGGGCGGGCTTGCTTCAACCTGCCAGCGGTTCCAGGCAGTGCGGCAGGAGCCTGACGATGCTGTTCAACTCTTCCAGCGGGGTGCCCTTTCGGTTCGCGCCGGAGACGGGTGTGATGGCGCGACCGAACGGGCCGGTGGCTTCCCGGCGCGGCCGCACGTTCCAGTCCTCGTCAGGGGCTAAGCCCGTCCGTACCCCGGCCGGTGGCGGCCGGGATACAAGGCAGGTGCCCACCGAGTACGGCTGTGCGAGCTGCGAACCGCAGGAGGGGGATCAGATCTGCCGATCACGCATCCGTTGCGTGCGGGATTCCTGCAACCAGACCAGATTCGCGAGTACGTCTCCGATCTGGCCGCGCAGCCCCTGGATGTGCGCAGGGCAGCCATGTGTATCCGGGCCGTCGGTGCGCCCAACGGGCTTGACGAGGTCCGTGGTGCCGCAAGTGATGCAGGCTGGGGTCACGCAGCTACCCCTTGCTGCGGGCTCTTCGGAGTGGCGACGAGACGGCTGCGTGCGACCTCTTCGTAATCGGTATGCCCCATCCGTCCGGCGTGCTTCAGCGCCCAGTGATCCGGGTCGATGTGGGAGGGGCTCGGATCGGACGTCTCGGTGCAGCCGGGTTCGAGGCAGCGGATCACGATGACGGTCTGCGGCAACTCGCCGCGAAGAGCGCCGATCGTCCACTCCACGAACCGCATGACCGAACGGGGGCTCATCGGCGGGTCTCCCGCCAGGCGCGGCCGAGGAACTCCCGGTACGCGGCCTCCGTGTCCGCCGGACGGTGGCGGGGGCATTCGCAGTCGGGGAAGGCCGCCGTGCGATCTACCGTCGCAACAGGGATGACGGGCGCCTCAGGTCGCAGGACGTGGGTAAAGCCGTGACGGTCAACCTCGTATACCTTGATCGTCATCACGGGTGACCGCCCCGTCGCTGTTGGTGAGGAATGTGGTCCACGATGACTTCCCTTCCACTACGCTGAATTGCCCGGTCAGGGCTGTGACTTCGACAGTAGGGAGCAGCGGACGCTGCTTGAACTGACCACAGGTACGGGTGCCCGGCCGGGGCTGCCGGGCGAGGGGGAAGCCATGGACATCAACCCGGCGGCCACCCTGACCGGCGGTCAGGGAACAGCCGCCCGCAGCCGCAGCGGCATCATCTCCGGGTACGTTTTCCGCGTGATCCGCGAGCAGCTCGGACATACCCAGGACACTCTCGCGGAGAAGTTGCACGTCTCATCCGACACCATCGCCGGATGGGAGTCGGGTCGCCGGCCACTGACCGCGGTGCCCGTCGGGCAGATGCTCATGCACCGTCATCAACTCCTGCAGCTGGGCAGCGCGCCCTCTCTTCTCGCGGTGCTGGAACGAGCCACGGAGGCGGACGTCCTGCTGTCCGGCGCGCTCGACGAGGACGCAGAGACACTCGACAGCCAGATCGGTGCGTGGGTCCTGCGGCGCGACCTCATCGAGGTTCTCTCCTGGCCGCTCAACGGCGTCGCGCCCGCACCGCTCCGGTCCCTTCCTGACCCGCCCCGCCCTCGACGCGGCCCCGTACCGACGGGGCCGGAGCTGTCGACCGACGACCGGAAGAGGTTCTTTTCCCGCATGCGCCGCACCGCCGAGCAAGCGCGCGGCGCAGAGTGCTTCCTCCTCCGCCGCCAGGCCCTCTACCTCGCCGGTTACGACGACGCCGCGGATACCTCCGAATGGCTGGCACTGCAACAACGCACCGAGCGCCCTGGCGACTGGCTGACGGGGTGGCTCAACTCCCGTTCGGTCGCCGCTGTGTCGGCCAGGCAAGGCGACCAGGAACGGATGGGCCACTTCATCACGGCAACCCTCGCGGACAACGACGCGGGCGAGGCGGCCAACCTGAACTACTGGGCCTACTGGACCGGCGAGGCCGGCGGTCTCCAGCTGTCCGACGACTTCATCGCTACCCCGAACCCAGGCCCCTGGCCAGGGGACAAGCTGATGTGCCACCTCGTCCGTGGCCTCACTCCACATCATGGGTTCTTCGACCTCAACGTCCACACTCTGTGGACTCTGCTTGCGGCCCGCCCGAACCTGTTGCGTCCCGGAACTCATGCCGGACTGGACCTGCGCGCTGCCCTCCCCGTGATGTTGGATAGCCGGGAGCTGTCGGCGCGCACGCGCCGGGAACTCGAAGGCATCCGGTACGCGATCCGCCTCGCCGAGGCGTGAGAGGAGACGGGCGTGGCTGACGACCTGTCCGCAGTGGCGCGCTTCCTGTACGAAGCGGGCACGCTCAAGCACACGCGTCGAAGCGGCTGGTGGATGGCAGGCGTCAAGGATCCGGAGAGCGTCGCCGAACACTCATGGCGCACCTCGCTGATCGCCTCCCTGATCGCGAAGCTGGAGGGAGCCGACCCGGCGCAAGCCGCCTATCTCGCCGTATGGCATGACACGCAGGAAACCCGCACCGGGGACGTGAACCATGTCGGGAAGAAGTACGCCCCCGCCGGTGACCCACAGGCCGTGACCGCCGAGCAGACGGCCGGCATGCCCGAAGCCCTCGCGTCCGCTGTCCGCCTTGTCGTCGCCGAGTACGAGGCCAAGGAGTCTCCCGAGGCCATCTGCGCCCGGGACGCGGACAAGCTGGAATGCCTGCTCCAGGGCATCGAGTACAAAGCCCAGGGCTACGAGAACGCGCAACGCTGGATCGACAACAGCCGTGGCCGTCTGGTCACTGAGACGGGGCAGCGCCTTGCGGACGAGCTCCTCGGGCAGGGCTCGCTGGACTGGCTCCGCGAGGCCCTCGGCGAAACGGAACACTGACCCAGAACGCGAAGAAGCGCCCCTCCGCCGCAGCCGGGGCATCGGGAGGCAGTGCGGTCATCAGGGGGCGATCCTCGCTGGCCGAGGATGAGTAGCGGAGCACCTCTATTGCCAGCCGTCGAGGGAGACTTCCGGGCCGCCCGCGAGGTACCGGTGGAGGGCGCTTGACGTGGTGTTCACGAAGTTCTCGGGGGTGGCGTCGATATCGACCCAGCGGACGTGGGAGTGCTTGCGGGGTTCGCGGTTCTCGGGTTCGCCGGTCCATTCGTGTGCGGCGAAGACAACCGTGAGGAAGCCATTGGGGGACTCAACGCCCCAGGCTCCATGAATGATGTGCGCGACCTTGAGGGACTCGGGCTTCACCGTGAGGCCGGTCTCCTCGTAGAGCTCGCGGACTGCCGTCTCAGTGATCGGCTCGCCCGGCTCGCTCTTGCCGACGGGGAGGTCCCACAGCCCCTGGGCGAATTTGGCGTTCTCGCTGCGCTGGAGGAGTACGACGCGGTTGGTGACCTTGTCGTGGACGATGACGGCCGCGACCAGCAGCGTCATCGAGTCGAGTGCCGGTGTGAGGGCTGGGAGGCGGTTGTTGGTCTGCTGAGCCACGGGTTCCCCTTCTTAGGGCAGTTTGTTGTTGGGCATGTCAGGCGAGGGCTTCGCGGGCGCGGCGGGCCAGATCGGGGGCCCGGGGGACCGCGGCGGCGCCGGTAGATCGCGAGCGTCGAGTGGATCGAGATCACCTCGCGGAGCGGTCTGAGGCCACGCCTCCATGAAGACCAGGGCCTGGGCCCAGGCCACGACGGCTTCGTCCGCTCGGGCTTGGGCGGCGAGGCTGCCGTCGAGGTCGGCGAGGTCGGTCGGCGTGCGTGGGGTGTGACTGGCCATGGTTCCGGCGGCGGTACCGCTCACGCGGGAGGAACTGGACTGGGGACCGTTTTCGCGCAGGAGGGCGTCGGCGGCGGCGAGGAGAGCGCGGGCGACCAACTGGTTCCAGCCGACCGCTGCGTAGCGCGGGCATGCGTGATGACCCACGACCTGCGGCACTTCTACGCCTCCGCGCTCATCGCAGGCGGGGCGAGCGTCAGCACGTCCAGATGGTCCACGGCTACGCGGCTGCCGTCATCACGCTGCGGATCCACCCGCACCCACGCCCAAACGAAGAAGACCGCACCCGGCCCGTGACGGACGCCGTTGCGGGCGCCCGGCGGGCCGGGTGCGGTCGGGTAGCCGACGTGACCGGCGCAATCGCAGGTCAGGCGGTCTAACCGTAAATCAGGCCTTCTTGGTCTCCTAGTAATGGGCCGGGTCAGTGACCTGCAGAGATGTTTCCTCTGGGCCGCTGACCTGGCCTTTTACTGATGGCTAGCGATGGGGTGTAACGGTCTTGATCGAGTGTCTTGCGGACTATGTGCGGACTACTGCGGTGGCTCTCTGCCGTCGGGGCAGCAGTGGCCTACCTCCCGGAGTGGGGTGTGGTCCTGATGGAGTGGGCCTTCTTAGGAAGCTCCTCGCCACCACACATGCCAGCACCCGACCGCATGGTCCAGCGGTCGCCGTCTAGGCGCGCTGGTAGCCGAGAGGCCGTTGTCTCGTCTGGCAGGGCTGGCCTGGGCGCGGATCGGAACGAGGGCCGAAAGCTAACCGGCGATGATGCGTCGGCAGGTGTGGCCTTCTACTCGGATGACCGGGCGTCAAGAAGTCCATGATCTTGGAAGCAAGGCTTGTCATGTTCCGAGCCTCGCGCCTGACCTGGCGGACCACCAGAAGCCGAGCGTGCGCGACTACGCGGAAGCACCGGCCAACGCCCTAGTCGGCCGACCGCCTCTCGTGGCACGCCAGTCAGTTGGCCGGCATCGCGCTTGCCTGAACGCCGGACGGGTGTCGTACCCCCGTCGTAAACTCTGGGATGACCTGCGGAACCGGCAGCCCATTGTACTCACCGTCACTTTGTGTAGGTGCGCCGAGCTTTCGTCCCGTGGGAAGTCGAGGCATCCGACTTGGGGGTACATATGACACTGGTGAAGACGCTCGTGTGTCTGGCGAATTCCCGGAAACTTTCGGGTCGGTGCGTGGCAGGCATAGTTGACGACGGCTCAGGAGAGTGGATACGCCCGGTCAGTTCGCGACTGCACCGCGAAGTCTCTGATTCGGAAAGAATGTACAAAGATGGAACGGACCCGAAAGTCCTCGATGTCGTCTCGGTGCCACTTCTTCGGCACAAGCCAAACAGCTTTCAGAGTGAGAATTGGCTCCTTGACCCCGACTTCTACTGGATGAAGACTGGCAGGGTCGGCTGGCGCGGACTAATGAGCCTGGAACAGTGCCCCAGTACACTATGGGTCAATGGGTTCAGCACCTACCTCGGAAATAATGACCGCATCCCAACCGAAGAAGCAAATGCTCTGTCAGACTCACTCAATCTGATACACGTCACCGACTTGACATTACAGGTACATACCCCTGGGGCGATTTTCGGAGATACGGATCGGGCCTTGAGCGCACGCTTCTCTTATGCAGAACATGATCATATACTGCGGGTGACCGATCCCGAATATGAGCTGGAGTACCTGTCGAAACGGGAAGGATTCTACAAACTGGGGGAATCCTTCCTTACGGTGAGTCTCGGCGAACCTTTCCAAGGTCATGTGTACAAGTTAGTTGCAGCAATTATTGAACGAGCGAAGATTGAAACAGGCAGCAGGCGATGACACTTCGTACAGTATTCACTGTCGGCCACTCCACGCACAGCAGTTCAGGATTCTTGAGCCTGCTACAGAAGCATGGAATCACGGCGATCGCCGATGTGCGGTCGTTGCCCGCGAGTCGATTTACGCCCCAGTTCAACCGACACGCCGTGGAGCGCGCCCTGCAGGAGGTCGATATTAAGTATGTATTCCTAGGGAAGGAATTGGGCGCGCGCACTGAGGACCTCACGTGCTATGTCGACGGACGGGTTCGGTATGACCGTCTTGCCCGCACCTCGGACTTCGATAGCGGCATCAAGCGCCTGCGGCGCGGTTCGCAGAGCGAGAGAATCGCTGTCATGTGTACCGAACAGGAACCACTCGATTGCCATCGTTGCGTGCTCATTGCGCGGGTCCTTGAACGGGACGAAATCCGTGTCGAGCATATCCATGGTGATGGACACGTGGAGGATCACGAATCGGCAATGCGACGCTTGATGACTAATTTCGGTCTGGATCAGGAAGATCTATTTCGGACCCCGGTCGAGCGCCTCCAGGAGGCGCTCGACCGTCAGGAACAACGGATCGCGTACGTAAATGAGGATCTTCGCATTGGCGGGACGCCAGGAAGGTGAAACTTTACACTATTGGGTTCACGAAGAAGAGCGCCGAAAAGTTCTTCGGTCTACTGCGCGAAGCCGGAGTGACAGCGCTGGTTGATGTTCGACTCAACAACGTCTCACAACTGTCTGGATTCGCCAAGCGTGATGACCTCAGATACTTCCTGTCTGAGATCTGTAGTGTGCAATACACCCATCGCATCGAGCTAGCCCCGACCAAGGATATGCTCGACGCATACAAGAAGCGGGATATCGGCTGGGCAACCTACGAGGAAAGGTTCCTCGAATTGATGAAGACTCGTCAGGTCGAGAACTCGATCCGTCGGGAAGCGCTCGACAAGGCAGTCCTGCTATGTAGTGAGGACAATGCGCAGCATTGCCACCGCCGACTGGTCGCAGAACATCTCGCGCAGCAGTGGAATGGCGTCACGATCCAGCACTTGGCATGAGCGACAGCGCTGCGGTAAAGAGACAGGCCGTCAGCTCGAAGATGGACTTTATCCTCAGCCCGCTCGCTCGCGCAAAGACCAGCCCTATTCCGCTGATCTCGTCGGTTCCGCGTTAACCGTCCTAACCTTGTAATGGGGGACGTGATCTTGGGGTACAGGTCGGCCACGCCCGATCGAATAGTAAATACTGACTAATGCGTGGTCGGCGTTCGGCTACGCATTCGAGGGAGAATCAGGTATTGAGCAGCGAGCAGGAACAACTCGGAGAGCGTGTATTGGCACAGGCTGCCGCGATTTTCGCTGCTCGCTCAGATATCGGCTCGACGGAACTGCTCCGCGCAGTCGAAAGGCTCGAATTCGAGCAGACAGAGGACGGCTACACGACTGTTACTAACTGGAACGACTACTACTGGGCCGCCGTCTTCTACATCGACGCAGTCGACACTCCCAGCTTTGACGACGAGATCTTGGAGCACTTGCTGCCCACGATCGCCGAGGTGGCCGCCCAAAATCACCGGTCTGCCGTCAACCAGATCTTGGTCAGGCCAGCCCTCCGTGCCCCGGATGCGAACTGGCGGCAGGCGTTGGAGGGAGGTCAGGGGTCAACGCTCTTTCAGCCGCAAGACACACGCATAGACAGCGGCAAGCCGGCCCGCATCACCGAAGTCACTCGCATGCGGCTCTTCGACACCCTGCGACTTCAGAATACCAACTGGGCTGGCAGACTAGAGGAGGCAGAGTTCCTTAAGCGCATTTTCAATCTGAACGCTTTCGAAAGCTACGACTCGCGTTTTGAAACGGCCGAAGGTGACATTTATCAGCATCGCGTTAACAACGACGACTGGGAGCTTGACTGGGTATTCACTGACGAACGATTTGGATTGAGAGGTGGCCCGGACCCGGTTCTCCTGCGCTTCCTTTCCGAAATGCTCCACCCTGTGGTGCGGACTGACGAAGAAGAATTGCAGAAGCTGCTAGAATTCTTTAATTCCCTGTTGGCCCGCGATGGCTATGCCCTCACGCCTGTTGACTCGATCAGCGGTTACACGATTTATGGCGGGCAACGCATTCCAGTGCAGGTCCGACCGGTGGCCCCGGCTCAGACGGCACGCATCCGTTTCTCTGCATCTAAAGGCGCTACCCCAAACCCATATGATCTGGTCCGTTCTCAGGCCCGCGGAGAGCGGAGGGACTATCGTCTCGATCGCCTTCCCAAGGAGGAGGGCGGACAAGCGCAGATTTTCCGTGCCGTTCACAAGCCAACCGACGTCGAAGTCGCCTTCAAGCGCAGAACATCGCAACGAGATACCCCCGCCGCTCGGATGAGGCGAGAGATTGAAATTTCTCAGCTGCTTGGCCAGCACGCGCACTACATGCCCATCCTCGACTCCAACCCGGTAGATGGGTGGCTCGTCATGCCGATGGCGCAGGCTACCGCAGAGCAACAGCGCGACATCTTGAGCGACCCTATGCAGCTGCGAACTCTGATCGAGGCGCTGATGGATGTACTGGAGCTTGCTCATGCCCACGACTGGCTGCACCGTGACGTGAAACCCTCCAACATCCTGCTGCTGGATAACCAATGGACTCTTGCGGACTGGGGAATCGTCCGGCGGCCGCGAGGGCAGACCACACAGGAAGGGCGTACCCGCTTCGAGCTCGGAACGGAGGGCTTCGCAGCGCCTGAACTTTTCGTTGCTGCACACGAGGCCACGGCAGCAGCTGACATCTATGGCATCGGGCGGGTCATTGCCTGGGCGCTCACTGGCCAGTATCCGCAGATGAACATGCCGCTTTCCCCTCCTCCAGGCCCGTGGAGGAACATCACTCGAATTACTACACACGCAGATCCTCGGCAAAGGGTGCAGACCATCGCAAGCCTCCGAGACCTGATCAACCGTGAGCTTACTGAGCCAGCGGAGCCTCCGACTGACCAAGCAAAGCGCCTGTTGGAACGGACGCGCGCCGGCGATCCAGCGGCCGTCGGGTCCCTGCTCGAACTGATCGCAGACCACCCCGAAGACTATGAACTCTATGCCCGCGAGCTCGTATCTCTCTCCGCCGAACAGGCAGGCCCTTGGCTGTCTCGCGACCCAGGAGCCAGCGGACGCCTCTTCAAGGCTATGGCCGACCATGCTGATGGCCGAGGAACGCGACGGGTCCAGTTCGCTGAAGCGGGTCGAGTCGCTGAATGGCTTCAATCAATTGCGAATTTTGCCGCAGCCAAAGACGACTGGGATCTCCTTGAGGAAGCGGCCCGCACCATGTGCACCTGGGATGCCGCATGGGATCAGTGGAGTGCTCAAGACCGAATCGCGCCCTGGATGCGCTCACTTTCTGGCCAGGCCGCGCAGCTTATGGCGGCGGTTTTGCGAGATCACCCGCACTCTGCACGGCACTTTTCAGGCTTGGCGCAGGACGGAACCGTGGACCTTCGAATCCGCGCTGCCATCCAGGCGGCTGCGGTGACGTCATAGCCCCCATAGATGGAAGGGGTAAGGGGAGAAGCTGACAGTCCACTGCTTTCCGGGGATTGTGGGGCACTGTACGGTCACAGTTTCGCGGAACACAGCAGTTCGGATGGGTTCGCCGATCCTGTGTGATCGGGAGCACGAGATCAATATGAGGGAGTGGTGCCACGGCGTGCCTATCCCCGCAAGCCACGTGGGGACGGTCCGTGGTCTGGTCAGGAGCGAACTTTTCGGTGCTGATGCCAGAGCCATGCGGCGTTGCGCAAGTTCATTGCCCAGGCGTCTGGAGCGGGGCCCGCGATTTCTTTCCAGAGGTTCGCGCTCGCATGGGCGAAGGCGTCCACCGCTCGGGGTCGTGCCAATGCCCAGGCAGGAAGAAGCGCGACCGATTCCTCTGCGGCTGACGGCGTGTGGCCAGCCGCGATGAGCCAGACGACCCAGTGGGCGGGATCCAACCAGGCGGCTCCGCGGGTGGCCCAGCCCCAGTCGACGAGGTGAGCGCGGTCGTGGGTGATGAGAACGTTGTGGTTGTTCCAGTCGGTGTGGAGCAGCGCGTTTCCTGCGAAAGCTTCCGCATCGGCGGGGTCGGCCACGTAACCAGCCAGGCGTTGTTCGGCGAGCCGGAGTTCGATGTCAGGGCAAGGAAGAGCGGCGAGCTCTCTGAGGGCCCCGGTGACTTTGGGCAAGTCGGGGGAGCCTGGGGAGTAGTCGGCATGGTGGCCGTGGATGGCCTCAAAGCCGAGAAGATCCCAGCCGCCGGCGATGACGTGGAAGAGCAGGCGCGGGGCGAGCGGGGTCGCGTACGGGTTGATGTCTGCCTCGCGTTGCTGCGTCCAGACCCATCGGTGGTCGGAGCGCAGGCCCTTGAGGAAGACGACTCCGCCTGCGGTGTGTGCAAGCGCGGAGAGGGAGCTGTTGAGACCGGTGCTGACGTCTTCGACCCTGAGAATCGAGCCGATCTCGGCTTCGATGGCGGTACGAGCGCCGGAGGGGAGACCGGCGAAGGTGATGGAGGGTGCGGGCATGGCCGTCAGGTTTCCAGATCTACGCGCCAACAGGGGCCTCCGGCGCGAGGTGCCGCCGAAAGCCCCCGAAGGGATGGTCAGTTGTACGGGTTGTCGTCCCCGCAGCCGGGCGTGGTGGCCGCAGCGAAGGCGTCCACGTCGTCGATGAGGATGATCTCCGCATCAGGCTCGGACGGCGGGCGGATGGGGGCGATCTCGACTGCTACGGCGGTCATGGTTCAG
Organism: Streptomyces sp. ITFR-6; assembly: GCF_031844725.1. Lineage (NCBI taxonomy): Bacteria > Bacillati > Actinomycetota > Actinomycetes > Kitasatosporales > Streptomycetaceae > Streptomyces > Streptomyces sp. ITFR-6. Next base: position 2,564,604 of record NZ_CP134612.1, on the reverse strand, counting down.
CTCCTTGTAGTCGCGTGTTGGCAGTACCTGTCCAGTGGTGCCTTCGCCTCCTGGTAGACCTTGGCCAGCGGCCGGCAGACCCGGCAGGTGCCGGAGAGCTGGCAGCCGGTGCAGCCACCGGTGCGAAGCATCAGGGAGTCGGCGATGCCGCCGAGGCGGCTCAGGCCCTCGACTCCCGTGGTCATGAGGGGGATCGCCTCGTCACGGCCGACCTTGCAGATGGTCGCCATGCCGTGCGGGTCGACGTGGAAGAAGGTGTGGCCGGCGTTGCAGCCGTTGAAGGGTTCGCGATCTGCGAGGTGGTCCGGGGCCTGGGTGGCGAGGGTTTCCGCGCCACCGTAGATGGTCGGCGACATGTGGGTGTACTCGCGGTACGGCAGGTCGTAGCGGCCGGCGAAGGCGCGCATCTGGTCGGCCTCGTGGGCGTTGTGCCGCGTGATGATCAAGGCGAGATCGAGGGGTAGCCCAGCTTCGTGGGCTGCATCCAGTCCTTTGACGAACATGCGGTACGCGCCCCGGCGCCGGGTCAGCCCGTCGTAGGACTCTGCGGTGGCCCCGTACAGGCTGAGTGTGATCCGGTTCGGCCTCAAGCGAGTCAGCAGGGCGAGGTTCTTCGGTGCGGCGAGACGCGAGCCATTGGTGAGGATCTCGACCATCATGCCCAGCTCGTACGCCAGCCGGTACGTCTCGGGGAACAGCTTGTCGATCATCGGCTCACCGCCTGTGAGCTGGAGCCAAAGCACCCCCGAGTCCCTGATGGCGTACAGGAGGCGCTCACGCTCAGGCCACTCCAGGCCGGCGAATTGCTTCAGGCCGAGGTAGCAGTGTTCGCAGTCGTAGTTGCAGCCGAGGTTCAGCTCGTACGAGGCGCGCCCGTATGCATACGGAGAGCGGGATCGAACCAGCACAGTTTCATCGAGGCGTCGGTCGCTGAGATCGATCTTCCAAGCCTGACAGGCCACGTCGACCAGCCACGCGGGCACTGCTGAGGTACCCGATGCGGAGTGCAGTTCGTCGTACCTGCAGGCGGGAAGGCGTGCTGCCTTCGGGTTGCCCGGCCGTACGAGGAGGTGGTGGTCGAGGTACGGGGCAGCGATCAGCTCGTGCATACGGACTCCTCGCTCGGGCTGCTGAGGACCAGGCGGGCCCAGACGGTCTTGCCGATCGGGTGGCGGTCGTGGTGGCCGGTTTCTTCAGAGAGCGCTGCGACGAGAAGCAGGCCCCGGCCGCCTTCGTCGTCCTCCCCGGCCTGGATGGGGCGGGGAGGGGTGCGGCCAGCATCGGAGACTTCGACCAGGCAGTGTGGGCCGTCAACCGTCAGTCGAACTTCGAAGAGGTGTCCTCGTCTGCCGCCGTGTTCGACGGCATTGGCTGCGAGCTCTCCGCAGACGAGGACCACGCGGTCAATGCACTCCTGGCCGTATCCCCAGCTGGCGAGCGTCTTGGAAACGAGGGCGCGGGCCAGAGGCACGCACTTGCGTACCGGACTGAACTGCATCTGCCACCGCAGCGGGGTGGTCTGTCGGTCGTACGTCGTCATCGCGTGCATCGCGTCCCCTCGTCGCGGGCGGGTTGTGGGACACAAGTTCACTGCCGCGACGATCACAGAGTCAGGTCACCGTGGTTACCCAACGTGGGTAATCTCTTTGGCAGTCGGTCCTACGGGCAGCCCGTCCGGACGGGCGAGTGAGGGGGACGAGTGGCACGCTCGCAGGATCACCGGGCTCTGCCGGCCGAACTGCTGGCCAGTGCGGAATGGCAGGAAGCCTGTCGCGGCAGGGACTTCGCCCGCATCTTCCGGCTGGTCAAGGTCAAGGCCGGGATCTACCCGTCGCGGGTCGCCGCACTGTGCGACATGACGCCGAGCAGAGTCGGCGAGATCATGGCGGGGCGACGCGGATTGGCACACATCGACGTGATCGAACGCGTCGCCGACGGCCTTCGCATCCCCGGTGCGATGCTCGGCCTGGCCCACCGCCCTTGGGAGATCCCTGCTTCCTCCACCACCGAGGAGAGACCGCCCGAGCTACTTCCTGCCGCGCCGCGCGAGCCTCAGCGCACCGAAGCGGCAGAGGAATTAGATGATCTTCTCGCCTTGGTCGACGGCCGTGCAACCCGCTCCATCCTCACGGCCCTGCGCTCCTCGGTCCAGGACTACTGGCGGCGCGACAACGCACACGGCGGCGCGACCCTGCGGCCTGCCGTCGTGGGGCATCTGCGATATGTCGGCCGGCTACTCGATACCGCCGAGGCTGGCTTACGGCACGACCTCCAAGGAGTCGCGGCGGAGCTGGCACGGCTTTCCGGCTGGGCCTACTTCGACGCCCGTCAGTACAGCACCGCCCGCACTTACTTCACCCAAGCGCTCAAGCTTTCCCACACGCAAGGCAACAGCCTCTTCATGGCCAATGTGCTGTCCTGCATGAGCCTTCTGGCCACCTACGACGGCAACCCGAGCGATGCCGTGGCCCTTGCATGCCGTGCCCAGGACGCCGCCCGCGCCGCCGGGGAACAGCCGCTCGTCATGTCGATGCTGCACTTGCGTGAAGCGTTCGCCCACGCTGCCCTTCGAGATGCTCAGGCTTGCCACCAGGCCGTTGATCGCTCCCGTGTGCAGTACGAACGCTCACGGGGACATGAGGCCGAGGCGCCTGACTGGGTCCAGTACTTCGACGAGACGAAACTCCTCGTGGACACAGGCATCGCCTACGCGCGCCTCGGCGAACCAGCCCGCGCCGAACCCCTCATCGCCGAGGGCTTGCGTCGAGAAAATACCGACCAGCAGCGAGGCCGGGCCTTCCACGCCTACTGGCTGGCCAGCGCCCAGCTCCAGCTGGGCAAACTCGACGAGGCATGCACCAGCGCCGGCCTCGCCCTCGACCTCGCCGCAGCCATTGACTCGCCACGAGTGAGCGGCCACGTCCAAGAGCTTCACCGCCGAATGCTGCCCTACGCACGCGAAGCCCCCGTCCTCGCCTTCGAGCAACGCATGCGCGAGGCCCTCGGCTGACCCCTTACGAGGCGCCGGTTGCCTCGTCCAGCAGCAGGTACAGCAGACCGACCAGGCTGCCACTGCTGACGATCTCGCGACGGTCGATCATGCCCCTGATCTCCGAGATCGGAATCCACTCGATTCGGTCTGACTCGTTCAATTCGGTCGGCGGGCCCGCATACGAGGCGGGCTCGGCACGAAAGACGAAGTGCTCGGAATCCGTGATGCCGTTCGCTGGTTGCGCGTACACGAGCGGCTTGACGCCCTTCACACGCCAGCCGGTCTCCTCCTCGACCTCGCGGGCAGCTGCCTGCTCAGGAGTTTCGTCGGCCTCGATGAGGCCCATCGGAAGCTCCCAGCCCCAGGTGTCGGTGATGAACCGGTGCCGCCACATCATCAGCACCCGCTTCTGGTCGTCGACCACGGCGGCTACGGCCAGGTGCCGCATCCGAACCACATGGTGTTCCCACCGCCGACCGTCAGGCTGCTGAACGTCGACGAGCCAGAGATTCACCCATGGGTTGTTGTAGATCTGCCGCTCGCCATGGACGGTCCACTGCATGAGCCCAACTCCCTTGTTTCAGTGAAGTATCCAGCATGTCACTTTGACGAGAATCCGACCGCCAGGTTGGGGCATCATCGCCCACGCCGACGAGAGGGAGGAACTTTGGTGTCGGCAGGCACGACCGCCAGCGTGCTCGGCTCTATAGCCATTGTGCTGCTTGCCTTCGCGGCTGCGAGTCGTCGGCTTGACGCGTTGTCGAGCCGCCAGATCAGCACCTGAGCAGGGTGGTCGGCGGTGTCGAGTTCACGTCCTTCAGCGGCTGCGGTGAGAACAGAGGCCGACGAGTAGCTGCCAGCCTCTGCACGGCGCAGGGCAGTGGTCAGAGCAGGCCACGCGGGGTCGGCCAGGATTCGGTCGGCTTGGGCGGGGAGAGTCGCCCGCAGGACGCCCTCGTAGCGCGCGACGGTTTCGGTGGGCGGGGTACGACGGATCAGTTCGGACAGGATGGGTGCAGCCTGTGCCTCGTAGGTGCTGCGGAGGCGGGCGTGGGCCTGCTGGGCGGCGGCTGCCTGCTGGTGGTGCTCGCGCTGCTCGTGCCAGTGGGAGGCTGCGAGGGCCAAGTGGACGGTGGCGGCGAGTACGGCGATGACGAAGTCGCCCGCGCTGTTGGTGCTATAGAGAAGTTCCTGTCCCGCCTTGCGCAGGGCGTACCCCGCCCGGTGGTCGGCGCGGATCATGGACCGGTTGGCGCGATTGAATGCGCTGGCCGCGGCCTGTATCTCAGCGCGCAGAGGATGAGGTACGTGCAGGGCTGCTGTGTGGAGGAAGTCGCCGAATGCCGCAATTTCGCCCTGAGCCCGGTGCACGTCACCGTTCGGGTCCGTGAGGGCATCGTGTGCAGTGCGCAGAGAGCGTTCGGCCTGGCGCCACGGATGGGCCGGTGGCGCGGTCAACGGGGCCTCTGGCTGCAGGGTGAAGCGTTCACGCAAGCGGTGGATCGACAGGTCGGGTGAGAGTTTGGAGCCGCCGAATTTAACCGGCTCGCCGGCAGCAGTGTCACCGGAGGTTGAAAGGCTGTACCCAATGACGTCACCGGTTTCGGGACCGATGCGGGTGTGGACCGTGATACCCAGATCGGTCAAAATCGAGAAGTAGTCCTCCTCGTTGCGTGACGCCGCAGCGGCGGTGTGGGCTTGTTCGCGCAGCCAGGCGCGAGTGGTCACAGCACGGCCCTGGCGCTCCGCCTTGGCGCGCTCCGCACCAGTCGGAGTCTTGGGCCCGGTGGCATCTCCTTTCTTGAGTTGCCGGAGCCCCAATTCCTTCTCGATCTTTCGGCATTCGGCTTGTGCCCTCTGCCCGCCCCGGTGGGTTCGAGGTATGCGGCCGTCGGCGCGGACGGTGGTGGCCATGATGTGGATGTGGTCGTCAGCGTGGCGTACCGCGATCCATCGGCATGCCTTCTCATCGCCTTCGGGGGCGATTCCCGTGGCGTGCACGACGCGGCGGGCGACCTCGGCCCACTCGGTGTCGGTGAGGTAGCGGTCGCCGGGCGCGGTGCGGACCGGGCAGTGCCACACGTGCTGCGGCGGTTTCTTGCCGCCCAGCTCACGGGTGCGGAGGTCAACGTGGTGGTCGAGTCGCCTGGCGAGCTGGGAGTAGGTGACTGCCGGGTCGCAGCCTGGGTCGGGAGCGCCGGCCATGTCCCAGGCGGCGACGATGTGGGGGTTGGTGTGCTCGTCGCGGCGGCCGGGGCCGAAGAGGTAGGCGATCAGTCCGCGGCTGTCGAAGCCGGTTGAGACGTCAGGAACCATGAGTTGTGCCGTCCGTCAGGAGCTGGTCGATGAGGTGGAAGCTGTTCTGTGCTGCTTGCTCGACGCGGTCGAGAACCGTCTCGGTGCGCTCGGGCACGCTTCCTCGGTTGATGGCTGCGGTGATCTGGTTGAGGTTGCCGCCGATGCGGTTCAGCGCGACCGTGTGCGCCTCGACCGCCTCGATCAGCGGGCGGAGAGGGTCGTCCTCCGGACTGCCGACCAGCCCCACCTTGCCCTGCGCAACAGCCAGGGCCGCGTCCCCTACGAACCCGGCGAACCTCTGACCGCGCTGCTGAGCGGCGGCGCTAATGACCTGGACCGCAGTGCGCGTGAAGCGGATGGTCTTCTCTTGGTCGCGTTTCTCAACGGTGCGCTTGCGGTTCATCTGTGCGGGCAGGACGGGCGCGTCAAGGTCCCGCCAGGAGGGCTGCTCGACGAGCGGTGGGATATCGGCAGGGGGATTGCGGGGTCCTAGGGGGTCGGCTGAGGGCTGGCAAGAGCCCCCTGCCACCCCTTCCTCCAGCTCGGGCGCCCCTTGGCGCTCGGCCTTGTCCTCCGCCACCCCTGGGGCGGGGGCAAGCGCGGACGAAGCCTCTTTAGAGGCTCGTTCGCTCCAGCTTGCTGCTGGTCGTCGGGTGAGCCTGAACAGCTTCCTGCGGCGGCGGGATGCGGTGTCGTCGGCGTTTGATTCGGGCATCGTGGTGCTCCGTCAGTCGTGGGATGGGGTTTCGTTGCATCCGTCGCATCCGTCGCGTGGCTGGTCAGCACAGGTACGGAGATGGCCGCAGGTACGGAGTGATCCGTAACGCCGAGGAGATCCGTCCCCGCGCTGACCTGCGCGGGGACGGATGCGACGGATTGATACGGACCTGGAGTCAGCGAGTGGGCCTGGGGCCTGCGGGCCCTCCCGGCGGGCCGGTGGGTAGCGTCCCGGACGGAGGGGCGGGTGGCCTGCCCTGGATCGGACGTGCCGGGACCTCGGTGGTGGGTACCGACGGGGCGGGGTCGGGGCAGTAGCGGGCCCAGGCATCCACGAAGTGGTTACGGGCGTACGCCTTGGCCTGCCTGCCGTTCTCGAAACGGTAGTTGGCCGGGCTGATACCGAAGTCGCGCAGCAGATTCGCCAGGTGGTAGGCGTTCAGGCCCTTGGTGCCGTACTCCGCCCACGGAGCCTCGGCGCCCTGGATGAGGACGGCGAGCAGGTCCTGGCTGCGCAGAGCCTCCCGGCCGCCCTCCTGCTCGAAGACCCGGCGGATATCGCGCAGCAGTCGCGTCTTCAGTGTCGTCTGCTCGTCCTGGACCACCTCGCTGCGCGTCATTGCCAGACAGGCGGCACGTGCTCGCGCGGGCCAGTGCCCGCCGGCGAGGTCGGCGACGATGACGAGCGGCTCCCATGTGTCGGCGGCGCGGTCCTCGACGGGCATCTTCGGCACCGCGCCCGCGACGCTGCCGCGTTGCGGGACCAGCCAGTTGGCCAGCCGGTCGCGAAGCGCGTGCAGTTCCGGCACGGAGTACCGTGAGCGGAACGGGGTGATCCGCTCGCCCGGCTTGCGCTTCTGCATGCGGATGACGATCGCCCGGTCCATGATCGTGTCCGGCAGGTCTCCGATGCCGGCCAGCGCCGCCATGGCGAAGGTGGGGAACGCGGTCGGCTTGTGCTCCGGCCCGGAGATCCGCCAGGCGGGTCGGTTGCGCTGGTGCCCGGCGTTCAGCAGGCCGCGCAGGTCCTCCTTGTCGCCTGCCTTGGGGCCGAAGATGGTGTCGGCCTCGTCTACCAGCAGCGTCGGCGGGTTCTTGCCGATGACACGGAAGACAACCGCCGGAGAGGTGTTCACCGTCATCATCGGCTGATGGACGGTCTCGTAGAGAACGTCCAGGAGGCGGGACTTGCCGCACCCCTTGGTCGGCCCGACCACCGCCAGTCGTGGCGCGTGCTGGAGGCCGGGCTGGATATGGGAGGCCGCGACCCAGAGCGTGACGGCGGCCAGGGCCTCGTCGCTTGGCAGAACGACGTACCGCCCGATCGCTGTACGGAGGTCGTCCAGCAGCGCGCTGCCTTCGCCTGCCGCCCCGCCACCGTCTTGGATTTCTGGTCCGTCTGGAGCAGGATCGCCTGCGCTGCCCGGCGTGGTCGTCGGGGCACTGACCTTGGCAGGTCGCGAATTGAGGTTCCCCCGAGATGCGGGGAATGGTGACAGCAGGTCAGATGGGTCTCATGAGAGGAGCCCAGACGATGCCTGCGCCGAGGAAGTACCCGCTGGAGTTGCGAGAGCGTGCGGTACGGATGTACCGGACTGCAGAGCCGAAGCCTGTGATCCGTCGTATGGCCGAGGATCTCGGGGTCCATCACGAGGCCCTGCGTAACTGGATCCGGCAGGCCGAGGCCGACACCGGCGAGCGCGATGATCTGCCCACCACCGAGGAGAGGGAAGAGCTCGCCCAGCTGCGGCGCGAGGTGCGGGAACTACGCCGGGCGAACGAGGTCCTGCGGACGGCCTCGGCTTTTTTCGCCGCACAGCTCGACCCGACCCGGCCCAGGTGACCGCGCTCCTCGACGAGCACCCGCACCTGGGGGTCGAGCCCGTGCTCCGGGAACTGCACATCCCCTCCTCCACCTACTACCGCTGGCGCCAGGCCGAAAAGGAGCCCTGCGAACGGAGCCGCCAGGACACCGAGCTGACCGGCCAGATCCGGCAGATCCACCAGGACTCGGGCGGCATCTACGGATCGCCCAGGATCCACGCCGCCCTCAAACGAGAGGGCGTCCACGTCGGCCGCAAACGGGTCGAACGGCTCATGCGTCAGGCAGGCCTGGCCGGGATCAGCCCCCGCAGGAACAAGGGCTTCACTCGCCGGGACCCGGACGCAGACCTTGCTCCTGACCTGGTACAACGCGACTTCACGGCGTCCGCACCGAACCGATTGTGGGTCACCGACCTGACCATGATCTCCACCCTGGAGGGACCACTCTGGCTGTCGGCGATCCGAGATGCCTTCTCCCGCAGAATCGTCGCCTGGGAGACCTCCGCCCGCGCGGACGCCGACCTGGTCCTCACCTCGCTGGAGTACGCGCTGGCCAGCCGCGAAGTCGCTCCCGGCGAACTCGTCCACCACGCCGACCACGGCACGCAATATACCTCCATCAAGCTCACAACACGCCTGGTCAGAGCGGGAATCCAGGCGTCCATGGGCTCGGTCGGCGACTCCTACGACAACGCCCTCGCGGAGAACCTTTGGATGCTGATCAAGACCGAGTGCATCCGCGGCGGGACCTTCAACACCAGAGCCGAGGCCAACCTCGCACTCTTCGAATACATCGACGGCTTCTACAACCCCCGCCGCATCCAGAAACGACTCGGATACCTCAGCCCCATCGAGTTCGAAGAGAAGCACTACGCCAACCAGGCAGCAACCGAGCCAGTGAACCTGAAACCACGTCAACCCGCCCTGACCAGCTAGTCAGCCACTCCCGCGCAGCGGGGGAACCTCAAATCGCGCGTGCTCCGGTGCGGAGCATCGGTGGCCGGGCCTCCGACGGCGGGGCGTGCTTCCCGGTCACGAGGCAGGCCCTGGCCCGGGACTGCGATGGGTGGCCAGACAACACCGGATGTGTTCGCGGTGGCGGGGGACGTAGGGTCTCCCATAGCTGTTCCTCTCGGGTGAGGGCGAGACGGGCAAGGTCTCGCCCCCACCGGTTCGATCGTTCAGGGATGGGCGACGTGCAGGGGAATTCCCGGCCCTCGGCGTTGACGCGCCGGGGGCCGTTCCTGCGTCCGGGCATGGCAGCGGCTCATGAGGCCAGGCCCCACTCGTCTCCGCCGTCGATCAGCGCGCGCTCGTAGCGCAGCAGTTCGGCCTCGGGGTAGAGCACCCGCTTGCCGACCTTGATGCCGCGCGGCCCCTTCTTGAGCTGGCGCCAGTAGCGGACGGTGCTCTCGGCGGTGCGGTAGCGCTCGGCTACCTCGGCGGTGGTCAGGTATCGCATGCGTTCCCATTCGGCTAGGTGTTGATTCGATCTGCATAATCAGTACCTCATGATCGGCGGTTAGCCAAATCGGGAAGCTCATGTTTCAATCTGGATAGCGATGGTCGCGATGGAGGTTCGATGGCAGGCGAGAAGGCCGAGGGCGGCGAGGTGCCGCTGCTCTACAGCGAAGGCAACGTGGCGGGCCGCGTGGCCCTGGAGCGCGAGGTCAGAGGGTGGAGCACGACCGAGCTGGCCGAGCGGGTGACCAGAGCCGGCGTCAAGATGAACCAGACGGCGGTCTGGCGCATCGAGAACGGCACGCCTCGGCGGCGCATCAACCTCGATGAGGCGCTCGCCTTCTCCCGCGTCTTCGAGCTCCCCCTCGAAGAGCTGATGTCCCCGCCCCTCGAAGGGCTCGACGTCGACAGCCGACGGCTCGTCCAGGAAGCCGTCGAAGCGTTCTACGAAACCCGTGACGCCCGCGACCGCCTGCACCGTGCCGTGGTCGCCGTCGCCGACCACATCAAGGCCCATCCAGACAGCTCGCGGGCGATCCACGAGCAATGCCTCCGCCTCATGGGAGACGAGCGAGACGCCCGCGTCCTCAGCGGCGACATCGAGGACGGGGGTCACTACTGACAACCAGCACGAAGGAGGAGTCACTTGGCGAACGTCCAGAAGCGGCCCAACGGTAAATGGCGTGCCCGCTACCGCGACCTCGACGGCAAGGAGCACGCCCGCCACTTCGAGCGCAAGGTCGACGCCCAGCGATGGATCGACGAGGTCACAGCCAGCCTGGTCACTGGGCAGTACGTCGACCCGCGCGCAGGCCGCGTCACCTTCGAGAAGTACGCCGAGAGGTGGGAGGGCTCGCTCATCGCCAGTGAGGCGGGCGAGCGCATCACCGACAACGCGCTGCGGCTCCACCTCGTACCGGCGCTCGGAGCCCGCTCCATGGCGGCGATACGCCGCAACGACATCCAGGTGCTCTTCAAGCACCTGTCCGACCAGCTCGGCCCCGGCAGCGTGCGGAACGTCTACGACGTCCTCGTACGCCTCATGACGGCGGCCGTGGACGACAAGGTCATTGCCTCCAGCCCGTGCCGCCGGATCACCCTTCCCGCCATGCCGGACGAGGAGGTCACCCCGCCCACGGTCGAGCAGGTCGAGTCGATGGCGCGGGTGATGCCGCCGTACATCCGCGCGGCCGTCGTCACCCTTGCTGGGTCAGGGCTTCGCATAGGCGAGCTGCTCGGCCTGAAGGTGTCGGACGTCGACTTCAAGGCCGGCGCCATCCGCGTCGAGCGGCAGCGGCTCCAGTCGGGGAAGATCGGCCCGCCGAAGACCGCGAAGTCCCGGCGTACGGTTCCGGTCGGCGAGGTCGTCACCGACGCGCTCCTCGCGCATCTCGCCGCACGTCCGTCCAGGGAGTGGCTGTTCACCATGGAGGAGGGCGAGCCACTCAACTACCGGCGGTGGAAGACCGAGTGGAACGGGGCCCGCAAGGCGCTTCAGGCGGCTGAGAACGGAGCCGCCGAGCGCGAGGGCCGTAAGGCTGTCGAGCTGCCGCACATGGTCACCCACGACCTGCGGCACTTCTACGCCTCCGCGCTCATCGCCGGTGGCGCGAGCGTCAAGCAGGTGCAGTTGGTCCTCGGTCACGCGTCCGCCGTCATCACGCTGCGGATCTACGCGCATCTGTGGCCGGGGGAAGAAGACCGCACCCGGGCCGTCATGGACGCCGTGCTCGGCGGCCTGCGGACCGGGTGCGGACAGGTAGGCGGCATGACCCGCGAAACGGCAGGTCAGAACGCCTAGGCTGAGATCAAGCCTTCTTGGTCTCCCAGAAGATCGTGTCGATCTGGGCGATCAGGTCCAGGGCCTTCTGGCCGGTGGCCGGGTCGTTCGAGCCCTTGGCCGCGGAGAGCGCCTTCAGGGTGTCGTTGACCAGCTGGTGCAGCTCCGGGTACTTCTCGAAGTGCGGCGGCTTGAAGTAGTCGCTCCAGAGCACCGAGACGTGGTGCTTCGCGAGCTCGGCGCGCTGTTCCTTGATCAGGATCGCGCGAGTGCGGAAGTCCGCGTCCTCGTTGGCCTGGTACTTCTCCTGGACGGCCTTGACCGACTCCGCCTCGATGCGGGCCTGGGCCGGGTCGTACACGCCGCAGGGGAGGTCGCAGTGGGCGCTGACCTTCACCTTGGGGGCAAACAGGCGGGAAAGCATGGGGCTGTCCTTCCTCGTGATCGTCTTCTCAGGTGGGACATTACTCCGTGAGAGCCGCGAAATAGTGGGTGCCCCCATGGGCTTAGGTCAAAAGTCCAGGGTGAGGATGGGGCCAGTGGCCGAATGTACGGAACGCTGTGGTGGACGGTGTACTGGACGGACGGGGAGGTGCCGGAGAGATGCGGGAGGTGCCGGAGTTGCCGGAGCTGACCGATGAACAGCCCGGACGCGGGCTGGCGGCGCGGGTGCCGTTCCAGGTGGTGGAGGTGACGGGGCCCTCGATGGTGCCCACGCTCCACCACGGGGACTGGCTGCTCGTGCAGTACGGGGCGCCGGTGCGTCCCGGGGATGTGGTGATTTTGAGACACCCGTTCCAGCAGGACCTGCTGGTGGTCAAACGCGCCGTGGAGCGGCGGACCGGGGGCTGGTGGGTGCGCGGTGACAACCGGTTCGCGGGTGGCGACAGTACGGATTACGGGACCGTGCCCGAGGATCTGGTGCTGGCCCGGGTGCGGGCGCGCTACCGGCCGCTGACGAAGGATCAGCGTTCGTTGCGCGGGATGGTGGGCTGGGCGGTCTCCGCGCTGCGGCCCGTCTCGGCGGCGCGCTCCGTCTCCAGGCGCTTGCGGGCCCGGTAGGCGGCGACGTTGGCGCGGGTCGCGCAGCGGTCGGAGCAGTAGCGGCGGGAGCGGTTGGTCGAGGTGTCGAGGTAGGCGTTGCGGCACGGCGCCGCCTCGCACAGGCCGAGCCGGTCCACGCCGTACGAGGTGAGGTGGAAGGCGAGGCCCATCGCCGCCGTGGCGGCGTAGCCCGCCGTGGCGTTGGACGGGTGGTCGGCCAGGTGCATGTGCCAGTCCGGCTTTCCGTCCGCGTCCCGGAAGTCGTGGCCGGAGATCTGCGGGCTGACCGGGAACTCCAGCAGCAGTGAGTTGAGCAGGTCCACGGCCAGCGTCTCGTCGCCGCCGTCGGCCGCCTCGAAGACCGAGCGGAGCCGGGCCCGGACGGACCGGAAGCGGGTCACGTCCGCGTCGGTCGCCCGGCGGGCCGCCTGTCCGTTGATACCGAAGAGCTCGCGCACCGCGTCGACCGTGGTGAGGGTGTCCTTGTTGCGGGCCGGCTCCTCGGTGTTGACCAGGCGCACGGCGTAGTCCGAGTAATAGGCCAGTTCCACTTGTAGTCCTTACGGCGTCGGTCTAAGGTCGGTTCGGACGATGATGTAATGGGCTGCTATGGGCCCAGGGTATTACATAGGAGGGGTTCGGGTGACGGAGTCAGCGCAGGGTGCCGACTGGAGGTCCTGGCAGGAGAGCTGGGACCGGCAGCAGGAGTGGTACATGCCCGACCGCGAGGAACGCTTCCGCGTGATGCTCGACATGGTCGAGGCCCTGGTGGGTCCCGAACCCCGGGTGCTCGACCTCGCGTGCGGTACGGGAAGTATTACGGACCGGCTGCTCCGGCGGTTCCCCAAGGCCACCAGCACCGGGGTCGACCTCGATCCCGCACTGCTGGCCATCGCCCGCGGCACCTTCGACGGGGACGAACGCGTCACCTTCGTCACCGCGGACCTCAAGGACCCGCGGTGGCCGGACGCGCTGCCGCACGGCTCGTACGACGCGGTCCTCACCGCCACGGCCCTGCACTGGCTGCACAGCGAGCCGCTCGCCGTTCTCTACGGGCAGCTCGGCGGCCTCGTCCGGGACGGCGGGGTGTTCATGAACGCCGACCACATGACCGATCCGGACACCCCCCGGATCAACGCCGCCGAACGCGCCCAGCGGCACGCCGTCATGGACCGGGCCAAGGCCGACGGCGTCCTCGACTGGGCGGACTGGTGGGCACTGGCCGCGAAGGACCCGGTGCTCGCCGCGCCGACCGCCGAGCGGTTCAGGATCTACGGCGAGCACGCCGACGGCGACACGCCCTCCGCGCGCTGGCACGCGGAGACCCTGCGCGCGGCTGGCTTCGGTGAGGCGCGGGCCGTCTGGTCCTCGCCCTCGGACAGTCTGGTGCTCGCGGTGAAGTAGCGGCACCCTCGACGGAGGGGCGGTGCGGGCGGTGCGGACTACGGTCCGGGCCGCCCCTCCGTGTTTTTCGGCCGGCGCCGCAACCCGCCCGGCACCCCAGCGCACTGGAAGGGTGAGACGGTCCGCACCAGCGGGCCCTGAGAGGGGCGGTGACGATGCGGATCGATGACGATGCCGCGCTGCACGCCTTCGTCGAGAGCAGACGCACCGCGCTGTTCCGCAGCGCGTACCTGCTCTGCGGCGACCGGTACGAGGCCGAGGACCTGGTCCAGACGGCTTTGGTCAAGGTGGTGCTCGGCGGGCGGCGGCACGGGCGGCTCGACAACATCGAGGCGTACGCGCGCAAGACCCTGGTCAACACCTTCATCGCCTCCCGCCGCCGGTTCTGGCGGCGGGAGCAGTCGTACGGCGAACTGCCCGAGCGGGCGGACCACGCGCCCGACACGGACACCGGCCTCGCGGTCCGGGCGGCACCCGCCCGGCTCACCGCCAGGCAGCGGGCCGTACTGGTGCTGCGCTACTGGGAGGACCTGAGCGTCGAGGCCACGGCCGCGCTGCTCGGGATGCGGGAGAACACGGTCAAGAGCCACGCGGCTCGGGGGTTGGCGGCGCTGCGCGCCGAGATGGCGGAGGAAAAGGTATGAGCGACGTGCGTGAGCTGCTGGGGCGGGCCGCGGAGGACGCGGGGCGGCCGGTCATCAGCACGGAAGCGGTCTACGCGAAGGCGGCCCGGGTGCGGTGGCGCCGCCGGGCCGGGATCTCGGCGGCGGCGGTCTGCGCGGTCGCCGCCGGGGCGTTCGTGGTGCCGGGGCTCTCCTCGGGGCCGGCCACGCAGGACTCGTCGGGGGAGCCCGCCCCCGCGGACTGCGTCCGGGAGGAGCTCCCGGGCGGACGCGTGCTGACCATCTGGAGCGATGCGATGAACTACGGCGGTGTCACGCCCGAATGGGGCCCGGAACTCGTGGGCCGGCTCATGCTTGAGGACGGCTCGATGCTGGGCATCCGGGACAGCACCGGCTTCGAGGCCGACACCGCCCAGGGACCGCTGCTCAAGACGCCGCCGCTCACGCGGGCGCAGCTGCGGACGCTGATCCTCAGCCCGGAGCTGCTGCCGAAGAAGTAGTGCTCGCACGCGCGAGGGCGGTACGGACCCCGTAGGTCCGTACCGCCCTCCGCCGTTCCGAACCGGCTACAGCACCTTGGACAGGAACGACTTCGTCCGGTCGTGCTGCGGGTTGGTCAGTACGTCGCGCGGGTGGCCCGATTCGACCACCACACCGTCGTCCATGAAGACCAGCGCGTCTCCCACCTCGCGGGCGAAGCCCATCTCGTGGGTCACCACGATCATCGTCATGCCGTCCTCCGCGAGGCCGCGCATGACGTCCAGTACATCGCCCACCAGCTCCGGGTCGAGCGCGGAGGTGGGCTCGTCGAAGAGCATCAGCTTCGGCTCCATCGCCAGCGCGCGGGCGATGGCCACCCGCTGCTGCTGGCCGCCGGAGAGCTGCGAGGGGTAGTTGTTCGCCTTGTCGGACAGGCCGACCCGGTCCAGGAGCCGTTCGGCCCGGGTCCGGGCGACCGCCTTGGACTCGCGCTTGACCTGGACCGGAGCCTCCATGACGTTCTCGATCGCCGTCATGTGCGGGAACAGGTTGAAGCGCTGGAAGACCATGCCGATGTCCCGGCGCTTCAGGGCGACTTCGCTGTCCTTGAGCTCGTAGAGCTTGTCGCCCTTCTGGCGGTACCCCACCAGCTCGCCGTCGACGGAGAGCCGGCCGGCGCTGATCTGCTCCAGGTGGTTGATGCACCGCAGGAACGTCGACTTGCCGGAACCGGACGGGCCGATCAGACAGAAGACCTCGCGCGGGGCGACCTCCAGGTCGATGCCCTTGAGGATGTGTGCGGCGCCGAAGGACTTGTGGACGCCCTCGGCCTTCACCATGGCGGTCATGCCATGCCTCCCTTCGGGCGGCCCAGTGACAGCATGTTGGCCTTGATCTTCTGCATCGGGGTGGGCGGCAGACTGCGGCTGGAGCCGCGCGCGTAGTACCGCTCCAGGTAGTACTGACCGATGCTCAGCACCGAGGTCATGATCAGGTACCAGGCCGCGGCGAGGAAGTACATCTCCACCGGCGCCCCGGACGCCTGCCCGATGTCCTGCGCGTACTTGAAGAGTTCGTAGAACTGCACGGCGGCCACCAGCGAGGTGGTCTTGAGCATGTTGATGACCTCGTTGCCCGTCGGCGGCACGATCACCCGCATGGCCTGCGGGATCACGACGCGTCGCAGGGTCTTGCCGTGGCTCATGCCCAGCGCGTGGGACGCCTCCGTCTGGCCCTCGTCGACCGAGAGCAGACCGGCCCGGCAGATCTCTGCCATGTACGCGGCCTCGTTGAGGCCGAGGCCGAGCAGCGCCGTCAGCAGCGGCGTCATGAAGCTCGACCAGTAGTCCTTGTAGATCGGCCCGAGGTTGATGTACTGGAAGACCAGCCCCAGGTTGAACCAGACGAACAGCTGGACCAGGACCGGTGTTCCGCGGAAGAACCAGATGTAGGACCAGGCGATCGACGAGGTCACCGGGTTCTTCGACAGGCGCATGACGGCCAGCAGGATGCCGCCGACCACGCCGATCACCATGGAGAGGGCGGTCAGCAGCAGCGTCTGGCCGACCCCCTTGACGATGCGGTCGTCGAAGAAGTAGTCCGGGACCGCACCCCAGTTGATCTTGCCCTGGCTGAACGCGTAGATGATCGCGACCAGCGCGGCGATGGCGATGACCGCGGAGACGTACCGGCCGTAGTGCCGGACCGGGATGGCCTTGATCGCCTCCGGTCCGGCCGCCGGGGTGGACGGTGTGGGCGGCTGGTCGGCCGGGCCCGACTTCTCGATGTCAATCACGGCTGATGCCTTTCAGCGCCGGAGCCCGGTCACGATCCGCCGTTCAGCTTGGCCTCGGTGACCGCACCGGCCTCGACGCCCCACTTGGCGATGATCTTCTCGTACTCGCCGCTCTTGATGATCGCGTCCAAGGCCGCCTTGACGGCCTTGGTGAGCTGGTCGTTGCCCTTGGCGATGGCGATGCCGTACGGGGCCGCCTCGACCTGGTCACCGACGATCTGGAAGTCCTTGCCGCCGCCCGAGGTCTTCACCGCGTACGCGGCGACCGGGAAGTCGGAGGAGCCGGCGTCGGCGCCGCCGGAGCGCAGCCGGGTCTGGGCCTCCAGGTCGTTGTCGTACGGCTCGATGGCGATCTTCTTGCCACCGGTGCACTTCTTCGACTCGGACTTGGCCAGGTCGTGCGAGACGGTGTTTCGCTGGACGGCGATCTTCTTGCCGCACAGGTCGGACCAGGTCTTGATGCCCTGGTCGTCACCCTTCTTGGTGTAGATCGAGACGCCGGCGGTGAAGTAGTCGATGAAGTCGACCCCCTCACCGACCTTCTTCTTCGTCTCGGGGTCGATGCCCTCCTGGCGCTCCTTGGTGTCGGTCATCGCCGACATGGCCAGGTCGTAGCGCTTGGAGCGCAGTCCCGTGACCAGCGTGTCGAACGTGCCGTTCTCGAACTGGAACTCCACGCCCAGCTGCTTGCCCAGGGCCGCGGCGAGGTCCGGGTCGATGCCGACCGTCTTTCCCGACTTGTCCTTGAACTCGACCGGCGGGTAAGCGATGTCCGAGCCGACCTTGATGACGCCCTTGGACTTGATCTCAGGGGGGAGGAGGTCGGCGGGGGAGGCGGCGGCGCCGTCGCTCGCCTTCGTCGAGGCGGAGTCGCTGGAGTTGTTCTTCGTCTGGTCGCCACAGGCGGTCAGCAGCATGGTGCCGGCGACCGCGATGGCGCCGACCGCCGCGATCCGGGACTTCGCGGTCGTGCGACGAGTCTTGCGTGCGGTCATGATCGGGTTCCTCCGGCAGATGAGGGTGGTGTTGCCAGGCGGTGTGGCACACGTCGTCGGGTGTCGCCGCCGTGCGCGATTACGGCATCTTGCCATTCGGACCAGCGCATTCAGGGGGCCGGTCATGTCAAAATCGGGTAACGGGCGATCCCCGATGCTCACGAGGCCGGTACACCAGGGCCGGACCTTCTATGGGGTTTCTTTCCCGCGACCGCAGAATCTGCGGCGCGTCTCGGACGGCGGACACTCATTCTTCGCGTGGCGGGCATTGTCCAGATATAGGGCTATGAGTCAGGTCACCGACGGGGTATGGACTCGTCCATGACCCGGTCCGTCCGGTATGAAAGACGTTTACACCCCTCATCCGGGGCTCAGGGCGCGTGTGCGGCGCGCCCGCGCGTACGTACCTCTCCCTGCGCCGGGGCGGCCCAACCCCCCGGCGCAGGGCACGTACGCGGTGCCCGCCCACCCCTCCTCAACCAGGAGTGGCCACCCTCAAACGATGAAGACTTAAGGGGTCAACACCATGGCAGCGGAGATCGTCAATCCTCGCAGCGATCGCAGTACAGACAGCAGTACGGGCAGCACCGGCAGTGCGACCGACGAGCCGTTCGATCCGGCCTTCGCCCTCCACCGGGGCGGGAAGATGGCCGTGCAGGCCACCGTCCCGATCCGGGACAAGGACGACCTCTCCCTCGCGTACACGCCCGGTGTGGCGAAGGTGTGCAGCGCGATCGCGGAGAATCCCGAACTCGTCCACGACTACACCTGGAAGTCGCAGGTCGTCGCCGTCGTGACGGACGGCACCGCGGTGCTGGGGCTCGGGGACATCGGCCCCGAGGCCTCCCTCCCGGTGATGGAGGGCAAGGCGATCCTGTTCAAGCAGTTCGGCGGGGTCGACGCGGTGCCGATCGCGCTCGCGACCACCGACGCGGACGAGATCGTCGAGACCGTCGTCAGGCTCGCCCCGTCCTTCGGCGGCGTGAACCTGGAGGACATCTCGGCCCCGCGCTGCTTCGAGATCGAGCGCAGGCTCCAGGAGCGGCTCGACATCCCGGTCTTCCACGACGACCAGCACGGCACCGCCGTGGTCACGCTCGCCGCGCTGCGCAACGCCGCGAAGCTGTCCGGGCGCAGCCTCGGTGATCTGCGCGCCGTCATCTCGGGCGCGGGTGCGGCCGGGGTGGCCATCGCCAAGTTCCTGCTGGAGGCGGGGCTCGGGGATGTCGCGGTCGCCGACCGCAAGGGCATCGTCAGCCGGGACCGGGAGGACCTGACGGAGGTCAAGCGGGAGCTGGCCGAGCTGACGAACAAGGCCGGCATCTCCGGGCCGCTGGACACCGCGCTGGCCGGTGCGGACGTGTTCATCGGCGTCTCCGGCGGTACGGTCCCGGAGCCGGCCGTCGCCTCGATGGCGCCCGGTGCGTTCGTCTTCGCCATGGCGAACCCGAACCCCGAGGTGCACCCCGACATCGCGCACAAGTACGCGGCCGTCGTGGCGACCGGGCGCTCCGACTACCCGAACCAGATCAACAACGTGCTGGCGTTCCCCGGCATCTTCGCGGGCGCGCTCCAGGTGCGGGCGTCCCGGATCACCGAGGGCATGAAGATCGCCGCGGCGACCGCGCTGGCGGACGTGGTGGGCGATGAGCTGGCCGCGGACTACGTGATCCCGTCGCCGTTCGACGAGCGGGTGGCCCCGGCGGTCACGGCGGCCGTCGCCGCGGCGGCGCGGGCGGAGGGCGTGGCCCGGCGCTGAGGTTGTGACGCGGGGGTCCGGGGCCGGCGCCTTTTCGGGGGCGCTGCCCCCGGACCCCCGCTCCTCAACCGCCTGAGCCCCGTGTCACACCCGTGGCCGGTTACGCCGGGCCGCCGCCCGGCCTATCGTCGGCCCCATGTTCGCCGCCTACGCATCCCGCATCGACCGCGACCACCCCCTCACCGGCCTTGAGCTGGGCGAACGCCCGGCTCCCGGTGCGCGTCCCGGGTGGGCCACCGTCAACGTCCGGGCCGCCTCCCTCAACCACCACGACCTCTGGTCCCTGCGCGGCGTCGGCCTCGCCGAGGACAAGCTGCCGATGATCCTCGGCTGCGACGCCGCCGGGACCGACCAGGACGGCAACGAGGTCGTCCTGCACTCCGTCATCGGCCAGACCGGGCACGGGGTCGGCCCGGACGAGCCCCGCTCCATCCTCACCGAACGCCATCAGGGCACCTTCGCCGAGCAGGTCACCGTCCCCACCTGGAACGTGCTGCCCAAGCCGAAGGAGCTCACCTTCGAGCAGGCCGCCTGCCTGCCCACCGCCTGGCTGACCGCGTACCGGATGCTCTTCACCAACGCCGGGGTGCGGCCCGGTGACTCCGTGCTCGTCCAGGGCGCCGGCGGCGGGGTCGCGACCGCCGCGATCGTGCTCGGCCGGGCCGCCGGACTGCGGATCTACGCCACCAGCCGCGACGAGGCCAGGCGGAAGCGAGCCGTCGAACTCGGTGCCGTCGAGGCGTACGAGCCCGGCGCGCGGCTGCCCCACCGGGTCGACGCCGTCATCGAGACGGTCGGCGCCGCGACCTGGTCCCACTCCGTCAAGTCCCTGCGTCCCGGCGGCACGCTGGTCATCTCGGGCGCCACCAGCGGCGACCGGCCCCCGCACGCCGAGCTGACCCGGATCTTCTTCCTGGAGCTGAAGGTCGTCGGCTCGACCATGGGTTCCAAGGACGAGCTGGAGGACCTGCTGGCGTTCTGCGCGGCCACCGGGGTGCGCCCCGTCATCGACGAGGTGCTGCCGCTGGACCGGGCGCGGGAGGGCTTCGAACGCCTCGCTTCCGGCGACCAGTTCGGCAAGATCGTGCTGACTGTCAACCAGGATTGACACGCGAGGTCATGTCAATGTAAGTTGACACCATGACCGAAGCGACGGAACTCGCCGCACGCGCCGGCGACCACGACCCCCGGGTGGGGCTGCGGTCGGTCGCCGCGCTGCGACGGCTGCTGGAGCAGCTCGAAGCCGTACAAGTCAGAAGCGCCCGCGCCAAGGGCTGGTCGTGGCAGGAGATCGCGGCCGAACTGGGCGTCAGCCGCCAGGCCGTGCACAAGAAGTACGGGAGGCATTGATGTTCGAGCGATTCACCAAGGGTGCCCGCGCCACCGTGACCGGCGCCGTCACCTATGCGGACCGGGCCGGCAGTGGCCCGGTCACCGAGGAGCATCTGCTGCTCGCCCTGCTGGACCAGAAGGGGAGCCGGGCCTCCTTCGCCGCCGCCTCGCTGGGCCTCACGGACCGCGGGGCGTCGGTGGAAGCCGCGCTGGGCGACGCGCGCAGGCGCGGCGGCATGACGAAGGCCGACGCCGACGCCCTCGCGGGTATCGGTATCGACCTCACCGCGATCGTGTCCCGGATCGAGGAGGCGCACGGCGAGGGGGCCCTGCGGGGCGAGCGGGCGGACCGCCGTAAACGGATCGGGGGCCGGTTCAGCCGCGGGGCCAAGGGGATCCTGGAGAAGTCGCTGCGCATCGCGCTCGGCCGAGGGGACAGGTTCATCGGCGAGGAGCACGTCCTGCTCGCCCTCGCCGCGTCCCCCGGTGTCGTCGCCGATGTGCTCGCGGAGCACGGTGCGAGTCACGCGGCGATCGAGCGCGCGCTCTACGGGGACGGCGGCGCGCAGCAGGACCGCCGGGCGGGATGAGCGACGGGCGGCCCGGGTTTCCCCGGGCCGCCCGTCGTCCCCCGGCCCCTACTCCGTACCGCCGTCGGGGTCCTTCCGCAGCAGCGTCCCGATGTGGGCCGCCGCCGTCGACAGGTGGCGGCGGGCCTCCGTGAGCTGCTCCTCCGTCACCCCCCGGTCCCTGGCCGCGTCCCGGATGTCGTCGCGGAAGCGGTCGAGCAGCCGGTCCAGATCGCGCGCCGGGTCACCCGTACCGCCCGAGTCCTTGCCCCAGTCGGGGTCGGCGTTCGCCGGTTCCGGCTTGATGCAGGGGGGCCAGCCGCCGGTGCGGGCGATGCCGCCCAGCTGGCCGGTGATCTCCGCCAGCCCTTCCCGTACACCGGCCGGCCAGTCGCCCCGGGAGAAGTGCTCCTGGACCTGGCGGGCGGCGTTCTGCATCTGCTCGCGCGCCCGGTCCTGTGCCTCCTTGGCCTGGCGGCGGGCCTGCTGGGCGTCCTCGCGGGCGCGCCGGGACTCGTCCTTCGCCCGGCGGGCCTGCTCCTTCCACTCCTGCTTGGCCTTGCGCAGCTCCTCCTTCGCGGTCCGCCACGCCTCCCTGTCGCTGAGGTCTGACAGATCGCCGAGGCCGCCGAAGTCCCCGAACCCGCCGAAGGGGGACTCCTTGCCGGCCTTCTTGCCCGGACGGGGGCCGGTGGAGCCGGTGGGGCCGGTGGTGTGCCGGGACTCGTCGGCGGCGGCGCGCATGTCGCTGCGCAGCTTGCCGGCCGCTCCGCGCACGTCGTCGCGGATCTCGGCGGCCAGTTCGGAGACCGACTCCCGGATCTCCAGCTCCAGATCGGCCAGCTCGCCGGTGCGGCCCGCGAGTTCGGCGCGGCCGGCGTCGGTGATCGAGTAGACCTTGCGGCCGCCCTCGGTGGCGTGGGTGACCAGGCCCTCGGCCTCCAGCTTGGCCAGCCTCGGATAGACCGTGCCGGCCGAGGGCGCGTACAGCCCCTGGAAGCGCTTCTCCAGCAGCCGGATCACCTCGTAGCCGTGGCGGGGCGCCTCGTCGAGCAGCTTCAGCAGGTAGAGGCGCAGGCGGCCGTGGGCGAATACGGGGGGCATGTCAGAGCACCTTTCCGGTCGGCTCGGCGTCGTGCGCGTCTCCCTCCACCGGTGGGCGGCGGAGCAGGGCGATCGAACCCGAGACCGTGGTCGCCTTCAGTGTCCCCGTTCCGGAGCCGAGTGTTCCGGTGATCCGCTTCGACCCCCACTGGCCGTTGACCCGCAGGTCCTCGAAGCCGTTGGAGACGGAGCCGCTCGCGGTGTTCGCCTCCACCTTCGCGTCCGCCGGGTGCGGCAGCCGGATGGCTACCTCCCCGGAGACGGTGGTGAGCCGGATGTCGGTGGGCTTCCCGTTCGGGTCCAGGTCGAGCACCATGTCGCCGCTGACCGATTCGGCCCGTACGGAAGCCCCGGCGCCCTCGACGACCGTCAGATCACCCGAGACCGAGTGGAAGCGCAGGTCGCCGGTGACGGCCTGGGCTTCTACGTTGCCGGACACGGTCTCCGCGCCGACCGGGCCCGAGAGCCCGACGAGGGTGGTGTCGCCGGTGACGCCGCGCACGTCCGTACGGCCGCGGATCCCGGAGACGAAGGCCCCGGCGCCGACCACGCCGACCTCCACGGCCGATCCGGCCGGGACCGCGAGGGAGACGGCCGCGTGGCGGTGCCAGCCCTTGCGGTCGAACCACTTCAGGAGGCCCTGCCAGGCCAGGTCCTCGTAGGTGACGGTGAGGACGCCGTCCTTCTGGGTCACGATCAGCGGCGGTCCCTCGATGCCGGTGACCTCCAGCCTCGCGGTCGGTTCATCGGTGCCGACGACATTGACCGTGCCGTCGACGATGCGCACGCTGAGCGCCGTCACGGGTTCGTCGAAGGTGAGCTTCTGAGGCTCTGCGATGGCCCACGTCGACACAGGCATGGATCTGACCTCCCGGGGAGCGCGGATGACGCAACATATCGCGTCTCTTGCAGAATACGATATATCGCGGATCGGGGAAGTCAAGACAGGTCGCGGGGTGACCGGGAGGGTGGTCCGGGTGAGGTTGGGGGGTCAAATCGCATCAAAAAGTGAGGAATCGGGATGACCTGTCTTACGGTGAGGGCATGGACGCGACATCACCCGTGGGCGCACTGCTGCTGTGCCGGGCCGGATCCGAGGCCGTACGTCCCGTCGCCCACCTGCTGCGCGAACCGATGCTGCTCGCGCCCGCCGGAGACGGATGGAGCGTCCTCGTCCCCGGAGGAACGCCCTGGCAGGACCGGCGCGAGCGGGGCGCGGGGGAGGCGGCCGAGCCCGTCGACCGGGTGCTGGGCGGCTGGGCCACCGCACTCGCGGTCGGCTCCACCTGGCCGGTCCTCGCGCTCTGGTGGGACTCCGACCGGGCCGGATACACCCTGGCTGCGGGCTTCCGCCGCCCGGTCGGCTACGTCTGGCTCGCGGACGGCACGCCGGTGGGGGAGGACGAGGCGATGCGTACGTTCGCCGAGCGGCTCGGCCTCGATCCCGTACTGGACGTCCAGGTGCTCGAAGGTCTCACCCGCCCCGATCCGGAGGCGGACGCCCGCACCCGGCTGCGCGGGCTGCTCGCCGTCCTCACCCGTACCGGCCTGACGCTTCCGGCCGGGCTCGACCCCGGGGAGTCCGCTGCCGCGCTGACCGCCGGAGCCGGCGGTTGGCCCGCGGTCGAGCGGATCGCCTGGACCGGCTGGCGCGACGCGGTCATGGTCGAGCTGGACGCGGTCGAGAACAGTCGCGTCGGGCCGTGGATGCGCGGCCCCAGGGCCCGCGCCCTGGCGGGCGCCCAGCTGGCGGCGGGGCTCCCGCTGGCCCTCTGGGGAGCCGGCCGGCGCAGTGGCGGCTGGGTCTTTGCCGGGGCCCTGCTGATGGTGCACGGCGCGCTCGGGCTCGCGTACGACCGGATCAGGGCCGACGGGCCGGACGGCCGCTGAGCGCCCCTCGTCGGTAGTCCTCGTATCCGGTGATCAGTCCTCGTCGTCCTCGTCGTCCAGCCGGGCCAGCCAGGTGGCGAGGCGCTCGACCGGCACCTCGAAGTCGGGATTCAGATCGACGAAGGTGCGCAGCTGCTCGGCGAGCCACTCGAAAGTGACCTCTTCCTCGCCTCGCCGCTTCTCCAGCTCCTCGATACCGCGGTCGGTGAAGTACATGACGGCCAGTTTAATGCCTGGTGAGAGCCCGCATCGGCGGCCGGAACCGGCCGTGCGGGCGGCCCGTGAACCGGTCCACCGCACCCCCGCGTCCTCGTTCATGTACCTCGTATCGGACGTCTACGCCCGTTAACCTGCGGGTAGTTGGGGAACGGGGGGTGTCATGGGTGACAGCGTGGCCCGTATTACGCGCATCGAGATGCCGGACGGCACGCCGGTCTGGGCCCGGATCTCGGGAGCCGAGGAACTGGACGGTCCGGCGCCCGGTTCCGGTCCCACCTACACGGACACCGGGTTCGGTGACATCGCCGACCAGGTGCAGGCCCGCGTCGAGAGCCTCCACTCCGTGGTGACCAGCGTCGCGCGCTCGCTCGCCGTGCCGCTGCGCGCCGTGCGGCCGGACGAGGTCAGCGTCGAGTTCGGGATCGAACTCACCGCCAAGTCGGGCCGGATCGTCGGGCTCCTCGCGGACGGCGAGGCCAAGGGCGCCATCAAGGTCACGCTCACCTGGAACGGCGGCGGACC
Source organism: Streptomyces sp. ITFR-6 (assembly GCF_031844725.1). Lineage (NCBI taxonomy): Bacteria > Bacillati > Actinomycetota > Actinomycetes > Kitasatosporales > Streptomycetaceae > Streptomyces > Streptomyces sp. ITFR-6. Next base: position 2,539,796 of record NZ_CP134612.1, on the reverse strand, counting down.
CCCCGTGGACCCGCCCCCGCCTGCCCCCGTACCCATGCCCGTCCCCGTACCCGTACCCGTACCCACGCCCGTACCCGCGCAGGCCCCCACGCCCGTACCCGCGCAGGCCCCCACGCCCGTACCCGCGCAGGCCCCCACGCCCGTACCCGCGCAGGCCCCCACGCCTCCGCCGCCGGTCCCGTTCGCGCCCCCCGCCGCTCCGGCTCCCGCGCCCCCCGGCCCGCCCGCCGGGGCGTCTCCCGGCGCCCCGGCGCATCCGGACGGCGCGGGCGACACGGACGGCGGCGGGACATGAGTCCGGAGGGCGACGGGGGCGCGGACGGGGGTCCGGGGCAGCCGGAGACTGCGCTCATGGGCCTCGTGCACGACGCCACCGTGCGCATCCATCGCCCCGGGGCCGGGTATGCCCAGGACGGACCCGGCGGGGAGTTCCTGGGGAGCGGCTTCTTCATCGCCCCGAGCTGGATCCTCACGTGTGCGCACGTGGCGATGCGGGGGGAGGGGGGCGTGGTGGACGTGTGGTTCAAGGAGGACCGCTACAGCACCGAACTGAGCGAGGTGCCGGGCAAGGTCGTCGTCGCGATGCCCGGCGCCCGTCCGCAGGGAGCCCCCGGCTGGCCGGCCCCCGACCTCGCGCTCATCAAGCTCCAGCGGCCCGTCGAGCACACCTGCGTGTACGTCACGGAGCGCTCGGAGGCCATGCTCCGCAGCCGGGAGATCCACTGCGTGGGCTGGGCGCCCTCGCAGGGCGGCGGGCTGCTGAAGCGCAGCGGCGTCTGCGTGGTGAAGGGGGCCTACGGCGCGTCGGACGACGCCGAGCAGGTCGTCCGGCTCGACGGGGACTGGCTGGAGCCCGGCATGTCCGGCGGACCCGTGGTCGATCTCGCCCGGGGGGAGGTGGTCGGCGTGATCAAGTCGCGGCTCGACAACCACCAGGGCGGAACGGCCGTGGGGATCGAGCGGCTGCGCACCCTGAAGGTGCCGTCCGCGCCCGTCGAGACCGAGGCCGACGACACCTACCAGTCCGTGTTCCACGCCCACGACCGCTACCACGCGGACCGGCACAACAGCCCGGCCAGCACCGAGCGGACCTGGGCCGACGTGCAGAGCGAGCTGGCCTACCCGCCCGGCGGCGTCCTCGGCCCCAAGCGGCGGGCGGACCTGCTGGGGCGGCTCGCCGAGTTCCCGCCCCCGGTCAGCACCCGCGCCCTGCTCGTCCTGCTGGACGGCCTGCCCGGCGTCCACTCCCGTGACCACCGCCCGGCCCCGCGCGGCTGGCGGGACGGCCTGGGGGCGCTGTACGACACCCGCGCCCGCGACCGGGACGCCCCGCTCGAACTGGTCCTGCGCTACTGCATGGGCGTCCTCGCCGCGGAGCGCCCCTTCGACGTGCCCTCCACCAGGACCGCCGCCAAGTCGCTGTGGGAGTGGGTGAAACGGATCGCGGAGGAGGAGCTGTCCCGGGACTTCCGCCGGCAGCTCGCCATGGAGTGGGCGGGCGTCCGGCTGCGCCTGGAGGAGGACCGCCGCCGGGTCGTCACCCGGACGGGCGGGGCCGGCCGCCACGGCGAACGCCCTTGTGTGCTGCTGGCGCTGGAACCCCAGGGCTGGGCCCGGGACCGCTACGACTGGCGGATCGGGGTCGCCCGCCACACCGGGGAGATGCTGCCCGTCGACGAGGACAGCCAGGGCGCCGCGCTCGACCCGCTGCCGGACCGGCTCGCGGCCGCGCTGACCGAGGCCTTCCGGCAGTGCGACGAGCCCGGCAGCCCCGCCCTCCTCCAGGTCGCCCTCGCACCCGCACTGTTCGGCCTTGAGGTCGACCGCTGGACGCTCCCCTCGGACGGGCTGCCGCTCGGCGTCGTACGCCCGGTGGTGCTGCGCAGCACCGTCCACGGGCCCGCCGAAGAGCGCCTGGCGCGCTGGAAGCTCACCCAGGACAGGGGGACCCGCGCCGAAGTCGTCGACTGCGAGAACGAAATTCGGGTACGAGTACCGGAGGTCGAGCGGCTGGGCACCCTGGCCCAGGAAAGCGTGCCGGTGCTCTGCCGTTACGGCAGCCGGCCGGACCCCGGGATCACGGCCGGGGTGGTGCGGGTGCTGGAGACCGGCTTCGGCGTGGCCCTGCTGCACCGGCGGCCGACGGAGACCGACACGGTCTGCCGGGAATTCCACCGACGCGTGACCGAGGCCGTCTCCGACGCCCGGTCCCGTGACGTGCTGCCGCTGAAGATGCTGGAGCTGAGAAAGGGAGTGAGCGCGGAACGCCCCGAGACGTACTGGTCCGATGGAATCGCCCTGTTCTATGACGATCCGCACCATCCGCTGCCCGGTTCCGACGAGTTCCTGGAGGCGCCGTGATCAGACGCGCCGGTCATCATAGGGAAAGGACCCCTGAGGACCGTGCCGGTCCTCTTACGAGGGGTGCGCCCGATCGCTACGGTAAATCACGTTCGACGGCTGCCGTCTCCGGCGGGCCAGCTGTCGTACCCGGCGGACGAGTGACACAAGGACCACGCTATGAGTGAACCCACTGAGTGGCTCATCTACCGAGGGATCGGCGAACCGCACGACGGTTTACCCCAGTTGCCGCCCCCGCCGCCCTGGCGTGACTTCTCGGGCGGCCGCGGTGCCCCGGCCGACGGGGGCGACTCCGCGGACCGCCGGCTCGGCATCCCCGGGCGCATCGCGGAGGAGCACCGGCCGGGCGCCGAGGAGCTCGAAATGATCAACGCCGCGCTGTATCTGCGGCGGCCGCTGCTCGTCACCGGAGACCCGGGGGCCGGCAAGAGCACGCTGGCCCACTCGGTCGCCCGTGAGCTCGAACTCGGCAAGGTGCTGCGCTGGCCCATCGTCAGCCGCTCCACGCTGCTGGACGGCCTCTACCACTACGACGCGATCGCCCGGCTGCAGGACGTGCAGATCGCCTCGCACACCGCCGCGAACGACGGCTCCGGCGCCGACTCGGCCCAGAACGTGGGCAGTTACATCCGGCTCGGCCCGCTCGGCACCGCCCTGCTGCCCTCGGACCGGCCCCGGGTGCTGCTCATCGACGAGCTCGACAAGAGCGATATCGACCTGCCGAACGACCTGCTCAACGTGCTGGAGGAGGGCGAGTTCGCCATTCCCGAGCTGGAGCGGATCGTGGACCGGCTGCCCGACGGCGAGGCGGACGTGCTGGACCACGACGGCAACAAGGTGCGGATCAAGGGCGGCCGGGTGCAGTGCCGGGCGTTCCCGTTCGTCGTCCTCACCAGCAACGGCGAGCGGGACTTCCCGGCCCCCCTGATGCGCCGCTGTATCCATCTGGAGCTCGACCGCCCCGACCACAAGCGGCTGGCCTCCTACGTCAAGGCCCACCTGGGCGAGGAGGCGGCCCGCTCCAGCGAGGACCTCATCACCCGCTTCCTGGAGCGATCACGCAGCGAACTCCTCGCCACGGACCAGCTGTTGAACGCCATCTACCTCACCCACGCCGCTGCGCCGGCCGGCCGCGACCGGCTGGCGGAACTGCTCATCCAGCGGCTCGACCGGCCGAGGTGAGGCACTGATGCCCGGGGCGGACGACGCCGTCGCGCTGCCCGGTGCGGCCGGCGCCTCGGAGCCGTACGACGGAGAGCTCCTGCAGGCGCTGGTGGCCCGGCTGCGCGGGGCCGGGCTCGACCCCGATGTCGAGCAGCTCTGCGACGCCCTCTGGCTGGCGCGCCTGACCGGTGCGCCCGGCGGCGAGGAGGAGGGGGACGGGGCCGGGGCGACGCCCCCGGACGGCCCGGCCACCGGGGAGCGGGCCGGTCCGGGGGGACGGGAGCGGCCGGGCGCGGACGGCCGCCGCCTCGCCGACACCGGCCGACCCGGCGAGAACCGTGAGCCGGGAGACGGGACGGCCGTGGACGGACGCATCGCCCTGTACCCCGACCCCGGCACCTCGCGCTCCGGAGACGGCCGGGACGGAGACGGCTGGGACGGAGACGGCTGGGACGGAGCGGACAGGGACGGCGGCGGCCTGGACAGGCACGGCGCGCGGGACCGCCGCAGGACCCCGGCCGGTCCCCGGGGTACCGAACTCGCGCTCGGCGTACCGGCCGCCCCGGTCCTGCCCGCACCCCTGGAACTCACCCGCGCGCTGCGCCCGTTGCAGCGCTACCGCCCGGTCGCCGCCCCGCTGCGCCGCACCCTGGACGAGACGGCCACCGCCGATCTCAGCGCCCGCGCGGGCGGTATGGTCATGCCGGTGTTCCGTGGCGTCGGCCGGGGCGACGCGATCCTCCAGTGCGTCATGGACGCCTCGTCGTCCATGCTGGTGTGGGACCGGATGTTCGGTGAACTTCTGCAGATTTTCGGTCAGTTGGGCGCCTTCCGGGATGTGCAGGTGCGCTATCTGCACCAGGGCCCGGACGGCGGCTGCACGGTCAGCCGGAGCTCCGACCCCGCCGCGGCCCCGCTGCACTCCGCCGACCGGCTCAGCGATCCGACCGGCCGCCGGGTCACCGTGATGATCAGCGACTGCGCCGGGCCGCTCTGGCACAGCGGACGCGCCCACCGGCTGCTGCACCAGCTCGCCCGGCAGGCCCCGGTCGCCGTGCTCCAGCCGCTGCCGCAGCGCATGTGGAGCCGCACCCGGCTGCCGGTCACCTTCGGTTCGCTGTCCCGGGGTGACGGCCTCGCCGGAGCCACCCTGCTGAAGGTCACGGAGGACGCCGGAACGGGCCCCGCCGTGCACCCCGGCGCCCTCGCCGTCCCGGTCCTCCCGCCGGCGCCGGACGCGCTGGCGGCCTGGGCCAGGCTGCTCTCCGGCACCGGTGCGGCACGGATCTCGGGAGCGGTCGGCTGGGTGCGGGCGGACCAGCCCCCGGCGGCCGCCCAGCGCTCCGGCGCCACCCTGTCCTCGCTCCAGCTGGTCAGCCGCTTCCGGTCGACGGCCTCACCGGCCGCCGGACAGCTCGCCGTCTACCTCGCGGCGGCGCCCCCCTACCTGCCGGTGATGCAGCTCGTGCAGCGCACCATGCTGCCCCAGTCGGGCCCCTCCGAACTGGCCGAGGTGCTGCTGAGCGGACTGCTCTCGCGCGCCGACGGCGCGGGCGGCGGCCGCGGCCAGTGGTACGCGTTCGAGCCCGGCGTCCAGGAGGCGCTGCTCGGTCCGCTGGGCCGGGACGAGGCACTGCTCGTCCTCAAGCACTGTTCGCAGTACATCGAGACGCGGTTCGGCAAGGGCGGGCCCAACTTCCCTGCGCTGGCCTTCGCCCAGCTCGGTGACGCGGGGGCGGACGACTCCCCGTACGCCACCGGGCACGCCGGCACGGGCACCGGATACCGGGAGCCCGATGACGGTGCGGAGGGTGACGAGGGCGAGGAGAAGGAAGAGAGCGACGACAGCGAGGAGAACGAGGCGGACGGGGCGGCCGGGAGGCGCGGCGGGCCCCGCGTACCCCACGCCTTTGCCGAGGTCGCAGCCCGCGTACTGGAGCGATTCATGCCTGTGCCCCCCAGATTCGTGATCCCGCCGAAGCCCGCCGTCCCCGGACCACCGCCCCCCGGCACCACCTCTGTCGTGGAGCGGGCCGGCGAGCTGGTGCGGCAGTTCGACGCCGACAAGATGGTGCAGCGCCTGATCGACGCGGTCCAACTTCTGCGCGGCGCCACCGAGAACGGCCCGCGCCAGTCCGTCGACCCCGGACTCTGGGCGGAGTACGCGCGTTGCGTCCTGCGGCTCTGGGAGGTGCAGGGCGGCGGCGAACTGCTCCGCGAGGCCGAGCGCGCCGCGGAGCGGGCCGCCGCCGTTCCCGGTGCGGTACGCGAACGGGCGGTGCTGGCCAAGGTGCTGCACGCGGCGGCCGACGACCGGCGGCGCCACGGCGACCGGCGCGGCGCCCTGGAGCTGCTGCGGCGCGCCGACCGCGAGTACACCGCCGCCTGCGCCGCCCCCGGCCTCGCACCGGCAGAGGCGCTGCGGCTCACCCTGGAGCGGGTGCGGGCCCTGGAGGCGCAGTGGCGGCTCGACGGGGACAGCGCCCTGCTGCAGAGCGCCTGCGGGATGCTGGAGGCCTTCGCGGACGCCTGGCCCGACCAGGAGAACCGGCCGGCCGCCCTCCCGCTCCAGCACGGCCGGACGCTGCTGAAGCTGGCCGGCGCCACCGAGGACACCGAACAGTCCAGGGAGTTCGCCCGGCAGGCCGCCCGTTCGCTGCGCACGGCCTTCGCCCAGGGCGGCCGGCACACCATGGGCACCGAGGTCCGCATCGTGCTGGACCTGGTGGACGCCCTGCTGGCCTCCGGCGAGGAACCGGAAGAGGCGGCGACCCTGACCGGCCAGGCGCTGGAGACCGTACGGGAACAGCGTCAGCGCGCCCAGCTGCAGACCAGGGCCGGACGGGTCCGGGTCGCCCGGTACGAGCACACCGGCGACCCGGACGAGCTGGTAGCGGCCGCCGACTGGTTCGCACGGGCGGCCCGGGGCATCCCCCGGGACTCCCGCGCCCACACCGACCTGCTCGCCGAATGGGGCGGCACACTGCTGCGCCGCGCCGGACTCCCGAATGGGGCGGCGCACATCGGGGCCGCGGTGCGCGTGCTGCGCGACTGCCGGACCGAGACGCCGGCCGGCGGCCCGCACCAGTCGGAGCGGCTGCTGATGCTCGGCCGGGCCCTGATGCTGCGGCACCGGGCGACGGCGGACCGGGTCGACCTGCGGGAGGCCGAGTACCTCTTCGGGCTGGCGGCGCAGGAGGCCGCGGACCCGCTGACCGCCGCGCGCTGCTGGCTGGAGCTGGGCCGGGCGCTCCTGGAGGCCGCCGACGCGCTGGCCCGGCCGACCCGGCGCGACGAGGCGGCGGAGGCATTCCGCTCGGCCGCCGCAGCCGCCACGACGGCGGAAACGGAGCTGGAGAGTCCGCAACAGCTACGGGAAGCGGTCGAGTTGGGTGCTACAGCCAACCACTGGCGGGGTATGACCTATGAGAGAGCGGGGCGCCCCCGGGCCGCGCGAGAGGCCTACCGGGCGGCCCGCCTGGAGTGGCGGAAGCTGCCGGACGGCGGCGGAGCGGCGGGCGACCGGACCGCGCAGCGGCTGGCGGAGCTGGAGCGCTGAGTGCTCAAGGGCGAGCACCCGGCACGGCCGTGCGCCCGGACCGGCCAGGAGTACGACCGGCGCGCGACCGGAGCCGGCCGACGGCACGGGCAGCGGGACGAAGCGGGTCAGGGACGCGGGACAGGCGGTGCGCGCTCAATGGCGAGCGCGGCACGGCGGCCCGGTGCTGAGTACGGGGAGGCGTGATGAACGAGTCGACACGTAGCGACGGGGCGGCAGTGGCCGCCGGCACGGGCGGCGGTACGCCCGGAGCCGAGGGCGCGCTGCCGGATCTGCTGGGCCTCGATCTGGAGACCCTGCGGACCCTGCACCACCCGGTGCTGGCCGAGGTGGTCGCGGATCTGCGCTCCCGGGCCGAACAGCCCCGGGAAATGCTCTGGGGATTCAACAACGCCTTCTGAGCGCGGCGGCCCCGCAGCGCCCCGGCCCGGACCCGCACGGTTTCGGCCCGGGGCGCGGCCGATCAGGACATCATCGTCCGGAACGTGTCTGCCCGCGCCGGGCGACGGGGATACTCACCCCGCGCCGGTACCGGTAACAGTCCCGGCAGACGTACAGCACGGGGGTGCCGGAGTGGTCCGACGGGCGACGCCGCAGGGGGAGCAGCGGTACGCGGACGGGAGCGGTGAGCCGTTCCCGGGTGCCGCGCGCCCGGCCGGGCCCGGACCGCGTCCGGAACCGGCCGGCGCGACCCCGCCCGGCGTGGATCCGCCCGGACCCGTACCGTTCGGGCAGTTCATCGTGAAGGTGCACGGCCGCTGCAACCTCGCCTGCCGGTACTGCTACCTGTACGAGGGCCCCGACCGCACCTGGCGGGACCGGCCCGCCGCCGCCGCGCCCGCCGTCCTGGAGCGCACCGCGGACCGGATCGCGGAGCACGCCGCCGCTCACCGGCTGCGCCACGTCGCCCTGGTGCTGCACGGCGGCGAACCCCTGCTCGCGGGCCCGGACCGGCTGGCCGCACTGGCGGACCGAGTGCGGGAGCGGGTGCCCGCCGGCTGCACCGTCCACGCGACCGTGCAGACCAACGCCACCCTGCTCACCGACGCGGGCGTCACCGTGCTCGCCCGGCACGGCATCAGCATCGGCATCAGCCTGGACGGCGGACTGGCCGCCCACAACACCCAGCGCACCGACCACGCGGGCCGCCCCTCCTGGCCCGCCGCCGCACGCGGCGCCCGGCTCCTCGCGGACCGCCACCCCGGCGCGTACGCGGGCATCCTCACCGTCGTGGACCCGCGCACGGACCCCGCCGAGATGTACGAGTCACTGCTCGCCCTGCGCCCGCCGGCCCTGGACCTGCTCCTGCCGCACGGCAACTGGACCAGCCCGCCGCCCGGACTGCCGGACCCGGCGGGCATCCCCATGGGCCCGGGTTCCGGGCGCGTCACGCCGTACGGCGACTGGCTGTGCGCCGTCTTCGACCGCTGGTGGCCCGCCGCCCGGCGGGAGACCCGGATCCGGCTCTTCGAGGAGTGCGTCGCCCTGCTCCTCGGCCTGCCCGCCACCACCGAGTCGCTGGGCCTGGACCCCATCAACGCGGTCGTCGTCGAGACCGACGGTTCGATCGAACAGGTCGACTCCCTCAAGTCCGCCTACGACACGGCCGCCGCCACCGGACTCGACGTCTTCCGGCACACCTTCGACGACGCCCTGCGCCACCCCGGCGTCGCCGCCCGCCAGGCCGGAGTGGGCGCGCTCGCCGCCGCCTGCCGGGCCTGCCCGCTGCTGACCGTCTGCGGCGGCGGCCACTACGCACACCGCTACCGCGCAGAGAACGGCTTCATCAACCCGTCCGTCTACTGCGCCGACCTCGAACGGCTGGTCCGCCATGTGGCGGACCAGCTCGCCGACGCAACCGCAGGAGACCCCCCATGAGCCCCGCCATCCCCGAGCGCGTACTGCGCGAACTCGGCCGCACCGAGGGCGACTCCGACTCCCTCGGCCTGCTCGTCCGCGACCAGGACACCCGCCGCCTCGTCCTCCTGCGGGCCCTGCTGGACGCGGCGGCCGCCGCCCCCGCGACCGTGTGCCCGCCCCCTCTGCTCGACCGGCTGCGCGAGGACTGGGCGCTGCTCGAAGCCGCCGAACGCGCCGACCGGGCCGCCGCGCGCACCGTGCTGTTCCACCCCATGACCGGCCCCTGGGCGCAACGGCTCCTCGGCGGCCTCACCGGCACCATCGCGGCGGGTCCGGAACTCCACACCGACCTGGCCCACCTCGGCGCCCTCGCCGCGGCGGCCGCGATCCGGGCCGCCCTGCCCTGCACCACCCGGCTCACCGCCCGCGAAGGGCTGCTCTCGCTGCCCACCCTGGGCGCGGTCCGGGCGGCCGATGGTCCGGTCGAACTCACCTACGCAGACGGCGAAATGACGGTCCGCCCGGCCGATGCCCCGCCCCTCTCGGTACGGACCCTGCCGGACGGCACCATGAGCTCGGCCGACCCCCGCTGGCTGCCGGTGCTCACCCTCCCGTCCGTACTGCCGGGCGCCGGCCCCGTACCCCTGGACGACCTCGATCCGTACCGCACCCGGGGCACCGGGCTCGAACGGCACGGACTCAGCGCCGCCACCCACATCGACGACCACGAACGCAAGGCCTGGACCGAATCCTGGTCCGGGGTCGAACCGCTGCTGCGGGTGGGCGGCGAACACCGGCTCACCGAAGCGGCCGCACTGCTGCGCTGCCTCGTCCCGCTCGGACCGCCGCCCGGCTCCGGGCCGGACGGCCGGGGCGCGGCCCACTGCAGCGGCACCCGGCGCGAGGCGTTCGGCGCGGTCCTCAGCAGCAAGCCGGCGACCCCCGCCTACTTCGCCTCGACCCTCGTGCACGAACTCCAGCACACCAAGCTCGCCGCGCTCGGCACACTCGTCCGGCTGCACCACGAGGACGCCACCCCACGCCACTTCGCCCCGTGGCGCTCCGACCCCAGGCCCTTCGACGGGCTGCTCCAGGGCGCCTACTCGCATCTGGCGCTGGCCGACTACTGGCAGCGGTTCGCGCTCGGCGCGCGGCGCGTCACCCACCGCGATCTGGCCTGGGCGGAACACGCGCGCTGCCGCCAACAGGTCGGCGCCGTACTGCCGGTGCTGGCCGGCTCGGGCGCGCTCACCGGGGAGGGCCGGGTGCTCGTCAACGAGATGATCACGGTCTACCACCGTCTGGAGGATTCGCCGCCCCCCACGGGTCACCTGGCACGCGCGGAGGCCTATGTCAGCACCGCCAAGGTGATATGGCAGCAGAGGAACGGATCACCCGGGAGCTGAGCGGCCAGGTGATTCCGGCCGGAGCGAAGGGCTCCGGTGTATGTTGACAGAGCTCGCAACGAGGTCAGGGAGACGGTCGAATGCCCGGAACGCGTAAGCAAGTTGGAGCAACCGGGGCGCAGACCGTCACCCTCAGTTTCGCCGGATTCAACCGGGCCTGGGCGGCGTGGATCGCGGACCGGCTGGAGCGGCGCGGGGTGACGGTCGTCCAGCAGCGCTGGGACCCGCCGGTCGAGGTGCTGCTGGAGGACGCCCTGCGGGACCTGATGCTCTCCCGCGGCCGGATCCTGGTCCTGCTCAGCGACTGGTACTTCCAGGTCGGGCCCCGCGGCCACGAGGAGTGGAACCGGGCCCTGCGCGAGGTCGTCGCCCCCGACCCGGACCGCTTCGCCGCCGCGTCCGTCACCACCTCGGCGCTGCCCGGCGCCACCTCCGTCTTCGGCGCCGCGGACCTGACGAACGTCGGCGCGGGCGAGGCCGAGCGCCGGCTGCTCGTACGGCTGGGACTGCCCACGGACCCGCTGCCGGAGTCCGCGGAGGCGCGGCCGGGCCCGCGCTACCCGGCCGACACCCCCGAGGTGTGGGGCGGGGTACCGCGCCGCAACACGCGCTTCACCGGCCGCGAGGAACTGCTCAGCAAGGCCTACACCGCACTCCAGGACGCCGGCGCCGGAGCGGGCGTCGTCACCCTGCACGGCATGTCGGGCGTGGGCAAGACCCAGCTGGCCGCCGAGTACGTCTACCGGTTCGGCTCCGAGTACGACGTCGTGTGGTGGGTGCCCGCCGACCGGCGCGCCCTCTACCGCCAGAAGCTCGCCGAACTCGCCCCGGAACTGGGCCTGACCACCGGCGCCGAGTACGGGGAGCGGCTGCGCGCGGTACGCGACTCGCTGCGCCGCGGCGACCCGCACTCCCACTGGCTGCTGGTGCTGGACGGCGCGGACGAGCCGGAACAGATCTGGGACCTGGTGCCGACCGGCCCCGGCCATGTCCTGATCACCTCCCGCAACCCGGAGTGGGGCGAGCACAACAGCAACCTGGTCGAGGTGCCGGTCTACGACCGCGACGAGTCGGTGGCCTTCATCCTCCGCCGGGCCCCGCGTCTCACCCGCACAGAGGCCGACCAGCTGGCCGAGGCGCTGGAGGACCTCCCGCTGCTGCTCGACCAGACCGCCGGCTGGCTGAACGACTCCGACATGTCGGTCGAGGAGTACATCGAGCTCCTCGGCGGCGGCATCGACCAGGATGTCGTCAAGGTCTCCGCCGACTTCCCGCTGGCCTTCCAGACCGCCTGGTCGATACTGCTGAACAAGCTCCGGGACACCGTCCCCGAGTCCGTCGACCTGCTGCGCCTGTGCAGCTTCTTCGCGCCCGGCTCCATTCCGGTACGGCTGCTGAAGGAAATGCCGCCGGGTGAACTGCCCGAGCAGCTCTCCGGTCTGATGAACGACCCGCTGCTGTGGAACAAGGCGATCAGTCAGCTGCGCCAGTACTCCGTGGTCCGCCTGGAGTCCCACGAGTCCGTCATCGACGACTCGTCCTCCGGCGAGTCCATCTATCTGCACCGCATGGTCCACCAGATCGTCCGCAAGGACATGCCGGAGCGCGACCGCGCGGAATTCATCGACGTGGTCCGCCGCGCCCTCGCCTCCGCCGACCCGGGCCGCCCCACCGACACCCGGCTGTGGCCCGGATACGCCGAGATCACCCCGCACCTCAAGTGGGCCGACGTGCTGCGCAGCACCGACCCCGCCGTGCACTCCCTGGTGCTCAACTGCCTGCGCTACATGTACCTCTCCGGGGAGTACCGGGCCGGCATCAAGCTGGGCTCCCGCGCCATGCGGGCCTGGACCGAGCTGCTGGGCGAGGACCACCCCAGGGTCTGGGACCTCAGCTACAACTACGCCAACCTGCTGCGTGCGGTCGGCGACTACGCCGGGACCGAGGCGATCGAGCGGGCCGCCGTCGACCACCTGCGCGCCGAGCGGGGCGCCCAGGACCTGGAGCACCTGCGCGCGGCCGGCGGCCTCGCGGCCGACCTGCGCGGCCTCGGGCGGTACGAAGAGGCGCACGAAATGTCCGGCTGGATCCTGGCCTCGTACCGCGAACTGCTGGGCGACCAGGACTCACGCACGCTGAGCGCGCAGAACAACCTGGGTACGTCCCTGCGGCTGCTCGGGCGGTACGAGGAGGCGCTGGAACTCAACCAACGGACTCTGGAAGCGCGTCGCCAGCTGCTGCGCCCGCGCCACAGCTGGACCCTCTACTCCGAGATCCACTACGCCACCGACCTGCGCCTGCTCGGGCGGTACACGGAGGCGGAATCGCTCCAGGCCCAGAGCGTCCGGGTGCACCGGATCGTGATGGGCCAGGACAACCCGCAGACCCTGAGCGCCGAGCACAACCTCGCGCTCTGCCAGTACCGCTCGGGCGAGCGCGCCAAGGCCGCCGCGCTCTTCGCCCGGGTCCTGGAGCGGGGCGAGCGGGTGCTGGGTGAGGACGACCCGCTCACCATGATGTTCGCGGCCAGCCAGAGCTTCTTCGCCCGGGAGCACGCCGACATCGACCAGGCCCGCGCCATAAGCGAGAAGGTCATGGAGGGGTACGCGGACATGCTGGGCGACCAGCACCCCTATGCGGCGGGCAGCCGCGCCAACCACGCCCTGATCCTGCGCAACGTCGGGGAGCGGGACCACGCCTACCACCTCCTGGAGGAGGCGCTCGCGGACATGAGCCGGGCGGTGGGCGAGGACCACCCCTGGACGCTGGGCTGCGCGGTCAACGCCGCGGCGCTGCGCAATCTCGTGGGCGACCCCGAGTCCGCCGCCGCGCTGACGGACTCGGTCATCACCCGGGCCACCGAGGTCCTCGGCCGGACCCACCCGCTGACCCTCACCGCCCGCATCGCGCACGCCGCCGATCTGCGGGCACTGCGCGAGCGGCAGCGGGCGGAGAAGGTCGAGACGGAAGCGCTCGGCGATCTGGCGGCCACCCTGGGGGCGCAGCACGTCCACACCGTCTCGGCACGCTCCCGCAACCGGCCGTTCTGGGACTTCGAGCCCCAGATCATCTGACCGGCTGTCCGGATTCCGGGCCGTGGGTGAGGGAGCGTCAGTAACCTTGTCAAACAGGTTGGTTGGTGATCCAGGGGGCGCGTATGGCTGTCGTTGTGGGTTCTGTGGCACCGGGGGAGGACGGTCCGATACCGGTCGTGGTGGACGCCGAGGCGTACGTCTCGACCGGGGCGCCCGCCACCGACGTGGACTTTCTGTACGACAGCGAGGAGACCCGGGCCGCAGCCGACGCGGCCCGGCGCGCCCTGGGGGCGGCAGGCGATCTGTACGGGGACGGACTGGACCTCGCCCGCCGGTGCGCCTCCCAGGCCATGCGCAGACTCGGCGACCTGGGGCAGGGGCTGCGGCCCGACGAGATCGAACTCCAGGTCGGCATCACCTTCGAGGCCGGGATGGCCGCCGTGGTGAAGGCCGGTGGGCAGGCGCAGATCCAGCTCACCTTCCGCTGGCAGCCGGGGCGCGAGGACCGGGCGACGGCGACGGTGACGCCTTCATGAGCGAGCCGGACCGCTTCATGAGCGAGCCGGACCGCGCGGCCTCGATCCTCCCGTACAGCCGCGTCGTCGGGCAGGACGAACTGAAGCTCGCGCTGGAGCTGAACTTCATCGCCCCGGGCATCGGCGGCGTCCTGATCGCGGGACAGCGCGGCACGGCCAAGTCGACCGTCGTGCGTGCCTTCGCGCTGATGACCGGCGGCCGGCTGCCCGTCACCCTGCCGATCAACGCGACCGACGACCGGGTGCTCGGCGGCTGGGAGCTGGACGCGCTGATGCGCGGCGTGGCGAGAAGACAGGCCGGGCTGCTCGAAGAGGCCCATGTCAAAGGGCTGTTGTACGTCGACGAGGTCAACCTCCTGGACGACCACATCGTCAACATCATCCTGGACGTGGTCTCCACGGGCGTGCTGTCCGTCCAGCGCGAGGGCATCGACACCGAGACGCATATCTCGTTCGGGCTCGTCGGCACGATGAATCCGGAGGAGGGCAGCCTGCGCGCCCAACTGCTGGACCGCTTCGGGCTGATGGTCACCGCCGCCGAGCTCGACATCGAGCAGCGGCACCGGATGATCACCACCGTGCTCACCTTCGAGGAGGAGCTCGCAGTCGACGGCTCGGCCTGGCTGCGGGCCGCGCACGCGGAGAACGGGCAACTGCGCGAACGGCTGCTGGCCGCCCGCGACCGGCTCACCGGCGTCCGGCTGGAGGAGGACATCAGCCGGCTCTGCGCGGAGGCGGCCGCCCGGTCCGGTGCCGTCGGGCAACGCGGTGACCTCCTGGTGGCCAAGGCGGCCCGCGCGCTGGCGGCCAGGGAGGACGCGCCGAGGGTGGAGCCCCGGCATGTGCGGCGGGTGCTGCCGCTCGCGCTGCGCCACCGCAGGCCCGAATCCGCCCATGGCGCGGAGTTCGCCTGGGGGCCGGACGAGTACGCCGCCCTCGACGGCCTGTTCGGCTGAGCCGCGTGTCCGCCAGGCCGCCGAATGCCCAGGAACCGCGGGAGCGGGACGACGCCGCCCACCGGCTGCTGACCGCGCTCGTCTGTTCCGCGCTGGAGCCGGCCCTGACCGGCGTGCTGCTCTTCGACCTGCCGCCCGTGCATGTCCCCGCCGTGGCCGGGGTGTTCGCCGAGGTGCTCGGCGCGGCCGCCGGCCGTCCGGCGGGGACCGTGCCCCGTACGACGCTCGACGCGGCGACCGCGGACGAGGACCTGTGGCTGCGGCCCCTGGTGCGACGGGGCGCGGACGGCATCAGCTTCACCCTCGGGCCCGGACCGCTGGCCGAGACGGCGGACAGCCCACCGCTCGTCCTCGTGCCCGACCTGGCCCGGCTGAGCGTCCCGGGGATGCGGGCCGCTGTCCAGCTCCTCGGAGCGGACACCGCGACTCTCGAACACTCCGGCATCCGGCACCGGTGGACGCCCCGCGCGCGGTGGCTGGCGTTCTGCCGGGCCGAGGACGCCGCGCACATCTCGCCGCACCTCCTGGACCGCTTCCCCGTCCGGCTCGGCGTCCCCGGCCTGGATCCCCTTCCGGGCCACGAGCCGCTCGGCCCGCTCCCCGCCGCCTGGGCCGCCGCGCTGAGCCCGCGCACCCCGCGCCGCCCCACGACGCTCAGCGAGGGGTTCGCCGCGTCCGTGCTGGAGCACCTGGACGACCGGGAGGGCCTCGGCCACCGCAGAGGGCTCGCCCTGGGCCGCATCGCCCGCGCCCTGGCCCGGCTGGACGACGCAGAGGAACGGGACCGGCCAGAGACCTCCGCAGACGACGCCCCGGCGTCCGACGCCCTCGCCCCGGCTCCCGGTACCCCCGCCCCGGCCCTCGGCCCCGTCCCCGACGCCCCCGCCCCCGACGCCCCAATCCACGTCACCCCCGCCCACGTCGGCCGGGCCGCCCGGATGATCCGGCTGCGGACGGCCCACCGACCGCCGGCCCCACCGCCCGAGTCCGCCCCCGCGGAGGAGCCGCCGCCCACTCCCGGGCCCGGCCCGTACCGGCCGGCTCCGGACCACCGCCCCGGACCCGAACCGGCCCCCGAGTCCGGTCCGTTCGTCCGGGAGCCGGAGACCGCCGTCCCGCTCGGCCCGGCGCCCGCCGGGGGCGAAGTGCCCGGCGACTTCTCCCCGTACCCGGAGGACGGTGCGGGGCCGGGTCCCGACGGGGCGACGCTGCGGATTCCGGCCCGCCGGACAGCGGGCGGCCGCGCCTCGCGCGGTGCCGTCGTCGGGGTGCGGCGCGCCCGTGACCTGTGGGACCTCGCCCCGGTCCGCACCGCGATGGAGGCCGCCAAGTACCGGGCGATACGCGGCGGCCGGGGCCCGCTCGTGATCGTCCCGCAGGATCTGCGCGGCTATGTCCGGGCGCCGGAGCCCGTCCGGCTGCTCACCCTCGTACTCGATCACACCTGCCGGGGGGACTGGGACTGGCACCCGGCGCTCGAACCGTTCCTCCAGTGGGCCTACGTCACCCGGGCCGCCGTGCACGTCGTGGAGGTCGGCGCCCGGGGGGCGGCGAACGAGCTGCGGGCCGGTTCCTTCTCCGCCCGGTCCACCAGGGACCCGAGGATCGCCGCCGCACTCGCACGGCCGGCCGGCCGCGCCACCCCGCTCGCCCACGGCCTCGACCAGGCCGGCAGCGCCCTGCTCCGGGCCTTCCGGCACCATCGCGCCGGACTCGTCGAGGCCATGCTCCTGGTCGTGACCGACGGCCGGGGCAATGTGCCGCTGGCCGCGAGCCGTACCGGACGCCGGGGGAGCGGACCGGCCGGGCGCACCGGAACCACGGACGCGGTACTGGCCGCCGAGCGGATCGGCGCCCTGGGCCGCGGGCGGCTGCACAGCGTGGTGATCGACCCGGGACGGCGGCCGTACACCGCACTGCCCGCCGAACTCGCCGACGCACTCGGCGCCCACGTGATCGCCGCGCGGGCCGAGGAGGAGGGGGCCGGCCGTGCGCGATGACCTCCGCAACGTGATCCGGCGGCTCGGCCGGCTGGCCGGACAGGCGCTGCCCGTCCCGCGTACCGCCGTGCCGGCCGGGGCGCGGACCGGCACACCGCAGGGGCTCGGCGCGGTGGCCGTCGACGCCGGACAGGCACCCGGCACGGGATACGCCCGGATCCGGGTGCGGCGCCAGCACTCCGCGCCGGGGCTGCCGGAGGCGTACGGCTTCGAGGCCTGGTGCCACGGCGTTCCGCCGCTCCCGTACACCTCGGGCGACGGCCAGCGGCGCCCGGCCGCGATCAGTCTCGGCAACGCACGGCCCGGCGGCGAGCCGCCGTCCGAACTGCTCCGCTCCATCCGCCGCTGGTCGCAGAACCAGGGCCCGCTGACCGCCTGGATCAACCGGTGCCGACAGGTGCACGGCGACAGCCTGCAGCTCGTGATACTCGACCAGACCGGCTTCGACCTGCCCTGGGAGGCGCTCACCCTGCCCCCGGCGCCGGAGGCGGGGCTGCCCGGCGGAATGCTCGGGACGCTCGTCGACCTGGCGCGCTGGTTCGACGCGGTCCGCGGCGGCGACGACTTCCCGACCGGTGCCGCGGCCCCGGCCGGCGCGGTGCTCGGCTACTTCCATCCGGACATGCGCTCCGACCGGGAGGTCTTCCACGGCTACGAGCACCGGCCGCACTCCGGCATCGTGTCCTTCCTGCGGAGCCTGGACGAACACACCGCGGACCCCACCGGCCTGGTCTACATGGGCTGCCACGGAACCTTCGACCAGGAGCTCAGCAAACTCACCCTGGCCGATGTGACCTGGGCGGAGTACCACGACCACGGCATGCGCCTGCTCGGCCGGGACGGTTCGCTGGTCTGCCTCAACGCCTGCCACTCCGGCCGCTTCCTGGACCACGACGGGGACGGCAGGCAGTACCTGCGGGGCTTCACGGAGGTCTTCCTCGGCAACGGGGCGGGCGGCTGCATCGTCACCGCGGGCAAGGTCGGTGACGCGGAGGCCCGCGAGCTGATCCGAAGGCTCGTCGAGACGGTGACCGCGGACCCGGACCGGCCGGTGGCACGGGCGCTGCGGGCCTTCCGGGCCGGGGCGCACGAGAGGTTTCTCGCGGAGGGCGGGGTGCCGCTGATGGTCAGGGACGACGGCACGTTCGACGAGCGGGGACAGCGCAACGCCCTGCGGCTGCTCTACAGCCTGATGTTCCAGTACTACGGGCACCCGCTCAGCACCCTGCACCTCACCGGCCGGTCCCCGCGCACGGGAGGGGTCCCGGTTGAACGGTGACGAGCGGCCGCTGCTGATCGAGCCCGTCGTGGGCTGGCTGAGCGAGGTCGGACCCGGTGTGGTCCAGTGCGTCGGCGTCGACCTGCGCGGCCCGCTGAACGCCCGCAACGAGGAGGACGGCGAGGCGTGGCCGTACGAGGAGGAGGAGCTGGCCTTCAGCGTCTCCCTGGACGGCGCCCCGCACTTCGTCTGCGAGGTGCTCGACGACCCGGGACTCGTACTGCACCGCTTCGGCGGTACGTACGGCCCGGCCCGATTCCTCGTCACCGCGGGCACCGCGACCGGCCCCGGCGTACTGCGGCTGACCATCTCCAACCAGTGGGGCGCCCCGGTCCGCAGGGCCGAACTGCCCTGCCTCATCCGGGAGCCGGCGGAACCGGACGAGGACCTGAGCCGCCCGGCCGGCCACTGGCTGCCGGGGTCCGCGGGCCCAGCAGGGTCCGGGCAGGCCGCACCCGCCGCCGGGCCACGCCCCACGCCGACCGCCTCGCGACCCGGCACGGCCGCCCCGCCCGCTCCGTCGCACCCCGCCCCCTCCGGAGCCGCCGGCGCCATCACCCTCAGCTACGCCGACTCGGACCGGGCCTGGGCGGCATGGACCGCCGACCGGCTGGAGCGGCGCGGGGTGACGGTCCACCGGCACCGCCCCGATCCCCGGGCGGGCGATTCCCCGGCGGACACGCTGCGGGCGCTGGCCCGCACCGGCGGCCGGATCCTGCTCCTCCTCAGCCCCCGGTACGTCCGGCTCGCAGACCACGGCCGCGAGGAGTGGGACCGGGCCCTGCGCGAGGTCGTCGGCCCGGAACGGGAGCGGTTCGCGGCGATCTGGTTCACCCACACCGCCCCGCTGCGCGGCGCGGTCTCCCTGCTGGACCCGCTGGAGCTGTACGGCGTCGGCGCGGACGACGCCGAGCGCCGGCTGCTCGTCCGCCTCGGGCTCCCCACCGGCCCGCTGCCCGAGGACGTCGCCGCCAGGTCCGCCCCCCACCACCCGGCCCACACGCCCGAGGTGTGGGGCGGGGTGCCGCGCCGCAACACCCGCTTCACCGGCCGCGAGGAGCTGCTCGCCGGGATCGGAGAGGCCTTCCACACGGGAGCGCCCGCCGGGGCCGCCGTCACCCTGTCCGGGATGCCGGGGGTGGGCAAGACGCAGTTGGCCGCCGAGTACGTCCACCGGTTCGGCTTCGAGTACGACGTGGTGTGGTGGGTGCCCGCCGACCGGCGCGCCCCGACCCGCCAGAAGCTCGCCGAACTCGCCCCCGGACTCGGCCTGTCCACCGGCCCGGAGTACGGGGAGCGGCTGCGCGCCGTGCACGAGTCGCTCCGGCGCGGCGAACCGTACGCGCGGTGGCTGGTCGTGCTGGACGGCGCCGACGAACCGGACCAGATCCGGGACCTGGTACCGGCCGGCACCGGACACGTACTCATCACCTCCCGCAACGCCGGGCAGGAGGGGCGGGACGCGCCGGTCGAGGTGCCCGCCTACCGGCGCGAGGAGTCGGTCGCCTTCATCCGGCTCCGCGCCCCCCGGCTGAACCACGCCGAGGCGGACCGGCTGGCCGAGGCACTGGAGGACCTGCCGCTGCTGCTCGACCAGACCGCCGGCTGGCTCACCGACTCGGGGCTTCCGGTCGAGGAGTACCTCGGACTCCTGGAGCACCCCCGGCAGCATGACGTCGTCAAGGTCTCTGCCGACTACCCGCTCGCCTTCCACACCGGCTGGTCGGTCCAGCTGACGGAGCTCGGTGAGAGCGCCCCGGAGTCCTACGAACTGCTGCGGCTCTGCGCCTTCTTCGCGCCCGGCTCCATCCCCGTACGGCTGCTGGACGGCGCCGCCCTGCCGGGCCCGCTGACGGACGACGCCCGGCGCGCGCGGGCGGTGCGCCATCTGGTGGACCGCTCCGCCGTACGACTGGAGGCCGACCCGGACCCGCTGGCCGCCGCGGACGGCGAGGCGCTCCAGATCCACCGCATGGTCCACCAGTTCGTCCGGGGCGGCATCGCCGGGAGCGACCGCCCGGTCTACCGGGAAGCGGCCCGGCGGGCCCTCGCAGCGGCCGACCCCGGCGATCCCGCCGACATCCGCCACTGGCCGGCCTACGCCGCGCTCACCCCCCACCTCAAATGGGCCGAGGTCCTGGAGAGCGAGGAGCCACCGGTACAGCGGCTGGTGCTCAACTGCCTCCGCTACATGTACCTTTCCGGCGAATACGGCAGCGGCGTCCGGTTCGCCGCCCCCGCGATGGAATCCTGGCAGGCACTGCTCGGCCCGGCCCATCCCCGGATCCGGGACCTGCGCCACCACTACGCCAACCTGCTGCGCGCCCTGGGCGACTACACCCGCAGCGAGGCGGTGGAGCGCACCACCGCGGAGTTCCTGGCGGCCGAGCGCGGTGAACTGGACCCGGACCACCTGCGCGCCGCCGGCGGGCTCGCCGCGGATCTGCGGGGCCTGGGCCGCTACCGGGAGGCGCTTTACCTGTCCGTCTCGATCCGGGACCGCTACCGGCGGCTGCTGGGCCACGACGACCCCCGGACCCTCAACGCCGAGAACAACGTCGCTGTGTCGCTGCGGCTGCTCGGCCGCTACCGACAGGCCCTGGAGGCGGACGAGTTCACCCTGGAGCGGCGGCGCGCCGTACTGCCGGAGCGGGCACCCGCCACCCTGTACTCGGAGATCAACCTCGCCACGGACCTGCGGCTGCTCGGCCGGCACCGGGAGGCGGAGACCGCCCTGCGGCGGACGGCCGGACGCCATCTGCGCTGGATGGGCGGCAACAACCCACAGACGCTGCGCGCCCAGTACCACCTGGCGCTCTGTCAGTACGCCCTGGAGGGCGCCGCCTCAGCCCTTCCGGCGCTCGCCGCGACGAGGGACAGCTCGCTGCGCCTGCTGGGCGAGCACGACCCGCTCACGCTGCTGATCAGCACGGCGGCGGCCGGCGCGGAACGGGAGGCGGGCGACCCCGGCCGGGCGCTGCGGCTGCACGAACAGGTGGTGGACGGCTACCGGCGGATGCTGGGCGACCGGCACCCGTACACCGTCGGGGCCGAGGGCAACCTCGGGCTGATGCACTGGGCCATGGGAGACCGGGAGCAGGGGTACGACGAGATCGAACGGGCCGGCACCCGGATGTCCTGGGCGGTCGGGGAGAACCACCCGTGGACGATCGGCTGCGCGCTGAACACGGTGCTCATGCGGGCCCGGACGGGGCGGCCCGGGGCCGCCGTCGAGCTGGGGCGGGCCAACTGTGAGCGCGCCAACGCCGAACTGGGCAGTCGGCACCCGCTGTCCGTGGGCTGTTACGCCGCGATCGCCACCGAACCGACGGACGGCGAACCTGACTTCTGGCCGTTCGAGCCGCTCATCGTCTGAACCCGGCGGCAGGCGGCAACGGCCGGGGGCCCGGCCCCGCGCGATGTGCGCGGAGCCGGGCCCCCGGTTCGTGATGTGCCGGTCAGGCCTCGAAGACCTCGTCGAGCAGCTGGGTCTGCTCGGCCTGGTGACGCTTGGCCGAGCCGACCGCGGGCGAGGAGCCGCGCGGCCGCGAGATGCGGCGCAGGCGCTCACCGTGCGGGACGTCGGCGCCGACGGCCAGGTCCAGGTGGTCGATGAGGTTCAGGGCGATGAACGGCCACGCACCCTGGTTGGCCGGCTCCTCCTGCGTCCACAGGTACTTCTCGGCATTCGGGTACTTGGCGATCTCGGCCTGGAGCTCGGCACCCGGCAGCGGGTACAGGCGCTCAAGGCGGATGATCGCGGTGTCCGTCACGCCGCGCTTCTCGCGCTCGGCCTCAAGGTCGTAGTAGACCTTGCCGGCGCAGAAGACGACCTTGCGGACCGCGTTCGGGTCGACCGAGTCGTCACCGATCACCGGACGGAAGCCGCCGGTGGTGAACTCCTCCGCCTTCGACGCGGCCGCCTTCAGCCGGAGCATCGACTTCGGGGTGAAGACGATCAGCGGCTTGTGGTGCGGGTTGTGCACCTGCCACCGCAGGAGGTGGAAGTAGTTCGACGGCAGCGTCGGCATGGCGACCGTCATGTTGTCCTGCGCGCACATCTGGAGGAAGCGCTCCGGGCGGGCGGACGAGTGGTCCGGGCCCTGGCCCTCGTAGCCGTGCGGCAGCAGCAGCGTGACGCCTGAGGTCTGGCCCCACTTCTGCTCGGCCGAGGAGATGAACTCGTCGACGACGGTCTGCGCGCCGTTGACGAAGTCACCGAACTGGGCCTCCCAGATGACCAGCGACTCCGGGCGGGCCAGCGAGTAGCCGTACTCGAAGCCCATCGCCGCGTACTCGCTGAGCAGCGAGTCGTAGACGTTGTAACGGGCCTGGTCCTCGGAGAGGTAGAGCAGCGGGGTGTAGTCCTCGCCGGTCTTCTGGTCGACGAGCACCGCGTGCCGCTGGCCGAAGGTGCCGCGGCGGGTGTCCTGGCCGGCGAGCCGGACCGGGGTGCCCTCCATCAGCAGCGAGCCGATGGCGAGCGTCTCGCCCATGCCCCAGTCGATGGTGCCGTTGTCCACGGAGGCGGCACGGCGCTGCATCTGCGGCATCAGGCGCGGGTGGACGGTGATCGAGTCGGGGATGTTGACCTGCGACTCCGCGATCAGCTTCACGACCTCGGAGGACACCGCGGTGGTCACGGCCACCGGGAACTCGGCCTGGACGTCCGGGACGTGCGGCTGGGACGGCGCGGAGGTGGCCTCGCGGACCTCCGCGAAGACCTTCTCCAGCTGGCCCTGGAAGTCCTGGAGCGCCTGCTCGGCCTCCTCCAGCGTGATGTCGCCGCGACCGATGAGGGACTCGGTGTAGAGCTTGCGCACCGAGCGCTTCTTGTCGATCAGGGTGTACATCTGCGGGTTGGTGAACTCCGGGTTGTCGCCCTCGTTGTGACCGCGGCGGCGGTAGCAGATGAGGTCGATGACGACGTCCTTGTTGAACGTCTGCCGGTACTCGAAGGCGAGCCGCGCGACGCGGACCACGGCCTCCGGGTCGTCGCCGTTGACGTGGATGATCGGCGCCTCGATCATGCGCGCGACGTCCGTCGCGTACATCGAGGAGCGCGAGGACTCCGGGGCGGCGGTGAAGCCGACCTGGTTGTTGATCACCACGTGCACGGTGCCGCCGGTGCGGTAGCCGCGCAGCTGCGACATGTTCAGCGTCTCGGCGACGACGCCCTGGCCCGCGAAGGCCGCGTCGCCGTGGAGCGCGACGGGCAGGACCGTGAAGTCCGTGCCGCCCTTGTTGATGATGTCCTGCTTGGCGCGGGCGATGCCTTCCAGGACCGGGTCGACCGCCTCCAGGTGCGAGGGGTTGGCGGCCAGCGAGACCTTGATCTGCTCGCCGTCCAGACCGGTGAAGGTGCCCTCGGCGCCCAGGTGGTACTTGACGTCGCCGGAGCCGTGCATCGACCGGGGGTCGAGGTTGCCCTCGAACTCACGGAAGATCTGCGCGTACGACTTGCCGACGATGTTCGCCAGGACGTTCAGCCGGCCGCGGTGGGCCATGCCGATGACGACCTCGTCGAGGCGCGCCTCGGCGGCGGAGTCGATGACCGCGTCGAGCAGCGGGATGACGGACTCGCCGCCCTCCAGCGAGAACCGCTTCTGGCCGACGTACTTGGTCTGCAGGAACGTCTCGAACGCCTCCGCGGCGTTGAGGCGGCGCAGGATCCGCAGCTGCTCCTCGCGCTCCGGAGCGGGGCGCGGACGCTCCACCCGGTCCTGGAGCCACTTGCGCTCCTTCGGGTCCTGGATGTGCATGAACTCGATGCCGGTGGTGCGGCAGTACGACTCACGCAGCACACCGAGGATGTCGCGGAGCTTCATCAGGGTCTGCCCGGCGAAGCCGCCGACGGCGAAGTCCCGCTCCAGGTCCCACAGGGTGAGGCCGTGCTCGGTGATGTCCAGGTCGGGGTGCTTGCGCTGGCGGTACTCCAGCGGGTCGGTGTCGGCCATGACGTGGCCGCGGACCCGGTAGGAGTGGATCAGCTCGAAGACCCGTGCGGCCTTGGTGACGTCGTCGTCGTGCGAGGCGTCGATGTCCTTGAGCCAGCGGACCGGCTCGTAGGGGATGCGGAGCGCCTTGAAGATCTCGTCGTAGAAGTCGTTCTCGCCGAGCAGCAGCTGGGAGAGGATCCGGAGGAACTCGCCGGAGGCGGCGCCCTGGATGACCCGGTGGTCGTACGTCGAGGTCAGGGTCATGACCTTCGAGATGCCCAGCTTGTTCAGGGTGTCCTGCGAGGTGCCCTGGAACTCCGCCGGGTAGTCCATCGCGCCGACACCCATGATGAGGCCCTGTCCGGGCATCAGGCGGGGCACCGAGTGAACGGTGCCGATGCCGCCGGGGTTGGTCAGCGAGGCGGTGACGCCGGTGAAGTCGTCCATGCCGAGCTTGCCGTTGCGGGCCCGGCGGACGATGTCCTCGTAGGCCTGCCAGAACTCGAAGAAGTTGAGCGTCTCGGCCTTCTTGATGGCCGCGACGACCAGCTGGCGGTCGCCGTTCGGCTTCACCAGGTCGATGGCCAGGCCGAGGTTGACGTGCTCCGGCTTGACCAGGGTCGGCTTGCCGTCCTTCACCGCGAAGGAGTGGTTCATCGCCGGCATGGCCTTGAGGGCCTGCACCATCGCGTACCCGATGAGGTGCGTGAAGGAGATCTTCCCGCCCCGGGCGCGCTTGAGGTGGTTGTTGATGACGATGCGGTTGTCGAAGAGCAGCTTCACCGGGACGGCGCGGACGGACGTGGCCGTCGGCAGCTCCAGCGAGGCGTTCATGTTCTTCGCGACCGCGGCGGACGGGCCGCGCAGCGTCACGTACTCGGGCCCGGCAGGGGCCTCCGCGGCCGGTTCGGCGGCGGCCTTGGCGGCCGGAGCCGGGGCGGCCTTCGCGGGAGCCGGTGCCGCCTTCGCCGGAGCGGCCGGAGCCGCTGGGGCGACAGGGGCGGGTGTGGGCGCCGGGGCAGCAGGTGCGGCCGGGGCCGGAGCCTGGGCCGCGGGCTGCGCGGGCGCGGCAGGGGCGGTGTGGTTGTTGGCGGTCGGCGCGGTCACGGGCGGAGCCGTGGGCGCCGCAGCCCCCGCGGCTGCGGCGCCGGGAACGGGCTTGTCCGCCGTGCCGGACGTACCCGGCTTGTAGTCGGCGAAGAAGTCCCACCAGGCGCGATCGACCGAATTGGGATCCTGGAGGTACTGCTGGTAGATCTCGTCGACAAGCCACTCATTGGGGCCGAAAGCAGCAGCCGGGTTCGAACCCGGGCTGGCTTGGTCGGTCGAGATGCTTGAGTTACTGGGGGACTGAGACGACACGGCGGCAACCGCCCTCTTCCGCTTCACAAGGTGGTGGACAGCGGAAATCAAGGCTACGCCTCCCGGACCGTTCCATGCGGACCGGGCCGGTCTTCGTCGTGCAAGTCACATCGAAAGTCGGGTTTCGGCGCAGGAAATGGCGGGAAACAAGCTTGGTTCCGCATTGCTCCGGGTACGCGAGACCGCAGTTACGGCCCCTTGGACCGTACCCCTTGAACGGAACACGCAGAACGTGCCCTTCCGGTTCGAACCCTATGTCAACCTCGCGGTTGATGGATCCCCGGAAGAGTGACGCGGATGCGGCATCCGCGAGCTGATTCGGCCACACCGATCCGTCCGCCGTGCAGATCCACCGCCCAGCGGGCGATCGCCAGGCCGAGCCCGGTACCGCCATCGCTGCCCGGACCGTGCGGGGACGTCACGTCGCCCCGGTTGAAACGCTCGAAGACCCGGTGCCGCTCGGACTCCGGAATGCCGGGGCCCTCGTCCAGGACCTCCAGATGCAGCGACTCGGGCTGACTGCCGCGCCGGGCGCGCACCGTCACCCGGCCGTGCGGCGGGCTGTGCTTCACCGCGTTGTCGATCAGGTTCGCCACCACCTGGTGCAGCCGCTCCGCGTCCGCGTGCGCGGTCAGCTCGGGCGGCGACACGTCCAGGTGGAGATGGACGTCCTTACGGGTGGAGTTCCCGGAGCCGGAGGACAGCCGGCGGTGGCCGGTGGCGAGGTTCGCCTCCTTCAGCACCCCCGACAGATACGGCCACACCTCGAAACGGCGGGCCTTCAGCGTGACGACGCCGTTGTCCAGCCGGGACAGGTCCAGCAGCGTCTCCACCAGCCTGCCGAGCCGCTCGGTCTGCTTGAGGGCGGTGCGCATGGTCTCCGGATCGGGCGAGGACACCCCGTCCACGACGTTCTCCAGCACCGCTCTCAGCGCCGCGATGGGGGTGCGCAGCTCGTGTGAGACATTCGCCACCAGCTCCTTGCGGTGCCGGTCCACGGCCGCCAGATCGTCCGCCATCAGGTTGATCGTCTGGGCCAGGTCTCCCAGCTCGTCACGCCGGTCGGCGCCGCTCACCCGTCTGGTGTAGTCGCCGTGCGAGATCGACCGGGCCACGGCCCGCATCTCGTCCAGCGGCGCGGTCAGCCCGTGCGCCACGAACTGGGTGATCAGCAGGGTCGCGATGACCGAGAACACCGTGATGAACCGCAGCTCGGTACGGGTGCGCAGGGCCACCATCAGCAGCCCGGTCGTGATGAAGACCGAGACCACGACGAGGGTGCCCAGCTTGGCCTTGATCGAGAACGGCCGCAGCCCCGGTCCGGGCGCGGTCATGGCGCTGGGGTCTCCAGGGCGTAGCCGACACCGTGCACGGTACGGATGCGCTCCGCGCCGATCTTCCGGCGCAGCGCCTTGATGTGGCTGTCGACGGTACGGGTGCCCGAGGCGTCCGCCCAGTCCCAGACCTCGGCCAGCAGCTGCTCGCGGGACAGCACCGCGCGCGGCGTGTTGGCCAGGCAGACCAGCAGGTCGAACTCGGTCGGCGTCAGGTGGACGTCGTCCGCCCGCACCCGCACCCGGCGCTGCGCGTGGTCGATCTCCAGCTCGCCGAGGCGCAGTATTCCGCTGCGCGGCGTCACGGCGGCCAGCGCGGCCCGCTCGACGCGGCGCAGCAGGACGTGCACCCGGGCCGCCAGCTCGCGCATGGAGAACGGCTTGGTCATGTAGTCGTCGGCGCCGACCCCGAGCCCGACGAGCATGTCGGTCTCGTCGTCCCTGGCGGTCAGCATCAGGACCGGCACCGGGCGCTGTGCCTGCACCCGGCGGCAGACCTCCAGCCCGTCGAAACCGGGGAGCATGATGTCGAGCACCATCAGATCCGGCTGCCAGGCCTCGGCCGCGTCCACGGCCGCGGGGCCGTCGAGCGCGGTCTGTACCAGGAAGCCCTCCGCCCGCAGCCGGGCGGAAATGGCATCGACGATCGTCGCGTCGTCCTCGACCACCAGCACCCGGCGCTGCGCGCCAGGGGTGGCCGCGACACCGTTGTGGGTGGTGTGTGTCTGTTCCATCGCCCCGCCCCTGCCCGTTCTCGCGGGGGCCATTCCCCCGGACGCACGGTTATCGCTTGTGAATTTCGCGGGAGATCCCGTTATCGGTCAGCAGCGTAAAGGCAGCGGGCCGTTCCCGGCTACGCAGGGTGCAAGGGCGTGGGGGTGCGCGGACCGCGCGAAGGAGGTGGAGTGTCGCTCTTGTGGGGCTTGGCCCCCGGGCGTCCCGGGGGCCCGGATACCAGGCGGGGGAATCTCAGTCGGTGCGAATTGCGAGATGGACCACGTCCGGCACACCTCGGGCAACGCCTACCTCTTCGGTCCGAACCCCATGGAATCCGGCATCGCGCAGGGCTTCCTCGAATTCGGCGGACGGTTGCGCGGACCACACCGCGAGCACTCCGCCGGGCGTGAGGCACCGGAGGCAGTCGGCCAGACCGGCGGGGGAGTAGAGGTTTCCGTTGTCCTCCGTCACCGTCCAGTCCGGCCCGTTGTCGATGTCCAGACACAGTGCGTCGTAACGTTCCGTAGTGGTACGGAGATGGGCGACGAGATCCGCCGTCAGGATCCCGGCCCGGGGATCGGCCAGCGCCTCTCCCGAGATCCCGGCCAGCGGCCCGCCCAGGTGCCAGTCCACGATGGCCTGTTCCCGCTCCACCACCGCGATCCGGCCCCAGCGCGGTTCTGCGGCGGCCCGCGCGAGCGAGAACCCGACCCCGAGGCCGCCGATGAGCACCGCCGGGGCCGGCCGGTCCGCGGGCAGCGCGGCGAGGGCGGCGTCGATCAGCAGCCGCTCCGAGCGCCCGTCCGAGGTGTCCATCAGGAAGCACCCGTTGGCGATGATCTCGAAGTCGTCGCCCCGCCTGCGCAGGACGACCTCCCCGTACGGTCCCTCGCGGCGGTCGAGGGTGACGGGGGCGAGGGCGTCGGGGCCGTAGGTGGGGTGCATGGCGCGGGTCTCCGGTGGGTTGGTCGGCGGGTGCGGTCACCGCCGGTCGGTGTCGGGCCCATCCTGGCCCGAGCGGCGGTGCCGGGGCCAGCGGGGTGCCCGGCTCGCGGCGCGGTCAGGGGCGCGGGGCCTTCTCGCCGTGCACCGCGATGTGCTCGGCCGCCAGCCACGGGGCGAGGTCGTCGACGAGGACCGACAGGACGGCCGGGTCGGCGGTCGGGGTGCGGCCCGTACGGGCGGCGAGCCGCATCTGCTCGGCCCGCTCGGGCAACTGCGGGTAGTAACGGGCGAAGAGTTCGGCGCACTCGGCCAATTCGCTGGTCCAGCCGCCCCACCTGGGCATCACCAGCGTGAAGCCCGTCCGTACGATCCGGCGGGCGACGCGGCGGCTCATGGCGCGGCGTTCGGAGTCCGTCGTGGCCCCGGCCGCCCGCTCGTGCCAGCCGGGCAGCAGCAGGCACAGGTCGCCGTTGGTCTCCCGGGCGAGCAGCGAGCTCGGCCGGTAGCGCGGCGGCCGCCCGGCGAGGTCGTCGCCGAGCAGCGGGGTGCACAGGCAGGCGATGAAGAAGCCCAGGTCGTGGCGTTCGAGGTCGCTGAGCACGGTGTCCCTGCCGGACAGCAGGATGCCGACGCCGTCGATCTCCTCGAACGAGGCGTCGAGTCCGGCCTCGACGGCGTCGGCATCCTCCCGGTCCGCCCCGGCGGGTCCGGCGTGCAGGACCAGTTGCAGATCCAGGTCGGAGACGCCGGGAACGGCCGTGCCGCGCGGAATGCTGCCGTAGATGTAGGCGCTGTCCAGCCGGTCGGGGCCGAAGACCTCGGAGATACGGGACCGGGCGGCCGCCACGACCGGCGCGAACCGCTCGGGTACCCGGCTCAGCGAGCCCTCGCGGGCGATCGTGCCGTCCGGTTCCAGCCCTCTGTCTTCGTTCATACGGGCACTCTGCCCTGTCGCCGGGGCCGCGCCGAACGCTTTTCCGGGCTCAGCGCGGAGGTGACGGCGGGGCGGCGAACGTCACGTCCGCGGCCGCCACGGTGACCTCGGCATCGCCGCTGATCGGCGACGCCGCGACCCGGGACACCACGGCGGCCGGGACGGCGGCGCTGATGCCGGGGCGGCCGGGATGTCCTGCGTCGCGTGGGCGTCGTACGGCAGCACGACCCGGTGGCCCAGGGCCAGGGCGGTACGGGCGGTGGCCTGGACGCACATCTCCGACAT
The DNA here is from genome assembly GCF_031844725.1 of Streptomyces sp. ITFR-6. Lineage (NCBI taxonomy): Bacteria > Bacillati > Actinomycetota > Actinomycetes > Kitasatosporales > Streptomycetaceae > Streptomyces > Streptomyces sp. ITFR-6. The sequence continues at coordinate 2,510,124 of NZ_CP134612.1, read as the reverse complement.
CACCCCGCACACCGCGAGCGACCGGGCCCCGGCACCGCTCAGCAGCTCTCCCAGCGGGGTGCCCGCGAAGCCGTCGTCCCTGGTCTTGCGGATCACCACCTCCCCGGGGCCGGCCTCGACGGGCAGGTGCAGCGCCCAGCCCGGGGTGTGCGGCTCGTCGCCCGAGCCGGGCGCGCCGTCGTTCTGGAGGTGCACGACCAGCGCGCCGCCGCTCCGGGCCCGTGCGATCAGCTCCGCCACCCGCTCCAGGAGTCCGGCCGCGCCGGGCACCGCCCGGTCACCCGTCACCCCCGCCTTCTGGACGTCGACGACCAGCAGGGCCTGCGCGGGGGAAGCGGAATCGTTCATGGCGTCATCCTGTCCGGCACGGCCGCCGCCTTCCAGGGGATTTCACGGGCGCTCTCCCGTGTTGCACGAAGGGCATGCGGAGGCAGTCGTTCCCGATCGCGCTCCTGGCCGCGTTCCTGATCGCTCACAGCGAACACGGCTTGGGGAACATCGGGCAGCTCATGAGCATTGAGTCTGCATAGCTCAACTTGACTGCCGAAGGGGAGATCATGGCTACTGAGTCCGACGCGGTCACACCGCTCACCCTGCCTGTGCTGCCGCTCGACGACGAGGTCGTGCTGCCCGGGATGGTGGTGCCTCTGGACCTGTCCGACACCGACGTACGCGCCGCTGTGGAGTCCGCACAGGCCGTCGCCCGCGAGGGCGGCGGCAAGCCGGAGGTGCTGCTCGTCCCGCGCATCGACGGCACCTACACCGGCATCGGTGTCATCGGCACCGTGGAACAGGTGGGACGGCTCTCCGACGGAGACCTCGGCGCGCTCATCCGGGGCCGCGACCGGGTACGGATCGGCGCCGGCACCAACGGACCGGGCTCCGCGCTCTGGGTGGAGGGCACCCGGGTCGACGGGTCGGCCCCCGACCCCCTTCCGGGATCCGTCGCCGAGCTGGCCAAGGAGTACAAGGCGCTCGCCACCAGCTGGCTGAAGCAGCGCGGCGCCTGGCAGGTCGTGGACCGGGTCCAGCAGATCGAGGACATCTCCGCGCTCGCCGACAACTCCGGATACTCCCCCTTCCTGACCACCGCCCAGAAGGTGCGGCTGCTGGAGACCGCGGATCCGGTCGCCAGGCTGAAGCTCGCCATCCAGTGGCTCGGTGAACACCTCGCGGAGCAGGACGTCGCGGAGTCCATCGCCAAGGACGTCCAGGAGGGCGTCGACAAGCAGCAGCGCGAGTTCCTGCTGCGGCGCCAGCTCGACGCCGTCCGCAAGGAGCTCTCCGAACTCAACGGCGACTCCGGCTCCGGCGACGAGTCCGACGACTACCGGGCCCGCGTCGAGGCCGCCGACCTTCCCGAGCACGTCCGCGAGGCCGCGCTGAAGGAGGTCGACAAGCTGGAGCGCTCCTCCGACCAGAGCCCCGAGGGCTCCTGGATCAGGACCTGGCTCGACACTGTCCTCGAACTGCCGTGGACCGTGCGGACCGAGGACGCCTACGACATCAAGGGCGCCCAGGAGATCCTGGACGCAGAACACGCGGGCCTCCAGGACGTGAAGGAGCGCATCACCGAGTACCTCGCGGTGCGCAAGCGGCGCGCGGACCGCGGTCTCGGCGTGGTCGGCGGGCGGCGCGGGGGTGCGGTGCTGGCCCTGGTCGGTCCGCCCGGCGTGGGCAAGACCTCGCTCGGTGAATCCGTCGCGCACGCCATGGGCCGCGAGTTCGTCCGCGTCGCGCTCGGCGGCGTCCGGGACGAGGCGGAGATCCGCGGCCACCGGCGCACCTACGTCGGCGCGCTGCCCGGACGCATCGTCCGCGCCATCAAGGAGGCCGGTTCGATGAACCCGGTCGTCCTGCTCGACGAGATCGACAAGGTCGGCTCCGACTACCGGGGCGACCCGGCCGCGGCCCTCCTCGAAGTGCTCGACCCGGCCCAGAACCACACCTTCCGCGACCACTACCTGGAGGTCGAACTCGACCTCAGCGACGTCGTCTTCCTGGCCACCGCCAACGTCCTGGAAGCGATCCCGGAAGCCCTGCTCGACCGGATGGAACTGGTCAGGCTCGACGGCTACACCGAGGACGAGAAGGTCGTCATCGCCCGCGACCACCTGCTCCCGCGCCAGCTGGAGCGGGCCGGCCTGGAGCAGGACGAGGTCACCCTCGACGAGTCCGCCCTGCGCAAGCTGGCCGGCGAGTACACCCGCGAGGCCGGCGTGCGGAACCTGGAGCGTTCCGTAGCCCGGCTGCTGCGCAAGGTCGCGGCCCAGCACGAGCTGGGCGACCGGGAACTCCCGTTCACGGTGACCGACGAGGACCTGCGCGGTCTGATCGGGCGGCCGCACCACGTCCCCGAGTCCGCCCAGGACCCGGCCGAGCGCCGCACCGCGGTGCCGGGCGTGGCCACCGGGCTCGCGGTGACCGGTGCCGGGGGTGACGTCCTCTTCGTCGAGGCCTCGCTCGCCGACCCGGAGACCGGCGCTTCCGGACTGACCCTCACCGGCCAGCTCGGTGACGTCATGAAGGAGTCCGCGCAGATCGCGCTGAGCTTCCTGCGCTCGCACGGCGCGGAGCTGGAGCTGCCGGTCGCGGACCTCAAGGACCGGGGCGTGCACATCCACTTCCCGGCGGGCGCGGTCCCCAAGGACGGCCCGAGCGCCGGCATCACCCTGACGACCGCGCTGGCCTCGCTGCTCTCCGGACGGCTGGTCCGCACGGATGTGGCGATGACCGGTGAGGTGTCGCTGACCGGACGGGTACTGCCGATCGGCGGTCTGAAGCAGAAGCTGCTCGCCGCCCACCGCGCGGGCATCACCACCGTGGTGATCCCGCAGCGCAACGAGGCGGATCTGGACGACGTCCCCGCCGAGGTGCTGGAGACCCTGGAGGTCCACCCGGTCACCGACGTCCGCCAGGTGTTGGAGATCGCCCTCGCCCCGGCCTCGGCCCTGGCGGAGCGGAGGATCCCGGCCGCGGCGTGAGTGCCACGGCGTGACGGACGCGGCACCACGTACACGGCCGGTACGGACGGCCTGTCTCCCCTTCCGGGGAGGCGGGCCGTTTCGCGTACGGGAGGTTCTACGGGCGGTAGATCGTGCCCGGGACCGGCTCGGCGGGCGCCATCAGCTGGGGGACCGTCACGAAGATGTAGCCCTGCTTCTTCAGCGCGTCGATGATGCCCGGCACCGCGGGCACCGAGCCCTTGTAGATGTCGTGCAGCAGGATGATGCCGTCCTTGCTCGCCTGGTCGAGTATCCGCTTCTTGATCAGCGCGGAGTCGGTCGTCGAGTAGTCCTTGGCGGTGGCGCTCCACAGGATCTGGGAGAGCCCCAGGTCCTTGCTGATGTTGGAGACGGTGTCGTCGGTGCGGCCCTGCGGCGGCCGCATCAGCCTCGGCTTCTTGCCGGTGATCGCCGCTATCGCGTCCTGCGTCTTCTCCAGCTCGGCGCGTATCTGGGCGGGCCTCTTGTCCGTCAGGATCTCGTGCGACCACGTGTGGTTGGCCACCTCATGACCCTCGGCCTCGATCCGGCGGACCGTGTCCGGGTGCTTCTTCACATGGTTCTTGCCCAGCAGGAAGAAGGTCGCGTGGATCTTCTCCTTCTTGAGGATGTCCAGCAGGTGGGGGGTGTCCTCGGCCGGGCCCGCGTCGAACGTCAGGGCTATGCACTTGGCCTTGCGGCAGTCCACCGGGCCGAAAGACCCCTTGGAGTCGGAGGCGGCGTCGGCGCGGGCGGAACCGGGGGCGGTGGTCTCCATCGAGCAGCCGCTGAGCGTGAGGGTGAGGGCCGTCACAAGGGTGACGGCCAACCCCGTACCGATCGACTTCGTCCTACTGGGCAAGGCGAGTCACTCCTTCTTGACTGATTGGCGCACTCGGCGTGCGCCCGGAGGGACTATACACACCGCGTATACATGGCGTGTATAGCGGGGGTGCCTGCCTTCCCCTGAGGCGGATTGTGGCTTCATGCCTGGTCAGGGGCGCGGAACGGGAAGAGCCCGGTGACGGGGTACGTCACCGGGCTCTTCTGCGGGGAGGGTGCGCCGGGCGGCCGCCCGGCGGGACGGCTCAGCTGTTGGCCAGCGCCTGTACGCGGTCGAGGGCGCCGTTGAAGTGGCTGTGATCGCCCACGGTGGGGCCGGTCGAGGTGTACTGCCACATCGTGTAGAAGCCCCAGCCGGCCGGGAGCGCGCCGACCGTCGTGTTGTAGCGGGCCACCCAGAGCGGGTTGGTGGTGCCGAAGCCCGCGTTGTTGCCCGTGCAGGTCTGCCACCAGCTCGTCGCGGTGTAGATGACCGCGTCGCGTCCGGTGCGCGCCTTGTAGGTGTTCACGAAGTCGCGGATCCAGGAGACCATCGCGGCCGGGGTCTTGCCGTAGCACTGGTCGCCGTACGGATTCCACTCGATGTCGAGTGCGCCCGGCAGCGTCTTGCCGTCCTTGGACCAGCCGCCGCCGTGGTCGACGAAGTAGTTGGCCTGGACGGCGCCGCTCGTGGTGTCCGGAGTGGCGAAGTGGTACGAGCCGCGGATCATCCCCACGTTGTACGAACCGTTGTACTGCTGGGTGAAGTCCTCGTTCGTGTAGTACGTGCCCTCGGACGCCTTGACGTACGCCCACTTGACGCCGCTGCTCCAGAGGGCGGCCCAGTTCACGGCGTTCTGGTGGCCGCTGACGTCCACGCCCTCCGTCTGCACGGCACGGGTGTCGGCCGGCAGCCCGCCCCGGCCGTCGTGGGCGACGACGCCCATGCCCATGGTGGCCGAGCCCCTGGCGGGCTTCGTGGGGTCCCCGGTGGCCGGGTTGCCCGCGGCGCCAGCGGCGCCGGGCAGGGTGATGACGAGGGAGAGTGCTGCGAGCAGAGTTCCCGCGGCCGCGATGCGTGAGCGGCGGGCGGTCTCCGAGCCGGATCTGTGCACGGGCATCGCGTGCCTCCCAGGCCTCGGCGGGGGGATCTGCTGACTCAGGGACCGGTGCGCGCACCCCTGATGGCACGTCATGGTGTGAACATGCCATGCATGACGCTACGCACGTGGAACCGTGCTGCGGAAGAGGGCCAGGGCGGTGCCGTTGGTCTACTCCTGCGAAATACTGGCGGAGCTGCGGCGATGACCAGCGGTGAAAGAAACTTTCAGCGGCAGGAAAGCTCATGAGGGGTGTTGACGTGCACGGGAGCGAAAGAGGGAGTGAACCCGGCGCAGCCGGGGCGAGTGGTGTGGACCACGAATTCCTCGCCCTGGAGCTGGAATTGGCGGTGTTCCTGCGCCGCGCACGGGCGAATTCCGGCGAGATGGCGCGCGAGGTGCACCCGGAGCTGGAGGCCGCCGCCTATGGGCTCTTCGTGCGCCTGGAGTCGGCGGGCCGGCAGCGGGCGACGGACCTCGCCTCGTACTTCGGGGTCGGCAAGGCCACCATGAGCCGTCAACTGCGCGCCCTGGAAGGTCTCGGACTGGTGGCGCGCGAGCCCGACCCGGCCGACGGGCGGGCCTTCCTCGTCCGCCTCACCGACGAGGGCCTCGAACGATTCCGGCATGTCCGTGACGCCCGCCGGGACCGCTACGTGCGCAAGCTCGCGGACTGGGACCGGGCCGAGGTCGCGGAACTGGCCCGGCTGCTGCACCACTTGAACGCCCGCGCGGAGGACTGAGGCGGAGGGCCGACGAGGCGGGGCCCCGCGCACCCGCTCACAGCTCCGCGTAGACCGCCGTCGCGTCGTCGTGGGTCTTGGCGCGCCGCAGCCGCGTACGGCCCGTGTCCGCGTCCTCCAGGGCCCGGACCCGGTCGATCAGCCCCTGGGGCCCCTCCTTGCGCAGCACCCCGAGGCAGTCCGTCCAGTCGCCCTCGCCGAACATCTCCGTCCAGCGGCTCGCGCCGTCCGTCATCGCGGCCACCGCCCGCACCTCGGCGCGGGGCGTACGCCCCGTCACCGCGCGCTGTGCCACGGCCGGATCGGCGGCGGCGGTGAAGAAGCCGCCCTCCTTGTTCCGGACCCGCGCGTCCGCGATCGCCTCAGAGGTGAGCGATCCGGCCGGCAGCCGGTCGAGCCGGTCGTCCAGCAGGGCGCGCACGGCCCCGTCGGGCGATTCGAGGAGCAGTACGGAATCGGACAGGACCAGGTGTTCGATGGCGGCCTCGTCCCAACGCACCATGACGACGGTTGCCTGTGGCGTGCGTACGTGAGAAAGGTCACACAGGGGGCGGTGTGCGTCCGCGGTGCGCCGGATGGACTCGGCCAGGACCTCCCGGAGGGTCAGATCCCGCCGCGAACCCGACAGTTCGACCAGGGCGCCGCCCAGCCGTGCGGTGAACCACGGGACCGAGTGCACACAACCGTCGTCCCCCCGCGGCGGGGTGACCCCGTCGAGCAGCACCAGCCCCCCGCCCTGGCCGGAGGCGGGGAGGGCGGTGGCGGCCCAGTCCTCGTTCGGGCGGCCGGGAATGCCGGCGGCGGTGGCGAGCTCCATACGCATACCGTCAGTCTGCACGACGCCTTCACGAGGCGTGCACGGAGCCGGGCCGGCCCGTACCAGCAGGTCAGACGGGCGGTCGGAGCGGAGGTAATCACTCCGCCACGTGTGCGGGCGGGCATCCTGCCAAAGCCCGCCCGGAAGTTCCAGCCGGACGTCCAGGTGTGCCGACAGGGCCTCCTGGGGAGAGTTGTTCGTCAACTCTTGAGTGTTGTTCACTCGTTCGAGTGGTGGAGCGGTTGATGCGCGCCCCCCTCTCAAAAGCACTGGAATGGTCAGAAGCCGTACCAGGGGGCGGGGCGCTCGTTCAAGTGGCCGTGCGTCACCTCTGCTTCAAGGGCGGACGAGTCAAGATTGCGAGCACCGGTGCAGAAGAAGCGGCCTCGGAGCAAGGGCGGCAAGAACAGCGGTTCCGAGGTGGCGCCTTCGGCGTCGGCCGAAGGCGGGCGCACCGTGCGCGTACGCAGTCGGCTGGTCGCGGGAGTCGCGGTCGTCGGGATCACCGTCATAGCCGCGGGGGCTCCGGCCGCCCTCAGCGCCTCGTCCGAGCTGAACGACTCGCAGCGGCTGGTCACCCTCGCGGAGCTGAACCAGCAGGCCATCGCGCTGGCGCACTCCCTCGCGGACGAGCGCGACGAGGTCACCGCGTACATCGCCGCCGGCCGGGAGGGAAAGCCCGGCCAGGGCGGCGCCACCGGGAGCCGGAGCGCCCGCGTCGACCAGCAGGTCGACGAGATCCGCGACGCGGCCCCCGAAGTCCTGCGCCGCGACCTCTCCACCATCCCCTCGCTGCGCCGCGACGCCGTCAGCGGCAAGGGCTCCGCGCTGGAGGCCCACCAGTCGTACTCCGAGGTCATCGCCAAGCTCCACGGCCTCGCGGACGAACTCGCGGAGAAGACCCCGCCGCGCGCCGCCGGAGCGGGCCGCGCCCCGCTCGCCCTCGGCCAGGCCACCGAGCACGCCTCCGCCACCCGCGGGCTGCTGCTCGCCGCGCTCGCCGTCCCCCGCAAGGAGCCGGTGACACAGACCGACCCCTTCACCGGGCTGCCCGTCCAGACCCAGGACGAGGGCGCCACCAAGGACGACCGCACCCGTGACGAGCTGAGCGCCGCCGCCCAGCAGGCCAGGGTCGGCGAGCTCTCCTCGCTGGCCGACTTCGACCAGGCGGCCGGCGCCACCGCCCGCGACAAGCTCGCGTCCACCGTCACCGGTCCCGAGGTCAACAACGCGGAGAAGTACCTCGCGGAGCTCACCGACCGCCCCGAGCTCTCCGACGCCGACCAGAAGGTCAGCGGCAAGAAGACCGGAGCGGCGCTCTCCGCCCGGATCGACCGGATGCGCAGCGTCGAGTCCGCGCTCGGCACCGCCCAGGTGCAGCGGCTGAAGCAGCTGCGCGACGACGACGTCACCGCGCTCGAACTGCGGATCGCGCTGCTCGGCGGCTGCTTCCTGATCGCCGTCGGCGTCTCCACCGCCGTGGCCCGCACCCTCACCCAGCCGCTCGCCGTACTGCGGATCGGCGCCGCCCGCCTCGCGGCGGAACCCGACACCGCGGAGCCGGTCCGCTACACCGGCCGCAACGACGAGTTCGCCCAGGTCGTCCGGTCCATCAACACCCTGCACGGCAGGCTGCACGGACTGCTCCACGACTTCAACGGGCGGTTCGGGAAGCTGGAGAGCGAGCGGGCCGAGCTGATCGCGGGCCGCGAGGCGCTCACCATCCAGCGCGCCGAACTCCAGGTCCACACGGCCGACCTCACCGCCCAGCTGGAGAAGCTGAGGAACACCGTCCACCACACCTTCGTCAACCTCTCGCTGCGCAACCTCGGCCTCGTCGAGCGCCAGCTCGGGGTCGTCGAGTCGCTGGAGGAGCGCGAGCAGGACCCGGAGCGGCTCGCCACCCTCTTCAAGCTCGACCACATGGCCACGGTCATGCGCCGCCACAGCGAGAACATGCTGGTCCTCGCGGGCGCCGAGCACGGACACTCCCACCCGGGCCCGATTCCACTGGTCGACGTGTTGCGCGCGGCGGTCAGCGAGATCGAGCGGTACGAGCGGGTCACCATCCAGTCCCTGCCGCCGCACGCCCAGGTCGCCGGGTTCGCCGCCGACGACCTCAGCCACCTGGTCGCGGAACTCCTGGAGAACGCCACCTCCTTCTCGCCGCCCGACTCCAAGGTCCAGCTCTCCGGCTGGCTGCTGGAGACCGGCGAGGTCATGCTCTCCGTGCAGGACGAGGGCATCGGCATGTCGTCCGTACGGATGGGCGAGCTCAACACCCGGCTGGCCGACCCGTCGCTCTTCGAGACGGGCGAGCAGAACGCGGACGGCGCCGGTCTCGGTCTCCAGGTGACGTCGCTGCTGGCCGCCCGGCACGCCGTGCGGGTCCAGCTGCGCGAGCAGAAGGGCAACGGCGTGACGGCGGTCGTCGTCCTGCCCGCCGCCCTGCTGCCGAAGGCGCCGCCGGCCGCGACCCCGCCGCCGGTCACCGCGCCCGGCGACGCGCCCACACTGAACCTGCCGGGCTCGGTGGCGGAGGCCAACTCCAACGCGCTGCCGAGCCGCGCACCGGCGCCCTCCGTCGACCCGCTGATCGCGGCGGCCGAAGAGACGATCGCCCGGTCCGAGGCGCAGTCCGAGGCCGAGGCCGCGACCCCGCCGCAGCCCGAGGCCGCACCCCGGCCCGAGCCCGCACAGGCGCCGCAGGCCGCACCGGAACCCGCACCCGCGCCCGAGTCGTCCTCGCCGCGTCCGGAGAGCGACTCCGAGACCACGATGCAGGTCCGGCTTCCCCGGGTGCCCGAGTTCGACGACGCACCCGAGTTCACCCACGCGCCCGCCTTCGGTGAAGGACCGGAGGCCCCGCTCGCGTCCGGCCCCTACGCCACCGGCCCCGACAGCCACGAGCGCGCCGCCGACGAGGGCCCGCAGCCGGCGGACACCCCGGTGGATGCCCCGGCCCCGGCCCCCGCACCCGTCACGGCCCCGACGCCCGCCCCCGCACCCGTCGCCGCTCCGGTGGCCGACACCGTGCCCGGCCCGCGCCACCCGGAGCCCGGCCGGGTCACGGACAAGGGGCTGCCCAAGCGCACCCCCAAGGTCGTCGCGCCGGCCTCCGCCCCCGCCGCGGACCGCACCGGCAGCGTGGACAAGGACGCCCTGCGCCGCCGGCTGGGCGGCTTCCACCAGGGCGCGAAGGACGGCCGCAGGGACGTCGAGGCGGAGATCGCCGGATCCGCCACGCCGGGGACGGCCGTTCCGGCCGCCCGCACCGCACGTACAGGCCACACTGAGGCGGCCGACCGTACCGACGGTCGAGCCGACGAGACGGGGGACACAGTCGAGGAGGCACGCAGTTGACTGCGCCCAGCACATTCGGGCTGAGTACCGAGGCCCGGAACCTTCAGTGGTTGCTGAGCAATCTGGTGGAGGAGGTGCCAGGGGTCCACTCGGTCACCGTCGTCTCGTCGGACGGACTGATGCTGCTCTCCTCCGACCCCGGCCACCAGGCCGCCCAGTCGGCCGGCAAGCAGGACGGCCCCCGCGGCTCCAGCGCCGACCTGGCGACCATCGTCTCCGGAATCGGCAGCCTGACCATCGGTGCCGCGGAGCTGATGGAGGGCGGCGGCGTCAAGCAGACCATGGTCGCCATGGAGGAGGGCAGCGTCTTCGTCATGTCGATCAGCGACGGGTCGCTGCTCGGCGTGCACGCCACCCCCGACTGCGACATGAGCGTCATCGCCTACCACATGGCGCTCTTCGTCGGCCGGGCCGGCCACGTACTCACCCCCGAACTCCGCAGTGAACTGCGCAAATCGATGGAGAGCGCCCAGTGACCCACGCTGCCGCTGAACCCGCCCGCAGGCTCCCCGTGCGCGGGGCCGACAAACGGCCCGCGCGGGTGCGCCCGTACTCGCTCACCGGTGGCCGCACCCGGTTCGGCCACGTCCTGCTCGTCGAGACGTTCGTGGCCGCGCTCGAAGCCCCGGACGAGCGGCGCGAACTGACCAATGGCAACCTGGCTTCGCGCGTCATGCCGGAGCTCCAGGCCATCGTCGAGATCTGCCGCCGGATGCGTACCGTCGCGGAGATCTCCGCACTGCTGAAGATGCCGCTCGGCGTGGTCAGGGTCCTGCTCAGTGACTTGGCCGACCAGGGAAAGATCCGCGTGTACGGGACCGGGCACGGCACCGGCCAGCCCGACCGCGCACTGCTCGAAAGGGTGCTCAATGGACTCCGTCGTCTCTGAGTCGCCGCTGTTCGCCCCGCGTCAGCCGGGGCCCGTGGACCAGGCAGAAGAGGGCCTGCGGGACTGGCAGTTGGACCACACCAGGGCGCCGGTCGCCACGAAGATAGTGGTCGCGGGCGGCTTCGGCGTCGGCAAGACCACCTTCGTGGGCTCGGTCTCCGAGATCACCCCGCTGAAGACCGAAGCGATGATGACCCGGGCCAGTGAGGAGACCGACGACCTCAGCGCCACGCCCGACAAGGTCACCACGACCGTCGCCATGGACTTCGGCCGCCTCACGCTCGACGACGACCTCGTGCTGTACGTCTTCGGCACCCCGGGCCAGCAGCGCTTCTGGTTCATGTGGGACGACCTGGTGCGCGGCGCGATCGGCGCGATCGTGATGGCCGACACCCGCAGGCTGGCCGACTGCTTCCCGGCCCTCGACTACTTCGAGAGCTGCGGACTGCCGTACATCGTGGCCGTCAACCACTTCGAGGGCACGCCCGGGTTCGAGTCCGAGGACGTCAGGGAGGCCCTGACCGTCCCCCCGCACGTACCTGTTGTGATCATGGACGCGCGTAACAGGATCAACGTCGTCGAGGCCCTGTTGGCCCTGGTGGGCCACGCCCTTGAGACCTCCCCCGAATAGCTCGCACGTCACACACAACGGAGAACCGCGATGCGGAAGATACTCATAGTCGGAGCCGGTCAGTCCGGGCTCCAGCTCGCCCTGGGACTGCAGTCCAGAGGGTACGAAGTCACCCTCATGTCCAACCGCACCGCCGACGAGATCCGTTCGGGGCGGGTCATGTCGACGCAGTGCATGTTCCACACCGCGCTCCAGCACGAGCGGGACTACCAGCTCAACTTCTGGGAGTCCCAGGCCCCGCGCATCGAGGGCCTCGGCGTCTCGGTGGCCGCACCCGACTCCTCGCGCGCCGTCGACTGGGTCGGCAAGCTGGACGGCTTCGCGCAGTCCGTGGACCAGCGCCTGAAGATGGCCGGCTGGATGGACACCTTCGCCCAGCGCGGCGGACAGCTCGTCATCCACGGCGCGGCCGTCTCCGACCTGGACTACTTCTCCCGCACCTATGACCTGGTGATGGTCTCCGCGGGCAAGGGCGAGCTGGTCTCCATGTTCGGCCGGGACGCGTCCCGTTCCCCGTTCGACGCCCCGCAGCGCGCGCTGGCCGTCGCGTACGTCCACGGCATGGGCCCGCGCCCCGAGCACCCCGACTTCGACGCGGTGCGCTGCAACCTGGTCCCGGGCGTGGGCGAACTGTTCGTGATGCCGACCCTCACCACGTCCGGCCGCGCCGACATCCTGTTCTGGGAGGGCGTGCCGGGCGGACCGCTCGACGTCTTCCAGGGCATCAAGGACCCCTCCGAGCACCTGGCCAAGACGCTGGAGCTGATGGAGCGGTTCACCCCGTGGGAGTACGCACGCGCCACGAAGGTCGAACTGACCGACGCCAACGGCACCCTCGCCGGCCGTTACGCTCCCACCGTCCGCAAGCCGATCGGCCGGCTGCCCGGCGGCGGCCTGGTGCTCGGCGTCGCGGACGTGGTCGTCGCCAACGACCCGATCACCGGCCAGGGCTCCAACTCGGCGTCCAAGTGCGCCAACGCCTACCTGGACTCGATCATCGAGCACGGCGACGGCGAGTTCGACGCGGCGTGGATGCAGTCCACCTTCGACCGCTACTGGGACACGGCCCAGCACGTCGTGAAGTGGACGAACGCGATGCTCGGCGTCCCGCCGGAGCACGTGCTGAACCTGATCGGCGCCGGCGGCCGGCTCCAGCCCGTCGCGGACCGCTTCGCCAATGGGTTCAACGACCCGGCGGACTTCGAGAACTTCTTCTTCGAGCCGGAGAAGACGAACGCCTACCTGGCCTCGCTCACTGCCGGCCAGTAGGGGCCCGAGTGTTCTCCACCCGCTGGACGGACCCTGCCCGGCCCGGTCCGTCCAGCGGGTGCGCTGTCAGCCGGTGGGCGCGGTGGAGACGCTGTACCCCTCGTCGGAGCCCCCGGACGCCCCCTGGGGGAGCTCCGGCGCCTTGTACGTACTCAGCGGGGCGCTGTCCGGATCCGGCCTGACCGCGCCCAGCAGCGGATTCGACGCCAGTGGCGAGACCTTCACCAGGGAGCCGGGGCGAGGTGCCTGCACCACCAGCCCGTTGCCGATGTACAGCGCCACATGCGTGGCCTTCGGGAAGTAGACCACCAGGTCACCGGGGTGCAGCGCGCTCACCGGCACCTTCCGGAGCTGCCGCCACTGCTCCTGCGACGTACGCGGAATGGTGCGTCCGGCGTTCGCCCAGGCCTGCGAGGTGAGCCCGGAGCAGTCGAACGAGGAGGGGCCCTCCGCACCCCACACGTACGGCTTGCCGATCTGCCGGACCGCGTACCGGACCGCCTCGCCGCCCTCCTCCGACGGCGGCCGGGTCGAGGACAGGGCGCCCGAGGTGACCAGCGCGTCCTGGGCCTCGGCCGTGCCCTTCTGTTCGAGGCCGGACACCTCGGCCAGCTGGTCCGCGGAGAGCGTGGCGAGCTTCGCCTCGACCTCCTTCAGGCGCTTCCGCACGGCGTCGCGGTCCTTCTTCTGCCGCGCGGCCAGCACCTGCTGCTTGTCCAGCACCTGGCGGGACTTCTTCGCGAGCTCGTCGGCGCGCTTCTCGGCGCCGGTCAGCCGCCGCACGGTCGCCACCCGCCCCGCCGCCAGCCGCTGGATGACCTGCCCCTGGTCCAGGGCCTGGGCGGGGTCGCGGGACAGCAGCAGTCGCAGATACGAGGAGAAGTCGGAACGGCCCTGGTACTGCTGGCGGGCCAGCCGTCCGGCGGCGTCGCGGCTGCGGGAAAGCGAGAGCCGTGCGGTGACGAGGGCGGAGTCCAGCTTCTTCGCCTCCGCGGTCCGCTTCTTCAGCTCGGCCGCCGTCCCGTTGTAGGTCTCGGTGGCCTCCTCCGCCTGCTGGTACAGCCTCTGCAGCTCCACCAGCAGCGCGGCGGCGCCGGTCTCGCCCACCGGCGAGGCCGAGGCGGAGGGGGAGGGTGCGGCCACGGCGGCGGCGGGTGAGGTCACGACGACGGCTGCGAGCGCCGCGGTGCAGACGGAGCGCAGGACACTGCCCGGCATGACATCTCCTCCGATAGCGGGGTGAATCGTCGGACTACCCCATAAGTGAGCGCAATGCCTCTATACGCTCACCTGCCGTCAGGTGATTCAAGAACCGAGGTGCGTGGCGGCGGCCCGGTCCCCCGGAAGGCGGCGGTTCCGCGCCGCCCTCCGGGCCGGTCGGCTGACCGGTCAGTCGACCGGGAACGCGTAGACCATCCGGCCGCGCCGGACGAGCGCGCTCTTCCCGAAGGGCAGTACCTGGTACGTGCTGGTGACCGTGGCGCCCTTCGGGTCCTGTTCCCCGATGTCCTGGAACTTCCACAGCCGCCGCCCGTCCGCCGCCGCGAACGCGGTGACCTGGCCGGAGCTCGCCGCGAGCAGGGTCCCGCCGGTGCTGCTGACGCTGATCACGGGCGTCACGTCGGTGCGCGGCCCCTCCGTCGAGCGCTGCCAGCGCGGCCGCCCGGTCGCCCGGTCGACCGCCCCCACCTCCTGGTTGCTGTTGGTGGTGTGCAGCAGTTCGCCGGCCTCGACCGAGTTCCCGAAGTGGGAGCCGCGGGTGCCGTTGAGCGTCCACCTCGGCTTTCCGTCGGGCGTCCCGAAGGCCCGGAGGTCGTCACCGACGGCCGCGTACAGCAGGCCGTCCGCATCGCCCACGGCCGCGCCGCCGGGCGTGACGGTGCCGAACGCCTCGGTCCACTTCGCCTTCCCGGTCTTCCGGTCGAAGCTGCGGAACTTCCCCTTGCCCTTCGCCGCCTTCACGTCCGCCGCGGTGAGCGACTGCTGGCTCTGCCGTACGACGATGTCGTCCGGCCGCACCGCGATCAGCCGGTACTCCGGCGCCTCCGGGCCCCGGCCGGTGGGTACGGGCGTCCGCCACAGCTCCTTGCGCTGCTCGATGTCGTACCCGAACAGATACGACTTGACGACCACCTTGTCCTTGCCGCGCTTCTTGCCCTTCTTCGGCTTGGGGGCCTTCACGGTGGACTTGGTGGAACCGGTGAACCAGACGGTCGAACCGGACGCGCCGACGAGATCGGGCACCACCAGGTGCGGGGCGCCGTCGAATCCGTCGGCGTACGCCAGCCGGTGGGCGACCTTTCCGTCCTTCGCCGACAGCCACAGGAACTCGTCCGGAGCGGCGACGAAGCACAGCTCCTTGCCCGCGGGCAGGGCCGCCTGTCCCTTGGCGGCGTCCGCGTTCTGCCAGACCCGGTCGCCGGTGCGCAGGTCGATGGCGGTGGCATGGTCCGCGTCGGTGAGCACCAGCAGCCGGTCGTTCCAGAGCGCGGCGGTGCGCGGGGCCGGTTCGGACTCCGGGTGCGTGTGGATCCAGCGCGGCTGCGGAGGCAGTCCGGCGACGGCGGCCCGGCTGGTGCTCGGGGCGGGCTTGGCGTCGTCCGTGGGCTCGTCATCGTCGCCGGAATCGAGCGCGAACACCGCGCCACCGCCGACGAGCAGCCCGGCGACCCCGGCCGCGGCTCCGATCAGCAGGCTCCGGCGTCCGGCGGAGGGGCGCTCGGGAGCGGCCGCGAGAGGGAAGGGGGCGGGAAGCGGAGCAGGGCCCTGGGCAGCCGGGTGGGGCACCGGGTGTCCCGTGTGGAGGAAGGGCGCCGCGGGGGCGGTGTAGGGCAGCGGCTGAGGCGCCTGGGGGGACTGAGGCGCCTGACCGGCCGGTGGTCCGGCGGGGCCGGTCACCTCAGGGTTGAGCACGAGTTGGGTCGTCGCCAGATCGGACCGGGGTGCACGGGGGTCGATGATCCCGAACTGGGCGGTACGGGTGTCCCGGCCGGCCGCGGGCTCCCCGGACCCGTCGCCGGCGGGGAGCGCCAGGGGCACGGCGTCCTGAACGTCGGGGACTTCGGGGGCGTCCGCGTCCGGAGCGCCCGTCGCACCCGGCACGTCCGGGCCCTCCGGAGCGCCCGTCGCACCTACCGCGCCCGTCGCGCCCGTCGCGTCGGCCGTCTCTGCCGTATCCGTGACGGGTACGGCGTCCTCGATGACGGGCGGCGCGGTCTCCAGTGCCTGGGCGCGCATGCCCTGTTCCGCCACCGCCGCCGCCAGCGGAGCCGGCAGCCAGTCGCCGCCCTTCGCGAGCCCGGCCGCGCCCTCCAGGGCCAGTTCCGCGGCCACCGCACCGGCCGTCGGCCGGTCGGCCGGGTCCTTCGCCAGGCAGCGGCCGATCAGATCGCGCAACGCGTCCGGCACGGAAGCCAGTTCCGGGTCGGTGTGGGCGATCCGCTCCGCGGCCTCCGTGGCGGGACCGTCCGCCAGCGGGGTGCTGCCGGTCGCCGCGTACGCGAGCAGCAGGCCCAGCACGAAGAGGTCGGAGGCCGGACCGGCCTCCTCACCCTCGATCTGCTCCGGGGTCAGATAGCCGAGCCGGACGGAGAGCTGCCCGCCCGGCCGCGCCTCCGCGTCGGCTGCCGCACCCAGCGGGCCGAAGGCGGTGAGCCGGGGCCCGTCCCCGGCCAGCAGCACCGTCCTGGGGGCGAGCCCCTGCAGGACGGCTCCGGTGGCGTGCACCCGGGAGAGGGTCTCCGCGATGCCCGCGCCCAGTATCCGCACGGCCCGCTCGGGGAGCGGCCCGGCGGTCTCGATCGCCTCGGCGAGAGTCAGCGCCGGTACGTACTCCGCGGCCGCCCACAGCGGCTCGTCCTCCTCCGCCCCGTCCGTACCGGTGCCGAGCTGCGCCGCCACCCAGCCACCGGCCAGCCGGTCCGCGGTCCTGGCCTCCGCCTCGAAGTGCCGCCGGAAGCCGGGCAGCGCGGCCAGCTCGGGCCGCGCCGCCGTGATCACGGCAAGGTCCTGCGGGGTCGCGCCGCGCGCGAGGTACTGCACCGCCGCGGCCGTCTCACGCAGCCGCACCAGCGCCGTGTACGGGCCGAAGCGGCGTGGATCGTCCTGACGCAGCGCCTCCATGGCGCACCCCCTATATGACCGTCCTCGGACCTGACCGTCGATCTTAGACCGACCGGCACTTCTCAGCCCGACCGGCACAGGGGCGGCCGGTCCGGCTCCGGCCCGCGCCGCCCCGTCAACGTCATCCCGGCTTCGACCAGGGCCACTTGGGGCTGTGGCGCTCGCGGCCGCCCGGGGCGTACTCGTACACCCAGCCGCGCTGGATGCCCAGCCGCTTGGAGTACCCGGCCGGGACCCGCCGGTACGCGTGCACGGTGGCGGGCCCGCCGTCGGCGTCCGGGACCGGGACCTCGTACCACTTGGGCGGGTGGCCGGTCGCGCCGAGGAGTACGGGCAGGGCCCGCCCGTCCAGCGGGCCGCCGGTGAAGGGGACGTTCTCGCTTCTCACCCGCCCAGTCTGACCGATCAGCCGGGGGGCAGCAGATGCGCCGCCGCACCGACCACCGGGATCAGCCGCTCCGCCAGCCGGCCGGCCGGGCCCGCCGCCGTCTCCAGGGGCAGCAGTTCGGCCACGGCGGTGGCGGTGGCCGGGTCCGTGGCCGCGGTGACCGCGAGGAGGCCGATGAACTGGTCGACGAGCCAGTCGCGCAGCTCGGACGCGGCCGGCTGCTTCCCCTCGTCCAGCCAGATCAGCGAGGCCGCCTCGACGGCCGCGATCCAGGTGCGCACCATCATCCGCAGCCGGGCCCCGGGGTCGCTGCCCGCGCCCCGGCCCAGGTGCAGCAGGATCTGGTCGGCCGCCGCCCGTCGCACCTCGTCGACGATCGTGCTCGTACGCGACGTCTCCGCGACACTGCCGCCGCGCAGCAGCGCGCTGAAACCGGCGTCGTGCTGGTCGACGAAGGCGAGATAGCGGTCCAGCACCCGCCTCACCCGCTCCGTGGGCGGGCCCACGGCCGGTTCCGCGAAGCACAGGATCAGTTCCTCCGCGGCGGACCTGAGGGCGGCCTCGTACAACTGCTGGCGCCCGCCGGGGAAGTAGCGGTAGACCAGCGGCCGGGAGACGCCGGCCACCGTGGCGACCTCGTCGAGCGAGACCTCGTCGGGGGCTCGGTGCGCGAAGAGGGTGAGTGCCGCACCGAGGAGCTGGGTGCGCCGCTCCTCGACGCTGAGCCTTCGGTACGCGCGCTGCGGGGGCGCGGCTGCGGCAGGGGTCATACCCGCAAGCCTAAGGGCTTCCACCCTCAGGCGAGCAGGCCCGAGTTCTTCCACAGCCTGCGGCCCACCCCGTTGAGGACCCCGATGTCGTCGAAGAAGTCGGTGAGCCGCTTGGCGCCCGACTGCATGACCTCCGCCCGGTGTCCGCTCTCCCGTACCTGGGCGACGGCCTCCTGGCGGTCCAGGCCCACGTTCTCGTACACCTGCGGGTTGACGAAGCAGACGGAGAAGACGCGGGCCGCCTCGCCGCAGCTGACCCGGGTCAGCTCGCGCTCCCAGCGCGGCGCGGTCACCATCTGGCGGCGCAGCTCCTCGCGGGCGTACCGGACGTGCCGGGCCTCCTCGATCACATGGATGCGGGTCACACCGCGCACCAGGCTCTGGACGCGCTCGTCGGGGAAGGTCAGCCGCTGCATCCAGTCGAGGATCTCCTCGCCGAGCAGGGTGGCCGCGAACGAACCGGGCGTGGTGGAGATGGTCTTCAGCACCCGCGCGAGGTTGTGGTAGCGGCGGGGGACCGGGTAGCAGGGCGCACCGCCCCAGGTGATCATCCGGCCGAACATCATCGAGTGCCGGCACTCGTCGGCTATCTCCGTGAGGGCGTACCGGACGTGGTTGCTGACCACCGGCTTGTCGTAGATGTGCCGGACCAGCAGCTGCATCAGGATGATCTCGAACCAGATGCCGAGCGAGGCCAGCGAGGCCGACTCGTGCCGGGCCAGCTCCTGCCGCTGCTCCAGCGACATCTTCCGCCACAGCGGGGTGTCGTAGAGCGAGACCAGCTCGGGCGGCCAGAACCACTTGCCGTCCTCGGCCGCCGAGTCCCAGTCGAGCTCCTTGTCGGGGTCGAAGGAGTGCTTGGCCGAGGCCTCCAGCAGCCGTTCCGCGATCTGCTCGCGGTCCCGGAGGGGGCCGAGTGCGTCACGGAGCAGCCGCACGTCGTGTTCGGTCACTGTCGTCATGGCTGGATCCACCTCACACCTGGATTACCGGCGGTCACCTCTTATGAGACCGTCCGTCAGCAAGCTCGTCAATCCCTTGCGCACGACTTGTTGACCCGGCGTCTACCAACGTGTGAACCTGCCAACTGAGCCAGCCGGCGCGTGAATTGCCGAAGCATGCGAGGCGAAGGAGCCGTCCATGTCGACCCACGACCTCTACACCACCGCCCCCGACCAGCCGCTGTGGACCGTGCCCGCCTCCGGAGCCGCCCGCTTCAGCTGGGACTACGACGACGGCCGCGAACGTCTTCTCGCCCTCTACCAGAAGGGCAAGGACAAGCAGTGGGACGGCAACAAGCGCATCGACTGGAGCCTGGAGGTCGATCCCACCGACCCGCTCGGCACCCCTGACGAGGCCCTCACCCTGTACGGCACCCCGCACTGGGCGAAGATGACCGAGAGGGACCGGGGCGAGCTGCGTCAGCACTACACCTCCTGGCAGTTCAGCCAGTTCCTCCACGGCGAGCAGGGCGCGATGGTCTGCGCGGCCCGGATCGTGGAGTCCGTCCCCGATCTGGACGCCAAGTTCTACTCCGCGACCCAGACGATGGACGAGGCCCGGCACGCGGAGATCTACGGCCGGTTCCTGCACGAGAAGATCGGGATGCTGTACCCGGTCAACGACAACCTCCAGGGTCTCCTGGGGGACACCCTGCGCGACTCCCGCTGGGACATGCCCTACCTCGGCATGCAGGTCCTCATCGAGGGCCTCGCGCTGGCCGCGTTCGGGATGATCCGCGACACCACGACCAAGCCGCTGCCCAAGCAGATCCTCGCCTACGTCATGCAGGACGAGGCCCGCCACGTGGCCTTCGGCAGGATGGCGCTGCGCGACTACTACAAGCAGCTGAGCGACGCGGAACTGCGCGAGCGCGAGGAGTTCGTCATCGAGGGCTGCTACCTGATGCGCGACCGGCTCAGCGGCGTGGAGGTGCTGGAGAACTTCGGCATCGGCAAGCAGGAGGCCAAGGAGCTCTCCGAGCACTCCGAGTTCCTCCAGCTGTTCCGCAAGCTGCTGTTCAGCCGGATCGTGCCGTGCGTCAAGGACATCGGCCTGTGGGGCGAGCGGCTCCAGAAGGCCTACGTCGACATGGGCGTACTCGAACTGGGCGACTCCAGCCTGGACCTGCTGATGGCGCAGGACGAGGAGATCGCCGAACAGCTGGACCGGGACCGCTTCGCGGCGGAGGAGCACGCGCGGGTCGCGGAGGTCGCGGAGGCGATAGCGGACGGGGGCGAGGCGGCGCCCTCGGCCACCTGAAACCGGGGCGGCGCGGGGCGCGCTGAGTAAGGTCGGCCGTATGCCTCGGAGCGATCACAGCGCCGGTCCGGCCGGGCCCGTCCCGGACCGGGACCATCTCGCACGCCTCGCCGCCCACCGGTCGGTCTCCACCCACCTGTCGCTGCTGAGCGACCACCGGCTCCGCGACCTGGTCCGCGCGGCCGCGCCGACCGGGGCGGGCATCGGCGGCAGGTCGGCGGAGCTGGACGTGTGCGGGCGGCGGGTCTTCGTCAAACGGGTGCCGCTGACAGACCTCGAACTGCGGCCGGAGAACGTGCGGTCGACCGCCAACCTCTTCGGGCTGCCGGTGTTCTACCAGTACGGGATCGGCTCGGCCGGATTCGGCGCCTGGCGGGAGCTGGCCGCGCACACCCTCACCACCGGCTGGGTCCTCGGCGGCGACTGGCCGGACTTTCCGCTGATGTACCACTGGCGCGTCCTGCCGGACTCCGCCCCGCAGGACTTCATTGACGAGTTCGGGGGCATCGACGGGGCCGTCGCCCACTGGGAGGGCTCCTCGGCCGTACGCGACCGGCTGGAGGCCATCGGCGGCTCCTCGGCCGGCCTGGTGCTCTTCCTGGAGCATGTGCCGCAGACCCTCGCGGCCTGGCTGGGCGAGCGGCGCGCGGCGGCCCTGGAGGGTGGGGAGAGCCCGCCGTACGAGTGGCTGGACGAGACCCTGGCCCGAGGGGCGGACTTCATGAGCTCCCAGGGGTTCGTCCACTTCGACGCCCACTTCGGCAACATCCTGACCGACGGCCGTTCGATCCGCTTCGCGGACTTCGGCCTCGCTCTCAGCACCCGGTTCGAACTCTCCCCGGAGGAGTCCGCGTTCCTGGCCGGGCACCTCGCGTACGACCGCCACTACGTCGCCGGGCGCCTGGTCCGCCACCACCTGTTCGACGAGGTGTGCGACGCCGGATTCCTGCGTCGCTGGCTCGCGGGCGACCGCCCCGAGGGCGTACCGGCCGGGGCCGCCGCCGTCCTGGACCGGCACGCGGCGGCGGCCCTGGAACTGGACGGCTTCCACCGCCGCCTGCTCGGGGTGAGCAGGCGGACGCCCTACCCGGCGGCCGGGATCGAGCGGGCGGAGCCGGTCCGCCCGAGCGCCCGCCCGAGGGCGACGCGAGTGAGCCGGCCGAGCGCGGCGGTGAAGAGCGGTGGCCATACGAGCGGCCCGAGGGAGTAGCCGACCGGTACGAAGGGGACCAGAGCCGCGACCGTGGCGCGGACGCCGTCTTCTGACTCTCGAAGACGGCGAACGCGGCCACGGCGACGTGAGAACGCCCCGGCATGAGGGTTTCCGGGCGCGCCAACAGGTCCGCACCGGGGCCCCGTCAGTCCACGTGCCCCCTCAGTCCGACAGTGCCGCCTCCATGACGGAACGGGCGATCGGCGCTGCGCTGCCGCCGCCGCTGATGTCGGCCCGGTCGGCGGCGGCGTCCTCGACGACCACGGCGACCGCGACGGCGGGCCGGGCGGAGTCCTCCGCCTGTGCCCAGGAGATGAACCAGGCGTACGGGGTGCCCGTGTTGTCGACGCCGTGCTGGGCCGTGCCGGTCTTGCCGCCTACCGTCGCGCCGTCGATGCCCGCGTTGCCTCCGGTGCCGTCCTGCACCACGTCGATCATCATCTGCCGCAGCTCCGAGGCCGTCTGCGGATTCATCGCCCGGTGGTACGTGCGCGAACCCGTGGTGCGGACGGTGGAGCCGCTGTGCGTGGTCGTACGGTCCACCAGGTGCGGGTACATGAGCTCGCCGCCGTTGGCCACGGCCGAGGCCACCATCGCCATCTGGAGCGGGGTCGCCGTCGTGTCGAACTGGCCGATCGAGGACAGGGCCAGCTGGTCGTCGCTCATGTCGGTGTCGAAGTTGCTCTTCGCCACCCCGGACGGGATCCTCAGCCCGGTGTCGTTGAAGCCGAACTTCCCGGCCGCCTCCACCATGCCGTCCAGCCCGACCCGTACCCCGAGCCGGGCCATCACGGTGTTGCAGGAGACCCGGATCGCCTCGGCCAGGGAGGCGTCCTCGCAGCCGCTCGCCTCGTCGGGCAGCGTCGTCGAGGTGCCCGGCAGGACGTAGGGGGAGGGGCTGTCGGTGGCGGCGTCCGGGTCCGTGACGACCTCGGCGTCCAGCGCCGCCGCCGCCGTCACGATCTTGAAGGTGGAGCCGGGCGGATAGGTCTGCCGGATGGCCCGGTTGAGCATCGGCTGACCGGTGTCCGCGTTGAGCTCCCGCCAGGCGTCGGTGACGGACGAACCGGTGCCGGAGAGCCGCCCGGGGTCGTACGAGGGCGTCGAGACCAGGGCCAGGATCTTGCCGGTCGTCGGCTCGACGGCCGCGACGGCACCGCGCCGGCCGCCGAGCCCCTCGTAGGCGGCGCGCTGCATGGAGTCCTTGATCGTGGTGGCGACGTCGCCGCCGGGCTGCCGGCTGCGGGTGATCTCGTTCCAGAAGGGGAGCGGGGCGAGCATCGGATCGGCGCCGGACAGGATGTCGTCCTCTGCGTTCTCGATCAGGGTGGTGCCGTACGTCTGCGAGGCGTACCCGGTCACCGGGGCGTACAGCGGGCCGTGGCGGTAGGTGCGCTCGTACGCGAGCTGTTCGCCGGTGTCCTTCGAGCCGGTGACGGGCTTGCCGTCGGCCAGGATGTTGCCGCGCGGCTGGTCGTAACGGTCGATCGTGTTGCGGCGGTTGGCGGCGTTGTCGTCGAGGGAGGGGGCCTCGAAGACCTGGACGCGGGCGGCGTTCAGCAGCAGCGCCACGAGCAGCAGCAGGCAGAAGGCGGCGGCGCGCCGGATGTAGCGGATCACGGCCGGTCCTCCCGGACGGTCGGCACGTACGGGATCACAGCTCGTCCTCCAGGATGGGTGCGATGACTCCGGTCTCCACCTGGTCCGGGTGGGGTCTGCGGGCCTGGTCGCTGACCCGGATCAGCAGCGCCACGATGATCCAGTTGGTGACCACGGACGAGCCGCCCTGGGCGAGGAACGGCATCGCCATACCGGTCAGCGGGATCAGCCCCATCACGCCGCCCGCGATCACGAACACCTGGAGCGCCAGGATCGAGGCGAGACCGATCGAGAGCAGCCGTCCGAACGAGTCGCGCAGGGCGAGCCCGGCCCGGTAGCCGCGCGCCACCAGCAGCGCGTACAGCATGAAGATCGCGGTCAGCCCGGTCAGGCCCAGCTCCTCGCCCGCCGTCGCCAGGATGAAGTCGGACTTGGCGGCGAACCCGATGAGGATGGAGTGCCCGAGCCCGAGCCCGGTGCCGAGCATCCCGCCGGCCGCGAAGGCGAACAGCGACTGGGCGAGCTGGCTCGGGCCCCGGCCCGCGTCGATGGAGGCGAACGGGTCGATCCAGTCCTGCACCCGGCTGTGCACATGCGGTTCGAAGGAGCCGACGACGAACGCGCCGACGGCCGCGAGCAGCAGCCCGACCGCGATCCAGCCGGTCCGGCCGGTCGCCACGTACAACAGGATCACGAACAGGCCGAAGAAGAGCAGCGAGGTGCCCAGGTCGCGCTCCAGGACCAGCACCCCGACGCTGAACAGCCAGATCGCCACGATCGGGCCGAGCACCCGGCCGGTGGGCAGCTGCAGCTTCCAGATCCTGCGGCCGGTGTACGCGAGGGCGTTGCGGTTCGCCGCGAGGTAGGCGGCGAAGAACACTGCGAGCAGGATCTTGGCGAACTCGCCCGGCTGGAAGGAGAATCCGCCGACCCTGATCCAGATCTTGGCGCCGTTCACGGCGGGGAAGAAGATCGGCACGATCATCAGGACGAGCGCGGCGGCGACCGAGAGGTACGCGTACCGCTGGAGCACCCGGTGGTCGCGCAGGAACACCACCACCGCGATGAAGAACGCGACGCCGAGCGTGGACCAGACCAGCTGGGTGGTCGCCGCCTGGTCCTTCGGGGTCTCCAGGTCGAGCCGGTAGATCAGCACCAGCCCGAGTCCGTTGAGCAGGACGGCGATGGGCAGCAGCAGCGGATCCGCGTACGGGGCGCGGAAGCGGACGGCGAGATGGGCCAGCAGGGCGAGCAGCCCGAGGCCGCCGCCGTACCCGGCGACATCGGGCGGGACCGCGTCGTTCCTGGCCAGACCGACGGCGGCGTAGCCGTAGACGGAGATGAGGACGGCCCCGACGAGGAGCGAGAGTTCCACGCCGCGCCGCTTGGGCAGGCGCAGCTCGGGCGGGGGTGCGTCCGCTGTCGTTGCGGTCATGCCACGCAACGTAGCAAGAGGCGGGGGTTATTTCGCTTATGTCATAGTACTGAGGTTCGTGGGGCCCGGGTGGCGGACCGTCAGGACCGTGGTCCGGGCGGCTTCTTCCCGCCCTTCCCGTCCTCGTTCCCGTCCTCGTCCTCGTCCTCGCGGGGTACGTACTCCGGCAGCGTCAGCCGTGCGACCGCCCCGCCGTCCGCCGCGTTCTCGAAGACCAGCCGGGCGCCCATCACCCCGGCCTGCCCGGCGGCGATGGTCAGCCCGAGGCCGTGCCCCTTGCTGCCGCCCTCGGTACGGAAGCGCTGCGGGCCGCCCTCCGTCAGATAGTCCGGGAAGCCCCCGCCGTGATCGCGCACCGTCACCACCGGCCCGTCGACCGTCAGCACGACCGGCGGGCGGCCGTGCCGGTGCGCGTTGCCGATCAGATTGCCGAGCACCCGCTCCAGCCGCCGCCGGTCCGTCTCGACGCGCACCGGCGGCCCGTCCCCGACGACCCCGACCTCCGTACCGGTGCCGGAGGCGGACACCACCCGCTCGACGAGCGGCGCCAGTTCGTACACGTCCAGGTCGACCTGCTCGGTACGGGTGTCGAGCCGGGAGATCTCCAGCAGGTCCTCGGTGAGGGCGCGCATCGTCCGGACCCGGTCCTGGACCAGCTCGGAGGGGCGGCCGGGCGGCAGCAGTTCGGCGGCGGCCGACAGGCCGGTCAGCGGGGTGCGCAGCTCGTGCGCGACATCGGCGGTGAAGCGCTGCTCGGCCAGCAGCTTGCGCTGGAGCGCTGAGGCCATGGTGTCCAGCGCCCCGGCGACGATCGCCACCTCGTCCTGGCGCCGCGAGGGGTCGGCCGTCCGGGGGTCGTTGACGCGGGCGTCGAGGTCGCCGGCCCCGATCCGGCGGGCCACCCGCGCGGTCTGGTGCAGCCGCCGGGTCACCCGGGTGACGGCGAACCCGCCGGCCAGCAGCGTCGCGCCGATCGCCAGCAGCGAGGAGCCGATGATCGCCCCGTCCAGGCCGTTGATCGTGCGGGCGCTCTGGCTGTAGTCGATCCGGGTCGCCAGCGCGTGGCCGTCGGCCGGGGCGGCGGCCCACATCGTCGGGTGGCCGAGGTGCTCCGCGACCATGGTGCCGCGCTCCCCGTCCACCGCCAGCTCGTGCAGCGACGCGGGCAGCCCCGGCGGATCGATGCCGGAACGCGGCGGGAGCGCCTCGCCCGCCTCGTAGGCGGCGGTCACGTCCGTCAGCCGGGCCAGCGCCTTCTCGCGGGCGTGGCCCACTGTCTGGCGGGTGACCGCGGTGTGCACCAGCACTCCCAGCAGGGCCGCGAGCACGCAGCACATCACGGTGATGAAGACGGCGGACTTCCAGGTCAGCGTCGCGGTCCAGGCGGGCATCCGCAGCCCGTGCCGCCCGGCTGCGGCCCGCCGGCTCACCGGCGCTCCGCGGAGACGGCCGCCGAGGGCGCCGCGCTGGGTACGGCGGTCCGCCGCGCGGAGGGAGGCGCCGCCGTCGGCGCGGCGGAGGGCAGCTCGCCGGGCCGTTCGGTGGGGCGCCGGGGCCGCGGGTGGCTCCGGCCGGGCTCCGGCCTCGGCGTCATGCGCAGGATCCCGTCCTGGGTGGGCAGCATGGCGCGCTGCCTGCTGTCCCAGGACCAGGCCGTGCGGTACTCGTACCCGGTGATGGCCGAAGGCGCCCGCATGATCAGGTCCCGGCCCGCCAGCTCCACGCTGATCACCGCGTCCGAGGTGGACATGATCCGGGTCAGCCCGCTCCGCTCCGGCATGTAGACCCGCACGGACAGCTGGCGGTCCGCCAGCTTGACGGCGAGGACCAGCTCGTCCCTGCCGTCGCCCGTCAGATCGCGGTAGTACGGCGCGAGCACCGGGCAGTCGTCCGGCTCGGTCCGGCAGGCGTTGATCCGGCGGACCGCCGCCGCCGGGAGTTCGTCCGTACCGCTGGCCCGGTCGGGGTGCGCTTTCAGACCCGCCTGCACCACCGCCACCGGGTCCAGCCGGTGCACATCGCCGCCCGGGACGGTGATGCCGGGGATGTGCGCGGTCTCGCCCTCGCCGTAGTCGTACGGAGCGGCGGAGGCGGGCGGCAGCTCCGGCCAGAGGCGGGCCGGGCCGATGGCGGCCGGAACCGGGCCGGTGCTCTTCAGCCCGCCGCCGGTGCCGCACCCGGCCAGCAGGGCGGCGCCGGCCAGCAGCGCCGCCGCCCGGTGCTGCGCACGCATGGCTTTCTCCGTTCCCGAGGTCTGTGGAGCCGGTGGGCACGCGCTCGCGCACGACCCCGGCTCCACAGACCTTATTCGGGGGGAAGTCTCTTATGCGTATTTAGTGCTGATACTTCAGTGCTGATGCCCCTGATACCTCAGTCACCTCAGTGCTGGTACGGGTTCTGCCCCTGGCCCTGGCCCGGCGCTCCCGGTGCGAAGCCCGGCTGGCCCTGCCCCTGCGCCTGCCCGAACGGGTTGCCGTCCTGCGACGCCACGTGCTGGGCCATCAGCTGCTCGGCCTGCTCCTTGGGTATCCGCTGCTCACCGCCGCAGAACGTGCACTGCGTGGCGAACTTCGTCGAGAACGGGAACAGCGGCACGAAGAACAGCGTGAACTTCGTGACCCGCTTGCGCAGGGTGTGCGCGGACGGATTCCCGCACCAGCCGCAGACCATCGTCATCACGGCCAGTTGGTAGAGATAGCCTCGCGTACCGAAAATGATCATGTTGTGGGTCCCTTCCCCGTATTGCCCATGAGCGCCCGGCGGCAGAGCGCCAGCAGCTTCTCGTCCTCGTATGTGTCATGGCTGCCGTAGCCGCCGTCCATCGCGTTGTGACGGCGTACGGAGGCGAGCTCGGCGCGCAGCACGTGTGCCGCGTCAGAGCCTGCATCAGCGGCCCCCATCCGCGCCAGGCATCCGGCCACCCGAACCCTGACATGGCGGTTCTGTTCCCAGGCGGCCAGGAGTACCGGAACGGACTCCCGGGCCCGCCCGGAAACCTCCCACAGAGCGATCGCCGCGTCCACCCGCAGCCACAGCTCCTCGTGCCCGAGCAGCGCCCGCAGCCGGGGCGCCGTCACCTCCGCGAGCGGGCCGAGCCTGCCCAGCGCGCTCGCCGCCGCCCGCCGCTCGTGCGCGTGATCCGCCTGGAGCCCCTCGATCAGGACGGGCAGCACGGCAGCGGCGTCCCCGTCGACCGCCCAGAGCGCCTCTGCAGCCTCCGTCGCCGCCGAGGTGCCGGGCCGCCGGATCAGCGCCCGCAGCTCCGGCACCGCGCAGGACGCCGCCGGCCCGAACGAGCCGAGCGCCCGCAGCGCCGCCGTACGCAGCCACTCGCCCCGGTACTCCGGCGCCCCGCGCAGCACCCGCAGCACCTCCGGAGCCGCCTCGCCCGCCCGCAGCGCGGTCAGCCCGGCCAGCAGCGGGCTCGCCCGGTCGTACGCCCCCTCGTCGAGCCCCACCTCACCCAGCCTGCGTCGCAGCGCACCGGCCAGCGGACGGGCCGCCGGGCCCAGATAACCGATGGCGAACCCCACGTCGTGCGGCACCTCCGGCCGCTCCAGGGCGGCGGCCAGCGCGGGCACGGCACGGGCATCGCCCAGCCGGGACAGCGCCTTCACCGGGCTGCCGAGCCCCGGCGGCCCGCCCGCCCACTCCTTCACCCACGCGCCCGGATCCGCCGCGACCCGGGCCGCCAGCGCGTCGGCGGCCGGTGCGGCCAGGCCGAACAGCTCCTCCAGCACGTGCGAGGCGGCCTCGGCCAGCCTCGGTTCGGCCGCACCGAGCTGCTCGCCGACCAGCCGCACCAGCTCCGCGTAGGAACCGCGCCAGGCCCGGATCAGCCCGCTGCTCATCCGGACCGCGTCGATGCGCTGCCAGCGGTCGGGGCTGCACAGCTGATCGGTCAGCAGGGCCGTCCGCTCCGCGACCCGGTCGTCGAGCCCGACATGCAGGGTCCGCAGCAGATCGGCCGTCCAGGGCGCGGTGCGCCCCGCGCCCTCCTCGGCGGGCATCGCGCGCAACTGCCCCACCAGCGTCACCGGAGCGGCCCGCTCTTCCGCCCCGGCCGGCTCCGGCTCGCTGTGCGCCTCTGCGGGCCTGCACCCCGGCTCCGGGTCCCCGGCGGCCGAGGAGGACCGCAGCTGCCGCAGCAGGCCCGCCACCACCTGCACCACATCGCCCGGCAGCGCCTGCGGTGCGCAGCGCGCCAGCTGGGCCAGGGCCGCCAGCCGCAGCCCCGGCGGGTAGGCCTCCGCGGCGAGCCGGCTCAGCCAGTCCGCGATCTGGTCGGTCAGCGGACGGTGACGCAGCGCGACCCGCCCGGCCGCCTCGACCAGCGCGAGCCGCACCTCCTCGTCCCGCTCCACCGCGAGACGCTCCCGCAGCAGCGGCAGGACCAGCGCGGGGTTCCCGTGCAGGGTGGCCAGGGCCAGCGGGGCGGAGACCCGCACCCCCGGGTCGTCGTCGGCCATCAGCGCGAAGAACACCCCGGCCCCGGCGGTGACGGCCGCCGCCGCCATGGCGTAGTTCGCCGCGCCCTCGATCTCGTCCTCGTCGATCTCGTCCTCGTCGTCCTCGTCGAGGTCGATGCCGCCGATGCTGGTGAGCAGCTCGACGATGCCGCCGCGGTCCGGTACCGCCGGGTCCACGACCAGCTCGAAGAGGAAGGGGATACAGGCGAGGGTGCACGCGTAGACGTCACCCTGGTGGTGCACGGCCCCGTACATGCCGTCCAGCGCTCCCTCGCGCTCCGCCGGGTCGGCGGACGCGAGGCCCTGGAGCAGGCCGGGCACATCATCGGCAGGCCCGTAGGCATGCTCCATCGAGGCCCAGTCGACCTCGTCGATCCCCGCGAACACGTCATCGCCTCCCCACGACTTACGGCCTCGCCCGCGATGCCGGCGGCGTCGCGGGTGAGGCCGTCTCCACGAAGCAGTGTCTGCGCAGAGTCTGCACCACCGCTCGGACAATCCACCCGCCACATGCGGCCTTTTACCTTTGGACATGACAACAATGGCAACGATGCGGTATGCCCGGGGCCGCGGACGCGCCCGCCAGGGATTACGGGACAGCCCTTAAGCGGTGTCCGGGACCGGACGACCCCGGCCCGGCTCGTTGAGCGGACCGAGCAGATCCCCGTACCGAGCCAGCCGTTCCGCCATGTCACCGGCCAGGAAGACCAGCTCGCCGGGGCTGCGGCACGCCTCGATCTCCGCCCAGGTGACCGGCGCGGAGACGGTGGGCTCGGCCCGCGCGCGCAGGGTGTACGGGGTGGCGGTCGTCTTCGCCGCGGCGTTCTGGCTGAAATCGACGAACACCTTCCCCGGCCGCAGCGCCCGCTTCATCCGGTGCACGGCCAGCTCGGGAAGGTCCAGTTCCGCCCGGACGGCCAGCCCCTTCGCGTACGCCGACACCTGGTCCGAAGGCGTGGGCTCCAGCGGTACGAGCAGGTGCAGGCCCTTGGAGCCCGAGGTCTTCCCGTACGCTTCAAGACCGTCCTCGGCCAGCCGCTCCCGCAGCCAGAGGGCGACCTCGCAGCACTCCACGACGCTCGCGGGCGTTCCGGGATCCAGGTCGAACACCAGCCGGTCGGCCACCCCCGGCGTACCGGCCCGCCACTGCGGCGTGTGGAACTCCACCACCAGATTGGCCGCCCACATCAGCGAGGCCAGATCCGCCACCACGATCTGCCTGGCCCCTTCGTTGTCGTGGTGCGGCACCGGCGCGGTCCGTACCCAGGACGGCGTACCGGGAGGCGGGTTCTTGGTGAAGAACCGCTGCCCGTCCGGCCCGTCCGGATAGCGCAGGAAGGACACGGGCCGCTCCCGCAGATGCGCCAGCAGCGCCTCGGCGGCCGTGGCTGCGTAGTAGTGCAGCACCTCGCCCTTGGTGGTGCCGGTGGCCGGATACAGCACCTTGTCCAGATTGCTGAGCGTCAGGCGCCGCCCCTCCACCTCGGTGATAGGCGACATAGGATAAGGATCACACGCAAAACGTATCAATAGGCTTATATAGGTTCTAAGGGGTGACCGGTGAGGTCCATATGGAATGGCGCCATCTCCTTCGGGCTGGTCAGCATCCCGGTCAAGCTGATCAACGCCACCGAGAACCACTCGGTCTCCTTCCGCCAGATCCACGTCACCGACGGCGGCCGGGTCCGCTACCGCAAGGTGTGCGAGCTGGACGGGGAAGAGGTGACGTCCGCCGAGATCGGCAAGGGCTACGAGGACGCCGACGGCTCGGTGATCCCGATCACCGACGAGGATCTCGGTTCGCTGCCGCTGCCGACGGCCAAGACGATCGAGATCGTCGCTTTCGTACCGGCCGGTGCGATCGACCCGCTCCAGATGGACACGGCCTACTACCTCTCCGCCAACGGGGTCCCGGCGGCCAAGCCGTACACCCTGCTGCGTGAGGCGCTGAAGCGGAGCCGGAAGGTCGCCGTCGCCAAGTACGCCCTGCGCGGCCGCGAGCGCCTCGGGATGCTGCGGGTCGTCGACGACGTGATCGCGATGCACGGCCTGCTCTGGCCGGACGAGATCCGGACCGCACAGGATGTCGCGCCGGAGTCCGGTGTGAAGGTGCGGGACGCCGAACTCGACCTGGCCGACGCCTTGATGGCCACGCTGGGCGAGGTCGACATGGACTCGCTGCACGACGACTACCGGGAGGCGGTCGAGGAGCTCGTCGCGGCCAAGGCGGCTGGCGAGGTGCCGCGGCGGGCGGAGCCCGAGGACACCGGCGGCAAGGTGATCGACCTGGTCGCGGCGCTGGAGAGCAGCGTCCGGGCGGCGAAGGAGGCCCGCGCGGGCGGCGAGGACGCGCCGGTCGCGAAGGTCACCTCGATGGCCGACCACAAGGGTGCGAAGGGCGGCAAGACAGGCGGTTCCGGCTCCTCGACGGCGAGTAAGCCGGCAGAGAAGAAGACGGCAACAAAGAGGACCACGGCGAAGAAGTCCACGGCCAAGAAGACCACGGCCAGGAATAGCGCGGCCAAGAAGAGCACGGCGAAGAAGCGGACCAGTACGAAGAGCACCCCGCGCAAACGCACCTCGGCCTGACCACGGCTTTCGCCCGCCCCGGGCATGGCCGGACGGCCGCCACGGGGCTTGGTGCCCCGGGACGGCCGTCCGGTCCCGCGTCAGGGGATTGTGGGCTCAGTACCTGCGGTACGAGCTCACGTATCCGGGGGCCGGAGTGCCGACACCCGTCACGTCGTCGTAGCCGCGCACCGCCGACAGCGAGGCGTCCTTGCCGAGGCTCCGCACCGAGGTCAGCAGGCCGTCGGCCGCGTCGTACCCGTTGGCGAAGTCCACCCGGGCGACGGCCAGGTCGTGGCCCTTGCCCAGCGGGTGGTCCGTCACGTCGTGGTACGCCTTCGAGTGGTAGCGGGCGTAGATCGCCGGGTTGGCGAAGCCGAGGGACCGGCCGCGCTGCGCCTGCTGCGCGAGGGCCTGGACACCGGCGATGACCGGCGCCGCCAGCGACGTCCCGCCGATCCGGTACTCGTCGTAGCCCAGCGAGCCGTCAGGCATCGTCTGGGTCTGGCCGACCAGGAAGCCGGTGTTCGGGTCAGCCACGGCCGCGACGTCCGGGGCGGTGCGCATCCGGGTCTTCCCGTTGGCCTTCGCCAGCGAGTCCGGCACGATGCCGCGCTGGTAGAACGGCTGCTTCACGGTCGAGCTGGTGCCGCCGCCCGCGCCCGAGGTGTAGGCGCCGGGGAAACCGGTCCAGCTCTTGCCGTCGGCCGCCAGGGGAGCGTTCGTGGTCCCCCAGCCGGTCTCCCACTTGTACGTGTCGTGCTTGCCGACGGCCAGCGACGTACCGCCGACCGAGGTCACCCAGGCGGAGTTCGAGGGGACGTCGATCTGCTTCGTACCGGTGGAGGCGACGTTGTCGCCGTTGTCGCCGGAGGAGAAGTAGAAGCCGATGCCCTCGATCGCGCCCATCTGGAACACCTGGTCGTACGCGAGCGCCAGGTCGGGGGTCTGGTTGGCCTCGACGTCGCCCCACGAGTTGGAGACGATGTCCGCGAGCCGGTGGTCGACGACCTTGGTGAGCGAGTCCAGCAGATCGTCGTCGTAGCAGGAGGCCCCGCCCACGTACACGATGTTCGCGGCGGGTGCGACGGCGTGCACGGCCTCGACGTCGAGGGTCTCCTCGCCGTACCAGCCGGAGGCCCCGCACTCCTCGGTCTTCGTGTAGTCGTCCGGCAGCACCTGGCTGAACTGCCCGTGCTTGTACCGCGCGTCGCCGTTGCGCTTGGCGTACTCGGCGGCGTCCTTCGCGATGGTGGGGGAGGCGTACGCGTCGGTGATGGCGACGGTCACGCCCTTGCCGGTGTAGCTCCCGGCCCCGTACGCGGCGCGCAACTGCTTGCCGGTGTACCCCTTGACCGCGTACGGCACCTTGGACCCGTAGGCGCTCGGCAGGCTGGAGGCGGTCTTGGAACCGTAGTACGAGGACGCCGGGCCGGAGTTGCGGAACACCGCGTCCGGCGGCGGGAGCACCTCGTCGTGGCTGGACTTGCGCGGCGCGTTGTCCAGGCCCGATACGGCGAGCACGTCATCGCTCAGCGCGGACGGCACCGAGGCGGTGGAGGCCGGGGCGCGGTAGGTGTGGGCGCCCTTGCGGTAGTTGCGCAGCTGGGTGCTGAACGCCCTCTCGGTCCGGGCGACTTCGCCGGTTGCCGACACGTAGTGCTGGTTGGCGCCGGTGACGGTCAGCCCGCTCGACTTCAGCCACTGGCTGACCCGGTCGATCTGGCCCTGGGTCGCCCCGAACCGTGCCTGCGCCTGTGCGGCGCTCAGGTACTTCCCGTACGACGGCGACCGCGGGTCGGAGACGGCGGCCGCGTAGGCGGCCAGCCCCTTCGCGTCCCGCCCGGCGAGGTGGACCCGGACGGCGACCTTCCCGCTGTCGGCCGTGGCGCCCCGGTCGGCCGTGGCGGTGGCCCAGGCCGGCTTGGTGCCCTGGAGCGCATCCCGGCCGCTCGGCGCGGAGTCTGCGGCTGCGTTGGGTATCCCGAGGGCGAGCGCACCGGCGAGCAGTGGCAGTGTCGCCGCCATGCTCAGCCCGGCGCGTCGTCCGGCGCGGCTGATTCTCAAAGTAACCCCCTGCGATGTGGGTCTCGCGTGCGGAGCATGTGCCGAATGATGTGCACATGTAATGCGCCACTCTGGCGAGGAACGCTTCATGTACGGGGCATGTAATGACCAAGAATCAGCCAAGGGCCTTTCCGGTGGGGGTGGTTCGCACCGAATCGTCGGAGATCCACGGATCCCGCCCGGTGTCGCCGGATGCCTCCGGGGCAGGTGAGCTCAGCCTGATCCGGACGAATGGCGTCGGCGCCCAGTAAGGTACGAGACGCCGCGACTGGCGCGTGCCCCTGCCGGGGTGCTCAGTGGAATCGACCACAGGGGAGCGGCACCCCCCGGGCCCGCCCGGGGCGTCATCGCCGGAGAGCCGTCCGCCTGGGCATCCGGGTCCACGCCGCAGCACGCGGCCGACCCGGGAGGATCCCGTGACCGCACCATCCGTACCCGCAGACCTCCGCCACCCCGCCCTGGCGGCAGCCGATCCGGAACTCGCCGCGCTGGTCGCCGCCGAGGAACGGCTCCAGGCCGACACCCTCCGGCTGATCCCCAGTGAGAACTACGTATCAGCGGCCGTCCTCGAAGCATCCGGCACCGTGCTCCAGAACAAGTACTCGGAGGGCTACCCCGGCAAGCGGTACTACGAGGGCCAGCAGGTCATCGACCAGGTCGAGACGCTCACCGCCGAACGGGCGAAAGGGCTCTTCGGCATGGACCACGCCAACGTCCAGCCCTACTCCGGCTCCCCGGCCAACCTCGCCGTCTACCTGGCCTTCATCGAGCCCGGCGACACCGTGCTCGGCATGTCGCTCCCCATGGGCGGCCACCTCACCCACGGCTGGGGCGTCTCCGCCACCGGCACCTGGTTCAACGGTGTCCAGTACGGGGTGCGGCGCGACACCGGCCGGGTCGACCTGGACGAGGTCCGTGACCTGGCCCTCGCGGAGCGCCCCAAGCTGATCTTCTGCGGCGGCACGGCGGTGCCACGCGAGATCGACTTCGCCGGCTTCGCCTCCATCGCCCGGGAGGTGGGCGCGGTCCTGGTGGCGGACATCGCCCACATCGCGGGCCTGATCGCGGGCGGCGCCCACCCCTCGCCCGCCCCGCACGTGGACGTCGTCTCGACCACCACCCACAAGACCCTGCGCGGCCCGCGCGGCGCCATGCTGCTGAGCCGGGCCGAACACGCCCGCGCCATCGACCGCGCCGTCTTCCCGGGCCTCCAGGGCGGCCCGCACAACCAGACCACAGCGGCGATCGGCGTGGCCCTCCGCGAAGCCGCCACGCCCGACTTCCGCAGCTACGCCCGCGACGTGGTGGCCAACGCCCGCACCCTCGGCGAGGAACTGGCGGCCCGAGGCTTCGACCTCGTTTCCGGCGGCACGGACAACCACCTGCTGCTGATCGACCTCACGGCGAAGGACGTCCCCGGCAAGGTGGCGGCCAAGGCCCTGGACCGCGCGGGCATCGTCGTCAACCACAACAGCGTCCCCTACGACACCCGCAAGCCCTTCGACCCCTCGGGCATCCGCATCGGCACCCCGGCCCTGACGTCACGGGGCATCCCCGCCTCGGAGATGGCCACGGTCGCGGAGTGGATCACCCGCGTGGTGGAGGCCGCTGGCAGGGGCGACGAGTCCACGGTGTCGGAGGTCCGCTCCGAGGTGAAGGCGCTGATGGACGGCTACCCGGCACCGGGGCTGCCGGTGTCCTGAGTCGGCGCCGGGAGCCTGCCCGTACCCCGGGTGTGGGCAGGCTCAGCCCAGCACGCCGATGAACGTGTGCCAGGCATCGGCGCCGAAGGCGATCACGGGGCCGGTGGGGCGCTTGCTGGCGCGGACGGGGACGAGGTGGGGGACGTTGTGTCCCACCTCGACGCACTCACCCTGGCCCCCGCTGTACGTGCTGGTGCGCCACCTCGCGCCCGAGAGGTCCGGCGTGCTGCGGTGTGCGCTGCTCATATCGCCCCTCAGGTGAGTGTTCCTCGCCTACAGGTTGTCGAAGTCCCCTGCTGTCATGCCCGACTTGAAGGCGCGCCACTCGCCGGGGGTGAAGCAGAGGTGCGGGCCGGACGGGTTCTTCGAGTCGCGGACGGCCACGCCACCGCCGGGCAGGGGGGCCAGCTCGAAGCATTCGCCGTTGTTGGCCGTGAAGCTGCTCTTCTGCCAGGACAGCGCGGAGGCATCGATCGAGTAGAGGTCTGCCTTCTCCATGAGTTCAGTCATCCTTGTGTCTGGTGAGTGCGATGATGTCGCGGCTCTCGTCCGGGGAGAGTGCCGCGTCCGTGAGACTGCGGAAGAGGCGGTGCAGGCGCCGCAGGTCTCGGGGATCGTCCATCGTCAAACTACCAGCGACCGACTCGCCGAAGGCGACGTCGGGCACGTCCTCGTCCGCGAACTGCAGGATTCTGAACGCGCCGATCTGAGCTGCTTCTTCGCCCTTCGCGTAGGGAACGACGCGGAGTTCCACGCTCGCATGGGCTGAGATCTCCAGCAGGTGGTCCAGCTGCTCCCTGTGCGTGCGCTCGCCGCCCACTTGGAAGTCCAACGCGGCCTGCGTGATGACATATCGGCACTCCAGAGGCGTGGCGGCCTCAAGCAGGCAGTGCCGCTGTCGCAGGCCGCGTACCTCGACGAGTGCTTCGATCTGATCCGGTCCGAGCGAGGTGAACCCCACACCGGTCACCGCCTGCGCGTACGCCTCCGTCTGCAACAGGCCCGGCAGAATGCCGACTTGAAACTCATGAACGGTCGACGCCGCCGCCTCGAATCCGAGGAACCGTTCGTACTGCGCGCTGATCACGTCGCTGTACGTGGACCACCACGGTGGGCGCCGCTCGCGCGTGGCCGCGTGCAGTTCGGCAAGCTCGTCGCGCTGGGCGGCTGGCACTTCGTAGATGTCCATGAGCTGGGCGAAGTGGGCCTTGGAGCACACGCGCTTGCCGTTCTCGATCCGGCTGACCAAGGAGAGATCGCAGGCGAGAGCCGTGGCGACCTCCGCGAGGGTCAGCTGGTCGGCCTCCTTGCGGAGGCGCCGCAGGGCGCGCCCGAATGTGACTCGGGACATGAGCAAGGTGCTGCTGCTGTCGGACATGACTTCTCCCTGAAGCTCAGAGGGCGTAGAGGGCCGGTCAGTTGGCGGCAATACACGAACTTGATCGGGGCGGGATTGATCAATTTCTATCTGCGTTGTCAATTGCCAGGCAGGCGACTTGACGATGTGTGGCAGAGTGGCCAGTTTAGCTTCCGTGACGTTCCGCATTCAGGGGAATTCCGAGAGTGGTCACTTTCGATGGGCTGCGCGGGATGCGCGCGACGAGTGACGGACGGCGGGTACGGAGATGAGCGAACCGAACGAAGCGAAGTTCAGGCTGCCTCGTTGCCACGGCAGCGTTCCCCGGGCGCGGGCGGCGCTACGGGCCAAGCTCGGGGAGTGGCGGGCGGGCCGGGCATCGGCGGAGGACGGTGAGTTGGTTCTCTCCGAGCTGGTGACCAACGCGGTGCGCGTGCCCGCCCCCGGTGACCGCCTGGTGGGCGTACGCATCGAGTGCCGGGAGAGGGGCGAGTTCCTGCGGCTGGAGGTGAGCGACGCGGGGGAGGGCAGGCCGGAGGTGCGGCAGCCCGGCGAGCTGGACAAGGGCGGGCGCGGGCTCCTGCTCGTCGAAGCGTTGGCTCAGCGATGGGGCGTGGACGACCGACGGCCCGGAATCGGCAAGACGGTGTGGGCGGAACTGCTGGCACCGGCAACCGACTTCACCGCAGCGGAGACCCGGATCGCGGCGGTATCCGTCCGGCCCGGCCAGTGCGTACGCGCGTGGGGCGCCTGGCACACGGTCCGCGCGGTCCGGAGCGAGTGGTTCGCTTCGGGAGAGCCGGCGGTCGTCGTCGTCCTGGATGACGGAGGCCCGGCGCTGCGTCTGCCCGCCGCCGAGCCGCTGACCGTACGAACGACGCCGGCAGCCGAGGCGGCCCCGGTGGTCCAGTCGTGAGGGCGCTCTGGAAGAGGTGGACCCGAGACCGAGGCCAAGTGCGTGACCGCGCACCGCGATTCACCGGCACGCTGACGCAGGTGGTCGACGGCCGGGTGATCGTGATCAGCAGGGCGGGACGGCCGGTAGCGAGGGCGCATCCCCAACAGCCACAGCCACAGCCACAGATGCGGCGACCCAGCCGGGGCTCGCTTCGGGGTCGTCTCCGCATCCCTGAGGACTTCGACCATGCGCGTGCATCGGTGACGGAAGCCCTGGGGATGCGCTGATGCGACTACTTCTCGATACGCGCGTGGCCCTGTGGTGGATTGCCGACGCGCCGCAGCTGTCCACGTCGTACAAGGAACTCCTGGAGACCGAACCCGTCGTGGACGTCAGCGCGGTGTCCGCCTGGGAGATCACCGTCAAACAGTTCCTCGGCAGCTTCGAGGGCCCCGGAGACCTGGCAGAGCAGGTGCGGGATCTCCAGTTCAGGGACCTGCCGATCACGGCCGCGCACGGTGTACGGGCAGGCCGGCTGCCGATGGTGCACACCGATGCCTTCGACCGGATGCTGATCGCCCAGGCACAGGCCGAAGGGCTGGCGCTGGTCACCCGGAGCCCGTGGATTCCGCAGTACGACGTACAGGTCATGGTGGTCTGACCGGTGCGCGGGCCGAAGGCGCACACATAAGTGGTGTCACACCCATCATGACAGGTCAGAGGGCAGATTCGTAGGAGCAACGGCACAGGTGAACAGCCTTGTTGGACCCTCGCAGGGTCGCCCAGAATCTCCACCATGAATCAGCTGCGGAAAGTCGATCAGGACGACATCGTGCGAGCCCGCAATGTGCTCCTCGCGTCGGGGCACCGCACGCCGAGCGAGAAGGTCGACGCCTACCGGGTGCTCGCTCACGTCAGCCCCGTCTCGTACCTACCGCTCCTGGCCTCCGCGCTGCAACATCTGAGCTACGACGGCCGCTCCGGCAAGAGGCATGCGTCCTGTCTGGCGCTGTGCGAGGAGGCGGTGGCCGTGGCGCGGTCCATCGATCCGGCCGAACCCGGCCGTGCGGATGTTCTGTACCAGGCTCTCGATAGGTTCCAGAGAGAGCTGTACAGGGTGGGCCGGCACACCGAAGGGCTCGCCCTGCGCGCCGAGATGCTCGCCATGGGCCGTGCGCCTGCCGAGCTGTCCGGAGACCCCGTGGTCAAAGGGCTGGGTGAATGGGCTGCCTAACTCTCCGAGGAAGGCCGGTATGCCGAGGCCGCCGACGCCATGACCGAGTTGGTCGCGGCGATGCTGCCCGGCGGGCCCCGTAGCGGGGCTCTCGCCTGGTCCCTCCTTGAGTGGATCGCTGCTCTCCACGACGCCGGCCGGTCCCGTGAGGCACTCGCCGCATTCGAGACACTCGTCCGCATGGAAGCGGCCGAAGCCACGGACGACCGCGGGCCGAAGGCCGGCCACCTCTACTCGCTCATTGGGTACGCACAGATGCTCGACGCCTACGGCCGGGGCGAACAGGCGGCTATCGCGCGGCAAGAGGCCCTGGTTCTACTGGGAGAGCCGCACTCCTCGGTTCGCGAAGGAAGTGCACTCCCTGTTCGACGACGGAGTGAGCCTGGCCCGCCGACTGGCCCGGCACGACCCGGCAGAGGGAAGACGGACATTGGCCAGGAACCTGATCGACCGATCGACCTTCCACACCGCCACCCACGAGTTCGGGCCCGCACTCGATGACTTCCGTCAAGCCCTGAGCTGTCTGAGGGAGGCCGACTGACCAACCCTCCCGAAGGAGGAGCGACGGTGCCGGTCTGGAGCCCTGCGGTTCTTACGTTGCCCGACTAGAGCCGCATGTCGTGGCCGATCCGGCCGGCCCCGCCCGCACTCGGCACGGACAGGAGCTCCGCGTGCGGGGCGTGGGCGGATGCCGACACGATGAGTGTGTGCGGGCCCGGCCGCAGCCCGTCGACGCGGTACCGGCCCGACTGCACGGACCCCGCCGCGACCCGTTTCCCGCGCCCGTTGATCACCGTGATCCATCCCGTGCAGCCCGCCGGGTGCCGGTCGCACCGGATGCTCCCGGCGACGGCGACGGTGACGGCGACGGCGGCTCCGCCGGAAGGCGTGGCCGAGGAAGCCGGACGAACCGGCAGGACGCGTTCCGGCGAGGCCGTCCCCGTCACCGGACCGGCGGTTGCCGTGACGGTGGCGGAGCCTTCGGAGGCGGCAGCGTTCCTGGGCGCCCGCCGGGTGCCCCACTCCGCCACGAGTGCCTGCGTGCGCCGTTCCATAGGCGAACTCACGATGCCCTGCGGCGAAGCGCTGCGCACGGTGAGCCCGCAGCGTTCCGCGTACCCGGCGAGCGAATCGTCGAGCGCGGCCAGCTCCCGCAGGGCCGTTTGGACGCGCTCGGCGCGGGGGCCGGACGGTGCCGTGTGCAGCTCCGCCTTCAACTCCCTTACCAGCGGGCTGACCCGCTGCCAGGATTCCTCGGGCTCGCCGGTGGCCAGCGCGTGGTCCAGGTCCCGCAGCGAGCCGGTCAGGACCGTGATGACGCGGGTGAACCGTTCGGCCTGCCGGGGCGTCAGGTCGATGTCGATGTCGGCCGCTGACGCGAGGGCGCGGGCGTGGCCGGTCGCCGTGGTGAGCAGGGCGGTGCGATTGTCCGCGTCGCGCCCGCGCACCCCGAGCGGCATCCGGACCAGCGGCCGGACCAGGCTCACGACCTGGAACAGCGCGGAGTCGAGCGCGCGGGCCGCTCCGCGCAGCCGGACGGGGGCCTCGGGGTCCTCCCAGCGCAGGGCCAGCTGCGAGACGAGGTCGTCCACGGCGGACACGTAACCGCGCTCCGCCTCCCGTGTGATCCTGCGGCCGGACAGCGGGAAGATCAGTGCCGCGCACAGGGTCGCGATCAGTATGCCGAGACCGTTGTCCAGCAGCCGTTCGCCGAGCAGGTGGTCCATCCCGGCGTCGGGCGTCGTCAGCCCGTACAGCTGCACGAGTGCGACGACCAGGCCCACGACCCAGAGCGCGTAGGCACGCTGCATTCCCCAGGCGCCGAGCGTGATCCCCGCGACGATGATCGTGAGCATCACGTAGACGTGACCGTGGCCCACCAGGTGGAGAAGAGCGATACCGATCACCGCGCCGATCACGGTGCCCGTCATGCGGTGGCCGAATTTGCGCAGCCGCTCGTGGGTCGTGTTCGTACCGAAGAGGGTGATCATCACGCCGACCAGACCCCAGTAGAAACGCTGCGGGTCTATGGCGTCGGTGATCGGGCAGACGACAGCGGCGGCGACCCCCGCATGCAGCGGTGCACGGACGAAGGGGACCGCCCGTCGCCAGCTCGTCTCCGTCCCTGCCGCGAGCACACGCTGCGTCGCCGCGGCGGATCCGACGGGACGGTCGCGTTCCAGGGCGACGGTCGGCTGGAAGGGGACCTTCGCCGGTGACTGCGGGGAGCTCCAGCCCAGCGCGAGCCAGTGGGAGAGCGAACCGGCCAGGGAGTCCAGCAGTTGGGCCACGCGGTACGCGGGTTCCACGGCCTCCGCCCGGCGGATTCCGGCATCGGGGCCGTTCAGAGCGGCATCGGCCTGCTGGCGGATGATCTCGGCCGCGGGGCGCAGCCCCTGGGCACTGCCGAGGGGAGTGTCCCGCGCGACGACGAGTCCGACCACCAGTGCCTCGCGCAGGTGTGAAGGCACCGCGAGCCCGGTCAGGTCCTGGACGGCCCGGCCTATCCCCCGCAGGGCGAGTTCCGCGTCGAAGAGGTGGCGGTGGAGAAGCTCGGCCATGTCGGGGTCGGCCGCGACCTCCGGCTGGGCGAGCCGTCCGTCGATGGTGACGGTGGTGACGTTGAGACGGCGCAGTGCGCGCGTCATGCGGCGTACGGCACGTTCCTGGTCTGCATCGGGGTCCAGCGCCTCGATCGCCGCGTCCGCGACTCGGCGGGCTTCCACGACGAAGGCGCGCTGGGTGCGCAGCAGATCCTCGCGCGGCATCGGATAGCACAGCAGCAGCCGGGTCACGAGCACCGCTGCGGCGGACACCAGGGCGACGAGCAACGCCTTGCCCGACATCCCCGCGGGGATGTTCGCCACCATGCCGACCATCAGGCCGTTGAAGAGCATCATGCCCGTGAGCAGGTACAGCTGACCGAATCGGGCGAGGAAGAACGTCAGTGCCAGCGCACCGACCATCAGCCCGATCTCCAGGCGGCGGTCGTCGTGCAGCTCGGCGGCCAGCCACAGGACCGCGGCGTAGGGGAACGGCATCCACAGGATGGCGCGGGTGAGCCGCTGCCAGGTGTTCTCGGCCACGGCGAAGGCGCTCATCAGGCCCATCATCCCGCCGATCATCATGCCGATCATGGCCGGGATGTCGAGGGCCCTCGCCATCCCGTAGCCGACCGCGAGGGAGGTCACCATGGCGACCAAAGTGCGCCATGCCGACTGCAGTTGGCCCAGGCCGGGATCTGCCGCCAGCACCCAGTCCCAGCGCCGCCGGGGCCCGCCCACCCGACGCGGCGCGACGGCGCGCGGCACAGCCGTCCCCGGGGTGGAGATAGGGGTGGGAGTGGGTGTGCCGGTGGGTGGTGCGGGCGCTGCTGGGGCCGATGCCGTGTCCGACGGCGCGGTGCCTGGGCTGATCAACTGGTCTCCGATTCCATCGCGTTCAGCAAGGTGGTGAGGGCGTCACGGGCGGCGCCCACAGCGCGTTCGGAGTCCTCGACACCGGCGTCGAGTCCTCTCAGGAGCGCCGCGGCCATCCGTCGGCGCCCTTCTTCGAGCAGGGTCCGGCCGCCCGGTGTCAGAGCCGCTTCGACGACACGCCGGTCCTTCGCGCGGCGTTCGCGCGAGGCCAGGCCGCGTTCTTCGAGGCTCTGCAGGACCACGGTCACGCGCGGTTGCGCCATGCCCGTGTACGCCGCGAGTGCGGTCACCCGGAGGGGGCGGTTCTCCAGCGCGTCCAGTACGGCCGCCTGGCTGCGGGTGAGCCCGAATTCGCCCGTACGGAAGAGTGTCTGCGCCAGTCGTCCGATGCCTCTGAGGAGGCCCCGGGCAGCGCTCTCGATGCGCTGCTCGTCGGTGAGCCCCGAGGCGGATGACGATTGATGCATATGGCAATTATATATATGTCAAGAGGCGTGCCGGAACCATGCGCGGGCAAAATGCCCGGCCTCGTCCGGACCTGCCCGGTGCCGGACCTCCTACTCGCTCCCGCGCGTCCGAGGGGAGTGCCTGGTCAGAAGGGGCAGGGCGATGCTGGGCTTGATCCGCTTTGACGGACATCCGAGATCAGGGGTTCAGCCCCGGGAGGATGTCCATCATGGAGAGCATGGGGAAGAAGAAGCCTCGCCGCCCTCGTCGTTCGTTCACGCCGGAGTTCAAGGCCGAGATCGTCGGTCTGTGCCGACGGGGTGACCGCTCGGTCGGTCAAGTGGCCAAGGACTTCGAATTGACCGAGACCGCGGTGCGGGACTGGGTGAAGCAGGCCGAGGCCGACGGGGGCGAGCGCAACGGGCTGACCAGCAGTGAGCGCGGGGAGCTGGCCGCGTTGCGGCGGGAGAACCGCCGGCTGCGCGAGGATGTCGACGTCCTCAAGCGGGCCACAGCTTTCTTCGCGAAGGAGACCCGGTGACGGTGCACCCGTTCATCGAGGCGGAGAAGCGTGCAGGTCACAGCGTCAAACGGGCGTGTGAGCTGATGAAGGTCTCCCGAACCGCCTTCTGTGCCCGCCGCTCCGGCCTGCCCGGCCCCCGGGCGGTGCGGGATGCTGAGCTGACCGAGCAGATCACCGCAGTCCATGCGAGATCGCGCGGAACCTACGGGGCCCCGCGCGTGCACGCCGTGCTCAAGCGCGAGGGCGCCGGGTGCGGCCGTCGTCGTGTCGCACGACTGATGCGGTCCGCCGGGCTGCAGGGCCGGCACCGCCGCCGACGGTACGTGACCACGGTCCCCGATCCCAAGGCTGCCTTGCGTCCCGACCTCATCGTCCGGGGCTTCCAGCCCGGCCGCACCGGGCTCGACACCCGCTGGTGCGGCGACATCACCTACATCCCGACCGATGAGGGCTGGCTCTATCTGGCCACGGTCATCGACATCGCCTCCCGGCGCGTGGTCGGCTGGGCAACCGCCGATCACCTGCGAACCGATCTTGTTGCCGAGGCGCTGACAGCCGTCTGCCGGCAGCGTCGCCCCACCGGTTCCGTGATCTTCCACTCGGACCGCGGCTGTCAATACACCAGTCAGCAATTCGCCTCCCTGGCAGCCCAGTTCGGGGTCCGGCTGTCGGTCGGCCGCACCGGTCAGTGCTGGGACGACGCGCTCGCGGAGTCGTTCTTCTCGACCATCAAACGGGAACTGCTCGGCACCTCCGCCTGGCCCAGCCGGGCCACCGCCCGCACCGCGATCTTCGATTTCATCGAGGGCTGGTACAACTTGCACCG
This sequence comes from Streptomyces sp. ITFR-6, assembly GCF_031844725.1. Classification (NCBI taxonomy): domain Bacteria; kingdom Bacillati; phylum Actinomycetota; class Actinomycetes; order Kitasatosporales; family Streptomycetaceae; genus Streptomyces; species Streptomyces sp. ITFR-6. The sequence goes on along the minus strand of NZ_CP134612.1, from coordinate 2,466,206 downwards.
ACTGCACAGCAGCCTCGGCTACCTCAGTCCCGCCGAGTACGAGACCGCACTCGCAGCCTGACCACATACCAATGGTGTCCGTCAAAGCGGAACAAGCTCAGACCTCGAAAGTATCTTTCGTGCGATGGCCCACAAGCGGCCTGATACACCGCGCCCCTGGTTGCCCGCTGCGATCCCGTCAACGGACCGGCGGTTCGAGCAGTGACAAGGTCCGCTGCCGTGCGTCGAGGGCGGCGCGGGTGCCGACGGGCATCGGGAGGTTCGGGCCGGCGTGGCCGAACTCGACGTTGCCCAGGATCGGGATGTCGCGGTCGCCGAGGGCGTCGAGGACCAGCTCTTGCAGGGTCGGGGACCCGTCGGGCGAGTCGAGCCCCCCGATCGCGGTCGGGATGCCCACGACCATGCCGGAGATACGGTCGAGGATGCCGGCGTGCCGCAGGACCTGGAGGTAGCTCCACACGTGTGAGGCGAGGCCGCCCAACTCCTCCCAGAACAGCACCGCTCCGTCGAACCGTTCGAGCGGCAGCGCGTACCGCGTCGCCTGGTTCAGTGCGATGCGGTTGAGGACCCCGCCGATAAGGCGGCCTTCGGTGCGACCGGTGCTCCAGCACTCCCAGGACGGGCCGGGCGGCAGTGGGCCGATCGGATCCGTGCTGGTCAGCAGCTTCGCGTAGAGCTTTTCGAGTTCCGCCCTGCGTGCGGCGGGCGCGGTCTGCCAGTGTCCGCCGAGTCCGGGTGTGGCCAGGTCGGCGTGGAACCCCACCAGCCCCGTCTGTGCGTAGAGCACCAGATGCAGCAGCGAGATGTCGCTGTAGCCGAGGATCGGCTTGGGGTCAGAGCTGATCGCCTCGACATCGATCAGGTCGAGGTAGCCGAAAGCCGTCTGGCCGCCGTCATGGGCGATGATGGCGCGTACCTCGGGATCACGCAGAAGAGCGTTGAATTCCCCGACGATCTCCGCCGGTGTCGCCGCACTCCACCAATGGCGCCGCCCCGCTTCGAGCAGTGGTGCCCGCCGTACCCGGAACCTCATCCGCTCCAGTACGACCACGGCCTCCTCCAGGTCGGGTTCGTACTGTGCGTGCAGCGGCCCGGAGAGCGACGCGATCACGACGAGGTCTCCGGGCTTCAGGGCGCGAGGCCGAAGCGGTTGGGACTGCGTAGTAGTGGTCACCGAGGCAGTATCCAGACGCCCTCGGCACCCTGCGACCCAATTTTCGATCAACCGACCGGTGGGCCCTGCATGAGTGTGTCGCCGTGCCCGGCTTCGCACGAGAGACGATCATGGCTCCTGCCCACTACGGGCCAGTTCGGATCTCTGACGGGCGGAAAGCGAGAACGTATGTGTACGCGAGCACTCTGGGCCGACGCCGCCGGGGCGGTTCTTGTCGGGCGCAACATGGACTGGATGGAGGAGATGGCGACGAACCTCTGGGCGTTTCCACGTGGCATGGCCCGTGAGGACGGCCTCGACGGGACGCTGACCTGGGCCTCCGCATACGGCAGTGTGGTCGCCGCCGCACATGACCTGATGACCGTCGACGGGGTGAACGAAGCCGGTCTCGCGGCGCATCAGCTGTTCCTCCCGGAGTCCGACTACGGCGAGCGGGACGAGAGCCGGCCGGCGTTGAGTGTGGCGGTCTGGATGCAGTACGTACTCGACAACTTCGCGACCGTCGCCGACGCGGTCGCCTGGATCGAGAGCTCCCAGCTGCAAGTCGTCGCGCAGACCGACCCGTCGAGCGGGAAACCGGTGACCCTGCACATGGCGCTGGACGACCGGACGGGTGACTCGGCGGTCGTCGAGTACCTGGACGGGACGCCTCGGGTGCACCATGACCGGGCCTACACGGTGGTCACCAACTCGCCTCCGTTCGAGGAGCAGCTCGCTCGCCTGCGCACAGTCGAGGGCTTGGGCGGAGCTGAGCCGCTGCCGGGCGGGACCGACCCCTCGGACCGCTTTGCACGCGCGGCGTACTACCTGTCCAGGCTCCCGCAGCCCGGTAGCACCACCGAGGCCGTCGCGTCACTGCTGAGCGTGATGCGTAACGCCGCTCAGCCCTTCCGCGTGGCCGACCCCGACAAGCCCTACGCCTCGCAGACCATTTGGCGCACCCTCGTGGACCTGACCAACGGCATCTACGTCTACGAGTCGACGTCACGGCCCAACATCGTCTGGGTCCGTATGTCCGGACTCGATCTCTCGGACGGTGCGCCCGCGCTGAAGCTCGATCTGGCCGGCGACACCGGCCTCGAAGGCGGACTCGTCGGAGATGTCACCGGCAGCTTCACCCAGGCACCGCCGATGTCCTTCCTGCCGGCGCGGTAGGACCGGCTCTCAGGCAGGCCCGGGTCCCTCAGGCAGGCCCGGGTCCCTCAGGCAGGCCCGGCCGGCCCGGTCGCCGGGACCTCCTCCGCGGTGATCGGTGGCTCCGGGGCGTCGGCCTTCTCCGGGCCCCGGCCCAGTCTCCGGATGGCGGGCACGCTCAGCATGACGGCGAGGCACACCACGGAGACGGCCGAGGAGAACAGCAGGACGCGGTCCGCGCCGAAGGCCTCGGACGCCGGGCCGGCCAGGGCCCTGCCCAGCGGGATGGCCATGATGGACCCGGCGACGTCATAGGCGTACACACGGCTCAGCACGGCGAGCGGGATGTGGGACTGCACACTGGTCGCCCACATCACCCCCCAGAAGGCGAATCCGCATCCCGCCAGGACCCCGGTGAGCATGGTGGCGGTGAAGGACCAGCCCAGCGCCGGGGCCAGTGGGTTGAGCGCGAAGCAGAACATCGCGCAGGCGCCCGCGACGAGCGGGCGGGTGGGCCGCACCCGCATGCCGAGCAGACCGCCGACGATCGTTCCGGCGCCGTCGGCGGAGGCGATCCAGCCGTAGCCGTCCGCCCCGTGCTGCTCGGTGAGCAGGGCGGCGCCCAGCGGCAGGGCCGGGCCGAAGACGAACAGGCCGTAGATCGCCCAGACGACGATGACGCCCCATAGCCAGGAGCGGGAACGGAACTCGTGCCAGCCCGCCTTCAGACGGTGCAGCACCGGGTCGTCGCCCTCCTCCCGGACGACGCTCAGCCTGCGCAGCGGTACGAGGACCAGCGCGCTGAGCCCGTAGGCCGCCGCGATCACGAAGTAGGAGCCCGCCACCTGCCAGTAGCCGACCAGCAGTCCGGCCAGGCCGGGGCCGACCAGCGCGCTCATCGCCTCGGATATCCGCAGCAGTGCGTTGGCGCGCTGGATGTCCGGCGCGACCTGCGGAACCATGCTGGCCACACCCGGCTGGAACATGGCGGTCGCGGCGCCGCTGAGCGCCATCAGAGCCATGATCTGCCAGAGGCGCACCTCGGTCGTGAGGAGCAGCGCCGCGAGCGCGAGCATGGCCAGCATCCGCACCATGTCGGCGCCGACCATCATCACCTGCGGGGTGAACCGGTCCGCGAGTACACCGCCGAACAGCACGAGCAGGGCGATCGGTGCCATCCACGCGGCCAGCGCGTATCCCACGCCGCCCGCGCCGTATCCGGCCCCCAGCACGGCCGTGGTCAGCGAGACCATCAGCATGCCGTCGGCGAGCAGCGAGGCACTGCGGGCGGTGAAGAACAGCCGGAAGGTACTCGACTTCCAGGGGCTGGGCAGCGGGGCGGAATCCGGTGACTCCGGCCGGTCCAGCAGTTCGTCAGTGGTCATCTCGCGTCGGCCGGAGACGGCCGTTCCCTTCCATGAGGATCCGCTGCCGGAGCCACCCGGAGCTGTCGCCCGGAGCGGCCGGCGGATCGTGAACGATGACGTACCGCACGGGCGCCAGAAGTCCCGAGGGGCTGGGCCCGGAGATCGTCTCCATCAGCGCGGTGTGGGCGCCGTCCGGAGTGAGCGGGGCGCCGCCGGACGCGATGAAGGCCGTCATGCGCTCCCCGTCCGGCGCGGGCGCGGAGCCGTTCTCCGTCGTGACGTGTACGGGCAGTCCGCTCAGGGCGCCGCTCAGGGCGTCCGCCACCGCGGCCGGTGAGACCCAGCAGCCGTCCACCTGCCGCCAGTCGCCTCGGCGCTCGGCCGGCCGGATTCCGGTGACCTCCGTCAGCGCGGCCAGCGGTACGTCCTCGTACGCGGCCGCCTCCAGCAGCTTCACCAGACCGGTGAGGAAGGTCTCCGCCTCCTCCCGGGGGAACAGTGCTGGGTCGGCCCACATCCCGAGGTGCAGCAGTGGCCGCGTCCGGTAGGCGAAGCACAGCAGGCGGGTCGGCAGCACCTGTACCGGACCCCAGTCGAGGTCGAGTTCGGCATCCTGTCCGGTCTCCCGCGCGTGCTGGCCGGGGGCGGATTCGCGGGCGTCGGTGAGTCCGCTCACGTCGTTGAAGACCACGTCACGGGCGAAGTGGCTGCCCCGCTCGAAGGTGGTTTCGTCGATCGCCTCCCACAGCCGTACCGAGTCGAACTGGCTGTGGCGGTAGGCGCCGAGCGCCGCCCCCCACGCCTTGCGCAGCACGGCGTCGAAGGACGGGCCTCGCACGTCGAGGGAGAGCAGCGCGTCCTGGGACAGGGTGTTCACCGAGCGGGCGAGCCCCGGGCGGGACCGGTTGGACAGCGGTGCGGCGGCGACGCAGGTGGACTGACCCGCGCGGTGCGCGACGAGCGTGCACCAGGCCGTCAGCAGCACGGTGGGGGAGGGGCTTCCGGTGCGCTTGGCCGCCTGCGCGAGTGCGCGGGCGCCCCGCAGCGAGCGCAGCGTGAGCTGCGGCTGCTGCCCGTCGGTACGGGTGGCCGCCGGTTCGGCGAACATCTCCTGCGGACCGGTGCCGATGATCTGCTTCCAGTACCGCAGCGACGCCTCCGACCTGCGCAGTCCTGCCGGTGTCGCCTCTTCGGCGGCGAGGTCGAGCGGGGTGAGCGCCTCCACCGGGGGCAGCACGGCGCCGCCCAGCAGGGCGAGCCACTCCTCGCGCAGTACGGCGATGGCGCTGCCGTCCGTCACCGCGTGGCTGGAGGACAGGGAGACGAAGGCCGGCGCTCCGCGCAGGCTGAGCAGGGCGATGCGGAGAGGGAATTCGCGGTCCAGCCGGAACCGCCCCGCACGGGCCTGGCGGGCCACCGTCTCCGCGTAGTGCGCGGGATCGGCGCCGAACCCCTCGTGGTCCAGGAGGCGTACGGTGAAATCGCCCTCGGCGGCGACCACTTGGGTGCGGGACGCACCGGCGGGCGGCTCGGGGAAGGTGGTGCGCAGCGCTTCGTGGCGTACGACCAGTTCGCGCAGCGCGTCGAGCACCTGCTCCGGGGCAGTGCCCGCCGGCACCGGCCAGACGGCGTGGTTGTTGATGTGCAGGGGGTCGTCCCGCAGGATGCAGCGGATCATGTTCGCCTGCCCCATCGTGACGGGGCCCCGGCGTTCCTCGCCGCCCGCGTAGGCGACGGTGACGGTACGTTCCCGCCCCGGCCGAGGCGCCCCGCTCGCGGTGGCGGTGGCGGCGGCGGTGTCCGTGGCGGTACCGGTGCCGAGGCCGGCGCGTCCGGCGGCCCGTACCAGGGGTTCCCAGGCGTCGATCAGCAGCGCGAAGTCCTCCATGTCCGCCCTGGCCTCGTCGAGGAGGCGCCCACGGCGCTCGGCGAGGGCCTCCGCGACCGCCGTGTACCGGCCGCCGAGCGCACGGTAGGAGCGCTCGATGACGTCGAACCGCTCTGCGTTCCCCGCCGGATCGAGCTGTGTGCTGTCCCGGACCAGTGCGGCAACGGCGCGGGAACGGACCCGGCCCGCCGGGTCCAGCAGGGTGTCGCCGGCCGCTGCCGCCGCCGCGTACACGGCGTTGAAGTACGGCATCGACAGCAGGAACTTCGCCAGCCGCACCTGGTAGGCGACGAAGCCGGCACCGGTACGGCGTTCACCGGTGTGGTAGTTGACTATGTGGCGGTTGTGCAGCACGCCGGGGAGGCGGGCGTCGTGCACCAGGTGGATGAGGAAGTAGTCGCTGCCGATGGTGTCGGTGGCGGGCGGCAGCGGAACCGCCCCGTAGACCTGGCTGTCGAAGCCGATGTTGCACATGTCCACGCGGTTCGGGGCGATCCTGGTGAGGGTCGTGAGGTCGGCGGCGAACGGGGTCGTTCCGGCGCCGCGGAAGGACTCCTCGATCAGGTTCCGCCGCCAGATCTCCGGATAGCCCTCGGGCACCGACAGCCCGACGAGGTCGTGGTGCACGGCGGGGTCGAGCCGTCGGATCTCCTCGACGTCCACGGACATCTCGCCGATGAAGGAGCCTCCGACCATGGCCACCGGCCGCCCGGCGCAGGCGGGGTCGAGTCTGCCGCGCGACACCAGGTCCGCCACGTCGGCGGCCCGCCGCCCCAGGTAGGTCAGTTCCTGGTGGAGAGGGAAGACCGGCTCGCCGTCCAGGCTCTGGTACCGGCTGTCCGAGTCCCGGCGGTGCACCGATTCGCAGCCGAGCGCTTCCGCGATCAGGAAGGCCCGGTTGGTGCAGGCCCCGTACGACACACCGTCGGGCAGCATCAGGTCGAGCACCCGGTCCGCGTCGGCGACGCCGGATCTGGTGGCGACCTCCCGCAGGAAGGCCCGCTGCCGGTCCTCGTCGAGGTGGTGGACGACCACGCCGGGTTCCCGGGGCAGACCGGAGACGGCCGCCCGGTGCCCGGTGAGCGCCGGGGTGTCCGACGAGTCCAGGATCAGCAGGTGCACCTCGACGCCGAAGTGCCGGGCACCGTACGCCGCCTCCGTGGCGACCGCGGCGATGGTCTCGGCGCAGGGCCGGTTGGTCGGGAGGGTCAGACAGACGCGGCGCACGACGGCTCCTCGCTCCGTCCGCCGGCGGGCGGCTCCTGGTTCCCGTCGCTCCACGAGGTGAGGCCCAGCAGCCGGCTGCCGAGCCCGTCGAGCGTGGCGGTGGGGTAGCGCTTGGACTCGTGCCGGGTGAGATCGCCGACCAGGGTGCGGTTCCAGCGCGGGGTGCGCAGGTGCCGCCAGGACTCGACGCGTGAGTGCCGCAGCCGCTCGTGCTCCTCCAGCGCGGGCATCATGGACAGGTACTGGACCGCCCGGACCCCGTCGCGCGAGGTGTTGCGCGCGACCCCGTGGGCGAGCAGGCCGTTCCAGATCAGCAGATCGCCGGGGTGCAGGTCGGGCCGCACGACCGGGAACTCGGAGCGGTCCACCGAAGGGCGGATCGGGTCCCGGTCCGAGGGGCCGGCGGTCTTCCACTCCTCGAACCGCCGGAACAGTTCGGGGTTGCACTGGAAGCCGCCCGTCTCCGGGCTGGTCTCGTTGAGCGCGATGATGCCCTGCACCCGCTGCGGCGGGACGCCCAGCGTGGTGTCGATGTCCCAGTGCAGCTCGATGTCGAAGCCGCGGTCCGTGGGGTCGATGAGGGCGCGGTCCCGGTTCCCGACGTTGGGCGGGTTGAGGTTGAGCCGGTCCAGGGTGACCCACAGCTCCTCGCAGTCCCACACGTCGACGAAGGCGTCGTACACCCGCTGGGCCTGGCGGTTGTCCCAGAGCAACTGGTGGTGGTAGGCCTCGACGAAGCCGTAGACGTGCAGCTGACGGTCCAGTTGCGAACGGAACGGGCGGTCCTCATACCAGCTGTCCGGCCGGTCCGGGTCGAGGCCTTGGAAGTCCCACGTGAAGTCGAGCAGTTGACGGGCCGTCTGCGCGGGAACCGCCTCACGGACGATGACGTAGCCATAGGTCTGCCAGTGGGCGAAGTCCTCCTCGGACAGCACCCGCAGCGGCCGCGACTTGCTCAGCTCCCGCAGGGTGGTCTGCGCGAGGTAGGACTCGCCGTCGGCGCTGAAGTAGGGGCGGTCGGACGCCGCCCGGTGCAACCGGGGGCGGCGGGGGCCTTGCGGGGTGTTGGGTATCACTCTGACCTTCTGGGCAGGAGGGACTTGGGTGTCCTGACGGTGGCCCGGGGTCCGGTTGGCAGGCGCCGGAGCAAGAGCGCGCGGGGGGCGTGAGAAGGGCATGGCGGACACGGACTCCTTCTCGGCCGGGGCAGCACGCCGCAGTCGGCGGGGAGGTGCGGGCAGCAGGGTCGGGGGCGGTCACTCCGACGGATCGGTGGAGATCCCGCGATCAGCACAGTGGTCCAGACCATTACCTCTGTCAAGCGAAGCGCCGGAACGGGCATACGGGCGGGTTCCGCCGTCGGCGGCAATGCGCCCTTGTCGCGAGGGGTTTCGTCATCTTTGGTCTAGACAAATTATGGGGACTCGTCCTAAGGTCCCTACGTGGCACGGCCCCTGATGGGGCGTCCGCCGGCGCACTCCGTGCGTGCCGGTGAAACCGCCACCTTCCCGCAGGACTTCACGCCGCCCTGACCAGCGGATCGGGACGTTCCGCCCTGCCGATGGACCAGCTCCTCGGTTTTCGCCACGCTCAGAGGGAACGGTCTGCATGAGCACATCCGACACCACGACGCCGCCGGGTATCACCCTGAAGAGCCCGGGACCCGGACTGGTCCCGCTGGACCCGGTCCACACCGCACTGCTGCACGGCCTCGACTCCCTGCTGACGGGGCTGGCGGCCAGACTCTCGGCGCCGGAGGTGGTGGGTCCGCCGCTGCTCTCCGCGGAGGGGCTGTCCCGGCTCGACTACTTCCGCAACTTCCCCCATCTCGGTGTCGCCGCCGGGCGTTTCGCCCCGGACGCCTTCGACGGACTGGCCGGCGGGCAGCAGCCGGGCGGTCTGCCGCTGGAGCCGAGCGGCTACCTCCTGCCCTCCGCCACCTGCTACGGACTGCTGCTCTCACTGGAGGGGCAGGACATCGGCGCCGACGGACTGAGGCTCTCGGCGACCGGCCGCTGCTTCCGTAACGAGACCCACTACGACGGGCTGCGGCGGCTCTGGGGCTTCCACATGCGTGAGGTGCTGTACCTCGGCACCCAGGACGGGGCATCCGAACACCTGGACCGGGGAGCGGAGTTCATCCGCGAGGCCGCCGCCCTGCTCGGCCTGGAGCTGACCCGGGCCGCGGCCGACGACCCGTTCTACGACAAGGGCGGATCCCGTGCCCGCCTGATGATGCTGGACCCGGTGAAGCACGAGTTCAGCGCCCCGGACGGCACCGCGATCGCCTCGGTCAACCGGCACCGCAACTTCTTCGGAGAGCGGCTGGACATCCGCGCCGGCTCCCAGGAACCCGTGTACAGCTCCTGCGTCGCCTTCGGCGTCGAGCGCTGGGTCCACGCGATGGTCCTCGCCCACGGAACCCCCGAGCGAGCCCTCGACCGCCTCCGCCGCGCCCGCGCCTGAACGCCTTCCGGCCCGGCGGCCGGCCGGTTCGCCCCCGACAACACCCGTACGACAAGGAACGGTTCCACACCATGGACAGCATCACCGCCTGGCTCCACGAGAAGAACCCCGGCCTCACCGGCACTGTCGCCCCGGACGAGGACCTGATCGAGGCGCGGCTCATCGACTCCATGGACTTCCTGGAGTTCATCGACCTGCTGGAGGAGCTCTCCGGCAACAGCATCGACCTCCAGGAAGTCACCATCGACGACTTCCGGACCCTCGACCGCATACAGCGAACCTTCCTGACCCCGCCCGTCCCCTCGGCGGCCTCCGGGGCGGTGTCCGCTTGAGCGTCCGCCGTTGAGTGCCGGTCTCCCGCCGCGACACGACCACGTGGTGGCCGCGGTGGCCACCACGGCGGAGGTCCTCGCCCACCCGCAGCTGGACGCGGACATGCTCGCCCCCTGGGAGCACCGGCGCCTGGACCGGATACGGGTGCCGGCCCGCCGCGACGACGTGGTGGCGGCGCGGCTCCTGCTCCGCCTGTGCGCATCGCGCTTCACCGGCCGCGCCCCGGACGCCCACGAGCTCATCCAGTTCTGCCCCGAGTGCGAGCGGTACGAGCACGGCCGCCCCTCGCTCCGGGACAGCCCCCGCACCGGCGTCAGCATGAGCCATGCCCACGGTCTGGTCGCGGCGGCGGCCGGCCCCGGCGCCGTGGGCATCGACGTGGAGCCCTCCACCCGCCGGCCCGGCCCGATGGCGGTGCTGCGGCGGATGCTGCCCGAGGCCGGTCCGGTGGCGGCCACCTCGCAGGACCCCGGTCCCGGACTGCTCCGGGCCTGGGTGCGCCGTGAGGCCCTGCTGAAGGCGGGCGGCGCCGGTCTCCCACTGCTGGAATGGGAGGACCCGGGCCGTGGCGCCACGGCGGCGGTGGCGAGCGCAGCACCGGTCGACGTCCTGCCCGGGATTGCGGTGCCCGGCTGCCGGTGAGCCCGCCCGCCCCCCACTACGCAGGATGCCTCCGGCCGACCGGCCGCGGGCGCTACGGCGGCCCGCACAAGCCCTGTTGGGGTTGTGCGGGCCGCCGTCGTGATTGGTTCCCTCCGTGACTGGTGAGTTCCGTTCCCGTCCGGTTGCGTCCCGCTTTCCCACGACCCGGCCGGCGTTGAGCGGGAGCAGGGTGAAGCCCCGGGGGACCTACCTGGGGCGTAGTCAAAACGTGACTGGAACTCGGCTTATCCCTCGGTAAGATCGTTTCTCCAATACGTTACTCCGTGAAAATGTCAGGAACAAAATGAGATTGCGAAGGACCCTGCCGGCCGTCGCCGTACTTCCGGCCCTCCTGGTGATATCCGCGTGCAGCGGCGGTGCGGACGGGTCCGACGCCAAGAAGGCCACGCCCAGCGCGAAGACCAAGCAGAGTGCCGAGGAGAATGAAGCGGCAGAGGCGAAGCGGATCGGGGTCCTTGACACCAAGCACCTCGAAAAGGTGACTCTCACGGGGACGACCAAGGGGATCAACGCCAAGAAGGTGGCCAAGGCGGAGGTCGAGGCCGGACGCGGGATGCAGGCGAACAAGAAGGAGTGTCAGCCCCTCGCCAGCCTCATCGGCGGATTCACGCACATCCCTGCTGTGGGTGAGACGCACCGATCCCTCCAGCCCGTCGAGGCAACCAATGCGACGGTGGGCTCGATGTGGCTCGCCTCGCATTCCGAGAAGAACGCCACCCAGGTCATGAAGGACCTCCGCGCCGCGATTACCGCGTGCCCCAAGGGATTCAAGACACTGGGCCTCACCTACGGCAAGGTCGAGAAGCTCCCCGCGACCAAGTTCGGCGACGAGAGCGTCGACTACCGGATCACCGGTGACATCGGCAAGCAGAAGGTGCCGATGACGTACACGGTCGTGCGGGAAGACGGCGTTGTCGCCGTCTTCTACGGCGTGAATATGCTCGATGCGAAGAAGGCCGCGATCTCGAAGAGCTTCATCCAGGCGCAGCTCGACCGGATCGCGGGACAGTCGGGCTGACTCGGGCGGCCTGCACGGACGGGGAATCCACCCGTCCGCGCGGGCCGTGGTCAGGAGCCGTGAGCTCTGCTCCCGTCCGGGCGACTGCGACGGGTCGCCGGCCCCTCCCTCGGAGGTCAGCCCTCGACGCGGATCAGGTAGGGACTCACGTCGTCATCGGCATCAACAGCTTGAAAGCCCGCAGACCCGAGAATCGCGATCAACGTCGCGTACATGTGCTCGGTCACGAAGCTGAAATGCCGGAATGCCTGTGACTGGATCTCCCCCTTCTGCGCACTCTCTGCTGCAGCGCGGCTGAGTGACGGATCGATGAGCCACTGGACGAAGACTCCACCCCCGGAGTCGTCTGCCGGGTCCACCCCGACCAGCGCGCCCAGCGCGACAGCCGGTTGGTCCATGTCCTGATGCACAGTGAATCCAGTCGCTATCAGCGCTTGGGTCACCTTACCGGCCAGATCGGTCCGTTCGGCGATCTCCGCCTCACTCGCCTTTATGATTCTGAACATCACTACCTGCTGTCATTTCGCCAAGAGGTCAGGAAATGGGGTGGGTGACCCGGTGGGTCACCCACCCCATTTGCTTCCTACGGGGTTTTCCGGTCGAGATCAGGGGCTGTTATGTCTGATTCCGACGCGAACGCTTTCGATCTGGAATTCGTAGGCGGTGGCCTTGCCGATTTCGAAGGTTCGGGAAGACTGCCCGTTCATCATTTCCAGCCGGAGGAACGCCGGCCCCACTTCTCGGCGGCTCCGGCCGGCAGCCGGTCAGCCGATCTGTCCCCATTCCGCCGGGAATTCCGGCGGCCAGGGCTGACTCGGGTCGTACAACGACTGCCGCTCGCCCATTAGCTCGTACTCCGCCTCACGCCAGGACGGCTTGCCGCTGCGAACAAAGCTGTCGCCGTCTCGCTCCAGCATCCATGTGTAGGGGGCGTCCTCCTCCGGAATGCCGTGCCGCTCGCTCAGCATGCCGAACTCGGCCTCGGACGCCGCCCGGACGTGAAGCCCGTTCCGGTAGAGGGGCTTGAGGAACATCAGCGTGACATGGCCGAAGTACACCTCGACCCTTGTCGTGGTCCGGTCCACCAGTGTGGCTTCACTGCTGAGAAAGAGCTGCCGGTGCGAGGGGTTGTACCCGCTGATCCTGAAGAGCCGGCCTTCGCGGCGGAAATCTGTCATGCGCGCCATCTCCTCACTCATCGGGCACCAGCTCTCCGTTGGGGTATTTGAAGCGCTCGGGTTTCACCGTGACGACCTTGCCCTTGTCGTTGGTCATGTGCCACTCGATGGACGACCATGTGCGATTCTCAAGCCTGACGGCTGAGCGGAGCTTGATCATCTCCCATGCGGTTCCATAGCCTTCGGACTGGATGACCGCCCAGTCGCTGTTCTTGATCGTTTCCCCTCGCTGCAGAAGCAGCGCCAGTGCTTCGTCGGCGTTCTTGGCGCCGGGGACACCGTCCAGGGAAACGGAGATCTTCACGTTGGGGTTGGCCACCGCGTCCTCCACGCCCACCGTCCAGATGGCGCGCTGCCCCATTCCCAAGCCCGCGCTCAGTTCGGCCGAGTACTCGTCTCCGTTGAACGTGTGCGCGCCGGGAATGGTCTTGGCCAGATCGTCCGAGTAGGGGTTGACGCCTAGGACCACGTGGTCCCCGTCCTTCACCAAGTCCTTGAGGAACTTCCTCGCGCACTCGGTGACGTCGTCGGCGCCGGCCGCCGCGACGGAGAACACCGTGACCTTGAATGTCCGGGGGCCGAGCTTCGCACACGCTTCGGAAAGCTTCCGGACGATACGGCTGATGATGCCGCTGACGGCACTCTCCGACAGGCCGAGGGTGCGCAGCGCCCGCCAGGCGTCGGTGAACGCGATGCCGGTCCTGAGGGAAGCGTCCAGCGCCGTCGCTGCGGCCGAAGCCGCCTTGAACAGCGCGCCGGCGACGAACATGCCCACTACCCAGGCGCAGTCACCCCAGCTGCCGCCCGGCGCGAAGGGATTGAGCTTCTTCGCGCAGCCGATGAAGTCACCGAGCAAGATGTCGATCGGATCGATGCCCGAGTTGAACTCGACCATCGTCAGCGTGTGAGACATCTCTTTTGTTTTGGCTTTTGAGACGTCGGTGCCGAGATAGATCGTGTCCGCATCCGGGCAGCTGCCGGAGTAGGTGCCCTGCTCGGCCAGACACATGAACACGTCGTAGTGGGACTTGTAGGTGACGTCGGCCGTGATCGTGCAGTTGCCGATGTGGATGATCGGGTTGCAGTTGTCCTTGACGACGTTCTTCGGTTCGCCGATGAACTCCATGTGGTCCAGGACCTGCCACACCCCACCGATCCCGGTGGTGGCACCCTGGTTGATCTGCTCGGTGTTGTCGGCCTTCTCCGTGCGGTCCGCGGCCTCCTGAGCCTCGTTCGCCGCGTCCCACGCGCCCTCGGAGGCCTTCTCCGCCGCTGTCGCGTCGGTCTCCGCCTTGGTGGCGGTTTCGCGGGCACTGGCCGCGTCGTCCTCGGCCTTGGTGGCCACGGCACGGGCCGAAGCGGCGTCGTGCTCCGCCTCTGTGGCCGCGCTGTCCGCCGCGGCCGCGTCCGTCTGAGCGTCGTTCGACGCCGTCCAGGCCTTCGCCACGTCCGCGCCCGCCGACTGCGCGTAGCCGTCGGCGCGCTTGGCCGAGGCCTGAGCGAGCTTCGCGTCCGCCGCGGCCTGGGTGGCCGAGGACTGGGCCCGCTGGTACGCCTTGGCGGCGCGGACCGCGTCGGACGCCGCTGCCGCGGACGCCTGCGCCGCGAGCTTCATGTCCGCCGCGGCCTTCGCGGCGAGGGCCTTCGCCTCCGCCGAGAACCCCTCGGCCATGTCGGCGGTGGCGCCGGCCGCGGCCGCCTGCTGCTGTGCGACCGTCAGGGACTGCTGGCCGAGAAGCGTCGCGAACGCGGCCGAACTGTCGGTCTCCTGGTACGGGCCGCCGAGGCTGATCGCCTCGTTCGCCGGCTTGTTCACCGCTGCTGCGGAGTCCCGCGCCGCGAGTGACGACTGCACCGCCGCGAGCGCCTTGCCCGCGGTGGTCGCCGCCCAGGACGCTGTCTGGACCGCCTCACTGCGAGCGGCCGCCGCCTCCTCCTTCGCTGTCTTGGCCGCGGTGGAAGCCTTCTCCGACTCCTCCTTGGCGCCCTTGGCATCGAGCGCCGCCGCCTCCGAGGCGTCGATGGCCTCGGCCGCCGCCGCGTGCGCCGCCGCGGCGGAACCGGCCGCCACCAGGTAGGACGCCCAAGTGGCGTCGGACGCCGCCTTGGCGCGCGCTGCCGCGCCCTGCGCCTTGGTGGCGGCCTCACGGGCGCTGGTGGCGGCGGTGGTGGCCGCGTTCGCCGACGCGCGTGCGTTGGTGGCCGCCGTCGTCGCGGTGTCTGCGGCGCTACGGGCGTCGGTGGCCGCGGCACGGGCCGCCTCCGCCGCGTCCGTACCGTCCACAGCGGCGGCGTGGGCCTCCAGTGCCGCGGCCTTGGCCTTCAGCGAGTCCCGCCGTTGCTCGGCCTCAAGAGCGTCGCCACGGGCGGCGACCGCGTCGCGCTCCGCCTGTTCTGCGTCGGCCCTGCGGGACGACGCCGTGGCTCCGGACGCCTCCGCCGACGCACGCGCGTCCGAGGCTATCCGGCCCTGCGCGACCGCATCCGCCTCATGACCGGCGGCCTTGTCCCGCTCGCTCTCCGCGGTGGCCCGGTAGGCCGCCGCGTTGGCGCGCTCCAACTCGGCTACAGCACGCGTCCGTTGCGCCTCGGCCGCGGCCTTGCGGGCGTCCTCCTCCTCCGCCAGGGCGGTTTCCTTGGCCTTCTTGGCCGTGGCGGCGTTCGCCGCGGCCGAGGCCGCGTAGGCGTCGGCGCTGTCCGCCGCCGCCTTCGCCTGGGAGGCGGCCTCCTGCGCGGCGATCCGGCGGAACTCGGTGTTGACCGCGTGCGCCTCGGTCTTCGCCAGGGCGAGCAGCGCCTCGGACGTCGACACGGTCGCGTTCGCCGCGTTCAGCGCGGTCTCGGTCGCCTTCGCGGCGGCCGTGGCGGCCGCACCGGAGGCGCGGGCGACCTGGACCGACTGCTGGGCGTAGAGCAGCCCGCGCCCGCGCGGTACCTCTGCGGCGTCTGCGATCGCCCAGGCCTGCTGCTGGCCGGTCACCGCGCGCTGCGCGGCGGCCTTGGCGGCGGTGGCCTGCTGCTGGGAGGTGGTGACGAGCGCCTGGACCTTGCCCCGGGCCTTCGCGAGGTCCGTCTTCGCCTTGTCGAAGAGGGCCTGCTTCGGCTTGAGGATGTCGTCCGGGTCGTTCTCCAGCTGGTCGTGCCAGTACTTCTGCCAGCGCAGGATCTGGTCGGCGAGCCACGCCTGGCCGATGGCCTCGACCATGTTGTCCGCGGCGGACCGGGTCGCGGCGGCGGCGTCCGCCTCCGCCCGCATGATGACCGCACGCGGGGCCGCCTGGCCGGCGTACTCCGCGTCCCACTCGGCCGAGGCCTGCGAGACGACCTCGCTCAGGGAGTTGCGCGGGTCCACCGGGTCCTGGTGGTTGCACGAGGCCCAGTCCTGCTTGAGGGTCTCGACCTCGACGCGGAACTCGGGGGAGTCCTCGGCGACCTTCTTGCCGAGGAAGCCGCCGTGCCGCAGGTAACCGGCGATGTCGGCCGAGGTCGTACCGCCGGAGTACCGGGTGTTGCTCACATTGGAAGGCCGCAGCATGACGTCGGCCTCGAAGTCGTGCCAGCTGTCCTTGCCCCGGTTCTGCTCGGTGACCTCACGGGCCTTCGCCACCGCCTCGTCGCCCGCGTTGGTGTGGTCGTCCCAGCCCAGACGCTGGGACATCTCGGCCTGGGAGGCCAGGGTGAACCCGAGGATGTCCTCGCCGAACTCCGGCGCGTGCAGGGTGATCCCGTCGTCGAACGAGCTCATCGCGTACGGCCGGTTGGCGTCCTCCAGGAGGGCCTCGCGGGCCGCCATCGCGTCCCGGTAGGCGTAGCCGGCCTTCTCGTCCTGGTCCCGGGCCTGGCCCAGGGGCATGAACCCGATCCAGCCGACGTCACCGATGACGGCGTCGAGCTGCTCGTTCGTGCCGGTCAGGCCCTCGATGGCCTTGGCCTTCATCTTGGCGCCGCCCGCGTGCAGGGCGACTCCGGCGAGGCACTGGTTGAGGCGCGGGGTGGAGCGGACGTCACTGATGACGGCGGTCAGCTCGGTGAGCCGGCGAAGAGCGTTGTCGGCGTCGACGAATATCTTCCGGACGCCTTCGGAGACCTTCTCCACCGCCTGGGCGAGCGCGGGCACCCGGCCCACCATCGCGACGGACGAGGCGATGTCGACGAGATTCCAGAGGCAGTCCTCGACGTCGTAACCGGCCAGGCACTCCTTCACATCGGCCGCGTCGAGCTCGTCGAACAGGATCTGCCCGCCGTTGGCCGTCGCCCACGCCACCAGGTCCACCGAGACGGCCTTCAGGCCGTCCCGGTAGTCGTCGACACAGGTCTGGCCGCACGCGTCCAGGAGGATCTTCTCCTCGCGCTCGCCCAGCACCGGCCAGTTGTCGGCGCCGCCCTTGATGGGCGTGACGCCCTCCGCGAGCGCGTCCTTGTGCGCGGCCTCGTTCTTCTCGCGCTGTTCCTTCTCCGCCTGCGCGGCCGCTTCCTCCGCGGCGGTGCTGTCGCCCTGTGCGTCGGACGCCTTGTCCTCGGCGTCCTTGGCGTCCTTCTCCGCCTGATCCGCCTTGTCCTGGGTGCCCTTGGCGGCTTCCCCGGCCCGGCCCGCCTTCTCGTTCGCCTCCGCGACGTGCCGTTCGGCGTCGGTCGCCTCGCGGTCCGCCGCGTCGGCGGTGTCCCGAGCGTCGGTCGCGAGAAGAGCGGCACTGGCCGCGTCGGTCCCCGCCTGCTCGGAGAATCCGGCCGCTTCGGCGGACGCGCTCTTGGCACCCTTCTGGGCGGCGGACGCCTCGGTGGCGGACGCCTGGGCGCGGGTCACGGCCTCGACGGCACGCACCGAATCGCTCGCGGCACGTGCGGCGGCCTCCGCGGCGAGCTTGGCGTCACCCGTTGCTTGCGTGGCAGCCTGCTGCGCCGACTCGGACGCCGCCGCGGCCTCGGTGGCCTTGGCCTCGGCAGCCGCCGCCTGCTGCTCGGCGATCGTCTTCGACGACTGGCCGACGAGTACGGCGAACGCGGCCGAACTGTCCGTCACCCGGTAGGGAGTTCCCGCCGCGATGGCCTCGTTGGAAGCGGTGATCGCCTCCTTCGCGCTGTCCCGCGCGGCGAGCGCCGCCTGTCCGGCCGCGTAGGCGCGGCCGACCGAGGTCGCGGCCGTCTTCACAGCCGAGGCCGCGCTCGCCCCGGCCGCCACCGACTCCTGCTCGGCCTTCTTGGCCTGTTCCGTGGCGTTCCCCGACGCCGTGGCGGCGTTGTCCGCGAGGAGCGCCGCGTCCTGCGAGGCGTCCAGGGCCACGGCAGCGGCGGCGTACGCGGAGGAGGACGCGTCGAGCGATGTGCGGTACGCCGACCACGCCTTGACCGCGTCGGCCTCGGCACGCTTGGCGGCGCCCTCCGCCTTGGTCGCGGCGGTCCGCGCGCCGACGGCGGCGGTGGTCGCCTCGTCCGCGGCGGTCCGCGCGACGGTGGCGGCCTGCGCCGCCTGGGTCGCGGCCGTACGGGCGGCGGTGGCCGCGGCCCGGGTCTCGGCGGAGGCGGCGGTGCCCTCGGCGGCGGTGGCCGCCGCTTCGAGCGCGGCGGCGCGGGCCGCGACGGCCTGCTTCGCCTGGAGCGCGACGACGGCCTTCTCCCGCGCGGTCTGCGCGGCCTTCGCCTTCTCGGTGGCGACCTTGCGCTTCGCCGTCGCGTCGGTGGTCGCGGTCTCGGCAGCCGTATCGGCGCTACTGGCCGTCGTCTGCTGGGTCGCCGCCCGCTGCTCGGCCTCCCGCGCCTTGGCCCGCTCGGTGGCGGCAGTCGCGCGGGAGGCGGCCGCGTTGGCCTTCTCCGTCTGCGCCTTGGCGCGCTCCGAAGCGGCGGTGGCAGCGGCCGTCTCGGCCTTGTTCCGCTTCTGCTCCGCCGTCGTGCGGGCGTCCTTCGCCGTCTTCGCGCTGTCGGCGGCGGCCGAGGCGTTGGTCTCGGCGCTGTCGGCGGCGGCCTTCGCCTGGGCGGCGGCCTCCTCGGCGGCGACGCGGCGGAACTCGGTGCTGATGGCGTGCGAGTCGGTCTGCGCCTTGGCGAGCAGGGCGTCCGCGTTCGCGATCGTCGCGTTGGCGGCGGAGAGCGCGGTCTCGGTCGCCTTCGAGGCGGCCGTGGCGGCGGCCGAGGAGGCGCGGGCCACCTGGACCGACTGCTGGGCGTACATCAGGCCCCGGCCGCGCGGGACATGGGCGCTGTCCGCGACGGCCCAGGCCTCCTGCTGCGCGGTCGCGGCCTGCTGCGCGGCCGTGGCGGCCTTGCCCGCCTGCGCCTTGGCCGAGACGACCAGGTCGGCCACCTTGGTACGGGCGGCGCTCAGGTCGGCCGTGGCCTTGTCGTAGAACGCCTGGTCGGGCTTCTCGAAGATCGTGTCCGGGTCGTTGGCGAGCTCGTCCTGCCAGTACTTGCGCCAGCTCAGGATCTGCTCGACGATCCAGGCCTGCCGGATGGCCTCGACCATGTCGTTGGTCGCGGCCTGGGTCGCCGCGGCGGCGTCGGCCTCCGCCTGGATGACCGCGGCCCGCTGGGGGGCCTGCCCCGCGTACTCCGATTCCCACTCGACCATCGCGGTCATGAGCGGGGCGTTGAGATTGCGGCGCGGGTCGATCGGGTTCTGGTAGTCACAGGCCGCCCAGGCCTGCTTGAGGTCCTCGACCTCGACGCGGTACTCGGGCGAGTCCTCGGCCGGTGCCTCGGTCGCGTACCCGCCACGCCGCAGGTAGGAAGCGATGTCGCTGGAGGTGGTGCCGCCCGAGTACTTGTACCCGACGTCCCGCAGCATGTCGCTCGCCGCGGCGTCGGACCAGCTGTCCTTGCCGTCGTTCTCTTCGGTGATGACCCGCGCCCGCGCGATCGCCTCGTCGCCGGCCTCGCTGTGGCCGTCCCAGCCGAGCGGGGAGACGAGCTGGACCTGGTTGATCGCGGTGAAGTAGTTCACGTCCGCGCCGAACGCGGGCGCGTGCCACTCCATGTCGTCGCTGGCCCACGCGGACTCGCGGTAGGGCTTGTTGGCCTCGTCGAGCTCGTCGGTACGCAGGTCCATGGCGTCCCGGTAGGCCTTGCCGTCGTCCTCGTCGGCGGTTCCGGCCGTGCCCAGGGGGCCGAAGCCGATCCAGCCGATGTCGCCGATGGCCTCGCGGAGCTGCGCGTCGGTGCCGGTCAGGGCCTCGATGGCCTTGGCCTTCATCCTCGGTCCGCCGACGTGCAGCGCCACACCCGCGAGGCAGCGGTCACGCCGGGGGGACTCACCGACGCTGTTGCGGGTGTACCCGGTGTCCTCCTCGGGTGCCGGGGCGGCCAGCGCCTGCGGAGCCTGGATCACACCCATCAGTACGGCCGCGGCGGTGACGAGCGCCGTCGCACTGGTGGCTCTGGCCACTGTGGAACGTATGCGACGCCGGCGTCTGCCGACGTCTCTGAGCATTGACATGTCTGCCTTGCAATCTCTGGACCGTTCGGCAGCACCTCTGCATGAGCATGACAGGCGGCCCGCTGTCCGGGTCAGACTCACCACGGCGCGACAACTGCCGGCGTGCTCGCCTCTTCCACACGTCGACGCTGCCGCTTGCTCCGTGAGAGTGCCATGAACACGCCTTCACGTGAAGGTTGAATGATCTTCACTAACCGGGCACAGGATTCACTAGTGTGCAAAGTGATCCCGTTATTGATCATCTTGTTATCCGGCGGGGCGCCCGGACCCCGGGCGCGGGCCGGGCCGGGTCGGGCCAGGCCGTCGGAATCCCCCTCGGTCGGATGCCTTCCGCGCCATCGGCGTACGGGTGTACGGTCTCGGGCCAACGCAGAATTGGGAGCGCTCCCATATCCGGCGCAACTCCCGCAACTCCCGCAACTCCCATGGCTCCCATCGTCGTTGTCCGCTTCGCACGAGGAGGAACGCCTTGAAACGCTTTCTCGCCCTACTGGCGACCTGCGCGACGGTCCTGGGCCTCACGGCACTGGTCGCTCCCCAGGCGGCGGTGGCCGCCACCGGCTGCCGGGTCGACTACACCGCCACCAACACCTGGCAGGGCGGTTTCCAGGCCGCGGTGAAGATCACCAACCTGGGCGCCCCCGTCGCCGGCTGGAAGCTCGCATTCGTCATGCCGGATGCGGGGCAGCGGCTCGCGCAGGGCTGGAACGCCACCTGGTCGCAGTCCGGCTCTGCCGTCATGGCCACCACCGCCGCCACGGACTGGAACGCCGCGCTGGCCACCGGTGCCGCGGCAGAGCTGGGGTTCACGGGCTCCTTCGCGGCCGCCAACCCGGCCCCCTCGGCGTTCACGCTCAACGGCGTCGCATGTACGGGCTCCGACGTGCCCCCGCCGGTCGGGGACGACGGCACCCCCGTGGGGATCAACGGACAGCTCCACGTCTGCGGAGTGAACCTGTGCAACCAGTACGACCGCCCCGTACAGCTGCGGGGCATGAGCACCCACGGCATCCAGTGGTTCAGCCAGTGCTACAACGCCGCCTCGATGGACGCGCTGGCCAATGACTGGAAGGCGGACCTCCTGCGCATCGCGATGTACGTGCAGGAAGACGGCTACGAGACCGACCCGGCGGGCTTCACGGCCCGCGTGAACGGCCTCGTCGACATGGCCGAGGACCGGGGCATGTACGCCCTGATCGACTTCCACACCCTGACGCCGGGCGACCCGAACTACAACCTCGACCGCGCCAAGACGTTCTTCGCCTCCGTCGCCGCCCGCAACGCCGACAAGGCGAACGTGATCTACGAGATCGCCAACGAGCCCAACGGCGTGAGCTGGTCGGCCATCAAGAGCTACGCGGAACAGGTCATCCCCGTCATCCGGGCCGCCGACCCGGACGCCGTGATCGTCGTCGGCACCCGTGGCTGGTCCTCGCTGGGGGTCTCCGACGGCTCCAGCGAGAGCGAGATCGTCAACAACCCTGTAGCCGCAACCAACATCATGTACACGTTCCACTTCTACGCCGCGAGCCACAAGGACAACTACCGCGCGGCGGTGAGCCGGGCCGCCGCACAACTGCCGCTGTTCGTCACCGAGTTCGGCACGGTCAGCGCCACCGGCGGTGGAGCGATGGACCGGGCGAGCACCGCGACCTGGCTGGACCTCCTCGATCAGCTGAAGATCAGCTACGCGAACTGGACCTACTCCGACGCTCCGGAGAGCAGTGCCGCGTTCCAGCCGGAGACCTGCGACGGCACCGACTACAGCTCCAGCGGCGTACGGACCGAGTCCGGAGCACTGCTCAAGGACCGGATCAGCACTCCGGACCACTTCCCCACCGGCTGACCCTCCCGTGCGGGCGGCGGCGTCAACTGGGCCGCCCGCACGGACGACGGAGCGTTTCCTATGCTCTGACCATGGACGGATATCAGGGCCTGACGGCAATGATCGCTGGGAGACCGCTCAGGGAGGGGGCGGCCCAGTAACTCCGGGGGCAGGCGGCCTGGACAGTACGCTGGCCCCCGTCCACACGGTCTGGGGGAGTCATGGCAAGCAGGTTCACCGAGTTGTCCGTCGACTGCCACGATCCGGAGCGGCTCGCGGCCTTCTGGTGCGAGGTGCTGGATTTCCAGGTGATCGACCGGAGTGAGGGCAAGGTCGAGATCGGCTCCTGGGTGCCGACCGTCGAAGACGTCCGGGCCCGCCAGATGCCGCCCACCCTGGTGTTCATTCAGGTGCCCGAGGGCAAGGCCGTGAAGAACCGGCTCCACCTCGACGTCAGCCCGATCGACGACAGCACCGAGGGCGAGGTGAGCCGCTTGCTCGGTCTCGGCGCCACCAGGACGGATGTGGGCCAGGGCGCGGACCGGAACTGGGTGGTCATGGCAGACCCCGAGGGCAACGAGTTCTGCGTCCTGCGCACCCTGGCGCCGCAGAGCTAAGGGCTTGCAGGGAATGAAGAGTTGGTTCCCGTTCCAGCTGTCGTTGTCGTGACATGCGCATCGCTGACAGGACTCGTGAAGTTCATGGTGTTGTTCCCGCACCCGGACGAAGGGCAACGGCGGCTGTTGATGGCTGCGGAGGTCCGATGCGGCGCTTCTGGCGCGCGGAACATGGCTGCCGTACGGCGACCTCTACCATTACGTGCACTCCGCACACCCCGCTGTGCGCTGGAACTACCTGACGCTCTTGGAGAAGACCCCCCTCGGCACCCCCGAGTACACCCCTGACGCACTGCTGTTGAGCGAAAGCGCGATCGTACGTCACCACTTCCGGGCACTGACGCGCATCGGAGGAGCCGGCTCACCGGAACCGGCTCACCGATCCGGTGGCCGTTCCGCGTCACGGTGAAGGACCGCCGGTCCGCCGGCGCGGTGACTCAGTCCAGCTCTGCGATGAACGTGCGCCAGGCGTCGGCGCCGAAGGCGATCACAGGGCCGGCGGGGCGCTTGCTGTCGCGGACGGGGACGAGGCGGGGGACGTTGTCGGCGACTTCGAGGCACTCGTTGTTGCCACCGCTGTGCGTGCTGGTGCGCCACCTCGCGCCCGAGAGGTCCGGCGTGCTGCGGTGTGCGCTTCTCATGGTCTGTGCTCCTTGGCCCGGCGGTGGATGACAGCGCGGGACTCTGTCGGGGAGAGGGCGGATGTGCGCGCGGCGTCGAACAGGTCCTGGTAACGGGAGACGTCAGCTTCCCGCTCCAGCCACATGGAACCCGACGGGTTGTCAGCCAGCACCACGTCGAGCGCCCCCTCCTCGGGAAATCCCAGCACTACGTACGGGCCGAACATACTCGCATGCGCCCCACGGGAGAACGGCAGCACCTGCACGGTCACGTTGGGGTTCTCGGAGCTGACCAACAAGCTCGCCAACTGCGCATTCATGACCTCTGGGCCTCCAACCTGCTGGAGGAGGACAGCCTCGGAAAGCACCGCCCACACGCGCAATGGCTGGTCTTCCGCCAGGCGTTTCTGCCGGGCCAGACGCACTTGGACGAACTTGTCGATTTCATCCGCTGTCTCCCACTGTTGGGAGGCCACGGTCACGGCCCGAATGTAATCGGGGGTCTGCAGCAGTCCGGGAATGAGCTGCGCCTGGAAGGTGCGGATCGACCCCGCCATTGCTTCCAGGGCGATGTAGTCCCGGTAGGTGTCGGCGAGGACCGACCCGTACTGGTTCCACCAGCCCTCCCGGCGCCGGCGGTTGGCCTTACGGGCCAGTGCGCCCAGCCGATCGCGGATCTCCTGATCGGATAGCTCGTAGGCGTGCAGCATTGCTGTGAGGTCAGGCAGTCGCACCGCGACGCGGCCATTCTCGATGCGGCTGATCTTGCCCTTGGTGCAGTCAAGCGCCTCTGCTGCCTGGGCAGTGGTCAACCCTGCGGTCTCCCGCAACCTTCGTAGCTCATCGCCAAGTTGGCGACCCAGGACAGTTGACGGAGTGGCGGTAGTGCGCTTCGCAGGCATGAGAACACCTTTAGCAAACTGACGGCTCGGAGGAGGTGAGGTTACTCGAAAGAAGGAAAATCGGCATGATGCGCGTCGGCAACGTTGCAGATTCGCATGCTGCTCGTCCATGCTGATGGGCACCGGGATGGCGTTGTGCGAGATGAGCTGCCCATCCCTCCAGAGGATTCCGGCCGATGTCGACCTTCTTGGAGCTGCCATGACCACACCGAACGAAGTGACCTTCAGGCTTACCCGCTGTCGCAGCAGCGTTCCCAGGGCGAGAGCCATGCTCCGCGCCAAGCTCGGGGAGTGGCGAGCTAGCCAAGCGGCTGCGTTGGAAGGTGAGTTGATTCTTTCGGAGCTGGTGACCAACGCCGTACGGGTGCCCGCACCCGGAGACCGCATGGTGGGCGTACGCATTCAATGCAGGGGGAGGGGCGAACTCCTGCGCCTGGAGGTGAGCGACGCGGGGGCGGGCCGTCCGGAGGTGCAACGGCCCAGCGAGCTGGACAAGGGCGGACGCGGGCTCCTGCTCGTCGAGGCCCTGGCTCACCGTTGGGGCGTGGACGAACGCCCGGCCGGGATCGGCAAGACGGTCTGGGCGGAGCTGCTGGCACCCGGCGCCGAAACCGCGCCCGCGGAGACCCAGATCGCGGCGGTATCCGTCCGGGCCGGTCAGTGCGTACGCATGTGGGGCGCCTGGCACACGGTTCGCGCGGTCCGCAGCGAGCGGTACGCATCGGGAGGGCTGGCAGTCATCGTCGTCCTGGACGACGGAGGCCCGGCCCTGCGCCTGCACGCGGCGGAGCTGCTGACCGTACGAACAGCATCGGCCGCAGACCAGCGGATCCAAGCCCCGACCGGTTCGGTGGTCTCCACGTGAAGGCGTTGTGGCAGAGGCTGCTCCGACGCCAAGTGCACCACCCGGGGCCGCGATTCCTCGGCACGCTGATGCAACTAGCTGGTGGTCAAGCGGTTGTGATCAGCGAGGCGGGCCAACCGGTAGCGAGGACGCCTGCTCCACGGCCGCAGGTGTGGCGGCGGCCGGGACGGGGCTCGCTCCGGGGCCGTATCCGTATCCCCGTCGACTTCGACCATGCGCCGGCCTCCGTGGCTGACGCGCTGGGGATGCGCTGATGCGACTCCTGCTGGACACGTCCGTCGTGATGTGGTGGATCGCCGACGCGCCGCAGCTGTCCGCGTCGTTCAAGGAACTACTGGACACTGAACCCGCCGTGTACGTCAGCGCGGTGTCCCCGTGGGAGATCACCGTCAAACAGTTCCTCGGGAGCTTCGAGGGCCCCGGAGACCTGGCCGAGCAGGTGCGGGACCTCCGGTTCAGGAACCTGTCCATCACGGGTGCGCACGGGGTGCGGGCGGGGCGGCTGCCCATGGTGCACACCGATCCCTTCGACCGGATACTGATCGCGCAGGCGCAGGCCGAAGGGATGGTGCTGGCCACCCGGAACCGCTGGATTCCGCAGTACGACGTGCAGGTCATGCCGGTCTGACCTGCACGTCGGGCGGTTCCCCGGCTGCCCGGCTACTTCCGACCGCGCCGGGCCGGGCCGGGGCGCCAGTCGCGCAAGTCGTCGTCGGTCAGACCGTACTCACCCTGCTGGGCGGAACGGTAACCGGCGAAGAAGGCGGCGGGCGTACCGCTGTACAACGGGTCGAACTCGTTGTGCCACTGGCCGAGCCAGGGCTGAAGTTCGAGGAGACCCGCGAGGAGAGGCACCATCTCCTCGCGGAGAGCCTGTCGTCGTTGGTGAAGTACGTGGTCAGCGCCTGCGCCTGCTCCCGGCGATCCCAGCCCAGCGACCGGTTCCCGGCCGACGGCTATGAGCACGTGCGGGAACTCATTGCCTTCCCGCAATTCGCGATCGTAGAGTCCCGAGGCGGGTGAAGACGAGAGGTCCGCTGCGTCTCGGGGTACCCGGACCCGGTGGGGCGGGCAATGATGCTCTCCGCCCGGTCCTTGGTGACCATGGAGGCGCAGAGCGAGCGCGGGGGAGTAGCTATGGCAGGGTCCGGGCGTCCGAAGCCGGTCGATGAACTTCTGAGGGCCGCCCGGCTGGAGATCGCGGCGGAACTGCGCAGCGACGGGGGAAACAAGCCCAAGGCTTCCCTGAGCGCGGGGCGCAGGCTCTCCATGTCCGGGTCGCAACACGAGTACGAATTCAGTTTCAAGCGCTGGCCCGAGGCTCTGAACGGGCTGCCCCTGCTGGTACGGCGCTCCCGATCGCAGGGCGCCTGGACGCCGGTGGAGGCCACCACCCGCCTTCCTGACAACAAGGTTCGTTTCGTCACCGAGGCGGACCTGGGACATGCGCCGGGCCAGGTACAGCTGCGCGCGGACGATGCCCAGACCTGGAAGGTGCTGGCGGAGCGTCTCGCGTCCGTCGGCGGGGCGGACCACCCGGTGCGTCCGCAGAGCGCCGGATGGATTACCGGCCACGGAAGTCCGAAGGTGGCGCGTGAGGCCGACCCGGGGCGTTGGGTTGCCGACTGGCCCTCGCTACGTCTCAACCCACGGCAGCGTCAGGCTGTGGAACAGGCCCTCGCCAGTGAGGTCACGTTCTTGTGGGGGCCACCCGGAACAGGCAAGACGGACGTGGTCGCGCACATCGTCGAGGGGTGCGCCCGCCAAGGGCTCAACGTGCTCTTCCTCGCACCGACGAAGGTCGCCGTCGACCAGGCACTGGAACGGATCTGTGACCTGCTCTCCGGCGAGCAGGGCTTCGACACCGGTCTGGTCCAGCGGGCGGGCGACATCGACGTCGAGTCGCTCAGGGAGCGATACGGCCCGTACGTGGACCACGAACAAGTGGCAGCCCGGCTCTCCGCCCACCTGCAGAGCAGGCTCACTCAGCTCACTTCGACCTTGACGACGGTACGCGCGGGCGTCGCGCTCCACGAGCGGCTGCGAAGCCTGAAGGAGGACCTGGCCACCGTCCGCACCTCGTACGGAAACGCGGGTACTGCGCAGCAGGAGGCCGACCAGGCCTGGAGAGATGCCCGGGAGATCGCGGAGGCGATGGAGTCGCGTATCCGCCGCATCGGTACGCCGTCGGGCATCTTCGCGGGCCAGAAACAGGCCAAACTCGATGCGGCGCTCACCCACCTTCGGACGGCCAGGCAGATGACGTCCGATGCCATGGTGAGCAGAGAAGTGGCGAAGACGGCACAGGACAAAGCCGCGCGGGACATCGCCCGCATCGGAGCAGACATCACCGATCAAACCGCGAAGCTCGGTGGTGTCGGGCCGCTGCGGAGCCTGATCGAACAGACCGACGCTCTCCAGAAGCAGATCAATGCGGCGGAGAAGGAACTGCGGCGTATCTCCGACGCTGTGAGGGCGAACTGCCGGGTGCTCGGAGCCACGGTCGCGAAGGCTGCCCAGTCCCGCTCCTTGCTGGAGCGAACAGATGTCGTGGTGATCGACGAGGCAGGCATGATCAACCTGCCGATGGCCTGGTACGTAGCCGGTCTGGCGGGGAAGCGCGTTGTGGTGGCAGGCGACTTCCGTCAGCTGCCGGCCGTGAACAAGGCTGCCGACGACCGGGGCGCGAGCGAGGAGGACAAGGCACACGCGCGCCGATGGTCGGCTACGGATGCCTTCCGCGCGGCAGGTCTGGTCACCACCGCCGGAACCGTGCGCCAGGACCCGAGGCTCGTTGCTCTGGGCACCCAGTACCGCATGCGCGAGCCGATCTGCGCGCTCGTCAACGCCGTGGCCTATCCGGACGCGCCCTTGCGCACCGGACGGGACAACGAGAGCCGCATCCCCTTCAGCCCGCTCGTCAACGCCCCTGTCATCCTGATCGACACGTCGGGGCACTGCGTTCCCGGCCCCAACCACAGAACGAATCCCGTCCATCAGGCCGCGGTGCACGAACTCGTGCGCGGCCTTCAGTACGACGAAGTGCTGCCGCCGAGGAAGGCGGAGAACGTTTCTCCCGGTGAACGGGCGACCGACCGCCTGGCGGTTATCGCTCCGTACCGGGATCAGGTCAATGGCCTCAAGCGTGTCCTGAAGGAGCGACTCGGCGCCGATTACGACGGCCTGGTGGAATCCGTGCACCGGTTCCAGGGCAGTCAACGACCGGTCGTGATCCTCGACACCGTGGCTGGAGGCGGTGACTATCCCGGTCATTTCTACCGAGGAACCGGCCTGGACTCCGAGACGTGCCGCCTGCTGAACGTTGCCCTGAGCCGGGCGCAGGATCATCTCGTTGTCATCGCGGACGTCTCGTTCCTCCGCAAGAAGCTCCCGCAGCGGAGCGAAGCACGGACGATGCTCGACCACCTGGAGTCGCACGCCCAGGCCATCTCCGTCGACCAGCTCATCCCCGTCAGAAGTGCGGCCGAACTGGCGGCACTGCCGGACACGGAGCTCTCTCGGCCGGCGTTCTTCCCTGCTGACCAGGTGGATCGCGCGGTGCGCTGGGACATCGAACGTGCCAGGAAGAGCATCGACATCTATACGTTCCTGCTGGCGGGGCCCCGAGTGCAGAGGTGGCTGGCTCTCTTGGCGGAGAAGGCTGCTGCCGGTGTAAGGGTGGCGATTCACACTCGGTCTCCTGAGGAGCAGCGCGAGGAGTCCGTGGCCGAGCGTCACCGCGGACTGGTGGATCAACTCACGTCGGCGGGCTGCACTGTTGAGTTCCGCGAGCGTATGCACGAGAAGGTGTTCATCGTGGATGAATCCGTCCTGTGGCACGGCTCGTTGAACCTGCTGGGCAACCTGGGGCCCACCGATCTCATGATGCGGTTGGAGGACGCCGATTCCTGTGCACAGGCCCGACACGTCATGGATCAGGCGATCAAGGAGCGGTCTGCGTACCAGGGAAGACGAGGCACGCGCCCGGACCAGGGACCGGGCGCCGCGAGAAGGAAGAACCCGGACGCGTCCGAAGGCGTCGAGGTGGGAGCCACGGTCTGGGGGCGGCTCTACCTGAACGTCTCCTACCAGGAGAAGGAAGAGGCCAAGCGCCTGGTCAACGCCCAGTTCGATGGCGACAACATCCTCTGGTACACGGACGCGGCGCAGGTTATCCCGCTGGGTAAGCAGGGGTGGCTGCGCCCCAAGGGCTGAACGATGGTGCCGATGGTGGCCGGGTACGCAAAGGCCTCCACCGGTACCGTTGTCAGTTTTCGTCGGCAGCTCTCAGACGTGGGAAACGAGACAACGACAAAGGCCCGGACTCAGCACGACTGAGTCCGGGCCTTCATGCTTGGCACTTCACCTGTCCAGCGCCGCAATCACGCTGTTCCGATGGAAGTGCCCCCGGCAGGATTCGAACCTGCGCACCCGGCTCCGGAGGCCGATGCTCTATCCCCTGAGCTACGGGGGCGTATCGCGGTGTTGCTCTGCGACGGGTGAAACACTACCAGCTTCGACGGGGTGGCCGTGAACAGGTATTTCCGAGTCGCCACAGAGGTACCGCGGAGCCGCCGCGCAGGCGCTGGACGGCGCGCCCGGCCCGTCGCACACACATCCGGCCAACCTGTGCCGCCATCCGTCCGGGGACGGAAGTGGGCAAAACCCGGACGCAGCCACTCCGGCCCGCCTACTCTCGAAGGGTGTCAGTGGCGTCCGGCCGCGTGCTTGTTGTCGACGACAACAAGGTCATCCGGCAGTTGATCAGGGTCAATCTTGAGCTTGAGGGCTTCGAGGTCGTGACCGCGGCCGATGGTGTCGAGTGTCTGGATCTGGTGCATCGGATCAGCCCCGATGTCATCACGCTCGATGTCGTCATGCCCCGGCTGGACGGTCTGCAGACGGCCACCAGACTCCGTTCCGATCCGCGGACCCGGCATCTGCCCGTCGCGATCATCAGCGCCTGCACGCCGTACGAGGTGGACAACGGCGTGGCGGCGGGGGTGGACGCGTTCCTGGCGAAGCCCTTCGAGCCGAGCGAGCTGGTGCGGGTCGTCCGACAGCTGATGGAGCGCGGCAGGCCGCCCGCGCTCGACGGCAGGCAGGGTGCCGGGCGGGCGGAGAGCGCCGCCGGCTGACCGGATGCTGACCGGATGGCGAAACCGGTTCGCGAAAGGCCCCCCTCCCTCCCATACGCTTGTCCCGTGACCCCCGCCGATCTCTCCTCGACCGTGCTGCACGCCGTGCGCCGCGCGGTCGACGAGGACGCCTTGCGCGCGCCCGTGCCCGCGCGTGTGCGAGTGGAGAGGACGCGGCCGGGCGGGCGCGGCGACTACGCCAGTGCCGTCGCCCTCCAGCTGGCCGGGCCCGCCGCACTGCCCGCACGCGAGGTGGCCGAGATCCTTCGGGCGCGGATGGCCGGTGCGCCCGGGATCGGGCGGGTCGAGATCACCGGCCCCGGCTTCCTGAACTTCACGCTCGACGCCGCCACGGACGCCGCCGCGCACAGTGCGCTCGTCCGCCAGGTGCTGGAGCGGGGGACGCGGTACGGGCACGGCGACGTGCTCGCCGGCGTACCGCTGCGATTCAGCCACGCCCGCGAGGTCCGGGCCGCGGTCACCGCCGACGTGGTGCGCCGGCTCGTACGGGCGCAGGGCGCGTCCGTGCGCATCAGCTGCGACGGGGCTCGCGACCCGGACTGGGCGCGCCTCGGCATCACAGCCGACACCCACGCGGAGCCCCCGGTCCCGGCCCCCGTACCGCCGACGGAGCTCGCCCACGCGGAGCCCCCGGTCCCCGACCCCGCACCGCTCGCGGAGCCCGCCCCCGTGCCGCCGACCGAGATACGGCCCGTCCCGGCCGGTGCCGCCGCCGGTGTGCTGCTGGCGCGGCTCGGGCCCGACGCCACACGCTGGGGGCTGCTCCGGCCCGCCGGGCACGACCGTGCCCCGCTCGGGGACGAGCTCCTCGTGCAGGGCGAGGGCAATCCGCTGTTCCTGGTCCGCTACGCGCACTCCCGCGCCCGTGCGCTGAGCCGCGGCGCCGAGCTGCTCGGGTTCACGGGCGGGGGCGGCCAGGATGCCGGCGAGGTGGCGTTCGGGGAGCCCGAGGCGCTCGCGCTCCTCGCCGTCATCGCCGACCACCCGGCCGTCCTCGCCGCCGCCGCCCGTCACCGCGCACCCGACCGGCTCGCCCGCCACCTCGAAGCGGTCGCGCACGCGTTCTTCGACTTCCACGACGCCGCGTCACCGCTCCCCGTCGGGG
Organism: Streptomyces sp. ITFR-6; assembly: GCF_031844725.1. Taxonomy (NCBI): domain Bacteria; kingdom Bacillati; phylum Actinomycetota; class Actinomycetes; order Kitasatosporales; family Streptomycetaceae; genus Streptomyces; species Streptomyces sp. ITFR-6. Next base: position 2,435,236 of record NZ_CP134612.1, on the reverse strand, counting down.
ACGAGAAACCCTCGGCCGCCCACCGCACCCGGCTCGCCCTCGCCGAAGCCGCCGGGACGGTGCTGGCAGGCGGCCTGTCCCTGCTCGGCGTCAGCGCGCCCCCGTACCTCTGAGAGACCCGAGAGAGCAGAGCAACACGATGAGCCGATCCGCACACCCCGCCGGTCCCCGTCACGCCGACGTCATGACCGAGGGCCACTACTCCGCCCCGGCCGAGGACCTCAACGTCCTCGACGAGAAGGTCTGGTCCCGCACCGTCGCCCGCGACGAGCACGGCGCCCTGACCGTCGGCGGGATCGAAGTCGCCCGGCTGGCCGAGGAGTTCGGCACCCCGGCCTACTTCCTCGACGAGGCCGACTTCCGGGACCGCTGCCGCGCCTGGTCCGACGCCTTCGGCCCCGGCGCCGACGTCTTCTACGCCGGGAAGGCCTTCCTCTCCCGCGCGGTCGTGCGCTGGCTGAAGGAGGAGGGCCTCAACCTCGACGTCTGCTCCGGCGGCGAGCTGACCACGGCCCTGGACGCCGGGATGCCCGCGGAGCGCATCGCCTTCCACGGCAACAACAAGACGGTCGACGAGATCGAGCGGGCCGTCACGGCGGGCGTCGGGCGGATCGTGCTCGACTCCTTCCAGGAGATCGTCCGGGTCTCCCACATCGCGCAGCGGCTCGGCCGCCGCCAGCCCGTGCAGATCCGGGTGACCGTCGGCGTCGAGGCCCACACCCACGAGTTCATCGCCACCGCGCACGAGGACCAGAAGTTCGGCATCGCGCTGGCCGGGGGACAGGCCGCGGAAGCGGTCCGGCGGGCACTCACCCTCGACGGGCTCGAACTGATCGGCATCCACTCGCACATCGGCTCGCAGATCTTCGACATGGCCGGCTTCGAGGTCTCCGCCCGGCGCGTGGTGCAGCTGCTGGCCGAGGTCCGCGACGAGCACGGCGTCGAGCTGCCCGAGATCGACCTCGGCGGCGGCCTCGGCATCGCCTACACCTCGGAGGACGACCCGCGCGAGCCGCACGAGATCGCCAAGGCGCTCGGCGACATCGTGACCCGGGAGTGCGAGGCCGCCGGGCTCGCCACCCCCCGGATCTCCGTCGAGCCGGGCCGCGCCATCGTCGGACCGACCGCCTTCACGCTGTACGAGGTCGGCACGATCAAGCCCCTGGAGGGGCTGCGGACGTACGTCAGCGTCGACGGCGGCATGTCGGACAACATCCGCACCGCGCTGTACGACGCCGAGTACAGCGTCGCGCTCGTCTCCCGGACCTCGGACGCGGAGCCGATGCTCGTCCGGGTCGTCGGCAAGCACTGCGAGAGCGGCGACATCGTGGTCAAGGACGCCTTCCTGCCGTCCGACCTGGCCCCCGGCGACCTGATCGCGGTGCCCGCCACCGGCGCGTACTGCCGTTCCATGGCGAGCAACTACAACCACGCGCGGCGCCCGCCGGTCGTCGCCGTGCGCGACGGCGAGGCCCGGGTCATCGTCCGGCGCGAGACGGAGGAAGATCTCCTGCGTCTCGACGTCGGCTGACGCCGTATTTCCCGGGGCACACCCCAGGTCCCCGATAAACATCTCAGGATCCGGACGGGTGGCGGGGAACGCCCGTCCGGTGAGTGAGACTGGTCCATACATCAGATGTAAAGGAAACGAGGTCGGATGATGCGTACGCGTCCGCTGAAGGTGGCGCTGCTGGGCTGTGGAGTGGTCGGCTCAGAGGTGGCGCGCATCATGACGACGCACGCCGACGACCTCGCCGCGCGCATCGGCGCGCCGGTGGAGCTCGCCGGCGTCGCCGTGCGCCGGCCCTCCAAGGTGCGCGAGGGCATCGACCCCGCACTGATCACCACTGACGCGACGGCCCTGGTCAAACGGGGCGACATCGACGTCGTCATCGAGGTCATCGGTGGCATCGAGCCCGCCCGCACGCTCATCCGCTCCGCCTTCGAGCACGGCGCCAGCGTCGTCTCCGCCAACAAGGCGCTCCTCGCGGAGGACGGCGCCGCCCTGCACGCCGACGCCGAGAAGCACGGCCGGGACCTCTACTACGAGGCCGCCGTGGCAGGCGCCATCCCGCTCGTCCGGCCGCTGCGCGAGTCCCTCGCCGGCGACAAGGTCAACCGGGTCCTCGGCATCGTCAACGGCACCACCAACTTCATCCTCGACAAGATGGACACCAGCGGCGCCGGGTACTCGGAGGCGCTCGACGAGGCCACCGCGCTCGGATACGCGGAGGCCGACCCCACCGCCGACGTCGAGGGCTTCGACGCCGCCGCCAAGGCCGCGATCCTCGCCGGTATCGCCTTCCACACCCGGGTGAAGATCGGTGACGTGCACCGCGAGGGCATCACCGAGGTCACCGCCGCCGACATCGCCTCCGCCCGCCGCATGGGCTGCACCGTCAAGCTCCTCGCGATCTGCGAGCGCGCCGCCGACGGCCGCTCGGTCACGGCCCGCGTGCACCCCGCGATGATCCCGCTCAGCCACCCGCTCGCCTCCGTCCGCGAGGCGTACAACGCGGTGTTCGTCGAGGCGGAGGCCGCCGGGCAGCTGATGTTCTACGGCCCCGGCGCCGGTGGCGCGCCCACCGCCTCCGCGGTCCTCGGCGACCTCGTCGCGGTCTGCCGCAACAAGCTCAACGAGGCCCCGGGCCCCGGTGAGTCCGCGTACACGCGTCTGCCGGTCAGCCCCATGGGCGACGTGGTCACGCGGTACCACATCAGTCTCGACGTGGCCGACAAGCCTGGCGTACTCGCCCAGGTCGCGACGGTCTTCGCCGAACAGGGCGTATCCATCGATACGGTCCGCCAGAAAGGCCGTCAGGAAGGCGGCGGCGAGGCTTCGCTCGTCGTCGTCACCCACCGCGCGCCCGACGCCGCCCTCTCGGGGACGGTCGAGGCGCTGCGCAAGCTCGACACCGTACGCGGTGTCGCCAGCATCATGCGTGTTGAAGGGGAGTAAGGACCCATGACCACCAAGGGCACCCACCAGTGGCGCGGCATCATCGAGGAGTACCGGGACCGTCTCCCGGTCACGAGCACGACGCCGGTCGTCACGCTCCGTGAGGGCGGCACGCCGCTCGTACCCGCTCAGGTCCTCTCCGAGCGCACGGGCTGCGAGGTGCACCTCAAGGTCGAGGGCGCCAACCCCACCGGTTCCTTCAAGGACCGCGGAATGACCATGGCGATCACCCGGGCCAAGGAGGAGGGTGCGCAGGCCGTCATCTGCGCCTCCACCGGCAACACCTCCGCCTCCGCCGCCGCGTACGCGGTCCGTGCGGGCATGGTCTGCGCCGTCCTCGTACCGCAGGGCAAGATCGCGCTCGGCAAGATGGGCCAGGCGCTCGTGCACGGCGCGAAGATCCTCCAGGTGGACGGCAACTTCGACGACTGCCTGATGCTGGCCCGCTCGCTCTCGGACAACTACCCGGTGGCGCTGGTCAATTCGGTCAACCCGGTCCGTATCGAAGGCCAGAAGACGGCCGCCTTCGAGATCGTCGACGCGCTCGGTGACGCCCCGGACATCCACGTACTGCCGGTCGGCAACGCGGGCAACATCACCGCGTACTGGAAGGGGTACACCGAGTACGCCGGGGACGGCCTGTCCACGCACAAGCCGCGGATGTGGGGCTTCCAGGCCTCCGGCTCCGCGCCCATCGTGCGCGGCGAGGTCGTCAAGGACCCGTCGACCATCGCCACCGCCATCCGGATCGGCAACCCGGCCTCCTGGCAGTTCGCGCTCAACGCGCGCGATGAGTCGGGCGGTTTCATCGATGAGGTGACGGACCGGCAGATCCTGTCCGCCTACCGGCTGTTGGCCTCCCAGGAGGGCGTCTTCGTGGAGCCCGCCTCCGCCGCCTCCGTCGCCGGTCTGCTCAAGGCCGCGGAAGAGGGCAAGGTCGACCGGGGCCAGCGCATCGTCTGCACGGTCACCGGCAACGGCCTCAAGGACCCGGACTGGGCCGTCGCCGGCGCCCCCCAGCCGGTAACCGTCCCGGTCGACGCGGTCGCCGCCGCCGAGAAGCTGGGCCTGGCCTAGGACACACCGCACGACGGCCGCCCCGTGCCCACCGCGCACCGGGCGGCCGCCGAGGCGGCGGATTCGTCAGGAAGCCGGCTCAACCGCCCCTTTCGGGGCGGAGAGCGCACCGTCGGCGGGCGACACGCATCGTGCGCCTCCTGTGCGCCCTATGTCGCCACAGAACCTTCCTTCGATAAGCTGTACCCAACCCACCCCGCCGCATATGACCGGGGTGCGCGGGCCGTTGCGGCTGTCCGTCCGATCCCGGACTCACGCAATACCCGCCGCCGTAATCGCCCACCCCCAGAAGTAGCCGAAGAGCCGCATAGAGACCCGAATATCTCGTAGCACTTCGGAATTCCCCGCTGCCTCACAAGGAGAGTCGTCAGAGCGATGGCCGGTCCCGCCTTCCGAGCCGCCGCCGTACGGGTGCGCGTCCCCGCAACCAGCGCCAACCTGGGTCCGGGCTTCGACGCCCTCGGCCTGTCGCTGGGGCTCTACGACGACGTCGTCGTCCGCGTCGCCGACGCAGGACTGCACATCGACATCGCCGGCGAGGGCGCGGACACGCTGCCCCGCGACGAGAACCACCTGCTCGTACGGTCCCTGCGCACCGCCTTCGACCTGCTCGGCGGACAGCCCCGCGGCCTGGAGATCGTCTGCGCCAACCGCATCCCGCACGGCCGCGGCCTCGGCTCGTCCTCCGCCGCCATCTGCGCCGGCATCGTCGCCGCCCGCGCCGTGACGACCGGCGGTGACGCCCGGCTCGACGACGCCGCCCTGCTGGAGCTCGCCACCGAGATCGAGGGCCACCCGGACAACGTCGCGGCCTGTCTCCTCGGCGGGTTCACGCTCGCGTGGATGGATGGCGGATCGGCCCGCGCCATCAGGATGGACCCTGCTGATTCCATCGTTCCGGTGGTTTTCGTCCCCGGCAACCCGGTGCTCACGGAGACCGCCCGCGGACTGCTGCCGCGCACCGTCCCGCATGTCGACGCCGCCTTCAACGCGGGCCGTGCCGCACTGCTCGTCGAGGCCCTGACCAGGCGCCCCGAGCTGCTGCTCACCGCCACGGAGGACCGGCTGCACCAGGACTACCGCTCCCCGGCGATGCCGCAGAGCGTGGAACTCGTGAACCGACTGCGCGCGGACGGCGTCCCCGCGGTCATCTCCGGTGCCGGGCCGACCGTGCTGGCACTGGCCGAGGACGGTGCGGCCGACAAGGTCGCACGGCTGGCGGGCGAGGGCTGGGCGGCCAACCGGCTGACTCTCGACGCCCCGGGTGCGAGTGTGCTGCCACTCGCCCCGTAGCCGAGAAGTGATTGCCGGTGCGTGAGAGGGGGAATGTTTGTTGGAGCCGGTAGTGTTAACCTCAAGTCTGCAATCGACGTCTATGTGGCGCGTTGCTTCGTGTCCCTTTCCGGGACCACCATTTCTTCCGGGAGCCTCCCCAACTGCCTGAGCAGCCTGCCTGAGCAGTTTCGAGCACGCTCCGGAACCGGCACGACACCCTCTCGCTCGCCCAGGAGTGGGCCGAGCAGGGGGATGCTCGCGCCGGGCCCATGCACACGTTCATCTCTCCGCCGCACCTACCCGGCGGACCACCGCCCCGGCACGGTCCGCACAACCGAAGACCGCAGTCGGACAGCACAACCGGTCGCCGAGCCAGAAGGCCGACGTCCGCTCCAGGGAAGGACCCTTCGTGAGCGACACCACCGATCTGATGGGCGTGACTGCCGACAGAAGCGTCGACAGCGCCGCGCCCGCCGAAGGTGCTGCCACTGGCACCACCGCACGGCGCCGCCGCTCCGGCACCGGCCTTGACGGCATGGTCCTGGCCGAGCTGCAGCAGGTCGCGTCCGGCCTCGGCATCAAGGGCACCGCGCGGATGCGCAAGAGCCAGCTGATCGAGGTCATCAAGGAGGCCCAGGCCGGCGGCTCCTCCGCGCCCAAGGCCGCCAAGGCCGCCGCCGCGGCCCCCGCGGAAGAGGCCGGGACCAAGCCGAAGCGCCGGGCCACCTCCAAGGCGCGCACCGGTGCCGAGGAGGCCCCCGCCGCCGACAAGACCGCGGACCAGCAGCAGATCGACATCCCCGGTCAGCCGGCCAGTGACGAGCAGCCCGCGGGCGAGCGCCGTCGTCGCCGTGCGACGGCCCAGGCGGGCAGCCCGGAGACCAAGGCGGACACCAAGGCGCAGGCCAAGGACCGTACGCAGGACGAGCCGAAGCGCGAGGCAGCCGCGGAGGACCGCTCCGAGCCCAAGGCCGAGGCCGCCGCGGACAACGCGGAGGGCCGCAGGGGCGACCGCCAGGACCGCGGCCAGCGCGGCGAGCGTGGTGACCGCGGTGACCGTCGCGAGCGCCAGCGCGACCGTCGCGGCAAGGGCGGCGACGAGCAGGGCGGTGGCCAGGGCGGCCAGCGCCAGCGCCAGGGCCAGGGGCAGAACCAGGGCCAGGGCCAGAACCAGGGCCAGCAGGGCGGCGGCGGACCGCAGGACGACTTCGACGACGAGGGCGGCCGGCGCGGCCGGCGCGGCCGTTACCGCGACCGCCGCGGCCGTCGCGGGCGTGACGACTTCGCCAGTGACGCGCCGCCGGTCACCGACGACGACGTGCTGATCCCCGTCGCGGGCATCCTGGACATCCTCGACAACTACGCGTTCATCCGGACCTCCGGCTACCTGCCGGGCCCGAACGACGTGTACGTGTCGCTCGCCCAGGTCCGCAAGAACGGCCTGCGCAAGGGTGACCACGTCACCGGTGCGGTGCGCCAGCCCAAGGACGGCGAGCGCCGCGAGAAGTTCAACGCGCTGGTCCGCCTCGACACGGTCAACGGTATGGCGCCCGAAACCGGCCGCGGCCGCCCGGAGTTCCAGAAGCTGACGCCGCTCTACCCGCAGGACCGGCTCCGCCTGGAGACCGACTCCAACATCCTGACGACGCGGATCATCGACCTGGTCGCCCCCATCGGCAAGGGCCAGCGAGGCCTGATCGTGGCCCCGCCGAAGACCGGTAAGACCATGATCCTCCAGGCGATCGCCAACGCGATCACGGTCAACAGCCCCGAGTGCCACCTGATGGTCGTCCTGGTGGACGAGCGTCCGGAGGAAGTCACCGACATGCAGCGGTCGGTGAAGGGCGAGGTCATCTCCTCGACCTTCGACCGTCCCGCCGAGGACCACACCACCGTCGCCGAGCTGGCCATCGAGCGCGCCAAGCGTCTCGTCGAGCTGGGTCACGACGTGGTCGTCCTGCTGGACTCGATCACCCGTCTGGGCCGCGCCTACAACCTCGCCGCCCCGGCCTCCGGCCGCATCCTGTCCGGTGGTGTCGACTCGACCGCGCTGTACCCGCCGAAGCGCTTCTTCGGTGCCGCGCGCAACATCGAGGACGGCGGCTCGCTGACCATCCTGGCCACCGCGCTCGTCGAGACCGGCTCGCGCATGGACGAGGTGATCTTCGAGGAGTTCAAGGGCACCGGCAACATGGAGCTCAAGCTCGACCGCAAGCTCTCCGACAAGCGCATCTTCCCCGCGGTGGACGTCGACGCGTCCAGCACCCGTAAGGAAGAAATCCTGCTCGGCAGCGACGAGTTGGCGATTGTCTGGAAGCTGCGCCGGGTGCTCCACGCGCTGGACCAGCAGCAGGCGATCGAGCTCCTCCTGGACCGGATGAAGAAGACCCAGTCCAACGCGGAGTTCCTGCTCCAGATCCAGAAGACGACACCGGCCCCGGGCAACAACGACTAGTCGCAGTCGCCCGCCGGCCGTACCCAGGGCCGCCCCCGCCACTTCGGTGCCGGGGGCGGCCCTGTGCCGTGGGCCGGTTCCCGCCGTGGCCGTTCCGAGACCTTCGCCACACGGTGACCGGGCCCGGTCACCGTGTGGCGTTGCCTGTACCGGGCAAGAAACCGCAGGTGAACGCCGGATCACCGGCTGCCCCCGGCCTCCGCCCGGCGCCCTCCCGGAGGCCCGGCGGCCACAGCGCGCTGTGCAACCCTTCTTGTCGCCGTGACGTCGTACCCAACAGGGACGACGCGGCGCAGGACCCGCACACCGCAGCAGGGGGTAGCCGGGAGCAGCCGAGGGATCGAGGAGACGGATGACCGAGCAGAGCGGGAGCACAGGCCGAATACGGGCTAGCGGCAAACGCCGGAGGAAGCCGTCCCGCCGTCGCAGGGCGACCGTCATAGCCGCCTGGAGCCTGGCCGGCCTGGTCGTCGTGGGCGGTGGCGGACTCGGCTACGCCTACTTCCAGCTCGACGGCAACCTCAAGGCCGTCGACATCAACAACGCCCTCGGCAAGAACCGCCCCCAGAACGTCGACAACGGCTCCGAGGACATCCTCGTCCTGGGTTCCGACTCCCGCTCAGGCGCGAACAAGCAGTACGGCGCCGACCAGGGCGGCGCCCGCTCCGACACCGCGATGGTCGTCCACGTCAACAAGGGCCACAAGAGCGCCAGTGTCGTCTCCATCCCCCGCGACACCCTCGTCAGCCGGCCCGAGTGCAAGAGCGACGAGAGCGGCGCGGACGTCTCGGGCGAGCAGCGCGCGATGTTCAACACGGCGTACGAGGTCGGCGGACCGGCCTGCGCGGTCAAGACCGTCGAGTCGATGTCCGGGATCCGGATGGACCACTACCTCGAAGTCGACTTCACCGGCTTCAAGAAGCTGATCGACAAGCTCGGCGGGGTCGAGATCACCACCAAGAAGGCGATCAACGACCCCAAGAGCCACCTGGACCTCCAGCCGGGCACCCACACCCTCAACGGCGAGGAGTCGCTCGGCCTGGTCCGTACCCGGCACAGCGTCGGCGACGGCAGCGACCTCGGCCGCATCCAGCTCCAGCAGGCGTTCATCAAGGCGCTGATGGTGCAGGCGAAGAGCGTCGGCGTCCTCGACGGAACCAAGCTGTACGGCCTCGCGGACACGGCGACCAAGGCCATCACCACCGACTCCGACCTCGGCTCGGTCAAGAAGCTCGCGGGCTTCGCCAACGGGCTCAAGGGCCTCGGCGCCCAGAACGTCCACATGGTGACCCTGCCGGTCGAGTACGACCCGGCCGACCCGAACCGCGTCATACCGCAGGAGAAGGCCGGACAGCAGGTGTGGACGGCGCTCCGGCACGACCGGCCGATCCCCGCGTCCGCCACCGCGAAGTCGGCGGGCGACAAGGGCGACGCGGGCGACATCGTGGGATGACCGGAGCGCCCGGGAATAGTTCCGCGGCTACCCCGGTTTTGGGAGATACGGCCGGTCCTGGCAGACTGGTCCGTCGGCCCCGGTTCACGGACACGCAATCCGCGCGTACGACCCGGCGCCCTCCCGAAACTAGGAGACACCCTTGAAGCGCGAGATCCACCCCCAGTACTTCGAGACCCAGGTCAGCTGCACCTGTGGCGCCTCGTTCACCACCCGGTCCACCCTGGACAGCGGCGCCATCCGTGCGGACGTCTGCTCCGAGTGCCACCCGTTCTACACGGGCAAGCAGAAGATCCTCGACACAGGTGGCCGTGTGGCCCGCTTCGAGGCCCGCTTCGGCAAGGCTGCCGGCTCCGCCAGCAAGTAGCGAGCCAACTGCGCCGGTTCTCGGCGCCCTCTTCCCGGGGGCGCCGAGAACCGGCGTTTTTTCCGGCCGGGGCACGGCAACCCCGTATCCCGCCCGGCAGGCATCCCGCCCGGCAGGCATCCCGCCCGGCCGGCAGGCACGTCCAGCGAAGAACCAGGAGCCCGAAGATGTTCGAGGCGGTCGAGGAACTGATCGGCGAACAGTCCGATCTGGAGAAGAAGCTCGCGGACCCGGCGGTCCATGCCGACCAGGCCAACGCGCGCAAGCTCAACAAGCGCTACGCCGAGCTGACCCCGATCGTCGCCACGTACCGCTCCTGGAAGCAGACCGGCGAGGACATCGAGACGGCCCGCGAGTTCGCCGCCGACGACCCCGACTTCGCGGCCGAGGTCAAGGACCTGGAGAAGGAGCGCGAGGAGCTCACGGAGAAGCTCCGCCTCCTGCTCGTACCCCGTGACCCCAGCGACGACAAGGACGTGCTCCTGGAGATCAAGGCGGGCGCGGGCGGCGACGAGTCCGCCCTGTTCGCCGGCGATCTGCTGCGCATGTACCTGCGCTACGCCGAGCGCGTCGGCTGGAAGACCGAGATCATCGACTCCACCGAGTCCGAGCTCGGCGGCTACAAGGACGTCCAGGTCGCCGTGAAGACCAAGGGCGGCAACGGGGCCACGGAGCCCGGCCAGGGCGTCTGGGCCCGGATGAAGTACGAGGGCGGCGTGCACCGCGTGCAGCGCGTGCCCTCCACCGAGTCCCAGGGCCGCATCCACACCTCCGCCGCCGGTGTGCTGGTCACGCCGGAGGCCGAGGAGGTCGACGTCGAGATCCACGCCAACGACCTGCGGATCGACGTCTACCGCTCCTCCGGCCCCGGCGGTCAGTCCGTCAACACGACGGACTCCGCCGTCCGCATCACGCACCTGCCCACCGGCGTCGTCGCCTCCTGCCAGAACGAGAAGAGCCAGCTCCAGAACAAGGAGCAGGCCATGCGTATCCTGCGCTCGCGGCTGCTGGCCGCCGCCCAGGAGGCCGCGGAGCAGGAAGCGTCCGACGTACGGCGCAGCCAGGTGCGCACGGTCGACCGCTCCGAGAAGATCCGTACCTACAACTTCCCGGAAAACCGCATCTCGGACCACCGCGTCGGCTTCAAGGCATACAACTTGGACCAGGTGCTCGACGGTGACCTGAACGCCGTGATCCAGGCCTGCGTCGACGCCGACTCCGCCGCGAAGCTCGCCGCCGCGTAAGCTCCACCACCCCGCACCGCTTGTGAACCTGTACGGAGAACCGCGATGAACCTGCTGCTCGCCGAGGTGGCCCAGGCCACCCAGCGGCTGGCCGACGCCGGTGTGCCTTCGCCGAGATTCGACGCGGAGGAACTCGCCGCGTTCGTGCACGGCGTCAAGCGGGGCGAGCTGCACAACGTGCCGGACGCCGACTTCGACGCCCGCTACTGGGAGACCATCGCCCGGCGCGAGGCCCGCGAACCGCTCCAGCACATCACCGGACGTGCCTTCTTCCGCTATCTGGAGCTCCAGGTGGGGCCGGGCGTCTTCGTGCCGCGGCCCGAGACCGAATCGGTCGTCGGCTGGGCGATAGACGCCGTCCGCGCGATGGACGTCGTCGAGCCGCTGATCGTCGACCTGTGCACCGGATCGGGCGCCATCGCCCTCGCCATGGCCCAGGAGGTGCCGCGCTCGCGCGTGCACGCCGTGGAGCTGTCCGAGGACGCCCTCAAATGGACCAGGAAGAACGCCGAGGACTCCAGGGTCACCGTGCACCGCGGAGACGCTCTGACGGCCCTTCCCGAGCTCGACGGACAGGTCGACCTGGTCATCTCCAACCCGCCGTACATCCCGCTCACCGAATGGGAGTACGTGGCCCCCGAGGCCCGCGACCACGACCCGCAGATGGCGCTCTTCTCCGGCGAGGACGGCCTCGACACCATCCGGGGCATCGAACGCACCGCCCACCGGCTCCTTCGCCCCGGCGGCCTCGTCGTCATCGAGCACGCCGACACCCAGGGCGGCCAGGTGCCGTGGATCTTCACGGAGGAGCGGGGCTGGGCCGACGCGGCCGATCACCCCGACCTGAACAACCGCCCCCGTTTCGCCACGGCCCGCAAGGCCATGCCGTGAGCGGCGGACGCCCCACGCACGACCCGTACCAGCCCTACCCGTACATGCTTGAGGAGGCCGGCTGATGGCACGGCGATACGACTGCAACGACGCGACCGACCGTACGACAGGTCTGCGTGAGGCCGCGTCCGCCGTCCGCCGCGGCGAACTGGTCGTGCTGCCCACCGACACGGTGTACGGGATCGGTGCGGACGCGTTCGGTTCCGAGGCGGTCGCCGATCTGCTGGACGCCAAGGGCCGCGGCCGCAACATGCCGACCCCCGTCCTGATCGGCTCCCCGAACACCCTGCACGGTCTGGTCACCGACTTCTCCGAGCAGGCCTGGGAGCTCGTCGACGCGTTCTGGCCCGGCGCCCTCACACTCGTCGCCAAGCACCAGCCGTCCCTGCAGTGGGACCTCGGGGACACCCGCGGCACCGTCGCCATCCGGATGCCGCTGCACCCGGTCGCCATCGAGCTGCTCACCGAGGTGGGCCCGATGGCCGTCTCCAGCGCCAACCTCACCGGACACCCCTCGCCCGAGGACTGCGACGCCGCCCAGGAGATGCTCGGCGACTCCGTATCCGTCTACCTCGACGGCGGTCCGACGCCGGGCATCGTCCCGTCCTCGATCGTCGACGTCACCGGCAAGGTGCCGGTCCTGCTGCGCGCCGGCGCGCTCTCCGCGGAGGAGCTGCGCAAGGTGGTACCCGACCTTGAGGTGGCCAATTGACCGCCCCTGAGGGGCGTGGCATAGCGGGCCGGACCGACACTTTCCGCATCCTCCACGTCAGCACCGGCAACGTCTGCCGCTCACCGATCACCGAGCGGCTGACCCGGCATGCCCTCGTGGACCGACTCGGTGACCCGCTCCAGGGCGGCCTGATCGTGGAGAGTGCCGGCACCTGGGGGCACGAGGGTGCCCCGATGGAGGCCAATGCCGAGGTGGTCCTCGCGGACTTCGGCGCCGACGCCACCGGCTTCGTCGGCCGTGAGCTGCTGGACGAGCACGTGATCCGTGCCGACCTGGTGCTCACCGCCACCCGCGACCACCGGGCCCAGGTCATCTCGATGGGGCACTCGGCCGGCCTGCGGACCTTCACCCTCAAGGAGTTCACCCGGCTGGTCCGGGCGATAGACCACGCGACGCTGCCCGACGCCGAGGACGAGGGCGTCGTCGAGCGCGCCCGCGCGCTGGTCCGCGCCGCCGCCGCGCTGCGCGGCTGGCTGCTGGCCCCGACCGCGGAGGCCGACGAGGTGTACGACCCGTACGGCGCCCCGATCACGTTCTTCCGGTCCATCGGTGACGAGATCAACCAGGCCCTGGAGCCGGTCGTCACCGCGCTGACCGGCGTATCGGCTCCGCGCTGACCGGCGCGGGGTCCGGCGGCCCTCCGGACGGGCGTACCGAGCGGCGTGACAGCGGGCAGCGGGCCCGTCCCGGGCCTGCGTTGGAGCTGACGCCAGCGCACTCCTCCCAGGCCCGGAGCCCCCGATGCCGGTCACCGCTTCCGCCGCACCACCGGCCACCCTGCCGCAGGACTTCGGCGCCCTGCTCCGGGAGGACCCCGAGATCGCGGACGTGCCGCTGGCGGAGCTGGGCCGGCAGTCCGGCACGCTCCAGCTGACCGCCGCGGAGAACTTCACCTCGCCCGCGGTGCTGGCCGCCCTGGGCTCGCGCTCGTCAACAAGTACGCGGAGGGCTACCCCGGCAGGCGCCACCACGGCGGCTGCGAACAGGCGGACGCCGCCGGACGCATCGCCGTCCGCCGCGCCACCTCCCTCTTCGGCGCCGAGCACGCCAACGTCCAGCCGCACTCCGGCTCCTCCGCCGTCCTCGCCGCGTACGCGGCACTGCTGCGGCCCGGCGACACGGTGCTCGCGATGGGACTCCCGTACGGCGGGCACCTCACCCACGGCTCACCGGCCAACTTCTCCGGCCGCTGGTTCGAGTTCATCGGCTACGGGGTGGACGCCGGAAGCGGCCTGATCGACTACGAGCAGGTCCGCACCCTGGCCCGCACCCACCGCCCCAAGGCCATCGTCAGCGGCTCCATCTCCTACCCCCGCCACCCGGACCACCAGAGGTTCCGCGAGATCGCCGACGAGGTGGGCGCCTACCTCATCGCCGACGCCGCGCACCCGATGGGGCTGATCGCCGGGGGAGCGGCCCCCAGTCCCGTCCCGTACGCGGACGTCGTCTGCGCCACCACCGGCGGCACGGACATCCACCTGATCGTCGCGGACCCGGCCCCGCTCGGCGTGGACGGCCCCACCGCCCGCACCCGGCTGGCCGCCGCGGGCCCGGTGCTGGACACCTGCGCCCTTCCGTCCGGAGACGCCCGCGGTATCAGGCTCGGCACCGCGGCCGTCACCACCCAGGGCATGGACGAAGCCGCCATGGCCCGGATCGCGGCGCTGTTCGGCGCCGCTGTACGCGAGGAGGGCGACGTCCTGGCGGACGTCCGGGAACTGGCGGCGAAATTCCCGCCGTACCCGGTGTGACATGGTTCCTATGTCCTGAATGAGGGTGGTTCGTGCAACCATCAAGGGTAGCTCCGTGTCCTCAACCATGAGGCCGACGAAGTTAGGGTGTGGGCTGAGATGGCCGGCGATAGTTCTGGGGCAGCCCGTGCGTGATTACCTGCTGACGCTCTGTGTCACGGCAGCGGTGACCTACCTGCTCACCGGCCCGGTGCGTAAGTTCGCCATCGCGATCGGGGCGATGCCCGCGATCCGGGCGCGCGACGTCCACCGTGAACCGACACCGAGGCTCGGCGGGATCGCGATGTTCGGCGGGCTGTGCGCCGGGCTGATCGTCGCCGATCACCTGGCCAACCTCGACAGCGTCTTCGATCTCTCCAGCGAACCCCGCGCCCTGCTCTCCGGGGCGGCCCTGATCTGGCTGATCGGCGTCCTGGACGACAAGTTCGAGATCGACGCCCTGATCAAGCTGGGCGGCCAGATGATCGCCGCCGCGGTCATGGTCCTCCAGGGCCTGACGATCCTGTGGCTGCCGATCCCCGGCGTCGGCACCGTCGCCCTCACCCAGTGGCAGGGCACGCTGCTCACGGTCGCGCTGGTCGTCATCACGATCAACGCGGTGAACTTCGTCGACGGGCTCGACGGCCTCGCGGCCGGCATGGTGCTCATCGCGTCGGCCGCGTTCTTCCTCTATACGTACCGGCTCTGGTACGGACACATGATCGAGGCGGCCGCTCCGGCGACGCTCTTCACGGCGATCCTGATGGGCATGTGCCTCGGCTTCCTGCCGCACAACATGCATCCGGCCCGGATCTTCATGGGCGACTCCGGCTCGATGCTGATCGGCCTGGTGCTGGCCGCCGGCGCGATCTCGGTGACCGGTCAGGTCGACCCGGACACCATGAAGATCTTCGAGGGCAGCGAGCGGCAGGCGACCCACGCGATGCTGCCGGTCTTCATCCCGCTGCTGCTGCCGCTCACCATCATCGCGATCCCGGCGGCCGACCTGGTGCTGGCGATCGTGCGGCGCACCTGGAACGGCCAGTCGCCGTTCGCCGCCGACCGGGGCCACCTGCACCACCGGCTGCTGGAGATCGGCCACTCGCACAGCCGCTCCGTGCTGATCATGTACTTCTGGTCGGCCCTGATCGCGTTCGGCGCGGTCGGCTACTCCGTGCACTCGGCGTCCATGTGGATCGTCCTGGTGATCGTGGGCCTGAGCGCGCTAGGCCTGATCCTGCTGCTGATGCCGCGCTTCACCCCGCGTGCCCCGCTGTGGGCGCAGCGCATCGTGCCGCCGCGCTACCGGCGCCGGCGCCGCCCGGCCGAGGAGCCGGAAACGTCCGAGGGCGGCACGGAGAACCAACAGGGGCCGCTGGATGCCGAGATGGAGCCGGAGCGACAGGAGGCCGCCGAGCGGGCCCCGGTCGCCGCAGGAGTCTCGGGCGTCAACGGAGCGACCGCGATTGGCCCCCGTTCGCGCTTCGCGGACCGGCGCAAGGCGGATTCCACGCGTCGATAATTCGGTCATCGTGGGTCATTACCAGGCAAGGTGCCGAGTTGTCTCGCTCACGCGTGTCAAGTAACTCTCACGTGTGACAGCAACCACACTTTCTTGGTAAAGACCTCATCAAATAGTTTGTGATACCGTTCACGAACCCGGTGACAGAGCCGAAGGACCTGAGTAGCGCGGTCCCTTGGCCCCGAGGCATCGACTCGGACCGGGCCTACGCTCGTCCATGACGACACACTGCCGACCCCCAGCAAGCGGAGCTGCCGCCATGCCGTCCAACGATGTCCGGACCGTCCTTCAAGCCGCCGTACCCACCGCTGTCGCCGGCGCTGTCGCCGCCGCGATCAGTGGTGGCGTCGCCGGTGGCAAGGGGGCTCTGGGATCGGTCATCGGTACGGTGCTGGTGATCCTCTTCATGGGGATCGGGCTCGGCGTCCTGCTGCGGACAGCGCGATCCTTCCCGCATCTGTTCCAGTCCATGGGGCTGATGCTGTACACGGCACAGCTGCTGTTGCTCTTCATCTTCCTCGCCGTGTTCAAGAACACGACGCTGTTCAACCCCAGGGCCTTCGCGATCTCGCTGGTCGTCGCGACCATCGTCTGGGTCGCGGCCCAGGCCCGGGGGCACATGAAGGCCAAGATCCTTTACGTCGAACCCGAGTCCAGTAAGGACGACAAGTCCGAAAAGACGGGCTCTTCGACGTGATGGGTAGGGGCGGAATAAGCGCGGGTGCAGGACCCTGCTATCGTCCGGTTCCAACTGCGGCACTGCGGGCGCGGGCATACGAGCTGACGCCTGCACAATCGCGAGGCTCAATGCCTGACTGCCGCTCACACATCCGTAACACCAGTCCAGTGCCGAACCGCGGCTGCGCGCCGCGCCGACACAACGAGGTTGCCGTACCTATGCGCCACGCTGAAGGAGCCCGCGGTGAGTGCTGACCCGACACAGGTGCTCGCCTTCGAGACCGACTGCCACATCTTCAATGGGTGCGGCTTCCCGGCTCCTGGCCTGCACTCCTTTGTTTTCGAGCCGATGTTCACCGTCGGAGGCGTCGAGATCAACAAGCCGATGCTGCTGGCGGTCCTGAGCACCGTTGTAGTCGTCGGCTTCTTCTGGGCGGCTTTCAACAAGCCGAAGGTGGTTCCCGGAAAGCTGCAGTCGGTCGCGGAGATGGGTTACGACTTCATCCGTACCGGCGTGGTGTACGAGACGCTCGGCAAGCGCGAGGGCAAGAAGTACGTCCCGCTCATGGTCTCGTTGTTCTTCTTCATCTGGGTCATGAACCTCTGGGCGATCATTCCGCTCGCCCAGTTCCCGGTGGTCTCGGTCATCGGCTTCCCGGTGGCGCTGGCCGCGATCGTGTACGTCCTCTGGGTCAGCCTGACCTTCAAGCGCCACGGTTTCGTCGGCGCCTGGAAGAACTTCTCGGGCTACGACAAGACGCTCGGCCCGGCTCTCCCGTTCGTCATGCTCATCGAGATCATGTCGAACCTGCTGATCCGGCCGTTCACCCACGCCGTGCGACTCTTCGCCAACATGTTCGCCGGCCACGTGCTGCTGCTGATCTTCACCATCGCCAGCTGGTACCTGCTGAACGGCATCGGCATCGCGTACGCCGGTGTCTCGTTCGTGATGGTCATCCTGATGACCGCCTTCGAACTGTTCATCCAGGCGCTGCAGGCCTACGTGTTCGTCCTCCTTGCCTGCAACTACATCGAGGGCGCTCTCGCCGAGCACCACTGACCAGCCCAGCTCCACCCCGATTGTCGTCCGGTGGCCAACCCCCACCGGTTCTGAAAGAGAAAGAAGAAACGGCATGTCCGCTCTCCAGACCCTCGCCGAAGTCAAGATCTCGGGCAACCTCGGCTCCATCGGTTACGGCCTGGCGGCCATCGGCCCCGGCGTCGGCGTCGGCATCATCTTCGGTAACGGCACCCAGGCGCTGGCCCGCCAGCCCGAGGCCGCCGGCCTGATCCGTTCGAACCAGATCCTCGGCTTCGTCCTCTGTGAGGCGCTCGCCCTGATCGGTCTCGTCATGCCCTTCGTCTACCCGTTCTAGTCGCGGCTTTACGACTGCCCGATGCGACGAAAGGCATTGATGTGAACGCCCTACACCTGGCGGCCGAGGATAAGATCCAGAACCCTCTGCTCCCGGCGATCCCTGAGATCATCATCGGCCTCATCGCCTTTGTCATCGTCTTCGGCTTCCTCGCCAAGAAGCTCCTCCCGAACATCAACAAGGTTCTGGAAGAGCGTCGCGAGGCCATCGAAGGCGGTATCGAGAAGGCCGATGCGGCGCAGACCGAGGCCCAGAGCGTTCTTGAGCAGTACAAGGCTCAGCTCGCCGAAGCCCGTCACGAAGCCGCTCGTATGCGCCAGGAGGCGCAGGAGCAGGGTTCCGTGATCCTGCAGGAGATGCGGGCGGAAGGCCAGCGCCAGCGCGAGGAGATCGTCGCTGCGGGCCACGCCCAGATCGAGGCCGACCGCAAGGCGGCGGCGTCCGCGCTGCGTCAGGACGTGGGCAAGCTCGCCACCGACCTGGCCGGCAAGCTCGTCGGCGAGTCCCTTGAGGACCACGCCCGGCAGAGCGGCACCGTCGACCGTTTCCTGGACGAGCTCGAGGCGAAGGCCGAGGCCGTCCGATGAACGGCGCGAGCCGCGAGGCACTGGCTGCCGCGCGTGAGCGCCTCGACGCACTGACCGACAGCACGTCGGTCGACGCGGCGAAGCTCGCGGAGGACCTGGCCGGCGTTACGGCACTGCTGCACCGCGAGGTGTCGCTGCGCCGGGTCCTGACCGACCCGGCCCAGGCCGGCGAGGCACGGGCCGAGCTGGCCGGGCGCCTGCTGCGCGGCCAGGTGGGCGGCGAAGCCGTCGATCTGGTCTCCGGCATGGTCCGCTCGCGCTGGTCGCAGTCCCGCGACCTGGTCGACGCGGTCGAGGAGCTGGCGAACACCGCAGACCTCACCGCCGCCCAGCGCAACGGAGACCTCGACGACGTCGAGGACGAGCTGTTCCGGTTCGGCCGGATCGTCGCCTCCGACCCCGCGCTGCGCGCCGCGCTCACCAGTCGGACCGCGACCACCGCCGCCAAGGGCGAGCTGCTGCGCAGCCTGCTCGGGGGAAAGGCGCGGCCCGCGACCGAGCGCGTCATCGTGCGGCTTGTCACCCAGCCTCGGGGACGTAGCCTGGAAGAGGGACTCGACTCCCTCTCCAAGCTCGCCGCGGAGCGCCGTGACCGCATGGTCGCGATCGTCACCTCGGCGGTGCCGCTGAGCGATCGGCAGAAGCAGCGCCTCGGCGCCGCCCTGGCGAAGATCTACGGCCGGTCGATGCACCTGAACCTCGACGTGGACCCCGAGGTCCTCGGCGGAGTCACGGTGCGGGTCGGTGACGAGGTCGTCAACGGCACCATCGCCGAGCGTCTCGACGAGGCGACGCGGCGGATGGCCGGCTGACCCAGCCCGGCGCAGTAACAGAGACAGAGCAAGACCAGCGGCCCGGTTGGGCCGTGCAGAAATTGCAGAAGATTCCTGGGGGTCGGCCCCCAGACCCCCTTAAGAAACTTCGGGCCCAACAAGGAGAGCAGGGAACCCAGATGGCGGAGCTCACGATCCGGCCGGAGGAGATCCGGGACGCGCTGGAGAACTTTGTCCAGTCGTACAAGCCGGACGCGGCCTCGCGCGAGGAGGTCGGTACGGTCAGCGTTGCCGGCGACGGCATCGCGAAGGTGGAGGGCCTGCCCTCCGCCATGGCGAACGAGCTGCTGAAGTTCGAGGACGGCACCCTCGGTCTCGCCCTCAACCTCGAGGAGCGCGAGATCGGTGCGATCGTCCTCGGCGAGTTCAGCGGAATCGAGGAGGGCCAGCCGGTGCAGCGCACCGGTGAGGTGCTCTCCGTCGGCGTCGGCGAGGGCTACCTCGGCCGCGTCGTCGACCCGCTCGGCACTCCGATCGACGGTCTCGGCGAGATCGCGACCGACGGCCGACGCGCGCTTGAGCTGCAGGCCCCTGGCGTCATGGTCCGTAAGTCGGTGCACGAGCCGATGCAGACCGGCTACAAGGCCGTCGACGCCATGGTGCCGATCGGCCGGGGTCAGCGTCAGCTGATCATCGGTGACCGTCAGACGGGTAAGACCGCGCTGGCCGTCGACACGATCATCAACCAGCGTGACAACTGGCGCTCGGGCGACGTGAACAAGCAGGTGCGCTGCATCTACGTCGCCATCGGTCAGAAGGGCTCCACCATCGCCTCCGTGCGCGGTGCCCTCGAAGAGGCCGGCGCGCTTGAGTACACGACCATCGTCGCTGCCCCGGCGTCCGACCCGGCCGGCTTCAAGTACCTGGCGCCGTACACCGGTTCGGCCATCGGCCAGCACTGGATGTACCAGGGCAAGCACGTCCTGATCATTTTCGACGACCTCTCGAAGCAGGCCGACGCGTACCGCGCCGTATCGCTTCTGCTGCGCCGTCCGCCGGGCCGCGAGGCCTACCCGGGCGACGTCTTCTACCTCCACTCGCGTCTGCTGGAGCGCTGCGCCAAGCTCTCCGACGAGATGGGTGCCGGTTCGATGACGGGTCTCCCGATCGTCGAGACCAAGGCGAACGACGTGTCGGCGTTCATTCCGACCAACGTCATCTCCATCACCGACGGCCAGTGCTTCCTGGAGTCCGACCTGTTCAACGCCGGCCAGCGTCCGGCTCTGAACGTCGGTATCTCGGTCTCCCGTGTCGGTGGCTCCGCCCAGCACAAGGCCATGAAGCAGGTTTCCGGCCGGCTCCGCGTGGACCTCGCCCAGTACCGCGAGCTGGAGGCGTTCGCCGCCTTCGGTTCCGACCTGGACGCGGCCTCGAAGGCCTCGCTGGAGCGCGGTAAGCGCATGGTCGAGCTGCTGAAGCAGCCGCAGTACGCTCCGATCCCGGTCGAGGAGCAGGTCGTCTCGGTCTGGGCCGGCACCACGGGCAAGATGGACGACGTCCCGGTCGAGGACATCCGCCGCTTCGAGAGCGAGCTGCTGGAGTACCTGCGCCGCGAGCGCAAGGAGCTCCTGACCAGCATCGTCGAGGGCGGCAAGATGTCCGACGACACGCTGCAGTCGATCGCCGACGCGGTCGCCGCGTTCAAGCAGCAGTTCGAGACCTCGGACGGCAAGCTTCTGGGCGAGGGCTGATAGATGGGCGCTCAGCTTCGCGTTTACAAGCGCCGCATCCAAGCCGTCACCGCGACCAAGAAGATCACCAAGGCGATGGAGATGATCGCCGCCTCGCGCATTGTCAAGGCACAGCGCAAGGTGTCGGCGTCGATGCCGTACGCGACCGAGCTCACCCGTGCGGTGACCGCGGTCGCGACCGGCTCCACCACCAAGCACCCGCTCACCACCGAGGCCGAGGCCCCGGGCAGGGCCGCGATTCTGCTCATCACGAGCGACCGCGGTCTGGCCGGCGGCTACTCCTCAAACGCCCTCAAGGCGGCGGAGCGGCTCCGGGAGCGGCTCGCGGCGGAGGGCAAGGAGGTCGACGCGTACATCGTCGGCCGTAAGGGTGTCGCTTACTACGGCTTCCGCGAGCGCAAGGTCGCGGAGTCCTGGACGGGCTTCACCGACAGCCCGGAGTACTCGGACGCCAAGAGGGTCGCAGCGCCGCTGATCGAGGCCATCCAGAAGGACACGGCCGAGGGTGGCGTCGACGAGCTGCACATCGTCTTCACGGAGTTCGTGTCGATGATGACGCAGAACGCGGTCGACGACCGGATGCTGCCGCTCTCGCTCGACACGGCTGCGCAGGAGAGCTCGGAAAAGGGCGAGATCCTTCCGCTGTTCGACTTCGAGCCGTCGGCGGAGGACGTCCTCGACGCCCTCCTGCCGCGCTACGTCGAGAGTCGTATCTACAACGCACTGTTGCAGGCAGCCGCTTCCGAGCACGCTGCCCGCCGCCGCGCGATGAAGTCGGCGACCGACAACGCCGGGGATCTCATCAAGAGCCTCTCCCGGCTTGCCAACGCGGCCCGCCAGGCCGAAATCACCCAGGAAATCAGCGAGATCGTCGGCGGTGCAGGTGCTCTGTCCGACGCGTCCGCGGGGAGTGACAAGTAATGACGACGACAGTTGAGACGGCCGCTGCCACGGGCCGCGTCGCCCGGGTCATCGGCCCGGTCGTCGACGTGGAGTTCCCCGTCGACGCCATGCCGGAGATCTACAACGCCCTGCACGTAGAGGTGGCGGACCCGGCCGAGGCCGGTGCCCTCAAGACGCTGACCCTCGAAGTCGCCCAGCACCTGGGTGACGGCGTGGTCCGTGCGATCTCGATGCAGCCGACCGACGGTCTGGTCCGCCAGGCCCAGGTGACCGACACCGGCGCGGGCATCCTGGTGCCGGTCGGTGACATCACCAAGGGCAAGGTGTTCAACACTCTTGGCCAGATCCTGAACGAACCGGACGCCGAGGCTCAGATCACCGAGCGCTGGCCGATCCACCGCAAGGCCCCGGCCTTCGACCAGCTTGAGTCCAAGACCGAGATGTTCGAGACCGGCCTGAAGGTCGTCGACCTGCTGACCCCGTACGTCAAGGGCGGCAAGATCGGTCTGTTCGGTGGTGCGGGCGTCGGCAAGACGGTCCTCATCCAGGAAATGATCATGCGTGTGGCGAAGCTGCACGACGGTGTGTCGGTGTTCGCCGGTGTCGGCGAGCGCACCCGTGAGGGCAACGACCTCATCGACGAGATGACCGAGTCGGGCGTCCTGGAGAAGACCGCGCTGGTCTTCGGCCAGATGGACGAGCCGCCGGGCACCCGTCTGCGGGTCGCGCTGTCCGCCCTGACCATGGCGGAGTACTTCCGCGATGTGCAGAAGCAGGACGTGCTGCTCTTCATCGACAACATCTTCCGCTTCACGCAGGCCGGCTCCGAGGTCTCCACGCTGCTCGGCCGCATGCCGTCCGCGGTGGGCTACCAGCCGACGCTGGCCGACGAGATGGGTGTGCTCCAGGAGCGCATCACCTCGACGCGTGGTCACTCGATCACCTCGATGCAGGCGATCTACGTCCCCGCGGACGACCTGACCGACCCGGCCCCGGCCACCACGTTCGCCCACCTCGACGCGACGACGGTTCTCTCCCGTCCGATCTCCGAGAAGGGCATCTACCCGGCCGTGGACCCGCTGGACTCCACGTCCCGCATCCTGGACCCGCGCTACATCGCGCAGGACCACTACGACGCGGCCAGCCGTGTCAAGGGGATCCTGCAGAAGTACAAGGACCTCCAGGACATCATCGCGATCCTCGGTATCGACGAGCTGGGCGAGGAGGACAAGCTCGTTGTCCACCGTGCCCGTCGCGTCGAGCGCTTCCTGTCGCAGAACACCCACGCCGCCAAGCAGTTCACCGGCCTGGACGGTTCGGACGTGCCGCTCGACGAGTCGATCGCCGCGTTCAACTCGATCTGCGACGGTGAGTACGACCACTTCCCCGAGCAGGCGTTCTTCATGTGCGGTGGCATTGAGGACCTCAAGGCCAACGCCAAGGAGCTCGGCGTCTCCTGAGCCTCCGGCTCACCGAGGGGGACGGGGTGCGTCCCGTCCCCCTCACCACGCCCCGTAGAATTGACCCAACACCCGGCATGACCGCCGGGTGGTGACCCGAGGAGCCACCCTTGGCTGCTGAGCTGCACGTCGAGCTGGTCGCGGCGGACCGTAGTGTCTGGTCCGGCGAGGCCACCCTGGTCGTCGCGCGCACCACGTCCGGCGACATCGGCGTCATGCCCGGTCACCAGCCGCTTCTGGGTGTGCTGGAATCGGGCCCGGTGACGATCCGTACGAGCGATGGCTCCACTGTCATCGCCGCGGTGCACGGCGGTTTCATCTCGTTCGCGGACAACAAGCTCTCGCTGCTGGCGGAGATCGCCGAGCTGGCGGACGAGATCGATGTCGAGCGCGCGGAGCGTGCGCTGGAGCGTGCGAAGTCGGACACGGACGGCGCCGCCGAGCGTCGCGCCGATGTGCGACTGCGTGCGGTGGCGGTGCACTAGCCACCCCGCGAAATGGCTTTACCCTCAGCCGCGGCCCGAGCTGGAGACCTCTCCAGACCGTGTCGCGGCTGAGGCGATGCAGGTGCAGGTGAAGTTCGGGCGGTATCCGTTTACTCGACGACGCGAGGAGGTCGGTGGAGATGTTCCTCGCGCTGTGGGTGGGCGGGCTGGTCGTCGCACTGGTCGCGGTTGGTCTCTTCGTCTTCGGTCTGCGCCGGCGGCTGATTCAGCGCTCCGGCGGGACCTTCGACTGCAGCCTGCGCTGGAATGCGCCCGTGGAGCCCGATCTCTCGGGCAAGGGCTGGGTGTACGGCGTCGCCCGCTACAGCGGCGACAAGGTGAACTGGTTCCGGGTCTTCAGCTACTCCCCGCGTCCGCGCCGGGTGCTGGAACGTTCCGCGATCGAGGTCGTCGCCCGCCGGATGCCGGAGGGCGAGGAGGAGCTCGCGCTCCTCTCCGACGCCATCGTGCTCGGCTGTCTCCACCGGGAGACCCGCCTTGAGCTGGCGATGAGCGAGGACGCGCTGACCGGTTTCCTCGCCTGGCTGGAGGCGGCACCGCCCGGCCAGCGAGTCAACGTGGCCTAGGGCCTCTCGCCTCAATCAGGCTGGGCTCGCGTGCCCCTGGCGCCGCACATACGAAAACCGGGGAGACAGGGGGCGGACCTGTCTCCCCGGTGCTTTTCGGGGGTTACGCGTCGTGCGGTGCGGTGGGGATTACTTCAGGCCGCTGTTGATCGCGCTCACGAGTTCACCGTTGCTGGTGTCCCCGCTGAACTCCCAGAAGAACGCGCCTCCCAGGCCCTGGTTCTTCGCCCAGGTCATCTTGGACGAGATGGTGGCAGGGGTGTCGTAGCTCCACCAGTTGGTGCCGCAGTGCGCGTAGGCGGTACCGGCGATGGTGCCGGTGGCGGGGCAGCTGTTCTTGAGGACCTTGTAGTCCTCGATGCCCGCCTCGTACGTTCCCGGGGCGGCGCCGGTGGCGGTGCCGCCGGGCGCGTCCTGGGTGACTCCGGTCCAGCCCCGGCCGTAGAAGCCGATGCCGAGCAGCAGCTTCGAGGCGGGGACGCCCTGGGCCTTCAGCTTGGCGATGGCCTCGGAGGAGCTGAAGCCGGCCTTCGGGATGCCGGTGTACGGGGTGAGCGGGGAGTGCGGAGCCGTCGGGCCCTTCGCGTCCCAGGCGCCGAAGAAGTCGTACGTCATCACGTTGTACCAGTCCAGCGACTGTGCGGCGCCCGCGTAGTCGGCGACGTCGATCTTGCCGCCCTCGGAGCCGTCGGCCGTGATGGCGGCGGTCACCAGGTTGTTGCTGCCGAACTTCGTGCGCAGCGCCGAGGTGATGTTCTTCAGTGCGGCCGGGCCGCTGGTGTCACAGGTCAGGCCGCAGGCGTTGGGGTACTCCCAGTCGATGTCGATGCCGTCGAAGACATCGGCCCAGCGGGGGTCCTCCACCAGGTCGTAGCAGGACTGGGCGAAGGCGGCCGGGTTCTGCGCGGCCTGGCCGAAGCCGCCGGACCAGGTCCAGCCGCCGAAGGACCACAGCACCTTGATGTTCGGGTACTTCGCCTTGAGCTTCCGCAGCTGGTTGAAGCTGCCGCGCAGCGGCTGGTCCCAGGTGTCTGCCACGCCGTCCACGGACTTGTCGGCGGTGTAGGCCATGTCGTAGTCGGCGTAGGAGTCACCGATGGTGCACTTGCCGCCCTGGACGTTGCCGAAGGCGTAGTTGATGTGCGTGATCTTCGCGGCCGAACCGGAGGTGTCCAGGTTCTTGACGTGGTAGTTCCGGCCGTAGACGCCCCAGTCGGTGAAGTAACCGAGGTTGACCTTGCCGCCGGTGCCGGGGCCGCCGGGGTCGGTGCCGCCGCCCCCGGTTGTGTGCACCTTGACCGCGCCGCTGGCCGGACCGGTCTGGTCGGCGGTGTCGCGGGCCCGCACGGTGTACGAGTAGTCGGTGCCGGCGGTGAGACCGGTGTTGGTGTACGTGGTGCCGGTGACCGTGGCGACGACCGCGCCGTCCCGCAGGACGTCGTAGTTCTTGATGCCGTGGTCGTCGGTGGCCGCGCTCCAGCTCAGCTTCGCGGAGGTGTTGGTGACGCCGCTCGCGGTGGGGGTGCCGGGCGCGGAGGGGGCGTTGTCACCGGGCACGCTGCCGCCGTCGCAGGAGGCGCCGTTCAGCTTGCAGTTGGTGGCGGCGCCGGAACCGGAGCCGGTGCCGTTGAAGCCGAAGGAGACGCTGGCGCCCGGCGCGACCGAGCCGTTCCAGCCGAGGTTCTTGGCGGTCCAGTGGTTTCCGGAGCTGGTGACGGTGGCGTCCCAGGCGGAACCGACACCGGTGCCGGCCGGGAAGTCCCACTCGATGGACCAGGAGCTGAGGGCGGTGGTGCCGGTGTTCTTCACCGTCCACTGGCCCTCGAAGCCGCTGCCCCAGTCGGACTTCTTCACATAGGTGGCGGTCGCCGAGGTGGCTGCCTGGGCCGGGGAGGCCATGCCGACCATCGCGGCGAGCGGGAGGAGCAGTGCGGTGAGGCCCGCGACGGCTCGTGATCTGGTGGCTTTCCCGGCCCCGAGTCTGAATCGGGTCCGGCGGGGGGTCTCAGTGCTCAACGGTGCTCCTGGGGTGAGGTCCGGACAAACGGGGATGGTCCGTCGACTGCAAACCCTGCGCCGCCCTGAGCACGCCTTGTCATGGCGTACTCACCGCAGTGTGTTCGGTGAGATTAGGAAGGTCTGGACCAATCGTCAAGAGGTCCAGACCAAAGATCGGAGTGCGGCCGGAGTAAACCTCAGATGCCCAACTCCTGTGCCAGTACCGCCGCCTGGACCCGGCTGCGCAGCCCGAGCTTCCCCAGCACCCTGCTGACGTGCGTCTTCACCGTCGCCTCCGCCATCGACAGCCGCACCGCGACCTCGGCGTTCGACAGCCCCTCACCGAGGCAGCCCAGCACCTCGCGCTCGCGCCGGGTCAGGGCATCCAGCACCGCCCGGTCCACGGTCTCCGGCGGCGCGGCGGTGGCACCCGCGAACTCCGCGATCAGCCGGCGCGTCACCGCCGGGGCGATCATGCCCTCGCCCCGCGCCACCGTGCGTACCGCTTCGAGCAGGCCGTGCGCCTCGGTGTCCTTCAACAGGAAGCCCGACGCCCCGGCCCTCAGCGCACCGAAGACGTACTCGTCCAGGTCGAAGGTCGTCAGCACCAGCACATCCGCCAGCCCCTCCGAGACCACCTGGCGCGTCGCGGACACCCCGTCCAGCCTCGGCATCGACACGTCCATCAGCACCAGATCGGGGCGCAGCTCACGGGCCAGCCGCACCGCCGCCTCCCCGTCGCCGGCCTCCCCGACGACCTCGATGTCCGGTGCGCTGCCCAGGATGAGCACCAGCCCCGCACGCACCGCCGACTGGTCCTCGGCCACCAGAACCCGGATGCTCATGCCCTCACGCTTCCTTCCCCGACGGGCAGTTCAGCCCGTACACGCCAGATCTTCGTCCCGCTCCCGGTGGACACCGGACCCGCCTCGAACTCCCCGCCGAGCAGCGCCACCCGCTCCCGCATCCCGGTCAGCCCGGCCCCGGAGCCGGGCGCGCGCGGACCGGGCCGGCTCCCGAGGACACTGGTGACCTCCACCGTCAGCCGCTGGTCCGGCTGCCCCAGCCGGACCGTGACCGGCCCCGGCCCGGCGTGCTTGAGCGCGTTCGTGAGGGACTCCTGCACGATGCGGTACGCGGCCAGCTCGACCGGCGCCGGCAGGGGAACGGCTGCGGTGCGGGAGTCCTCCAGCACGCACGTCAGCCCGCTGGAGACGGCGTTCGTACGGTGCTGCTCGATCAGGGCGTCCAGCGAGCCGAGCGTGGGCGAGGCGCTGGGCCCGGGATCCGCCGCACCGGTGCGCAGCAGCCCGATCAGGCGGCGCATTTCGGCCAGACCGTCGACGCTGTTCTCCCGGATGACGCCCAGGGCGTTCCGGGACGTCTCCGGGGCGTCGAGGGAGAGCGCGGCGGTGGAGTGGATGGCGATCGCGGAGAGGTGGTTGGCCACCATGTCGTGCAGCTCGCGCGCCATCCGGGTCCGCTCCGCGGTCACCGCCTGCGCCCGGTCCATCTCGGCCAGCAGAGCCGTCTGATCGGCGCGCAGCCGCTCGGTCTCGGCGGCGTCGCGGTGGTTGCGCACACTGACCCCGGTGAGCGCGGGCACGAACGAGACCAGTCCGGTGACGATGCCGATGAGCAGCGCCTCCGCACTGCGGAACCAGGCCAGGAAGCCGATCGTGACGGCGACCGTGATCAGGAGGGTGGTCACCGGGATGCGCCGGGCGGCCGCCGGGGAGCCGTACAGCACGGCGGCGTACACGACGTCGGTGTACAGCAGCACGGTCGCCAGGTTCCCGGCCGTGAACTGGTCCATGACCAGCGCCAGGGTGCCGATGACCAGGGCGGTCTGCGGCGCGCTCCGGCGCAGCAGCGCCAGCGACGCCATCACGGCGAGCGGGACCAGCTCGATCCCGGGGGCGTCGAGGGGCCGGCCGTTCTGCGTGTGCAGGCCGAGCAGCCACAGCAGCACGCCGCCGAGCAGGCCGGTGACCGCGATGAGGACGTCGTCGCGGTGGGGGCGGGGATGGGTGAGCACCCTTCCATCCAACACGGCGTGCCGTCGGCGGACCTCCGTACGGGGAGTGAGCCGCGAGTACATCGAAGTATGCAGTGGAGGTTCGTCACTCCGGGCGACGACCGGGCGCGCCGGGGCGGGGACGCTGGAGGGGAGCGAAAGGAGCAGGACCGTGATCGTCACGCTGATCGTTCTCTGCGAGATCGCCTTCTGGGCGCTGCTGGCCGCGGGGCTCGCGTTGCGCTACGTGGCGAAGAAGCCGCGGCTCGGTGGTGCGGTGCTGTTGTGCGAGCCGCTGCTGGAGGTGGTTCTGCTGGTGGTGACGGCCGTCGACCTGAAGAACGGTGCCGCCCCGGACTGGAAGCACGGACTGGCCGCCGTGTACATCGGCTTCACGGTGGGCCTCGGCCACTCCACGATCCGCTGGGTCGACGCCCGGGTCGCCCACCGCTTCGCGGGCGGACCGCCCCCGGTGAAGCCGCCGAAGTACGGGATGGCGCGGGCGGTGCACGAGTGGCGGGTGGCCGGGCGGTGGACGCTGGCCGCCGTGACGGCGCTGGCGCTGCTCCAGGGGGCGGTCTGGTACGTGGGAGGGGACGGGGACGTGGCGTCGCTGCGGTCCTGGCAGCAGACGATGCTGTTCGTGATCGGGATCAACCTGGTGATCGCGGCGAGCTACACGGTGTTCCCGAAGCGGGGCCCCGGGCGGGAGCGGGATCGGGAGCAGGACACGAAGAGGGTGTCGGGCCCGCCCGGGTGAGGCCTTGTCCTCAATCGCCGGACGGGCTGGATGGTGCTGGACGGTGCGGGACGGACGGGCTTGTGGCCCTACCGTTCGCCGCCCGGCACCCACAGCACGTCGCCGACCTCCTTGTTCGCCACCCGGGCGAGGATGAACAGCAGGTCGGAGAGCCGGTTGAGATACGTCGCCGTCAGGGCGTTCATCACCTCGCCGTGCACCTCGAACGCCGCCCAGGTGGACCGCTCGGCGCGCCGGACCACGGTGCACGCCTGGTGCAGCAGGGCGGCGCCCGGAGTGCCGCCCGGCAGGATGAAGCTGCGGAGCTTCTCGACCTGCTCCAGGAAGTGGTCGCAGTCCGCCTCCAGCTTGTCGATGTAGAACTGCTCCACCCGCAGCGGCGGGTACTTCGGCTCCTCGACGACCGGGGTCGACAGGTCGGCGCCCACGTCGAACAGGTCGTTCTGCACGCGGACGAGGACCTTCACGACGTCGTCGGTCAGCTGCCCGAGCGCGATGGCCGTCCCGATGACCGCGTTGGCCTCGTTGGTGTCGGCGTACGCGGAGATCCGCAGATCGGTCTTGGCGGTCCGGCTCATGTCGCCGAGGGCGGTGGTGCCCTGGTCGCCGGTGCGGGTGTAGATGCGCGTCAGATTGACCATGTGGTCAGCGTAGTTAAGCCCCGGCCCTGCGGAAGACGCGTGTGCCCACTGTCACGGCGAGTCCCGTGAGTCCGAGGGCGACCAGTACCCCGTACAGCATGTGGGCGGTGGCGTACGAGCCGATGTACGCGTCCCGTACCGCGTCCACGAGATAGCGGAACGGCGTGAAGTGGGAGAGCACGTCCAGCCACGCCGGTCCCAGGGTCATCGGCAGCATCAGGCCGGAGAGCAGCATGGCCGGCATGGTGAGCGCGTTGATCACCGGACCGAACTCCTGCGGTGTGTTCACCTTCATGGCCAGGGCGTACGAGAGCGAGGCCAGCGAGACCGTCAGCAGACCGGTGAACGCGAAGCCGATCAGCACTCCGGGCAGCGGTGCGCGCAGGCCCATGGCCAGGGCGGCCAGCACCAGCAGCACCGCCTGGAACAGGAACAGCAGGGTGTCCCGCAGTACCCGCCCCAGC
This sequence comes from Streptomyces sp. ITFR-6, assembly GCF_031844725.1. Classification (NCBI taxonomy): domain Bacteria; kingdom Bacillati; phylum Actinomycetota; class Actinomycetes; order Kitasatosporales; family Streptomycetaceae; genus Streptomyces; species Streptomyces sp. ITFR-6. The sequence goes on along the minus strand of NZ_CP134612.1, from coordinate 2,405,050 downwards.
AGCAGCGCCGGCCGGCTGACCGGCGTCACCCGCATCCGCTCCACCACCCCGGTCGATTTGTCGATGATGATGGCGAACCCGCAGAACGAGGCGCCGAACAGGCCGAGCTGGAGCAGCAGGCCGGGGACCAGGATCTGCCAGGAGTCACCGGATCTGCCGAGCGGCAGGCCGGTGAGCAGCGGGCCGAAGAGGAGCAGGTACAGCAGCGGCATGAGGATGCCGAAGAGGATCTGGAACTTCGAGCGCAGGGTCTGGCGGGCGTACCGCCCGAAGATCAGCGCGGTGTCGTGGAGAAGCATCGGGTTCGGTTCCTAAACGGCGACGGGAGCGGTCTCTGCGGCGGGGGCGCGGCCGGTGATCGCGAGGAAGGCCTCCTGGAGCGAGGCGGCGGGGGAGCCCGTGTGACGGGTCTTCAGCGCGGTCGGCGTGCCCTGCGCGACCACCACGCCGCCGTCGATCACGACGAGCCGGTCGGCGAGGGCGTCCGCCTCGTCGAGGTAGTGGGTGGTGAGCACGACGGTGGTGCCGTACTCGTCGCGCAGCCGCCGCACCAGGTTCCACAGATCGGTGCGGCTGCCCGGGTCGAGGCCGGTGGTCGGCTCGTCGAGGAAGAGCAGCGGCGGCCGGTGGGTGAGCCCCATCGCGATGTCGAGCCGCCGCCGCTGGCCCCCGGAGAGCGAGACCGTCCTGCGGTCGAGCAGCTCCGACAGGCCCAGCTCCCCGGCCAGCTCGCCGGCGCGGGTGACCGCCGCGGCCTTGCCGAGCCGGTACATCCGGCCCTGGGTGACCAGCTCCTCCCGCACCGTGATGTGTGGGTCCACCCCGCCCGACTGGGCGACGTACCCGCAGTTCTCCCGCACCCCGGCCGGGTCCGCGACGAGGTCGTGGCCGGCGACGGTGGCGGCGCCGCCGGTGGGGGCGAGCAGCGTGGTGAGCATGCGCAGCGTGGTGGTCTTGCCGGCTCCGTTGGGGCCGAGCAGTCCGACGATCTCGCCGGCCGCGACGGTCAGATCGACGGAGCGTACGGCCTGGACCGGACCGGCCTTGGTGTCGAAGGTCCGGGCGAGCCCGGACGTGCTGATGATTGGCATAGCGACCACAAAAACAGAGTCAGTGAAAAATTGCAATGACACCAAATATTCAGGCACCCCAGTCGAGCTCTACGATGGGTCCATGGCTGAGGGACTCAGGGAGCGCAAGAAGCGCCAGACCAGGCAGCACCTCTCGGACGTGGCCACCGGTCTCTTCCTCGAACGGGGCTTCGACGCGGTCACCATCGCGGAGGTCGCCCGCGCCGCCGACGTCTCGGTGAACACGGTGTACAACTACTTCCCGACCAAGGAGGACCTCTTCCTGGACCGCAGCAGCGGAATCGTCGACCGGCTCTCGCGGTACGTCCGGGGCCGGGACAGGGGCGAGTCCGCCGCCGACGCCGTCCTGCGCGAACTGCGCATCCAGGTGGAGAGCGTGTCGCCCGCCGTCGGCCTGATGGAGGGGTATGAGAGCTTCATGCGGGTCATCCAGGGCGCCGACGGCCTCAAGGCCCGCCTCTGGCACATACAGCAGGAGGCCCTCCTGCGTCTGGAGGAGACGCTCCTGGAGGAGTCGGGCGCGGAGCCCGGGGACCCGGTCCCGGTCCTGGTGGCCGGTCAGCTCTCCTGGGTGCACAGCACGCTGATGGGGTACATCGGACGCGAGATGGTCGCGGGCCGCAGGGCCGCCGAAGTGTCCAGGGACGCCCTGGTCCTGCTCGACGACATCGAGGACCTGCTGGGCGAAAAGGTGCTCAACTACGCCCGGCGCGCCGCCGAATGACGCATCCCGGTGTGATGTCCGTCATTTGAGACGTGACGCGCATCTCTTCGCAGCCCCAGCGCCTCCCACGGGGACTAACCTCCGCCGGAGAGCATGGAACAGAAACCGTATGGAAAGCAGGGGTGTCAACGTGGCCAGGAAGCTCGCCGTTATCGGAGCCGGACTCATGGGGTCCGGCATCGCGCAGGTCTCCGCCCAGGCGGGCTGGGACGTCGTGCTGCGGGATGTCACCGACGCGGCCCTGGACCGCGGCCGTGACGGCATCAAGGCTTCCTACGACAAGTTCGTCTCCAAGGGCAAGCTCGCGGCGGCCGACGCCGAGGCCGCGCTCGCCCGCATCACCACGACCACCGATCTCGACGCGGTCGCGGACGCGGACGTCGTCGTCGAGGCCGTCTTCGAGAAGCTGGAGGTGAAGCACGAGATCTTCCGGGCCCTCGACAAGATCGTCCGGGACGACACGGTGCTCGCCTCCAACACCTCCGCCATCCCGATCACCAAGATCGCTGCGGTGACCGAGCGCCCGGAGCGCGTCGTCGGTGTGCACTTCTTCTCGCCGGTCCCGATGATGCAGCTCTGCGAGCTGGTACGCGGCTACAAGACGAGCGACGGAACCCTGGCCACCGCGCGGGAGTTCGCCGAGTCGGTCGGCAAGACCTGCATCGTCGTCAACCGTGACGTGGCCGGATTCGTCACCACCCGGCTGATCTCGGCGCTGATCGTCGAGGCCGCCAAGCTGTACGAGTCGGGCGTCGCCTCGGCCGAGGACATCGACATCGCCTGCAAGCTCGGTTTCGGCCATGCCATGGGACCGCTCGCCACCGCGGACCTGACCGGCGTCGACATCCTGCTGCACGCCACCGGCAACATCTACACCGAGTCCCAGGACGAGAAGTTCGCCGCTCCGGAGCTGATGCGCCGGATGGTCGATGCAGGTGACATCGGCCGCAAGAGCGGGCAGGGTTTTTACACCTACTGATCGTTTCTGGTCCTCCGGTGCCTGATCTGCCGTCAATCAGGCACCGGAGGCCACGGGGGTCGCCCCCGGAATCAGTGGATCCGCAGGGGGATCCACGGCGGGCCCGGTTCACTCCACGGAGTGAATTCGGTATCGGTTCGCTTGCAGACGGCAACTTCCCTGTCGCTGTCGCAGTCAGTTGGGGCAGAGGCAGTTTCAGACAGACGGACCTTGCTACGGAGCATTCCAGGGGAGCGCATATGCACATCAGGGGCGACCACGCCGAGCTGGTCGTCGGGGGCCGCCTCGACGTCCGAAGCGCGGCGGACGCCCGTACGGTCCTGCACTCGGCCCTCGACGACGGAGTCGGCGATCTGGTGCTGGACCTGACCGAGCTGGATTCATGGGATGCCACCGGACTCGGTGTCATCATGGGCGCGCACAGACGGGCCGGGCGGGCCGGCCGGCGGCTGGTGCTCCGCGGGGTGCCACCGCAGATGCAACGACTCCTGGTGGCCACCAGACTGCACCGCATCCTGGCCATCGAGGGCGGACTCGCGGCGGAGTCCCTGCCACGCGTCTGAGGTACCGACGGGCGGCGGACACCCGTCCGCGCCCCCGGCCGGTCCCGCACAATCCTCACGAGACCGTGATCTGTCGGGCGGCACCGCACCCCGGATGTTCGTAGATACTGTGCGAAGGTTTAGGGTTCGGCCGTCTGCCGATTGACGGACCCACCTGGCTGACACCGGACCGGAAGCAACAGCTGGACGTGCGAGGCCGGGAGGGACAACCGCGCTCGACGCGTCTTGGGGGCTTTGGCGATGGACCCGACACACCGGGGGCCGGAAGAGTACGGCCACGACAGCGACGGCTCCGCGCGGGACGCCGGCCGCCGGCGTCCCGCCCGTGATCCGCTGACGCCCGATTTCGGTCAGCAAACACCGCAGCAGGCCCGCGTCGTCCAGCTCATATCGGGCAGCCTCCTGCTCACGGTCAACCCGGTCGACGGCAGCGAGGTCGAACCGGTCCGGCCGGGCGAGCACCCCGCGGAGCCGGTCCGCCGCACCCCCGTGGAGCGCGCGGACCGCGAACGCGCCGCCGCACCGCCCGTGCCGCCCGGACCCCCCGTCCTCCAGCTGCCCCTCCTGGAACGCGCGGACGAACGCGAGCGGCTGGTCCGCCTGCTGGCCCGCGGACGCTCGGTACGGCTCACCGGACCGGCCGGATCCGGCCGAACCGCGCTCCTCGAAGAGGTCGCCGCGGACTGCGCGCGACTCGCACCGGACGGAGTCGTCCGGCTCAACGGCCACAAGCGGACCGTCACCGACCTGCTGTACGGGCTCTTCGACGCCGTCCATGACGCACCGCAGCACCGCCCGGACCGGGCCCTGCTGCTGGAGAAGCTGCGCACCACCGGCGCCGTCGTCGTCCTGGACGACCTGGAGCTCGGCGGCGCCGCGCTGGACGAACTGTTCGACGCGACGCCCGAATGTGCCTTCCTGCTCGCCGCGACGCCCGACGTCGCCGCACCGGACCCGGACTCCCACCTCGAAGAGGTCTTCCTGACCGGACTCGACCGCGATGCCTCGGTCGTCCTGATGGAGCGGGTGGTCGAGCGGCCGCTCACCGAGGAGGAGGCCAACTGGGCGGGCGACCTCTGGTTCGAGTCCGAGGGCCTCCCGCTGCGCTTCGTCCAGGCGGGCGCCCTGCTGCGCCAGCGCGCCCTGCTGCGCGCCGACCCCACCGCGTACGACGAGTACGGCTACCTCGACAGCCGGCCGGACGCGGCGGAGCCGCCGCAGGCCGAATCCCTCGATCTGCCGCTGCCCAGCCTCGGGGAGGGCGCCGCGCCCGCCGCGCTGCTCGCCTCCCGGCTGAGCGACGCCGCGCGCGACACCCTGCGCTTCGCGGTCGCGCTGGGCGGCGAGGTGCCGCACCAGGCGCATCTGCCCGCACTGGTGGGGGACACCCACGCCGATGCCGCGCTCGGGGAGCTGGCCGGCTGCGGGCTGCTCTCCCCGGCCGGGTCCCGCTACCGGCTGGCCGCCGGGGTGCTCGCCCAGCTGGTGGCCGCCGGCTACGGGGACGACGCCACGGGCCGGGCCCGTACGGCCGCCCAGCACTACGCCTGGTGGGCCGGTCACCCCTCGGTCACCCCCGCCCGGACGGTCGCGGAGGCCGACACGATCGTCGCGGCGATGACCCAGCTGGTGCCGGGGGACGGAGCCGGACAGACCAGCGTCGCCGTACTGCTGGCCCGCAGCGCCTCGCCCGCCTTCGCGGCAGGGCTGCACTGGAGCGCCTGGGAGAAGTCCCTGCGGATCGGCCAGGAAGCGGCCCGGATCGCCGGCGAGGTGGCCGAAGAGGCCTACTTCCACCACGAGTTGGGCGTACTCGCGCTCTGCGCCGGTCATCCGGACCGGGCCAGGGCCGAGCTGGAGACCTCCATCAGCATGCGCGGGGCGCTCGCCGACAAGCCGGGGGCCGTGGCCGGGCGCCGGGCGCTCGCCCTGGTCGAGGACCTCTCCGGCGCCGCGGCGGTCGGGCAGCTCCCGGTGGACGGGGAGGTGCCGCCGAGCCGCTTCGAGGCGACGCCGTCCGGTGCCACGACGTCCGTCATACCGGTCACGGTGCCGGTGCTGTACGGCGATGACTCCGCCACCGTCCTGTCCCGGCAGACCGCTCCGAAGGGTGCCGGGAGCGGGCCGGGCGGCCGCCTCGCGGTGCTGGGCGGGGCGCGCCGCAATCTGGTCGCCGCGGGTGCGGGTGTGCTGCTGGCCGGAGTGCTCGGCACGGTGGTGACGCTCGGGCTGACGTCCAACAGCGACCCGCAGGACGATCCCGCCGTCTCGACCGAGCAGTCGGTGAGCGAGGACGACGGCGCTGAGAACGAGGTCCCGGCCGAGGAGCCGACGGACCACACGGTTCCGTCTTCCCCGGCCACGAGCGCCACGTCGTCGGCGCCGGGGCCGACGGGCACCGGGTCCGCGCCGACGGGGAGCGGGAGTTCGTCCCCCGGGGCGAGCGCGCCCGCGGACACCCCGTCCTCCTCGGGGAAGCCGTCGAGCGACGGGCCGAGCCCGTCCGACACGTCGTCCAAGTCGTCCGAGCCGCCGGAGTCGGATCCGCCGCCGGTGAGCGAGTCCCCGAGCACTTCTGTTCCGCCGACGAGTGAGCCGCCGTCGCCCACGGACCCCACGCCGGAAGAGCCGGGTGACCCCGATTCGTCGGACTCGGCGAGTGGGCCTTCGGGGGCGATGAGCGCGAGCGCGGAGGGGTCCGGGGAGCCGTCGGAGAGCCCGTCGGTGCTCTGAGCGGAGCGGGGGTGGGGTCGGGGTTTCGGGCGCCCGGGACGGGCGCCCTGTCGTCGATCGCCGGACGGGCTCGAAACGAGCGCCCGTCCGGTGCGGTGCCCCCGGGTCAGAACAGGCGGAGCTTGTCGTCCTCGATGCCGCGCATCGCGTTGTAGTCGAGGACCACGCAGCCGATCCCCCGGTCCGTTGCCAGTACGCGGGCCTGGGGCTTGATCTCCTGGGCGGCGAAGATGCCCTTCACCGGGGCGAGATGCGGATCGCGGTTGAGCAGCTCCAGGTAGCGGGTCAGCTGTTCCACGCCGTCGATGTCGCCGCGCCGCTTCAGCTCGACGGCCACGGTTCCGCCGTCGGCGTCGCGGCACAGGATGTCGACCGGGCCGATGGCGGTGAAGTACTCGCGGCGGATCAGCGTGTAACCCTCGCCGAGGGTCTCGATCCGGTCAGCGAGCAGCTCCTGGAGGTGGGCCTCCACGCCGTCCTTGATCAGACCGGGATCGACGCCCAGTTCGTGGGACGAGTCATGGAGGATTTCCTCCATGGTGATGATCAGTTTTTCGCCCGCCTTGTTCACCACGGTCCAGACGCCCTCGGTGTCGCCGGCGCCCTCCTTCAGGGTGCAGGGCGGTGACATCCAGTTGAGCGGTTTGTACGCCCTGTCGTCGGCGTGGATCGACACGCTCCCGTCCGCCTTCACCAGGATCAGGCGGGGAGCGGAGGGCAGGTGGGCCGTGAGCCGGCCCGCGTAGTCCACGGAGCAGCGGGCGATGACGAGACGCATGGTGGGCAACGCTACTCGACGACAGGCGGTCGACGCGATTCACCCACCCGTCACTCCATCCCCGCCCCTACCTGACCGAATCTGGCTTGTCCGTCTTTGAACCCCTTCGTTATTGGCCGGTTGTGTTCCCAATCTCCTGGTGCGGCCCGGACTGCGCCCTTACCGTGGATGCAGGAGGTCGCCGTCTGTGCACGCTGCGTCGTCGTCCCCCTTCCCTGCCCGTAAGGCTCCGGCACTCTGCCGGGGTCGCGAGAGGAGAACCCATGTCGCTCGACGTCTCACCGGCGCTGTTGGAACAGGCCGAGCGAGGCGAGGTCGACGAAGCCGACTTCGTCGACTGCGTCCGGACCTCCCTGCCCTTCGCGTGGGAGATGATCAGCTCGCTGGTGGCTCAGCTGAAGGTCGACGGCGGCGAGTTCGCCGACAACCAGACGCCGCCGCCCAGCGAGCAGGCACGCGGCCAGCTGCTGCGCGCACTCGCAAGTGACGCGATCCGCGGCGCGCTGCAGCGGCACTTCGGAGTGCGTCTGGCATTCCAGAACTGCCACCGCGTCGCGGTGTTCCCGCTGGACGCCTCGGTCGACGACCGGCTGGCCAAGTTCACCTCGGTGAGGGGCCAGTTGCTCAATCAGTCGCCCGAACTCCGGGACTGCTGAACGTCGTTGCTGCCGCTCCGGGCCGCGGGAGGTGCGACTGGTCCGGGGCGGCAGCTCCCGTTCGTACACCGGAAGTGCTCTTTCCGGCGGTCATTTCAGGAGCGGCAGCACTTCGGTGCCCAGCCGCGCTACGTTCTCCTCCGTGGCCACCAGATCTCCCGAGCCCTCGACCAGGAGCGCGAAGCGCGTGATACCCGTGCGCTCCGTCGTGGCCGTGAGCCGGTCCGCCGCGAGCCGGGGCGGGCCCACCGGGTGAATGCCGCACAGCATCTCCGTATAGCCGACCGGGTCGCGCATCACCCGGTGCCGGCCGTCGACCGTGACATGGGCGTCCAGGCCCTGTCGCAGCCAGCCGGGCATCGCCTTCACGAGCGTCTCTGTGGCGTCCTCGACGCGGTCCCCGATCTGGGCCACCCCCGCCGACACGTGCCCGGCCTGCCGCACGCTCTCCGGCGAGCGGCCCGCGGCCAGCGCGGCGGTCCGCCAGAGGCCGACCATCTCGGCCTTCTCCTCGTCCCCGCAGTGCATGCCGAGCAGCATCGGCAGGCCGTTCTCGGCCGCGAGCCGCACGCTCTTCGGCGAGGTGCACGCGACGACCACCTCGGGACCGCCGGGGTTCTCGCCGCTCTCCGGCTCGTACAGTTCGTCGGCCCGGGGGACCACCGCCACCTCGGGGAAGCCGTAACGCTCCCCGCGGCCCGCCACGCGCGGTTCGCGCAGCCAGTCGAGCAACAGCCCCAGGGACTCCGGGAAGCCCCTCTCGTAGGCCTCCAGGCCGCCGCCGAACACCTCCAGGTCGATCCAGGGGCCGCCCCGGCCGACGCCCAGGATGAACCGGCCGCCGCTGGTGAGGTGGAGCAGCGCGGCCTGCTCTCCGAGGGCGACGGGGTGCTGTGTCGGAAGCACGCTCACCGCCGTGCCCACCCGGATTCTGCGGGTGCGGCCGAGCAGCAGCGCGGCCAGTGTCACCGCGGACGGGCAGACCCCGTACGGCACGAAATGATGTTCTGCCAGCCAGACCGAGTCGAGTCCGGACTCCTCCGCGACCTCGGCGGACCGGATCGCGCGATGCAGCGCCTCTCCCGGCCCCTGCCCCGGGAACTGGGCTGCCAGTACGAACGTTCCCACACGCATCGCCTATTGCCTCCTTGCGGCCGACGCGGCTCTCCCCTGCTGGCAACAACGTCTGACACGTGCCAAAGGCACGGTCGGGCCGGAAGTTGTTGCGATTTTCCGGTAACCCGCCCCGTCCGTGGCCCGGCCGCGCGCGGTGCGGTACGTGTGCCCCCGCCGAATGGCCCTACGCTGGACGGGAACTGCCCAGCCTGCCCCGTGAGGTGTCACGTGTCCCCGCGCCGCAACCGCCCCCGAGGCGGCGAGAGTCCCACCGATAGCGCCGGCGCGGTGGGGGACCGGTACGGGGGTGGCGGGCGCGCGGAGGAGTGGCAGGGCGAGGACTGGTCGGTCCGCCCGGTGAGCGGCGCGAGCGCGGCGGGCAAGCGCTACCGGTGCCCCGGCTGCGACCAGGAGATCCCGTCCGGCGTCCCGCACCTGGTGGCCTGGCCCCAGTACGGCGGCATCGACGACCGCAGGCACTGGCACAAGGCGTGCTGGAACGCGAAGGACCGCCGCACCACCCGGGTGCAGCGGTCCAGGAACGCGCCTCGGTACTGAACGCCCCCTCCGGTGCGCGGCACCGGGGCGGCGGCCGGTCAGACGTCGCGGCGGCTCATCGCGAGGTAGGCGCCGCCCATGGCCACGGCGGTCACCCCGAGAATGATCCACAGCGGTTCCCAGCCGGACGGCCCCGATTCGGTGACCGAGGCGTCGTAGAAGTTGCTGAGCTGGTTGGGGATCGAGTACTCCAGGAGCCACTCCTGGAGCTTCGCGAGCGAACTGGCGAACATGAAGATCGCCAGCACGAGCGGGAGCAGCACCACACCGATCATGACCGTGATCGCGCCGGCGGAGTGCCGGATCAGCGCACCGATCGCCAGCGAGAGCAGTCCCAGCGTCGCGATGTAGAGGCCCACGCCGACCGTGCTGCGCAGCCAGTCGGAGCCGCTGGGGGTGTCGGCGTCCAGGATGGCTGTCTGGAGCACCGCGACGATCGACGTCATCACGGTCGTCAGGACGAAGGTGAGCAGGAAGAAGACGATGGCCTTCGCGCCGAGCACCCGGCCGGGGCTCGGGCAGGCCGTCATCGTCGTACGGATCATCCCGGTGCCGTACTCGGAGGCGATCGTCATCACGCCGAGCGTGATCACGCAGATCGAGCCGAGCAGAACACCGAAGAAGCCGAGGCTGAGCACCGGGGTGGAGCCCAGATCGGTGTCGGAGGCGTCGACCGCGATCGCGGAGAGCAGGCCGATGACGAGCAGCAGCACGATCTGGACGCCGAGCGTCCACATCGTCGAGCGGACCGAACGGATCTTGGTCCACTCCGAGGCGATCGCGTCGGTCAGGGTGGCCCGGCGCACCGGGATCGGGGAGGTGTAGAAGCCGGCCCCGGCGTTCTGCGGCGGTGCGGGCGGCTGCTGGTACGCCTGCTGCTGGAACGGCGCCTGCGGCGTGGACGGCGTTGTCATCGGGGGTCCTCGCTGGTGTCGCGCGCGGTCAGGTCTGCCGGAGCCGCGGCGGGCGCTGCCGGGGCAGGAGAGGCGGGGGCGGGGGCAGGGGGGCTGGGGGCGGACGGCGCCACCGGGGCCTGGGCCGGGGCCTGGGGCGCCGCGCCGACCGGGGCGGGGTCTGTCGCGTACGGGTTCTCTCCGGGCGGCGGCGGGGCGTACCAGCCCTGCTGCGGCACCTCGGGGACGACGGGCTGCGGCGGGGCGTACCCGGGGTGCTGCCCGTATCCCATCCCCGGCGGGGGCGGCTGCAGCCCCGCCTTCTCGTCCGCCGTCGAGCGGTAGTCCACGGCGCCCTGCGTCATCCGCATGTACGCCTCCTCCAGCGAGGCCTGGTGCGGCGAGAGCTCCCACAGCCGTACGTCGGAGTCATGGGCGAGATCGCTGATCCGGGGCAGCCCGAGCCCGGTGATCCGCAGGGCGCCGTCCGGCTCCGGCATCACCTGGCCGCCCGCCTCCGTGAGGGTGGCGGTGAGCTTCTCCCGCTGCTCGGACCCGTTGTCCTGGACCCGGACCCGGGCGAAGTCGGCCGAGTTGGCCGAGATGAAGTCGGTGATGCTCATATCGGCCATCAGCTGGCCTCGGCCGATCACGATCAGATGGTCGGCGGTGAGCGCCATCTCGCTCATGAGGTGGCTGGAGACGAAGACCGTACGGCCCTCGGAGGCCAGCATCTTCATCAGATTGCGGACCCAGAGGATGCCCTCCGGGTCGAGGCCGTTGACCGGCTCGTCGAAGAGCAGCACCTGCGGGTCGCCCAGCAGCGCGGCCGCGATGCCGAGCCGCTGCCCCATACCGAGCGAGAAGCCCTTGGAACGCTTGCGGGCGACGTTCTGCAGGCCCACGACCCCGAGCACCTCGTCGACCCGGGCGGCCGGGATACCGGCGAGCTGGGCGAGCGAGAGCAGGTGGTTGCGGGCGCTGCGGCCGCCGTGCACCGCCTTGGCGTCCAGCAGAGCGCCCACCTGGCGCGGCGCGTTCGGCAGGGTGCGGTAGGCGTGGCCACCGATCGTCACGCTGCCCGCGGTCGGCCGGTCCAGACCGAGGATCATGCGCATGGTCGTCGACTTGCCCGATCCGTTGGGACCGAGGAATCCGGTGACGGTGCCCGGCCGCACCTGGAAGGAAAGGTTGTACACGGCCGTCTTCGCGCCATAGCGCTTGGTCAGGCCGACTGCCTCGATCATGCTCCAGCCCCATCGACTTATCTGTCGTCGGGGCCCAGGCCGTCCGGCCGCACGCCCCCCGTAAGAGTTAGGAGGATAACCAGGCCTTTACGGTTCCGGCCAAGCCGTTGCGGGCGGCGAGTCCTCGGCAAAGGCCGCGGACCGGGGTCCGCGGCCTTTGCCGGTGCCAGGATCCGGACGCTCGCGGCGTCAGGCGTCCCGCTTCTTGAGTACGAGGAAGGCACCGATCACCGCGGCCGCCACCCAGGCCACCATGATCAGCAGCCCGGCCCACGGCCCGTAGGGCGCCGGATCGCTGTTCATCGCGTCCGGCACCACCTGCATGATCTTGGAACCGGCCTGGTCGGGGAAGTACCGGGCGACGCTCTTGGCGCCCGGCACGGCCGAGAGGATCTGCGAGACCAGGAAGAAGAACGGCATCAGGATGCCGAGCGACAGCATCGAGCTGCGCAGCATCGTCGCCACCGCCATGGAGAAGAGCGCGATCAGCCCCATGTAGAGGCCGCCGCCGACCACCGCCCGCAGCACGTTGTCCGCGCCGATGTCCGTGCCGTGGTCGCCCAGCAGGGCCTGGCCGAGGAAGAACGTCACGAAACTGGTGACCAGGCCGACCACCAGCGCCAGCACCGTGGCCACCAGCATCTTGCTGAAGAGGAACGTGGCGCGCTGCGGCACGGCCGCCAGGGAGGCGCGGATCATGCCCGAGCTGTACTCCGTACCGACCACCAGGACACCGAAGACGACCATCGCGAGCTGGCCGAGAGTCATCCCGGAGAAGCTGATGTAGGTGGGGTCGAAGGTGGCCCGTTCCGCGTCGGAGAGGTCGTTGAACTGGGAGTTCATCACCGCGCAGAGCGCGGCGCCCATCGCGACGGTGACGACGAACGCGGAGATCAGCGTCCAGGTGGTCGAGGAGACCGTACGGATCTTGGTCCATTCGGAGGTCAGGACCGCGGGTACCGATGCCATCGTCGTCACGCCCCCTTGCCGGTGCCGGACCCGCCGGGAGCCCCGGGAGCGCTGTCCGGAGGGCCGGGGGCCGTGCCGGGCGGCTGATTCCACTGGTCGCCCCAGTGCGGTCCCACCGGCGGCGGCGCGGCTCCTCGTTCCGAGTGCGCGTGGTACTCCACGGAGTCTGCCGTCATCTGCATGAACGCCTCCTCCAGCGAGGCCCGCTGGGAACTCAGCTCATGCAGCACGATGGAGTGCCGGGCGGCGAGCTCGCCCAGGTCCTCCGAGGCCGCGCCGTCGACCTCCAGCGTGCCGTTGCCCGACTCGATGACGACGACGCCCTCCGCGTGCAGGACGTCGCGCAGCCGCTCCTGCTCCGGCGAGCGCAGCCGTACGTAGCTGCGGGAGTTCTGGTGGATGAAGTCGGCCATCGAGGTGTCGGCCAGCAGCTTCCCCTGGCCGATCACGATCAGGTGATCCGCCGTCAGCGCCATCTCGCTCATCAGGTGCGAGGAGACGAAGATCGTCCGGCCTTCCGAGGCGAGCGCCTTCATCAGATTCCGGATCCAGTGGATGCCCTCCGGGTCCAGACCGTTGACGGGCTCGTCGAACATCAGGATCTCGGGATCACCGAGCAGCGCCGCGGCGATCCCGAGGCGCTGGCCCATACCGAGGGAGAAACCCTTGGACTTCTTCTTGGACACCGCGGTCAGGCCGACCGTGTCCAGGACCTCCGCCACCCGGCTCCGCGGGATGCGGTTGCTCTGCGCGAGACAGAGCAGGTTGTTGTACGCGCTGCGACCGCCGTGCATCGACTTGGCTTCGAGCAGCGCGCCGATGTGCTTGAGGGGTTCTTCCAGGTCGCGGTAGTGCTTGCCGTCGATGCGTACGGATCCGCTGGTCGGGTTGTCGAGATCGAGCATCATCCGCATCGTGGTGGACTTGCCCGCCCCGTTGGGCCCCAGAAAACCCGTCACCATTCCCGGTCTGATCCGGCACGACAACTGGTCGACGGCGACCTTGCTGCCATAACGCTTGGTGAGGCCATCGAGCTCGATCATGCGTTCACGCTAGAACGGCCGCGCGCCCGGCGCCACCAGAACGGCGGAACCGGGCGCGTCGGGCTCTTGCCGGCCGGTGCGTCGGGGGACCACCGGTCGTTACCGCGTTGCTCCCTGGCGTCAGCGGGTCTGCTGGGCCGGGACGCCGCGCGAGGCGGGCTCCTCGTCGGCGGGCGTGCCGGCGGCGGCCACCGCGGCGCCGGTCAGCGTCGCCAGCATCTCGCGGACGTTGGTCAGCTGCGCGTTGATCGAGTCGCGGCGGTTGGTGAGCGCCGCCAGCTCGCGCTCCGACTCGCTGCGGATCCGGTCGGCCTTGGCGTTCGCGTCGGCCACGATGTCCTCGGACTGGCGCTGCGCGGTCTCCACCGTCTGACGGGCCCGGCGCTCGGCGTCCGTGCGGAGCTTCTCGGCCTCCAGGCGGAGCTGTTCGGCGCGGTGCTCGATCTCGGCCAGACGCTTCTCGGCCTTGGCCTGACGGGACGCGAGGTCGCGCTCCGACTGGTCGCGGCGCTTGGCCAGGTTGGTCTCGAAGTCCGCGGCGGCCTGGGCGGCCTTGGCGCGGGTCTCCTCGAAGAGCGCGTCGGCCTCCTCGCGCTTCTGCGCGGCGTCCTTCTGGGCGTCCGAGCGGAGCGTGGTGGCCTCGCCCTTGGCCTTCTCGACGATGCGGACGCCGTCGTCCTCGGCCTTGGCCTTGCGCTCGGAAGCGAACGTCTCGGCGTCGTTGCGGACCTGCTGGGCGGCGGACTCGGCCAGCTCGCGGTGCTGCTCGGCGGCGCGACGGGCCTCTTCGCGCAGGTCCTTCGCCTCCTCCTCGGCCAGGCGCAGAATCTTCTCCACGCGCGCTCCGAGACCGGCGTACGACGGCTCCGCGTCGTTCACCTGGGCCTGGGCGTTCTGCGTTTCGAGGTGCAGTTCCTCGATGCGCTTTTCCAGAGACGTGATGCGGGCGAGAGCACTATCACGGTCGGCGACGAGCTTGGTGATGCGGTCATCCACCTGACCGCGGTCGTAACCACGCCGCACGAGCTCGAAGCCGAAGGGGGAGGAAGGGTCACTCATGGGGTTCCTGTCGAAGTAAGACCGGTGAGGTGATAGAGGGAATCCTAGGGGCCCGGACGGCGTGTCATCGAGCAGATGCCTGTTTGATCTGGAGAATGACACCCCTTTTGAGTGGCTAACCCGCGCAAGCCTTGCCACTCGGAGGGCTGAATGTTCCTGCCGGACCGCGGAAGCCCGCCGGACACGTCCTACCCATCGGACGGCTTGCCACTCGAACGAGTGCCCGCTGTCGCGCCTGCCTTGACGCTGTCGGCGCCCTTACCGCCCGCCGCGGGGGTCTCGAAAGACTCCAACGCCTCCAGTACGTCCTGGACACGGGAGATCTCCGTGTTGATGTCCGCGCGCCGGCGTACCAGGACGTCGAGTTCGCGCCGGCCCTCCTCCACCGTCCGCTTGGCCTCGGCCTCCGCGTCGGAGCGCAGCTTCTCCGCCTCGCGCACCAGGCTGGCCTTCTTCTGCTCGGCCTCCTTGAGCAGCGACTCGGCCCGCTTCACGGCGGCGATCCGGACCTTGCTCGCCTCCGAATTCGCGTCGGCCAGCAGCTCCTTGGCCTTCTCCGCCGCTTCCTCGCGCTGCTCGGTCGCCGCCCTCATCAGGTTGTCGACGCGCTCGCCGGCCGTCTTCATCTGCTCGGAGGTCTCCCGCCGGGCCCGGTCGTGCAGCTCCTCGATCTCGGCCTCCAGGCGGGTCCTGAGCTCCTCTGCCCGCTCCCGGATCGCGGTGGCGTCCCGGCGCGCGCCGACCAGCAGCTCGTCCGCGTCCGTCCGGGCCCGTTCCACCAGGGAGTTGCCCTCGACGGTGGCGTCGGAGGTGATCCGGACCGCCTCGTTCCGAGCCGCTCCGACCATCGTGTCGGCCTGCTCCTCGGCCTCGGTGGCGGCGCGGAGCGCCTCCTCCTGGGCCTTGTTGATCAGCTGGTCGGCCTGTTCCGCGGCGTCGGCCCGGCGCTTCGAGGCCGATTCGCGGGCCTCGTCCAGCAGCCGGTCCGCCTCCTGGCGGGCCTCGGCACGCAGTTGCTCGGCCGCCGCCTCCGCGTCGCTCCGCAGCCGCTCCGACTCCTCGCGGGTCCGCGCCGCGTGCTCCTGCGCGGAACTGACGGTGGCCGCCGCCTCCGCCCGCAGCCGCTCCGACTCGGCCGCCGCTTCGTCGCCGATCCGGGCCGCCTGCTGCGCCGCCTCGGTACGGACGCGCTCGCTCTCGGCGGTCGCCTCCGACATCAGCCGGTCGGCCTGGACCGCGGCCTCCGAGCGCATCCGGTTGGCGTCCTCGCGGGCCTCGGCCCGGCTGCGCGCCGCGTCCTGCTCGGCGGATGCCAGCGCGTCGGACGCCTCGGTCCGCATCCGCTGGCTGTACTCCGCGGTGTCGGAGCGCAGCTTCTCGGACTCCGTGATCGCGTCGGAGACCGTCCGCTCGGCCATCGCCTTGGCGGCCTCGGTCTCCTCGTTCGCGACCGAGCGGATCCGGGAGGCGTCCTCGCCGGCCCGCTCCCGCTCGGCGTGCGCGTCGGCGCGGAGCCGGTCCGCCTCCGCCTGCGCCTCGGACTTCGTCCGCTCCGCGACGTGCTCCGCGGTGGAGCGCAGCCCGGCGATCTCCGCCTCCGCCTGCTCCTGGAGCCCGCTGACCGCGTCCCGTATCTGCTGGGCGGTCTGCTCTGCGGCGGAGACCATCTCGGTCGCCCGGCCGTCCGCCTCCTCGACCAGCCGCTGGGCCTCCGCCTGCGCCTCCTCGACCCGCTTGCGGGCGGAGGCGAGGAGCTCCTCGCTCTGCTCGCGGGCCCGCTCGCGCTCCTGGTCCGCCTCGCCGCGCGCAGCGTCGAGCGTCTCCTGAGCCTCGCGGCGGCGTCGGTTCGCCTCCTCCTGGGCGGCGGCCAGCGCCTCCGCGGCCTCCGTGCCCACCCGGTCGGCGGCGGCCGCCGCCTCTGAGCGCACCCGGTCGGCGCTCTCCTGCGCCTCGGTCTTGAGCCGCTCCGCCTCCGCCGCCGCCTCGCTCCGCAGCCGCACGGCGACGGACTCGCCCTCCGCACGGGACTGCGAGGCATCGGCGGCGGCCTCGTCGCGCAGCCGCTGGGCCTCGGCCTCCGCCTGCTCCTGGAGGGTGCGCAGCCGCTCGGCGGCCTCTGACCGCAGCCGCTCCGACTCCTCGTTCGTCTCGCGCCGGACGCGCTCCGCGTCGGTGCGCGCCTCGGTCAGCGCCTGCTCGGCCGCGGTGACCCTGGTCTCGGCCTCCGTGTGCAGCCGGGTCAGCTCGTCGGCCGCCTCCGCCTGCCGTGCGGCGACCGCGCGCTCGGTCTCCTCGCGCAGCTCCGTCGCGGCCTGCTCGGCGGCGGACGTCGTCGCCTCCACCAGCTCCTCGGCCTCGCCGCGCAGCGTCTCCGCCTCGGCGTGGGCCCGCTCCAGGGCCTCCTCCGCCTGCTTCTTCAGCGCCGCCGCCCGCTCGGTGGCCTCGGTGCGGACCCGCTCGCTCTCGGTGCCGGCGGCGCCGCGCAGCTCCTCCGCGTCGGCCTTCGCCTTGGCGAGGAGCTCCTCCGCGGTCTTCGCGCCCTCCTCGATCTGCTGGACGGCCTCCCGGCGGGCCTCGCCGCGGATCCGCTCGCCCTCCGCGACGGCCTCCGAGCGCAGCTGCTCGGCCTCGCCGCGCAGCCGGCGCGCCTCCTCCTGGAGCTCGACCGTCTTGGCCCGGTACTCCTTGGTGTCGTCCTTGGCCGCGCCCTTGAGCTGGTCGGCCTGCTCGCTGGCCTCACCGCGCAGCCGGTCCGCCTCGGCCTCGGCCTCGCGGCGGATCCGGTCCGCCTCCTCGCTCGCCGCGCGGGTGGTCGACTTCGCGTCGTCCGACGCCTTGGTCAGTACCTCCTCCGCGGCGCGGGCCGCCTTGGCGAGCTGGGCCGCGGCGTCCTCCGCGGCGGCGGTGCGGGCGTCGTCGGCGGCCTCGGAGCGGAGCCGGTCCGCCTCCGCACGGGCGTCGGCGAGCGCCTGCTCGGCCTCCGCCTTCAGCGATTCGGCGTCCTTGGTGGCCTCGCCGACCAGCCGGGCGATCTCCGACTTGGCGGTACGGGTGCGCTGCTCGTTCTGCGACTCGGCGCCGGCCAGCCGCTTGACCGCGGCCTCCTTGGCCTCCGAGAGGACCTTCTCCGCCTCCACGCGGGCCTCGCGCAGCTGCGTCTCGGCCTCCTGCATGCGCTGCTCGGCCGTCCGGTTCAGCTCGGCGGTCCGCTGCCGGGTCTGCTCGGTCTCCGCCGTCGTGGACACACGCAGCTGCTCGGCGTGGGTGGTCGCCTCCTGCGCCTGGCTGGACGCGGCGTTCAGCATCCGCTCGGCGTCCTTGCGGGCCCGCAGCAGGATCGACTCGGCCTCGGACCGGGCGGACTCCGCCTCCGAGCCCAGCCGCTGCCGCGTCTCGTCCGCCAGCCGGGCGGCCTCCGCACGGGCGGCGGCCAGCGCCTGCTCGGCCTCGGCCCGCGACTCCTCCAGCAGCCGGCGGGCCTGGGACTCGGTCCTGGCCCGCAGCTGCTCGGCCCACGCGACGTTCTCGTTGACATGGGACTCGACGGTCTGGCGGCGCTCCGCCAGCTCCTGGTCGAGCCGCTGGCGCCGCTGCACGGCCTCGTTGTGCAGCTCGGCCTGGAGCCGCGCCTGGTGCTCGGCGTGCTCCTGGAGGATCCGCTGCGTCTGCGCACGGGCGTCGCGCAGCTCGCGCTCCGCGTCGGTGCGCAGCTGTTCGGCCTGGATCTGGGCGTTACGGAGCAACTGCTCGGCCTGGTAGCCGATGTCCGCGCTGTCGTAGGCGGGACGGGTCGCCAGACTGCGGCGGGCCTCGTGCAGCTTGGCGCGCAAGACCTCGACCTGGTACCCGAGGTCCTCGGCGTGCTGGACGGCCTTCTCCCGGTCGGTCTTCAGCCGGTCCATCTCGGCCTCGAACCGCGAGAGATGGTCGTCTTCAGCCCGGTGGCTCTCCTGGCGTTCGTAGCCCCGCACTGCGCGGTCCCATCCTTCCCCGAGCTCTCAACTCTGTTCGAGTCTGTTCGAGCAGGGGAGACCCCAACCCTGGTCGCAAACTCCACACGAGTACCGTCCGCCGACGAACGGTCCCCCCGGGGAATGGTGACAGATCAACGGCTGAGGACGCGGCGCGGCCCCGACCCGGCCCCGGCCCGGAACAGCCCACTCTACCGGGCCGGGTATCCCTGAGAAGATGTTGTCGTCAGTGCTCTGGCTTGGACGTGACCAGTTCGGTGAGGACACCGTGGCAGTCCTTGGGGTGCAGGAAGGTGATCCGGGACCCCATCGAACCCGTCCTGGGCTCGTCGTACAGCACCCTGACGCCCTTATCCCGGATGTCCGCGGCGTCCGCGTCCACGTCTGCCGTACCGAAGGCGATGTGGTGCACGCCCTCGCCGTTCTTGGCCAGCCATTTGCCGACCGCGGAGTCCTCGCGCACCGGTTCCAGCAGCTGGAGGTAGGAGGCGCCGCCGTCCGACGTCTCGTTGATCTTGAGCATGGCTTCGCGTACGCCCTGCTCCTCGTTGACTTCGGTGTGGAAGACCTCGAACCCGTAGGTCGAGCGGTAGAACTCGACGGTGGCGTCGAGGTCGAAACAGGCGATCCCGATGTGGTCGATTCGCGTCAGCATGGGAACAGTGCAGCGCTCCGGGAGTGGTTACGCAACGTGCGCGCGATCACACCCGCCGCCGGATGACGGGCCGGGTACCGCTCAGTACATTCAAGTAAACCCTCGTTCACTTCTAATCCCAAGGGGCTGCGCCTCATGTCAGGAACGACCGGTACGACTTCTGTGATCGTCGCGGGCGCCCGTACGCCCATGGGCCGTCTCCTCGGCTCGCTGAAGAGCTTCTCCGGGGCTGACCTCGGCGGCTTCGCCATCAAGGCCGCGCTGGAGCGGGCCGGTATCGGCGGCGACCAGGTCGAGTACGTGATCATGGGCCAGGTGCTCCAGGCCGGGGCAGGGCAGATCCCGGCGCGCCAGGCGGCCGTCAAGGCCGGCATCCCGATGAACGTCCCGGCGCTCACCGTCAACAAGGTGTGCCTCTCCGGGCTCGACGCCATCGCGCTGGCCGACCAGCTGATCCGCGCAGGTGAGTTCGACATCGTGGTGGCCGGCGGCCAGGAGTCCATGACGAACGCCCCGCACCTGCTCCCGAAGTCGCGCGAGGGCCACAAGTACGGCGCGATCGAGATGCTCGACTCGATGGCGTACGACGGACTGACCGACGCCTACGAGAACATCCCGATGGGTGAGTCCACCGAGAAGCACAACACCCGCCTCGGACTGGACCGCGCCGCCCAGGACGAGATCGGCGCCCAGTCCCACCAGCGGGCCGCCGCCGCCCAGAAGAACGGGCTGTTCGAGGCCGAGATCACCCCGGTCGAGATCCCGCAGCGCAAGGGCGACCCGGTCCTCTTCGCCAAGGACGAAGGCATCCGCCCCGAGACGACCGCCGAGTCGCTCGGCAAGCTGCGCCCCGCCTTCGCCAAGGACGGCACGATCACCGCCGGCACCTCCTCGCAGATCTCCGACGGCGCCGCCGCGGTCGTCGTCATGAGCAAGGCCAAGGCCGAGGCGCTCGGCCTCGACTGGATCGCGGAGATCGGCGCCCACGGCAATGTGGCGGGCCCGGACAACTCGCTCCAGTCCCAGCCGTCCAACGCGATCCGGCACGCCCTCAAGAAGGAGGGCATCGGCGTCGAGGACCTCGACCTCATCGAGATCAACGAGGCGTTCGCGGCCGTCGCCGTCCAGTCCATGAAGGACCTCGGCGTGACCTCGGAGAAGGTCAACGTCAACGGCGGCGCCATCGCGCTCGGTCATCCGATCGGGATGTCCGGCGCCCGGGTGGTGCTGCACCTGGCGCTGGAGCTGAAGCGGCGCGGCGGCGGTACCGGGGCGGCGGCGCTGTGCGGCGGCGGCGGTCAGGGCGACGCGCTGATCCTCCGCGTTCCGGGCAAGTAGTCGGTACGAGCGAGCGAGGAGACCGAGCGTGATGGTGGACGTCCCCACCCTGGTGGAGCAGGCCCGCGAGGGCAGGCCCCGGGCCGTGGCCCGGCTGATCTCCCTGGTGGAGGGGGCGTCGCCGCAGCTGCGTGAGGTGATGGCGGCCCTGGCGCCGCTGGCGGGCAACGCCTGTGTCGTCGGCCTGACCGGCTCGCCCGGTGTCGGCAAGTCGACATCGACCTCCGCGCTGGTCTCCGCGTACCGGCGGCAGGGCAAGCGGGTCGCCGTGCTCGCCGTCGACCCGTCGTCACCGTTCTCCGGCGGCGCGCTCCTCGGTGACCGGGTCCGGATGTCGGACCACGCCTCCGACCCGGGCGTCTACATCCGCTCCATGGCCACCCGAGGCCATCTGGGCGGCCTCGCCTGGTCGGCCCCGCAGGCGATCCGGGTGCTGGACGCGGCGGGCTGCGACGTGATCCTGGTGGAGACCGTGGGCGTCGGCCAGTCCGAGGTGGAGATCGCCTCCCAGGCCGACACCTCCGTCGTCCTGCTCGCCCCCGGCATGGGCGACGGAATCCAGGCGGCCAAGGCCGGGATCCTGGAGATCGGTGATGTGTACGTCGTCAACAAGGCCGACCGGGACGGCGCGGACGCCACCGCCCGCGAGCTGAACCACATGCTGGGCCTCGGGGAGTCCCGGGGCCCCGGCGACTGGCGGCCGCCGATCGTGAAGACGGTCGCGGCCCGGGGCGAGGGCATCGACGAGGTCGTCGAGGCGCTGGAGAAGCACCGGGCGTGGATGGAGGAGCACGGGGTGCTCGCGGAGCGCCGCGCCTCCCGCGCCGCCCGCGAGGTCGAGACGATCGCGGTCACCCGGCTCCGCGAACGCATCGGGGACCTGCACGGCGACCGGCGCCTCGGCGCCCTCGCGGAACGCATCGTCGCGGGCCGGCTCGACCCGTACACGGCGGCGGACGAACTGGTGGCGGGACTGACCGGGGAGGCCTGAGAGGGCCGGTCTCCCGGGTTCCGGCGCGGCGTGCGGGCCGCGCCGGAACCCGGGAGGGCCGCGTCCGGACCTGGCGTATTCCGCGCCGCATGGCTGATAACGCGTCAGTCATGCGGCGGTAGTGCGCCGTTCGCGTCCTTCCGCCCTGCCGCACCCGCCCCGCACGTGACACGATTGCCGCCGGTCACGTGTCATGCGCGCCAGGGGGGAGTGGCACATGCTGAGTCCGCTGCGGGAGGACTCGCCCAGACGGATCGGCCCGTACGCGATACGGGCCCGGCTCGGGGCGGGCGGCATGGGCGAGGTCTTCCTCGGGGACCGGGGCGACGGCTCCGGCCCGGCCGCCGTCAAGACCGTCCGCCGCGACGTGGCCCAGGACCCCGGTTTCCGCAGCCGCTTCCGCCGCGAGATCACCGTCGCCCGGTCCGTCACCGGCCCCCGCCTCGCCCCGCTGCTCGACGGGGACGCCGACGCCGAAGTGCCCTGGCTCGCCACCGAGTACGGCGCCGGGCCCACCCTGTCCGCCGCCGTCCGGGGCGCGGGCGCGATGGGCGAGGCCGAGGTCCGGATGCTGGGCGCCGGGCTGGCCCTGGCCCTGGCGGCCGTCCACGCGGCGGGCATCGTCCACCGCGATGTGAAACCCGGCAACGTGATGCTCGCCGCCGACGGGCCGCGCCTCATCGACTTCGGGATCGCCCGGGACCCAGGCGGCACCCCGCTCACCACCAGCCGGATGGTGGGCAGCCCCGCCTTCATGTCCCCGGAACACGTGGCGGGCAGCGGACGCGTCGTACCGGCCTCCGACATCTTCTGCCTCGCCTCCGTGCTCTGCTTCGCCGCCACCGGCCGCGACCCGTTCGGGGACGGCCCCGTCGCCGCCGTCCTGTACCGGGTCAAGTACGTCGAGGCCGATCTGACGGAGGTCCCGGCGGGGCTGCGCGCGGTCCTGGAGGAGTGCCTGACCGAGGACCCCGCCGCCCGCCCCACCGCCGCCGCGCTGGCGGAGCTGCTCGCCCCCGGCGCCGCCGACGGGTGGCCCGCACCGGTGACCGGACAGATCGCGGAGTACCGGCGGGAGCTGGCCAGGGTCGGCGCGCTGGACGGGCCGCTGCTGCCGGGATACACGCCCACGGAGGCGGCCACCGGCAGCCGGGAGGCGCCCCGCCACCCCACGGTGGCGACGGACTTCGTGCTGCGCCCGCCCCAGGTGCCCGCACCCACGCCCACGCCCGCGCCGGAGCCGGCCACGCCTGCCCGCCCCCGGCGGCGCCGCAACCTCCTGGCCGCCCTCGCCGCGCTCGTCCTCCTCGGAGGCGCGACCGGCGCACTGCTGGCGCTGCGCGAGGGCGGCCAGGGCGGTGGCGACCGGAAGGGACCGGCCGAGGTGCTCGCCGGCATCGACCCCCAGGGCGGCCGGGAGGCACACCTGGCAGAGCAAGGTGACCGGGGTCCCGTTCGGCTGCGCGGCGGGCCGGGACTTGCTGGTCTGCCGCACCACCGCCGGCTCCTACGAGGCGCTCTCGCCGTCCGACGGAAAGAAGCTGTGGGACTACTCGGCCCGGCTGGACGCCGATGAGGCCGGCGCCCGGATCAGCCCCACGGGGCAGGTCTTCATGCCGTCCGGATCGACCCGGCCCGCCGTCTACGGCGATCAGGTGCTGCTCGCCACCGGGGACCGGATCGTCTCGCTCGACTCCCATACGGGCAAGCCCCGTTGGGAGACCCGCGCCGGATCGACACACGGCTTCGAGAGCGCGCCGCTGGTCGCCGACGGGCTGGTCTTCGCGGACATCGGCCCCACCCCGGAAGGCGCCCGGGTCGCCGCGTTCGACCTCGCCACCGGCAAGGAGCGGTGGCGCAAACCGCTGGTGGGCGACAACCTCGCGAAGGTCGACGAGTACGACTTCTGGCCGCTCACCACCAGGGACGGCGTGCTCTACCTGCGCGGCCAGGACGGACTACGGGCCCTGCGCACCAAGGACGGCGCCGAGCTCGGCCGCAGGAAGGAGGGGCAGGACTCCCGGTGCTACGACGCGCTGATCCGGGCCCCGCACGTCTACTGCGGCGCGTACACCTACTCCGACGACGGTCAGCACATGGCCGTCCAGCGGCTCCGCGTCCCCTCGCTCGCGTCCGACGGTGAGATTCCGCTGCCGGACGCGGTCACCACCGATGGCGCCCTCGCCGCCGTCGACGACCACGTGGCCGTCCTCGTCCGCACCGGCCTCCCCTGGGAGGAGGACGACATCGACCCGGAGATCACCCTGGCCGGCCGGGACAACGGCAAGATCCTCGCCCGCTACCCGCTGGACCGGCGGTCCTTCAGCGAGCGCATCAACGCCGCCTCGCCCCCGTGATCGTTGCGGACACCCTGGTGTGGGCGGACAGCACCAGCCTGTACAGCGTCGCCCTGCACGAGGGGGACAAGCCCGGCCCGCCGCGCAGGACCGCGCTCAAGGGCGCTCCTGGGCCCGAGACGCGCAAGGAGTACGACACGCTCCAGTGGGGCGTCGTCCTGTCCGAAGAGGTGCTGCCGCCGGAGGTACTGCCGCTCGGCGGGGCCGTCTACGTCATCCAGCACGGCGGCAAGGTGTTCTCCGTCCCGCTGCCCGGTGCGTCCGCCTCATGATCGAACGGCCGGCCCCCGGCACCCGGACCCGGATCGGGCCCTACCGCGTCCTCGGCCTGCTCGGCACGGGCGGCATGGGCGAGGTGTACCTGGCGCGGCCTGCCGGGGCGCCCGACGGGGCGCTCGTCGCGCTGAAGACCGTACGGCTCGAACTCGACCTGGACGACGGGTTCCGGGTCCGGTTCCGGCGGGAGATCCAGGCGGCGGCCGCCGTGCGCAGCCCCCGCACCGCCGCGTTCCTCGGCGGCGACGTGAGCAGCCGCACGCCCTGGCTCGCCACCGAGTACGTCCCCGGCCCCTCGCTGGCCGAGGCGGTGACCCGGGACGGGCCGCTGCCGGAGCCGGTGGTCAGGGCCATGGGCGCGGGCCTGGCCCTGGCGCTCGCGGACATGCACGCCGTACGGGTGCTGCACCGCGACCTGAAACCGGGCAACGTGCTCCTGGGCCCCGACGGGCCCAAGGTGATCGACTTCGGCATCGCCCAGGCCTTCGACGCCACCCAGCTGACCCGTACCGGTGTCGTGGTCGGCAGCCCCGGCTACATCTCGCCCGAGCACGTCAACGGCTCGGCGGCGCTGGTGCCCGCGTCCGACGTGTTCTGCCTGGGCGCGGTGCTGGCGTTCGCGGCGGCGGGACGCGGTCCGTTCGATGACTCCGACATGGCGGCGGTGATCTTCCGGATCGCCCGGGGCGACGCCGAACTCTCGGGCGTGCCACCGCTGTTGCGCGAGGTGATCTCCCGCTGCCTGGACGCACGGCCCGAGCGGCGCCCCGGCTCCCGGGAACTGGCCGCGCTGCTGCTCCCGGAGGGGCCCGTGGTCCCGTTCCCCTGGACGCCGGGGGTACGGGAGCAGCAGGCCGACTACGGGCGGGCGGCCAGGGAGTGCGCCGAATCGGCTCCGGCCGAGCCCGGTCCCGCGCCCTTCATGCCGCCGCCGCTGCCGCCCGGCCCGCCGCCCGTCGCCTTCCCCCTGCCGGAGGAGGCCGGGGCGGGCGGTCCGCGCCGGGCGCCCCAGCTGGTTCTGGCGGCCGTGGCGGTCACGGTCTGCCTGCTGCTGGGCTACCTGCTCTGGCCGGACCCGCCTGCCGGGGGGCGGCGGCCCGGGGAGCGGTGCCCGGTCCTCGGGTCCGGGCGGCGGCCCCTCGCACGCCGCGGACACCGTCGGCGTCCGCGCCGTTCCCCGGGCCGACAGCGGCCGCACGGGCGACTTCGGCAAGGCCGCGACCGACCAGTCCGTCCGGCCCGCCGGCTGGAAGGCGTGGAAGTCCACCGTCCGGGGCGGCTCGGGCGAGTGCGGCTTCGCGGAGTCGGCCCTGCTGTGCGGCGGGACGAAGGGGCTCACCGCGCTCGACGCGGCCGACGGCGAACAACGCTGGCGAGTCCCGAAGGAGGCGGCGGGCGCCCCCCGGGCTGTCGTCGCCGGTTTCACGAAGGGGACCGTGTACGCGTTCGTCGGCCAGGCACTGGTCGGCTACCGGATCACGGACGGCGAGGAGCGGTGGCGCGCGAAACTGCCCGCCGGGCACACCGGTTCGGCCGCCGTCCAGGACGGCGACACCCTCTTCTACGTCACCGCCGGAGGTTCCCCGGGCACCGGCAGGCTGGCCGCCCGCCGGCTGACCGGGGGGACCTGGTCCTCGCGGCCACGGGGGCGGGGGTGGGCACGTACCGGAGGAAGGACGGGGAGCCGGAGAACAGCACCAGCTACACCGGCGTCCCCTTCCCGCCCAAGGGCCCGCCGCAGCTGCTGGCCGTCGGTGACGTCGTGTTCCTCTGCTTCCCCGACGGGACGGTCGTCTCCGGTTACGTGCCCTGACCGGGCGCGCGGGCCCTCAATCGTCGTCCCCGTGGTCGCTGTCCGGCCGGTCCACCGTGACCCCGGCTGTCTTCGCGTCCACGTTCCGCTCGTGCTTCGCGCCGTCCTTGCCCCGGATGTCCACCTCCCAGTGCACCGCCCGGCCGCCGCGTCCGTCGTGGTCCTCCAGTTCGACGGAGGTCACCGTGCCGGGCACGGAGCCGAGCGCGGCCCGGACCGCCTCGTCGAGCGTCACGGCGGTCCTGGGGGGTGCTTGGCGGTCGCCGTCGTCGTCGATGTCGACGTGTTCGCCGGTCACCTTGCCGCTGCCCGGGTCCACCGTCACGTCGTGCCGGGCCCGGTCCGAGCCGTACACATCCAGCTCCCAGACGAGCCGGCCGTCCTCCGCGTCGAGTTCGGCCTCGGTCACCGTGCCGGGGACGGCCCGGACGGCGGCCTCGGCCGCGTCCCCGACGGTGACGCGGGCGCTCTCCCGGCCCGCAGTGCCGCTCGTTCCGCCCGTCGTGCCGCTGCCCGCCAGGGCGTCGGCGGTGGCGGCCCCGCCGCCGACCAGTACGGCGGCGGTGACGGTGGCGATGACGATCTTCCGCTTCATGAGGGGTCCTCCCCGATCGGATGGTCCGTTGTCTGCGACGGGACCCACCCTGCCGGGGCGATGCTGAACGCAGCCTGAAGCCACCTGAAGCCGTCTTCAGCTTCGGTTTGCGAGGCTGTGCGCATGCGCCTGTTGATCGTGGAGGACGAGAAGCGGCTGGCGATCTCCCTGGCCCGGGGGCTCACCGCCGAGGGATTCGCCGTGGACGTCGTGCACGACGGGCTCGAAGGGCTGCACCGGGCCTCGGAGGGCGCGTACGACCTGGTGGTCCTCGACATCATGCTGCCGGGGATGAACGGCTACCGGGTCTGCGCCGCCCTGCGCGCCGCCGGCCACGAGGTGCCCATCCTGATGCTCACGGCGAAGGACGGGGAGTACGACGAGGCGGAGGGGCTGGACACCGGCGCCGACGACTACCTCACCAAGCCGTTCAGCTACGTGGTGCTGGTCGCCCGGGTCCGCGCGCTGCTGCGCCGGCGCGGCGGCTCCGCCTCGCCCGTGGTCACCGTCGGCGCCCTGCGGATGGACACCGCCGCCCGCCGGATCCACCTCGGCGGGGACGAGATCGTGCTCACCACCAAGGAGTTCGCCGTGCTCGAACAACTCGCGCTGCGGGCCGGCCAGGTGGTGAGCAAGGCGGAGATCCTGGAGCACGTCTGGGACTTCGCCTACGACGGCGACCCGAACATCGTCGAGGTTTACGTCAGCACCCTGCGCCGCAAGCTCGGCGCGGCCGCCATCCGCACGGTGCGCGGCGCCGGATACCGGCTGGAGGCGCTGTGAGATCGGTACGGGCCAGGGCGGCGCTCGGTGCCACGGTCGTCGTCGCCCTCGCCCTCGTCGCCGCCGGGCTGGCCGCCCTGCTGGTCCTGCGCGCCAACCTCACAGACCAGGCGGGCCTCCAGGCCGAGGTGGCGGCCCGCGAGACCGCGGGGCAGCTGGCCCTCGACGTCCCGTACGACCAGCTGGAGACGGGCGACGAGGAGGACCACCCGGTCCAGGTGACCGACGAGGACGGGCGGGTGGTCGCCGTCTCCAAGGACCTGGAGGCGATCTCCGGCACCGGCACGGACCGGGTCACCCCGCGGCCCTCGCCCGCCGCCCCGGGAAAGGGTGACGACGGCGGCGACCGCGATAACGACGATGACGATGACGATGACGACGGCGCGGGCGCGGACCCCGGCCGGGGCGAGGTCTCCACCGACGAGCCGGACTTCAGCAACGGCACCGCCACCGTCGACGGCGACCGCGCCGACTACCGGTTCGCCTCCGTCGAGGCGACGGACTCCGCCGGGCTGACCCTGACCGTCCACGCCGGAGCCCCGCTCGCCGCGGAGCAGCGGGCCGTCGCGAGCGTCCGCGCCGCGATGCTGGCCGCGCTCCCCGTCGTGCTGCTCGTCGTCGCCGGGGTGACCTGGCTGGTGACCAGGCGGGCGCTCCGCCCGGTCGAGGACATCCGGCGCGAGATGGCGGCGATCACCGCGTCGGAGGATCTCGGCAGGCGGGTGCCGGAGCCCGCCTCGCGCGACGAGGTCGCCCGGCTGGCCCGTACCACCAACGAGACGCTCACCGCGCTGGAGTCCTCCGTCGACCGGCAGCGCCGGTTCGTCGCGGACGCCTCGCACGAGCTGCGCTCCCCGATCGCCTCGCTCCGCACCCAGCTGGAGGTGGGCGCCGCACACCCGGAGCTGCTGGATGTGGAGGGCGCGGTGGCCGACACCGTACGGCTCCAGGTGCTGGCCGCCGATCTGCTGCTGCTGGCCCGGCTGGACGCGGGGGAGCGGCCCGGGAACGCGCGGCTGGAGCTGGGCGCGCTGGTGCGCGAGGAGGTCTCGCAGCGCACCGGGGACCGGATTGCGGTGGCGGTGTCCGTGCCGGGGTCCGGCGGTCCCGAAGTGACCGGTTCACGCGGTCAGCTGGCCCGGGTGATCGGCAATCTGCTGGACAACGCCCAGCGGCACGCGGTGAGTTCGGTGGCCGTGGCGGTGCGGGCGGAAGGGGGTGGCGCGGTCGTCTCCGTCACGGACGACGGGGCCGGGGTGCCGGAGGCGGAGCGGACGCGGATCTTCGAGCGCTTCGTGCGCCTCGACGACGCCCGCGCCCGCGACGACGGCGGGGCCGGTCTGGGCCTCGCCATCGCCCGCGATGTGGCCACCCGGCACGGGGGCCGACTGACCGTGACCGGTGCGGGGGAGCGCGGCGCCCGGTTCGAGCTGTGGCTGCCGGGCTCGCGCTGAGCACCGCCCCCGGTGGTGTGGAGCCGGGTCAGGCGCGGCGCGCGCGCAGGTGGTCCGCGACCGGGGCGAGGGCCGCGTGCAGCTGCTCCAGCGCCTCCGGGGTCAGCAGATCCATGAAGTGCTTGCGCACCGATGCCACGTGGTGCGGTGCCACCTTCCGCATCGTCTCCGCGCCGGCCTCCGTGAGGACCGCGTACAGCCCGCGCCGGTCGGACTCGCAGTTCTCCCGGCGGACCAGGCCCGCGCTCTCCATGCGGGTGACCTGGTGCGAGAGTCTGCTCTTGGACTGCAAAGTGGCGGTGGCGAGATCACTCATCCGCAGCCGCTGGTCCTCCGACTCCGAGAGGTTGACGAGGATCTCGTAGTCGTTGTTGGTCAGGCCGAACGGCTGGAGGTCCTTCTCCAGCTGGTGCATCAGCAGCCTGCTGACATCCAGGTGGGTGCGCCAGGCGCACTGCTCCGCGTTGCTCAGCCAGCGGGTGGCCGTCTCGGTCTCCATATATGGATTCTACCTAAGAAGTTGAAATCCGGACGAAGTTAGTCGGTGTGACGCCCGGCACGCGCCGGCCGGGTCCCGCGAGTGAGGTGCGGACGGTTCGGCGTCACACTGCGCAGAGTACCGTTCACAAACCGAAGCGCCGTTGGAGGTCCCCCAGCTGGCCTGGGGTGCGGGCACTGGACCCAGGTTGACCCCCGCCCGGAACACCCGGCTGCTGCGGCACCGCCCCGGTCGGCTGCTCGGCCATCAGCACCTCGGTGGACTGGAGCAGCACCGTACCCGCGCCCACGAACTCGAACTGGTGCTCCTCGCCGGAGGCGCCGCCGATCCCGGTGAACGCCCGGAGCCCGCCCAGCACACCGGTCATATAGCCGTGGTCGTAGTGGTGGCAGGGCGAGGGGCAGTCCGCCCAGCCCACCAGCGCCTGCGGATCGACCCGCAGCGGCGGCTCCATGAAGACCACCGGACCGTTGGACGCGGCGACGAACTTCCCCGTGCCGATCAGTGTCAGGAAGCCCGGCACGATCGACTGCTTCAGCGCCAGCGTCGGCTGGTAGGCCAGCAGGTTGCCGGACCGGATCGTGAGGTTCCCGTCCTCCAGGTCGTAGGCGTTCACGTCGAACGCCCGGTCCGCGAGCAGCATCTTCCCGCTGCCCTCGGCCACCACCCAGTCGCTCGCGTGCAGCGGCGAGTGGAAGCTCGTACGGACCAGCCGCTCGAAGCGGCCGTGCCCGATGCCGTTGAACTCGATCCGCCCGTAGTAGGCGATCATCTTGCCCTTCTGCAGGAACCACTGGCTCCCCTTGAGCTCCACACAGAAGGTGTACGCGTTGACGTTGTCGTCCGACGGCAGCGTCATCGGATCGAAGACCACGGGCGTGCTCACAGCTTCTCCTCCGACGCCTGGACGTACACCGCACCACTGCCGCTCAGCTCCAGCTGGAACCCCTCGCCGGAGCCGCGCCCCACCATCTCGCGCCAGCCGAGCGCGGTGGAGAGCTTGTTGCGGACATCGCCGTGGTGGGCGACGTACGCCTGCGGGTCCACATGCACCTCGCGGCCCGGGGCGATCGGCAGCTCGATCACCCCGCCGTGTGCCATCACCGCCACCGCGCCGTGCCCCTTCAGCGTCGTGGTGAACAGGCCCTGGCCGCTCACCTGGCCGCGCACCATGCCCATCACGCCGCCCTGCGAGCCCATGAACATCGTGCCCTGCTGGAGCGCGCCGTCGAAGGCGAGCAGCCGGTCGGCCTCCACGTAGAGGGTGTCCCCGGACAGGTTGATCACCTGGATGTGGTGGCCGCCGTGACCGAACATCACGGTGCCGTTTCCCTCGACCGTCATCAGCGGGGCCGCCTCGTTCGCCACCCGGCGGCCGATCATCGACATCACGCCGCCCTGACCGCCCTGGATGTTCGGTGTGAAGGACACCTCGCCCCGGTAGGCCAGCATCGCGCCGCGCTGGCTGAACATCTTCCGGCCGGGGACCACCGTCGCCTCGACCATCTTCGAGTTGATCTCGCGGAACGGCATCAGAGATCGCCCCCGATCGTGTTCCGCTCACTGGGCTGGACGTAGACGAGTCCCTCGCCCTCGAAGCGGATCTGGAAGGACTCGCCGGACCCCTCACCCATCAGCGTCCGGAAGTTCACCCCGGACTGGAAGTGCTGCTGGAGGCTGCCCTGGTGGGCGATGTAGGCGCCGGGGTCGACGAACAGCGGGTACTGGGCGGAGACCCGCAGGGCCACGGCGGAGCCGTCCGACATGATCGCCGCCTGGCCGGTCCCCTCGACGGTGGTGGTGAACAGGCCGTTGCCCGTCCCGCCGCCGCGCAGCCCGGTGAAGGTGGTGCCGGTCCGTAGTCCGGCGTCGGTGCAGAGCAGATTGCTCGCCTCGACGTGCAGCTTCTCGCCGCGCAGCGAGACGAGGCTGATGTCGCTCGCCCGGTCCGCGAAGTAGCAGGTGCCCTCGCCCTTCACCTCCATCACGGCCATCTGCTCGCCGGTCAGCCGACGGGTCACCATGCCGCGCAGGCCCTCACCGCCCCCGGTCATCTTCTTGAACGCCATCCGGCCGTCGTACGCGACCATCGAGCCGTTCTTCGCCTTGACGGCGTCGCCGGTCAGGTCGACGGCGAGCGTCTTGCTGCCTTGGAGTCGGAACATTGCCACGGTGCGACGGTAGCCGCCGGAAATCAGGCCCGTCCCGCGAATGAGGACAAGGAGTGCCCGAAGGGCGCGAAACGGCCCCCGCTACACGTGCGGACGGCGGCCGGTGCCACAATGGTCGCGCTTGTGCCTGCGTTCACAAGCTGTCACCGTCCTCCCACCGAAGGTGCCCCCGTGGACATCAAGACCGCCACCGCTCTGCACCGGCTGCGCCTCATCTCGATTCCCGAGGCGCTGTCCTTCCCCGCGCTGATCCTCTTCGGCTCGGTGCTGAGCAGGATCTCCGACATCGACTTCCTGATGATGCCGCTCGGCATGCTGCACGGCGTGCTCTTCGTGATCTACGTCGTGCTGCTGCTGGACGTCTGGAACAAGACCAAGTGGCCGCTCAAGCGCGTCGCGTTCTTCTTCCTGCTCTGCGTGCTGCCGTTCGGCGGTCTGTACGGCGACAAGGTGCTGAAGCGCTACGAGGCCGACGGCGTCATCGCCGCCCGCGCCCGCCGGGAAGGGACGGTCAGCGCATGATCGTCGCCTTCTCCGTCAGCCCGCTCGGCGTCGGTGAGGACGTCGGTGAGTACGTCGCCGACGCCGTCCGCGTCGTCCGCGAGTCCGGGCTGCCCAACCGCACGGACGCCATGTTCACCTCCATCGAGGGGGAGTGGGACGAGGTCATGGACGTCGTCAAGCGCGCCGTCGCCGCCGTCGAGGCGCGGTCCGGACGGGTCTCCCTCGTCCTGAAGGCCGACATCCGCCCCGGCGTGACCGACGGTCTGAACTCCAAGGTCGAGACGGTCGAGCGATACCTGGCCGACTGACACCGGGTCACTCCGGCCGAGCCGCAAGTTAGGGTAGCCTAACTTCATGCTGGCTACAGTCCCGGGCCGTGAGCGCGGCGAGCCGCTCCCGGCGGCCGCGCTCCGATGGGCCGAGCCGTCGGCGGGCGGCGCCCAGGTGTCCGCCCCCTATCTGCTCACCACCGCCGTCCTCGGCGGGAGCCCCCCGGTCGCCGTCGGTGTGCACACGCACTCCGACGGACTCCTGGTCTGGCCCCGGCACGGTTCGCTGACGCTGTACACCCGCAACGCCGTGCGCCGGCTCGTGCCGGGGCAGGGGATCTGGCTGCCGCCCGGCACCCCGCACGACTCCTCGGCCGACCCGGGCGGCGTGAGCTGCTACACCTACGTGACCAGTGCGGCGATTCCGCCGCACTGGTCCGACCTGCGCCCGCTGCGGGTGCTGCGCGCGCTCCAGGAGATGCTGCTCCACCTCGACACCACGTCGATGCCCGACGATCTCCGGCTGCGGACCCAGCGCGTCGTCCTGGACCTGTTGGAGGACGACCCGCATCCGGCCATCGACGTCCCCGTCCCCGAGGACGCGCGCATCCGCGCCCTCGCCGACGACGTCATGCGTGATCCCGAGAGTGAACTCTCGCTGGAGGCGTGGGCGGCCCGGCACGCGCTGAGCGTGCGTACCGTCACCCGTGCCTTCGGCCGCGACGTCGGCATGTCCTTCGCGCGGTGGCGGTCGCTGGTGCGGATGTCCGCGGCGACGACGCTGCTGGCCCAGGGGCGTCCGGTCGGTCTGGTCGCGCACCGCTGCGGCTACTCCACCACGAGCGCGTTCTCCGCTGCCTTCCGCCGGGTGACCGGGGTCAGTCCGACCGGGTACCTGCGCGATCAGGCGGTACCGGCGCAGGCCGGCCGCTGACGATCCCGCCGCGCACCGCTCCGTGCGCCGATTCGGCGGGTGGCCGAATCACGACACACCCTGGCCGGTTCGCGCCCCCTGCGGGCACCTCTACTCCTTAGTGTTCACTTAGGTGAGGGTTACCTAAGTAGAAGTGCGGTCCGGTCGCGTACGCGTCGTTCCGCCACGGGCGCCCTCCCCGTACATCCGCCGTCGCTCCACCGCGACGCGCGCAGATCCGAGGAGAAGCATGTCCATATCCATCCCGGCCGGCCGCGGAACGGGCGCCGTCGCACGCCTCATGGCGCTGATGCTCGCGGCCGTCGTGGTGCTGGCGGGCTGCGGCAGCGGCAGCGGCGGCTCCGGGCCGGACAAGGCGGAGGCGAAGCCGGGCAGCGCCTCGGGCGCGTTCCCCGTAAGCATCAAGCACGGCCACGGGACCACGACGATCAAGGCGAAGCCGAAGCGGGTCGTGGCGGTCAGCTGGATGTCGCTGGACGTGGTCGCGGCGCTGGGCACGGTCCCGGTCGGCGTCGACAAGCAGTGGGGCGGCGACAAGCAGGGCTACACCCCGTGGTTCCGCAGCACGGTCGAGAAACTCGGCGGACCACTGCCCGAGACGCTGAACTACGGTGACGCGGGCGAGATCGACTTCGAGCAGATCCTCTCGCTGAAGCCCGACCTCATCGTCGGCCTGTACTCCGGCATCTCGGACGTCGACTACAAGCGCCTCTCCGGGATCGCCCCCACCATCCCGTACCTGAAAAAGCCCTGGGACGGCGGGACCTGGCAGGAGATGACCCGCACCATCGGCAAGGCCATGGGTGAGACGAAGAAGGCCGAGAGCCTCGTCACCGACGTCCGGGGCCGGCTGACCGCGGTCACCGAGGAGCACCCCGAGTTCAAGGGCAAGACGTTCACCTACGGAGTCGCACTCACCCCCGGCTCGACGGAGGTCGGGCTGTACCTCAACTACGACGCCCGGGTCCGGCTGCTGACCGAGATGGGCTTCCGCAACACCCCGTCGATGAAGGCGATCGCGTCCACCGCCAAGGGCACCAACTGGTACGGCGGGGTCAGCCTGGAGAAGCTCGACACGATCGACGCCGACATCTTCGTCGGCTGGGCCAACGGCGCCGACGATGTCCCCTACTCGCTCAAGGACCCGCTGTTCTCGCGCTGGAAGCCGATCGCCGGGAAGAACTACGCCTTCGTGCAGGACCCGGCGATGGGCATGGCCACCAGCGGACCCTCGGTGCTCTCCATCCCCTGGGCGCTGAAGCGCTACGTCCCGATGCTCGCCGACGCCGTCTCGGGCAACGGGAGCACCGGCGCGGACTCCTGACCGCCGTCCGCCGCCCCATGTGACGCCCTCTCCCAAGGACAACCATGACGACCGCCTCACCCACGGGTGACCTCACCACCGGCGCGGAGCGCGCCGGGCCGGACCCGCGCGGCGCCGCGGGCCCGGCCCGGCGCACCCGGTACCGCCCGCTGATCCTGCTGGCCGCGATCGCGCTGCTGCTCGTCGTCGCCGTCCTCAGCGTGATGGTCGGCGCCCGCTCCATCGCCCCCGGCACGGTGTGGGACGCGCTGTTCCACTTCGACGACTCCGACGAGCACGTGATGGTGCGCGAACTGCGGGTTCCCCGCACCGTGATCGGGCTGGTCGTCGGTGCGGCCCTCGGCCTGAGCGGCGCGCTGATCCAGGCGTTCACCCGCAACCCGCTGGCCGACCCCGGCATCCTCGGCGTGAACGCGGGCGCGAGCCTCGCGGTGACTTTCGCCGTCGCCGTGCTCGGGTACACCGGAGCCGGTCAGTTCATCTGGTTCGCCCTGGCGGGGGCCTTCGGGCTCACGGTGCTCGTCTACACGCTCGGCTCGATCGGCGCGGACCGGGGCAGCCCGGTCAAACTAACCCTCGCGGGCGTCGCGTTCACCGCCGTATGCGGCGGCTTCACCTCCGCCATGGCGCTAAAGAACACCACGACGTTCGACGTCATGCGGTTCTGGGGCGTCGGTTCCATCGGCGGCCGGTCGCTCGACATCCTCCCCGTCGCCCTGCCCCTGATCGGCGCCGGGATCGTCCTCGGACTGTGCAGCGCGGGCTCGCTCAACACCCTGGCGCTGGGCGACGACCTCGCCCGGTCGCTGGGCACCCGCCTCACCCTGACCCGGCTGGTCCTGGTCCTCGCCGTCACCCTGCTGGCCGGGACCTCGGTCGCCGTCGCCGGCCCGATCTCGTTCGTCGGGCTGATGGTGCCCCACGTCGTCCGCTGGTTCACGGGACCCGACCAGCGCTGGATCCTGCCCGTCACGATCGTCGTCGCGCCCGCCTTCCTGCTGGCCGCCGACATCATCGGGCGGGTGGTCCTGCCCTCCGGCGAGATGCGGGTCGGACTCGTCACCGCGCTCGTCGGCGCACCCGTCCTCGTCGCGCTCGTCCGGCGCCGGAAGGTGAGCACCCTGTGACCACCGCACCCACGAAACACCCCGCACCGGACCGGGCCGACTTCGGCCGGACCGTCTGGGCCTGGCGGCGCCCCGGCCTGGCCCTGCGCGTCGAGCGGCGGACCGTCCTCGTCTGCGTCGCCCTGGCCGTCACCGTGGCCGCCCTCGGCGTCCTCACCCTCGGCACCGGGTCCATCCGGCTCACCCCGGCCCAGGTGCTGTCCGCCCTGTTCGACCCGGACGCCGACCCCCGAGACCGGCTGGTGGTCGTGACCTGGCGGCTGCCACGCCTGCTGTTCGCGATTCTCTGCGGAGCGGCGCTCGCCATCAGCGGCGCGCTGTTCCAGTCGCTCACCAGGAACCCGCTCGGTTCGCCCGACGTGATCGGCTTCGCCTCCGGCTCCTACGCGGGGGCGAGCGTCGTGATGCTCGTGCTCGGCACCGCCAACTACCTGGCGGTCGCCTCTGGTTCACTGATCGGCGGGGCGCTGACCGCGCTCCTGGTGTACCTGCTGGCCTACCGCAAGGGACTGGCACCCTTCCGCCTCATCATCGTGGGGATCGCCGTCGGCGCCTTCCTCTCCTCCCTCACCTCGATGCTGCTGCTCTCCGTCAACCCGCAGCAGGCGATGCTGGCGGCGACCTGGGGAGCGGGCTCCCTCAGCGGACTCGGCTTCGAGCAACTGCGGCCGACCGCAGCCGTGTTCGTCGTCCTGCTGATCTGCTCCGCGGCCGTGGCGCGGCCCCTGGTCCATCTGGAACTGGGCGACGACGCGGCCGTGGCCCTCGGGGTCCGCGCCCAGCGCGCACGCCTCGCTGCCACGCTCACCGGGGTCGCGCTCACCGCGCTCGTGACCGCGGCCGTCGGCCCGATCTCGTTCATCGCGCTCGCCGCGCCGCAGATCGCCCAGCGGCTGACGCGCGGCTCCACCACGGTCCGGATCGGGCCCGCCGCGCTGACCGGCGCCGCGGTCCTGACGGGCGCCGACTTCGTCGCCCAGCGCGTCGACCTGCCCGTGGGCGTCGTCACGGTGTGCGTCGGAGGCGCCTATCTGGCCTGGCTGCTCGCCCGCCGGTACGCGGGGCGGCGGGGATGAGCGCACCAGCCCCGCCGCCCCCGGCGCCCGGCCACCCGAGCCCGCCCGCCGCCCGTCCGCGAGGAGTACCCGTGACCGTCACGACGCAGCCCACCCGCACCCGCACCCCGGCTCCGGCACGCCTTGAGGTGCTCGACGCCTCCATCGGCTACGGCCGGCATCCGGTCTCCGAGCACCTGGACGTAGCCATCCCGGACCGTTCGTTCACCGTCATCATCGGCCCCAACGCCTGCGGAAAGTCGACCCTGCTGCGCGCCGTGTCCCGGCTGCTGCGGCCCACCGCGGGCAAGGTCGTCCTCGACGGCCGGTCCATAGCGGAGTACGGCTCCAGGGAAGTGGCCCGGACGCTCGGGCTGCTGCCGCAGTCCTCGGTGGCGCCCGACGGGATCACCGTGGCCGACCTGATCTCCCGCGGACGCCACCCGCACCAGAGGCTGATGCGCCAGTGGACCCGGCAGGACGAACAGGCGGTCGTGGACGCCATGGCGGCCACCTCCGTCACCGAGCTCTCCGGCCGAGCGGTCGACGAACTCTCCGGCGGCCAGCGCCAACGCGTCTGGGTGGCGATGGTCCTCGCCCAGCAGACCCCGATCCTGCTGCTGGACGAACCGACCACGTTTCTCGACATCGCCCACCAGATCGACCTGCTGGAGCTGTTCACCGATCTGCACCGCGCCGGGCACACCCTCGTCGCCGTACTCCACGACCTGAACCACGCGGCCCGCTACGCGAGCCATCTCATCGCCATGCGCGACGGCCGGGTCGTCGCCGAGGGCACCCCGCAGGAGGTCGTGACCGCCGCCCTGGTGCGGGAGGTGTTCGACCTGCCCTGCCAGGTCGTCCCCGACCCGGTCACCGGCACCCCCATGGTCGTCCCGCTGACCCGCCGACGGGACGCCCGGTGAACCCGGCCACCACCGCCACCGGCGGCGGACCCGGTCCGGACAGCGGTGCCCCGGGGCCCAATTCCGTCGCGGCGCTGTTCCGGGTCGCACTGCTGCGCGACGGCCGGGGCCGCCTGCTCGCCCTCACCACCCTCGCGTTCATGGTCCACCAGCTGTGCGAGGCACTGGTGCCGGTCCTCATCGGCGTGGTCATCGACCGGGCACTCGCCCCGCAGGACCGCTCCGCCCTCCTTCAGTGGCTCGGCGTCCTCGGCGCCGTCTTCGTCGTACTGTCCCTGTCGTACCGGCGGGCGTCCACGGCCATGGTGGACGTCTACGGCCACGGCGAACACGAGCTGCGGCAACGGGTGATGGCCCGGCTGCTGCACCCGCGCTCGCTGCGCCGCGGGCCCGGCCCCGGAGAGGCGCTCTCGCTGGTCTCGTCCGACACCTACCGCGTCGCCGGGGTCTCCTGGAGCGTCGTGCAGCAGGCCTCGACGGTCACCGCGATCCTCACCGCCTCGACGGCCCTGCTGGTGATCTCCGTACCCCTGGGCCTGGGCGTCATCGCCGGCACGGTCCTGGTGCTCGTCGTGATGCGCCGGGTCTCGATGCCCCTGGAGGCGCGGGGACTGGCCGAGCAGAGTACGGCGGCCAGGGCCGGCGAGGTGGCCACCGACATGATCACCGGACTGCGGGTGGTCATCGGCATGAACGCCCGAGCGGAGGCCGCCCGCCGCTACCGCGCCGCGAGCGGGGAATCCAGGCGCGCGGCCGTGGCCACCTCGCGCTCGGTCCTGGCGTACGGCAGCCTCAGCAGGCTGCTGTCGGGAGCGCTCCTCGCCGCGCTCTCCACGGCGTCGGGATACCTCGCACTCGACGGCAGCATCACCATCGGCCAGCTCGTGACCGTCCTCGGACTCGCCCAGTTCCTCCAGGGCTCGCTGACCCACGTCGGTACGTTCGCCTCCAACTGGTTCCACAAGCGGGCCTCCGCCCGCCGGCTGGGCGGCCTGCTCGACGAACCGCACCTGATCGGCCCCGCCGGCACCGGCACCGGTGACAGCCCCGCCCACCTCACCGCCGGCCCCCTCCCCGCGCTGCGGTGGCACCCGCCCGAGCACGGCGAGCCCCTCGACCTGCGGCCCGGCGAACTCCTCGGCGTCGTCCCCCGCCACCCCGGGCACGCACGCGAGCTCAGCGACCGGCTCGGCTACCGCGTCCCGCTCCGCCGGGGCGAACTCCTGATCGACGGCACCGATGCCGTCGACCTCGGACCGGAGCCGGTGCGCGCCCGGATCGCGGCCCCGCCCCACCACGGCGCGGTGTTCTCCGGCACCCTGCGCTCCAACCTCACCCCCGCGGGCGGTGGCGGCGACCCGGCCGTGCTGCGGGCCGCGATGCTCGACGACGTACTCGAACTGGTCGGCGGCGACCAGGCCGAAGTCGGTGAGCACGGCCGCAGGCTCTCCGGCGGCCAGCGGCAGCGCCTGCTGCTCGCCCGTGCCCTGCACTCCGACGCCGACCTCGTCGTCCTCGACGAACCCGCCACCGCGGTCGACCCGGTGACCGAGCAGCGCATCGCCGCGGGACTGCGGGGACTGCCCGTCACCACGCTCCTCATCACCAGCAGCCCGATCCTGCTCGCCGCCTGCGACCGGGTCGTCGACCTCGGCGGCGCCCGCCCCGGACCGAACGGAACGACCAGGTGACCCCCGCACACGGCACCCTGCCCATCGCCGGCCCCCGCCGCACCCGCGAGGAGATCGTCCGCCGGCTCGGCGCGCACCGCGCCCGGCTGGCCGCCGCGCTGCTCACGCTGGGGTCCGGCACGGCCGTCACACTCGCGACGCCCCCGGTACTCGGCGCCGTCGTGGACGCCGTCGCGGACGGGGCGGGCCGGGGCCGCGTCACGGTGCTCGGCGCGGTCCTCGTGCTCGTCGCCGTCGCCGGGTCCGCACTCGCCTACGCCGGTGGCCGGATGCTGGTCGTCCTCGTCCAGGGGGTGCTCGCCGCGCTGCGCGAGGACGTGTTCGAGACCGCGGTGCACCTTCCGGCGAGCACGCTGGAGTCCTCGGACAGCTCCGATGTCGTCTCCCGGGTGACGCGTGACGTGGAAGCGGTCTCCGAAGCCGCCTCCGACGTGCTTCCCGATGTCACCGACGCGAGCTTCACGATCGGCCTGAGCCTGGTGGGCCTCGCGCTCCTCGACATCCGCCTGGCCCTGGCCGGACTGGTCTGCCTGCCCGTCCACATCCTCGCGACCCGGCAGTTCCTCGCCCGCTCGCACGTCGTGTACGCGGACATCCGCCGGCTGGAGTCCACCCGGGGCCAGTCCGTCATCGAGGCGGTGCACGGCGCCGAGACGATCCGTACGTACCGTTCGCAGGACCGGCACCTCGGCGCGCTGGCCGCACACAGCGAACTGGCCATCGCACGGCAGCGCGACGGCGTGCGGCTGCGCAACCGGTTCACGGGCCTGCTCAACGCGGCGGAGTTCCTCGGCCTCGCGGCCGTACTCGTCACGGGTTTCGCGCTGCTCGGCTCGGGCGCCGTCTCGGTGGGCGCCGCCACGGCCGCGGCCCTCTACTTCCACCGCCTCTTCGGCCCCGTCGGGGCGCTGCTGGGGAGCCTGGACGACATCCAGCGGGCGACGGCCGGGCTGTCGCGGCTGGTCGGCGTCACCGACCTGGGCCGGTCCGGTGCCGGGCACGGGCGGCCCGGCACGGGGGACGCGCGCCACCGCCCGGCGATCGACGTCAAGGGCGTCTCGTTCTCGTACGACGGCGGCCGCGACGCCGTGCGTGACGTCTCGTTCCACGTACCGCCGGGTTCGAGCCTGGCGCTCGTCGGCGCCAGCGGCTCCGGGAAGAGCACCCTGGCCCAGCTGATCGCCGGGCTGGCCGAGCCCGACCGGGGCGAGATCACCGCGGGAGAGGCGGCGGCCGGGCGGGTCCCGTCCCGGTACCTGGTCACCCAGGAGATCCATCTGTTCGGCGGCACCCTGGCGGACAACCTGAGGATCGCCCGGCCCACCGCCACCGACGACGAACTCCGCCGGGGCCTGGCCGAGGCCGGGGCCGACTGGGCGCTGGGGACGGAGGCGGGGCTCGATACCGTC
The DNA here is from genome assembly GCF_031844725.1 of Streptomyces sp. ITFR-6. Taxonomy (NCBI): domain Bacteria; kingdom Bacillati; phylum Actinomycetota; class Actinomycetes; order Kitasatosporales; family Streptomycetaceae; genus Streptomyces; species Streptomyces sp. ITFR-6. The sequence goes on along the minus strand of NZ_CP134612.1, from coordinate 2,364,499 downwards.
CTCGGCGCCGGGGGCACCCCCGTCGACGACGGGTCCGTCCAGCACCTCGCGCTGGCCCGCGCGCTGATAGCCGACCCGGACGTCGTCGTCCTCGACGAGGCCACCGCCCAGTCCGGCCAGCAGATCCGAGGCCCGCTCCAGCAGGCCCTGGGACGCGTCACCCGCGGACGTACCAGCGTGATCGTGGCGCACCGACTGGAGCAGGCGCGCGACGCCGACCGCATCCTCACGCTGCGGCGCGGCGAGGTCGTCGAGCAGGGCACGCACGACGAACTGCTGGCTTCCGGGGGCGAGTACGCGGCCCTCTGGCAGGCGTACACGGGCAGAACCGGCCGCCCCTGGACGACCGCGGCCGATCCCGACGACCGAACCGAATCCACCCCACCCCCTCACCTCTGAAGGAGCAGCACCCATGACCATTCACCGCGCCGTGGTGGCCCGCGTCCGGCCGCTCACCACGACCATGGCCCGCATCACCTTCCACGGCGAGGGCCTCGCCGCGTTCACCTCCACGGGCGTCGGCGACGAGTACGTCCGGCTGTTCCTCCCGCACGGCCCGGACCGGACCGATGTCTCCCTGCCCGACTCGACGGAGAACGGCGGCTGGCGGACCCCCGAGGGGCGGCCCGAGGCCCCGGTGCGCACGTACACGATCAGGTCCGCCCGTCCGGAGGCCGGCGAGATCGACATCGACTTCGTGCTGCACGGCCACGGGACGGCGTCCGGCTGGGCCGCCGCCGCCCGCCCCGGTGACGTCATCGGCCTCAACTCCCCGACCGGCCTCTACAGCCCCCCGGCCGACCTCGCCCGGCAGGTACTGGTCTCCGACCTGGCCGGTCTGCCCGCCGTCGGACGCCTGATCGAGAACACCCCGGACCACGTCATCACCCGGGCCGTCCTGGAAGTCCCCGACCCGTCCTGCGTCCAGCCGCTGCCGGACCGGCCCGGTGTCCGGGCCACCTGGACCTACGGCGGCAACGGCCATGGCCCCAGCAGGCTGGCCGAACTGGTCGAGGCCGCGATCCCGCCCGGCACCGACCTGACCGGCGGCTACGTGTGGGTCGCGGGGCAGACGGACGCCCTGCGCGCGGTGCGGCGCTACCTGCGCAAGGAACTGCGGCTCCCCGCCGAGCGCTTCAAGGTCGTCGGCTACTGGATGCCGGACGGCGAGTCCTGGACCCGGCGCTACGAAGCCCTGCCCGCCGCCGTCCGGTCCGGGCTGGAGAGCATGTGGCACGACCAGGACGACGAGCCGGAGGACCTCGCCATCCGCTACGAGGACCGGCTCAGCACGCTCGGACTGTGACCCGGGCCGGTCACGGGTGCTGCGGCACGGCCAGCGCGATCCCGAGCGGCGTCCGCTCGTACAGCACCTGGTGCCCGTATCTGCGCGAGGTCAGCAGCCCCGAGGACCGCAGCACCGACAGGTGCTCGGAGACGGAGGACGGCGCGAGGGCGAGCCGGTGGGCGAGCGCGGTGGTGCCGGCCGGCTCGTCCAGCGCGCACAGGACGTCGGCGCGGACCCGGCCGAGAAGCCGGGCCAGCGCGTCCGGGGTGCGGTCGCCCGGCTCCGTCCAGAGTCCGCCGATCCCGCGTGCCGGATAGATGACCGCGGGCAGCCAGGGGGCCTCGAAGCCGCCGACCACGTTCGGCCAGGCGAACACACTCGGCATCAGCACGAGGCCCTGCCCGCCGAGCACCCGGGAGTGCCGGCCGGCCGTGCGGGCGATGGTGAGCGTCGAATCCGCCCAGCTCAGCTGCGGGCTCAGTTCGCTCAGCAGCCGCTCGAAGCCGACTGCCGCGAGCCGCCGCGAGTGATACGCCACATCCGCCTCCAGCAGCGCCCGCAGCCGGGGCCAGTGCGGCTCGATCAGCGCCCGCCAGGCCCGCTCCAGCAGATCGGCCAGCTCCCGCACGGTCCGCGCCGGATCGGCCAGCAGCGCCCGCCCGGCGGGGGAGTCCAGCGCCCCGGGCCGCTCCGACAGCGCCCACGCGATGTCCTCCCGCGCCAGCGCCGGATCGACCGCCCGCACGCCCGCGATCTCCTCCTCGAACGAGGTGAGCGGCCCCAGCGGCGGCGGGCAGAAGAAGTCCGGGCTGTGACCGCGCTCGTTCATCAGCAGCCACAGCGGCCCGAGATCGAGCCCGGCGGCCGCCTCCCGGATCCGGCGCAGCCACGGCAGGTGATACCCCTGCCGCTGCGGCGTGGCCAGCACCCGCACGGCGGCCTGGGTCTCCCCGAGCGGGGAGAGCGCGAACCGGCAGCGCAGCAGATCGCTCTCCTCGAAATGCAGATGGAACGGCATGCGCGGCCTCGGGAAGAGTTGCGTGGAAGATTCGGCTGGGACCGAAAGTCTACGGACCGTGTGCAGCGCTCCCGCAGGCTGCGTCCATGCCGAGAGACACCGATCCGCCGACGGGCGGCCACCCACCCCGCGACCCGGAGCGCGCCGGTTCCCCTGACCCGAGCGAACCGCCCGCGCTCCGGGCCCCCGCGGTCCCCGTCGACGTGCCGGAGGAGCCCTCCCGCGGCTACCGGGCCGTCTTCGCCGTCGTCGAGTTCCGCGCCGTCTTCGCCGCGCACCTGCTCTCGCTGCTCGGCGTCGTCGTCAGTGAGCTCGCGCTGACCGTCCTCGTGTACGACCTCACCGACTCACCCCTGCTCAGCGCCCTCACCTTCGCGCTCGGCATGCTGCCGTACCTCGTCGGAGGCACCCTCTTCGCGGGGATCGCGGACCGCTACCCCGCGCGCCGGGTCCTGGTCACCTGCGACCTGATCTGCGCGGCCTGCGTCGCCGTGATGGTGCTCCCCGGCACCCCCGTCGCCGGACTGCTCCTGCTGCGCTGCCTGGTGGCCGCCGTGTCACCGGTCTTCACCGGGACGAGGACGGCCGCGCTCACCGACATCCTGGGTGAGGGCGACCTCTTCGTGCTGGGCCGCTCGCTGCTGCGGATCGTCTCGCAGAGCGCGCTGCTGGCCGGCTTCGGCGTGGGCGGGCTGCTGCTGACGGTGGTCTCGCCGCGCGGTGCGATCACCATCACCGTCGCCACCTTCCTCTGCTCGGCCGCGCTGCTCAGGCTCGGCACCCGGGACCGGCCCGCCCGTACCACGGGCAAGGGCGGCGGCACCCTGCTGGGGGAGTCGCTCGCGGGCGCCCGGCTGGTGCTGGGACACCGCCGGATCCGGGCACTGCTGCTGCTCTTCTGGCTGCCCCCGATGTTCGTCGTCGCGCCGGAGGCGCTGGCCGCCCCTTACGCCGACGAGATCGGTGTGGGCAGCGCCGCGCTCGGGCTGCTGATGTGCGCGATGCCGGTCGGCTCCATCGCCGCCGAGCTGTACACGGGCGCCGCACTGAGCCCCCGTACCCGCTCCCGCGTCGTGCTGCCCCTCGCCGGGGCCGGGCTGCTGCCCCTCGTGCTGTACGGGTTCCGTCCCCCGGTGGCCCTGGCGGCCGTCGCGCTGGTGCTGGCCGGGGCGGGTTCCGCGTACGTCATCGGGCTCGACCAGTGGTTCGTGGAGGCCGTCCCGGACGAGTTGCGCGGGCGAGCCATGACCGTGCTCACCGCCGGGCTCATGACGCTCCAGGGCGTCGGCATGGCGCTGGCGGGCCTGGCCGCCGAGTTCTTCCCGGTGCACCAGGTGGTCGCCGGGGCGGGAGCCGTGGGCACCCTGTGCCTGCTGGTGCTCGTGGCGGAGGCCCGCAGAACCGCACCCGCTCACCGAATTCGGACCGAAGTTCGAGACGGGGCGGACCAGCATATGACCAGTGGGTAAGGTCGATGCCGTGCCGAAGCCGCTCAGTCTCCCCTTCGATCCCATCGCCCGCGCCGACGAACTGTGGCAGCAGCGCTGGGGCCCGGTGCCCTCCATGGGTGCGATCACCTCGATCATGCGTGCGCAGCAGATCCTGCTCGCCGAGGTCGACGCGGTGGTCAAACCGTACGGACTGACGTTCGCGCGGTACGAGGCGCTGGTCCTGCTCACCTTCTCCAAGGCCGGTGAGCTGCCGATGTCCAAGATCGGTGAGCGGCTGATGGTCCACCCCACGTCCGTCACGAACACCGTGGACCGGCTGGTGCGCTCCGGCCTGGTCGACAAGCGCCCCAACCCGAACGACGGGCGGGGCACGCTCGCCTCGATCACGGACAAGGGCCGCGAGGTCGTCGAGGCGGCCACCGAGGACCTGGTCGCGATGGAGTTCGGACTCGGGGTCTACGACGCCGAGGAGTGCGGCGAGATCTTTGCGCTGCTGCGGCCGCTGCGGATCGCCGCCCAGGACTTCCAGGAGATCTGAGCGGGTCCGCGGAGGGCGCGGTTCCGGGCCCGGCCCGCTGCAAGATCGCCCCGGACGTCCGGTTAGGCTCGATGGCATGAAACGCAGTGTGCTGACCCGGTACCGGGTGATGGCCTACGTCACCGCCGTCATGTTGCTCGTGCTCTGCACCTGCATGGTCTTCAAGTACGGCTTCGATACCGGCGAGGGCCTGACGCTCGTCGTCTCGCAGATCCACGGCGTGCTCTACATCATCTATCTGATCTTCGCCTTCGACCTCGGCTCCAAGGCGAAGTGGCCGATGGGCAAGCTGCTCTGGGTGCTGGTCGCCGGCACGATCCCGGCGGCCGCGTTCTTCGTCGAGCGCAAGGTCGTCCGCGAGGTCGAGCCGCTGCTCACGGACGCGGCCCCGGTACCCGCGAAGGCCTGACCGGAGACGGTCCGAAGGCTGTTCCGGGCCCGCGTCCGAAGCCCGGTCCCAACCGCCCCGCGCAAAGCGCCGGGCGGTTTGCCATCGACATTTACTAGGACGTCCTAGTAAATTTGTACGCATGGACGCTGACGCGATCGAGGAAGGCCGCCAACGCTGGCAGGCCCGTTACGACAAGGCCCGCAAGCGTGACGCGGACTTCACCACGCTCTCCGGGGATCCGGTCGAGCCCGCCTACGGCCCCCGGCCGGGGGACGCGTACGAGGGCTTCGAGCGGATCGGCTGGCCCGGTGAGTACCCCTTCACCCGCGGGCTGTACCCGACCGGCTACCGGGGCCGCACCTGGACGATCCGCCAGTTCGCCGGCTTCGGCAACGCCGAGCAGACCAACGAGCGCTACAAGATGATCCTGGCCGCCGGCGGCGGCGGCCTCAGCGTCGCCTTCGACATGCCCACGCTGATGGGGCGCGACTCGGACGACCCCCGCGCGCTCGGCGAGGTCGGCCACTGCGGGGTGGCCATCGACTCCGCCGCCGACATGGAGGTCCTCTTCAAGGACATCCCGCTCGGTGACGTCACGACGTCGATGACGATCAGCGGACCCGCCGTGCCCGTCTTCTGCATGTACCTGGTCGCCGCCGAGCGCCAGGGCATCGACCCGGCCGTGCTCAACGGCACGCTCCAGACGGACATCTTCAAGGAGTACATCGCGCAGAAGGAGTGGCTCTTCCAGCCCGAGCCCCACCTGCGTCTCATCGGTGACCTGATGGAGCACTGCGCCCGCGACATCCCCGCGTACAAGCCGCTCTCCGTCTCCGGCTACCACATCCGCGAGGCCGGAGCCACGGCCGCGCAGGAGCTGGCGTACACCCTGGCCGACGGCTTCGGATACGTGGAGCTGGGCCTCTCCCGGGGGCTCGACGTCGACACCTTCGCCCCCGGCCTCTCCTTCTTCTTCGACGCGCACCTCGACTTCTTCGAGGAGATCGCCAAGTTCCGCGCGGCCCGCCGGATCTGGGCCCGCTGGATGAAGGAGACGTACGGCGCCAAGACCGACAAGGCGCAGTGGCTCCGCTTCCACACCCAGACCGCCGGAGTCTCGCTCACCGCCCAGCAGCCCTACAACAACGTCGTGCGCACCGCCGTGGAGGCGCTCTCCGCGGTCCTGGGCGGCACCAACTCCCTGCACACCAACGCCCTCGACGAGACCCTCGCGCTCCCCTCCGAGCAGGCCGCCGAGATCGCCCTGCGCACCCAGCAGGTGCTGATGGAGGAGACCGGCGTCGCCAATGTGGCCGACCCGCTGGGCGGTTCCTGGTACGTGGAGCAGCTCACCGACCGGATCGAGGCGGAGGCCGAGAAGATCTTCGAGCAGATCAGGGAGCGCGGCACCCGGGCCCACCCGGACGGGCAGCACCCGATCGGCCCGATGACCTCCGGCATCCTGCGCGGCATCGAGGACGGCTGGTTCACCGGCGAGATCGCCGAATCCGCCTTCCGCTACCAGCAGTCGCTGGAGAAGGGCGACAAGCGGGTCGTCGGCGTCAACGTCGCCCACGGCTCGGTCACCGGCGACCTGGAGATCCTGCGGGTCAGCCACGAGGTCGAGCGCGACCAGGTCAGCGAGCTCGCCGGCCGCAAGAGCGGCCGCGACGACGCCCGGGTGGGCGCCGCGCTGGACGCGATGCTGGCCGCCGCCCGCGACGGCTCCAACATGATCGCCCCGATGCTCGACGCCGTACGCGCGGAGGCCACCCTCGGCGAGATCTGCGGGGTGCTGCGCGAGGAGTGGGGCACCTACACGGAGCCGCCCGGGTTCTGACAGACAGTTGGTAGTTACAGGTGTCACCTCCGGAGGCCCGGGTAGGCGCAGCCGCGATACTCGTACCCCTCTGGAGGCAACACCGTGAGACTGTCCGGGAGAATCACAGCGGCCGCGGGCGCCGCACTCGCCGTACTCGGAACGCTGCTGGTCAGCGGTTCGACCGCGGTCAGTGCCGCACCGGCACCGAAGCCGAGGGTGCAGGACACCTTCGACTCGCTCGGCCCGGATGTGAAGGCCGCGAAGCTCTCCAGCGGCCGGACCGCGCACTACATCGACGAGGGGCGCAGGGGCGGCACCCCGGTCCTCTACATCGGCGGCACCGGAACCAGCGCGCGCGCCGCGCACATGACCGACTTCTTCCGGTCCACCCGGGAGTCGTTCGGCCTCCGGCTGATCTCCGTGGAGCGCAACGGCTTCGGTGACACGGAGTACGACCCCTCGCTCGGCAAGGCCGACTTCGCGAAGGACGCCCTGGAGGTCCTGGACCGGATCGGCGTCAAGAAGGTCTCGGTGATCGCGATCTCCGGCGGCGGCCCGTACGCCGCCGAGCTCGCCGCCCGCGCCCCCGGCCGGATCAAGGCCCTCCACCTGGCCGCCGCGCTCCCGCCGTACGGCGAGAAGGCCGCGTACTGCGGTCTGAGCGACGACGCGCTGGCCGACGCGGTCAAGGACTCGATAGCCGACCCGCGCTCCTGGTGGGCGTTCCCCGACGACAGTGCCGTCAAGTCCATCCCGGGCTTCGCCGACACCGCGTACGAGGAGGGCGCCCGCACGTACAACCAGCGCGGCCAGAAGTCCGATCCGGCGCCGCAGGTGCACGAGCAGAAGCTCTACTGCCAGCGTCCGGGCCCCGACCTGTCGAAGCTGAAGGCGCCCGTCTACCTCTACGGCGGCGACAAGGACACCACCGTGCCGACGGCCGCCGCCCTGGCCACCTGGCGCAAGGCGCTGCCGGTCACCCCGGTCGTCCGCACGTACGCCGACTCCGGCCATGACGTCCAGTACCGCCACTGGGACCAGATCCTGGTGGACCTGGCCGGTCAGGCAGACCGCACCGTCGTCTGCCACAGCGACCGCACCAAGCTGATGGCGCCGAAGCAGGCGGACCGCCTGGTCTCCGCCGGCCGGGCCACGCTGGGCAGCTGCGCCTGGCAGAAGTAACCTCCCGCGCCCTATCCGGCGGCGACCGCACCCAGCCCCGCCAGCAGCAGCAGGGTGAAGCGCCGGGCCCAGTCGGCATCGACGGGCTCGGCGCTCACCAGTGCCCGGTGCACCACCGCGCCGGCGATCACATCGAAGATCAGATCCGCCGTCAGGGCCGCCGAGGCCTCGTCCCGCTCCACCGGCAACTCGCCCCGGTCCTGGGCCCGTCGGCGGCCCTGGAGGACGAGGCGCTTCTGCCGGTCCACGATCGAGTCGCGGATCCGGGTCCGCAGCGCCTCGTCACGGGTCGACTCCGCGACCACCGCCATCAGCGCGGTCTGGGTCTCCGGCCGCTCCAGCAGCGCGGCGAACTGGAGCACCACCGCCTGCACATCGGCGGACAGGCTGCCCAGATCGGGGAGTTCCAGTTCGTCGAAGAGGACCGCGACCGCGTCCACGACCAGTTCGTTCTTGCCCGCCCAGCGCCGGTACAGCGTGGTCTTGGCGACCCCGGCCCGCGTCGCCACATCGCCCATCGTCAGCTTCGACCAGCCGAGGTCGACCAGGGAGGCTCTGGTCGCCTCCAGGATCGCCTCATCGGCCGCGGCACTGCGCGGGCGTCCCGTTCGCGTGGGTTTGGGGTGGCTGCGGCTGAGCATGACGCGACCATACCCGCCAGTAGCTAAATTCGACCGGGCCCGTCGGCCGTGAGACAGATCACCGGGTGGTCCTGTTCAGCAGGGGTCGTGGCCAGTTACGCTACGGGTCGTAGCGTAAGGACGACGGCTGTGCCGTCGTCGCGCGACGGACGAACGACAGCCACAGGCGCCGGGTGGGGACCGGGTGCCGAACCGGGTCTTTCAGGGGCCCTCGGACCGTGTCTGTCCGTACACCTCGCACACCGGCGGGGGTCGCGGACGGGCGCGGTTCATGTATCGCTTTCCGGATCGGTGGGCCAAGGGGGGAGGATGTACGTATGCAGCCTAGGAACATGTCCATGAGCGGCGTCGTCGACCTCGCCGCGGTGAAGGCGGCCGGTGAGGCCAAGGCAAAGGCGGAGCAGGCCCGTGCCGAGTCCGCCCGGCAGGGTGGCCCCGCCGCCGTACCCGCTTCCTCTCTTGTGTTCGACGTCGATGAGGCGGGCTTCGAGAGCGACGTACTGCAGCGCTCCGCCGAAGTCCCCGTCGTCATCGACTTCTGGGCCGAGTGGTGCGAGCCGTGCAAGCAGCTGGGACCGCTCCTGGAGCGGCTGGCCCAGGAGTACAACGGCCGCTTCGTGCTGGCCAAGGTCGATGTCGACGCCAACCAGATGCTGATGCAGCAGTTCGGGATCCAGGGCATCCCGGCGGTCTTCGCCGTCGTCGCCGGGCAGGCGCTGCCGCTCTTCCAGGGCGCGGCCCCCGAAGCCCAGATCAGGGAGACCCTGGACCAGCTGATCCAGGTCGGGGAGGAGCGCTTCGGGCTCACCGGCATCGTGGTCGACCGGGACGCGGCGGCCCCCGAAGGCGCGCGGGGGCCCGCCCCGGTGCCCGCCGGACCGTACGACGCCCTGCTGGAGGCGGCCGCGCAGGCGCTCGACGCCAATGACTTCGCCGGTGCCGTCCAGGCGTACAAGAACGTCCTCTCCGACGAGCCGGCCAACAGCGAGGCCAAGCTCGGCCTCGCCCAGGCCGAACTCCTGGCCCGGGTCCAGAAGACGGACCCGCAGCAGGTCCGCAAGGACGCCGCCGAGAATCCGGCTGATGTGCCGGCCCAGCTCGCCGCAGCCGACCTGGATCTGGTGGGCGGTCACGTCGAGGACGCGTTCGGCCGTCTCGTCGAGACGGTCCGCCGGACCTTCGGTGACGACCGGGACCGGGTGCGGGTGCGGCTGCTGGAGCTGTTCGAGGTGATCGGCCCCGACGACCCCCGGGTCGGCGCCGCGCGCACCGCTCTCGCGCGCGTCTTGTTCTGATCTGACAACACGGCCGCGACTCCCGGTGGGAGTCGCGGCCGTTTTCGCGTCGGGGCGATAAGAGAAGGCCGCGCTTTACCAAATCTTGATAAAAGCAACGGCTGTTACTCCGAGTAAATCACCCACTGGGATCTGTCCGGCTTCGGCCGTCAATGCCGTGATTCGTCTGCGGGTTCTGGGCAACCCTGTGTGGCCGCTCGGTGCCGCCCGGTCGGGGTCGGGTTATCGCGCCGTTACCAGTGAGTAACGAACCCCCTTGTGTCACGGCCGCTAATGGACCACGATCGGCCACGCTCGGTCCAATAACGCCAGTCCGGCTGCCAGTCGGTGCGGCGGCTCCGTTGGGTCCCCACCGGGTGGGCCGGCGGCAGTGGCGCCGGCTCCGGACAGGGGGGTTCCTGCTGAACGGCAGGGCCTGTCCGAAGAGGTTGCGCGAACGCGTGGCCAGTGGTTGTCGCTCGGGGGTGATCGCCGGTGATTCGGGCGCGGTTCACGTTTCCGTTCGCGGGCGCTCTCCTTTCCGGGGACGTAGCACTTCTCCATCCCGGGCCGGGCAGGATGCCAGGCCGGAGATGTACGTCCGAGAAGGAGGAAAAGTATGAGTTCCCAGGTTCGCGGTGGCACGAGATGGAAGCGTTTCGCTGTCGTCATGGTGCCGAGTGTCGTAGCCACCGCTGCGGTGGGTGTCGGCCTGGCGCAGGGTGCGCTCGCCGCGTCGTTCAGCGTGTCGGGGCAGCAGTTCAAGGTCTCGGCCGCCGAGCTGAATGGCGAGAACTTCGTCCAGTACGGCTCCATCGCGACGGAGGACGGCGCCGACCCCACGAAGGAGGGCAAGGCGCACGCCGTGGCCGTCTCCGGGTTCAGCCACGCCACCATCAGCAAGATGTGCCAGTCGGTCGTCACCCCCAACCTGCCGTTCGGGCTGGGCAGCGTGACACTGCGGCTGACAGCCGGTGACCCGGCCAAGACCAATGGCAAACTGGTCGACGCCACGGGTCTTTACCTCGACGTCTCGGATCTCAACGCTGACGCCGAGTTCGGAAACATCGACATCGGTGTGCGCACGGGCGATCTGGCGAACCCGGGCGTCCAGCCCAAGGCCGGGAAGTACGTCAACCCGAACGGGTTCTCGCAGCGGGCCGAGACCGCCAAGCTGACGGGCGTGAAGCAGCAGGCGTGGGCCACTACGGCGGGAACGTTCAAGCTGCCGGGTCTGCATCTGGCGTTGTCCAAGGGCGTCAACGAGTGCTACTAGGGCACTAGCCCGGGGCGGTCGGGGGCGCACAGCGGGTCCCCGACCGTCCACCCTTCTCCTTCTCACAGCAGTACCGGTTCCCAGGGAGCTGTTTTCCATGAGCCCCGAATCCCAAGGGCAGAACGAGCACTACCTCTCCGTCGCCCGGCGAGGCTTCCGCACCTGGCGGGGTGACCGGCCGTTCTGGGCCGGACTGTTCACCATGCTGGGCGGCGTGCCCATCATGTACTTCCCGTACGCGAACATGCACCTCGGCAACGTGACGCTGGCGATGTCCACCACGGCCGGCGCCGGTTCGCTGATCATCGGTGTCCTGCTCGTCACACTGGGCCTGACGATGTGGTTCCACAGCGTCGTCCGTGTGTTCGCCGGTGTCGCGGCGATTCTGCTGGCCCTCATCTCCATACCCGTCGCCAACATCGGCGGCTTCGTGATCGGCTTCATCTTCGCCCTGATCGGCGGCGCGCTCTCCGTGTCGTGGGCCCCGGGCGAGGCGCCGGCGGCGGAAGAGCCCGCGCCGGCCGCGGCCGCTCCCGCCGAGGAGGCCCCGGACACCCTCTCGTTCGCGAAGGGCGAGCCGCTTCCCGAGGGCGCGCTCCACGGGGCCGGCGTCCCCGAGCGGCAGGCCCCGTACGACACGACGGCCGAGGCCGAGGGCGGGAGGCATCGTGCGGGGTGACGACAAGCAGATGAACCGCTCGGACGAGAGCGGGCTCCAGGAACACAGGGGGCCCCGGCACGCCGCCCCCAGGAAGTCGCTTCTGACGAAGCTGCACATGCCCTCCGGTAAGAAGGCGTTCGCGCTCGCAGCGATGCCGACGGCTGTCTTCGTCGGGATGGGGCTCACCCCCAGGCTCGCGATGGCCGACGACAGCGCGGACATCCCCTACGCGCCCGGCCCCTGTGTGACCCGCTCCGACGAGCCGAGCGAGTCGCCCTCGCCCTCCGCATCGGAGACCAAGAAGCCGTCCCCGTCCGCCTCGGTGAGCGGCAAGGCCACACCGGACAAGAGCGACGGGGCCACTCCGAAGCCCTCCGCCACCCCGTCCGCGAGCGCCTCGGGCGACACGGAGACCGACTCCGCGAAGAAGGCCGGCGAAACCCCGGCCGAGACGCCGAGCGCGACCCCCTCGCCCACCCAGTCGAAGAACCCGCTCGACCCGCTGGGCCTCGGAGACGCGCTCAAGGACCTCTTCGACGGACCGGACAAGAAGACGCCGGACCCCTCCCCGAGCGACAGCACCGCGTCCCCGAAGCCTTCCACGAGCACCACGGACGAGAAGTCCTCGGACAAGGCCTCCGGCAAGACGGCGGACAAGCCGGCCGACAAGCCCGTCAAGAAGGTCACGGACGCGGCGAAGGACTCGGCCGACAAGACCGCCGACGCCATCCGCGAGGCGGCGGCCAAGGCCGGCAAGCCGGTCAAGGAGCTGGGGAAGGACGTCAAGGGACTCGACCCCAAGAAGGACGAGGACATCCCGGACGGCGCCAAGCCCTCCTTCCCGTGCCCGACCGCCGACCCGAAGGCACTGGCCGACGCCGATCTGGAGCAGGGCATCCCCCGCCTCCCGAACGACCCGTGGATCCTGGAGAGTTCGCTGCTCACCCTGAGCGGACTCGACTACAAGGGCATCGTGGAGGTGCAGAAGGGCGACGGCTCCACGAAGAAGGTGCTGAAGTTCACCGCCTCCTCCATCGACATCAAGGACCTCCACCAGCTCACGGTCGGCCCGCAGTCGGGCGCCACCGGCCATGTGACGTCGCGCAAGGGTTCCACCTCCACCATCCGCGACGGCGAGGTGACGATGTACACGGAGGAGCTGAAGGGCAACCTCTTCGGCCTCATCCCGATCACGTTCAGCCCCGAGACGCCGCCGCCGATCAACGTGCCGTTCGCCTTCTTCACCAAGGTGAAGGTGACCCAGGCCGGCCAGTTCGGCGGGACGCTGACGGTGCCGGGCCTGCATAACTACTTCACCCGGGGCAGCTGACGCGCCCCCGACCCATTCGGGAGCCGCACAACGGCTGTGGGCCGCACCCCCTTTTCGGGGATGCGGCCCACAGTCATGTCTGCGGCGGAGGCCGTCAGTCGCGGACCTGGCCGCCCACGTGGTGCACGCGCACCATGTTGGTCGTGCCCGGGACGCCGGGGGGCGAGCCGGCCGTGATGACCATCGTGTCGCCGTTGCTGTAGCGGTCCAGCTTCAGCAGCTCCGCGTCGACCAGGTCCACCATCGCGTCCGTGGTGTCCACGTGCGGGACCACGTGGGCCTCGACGCCCCAGCTGAGGGCCAGCTGGTTGCGGGTGGACTCGTCCGTGGTGAAGGCCAGGATGGGCTGGGCCGCGCGGTAGCGGGAGAGGCGGCGGGCGGTGTCGCCGGACTTGGTGAAGGCGACCAGCGCCTCACCGTTCAGGAAGTCCGCGATCTCGCAGGCCGCACGGGCGACCGAACCGCCCTGGGTGCGCGGCTTCTTGCCCGGCACCAGCGGCTGGAGGCCCTTGGAGAGCAGCTCCTCCTCGGCGGCGACGACGATCTTCGACATCGTCTTGACCGTCTCGATCGGGTAAGCGCCGACCGAGGACTCCGCGGAGAGCATGACCGCGTCCGCGCCGTCCAGGATCGCGTTCGCGACGTCGGACGCCTCGGCGCGGGTCGGGCGGGAGTTGGTGATCATCGACTCCATCATCTGGGTCGCCACGATCACCGGCTTGGCGTTCCGGCGGCAGAGCTCCACCAGGCGCTTCTGCACCATCGGGACCTTCTCCAGCGGGTACTCGACGGCGAGGTCGCCGCGGGCGACCATCACACCGTCGAACGCCGCGACGACGCCCTCCATGTTCTCGACGGCCTGCGGCTTCTCGACCTTGGCGATGACGGGGACCCGGCGGCCCTCCTCGTCCATGATCTTGTGGACGTCCTTGACGTCACCGGCGTCGCGCACGAAGGAGAGGGCGACCAGGTCGCAGCCCATCTTCAGGGCGAAGCGGAGGTCGTCGATGTCCTTCTCGGACAGGGCCGGGACGTTGACCGCCGCACCCGGCAGGTTGATCCCCTTGTGGTCGGAGATCACCCCGCCCTCGATGACGATGGTGTGGACCCGGGGGCCGTCCACGGAGACGACCTTCAGCTCGACGTTGCCGTCGTTGATCAGGATCGGGTCGCCCTTGGCGACGTCTCCGGGCAGGCCCTTGTAGGTCGTCCCGCAGATCGACTTGTCCCCGGGGACGTCCTCGGCGGTGATGACGAACTCGTCCCCGCGGACCAGTTCGACCGGGCCCTCGGCGAACTTCGCCAGGCGGATCTTCGGGCCCTGGAGGTCGGCGAGTACGCCGACCGCCCGGCCGGTCTCGGCGGCGGCCTCGCGGACCCGGTCGTAACGACCCTGGTGCTCCGCGTGGGAACCGTGACTGAAGTTGAATCGGGCCACGCTCATGCCGGCCTCGATCAGAGCGACGAGCTGCTCATGGGAGTCGACGGCGGGGCCGAGGGTGCAGACGATTTTGGAACGGCGCATGAGGCGGATCCTATCGGTTTGTTTCGCTGCGGAATATTCCGGCTGGTGGAAGATACAAAAGGGCGCGGGGGTGCTCAGTTGTCGACCAGTGCGTAGGTCTGGCCGGCGATCTCCAGCTCCTCGTCCGTCGGCACCACGGCGACCGCGACCCGTGCGTAATCCGGCGAGATCAGCCGGGGCGCGCCGGACCGTACGGCGTTGAGATCCGCGTCCACCACCAGGCCGAGCTCCTCCAGACCGGCGATCGCAGCCTCCCGTACGGGAGCGGAGTTCTCACCGACCCCCGCCGTGAACACCACGGCGTCCACCCGGCCGAGGACCGCCGAATAGGCGCCGATGTACTTCTTCAGCCGGTGGACGTAGATGTCGAACGCGAGGGCCGCGCGTTCGTCGCCCTCGTCGACCCGGCGCCGGATCTCCCGCATGTCGTTGTCGCCGCAGAGGCCGACCAGACCGCTCTTCTTGTTGAGCAGGACGTCGATCTCGTCCGCCGACATTCCCGCCACCCGCTTGAGGTGGAAGGTGACGGCCGGATCGATGTCTCCCGATCGCGTACCCATCACCAGCCCCTCCAAGGGGGTCAGTCCCATCGACGTCTCCACGCACCGGCCGCCCTTGACCGCCGAGGCCGACGCCCCGTTGCCCAGGTGCAGCACGATGACGTTGACCTCCTCGGGCGTCCTGCCCAGCAGCCCGGCCGTCTTGCGCGAGACGTACGCGTGCGAGGTGCCGTGGAATCCGTAGCGCCGGATCCGGTGCGCGTCGGCCGTCTCGACGTCGATCGCGTACCGGGCCGCGTACTCCGGCATCGTGGTGTGGAACGCGGTGTCGAAGACCGCCACCTGCGGCAGGTCGGGGCGCAGCGCCTGCGCGGTGCGGATGCCGGTGATGTTCGCCGGGTTGTGCAGCGGCGCCACCGGGACCAGGCGCTCGATCTCCTTCAGCACCTCGTCGGTGATCACGGTCGGCTCGGTGAACCGCAGCCCGCCGTGCACCACCCGGTGGCCGATCGCCGCCAGTTCGGGGGAGTCCAGGCCGAGCCCGTCGGCGGCCAGCTCCTCCGCGGCCGCCCTGAGCGCCGCGTCGTGGTCGGGGATCCGGCCCAGGCGCTCGCGGCTCTCGCCACCGCCGCCGGTCAGCGGGGTGTGCACCAGCCGGGACGTCTCCTCGCCGATCCGCTCGACCAGCCCGGACGCCAGCCGGGAGTGGTCGCGCATGTCCAGCAGCTGGTACTTCACGGAGGAGGAACCGGAGTTGAGGACGAGCACCCGGCTCGCCCCCTCGACTGCGGCGGCACCTTCGGTGGTGGTCATGCGGGTCGCTCCTCGCCCTGTGCCTGGATCGCCGTGATCGCCACGGTGTTGACGATGTCCTGCACCAGCGCGCCCCGGGACAGGTCGTTGACGGGCTTGCGCAGCCCTTGGAGGACCGGGCCGACGGCCACCGCTCCCGCCGAGCGCTGCACGGCCTTGTAGGTGTTGTTGCCGGTGTTCAGGTCCGGGAAGATCAGGACCGAGGCCTGGCCCGCCACCTCGGAGCCCGGCAGCTTCGTCGCGGCGACGCTCGGCTCCACCGCCGCGTCGTACTGGATCGGGCCCTCGATCATCAGCTCCGGGTGGCTCGCGCGCACCCGTTCCGTCGCCTCGCGGACCTTGTCGACGTCGGCGCCCGTGCCCGAGGTCCCCGTCGAGTACGAGAGCATCGCGATCCGGGGCTCGACGCCGAAGCGGGCCGCGGTCACCGCGGACTGCACGGCGATGTCCGCGAGCTGCTCCGCGTCCGGGTCCGGGTTGACCGCGCAGTCGCCGTACACCAGGACCTTGTCCGCGAGGCACATGAAGAAGACCGAGGAGACGATCGAGGCGGCCGGTTTGGTCTTGATGATCTCGAAGGCCGGGCGGATCGTCGCCGCCGTGGAGTGCACCGCTCCGGAGACCATGCCGTCCGCGAGCCCCTCCTGCACCATCAGGGTGCCGAAGTAGTTGACGTCCGAGACGACGTCGTACGCGAGCTCGACCGTGACCCCGCGGTGGGCGCGCAGCTGCGCGTACCGCTCCGCGAAGCCCTGGCGCAGCTCGGAGGTCTGCGGGTCGACGAGCTGGGTGCCGGCCAGGTCGATGCCGAGGTCGGCGGCCTTCTTGCGGATGACGCCGGGGTCACCGAGGAGGGTGAGGTCGCAGACGTCGCGCCGCAGCAGTACGTCGGCGGCGCGCAGCACCCGTTCCTCCGTGCCCTCGGGCAGGACCACCCGGCGCCGGTCGGCGCGGGCCTGCTCCAGCAGCTCGTGCTCGAACATCATCGGCGTGACCCGGCCGCTGCGGGCGACCGAGATCCGGTCGAGGAGCGTCCCGGTGTCGACATGGCGCTCGAAGAGGCCCAGCGCCGTCTCGGCCTTGCGCGGCGTCGCCGCGTTCAGCTTGCCCTCCAGGGCGAAGAGCTTCTCGGCGGTGGGGAAGGAACCTTCGGCCACCGCGACGACCGGGGTGCCCGGTGCGAGCCGTGCGGCCAGCGTGAGTATCTCCTCGCCGGGACGCTCGTTCAGCGTCAGCACGATGCCCGCGATGGGCGGGGTGCCGGCGCTGTGCGCGGCCAGCGAGCCGACCACCAGATCCGCCCGGTCCCCGGGCGTCACCACCACGCAGCCCGGCGTCAGCGCGTTCAGCAGATTCGGCAGCATCGCGCCGCCGAACACGAAGCCCAGCGCGTCCCTGGCCAGCCCCGCGTCGTCGCCCAGCAGCACCGTCCCGCCCAGCGCCGCGGTGATCTGGGCGACCGTCGGCGCCGAGAGGGCCGGATCGTCGGGCAGTACGGAAATGGGGACGGGCAGCGTGGCCGCGAGCCGCTCCGCGATGACCTCCCGGTCTTCCGAAGCCACCCGGTTCACCACCATCGCGACCACGTCGCAGCCCAGACCGGCGTACGCCCGGTAGGCGTTGCGGGTCTCGGCCCGCACGGACTCCGCGCTCTGGTCCTGGCCGCCGACCACCGCGATGACCGAGGCGCCGAACTCGTTGGCGAGGCGGGCGTTGAGGGCCAGCTCGTCGGGGAGCTGGGTGGCCGCGAAGTCGGTGCCGAGCACGAGGACCACCTCGTACTTCTGGGCGACCCGGTGGAAGCGGTCGACGAGCCGGGAGACGAGTTCGTCGGTACCCTGCTCGGCCTGGATCGCGGACGCCTCGTGGTAGTCGAGGCCGTAGACCGTCCCCGGGTCCTGGGAGAGCCGGTAGCGGGCCCGCAGCAGCTCGAACAGCCGGTCGGGATCGTCGTGGACCAGCGGGCGGAACACCCCGACCCGGTCCACCTGGCGCGTCAGGAGCTCCATGACTCCCAGATCGACGACCTGGCGGCCGTCTCCCCGGTCGATCCCGGTCACGTACACGCTGCGCGTCACGCGTGCTCTCCCGTCCTTGACTGGCAGGTATGGGTGATATCGCCTGTTTGACGATACCTGCGGGGGCCAAGGGGCCGCCCGCCGGGCGAAAGCCCCTCTCCGCGGCCCCGGAGCGGCCGGGAGCGCGGGGTACGTACCTGGCATGGGACAATCACCGTGGCTCACGGTACGGGGGATTCCGCAGTTGCCGCCGGACAGGCCCTAGCGAGCAGGAGATATAGCACGATGCGCATCGGAGTTCTCACCGCAGGCGGAGACTGCCCAGGCCTGAACGCAGTGATCCGCTCGGTCGTGCACCGTGCCGTGGTCGGTCACGGCGACGAGGTCATCGGATTCGAGGACGGGTTCAAGGGGCTCCTGGACGGCCACTTCCGCCCCCTCGACCTCAACGCGGTCAGCGGCATCCTCGCCCGCGGCGGCACCATCCTCGGCTCCGCCCGGCTGGAGCGCGACCGGCTCCGCGAGGCGGCCGAGAACTGCGCCGAGCTGAGCCGCCGTTACGGCATGGACGCGCTGATCCCGATCGGCGGCGAGGGCACCCTCACGGCCGCCCGGATGCTCGCGGACGCCGGTATGCCCGTCGTCGGCGTACCGAAGACCATCGACAACGACATCTCGGCCACCGACCGCACCTTCGGCTTCGACACCGCGGTCGGCGTCGCGACCGAGGCCATAGACCGTCTGAAGACCACCGCGGAGTCCCACCAGCGCGTCATGGTCGTCGAGGTGATGGGCCGCCACGCGGGCTGGATCGCGCTGGAGTCCGGAATGGCCGGCGGGGCGCACGGCATCTGCCTGCCCGAGCGGAGGTTCCAGGTCGAGGACCTGGTCAAGATGGTCGAGGAGCGGTTCGCGCGCGGCAAGAAGTTCGCCGTCATCTGTGTCGCGGAGGGCGCGCACCCGGCCGAGGGCTCGATGCCGTACGCCAAGGGCGCGATCGACCAGTTCGGCCACGAGCGCTTCCAGGGCATCGGCAACCGCCTCGCCGTCGAGCTGGAGACCCGGCTCGGCAAGGAGGCCAGGCCGGTCATCCTCGGCCATGTGCAGCGCGGCGGCACGCCGACCGCGTACGACCGGGTGCTCGCCACCCGCTTCGGCTGGCACGCGGTGGAAGCGGCGCACCGGGGCGACTTCGGCCGGATGACGGCGCTGCGCGGCAACGACATCGAGATGGTGCCGCTCGCCGACGCGGTGACCCAGCTGAAGCACGTTCCGCTGGAGCGGATGCACGAGGCCGAGTCGGTCTTCTGACCGGCCCGGCAGCCGAAAGAACGCGGCCGGGGCCCGGTCCGCACCGCCGATCAGGTGAGGCGGACCGGGCCCCGCCGGTCTCCGGTCACTTCTCCGCCGTCTGCCAGAACCTCGGCACGATCCGCGCCAGGAACGCCCGGCCCGCGTCACCCGTCGCGCCCTCCCGTTCGCCGCCGGTGCTGCTCCAGCTCAGCGTGGACACCATCAGCGCCTGGTACTCGGAGTGCAGCTGTTCCAGGACGGCCTGGAGCAGCCGCCGGTCCACCGGCACCACCTTCGCGACCGGTTTCACGTACGCCTGCCAGCGCGTCGTCACGGCGCTGCGCAGCAGCTCGGCCAGCTCCTCGTCCCGGCCGGTCGCCGTCACGAAGCCGGCCGCCGTCAGTCCCAGAGCCTCGGTGAGCGCCGCGGACTGGCGCTCGTTGCCCCGCCACCGCCCGGACTCCTCCATGCGCAGATATGCGGACGTGGCCATCCCCAGCCGCCCCGCCAGCTCGTCCGGCGACAGCTGCCGGGCGACCCGGTGCTCGCGCAGGGTCCGGGCGGCGGTCAGGAGTTCACCGGGAGCGCACCACAACACGCCTGCGAGCGCGGTGAGTTCGTACTCGCTCGGCAGGGCGAGTCCACGCTCCCAGGCGGCTACGGTCTCGGCGGTGATCCGGAGTCCGTACTGGGCGCCGAGGCCGTAGGCGACATGACCGGGAGCCATCCCCAGGGCCTCGCGCAGTCTGCGCGCGGCGGGGGCGTTGAAAGGCGGGGTGGGGTGCACGGCCCTACCGTAAAAGGTCGGAGGCAGTCTGACTACGGTGTGTTCCACCTAGGCCACGGCTCGTAGGAATCTCCTAGCGTCCGCGCGGGCCTGCGGGGCGTATCCGCAGCCCGTTCAGCGGGCCTCCGCCACCCACCGGTAGTGCAGTTCGGGGCGCCCGATCTGTCCGTACTGCGGACTGCGCACCGCACGCCCCGCGGTCACCAGGTGCTCCAGGTAGCGGCGCGCGGTGATGCGGGAGATCCCCAGCTCCACGCCCGCGGCGGCGGCCGTCACCCCGTCCGGGGCCGAGCGCAGCGCGCGGGTCACCGCCTCCAGCGTCGGACCGCTCAGCCCCTTCGGCAGCCGGGCGGGCTGCGGGGCGCGCAGCGAGGCGAGCGCGCGGTCGACCTCGTCCTGTCCGCTCGCCTCACCGGCCGCCGCCCGGAACTCCGCGTAGCGGACGAGCCGGTCGCGCAGGGTGGCGAAGGTGAACGGCTTCAGCACGTACTGGACGACACCGAGCGACACCCCCTCCCTGACCACGGCCAGATCGCGGGCCGAGGTCACCGCGATCACGTCGGCCGTGTGCCCGGCGGCCCGCAGTGAACGCAGCAGGTGCAGACCGTGTCCGTCCGGCAGGTAGAGGTCCAGGAGCAGCAGATCGACCGGCGTGCGCTCCAGCGCGCGCACCGCCTCCGCGCGGGAGTGCGCGACCGAGGCCACCGCGAACCCCGGCACCCGGTCCACGTACAGCTGATGGGCGTCGGCGGCGACCGGGTCGTCCTCGACGACCAGCACCCTGATCACGGGGTTCATGTGGCCCTGCTCCTTCTCGCGCCGCTGCCGTCGGGCAGCGGCAGCCGTACGGTGAACTCCGCGCCGCCGTCGGGCCCCCGCTCCAGTGTGACCGAGCCGCCGTTGCGGTGCGCGGCCTGCTGTACGAGCGCCAGGCCGATCCCCCGGCCGGCCCCGTGCGTCGACCAGCCACGCCGGAACACCTCCGCGGCGTCGGCCGGATCGACGCCGGTCCCGTTGTCCGCGACCCGCAGCAGGAGTTCGCCGTCCCCGGCGAGTGCCGTGACGGTGACCCGGGCGCGTACCGGGCGGTGCGGGGACGAGGTGCGCTGGGCGGGGACGGCGCCGTCCGCGGGGACGCTGTCCGGCGCGCCGGTCACCGCCTCCGACGCCGCGTCCACCGCGTTGTCGATCAGGTTGCCGAGGACGGTCACCAGATCGCGCTGCGGCAGCGACGCGGGCAGCGCCCCGTCGTAGATCAAACTGTCGTCCGCCAGCACCAGCTCCACACCCCGCTCGTTCGCCTGCGCCGCCTTGCCCAGCAGCAGGGCCGCCAGCACCGGTTCGGCCAC
Source organism: Streptomyces sp. ITFR-6 (assembly GCF_031844725.1). NCBI lineage: Bacteria > Bacillati > Actinomycetota > Actinomycetes > Kitasatosporales > Streptomycetaceae > Streptomyces > Streptomyces sp. ITFR-6. Next base: position 2,343,342 of record NZ_CP134612.1, on the reverse strand, counting down.
CGCGCCGACGACGCGGTCGGTCAGGGCCTGCGCCAGCTCCAGCTCCGCCGTGGCGAAGCCCACCGCCTCCTGGGCCCGGTCCAGCTCGATCAGCGACACCACCGTGTGCAGCCGGTTCGCCGCCTCATGGGCCTGCGAGCGCAGCGCCTGGGTGAACCCCCGCTCCGAGTCCAACTCGCCCGAGAGCGCCTGGAGTTCCGTATGGTCGCGCAACGTCACGACCGTGCCGCGCCGCTCCCCGCCCACCACCGGACGGGTGTTGACCACGATCACCCGGTCCGCCGTCAGATGGACCTCGTCGACCCGTTCCTCGGAGGCGAGCAGCGCACCGGTCAGCGGCGCCGGCAGATCGAGTTCGCCGACCCGGCGCCCGACCGTACCCGGGGCCAGACCCAGCAGCTCCCGGCCCGCGTCGTTGATCAAGGCGATCCTGCGCTGCCCGTCGAGCATCAGCAGCCCCTCGCGCACCGCGTGCAGCGTGGCTTCGTGGTAGTCGTGCAGCCGGCTCAGCTCGGCGGCGTTCATCCCGTGGGTGTGCCGCCGGAGCCGGGCGTTGATCACATAGGTGCCGAGGCCGCCGAGCGCCAGGGCCCCACCCGCCGCGAGCGCCAGCGCGCGCAGCTGCTCCCGCACCTGGGTGGAGACCCGGTCGACCGTGATGCCCGCGCTGACCAGGCCGACGATCCTGCCGCGGTCCCGGACCGGCGTGACGACCCGGATGGAGGGGCCGAGCGTGCCGGTGTACGTCTCGGAGAACGTCTCGCCGCGCAGCGCCCGCGCCGTGTGCCCGAGGAAGGTCTCGCCGATCAGGCCGGTGGTCGGGTGCGTCCAGCGGACCCGGTGCGGATCCATGATGGTGACGAAGGCGACCCCGGTGTGCTTGCGGGTCGCTTCCGCGTACGGCTGGAGGACGGCCGAGGGGTCCGGGGTGCGGATGGCCTCCCGTACGGATGGTGAGTCGGCCACCGACAGCGCCACCGCCCGTGCCTGCCGGTTCGCGGTCTCGCGGGCCTGCGCGCTGCCCGAGGCGTACGCGAAGAAGGCGCACCCCGCCACGACGGCCGCCACCAGCACCACCTGCATGGCGAAGAGCTGACCGGCCAGGCTGCGCGGACGGGCACGGGGGCGGGGGATACGCATGGTTTCAGTCTGCCTGCCGGGTGCGGAGTGGTTGTCAGTGCGGCAGGTGCCGGCCCGGCGGGGTGCCCGGCAGCGAACCCGCCCGGGTGGGGCGCAGGCCATCGAGAACGACGTGCAGATTGCGCTCCCACTGCTGCTCGCCCGCTCGCATGCCCAGCGTCCGGGCGCCAGTCGCGGCGGCGGCGAGCAGGAACGGTACGTCCTGCCAGGTCACGTCCGAGCGCATGACGCCGGCCGCTTGGGCGCGCTCCACCAGGCGCCGGATCCGTTCCCGCAGTCCCGTCAGACGCTGGTCCAGAGCGTCTCCGCAGGCACCTCCGAGCGCTTCGCTGATGCCGCAGCTCTTGGCGCGCAGACGTACGTAGGCCGTGGCGAACGCAGACAGTCCGTGCCAGGGGTCGGGGTCTTCCAGAGCGCGGTCGGCAAGCTCCGCGATCTCGTCGAGCACCTCGTCGAGCACGGTTTCCAGCAGCATTTCGAGGGAGGGGATGCGTCGGTAGAAGGTGCCGACGCCGACGCCGGCCCGGCGCGCGATCTCATGCGCGGAGACGCCGACGCCGACCTCGGCGACCGCGATCCGGGCCGCGGCCACCAGTCGCTCGACATTGCGCCGCGCATCGGCCCGCGGGCGGCGTCCGGACTCGTCGGCCAGCAAGCGGTCCACGGCACTGTCCGGTCGGTTCATGAGCTGATTCTAGCAATATGTGGACAGTTTCTGTCCGCTTAGCTGGAGTCGCTTAAGCGGGCAAGGTCTGTCCGTTTAATCGGGTGGGGGTCATGGGCGTGGCGGCGAAGAAGATCCGAGTGGGTGTCATCGGCGCTAACCCCGACCGGAGCTGGGCGGCTCGGGCGCACATTCCGGCCCTGACGGCACTGCCCGACTACGAGATCACCGCAGTCGGCACCAGCCGCCCCGAGAGTGCCCGCGAGGCGGCGCGCCGGTTCGGAGCCGCGCATGCCTTCACCGATGCCCGGCGGCTCGCAGAGCACCCCGAGGTCGACCTGGTCGTGGTCACCGTCAAGGTCGCCGCCCACGCCGGGCTGGTGGGGGCGGCGCTGGCGGCCGGCAAGCACGTGTACTGCGAGTGGCCGCTGGCCCGGACCACGGAGGAGGCGGCCGCACTCGCGCAGCAGGCCCGCGAGTCGGGCGTCCGCCATGTGATCGGGCTGCAGGCGCGCCACGCCCCCGTGATCGCCTACGCCCATGACCTGGTCGCCGAAGGCCACGTGGGACGGGTCACCTCGGCCACGGTGTACGCCGCCCGTGGCAAGGGGGCCGGGGAACGAATCCCCGCCTGGGCGGCCTACACCCTCGACTCCGACAGCGGTGCCGGACTCCTGGAAATCGCGGGCGGGCACACGCTCGACGCGCTGCGGTACGTACTGGGTGACTTCAGTGACCTGTCGGCCTCGCTGTCCGTCCAGCATCCGCGCTACACCGTGGCCGAAACCGGTGAGACGGTCGAGGCGACCGGCCCCGACCATCTCCTGCTGAACGCGACCCTCGGCAGCGGCGCCGTCGTGTCGGCGCACATCCACGATGCCAAGGTCACCGACGCCCGGACCCGGCTGGAGATCTCCGGTACCCGGGGCGACCTCGTCATCACCTCCACCGAGGCGGGCGGGGCGGCGGGCATCCGGATCGATGAGCTGCGCCTGCTGGGCACCCCCGCCCCGGGCGGAACCCTCCAGGAGCTGCCCATCCCCGGCCGGTACCGCTGGGTGTCCGGGACCCGCCCGGACGCGGAGGGCTTCAACGTGGCGCAGATGTACGCCCGGCCGGCCCTCGACCTGCGCGCCGGTTCGCGCGACTCCCCGGACTTCGACGCGGGCCTGCGAGCGCACCGGCTTCTCGACGTGATCAGGCTCTCCGCGGCCACGGGCGCCCGCCGGTCACTGGCCGAAAACCTATGAACGAAATGCACGTAACAGTGACCGGCATCACAGGGCGAGGAATAGTCGCCGGGGCCCCCAGGGACGGGGGAGGGACAAAGAAGAGCCGAGGAGACCCTCGTGGCAGTGGCCGCCGCCAAACGGGACCGTACGAAGTATCTGTATCTCGCCGTGATCGTGGCGGTGGGGCTCGGCATCCTGGTGGGCCTTGTCGCCCCTGATGCCGCCGTCGAGCTCAAGCCGATCGGGACCGGCTTCGTCAATCTCATCAAGATGATGATCTCCCCGATCATCTTCTGCACGATCGTGCTGGGCGTCGGCTCGGTACGCAAGGCCGCCAAGGTCGGCGCCGTCGGCGGTCTGGCCCTCGGCTACTTCCTGGTGATGTCGACCGTCGCCCTGGCCATCGGCCTGGTCGTCGGCAACATCCTGGAGCCCGGCTCCAGCCTCCACATCACCGAGGCGACCCGCGCCGCGGGCGAGGCGCAGGCGGGCGACAGCGAGTCCACCGCGGACTTCCTGCTCGGCATCATCCCCGACACCATGGTGTCGTCCTTCACCTCTGGCGAGGTCCTGCAGACCCTGCTCATCGCCCTGCTCGCGGGCTTCGCGCTGCAGGCCCTGGGGTCGGCCGGCGAGCCCGTGCTGCGCGGCATCGGCCACCTCCAGCGCCTGGTCTTCCGCATCCTCGCCATGATCATGTGGCTCGCCCCGGTCGGCGCTTTCGGCGCCATGGCCGCGGTGGTCGGAGAGACCGGCGTGGACGCGCTGAAGTCCCTCGCCGTCATCATGATCGGCTTCTACATCACCTGCGGGCTCTTCGTGTTCCTGATCCTGGGCGCGATCCTGCGCCTGGTGGCCGGGCTCAACATCTTCTCCCTGCTGAAGTACCTGGGCCGGGAGTTCCTGCTCATCCTCTCCACCTCCTCGTCCGAATCGGCCCTGCCGAGGCTGATCGCGAAGATGGAGCACCTGGGCGTGAGCAAGCCCGTCGTCGGCATCACCGTGCCGACCGGCTACTCCTTCAACCTCGACGGCACCGCGATCTACCTCACGATGTCCTCGCTCTTCATCGCCAACGCGACGGGCGACCCGCTGAGCATCAGCGAGCAGATCTCGCTGCTGGTCTTCATGGTGATCGCCTCCAAGGGAGCCGCGGGCGTCACCGGCGCCGGTCTCGCCACCCTCGCGGGCGGCCTCCAGTCGCACCGCCCCGAACTGGTGGACGGCGTCGGCCTGATCGTCGGCATCGACCGCTTCATGAGCGAGGCCCGCGCCCTGACAAACTTCGCGGGCAACGCGGTCGCCACGGTCCTGGTCGGCACCTGGACCAAGGAGATCGACCGGGAGAAGGTCGACCAGGTCCTCTCCGGGGCGCTGCCGTTCGACGAGACGATGCTCTCGGACGAGGGCCCCGCAGAACCGCACGTCCCCGAGGCCAGGGACGGCGGCGAGGAACAGCCCTCGCTCGCCAAGGCCTGAACACGCCCCCATGCACGCCGGGCCGGTACGGAGCTTCCGTACCGGCCCGGCGTGCGTCCGCCCACCGGCCTGCCGGCCGCCCGCCCCGCCGCCCTTGCCTTGACGCCGACGTCAAGGACTACCGTCGGGACATGCGAATCGGGGAGCTGGCCGAGCGGGCCGGAACGACGACGCGGACTCTGCGCTACTACGAGTCGCGCGGGCTGCTGCCCACGCGGCGGGCGGAGAACGGGTACCGCACCTACGACGAGGGCGATCTGCGGCTGCTCCAGCAGATCCGGATCCTCCAGGACTTCGGGTTCGACCTGGAGGAGACCCGGCCCTTCGTCGACTGCCTGCGGGCCGGTCATCCGGCCGGTGACTCCTGCCCGGCGTCTTGGGCCGTCTACCGGCGCAAGCTCGGTGAGCTGGACGCGCTCATCGGCCAGCTGCGGTCTGTCCGCGCGGAGGTGGGCGCCCAGCTGGCCCGCGCCGAGCTGGAGGCGTCCGCCGGACTGCCCGGCGGCCCCGAACCACGATGCGAACTGAACTGGGAGGACGACACATGATCCAGGTGGAAGGCGTGGCCGAGGTCACCGACGAGACGTTCGACGCGGAGGTACTGGGGGCCTCGCTCCCCGTCCTCGTCGAATTCACCGCCGACTGGTGCGGACCGTGCCGCCAGCTCGCCCCGGTGCTGGGGGCGATCGCGGCAGAGGCGAGCGAGCGCATCAGGATCGTCCAGATCGACGTCGACCGGAACCCCGGGATCACCTCCCGGTACGCGGTGCTCTCGATGCCGACCCTGATGGTGTTCCGCTCCGGTGAGCCCGTGAAGTCGATGGTCGGCGCCCGGCCGAAGCGGCGACTGCTCCAGGAACTCGAAGAGGTGCTCCCGGCAGCGGTCTGAGAACCCGCCGGGTGCGGGGGCGAGCGGCTTTCGGCCCGCCGCACGGAGCGGAGCGCGCCCCCTCTACACCGCGGAAACATTGATGTACGGTCCACTCGCATGCGTACCCGACTTGTTCTCGCGTGGACCTCGGCGGTGACCGCCGCACTCGCGGTCGCGGCCGCGGCCGGCCCCGTGGCAGCCTCCCCGGCCGGTCGCGCGTCCGTGACGCCGACGGCCCGCTGCCCCCAACTCTCCGCCGGACTCCCCTGGTACGGCGACAACCGCGAGCGGTTGCAGCGCGTGATCGACGAGCGCGGCAGCTGCCGAGGCAGGGGCGGAGCACGCCCGGTCGCCGCGTTCGACTGGGACAACACCATCACCAAGAACGACGTCACCGACGCCACCATCAGCTGGTCCCTGCGGCACGACAAGATCCTCCGGCCCGCCCGCTGGAAGGACACCAGCAAGTGGCTGACCGACACCGCGGACAAGGCCCTCACCGAAGCCTGCGGCACGGACGTCGCGGTCGGAGCGCCCCTGCCCACCTCCACCGACGCCCGCTGCGCCGACGAGATCCTCCAGATCCGTGAGGACGGCACCACGATGAGCGGCGAGGCCGCCTTCGCGGGGAAGTGGAACCACCGGCGCACCGTTCCGCAGTACGCCTGGGTGCCCCAGCTGTTCGCCGGACACACCGTCCCCGAACTGCGCGCGTACACGGCGGCCGCCCGCACGGAGGCCCTCGCCGCCCCCGTCGGCGCGACCCGCACCGTCGGCACCCACGTCCTCCCGGCCTACGTCCGGTACTACGAACAGCAACGCGACCTCGTCCGTACGCTCCAGAAGGCCGGGTTCGACGTCTGGATCGTCTCGGCGGGCTCCGAGCCGGTCACCGAGGTCTGGTCGCGCGGCATCGGGATCGACCGCGCGCACACCGTCGCCATCCGCTCCGTACTCGACCGCAAGGGCCGCATCACGACCAGGAACGAGGGCTGCGGCGGGACCGGCGTCACCGAGGGCGAGGCCATCCCGTACATCGACGGCAAACGCTGCTGGATCAACCAGGAGATCTACGGGATGAAGGGCCGGGCCGCCTGGCACCGGCAGGCCCCGGACCGGCGGATCACCATCGGCGGCGGTGACGCCGACACCGACGTGACGTTCGTCGGTGACGCCACCGGCGCGCACCTCGTGCTCAACCGCAACAAGAACGAGGTGATGTGCCGTGCCTACGACAACGCCGACGGCCGCTGGGTCGTGAACCCCATGTTCATCGAGCCGCTGCCCCGCAGGACCACGGCCTACCCGTGCGCGACCGCCGCCTACACCGAGCCCGGCGGTGGCTTCGGCCCCGTACGGCGCGGCGACGGCAGCGTCGTACCGGACCAGCGGGACACGGTGTACTGACGCGGGACCAGGACATGAGGACGCCGGCGGCGGCCCCGGGAATCAGCCCGGGACCGCCGCCGGCCCCGCGTCAGGCCGGCCGCAGCCACACCGTCGCGAGCGGCGGGAGCGTCAGCGTCACGCTGGCCTCCCGGCCGTGGAACGGCACGGCCTCCGGCTTCAGCGGCTCCTCGTTGCACACGTCGCCGCCCCCGTACCGTGCCGCGTCCGTGTTCAGCACCTCCACCCAGGCCGCCGGTCCGTCCGGCACCCCGATCCGGTAGTCGTGCCGCACCACGGGGGAGAAGTGGGAGACGGCGAGCAGCGGTGATCCGGCCTCGTCGTACCGGACGAACGCGAACACGTTGTCCTCCGCCGCGTGCCCCTCCACCCAGGCGAACCCCTCCGGGACCGTGTCACGCTGCCAGAGCGAGGGCGTCGCCCCGTACACCGTGTTCAGATCGCTGACCAGGGTCCGCACGCCCCGGTGGTCGCTCTCCGCCGCGTACGACGGATCGAGCAGCCACCAGTCCGGGCCGTGGCCCTCCGACCACTCCGCCCCCTGCGCGAACTCCTGGCCCATGAAGAGCAGCTTCTTCCCGGGGTGGGCCCACATGAAGCCGAGGTAGGCACGGTGGTTGGCGCGCTGCTGCCACCAGTCGCCGGGCATCTTGCTGACCAGGGACCGCTTGCCGTGCACGACCTCGTCGTGCGAGATCGGCAGCACGTAGTTCTCGCTGTACGCGTACACCATCGAGAAGGTCATCTCGTTGTGGTGGTACTTGCGGTGCACCGGCTCCTTCGACACGTACTCCAGCGAGTCGTGCATCCAGCCCATGTTCCACTTCAGCCCGAAGCCGAGCCCGCCGAAACCGCCCGGACCGACGTGGTGCGTGGCGCGGGTGACACCGTCCCAGGCGGTGGACTCCTCGGCGATGGTGACGACGCCGGGGCTGCGCCGGTAGACCGTGGCGTTCATCTCCTGGAGGAAGGCGACGGCGTCCAGGTTCTCCCGGCCGCCGTGCTCGTTCGGGGACCACTGGCCCTCCTCGCGCGAGTAGTCGAGGTAGAGCATCGAGGCGACGGCGTCCACCCGCAGCCCGTCGATGTGGAACTCCTCGCACCAGTAAGTGGCGTTGGAGACCAGGAAGTTGCGCACCTCGGTGCGGCCGTAGTCGAATTCGAGCGTGCCCCAGTCCGGATGTGCGGCCCGCTGCGGGTCCGAGTGCTCGTACAGCGGCCGGCCGTCGAACTCCGCGAGCGCCCACTCGTCGCGCGGGAAGTGCGCGGGCACCCAGTCGACGATGACGCCGATCCCGGCCCGGTGCAGCGCGTCGACCAGGAAGCGGAAGTCGTCCGGCGAGCCCATCCGGGAGGTCGGGGCGTAGAAACCGGTCACCTGATAGCCCCAGGAGCCGCCGAAGGGGTGCTCGGAGACCGGCATCAGCTCCACATGCGTGAACCCCAGATCGCGCACGTACGCGGGGAGCTGCTCCGCCAGCTGGCGGTAGGTGAGGCCGGGCCGCCAGGACGGCAGGTGCACCTCGTAGACGGACAGCGGCGCCTCGTGCACCGGGACGTCCCCGCGGCGGGCCATCCACTCCTGGTCCTGCCAGACGTGGTGCGCGGCCGTCACGACCGAGGCGTTGGCGGGCGGGACCTCGGCGTGGCGGGCCATCGGGTCGGCGCGCAGCGTGTGGGTGCCGTCCGGGCGGCAGATGTCGAACTTGTAGAGCGCGCCCTCCCCGATCGCGGGCAGGAACAGCTCCCACACCCCGGTCGAGCCGAGCGAACGCATCGGGAAGCCGGTGCCGTCCCAGTAGTTGAAGTCACCCGAGACACGGACCCCGCGCGCGTTGGGGGCCCAGACGGTGAACCGGGTACCGGCGACGCCCTGGTGCTCCATCGTCCGGGCGCCCAGCGCGGTCCACAGCTCCTCGTGCCGGCCCTCGCCGATCAGATGCAGATCGAGATCGCCGAGCGCGGGCAGGAAGCGGTACGGGTCGTGGATCTCGATCTCGTTGTCCGCGTAGCCGACCAGGAGCTGGTACTCGGGGACCGCCGGCATCGGCAGAAGTCCGGAGAAGAAGCCGTCGCCGTCGTCGTGCAACTGGGCCCTGAGTCCCTTCGCCAGCACGGTGACCGTCCGTGCGAAGGGCCGCAGCACCCGGAAGGTGACCCCGCCGCGGATCTGGTGCGCGCCGAGCAGATCGTGCGGGGCGTGGTGCTCGCCCGCCAGCAGCCGGGCCCGGTCCCCGTCGTCCAGCGGCCGGGCCGGGCGGACCCCCTGACCCCCGGCCCGGCGTGGCCGGGGCGGGGCCGCCGCCCGCTTGGCCCGCTTGGCGGGAGCGGGGGCAGAAGCGGAGGCGGAAGCGGAGGCCGGGGATGGCGTGGGCGCGACGGCCGGGGCCGCGTCCGGCGTCGGCATCGGTGTGGTGACCGGCTCCGGTGGCGGGGCGCTCGCCTCCAGTGGTGCGAGGGTTCCGGTCGCCGGGCCTGCGGCGGCGTCGGCGTGCTCGGCGGCGGCGGACGCGGACGCGCCGGGCGTGGCCTCCGGGGTGCTCGTGGCGGGGGCGGGAGCGGGCGCTTTGCGGGACGGCTTGCGGGCGGTCACAGGGACAGCCTCCTCGGGGGAGTGGGCGGGGTGGGGGCGGGAGAGGTGGGGCCGGTGGACCGGGTGCGGCCGGTCCGCGGGGTGGTGGGGCGGTGGGGCTCAGCCGGTGGCGGCGGCGAGGCGGTGGATCGCGGCCATCGGGACCGGCAGCCAGTCGGGCCGGTGCCGGGCCTCGTACAGCACCTCGTACACCGCCTTGTCGGTCTCGTGGGCCCGCAGCAGTTCGGGTTCCGCGCGGGGATCGACGCCGGAGGCGGCGGCGTAGCCGTCGCAGTACGCGGAGCGGCAGCGCGCCGCCCAGTCGGCGTTCCACGGCCGGTGCGAGCGGGCCGCGTAGTCGAAGGAGCGGAGCATCCCGGCGATGTCGCGCGCCGGTGGCTGCGGGCTGCGGCGCTCGGTCAGCGGCCGGGCCGGTTCGCCCTCGAAGTCGATCAGCGACCAGAAGCCGTCGGCCCCGCGCAGGGTCTGGCCCAGGTGGAGGTCGCCGTGCACCCGCTGGGCCGCCCAGCTCCGCCCCCGGTGGCCCAGCGCCGTCACGGCGTCGAACGCGGCGCGCAGCCCCGGTACGTACGGCACCAGCTCCGGCACCGCGTGCGCGGCCGCCTCCAGCCGCCGCACCATACCGGCGGCCTGCTCCTCGCTCTCGCCCCGGCGCAGCGCCGGAGTGGGCAGCGCGGAGGCGAGCGCGGTGTGCACCTCCGCGGTGGCCCGGCCCAGTGCGTGGGCCTCCGGGCCGAAGTCCTCGCCCGCCGCGAGTGCGCGCAGGGCGAGCTGCCAGCCGTCCTGCGCGCCGCTCAGGAACGGCTGGAGCACCCCGAGCGTGAGGGGCTCGGGAACGGCCGACTCGAACCAGGCGACGGGGGCCGGTACGCGCCCGCACCCCTCGCGGGAGAGCGCGAGGGGAAGCTCCAGGTCGGGGTTGGTGCCCGGGAAGACCCGGCGGAAGATCTTGAGGATGTAGGCGTTGCCGTAGACGAGCGAGGAGTTGGACTGCTCGGTGTCCAGCACCCGGGGCGCGAGCTCGGCCGGAACCGGGGCGGTGCCCCGGCCGAACCGGAGCGCGCCGAGCGTGCCGGGGGTGCGCAGCCGCTCCAGCAGCAGGGCGGCGAGGCGCGGGTCGTGCAGCCCGTCGTAGACGGTCAGCCCGGCCAGCGGACCGTCCGTCACATGGCCGATGAGGGCCGGCGCCAGCCGCGCAGGCAGGGTGGGCCGCACGCCGAGCAGCAACTGGTAGCAGTCGATGGGCGGCTGGGCGGGCATGGTGGGCTGATGGACCCGGACCAGCAGGTGCAGGAGTCCGGGGCCGGTGGCGGCGGTGTCGCCGGGCTTCTCGACCGGCAGTATCTCGGTGGCCGAGACGAGCGAGAAGGCCGTGATCGGCCGTCCCTTGCCCGCGAACCAGCGCTGCCGGGGCAGCCATTCGTGGAGCAGCGGTCCGAGAGACGGGAGCAGGGCTGTGCTGTTCGCCAGGGTGACCTGAGCGGATGCAGCCTCCGACATGGCATCGCGTCCTTTCCCCGGGCACACCACAGGATGCGAAGAGTGTCCCGGATTGCGGCTTTTGCTGTCCGGCTGTGCGGGACGTGTCGGGTCAGGATGGTCCGTACGGACTCGACTCGGAGGGAACGAAACGCCAGGAGGATCCAGGAAGGACCCCGAAGCGTTCGATTTGTGGGGAGAGTGCCCCGTGCGGAGCGGCGGAAACCGCCCCGCACCAGAGCCTGTGTGCCGCCCGGCGGTCAGCTGGGCGGCGCGTCCTTGCGGAGGCGGAACCAGTAGAAGCCGTGTCCGGCGAGAGTCAGCAGGTAGGGCCACTGTCCGACGGCGGGGAAGCGCACCCCGCCGATCAGCTCCACCGGATGACGCCCGTTGAAGGACCGCAGATCCAGCTCCGTCGGCTGCGCGAACCGCGAGAAGTTGTGCACGCACAGCACGAGGTCGTCCCCGTGCTCACGGGTGAAGGCGAGCACCGCGGGGTTGGACGAGGGCAGTTCGGTGTACGAGCCGAGGCCGAACGCCGGGTTCTGCTTGCGGATCTCGATCATCCGGCGCGTCCAGTGCAGCAGCGAGGACGGTGACGCCATCGCCGCCTCGACGTTGGTGACCTGGTAGCCGTAGACCGGGTCCATGATCGTGGGCAGGAAGAGCCGGCCCGGGTCGCTGGAGGAGAAGCCGGCGTTCCGGTCGGGCGTCCACTGCATCGGGGTGCGTACGGCGTCCCGGTCGCCCAGCCAGATGTTGTCGCCCATCCCGATCTCGTCCCCGTAGTAGAGGATCGGGGAGCCGGGCAGCGACATCAGCAGGGCGGTGAACAGCTCGATCTGGTTGCGGTCGTTGTCCAGCAGGGGTGCCAGGCGCCGCCTGATACCGATGTTGGCCCGCATCCGCGGATCCTTGGCGTACTCCGCGTACATGTAGTCGCGCTCTTCGTCCGTGACCATTTCGAGCGTCAGCTCGTCGTGGTTGCGCAGGAAGATGCCCCACTGGCAGCCGGACGGGATCGCCGGTGTCTTGGCCAGGATTTCGGAGACCGGGTAGCGGCTCTCGCGGCGCACGGCCATGAAGATCCGCGGCATCACGGGGAAGTGGAACGCCATGTGGCACTCGTCGCCGCCCGCCCGGTAGTCGCCGAAGTAGTCGACGACGTCCTCCGGCCACTGGTTGGCCTCCGCGAGCAGCACGGTGTCCGGGTAGTTGGCGTCGATCTCCTTGCGGACCCGCTTGAGGAAGCCGTGGGTCTCCGGGAGGTTCTCGCAGTTGGTGCCCTCGCGCTGGTAGAGGTACGGCACGGCGTCGACCCGGAAGCCGTCGATGCCGAGGTCCAGCCAGAACCGCAGGGCGGAGATGATCTCCTCCTGCACGGCCGGGTTCTCGTAGTTGAGGTCGGGCTGGTGCGAGAAGAACCGGTGCCAGTAGTACTGCTTGCGCACCGGGTCGAAGGTCCAGTTGGACGTCTCGGTGTCGACGAAGATGATCCGGGCGTCCTGGAACTGCTTGTCGTCGTCGGCCCAGACGTAGTAGTCGCCGTACGGACCGTCGGGGTCGGTACGGGACTGCTGGAACCAGTCGTGCTGGTCGCTGGTGTGATTCATGACGAAGTCGATGATCACGCGCATGCCGCGCTGGTGCGCGGCGTCGACGAACTCGACGAAGTCGGCGAGGTCGCCGAACTCCGGGAGCACGGCGGTGTAGTCGGAGACGTCGTAACCGCCGTCGCGCAGCGGCGACTTGAAGAACGGCGGCAGCCAGAGGCAGTCGACGCCCAGCCACTGGAGGTAGTCCAGTTTGGACGTGATGCCCTTCAGATCTCCGATGCCGTCGCCGTTGGAGTCCTGGAAGGAACGGACGAGTACCTCGTAGAAGACGGCGCGCTTGAACCAGTCGGGATCGCGGTCCTTGGCCGGGGTGTCCTCGAACGTGTCGTGGACGGGCTCGTTGACGATCATGGTGTGGGTGACCCTCCGGTCGGCGGGGACGGTCGCAGGACGGCGATGTGCGCGGGCGTGACGCCCGGCTCCAGACGCACATAGAAGGTCCTGCCCCAGTGATAGGAAGTGCCGGTGAGCTCGTCGCGCACCGGCACGCTCTCGTGCCGGTCGAGGCCGAGTTGCGGCATGTCCAACGAGACGGTCGCCTCCTGGGTGTGGTGCGGGTCGAGGTTGACGACCATCAGAACGATGTTCGAATCGGAGCGCTTGCTGTACACGATCAGGGCGTCGTTGTCGCACGAGTGGAAGTGCACGTCACGCAGTTGCTGCAGCGCCGGGTGGCGGCGCCTGATCCGGTTGAGCGTGGTGATGAGCGGGGCCAGCGACCGGCCCTCGCGCTCGGCGGCTTCCCAGTCCCTGGGCCGGATCTCGTACTTCTCCGAGTTGAGGTACTCCTCACTGCCGCTGCGGACCGGGGCGTTCTCACAGAGCTCGAACCCCGCGTACACCCCCCAGGACGGGGAGAGTGTCGCCGCGAGCACCGCCCGTGCCTCGAAGGCGGGCCTGCCGCCGTCCTGGAGATAGCCGGGGAGGATGTCGGGGGTGTTCACGAAGAAATTGGGCCTCATGCAGGAGGCCGACTCGCCGGAGAGCTCCGTCACGTACTCGGTGATTTCCTGCCGGCTGTTCCGCCAGGTGAAGTAGGTGTACGACTGCTGGAATCCGATGGTGGCGAGCGCGCGCATCATCGCGGGACGGGTGAATGCCTCGGCCAGGAAGATCACATCGGGATCGGTCCGGTTGATGTCGGCGATCACCTTCTCCCAGAAGATCGCCGGCTTGGTGTGCGGATTGTCGACGCGGAAGATGCGTACCCCGTGATCCATCCAGAAGCGGAGGATGCGCACGGTCTCCGTGACAATTCCGCGGAGATCCTTGTCGAAGGCGATCGGATAGATGTCCTGGTATTTCTTCGGAGGATTCTCCGCGTAGGCGATGGAGCCGTCCGCGCGGTGCTGGAACCACTCGGGGTGTTCTGTGACCCACGGATGGTCGGGGGAACACTGGAGAGCGAAATCCAGCGCGATCTCCATGCGCAGGTTCCGGGCCGTCTCCACGAAATGGTCGAAGTCGTCGAGCGTGCCGAGATCGGGGTGCACGGTGTCGTGGCCGCCCTCGGCCGAGCCGATCGCCCAGGGCACCCCGACATCGTGCGGGGCGGGCGAGAGGGAGTTGTTCGGGCCCTTGCGGTGGGTGGTTCCGATCGGGTGGATCGGTGGCAGGTAGACCACGTCGAAGCCCATCGCGGCGACCGCCGGCAGCCGCTCGGCGGCCGTCCGGAAGGTGCCGCTGATGATCCGGGGAGGCTTCGGGGCCGCTGTCGCCTTCGCCGCCCGGCTCCTGCGCGGCGCCTTCGCCGGCTCGGTCCTGGCGCCCTCCGACCGGGGGAACAGCTCGTACCAGGAGCCGTACAGCGCACGTCGGCGCTCGACGACGAGCGGCAGCGGGTGCGAGGCGGTGACCAGCTCACGCAGCGGATGACGGTCCAGCGCGGCCGCCGCCTCCGGGGTGAGCGCGGCGGCCAGCCGGGCGGCGGCCGGGCGTGACGTGTCGCGCAGGGCGTCGACCGCGGCCAGCACCGCCTCGCGGCCGTCCCGCTTGGGCACGCCCTCCGCGGCCCGCTCGTACAGCTCGGCGCCCTCCGCCAGGACGAGCGCCGTGTCGATCCCCGCCGGGATCTTGATCCGGGCGGTGTGCCGCCAGGTGGCCACCGGATCGCTCCAGGCCTCCACCGTGTACGTCCAGCGGCCCTCGGCGTCGGGCGTCACGTCCGCGCCCCAGCGGTCGGTGCCCGGGGCGAGTTCGCGCATCGGCGTCCAGGGGCCGGGGCGTCCGTTCGGATCCAGCAGGACGACATTGGCCGAGACCGCGTCATGGCCCTCGCGGAAGACGGTCGCCGACACCTCGAAGGTCTCACCGGAAACCGCCTTGGCGGGCCTTCTTCCGCAATCGACGAGCGGGCGGACGTCGAGGACGGGAATGCGACCGATCATGAAATCACCTGGGGACTGGAGCTCGGACTCAACAGGGCGCGTTGCGGCCGCGGAGAGCTGAACGCGCGCGCCGCGATGGTGGGGTTCCGTCCTTTCTAGCTGCTCCGTTGACGACTGGTGGGGTGTGGGCATGGCCGCTCCTGTCCGCGTTCACTCGAATGGCACTCGAATGGATGGCTCGCGGGTGTGGTGCACGGGTGTGGCTCGAATGGGAACGGGCCGCACCGATTGCATACGAACCGTGGGCGGAAATCCGCCGAACGGCGGATGAACCGGCTTGGGGGTCCGGGCCGGATCGCCTTGAGCTGTCGTCCTGACGCATACGTTTCGGGTACCGGAGAAGCCTTCCCACGGATGCTGGTGGGTCAATCCGGTGGTTTGTTAACTACTCGGGCGTATCTGTGACGGTCTGAATGCGCCGGGCTCCGCCGCGCGTGCGCGGGGTTGCGGAAAGCCGGCGCACGCGGGGACGGCGGGCGCCACTGGGAAGCCTTCCCTGTGGGGCGAAGGCCCACAAGACCGTACGAGGGGAGGGAATCGGCCATAACGCCTGTGACGGATGTGCCTGGATCTACGTACCGTGCCTGGCGGTGCGCGGGGGCGTGGAGCGGAGGGGGCGGTCGGCCCGCCCGGGGTCGCACGCCGCCGGACCGCCGTGCGCCGTGGTAGCCGAGTGCCGGGCCCGGCTAACGTCGAGGGTGACGGAGCGGCGCACACCGTGGTGCGTCCCCTCGGATCCGGACGTCCCCTGTAAAGGTGGAACACGTGCAGGCCATTCGTCGATTCACCGTGCGTCCCGTCCTTCCCGACCCCCTTCAACCGCTCAGCGACCTCGCCCGCAACCTGCGCTGGTCCTGGCACACCGAGACCCGCGAGCTCTTCCAGGCCGTCGACCCGGTGGCCGGCCGGACGGCGGACGGCGACCCCGTGCGCCTGCTCGGCGCCGTGTCCGCCGGCCGACTCGCCGAGCTGGCCGGGGACGAGGAGTTCCTGCGCCGGCTGGCCGAGGTGTCCGCCGGTCTCCAGGACTACCTCCAGGGCCCCAGGTGGTACCAGGAACAGCTGGCGCAGGGCGTCGGACTGCCCGCCGCCATCGCCTACTTCTCACCCGAGTTCGGGGTCACCGCGGCCCTGCCCCAGTACTCCGGCGGTCTCGGCATCCTCGCCGGGGACCACCTCAAGGCCGCCAGCGACCTGGGCGTTCCCCTGGTCGGCGTCGGCCTGCTCTACCGCCACGGCTACTTCCGCCAGAGCCTCTCCCGGGACGGCTGGCAGCAGGAGCACTACCCCGTCCTCGACCCCAACGAGCTGCCGCTCACCCTGCTGCGCGAAGCCGACGGGACACCGAGCGAGGTGGTCCTGGCGCTCCCCGGCGGCCGCTCGCTGCGCGCCCACATCTGGCAGGCCCAGGTCGGCCGGGTGCCGCTCCTCATGCTCGACTCCGACGTCGAGGGCAACGCCCCCGGCGAACGCGAGGTCACCGACCGGCTGTACGGCGGCGGCAGCGAGCACCGGCTGCTCCAGGAAATACTGCTGGGCATCGGCGGCGTGCGCGCCGTACGCAGCTACTGCCGGCTCACCGGACACCCCGCGCCCGAGGTGTTCCACACCAACGAGGGCCACGCCGGATTCCTGGGCCTGGAGCGCATTCGGGAGCTCTCCGGCGACGGCCTGGACTTCGCCGCCGCGGTGGAGTCCGTACGGGCGGGCACCGTCTTCACCACCCACACCCCGGTGCCGGCCGGGATCGACCGGTTCGACCGCGAGCTGGTCGCCCGTCACTTCGGTGACGACGGAGAGCTGCCCGGCGTCCCGGCCGACCGCGTCCTGCACCTGGGCACGGAGACGTACGAGGGCGGCGACCCCGGCGTCTTCAACATGGCCGTGATGGGCCTGCGGCTCGCCCAGCGGGCCAACGGGGTCTCCACCCTGCACGGGGCGGTCAGCCGGGAGATGTTCGCCGGGCTCTGGCCGGGATTCGACGCCCCCGAGGTGCCGATCACCTCGGTGACCAACGGGGTCCACGCACCCACCTGGGTCGCCCCCGAGATCTACCGGCTGCGCACCGAGTCCGGCGGCACCCCGGGCCGGTGGGACTCCGCCGCCGGCATCCCCGACCGGCAGCTCTGGGATGTGCGGCGGACGCTGCGCGAGCAGCTGGTGACCGAGGTGCGGGAGCGGCTGCACGCCTCCTGGCGCACCCGGGGCGCGGAGCCGGCCGAGCTGGGCTGGATCGACGGCGTGCTCGACCCCGGCGTGCTGACGATCGGTTTCGCCCGCCGGGTGCCCTCGTACAAACGACTGACGCTGATGCTGCGCGACCGCGACCGGCTGCGGGCGCTGCTCCTGCACCCGGAGCGGCCGATCCAGATCGTCGTGGCCGGCAAGGCGCATCCGGCCGACGACGGCGGGAAGCGGCTGGTCCAGGAGCTGGTCCGGTTCGCGGACGACCCCCGGGTGCGCCACCGCATCGTCTTCCTGCCCGACTACGGCATGGCGATGGCCCAGAAGCTCTACCCGGGCTGCGACGTCTGGCTGAACAACCCGCTGCGCCCGCTGGAGGCGTGCGGTACGAGCGGGATGAAGGCGGCGCTCAACGGCTGCCTCAACCTCTCGGTCCTGGACGGGTGGTGGGACGAGTGGTTCGAGCCGGACTTCGGCTGGGCGATCCCGACTGCCGACGGCTCCGCCATGGACGAGGACCGGCGTGACGATCTGGAGGCCAACGCGCTCTACGAGCTGATCGAGGACCGGGTCGCCCCGCGCTTCTACGACCACGGGGCCGAGGGGCTCCCGGACCGCTGGATCGAGATGGTCCGCCGCACCCTGGGCACCCTCGGCCCCAAGGTCCTCGCGGGGCGCATGGTCCGTGAGTACGTGGAGCGGCTGTACGCCCCCGCGGCCCGCGCCCAGCGCTCGCTGGACGCCACCACGGCGCGGGAGCTGGCCGACTGGAAGTCCAAGGTCCGGGCGGCCTGGCCCCGGGTGGCGGTCGACCACGTCGAGGCGGTGACGCCCACCGGGGCGGGCGGCTCCGCGGAGCTGGGTTCGACGCTGGCGCTGCGGGTCCGGATCACCCTCGGGGCGCTGGAGCCGGACGATGTGGAGGTGCAGGCGGTGGCCGGCCGGGTGGACGCCGCCGACGCCATCACCGACGCGCAGATCTTCCCGCTGAAGCCGGCCGGCGGCCAGGACCTGGAGGGGCGCTGGCTGTACGACGGCCCGCTCGCCCTGGACCGCACGGGTCCCTACGGGTACACGGTGCGGGTGCTGCCCGCCCACCGGCTGCTGGCCGGCGGGGCAGAACTCGGCCTGGTCGCGCAGCCGACCGGGGCCACGGGCGAGGGCGCGGGGCTGCTGATGCGCTGACGTCGCGTTCCGCGCTCCCGCGAGGGCCCGGCACCGGACGGCGGGAGCCGCCGCCCGGTGCCGGGCCCTTCGTCTTCTGAACACAAGTGCTTGACGTGCTCATGTGATGCCTTTAAGTTCCTCACTCATCGCAGGGTTCACAACTCGGCCCAGAGTTCACATGTATGAACTCCGTTGGTTCTGGGCCGAGTTGCGGACCTCCCCCGCACCGGAAGGCACCCCCACATGCGCACCGGAACCATCGCACGCGGCCTCGGCCTCGCCACCGCCCTCGCGGCACTGATCACCGGCCTCTCCATGACCCCGGCCTCGGCCGGCCGGGCCGCCCCTGACCCGGCCCCGGCGGCGGTCGCCGCCCCCGCCGCCTTCACCCACCCCGGCGTCCTCGTCAGCCGCCCCCAGCTGGACTTCGTCCGCGCCAAGGTGCAGGCGGGCGCACAGCCCTGGAAGAGCGCGTACGACCAGATGATGGCGAGCAAGTACGCCTCGCTCAGCCGGACCGCCAAGCCCCGGGCCGTCGTGGAGTGCGGCTCGTACTCCAACCCCAACTACGGCTGCACCGACGAGCGCGAGGACGCGATAGCCGCCTACACGCTCTCGCTGGCCTGGTACATCACCCAGGACAGCCGCTACGCCACCAAGGCCATCGAGCTGATGGACGCCTGGTCGGCCGTGATCAAGGACCACACCAACAGCAACGCTCCGCTCCAGACCGGCTGGGCCGGCTCCTCCTGGCCGAAGGCCGCCGAGATCATCAAGTACACGTACAGCGGCTGGCCCAACGCGGGCCGGTTCGCCACCATGCTGCGCGATGTCTACCTGCCCAAGGTCATCAACGGGTCGAACAGCAACGGGAACTGGGAACTGAGCATGACCGAGGCCGCGATCGGCATCTCGGTCTTCCTGGAGGACCGCACCTCGTACGACAAGGCGGTCAGCAAGTTCCGCGGCCGGGTCCCCGCGTACATCTATCTGACCTCGGACGGGGCGCTGCCCAAGACCGCGCCCGGCAGCGGGCTCGACACCCGCGACAAGATCATCAACTACTGGCAGGGCCAGTCCACGTTCATGGACGGGCTCTCCCAGGAGACCTGCCGCGACCTCACCCACACCGGCTACGGCCTCTCCGCCATCTCGCACATCGCGGAGACCAGCCGGATCCAGGGACAGGACCTCTACCCGGAGATCGCGGACCGGCTGCGCCACGCGCTGGGGCTGCACGCCAAGTACCAGCTGGGGGAGGCCGTTCCGTCCTCGCTCTGCGGCGGATCGCTCAAGGACAACCTCGGCCCGGTCACCGAGGTCGGGTTCAACGCGCTGCACAACCGGATGGGCATCGCGATGACCAACACCCAGACCCTCACCGAGCAGCGCAGGCCCGCCGGGACCGACAACCTGTTCGTCGCCTGGGAGACGCTGACCCACGCGAACAACCCCAACTGAGCGCGGAGCCGCCCGGAAGGAGTTCGTTCTCCTCCCGGGCGGGATGCCGCGTCAGTTACGGCCCATGCGGTGCCGCTGGTTTCAGAAGGTGAGCCTGAAGCTGTTGATCTTCCCGGTGTCGCCCGAGTAGACGTCCTGGACCTTCAGCTTCCAGGTACCGTTCGCCACCTCGGAGGAGGCGTCGACCGTGTACTCGGTCTCGACGTTGTCCGCCGAGTCGCTGGAGGAGGAGTTTTTCAGCCGGTAGGCCGTGCCGTCCGGGGCGACGAGGTCGATGACCAGGTCACCGCGGTAGGTGTGGGTGATGTCCACGCCGACCTTGAGGGCGCTCGGGGCGTTGCCGGTACGGCCGGTGACGTTGACCGAGCTGGTGACGGCCGAACCCTGGTCCGGGATGGCCGTGGCGGTGGTGTTCTCGAAGACCGTGCCGCCGGGGTCGGTGCCGCCGCCGGGACGCGAGCCCACGTTGATGCCGGCCCAGGCGTCGGCCACGGCCTTGTACTCGGCGCTGGTCGTGCCGTACAGCTCACCGGCCGCGGCGAGCGTGCCTGTACGGGCACCCGCGTAGTTCGTGGTGGAGCTGAACTTGGTGGTGAGCGCCTTGAACCAGATCAGCGCGGCCTTGTCGCGGCCGATGCCGGTCACCGGCAGGCCGTCGGAGGTCGGGGAGTCGTACGAGACGCCGTTGATGGTCTTGGCGCCGCTGCCCTCCGAGAGCAGGTAGAAGAAGTGGTTGGCCGGGCCCGACGAGTAGTGGACGTCGACGTTGCCGATGCCCGAGTACCAGGCGTCCTTGGACGCGCCGTCCCTGCTCGGCTTGTCCTGGTAGCGCAGCGGCGTGCCGTCGCCGTTGATGTCGATCTTCTCGCCGATGAGGTAGTCGCCCTTGTCGCTGGCGTTGTTGGAGTAGAACTCGACGGCGGTGGCGAAGATGTCGCTGGTCGCCTCGTTGAGGCCGCCGGACTCCCCGCTGTAGTTCAGGTCCGCGGTGTTCGAGGTGACGCCGTGCGTCATCTCGTGCGCGGCCACGTCCAGCGCGGTCAGCGGCGAGGCGTTCCCGCTGCCGTCGCCGTATGTCATGCAGAAGCAGCTGTCGTCCCAGAAGGCGTTGACGTAGCTGTTGCCGTAGTGGACGCGGGAGTACGCACCGACGCCGTCACCCCGGATGCCTGTCCGGCCATGGACGTTCTTGTAGTAGTCCCACGTCTCGGCCGCACCGTAGTGCGCGTCGGCCGCGGCGGTCTCGGCGTTCTGGGGGGTGCCGTCACCCCAGATGTCGTCCGAGCCGGAGAAGAGGGTGCCCGTACCGGACGAACCGTGGTTCAGGTTGTACGTCTTGTGGTTGCCACGGGTGGTGTCGGTCAGGTTGTAGGACCCCGAGGTGTTGAGGGTGACCTGCCCGCTGTACTCGGTGTTGCCGGTGCCCTTCTCGATGGCCTGCCACTCGTAGAGCTTCGCGCCGGTGGTCGCGTCCGTGACGACGTGCAGCGCGTTGGGAGTGCCGTCGTCCTGGAGCCCGCCGACCACGGTCTCGTAGGCGAGCTGCGGGGTGCCGCTCGCCATCCAGACGACCTTGCGGGGCGCCTTCTCGGTGGCGGTCTTCGCCGAGCCGTCGGCCTTCGCCGCACCGAGCGCCTGCTTCTCGGCCGCCGCAGGGGCGACCTTCGCGGTCGTGTCCACGGCCTTCAGCTGGGCGGTGGTCGCCTTGGACGCCTTGGTGACGCTCTGGGTCGCGCCCGTCTTCGACGCCTCGACGATCAGGTCCCCGCCGAGCACCGGGAGCCCGCCGAAGGTGCGCTCGTAACGGGTGTGCGTGGTGCCGTCGTTGTCCTGGATCACGTCCCGGACGACGAGCTTCTCCTGCGAGCCGAGACCGAGATCCTTGGCGGTGGCCGCCTTGCCCGTGTTCGCCTCGCGGATGAGCTCCGCGCGCTGGGAGGGGGAGAGTTGCTTGGGCAGCGCGCCGTGGTCGGCGCCCGCGGACGCCGCGGCGGTGATGGCGGCGGCGCTGGTGTCGCCGGCCGGTGTCGCGGTGGCCGTGCCGGTCTGGACTCCGGCGGCCAGAAGAGCTGCTGCGGCTATCAGAGCGCCGGTCGCGGTGGTACGACGGCTGGGCGTGGATCTCACGCGGACTCCTTCTGCAAGGGGGGTACCGGCGGCTGAGTGAGCCGTCCGGGCAGAGCAGGCAGTGCGCAGAACGGGGTGAACAGTGTCAGCAGAAGGGTGTTGCTGTCAGGACCGCGTCAACAAGATGGCCGGAATTCGTCCGTTGCCGTAAAAGTCATGTTCGTTAAGCGGACGTTTCACCGACCATCACCGCGATGCCGTCCGGAGTCCTCTGGAGCCCGAATTCGAAGAGGACGCCGAGGCCCGGCTCGAAGTCGTCGTGTTCGAAAAGACTGTGAAGAACCGGGAAGTGACCACCTGTCGAGACGGCTTCGAACTGTGGCTCGTTCCGCGTCATCCACTCCCGTCCGAAAGCCCGGTGTCCTGAGGCGCGGGCGGCCGGCCCGGCAGCTCACGGCGGCGGGGCGAACGCGGGGAGTACCAGGGCCGAGTGGGCCGGCCGGGCCGGTGCGGCGGGCAGGGTGACGAGACCGCGCAGCATGGTGTTGCGCTGCTCCAGGGCCCGCTCCGTGGCGGGGAAGAGGGTTGCCGCGCCGTTGTCGACGAGCGCCTGGTTCATGGTGACGAACCCGCGGAGGCCGCGTTCGTAGGAGGCGAAGGCCGCGGTGTGGTCCCGGTGCGTGGCCAGGGCGCCGGCGAGCATGTAGGCACCGGCCAGCGCGACGCTCGACCCTTGGCCGGTGAGGAACGACGGTGCGTACGCGGCGTCGCCGACGAGCCCGACGCGGCCGCTGGACCAGCGGGGCATGCGGATCTGACCGGCGGTGTCGAAGAACAGGTCATCCGCGTCGCGCATCGCGTTGACCATGGCGGGGACCTCCCACCCCGCGCCGGCGAAGACCGTGGTGACCAGTTCCCGCTGGGCGTCGGGGTCGCGGAGCGCGTCGAACGGCGGTTCCGGCCGGTGGAAGGTCAGGAAGGCGTGCAGTTCGTCGCTGTCCCCGACGGCGTAGAGGGCCGCGGCCTTCCCCGGGGTGTTCCACATCATGACCTCGTGGGAGAGCCCGAGGGTGTTCGCCATGGTGAAGAGGGCGAAGCAGTAGCCGAGATAGCGGGAGAACCGGTGTTCGGGGCCGAACAGGGACTCCCGGGTGCGCGAGTGCATTCCGTCGGCGCCGACCACCAGATCGAACGTGCGCTGCCGCCCACTGCGGAAGGTGATGTCGACCCCCTGTCCGGACTGGTCGAGGGTGCCGATGGAGTCGTCGAACAGGAATTCCACGTCGTCGCGGACGGTCGCGTGGAGGATCTCGGCCAGGTCCCCACGACGCACCTCCAGGTCCTGTCCCTCGACCCCGCCGGCAAGGGAGCTCGGGACGACCGAGGCCACCTCGCCGCCATCGGCGTCGAGGAAGGTACAGCGACGCGAGTCGATGTGCGCCTCCCGCAGCCGAGGCAGTATCCCCATCCGCCGGACCACTTCTGTCGCGGTGCCTCGGATGTCGACCGGGTATCCGCCGCCGCGCGGTGTGCGCGCCTTCTCCACCACGGTGACCGCGCATCCGGCCCGGTGCAGCCAGTACGCCAGAGCCGGTCCGGCGATACTGGCCCCGGAGATCAGGACCCTGCGCTTCGCGGTGGTGCGTACGTCCATCGACCGGCCGTCGGGTGTCATGCCCGGACTCCCCTCTTCGTGATACGGATCTTCGTGATACGGACAACGAGCAGTGACAACGCGGCCACGAGGCCGGCGACGGCGAAACCTGTGACGAACGCCGATTCGGCCGGCAGCCCCGTCAGCGGGTCGGTCCCGGAGGCGAGGACCGCACCGCCGATCTGGGCGCCCAGGGCGACGCCGATCACCCGTGTCACCACGAGCAGGCCGGTGGCGATGCCGATGTCCCCGGTCTCGACGGCGGTGGCGGTACCGGCGAGCAACGCCGTGGTACCGACGCCCGCGGCGAACGCGGTCAGCACCTTCGCGAGGACGAGCTGCCATGCCGAGGTGTGCAGCGGGACCAGGGCGATCATGGTGGCGGCCGTGACGACGGTGCCCACGACGACCACGGCACGCGGACCGAAACGCCGCGCCGCGATTCCGCCGACGGAGTCGCTCAACGCCCCGGCGACGGCGCCGGGCAGCAGGAACAGCCCGATGCCGGTGGTGCCGACTCCGAAGCCGTACCCGTCGCCCGGTACCGCGAACAGCTGCGGGAGCAGAAAGATCACCATTCCCGAACCGACGGTGATGACGAAGGTGAGCGCGCACGCGTTCCACTTGGCCGGCTCGGCCAGCATGCGGAGATCGACCATCGGTGCGACCGCCCGGCGCTCGATGACGACCCACCCGCTCGCGAGGGCGGCCACGGCCACCGCGAGGGCACCGACCCCGGGCGACAGACCGGTGCTCGTCACCCTCACCAGCCCGAGCATGAACGCGAGCAGCGTGCCGCTCAGCAGAAGCAGTCCGGGCCAGTCGATCCTGCCGACCGACGGCATCGGCGGATCAGGCGGCAGCAGCCGGGCCACGACCGCCGTTGCCGCGATGATCACGATCGTCGGCAGCGCGAACATCCAGTGCCAGGACAGTCCTGCGGCGATGGGCCCGGCCATCAGCGTCCCCACCATGCCACCGCCCGTGAACAGCGCGACGACCAGCCCGATGGCCGCCTGAGACGTTCCCGCCGGGAGATGTTTGCGCACCAGGATGAACGAGAGGGGCAGCGCACCCACCATGACGCCCTGGAGCACCTGACCGAGCAGCAGCACCGGCAGGTTCGGCGCCAGGGCGGCCAGCAGGCCACCGGCCGAGACCACGGCCATCAGCCGGACCAGCACCCTCTTTCCGCCGTAGCGGTCACCGAGCTTGCCTGCGACGGGCGTGATGACCGCGCCCGTGATGAGTAATGTGTTGCCGATCAAGGCCCCTTCGCCAGGGCCGATGCCCAACTCGCCCTGCAACAGGGGGAGTGCGGGTTCCACCACGGACTGCAGGGCGCCGAGGGCGAGTGCCAGGATGCCGAGGGCGACGATCGCCGTTCTGCCGGCGCCTGCCGGCGAAAGGCGTGGCGCGTCCGTCGAGGGGCGCCGCCGGACGGTCCACCGGTCGATCCGGCGAAGAATGGTCGTCACGTGTTGATCACTCCAGACACGGCTGGGCAAGGGGAGTACGCGGGATTCGCGCGCCTCCCACACTTCCCTCCGGCCGCCGCGCCGGGCATCGTCCCGCGCCACCGTTCCGCCCTGGTGCATCCGCACCAGGGACCCGTGTGTCCTAGGGCCTGTCTTCAAACTGCCGTCTGCCGGGCGACGCCATGCACGCACTCTCGCCGCACCGGCCCCAGGCCCCAGTACGTCCAGTACAGGGGCCTGGGGCCGGCACGCCGAGAAATGGGGTCTCCCCTGCTCGAACGAAGCCGAGAGCTTGGGGAAGCACCTGACGCCGCCCGGCCGCCCTTCGGGCAACGACGGCAGTTTGAAGACAGACCCTAGGTGTTCTGTCCAGGGAGGTTGTGGACGGTGATGCAGGTCTCGGCTTCATGATCTTGAACGAATGAGGGCCTTCCGGGTTCGGTGTGGATTGCGACGTCTACACCGACCAGAAAGGCCCTCGTGCCCCACCGTAATGCACCCCTGACCGAGACCGGACGGCTGCGGCTGGCCCGCTGTGTGGTCGAGGACGGCTGGCCGCTTCGCCGGGCCGCGGAACGTTTCCAGGTCTCCCCGACCACCGCTCAGCGGTGGGCCGGCCGCTACCGGGCCCTGGGCGAGGCCGGGATGGCGGACCTCTCCTCCCGTCCGGACCACTGCCCACGCAGGACCCCGACGCGCACCGAACGCCGGATCATCAAGGTCCGTGTCCTTCGCCGGTGGGGCCCTGGCCGCATCGCCCATCTGCTGGGCCTGGTGCCCTCGACCGTGCATCGCGTCCTGACCCGCTTCGGCCTGGCCCGCCTGACCCATCTCGACCGGGCCACCGGCCGCGTCATACGCCGCTACGAACGCGACCGCCCCGGTGAACTCGTGCACGTGGACATCAAGAAGCTCGGCAACATCCCCGACGGCGGCGGCCACAAGGCCCTGGGCCGCCAGGCAGGCCGCAAGACCCGCTCCGGGGCCGGCTACAGCTACATCCACACCGCCGTCGACGACCACTCCCGCCTCGCCTACAGCGAGATCCACGCCAACGAGAAGAAGGAAACCGCCACCGCCTTCTGGACACGGGCACACGCCTACTTCGCCGGCGCCGGGATCACCGTCGAACGGGTCCTGACCGACAACGGCGCCTGCTGCAAGTCCTACCTCTGGTGCGAGACCCTGACGGCGGCCGGGATCACCCACAAGCGAACCCGGCCCTACCGGCCACAGACCAACGGCAAGGTCGAACGCCTCAACCGCACCCTGCTCGACGAATGGGCCTACGCAAAGCCCTACCGATCAGAACAGGAACGACGCGACGCCTTCCCCTACTGGCTCCACTCCTACAATCACCACCGCGGACACACCGCGCTCGCAGGCAAACCACCCGCCAGCCGCGTCCCCAACCTCACGGGTCAGTACACCTAGGGCCTGACGACAGTTTGACGACAGGCCCGGTGCCGGCCCACCGCGGACCGGTCCGTGCTGATCACGTCCGGCACCGGTGGTCTCAGCCGCGCACCGCGCTGCTCAGACCAGGCTCTCCCGCCATACCCGGTGCAGCCCCGCGAACCGGCCTGTGCCGCCGATGAGTTCGCCGGGGGCGCCGTCCTCCACGATGCGGCCGTGCTCCATCACCAGGACCCGGTCCGCGATCTCCACGGTCGACAGCCGGTGGGCGATCACCACCGCGGTGCGGCCGTGCAGCACGGTGTCCATCGCCCGCTGCACCGCGCGTTCGCCCGGGATGTCGAGGGAGCTGGTCGCCTCGTCGAGGATCAGCACCGCCGGGTTCGCCAGCAGGGCGCGGGCGAAGGCGACCAGCTGGCGCTGGCCGGCCGAGATCCGGCCGCCCCTCTTGCGTACGTCGGTGTCGTAGCCGTCGGGCAGGCCGCTGATGAACTCGTGGGCGCCGATCGCCTTCGCGGCCCGCTCGATCTCCTCGCGGGTCGCGTCCGGGCTGCCGATCGCGATGTTCTCCGCGACGGTCCCAGAGAACAGGAACGCCTCCTGGGTGACCATCACCACCCCGCGCCGCAGCTCGGGGACGGCGAGATCCCGCAGGTCGGTCCCGTCCAGCAGCACCCGGCCCCCGGTCGGGTCGTAGAAGCGGGCCAGCAGCTTGGCGAGCGTCGACTTGCCGGCGCCCGTCGAACCGACCACGGCCAGCGTCTGGCCGGCCGGAACGGTCAGGTCGAAACGGGGCAGCACCTCGCCGCCCGTGCGGTAGGCGAAGCTCACCGCGTCGAAGACCACCTCGCGGCCCGGCAGTTCGCCCTTGAGCGGCGGCAGCTCGCGGGGTTCCAGCGCCTCCGGGACCGTCGGGGTCTGGGCCAGCAGGCCCGCGATCTTCGCCAGTGAGGCGGCGGCCGACTGGTAGGAGTTCAGGAACATGCTGAGCCGGTCGATCGGGTCGTACAGCCGCCGCAGATACAGCACCACCGCGGCCAGCACCCCGAGGGCCAGGGTGCCGGAGGCGACGCGGTAGGCGCCCCACAGCACGATGGCGGCCACCGCGGTGTTGGCGATCAGCCGGGACCCGACGACATAACGCGCGTTCTCGATCATCGCGGCTGCGTTGGTG
Source organism: Streptomyces sp. ITFR-6 (assembly GCF_031844725.1). Classification (NCBI taxonomy): domain Bacteria; kingdom Bacillati; phylum Actinomycetota; class Actinomycetes; order Kitasatosporales; family Streptomycetaceae; genus Streptomyces; species Streptomyces sp. ITFR-6. The sequence continues at coordinate 2,315,873 of NZ_CP134612.1, read as the reverse complement.
CGCCGGTGCTCGTAATTCAGCTCCTGGAACACCGCGTCGTTGACCGGCTCCCGGCGGAACGCCTGGACGGGCCGGATGCCGTTCATCGTCTCGGCGAACTTCACGATGACCGCGGCGATCGCCGTCGACCGGGCGGCGAAGATGACTCCGGCCCGGCGCTGGTACTGCCGCACCAGCAGGTACAGCGGGGCGAAGGAGAGCACGGCGACGGCGCCCGTCGCGAGATCCAGCCAGAGCAGCATCAGGGAGATGGAGACGAACGAGAGGACGACCCCGATCAGCTCCTGGAGTCCCTCGCTGAGCAGCTCCCGCAGCGACTCCACATCGGTGGTGGAACGGGAGATCAGCCGGCCGGAGGTGTACCGCTCGTGGAAGTCCACGCTCAGCGCCTGGGCATGGCGGAAGATCCGGCCGCGCAGATCGAGCAGGGCGTCCTGGTTGACCCCGGCGGAGGCCCTGATGAACGCGTACTGCATGGCTCCCGCACCGGCCGCGCAGAGGGCGTAGCCGAGGCCCACGGCGATCAGCGGCCCGTAGTCCTCGTCCCGGAACGCGGGCACCCCGCTGTCGATGGCGTACGCGACGAGCAGCGGACCCGCCTGCACCGCGATCTGCTGGACCAGCAGGAACAGCGCGGCCACCACGACCCTGGCGCGGTGCGGGCGGAGCAGCGACAGGAGCAGTTCGCGCGTCGCGCCCCGGGGAGTGGGCAGGTCGTCGCGGTCGAAGGAGTCCCTGGGGGCCGGGGCCGGCGCGGCCCTCTCGTCGTCGCCGTCCTCCGTGGGGCGCCCCGTCGTGGTGCTGGTCATCGGCTGCTGCCCTCCTCGGCAGGGGCGTACACGCCCAGGGTGTCGGTGGTGGGCGCGGGGGCCGGAGGGAACGCGTCCTCGCCGTCCGGGAGGTCCGCGCCGGACATCAGCCAGGCGTACTCGGCGTTGCCGCGCAGCAGTTCCTGGTGGGTGCCGACCGCGCTGATCCGGCCCTCCGACAGGAGCGCCACCCGGTCCGCGAGCATCACGGTGGACGGCCGGTGGGCCACCACCACCGCCGTGGTCTCCTTGAGCACACTGCGCAGCGCCGCCTCGACCAGCGTCTCCGTGTGCACGTCCAGCGCGGAGAGCGGGTCGTCGAGCACCAGGAAGCGCGGCCGGCCGACGACGGCGCGGGCCAGCGCGAGGCGCTGGCGCTGACCGCCGGACAGGCTCAGCCCCTGTTCACCGACCTGGGTGCCGGTCCCGTGCGGAAGGTCGTGGACGAAGTCGGCCTGCGCGACCGAGAGCGCCCGCCGCAGCTCGTCCTCGCCGGCGCCCTCCGCGCCCATCAGGACGTTCTCCGCGACGCTCGCGGAGAAGAGCGTCGGCTCCTCGAACGCCACGGACACCAGCTCCCGCAGCCGCTCGCGCGGCATCGCGGTGATGTCCTCGCCGTCCAGGGTGATCCGCCCCGACGTGGCGTCGTGCAGCCGGGGCACCAGCGCGGTGAGCGTGGTCTTGCCGCCGCCGGTGGCCCCGACCAGGGCCATCGTCTCGCCGGGCCGGATCCGCAGATCGATCCGGTCCAGCACCGGAGGGGAGTCGGGCGCCGCGTCCGGGTAACGGAACCGGACCCCCTCGAAGACCATGCCGCCCGCACCGGACGGGCCCGCCGCGCGGTGCGTCGCGGTCTTTTTCTCCTCGGCCACGTCCATCACCTCGAAGAACCGGTCGGTCGCCGACGCCGACTCCTGGCACATCGCCAGCAGGAAGCCGATCGACTCGACCGGCCAGCGCAGCGCGAGCGCCGTGGAGAGGAAGGCGACCAGCGTGCCCGCCGACAGACCGCCGTCCGCCACCTCGATCGTGCCGAGCACCAGCGCCGCCCCGATGGCCAGTTCGGGGATCGTCGTGATGAGGGCCCAGATGCCCGCTAGCAGCCGCGCCTTGTCCAGCTCCGTGGCCCGCAGCCGCTGCGCGAGGGCGCGGAAGGCCAGCGCCTGGCTGCGGTGCCGGCCGAAGCCCTTCACGATCCGGATGCCGAGCACGCTCTCCTCGACCACCGTCGTCAGGTCCCCGACCTGGTCCTGGGCGCTGCGCGCCACCAGCGAGTACTTCGCCTCGAAGACCGAGCAGACGATCATCAGCGGTACGACGGGGGCCAGCAGCACCAGGCCGAGCGTCCACTCCTGGCCGAGCAGAATCACGAACCCGACCACGATGGTGGTGGAGTTGACCACCAGATAGGTCAGCGGGAAGGCCAGGAACATCCGCACCAGCATCAGGTCCGTGGTCCCGCGCGACAGCAGCTGGCCCGACGGCCACCGGTCGTGGAAGGCCACCGGCAGCCGCTGCAGATGCCGGTACAGGGCGGCCCGCATCGACGCCTCGACGCCGGCCAGCGGACGCGCCACCACCCAGCGCCGGAGGCCGAACAGGAACGCCTCCGCGATGCCGAGCAGCAGCAGGTACAGCGCCCCGAGCCAGACACCGCCCGGGTCCCGGCCGGCGACCGGGCCGTCGACCATCCACTTCAGCACGAGCGGGATCACCAGCCCCAGGCACGAGGCGACGACGGCGATCAGGACGGCGGACGCGAGCCGGGCCCGCACCGGCTTCACGTACGGCCACAGCCGCATCAGGGAGCGAGCGGTGGACCGGTCTTTGGGCTCTACATGTTCTTCGGGCATCAGGCGCGAGCCTACGGTTCACCACTGACATCGCTCACCTGGTTTTCCGGTCAGGAGCCCGCTTGACGCCGTGACCGCGGCCGTCGATATTTGGTCAGCCCCGGGGGAGGGGCGGCCGGTCGCGGAATCCGCGCAGCCGGGTCCGGGACCATCGGGGGCAGAACACATGACGACGGCCGACGGCTACAGCGAACGCTGTGAGCAGCTCTTTCTGGCGGGAGGCCTCGCAGGGGTGCGGCGCACCGCCGCCCAGGGGCTCGACGAGGCGGGTCCGCACGCCGACCTGTACTGCTGGCTGGCCGTGGCCCACGCCTCGGAGGACGACGACGACCACGACACCGAGGCCGAACGGGCGTTCAGGAAGGGCCTGGCCCTGGACGCGGACCACCCCGGTCTGCTGGCCGGGTACGCCGAGCTGTGCCTGCGCAGCGACTCGTTCGAGTACCCGGGCCGGGCCGCCCGTGCCGTGGAGCTGACCCGGCGCCTCGAAGAACTCGCCCCCGACTCCCCGGAGAACGCCCAGCTGCGGGCCGCCCACCGCTGGGCCGCCCGCGGCTACTGGGAGGACCTGCGGATGTCGGCGGCCGAGGGCGCGGTGAGGCGGCAGGCGCTTGAGACCCAGAGCGACGAGATCGCCGAAGCCCTCAGAGGCCGGAGACCGGAGGAGGCGCGGGCCGAAGCACTGGCGGCCGCCGCGGCCCGGCCCGACGACCGGCGGGCCGCCGTTCTCGCCGACACACTCGAAGCGCTCTCCGGGCCGGGGAACGGCCCGCTGCGCTGGGCCGCCCGGCACCGCGCGGAGGCGTGGGCGGTGTCGTTCGCGCTCTCGGCGCTGACGAGTCTGCTGCTCCGGACCACCGGAGTGGTCCACGGGTTCGGTCCCTGGGGGCTGCTGTGGATGGTGCCGATGCTGCTGGCCGACGCAAGGCTCACCTCGGTACGCAGGGAGGCCGAACGGCTGGCCGTGGCACGCCTGGAGGCACGGCTGTCGGGGAGCGAGGAGACCGGGACCGCCGCCGGGGCCGCCACTGCCGACGCCGGCGCCTGACGGACCGTACGACGGTCGTAGTGCGGCATCAGCCGATCGGCTGATGCCGGTTCGAGCGTGATGGCGGATGGAGCGCGCGGGCCGGGGCCGGGATGCTCGTGGCATGGCAATCATCGAAGTGGCCGGGGTGCGCAAGGCCTACGCCGGACGCCCCGCGGTGGACGGGGTGGGTTTCACCGTCGAGGAGGGGGAGATCTTCGGGATCCTTGGCCCCAACGGCGCCGGGAAGACCACCACCGTCGAATGCGTCGAGGGACTGCGGGTCCCCGACTCCGGTACGGTCCGCGTCGCCGGGCTCGACCCCGTCGCCGACCACGACCGGGTGACGCTGCTGCTCGGCGCCCAGCTCCAGGAGAGCGAACTCCAGCCCAAGATCACGGTGGGCGAGGCGCTTGAGCTCTACAGCGCGTTCTACCCGGACCCCGCCGACTGGCGGTCACTGGCCGAACGCCTCGGCCTGCACACCAAGCTCACCACCCGGTTCGGCCGGCTCTCCGGCGGCCAGAAGCAGCGGCTGTCCATCGCGCTCGCCCTCGTCGGCAGTCCCCGGGTCGTGGTCCTCGACGAGCTGACCACCGGCCTCGACCCGCGCGCCCGGCGCGACACCTGGAAGCTGATCGAGGAGGTACGGGACAGCGGCGTCACGGTACTGCTCGTCACCCACTTCATGGCGGAGGCCCAGCGGCTCTGCGACCGGATCGCGGTGATCGACAAGGGCCGGATCGCCGCCCTCGACACCCCCTCCGGGCTGATCGCCAAGGCCGGCAGCTCCACGGTCATCTCCTTCACGCCCTCGCAGCCGCTCGACGACGACGAACTGGCCCGGCTGCCCGGCGCCGCCTCGTACGAGAACCGGGGCGGCCGGATCGTCATCAACGGCACCGACGAGACCGTCAACGCGGTGATCTCGCTACTGGCCCGGCTCCGGATCACCGCGCACCAACTGCGCGTCTCGGAAGCCACCCTGGACGACGCGTTCCTCGACCTCACCGAGCACACCGGCCCGGCCGACGGCCACGACCTCACGGAACGGGGAGTCTGAGATGGCTGCTTCGCACACCGCCCCCCTACGCACCCCCCGCGCCACCGCCTCCGGCGCCTCGTTCGCGGTCCTCAGATCCGAGACCCGGCTCTTCCTGCGCGAACCCGGCAGCCTCTTCTGGATCCTGGTCTTCCCGACCGTCCTGATGACGGTCCTGGGACTGATCCCGTCGTTCCGGGAGCACGACGACGGACTCGGCGGCCGGCGCGTGATCGACCTCTACGTCCCCGTGGCGGTGCTGCTCGCCATGATCATGGCCGGGCTCCAGGCGATGCCGCCCGTACTGACCGGCTACCGCGAGCGCGGCATCCTGCGCCGGATGTCCACCACCCCGGTGCGGCCCGCCGCCCTGCTCGGCGCGCAGATCGTCCTGCACGGTGTCGCGGGGCTCGTCTCCGCCGTGCTGGTGATGGCCGTCGGACGGATCGCGTTCGGGGTGCGGCTGCCCGGACAGCCCTTCGGCTACCTGCTGGCGTTGCTGCTGGCCGTCGCCTGCGTGCTGGCCCTGGGCTCGCTGGTCTGCGCGGTCTCCCGCACCACCAAGATCTCCGCCGCCATCGGCTCGGTCGTCTTCTTCCCGATGATGTTCACCGCGGGCGTCTGGGTGCCGGTGCAGGCCATGCCCTCCACCCTCCGCCGCATCGTCCAGGTCACCCCGTTCGGCGCGGCCTCCCAGACGCTGGACCGGGCGGCCTCCGGAGCCTGGCCGAGCTGGGCCTGCCTCGGGGTGATGGTGCTGTGGGCCGCGGCGGTGGCGGTGGTCGCGATCCGCACGTTCCGGTGGGAGTAGCGGATCGGGGACACTTCAGCCATGTACGCGGGTGAGAGCGAAGCGGTGACCGGGGCGCCGACGGCCGAGCAGTGGTGGGAACGGTTCTTCCGGTACGGGCCGTACGGACTGCTCGCCCTGGCCACCGCGGTCTCGGCCGTCACCAGTGACCTCATCATGTCCCGGCAGGACGTGTACGCCGTCTCGGCCCTCGTCCCGCTGGCCCTCGTCCTCCAGCTCTGGTGGGGACGGACGCGGGCGGCGGCGGGTTCGCGGGCGGCGCAGTCCTACTTCGCCGTCCGCACGCTGCTGGCCTCCGCACTGACCTGGTGCAACCCGTTCTTCGCCATCTTCGTCGTGCTCGGCTACTTCGACGCGGCGCGGCTGCTCCCGGAACGGGGTATGCGGGCCGGGCTGCTGGTTACCGCCGCCATCATGGCGGGCTCGCAGTCCGGCGGCGGCCTGCCGCCGGTCAGCCTCATGAACTGGGTCGCCTTCGTCATCCTCTTCGCCCTGCACGGGACCCTCACCATGGTCTTCGCCCAGATCGGCAGCCGGGAGGCGGAGCAGTCCCGTACCCAGGACGAGACCATCGCCGCACTGGAGTCCGCCAACGCCCGGCTCGAACAGGCCATGGCGGAGAACGCCGGACTGCACGCCCAGCTCCTCGTCCAGGCCCGTGAGGCGGGGGTGGCCGACGAGCGCGGCCGGATGGCCGCCGAGATCCACGACACCATCGCCCAGGGGCTGACCGGAATCATCGCCCAGCTCCAGGCCGTGACGTCGGCGGCGGCCACCGATCCGGAGCTGGCCGGCGAACACCTCCTGCGGGCCACCGCGCTGGCCCGGCACAGCCTGGGCGAGGCGCGCCGCTCGGTGCACAATCTGGTGCCGGCCGCGCTGGAGCACGACGATCTGCCCGGCGCCCTGAAGAAGACGGTCACCGCCTGGTCGGAGCGGACCGGTGTCCGCGCCGAGTTCACCGTCACCGGTACGGCGGAGCCGCTGCACGACGAGGTCGGCGCCACCCTGCTCCGGATCGCCGAGGAGGCCCTCGCCAACGCCGGCCGCCACGCCGCCGCCTCCCGGACCGGCGTCACCCTGTCCTACATGGGCGACGAGATCACCCTCGACGTCCGGGACGACGGCCGGGGCTTCGACCCGGACGCGCTGGAGCCGTACCGGGGCGCCGGCGGGTTCGGGCTCGGCGGCATGCGGGCCCGCGCCGAACGCATCGCGGGCACGGTCGAGGTGGAGACGGGCCCCGGCCTCGGCACCGCGGTCTGCGCCCGGGTCCCGCTGGTCCGCGACGACTGAGCGACCGCACCGCCCGCGGGCACAGTACGGTGGGCCGCTATGGCTGAGGAACCCGCGCGCGTCATCACGCTGATCGTTGTCGACGACCACCCCGTCGTACGGGACGGACTGCGCGGCATGTTCGCGTCCGCGCCGGAGTTCGAGGTGCTCGGTGAGGCGGCCGACGGCGTCGAAGGCGTCGAGATGGCCGTCCGGCTCGACCCCGACGTCGTCCTGACGGACCTCCGGATGCCCGGCGGCGGCGGAGTCGCGGCGATCACGGAACTGACCCGGCGCGGCGCCCGCTCCAGGGTCCTGGTCCTCACCACGTACGACACCGACTCCGACACCCTGCCCGCGATCGAGGCCGGTGCGACCGGATACCTGCTCAAGGACGCCCCGCGCGAGGAGCTGTTCACCGCGGTGCGCGCCGCCGCCGACGGCCGCACCGTCCTGTCGCCCGCCATCGCCTCCCGGCTCATCTCACGGGTGCGCGCCCGCCGCGTCCGGCGGCGAGACGCTCTCCGCGCGGGAGCGCGAAGTGCTCGAACTCGTCGCCAGGGGGACGTCGAACCGGGAGATCGCCGCCGTGCTGTTCATCAGCGAGGCCACGGTGAAGACCCATCTCACCCATGTCTTCGCCAAGCTGGGCGCCAAGGACCGCGCCGCGGCCGTCGCCGTCGCGTACGACCGGGGGATCCTGGGCTGAGCGCCGGGCTCACTCCCGTACCCGCAGCAGCAGGACCGATCGCGCGGGCACCGTGAGGGCCGCGTCGCCCCGGTGGACCGTGCCCGGTGCGGTGGACTGGTCCTCGCGCGCGGTGTCCAGGACCAGTTCGTAGTCCCGCGCCCACGGCGCCCCCGGCAGCCGGAAGTCCACCGGGCGGTCACCGGCGTGCAGCACCGCGAGGAAGCTGTCGTCGGTCACCTGCCCGCCCCGGGCGTCCCGGCCCGGGATGTCGCGGCCGGAGAGGTAGAGCCCGACCGTCGCGGCCGGGGCGTACCAGTCCTGCTCCGTCATCTCGGCCCCCTGCCGGGTGAACCACGCCAGGTCCCGCAGCCCGTCCGGGGCCTGCGGCCGGCCGGAGAAGAAGGCGCGGCGGCGCAGCACCGGATGGGTGTGGCGCAGCGCCAGCACCCGGGCCGTCAGCTCGGTCAGCGCGCGCCACCGCGGCTGCTCCAGCAGCGACCAGTCGACCCAGCTGATCTCGTTGTCCTGGCAGTAGGCGTTGTTGTTGCCGCCCTGGGTGCGGCCCATCTCGTCGCCCGCGACCAGCATCGGCACCCCGGTCGACAGCAGCAGGGTGGTGAGGAGGTTGCGCAGCTGGCGCAGGCGCAACGCGTTGACCTGAGGGTTGCCGCTCTCGCCCTCTGCGCCGCAGTTCCAGGACCGGTTGTCGGAGGTGCCGTCGCGGTTGCCCTCGCCGTTGGCCTCGTTGTGCTTGTGCTCGTAGCTCACCAGGTCGCGCAGGGTGAAGCCGTCGTGCGCGGTGACGAAGTTGACCGAGGCGTACGGGCGGCGTCCGCCCCACGCGTACAGGTCGCTCGATCCGGTCAGCCGGTAGCCGAGATCGCGTACGTCGGGCAGCGCGCCGCGCCAGAAGTCCCGCACGGCGTCGCGGTAGCGGTCGTTCCACTCGGTCCACAGCGGCGGGAAGGCGCCGACCTGGTATCCGCCGTTGCCCACGTCCCACGGCTCCGCGATCAGTTTCACCCGGCGCAGCACCGGGTCCTGGGCGATCACCGCGAGGAACGGGGAGAGCATGTCGACGTCGTGCATCGAGCGGGCGAGCGCCGCCGCCAGGTCGAAGCGGAATCCGTCCACGCCCATCTCGGTGACCCAGTACCGCAGCGAGTCGGTGATCAGCCGCAGCACGTTCGGCTGCACCACGTGCAGGGTGTTGCCGCAGCCCGTGTAGTCCGCGTATCTGCGGGCGTCGGACTGGAGCCGGTAGTAGCCGCGGTTGTCGATGCCGCGCAGTGACAGCATCGGGCCCAGCTCGCCCGCCTCCGCCGTGTGGTTGTAGACCACGTCGAGGATCACCTCGATCCCGGCGTCGTGCATCGCGCGGACCATCCGCTTGAACTCGCCGACCTGCTGGCCCGCGGTGCCGCTCGCGGAGTAGCCGGCGTGAGGGGCGAAGTAGCCGATCGAGTTGTAGCCCCAGTAGTTGTGCAGCCCGCGCCGCAGCAGATGGTCCTCATGGGCGAACTGGTGCACCGGCAGCAGCTCCACCGCCGTCACCCCGAGGTGCTTCAGATGGCCGATCGCCGCGGGGTGCGCGAGTCCGGCGTAGGTGCCGCGCAGCTCCTCGGGGATGCCGGGGTGGCGCTCGGTGAAGCCGCGCACATGCAGTTCGTAGATGACGGAGTCGGCCCAGGGCGTCTTGGGCCGCCGGTCCTCGGCCCAGTCGTCGTCATCGTGGACGACCACCCCCTTGGGGACGTACGGGGCGGAGTCCCGTTCGTCGCGGACGGTGTCGGCGACCTGCTGCTCGGGCCAGTCCCTCACATGGCCGTACACCTCGGCCGGAAGGGTGAAATCGCCGTCCACGGCCCGTGCGTACGGATCGAGGAGCAGCTTCGCCGCGTTCCAGCGGGCGCCCGTCCACGGGTCCCAGCGGCCGTGCACCCGGTAGCCGTAGCGCTGACCGGCCCGCACACCGGGGACGAAGCCGTGCCAGATCTCGTGGGTCAGCTCGGTCAGCGGCAGCCGGGTCTCGGTGCCGTCCTCCTCGAAGAGGCACAGCTCCACGGCCTCCGCCCCGCCCGCCCAGAGTGCGAAGTTGGTACCCGCGACCCCGTCGGGCCCCACCCGGAAGCGGGCTCCGAGGGGCATCGGCGTACCGGGCCACACCGCGGGTACCCGCCGGCCGGGGGCGGCCTCGGGCTGCTCCACCGCCCGGTCCGCCGGTCCCGCACCCGTCTTCGGCACTGTCTCCTGCTCGGCTGCGCTCGACACCCGCTCGCCTCCCGCGGCTCTTGGGGGACCGGCACCGAAAGGAGCGCGCGGCGTCCCGGCCGCGGCTCCCCGAGTGTGGTCGTCCCCTCTGTTCTGCCCACGAGTGGCCCCGCACTCACGTTTCCCTCCGGCGGCCCCCGTCGTTGGGGGGACGTGAACCACGTAGCGAAGAAGGCAGGCGCGAGACAGGCCACCGTGCTGAGACGGCCGGGACTGCTCGTCGTACTGGCCGTACTGGTTGTTCTGACCGGCTGTTCGGGCGCCGGTTCGATCATCGGCGGGAAACCCCGGTCGCCGCAGGAGGCGATCCGGATCACCCCGCAGGACCGGGCAGAGGACGTGAAGGCGGACGCCGAGGTCGAGGTGAGGGTCCCGGACGGGCGGCTGGAGAGCGTCAAGGTGACCCGGATCGAGGACGCGCAGCGGGAGGAGGTGAGGGGCCTGATCGCGAAGGACGGCCTCTCGTGGACGCCGCAGGGCGCGGCGGGCCGGCTCGGGCTCGCCGCCAAGTACAGTGTCGACGCGGTGGCCGTGGACGGCGCGGGGCACCGCTCTGCCCGTCACACCACCTTCACCACGGTGGTGCCCGAGCACCGGTTCATCGGCTACTTCAAGCCGGAGAACCGGTCCACGGTCGGCACCGGCATGATCGTCTCCTACGAGTTCAACCGGCCGATCACCCGCAAGGCGGCCGTGCAGCGGGCCATCCGGGTGACCAGTGATCCGCCGGTCGAGGTGGCCGGGCACTGGTTCGGCGCCGACCGGCTCGACTTCCGGCCGGCCGCGTACTGGGAGCCGGGCACCGAGGTCACCGTCGAGGTGGGGCTGCGTGATGTGGAGGGGGCGCCGCAGGCGTACGGCAGCCAGCGCAAGACCATCCGCTTCACCGTGGGCCGGGAGCAGATGTCCCGGGTGGACTCGGCCGCGCACACCATGCAGGTGCGCCGGGACGGGCAGATCGTCTCCACGGTCCCGATCACGGCGGGCTCCCCGACGACGACCACGTACAACGGCAAGATGGTGGTCAGCGAGATGCACGAGGTGACCCGGATGGACGGGCGGACCGTCGGCTTCGGCGGTGAGTACGACATCAAGGACGTACCGCACGCGATCCGGCTCACCGAGTCCGGCACCTTCCTGCACGGCAACTACTGGTCCGACGACGACATCTTCGGTTCGACCAACGTCAGCCACGGCTGCATCGGTCTCCGTGACGAGCAGGGCGGCAGCGGGTCCACCCCGGCCGGCTGGTTCTTCGACCGGACCCTCATCGGTGACGTCGTCGAGGTCGTCAACTCCAAGGACAAGCAGGTGGCCCCTGACAACGGGCTGAGCGGCTGGAACCTGAACTGGAAGCAGTGGAAGGCGGGTTCCGCCGTGCGCTGAGCCCCGCCGGCCCGTCCCGGAGCCCTCCGGGCCGGGCCGCCACCCCGTACAGCCCCTCGCGCGGGCAGCGCCTCCGACCAGGGGAAGTCCTCTACGAGTTGGGACGGAACGGTGACATTCCGGGGGAGAGCTGCCCGCAGTCGGTGTGATTATCTTTCGCTGAGCGCGCATATGCAGCGCGCGGGGGCGGGAGCTTGCGAGCTCCCAGGGCCGGCCTTGGCGGGGCCAGGCCGTGCGAGGGGAGACGACCACATTGAACGGGCAGCCGATATCGGGGACATCGGTCGGGGCGGACAGCGGGCGGCGCGGACGTGGGTCCACCGGACTGCTGGCCCTGGTGCTGGGCGCGCTGCTGCTGGTGACGGCATGCGGCGGCGAGGACAGCGGGGACGCGGGCAAGGGCGGCGCCGGCAAGGGCGGGGGGAAGGCCGGTGACACCAGCGCCTCCCAGGCCGTGGTGAAGGTCGCCCCGCAGGACGGTGCCGACTCCGTCGCCACCAGCGGGGCGCTGAAGATCTCGGCCGAGCGGGGGAAGCTCTCCACGGTCAAGGTCTCCGACCCCAAGGGGGCCGAGGTCGAGGGGAAGATCGCGGCGGACGGCACGAGCTGGGAGCCTGACCAGCACCTGGCCTCTGCGACCAAGTACAAGGTCCACGCGGTGGCGAAGGACGAGAAGGGCCGCGAGTCCGCCAAGGACACCGCCTTCACCACGCTGGTCCCGAAGAACACCTTCATCGGGCAGTACACCCCGGAGGACGGTTCCACGGTCGGTGTCGGCATGCCGGTCTCGATCCACTTCACCCGGGGCATCACCGACCCGGAGGCCGTAGAGAAGGCCATCAAGGTGACGGCGGACCCGGCCGTCGAGATCGCGGGCCACTGGTTCGGCAACGACCGCCTGGACTTCCGGCCGCAGGACTACTGGGCCGCCGGCACCAAGGTGACCGTGAAGCTCAACCTCGACGGCGTCGAGGGACGCCCCGGGGTCTACGGCAAGCAGGCCAAGACGGTGTCGTTCACCGTCGGCCGCCGGCAGGTCAGCACCGTGGACGCGAACACCCACCGGATGAAGGTCGTCCGCGACGGCAAGCAGATCAAGGACATCGCGATCTCCGCCGGCGCCCCGGCCACCACCACGTACAACGGCAAGATGGTCATCAGCGAGAAGCTCCGGGTGACCCGGATGAACGGTGACACCGTCGGCTTCGGCGGCGAGTACGACATCAAGGACGTGCCGCACGCGATGCGCCTGTCCACGTCCGGCACCTTCATCCACGGCAACTACTGGGGCGGTTCCGGCGTCTTCGGCAACACCAACACCAGCCACGGCTGCGTCGGCATGCTGGACGCGCGCGGCGGCGGCGACCCGGGCACCCCGGCGGCGTGGTTCTTCGACCACTCGCTCATCGGTGACGTCGTGGTCGTGACGAACTCCCACGACAAGACGATCCAGCCGGACAACGGCCTCAACGGCTGGAACATGGACTGGTCGCAGTGGACCAAGTAGCCCCGCGGCACTGACCGCGGACCCGCATGACACCGGCCCCCGGACCACGCTGTGGTCCGGGGGCCTCGATTCCTGGCACAGTGGTGCGCAGACAGTCGCGGGGTGGGTCCGCAGTGGTGTACGAGGTCCGGGCCCGGCCGCCGCGGCAGGGGTATCCCGGGCCTGGGTCCGGGGTTTCGTTGAGAGGTTGGTTCTGATGGTCACCGGTCGCGTGGTGCGGTTCGACGGCGTCAAGGGTTACGGGTTCATCGCTCCCGATCACGGGGGCGAGGACGTCTTCCTGCATGTGAACGACCTCCGCATCCCCGAGGCCTCCCTCAGGCCCGGTCTGATGGTCGGGTTCGAGATCGAGCAGGGCGACCGGGGGCTGAAGGCGTCCGCTGTGCAGCTCGCCCCCGGCAGCGGCAACGCGTCCTCCGGCTCCGGATTCCAGGGGCGCTCCGAGTCCCCCGCCAGACAGGTCGTGGACGGCGACGACGTGCTGTGCGATGTGCTCGACTCGCGGGAGTACCTCCGGGACGTGACCGAGGTACTGCTGGAGGCGGCGCCCGGCATCACCGCCGCGCACATCCTCCAAGCCCGCCAGGGGCTGCTGCAGTTCGCCAAGCAGCACGGCTGGGTCGAGGGCTGAGAGCCGGCCGGGGGGCTGTGACGAACGGCACCGGCTGCCGGGCTGTTCGCCCCTCGGTTAGCGCCGGTTAACCTGCCTCCCATGACCGTAACCCTCGAAGTAAGCGGCGGCGTCGGCACGATCCGGCTGGACCGTCCCCCGATGAACGCCCTGGACATCGCCACCCAGGACCGGCTGCGCGAGCTGGCGGAGGAGGCCTCCGGGCGCGACGACGTGCGCGCCGTGGTGCTCTACGGCGGCGAGAAGGTGTTCGCGGCGGGCGCGGACATCAAGGAGATGCAGTTGATGGACCACCCGGCGATGGTGGTCCGGTCCAAGGCGCTGCAGGAGTCCTTCACCGCCGTGGCCAGGATCCCCAAGCCCGTCGTCGCGGCCGTCACCGGCTATGCGCTCGGCGGTGGCTGCGAGCTGGCCCTCTGCGCCGACTTCCGGATCGCCGGGGACAACGCCAAGCTCGGGCAGCCGGAGATCATGCTCGGGCTGATCCCGGGCGCCGGCGGCACCCAGCGGCTCGCCCGTCTGGTGGGCCCCGCCAAGGCCAAGGACCTGATCTTCACCGGCCGCCATGTGAAGGCCGAGGAGGCGCTCGCCATGGGTCTGGTGGACCGGGTCGTACCGGCCGCCGAGGTCTACGAGCACGCGCACGCCTGGGCCGCGAAGCTGGCGAAGGGCCCCGCCCTCGCGCTGCGCGCCGCCAAGGAGGCGGTGGACGCCGGCCTGGAGACGGACATCGACACGGGCCTCACGATCGAACGCACCTGGTTCGCCGGACTCTTCGCCACGGAGGACCGGGAGCGCGGTATGCGCAGCTTTGTGGACGAGGGACCGGGCAAGGCCAAATTCCTCTGACCGAACGCCAGTTGGGAACAGATCGCGGCGCGTTCATCCGTGCGGGCGGATTAGCTGAGCCTTAAGGCAACCTTAAGGCTCAGCGCTCCGCCGGTCCCGGCAAACCCGCTCCGACGCGACGTTCGCGCAGTTCGGCGGGGGTGTGAGTGGGGGCATTCTGCCAGTGGCATATGCCAGCAGGCCACTGCGGAATGGCTGATTCCGGTGTGGGGATTCCCTTGGAACGGCCCCGGAGTGTCCACCTTGCGGCCATGATGGTGTTCATGGCGGGCCTGGAAGGTGTGGAGCAGCCGCGACAGCGCAGCAGCGCGACAGCGGCACGGAGGATGCCGGCCGTCGAGGACGAACAGGCGTTCAAGGCGCTGGAGTTGTTCGGTAACCCGACGGAGGAGGAGGTCCGGCTGCCCTCCCGCCCGGAATCCGCGGCCACCGCCCGCCGGCTCACCTCCTGCGTGGTGCTGCGTCAGTGGGCGCTCTCCCCGCAGACCGGCGAATACGCCGTGCTGCTCGTCTCCGAACTCGTCGGCAACGCGGTGCGGCACACCGGCGCCAGGGTCTTCGGTCTGCGGATGCTGCGCCGTCGGGGCTGGATCAGGATCGAGGTGCGCGACCCCTCGCGCGGACTGCCCTGCCTCATGCCCGTACGGGCGATGGATGTCAGCGGGCGGGGACTCTTCCTCGTCGACAAGCTCTCCGACCGGTGGGGTGTGGATCTGCTGCCGCGCGGCAAGATCACCTGGTTCGAGATGCGGATCTCCGACCGCTGAAGACCCCGGGTGACGCGCCCCGCGGGCTCCGGACGCACAGAAGCCCCCGGTTCGGCCGTGGTGCGGCGCTGCGGGGGCTGCTGTGCGGGGGCCGTGACATGGGGGGTGTGTTCACGGCCGCTTATGACGACCCGGCCCGGGTCAGTGCGGGTCGTGTCACCGACTATGGCAGACGGGCGACTACATCGCCAAAGCTGCAAATCACCCATAGCGGGATAGTTGCGGTAATTCTTGCGATGAATCTTAGGTGTGCTGGGTCACTTGCCTGGAAATCCATGAGCGTCATTGGTGCTTGGTGAGTGATTCATTGATCCCAGCAGGTGTCGACCGTGTGCATCCGCGTGATCGGCGAAAGCGGCGATAAGGGTCAATTGTTATTTTCCTGACAGTCCGCACTTACTGTTCTGCGCATGAACGTCTCCGACACACCGGTGCACCGCCGCGGCGCCCTGCGCGCAGGAGCCGGGGCCGCCCTCGCCGCAGCCCTCGCCGCCGGTTGCGGGGACCGGGAAACAGTCGGCACCGGGGGCACCGGGGCAGAGACCCTCACCCACCAGGCACCGAGCAGGCCGGCCGCCTCCGCCGCAGCGCACGCCCCCGCACCCGCCCCGCGCCGCTTCCCCGGGCAGCCGGTGCAGATCGGTCACGGCCCCCGCGACCGCGCCCGCGTCGCCCTCACCTTCCACGGCCAGGGCGACCCCGCCATCGCCAGGACCGTGCTGGCGGAGGCCGAGCGGGCCGGCGCGCGGGTCACCGTCCTCGCGGTCGGCGGCTGGCTCGACGCACACCCCGAGATGGCCCGCCGGATCCTCGACGGCGGCCACGACCTCGGCAACCACACCCAGCGGCATATCGACATCTCCTCGATGGACGAGGCGCAGGCGTACGCGGAGATCACCGGCTGCGCCCAGCGGCTGCGACGGCTCACCGGCTCCATCGGCACCTGGTTCCGGCCCTCGCGCACCCAGTACGCCACGCCGCTCGTCCAGCGGCTCGCCGTCCGCGCGGGCTACCCGCACGTCCTCTCCTACGACGTGGACTCCCTCGACTTCACCTCGCCCGGCGCCGCGGCCGTCACCCGCAAGGTGGCCGGCGAGATCCGCAACGGATCGGTGGTGAGCATGCACTTCGGCTACGCGGACACGGTCGCCGCGCTGCCCCTCCTTCTCACCGAACTCGACCGCCGCCAACTGCGCGCGGTGACGACCACGGAGCTGTTGACCTGATGCATCCCTCCACCACACGTACCGCGGCCCTGCTCGGGGGCGTCCTGCTCGCCGCGCTCACCGGCTGCGGCACCCCCGCCGCGAAGCCGGCGTCCGACACCGCGACCGAGGCCGCCGCGCCACCCGCCAGAGCCAGGCATGTCACCCCGCCCGCGCCGCCCGGACTGGCAGGGATGCCCCCGGTGCTCGACCCCGCGAACGTGTACGCCGCCGACGCCGCCGGAAAGCTGTCACCGGCCGTCAAGGGCTTCCCGTCCCGGGTGTACGTCCCCAACACCAACTCCAACACGGTGACGGTGATCGACCCCGCCACGTACAAGGTCATCAAGACGATCCCGGTCGGCCGGCAGCCGCAGCACGTCGTCCCGTCCTGGGACCTGAAGACCCTCTGGGTCAACAACGACGTCGGCGACAGCCTCACCGCGATCGACCCGGCGACCGGCGAGGCGGGGAAGACGGTCGACGTCTCCGACCCGTACAACCTCTACTTCACGCCGAACGGCAAGTACGCCATCGTGATGGCCTCGATGGACCGTCAGCTGGTCTTCCGCGACGCGCACACCATGAAGACGGCGAAGGCCGTCCCGGTCAGCTGCGCGGGGGTGAACCACGCGGACTTCTCGGCGGACGGCCGGTACTTCATCGTCTCCTGCGAGTTCTCCGGCGAACTCCTCAAGGTCGACACGGCGAAGATGAAGGTGGTGGGCCAGCAGAAGCTGCCGTTCAAGGGCGCGATGCCGCAGGACGTGAAGCTGTCTCCCGACGGAGGCACGTTCTACATCGCGGACATGATGGCGAACGGCATGTGGGTGCTGGACGGCAAGAAGTTCACCACCCCGAAGCTGCTGCCCACCGGCAAGGGCTGCCACGGGCTCTACGTCAGCCGCGACGCCAAGGAGATGTACATCTCCAACCGGGGCGAGGGCTCCGTCTCCGTCTTCGACTTCGCCCGGAGGAAGCTGGCGAAGAAGTGGCAGCTGCCGGGCGGCGGCAGTCCCGACATGGGCGGCGTCTCCGCCGACGGCAAGGTCCTCTGGCTGACCGGGCGCTACAACTCGGAGGTGTACGCGATCGACACCACCAGCGGCAAGCAGCTCGCCCGGATCCCGGTCGGCAGCGGACCGCACGGCCTCGCGGTCTACCCGCAGCCCGGCCGCTACTCGCTCGGCCACACGGGCGTCTTCCGCTGAGGCGGGTGGCGCGGGTCGCACGAGTCCCTCGGGTCGCACTGGCCCCTCGGGCCCCTCGGGTCGCTCAGGCCGCCCGGATCGCTCACCCCTTGATCAGCAGCGCCTCCGAGCCCACCGGCCGGTAGCCCGCCGCCTGGAACGTCCGCACACTGCGGGCGTTTCCCGGTGACTGCTGCGCCCACACCACCGGGCCCGGCACCAGCTGCCGGGCCGCTCGCGCCAGCCGTTCGCCGAGCCGCTGCCCGCGCGCCTCCTCCGCCACCTCGATCGCCGCCTCCCAGCGACCCGCGACCCCGCGCCCGAGGATCAGCACCCCGCCCTCCGTCCGCCAGACCCGCACCTCGTCGCGGAAGCCCATCGCCCGTGCCACCCGGGGGTGTCCGGGGTCCCGGATCTCCCGCAGCTCCAGCTCCGGAGTGCCCGGCAGCGCGGGGGCGACCGTGAGCAGGTCGATCGTGTTCATGTGCCGGCCGGTCCGGGCCATCAGCGCGCCGAGGAAGCGCGGGTTCATCGTCGCGGCGAGCGCGTCACCGGGGGTGCCGGCCAGCTCGGCCCGCACCCACCGAGGGTCCTCGTCCGTGAACACCACCGAGTGCGCGGTGAACGCCAGCACCCCGGCGTCCCGCGCGTTCGGCTGCCGCACCACCGTCGTGGACCCGTCCGGCGGCGGGAACCGCCCCTGCGCCGCGGCTGCCAGAATCCCCGCCAGTGCCTCGGTCATCGCGCCGCACCCTCCCCGTCCCGGGCCCCGCCCGCCGGTCGGCGGACGGTCCCACCCATGATCGACGACCGGCCGCCGCGACCGCCATCCGTCCCGCCCGTTAATCTGACCTCCGTCATATAGGCATTACGAAGGGGCGGAACAGTGGCGGACATCGAGTCGGCGCGCAAGGCGTTCGAGCGGTACGACCTGAACAGCGACGGGCTGATCTCGGCTGCCGAGTACAAGAGCGTCATGGCCCAGCTGGGGGACCCCTACGTCACCGAGCCGGTCGCGCAGGCCGTGATCAACTCCCACGACGCGAACGGTGACGGGCTGCTCACCTTCGACGAGTTCTGGGCCGCGCAGAACAAGGGCTGACGGCAGCCGGCCCAGGACCCCCGGCCGGCGGGCCGGGGGCCGCTGGACCGGCCTCGCTCATGGCCCGGACGCGCCGGTCCCACCGTCCCGCGGTCCCGGCGCCTCCCGCGTGCCGAAGGCGTCGTCCGGCGTCGCCACCGGGCGGAACAGGTCGTGCAGCCGGCCCGCCCGCAGCAGCCGCAGGATCCGTGGGCAGTCGCAGACGAGCCAGAACCGCCCGTCCCGGTCCAGCGCCCGCCGCCGGGCCCGGCACAGCAGCGTCAGCCCCGAGCAGTCGAGGAAACTCACCTCGGTCAGGTCGACCACCACATGCGGTGACCCGGCAGAGGTGGCGCCGTCCAGCGCCGGAGCGATGAGCGTCGCGGTCGCGATGTCGATCTCGTCGCGCAGCGCCACCACCGTCCGGCCGTTCCTGCGGTACACGCGGCCGCACGGCTCGGGCAGGGGGACCAGGGCGGGGGATGCCGTGGGGGACGGCCTCTCGGTCATGATGCCTCTCCTCGCAGCGCCGAATCCGCGGAGGCACCCGGGCCTGGGTGACTGTCAGTGGGGTGACAGTCGGTGAACCTAACCCGGGGTTCGTGGCGGACGGGGATGCAGAAACGTTCGCGCCTGCCGTAATGCGTCCTTCCGGGTGAATGTTCGACGGTGTCGTGGACGCGGCGGGCCCATTTATGTGGTTGTCGGTCAGGAAGGGGGTGGGCGGTGCTCCCCTCCCGCGTGCCCGCACCCGCCCGCCGCAGGCCGTCGCCCGCCGTACTCGGCACGGCGGGCGCCTGCCTGGTGGCCGTGGCCGCCGCCCTGCTCGGCGCCACCGCCGCCGGCCGCGGCACCGGTGAACTGCGCATCCCCGGCGCCGGAACGGCCACCCTGCTGCGCACGGTCCTCTTCGCCGCGCTCGCCGTCCACCTCGGCGCCCTCGCCACCACCGCACTGTCCCGCACCCTGCCCGGCCGGCCGGAATCCGCACCGCGCGGCTGGGCGGCGGCGGCCTCGGTCGCCGGGGCGCTGGCCGCCGCGGGACAGATCGTGCGGCTCGCCCGGGTCAGCGACCTCGGGCTCGTCGAGACCTACGGCACCCGCGAGGGCGGGCTGCTGCTGCTCACCGCCAACGGCTTCGCCCTCGCCGCCTGCTGCGCGGTGAGCCGCCGCCCGGCCCTGGCCGCCGCCCCGCTCGCGCTCGTCGTCGGAGCGGAGGCGTTGCGCGCCCACCCCGAGGCGTACAGCCCGGCGCTGGGCACGGCGCTCACCGTCGTCCATCTGACCGCCGCCTCGCTCTGGTGCGGCGGGCTGCTCCATGTGCTGCGCACCATGCGGCTGTGGCGGCGGACCGGGCCCCGCGCCGCCCGCGCGCTGCTCGGCCGCTACGCCCGGCTCGCCGGCTGGCTGTACGCGGCCCTCGCGGTGACCGGCACCTGCAGCGCCCTGCGCCGGCTGCCGCCCGATGTCGTCCTCACCTCGGCGTACGGGCGCACCCTGCTGGCCAAACTGGTGCTGGTGGCCGTCGTGAGCGCACTGGCGTTGGGCGCGCGCCGGAGGCTGGCGTCGGACGCTGACCCGACGGCCGCCCACCGCCGGGCGCGCCGCGAACTGGTGGCGCTGGCCGCCGTCGTGCTCGTATCGGCGGTGCTGACCGTCGTACCCGACCCGCACTGGCTCAGCACCCGCTGACCGCCGCACCGACCGTCGCGCTCAGCGCCCGTCGCGGTACGGTGCCCAGCCGCGCAGCTCGTCGTCGCGCGGGGCGTGCGCCGTCGCGGGGGCGCCGGGGCCGAAGAGCATCACCGGCCGCGAGGCGTCCCAGCCGGGCCAGCCCGGATCGCCGGAGACCGCGAACCGCACCCACGCCGCGTGCATCGCTGCGGCCAGCTCACGGGGCGCGTCCCGGCCCGCGAGCAGCACGGCGTCCGGCCGGTCCAGGTTGTCGAAGACGAACCCGACCTCCAGCCCGTGGCAGGCGCCGAGCCGTTGCACGGGGGACGGCCAGCCGAACTCGTAGAGGTGGGTCGAGCCCGCGGCACCCGTGCGGGCGTCGGCCAGCCGGTTCAGCGGGACGCGCAGCAGGAGATCGGTGGCGAGGGCGCCGAGCAGTTCGCCGGGGGTGGCCTCCGGCCGGTTCGCCCGGTAGGTACGGGCCGTGGCGCCCGGCACCCGGAACTTCAGCAGGGCCAGCCGGAGTTTCGTGCGCGAGAGGCGCTCGGTGAGCCCGCTGGGTACGAACCAGAGCCGGTACTCCTCGGTGTTGGAGCCCATCAGCAGATCGACGCCGGACGCGGCACCGCCCCGCAGGGCCTCGGCCGGATCACGGGGCAGCAGCTCGCCGTCCACCACGATCTGGAAGGAGTTCCCGCCGGTCAGCGGGGAGCCGCCGCTCGTCACCGCCGTCTGCGCCGCCAGCAGCGCGGCGGGGTCGACAGCGGACAGGGCCCGTGCCGTCGCGGCCACCCCGAGCCGTTTCGCGATCAGCTCGGTGGTGCGGCGGGCCTTGTCCACGGGGAGCATGGACGGGGCTCCGCTCTGCATCACCGCACGCCGGAACAGCCCCCGGGACCGTGGCGCGGCGAGCAGCGCACCGATGCTGACGGCTCCCGCCGACTCGCCGCACACCGTCACCAGGTCCGGATCGCCGCCGAACGCCGCGATGTTGTCCCGCACCCAGCCGAGCGCCGCGAGCTGGTCGAGCAGCCCCAGGTTGGCGGGCGCGTCCGGGAACACCCCGAACCCCTCGATGCCGAGCCGGTAGTTGAGCGACACGAGGACCACGCCGTCGCGGGCGAAGGCGGCCCCGTCGTACAGCGGAACGGCGGAAGAGCCGTGCAGCAGCGAGCCGCCGTGGATCCAGACGAGGACGGGCAGTCCGGTGCGACCGGGCGACGGGGTCCACACGTTGAGGTTGAGGCAGCCGTCGCCGTCCACCTCGGGGTCCGGCAGCAGCCGGTTGAGCGGCGGGGCGTACGGCCGCTTGGGCGCGGTCGGACCGAAGGCAACCGCCTCGCGTACCCCTTCCCAGGGTTCCGGCGGCGCCGGCGCCCGGAACCGGTGCGTGCCGACCGGCGCCGCCGCGTACGGGATGCCCCGGAAGACGGCGACACCCTGTTCGTACCTGCCCCGGACGGTGCCCCGGGCAGTCTGGGCGTGCGGGGCGGCGCGGTCGGCGGAGGCGGACGCGGATCCGGATATCGGAGGAGGTGCGGCAGTCATGGATGCCTCCAGCCCTTCTGCGGTACGGCCGACGAGTTCGGGTCGTCGGAACCGCCGCCTGGCATCGGGCGTACGTACCAGCACATCACGGCAGGGGGCGGTCGGCCATTCGTGGGGGACGGCGGCGCCGGACAGCGGCCGCTTCAGCGGCGCGCATTTCCGGTCACGGGCGGACCGGCCGGGGCCGGACGACGGATGGGGACGACGAATGTCCGGAAATTGCTGCTGTGTTCCCGCATTCCGGCGCCGGGAGCCGTCGGGGCAGGGCCCGGCGGGGGTGTCGGGCCCCGCCGGGCGCCCCGTCAGGCGGCGAAGTTCCGGGACAGCGAGTCCTGTTCGTCGATCTCCAGGAGGTCGGGACGGGTGTAGCGTTCCGCCCGCGCGTGGTAGTCGAAGTCCCCTCGCACGAGCCCCCGGTAGTCCTGGACACAGCGTTCCAGGGCGGCTCGCGGGAGGCCCTCGATTCCGGCCGCCTCCATCTCCTCCTCCAGTTCCTTCTCGGCCCGCTGCACGCGGTCCGCGATTCGGGCCAGCAGGATTCCGGCCTCGTCGGCGGCTTCCTGGAGCGTGCCCCCGCGGTCCCGCTGAATCAGCCGCACCGTGTTGTGCTCATAACCGAGAAGAGCCTCCTTCTCGAACGAGCAGATGTCATTGCAGAGACCCGAGTGATCGGTCACCGCATTGCGCAGCGCGATATAGGCGGGAAGGCTCCGGGCGGATTCCGGGAGATCGATTCCGGCAGCGATCTCGTGCAGGTCCAGGAACGGCTGCATGGCCACCGAATCGCGGCGGTGCTTCACGAAATCGGCGGTGCTCGGCACATGGCCCGCCGCCCGGTCGACCGCCTCGGCGTAGTACGTCCACAGCCACGCGGCGGTGTCCCTGCGGAACTGCCGTACCCAGTGCGCCGGCCGGTCCGTGCAGGTCCGGACTAACAGCTCGCCGAGGGCGTTCTCCATGGGGCCGACCGGTGCACGGGCGCCGTCGAGCACGTCCACCAGATGTGTGATCGCCGACTCGCACAGCCCGGGGTCACGGCCGGCCGGACCGTCGTCGAACTCGTCGTCGACGAGGAAGGCCCAGAAGAGCCACTGGCAGAACAGGTCGAGGTGTTTCTGTGAGGCCTGGGGGAACATCAGGGAGATCCAGAGTTCGGGGCGGGTCCGGAGCATTTTCTTGTGAGCCACCGGTGACAGGACGAGATTGCTGGACTCGGCCCATTCCCAGGCGGCCTGCTTGGTTTTCTCAGCTCCTGGATTGCATCCCGCACTCTCGAACGGCATGTGGAATTCTGGAAGCGCGATCTTGCTCATTGTGCACCTCGTCGAAACGATACGGACATGGAAGGGAGAAACGCGGAAGGAACCGCGCACGCGCGGCCGGATCGGCGAGCGGTGGACGCGGCCCTGCCGGTCGGCGCTCCGCCGGGGCCGTGCCGTCGGGGACAGCGTCCGCACCGGCCCGGGGTGTGGGTGGTGAGGCCGTGGAGCCGACTGCGCCGGACCGTCTCGGGAGCGGATCAGCGGCGGGACGGTTGGTCAGTGCGAGGATGCCGTGAAGCACTGCGTGAAACGGCGCGACCGGGCCGGACGGCCGGATCCCGTCGTGGGTGCGTCGCGGGAGGGGCGGCTGTCATCGCTGTCCTCTTTCCTCCGCCGGGGCATGGGCCTCGGAGCCCGGCCCTGTGGGTTCATGGCAGCGGACCGCCTGACGTGCACGGCGATCGCATCACCACTCGTCACGACCAGTGAACTCCCAGTATGCGGGGGAGGGAAGCCGCTTGTGACTGAAAATGTGTGTTCGTCGTGAACGACTGCTCAGTTACGAGCAGTTGGCGCACTCCCGGGCGGGGCGGGGTGGCTGCGGGCAGGCGGGCGTGCGTCCGGCCGGTTGGGGGCCCGGTCCGGCCGGGCCCCTCCCGCCCGACAGCCTCTCAGGCGGGCAGCGAGGCGAGCCAGCCTGTCAGGATCCGGTTGACCTCTTCGGGGCGCTCCTGCTGGATCCAGTGGCCGCAGCCGTCCAGGAGGTGCGAGGAGTCCAGGCCGGGCAGTGTCGTCGGATACGCCGCGATGGCATCGGCCAGCCAGGTGGTGGAGGCGTCCAGGGAGCCGCCGACGAAGAGGGACGGCTGGGTGACGGGTGCGCCGTCGAACTCCGCGAGATCCTCCCAGTCCCGGTCCATGTTCCGGTAGCGGTTGAGCGCCCCGCTCATCCCGGTCCGCTCGAACTCGCCCGCGTAGAAGTCGAGTTCCGCGTCACCGAGCCAGCCGGGCCGCCGCTCCGGGAAGCGTTCGCGCAGCGTTCCGCCGGGTCCGGCGAAGTGCGGGTCCGGCGCCTCGGGCGCGGGCATGGTGTCGGCGGAGAACGCCGCGTAGAAGCCCGCGAGCCAGCCCCGGACGTCCGGCTCGATCTCGGCCTCCGCCCGGCCGGGCTCCTGGAACCGGGAGACGTAGAACTCCTGGTCCCCGCCCATCCCCGCGAAGATCTCGCTGGGGCGCGGACCGCCGCGCGGGGCGTACGGGACGCTCAGCAGCCCCACCGCGCGGAAGACGTCGGGCCTGATCAGCGCGGAGTTCGCCGCGATCGTGGCGCCCCGGTCGTGGCCGACCAGCACCGCGCTCCGCTCCCCGAGCGCGTGCACCACGGCCGCGTTGTCCTCGACGAGCGCGGCCATCCGGTACGCGGCGACGTCCGCAGGCCGGGAGGACCGCCCGTAGCCGCGGACGTCGATGGCGACCGCCCGGTACCCGGCGGCTGCCAGTGCGGGCAGCTGGTGGCGCCAGGAGTACCAGGACTCCGGGAACCCGTGCAGCAGCAGCACCAGCGGCCCGGTGCCCTGCTCGACCAGGTGGACGCGCCCGGCCGGTGAGGCGACGGTGCGGTGCGTGAGCTCCGGGGACGGGGTGGGCTGATGCGACATGGATCCTCCGCGGCTCTGGTTCTGCGTGGTCCGGGGAGCCGGCCGTACACAGCCGCGCCCCGGGACCCGTACCGCCCGGCGGCCGCCCGACGGCTCCGGACACGATCATGCGACGGGGGTGGGGCGGGCCGCGAGTCGTGTTGCCGCTTCGGCAAACGCGTGGCCGGTGCGCGCGGCGGCCGCGGGGTTCCGGGGTTCAGGCCCGCCCGCCGTCCACTCGTCCGGTGAATTCCAGGACCGCGTCCGCGAGTTCCTCGGGGGCCTCCTGCGCGATGAGGTGGCCGACCCCTTCGAGGTGCACCGCGGTGACCTCACCGGAGGCCACCTGGCGGAAGGTCTTCTCGGCGATCCCTCCGTGGCCGGCGGCCTCGACGGTGAGTACCGGCACGGCGGTCGGGTGCGACTCGGCCAGCGCCCTGGTGGCGCCCCGGTCGGAGAAGACGCCCTGGTAGAGCCCTTCCGTGCCCCGCCAGGCATGCGGGCGGGGGGCCGGCGCCGAGGTGCGCGACGAGGTGGTGCAGGTCCTCGGCCGCGACCGCCTCGCCGTACTCGGTGTCGGCGTTGCCCGAGTCACCGAACCCGCGCAGGCCGAGGGCGAAGACCCGGTGGGTCCCCGGACGTGGAGTAGATCCTGACGGCTGGTTCCCGGCCCCGCCGGGTGAAGGGTCACGGCGATGCCCCGGTGCCGCCCGGCCCCGGACGGCGGGAACGGCCCATCCGGATCAGCAGGGCCACGGCGGAGAGGGCGAACAGGACGGCCGTGAGGATCAGCCAGCGCCCGAGGAACACATCGGCGGAGAGCGTGGAGTACAGGGTGTAGCGCTCGCTCACCCGTCCCAGGATCAGCGGGAAGTACGTCAGCAGCAGCAGTCCGGAGAGGAAGACCGGAACCCGGACGTAGTTGATCCAACGCCCGCCCGGCCGGCCGGACTCCTCGGCCGCGGCGGGCTCCCGGCGCTCGCCCAGGACGGTCTGGGCGGCGCGGTCGGTCACCGTGTACAGGGGCAGCAGCACCAGGTCGTGCAGGAACGCGGCCCCGACGAACCAGATGACGACCTTCCAGGGCTCGGCGCCACCGAGCAGCCGCACTCCGGCGTAGCCGGTGAGCGCGAACGAGCAGAGGACCAGCAGCAGGTGCAGCGGCGAGGCCCCGTACAGGGCGCGGAACCGGTTCACGCGCGCTCCCCGAAGGTCAGCCGGGTGACCCACTTGGTGTTGTGCACGCCCGGGTTGGCCGGGACGATGACCCGCGCCGGGTAGCCGTGGTCGGGGGACAGGTCGGCACCGTTGACCCGCAGCGCCAGCAGGGAGCGCGGATCGCGGACCTGGTTGTCGCGCAGCGTGGTGGAACGGAAGGACCCCGACCGCTGAACGGACTGGACGAACACGCCGGGCGCCGCCCCCGTGAACCCGACGAGTGCCGCCAGATCCGCGAGCCGCACCCCGCTCCACTCCTGGTCCTCCGTGGACCACCCCTCCACGCACGCGATGGGCAGCGCCGCCGAGTGCTGCGGCAGGGCCAGCACCTGGGCGCGGGTGAGGACCCGCTCCCGGCCGGGCCCCCGCACGACGAGCCGCCAGCCGGGTCCCACATCCCGCGCCCTGATTCCCACGCTCGCCGCGGTCTTGTTGATCTGGAATCCGTTGGGGCCGGGCCCGGGGTCCTGACCGCGCGGCGCGAGCAGCGCGGTGGACCGCAGGACGCCCCCGATGCTCTGCCCCGCCGTCACCACGAGCAGCACCAGCGAGCCCGCCCCCACCATGCCCAGCGCCCCCCGGCGCGACATGGTGGGCGCGGCGGGGCGCGGAGTCACCAGCTCCGTGGGGTCCGCCGGCTCCTTCCGCCCCGCCCCCGCCGGGCTCCGCAGCTCCTCGCGGAGACCGCCGCCGCGCAGCATCCGCACCATGAGGGGGACGCGGAGGGCGACATGGACGGTGAAGGCGCCGATGAAGACCCAGGCACCGTAGAAGTGCAGCGGGTAGAACGAGCCGGGGAAGATGTAGTCCAGCTGGATGTTGAGCACCCCGGTGGCGAACTCGAACAGCACACCGCCCACGAGCAGCAGCAGCGAGAGCCGCTCCAGCGCGTGGCCCGCCGACCTGACCGGCGGCCACGCGAACAGCTTGGGGACCACCGACCACAGCTTCGCGAGCAGCACCGGGATCAGGACGATGCCCAGCGTGACGTGGACGCCCTGGGTGAGCCGGTAGAGCCAGTGCGGGTGAGTGGGCCAGGAGAACAGGTAGAAGCCCAGCCAGCCCCGGTCCGGAGTCTTGTCGTTGGCGCCGAGGCCGGGGTTGTACGCGGCGTACGAGAGCAGCCCCGTCACGAACATCAGCGTGATGCCCACCAGCAGTACCGCGCCGAGCACGGACGTCAGCCAGGGCCCGCGCAACGGGCTGCGCCAGAAACCCCGTCGGGTCGGACCGGCCGGCGGTCCGTCCCGCAGCAGCTCCGGCAGCGAGGGCCGGCGCCGCGCGGGTCTCCGGAGCGTCGAACCGGTCCGGCCCTGGGCCATCGACTGTCTGTCTTCCATGACGCCCCTCGTGAATCGGACACGACGTGAGACAAACGCCAGAAAGGGGACCATAGCGTCCGCGTCGTCGGAGACACGGCATTACTCCGAGCGCGCTCGTGCACCAGGCGTATACCAGGCGGACGCAGGGCGTGCGCCGGGCGTATTAGGGGGCGCGCGTTGGCAGTTGGGGTAACAGGGGAATCCGTTCGGTGCAACTCCTGACGAGAACTTGGCGTGCCTGCTCCGGATACCGCCTCGCTCGGTTCATGGTGAATCGCCCGCACTACCCGTGATGTACCGCAAAAGGAGTGACCCATGGTTCGCCGTATCGCGATCACGCTGGCCACCGTTGCCGCTGCAGGATTCATGGCCGCCGCCCCGGCCGCTGCCAACGGCGGCGGGAACGGCGAGGAGGCCGGCAAGATCGGGGCCAACTACTACGAGTTCGACGCCTCGCGTCAGAACACGGAGTTCTTCAACGTCGGTGGCCCCTACGGCATCACCTACGGCAAGCAGCACAAGGCGGAGCTGGAGGGCGAGGGCGGCAGCTTCTACGCCGAGTACCTCAGCCGGGGCTGACCTCCCGCACCACGCAGGGCCCGTCCCACCATGGGACGGGCCCTCGTACATTCCCGCGCCGGCGCCCTGCCCCGGCGCGGCCGAGGAGGCAGGGCCTCGCTGCCTAGCACTCGATGATGTTCACCGCGAGCCCGCCCCGGGCGGTCTCCTTGTACTTGACGCTCATGTCCGCGCCCGTCTCCTTCATGGTCTTGATGACCTTGTCGAGGGAGACCTTGTGGCTGCCGTCGCCGCGCAGCGCCATCTTCGCGGCCGTGACGGCCTTGACCGCGGCCATGCCGTTGCGCTCGATGCACGGGATCTGGACGAGGCCGCCGACCGGGTCGCAGGTCAGGCCCAGGTTGTGTTCCATGCCGATCTCGGCGGCGTTCTCCACCTGCTCCGGGGTACCGCCCAGGACCTCGGCGAGGGCGCCGGCGGCCATGGAGCAGGCGGAGCCCACCTCGCCCTGGCAGCCGACCTCCGCGCCGGAGATGGAGGCGTTCTCCTTGAAGAGCATGCCGATCGCACCGGCGGCCAGCAGGAAGCGGACGACGCTGTCGTCCTTCTCCGCCTCCGTGGCGCCGCCCGCCGCGAAGTTCATGTAGTAGTGCAGCACCGCCGGGATGATGCCCGCGGCGCCGTTCGTCGGGGCGGTGACGACGCGGCCGCCCGCGGCGTTCTCCTCGTTGACCGCCATCGCGTAGAGGGTGATCCACTCCATCGCGTGGCTCTGCGGGTCGCCCTCCGCGCGCAGCTGGCGGGCGGTGTTCGCGGCGCGGCGGCGGACCTTCAGGCCGCCGGGCAGGATGCCCTCGCGGGTCATGCCGCGGGAGACGCACGCCTGCATGGAACGCCAGATGTCCAGCAGCCCGGAGCGGATCTCGGCCTCGGTGCGCCAGGCCCGCTCGTTCTCCAGCATCAGGGAGGAGATCGACAGACCGGTGTCCTGGGCCAGCCGGAGCAGCTCGTCGCCGGTGCGGAAGGGGTGTTTCAGCACGGTGTCGTCGAGGACGATCCGGTCCTCACCCACCGCGTCCTCGTCGACGACGAAGCCGCCGCCGACCGAGTAGTACGTCTTCTCCAGCAGCGGGGCGCCGTCGCGGTCGTACGCGAAGACGGTCATGCCGTTGGCGTGGTACGGCAGCCGCTTGCGGCGGTGCAGGACCAGCTGCTTGTCGGCGTCGAAGTCGATCTCGTGCATGCCGAGGAGGTTGAGCCGGCCGGTGGAGCGGATCTCGGTGACCCGGTCGTCGGCCGTCTCGACGTCGACGGTACGGGGGGACTCGCCCTCCAGGCCGAGCAGCACGGCCTTGGGCGTGCCGTGGCCGTGGCCGGTGGCGCCGAGCGAGCCGAACAGCTCGGCGCGTATCGAGGCGGTGTGGGCGAGCAGGCCCTCGTTCTTCAGCCGGCGTGCGAACATACGGGCCGCGTGCATCGGGCCGACCGTATGGGAGCTGGACGGGCCGATGCCGATCGAGAACAGGTCGAAGACCGAGATGGCCACGGGTGACTCCTCAAAAGCGCTGGTAGACGCCGTTGTCTGCCGGGTGGTGCGGTACGGGCCGGGCCGGCCCGAAGGGCGGGGCAAGAGCGGGGGGCAAGGGTTGGGGCACCCCGCTCACCTCTCAGTGTGCGTGGTGCCCCGCCCTCATGCGCAAATGCGCAGGTCTGACTACAGACCGGGGTACAGCGGGAACTTCTCTGCGAGCGCGACGACGCGGGCCTTCAGGTCGTCCGCGTCGTAGGACGGCTTCAGGGCGGACGCGATGATCTCCGCGACCTCGGTGAAGTCCGCCGCCTGGAAACCGCGGGTGGCGAGCGCCGGCGTGCCGATCCGCAGACCCGAGGTGACCATCGGCGGCCGAGGGTCGTTCGGGATGGCGTTCCGGTTGACCGTGATGCCCAGCTCGTGGAGCCGGTCCTCTGCCTGCTGGCCGTCCAGCTCGGAGTTGCGCAGGTCCACCAGGACCAGGTGCACGTCGGTGCCGCCGGACAGGACGGAGACGCCCACCTCGGTGACGTCCGGCTGCACCAGACGCTCGGCGAGGATGCGGGCGCCGTCCAGGGTGCGCTGCTGGCGCTCCTTGAACTCCTCGCCCGCCGCCACCTTGAACGAGACCGCCTTGGCCGCGATCACGTGCTCCAGCGGGCCGCCCTGCTGACCCGGGAAGACCGCCGAGTTGATCTTCTTGGCGAGCTCCTGGGTGGAGAGGATCACACCGCCGCGCGGACCACCGAGGGTCTTGTGCGTGGTGGTCGTGACGACGTGGGCGTGCGGCACCGGGTTGGGGTGCAGGCCCGCGGCGACCAGACCGGCGAAGTGCGCCATGTCGACCATCAGGTACGCGCCGACCTCGTCCGCGATGCGGCGGAAGGCGGCGAAGTCCAGCTGGCGGGGGTAGGCGGACCAGCCGGCGACGATCAGCTTCGGCTTGGACTCCTTGGCGAGGCGCTCGACCTCGGCCATGTCCACGACACCGGTCTCGTCCACGTGGTACGGGACCACGTTGTAGAGCTTCCCGGA
Source organism: Streptomyces sp. ITFR-6 (assembly GCF_031844725.1). Classification (NCBI taxonomy): domain Bacteria; kingdom Bacillati; phylum Actinomycetota; class Actinomycetes; order Kitasatosporales; family Streptomycetaceae; genus Streptomyces; species Streptomyces sp. ITFR-6. The sequence continues at coordinate 2,285,732 of NZ_CP134612.1, read as the reverse complement.
GAAGTTGATCTTCATGCCATGGGTCAGGTGACCGCCGTGCGCCAGGTTCAGGCCCATGATCGTCTCGCCCGGCTTCAGTAGCGCGAACATCGCGGCGGCGTTGGCCTGCGCGCCGGAGTGCGGCTGCACGTTCGCGGCCTCGGCCCCGAAGAGCGCCTTGATGCGGTCGATGGCGATCTGCTCGATCACATCGACGTGCTCACAGCCGCCGTAGTAGCGGCGGCCGGGGTAGCCCTCGGCGTACTTGTTGGTCAGGACGGAGCCCTGGGCCTCCATGACCGCGACCGGAGCGAAGTTCTCCGAGGCGATCATTTCGAGGGTGGACTGCTGACGGTGGAGCTCGGCGTCGACAGCGGCGGCGACGTCCGGGTCCAGCTCGTGGAGGGAGGAGTTCAGAAGCGACATCAGGTGGTCCCTTGGGGTCTCAGTTGCCGGAGAACGCGGTGTACTCGTCGGCGGAGAGCAGATCGGCCGGCTCCTCCGCGACGCGCACCTTGAACAGCCAGCCGCCTTCGAACGGTGCGGAGTTCACCAGCGAGGGGTCGTCCACGACGTCCTGGTTCGCGGCCGTGACCTCGCCGGTCACCGGCGAGTACAGGTCGCTGACCGACTTGGTCGACTCCAGCTCGCCGCAGGTCTCGCCCGCTGTCACCGTGTCACCGACCTCGGGGAGCTGGGCGAAGACGACGTCACCGAGCGCGTTGGCCGCGTGCTCCGTGATGCCGACCGTGGCCACGCCGTCCTCGACGGCCGACAGCCACTCGTGCTCCTTGCTGTACCGCAGCTGCTGGGGGTTGCTCATGACCTGAATTCTCCTGTACGCGGGGGAGTGCTGATGAACGATGGTCTTACGGTGTGAGACGCGACTGCGTCACTTCTCGACGCGGGCGGCCGTTACTTCCGGCGCTTGTAGAACGGCAGCGCCACGACCTCGTACGGCTCGTGGCTGCCCCGGATGTCCACCGCGACGCCCTCGGTGCCGGGCGTGGCGTGCGCGGCGTCGACGTACGCCATGGCGATCGGCTTGCCGAGGGTGGGCGAGGGGGCGCCGGAGGTGACCTCGCCGATGACCTGGCCGCCGGCGACGACGGGGAACCCGGCGCGCGGCACCCGGCGGCCCTCGGCGACCAGGCCGACGAGCTTGCGGGGCGGGGCGGTCTCGGCGCGTTCCGCGGCGGACTCCAGGGCCTTGCGGCCGACGAAGTCGCCCTCCTTCTCGAACTTCACGACCCGGCCGAGACCGGCGTCGAACGGGGTGAGGGAGGTGGTCAGCTCGTGCCCGTACAGCGGCATGCCCGCCTCCAGGCGCAGCGTGTCGCGGCAGGACAGCCCGCACGGGATCAGCCCGCGCGAGGCGCCGGCCTCGGTCAGCGCCTTCCACAGCTGCTCGGCGTGCTCGGGCGCGACGAACAGCTCGAAGCCGTCCTCGCCGGTGTAGCCGGTACGGGCGATCAGCGCGGGGACCCCGGCGACCGTGCCGGGCAGTCCGGCGTAGTACTTCAGCCCGTCCAGGTCCGCGTCGGTGACGGCGGCCAGGATGGCGGGGGACTCCGGGCCCTGGACGGCCAGCAGCGCGTACGCGTCGCGGTCGTCGCGCACCTCGGCGTCGAAGCCCTCGGCGCGGGCGGTCAGCGCGTCCAGCACGATCTGCGCGTTGCCCGCGTTGGCGACCACCATGTACTCGGTCTCCGCCAGCCGGTACACGATCAGGTCGTCCAGGATGCCGCCGTCCTCGGCGCAGATCATCGTGTAGCGGGCCCGGCCCACCGAGACGGTGCCGATGTTGCCGACCAGCGCGAAGTTCAGCAGGTCCACGGCCTGGGGGCCGGTGACGGTGATCTCGCCCATGTGGGAGAGGTCGAAGAGGCCGGCCTTCGTGCGCACGGCGATGTGCTCGTCGCGCTCACTGGCGTACCGCAGCGGCATGTCCCAGCCCGCGAAGTCGGTCATCGTGGCGCCCAGCGAACGGTGCAGGGCGTCGAGGGCGGTGAGACGGGGGGCGGTGCTCATGGATATGGCTCCCAGGGCATGACGACGAGGACGATCCCTCCCCATCTGTCATCGGAACCTGAGAGGTTCGCCGAGAGACCCGGAGGGGTTCGGCTTGCACCTTGGGTGGAGCCGCGGGGCGACTCGCTTTTCAGATCTGCCTCATCCACGCGGTACGGGGCCTGAGAGATTCAAGGGAGGATCTTGCTCCTTCGGCGCCCGGCCTGTGGCCGGAACTCTCCCGCGCGGATTCAAGCGGCCTTTATGCAGTTGGCCGGGCCATCATCGCACGCATCTCCGGCCAGTGGGGCGCCGGTACCCCACCGGATCCGGCGGGTCGCGCGCTTGTGCCGCATTACCTTTTCTTTACACTTCTTGGCAGGTGTGGGTCGGCCGACAGGGGGATGGTGATGGCGTTGCAGCGGTACGCGACGACCGCGGGGGCCGCGCACGGCGCACTGCCCGCACAGTCGGGTGCGCCGGCCCGGGAGGCGCTGGGGCCGCGCGGACCCGTCGTCCGGGACCTGCGCGACCGGGCCGGGCGCAGCCCGCGCGGCCTGCACTTCATGGCGGGCGATGTGGTGGTGGTCTCCGGGCTGCCGGGCAGCGGCAAATCGACCCTGATCGGACGGGCCGTGTCCGCCCGCGTCATCGACTCCCAGGACACCAGGGACCGCTGGGCCGCCGTGCTGCCGCGCTTAGTCCCGTACGCCCTCTACCGCCCGCTCGTCCGCGTCGCCCACTACTGGGGGCTGTGGCGGGTGCTGCGCTCCGGCGTCTCCGTCGTCGTGCACGACTGCGGTACCCAGTCCTGGGTGCGCGGCTGGCTGGCGCGCGACGCCCGGCGGCACGGCCGTGTCCTGCACCTCGTCCTGCTCGACGTCAGCCCGCAGACGGCGCGGGCCGGGCAGATCGAGCGGGGGCGCGGCGTCTCCGGATACGCGTTCGCCCGGCACCGCAGGGCGCTGCGGAGGCTGCTGCGGGAGACCGAGACCGGACTGCTGCCGCTCGGCTGCGCATCGGCGGTCCTGCTGGACCGGGAGGCGGCGGCGCTGCTGACCCGGATCACCTTCGCGGACGCGCGGGGCTAACCTCTTGCGACAGGCCCTAGAGAGGTAAGCAGTGGACACTCCGGCGCATGACTCCATCCACCAGCGGGGCGGATGGCCGGCCAATGAGCTAGAAGAAGTACTGGGCGCCTCGCTGGGCAGCCCGGAAGCGGGCGGCCGGCTCGTGGAGGTGCTCGGCCGCAGCCATCTCTGGGTGCCCCTGCCCAACGGCGGCGGGCCGGACTCCACCGACCTGGACCTGCCCACGCTGGAGCTCGACGGCGGGGTGTACGTCCCCGTGTTCAGCTCCGAGCACCAGTTCCTCAGCTGTGTCGGCACCCATATGTCGTTCACCGTGGCGCCCGCCGTGGAGTTCGCCCGCGGACTGCCCCCGCAGCTCGGCCTCGCGGTGAACCCGGGCGGCGCCGTCGGCATGCCGCTGCCGCCGCCCGCCGTGGCCGAACTCTGCCGGGCCGGACGCAGCGTGCTCGACGGACCGGCCGGCGGCGGCCGGGTCCGGCTCTACGAGCCGGACTGGAAGGAGGAGCCCGTCGACTTCCTCGCCGCCGCCGCCGACGAGTTCGCCCGGAGCGGTGTCGTGCTCAGCGCCCGCAGGACCCTCGCCAGCATCGAGGGGGGCGACCCCGTCCTCTTCGTCGGCGTCGAGTTCTCGACCTGGGACGGTGCGGGGCGCAACGCCCCCATGGACGCGCTGGGCCGGGCGCTCGGCCGCGTCGAGCCGCCGTGGCCGGTCAACCTGGTCCTGCTCGACGTGGCGCAGGACCCGGTCGCCGACTGGATGCGTGCGCGGATCCGGCCGTTCTTCCAGCGCCCCGCCGAGTAGCGCGGCCCGGCCGCACCGGGGGTGACGGCGCCGGGCCATGGCGTCAAGTCGGTGTCATGACCGGCGCCTAAGCTGGTTTGATGGCTGGTGCCTCGGCACCGCGCCGCACCCGTGTGCCCCGGGAGCGGCAGGCCGACACAGTGGATCGAAGAGGGGCGGGACCAGGGTGAGTGCGTCAGGCACGGGGGCGGCCGGGCGGGTCGAGAACATGCTGCGCCAAGTGACGCCCGGTCGCTACGACGCGTACGAGGCCCTGCTCCAGGCCCTGACGGCCGACCGGATCTGGATGCTGCTCTGGCACGGCCGGGCCGGTTCGCCCGACGCACAGTACGGCAACATGGAGGTCGAGGGCCTCGGCTACGCCCCCTGTGTCACCTCCGCCCAGGAGCTGGCCGCCAGCGGCTGGAACCGGGCCCACGAGGTGGTGGGCGGCCGCGACATCGCCCGCGCCCTGTTCCCCGACCGCTGGGGCATCTGGCTCAATCCGCACGCCCCGGGCGGCGGCGTGGGCATCCCCTGGCTCGACCTCCGCCGGATCGCCACCGGCCTCGACCGGATGCCCGCCGGTCCGCTGCGGATCAGCGACCCCGCCCTTGAGACCCCGCAGTTCTACGCGCAGCTGACGCAGAACGCCCACCACACCCCGGCGGTCCGCTCGCTGCGTCGCGCCTGGGTGCAGCCCGCGCTCGGCGTGCCGTACCTCGCCATCGGCCTCGACCTGTACGACACGAGCCAGCCCTCCGTCGACGCGGTGCGCGCGATGATGCGGCAGTCGGTCGGCGCCGTCCCGGAGGGGCTGCCGGTCTCCACCGTCGCCATGTCCGACGAGTACGACCCCGTCGCGATGTGGCTGCGGGGCAACTCCCGTCCGTTCTACGACCGGGAGTCGCACGCCCCGGCCGGCCGCAGTGGCGTCGTCGCTCCCGGTTACGGCTACCCGCAGGCACCCGGACCGGCTCCGCACACCTACTAGTGCGCCCACCGGAGCGGACAAAGGTCCCTGCGGCGGACAAGATGACCCTCCCGGTCACCCAAATAGCCACTCAATAACGCCTGTTGGGTGTCATGTCCGTTCTGGTGGATTAGCGGGCGAGTAGTCCGCTCACTCGCTCCACCTGTCCGGATAACGGAAGCTCACTGACCGCATCACGTTTGAGCAAACATTCCCCGTCAGGTCTGGCGGGTGATCGCAACTGCGTTGAAGACTCCCGGCTAGTGGGGATCGTCGGCCCTTTGTACGAGGTTGCCCCGGCGGACATTCCGCAGACGCATTTCCGCACAGAGTTCCGCACCGATTTCGCACCGAGACGCCAGCAGCCGCGTGAACACGCGCGGCCGACAAGCGCCAGGCCGTTACCGCGGCGAGCAAGGGCCGGCCACCGCCGGCGGGAGGGGTCAAAGGCACTGTGACCGCACCGATCGAGACCACCGGATCGGCTGCCGAGGCTCAGCCGGAGGCAGTACTCACGGGAGTCAAGCAGAGCCAGATCGAAGGCCGTTCGCTCGGACGGATCGCCTGGTCGCGCTTCAAGCGCGACAAGGTGGCCGTCGCGGGCGGCATCGTTGTCATCCTGCTGGTCCTGCTCGCTGTCCTCTCCAAGCCGATCCAGGCCGTCTTCGGTCTGGACCCCAACGAGTTCCACCAGGACCTCATCGACCCCGCGCTGCTCGCGCCCAAGGGCGACTGGGGCGGCATCAGCTGGAGCCATCCGCTCGGCGTCGAACCGCAGTACGGGCGCGACATCCTGTCCCGGATCATCGAGGGCTCCTGGGTCTCCCTCGTCGTCGCCGTCGGCGCCACCCTGCTCTCCGTGGTGATCGGCGTCTTCTTCGGCGTGGTCTCCGGGTTCTACGGCGGCTGGGTCGACACGGTCATCAGCCGCATGATGGACACCTTCCTGGCCTTCCCGCTGCTGCTGTTCGCGATCTCCATCTCGGCGGCGCTGCAGGACGGCGCGTTCGGTCTTGAGGGGCTGCCGCTGCGGCTCGCGGTACTGATCTTCGTGATCGGCTTCTTCAGCTGGCCGTACATGGGCCGTATCGTCCGGGCCCAGACGATGAGCCTGCGCAACCGCGAATTCGTCGAGGCGGCCCGCTCGTTGGGGGCCCGCGGCCCCTTCATCCTCTTCCGGGAGCTGCTGCCGAACCTGGTGGCTCCCATCCTGGTCTACTCCACGCTGCTGATCCCCTCGAACATCCTCTTCGAGGCGGGTCTCAGCTACCTCGGGGTCGGTATCGCCCCGCCGCAGGCCTCCTGGGGCGGGATGCTCACGAACGCGATCGACTTCTACCGGAACGACCCGATGTACATGATCGTGCCAGGCGTGGCCATCTTCGTCACGGTCCTGGCGTTCAACCTGCTGGGAGACGGGCTGCGTGATGCCCTCGACCCCCGTAGCAAGTAGGGCCCAAGGGCGCTCGTCACAACGACGTGCGACATGCCATGGCAACCATCGATTGAGGGGAATTTCCTCAGGTGAAGACCAGTAAAACGACAGCGGTGGTTGCCACGGCTGTGGTCCTGATGCTGGGCGCGTCCGCGTGCAGCGGCTCCGACGACGACAACAACGGCGGCGGGAGCAGCAAGGGCTCCGGCGCCACCGACGCCGCGCTGACGTCGGTCGTCAACAAGTCGGAGAAGAAGGGCGGGACCGTCAAGATCGAGCTCTCCGACGAGCCCGACTCCCTGGACCCCGGCAACACCTACTACGGCTGGGTGCAGAACCTCTCCCGCCTGTACGGCCGCACCCTGACGTCCTTCAAGCCGGCCGCCGGCAAGGACGGCCTGGAGGTCGTCCCGGACCTCGCGGAGGGCCTCGGCAAGGCGAGCGCGGACGCCAAGACCTGGACGTACACGCTGAAGAAGGGGCTCAAGTTCGAGGACGGGACCCCGATCACCTCGAAGGACGTCAAGTACGCCGTCGAGCGCTCCAACTTCGCGCCGGAGGCCCTGTCCAACGGCCCGACGTACTTCAAGGCCCACCTCGCGGGCGGCGACAAGTACAAGGGCCCGTACAAGGACAAGAGCGCGGGCGGCATCTCCTCCATAGAGACGCCGGACGACAGCACGATCGTCTTCAAGCTGAAGGACCCCTTCGCGGACTTCGACTACCTGGCGACCTTCTCGCAGACGGCCCCCGTGCCGGCCTCGAAGGACAAGGGTGCCGACTACGTGAAGCACATCGTGTCCTCGGGCCCGTACAAGTTCGAGTCGTACGACGAGGGCCGCGGCGCGACCCTGGTGCGCAACTCGAACTGGGACCCGAAGACCGACCCGAACCGTCCGGCCCTGCCGGACAAGGTGACGATCCGCTTCAAGGTGAAGCAGGAGACGGTCGACAACAACCTGATCTCCGACAACATCACCGTTGACGGCGGCGGCACCGGTGTCGCCCCGGCCACCCAGCCGAACGTGATCACCAAGCCCGACCTGAAGAAGCAGACGGACAACTCGTACGCGGGCGCCACCTCGTACATCGGTCTGAACGTCAACGTGGCCCCGTTCGACAACATCCACTGCCGCAAGGCCGTTCAGTGGGGCCTCGACAAGGCGTCGGTCCAGGCCGCCCAGGGTGGCGACCCCAAGGGTGACGTCGCGACGACCCTGCTGCCGCCGACCGTCAACGGCTACAGCAAGTTCGACCTGTACGAGTCCGCCGGCCACAAGGGCGACGAGGCCAAGGCCAAGGACGAGCTGAAGCAGTGCGGCAAGCCGAAGGGCTTCGACACCAAGATCTCGGCCCGCTCCGACCGCCCCGCCGAGATGGCCATGGTCACCGCGGTGCAGGCCTCGCTCAAGAAGATCGGCATCAACGCCGAGATCAAGAGCTTCCCGGCCGGTAAGTACTTCTCGAACTTCGCGGGCAACCCGAGCTACGTGCACGCGAACAAGCTCGGCATGATCATGAGCGCCTGGGGTGCCGACTGGCCGACCGGCTTCGGCTTCCTGGACCAGATCATCAACGGCTCGGCCATCAAGCCGTCCGGTGGCAACAACGTCCAGGAACTGAACGACCCGAAGATCAACAAGCTGCTCAACGAGGGCATCGCCAACACCGACACCGCCGCCCGTGAGAAGGCGTGGGGCGACGTCGACAAGGCCGTGGCCGAAGGCGCGACCGCCGTGCCGCTGATCTACCGCAAGAACCTGCTGCTCCGGCCGAAGTCCGCGACCAACGTCACGGTCACCCAGGCCTACCTCGGCATGTACGACTACGTGCTGATGGGTTCCGCCAAGTAGGTACGGCTCCGCTCCCCGGGCCGCGCGCACACGGCGCGGCCCGGGGAGCGGCCCCCCGGGCCCCCAGAATTGTCCTGAAAGGCAGGTGAAGGCACGGTGTCCGACCGCACGGGTCACCCCCGGCAGACAGATACCGGCGCCGGATAGCTGTGGCTGCGTACATCATCCGACGCGTCTTCGGCGCGGTACTGCTGCTGTTGATCGTCAGCGCAGTCACCTTCGCGATCTTCTTCCTCGTCCCCCGGCTCGCCGGGCAGACGATGGACCAACTGGCGGCCCAGTACGTGGGCAAGGACGCCAATCCGCAGTCCATCCTCGCGGTCAAACAGAACCTCGGCCTCGACCAGCCGCTGTACCAGCAGTTCTGGCACTTCATCAAGCAGATCTTCGTCGGCGCGGACTACACGTTCGGCCCCGAGGTCTCGCACTGCGGTGCCCCCTGCTTCGGCTTCTCCTTCAAGAACCACGTCGAGGTCTGGCCCGAGCTGACCGCGCGTATCCCGGTCACCTTCTCGCTGGCCATCGGTGCCGCGGTGATCTGGCTGATCAGCGGTGTGGCGATCGGTGTCGTCTCCGCGCTCAAGCGTGGTTCGATCCTCGACCGCTTCTTCATGGCCGTCGCCCTCGCCGGCGTCTCGCTGCCGATCTTCTTCACCGGCATGCTCGCGCTGGGCGTGTTCACCGTGCAGTGGCCCGTCTGGGAGAACATCACCTACGTGCCGTTCACGGAGAATCCGCTGGAATGGGCCTGGAACCTGCTGATCCCGTGGTGTTCGCTGGCCTTCCTCTACTCCGCGCTCTACGCCCGCATCACCAGAGCCGGGATGCTGGAGACCATGGGTGAGGACTACATCCGTACGGCCCGCGCCAAGGGCCTGAGGGAGAACGTGATCATCGGAAAGCACGGTCTGCGGGCCGCGCTCACCCCGATCGTCACCATCTTCGGCATGGACTTCGGCCTGCTGGTCGGCGGCGCCGTCATCACCGAGCAGGTCTTCTCGTTCCAGGGCCTCGGCTTCTACGCCATCGACGGGGTCCGGGGCAACGACCTGCCCATCGTGATGGGCGTGACGCTCATCGCGGCCTTCTTCATCGTCGTCTGCAATCTGCTGGTGGACCTGGTGTACGCCGCCATCGACCCCAGGGTGAGGTACTCGTGACCGAGGTTTCCAAGTCACAGACAGCGGCGGCCGGCAAGCCCGCCGCCGCGCGGGCCGCCGACGAGGCCTTCCTCTCCGTACGGGACCTGCGCATCCACTTCAAGACGGACGACGGCCTGGTCAAGTCGGTCGACGGCGTCAGCTTTGACGTGAAGCCCGGACAGACCCTCGGCATCGTGGGCGAGTCCGGCTCGGGCAAGTCCGTCACCTCGCTCGGCGTGATGGGCCTGCACCGCACGGCCCCCAACGCCCGTATCTCCGGCGAGGTCTGGCTGGACGGCGAGGAGCTGATCGGCGCGTCCGACGACCGGGTGCGCGCCCTGCGCGGCCGCAAGATGGCCATGATCTTCCAGGACCCGCTCTCCGCGATGCACCCGTACTTCACGGTCGGCGGGCAGATCGTGGAGGCGTACCGGGTCCACAACAAGGTCAGCAAGAAGATCGCGCGCACCCGGGCCATCGAGATGCTCGACCGGGTCGGCATCCCCGAGCCGCACAAGCGGGTCGACTCCCACCCGCACGAGTTCTCCGGCGGTATGCGCCAGCGCGCCATGATCGCGATGGCCCTGGTCAACAACCCGGAACTGCTCATCGCGGACGAGCCGACCACCGCCCTGGACGTCACCGTCCAGGCGCAGATCCTGGACCTGATCCGGGACCTGCAGAAGGAGTTCGGCTCCGCCGTCATCATGATCACCCATGACCTCGGGGTGGTCGCGGAGATGGCCGACGAGCTCCTGGTGATGTACGGCGGCCGGTGCATCGAGCGCGGTTCGGCGGAGAAGGTCTTCTACGAGCCCCAGCACCCGTACACCTGGGGTCTGCTCACCTCGATGCCGCGCATCGACCGTGAGGAGACCGACCGGCTGATCCCCGTCAAGGGCCAGCCGCCGTCGCTGATCAACGTCCCGGACGGCTGCGCGTTCAACCCGCGCTGCCCGTACGCGGACATCCCCAAGGACAACATCACCCGCACGACGCGCCCCGAGCTGGAGCAGGTCGGTGACGGACACTTCGCCGCCTGCCACATGGCACCGGAGGAGCGGTCCCGGATCTGGACCGAACAGATTGCGCCGAAGCTGTGAGCGATCCGAGTGATGTGAGCGACGTGAGTGACGTGAGCGAGAAGAAGAATTCCCCGGTGCTGGAGAAGGACGTGACAATCCCCGAGCAGGCCACCGCCTCGCGCGAGCCGTTGCTCAGGGTCGAGGGCCTGGTCAAGCACTTCCCGATCCGCAAGGGACTGTTCGGCCGCCAGGCCGCCGCGGTCAAGGCGGTCGACGGCATCGGCTTCGAGGTGTACCCGGGGGAGACCCTGGGCGTCGTGGGCGAGTCCGGCTGCGGCAAGTCGACGATGGGCCGGCTGGTCACCCGGCTGATCGAACCGACCGGCGGCAAGGTCGAGTTCGAGGGCCGCGACATCACGCACCTGTCCATGGGCAAGATGCGGCCGATGCGGCGCGACGTCCAGATGATCTTCCAGGACCCGTACTCCTCGCTGAACCCGCGGCACACGATCGGCACGATCGTCAGCGCGCCGTTCAAGCTGCAGGGCGTCGAGCCCGAGGGCGGTCTGAAGAAGCATGTGCAGGAGCTGCTGTCGCTGGTCGGGCTCAGCCCCGAGCACTACAACCGCTACCCGCACGAGTTCTCCGGCGGACAGCGCCAGCGCATCGGCATCGCCCGCGCGCTCGCCCTGCGCCCGAAGCTCGTCGTCGCCGACGAACCGGTCTCCGCGCTGGACGTGTCGATCCAGGCGCAGGTGGTCAACCTGCTCGACGACCTCCAGGACGAGCTGGGCCTCACGTACGTGATCATCGCGCACGACCTGTCGGTCATCCGCCATGTCTCGGACCGGATCGCGGTCATGTACCTCGGCAAGATCGTCGAGCTGGCGGACCGCAAGTCGCTGTACTCGGCGCCGATGCACCCGTACACCAAGGCCCTGATGTCCGCCGTGCCGGTGCCGGACCCGCGGCGCCGGGGGACCAAGAGCGAGCGCATCCTGCTCAAGGGCGATGTGCCCTCGCCGATCTCGCCGCCCAGCGGCTGCCGCTTCCACACCCGGTGCTGGAAGGCGACGGAGATCTGCAAGACGCAGGAGCCGCCGCTGATCGCGCTGAAGACCGGCCACCAGGTCGCCTGCCACCACCCGGAGAACGCCCCGGACCAGGCGCCCGGACAGCAGACGGCCGTGGCCCGGGAAACGGTCGAGCTGTCCACCCCGGCCACACCGGACAGCTCCGCGGAAAAGCCGTCCGAGCCCCTTGCCGAATCCGCCGAATCCGCCGAACCCGCCGCGGCGGACCCGGCAACACCCTCGGAGACGCCGGAGGACAGCCCGAAGGAGTAGGACCGGCACAATTGCCTTGTGCTCAACGAACTGTTCACGCCCACCGTCCAGCATGCGCTCGACATCGTCGGGATCTTCGTCTTCGCGATCTCCGGCGCTCTGCTCGCCGTACGCAAGAACTTCGATGTCTTCGGCATCGCGGTACTCGCGGAGGTCACCGCGCTGGGCGGGGGGCTGTTCCGTGACGTGATCATCGGTGCGGTGCCGCCGGCCGCCTTCACCGACCTCGGGTACTTCACCACCCCGCTGCTGGCCGCCGGGCTGGTCTTCTTCCTGCATCCGCACGTCGAACGGATCCAGGTCGGCATCAACGTCTTCGACGCGGCCGGGCTCGGCCTCTTCTGCGTCACCGGGACGGTCAAGGCGTACGACTACGGCCTCGGCCTGACCGCCTCGGCGGCGCTCGGGCTGGCCACCGCGGTCGGCGGCGGTGTGCTGCGGGACGTACTCGCCAACGAGGTGCCCTCGCTGCTGCGCTGGGACCGCGACCTGTACGCGGTGCCCGCGATCGTGGGGGCCGCGATGATCGTGCTCTGCATCCGCTTCGACGCGCTCAACGCCTTCACCAGCGGTGCCGCGGCGATCACCGCGTTCGTGCTGCGGCTGCTGGCGCTGCGCTACCACTGGCGGGCCCCGCGTGCCTACAACCGGCGCTCGGCCACGGCCGAGGAGGGATAGCGGGGGCGTCCGGAGTCTCGGCGTCCGGAAGCACCCGGCAACATCCGGAAAAAGCTACCGCTCAGTAATACAATCGGTGTACGGTGCGTTTCATGGCACAGGCAGCAACGCAGGCGGCAGAGACCGCGCAGGCGACCATCGGTGACAGCGAGTTCGACCGGGACACCGCCGTCACCCTTCGTGAGGAAGGCGTCTACGACGCCGAGCTCTCCGCCGGGTGGACGATCATCCGCGCCGTCAACGGCGGCTACCTGCTCGCGCTGCTCGGCCGCGCCCTCGGCGAGGCCCTCCCGCACCCGGACCCCCTCTCGGTCTCCGCGCACTACCTCACCGCGTCCGTCCCCGGGCCCGCGGTGATCCGCACCCAGGTCGTCCGCACCGGCCGCACCCTCTCCACCGGCGAGGCCTCCCTCTTCCAGTACGCGGACGACGGCACCGAGGTCGAACGCATCCGGGTCCTCGCCACCTACTGCGACCTGGGCGCCCTGAGCGACGAGATCCGCACCACGGCGACGGTGCCCGCCATGCCGCCCCGCGAACACTGCCTCGGCCCGAGCGACGGACCTGCCCCGATCCCCGGCAGCTCGGCCATCACCGAGCGGCTCGACATCAAGCTGGACCCGGCGACGATCGGCTGGGCCGTGGGACAGCCGTCCGGCAGGGGCGAGATGCGCGGCTGGTTCGGGCTCGCGGACGGCCGCGACGCCGACCCGCTCTCGCTGCTGCTCACCGTAGACGCGCTGCCGCCGACCTCGTTCGAGCTGGGGCTCAAGGGCTGGACCCCGACCGTCGAACTCACTGCGCACATCCGCTGCCGCCCGGCCCCCGGCCCACTCCGCGTCTCCATCACCACCCGCAACCTCGCGGGCGGCTTCCTGGAGGAGGACGCCGACGTCTGGGACAGCGCCGACCGGCTGGTCGCCCAGTCCCGCCAGCTCGCCAAGGCCCCGCGCGGCTGACACCCGGCGGCGGGCCGGAACCGGGAGCCGGGTGCCGGGAGCCCGGAGACGCGGGAGCCGGGGCATGCTGGTGCGGTGAAGTCCGACCGGTTGCTCTCGATCCTGCTGCTGCTCCAGACCCGCGGCCCGGTCCCGGCGCCCGAGCTCGCCGAGCGCCTCGACGTCTCCGTACGCACCATCTACCGGGACGTCGAGGCGCTCTCCGCGTCGGGCGTCCCCGTCTACGCGGAACGCGGCAGGCACGGCGGGATCGCCCTGCTGCCCGGGTTCCGCACCGATGTCACCGGGCTGACCGCCGACGAGTCGCGCGCCCTGTTCGTGCTGGCGGCGGACGGCGCCCACGCGGCGCTGGGCCTCGACGCGGCGATCGGTTCGGCGCTGCGCAAGGTGATGGCCGCGCTGCCCGCCCCGCACCGGCCCGCCGCCGAGCTGACCAGCCGCCGCATCCTGGTCGACCCGGTGCGCTGGATGAGCGGTCCGCCGGTCGCCGTCGACATCGCCGAGCTGCACGACGCGGTCTTCAGCGACCGGCGGCTGAGGCTGGACTACCGGCACAGCGGGACACGCAGCGCGCGCACCCTCACCGTCGACCCGTACGGCCTGGTGGTGAAGGCGGGCGTCTGGTACCTGGTGGCCGACCGGGACGGCGAACCCGGTCTCTTCCGCGCGGACCGGGTGCGGCGGGCCGTCCTCACCGACGAAGCGGTGGTGCGCAGGCCCGGCGTGGAACTGGCCCAGGTGTGGGAGGTGCTGCGCCGTCAGGTCGAGGAACGGCGCGGCGAGGTGACCCTGCTGGTACGGGTGCACCGCTCCCGTCTTGACCTGTTCCTGCGGCTGAACGCGGCCGTGCTCACCGGGGAGCCCCGGCCGGAGGAGCCGGACGGCGAGTGGCTGCGGGCCGAACTGGCCGTGGAGTCGGTGGAGTGGGCGCGTTCCCTGCTCTCCCTCGGCCCGAACGTCGAGGTCCTCGCACCGCCCGCCGCGCGCACGGTGGTCGCCGGGCACGCGGCCGCGGTCACGGCGCTGTACGGGGATCAGGGGCCGGGGGCGTCCGCAGGAAGCCGGTGAGCGCGGCGGTCAGTTCGGCCGGCGCGTCCTCCTGCACCAGATGCCCGGCGCCCTCGATGATCCGCAGCTCGGACCCGGGCACGAGGCAGGCCAGTTCGTGGCCGCGCTCGACCGGGATCCAGGTGTCCTGTGCGCCCCGGCAGATCAGCACCGGCGGCTCGATCTCGGCGTAGCGGTGCTGGATCTCGTCGGTGAACCGCTGGTCGTTCTGGCTGATCTGCCGGTAGAAGGCGGGCTGTCCGGCCTCGGTGCACCACGGCTCGACCAGCCGGTCCAGGACCGCCGGACCCAGGCCGGTGTGGCAGGCCGAGCTCACGTACTCGCGGACCAGCGCCCGGTGCAGCGCGGGCGGCAGCTGCCCGAAGACCTCCGGGTGCCCGCCGAGCAGCCGGTAGGCGGGCGAGCCCCAGGGTGCCAGCGCCACCGGGTCCACCAGCGCCGGGCGGCGGTAGCGGGCGCCGTGCAGCAGATGGGCGCGCAGGGCGACGCAGCCGCCGAAGTCATGGGCGGCCACGGCGGGTTGGCTCAGCTCCCAGTGGCCGAGGAGCTCGGTGAGCACCCGGGCCTGCGAGCCGAGCGAGACGTCCTGGCCCGCGAACTGGGCGGAGGCGCCGTACCCGGGCAGGTCCCAGACGAACACCCGGTGGTCCTGGGCCGGCGCGCGGGCCACCCCGCGCCAGACGTACGAGGAGAAGGGCGTCCCGTGCACCAGGACGACGGGCGGTGCGTCGGCCGGCCCCAGGACGGCCCAGCGGACCTCCCCGGCGGAGCTGTGGAACGTGCGGTCCAGAGTCCATGGGTCGTCGCTCATGTGCGCCGGCCTAGGGTCTGTCGTCCGGATCAGGCCGGATCAGGCCGGATCAGGGTGCGGGGTCCGGTGCGTCCAGCCAGTGCAGCCGGCCGAGGGTGACCAGCCGCAGCCGGCGCCGGGCCACCTCGGCCACCGCCCGCCCGCCGTCCGGGCCCGCGTCCAGCAGCGCGGAGGCGGTGATCACCATGTGGTCGACGTAGAGGCCGCCCAGCATCAGCAGATCCTCCTCGCTCCAGCCCCGCGACTCCGGCTCCCCGGCGAGCGCCGCCGCCACCTCCTCGGTGAACAGCCGGAGCTGGGCGGCGATGGCCTCGCGGACCGGTCCGACCCCGCCGTGCTGCTCGCGGGCGATGAACCGGAAGTGGGCGGGCTGCTCACGGACATGGCGCGCTATCAGTTCGACGCTGCGGTCGAGCCGGACCTCGCTGTCGCCGGTCTCGGCCAGGATCGCGCCGATCATTCCGTGCAGGCTGCCCAGCGTCTGCTCGACGAGAGCGACCCCGAGTGCGGCGATGTCGTCGAAGTGCCGGTAGAAGGCCGTCGGCGTGACACCGCCCGCGCGGGTCACCTCGCGCAGCCCCAGGCTGCTCAGACTCTGCTCCTCCAGCAGTCCGAGGGCGGCGTCCAGCAGGGCCTGGCGTGTCCTCAGCTTCTTGGCCTGGCGGATACCGGCGGTGTGACTCATGCCATTCAGTAAACAACTGTTCTCCGGGGCGGGGAAGGGGTGTGCGGGTCTAGACTGACAAGTCAGTGAACACTCGTGCTCTCAATTGTGGAAAGGCCGGCCATGATCGTCCTCGTCGTCGCCCTGCTTCTGCTGGGGATCGTGCTGGGAGCGGTGGCCCACATACCGCTGCCGCTGACTCTCGTCCTCGGTGGCCTCATCGGCTGCTGGCTGCTGGTCTTCGCCGTGCGCGAGCGCCTCGGCGCCCAGCGCCGGTCCCGTTGACGGCCCCGGCCGGCCGACGCCCCGCCGCATCCACCCCGAAGGAGTCCGCACCATGACGCTCACCACACTCGGCCGCCGCTCCGGAGCAACGGACGGCACGGATCCCGGCGCCGCCGCCCCCGCCGCGACCTCCGCCGGCCCGACCGCCGACGCCCCGGCCCGGTCCACCCGGTCCGCCAGGTCCACGCGGGACGCCGACGCCCTCGCGGTCGCCTCTTTCGTCCTCGGTCTCGTCGGTCTGCTGGTGATGAACATCCTGCTGGGCCCGGCGGCCATCGTGATGGCGGTCATCGCCCTGGCCAGGTCCACCGCCCGCCGCGGCCGCGCCCTGCTGGGGCTCGCGCTCGGCGTCGCCGACCTGGTGGTGCTGGCCTTCCTCGTCACCGGGAACGGCGCTGTCGGCTGGAGCTTCAGCGGCTGACGAAGAGCGATCCCGGTGCACGGGGCACCGAAATCGCGGTGCGCGGGCGCCGATTCCGCGGTGCGCGGGCGGCAATGAGCCATGCGCCCGCCCTGCGCCCCGCCGCGGGCTCGTAGAATCGAGCCCACCATGGCTTACCTCGACCACGCCGCGACCACCCCGATGCTCCCGGAAGCGATCGCGGCGATGACCGCCCAGCTCGCTGTCACCGGCAACGCGTCCTCCCTGCACGCCGCCGGGCGCCGGGCCCGCCGTACCGTCGAGGAGTCCAGAGAGACCCTCGCCGACGCCCTCGGCGCACGCCCCAGCGAGGTGGTCTTCACCTCCGGCGGCACCGAAGCGGACAACCTCGCGGTGAAGGGGCTGTACTGGGCCCGCCGCGACGCCGACCCCCGCCGCACCCGGGTGCTGGCCAGCCCCGTCGAGCACCACGCGGTGCTCGACGCCGTGGACTGGCTGGCCGAGCACGAGGGCGCGACCGTCGAATACCTCCCCGTCGACCGCTACGGGCGCGTCCACCCGGACGCGCTGCGCGAGGCGCTGGTCCGCAACCCCGACGACGTCGCGATGATCACCGTGATGTGGGCCAACAACGAGATCGGCACCATTTTTCCGGTACGTGAACTGGCCTCGGTGGCGCGCGAGTTCGATGTGCCCATGCACGCCGACGCGGTGCAGGCCTTCGGGCAGCTGGAGGTCGACTTCGCCCGTTCGGGGCTGGCCGCGATGACCGTCAGCGCCCACAAGATCGGCGGCCCGTTCGGCGTCGGCGCACTGCTGCTCGGCCGCGACTGCACCCCCGTACCCGTGCTGCACGGCGGCGGTCAGGAGCGCCACGTGCGCTCCGGCACCCTGGACGTTCCCGGCGTCGCCGCGTTCGCCGTCGCGGGACGGCTCGCCGCCGACGGGCGCGAGGACTTCGCCCGGGAGACCGGCGGCCTCCGAGACCAGCTGGTCGCGGCCGTGCTGGCGGAGGTCCCGGACGCCCTCCTCGGCGGCGACCCGGCCCCCGGCGGGCGGCTCCCGGCCAACGCGCACTTCACGTTCCCCGGCTGCGAGGGCGACTCCCTGCTGCTGCTGCTGGACGCCCAGGGCATCGAGTGCTCGACCGGCTCCGCCTGCACGGCCGGGATCGCCCAGCCCAGCCACGTCCTGCTCGCCACCGGCACGGACCCGGACCTGGCGCGCGGCACCCTGCGCTTCTCGCTCGGCCACACCACGACCAAGCAGGACATCGACGAGGTGGCACGGGCGATCGGCCCGGCGGTGGAACGGGCCAGGACGGCCGGACTCAGCTGAGCACGGGCGGCCCGGCCTCAGCGCCGCGCCGCCCGCACCAGCTTCATATAGCGGTCCCAGTCCCAGCCCCTGCCCGGGTCCGTGTGATCGGCGCCCGGCACCTCCACGTGCCCGATGATGTGCTTCCGGTCCACCGGTATCCCGTACCGCTCGCATATCGCCGCGGTCAGCCGGGCGGACGCCGCGTACATCGCCGCCGTGAAGTCCTGCGGGCGGTCCACGAAGCCCTCGTGCTCGATGCCGACGCTGCGTTCGTTGTACGAGCGGTTGCCCGCGTGGAACGCCACGTCCAGCTCGCGGATCATCTGCTCCACATGGCCGTCCTTACGCACCACGTAGTGCGCCGCCGCCCCGTGCCGAGGGTCCTGGAAGACCCTCACGGCGCTCTGGAAGCTGCCCTGCGTGACATGGATGACCACCCGGTCGATGCCGTAGTCGTCGGGGCGGTCCGCCCGCCGCCAGTTCGACGGCGAGGCCGCCGTCCACCGGGCCCGCGCGTAGTCCACCTCGCCGGGCTTACGGGGCTTCTCCACGCCCGGCAGCCGCCACCAGGCACGTTTCAGCTGGTCATGGGCGAGCGCAGCCGTACCGGCCGCCGTGACGGCGCCACCGATCAGCACCGAACGCCGGCTGATGCCGGTGCCGGAGCCTTCGGCGCCTGTCGTGCCCTTGGTCCCCATGTGGTCGACAACGCATATCCATGAGCGTTCGGTTCCCGCCGCCCCGTACCCTGGTGGAGCTATGACTCAGACTTCCCAGCGCCCCCTCCGTGTCCTCGCCGCCATGTCGGGCGGGGTCGACTCCGCCGTCGCCGCGGCCCGCGCCGCAGAGGCGGGCCACGACGTGACCGGTGTGCACCTCGCCCTCTCCGCGAACCCGCAGTCCTTCCGGACCGGGGCCCGTGGCTGTTGCACCATCGAGGACTCCCGCGACGCCCGCCGCGCCGCGGACGTCATCGGCATCCCCTTCTACGTCTGGGACCTGGCGGAACGCTTCCGCGAGGACGTCGTGGAGGACTTCGTCGCGGAGTACGAGGCCGGCCGCACCCCCAACCCCTGCCTGCGCTGCAACGAGAAGATCAAGTTCGCCGCGCTGCTCGACAAGGCCCTCGCCCTGGGCTTCGACGCCGTCTGCACCGGCCACTACGCCACGGTCGTGCTCGCCGCCGACGGCAGCCGTGAGCTGCACCGTGCCTCCGACATGGCCAAGGACCAGAGCTATGTGCTGGGCGTCCTGGACGAGCGCCAGCTCGCCCACGCCATGTTCCCGCTCGGTGACACCCTCACCACCAAGGACGAGATCCGCGCGGAGGCCGAGCGCCGGGGCCTGGCCGTCGCCAAGAAGCCCGACAGCCACGACATCTGCTTCATTGCCGACGGCGACACCCAGGGCTTCCTGGCCGACCGCCTCGGTGGCACGGCGGAGGGCGACATCCTCGACGAGTCCGGTACGAAGCTCGGCACCCACGAGGGCGCCTTCGGCTTCACCATCGGCCAGCGCAAGGGCCTGCGCATCGGCCACCCCGCGCCCGACGGCAAGCCGCGCTACGTCCTGGACATCTCCCCGGTGAACAACACGGTGACCGTCGGCCCCGTCGAGGCACTCGACGTGACCGCCCTGACCGCGATCAAGCCCCGCTGGTGCGGCACCCCGCCGTCCGGCCCCGGCACGTACACCGCCCAGCTGCGCGCCCACGGCGGCGAGACCGAGGTGAGCGCCGAACTCCTCGACGGCACCCTCCACGTCTCGTTCACCGAGCCGGTGCGGGGCGTGGCCCCGGGCCAGGCGGTCGTGCTGTACGACGGGACGCGCGTGGTCGGGTCGGCCACGATCGCGACGACGGTGCGCCGGGAGACGGCCGCGACGGGCTGACTGGTCAGGGCTGGCACGTCCGGTGCCGGCGTCATAGGCTGCGCATGCGGATCGTCCGCATGCGGTGTACGTACGACGGGGCCAGCCTCCCCGTCCTGTCGGGAGGCCGGGGGTGCTACTGCGTTTCCGGGTGGCCAATCACCGCTCGATCCGCGATGAGTGCGAGCTGTCGCTGATCGGACCGGATCACGGTGACGGCAACGCCCGAGTGACCGGACTCCGTCACGACGGGCACGACGTATCGGCGCTGCCGGTGCTGGGCATCATGGGCTCCAACGCCGCGGGCAAGAGCAACTTGCTCAGTGCGCTGTCCGACATGCGCCATGCGGTCCGCACATCCTTCGCCGACTGGACGAAGTCTCCCGGCGTGCCTCGCGAGCCCTTCAAGCTCGACCCCGCGTGCGCGGACGAGACCAGTCCGTACGAGGTCGATCTCTCCCTCGGTCGCAGCGGGACCCGCTTCACGTACGGCTTCGAGCTTTCTGACGATCGCGTCGAGACCGAATGGCTGCACGCCTACCCCGGGGGCAAGCGGGAGACTTGGTTCGATCGCGAGGCGGGGCGACCCGAAGCGGAGGGCGGGGAGTTCGTCTTCGAGAGCGAGGGCTTCACCGGGAATCGCGAACTGCTGATGTCCGTCACTCGACCGAATTCTTTGTTCCTCTCCACCGCCGCGACTCTGAACGACCGCCAACTCTCCCCACTGCACCGGTGGTTCCTGGACAACCTGTGGCTGGTGACACCCGGTGAGGATGTCGGACACCGCACGAAGTGGACGCTGGACCTCGTCGAGCGGAACGCGAAAGACGGGTACCGCGAGCGGGTCCTTCATCTGCTGGCTGCCGCCGATCTCGGCGTCACGGGCGTGGAGGTCGACCCGGAGACCGGAGCGGTCAGACTGCGGCACCGCACCGGAGACGGAACCGACACCCCGCTGGACTTCCTCACCGAGGAGTCCTTCGGCACGCACGCCTGGTTCGCCTTCCTCGGGCCCATGTTCACCGTGCTCGACAAGGGGGCGGTGCTGCTCGTGGACGAGCTTGACTCCTCCTTGCACCCGACGCTGGCGGCGGAGGTCGTACGGATCTTCCAGGATCCGAAGGCCGACCCGCGCAACGCGCAACTGATCTTCACCACGCACGACGCCACTCTTCTCGGCAGCGACGTACTGGACCGGCCGCTCGGCCCTGACCAGGTCTGGATCGCGGCCAAGGACCGGTCGGGCGCGACGGAGATCTATCCGCTGACCGCCGCCCACCCGAAGGACGGCGAGAACCTGGAGCGTGGCTACCTGCGCGGGCGCTACGGCGGGGTGCCCCGCGTCAGCGCGGGCGAGATCGCTCGCGAACTGTCCTGGCTGGAGGAGAAGGCAACAGCGTGAGTACGTGGGGTGAGCAGCAAGGACAACACGGTACCGAGGGGCAGGAGGACGAGCCGCCCCGGCGGAAGCGTAAGAGCCGCAAGGGAGAGGAGAAGCCTCTCGTGGCCCCCGCGCCACCGCCTCCGGCCGATACGCGGGCGCAACGGGTGCTGTATGTCGGCTGCGAAGGCGAGTCCACCGAGCCGGACTATCTCAACTACCTCAACGAACGCTTCGGGGACGGCAGCCTCACCCGTGGTGATCTCCGAGGCCCAGCCGAACAGCGGGCGCAAGGACCCCGGGACATGGAAGTGCTGGACGTCGAGGTCACAGCAGGACGGCTACATCGAGCGTTTCCAGAAAGGCCTCGGTGACCCGTTTGCCGCTGCCGAAGACCCCGCGTGGAAGGCATCCGCTCACGGGAACTCGGCCTCCGGGCTGGGCACGCCCGGCGGAGCGAGGGAGAAGTGGCACCCTGACGGGCAGCAACCGGACCCGCCGGTGAACGAGAGCGAGGAACCGGACGAGGGCCCCATGGCCGCCGGTCGTGCAGTCGATGCTGCTCACCGGCTTAGATGCCCCCGTTGAGCAAGTGCTCTACCTCGACCGCGCACTGTCCGGCGCGGGGTTGCTCCAGGCGGTCGCCCGTACCAACCGCCCGTACCGGAACAAACGTTGGGGGCAGGTGGTCGACTTTGTCGGGATCGGTCCGGAGCTGGCCAGTTCGCTCGGGGACTAAGAAAAGGCGCACCTGCGTGAGCTGTACGGCTACGACGCGTCCGTCGACCACCTGGACAAGAAGACGTTCACGGGCGACCAGCCGGTTCGGGACCGTCTGCTGCGCCAGGCCGACGCGGCGGCCATCGCCCTGCTCGCAGATCTGCGTAGCCACGTCTCCGACTTCCTGGACCGGCTGGGTATCACCTCCCTCAAGGCGGAGGAGCAGCGGGAGGACCTGCTGGCCGTGCTTGAGGACCCGTTGCTGCGCGCCGATTTCGACGAGCTCGCACGTGACTTCCTCAGCGCCCTCAACGCCGTACTGCCGCGACCCGAGGCACTGAAGTACGAGGCGTTCGCAGGGCTCCTCGGTGAGGTTCAGTACCTCGCCCGCCGCCGCTACCTCGACGGTCGTGACGATTTCAGCCCGCGTCGCTACGGCGCGAAGATCCGGCAGCTGATGGCACGGCACCTGAAGGTGACGAACATTGAGCAGCGAGTCCCTCCCGTCGAGCTCACCCCTCCCGACTTCATGGAGCGAGTCAACGCCAACAGTGATGCGCGTACCCGGGTTTCGTACATGTCCAGCTCGGTGAAGGTGCGCATCGCAGCCGAAATCGGCTCCGATCGAGCCCGTTACACACGCTTCAGCCGACGGCTCGACGAGATCCTGCAGCAGATGCGGGACGACTTCGAGAAGGCGGCCGTCGAGCTCACCCGGCTTGTCGGCGACATGAACGAGAACGAGGCCGAGGACGCAAATGCGGGCAGCGGTCTCGACCCGTGGACCGAGCGGCCGGTACACGGGCTGCTCGTACAGGAGCTGGAGGACGGTGCGCTGACTCCGCCGGGTGCCGACCTGACGGCAGCCGCCCGTGCCCTCACGGTGGAGATCGCCGGGCATGTGCGCTCACCGGACATCGTGCACCTGACGGATACCAGGGACCGGGTCCGCAAGCACCTCCGTGACAGTCTGGAAAGACATGTCTCCCTGGAATGAGAGGACACCGGCCCGCTCGCCGGACTCCTGGTGGAACTGGCCGTCGAGCGCCGTGACGACTTCCTGCGGTACGGGGAGTGCAATGAGCGCTGAGTGAGGGGCGTCGCAGGGAATCCGCGTTGTCGGATGGTAGGAATGCCCCGTGAGTACTCCCGTCCACCGGGCGATCGCGGCACTCCCCGTGCCCGGGGAGTGGACGTGGCAGGTTGTCGTACGGCTACGACGGCGCACGCTGGGCATCGAGGTAGACGAGAGCGGGGATGTCCTGTTCGCCGTACCGCCGAACGCGGACCCGGCCGCCGTCGCACGGGCCGTGCGGACGAGGCTGCCACGCCTGGCGCGCGAGGTCCGGGACAGGCGGGCGAGGCCGGATGAGCCGGCCAAGGAGCTTGTCGGCGGCACTGGCTCCAATTACCTGGGGCGACGCCACCGTCTGAGGCTCCTGCCTGCTGGAGAGGGCGGCCGTGTGAGGCTGTACCGGAGCTGGCTGGAACTTCCCAGGCCGCGCACGGCCGACGAGGGCGCCCGCCGGATTGCTCAGTGGTACGAGGCGTGCGGCACGCGGTGGCTCGCCGGGCGGTTGTCCTCGTACGCATCACGCATCACGCATCACGCATCACGCGTCGGGCTGCCGGCGCCCCGGGTCGAGGCCCGTGATCTGGGACCAAAGTGGGGAGCACTCGGGCAGGACAGAGACATCGCGGTGCACTGGGCGGTTCTGCAGTTGCCACCGTCGTTGGTGGACCTGGTACTGGTGCATGAACTCTGCCACCTGCGGGCGCCCGGTCATGGCGTGGCGTTCCGCCGGCAGGTGAGACTTGTGCTTCCGGATGCCGAAGAACGGGAGAAGCTCTTCGCGGACGCCGAACCCGTCCTGTGGCGTGGAGCGGTTCGGTGACCTCGTACAGCTGAAACCCGCCAGGCCGCGAGTCGCGGTATACCCCGCGCGGATACGCCCGACCCCTGTACGGGCGTATCCGCGCGGAGTGCTTTCAGGCCCCCCTCAGGACGCCTGGCCCACGTACTCGTGCCGGGTGAAGAACTCCGCCAGTACCGGGGCGACCACCTGCGGTGCCAGCTCCCGGGCCTGGCCCGTCAGCGTGCGGTGGCGGCCCCGGGGGAGGGCGTCCGCCAGCTCCTGGCTCGCCGCCCTCGCGGTGTCCGGGCTGAAACCGCCGCCGACCACCAGGGTCCGTGCCGTGACGGCGGCGAACCGCTCGGCCGGCACCGCGCCGGTGCCGAGCAGCGCGTCGTCGTACGCCAGGGTGTGCGCCACGGATTCCAGGGTCGGCCACAGCGGCGCCCGCCGCATCCTGGCGATCAGATCGGTTGGGATGCCCGTCACGCTCAGGAACAGCTCCACCGCGCCGTCCCGGTCCCCGGCGGACAGCAGCCGGTGCAGCCGGGCCGTGCAGTCCGCCTTGAACAGCAGACCGGCGGGGCCGGGGGTGTAGGGCGGTTCGTACACCGCGAGCTGATCGACGGGGAGCCCGGCGGCCTGCGCCTCCAGGGCCAGCGCGCCGCCGGCCCCGACGCCGAACACCGAGGGGCGGCCGCCGACCGCCTCGACGAGCGCGCCCAGGTCCTCGATCTCGCGCTCCACCGCGTACGGCGCGCGGTCACCGCTGTCGCCCCTGCCCCGCCTGTCGTAGGTGACCACATGGAAGCGGGGCGCCAGCAGGCGGGCCAGCGGGGCCTCGGTCGCGGCCGTGGCCAGGGCCCCGCCCACCAGGATCACCGGCGGTCCTTCACCCCGGCGCCGGTACGCGATCGGGGTGCCGTCGCGGGAGAGAGTCTTGTCCATGTGGAGGTGGACTGCGGGGTGCGGGAAAACTCATCGCCCGGAGCGAAAGGTTTCTGAATTTTCTCTCCGCGCCTGCTCGCAGGGGCTGTTGAGCGGTGCTGACCTCCGGTCAGGCTTCAGCCGGCGGCCGTCTCGGTGTCGTAGAAGCAGAAGTGGTTCTTGATCGCGGCGACTTCCTCCTTCGGCTCCGGGTACGCCCAGACCAGGTCCGCCGCGTCCGGCAGCGACCAGTAGGAGGCATCCCCCTTGAACGGGCAGTGGGTCCGGGTGTCGGAGGCCGTCAGCAACTCGGTCCGGACGTCCTCCGGCGGCAGGTAGTAGCGCACCGGACAGCCGGTCTCGCGCAGGACGAGCGGGCGGCGGCTCTCCGCCAGCAGTACGCCGTCGTGGATCACCCGCACATGCTCGGCGGCGGGCTCCACGGTGATGAGGTGTCCTCGGGTGGCAGTCATGTCTGGTTCAGCGGCGGGGCACGCCCGTTTCTTCCCCCTCTTGTCCGGCGGCTTCCCCGGCGGCACGGCTGTCGGTGGCGGGTTCTACCGTGGAGGCCATGAACATCTGCGTATTTCTCTCCGCCGCCGACCTCGACGAGCGCTACACCCGGCCCGCCCGCGAATTCGCCGAACTGCTCGGCCGGGGCGGACACACCCTGGTCTGGGGCGGCTCGGAGAGCGGGCTGATGAAGGTCGTGGCCGACGGGGTGCAGGAGTCGGGCGGCAAGCTGGTCGGGGTCTCGGTGGACTTCCTGGCCGCGAAGGCCCGTACCAACGCGGACGAGATGGTCATCGCGCGTGACCTCGCGGAGCGCAAGGCGCTCCTCCTGGAGAAGTCCGACGCCGTCGTGATCATGGTGGGCGGCACCGGCACCCTCGACGAGGCGACCGAGATCCTGGAGCTCAAGAAGCACGGCAAGCACACCAAGCCGGTCGTGCTGCTCAACACTGCGGGCTTCTACGACGGACTGCGCCAGCAGTTCCAGCGCATGGAGGACGAGGGCTTCCTGCCGCTCCCGCTGACCGACCTGGTGTTCTTCGCCAAGGACGGCGTGGGTGCCCTGGCCTACCTGGAGCAGTCGTCCGGCCTGCAGTGATGCGGCGGCAGTGACGTGAAGGGGGCGGTGTGACGGGTGCGACGATGGGGGCATGTCCACTCACCTCATCACCGGCGCCGGTTCCGGCATCGGCGCAGCAGTCGCCCGCCGTCTCACCGAGCGCGGCGCCGAACTCGTCCTCCTGGCCCGCGACGCGGGCCGCGCCAGGGAACTCGCCGCCATGCACCCCGGCGCCCGCACGATCGTCGGGGACCTCGCCAACCCGGACCGGCTCTCCTGGGCCTTCGCCCAGCAGCCGGTGCCGGAGCGGCTCGACTCCCTGATGCACATCGCGGGCGTCGTCGAGCTCGGTCAGGTCGGGGAGCTCACGCCCAAGGCCTGGCACGCCCAGCTCAACGCCAACCTGGTGGCCCCGGCCGAGCTCACCCGGCTCTTCCTGCCGCAGCTGCGCGTCGCACAGGGCCACGTCCTCTTCGTCAACTCCGGCGCCGGGCTCGCCGCGAGCCCCGGCTGGAGCGCCTACGCGGCGAGCAAGCACGGGCTCAAGGCGCTGGCCGACTCGCTGCGTCAGGAGGAGCACGGCAACGGGGTCCGGGTGACCACCGTCTACCCCGGCCGCACCGCGAGCCCCATGCAGGCCAAGGTCCACCAGCAGGAGGGCAAGGAGTACGACGCCGAGCGCTGGATCGACCCGGAGTCCATCGCCACCACGATCCTGATGGCGATCGACCTGCCGCGAGACGCCGAGGTCAACGACCTCACGGTGCGACCCGGCCGCTGACGGCACGGGCCCGCGACGGCCGTAGGCTTCCGGCGTGAGCGAGAAGAGCAAGTTCAGGATGTGCCCGGCCACCGGAATCGGTTCGATGCCCGGAGGGGACGCACGGGAGGCGGCGAAGACCGTCACCGGCTCCTTCGGGGACGGTCAGGGCGTGCCGTATCTGGCGGAGCTACCCGCGCGCGGACCGGGCGCGGACATGATCGGACGGACCATCGGACTGCTCGTCGAGATGTACGGGCACGTCGAGCCCAGCGGCTGGCGGATCAGCGACCGGCCGGGGCGCGACACCCGCCGGGCCCGCTCCTGGCTGGGCGAGGACCTCGACGCGCTGGAGGAGTTCACCCAGGGCTACGAGGGCCCGCTCAAGGTCCAGGCCGTCGGGCCCTGGACGCTGGCCGCCGCGCTGGAGCGCCGGGGCGGCGAGGCCGTGCTCGGTGACCCGGGCGCCTGCCGCGACCTGGCCGGATCGCTGACCGAGGGGCTGCGCGACCACCTCGCGGAGGTGCGCCGCCGGATGCCCGGCGCGCGGGTGATCCTGCAGCTCGACGAACCCTCCCTGACCGGTGTCCTGCGCGGGCGGGTCAGGACGGCGAGCGGCTACCGCACCTACCGGGCGGTGGACCGCCAGCTCGTCGAATCCACCCTGCGCGAGGTGCTGGGCGCGGCGGGCGAGGGCGCCACGCTCGTCCACACCTGCGCGCCGGAGGTCCCGTTCGCGCTGCTGCGCAGGGCCGGGGCGGACGGCATCTCGTTCGACTTCTCGCTGCTCACCGAGCGTGAGGAGGAGGCGATCGGGGAAGCCGTCGAGGGCGGTACCCAGCTGTTCCTCGGGGTGGTGCCGGGCACGGACCCGGCCTCGGACGGATTGTCCGACCCGGGCGGTAGCGTCATGGGTGTCAGGACGCTGTGGCGCAGGCTGGGGCTGAATCCGGGGACTCTCACCGAGTCCGTCGCGATCACTCCGTCATGCGGCCTCGCGGGCGCGTCACCCGCGTACGCACGGGCCGCGCTCGCCCACTGCGCTCGGGCCGCGAAATCGCTTGCGGACAACCCTGAGTAACGGGGCACTGGGTAACGGGAGGACGGGACGATGGCCGGCGAAGAGCAGACGGCAGGGCCGGTGGAGGCGGGGACGGAGGTGCCGCCGGAGTCGCGCGAGCGGCACGCACTCCTCGCCGAACAGATCGAGGAGCACCGCTTCCGCTATTACGTGAACGACCAGCCGGTCGTCAGCGACGCCGAGTTCGACCGGCTGATGCGTGAGCTGGAGGCCCTGGAGGACACGTATCCGCCGCTGCGTACGCCCGACTCGCCGTCGCAGAAGGTCGCGGGGCCGTACCGGACGGAGTTCACCTCCGTCGAGCACCGCGAGCGGATGCTGTCCCTGGACAACGCCTTCGACGACGAGGAGCTGGCCACCTGGGGCGAGCGCGTCGCCCGGGACGTCGGCGCCACCGGCTACCACTTCCTCTGCGAGCTGAAGATCGACGGCCTCGCGGTCAACCTCACCTACGAGAACGGCCTGCTGACCCGGGCCGCGACCCGGGGCGACGGCCGCACCGGCGAGGACATCACGCCCAACGTCCGGACGATCGCGGAGATCCCGCACCGGCTGAAGGGCGACCGCGTCCCGGCGCTCGTCGAGATCCGCGGCGAGGTCTTCTTCCCGATGGAGGGCTTCGAGGAGCTGAACGCCCGGCTGGTGGAGGCGGACGACAAGCCCTTCGCCAACCCGCGCAACGCGGCGGCCGGTTCACTGCGCCAGAAGGACCCCAAGGTCACCGCGAGCCGCCCGCTCCACATGGTCGTCCACGGCATCGGCGCCCGCGAGGGCTTCGACATCGACTGCCTCTCGCACGCCTACGAGCTGCTCCAGGGCTGGGGCCTGCCCACCGCCAAGTACAACAAGGTGGTCGACTCCCTGGACGGCGTACGCGAGTTCATCGCCCACTTCGGTGAGAACCGGCACTCGGTGGAGCACGAGATCGACGGCGTCGTCGTCAAGCTCGACGAGATCCCGCTCCAGGGCCGGCTCGGCTCCACCTCGCGCGCCCCGCGCTGGGCGATCGCCTGGAAGTACGCGCCGGAGGAGGTCAACACCAAGCTGGTCAACATCCGTGTCGGCGTCGGCCGTACCGGTCGCGTCACCCCGTATGCCCAGGTCGAACCGGTCGAGGTGGCGGGCTCCGAGGTCGAGTTCGCCACCCTGCACAACCAGAACGTGGTGCGGAGCAAGGGCGTCCTGATCGGTGACACGGTGGTGCTCCGCAAGGCGGGCGATGTGATCCCCGAGATCCTCGGTCCGGTCGTCGACCTCCGTGACGGCACCGAGCGGGCGTTCGTCATGCCCACCGAGTGCCCCGAGTGCGGCACGGAGCTGCGGCCCATGAAGGAGGCCGACATCGACGTCCGCTGCCCGAACGCCCGCTCCTGCCCGGCTCAGCTGCGCGAGCGCGTCGCCTATCTGGCGGGCCGCAAGTGCCTGGACATCGACCACTTCGGCTATGTCGCGGCCGCCGCGCTGACCCGCCCGCTGGAGCCCGCGGAGCCGCCGCTGCGCGACGAGGGCGACCTCTTCGGGCTGACCGTCGAGCAGCTGCTGCCGATCCGGGCCTATGTCCTCGACATGGACAGCGGACTGCCCAAGCGCGACCCGAAGACGGGCGAGGAGAAGACCGCGCTGGTCTTCGCCAACCAGCAGGGCGAGCCGAAGAAGAACGCCGTCGGGATGCTGGACGCCATCGCGGCGGCGAAGGAAGCCCCGCTGGCCCGCATCCTCACCGGGCTCTCGATCCGCCACGTCGGGCCGGTCGCCGCGCAGGAGCTGGCCCGTCAGTTCCGGTCCATCGACCGGATCGACGAGGCCACCGAGCAGGAGCTGTCCGACGCCGACGGGGTCGGACCGATCATCGCGGCCTCGGTCAAGGCGTGGTTCGCCGAGGAGTGGCACAGGGAGATCCTGCGCAAGTGGCGGGAGGCCGGGGTCCGGATGGAGGACGAGGGGGCCGGTGAGGAGGAGGGGCCCAGGCCGCTCGAAGGACTCACCGTCGTCGTCACCGGCACCCTGGCCTCGCACACCAGGGATGGCGCGAAAGAGGCCCTCCAGAGCCGCGGGGCGAAGGTGACCGGGTCCGTCTCGAAGAAGACCTCCTTCGTGGTGGTCGGTGACAACCCCGGCTCCAAGTACGACAAGGCCATGCAGCTGAAGGTCCCCGTGCTGGACGAGGACGGCTTCGCCGTACTGCTCGCGGACGGCGCCGACCCGGCGCGCGAGGCGGCTGTGCCGGCCGGGACGGCTGAGACGGCTGAGACGGAGCCCGGTGCGGGGGCCGATGCCGGGGCCGGGGAGTAGCGCCGGTCCCCGGTGCCGGTGCCGCGGTGCGGGGAGTCGTGGGCGTACGCCCGGATTCACCCGGTCGGCGCATAGTAGATGCTGACGGACGGTCGGTTCGCATTCGGGCAAGAGATGTAGACCGCTGCCCCTGGAAGCCCTCTGCGGCCTACTGTTGAGGGATGCGTCCGCGGAGCCCGGCCGCCGGGTGTGCGGGGCGCGGTGGCAGGGAACGGAACGATCAGGTGACATCGGCACCGCCGGCTGTGAGAGGGACGGAATGAAACCGACCGAGAACGCCGCACCGGTGTCGCGGCTGCAGGGTTTCGCCGGACTCACGCCCAAGGTGGGCATCGTCGTCGTGGCCCTCGCCACCGTCCAGCTCGCGACCGGCTTCTACCGGACCGTGAGCGGCGGACACGCGATCTTCCCGGACGGGAAGGCCGGCTGGTCGCTCGCCGTACTCACCGGGATCGTCGTCGGCCACCTGGTCGCGCTCGGCCGCGACCGCTGGTGGGGCGGCACCGGTTCCGGAGCCGCCCTCACGCTCGCCGTGCTGCTGCTCTACGGCTGGGTGCCCGCCGGACTGGTCAGCCTGGTCGTGGTCGTACTCGTCGGGATGGCCCGCAGGCACCGCTGGTGGCAGGGGCTGCTGCACGGCGCGGTGGACATCCTGGGGGTGGGCGCGGCGGCACTGGTCATGGCCGCGTTCGGTGAGGTGCAGACCGTCGAGTCGCCCTGGCAGCCACTCGACTGGGGCATCGACGCCGTCCCGGAAGTCCTCCTCGCCGCCTCCACCTATCTGCTCGTCACCCGGGTACTGCTCTGGTACGCCCGCTCACCCCAGGGTGGCGGACTGCCGACCGCGGCCCGCACCGCGCTGCTCCGCCAGGGCCTCGTCGCGGTCGCGCTGCTCGGCATCGCACCGCTGATCTGCGTCGTCGCCATGGCCATGCCGGTCCTGCTGCCGCTCTTCGCAGTCCCGCTGATCGCACTCGACTCCACGCTCTGGATCGCCCGAGCGCGGGCGGAGGAGCAGCTGCGGGACCCGCTGACCGGACTGCCGAACCGCCAGTGGCTGCTGGAACGCACCTGGACGGCCCTGGAGGAGGCCGAGAGCGTCGGCTCCCGGGCCGGACTGGTCCTGATCGACCTCGACCGCTTCCGGGCGGTCAACGACACCCTCGGCCATCTGGCCGGGGACCGGCTGCTGCTGCAGATAGCGGAACGGCTGCGCCTCGCCCTGCCGCGCGGGGCGGAGGTGGCCAGGCTCGGCGGCGACGAGTTCGCCGTCCTGCTGCCCACCGCCGACTCCACCACCAGCGCCATGCGGGTCGCCCGCCATCTGGTCGCCGCGCTCTCCTCCCCGCTCGACCTCGACGGGCTCACCCTGGTGCTGGAGGCCAGCGCCGGTGTCGCCGTCCACCCCGATCACGCGGTGGACGCCGAGGGGCTGCTGCGCCGCGCGGACGTGGCCATGTACCAGGCCAAGCGCGACCGCACGGGCGTCGAGGTGTACGAGTCGAAGCGCGACAGCAACACCCCGGACCGCCTCGGGCTCCTCGGTGACCTGCGGCGCGCGCTGGACGCCGGAGAGGTCGAGCTGCACTACCAGCCCAAGGTCCGCTTCGACGGACAGGTGGCCGGCCTGGAAGCCCTGGTCCGCTGGGTGCACCCGGAGCGGGGGCGGGTCCCTCCGGACGAGCTCATCGCGATCGCGGAGTCGTCCGGGCTGATGCCGCACCTCACCGAGTACGTACTGGAGACGGCACTCGCCCAGGTCGCCCGGTGGCGGGCGCAGGGGCTGTTCGTCCCGGTCGCGGTCAACGTCTCCCCGCGCGACGTCCACACCCCCGGATTCGCGGGCGGCGTCGCGGCCCGGCTGGCCCGGCACGGCGTCCCGGCGGGCGCCCTGCAGCTGGAGATAACGGAACACGTGCTGCTGGAGGACCCGCAGCGGGCCGCGGACACGCTGGCCGGGCTGACCGGGCACGGCGTGAAGATGTCCCTGGACGACTTCGGCACGGGGTACTCCTCCCTCGTACACCTGCGCCGGCTGCCGGTCAGCGAGCTCAAGATCGACCGCTCCTTCGTGGCCCGGCTCGCCATCGACCACGAGGACGCGGAGATCGTCCGCTGCACGATCGACCTGGCGCACTCGCTGGGCCTGCTGGTCGTCGCGGAGGGCGTCGAGGACGACGAGACCTGGGAGCGGCTGCGGGACCTGCGCTGCGACGCGGTGCAGGGCTGGCTGGTGGCGGCCGCGATGCCGCCGCAGGAGACGACCGCCTGGCTGCGGGCGCGGGGCGAGCACGGGTGGCGGCGGCCGGCCGAGCTGGCGGCAGCGGCGGCGGCCGCGGCAGCCGCGGCGAGTGTGGCCGCCGCCGCGACGCCCGAGCTGGAGCAGCGGCCGTCCGGGCGGACGGCGGGCTCACGGCCGGCGACGCCGTAGGACGGGGCGCGGGGCCGGCGGGGTGACCGGAGGCGCCCGGCGGCCGCTTTGTCCTCAATCGCCGGACGGGCTTGATCGGGATGCGGCCCGGTTTGGATCCTGTGTGTGGGACGGGCTTGATTTCGCGCACCCGGACACCCCATAGGATTGGACCAAAACCACACACCAACCCCTGAGGATCGCTGCATGCCTGGCATCACGCGCGAGGAGGTCGCCCACCTCGCCCGGCTGGCGCGTCTGGAGCTGAAGGGCGAAGAGCTCGATCACTTCGCCGGTCAGCTCGACGACATCATCGGCGCGGTCGCCCGCGTCTCCGAGGTCGCCGACCAAGACGTACCGCCGACCTCCCATCCGCTGCCGCTGACCAACGTCATGCGGGCGGACGAGGTCCGTCCCTCGCTCACCCCCGCGCAGGCGCTCTCCGGCGCCCCGGCCCAGGAGCAGCAGCGTTTCAAGGTGCCGCAGATCCTGGGGGAGGACTAAAAAGCCATGACGGACATCAGCACCATCATCAAGCTCACCGCCGCGCAGACCGCCGAGAAGATCGCTTCCGGCGAGCTCACGGCCGTCGAGGTCACCGAGGCCCACCTGGCCCGGATCGAGGCCGTCGACGAGAAGGTCCACGCCTTCCTGCACGTCGACCGCGAGGGCGCGCTCGCGCAGGCCCGTGCCGTCGACGCGAAGCGGGAGGCGGGCGAGAAGCTCGGCCCGCTGGCCGGCGTCCCGCTCGCGCTCAAGGACATCTTCACCACGCAGGACATGCCGACCACCGTCGGCTCGAAGATCCTCGAAGGCTGGGTCCCGCCCTACGACGCGACCGTCACCAAGCGGCTCAAGGCCGCCGACGTCGTCATCCTCGGCAAGACCAACATGGACGAGTTCGCCATGGGGTCCTCCACCGAGAACAGCGCCTACGGCCCGACCGGCAACCCGTGGGACCTCACCCGCATCCCGGGCGGCTCCGGCGGCGGCTCCTCCGCCGCCCTCGCGTCGTTCGAGACCCCGCTCGCCATCGGCACGGACACCGGCGGCTCCATCCGCCAGCCCGCCGCCGTCACCGGCACCGTCGGCGTCAAGCCCACCTACGGCGGCGTCTCCCGCTACGGCATGGTGGCCTTCTCCTCCTCCCTCGACCAGGGCGGCCCCTGCGCCCGTACGGTCCTGGACGCGGCGCTGCTGCACGAGGCCATCGCCGGACACGACCCGCTCGACTCGACCTCCATCGACGCCCCGGTCCCGCCGGTCGTCGAGGCCGCCCGCAACGGCTCCGTACAGGGCATGCGGGTCGGAGTCGTCAAGCAGTTCTCCGGCGAGGGCTACCAGGCCGGTGTCGTCCAGCGCTTCAACGAGTCGGTCGAGCTGCTGAAGTCGCTCGGCGCCACGGTCGTCGAGCTGGACTGCCCGTCCTTCGACCTCGCCCTTTCGGCGTATTACCTCATCGCGCCGTCCGAGTGCTCCTCGAACCTCGCCCGCTTCGACGCCATGCGCTACGGCCTGCGGGTCGGGGACGACGGCACGAGGTCCGCGGAGGACGTCACCGCGCTCACCCGCGAGGCCGGCTTCGGTGACGAGGTCAAGCGCCGCATCATCCTCGGCACGTACGCGCTCAGCTCCGGCTACTACGACGCGTACTACGGCTCCGCGCAGAAGGTCCGCACCCTGATCACGCGGGACTTCGAGAAGGCCTTCGGAGAGGGCGGCGTCGATGTGATCGTCTCCCCGACGACGCCCACCACCGCCTTCCCGATCGGTGAGCGCGCCGACGACCCGATGGCCATGTACCTCGCGGACCTGTGCACCATTCCGACCAACCTGGCCGGCAACGCCGCCATGTCGCTGCCGTGCGGCCTGGCACCGGAGGACGGCCTGCCGGTCGGACTGCAGATCATCGCCCCCGCCATGAAGGACGACCGGCTGTACAAGGTCGGAGCCGCCGTTGAGGCCGCCTTCGTGGAAAAGTGGGGACACCCACTGCTTGAGGAGGCTCCGTCGCTGTGAGTGCCATGGCAAAGAAGGCCACGAACTTCAAGAAGTCCAAGACCGGGCTCTACGTATCGCTCGGCAGCACCGCGTTCGGCGCGATCAGTGTTGCCAAGCAGATCAGGCTCGCGCGGAACGACAACGACACGCTGCGCCTCATCGACGCGACCGTGTCCGCCGCCGCCATCGTCACCGGCCTCGCGATCCTCTATCGCGAACTGAAGCGTCTCGGCGACGACGACGTCCTGCTGGGCTGAGAGGGAAAGTTTTCACCGTGACTGCTGTCATTGACCTGGAGTCGTACGAGGACGCCCTCGCGACGTACGACCCCGTCATGGGCCTCGAAGTCCATGTCGAGCTGGGTACCAAGACCAAGATGTTCTGCGGCTGCTCCACCGAGCTCAAGCAGGACGCCAACTCGCAGACCTGCCCGGTCTGCCTCGGGCTGCCGGGCGCGCTGCCGGTCGTCAACGAAATCGGCGTCGAGTCCGCCATCAAGATCGGCCTCGCGCTGAACTGCGAGATCGCAAAGTGGTGCCGGTTCGCCCGGAAGAACTACTTCTATCCGGACATGCCGAAGAACTTCCAGACCTCCCAGTACGACGAGCCGATCGCCTTCGACGGCTATCTGGACGTCCAGCTGGAGGACGGGAAGATCTTCCGGGTGCAGATCGAGCGCGCCCACATGGAGGAGGACACCGGCAAGTCGACCCACGTCGGCGGCGCCACCGGCCGTATCCACGGCGCGTCCCACTCCCTGCTCGACTACAACCGCGCGGGCATCCCGCTCATCGAGATCGTCACCAAGCCGATCGAGGGAGCGGGCGCACGGGCACCAGAGGTCGCCAAGGCGTACGTCGCCGAGCTCCGCGAGCTCATCAAGGCGCTCGGCGTCTCGGAGGCCCGGATGGAGATGGGCCAGATGCGCTGCGACGTGAACCTGTCGCTGCGCCCGCACGGCCGCGAGGCGTTCGGTACCCGCTCGGAGACGAAGAACGTGAACTCGCTGCGTTCCGTCGAGCGGGCCGCCCGCTTCGAGATCCAGCGCCACGCCGCGGTGCTGAACTCCGGCGGCACGATCGTGCAGGAGACCCGGCACTTCCACGAGGAGGACGGCTCCACCACGGCCGGCCGCATCAAGGACAACGCCGAGGACTACCGCTACTTCCCCGAGCCCGACCTGGTGCCGGTCGCCCCGGCCCGGGACTGGGTCGAGGAGCTGCGGGGCGGGCTTCCCGAGCTGCCCCGGCTGCGCCGCGCCCGGCTCAAGGAGGAGTGGGGCATCAATGAGCACGACATGCAGTCCATCCTCAACGCGGGCGCGGTCGAGCTGATCGTCGCGACGATCGACTCGGGCGCCCCCGCGGACCAGGCCCGCAAGTGGTGGATGGGCGAGCTGGCGCGTAACGCCAACGAGACCGGCCGGGGCCTCGACGAGCTGGGTGTCACCCCCGCGCAGGTCGCCCGGGTGGCCGAGCTCGTCGCCTCCGGCGGCCTCAACGACAAGCTGGCCCGCCAGGTCCTCGAAGGCGTCCTCGCGGGCGAGGGCGATCCGGACACCGTCGTCGAGAAGCGCGGCCTGAAGGTCGTCTCCGACGAGGGCGCGCTGTCCACGGCGGTCGACGAGGCCATCGCGGGCAACGCGGCCATCGCGGACAAGATCCGCGGCGGCAAGGTCGCCGCGGCCGGCGCGCTCGTCGGCGCCGTCATGAAGGCCACCCGCGGCCAGGCGGACGCGGCCCGGGTGCGTGAGCTGATCCTGGAGAAGCTCGGCGTCGAGGGCTGAGCCCTTCCCGCACGTCCCGAGGGGGCGGTGCACCGGGTCCTGCCCGGCGCACCGCCCCCTTTTCACCGGTCCGGAGAGTCCGCTGAACACCGTCACCGCCGAGATCGTCTCCGTCGCACTCCTGCTGGTGGTGCTGGCGTTCGCCGTCGTACGCCCCAGGGGCCTGCCGGAGGCGACCGTCGCCGTGCCCGCCGCGGTGCTCGTGATCGCGCTCGGCGCGGTCTCCTGGCCCGAGGCCAGGTCCCAGCTGGCCGACCTGCTGCCGGTCGTCGGATTCCTCGCCGCGATCCTGGTGCTGGCGCAGCTCTGCGCCGACGAAGGGCTCTTCAGGGCCGCCGGCGACCTGGTCGCCCGCGCCTGCGGCGGGCGGACCGGCCCGCTGCTCGCGGGCGTCTTCGTCGTCGCCTCGGCGATCACGGCGGTGCTCAGCCTGGACGCCACCGTGGTCCTGCTGACCCCGGTCGTCCTCGCGACCGCCGCCCGCGTCGGTGCCCGTCCCCGCCCGTACGTGTACGCCTGCGCGCACCTGGCCAACTCCGCGTCGCTCCTGCTCCCCGTCTCCAACCTGACCAACCTCCTGGCGTTCACGGCCAGCGGCCTCTCCTTCACCCGTTTCGCCGCCCTGATGACGCTGCCGTGGCTGGCGGCGATCGCCGTCGAGTACGTCATCCTGCGCCGGTTCTTCGCGGCCGACCTGGCGGCGGGCGCGCACCCGCCACAGGAGGACGCGGACCGGCCGGGGCTGCCCGTCTTCACCCTGGTCGTCCTGGTGCTGACCCTGTGCGGATTCGTCGTGACCTCGTTCGCGGGCGCGGAACCGCTGTGGGCGGCGCTGGCGGGCGCCGTCGTGCTGGCCGTACGGGCGCTGCTGAGGCGGGAGACCACCGCGAAGGGCCTGGTGCACTCCGCCAACGTGCCGTTCTGCCTGTTCGTGCTGGCGCTGGGCGTCGTCGTCAAGGCGGTCGTCGACCACGGCCTCGGTACCGGCATCGCCCGGCTCCTGCCGGAAGGCTCCTCGCTGGGCGCGCTGCTGGCGGTGGCCGCGGTCGCGGCGGTGCTCGCCAACCTGATCAACAACCTGCCGGCGATCCTCGCTCTGCTCCCGGTCCTCGCGGCGGCCGGACCGGGGCCGCTGCTGGCCGGGCTGATCGGGGTGAACCTCGGGCCGAACCTCACGTACGTCGGCTCGCTCGCCACGCTGCTGTGGCGCCGCATCCTGCACACGCACGACGAGGCGCCGGAGCTCGGCCACTTCACCAGGCTCGGGCTGCTGACCGTACCGGCGACGCTGGCGGTGTCGACGGTCGCGCTCTGGGGGGCGCTTCGGGTGATCGGGGTGTGACAGGCCCTCCGCGAGTCCGCCGGACGGCCGAGGCCATGTCGCCCATATGCGGATCCGACGCCTGTGAGTAAGGCCACGAATCGGGCAAATGATCACAGTTGGCTGTCAGAGTGACGGTTCTCAAGGTCGTGCGTTCTCCTGCGGCGGTTCTGCCGAGCCGCCGCAGAGACCACGAACCCGCAGGGAGCTCGTCCCTTGGCTGCCATCGCACGCTGGTGCATCGCACACCGCCTCGTCGCCGTCCTCCTCTGGCTGCTCGCCCTGGGCGGCACGGCCGCGGGTGCGGCGATCGCGGGGAGTTCCTACACCAACGACTACGAGGCACCCGGCACCGAGTCCGGTCGCGCCGCCGCGCTCCTGAAGAGCGGCTTCACGAATCTCGGCGGGGACACCGACACCATCGTCTGGCACACCGACGACTCCACCGTGCGGGCGGCCGACGTCGAGCAGAAGCTGACCAGGACCCTGCAAGCGGTCGAACAGCTGCCCGGCGTCGGCGCGGTGGCCGGCCCCTACACCCAGGCGGGCGCCGGACAGATCAGCCCGGACGGGCGCACGGCCTACGCCACGGTCACCTTCGACCGGCAGGCCGACGACGTACCGGTGGAGCAGGCCCAGTCAATCGTCCGGACCGCGAAGGCCGCCTCCGGCATGCACCTCCAGGTCGAACTGGGCGGCTCGGCCATCGCCCTCACCGAGGCGCCCGCCGTACATCTCAGCGAGGCCATCGGGGTCGTCGTCGCGGCCGTCGTGCTCTTCCTCGCCTTCGGCTCGCTCGCCGCCAGCATGCTGCCCATCGCCACCGCGCTCGTCTCGGTCGGCACCGCGTACGCGGGCATCGTGCTGCTCGGACACCTGATGACGGTGGCCGACTTCGCGCCCATGCTCGGCATGCTCGTCGGGCTCGGGGTGGGCATCGACTACGCCCTCTTCATCGTCACCCGGCACCGCAGGGGGCTCAGACGCGGCATGAGCGTGCCGGAGGCGGCGCAGTACGCGGTCGCCACGACCGGACGCGCCGTCGTCTTCGCCGGGGCCACCGTCTGCATCGCGCTGCTGGGCATGCTGATCCTGCGGCTGAACTTCCTCAACGGTGTCGCCGTCGCCGCCTCGCTCACCGTCGTACTGACCGTGGCGGCCGCCGTGACCCTGCTGCCCGCCCTGCTGTCCCTCATCGGCATGCGGGCGCTGAGCGGGCGCGAGCGCAGACGGCTCGCCCAGGACGGGCCTCGGCCGGACCTGCCCACCGGATTCGCCGCACGCTGGTCCGACTTCGTCGAGCGGCACCCCAAGCTGCTCGGCGGGATCGCGGTGGCGGTGATGCTGGTCCTCGCGCTCCCCACCTTCGCGCTCCACCTCGGCAGCTCCGACCAGGGGAACAACGCGAAGTCCTCGACCACCCGGCAGGCCTACGACCTGCTGGCCGACGGATTCGGCCCCGGCGTCAACGGACCGCTGACCATCGCCGCGCAGCTGGACGGCGCGGACGACCGGCTGGCGATGGACGCGCTGCCCGCGACGCTGCGGAACACCGACGGGGTCGCGTGGGCCTATCCGGTCACGTACAACTCCAGCGGCGACACCGCGTTCGTCACCGTCGTACCGGACTCGGCTCCGCAGTCCCAGCGGACCAGCGCGCTCGTCGACCGGCTGCGTACGGACGTAACTCCGCAGGCGGCCGCCAACACATCCCTGCGCACCCATGTGGGCGGCGTGACGGCCGGCTACGACCACTTCGCGCAGATCATCATCGGGAAGCTCCCGCTCTTCATCGGCGTCGTCATAGGGCTCGGCTGCCTGCTCCTGCTGATGGCCCTCCGGTCGGTCGGCATCCCGCTGAAGGCGGCGGCGATGAACGTGGCGGCGGTCGCCTCCTCGTTCGGCGTGGTCGTCGCGGTCTTCCAGCGGGGGTCGGGGAGCGAGCTGCTGGGACTGGGCAGCTCCGGCCCGATCGAACCCTTCCTGCCGGTCATCATGGTGTCCGTGCTGTTCGGCCTCTCCATGGACTACCAGGTGTTCCTGGTCGGCCGGATGTACGAGGAGTGGCTGGAGACCGGCGACAACCGGCGGGCGGTCCGGGTCGGCCTCGCGGAGACCAGCCGGGTGATCAACTCGGCGGCGGTGATCATGATCTCGGTCTTCCTCGCGTTCGTGCTCAGCGGTGACCGGGTCATCGCGATGTTCGGGATCGCGCTCGCCTCGGCCGTCGCGCTGGACGCCTTCGTGCTGCGCACGCTGCTGGTTCCCGCCCTGATGCACCTGCTGGGCGGGGCGAACTGGTGGCTGCCGGGCCGGCTGGACCGCAGACTGCCGCGCCTCAGCATCGAGCCGCCCGAATGCCGGTCCTCGCGTGCGCGGATCCCGGCGGCGGGCGCGAGCCCGGACGGCGAGGCGGTACCGGCCGCCCAGCACGTCCGCTGACCGGAGCGGCCGGGAGCATCCGGGAGTGGTTCGGAGCGGCTGTGCCGGGGCGGGGGAGCGGGGCGGCGCAGCGCGTTAAGAACGTTCT
Organism: Streptomyces sp. ITFR-6; assembly: GCF_031844725.1. NCBI lineage: Bacteria > Bacillati > Actinomycetota > Actinomycetes > Kitasatosporales > Streptomycetaceae > Streptomyces > Streptomyces sp. ITFR-6. Next base: position 2,245,927 of record NZ_CP134612.1, on the reverse strand, counting down.
CATCCGGGACGCCTAGCGTGCGGAAAATGAACCCCACCACTCCCACCACTCCCACCACTCCCACAGCTCCCGTCGCCGAGGGCGACGGGGAGAAGAAGACGGCAGAGAAGGCCGCCACAGACACCGCAGGCGCCAAGGACGCGGCGGAGCGACCCGAGACGGCGGGGCGGCTCGACAAGGCACGCACGGAGCCCGCGGACCGCGGCGACGGGGCGGAGCAGGACCTCGACCCGGACCTCGACCCGGACCTGGACCCGGACGCGGACCCGGACCTGGACCTGGCCCTGGGTGATGACGACCTGGACGACGACGGGTCCGGCAAGGAGTCCGCCGGTCTCGGCACCGCCGCCGCGGCCGTCGTCTCCGTCGGCCTCGGCATCGTCTCGCTCACCGGAGCCTGGAGCGGCCGGGTCGCCGCCGAGCGCGAGACCCTGATCGGGCAGATCAAGACGTCGTCCGGTGGCTCGGCCGCCCAGCAGATCTCCGAGATCTACGGCGACGCCTGGCACGCCACCGCCCTGGTCAACGGGATCTTCGGACTCGTCGCCCTGCTGGTCGGCTGCTACGTCCTGGTCCGGCCCGCGTTCGGCGCCCCCTCCGCGCACCCGCAGGCGGGCTGGGTCCGGGCGGTGGCCAAGGGCGGCATCGCGCTCGGCGTGATCGGCGTGCTGGTCGCCGTGGGCATGTACTTCGACCTCATCGTCGCCCTGCCCACGGCGGCCGCGACGACCGCGGGAAGCTGACCCGGCGGACCGGAACTCCCCCTTCCGTACGACGCCCCCCGGAGCCGCCTAAGGCATCCGCGGGGGCGTTCGCGGTCCGGGTGCGGTGACTCGGGCACGCGCCCAAGGCACCCGCCCGCCGGAGATGCGGAACTCGCCCGATGCGCCGGCACCCCCCGGTGGACGAAAGTGGAGGCACGGCAGACGAACTGCCGCCACCGGGCCCAACGGCCCACGTCACCAGGGGAATCGCATGTACGAGTACGAGCTCCACAAGGTCATGCAGGCCGAACTGATCCGCCGCGCCGACGCCGAGCGGCTCGCCCGCGAAGTACGTCGCGCCGAGCGGGCCGCCCGCAGTACGGCACGCAAGGAGCGCGAGAGGACGGTGAGTGCGGACAGCGATCGACAGCGGTTCGCGCACGCCGCGTAAGGACCGGAGGACGATGCCGGTCCAGCTTCCCGGATCCGAGTTGTCAGACGCGTATGCGATGCTCGGCTCCGTGGAGACCAGGTCAGTCAGTCCCATGTTCGTCGGCCGCGCAAATGAACTCACCTCGCTCACCGACGCGCTCGCACGCGCCACCGCGCAGGGCGCCGGCCCGGACGGCTGCGCCTGCGGAGAACCGCAGGCGCTGCTCGTCGGCGGCGAGGCGGGCGTCGGCAAGACCCGTCTGGTCGAGGAGTTCCTCGCGGTGGCGGCCCGCCGAGGGGCCGTCGTGGCCGTGGGCGGCTGCGTGGAGATCGGCGCGGACGGTCTGCCGTACGCCCCGTTCTCCGCGGCCCTGCGCGCCCTGCGCCGCACCCTTCCCGAGGAGATGGCCGCGGCCTGCGCCGGGCAGGAGAGCGAGCTGGCCCGGCTCCTGCCCGAACTGGGCGAACCCGGGCGGGACTCGGCCGGTGAGCACGGCACCGCCCGGCTCTTCGAGCTCACCGGCCGGCTGCTGGAGCGCATCTCGGCGGACCGCGCGGTCGTCCTGGTCCTGGAGGACCTGCACTGGTCCGACGCCTCCACCCGGCACCTCCTCGCCTACCTGTTCCGTACGCTGCGCACCGGCCGCCTCGTCGTGGTCGGCACCTACCGGGCCGACGACATCCACCGCCGCCACCCGCTGCGCCCGCTCCTGGCCGAAATGGACCGGCTGCGCACCGTCCGCCGCATCGAGCTCGACCGGTTCAACCGGGCCGAGGTCCGCCGCCAGCTCACCGGCATCCTCGCCGACACCCCGGAACCCGCCCTGGTGGACGAGATATTCGAGCGCTCCGACGGCAACGCCTTCTTCGTCGAGGAGCTTGCCTGCAGCCTGGAGTGCGGGGACGGCGCCGGAGTCCCCGACTCGCTGCGCGACCTCCTGCTCGTCCGCGTCGAAACACTCAGCGACGACGCCCAGCGGGTCACCCGGGTGGTGGCCGAAGGCGGCTCCACCGTCGAGTACGAACTGCTGGCCGCCGTCGCGGGCCTCGCCGAGGACGACCTCATCGAAGCCCTGCGGGGAGCGGTCGGCGCCAACCTGCTGCTCACCACCCCGGAGGGCAACGGCTACCGCTTCCGGCACTCCCTGGTCCGCGAAGCCGTCAGCGACGACCTGCTGCCGGGCGAACGCTCCCGGCTCAACCGCCGTTACGCCGAAGCCCTGGAGGCCGACCCCACCCTCGTCCGCGCCGGGGAGCGCGCCACCCGCCTGGCCAGCTACTGGTACGGCGCGCACGACGCGGCCAAGGCGCTGCCCGCCGTACTGAAGGCCTCGGTCGAAGCGCGCCACCGGCACGCCTTCTCCGAGCAGCTGCGGCTGCTGGAACGGGCGATGGAACTGTGGGACGACGCCCCGGAAGCGATCCGCGGCACGCTGCGCCCCATCGACTACGCCGAGGTCTACCCGGCCTGCGGCTGCGGCTGCGACAGCGCCACCCCGCTGCGGTACCTCGACCTGATGGCGGAGGCCACCGTCGCCGCCCGCTTCGGCGGCGACCGCGAACGGGCCCTCACCCTCTGCAAGAAGGCCCTGCGCATCCTGGAGAACGAGGACGACGCGCTGCGCGCCGCCTGGTTCTGGGTCCAGCGCTCCCGGCTGGTCCAGGACCTCACCCGTGGCGACGGCTGGGAGGAGCTGGCCACCGCGGAGGAGCTCGTCCGCGGACTGCCCCCGTCGGCCGTGCATGCCGACGTCCTGATGAGCGTGGCCGGCTGGGGCGCGCTGCACCGCCCCGGGCCCGATACCCTCGCCGCCGCGGACCGGGCCGTGGAGTACGCCCGGCTGGTCGGTGACGAGTACATCGAACTGCACGCCCGCCTCACCCGCGGCTGGCTGACCGCGGACGCCGGAGACGCCGACGACGGCATCGCGGAGATGTACGCCGTCCGCGACCGGGCCGAGGAACTGTGCCTCGTCGGCGTCATGGGCCGCGCGAGCATCAATCTCCCCTCGACCCTCGAAGCGATGGGCCGTTCCCTGGAAGCGGTGTCCGCCGCCGACCACGGGATCGAGATCTGCCACAGCCACGGCATAGCCGACAAGGAGGCCTGGGTCCGCACCAACCAGGCGATGTCCCTGTTCTCGCTCGGCCACTGGGACGAGGCCCTGGCCACCGCGGAGGCCGCCGCCCGGGTGGCCCAGTCCCGCAAGGCCCAGGGCCTGGTCGCCGCCCGCCGCACCGAAGTAGCACTGGCACGAGGGGACTTCGACGAGGCGGAACGCCAACTCGCCCTCAACAAGCGAAGCTTCGGCTCACGTGACCCGCAGCCCCAGCACTTCATCAACGCCGTGCGCCACACCGTCGTCCTCGCCGTGCAGCAGGGCCGCCTCAGCGAGGCCCGGACGGCCTTCGAGGCCCAGGCGGAGACCGGCTTCCCGACCGGCACCCAGCGCTACGCCCTGCCCCTGCTGCACGTCGTCGCGGCGGCCGAGGCCGATGCCCGCGGCCTGCCCGCCACCGAGCCCGGCCGGCCGGCGAACCTCGCGCTGATCCGCAGCCACCTCAAGCGGCTGCCGATGCTCGTCCCGGTGTGGGCGGCCTACGGTCTGCTCGTCGATGCCGAACTGGCCCGCGCCGAGGGCCTGGACACCCCAGGCCACTGGTCGCGGGCGGCCAAGGCCTTCGCCCCGCTGTCCCGCCCGTACGAGCTGGCACAGATCCGTCACCGCTGGGCCGAGGCCCTGCTCGTGGCCTCCGGTGACCGGGCAGCCGCCACCGCCCTGCTGCGCGAGGCGCACGGTACGTCCCTGCGTCTGGGCTCGCGCCCGCTGACCGAGACCATCGAGCTGCTGGCCGGCCGCGCCCGCATCACCCTCGCCGCCCCCGACGCGCTTCGCGGCCCCGGTTCGGCCACCGGCCCGGGGTCCGGGTCCGGGCCGGAGATCCTGGAGGCCGTCACCGTCCCGGACGGCGACGGCGCCCACGACGAGCAGACCGGCCGGGACCGCTCCGAGGAGCAACTCCGGGCCGCGGCCGCCGCCGCGGTGGAGTCCTTCGGGCTGACCCGGCGCGAACAGGACGTGCACCGGCTCGTCGCGGACGGCCACACCAACCGGAGGATCGCCGAGGAGCTGTACATCTCGCCCAAGACCGCGAGCGTGCACGTCTCCAACATCCTGGCCAAGCTCGGGGTGGCCAGCCGGGGCGAGGCCGCCGCACTCGCCCACCGGCTCCGCCTCTACCGCACGCCCACGGGCTCCTGAGGACCGGGTTTCTCGGCGGGGCGGCAGGCGGCAGGCGGCAGGTGGCTGTCCGGCGGCCCCGCCGGGCGCGCGAGGACGCGGACAGCTACACCGCTTCGCCACGCTCCCCGGTGTCCGCGTTCCGGGCGCCGGTGACCTCGGGCTCCGTGTCCTCGGGTGCTGTGTCTCCGGGCTCCGCGTCCCCGGTGTCCGGCCGGCGGACCACCACCTTGCCCGAGGTGAGGTCTATCGGGCCGCGCGCCGGGTCACCGATGCCGAGATCCACCCGGCTCAGCTCCAGCCGCCGCTGTTCCTCGGCGGCGTGCTTGCGGCCGGGTGCGAAGAGTTCCTCGAAGAAGTTGAACACGGGCCGCGCACCCTTCCGCCTGCTGTAGCCGCTACCGCACCTCAAGCACCAGCATCTTGTCGTCTCCCGGCTTCGGCGTGCCACGGGTGTCCGTCTCGCTCGTGACGAGATAGACCTTGTTGCCGCCCGCCGCCAGCACCGTGCGCAGACGGCCGTACTTCCCCTTCAGGAACGACTGCGGGGCCGCCAGAGGTTCCTTGCTCTCGTCACCGGACAGCGGAATCCGCCAGAGCCGCTCACCCCGCAGACCGGCCATCCAGATGGAACCCTTGGCGTAGGCGATACCGCTCGGGGACGCCTCGGACGTCTTCCACTGTGCCACGGGGTCGAGGAAACCCTTCTCGCCCGCCTTGCCCTCGGCGTCCGGCCAGCCGTAGTTCCCACCTGGCACGATCCGGTTCAGCTCGTCCCAGGTGTCCTGGCCGAATTCGGATGCCCACAGCTGCTTGTGGCTGTCCCAGGCGAGGCCCTGCACATTGCGGTGACCGTACGAATACACCACGGAGTCGGCCTGCGGATTGCCGTGCAGGGGCTCACCGTCCGGTGTCATCCGAAGGATCTTGCCGGCCAGTGACTTCTTGTCCTGGGCGTAGCCGTGATCCCCCGTCTCGCCCGTCCCCACGTACAGCATGTGGTCCGGGCCGAAGGCGATCCGTCCCCCGTTGTGGATGGAGCCCTTCGGGATGCCCCGCAGGATCGTGTCGGGAGCGCCCAGCAGCTGGCCGGGTGCCGTCCCCTTCTCGTCGTAGAGCATGCGGGCGATGCGGTTGTCCGAGGCGGTGGTGAAGTACGCGTACACCAGATGGTCCGTGCCGAACGTCGGGGAGACCGCGATCCCCAGCAGCCCGCCCTCCCCGTCGGGGGCCACCCCGGGCACGGCGCCCAGCAGCGTCTTCTTCCCGCTCTCCGCGTCCACCCGGGTGATCGTCCCCTTGTCGCGCGAGGACACCAGCAGGTCACCGTCCGGCAGGGCGGTGAGGCCCCACGGCGAGCCCAGCCCTTCCGTGAGGGTCGACACCACCTTCACCGAGCCCTTCGCGGGCGGCAGATCCGCCGCCGGACGCGAGGCGGACGGCGAGGAAGGAGCCGGTGTGCCCGATCCGGTCTGCTGGGACCCCGCCGGTGAGCTCGCGCCCTGGCCCGCCGTGCTCTGCGCCCCCTCCTGAGACGAGCACCCCGCGGCGAGCAGCAGGGCACCGCTCGCCAGCAGAGCCACCGCCCCACGCCGTACCCCGGCCCCCGCACCCAGCCGTGCCGCACCTGCCCGTGCCGTACTCAGCCGCGCGAGGCGACCACTCCCATGAGGCGTCGTGTGACTCCCCATCGGGTCCTGCCCGGATCCGATCACCGCACTGATCCCTTCGACGGCCGCCTGTCTACTGTTCTTACACCGCGGCCCGCCCCGAGGTTCCCGATGACGGCCGACTTTCTCGATCAGGGATCCGGCGGCCGGCGCGCCAGCGCTCAGTCCCATGACGCCCGCGCTCAGTCCCATGACTCCCGCGCCGGCGGCAGCCGGTCGATCTCCGCCAGGTCCCGCGCAGTCAGCGCCAGACCGGCCGCCTCCGCGTTCTCCACCGCCCAGCGCTCCCGCTTGGTCCCGGGCACCGGAACCACCTGCGGTCCCTGCCGCAGCGCCCAGGCCAGCGCCACCTGCGCGGGCGTCGCCCCGTGCCGCTCCGCCACCCGCCGCAGCCCGACCACCACCGGCTGGTTCGCCGCCATCATCTCGGCGGTGAACCGGGGGTGCCGGGCCCGCAGATCCTCCGGCTCGAAACCCTGCCCCGGCGTGAGCGTCCCCGTCAGATACCCGTTGCCCAGCGGCATCGCCGCCAGGAACCCCACACCCCGCGCCGCACACCACGGCAGCAGCGACTCCAGCGCCTGCGGCGACCACACCGAGAGCTCCGCCTGCACCGCGCTCACCGGAAAGACCTGCTGCACCCGTTCCAGCTGCCGGATCGTTCCGTCGTGCAGTCGCGCCCCCTGCCGACGCGAGGCCCGCGCCCCGATCGCGCACAGCCCCAGCGCCCGGACCTTCCCCGCGGCCACCAGCTCCGCCATCGCGCCCCAGGTCTCCTCGACCGGCACCTCCGGGTCGGCCCGGTGCAGTTGGTACAGATCGATCACATCGGTCTGCAGCCGGCGCAGCGAGGCGTCGCAGGCCCGCCGGACATAGCCGGGCCGGCCGTTGGCCACGATGTGCTGATCGCCCACCAGCAGTCCGCACTTGGTGGAGACGAAGGCCTCGGAGCGGCGCCCCTTCAGCGCCCGCCCCAACAGCAGCTCATTGGTGAACGGGCCGTACATGTCGGCCGTGTCGAGCACTTGGACGCCCGCGTCGAGGGCCGCGTGCACCGCGCGCAGGGCGTCGTCGCCACGCTGCCGCGAGGCGTCGTACGCCCAGCTCATCGGCATGCAGCCGAGACCGACCGCGCCCACGGCGAGCGCCGCCGCGCCGAGACTCCTGCGCTCCAACTCCCCGCACCCTTCCTCGGCCCCGCCGGCCCGGGACCACACTCCGCACCCACAAACTAACCTCTGCTCCCCGCGCCCCGTCGCATAGCCTCCTGACCATGACTTCCACCACGAATTCCACCGCGGCCCCCGACGTGTGGCTGCCGATCGGGGCCGACGGGATCGAGGGGCTCCCCGAGGGCCTCAACTACCGATTCTGGGACGGCGGGCAGGACTACCCGGCCGACCCGGCGGACTGCGCGTTCTATGTCGTTCCGTACATGAAGGGCCCGAAGGTCGCGGTCCGTCCGCTCGCCGCGATGAGCGCGGTACGGGTCGTGCAGACCCTCTCCGCGGGCATCGACCACGTCGAGCCGGGGCTCGGCCTGCTGCCCTCCGGTGTGCGGCTGTGCAACGCCAAGGGGGTCCACGAGGCGTCCACCGCCGAGCTGACGCTCGCCCTGATCCTGGCCTCCCTGCGCGGCTTCCCCGGCTTCGTGCGCGGCCAGGACAACGAGGAGTGGCGGTCCGGGTTCTACCCGGCGCTCGCCGACAAGTCGGTGCTGATCTTGGGGTACGGATCGATCGGCTCCGCGATAGAGGACCGGCTCGCACCCTTCGAGTGCGCGCGGGTGGCGCGCGTCGCACGCTCCGCGCGGACCACCGCACGCGGTCCCGTACATACGCTCGACGACCTGCCCGCACTGTTGCCCGAGGCCGACATCGTGATTCTGTCCACCCCGCTGAACCCCTCCACACAAGGGCTGGTGGGCGCGGACTTCCTCGCGGCGATGCGGGACGGGGCGCTGCTGGTGAACGTCGCCCGCGGCGGTGTCGTCGACACCAAGGCGCTGCTGTCCGAACTCGAATCGGGCCGGCTGCACGCCGCACTCGATGTCACAGACCCGGAACCGCTCCCTTCCGGCCATCCGCTCTGGCATGCTCCGAACGTCCTGATCACTCCTCATGTGGGCGGCAGCACCTCGGCGTTCCTGCCCAGGGCCAAGCGTCTGATCGCCGGACAGCTCAGCCGCTTCGCCGCGGGGGAGCCGGTCCACAACGTCGTACGCACCACCGGCTGAACACGCGGCGAGCACGTTCCGCGGCACTCCGTGGCGACAAGTCTCCAGGTCGTCACGGAGAGTAGAGGAACTATGTCCCTGCGTGACGAGTCTGGTGTATCGTCCCGAAAGGGAGGCTGCGCCGTGGAAGGGACGGCGTCGGGGAGGAAGCCACACGCGAGGGGGCGACGGGCGATGTACGGCCGATGGGCGAACGATCCGACATGGCGGGGTGACCACAGACGGCCGGCGGGCCGTCCGGTGCGCCGGCGCCGCGGCCGTCCGCAGACCGCGGGAGCACCCCGGTGAGCGCGCCGGCGAGCACCCGCGGAGCGCTCCTGGCCCGGCGGTCGGCCCTCGGCAGGACGCCGTCCCTCCTGCCTCAGCTTCTCCTCGGCCTCGCCTGCGCCGGATACGCGGTGGGCGCGGGGCTGGGCTGGGGCTCGGTGCGGATGGCGCTCTTCATGGGCGACTTCGGCCTCAGCACCGCCGCCCTGGCCGCAGCCGTCTCCTGCTTCCTCTTCGCACGCGCGGCGGACAACCGGTTCCGGCCGGCCTGGCTGCTGTTCTCGCTCTCCTCGCTGATGGCCGCCGGGGGCAACGCGGTCTGGGGGTGGTACGAGTTCGTGCGCGGGCTCCCGGTGCCCAGCCCCTCCCTCGCGGACCTCTTCTACCTCTGCTTCGCGCCGCCCGCGATCGTCGGACTGCTCGTCCTCGCCAAGCGCCCCGTCACCCGGGCCGGCTGGGTCTGCCTGGCACTCGACTCCTGGCTGATCGGCGGATCGCTCCTCACGCTCTCCTGGAGCCTCGCCCTCGCCCACACGGCACATCTGGCGGACGTCGAGGGCGCCAGCGTGGCGAGGGCGGCGCTCTCGCTGGCCTACCCGCTGCTCGACATCGTGCTGGTCTCCATGGTCCTCGCGCTGCACTTCCGGCGCTCCAGCCTCAACCGGGCCGCGGTGAACACGGCGATCGCCGCCCTCGCCCTGACCGTCCTGTGCGACGCCCTGTTCACCTCGCCGCTGCTGCGCCAGACGTACCACTCGGGACAGCTGCTCGACGCGGGCTGGTTCGCCGGTTCGCTGCTCCTCGCCTACGCCCCCTGGGGCGCGGGCCGCGCGGAGGACAACGCTGTCCAGGAGCGGGCTGTACCCCGGACCACCAGCCGCCCCATCGCCGGTTCGCTGGCCGCGCTGACGCCTTATCTCGCCGCCGCCGTCTGCACCCTCGGCATCCTCTACAACGTCATCGAGGGCCGCAGGGTGGACCGGGTGGTGGTCTTCACCGGCTGCACGGTGGTGCTCGCACTGGTCGTCCGGCAGGGCATCATGCTCGTCGACAACATCGCCCTCACCCAGGAACTGGCCCAGAAGGAGAACCACTTCCGCTCCCTGGTGCAGGGCTCCAGCGACGTCATCATGATCGCCGCCCCGACCGGCATACTCCGCTACGTCAGCCCCGCCGCCTCCGGTGTCTACGGGCGCGAGGCGGACGACCTCGTGGGTGCCGAGCTCTCCTCGATCATCCACCCCGACGACCTGGGCGCGGTGGTGCACGAGGTGCGCCGCTTCCTCGCCGCCCCGCCGGCCGAGGAGCCCACCACCCGTATCGAGTGCCGCTTCAGGTCCGGCAGCGGCGAATGGCTGAACGTCGAGTCCACCGTCAACCGCCACCAGGGCGGGCTGATCCTCAACAGCCGCGACGTCACCGAACGGGTCCGGCTGCAGGCCCAGTTGCAGCACAACGCCGAGCACGACCCGCTCACCGACCTGCCCAACCGGGCCCTCTTCACCGACCGGGTCCGCCGCACCCTCAGCGGCCGCCGGTCCGGTGACGCGGGCACAGCCGTCCTCTTCATCGACCTGGACGGCTTCAAGGCGGCCAACGACCGGCTCGGCCACCAGGCGGGCGACGAGCTCCTCATCCAGGCCGCCCGCCGCCTCCAGGACTCCGTACGGGCCGGGGACACCGCGGCCAGGCTCGGCGGTGACGAGTTCGCCGCCCTCATCGTCGGGGACGGCAGCCGCGAGCAGACCGCCCGCGAGTACCAGGTCCACGAGATCGCCGACCGGCTGCGCCTCACCCTCTCCCGGCCCTACCGGATCGGCGCCGGAGAGGTCCGGGTCACCGCCTCCATCGGCGTCGCCTTCGCGGAGCCGGCCATCACCCCCAACGACCTCATGCGCAACGCAGACCTCGCCATGTACCGGGCCAAGGCGGGCGGCAAGGACCGCGTCGAGCTGTACGCCCCGCAGATGCAGGCCGAGGTGGTCCGCCGCTCCGAACTCGCCGCCCGGCTGCGCACCGCCCTGCGCGAAGGCGAGTTCGCGCTCCTCCACCAGCCCGTCGTGCATCTCACCAGCGGCACGGTCGCCGCCGTTGCCGCACAGGCCCGCTGGCGCTCCGCCCAGGGCATCCTGTTCACCCCCGCCGAGTTCCTCCGCGTCGCGGAGGACAGCGACCGCACCGCCGAGCTGGGCCGCTGGCTCCTCGAAGAGGCCGTCGAGCAGGCCGCGGACCGGGCCCGCGCCGGACACCAGGTCTCCGTCGCCGTCCGGCTCTCCGCCCGCCGGCTGCTCGACAAGGGGATGCCCTTCGGCTCTGTCGAGGCGCTGCTCACCCGCTACGGGCTGCCGTCGGGGGCGCTGATGATCGAGGTTTCCGACAGCGACCCGAGAGTCTCCTTCGACGAGCTCGAACAGCGGCTGGTGGCCCTGCGACGGCTCGGCGTGCGGATCGCGCTCGACGGCTTCGGCAGCGGCTATGCCGCGATCAACGCCCTGCGCCGGCTCCCCATCGACGTACTGAAACTGGACCGCGGCCTGGTCGAGGGAGTCGTCGAATCCGCCCGGCTGCACAAGATCACCAGCGGGCTGCTGCGGATCGCGTGCGACCTCGGCATGCAGTCCGTGGCCGACGGCGTCGACGTACCGGAACAGGTTCTCGCCCTGCGCGCCATGGGCTGTACGCACGGCCAGGGCATGGCCTTCTCCGGACCGCTGGACGAGTACCGGCTGCGCCGCGCCCTGGCCCGCGGCGAGTTCCCTGTGCCCGGCGGCAGCGTCGCGCAGCCGGTCCTGGCGGGCGGCTCGATCCCGCTCCTCACCGGATCACATACTGAGACGCCCGTCCCACCCACTTGACACGCCGAGTGCGTCGGAGAGAGGGTCAATGCCATGCGCACCCGAATTCTCGTACTTGGAAAGCGCGTCGGCTGAAGCAGAGTCCCTCACTGACACTCTGCAGACCGCACCGGCGCGCTCCCCTCGCTTGCCTCACGGCACGAGGGGTTTTTTGTTGCACCGGTACCACGCAAAACGTCGTAAAACACTCGCAAAAACCCTCAGCTTCGAGAAGAGAATGCCGATGACCGAGCAGGCCACCGGGGCCCACCATCCCCAGCCGCGAGCCCGTACCGGCGGATCGCCCTCCGCCGCCGTTGAGCACCTCACGGGCGCGCAGTCCCTGATTCGTTCTCTTGAGGAAGTCGGGGCCGACACGGTATTCGGCCTCCCCGGCGGCTGCATTCTCCCGGCGTACGACCCGCTGATGGACTCCACCCGGGTCCGTCACGTCCTGGTCCGCCACGAGCAGGGCGCGGGCCACGCGGCCACCGGCTACGCACAGGCCACCGGCAAGGTCGGTGTCTGCATGGTCACCTCGGGTCCCGGTGCCACCAACCTCGTCACCCCGATCGCGGACGCGGCCATGGACTCCGTGCCCATGGTCGCGATCACCGGCCAGGTGGCCTCCGCCGCCATCGGTACGGACGCCTTCCAGGAAGCCGACATCTGCGGCATCACCATGCCGATCACGAAGCACAACTTCCTGGTCACCCGCGCCGAGGACATCGCGCACACCATCGCGGAGGCCTTCCACATCGCGTCCACCGGGCGTCCGGGGCCGGTCCTCGTCGACATCGCCAAGGACGCGCTGCAGTCGAAGACCACGTTCTCCTGGCCGCCGCAGATGGACCTGCCGGGCTACCGCCCGGTGACCAAGCCGCACGCCAAGCAGATCCGCGAGGCCGCCAAGCTCATCACCCAGGCCAAGCGCCCGGTGCTGTACGTGGGCGGCGGCGTCATGAAGGCCGGAGCCACCGCCGAACTGAAGGTCCTGGCAGAGCTCACCGGCGCGCCCGTCACCACCACCCTGATGGCGCTCGGCTCCTTCCCCGACAGCCACCCGCAGCACGTGGGAATGCCCGGCATGCACGGTGCGGTCACCGCCGTCACCGCGCTGCAGAAGGCCGACCTGATCGTCGCCCTGGGAGCCCGGTTCGACGACCGGGTCACCGGCAAGCTGGACAGCTTCGCCCCGTACGCCAAGATCGTGCACGCCGATATCGACCCGGCCGAGATCGGCAAGAACCGTGCCGCCGACGTGCCGATCGTCGGGGACGCCCGCGAGGTCATCGCCGATCTCGTCCAGGCGGTCCAGGCCGAGCACACCGAGGGCCACACGGGCGACTACGCCGCCTGGTGGAAGGACCTCAACCGGTGGCGTGACACCTACCCCGTCGGCTACGACCTGCCGGACGACGGCAGCCTCTCGCCGCAGCAGGTCATCGAGCGGATCGGTGAACTCGCCCCGGACGGAACGATCTTCGCCGCGGGCGTCGGCCAGCACCAGATGTGGGCATCGCACTTCATCAAGTACGAGCAGCCCGCCACCTGGCTGAACTCGGGCGGTGCGGGGACGATGGGGTACGGGGTTCCGGCGGCGATGGGGGCCAAGGCCGGGATGCCGGACCGTACGGTCTGGGCGATCGACGGTGACGGCTGCTTCCAGATGACCAATCAGGAGCTCACCACCTGCGCGCTGAACAACATCCCGATCAAGGTCGCGATCATCAACAACGGCGCGCTCGGGATGGTCCGCCAGTGGCAGACCCTCTTCTACAACCAGCGGTACTCCAACACCGTGCTGCACTCCGGCGCCGATACCGACGGCCTCCCGGCGAAGGGCACCCGGGTGCCCGACTTCGTCAAGCTGTCGGAGGCCATGGGCTGCTACGCGATCCGCTGCGAGGACCCGTCCGACCTGGACAAGGTCATCGCCGAGGCCAACTCGATCAACGACCGCCCCGTCGTGGTGGACTTCATCGTCCACGAGGACGCGATGGTGTGGCCGATGGTCGCCGCCGGCACCTCCAACGACGAGGTCATGGCCGCCCGCGGCGTCCGCCCCGACTTCGGCGACAACGAAGACGACTGAGAGACAGAGAGAGACCGACTTCCATGTCCACCAAGCACACGCTCTCCGTCCTGGTCGAGAACAAGCCCGGTGTCCTCGCCCGGATCACCGCCCTGTTCTCCCGCCGCGGCTTCAACATCGACTCGCTCGCGGTCGGTACCACCGAACATCCCGACATCTCCCGCATCACCATTGTGGTCAATGTCGAGGGCCTGCCCCTGGAGCAGGTGACCAAGCAGCTCAACAAGCTGGTCAACGTCCTGAAGATCGTCGAACTCGAACCCGCCGCTGCGATCCAGCGCGAGCTCGTCCTGGTGAAGGTCCGCGCCGACAGCGAGACCCGTTCCCAGATCGTCGAGATCGTCCAGCTGTTCCGCGCCAAGACCGTGGACGTCTCCCCGGAGGCCGTCACGATCGAGGCGACCGGCGGAGCCGACAAGCTGGAGGCGATGCTCAAGATGCTGGAGCAGTACGGCATCAAGGAACTCGTCCAGTCCGGCACCATCGCCATAGGACGCGGCGCGCGCTCGATCACCGACCGGTCGCTGCGCGCCCTCGACCGCACGGCATAGCCCCACCGGCTCGCCGCTCGTATGGCGAGACCCGGAAACGTAACTGACGCACCCCGCCGTACGGTGGGACGCAACACCTGCACACCAAGGAGAAGACCCAGTGGCCGAGCTGTTCTACGACGACGATGCCGACCTGTCCATCATCCAGGGCCGCAAGGTCGCGGTCCTCGGCTACGGCAGCCAGGGCCACGCCCACGCGCTGTCGCTGCGCGACTCGGGTGTCGACGTCCGTGTCGGTCTGCACGAGGGCTCGAAGTCCAAGGCCAAGGCCGAGGAGCAGGGCCTGCGCGTGGTGACGCCCGCCGAGGCGTCCGCCGAGGCCGACGTCATCATGATCCTGGTTCCGGACCCGATCCAGGCCCAGGTCTACGAGGAGTCCGTCAAGGACAACCTCAAGGACGGCGACGCGCTGTTCTTCGGCCACGGCCTGAACATCCGCTTCGACTTCATCAAGCCGCCGGCGGGCGTCGACGTCTGCATGGTCGCCCCGAAGGGCCCGGGTCACCTGGTCCGCCGCCAGTACGAGGAGGGCCGCGGCGTTCCGTGCATCGTGGCCGTCGAGCAGGACGCCACGGGCAAGGGCCTGGAGCTGGCGCTCTCGTACGCCAAGGGCATCGGCGGCACCCGCGCCGGCGTCATCAAGACCACGTTCACCGAGGAGACCGAGACCGACCTCTTCGGTGAGCAGGCAGTCCTCTGCGGTGGCACCGCCGCCCTGGTGAAGGCCGGTTTCGAGACGCTGACCGAGGCCGGTTACCAGCCGGAGATCGCGTACTTCGAGTGCCTGCACGAGCTGAAGCTCATCGTGGACCTCATGTACGAGGGCGGCCTGGAGAAGATGCGCTGGTCGATCTCCGAGACCGCCGAGTGGGGCGACTACGTCACCGGCCCGCGCATCATCACCGACGCCACCAAGGCCGAGATGAAGAAGGTCCTCGCCGAGATCCAGGACGGCACCTTCGCCAAGGCCTGGATGGCGGAGTACCACAACGGTCTGCCCAAGTACAACGAGTACAAGAAGGCCGACAGCGACCACCTGCTGGAGACCACGGGCCGTGAGCTCCGCAAGCTCATGAGCTGGGTCAACGACGACGACGCGTAACACCGATGCCTCAGGGGCGGGTTCCCGGACCCGCCCCTGAGGCATCAGCCCTGCTTCACCGCTGGAAGAGGCGGCGTCGTACGTGTGTACAAGTCGTCCAGCCTCATGTGGGTGATCCTTCCAACGGGGCGCTGTATGCGCCGTCGCGCATGACTACACTTCTTCACACATACACGCGTCAGGCCCACAGTGTCGTGCGTCTTCCACGCGGCAAGCCCCTCCACCGCCTGCGGCCGTCGGGACGGCCGTCCGCACTGGACCTGTGAGGACTCACGTGAGCTCGAAACCTGTCGTACTCATCGCTGAAGAGCTGTCGCCCGCCACGGTGGACGCCCTGGGCCCGGACTTCGAGATCCGGCACTGCAACGGCGCGGACCGCGCCGAGCTCCTCCCCGCGATCGTCGATGTCGACGCCATCCTGGTGCGCTCCGCCACCAAGGTCGACGCCGAGGCCATCGCCGCCGCGAAGAAGCTGAAGGTCGTCGCCCGCGCGGGTGTCGGTCTGGACAACGTCGATGTCTCCTCGGCCACCAAGGCCGGTGTGATGGTCGTGAACGCGCCGACCTCC
Organism: Streptomyces sp. ITFR-6; assembly: GCF_031844725.1. Classification (NCBI taxonomy): domain Bacteria; kingdom Bacillati; phylum Actinomycetota; class Actinomycetes; order Kitasatosporales; family Streptomycetaceae; genus Streptomyces; species Streptomyces sp. ITFR-6. The sequence goes on along the minus strand of NZ_CP134612.1, from coordinate 2,230,226 downwards.
AACATCGTCACCGCCGCCGAGCTCGCCTGCGGCCTGCTGGTCGCCACCGCGCGCCACATCCCCCAGGCCAACACCGCCCTCAAGAACGGCGAGTGGAAGCGCTCCAAGTACACCGGCGTCGAGCTGAGCGAGAAGACCCTCGGTGTCGTCGGCCTCGGCCGCATCGGCGTCCTGGTCGCCCAGCGCATGTCGGCCTTCGGCATGAAGATCGTCGCGTTCGACCCCTACGTGCAGCCCGCGCGTGCCGCGCAGATGGGCGTCAAGCTCCTCTCGCTGGACGAGCTGCTGGAGGTCTCCGACTTCATCACCGTGCACCTCCCCAAGACCCCGGAGACGCTCGGCCTGATCGGTGACGAGGCGCTGCACAAGGTGAAGCCCTCGGTCCGGATCGTCAACGCCGCCCGTGGTGGCATCGTCGACGAGGAGGCGCTCGCCTCCGCCCTCAAGGAGGGCCGCGTCGCCGGCGCCGGGCTCGACGTGTACACCAAGGAGCCCTGCACGGACTCCCCGCTGTTCCAGTTCGACCAGGTCGTCTGCACCCCGCACCTCGGCGCCTCCACCGACGAGGCCCAGGAGAAGGCGGGCATCGCGGTCGCCAAGTCGGTGCGCCTCGCGCTCGCCGGTGAGCTCGTACCGGACGCGGTCAACGTCCAGGGCGGCGTGATCGCGGAGGACGTCCGTCCCGGACTGCCGCTCGCCGAGAAGCTCGGCCGCATCTTCACCGCGCTCGCGGGCGAGGTCGCGGCCCGCCTCGACGTCGAGGTGTACGGCGAGATCACCCAGCACGACGTCAAGGTGCTCGAACTCTCCGCGCTCAAGGGCGTCTTCGAGGACGTCGTCGACGAGACCGTCTCGTACGTGAACGCCCCGCTGTTCGCGCAGGAGCGCGGCGTCGAGGTCCGCCTCACCACCAGCTCCGAGTCGCCCGACCACCGCAACGTGGTCACCGTGCGCGGCACACTCGCCAGCGGCGAGGAGATCGCGGTGTCCGGCACGCTGGCCGGCCCCAAGCACCTCCAGAAGATCGTCGCGATCGGGGACCACGACGTGGACCTGGCGCTGGCCGACCACATGGTCGTCCTGCGGTACGACGACCGCCCCGGTGTCGTCGGCGCGGTCGGCAAGATCCTCGGTGAGGCCGGTCTGAACATCGCGGGCATGCAGGTCTCGCGGGCCGATGTGGGCGGCGAGGCGCTGGTCGTCCTCACCGTCGACGACGACGTCCCGCCGACGGTGCTCACCGAGATCTCCGCCGAGATCGGCGCGGCCTCGGCCCGTTCGGTGAACCTCACCGACTGAGCCGTCCCGCAACCCCGTACCCGGCATCTAGACGCGTGTCTTACACAAACGTCTGCATGCCGGGTACGCTGCTGTCATGGGACATCGTGAGGATCTGCTCGAAGGCGCCAAGCGCTGCCTGCTGGAGAAGGGGTACGCCCGGACGACGGCACGCGACATCGTGGCCGCCTCCGGGACGAACCTCGCCTCCATCGGCTACCACTACGGCTCCAAGGAGGCCCTGCTCAACCTCGCCTTCATCAAGGTGACGGAGGAGTGGGGCGACGTGCTGACCAAGGAGAACGACGAGGCCGGTCAAGAGGCCTCGGCCGACGTGCCGCCCGCCCCGCTCGACCAGTTCCGCGAGACCTGGGAGCGGGTGATCGGGAGCTACGAGCAGACCCGGTCCGTCTGGCAGCTCCAGATGGAGGTCATCTCGCGGATCGACTCCGACCCCGAGCTGCAGAAGGCCCTCGCCGGCCCGCAGCGCGAGGGCCGCGACGGGCTCGCCGAGAACATGCTGGGCATCGACCCCGAGGCGGAGCCGGAGAAGGCGCGGGTGGCGGGGCTCTTCTGCCAGGCGCTGCTCGCCGGTGTCATGGTCCAGTGGCTGATGGACAGTGAATCAGCGCCCTCGGCCCAGGATCTGACGGACGGCCTGAAGGCGATCCTGGCGGGACGCGCTTAGGCGGGGGCCGTCGCGGCGGTCCTTGGCGCGGGGTTCCGTCCTCAAACGCCGGACGGGCTTGAGTGGTGCGGGTGCGGCTTTGTTCGTGGGGGGCGCCTGCCCCCGGCGGGTGGGGGGTGGTGCCCCTCCGGGGAGACTCGGAGGGACCCCGGACCCCCACCCGCCGGGCAGGCGCCCCCGCACCCCTCAGAGTCTTGCCGCCTTCAGTGCCATGTGCAGCAGCAGCCGGTCCTCGCCGTCGTTCAGGTCCAGGCCGGTGAGCTGCTGGACCCGGGAGAGCCGGTAGTACAGCGTCTGGCGGTGGATGCCCAGCTCTGCGGCGGTCCGGGACGCCTGGCCCGCGCAGTCGAGGAACACCTCCGCGGTGCGGGCCAGGTCCCGGTGCGCCGGAGTGAGCAGCGGGCGGACCGTGTGGTCGGGCGGCTGTTCGGGGGCGAGCGCGGTCAGCAGGCGGTATGGGCCGATGGCCGACCACTGGGCGACCGGGCCGAACCGGGTCTCCGCCGCTGCCGCCCGGTTCGCGGCGGACGCCTCGTGCCAGGCGTCGGCCAGCTCCGCCAGGCCCCGGCGCGGCACCGCGATCCCCGCGGTGGCGGCGGCGCCCGCGGTGGCGCGCAGCCGGTCGGCGGCGGTGAGCGCCGGGTCGAGGACCTGGGGGGAGCGGAGCCGGACGAGCGCGGCCAGCGCCGGAGTGCCTGCCGCGTCGGCGGACGGGGCGCCGGACAGGGCCGCCGTGGACGGCACCGTGCGGGCCGAGGGGGGGGCCTCCGTCCACGGGGTCACGCACACCACGGTGTGCAGCCCCTCGGCGTCCGGGCCGAGCGCCTCGCTGAGCGCGGCCACCGCCATCTCGCGCTGCCAGCCGCGCGCCGCCGTGATGACCGCGCCGAACTCCCGGGACAGGTCGGTGCCCGCCCGCGCCTCGTCGGAGAGCAGCGCGCCGATCCGGGCCGCCACCTCCATCGCCGCGTCCAGCTGCCGGTCGGTCGGGCCGGGGTCGGCGTCCAGCAGCCATACGTAGCCGAGCACCACACCCCGATGGCGTACCGGAAGGCAGATCCGGTCCCGGTTGACACCGGCCTCCGGGGCGGCCGGGATGCGGACGGGGCCGGTGGCGTGGGTGATGCCGAAGTTCTCGAACCAGGCGCGGACCGCCGGGGTCGAGCGGCGGGTCAGGATCGAGCGGGTGCGGACCGGGTCCATCGCCGTGTCGTCGTCGCTGTCGTGGGCGCCGAAGGCGACCAGGCCGAAGTCCCGGTTCTCCAGCGTCGCGGGGGTGCCGAGCAGCCCGGAGATCTCGTCGACCAGCTCCTGGTAATCGCCCTTCACCCGGCCATTCTCGCACCCCTTCAGACATATGTCTGAGATCCAGGGCGCGGGTGCGTGACAGCTGTCGATGGCCCGGCATCAGGGAGATCCATAGATTTGACGGTGGTTCTCCGTGCTGTACCGCTTATGTTCGTCATAGAGCAGCGGTACGGCTTTCGTCCGTACTTTCCGTGGAGGTGCCCCGTGCTGGGTCCCGTGATTCTCGCCGCGTCACGCAGCGACAAGATGCGCCGCTTCATCTCGGCAGCCCCGGGCACCAAGCAGGTCGTCGGCCGGTTCATCGCCGGTGAGACGGTCGAGCAGGTCGTCCCGATCATCGAGGACGCCGCCGGCAAGGGCCTCGAAGTCACCATGGACGTGGTCGGTGAGGACATCACCACGCCCGAGCAGGCCGCCGCCGCCCGCGACGCGTATCTGGAGCTCATCGGCCGCCTGAAGGACCTCGGTCTGGGCACGCGGGCCGAGATGTCCGTGAAGCTCTCCATGTTCGGCCAGTCCCTCCCGTCGCCCGCCACCACCCTCAACGGAGAGCCCTCCGGGCTCGCCCCCGCATTCCACGGCGGCCATGAGCTGGCGCTCGCCAACGTCCGCCCGGTCGTCGAGGCCGCCGCCGAAATCGGCACCACGGTCACCCTGGACGCAGAGGACCACACCACCCTCGACTCGATGTTCGCCATCCACGAGGAGCTGCGGAAGGACTACCCGCAGACCGGATGCGTCATCCAGGCCTACCTCTTCCGTACGGAGGAGGACGCGCGCCGCCTCGCCGCCGCGGGCAGCCGGGTGCGCATCGTGAAGGGCGCCTACAAGGAGCCCGCCTCCGTCGCGTACCAGGAGAAGGCCGAGATCGACAAGGCGTACGTCCGCATCCTGCGGACGCTGATGGACGGCGAGGGCTACCCGATGATCGGGTCCCACGACCCGCGTCTGATAGCCATCGCCCAGGAGCTGGGCCGCAAGGCCGGACGCAAGCTGGACGAGTACGAGTTCCAGATGCTGTACGGCATCCGCAGCGAGGAGCACATCCGGCTCGCGGCCGAGGGCCACCGGATGCGCGTCTACACCGCATACGGCACCGACTGGTACGGCTACTTCATGCGCCGCCTCGCGGAGAAGCCGGCCAACCTGCTGTTCTTCGGCCGCTCCATCCTCACCAAGGGCTGAGCCCCCTCCACCCCTCTACTGAAGGAGCAACGGAAACCATGGACGCTGTAACCCAGGTCCCCGCGCCGGTCAACGAGCCGGTCCACTCCTACGCCCCGGGCTCCCCGGAGCGCGCCCGCCTGGAGGCCAAGCTCAAGGAGCTCAGTAAGAACCCGATCGACCTGCCGATGACCATCGGCGGCGAGAAGCGGATGGGCGGCGGCGAGCGCTTCGACGTCGTGCAGCCCCACAACCACAAGTCCGTCATCGGTACGTACGCGGGCGCCACCGAGCAGGACGCGAAGGACGCGGTCGACGCCGCCCTCGCCGCCGCTCCGGCCTGGCGCGCGATGTCCTTCGACGACCGCGCGGCCATCATCCTGCGCGCCGCAGAGCTGCTCTCCGGCCCCTGGCGCGAGACGCTGGCCGCCTCCACGATGCTCGGCCAGGGCAAGACCGCCCAGCAGGCCGAGATCGACTGCCCCTGTGAGCTCGTCGACTTCTGGCGCTTCAACGTGCACTACGCGCGCCAGATCCTGGCCGAGCAGCCCCCGGCGAACTCCGCCGGCGTGTGGAATCGCATGGACCACCGCCCGCTGGAGGGCTTCGTCTACGCGATCACGCCGTTCAACTTCTCGGCCATCGCGGCCAACCTGCCCACCGCCCCCGCCCTCATGGGCAACGTCGTGGTGTGGAAGCCGTCCCCGACGCAGACGCACGCCGCCGTGCTGCTGATGCAGCTCCTGGAGGAGGCCGGTCTCCCCAAGGGCGTCATCAACCTGGTGACGGGCGACGGCATCGCCGTCTCCGAGGTGGCCCTGAACCACCGCGACCTGGCCGGTATCCACTTCACCGGCTCGACCCCCACCTTCCAGCACCTGTGGAAGACGGTCGGCAACAACATCGCCAACTACCGCACCTACCCGCGGCTCGTCGGCGAGACCGGCGGCAAGGACTTCGTCGTCGCGCACCCCTCGGCCGACCAGGCGATCCTGAAGACCGCGCTGACCCGCGGCTCCTTCGAGTACCAGGGCCAGAAGTGCTCCGCGTCCTCGCGGGCGTACGTCCCGGCCTCCATCTGGAACTCCGGTTTCAAGGAGAAGTTCGCGGCCGAGGTCGACTCCATCACCATGGGCGACGTCACGGACCTGTCGCACTTCATGGGTGCCGTCATCGACGACCGCTCGTTCGCGAAGAACAAGGCCGCCATCGACCGCGCCGCCGCCGACCCGGCGTGCACGATCATCGCGGGCGGCACGTACGACGACTCGGTGGGCTACTTCGTCCGCCCGACCGTCATCGAGTGCAGCGACCCCGAGAACGAGGTCTTCACGACCGAGTACTTCGGCCCGATCCTCGCCGTGCACGTCTACGAGGACGAGAAGTACGACGCGATGCTGGAGCAGATGGAGTCGGTCTCCGACTACGCGCTGACCGGTTCCGTCATCGCGAACGACCGCGCCGCGGCCGCGGCCACGATGGAGAAGCTGCGGTACGCCGCGGGCAACTTCTACATCAACGACAAGTCGACCGGTGCCGTCGTCGGCCAGCAGCCCTTCGGCGGTGGCCGTGCCTCGGGTACGAACGACAAGGCGGGCGCCCCGCAGAACCTCCAGCGCTGGACCCTGACCCGGGCCATCAAGGAGACGCTGGTCCCGCCGACCGAGTACGTCTACCCCCACCAGGGCTGACCGCTCTCCGGGGCGCCGCCCGCCCGGCGACCCGCCATGATTCCCGCCTCCCGACCGGTTCCCCTGCCGGCCGGGGGGCGGTTTCCGTGGGCGGGTACGGGGGTGGGGGTGCGTCCGGGGGGACGCCTTGTCCTCAATCGCCGGACGGGCTTGAATCGCGCCGGACGGCCGGCTTCGGACCGCGGCCGCGGTGAGCGCCCGCGCAGCTGGTCCTACGCTCCGGTCCGGATCAGCATCTTTCCGGTGTTCTCCCCGCGCAGCATGCCCAGGAAGCCGTCCACGGTCCGCTCGAAGCCGTCGACGACCGTGACGTCGGGGGTGATCCGGCCGCTCCGCAGGTGCGGGACGAGCAGGTCCTCCAACTCGTCCTGTGCGTCCCGGTGGTTGCGGACCAGGACGCCTTCGAGCCGCAGGCTCTTGCCCACCACGTCGTAGAGGTTGCGCGGCGCGGCAGGCGGCCGGTCCGCCGCGTGGTACTGGGCGATCGCACCGACCCAGGCGATCCGGCCGAAATCACGTACCGCCGAGATCGCGGCCTCCAGATGGTCCCCGCCGACGTTGTCGACCGCGACGTCGACCCCGTCCGGCGCCGCCTTCGCCAGGAGGTCGCGGACCGGCCCGTCGTGGTAGTCGAAGGCCGCGTCGTAGCCGAGATCCGCCGTGAGCCGGGCGACCTTCGCGGCCGAGCCGGCGCTGCCGACGATCCGGCCGGCCCCGAGCAGCCTGGCGATCCGGCCCACGGCGGTGCCGACCCCGCCCGCGGCGGCCGATACGAACAGGTCCTGGCCCGCCCGGAACTCCAGGGTGCGGGTGAGCGCCACATAGGCGGTCAGCCCCGTGCCGCCGAGGATCGAGAGGTGAGCGGTCAGCGGTACCCCTTCGTACGTGGGGAGCCCGCGGGTACCGAGGACGCCCGCGGTGACCAGGGCGTGGGTGCGCCAGCCGGACCGGTGGAACACCAGGTCGCCCTCGGTGAGGCCCGGGTCCCGGGAGGCGACGACCCGGCCGAGCGCGCGGCCCTCCAGCGGGGCGTTCAGCTCCCAGCCGCCGTCCATCTCCTCGCGGTGGTACGGGTCGACGGAGAGGTAGAGGTTCTCCACCAGCGCCTGTCCGGGGCCGGGGGCGGGGACCGGGGACTCGGCCACGGAGAAGAGGCCGGGGCTGGGGAATTTGGAAGGGCGGGCTGTCAGGTGGAAGGTGCGGGCGGTGCGGGTCGTCGTCATGGCAGCGACCTTAGGAAGGAATCCCCGGGCCCGGCAGTGGGTTGCGTCGATGGAAAGACCGTTTCCATGAACGGCTTTCATGGACCGAGCGGATCGAACGAGCAGAAGGATTCCCGCCATGACCGATCTGGCCCCGCACGAGCTGCGCATCCTTGTCGCGGTCGGAGGCGCCGGCAGCTTCTCCGGAGCGGCAGCGGCGCTCGGTATGACACAGTCGGCCGTCTCCCACGCGATCCGTACCGCCGAGGGCAGAATCGGAGCGGTGCTCTTCGACCGCGGCCGCAGGGGCGCCGAGCCCACCCCGGCGGGCGCGAGCGCCATCGCGCACGCCCGTCGTGTCCTGCGGCTGCTGGAGCTGATGGGCGAGGAGGCGCGGGCCGCGGCGGCCGGGCCTGCGGAGAGCGGCGTGATGGCTGGCCCGCTGCGGATCGCGGCCTTCCGGAGCGCCGCGCTGCATCTGCTGCCGCCCGCTCTGGAGCGGCTGCGTGACCGCCATCCGGGGATCGAGCCGGTGGTGCGCGTGGTGCGGGAGCTGGGGCGCGGCACGGCGGGCGAGGTCCTGGCGGGGCGGGCCGATCTGGGTATCGCGACGATCGGGACGAGTTCGCCCGTCCCGAAGGAGCTGGTCGGGGGAGTGCTGCTGGAGGAGCGGTACGCGCTGGCGCACCCCGCGGGCCATCCGGCACCGCGGACGCTGGCGCTGGTGGACTGGGCGGAGAGCTGCTCCTCGTACACCCGGGACTGGTGGGCCGCGCAGGACTGGCTTCCGCGGGCGACGGTGGAGGCCGAGGACGACGGGGCGGTGCTCTCGATGGTGGCCCGCGGTCTCGGGATGGCGGTCATGCCGGAGTTGTCCCTCGAGGGAGCACCGGACACGGTGGTGGTCGCCGATCTCGGACCGGACCGGCCCACCCGGTCGGTGGGCTATGTCACCACCCCTGAGCTGGCACGATCGCTCGCCGTGCGGGCCCTCATCCGGGAGCTGAGAGTGGGTACGGCCGCACCGCGGGCAAACCTCCGTCTCAGATAGTAGGAAGTCCGAGTAATTGTGGAGACAGATCGGCCGGGCTGCCCTAGCTTTGTAGAAGCCGAACGTCTCGCTGAACCAGCGACTGGCGGTCGTGAGTGCGCGCCCCGAAGCAGGCAACCCCTGCGGCGTCCGCTCCCCGCCCCTTCTGGCGCCTCGAAATCCCTGATCTCGAAATCACCTTCACGATGTTCGATCTCGAAATCCTCGCGATCTCAAGGAGTCGATCCACCATGGCCGAGACCACTGTCCGCCGCGTCCGTCACGCCCACCGCCCGACCGAGTCGGAGCGCCGCAACGCCGCCGCCGCCCTGCAGCGCGCCCTCGACCGCAGGGACAACGGCGGCTCCACCGGTCACTGATTGGGCCCCCCGGCCCGGCCGTGACCCGCTGATCAGCCCCGGCTGATCCCGAAGTGGTCGATGCGCTCGCCGGACTCGGCGAGCGCGGTGACCTTCATCCGGGCGTGCCGCCCGGCCTCCACCTCCACCGCGAGGAACGAGAAGCCGGTGTATCGCACCCGTGACCACTCGACGGTCTCGGTGGCCTTTCCGCCGCCCTTGACCACGTGATAGGTGTTCACGCTCTCCTGGTCCGTGACGTGTCCCTCGTAGCTGTCCGGTGCCGGGAAGTCGTACAGCGCCTTGCCCGCGCCGCCCGCGGTGACGTACACGATGCCGTCCCGCTTCGGGTTGGTGCGCTCACCGATGGGCACCTTGCGCTTGACGGTGTTCTTGAGAATCGCGTCGGTGCGCTCGTAGACGTGGTTGTGGCCGTTGATGACCAGGTCCACCTGGTGCTTCTCGAAGAGCGGCACCCAGGCGTCCCGCACCCCGCCGTCCGAGGCGTGCGCGTTGGTGGTGGAGAAGGCGCAGTGGTGGAAGAAGACCACCAGGAAGTCGATGTCGTGGCGGGCCCGCAGCTCGCCCAGGCGCCGGTCCAGCCAGCGGGTCTGCTTGCCGCCGCTGATGCCGAAGTTGGCGGGGATCTCGTAGGAGACGTCGTTGGCGTCGAGCGCGATCACGCCCACGTTGCCGTGCACGAAGGAGTAGGCGCCCGGCTGGTTCACCGGGTCCGGTCCGTTGTCGGGCAGGGTCCAGCGGGCGTTCTGGCCGCCGTAGCCGTCCGGCGAGTACCAGGCCTCCATGTCGTGGTTGCCGGTGGTCACCATCCACGGCACGGTCTTCGACACGGTCTCCGTCTGCGCCAGGAACTGGTCCCAGGTGCGGGCGTCATAGGTGTCGCTCGTCTGGCCGGAGCCCGAGGGGTCGGCGTAGCAGATATCACCGGCGTGCAGGTGGAAGGCCGGGTTCTGGCCCAGGATCAGCTGGTCGTTGCCGAGCGCGTGGTAGCTGACGCCCTGGTCGCCGAAGGCGGTGAAGGTGAAGTTCTGGGCGCGCGAGGGCGCGGTGGTGAAGGTGCCGAGGGTGCCCAGGTTGCGGGTGTCGGCCGGGTCGAAGCCGTCGTGGCCGACACCGTAGTAGTACGTCGTGCCGGGCTTCAGCCGCTCCAGGCCCGCGTGTACGTAGAACTGCTCGGCGGCCGCGATCTTGCCGTCGTTCAGCCGGGGCGTGGTGAGGTGGCGCACCTCGGCGTCGATCTTCCGGCTCAGCGCCCACGGCTTGAGGCCTATCCGGATGTACGGACGGCGCACGGCGAACGGGACCTGCCAGGAGACCGCCATCTGGGTCCTCGGGTCGGCGCCGTAGGCCAGGTGCCGGCCGAACGGGGCGACCAGCGAGCCGTCCACCCGGGTCGTGCTGTGCGAGGTGAGCACCGTCGGCGCGGCGTACGCGGGGGAGGCGGTGAGGGAGGTGCCGAGACCGGCACCGGCGACGGCGGCGGTCGCCACGCTCGTGCGCAGCACACCGCGACGGGTCAGCCGGCTGCGCAGGTAGTCGTGCTGCTCGGCCATGCTCATGCGGTCGGCGAGCTTCTCGGGGATTCCGAAGCGGGGGATGTCCATGGGCGACAACCTCCACCCGTTGCCTGACGGGACCCTGTCGGATGGGTGAACGGTACACGTACAACGTCCCACGTGTCCGCATGGTGGACGTGACGTGTCATGGGGTGGGACGCGCAGTAGGGTGCGGGGCATGTCTCGCAGCATCAATCTCGCAGTGATCCCCGGTGACGGTATCGGCCGGGAGGTCGTGGCCCAGGGCCTCAAGGTCCTCAACGCTGTTCTCCCGCAGGATGTGAAGCTGGAGACCAAGGAGTACGACCTCGGCGCCCAGCGCTGGCACCGCACCGGTGAAACCCTCCCGGACGCGGAGCTGGAGGCCCTCAAGGGGCACGACGCCATCCTGCTCGGCGCGATCGGTGACCCCTCCGTGCCGTCCGGCGTGCTGGAGCGCGGGCTGCTGCTGAAGCTGCGTTTCGCCTTCGACCACTTCATCAACCTGCGGCCGTCGAAGCTGTTCCCGAACACCGAGACCCCGCTGGCCGGCCGCCCGGACATCGACTTCGTCGTCGTCCGCGAGGGCACAGAGGGCCCGTACACCGGGAACGGCGGTTCGCTGCGCACCGGTACCGAGCACGAGGTCGCCACCGAGGTCAGCCTCAACACCGCCTTCGGTGTCGAGCGCGTCGTCCGTGACGCCTTCGAGCGGGCCGCCGCCCGCCCGCGCAAGAAGCTGACGCTGGTCCACAAGAACAACGTCCTCGTGTACGCGGGCCACCTGTGGAAGAACACCTTCGACAAGGTGGCGGCCGAGTACCCCCAGGTCACCACCGACTACCTGCACGTCGACGCCGCGACGATCTTCTTCGTCACCCAGCCGGAGCGCTTCGACGTCATCGTCACCGACAACCTCTTCGGTGACATCCTGACCGACCTCGCCGCGGCCGTCTCCGGCGGCATCGGCCTGGCCGCCTCCGGCAACATCAACCCGACGGGCGCCTTCCCGTCGATGTTCGAACCGGTCCACGGCTCCGCCCCCGACATCGCGGGCCAGGGCAAGGCCGACCCGACCGCGACGATCCTCTCCGTCGCCCTCCTGCTGCGCCACCTCGGCTACCGGGCCCAGGCCGTGCGCATCGAGGACGCCGTCTCCGCGGACCTCGCGGAGCGCGAGGGGACCGCCCGTACCACCGACGAGATCGGCGACGCGCTCGCGGTACGCGTAGCGGGCTGATCCGACGACTGCCTCAAAGCCGCCGGGTCCCACAGGCACCCGGCGGCTTTTCCTGTGCGGCCCCGGGTGTCACCATCGAATCCTGGACCGCACACACGTCATTTCGTGCACGGCCTCCCGCGAGAGATAATCGAACGGGGCCGTGGCTCGCCATGAAGCTCGGACGTCCTACAACCTGTCCGGCGGGAGTGGGCGTGAGTGCGGCCCTACACACACAAAACGGTGAAGGACACGTACTCATGACGACGCCCACGATCGAGCTCAAGCCCTCCTCGAACCCGCTGTCCGACGCGGAGCGCGAGGCGATCCTGGTCAAGCCCGGATTCGGCCGCTACTTCACCGATCACATGGTGACCATCAAGTGGACCGAAGGCCGCGGCTGGCACGACGCCCAGCTCGTCCCGTACGCGCCGCTGTCGATCGATCCGGCCAATATGACGCTCCACTACGGCCAGGAGATCTTCGAGGGCCTCAAGGCCTACCGCCGGCCCGACGGCTCGGTCGCCACCTTCCGCCCCGAGGCCAACGCCGCGCGCTTCCAGGCCTCCGCCCGCCGGCTCGCGATGCCCGAGCTGCCCGTCGAGACCTTCGTCGAGGCCTGCGACGCGCTGGTCCAGCAGGACGCGGCCTGGGTCCCGGCCCACGGCGGCGAGGAGTCGCTGTACCTGCGCCCGTTCATGATCGCGACCGAGGTCGGCCTCGGGGTGCGCCCGTCGAACGAGTACCTCTTCCTGGTCATCGCCTCGCCGGCCGGCGCGTACTTCCCCGGCGGTGTGAAGCCCGTCTCCATCTGGCTCTCCGAGGACCGGGTCCGCGCCGTCCCGGGCGGCATGGGCGACGCCAAGACCGGCGGCAACTACGCGGCCTCCCTGCTCGCCCAGGCCGAGGCCGCCGCCAAGGGCTGCGACCAGGTCGCCTACCTCGACGCCGTCGAGCACAAGTGGGTCGAGGAGCTCGGCGGGATGAACCTGTACTTCGTGTACGGGAACCGGATCGTCACCCCGTCCCTGACCGGCTCGCTCCTGGCCGGCATCACTCGTGACTCGCTGCTCAGGCTCGCCGCGGACCTCGGCTACGAGCCAGAGGAGAGCCGGGTCTCGATCGACCAGTGGCGCGAGGACTCCGCTGCGGGCACCCTCACCGAGGTCTTCGCCTGCGGCACCGCGGCCGTCATCACCCCCGTCGGCACCGTGAAGAGCGCGGGCGGGGAGTGGACCCAGGGCGACGGCACGCCGGGCCCGGTCACCCTCAGGCTGCGCGAGCGCCTGCTGGACATCCAGCGCGGCACCGCGGAGGACACCCACGGCTGGATGCACCGGATCGGCTGACCGGGCACGGGCCCCTCAGGGCGTGTGCTGAGCCGCCGGCCGGGCCTGTCCGCGGGCCCGGCCGGCGGCGCTGTCCGCACCCGGCCGGGTCAGCACGGCGTACGTCACCCCGCCCACCAGCCCCGACAGCACGAAGCTGCAGTCCACCCCGCCGGTCAGCGTGAGCAGCGGGCCCTCGTGGAGCGGGGTGGAGACGCCGCACAGGCCCACCGCGGCGCCGAGCGCCCAGCCGAAGGTGGCGTGCGGATGCCAGCCGGACCGGAACCAGTAGACGCCGCCCCGGGTGCCCCGGTTGTAGACCTGGAGGGCCTCCGCGTCGTACGCGCCCCGGCAGCGCCGGTGCGCGATCATCGTGATGACCGCCCAGGGCGTGCCGATCGCCGTGAGCAGCAGCACGAACGACGTCATCGCCGACTGCGCGTCCCACACGAAGTGGCCCAGGAACACGAACGCCGTGGCGACCCCGGCGACGACCAGCGTGGCCCGCGCCCGGGTGGCGCGCGGCAGGATCGCGTCCAGGTCGAGGCCCATCGAGTAGAGCATCAGCCCGGCGTTGCCCACCGAGCCCGCGGTCGCCGCGAGGAGCAGCGGGAGCAGGTACCAGGCGGGTGCGGCGGCGACCGGCGGCCCCGCGTAGTCGAGCGAGGCGCGGGCCGCGAGCGCGGTGAAGGTACCGAAGAGCTGCGGGACCAGCAGTCCGACGACCAGGGCCAGGCAGGTGGCCCGCAGTACCCGGCGCGGGTGGTGGCGGACCGGTGAGATGTACCGGGTGTGGTCCCCGAGCAGCGTGATGAAGGCGATCGGCCCGCTCAGCCCGGCGGCCACGGCGGACAGCGCCCAGGTGGGCCAGAACGAACCGAGCAGGTACGGGGTGTCCGGCGGCGCCGCCGTCGTGAGGTCCGGCGCGTAGGCGATCAGCCCGATGAGCAGCAGTACGGTCATGCCGACCGCGAGGATCTTGCTCAGGCGCAGCAGCAGCCGGTACCCGTACACCGCGCCGACGACCGTACAGGCCGCCAGGATCGCGTAGACCAGGCTGTGCGAGAGGCCGCCGGAGGGGAGTCCGGCGAGGCGGGCCAGGGTGCCCACCATCACATCGCCGCCGATCCACAGGGTGAGCGCGGTGTACCCCAGCGCGAGCAGCAGTCCGACGACGGACCCGACGAGCCGGCCGCGTACGCCGAAGGCCGCGCCGCTGGAGGTCGACAGGTTCGTCGCCGTGCGCAGCGAGACCAGGGCGAGCGGTGCGGTGACCGCCACCCCGACGGCCGTGCCGGCGACGACCGAGGTCACCGCGGGCCACAGGCCCAGCCCGAAGGAGACCGGCAGCCAGCCGAAGACGATCACGCCCAGGCAGAGGTTCGATCCGAGCAGGATCGAGACGAGGTCACGCGGGGTGCTGGTGCGCTCCGCCTCCGGGATGGTGTCGACTCCGCGCTGTTCGATCGGCATGAGGCCGCCCCTGACGTTCGACTGTTTGAGTGCTGCTCAATGTGACGCAGGTCGATGCAGCTCGTTAATGGTCTCGATATTCTGGATTATTTTCGTGAAGTGTGGAGTGCCGGACGGGTCGCAGTTAGAGTGACGTTCAAACAGGAGGTGTGGTGACGTGCGACTGACCCCGAGCGAGCGTGACCGGCTGCTGCTCTTCGGAGCCGCAGAACTCGCCCGTGCCCGCCGGGCGCGCGGGCTGAGGCTCAACGTCCCGGAGGCGACCGCGCTGGTCGCGGACACCGTCTGCGAGGCGGCCCGCGACGGGCGGCGGCTCGCGGAGGCGATAGCGGCCGCCCGTGCCGTGCTCGGCGCCGACGATGTGCTGCCGGGAGTGGCGGACGTGGTCACGGAGGTGCAGGTGGAGGCCGTCTTCGACGACGGGTCACGGCTCGCCGTGGTGACCGACCCGATCGGCGCCGGCGCCGGGACGCGGCTCGGCGACGGTGCGCCCGGCGCGTTGCTGCCCGCCCCTGAGCACGCCGGACCGGAGCCCGCGCTGCGGCTGACCGTGCGCAACACCGCGACGGTGCCGGTCAGCGTCACCTCGCACTTCCACTTCTTCGAGGCCAACCCCCGGCTCGACTTCGACCGGGCGGCCGCGTACGGGATGCGGCTGTGCGTGCCGGCCGGATCGTCGGTCCGGTTCGATCCGGGCGGCGCCGCCGAGGTCGGCCTGGTGCCGATCGGCGGTGCCCGGATCGCGATCGGCTTCGCCGGCCTGGTCGACGGTCCGCTGGACGCGCCCGGCGCGAAGGAGGAGGCCCTGCGACGCGCGGTGGCCTGCGGCTATCTCGGAGCGGAGGGCGACGCCTGATGGACCCCTACGAGTACGCGTCGGTCCACGGACCCCGCGCCGGGGACCGGGTCGTGCTGGGCGACTCCGGGCTCGTGGTGCGCGTCGAGTCGGACGCGCAGCGCCACGGCGAGGAGTTCCTGGCCGGATTCGGCAAGACCGCGCGCGACGGGCTGCACCTCAAGGCCGCCGCAGTCCGCGACACCTGCGACGTCGTCATCAGCAACGTGCTGGTCATCGATGCGGTCCAGGGCATCCGGAAGGTTTCCATCGGCATCCGTGAGGGCCGCATCCACGCGATCGGCCGGGCCGGCAACCCGGACACTCTCGACGGGGTGGACGTCGTCGTCGGCACGGGCACCACCATCGTCCCCGGTGAGGGCCTGATCGCCACGGCCGGCGCCGTCGACACCCATGTCCACCTGCTCTCGCCGCGCATCCTGGAGGCCTCGCTCTCCTCCGGGGTCACCACCGTCATCGGCCAGGAGTTCGGCCCGGTCTGGGGCGTCGGCGTCAACTCGCCGTGGGCGCTGCGGCACGCGTTCAACGCGTTCGACGCCTGGCCCGTCAACATCGGCTTCCTGGCCCGGGGTTCGTCCTCCGACCCCGCGCCGCTGGTGGAGGCGCTGGCCGAGGGCGGGGCGTCCGGCTTCAAGGTGCACGAGGACATGGGCGCCCACGCCCGCGCCCTGGACACCGCCCTGCGGGTCGCGGAGGAGCACGACGTCCAGGTCGCCCTGCACAGCGACGGGCTGAACGAATGCCTCTCCGTCGAGGACACCCTGAGCGTCCTGGACGGCCGGACGATCCACGCCTTCCACATCGAGGGCTGCGGCGGCGGACACGTACCCAACGTCCTGAAGATGGCGGGCGTCCCGAACGTCATCGGCTCGTCCACCAACCCGACGCTGCCCTTCGGCCGGGACGCGGTGGCCGAGCACTACGGGATGATCGTCTCCGTCCACGACCTCAAGACCGACCTGCCCGGCGACGCGGCCATGGCCCGGGACCGGATCAGGGCCGGGACGATGGGCGCGGAGGACGTCCTGCACGACCTCGGCGCGATCGGCATCACCTCCTCCGACGCGCAGGGCATGGGGCGCGCGGGCGAGACCGTACGCCGCACCTTCGCCATGGCCGGAAAGATGAAGGCCGAGCTGGGCCCGCTGGAGGGCGACGGCCCGCACGACGACAATGCCCGGGTGCTGCGCTACGCGGCGAAGCTGACGATCAACCCGGCCATCGCGCACGGGCTGAGCGACGAGATCGGCTCGGTCGAGGTGGGCAAGCTCGCCGACATCGTGCTCTGGAAGCCGCAGTACTTCGGCGCGAAGCCGCAGCTGGTCCTGAAGTCGGGCTTCCCCGCCTGGGGAGTGACGGGCGACCCCAACGCGGCGAGCGACACCTGTGAACCGCTCGTCCTGGGGCCGCTGTTCGGCGGGCACGGGGCGACCCCGGCCGATCTCTCGGTGGCGTTCGTGGCGAAGGCCGCGGCCGCTCTCGGCTCCGACCTGATGCCGACCCGGCGGCGCAGGGTCGCGGTACGCGGCACCCGCGGGATCGGCCCGGCGGACCTGCGCCTCAACTCTCGCACCGGAGAGGTCGGGGTGGACGGGGAAAGCGGTCTGGTGACGCTGGACGGGGCTCCGATGCGGTCCGGGCCCGCCGACTCGATCTCGCTCAACCGCCTCTACTTCCTGTAGATCCAGCACTCCACGAGTACCGCTCCGCTTCACGACACACAGCCTTCAGGAGTCCGACGAGATGACCTTCCGCATGCCGGCCGAATGGGCTCCGCACGAGCGCACCTGGATGGCCTGGCCCGGCCCCAACGCCACGTTCACCGGCGAGGAGCTGGTCAGGGCCCGCGAGGCGTGGGCCGCCGTGGCCCGCGCCGTACGCCGCTTCGAGCCGGTGACCATGGTCGTACCGACCGGGCGGTCCGTGGAGGCCCGCTCCCTCCTCGGGCCGGACATCGAGCTGGTCGAACGCGAGCTGGACGACGCCTGGATGCGCGACATCGGGCCCACCTTCGTCACCGACGGCAGCCGGCTCGCCGCCGTGGACTGGGTCTTCAACGGCTGGGGCGCGCAGGACTGGGCCGTCTGGGAGCACGACGCCGAGATCGCCCGCCAGGTCGCCGGCCTCGCCGGAGTCCCGGTGCACAGCTCGCCCCTGGTCAACGAGGGCGGCGGCATCCACGTCGACGGCGAGGGCACCGTACTGCTCACCGAGACCGTGCAGCTCGGCCCGGAGCGGAACCCGGGCTGGACGAAGGAGCGGGCCGAGGCCGAGATCCACGCCAGGCTCGGCACCACGAAGGCGATCTGGCTGGAGCGCGGGCTGACCGGCGACTACCCGCCGCAAGGCTTCGGCACCCTCGGCCATGTCGACATCGTCGCCGCGTTCGCCGGCCCCGGCGTCGTCGTCGCCCACACCCAGCCGGACCCCGCCCACCCCGACCACGAGCTCTGCGCGCGGAACGTGGAGCTGCTCCGCTCCGCGACCGACGCGCGGGGCCGGGCGCTGCGCGTCGTCGAGGTCCCCGCGCCCGCCGCCGTGCGGGACGAGGAGGGCCACTGGGTCGACTACTCCTACATCAACCACTACGTCTGCAACGGCGGCGTCGTGCTGTGCGGATTCGACGACCCCCGCGACGAGACCGCGGCGGGCATCTTCCGCCGCCTGTACCCCGGACGCACCGTCACCCTGGTCGACGCCCGCACGATCTTTGCGGGCGGCGGCGGCATCCACTGCATCACCCAGCAGCAGCCCGCGGTCCCCGGCTGACCGGTGCGTCCGGTAGAACGTACGGGTGAACCAGACGCCCAGCGCACCGGCCGCGCGATGACCCCGCCCCCCGCCAGACGGCGCAACACGGCCCCGCCACGCGAGTCCCTGCTCGTCGCCGCCATGGCCACCATCGCCGAGCGCGGGCTCGACGGGCTGACCATGGCCGGGCTCGGCCGGGAGGTCGGGATGAGCAGCGGGCACCTGCTGTACTACTTCCGGACCAAGGACGAACTGCTGCTGCAGACCCTGGAGTGGAGCGAGGGCCGGCTCGGCTCCGAACGCGGCGCCCTGCTCTCCCGGCAGGCGCCCGCCACCGAGCGGCTCGACGCGTATGTCGACCTGTACGTCCCCGACGGGCCGCGCGACCCGCACTGGACGCTCTGGCTGGAGGTCTGGAGCCGCTCGCAGAACGCCGACGCCGACGCCCGCGGGCGGATGGCCGCGATCGAGGGGGCCTGGCACCGGGACCTGGTGGCGCTGCTGGCCGAGGGCATCTCGCGCGGCGAGTTCGCCGCCGTGGACCCGGACCGCTTCGCCGCCCGGCTGCGCGCCCTCCTGGACGGCTTCAGCGTCCATGTCGCCGTCGGCATCCCCGGCACCGGACGCGAACAAGTCCTCTCCCACGTAGCGGAGTTCCTGCGGGATTCACTACTGCGATGAACACAACGCACGTAAGTACGCCCGATCGTTGCCCGCTGAATCCTTGTGAGTCCTCCGGCCGTTGGGGCACGGTGACCAACCATGGGACGAGAGCAGTGGAAGAAGATCTGGGTCGGCTCCGCCGGCAACATGGTCGAGTGGTTCGACTGGTTCGTGTACGCCACCTTCGCGGTCTACTTCGCGGACGCGTTCTTCCCCGAGGGCAACGAGACCGCCAACCTCATGAACACCATGGGGATCTTCGCCGTCGGCTTCTTCATGAGACCGGTCGGCGGCTGGCTGCTCGGCCGGATCGGTGACCGCAGGGGCCGCAAGGCCGCGCTCACCCTCACCGTCACCCTCATGTCGGCCTCCGCGATCCTGATCGCCGTCGCGCCCACCTACGACGTCGCCGGATACGGCGGGGTCGCCGTCCTGATGCTCGCCCGGCTGCTCCAGGGACTCTCGGTCGGCGGCGAGTACGCCGCCAGCGCCACCTACCTCACCGAGGCCTCCGCCCCGGAGAAGCGCGGCTTCGCCTCCAGCTTCCAGTACGTCTCCATGACCGCGGGCCAGCTCGTCGGCCTCGGTCTCCAGATCGTCCTCCAGCGCAACATGTCCGACGCGGCGCTGCACAGCTGGGGCTGGCGCATCCCGTTCGTCGTCGGCGCGCTCGGCGCCGGCATCGTCTTCTACCTGCGCCGCTCCATGCTGGAGACGGAG
Source organism: Streptomyces sp. ITFR-6 (assembly GCF_031844725.1). Classification (NCBI taxonomy): domain Bacteria; kingdom Bacillati; phylum Actinomycetota; class Actinomycetes; order Kitasatosporales; family Streptomycetaceae; genus Streptomyces; species Streptomyces sp. ITFR-6. Next base: position 2,210,940 of record NZ_CP134612.1, on the reverse strand, counting down.
GTGTACGCCGAGTCCGGCGCGTCCCGGCAGGAGGACCGGGGCACGCTCAAGGTGCTCTGGCAGCACCGGCGCGAGGCGTTCCTGGTGATGGCGCTGACCATGGGCGGGACCGTGGCGTACTACACGTACACCACCTACCTCACCAAGTTCCTCTCCAAAAGCGCCGGCATGGACAAGTCCACCGCCTCGCTCGTCAGCTTCTGCGCGCTGTTCGTCTTCATGTGCGTCCAGCCGCTGGCAGGCATGCTGTCCGACCGGATCGGCCGCCGCCCGCTGCTGATCACCTTCGCCGTCGGCTCGACCTTCCTGACCGTGCCGATCATGACGATGCTCAAGCACGCCAGCACCTTCTGGCCCGCGCTCGGCCTCGCGCTCCTCGCCCTGGTCGTGGTCACCGGCTACACCTCGATCAACGCCTGCGTGAAGGCCGAGCTGTTCCCGACCGGCATCCGCGCCCTGGGGGTCGGCCTCTCCTACGCCGTCGCCAACGCGCTGTTCGGCGGCACCGCCGAGTACGTGGCGCTCTGGTTCAAGAACACCGGCGCCGAATCCGGCTTCTACTGGTACGTGGCGGGCTGCGCCGCGGTCTCCCTGATCGTCTACCTGTCGATGCGCGAGACCCGCGACATCGACCTGAACCGGGTCGCCGCCGCCGGGCAGCAGCAGGGGCGGTCGCGGCAGTCCGGAGCGACGAGCGTCACGCCCGCATCCTGAGACAGGGCACGGCACGGAGGCGGTCCTGTGCCAGACTGCCTCCGTGTCCTCGTTCGTCATGATTATTGGCAACAGGCGCGCCGGTCCGCAGTGACCGTCCCGTACCACCATGTACGGCGCGGCCATCGTGCCCCAGACCCGCGCGCAGACCTCTCGCACCCGCGAGGGGTTTTTTGTTTTCCGGCCCTCACCTCGGCCGGAGCGAGGCGCGCGGGATGATGGGGGCAAGTGGAGCCAGATCGTCCGGATCCACTCATCCGACAGGAGTCAGACCAGCATGACCACCAAGGCCAAGCCCACCGACGACAGCTTCCACGTCTTCGACACCACGCTGCGCGACGGTGCGCAGCGTGAAGGCATCAACCTGACGGTCGCCGACAAGCTCACCATCGCCCGGCACCTGGACAACTTCGGCGTCGGCTTCATCGAGGGCGGCTGGCCCGGCGCCAACCCCCGTGACACCGAGTTCTTCGCCCGCGCCCAGCAGGAGATCGAGTTCCGCAACGCCGAGCTGGTCGCCTTCGGCGCGACCCGCAGAGCGGGCGGCAAAGCGGCCGACGACCCCCAGGTCAAGGCGCTGCTGGAGTCGGGCGCACCGGTGATCACGCTGGTCGCCAAGTCCCACGACCGCCATGTGGAACTGGCCCTGCGCACCACGCTGGAGGAGAACCTGGAGATGGTCCGCGACACCGTCTCCTTCCTCCGCGGACAGGGCCGCCGGGTCTTCGTCGACTGCGAGCACTTCTTCGACGGCTACCGCGCCGACGCCGAGTACGCCAAGGCCGTCGTGCGGGCCGCGTCCGAGGCCGGCGCGGACGTCGTCATCCTCTGCGACACCAACGGCGGGATGCTTCCGGCCCAGGTCCAGGCCGTCGTCTCCACCGTCCTCGCGGACACCGGCGCCCGCCTCGGCATCCACGCCCAGGACGACACCGGCTGCGCCGTCGCCAACACGCTGGCCGCGGTCGACGCGGGCGCCACCCACGTCCAGTGCACCGCCAACGGCTACGGCGAGCGGGTCGGCAACGCCAACCTCTTCCCCGTCGTCGCAGCGCTGGAGCTCAAGTACGGCAAGACCGTGCTGCCCGAGGGCGCGCTGGCGGACATGACCCGCGTCTCGCACGCCATCGCGGAGGTCGTCAACCTCGCCCCCTCCACGCACCAGCCCTACGTCGGAGTCTCGGCCTTCGCGCACAAGGCCGGGCTGCACGCCTCCGCGATCAAGGTCGACCCCGACCTCTACCAGCACATCGATCCCGCGCTGGTCGGCAACAGCATGCGGATGCTCGTATCGGACATGGCGGGCCGCGCCTCCATCGAGCTCAAGAGCCAGGAGCTCGGCATCGACCTCGGGGGCGACCGCGAGCTGGTGGGCCGGGTCGTCGAGCGGGTCAAGGAGCGCGAGCTCAAGGGCTACACCTACGAGGCGGCCGACGCCTCCTTCGAGCTGCTGCTGCGGGCCGAGGCCGAGGGCCGGGTGCGCCGCTACTTCCGTACCGAGTCCTGGCGCGCCATCGTCGAGGACCGCCCCGACGGTACGCACGCGAACGAGGCGACCGTGAAGCTCTGGTCCAAGGGCGAGCGCATCGTCGCGACCGCGGAGGGCAACGGCCCGGTCAACGCACTGGACCGGGCGCTGCGGGTGGCCCTGGAGCGGATCTACCCGCAGCTCGCCAAGCTGGAGCTGGTGGACTACAAGGTCCGCATCCTGGAGGGGCGCACCGGCACCGACTCCACGACCAGGGTGCTGATCACCACCGGCGACGGCACCGCCGACTGGTCGACCGTGGGTGTCGCGGAGAACATCATCGCGGCGTCCTGGCAGGCGCTGGAGGACGCGTACACCTTCGGCCTGCTGCGGGCGGGGATCGAGCCGACGGAGTAGGACGGGGAGCACGCAGAGGCGGCCGCGCCGCCGGGACACGGACACGTCCCGGCGGCGCGGCCGCCTTCGCGGTTGCACATCCGGTGCTTTGCTGCCGCGGGGACGCCGGTCTGGGTCCAGCCGGTCCCGGAGTTGCTGACGAGGCCTGAGTGAACTGCCCTCATGCGCCCACGTCAAGAGTATGCGTGTTCAGGACTTGAACGCATCGGCCTTCCTCGCAGCTCGAAGGATGGGTACGGACCAATCTCGGCGTGAAGTATTGACGGCTCTGTGTCGGCGGGGTTAACTCACGCCACCAACGCCGGTACCGGTTCCGGAACCGGTTGCGGTACCAGTTCCACGACCGGCCGTTCGCTCTGTCCTGTGGTGTCCTGGAGGCCCTCCGATGCGTGTCACCATCGCTGATGTCGCCCGCGAGGCCGGCGTCAGCAAGACGACCGTGTCCCGGGTCCTCAACACCAAGGGCGAAGTGGACGGTTCAACGGCCGCCCGTGTTCGTGAAGTGATCGCACAGCTCGGTTATGTGCCCAGCTCGGGCGCCGTCGGTCTGGCCCGCGGCAGCAGCCGCACGGTCGGCATGCTGGTGCCCTCGCTGACCTGGCCGTGGATGGGCGAGGTGCTTCAGGGCGTCGTCGACACCGTCGAGGCCGCCGACTACGGTCTGCTGCTCTTCACCTGCAACCGCGGGGCCGAGTCCGTGCAGCGCTTCACCAGCCAGGTGTCGGCGCGGGCCTTCGACGGACTGGTCGTGGTCGAACCCGAGAACACCCTCGACCACCTCACCGCACTGCACCGCGCCGGCCTGCCGATCGTGCTGATCGACGATCGCGGCCACCACCCCGAGTTCCCCTCCGTCGTGACCACCAACCACGAGGGAGGCGCGTCGGCCGCCCGCCATCTGCGGTCGGCCGGGCGCACCAAGCCCCTGGTCATCACGGGACCCCACGACTTCGGCTGCGTACGCGACCGGCTCGCGGGATTCGTCTCCGTGCTGCCCACAGACCTCGTCGTCCGCGGCGACTTCACCGAGATCTGCGGCCGGCTGGCCGTGGAGCAACTCCTCGCCTCCGGGGTGGAGTTCGACTCGGTCTTCGCGCACAACGACATCACCGCGGCAGGCGTGCTGCGGGCGCTGCGCGCCGCGGGACGGTCCGTTCCCGGCGACATCGCGGTGGTCGGCTTCGACGACATCCCGATGGCCGAGCACACCGAACCGCCGCTCACCACCGTGCGCCAGCCCACCCGGCAGATGGGTGAGACGGCCGCGCGGCTGCTGCTCTCGCACCTGGGCGGCACGGCTGTACCCGACGCACCCCTCGTACTGCCCACCGAACTGGTCGTGCGCCACTCGGCGCCCTAGCGGCCGGGGCCGGCCACGGCCCCACCGCTCCCGTACTCCGCGCAGCAGCCGGCTGCGCGCACCCGCACCGCATCAGTACCCGCACCAGCCCGTACCCGGCGCGCCGAGCGCTGCCCGTTTCCGGATCTCCCAGACCCGCCAGTCCCTCCTGGAGTCGCCATGTCCGCACGCCGTCACCACACGCTCAGAGCGGTCGCGCTCGCCACCGCGGTGGTCGCGCTCGCCGCCGGATGCTCGTCAGCCAACTCGAACAACAAGAAGAGCGGCAGTGGCGCTTCCGGCGTCCTGAACATCGGCAAGCCGGACGGGCCGCAGACGAACAACAGCAACCCGTTCCTGAACACCTCGGCGGGCGCCACCCTCGGCTACCGCTGGATGATCTACGAGCCGCTGGCGATGGTGCGCCAGATCCGGCCCGCTGAGAAGCCCAACCCGTGGCTGGCGACGGACTGGAAGTGGGACCTCAACTTCACCAAGGTCACCTTCACCATCGACGACAAGGCCAAGTGGGCCGACGGCAAGCCGCTGACCGCAGAGGACGTGGCGTTCACCTTCAACCTGCTGAAGAAGCACCCGGCGCTCAACGCCGACGGCATCGCGTGGGGCGGGGTCGAGGTGCAGGGCAAGAAGGTCGTGCTGACCTTCGACGACTCCCAGTACGTCAACCAGAACAAGATCCTTCAGCAGTTCATCGTGCCCAAGCACATCTGGGAAGGCGTCAAGAACCCGGAGACCTGGCCCAACCGCACACCGGTCGGCTCGGGCCCGTACAAGCTGAAGACGTTCACCCCGCAGACCACGACGCTGACCGCCACGCCCACCTACTGGAAGGGCGCGACGAAGGTCAAGGAGCTGCGGTACAGCACCTACAACGACAACAGCGCCGCCACGACCGCGCTGGCCAGCGGCAAGCTGGAGTGGTCGTTCGTCTTCATGCCGAACTACAAGCAGCTGTTCATATCCAAGGACCCCAAGAACCACAAGCTGTGGTTCCCGTCCGGGCTCGGCATCCACGGCCTGTGGTTCAACACCGCCCGCAAGCCGTTCGACAACCCGGCGCTGCGCAAGGCCATGGCGATGGTCGTCGACCGCAACGCGATCTACACCCAGGCCGAGGCGACGCTCTACCCGGAGATCACCAACCCGACCGGCATCCCGCTGCCCGCGGGCAAGTCCTTCCTCGCCCCCGAGTACAAGGACGCCAGCACCAAGCCCGACGTCGAGGGCGCCAAGCAGGTCCTGGAGAAGGCCGGCTTCACGCTGAGCGGCGGAGTGCTGAAGGACCCGGGCGGCAAGCCGGTGAAGCTGACCCTCACCGACCCGGCCGGCTGGAACGACTACATCACCGGTCTCGCGATCATCAAGGACAACATCAAGAAGCTCGGCATCGACGCGAAGGTCAAGACGCAGACCGCCGACGCCTGGAACGCGGACGTGGCCAACGGCAACTTCGACGCCACCCTGCACTGGACCAACAGCGGCTCGACCCCGTACGACATGTACCAGAACATCATGGACGGCGCGCTGCTCCAGCCCATCGGCAAGCCCTCCCAGCTCGGCAACTTCGGCCGCTTCAAGAGCACGGAGGCCACCGAGGCGCTCAAGGACTTCGCCAACGCCACCTCCGACACCACCCGCATCACCGCGATGAACGCCCTGCAGAAGATCATGGTCGAGCAGGCGCCGATGATCCCCACGGCCGCCGCCCCCATCGGGGCCGAGTACTCCACCAAGAACTGGGTGGGGTGGCCCACGGAGGCCGACCCGTACGCCGACCCGCAGCACACCCAGCGCTCGGCGCTGGAAGTCGTGCTGAAGCTCAAGCCGTCCAAGTAGGACACAGGGATCCAGGTACCGGCCATGTCTGAACAGCTCGAAAAGAACCACGTCGTGCTCGAAGCACGCGGAGTCACCAAACACTTCGCCGTACGGCGCACCGGCCGCGATCTCCTCGCGGGCAAGCGCCGTACCGTCCACGCCGTCGACGACGTCTCGCTGAAACTGCGGCGCGGCACCGTCACGGCACTGGTGGGGGAGTCGGGCTCCGGGAAGTCCACCGTCGCCAGACTGCTCGCCCAGCTGTATCCGCTCACCGAGGGCGAGATCCACCTGGGCGGGCAGCCGGTGAAGGCCGGACGTGGCCGGTCCTTCCGCAGTTACGTACGCCGGGTCCAGCTCATCTTCCAGGACCCGTTCGCCTCGCTGAACCCGGTGCACACCGTGCGCTACCACCTCACCCGGTCGCTGAAGATCCACGGCCGGGCGGGGAACGGCGAGGCGGAACTGGAACAGAACCTGACCGCTCTGCTGAACCGCGTCCAGCTGACTCCTCCTCATCAGTACCTGGACAAGTTCCCGCACGAGCTGTCGGGAGGTCAGCGCCAGCGCGTGGCCATCGCCCGCGCGCTCGGCGCCGACCCCCAGGTCCTCCTCGCGGACGAGCCCGTCTCGATGCTGGACGTCTCGATCCGGCTCGGGGTCCTCAACCTGCTCAAGGACCTCAAGGACCGCATGCACCTCGCGATCCTCTACATCACCCACGACATCGCCTCCGCCCGCTACTTCGCGGACTCCACGCTGGTGATGTACGCGGGCCGGATCGTGGAGGGCGGCGACAGCGAGACCGTCACCCAGCGCCCCGCCCACCCCTACACCCAGCTGCTGATCGCCTCGGCGCCCGACCCGGACCGGGTGGTGGCCGAGGAGGAGCAGGAGGAGACCGGCAGCGGCGAGCCCCCCTCGCTCATCGACCCACCGGCCGGCTGCCGCTTCCACCCGCGCTGCCCCAAGGCGATGGAGCGCTGCCGCACCGAGCTGCCGCCCCGATTCGACCTGGCCGACGGCCAGTGGGCGGCCTGCTGGCTGTACGCGGACGGCGCGGGCCGCGCCGGTGACCACGAGAAGGAGGCCGCGAAGTGAAGTACCTGCTCCAGAGGCTCGCCTTCTACCTGGTCACCGCATGGGCGGCGATCACCATCAACTTCCTCATCCCGCGGCTGATGCCCGGCGACCCGGTGCAGGCCCTCATCGCCCGGTTCCAGGGACAGCTGGACACCAGCGCCATCGACTCCCTCAAGGCCCTCTTCGGCCTGGACGAGCACCAGTCGCTGTGGCAGCAGTACACCGACTACTGGGGCCACCTGCTCGACGGCGACCTCGGCCTGTCGTTCACCTTCTTCCCGACCCCGGTCAGCGAGGTCATCGCCCAGTCGCTGCCGTGGACGCTCGCGCTGGTCGGCATCACCACGCTGATCAGCTTCGTGCTCGGCACCGGCATCGGGGTGTTCACCGGCTGGCGGCGCGGTTCATGGCTGGACAGCCTGCTGCCCGTCACCACCTTCATCTCAGCCATCCCGTACTTCTGGCTCGGCCTCATCGCCATCTCGCTGTTCGCCGTGAAGTGGCCGCTCTTCCCGGCCGCCGGCGGCTACGACAACTCGCTCGTACCCGCCTTCGACTGGCCGTTCATCTCCAGCGCGCTCTACCACGGCGTGCTGCCCGGCCTCACCATCGTGCTCAGCGCGGTGGCCGGCTGGATCCTCGGCATGCGCAACATGATGGTGACGGTCTCCTCCGAGGACTACGTCATGGTCGCCCAGGCCAAGGGGCTCTCCGAGCGCCGGGTGATGTTCGGATACGCCGCCCGCAACGCGATCCTGCCCAACATCTCCGGCTTCGCGCTCTCACTCGGCTTCATCGTCGGCGGCACCCTGCTGGTGGAGATGGTCTTCTCCTACCCGGGCATCGGCTACCAGCTCTTCCAGGGCGTGGGCGCCAAGGACTACCCCCTGATGCAGGGCGTCTTCCTGATCATCACGCTCTCGGTGCTGGCGGCGAACCTCCTCGCCGACGTCCTCTACATGATCCTCGACCCCCGTACCCGAAGGGAGGCCTAGGAGATGGCTGTCACCGCCACAGAGGTCGCCGTACTCGACGCGGCCGAGACCCCGGCCGCGAGCAAGCGCAAGTTCCGGTTCCTGCGCGGCCGCAAGACCGTCGTCGGGCTCTGCATCCTGCTCTTCTTCGTCGTGATCGCCGTCATCGGCCCGTGGATCGCCCCCTACGACCCCGACACGATGAGCAACCAGCTGCTCCAGCCGCCGTCCGGCTCCCACTGGTTCGGCACCACCCAGACCGGTCAGGACGTGCTCTCGCAGATCCTCGTCGGCACCCGCGGCGTCCTCGTCGTCGGATTCATCGCGGGCATCCTCGCCACGATCCTCTCCGTGCTGATCGGCGTCAGCGCCGGATTCCTCGGCGGCACCGCCGACGAGGTGCTCTCGCTGCTCTCCAACGTGTTCCTGGTCATCCCCGGACTGCCGCTGATCATCATCATCGCCAGCTTCGTCTCCGACACCGGAGACCTGCTGATCGCCGGCGTCATCGCCCTGACCTCCTGGGCCTGGGGAGCGCGGGTGCTGCGCGCCCAGACGCTCTCGCTGCGCCGCCGGGACTACGTCGAGGCGGCCCGCGCCACCGGTGAGTCGACCTGGCGGGTCATCTTCTTCGAGGTGATGCCGAACCTGACCGCCGTCATCGCCTCCGGCTTCGTCGGCACCGTCATCTTCGCGATCCTCTCCGAGATCACCCTCGCCTTCATCGGCGTCGCGGACATCTCCAACTGGAACTGGGGGACCGTCCTGTTCTGGGCGCAGTCCAACCAGGCCCTGGCCCAGGGCGCGTGGTGGTGGTTCGTACCGGCCGGGCTCTGCATCGCCCTGCTCGGCATGTCCCTCGCCCTCATCAACTTCGGCATCGACGAATTCGTCAACCCGCGCCTGCGCACCGAGACCGGCGGCTCCCGCAAGGTCCGGATGCGGGTCGGCTTCACCCCCGTGGCCCGTACGGGCGACCCCGGGAAGGAGAACCGCTCATGAGTGAGCCCGTCCTCAGCATCAGCGGCCTCAACGTCGACTACGGGACCGGGGACGACGCCGTGCACGCGCTGCGCGACATCGACCTCACCCTGCACCGGGGCGAGGTGCTCGGCCTCGCGGGCGAGTCCGGCTCCGGCAAGTCCACGCTGGCCTACGCCGTCACCCGGCTGCTCTCCCCGCCCGGTGTGATCACCGGCGGCGAGGTCCGCTACCACCAGCGCGACGGCGGAACGCTCGACCTGCTGACCCTGTCCGCGCCCGAACTGCGCGCCTTCCGCTGGCAGGAGCTGTCGATCGTCTTCCAGGGCGCGATGAACTCCCTCAACCCGGTGCACACGGTCCACAGCCAGCTCACCGACGTACTCCAGGCCCACCGCCCGGAGATGAAGCGCACCGAGCGCACCGCACGCGCCCAGGAGCTCCTGAAGCTCGTCGGGATCTCCGCCGACCGGCTGGCCGCCTACCCGCACCAGCTCTCCGGCGGAATGCGCCAGCGCGTCATGATCGCGATGGCGCTCGCGCTGGAACCCGAGGTCGTCATCATGGACGAGCCGACCACGGCCCTGGACGTCGTCATGCAGCGGCAGATCCTGCGCCAGCTGGTCAAGCTCCGCGAGGAGCTCGGCTTCTCCGTCGTCTTCATCACGCACGACATCTCGCTCCTGATCGAGTTCTCCGACCGGATCGCGATCATGTACGGCGGCCGGATCGTCGAGGAGGCCGCGTCCGCCGACATCTACCGCGACCCCCGCCACCCCTACAGCGACGGACTGCTGCACTCCTTCCCCGCGCTGCACGGCCCCCGGCGCGAACTCAGCGGCATCCCGGGCTCGCCCCCGCACCTGTCCGCGATGCCCACCGGCTGCGCCTTCCACCCCCGCTGCGCCAAGAAGGTCGAGGGCTGCGACACGCACGTCCCGGTGCTCGCCGCACCGAACGGGGACAGCTCCCGCTCGGTGGCCTGCTGGCTCCACCGGGAGGCCCCGGCCCCCGCAGTCGCCCGTTCCTAGCGACGTACGCACCGCACACCACAGGAGAACCATGAACCTCGTCACCCCCCAGGCCTACGCCCGCGAGATCGCCGCCCAGGCCGTTCCCGGTCTGCCCGCGGACTTCCGCTGGGGCGTCGCCACAGCCGCCTACCAGATCGAGGGGGCGGCGGCGGAGGACGGCCGGACGCCCTCCATCTGGGACACGTACTGCAGGGTGCCGGGCATGGTCGTCCGCGGTGAGAACGGCGATGTGGCCTGCGACCACTACCACCGGATGCCGCAGGACGTCTCGCTGATCGCGGACCTGGGCGTCGACACGTACCGCTTCTCGCTGGCCTGGCCGCGCATCCAGCCCGGCGGCCGGGGCCCCGCCAACGCCAAGGGCCTCGACTTCTACAAGCGGCTGATCGACGAGCTGGACGAGAAGGGCGTCACCCCGTGGATCACCCTCTACCACTGGGACCTGCCGCAGGAGCTGGAGGACGCGGGCGGCTGGCCGGCCCGTGACACCGCCTACCGGTTCGCCGAGTACGCGGCCCTCGCGTACGACGCCCTGGGCGACCGGGTCAAGCACTGGACCACGCTGAACGAGCCGTGGTGCTCGGCGATGCTCGGCTACGCATACGGCAACCAGGCCCCCGGACGGCAGAACTTCGGCGAGGCGATCCACGCCGTCCACCACCTGCTGCTGGGCCACGGCCTCGCCTCGCGGCACCTGCGCGAGCAGGCCGCCGCCCGCGGCAACGAGCTGGAGCTCGGCATCACCCTCAACCTGGGCACCGCCACCCCCGAGACGGACAGCCACGAGGACGCGGAGGCCTGCCGCCGCGCCGACGGACTCGGTGCCCGCCTTTACCTGGACCCGGTCGTCAAGGGTGCCTACCCCGAGGACATCGTCACCGACCTCGCCGTCCAGGGCATCGAACTCCCGGTCCAGGAAGGCGATCTCGCGGTCATCGCCACCCCGCTGGACGTCCTCGGCGTCAACTTCTACCGGGGCTCGCTCTTCTCCGGCGTCACCGAACAGGGCGCGGTGCTCGACGCCGACGGCCTGCCCGTCACCCGCGTCGTCGAGCGCGACCTGCCCCGTACCGCCATGGACTGGGAGATCACCCCCACGGCCCTCACCGACCTGCTCGTCCGTCTGGAGAAGGACTACGGTCTCCCGACGGTCATCACCGAGAACGGCGCCGCGTTCGACGACACCGTCTCAGAGGACGGCGGGATCCACGATGCGGAGCGCATCACCTATCTCGCCGACCACATCGCCGCCGTCGCCGCCGCCCGCTCCCAAGGGGCCGACGTCCGGGGGTATTTCGCCTGGTCGCTGATGGACAACTTCGAGTGGTCCTACGGCTACGACAAGCGATTCGGCATCGTCCGCGTCGACTACGACACGCAGGTGCGGACGCTCAAGGACAGCGCCAAGTGGTACCGCGACACCATCCACCACACCCGCAACGCGTAACCGCGCCCGCGTGCGCGCTCACGCTGCCCCACTGATACGAACGGGAGCCCCACCGTGCCCTCTCGTACGACTCTGGCAGCCACCACCGCAGCTCTGATCGCCCTCGCCGCCCCCATGGCCTTCGCGGCGCCCGCCCCCTCGCGGGCCGCCGCGCGGGCCGCGGCTTGGGAAACCGACCTGACGGCCGCCGCCCACACCGCGAACCCGGACGCCGTCACCGCGTCCGGCAGTGAGAACGACGCCACCGGACCGGCCGCTACGTCCGGATGCTCGGCGTGGAGCGCCGCTCCTTCTACAACCCGGCCCCGTCGACCGCCCAGTTCGGCTACTCGCTCTACGAGTCCCAGGTCCGGGGCACCGGCGGCAGCGCGGACGCCGCCTACCCGGCCCTGCCGAAGGACCCCGGCGGCGCGTACAGCACCACGTTCTTCGACGACTTCACGGACTCCGGCCTGGGCCGCTCCAAGTGGCGGGTGGTGCGCACGAGTACGGAGATGGGGCCGGTGAACGGTGAGTCGCAGGCCTACGTCGACTCGCCGGACAACATCCGCACCGAGAACGGCGCGCTCGTCCTGGAGCCGAAGTACTGCAAGGGCTGCACCTCCACCCCCAACGGCACCTTCGACTTCACCTCCGGCCGGGTCGACACCAACACCAAGTTCGACCTCACCTACGGCAAGGTCAGCGCCAGAATGAAGCTGCCGGTCGGGGACGGCTACTGGCCCGCGTTCTGGATGCTCGGCAGCAACGTCGACGACCCGACGGTCTCCTGGCCCGGCTCCGGCGAGACGGACATCATGGAGAACATCGGCTACGGGGACTGGACCAGTTCCGCGCTGCACGGACCCGGCTACTCGGCCGACGGCAACATCGGCGCGCAGCAGACCTACGCCGACGGCGGTCGCGCCGACGAGTGGCACACCTACGGCGTCGAGTGGACGCCCGAGGGCATGACGTTCACCGTCGACGACCGGGTCGTCCAGAAGACCTCCCGGCAGAAGCTGGAGTCCACCCGGGGGCAGTGGGTCTTCGACCACAACCAGTACGTGATCCTCAACCTGGCCCTCGGCGGCGCCTACCCGGCCGGCTGGAACAAGGTCACGGAGCCGTACTGGGGCCTGCCGCAGTCCAGTGTCGACCAGGTCGCCCAGGGCGGCATCAAGGCCGAGATCGACTGGGTCAAGGTCGAGCAGAAGAAGTAGCACCCACCGCGCCGGCCCCCATGCGCGCGCGGTGATATGACGCCCCGTCCGGCAGCCCGGCCTGCCGGGCGGGGCGTCAGACCGTGACCGCGCCGATCCCCGCGTCCGTGACCACGTACAGCCTGCCGTCTGCGGTCAGCGGGGCGTCGCCCGCACCGGGCCCGCCCGTCACCCGCCGGCGGGCCGCCCCGCTGCCCGCGTCGTAGGCCCATGTCTGCGCACCGTGGGCCACCAGCACAGTGCCCCGCGCGGCGGCCGCCACGGAGGTGCCGTCGCCGGAGTCGGTACGCCACAGCTGACCGCCGTCGGCCGCGGACCGCGCGGTGAGGTAGCCGCCCGGCCTGTGCGAGGCGCGGAAACCGGAGGCCGAGGCGAGGAAGACCGCGGACCCGGCGGCCGCCGCCGCGGGCACCACCGGCGAGTCGATCGTGATCCGCCACCGCCGGTCGCCCGTCATCGCGTCGTACGCGTACACGGCCCCGGTCCCGCCGTCGCAGGCGTGGACGGTGCGCCCGTCGGCGGAGAGGCCGAGATGGGCGCCCGGGGTGCGCGGGTGGTCCTTCGGCGGGGCGGCGGACCTCCACCGCCGCCGGCCGGTGGACAGCTCGTACGCGCTCACCTCGTCCGCCGTCCCGGTTCCGGTCGCGTACAGCAGCTCGGGCCCCGTCACCACGGTGTCCTGCCCCGGCAGCGACCAGCGCCGCGCACCGCTGTCCGCGTCCAGCGCGGAAAGCCCGTCGCCGCCCCGGGCATCCGCGATCAGCTGCCCGCGCGAGCGGTCCGCCAGCAGCAGCCGGTGGCCCCCGGCCCGCCACCTCACGCGCTTGCTCGCCGCGTCCAGCCCGCACAGCACGCCGTCGGTCAGGGTCCGGCTGCCGCCCGTCTCGTCCGCAGCGGTCTGCGTCCTCATCAGCGCGCAGAGGGTCGTGCCGACGGCCACCGGAGCGGCCGGCGGGCCGCCGCCCAGTGGCCCGGTCAGCCGGCGCCGGACGCCGTCCGCCGCCGCGAGCGCGCGAACATGACCGCCCTCGACCACCGCGTAGACGCTCCCGCCGGCCACCGTGACGGGCCCCAGCTCCGATTCCCCCGGCGTGCCGCCGCTCATCCCGGCCACCCAGCGGCCGCGTCCGCTCCGGGCGCTCACCGCGTGCTCGGACAGCGGCCCCTCGGCCGTGGCGTAGAGGGAGCCGCCCGCGAAGCCCAGCCGGCTCACCCCGGCGGCGGCCCCGTCCATCGCGTACGTCCAGACACGCCGCCGCTCGGGCGGGGCGGGGACGGCCGAGCCGTCCGATTCGCCGCCGTGGATCTTCCAGGCCACGACGGCTCCGGCACCCACGGCCCCCGCCCCGAGCACGGTCCGGCGGGTGACATCCCGTCCCCGACGCCTGGCATGCTCCCCTGAGTTCACTGCTCGACCTTTCGCACGCACGGCAACCGGACCGGACCCGGGCGTCAGCAGATCACACGCGGACCCGGGGAAACCAGGCCCCGCCCCACCGGTCCCGGGACGCAGCGATCGGCCGAGTGGGTTACGTTCGAGGTATGCGGAACAGACCGTTCCCGACCTTCCTGATCCCGGCGCTCCTGGCCGGACTGCTGGCGCTCCTGTCGGCGGCCGCCCTGGTCCTGGCGCTCGCCCCGCCTGCCACTCCCGCCGCGCCCGCCCCGCCCGCGGCCGCGAGCGCGTCCACCGTCGACGATGTGGCGAAGGCGCTGCGCAAGGGCCCGGTCTACGTCGATCCGGCCGCGTCGGCGCAGCTCTCTCGCGGCCAGGCGGCGGCCCTGACGAAGAAGATCAAGGACGCCGGCAAACCGGTGTTCGTGGCCGTGCTCCCGCAGACCTCGGCCTTCCCCGCGTCGAGCGTGCTCAGAACGGTGCGCACCGACACCGGGATCACCGGCGTCTACGCCATCCGGCTCGGTGACGGCTTCAACGCGGGTGCCGACCCGCAGGTGATGTCCGAGCAGGCGGTACGCAATCTCACCGCCGCCGTGAAGGCGCCGGGTGCGGCCCCCGATGCCGCGACCCAGCTGAACGGCTTCGTCGACCGGGCCGTCCAACAGGCCAGGGGCCACGCCCCCGACTCCTGGGGCGGCTCCCCGTCCGGCCGGGGCTCGTCCGCCGCCGGGCTGATCGCCGTCGGCGCGGTGGTGGTCCTCGGCGGCGCGGGCGCCTACACGATCGTCCGCCGCAACCGCAGGCGCAAGGAGGCCGATGAGCAGGCGGCGCTCGACAAGCTCCGGGTCGTGGTGGACGAGGACATCACGGAGTACGGCGAGACGCTGGACCGGCTCGACTTCCACCCGGCGGAGGCGGGCGCCGACGACACGATGCGCGCGGACTACGAACGCGCCCTCGACTCCTACGAGAGCGCCAAATCCCGCATGGAGCACGCCCGGCACCCCTCCGACGTGCGCGGAGTGACCCAGGCACTGGAGGACGGGCGCTTCTCCCTCGCCGTCCTCGACGCCCGGCGTACCGGCGCCGAACTGCCCGCGCGCCGCCCGCCCTGCTTCTTCGACCCGCGCCACGGCCCCTCCGTTGCCGACGTCCGCTGGTCCCCGTCGGGCGGCGCGGCCCGCGAGGTCCCGGTCTGCGGCGCCGACGAGATCCGGCTGCGCGACAGCGAGGACCCGATGAGCCGCACCGTGGACATGGGCGACGGCAGCCGCCGCCCCTACTGGGAGGCGGGCCCGGCCTACGGCCCCTGGGCGGGCGGCTACTTCGGCGGCGGACTGCTGCCCGGCCTGCTGGTCGGCACCATGCTCGGCTCGATGCTCTCCACCCCGGCGTACGCGGCGGAGTACGGCGGCGGGGACTTCGGCTCCGGCGGCGACTTCGGCGGCGGTGACTTCTCCGGCTCCGACTTCGACTCCTCGGGCTTCGGCGGCGGCGGGTTCGGGGACGGCGGAGGCGGGGGATTCGGTGACGACGGCGGATTCGGCGGTGGTGGCGGGGACTTCGGGGGCGGCGGGTTCTAGAGACCGTCCGGCGATGAGTTCCGGGCGGGCCGGCGGTCTCTGTTCCCGTACACCTGATCCGAAGTGCCGAGGAGTGAGCGTCATGCGCGTGGTCATCAGCGAGTTCATCAGCCTGGACGGCGTCGTGCAGGCGCCGGGCGGTGCCGAGGAGGACCGCGACGGCGGCTTCGCGCACGGCGGCTGGTCCCACCCGTTCTTCGACGCGGACGTGGTCGGCGCCTCCTTCGGCGAAGCGGTGGACGGGGCCGGAGCCCTGCTGTTCGGCCGCCGCACCTGGCAGACGATGGCCGCGGCATGGCCCGAGCGGGCCGGCGACCCCTTCGCCGACCGGATGAACACCCTCCAGAAGTACGTCGTGACCGACACCCTCGGCGACGGCGACCTGACGTGGACCAACACCGAACGCGTCCCCGGCGAGAAGGCCACCGCCCGCATCCAGGAGCTGCGGGAGCGGGGCGAGGGCGACCTGCTGGTGATGGGCAGCCCCACGCTCGTACGCGGACTGCTGAGCGAGGGCCTGGTCGACGAACTCCGGCTCGTGATCATGCCGGTGCTGCTGGGCGGCGGAAAGTCGATCTTCCCGGCGGACGGCGGCCTGCGCACCCTCGAACTGGTCTCGTCCGCCACCAGCCCCGCGGGCGTCCAGGTCTGCACGTACCGGCCGGCGGCGAAGGGGTAGGGGCCGGGCTCAGGCGCCCCCGCCGGGCATCGCTTCCGCACACAACCAGCGGTTGTGTGCGGCCCTTCCGGTTGTTTGCTCGCACCGCCCCTCGGCCGCTTTGATGCCTGGTGGTCGGCGTGGAGCTGTCCGGACCGGCGGGAGGCATGTGGGGCATGGCGGGCAGACGGAAGCTGGGGCGTCGGTTCGGATGGCTGTGGGCGGCGTACGCGGTCAGCTCGTACGGCACCGGGCTCGGGTTCGGCGCGATGCCGCTGATCGCGGTGCTCGTGCTGCACAGCGGGCCGGCCCAGGTGGCGGCGCTGGCCGCCGCGGGGCGGGCGGTGGGGGCGCTGGTCGCGGTGGTGCTCGGCCCCTGGGTGGAGTTCCGGCACAAGCGGCCGGTGATGATCGCGATGGACCTGATCCGGTTCGCGGCGCTGATGAGCATTCCCGCCGCGTTCGCGCTCGGTCTGCTCGGCTTCGTACAGCTCCTGCTCGTCTCGGTCCTCGTCGCGGCGGCCGACATCGCCTTCAAGGCGGCGAGCGGTGCCTATCTGAAGACGCTCGTACCGTCGGAGGACCTGCTCGTCGCGAACAGCCGCTTCGAATCCACGACATGGACCTCGACCATGATCGGGCCGCCGCTCGGCGGGGCCGCGATCGGGCTGTTCGGCCCGGTGACGACCGCGGTCGCCGACGCGGTCAGCTACCTGCTCTCGGCGCTCGGCATCCGCGCCATCGGCGGAACGGAACCGGGCCCCGCCCGAACGGGGGCGCCCCGGCTGCGGGCCGGTGATCTGCTCGACGGCTGGCGCTACATCCTCGCCCACCCCACGCTGCGCCCGCTGCTCCTCAACTCGATCGTGGTCAACGGCCTGATCATGGCCTCCGCGCCGATCCTGGCCGTGCTCCTGCTCGGCCCCCTCGGCTTCGCCCCCTGGCAGTACGGTCTCGTGTTCGCGGCCCCCTGCGTCGGCGGCCTCGTCGGCTCACGGCTCGCGCACCCGCTGGCGGCGTGGTTCGGCCACCACCGGACGATGACCGCCTCCGGGGCGCTGCGCGCCTGCTGGCCCGTCGGACTCGCGTTCGTCGGGCCCGGTCTCCCCGGAATGGCGCTCATCATTTTCGTCCAGCTCGGACTGGTGACCTGCTGCGCCGTGTTCAACCCGCTGCTGGCCACCTACCGGCTCGACCACACAGAGCCCGGCCGGGTGGCGCGCACCCTGTCCGCCTGGTCGATCAGCAGCAGCGCCGCGATCGCGGCCATGACCGCGGTGTGGGGGCTGCTGGCCGCCGTCACCAGCCCGCGCGCCGCGATCGCCGTCGCCGGGGTCGTCCTGCTGGCCACTCCGCTGCTGCTGCCCCGCCGCGAGGGCGCCCCCGGACCGGCACCCGCCGGCGCCGGGGAAGCCGTCGACCGGGCCTGAGGACGGCCGGGTCCGGGAGCGGCCGCTCAGGCGGGCTCGTCGCTGTGCGCGAAGAAGCTGATCACCTCCTCGATCGTGGGGTTGGCCGGGGCCTGCGCCTCCGCTTCGCCGACCTCGGCACTGCGCGGGAACATCACCCGCTCGTACGCCCCGAGCGCGGCCTCGACGTCGTCGGGGTGCGCGGCGAGGGCCGCTCCGAGCTCGGCGCCGTCCAGCATGGCCAGGTTGGCGCCCTCGCCGTTCGGGGGGATGAGGTGGGCGGCGTCACCGACCAGGGTCACTCCCGGCACCCGCTCCCACCGGTGCCCGACCGGCAGCGTGTGGTGGGGGCGCACGACCGGCGGGGTGTCGCTGTCGGTGATCAGGGCGGTCAGCTCCGGGGCCCAGCCGTCGAACTCCTGCGCGATCCGCCGGGTGGCCGCGGCGGTGTCGGTGAAGTCGATCGCGGCGAACCAGGACTGCGGCTCGGTCAGCATCGCGTACGTGTGGAGCGTCGCACCGCTCTCCCGGTGGGCGGCGAGCTGGATCCTGCCCGGCTCTGTCGCGAACATCGAGCCGCCACCGACCGCCTTCGCGGCAGCGGCGTGCCGCTCGTCGGCGTCGAACAGGTAGGTCTCGACGAACGACATGCCCGTGTACACGGGTACCTCGTCGGAGAGCAGCGGCCGGACCCGGGACCAGGCCCCGTCCGCACCGACCAGCAGACCCGTGGCCACGGTGGAGCCGTCCGCGAAGGTCACCTCGTGGCGGCCCTCGTCGAGGCTCCGGACACCGCTCACCTTGTGCCCCCACCGGACGGTGCCGTCCGGGAGCGCGTCGAGCAGCAGTTGCCGCAGCTCGCCGCGCTGCACCTCGGGTCGGCCGCCGGTGCCGTCGTCGGGCTGGTCGAGCAGGACGTTCCCCTCCCGGTCGAGCGCCCGCATCGCCTGGCGGCCCTCCAGGACGATGCAGCGGAACTCGTCCATCAGGCCGCACGCCCGCACCGCCAACTGGCCGTTGTAGTCGTGGATGTCGAGCATTCCGCCCTGCGTAAGAGCCGTCGGTGAGGCCTCCGCCTCGTAGACGGTGGACGGGATGCCGTGGACGTGCAGGACGCGGGCGAGCGTGAGGCCGCCGAGTCCGGCGCCGATGATCGTGACATGAGTGGTCATGCCGACTCCTTGCCGGTCGCAGGCCTGCCGGACGGACTCCAACAGGCTCTCCGGCAAGCGTCCGGGCCTCCGGCGACAGGCTGCCGACACCTCACCGACACCGTGCGGGGCGCGCCGACAGGCGACCGACACGGCGGCGCGGCCCGCACGGCGTCGGAGTGAAGGTTGCCCGGAGCGGGGTTTGCCGCTTCGGCAAGGATCTTTGCCGTGTGGCGTGGAAGCGCGCACCATCGTCCGCAGATGGAGGTGTTTCGCATGAGCGACATGACGACGCAGACGTACGACGTGGTGGTGATCGGCGGCGGTGCCGCCGGGCTGAGCGGGGCCCTGGCGCTGTCCAGGGCCCGGCGTTCGGTGCTGGTGATCGACGCGGGCAGCCCGCGCAACGCACCCGCGTCCCACGCGCACAACTACCTGGGGCGCGAGGGCCTGCCGCCCGCCGAGCTGCTGGCCATCGGCCGCGACGAGGCCGCCGGGTACGGGGCCGAGATCGTCGAGGGCGCGGCCGTGGCGGCGGAGAGACTGCCCGGCGGGGCCGGGTTCCGGGTCGTACGGGACGACGGGAGCGCCGTCACCGCGCGCCGCCTCCTCGTCACCACCGGCCTAGTCGACGAACTGCCACCGGTCCCCGGCCTGGCCGAGCGGTGGGGCCAGGACGTGCTGCACTGCCCGTACTGCCACGGCTGGGAGGTGCGGGACGCGCCGGTCGGCATCCTGGCGACGAGCCCGATGGCCGTGCACCAGGCGCTGCTCTGGCGGCAGTGGAGCGACGACGTCACCCTCTTCCTGCACCACGCCCCCGAGCCCACGGACGAGGAGTACGAGCAGCTCGCCGCGCGGGGCATCGCCGTGGTGGACGGGGAGGTGACCGGCATCGAGGCGAGCGGTGACCGGCTCACCGGGATGCGGCTGGCCGGCGGCCGGGTCGTGGAGCGCGAGGCCGTGGTGGTCCAGCCGCGCTTCACCGCGAGGTCCGGGGTGCTGGACGGCCTCGGGCTGCGGGCCGCCGCGCTGGAGGCCGGCGGTCACACCGTCGGCACGTACATCGTGTCCGATCCGGCCGGTGCGACCGAGGTGCCCGGGGTCTGGGTCGCCGGTAACGTCACCAACCTGATGGAGCAGGTCATCGGCGCCGCCGCGGCCGGGCTGAAGGCGGCCTCCGCCATCAACGCGGACCTGGTGGACGCCGACACCCGCCGCGCGGTCGAGGCCCGCCGCGCACCCTTCTCGGCGGAGGCCGAGCGCCAGGTCTGCGAGAAGACGCTCGGAGACCGCCGTCACGGACTGCAGGAGACACGATGACCACCGACAGCACGCCGACCCCGACCGACGCGGAACTCTGGGACGAGCGCTACCGCGAGAGCAACCGGATCTGGAGCGGGAACCCCAACACCGCGCTGGTCCGCGAGGTGGAGGGGCTGACACCGGGGCGCGCCCTCGACCTCGGGTGCGGGGAAGGGGCCGACGCGGTCTGGCTCGCACGGTGGGGCTGGCAGGTCACCGCCACGGACATCTCGCGCGTCGCGCTCGACCGGGCCGCGGAACACGCCGCGGAGGCGGGGGTCCAGGAGCGGGTCGACTGGCAGTTCCACGACCTCGGGGTCTTGTTCCCCGAGGGGGAGTACGACCTGGTCACCGCCTCGTTCCTGCACTCGATGGGCGACCTGCCGCGGGAGGCGATCCTGCGGCGGGCCGCCGCCGCCGTCGCGCCCGGCGGGGTGCTCCTGATCATCGGGCACGCGGGCTTCCCGGCATGGGAGCACAACCACGCCGACATGGAACTCCCCACCACCGACGAGGTGCTGGCATCCCTCGAACTCCCGGCGGGGGAGTGGGACGTGCTGGTCAGCGAGGAGCACGAGCGGGTGCAGAACGACCCGGACGGGAACCCCACCACCCGTACCGACAACGCCCTGAAGGTCCGCCGCCACGCGTCCGGCATACAGGACGGGGACTGACCTATACGGGTTCTAGAGTCGTTCCTGACGGCGGAACAGGAACGACCGAAGGCGGAGACCATGAACGTCAACGAGCCGGACACGCGCGAGGCGGCCGAGGTTTCTCTCACCGGCGAGCGCGCCGATCTGCAGGAGGCCCTGGCTCAGCAGCGGCACTTCCTGCGCTTCACCACCCGCGACCTCACCGACGAGCAGGCCGGGCTGCGGCCCACGGCGGGCGAGCTGTGTCTGGGCGGTCTGATCAAGCATGTCACCGGGGTCGAACGGGGCTGGGCCGCCTTCATGGTGGAGGGGGCCTCGGCGATGCCGGACTTCACCGCCATGACCGAGCAGGACTTGGCCGACCGGGCGGACGACTTCCGGATGCTGCCGGGCGAGACGCTGGAAGGCGTGCTGGCCGCGTACGAGGAGGAGGCGGGCCGGACCGACGAACTGGTCGCCACCCTGCCCGACCTGGGCGTCACCCACGCGCTCCCGAAGGCTCCCTGGTACGAGGGGGACGCGCGGTGGTCGGTCCGCCGGGTGCTGATGCACGTCATCGCGGAGACCGCTCAGCACGCCGGGCACGCCGACATCATCCGCGAGTCGCTGGACGGCGCGAAGAGCATGGGCTGACCGGGCGGTCGGGTGAGGCCGGAGCGGTGGCCGTTACCACCGCTCCGGCCCGGCCGTTGAGGCGATCATGAACACTCGACGCCTGACCAGCGCACTCGGCACCCTCGCCGCGACCGCCCTGCTCGCACTCTCGGTGCCCGCCACCACCGCCCACGCCGCCGAGTGCGGGGTCCGCTCCGACGGCCGGCTGTACTGCGGCAACGCCGTGGGTGCGAAGGGATACGCGGACCGCTCCTACCGTTCGGCGACCCGTGGCACGCTCACCACCGGGTTCAACTGGTTCGCCTGCTGGGGCCACGGCGACCCGCACCAGGGCCAGAACGACATCTGGTACTGGACCCAGCTCGACAACGGCCAGTGGGGCAACGTCCCCGCCGTCTCCGTCAAGACCGGCGTGGACCCGGCCCCCGGCCTCCGCGAGTGCTGAACCGGCTGCCGTAGCAGGACCGGTTCGCGGCCCGGACCCGCCCCTTCAGCCGACAGCACCTGAATCCTGGTGCGTGGCCGGGTCCGGTCGCGAACTGCTCGCGGAGACCGCGGCGTCGACGAACGAGGCGACGAGCGGCCGCTCGTCGAGCCGTGACCACGCCACGACCATCCGGCTGGGCGGCGCATCGGCCACCGGCTTGTACACCAGCCCCGGGTGGGCGGGTTCGACGGACGAGCGCGGCAGGACCGCGATCGTCCGGCCGAGCATGATCAGCTGAGTCATCTGTGCCACGTCCGCGATCTCCGGGCCGCTGCCGCCGATGACGCCGTCGCCGCTCTCGGGCACCCCCTTCCAGCGCGGCAGCGTCTCGCCCGCCAGGTCGGCCATCCGCAGCTCCTCGCGACCGGCCAGCCGGTGCCCGCGCGGCAGGATCGCGACGCGCCCCTCGACGAACAGGGTCCTGTGGTCCAGCCCCGTCAGGTCGTCGAACGGCGTGTACAGCAGCGCCAGATCGGCCCGGCCGTCGCGCACGTGGTCGGCCCGGTCGGTGGCGCCGCCGAACAGGACGTCCACCCTGCCGGCGCCCGGTCCCCGGGCGTACGCGGCGAGGATCCCCGAGAGCAGGTTCGCGTCGCCGCCCGGCTTGATCACCAGCCGCAGATGGGCCTCGGGCGCACCCGCCCGGCGGGCCCCCTCGGCCGCCGCGCTCACCGCGTTGAGCGCGTGGCGGCCGTGATGCAGCAGCGCCTGGCCGGCCGGCGTCAGCGAGACCCGGCGACTGGAGCGGGTGAGCAGCTGGACACCGAGCCGCGATTCCAGGCGCTGGACCGCCTTCGACAGCGCCGGCTGGGCGATGGACAGGCGCTCGGCGGCCCGGCCGAAATGCAGCTCCTCGGCCACCGCGACGAAGTACTCGATCTCACGCGTCTCCAGGTCAGCCATGCCCACAGGTTATCGTTCGAGGCCGGATCGGTCTTGGACTCCGCACCGGGTACCGGGGTTGGATTGACTCATGATTGACCACACGATGATCGTCTCGTTCAACGAACCCGTCCCGGACGCGGAGCTGGATCAGTTCCTGAAGGACATGGAAAAGCTCATGCGCGACTCCGGGCAGACCACGTCGTTCTCGGCGGAGCACCACATCCGTGTGCCCGCCGACGAGCACAGCCCGGTGTTCGCCGCCACCGCGATCGTGCGGTTCGGCTTCGCGGACCTCGACGCGCTCAACGCCTCGTTCGCCGCCCCCGGGGTTGAGGAACTCATCCGGCGCTGGCAGGCCCGGTACCCGTACCGGGTCGTCTGGGCCAACCACCAGCCGCTCTGACCCGACCACGCCCGCCGTCCGCTCCGCGCGGGGAGCGGACGGCGGGCGCACTGCCGGGGTCAGGCCTGCGGTGCGGCGGCCTTGATCGCGGAGATGTCGAAGTTCAGCTTCACCTTGTCGCTGACCATCACGCCGCCGGTCTCCAGCGCCGCGTTCCAGGTCAGGCCCCAGTCGGAGCGCAGGATCTCGGTGCCGCCCTCGAAGCCGACGCGCTCGTTTCCGTAGACGTCGGTCGCGGAGCCGTTGAACTCCAGGTCGATGGCGAGCGGGCGGGTGACGTCCTTGATGGTGAGGTCGCCGGTGACGCGGTACTTGTCGCCGCCGAGCTGCTCGGCGGAGGTGGAGCGGAACGTCATGAGGGGGAACTTCTCGGCGTCGAAGAAGTCGCCGCTGACCAGGTGGCCGTCGCGGTCCGCGATGCCGGTGTCCACGCTGGCGATCCTGACGTCGATCGAGGCGGCGGAGCCGGCCGGGTTGCTGCCGTCCAGCCTCAGGGTGCCTTCGTGCTCACCGAAGGAGCCGCGCACATTGGTGACCATCGCGTGGCGCACGGTGAAGCCGATGCTGCTGTGGGCCGGGTCGATCGTGTAGTCGCCGGTGAGGGCGGCCAGGGCCGGGTCGACGGCGGTCGCGGTCGTGGCGGTCGCGGTGTCGTTGGACTTGCGGTTGAACAGAGCCATGGCTCCTCCTCGGGACGTGATCGAGCGGGGCTCGACGTGTTTGTTTAACCTTCAACGAGATCGACTGTAACCCCATCTAGTTCAAAGTTCAACATCAAGGATCCAGGCCTGTTCGCACGGCGCCACGCATTCACGCGACCGTCACCCCACGCCCTCTGGCGGACGCGCGTAGAACTCGGGCACTATCTCCCTGCCCCGACATTGTCATGCACAGGAGGAGTCTCCATGGTGTCCCGTATGACGCTGCGCCCCGTCCTGACCGTTCTCGCCCTCGTCCTCGGAGTCCTCTTCGCCCCCGGAATCGGCGTCGTCTCCGGTGCGACGGACGCCTTCGCCGTCAGCAAGCTCACCCACAGCCAGGCGACCGCCAGATTCAGCTCGTCCGGTGTCACCTGGTCGTCCTCCGGCGGCTGCTCCAACCGGAACGTCTCCACCTGCACCTCGTTCGACCAGCTCAACCTCCCGAGCGCCCAGGGCGCCCAGACGCTCAAGAGCGCCACGGGCTGCGCGCTCAACATCACCGGCGGCACCGAGACCGGGCACGCCAGTGGCACGTACTCGCACTGGAACGGCTACAAGCTCGACTTCGGCAAGACCACCTGTCTCACCAACTACATCCACGGCGTGTTCAGTTACATCGGTCTGCGCGGTGACGGCGCGCCCCAGTACCAGTCCGGCTCCGGCAACGTCTACGCGGACGAGGGCAATCACTGGGACGTGACGTACCACAACTGCGGCGGCTGCTGACGCCCTGCGGTCCGCCCCCGCGCATGACGGCGCCCCCGCCCAACTCCCGGGCGGGGGCGCCGTCATGCGCGGGGGCGGCGGTGGTCAGCCCACCGCCTCCAGGGCCCGTCGCGCCTGGGCGACGACCTCGGGGTCCGTGACGAAGTGGGTGTCCTGCTCGGCCGAGGCTCCGCCCGCCCCGAGCGGTATCCAGCTGCCGCCGAGCCGGCGCGGGGCGCGGGTCTTGGCGGAGAGGTGGACGGAGGCGACACCGGCCGAGGCCGGCGCCGGGATGTCGGAGAGGCGCACGCCGCCACCGGCCATCACCTGCACGCCGGGTGCGGCGGCGACCATGGCGGTGATCGTCTCCAGCCCGTCGGCCGCGGCGGGAGCGCCGCCCGAGGTGAGGACCCTGGTCAGACCGAGCGAGGGCAGCAGCGCGGCGGTGGCCACCGGGTCTGCGGACTGGTCGACGGCGCGGTGCAGGGTCACCTCCACCGGGCGGCCCGAAGCGCGGGCCGCCTCCGCGAGCCGGGCGACCGCGTCCGTGTCCAGGGCGCCGTCCGCGGTGAGCGCGCCGATGACCACTCCGGCGGCGCCGGAGGCGATGACGGACCGCACCTCTGCGGCCATCAGCGCGATCTCCTCCGCGTCATGGACGAAGTCGCCGGGCCGGCACCTGACCAGTACCTGCACCGGCAGCCCCTCTGCCGCGACCGCCTCGACCAGCGCGGCCGACGGGGTCAGCCCGCCCAGCTCCAGCGCGGTGCAGAGCTGGACCCGGTCCGCACCGTTCTCCCTGGCGGCGCGGGCGCCGGCCGGGGAGGTGACGGCGATCTCCAGGGCGGGACGGGCGGTCACTCGTCGTCCCCGGTCAGCGGCTGGTCGGAGGCGGGGATGACGCGGGCCGACAGGTCCGGGTCCGCCATCTCCCGGTCGAACGGAACATCGGGCGGCAGATGCGGTGGTGGCCCAGGCGCACCAGGTCCTGGTCCACCCCGCCGGGGGTGAGCGCCATCTTCCAGCCGACCGACATGTCGAAGAGTTCGGGCTCCAGGTAGCCGATCTTCACGATCACGACGTCGGCGCCGCGCGGGTCGAGTCCGAGGCCGGTGAAGTCGGCCTCGTGGTGGTACGGCTTGCGGAGCTCCGTGAGGATCGCGTACACGCTGCCCACCCGGATCACGACCTCGGTCCGGGCGTCGCGGTCGCCGTGCCGGACGGAGTGCACCGTGCCGGTCAGGGTGACCGGGCCCGCGTGCCGGTCGTCCACCTCCGCCCCGGCGGTGACCGTGACGGTGGCGCCGACCCCGGCGGCGACGGCCGTCGCGACGGCGGCCGGGCCCGGCACGGAGGCGTAGATGACGACCGGGCCGTCGTCCTTCTGGAACTCCGGGCGGGCCAGCAGCCGGGTCAGCCCCCAGGTCATGTCACCGCAACCGCCGGCGGTCGGGTTGTCCCCGGTGTCGCTGATGAAGTAGGGGCGCTGGTCCGAGCCCAGGGCCTCGTCCAGGATTGCGTCGAAGGTGCCGGTCGGGGCGACGAAGTCGAAGTCGTCGCGGGCCTTCCAGAAGCCCTCGGCCAGCCGCTCCGCGCCGGCGGACACGGCGGCCCGGTCGGTGCCGGTGACCACCACCGCGGCGCGGTTGCGGGGTTCGTCGGCCCAGGCGTAGCCGACCCAGATCGCGGCGTCGGTCACGCCGTCCATGGCCTCGACGTCGTCCACCGCCGCGTACACGCTCCTGGCCGGCTCGATCCGGGTGGAGGTCTGCTCGCCGGCCAGCAGCACCGGTACCGGCACCCAGGCCTTGACCGGACGGGGCGCGCCGGAGACCAGCAGGTCCACCAGGTTGCGGACGGCCCGCTCCTTGGTCTCCATGTGGTCCTCGTGCGGGGCCATCCGGTAGCAGGTGATCAGGTCGCTGCCGTGGACGAGCTCGCGGGAGACGTTGCCGTGCAGGTCCATCGAGGTGGAGATGATGACGTCGGGGCCGACGGTGGCGCGGATGCGGTCCAGCAGGACCACCTCGGCGTCGTCGATGCCCTCCACGGTCATCGCGCCGTGGATGTCGTACCAGAGGCCGTCCGGGCGGGGCAGCGCGGCGAGCCGTTCGATCAGCTCGTCGGTCAGCTCGGCCCAGGCGGCGGCGGTGACGGTGCCGCCCGGCAGCGACTTGCCGACCAGGGCGCCGTGCCAGTCGGCCGCCTCGCGCAGTTCCTCACCGGCGGCCAGGAAGGGGTAGCGGTCCAGCACCTCGGCGCCGCGCGAGGGGTGGAAGGCGGTGGCCCCGGTCCGGGCGGGGGAGAAGGTGGAGGACTCGATGCCGAGCCCTGCGATGGCGATGACCGGGCGGGATGCGGCGGTGCGGGATTGCGACATGGCTCCTCGTAGGGGGTCGGGTGTCAGACGTGACGGGGGGCGAGAGTGCCGAACCGTTCGGCTCCGCCCACCTCGTGCAGGGCTTGGGCCAGGGCGCGTTGCAGGGCGAACTGCCCGGCGCCGACCAGTCCGGCGTCGGCTCCGAGCCTGGTCCGCTCGATGGTGAGGTGCTCGGTGACGAGCGGGTGGCAGCTCTCGTAGAGCCGGCTGCGCACCGCGGCGACGAACTGTTCCAGGGTGGAGAGGATGCCGCCGAGGTGGACGGCGTCCGGGTCGAAGAAGTTGACGTTGGCGGCCAGCACCTGGCCCAGGTAGTCGCCGGCCCTGCGGACCGTGCGGGTGGCCAGCGGATCGCAGTCCAGGGCCAGCCGGGCCACGTCCTCCGTGCTGTTCACGTCCGCCCCGCGCTCGCGCAGGATGCGGACCAGAGCGGCACCGGACGCCACGGTCTCCAGGCAGCCGGTGTTGCCGCAGGAACAGGGGATGCCGGCACCCGCGTCGATCCTGATGTGGGTGATGTCCCCGGCGGCGCCGGTCGCGCCGCGGTAGAGGCGCCCCTCGGCCATCACGCCCGCTCCGATCGCGGATCCGATCTTCACCATGATCGTCGGAGCGGGCCCGTCGAGCCGGACGGTGTGTTCGCCGACCGCCATGCAGTTGGCGTCGTTGTCCACGGCCGTCGGGACCCCGAAGCGCTCCTCCAGCCAGGCGGCGACCGGGAAGCGGTTCCAGCCGGGCATCCGGGAGGGCCGTACGACGGAGCCCGAGGCGATGTCCACGGGTCCGGGCAGCGAGAGCCCGACCCCGCGCAGGCGGCCGGGGCCGCGCTGTTGCGCCAGCGCTTCCAGTGCCTCGGCCAGCCTGGGCAGGGCCGCCTCCGGACCGTCGGCGATCAGGAAGGGGACCGTGGAGACGTCGGTCAGGCCGCCGCCCGGAAGCACCACGCCGATCCTGGCGTGCCGGCCGCCGAGGTCGGCGGCGACGGCGAACTCGTCACGGCTCCCGATCCTCAGCACCTTGCGGGGGCGTCCACCGGTGGAGGACTGGGTGCCCTCCTCCGCGACCAGACCGCGGTCCACCAGGTGCCCCACGGCGAGGGAGACGGTGGAGGCGGCGGCCCCGAGGCGTCTCGCGAGTTCGGTACGTGACGTCGCCTCGCCCGATGCGATCAGTTCCAGAACACGCACGGCGAGGGAGGGGGTCCCTTTCGTGGCCTTGCGGTCCCACGTACTTATTCCAGACAGGTGCAAAGTTACTTCCGCAACGGGGTATGTGGCGAAGACGATACGCCCGCACTTCGTACAGGGAACCATCCCCTTGAAGGAAGTGCGCCACCCGTAAAATCCCTTATATCGCCCCAAGTTGTCGGGCTAAATGGGGCAAGAGGGCTTTCGTCGAAAGTGCAGTAACTTACTTGTTATTAATTCTTGTTTGTTTCTTCGGCAATGGCGGCGTTAGCTGTCGTGAACGCGGCGTCGACCCACCTGAGCGGCTGCGGGCCCTTTCATTCCGAGGAGAGTCATGATCCTTACCCGCACAGCGAACAGCCGCCGCTGGGCCCTCGCCACCACGGCGGCCGTTCTGCTGTCCGGCTGTTCCGGCGGGGGCACGACCTCGTCCGGCGCCGGCTCGAAGGACAGCATCAACTACGCGCTGCCGGCGAACTTCACGCCGAACTGGATCCTCCCGGTCGGCACCGCCTCCCACCTGAACACCAACAACGCCTCGATATCCCAGTCCCTCTGGGAGCCGCTGATCGCGTACGACGGCTCCACCGGAAAGGTCGGCTGGAACAAGAACAACTCGCTGGCCACCGGCGCCGACTTCGCGAAGGACAGCAAGAGCGTCAAGATCACCCTCGGCGACCGGCACTGGAGCGACGGCGGGAAGATCACCTCGCGCGACGTGCAGTTCTGGTTCAACCTGGTCAAGGCCAACAAGGGCGACTGGGCCAGCTACAGGCCGGGGCAAGGCGCCGGACAACTGGACCTCGCTGAAGATCGTGGACGACACGCACTTCACGATCACGTTCGACAAGGCGTACAACACGCAGTGGATGCTCGCCAACGAGCTGAGCATGATCCGCCCGATGCCGCAGCACGTCTGGGACAAGACCAGCGACGCCGGCAAGGTGTCGGACCTCGACCTCACCCCCGCGGGCGCCAAGAAGGTCTGGGCGTACCTCAACACCGCCGCCAAGAAGATCTCCGGTTACGCCACCGACCTGCTCTGAAAGACGGTCAGCGGCCCGTACACCATCAAGTCGTTCTCGACGGCCGGCAAGGTGCAGCTCCTCGCCAACGCCAAGTACGACGGCGGCGGCGAGGCCAACACCAAGACGGTGAACCTGCTCCCGTTCACCACCGCGGACGCCGAGGAGAACGCGCTCCGGGCCGGCACGGTCGACTACGGCTACATCAACGCCACCGACCTCAGCCAGGAAGCGTCCTTCACCGCCAAGGGCTACACCCTCAAGCCGTGGGCCGGCTGGGCGATCACGTACATGCCCTACAACTTCAACAACCCCACCATGGGCCCGGTCTTCAAGCAGCTCCACGCCCGCCAGGCGATCCAGATGTCGGTGGACCAGGCGACCCTCTCCGAGGTGATCTTCAACGGCACCGCCGTCTCCACCTACGGCCCCGTTCCGCAGGGCCAGACCTCCGCCTTCGTCTCCTCGAAGCAGAAGAACAACCCGTACCCCTTCTCCACCGCCAAGGCGAAGAAGCTGCTCACCGACCACGGCTGGACCCAGCAGGGCGCCACCATGGTCTGCACCCACCCGGGCAGCGGCGACGACCAGTGCGGCGCCGGGGTCGACAAGGGCACGAAGTTCCAGATGCAGGTGCTGTCGCAGTCCGGCTCGACCGTGACCGACAACCTGATGAGCGCCCTCCAGTCGTCCTTCGCCAAGTCCGGCATCGGCTTCTCCATCAAGACCGCCCCGGTCAACTCCGTTCTCGCACAGGCCGGCCAGTGCAAGGCAGGCGATTCCGGCTGCAAGTGGCAGCTCTCGTTCTTCGGCAGCGCGGGCAGCTGGTACTTCCCGGCCTACCCGAGCGGTGACTCCCTCTTCGCCACCGGCGGCGCCTCCAACTTCGGCAGCTACACCAACCCCGCCGTGGACAAGCTGATCGGCGAGACCACCACCGACTCCTCGCCCGCCGCCATGCAGAAGTACAGCGCCACCCTGGCCGAGGACCTTCCGGTGGTCTGGCTGCCGGAACCCGACTACCAGGTCTCCGTGGTCAAGAGCGGCCTCGGCGGCTTCGCCCAGGACTCGCTGGCCAACTTCCACCCCGCCATGTGGAAGTGGACCAACAAGTAAGCCCGGTTGGCGACCACGCGCATCACTGAGCCGAAGCGGCCGGAATACACATGAGTACTTCTTCTTACCTGATCAGGCGGGTCCTCCAGGCCGTCGTGGTGATCGTCATCGTGACGATCGTGGTCTTCGGTCTGCTGCACGCCCTGCCCGGGGGTCCCGCACGCGGGATCCTCGGCCCGCAGGCCACTCCGCAGCAGATCACGTCCTTCAACCACGAACAGGGCCTCGACAAGCCGCTGCCCGTGCAGTACTTCTACTACCTGAACCAGCTGCTGCACGGCGACTTCGGGACCTCGTACACCCTCAGCGAGCCGGTCTCCCAGCTCATCACGGAGCGGCTAGGCAGGCCGGGCTTGAGCGCCGTCATCCAGCCGGGCCAGGTGCCCGCCACGGCCACCGCCCCCGCGGCGTCGGGCTCCCGCCTCGCGCTGCGCCGCTTCCGCCGCAACCGGCTCGCCGTGGTCGGACCCGCGTGGTGGCCTTCTTCTTCCTGTTCTGCTTCGTCGGTCCGCTGGTGTACTCCACCGACCAGACCCACACGATGCTCCAGCAGGTCAACCTCGCACCCAGCGGCTCGCACCGGCTGGGCACCGACGCCGTCGGCCACGACGTACTGGGCCGGCTCATGTACGGCGGCAAGGTGTCGCTGATCGTCGGTCTCGCGGCGGGCGTGCTGGCCCCCGTCATCGGCACCCTGTGGGGCGCCGTCGCCGGTTACGCGGGCGGCTGGGTCGACGCGGTCATGATGCGGGTCGTGGACGCGGGGATCGCCATCCCGGCGCTCTTCATCCTGCTGGTGGTCTCGGCGATCACCACCCCGGACCTGACCGGAATGATCGTCATCCTGGGCTTCGTCTCCTGGCTGGTGCCGTCGCGCCTGATCAGGGCGGAGACGCTGAGTCTGAAGAACCGCGACTACGTGCTGACGCTCCGCGCGAGCGGCGGGACGCACGGCCGGGCCATCCTCCGGCACATCCTGCCGAACTCGGTCTCGACCATCATCGTCGCGGCCACCTTCCAGATCGCGGACGCCATCCTGCTCATCGCCTACGTCTCGTACCTGGGCCTGGGCGTCCAGCCCCCGGCCACCGACTGGGGCGGCATGCTGTCGGCCGGTGTCACCGCCGCGTACTCCGGCTACTGGTGGCTCATCATTCCGCCGGGCCTGGCCATCATCCTGGTGGTCTGGGCGTTCAACGCGATCGGGGACGGGCTCCGCGACGCATTCGACGTGAGGGGACGCGGATGACCGTCACCAAGGGTCCCGCCGCACCGCCGGCCGGACCGATTCTCGAACTCGACGACCTCGGCGTCGTCTTCACCACGGAGACGGGTGAGGTGCCGGCCGTGCGGGGGGTCTCCCTGCACGTCGGACCCGGCGAGACGCTCGCCCTGGTCGGGGAGTCGGGCTCCGGCAAGTCCACCATCGCGCTGGCCGCGATGGGCCTGCTCACCGGCAACGCCCGTGCCACCGGCAGCGCCCTCATCGCGGGCACCCAGGTGGTCGGCGCCCGGGAGAACGAACTCGCCTCGCTGCGCGGCCGGACCGCCTCCATGGTCTTCCAGGAGCCGGCCACCGCGCTCGACCCGCTGACCCGGGTCGGCAGGCAGATCTCCGAGGTCATCCGCAACCACCGCGAGATCTCCGCCAAGGACGCCGCCGCCGAGGCCGTCGGGCTGCTGCGCAAGGTCGGCATCCCGGAACCGGAGAAGCGGGCCACCGCCTACCCCTTCCAGCTCTCCGGCGGACAGCGCCAGCGCGTCGTCATCGCGATGGCCATCGCCAACAACCCGGCCCTGCTCATCGCGGACGAGCCGACCACCGCGCTGGACGTCACGGTGCAGGCCGAGATCCTCGACCTGCTGCGCCGGCTCGCCGCGGAGACCGGTACCGGCGTCCTGCTGGTCACCCACAACATGGGCGTCGTCGCGGACTTCGCGGACCGGGTCGCCGTGATGTACCGGGGCGAGATCGTGGAGACCGGACCGGTCGAGGACGTGCTCCTGCGGCCGTCCCACGAGTACACCCGCCGCCTGCTGGCCGCTGTGCCCCGGCTGTCCGTGGCCGAGGCGGGCCAGTCGGCCCCGGCCGCCTCCACCGCGGACCCGGGCGCCGAGCCGGTGGCCGAACTCCGCGATGTCTGCGTGGACTTCGGCCGGGGCAAGAACGCCCTGCGGGCCCTGGACGGTGTCTCCTTCGCCGTGCACCCGGGCCAGACCCTGGGGCCGGTGGGTGAGTCGGGTTCCGGCAAGTCCACCGCCTCCCGGGTCGCGCTCGGTCTGATCGCGCCGAGTTCCGGCACGGTCTCCCTGTTCGGCACGGACCTGGGGCGCGTCCGGTCCCGGGCCCGCCGCGCCCTGCGGGCCGGCATCGGCGTGGTCCTCCAGGACCCGGTCGCCTCGCTGGACGCCCGGATGACGGTCGGGGAATGCGTCGCGGAGCCGCTCAGGGTCCACCACCGGGGCATCTCCGCCAAGGACCGCCGGAGCAAGGTGGCCGCCATCCTCGACCGCGTCCGGCTGCCGCGCGAGGTCGCGGACCGGGCCCCGAGGGAGCTGTCCGGCGGTCAGCGCCAGCGGGTGAGCCTGGCCCGTGCGCTGGTCCTGGAGCCCCGGCTGCTGGTCGCCGACGAACCCACCAGCGCGCTCGACGTGAGCGTCCAGCAGGCCGTACTGGAAGTGATCTCCGAACTCCAGGACGAGCTGGGCAGCGCCTGCCTCTTCGTCTCCCACGACCTGGCCGTCGTCCAGCACTTCGCGCAGCGCGTCGTGGTGCTGCGGGGCGGCCGGATCCAGGAGCAGGGCCCCACCGGGGCGACGCTCCTGCACCCGGAGACCGACTACACGCGCGGCCTGCTGGCCGCCGTACCGGTGCCGGACCCGGTGATCCAGCGCGGCCGCAGCCGAGCGCCTGGCCGCCCTCTCGGCCGGCCGGACGGAGGAGCGGGCATGAACCCGTACGACCGCAGGCTCTTCGCCGGCGTGGACATCGGCGGCACCACCACACAGGTGGTCCTGTGCGACGACGACCTGACCGTCCTGGACCGGGCCGAGACCGCCACCCCGGCGGCCCACGGCGGCCCGGCCATGATCGGCGCGGCCCTGGACGTGCTGCCCCCGCTGCTGGAGCGCACCCACGGGAGGCTCACCGGCTGCGGGGTCGGTGCCGCCGGCGTCGTGGACTCCGGCACCGGTCACATCCTGGTGGCCAGCGACTCCTTCACCGGCTGGGCCGGTTTCGGGGTGACGGACGCCGTCCAGGACGCACTGGGGGTCCCGGCCTTCCTGGACAACGACGTCAACGCCTTCCTGTACGGGGAGACGTCGGGCGGCGCGGTCCGGGACGAGCCGGACGTCCTCGGCATCACCCTCGGTACCGGCGTGGGCGGCGCGCTGTGGAGCGGTGGCAGGCTGTTCACCGGCCCGCACGGCGCGGCCGGCGAGATCGGGCACATCCCCGGCTTCGGGGACCTGCTCTGCTCGTGCGGCGGACGGGGACATCTGGAGACCCTGGCCGCCGGCCGCTCCATCGGCGCCCGCTACGCGGAGCGCACCGGCCGTCGGCTGACCGCCCGCGAGGTCGCGGGGGCGGCGGAGCGCGGTGACGGGGACGCCCTCGCGGTGTACCGGGCCGCCGGTGCCGGCATCGCGCGGGCCATCGTGATGACCGCGGGCGTCGTCGACATCACGACGGTGGTCGTGGGCGGCGGGGTCAGCCACGCCTGGCCGCTGCTGGGCCCGGTCATCGGCGCGTCGCTGGCCGCGGAACCGCCGGTGAGCGGTCACCCCGTCCGGCTGGTCCGGTCCGGCCTGGGCGCCGACGCCGTACCGGTCGGCGCCGCGGCACGGGCCCGGCGGGAACTCGCGGTGGGCTCCCCGGTCTGAGCCCCCCGGCCGCACACACAGGCGCCCCCGTCCGGACGGACGGGGGCGCCTGTGCATGGGGGGGGCAGTGGTGTGCGGCCGAGACCTCAGTAGATCGGGTCGACGGTGGGGCCCTCCTGGGCCAGCAGGTCACGGGCGAACTGCTCCCACTGGGCGTAGGCGTCGGGGAAGGCCGACACCTGCACGGCCTGGCACACCTCGCCCGGCGGCCTGGTCTGCCAGTTCGCGATCTGGATCAGGCCCGGATTGCTGCCGAACGGGGCCACCCCGTAGAAGGACTTGGACGACGTGGGGACGTCCGTGATCTGTTCCGGGGTGCCCCAGCCGGTGCTGGGCCGCTGCTGGAAGATGCCGAGCGAGTCGTGGTCGACCGGGGTCAGGTAGTTGACGAACTTCGATTCCTGCATGGCCGTCATCAGCGCGATGACCTGCCCCTGCTCGGGGATCTGGGCGCCCTTGCCGACGCCGATGACGGTACGGGCGTTGGCGAGCTCGGCCGGCCCGAGGTCGGCGGCGACCGTGAAGACCGTCCGCAGTTCGCTGTCCGGAGCCGCCTGGAGCGACCGGGCGGTCGCCGCGTCGACGGTGCCGGTGGACCGGAGCCCGTGAGCCGCCTGGAAGGAACGCAGGCCGTGGTGGGGGGTGGGTGCCGCCTGGGCGGGCGCCGGAACGGAGAGGAGTATCCCGGCGGTGGCTGCCGCGGCGGCCATGAGCTGAGCCATTCTCTTCTGTCGCATGAAGGTACGGTGTCGCGGACTGCGATATGGCGTCAAGGAACCTGTATGTCACGGGAGTTGGTGAGCCGCAGTGAATTTGCCGTCCTCCCAGGTAAGGGAGCCGGCAGCTACGGGGAAATGGAGCGGAATCCGAGGCCGGCGCATGTGCGCCGTCATCGGTTCGACCAATGGAGTAATTCCCATTTGTTGCCCGTTGTCGTAAGCGCTTGATGTGAACGCCTGTTTGCAAGACGGGTGTTCGCGAGTCGATGAGAATGGGCTGATGAATCAGATCACCCGCTGGACGGTGTTCGTCTGCGTCGGATGCGCCGCCCTCCTGTCCGGCTGCACCACGGACGGCGCCCCGGACCCGGTCCGCTCCCGTGCCGTGCCCGGTCCCACGGCCACCTCCACCGTCGCGCCCGCTGCCGCGTCCCGGCTGGCCGAACGCTACCGCCGGTCCGGCGGGGAAAAGGACGTGTACGGGATCCAGCGGAGCTCCGGTCCGGACGGCGTCCCCCTGCTGATCGTGCGGACCCGCAATCCGGATGAGGGCGCCGGGATATTCGATGACCTCAAGGAGTCGATCACGGGATATCTGGAGCGCGAGGAAGGGCTTTCGCTGGGGCGGGGCTACCTCATGGACGTCTTCGGCCCGGACGGCGGGCTGCAGCACCGTCTCGACGCACGCCCTTAGGGCTGCTCGTAACAGGATCTTGGGGTGCTGTGACCGGTTCATCACCGGTCGACCGGCGGAAGACGGACAGTAGGCATCACCTGATCTGCGACAGCAGGGGCACCCGCTGCACGCCAGGGGCGCCCCGAACATCAAGGGGCTGCGCAGGCCCCGCTGAGTCGTCGAGCAGACCTTCGCCCTGCCGCATCAGTTCAAACACCTTGCCGCCCGATGGGAACGGCGCTCGAACGCCACGACGTTTTCCTGTCGTTGGCGTGCCGTGTCCGGGGCGCCGTTAACGGAAGGGCAGCTTCAGTGCGCACTCTTTACGTTGTCACCCACCCAGAAGCGACGCACCACGTCGAGGGAGTCGTCGGCGGATGGCACGACTCGCGCCTGACGCCTGTCGGCGTTCGTGCGGCGGCTTCCATCGCCCAGGCGCTTCGGGCTCAGATCCCCGACGACGCGGAGGTGGAGCTGTTCTCCTCGGATCTGCAGCGCACGCGTCAAACCGCCGAGACAGTGGCCGCACTGTTCGACGTGAAGCCGGCCCTTGACCGCCGGCTGCGAGAGAAGTCCTACGGTGAGGCAGGTGGGCAACCGCAGGAGTGGCTGGACCGGCGCTTCATCCCACCGCCGGCTGTCGGGGAGCGGATGGACCATGACGAGGGCGTGAAGGGCGCGGAGACGAAGGCGCAGTTGGTACAGCGCATCTAGGCAGCCATGGACGAGATTCTGCAGCGTCCCTGCGAGCACCAGATCATCGTGACGCACGGCGGCTCGCTGACCTTTGTCCTGGCCTGCTGGATCAAGATGCCGATCGAGTCAGTCGACTACGCCAGTTTCCGGGGCCCCTCCGGCAGCATCACCAAGCTGTGCGAGGACGACTTCTTCCACAACCGACAGGTCGTCACCCTTGGTGATACTCGCCATCTTGATGCCGTGCAACGTTGAATCTGCACCTCGGCGACCTTCCGCTCAGCAAGATCCTGATACGAGCCCTCAGCGCGGGTCCGCACGGGCCCGCACAGGGCAGGGCCCCCGTCCCGCCCGGACGGGGGCCCTGCCGGTCTCCGTGGGGGGAGGTCAGGAACCGACGCTCACGGTGAAGCGCGTCGGGTTGCCGTCGTTCGCGGCACCCGAGACGTCCGGCTCGCCGTCGGGGCGTACGTCGTCGTAGGGGAAGGCGTAGCCGATCGGGCTGTTGGCGTGCACGATCCGCGACCAGTGGTTGGTCACATCGCCCTGGTAGTAGTCCGCCACCGTGGTGCCGTTCGGCTGGTCCGGGTGGCTGAGCATGATCGAGCGGTTGAAGCCGGCCGCGATCCGGGCGAGCAGGGCCTTCTTGTCGTCGTTGTCCGCCGGGTTGTTGGCGAACGGGCCGCCGTTGCAGGTGAAGATGTCCTGCGAGCTGGGCTTGGAGAAGGTGTGCCCGCCGTCGAAGGTCAGGGTGTCGCCGCTGACCCGCCCGGCGAGGACGCCGCGTCCGCCCTGGAGGTCGATCCGCAGGTCCGTCGAGCGGTACTTCTCCCAGACCTCGTCTACCTGTGCGGTGAACAGGTTCCCGAACGGCATGTCGCCGCCGCCGGACGACGCCATCAGGTTCTGCGGGGAGATGACCCGCAGCACGTTGCCGTCCGAACCGCGCTTCACCAGCTGGTCCCAGGGCTGCCCGTCGGCGGCGGCCTGGGCGGTGAGGTCGTCCGCGATCTTCTGGACCGCGCCGTCCGGGAGCGGGGCCACGGTGTGCGTGGTGTCGCCCTGGAGGGTCAGGCCGATCGGCAGTGCGGTCACCAGGTCGACGTAGCTGATGTTCGCGTACAGCTGCTGCGGGTTGAAGGTGAACTCGCAGAACGACCAGGTGCGCCCGTAGTTCACGTCCGTGGGCGTGGCGAAGGCCGGTTCGACGAGGGAGGGGCCCGGGTTCAGGAAGAAGTCCAGGGTGTCGTCGTGCACGAAGTAGACCCGTGCCCCGTACATCTGGGGGAGCGTCACGACGACGGGTGCGGCGCCGGCCGCGTTCAGCGGGATGGCGCAGTCCACCGGCAGCGGGGTCTGCGGCTCCGCCGGGGACTCGGGGTGGTAGACGCTGCCGTCGGCCCGCAGCAGCACCCACTGGTCGGTGCCCTGCTCGTGGCCGGTGACGTAGGCGTTGACCTTGCCGGACAGGGACTTGTTCTCCAGGGCCAGTTCGCAGGTCGCGGCGGCCGCAGAGGCGCTCGGGCTCAGCGCGCTCCCCCAGACGGGGTAGGTGAGCGCGGTCGCGGAGGCGGCGATGCCGCCCGTCAGGAACAGTCTGCGCGAAATCACGAGGGGACTCCTGAGGCGTGGGGGGTGGGATGTGGAGATGTGGGGATGTGGGGGGCGAACGGTGGGGGACAGGAGGGTCGCGGACGGCGCGGTGGTGCGGGGAGGTGGAACGAGCGCGTCCGCGGTGCGCACCACTCTCGCGAGGGCTGCGACGACCGTCAAGACTTGTGACTGAGAGCGCTCTCAAAAATCGAAGGTCTTCACAACTCGATGCCCTGAGCCACTACTTGGCGGGCACATTCGATCCGTCACCAGCCACCGTGATCAACATCTGAACGCGGGGCCGGAGCCGCCTCCCACGCATCCCCCGTGGGCCTACTTGGACTTACGCAGAGCGGTTGTTGGACTGGAGGGGCCCTCGGAGCCGTACGTCGTTGACGGTGTCCGGACACGGCGACTACGCAGAGCACATGTCGCCAAGATTCACTACGGCGGGCGCTGCTGCCGCCGCCTCAGCCGCCGTCCTGGCTCTGGTGGGGACCGCCCTTCCCGCCTCAGCCGCCGCCCCCGCGCCCGCCTCGGCCGAATCGGCCGTCGCGGCGGGCGCCGTGATCGCCTCCGCCCAGCTCGCCGTCGCCGTCGCGGACGACTTCCCGCGCGTCCTGACGTACACCGACCGGGCCTCCGGGAACCAGCTGTCCGGCTCCACCCGGCCGGTCACCGCCGTCACCCTCAACGGCACCGCCCACGACGTGAAGCTCAAGGGCGCGCCCGAGGTCACCAAGTCGGCCGCCCGCTACACACTGACCTTCGCGGATCTGCCCGGCGTCGAGATCGACGCCTCGCTCTCGGTCTCCGGACGCGCCACCACCTTCAAGGTGACCGCCGTCCGCGACACCGCCGCGTTCCGGGTCGGCACGATCGACATCGCCGGCCACGACCTGGTCTCCGTCGCGAGCACCGACGCCGGGGCCGCCACCGCCTTCACCAAGCTCGACCCCGACTCGACGAGGACCGCCGACGTCTTCGCGAAGGTCACCGACGCCACCAAGGCCGACGCGGCACCGGTCGGCGGCACGTACGCGATCGTCAACACCGGATCGCTGGCGGCCGCCGTCGAGTCCAACTCCTCGTACGACAAGCCGGCCGGCGCGACCGGCGGCGACGACGCCCGCTTCTGGCACCAGGCCCGCAAGGCCGACGACGGCTCCACCCGGGTCGGCGTCTGGTCCGGCCAGTGGACCTACCGGGGCGAGGGCGCCCCCGAGCCGGAGAGCGGCGACAACCTGCCCTGGGCGAAGGTCGTCGTCACGCCCGACGCCAACGGCGACAGGGCCGTCGACTGGCAGGACGGCGCCGTCGCCTTCCGCTCCATCGGCGTGGTCGCGCCCGGCAGCGAGGACACCGCGGACCGGGTCGTCACCCACATCCCGTTCAACTTCGCCAGCCAGGCCACCCACCCCTTCCTGCGCACCCTCGACGACGTCAAGCGGATCTCCCTGGCCACCGACGGCCTCGGCCAGTTCGCGCTGCTCAAGGGGTACGCCTCCGAGGGCCACGACTCCGCCCACCCCGACTACGGCGGCAACTACAACAAGCGCGCCGGCGGGCTGAAGGACCTCAACGAGCTCCTGAAGGACGGCAAGAAATGGGGCGCCACCTTCGGCGTCCACGTCAACGCCACCGAGGCCTACCCGGAGGCGAAGGCGTTCGACGAGAAGCTCGTCGACAAGTCCAGCCCCGGCTGGAACTGGCTGAACCAGAGCTACTACATCGACCAGCGCCGCGACATCAACAGCGGCGACCTGGCCAAGCGCTTCCAGCAGCTGCGCGACGAGACGGACAGCAACCTCAGCATGCTGTACATCGACGTCTACTACACGCACGGCTGGATCGCGGACAAGACCCTCCAGTCCCTCCAGAAGCAGGGCTGGAACGTCTCCAGCGAGTGGGCCGACAAGTTCGAGCGCGGCTCGCTCTGGTCGCACTGGGCCAATGACCTGGACTACGGCGGCGCCACCGACAAGGGCCTCAACTCGCAGATCATCCGGTTCATCCGCAACGACGAGAAGGACGTCTGGAACAACGACCCGGTCCTCGGCCAGAGCGCCATCGACGAGTTCGAGGGCTGGACCGGCGAGACCGACTGGAACGCCTTCTACGACAACATCTGGCAGCGCGACCTGCCCGCCAAGTACCTCCAGCAGCAGAAGATCACCCGCTGGGACGGCAACGACATCACCTTCACCGGTGGCGTGAGCGGCACGGTCGAGGACGGCAAGCGGACCTTCTACGACCACGGCCGCAAGGTGCTCAGCGGCACCGACTACCTGCTCCCGTGGGACGGCGGCAAGAAGCTCTACCACTACAGCGAGTCCGGCGGTACGAGCAGCTGGGCGGTGCCCTCCAAGGGCACGTACACCGTCTACAAGCTCACCGACAACGGCCGCGTCAAGACCGGAACCGTCCGTCCGGTGGACGGGAAGGTCACGCTGAAGGCCGAGGCCGGGCAGCCGTACGTCCTCTACCCGGACAAGGCGCCGAAGGCCGCCGACGCCAAGTGGGGCGAGGGCACCCCGGTCGAGGACCCCGGCTTCAACGACGGCAGGCTGTCCGACTGGTCGAAGACCGGCACCGCCGTCCGCGACACCGACAGCCAGGGCCGCAACAGCGCCAAGCTCTCCGGCACCGGCACCGCCGCGCTCTCCCAGTCCATCGGCGGACTGAAGCCCGGCGCGCGCTACACCGCCTCCGCGCTGATCGAGGTCCAGCCCGGAAAGACCCGGCACACCACGCTGTCGGCCGGCGGGAAGTCCGTCGCCGTGGACCGCTCCACCGCCAAGGACCAGGTCGCCGCTTCCGACTGGCACGGCAGCTACTTCCAGCGGGCCAAGGTGAACTTCACCGCCCCCGCCAACGGACGCACCACACTGCGGGTCGAAGCCGCCAAGGGCAGCGCGGCGACCGTCCGCGCCGATGACGTACGTGTCGTCGCCAACTCCCCCGCCACCAAGAAGAACACCGTCGTGTACGAGGACTTCGAGGACGTCGACCAGGGCTGGGGCCCCTTCCTCAAGGGCGACGCGGGCGGCGACACCGACCCCCGCACCAGCATCTCCCAGCTGCACGCCCCGTACACCCAGGCCGGCTGGAACGGCAAGCTGATCGACGACGTGCTCGGCGGAAGCGAGTCCCTCAAGGCCCACGAGGAGAACGCGGGCATCGTCTACCGGACCGCGCCCTGGACCGTACCGATGGCCGACGGCCACCGCTACAAGGTCGAGTACGACTACCAGTCCAGCCACGCCGGCGCCTACGAGTGGGTCGACGGCTACGACCGGATCACCGCGGACGGCAAGCCCGACTCCGTGCAGACCCGGTCCACCGCCATCGGCGCCCAGCACACCACCGGGCACTTCACCGAGACCGTCACGGCGGGCTGCGGCGACACCTGGACCGGGCTGCGCAAGCGCGACGACGCCCCCGAGGGCGCCGACTTCGCCCTCGACGGCTTCACCGTGACCGACCTCGGCAAGGCGCCCGCGGGCGAGCAGGCCGCCTGCGGCACGCTCACCGTCAAGCCGGCCGCCGAGACCCTGGAGCCGGGCACCGCCAACACCGTCACGGCAAGCTTCACCAACTACGAGGCCACCGACGTCACCGCGGTCTCGGTGGACCTGACCGTCCCCGAGGGCTGGCAGGCCGAGCCCGCGGGCCCCGTCACCTTCGACTCGGTCGCGGCCGGTGCGAAGGTCACCGGAAGCTGGCGGGTCACCCCGCCGGTCGACGCCAAGTACCAGACGTACCAGCTGGGTTCGGAGGCGGCGTACACGACCGGCGGCGGGCAGCGGAAGCTCGGCGCGCAGACCTCGGTGCGGACGCTGCCGCCGCCGCCCACCACCGACAGCTGGGCCAGTGACCTGGACTGGACGGCCTCCGAGAACGGCTGGGGACCGGTCGAACGCGACCTCTCCAACGGCGAGACCGGGACCGGCGACGGCACCCCGCTGACCATCGGCGGAGCGGTGTACGAGAAGGGCCTCGGCAGCCACGCACCCGCGAAGGTCCGCTACTACCTGGGCGGGAAGTGCACCTCGTTCACCGCCGAGGTGGGCGTGGACGACGTGCAGAAGAGCGCCGGCAGTGTGCGCTTCTCCGTGACGGCGGACGGCACCGAGAAGGTGAAGTCGCCGGTCCTCAAGGCCGCCGACTCCGCCTGGTCGCTGACGGCGGACGTCACCGGCGCCAAGTACGCCGAGCTGGTCGTCGGTGACGGCGGTGACGGCAACGGCAACGACCACGCCGACTGGGGCAGCGCCCGCTTCCACTGCGGAAGCTGAACGGCTCCATGAGGGGAAGGGGGCGGGCCGTCGTCATCGGTCCGCCCCCTTCCCCGTCGTAGTAAGCGCGTGCTAGACCAACATCCAGCTGGTATAAACCACTTGCACACCGGAGGTTGCTCGTGTCACTTCTGCCCGCCTGGTCACGCCGTGCCTTTCTCGCCACCGGCAGTGCCACCGCACTGGGCCTCGCGCTCGCCCCCACGGCCCGTGCGGACGGGGCCGAAGACGAGTTCGAGACGCTCCGGCAGCGCTGGAACGACCTCTCGCTCGGCACCGGCTACGACCCCGCCGCCGAGCCGTACGCCTCCCGGCTCGCCGGTACCGGCGAACTCGCCGGGGAATTCCGCTCGACGATGGCCCCCGCCGCCGACTCGCTCTGGGCCGGGCACACCTTCGACCCGCCGGCCGGCATCACCTGGAGCTACACCCGGCTGTGGACGATGACCCAGGCCTACGCCCAGCAGGGCACCGGCCACACCGGGGACGCACAGCTGCTCGACGCCGTAGTCCGGGGCCTCGACCACCTCTCCACCACCGTCTACAACCCGTCCACCGCCCCGTACGGCAACTGGTGGGAGTGGCAGATCGGCAGCCCGCGCCTGCTCATGGACATCGTCGCGGTGCTCCGCGACGAGCTGGGCGAGGAGCGCGTCCAGGCGGCCTGCGCGGCCGTCGACCACTTCATCCCCGACTCCGCGCTCACCG
The DNA here is from genome assembly GCF_031844725.1 of Streptomyces sp. ITFR-6. Classification (NCBI taxonomy): domain Bacteria; kingdom Bacillati; phylum Actinomycetota; class Actinomycetes; order Kitasatosporales; family Streptomycetaceae; genus Streptomyces; species Streptomyces sp. ITFR-6. The sequence continues at coordinate 2,168,202 of NZ_CP134612.1, read as the reverse complement.
ACTACAGCGGCACCTCGACCGGCGCCAACCGGGTCGACCTCTGCCGTTCCGTGGCCCTGCGCGGCATCCTCGGCCGCGACGGCGCCAAGACGGCGCTGGCCCGCGACGCCCTCTCGCCCGTCTTCCCGTACGTGAGCGAGGGCGACGGCCTGTACGCCGACGGCTCGTTCATCCAGCACACCTGGATCGCCTACTCGGGCACGTACGGCCAGGTCATGCTGGACGGCCTGGGCCGGCTCTTCGCACTGCTGGCCGGGTCCACCTGGGAGGTCACGGACCCGGGCCGCCAAGTCATCCTGGACAGCGTCGAACACGCCTACGCGCCGCTCATCCACGACGGCCTGATGATGGACAGCGTCAACGGCCGCGCCATCAGCCGGGGGCTCCTCAAGAGCGACGAACTCCAGGTCATGCGCAGCGACCACTTCCACGGCCAGGGGCTGATCGCGGCCGTCGCCCTGCTGGCGAACGGTGCCTCCGCCGCCGAGCGCGACCGGTGGAACGGCATGATCAAGGGCTGGATCGAACGGGACACCATCAGCCCCGTCCTCACCGCCCCGCAGTTCGGTGTCGCCGACCTCGCACGGCTGCACGCGGCGGCCGACGCACCCGTCCCCGCCGCGCCGGAACCCGTCGGCCACACTCTGTTCGCCGCCATGGACCGGGCCGTGCACCGGCGCCCCGGCTGGGTCGCCAGCCTCGCCATGTCGTCGGAGCGGATCAGCTCCTACGAGTGCGGCAACGGCGAGAACCCGCACGGCTGGCACACCGGGGCCGGAATGCTCTACTGGTGGCAGGGCGCCGAAGGGGGAGGCCAGTACACCGACTGGTTCTGGCCCACCGTCGACCCGTACCGGCTGCCCGGCACCACCGTCTCCACCAAGCGGCTCGCGGACCGGGCCGGCGGCGAGTGGGGCGAGCCCCGGCCGGACACGCGGTGGGTGGGCGGCGCGCACGACGGCGAGTTCGCGGCGGTCGGCCAGCACGTGAAGGGCCTGGACTCCACCCTGGAGGCCCGCAAGTCCTGGTTCTGCGCGGCCGACACGGTCATCTGCCTCGGCGCGGGCATCACCGCCGCCGACGGGGTGCCCGTCGAGACGATCGTCGACAACCGCAACCTGGGCCCGGACGAGGGCGGGCAGACCCTCACCGTCGAGGACCGCGCACGCCCCCGCTGGGCCCATCTGGAGGGCCACGGCGGCTGGGTGCTGCCCGGCGGCGCCGTCCTGCACACCCTGCGCGAGGCCAGGACCGGCGCCTGGTCCGACATCAACACCACCAGCTCCACCGAGCGGCGCACCCGCCACTGGCAGACCCTCTGGCTCGACCACGGCACCGACCCGGCCGGTGCCGGCTACCTCTATCTCCTGATGCCCGGCGCCTCCCGGCGCACCGTCGCCGCCCGCGCCGCGGACCGGCACTGGCTGACCGTGCTCGCGAACACCGCCGCCGTACAGGGCGTCTCGGTCCGCTCCCTCGGCCTGACCGCCGCCAACTTCTGGCAGCCCGGCACGGCCGGACGGCTCTCCTCGACGGGCCCGGCCAGCGTGCTCGTCCGCGAGGGCCGGGGCGCGTCCACGATCCGGATCAGCGCGCCGGACCGCAGCGGCACCCCGTTCGAAGTGGTCTGGGACCGTCCGGTGCGCGAGGCCGTACCGGCGGACCCGGGCATTGAGGTCCGCGCCACCGGCCGGCGGCTGGTGCTCGGCGTGGACCCGGGGAAGGCCGGCGCCACACTGAGGTGTGACGTCCGGTAGCCCGGTGGGCGAGTGTGTACGGACTCTGTGAACCATGCGTGGTACGCGCGTACTCTCGGTAGCTATGGGGAGTTGAAAGCGGACTGGCGGCTCCGGTTACGCCGCGGCGGTCCCGACGGCGAGGTGTGCGGGGCCGGGGTGCTGCTCACCCAGGACCGGATGCTGACCTGCGCGCACGTCGTCCGGGAAGCGGACGCCCGGATGTGGGTGGAGTTCGCGGAGAACCCCGGGATCCCGCCGGTCGCCGCCCGGGTCGCGCCGGACGGCTGGCTGCCCGGCCGGGACGGCACCGCCCGTGAGGACATCGCCGTACTCGCACTGGACAGCCCCCGCCCGCAGGCGGCTCCCGCGCCGCTGGGACGGCGGATGGAGCGCGGCCAGGAGGTCTGGATCGGCGGCTACTCCCAGGCCTTCGACGACGGCATGTGGCTGACCGGCCGGATCAGCGGACTGCACGGCGCGTGGGTGCAGCTCGACGCCGGCCGGAACGTCGAGGTGGTGCGCCCCGGGTTCAGCGGCGCGGCCGTGCAGACCAGGGGCGAGGGACCGCACACCGACCGGGTCGTCGGCCTGGTGGTGAGCTGGCGCGGAGATCTGGAGCTGGCGCTGCCCGACGAGAACGACCTGGCGTTCTCGTACATGATCCCGGTCGACCGCATCGCCGAACTCGTCCCGCTGGTCGCCGAACTGAGCGGCCCCGACGGCTGGGACAGCGGACTCTCCGAGCGGCTGCGCGACTGGTTCACCGGCGTCGGCCAGCCCGCGGTACGGGTCGGAGTCGTCCCGCACGGCGGCGGCCGGGACCGCACCCTGCGCCACCAGCTCCACCGGGCCCACCTCGTCCACCGGGGCGGCCGCACCCGGCCGGAGGAACTCGTCGAGACGCTGGTGGCGCAGCTGCGGCCGCCCCGCCACCAGTGCAACGCCTACCGCGACTGGCTCCTGGAGGGCGGTGAGGAGCCGGAGCGCACGCTCGCCGGCCGCCCGGCCGGATCGGGACCGGTGCTCGCCGTGATCGGCCTGGACGAGCACCCCGACCCGGGCGCGCTGGTGCCCCTGCTGGCACGGGTGCGGACCCTCGGCTTCCGGCTGCTGGTCATCTTCCGCAGCGGCGAAGGGGCGGCACTGGACGAGGTGGCGCGCGAACTGCTGGTACCGGCCCTCGACGAGCGGGCCGAGGAACTGGTGCGCGGGACCGAGCGGTTCGAGCGGGAGTGGGTCAGGCTGAACGGACTGCTCGACTCGGCGTCCATGGCCCCCCGCCCCGGCACCGACGCCGCCACCCGCCGCCGTCAGCTGGGCGCCCTGCGCTCACTCACGGACCCGCGCGAACGACTCGCCGCGCTGAAACAGCTGTTACGCGAGCTGCGCGCCGACCTCCAAGAGCGGTCCCGCACCGTACCCGTGGAGCTGCCGGGACAGCGCACCGGTCCGGGTCCGGCGGGCGGCCCATGAGGATTCCGTGCCCGCACCGCCGGTTCACCGGGGCCCGCTGCGGTGGGGCCGTCCGGCCCACCGGCTACTGCGACACCTGCGGCCGCGACGAGGCGGACCCAGGACTGCCGCCGCTGCCCGCCGCCCCCGAGGAGCACGGGCCCGCCGGACTCCTCGAACTCCCGCTCCTGGAGCCGGGCAATCCGGCAGACCGGCTCAGCGCCGCCGAGCACCCGGTACGCATCGTGATGACGTGCTCGGCCGAGGCCTGCGGAATCGCGTTCGTCCCGCCGTACACCGCCACGTCGCCGCCGGAGGAGGGCCACTGCCCCCGCTGCGGCGCCCCCTACTCCTACCGCCCCGAGCTGGCCAGGGGCGGCCCGCCGCTCCAGGACCAGTACCGGATCAGAGGCCCCATCGCCCACGGCGGCCAGGGCTGGGTCTACCTGGCGGAGGACACCCACCTGGAGGACCTCGTCGCGGTCAAGGGACTCCTCAACCGCTACGCGGAACGCGGCGCGGCCCAGGCCGGCGAGGAGCGCCGCAGTCTCGTCGCCATCCGGCACGAACGCATCGTCCAGATCCGCGACTTCGTCAGCACCCGCAACGCCGACGGCACGGTGTCAGGCGGCTACATCGTGATGGAGGACGTCGGCGACCGGACACTGTCGGCCGTCGTCGAATCGGCCAGGCGGGGCGAATTCGTCCTCGACATCGAGCACGTCATCACCTACGGCTGCCAGATCCTGGAGGCCCTCGCCCATCTGCACGGCATGGACTTCCTGTACGGCGACATGAAGCCGTCCAACGTCATCCACCACGGCGACGGCATCAAGGTCATCGACCTCGGCGGGGTCCGCAAGGCCGGTTCCACCGACCCGCCCCCGGTGATCACCCCCTGGTTCGCTGCCCCCGAGATGGACGGCAGCACACCGCTGACCGTCGCGCACGACCTGCACACCGTCGGCGTCACCCTGGCCGAACTGGCCGGCTGGGCGGTCGGGGACGACGTGCCCGGACTCGGCATCAGCTCCTTCCGGCTGGTGGTGGAGCGGGCCACCGCGCACGACCCGGAACGCCGCTTCGGCTCCGCCGAGGACATGGCGGGGCAGCTGCGCGGAGTGCTCCGCGAGATCCGGGCCCTGCGCGGCAAACGCGACCAGCCCGAACCCTCCTAGTACTTCGGCCCGGCCGGTCAGACCCCGTCCACCGAACCGCTGGGCGTCCGGCTCGTCTCTGTGCCCGACTACGCGCACTGGCTGAGCCGCCCGCTGTACGGCCGCCGGGAGACACCCCGGTCGCCCGCGCTCGACTCCGGACTGCCCACCCCGACCGAGATCGCCCGCCGGCTGCCGGTGCCGCGCCCCTACCCGGGCGACCCGCAGGCGGCCCGGTTCGGGGTCAGCAGCTACGACCCGGGCCAGCCGCTGGCCCAGCCCGCCCACGGGGAGCAGTCCGTGGAGATCTGCCTGCACAACGCGCGGCTGCTGCTCGGCCAGGAGGGCGAGGGGGCGCTCGCCGCCGCCCGGGAGCAGGTGGAGGAGGCGGCCGCCGTACCGGGACCGGGGCCGGTGCGGGAGTGGCGGCTGAGCTGGCACCGGGGGCTCGTCGCGCTGCGCGGAGCCGATGTGCTGGACGAGCGCGGGGCGATGCTCGAAGAGGCCCTGGAGCAGTTCTCCGCCGTGCACCGGGCCCTGCCCGGCGAGTACGCGGCCAAGCTGGCGCTCGCCTACGGCGCGGAACAGCTCGGCGCGGACGGCACCGCCCCGGCCGGGCACTCCGCGTACGAGCTGTTCCGCGCCGTGCACGCCCGCAACCCCTCGCACGTCGGCGCCGCACTGGGCCTGGCCAGACTCGCCCTGGCCCGCGGCGACCGGGCCGCCGCCACCGAGGTCCTCGACCTGGTGCCCGACGAGTCGCGCGACCACACCGTCGCGCGGATCGCCGCCTTCCGCATCCGCGCGGGGCGGCTCGCGACCGGCGAGCGGCCGCTGCCCCCGGAGGCGGAGATCGACGCCTGCCTCGCCCTGCTCACCCCCGCGCCCGGCACGCACCCCCCACTGGTCGCGGGCGACGAACCGGTTTGGCTGCTGCGGACCGAGCTGTACGAGTGGAAGCTCGACGCGGTCCTGGCGGCGGCGGCCGGCGGGCCCAGGCACCCCGGGCGGTGGGCCCGGACGGGCCTGCCGCCCCCCGCCGTGCTCGGGGAACGGGCCGTACGGCTGGAACTGGAGCAGTGCTACCGCTGGCTGGCCCGGCAGCGGCAGGCCCCGGCCGAGTACGAGCGGCTGATCGGCCTTTCGCACGCGGTCCGCCCGCAGACCCGGTCCTGACGCCCGCCCGCGACGAATTCACTGGAGGCAGCCCCTTGGGCGCAACCGACACCTCGCCCGCCCCGCGGCTGCCCGTCCGCCTGAAGGTGTCCGTCGACGTCCGGCGCGATCAGCAGCCGCACCACGACACCCGGATCGACGCCCACCTGCGCGTAAAGGCGGTCGGCGTCGGACCGAGCGACGAGGTGCCCGCCGTCGAACTCGCCGTCGTCATCGCGCTGGACGTCGCCGCCGAGCGCCGCCAGGACGCGGCCGCCGCCCTGGCCACCGCCCTGCGCGCCCTGCCCGACGGCCTCTCCTTCACCGTCCTGGGCGGCGCCGACGCGACCGGGGCCCCGGCCAGCTGCTATCCGCTGCGCGGCCGCTGGGCGCTGTCCGGCACGGCAGAAGCGCCGGGCCGCGTTCAGCGCGGGCCGGATCGCGCCGGCCGCCGGGGACCGGCCGCCCATCGGATACCCGGCCTGGCTCGCCGCCGCCCGCGAACTGTTCGCGGAGCGCCCGCTCCCGGTACGGCACCTGCTCCTGATCACCGACGGGAGCAGCGACGACGGGACGGACGCCCCTGACCTGGACGCCCCCGGCCCGACCAACAGCGCGCTCACCGCCGAACTGGGGCGTTGCGCCGGGCGGTTCACCGCGGACGTGCTCGCGCTCGGCGGCGACTGGGACCCCGCGCCGCTGCTCGCCGTCGTGGAGCGGCTGCACGGCAGCCCCGTCGACGCGCCGGACCGGTTCGGCCCCGCCGTCACGGAGGCAGTGCGGCGGCTGCGCCGGGTCCGCAGCCCCGAACTTCCCGTCTCGGTCCGGGCGCGCCCGGCGGTGCGCGAGGTCACCCTGATCGAGACCGCCCCCCGCCGGCAGGTGCTCGACGCGGTGCACCGGCCGGACGAGCCGCGCCGGTTCGACTTCCCCACCCACCAGTGGGAGCCGGGCACCCGCGACTACCTCCTCACCCTGCGGGTCGACGGAGCACCGACCCGCTGGGCGTCCTGCTGCAGCTGGCCACCGTCTCCGTAGGCGACTCCATCGCCCCGCTGCTGGTCCGCTGGCTGCCGCCCGGAGTCGCGGTAGGCGCGGAAGGGAGCGGCGACGGGGGCGGCACCCTCCAGGCGATGAACGTCGCCACCCGGATGCGGACCGCCCTGGACCGCGGATACCTCGCCCTGGACCCGCTGACCAGGGGCGAGGCCGAGCAGCAGTTCGGCCTCGCGGTCAGGCTGGCCAACGAGATCGGCGCCGACTGGGTCCTGGACAAGGTCCGCGAGGTGGCCGAGATCCTGGAGGGCTCCCGGGGCGTCGTCCGGGTCGGCCCGACCGTGGACCCGGCCACCGTGCGCCGCGGCCGGCTGCACATCGCCTCCGGCCACCTGCTGGACCTGCCGGAACACCCCGCCGGGAGGCCGCCGACCTGCCAGGACTGCCGCCACCCCGCCGGGCCCCACGCCCGGTACTGCATCGCCTGCGCAAGGCAGCTGTGATGCCCCCGCCGACCCGTCGCACCCGCACCCGGCGGACCCGCCGCGCGAGCGGCTCCCGCACCAGACGGCTGCTCGAACTGCACCTCGCCGTCCTGGTGGTGACCGCACTCGTCTCGACGGGCCTCCTGCTCGCCTCCTACCGCGAGGTGCAGAACTCAGCGGGCGAGCTGCGCACCCGTGGCGCGCCGGCCGTCCAGGGAGTCTCCGCCACCCAGCTCGCCCTGCTCCGCGCCCACCAGGAGGCCGAGGCCTCGGTCCACCAGGGTATCGACAACGTGATCGGCGCCGGAGCCCGCTACGAGAACCAGCTCTCCGCCGCCGACCAGGGACTGTCCCGGCTCTCCGACGTACAGATCGACGGCGAACGCGGCCGGGGCGTCCTCGAAACGGTCACCGGCCTGCTGACCTCGTACAGCAGCTCGATGACGCCCGGCTCCGTCAAGTACGTGGACGACGACCTGATGCAGCGGGAGAAGTTCCAGGAGGCCGAACGCATCCTCAGACGGCAGGGCACCGGAGTGGTGCCGCGCCTGGATGTCCTGCAGCAGCACCAGATGCAGCGGGTCGGCCGGGTCAGCTCCATGGGGGCCCTCCAGCAGACCGGCTGGGCGGCCGCCGAACTGGGCCTCCTGATCATGGCACTGACCTCGCTCTCCGCGCTGTGGGTGCTGCGGGTGCGCTGCGGACGCAGCCACGACCCCTGGTTGCTGCTCGCTCTGCTGGCCGCGGTCGCCCTGGCCGTCGTCCCGCTGTGGGCGACCACCGCCACCCAGGTACGGCTGGACGCCGCCCGCGAACGGCTCGTCGCGATCGAGGCACGCGCCCATGGCACCCAGGACCTGGCGGCCTCCCAGCAGGACGTCATCGAGAAGTCCACGGCCCTGCGCGGCGGGCTGGCCGCCCAGCGCTGGCAGAGCTGGACCTACTACGGGGCGCTGGGCGGCGGCGCGCTGATCGTCCTGCTGCCGGCCGTCGGCATCTGCCGACGGCTCAACGCCGACTACTGGAGGGCCGGATGACCCGGCTGAACCGCGTCCTGCTGCTCGTCCTGGCACTGTTCCTGACCGCCGCCGGCTGCGGGCTCTCGGCTCCCGGCGGCAGCGACGAGGAGCCGAAGGTGACGATCCTCGGCCCGTGGACCGACGACCAGGAACGGCGGTTCAAGGAGGTGCTGGACGGCTTCGGCATCCCGTACACCTACCAGGGGACCGCTGCCACCCGCGAGGTACTGCTCGCCGAGGTCCAGGCCGGCAACCCGCCCGACATCGCGATCCTGCCGGGCGTCGGTGAGCTGGTCGAGTACGCGGAGGAGGACCGGCTCCATGGGCGACGACGGCGCCTCCGGCTGGCCCGGCAGCGACTGGATCGAGGACCTGATCCTCCAGCGTGCCGGCCCGACGCTCTACGAGCGCTGGGCGACCGGCGACCTGGCGTGGACCGACGAGCGCGTGAGCAGCGCCTGGACCACCTGGGCCGGGCTGCTCGCCCAGGACCGGGACGCCGCCCGCGACGCGCTCCTGGACGACCACCGGGGCCCGGTCGGCGGGCACGGGCTGCTCTTCGGCGGTGGCTGCGACCTGGAGCACCAGGGCTCCTTCGCCCGTGCCTTCTACGGGGACCGCGAGGAGGCGGCCGGTTTCATGGACTCGGCGCCGCTGCTGCCCGGCGGCCCGCACACGGTGAAGGCCCACGAGGTGGCGGCCGACTTCGCCGCGCTGTTCGGCCGCGGCGGCAGGGCCCGTGACATGATCAGGCGGCTCGCCTCCCGTGAGGGCCAGGAGGACTGGGGCCGCAGGGGCGGGGTCTTCTCACCGAACGCGGCGGTCCCGGCCAAGAAGGGCGCGGTGGAGAAGGAGATCAGCAGCCGCTTCACCGAGCAGCGGGTGCCGCTCTGCCTGGACGCCTCAGACGTGATGCCGGCCGCCGTACGGGACGCGTTCTACGAGGCGGTGCTGCTGACCGTCGCGCATCCGGAGGAACCGGTACGGCAGCGGCTGGAGGACATCCAGAAGGTCCAGGACGCCCAGTCGTCCGACACACCCCGGCTGACCGGAGTGTGCGGCAGAGCACAGTGAACGCCGAGGATGCCCCTGTTGGGTTCCCACAAAAGGTGAGGGGTGCGGGCTGGCACTTCGCCTGCATGGAGCAAGGCTTCTGTCAGGCTCCACCAGGAAACCGGGCAGGAGACTGTACGGAGTCGACGGCAGGATTTTCTTGCCGGACTTCGTAGGGTCGGTACATGACCGTTGTGGACGAGACCCAGGGCGAGCCGAGCGACACCCGTGGCCGGGTGGCGGAACTGCTGGCGCTGCGTGAGCAGGCCCGGCGCGGGCCGAGTGACCGGGCGACCGAGGCGCAGCACGCGAAGGGCAAGCTGACGGCGCGTGAGCGTATCGAGCTGCTGGTGGATCCGGGTTCGTTCAAGGAGGTCGAGCAGCTGCGTCGGCACCGGGCGACGGGTTTCGGTCTGGAGGCGAAGAAGCCGTACACCGACGGTGTGATCACCGGCTGGGGCACGGTGGAGGGCCGCACGGTCTTCGTCTACGCGCATGACTTCCGGATCTTCGGCGGGGCGCTGGGTGAGGCCCATGCCACGAAGATCCACAAGATCATGGACATGGCCATCTCGGCGGGTGCGCCGCTGGTCTCGCTGAACGACGGTGCGGGTGCCCGTATCCAGGAGGGTGTTTCGGCGCTGGCCGGTTACGGCGGCATCTTCCAGCGCAACACCCGGGCTTCGGGTGTGATCCCGCAGATCAGCGTGATGCTGGGCCCGTGCGCGGGCGGCGCGGCCTACAGCCCGGCGCTGACCGATTTCGTGTTCATGGTCCGTGAGACCTCGCAGATGTTCATCACCGGTCCGGATGTCGTGAAGGCGGTCACCGGTGAGGAGATCACCCAGAACGGTCTCGGTGGCGCGGATGTGCACGCGGAGACCTCGGGTGTGGCGCACTTCGCGTACGACGACGAGGAGACCTGCATCGCGGAGGTCCGGTACCTGATCGGGATGCTGCCCTCGAACAACCGCGAGAACCCTCCCATGGTCGAGAGCGACGATCCGGCCGACCGGCGCGGCGACGTCCTGCTGGACCTGGTGCCGGCCGACGGCAACCGCCCGTACGACATGCACAAGGTCATCGAGGAGCTCGTCGACGACGGCGACTACCTGGAGGTCCACGAGCGCTGGGCCCGCAACATCATCTGCGCGCTGGCCCGGCTCGACGGCCAGGTCGTCGGCATAGTCGCCAACCAGCCCCAGGCCCTGGCCGGCGTCCTGGACATCGAAGCCAGCGAAAAAGCCGCCAGGTTCGTCCAGATGTGTGACGCGTTCAACATCCCCATCGTCACTCTTTTGGACGTACCCGGCTTCCTGCCCGGTGTGGATCAGGAGCACGGTGGAATCATCCGGCACGGGGCGAAGCTGCTCTACGCCTACTGCAACGCCACGGTGCCGAGGATCTCGCTGATCCTGCGCAAGGCCTACGGCGGCGCGTACATTGTCATGGACAGCCAGTCCATCGGCGCCGACCTCACCTATGCCTGGCCGACCAACGAGATCGCGGTGATGGGTGCCGAAGGTGCCGCCAACGTCATCTTCCGCCGCCAGATCGCGGATGCCGAGGACCCCGAGGCCATGCGGACCCGCATGGTCAAGGAGTACAAGGCCGAACTCATGCACCCCTACTACGCCGCAGAGCGCGGCCTGGTCGACGACGTCATCGACCCCGCCGAGACCCGTGAAGTCCTGATCGCCTCACTGGCCATGCTCCGCACCAAGCACGCAGACCTGCCGTCCCGCAAGCACGGCAACCCCCCGCAGTAGTCCGCAGCACTGCCGAGAAGACGGAGAGACACCCATGACCACTGCCGCCGAGTCCGTGCTGCGCGTCGAGAAGGGCCTGGCCGACCCCGAGGAGCTGGCCGCCATAACCGCGGTCCTGCTCGCCCGCGCCGCCGCCCAGCCCGCAGCAGCCACCCCCGCCCACCGGGTCCGCGACACAGCCGGCTGGCGCCGCCTGGAGCGCACCCCCGGCTTCCGAGCCCCCCACAGCTGGCAAGGCTGACCCCTCCCGGCCCATCAGGACGTCGTCGGCCGGATCAGTCCGTCCGGCGATTGAGGACAAAGCACGGCCAAAGGCCGGGCGCACCACAACGAAAGGCCCCGCACCCCCCAGCAAAGGGGCGCGGGGCCTCACGCGTATCCGGCGGAAGACCTACCGCAGGCGCGCCATCAACGCATGCTCCACCAACGTGATCAGCGCACTCTTGGCATCCGCCCGATGCCGCGCATCCGTAGTCAGAATCGGCGTGTCCGGCCCGATCTGAAGGGCTTCGCGGACTTCGTCGGGGGTGTAGGGCTGGTGTCCGTCGAAGCCGTTGAGGGCGATGACGAAGGGGAGTCCGCTGTTCTCGAAGTAGTCGACGGCGGGGAAGCAGTCGGCGAGGCGGCGGGTGTCGACGAGTACGACGGCGCCGATGGCGCCGCGTACGAGGTCGTCCCACATGAACCAGAAGCGGTCCTGGCCGGGTGTACCGAAGAGGTACAGGATCAGGTCCTGGTCCAGGGTGATGCGTCCGAAGTCCATGGCCACCGTGGTGGTGGTCTTGTCCCCGGTGTGTGTGAGGTCGTCGATGCCCGCGGATGCGGACGTCATCACGGCTTCGGTGCGCAGCGGATTGATCTCCGAAACAGCACCGACAAACGTGGTCTTACCCACGCCGAAGCCCCCTGCCACCACGATCTTCGCCGAGGTAGTGGAGCGGGCCGCTCCGCCGCTAGAGCTTGCGAAGTCCACTGAGCACCCTTTCGAGCAGTGTCACATCTGGCTGGCCGCCGGCGGACTCTTCGCCGCCGGGCTGGTGGATAGCGACGAGTCCGGCCTCAGCCAGGTCGGCTACGAGGATCCGGGCAACGCCGAGAGGGATCGAGAGCAGGGCCGAAATCTCGGCCACTGACTTGATCTCGATGCACAGCCGGCAGATCCGCTGGTGCTCGGGCAACTGCCCTTGCAGCCGGGACGGATCAGCCGTCGTACTGACCAACGCCTCAATGGCGAGTTGGTAGCGCGGTCGGGTCCGTCCACCTGTCATGGCGTACGGACGAACCAGCGGATTGTGCGCGGCGGGAGCGGCCGGCTCGGGGGTCCACCGCGGCTGCACCGGCTCGATACGGGGCGGCGGCTGCGGGGAGTCGTACCGGTGCGGACGCTGCGGCCGCTGAGGCTGCTGCGGCTGCTGGGGCCAGTCGTCCGAGCCGCGCGCGTCCTGGTGCGGCCAGTCGTCGGCGCCCTGGGCACGACGAGGCTGCCGGAACGGCTGAAAAGGCTGCTGTCCGCCCTGTCTGCCGGGCGGAGAGGGGAAGTCGAAGCCATCGCCCCTGTGCTCACCCGGTACCTGCTGACCACCGTTGAACTGGTGCTCGCCTGGGGGTGTACCCACGGTTCCTCCTCCGCCTGCCGGTCCCGGTCCCAGTGTGTCCGCGCCACCGAACCCTATGGCGCGGTGACGCGAAACGCACTGTCTGTCTACTAGTTAAGAAGGCTTCCCTGAAGTTCGGCGCGGAGGTCCGGAGTGAGGACACCGCCGGCGCGATCCACCAGAAGCGCCATTTCGTACCCAACCAGACCGATATCGGCGTCCGGGTGTGCAAGGACGGCCAAGGAAGATCCATCGGAGACGGACATGATGAAGAGGAATCCTCGCTCCATCTCCACAACTGTCTGATTCACGGCGCCGCCCTCGAAGATCCGCGAGGCACCCGCGGTCAGCGAGGTCAGACCGGAGGCGACAGCCGCCAGCTGGTCGGCGCGGTCACGCGGAAATCCCTCGGACATCGCCAGCAGGAGTCCGTCGGCGGAGACCACCACCGTGTGCGACACCCCGGGGGTGTTGTCCACGAAGTTGGTGATCAACCAGTTCAGATTCTGCGCCGCCTGGCTCATCGGGCTCACACTAACGCTCCTGGTTGTAGGTATTACTGCTGTCCGAACCCGCGTTACGTCCCCGCAGGACGCCCCGCCGCAGGTTGCTCAACCTGCCACGCACGTCCTCCGGGGCGCGGGAGACCTGGGGGCCGCCCTGCTGGGTCTGCTCGGCCGTGCCCTCGACCAGGTTGGCCTTGGGGACGCGCCGGGGAAGACCGGAGGGGGTGACCCCGCCCGCCTTCGGTTCCCGGAGCTGCTCGGCCCGCTCCCAGCGCTCGTCGTTCGCCGACCGCCAGTCGTCCGTTCCGTCCGCGCCGTCCGGATTCTGCTGTGCTGACACGGGCTGCCGCGGCGGCTTCTGCCCCTGCGGCTGCTCCTGCGCGGCGGCGGGCCGTTCGTTCCCGAGCCCGGTGGGCTGCCAGTGCTGCTGGCCGCCCCGGCGCGGCAGACCGGCCTCGGTCATCTCGTGGCCGGAGTTCGGCACGGGGCCCGAACGGTCGAAGCCTACGCTGTCCGGCGATTCGGCGGGGGCGCTCCCAACAGATTCCGGTTCGGCCTGGACCGGGGCCTCGTAACCACCCTGGTAGCCGCCCTGATCCGGCCACTTCTCCTGCTGGGGCTGGGTGGCGTACTGCCCGTCGTAAGCCTGCTGAGGTGTCCCGGGGGCCGGGTATGCCGACTCCGGATAGCCATTCTGCGACGGGTAGTCGGGCTGTTGGACGTAGCCGGTGTCACCGCGGAACGGGTCGTAGCCGCCCTCGTACGCCGGCTGTCCGTACTGCTGCTGGTCCTGCTGACCGTCCCGCTGCTGAGGCTCGGGGGCGTACTGGCCGTCCTGCCGGGGCTCCAGCGCGTACGGGTCCGCGGCGGCGTAGGGGGCCTCTTCGTACGCCGCTTGCGGGTACTGCTCCTGGGACTCCTGCTGCGGGAACGCCGTCTGCTCCCCGGCGCCGGTCTGCGTCTCCAGGGCCGCGCGGCGCTCCTCGCGCATCAGCGAGCGGCCCACCGGGTCGAGCTGTGCGGCTTCCTCCGACGCCTCGCCGTAGCGGGAGTCGTCGAAGCCGAGCTCGGCCGCGGTACGCAGCTGGGGCTGGAGCGGCGGCGCGTCGAACGCCTGCTGCTGCGGAATGATCGAGGAGACCGTGAAGTCGTCGTGCGAGGGCGCGCCCTCGCCACCGCCACCGTGGGTGATGGCGTCGGGCAGCATGACCAGCGAAGTGGTCCCGGCCTGCTCGCCAGAAGGGCGCAGCTGGACCCGGATGCCGTGCCGGTCGGCGAGCCGGCCGACCACGAACAGGCCCATGCGCTGGGAGACCGCGGCGTCCACCGTCGGCGGGTTGGCCAGCTTGTGGTTGATGTCGGCGAAGTCCTCAGCGGTGAGGCCGATGCCCTTGTCGTGGATCTCGATCATCACGCGGCTGTCCGGCAGCCGGGTCGCGGTGACCCGCACCTTGGTCTGCGGCGAGGAGAACGTCGTGGCGTTCTCCAGCAGCTCGGCCAGCAGGTGGACGAGGTCGGTGACGGACTGGCCGTGGATCTCGCTCTCCGGCACCCCGGAGAGCTCGATGCGCTCGTAGGACTCCACCTCGGAGGAGGCGGCGCGCAACACGTCCACCAGCGGCACCGGCTGGTTCCAGCGGCGGCCGGGCTCCTCGCCCGCGAGGACGAGAAGGTTCTCGCCGTTGCGGCGCATACGGGTCGCGAGGTGGTCCAGCCGGAAGAGGCTCTCCAGCTGGTCCGGGTCGGCCTCGTTGTTCTCCAGGTCGGTGATGAGGGTCAGCTGGCCCTCGATGAGCGACTGGTTGCGGCGCGAGAGGTTGGTGAAGATCGCGTTGACGTTGCCCCGCAGCATGGCCTGCTCGGCCGCCAGCCGGACCGCCTCGCGGTGCACCTGGTCGAAGGCGCGGGCGACCTCGCCGATCTCGTCCTGGCTGTTGATCGGGATCGGCTGGACACGGGTGTCGACCCGGCCCGGGGCGGTCCGCGAGAGCTGGTCGACGAGCGAGGGCAGCCGCTGCTCGGCGATACCGAAGGCGGCGTTGCGCAGCCGGCGCATCGAGCGGCTCATCTGGCGGGCCATGAGCCCGGCCAGGAGGAAGGCGGCCAGCAGCGCGATGATCACGACGGCGGCGTTGACGATGGCGTCGGTGCGGGCGTCGGCGGAGATGTCCGCGGCCTCGGTCACCGCCTTGTCGACGAGCTCGTCCTCGACCGTGGTGTAGCCGTCGAACTTGGCCGTGGCGGCTGCCATCCAGGTGTCGGGGGTGATCCCCTTCGCCTTGAGCTGGGCGGGGGTCCGGCCCAGCCCGAGCTGCTGGGCCATGCCGTCGTAGACCGAGCCGTCCACCGTGGGCGGCGTCACGAACGGGACGCCCGCCGCGTCGGCCTTCTCCTTGGCGGACTTGACCTGGGCAGCGCCCTCGGCCGCCTTGCCCGCCATGACCTTCTTCAGTCGGGCCGCGTCGGTCTCCGTACCGCCGGAGACGAACTCACCGAGGGCGATCTGCTCCAGGTAGTTGTACGAGCCGAAGGCCTTGACCTGTTCGTTGAACTTGCCCTTCTCCTGGCTGGGCCGTACCAGCAGGTGCATGCCCATGGAGCGCTGAAGCGATTCTGCAGCCTTGGCCAGCTCGATCGCGTAGACGGTACGGCCGTAACTGGTGATGTTGCCGGTGCCGAGACCGAGCTCGTTGCAGAACTCCATCAGGGAGTGCTGGACCTGGACGTAGCCCTCTTCCGTCTTCACCGGGTCCATGGCCTCGGCGTAGGCGGCCTTGCGCAGATCGGGAAGGCCGGGCTCCTCCAGCCGGAACAGCTTGAGGCGGCGCTCCAGGCCCGCCTTCCTGGGCATGCCCTGGACGGCCTTGTCGAACTTGTCGGCGGCCGCGTCAGTGGTGGCCCGTACCTCGGAGACGGCCGCCGCGTCGCGCTTGTTGGAGAGCAGCGGCTGAGCGCTGAGGTCGCGCTCGTTCAGCAGCGCCTGGCCGTACTCGGAGGCCGCCCGCACGATCAGCGCGGTCTTCTCGGCGTCCTGGGCCTCCTGCCAGGTGTCGATCGACCCCTTCACCTGGAAGCCGCCCATGACCAGCCCGACCAGTACGGGGATCAGGAGGATCGCGTTCAGCCGGGTGGGCACCCGCCAGTTGCGTGGGGACATCCGGCTGGTGCTGCCACCGGCCGGGGTCCCTTCGGACACGTCGGCGGAAGACGCCGCGGCACGCGGCGGGGTGAAGCTGCCCCGCTCCGGCTGCGCCGTGGAGCCCTCGTTGTTACGCCTCACTCGACCAACAACCTCTCGGCGTCGGCACCTACGTTGTGCCGTGTTTGTTCAGGGCCGTGCTACTCGGGAGTTCGTCGAATTGCAGCACGTGGAACGGCCGCGTTCCAAACAGTCGGGACCGGCGATTCCAAGTGGCGCAGGCCTCAGATAAAACGGGCATAAAGAACGAGCCCCGCCAAAAGGCGGGGCTCAGTTGAGCACAGTGGTACCGCGCGTACGCATCGGGTGTCGGTCGTGAAGTAATTCTCTTTCGAAACGTTATGAACACGGGGGCGGATCGTGTCAAAGGACACAGTCCGCCCCCGTGTGACTACTTTGGCTGCCGTACGGCAATACCGACTTGTGCCTACTTGAGCCTTGCCATCAATGCGTGCTCCACCAGCGTGATCAGACCGCTCTTGGCGTCACCGCGGTGCCGGGCGTCGGTCGTGATGATCGGCGTGTCCGGCCCGATCTGAAGGGCTTCGCGGACTTCGTCGGGGGTGTAGGGCTGGTGTCCGTCGAAGCCGTTGAGGGCGATGACGAAGGGGAGTCCGCTGTTCTCGAAGTAGTCGACGGCGGGGAAGCAGTCGGCGAGGCGGCGGGTGTCGACGAGTACGACGGCGCCGATGGCGCCGCGTACGAGGTCGTCCCACATGAACCAGAAGCGGTCCTGGCCGGGTGTACCGAAGAGGTACAGGATCAGGTCCTGGTCCAGGGTGATGCGTCCGAAGTCCATGGCCACCGTGGTGGTGGTCTTGCCTCCGGTGTGTGTGAGGTCGTCGATGCCCGCGGATGCGGACGTCATCACGGCTTCGGTGCGCAGCGGATTGATCTCCGAAACAGCACCGACAAACGTGGTCTTACCCACGCCGAACCCGCCTGCCACCACGATCTTCGCCGAGGTGGTGGCACGGGCGGCACCGCCACTAGAGCTTGCGAAGTCCACTGAGCACCCTTTCGAGCAGTGTCACATCCGGCGCGCCGCCGGCCTCTCCGTTGCCCGGCTGGTGGATGGCCACCATGCCGGCTTCCGCCAGGTCCGCTACGAGGATCCGGGCCACGCCGAGCGGCATCGACAGCAGGGCCGACACCTCGGCCACCGACTTGACCTCGCGGCACAGGTGGCAGATCCGCTGGTGCTCGGGGAGCAGTGTCCCCAGGTGCGTGGGGTCGGCCGTGGTGCTGACCAGAGCCTCTATCGCTAGCTGGTAGCGCGGTCGGGTCCGGCCGCCGGTCATGGCGTACGGACGAACCAGCGGCTGGTCGCCTTCACCTTCGTACGACGCGTGGTTCAGCGCGCCGTACGGATCGGGTGAGGCGGGTGGCGGGGTCATGAATCCTCCGGGCGTGACAGCAGGATGTCGGCTTGCCGTCGGAAGGGGCCGGTGGGGGGCTGTAAGCGGCCGGACGGGCGAGGGTTGATTGCAATACCTGGGGTAATCGTCTGTGTCACCGATTCACGGCCGCCTAGTGGAGCAGGCTGCCCTGGAGCTCGGCGCGGAGGTCCGGGGTGAGGACGGTGCCCGCCCGGTCGACCAGAAGCGCCATTTCGTACCCGACCAGACCGATGTCGGCGTCCGGATGGGCGAGTACGGCAAGTGAGGAACCGTCGGAGACGGACATCAGGAAGAGGAACCCGCGTTCCATCTCCACCACGGTCTGGCTGACGGCGCCGCCTTCGAAGATCCGGGAGGCACCCGCGGTCAGCGAGGTCAGACCGGAGGCGACAGCCGCCAGTTGGTCGGCACGGTCGCGCGGGAAACCTTCGGACATCGCCAGCAGCAGGCCATCCGCGGAGACCACCACCGTGTGCGACACCCCGGGGGTGTTGTCCACGAAGTTGGTGATCAGCCAGTTCAGATTCTGCGCGGCCTGACTCATCGGGCTCAACTAACGCTCCTGCTGGTGAGTGGGGCCGATGGGGAAACTGCCGGTCGACTGGCCGTTGTTGGCCTGACGCCCCTGCTGAATGCCCCGGCGGAGATTGGTAAGACGCCCGCGCACATCATCGGGCGCACGCGAGACCTGGGGACCGGACTGGTGATTCTGCTGCTGGGCGGTGCCCGGCACCAGATTGGCACGCGGTACCCGGCGAGGCAGACCGGAAGTGGTAATTCCGCCTGCTGCGGGCTTCTTCACCCGCTCCGCCTGCCGGACGAGTTCGTCGTTCGGCGAGGCGCGCCAGGAGCTCGTGACGCCGTTGGTGTCGCCCGGTCCGCGCTGCGGTGCGGGCGGTGCGGGACGCGCCTCGGCGGGCTGCTGCTGAGGGAAGCCGGATGCCTGCGGCGCGGCGGGCTGCTGCTGGTGGTTCGGCTGCTGCCCGTGCTGCTGGCCGTTCTGGTACTGGCCGTTCTGCTGCGGACCGTGGAACCAGTTGGTCTCCAGCGTGTCGTACAGCGGGGTACGGCCGTCGCCGGGCCCGGAGGCCGGCGGAAGCGCCTCGGGCTGCTGAGGCTGCTGCGGCAGGGCCGGCCGGTACTGCGGGTCCTGCGGCGCGACGGGCGGCCGCGGAGCACCGAAGTCCTCGTTGCCGCGGTCGCGCCGGACGAGTCCGGGCTGTCCCTGTCCCGGGACCTGTCCCTGGCCCTGGCCCTGGTTCTGCGGCTGGCCGAAGTCGGGGCGGGGGAACTGCGCGGTGTTCGCCGGATCCGGCGTCTGCGCACCCGGAGCGGGCGCCGAGAAGTCCGGGCGGGCGAACTCCGAGGTGGAGCCCGGTCCCTGCCGGTCGTCCATCGGACGGCGAGGGGTGAGCGGCGGCGGGCTCAGCGGCCGCTGGAACTGGTTGGTGGACTCGGGCTCCTCGTGGCCCCGGGGGGCGTCGAGCGGGGAGCGCTGCTGGGGTGCGGACTGTTCCTCGGAGCCCCAGCTGGTGGCCTGCGGGCGCTGCGGAGCGGGGAATCCACTGTTCGGCGCGGCCGGTGCGGGGTTGCCGCCGGGCAGCTCCGCACGCGGACCGCCGACCGGAGGCAGCTGGCGGCCGTTCTCGCCGGGACCGCCGGGCTGCTGGAAGCCGCCGCCCTGGCCGCTCTGCTCCGGGCGCCGCTGACTGAACAGGCTGCCCTGGCCCGGGTCCGTACGCCCGGCGCCGCCCTGGCCGCGGGCGCCCAGCCGGGCACCGCCGCCGAAGGCGCCGGAGAGGCCGCGGCCCTGACGCGGCGGCTCCTGGCGTGAGCCGTCCTGCGGCTGCCGGGCCTGCGGGCCGGTGCCGGAGAGCCCGGCGCTCTGGAAGTCGGAGCCCGGCTGACCGGGCCGGCCGTTCGGCGCACCCGGACCGTTCTGGCCGGGCTGTCCCGGCTGGCCCTGCGGGTTCTGGGACCGGGCTGCGGTGTCCCGGGCGGGCAGCGCGGCGCGCGGACCGGAGCCCGCACCGACCTGACCGCGGCCGGCACCGGGTCCGGCGGGGAGCCGGCCGCCGGGCGCCGACTGAGCGCTGTCGAGGCCGGGGCGCGGCGCGGGCGCACCGCCGGCGAGCAGGCCGCCGGGAGCGGGCTGCTGGCCCTGGGCCTGCTTCGGCACCGGCATCTTGCCGCCGTGCGCGACATCGACGGGGAGCATGACCAGCGCGGTCGTGCCCCCGGAGTCGGAGGGCCGCAGCTGAATGCGGATGCCGTGACGCAGGGACAGCCGGCCGACCACGAACAGACCCATGCGGCGGGAGACCGAGACGTCCACGGTGGGCGGCGAGGCGAGCCGCTCGTTGATCGCCGCGAGGTCCTCGGGGGAGAGGCCGATACCCGTGTCGTGGATCTCGACGAGCACCCGGCCGTCGGGCAGCGCGTGACCGGTGACCCGGACCTTGGTCTGCGGCGAGGAGAACGACGTGGCGTTCTCCAGCAGCTCGGCGAGGAGGTGCACGAGGTCGTTGACGACCCGGCCGGCGACCTCGGTGGCGGGCACCGCGGCCAGCTCGATGCGCTCGTACTGCTCCACCTCGGAGGCGGCGGCACGGAGCACGTCGACCAGCGGCACGGGGCGGGTCCACCGGCGGCCCGGCTCCTCGCCCGCGAGGACGAGGAGGTTCTCGCCGTTCCGGCGCATACGGGTCGCGAGGTGGTCGAGCTTGAAGAGCGAGGACAGCTGGTCCGGGTCGGCCTCACGCGACTCCAGCTCGGAGATGAGCGAGAGCTGACGCTGGATGAGGCCCTGCGAACGGCGCGAGAGGTTGGTGAACATCGCGTTGACGTTGCCCCGGAGGAGGGCCTGCTCGGCGGCGAGACGGACGGCTTCGCGGTGCACGTCGTCGAAGGCCGCGGCGACCTTGCCGATCTCGTCGCGGGAGTGCACACCGACGGACTCGACCGAGGTGTCGACGTCCTGCGGGTCGGCCTCGGAGAGCTGCTTGACGAGCTCCGGCAGCCGGTCCTGGGCGACGCGGGTGGCCGTGTCCTGGAGCCGGCGCAGCGAGCGGATCATCGACCGGGCGACGACGAAGGCGCCGACGAGCGAGACACCGAGCACCAGCAGGATCAGCGCACCGGAGATGATCGCCTCGCGCTGGGACTCGTCGCGCAGTTCGCGCGCCTTGCCCTCCATGTCGCTGAGGAGCGTCTCCTCGATCTGCTTCATGGCCTGGATCTTGGTGGAGTCCTGGTCGTACCAGTCGAGGTACGAACGCCGGGCCGTCCCGGTCATGCTGGTCGGGCTGTCGAGCACCTTCTTGGCGTAGGTGTCGGCGGCCTTGATCTCCGGGTTGCCCTCGTCGAGCGTGGCGGTCAGCTCGGCCGCGCTGTTGCCGGTGGTCGTGTAGATCAACTCGAACGAGCGACGCGCCAGTTCTTCCTTGCGCAGCGCCGCCAGGCCGAACTGCCGGTCGTTCGAATCGAGCTTCGGCTGCTTGTCGTTGCCGCTCGGCAGCGCCGCGGCGATGACCGCGCGCTGGACCGAGGCGTACTCCTTGGCGGAGGAGAAGGCCGCCAGGGCACGGGTCCGCTTGATCATCTCGGGGCTGCTGGTCGCCTGCGCCATGTCCTGCGAGAGGCTCAGCAGCGAGGTGATCAGCTGGCTGTACGCGTCGACGGTCTGAAGGCTCGGCGTGCCCTTGGCGAACGCCTGCTTGCGGATGTCGCGGATGCCGCCCAGCTGCGAGGCGATCTGCTGGACGCTGGAGTGGATGCTCTCCAGCGCCTCGTCGCCCTCGGTGTCGCCGATGTCGTTCGTCGCGTCGAAGAAGGCCTTCTTGGCCCGGTCGGTCTTCTTCCGCGGCTCGGTGACCTTGAAGTCGTCGGCCGGCACTCCATTGGACAGCGGGCCGGCCGACCGGTCGCGCTCCTCCTGGAGCGCCTGGGCCAGCGAGGTCGCCTGCTTGGTCATCTGGGTCAGCAGCTGCATGTGCTCCAGCTGCTGGATGTCGTTCATGGAGTCGTTGATGCGGAGACCACCCAGCGTGGTCGCCGCGACCACGGGGAGGGCGAGCAGGGAGACCAGGCGCGTGCTGATGCGCCAGTTGCGCAGAGCTACCCGCGATCCGGTGTTGACCGGGCCCTGAGGCTTCGGTGACGCGACCGCGTCGGCGTTGTCGCCCGACGGTGCGCCGGAGCGCTTGGCGCGGTCTGTGGTGTCGCCGGCCGAGGCCGGTCCGGGGTTCTGGGCGTGCTGGGGCGAGGAGCCGCGGTCGGTCCCGCCGCGCGGCTCCTGTTCAGCCGCTGCGCTGCCATCCCTCTTGAAACGTCCCTGCACTAGCGTCGCAACCTCTGGACCAGGCGTTCCCCCCGTCATGGACGGATGGAACGGTGTCGGCGTCGTGGGGCGTTGTACCGCCCCATGGTGGTCGTGAGTGACCGGCGTTCTTCCCCTTCCCGCCGCCACTCGGATCGGCGCTGCGTTGCGCCCCCTGCGCGCCGGCCTGAAACCTGCGGCGGTGCGTGGAATTCCAGCACAGTGCAGGATCTCCAACAAGGGCCAGGTACCGGGCTGTGACCTGGGTGACACGTTGTGATGGCTGCGTAACAAGCCGTGGAGCCGATTCGCCGTCAAAGCGGACTATTGAGGGTGAATCAGGTGAGGGTGGCGGGTGTCCCAGACGACATGATCAGGAGCGGAATGGTAGATTCAGTGATGCAATGTCTGGTTTGACCGGTCGGACCGGCCGCCCGGATTGAGGTAATTGTCGGGTCAATGGTGAGCAAACTCACATGATGATCGTCGTCTCTTCCGGGCTCCGGTAGGGAATTGGATGTTTAGCCTGACGCTTTAC
Organism: Streptomyces sp. ITFR-6; assembly: GCF_031844725.1. Lineage (NCBI taxonomy): Bacteria > Bacillati > Actinomycetota > Actinomycetes > Kitasatosporales > Streptomycetaceae > Streptomyces > Streptomyces sp. ITFR-6. Next base: position 2,145,821 of record NZ_CP134612.1, on the reverse strand, counting down.
AGGGATGGCAGAACCGACAACCGGCGCCCCTCCGGCGGCGCCCCTACCGACAGGGTCCGAACGGCAGATGAAGACGACGATGATGTTCCGCAACATTGCCAACCCCCGGCGCACGACGCTGGCGCACCTCAAGGACGCCGAAGCGCTGCAGACCCCGGAGCTGCCGGAGCACGCGCTCGACCTGCCGACGCAGACGGCCAACCCCCGCCGCACGATCCTCATGGTCGCCCCCGCCTCCGCCACCGCCGCCGCGGAGTGAGCCGGGAGTAATACGCGCGGCCTCTCCCCTCACGGGCGTTAGCCTGGAGCCCCAGTCTTCAGTCAGCCAGCAAGTGAGGGGCCACAGCTTCCCGTGCGCATCGCCAGGTTCTCCATCGACGGCAATGTCGCCTTCGGCGCCGTCGAGGGCGACGGGCCCGATGGTCTCGTCCTCGACATCATCAAGGGCATCCCGTACGCCGAGTTCGAGCTCTCCGGGACCAAGGTCCCGCTGAACAAGGTCCGGCTGCTGCCGCCCGTGCTCCCCAACAAGGTCGTGGCCATCGGCCGCAACTACGCGGAGCACGCCGCGGAACTCGGCAACGAGGTCCCCGACGTCCCCGTCGCCTTCTTCAAGCCCACCACCTCGGTGATCGGCTCCGGCGACGCCATCGAGTACCCCTCCTTCTCCGAAGAGGTGCACCACGAGGCCGAACTGGCCGTGGTCATCGGCCGGATGTGCCGCGAAGTGCCGCGCGAGCGGGTCAAGGACGTCATCTTCGGCTACACCTGCGCCAATGACGTCACCGCGCGTGACGCCCAGAAGCGCGAGAAGCAGTGGGCCAGGGCCAAGGGCTTCGACACCTCCTGCCCGCTCGGCCCCTGGGTGGAGACAGACCTCGACCCCAGCGACCTCACCATCCAGGCCACGGTCAACGGCGAGCAACGCCAGCTGGGCCGGACGAGCGAGATGATCCGCTCCATCGAGGACCTGGTCGTCCACATCACGGAAGCCATGACGCTGCTCCCCGGCGATGTGATCCTCACCGGCACCCCCGCAGGGGTCGGCCCCCTGCACGTCGGCGACGAGGTCGCCGTCACCATCGAAGGCATCGGCACTCTCACCAACAAGGTGATCAAGCGTGGCTAACACTGACGTGCGCGTACGTTTCTGTCCCTCCCCGACCGGCAACCCCCACGTCGGCCTGGTCAGGACGGCTCTCTTCAACTGGGCCTTCGCCCGGCACCACCAGGGCACCCTGGTCTTCCGCATCGAGGACACCGACGCGGCGCGCGACTCCGAGGAGTCGTACGAGCAGCTCCTCGACTCGATGCGCTGGCTCGGTCTCGACTGGGACGAGGGCCCCGAGATCGGCGGCCCGCACGCCCCGTACCGCCAGTCGCAGCGGATGGACATCTACCGGGACGTCGCCGGGAAGCTCCTCGCGGCCGGTCACGCGTACCACTGCTACTGCACGACAGAGGAGCTCGACACCCGCCGCGACGCCGCCCGCGCCGCAGGCAAGCCCTCCGGTTACGACGGCCACTGCCGCGACCTGAGCGACGAGCGGAAGGCCGCGTACGAGGCCGAGGGCCGCACCTCGATCGTCCGCTTCCGGATGCCCGACGAGGCGATCACCTTCACCGACCTGGTCCGCGGCGACATCACCGTCCAGCCGGAGAACGTGCCGGACTACGGCATCGTCCGCGCCAACGGCGCCCCGCTCTACACGCTGGTCAACCCGGTCGACGACGCGCTGATGGAGATCACCCACGTCCTGCGCGGCGAGGACCTGCTCTCCTCCACCCCGCGCCAGATCGCGCTGTACCGCGCGCTCACCGAGCTGGGCATCGCCAAGCAGACCCCCGCGTTCGGCCACCTGCCGTACGTCATGGGCGAGGGCAACAAGAAGCTCTCCAAGCGTGACCCGCAGGCCTCGCTCAACCTCTACCGCGAGCGCGGCTTCCTGCCCGAGGGGCTGCTCAACTACCTCTCGCTGCTCGGCTGGTCGATCGCGGAGGACCGCGACATCTTCGACATCGACGAGATGGTCGCCGCGTTCGACATCGAGGACGTCAACGCCAACCCGGCCCGCTTCGACCTCAAGAAGTGCGAGCACATCAACGCCGAGCACATCCGCCGGCTCGACGTGAAGACCTTCACCGAGGCCTGCGGCCCCTGGCTGAAGGCGCCGTTCGCCCCCTGGGCCCCGGAGGCCTTCGACGCGGACCTGTTCGCGGCGATCGCCCCGCACGCCCAGACCCGTGTCACGGTCCTCTCGGAGATCACGGCCAACGTCGACTTCCTCTTCCTCGACGAGCCGGTCACCGACGAGGCGTCCTGGGCCAAGGCGATGAAGGAGGGCTCCTACGCCCTGCTCGTGACGGCCCGCGCCAAGCTGACCGAGGCGGAGTGGAACACGGACGCCCTCAAGGCCGCCGTCCTCGCCGCAGGTGAGGAGCACGGTCTGAAGCTCGGCAAGGCGCAGGCGCCGGTTCGCGTCGCCGTCACCGGCCGCACGGTCGGCCTGCCGCTCTTCGAGTCCCTGGAGGTCCTGGGCCGCGAGAAGACCCTCGCCCGGGTGGACGCCGCACTGGCGAAGCTCACCGCCTGACCGCCTGAGCAGGCCCCGGATCACGCGAGCCGGCTCCTCACCCGCTACTGGTGCTTGGCCACCCGCAGCAGGTGAAGGGCCGGCTCCGGCAGTTCATGGCCCTTGGGCCAGACCGCGTGCAGGACGCGTTGCAGCCGGACGGCCGGGGTGACCTCGACCTCGACCAGACGGCCCGATGCCACGTCCTCGCGCACGGCGAGCGCGGAGAGGACGGCCGGTGCCAGCCCCCGGGCCGCTCCGCTGCGCAGCGGAGCGGTGGAGCCGAGCTCAAGAACCGGGACGGCGACGCCGTCGTACGCGCGCAGCGCCCGCTCCAGGGTCTCCCGGGTGCCGGAGCCCGCCTCGCGCAGCAGCAGCGGGGTGTCGGCCAGCTCGCGTCCGGTCAGGGCGCTGCGGCGGCGGGTCCAGGGGTGACCGGGGGCCACCACGACCGCGAGCCGGTCACGCCCCACCGCTGTTCGGTGCAGGTCGTCGGGGACCCTGGGCCCCTCGATGAAGCCCAGATCGCAGCCGCCGCGCCGCAGGGCCTCGACCACGCCCCAGCTGTTGGTCACCGTCAGCCCGACATGGGCGTCGGGGGCGCTCTCCCGCAGGGTTACGAGCCAGCCGGGCATCAGCTCCTCCGCGATGGTCAGACTGGCGGCGACCCGCAGCCGGCTGTCCTGCCGGGAGCGCAGCGCGGCGGCCCCCTCGACCAGCGCGGCGGCCCCTTCGAGCACCGTCCGCGCCCAGTCGGTCACCACCGCCCCGGCCGGGGTCAACCGGGACCCCGCGGTGGAGCGGTCCAGGAGCTGGAGCCCGAGACGGCGCTCCAGCGTCCGCATCCGGGCACTGGCCGACGGCTGGCTGATGAGCAGCCGCGTCGCCGCCCGGCCCAGGCTGCCGGTCTCCGCCACGCTCACGAGCAGCTGCAACGACTGCAGATCGGGCAGCGGCAGCTGCCCGAGGTCCTGGTTCCCGCCGCGCTCGCTCATAGGAAAACCCTCATAGGGCAACCCTATGGCCTGGGCTCCGGTTCGTGTCTACCGGGCGGCGGGGAACCCGACCACGCTGGTGATCATGACTCTGGACACCGAACACTCCCGGTCGCCGCCCGTGCGACAGCCGGCCAAGCCGTCATCCGGGGGCGGCGGGTCCACGCCGGGTCCGGTGCGCCGCAACGTCCCCGGCCTCGCGCTGGCCGGCATCGGGCTCGGGCTGGCCGAGAGGGTGCACGCCCTGCTGCCCGCCGTGCCGATGCTGACGGCGGCGGTGGTGCTCGGAGTCGTGGCGGCGCACCTTCCCGGCGTGCGGCCCTTCGTGCGCGGCCGGGGCCGGGTGGGGCTCTCGACAGCCGGAAAGCGGCTGATGCGCGCCGGCATCGTGCTGCTCGGGCTGAAGCTCAGCGTCGGAGACGTCCTCGGGCTCGGCTGGGCGACCGTGGCCATGGTGTTCGGCGTCGTCCTGGTGGCCTTCTTCGGCATCTGGTGGCTCGGCCGGAAGCTCGGGCTGCCAGGCGACCAGCCACTGCTGATCGCCACCGGCTACTCGATCTGCGGCGCCTCCGCGATCAGCGCGGTCAGCAGCGCGCTCGGCAAGGAGGACGACGACGAGCGGCTCGCGGCCGACGTGGCGACCTCGGTCGCGCTGGTCACCCTGTGCGGGACCCTCGCCATCGCCGTACTGCCGCTGCTGCACCAGCCGCTGGGCCTGGACACCGTGCAGTTCGGCCGCTGGGTGGGCGCCGGCGTGCACGACGTCGGCCAGGTCGTCGCCACCGCGCAGACGGCCGGGCCGACCGCGCTCGGTGAGGCCGTGCTGGTCAAGCTGATCCGGGTGGCGATGCTCGCACCGCTGGTCGCCGGGGTCGCCGTGGCCTACCGCCGACGGGTGCGCGGGGCGGCCGGTGACCGGCGGCGGGCGGGCGGCCGCCGCCCGGCCGTGGTGCCGCTGTTCCTGATCGGCTTCCTCGCGATGACGGCCCTGCGCAGCACGGGCCTGCTGCCCGCCGGAGCACTCGACGCCGCGGCCACCGGGCAGGAACTGCTGCTGGCCGCCGCGCTCTTCGGCCTCGGCACCGCCGTCCACCTGCCGACGCTCGCCCGCTCCGGAGCCAGGACCGCCGTCCTCGGCCTCGCCTCCTGGCTGGTCATCGCGGTGGCGAGCTACGGCGGCGTCCTGCTCACCACCTGAGCGGGCGCCGAGGGGGCGGTAGCATGGTCGTATGCCGATCCGAGCAGTGCTCTGGGACATCGACGACACGATCTTCGACTACACGGGCGCCGACCGTGTCGGCATGCGCAGGCATCTGGAGAACGAGGGCCTGCCCGACGGATACGCGTCCGCCGAGGGGGCCCTCGACGCGTGGCGGGCGATCACCGATGTGCAGTGGGAGCGATTCGCCGCGGGGGAGACCGACTTCCAGGGGCAGCGGCGCGAGCGGGTGCGTACGTTCCTGGGGCGGCCGCTCACGGACGCGGAGGCCGATCAGTGGTTCGCCCGGCACGTGGGTCATTACGAGGCCGCCTGGTCGCTCTTCCCCGATGCCGTGCCGGCCCTGGACCGGCTCGCCGACGGCTACCGCCATGCCGTGCTGTCGAACTCCAGCATCATCAACCAGGACCGGAAGCTGCGTGTTCTCGGTGTGCGCGACCGCTTCGAGGCCGTGGTGTGCGCCGTCGAACTGGGCATCTCCAAGCCGGAGGCCGGGGCGTTCCACGCCGCCGTCGAGGCCCTCGGGCTGGAGCCGCAGGAGGTCGTGTACGTGGGCGACCACCCGGACATCGACGCGGCGGGTGCGGTGGCGGCGGGACTGAGCGGCGTCTGGCTGGACCGGGACGGGCGTGGTGGGCGGCCCGAACTGGCCCGGATCACCGGTCTGGATCAGCTCCCCGGGTTGTTGGCGCGCAATACCCGTTTTGGAGCGCCGGACACCTTCGGGTAATGTTCTTCCTGCGCCGCCCGAGCGGGCCGAAGGATCCGGTCGGGAAGCGCACACGGAAATAAGACCCGCCAAGGGTTGCGTTTCAGTGGGCTATGGTGTAATTGGCAACACTACGGTTTCTGGTACCGTCATTCTAGGTTCGAGTCCTGGTAGCCCAGCGCAGAGCTTCATCTGTACAACACGCCCCCGTTGTGTAGCGGCCTAGCACGCTGCCCTCTCACGGCAGTAGCGCCGGTTCGAATCCGGTCGGGGGTACAGATCCTTCCCGCGAGAACATCTGGGTCGCACCCACGCTCTCGATGCAGGATCGCTAGGGCCCCCGTTGTGTAGCGGCCTAGCACGCTGCCCTCTCACGGCAGTAGCGCCGGTTCGAATCCGGTCGGGGGTACTTGTAACACCATGGGCTATGGTGTAATTGGCAACACTACGGTTTCTGGTACCGTCATTCTAGGTTCGAGTCCTGGTAGCCCAGCGCAAAACAAGCAAATCGCAGGACACAGGCCCCCGTTGTGTAGCGGCCTAGCACGCTGCCCTCTCACGGCAGTAGCGCCGGTTCGAATCCGGTCGGGGGTACAAGCAGAGCAACAGGCAGAAGGCCTCTCACTCCGGTGAGGGGCCTTCTGCCTGTGCGTGCCCGCATGCCCGCGCGTGCTCATGTCCGGTCCCCGGACCGCCACTTGACGCATCAGCCGCGCGTGCTCCGCCAAGTAGTCGCCCTCGCAGGGATATCCGAGGCGGATGGGTGTGGCCGTCCTGGGTGGTCGGCCACCCCAACCGGTCCAGCAGTCGGTCGACTTCGGCCCGCGCGGCTACCGTCTCGACCGGCAGCCGGCCGACCTGGAGCAGCGCCCGGCATGTTCCACCGCAAGGCGTGGGCGGTGATCAACCGCGAGGAGAAGAAGTCCCGGCAGCACGTGGGCTGTGGCACGGGGCGTATGTGGTGCCCGGGGGCGGCTACGAGTCCATCTACGCGGATATGCCGGCGTACGGACTGGCCGCGGCGACCGGGTCACTGCCGGTCGAGAGCCGGGGGCGCCGGGCGGCGGACCGCTTCGCGCACCGTTCACCGGCGGAGTCAGGTGAAGCGGGGTGAAGCGGTGTGAGGCGAGGTGAAGCGAGAGGTGACGTGAGGTTCTGAAGGGGCCGCCACGACGCTGGGGCGGCCGGTGCCGGAGGGGCGGGGTGCGCCGGTTCAGCCGGTGCGGCGCAGCGCTTCGCTGAGTCGGGCGGCCGAGTCGATGATGGCCTGAGCGTGCATCCGGCCCGGGTGACGGGTCAGCCGCTCGATCGGACCGGAGACCGAGACCGCCGCGACCACCCGGTTCGAGGGGCCGCGTACCGGTGCGGAGACCGAGGCGACGCCCGGTTCCCGCTCGCCGATCGACTGGGCCCAGCCCCGGCGCCGTACGCCGGAGAGCGCCGTCGCGGTGAAGCGGGCGCCCTGGAGGCCCCGGTGCAGGCGCTCCGGTTCCTCCCACGCCATCAGGATCTGGGCGGACGAGCCCGCCTTCATGGTGAGCGTGGAGCCGACCGGCACGGTGTCCCGCAGACCGGACAGCCGCTCCGCCGCCGCCACGCAGATCCGCATGTCGCCCTGCCGGCGGTAGAGCTGGGCGCTCTCCCCGGTGATGTCGCGAAGGTGGGTGAGCACCGGTCCGGCCGTGGCGAGCAGCCGGTCCTCGCCCGCCGCCGCCGCGAGCTCCGACAGCCGGGGGCCGAGAATGAAGCGGCCCTGCATGTCCCTCGCCACCATGCGGTGGTGTTCCAGTGCCACGGCCAGCCGGTGGGCCGTGGGTCTTGCGAGCCCGGTCGCCGCGACCAGCCCGGCGAGGGTGGCCGGACCGGACTCCAGGGCGCTCAATACCAGAGCTGCCTTGTCGAGAACGCCGACGCCGCTAGAGTTGTCCATACGACGATACTCGCGTCTCACTCTGTGAAACGCAAGTTCAATTTTCCGGGGAAGTTGCGAACCTGTACGGGCGGCCCCGCAACGGCCCGTAGCCACCGCCCCGCACGGGGGTCCGGACGGGGGCGCACCGAATCTCTAGTTGGGTTGGCGATGACGCCGGCCGGAGGGAAAGCGATGGGTAGGACACTCGCGGAGAAGGTTTGGGACGACCATGTCGTCCGGCGCGCCGAGGGCGAGCCCGACCTCCTCTTCATCGATCTGCACCTGCTGCACGAGGTGACCAGCCCGCAGGCCTTCGACGGTCTGCGGCAGGCCGGACGCCCGGTGCGGCGCCTCGACCTCACCATCGCCACCGAGGACCACAACACCCCGACCCTCGACATCGACAAGCCGATCGCGGACCCGGTCTCCCGCGCCCAGCTGGAGACCCTGCGCAAGAACTGCGCGGACTTCGGCGTCCGGCTGCACCCGCTGGGCGACGTCGAGCAGGGCGTCGTGCACGTGGTCGGCCCGCAGCTGGGACTGACCCAGCCCGGCACCACGGTCGTCTGTGGCGACTCCCACACCTCCACGCACGGCGCGTTCGGCGCGCTGGCGTTCGGTATCGGCACCAGCCAGGTCGAGCACGTGCTGGCCACCCAGACGCTGCCGCTGGCCCGCCCGAAGACGATGGCGATCACCGTCGAGGGTGAACTGCCCGACAGTGTCACCGCCAAGGACCTGATCCTCGCGATCATCGCCCGGATCGGCACCGGCGGCGGCCAGGGCTACATCCTCGAATACCGCGGCTCCGCCATCGAGAAGCTCTCGATGGAAGCCCGGATGACCATCTGCAACATGTCGATCGAGGCCGGAGCGCGGGCGGGCATGATCGCCCCCGACCGGACCACCTTCGACTACCTCCAGGGCCGCGACCACGCCCCGCAGGGCGAGGACTGGGACGCCGCGGTGGCGTACTGGGAGACGCTGCGCACCGACGACGACGCGGTGTTCGATGCCGAGGTCGTCATCGACGCCGCCGAACTGGCGCCGTTCGTCACCTGGGGCACCAACCCCGGCCAGGGCGCCCCGCTGTCGGCCAGCGTCCCCGACCCCGCTTCGTACGAGGACGCCTCGGAGCGCAACGCCGCCGAAAAGGCCCTGGAATACATGGGGTTGACCGCCGGGCAGCCGCTGCGCGAGATCAACGTGGACACCGTCTTCGTAGGTTCCTGCACCAACGGCCGGATCGAGGACCTGCGCAACGCGGCCGCCATCATGGACGGCCGCCAGGTCGCCGACGGGGTACGGATGCTGGTCGTCCCCGGTTCCGTGCGGGTCGCCCTGCAGGCCGTCGAGGAGGGCCTGGACAAGGTCTTCAAGGCCGCCGGCGCCGAATGGCGGCACGCGGGTTGCTCGATGTGCCTCGGTATGAACCCCGACCAGCTCGCCCCCGGTGAGCGCTCCGCCTCCACCTCGAACCGCAACTTCGAGGGCCGGCAGGGCAAGGGCGGCCGCACCCACCTGGTCTCCCCGCAGGTCGCCGCCGCCACCGCCGTGCTGGGCCATCTGGCCTCGCCGGCCGACCTGTCCGACGCCCGTACGCCCGCCGGAGTCTGAGAATCATGGAAGCCTTCACCGCACACACCGGCCGGGTCGTCCCGCTGCGCCGCAGCAACGTCGACACCGACCAGATCATCCCCGCCCACTGGCTGAAAAAGGTCACCCGGGACGGCTTCGAGGACGGGCTCTTCGAGGCCTGGCGCAAGGACGAGAACTTCGTCCTCAACCGCCCGGAGCGCAAGGGCGCCTCGGTCCTGGTGGCCGGCCCCGACTTCGGCACCGGCTCCTCCCGTGAACACGCCGTCTGGGCCCTGCAGAACTTCGGCTTCAAGGCTGTCGTCTCCTCCCGGTTCGCCGACATCTTCCGAGGCAACTCGCTGAAGAACGGGCTGTTGACCGTGGTCCTCGACCAGCAGGTCATCGACGCCCTGTGGGAGCTGACCGAGGCCGACCCGACCGCGGAGGTCACGGTCGACCTGGAGAAGCGCCAGGTGCTCGCCGAGGGCATCACTGCCGACTTCGAGCTCGACGAGAACGCCCGCTGGCGGCTGCTGAACGGGCTGGACGACATCAGCCTCACCCTGCAGAACGAACCGGACATCGCGGCCTACGAGGCGACCAGGCCGGCCCACAAGCCACGTACAATTCACGCCTGAGCAGCGCTTTTCCAGTACTGCGCCCCCTGCCTTCTGGTAGGGGGCGCAGTCGCTTGTTGAGACCCCGTCGGGCGACAACTCGCCCCAGATGGCACAATCGGTGCATGGAACGCGACAGCCAACTCAAGCTTTACGGCCAAGTCGCCGACCAATTGAAGGAAGCGCACTCACGAGTGCGTGCACTGCAAGTCCCGGAGAGCGTACGGATGGCGCTGTCCCGGAAGCTGCTGGTCGTCACGGCCGCGGCGAAGCACGATCTCCCAGACGCGGCAAGGCGTCTGGACCGGTTGATGAAGGACCTCGATGAGGGCCGATTCCCCGAAGGTGACTGACTCTGCGGAACTGCGCAGCGGTCGACTTCGTTGCGGCACTAGGGTGATTAGCCCGTTTCGTGTTTGATTTGCGGTATATATCTGCCTAACGTGCGAAAAAGGCTTGAACACTTTCGTTCTGGCTATGTCTCCGAAGGGGAAGACGTGAACAAGGCGCAGCTCGTAGAAGCGATTGCCGACAAGGTCGGCGGCCGACAGCAGGCCGCGGACGCCGTCGACGCGGTGCTCGACGCGATCGTCCGTGCGGTTGTCGCGGGTGACCGTGTTTCGGTCACCGGCTTCGGCTCGTTCGAGAAGGTCGACCGCCCGGCCCGCTACGCCCGCAACCCGCAGACGGGTGAGCGGGTACGGGTCAAGAAGACGTCCGTGCCCCGTTTCCGTGCGGGACAGGGCTTCAAGGACCTGGTGAGCGGCTCGAAGAAGCTCCCCAAGAACGATGTGGCCGTGAAGAAGGCGCCCAAGGGCAGCCTCTCGGGCGGTTCTTCCACCCGTACGACGGCCAAGGCGGCCGCCAAGAAGGCCACCGCGAAGAAGGCCACCGCCAAGAAGGCCGTGGCACCGGCGAAGAAGGCCACCGCCACCGCCAAGAAGGCGACCGCGAAGAAGACGTCCTCGGCGGCGAAGAAGACCACGGCGGCCGCGAAGAAGGCGACCCCCGCGGCGGCGAAGAAGACGACGACCGCCAAGAAGGCCGTCGCCAGCAAGACCGCGCCCGCCAAGAAGACCACGGCGAAGAAGGCGCCCGCGAAGAAGACCACCGCGCGCAAGACCACGGCCAAGAAGGCCACCGCACGGAAGAAGTGAGACCCAGCAGCACAGGGCTCATCACACGCGCCGGGCCGGGCTCCCCTCGGGGAGCCCGGCCCGCGGGCTGTTCAGGGTGCGGAGGCGGGCTCAGAAGGTCTGCAGCGTCACCAGGGTGATCCGCAGCCCGGCCCCCTCACCCCGGCCCTCGATCCGTACCCGCTGGCCCGGCCGCAGCAGCCGCAGGCCGCCGGCGTCGAAGGCCTGGGCGTCGAAATCCACCGGGGTGCCGTCGTCGAGCAGCACACTGCCGGTGCGGGTCTCGGGGTCGTACGTGTACGAGGTCGCCTGCATGAACGGCAGCCTATCGGTCCATCAAAGGGACCCCGGCGGCCCAGCGGCCCGCCGTGCGGGGGCCCACCCCGAGGGCGAGCGCCGCCCGCAGATCGTCGCCGGTGTCCACGTCCTGGCGGACCGAATCGATGCCGGAGAGCGTGATTTCCACGGCCCCGGAGGCGAGGTGCCGATCCCGGGACCGGCCACCGAAATCGGGGCGCAATTCCACTCCTGGCCCAGCGGACAAAAATGTTGTTCCGATTCCCGCCGCATCGGTCACAAATGCGCGCGGAAAAGCGGCCGAAAATTCGAGCACCCGGGCCAATTCCGGGTGGCGCAGTGCCGGCAGATCCGCGTTGAGCGCGGCGACCGCCGCTCCGGGCCGGGCCGCGCGCACCGCACGCTCACCGTGCGCGAGGGCCGCGTTGAGCCCGGCGGCGGGGGAGTCGGGCACGACGCGGGCGCCGAGGGCCGCCAGCGCGGCGCCCGCCGCCGCGTCGTCCGTGACTACCACCACATCCGCGACGGACCGGCAGGCCAGCGCGGCGTGCACGGTGTCCTGGGCGAAGGCCAGGGCCAGCCGGGGGCGCAACAGGGCGCCGGACGCGGGTACCAGCCTGCTCTTGGCCCGCGCCAGCGGCTTCAACGGGACGACCAGGGACCAGCGGCCGGTCGGGTCGGTGTTCGTGGCGGTCTCCCCCTCGATGCGCATCACCGCCTATTCTCGCCTGCCGGTGCGACAACCTGGAGGGTCGGTCCCGAAGGTGAGGCGTACGGTGTTCTCGACAGAGCAGGGGCCTGGGGCGAGACTTGACCGTCGGTAGTCAGTCAGTAGAGCTCCACAGTCAGGTCCGTAGAGAAGGGTGTCCGGGTGTCCCGCCGCAGAATCGGCTTCTGGTACCGCTTTGCTGCGGTCATCGCAAAACCGCCGCTGGTGGTTCTGTTCAAGCGCGACTGGCGAGGGATGGAACATATTCCGGCCGATGGCGGCTTTATAACTGCGGTCAATCACAACTCGTATCTGGACCCGCTTTCGTACGGGCACTTCCAGTACAACACCGGCCGGGTGCCGAGGCTCCTCGCGAAGGCGGGGCTCTTCAAGGCCCCCTTCGTCGGGATGATGCTGCGCGGCACCGGCCAGATCCCCGTGTACCGCGAGACCACCAACGCGCTGGACGCCTTCCGGGCCGCCGTCGACGCCATCGAGCGCGGTGAGTGCGTCGCCTTCTACCCGGAGGGCACCCTCACCCGCGACCCCGAGATGTGGCCGATGGGCGGCAAGACCGGCGCCGCCCGCGTCGCGTTGATGACCCGGGCCCCGGTCATCCCCGTCGCCCAGTGGGGCGCCAACCTGGCGATGCCGCCCTACGCCACGGACAAGAAGCTGCGGCTCTTCCCTCGCAAGACCCTCCAGGTCCAGGCCGGTCCGCCGGTCGACCTCTCCCGCTTCTACGACAAGGAGCCGACGCCCGACGTCCTGCGCGAGGCGACCGAGGTCATCATGCTCGCGATCACCGAGCAGCTGGCGGAGGTACGCGGGCTGCCGGCCCCCGCAGAGCTCTACGACCACCGAAAGGCCCGCGCGGAACAGCGGCGCAAGTCCGAACGAGAGGGACCCAAGTGACGCACCCCGTAAAAGCAGCCGTCTTCGGAACCGGCTCATGGGGTACGGCCTTCGGCGTGGTCCTGGCCGACGCGGGCTGCGAGGTCACCCTCTGGGGACGCCGCGCCGAGGTCGCCGAGACCATCAACACGACCCGTACCAACCCCGACTACCTGCCGGGCATCGAACTCCCCGCAGCGGTCCGGGCCACCACGGACGCGGCGCAGGCGCTGCGCGGCGCCGACTTCGCGGTGCTCGTCGTGCCCTCCCAGACGCTGCGCGCCAACCTCGCGGCCTGGGCCCCGCACCTGGAGTCCAAGACGGTCCTGGTCTCCATGATGAAGGGCGTCGAACTCGGCACCGCGAAGCTGATGAGCGAGGTCATCGAGGACGTCACCGGAGTCGGCGCGGACCGCATCGCCGTCATCACCGGGCCCAACCTCGCCAAGGAGATCGCGGAACGCCGCCCCGCCGCGGCCGTCGTCGCCTGCCAGGACGAATCGGTGGCCCGCCGCCTCCAGGCCGCCTGCCACACCTCGTACTTCCGTCCCTACACCAACACCGACGTGGTCGGCTGCGAGCTGGGCGGCGCCGTCAAGAACGTCATCGGGCTGGCCGTCGGCATCGCGGACGGCATGGGGCTGGGGGACAACGCCAAGGGCTCGCTCATCACCCGCGGCCTGGCCGAGACCACCCGGCTCGGCCACGCGATGGGCGCAGACCCGCTGACCTTCTCCGGACTGGCCGGCCTCGGGGACCTGGTGGCGACCTGCTCGTCGCCGCTCTCGCGCAACCACACCTTCGGCACCAACCTCGGCCGGGGCATGACGCTTCAGGAAACCATCGCCGTCACCAAGCAGACCGCGGAGGGCGTCAAGTCCTGCGAATCGGTGCTCGATCTGGCCCGCCGGCACGGTGTGGAGATGCCGCTGACCGAAACGGTCGTCGGCATCGTCCACGAGGGAAAGCCCCCGATGGTCGCCCTCAAGGAGCTCATGTCGCGCAGCGCCAAGGCCGAGCGGCACTGAGACCGGCACTCCTCCCCGGGCCGGGTTCACCCGCCGGGCGGCACCGGCGGCGCTGACTCGACCCGTACCAGCAGGTACGCTCATCGCGATATGAGCAGCGAGAACCTCCCCCAGAGCACGGAGCAGCAGCTCCGCAAGCCGCGTGTGGCCGTCGTGTTCGGCGGCCGCAGCTCCGAACACGGCATTTCGGTGGTCACGGCCGGTGCCGTCCTGAACGCCATCGACCGGACGAAGTACGACGTCCTGCCGATCGGCATCACGACGGACGGCCGCTGGGCGCTCACCGCCGACGAACCCGAACGCATGGCCATCACGGACCGGAAGATGCCGGACGTGGCCCAGCTCGCCGAGTCCGACGAGGGCGGCGTGGTGCTCTCCGTCGATCCCGGCAGCCGCGAAGTGGTCTACAGCGAACCCGGCGCGGTCCCCAAGGCGCTCGGAGAGGTCGACGTCGTCTTCCCCGTTCTGCACGGCCCCTACGGTGAGGACGGCACGCTCCAGGGCCTCCTGGAGCTCTCCGGGGTGCCCTACGTCGGCGCCGGAGTCCTCGCCTCCGCGGTCGGCCAGGACAAGGAGTACATGAAGCGCGTCTTCACCTCCTTCGGACTGCCCGTCGGCCCGTACGCCGTCGTCCGCCCCCGCGAGTGGGACCAGGACCCGCAGGCCGCCCGCAAGCGCATCGTGGAGTTCGCCGGTGACCACGGCTGGCCGCTCTTCGTGAAGCCGGCCAGGGCCGGTTCCTCGATCGGCATCACCAAGGTCGAGGACGCCTCCGGGCTGGACGAGGCGATCGAGGAGGCCCGGCGCCACGACCCCAAGTTCCTCGTCGAGTCACTGCTGCGCGGCCGCGAGATCGAGTGCGGGGTGCTGGAGTTCGAGGACGGGCCGCGCGCCAGCGCGCCGGCCGAGATCCCGCCGGTCACCTCGCACGACTTCTACGACTTCGAGGCCAAGTACATCGACGCGGCGCCCGGCATCGTGCCGGCCCCGCTCACGGAGGACCAGACCGCGGAGGTCCAGCGGCTCGCCGTCGAGGCCTTCGAAGCGGCGTCCTGCGAGGGGCTGGTGCGCGCCGACTTCTTCCTCACGGAGGACGGCGGCTTCGTCATCAACGAGATCAACACCCTGCCGGGCTTCACCCCGATCTCCATGTACCCGCGCATGTGGCAGGAGAGCGGCGTCGATTACCCGCAACTGGTCGACCGGCTCATCCAGGCGGCGCTGAACCGGCCGACCGGACTGCGCTGAGATTGAGCCGACGGCAGAGGGCGTGCGCTCCGCACCGGAGCGCACGCCCTACAGGCTGTCGGGGACGGTCTTCCTGACCGCGGGGGCGAAGGCCGCCAGCGGACTCGCGTCATGCGCGTACGCCGCCGACAACGTCACCTCGACGTACGCCTTGCGGAGCGTGGTCGTGAACCGGGGCCGGCCGTCATCCAGCTGCTCCAGCATCCAGTTGACGCCGTTCGCGTCGATCGCCTTCGACTGGGAGTCATCCATCTTCGCCGGGCGCGGGACACCGCAGCGCAGTACGATCTCCCCGTCCCCCCACCCGGCGGTCAGGTCAGAGCCGGACCCCGGGTCACTGCGCTCCTGACCGGCGACGGCACTCGGCAGCTCCTTGTGCAACGCACGGCAGTAGGCTGCGGCTTCCGGCGACGGGGTGGGAACCGTGACCGACGCCGAGGCATCTCCGGAGGAGCAGCCCGCCGCGGCCACGAGCACCAGGGCAGCGGACGGACCGAGGATCACAGGACGGGAAAGCCGGCGGCGGGAAGACGTCACCGGCCCAGCCTAGACGGGGGTTACAGGTGCACGACCGGGCAGGTCAGGGTTCTGGTGATGCCGTCCACCTGCTGGACCTTGGCGACCACCATGCGTCCGAGCTCATCGACCGTGTCGGCCTGGGCACGCACGATCACATCGTAGGGGCCGGTGACGTCCTCTGCCTGGATCACTCCCGGGACTCTGGCGATGGTCTGGGCGACTGTCGACGCCTTGCCCACCTCTGTCTGAATAAGGATGTACGCCTGTACCACGGAACCTCCAGGGCGGCCACGAGGATCATGTGGGGGAAAGGGACGCCACGGTATCGCGTTGCCCCGGGCCGCGGGGAGACCTGCGGGCCGGATGACGCCCACAGCGTGGCGTACAGAACACACAAGTTGACGTATCTCTTGACAGTACCGACAGCAGTGACGGCCCGCGACCGCAAGTCCAGCGGTGCGGACGGGGGACCCGCGTGCCCGTGACGACCAGGACGGGCCGCCCCCCGGGGCCGGTCCGCGGTCCGGACATCCGCAGGCCGCCGAAACAGGCCGGACGTCCGTCCGGCGCGACAGATGAGGGGTGAGACTCGGTGAAGGGAACCGTGGGCGAGTTGGGGGAGTTCGGGCTCATCAGAGAGCTGACGTCCCGGCTCACCACCACTCCGGCGGTACGGCTGGGACCCGGCGACGACGCCGCGGTCGTGGCCGCTCCCGACCGCAGGGTCGTGGCCAGTACCGACATCCTGCTGGAGGGACGGCACTTCCGGCGCGACTGGTCGACGGCGTACGACGTCGGCCGCAAGGCCGCAGCCCAGAACCTCGCCGACATCGCCGCCATGGGAGCCGTGCCCACCGCGCTGCTCCTCGGCCTCGTCGTCCCCGCCGAACTCCCGGTGACCTGGGCCGGGGAGCTCATGGACGGCATCCGCGACGAGTGCCAGGTCGCCGGGGCGGCCGTGGTCGGCGGCGATGTGGTGCGCGGCGACACCATCACCGTCGCGATCACCGCGCTCGGCGATCTGCGCAACCACGAACCCGTCACCAGGGCGGGCGCCCAGCCCGGTGACGTCGTCGCCGTCACCGGCTGGCTCGGCTGGTCCGCCGCCGGGTACGCCGTGCTCTCCCGGGGCTTCCGCTCGCCCCGCGCCTTCGTCGAGGCCCACCGGAGGCCCGAACCGCCGTACCACGCGGGCCCCGCGGCCGCCGGACTCGGCGCCACCGCGATGACCGACGTCAGCGACGGACTCGTCGCCGACCTCGGGCACATCGCGGAGGCCAGCAAGGTCCGCATCGACCTGCGCTCGGGCCGGATCGACATCCCGTCCCAGATGTCCGACATCGGACAGGCCGTCGGCGTGGACCCCCTCCAGTGGGTGCTCACCGGGGGAGAGGACCACGCGATCGTCGCGACGTTCCCGCCCGACGTGAAGCTGCCGGCCCGCTGGAAGGTGATCGGCGAGGTCCTCAACCCCTCCGCGCTGCCCCAGGTGACCGTCGACGGGGCGCCCTGGACCAGCAGAAACGGCTGGGACCACTTCGGGGACATCGAGGACGCCCAGTAGATTGCGGGCCATGCCCATATCTCCCGCCGTACCTCCCCGTGTGCTCACCGTCGCCGGATCCGACTCCGGCGGCGGTGCCGGCATCCAGGCAGACCTGAAGACGATGCTGGCGCTCGGCACGCACGGCATGAGCGTGCTGACCGCCGTCACCGCGCAGAACTCGCTGGGTGTGCAGGGCGCCTGGGAACTGCCCCCGGAAGCCGTTCGCGCCCAGTACCGCAGCGTGGTCGACGACATCGGGGTGAACGCCGTCAAGACCGGCATGCTGTCCTCCGCCGCCCTCGTCGAGACCGTCGCCGCGCTGATCGCCGGGACGGACGCCCCGGCGGTCGTGGACCCGGTGGGCGTCTCCAAGCACGGCGACCCACTGCTCGCCGCGGAGGCACTGGACTCGGTGCGCACGAAGCTGCTGCCCGTCGCGACCGTGGCGACCCCGAACCTCGACGAGGTGGCACAGATCACGGGTGTGAGGGTCACCGACGAGGCCGGGATGCGACGGGCCGCCGCCGAGCTGCTCGGCCTCGGACCCCGCTGGGTGGTGATCAAGGGCGGGCACCTGCCGGGCGATCCGGTGGACCTGCTGACCGACGGCTCAGAGGAGCACTGGCTGCGCGCCCCCCGCCACGACAACCGCCACACCCACGGCACGGGCTGCACCCTCGCCTCCGCGATCGCCTGCGGACTGGCCAGGGGCCAGGACGTGCCCACGGCGGTACGGGAAGCCAAGTCCTACGTGACCGGGGCGATCGCGGCGGGCTTCGCCCTGGGCGCGGGGATCGGCCCGGTCGACCACGGCTGGCAGCTGCGGAACCGGCTGACGCCCTCGGGAGGGTGCTGAAGATCTTCAGCACCCTCCCGAGGCCCGCACGGGCACAGCAAAAAGCCGGTCCACCGAAATGGACCGGCTTTTTGGGCAACCGGTAAGGCTGCGCTACGACGGGAACGTCAGCGCGCGACCTTGCCGGCCTTGATGCACGAGGTGCAGACGTTGAGCCGCTTCGGCGTCCGCCCGACCACGGCACGCACGCGCTGGATGTTGGGATTCCAGCGACGGGACGTACGGCGGTGCGAGTGCGAAATGCTGTTGCCGAAGCTCGGCCCCTTGCCGCAAACGTCGCAGTTGGCAGCCACGGGTCACTCCAAAACTTCAGATGCACTTACAGTGAATTCCGGCACGCCGGATTCAATGACTGAAGTGGCGGTACCGGGGGAATGTCCCGACTCTCGTCGGGCAACCGAAGCAGCATACAACGGCTGCGTCGGAGATACGAAACTACCATGGGATCCACAGCTGCCCGCCCCGCCCCTGACCCCGCCGGGGACCACCGGCCGGGGCTACCCTGCGGTGCAGCCCGCCGCCCCAGGCCCCGTTCCGAGGAGGACCATCAGGTGCCGCAGACCGCCGACGACCTGGACGCCGTCGCGGTGCGTACCTGGTGCTCACTGGCGCTGGACGCACTCGGCCGGGAGCGCGAGGCGATCGACGCGATCAACGTGTATCCCGTCGCCGACGGGGACACCGGCACCAACCTCTACCTGACCGCGGAATCCGCGGCGGCGGCCGTCGAGGCGGTGTTCACCGCCCATGAGACCGGTACCTCCGTACCCTCCACCGCCGACGCGGTACGCGCCATGGCGCACGGGGCGCTGATCGGCGCGCGGGGCAACTCCGGCACGATCCTGGCCCAGTTGCTGCGCGGCATGGCCGGGGTGCTGGCGGAATCGGCGGGCCCGGACCGACTGGGCCTCGCGCTGGAGCGGGCCGCCGCCTCGGCCCGTGAGGCGGTCGCCCACCCCGTCGAGGGCACGGTCCTGACGGTGGCCACCGCAGCTGCGGAAGCCGCGGGGCGCACCGGGGCCGGCGCCGGAGCGGGCGCGGTGGCGCGGGCGGCGTACGAGGGGGCGCGCATCGCTCTGGAGGCGACCCCCGGACAGCTCGCCGTGCTCGGCCGGGCCGGGGTCGTGGACGCCGGCGGGCGGGGACTGGTCGCGGTCCTCGGAGCACTGGTCGAGGCGGTCTCGGGCCGGGCACCGGAGCGGCTGGCCACCGGGCCCACCGCGCCGGCCGCGCCCGCCCCGTTCACCGCCGCCGGGGACTGCCCCGCGGCGGACGACCCCGAGGGCGGACCGGCCTTCGAGGTCATCTACCTGCTGGAGGCCGGGGACGAGGCCGTGGAGCGGCTGCGGGCCCGGCTCGACGCGCTCGGCGACTCGCTCGTGGTGGTGGGCGGCGACGGGCTCTGGAACGTCCATGTGCACGTCGACGACGCCGGTGCGGCGGTGGAGGCCGGGGTCGAGGCCGGACGCCCGTACCGCATCCGGATCACCCACTTCGCCGCGGACCGGCTGCACGCCCGCCCCGAACCCGCCCAGCGCGCCGTCGTCGTGGTCGTCCCGGGCGACGGCCTCGGCGGCCTGTGCGCGGAGGCCGGGGCGACGACGGTGCTGGCCCGCCCCGGGGAGCCGCCCGCCAGCGGCGAACTGGTCGACGCGATCCGCCGCGCCCACGCCCGAGAGGTGGTGCTCCTGCCCAACGACGCGGACCTGCGCCACACCGCCGCGGCCGCCGCCGAGCAGGCCCGCGCCGAGGGCATCCGGGTCGCCCTCATCCCCACCAGGGCCGCGGTCCAGGGCATCGCCGCGCTGGCCGTCCACGAGGCCGACCGCAGCTTCGACGAGGACGTGGTCGCGATGACGGCGGCCGCCGGCGCCACCCGGTACGCCGAACTGGCCGTCGCGGAGCGGCAGTCCTGGACCATGGCCGGGATCTGCCAGACCGGCGACATCCTGGGCCTCATCGACGGCGATGTCGCCGTCATCGGCCAGGACGTCCCGACCACGGCACGCAGCGTGCTGGACCGGATGCTGGCGGCCGGCGGCGAACTGGTCACCCTCGTCCTGGGCGAGGACATCCCCGACGCACTGGCCGCGACACTGGAGGAACACGTCCGCGAGGGCTACCTCGCGGTGGACACGGTGGTCTACCGGGGCGGCCACCAGTGCGCCCCGCTGCTGATCGGCGTCGAGTAGGGACCGGGGACTTCCGCCGCTCCGGTGGTGCCCGCCGGACAACTGTCAGTCGCGTGGTGTGCAATGGACCACGTGTCTGCGTTCGACGAACCCCTCAAGAAGCTGCTCGGTGGCGCCACCGCGAAGGTGATGGCCGACCACCTCGACCTGCACACGGTCGGTGATCTGCTGCACCACTACCCGCGGCGGTACGAGGAGCGCGGCCGGCTCACGGCGCTGACAGACCTCCCGCTGGACGAGCACGTCACGGTCGTCGCCCAGGTCGCGGACGCCCGCGTGATGACGTTCAACGGCGGCCGGGGCAAGCGCCTCGAAGTGACCCTCACCGACGGCCACGGACGGCTCCAGCTGGTCTTCTTCGGCCACGGCGTCCACAAGCCGCACAAGGAGCTGCTGCCGGGCCGGCGCGCCATGTTCGCCGGCAAGGTCGCCGTCTTCAACCGCAAGATGCAGCTGGCCCACCCCACCTACCAGCTGCTCGACGCCGAACTCACCGACGAGGCCGGGGCGACCGAGGCCGTGGACGCCTTCGCCGGCAAGCTGCTCCCGATCTACCCGGCCTGCAAGCAGCTCGACTCCTGGCGGATCGCCAAGGCGGTCGACGCCGTGCTGCCCAGCGCCCAGGAGGCCGTCGACCCGCTGCCGCCCGCACTGCGCGAGGGCCGCGGCTTCACCGCGCTGCCCGAGGCGCTGCTGAAGATCCACCGCCCGCACACCAAGGCCGACGTCGCGGCGGCCAGGGACCGGCTCAAGTGGGACGAGGCCTTCGTCCTCCAGGTCGCGCTGGCCCGCCGCAGGTACGCGGACACCCAGCTGCCGGCCGTCGCCCGCAGACCCGTCCCCGGCGGGCTGCTCGACGCCTTCGACGCCACGCTCCCCTTCACCCTCACCGACGGCCAGCTCAAGGTCTCCAAGGAGATCTTCGACGACGTGGCGACCGAGCACCCGATGCACCGGCTGCTCCAGGGCGAGGTGGGTTCGGGAAAGACCATGGTGGCCCTGCGCGCCATGCTCGCGACGGTCGACGCGGGCGGTCAGGCCGCCATGCTCGCGCCCACCGAGGTCCTCGCCCAGCAGCACCACCGCTCCATCACCGAGATGATGGGCGAGCTGGCCGAAGGAGGCATGCTCGGCGGGGCGGACCAGGGCACCAAAGTGGTCCTGCTCACCGGTTCCATGGGCGTGCCCGCCCGCCGGCAGGCGCTCCTGGACCTGGTCACCGGCGAGGCCGGCATCGTCATCGGCACCCACGCGCTGATCGAGGACAAGGTGAAGTTCCACGAACTGGGGCTGGTCGTCGTCGACGAGCAGCACCGCTTCGGGGTCGAGCAGCGCGACGCCCTCCGGTCCAAGGCGCAGTCCCAGGGGGAGAAGAGGTCGCCGCATCTGCTCGTCATGACCGCCACCCCCATTCCCCGTACCGTCGCCATGACCGTCTTCGGTGACCTGGAGACCTCCGTCCTGGACCAGCTGCCGGCCGGCCGTTCCCCGATCGCCAGCCATGTCGTCCCCGCCAAGGACAAGCCGCACTTTCTCAGCCGCGCCTGGGAACGGGTCCGCGAAGAGGTGGAGAACGGGCACCAGGCCTACGTGGTCTGCCCCCGGATCGGTGACGACGAGGACGAGTCGGCCGGCAAGAAGGGGAAGAAGACGGCCGAGGCGGAGGCGGACAGACGCCCGCCGCTCGCCGTTCTGGAGATCGCGGAGCAGCTCGCCAAGGGGCCGCTGACGGGCCTGCGCATCGAGGTGCTGCACGGCAGGATGCACCCCGACGAGAAGGACGACGTGATGCGGCGCTTCGCCGCGGGCCGGGTCGACGTCCTGGTGGCGACCACGGTCATCGAGGTCGGGGTCAACGTCCCCAACGCCACCGCGATGGTGATCATGGACGCCGACCGGTTCGGTGTCTCCCAGCTCCACCAGCTGCGCGGCCGGGTCGGCCGCGGCTCCGCCCCCGGACTCTGCCTGCTGGTCAGCGAGGCCCACGAGGCGAGCCCCGCCCGCGCCCGGCTCTCCGCCGTCGCCTCCACCCTCGACGGCTTCGAGCTGTCCCGGATCGACCTGGAAGAGCGCCGCGAGGGCGATGTCCTCGGCCAGGCCCAGTCCGGGGTCCGCTCCTCGCTGCGGGTCCTCAGCGTCATCGACGACGAGGAGGTCATCGCCGCCGCCCGCGCGGAGGCCGTCGAGACCGTCGCCGCCGACCCGGAGCTGGAGCACCTGCCCGAGCTGCGCCTGGTGCTGGACGCGCTGCTCGACAAGGACCGGGAGGAGTACCTCGACAAGGGGTGACGCGCCCCGGCCGCGCCGACGCCATATCGTGGGTGGTACGGCGCCCGCAGCACCCTGCGCGCCGCCCCGACCCGAGGATCAGACACCCATGACCCGCGTGATCGCCGGCTCGGCCGGCGGACGCCGCCTGGCCGTCCCGCCCGGTACCGGCACCCGCCCCACCTCCGACCGCGCGCGCGAGGGCCTGTTCTCCACCTGGCAGGCGCTCCTCGGCACCCTCGACGGCATCCGGATCGCCGATCTGTACGCGGGCTCCGGCGCCGTCGGCCTCGAAGCGCTCTCCCGGGGCGCGGTCCACGCCCTGCTCGTCGAGGCCGACGCCAAGGCCGTCCGGACCGTCCGGGACAACGTCCGCACCCTGGGCCTGCCCGGCGCGGAGGTCCGTACCGGCAAAGCCGAGCAGATCGTGACAGGACCGGCGCCCGCGGACCCGTACGACGTGGTGTTCCTCGACCCTCCGTACGCCGTCACCGACGACGATCTTGGCGAGATACTGCTCACACTCCGTGCGCAGGGGTGGCTCTCGGCCGATGCGCTCGTCACCGTGGAGCGCAGCACCAGAGGCGGAGAATTCAGCTGGCCCAAGGGATACGAGCCATTGCGGGCCCGTCGCTACGGCGAGGGAACGCTTTGGTACGGTCGCGCCGCCGCTACGTACGAAGACGCACGATGACCGGACCGGAGAGCGAGGGAATCAAGTTGCGCCGCGCCGTCTGCCCGGGGTCGTTCGACCCCATCACCAACGGACATCTCGACATCATCGGCCGCGCCTCGAAGCTGTACGACGTCGTACATGTCGCGGTGATGATCAACCAGTCGAAGAAGGGTCTGTTCACGGTCGACGAGCGGATCGACATGATCCGCCAGGTCACCGAGGACTTCGGCAACGTGCAGGTCGAGGCCTTCCACGGACTGCTGGTCGACTTCTGCAAGGAGCGCGACATCCCGGCGATCGTGAAGGGCCTGCGGGCCGTCAGCGACTTCGACTACGAACTCCAGATGGCTCAGATGAACAACGGGCTCTCGGGCGTGGAGACGCTCTTCGTGCCGACCAATCCGACCTACAGCTTCCTGTCGTCCTCGCTGGTCAAGGAGGTGGCGACCTGGGGCGGCGACGTCTCGCACCTGCTGCCCCCGCTGGTCCGCGAGGCCCTGACCGAGCGCCTCGCCCAGCGCTGAGGCACTGACAGCCCGTCACCAGGTGTCGGGCGGGCGCCGACTGGCCGTACAGTCGTCCCGTCCGTCTCCAATCGGCAGTAGAGAGTGGCGAGCACACGGTGGACGTGCAGAAGAAGCTCGACGAGATCGTCGAAGCGGTCGGGAGCGCCCGGTCGATGCCCATGTCGGCGTCCTGCGTGGTCAACCGCGCCGATCTGCTCGCGATGCTCGAAGAGGTGCGCGAGGCCCTGCCGGGCTCCCTCGCACAGGCCGCCGAGCTGATCGGCGGCCATGAGCAGCTGGTCGAGCAGGCCCGCCGGGAAGCGGGGCGGATCATCGAGACCGCCCACGCCGAGCGCGGCTCGCTGATCTCGGACACCGAGATCGCCCGGCGGTCCCAGGCGGAGGCCGACCGGATCCTCGGTGAGGCCCGCAAGGAGGCCGACGAGATCCGCGCGGAGGCCGACGAGTACGTCGACAGCAAGCTCGCCAACTTCGAGGTCGTCCTCACCAAGACCATCGGCTCCGTCGACCGGGGCCGCGAGAAGCTGCTCGGCCGGGGCCAGGGCTTCGACGAGCAGGGCTACGAGGACCCGGACTTCGCCGAGGCCCCCGAGCGCAGCGCCGACCCGGCCACGCTCCAGCGCCGGGCCGACGAGTACGTGGACACCAAGCTCGGCGCCTTCGAGGCGGTGCTCGCCAAGACCCTGGAGGCGGTGGGCCGGGGCCGGCAGAAGCTGCACGGCCGGGTCGCCACCGACGACCTCGGCGCGCACATGGCCGCCCAGGACGCCGCGGGCGGCCAGGGCCGCACCAGTGACGAGGACCACTGGGCGGGGCTGGCCGAGATCGCCACCCCGCAGGTGCCCCAGCAGGCCGATCCGCAGTACCCCGTGCAGCAGGAGCCGCAGTACGCGCAGACGTACGCGTACCAGGACCAGCCCCAGCAGGACGTGTACGGCTACCAGCAGCAGCCGAACCCCTACGCCGGCTACCAGCAGCAGGGCTACGACCAGAACCAGGGCCAGGTCCCGCCACCCGCCCAGGGCTACGATGCCTGGCAGCAGCAGCCCGTCCAGGCCCAGCAGCCCCTTCAGCAGCACGGTGAGGGCGCGCTGGACGAGACCAGCCTGTTCGACACCAGCATGATCGATCTGGACCAGCTGCGCCGGTACGAACAGGAGCGCTGACCGGCCGGGAACCGGCGCGGGGCCGCTGTCCTGCGCCGGACCAAGGCCGGATTGGGAGCTGGGCGGCACGTCAAGTATCCTGGTTCTTCGGTCGCGCGTATGTCCGCGATCCTGGCTGCCCGCTTCGACTCCGGAGTCGGTCGGCCCCTCCCCACCACGCGTGATGCGCATGATTCGAAAGCAGGAAAAGCCCTGAACGGCCACCTCGACCACCGAAACCCTCTCGTGTTCGATACGCACGAGCTGGGTCGGCGTCCGGGTGCCATGAAGCGGCTGACCCGCTCGGTGGACACCCCCAAGGACTTCGGTATCGACGGAGTCGTCGGTGTGCCGGAAGGCGCACCCGTGGAGCTGGACGTCCGCCTCGAATCGGTCATGGAAGGTGTGCTCGTCACAGGCACCGCCCGTG
Organism: Streptomyces sp. ITFR-6; assembly: GCF_031844725.1. Lineage (NCBI taxonomy): Bacteria > Bacillati > Actinomycetota > Actinomycetes > Kitasatosporales > Streptomycetaceae > Streptomyces > Streptomyces sp. ITFR-6. The sequence goes on along the minus strand of NZ_CP134612.1, from coordinate 2,120,747 downwards.
CATCGGCCGAGGGGGAGTGCGTAAGGTGTCTGGAGCCGCTGAGCCTTGAGGTCGAGGCGGACTTCCAGGAAATGTTCTCGTACCCTGACGCCGATGACCGGAACCGCAGCAAGACGGCGGACCCGGTCGACGACGCCGAGGACGACGAGGACAGGTTCTTCCTTGAGGACGGCTTGTTCGACCTTGAGTCAGTGCTGCGTGATGCGGTAGTGCTCGCACTGCCGATGCAGCCGGTGTGCCGGGAGACCTGCGCCGGTCTGTGCTCCGAATGCGGAGTCAGGCTGGACGAGAACCCCGGTCACCACCACGAAGCCCTCGACATCCGTTGGGCGGCATTGCAAGGACTCGCCGAGACCGTTCAGGACGGCGAGAAGGACAACATGGGCGGCGCCGAACCTGGCGTCGACGAGAAGCAGGAGAAGTAGCCGTGGCTGTTCCGAAGCGGAAGATGTCGCGCAGCAACACGCGCCACCGCCGGTCGCAGTGGAAGGCTGCGGTCCCCACCCTGGTTTCGTGCGAGCGTTGCCAGGAGCCGAAGCTGCAGCACATCGCGTGCCCCAGCTGCGGCACGTACAACAAGCGCCAGGTCCTCGAGGTCTGAGCGGCTGGTGAGAGGCCCGATGTCTGAGTTGTCCCACGCCAAGAAGCAGTCAGACAACGTCAACACAGCCTCGTCCCACACGCTTCTGGAAGGGCGGCTCGGGTATCACCTTGAGTCCGCCCTTCTGGTGCGTGCGCTGACCCACCGTTCGTACGCGTACGAGAACGGCGGCCTGCCCACCAACGAGCGGCTTGAGTTCCTCGGGGACTCGGTGCTCGGCCTGGTGGTCACGGACACGCTGTACCGCACTCACCCCGACCTGCCTGAAGGCCAGCTGGCCAAATTGCGGGCCGCGGTGGTCAACTCGCGTGCGCTTGCGGAAGTGGGCCGCGGCCTCGAACTCGGCTCCTTCATCCGGCTCGGCCGAGGTGAAGAGGGCACGGGTGGCCGGGACAAGGCGTCCATCCTCGCCGACACCCTTGAAGCGGTGCTCGGCGCGGTCTATCTCGATCAGGGCCTCGGCGCGGCCTCCGAGCTGGTTCACCGGCTCTTCGACCCGCTGATCGACAGGTCCTCCAACCTCGGCGCCGGCCTGGACTGGAAGACCAGTCTTCAGGAGCTCACCGCGAGCGAGAGCCTCGGAGTCCCCGAGTACCTCGTCACGGAGACCGGCCCGGACCACGAGAAGACCTTTACTGCTGCTGCTCGCGTCGGTGGTGTCTCGTACGGCACCGGCACCGGCCGTAGCAAGAAGGAAGCGGAGCAACAGGCGGCGGAATCCGCCTGGCGCGAGATCAGTGCCGCCGCGGAGGCGCGGAAGGCTGTGGCCGACGAGGCCGCTGCCGACGGAGGGGCCGCCGACACCCCTGCCGAACCGCCGTCATCCACGGACGTCGCTCCGGCCTGACCCGGAAAACCCCTCGGTGCCCTGCGCACCGGGGGGTTCTCTCTGTCCGGATCCTTTCCGGATACCGGTCCCTTCAGATACCGGATCCTTTTCAGATACAGGAGCGACACCGTGCCCGAGCTGCCCGAGGTCGAAGTCGTACGACGCGGTCTCCAGCGCTGGGTGACCGGGCGCACGGTCGATGAGGTCGAGGTACTGCACCCGCGTGCGGTCCGCCGCCATCTCGCGGGCGGCGTGGACTTCGCGGCCCGGCTCGACGGGGTCCGGTTCGGGCCCGCGATGCGCCGGGGCAAGTACCTCTGGGTGCCGCTGGAGGACACGGCCAGTTCGCTCCTCGGCCACCTCGGCATGAGCGGTCAGCTGCTCGTACAGCCGCAGGACGCCGCCGACGAGAAGCATCTGCGGATCAGGATCCGGTTCGACGACTCCCTCGGCACCGAACTCCGCTTCGTCGACCAGCGCACCTTCGGCGGCCTCTCGCTGCACGACAACACCCCCGACGGAATGCCCGAAACCATCGCGCACATCGCCCGCGATCCGCTGGACCCGGAATTCGACGACGCCGCGTTCCACACCGCGCTGCGATTGCGCCGCACCACCGTCAAGCGCGCCCTGCTCGACCAGTCGCTGATCAGCGGGGTCGGCAACATCTACGCGGACGAGGCGCTGTGGCGCGCCAGGCTGCACTACGACCGCCCGACCGCGACCCTGACCCGCCCCAAGTCGGCCGAGCTGCTCGGCCACGTCCGCGATGTGATGAACGCGGCACTGGCACAGGGCGGCACGAGCTTCGACAGCCTCTACGTCAACGTGAACGGCGAGTCCGGCTACTTCGACCGGTCGCTCGACGCCTACGGGCGCGAGGACGAGCCGTGCCACCGCTGCGGTACGCCGATGAGGCGCCGCGCCTGGATGAACCGGTCCAGCTACTTCTGCCCGCGCTGCCAGCGCCCGCCGCGCCCCTAAGGCGTGCCCGCGTCCTGTCTGGCCTCGTCGTAACGGGCGCGGGCGGCCAGGACCTCGTCCATCCGGCCCTCGACGAGGTGGATCAGCCCGAGCAGCCGCTCGGCGACCTGCTGTCCCAGCGGGGTCAGCTCGTAGTCGACGCGGGGCGGATTGGTGGGCTGCGCCTCTCGGTGCACCAGTCCGTCCCGTTCCAGTGCGTGCAGGGTCCGGGACAGCATCTTCTCGCTCACCCCGTCGACCCGGCGGCGCAGCGCGTTGAAGCGGAGGCTGCCCTCGTACAGCGCGCCCAGCGTCAGGCTTCCCCAGCGGCCGGTGGCATGTTCCAGCGTGCCGCGCGAGGGGCACCGCTTGGAGAACACGTCGAAGGCCCATTCCTCGTCCGGACAGCCGTCCGCCCCGCTGCCACCGTTCTCGTCCATGAAAACCAGCGTACGCCCGCACAGCGCTCTCCACGGGATTGCGCTATCCGCTGGAGGGCGAGTGGGGCGTACGGGGCAGGAGCGGGTGGCGATGTGGGGCGGGTAGGGATCAGAAGCCGAAGTCCTGGGTCCACCAGGGGCCGCCGGAGCCGAAGTGGACACCCACGCCGAGCGTCTTGTAATCGCAGTTGAGAATGTTCGCGCGGTGGCCGTCGCTGTTCATCCAGGCATCCATCACGGCCTGCGCGTCGGCCTGGCCGCGGGCGATGTTCTCGCCGCCGAGTCCGTCCACGCCGGCCTTGGCGGCGCGGTCCCAGGGGGTCTTGCCGTCGGGGTCGGTGTGGTCGAAGAAGCCGCGGGCCGCCATGTCGTCGCTGAAGTTCTGGGCGAGCGAGGCCAGCGAACCGCTCGCGGTGACCGGGCTGCAGCCGACCTTGGCGCGCTCCTGGTTGACCAGGGAGAGCACGGCGGCCTGGGCCGAGGTGCCGGCGGCGGGCGGCGCGGTGGTCTGCGGAGCGGCCGGTGCGGACGTGGAGGGGGCCGGAGCGGCGGTCGTCGGGCTGGTGGTGGCGCTCTTCGTGGCCCGTGCGGCGGGGGCCTTCGAGGCGGCGGCCTTCCGGGACGGCCCGGCGCTCGCCGGTTTCCCCGCGTTCCGGTCCGCTTCCTTCTTCTTGTCCTTCTTCCCGGTTTTTTTCGCCGGTCCGGACGTCCTGGAGGGGGAGGAGGGCTTGCCGTCGGCGGAGGGGCTCGACTTCGTCGGCCCGTCGGCGCGGCCGGTGCCGCGGCTGGCGGTGTCGGACGCGGTGTGACGGTCGGCCGGCGGGGTCGTGGAGCCGCCCTGGGACAGCAGGTCCGGGGCGCCCTGGGAACGCACCTGGTCGGCGGCCGAACCACCGCTCAGATAGTTGTCACCACCGGGCAGCAGACCGGAGGCCACCGCGACGGCTCCGACGGCCATGGCCGCGGAGACACCGAGCAGTCCAGTGCGCACCGGCAGGCCGGACCGCTTCCTGCGGCGGTCTCCCCGGCTCCGTCCGGCGTCCCGTTCCGCGCTTTCCTCAGCGGTGGGAGCTGCGGCGGAGCGTCGATGGCGTCCCATCTGCTGTGCCCTTCTGACGACCTGGACGCCGTTTTCGACGTCACCATGACTCACCCGATCGAGTGAGCTTTTGCGAGGGGACTGTACGCCATGAGCTTTCGCCGAGAAGTGCTCCGAGAGCAATTGGGCGGTTAGCGTTCGGGCATGAACGAAGATGTACGACTCACCGCCTGGGTACGCGGTCGAGTACAGCAAGTAGGGTTTCGCTGGTTCACCAGGGCAAACGCTCTGGAGATCGGGGACCTCACAGGATTCGCCCTCAATCTCGACGACGGCAGGGTGCAGGTGGTGGCCGAGGGGCGGCGTGAGAATTGCCACCGTCTGCTGGATTGGCTGCGCTCGGACGACACACCCGGCCGCGTTGACGGAGTCACTGAGATCTGGGACACGCCACGGGGGGGATACGAGGGGTTCGCGATCCGCTGATCCGGTGCCCGGAGGGGCGCGCAGGAAGTGCCGTGTTCGGGCTGTGTTCGAAGGGCGGCGCGGGGTGACCGCGGGGGGGCGCCGTCGCGCGTACACATGAAATGACCTGCGGAATGATCCGGTGGTTGCCAAGAATCGGTTGCCGTGCGAGGCTGCGGCGAGAAGGATGATCTCCGCGCTCCTGAGGGCCCCGCAGGAGAGTCGCGCCGCATGATCGCCAGGCCGCGCACCCCCGGGACGCCCTTCTCTACAGGGTGTGATCGTGTTGACCGTCAAACTTTTTGGTGAGACGCTGAAAACCCCGCGCACCTTAGCTGTTCGGCAGAGCTGTTTGGCAGCAGAACAGCAGTGAACACAGAGCACTGCCGAGCACCGCGGGTGCGATTCCCTCACGACCCACACCGCATCGGTCGGTCACTCAGTGTGGAGGACCATCCTCATGGCAAAGGCGCTTCTCGGTTACGTCGGCGGTTCCGACCCGCGACTCCTCGCCGAGATGCGACGGCTTCAGCAGCGCGTCCAGGATCTTGAATCCGAGATCGTACGGATTCAGGACGAGAACGACGCGCTCAACGCCGCCGCTCAGCACCAAGAGTCGCTGCTCGACAGCATCGACATCGACGTACCTCAGGCGGAGCCGGCGCTGACCTGACCGATTGCCCCAGGGCCGGTCGGGCTGCACGCGTCAGCCGCACGGAATCATCGCCGGATCGTCACCGGATCATTGAAGATCGATTGCGCCTGATCATCGCTTGCTCATGGAACTCGCTCATGAAATGCGTTTGATCTGCGTCTTCGTCTGCCTGTCATGATCCGGCACGCGCGTCTCCATTGGAGGCGGCGGATCCGGCGACAGAGCAATGCACAAGCTTTACCGGGGACGCTTCGGCGTCCCTTCTTTCTTTTCCCCTCCGAACCGCGCCCGTCCCGCCCCGGACGTACACCCCTTCCCTTACCGTCTGATGTGCCCTGCACCTTCATCAGCGAAACCGAGAGCGAAAGGTAGAGTCCGGCGGCGTGCACCTCAAGGCCCTGACCCTGCGTGGTTTCAAATCGTTCGCCTCCGCCACGACCCTGCGGTTCGAACCCGGGATCACCTGCGTGGTCGGCCCCAATGGATCGGGCAAGTCCAATGTGGTGGACGCGCTTTCCTGGGTCATGGGGGAGCAGGGTGCCAAATCCCTGCGCGGCGGCAAGATGGAGGACGTCATTTTCGCCGGTACCACCGGGCGGCCTCCGCTCGGCAGGGCCGAAGTGTCGCTGACCATCGACAACTCCGACGGGGCGCTGCCCATCGAGTACGCCGAAGTGACGATCACCCGGATCATGTTCCGCAACGGCGGCAGCGAGTACCAGATCAATGGCGACACCTGCCGGCTGCTGGACATCCAGGAACTCCTCTCCGACTCCGGCATCGGCCGCGAGATGCACGTCATCGTCGGCCAGGGCCAGCTGGACTCCGTACTCCACGCCGACCCGATGGGGCGCCGCGCGTTCATCGAGGAGGCCGCCGGCGTACTGAAACACCGCAAGCGCAAGGAGAAGGCGCTGCGGAAGCTGGACGCGATGGGGGCGAACCTGGCCCGCGTCCAGGACCTCACCGACGAACTGCGGCGACAGCTGAAGCCGCTCGGCCGGCAGGCCGCGGTCGCCCGCCGGGCCGCCGTCATCCAGGCCGATCTGCGCGACGCCCGGCTCCGGTTGCTCGCGGACGACCTGGTCAGGCTGCACAGCGCGTTGCGCAGCGAGATCGCCGACGAGGCCGAGCTGAAGCGGCGCCGGGAGGCGGCGGAGGTGGAGCTCAAGGCGGCGCTGGGGCGCGAGGCGGAGCTTGAGGACGAGGTGCGGCGGCTCACGCCCAGGCTCCAGCGCGCCCAGCAGACCTGGTACGAGCTGTCGCAGCTGGCCGAGCGGGTGCGCGGCACGATCTCACTGGCCGACGCCCGGGTGAAGAGCGCGACCGCCCCGCCGGAGGAGGAGCGGCGCGGCCGCGACCCCGAGGACATGGAGCGCGAGGCGGCCCGGATCCGCGAGCAGGAGGCGGAGCTGACCGCGGCGCTGGAAGCCGCGGAACACGCCCTGGAGGACACCGCCTCCCACCGGTCCGAACTGGAGCGGGAGCTGGCGGCGGAGGAACGCAGGCTGAAGGATGCCGCCCGCGCCCTCGCGGACCGCCGCGAAGGGCTCGCCCGGCTCAGCGGACAGGTCAACGCGGCCCGCAGCCGTGCCGGTTCGGCGCAGTCGGAGATCGACCGGCTGGCCACCTCGCGCGACGAGGCACGGGAGCGCGCGGTCGCCGCCCAGGAGGAGTACGAACAGCTCAAGGCCGAGGTCGACGGCCTGGACGCCGGTGACGCCGAGCTCGGTGAGCGGCACGAGGCCGCCCGGAGCGGACTCAAGGAGGCGGAGGCCTCGCTCTCCGCCGCCCGGGAGGCCGCCACCGTCGCCGAACGGAAGCGCGCCGCCGTCGCGGCCCGCCATGACGCGCTGGCCCTCGGGCTGCGCCGCAAGGACGGCACCGGGGTGCTGCTGGGTGCCCGGGACCGGCTGACCGGGCTGCTCGGACCGGCCGCGGAGCTGCTCACGGTGGCCCCGGGGCACGAGGTCGCGGTGGCCGCCGCACTGGGCGCGGCGGCGGACGCGGTGGCGGTGACGGACCCGGCCACGGCGGCAGAGGCGATCCGGCTGCTGCGGAAACTGGACGCGGGCCGGGCCGCGCTGCTGCTGGGAGGCGGCGCAGGCGCTCACGTACCCGGGCAGGGCACGGAAGCGGAGCCCGCGCCCCGGAGCGAGGCCGCGCACGTCCCGGGCCAGGCGGCGGAGCGGCTCCCGGTGCGGCTGGGCGCGGACGGGACCGGGGCGGCTCCGGCCGGACACCCGGCCGCGCCCGCGCCCGACGGTCTGGAGAACCCCGCCGTCGCGGACCTCGTCAGCGGTCCCGTCGAACTGGTGGCCGCGGTGCGCAGGCTGGTGCGGGACATGGTGGTCGTCGGGACGCTGGAGGACGCGGAGGACCTGGTGGCCGCCCGCCCGGAGCTGATGGCGGTGACCGGCGAGGGGGACGTCCTCTCGGCGCACTTCGCGCACGGCGGTTCCGCGGGCGCGCCCAGCCTCCTCGAAGTCCAGGCGTCCGTGGACGAGGCCGCCGCCGAACTGGCCGAACTGGCGGTGCGGTGCACGCAGCTGGCCGAGGCCCAGCAGCTCGCCGGGCAGCGGCGCTCCACCGTCGCGGCGCTCGTCGAGGAGCTGGGGGAGCGGCGCCGGGCCGCCGAGCGGGAGAAGTCCGGGGTGGCCCAGCAGCTCGGCCGGCTGGCCGGCCAGGCGCGGGGCGCGGCCGGTGAGGCCGACCGGATGGCCGCCTCCGCCGCCCGCGCCCAGGAGGCGCTGGAGCGCGCGACCCAGGACGCGGAGGAGCTGGCCGAGCGGCTGCTCGTGGCCGAGGAGGCCGCGCAGGACGGCGCCGACGAGGAGCCGGACAGCGCCGTCCGCGACCGGCTCGCCGCCGACGGTGCCAATGCCCGCCAGACCGAGATGGAGGCCCGCCTCCAGGTCCGTACCCATGAGGAACGGGTCAAGGCGCTGGCCGGCCGCGCCGACTCCCTGGACCGGGGTGCCCGCGCGGAGCGGGAGGCGCGGGCCCGGGTCGAGCAGCGCAGGGCTCGGCTGCGCCATGAGGCCGCGGTGGCCTCCGCCGTGGCGTCCGGCGCCCGTCAGCTGCTGGCCCACGTCGAGGTGTCCGTCGTACGGGCCGAGCAGGAGCGAGCCGCCGCGGAGGCCTCGAAGGCCGAGCGGGAACAGGAGCTGGCGGCGGAGCGGCTGGGGGGCCGTGCGCTCAAGGACGAGCTGGACAAGCTGACCGACTCGGTCCACCGGGGCGAGGTGCTCGGCGCGGAGAAGCGGCTGCGGATAGAACAGCTGGAGGCCAAGGCCCTGGAGGAGCTGGGCGTGGAGCCGGCCGGTCTGGCCGCCGAGTACGGGCCCGACCAGCTCGTGCCGCCGTCCCCGGCCGCGGAGGGCGAGGAGCTGCCGGAGGATCCGGAGCATCCGCGCAACCAGCCGAAGCCGTTCGTCAGGGCCGAGCAGGAGAAGCGGCTGAGGTCGGCCGAACGGGCGTACCAGCAACTCGGGAAGGTGAATCCGCTCGCCCTCGAAGAGTTCTCCGCACTGGAGGAACGGCACAAGTTCCTCTCCGAGCAGCTTGAGGACCTGAAGAAGACCCGGGCCGATCTGATGCAGGTCATCAAGGAGGTCGACGAGCGCGTCGAGCAGGTCTTCACCGAGGCGTACCGGGACACCGCCCGCGAGTTCGAGGGGGTCTTCTCGCGCCTCTTCCCGGGCGGCGAGGGGCGGCTCATCCTGACCGACCCGGACAACATGCTCACGACCGGTGTGGACGTCGAGGCCCGCCCGCCGGGCAAGAAGGTGAAGCGGCTGTCCCTGCTGTCCGGCGGTGAACGGTCGCTGACGGCAGTGGCGTTGCTCGTCTCGATCTTCAAGGCCAGGCCGAGCCCGTTCTATGTGATGGACGAGGTCGAGGCGGCGCTCGACGACACCAACCTCCAGCGGCTGATCCGGATCATGGTGGAGCTCCAGGAGAGCTCCCAGCTCATCGTGATCACGCACCAGAAGCGGACGATGGAGGTCGCCGACGCGCTCTACGGCGTCTCGATGCAGGGCGACGGGGTCTCCAAGGTGATCAGCCAGCGGCTGCGCTGAGCCACCCTCAGGCTTCGAGAACCGAACATCTGGTCCCCGCGCCGACGTTTCGTCTTCGAGTGGTGGCGCAGGTGAACGTATGCGCCACTGGGTACAGCTCGCCCCCCACGCCTGCGTCTGCGGCCAGGCACCAGGAGTTCACGTGACCAGCACATCGCAGGGACCCGAGTCCGGAACCGGAGCGGCCCACCCGGACCACCTGGGCCATGTCATCTTCATCACGGCGGCCGCCGCGATGGGCGGCTTCCTCTTCGGTTACGACAGCTCCGTGATCAACGGCGCCGTCGAGGCGATCCGTAGCCGGTACGACATCGGCTCCGGCACGCTCGCCCAGGTCATCGCCATCGCCCTCATCGGCTGTGCGATCGGCGCGGCCACCGCGGGCCGCATCGCCGACCGGATCGGCCGAATCCGCTGCATGCAGATCGCCTCGGTCCTCTTCACCATCAGCGCCGTCGGGTCCGCGCTCCCGTTCGCGCTCTGGGACCTGTCGATGTGGCGCATCATCGGTGGCTTCGCCATCGGCATGGCCTCGGTGATCGGCCCGGCGTACATCGCGGAGGTCTCACCGCCCGCCTACCGGGGCCGCCTCGGCTCCTTTCAGCAGGCGGCCATCGTCATCGGCATCGCCATCTCCCAGCTGGTCAACTACGGCATCCTGCAGATCGCCGACGGCGACCAGCGCGGCAAGATCGGCGGCCTGGAAGCCTGGCAGTGGATGCTCGGTGTGATGGTCGTGCCCGCGGTTCTGTACGGTCTGCTGTCCTTCGCGATCCCCGAGTCGCCGAGGTTCCTGATCTCGGTCGGCAAGAAGGACCGGGCCCGTCGGATCCTCTCGGAGGTCGAGGGCGAGGGGGTCGACCTCGACGCCCGGGTGACCGAGATCGAGACCGCGATGCACCGCGAGCACAAGTCGACATTCAAGGATCTGCTGGGCAGCCGCCTCGGCTTCCTGCCCATCGTCTGGGTCGGTATCGGCCTGTCGGTCTTCCAGCAGCTCGTCGGCATCAACGTGGCGTTCTACTACTCGGCGACACTGTGGCAGTCCGTCGGCATCGACCCGACCGACTCGTTCTTCTACTCGTTCACCACCTCGATCATCAACATCATCGGTACGGTGATCGCGATGGTGCTGGTGGACCGGGTGGGCCGCCGCCCGCTGGCTCTCGTCGGCTCCTGCGGCATGGCCATCGCGCTCGCCTTCGAGGCGTGGGCCTTCTCCGCCAACCTGGTCGACGGCAAGCTCCCCAACACCCAGGGCGTGGTCGCGCTTGTCGCTGCCCACGTGTTCGTGCTGTTCTTCGCCCTGTCATGGGGTGTCATCGTCTGGGTCTTCCTCGGCGAGATGTTCCCGAACCGGATCCGCGCCGCGGCGCTCGGTGTCGCCGCGTCCGCGCAGTGGATCGCCAACTGGGCGATCACCGCGAGCTTCCCGAGCCTCGCCGACTGGAACCTGTCGGGCACGTACATCATCTACGCCTGCTTCGCGACGCTCTCGATCCCCTTCGTCCTCAAGTTCGTCAAGGAGACCAAGGGCAAGGCGCTGGAGGAGATGGGCTGACCCCCACGGTCCGTGCCGCGCGGCTCACGCCGCGCGGCACGGACCGTCAGCCACCGGTCGCCTCGCAGAACAGCCGCAGACTGCGCCACCCCTCCTCGACCGGCATCCCGCCGCACAGCGGATGCAGCACCAGGCTGTCCAGCTCCCGGCCCAGATCGGCGCACGCCTGCGGGGTGACGATCCGGTAGACGTCCTCCTCGCGCAGTTCCGCCACTGTCGTGGCCGCCGAGCGGACGGCCGAGCGGATGTCCTTGGACTGCCAGGAGGCATATGTACGGGCCTCGTGCAGGAAGTGCTCCCCGTACTCGGCCCAGGTCCGGTCCGGGTCCTGAGACACGTGCAACAGGGGCGTCTCGGCCGCGGGCATCATGCAGAAACCCTCGGTGCCGTGCTCCGCGCGCTGCTCGTGGTAGTACGCCTCCAGCTCGGGAAGATGCGCGCTCGGGAACAGCGGCAGCCCCAGCCGCGCCGCCCGCCGCGCCGCCGCCCGGGAGCTGCCGCCGACCAGCAGCAGCGGGTGCGGCCGGGTGAGCGGCCGGGGGGTCACCGTGACCGTGCGGCCCCGGAACTCGAACGGCTCCCCGGTCCACGCCAGCAGCAGCGTCTCCAGCAGCTCGTCCTGGATCCGGCCGCGCCTGCCCCATTCGACGCCCGCCCGCTCGTACTCCTCCGGCCGGTAACCGATCCCCGCGACCGTGACCAGCCGGCCCGCGCTCAGCAAATCGAGCACCGCGATGTCCTCCGCCAGCCCCAACGGGTCGTGCAGCGGCCCGATCACCGCGGAGACCGTGACCGCGATCCGGCCGGTCGCGCCGAAGACGGCCCCGGCCAGGACGAAGGGCGAGGGCAGCCAGGAGTTGGCGGCCCCGTGGTGCTCCTCTGTCTGTACGGTGTCGATGCCGTGCTCGTCGGCGTACGCGGCCATGTCCAGGGCCGCGCGGTAGCGGGCCGAGAGCGAGTCGGGCGTGGCGGCTGGATCGACGAGGTTGAACCGGACGACTGTGAAGGCCATGACACTGTCCCCTTCGCCGGGCGGGCTGGGCGAGGCCGGACAGTAGCTGACGTAGCGTCAGAAGTGTAGGGGTGCGTCGTGCCGCCGTACGCCGGGGCGCGGCGGTGCCGCGTGCGGGCGGAGCCGTCGGCGTACCGGGAATATGGTGCGGCCGGCCCCCTGCGGAACGGCCATTCCCCGATTGTCCCCGCGCGTGACTGATACTGGGTGGGTTATGGAATTCGTCATCCTTGCTGTAGTCATCGCCCTGGTCGCGGTCGGCGTGATCAGCGGGCTCGTGGTCAGCAGCCGCAAGAAGAAGCAGCTGCCCCCGGCACCGTCGAGCACGCCGACCATCACTCCTCCCGCCGAGCCCCATGTCGGCGAGGAGGCCGAAACGCCGCGCGACGAATCGCGCCGCACCATCGAGGAGGTCGGGCTCCCGCCCACCGAGGAGGAGGCGGAGCAGGCCCCGGATGCCGCCGCGCCCCCCGCGCTCGACGTCCCCGAGCCCACCGCCGGCCGGCTGGTCCGGCTGCGGGCCCGGCTCGCCCGCTCGCAGAACTCCCTCGGCAAGGGGCTGCTCACGCTGCTGTCCCGGGACAACCTCGACGAGGACACCTGGGAGGAGATCGAGGACACCCTCCTCACCGCGGATGTGGGCGTCGCCCCCACCCAGGAGCTGGTGGAACGGCTCCGGGAGCGCGTCCGGGTCCTCGGCACCCGTACCCCGGAGGACCTGCGCACCCTGCTGCGCGAGGAGCTCATCACCCTGCTCGGCACCGACTTCGACCGTGCGGTCAAGACGGAGAGCGGCGTCGACACCCCCGGCGTCGTGATGGTCGTCGGTGTCAACGGCACCGGAAAGACCACCACCACCGGAAAGCTCGCCCGGGTGCTGGTGGCCGACGGCCGCAGCGTCGTCCTCGGCGCGGCCGACACCTTCCGGGCCGCCGCCGCCGATCAGCTCCAGACCTGGGGCGAGCGCGTCGGCGCCCGCACCGTGCGCGGACCCGAGGGCGGTGACCCGGCCTCGATCGCGTTCGACGCGGTGAAGGAGGGCATCGCGGAGGGCGCCGATGTCGTACTGATCGACACGGCGGGCCGGCTGCACACCAAGACCGGCCTGATGGACGAGCTCGGCAAGGTCAAGCGGGTGGTCGAGAAGCACGGACCGCTCGACGAGATCCTGCTCGTCCTGGACGCCACCACCGGGCAGAACGGCCTGGTGCAGGCCCGGGTCTTCGCTGAGGTCGTCGACATCACCGGCATCGTCCTCACCAAGCTGGACGGCACCGCCAAGGGCGGCATCGTCATCGCCGTCCAGCGGGAGCTGGGCGTACCGGTGAAGCTGATCGGGCTCGGCGAGGGGCCGGACGACCTGGCACCCTTCGAGCCGGAGGCATTCGTGGACGCCCTGATCGGGGACTGAGACCGCCCGGACAGGAAGCAGCCCGGCCGCCCGGACATCAGGGCGGCCGGGCTTTTCGCTGCGCGGGGCGGCCGGGCGGGCTCAGCCGCAGAGGGACCAGCGGTGGCAGATGTACGCCAGCGTGCCCAGCAGCAGCCGGGCTTCCGGCGGCGCCGCAGCGGTGTCCAGGGCCGGCGGACGGAGCCAGCGGACCGGGCCGAGGCCACCCTGGTCGGACGGCGGGGCGGTGACGTGGGAGCCGAGGCCGAGCGCCCGCAGGTCCAGCTCCGCGTCGTCCCAGCCCATCCGGTACAGCAGCTGGGGGAGACCGGCGGCCGCGCCCGGTGCCACGAAGAACTGCGCCCGCCCGGCCGGCGTCACGGCCACCGGGCCCAGCGGCAGGCCCATCCGCTCCATCCGCACCAGCGCCCGGCGCCCGGACTGCTCGGCGACTTCGAGGACGTCGAAGCTGCGGCCCACCGGCAGCAGCATCGAGGCGCCGGGCACCTCTGCCCACGCGCGCGCCGCGGTGTCGAGGCTCGCCCCCGCGGGCACCTCCCGTGCGAAGTCCAGCGGATGCGCGCCGGGGGAGGGGCAGTCGGCCGCCCCACAGGAGCAGTGTCCGTCAGAGGCCCGCGCGCCCGGTGCGACGGCCCAGCCCCATAACCCCGTGTACTCGGCCACCGCGGTGCCCTCGGTCGCACGGCCGCGGCGCCGTGCGCCCGATCGCAGTTCGCGGATGCCGCCGATCGTGAAGCCCATGCCCCCTCCAACGGGTCCAGCTCGCGGTGGTTACGGAACGCGGTTCAATCGTGACACTCCACCGTCCCTGCCGGTCCGGCCGGGCGTGGGGCGCACACCTGAGTGTCCGGGCTCATTCGCACGCCCCTGAATGCACCTTTGCGCCTAGCGCTGATCGTCACCTGTCAAGTGAATCGCGCTGGGCTGCGGTGGCGTTCATCCGAAGGGGTGGCGAATGGTGGCGTTTCCGCAATCACCCTCCCCGAGGGGGTGATCGTAGGATTACCGTCGGTACACGAACCATGGAAGTATGTGCGCTCATGGGTATGCCGGAGGCGACTCGATTTTCTGTTCGATGGCGTGCGACCTCCGTACGGACAGGATCGGTTCACGGCATTCTGAGAATGGTTCGCGGCGGACGGTATTTCGGCGGGATGGGGGCGTTCCAGTGAGTGGCAGCGGCGCAGGCGATTCGAATGCCGGTAAGCGCCCCAACGGGCAATTGGGATCATGGTTCGTGCGCAGCGGCTGGTCGAAGGGCGAGCTGGCCCGCCAGGTGAACCGCAGGGCACGCCAGCTGGGCGCCCACCACATCAGCACCGACACCTCACGGGTGCGGCGCTGGCTGGACGGCGAGCAGCCGCGCGAACCGATCCCGCGCATTTTGTCCGAGCTGTTCTCGGAGCGCTTCGGCTCCGTCGTCGCCGTGGAGGACCTGGGGTTACGTGCCGCGCACCAGTCCCCGTCGGTGGCAGGTGTCGACCTGCCCTGGGCCGGGCCCCAGACCGTCGCCCTGCTCAGTGAGTTCTCCCGCAGCGACCTGATGCTCGCCCGCAGAGGCTTCCTCGGCAGCTCCCTCGCCCTCGCCGCCGGTCCCGCCCTCATCGAACCCATGCAGCGCTGGCTGGTGCCCGTCACCGCCGCCGCGGCCGCCGAGCCGGATCCGGAGGCCGCCGCCCGCCGCCCCTCCAGGCTCTCCGGGCCCGAGCTCGACCTGCTGGAGTCCACCACCGCGATGTTCCGCCAGTGGGACGCGCAGTGCGGCGGCGGACTGCGCCGCAAGGCCGTCGTCGGCCAGCTCCACGAGGTCACCGACCTGCTCCAGGAGCCGCAGCCGGCCGCCACCGCCAAACGGCTGTTCCGCTGCGCCGCCGAACTGGCCGAGCTCGCGGGCTGGATGAGCTACGACGTCGGCCTCCAGCCCACCGCCCAGAAGTACTTCGTCCTCGCCCTGCACGCCTCCAAGGAGGCCGGCGACAAGCCGCTCGGCTCGTACGTCCTGTCCAGCATGAGCCGGCAGATGATCCACCTCGGCCGGCCCGACGACGCCCTAGAACTGATCCACCTCGCCCAGTACGGCAGCCGGGACTGCGCCACCGCGCGGACCCAGGCCATGCTGTATGCGATGGAGGCCCGCGCGTACGCCAACATGGGCCAGCCCAGCAAGTGCAAACGAGCCGTCCGGATGGCCGAGGACACCTTCCTCGACGCGGGAATCGACGGCGAGCCCGAGCCCGACTGGATCCGGTTCTTCTCCGACGCCGAGCTGAACGGCGAGAACTCCCACTCCTACCGTGACCTCGCCTACGTGGCCGGCCGCAGCCCCACGTACGCCTCGCTGGCCGAACCCGTCATGCAGAAGGCGGTCCAGCTCTTCGGGGAGGACGACGAGCACCAGCGCTCCTACGCCCTCAACCTGATCGGTCTCGCCACGGTCCACCTCCTCAAGCGCGAGCCCGAGGAGTCCACCGTGCTGGCCGAGAAGGCGCTGCGCGTCGCCAGGAAGGTCCGTTCCGAGCGGGTCAACACCCGGCTGCGCAAGACGGTCGACACCGCCGCCAGGGACTTCGGGGACATCCCCGAGGTCGCCCGGCTCACCGATCTCCTCACCGAACAGCTGCCCGAGACCGCGGAAGCGGTCTGAAGGCACCCAGTCCCCGGCCACGACGGCCACCCCGCACAGACCGACTTCGGCTCCCCCGATTGCCAGGTCAGTGGGTGGTCGCCGTGGCCGGTTCGTGTGGTCGTTCCCGTACCGGAGCGTCGTAACCGCACCGTATGCGGCCCCGGCCGCAGAGTAGGTGCGAGCGCGGGAACAGCACGGGCGGTTCATGGGGACGTAACACGTCGCTCGCCTTCGTCACTGCGGCGAAACACCACGCGGCATCCATGGAAACGGCGCTGAGCGAATCTCATGGCGCATAAGGACGGCCCCTTTCCCCAGTGGTTCCGCACGTGGTTGTGCCCCCACCACCCGCACGCGGCCGCACCGACGACGAGGAGACGCCGATGCCCCCAGGCATCACGACGTTCGCAGCAGACGCCCCGACGCTGTCTGCCGCCAATACCGGATTCATGCTCATCTGCTCCGCCCTCGTGATGGTCATGACCCCGGCCCTGGCCTTCTTCTACGGAGGCATGGTCCGCGTCAAGAGCACCCTCAACATGCTGATGATGAGCTTCATCAGCCTCGGGATCGTCACGATCCTGTGGGTGCTGTACGGATTCAGCCTCGCCTTCGGCTCCGACATCGGTTCCTTCATCGGCTGGAGCTCCGACTTCGCCGGCCTCAGCGGGATCGGCGTCACGGAACTCTGGGACGGCTACACCATCCCGGTCTACGTCTTCGCCGTGTTCCAGCTGATGTTCGCCGTCCTCACCCCGGCCCTGATAAGCGGTGCCCTCGCGGACCGGGTCAAGTTCACCTCCTGGGCGCTCTTCATCACCCTCTGGGTCACCGTCGTCTACTTCCCGGTCGCGCACTGGGTCTGGGGCGCGGGCGGCTGGCTGTACGAACTCGGCGTCATCGACTTCGCCGGCGGTACCGCCGTCCACATCAACGCCGGCGCCGCGGCCCTCGGCGTGATCCTCGTCATCGGCAAGCGGGTCGGCTTCAAGAAGGACCCGATGCGGCCGCACAGCCTGCCGCTCGTGATGCTCGGCGCCGGACTGCTCTGGTTCGGCTGGTTCGGCTTCAACGCCGGCTCGTGGCTCGGCAACGACGACGGCGTCGGCGCGGTCATGTTCGTCAACACGCAGGTCGCCACCGCCGCCGCGATGCTCGCCTGGCTCGGCTACGAGAAGCTCCGCCACGGCTCCTTCACCACCCTGGGCGCCGCCTCCGGCGCCGTCGCCGGACTCGTCGCCATCACCCCGGCGGGCGGCGCGGTCAGCCCGCTCGGCGCCATCGCGGTCGGTGCCATCGCCGGTGTGCTGTGCGCCATGGCGGTCGGCCTGAAGTACAGGTTCGGCTACGACGACTCCCTGGACGTCGTCGGCGTCCACCTCGTCGGCGGCATCGTGGGCTCCTTGCTCATCGGCTTCTTCGCCACCGGCGGTGTCCAGTCCGACGCCAAGGGCCTCTTCTACGGCGGCGGCCTCGACCAGCTCGGCAAGCAGGCCGTCGGCGTCTTCGCCGTCCTCGCGTACTCTCTGGTCGTCTCCGCGATCCTCGCCTTCGTCCTCGACCGGACGATCGGGATGCGGGTCGAGGAGGACGACGAGGTCTCCGGCATCGACCAGGTCGAGCACGCCGAGACCGCTTACGACTTCAGCGGCGCCGGCGGCGGTCTGTCCCCCCGCCCCACGCCCCCCGGCCCCGGCACCACGGCAGCCCCGACGAACAAGAAGGTGGACGCATGAAGCTCATCACCGCAGTCGTGAAGCCACACCGGCTTGACGAGATCAAGGAGGCCCTCCAGGCCTTCGGCGTCCAGGGCCTCACGGTCACGGAAGCCAGCGGCTACGGGCGCCAGCGCGGCCACACCGAGGTCTACCGGGGCGCCGAGTACACCGTCGACCTCGTCCCGAAGATCCGCATCGAGGTGCTCGTCGAGGACGAGGACGCCGAACAGCTCATCGAGGTCGTCGTCAAGGCGGCCCGGACCGGCAAGATCGGTGACGGCAAGGTGTGGAGCGTGCCCGTCGAGACCGCCGTCCGGGTCCGTACCGGCGAACGCGGCCCCGACGCACTCTGACCGACGATTCCTTGAACGGAAAGGCAGCTGGGTGACGAGTACCGAAGTGACCACCGAATCCGAGGACTCGGGACCCAGCGGCTATGCGGCGGCCCGGCTGCGCCTCCTCCAGAGAGAGGCGCGGTCCGGGCCGCCGCGCCGTGCGGCCCTCGCCTCGCTCACCGACGACTGGCTGAGCGCCCTCTTCGCCTCCGCCACCGCCCACGCGGGGGTCCGCGGCGCCGCCCTCGTCGCCGTCGGCGGCTACGGACGGGGCGAACTCTCCCCGCGCAGCGACCTCGACCTGCTGCTCCTGCACGACGGCAGCGCCGACGCCGGAGCCGTCGCCACCCTGGCCGACCGCATCTGGTATCCCGTCTGGGACCTCGGCCTCGCCCTCGACCACTCCGTCCGCACCCCCGCCGAAGCCCGTAAGACGGCGGGCGAGGACCTCAAGGTGCAGCTCGGGCTGCTCGACGCCCGGCCCGTCGCCGGCGACCTCGGCCTCGTCGCCTCGCTGCGCACCGCGATCCTCGCGGACTGGCGCAACCAGGCCCCCAAGCGGCTGCCCGCGCTCGACGAGCTCTGCCGCGAACGGGCCGAACGCCAGGGTGAGCTCCAGTTCCTCCTGGAACCCGACCTCAAGGAGGCCCGCGGCGGCCTGCGCGACGCCACCGCCCTGCGCGCCGTCGCCGCCTCCTGGGTGGCCGACGCACCCCGCGAAGGCCTCGCGGAGGCCCGCCGCGTCCTGCTGGACGCCCGCGACGCCCTGCACCTGACGACCGGCCGCGCCACCGACCGCCTCGCCCTCCAGGAACAGGACCAGGTCGCCGAGGCCCTCGGCCTCCTGGACGCCGACGCCCTGCTGCGCCAGGTGTACGAGGCCGCCCGCACCGTCTCGTACGCCACCGACGTCACCTGGCGCGAGGTCAACCGGGTGCTGCGGGCCCGCTCCGCGCGCCCCAGGCTGCGCGCCATGCTGGGCGGCGGCAGGGCCCCGGCCGTCGACCGCAGCCCGCTCGCGGACGGCGTCGTCGAGGCGGACGGCGAGGTCGTGCTCGCCCGCACCGCCCGGCCCGAACGCGACCCGGTGCTCGTCCTGCGCGCCGCAGCGGCCGCCGCCCAGTCCGAACTCCCGCTCTCCCGCCACGTCGTACGCCACCTGGCCGGCGCCGCCAAGCCGCTGCCGGTGCCGTGGCCGGCCGAGGCCCGGGAGGAGCTCGTCACCCTGCTCGGCGCGGGCGAGGCCACCGTGCCCGTCTGGGAGGCCCTCGAAGCGGAGGGGCTGATCACCCGGCTGCTGCCCGACTGGGAGCGGGTCCACTGCCGGCCCCAGCGCAACCCCGTCCACACCTGGACCGTCGACCGCCACCTCGTCGAAGCGGCCGTCCGTGCCTCCTCCCTCACCCGCCGCGTCGGCCGGCCCGACCTGCTGCTCGTCGCCGCGCTGCTGCACGACATCGGCAAGGGCTGGCCCGGCGACCACTCCGTCGCCGGTGAGGTCATCGCCCGCGACATGGCCGCCCGGATCGGTTTCGAGCCGCACGACGTGGGCGTCATCGCCACCCTCGTCCGCCACCACCTGCTGCTCATCGAGACCGCCACCCGGCGCGACCTCGACGACCCGGCGACCGTCCGCTCCGTCGCCACCGCCGTCTCCACCGCCTCCACCCTGGAGCTGCTGCACGCGCTCACCGAGGCCGACGCGCTCGCCACCGGGCCCGCCGCCTGGTCCGCCTGGCGCGCCTCCCTCGTCACGGACCTGGTCAGACGCGTCGCGGCGGTCCTCGCCGGAGAGGGCCCGGAGGAGCCGGAGCCCGCGGCCCCGAGCGCCGAACAGGAACGCCTGGCCATCGAGGCCCTGCGCACCGGCGAACCGGTCCTCGCCCTGCACGCCCAGACCGAGACCCCGCACGAGGAGGACGCCCCGGAACCCGTCGGCGTCGAACTCCTCATCGCCCTCCCGGACCGGCCCGGGGTCCTCCCCGCCGCCGCCGGGGTGCTGGCCCTGCACCGGCTCACCGTGCGCGCCGCGGACCTGCGGGCCGTGGAGCTGCCCACCGAGCTGGGCGGGAGCGCCGACGTACTGCTGCTCAGCTGGCGGGTCGCCGCCGAGTACGGGTCCCTGCCCCAGGCCGCCCGGCTGCGCGCCGATCTCGTACGCGCCCTGGACGGCTCGCTGGACATCCGGTCCCGGCTGGCCGAGCGCGAGGCGGCCTACCCGCGCCGCCGCGGGATGAAGGCACCGCCGCCCCGGGTGAAGGTCGCGGCGGCCGGCTCCCAGCTGGCCACGGTGATCGAGGTGCGCGCCCAGGACGCCCCGGGGCTGCTCCACCGGATCGGCCGGGCCTTGGAGCAGAGCGCGGTACGGGTCCGCAGCGCGCATGTGTCGACGCTCGGGGCCAACGCGGTGGACGCGTTCTATGTCACCGATCAGGACGGCAGGCCCCTGGCGGCGGAGCGGGCGGCGGAGCTGGCCCAGGAGGTCGAGAAGGCGCTCGGCTGAGCGCTTTCACCGCGTGCGGCGGCCCTCGTCCGTCACGAGAACCGGGCGAGGGCTTTGCGTTCCACGGCGTCCGGATACCCTGGGGAACGACTGACCCATCCCGCCCCCGACCCTGAGGACCGACGAGCGCCGTGTTCGATACTCTCTCCGACCGCCTTGCCGCGACTTTCAAGAACCTCAGGGGCAAGGGCCGCTTGTCCGAGGCGGACATCGACGCCACGGCTCGCGAGATCCGTATCGCCCTGCTTGAGGCCGATGTCGCCCTGCCCGTCGTCCGGTCCTTCATCGCCAACGTCAAGGAGCGGGCGCGCGGCGCCGAGGTCTCTCAGGCGCTGAACCCCGCGCAGCAGATGATCAAGATCGTCAACGAGGAGCTCGTCTCCATCCTCGGTGGCGAGACCCGGCGGCTGCGGTTCGCCAAGACCGCGCCCACCGTGATCATGCTCGCCGGCCTCCAGGGCGCCGGTAAGACGACCCTCGCCGGAAAGCTCGGCCTCTGGCTCAAGGGCCAGGGCCACTCCCCGCTGCTCGTCGCCTGTGACCTCCAGCGCCCCAACGCCGTCAACCAGCTGAGCGTCGTCGCCGAGCGCGCCGGCGTCGCGGTGTACGCACCGGAGCCGGGCAACGGCGTCGGTGACCCGGTCCAGGTCGCCAAGGACTCGATCGAGCACGCCCGCGCCAAGCAGTACGACATCGTCGTCGTCGACACCGCCGGCCGCCTCGGCATCGACCAGGAGCTGATGCAGCAGGCCGCGGACATCCGCGACGCCGTCAGCCCGGACGAGATCCTCTTCGTCGTCGACGCGATGATCGGTCAGGACGCGGTCAACACCGCGGAGGCCTTCCGCGACGGCGTCGGCTTCGACGGTGTGGTGCTCTCCAAGCTCGACGGTGACGCCCGAGGTGGCGCGGCCCTGTCGATCGCCCATGTCACGGGCAAGCAGATCATCTTCGCGTCGAACGGTGAGAAGCTTGAGGACTTCGACGCCTTCCACCCGGACCGGATGGCCTCGCGCATCCTCGACATGGGTGACCTGCTCACCCTGATCGAGCAGGCGGAGAAGACCTTCAGTCAGGACGAGGCCGCCAAGATGGCCTCGAAGCTGGCGTCCAGCAAGGGCAAGGACTTCACGCTCGACGACTTCCTCGCCCAGATGGAGCAGGTCCGCAAGATGGGCTCCATCTCCAAGCTGCTCGGGATGCTGCCCGGCATGGGGCAGATCAAGGACCAGATCAACAACATCGACGAGCGTGACGTCGACCGCACCGCCGCGATCATCAAGTCGATGACCCCGAAGGAGCGCGCCGAGCCGACGATCATCAACGGCTCGCGGCGCGCCCGTATCGCCAAGGGCTCCGGTGTCGAGGTCAGCGCCGTGAAGAGCCTGGTCGAGCGGTTCTTCGAGGCCCGCAAGATGATGTCGAAGATGGCGCAGGGCGGCGGGATGCCGGGCATGCCCGGGATGCCCGGCATGGGCGGCGGCCCCGGCCGTCAGAAGAAGCAGGTCAAGCAGGCCAAGGGCAAGCGCAAGAGCGGCAACCCGATGAAGCGCAAGGCGGAGGAGGCGGCCGAGGCCGCCCGCCGCGAGCAGGCGGCGCAGGGCGGCGCGCTCGGTCTGCCGGCCGGTCAGGACGACAAGAACTTCGAGCTCCCCGACGAGTTCAAGAAGTTCATGGGCTGACCGAACCCGTGCCATGTCCCGGAGGGGGCGCCCGCTTCACGGCGGGCGCCCCCTCCGGCGTGTGCGGGGGAGCGGCGTTCCCTCCATGGGCCCAGCGGACCGCCGCTCCGAGGGCTTTGCCCGTGTTTCTCCCTTAATGTCGGCTCAACGGCTGTCGGCAGAGGAGCGCGCGTGACCAGTCCGGTACCTCCCCGCGACCGCACCGACCAGCCCTGGCGCTCCGAGGGCGCACCACCGCCCCCGCCGCCCCGCCGGAAGATGCCCGGCGGCTGGGGCGGGCTGCTGCTGACCGCCCTGGTCGTCTATCTGATCGCCAATCTGCTGCTCTCCTTCTTCAACGGCGAGGAGGAGCGGACGATCGCGTACACGGAGTTCAGCAAGCAGGTCACCTCGGGCAATGTCTCCAAGATCTACTCCAAGGGCGATGCCATCGAGGGGCAGCTCAAGAAGGAGGCGGAGGTCCCGGGCAAGAAGGACGACAAGTACACCAAGTTCGTCACCCAGCGGCCCGCCTTCGCCGACGACAACCTCTGGGCCGAGCTGGTCAAGGACGACGTCACGGTCACGGCCGAACCGGTCGTCAAGGAGCGCAGCTTCCTGGCCAACCTGCTGATCTCGCTGGCGCCGATGCTGCTGCTCGTCGTGCTCTGGGTGTTCATCGCGCGGCGGATGTCGAAGGGCGGCATGGGCGGCGGGATGGCCGGCTTCGGGCGCAAGGCCCCGCCCAAGCCGGTCGAGCTGGAGGGCGGCAGGCGCACCACCTTCGACGACGTGGCCGGCATCGACGAGGTCGAGGGCGAGCTCGACGACGTCGTGGACTTCCTGAAGAACCCGGACGCCTACCGCGAGATGGGCGCCAGGATGCCCGGGGGCGTACTCCTCGCCGGTCCTCCCGGCACCGGGAAGACGCTGCTCGCGCGGGCCGTCGCGGGGGAGGCGGGGGTGCCGTTCTTCTCGGCCTCGGCCTCCGAGTTCATCGAGATGATCGTGGGGGTGGGCGCGGGCCGGGTCCGCGAGCTGTTCGCCGAGGCGCGCAAGGTTGCCCCCGCCATCGTCTTCATCGACGAGATCGACACCATCGGACGGGTCAGAGGCGGCGGCTCGGGCATGGGCGGACACGACGAGCGCGAGCAGACGCTCAACCAGATCCTCACCGAGATGGACGGCTTCTCCGGCTCGGAGGGTGTGATCGTGCTCGCGGCGACCAACCGCGCCGACGTCCTGGACCCGGCGCTCACCCGGCCCGGCCGCTTCGACCGGATCGTCCAGGTCAGCCCGCCGGACAAGACCGGCCGGGAGGCGATCCTGGAGATCCACACCCGGCAGATCCCGATGGCGCAGGACGTGGACCTGGGCCAGGTGGCCCGTACGACCCCGGGGATGACCGGCGCCGATCTGGCCAACCTCGCCAACGAGGCCGCCCTGCTCGCCGTCAAGCGGGGGCAGCGGGAGGTCAGCGGCGCCGATCTCTCGGACGCCCTGGAGAAGGTTCAGCTCGGTGCGGAGCGCTCGCTCGTCATGGCGGACGAGGAACGCCGCAGAACCGCCTTCCACGAGAGTGGGCACGCGCTGCTGGGCATGCTCCAGCCCGGCGCCGACCCGGTCCGCAAGGTCACCATCGTGCCGCGCGGCCGGGCCCTCGGGGTCACGCTCTCCACGCCGGACGCCGACAAGTACGCGTACACCGAGGAGTACCTGCGCGGCCGGATCATCGGAGCGCTCGGCGGGATGGCGGCCGAGCAGGTGGTGTTCGGCGTCGTCACCACGGGCGCGGAGAGCGATCTGGAGCAGGTCACCGGTCTGGCCAGGGGCATGGTGGGCCGCTGGGGCATGAGCCACAAGGTGGGCCGGCTGACGGCGATCCCGGCCGATGCCCAGCAGGCGTACGGCCTGAGCGCCGCGCCCGCCACCCTGGACGCGGTGGACGGCGAGATGCGCCGCATCGTCGACGAGTGCTACGAGGAGGCGTGCCGGCTCCTCGGGAACAACCGGGACCGGCTGGACTCCCTTGCCGGGGCGCTGCTGGAGCACGAGACGCTGGACGAGGTGGCCGCCTACCGGGCCGCCGGCGTCACCCGGCTGGACAAGCCGTAGGGGCTGCCCGCCCGCCCGCGACGCCCGCCGCCCGGACCGCTACGTCGTGCAGACGAGATAGCGGAACACGTTGGGCATCCAGACGGTGCCGTCCCGGCGCAGGTGCGGGTGCAGCGCCTCCGCCACTTCCTTCTCCACCTGGGTGCGGTCCGTCGCCCGTACCGCCGCGTCGAAGAGCCGGGTCGACAGCAGGCCGCGGACCGCGCTGGCCAGGTCCGCGTAGCCGAACGGGCACGCCACCCGCCCGGAGCCGTCCGGCTTCAGCCCGGTCCGGAACGCCACGTCCTCCAGATCGTCCCGCTGCGCGCCCAGCCAGCCGCCCGCCCCCGGGGAACCCGTCCCCTCCGCGAGCCGGGCCGCCACCCGCAGCACCGCCGCGGTGGCGCACCGCTCGGGCGGGCCCCAGCCGGTGAGCACGACGGTGCTGCCCCGGGCCGCCAGCGGCACCGCGGAGCCGAGCGCGCCCACCAGCTCCTCCGCGTCGTCGGCCGAGCAGCCGATCGGCGTGAACGCGGTGATCAGCCCGTACGGCCGGTGGCCCGCCGCGACGTCCGGGACGGCGTCCAGGAGCCACGGCCCGGTGGCCGGCGGCCCGGCGTCGCCCACGGGGTCCGGGTCCGGCAGCAGCCGGGCGCGGGCGAGAGCGAGGCGTTCTGGGTCGGTGTCGACGCCGGTGACGTGGGCCCCTCGGCCTGCCGCGATCAGCAGCGCGAGCCCGGAGCCGCAGCCGAGCGAGAGCATCCGGGTGGCGGCCCCCACCTCCAGCCGCCGGTACACCGCCTCGTAGAGCGGTGCGAGCATCCGTTCCTGGATCTCGGCCCAGTCACGGGCTCGGGACCCGGTGTCCACCGGGGCGGACGGATCCGCGTGCCTGTGGTGCCGGACGAGCGTTGGTGTCATGGAATGCGCCCCAATCCGCCGAGATGTCGGTGATTACGGTGATGCCGGTGCTGCCGGTCGGTCCTGTCCGAGTGGACGATCCCCCGTGCCTGCGGCCGCGCTTCCCCCGTATGCCAGGGAACTGCGCATCCGCCGCCGCGTCCAGGGGTCTACGGGCAGTGGTTGCCTCCGGTACCGCTCGCCGGTCCAGTCTCACCCGGCGGGCGGAGCCGGGCACGTCGAGCGCCCTCCCGGGGCGTCGAACCGCCAGGGGGAGGGGGCGGGCGGTGCGGGGCGGGCCCCGGGTGCTGTCGGTTTCCGCGGCCCGCGCCCGCCGGCACTCCGGGCGCCCGGGTGGTGCGGAGCTCAGGGGGCGTACGCGCCGTCTACGCGCTCGGGCGTACACGTCGCTACGTACCACCTTGGTGTGAGCTGTGAGAGTTCTCCGCAGATCAGCGCACCCGCCCTCGTCAGGACGCATGAACGGCAACTGACTGGTACGTGCAAATTATTTGGGATGGCCCGGAATCGGAACACCGGGGCACTCGCGCTCGTTGTCACGACGTGAGCACGACACCACCTGTACTTGCCGCAGAGCTGGCACAGGCGTGGGCCGACATTCAGCGGTACCACCCCGAGCTGCCCGATCTTGCCGCGCCCGAGTCCCTGATCGGAGAGTCCTCGTCCGCCTGTGGCGCGGAGCTCTCCTTCGAACGGCTGCTCCATGAGGCAGTCCATGGCATCGCCGCCGCGAGAGGTGTCCGGGACACCTCACGCGCCGGCCGCTATCACAACCGCCGATTCCTCGCGATCGCCGAGGAGCTGGGCCTCGACCACACCGAGGAGCCCCACCCCAGCAGTGGCTTCTCCCTGGTCACGCTCAACCCCGAGGCCAAGCGCCGGTACCGGCCGACGATGGAACGGCTGCAGCGCGCCCTCAAGGCGCACACCGTGGCCACCGCCGCCGACACCAAGCGCTCCTTCCGCGGCCCGGCCGCCCGGCACGGCTCCTCCGGAGGGGGCGTGCGAGTCAAGGCCGTCTGCGACTGCGGCCGCAATGTGCGCGTGGTCCCCTCGGTCCTCGCACAGGCCCCGATCGTCTGCGGCGGCTGCGGAAAGCCGTTCCGGATCCCGGAGGCAGTGGTCGCGGTGGGGTGAGCCGATGTGGTGTGGCACAATGGCTAGCTGTACTCGACAGTCGCATAGGACCCCTCTCTCCTCCGGCTGACGCGTCCATCGGGCACCCGAGTACCGCAACCCCACGTGGCATCTTCGTTGTGCCCAACCACGTCATAGACCAGGAGACACCACTTCCGTGGCAGTCAAGATCAAGCTGAAGCGTCTGGGTAAGATCCGTTCGCCTCACTACCGCATCGTCGTCGCCGACTCCCGTACCCGCCGTGATGGCCGGGCCATCGAGGAGATCGGCCTGTACCACCCGGTACAGAACCCCTCGCGCATCGAGGTCAACGCAGAGCGCGCGCAGTACTGGCTGTCCGTCGGCGCCCAGCCGACCGAGCCGGTCCTCGCGATCCTGAAGCTCACCGGTGACTGGCAGGCCCACAAGGGTCTCCCGGCCCCCGCGCCGCTTCTGCAGCCGGAGCCCAAGGCTGACAAGCGCGCCCTGTTCGAGGCCCTGACCAAGGACACCGCTGAGGAGTCCAAGGGCGAGGCCATCACGCAGAAGGCGAAGAAGGCCGACAAGAAGGCGGACGAGGCTGCTGACGCGGCCGCGCCCGCCGAGTCGACCGAGGCCTGATCGTGCTCGAGGAGGCTCTTGAGCACCTCGTGAAAGGCATCGTCGACAACCCCGAGGACGTGCAGGTCGCCTCGCGCACCCTGCGTCGTGGCCGTGTGCTTGAGGTCCGGGTCCACCCCGATGACCTCGGTAAGGTGATCGGCCGTAACGGCCGCACCGCACGTGCGTTGCGTACCGTCGTCGGAGCCATCGGCGGCCGTGGTATCCGCGTCGACCTCGTCGATGTGGATCAGGTTCGCTGACAGAGTTGAACACCGGCACGGGCCGGGGAGGGCCATGCGCCCGCCCCGGCCCGTCGTCGTATGACAGGAGAGACACAAGGTGCAGTTGGTAGTCGCGCGGATCGGTCGCGCCCACGGCATCAAGGGCGAGGTCACCGTCGAGGTGCGCACGGACGAGCCGGAGCTCCGGCTCGGCCCCGGCGCGGTACTGGCCACGGAGCCGGCCTCCACGGGACCGCTGACGATCGAGACCGGCCGGGTGCACAGCGGCAGGCTGCTGCTGCGCTTCGAGGGCGTACGGGACCGTACGGCCGCCGAGGCGCTGCGCAATACGCTGCTGATCTCCGAGGTCGACCCGGAGGAGCTCCCGGAGGACCCAGAGGAGTTCTACGACCATCAGCTGATGGACCTGGACGTGGTGCTCGCCGACGGCACCGAGATCGGCCGGATCACCGAGATCACGCACCTGCCGTCCCAGGACCTCTTCATCGTGGAGCGCCCCGACGGCACCGAGGTGATGATCCCGTTCGTCGAGGAGATCGTCTCCGAGATCGACCTGGAGGAGCAGCGCGCGGTGATCACGCCGCCGCCGGGTCTGATCGACGAGAGCGAGGCGGTCGTGGCTTCCTCGCGGGACGACGAGGAGGCGGCCGACGCCGCCGAGGGCGGGAAAGACGACTGATGCGCCTCGATGTCGTCACGATCTTCCCCGAGTACCTCGAACCGCTGAACGTCTCGCTCGTCGGCAAGGCGCGCGCCCGCGGCCGGCTCGACGTGCACGTGCACGATCTGCGGGAGTGGACGTACGACCGCCACAACACGGTCGACGACACCCCCTACGGCGGTGGCCCCGGCATGGTCATGAAGACCGAGCCGTGGGGCGACGCCCTGGACGAGACGCTGGCCGGCGGCTACGAGTCCGGGGCGCGCTCCCCGGTGCTCGTGGTGCCGACGCCGAGCGGCCGGCCGTTCACCCAGGAACTCGCCGTCGAGCTGTCCGAGCGGCCCTGGCTGATCTTCGCCCCGGCCCGCTACGAGGGCATCGACCGGCGGGTGACCGAGGAGTACGCCACCCGGATGCCGGTCGTCGAGGTGTCCATCGGTGACTACGTCCTGGCCGGCGGGGAAGCCGCGGTGCTGGTGATCACGGAGGCGGTGGCCCGGCTGCTGCCCGGCGTGCTCGGCAACGCCGAATCGCACCGGGACGACTCCTTCGCACCCGGCGCGATGGCCGATCTGCTGGAGGGGCCCGTCTACACCAAGCCGCCCGAGTGGCGCGGCCGGGGGATTCCGGACGTGCTGCTCAGCGGCCACCACGGCCGCATCGCGCGCTGGCGCCGGGACGAGGCCTTCCGCCGTACCGCGCTCAACCGGCCCGATCTGATCGAGCGTTGCGAGGCGGCGGGCTTCGACAAGAAGGACCGCGAGATGCTCTCGATCCTCGGCTGGTCGCCCGAGCCGGGCGGCCGATTTTGGCGCAGGCCCGAGGCCGTGGAAGAATAGGCCGCTGCTGTACGTCCGCGTGCGCCCCTGCCACAGGGGGAAAGACGCCCGTCCGACGCGATCAGCACCCGAATCTCATCACTCTCCCGTCGATGACCTGTGGCATCGGCGAAGAAAGCAGACAACATGACTTCCCTGCTCGATGGCGTCAACGCCGCCTCGCTGCGTACCGACGTCCCGGCGTTCCGCCCCGGTGACACCGTCAACGTTCACGTCCGCGTGATCGAGGGCAACCGCTCCCGTATCCAGCAGTTCAAGGGCATCGTCATCCGCCGCCAGGGCGCGGGCGTCGGCGAGACCTTCACGGTCCGCAAGGTCTCCTTCAGCGTCGGCGTCGAGCGCACTTTCCCGGTGCACAGCCCGATCTTCGAGAAGATCGAGCTCGTCACCCGCGGTGACGTTCGTCGCGCCAAGCTGTACTTCCTCCGTGAGCTGCGCGGCAAGGCCGCGAAGATCAAGGAGAAGCGCGACCGCTGAGCTGGCTCCCAGGTCCGCGGCACGGCCGGATAAGCTCTGGCCCCGATGGACACGGAAGCAAGAACCACGGAGCGCGACCGCTCCTCCGCAGCCTCCAAGGGGCCGGAGGAGGGGTCGCGCTTTTCGCGTATCCCGCACCGTTTCGCCGCCGCGATGTCCTGGCGGCGCACGGTCGCGCTCGGTGCTGTCTGCTCGGTCTTCGTCCTGCTCTTCAGCATCTTCGTGGTGCAGCCCTTCCTGATCCCGAGTGGCTCGATGGAGTCCACGCTGCGGGTCGGGGACCGGGTGCTGGTCAACAAACTGGCGTACCGTTTCGGCTCCGAACCCCGGCGCGGGGACGTGGTGGTCTTCGACGGCACCGGCTCCTTCATGCGGGAGGCGCCGCCGGAGAACCCAGTCACCGGGCTGCTGCACGGGGCGGCGGCCTCCCTGGGCCTCGCGGAGCCCGCCGAGACCGACTTCGTGAAACGGGTGGTGGGCGTGGGGGGCGACCGGGTGGTCTGCTGCGACAAGCGGGGCAGGATCCAGGTGAACGGCCGGACGCTGGACGAGGGCTACCTGTTCGCGGGTGACGCGCCCTCCCGGGCCCCGTTCGACATCGTCGTGCCGGACGGCACGCTCTGGATGATGGGCGACCACCGCAGCCGTTCCCGGGACTCCCGCGATCACCTGGGCGAACCGGGCGGCGGCATGGTGCCCGTGGACAAGGTGATCGGCAGGGTGGACTGGATCGGCTGGCCGCTGGGACGGGTGGCCTCGCTCCCGGGCACCGCGGCCTTCGACGGCGTGCCCGCGCCGGGGGCGACGCATGGGTAACCGCGGGCGGCGGCAGGACGCCGCCGGTCCCGGGGTGCGGCCGCCGTCGGGCGGCGACACGGCGTCCCGCTCGTTGCCCACCCGGGCGGAGCGGCGCCGGCTGGCCCGCAAGGTGAAACGGAGGCGGCGCAGATCGGCCGTCCAGGAGATACCCCTGCTCATCGCCGTCGCGGTGGTGATCGCGCTGGTCCTCAAGACGTTCCTGGTGCAGGCCTTCGTGATCCCGTCGGGGTCGATGGAACAGACCATCCGGATCGGGGACCGGGTCCTCGTGGACAAGCTCACCCCGTGGTTCGGGTCGCGGCCGCAGCGTGGCGATGTGGTCGTGTTCAAGAACCCCTCCGACTGGCCGCCGCCGAATCCGGTGACGGCGAAGGAGTCGCCCGTCGTCATCAAGCAGGTGAAGGAGGCGCTGACCTTCATCGGGCTGCTGCCGTCGGACGACGAACAGGACCTGATCAAACGAGTGGTCGCCGTCGGCGGCGACACCGTGAAGTGCTGTGACGCGGACGGCCGCCTCATGGTCAACGGCCGGGCGATCGACGAGCCCTATCTCTTTCCCGGCAATCCCCCTTCCACGAT
The DNA here is from genome assembly GCF_031844725.1 of Streptomyces sp. ITFR-6. Classification (NCBI taxonomy): domain Bacteria; kingdom Bacillati; phylum Actinomycetota; class Actinomycetes; order Kitasatosporales; family Streptomycetaceae; genus Streptomyces; species Streptomyces sp. ITFR-6. The sequence continues at coordinate 2,090,494 of NZ_CP134612.1, read as the reverse complement.
CAAATTCGAGGTAAAGGTTCCAGCCGGACGAATCTTCGTGATGGGTGACCATCGCTCCAATTCCGCCGATTCTCGTTTCCACCTGGACAAGACGGCCGACGGCACGGTCTCCGAAGATGCCGTAGTGGGACGGGCCGTGGTGATCGGCTGGCCCGTCGGACACTGGACGAAGCTTGAGGAACGTTCGGCGTTCTCCTCGGTCCCGGACCCGCGCGCCGGGACGGCGGCTGCCCCGGAACCGTCGAATAGTGTGTCCCAGGATCCCAACGGGATGTTCCGGCTCCCGACCCCTGCGGAACTCCCGCTCGTTATGGGAGTGGTTGGCCTGCACCGGCTAGGGCGCAGGCGGTGGCACGGAATAAGGAGCAGATGTGGGGGATTTGGCGGTGGGCGCACGATCCGGACACGACGAACCCGAGGACCGGCCGGACATTCCGGGGAACACCGAGTCGGCCGGGACGACGGCGGACCGGACGGAGAGTGACGGCGACGCCCGGGGCAGTGGCAGTACGGCCAGGAAGAAGCCCCGCTCCTTCTGGAAGGAGCTGCCGCTCCTCATCGGTATCGCGCTGGTTCTGGCGCTGCTGATCAAGACGTTTCTGGTGCAGGCGTTCTCGATTCCGTCGGATTCGATGCAGAACACCCTTCAGCGCGGTGACCGGGTGCTGGTCGACAAGCTCACCCCGTGGTTCGGCTCAGAGCCGGAGCGCGGCGAGGTCGTCGTCTTCCACGATCCGGGCGGCTGGCTGGAGAACACCCCGACGGCCGATCCGAACGCGGTGCAGAAGTTCCTGAGCTTCATCGGGCTGATGCCGTCCGCAGAGGAGAAGGACCTGATCAAGCGCGTCATCGCGGTCGGCGGTGACACGGTGGAGTGCAAGAACAACGGCCCGGTCATGGTCAACGGCAAGGCGCTGGACGACAAGTCGTTCATCTTCAAGGGGAACACCGCCTGCAACGACGAGCCGTTCGGCCCGGTCAAGGTGCCCAGGGGCCGTATCTGGGTGATGGGCGACCACCGTCAGAACTCTCTCGACTCCCGCTACCACCAGGAGCTGCCGGGCGGCGGCACCGTCTCCAACGACGAGGTCGTGGGCCGGGCCATCGTGGTGGCGTGGCCGGTCAACCGCTGGGCGACGCTGCCCGTCCCGAAGACCTTCGACCAGCCGGGGATCAACGCCGCGGCCGCGATGGCTCCGGGCGCGCTGGGCTTCGCGGGTGCGGTGCCCCTCGTGCTCTGGCGCAGGCGCAGCAGGGCCGCGGCGGCGCGGCGGAAGTAGCCCGGGGAACCCCCGCTCGTTGTGCAGGGGGTGGGTTTGTGATCGGCGGGCCCGGGTGGGCCGTCGTTGGCGCAGAGTGAGGAATGAATGTGAGCGACGTGGCAGACGGAGCGCGATCCGGACACGGGCAGTCCACGGAGAGGACCGGGCAGCCTGCCGACGCCGCGCTCGATCCCGTGGGAGGGACGCCGGGTCCGGCCGCCCCGGAGGCCGCGCGCATCCCGGAACAGGGGGGCAAGCGGGCGAAGAAGCCCCGTCCCCTCTGGAAGGAGCTGCCGCTCCTCATCGGTATCGCGCTGGTTCTGGCGCTGCTGATCAAGACGTTTCTGGTGCAGGCGTTCTCGATTCCGTCGGATTCGATGCAGAACACCCTTCAGCAGGGCGACCGGGTGCTGGTCGACAAGCTCACCCCGTGGTTCGGCTCAGAGCCGGAGCGCGGCGAGGTCGTCGTCTTCCACGATCCGAGCGGCTGGCTGGACGGCGAGCCGACGCCCGAGTCGAACGCGGTGCAGACCTTCCTCAGCTTCATCGGCCTGATGCCCTCTTCGCAGGAGAAGGATCTGATCAAGCGGACGATCGCGGTCGGCGGCGACACCGTGTCCTGCAAGAAGGGCGGTCCGGTCGTCGTCAACGGGAAGCCGCTCGACGAGCCGTACATCTTCCCCGGCGGCACACCCTGTGACGACATGCCCTTCGGCCCGTTCAAGGTGCCCGACGGCAAGATCTGGGTGATGGGCGACCACCGGCAGGACTCCTCGGACTCCCGGTACCACACCAACGACGTGAACAAGGGCTTCGTGCCGGTGGACGATGTCGTGGGCCGGGCCGTCCTGGTCGCGTGGCCGGTCAACCGCTGGGCGACGCTGCCGGTCCCGGACACCTTCGACCAGCGGGGGATCAACACCGCGGCCGCGGTGGCTCCCGGCGCGCTCGGCATCGCCGGAGCCCTGCCGCTGGTGATCCGGCGCAGGCGGAAACTGACCGGCGGGCGTACCGCCGGGTAGGGTGCCGACTCGGATCAGCGATTGTCGATCTCCGATGGGGGACGCTGGGATGAGTGGATCAGGACGTACGGATGACGGCCGCGGCCGGCTCGGCAGCAAGCTGTCGGGGCTGGCGGTGGCCGTCGGCTGTGTGCTCTTCCTCGGCGGGTTCGCCTGGGCGGCCGTGGTGTACCGGCCGTACACGGTGCCGACCGAGTCGATGACCCCCACGGTGAACGCGGGCGACCGGGTCCTCGCGCAACGGGTGGACGGCAGCGAGGTGCGCCGGGGGGATGTCGTGGTCTTCACCGATCCGGCGTGGGGCGATATGCCGATGGTGAAGCGGGTCGTCGGCGTCGGCGGCGACAAGGTCGCCTGCTGCGAGAAGAACGGCCGGCTCACGGTCAACGGCATACCCGTCGCGGAACCGTATCTGCGCTCTCACGACCCCGCCTCCGCGAACGGTTTCACGGCCCAGGTGCCCAAGGGGCAGCTCTTCCTCCTGGGCGACGACCGCCAGGTCTCCCTGGACTCCCGGGTCCACCTGGAGGACGGTGGACAGGGCTCGGTGCCCCGCAGCGCCGTGACGGCCCGGGTGGACGCCGTGGCCTGGCCGCTGGGCAGCATGGTGGAGCGGCCCAGCGCCTTCGCCGCCCTGCCCGGCGGGGTGTCCTCTCCGGGGCCGGTCAAGCTTCAGCTCGCGGCGGTGATCGCGGGCGTGCTGCTCATCCTGGGCGGGTCCGTGTACGGACCGCTCGCGGCCCGGTCCGCCCGGTCCAAGCGGAATGGGCAGGGGAAGGCGGCTGCCGGTGTCCGCTGAGAAGCGCCAGGTCTCCCGCCTGGTCCTCCTCGATCCGGACGACCGCGTTCTGCTGATGCACGGGTTCGAACCGGAGGACCCGGCCAGCACCTGGTGGTTCACCCCGGGCGGAGGGCTGGAGGGCGACGAGACCCGCGAGCAGGCGGCGCTGCGCGAACTGGCGGAGGAGACCGGGATCAGGGATGTCGAACTGGGCCCGCTCCTCTGGAAGCGGATGTGTTCCTTTCCGTTCGACGGCCGACGCTGGGAGCAGGACGAGTGGTACTTCCTCGCCCGTACGGCACAGACCTTGACGGACACCAGTGGGCAGACCGGGCTGGAACGGCGCAGTGTCGCGGGCCTGAGGTGGTGGACATCCGCCGAACTGTCGGCGACGCGTGAGACGGTGTACCCGACCAGACTCGCCGGGCTGCTGCACACGCTGCTCGACGAGGGTCCCCCGCGTACGCCGTTGGTTCTGGCTCCCGAAACCGCCTGAGCGTCCGGGGCGCCGGCCTGGCGCACAATGGGGGCACGCACGGCTGAAGGGGAACATGCCAATGAGCGCCGAGGACCTCGAGAAGTACGAGACCGAGATGGAGCTGAAGCTCTACCGGGAGTACCGCGATGTCGTCGGTCTGTTCAAATATGTGATCGAGACCGAACGGCGCTTCTACCTCACCAATGACTACGAGATGCAGGTGCACTCGGTCCAGGGTGAGGTGTTTTTCGAGGTGTCCATGGCGGATGCCTGGGTCTGGGACATGTACAGGCCGGCCCGGTTCGTCAAGCAGGTCCGGGTGCTGACGTTCAAGGACGTCAACATCGAGGAGCTCAACAAGAGCGATCTCGAACTTCCGGGTGGCTGAGTTTTCCACATCCGCCCGCTTGTCCACCAAGATCCACTAGCTGAGGGCGGACGCGTCAGAGTCGGTGCCGGAGGTGGTGCCGATATGAACGCACGGGGGGCACTCGGGCGGTACGGCGAGGATCTGGCGGCGCGGCTGCTGACCGAGGCCGGCATGTCCGTACTGGAACGGAACTGGCGCTGTCGCACCGGCGAGATCGACATCGTCGCGCTGGACGGCGACGCGCTCGTCATCTGTGAGGTGAAGACGCGCAGGGCGGGTGGGTTCGAGCACCCGATGGCCGCCGTGACACCGGCCAAGGCGGACCGGCTGCGCCGGCTGGCCGAACTCTGGCTGGACCGGCACGGCGGTCCGCCGCCCGGCGGCGTGCGGATCGACCTGGTCGGCGTGGTGCTGCCCAGGCGCGGTGCGCCGCTGGCCGAGCACGCGCGGGGGGTGGCCTGATGGCGTTCGCGCGGGCCTGCTCGGTCGCCCTGGTCGGCGTCGAGGGCGTGGTGGTGGAGGTCCAGGCGGACCTGGAGGCCGGGGTGGCGACGTTCACCCTGGTGGGGCTGCCCGACAAGAGCCTGGTGGAGAGCCGCGACCGGGTGCGGGCGGCGGTCACCAACTCCGGTGCGGAGTGGCCACAGAAGAAGCTCACGGTGGGCCTGTCCCCGGCGTCGGTACCCAAGGGCGGCTCGGGCTTCGATCTCGCCGTGGCGTGCGCGGTGCTCGGCGCGGCCGAGCGGATCGACCCCGCGTCGATCGCGGATGTCGTGATGATCGGTGAGCTGGGGCTCGACGGCCGGGTGCGTCCGGTGCGCGGGGTACTGCCCGCCGTGCTGGCCGCCGCGGAGGCCGGCTACCGGCAGGTGGTCGTCCCCGAGCAGACGGCGGGCGAGGCGGCGCTGGTACCCGGGATCTCCGTGCTCGGGGTGCGGAGCCTGCGGCAGCTGATCGCCGTGCTCTGCGACGAACCGGTGCCGGAGGAACAGCAGCCGCACGACCAGGGGCGCCCCGACACGGTGCTGGCCGGTCTGATGGTGCCCGGCGCCGGGATGGGCACCGGTATCGCCCGCGGCTCGGCCCAGGGCGAGGGGAACCGGCCGGACCTGGCGGACGTCGTGGGCCAGGAGCGGCCGCGCAAGGCCCTGGAGGTCGCGGCGGCGGGCGGTCACCACCTCCTGCTGTCCGGACCGCCGGGCGCGGGCAAGACCATGCTCGCGGAACGGCTCCCCGCGATCCTGCCCGCCCTGACCAGGCAGGAGTCCCTCGAGGTCACCGCGGTGCACTCGGTGGCGGGCATCCTGCCGCCGGGGCAGCCCCTGGTCTCCCGGGCGCCCTACTGCGCGCCGCACCACTCCGCGACCATGCAGTCGCTGGTCGGCGGGGGCAACGGACTGCCCCGGCCGGGCGCGGTGTCGCTGGCCCACCGCGGCATCCTCTTCCTGGACGAGGCGCCGGAGTTCTCGGTACGGGCCCTGGACGCGCTGCGCCAGCCGCTGGAGTCGGGGCATGTGGTGGTGGCGCGCAGCGCGGGGGTGGTCCGGCTGCCCGCCCGCTTCCTCATGGTGCTCGCCGCCAACCCATGCCCGTGCGGGCGGCACACCCTGAGCGGGGCCGGCTGCGAGTGCCCGCCCTCCTCGGTCCGGCGCTATCAGGCCCGGCTCTCCGGTCCGCTGCTCGACCGGGTGGATCTGCGGGTGACCGTCGACCCGGTCAGGCGCGCGGACCTGATAGGTCAGGGCGGTCGCGGCGAGTCCACGGCGACGGTCGCCGCCCGGGTGCGGGAGGCGCGGGCACGGGCGGCGGAGCGGCTGGCCGGTACCCCCTGGACCACCAACAGCGAGGTGCCCGGCCACGAGCTGAGGACCCGTCTGGTGGCGGCGCCCGGGGCGCTTCTGGCGGCCGAGCGCGACATGGAACGGGGAATGCTCACCGCGCGCGGCCTGGACCGGGTCCTGCGGGTGGCGTGGACCCTCACGGATCTGCGGGGCGCGGACCGGCCGGACGCCTCGGACATCGCGGTGGCGCTGGAGCTGCGCACCGGCATTCCGCGCGGGGCCCCGATGACGGCGGGGGCGGCATGACGGGGCGCCGGGCGGGGAACCCGCGGCTGGGCGCGGGGGACGGGGGGTGGTCTCCCGGTGGCGCGGGGGACGGGGAGCGGTCGGGGTGGTCTTCCGGTGGGGCGGGGGGCGGGGAGCGGCTGGCGCGGGTCGCGTTGACGCGGGTCCTGGAGCCGGGGGACGAACGGGGCGGCCGCTGGCTGCGCGAGTGCGGCGCCGGGGAGCTGCTGCGGCGGATCACTGCCCGGGACGGATCGGCCGAGCGGCTCAGCGGTATGACGGCGCGCCGGCTGGCCGGCTACCGGCTGCGGGCGGAGGCCGCGGACCCCGCGCAGGACCTGGCGGCGGTGGCCTCGGTCGGCGGGCGCTTCGTCTGTCCGGGCGACCACGAGTGGCCGAGCCAACTGGACGACCTGGGGGACGCCCGGCCGACCGGGCTCTGGGTGCGGGGGAGTCCCGATCTGCGGCTCTGGGCGCTGCGTTCGGTCGCGGTGGTCGGCGCCCGCGCCTGCACCCCATACGGAGCGCACATGGCGACGACCCTCGGCGCCGGTCTAGCGGAGCGCGGGTGGGTGGTCGTCTCGGGCGCGGCGTTCGGGGTCGACGGGGCCGCTCACCGGGGTGCTCTCGCCGCCGGCGGTGCGACGGCGGCGGTGCTGGCCTGCGGGGTGGACGTCGTGTACCCCCGCGGACACGCCGAACTGATCGGGCGCGTCGCCGAGCAGGGGCTCGTCATCGGTGAGCTGGCGCCGGCCGAACACCCCACGCGCAGCCGGTTCATCCTCCGGAACAGGGTCATCGCCGCGTTGACGAGGGGAACCGTCGTGGTGGAGGCCGAATACCGCAGCGGTTCCCTGGTCACGGCGCGGTGTGCCCAGCGGCTCGGCCGCTTCACCATGGGCGTCCCCGGGCCCGCCACCAGCGGTCTGTCGGCAGGTGTCCATGAACTCCTGCGGGGCGAGGGGGTGCTGGTGACGGATGCCTCGGAAATCGTCGAACTGGTCGGTGACATGGGGGAACTCGCCCCGCCCAGACACGGTGCGGTGCTGCCCAGAGACCTGCTGGACACCGGCTGCGCCAGGGTTCTCGACGCGCTTCCGGCCCGTGGCACCGCCGAGGTGCGCGAGTTGGCCCGTACCGCCGGAACGGGCGCCGACGAGGCACTCGCCAAGTTGTACGAACTGCACTCACTGGGGTTCGTCGAACGTCATGGCGATGGATGGCGGTTGACGCGGCGGCCCACTTGCAATGACGACGCGCGGCGAGGCGGTACTTGACCTGGAGCATTCGGGTGAAAAGGTGATGCCGATGACCTCGGCGGATCGTTCGGCAACGTCTCCGGGGCCGGCGCGCGACGTGTCGGCCCCGGCCGCCAGTCATGTCCTCGACCTGGTGCGCGGCCGTCTCCGTAACCGGGTCCGGTGCCGCGTCCGGTGCCGTGTCCGTTCTCCCGCAAGCGCGCGGCTCCGATCCCATATCCTGCGCGCACCGCGACACTTCAGTCACGCTACGCTCACAAGGACCCCGCCCCAGACGCACATTCCCCAGCACTTCACTGCAGAACGGCTCAAGGCACCACATGCCCCAGCACACCTCCGGGTCTGACCGCGCGGCAGTACCACCGGCTGCGCGTGGCACTGTGCGCCCTCCCGCCCCCTCCTCCCTCGACGAGTTGTGGCGTTCGTACAAGACCACGGGCGACGAGCGGCTGCGGGAGCAGCTGATCCTGCACTACTCACCGCTGGTGAAGTACGTAGCCGGCCGGGTGAGTGTGGGCCTTCCGTCCAACGTCGAGCAGGCGGACTTCGTCTCCTCCGGGGTCTTCGGACTGATCGACGCGATCGAGAAGTTCGACATCGAGCGGGCGATCAAGTTCGAGACGTACGCGATCACCCGCATCCGCGGCGCGATGATCGACGAACTCCGGGCGCTGGACTGGATCCCCCGCTCCGTGCGCCAGAAGGCCCGTGCGGTGGAACGCGCCTACGCCACGCTGGAGGCGCGGCTGCGGCGTACCCCGTCCGAGGCGGAGGTCGCCGCGGAGATGGAGATCGGGCTGGAGGAACTGCACGCGGTTTTCAGCCAGTTGTCGCTGGCGAACGTGGTCGCGCTGGAGGAGCTGCTCCATGTGGGCGGCGAGGGCGGCGACCGGCTGAGCCTGATGGACACGCTGGAGGACACCGCCGCCGACAATCCGGTGGAAGTGGCCGAGGGCCGCGAGCTCCGGCGGCTGCTCGCCCGCGCGATCAACACCCTCCCGGACCGGGAGAAGACCGTGGTCACGCTCTATTACTACGAGGGCCTCACCCTGGCCGAGATCGGCAACGTCCTCGGGGTCACCGAGAGCCGGGTCAGCCAGATCCACACGAAGTCCGTGTTGCAACTGCGCGCGAAACTGGCCGACGCCGGACGCTGAGACCGCCTCGTGCGGCGTCCGGCGTCGGCCGATCGGGGCCGCGCGCCCCCTTCCGGGGAGCGGTCGCCGTAGAGTGGAGGCGTGCCCAGGATTCGAGCGGCCTCCGTGGCCGAGCACCGGACCATGCAGCGCGGCGCCCTCCTGGACGCAGCGCGTTCCCTGCTGTCCGAGGGAGGCACGGAGGCGTTGACCTTCCCCGCCCTCGCCGAGCGCACGGGCCTCGCCAGGTCCTCCGTCTACGAGTACTTCCGTTCCCGCGCCGCCGTCGTGGAGGAGCTCTGCACCGTCGACTTCCCCGTCTGGGCGGCCGAGGTGGAGAACGCGATGGAACGGGCGGATACGCCGGAGGAGAAGATCGAGGCGTATGTACGACGGCAGCTCGATCTCGTGGGGGACCGGCGCCACCGCGCCGTCGTCGCCATCTCCGCGAGCGAGCTGGACGCGGGCGCCCGGGAGAAGATCCGCGCCGCCCACGGCGGGCTGATCGCCATGATCGTCGAGGCACTCGGCGACCTCGGCCACGAGCAGCCCCGGCTGGCGGCGATGCTGCTCCAGGGCTCCGTGGACGCGGCGGTGCGGCGTATCGAACTCAGTGTGGCGGAGGAGCCCGCCGTGATCGCGGACACCGCCGTCGCCATGATCCTCCGCGGCGTCCGGGGCGCCCCCGGCGAGCAGGCCTCCTGACTCCGGCGCCTCACCACGGCCCCGTGCGGGGGCGCGGTCGCGGCGCCCTCGCCGTCCCCCGCCACCGGCTCCCCGCCGCCCGGCCGTGGTGAAGGTTCCGGCACACCGGCCACCGGCAGCAGCCGGGACGGTCCGCGCCGCAGCAGCTCGGGCGGCAGCAGTGACAGCGGGTCCAGATACACCGCCGCGCGACGCAGCCCCCAGTGCAGACAGCCGGAGGCGCAGTGGAACGGCCCCGCCGCCATGACCGCCACCACCTGCCCCGCGGTGACCTCGTCCCCCTTCGCGACCAGCGGGCGCACGGGCTCGTACGTCGTCCGCAGCGGCGGATCGCCCGTACCCGCGAGCTCGATCGCCAGCACCCCCCGTCCCGCGACGCCGCCCGCGAACGAGACCCGGCCGGACGCGGCCGCGAGCACCTCCGTACCCGGTCCTGCTGCGAGGTCCACCCCGCGGTGCCCCGGCCCGTAGTCCGTGGCGGGCGGCTCCCATCCCCGTACGACCACGGGCCGCCCCGCCAGCGGCCGGACCCGTCCGCGAGCGGGCGGCGGATCCACCGGGGCAGGGGCAGGGGTGGCCGGGGGAGCCAGGGGCGCCGTCACGGGCGGGGGCGGCCGGTCCGCGGCGGCCGATGTCCCGCACCACCACCCCGCCGCGAGAAGCGCCGCGGCGGCCGCCGCCGACACCGCCCGCGCCAGGCGCCCCGGCCCGCCGCCCCGCTCATCGCCCCGCCCGCCGCCCGGTGCGCGGCGGCCCCCGGAGCGGGCCCGGGATCCGTCCTGGTCAGATGTGTTTCGCATGGCACAACCGTCCCCCGGCGGCCCGGTCCGCGGGGATCACGGACCGGATCTGTGGAGTACCGGCCGGTTGTGGACAGCGCCGTCACCCGGCACTCAGTGGGTCCCGTACACTTCTTGTGGCGATCCGGGTCACCGGGTCGACTTCGCACGCCCCGCCATCTCCTTCTCAACGGAGGTGGCCGCGCTCCTCGGTCCCTCGTGGCACGGCGCGTCGGGGCGTCAGGCGCGACCGCAATCCTGCGGTCGCGATAACCGAGTACCTCAAGGAGTACGGCCATGGCCGTCGTCACGATGCGGGAGCTGCTGGAAAGCGGCGTCCACTTCGGTCACCAGACCCGTCGTTGGAACCCGAAGATGAAGCGCTTCATCTTCACGGAGCGCAACGGCATCTACATCATCGACCTGCTCCAGTCGCTGTCGTACATCGACCGTGCCTACGAGTTCGTCAAGGAGACCGTCGCCCACGGCGGCTCCATCATGTTCGTGGGTACGAAGAAGCAGGCCCAGGAGGCCATCGCCGAGCAGGCGACGCGCGTCGGCATGCCGTATGTCAACCAGCGTTGGCTCGGTGGCATGCTCACCAACTTCTCCACCGTCTACAAGCGCCTTCAGCGTCTGAAGGAGCTTGAGCTCATCGACTTCGAGGACGTGGCCGCCTCCGGCCTCACCAAGAAGGAGCTCCTGGTTCTCTCCCGCGAGAAGGCCAAGCTGGAGAAGACCCTCGGTGGTATCCGCGAGATGCAGAAGGTGCCGAGCGCCGTCTGGATCGTCGACACCAAGAAGGAGCACATCGCCGTCGGTGAGGCGCGCAAGCTCCACATCCCGGTCGTCGCGATCCTGGACACCAACTGCGACCCCGACGAGGTCGACTACAAGATTCCGGGCAACGACGACGCGATCCGCTCCGTCACCCTGCTCACCCGCGTGATCGCCGACGCCGTCGCCGAGGGCCTCATCGCCCGCTCCGGTGCCGCGACCGGCGACTCGAAGCCGGGCGAGAAGGCCGCCGGCGAGCCCCTCGCCGAGTGGGAGCGTGACCTGCTGGAGGGCGACAAGAAGGCCGACGCCGAGGTCCAGACCTCCGCCGAGACCGAGAAGGTCGCGGACGCCGAGGCCGCTGACGCACCGGCCGCCGAGGCTGCTGCCGAGGCGCCCGCCACCGAGACGCCGGCCGTCGAGGCCCCCGCCGCCGAGGCTCCGGCCGCGGACGGCGAGCAGGCCTGACACCCGTCACGGCTGACGACGGCGGGGGCCGGTGCCGCAGAGGCACCGCCCCCGCCGTTCACCCGTAGATCTTTCAGACTTCGAGAGAGAAATTCAGACTCATGGCGAACTACACCGCCGCTGACGTCAAGAAGCTCCGTGAGCTCACCGGCGCCGGCATGATGGACTGCAAGAAGGCGCTCGACGAGGCCGACGGCAGTGTCGAAGGTGCCGTCGAGGCCCTTCGTATCAAGGGCCAGAAGGGCGTAGCCAAGCGCGAGGGCCGTTCGGCCGAGAACGGCGCCGTCGTCTCCCTCATCTCCGAGGACAACACCTCCGGCGTCCTGCTTGAGCTGAAGTGCGAGACGGACTTCGTCGCCAAGGGCGAGAAGTTCCAGGCCGTCGCCAACGCGCTGGCCGCGCACGTCGCCGCCACCTCCCCGGCCGACCTGGCCGCGCTGCTCGGCTCCGAGATCGAGGCCGGCAAGACGGTTCAGGCGTACGTCGACGAGGCGAACGCCAACCTCGGCGAGAAGATCGTCCTGGACCGCTTCGCGCAGTTCACCGGCGCCTACGTCTCCGTGTACATGCACCGCACCATGCCCGACCTGCCGCCGCAGATCGGTGTTCTGGTCGAGCTCGACAAGGCCGACGCGGAGCTGGCGAAGGGCCTTGCCCAGCACATCGCCGCCTTCGCGCCGAAGTACCTCTCCCGCGAGGACGTCCCGGCCGAGATCGTCGAGACCGAGCGTCGTGTCGCCGAGGAGACCACGCGCGCCGAGGGCAAGCCCGAGGCCGCGCTCCCGAAGATCGTCGAGGGTCGCGTCAACGGCTTCTTCAAGGAGGCCACCCTCCTCGGCCAGCCGTACGCGCTGGACAACAAGAAGTCCGTCCAGAAGGTCCTGGACGAGGCCGGTGTCACCCTGAAGCGCTTCTCGCGCATCAAGGTCGGCATCTGAGTCCGTCCGCGAAAAACGGTGGACCCCGATAGGGTCTGGTGCAGTCGACGGCCGCACACCGCCGTACGACCGCAGATCTGACGAGGAGGCCATTGCCGCTGAGGGACATCGGACCCACCGGCAATGGCCTTCTTCGTATGTGCACGAGGAGAATCTCCATGAACAAGGGCGCGGACGCCGCAAAAGGTGACCACAGGCGCGACGACGGCAAGGTGCCCGGACGCTTCATGCTGAAGCTGTCCGGAGAGGCGTTCGCCGGTGGCGGGGGTCTCGGTGTCGACCCAGATGTCGTACACGCCATCGCACGCGAGATCGCGGCGGTCGTCCGGGACGGCGCGGAAATCGCGATCGTCATCGGCGGCGGCAACTTCTTCCGCGGCGCCGAGCTCCAGCAGCGCGGTATGGACCGGGCCCGGTCCGACTACATGGGCATGCTCGGCACGGTCATGAACTGCCTGGCGCTCCAGGACTTCCTGGAGAAGGAGGGCATCGACTCCCGCGTCCAGACCGCCATCACCATGGGCCAGGTCGCGGAGCCGTACATCCCGCTGCGCGCCGTACGGCACCTGGAGAAGGGCCGCGTCGTCATCTTCGGCGCCGGTATGGGCATGCCGTACTTCTCCACCGACACCACCGCGGCCCAGCGCGCCCTGGAGATCGACGCCGAGGCGCTGCTGATGGGCAAGAACGGTGTGGACGGGGTCTACGACTCCGACCCGAAGACCAACCCCGGAGCGGTGAAGTTCGACGCGCTGGAGTACAGCGAGGTGCTCGCCCGCGATCTCAAGGTCGCCGACGCCACCGCCATCACGCTCTGCCGTGACAACCAGCTGCCGATCCTCGTCTTCGAGCTGACGACGGCGGGCAATATCGCCCGCGCCGTCAAGGGTGAGAAGATCGGCTCGCTCGTGAGCGACCGGAGCACCCGGGCCTGAGAGCCGGGGGACCGGACCGGGGAGACCCGGGTGGTTCCCGGGGCCCGAGCAGGGGCCCGAAGGATGGACAACGGCCTGCCGGTCGGACACCGTGCAGGTGAGGACGCGACGCAGGACCCGCCGGGCCCGAGCACGCCGGGCCCACTCAAGACACGCAGGAGCACGTGGTGATCGAAGAAACCCTCCTTGAGGCCGAGGAGAAGATGGAGAAGGCCGTCGTGGTCGCGAAAGAGGACTTCGCCGCGATCCGTACCGGCCGTGCGCACCCGGCGATGTTCAACAAGATCGTCGCCGACTACTACGGCGCGCTGACCCCGATCAACCAGCTGGCCTCTTTCTCGGTGCCCGAGCCCCGGATGGCCGTCGTGACGCCGTTCGACAAGACGGCGCTGCGCAACATCGAGCAGGCCATCCGCGACTCCGACCTCGGCGTCAACCCGAGCAACGACGGCAATATCATCCGGGTGAACTTCCCCGACCTCACCGAAGAGCGCCGTCGCGACTACATCAAGGTCGCGAAGACCAAGGCCGAGGACTCCAAGATCTCGATCCGCGCGGTCCGCCGCAAGGCCAAGGAGACCCTCGACAAGCTGGTCAAGGACAAGGAGTCCGGCGAGGACGAGGTCCGCCGTGCCGAGAAGGAGCTCGACGACACCACCGCGAAGTACGTCGCGCAGGTGGACGAGCTGCTGAAGCACAAGGAAGCCGAGCTGCTCGAAGTCTGATGAACGACTCTTCCTGGGGCGTCCCGCAGGACGCCGGCCACGGGGCCGCTCCCGAGATGCGGTCCGTTCCGGCGGGTCCTGCATACGATGTGCATAACGCCCAGCAGACTCGGCCCATGCCCATCGTGCCGGACGTTCCCGACGCAGGTAGAGACGCTGAGAGCCGTGATGACCGGGACCAGGGGGCCGCACGCCTGAGCGGCGGCCCCCTGTTCCGCGACGAGAAGCCGCAGGAGCCCATGTCCACCGCGCCGCCGCCCCCGCAGAAGAAACGTGCGGGCCGTGATCTCGGATCCGCCATAGGGGTCGGCGTGGGGCTGGGCGCCGTCGTCGTCGCCTCGCTCTTCATCGTCAAGGCCGTCTTCGTCGGTGTGATCGTGGTCGCCGTCGTCGTCGGCCTCTGGGAGCTCACCTCCCGGCTGGAGGAGCGCAAGGGCATCAAGGCGCCGCTCGTACCCCTCGCGGTCGGTGGCGCCGCCATGGTCGTGGCCGGTTACGCGCGAGGCGCCGAGGGGGCCTGGGCCGCGATGGCGCTGACCGCTCTCGCGGTGCTCGTCTGGCGGATGACCGCACCGCCGGAGGGCTACCTCAAGGACGTCACGGCCGGCGTCTTCGCCGCGTTCTACGTCCCGTTCCTGGCCACCTTCGTCGCCATGCTCCTGACGGCGGACGACGGGCCCATGCGGGTGCTGACGTTCCTGCTGCTGACCGTGGTCAGTGACACCGGCGCGTACGCCGTCGGCTGGCGGTTCGGCAAGCACAAGCTCGCGCCCCGGATCAGCCCCGGAAAGACCCGCGAGGGCCTCTTCGGAGCGGTGAGCTTCGCGATGGTGGCCGGGGCGCTGTGCATGCAGTTCCTGATCGACGACGGCTCCTGGTGGCAGGGCCTGCTGCTCGGCCTCGCGGTCGCCGCCAGTGCCACCCTCGGTGACCTGGGCGAGTCCATGATCAAGCGGGACCTCGGAATCAAGGACATGGGCACGCTGCTCCCCGGGCACGGCGGCATCATGGACCGGCTGGACTCCCTGCTGCCGACCGCGCCGGTGGTCTGGCTGCTGATGGTCCTCTTCGTCGGCTCCGGCTGAGCGTCCGTACGCGTCAGCACGGGTGAGGGCCCACCGTTCTCGGACGGTGGGCCCTCACCCGTGTCCGGTGACGTCAGCCACGTTCCCGCAGGGCCGAGCGCATGTGCTGGCGGAGCTCGATCGCCCGCTCGCGCCTCTCCAGCACGGCTGATATCTCCTGCGGAGTCGGCGGGCCGTCCCGTCACTCCGGTTACCCCGTCCGGCCCGGACCAGGGCCTCTTCGGAGGAGGGCGGGGCATCGCCGCGTGTCTGCGACACTGGATGAACCATGCCTAAGCCCGGAGAACTCACTTTCGTCGCGCCCCGCGGAGCCAAGAAGCCGCCGCGGCACCTCGCCGACCTCACGCCCGCCGAGCGCAAGGAAGCCGTCGCCGCGACCGGCGAGAAGCCCTTCCGTGCCCAGCAGCTCTCGCAGCACTACTTCACGCGGTACGCGCACGACCCCTCGGAGTGGACCAACATTCCGGCCGGGTCGCGGGACAAGCTCGCGGAGGTGCTGTTCCCCGAGCTGATGTCCGTCGTCCGCCACATCAGCTGCGACGACGACACCACCCGCAAGACCCTGTGGAAGCTGCACGACGGGACGCTGGTCGAGTCCGTCCTGATGCGCTACCCCGAGCGCGTCACGATGTGCATCTCCTCGCAGGCCGGCTGCGGGATGAACTGCCCGTTCTGCGCCACCGGGCAGGCCGGTCTCGACCGCAACCTCTCCACCGCGGAGATCGTCCACCAGATCGTGGACGGCATGCGGGCGCTGCGCGACGGCGAGGTCCCCGGAGGTCCGGCGCGGCTCTCCAACATCGTCTTCATGGGCATGGGCGAGCCGCTCGCCAACTACAACCGCGTGGTCGGCGCCATCCGCCGGCTGACCGACCCGGAGCCCGACGGGCTTGGGCTGTCGCAGCGCGGCATAACCGTCTCCACCGTCGGCCTGGTGCCGGCGATGCTGCGCTTCGCGGACGAGGGCTTCAAGTGCCGTCTCGCCGTCTCGCTGCACGCCCCGGACGACGAGCTGCGCGACACCCTCGTCCCCGTGAACACCCGGTGGAAGGTGCGCGAGGTGCTGGACGCGGCCTGGGAGTACGCGGAGAAGTCCGGCCGCCGCATCTCCATCGAGTACGCGCTGATCCGTGACATCAACGACCAGGCCTGGCGCGGTGACCGGCTCGGCCGGCTCCTCAAGGGCAAGCGGGTACACGTCAACCTGATCCCGCTGAACCCGACACCGGGCTCGAAGTGGACCGCCTCGCGGCCCGAGGACGAGAAGGCGTTCGTCGAGGCCATCGCCGCCCACGGGGTGCCGGTGACCGTGCGGGACACCCGGGGCCAGGAGATCGACGGGGCCTGCGGGCAGCTCGCGGCGTCCGAGCGCTGAGGCCGGAACCGGCCGTGTAGCCTGGGCGTGAAATCAACTTCATATTCCGACAGGGGAGCGCCACAGCGCTGAGAGTGCGGCACCGAGGACAGGTTGGCCGCAGACCCTCTGAACCTCGCCCGGGTCATTCCGGGTAGGAAGTTCGGACCTTACTCAAGCTGTTGCGCCCTGCCCGCTTCCGGTTCTCCACCGGCGCGGGCAGGGCCGCGTCTCTTCCTGGTCATCTCCAGGAGGAATCACATGAGCACCACCAACAAGGTCGCGGTGGCGGCCGTCGCCGCCGCGATCGGCGCGACCGCGCTCGTCGGCTGCGGCAGCTCGGACGACGCTTCGTCCGGCTCGTCCGGTACCAAGGGCACCGGCTCCAAGACCGTCACGCTCGTCAGCCACGACTCCTTCAACGCGTCCAAGGGCGTGCTGAAGGAGTTCACCCGGGAGACCGGCTACACCGTCAAGGTGCTGAAGAGCGGTGACGCGGGCGCCGCCCTCAACCAGGAGATCCTGACCAAGGGATCACCGCGCGGTGACGTGTTCTTCGGCGTCGACAACACCCTGCTCTCGCGCGCCCTCGACAACGGCCTCTTCACGCCGTACGCCGCCAAGGGCCTCGGCCAGGTCGCGTCCGATGTCCAGCTGGACGCCGAGAAGCACCGGGTCACTCCGGTCGACACCGGCGACATCTGCGTGAACTACGACAAGAAGTACTTCGCCGACAAGAAGCTCGCGCCGCCGAAGACCTTCGAGGACCTGGCGAAGCCCGCGTACAGAAACCTCCTCGTCACCGAGAACGCCGCGACCTCCTCGCCCGGCCTCGGCTTCCTCCTCGGCAGCATCGCCACCTACGGCGAGGACGGCTACCAGGACTACTGGAAGAAGCTGAAGAGCAACGGCGTCAAGGTCGTCGACGGCTGGGAGCAGGCCTACAACGAGGAGTTCTCCGGCTCCGCGGGAGGCAAGAAGGCCAAGGCCGACCGGCCGCTCGTGGTCAGTTACGCCTCCAGCCCGCCCGTCGAGGTGCTGTACGCGGACCCGAAGCCCAAGACCGCCCCGACCGGGGTCGCCACCGGGACGTGCTTCCGGCAGATCGAGTTCGCCGGTCTGCTCGACGGCGCGAAGAACGAGGAGGGCGGCAAGGCCCTGCTGGACTTCATGATCGGGAAGAAGTTCCAGGAGGATATGCCGCTCAACATGTTCGTCAGCCCGGTCACCAAGAGTGCGAAGGTGCCTGAACTCTTCACCGAGTTCGGGGCCACCTCGGACAAGCCCGCGACCGTCGCCCCGGACGCGATCGCCAAGAACCGTGAGCAGTGGGTCCAGTCATGGTCCTCGCTCGTAGTGAAGTAGCGAAGCCCCCCGTACGCGGACCGGGCGCGCGCGGGAAGGCCGCACGCTCCCGGTCTCGGCGCGGGAGCGCGGTGCGGCTCGGCCTGATGGCCGTGCCCGTCGCCTTCTTCGCGGTGTTCTTCGCCTACCCCGTCGTCGCGATCGTCGGACGCGGGCTCAAGGACGGCGGGGTGTGGCAGTTCGGACGGATCGGCGAGGTGCTGAGCCGGTCCGACATGCAGAACGTCCTCTGGTTCACGCTCTGGCAGGCGCTCGCCTCGACCGCGCTGACCCTGCTGATCGCGCTGCCGGGCGCCTATGTGTTCGCCCGGTTCGACTTTCCGGGCAAGCAGGTGCTGAGGGCGGCCGTCACGGTGCCGTTCGTCCTGCCGACCGTCGTCGTGGGCACCGCGTTCCTCGCGTTGCTGGGGCGCGGCGGCTTCCTCGACGACCTGTGGGGCGTGCGGCTCGACACCACGGTGTGGGCGATCCTGCTGGCCCATGTCTTCTTCAACTACGCGGTCGTCGTGCGCACCGTCGGCGGGCTGTGGTCGCAGCTCGACCCCCGGCAGGAGGAGGCCGCGCGCGTCCTCGGCGCCGGACGGTTCGCCGCCTGGCGGCGGGTGACGCTTCCGGCGCTCGCCCCCGCCGTGGCGGCGGCCGCTCTGATGGTCTTCCTCTTCACCTTCACCTCCTTCGGCGTCGTCCAGATCCTCGGCGGCCCCGGATTCTCCACGCTGGAGGTGGAGATCTACCGCCAGACCGCGCAGCTGCTCGCCCTGCCGACGGCCGCCGTGCTCACGCTCGTGCAGTTCGCCGCGGTCGGCGCGATCCTCGCCGTGCACGCCTGGACCGTACGGCGCCGGGAGACGGCACTGAAGCTCGTAGACCCGGCGCAGACGGCCCGCAGACCGCGCGGCGCGGGCCAGTGGACGCTGCTCGGAGGCGTCCTGCTGACCGTGCTGGTGCTGATCCTGCTGCCGCTCGCCATCCTGGTGGAGCGTTCGCTCGACCTGCCCGGTGGCCACGGCTTCGGCTACTACCGGGCGTTGGCCTTTGCGGACGCGAACAGCGGTACGTTCCTGGTCGCGCCGCTCGAAGCGATCGGGAACTCGCTGCGGTACGCCCTGGTCGCGACCGCCATCGCACTGGTCGTCGGGGGCCTGGCCGCGGCGGCGCTGACCAGGCGGGCCGGGCGGCTGGTCAGGGGCTTCGACGCGCTGCTGATGCTGCCTCTCGGGGTCTCCGCCGTCACCGTCGGCTTCGGTTTCCTGATCACCCTGGACAAGCCGCCGCTCGATCTGCGGACCTCCTGGATCCTGGTGCCGCTCGCCCAGGCGCTGGTCGGGGTGCCGTTCGTCGTACGGACCATGCTGCCGGTCCTGCGCGCGGTGGACGGGCGGCTGCGCGAGGCGGCCGCGGTGCTCGGCGCCTCGCCGCTGCGGGTCTGGCGCGAGGTGGATCTGCCGCTGGTGCGCCGGGCGTTGCTGGTGGCGGCGGGCTTCGCGTTCGCCGTGTCGCTCGGGGAGTTCGGCGCGACGGTGTTCATCGCGCGGCCCGACAACCCGACGCTTCCGGTCGCGGTGGCGCGGCTGCTCGGGCGGTCCGGGGATCTCAACTACGGCCAGGCGATGGCCCTCAGCACCATTCTGATGCTCGTGTGCGCGATCTCGCTGCTGCTGCTCGAACGTATCCGCACCGACCGATCCGGCGAGTTCTAGGGATGCTGACACAATGCTGACACTCGAATCGGCCACCGTGCGCTTCGGTGACCGGGTGGCGCTGGACGCGGTCGGTCTGGAGGTCGCGGACCACGAGATCGTCTGTGTGCTGGGACCGAGCGGCAGCGGGAAGTCGACGCTGCTGCGGGTGGTGGCCGGCCTCCAGCACCTGGACGCCGGCCGGGTGCTGCTCGACGGCGCGGACCAGGCCGGGGTGCCGGTGCACCGGCGCGGGCTCGGCCTGATGTTCCAGGACCACCAGCTGTTCCCGCACCGGGACGCCGGCGCCAACGTCGCCTTCGGGCTGCGGATGCGCGGCGTGGGCCGGGCCGAGCAGGACCGCAAGGTCGCCGAACTCCTCGGTCTGGTGGGGCTGCCCGGCGCCGAGCGGCGGGCCGTCGCCGCACTCTCCGGCGGCGAGCAGCAGCGCGTCGCCCTGGCACGTGCGCTCGCGCCCCGGCCCAAGCTGCTCATGCTGGACGAGCCGCTCGGCCAGCTGGACCGCGGTCTGCGCGAACGCCTCGTCGTCGAACTGCGCACGCTCTTCGCCCGCCTGGGCACGACCGTGCTCGCCGTCACCCACGACCAGGGCGAGGCCTTCGCGCTGGCCGACCGCGTCGTCGTGATGCGCGACGGACGCATCGCCCAGGTGGGCACCCCGCTGGAGGTCTGGCAGCATCCCGCGTCGGCCTTCGTCGCCCGCTTCCTCGGCTTCGACAACGTGGTGGAGGCGACGGTCACCGGCGAGGCCGCCGACACGGACTGGGGCAAGGTGCCAGTGCCCGCCGGATCACGCCAGGGGGCCTGCGACCTGCTGGTGCGGCCGGCCGGAGTCCTGATCGGCGCCCCGGAGGACGGCCTGCGCTGCACCGTGGCCGCCCGCACCTTCCGGGGCAACCACGTCGCCGTGAAGTTGTACCCGGAGCACGGACCGGCCCTGGACGCCGAGTGCGCACTGCGCGGTACACCGGAGGAGGGCGCGGTCGTCGGCGTCACCTTCGACGCGGCGGAGAGCGTCGTACTGCCCGCGGTCTTCTGACGGCCGGGGGTCACTGGCCGGTGGCCGGATCGCCCCGAAGCCGTCCGGCCCCCCGCTCAGCCCGTCAGCGGCAGAGCCGCCAGCTCCGCGATCGCCCAGGTCAGCGGGGCGAAGACCAGGAGCAGTGCGGCCGCGCGCAGTGCTGTCGCGGCCCGCAGCGCCGAGGCCGGGGCGCCGAGACGCAGCAGGGCCTGTGCCGTTTCCGCGCGGGCCTGCCTCGCCTCCAGTGCCGAGGTCAGCAGCGTCGCCGTCGTGCAGCCGATGACGAGTACGGCGCCGAGGGCAGTGAGCGGTCCGAAGGGGCGGGGGCCCGTGCCGTACAGCGCGAAGGCGGCGATGACGGCGGAGAGCACCGCGCAGACGACGCCCAGCGGCCGGCCGATCCGGCGCGCCTCGTCCATCAGTACCCGGCCCGCCAGCAGCCGTACGGCTCCGGGGCGCACCGCCTGGAGCAGCCGTCCGGCGAGATGGGTCAGCCCGGGGCCGGCGGTGGCGAGGCCGATCGCCGTCAGCGTCCACCCCACCAGGACCCAGACCGGGGTGGAGTCCAGCTTTCCGGGGAGCGGGAACGGGCTGCCCGACGAGCCTCGGCTCGCGTACGCCTCGACCGCGAGGCCGGCGGCCGTCAGGGCGACGCCCCACGGCAGCCCGGCGGGCGGCGCGGCCGGGGCGGGGGCCTGCTCCTCCGGCAGCAGGTCCCGCGCACCGTCCTGCACGCCCGCCGCCCGCACCGGACTGGTGCGCAGCGCCAGCGCGCTCGCGGTCGCCGCCGTCGCGGGCACCAGGGTCAGCAGGACCACGACGGCGGCCAGCGGCAGCGACGCGTCCGCGCCCAGCAGCCCGGCCGCCGCGCCGTCGAACGGCAGCCCGGACAGGTCGCCGCGCAGATGGAGGAAGAAGAGCAGCGCCACCATGGAGCCGAGGGTGCACGAGACGGCGGTGGAGACCGCGGCGAGCACACTGAGCCGGACAGGGCCCAGGCCCACGGCGGACAGTCCGGGGCGCGGCCGGGTGCTCGGGTCGGTCCGGGCCACCGCGACCGCGAACTGCACGGTGGCGGCCAGCGGTACGAAGCACCACAGCAGCCGCAGCACGGAACCGGCGGAGTGCGCCGGGTGCCCGGAGGCGTAGCCCAGGGTGCACAGCAGGAGGAAGCCGACCCCGGCGGAGGCGGCCGCGACGAGCAGCCGCCGCACCAGGACCAGGGGATGGGAACCGCGGGCTAGACGGAGAGCGAGCACGCCGCGCGGCCCTCCGTGTCGGTCCCGGCGGTCAGCTTGGCCGTGGCGACCCGGCGCCCGTCCAGCAGCGGCACCGTGCGGTCCGCGAGGGCGGCGATCTCGGCGTCGTGGGTGGCGAGGACCACCGTGATGCCGTGCGAGCGGGCCGCGCTGGTCAGGGTCCGCAGGACATGGGTGCGGTCGGTGCGGTGCAGGGTGGCGGTGGGCTCGTCGGCGAAGATCACCGCGGGGGCGGTGGCCAGTGCGCGGGCCACCGAGATCCGCTGCCGCTGGCTCTGCTGGAGGGTGTGCGGCCGCTTCCTGGCGCACATGCCGATGTCGAGGCGCTCCAGCCACTCCATGGCGGCCTTCTTGGCCTCCCGGTGCGAGGCGCCGCGCAGCAGCAGCGGAAGGGCGGTGTTCTCCCAGGTGGTCAGCTCAGGGACGAGTTGCGGCTCGGGGGCGATCCAGCCGAACTTGTCGCGGCGCAGCCGTTCGCGCAGCCGGGGGCCCATGGTGTGGACGGGGACGCTGTTGAACCACACCTCGCCCTCGGTGGGCACCAGTTGGCCGGACAGGCAGTGCAGCAGGGTCGTCTTGCCGCTGCCGCGCGGGCCGGTCACGGCGAGGATCTCGCCGTCGCGGATCCCCAGGGACACCCCGCCGAGCGCGGGTGAGCCGTTGTGGGAGTGGTGCAGGGAGTGCGCCCAGATCACGTCGTTGTCCGGCGGGGCCACCATGGCGTACACCTCGGTTCAGATCAGATATCCCGTTCCCCCGTACGGGGGAACGAAGAGAGGGCCGATCGGTCACTCGGCACCGTAAGGATTCCGACCGCGGTGTGCGCACAGCACGCGGCCCGGGTGCGCCTCTTCCCACTCGACTGGGCGCATCCGGGCCGCGTGGACCGTATGAAATGACCGCTGGAGGACCGTCCGTGGAGGGTCAAGCGGTGGTCAAGCCGGGCTCGCTCGATCAGCCGGTCGAGCGATCGGTCAGAGCTTCGTCCAGGCCTCCGTCAGGACGGACCGCAGGATGGACTCGATCTCGTCGAACGTGGACTGGTCGGAGATCAGCGGCGGCGCGAGCTGGACGACCGGGTCGCCCCGGTCGTCGGCCCGGCAGTACAGGCCGCTCTCGTACAGCGCCTTGGAGAGGAAGCCGTACAGGACGCGCTCGGTCTCCTCGTCGGTGAACGTCTCCTTGGTGGCCTTGTCCTTGACCAGCTCGATGCCGTAGAAGAAGCCGTTGCCCCGGACGTCACCGACGATCGGCAGGTCGTGGAGCTTCTGCAGCGTGGTGAAGAAGGCGTTCTCGTTGTCGAGGACGTGCTGGTTGAGGCCTTCCTTCTCGAATATGTCGAGGTTGGCGAGGCCGACCGCCGCGGAGACCGGGTGGCCGCCGAAGGTGTAGCCGTGCAGGAAGGTGTTGTCGCCCTCGTAGAACGGCTCGGCGAGCCGGTCCGAGATGATGCAGGCGCCGATCGGGGAGTAGCCAGAGGTCATGCCCTTGGCGCAGGTGATCATGTCCGGCACGTAGCCGAACTTGTCGCAGGCGAACATCGTGCCGAGCCGGCCGAAGGCGCAGATGACCTCGTCGGAGACGAGCAGCACGTCGTACTTGTCGCAGATCTCGCGCACGCGCTGGAAGTAGCCGGGCGGGGGCGGGAAACAGCCGCCCGCGTTCTGCACGGGCTCCAGGAAGACGGCGGCTACGGTGTCCGGGCCCTCGAAGAGGATCTCCTGCTCGATCTGGTCGGCGGCCCAGCGGCCGAAGGCCTCGGGGTCGTCACCGAAGAGCGGGGCGCGGTATATGTTGGTGTTCGGCACCTTGTGCGCGCCGGGGACCAGCGGTTCGAAGGGGGCCTTGAGCGCCGGCAGACCGGTGATGGACAGCGCGCCCTGCGGGGTGCCGTGGTAGGCGACCGCGCGCGAGATGACCTTGTACTTGGTCGGCTTGCCCTTGAGCTTGAAGTACTGCTTCGCCAGCTTCCACGCGGTCTCGACGGCCTCGCCGCCGCCGGTGGTGAAGAAGACCTTGTTGAGGTCGCCCGGGGCGTAGTCCGCGAGGCGCTCGGCCAGTTCGACGGCCTTCGGGTGGGCGTAGGACCACACCGGGAAGAAGGCCAGCTCCTGCGCCTGCTTGTACGCGGCCTCCGCGAGCTCGCGGCGGCCGTGGCCGGCGTTGACCACGAACAGGCCGGACAGCCCGTCGAGGTAGCGCTTGCCCTGGTCGTCGAAGATGTAGGTGCCCTCGCCACGCACGATGGTGGGAACGGGCGCGTTCTCGTAGTCCGACATGCGGGTGAAGTGCATCCACAGGTGGTCGTACGCGGTCCGGCTGAGGTCCTTGCTCACGGCTATCGGGTTCCCCACATATAGGTCTGCTTCTTGAGCTTGAGGTAGACGAAGCTCTCGGTGGAGCGCACTCCGGGAATGGCCCGGATGCGTTTGCTGATCGTCTCCAGCAGGTGGTCGTCGTCCTCGCAGACGATCTCCACCATCAGGTCGAAGGAGCCCGCGGTCATCACCACGTACTCGCACTCGGCCATGGCCGACAGGGCCTCCGCGACGGGATCGAGGTCGCCCTCGACGTTGATCCCGACCATCGCCTGCCGTCTGAATCCCACGGTGAGCGGATCGGTGACGGCGACGATCTGCATCACGCCCTGGTCGAGCAGCTTCTGGACGCGCTGTCGCACGGCCGCCTCGGAGAGGCCGACGGCCTTGCCGATCGCGGCGTACGGACGGCGTCCGTCCTCCTGGAGCTGTTCGATGATTGCGAGGGACACGGCATCGACCGTTGAGGACGATCCGTTCCCGGTCCTGGAGTCTGCGCTGCGGCTTGCCACGGAGCCACTGTGCACCGGGACTCGTCTGTCTTGCAACCCTCGATCGATGAAATTCGTTGTTGAGGGACCTGAATCTCACCGAATCCGAAGTTCACGGCGGTTAGGTATGTCGAAAGCGTTACCCGAGCGACTACGCTGGGCGTCTCACCCATTGGACTTCAGAGCAGGAGGGTCGGCTGTGACCACCGAGGTGCGCCGTCTGCGCAACTACATCAACGGAGAGTTCCGCGACGCCGCCGACGGGCGGACCATCGACGTGGTCAACCCGGTGACGGAAGAGGTCTACGCGACGTCCCCGCTCTCCGGTGCCGCCGACGTCGACGCCGCCATGGAGGCCGCCGTCGCGGCCTTCCCCGCCTGGCGCGACGTCACCCCCGCCGAGCGCCAGCGCGCCCTGCTGAAGATCGCGGACGCCTTCGAGGAGCGTGCGGAGGACCTCATCGCGGCCGAGTCCGAGAACACCGGCAAGCCGGTCGGGCTCACCCGCACCGAGGAACTCCCGCCGATGGTCGACCAGATCCGCTTCTTCGCGGGTGCGGCCCGGCTGCTGGAGGGCCGTTCGGCCGGCGAGTACATGGAGGGGCTGACCTCCATCGTCCGCCGCGAGCCGGTCGGGGTCTGCGCCCAGGTCGCGCCGTGGAACTACCCGATGATGATGGCCGTCTGGAAGTTCGCCCCGGCGCTTGCCGCGGGCAACACCGTCGTGATCAAGCCGTCCGACACCACCCCGGCCTCCACCGTGCTGATCGCGGAGATCATCGGGCAGATCCTGCCCAAGGGCGTCTTCAACGTCATCTGCGGGGACCGGGACACCGGCCGCGCGATGGTGGAGCACCGGACCCCGGCGATGGCCTCCATCACGGGTTCGGTCCGGGCCGGCATGCAGGTCGCGGAGTCCGCGGCGAAGGACGTCAAGCGGGTCCACCTGGAGCTCGGCGGCAAGGCGCCGGTCGTCGTGTTCGAGGACACCGACATCGCCAAGGCCGTCGAGGACATCTCGGTCGCCGGCTACTTCAACGCCGGCCAGGACTGCACGGCCGCCACCCGCGTGCTGGTCCACGAGTCCATCCACGACGAGTTCGTCACCGCGCTCGCCAAGGCCGCCGCCGACACGAAGACCGGGCAGCCGGACGACGAGGACGTGCTCTACGGCCCGCTAAACAACGCCAACCAGCTCGCCCAGGTCAGTGGCTTCATCGAGCGCCTCCCCGCCCACGCCAGGGTCGAGGCGGGCGGCCACCGGGTCGGTGAGAAGGGCTACTTCTACGCCCCGACCGTCGTCTCCGGCCTCAAGCAGGACGACGAGATCATCCAGCACGAGGTCTTCGGCCCGGTCATCACCGTCCAGTCGTTCACGGACGAGGCGCAGGCGCTGGAGTGGGCCAACGGCGTCGAGTACGCCCTGGCCTCCTCGGTGTGGACCAAGGACCACGCCCGCGCCATGCGGATGTCCAAGAACCTCGACTTCGGCTGCGTGTGGATCAACACCCACATCCCGCTCGTCGCCGAGATGCCGCACGGCGGGTTCAAGAAGTCCGGCTACGGCAAGGACCTCTCCGCGTACGGCTTCGAGGACTACACCCGGATCAAGCACGTCATGACCTCCCTCGACGGCTGACCGCCGCTCCATTCGGTACGGGCACGGCCCCGGGCGCACTGTGCGAGCGCCCGGGGCCGTCTCCGTATCCCCGCCCCCGCGCGGGACCCTCGACAGGGTGTGCGCGGCGGACGGCCACCGCTGGACGGTTGGTCCATTGCCCGCCGTACCCCACGAGCGGCATCCTGCGCAGGTGCGAGCGATCCCGAAGAACCCCATGTCCCGCCGGTCCCTGCTCCGCGCCCTCGGGGCGGGGGCGGCCGGTGCCACGCTGGCCGGCTGCGGAGTGCCCGCCGCCTATGTGGAGCCGGGCGACCGGGCCGGGCGCGACTCCTCCGCCAGTGACCACACCCTGCACTTCGCCAACTGGCCGCTCTACATCGACACCGACGACAGGAACCAGTCGAAGCGGCCCACCCTGGACGCCTTCAGCAAGCGCACCGGGATCTCCGTCACGTACACCGAGGAGATCAACGACAACGACGAGTTCTTCGGGAAGATCAGCCCCGCGCTGATGAACCACCAGCAGACCGGGCGCGACCTCATCGTCATCAGCGACTGGATGGCCGCCCGGTTCGTCCGGCTCGGCTGGGTCCAGGAGATGGACCGGGCCAAGCAGCCCAACGTGGCGAAGTACCTCGATCCGCAGCTGCGCTCGCCCGCCTTCGACAAGGGCCGCACCCACAGCGTCCCCTGGCAGTCCGGGATCACCGGCATCGCGTACAACCGCAGGCGGCTGGGCCGCGAGATCAAGCACCTGAGCGACCTGTGGGCGCACGACCTGCGCGGCAAGGTGACGCTGCTCTCCGGGCTCGACGAGTCCTTCGCGCTGCTGATGCAGGGCAACGGGGTCGACATCACCCGCTGGAAGCGCGACGACTTCTACGACATCTGCGACCAGGTGGAGAAGCTGGTGCGGACGAAACACATCCGCCGCTTCACCGGCAACGACTACATCAAGGACCTCTCCACCGGGGACGTGCTCGCCTGTCAGGCCTACTCCGGCGACGTCATCCAGCTCCAGGCCGACAACCCGGAGATCGAGTTCGTCGTGCCGGAGGAGGGTGCCGAGCTCTGGGCGGAATCACTCATGATCCCCAACCTCGCCCACCACAAGCGCAACGCGGAGAAGCTCGTCGACTACTACTACGAGCCCGAGGTCGCCGCGGAACTGGCGACCTGGGTCAACTACGTCTGCCCGGTCCCGGCCGCCCGCGAGGTGCTGGCCTCCTCCAAGGACGAGGAGACCGCCGCACTCACGGAGGACCCGCTGATCTTCCCCGACGACGCCATGCGCAAGCGGCTCGCGATCGCCCGCGACATCACCTCCGAGGAGCGCACCGCGTTCGCCAAGAAGTGGAACTCCATAGTCGGGTTGTGAGGGAACCGCTTCGATCGCCCGTGGCCAGGGCTTTCGGCGGGCACTGAAGACCAAAAACCGGCATCACGCGGAATGCGCGTGGTGCCGGTTCTTCGTGGTTCGGCCCGGCTCTCTTCACGCCGCGTCCGGGCGACAGTTGGTTGTTTCAGCACGCTGTCGATAATTTGCAATATCTGAGCGACATCTTGTGTTCGTGTGTCCGTGATGCTTGAGTGACAGGCGCTTCCCCCCGCCCCCCCACCGGGAAGCGCCAGTCACAGCAGAAATGGAGTGTCATGCGCACGTCATATCCCATGCGCAGTTCGTATGTCCTCGCCGTCGCGGTCGCCCTCGTGGGCACGGTCATCGGCGTCACCGGCCAGGCCTCCGCCCAGCGGACCCCGGAGCCGAGAGCGGCGGCCGTGGCCGGAGCCACCCTCCCGTTCAGCTCCACGGAGGCGGAGTCCGCCTCCACCACCGGCCAGAAGATCGGCCCCGACTACACCCAGGGCACCCTCGCCTCCGAGGCCTCGGGCCGGCAGGCGGTGCGGCTGAGCAGCGGGCAGAGCGTGGAGTTCACCCTCGACCGGGCCGCCAACGCCGTGAACGTCGCCTACAACGTGCCCGACGGGCAGAGCGGTTCACTCGACGTCTACGTCAACGGCACCAAGCTCGACGCCTCGCTGGCCGTCACCTCCAAGTACAGCTACGTCGACACCCCCTGGATCGCCGGCGCCAAGACCCACCACCTCTTCGACAACGCCCGCCTGCTGCTCGGCCGCGACCTGGCGGCGGGCGACAAGGTGAAGCTGGAGGCCGCGTCCACCGAGGTCACCGTCGACGTGGCCGACTTCGAGCAGGTGGACGAGCCCGCCGCCGCACCCTCCGGCGCGGTCTCCGTCGTCGACAAGGGCGCCGACGCCACCGGACAGCAGGACTCCACCCAGGCCTTCCGCGACGCGATCACCGAGGCCAGGGCCGGTGGCGGCACCATATGGATCCCGGCGGGCGACTTCAAGCTGGACTCCGAGCTGAGCGGCGTCGAGAACGTGACGATCCAGGGGGCCGGCAGCTGGCACTCGGTCGTGCACGCCTCACGGTTCATCAACCAGAGCAACTCCGACGGCAAGGTCACCATCAAGGACTTCGCGGTCGTCGGCGAGGTCACGGAGCGGGTCGACAGCAACCCGGACAACTTCGTCAACGGCTCCCTCGGCCCGGACTCCCGGGTCAGCGGCATGTGGCTGCAGCACCTCAAGGTCGGGCTCTGGCTGACCGGCAACAACGACAACCTGGTCGTCGAGAACAACCGCATCCTCGACACCACCGCGGACGGGCTGAACCTCAACGGCAGCGCCAAGGGCGTGCAGGTGCGCGGCAACTTCCTGCGCAACCAGGGCGACGACTCACTCGCCATGTGGTCGCTGAACGCCGCCGACACCGACTCCACCTTCGCGGACAACACCATCTCCCAGCCCAACCTGGCGAACGGCATCGCCATCTACGGCGGCAGCGACATCACCGTCAAGGACAACCTGATCAGCGACACCAACGCGCTGGGCAGCGGCATCGCCATCTCCAACCAGAAGTTCGCCGACCCGTTCTTCCCCCTCGGCGGCACCATCACCGTCTCCGGGAACACCCTCGTCCGCACCGGGGCCGTCAACCCCAACTGGGGCCACCCGATGGGTGCGCTGCGCGTGGACGCGTACGACAGCCCCATCGAGGCGAACGTCAACATCACCGACACCACCATCACGGACAGCCCCTACAGCGCCTACGAGTTCGTCTCGGGCGGCGGCACCGGCCAGGACGTCAAGAACGTGACCGTCGACGGGTCGGCCGTCGACGGCGTCGGCACGGTCGTCGTGCAGGCCGAGACGCCCGGCGCCGTGACGATGTCGGACGTCACCGCCACCGGGACCGGCGCGGCAGGCGTATACAACTGCCCCTTCCCCGAGGGCTCCGGCACCTTCACGCTCACCGACGGCGGCGGCAACACCGGCTGGGACGCCACCTGGGACGACTGCTCCGCCTGGCCCGAGCCGGACACCGGCAACTAGCGGCCCCCCCACGCACGCACCATCCCCCCCCACCGAGAGGAACGCACGCTGTGACGAGGAGAGACTGGAGCCGGCCGGGCATCGCCGTCGCACTCGGCGCCGCACTGACCGCCGCATGGCTCGTACCGGCCGCACACGCGGCGCCGGCGGCCCCCGAGCCGTCCGCCACCGCGGCCGCCCGTGGTGCGGCATCCCCGTTCGCCGAGTACGAGGCGGAGGACGGCAGCTACGACGGCACCCTGCTGGAGACGGACGCCACCCGTACCTTCGGGCACACCAACTTCTCCACCGAGTCCTCTGGCCGCAAGTCGGTACGCCTCGACTCCACCGGCCAGTACGTGGAGTTCACCTCTGCCGCAAGCACCAATTCCATCGTCGTCCGCAACTCCATCCCCGACGCGCCGGGCGGCGGCGGCCAGGACAAGACGCTGAGCCTCTACGCCGACGGCACGTTCGTACAGAAGCTGGACCTGTCGTCCAAGCACAGCTGGCTGTACGGCAGCACCGACGACCCGGAAGGCCTGACGAACAACCCCGGCGGTGACGCGCGGCGGCTGTTCGACGAGTCGCACGCGCTGCTCGACAAGACCTACCCCGAGGGAACCACCTTCCGCCTCCAGCGGGACGCCGGTGACGACGCCGCGTACTACGTCGTCGACCTGGTCGACCTGGAGCAGGTGGCGCCGCCCGCGAGCAAGCCCGCCGAGTGCACCTCGATCACCGAGTACGGTGCGGTGCCCGACGACGGGAAGGACGACACCGACGCGATCCAGGCGGCCGTCACCGCCGACCAGAACGGCGATATCGACTGCGTGTGGATCCCGGCCGGGCAGTGGCGTCAGGAGCAGAAGATCCTCACCGACGACCCGGAGAACCGCGGGGAGTACAACCAGGTCGGCATCAGCGACGTCACCATCCGGGGCGCCGGTATGTGGCACTCGCAGCTGTACACGCTGACCGCGCCGCAGGACGCGGGCGGCATCAACCACCCGCACGAGGGGAACTTCGGCTTCGACATCGACGACAACACCCAGATCTCGGACATCGCGATCTTCGGCTCCGGCACCATCCGGGGCGGTGACGGCAACGCCGAGGGCGGCGTCGGCCTCAACGGCCGCTTCGGCGAGAACACCAAGATCAGCAACGTCTGGATCGAGCACGCCAACGTCGCCACCTGGGTCGGCCGCGACTACAGCAACATCCCGGAGCTGTGGGGCCCCGGCGACGGACTCGAATTCACCGGGATGCGCATCCGCAACACCTACGCGGACGGCATCAACTTCACCAACGGCACCCGCAACTCCTCCGTCACCAACTCCTCCTTCCGCAACACCGGGGACGACTCGCTGGCGGTGTGGGCGAGCAAGTACGTCAAGGACCCCTCGGTCGACGTCGGCCATGACAACGTCTTCAGCAACAACACGATCCAGCTGCCCTGGCGGGCCAACGGCATCGCGGTCTACGGCGGCTACGGCAACAAGATCGAGAACAACCTGGTGTCCGACACCATGAACTACCCGGGCATCATGCTGGCCACCGACCACGACCCGGTGCCCTTCTCCGGGGAGACCCTGATCGCGAACAACGGGCTCTACCGGACCGGCGGCGCGTTCTGGAACGAGGACCAGGAGTTCGGCGCGATCACCCTGTTCCCCCAGGGTTCCGGCATCCCCGGCGTCACCATCCGTGACACCGACATCGAGGACTCGACGTACGACGGCATCCAGTTCAAGACCGGCGGCGGCGAGATGCCGGACGTCAAGATCAGCAACGTGAACATCTCCGGGTCCGCCAACGGCTCCGGCATCCTCGCCATGGGCGGCGCACGGGGCAGCGCCACGCTCACCGATGTGACGATCAGCGGTTCGCGCGACGGGGACGTGACCGTCGAACCCGGATCGCAGTTCGTGATCAACGGGACCGCGGCAGGCTCCTCGGCCGGGGAACGGGGGAGCGGCCAGGGCCGGTAGCGGCCCGTTGGCGTCGGGTGCGCCCCGCTCACTCCGGGTCCGGCGCCCCGAACGCCGCCACCATGACGTTCATCGCCGTGGCGTTCATGTCCGCACCCTTCGCGTCCGTCGCGTTGACGCTGTAGACGAGCGTCCTGGACAGGCCGGGGGTGGCGGCGATGGCCGTGTTGTAGCCCCAGCGGCCGCCCGTCTTGCCCCACACCTCGCGGCCGCCCAGCCTGATCACCGACAGACCCGCGCTGTACGCGGCGGGCTTGCCCGTGCCGTACTCGCGCACCGACGCGTCCGGCAGCGTGAACATCTCCCGGAGCAGCGGTCCCCGCACCACCCGGCCGCCGAACAGCGCCCGGGTGAAGCGCTCCAGATCGGCGGTGGTCGAGATCAGGTCCCCCGCCGCCCACGCGTCGGCCGCCCCCCCCACACGGTCACGTCACGCAGCTCGCCCGAGTCACCGAAGACCTGGTAGCCGTGGTTGTGCGGTCCTCTGACCGCCGGATCGGTGCCGGGGAAGTAGGTGTCCCCCAGCCGCAGGGGCTTCAGGACGCGGCGGGAGACCTGTGAGGCGTACGTGTCCCCGGTGACCCTCTCGATCAGCAGTCCCGCCACGGTGTAGCCGATGTTGGCGTAGTGCTGCCGCGTGCCGGGTGCGAAGTCCGGTTCGAGCGCGGTCGCGTCCCGCACGTCGTCCACCGGATCGTGCGGGTCGAAGCGGTGCGCGTACCACTCCTCCAGGGTGTCGCCGTTGCCCGGGTCCGGGGACGGGATGCCGCTCGTGTGGTTCAGCAACTGCCGCACGGTGACCCGCCCGTACGCCGCCGGGATCAGGTCCGGCAGGTAGTGCCGGGCCGGCCGGTCCAGGCCGAGTCTCCCCTCACCGGCCAGTTGCAGCACCACGGCCGCCGTGAAGACCTTGGTCACCGAGCCGGCCCGGAAGCGCCCGTCCGGGTCGGCCGGGCGGCCCGAGGCCAGATCGTGGACGCCGGCGCTGCCCCGCCAAGCGCCGTCGGTGCCGCCGACCCGGACCAGCGCGGCCGTCGCGTCGTCCGCCGGGAGCCCGCTGATCGCCGCCCGCAGCGCCTCGGCGTCCGGTGCCCGGCCGGCGGGCGGGCCCGCGGCGGGGTGCGCGCCCGCCGGGACGCGGGCCCCGGCGGAGGCGGGTGCGACGGTCGCCCCGGCGATGCCGAGGACCAGCGCCGTGGCGAGGACGATGCGTGTGGTGCGGGTGTTCATGGCCGGTGCCTCCAGGTGCGGAATCCGTAACTGCCTGCGGAATCCATTCTGTTGACCCGGGCACTGGGACGGATCACCCGGCCGGGCGGTCCTCGGCACCGGGATTCCTCACCCGTGCGGGGGAGCCGGGACCGTCCCTCCCTCCGGGGAGGGAGTGACGACACCGCACTCGTACGCACAGATCACGGCCTGGATCCGGTCACGCAGCCCCAGCTTGGACAGCACATTGCCGACATGGGTCTTCACCGTGTGCTCGCTCACCACCAGCGAGGCCGCGATCTCCGCGTTCGACAGACCGCGGGCCGGCAGCAGCAACGTCTCGCGCTCCCGGCCGGTCAGCACGTCCAGGCGCGCCGACGGCACGGCCGCCGGGGCGGCCGGGCGCGAGGTGTACTCGGCGATCAGCCGGCGCGCCACCGAAGGTGCGAGCAGCGACTCCCCGGCCGCCACCACCCGCACCGCGTGCACCAGGTCGTCGCGGCGCACATCCTTCAGCAGAAAGCCGCTCGCCCCCGCGCGCGCAGCGCCTCGAAGACGTACTCGTCTGAGTCGAAGGTCGTCAGCATGACCGTCCGGCAGCCGGTCCGCGCACTGATCGCGCGGCACGCCTCGATGCCGTCCGTGCCCGGCATCCGGATGTCGAGCAGCGCCACCTCCGGCGCCAGCCCCCGTACCGCCGCCACCGCCTGCGCACCGTCGCCCGCCTCCGTCACCACCTCGATGTCCGGCTGCGCGTCCAGGATCATCGCGAAGCCGCTGCGTACCAGCTCCTGGTCGTCCGCCACCACCACACGGATCGTCAACGCCCCACCCCTGCCCTTCTGTCCGGTGTCGTCCTCGGAATCGTCACCCTCACCTCGAACCCCCGCCCGCCCGGCCCCGGACCGGTGCGCGCCGTGCCTCCGTGCGCGGCGGCGCGTTCCCGGATGCCGACCAGCCCCAGACCGGTGCCGGCCCCGGGGCCGCGCCCGTCGTCGGTGACCGTCAGGGGCAGCTCCCCGGGGCCGTGGTCCGGATCCGGACCGTCTCGGCGTCCGCGTGCCTGACCACGTTGGTCAGGGCCTCCTGCACCATCCGGTAGACGGTCGTCTCGACGGCCGGCCCCGGCGCCCGCGGATCGCCCGTCACCTCGTACGACACCGCGAGGCCGCTGCCGCGCACCCGCTCGACGAGCCCCGGCAGCCCGGCCAGCGCCGGCTGCGGCCGGCGCGGCGCGCCGCCGGGGCCCTCGTCCTCGCGCAGCACACCGGGCATGCGGCGCAGTTGCACCATGGCGTCGCGGCCCGTCTCCGAGATCGCGTCGAACGCGGCCTCCGCCCGGTCCGGTGCCGTACGCACCGCCACCGGTCCCGCCTCCGCCTGCACGATCATCAGGCTCACCGCGTGGGACAGGATGTCGTGCATCTCCCGGGCGATCCGGGCCCGTTCGCGGGCCGCGGCCTGCTCCGCCTCGATCCGGTGCGTCAGCTCCAGCTGGCGGGCCCGGTCCTCCACCGCCCGCAGATACGCCTTCCGGGTCACGGCGAGCCGGCCGAAGGCGTAGGCCGCGGCGAACACGAACAGGGAGAAGAGCAGCTCCCGCATGTCGGTGCTGTCCAGCCCGGTCGAGGCCAGCACCGTAACCGCCGTGACCAGCGCGATGGCGATCCGTTTCGGCGGCGAGGAAAGCTCGGCGACGGTGTAGAAGGCCACCAGCCCGGTGTACGGGAGCGGCTGGCCCGGCCCGTCGACGGCGAACTTGTACAGGGCGCCGGCCGCGAGCACGGCGATGAGCACCGTCACGGGCGCCCGGCGGCGGGCGACCAGCGGCAGCACCAGCAGGGTCGTCAGCCCGTACGCCGTCCACGTCGCCGCCGGCAGCTCCGGTGCGCGCGGCACGACGAACGGCATGGTGACGGCAGCCTGCACCAGCAGGGCGATGAGCAGGTCGACGGTACGGGGCCCGGCCGTGCGGGCCCCGGCCGCGATGTCCCGTATGCGCACCGGGCGCACTCAGCGCTTTCTGGCCACGGCACCGAACTGGGCGACCTCGGCCGCCCGGGTGCCGGGCGCTGGGCGCCAGCGCGAGCAGGAGACGATGCCCGGCTCGACGAGATCGAGACCGGTCAGGAACGCGGCGAACTCGAAGCGGCTGCGGGCGGTGATCGGAGGCGTGGCGTTCTCGTTCCAGAACCGCATCGCCGCCTCGTTGCCCTCGCCGCCCAGCTCCAGCGTGGGGTGGGTGAGGACGAGGTAGCTGCCGGGCGGCACCGCGTCCATCAGCCGCCGGACGATGCGCAGCGCCTCGTCCGTGTCGAGGACGAAGTTGAGGATGCCGAGGAGCATGACCGCGACCGGCCGCTCCAGGTCGAGCGTCCGCCGGGCCGCCCGCAGGATCTGCTCCGGATCGCGGGCGTCCGCGTCGAGGTACTCGCTCGCGCCCTCCGGAGAGCTGGTGAGCAGCGAGCGGGCGTGCGCCAGGACGATCGGGTCGTTGTCGACGTACACGACGCGGGCGTCCGGCGCGGTGTGCTGGGCGACCTCGTGGGTGTTGTCCGCGGTCGGCAGCCCCGTTCCGATGTCCAGGAACTGGCCGATGCCCGCGTCACCGGCCAGATACCGCACCGCCCGCCCCAGGAACGCCCGGTCGGCCCGCGCCACCTCCTTGATGCTGGGGTACATGCCGGTGACCCGGTCGCCGACGGCCTGGTCCACCGGGAAGTGGTCCTTGCCGCCGAGCCAGTAGTTCCAGACCCGGGCGCTGTGGGCGACATCGGAACGGACCTGGGCAGGAAGGGAGTTGCGGTGGGGGACGGGCACGTCTGCTCCTCTGGCGCCGGGCCTGGCATCGGGACGATGAGGTGGCGTCCATGATGCCGGACCGATCAAGAGGAGGCGCGGTCCGGGGAGTTGGCGATCAGCTTGTGCAGTACATCGACCCGGTTGGTGGTGATGGAGTCCACGCCGCGGAGCAGCAGCCTGCGCATGGTGCGACCGGTGTCCGCCGTCCAGGCCGAGACCAGCAGCCCGTCCCGGTGGTTGCGGTCGGTCAGCTCCCGACTCACCAGGCCGAACCGGTAGTTCAGCCAGCGCGGCCGTACCGCCGCCAGCAGCGCGGCCCGGGGAGGCGCGAGGGTCGTCCAGGTCATCGCGATCTCGGCGGACGGATCGGCGGCCCGTACCCGCAGCATCGCCTCGGGACCCGCGCAGTAGTAGGCCCGCTCGCCGGCCCCGCACTCCCGTACCGTCCCGACGATCTTCCGTACCGAGGCCTCGGTGGAGCCGGGCAGATCGACCATGACGCGGTGCGCCCCGACGGCGAGCAGCGCCTCGCGCAGGGTCGGCACACCGCCCGCCGTCAGCTCGGTGAGCTCCTGCCGGGTGAGCCGGTCCAGCCGCACGTCATGACCCCACAGCCGCTCCAGCGTGGCGTCGTGCAGCAGGACCGGCACACCGTCCCGGGTGACCCGGACATCGATCTCGACCGCGTCCGCCCCCCGTTCGAGGGCGGAGCGGATCGAGCGGAGGGTGTTCTCGCGGACGCGGTACGGATCGCCGCGATGCGCGACGGCGGTGACGGGGATGGCCATGGGGCCATTGTCGCCGCCCGGGTCACCGGCCGGTCCCCGCCAGCCAGTCCGTCGTGTACGTGTCGATCTCCTCGGACAGCCTGCGCTTGCCGGCCGGGTCGAGGAAGGACGCCTCTACGGCGTTCTTCGCGAGCGAGGCGAGACCCCGCTCGTCGAGATCGAGGAGGCGGGCCGCCACCCCGTACTCGCTGTTGAGGTCGGTGCCGAACATGGGCGGGTCGTCGCTGTTGATCGTGACCAGCACACCCGCCTTCACCATCTCCTTGACCGGGTGCTCCTCGATGTCCGCCACCGCGCGGGTCGCGATGTTCGACGTGGGGCAGACCTCCAGCGCGATCCGGTGCTCGGCCAGGTGCTCCAGCAGCTTCGGGTCACGGACGGAGCTGGTGCCGTGGCCGATGCGCTCGGCGCGCAGCGCGGTCAGCGCGTCCCAGACCGTCTGCGGTCCGGTGGTCTCGCCGGCGTGCGGCACGGAGTGCAGGCCCGCCGCGATGGCACGGTCGAAGTACGGCTTGAACTGCGGTCGGTCCACCCCGATCTCGGGCCCGCCGAGGCCGAACGAGACCAGCCCCTCCGGCCGCAGGTCGACGGCGAGCCGGGCGGTCTCCTCCGCGGAGGCGAGTCCGGCCTCGCCGGGGATGTCGAAGCACCAGCGCAGCACCACCCCGAGTTCGGCCTCGGCCGCCTTGCGGGCGTCCTCTATGGCCTCCATGAAGCCCTCCTCCGGAATGCCGCGCCGGGTCGAGGAGTACGGGGTGACGGTCAGTTCCGCGTAGCGGATGTTCTGCCGTGCCATGTCGCGGGCGACCTCGAAGGTCAGCAGCCGGACGTCCTCCGGGGTGCGGATCAGGTCCACGACCGAGAGGTAGACCTCGATGAAGTGCCCGAAGTCGGTGAAGGAGAAGTAGTCGGCCAGCGCCTCCGGGGCTGTGGGGACCTTGGAGTCGGGGTGTTTCGCGGCCAGTTCCGCGACGATGCGGGGCGAGGCGGAACCGACGTGGTGGACATGCAGCTCGGCCTTGGGCAGCCCCGCGATGAAGGGGTGCAGATCGGACATCGGATCCTCCGGGAGCAGGGGGTGGCGCGGGGCCCGGACATGTGTGGGAATCGGGCGGCGGACGGAAGTCATCGTAGGACGGGGGCTGGCCGTAGCATGACGGGCATCACGATGGGGGAGGCCCATGTCAGACAACACAGAGCAGCCCGAGGACGGGGCCGTGGCACGCGATCCGTGGGCTCCGCCGGACAACAAGGTGCCGCTGGACAAGAAAAGCCCCCCGGACACCGGCCCGCCGGCGGTGCACGACCAGCAGACCGTCACCGCGATGCCGGGCGTCGACGGGCCGCAGGACGCCCCGGCAGGACCCGCGCCCACGGCCGGTTTCGGGCCGACGGCGGGCTTCGGTCCGCCGACCGGCGCGGGGCAGCCGTCCGCCCCGTACGGTTCGGGAGCCGTGCCGCCGCCGCCCGTCGGCCCGAACGGTCCCGGTCAGCAGGGCCCGCCGGCCGCCGGCCAGTACGGCTACCCGGTGGGACCGGCCCAGCCGCCCGCAGGCCAGTACGGCTACCCGGCCGCCCCGCAGTACGGCGGCGGCTACCCGGGCTATCCCGGTTACGGCCAGAACGCCTGGGGGCCGCAGCCCGCGAACGGGCTCGGTATCGCCTCCATGGTGCTCGGCATCATCGCGGTTGCGGTCTTCTGCATGTACGGGCTGGGGATCATACTCGGCGTCCTCGCGCTGATCTTCGGACTGATAGGCCGGGGCCGGGTCCGCCGGGGCGAGGCCGACAACGGCGGAGTCGCACTCGCCGGCATCATCCTCGGCTCGATCGGGATCGTCGTCAGTGCCGTGTTCCTGGGGCTGGTCATCTGGGCCATCGCGGACGACGGCTTCGATGAGGACAGCGGATCCGACTACGAGCCGTACTCCGCTTCCCTGGTCGTCGACGCCCCGGTCGCCGATTCGTTCGCCGGTTCCCCGGTCGCCGGAGTGATCCGCTAGCAGCGGCTTTCGGCTCCGGGCGGGCGGACCGTCGCCCGCCCGGAGCCCCGCTTCACCCCACGGGCCGGTTCATATGCGGCCGGTGTCCTTCCGCCGCAGCTCCGTCCGCGCGTCCATCAGCGCGAAGCCGAGCAGATTCAGCCCCCGCCAGGCCGCCGGGTCCTCCGCCCGCGGATCGTCCGCCGCCAGCCCGATGCCCCAGATCCGGTCCATCGGACTCGCCTCGACGAGCACCCGCTCGCCCGTGCCCAGCAGGAACTTCCCCAGCGCCGGGTTCTGGCCGAACTTGTGCAGGCTGCCCGTCACCACCAGCCCGTACCGCTCGCGCTCCCAGACCGCGTCGTCGAAACCGCGGACGAGCCGGCCCGTCTTCTTCGCCTCGGCCGGGCTCTTCGCCGCCACCGCACGGGTCTCCGCCTCCGCGTCACCGAACAGCCGCGCCTTGCCGGCCATCATCCAGTGCTCGGCCGAGGCGTACTCCACCCCGTCGACCGTGAACGGCGACGGCCACCACTGACTGAGGCAGCTCGCCCCGACCTCCCCGTCCGCCCGCGGCCGGTGCCCCCAGAACGTCAGGTACTTCACTTTCTCGCCCCGCCCCGTCCGCGCCACGAGGTCGTCCATGTGTTCCATGACACGTGAGTCTGGCATCCGCCACTGACACTGCGTACGGGGAATTCCGCACTGACACGACACATGGTCGACAGATTCCGTTGCGTAACCAAAAGGCAACAACGGAATCACTTGTTGGGCTCCGTCCCCTCTGCCAGGATCGGCACTCAAATCGAGCAGGAGCTACGCCGCCCCGCACTCCGGGAACAGCGGCGGAGGAGAGCGTGATGGGCAACAGCTTCCAGGTACAGGACCGCTTCGCGGACGGCGCGCAGTACATCGGCGGAAGACTGCGACCCGGCACATCGGGACGCAGCCACGACGTGGTGAACCCGGCCACGGGCAAGACCGTCCACACCTACGAACTGGCCGGCACCGCCGACGTCGACGCGGCCGTCGCCGCCGCACGAGCTGCCTTCCCCGGCTGGTCCGGAGCCAGCCCGGCCGAGCGCTCCGAGGCGATGCACCGGTTCGCCGCGGTCCTCGCCGAGCAGGCGGACGAATTCGCGTACGCGGAGTCCCTCCAGTGCGGCAAGCCGGTCAAGCTCTCCACCGAGTTCGACGTGCCCGGCACCGTCGACAACGCGTCCTTCTTCGCGGGCGCCGCCCGCCACCTGGAAGGCAAGTCCGCCGCCGAGTACTCCGGTGACCACACCTCGTACGTACGGCGCGAGGCGATCGGCGTCATCGGCTCCATCGCCCCCTGGAACTACCCGCTCCAGATGGCCGCCTGGAAGATCCTCCCGGCCGTCGCCGCCGGCAACACCATCGTGCTGAAGCCCGCCGAGATCACCCCGCTGACCTCGCTGATGTTCGCGCAGGCGGCCACCGGGGCGGGCATCCCGGACGGTGTGATCAACATCGTCAACGGTGCGGGCAAGGAAGCCGGTGAACACCTCGTCGGCCACCCCGACGTCGTGATGACCTCCTTCACCGGCTCCACCGCCGTCGGCAAGCGGGTCGCGGAGATCGCCACCTCCACCGTCAAGCGCCTCCACCTCGAACTCGGCGGCAAGGCCCCCTTCGTCGTCTTCGACGACGCCGACCTCGAAGCCGCGGTCCACGGAGCGGTCGCCGGATCCCTCATCAACACCGGCCAGGACTGCACGGCCGCCACCCGCGCCTACGTCCAGCGCCCGCTGTACGACGCCTTCGTGCGGGGCGTCGCGGAGCTGATGGAGACCGTCCGGGTGGGCGACCCGTTCGCCCCGGACACCGATCTGGGCCCGCTGATCAGCCACGCCCAGCGCGACCGCGTCGCCGCCTTCGTCGAGCGCGCCCGCGCCTACGCCACCGTCGTCACCGGCGGCGAGGTCCCCGGCGGCGAACTGGCCGACGGCGCCTACTACCGGCCGACCGTGATCACCGGAGCCGCCCAGGACAGCGAGATCGTCCAGGCCGAGATCTTCGGCCCGGTCCTGGTCGTGCTGCCCTTCGACACCGACGACGAGGGCATCGCGCTCGCCAACGACACCCCGTACGGGCTCGCCGCCTCCGCCTGGACCCGCGGCCTGTACCGGGCCAATCGCGCCACCCGCGAGATCAAGGCGGGCTGCGTCTGGATCAACGACCACATCCCGATCATCAGCGAGATGCCGCACGGCGGATACAAGGCCAGCGGCTTCGGCAAGGACATGTCGTCGTACTCCTTCGAGGAGTACACGCAGGTCAAGCACGTCATGTACGACAACACCGCGGTCGCCCGCAAGGACTGGCACCGCACGATCTTCGGGGACCGATAACCCGGCCGGTCCGGCCGCACACCCACCCGAAAGGGCAACGCGCATGGAGCAGTACGAGCCCGAGCGTCTCTCCGCGGCCCAGCTGGCCGCGATGCGTCGCACTCTGACCAGCGGCAGGGGAGCCCTCACCCGCCGATCACTGCTGCGCGCCTCCGGTACCGGCGCGCTCACACTCGGCGGCCTTGGGGTGCTCAGCGCGTGCGGAATCCCTCCCGCCAAGCGGGAGGAGGACCCCGCGGCCGCCTCCGACGACCACTCGGCCAAGGAGAAGCAGGTCAACTTCTCCAACTGGACCGAGTACATGGACGTCACCGACGACGGCAAGCACCGGCCCACTCTGGAGCAGTTCACCGAGCGGACCGGGATCAAGGTCAAGTACACCGAGGACATCAACGACAACGTCGAGTTCTTCGGCAAGATCAGGCCGCAGCTCGCGGCCGGCCAGGACACCGGCCGCGACATCATCTGCGTCACGGACTGGCTGGCCGCCCGCATCGTCCGGCTCGGCTGGGCGCAGAAGCTCGACCCCTCGAACCTGCCGCACGCCTACGCCAACCTCTCGGCCCAGTTCCGCTCCCCGGACTGGGACCCGGGCCGCGCCTACTCCTACCCCTGGGCCGGCATCCCCACGGTCATCGCCTACAACGCCAAGGCGACCGGCGGCCGCAGGATCGACTCCGTCAGCCAGCTGCTCGACGACCCGAAACTCAAGGGCCGGGTCAGCTTCCTCTCGGAGATGCGCGACTCCATCGGCATGACCCTGCTCGACATGGGCAAGGACCCCGCCACCTTCACCGACGCCGACTACGACGCCGCGATCGGCCGGATCCAGAAGGGCGTCGACCGGAACCAGATCCGCCGCTTCACCGGCAACGACTACACCGCGGACCTCGACAAGGGCGACATCGCGGCCTGCGTCGCCTGGGCCGGCGACATCATCCAGCTCCAGGCCGGCAACCCGGACATCAAGTACGCGATACCCGCCGC
Organism: Streptomyces sp. ITFR-6; assembly: GCF_031844725.1. Taxonomy (NCBI): domain Bacteria; kingdom Bacillati; phylum Actinomycetota; class Actinomycetes; order Kitasatosporales; family Streptomycetaceae; genus Streptomyces; species Streptomyces sp. ITFR-6. The sequence continues at coordinate 2,049,046 of NZ_CP134612.1, read as the reverse complement.
GGGCTACGTCATGTCCAGCGACAACATGCTGGTCCCGGTGAAGGCACGGCACAAGACCAACGCCGAGAAGCTCATGGACCACTACTACCGGCCACCGGTCGCCGCCGAGCTCGCCGCGTACATCAACTTCGTCTGCCCGGTCGACGGCGTCCGCGAGGAACTCGCCAAGATCGACCGGTCGATGGCCGACAACCCGCTGATTCTCCCGGACAAGAAGATGGCGGCCGCCTCGCACGCCTTCCGGTCCCTGACCGCCGAGGAAGAGACGGCGTACGAGGAGAAGTTCGCCAAGCTCATCGGCGCCTGACCCCGCCCCCGCCCCCGCCCCGTCCCGAAGAACCCCCGATCCCCCTCTGACACCACTGGGACCGCCCTCCATGACACAGCAGCAGACAGGCGGCGATGTCCGCCTCACCGGGATCAGCAAGAGGTACGGCTCCTTCGCCGCCGTCCAACCGCTCGATCTGACCGTCCCGCAAGGCTCCTTCTTCGCGCTGCTCGGCGCGTCCGGCTGCGGCAAGACCACCACCCTGCGGATGATCGCGGGCCTGGAGGAGGCCACCACCGGCACCGTCTCGCTCGGCGGCCGCGACATCACCGCCCTCCCCCCGTACAAGCGGCCCGTCAACACCGTCTTCCAGAGCTACGCGCTCTTCCCGCACCTCGACATCGCGGAGAACGTCGCCTTCGGACTGCGCCGTCGCGGCATCAAGTCGGTCAAGAAGCAGGTCGACGACATGCTGGAGCTCGTCCAGCTCGGCGACTTCGCCCGGCGCAAACCGCACCAGCTCTCCGGCGGCCAGCAACAGCGCGTCGCCGTCGCCCGCGCCCTGATCAACCACCCTCAGGTGCTGCTCCTCGACGAGCCGCTCGGCGCCCTCGACCTCAAGCTGCGCCGCCAGATGCAGCTCGAACTCAAGCGCATCCAGACCGAGGTCGGGATCACCTTCGTGCACGTCACCCACGACCAGGAGGAGGCCATGACCATGGCCGACACCGTCGCGGTGATGAACGCGGGCCGGGTCGAGCAGCTGGGCGACCCCGCCGATCTCTACGAGAACCCCCGGACGACGTTCGTCGCCAACTTCCTCGGCACCTCGAACCTCATCGAGGGCGAAGTCGTCTCCACCGGCACCGACATCGTCGTAGCGGCCAGTGGCGGGAAGCTGCGGCTGCCCACCGGCCGATGTCCCGCGCCGACCGCGAAGGGCGGCAAGCTGCTCCTCGGCATCCGCCCCGAGAAGATCTCCCTCACGCACCGCGACGACGCCGACGCGATAACGGAGGGCCGTAACCGGGTCACCGGCCGGATCGTCGACTCCAGCTTCATCGGCGTCTCCACGCAGTACGTGGTGGAGAGCCCGGCCGGGAAGTCGCTCCAGGTGTACGAGCAGAACATCGAGCGCGATTCCAGGCTCACCCCCGGGGCCGAGGTCGTCCTGCACTGGAACCCGGCGCACACCTTCGGCCTCGACGCCGACCAGGACATCGCCGCGGGTGTGGAGACGGTGGAGGACGCGGCGTGAGCGTCACCCAGGAGGCGCCACCCGCTCCCGCCGAGGAGCCGAAGGTGCGCAAGCCCTCCACCCGCAGGCGTCTCGTCCCCTACTGGCTGCTGCTCCCCGGCATCCTCTGGCTCGTCGTCTTCTTCGCGCTGCCGCTGATCTACCAGGGGTCGACCTCCGTCCAGACCGGTTCCCTGGAGAAGGGGTTCGAGGTCACCTGGCACTTCCAGACGTACTGGGACGCGCTGAGCGACTACTATCCGCAGTTCGTCCGGTCGCTGCTGTACGCGGGCACCGCCACGATCCTGTGCCTGCTGCTCGGCTACCCGCTGGCCTACCTCATCGCGTTCAAGGCCGGGCGCTGGCGCAATCTGGTGCTGGTGCTGGTCATCGCACCGTTCTTCACCAGCTTCCTGATCCGCACGCTCGCCTGGAAGACGATCCTCGCGGACGGCGGCGCGGTCGTCGACGTACTGAACACCCTGCACGTCCTCGACGTCACCAGCTGGCTCGGCTGGACCGAGTCCAACCGGGTGCTGGCCACCCCGATGGCGGTGGTCTGCGGTCTCACGTACAACTTCCTGCCGTTCATGATCCTGCCGCTCTACACCTCGCTGGAGCGGATCGACGGCCGGCTCCACGAAGCGGCCGGGGACCTGTACGCCACCCCCGCCACCACCTTCCGGAAGGTGACGTTCCCGCTCTCGACGCCGGGCGTCGTTTCCGGCACCCTGCTGACCTTCATCCCGGCCAGCGGTGACTACGTCAACGCGGAACTGCTGGGCTCCACCGACACGAAGATGGTCGGCAGCGTCATCCAGACCCAGTTCCTGCGCGTCCTCGACTATCCGACGGCGGCCGCGCTCTCCTTCATCCTGATGGCGGTCGTCCTGATCGCGGTCACTGTCTACATCCGCCGCTCCGGGACGGAGGACCTGGTCTGATGCCCGTACTGCGCTGGCTGCGACGCCATCTGATCGTCATCGCGGGTCTGCTGACCCTCGCCTACATGATCCTGCCGAACATCGTCGTGATGGTGTTCTCCTTCAACAAGCCCAACGGGCGGTTCAACTACTCCTGGCAGCGCTTCTCGCTGGACGCCTGGAAGGACCCCTGCGGGGTGGCCGACATGTGCGGCTCGCTCTCGCTCTCCCTCCAGATCGCCGTCTGGGCCACGGTCGGCGCGACCGTGCTGGGCACGATGATCGCGTTCGCCCTGGTCCGCTACCGCTTCCGGGCGCGCGGCGCGATCAACTCGCTGATCTTCCTGCCGATGGCGATGCCCGAGGTCGTCATGGCCGCGTCCCTGCTCACGCTCTTCCTCAACATGGGCGCGCAGCTGGGCTTCTGGACGATCCTCATCGCGCACATCATGTTCTGCCTCAGCTTCGTGGTGACGGCGGTCAAGGCGCGGGTCATGTCGATGGACCCCAGGCTGGAGGAGGCGGCCCGCGATCTGTACGCCGGGCCCGTGCAGACCTTCGTGCGGGTGACGCTGCCGATCGCCGCCCCCGGAATCGCCGCGGGAGCGCTGCTCGCGTTCGCGCTCTCCTTCGACGATTTCATCATCACCAATTTCAACGCGGGCTCGACCGTGACCTTCCCCATGTTCGTCTGGGGATCGGCGCAGCGCGGCACGCCCGTGCAGATCAACGTCATCGGTACGGCGATGTTCATCATTGCGGTACTGGTGGTTCTCGCCGGCCAGCTGATAGCGAACCGGCGTAAGAACAGCGCACGACCCTGAAAGTCCCTAAGGAGTTGGAAAACATGGCCCCAGTCGCCATGAGTGCCGCCGCCCGGTCAATCGCGGACGCCAAGCCGCTGTCGTTCTGGCTGGACGACCCCGGCAGGCCCGAAGCGCTCCCCGCGCTCTCCGGCGACGAGCACTGCGACCTCCTCGTCATCGGCGCCGGCTACAGCGGACTGTGGACCGCGCTGCTCGCCAAGGAGCGCGAACCGGAACGCGATGTCGTCCTCATCGAGGGGCGCGAGACGGGCTGGGCCGCCTCGGGCCGCAACGGCGGATTCTGCGCCGCCTCCCTCACCCACGGCCTGCCCAACGGGCTGGAGCGCTGGCCGGACGAGATCGAGAAGCTGGAGGAGCTGGGCGCCCGCAACCTCGACGCCATCGAGGAGGCGGTCGCCCGCTACGGCATCGACTGCGAATTCGAGCGCACCGGCGAGATCGATGTCGCCACCCAGCCCCACCAGCTGGAAGAGCTGCGGGAATGGCACCAGGAGCTGGAGCGGCGCGGCTTCGGCGGCGTCGAGTTCCTCGACGGTGACGCGCTGCGCGCCCATGTCGACTCACCGACATTCCTGGGTGGCCTATGGGACCGCCGCGGGGTGGCGATGCTGCACCCCGCCAAGCTCGCCTGGGGCCTGAAGCAGGCCTGCCTCGACCTGGGTGTCCGGATCTACGAGCACACCCGGGGTCTGGAGCTGGCCAGAACCGGAACCGGAATGGCGGTCCGGACCCCGGGCGGAAGGGTGCTCGCCCGCCGCGTCGCCCTCGGCACCAACATCTTCCCCTCGCTCGTGAAGCGGATGCGCCCGTACACCGTCCCGGTCTACGACTACGCGCTGATGACGGAGCCGCTGACCGCGCAGCAGCTCGCCGCCATCGGCTGGAAGAACCGGCAGGGACTGGGGGACAGCGCCAACCAGTTCCATTACTTCCGGCTTTCCGCGGACAACCGCATTCTGTGGGGCGGATACGACGCGATCTATCCGTACGGGGGCCGGCTCAGCGCCGCGCTCGACCAGCGTCCGGAAACGTTCCTGAAGCTCGCCGGACAGTTCTTCGAATGCTTTCCGCAATTGGCGGGAGTGCGTTTCACCCATGCCTGGGGCGGTGCGATCGACACCTGTTCCCGGTTCTCCGCGTTCTTCGGCACCGCCCATCAGGGCCGGGTCGCCTATGCCGCCGGATACACCGGACTCGGCGTCGGGGCCACCCGGTTCGGCGCCGAGGTGATGCTCGACCTGCTGGCAGGCGAGGAGACGGAGCGGACCGCGCTGGAGATGGTCCGCAGCAAGCCGATGCCGTTCCCGCCTGAGCCCTTCGCGTGGGCCGGGATCGAGCTGACGAAGCGCTCCCTGGCACGGGCCGACGACAACGGCGGCCACCGCAATCTGTGGCTGCGGACGATGGACCGGCTGGGGCTCGGCTTCGACAGCTGAGCCGGACGTGACCCAGCTCACTACCGGTTGGTAGCCGAACCCGCGTAATGGATCGCCGCCACCGCTCTCTCTCCTCCGTGAACGCACCCGCGACTCGCCGCGGGTGCGATACGGAACGGAGGCGGGGCATGGCTGGCTCGGGGGTCAGGGCAGCGGTCGAGTGGCTTGTGTCGGTGGCACCGGACCCGGACGCCTGCCGGTGGGAGTGGGAGCGCAATCCCCGGGGAATCGCGCTCCTTCCCGCCGGCCGGCGCTGGGACGTGCTGATCCTGCCGGGGGAGCTGGGCTATCCGACGCTCGACGTGCTCACCCGGCTCATCGGCCGGCCGGGTCCGGTGCTGGCCGGCTTCGGTGACGCCCGGATGGGGTTCTTCGTGCCGCCGGGCACCGCGGACCGGTGGATCGGAACGGGGGTGCGGGGCGCGGGCCAGGGGACCTGGATCGTGGTGCCCTACCCGGGGCGGGTCGCCGGCGGGATGCGGTGGCTGATTCCGCCGGACGGATCGGGCACGCTCACCGACGCCACGCTGCTGGAACTCGCGATGCACGAGGCCGCGGGAGGGGCCGCGGCGGGGGAGGGCCAGGAGTAGGAAGGACAGCCGTTCTCCGGAAGGCTCCTGGCCGAAAGCCGAGGCGCCCCGGACTGCTGATCGTCCGCGTGGCGTGCCTGCTCGCCCCGGGGGAGGGGGAGGCATCCGGCTCCTGGCGGCACGTGCACGCGGCCTCGATTACGCGCGTCCAAGGGTGAGTTCACGCCATTGACGGGTGACACGTTGTTGCGGAGGCGAGGGGGTTCGTAGGGTTCCGTTGAAGCGAGGTTTGGGAGCGCTCCCAAACCTCGGCCAACCCCCACGGTCCACCCCACGCCTGCCCAACGGAAGGAACTCCCGTGACTGCCACGCCCCACCGTGTGCACCGCATCCGTCCCCTGGCCGCCGCGCTCGCCCTGGCCGTCGGCTCGATCGTCGCCGTGACCGCCGCGACCGGCACGGCCGCCGCCGACACCCAGACCTGCGATCAGTTCGGAACCGCCGTCACGCCCGGCGGCTACGTCGTACAGAACAACGCGTGGGGCACCACCGCCCCGCAGTGCGTGAACCAGGTCGGTGACGGCTTCGAACTGACCACGGCCGACGGCTCCGTGTCGACGGGCGGCGCGCCCAAGTCGTACCCCTCGATCTACGCGGGCTGCCACTACACGAACTGCTCACCGGGCACCGTGCTGCCCAGGCAGGTCAACGCGATCGGGAGCGCTCCCAGCGAGATCGCGTACAGGTACACCGGCGGCGCCACCTTCGACGCCGCGTACGATATCTGGCTCGACCCGACGCCCAGGACGGACGGGGTCAACCGGACCGAGATCATGATCTGGCTGAACAAGGTCGGTCCCATCCAGCCGATCGGCTCCAAGACGGGCGTCGCCACCGTCGCCGGTCAGACCTGGGACGTCTGGAAGGGCAACAACGGCGGCAACGACGTCATCTCGTACGTCGCCCCCTCGGCTCTGACGGATCTGAGCTTCGATGTGAAGGACTTCGTCAACGGGGCCATATCGGAGGGCCTGGCCACGCCCGACTGGTACCTCACCAGCGTCCAGGCGGGGTTCGAACCGTGGGAGAACGGCGCGGGCCTGGCCGTCACGAAGTTCTCCGCGCGCTTCAACTGACCGGAAGCGGCCGGTGACCCCCGTTCCCTTCGCGTACCGCGGTAAGCGAAGGGGACGGGCCGGGGGCGAGTGTGCGCGGGAGCGAGGGGTTCGGCTGCCAGAGGTCTTGACAACCGGATTGGTCTGGACCATGTTGTGGCCACCCGATTCCCCCCTGCACGGAGGCCGTTGTGGAACGTACGGGACCCCCTGCCCGCATTACCGGACTGCTGGCCGCCTTCACGGCCGCCCTGCTGGCAGCGGGCGGCCTGGCCGCCGCCGCGCCGAGCGCCGCCGCTGCCGACGCCGATCTGGCCCGCAACGGAACCTTCGAGGCCGGTCTGGACGGCTGGAGCTGTACGGGCGGCAGCGGAGCCGTCGTCAGCACCCCGGTGCACGGCGGCACCTCGGCGCTGAAGGCGACCCCGGCCGGCAGCGACTACGCCAAGTGCTCCCAGGCCGTCACGGTCAAGCCCGGCTCCACGTACACGCTGAGCACCTGGGTGCAGGGCAGCTACGTCTACCTGGGGGCCGAGGGCACCGGCACGACGGACGTGTCCACCTGGACGCAGTCCGCCGGGGCCTGGCAGAAGCTCACCACCACGTTCACCACCGGTGCCTCGACGACCTCGGTCAAGGTGTACACGCACGGCTGGTACGGCACCCCCGCGTACTACGCCGACGACCTCAGCCTCGTCGGCCCCGGCGGCGACCCGGTCGCCCTCCCGGCCGTACCGGCGGGCCTCAAGGCCGGCACCGCCACCGCGTCCTCCGTCCCGCTGTCGTGGACGGCCGCCTCCGGCGCCACCGGCTACAACGTCTACCGGGGCGACGCGTTGGTCCTCTCCACCACCGGTACCTCCGCGACCGTGACGGGTCTCGCCGCCTCGACCGCGTACAGCTTCCAGGTCACCGCCACCAACGCGGCGGGGGAGTCCGCCAAGTCGGCCGCCGTCACCGCCACCACCCCGGCGGGCGGCAGCGGGGGAGAGAGCGGCTCTGACCTGCCGGCCCACGCCCTCGTCGGCTATCTGCACTCCAGCTTCGCCAACGGCTCCGGCTACACCCGGATGGCGGACGTGCCCGACTCCTGGGACGTCATCGACCTGGCCTTCGGCGAACCCACCTCCGTCACCTCCGGCGACATCCGCTTCTCGCTCTGCCCGGTGGCCGAGTGCCCGAACGTCGAGTCGGCGGACGAGTTCAAGGCGGCCATCAAGGCCAAGCAGGCCAAGGGCAAGAAGGTGCTGATCTCCATCGGCGGCCAGAACGGACAGGTGCAGCTCGCCACCACCGCCGCCCGTGACACCTTCGTCTCCTCGGTCAGCAAGATCATCGACGAGTACGGTCTGGACGGACTCGACATCGACTTCGAGGGCCACTCGCTCTCGCTGAACACCGGCGACACCGACTTCCGCAGCCCCACCACGCCGGTCATCGTCAACCTGATCTCCGCGGTGAAGTCGCTCAAGGCCAAGTACGGCGAGAAGTTCGTCCTCACCATGGCCCCCGAGACCTTCTTCGTACAGCTCGGCTACCAGTACTACGGCTCGGGCCCCTGGGGCGGCCAGGACCCGCGCGCCGGCGCCTACCTCCCGGTGATCCACGCTCTGCGCGACGACCTCACCCTGCTGCACGTCCAGGACTACAACTCGGGCTCCATCATGGGCCTGGACAACCAGTACCACTCGATGGGCGGCGCCGACTTCCACATCGCGATGACCGACATGCTGCTGGCCGGCTTCCCGGTGGCGGGCGACCAGACCAAGATCTTCCCGGGGCTCCGTCCCGACCAGGTCTCGATCGGACTGCCGGCCTCCACCCAGGCGGGCAACGGCCACACCTCGCCCGCCGAGGTCACCAAGGCGCTGAACTGCCTCACGAAGAAGACCGACTGCGGCTCGTACGCCACCCACGGCACCTGGTCCGGACTGCGCGGACTGATGACCTGGTCGGTCAACTGGGACCGCTTCAACAACTGGGAGTTCTCGAAGAACTTCGACGCCTACTTCGGCGGCTGAGCGACAGCGGGATCAGCAGCAGCCCGCACAGGAACCAGCTGCCCAGCACGTCCAGCGGCCAGTGATAGCCGCGCAGCACCAGACCGATGCCCGTCGCCGCCGTCAGCAGGACGGCGGCGACGGGCATCATCCACGAGCGACGCGGGTACGGGGCGAGCAGCAGCGCGGCCGCCCCGTACGCCACCGCCGCGGTCGCCGCGTGGCCGGAGGGGTAGTAGCCGGTGGCGTCGGTCAGCGGTCCGGGGCGGGCGATCCAGTCCTTGAGCGGGACGACGAACAGCGGCACCGCGGCCATCGTGAGCGCGGCGGTGACCGGGGCGCGGCGCTCACCGCGCAGCAGCGACCGGACGAGCGCGCAGCCCAGCACCGGGAGCGCGACCTGCGTGTTGCCGAGATCCGCGAGGAACTCGGTGAGCCACCGCGGGCCGTGTCCGACGAGGGCCCGTCCGGCGCGTTCGTCGAACGCACGCAGCGGGCCGTCGGACGCGATCTGCCAGGTGGTGAGCGCGAACAGGGCCAGCAGGCCGGACACCACGGAGAAGAGAAGAGCCGTCCGTCCCGGAACAGGGGGGGGTGTTCCGGGACGGACGGCCGGACCGGTGTGCCGCGCGCCCCGGGGGGTGTGGGGCGGGCGGCCATCCGATCGGTGAGGAGTTCCGGAGCCCGAGGCTCCAGTGGTGTGCGCGAAGGCACAACCAGGACGGTGCCGGGGAAGCTCCGACCCTGTGTCGCCGGCAGTCCCCTGCGGGCGGGGTGTTTCTCTCATCTGCGCAAACCGTACGTCAGGCGGTGGGGGGTCCGACAGCGGGAACGTTATCCCGCCATCGCCCCCGCACACCTTCTTCACAGGCCCTCACCCGGGCGCCGGGCATCCCCGGAGGAAACACCGCGCCGCTCCGGGGGCCCGCACGGCTCAGACCCCGGCGAACGCCCGCTCGATGACGTCGAGGCCCTCGGCCAGCAGGTCCTCACCGATCACCAGCGGCGGCAGGAAGCGCAGGACGTTGCCGTACGTGCCACAGGTGAGCACCAGCACGCCCTCGGCGTGGCAGGCCTTGGCGAGCGCGCCGGCCGCCTCAGGGTTCGGGTCCTTCGTGCCGGACCTCACCAGCTCGATCGCGATCATCGCGCCGCGGCCGCGGATGTCACCGATGAGGTCTCCGTTGGGCAGCTTCGCCCGCATCTCGGCGAGCCGGCCCTTCATGACCTCCTCGATGCGCTTGGCCTTCCCGTTCAGATCCAGCTCGCGCATCGTCTCGATCGCGCCGAGCGCACCGGCGCAGGCGACCGGGTTCCCGCCGTACGTGCCGCCGAGGCCGCCCGCGTGCGCCGCGTCCATGATCTCGGCGCGGCCGGTCACGGCGGAGAGCGGCAGGCCGCCCGCGATGCCCTTGGCGGTGGTGATCAGGTCGGGGACGATGCCCTCGTCCTCGCAGGCGAACCACTGGCCGGTGCGGCAGAAGCCGGACTGGATCTCGTCGGCGACGAACACGATGCCGTTGTCCTTGGCGAACTGGGCGATCGCCGGGAGGAAGCCCTTGGCCGGCTCGATGAAGCCGCCCTCGCCGAGCACCGGCTCGATGACGATCGCGGCGACGTTGTCCGCGCCGATCTGCTTGGTGATCTCGTCGATGGCCTGCGCGGACGCCTCTGCGCCGGCGTTCTCGGCACCGGTCGGCCAGCGGTAGCCGTACGCCACCGGGACGCGGTAGACCTCGGGCGCGAACGGGCCGAAGCCCTGCTTGTAAGGCATGTTCTTCGCCGTCATGCCCATGGTGAGGTTGGTCCGGCCGTGGTAGCCGTGGTCGAAGACGACGACGGCGGTGCGCCTGGTGTAGGCGCGGGCGATCTTCACCGCGTTCTCGACGGCCTCCGCGCCCGAGTTGAACAGTGCCGACTTCTTCGCGTGGTCGCCCGGCGTCAGCTCGGCGAGCCGCTCGCAGACCTGCACGTACCCCTCGTACGGGGTGACCATGAAACAGGTGTGGGTGAAGTCCGCGAGCTGCGCGGACGCCCGCCGCACCACGGCCTCCGCCGAGGCGCCGACCGACGTCACGGCGATACCGGAGCCGAAGTCGATCAGCCGGTTGCCGTCCACGTCCTCGATGATCCCGCCACCGGCACGGGCGGTGAACACCGGCAGGGTGGAGCCCACCCCCGCGGCGACCGACGCGAGCCGGCGGGCCTGCAGCTCCACCGACTTCGGGCCGGGAATGGCGGTGACGACGCGGCGCTCCTGCGGAATTGCGGTCATGCGGGGCTCCTGGGGTGCTTCGGGCGTTGTGTGTAGGACGCTTCTGTTTCTGCAGGCTAGGTGCGGGGACGGGGCGCGGGCATGCTCCGATCGGGAGTGGTGGCGGGCGTGTCCTTGTCCGCGAAGGACAGAAGGCGGTACGGGGCGCGCGGCGGCCCCCGCCCCGTCACTATCCGGGCGCGTTGCTGAACTCCCCGTGTCCGCGCACTAGATTGACCGTGCAGGGGTCGGACCTGGCTGGTCAGGGGGCAACGGTTCATGGACAACGAAGGCACGCACGGCACCCGGGGCACGTGGGGTGCGCAGCCGCCCGACGGCCGCGCCGGCCACCCCGGAGGCTCCGTGCCGCACCCGGCGGGACCGCCTCCCGCCCGGCCGCCCGGCCCACCGCCGACGGCCCCGCCGGCGTTTCCCCCCACGGTGCCGCCACCCTCGGCGGAGCCGTCCGCCGCGATGCCGCCCGGCCACCACCGCCCCGCCGGAACGGGGGCGCCCACCGCGGACTGGCTGAACGCGCCGCGCCCCGAAAGCGATCCCGGCGTGTGGCGCTACGCCTATGTGCCCCGGCCCGCCGAGCGGCTGTCCCGGCCCTCCCTGGTGGGGCCGGCGGCCACTCTGGTGCTGTGGCTGCTGCTGTGGCTGCTGCTCGATCAGCGAAACGTCCCCTATGTGTTCAAGCCGATAGAGATCATCACCGGACCCGAGTGGTGGACGTTCGGCACCCTCAGGGACGGCGCGCCCCCCCTCGTCGAAATCTCCACGACGCTCTACTACCAGGCCCTGGTCGTTCTCCTGGGCTTCTGGGCCGCCCGGATCGGCAACTGGGCGGGGCTCTTCCACTACTACGCGGGAGAACGGCTGGGCCGGGCCAGAGCGGTGGCCACGGTGATGGCGGCGGCGCTGGCCCTCTGGCTCTACTTCAGCCAGCGCGTGCCCCTGGTGGGCCTGCTGTACTCCATCATTCCCCAGGGCGTCCAGCAGGGCGGCGGCAACAAATACCTGGCCGTGCTGATCTCCTGGATCCTCTACGCCGCGGCGGCCGCCCTGATCATCTGGCCCTTCGCCCGGATCGGCGCGTGGCCGAAGGAACTGGGCCCCCTCCTGCCGAAGAGGCTGCGCCCCCTCCTGAGGACCGGCGACCCCGCGCCCGACCGCCCCCGGACGGCCCCCGAGCGGACCGGGCCCGCTCCGGTGGAGTGGCCCGAGCTGCGGGCCGCGGGCCGGACGGAGGCCGCGGAGGCGCTGACGGCCGCCGTGCGCACCGGCCGGATGAACGATGTGGACTGCGTGCGGCTGCGGCACGCCTGGGCCGTCGCCCGGACCCGTGCGGACCGCCTCGAAGCCTTCACGGAGACCGTGCTGCGCAAGGGCCCGGCCGCCTACCTGCACCCCTCGGGCGACCGCGATCTGCCGCTGCGCACCGCTCCGCACGACCCGCTCACCGGCCAGGTCCGGATCGGGGACTGCGCGGACGACCCGCGCAACCCCTATCCGCGCCGGGGCTCCGGCCTGGCCCTGGAGCCCGCCTCGCTGGGCACCTCGCTGCTGGCCGTGGGCCCACCCGGCTCCGGCAAGACCGCCAAAGTGGTCCGGCCGGTCATCGAATCCCTCGCCATCAGGGCGCTCACCGGCCAGGCCGCGGTGCTCGCCGTCGGCGGGGCGGGCGCACAGCTGGGACCGGACGACGCCTACGACGTCGTCGTCCGGATCGGTGACCCCGCGTCCATGCACGACTTCGACCTGTACGGCGGCACCACCGACCCCGACGAGGCCGCGGCCACCCTCGCGGAAGGGCTGGCCGGTGACCTCCCGGGCCTGGACAGCAGGCGCGCGGGCACCGTTCTCGGCCAGCTCCTCGGCCCCTACCGCACCGCCCACGGCCGGTTCCCCGGCGTCCCCGAACTCCGCGAGCTCCTTGAGGGTTCCGTCACCGCCCTGACCGCCCTGCGCCAGGCCCTGGAGGCGGGCGGCGAGCACACGATGCTGCGTGAGCTGGACGCCCGCGCCCGGCAGGCGGGCGGCGCGGGGGACCCGGCCGCGGTCCTCGCCGACCGGATCGCCGTGCTCGACCGGCCGGCCTTCGCGGCCTTCTTCTCCACCGGTCGGGACGCTCGGCCGTTCTCGCTGCGCTCCCTGGAACAGCACCCGCTGCGGGTCCGCGTCGATCTCCCGGAACGCGCCCACGCCGAGGCGTCCCACGTACTGGCCCGCCTCATCCTCGCCCAGTTCAACGCGATCACCGCGGCCCGCTCCGACCGCTCCCTGTTCGTCTGTCTGGTCATGGACGACGCCACCCACACCGTCACCGCCGAGACCGTCCGGGGCATCCGGCGGCTGCGGTCCGTCAACGCGGGGGCGGTCCTCGCGCTGCGGACCCTGGACGACGTGCCGGAGGAGCTGCACACCGCCCTGCTCGGGTCCGTCGGCTGCAACATGGCCTTCGCGGGCGTCTCCACCTGGGACGGCAAACGCTTCGCCGAGGCATGGGGCAAGGAGTGGGTGGAGGTCCGGGAGGTCGCCCAGCACGGCGTCTTCGCCGACCAGCCGCTCACCCGCGCCCTGCACGCCCTGCGGAAGCTGGCCACCGGCAAGGCCGTGACCACCGACGCCGTGACCGTCCGCCAGGTGGAACGGGAACGCTGGTCCGCCTCTGGGCTCGCCTACGAAGTCGCGGCCGGCCACGCGGTGATCTCCCTCACCACGGTCGACGGCCGGCACGCGCCCCCGCTCCTGATGAAACTGGGCGCCTGAGACCGGCGGTACGGGAGAGGCGGGAGCGGTTACGGGAACCCTGCCGCCCTGGCAGAATCGACGGGAGCCGTTCATACGCGACGGCGCAATCGACGCCCCCTCCCAAAGGTCGCCCGTCCCATGCCGCCCACGCTCGCCTCGCTCGTCCAGCACTCGGCGCTCAAACTCACGGTCCGTGCGGGGGCGGACCGGCTCGACACGCCCGTGCGCTGGGCGCACGCCAGTGAGCTGGCCGACCCCGTCCGCTACATGGAGGGCGGCGAGCTGCTGCTCGTCACCGCGACCAACCTCGACGCCGAGAGCCCGGAGGGCATGCGGCGCTACGTGCGACGGCTGGCCGGATCCGGGGTCGTCGGCGTGGGCTTCGCCGTCGGCGTCAACTACGACGAGGTGCCGGGGGCGCTGATCGAGGCCGCGGAGGAAGCGGGGCTGCCGCTTCTCGAAGTGCCCCGCCGCACCCCGTTCATCGCCATCGCCAAGGCCGTCTCCTCCGAGATCGCCGCCGACCAGTACCGGGCCGTCACCGCCGGCTTCGACGCGCAGCGCGAACTCACCAGGGCGGCGCTCGCCGGGGACGGCCCCGGCGAACTCCTCACCAGGCTCGCCGCCCACGTCGACGGCTGGGCCGCGCTGTACGACGCCTCCGGGGCCGTCGTGGCGGCCGCCCCCGACTGGGCCGCCCGCCGCGCCGCCCGCCTCACCCCCGACGTGGAACGCCTGCGGGACCGCCCGGCCCCCGCCAGCGTGGTCGTCGGCGGCAGCGACGACCGGGTCGAGGTCCAGTCCCTGGGCACCGGACGCCGGGCCCGGGGCGCGCTCGCCGTCGGCACCGGGGCCGCCCTCGGCACCGCGGAACGGTACGCCGTGCACTCGGCGGTTGCCCTGCTCACCCTCATCACCGCCCGCTCCCGCTCGCTCCAGGGCGCCGAACAGCGACTCGGCGCCGCGGTGCTGCGCATGCTCCTCGCCGGCCAGCCCGACCACGCGCGCGCCGTCGCCGGAGACCTCTACGGCGGGCTGCTCGACGCGCCGTTCCGGCTGCTCATCGCGGAGGCGCCCGAATCCTCGACCACGGCGCAGCTGGCCGAGGCGATGGAGACCGCGGCCTCCCGGTCGGGTGAGACCGTCCTGATGGTGCCCGAGGGCGAACGCCTCGTCGTCCTGGCCGCCGACGGCGGCGCCGCGGTCGCCGCCTGCACCGCCTACGCCGAGACCCAGGAGGAACGCCCGGCGCACGAACCGGCGGACGACAGCCACGTCGTCGTCGGCCTCTCCGCCCCCGCGGGCCCGATCGCCGTCTCGGCCGCGTACAAGCAGGCGGAGCAGGCCCTCTCCGTGGCCCGCCGGCGGGGCAGGGCGCTGGTCGAGCACGAGGAGCTGGCGACCGGCTCCGTGCTCCCGCTGCTCGCCGACGACGCGGTGCGCGCCTTCGCGGACGCCATGCTCCGCGCCCTGTACGAACACGACACCAAGGGCCGCGGTGATCTGGTCGCCTCGCTGCGGGCCTGGCTCTCCCACCACGGCCAGTGGGACGCCGCCGCGGCGGACCTGGGGGTGCACCGGCACACCCTGCGCTACCGGATGCGGCGGGTGGAGGAGATCCTCGGCCGCTCGCTGGACGATCCGGACAGCCGGATGGAACTCTGGCTGGCCCTCAAGGTCACCAGCCCGCCGACGCCGTAGGACCTGTCGTGGAAACACCGGTCCACTTGCGACAAACCGGCGCACCCCGGGGCGCCTCTGCTCCACGCCGGACAAACGCCAGGCGGACGGCACGCCCCTACGGTGGGGGACGGCACACCCCACGACATCGAAGGGCCGGAACCTCCATGACCTCCACCCACGCCTTCTGGCTGGCCGGCCGCGAGGCCACCGGCGAAGAGACCTTCGACGTCACCAGCCCCTGGGACGGCCGCCTCGTCGGCACCGTCGCCGTGCCCACCGAGGCCCAGGTCGAGGAGGCGGTGGCCGCCGCCCACGCCGTGCGCGACGAGTTCGCCGCCACCCCGGCCCATGTCCGCGCCGCCGCACTCGACCACGTCGCCCGCCGCCTCACCGAGCGCACGGCGGAGATCGCCCAGCTGATCTCCGCCGAGAACGGCAAGCCCGTCAAGTGGGCGCGCGGCGAGGTCGGCCGAGCCGTCTCGGTGTTCCGGTTCGCCTCGGAGGAGGCCCGCCGCTTCAACGGCGGCGAGGCCCAGCGCCTGGACACCGACGCCGGCGGCACCGGCCGGCTCGCACTCACCCGCCGCTTCCCGCGCGGCACGGTCCTGGGCATCGCGCCGTTCAACTTCCCGCTGAACCTCAGCGCCCACAAGGTCGCCCCGGCCATCGCCGTCGGCGCCCCGATCATCCTGAAGCCCGCCCCGGCCACCCCGGTCTCGTCGCTGATCCTGGGCGAACTGCTGGCCGAGACCGGTCTGCCGGCCGGTTCCTGGTCCGTGCTGACGGTCCCCAACGACCGGATGCCCGCCCTCGTCCAGGACGAGCGACTGCCCGTGATCTCGTTCACCGGCTCCGCCCAGGTCGGCTACTCGATCATGGACTCGGTACCGCGCAAGCACTGCACCCTGGAGCTCGGCGGCAACGGCGCGGCGGTCGTCCTCGCCGACTACGCCTCGGAGACGGACCTGGACTGGGCCGCGACCCGCATCGCGACCTTCTCCAACTACCAGGGCGGCCAGTCCTGCATCTCCGTACAGCGCGTCATCGCGGACGCCGCCGTCTACGACCGGCTGCTCCCGAAGATCGTCGCGGCCGTGGAGGCCCAGGTCACCGGCGACCCGTCCGACGCCGCCACCGACGTCGGCCCGCTGGTCAACGAGGACGCGGCCAAGCGCGTCGAGTCCTGGGTCGACGAGGCGGTACAGGCCGGCGGCCAGCTGCTCACGGGCGGCGAGCGCGACGGGGCGACCTACGCGCCGACCGTCCTCACCGACCTCCCCGACGGCGTCAGCCTCTCCTGCGAGGAGGTCTTCGGACCGGTGCTCTCGGTACAGAAGGTGGACGGCGAGGCCGAGGCGTTCGCCTCCGTCAACTCCTCCAAGTACGGCCTCCAGGCAGGCGTCTTCACCCACGACCTGCAGACCGCCTTCCGCGCCCACCGTGCGCTGGAGGTCGGCGGCGTGATCATCGGTGACGTCCCCTCGTACCGCGCGGACCAGATGCCGTACGGCGGCACCAAGCAGTCCGGCACCGGCCGCGAGGGTGTCCGGTACGCCATGGACGACTACACCTACGAGCGGGTCCTGGTCCTCACCGGCCTCGCCCTGTAACCGCGCGGCCCGCGGAGGCCGCGACCGAACGGCCGGAGCCCACTGTGCGGGGGCTCCGGCCGTTCCGGTCTTCCGCCAGCGGGCCGGGACACTTGAGTGGCGGGCGACCCGATCGGCGTCCCGACAATGGTGGCACCGGCCGGAATCGGGTACATACGGACAAGTAGGCCAACACGCGAGCAGTAGACCCCCGACGAAGACGAAGCGGCGAGGTGAGCTCCTCATGTCCGCACCATCCGCACAGAGGCCCTCCGCGCGACAGCACACCCCCAAGGTCTCGGAGCGCGAGGCGCGCCAGGTGGCCGAGGACGCGCGTGAACGGGACTGGCACAAACCCGGTTTCGCCAAGGAACTCTTCCTGGGCCGCTTCCGCCTGGACCTGATCCATCCGCATCCGCTGCCGGCCGGCGAGGACGTCCGGCGCGGCGAGGAATTCCTCTCCCGGCTGCGCGAGTTCTGCGACAGCAGGGTCGACGGCGCCCTGATCGAACGCGAGGCCAGGATCCCCGACGAGGTGGTCAACGGCCTCAAGGAACTCGGCGCGCTGGGCATGAAGATCGACGTGAAGTACGGCGGTCTGGGCCTGACCCAGGTGTACTACAACAAGGCCCTCGCCCTGGCCGGCTCCGCCAGCCCGGCGATCGGCGCCCTGCTCTCCGCCCACCAGTCCATCGGCGTGCCCCAGCCGTTGAAGACCTTCGGCAGCCAGGAGCAGAAGGACACCTTCCTGCCCCGGCTGGCCCGTACCGACATCTCGGCGTTCCTGCTGACCGAACCGGACGTCGGCTCCGACCCGGCCCGCCTCGCCACCTCCGCCGTACCGGACGGCTCCGACTACGTGCTCGACGGGGTCAAGCTGTGGACGACCAACGGGGTCGTCGCGGACCTCCTCGTCGTCATGGCCCGGGTGCCGAAGTCCGAGGGCCACAAGGGCGGCATCACCGCCTTCGTGGTCGAGGCGGACTCCCCGGGCATCACCGTGGAGAACCGCAACGCCTTCATGGGCCTGCGCGGTCTGGAGAACGGCGTCACCCGCTTCCACCAGGTGCGCGTCCCCGCCGCGAACCGCATCGGACCGGAGGGCGCCGGGCTCAAGATCGCGCTCACCACCCTCAACACCGGACGGCTCTCGCTGCCCGCGATGTGCGTCGGCTCCGGAAAGTGGTGCCTGAAGATCGCCCGCGAGTGGTCGGCGGTCCGCGAGCAGTGGGGCAGGCCGGTCGCCCGGCACGAGGCGGTCGGCTCGAAGATCTCCTTCATCGCCGCGACCACCTTCGCCCTGGAAGCGGTCGTCGACCTCGCCTCCCAGATGGCCGACGAGGACCGCAACGACATCCGGATCGAAGCCGCGCTCGCCAAGCTGCTGGGCTCCGAGATGGGCTGCCTGATGGCCGACGAGCTCGTCCAGATCCGCGGCGGCCGGGGCTTCGAGACGGCGGAGTCCCTCGCCGCCAGAGGCGAACGGGCCGTCCCCGCCGAGCAGATGCTCCGGGACATGCGCATCAACCGGATCTTCGAGGGCTCGACGGAGATCATGCACCTGCTGATCGCCCGCGAGGCGGTCGACGCCCACCTGAAGGTCGCCGGGGACATCATCGACCCCGACAAGCCGCTCTCCGCCAAGGCGAAGGCGGGCGCCAACGCCGCCGGCTTCTACGCCCGCTGGCTGCCCAAGCTCGTCGCCGGACCCGGACAGCTCCCCGGCACCTACCCGGAGTTCAACCCGCCCGGCCACGCCGACCTCTCCGGCCACCTGCGCTACGTCGAACGCTCCTCCCGCAAGCTGGCCCGCTCCACCTTCTACGCCATGTCCCGCTGGCAGGGCCGGATGGAGACCAAACAGGGCTTCCTCGGCCGGATCGTCGACATCGGCGCGGAGCTCTTCGCGATGAGCGCCGCCTGCGTCCGGGCCGAACTCCTGCGCACCGGCGACGACCACGGCCGCGAGGCCTACCAGCTCGCGGACGCCTTCTGCCACCAGTCCCGCGTCCGGGTCGAGGAACTCTTCACCCGGCTCTGGTCCAACACCGACGAGCTGGACCGGCGCGTCGTCGAGGGCGTCCTGTCGGGCACGTACACCTGGCTGGAGGAGGGCATCATCGACCCGAGCGGCGAAGGCCCCTGGATCGCGGACGCCACCCCCGGCCCCTCCACCCGCGACAACGTGCACCGGCCCATCCGCTGAGCCGCTGACACCCGGGGCGGCCGGGCGCGTCCACCCGCTGGACGCGCCCGGCCGCCACCACGCGCGGCGGGGCAGGATGGGGTCCCGTGACCGTCATCCACGTCCCCGGTTCCAAGTCCGTCACCGCGCGCCCTCTTCCTGGCCGCCGCGGCGAACGGCACCAGCACCCTCGTACGTCCGCTGAGCTCGGACGACACCGAAGGCTTCGCGCAGGGGCTCACCGGCCTCGGCTACCGGGTGGTCCAGGAAGCGGACCGGTGGCGGATCGAGGGCCGCCCCAGCGGACCCGCCGCCGCGGAGGCCGACATCTACTGCCGCGACGGAGCGACGACGGCCCGCTTCCTGCCCACCCTCGCCGCGGCCGGCGCAAGCGGCAGCTACCGCTTCGACGCCTCCGCCCAGATGCGCCGCCGCCCCCTCGCCCCGCTCACCGAGGCGCTGCGCTTCCTCGGCGTCGACCTCCACCACGAGGCGGCCGAGGGCCACCACCCGCTGCGGATCAGGGCCGCGGGCATCAAGGGCGGCGAACTGACCCTGGACGCCGGGCAGTCCAGCCAGTACCTCACCGCGCTCCTGATGCTCGGACCGCTGACGGAGACCGGACTGCGGATCACCGTCACGGAACTGGTCTCCGCGCCCTACATCGAGATCACCCTCGCGATGATGCGCGGCTTCGGCGTCGAGGTCACCCGGAGCGGCCCCGACGGAAACGTCTTCACCGTGCCGCCCGGCGGCTACCGGGCCACCCGCTACGCGGTCGAGCCGGACGCCTCCACCGCGAGCTACTTCTTCGCCGCCGCGGCCCTCACGGGCGCCGAGGTCACCGTCCCCGGCCTCGGCACGGACGCCCTCCAGGGCGATCTGGCCTTCACCGGCGTACTGCGGAGGATGGGCGCGGAGGTGCGCACCACCGCCGAATCCACCACGGTCCGCTCCACCGGCACGCTCCACGGCCTCACCGTCAACATGCGCGACATCTCCGACACCATGCCGACACTGGCGGCGATCGCTCCGCACGCCTCGGGTCCGGTACGCATCGAGGACGTCGGCAACACCCGGGTCAAGGAGTGCGACCGGCTGGAGGCGTGCGCGGAGAACCTGCGGCGGATGGGCATCACCGTCGCGACCGGCCCCGACTGGATCGAGATCCGGCCCGGCACCCCGCGCGCCGCCGAGATCACCACCCACGGCGATCACCGCATCGTCATGTCCTTCGCCGTCGCGGGACTGCGCACGCCGGGCCTCACCTACGACGACCCCGGCTGCGTACGCAAGACGTACCCCCGCTTCCACGAGGAGTTCGCCGCGTTCGCGAAGGACCTCGGAAAAGGGGATGAACCGACGGGCGGACGTGGATAGGGTCCCGGCCATGATGTCCGCCGCCGACGTGCTGTCCGTCCTGTCCGTGCTGCGTGAGGCCGGTACGGATGTGGTGATCGCCGGCGGCTGGGGGATCGACGCCCTGTACGGCGCCGAGACCCGCGGCCACCGGGACCTCGACCTGCTGCACCGCGAGGAACAGGAACCCGCCCTGATCGCCGCCCTGACGGCCGTCGGCTACGCGGAGACGCTCGACTGGCGCCCCGCCCGGTTCGTCCTCAGCCACCCCTCCGGGCCCGAAATCGACCTGCACCCCCTGCGGTTCGCCCCCGACGGCTCGGCGCTCCAGTCCTCGCTCGACCCGCAGGAGCCCTTCCGCTACCCGGCGGAGTGCTTCGTCACCGGCACCATCGGCGGGACGCGGGTGCGCTGCATCTCGGTGCGGCAGCAGATCGAGTTCCACCAGGGGTACGAACCCGGCCCGGCCGACCTCCACGACATGGCCCGGCTTCGCGCGGAGTTCGGCGTGACCACGCATTTCTGAGAGCCGCCGGCACCCGGCACGACCGGAGCGCGACGGACGACGGGAGCCGGCGAATGGGCGCGGGCGGCCACGGTATGACGGAAGCTGTGTCCACGCACCCGGTGGATGCGGCAACAATGGGGGGCATGAGCGACAGCCCTGCCCCCCTCGCAGACCCGCACCTCGTCTTCGACGCCGTGGAAGGCCGCCGGGATCTCGTCATCCTCGGCTCCACCGGGTCCATCGGCACCCAGGCCATCGATTTGGTGCTGCGCAATCCCGACCGTTTCCGGGTCACCGCGCTATCGGCGGCGGGCGGCCGGGTCGCCCTCCTCGCCGCACAGGCCCGCCGCCTGCGGGTGCGCACGGTCGCGGTCGCCGCCCCCGAAGCCGTCCCCGCCCTGCGCGAGGCGCTGCGGCAGGAGTACGGAACCGAGGAGCGGCTCCCGGAGATCCTCGCCGGTCCGGACGCGGCCACCGAGCTCGCCGCCAGTGACTGCCACACCGTGCTCAACGGGATCACCGGCTCGATCGGCCTGGCGCCCACGCTGGCCGCGCTCAGGGCGGGCCGCACCCTGGCCCTCGCCAACAAGGAGTCGCTGATCGTCGGCGGCCCGCTGGTCAAGGAGCTGGCCGCGCCGGGCCAGATCATCCCGGTCGACTCCGAGCACGCCGCCCTCTTCCAGGCGCTGGCGGCCGGCAAGCGCAGCGATGTGCGCAAGCTCGTGGTCACCGCGTCCGGCGGCCCGTTCCGAGGCCGCACCAGGAGCGAGCTGGCGGACGTCACCAGGGAGCAGGCGCTCGCGCACCCCACCTGGGCGATGGGCCCGGTCATCACGGTCAACTCCGCGACCCTGGTCAACAAGGGTCTTGAGGTCATCGAGGCGCACCTCCTCTACGACATCCCCTTCGACCGGATCGAGGTCGTGGTCCACCCCCAGTCCTATGTCCACTCCATGGTCGAGTTCACCGACGGCTCGACCCTCGCCCAGGCCACCCCGCCCGACATGAGCGGACCGATCGCCATCGGCCTCGGCTGGCCGCAGCGCGTCCCCGACGCCGCCCCCGCCTTCGACTGGACGAAGGCCTCGTCCTGGGAGTTCTTCCCGCTGGACACCGAGGCGTTCCCGTCCGTCGGCCTCGCCCGGCACGTGGGCACCCTGGGCGGCACCGCCCCGGCGGTGTTCAACGCGGCCAACGAGGAGTGCGTGGACGCGTTCCTGTCCGGGCGCCTCGCGTTCAACGGCATCATGGACACCGTCACCGCGGTGGTGGCCGAACACGGAACACCCCCGACGGGAACTTCACTGACCGTCGCGGACGTCCTTGAAGCGGAGGCCTGGGCGCGGACCCGGGCCAGGGAACTCTCGGCCGAGGCCGCAGCGGAGGCGCGCGCATGAGTATGACGTCGGTCCTGTTGACCGTTCTGGGTATCGCCGTCTTCGTCGTCGGACTGCTCTTCTCCATCGCCTGGCACGAGCTGGGACACCTCTCGACCGCCAAGCTCTTCGGCATCCGGGTACCCCAGTACATGGTCGGCTTCGGCCCGACGATCTGGTCGCGCAAGAAGGGCGACACCGAGTACGGGTTCAAGGCCATCCCGGCCGGCGGCTACATCCGCATGATCGGGATGTTCCCGCCGGGACCCGACGGCCGGATCGAGGCGCGCTCCACGTCACCGTGGCGCGGCATGATCGAGGACGCCAGATCGGCCGCCTTCGAGGAGCTGGAGCCGGGCGACGAGAAGCGCCTCTTCTACACGCGCAAGCCGTGGAAGCGCGTCATCGTCATGTTCGCCGGACCGTTCATGAACCTGGTCCTGGCCGTCGCGATCTTCCTCGGCGTGGCCATGACCTTCGGTTTCCAGACCCAGACGACCGAGGTCGCCGGCGTCCAGAAGTGCGTGATCTCGCAGAGCGAGAAGCGCGAGACCTGCAAGTCGTCCGACCCGGTCTCGCCCGCCCAGGCGGCCGGGCTCCGGGAGGGCGACAAGATCGTCGCGTTCAACGGCCAGCCGGTCGACGAGTGGTCCGTGCTCTCCGACAAGATCCGCGACACGATCGGCCCCGCCACCATCACGGTCCAGCGGGACGGCCGGGAGCAGACCCTGCACGCCGTGCTCAAGAAGAACGCGGTGGCGAAGAAGGACTCCGACGGCGAGGTGATCCCCGGCAAGTTCGTCTCCGCCGGCTACCTCGGATTCGCCGCGCAGACGGAGATCATCCCGCTCTCTTTCGGTGACTCGGTCGTCCGCATGGGCGACATGTTCGAGAACGGCGTCGACTCGATCGTCGCCCTGCCGTCCAAGATCCCCGCCCTCTGGAACGCGGCCTTCGACGGCGGCGAGCGCGCGGACGACTCCCCGGTGGGCGTCGTCGGCGCGGCCAGGATCGGCGGCGAGGTGATGACGCTGGACGTGCCCGCGCAGAACCAGATCGCGATGATGCTGTTCCTGCTGGCCGGCTTCAACCTCTCGCTCTTCCTCTTCAACATGCTGCCGTTGCTGCCGCTGGACGGCGGTCACATCGCGGGAGCCCTGTGGGAGGCCCTCCGCCGGAACTCGGCGCGCGTCTTCAAGCGGCCCGACCCGGGCCCCTTCGACGTCGCCAAGCTGATGCCCGTCGCCTATGTGGTCGCCGGGGTGTTCATCTGCTTCACGCTCCTCGTGCTGGTGGCCGACGTCGTCAATCCGGTCAAGATCACCTGACCCGGCGCGACGGACACACCGATGTATCCCGAGTGACGGCGGAGGCGCGTGATGCGTCCGGTGGCCCACATTTCGTGCGGACGCCGGACGCCGTGTGCCTCATGTTGTCCTCGGTGCCGTAACCTCGAAGGTCGGAGCCCGCCGATCTCGGGACGTTGATCCAAACCTTGGGGATGCTCAGCGCATGACTGCGATTTCTCTCGGAATGCCTACCGTTCCGACCCAGCTCGCCGTACGGCGGGTCAGCCGCAAGATCCAGGTCGGGTCGGTGGCGGTCGGCGGGGACGCGCCGGTTTCGGTGCAGTCGATGACGACGACACGCACGTCCGACATCGGCGCGACGCTGCAGCAGATCGCGGAGCTGACGGCCTCCGGCTGTCAGATCGTGCGGGTGGCGTGCCCGACCCAGGACGACGCGGACGCGCTCAAGACGATCGCCTCGAAGTCGCAGATCCCGGTGATCGCGGACATCCACTTCCAGCCGAAGTACGTGTTCGCGGCGATCGACGCGGGCTGCGCGGCGGTGCGGGTGAACCCCGGCAACATCAAGCAGTTCGACGACAAGGTGAAGGAGATCGCGCGGGCCGCCAAGGACGCCGGGACCCCGATCCGGATCGGCGTGAACGCCGGTTCGCTGGACGCGCGGCTGCTGAAGAAGTACGGCAAGGCGACCCCCGAGGCACTGGTCGAGTCGGCCCTGTGGGAGGCGTCCCTCTTCGAGGAGCACGGCTTCCGCGACATCAAGATCTCGGTCAAGCACAACGACCCGGTCGTGATGGTCAACGCCTACCGCCAGCTCGCCGCGCAGAGCGACTACCCGCTCCACCTCGGCGTCACGGAGGCCGGACCGGCGTTCCAGGGCACCATCAAGTCCGCCGTGGCCTTCGGCGCGCTGCTGAGCGAGGGCATCGGTGACACGATCCGCGTCTCGCTGTCCGCGCCGCCCGCGGAGGAGGTCAAGGTCGGGCTCCAGATCCTGGAGTCGCTGAACCTCAAGCAGCGCCGGCTGGAGATCGTGTCCTGCCCGTCCTGCGGCCGCGCCCAGGTCGACGTGTACAAGCTCGCGGACCAGGTCACCGCCGGTCTGGAGGGCATGGAGGTGCCGCTGCGGGTCGCCGTGATGGGCTGCGTCGTCAACGGCCCCGGTGAGGCCCGCGAGGCCGACCTCGGCGTCGCCTCGGGCAACGGCAAGGGCCAGATCTTCGTCAAGGGCGAGATCATCAAGACGGTGCCCGAGTCGAAGATCGTCGAGACCCTCATCGAGGAAGCCCTCAAGATCGCCGAACAGATGGAGAAGGACGGCATCGCCTCCGGCGAGCCCCAGGTCTCCATCAGCTGAGCCCCGCCGACCTCATGAAACCCGTGGCAGCGCCCCGCCGGAGAACGTCCGCGGGGCGTTGCCCGTGAGCAGGCTCACCGCCTTCCGCAGAAGCCGTTCAGGGCCACGAGCGGCGCCCTACGGGCTCTTTCGGTACAGTGCGGAAATCAGCAGACCGCATGGTGAGGCCCCCTCGTGTTGACGCAGACCACCACTCGGGTCCTCGAACCCAGCGACCTCGGCGCCGCCCTCGCGGTGCTGGAGAGCGAACCCGTAGCCAACGCCTTCGTGACCTCCCGGGTCCAGATCGCGGGCCTCGACCCATGGCGCCTCGGCGGCGAGATGTGGGGCTGGTACGCCAACGGGCGGCTGCGCTCCCTCTGCTACTCCGGGGCCAACCTCGTCCCCATCTGCGCCGGACCCGAAGCCGTCAGGGCCTTCGCGGACCGGGCCCGCAGGGCGGGGCGCCGCTGCTCCTCGATCGTCGGCCCCGCCGAGCCCACCGCACAGCTGTGGCGGCTGCTCGAACCGGGCTGGGGCCCCGCCCGCGAGGTCCGGGCCAACCAGCCGCTCATGGTCGCGGACAGCCCCTCCGCCGAGGTGACCCCCGACCGGCTGGTCCGCCGCGTCCGCAAGGACGAGATGGACATCCTGATGCCCGCCTGCGTCGCCATGTTCACCGAGGAGGTCGGCATCTCCCCGCTCGCCGGCGACGGCGGACTCCTCTACCAGGCCCGCGTCGCGGAGCTCATCGCCGCCGGCCGCTCCTTCGCCCGGATCGAGGACGGAAAAGTCGTCTTCAAGGCCGAGATCGGTGCCACCACCCCCCAGGCCTGCCAGATCCAGGGGGTCTGGGTCGCCCCCGAATTCCGCGGCCGCGGCTACTCGGAGACCGGTATGGCCGCCGTCCTGCGCCACGCCCTGACCGAGGTCGCGCCCATCGTCAGCCTGTACGTCAACGACTACAACACCCCCGCGCGCAAGTCCTACAGCCGGATCGGCTTCCGCGAGGTCGGCGCGTTCATGAGCGTCCTGTTCTGACCCGGCGGCCGGGACAGCCACCGTCCCTCCCCGGCCCGTATCCCGCCCGCCGCGACGGACAGTAAGGTCTGTCCATGGCAGCAGCTTCCGGGGGCGGCCCCCACACACCCAGCGTCCGGATCGCACCGATCGATCTCGCCGCACGCGTGGACGAGGCGCTCGCCGTCCAGGCCGTCGCCTTCGGCCTCGGCCCCGACGAGATCGAGGTACGCCGCCACATCGTCCTCAGACACCTCGACCATCCGCACGCCCGCGCGCTGGGCGCCCTGACCCCGGACGACCGGCTCGCCGGCTTCGTCTACGGAATGCCGAACGAACGCGGCCACTGGTGGTCCACCGTCGTCGAGCCCTATCTGCGCGCCACCGGCTCCGCACACTGGCTCGACGACTCCTTCGTGATCACCGAGCTCCACGTCCACCCGGAGTTCCAGAACCGGGGGATCGGCCGCGCCCTGATCACCACCGTCACCGACGCCGTGGACCAGCCCCGCTCCATCCTCTCCGCGATCGACACGGAGAGCCCGGCCCGCGGTCTGTACCGCTCGCTCGGCTACCAGGACCTGGCCCGGCAGGTGCTCTTCCCCAGCGCTCCCAAGCCGTACGCGGTCATGGGAGCACCGCTTCCACTGCGCCGCCGCTGAGGAATCGATTTCCGCCCGCGCGGGCCACCCGGCTAACCTCGGGGCCATCACCCTTCCGAGCAGGAGTTCATCATGGCCCAGGTCCAGCGCATGTCCCGATTGATGATCAAGACACTGCGCGACGACCCGGCGGACGCCGAGACGCTCAACCACAAGCTGCTCGTCCGGGCCGGCTACGTACGTCGCACCGCCGCCGGCATCTGGTCCTGGCTGCCGCTCGGCAAGAAGGTCCTCGAAAACGTCAGCCGCGTCGTCCGCGAGGAGATGGACGCCATCGGCGGCCAGGAAGTGCTGCTCCCCGCACTGCTCCCCAAGGAGGCGTACGAGGCGAGCGGCCGCTACGACGAGTACGGCGACCTGCTCTTCCGCCTCCAGGACCGCAAGGGCGCCGACTACCTCCTCGGCCCCACCCACGAGGAGATCTTCACCCAGGTCGTCAAGGACATGTGCTCGTCCTACAAGGACCTGCCGGTGATCCTCTACCAGATCCAGACCAAGTACCGCGACGAGGCCCGCCCCCGCGCCGGAGTGCTGCGCGGCCGCGAGTTCCAGATGAAGGACTCGTACTCCTTCGACACCACCGACGAGGGTCTGGCCGAGGCGTACCAGCTGCACCGCGGCGCCTACATCCGGATCTTCGAGCGGCTCGGCCTCGACCACCGCATCGTCTCCGCCGTCTCCGGCGCCATGGGCGGCTCGGCGTCCGAGGAGTTCCTCGCGCCCGCGCCCGCCGGTGAGGACACCTTCGTCGACTGTCCGAACTGCGACTACGCCGCCAACACCGAGGCCGTGACGTTCAACGCAACCCCGGTCGACGGCTCGGCGTCCGGCCCCGTCGAGGAGCTGGACACCCCCGACACCCCGACCATCGAGACCCTCGCCGCCCACCTCGGCGTCCCGGCCTCCGCCACCCTCAAGAACCTTCTGGTGAAGGTGGACGGCGAGATCGTGGCCGTGGGCGTGCCGGGTGACCGCGAGGTCGACCTCGGCAAGCTCGGTGAACACCTGGCCCCCGCCGTCGTCGAGCTGGTCACCGCGGAGGACTTCGTCGGCCGCCCCGACCTGGTCCGCGGCTACGTCGGACCGCAGGGACTGGAGAAGGTCCGCTACATCGCGGACCCCCGCGTCGCCGCCGGCACCGCCTGGATCACGGGTGCCAACAAGGAGGGCAAGCACGCGAAGAACGTCGTCGCGGGCCGCGACTTCGAGGTCGACGACTACCTCGACGTCGTCGTCGTCGAGGCGGGCGACCCCTGCCCCAAGTGCGGCACCGGCCTCCAGGTGGACCGCGCCATCGAGATCGGCCACATCTTCCAGCTCGGCCGCAAGTACGCCGACATCTTCTCCCTCGACGTCCTCGGCCAGCAGGGCAAGCCCGTCCGCGTCACGATGGGCTCGTACGGCATCGGCGTCTCCCGTGCGGTGGCCGCCCTCGCCGAGCAGACCGCCGACGACAAGGGCCTGTGCTGGCCCCGCGAGATCGCCCCGGCCGATGTGCACGTGGTCGCCGCGGGCAAGGCGCTCCAGACCGAGCTGGCCCTCGACGTCTCCGAGAAGCTGAACGCGGCCGGTCTGCGCGTCCTGGTCGACGACCGCGCGGGCGTCTCGCCCGGCGTCAAGTTCACCGACTCCGAACTGATCGGCGTACCGAAGATCCTGGTCGCCGGCCGCCGCTCGGCCGAAGGCGTCCTGGAGCTCAAGGACCGCCGCACCGGCGAGCGCGAGGAGCTGACCGTGGACGAGGCGATCGCCCGCCTCACCGAGCAGGGCTGACCGCCCCGCGTTCCGTAGACGCACACCACTTCGTCCCGTCGGTCCGTCCGGCGGGACGAAGTGCTGCCGGGCCGGGACCGGGGCGGATCAGCGGAAGGCGGCGGCGTTCTCCGCGGCCCACTGCCGGAACGGGCGGGCCGGCACCCCGGTGACCCGCGCGACCGTGTCGCGCACCCTCAGCAGCTCGTCGTTCACATCGCCGCCGGTCACGTCCAGCACCGCGTCCGCTGCCTCGGCCCCGAAGACCGCGGCCATCCGCGCGTGGGCCTCCTGGCGGCTGATGGCGGCGAAGGGAACCTCCCGGCCCAGCGCTGCCCCGATGGCCTCGGCCTGCTGCCGGGCGCTCACCGGCTCCGGACCGGTCAGGGCATACGTGGCCCCCCGGTGGCCGGACTCGGTCAGCGCCACCCGTGCCACCGACGCGATGTCCGCGGGATGGATGGTCGGCAGCGCGGTGTCCGCGTACGGCGCGCGAACGGTCTCCCGGCCCCGGACGGAGGACGCCCACATCAGCGCGTTCGAGGCGAACTGCGTCGGCCGCAGGATCGTCCAGTCCATGCCGCTCGCCCTGAGCAGCCGCTCCACCGCGAGGTTCTCACCGGCCGGGCCGAGCCGGGGGTGGGCCCGAGCGGTAATGGAAGACACCAGCACGACGTGCCGCACACCCGCCTGCCGGGCCGCGTCGAGGATGTCGGCGTCCGGGCCCAGACGC
Source organism: Streptomyces sp. ITFR-6 (assembly GCF_031844725.1). Taxonomy (NCBI): domain Bacteria; kingdom Bacillati; phylum Actinomycetota; class Actinomycetes; order Kitasatosporales; family Streptomycetaceae; genus Streptomyces; species Streptomyces sp. ITFR-6. The sequence continues at coordinate 2,020,189 of NZ_CP134612.1, read as the reverse complement.
GACACCAGGAACATCGAGCGCACCCCGTCCAGCGCGGGCTTCAACGACGCGGCGTCCGCGAAGTCGCCCTCCGCGGCCTCGACGCCTTCGGGGAAGACGGCCCGCGCGGCATCGCGGGTGAGTCCCCGCAGGGGCCCGGCACCGTGCGCGTGGAGTTCCCTGAGCAGGGCGCTGCCGATGTTTCCGGTGGCTCAGGTCACGAGGATCATGAGCGTGTTTCCCGTCGTCAGATGATGAACCTGACGGCACGCTAGGACTTCGATCCCGCTTCAGGTCAACAGGTGTCCCGGCGACATGCCCTACAGCCAGCCCGCGAACTCCATTGTCACTTCGCCCTCCTGGCGGCGGCCGGCGGTCAGCGCCCGGGTGCCGGACTCCACCGCGCGGAACAGCGTCCAGCCGTGCAGCCGCTCGCGGTCCACGTCCAGGGACTCCGCGAGCCGCTTGATCCTGCGCCGGGCCGTCATCGGGCCACCCGGCGAGGCGATCAGATCCTCCACCCGGTCTCGCACCAGCCGCGCCAGATCGTAGGCCCGCTCACCGACCAGCGGCTCCGGGCCGACCGTCAGCCAGGGCGCGCGCTCGCCCGAGAGCACCTTGCTCTGCCGGAAGTTGCCGTGGAGCAGCAGGGTTTCGGGGGAGTCGGCGACCAGTTCCTGGCGTGCCGCCAGGGCGGCGGAGACCAGCGGCTCAAGGTCCGGCTCCGCCTCCGCGGCCGCCAGCATCGGAGCGGTCCGCCGCGCGGTCCGCTCCGCGACCGTCTCGAAGGCGTGGCCGGCGGGCGGCTCGACCCACAGCCGCCGTACCGTGCCCGCCGCCTCCAGCAGGGCCTTCGCCTCCGGCAGCGAACGCAGCGACACCTCGGGGTGCAGCCGCTCCAGCAGCAGGGCGCCCGCGCCCGGGTCCCTGGGGAGCAGCTCCTCACCCGGTGCGATCAGCTGGACCGCGCCCCAGCCGTTCCAGTGCGCCAGCGCCGCCCTTTCGAGCTCGGGCGCGGCCCCCGACGGAGAGATCTTCAGCGCCGCCGGGGCGCCGTCGGCACCCCGCACCAGCAGGACCAGGCTGCTGCGCCCGCCCGGGGCGGTGACCCGGTCCACGGACAGCTCCCGGCCTGCCTGGTCCAGCGCCCGGCCGGTCAGTGCGGGAAGCTCCGCGAGCCATTCCCCGGCGGCCGTATCCCCGTACGACTCGCCGAGCGCTCGCACCAGACGCTGCGGCGGTTCAAAACCCATACGTGCTGTGTTCCCTTTCAGAGCCTGCTTCAGCGCGTCGTGCCGGTCCGGCCCTTCGCGTCCGACCCGGTCTTCGCGTCGGCACCCGTCGCCGCGTCCTTCTCACCGGCACCGTCCTTGCGGGAACCGTCGGCGGCCCGCTCGACGAGCCCGGGAAAGGGTATGCCGCTGCCCCGCCAGCGCACCGCGCGCACCGCGGCCTCCCGCAACGCGTCCGCGGCATCCCGCCGCAGCGGCCCCTCGGCGGCCCGTACGAGGTCGGAGTAGACGTCCGCCACCCGGTCCTCCAGCACGGCGGCGAGCCGCACCGCCTCCGCGGGGCCCGGCACCGCGAACGGCAGAGCGTACGCGGGGTCCGCCGCCACCGGTTCACCGCCCAGGCCCCGCACCGTGCGCACCAGCGCGTCGCGGCGGGCCCGGTGGGCGTGGTGCGCAGCGGTGGCCTCGGCGCGGCGGCCCGCGGTGACCCGGCCGCCCGCCACCCCGTAGCCGTACACCGCGGCGTGTTCCGCGGCCAGCGCCGCCTGTGCGGCCTTGAGGGCCGCCTCGCGCTCGTCCTTGTCGCTCACGCCTTCTCCTTGGCCAGTCCGGTCAGCAGGTAGGAGTGCGCGGAGGCGGCCGCCGCGAGGGAGGCGAGCAGCCGGGCCAGCTCGGGGGGCGCCTCCATGAGGGCCTCCGTGTACGAGGCCGCGGCCCGGCGCTCGGCGGCCGCCAGTGCCTTGACGGCCTCCGGGGGGCTGTCGGCGGGCCGGGTCCGGACGAATTCGAGCGAGGCCTTGCCGCCCGGCGCGAGGGCCGTGACGTGGGCACGTACGGCGTCGCGCAGCGGGGTGAGCCCGGCCGAGGTCGCCGGATGGGCGGCGAGCACGTTCTCGTACTGCCCCAGCAAGGAGGTGGATACGCCGGCGGCCTTCTTCCGCAGCGACGTCTCCGCCTTCACCGCGGTGGCGGAGGCGGTCCGGGCGTCGGCGTGCGCGGAACCCTTCCGGCCGCCGCCCCCGTCCTCCGCACCGTCTCCGCAGGCGGCCAGCACCGCCCCCATGGCGATCGCTCCCGTCGCGGTGAGCGCGCCCCTGCGCGTCGTCCCCGTGCGCCGCACGTGTTCTCCTTCGGGCTGGACCTGTCTTGACCGGATGTGTCCGGAAGTGATCACCGCAGGCGAGCGTACCCGCGCTCGGGGGGCCGACGGACGGCAACACCCCCCGGGACCGGATACCCTTTGACCAGACACACGACGATCCCCACAACAGCACACGCGGCCGAGGAGTCACCCGGATGAGCACCACCCAGAGCGAGAGGCTGCGCGGGCTGGTAGAACCGCTCGTCAGCGCCGAGCAGCTGGATCTGGAAGAGATCGAAGTGTCCCGGGCCGGCCGCCGCCGGGTGCTGCGGATCATCGTGGACTCCGAAGAGGGCGTGGAGCTCGACACCTGCGCGGATCTGAGCCGCGCGATCTCCGAGAAGCTCGACGAGACCGACGCGATGGGCGAGGGAGAGTACGTCCTGGAGGTCAGCTCTCCCGGTGCCGACCGCCCGCTGACGGAGTACCGCCACTACGTACGCAACACCGGCCGCCTGGCCAGGCTGACCCTGAACGAGGGCGGCGAGCTGGTGGCCCGCGTTGTCGCGGTCGACGAAGAGGGCCTCGATCTTGAGGTGCCGGGCGTCAAGGGCCGCAAGTCCACGTCCCGCCGGATCTCGTTCGACGAGATCGCCAAGGCGCGTGTGGAGCTGGAATTCAACCGCAAGGACAAGAAGGAAGAGGAGGCGTAGCCGTGGACATCGATGTGAAGCTTCTGAAGGGCTTGGCGCAGGACAAGGAGATCCCGTTCGACGTGCTCGTCGAGGCGATCGAGTCGGCCCTCCTCATCGCGTACCACCGCACGGACGGCAGCCACCGCAGGGCGCGCGTGGAGCTGGACGAGCGCGGCCATGTGACGGTGTGGGCCAAGGAGGACCCGGCCGATCTGGAGGAGGGCCAGGAGCCCAAGGAGTTCGACGACACCCCGTCGGGCTTCGGCCGGATCGCCGCGACCACCGCCAAGCAGGTCATCCTGCAGCGGCTGCGCGACGCCGAGGACGACCGCACGTTCGGTGAGTACGCGGGCCACGAGGGCGATGTCGTCACCGGCGTCGTCCAGCAGGGCAAGGACCCGAAGAACGTCCTGGTCGACATCGGCAAGCTGGAGGCCATCCTGCCGGTGCAGGAGCAGGTGCCCGGCGAGGAGTACACCCACGGACTGCGGCTGCGCACCTACGTCGTACGGGTGGCCAAGGGCGTGCGCGGTCCGTCGGTGACGCTGTCACGGACCCACCCCAACCTGGTGAAGAAGCTCTTCGCGCTGGAGGTCCCGGAGATCGCGGACGGTTCCGTCGAGATCTGCGCGATCGCCCGCGAGGCCGGCCATCGCACCAAGATCGCGGTCCGCTCCACCCGCTCCGGCCTCAACGCCAAGGGCGCCTGCATCGGCCCGATGGGCGGCCGTGTGCGCAATGTCATGGCCGAGCTGCTCGGCGAGAAGATCGACATCGTGGACTGGTCGGACGACCCGGCCGAGATGGTCGCCAACGCGCTGTCGCCCGCCCGGGTCAGCGAGGTCGAGGTCGTGGACCTCGGCGCGCGCTCCGCCCGGGTCACGGTGCCCGACTACCAGCTGTCGCTGGCGATCGGCAAGGAGGGCCAGAACGCCCGTCTCGCCGCCCGCCTCACCGGCTGGCGCATCGACATCCGCCCGGACACCGAGACCGACGCCGAGCGCGATGTGGCCGACCGGGAGCGGGCCGAGCGGGCCAGGGAGCGCGCCGAGCGCAACTGATCCGGCGACGGGCCGGGGCGCGGTTCGGAGTGCGCCGAGGCCCGCCCGGAGCAGGCCGCCAAGGAATAGATCTCGTCGACATCCCGCTGAGATCACGACAACATCCGTTCGATCGTTGCCCCAAACAGGTGAGGTCGGTACGGGGAGGTAGACTTCAACGTGTCTGGCCGGACGCACGCCCGCGCTTGCCCTGAGCGAACCTGTGTGGGTTGCCGCGAGCGAGCGGCCAAGAGCGAGCTGCTGCGCATCGTGGCGGACGGAGGCGCCTGCGTCCCCGACCCTCGCGGTACGCTGCCCGGCCGGGGTGCATATGTACACCCCGCATCTGTCTGTCTGGACCTGGCGGTCCGCCGCCGGGCATTCCCCCGGGCCTTCAAGGCCAAGGGGCCGTTCGACCCCGCAGCGGTACAGCGGTTCGTCGAACGGGCGACACCGTAGGAACAGGAAATTGAACGGCACGGGTCCCCGTGCGGTCAGGTACCTCGCGAGTTGGAAGTAGGTCGAGATTGCGATGAGCACTCGATGAGTACGCGATGAGTACGCCCATGAAGTAGCGACGGTCCGGCGGTAACCCGGACCTAAAAGGAGCGAAGTGGCTAAGGTCCGGGTATACGAACTCGCCAAGGAGTTCGGAGTTGAGAGCAAGGTCGTCATGGCCAAGCTCCAGGAACTCGGTGAATTCGTACGTTCGGCGTCCTCGACGATCGAGGCGCCGGTTGTACGCAAGTTGACTGACGCACTGCAGGGTCCCGGTGGCAACGCCGGCAAGTCCGCTGCAAAGCCTGGCGCGCCCCGCAAGGCCGCCCCCTCGAAGCCCGCAGCGCCCTCCCCGGCCGCTGCGGCACGTCCCGCTGCCCCGAAGCCCGGCGTACCGGCTGCCAAGCCGGCCGCCGCCGAGGCCCCGAGCAGCACCCCCGCCGCGGCCCCCGCGCCGTCGGCCGGCCCGCGTCCGGGCCCCAAGCCGGCGCCCGCGAAGCCCGCCCCGGTCACCCCGGTGCCCGCGGCCGAGTTCTCGGCCCCGGCCCCGGCGCAGCCGGCCGCACCGCAGCAGCAGGCCCCGCGCCCCGCGGGTGCCACCCCGGGTCCCCGCCCTGCCCGTCCGGCTCCGGCCGCTGGTCAGCGTGACGGTGGCCGCGAGGGTGGTCAGCGTGACGGTGGCCGTGGTGGCGACCGTCCGGCGCGTCCCGCAGGCCAGGGCGCCCCGCGTCCCGGCGCACGTCCGGCGGGTCCCCGTCCGGGCAACAACCCGTTCACCTCCGGTGGCTCGACGGGCATGGCCCGTCCGCAGTCGCCCCGTCCCGGCGGCGCCCCGCGTCCCGGTGGCGGCTCGGAGCGCCCCGGCGCCCCGCGTCCCCAGGGTCAGGGCGGCGCACGTCCGTCTCCGGGCGGCATGCCGCGCCCGCAGGCTCCTCGTCCCGGCGGCGCCCCCGGCGCAGGCGGTAACCGTCCCAACCCGGGCATGATGCCGCAGCGTCCCGCTGCGGGTCCGCGTCCCGGTGGTGGCCCCGGCGGTGGCCGTGGTCCCGGTGGCGGCGGCGGCCGTCCCGGCGGCGGTGGCGGCGCGGGCCGTCCCGGTGGCGGCGGCTTCGCAGGCCGTCCGGCCGGTCCCGGTGGCGGTGGCGGCGGTTTCGCCGGTCGTCCCGGTGGCGGTGGCGGCGCGGGCCGTCCCGGTGGTGGCGGCGGCTTCGGCGGTCGTCCCGGCTTCGGTGGCCGTCCCGGTGGCCCCGGTGCCCGTGGTGGCACACAGGGTGCCTTCGGCCGCCCCGGCGGTCCCGCGCGTCGTGGCCGCAAGTCGAAGCGGCAGAGGCGCCAGGAGTACGAGTCGATGCAGGCCCCGTCGGTGGGCGGCGTCATGCTGCCCCGCGGCAACGGGCAGGCTGTCCGGCTGTCTCGCGGTGCCTCGCTCACGGACTTCGCGGAGAAGATCAACGCGAACCCGGCGTCGCTCGTCGGCGTGATGATGAACCTCGGCGAGATGGTCACTGCCACGCAGTCCGTCCCGGACGAGACGCTGAAGCTCCTCGCGGACGAGATGAACTTCGTCCTGGAGATCGTCAGCCCCGAGGAGGAGGACCGCGAGCTGCTCGAGTCCTTCGACATCGAGTTCGGCGAGGACGAGGGCGGCGAAGAGGCCCTGGTCTCCCGTCCGCCGGTCGTGACCGTCATGGGTCACGTCGACCACGGTAAGACCCGACTGCTGGACGCGATCCGCAAGACGAACGTCGTCGCGGGCGAGGCCGGCGGTATCACGCAGCACATCGGTGCCTACCAGGTCGGCGCCGAGGTCAATGGCGAGGACCGCAGGATCACCTTCATCGACACCCCGGGTCACGAGGCGTTCACCGCCATGCGTGCTCGTGGTGCGAAGTCCACCGACATCGCGATCCTCGTGGTGGCGGCGAACGACGGTGTGATGCCCCAGACGATCGAGGCGCTGAACCACGCCAAGGCGGCCGACGTGCCGATCGTGGTCGCGGTCAACAAGATCGACGTCGAGGGCGCCGACCCGGTCAAGGTGCGCGGTCAGCTCACCGAGTTCGGTCTGGTGGCAGAGGAGTACGGCGGCGACACGATGTTCGTCGACATCTCCGCCAAGCAGGGCCTCAACATCGAGGCTCTCCTGGAAGCCGTCGTCCTCACCGCCGACGCCTCGCTCGACCTGCGGGCCAACCCGGAGCAGGACGCGCAGGGTATTGCGATCGAGTCCCATCTCGACCGAGGCCGAGGTGCCGTGTCGACCGTCCTGGTCCAGCGCGGAACGTTGCGCATCGGCGACACCGTGGTGGTCGGCGACGCGTACGGCCGTGTCCGGGCGATGCTCGACGACAATGGTCAGAACGTCCAGGAAGCGGGTCCCTCGACCCCCGTCCTGGTCCTGGGTCTCACCAACGTCCCGGGTGCCGGCGACAACCTCCTGGTGGTCGACGAGGACCGTACGGCCCGTCAGATCGCCGAGAAGCGTGCCGCTCGTGAGCGCAACGCCAACTTCGCCCGCAAGGGTGTCCGGTTCTCCCTGGAGAACCTGGACGAGGCGCTCAAGGCCGGTCTGGTCCAGGAGCTCAACCTCATCATCAAGGGCGACGCGTCCGGTTCGGTGGAGGCTCTTGAGTCCTCGCTGCTCCAGCTCGACGTCGGTGAAGAGGTCGACATCCGGATCCTGCACCGCGGTGTGGGTGCGGTCACCGAGTCGGACATCAACCTGGCGACCGGCTCCGACGCCATCGTGATCGGCTTCAACGTGCGCGCCGCAGGGCGTGCCGAGCAGATGGCCGACCGCGAGGGTGTGGACGTCCGTTACTACTCGGTCATCTACCAGGCGATCGAAGAGATCGAAGCGGCCCTCAAGGGCATGCTCAAGCCGGAGTACGAAGAGGTCGAGCTCGGTACGGCGGAGATCCGCGAGATCTTCCGCTCGTCCAAGCTGGGCAACATCGCCGGTGTGCTGGTCCGGTCCGGCGAGGTCAAGCGCAACACCAAGGCACGACTGCTCCGCGACGGCAAGGTCATCGCGGAGAGCCTCAACATCTCCGGGCTGCGCCGCTTCAAGGACGACGTCACCGAGATCCGCGAAGGCTTCGAGGGCGGTATCAACCTCGGAAACTTCAACGACATCAAGATCGACGACGTCATCGCGACGTACGAGATGCGCGAGAAGCCGCGAGGCTGACCCGTACCTCAACAGTCGGGGCCGGTCGACGGGTCGTATTTCCGTCGATCGGCCCCGGCCGTTCCGTGTACGGTTCTTGTGTCCCTGCCAAACACCGGCGGGGCGCGAACCCGAACCGGCGGGACATCCGGACATACATGTATGTGGGGACACTGTCCTTCGATCTGCTTCTCGGCGACGTACGGTCGCTGAAGGAGAAGCGCTCCGTGGTCCGTCCGATCGTTGCCGAGCTCCAGCGCAAGTACGCGGTGAGCGTGGCGGAGACGGGCGGCCAGGACCTCCATCGCAGGGCCGAGATCGGCCTCGCCGTGGTCTCCGGGGACACCGGACACCTCACGGACGTGCTGGACCGGTGCGAGCGGCTGATCGCCGGCCGGCCGGAAGTGGAGCTGCTGTCCGTACGGCGGCGGCTGCACAGCGACGAAGACGATTGAGCAAGGCGAAGGAGACGGACCAGTGGCCGACAACGCGCGGGCTAAGAAGCTGGCGGACCTCATCCAGGAGGTGGTCGCCGAGAAACTGCAGCGCGGAATCAAGGACCCGCGCCTGGGTACGCACGTGACCATCACGGACACCCGCGTCACCGGCGACCTGCGGGAGGCCACGGTCTTCTACACGGTCTACGGCGACGACGAGGACCGGGCGAGCGCGGCGGCCGGCCTGGAGAGCGCCAAGGGCATCCTGCGTTCGGCGGTCGGTGCGGCGGCGGGGACGAAGTTCACCCCCACGCTCGCCTTCATGGCGGACGCGCTCCCCGAGAACGCCAAGGCGATCGAGGACCTCCTCGACCGGGCCCGGGCCTCGGACGCCAAGGTGCGCGAGGCGTCCTCGGGTGCCACGTACGCCGGCGACGCGGACCCGTACCGCAAGCCGGAGGACGACACCGACGAGGACACCGCCTCCGAATGACAGCGCAGAACAAGACGCCGGACGGCCTTGTCATTGTCGACAAGCCGTCCGGCTTCACTTCGCATGACGTCGTGGCCAAGATGCGCGGCATCGCCAGGACCCGCCGCGTCGGCCACGCCGGCACGCTGGACCCGATGGCGACCGGTGTGCTCGTGCTCGGCGTCGAGAGGGCGACCAAGCTGCTCGGCCATCTCGCGCTGACCGAGAAGGAGTACCTCGGTACGATCCGGCTCGGCCAGGACACCGTCACGGACGACGCGGAGGGCGAGATCACCTCGTCCACCGACGCCTCCGGAGTGACCCGCGAGGGCATCGACGCCGGGGTCGCCGCACTGACCGGCGCGATCATGCAGGTGCCGTCCAAGGTCAGCGCCATCAAGATCGACGGCAAGCGGTCCTACGCCCGGGTGCGCGGCGGCGAGGAGTTCGAGATCCCGGCCCGGCCGGTGACCATCTCGTCGTTCAACGTCTACGACGTCCGCGAGGCCGTCGCCGAGGACGGCACGCCCGTGGTCGACCTGGTCGTCTCCGTGGTCTGCTCCTCCGGTACGTACATCCGCGCCATCGCCCGTGACCTCGGCGCCGGACTCGGCGTGGGCGGTCATCTCACCGCGCTGCGGCGTACCCGCGTCGGGCCGTACGGTCTCGACGCGGCCAGGACGCTGGACCAGCACCAGGAGGAGCTGGTCGTGATGCCGGTGGCCGAGGCCGCCGCCTCCGCGTTCCCGCGCTGGGACGTCGACGAGAAGCGGGCCAAGCTGCTGCGCAACGGGGCGCGGCTGGACATGCCCGCCTGTCCGCCGGGGCCGGTCGCGGTCTTCGGGCCCGACGGGCGGTTCCTGGTCCTCGTCGAGGAGCAGAAGGGCAAGGCCAAGAGCCTCGCCGTCTTCAGCTGATGAACTGACCGGTCCACCCGCGCCAGGCCTCAACTGCTGTTCCAGGCCCCCGCCGCCTCCTGTCTTCCGAACGCCCGTGATTCACCCCAATGGGCAGGCGCTCGGAGTGAATCAGGGGTGCGAACGGGGGCGCTTTTACTCTGATGGCCTCTTGTCGATCACGGCGGACCTACCGTCGGATCATGGGATGCGGGGACCGGGCGACGCTGGTACGACTGTGCGATCCGGCCGGCAGGACGAGGGGGACCGGTTTCGTCGCGGACGACCGGGGGACGGTCGTGACCAGCCACGAGGCGGTCGACGGGGTCGGCTACCTCGTCCTGCACGGCGCGGACGGACGCAGCTGCCGCGTCGAGGCGGAGGACATCACCGCGCTGCCCGAGCTGGATCTCGCGCTCCTGCCCACCGCCGGACCGGAGGCGCTGGGCGCGCGGCCGCTGCCGATCGTGGAGCGGGAGCGGATCGAGGCCGGCAGCTATGTGACGATCGCGGCGCACGGCTGGCGCGAGGCCCGCGTCCTGGGACCGGTCCCCGTGACGTACACGGCGGGCGGGCCCGCCCACCGGATCGGCCGGGCCATCGAACTGGCCCTCGGCACGGACGGCAGCGACGCGCTCCGGCTCGGCGGCGCCGCCGTGGGCGGTCCGGTCCTGGACCCGGAGACCGGCGCGGTCATCGCGGTGCTCGGCACCGCGCTGCGAGCCGGACACGCGGCCGCCGGATGTGCGGTGCCCCTGGCCGGGGCGGGCGAAGGCGGGCTGCTGGGCGAGCTGCTGCGGCGCAACGCGATGAGCGTCCCCGGCTACGGCCGCGATCTGAATCTGGCCGGAGCGCTCCAGCTGACCGCCATGTCCGTCGGCTCCGCGGACGCGCCGGGCGACCGGCCCGATCCGGTGGAACGCCCCGAGGCCACCGCGGAGTTCAGCGCGTTCGCCGCCGCGGGACCGGTGAAGCCCGGCGAGCGGGGCGCGGTCGTCCTCGGCCTCGTCGGGGAGCCGGGCACCGGCCGCACCACCGAACTGGCCGCGCTCGCCGCCCGGCGGGCTCGCGGCCGGGTGCCGGCCCTCACCCTGTGGCTGCGCGGGGCGGATCTGCTGGCCGACGACACCTCCGTGGCCGACGCGATCGTCCGCACGCTCGGGCGGGCCGGACGCATCGTCACCGCCGCCGGAGCCCCCGGTGACATGGCGGCCGCCACCCCGGAGCGGGTGGCCCGGCTGGCGGCGGACGCGGGCAGCCCGCTGCTCGTCCTGCTGGACGGCCCCGAGGAGATGCCGCCCGTCCTGGCACACCGGCTGGCCCGGTGGACCACGGGCACGGTCGACTGGCTGCGGGAGAACGGGGCACGGCTCGTCGTCGCCTGCCGCCCCGAGCACTGGGAGACCGCCGGCGCGCTCTGCCCGCCGGACGCGCTGCACCGCCCCGCCAGGCCCGCCTGGCGGCTGCCGTCCGCCCTGCGCATCGACGACCTCACCGTGGGCCAGGCCGAGCTGGCCCGACAGCGGTACGGGCTCCCGACCGACGCGCTCGCCGCAGGCCACGACCGGCACCCGCTCACCCTGCGGCTGCTCGCGGAGGTACGCGAGGCACTGCCGCCGGACACCCCCGGTCGGCCCGGCACGGAGGAGGTCTTCGGCGCCCACCTGGACCTGATGTGCCTGCGCATCGCGGTCCGGATCGCCGCCCAGTGGCGGCCGGCCCCGAGCGGCACCGCGGTACGGCGGCTGGCGGCCCACGTGGCGGGGCAGGTCCACGAGGCGGCCCGGCGCTGCCTCGGGCCTGGGCAGGGGGAGCTGGACCGGGCCGCGTTCGAGCACGTCTTCCCGTGGCGCACGGGCTGGGCCTCCGCCGTGCTCACCGAGGGACTGCTGGTCCCGGCGGGAGCGGGCTACCGCTTCGCGCACGAGGAGCTGGGTGACTGGGTCCAGGGCGCGCACCTGGACCTGGACGCGGCGCTGCGGTCACTGGTGCACCGCTGGCACGCTCCCGGCGTTGCGACGGGCGCGGCGGGGGAGAGCGCCGGACGGGTTCCGCGCCCCGAGGCCGCCGGACGGGTCCCGCGCCCCCGCCGCCCGGACGCGGCCGACAGCCCCGGCACCGCCCCCGCGGCCACCGGCGCTGCCGCCGGGGGAGCCGAGGCGGCCGAGCCGCGCACCCTCCCGGTACCGCGCCACCGGATCGGCCCGGTGATCCAGGCGCTGCTGCTGCTCGGCCGCCGCCAGGGCCCCGCCGCGCTGGCCCACCGGCTGGCCGACCTGATCGAGGCGCTGGACCGGCTGCCGACCGGACGGGACGGGGCAGCGGCGAGGACCGGCGCACCGGGCCCCTCACGGAACGCCACGGCCGCCGCCGAAGTGCGGGAGGACCGGACCGCACCCGGGAGCGACGATCCCGCAGAACCGCCCGCCGCCGGAGGCTGCCCGCCTCCCGACGCCCGCTGGTGGGCCGCGCACCTGCTCGCGGAGACGCTGCTGCGGGTGCCCGACGCCCGGCCGCACCTCGGGGTGCTCCGGCTGCTCACCGGGCGCGTCGTCCGCAGCTCGGCCGAGGCGGACGGGGCCGGTGCGCAGGGGGTGTACGCGGAGTTCGGGCCATGGTTCTGGCGGCGGCTGCGACTGCCCGAGGCGGACCGGATGGACCTGTTCCGACGGCTCGTCCCCGCCGACGGGCCGCCGCGCGGCGAGGGCGAAACCGGCGGCGAGCGCTTCCTGGACGCGGTGGCACGGCGGCTCGCCGCCCATCCGCGTACGATCCAGCCGCTCCTGTGCGCCTGGTTCACGGACGAACAGCCCCTGGGCCACGTCCGCGCGGGACACGGCCTCGCGGCCGGCCGGGAAGCGCAGGCGGTGCGCCCCACCGTCGCGGCGGCCGCCCAGGCCCTCCTCCACGCCCGCCGCGACCTCGCCGTGGACGACCTGGCCGACGCGCTCGTCTCGACCGATCACCCCCGCGCCGACGAACTGCTCGCGGCGCTGGCCGAGGACGAACCCTCCGCGCTGTGCCGGGCCGTCGAGCGCTGGTCCCGCGACGACGACCGCCGCACCCGGCGGATCGCGGCCGCCTGCTACGGAGCGGTCCTCGCACCGAACCTCACCCGCGAGGCCGACCGGGACCTGCTGCGCCGCTCCGCCCTCGCCCTGCTGGCCCGCCCCGGTGACACCGATCTGCACGGGCCGGCGCTGACCCGGCTGGTGGCCGATCCGCAGACCAGGGACCGCTATCTGCCGCAGGCGCTCCGGACCTTCGTCGCCGGCGGGCCCCGGCTCTCCCCGGCCGCGCTCGCCGTCGCCCTGCCCACCCACCCCGAGCAGGTGCTGGCCGCGTACCGCGAGCGCCTCCTGCGGTCCGGGGACGGCGCGGGCGAGGTGCTCCGCGCCCTCGCCGGGATCGACGCCCCCGCGCTCGCCCTGCACGCCGCCGGGCTCGTCCGGGCGTACGTCGACAGCCACCCCGAGGACACGGTGCACACCGCCGCGTACCTCGACCGCAGGCTGGAGCACGGGCCCGCGGCCCGCGCCCTGCTGCTTCCCCTGCTGACCGGGCTGCTCCGGGACCGGCCGGCGGCCGCGCCGGTGCGCGGATCGCTCGCCGTCGTGCTGGCCACGCCCGGCAGCCCGGCCTCGCAGCCGCTGCGGGACGAGCTGCTGGAAGTGCTGCTGGAGTTCGAGCAGGGCGGTGCGCGCCGGGACCCGGTCGTGCTCGACGCGCTGCTGCGGGCCGCCGCGGCGGGCAGTGCCGGGCGCGGCCGGGCCCGCACCAGAGCCCTGGTCCACCGCACCGGGATGCTGCTCGTGCGGACCCCGGAGGGCGCCGCGCGGTTCGACCGGCGGCTGGTCGAACTGGTCCGTGACGTGCCCGGATTCGCCGGCCTGGTCATCGGGTGGCTGGCGGACGCCCCGCAGGAGTGGGCGGCGGTCATCGGTCCCGGCGCACGGCGGACCGTGGAGTCCCTCGGGACCCCGATGCCCATGCCGATGCAGGCCGCAGAGCGTGAGCATGGCAGTCTTAGACCTGCGTAAGAGACAAACCCACGTACACAGGTTCGGGCGAGGAGCGGTCAGAGTGCAGCGCTGGCGTGGCTTGGAGGACATCCCCCAGGACTGGGGACGCAGCGTCGTCACCATCGGCTCCTACGACGGGGTGCACCGCGGACACCAGCTCATCATCGGCCGTGCCGTCGAGCGGGCCCGCGAGCTGGGCGTTCCGTCGGTCGTCGTGACGTTCGACCCGCACCCAAGCGAGGTCGTCCGGCCCGGCAGCCACCCGCCGCTGCTCGCCCCGCACCACCGGCGCGCCGAACTGATGGCGGAGCTCGGCGTGGACGCGCTGCTGATCCTGCCGTTCACCACCGAGTTCTCGAAGCTCGCCCCGGCCGACTTCATCGTGAAGGTGCTCGTCGACAAGCTCCACGCGCGGCTGGTCATCGAGGGCCCCAACTTCCGCTTCGGCCACCGGGCCGCGGGGAACGTGCAGCTGCTCACCGAGTTCGGCGGTACGTACGACTACCGGGTCGAGGTCATCGACCTGCGGGTGCGCGGCGAGGCGGGCGGCGGCGAACCGTTCTCGTCCACCCTCACCCGCCGACTGGTCGCCGAGGGGGACATGGCCGGCGCCCGCGAGATCCTGGGCCGCCCGCACCGCGTCGAGGGCATCGTCGTCCGAGGTGCGCAGCGCGGCCGCGAGCTCGGCTTTCCCACCGCGAACGTGGAGACCCTCCCGCACACCGCGATCCCCGCCGACGGGGTGTACGCGGGCTGGCTGAACGTGAACGGCGAGGCGATGCCCGCCGCGATCTCCGTCGGCACGAACCCGCAGTTCGACGCCACGGAGCGGACCGTGGAGGCGTACGCGATCGACCGCGTCGGCCTCGATCTGTACGGGCTGCACGTCGCCGTGGACTTCCTCGCCTACGTGCGGGGGATGCTGAAGTTCGAGTCGGTCGACGAGCTGCTCGTGGCGATGGCCGCCGATGTGAAGCGGTGCACCGAGCTGATCTCCGCGTACGACCGGGGCTGAATCCGGCGCGGTCGCCGCGCCCGGCTTACCGCGCTCGGGCTTAGGGTGGACCGGGCCGAAGGAGGTGGGTGCCGTGCGTGAACTGCTTCCCGAGCTGCGTGCCTGGCACGAGGCCGGCACGCCGTTCGCCCTGGCCACGGTCGTCTCCGTCCGGGGCAGCGCCCCGAGGTCGCCGGGCGCCGTGATGGCCGTGACCGCCGACGGAGCGGTGGCGGGAAGCGTCTCCGGCGGCTGTGTCGAGGGTGCGGTGTACGAGCTGGCCGGCGAGGTGCTCGGCTCCGGCATCCCGCAGCTCCAGTCGTACGGAATCAGCGACGACGAGGCTTTCGGCGTCGGGCTGACCTGCGGCGGCACGATCGACATCCTGGTCGCGGCGTTCGCCTCCGCGGCCGACCGCGCATGGCTGCGGGGAGTCACGGACTCGATCGCGGCCGGTGAACCCGTCGCCGTGGCCACCGTCCTGCCCGGCTCCGCCGCGGCCGGGGCCCGGCTGGTGGTCCGGACCGGCGGCGCACAGGGATCGCTCGGCGAGGAGGGGCTCGACGCGGCCGTCACCGACGACGCCAGGGGCCTGCTCGCTCAGGGGGCCACCGGCCTCCAGCGGTACGGGGAACGCGGGGAGCGCCGGATGCAGGACGTCTCCGTCTTCGTCCAGACGTACGCGCCGCCGCCCCGGATGCTCGTCTTCGGGGCCATCGACCACGCGGCCGCGACCGCGCGCATCGGCTCGTTCCTGGGGTACCGGGTCACCGTGTGCGACGCCCGTCCGGCGTTCGCGACCCGTGAGCGGTTTCCCACCGCCGACGAGGTCGTCTGCGCCTGGCCGCACACCTACCTCTCGGACACCGAGATCGACGGGCGCACGGTCGTCTGCGTCCTGACGCACGATCCGAAGTTCGATGTCCCGCTGCTGGTCGCGGCGTTGCGGACGCCCGCCGCCTACATCGGCGTGATGGGGAGCCGGCGCACCCATCTGGACCGGATCGCCCGGCTGCGCGAGGAGGAGGTGGCCGAACCGGACCTGGCCCGGCTCGCCTCACCCGTGGGCCTGGACCTCGGCGCCCGTACGCCGGAGGAGACGGCGGTCTCGATCGCCGCGGAGATCATCCAGCACCGCTGGGGCGGCACGGGGCGGCCACTCGGCGAACTGACGGGCACCATCCACCACGAGCGGCCGGAGTAGCGGTGATGGGCCGTTCCGGAACCCCGGACCGGCCCACCACCGCAAGGCCCTAGCTTGTTCTTTATCTACCAGGACCTGTCAGGTCTGCCGATGGCTTTGAGGGTTTCGGGGCGTTTGACGGTCTTGCCGACGTCGTAGCGGGGTGCCCGGTGTCTGTTCTTGGCGCCGGGTGGCCGTCCGGGGCCGACGCCGCGGGGTTTGGGAACACGGGCCGGGCAGGCGAGGTGAGCGCGGATGTTCCTGAACCCCCGGCGGACCCGGGCCGGGGTGAGCCGGCCGGGGGTGGCGGGTTTCTCCCACGGCCGGCGGAGATCCTCGGCGAGAGGGCGGGCGAGCCGGAGCTGGGTGTGGGCGACGATCAGGATCCAGGTCCAGCGGTCCGCGGCCTCGGGAGTGCGGAATTTCGGGGTCGTCCAGCCAAGGGTCTGCTTCGCGAACCTGAACGTGTGCTCAAGGTCGAATCTGCGCAGGTAGGCCTGCCAGAAACGGTCGACGTCGTCCGGGGCGGCGCCGGTCTTCGAGGACCACAACCACACCGGTGGCGCGTCCCGGCCCTTTGATAAGTGCTCGACCTTCAGCCGGACCAACGTGCCTTCGATCAGGGGGAGTTCGCCTTCGTGGTCGAGCCAGGCCGCGCGGTGGGTGAGCCGGGGGTGGACCCGGTCCCATGCCTGGGTCTCGGCTTTCCCGTAGTTCGTGGTGGCGGTGGCGGTGGTGATCGCGGGCTCCGGCCAGGTCTCCGGCTTGGTGAGGCGGAATTCCGGGCCGTGCTTGGGCGGCCGGCCGTTGACGCCGCGCAGCCTGGGTGGTTTCGGTAGCCGCATGACCCGGTCGGAGCGGACGCGGCCGACCAGCTCGACGGGCAGGTCCCGCAGAACCCAGGCCAGGCGGGTGACGTCGTAGCCGGCATCACTGACGATCACGATGTCCGGGTCGCCTGCCTGCCACTGCTCCGTGGTGACGAGCTTTTCAACGACTCCTCGCGGTTGGGCGGCGGTGACCGCAGTCGCGTCGTCGACCGGTCCGAGTCGGACCGCGTCCAGGATCGCAGTCCAGGACGTGGCGCCCGGCTCCAGCACGGCGACGAAGGAGTAGGGCCAGCCCGGAATGAACTGCGACGCGGTTTTCGTACGGCCGTAGACGTGGCAGAACAGCCGATCGGCCGAGCACGGCGCGTCCGACCGAAGCCAGGGCGACACGTCGACCGCCAGCACCAAGCGCCCGCCATCGAATCGAGGCAGTGGCAGCCCCGCCGGCACTGTCCGCAGCCGATCGACGTCGATCCGGCCGTGGTTCAGGCCGCCGTACATCGCTCCGTGTCCACGACGATGCTCGGGCAACAACGTCAGGCCGACCGGGGACTTCACCGCACCGTCCGCACACAGCACCGCGTCCGACAGCTCGAACAGTTCATCGCGCCGAGCGGTCAGACACTCGTAGAACTCACCCCGGAAGCGTGACGCCTCCGCAAACGCTTCCCTCCGCACAGCATCAGGCAGCAGACTCACCCTCACGGCCTTCGTCTTGGTCAGTGCACCTTGGTCGGAGCACATGATCAGACGAAGGCCGCCCCTACGTCCGGCGAATCCCCAGGTGAGCGACTCAGTTCGAGACGCCGTTCGAGGCCGTTAGATAAAGAACAAGCTAGGCCGGGGCCTTCGCCGCCGCGTTCGCCCAGTGGCACGCCACCTGCGTCTCGCCGCCCCCCGCCAGTACCGGGAGCTCCTTCGTACGGCACGCGTCCGCGACCCCCGCCCGCTCCGCCTCGCCCGAGGCCAGCACCTGGCAGCGTGCGTGGAAGCGGCAGCCGGACGGGATCTTCGACGGGTCCGGCGGCTCACCCGTCAGCACCGCCGGCTCGCCCGGCGCCTCCGGCAGCACCGACAGCAGCGCCTGGGTGTACGGATGCCGGGGCGCCGTCAGGATCTGCTCGACGTCGCCGGTCTCCACGATCCGGCCGAGGTACATCACCGCCACCCGGTCCGCGATGTTCCACGCCAGCCCGAGATCGTGCGTGACCACCAGCGCGGACAGGCCCAGCTCGTCCCGCAGCCGCAGCAGCAGCGCCAGGATCTCGCCGCGCACCGAGGCGTCCAGCGAGGCCACCGGCTCGTCGGCCACGATGAGTTCCGGCTCCAGGACCAGCGCGCCCGCGATCACGACGCGCTGGCGCTGACCGCCCGACAGCTCGTGCGGGTAGCGCAGGAAGAACCGCTCCGGAGGCCGCAGCCCCGCCCGGGAGAGGGCGTTGGTGACCGCCTCCCGCTCGTCACCGCCGTACCGGTGGATCCGCAGACCCTCGGCCACCGCGTCGTACACCGTGTGCCGGGGGTTCAGCGAACCGCTCGGGTCCTGGAGCACCAGCTGGACGCGCTTGCGGTACGCCTTGAGGGCCCGGCTCCCGTAGCCGAGCGGCTTGCCTCCGAAGGTGATCTGCCCGGAGACCGGCGGGACCAGGCCCAGCAGCGAACGGGCCAGTGTCGTCTTGCCGCACCCGGACTCCCCGACCAGGGCGACGATCTCGCCCGGCCTGATGTCCAGGTCGACGCCGTCGACGGCCCGCGCCGGCTCCGCGCCGTGCCGGCCGGGGAAGGCGATGTGCAGCGACTGGGCGCTGAGCAGGTCCGTGGTGGTGGTCATGTGGTGCTCCTTACTTCCTCTGCGCCCGGCAGGACCGGCGCGGCGGCCCCCCGCGGACCCACCAGCACACAGGCGGCCCGCCGTCCCGGCCCGGCGTCCCGCAGCTCCTGGTCCTGCGTGGCGCAGGAGTCCAGGGCCACCGGGCAGCGCGGGTGGAACGTGCAGCCCGCCGGCAGCGCCGACGGATCGGGCGGATCGCCCGGCAGCCCCCGCGGCGCGAACCGGGAGGCCGGGTCCCCGATGCGCGGGAAGGCGCCCGACAGCGCCTTGCTGTACGGATGGGTCGCGTTCTCGTAGACCTCGGAGGCGGGGCCCTGCTCGACGACCCGTCCCGCGTACATCACCGCGAGCCGGTCGCAGGTGTCGGAGAGCACCGCCAGGTCATGGCTGATCATGATCAGTCCGAGGTCCTGCTCGGAGACCAGCTGCTCGATCAGGCGCAGGATCTGGGCCTGGATCATCACATCGAGGGCGGTCGTCGGCTCGTCGGCGATGATCAGCCCCGGGTCGCAGGCGAGCGCCATCGCGATCATCACGCGCTGCCGCTGCCCGCCGGACAGCTCGTGCGGATAGGCGTCCACCCGGGCCGCGGGCAGACCCACCTGTTCCAGCAGCTCACCGGCCCGTTCGCGGGCGGCGGTCTGGGACGCCTTGCTGTGCAGCACGATCGGCTCGGCGATCTGGTCACCGATGCGGTGCACCGCGTTGAGCGAGTGCATCGCGCCCTGGAAGACGATCGAGGCACCGGCCCAGCGCACGGCCCGGACCTGGCCCCACTTCATGGTGAGGACGTTCTCGCCGTTCAGCAGGATCTCGCCGGTGACCTTGGTGCCCGCCGGAAGCAGCCGCAGCAGCGCGAGCGCCAGCGTCGACTTCCCGCAGCCCGACTCCCCGGCGATGCCGAGCTTCCGGCCCGCGTCCACCTCCAGATCCACCCCGCGGACGGCCTGGGCGCCGCCGGCGTACGTCACCGTCAGATCGCGGACCTGGAGAAGCGGCGTCTTACGGATGCTCGTCGTGCTCAACGGGCCACCCCCAGCTTGGGATTGAGGACGGTCTCGATGGCGCGGCCGCACAGCGTGAACGCCAGGGCCACCAGGGCGATGGCGATACCGGGCGGCGCCAGGTACCACCAGTCGCCCGCGCTGACCGCGCCGGCCTCGCGGGCGTCCTGGAGCATGCCGCCCCAGGAGGTGATGGTCGGGTCACCGAGGCCGAGGAAGGCCAGGGTGGCCTCGGTCAGGATCGCGCTGGAGATCACCAGCGTGGTCTGGGCCAGCACCAGCGGCATCACGTTCGGCAGGACGTGCCGGGTCATGATGTGGCCGTGTCCGCCGCCCAGCGCGCGGGCCCGCTCGATGTAGGGGCGGGACTCCACGGCGAGCGTCTGCGCCCGCACCAGACGGGCCGTCGTCGGCCAGGTGGTGACGCCGATCGCGATGATGACCGTCCACAGCGAGCGGTCCATGACGGTGGCGAGCGCGATCGCCAGGACCAGGGTCGGCATCACCAGGAACCAGTCGGTGACCCGCATCAGGACCGTCGAGTACCAGCCGCGGAAGTGGCCGGCGAGGATGCCGACGACGGTGCCGATGGCGACGCAGAGGAAGGCGGCGAGCAGCCCCACCGTCAGCGAGACGCGCGCCCCCCACACCAGCAGGGCGAGCACGCTGCGGCCGAACTGGTCGGTGCCGAGCGGGAACTCGCTGCTCGGGGATTCCAGCGCACCACCGGGTGCGGAGGTGACGCTCTGCGAGTCGGCGCCGACCAGGGCCGGCGCGAACAGGGCGGTCAGCCCGATCAGGATCAGTCCGGCCAGCCCCCAGAGCCCGCCAGGGTGCCTGCGGTACTCGCGCCAGAAGCGGGCCATCGAGCGGCGCTTGCGGGCCCGTGCCAGCGCACGCGGGCTCTTGGCCGTCCCGGTGCCGGTCTCTTCGGGCGTGGGCTTCTCGGCCTCGGGGGTGGAGGCCGGCATGGATTCGGTCGTCATCGGCCCACCCGGGGATCGAGCAGCGGATACAGCACATCGGCCAGGGTGTTCGCCAGGATCACCGCGGTGGCGAAGACGAAGAACAGCCCTTGGACGAGTGGCAGGTCAGGGACGCTGAGCCCCTGGTAGAAGAGGCCGCCGAGGCCCGGCCAGGAGAACACCGTCTCGACCAGGATCTGTCCGGCGACCACATGTCCCAGGTTGACGAACATCAGCGTGAAGGTCGGCAGCATCGCGTTGGGCACGGCGTGCTTGCGGCGTACCGCGTCGTCGCGCAGCCCCTTCGCGCGGGCCGTCGTCAGGTAGTCGCTGCCCATCTCGTCGAGCAGCGAGGAGCGCATCACCAGCAGTGTCTGCGCGTAGCCGACCGCGACCAGGGTGATCACCGGGAGCACCATGTGGTGCGCCACGTCGAGGACGTAGGCGAAGCCGGTCTCGTTGCCCGACTCCAGGCCACCGGTCGGGAAGATGCCCGGGATCGGTCCGATGCCCACGGAGAAGACGATGATCAGGAGCAGCCCGAGCCAGAACGACGGCACCGAGTAGAGCGTGAGCGCCAGCGCGGTGTTGAACCGGTCGCTCGTGGAGCCGTTGCGCCAGGCGGTACGGGTGCCGAGCCAGATGCCGAGCGCGCTGTAGAGGACGTACGCCGTGCCGGTGAGCAGCAGCGTCGCCGGAAGCGCCTCGACGATCTTGTCCATCACCGGGGCGTGGAACTGGTACGAGGTGCCGAAGTCACCGGTGAGCGCGTCGCCCACGTAGCTGGTGAACTGCTTCCACATCGGCTGGTCCAGGCCGAACTGATGGCGCAGCGACTGGAGCTGTTCTGTCGAGACCCGGCGGCCGCCGGTCATCTGCTTCACCGGGTCGCTGGGGATCAGCCGGAAGAGGAAGAAGCTGGTGACCAGAACGGCGAACAGCGAGACGATCGCGCCGAGGATCTTGGCGGCCACATACCTGAGGTAGGCCTTGGTGTTGCCCGCCCGTGGGCCGCGGGCGGCCGCCGGACCGGCCGGAGCCGGCCCTTCGGTATCCGCATCCGCCTGTTTCACGAGCGCCGGAGTGCTGTCAGCTGTCATGAGGGAACTCTCGTTACTCGTGCTGCACTTAGAGGGACCGGCCGGCGGGGCCGCGTTGGATCGGGCCCCGCCGCCGCTCTCTCTCATCCCGTCCGCGGGAAGTACCCGCGGTCCATGGAACTACTCGCGGTCGTCCGCGGTGGTGCGACGCCGCCTCATGAGGAGGAATCCGCCACCCGCGAGGACCACGACGACGACCACGATGCCGATGACGACCCCGGTGGAGCTCGATCCGCCGCCGCTGTCTGTGCCGTCGCCGCTGCCCGCCGGTACGGCCGACCACCAGCTCCAGTAGCCGTCCTGGCCGTAGATGTTGCCGGCCGCCTCGGGCATGGTCGTGATCGACTTGATCTGGTCGGTGCGGTAGGCCTCGACCGCGTTCGGGTACGCGATGACGTTCATGTACCCGGAGTCGTAGAGCCAGGACTGCATCTGCTTGACGATGTCCGCCCGCTTGGCCGGGTCGTACTCGGCGAGCTGCTTCTTGTACAGCTCGTCGTACGTCTTGTCGCAGATGAAGTCGTCCGTGGCCGCGCTCTCCTTGGCCTTGGCCGGCAGCGCGGCGCAGGTGTGGATGCCGAGGACGAAGTCCGGGTCCGGGTTGACGGACCAGCCGTCGAAG
The DNA here is from genome assembly GCF_031844725.1 of Streptomyces sp. ITFR-6. Classification (NCBI taxonomy): domain Bacteria; kingdom Bacillati; phylum Actinomycetota; class Actinomycetes; order Kitasatosporales; family Streptomycetaceae; genus Streptomyces; species Streptomyces sp. ITFR-6. The sequence goes on along the minus strand of NZ_CP134612.1, from coordinate 1,998,139 downwards.
GCGAGGTCGTACTCACCGGCGAACCAGGGCACGGAGACGTCGTCGAGGCAGTCGACCTTGAGGCCGATGCCGAGCTTGCCCCACCACTCCTTCAGGTACTTGCCGACCGCCTTGTCGTTCGGGTCCGTGGCGTGGCAGAGGATGCGCAGGTCGAGCGGCTTGCCGTCCTTGCCGACGCGCTGGTCGCCCTTGAGCTTGTAGCCCGCCTGGTCGAGGAGCTTGGCCGCCTTGGCGGGGTCGTAGCCCAGCTTCTGGTCCGCGGAGGGTTCCCACTTGTACGCCGGGAAGCGCGGCGGGATGTAGCCCGCACCGCTGACGGCATGGCCCTGGAAGACCTTGTCGATGAGGGTCTCGCGGTCGATGGAGAGGAAGAGCGCCTGGCGGACCTTCAGGTCGAGCAGCGCCTTGTTGCCGTTGCCGAACTTCTTGTGGTCCTTGGTCTGCGCGCCGGGGTTGCTGGCCAGCGCGAAGAACCGGCGGCCCGGTCCCTCGTTCACCTTGACGTTCTTCTCGCCCTTGAGCGAGTTGGCCTGGGCGGGCGTCAGCGCGGGGGAACCGGCGACGAAGGAGACCTCGCCCTTGCGGAGTGCGGCGACCGCGGCGTCCTGGTCCTTGTAGGTCTTGAAGACGACCTCGTCGAACTTGGGCGAGCCGCGCCAGAAGTCCTTGTTGGCCTTGAGCTTCACATACTGGTCGACCTTGTAGTCGGTCAGGATGAACGGCCCGTTGCCCACGATCGGGAACTTCGTGTCGTTGTTGAACTTCGAGAAGTCCCCGACCTTGTCCCAGAGGTGCTTGGGGACGATCGGGACATCGAGCGCGGCCATGGTGGCCTGCGGTTCCTTCAGCTCGATGACCAGCTTCGTGGGGCTCGGAGCCGTCACCTTCTTGAAGTTGGTGACGAAGCTGCCGTTGGCTTGGCCGGCGGCGTCGTCGGTCATGATCTTGTTGAAGGTCCAGGCCGCGTCCTCGGCGGTGGCCTGCTGGCCGTCGGACCACTTGGAGTTGGACCGAATGGTGTAGGTCCACGTCAGCTTGTCGGCGGACGGCTCCCACTTGGTGGCCAGGCCCGGGATCGCGTGGTTGTCCTTGGCGTCGTAGTTCGTCAGGAAGTCGTACATGAGCCGGGTGAGGCTGGTGCTCATCAGCTTCTGGGCAAGGAACGGACTCAGTGAGTCGACGCTCTGCGCGACCGCGACGGTCAGTGTCGTCTTGCCGCTGTCGGCGGCCTGCGCCTGCTGGGGCGAGGCGGCCCCGAGCGGGACCCCCGGCACGACGGACGCGGCGGCGAGCCCGAGGGCGGCGGCACCGGAGGCCAGGAGGACACGCAGACGTGAACGTGGCTGGGCGGCGTGGGGCGGGACTCTTTCGACCATGGTCAGGGACCTCGCGTCATGACTCGCACGGAGAAGGCGGGTTGATCTGTGGATCGCCAGCTGGTGAAGCGAAGGTTTATCAGCGGTGGTCGAGCCGCGTCAACGGTCATCGAAACGGCGTGTGGGCTGCGGGAATGCGCAGAGGGCCCGCATCGTGGAGACGATGCGGACCCTCATTGGTTTAGACCTCTGACGCCTTACTGCTGAGGCGCTGACGGCGGCTGCTGCTGCCATCCCGCAGGCGGCACGGGGCCCTGCAGCCCGGGGTGGGAGGGCTGACCGGGCTGTCCGCCGTACTGCTGTTGCTGAGGCGGACCGCTCGGGTCTGCGGACGGCTGGGCCTGCGGAGGCTGCTGCTGCCGGCCCTGCCCGCCACCGGGAGCCTGCTGCTGGGGGTAGGGCTGCTGTCCGCCGTACGGCTGCTGGGGCTGCTGCCCGCCGTAGGGCTGCTGGGGCGGATACGGCTGGCCCGGCTGCTGGGGCGGATAGGGCTGCTGGCCCGGTGCCTGCTGCTGGCCGGGCATCGGCGGCGCGTACTGCGGCGGTTGGTTGCCGCCGTTCGACGTCCACAGCCCCTGCTGCTGCTGGGCGCGCGCGAAGTCCTCCGCGACGAGGGCGGAGAGGTTGAAGTACGCCTCCCGCGTCTTCGGACGCATCATGTCGAGGTCCACCTCCGCGCCGGCCGACAGATGCTCGTCGAACGGTACGACGACCACGCCCCGGCAGCGCGTCTCGAAGTGCTGCACGATGTCATCGACCTTGATCATCTTGCCGGTCTCGCGGACACCGGAGATCACCGTGAGCGACCGCTGCACGAGATCGGCATAGCCGTGCGCCGACAGCCAGTCCAGTGTGGTGGAGGCACTTGACGCACCGTCGACCGACGGCGTGGAGATGATGATCAGCTGGTCGGCGAGGTCCAGCACACCGCGCATCGCGCTGTACAGGAGCCCCGTGCCGGAGTCGGTGAGGATGATCGGGTACTGCTTGCCCAGCACCTCGATCGCGCGCCGGTAGTCCTCGTCGTTGAACGTCGTCGAGACCGCCGGGTCCACGTCGTTGGCGATGATCTCAAGACCGGAGGACGCCTGCGAGGTGAACCGCCGGATGTCCATGTACGAGTGGAGGTGCGGGATAGCGTGGACCAGGTCGCGGATGGTCGCCCCGGTCTCGCGGCGGACCCGGCGGCCCAGCGTTCCGGCGTCCGGGTTGGCGTCGATGGCGAGGATCTTGTCCTGCCGCTCGGTGGCCAGGGTGGAGCCGAGCGCGGTGGTCGTCGTGGTCTTGCCGACGCCGCCCTTGAGGCTGATCACCGCGATCCGGTAGCAGGAGAGGACCGGGGTGCGGATCAGTTCGAGCTTGCGCTGCCGCTCGATCTCCTCCTTCTTGCCACCGATCTTGAAGCGGGAGGCCGCGGACGGCCTGCGGCTGCTCTTCGTCTTCTGCTTGCCCCGGACCAGCCGGTCGGACGAGAGCTCCACCGCGGCCGTGTACCCCAGCGGCGCGCCCTGCACCGAACGCTCCCGCTGGTCGTGGGTGACGGGGGTGGGCCAGGCGGCTCCGGTGCGCGGGTCGACGGGCGCGCCCTGCGGCGGAAGCTGCTGACCCGGCTGACCCTGCTGGGGCTGGGGCGGGGTGATCTGGGCGGGCAGGTTCGGGTTGTTCGGGCTGCCCTGGGGGAAGCCGTAGCCGCCCTGCTGCTGAGCGGGCCACTGCGCTGCCTGCGGCGGCTGGGGGGCCTGCGGCGCATAGGGGGAGGGCGGCTGCGCGTGCGGCATCGGGAGCGGGGCTCCGGGCTGGGGCTGCTGCGGCTGCTGCGGCGCGGGAGGCTGCTGAGGGAAGCCGTAGCCCACCTGCGGCGCGGGCGCTCCGGGCTGGGGCTGCTGAGGGAACGCGGGCTGCTGCGGGTTCTGGGCGGCCTGGGCCGCCGGGTTCTGCGGGAACCCGTAGCCGCCCGGTGCCTCGTTCGCCGGAGGCTGTCCCGGCCACTGCGGCGCGGGCTGCGGCGCCCCGGGCTGCGGCCCGGCCGGCTGGAAGGAGGGCGGCAGCGGCGGCAGCCCGCCCTGCGGCGGCGCCGGTGCCCAGGGGGTGGGGGCGTTCTGCGGTGCGTCGGTGGACGGCGCGCCGGCCTGCGGCGTGCTGTCGGAGCCCGCGCCGTTCGTCGCGTCGGCCGAGGGCTCGTCGGACTCGGCCGCCGCGGTGTCGGACGGCGCGGCCGTCTCGGGCTCGGCGCTCTCCCCGGTGGCCCCGTCCTGTCCGGCGTCCGGGTCCGTACCCGGGTCACCCGCGGCCGGGTCCGTACCGGCGTCAGCCGCGTCCGCGTCGGCACCCGGCGAACCGGCCGGCGTCTCGCGCTCGGCGATCTCCCGCCTCAGCGCGGCGGACGAGAACCGCACGGTCGAGCCGCTCTCCACATCGCCGTTCCCGGACGGATCGGCCGCACCGCCGACGTCCGCGGCGCCCGTCGGCCGCACCGGGGGAGCGGGCACCGGGGCGGGCTGAGCCGGGGTCGGCTGGGCCGGGGCGGGCGGGGGCGGAGTCCAGCCGGGTTCGAAACCGCCGCCGGGCTGAAGCCCGGGTGCGGACACCGGTGCGCCGTTGGGCGGCGGGGGCGGAGCCAGGTGTGTTCCTGCGCCGCCAGAGGCGTCGCCCGGCGTATTCTGCGTGTACCAGGCGGGCGGGGTGTAGTCGATGGTGAACTCACCCGTCGTCTCGGCGGGCTCCGCGTCGGTCGACTCGTCGACGGGCCTGTCCCAGCTCCCGCGCATCTCGTCCCGATCGCCGTTCACTTTGCCTCCTGGTGTGGTCGAGCACCCTCTGTGCCGTGGTGGGTGGGGGCGACCGTTCCCACAGTGCGAACCGCCCGGCTCTCCCCCTGTAACGCGAATTGCCTGCCCGCAGGTTCCTCTGCCGCGTCCGGACCCACCCTAATCGTCATCGGGCCCGGTACGGCAGGCCGTACGGCACCGCGGGCACTGTCCCCTACGTCACGTACTGCCCCCAAGTGAACTGAGTAGGGCAGAGAGTGAAGGGACATGCGATCAAACGGACACATCTACGCAGGGAAACCTGAACATTTCGCACACGACAGTGGGCACGTCCACCTGAACGTGCCCACTGTGCGCACCGCGACCGGGACCCGTGCCCGCCGCGACAGCGGCTGAGTCCGCGTACCGCCGTACCGTCGCTCGCCCCGCCTCGCTACTTGAGGTCGAACTCGCCGTCCCGGGCGCCCAGCACGAAGGCGCGCCACTCGGCCTCCGTATAGCGCAGTACGGTCTCGGGATCCAGCGAGGACCTCATCGCCACCGCCCCGCCGGGAAGGTGTGCGATCTCGACGCGCTCCTCGGCATCCTCGGTGCCGGGCGCACTCAGCCATTCCACTCCCGAGATGTCGAGTGCGTACAGCTCGTCCTTCTCCGCCTGCGTGCCCATCGTCAAGGGTTCCTCTCCGTACGGTGGCTCTGCACGGCACCGTACAGGCCCGGAACGGGCGGGGGACCAGGTCCGGGAATCCGCAGCGCGCGGCCCGGATCCGTGCTCCCGTCGGGTGCGCTCCGGGCGGCTGGTAGTCTGGGTGTGGCCGTTTGTGTACGCGTTCCCGGTTCGTTCTGGGAACTGCGCTCATCGGACCTTCGCTCCCGAGTCACGCAAGCTCCCCTGAGATCAAGACCAGGGGCACTCGTGGGCGCATCGAACACCTAGAGGAGTACCGCGTGCCGCTCGACGCCGCTACGAAGAAGCAGATCATGACCGAGTTCGCGCAGAAGGAGGGCGACACCGGTTCCCCCGAGGTTCAGGTGGCCATGCTCTCTCGCCGCATCTCGGACCTCACCGAGCACCTCAAGACGCACAAGCACGACCACCACTCCCGTCGTGGTCTGCTGATCCTGGTCGGCCAGCGTCGCCGCCTTCTGCAGTACCTGGCCAAGAAGGACATCCAGCGCTTCCGTGCGCTCGTCGACCGCCTCGGCATCCGCCGCGGTGCGGCCGGCGGCGCCAAGTAAAGACGCTGTGAAAGGGAGCGGTGCCCGTATTCGTGGGGCCGCTCCCTTTGCCGTACGTGCGGGACTGGCGTCAAGCTCAGTAACCTGGACGTACAACACCAGACGAGGAGAGGCGCCCCACGGCCGCCGCCGGTCCTCGGTAGTGGCCCCCGGGACAACGCCCGGGAGCTTCGATCGAAGACCGGCCCCGCACACACGGTGCGCCTCTCCGCACCGTCCTGCGCCACACGGGCGACAGGACGAAAGACGACGAGTATGGAGAAAACACTAGTGGAGAACGAGACCCACTACGCCGAGGCCGTTATCGACAACGGAACCTTCGGCACCCGCACCATCCGCTTCGAGACGGGCCGCCTGGCCAAGCAGGCCGCCGGCTCCGCCGTCGCGTACCTGGACGACGACACCATGGTGCTGTCGGCCACCACCGCTTCCAAGCGGCCCAAGGACCAGCTCGACTTCTTCCCCCTCACGGTGGACGTCGAGGAGCGGCAGTACGCCGCCGGCAAGATCCCCGGCTCCTTCTTCCGCCGGGAGGGCCGCCCCTCGGAGGACGCGATCCTCACCTGCCGCCTGATCGACCGCCCGCTGCGCCCCTCCTTCAAGAAGGGCCTGCGCAACGAGATCCAGATCGTCGAGACGATCATGGCGCTCAACCCCGACCACCTGTACGACGTGGTCGCGATCAACGCCGCCTCCGCCTCGACGATCCTGGCGGGCCTGCCCTTCTCCGGCCCCATCGGCGCCACCCGCGTCGCCCTGATCAAGGGCCAGTGGGTCGCCTTCCCGACGCACACCGAGCTTGAGGACGCCGTCTTCGACATGGTCGTCGCCGGTCGCGTCCTGGAGGACGGCGACGTCGCGATCATGATGGTCGAGGCCGAGGCCACCGAGAAGACCATCCAGCTCGTCAAGGACGGCGCGGAGGCCCCGACCGAAGAGGTCGTCGCCGCCGGTCTGGAAGCCGCGAAGCCCTTCATCAAGTCGCTCTGCAAGGCCCAGTCGGACCTCGCCGCCAAGGCCGCCAAGCCCACCGGCGAGTTCCCGGTCTTCCTCGACTACCAGGACGACGTCCTGGAGGCGCTCACCAAGGCCGTCAGCACCGAGCTCGCCAAGGCACTCACCATCGCCGGCAAGCAGGACCGCGAGGCGGAGCTCGACCGCATCAAGGAGATCGCGGGCGAGAAGCTCCTCCCGGCCTTCGAGGGCCGCGAGAAGGAGATCTCCGGTGCCTACCGCGCGCTGACCAAGAAGCTGGTCCGCGAGCGCGTCATCAAGGACAAGGTCCGCATCGACGGCCGAGGCGTCACGGACATCCGTACGCTCGCCGCCGAGGTCGAGGCCATCCCGCGCGTGCACGGCTCGGCGCTGTTCGAGCGTGGCGAGACCCAGATCCTGGGCGTCACCACTCTCAACATGCTCCGCATGGAGCAGCAGCTGGACACCCTCTCCCCGGTGACCCGCAAGCGCTACATGCACAACTACAACTTCCCGCCGTACTCCGTCGGTGAGACCGGCCGCGTGGGCTCGCCCAAGCGCCGCGAGATCGGCCACGGCGCGCTCGCCGAGCGCGCCATCGTGCCGGTGCTGCCGTCGCGCGAGGAGTTCCCCTACGCGATCCGCCAGGTCTCCGAGGCGCTGGGCTCCAACGGCTCGACGTCCATGGGCTCGGTCTGCGCCTCCACCATGTCCCTGCTGAACGCCGGTGTGCCCCTCAAGGCCGCCGTCGCCGGTATCGCCATGGGCCTGATCTCGCAGGAGATCGACGGCAAGACCCACTACGTCGCCCTCACCGACATCCTCGGTGCCGAGGACGCGTTCGGTGACATGGACTTCAAGGTCGCCGGTACGAAGCAGTTCGTGACCGCGCTCCAGCTCGACACCAAGCTCGACGGCATCCCCGCCTCGGTCCTGGCCGCCGCGCTGAAGCAGGCCCGTGACGCCCGCCTCCACATCCTCGACGTGATGAACGAGGCCATCGACGTCCCGGACGAGATGTCCCCGAACGCCCCGCGGATCATCACCGTCAAGATCCCGGTGGACAAGATCGGTGAGGTCATCGGCCCCAAGGGCAAGATGATCAACCAGATCCAGGAGGACACCGGCGCCGACATCACGATCGAGGACGACGGCACCATCTACATCGGTGCCCAGCAGGGCTCGCAGGCCGAGGCCGCGCGCGCCACGATCAACGCGATCGCCAACCCGACCATGCCGGAGGTCGGCGAGCGCTACCTGGGTACGGTCGTCAAGACCACCACCTTCGGTGCGTTCGTCTCCCTGATGCCCGGCAAGGACGGCCTGCTGCACATCTCGCAGATCCGCAAGCTCGCCGGTGGCAAGCGCGTGGAGAACGTCGAGGACGTGCTCGGCGTCGGTGCCAAGGTCCAGGTCGAGATCGCCGAGATCGACTCCCGCGGCAAGCTCTCGCTGATCCCGGTCGTCGAGGGTGAAGAGGACGAGAAGAAGGACGACGCCGCCAAGTGACGTCCCGTAGTTCCGCGACGACGGCCCGCACCTCTTCGGAGGCGCGGGCCGTCGCCCGTACCCAAACGCTTCTCAAGGGCAGCAACGGCATCGGCACGGTCCGCCGCACGGTCCTCCCCGGCGGCCTGCGCATCGTCACCGAGACCCTGCCCTCCGTACGCTCCGCCACCTTCGGGATCTGGGCCAACGTCGGATCACGCGACGAGACCCCGACCCTGAACGGCGCGACGCACTACCTCGAACACCTCCTCTTCAAGGGCACCGGCAAGCGCAGCGCCCTGGACATCTCCTCCGCCATCGACGCGGTCGGCGGCGAGATGAACGCCTTCACGGCGAAGGAGTACACCTGCTACTACGCGCGGGTCCTCGACACGGACCTGCCGCTGGCCATCGATGTCGTCTGCGACATGCTGACCGGCTCCCTGATCGCCCCCGAGGACGTCGACGCCGAGCGCGGCGTCATCCTTGAGGAGATCGCCATGACGGAGGACGACCCGGGCGACTGTGTGCACGACCTGTTCGCGCACACCATGCTCGGCGACACCCCCCTGGGACGCCCGGTCCTCGGCACGGTCGACACGGTCAACGCACTGAGCCGCGGCCAGATCGCCCGCTTCTACAAGAAGCACTACGACCCCACGCACCTCGTCGTCGCCGCCGCGGGCAACGTCGACCACGCCACGGTCGTACGCCAGGTCCGCAAGGCCTTCGAGCGGGCCGGCGCGCTCGCCCGCACCGACGCGACGCCGGTGGCGCCCCGTACGGGCTCCCGCACGCTGCGCACCGCGGGCCGGGTCGACCTGATCAACCGCAAGACCGAGCAGGCCCACGTCGTCCTCGGCATGCCGGGACTGGCCCGCACCGACGAGCGCCGCTGGGCACTCGGCGTACTCAACACCGCCCTCGGCGGCGGAATGAGCTCCCGCCTCTTCCAGGAGGTACGGGAGAAGCGTGGCCTCGCCTACAGCGTGTACTCGTACACCTCGGGCTTCGCGGACTGCGGCCTCTTCGGGGTGTACGCGGGCTGCCGGCCCAGCCAGGTGCACGACGTCCTCAAGATCTGCCGCGAGGAGCTCGACCGCGTCGCGTCGGACGGACTGGACGACGACGAGATCAGCCGGGCCATCGGCCAGCTCTCCGGATCCACGGTCCTCGGCCTGGAGGACACCGGCGCGCTGATGAACCGCATCGGCAAGAGCGAACTGTGCTGGGGCGAGCAGATGTCGGTCGACGACATGCTGGCCCGCATCGCACAGGTCACCCCGGACGACGTCCGTGCGGTGGCGGGCGAGGTCCTCGGACACCGCCCCTCGCTGTCGGTCATCGGTCCGCTCAAGGACAAGCAGGCCGACCGCCTCCACGAATCAGTGGCCTAGTCACCCGAAAGAAGTAAGCATGAGCAAGCTGCGCGTAGCCGTTCTCGGTGCCAGGGGCCGGATCGGCTCAGAGGCGGTACGAGCTGTCGAGGCCGCCGAGGACATGGAGCTGGTGGCCGCACTCGGCCGCGGCGACAAGCTGGAGGCCCTCACGGAGACCGGCGCCCAGGCAGTCGTCGAGCTCACCACGCCCGCATCGGTGATGGAGAACCTCGACTTCTGCGTCCGGCACGGCATCCACGCGGTGGTCGGCACCACCGGCTGGACCGACGAACGGCTCGCGCAGCTGAACACCTGGCTCTCCGGCTCGCCGGAGACCGGTGTGCTCATCGCGCCGAACTTCTCCATCGGCGCGGTCCTCACGATGAAGTTCGCGCAGCAGGCCGCGCGCTACTTCGAGTCGGTCGAGGTGATCGAGCTCCACCACCCGAACAAGGCCGACGCCCCCTCCGGCACTGCCGCCCGCACCGCCCAGCTCATCGCCGCTGCCCGCCGCGACGCGGGCAGCGCACCCCAGCCGGACGCCACCAGCACGGCGCTGGACGGCGCGCGCGGAGCGGATGTCGACGGGATCCCGGTCCACTCGGTCCGGCTCCGCGGCCTCCTGGCCCACCAGGAGGTGCTGCTCGGCAGTGAGGGCGAGACCCTCACCATCCGGCACGACTCGCTGCACCACAGCAGCTTCATGCCGGGCATCCTGCTCGGTACCCGCCGTGTCGTGACCACTCCGGGCCTCACGTTCGGCCTGGAAAACTTCCTCGACCTGAACTGACTGAGCCCACCGCCATGCGCGCAAAGATCACGTACACCGTCACCGCCGCCGTCCTGGTCTTCTACTTCGTCCTGGCCGGCAGCCGTGGCGTCCTGCTCATCCGGCACGGCACGCTGCTCACGGTGACCTTCGGGGCCGCGGTGCTGATCCTGCCGCTGATCGGCATCTGGTTCCTCTGGAAGAACACCCAGTTCGTCCGGCGGGCCAACGTCCTGGCCGCAGAGCTCGACGCCGAGGGCGGGCTTCCGGTCGACGACCTGGCCCGCACCCCGAGCGGCCGCATCGACCGCGACTCCGCCGACGCGGCCTTCGCCCGCCGCCAGGCGGAGACGGAGGACACCCCGGACGACTGGCGCTGCTGGTTCCGCCTGGCGGTCGCCTACCAGGACGCCCGGGACACTCCCCGGGCCCGCAAGGCCATGCAACGGGCAATCGCACTGCACAGCACCGGCACACCGCCCCCGACCCACTCGGGCACCTCAGGCCCGGCAGACACCCCGAGCCCGTCCGGCGTTTGAGGACACAGAAAAGCCGTCCGGCGACCGAGGGAGATACCCCGGTCGCCGGACGGCAGGCCCGCAGGCGGCCTACTGCTGCCGGTACTCGTCCCCCCAGGCCTCAATCGTGTCGGCGGCCCGGTCAAACGCTTCTCCCCGCGTGAGGAAGTCCGCGTTGGAGTCCGTGAGCAGTGGCGGCACCGCGTCGCCACCCCGGCGCACGACGATCAGGGCCTGGCCCTGAACCGTCCGGGGGAACCCGAGCCACTTCACCGGCTGCTGCACCGTACGGACCGCGGTGGCCCGGTTCCACGGCACGGTCGTCGTGCGGAAGAAGCCGACTCGGCGCACGCCGTGCCGGCTCACCCAGGCGCCGATCCGCAGCATCCGCAGGGCGCAGATGATCACGGCGAGCGCGAGCGCGAGACAGGCACCCGCCCCGGGCCCGGCTCCGGCGAACGCGATGATCATCCCCGCGAACAGGATGAACGAGGCGAGCAGCAAAAGAGTGGCCGCAGCCGCGACCCGCCACGGTCCGGGGCGGTAGGGACGCCGCCAGCTGTCGTGGTCGTCGAACGGCAGCGCTACATCCTCAGCGCTCGCGTCAAACGCGCGGTCGGCCGTCAGGAAGGGCAGGGGCACGACTGATCCTCACTCACAAGCACGCTCGATTGCTGTGCCCGGTGAGGCTACCGAGGGGGTGGCAGGGCGTACCACCCCAGGGGGCCCGTACGAGTCAGTGCCCCGGTGCTGCCTCGGTCTGCTGGCTGTGCGACGACGACTGATCGGGTGCCAGGGCCGGAAGGCCGAGCAGCAGCGATCCGGCGAGGCCGGCGATCACGGCGAAGCCGACGAGGCTGCGGGCCGCCAGCTCGGAGAGGGTGGTGCGCTCCCGGGGTGGCGGTGTGACGTTGCTGCGGAATCGGTCGGCCTCGGCAACGAACGAGAACGGGACGGCTTCACGCCGGCGGAACATGAGGTAACTCTCCTTGAACTCTGTATCGGGTGGTGCTACTGAGTCAGACGCATGGCGGGCCCGATCGGTGCCCCGAATAGCCGAATTGGTCGAAAGAATCCTCGAAAAGGCGGTGCCGACCGCGTTGTCAGTGACGGCCCGTAGAGTGGGCGCCGCCCGAGCGACGCCATTGGAAGGACCCCGCCGGTGACCGAGACCCCCGAGCCCGCAAAGCCCAGCTTCCGCAGTGATGTCACCGTTGAGCTGGTGAAACATGCCGCAGGCGACTCCGATGTGCTCTTCGCAGCCCGTGTCTCCACGGCCGGCGAACAGTCCCTGGAGGAGGTCACCAAGGACCCTGAGCGCTCCAAGGGGCTCATCAACTACCTGATGCGGGACCGGCACGGAAGCCCGTTCGAGCACAACTCGATGACCTTCTTCATCAGCGCCCCGATCTTCGTCTTCCGCGAGTTCATGCGGCACCGCGTCGGCTGGTCGTACAACGAGGAATCGGGCCGCTACAGGGAGCTGGAGCCGGTCTTCTACGTACCGGGGGAGTCCCGCAAGCTCGTCCAGCAGGGCCGTCCCGGCAAGTACGAGTTCGTCGAGGGAACCGAGGCCCAGCAGGAGCTGACGGGCCGCGTCATGGAGGACTCCTACCGCCAGGCGTACGAGGCGTACCAGGAGATGCTCGCGGCGGGTGTGGCCCGCGAGGTGGCCCGCGCGGTTCTCCCGGTCGGGCTGTTCTCCTCGATGTACGCCACGTGCAACGCCCGCTCGCTGATGCACTTCCTCGGCCTGCGCACCCAGCACGAGCTGGCGAAGGTCCCGTCCTTCCCGCAGCGCGAGATCGAAATGGTCGGAGAACAGATGGAGGCGCACTGGGCGGAGCTCATGCCGCTCACCCATGCAGCCTTCAACAAAAATGGACGCGTCGCCCCATAGGCGGTGTCCGTATTGCGGCGTTTCGTGAAGTTCATCTAGGCTGATCAAACGGACCCGGCACTGCTTGAACCCCCGAGCAGGCAGTGCCGGGCTCCTATCGCTAGTCCCCCCGAGGGGACACCGGGCGCCGAGCAACGAGTAGCGTGTTACCCATGGCTCCGATCTCCACTCCGCAGACCCCCTTCGGGCGGGTCCTCACCGCTATGGTCACGCCCTTCACGGCGGACGGCGCACTCGACCTCGACGGCGCCCAGCGGCTCGCCACCCATCTGGTGGACGCAGGCAACGACGGCCTGATCATCAACGGCACCACCGGCGAGTCCCCGACCACCAGCGACGCGGAGAAAGACCAGCTCGTAAGGGCTGTACTTGAAGCAGTGGGAGACCGGGCGCACGTCGTCGCCGGCATCGGCACCAACGACACCCGCCACAGCGTCGAGCTCGCCCGCACCGCCGAGCGAACCGGCGCGCACGGCCTCCTCGCCGTGACGCCGTACTACAACAAGCCGCCGCAGGAGGGCCTGCTGCGGCACTTCACGGCGATCGCGGACACCACCGGCCTGCCGGTGATGCTGTACGACATTCCCGGCCGCAGCGGTGTGCCGATCGACACAGAGACGCTCGTGAGGCTCGCGGAGCACCCGCGCATCGTCGCCAACAAGGACGCCAAGGGCGACCTCGGCCGGGCCAGCTGGGCCATCGCCCAGTCGGGCCTCGCCTGGTACTCCGGCGACGACATGCTGAACCTCCCGCTCCTCTCGGTCGGCGCGGTCGGCCTCGTCTCCGTCGTCGGCCATGTCGTCACCCCCGACCTGCGGGCCCTTGTGGAGGCCTTCCTCGGCGGCGACGTCCAGAAGGCCACGGAGATCCACCAGAAGCTGCTCCCCGTCTTCACCGGCATGTTCCGTACCCAGGGCGTGATCACCACCAAGGCCGCGCTGACCCTCCAGGGTCTCCCCGCAGGCCCGCTGCGCCTCCCCCTGGTCGAACTCTCCGCGCACGAAACGGCGCAGCTCAAGATCGATCTCGCCGCCGGTGGGGTACAGCTGTAACCACAGACTTCACAACTGAATACGCGAAGAAACCTCGCAAGAGGGCAACACCCCAAGACAACAGCAAGTGCACGATTGACATGCGCGCCACGTGCCCAAGCGGTACGTGGCGCGTGTGGTAAGGAGAGTCTTTTGAGTCATCCGCATCCTGAACTCGGCACCCCGCCGAAGCTCCCGAAGGGCGGCCTGCGGGTCACCCCGCTCGGTGGCCTCGGCGAAATCGGCCGCAACATGACGGTCTTCGAGTACGGCGGCCGCCTGCTCATCGTCGACTGCGGCGTCCTGTTCCCCGAGGAGGAGCAGCCCGGAATCGACCTGATCCTTCCGGACTTCACGACGATCCGGGACCGCCTCGACGACGTCGAGGGCATCGTCCTCACGCACGGCCACGAGGACCACATCGGTGGCGTCCCGTATCTGCTGCGCCTGAAGCCGGACATCCCGCTGATCGGCTCCAAGCTGACCCTCGCGCTCATCGAGGCGAAGCTCCAGGAGCACCGCATCCGTCCGTACACCCTTGAGGTCACGGAGGGCCAGCGCGAACGCATCGGCGTCTTCGACTGCGAGTTCATCGCCGTCAACCACTCCATTCCGGACGCCCTCGCGGTCGCCATCCGCACCCCTGCGGGCATGGCCGTCGCCACCGGTGACTTCAAGATGGACCAGCTCCCGCTGGACGGCCGCCTCACCGACCTGCACGCCTTCGCGCGGCTGAGCGAGGAGGGCATCGACCTGCTGCTCTCCGACTCGACGAACGCCGAGGTTCCCGGCTTCGTACCGCCGGAGCGGGACATCCAGAACGTCCTGCGCACGGTCTTCGCCAATGCCCAGAAGCGCATCATCGTGGCGAGCTTCGCCAGCCATGTGCACCGCATCCAGCAGATCCTCGACACGGCTCACGAATACGGCCGCCGGGTCGCCTTCGTCGGGCGGTCGATGGTCCGGAACATGGGCATCGCCCGTGATCTCGGCTATCTGAAGGTTCCCGCGGGTCTCGTCGTCGACGTGAAGACTCTCGACGACCTGCCGGACGACGAGGTCGTGCTGGTCTGCACGGGTTCGCAGGGTGAGCCGATGGCGGCGCTGTCCCGGATGGCCAACCGCGATCACCAGATCCGGATCGTCCAGGGCGACACGGTCATCCTGGCGTCGTCGCTGATCCCCGGTAATGAGAACGCGGTCTACCGCGTGATCAACGGCCTCACCCGCTGGGGCGCCAACGTCGTCCACAAGGGCAATGCCAAGGTCCACGTCTCGGGCCACGCCTCGGCCGGCGAGCTGCTGTACTTCTACAACATCTGCAAGCCGAAGAACCTGATGCCGGTCCACGGCGAATGGCGCCACCTCAGGGCCAACGCCGAGCTGGGCGCCCTCACCGGCGTACCGAAGGACCACATCGTCATCGCCGAGGACGGCGTGGTCGTCGACCTGATCGACGGCAAGGCCAAGATCGTCGGCAAGGTCCAGGCCGGCTATGTGTACGTCGACGGCCTTTCGGTCGGCGACGTCACCGAGACCTCCCTCAAGGACCGCCGGATCCTCGGCGACGAGGGGATCATCTCCGTCTTCATCGTGGTCGACAGCAACTCCGGCAAGATCGTGGGCGGCCCCCACATCCAGGCCCGGGGTTCCGGCATCGATGATTCGGCGTTCAGCGCGGTCGTACCGAAGGTCCAGGACGCACTGAACAAGTCCGCCCAAGACGGCGTGATGGAGCCGCATCAGCTCCAGCAGCTGGTCCGCCGCACGGTGGGCAAGTGGGTCTCCGACACCTACCGCCGGCGCCCGATGATCCTTCCGGTCGTCGTCGAGGTCTGATCCCGACGCGCACGAACAGGCACGAACTCCGGAGCGGGGCCCCCGATTTGCATCGGGGAGCCCCGCTCCAGTACGTTTACGGCTCCGCCTCACCGGGAAGCACCGCGCGCACTCGTGCGCCGTGTGACTCCCACAGAGGATGGAAATTCCGACTCAGAAGTTCTGATAAAGTCGGAACCGCCGAAAGGCAAGGCCACTTCAACGGCCACTGGAATTGAAATTCGAACCGGAAACGGAACGAAATCGAGTCTGGTAAGGTTGGACTCGCCGGAAAGGGAAACGCGAAAGCGAAGAACTGGAAAGCGAAATTGCGAGGCCTGCTTCGACCGGGAATCGGACACGAAAGAGTCTGATAGAGTCGGAAACGCAAGACCGAAGGGAAGCGCCCGGAGGAAAGCCCGATGAGGGTGAGTACAAAGGAAGCGTCCGTTCCTTGAGAACTCAACAGCGTGCCAAAAGTCAACGCCAGATACGTTGATACCCCGACCTGCTTCGGCAGGTTCGAGGTTCCTTTGAAAGTCCTGGCAGACCCACTTGTGGTTCTACCAGGCAATGCACATAGCGAGGACACAGTGAACGGTCGGTCTTATTCCGACTCGACTGTTCCGCTCTCGTGGTGTGATCCCCGATTACGGGAAAACATTCACGGAGAGTTTGATCCTGGCTCAGGACGAACGCTGGCGGCGTGCTTAACACATGCAAGTCGAACGATGAAGCCTTTCGGGGTGGATTAGTGGCGAACGGGTGAGTAACACGTGGGCAATCTGCCCTTCACTCTGGGACAAGCCCTGGAAACGGGGTCTAATACCGGATAATACTTTCTCTCTCATGGGGGAAGGTTAAAAGCTCCGGCGGTGAAGGATGAGCCCGCGGCCTATCAGCTAGTTGGTGGGGTAATGGCCTACCAAGGCGACGACGGGTAGCCAGCCTGAGAGGGCGACCGGCCACACTGGGACTGAGACACGGCCCAGACTCCTACGGGAGGCAGCAGTGGGGAATATTGCACAATGGGCGAAAGCCTGATGCAGCGACGCCGCGTGAGGGATGACGGCCTTCGGGTTGTAAACCTCTTTCAGCAGGGAAGAAGCGAAAGTGACGGTACCTGCAGAAGAAGCGCTAAGCTAACTACGTGCCAGCAGCCGCGGTAATACGTAGGGCGCAAGCGTTGTCCGGAATTATTGGGCGTAAAGAGCTCGTAGGCGGCTTGTTGCGTCGGTTGTGAAAGCCCGGGGCTTAACCCCGGGTCTGCAGTCGATACGGGCAGGCTAGAGTGTGGTAGGGGAGATCGGAATTCCTGGTGTAGCGGTGAAATGCGCAGATATCAGGAGGAACACCGGTGGCGAAGGCGGATCTCTGGGCCATTACTGACGCTGAGGAGCGAAAGCGTGGGGAGCGAACAGGATTAGATACCCTGGTAGTCCACGCCGTAAACGTTGGGAACTAGGTGTTGGCGACATTCCACGTCGTCGGTGCCGCAGCTAACGCATTAAGTTCCCCGCCTGGGGAGTACGGCCGCAAGGCTAAAACTCAAAGGAATTGACGGGGGCCCGCACAAGCAGCGGAGCATGTGGCTTAATTCGACGCAACGCGAAGAACCTTACCAAGGCTTGACATACACCGGAAAGCATCAGAGATGGTGCCCCCCTTGTGGTCGGTGTACAGGTGGTGCATGGCTGTCGTCAGCTCGTGTCGTGAGATGTTGGGTTAAGTCCCGCAACGAGCGCAACCCTTGTTCTGTGTTGCCAGCATGCCCTTCGGGGTGATGGGGACTCACAGGAGACTGCCGGGGTCAACTCGGAGGAAGGTGGGGACGACGTCAAGTCATCATGCCCCTTATGTCTTGGGCTGCACACGTGCTACAATGGCCGGTACAATGAGCTGCGATGCCGCGAGGCGGAGCGAATCTCAAAAAGCCGGTCTCAGTTCGGATTGGGGTCTGCAACTCGACCCCATGAAGTCGGAGTTGCTAGTAATCGCAGATCAGCATTGCTGCGGTGAATACGTTCCCGGGCCTTGTACACACCGCCCGTCACGTCACGAAAGTCGGTAACACCCGAAGCCGGTGGCCCAACCCCTTGTGGGAGGGAGCTGTCGAAGGTGGGACTGGCGATTGGGACGAAGTCGTAACAAGGTAGCCGTACCGGAAGGTGCGGCTGGATCACCTCCTTTCTAAGGAGCATCTAGATTCCGTAAGGAATTCAGAGCCACTACGTCGGCAAATGTTCGGCGGTGGTCAGCTCATGGGTGGAACGTTGACTATTCGGCACGACAGGTTGTTTTTCACTAGTACTGCTTCGGCGTGGAATGTGGGAAGGGATCGGTCGGGTCGGGCACGCTGTTGGGTATCTGAAGGTACGGCCGTCATGGTCGTCCTTCGGTTGCCGGCCCCAGTGCACTCACCTGGTTAAGGGTGGGGTGATGGGTGGCTGGTCGTTGTTTGAGAACTGCACAGTGGACGCGAGCATCTGTGGCCAAGTTTTTAAGGGCGCACGGTGGATGCCTTGGCACCAGGAACCGATGAAGGACGTGGGAGGCCACGATAGGCCCCGGGGAGCTGTCAACCAAGCTTTGATCCGGGGGTGTCCGAATGGGGAAACCCGGCAGTCGTCATGGGCTGTCACCCGCTGCTGAACACATAGGCAGTGTGGAGGGAACGCGGGGAAGTGAAACATCTCAGTACCCGCAGGAAGAGAAAACAACCGTGATTCCGGGAGTAGTGGCGAGCGAAACTGGATCAGGCCAAACCGTATGCGTGTGATACCCGGCAGGGGTTGCGCATGCGGGGTTGTGGGATCTCTTTTTCATAGTCTGCCGGCTGTGAGACGAGTCAGAAACCGTTGATGTAGGCGAAGGACATGCGAAAGGTCCGGCGTAGAGGGTAAGACCCCCGTAGCTGAAACATTAACGGCTCGTTTGAGAGACACCCAAGTAGCACGGGGCCCGAGAAATCCCGTGTGAATCTGGCGGGACCACCCGTTAAGCCTAAATATTCCCTGGTGACCGATAGCGGATAGTACCGTGAGGGAATGGTGAAAAGTACCGCGGGAGCGGAGTGAAATAGTACCTGAAACCGTGTGCCTACAAGCCGTGGGAGCGTCGCGCGCCGAGTTTACTCGGTGCGTCGTGACTGCGTGCCTTTTGAAGAATGAGCCTGCGAGTTAGCGGTGTGTAGCGAGGTTAACCCGTGTGGGGAAGCCGTAGCGAAAGCGAGTCCGAATAGGGCGTTTGAGTTGCACGCTCTAGACCCGAAGCGGAGTGATCTAGCCATGGGCAGGTTGAAGCGGAGGTAAGACTTCGTGGAGGACCGAACCCACCAGGGTTGAAAACCTGGGGGATGACCTGTGGTTAGGGGTGAAAGGCCAATCAAACTCCGTGATAGCTGGTTCTCCCCGAAATGCATTTAGGTGCAGCGTCGTGTGTTTCTTGCCGGAGGTAGAGCACTGGATAGGCGATGGGCCCTACCGGGTTACTGACCTTAGCCAAACTCCGAATGCCGGTAAGTGAGAGCACGGCAGTGAGACTGTGGGGGATAAGCTCCATGGTCGAGAGGGAAACAGCCCAGAGCATCGACTAAGGCCCCTAAGCGTACGCTAAGTGGGAAAGGATGTGGAGTCGCAGAGACAACCAGGAGGTTGGCTTAGAAGCAGCCACCCTTGAAAGAGTGCGTAATAGCTCACTGGTCAAGTGATTCCGCGCCGACAATGTAGCGGGGCTCAAGCGTACCGCCGAAGTCGTGTCATTCACACATATAGGGCCAACGCCTGTGTGGATGGGTAGGGGAGCGTCGTGTGCCGGGTGAAGCAGCCGCGGAAGCGAGTTGTGGACGGTTCACGAGTGAGAATGCAGGCATGAGTAGCGATACACACGTGAGAAACGTGTGCGCCGATTGACTAAGGGTTCCTGGGTCAAGCTGATCTGCCCAGGGTAAGTCGGGACCTAAGGCGAGGCCGACAGGCGTAGTCGATGGATAACCGGTTGATATTCCGGTACCCGCTTTGAAACGCCCAGTACTGAATCAGGCGATGCTAAGTCCGTGAAGCTAAGCCCGATCTCTTCGGAGTTGAGGGTAGTGGTGGAGCTTAGCGAACCAGACTTGTAGTAGGTAAGCGATGGGGTGACGCAGGAAGGTAGTCCAGCCCGGGCGGTGGTAGTCCCGGGGTAAGGGTGTAGGCCGTGTGGTAGGTAAATCCGTCACACGTTAAGGCTGAGACCTGATGCCGAGCCGATTGTGGTGAAGTGGATGATCCTATGCTGTCGAGAAAAGCCTCTAGCGAGTTTCATGGCGGCCCGTACCCTAAACCGACTCAGGTGGTCAGGTAGAGAATACCGAGGCGTTCGGGTGAACTATGGTTAAGGAACTCGGCAAAATGCCCCCGTAACTTCGGGAGAAGGGGGGCCATCACTGGTGATCGGATTTACTCCGTCAGCTGGGGGTGGCCGCAGAGACCAGCGAGAAGCGACTGTTTACTAAAAACACAGGTCCGTGCGAAGCCGTAAGGCGATGTATACGGACTGACGCCTGCCCGGTGCTGGAACGTTAAGGGGACCGGTTAGCTGACTTTCGGGTCGGCGAAGCTGAGAACTTAAGCGCCAGTAAACGGCGGTGGTAACTATAACCATCCTAAGGTAGCGAAATTCCTTGTCGGGTAAGTTCCGACCTGCACGAATGGCGTAACGACTTCTCGACTGTCTCAACCATAGGCCCGGTGAAATTGCACTACGAGTAAAGATGCTCGTTTCGCGCAGCAGGACGGAAAGACCCCGGGACCTTTACTATAGTTTGATATTGGTGTTCGGTTCGGCTTGTGTAGGATAGGTGGGAGACTTTGAAGCGGCCACGCCAGTGGTTGTGGAGTCGTCGTTGAAATACCACTCTGGTCGTGCTGGATGTCTAACCTGGGTCCGTGATCCGGATCAGGGACAGTGTCTGATGGGTAGTTTAACTGGGGCGGTTGCCTCCTAAAGAGTAACGGAGGCGCCCAAAGGTTCCCTCAGCCTGGTTGGCAATCAGGTGTTGAGTGTAAGTGCACAAGGGAGCTTGACTGTGAGACCGACGGGTCGAGCAGGGACGAAAGTCGGGACTAGTGATCCGGCAGTGGCTTGTGGAAGCGCTGTCGCTCAACGGATAAAAGGTACCCCGGGGATAACAGGCTGATCTTCCCCAAGAGTCCATATCGACGGGATGGTTTGGCACCTCGATGTCGGCTCGTCGCATCCTGGGGCTGGAGTCGGTCCCAAGGGTTGGGCTGTTCGCCCATTAAAGCGGTACGCGAGCTGGGTTTAGAACGTCGTGAGACAGTTCGGTCCCTATCCGCTGTGCGCGTAGGAATATTGAGAAGGGCTGTCCCTAGTACGAGAGGACCGGGACGGACGAACCTCTGGTGTGCCAGTTGTCCTGCCAAGGGCATGGCTGGTTGGCTACGTTCGGAAAGGATAACCGCTGAAAGCATCTAAGCGGGAAGCCTGCTTCGAGATGAGTATTCCCACCTCCTTTGAGGGGTTAAGGCTCCCAGTAGACGACTGGGTTGATAGGCCAGATGTGGAAGCCCGGTAACGGGTGGAGCTGACTGGTACTAATAGGCCGAGGGCTTGTCCTCAGTTGCTCGCGTCCACTGTGTTAGTTCTGAAATAACGAACGGCCGTGTTTTGTTCCGGTGTTGGTTAATTTCATAGTGTTTCGGTGGTCATTGCGTTAGGGAAACGCCCGGTTACATTCCGAACCCGGAAGCTAAGCCTTTCAGCGCCGATGGTACTGCAGGGGGGACCCTGTGGGAGAGTAGGACGCCGCCGAACTCCTTTTAATAGTTGAGCCCCGTGCCCTTGTGGCACGGGGCTTTTCTGCGTTCCCCGGTCGTACCCGAGCCTCGCTGCCGCGGTCCGGGCCGGCCCGGACGGGCCCCGGGGTGAAGGCTGGTGATGGGGCATCAGGCGGTTTTGCGCACCCTCTGATTCAGGGTATGCTTTATCTCGTTGCCGCAGGGCAGCAAGGCCCCAATAGCTCAGTCGGTAGAGCGTCTCCATGGTAAGGAGAAGGTCTGCGGTTCGATTCCGCATTGGGGCTCGCACAGACGAAAGGCTCCCGCCACGTGGCGGGAGCCTTTCGCGTATGAGGAGCTACGTGCCCGCACCCGCCGGCGCCACTGCACATGGACAGGGCAGGGCAGGCAAGGCAGGCGGAAGTATTGTGAGTGCGCTCCTCGACCGGACATGGCAGGCTCCACGCATGTCGATCATTGGCGTGTCCGCCGAGGTATCCATCGCGTACGAGAGCTTCGGTGACCCGGAGGACCCGCCAGTACTGCTCGTGATGGGCTTCGGCGCACAGCTGCTCGGCTGGCACGAGGACTTCTGCCGGGCACTGGCAGACCGTGGCCGCCACGTGATCCGATACGACAACCGAGACTGCGGACTGTCCACCAAGTTCGACGATCACCCCGTCGACATGGGCGAGTTCATCGCAGCCCCCAGTTCGGGCGACCTCCCCACCGCCCTCGCGATGGTTCCCTACCGGCTTCGCGAGATGGCCGACGACGGTCTCGGGCTGCTCAGCGCCCTCGGTATCGAACGCGCCCACGTGGTCGGCGCCTCGATGGGCGGAATGATCGCCCAGACAATGGCCCTCTCCTACCCGGAGCGCGTGCTGACCTTGACGTCGATGATGTCCTCGACCGGCGAGAGCGAATACGGGCGGTCCAGCCCGGAGGCACAGGCGGTGCTGTTCGCTCCGAAGCCCGCGGACCGCGAGGGATATGTCGCGGCGGCGGAGAAGGAACTCGTCTGGGCCTCCCAGCGATACGGCAGCGCCGACGCGCTGCGTGAGCTGGCTGCCGAAAGTTATGACCGCTCCTACTACCCCGCAGGGATCGGGCGACAGCTCGGCGCGATGATCCTCAGCGGTTCACGCGCAGACGCCCTCCGCGAACTGCGGACGCCGACATTGGCGGTTGGAGGAGATACGCCCGAAGGGCGCCCCCGCGGGGGCGCCCTTCGGGCGTATCTCCTCCAACCGCCGGACGGCTGTATTTTGTAGAGCAAACGGGGGGGTCAGACTCTCGTATATGTCACTTGGTGACCGAGTGTGGTCGCCAGCGGTGTATCGCTCCAGGTTCGGCGTCCCTCGATGTTCAAGGGAGCGTTCGCATGTGTCACTGGAGCACCTCGGCGCTTCGGGCGGCCGTGACGACAGCACGGAGGGGGAATGCGATGAGTAGCGCGACAGCGACCAGGAGCCCGCTCGCCCACATCGGTCCAAGGTCCCCGGCCTCGGTACTGAGGGTGCTCGCGGCGATGAGGGGGCCGGCGGCGGCGCCAATGTTGAGTGCCGCGGTCGCATACGAGCCGGCCATGGTGGGGGCTTCCGCTGCCTCGTAGAGGACTCGCGTGATCAGCGTGCTGCCCAGTGCGAACGAAAGTGCACCCTGCACGAACACGAGGGTGCACAGGGCGACCGGCTTATCGGCCAATACCGCCAAGGCCAGCCAGCCAACGAGCAACAGCGGACCACCGACTGCGATGACCAGACCGGGACGCTGGTCGGACAGGCGCCCGGCGACGGTGACGCCGACGAAGGAACCGGCACCGAAGAGCACCAGAACGACAGAGATCCAAAGCTCACCCAGCCCGGCGGTGTCGGTCACAACGGGGGCGAGGAAGGTAAAGCTTCCGAATGTTGCCGCGTTCACCAGCGCGCCGAGCAGCATCGCCAGGATCAACCGCGGCCTTGTGAGCAGGGCGAGCTCTGCTCGCAAGGCAGGCCCGCCCGTCACTTCTTCCTTCACACGTCCCGCTGGGATGCCCTTCAGAATGCCGAGAGCCGCAGGCAGACAGAGAACGGCGACAGTCCAGAATGTGGCTCGCCAGCCGAGCACCATGCCGAGTACCGACCCGCCAGGGACACCGGCGATCGTGGCCACTGTCGTGCCCGACAGCAGTACGGCCAGCGCACGTCCCTTCTTGTCGGGCGGGACCAGGGCGGCGGCAGCCGTCAGAGCGACGGCAAGGAACCCTGCGTTCGCGAGCGCGGCGACGACTCGGGTAGCGAACAGGACCGGGAAGCTCTCGGTGATGGCCCCTGCAGCGTGAGCTGCCGCAAAAGTAAGGATGAATCCGAGCAGGCTGGAGCGCCTGGGCCAGTTGCGGGCAAGCGCAGCCACAAGGGGGGCGCCGACGATCATGCCGGTCGCGAAGGCCGGGGTGAGCACACCTGCTGTCCCGACGGTGACGGTGAAATCTGAGGCGATGTCCGGCAACAGGCCAGCGAGCATGAACTCCGAGGTGCCCATGGCGAAAACCGCCATGGCAAGCAGGTACAGCGGGAAAGGCATCGAAGGCTCCGAGGTGAGGAGAAGCACGAGAAGGTCATCTCGTCACCGCGGCCAGCCCCACGGGCTCACTCGTCCCACCACAGAATGCGGCGCAACGACAGGGCTACGAGCTCAGGGCTTCAGGGGGCTGACGGCGTGACCGAAAGCCCCCACCTTGTCTGACTCAGGACTCGACATGGCCTGCACGCTACCCGACCGATACCCGTCGAGGCACCTGGGTTGCACGGGCATCGGCCCGTGTCACCAACGTCAACGTCCCGCACCAGCATGGCCTTCTACTGGTTGGCTTTCGTATTCAACTGCCGCTGACTCCCCGAGGGCGGCGCCAGCAGTCCGGCCACTGCCCTGGCAATGGTGTGCAAGCTCGTCGAATACGCCCATTCGCTGGCGTGGTCACCGGCCCCACCTCGTGCGTCGGGTCCACCCTCATCGTCAGAGGCCGTCCGCTGAAAGGCGAAGTGCGCTGTCGTAGGGACCTGGCGGAACGTGGAGGTTAGCAGTGTCGTAGTCACCGAAACGCAGCACGTTGTCCCTGCGGTGCGGGCTGAGCGCGGCGATGTCGTCGGGATTTACCTCCCGGCCTTGGGCGGCCATCTGGCGCAGTGTGTCGGTCATGTCGACGGTGGTGGAGAAGATGATGCTGTTGGCCATCAGGTCGAGGAATTTGACGGCCTTCTCCTGGAGTTCGGGATCGCGGGAGCGCAGGTAGCCGTCTCCGCCGAAGTGGAGCCACTTCGTGTACCCGTTGTATGCCTCGGCCTTGTTCGTCGCCCTACTGATCTGTTCCCGTAGCTGTGGGTCCGACAGGTAGCGGAGCAGAACGATCGTCCGGACGGCGCGGCCGACCTCGCGGAAGGCCCTGTAGATCTGATTCTTGCGGGAGTGGTTGTTCAGGCGCCGCAGGAGGGTGACGGAGGACACGGTGCCTTCCCGTACCGACAGCCCGACCTGCATAAGGTCCTTCCAGCCATTCTCGATGAGCTGCCAGTCGATGCAGGTGCGCGGATCGGCGGAGAACAGCGCGTCGATATGCCAGTAGCGTGCTCGTGGGTCGGGGCGGTGGAAGGTGAGGTCCTGGAAGTTGCGGATCCGCGGCAGCAGGTCGATGCCGAGCAGGTGGGCGAGCCCGAAGACCGGGAAGGACTGCCCCTGGGTGTCGGCGTGCACGGTGTCCGGCTTGACCTCCGACTCGTTCGCGAGGAGCGAGTCGATGAGGTAGACGGCCTCCCACACCCCGCAGGGGATGAACCGGGAGAAGAGCGCGACGTAGGTGTCGGAGACGAGGTGGTGGGCGATCCCGCCGTAGCCGCCGTAGCGGATCGAGGTCTCGGCGAGCAGGTTGTCGATGACGGTGTCCATCATGGTGCCGTCCACCGCGGCCACCGACCCGTCACCCCACGCCGCGGTCAGGTCCAGGCCGGCGTGGGCGTTGACGACGTCGGCCCCGCACCGGTTGAGAACCGGGATGGTGAAGTGGCGCTTGGCGATCGCGCCGAGGGCGTGCGCGGCCACGCTGCCCCGCATGTGGCGCACCGCCTGGGCGGGGCCGAGCCCGGAGCCGTAGACGAAGGCGGTGGTCACGTAGCGCGGCAGGGGCTCCTTCAGCTTCGGCTCGCTGCCCGAGCGTGGGCCGGGCCGTTTCCACCACTCTGTCCAGTGCGCCGCCCGCGCCAGATGTTCCAGCACACTGCGGGCGGGAAGCCGGTCGGAGAGGGCTTCTTCCAGCTTCTCTGCGGAGTCGGTGCGCTCGCCGGCTCTGCGTACGGCGAGGGAGGGGACGCCGGTGACCGGGTCGATGGTGAGGTCCTTGTTGTCCGGGTACCCGGCGTCCACGGTTTCGGCGATCGTGGTGAGCCGCTCGCGGAGCCGAATGGTGAACTCGCTCGCGGTGGCTGGGAGGCCGGCCTGCTCGCAGAAGTCGGCGAGCTTGGGCTCGCACTGTTCCCAGGGCAGGAGCATGCGGGTCCAGTCACCGTAGTCCTCGGCGCCGATCACGGCGACATCACCGCAGCGCAGTTCCTCCACGAGACAGGCGAACACCATGGCCTCGAAATGGCGGCGGACCAGCATCCCCGGCTGTTCACGGGAGTAGACGGTCTTCAGCCACATCTTCGGCGCGAACGACAGGTCCAGCCGTACCAACTCCCCGTTCTCATCCCTGCGGGTGGGATGCGTGTCCGCCACGAGGGGTCGGGTGAGGTGCTGGTGAGCGAGGACGTGGTCCAGCGCGTCCAGCACGCTGCGGTCGGTCGAGGTCGCGGTGAACGACAGACGGCGGGCGGTCTTGAACATGGTCGGCCGGTCCGGCTTGAAAATGCGCTCCACCAGTGCCGTGTAGTTGCTGCCCCGGTAGGCGTCGAGGGCCTCCAGCTGCGCCAGTTGGGTGTCGAACCCGCCGCCCGTCTCGATCGCAGCCCGGGCGTTCTTCAGCGCCAGCAGGTCATCCAGCGACGCCTCCCCGTCCCACCCGCCGAGAGCGGCCTCGCCGCTGCCGCGCAGGGCGGTCAGTACATCCCGGAAGGTGGCCAGGAGTTGCTCGGTAGTCTCCTTCTGCCGCTTCTCGATCTCCAGCAGCTCTTCCTGGGCCCGCTTGAGGTGCCGGGACATGCGCTTGGAGAGCATCACCACGGTCTCGTCCCGCACCGCCGCCTGCATTTGCGCGAGCAGGCACACGGTCAGCGCGGTGCGGCGGGGCTCGGCGATGTCCTTCATCTCGCCCACCGACAGCACCTTCGCCTGCTCGGCCAGCGCGGCCACCTTCGCCGGCGGTGTCTTCCCCACCCAGAAGACGGCATCTCCCAGCCCGTCCACCGTCTCCATCCGCTCCGCATGGGCCCGGAACCGCGACCACGTCGCCCGCCGGGCGGGCTGCTTGATCCACGCGAACAGGCTCTGGTACTCGCCCTCGGCGACTTCCAGCATCCCCGCGACCCGCTCCCGCGCCGCGTCACTCATGCGCGCGACGATCGCCTCGCACTGCGCGGCTTCCACCTCGGAGCGGATACGGGAAGCCATCCGGTCCAATGTGGAGAACGCCGGCAGCTCCAGCCGCTCCTTCTGCCGGACCAACTCCTCCAGCGCCACGTTCACCAGGTCCGCGGTATGCGCCTTCACCTGCGCCGCCCCTCGCATCGCCGCCTCCGCGACCGCGCGGGCCTCGCCCGGCTTGTGTTTCAGCTCCAAGCGTTCACGTACGGCCGACCGGTAACGCTCCTCGCTCCGCTCGGAGTCCGCCTCTGGCACCGTCCCCGCAGCGAGCCCCGCCTGATCGCGCACATGGGCCACGACCACCTCGGGTATCTCCCCGAGCTTGGGGACACGGCCCAACCGCGCCGTGGACTTCAGCATCACCAGCAGCGCCAAGACCCGGCCTGGGCGGTCATGCGTACGATCACGCGCCCACGTCACCTCCTCCGCCGACGGCGTGAAGAACTCCCGCAACTCTCGTTCCGAGATCAGCCTCTTGAACCTCGGATACGCCGTCCGCTCCAGCGACGCCACACCAACCGCCCCACGCCCGACCGACTGACAGCGGCCACCATAGACAGCGACGATCCCGGCAGCGGAGGCCAGGGCCAGATCACGGAACGTAGGCACACTCACCGTATTCGAGCGTCACGCTCTGCCATGAAGTGGCGGCTTTTACGCGTATCTCCTCCGCCCACCACATTGGTGATCCACGGCCTCGACGACACATTGATCGACCCCAGCGGCGGGAAGCGCACCGCGGAACTGGTGCCCGGTGCCGAACTCCCGATGATCCCCGACATGGGCCACGACCGCCCCCGCGAGCTCTGGCCCCGGCTCATCGACGCCCTGGTGTCGCACACCGGCCCCGCAGGCGGGGCCTAACCCGCCTGCGGCTCCGGGACGCGCATCGCCAGGATGGCCATGTCGTCCGAGGCGGGGTCCGCCGCGAACCGCTCGACCGCCCGCAGAATGCGTGCCGCCACCGCGCCGGCCGTCAGGCCCGTACAAGTGGCCAGTACGTCCGCCAGTCCGTCGTCGCCGAGCATGCGGGTGCCCTCACGGCGTTCGGTGACACCGTCGGTCACGCACAGCAGGACGTCGCCGGGATCGAGCGTCACCGTCTGCTCGTACAGCTCCAGATCCTCGATGACGCCCAGCAACGGCTGGGGCTCGGCCGCGGCCTCGACCGAGCCGTCCTGGCGCAGGCGCAGCGGCAGCGGATGCCCCGCACAGACCACCTTCAGCAGCGCGCTGCCGTCCTCCTGGGGCCACAGCTCGCCGTACAGCAGGGTCAGGAAGCGGCTGCGGGCGCCCTCGTCGAGGATGGCGGCGTTCAGCCGCTCCAGGACGGCGGGGCCGCCGAAGCCCTCGCGGGCCAGCAGGCGCAGGGCGTGGCGGGCCAGCCCCGTCACGGCCGCGGCCTCGGGGCCCGTGCCGCAGACGTCGCCGATGGCGAACCCGTAGGCGCCGTCCCGGATCGGGAAGACGTCGTAGAAGTCGCCGCCCACCTCGTTGCCCTCGCCGGCTGCCCGGTAGATGACCTCGATCTCGACATTGGGCACATCCGGCAGCCCCGGCGGCAGCAGGCTGCGCTGCAGGGACTGGCTGATCGCCATGCGCTCCGAGTAGAGGCGGGCGTTGTCGAGCGCCAGGGCGGCCCGGCGGGACAGGTCCTCGGCCAGTTCCAGGATCTCCTGGCGGAAATGGTCGTCGGACGGTTTGCCGAGCGTGAGCATGCCGATGACCCGGTTGCGGGCGACGAGCGGAAGGACCACCGTCTCCCCGCCCACCGCGGCCGCCGTCGCGAGCGTCGTACGGATACCCGCGCCCAGGCTGCCCGCGTCACCGAGGCCGATACTCCGCATCGAAGTGCGCAGGGCCGCCTGATGGGCCGCCTCGGAGGGGGCCGCCCAGGAGCGGGCGCCGGGGGCCGGCACCGGATCCGGCGGGGCGATCTTGGAGAGGAGGGCCTTGAGGCCGTCGATGAGCTCCTCGTCCTCGTGCAGCACGTACGAGAGGTACGGGTCGGAGGACTGGTCGGCGATCGTGTAGACGGCGCACCAGGTGGCCAGGGTGGGGACCGTCATCTGAGCCATCAGCGCCAGGGTCTGGTCCCGGTCGAGCGTGCCTGCCAGCAGGTCCGAGGCCTCGACGAGGAAGGAGAGCGAGCCGCGTCTCAGCCGTTCCAGTTCGCCCAGGCGGGCCGACTCGACGGCCAGGGCGATGCGGTCGGCCGCGAACTGGAGGCGCAGGGCCTCCTCGTTCGAGTACCGACCCGCGGCCTCCGCCGCGACGCCCAGGGAGCCCGTCAGACGGCCCTCGACCTTCAGCGGGACGGTGACCACCGAACGCATACCGGTGTTGCCCAGCAGCGGGACGGCGCCCGGAACGGCGTCGAGGTCCTCGTGGACCGCGGGCATGCGGGCCGAGCCGTACCGTCCGGTGCCTGCCTCCACGGGGACGCGGGCGAAGCGCTGGCGGGCCGAGGGGAGGCCGGTCGTGGCCCGCACCTCCAGCTCGGTCTCGTCGTCCGTGGCCAGCAGCAGGAACGCGGCGTCGGCGTCGAGCATGTCGCGGGCCCGCTCGACGGTGCGCTGGAGCAGTCCGTCGAGGTCGTCGGGGGCGGGGGAGCCGATGAAGACCTCGAAGGGGTCCGTCTTGCGGCTCTCCGTGCCGTTGTCGGTGACGGGGGTGCGTACCGGTGACTGGAGCACGGCCCGCTCGTAGTCGCGGACCAGCAGACAGACCGTCGAGGGCTCGCCCCGGGTGTCCCGTACGCGCAGGTGGGAGCCGTAGACCGGGATGGTGCGGCCGTCGGCGCCCCGGATGCCGTAGCTGCCCTCCCAGCGGGAGAGGCGGAGCGCGTCGGCGATACCGGTGTTGGTTCCGGGAGTCTGCGGCCAGGCGGTGAGGTCGGTGAGCTGCTTGCCGATGACCTGCTCGACGGTGTATCCGAACAGATACGCGGCGTCGTCGTTCCACGCGGCGATGGCGCCGACGCTGTCGATCTGGACGACGGCGACCCGGACGCGTTCGTCGGTGACCGGGAGCAGGTCGACGGGGAGCAGCGGGCCCGCGGAGCGGATGCCCACCGGGCGGTCGGGGAGGTCGAGCTGGAACCAGACGTGCTTGTGCGCGGGGGAGTACTCGACGCCCCAGCGCGAGGCGAGCGCGGCGCACAGGAGCAGCCCCCGGCCGCCCTCGCGGTCCGGGCTGCCGAAATCGGGGCCCGCGGACTGCAGCGGGATCTCCCGTTCCGGATAGTGGTCCGAGATCTCGACCCGGACGCCGTCCTCCGTACGAAGGCACAGCACGTCCGCCGCGGTGCCCGCGTGGACCACGGCATTGGTGACCAGCTCGCTGGTGAGGACGACGGCATCGTCGACGACGTCGGTGTATCCCCACCCCTGGAGGGTGTCGCGGACAAAGGCGCGGGCGGTCGCGACGGAGCGCCCGACCGGGTCGAAGGTGGCAGCCGCGCGCGCCGTGATCACAGCACTCCCCATATGGTGTCTCGTCGCTTCCCCGAGTCCTGTGCCCGTTTCTAGCCGCTTCGATTCGCTTGCCAGGCTAGACGCTCCCCTCGGGTACCGGGTACACGAGGGCAGACTTGGGGCGAGGACGGAGGGATACGGGCCTGTGACCGGGCAAGTGTGGGCTTCCCGAAGAAGGGATGTGGGACAACCATGGGACGTTCCACCCCGACCGGTTCCGGCCTGGTAGGTTTCAACGATTTGACGTCTGCATAGTCACCCGTCAACGGTGTGCTGTGGCGGTGAGCCATTGAGGATCTGGGCAAGCTCCCAGAGAAGACCCGAGCGATACGGTCAACCCTGCGGGAGGGACACGGTGGAGTCTGGCGTGGCGGCGCGGGGAACAGGCACGCGCACTAGAGGCGGACAGTCCGTGAAGAAGCAGCGCAATGGAACCATCGAAGTCGACGCCGCAGCGCTCAACAGACTGCTGGCCGGTCTGGTGGCCATGCGTGACGGCAACTTCCGCAGGCGCCTGACCGTCTCCGGTGACGGTGTGATGGCGGAGGTCGCCGCCGTCTTCAACGAGGTCGCCGACCGCAATGTCCACCTCACGGGTGAGCTCGCCCGGGTACGGCGGGTGGTCGGACGGGAGGGCAAGCTCACCGAGCGGCTGGAGACCGGCGCCTGCGAAGGGGCCTGGGCCGCCGCGATCGACGCCTCCAATGAGCTCGTCGACGACCTCGCGCGCCCCGTGTCCGAGGTCGGACGGGTGCTGTCGGCGGTGGCCGACGGTGACCTCGGGCAGCGGATGGAGCTCCGGTCGCACTCCACCGACGAGACGGTACGGCCGCTGCGGGGCGAGTTCCTGAAGGTTGCCCGTACGGTCAACAACCTCGTCGACCAGCTGTCGGCGTTCACCGAGCAGGTGACGCGGGTCGCGGTCGAGGTGGGGACAGAGGGCAAGCTGGGCGGACAGGCCCAGGTGCGCGGCATGTCCGGGTCCTGGAAGGACCTCACGGACTCCGTGAACACCATGGCCTTCCGGCTGACCGCGCAGGTGCGCGACATCGCCCTGGTGACGACGGCGGTCGCCAAGGGAGACCTGTCCCGGAAGGTCACCGTCCATGTGGCGGGCGAGATGGCTCAGCTGAAGAACACCGTGAACACGATGGTCGACCAGCTGTCGTCGTTCTCCTCAGAGGTGACCAGGGTCGCCCGTGAGGTCGGTACGGAGGGCGAGCTGGGCGGGCAGGCGACCGTGCCGGGCGTGGCCGGGGTGTGGAAGGACCTCACCGACTCCGTCAACACGATGGCGGGCAACCTCACCTCCCAGGTGCGCGGCATCGCGGAGGTGACGACGGCGGTCGCCAACGGCGACCTGTCGCAGAAGGTCCGGGTGAGTGCGCGCGGCGAGGTCGCCCAGCTCGCGGAGACCATCAACCAGATGACCGAGACGCTGCGCACCTTCGCGGACGAGGTCACCCGGGTGGCCAGCGAGGTCGGCGGCGGCGGTGTGCTGGGCGGACAGGCGCAGGTGCCGGGTGCCGCGGGGACGTGGAAGGACCTCACCGACTCGGTGAACACCGTCTTCCGCAACCTGACGACCCAGGTGCGGGACATCGCGCAGGTGACCACGGCGGTGGCCAGCGGCGACATGACGCAGAAGGTCACCGTCGACGTGGCCGGCGAGATGCTCGAACTCAAGAACACCGTCAACACCATGGTCGACCAGCTCCAGTCGTTCGGCTCCGAGGTGACCCGGGTGGCCCGGGAGGTCGGCGTCGAGGGCCGGCTGGGCGGCCAGGCGGAGGTGCCCGGCGCGGCCGGTACCTGGAAGGACCTCACGGACTCCGTGAACACGGCGTTCCGGAACCTGACGGGCCAGGTGCGGGACATCGCGCAGGTGACGACGGCGGTCGCCAACGGTGACCTGTCGCAGAAGGTCACGGTCGATGTCGCGGGCGAGATGCTCGAACTGAAGAACACCGTGAACACCATGGTGGCGCAGCTGTCGTCGTTCGCGGACCAGGTGACGCGGATGGCGCGGGACGTGGGCACCGAGGGCCGCCTCGGCGGTCAGGCGCGCGTCGACGGTGTCTCCGGTACGTGGAAGGAGCTCACCGACTCCGTCAACTTCATGGCGGGGAACCTGACCTCCCAGGTGCGCCAGATCGCCCAGGTGACCACGGCGGTGGCGCGGGGCGACCTGTCGCAGAAGATCGACGTGGACGCGCGCGGCGAGATCCTGGAGCTGAAGAACACCATCAACACGATGGTCGACCAGCTCTCCGCCTTCGCCGAGCAGGTGACCCGGGTGGCCCGCGAGGTGGGCACCGACGGGCGGCTCGGCGGTCAGGCGCAGGTGCCCGGCGTGGCCGGTGTGTGGCGCGATCTGACCGACTCGGTGAACGGCATGGCGGGGAACCTCACCGCTCAGGTCCGTAACATCGCGCAGGTCGCCACGGCGGTGGCGCGCGGTGACCTGTCGCAGAAGATCGACGTGGACGCGCGTGGCGAGATCCTGGAGCTCAAGAACACCCTCAACACCATGGTCGACCAGCTGTCGAACTTCGCGGAGCAGGTGACCAGGGTCGCCCGTGAGGTGGGCACGGAGGGCATTCTCGGCGGCCAGGCCGAGGTGCAGGGCGTGTCCGGTACGTGGAAGGACCTCACGCAGTCCGTCAACGGCATGGCGAACAACCTGACCCTCCAGGTCCGCAACATCGCGGAGGTCACCACCGCGGTGGCCAAGGGAGACCTCTCCAAGAAGATCACTGTCGACGCCAAGGGCGAGATCCTCGAACTGGTCACGACCGTCAACACGATGGTCGACCAGCTGATGAACTTCGGTGACGAGGTGACGCGGGTCGCCCGTGAGGTGGGTACCGAGGGCATCCTCGGTGGCCAGGCGCGGGTGCGCGGTGCCACGGGCATCTGGAAGGACCTCAGCGAGAACGTCAACCTGATGGCCAACAACCTGACCAGTCAGGTGCGGAACATCTCCCGGGTCTCGTCCGCCGTCGCCAACGGTGACCTGACGAAGAAGGTCACCGTCGAGGCACGCGGCGAGGTGGCCGAACTGGCGGACACCGTCAACACGATGGTGACGACGCTGTCCTCGTTCGCGGACGAGGTGACCCGGGTCGCCCGCGAGGTGGGTACCGAAGGCGAACTGGGCGGACAGGCGCGGGTTCCCGGGGTCGCGGGTACCTGGAAGGACCTCACCGAGTCCGTGAACTCGATGGCGTCCAATCTGACCGGTCAGGTGCGCCAGATCGCCACCGTCACCACGGCCATCGCGAAGGGCGATCTCACCAAGAAGATCGACATCGATGCCCGCGGCGAGATCCAGGAGCTCAAGAACACCATCAACACGATGGTGGACCAGCTGTCCTCCTTCGCGGAGCAGGTGACCCGGGTGGCCCGGGAGGTGGGTACCGAGGGGCAGCTGGGCGGCCAGGCCCGTGTCCGGGGTGTCGACGGCACCTGGCGCGACCTCACCGAGTCGGTGAACGAGATGGCCGGAAACCTCACCCGTCAGGTGCGCGCCATCGCGGCCGTGGCCACCGCGGTGACCCGCGGCGATCTCAACCTGAAGATCGACGTGGACGCGGCCGGCGAGATCCAGGCGCTGCAGGGCAACATCAACACGATGATCGCCAACCTGCGTGACACCACGGCGACCAACAAGGAGCAGGACTGGCTCAAGGGCAACCTCGCCCGGATCTCCGGCCTGATGCAGGGGCGGCGCGATCTCGACGACGTGGCCTCGCTGATCATGAGCGAGCTGACCCCGGTCGTCTCCGCCCAGCACGGCGCGTTCTTCCTGGCCATGGCCACCGGCGACACCGACGCGCTGGGCGCGGAGGGCGACAAGGAGGGGGCGTACGTGCTCCGGATGCGGGGCAGCTACGGCTACTCCGCAGGCTCCATGCCGACGTCCTTCCGGCCCGGCGAGACGCTCATCGGCACGGCCGCGGAGGAGAAGCGGACGATTCAGGTGGACAACGTTCCGCCGGGTTACCTGAAGATCTCCTCCGGCCTCGGTGAGGCGCCGCCCGCGCATGTGATCGTGCTGCCGGTGCTCTTCGAGGGGAAGGTCCTCGGAGTGATCGAACTGGCCTCCTTCCAGCCGTTCACCCATATCCAGCGGGACTTCCTCAACCAGCTCGCGGAGATGATCGCCACGAGCGTCAACACCATCAGCGTCAATACGACCACCGAGAAACTGCTGGAACAGTCGCAGGAACTGACCGAGCAATTGCGGGACCGCTCACAGGAGTTGGAGAACCGGCAGAAGGCCCTCCAGGCGTCCAACGCGGAACTGGAGGAGAAGGCCGAGCTGCTCGCCCAGCAGAACCGCGACATCGAGGTCAAGAACACCGAGATCGAGGAGGCGCGGCAGGTCCTGGAGGAGCGCGCCGAGCAGCTCGCGGTCTCGATGCGCTACAAGTCGGAGTTCCTGGCGAACATGTCGCACGAGCTGCGTACGCCACTCAATTCGCTGCTCATTCTGGCCAAATTGCTGGCGGACAACGCCGAGGGCAACCTGTCACCGAAGCAGGTGGAATTCGCCGAGACGATCCACGGCGCCGGATCCGACCTGCTCCAGCTGATCAACGACATCCTTGATCTGTCGAAGGTCGAGGCGGGCAAGATGGATGTCAGCCCGACCCGGATCGCGCTGGTCCAGCTGGTCGATTACGTGGAGGCGACATTCCGCCCGCTCACCGCGGAGAAGGGGCTGGACTTCTCCGTCAGGGTGTCGCCGGAACTTCCGGCGACGCTGCACACCGACGAGCAGCGGCTGCTCCAGGTGTTGCGCAACCTCCTTTCCAACGCGGTGAAGTTCACCGACAGCGGTGCGGTCGAGCTGGTGATCCGGCATGCGGGGGCGGAGGTGCCGAACGCCATCCGGGAACAGTTGCTGGAGGCCGGTTCGCTGCGTGACGCCGATGCCGATCTGATCGCGTTCTCGGTGACCGACACCGGTATCGGGATCGCCTCCAGCAAGATGCTGGTGATCTTCGAGGCGTTCAAGCAGGCGGACGGCACGACCAGCCGCAAGTACGGCGGTACGGGCCTGGGCCTCTCCATCAGCCGGGAGATCGCCCGGCTGCTGGGCGGCGAGATCCACGCGGCGAGCGAGCCCGGCCGGGGCTCGACCTTCACGCTGTACCTGCCGCTGCACCCGAGCGAACTCCCGCCGCAGGGTTACCCGCAGATCGGCCCCGGCCCCATCGAGACGCATGGTGCCGGGGTCGAGAGCGGGCGGCTGCCCGAGGCCGGCCAGGGGCTCGGAGAGGGTTTCCAGGACTTCGGACGGGAGATGGGCCAGCAGGGCGGCGGCCACGACCAGAGTGGCGCCGCAGGGCTGTTCAGGCGCCGCCGCAAGGCGCTGGGCGGCTCCGGGCAGCAGCCCGCACTGCCGGAGGCCCCCGCGGCCCCCCAGGCGCCCAGGAGCGCTCCGCAGGAGTCCTGGACGCCCGCGGTCCAGGAGGAGCCAGAGGTCCGCAGGACGTTCCGGTTCAACGGCGAGAAGGTGCTGATCGTCGACGACGACATCAGGAACGTCTTCGCGCTCACCTCCGTGCTGGAGCAGCACGGACTGGCCGTTCTGTACGCGGAGAACGGGCGCGAGGGGATCGAAGTCCTTGAGCAGCACGACGATGTGACGGTCGTACTGATGGACATCATGATGCCGGAGATGGACGGTTACGCGACGACCTCGGCGATCCGCAGGATGCCGCAGTTCGCCGGGCTGCCGATCGTCGCGCTGACGGCCAAGGCGATGAAGGGCGACCGGGAGAAGGCGATCGAGTCGGGAGCCTCCGACTACGTCACCAAGCCGGTCGATCCTGATCATCTTCTTTCCGTCATGGAGGGTTGGATGCGCGGAGAGTGATCGTCGATTGAGCGAATCAATGATGATTTGTTGATCGAGTGTGTCCGAAGTGGTGTGGGAATGCGGTATCCGGGGAACCTTTTGGTCTCTCACCGCGTTTCTGGTATGTGCACAGTGACATCGCGGTGACAGGGTGTGGTGACGGGCGGGGTGCGGCTACCATGACCGGCACAAGGACGGACGGCGTAAGGGAGTCGTCCCCTGGGGCGGCGCCCGGTGCAATTCCGGGGCGAGGAGGACGGGCCATGGTGCCGAAGGCCAAGATCCTCCTGGTCGATGACCGGCCGGAGAATCTGCTGGCGCTGGAGGCCATCCTCTCTGCGCTCGATCAGACACTGGTGCGGGCATCGTCAGGGGAGGAAGCGCTCAAAGCGCTGCTCACGGACGACTTTGCGGTCATTCTGCTGGATGTGCAGATGCCGGGCATGGACGGTTTCGAAACCGCCGCGCACATCAAGCGGCGGGAACGGACACGGGACATCCCGATCATCTTCCTCACCGCGATCAATCATGGTCCGCATCACACCTTCCGGGGTTATGCGGCCGGCGCGGTGGACTACATCTCGAAGCCGTTCGACCCGTGGGTGCTGCGGGCGAAGGTCTCGGTCTTCGTCGAGCTGTACATGAAGAACTGCCAGCTCCGCGAGCAGGCCGCGCTGCTGCGGCTCCAGCTCGAAGGGGGCGTGCCCGCGGGTGCGAACCACGAGAAGGAGCCCGCCGGGCTGCTGGCCGAACTCTCCGCACGGCTCGCGGCCGTCGAGGAGCAGGCCGAGGCGCTGTCCAAGCAGCTCGACGACGAGTCGGCGGACGCCGGAGCGGTGGCCACCGCCGCCCATCTCGAACGGAAACTGACCGGGCTGCGCCGGGCGCTGGACGCCCTGGAGCCCGGCACCAACGGCGGACCCGCCCCGCTCACCTCGTAGCGCGTCGGGCCACGGCCCGTACCGCCCTTTCCCGGCAGGTGCCTTCGGGTCCCGGCTGCGACAAGTGCCCGGCGGGGCGGGCCGGTCGGCGGTCCACGCGGGGTGCGGAGCGGGTGAGGGCGCGTCAGTTCGCGTCCTCCGCAGGACGACACGGTCGGGTGAACGGGCCCGCGCACGTGTTCACCACCGCGGACAACGGTAACCTCGGCCCATGGCCTCACGTACGTCCGGCAAGGGTTCCCAGGGCACGGCGGGCACCGCGAAGCGCGTCGGCGGTGGCCCGGGTCCGGCGAAGAAAGCCGCGCCCGCGAAGAAGGCGGCTGCCAAGAAGAGCGCGCCCCCCAGGAAGGCCCCCGCGAAGAAGGCGGTGGCCAAGAAAGCGGCCGCGCCCAGACCGGCGCCCTCACCCACCGGCGGTGTGTACCGCCTGGTGCGCGCGGTCTGGCTCGGCGCGGCCCACGCCATCGGCGCGATGTTCCGCGGCATAGGGCGTGGCGCCAAGGGGCTCGACCCCGCGCACCGCAAGGACGGTGTCGCGCTGCTGCTCCTCGGCCTCGCGCTGATCGTCGCCGCCGGCACCTGGTCGAATCTGCGCGGTCCCGTCGGTGATCTCGTCGAGATGCTCGTCACCGGCGCCTTCGGTCGGCTCGACCTGCTGGTGCCGATACTGCTGGGCGCCATCGCGGTACGGCTGATCCTCTATCCGGAGAAGCCAGAGGCCAACGGCCGGATCGTCATCGGACTGTCCGCGCTCGTCGTCGGGGTGCTCGGCCAGGTCCACATCGCCTGCGGATCACCCGGGCGCGAGGACGGCACGGAGGCCATGCAGGACGCGGGCGGGCTGATCGGCTGGGCCGCGTCCAAACCGCTGATCTTCACCATGGGCGAGGTGCTCGCCGTCCCGCTGCTCCTGCTGCTCACCGTCTTCGGCCTGCTGGTGGTCACGGCGACCCCGGTGAACGCCATCCCGCAGCGGCTGCGGCTGCTCGGCGTCCGGCTCGGGATCGTCGACCCCTTGGACGGCCCGGAGGCGGAGGACGGGAGCGACGACGAGCGGTACGGCGAGCAGTGGCGCGAGGCGCTGCCCGCCCGCTCCCGGCGCTCCTTCCGGCGTTCTGAGGCCCCCGAGGCGTCCGAGGATGTGTACGACACCGACCGCGTCGAGGCCGAGGCACTCGCCAAGCGCCGCGGCCGGCCGCGCAGGCCCTCCGTACAGCCCGCGATGAACCGCACCATGGACGCGGTCGACGTCGCGGCCGCCGCCGCAGCAGCGCTCGACGGAGCCGTGCTCAACGGCATGCCGCCCTCGCCCGTCGTCGCCGACCTCACCCAGGGCGTCTCCGTGGACCGCGAGCGCCCCGGCACCCCGGTACCGGGGGCCAGGGGAGAGGCGGAGCCCGCCCGGCGGCCCGGCGAGAAGGCGTCCTCGCCCTCCGGCGGCGTACCCGACCTGACCAAGCCGGTGCCCGAGCGCCCGGAGCCGCAGGGGCTGCCGGCCCGCGCCGAGCAGCTCCAGCTGTCCGGCGACATCACGTACTCGCTGCCCTCGCTCGATCTGCTGGAGCGCGGCGGCCCCGGCAAGACCCGCAGCGCCGCCAACGACGCGATCGTCGCGTCACTGACCAACGTCTTCACCGAGTTCAAGGTCGACGCGGCCGTCACCGGCTTCACCCGCGGGCCGACGGTGACGCGGTACGAGGTGGAGCTCGGCCCGGCCGTGAAGGTCGAGCGGATCACGGCGCTCGCCAAGAACATCGCGTACGCCGTCGCCAGCCCCGACGTCCGGATCATCTCCCCGATCCCGGGGAAGTCGGCGGTCGGCATCGAGATCCCCAACAGCGACCGCGAGATGGTCAACCTCGGAGACGTGCTCCGTCTCGCGGACGCGGCCGAGGACGACCACCCCATGCTCGTCGCGCTCGGCAAGAACGTCGAGGGCGGCTACGAGATGGCCAACCTGGCGAAGATGCCGCACGTCCTGGTGGCCGGTGCGACCGGTTCCGGAAAGTCCTCCTGCATCAACTGCCTGATCACCTCGGTGATGATAAGGGCGACCCCGGAGGACGTCCGTATGGTCCTGGTCGACCCCAAGCGCGTCGAGCTGACCGCGTACGAGGGCATTCCGCACCTGATCACGCCGATCATCACCAACCCGAAGAAGGCCGCGGAGGCCCTTCAGTGGGTCGTGCGCGAGATGGATCTGCGCTACGACGACCTCGCCGCGTTCGGGTACCGGCACATCGACGACTTCAACCACGCGGTGCGTACCGGAAAGCTCAAGACGCCCGAGGGCAGCGAACGGGAGCTCTCGCCGTACCCGTATCTGCTGGTGATCGTCGACGAGCTGGCCGACCTGATGATGGTCGCCCCGCGCGATGTCGAGGACTCGATCGTCCGCATCACCCAGCTGGCCCGCGCCGCCGGTATCCATCTGGTGCTCGCCACCCAGCGGCCCTCCGTGGACGTCGTCACCGGTCTGATCAAGGCGAACGTGCCCTCCAGACTCGCCTTCGCGACCTCGTCCCTCGCCGACAGCCGGGTCATCCTCGACCAGCCCGGAGCCGAGAAGCTCATCGGAAAGGGTGACGGACTGTTCCTGCCGATGGGGGCGAACAAACCGACCCGGATGCAGGGCGCCTTCGTCACGGAGGACGAGGTCGCCGCGGTGGTCCAGCACTGCAAGGACCAGATGGCCCCGGTGTTCCGCGAGGACGTGGTGGTCGGCACGAAGCAGAAGAAGGAGATCGACGAGGACATCGGCGACGACCTGGATCTGCTCTGCCAGGCTGCCGAACTGGTCGTCTCCACCCAGTTCGGATCCACCTCGATGCTCCAGCGCAAGCTGCGGGTGGGCTTCGCCAAGGCCGGCCGGCTGATGGACCTCATGGAGTCCCGGAACATCGTCGGACCCAGCGAGGGATCCAAGGCGCGCGACGTCATGGTGAAGCCGGACGAGCTCGACGGGGTGTTGGCGCTGATCCGCGGGGAATCCGGTTCGTGAGGGCTTTGACCCGTGCGGGTTTTGGTTCGTGAGGGTTTTGCGGGCAACCGTTTCGCCGGGTCGTACGTCAAGTTGAAGGGAGGGACGGCAGAGTGTCCTTCCGGGGGGCGGTCCGGCGCATCGGAGTCTGTTCGAATCTGATGGCGTACAAAGTGCTCCCTCCCGGTTGCCCCACCCTTTCCTAACCCCCCTAGACTGAACATCCAGCAGGTGGCTCACGCTCGAAAGGCGCCCCCGTGTCCATCGGCAACTCCCCCGAAGACGACCGGCCTTCGATCGGTCGAGTGCTCCAGCAGGCTCGAATCGCCGAAGGCCTCACGGTCGAAGAGGTCAGCACGTCCACCCGGGTGCGCATCCCCATCGTGCACGCGATCGAGGACGACGACTTCTCCCGCTGCGGCGGCGAGGTGTACGCGCGCGGCCACATCCGTACGCTGGCACGCGCCGTCTCCATCGATCCGGAACCGCTGGTCTCGCAGTTCGACGGCGAGCACGGCGGCCGTCCCTCGCCCACCCCGGCGGCTCCGCTGTTCGAAGCCGAGCGGATCCGTTCCGAACCCCGGCGGCCCAACTGGACCGCGGCCATGGTCGCGGCCATCGTCGCCGTGGTGGGGTTCGTCGGCTTCACCTTCTTCAAGGGCGGTGACGAGCCCTCGACCGCCGGCCGGGTCGCCGAAGGCCCGACGTCCGACAAGATCACCCCCAAGCCGGCGAGCAGCAAGCCCGCCGATCCCAAGCCGGCCCCCTCCGACAGCGCCATTGCCGCGGCGCCGCAGGACAAGGTGACGGTCAAGCTCAGCGCCAGTCAGGGCAAGAGCTGGATCTCCGCCAAGGACCACAACGGCCGGCTGCTCTTCGACGGGCTGCTCCAGCAGGGCCAGTCCAAGACGTTCCAGGACAAGGAGCGGGTCGACCTCGTCCTCGGTGACGCGGGTTCTGTCGAGCTCTTCGTCAACGGCAAGAAGGTCGAGGACCAGTTCCAGCCCGGTCAGGTCGAGCGGCTCTCGTACACCAAGGGTGACCCCGAGGTCGGCTGACCCGTACTCCACGGCTCACACACTGCGGCGAGCGCCCGGCCACCAGGCCGGGCGCTCGCCGCTCTGTCACTCCCTGTGACCGAGGAACCTGCACGCGGGGGCCAGTGCCGGGACAAAGTAGTCTTGAGCCCATGCCCGAACGCCGTACCGTCGCCCTTGTCACTCTTGGCTGCGCCCGTAACGAGGTGGACTCGGAGGAGCTCGCAGGCCGCTTGGCAGCGGACGGCTGGGAGCTCGTCGAGGATGCCTCCGATGCCGATGTCGCCGTGGTCAACACCTGTGGATTCGTCGAGGCCGCCAAGAAGGACTCCGTCGATGCCCTGCTCGAAGCCAATGATCTGAAGGACCACGGCCGCACCCAGGCCGTCGTCGCCGTCGGCTGCATGGCCGAGCGCTACGGCAAGGACCTCGCAGAGGCCCTGCCGGAAGCGGACGGAGTCCTCGGATTCGACGACTACGCAGACATCTCGGACCGCCTCCAGACCATCCTCAACGGAGGCATCCACGCCTCCCACACCCCGCGCGACCGCCGAAAGCTCCTGCCGGTCAGCCCGGCCGAGCGCCAGGACGCCACCGTCGCCCTGCCCGGCCACGCCCAGGAGGCCGCACCGGCCCCCGCCGATCTCCCGGAGGGCATCGCCCCGGTCTCCGGACCCCGGGCACCCCTGCGCCGCAGGCTGGGCACCAGCCCGGTCGCCTCGGTGAAGCTGGCCTCCGGCTGCGACCGCCGGTGCTCCTTCTGCGCCATCCCGTCCTTCCGCGGCTCCTTCATCTCGCGCCGCCCCTCGGACGTCCTGGGCGAGACCAGGTGGCTGGCCGAGCAGGGGGTGAAGGAGGTCATGCTGGTCTCCGAGAACAACACCTCGTACGGCAAGGACCTCGGTGACATCCGGCTGCTGGAGACGCTGCTGCCGGAGCTCGCGGGCGTCGACGGGATCGAGCGCATCCGGGTCAGCTATCTGCAGCCCGCCGAGATGCGGCCCGGCCTCATCGACGTGCTGACCTCGACGCCGAAGGTCGCGCCGTACTTCGACCTCTCCTTCCAGCACTCGGCCCCCGGCGTGCTGCGGGCGATGCGCAGGTTCGGGGACACCGACAGCTTCCTCGAACTTCTGGACACCATCCGGAGCAAGGCGCCGCACGCCGGTGCGCGCTCCAACTTCATCGTGGGCTTCCCCGGCGAGACCGAGGCGGACCTGGCTGAGCTGGAACGGTTCCTCACCGGTGCGCGCCTCGACGCCATCGGCGTCTTCGGCTACTCCGACGAGGACGGCACGGAGGCGGTCGGCTACGGCAACAAGCTGGACGCCGACATCATCGCGGAACGGCTCGCGCACATCTCGCAGCTGGCCGAGGAGCTGACCTCCCAGCGGGCGGAGGAACGTGTCGGGGAGACGCTCCAGGTGCTCGTGGAATCGGTCGAGGCGACCGAGGACGAGTCACGCGCCGTGGGCCGCGCGGCGCACCAGGCCCCGGAAACGGACGGCCAAGTGCTCTTCACGGCACGCGAGGGACTCGTCCCTGGCCGTATGGTCGAGGCAAAGGCAGTGGGCACCGAGGGCGTCGACCTGGTGGCGGAATGCCGTGAGCTTGCGGAGGTGGCCAGATGACCGGAGCGCCGGCATCCGCGACAGGGGGCTCCGGCGCTACGCCGGTCCGCGGCGGGAAGCTGGGCACTGCGGCCGTCAATCAGGCGAGCCTGTGGAACATCGCGAATCTCCTCACCATGGCGCGGCTGGTGCTGGTCCCCGGCTTCGTCATGCTGCTGCTCC
Source organism: Streptomyces sp. ITFR-6 (assembly GCF_031844725.1). Lineage (NCBI taxonomy): Bacteria > Bacillati > Actinomycetota > Actinomycetes > Kitasatosporales > Streptomycetaceae > Streptomyces > Streptomyces sp. ITFR-6. Next base: position 1,955,449 of record NZ_CP134612.1, on the reverse strand, counting down.
ACAACGGCGGATACGACCCGGCCTGGCGCTCCTTCGCCTGGGCGGCCTTCGCCATCGCGATGATCACCGACCTGTTCGACGGGCATCTGGCGCGTACGTACAACCTGGTCACCGACTTCGGGAAGATCGCCGACCCGATCGCGGACAAGGCGATCATGGGCGCTGCGCTGATCTGCCTGTCGTACCTGGGCGATCTGCCCTGGTGGGTCACGGGCGTGATCCTCTTCCGGGAGCTCGGCATCACCGTGCTGCGGTTCTGGGTGATCCGCCACGGGGTGATCCCGGCCAGCCGCGGCGGGAAGATGAAGACGCTGGCGCAGGGAACGGCGGTCGGGATGTACGTCCTGGCGCTGACCGGGCCGCTGGCGACGCTGCGGTTCTGGGTGATAGCGGTGGCCGTCGTGCTGACGGTCGTCACCGGTCTGGACTATGTGCGCCAGGCCATTGTGCTGCGTCGCCAGGGGCTCGCGGCGGAACGGTCCGCGGCGGCACAGGAGGCCGTCGAGGCGGCTGCGGAGGCGCCCGGGAGCAGCGAGGGCGCGGAGCGGGTCTCCGGCGCCTCAGACCGGGTCTCCGGGGCCTCAGGGGCCCGTGGTGCGGCGGAGGCCGAGCGGTGACAGCCGCGGCCCGGGTGCTGCGACTGCTCGTCGAGCGGGGCGAGACGCTGGCTGTGGCGGAGTCGCTGACCGGCGGCCTGGTCGCTGCGGAGTTGACGTCCGTACCCGGTGCCTCGCGGTCTTTCCGCGGGTCCGTGACGGCCTACGCGACCCCCCTCAAGAGTGAAGTCCTGGGTGTGGATCCAGCCCTTCTCGCGTCACGCGGTGCGGTGGACGCCGAAGTGGCCCGCCAGATGGCGGCGGGAGTACGCCGGGTACTGGGCGCGGACTGGGGCTTGGCCACCACCGGAGTAGCGGGCCCCGAGCCGCAGGACGGCCGGCCGGTGGGAACGGTCTTCGTCGCAGCCTGCGGGCCTGACGGCGAGGCGAAAGTGGCCACACTGAGGTTGAACGGCGGACGAGCGGACATTCGTAATGAGAGCGTACGGAGCGTGCTCGATCTGCTCTCCGGCGAACTCGGCGGGTACGCGAGCGCACAGGATACGGAACAGATCGGGGGGAATTGATGTTTGCAGCCCTGAGTGAACACGACATCGCTCCCCGCACGGCCGCGGCGCTAGGCGGTACGGTGGGGCGTGAAGGATGCGGCTACGCGGTCCGAGGAGGGAGCCACCGATGATTTTGCTCCGTCGCCTGCTTGGTGACGTGCTGCGTCGGCAGCGCCAGCGCCAAGGCCGTACTCTGCGCGAAGTCTCCTCGTCCGCCCGAGTTTCGCTCGGCTATCTCTCCGAGGTGGAGCGGGGGCAGAAGGAGGCATCCTCCGAACTGCTCTCCGCCATTTGCGACGCGCTTGACGTACGGATGTCCGAGCTCATGCGTGAAGTGAGCGATGATCTGTCACTGGCTGAACTGGCCGAGTCGGCAGCAGCCGGCGATCCGGTACCCGTACCGGTGCGGCCCAGGCTCAATTCCGTCTCTGTTTCGTCGGTGGCTGGTGTACCGACGGGACGGGTGACCATCAAGGCGCCTGCGGAAGCGGTGGATGTCGTCGCCGCCTGACCCGCTCGGTTCGGTGTGAATCCGGAACCCCGGTCCTCCCCTCAGGGGGCGGACCGGGGTTTCTGTGTGTGGTCCGTTTCCGTGTGTCGTCCGCGCGATGCCGGGAAGGCGCTCTCTGTGAGACCGGGGGGCGATCTCGTCCAGAGATTCCCCCGAATGACCGTTTCGCTTCGTTTGTGCCATCGTGGATGGTGCTGAACTGAACGGATACAGATCGGAGACGTGCATGTCTGTGGTGAAGAGCCCGCTGTCCGAGGCCGACCTCAAGTCTGTCGGCGGTGCGCTCCAGGGCGCGCTGGTGGACCTCGTCGACCTCTCCCTGGTCGCCAAGCAGGTCCACTGGAACGTGGTGGGGCCGCGCTTCAGGTCTGTGCACCTTCAGCTCGACGAGGTCGTCGACACCGCCCGCCAGCACTCCGACACGGTTGCCGAACGGGCCTCCGCGCTCGGCGTCAATCCGGACGGGCGGTCGGGGACGATCGCCCGGACCACGGCCATCGACTCCGTCCCGGAGGGCTGGGTCAAGGACGTGGACGCGGTACGCACGCTGGTCGACGCCCTGGGCGTGGTCATCGGCCGGATGCGGGAGCGGATCGAGCTGACCGGCGACCCCGACCCGGTCAGCCAGGACATCCTGATCACGCTGACCGCTGATCTTGAGAAGCACGCGTGGATGTTCCAGGCCGAAAGCGCCTGAGCCCCCGCCCCCATTTCCCTTCCAACCGAGGAGTAGCCATGACCGACAAGGGCGCGAAGGACAAGATCGCCGGTAAGGCCAAGGAGGCCATGGGCAAGATGACCGGTGACCGCCGCATGGAGACCGAGGGCAAGACGGACCAGGCGAAGGGCAAGGCCAAGGGCGCCGTGGGCGATGCCAAGGGGCATGCCGAGGGCGTCAAGGACTCCCTGACCGACGACGACAAGAGCTGAGGCGCGAAGCCTGAGGCCGTGAGGCCTGAGGGCTGCGCCTGAGGCCCGAGAGGCCTGAGCGCGTGTGCCTGTGCCTGGGTGCGGAGCCCCCATCGGAGACGGTGGGGGCTCCGCTCTGGATGCGGCCCCGGCGGAGCCGGGTGAGACTGCGAGGGTGTGCGCCTGCGCCGTGCGCGCCGGTACTGCACCGGTGCGCTCTCCCATTGGGTGATCAGGCCGGACATATTGCCGGGAGGTACTGGGTTCGGCCGGAGGAGGCAGCCATGGTACGGCGATGGGTGCCGGCGCTCGTGCTCGGCGGTGTGTGGTGGTGGGCCGTGCTGCGGCTGGTGCTGGAGCCTGCGCACGCCGGGGTGGTCGAGGGAGCGGTGGCGGCGGGCGGCTGGGGGCTGAGCCTCCTGCCGGTCCATGTGGCGGCGACCGCCCGGCCGACCGGGATATTCGACGCGTGCACCGGCCTGCTGCGGCGGTGCGCCGCGGGGGCGCGGTCCCGGTGGGCCGGTGCGGCGGCTACCAGGGCATGGCGACGCCGCCGTTCGGGCGGAGGATCTGACCCGTCATGAAGGCCGACGCGCCGGACGCCAGATGCAGCACCGTGTGCGCCACGTCCATGGGTTCCCCGACCCTGCCCAGCGGCGAGATCCGCGCCATGGTGGCCTCCGCCCGGTGCTGCTGCTCCGCGTCGTGGCGGGCGGTCATGGGGGTGCGGACCCAGCCCGGCGCGACGGCGTTGACCCGGATGGAGTGCGGCCCCAGTTCGGTCGCCAGGGTCCTGGTCAGCTGGACCACCGCCGCCTTGGCCGCGCTGTAGCAGAGCAGCCCCGGGCTCGCGGCGTCGACCGCACCCGAGGCCATGGTGATCAGGGAGCCGGGGGCCTCGCGGGCTAGCATCGTGCGGGCCACTTCCTGGCAGGCGTACAGCACGCCCTTGAAGTTGACCGAGAGCACGCGGTCGAGGTCCTCGTCAGTGGTCTCCAGAACGCTGCTGGTGTGCATGATCCCGGCGACGGCGGCCAGGATGTCGAGATCTCCGGCGCCCGCGACGGCGGCCCGGACCTGATCGCGGTCCGTGACGTCCAGCGGGTGCGTGTGGGCTTCGCCACCCGCCGCGGTGATCAGTTCCAGGGTCTCCCGGAGGCCGTTGGCGTCGAGATCCGCGCAGTGGACGGTGGCGCCCGCCTCCGAGAGCAGGACGGCGCAGGCGCGGCCGATGCCGCCCGCCGCGCCGGTGACGAACGCGGATCGGCCGGTGAGGTCGTACGCGGCAAGGGACATGACCGGACCGTACGACCGGATCTGACGGGCCGTCAACTAGGGGGTGGGGCCGGATTGGCAGCGCGGGCACCAGTAGGAGGGCCTGGCGTCCTGCTCCGCCGCGCGGATCGGTGTCCCGCAGCGCAGACAGGGGCGGTGGGTTCTGCCGTAGACCCAGAGGTTCTCGCTCGGGCGGCCGGCGCGGAACGGATGGCCGGTGGCGGCGCGGGGGCGTGTGCCGGTGGCTGTCCGGGGGCGTGCGCCGGTGGTGGTGATACGGACCGGGCGGTCACGGTTGGCTTCGAGGAGCTGGTGGGCGGTGCTCACCAGCAGGGGGGCCGTGGCGGCGGGCAGGTCACCGATGGGGAGCCACGGGGTGGCACGGGCCAGGAAGCACAGCTCGGCCTTGTAGATGTTGCCGATGCCGGCCAGGTTGCGCTGGTCGAGGAGCGCCTCGCCGAGCGGGCGGGCCGGCTCGGCCAGCAGATTGCGCAGCGCCTGGCCGGCGTCCCAGTCGGGGCCCAGGAGGTCGGGGCCGAGATGGCCCACCGCCTTCTCCTCGTCCGAGGTGCGCAGGAGCTCCAGGACCGGGAGGCGGTAACCGACGGCCGTGTGCGCGGTGTTGGCGAGGATGGCGCGGATCTGGTGGGCGGGGCCGCCGCGCCAGCGCTCGCCGGGGCCGTAGATCCGCCAGGCGCCGTCCATCCGCAGATGGCTGTGAAGGGTCAGGCCGCCCTCGAAGCGGGTCAGCAGATGCTTGCCGCGCGAGATGGCGTCGAGCACGGTCCGGCCGGTGAGGTCGGCGGTGGCGAAGCGAGGGACGCGGAGGTCGGACCGGGTGAGGACCTGGCCCGCGAGCGCCCGGTGCAGACGCCTGGCGGTCTGCAGGACGGTGTCTCCTTCTGGCATGCCTCCATAATGCGGGGCGCGGGCGGGTGATGCGGGGGATGCGCGGTGCGCGGGCGGGGGACGAGCCCGTACGCGTGTGCGCGCCGGGTCAGGCGCGGAGGCGGAGGCCTCTGGGGGTGGCGAGGAAGCCGGCCGCCTCCAGCGTACGGCCCAGCGGTGAGGTCAGCGCCGAGACGCCGTTGGTGCGCTCCACCGTCACCGTGCCGAGGGCTCCGGCACGGGCTGCCTCGGCCAGGGCGGCGGCGGCAGCCCGCAGCGCGGGGTCCTCCGGATCGGCCGGCCAGGCCAGCAGCGTCTTCCCGCCGCGTTCCATGTACAGCGCCAGCTCGCCGTCGACCAGGACCACCAGGGAGCCGGCCTTGCGGCCGGGCTTGTGCCCGGCTCCGTCCGGCGGCTCCGGCCAGGGCAGCGCCGCTCCGTAGGCATTGGCCGGGTCGGCCGCCGCGAGGACCAGGGCGGTGGGGGCCAGGCCTGGTTCCCTGCGGTCGCGGGCGGTGGAGGCCGCGCGGAGCCGGTCCACCGCGCCGTCCATCGCGAACTGTGCGGCCCCCAGCCCCTCCACGACATAGCCGCGCCGGGCCTGCCCGTTGTCCTCGAAGGCGGCCAGCACGCGGTACGCGGCGGAGAACCCGCCCTCGACGCCCTCGGCCTGGACCGCGCCGCGCGTCACCACACCGTGCCGGTCCAGCAGGGTGCGGGCCAGCGCGTGGGCCCGGTGCGTGGGTTCGGGTTCGGTGGCGGGCAGCAGGGACCAGCGGCCGGAGACCGTGGGCGGACCGGTGCGCGAGGCCGGACGGGCGGCGGCCGTCAGTGAGCCGTAACGGCCGCGCGGGACGTTCCGTCTGGAGCGGTGCGCGGTGGATCCGGCGGTGCGGCCCGAGCCCAGGAGGGAGCGCAGCGGTGCGAGCGTGTCGTTGGTGAGCCGGCCCGACCAGGTGAGGTCCCAGACGGCGTCCGCCAGTTGCTGGTCGGTGCAGTCCGGGTGGGTGGTGGCCCGCACCTGATCAGCGATCTGGCGGAAGAAGAGCCCGTATCCGCCGGTGAGGGCGGTGAGCACGGATTCGTGCAGCGCGCTGAGTTCGAGCGGGCGCGGGGCAGCGAGCAGCAGGGGCGCGCTGTCGGCCAGGTAGAGGGAGAGCCAGCCGTCCTTGCCGGGGAGTGCGCCCGCACCGGCCCACACGACCTCGCCGGTGGTGGTGAGTTCGTCCAGGAGCGCGGGGGAGTAGCCGGTGACGCGGCCGGGCAGGACCAGCTTCTCCAGGGCCGAGGCGGGGACCGGAGCGCCCTGCAACTGCTCGATGGCGCGGGCCAGCCCGTCGATTCCGCGCAGGCTGTTGCTGCCGAGGTGCTGCCACTGGGGCAGGAAGCCCGCGAGGGCGGCGGGCGGGACCGGCTCCAGCTCATGACGGAGCGCGGCGAGTGAGCGGCGCCGCAGTCGGCGCAGCACCGTGGCGTCGCACCACTCCTGGCCGATGCCGGCCGGATGGAACTCCCCCTGGACGATCCGGCCGGAGGCCGCCAGGCGTTGCAGCGCGCCGTCCGTGACCGCGGTGCCGAGGCCGAACCTGGCCGCCGCGGCGGTGGAGGTGAACGGGCCGTGCGTACGGGCGTAGCGGGCGAGGAGGTCACCGAGAGGGTCCTTCACCGGTTCGGTGAAGGCCTCCGGGACGCCGACGGGGAGGGCCGTGCCCAGTGCGTCGCGCAGCCGGCCCGCGTCCTCGATCGCCGCCCAGTGCTCGTCACCGCCGATCCGGACCCGGATGGCCCGGCGGGCCGATGACAGCTCCTGCGCCCACGGCGCTTGTGCCCCGCGCTCGGTCAGCTCGGCGGTGGTGAGCGGTCCGAGGACCCGCAGCAGATCGGCGACGCCCTCGATGTCCTTGATCCTGCGGTCATCGGCCAGCCACTGGAGCTCCCGCTCCAGCTCGGTCAGGACGTCCGCGTCCAGCAGTTCGCGCAGCTCCGCCTGGCCCAGCAGCTCGGCCAGCAGATGGGAGTCGAGGGAGAGCGCGGCCGCCCGCCGCTCGGCAAGGGGGGAGTCGCCCTCGTACAGGAACTGTGCGACGTAGCCGAAGAGCAGCGAGCGCGCGAACGGTGAGGGTTCCTGGGTCGTCACCTCGACCAGGCGGATCCGGCGGGCTTCCAGATCGCCCATCACTTCCGTGAGCCCGGGGACGTCGAAGACGTCCTGAAGGCATTCGCGGACCGCTTCGAGAACGATGGGGAACGAGCCGAACTCGGAGGCGACCTGGAGGAGCTGGGCGGCCCGCTGCCGCTGCTGCCACAGTGGGGTGCGCTTGCCGGGGTTGCGCCGGGGGAGCAGCAGGGCCCGCGCCGCGCACTCGCGGAACCGGGAGGCGAACAGGGCGGAGCCGCCGACCTGGTCGGTGACGATCTGCCCGATCTCGCCCTGCTCGAAGGCGACGTCGGCGGCGCCGACCGGGGGCTGGTCGCTGTCGTGGGCGGTGTTCGGTGGCGGAAGGGCCGTCCCGCCCCCGGATTCGGGTGCCCGGTCCTGGTCCACCGGGTCGAAGTCCAGCAGATCCAGGCCCATCATGTCGGCGTCCGGCAGCCTGAGCACGATGCCGTCGTCGGCGTGCATGACCTGTGCGTCCATGCCGTACCGCTCGGCCAGGCGGGCGCCGAGCGCGAGCGCCCAGGGGGCGTGCACCTGGGCGCCGAACGGTGAGTGCACGACGACGCGCCAGTCGCCCAGCTCGTCGCGGAAACGCTCGACGAGGATCGTCCGGTCGTCCGGTACGTGGCCGCAGGCCCGGCGCTGCTCGTCGATGTACGACAGCACGTTGTCCACGGCCCAGGTGTCCAGTCCGGCGGCCAGCAGTCTTTCGCGGGCGTCCTCTGGGGACAGCCCGCCGAGCTCGCGGAGGAAGGCGCCCAGGGCCCGGCCCAGCTCCAGCGGCCGGCCCAGCTGGTCGCCCTTCCAGAACGGCAGCCGTCCGGGGACGCCGGGCGCGGGGGACACCAGGACCCGGTCGCGGGTGATGTCCTCGATCCGCCAGGACGTGGTGCCCAGCGTGAAGACGTCCCCCACCCGGGACTCGTAGACCATCTCCTCGTCCAGCTCACCGACCCGGCCGCCGCCCTTCTTCGGGTCGGCGCCCGCCAGGAAGACCCCGAAGAGCCCTCGGTCGGGAATGGTGCCACCGGAGGTGACGGCGAGCCGCTGGGCGCCGGGGCGGCCCGTGACCGTGCCCGCGACGCGGTCCCAGACCACGCGCGGGCGCAGCTCCGCGAAGGCGTCGGACGGATAGAGGCCGGCCAGCATGTCGAGGACGGAGGTGAACGCCGACTCGGGAAGCGAGGCGAAGGGCGCCGCCCGGCGGGCCACGGCCAGCAGGTCGTCCACCTGCCAGCTGTCCAGGGCGACCATCGCGACCAGCTGCTGGGCCAGCACGTCCAGCGGATTGGACGGGATGCGCAGCGCCTCGATGGCCCCTTCCCGCATCCGCTCGGTGACCACCGCGGCCTGCACCAGGTCTCCGCGGTACTTCGGGAAGACGACCCCGGTGGATACCGCGCCCACCTGGTGTCCGGCCCGGCCCACCCGCTGCAGCCCGGAGGCGACCGACGGCGGTGACTCGACCTGGATCACCAGGTCGACCGCGCCCATGTCGATCCCCAGCTCCAGGCTTGAGGTGGCGACCACGGCGGGCAGCCTGCCCGCCTTGAGGTCCTCCTCGACCTGGGCCCGCTGCTCCTTGGAGACCGATCCGTGGTGCGCACGGGCGAGCAGGGCGGGGGCGCCCTTCGCGGCACCCGACTCGGCCATGATCTCGGCGGGTGAGTGATCCTCCGGCATCGTCTCGCCGGTGGCCCGCTCGTACGCGATCTCATTGAGCCGGTTGCAGAGCCGCTCGGCCAGCCGGCGGGAGTTGGCGAACACGATGGTGGAGCGGTGCGCCTGGACGAGATCGGCGATCCGCTCCTCCACATGCGGCCAGATCGAAGGCTTCTCCGCCTGGTCCGCGCTGTCCGGTCCTGCGGCGGGGGAGCCGCCGAGCTCGCCCAGATCCTCGACGGGTACGACCACCGAGAGATCGAACTGCTTGGTGGACGGCGGCTGGACGATCTCCACTCTTCGCTGCGGGGAGAGGAACCGTGCCACTTCGTCGACAGGGCGGACCGTGGCGGACAGGCCGATCCGGCGGGCCGGCCGCGGCAGCAGCTCGTCGAGACGCTCCAGGGACAGGGCGAGGTGGGCGCCGCGCTTGGTGCCCGCGACGGCGTGCACCTCGTCCAGGATCACCGTCTCGATCCCGGCCAGCGCCTCCCGGGCGGAGGAGGTGAGCATCAGGAACAGGGACTCGGGGGTGGTGATGAGGATGTCCGGCGGCCTGGTCGCCATCGAGCGGCGCTCGGCGGGCGGGGTGTCGCCCGAGCGGATGCCCACCCGTACCTCGGGCTCGGGCAGTCCGAGGCGCACCGACTCCTGGCGGATGCCGGTGAGCGGGGAGCGGAGGTTGCGCTCCACATCGACCGCGAGGGCCTTGAGCGGCGATACGTACAGCACCCGGCAGCGCTTCTTCGCCTCCGCGGGCGGCGGGACCGCCGTCAGCTGGTCCAGAGCGGCGAGGAAGGCCGCCAGGGTCTTGCCCGATCCGGTCGGTGCGACGACCAGTACGTCAGAGCCCTCACCGATCGCCCGCCAGGCACCCTCCTGCGCGGCGGTGGGCGCGCTGAAGGCCCCCGTGAACCAACCGCGGGTCGCGGCGGAGAACGAATCGAGTGCGGAGCCGGTCATGCTCCCCATCGTGCACCCAGCCACTGACAACGGCCGCGAGCTGCGAGAATCCGGGTATGGCGGGAGTCGTGGGACGGGGAGAGTGGGCGAGGCACTGGCAGTACGAGGCACTGCCGGAGCTCGACCTGCTGCGGGCCCGCTACGTCCGCCACACCTTCCCGCGTCACAGCCATGAGGGCTATGTCCTCGGCGCCGTCAGCCAGGGCATCGAGGACGTCGCCCTGCCCGGCGGCACCGTCCACGCGGGCCCCGGCTCCGTCGTGATGATCAATCCGGAGGTGCCGCACACCGCCAGGGCCGGTGTTCCCGAGGGCTGGGTGTACGCCACGCTCTACCCGTCCGCACAGGTGATCAGCGACATCGCGGCGGATACGACGAGCCTGCGCGGCACGGTCGGCTTCGCGGAGACCCGGGTGAGCGATCCGCGAGCGGCCCGGCTGATCCGCGCGGTTCACCGGGCCGCGGAGGAGGGCAACGCGCTGGCGGCGGACAGCGTGCTGCGGGTCCTCGTCACGCACCTGCTCACCCGGCACGGCAGCGCTCTTCCCACGTTCGAGCCCCGGGCGGCGGGATCGCGGGACGCGGAGCGCGCCCGCGCCGTACTGGAGAGCAGGATGGCAGGGCCGCCCACCCTGGAGGCGCTGGCCACCGAGCTGGACACCAGCCCGTTCGCGCTGCTGAGAGCCTTCAAGAAGCAGTACGGAATGCCGCCGCACACCTGGCTCACCGACGCCCGGGTCCGCCGTGCCCGCCGGATGCTCGACGCGGGCACGCCACCGGCGGTGGCGGCCGCCGAGGTCGGCTTCACCGATCAGCCGCATCTCAACCGTCACTTCACCCGGATCGTGGGCGTACCACCGGGCGCCTACCAGCGCGAACGCGCAAGAACGTACAAGACCGATCCGGAACCGCCCCGGTAGCGTTCCGAACGTGGCAGAACAGACAACACCCCAACGAGTCGGTGGACCGGCCGACGCCGGTGCGATCGCCGACGGAAGCATGATCGCCGACGGCAGTGTGATCACCGCCGGTACCAAACCGGACGCGGCCGTCGTACGGGACGCGCTCGGCGTCGGCATAGCCGTCGGACTCTCCGGCTTCGCCTTCGGCGTCACCTCGGCCGGCTCCGGACTGAGCCTGCTGCAGACCTGCGCGCTCAGCCTCTTCGTCTTCACCGGCGCCTCCCAGTTCGCCCTGGTGGGCGCGCTCGCGGCGGGCGGCAACCCGTACACCGCGGCAGCCGGCGCCTTCTTCCTCGGAGTGCGCAACTCGTTCTACGGCCTGCGGCTGTCGCAACTGCTCGCCCTCCCGCGCGCCGTGCGCCCCTTCGCCGCCCACTGGGTGATCGACGAGACGACGGCCGTGACCCTGCCCCAGCCCACCCGGCGCGCAGCCCGGATCGGCTTCACGGTCACCGGGCTGACGCTCTACGTGCTGTGGAACCTCACCACGCTGGTCGGCGCCCTGGGCGCCGAGGCGCTCGGTGACACCGACGCCTGGGGACTGGACGCGGCCAGCCCCGCCGTCTTCCTCGCCCTGCTCGCGCCGATGCTGAAGACCACGACGGAGCGCGTCACCGCCGGGCTGGCGGTCGTCCTCGCCCTCGGTCTGCTGCCGCTGCTGCCCGCAGGGGTGCCCGTACTGGTCTCCGCGCTCGCCGCGCCCGTCGTCCTCTTTATGAAGGGACGCGACAAGGGCCCGGCCCCTCGGAACGATCAGCACGCCCAGCCCGCCGGGAAGGCGCCGCGCGCAGAGGGCGCGAAGGGCTCACGCACGACCACGCCGGAGGACGGCCGATGAACGTCTGGATCGCCATCGCACTCACCGCCGTCGGCTGCTACCTGGCCAAGCTCCTCGGCCTGCTGGTGCCCGCCGGAGTCCTGGAACGCCCCATCGTGCAGCGCCTCGCCGCGCTGCTGCCGGTGGCGCTTCTGGCCGCCCTGACCGCGCAGCAGACCTTCGGTGACGGACAGCACCTGGCGCTGGACGCCAGGGGCGCGGGTCTCGCTGCGGCAGCGCTCGCGCTCGTCCTGCGCGCGCCCTTCCTCGTGGTGGTGGGCGCTGCCGTGGTCGTCACCGCCGCGGTGCGTGCCCTCGGCTGACCATCCGCGCCCGGTGGCCCGGGTCAGACCAGGACGCGCCCGTGCGCGCGCAACGTCCGCAACGCCCTGAGCGTCACCAGGGGCCGCCCGTCCAGGGCGGTCCCCGGCGCCCACTGCCGCCAGGTCACCGGCCAGCCGCCGTCCGCCTGCTGCCCGGCCGCCAGGTGGTCCAGCGACAGCTCCATCTCGGCGTCGGTGAACCACCGGCGGGCGAGCGACTCGGGGGTACGGGCGTAGTCGTACGGGAAGTGCTGCTCGCCGGGCGCGTAACCGGCCGCCACCGGGTACTCCGCCCGCTGCTCCGGATCCAGCACGGCGAGCCGCTGCTCGCGCACCAGGCGCCCCAGACGATCGGCCGCCGCTTCGGCCCGCGACCGGTCCGGGGCTCCGTCGAGAAAGGCGACGGCCGCCTCGATCTCGTACGGATGAGACACCTGAAGGGCATCGACGGCCGCCCAGCAGAAGTCGGTGGCCCGGAACAGCCAGGCATGCCACACCGCGTTGCGGTGCAGCAGCCCGACCACGGGACCGGTGGCCAGCAGCTCGGCCGGCGGGTCGTCGACGATCGGAATGAACGGTGCGGCCGGATAGCCGCGTTGCGAGGGGAGAAGGGCGGGCAGGGCCCCCTCCTTCGTGGACACATCCGTAAGGAAGCGGCAGATCCGCTCCACCCGGATCCCGCTGCAGCGGCCGATGGAATCGAGGACGCTCAGCGCGTGGGCCGTGTGCAGCGGCTGGCTGACGGGTCCGCGAAGATCGGGTTCGAGCGCGTGACCGTACCCGCCGTCCTCATTGAGATGAGCGGCGAGCGCCGTTTCCACGGCATCGGCGCTTCCGTTCAGGAAGTGGTGGGCGAACCGCCGCTGTTCGAGGACACGGGCCGTGAGCCAGATGAACTGCTCGGCACGGTTGAGGGGATTTTCTCCGGTTCCAGCCATGGACCGACCGTAAGCCGGTGCGGGCTCCCGGCAAGGGCAGGCGGCCCGGCTGCACTCTCAGGAGCGGGATACTGATGGCATGCGGTTGACGATTTTCTGGGAACGGATGGCGGACCACTTCGGCGCGGCCTATGCCGACTCCTTCGCGCGCGACCATGTGATGGCCGAGCTGGGCGACCGTACGGTCCATGAGGCACTGGCCGCCGGCTGGGAGGCCAAGGACGTGTGGCGCGGAGTCTGCACGGCGGTCGGCATCCCGGCGGACAAGCGCTGAGGCGCAGCTCGGAGCCCTGCGCCGGGCGACGGTTGCCCGGGGCGCGCGCCGGAGTGTCGCAGCCGTAGGCGAGACTGGCTCTGTGGCACCGACAGACGAGACCGCTCAGACCCAGCCGCCCCTCACCCCGCCCGTCCCGCCGGTCGAGCCACCCGCCCCGCCGTCGGGTGCCGGGCCGGTCCGTATGCCCGGCTGGCTGCCGCGTGCGATGGTGCTGGCCCTTGCGCTCTACGCCTGTTTCCGGCTCGGGAGCTGGGCGTTCGACCAGCTCATCGGCCTGCTGATCAACATACTGATCGCCTTCTTCCTGGCGCTCGCCATCGAGCCCGCGGTGAGCCGCATGTCGGCCGCCGGCATGCGCCGGGGCCTTGCCACGTTCCTGGTCTTCCTCGCCGTGCTGATCGCGAGCGTCGGTTTCGTCGTGATGCTCGGCTCGATGCTCGCGGGCCAGATCGTCGACATGGTCGACGAGTTCCCCAAGTACCTCGACTCGGTGATCAACTGGGTCAACCAGACCTTCCACACGGAGCTCTCCCGGGTCGAGGTGCAGGACAGCCTGCTGCACTCGGACTGGCTGCAGAAGTACGTCCAGAACAGTGCGACCGGTGTGCTCGACGTGTCGACCACGGTCCTCGGCGGCCTGTTCCGGCTGCTGACGATCTTCCTGTTCTCCTTCTACTTCGCTGCCGACGGACCCCGGCTGCGCCGCGGACTGTGTTCCGTTCTCCCGCCCTCCCGCCAGGCGGAGGTGCTGCGGGCCTGGGAGATCGCGGTCGCCAAGACCGGCGGATACCTCTACTCGCGCGGGCTGATGGCGCTCATCTCGGGAATCGCGCACTACATCCTGCTGGCGGCACTCGGCGTGCCGTACGCGCCGGCGCTCGCGGTCTGGGTCGGACTCGTGTCGCAGTTCATCCCCACGATCGGCACCTACCTGGCGGGCGCCCTGCCGATGCTGATCGCCTTCACCGTCGATCCCTGGTACGCGCTCTGGGTCCTCGGGTTCGTCGTCGTGTACCAGCAGCTCGAGAACTACGTGCTGCAGCCCAAGCTGACCGCCAGGACGGTGGACGTCCACCCGGCGGTCGCCTTCGGCTCGGTGATCGCGGGTACGGCACTGATGGGCGCCGTGGGCGCGCTCATCGCCATCCCGGCGGTGGCCACGCTGCAGGCCTTCCTCGGTGCCTATGTGAAGCGGTACGACGTCACGGACGACCCGCGGGTGCACGGTCAGCACCAGTGGCGGCTCGGTGAACCGCTGGCGGCGCGGCTGCGCCGGTTCCGGCGGGCCCCGGAGAGCGATGACGGGCGGGCGCCGGGCGAGGGCGACGAGCCGCAGGGACCGCGGCCGCGCCCCTGAGGGCGGGTGAGTCAGGGCGGCGTGGCGCGCTTGACACCAAAATCGAACATCCGTTCTTATGGGATTCCGGCCGGGTTTTGCCGGGCTCGACCGTGGAGTTGTCCACAGGCCGGGAGGACGTCGAGGCCCATTGTCAGTGGCAGGGGTTAGCGTCTGAGACGTGAAGCGATCGACTCAAACAAATCGGGTGGAACCCATGGCAGGAAACGACCGCGAGAAGGCGCTGGACGCCGCACTCGCACAGATTGAGCGGCAATTCGGCAAGGGCGCGGTCATGCGCCTAGGTGAGCGGCCGAACGAGCCCATCGAAGTGATCCCCACCGGTTCGACGGCGCTCGACGTCGCGCTCGGCGTCGGCGGTCTGCCGCGCGGCCGTGTGGTGGAGGTGTACGGGCCGGAGTCCTCCGGTAAGACGACGCTGACGCTGCACGCCGTGGCGAACGCGCAGAAGCTCGGCGGCACGGTGGCCTTCATCGACGCCGAACACGCGCTGGACCCCGAGTACGCGAAGAAGCTCGGCGTCGACATCGACAACCTCATCCTGTCCCAGCCGGACAACGGTGAGCAGGCCCTTGAGATCGTGGACATGCTGATCCGCTCGGGCGCCCTCGACCTGATCGTCATCGACTCCGTGGCGGCCCTGGTGCCCCGTGCGGAGATCGAGGGCGAGATGGGCGACTCGCACGTGGGTCTGCAGGCCCGCCTGATGAGCCAGGCGCTCCGGAAGATCACCAGCGCGCTCAACCAGTCCAAGACCACCGCGATCTTCATCAACCAGCTCCGCGAGAAGATCGGCGTGATGTTCGGCTCGCCGGAGACCACCACCGGTGGCCGCGCGCTCAAGTTCTACGCCTCGGTGCGCCTCGACATCCGACGGATCGAGACGCTCAAGGACGGCACCGACGCGGTCGGTAACCGCACCCGCGTCAAGGTCGTCAAGAACAAGGTCGCGCCGCCCTTCAAACAGGCCGAGTTCGACATCCTCTACGGCCAGGGCATCAGCCGTGAGGGCGGCCTGATCGACATGGGCGTGGACCACGGCTTCGTGCGCAAGGCCGGCGCCTGGTACACGTACGAGGGCGACCAGCTCGGCCAGGGCAAGGAGAACGCCCGCAACTTCCTCAAGGACAACCCCGATCTCGCCAACGAGATCGAGAAGAAGATCCTGGAGAAGCTGGGCGTCGGTGTACGGCCCGACGCGGCCTCCGCCGAGCCCGCGGCGGACGCGGCGGCCGGGACTGCCGCGGCCCCGGCCGACGGTGCGGCCAAGCCGGTGTCCGCTGCGGCCGGCAAGACCAAGCCGGCCAAGACGATGGCGGCCAAGAGCTAGACCGTGACGCGTCGTACGGAGTGGCCGGGCTTCGCCGCCGAATCCGGCGAGGGCTCCGGCCCCGGATTCGCCGCCGCATCAACCGACGGGAGCACCTCCGGATCGGGCTCCGAGGCCGATCTCCCCTACGAACCGGCAGCGGGGGCGGGCCGGGGCAGGGGGCCGGGGTCGGGATCGAGCCCGGGGTTCGGTGAGGGGGCCGGGCGCCGTTCCCGGTCCCGTTCCAGAAGCAGCGGCTCCCCCTCCTCGTCGAGGGCCGAGAAGGGGGAGCCGCGAGACCCGGTCGAGCAGGCGCGCAACATCTGTCTGCGGCTGCTCACCGGGACGCCGCGCACCCGAAAACAGCTCGCGGACGCCCTGCGCAAGCGGGAGATCCCGGACGAGGCCGCGGAAGAGGTCCTGTCGCGCTTCGAGGACGTCGGTCTGATCGACGATGCCGCGTTCGCCGACGCCTGGGTGGAATCCAGGCACCACGGACGAGGACTCGCCCGCCGCGCCCTCGTCCGCGAGCTACGGACCAAGGGGGTGGACGCGACGGTCATCGACGAGGCCGTCGACCGGCTCGACCCGGACCAGGAGGAGGCGACGGCGCGCGAACTCGTCGCGCGCAAACTCCGCTCCACGCGGGGGCTGGACCGCGACAAGCGGCTGCGCAGGCTTGCCGGAATGCTCGCCCGCAAGGGATACGGGGAGGGAATGGCCCTGCGTGTGGTGCGCAGGGCACTCGAAGAAGAGGGAGAGGACACGGAAGGGCTGGACGAACCCTTCTGACCGGAGCTTCCGGCCGTTGAGTCCGACCGTGTGTCCGACCGGAGCTTCCGACGGGCTCAGCTGACTGGCTCCGCCGGTCGGCCCTTCCGACGAGCTCAGCTGACTGGTGGTCCTGCCAGTCGGTCCTGTCGACCTGCTGGTTCCTGCGGCCTGTCGGCCTGCGCTACTGGCCGGCGCGGGCCGCGCGGCTGATGGTGGCGTCGATCAGGGCGACCGCGTCGGCGGCGGTGCGCCCGGGGTACCGGTTCCACGGCCCGATCAGCCCGGTCCAGCCTTGGGAGCGGAGCTCGGTGATCAGCCAGGCGCCGGCCCGGTCGACGGTGGCCGCCGAGCCGTAGCCGAGGCGATGCGCGGTGAGCATGGCACCGCAGACGCAGCGGGCGCCCCTCGCGTTGCGCAACCGGTAGGGGGTGTTCTGCCAGCCCCACTCGGTGAGGATCTGCCGTGCGTGGGCGAGGTGGGTGGAGGGCCGTACCTCGGGCTGTCCGATGCGCCGCCAGGAGTGGAGCCGGTCGGGCAGTACCGCACCGAGGCGCCCGGGGAGCGGACGCTCGCGCGGCGCGGCAGCGGGCAGTGTACGGAGGGTGTCCGCGATCAGCTGATCGACCGGCACGGACAGCAGATCACGCCAGTCGGCCGGGTCCGCCTGCGACGGATGTGACGAGTCCTGAAGCGACGAGTCCGGACGTGACGAGTCCGGAAGGGACCGGCTCGGATGTGCCCGGTCCGGACGCGACGGGTCCGTACCAGGTTCGGCCGGTACGGGACGTACGGGTTCCCGGGCCGTGCGGTCCCAGCCCGTGACGATCTGGCGCCACGCGTCCGTGTCATGAAGCCGAGCGGCCTGAACGTCCAGCTCGTCGGGGGTCAGCGCGGTGGTCGGAGCAGTCGTCGGCATCGGTGCGGGCTCCCCGTCGTAGCGGCCTGGTCGTTGACCCGAATGTCCGTCCGGTACGGGGATCGCTCCACCGGAGCGAGGCCATACGGGTGTGTCGCGACGGATTTGGGGCCGGGAAGAGCCCTCGGGCGCGCGGGCCGCGGGGAGGGGGGAAGCGCGAATGCGGGGGGAAAGCCCCCGCATCAAGACGGCGGAACGCTCCAGTGCAGCGGCACCCCCGCACGGAGGAGTCTGTGACGTATGCCGAAGCAGCCCGTACAAGGCCTGGGAAGAGGGCCCGGAGACGGTAGCGGCTCGGGCGACAACACCGCGGACAGCCGAAGAGAAACGGTCGCATCATGATGCTGCGCTACGCCCTGGGGACGATCAGACACCGCAAGGGGGGATTCCTCGGAGCATTGTTGGCCCTCATGTGTGCCGCCGCCCTCGTCACCGCCTGTGGCACCCTGCTGGAGACCGGCCTGCGCGGACGCATCGCGACCGAGCGCTACGCCGCGACCCCGCTCGTCGTCTCCGCGGACCAGAACGTCCATCAGACCACCGTCAAGCACAAGGGCAACGGGAAGACCAAGACCAAGCACAAGGCGAAGCCGGTCGCCGAACGCGCCTGGCTTCCCGCTGGCGACGCCGACCGGCTCCGCGCGGTGGAGGGCGTGCGCGCGGTCGTACCCGAACTGACCTTCCTCGCCCAGCCGCTCGGCCTGCCCGGGGACGGCGGAGCGTCCGGTCCGCCGTCCTACGGCCACGCGTGGACCTCCGCCCCGCTCACCCCGTTCGCCCTCACCGCGGGCCGCGCACCGGCCGCCGCAGACGACGTGGTGATCGACCGGAACCTCGCCCGGCGGGCAGGACTGTCCCTGGGAGACCGGATCACCGTCCAGTCCACCCAGGCCCCTCGCACGTACCGCGTCAGCGGCGTCGCGGCCCCGGAAGGCGGCGGTCGGCTCAAGGAGCAGACCTCGCTGTTCTTCTCCACCTCGGAGGCCGAGCGCCTCGCCGACCGCCCCGGCCAGGTCACCGCGTTCGGCGTACTGCCCGCAGCCGGTACGGACCTTGGCGGTCTTCGGCAGCAGGTCACGCAGGCCCTCAAGGGAACGACCGCCCAGGTCGCCACGGGTGACGACCGAGGAGCGGTCGAGTTCCAGGACGCGGCGGGCGCCCGGGTCAAGCTCGTCTCCATGGGGGCGGCCATGGGCGGCACGTCGCTGCTGGTCGCCGTCCTCGTCGTCGTCGGCACCTTCGCGCTCTCCATCCAGCAGCGCCACCGTGAACTGGCTCTGCTGCGCACCATCGCCGCCACCTCACGGCAGATCCGGCGGCTGCTCGGACGCGAGGCGCTGGTGGTCGGTGCCGTCGCCGGAGTGCTGGGCGCGCTGGCGGGGCTGCCGCTCGCCGGTTGGCTGCACGGTCGATTCATCGACACCGGGGCGGTCCCGGCGACCCTGGAGCGGACGGCAGGCATCTTCCCGGCCTGCGTCGCCCTGGCCGTCACCCTCATCGGCGCCTGGGCCGCCGCCCGGATCTCCGGCCGCCGCATCGCCGGGCTCCGCCCGGCCGAGGCCATGGCCGAAGCCGCGGTCGAGCGGGCCCGTCCGGCACGCCTGCGGACCGCCGCCGGTCTCGTCCTGCTCGTCGGCGGCGGCGTGCTGGTCGGCGTACTGAGCATCCTGCGCACCGAGGCCGCCTCGACCCCCGTCACCTTCCTCGCGGTGGTGATGCTGGCCACGTCGGTTTCGCTCCTGGGCCCCTACCTCGTACGGGCGGCCTCCGCTCTGTCGGGCCTGGTGATCCGGCCGGCCGGGCCCCTCGGGAAGCTGGCCAACTCGAACGTCCGGGGGAACTCCAGCCGGATGGCCTCCGTCGTCACCCCGCTCACCCTGCTCATCGGCATGACCTGCACGGTGCTCTTCATCCAGCCGACCCTTGGGGACGCCGCCCTGGCCCAGGCCCGGGAGGGCACCCGCGCGACCTGGGTACTGGGCGCGCAGGGCCCCGGCGTCCCGGCCGCCGCCGTCGACGCGGTCCGCGCGACGCCCGGTGTCACCGCGGCCACGGAGATCGTCCGGACCACGGTCAGGGTCGGGCTCGACAAGTACCCGGCCCAGGGGGTCACCCCGGCCGGCCTCGACCGGACCTGGGACCCCGAGGTGACAAGCGGTTCGCTGGCCGCGTTCACCGCCGACGCACATACCGCCGCGATCAGTGAGCTCGCCGCCGATCAGCTCGGCCTCCACCCCGGCAGCAAGCTGAAACTGCACCTCGGCGACGGGACGCCCGCCACCCTCACGGTCGCCGCCGTCTACCACCGGGGCCTGGGCTTCGGGGATCTGACGCTGCCGCACGAGTTGGTCGCCCGTCACATGGACAACCCCCTGGCCGCCACCGTCCTGGTGTCCGGAGACGCCTCCCGCAGCGAACTGATCGCCTCCGTGGGGAAGTTTCCCGGGATCGCGGTCCTGGCGCCGACCGCCGCCGACCGGCTCCAGGCGGAACAGCAGCAGAACAACGCCGAGGTCAACCTCCTCGCCATGGGGCTCGTCCTGGCCTTCACCGCCATCGCCGTGGTCAATACGCTCGCCATGTCGGTGTCGGAGCGCCTGAAGGAGTTCGCGCTGCTCCGGCTGGCCGGGGCGACACGCCGCCAGGTGCTGCGGATGCTCCGTATCGAGACCCTGTCGGTGCTGCTGATCGCCGCCGTTCTCGGCTCCGGAATCGCGCTCGCCGTACTGACCGCGTTCAGCATCGGGATGACGGGCGGTGCGGCGCCCGCCGTTCTGCCGCTGGTGTACGCGACGGTGGTGGGCGCCGCGGCGCTGCTGGCCCTGACCGCCACGGCACTGCCGGGCCGGATGGCGCTGAAGGCCCGACCGGTGGAGGCGGTCACGTCGGGTCAGTGAACGGGGCCCCACCTCGCGGAGGCCCACCGACTTGGGCCCCCGCGGACCCGGGGGCCCCACCGGCCCAGGGCCCCCACCGACCTGGGGGCCCTGGCCGACCGGGGGCCCCGCCCGGGGCTCCCGGTCACACGTCGACCGGGAGCCCCGCCGCGCGCCAGGCCTGGAAGCCGCCCACCAGATCGGTGGCCCGGTACAGCCCGAGCCGGTGCAGCGACTCGACGGCGAGGCTCGACGCGTAGCCCTCGTTGCAGATCACCACGACCCGGAGACCGTGGCTCACCGCCTCCGCCGCGCGGTGGCTCCCCTGCGGGTCCAGCCGCCACTCCAGCTCGTTGCGTTCGACGACCAGCGCCCCCGGGATCAGCCCGTCCCGCGCGCGCAGCTCCGCGTAGCGGATGTCGACGAGCAGGGCCCCGTCGGCGGCCGCCGCACGGGCCTCCTCCGGGCCGATCCGCTCGAATCCGGACCTGACCCGCTCCAGCAGCTCGTCTATCCCAACCTGTCGGGTGCCCTCCGGCCCCGTACCTTCGTGACCTTCGTGATCTTCGTGCGGTGCGTCGCTCACTGCCAGTCCTCCGGGATTTCGGTCTGTTCGAGGCGGAGCACCGCGTCCGTGCGGCTGTAGCGCCGGATCTGCGGGAGCGGGGGGTAGTACGCGTGGACGGAGACGGCGTGTTCGTCGGCGGACTCGTTCAGCACCTCGTGCACATGGTGCCTGCCGAAGGCCCTTCCCTGACCCGCAGCCAACTGCCGTGAGCGGTCGATGCCCTCGGTCAGTTCGAGGGTCTTCCACCCGTCGGTGGGCAGCCGGGCCGCGAGCGAGTGCTCCTTGAGCGTGCCGCTCGCGGTGAGGAAGGCGCCGATGGAGTCGGCGTGGTCGTGCCAGCCGGTGCCGGTGCCGGGCGGCCAGCCGATCAGCCAGGCCTCACTGCCCCCGGGCCCGTCGAGCCGGATCCAGGTGCGGCCCTCGGGGTCGAGCGGGAGCGAGGCGATGAGCGCGGCGTCCGCGGCGGTGCGGCGGACGAAGTCGAGCAGCTCCGCAGCAGTCGGACCGGACAGGCCGGACGGACCGTTCGGACCGGACGGACCGGAAACGGGCGCGGGTACGGAAACAGGCAAAGCAGAGGCGGAGGCAGGCGCAGGCACAGCAGAGGCAGACACAGGGGACCGTCCTGAGAGTTCGCGTGGATGTCCCGCCGTACGTCATGGCGCACGGCGGAGCAGGAGAAGGCGATTCAGCAGGACGGGCGACACACGCAGCCCGCATAGCGGAGCAGGTCCATATGGACCCTCCGCCACAGGCGCACATCGGTGTCGGTCATATTCCGGAGTAGACCATGTGCGCCTGCGGGGGTCAATTGATGTCTGCGGTGCGGTCGGAGCGTTCGGAGGTGCGGGCCGCGCCGCCGCGCGCCGCTTCCGCTGCCGCGCGGAGCTCGGCGGGCCGTACCCCGCTGAACGACTCCACCAGGTGACCGTCCGGCCTGACCAGCAGAACGGTGTGCGCTGAGGCCCCTGGATAGCCCTCCGCCACCAGCAGTTCGCCCTTCACCGGCAGGGCGTCCACCGCCTCGACGAGCCGGGGCATCACTCCAGCGCCCATCCAGTGCCGCCGGTCCCATACTCCAGTGCCGGGGGCCACCAGGACCACCAGCAGCCGCCCCTGCCCCAGCCGTTCCCGGAGCCGTACGCCGGTGCCGTCCGGTGCCGTCACCCGCACATCGGTGACCGGCGCACCGGGGGGCGTACCCACGGACGTGTGCGCCTCGGCGCGCGGGGGCGCAAGGGGGGACAGCGAGTAGGAAGGGGGCGCACCGAGGGGGCCGCATCCCAGATGCCCGTCGGTGAGCAGCGAATCGTGCCCCCGTGCGCTCCCCGGGACCAGGGTCCGCAGCCCGCCGCCGCCCCGCAGTATCGGCAGCGACTGGTCGGCTGCGCGCAGCCGTGCGGCGACGGCGGCCCGGCGTTCGGCCTGGTAGCTGTCGAGCAGTACGTCGGACGCGCCGTGATGCCAGGCCAGCGCCAGTTTCCAGGCCAGGTTCTCGGCGTCCCGCAGTCCCTCGTCCAGCCCCTGGGTGCCGAGCGCGCCCAGCAGATGGGCGGCGTCCCCGGCGAGGAACGCCCGCTTCACCCGCCACCGCAGGGCGAGCCGGTGGTGCAGCGTGTAGACGCCGGTGTCCAGCAGTTCGTACGGGGGTGTCTCGCCGCACCAGCCCGCCAGGGTGTCCCGGACCCGGGCGACCAGGACGTCGGGCGTGACGAGCTCGCCACGCGGCGGCAGCAGCCAGTCAAGACGCCAGACCCCGTCCGGCAGCGGCCGTGCGGTCACCTCGGCACCACCGGAGCGCCACGGCGGCAGCCGGTGCAGTACGGCCTCGCCCGGCCAGGGCAGCTCGGTGCGCAGGGCGGCGACGGCATGCCGCTCCACCGCCGTCCGTCCGGGGAACCGGATGTCCAGGAGCTTGCGCACGGTGGACCGGGCCCCGTCGCAGCCCACCAGGTAACTCCCGCGCCACCAGGTAGAGCCGGGTTCCCTGGTGTGCACGGTGACCCCGGCCGGATCCTGCTCCAGGGTGTCTATCCGGCTGTGCCGTGCCGTCCGTACGAGACCCTGCGCGGCCACCGCGTCCCGCAGTCCGCGCACCAGAGCGTGCTGGGGGATGTGGACGGGGGCGGCCGGCGCGTCCCCGGGATGCGCGTGTTCCCCTTCGTCGAGGGGTAGTTCGCGGACCAGCTGTTTGCGCCGCAGGGACCGCCAGCCGGACCAGCGAAGGCCCTCGTCCTGGAGCGTCTTGCAGCCGAGCCGTTCCAGCAGGGCCGCGGTGTCCTCGCGGAGCACCACCGTGCGGGCCGGCCGCGTCTCCTCCTTGCCGGGATCCTCGTCGAGGAGGACGGAAGGCACCCCCTGAGCCGCGAGGGCGAGCGACAGCACCAGGCCGACCGGCCCGGCACCGACGATGATCACCGGGTCCACGGCGCGGCCCCCGGAACGTGTGCGGTCGGACGCGTGGCGGCGCACGGGCAGAGCGGACGGGCCGGGGCGGCCCCTGAGGTCGGGGACGGCGGCGAGGGAGATGCGGCGGCGTAGGGGGCTCGGTGCGCGATCACAGAACGTATGCAACCTACTGCCGGTGCTTGCGTCAAGTGACACCGGAACGCGGCGAGGGGCGGTGGCGCACGCGCCACCGCCCCTCGGGGACCTCTGTTGATCAGCCGTCAGACGGCGCGTCCGTCATCAATGTTGAGCGACGGCGCACCAACCGTCTCCAGGTCGCCCCCCGGGCCGGTGCCCACGACCGCGCCCGTGCTCTTCTTGGCGCGCCGGAGCCGCCGCTCCAGCCAGCTGGCGAAGGACGTCAGGGCGAAGTTCAGCGCGAGGTAGACAAGCGCGATGATCGTGAAACAGGCGATGGTGTTCGCCCCGTAGTTCGCGGACATCGGCCGGACCGAGGCCAGCAGCTCCGGGTAGCTGAGCACCGCGCCGCCGAGGGCGGTGTCCTTCACGATCACCACGAGCTGGCTGACGATGGCCGGCAGCATGGCGGTGACCGCCTGCGGCAGCAGCACGAAGACCATCGTCTGGCCCTTGCGCATGCCGATCGCCTTGGCGGCGTCCGTCTGCCCGCGGGGGAGCGTCAGGATGCCGGCGCGCACGATCTCGGCCAGCACCGAGGCGTTGTAGAGCACCAGACCCGTCACGACGGCGTACAGCAGACGCGTGTCCGGTTCGAGGTCGGCGTACTCGGAGTACATCGCGTTGGCGATGACCATCAGGAGCAGCACGGGGATGGCGCGGAAGAACTCCACGACCACGCCGCTCGGCACGCGCACCCACCGGTGGTCCGAGAGCCGCCCGATGCCGAACAGCGCGCCCAGCGGAAGAGCGATGATCAGAGCGAAGAAGGCGGCCTTGATCGTGTTCTGGAAGCCGGGCCAGATGTACGTCTCCCATGCCTGGGTGCCGGTCAGGAACGGCTTCCACTTGACCCAGTCGAGCTGGTGCTTCTCGGCGAGGCCGCCGTACACCCACCACACCACTGCCGCTGCGGCCAGTACGAAGAGGACGGTGTACAGGATGTTGCGCCGCTTGGCGCGGGGCCCCTGCGCGTCATAGAGGACGGAACTCATCGCTTCACCGCCACCTTCTTGGCGACCCAGCCGAGGATGAGACCGGTCGGGAGGGTCAGGATGATGAAGCCGAGGACGAACACACCGGAGATCAGCAGCAGCTGGGCCTCGTTCTCGACCATTTCCTTCATCAGGTACGAGGCTTCCGCGACCCCGATCGCCGCTGCGACCGTGGTGTTCTTCGTCAGTGCGATGAGTACGTTGGACAGCGGATTGACCACCGACCGGAACGCCTGCGGGAGCACGATCAGCCGGAGCACCTGGGTGAAGCTGAGCCCAAGTGCCCGGGCCGCCTCCGCCTGGCCGACGGGCACCGTGTTGATGCCCGAACGAAGGGCCTCGCACACGAACGACGCGGTGTAGACGACGAAGGCGAGCACCGCGAGCCGGAAGTTGATGACCTTGAAGTCGCCTCCTCCCCCGAGCGTGATCTGAAGGGTCTGGAAGAGGCCCAGCGAGGCGAAGACGATGATCACGGTCAGCGGAATGTTCCGGACCACGTTCACATAGCCGGTCGCGAAACCGCGCATCAGGGGGACCGGGCTGACCTTCATGCCGGCCAGCAGCGTTCCCCATATGAGGGAGCCGAGGGCGGAGTAGACGGTGAGTTGCACCGTCACCCAGAAGGCCCCCAGCAGGTCATAACCATCAAGAAAGTCGAACACGATCTCCCGCGCTTCCGCGTGTAGGAGGGCACGGCGCGCCGCCGTCAGTGGCGGCGCGCCCGGTCAGCCCTGCTTCACTTGACGACGTTGCCGATCTTGGGGGCCTGCTCGTTCTTGTAGTTCGCCGGGCCGAAGTTGGCCTTCACGGCCTTCTCCCACGAACCGTCCGAGACCATCTTGGTCAGCGCGTCGTTGACCTTCTTCTTGAGGTCGGCGTCGCCCTTCTTCAGGCCGATGCCGTAGTTCTCGTTGGTCATCTTGAAGCCGGCCAGCTTGAACTTGCCCTTGTTGACGTCCTGCGAGGCGTAGCCGGCCAGGATGCTGTCGTCCGTGGTCAGCGCGTCAACGGCCTTGTTCTCCAGGCCGGTCAGGCACTCCGAGTAACCGCCGTACTCCTGCAGCTGGGCCTTCGGGGCCAGGGTGTCGTGGATGTTCTGCGCCGAGGTCGAGCCCGTGACCGAGCAGAGCTTCTTGTTGTTGAGGTCCTGGGGCGACTTGATGGTGTTGTCGTCCGCGCGGACCAGGATGTCCTGGTGGGCGAGGAGGTACGGGCCCGCGAAGTCGACCTTCTTCAGTCGCTCGTCGTTGATCGAGTAGGAGGCGACGATGAACTTGACGTCACCGCGCGAGATCGCCGTCTCGCGGTCGGCGCTCTTGGTCTCCTTGAACTCGATGTTCTTGGCGTCGTAGCCGAGTTCCTTGGCGACGTACGTGGCGACGTCGACGTCGAAGCCGGTGTACTTGCCGTCCGGCGTCTTCAGGCCCAGACCCGGCTGGTCGATCTTGATACCGATGGTGATCTTCTTGCCGCCGCCCGAACCGGACGAGTCGTCCTTGTCGTCGGACCCACAGGCGGTGGCGGTCAGAGCGAGGGCGAGCACGGCGGCCGAGGCGGCAGTGACCTTACGAAGCTGCATGGTGAAATTCCCTAGAGTTGACGCGATGTGAGTGATCAGCCGGTCCTGAAACCGGCGCTGAAGGCTCCATCAGTGGTGAAGGATCTTCGACAGGAAGTCCTTGGCCCGGTCACTGCGCGGGTTGCTGAAGAACTGGTCGGGCACGGCCTCTTCGACGATCTTGCCGTCCGCCATGAAGATGACCCGGTTCGCGGCGGAGCGGGCGAAGCCCATCTCGTGGGTGACGACGACCATGGTCATGCCCTCGCGGGCGAGCTGCTGCATGACCTCCAGCACCTCGTTGATCATCTCCGGGTCGAGCGCGGAGGTCGGCTCGTCGAACAGCATGACCTTCGGGTCCATGGCCAACGCCCGTGCGATCGCCACACGTTGCTGCTGACCGCCGGAGAGCTGCGACGGGTACTTGTCCGCCTGGGTCCCCACGCCCACCCGGTCGAGCAGCGAACGCGCCTTCTCCTCGGCCGCCTTCTTCTCCGTCTTGCGGACCTTGAGCTGGCCCAGCATCACGTTCTCAAGCACCGTCTTGTGGGCGAAGAGATTGAACGACTGGAAGACCATGCCGACATCGGCACGCAGCCGCGCCAGCTCCTTGCCCTCCTCGGGCAGGGGCTTCCCGTCGATCGAGATCGCGCCCGAATCGATCGTCTCCAAGCGGTTGATCGTGCGGCACAGCGTGGACTTCCCGGACCCCGAGGGCCCGATGACGACCACGACCTCGCCACTGGCGATCGTCAGGTCGATGTCCTGGAGCACATGCAGCGCGCCGAAGTGCTTGTTGACGTTGCTCAGCACGACCAGGTCGCCGCCGGCCGCGGGTGCAGCGTCCTCGGCGCCCTTGGTCACTGAAACTCCGCTCATCGGCTTTTTGCTCCGTCCTCCTCGGTTGGCAAGGACCTTAGTGACGCAGTGCGACCAGCGTCATTACATCTGAGCGGAAATTGAGCATAACGATCCGGCCGCAACCGGACACTCCGCGTGAACGGGACGTCACGCGGGCCGTCCCGGCGTACCGGGTGCATAACGGAAACATGGATGCAACCGGCAGGCACTTGACTGGCCCACCGGTCATCGGAGTGGATGCCTTGGTACACCCTGACGTGAAACGCCTCGATACGGGGAAGTGACCAGGGGCGTACGCGACCGCACCGAAACCACATCCATCGACACCACGACCTTCATAAGCACCGCGACTCCGGAGAGGGGGCCCATGAGACTGCTGCTCGTAGAGGACGACAACCACGTCGCCGCCGCCCTGTCCGCCATCCTCGGCCGGCACGGCTTCAAGGTGGTGCACGCCCGCAGCGGCGAGGAGGCCCTCCAGGCCCTCCTCCCCACGGATGCGGAGCCCTTCGGAGTCGTACTCCTCGATCTCGGGCTGCCCGACCAGGACGGCTACGAGGTGTGCGGGAAGATCCGCAAGCGCAGTGCCGTACCGGTGATCATGGTGACCGCGCGGGCCGACGTCCGCTCGCGCATCCACGGGCTGAACCTCGGCGCGGACGACTACGTGACCAAGCCGTACGACACCGGCGAGCTCCTCGCCCGTATCCACGCCGTCAGCCGGCGCAAGCCCGCCGCGGAGGACACCGGGCCCACGCCCGTCGCCGCGCTGCGCCTGGGCCATGTGCACATCGAGCTGCCCACCCGGCGGGTCAGTGTCGACGGCAGCGAAGTCCAGCTCACCCGGAAGGAGTTCGACCTGCTCGCGCTCCTCGCGCAGCGGCCCGGCGTGGTGTTCCGCCGGGAGCAGATCATCAGCGAGGTCTGGCGCACGAGCTGGGAGGGGACGGGGCGCACGCTTGAGGTGCACGTGGCCTCCCTGCGCGCCAAGCTGCGGCTGCCCGCGCTGATCGAGACCGTGCGCGGGGTCGGCTACCGCCTCGTCGCCCCGTCCGCGTAGGGGCGTACGTCTCCGGTGCGTACCAGGCTGCTTCCGCTGCTCATCGTTCTCATGGCGAGTGTCCTGCTCGCGCTCGGTTTTCCGCTGGCGGTCAGTGTGGCCGCCGCCCAGCAGCAGGGCGTGGTGATCGACCGGATCGACGACACGGCACGCTTCGCCGCGCTCGCCCAGTTCATCACCGAGCGCACCAACGGCTACGACGAGCGGCAGCGCACCCTCCAGACCGAACTGGAGACGTACGACTCGGTCTACGGCATCCGAGCGGGTGTCTTCTACCGTGACGACTCCGCGATGGCGAAGGCCCCGGGCGACTGGCGGCTGCCGGTCGAGGGGGAGGGCCGCGAGGCGTTCAACGAGGCGCTGCTCGGCCGTCGCAGCCACGACCCGCCGCAGGTCTGGCCCTGGCAGGACGGCCGGGTGGTCGTCGCCTCACCCGTCGTGCGTGACGGAGACGTGGTCGCGGTCGTCGTCATCGACTCGCCGACCGCGCAGATGCGTTCCGACACCCTGCGCGGCTGGCTGTTGATCGCGGCGGGTGAGGTGGTCGCGATGCTGGTGGCCGTCGGTGCGGCGATCCGGCTCACCGGCTGGGTCCTGCTCCCGGTGCGGACCCTGGATGTGGCCGCCCACGACATCGCCAGCGGCCGGATGCGGTCCCGGGTGGCGGCCTCCGGCGGACCGCCGGAACTCAGGCGGCTGGCCCGTTCGTTCAACGAGATGGCCGACAACGTCGAGGACGTGCTGGAGCAGCAGCGCGCCTTCGTCGCGGACGCCTCGCACCAGTTGCGCAATCCGCTGGCCGCGCTGCTGCTCAGGATCGAGCTGCTCGCCCTGGAACTCCCGGAGGGCAACGAGGAGATCGCCTCGGTGCGCACGGAGGGAAAGCGCCTCGGCCAGGTCCTCGACGATCTGCTCGACCTGGCCCTGGCCGAACACGCCGCGGCCGATCTCCAGCTCACCGACATCGGCGCCCTCACCGCCGAACGCGTGCTCTCCTGGCGTCCGGTGGCCGAGGAGAAGGGCGTCAGGCTCCGGACGGACGGCGCCCCCGCCGTCACCGCCTGGGCGGACCCCATTGCCCTGTCCAGCGCACTCGACGCCATCATCGACAACGCGCTCAAGTTCACCCCCGCGGAGGAGGAGGTGCGGGTCACGGTCGCCTCCGGCGGCGAGTGCGTCACGGTCGCCGTCGCGGACCGCGGACCGGGCCTCACCGAGCAGGAGCTGGAGCGCGTCGGAGACCGCTTCTGGCGCAGCTCACAGCACCAGAACGTACGGGGTTCCGGCCTGGGCCTCTCCATCTCGAAGGCGCTCCTGGCCGCGAGCCGCGGCACCATCGCCTACGAACGCCACGAGCCGCACGGGCTGCGGGTGACGGTGTCCGTACCCCGCAACGGGCCGCAAGGCTGAGCGACCGTTGCGAAGCCGACTGAGCGGACCGTTGCGAAGCCGACTGAGCGGACCGTCCGGCGGCCTGGCCCGGCCCGGCGGACTCAGGGCTTGACCGAGCGGTAGTAGCGCTTGGCCCCTTCGTGCAGCGGCAGCGGATCGGTGTAGATCGCGGTCCGCAGGTCCACCAGCTGCGCGGCGTGCACCTCACGCCCGATGCGGTCCCGGCTGTCGATCACGGTCCGGGTGAAGGCCTCGGTCATCGCCGCGTCCGTACGGTCGGTGGTCACCAGCACGTTGGCGACCGCGACGGTCGGCACGGCCTGGCCCTGCTGAGCGTTGCGGTAGGCGTCCGCGGGCATCACGGCCGAGCGGTAGTAGCGGGTGGAGCCGCCCGCCGCCTGAAGCTGCTTGATCAGCGTGTCCTCCAGCGGGACCAGCCGGATCGCGAACCGGTCGGAGAGGTCCGCCACCGCAGTGGTCGGCAGCCCCCCGGACCAGAAGAACGCGTCGAGCTTGCCGTCCTGCAGCAGCTTCGGCATGGTGTCGATGCCCGCCGGTACGGCCGTCACGTCGTTGACGGGGTCCAGTCCGGCGGCCGTCATCAGCCGGTCCGCGACCAGCCGTACCCCGGAGCCCTGCTGGCCGACCGCGACCTTCTTGCCGCGTAGGTCGGAGACCTTGCGGATCTCCGATTCCCGGTCCACGACCAGCTGTATGTAGTCGTCGTAGAGCCGGACACAGCCACGCAGCCGCTCGGCGCCCGGCTTCCGGTCCCGCAGGTAGGTGGCCACGGCGTCGGTGGTCGCGATGGTGAAATCGGCCTTGCCCGTCGCCACCCGGGCGATGTTCTGCTGAGATCCCTCACTGGTCTGCAGCTCTATCGACACATCGGGCAGATCCTTGGCCAGTGCGCCCTTCAGCCGCTCGCCGTAGCGCTGGTAGACGCCGGTACGGACCCCGGTGCTGAACGACAGGCTCCCGGTCGGTGTGGAATCCCCGAGCGGGAGCAACCACCACAGGAGCAGCCCGAGCACGACGACGAGGGCGGCGCCCGCCCGCAGGGAGCGACGCCGGCCGATTCGGGACAGAGCCGCCGGGAGCATGGCGGCGATCCTGCCAGGTGGCTCCCGGCCCTGGCCAGGGGTGCCGGTGGATCTCCCGGCCGGCGCGGGGCCGGGGAAGGGGTCCGGGAGCCGCCCGCGACGGGAGGTGTCCGGGCAGCGCCTACCCTTGTCGCATGAGCAGCGGCAACCGGAGCGAAGCAGTGGACGTCAGAAAAAGCTACGAGGTGCGCACCTACGGGTGCCAGATGAACGTCCATGACTCCGAGCGGCTGTCGGGTCTGCTGGAGGACGCCGGCTACGTACGGGCGCCCGAGGGCTCCGACGGGGACGCCGATGTTGTCGTCTTCAACACCTGTGCGGTGCGGGAGAACGCCGACAACAAGCTCTACGGCAACCTCGGCCGGCTCGCCCCGATGAAGACCAAGCGCCCCGGGATGCAGATCGCGGTCGGCGGCTGCCTCGCCCAGAAGGACCGCGACACCATCGTCCAGCGGGCCCCCTGGGTCGACGTCGTCTTCGGTACGCACAACATCGGCAAGCTGCCCGTGCTGCTGGAGCGCGCCCGCGTCCAAGAGGAGGCGCAGATCGAGATCGCCGAGTCCCTGGAGGCGTTCCCCTCGACGCTCCCCACCCGCCGCGAGTCCGCGTACGCGGCCTGGGTCTCCATCTCCGTCGGCTGCAACAACACCTGCACCTTCTGCATCGTCCCGGCGCTGCGCGGCAAGGAGAAGGACCGCCGGACCGGCGACATCCTGGCCGAGATCGAGGCCCTGGTCGCGGAGGGCGTCTCCGAGATCACCCTGCTCGGTCAGAACGTCAACGCCTACGGCTCCGACATCGGAGACCGGGAGGCCTTCTCCAAGCTGCTGCGCGCCTGCGGCCGGATCGAGGGCCTGGAGCGGGTCCGCTTCACCTCGCCGCACCCGCGCGACTTCACCGACGACGTGATCGCGGCCATGGCCGAGACGCCGAACGTGATGCCGCAGCTGCACATGCCGATGCAGTCCGGCTCCGACACGATCCTGAAGGCCATGCGGCGCTCGTACCGGCAGGAACGCTTCCTCGGCATCATCGAGAAGGTGCGGGCCGCGATGCCCGACGCCGCGATCTCCACCGACATCATCGTCGGCTTCCCCGGGGAGACCGAGGAGGACTTCGAGCAGACGATGCACGCGGTCCGCGAGGCGCGCTTCGCCAACGCCTTCACCTTCCAGTACTCCAAGCGGCCCGGAACCCCGGCCGCCGACATGGACGGGCAGATCCCCAAGGAGGTCGTCCAGGAGCGGTACATGCGCCTGTCCGCCCTCCAGGAGGAGATCTCCTGGTCGGAGAACAAGAAGCAGGTCGGCCGCACGCTGGACGTCATGGTCGCGGAGGGCGAGGGCCGCAAGGACGGCGCGACCCACCGGCTCTCCGGCCGCGCCCCCGACAACCGCCTCGTGCACTTCACCAAGCCGGACCAGGACGTACGGCCCGGCGACGTGGTGACCGTCGAGATCAGCTACGCGGCCCCGCACCACCTGCTCGCAGAGGGCGCGCCCGCCGGGGTACGGCGGACCCGCTCGGGAGACGCCTGGGAGAAGCGCAACGCCGCGGCCGCCGCCAAGCCGGCCGGTGTGATGCTGGGCCTGCCGGGCATCGGCGCCCCGGCCCCGCTGCCCGCCGCCTCGGCCCCGGGCTGCGGCTGCGACTGACAGGAACGGGCAGGCGTCAGCAACACGGCGCCGACGGGCAACGCGGGGCCGACGGGCCGAGCGGCACGTGAGCGCGCGGCCAGTACGCTGCCCCTCATGCTTGTCGCCGCCGCCGTGTGCCCCTGTCCGCCCCTGCTGGTCCCCGACGTCGCCGCCGGTGCCGCGCCAGAGCTCGACGCCGCGAGGACCGCGTGCACCGACGCGCTGGGCGTGCTCGCCGCCTCCCGGCCCGATCTGCTGATCGTGATCGGCCCGGCCGGAGTCGCGGGCCGCGGGACCCATCCCGAGGGCGCCACCGGCTCCTTCGCGGAGTTCGGCGTCGATCTCCCGGTACGGCTCGGCCGGGACCTGGGAACGGTGACCGACCGGCCGCTCCCGGCCTCGCTCGCCGTCGGTGCCTGGCTGCTGGCCCGCACCGGGTGGGCGGACGCGCCGGTCGAGGCGCTGGGCGTGGGGGAGCCGCTGGAGACCGCCCGCTGCACGGAGACCGGCCGGGCGCTGGCCGGGCGGGCGGACCGGGTGGCGATGCTGGTGATGGGCGACGGCAGCGCCTGCCGCACCCTCAAGGCCCCGGGCTACCTGGACGAGCGGGCCGCCGCGTTCGACGCGGCCGCCTCGCGCGCGCTCGGCGCGGCGGACACAGACGCGCTGACCGGGCTGGACGAGGCACTCGCGTACGAGCTGAAGGCCGCGGGCCGCGCACCCTGGCAGGTGCTCGCGGGGGCCGCGCGGGGCGCCGGTCTCGACGGCCGGCTGCTGTACGACGACGCGCCCTACGGCGTGGGCTACCTGGTCGCCGCCTGGTCCTGAGCCCGCGACGACTCCGGCGGAACGGGATCCGGCGCACACCCAGCCCAGGCCGGTCCGCCGGGCCACGCGACGGCACACACCCGACGGCACACACGACGGCCGCGGAGCGACACGCTCCGCGGCCGTCACGGTGTCCTGCCGGACCGGGGTCAGGAAGCGGGCGGGGTGGTGCCCCCGTCCTTGTTGGACAGCTTCTCCACCGCGTCCTTGGCCTTCTGCGTGCCGGACACGATCTTGTCGCTGTACTTGCCCTTGGTCTTCTCGTCCACCGTCCGCGCGGCCTTGTCGAGCCCCTGGTCGATCTTGCCCCCGTGCTGCTGCGCGAGGTCGCTGACCTTGTCCTTGGCCGGGCTCAGCTTCGCCTTCAAATTGTCCATGAAGCCCATCGGACACCTTCTCTGCTGGGGGAGTGCGTGCGTGCGCGTGTTCTCTCCGGACCGGGTACCCGCCGTGCTGCCGCGCAGTCACCGCCGCGATACCTGCTGTCGTGGCGGGACGGAGACCCGAACTGTGAGAAAACGCCCATATGTACTCAGTATTTTACTTGACGGGGTGTCCGGACGCGCCACGGTCCCCGGCCACCCCGTCGGCCATTCGGAACGGGCCCCCGGGTTTGCGAGACTGTGCCAGTGAGAAGCCCAGCTCCCGCACCGCGGGTCATCGCCGTCGTCGGTCCCACCGCAGCCGGAAAGTCCGACCTGGGGGTGTTCCTCGCCCAGCAGCTCGGGGGCGAAGTGGTCAACGCCGACTCCATGCAGCTCTACCGGGGGATGGATATCGGCACCGCGAAGTTGACCCTGGCGGAACGCGCCTCCGTCCCGCACCTGCTGCTGGACATCTGGGACGTGACCGAGGCCGCCAGCGTCGCCGAGTACCAGCGCCTCGCCCGCGCCGAGATCGACCGGCTGCTCGCCGAGGGCCGCACCCCGGTCCTGGTGGGCGGCTCCGGGCTCTACGTGAAGGGCGCGATCGACGCCCTGGAGTTCCCCGGCACGGATCCCGGTATCCGGGCCGCGCTGGAGGCGGAGCTGGCGGAACGGGGCTCCGGCGCGCTGCACGACCGGCTCGTCGCGGCGGACCCGGAGGCGGGCCGCGCCATCCTGCCGAGCAACGGGCGGCGCATCGTCCGGGCCCTCGAAGTCATCGAGATCACCGGAAAGCCCTTCACGGCCAACCTCCCCGGTAACGATGCGGTCTACGACACCGTCCAGATCGGCGTCGACGTGGCCCGCCCCGAACTCGACGAGCGCATCGCCCTGAGGGTCGACCGGATGTGGGACGCGGGGCTTGTCGACGAGGTGCGCGCACTGGAGGCGCGGGGGCTGCGGGAGGGGCGCACCGCCTCCCGGGCGCTCGGCTACCAGCAGGTGCTCGCCGCGCTGGCCGGGGAGTGCACGCAGGACGAGGCGCGTGCCGAGACCGTGCGCGCCACCAAGCGGTTCGCGCGCCGGCAGGACTCCTGGTTCCGCCGCGACCCGCGCGTCCACTGGCTGAGCGGCGCCGCCGAGCACCGCGGAGAACTCCCGCGCCAGGCGCTGGCGTTGGTCGAACGAGCGGTCACAGCCTGATCACGTGATTGCATCGGGAAGCCCTGCCCGTCAGTTCGGCCGGTCGCGGCGTGCCATCATCGAGCATCGATCGACCAGTGGAGTCCGAGTTGGGAGGGCGCGTGGCGATGGAGGCCGGCCCTCGCGACACAGAACAAGACGCACCGGACACGCAGCACGAGGCAGGAAGCTTGAGCCCCGACGGGCCCGATGAGCTCGATGTGACCCCCGAGGTCCAGGTCGAGCTCCGCCCCGCCCGCCGGCTGCGTATCTGGCAGCTCGCGCCGATCGTCACGCTCGCCGCGATGGGATCGCTGATGTTCGCCTTCCCGCTCGCCTTCGAGTTCGGTGGCGGCGGCGCGGTCGTCGCCATGCTGGGGCTGCTGATCAGCTGCTGCGCCGCGGGCTGGGGCATGATGGCCGCCCGCCGTGTCGGACACACCTGGCCCGGTCTGCCGCCCAGGGGCTCCGGCGAGCGCCCGGACTGGCGGGTGATCGTGCTGTACGTCGCGGTGTGCGCGGCACTGGTCGCGCTGGCCGTGTGGCGTGTGGCCCGGCTGCGTTCCTGACACCGCCCTGCCGGGCCCGGTGGACCGTCGGCAGGCGCGGGGTGCGCGGGGGCGGGCGGTTTCCGGCGCTGTCGGCGCCACCTCGTACAGTTGTCCCGTGACCACCTCGCAGATCGACTTCCTCAAGGGCCACGGCACCGAGAACGACTTCGTGATCCTTCCGGACCCGGACAACGCCCTCGACCTGACCGCCTCCGTCGTGGCCGGGCTCTGCGACCGCCGGGCCGGCATCGGCGGGGACGGGCTGCTGCATGTCGTGCGGTCCGCCGCCCACCCCGAGGCGCGGGCCGTGGCGGACGAGGCCGAGTGGTTCATGGACTACCGCAACGCGGACGGCTCGATCGCCGAGATGTGCGGCAACGGCGTACGGGTCTTCGCCCGCTACCTCCAGCGCTCCGGCTCGGTCGAGGAAGGCGATCTCGCGGTCGCCACCCGCGGCGGAGTGAAGAACGTGCACCTCGCCAAGGACGGCGACATCACCGTCTCCATGGGCCGCGCGCGGCTGCCCGCCGACGGAGTCACGGTCACCGTCGGCGGCCGCGGCTGGGACGCCCGCAACGTGAACATGGGCAACCCGCACGCCGTCGCCTTCGTCGAGGATCTGGCGCACGCCGGCGATCTGTTCACCGAGCCGTCCTTCGGCCCGGCCGACGTCTACCCCGACGGCGTCAACATCGAGTTCGTCGTGGACCGGGGCCCCCGCCATGTCGCCATGCGCGTCCATGAGCGCGGCTCGGGCGAGACCCGGTCCTGTGGCACCGGCGCCTGCGCCGTGGCCGTCGCCGCGGCCCGCCGGGACGCCGCCGACCCCGCGCTGACCGGCACCCCGGTCACGTACACCGTCGACCTCCCCGGCGGCACGCTGGTGATCACCGAGCACCCGGACGGCGAGATCGAGATGACCGGACCGGCCGTGATCGTCGCGCGGGGCAAGATCGATCCGGCCTGGCTCGAAACGCTGAACGGATAGCGCTTCGCTCGAATGGGTGATCCGTTTCACGCTGGGCGAGAGCCGGACTCCGCCACGTGGTGGGGTCGGTAGCATCAAGCACCGGCCCGGAGGCGCGACCGCACCTTTCCACCGCCGGTCGACGTCGCCGGAGGTGCCCCATGAGCGCAGAGGCCACCAACCCAGGTGCTCCCATCCGCAGGCGGGGCCGTCCCCGGATCGACCTCCGCAGACTGGGCCGGGTCGCCCTGCTCGGCCCGGTCCCCCGGGACCGGCTGCCGGACGCCATCGGCCATGTCGCGGAGGCGCACCGGGCCCACCACCCCGACGCCGACCTCACCGTGCTGCGCCGCGCCTACGTCCTGGCGGAGAGCTCGCACCGAGGGCAGATGCGCAAGAGCGGCGAGCCGTACATCACACACCCGCTGGCGGTCACCCTGATCCTCGCGGAACTCGGCGCCGAGACCACGACGCTGACGGCGTCCCTGCTCCACGACACGGTCGAGGACACCGAGGTGACCCTCGACCAGGTCGGCGAGCAGTTCGGTGACGAGGTCCGATATCTGGTCGACGGCGTCACCAAACTGGAGAAGGTCGACTACGGCGCGGCGGCCGAGCCCGAGACCTTCCGCAAGATGCTGGTGGCCACCGGGGACGACGTCCGGGTGATGTCGATCAAGCTCGCGGACCGGCTGCACAACATGCGCACGCTCGGCGTGATGCGCCCCGAGAAACAGGCCCGGATCGCCAAGGTCACCCGCGACGTGCTGATCCCGCTCGCGGAACGGCTCGGTGTACAGGCGCTCAAGACCGAGCTGGAGGACCTCGTCTTCGCGATCCTCCACCCGGAGGAGTACGCGCGCACCCACGCCGTGATCGCCGCTGCCACCGGCGGGGCGGACCCGCTGACCGCCATCGCGGAGAACGTCGCCTCGGTACTGCGAGAGGCCGGTATCCCCGCCGAAGTCCTCGTCAGGCCGCGCCACTTCGTCTCCGTCCACCGGGTCGGCATGAAACGCGGCGAGCTGCGCGGCACCGACTTCGGACGGCTGCTGGTCCTCGTCGGGGAGGACGCCGACTGCTATGCCGTCCTCGGTGAGCTGCACACCTGCTTCACCCCGGTGATCTCCGAGTTCAAGGACTTCATCGCGGCCCCCAAGTTCAACCTGTACCAGTCGCTGCACACCGCCGTGGTGGGCCCGGCGGGCGAGGTCGCGGAAGTCCTCATCCGTACGCACCGGATGCACAAGGTGGCCGAGGCCGGTGTCATCGCCCTCGGCAATCCGTACGCCGCGGACAGCGGTGCGCAGAGCGCCGAGCCGGCCGACGGCGAACGGGCCGACCCGACCCGGCCCGGCTGGCTGTCCCGGCTCCTGGAGTGGCAGCAGTCCGCCACCGACCCCGACACCTTCTGGACCACGCTCCGCGCCGACCTCGCCCAGGACCGCGAGATCACCGTCTTCCGCACCGACGGCGGCACGCTCGGTCTGCCCGCGGGCGCCAGCTGCGTGGACGCCGCCTACGCGCAGTACGGGGACGCCGCGCACAACTGCATCGGCGCCCGGGTGAACGGCCGGCTGGCCACGCTCGGCACGGCGCTGGGCGACGGCGACACCGTACAGCTGCTCCTGGCGGAGGACGCCGCGTCCGGGCCCTCGCCCGGCTGGCTGGACCACGCCAGGACGCCCACCGCCCGGATCGCGATCACCGGCTGGCTCGACGCCCACCCGCAGGACGCGGACACCGTGTCCGGCAACGCGGCCGCTGACCCCAGGCTCGGACCGCAGCCCGCGCCGCCCGGATCCGAGGGCGCCGGCGTCCGCGCCGCGAGGGCTCTGGTCGGCCGGCCGGACGCCACCGTACGGCTGGCCGGCTGCTGCACCCCCGTACCGCCCGACGACGTCACCGGTTTCACGGTGCGAGGCGGCGCCGTCGCCGTCCACCGGCTGGCCTGTCCGGCGGCGGCCCGCATGGAGGCCGTCGGCCGGGTACCGGTGGCGGTGAGCTGGGGCGACGCCTCCGAATGCCGGGTGACGCTGGTCGCGGAGTCCTTCGGACGGCCCCGGCTGCTGGCCGACCTCACCGAGGCGATCGCCGGGGCGGACGCGGCGATCGTCTCCGCCACCGTCGAACCGCCCAGCGAACAACGTGTGCGGCACACCTACACCCTGGAACTCCCCGACGCCGCCGGGCTGCCCTCACTGATGCGCGCGATGCGCGACGTACCGGGGGTGTACGACGTGAGCCGCGCCCAGCACCCGGCCGCCGTTCTCTGAGCGGGCGGGACTCTCGAAACCCCCGGGGACCCTTCGCCGTCCGCCGCAGCGGATCTCGTTCGAGTGGCGTGACGCGCGCCGTCCCGTGGCGGGCGGGCGGCGCTGATAGCCGTAGTGCATGCCGTTCTTCTCCCGCCGCCTGCGGGCCGCTCTGCTGGCCACCGCATCGGCCACTCTCGTCGCCGCCACCCTGCCCGCACCGGTGCCGCTCGGCATCGGTGACCCGCTCTTCCCCCACCTCGGCAACCCCGGATACGACGTACTCGCCTACGACATCGGCCTCGACTACCGGGGCAGCAACAGCGAGCCGCTCGAAGCCGTCACCACGATCGACGCGCGCACGACCGGCCCGCTGGACCGGATCAACCTCGACTTCACCCGGGGCACCGTGCACTCCGTCTCCGTCAACGGCCTGCGCGCCGACTTCGCCGTCGAGGACGAGGACCTGATCGTCGAACCGCCCGGCCGGCTCCCGGCCGGTGTGCCGCTGCGGATCACCGTCCGGCACACCAGCGATCCCGGTGGCGAGCGGAACAACGGCGGCTGGGTGCCGACGGCCGACGGGCTCGCCATGGCCAACCAGGCCGACGCGGGACACCGGGTCTTCCCCAGCAACGACCACCCGTCCGACAAGGCGTACTTCACCTTCCGGATCACCGCCCCCGACGACCGGACGGTGGTGGCCAACGGGGTGCGTACCGGACGCGCCCGGCACGGCGACCGCACCACCTGGACCTACCGCACCGAACACCCGATGGCCACCGAGCTCGCCCAGGTCAGCATCGGGAAGTCCGCGGTCGTGCGGCGGACCGGGCCGCACCGGTTGCCGGTGCGCGACGTCGTGCCGGCCGCCGACCGGAAGCGGCTGGAACCATGGCTGAGCAAGACCCCGGGCCAGCTGGAATGGATGGAGAAGCAGGTCGGCCGCTACCCCTTCGAGAACTACGGCGTGCTGATCGTGAACACCGAAACCGGCTTCGAGCTGGAGACCCAGACCCTGTCGCTCTTCGAACGCCGGCTGTTCACGGACCCCGGCTTCCCCGAGTGGTACGTGGACTCGGTCATGGTCCATGAACTGGCCCACCAGTGGTTCGGTGACAGCGTCTCGCCGCAGTCCTGGTCCGATCTCTGGCTCAACGAGGGACACGCCACCTGGTACGAGGCGCGCTACGCGGAGGAGCACGGCGGCAGGACGCTCGAACGCCGGATGCGCGACGCCTACACCTACTCGGACAGCTGGCGCGCCGACGGCGGCCCGCCCGCGCGCCCGGACGCACCGGCCCCCGGCAAGAAGATCAGCCTGTTCCGGCCGGTGGTCTACGACGGCAGCGCGCTGGCCCTGTACGCGCTCCGCCAGGAGATCGGCGGCAGTGCCTTCGACCGGCTGGAGCGGCTCTGGGTCCGCAAGCACCGCGATGCCGACGCCGCCACGGCGGACTTCATCCGGCTGGCGTCCCGGGTCGCCGGACGTGACCTGAGCACGTTC
This sequence comes from Streptomyces sp. ITFR-6, assembly GCF_031844725.1. Taxonomy (NCBI): domain Bacteria; kingdom Bacillati; phylum Actinomycetota; class Actinomycetes; order Kitasatosporales; family Streptomycetaceae; genus Streptomyces; species Streptomyces sp. ITFR-6. Next base: position 1,916,011 of record NZ_CP134612.1, on the reverse strand, counting down.
TTCGACGGCTGGCTGTACGGGAGGACCACGCCGCCGATGCCCGGCCACCCGGACTGGCACAGCACGACACCGGCGGGGGGCGGGAAACCCGCGTGACGGGCCGGGGGCTGCGTGCGACTATCGACGGGTCGCCGCGGCGGCCGGACCGGAACGCTCCCCGTGCGGGAATCATCCGGGTAGGTGACGCGTTGTGACTGACGCAGACCACTCGTATCGACGTAAGGATCCAATGACCTCCTCTTCTTCCCTTCCCCAGGACGCGCAGGACGCGCAGAGCGCCACGGAGAACGCCACCGAGAGCCTCAACGAGCCCCTTCGGGCCGACGCCCTGATGGAAGAGGACGTCGCCTGGAGCCACGAGATCGACGGAGAGCGCGACGGCGAACAGCTCGACCGCTCCGAGCGCGCCGCACTGCGGCGCGTGGCGGGACTCTCCACCGAGCTTGAGGACGTCACCGAGGTCGAATACCGGCAGCTGCGCCTGGAGCGCGTGGTGCTGGTGGGCGTCTGGACCTCGGGCACCGTGCACGACGCGGAGATTTCGCTCGCCGAGCTGGCGGCCCTCGCGGAGACGGCCGGAGCCCAGGTGCTCGACGCCGTCTTCCAGCGCCGTGACAAGCCCGACGCCGCGACCTACATCGGTTCCGGCAAGGCGCTGGAGCTGCGCGACATCGTTCTCGAATCCGGGGCGGACACCGTCGTCTGCGACGGTGAGCTCAGCCCCGGACAGCTGATCCACCTGGAGGATGTCGTCAAGGTCAAGGTGGTCGACCGGACCGCCCTGATCCTCGACATCTTCGCCCAGCACGCCAAGTCCCGTGAGGGCAAGGCGCAGGTCTCACTGGCACAGATGCAGTACATGCTGCCGCGACTGCGCGGCTGGGGTCAGTCGCTCTCCCGCCAGATGGGCGGCGGCGGTTCCAGCGGCGGTGGCGGCATGGCCACCCGTGGTCCCGGTGAGACCAAGATCGAGACGGACCGGCGCCGGATCCGCGAGAAGATGGCGAAGATGCGCCGGGAGATCGCGGAGATGAAGACCGGCCGCGAGATCAAGCGCCAGGAGCGCAAGCGCAACAAGGTTCCTTCGGTCGCGATCGCCGGCTACACGAACGCCGGCAAGTCCTCCCTGCTCAACCGGCTGACCGGTGCGGGCGTACTGGTGGAGAACTCGCTGTTCGCCACCCTCGACCCGACCGTGCGCCGGGCCGAGACGCCGAGCGGCCGGATCTACACCCTGGCCGACACCGTCGGGTTCGTACGGCACCTGCCGCACCACCTCGTCGAGGCGTTCCGCTCCACCATGGAGGAGGTCGGTGAATCCGACCTGATCCTGCATGTGGTGGACGGCTCGCACCCGGTGCCGGAGGAGCAGCTGGCCGCCGTGCGCGAGGTGATCCGTGAGGTCGGCGCGGTGGACGTGCCCGAGATCGTGGTGATCAACAAGGCGGACGCCGCGGATCCGCTGGTGCTCCAGCGGCTGCTGCGCATCGAGAAGCACGCCATCGCGGTATCGGCCCGGACCGGCGCCGGTATCGACGAGCTGCTCGCGCTGATCGACGGCGAACTGCCGCGGCCCTCGGTCGAGATCGAGGCGCTCGTGCCGTACACCCAGGGCGGCCTGGTCTCCCGGGTGCACGCCGAGGGCGAGGTGATCTCCGAGGAGCACTTGGCGGAGGGCACGCTGCTCAAGGCGCTGGTGCACGAGGAGCTCGCCGCGGAGCTCTCCACGTTCGTGGCCGTGGCGCACTGACCTCGGTGCACTGACCACGGCGCACTGACCTCGGTTCGGTACCGCACAGGCCGACGGCCCGCCCCCGTACAGGGAGCGGGCCGTCGGCCTTTCGCCGTGCGGGCCGTCCGTCACCGGCCGCCGAACTTGTCGCTCATCATCGTGAAGATCTGCTCGGCGCCCTGGCCCAGGTGGGGTCCGGCCAGCCAGCCCGAAGTCACCGGGCCGATGGAGGTGTTGGAGACCAGCGCCAGCTTGCCGTCGTCCCCCTCGCTGAACCAGCCGCCGCCGGACGAACCGCCGGTCATGGTGCAGCCGATGCGGTACATCGTGGGGGTGGCGGGGCTGATGGAGAGCCGGCCGGGGCGGTCGACGCACTTGTGCATGATCAGGCCGTCGTACGGCGGGGCGGCCGGGTAGCCCCAGGCGCCCATCGCGTTGATCTGCTTGGCCTCGGGGGCGTCGAAGTCGACCGCCAGGGCGTTGCCCACGGTCTCCTCCAGGGACTTGGTGCCCTTCTCCGGCTTCACGTGCAGCACCGCGTAGTCGTACGGCGCGCCCTCGCCGCCGGTGGGGCCGCCGTCGGCCAGCCACTCGCCGGAGGTGGTGGCCCAGTCGGCCCAGTAGGCGCCGTACGGGGCGATCTCCTGCGGCTGCGCGTTCCGCAGCGCGGCGGCGTCCTTGCCCTGGTCGTTGTATGCGGGGACGAAGACGATGTTGCGGTACCAGCCGCCCTTGGAACCGGCGTGGACGCAGTGGCCGGCGGTCCACACCAGGTTGGACCTGCCCGGGTTCTTCGGGTCCTTCACGACCGTGCCCGAGCAGACCATGTGGCCCTCGGGGGAGTCGAAGAACACCTTGCCGACCGGGGCCGCGTAGTTGTGGTACGGCGTCTTCTCGCGCTCGGCCGTGACCGGCTTCGGCTCCGGATCGCTGACGCCCTGGTCGCCGGAGAAGTCGCCGGCGGACATGGTCTTGGCGGGGTCCTTGGCGGACTTCATCCGGTCGGGCTTCCACAGCCCGTCGATGACCGGGTTCACGAAGTCCTTGGCCTCACGCAGCCACTTGTCCTTGTCCCAGTTCTTCCACTCGCCGTTCTTCCACTTCTCCGGGTCCACGCCGTGCTTCTTCAGCGTGTCGGCCAGACCGGCGGACAGGCCGCCTTCACTGGCGCCGGCACCGGCGGACTCGGTGGCGGCGGGCTTGTCGGCTGCCTGGTCCTCGCTCGGACCGCAGGCCGTGGCGGTCAGCGCCAGGGCGGCGACGAGACCGGTGGCCGCGAGCAGCGGACGTATGAATCGCATGGAAGAGATTCCCCCTGAAATCTGAAAACGGCATAAACACGCCATGTGGCATGAGCGTGTCATGCGAAACGCCGGTCGGACCGGCTGTCGGAGATGACGCGGACCACCCTATGGCGGCCCGAACCGAGGTTCTGCCGGAGCCGGAGGCCACTGACCGGCCGTCACCCGCGCCTGTGCGGGTGACGGCCGGCCCCTACCGTTCCGGGTACTTCACTGTCCCGCGTACTTCTTGCTGACCGAGTCGTAGACGCCCTTGGCTTCCTTGCCGAGGCGCGGTCCGGCCAGCCAGCCGGCCGTCACCGGGCCGATGGAGGTGTTCGAGACCAGCGCCGGCTTGCCGTCCTGGCCCGCCGCGACCCAGCCGCCACCGGAGGAACCACCGGTCATGGAGCAGCCGATCCGGTACATCGTCGGGTCGTCCTTCGTGAGCGACAGTCGGCCCGGCTTGTCCTTGCACTGGAACAGCTTCTGACCGTCGTACGGCGGAGCGGCCGGGTAGCCGGTAGCCGTCATGTCGGCGATCTTCGGCACGGCCGGGGCGTTGAAGTCGACCGGCAGCGCCGAACCGACCGTCTCCTCCAGGGACTTGCCGTCCGAGCCCTTCTCCGGCGTCACATGCAGCACCGCGAAGTCGTACGGAGCGCCCAGCCCGCCGACCGAGGCGCCCTGGTCGATCCACTGCTCGGAGGTCTGTGCCCACGCACCCCACCACACGCCGTACGGGGCGACCTTCTCCTTGGGCGGGTTGTTCTGGAGCTCAGCGGTGGACAGACCGCTGTCGTTATAGGACGGCACGAAGGCGATGTTGCGGTACCAGCCGCCCTTCTTGCCGGCGTGGACGCAGTGGCCCGCGGTCCACACCATGTTGGACTTGCCGGGGTGCGCCGGGTCCTTCACCACGGTCGCCGAACAGACCATGGAGCCCTCGGGGGAGTCGAAGAACAGCTTCCCGGACTCGGCGGCGTTGGCGTGGAGCGGCGTATTCACGCCCACGGCTCGGACCGGCGCCGGGGTCGGGTCGGTCACCCCCTCGTCACCCGAGATGTCGTTGTCGACGGGCTTCTCGGGCGTCTTGTCGGCGTCCCGCATCCGGTCCGGGTCCCAGAGGCCCGCGATGATCGGATTGATGAAGTCCTTGGCCTCACGCAGCCACTTGTCCCTGTCCCAGTTCTTCCACTCGCCGTTCTTCCAGTGGCTGAGGTCGATCCCGTGCTCCTTGAGCCGGTCCTTCAGATCGTCCGGGACGGTGATCTTGCTGTCCGACGTCTGCCCCGCGGAACTGGCGCTCGGCTCGGCATTCGCACTGTCGTCGTCCGGCCCGCAGGCGGTCGCGGTGAGTGCGAGGACGGCGGCGACCGCCGCGGTGGCGAGCACGGGAGAGGGGCGACGGGCGCTCCTCTCGCGGCGTGCGGTGGCTGCTGGTCGAATGAGTCGCATCTGGTGATCCCCCTGGGACTTCGTAACTCAACACTTCTGTACTGCACTTCTGTACTGCACTTCTGTACGGCGCACCGCACTTCCTCGCAGCACACCGGCCCCTCCCGGATGGTGCTCCGGGACTGCTCCGGTGGTGCCGCGGCCCCCGGGGAGCTGTCCCCGGCGCTCGGCGCGGTCCCCCACTATGCCGGTGCCGGTGTTGACGGTGTACGGCAGGGGCATGGTTCCGCTCCGCAAGGATCTTCGGATTTACCCGTGATCCTCCGCGTCCGGCGTCGTTGGTACGAACGGGGGACACAGGGACAGAGTTCACCCCCGCAGCCCGTCCCTGCGCAATCGTGCTGACGTGCAACGCAACTGTTACAGCGGGAGGATCAAGAGCCGTGGCCGTGACCGAACCAGCTCCGGCGGCACCGCCCGCGGCGTACGAGGGAATCCTGCGCCGCCAGACGATGCGCGAGTCGGCCGCCCGTACCTACGCCCGGTCGCTGCCGATCGTCCCGGTACGCGCCCGTGGGCTGACCATCGAGGGCGCGGACGGCCGGCGCTACCTCGACTGCCTCTCCGGCGCGGGGACGTTGGCCCTCGGGCACAATCACCCGGTCGTCCTGGAAGCGATCAAGAAGGTCCTCGATTCGGGTGCGCCCCTGCACGTCCTCGACCTGGCCACCCCGGTCAAGGACGCCTTCACCACCGAGCTGTTCGCCACGCTGCCACGTGAGTTCGCGGACGACGCGCGGATCCAGTTCTGCGGACCGGCCGGTACGGACGCCGTCGAGGCGGCGTTCAAGCTCGTCCGCGCCGCCACCGGGCGTAGCGGACTGCTCGCCTTCACCGGCGCCTATCACGGCATGACGTCCGGTGCCCTCGCCGCGTCCGGCGGCGCCGAGGACGTCACGGTGACCCGCCTCCCGTTCCCGCAGGACTACCGCTGCCCCTTCGGCATCGGCGGCGAACGCGGCGCGCGGATCGCCGCGCGGTGGACCGAGACGGTGCTGGACGACCCCAAGAGCGGAACACCGACGCCTGCCGGAATGATCCTGGAACCGGTGCAGGGCGAGGGCGGCGTCAACCCCGCCCCGGACGGCTGGCTGCGCCGGATGCGGGAGATCACCGCCTCCCGTTCCATCCCGCTGATCGCTGATGAGGTCCAGACCGGCGTCGGCCGGACCGGTGCCTTCTGGGCTGTTGAGCACAGCGCAGTCGTTCCCGATGTGATGGTGCTCTCCAAGGCCATCGGCGGCTCCCTTCCGCTCGCTGTCATCGTCTACCGCTCAGAACTGGACACCTGGCAGCCCGGTGCCCACGCGGGCACGTTCCGCGGCAACCAGCTCGCCATGGCGGCGGGCACCGCCACCCTCGCCCACGTCCGGGAGAACCGGCTGGCCGAGCGCGCCGGGACCCTCGGCGCCTGGATGCTGGCGAGGCTGCGGGCCCTTGCCGCGGACCACCCCTGCATCGGTGACGTCCGCGGCCGGGGCCTGATGATCGGCGTGGAGCTCGTCGACCCCGAGGCGGCCCCGGTGGACGGAGCGAGCGAGGCCCCGCCCGACCCCGTCCTCGCCGTCGCCGTCCAGCAGGAGTGCCTGCGCCGAGGTCTCATCGTCGAACTCGGCGGCCGTCATTCCACGGTCGTACGTCTGCTACCTCCCCTCACGCTCACCGACGAACAGGCAGAGGCGGTCATCGACCGCCTCGCCGATGCCATGGCAGCCGCGGAGCGCTCACCGCACCGACGGACCGCGACCGGGTCGATCCGCTGACCCCGGACACCATCACAGGAAAGACCGCCGTGAACCCCACCCCCGCGCCCGAGGCCGACGGCCCTCCCTCCACCCACCACCGAGGAGAGGCCGGAAAGCACGGCCACCTCGCCGTCGAGCCGCCGACCGTGCCGCGCCAGAAGGAGATGCCGCACGGTCACTGGCACGCCGCCAGGACGACGCCCGCCTGCCCGGCACCGGCCGCCGACCCCCTGGACCACCCGGACCCGCTCCGGGCCGCGGACGCCGCCGGCATCGAGAACCTGCTGCGCTGCTGGGTCCGCGAATGCGACCTCCCCCGGCCGGAGGGGGAGACCCTCCGCATCCCGCTGCCCGCGAGCGGCACCGCCCTCCTCGTCCCCGTCCGCCACTGGTCCGCCACGGGCTGGCACCGCTTCGGCGTACCCGTCCTGGCACAGGCACCCGACGGAGCGCCCGGCGCGGACGCCGTCACCGTCGCCGCACTCCTCGGCCGCGAGGCCGACCACAACGAGGGCGCGGACATGGTGGGAAGGGTGGCTGACTCGGTGCGGCGAACCGCCGTATTCATCGACGGGCAGCGGCGCCGACCCACCGCACCCGCCGAGGCCGACCTCTTCCTCAGTGCCGAGCAGTCCCTGCTCCTGGGACATCCGCTGCACCCCTCTCCCAAGAGCCGCGAAGGCCTCTCCGACTCCGAATCCCGCCTCTACTCACCCGAGTTGCACGGCTCCTTCCCTCTCCACTGGATGGCCGTCGACCGGTCCGTACTGGCAGCCGACTCCGCATGGACCGACCAGGGCCGTCCGGTGCCGGCGACCGAACTCGTGGCCCGGCACGCCAAGGGCCTGCCGTTCCCCGAGCACACCACACCGATCCCACTGCACCCCTGGCAGGCCAGGGATCTGGCGAACCGCCCCGAGGTCGCCGCCCTCCTCGACGCCGGACTCGTGCACGACCTGGGCCCCTACGGCGAGCGCTGGCACCCCACCTCCTCGGTACGCACCGTGCACCGGCCCGGCGTCGACACCATGCTGAAACTCTCCCTCGGCCTGCGTATCACCAACTCCCGTCGTGAGAACCTCCGTAAGGAACTCCACCGCGGGGTGGAGGTCCACCGACTGCTGCGCAGCGGGCTCGCCACACAGCTGCACCTCGCCCATCCCGGCTTCGACATCGTCCGGGACCCGGCATGGCTCGCGGTCGACACCCCGGACGGCGAGCCCGTACACGGCTTCGACGTCATGCTGCGCCACAACCCCTTCGGCCGGCACGACGACGCGGTCTGCATCGCCGGGCTCACCGCGCCGCGCCCCTGGCCGGAGCGGGCAGGCATGCACTCACGCCTCGCCGACATCGTCCGCCGGCTCGCCGCTGCCACCGGACGGACCACGACCGCCGTCGCCGCCGAGTGGTTCCTGCGCTACCTCGACCGGGTTGTCCGGCCGGTGCTCTGGCTCGACGGGCACGCAGGGGTCGCACTCGAAGCCCACCAGCAGAACACCCTGGTGGTGCTCGACGCCGAAGGCTGGCCGGTCGGTGGCCGCTACCGCGACAATCAGGGCTACTACTTCCGTGAATCACACCGCCCGGCACTTGAGCGGAGGCTTCCCGGCATCGGATCGGTCAGCGACACCTTCGTCTCCGACCCCGTCACCGACGAACGCTTCGCGTACTACCTCGGTATCAACAACGTGTTCGGACTGATCGGAGCGTTCGGTGCCCAGCGGCTCGCTGACGAACAGATGCTCCTCGCCGCCTTCCGCCGGTTCCTCGGAGTGGCGAGCGGGCTGGGCTCCCCGCTCCCCGCACACCTGCTGGAAACCCCGCGCCTGCGCTGCAAGGCCAACATGCTGACCCGGCTGCACGGCCTCGATGAACTCGTGGGCCCTGTCGACACCCAGTCCGTCTATGTCACCATCACCAACCCCCTCTGCGGCTGAAGGAATCCCGCTGGGTGCCCGAAGGAACCTCGTCGTCCGAATTGCTGAGAGAGGAGAGCACCACCGTGCCTCCCGCCGACGCGTACGCCGACCCCGGAACCGGCCCCGCCCCCAGTGCCGGATCGGGCGTCGAGGACACACCGGACCTACCGGGCACCCATGAACTCCTCGCGTCCCCGGCCGAGGACATACCCGGTGCACCCTCCACGCCCAGCCTGACCGGCGCACTCGGCGTATCCGGTGCACCTGTCACCGGGAACGCCGCAGGCGTCTCAGAGCTGCTCGACCGGCCGGCCGCGTGGCAGCCCGCCACCACACCGGCCGGAGTGTTCCAGCTCGTCCCCGTACAGCTGGAGCGCGACCTCGCGGTGATCAGCCGCTGGATGAACGACCCTGCCGTCGCGGCTTTCTGGGAGCTCGCCGGAGCCGAATCCGTCACAGCGGACCATCTGCGGCCCCAACTCGACGGCGACGGACGCAGCCTTCCCTGTCTCGGGGTGCTGTCAGGCATTCCCATGAGTTATTGGGAGATCTACCGCGCCGATCTGGACCCGTTGGCCCGCCACTATCCCGCCCGCTCGCATGACACCGGAATCCACCTCCTCATCGGTGAGATCAACAACCGCGGCCGTGGAGTCGGCGCCATGCTGCTCCGGGCCGCCTCCGACCTCGTACTCGACAACCGTCCCCTGTGTACCCGGGTCGTCGCCGAACCCGACTTTCGTAACACCCCTTCCGTCTCCGCCTTTCTCAGCGCCGGATTCCGCTTCTCCGCGGAGGTCGAACTCCCGGACAAGCGGGCCGCGCTGATGATCCGCGACCGTGCCCACCGTGCCCAGCTGTGAACCAACCGCTGCCTTGTCTACACCGCTCGAAGCCCATCGGTTCCATCCCGAGGAGTCCCCGTGCCCACATATCCCGCGAGCCATGATTCAGCGGAGTCGCCCGCGCTGCTCAGCACTCCAGAACTGAACCGGGCGGTGTGGGACCGAGCCGCCGCCCGGATGCTTGCCAAGATGCTCGGCGAATTCGCCTACGAGGAAGTCATCCAGCCGGTCGTGCGATCTGCCGGGACCGGTACGTACACCCTTGTGCTGGACGACGGCGGAAGCCTGATCTTCACCGCCGGCCGGGGGGTCTACGGCAGTTGGCGGGTCGCCCCCGACTCGATCCGCGAGGCGACGACGGCCGAGACCGAGGCGCACGCCCTCGCCGCCCGGGAAGCGACCGCCCCAGCAACGACCGCCGCCTCAGAAGCCTCAGAAGCCCCAGAAGTCCCAGAAGCCGCCGCGGTATCCGGTGCGTCGCCCGCAGCCGAAACGCCCACGGGCGTCCCCTTCCGCGACCCGCTGCTCTTCCTCGCCCGCGCCCGCCGCCTGCTCGGGATCGACGGCGCCACCCTCGGCCACCTGGTGCGCGAGCTCACCACCACACTCACCGCCGACGCTCGCCTCGACCACAGCGCGCTCACGGTCTCCGAACTGGCCGACCTCGACTACGCGGAACTCGAAGGACACCAGACCGGCCACCCCTGGATCGTCGCGAACAAAGGGCGGCTCGGGTTCTCCGCCACCGACGCCTCCCTCTTCACCCCCGAGGCCCGCAGGCCGGTCCGGCTGCCGTGGATCGCGGTCTCCTCCCGGATCGCCGCCTACCGGGGCGTGAACTCACTCGCCGACGCCGAGCAGCTCTACGCCACGGAGCTCGACCCGACGGTCCGCGAGTCCTTCGCCGCGACCCTGCGCACCCGGGGCCTGGACCCCGACGACTACTACTGTCTGCCCGTGCACCCCTGGCAGTGGGACGAATGGATCGTGCCGCTGTTCGCCCCGGCCATCGCCGCGAACGAGATCGTCCCCCTGCACGCCGACCCGGATCTGCGGCTTCCGCAGCAGTCCATCCGTACCTTCGCCAACCTGGAACGGCCCGACCGGCACACCGTCAAGCTGCCCTTGTCGATCCTCAACACACTGGTCTTCCGCGGTCTCCCGACCGAACGCACCCTCGCCGCCCCCGCCGTCACCGGCTGGGTCCAGGGGCTGCGCGACAACGATCCCTTCCTGCGCGACACCTGCGGCGTCATCCTGCTAGGAGAGGTCGCGTCGGTCACCGTCGAGCACCCGCTGTACGACCACCTCCCCGAGACGCCGTACCAGTTCAAGGAGATCCTCGGCGCGATCTGGCGCGAACCCCTCCTCCCTCGCCTGGCGCCCGGCGAGCGGGCCCGCACCCTCGCCTCCCTGCTGCTCACCGACCCGCAGGGCCGCGCCTTCACCGCCGAGCTGGTCGCCCGCTCGGGACTGACCCCCACCGCGTGGCTGAGCCGGCTCTTCGCCGCCCTGCTCCCACCGCTGCTGCACTTCCTCTACCGCTACGGCACCGTCTTCTCGCCCCACGGAGAGAACGCCATCGTCGTCTTCGACAGCCAGGACGTCCCCGTCCGCCTGGCGATCAAGGACTTCGTCGACGACGTGAACATCAGCGCCCGGCCGCTGCCGGAGCACGACGCCATGCCGGACGACGTACGTCGCGTGCTGCTCACGGAGGAGCCCGGCTTCCTCACCCAGTTCATCCACTCCGGTCTCTTCACCGGAGTCTTCCGCTTCCTCTCCCCGCTCTGCGAGGAGCAGCTCGGTGTACCGGAGACCGAATTCTGGTCACTCGTCCGGACGGAGATCCTGCGCCACCACGCCCGTTTCCCCGAGCTGAAGGAGAGGTTCGAGATGTTCGACATGCTGACGCCGCGCATCGAACGTCTCTGCCTGAACCGCAACCGGCTGCATCTGGACGGCTACCGGGACCGGCCCGAGCGACCGCACGCGGCGGTCCACGGCACCGTGGCCAACCCGCTCCACCCCTCCGCGTGAGGCCGGGAGTGACCGCCGTTGTCAGTGGAGCCCCGTAGGCTGGTCGGGCTATGACGAAGCCACCTCTCCCCGAGCTCCTGCACGCCGCCGTGACCGCCGTCGGAGGTACGGAGCGGCCTGGTCAGGCCGCCATGGCCGACGCCGTCGCCGAGGCCGTAGACGACCAATCCCACCTGCTCGTCCAGGCCGGCACCGGCACCGGAAAGTCGCTGGGCTACCTGGTGCCCGCCCTGGCGCACGGCGAGCGTGTCGTGGTCGCCACGGCCACCCTGGCCCTCCAGCGCCAGCTGGTGGAGCGGGACCTGCCGCGTACGGTCGACGCGCTGCATCCGCTGCTGCGCCGCCGTCCCCAGTTCGCGATGCTCAAGGGCCGGTCGAACTACCTCTGTCTGCACCGCCTCCACGAAGGAGTGCCGCAGGATGAGGAGGAGGGTCTCTTCGACCAGTTCGAGGCCGCGGCCCCGTCGAGCAAGCTCGGTCAGGACCTCCTGCGGATGCGGGACTGGTCGGACGAGACGGAGACCGGCGACCGCGACGATCTGACGCCGGGGGTCTCCGACCGGGCCTGGGCGCAGATCTCCGTCTCCTCACGCGAGTGCCTGGGCGCCACCAAGTGCGCGTACGGGGCGGAGTGCTTCGCGGAGCAGGCCCGTGAGCGGGCGAAGCTCGCCGATGTGGTGGTCACCAACCACGCGCTCCTCGCCATCGACGCCATCGAGGGCGCTCCGGTGCTCCCGCAGCACGAGGTGCTGATCGTCGACGAGGCCCATGAGCTGGTCTCCAGGGTCACCGGAGTGGCCACCGGTGAGCTCACCCCCGGCCAGGTCGGCCGCGCGGTTCGGCGCGCCGCGAAGCTGGTCAACGAGAAGGCCGCAGACGCGCTGCAGAGCGCGTCGGAGGGTTTCGAGCGGGTGATGGAGCTGGCGCTCCCCGGCCGCCTGGAAGAGGTGCCGGAGGATCTCGGCTACGCGCTGATGGCCCTGCGGGACGCCGCGCGTACGGTGATCTCCGCCCTGGGCTCCACCCGGGACAAGTCCGTCCAGGACGAGGACGCCGTGCGCAAGCAGGCTCTGGCTTCGGTGGAGACCATCCACGGGGTCGCGGAACGCATCACGCAGGGCTCCGAGTACGACGTCGTCTGGTACGAACGTCACGACCGTTTCGGCGCCTCCGTACGGGTCGCCCCGCTTTCCGTCTCCGGACTGCTGCGCGAGAAGCTGTTCACGGACCGCTCGGTCGTCCTCACCTCGGCCACGCTGAAGCTCGGCGGCGATTTCAACGGGGTCGGCGCGTCACTCGGGCTCGCCCCCGAGGGCACCGCGGGTGACGACATTCCGCAGTGGAAGGGGCTCGACGTCGGCTCGCCCTTCGACTACCCGAAGCAGGGGATCCTGTACGTCGCCCGGCATCTGGCGACGCCCGGCCGGGAGGGCTCCCGCACCGACATGCTGGACGAGCTGGCCGATCTGGTGGAGGCCGCGGGCGGGCGCACTCTCGGGCTGTTCTCCTCCATGCGGGCCGCCCAGGCGGCCGCAGAGGAGCTGCGGGGGCGGCTGGACAGGCCGATCCTGCTCCAGGGCGAGGAGACGCTGGGGGAGCTGATCAAGAACTTCGCGGCGTCCCCGGAGACCTGCCTCTTCGGCACGCTGTCGCTCTGGCAGGGGGTGGACGTCCCCGGCGCGAGCTGTCAGCTGGTGGTCATGGACCGGATCCCGTTCCCCCGCCCCGACGACCCGCTGATGAGCGCGCGCCAGAAGGCGGTCGAGGAAGCGGGCGGCAACGGCTTCATGGCGGTCGCGGCGACCCACGCCGCGCTGCTGATGGCACAGGGCGCGGGCCGGCTCGTCCGTGCCACGGGTGACAAGGGCGTCGTCGCGGTGCTCGATCCGCGTCTCGCCAATGCCCGGTACGGGAGTTATCTGCGGGCCTCGCTCCCCGACTTCTGGTACACGACCGACCGCAATCAGACGCGTCGCTCGCTGGCGGCGATCGACGCCGCCGCGAAGGCCGAGGGCAAGTAGGCCCGTACAGGGTCCCCGGTCGTGTGGATGGGGCCCGGAAACCGGCACTACCGGTTTCCGGGCCCCATCCACACGGTGGAGACGTCACACCCTCCGCAGCACCGCCACGACCTTGCCGAGAATGGTCGCCTCGTCGCCGGGAATCGGCTGGTACGCGGAGTTGTGGGGGAGCAGCCAGACATGACCGTCCTCCCGCTTGAAGCGCTTGACCGTGGCCTCGCCCTCCAGCATCGCCGCGACAATGTCGCCGTTCTCCGCCACGGGCTGGCGCCGGACAGTGACCCAGTCCCCGTCGCAGATCGCAGCTTCGATCATCGAGTCGCCGACGACCTTGAGGACGAAGAGCTCGCCGTCACCGACCAGCTGGCGGGGGAGCGGAAAGACATCCTCCACGGACTCCTCTGCGAGGATCGGACCACCGGCCGCGATCCGGCCCACCAGCGGTACGTACGAAGCCGCGGGCTTCCCGGTGGTGTCCGTGGGCTGCGTGCTGGGCTGGTCCGAACCGCGAACCTCGTACGCCCGGGGGCGGTGGGGGTCGCGGCGCAGGAAACCCTTGCGTTCCAGAGCCATGAGCTGGTGCGCGACGGAGGACGTACTGGAAAGGCCCACCGCCTGGCCGATCTCCCGCATGGACGGGGGGTATCCCCGCCGCTGCACGGAATCCCGGATGACCTCGATCACTCGCCGCTGCCGGTCCGTGAGCCCCGAGCTGTCCGCCCGGATTCCAGGAGGTCGCCCGGGAAGCGAGCGCGCTGGGCGCGCGGGCTCGGGCCCCTCCGTGTTCGTGGCTGAGTCATTCATGGCATGCACCGGCTCGCGTCGGCTCTGGGAGCGGTCCTGGGCAGTGATGATGGCACTGTCTGCGGTGGTGGTCACGTCGGCCCCTCTCGAATGGTCTCCCTAGCTGCACAACGGTAGTAGCTTTCGAAAGGTTGCGCCAAACACACGTTCGAGTGAAAAACAAATAAAAGCCTGTTGGGCTTGCATTGCTAGGTGTATGAGCGAAGCCGCGATACGCGCCGCCCGCCGTCGAGTCGAACGGCAATTCGGACCATTACGGTAGCCTTCGCGGCCGCGGGGGTGTCGCGCGGGGTCGCCGTCCGAGCCGCTGTCCGGCCTCCCGCGCGCCCCGGGAGCCGCCGCCCCGCAATCGATGGGGCCACATGCTTCCCGTACTCTCTTGCTCGGTCGTACGCTGCCTTCCGGCCGCCCGTGGCGCACGACACGCGCTAGGGCCAAATGCGCGGTCAAACCCAAGATCTAGTGGTTGGATTGCCTCGATCGCCCAGAGGTTGTGGTCCCCGTCTTTCGGGGGTGCGGTCATCGCCTATGCTTGAGACTGCTTCGAAGGCCCCTCGCGGGGCCTGATGAGGCCATTCAGTCGTGCTGTGAAGGAGGGTTGGGAGCCATGCACTGCCCCTTCTGCAGGCACCCCGACAGCCGGGTCGTCGACAGTCGCACCACCGACGACGGGACCTCGATCCGCCGGCGCCGCCAGTGCCCCGACTGCTCCCGCCGTTTCACGACGGTGGAGACCTGCTCGCTCATGGTGGTGAAGCGCAGCGGCGTGACCGAGCCCTTCAGCCGCACCAAGGTCATCTCCGGCGTGCGCAAGGCGTGCCAGGGGCGGCCGGTCACCGAGGACGCCCTCGCCAAGCTCGGCCAGCGGGTCGAGGAGGCGGTGCGTGCGACCGGCAGCGCCGAGCTGACCACTCACGATGTGGGACTGGCCATTCTCGGCCCCTTGCAGGAGCTCGACCTGGTCGCGTACCTGCGGTTCGCATCCGTGTACCGGGCGTTCAACAGCCTCGAAGACTTCGAGGCCGCCATCGTGGAACTCCGCGAACAGCGGCCTCCCGTAGAAGGATGCGGGACCGGCGAGACCCTTGAGGTCCCCGTTCCCGCCGTCGCCGCCGACTGAGCGGCGCAGGCCGACCGCCGCCGGCCCCCGGACCGGCGGCCGGGTGGCACGCAGACCTGCTCCGGATGCCCCACGCGGCGTCCGAAGTACCAGACACACACTGCGCCGGGGAAGTTCTCGGCACTTCAGGGCGTTTTTGTTCACATATGGGAGGCGGCATGACAGAGACGGCGAGCGGCCCGGCACGAGGTTCCCGCAACAAGGGAGCCAAGTCGACTGCGACCAAGCAGGGCCTGCGTATCGAGCGCATCCACACCACCCCCGGCGTGCATCCGTACGACGAGGTGGCGTGGGAGCGCCGTGACGTCGTCATGACCAACTGGCGCGACGGCTCGATCAACTTCGAGCAGCGTGGCGTCGAGTTCCCCGACTTCTGGTCGGTGAACGCGGTCAACATCGTCACCAGCAAGTACTTCCGTGGGGCCGTAGGCACCCCGCAGCGCGAGACCGGTCTGCGACAGCTCATCGACCGGATCGTGAAGACCTACCGGAAGGCCGGAGAGGACTTCAACTACTTCAGCTCTCCGGCGGACGCGGAGATCTTCGAGCACGAGCTGGCGTACGCCCTCCTGCACCAGATCTTCAGCTTCAACTCGCCGGTCTGGTTCAACGTGGGCACGCCTCAGCCGCAGCAGGTCTCCGCCTGCTTCATCCTGGCCGTCGACGACTCCATGGAGTCGATCCTCGACTGGTACAAGGAAGAGGGGATGATCTTCAAGGGCGGCTCCGGCGCAGGCCTGAACCTCTCCCGCATCCGCTCCTCCAAGGAGCTCCTCTCCTCCGGCGGAAACGCCTCCGGTCCGGTCTCCTTCATGCGCGGCGCCGACGCGTCCGCCGGAACGATCAAGTCCGGTGGCGCCACCCGCCGTGCGGCCAAGATGGTCATCCTCGACGTCGACCACCCCGACATCGAGAACTTCATCGAGACCAAGGTGAAGGAGGAGGAGAAGATCCGCGCCCTGCGCGACGCGGGCTTCGACATGGACCTGGGCGGCGACGACATCACGTCCGTCCAGTACCAGAACGCCAACAACTCGGTCCGGGTGAACGACGAGTTCATGAAGGCCGTCGAGTCCGGCGGGAAGTTCGGGCTGCGCGCCCGGATGACCGGTGACGTCATCGAAGAGGTCGAGGCCAAGTCCCTCTTCCGCAAGATGGCGGAGGCCGCCTGGGCCTGTGCCGACCCGGGCATCCAGTACGACGACACGATCAACCAGTGGCACACCTGCCCCGAGTCCGGCCGGATCAACGGCTCGAACCCGTGCAGCGAGTACATGCACCTGGACAACACCTCGTGCAACCTCGCCTCGCTGAACCTGATGAAGTTCCTCAAGGACGACGGCAAGGGCAACCAGTCCTTCGAGTCCGAGCGCTTCGCCAAGGTCGTCGAGCTGGTCATCACCGCGATGGACATCTCCATCTGCTTCGCGGACTTCCCGACCCAGAAGATCGGCGAGAACACCCGCGCGTTCCGTCAGCTCGGCATCGGCTACGCCAACCTCGGCGCCCTGCTGATGGCGACCGGCCACGCGTACGACAGTGACGGCGGCCGCGCGCTCGCCGGCGCCATCACCTCGCTGATGACCGGCACCTCCTACCGTCGCTCCGCTGAGCTGGCGGCGGTCGTCGGCCCGTACGACGGCTACGCCCGTAACGCCGAGCCGCATCAGCGCGTCATGAAGCAGCACTCCGACGCCAACGCGGTGGCCGTGCACGCCGACGACCTGGACAACCCGATCTGGGCCGCCGCCACGGAGGCCTGGCAGGACGTCATCCGGCTCGGCGCGAAGAACGGTTTCCGTAACGCTCAGGCCTCGGTCATCGCACCCACCGGCACCATCGGTCTCGCGATGTCCTGCGACACCACCGGCCTGGAGCCCGACCTCGCCCTGGTCAAGTTCAAGAAGCTGGTCGGCGGCGGCTCGATGCAGATCGTCAACGGCACCGTTCCGCAGGCGCTGCGCCGCATGGGGTACTCGGAGGAGCAGATCGAGGCGGTCGTCGCCCACATCGCCGAGAACGGCAATGTGATCGACGCGCCCGGCCTGAAGCCTGAGCACTACGAGGTCTTCGACTGCGCGATGGGCGAGCGTTCCATCTCGGCCATGGGCCACGTGCGCATGATGGCGGCCATCCAGCCGTGGATCTCCGGCGCGCTCTCCAAGACGGTGAACCTGCCGGAGACGGCCACCGTCGAGGACGTCGAGGAGGTCTACTTCGAGGCCTGGAAGCTGGGCGTGAAGGCGCTCGCGATCTACCGCGACAACTGCAAGGTCGGCCAGCCCCTCTCCACCAAGAAGTGGGAGGAGAAGAAGGACGAGGTCAAGGCCAAGGCCGAGGACACCATCCGTACCGCGGTCGAGAAGGTCGTCGAGTACCGCCCGGTCCGCAAGCGTCTGCCCAAGGGCCGGCCCGGCATCACCACCTCGTTCACGGTGGGCGGCGCCGAGGGCTACATGACCGCCAACTCCTACCCGGACGACGGTCTCGGTGAGGTCTTCCTGAAGATGTCCAAGCAGGGCTCGACCCTCGCGGGCATGATGGACGCCTTCTCCATCGCCGTCTCGGTCGGTCTGCAGTACGGCGTCCCGCTGGAGACGTACGTCTCGAAGTTCACCAACATGCGCTTCGAGCCGGCCGGCATGACGGACGACCCGGACGTGCGGATGGCGCAGTCGATCGTCGACTACATCTTCCGTCGCCTGGCGCTCGACTTCCTGCCGTTCGAGACCCGCTCGGCACTCGGCATCCACTCGGCCGACGAGCGTCAGCGCCACCTCGACACCGGTTCGTACGAGGCCTCGATGGACGAGGACGAGATGGACGCGGAGAGCCTGGCCCAGTCCGCCCCCGTACGGTCGGCGGAGCCGCTGAAGGCGGTCGCCCCCGTGCGTGAGGCGGGGAAGCCGGACGCGAGGACCGCGCACACCTCGGCGGAGCTCGTCGAGATGCAGCTGGGCATCAGCGCTGACGCCCCGCTCTGCTTCTCCTGCGGTACGAAGATGCAGCGCGCCGGATCCTGCTACATCTGCGAGGGCTGCGGCTCGACCAGCGGTTGCAGCTGATCCAGGCCGTCTGAGGCGCGGCGTCTGAGCCGCGCCCGGTGGCGGGCCATGGGGCGGGAAGATCTCCTCGGAGACCTTCCCGCCCCGTCCCGTACCCGGAGTCTCAGGCTCCGGACGGGCGGTCTCCCATCGTCGCGGCGAACGAGTCGGCGTCGCCGTCGAAGCCCCGTACCGTGTCGTGGAACTGCCAGGCACCCGTGGTGTCCCGGACGAACTCGGCGACGACCGCCGCCGTCGCGCCGCCGACCGACGAGAAGTCGTTCTCGGCCAGTATGTCGTAGCCCTCGCGGACCTGTACGGCGGTGTTCTCCACGGCGTCGAAGGTCTTGTGGCCGTCGCGCTGCTGTATGGCCACACCGACGATGACCCGGGTGTACGACTCCGACAGCCGGTCCAGCTCCAGCGTCATCACCTCGTCGAACCCCAGCCCCTGACCGGTCCTGCTGTCCCGGTCGAGCGTGATCGTGCCGTCGGGCGCACGGCTGTCGAAGTGGACGAGGTAGGCGGGGCTGCCGTACGGCTCCTCGGTCGAGTAGGTCGCCGCGATGATGTCGAGGTCATTGGGGGGATCGCCGTGAGGGCTGGGGTCCCACTTGACCCTCACCTCGACCTTCTCGATGTCCTTGTTGGGCGTGCTCATCGGACTTCCCTCCTTCGCCCGTGGGGCCGTCGCCCCGGCTCTATCACCAGATCATCTCCGTAACTGTCGGTGAAACCAACCGGCTTGGCCACGGGCGGCGGAATCGGGCCACCGCCCGGTCCGGGCACCCGGGTACGGAATCCGCCGCGGCGGTCCGCGCCGGACCGTCGCACGGCCGGTTCCGGTGCACTCCGCGAGAGAGTGACCCACGCCACGTCCGTCACCCGTACGATGGAGCCGTGCTGGTCAAGTGGATTCGCTGCAATGTGGTCGACCGTCGCGGTTTCGAGCGGGGGCAGCGCAAATGGGCGGGGCTGCTGGGGGAGCCGGGGTTCAGGGGACAGGGTGGTGGCTGGAGCCGTGGCCGGCCGGAGGTGGCGCATGTCTTCGCGTTCTGGGAGAACCGGGTCTTCTACGACTCGTTCATGGCGCGCGGGCACGACGCCCTGGCCGCCGCGCAGTCGGGCACGTGCAACGACATACAGGTCAAGCTTTTCGAATACCGCTTCGA
The DNA here is from genome assembly GCF_031844725.1 of Streptomyces sp. ITFR-6. Taxonomy (NCBI): domain Bacteria; kingdom Bacillati; phylum Actinomycetota; class Actinomycetes; order Kitasatosporales; family Streptomycetaceae; genus Streptomyces; species Streptomyces sp. ITFR-6. The sequence goes on along the minus strand of NZ_CP134612.1, from coordinate 1,896,828 downwards.
CGTGAAGACCGGCTTCGAACCCGGGTTCACCGACGCGGACGTGCTCAGGGTGGCGCACAGCAGGGTGCACGAGGACCGCGTCGAGCACTTCGCGCTGATGCAGCAGCGGGTATGGAATCCGGCGATGGCCGGCTCGCCCGGGATGCTGCGAGGGGTCTTCGGAGAGGCGCCGGGCCATGAGTTCCTGGTCCTCTCCATGTGGCAGTCGAGCGCGGAACGCGGCAAATACCGGGCGGGGAGTGTCGAACGGCTCGCGCAGCGGGCGCAGACCGAGGACGACGTGGCGGCGCTCTCCGGCGACGTCGTGCAGCTCGAACCGTCGTGGACGGTGTGAGCGGACCGGGCGCCCCGGCCGCACCCGTTCCATGCGAGGGCCGCGAGCCGGCCCATCGCCCGACGCGGCGACCGGAGGCCGACGCTCACGACCTCGCGCACCGGGTCGTTAGGGTCGGTACATGGCAAGACCGCAACGCATTGTCCTCGTCCGCCACGGCGAGTCCGAGGGCAATGCCGACGACACGGTGTACGAACGTGAGCCCGATCATGCGCTGAGGCTCACCTCGACAGGTCTGCGGCAGGCCCGGGAGACCGGGGTGCGGCTGCGCGAGCTCTTCGACGGCGAGCAGGTCAGCGTGTACGTCTCGCCCTACCGCCGCACGCACGAGACGTTCAGGTCCTTCGGCCTCGACCTCGAACGCGTGCGGGTGCGGGAGGAGCCCCGGCTGCGTGAGCAGGACTGGGGGAACTGGCAGGAACGGGACGACGTCAAGCTCCAGAAGGCGTACCGGGACGCCTACGGGCACTTCTTCTACCGCTTCGCACAGGGCGAGTCCGGGGCGGATGTCTACGACCGGGTGGGAGCCTTCCTGGAGAGCCTGCACCGGAGCTTCGAGGATCCGGACCACCCGCCGAACGTCCTGCTGGTCACGCACGGTCTGACCATGCGGCTGTTCTGTATGCGCTGGTTCCACTGGTCCGTGGCCGAATTCGAATCTCTCTCGAATCCGGGCAACGGCGAGTCCCGGACGCTGGTGCTGGGCAAGGACGGGCGCTACACACTTGACCGGCCGTTCGAGCGCTGGCGCACCCCTGAGCCGTACGGCATCACCGGATAGAGTGGAACCGATGACCGAATCGGCTTCCGACCAGCGCTTCGAACGCGCCCTTGCCAGCCTGCGCGGCCTCTCCGTGGGAGACGCCCTGGGCTCACAGTTCTTTGTGCCCGCCAACTACCCGCTGCTTAAGGACCGACTCCTGCCACGGGGGCCCTGGCAGTGGACCGACGACACGGAAATGGCCTGTTCGGTCCTGTCCGTACTCCGCGAGCACGACCGTGTCGATCAGGACGCGCTCGCCCGTTCCTTCGCGGTACACCACGATTTCGACCGAGGCTACGGCCCCGCCGTGAACCGCCTGCTCAGGCTGGTCCGGGAGGGCGGAGACTGGCGGGAGCTGGCCTCCGCGCTCTTCAACGGCCAGGGTTCGTGGGGCAACGGTTCGTCGATGCGCATCGCCCCGCTCGGTGCCTGGTACGCGGACGACCCCGAGCAGGCCACGCACCAGGCCGAGATCTCCTCGTACCCGACCCACCAGCACCGGGAAGCGGTCGTGGGAGCGATGGCCGTGGCAGCCGCCGCCTCGCTCGCCGCATCGCCCACCGGGCCGCCGAAGCCGGCCGACCTCCTCGACGGCGTCATCGCGCTCGTACCGCGCAGCGCGGTCGGTGCGGGACTGCGCAGGGCCCGCGACATGCTCGACTACCGCGACGCCGGAACGGTCGCCGCGGTGCTCGGCAACGGCCGACGCACCAGCGCGCACGACACCGTCCCCTTCGCCCTCTGGTCCGCGGCCCGCAGCCTCGGCGATTTCGAGCAGGCCTTCTGGGTGACCGCGCAAGCCGGCGGAGACGTCGACACGACCTGCGCGATCGTCGGCGGGGTGGTCGCGGCGGGCGCGTGCGGCGCACCACCGTCGGACTGGACCGCGAAGACGGAGCGGCTGCCCGACTGGATGGCGCGGTAACGGACCCGGCCGCGGGGCTGGACGGCTCGGCGGAAGCGGCGCGCCGTACCCGAGTGTCACGGTACTGCCACAGCGCTTCCCCGTTCGGCCCGTGACGGTAACGGGGGGTTACTCTTTCGGCCACGCCGCCCTCGGTGATCATTACGACGGGCGCGCACCGATAGAGACGCCGGGGAGCCGCGCGCTGCCCAGGGCTCGCGTGGGCGGACCTCGGTGGGGGAGGGGTCCCATGTCCGATCACATACCAGAATTACCCCGGCCCGAGCGCGCGCCGGGGGCGTTGGAGCCGGTGGACCAGCCCGGACCGGCCGAGGCGGGAGCGCCCGAGCCGGTGCCGGCCGCGGTGCAGATGTCCAAGCCCGTACCGGCGCCCACGCGGTCCGGAGCGCCGGGCTCCGACGTACCGGACGAGCGCGCCGCGTTGCCCGAGCCGCCGAAGGTCCCGGCCTACGCGCGGCAGCCGCACCCGCGGCAGCCGTCCTCGCCCTGGGCGCACTCAGGCAGGCAGACGCCCTCGGAGCTCACCCGGATCCGCCCCGCCGCACCCGGGCCCGTCCCTGCGGCCACTCTCTGGTCCGTCCTGGCCACCGCGCTGCTCAGCGCCCTGCTGCTCGGTGACGGGATCGGCCCGAACCTGTTCGTCGTGGCGGTCCCCGCGGCGCTCGCGGCGTACTTCGCCGCGCGGCCGGCCGGCCGTGGGCTGCGCCCGTGGACCGCCGTCTGGGCCGTCGGCGGCCTCGCACTCCTCGCCGTACCGGCACTCCGCGACGCGGGCTGGCCGGTCTTCCTCGCCGTCGTGTCCGCCGTGGCGGTCGGTTCGCTCGCGCTGCACGGCAGCCGGGGCTGGCTCGGGATCTTCCTCGGTTCGCTGGGACTGCTCACCTCCGTCGCCGGATCGCTGGGCTGGGGCGTCCACGGGGTACGCGACCGGATGGCCGACTCCCGCGGGCGCTGGGGCGTCGCGTTCCGCTCCACGGCCGCCGCGGTCGTGCTGCTCATCGTGTTCGGGGCGCTCTTCGCGAGCGCCGATGCCGCGTTCGCCGACGTGCTGGGCAGCTTGATCCCCGATGTGTCGGTGGGTGAGGGCCCGTGGCGGCTGTTCCTCGCCGCGGCGGGGCTCGTGGGCGCGCTCGCGGCCGCGTACACCGCCGCCGCACCGGTCCGATGGGACGCGCTCACCGTTCCTTCCGGCCCGGCGCGCGGGCGGTTGGAGTGGGCGCTCCCGCTGATCGTCCTGAACCTGCTCTTCGCCGGCTTCCTCGCCATCCAGCTCACGGTGCTGCTCGGCGGCTACGACAAGGTGATGGCCGAGACCCATCTCAGCTACGCCCAGTACGCCCGGGAGGGCTTCTGGCAACTGCTCTGGGCCACCGTCCTCACGCTGCTGGTCATCGCCCTCGCACTCCGCTGGGCGCCGCGCGGCGGAGCACGCGACCGTACGCTCGTGCGCTCCGTGCTCGGCACGCTGTGTCTGCTCACGCTCGTCGTCGTCGCCTCCGCGCTGCGGCGCATGGATCTGTACGTCGATGCCTATGGCCTGACCCGGCTGCGCATCTCCGTGGCCGCGGTCGAGCTCTGGCTGGGCGTGGTCCTCCTGCTGATCATGGCGGCCGGGGTGTTCGGCGCGAAGATGCTCCCGCGCGCCGTCGCCGCGAGTGCGGCCGCCGGCGTACTGGCCTTCGGGCTGGTCTCACCGGACGGGCTGATCGCCGAACAGAACGTCCAGCGGTACAGCGACCATCATTCGATCGACATTCAGTACCTCCGCGGCCTCTCCGCCGATGCCGTGCCAGCCCTGGACACGTTGCCGGAGCCGCTGCGCTCGTGCGCCCTCGAAGAGATCCAGCGGACACTGGGAGGCTCGGACGCGCCCTGGTACGCGACGAGCTGGGGCGAGGCGCGGGCCCGGGACATTCTCGGTGACTGGGATCCCGGTGCGCGGGCGCGCGACTGCCAGGGACTGGGGTCGGGCGACATGGGGAACGAACGAGGCGACGGGGACGGCGGTACAGGCGGGGACGACTCGTACGATCCGTACGACCCCTACTGATCCGCGGGTCCCGTACACCTCGTAAGCCTCGTACGTCACTGCTGATCACCCGGCCTGTCCGGCCGGAACCGGCTGATCACTCGGGCCCCGACTGTCCGGACGGCCGGAACCGGACCGGGTTCGTCCGCACGGAAGAATCCGGTCCGCTTCCGGCGGACTCGTCCGTACGGCGGCTGCGCGTTAGGCGGCAGCTCCCCCCGCCGATGCCTTGCCGCTCAGCGCGTCCAGATCGCTCTTGCGCACCCGGATCACCAGAGCCGCGGTGAGCAGGGCGAGGGCCGCCATGGCCACCGCCGTGATGAACGCGGTGGAGATGCCCTGCGCGAGCACCTGGTGCCCCCAGTTCCCCGGCAGCTCGTGGGTCCTGGCGAACTCCGCCTTCTGTTCGGGCGAGGCCTTCGCCAGGAACTGCGGAACCTGCTTCTCCGCCTCGTTGCGGCTCGCCGTGCCGAAGACGGTGACCAGGATCGAGAGCCCCAGCGAACCACCTACCTGCTGGCTCGCGTTGAGCAGACTGGAAGCCGCCCCCGCCTCGTGCTGGGCGACGCCGGAGACCGCGGTGAGGGTGAGCGTCACGAAGTTCAGCCCCATGCCGACGCCGAAGAACATCATTGGTCCCAGCACTCCGGACAGGTAGCCGCTGTCGGAGGATATGAACGTGAGCCAGCCGAGACCGACAACGGTGAGTGCCGAGCCGGTGACCATGAACGGCTTCGGTCCGAGGACCGGGAGCAGCCGCTGCGAGAGTCCGGCTCCGGCGGCGATCGCGACGGCCACGGGCAGGAAGGCCAGGCCCGATTGGATCGGTGTGTAGGCCAGTACGTTCTGCACGAACAGCACGATGAAGAAGAACATGCCGAGCATCGCCGCGGACAGACTGAGCATGATGACGTACGTTCCGGAGCGGTTGCGGTCGGCGAACATCCGCAGTGGGGTGATCGGCTCCCTGGCGCGGATCTCGATGAGGACGAACGAGGCGAGCAGCACGACCGCGGCGCCGAGCGAACTCAGTGTGAGGGAGTCGCTCCAGCCCTCCTCCGACGCCCTGATGAACCCGTACACGAGCGAGGCCATGCCCAGCGTCGAGGTCAGGGCTCCGGATATGTCGAAGCGGCCCGGATGCCTCTGCGACTCGTTGGTGTACAGCGGAGCGAGTACGGCGATCAGAACGCCGATCGGCACGTTGACGAAGAAGACCCAGCGCCAGTCCAGCCATTCGGTGAGCATTCCGCCCGCCAGCAGGCCGACCGCGCCACCGCCCGCCGACACGGCGGCGAAGACACCGAAGGCGCGGTTGCGCTCCGGGCCCTCCGGGAAGGTGGTGGTGATGAGGGCGAGTGAAGTCGGTGAGGCGATCGCGCCGCCGATGCCCTGGAGCGCGCGGGCCGCCAGCAACTGCCAGGGCTCCTGGGCGAATCCGCCGAGCAGTGAGGCCAGGGTGAAGATCAGGATTCCGGCCATGAAGACCCGGCGGCGGCCGAGGATGTCCCCGGCGCGCCCGCCGAGCAGCAGCAGCCCGCCGAAGGTGAGTGTGTAGGCGCTGAGGACCCAGGAGAGATCGGTGGTCGAGAAGCTCAGGGCGTTCTGGATGTGCGGGAGTGCGATGTTGACGATCGTGGCATCGAGCACAACCATCAACTGGCAGGCGGCGATGACGGTCAGGGCGATACCCGGGCGGCCCTGCCGGCGTGCCGGGCTCGGTGCGTCCCGTGCTTCTAACTGAGAGGTTGTCACTATGGATCCCCCACAAGTGAATTAGTGAACGGACTCGTTCACTGTTCCGGTAACGGTAATGAATCCCCCTCAGTGAACGCAAGCGTTCACTGAGTCCGCTGCCGTCCGGTCATGCCCGGTACCGCCGCCCGGCCGGGGACTGCTCGGTCCCGTCCGGCCCCCGCATGCCGCCCTGTTCCGCCGTGCCTCCCCGGCCGGCGCGGGTGCGGCGAACCCGTTTCGATGGAGAGAAACTCATGGATACTTCGCGATCGGCAGCCGCCGCCCGGCCGCCGGTGGTGTCCCTTCGCCGCCGGGGCTCCGTGCTGGAACGCGCGATCCTCGAAGCCGTGCTGGAGCGGCTGAGCACGGTCGGCTGGAACGGGCTCACGATGGAGGGCGTCGCCGCGGGGGCCCAGACCGGGAAGGCGGCGATCTACCGGCGATGGCCCTCCAAGGAGGACCTGGTCGCCGACGCGTTGCGCCGTGCGCTGCCGCCGATGGGAGACGCGCCCGACTCCGGCAACGTCCGTGACGATCTTTATCAGCTGTGCCGGACGCTGCGGGACGGGATGCTCTCCAAGTCCGGCACCGCGCTGCGATCGGTCCTTCACGAATGTGACGCGAGCACGGCCGAACGGTTCCAGTCGGTGATCCTCCACAGTGTGATCGCGCCGTCGACCGACCTCATCCGGGAAGTGGTGAGCCGTGGGGTCGAACGGGGAGAGGTCCGGCCCGACGCCTTGCGCGGGCTGGCCTTCGACGTGATCCCCGCGATGATGATGTACCGCAGCAAGGTGTGCGGCAGCGAATGGAGTGACGGCGACATCGCTGAGCTGATCGATCAGGTCGCGATGCCGTTCTTCCGCTCCGGCGCCCGCTGACAGCCCCCGCCGGACGCGGTTCCGGGCCTCTGCGGGCGAGGGTGCCGTGACCGGTCCGGCGGCGCGGCGCCGGACGGCGGCGGCCGGCACGTGCCCCGGGGTGTTCCCGGCCGCCGCATCGGCGTACGCTTGCTGGCGCCATGCCGTATGAACCACCCACGCACACCGTCGAGCGCTCATTGCGCGCCACCACCGGTGCCAGGACCGTCGCCGGTGTCGACGAGGTCGGGCGCGGAGCGTGGGCGGGTCCGGTCACCGTGTGTGCCGCCGTCACCGGTCTCCGCAGACCGCCCGCCGGGCTCACCGACTCCAAGCTGATCAGCCCCAAGCGCCGCGCGGAGCTCGCGCCGCTGCTGGAGCGATGGGTCACCGCGTTCGGACTCGGTGACGCCTCGCCGCAGGAGATCGACGAACTCGGGATGACCGCCGCTCTGCGGCTCGCGGCCGTCCGCGCCCTGGAGGCGCTGCCGGTACGCCCGGACGCGGTGATCCTTGACGGCAAGCACGACTACCTGGGCTCACCCTGGCAGGTCCGTACCGTCATCAAGGGCGACCAGTCCTGTGTGGCGGTGGCGGCGGCCTCGGTGATCGCGAAGGTTCGCAGGGACACGGTGATGGCCGAACTCGGCGCGGAATCCGGTGAGTACGAGGACTTCGCGTTCGGTGCCAACGCCGGCTACCCGTCCCCCGTGCACAGGGCCGCACTGGAGGAGCGGGGCCCGACGGCCCACCACCGCCTCTCGTGGTCCTACCTCGACGCGCTGCCCAGGTGGCAGCACCTCAAGAAGGTCCGCTTCTCCGCCGAGGCGGCCGCACTGGAAAGCGGGGGCCAGCTCGGCTTCGACTTCTGATCGCACACACGTACCCACCCGCTGATGGCTTGTGCGTCAGCGTTTGATAGACAACCACCCATGCCTCTCATCCCCGAGGAGCCTCAGATTCACGAGAGCGCCCAGGGTCCCCGCGCCACTCCGGCCACCGGCCGCACCGCGTCGACCCCTCGTCCCGTACCCGGCCCGCGTACAGCGGCCATGCCGCGCCCCGGTCGTCCGGGTCCCGGTCCCGCGCGGCCAGCGCCCCCGGCGCAGCGCCCGCGCCCTGCCCCCGTCCGGCCCGAGGCCGCCGCGCCGGAGAATCGTTCCGCGCCGCAGCTCCAGCTGATCCCCGCCCCCGCCGACGGCGCGCTCGCCGCCGCCGACGAGGCGGTGGACCTGCTGCTCGACTCCGGTCGGGCTCCCGGCGACATCCTGGTGCTCACCACGGCCGAGCAACACCCCTGGGCGACGCACGAGCTGTCCTTCGGCGAGGCCGCCTATTGGGCTCAGCACGAAGCCTGCGACGACGTGTTCTTCGCCGGAGCCGCTGCCGTGGACCGGGTGAAGTCCCGGCCGGTGGTGATCATCGCGGTGAACGGTGCCGTCGATGACGCCGCTACCCGTGCGCTGGCCACCGCGAGGCGGAGCGCCGGAGTCCTGCTGATCGTCTGTGGTGACCCGCAGCAGGTCAACGCGGTGCTCGGCGCGGGCGTCTGACCGCAGCACGATCGGGCCGGGGGTGGCTGCTGAGCCCAGCCCCGGCCTCTCGTCGGCCCATTCTCCGGGGACCTGCTCCGCGGCGCCCCAGCTGCTGGCGCCCGGCTGCTGGGGCCGCCGGTTGGTGACCCGGTCTGTTGGTGATCCTGCCTGTTGGTGGCCCGGTCGTCCGCGAGGGCGGCCGGGCCCGCGGCAGGGGTCAGCGGGCCACGCTGCGGTGCAGTGCCTGGGCCGCGCCGCCGCCGGTGCGCGACGGGGCGGCCGGATCCTGGTCCAGCGCGGTGTCCGCGAGAGCCGCAGGCCGAGACGTGGAGCTGGGACGACGGCCACCCCTGCCCTCGCCCAGCACCTGCCAGCCACCAGTGGTCAGCGTGATGTACGCGCCGCACCTCAGGCCGTGCAGGGTGCAGGCGTCCCGCAGCCCCCACATCCACGCCCCGTCCTCCTCCGTCCAGCGCTCGTCCCCCTCGCGGCAGTAGAGAAGTACTGCGGTACGGACGGGCGTACGGCGGCGGAGATCGTGCGGGATGACCCGGCGCAGATGCGCCAGCAGCGCGTTACGGAATTCCCAGCCGTCCGCCGTCACCGAGCGGCGGGCGAACGAGGCACTGGCCGTCAGTCGTTCCTCGTGATCGAGCACGGCTACGACGGCGGTCGCCGGAGTCGGCCGGTGCCTGGCGTGCAGGCCGCTGACGACCTCGCGCGGGCTGCGCAGCAGCGGTATGCCCGCCGCGGCCCACTCGGCCGGTTCGAGTATCCGGGCAAGGCGGTTGGCGGAGTCGGCGGCTGCCGACATGGAAGTGGCTGCGGACGGAGCGAATCCGAAGGTCACGGTCCTCCCTTCGCATACGCGCCCACGATGCGGGCAGGGTCGGGTGAGGGCGCGCCGTGGCACAGCCCTTCCGGGCCGGGAAAGAACTGTGCGGGGAGCGAGTCCAATTCTCCCTGGCGTATCGGCAGGCGGCAACGAGCAATTGGCGCAGCTGACGGTAATCAGCTGGAATGACACGGATATCCCTGCCCAATCGGGCCCCGGCTGACGCCACCTGTCACGCCTGAACAGCGAGGACCAGCGGAAACACCGCGTCAGCGCCGGCCCGTCGCAACAACCGGGCCGTCACGGCGAGCGTCCATCCGGTGTCCGAGAGATCGTCCACGAGCAGCACGGGACCGTGGGCCTGCGCCAGGGCCTCGGCCAGCTCGGTTCCCACGACGAGCGTCTCGTGCAGAGCCCGGACACGATGCGCGCTGTTGGTCTGCGAGATCCGGATCCCGTCGGCCTCCGGGGCATGGCCGACGCTGCCGAGGAACGGCATCCGCCCGACCTCCGCGATACGGCTGCCGAGCGACTGGACGAGCTGCGGTCTGCTGTGCGAGGCGATGGTGACCACACCGACCGGCCGGGGCATGGCGTCCGCCGCACCGGATGCCCACCCGCCGGGCCCCTTGGCCCAGTCGGCCAGCACGGTCACCACCGCGTCGACCACATCGTCGGGCACCGGTGTGTCCGGTGCCTGCGGCGCCAGCATGGGGCGCAGCCTGTTGCCCCAGCCGATGTCGGACAGCCGGCCCAGCGCGCGTCCGATTCCGGACAGCTCCCCCGCGGGGATACGGCCCTTGAGATCGACGCCCACCGCGGCGAGACCGGTCGGCCACATCTTGCGCGGCTCCACCTCGACACCCGGCCTGCGCAGCTCACCCTGGGCGGTGTCCAGCGCGGCCGAGGAGACGCCCTGGTCGAAGCGTGCTCCGGCGCAGTTGTCACAGCGCCCGCAGGCAGTCGCCTCCTCGTCGTCGAGCTGGCGGCGCAGGAACTCCATCCGGCAGCCGTCCGTCGTGGCGTAATCGCGCATCGCCTGCTGCTCGGCGGCCCGTTGGCGGGCGACCCAGGCATAGCGCTCCGTGTCGTAGACCCAGGGCTCTCCCGTGGCGACCCAGCCGCCCTTGACCCGGTGGACGGCCCCGTCGACATCGAGGACCTTGAGCATGGTCTCCAGCCGCGTGCGCCGCAGGTCGACCAGGGGTTCCAGGGCGGGCAGCGAGAGCGGGCGGCCTGCCTGGGCGAGGACGTCGATCGTGCGCCGGACCTGATCCTCCGGCGGGAAGGCGACCGAGGCGAAGTACTGCCAGATCGCCTCGTCCTCTTTGCCTGGAAGTAGCAGTACTTCCGCGTGTTCTACACCTCGGCCCGCACGGCCCACCTGCTGGTAATAGGCGATGGGGGAGGAGGGTGAGCCCAGGTGCACGACGAATCCGAGGTCGGGCTTGTCGAATCCCATGCCCAGCGCGGAAGTTGCCACCAGTGCTTTGACGCGGTTGGCAAGCAGATCGTCCTCCGCCTGCTGCCGCTCGGCGTTCTCGGTACGGCCGGTGTAGGAGGCGACGGTGTGCCCGCACTGACGGAGATAGGCGGTGATCTCCTCCGCCGCGGCGACCGTCAGGGTGTAGATGATCCCCGAACCGGGCAGCTCCTTGAGGTGATCACCGAGCCAGGCCAGCCGGTGGGCTGCGTTGGGGAGCCGCAGCACACTGAGGCTGAGGCTCTCGCGGTCCAGCGGTCCGCGCAGCACGAGGGCGTCCGTACCCGCTCCGGTGCCCAGCTGCTCCGCGACGTCCGCTGTTACGCGGGCGTTGGCCGTGGCGGTGGTCGCGAGTACCGGTACGCCCGAGGGCAGATCGGCGAGCATGGTCCGAAGGCGCCGGTAATCGGGGCGGAAGTCATGGCCCCAGTCGGAAATGCAGTGCGCCTCGTCGACCACGAGCAGCCCGGTCGCGGCGGCGAGCCTGGGCAGGACCTGGTCCCGGAAGTCCGGATTGTTGAGCCGCTCCGGGCTGACCAGCAGTACGTCCACCTCTCCGGCGGCCACTTCGGCCTGGACGGTGTCCCACTCCTCTGTGTTGGACGAATTGATCGTGCGGGCGCTGATGCCGGCTCGGGCCGCGGCCGCGACCTGGTTGCGCATCAGGGCCAGCAGGGGCGAGACGATGACGGTCGGGCCGCTGCCCTGCGCCCGCAGGAGCGAGGTGGCGACGAAATATACGGCTGACTTGCCCCAGCCGGTCCGCTGGACGACCAGCGCTCTGCGCTTGTCGGCGACCAGCGCCTCAATGGCTCGCCACTGATCCTCGCGCAGCCGGGCGGTGCCGGAGGCGTCCCCGACGAGTCGGGCCAGTACGGAGTCGGCCGAAGCCCTGAGCTCTGCGCGGTCTGCGTTGGTCATTCCCCCATGCAACCCGATGGGTACGACAAACCGCGAACGACCGCGCTGCCCCTGTGGATAACTTATCCACAGGGGGTCGCGGATTCTTGCCCGGCACGAGACCGTCATCCCATGAACAAGCACCACGAATCCACCGGTCCCTCCGACGAGCAGCAGATCACCCTGCGAGGCCCGGCCGAGCTGGCCGACGCCCTCCCGTATCTCATGGGATTCCATCCGAACGACAGCGTGGTCATGGTCGCCCTGCACGGTGGCCGGGGCCGCTTCGGCGGGCGGCTCAGGCTCGGCATCCCGCAGTCCGCGCAGGAGTGGCCGTCGGTTGCCGAGCAGCTCGCGGAATGCCTGATCAAGGGGAGCGAGCGGCGTGGCGACCGGCCCGACGCGATCGTCGTCTTCCTCTGCCAGGACCCGGCCGACGGAGAGACCGGCAACCAGATCATGGAGCGGCTCCGGCCCTTCGCCCAACGACTGCGCACGGCCTGTGGAGCACTGGACGTGCCGGTGCTCGAAGCGCTCTGCATCTCCGACGACCGCTACTGGTCCTACTGCTGCCCCGATGCCCGGTGCTGCCCGGCCGACGGCACCCCGCTGGCCGTGCCCGGCACCTCGGTCATGGCGGCGGCAGCCACCTACGCGGGCGTTCAAGTACGGGGATCGCTGCGGGAGATGGAGGCGAGGCTGACGCCCCTGGCGGCCACGGCGAGCAGCGGGCAGCAGCAGGCGCTCGACCGGGCGGGGTCCGCGCTGCTGCCGAAGCTTCTCGACGAGGAGGGCCGCAAGGAGGTCGGAGGATCGACGCTGAAGCTCGCCCGGCAGCTCATGAAACGCCTCGGGGAGGCACCGGCTGCGATGCCCTCGCTGTCCGACCTCAACGACGACCGGCTGATCAGCCATGAGGAGGCCGCAGCGGTGATTCTCGGCCTCCAGGACCGGGAGACCCGCGACAGGGCCGCCGAGTGGATGGAGGGGCCCGAGGCCGAGTCCGCGCTGAGGCTGTGGCGGGCGCTGGCGCGCCGCTGTGTCGCACCGTACGTGGAGCACGCTGCCGCTCCGCTCACCCTGGCGGGCTGGGTCGCCTGGTCCACGGGGGACGAGCCGGCCGCGCGGGTCGCGCTGGGCCTCGCTCTGCGGCTGGACCCCGGATACACGTTCGCCCAGCTGCTGCACGAGGCCTGCAACCAGGGCCTCGATCCGGAGACGCTGCGACGGTGCCTGCGCGGTGAACGCGCCACAAGGACAGTACGGCGCGGTCGCGGCACGGGACGGGTCGCGGGGGCCCGTTCCGTACGGGCGCACGCGGCCGGGCGGCGCCGGCCACGACAGGGCTCCGCCGGGCCCAGCGCGGCGACGGACCGGCGCCGCGCCGGACACCCCCGGACGCAGGGCCGCCGGGGGTCCAGGACCCGTCGATGACGGCGGACGCCGTACGGGCGGCCGGCTCCTGGACTGCGGGGCGCGGGGGAGCACGGGACGGGGCGCCTCCGGAGCGGCCCTGCCGGTGCGGGGACGGATGAAGAGCGCGACGAAAGGAGTGTTTATCGTCAGGCAGACGACTATGATCACGGCATGCCGCCCTACGACCCGTCGACCTTCCCGCCCTTCGCCGTCACCGTCGACCTGGTCGTTCTCACGGTCCGCCGTCATGCGCTCTGCGCGCTGGTGGTGCGCCGAGGCGAATCGCCGTTTCAGGGCAGGTGGGCGCTGCCCGGCGGCTTCGTCAAAGCCGATGAGGATCTCGGGGCCGCCGCGGCGCGTGAGCTCGTCGAGGAGACCGGGCTCTCGGCGCACGACCCGGTGGTTCCCGCTGTCGGGAACGGCGCTCACCTCGAACAGCTCGCCACCTACGGGGACCCGGGGCGCGATCCGCGGATGAGGGTCGTCAGCGTCGCCCATCTGGCGCTGGCCCCCGACCTGCCGGCGCCCAGGGCGGGCGGGGACGCGAACAGTGCCCGCTGGGCACCGGTCGGTGACCTGCTCGGACCCGAGGGTGGATACGGCCGCGACGGTGAACACCCGGCGCCGCTGGCCTTCGATCACGCGCGGATCCTGGCCGACGGTGTGGAGCGGGCCCGCTCCAAGATCGAGTACTCCTCGCTGGCCACCGCTTTCTGTCCGCCGGAGTTCACGGTCGGGGAGCTGCGCAGGGTGTACGAAGCCGTCTGGGGTGTCGTGCTCGACCCGAGGAACTTCCACCGCAAGGTGACAGGCACCCCCGGGTTCCTGGTGCCTTCCGGCGGCACGACCACCAGGCAGGGCGGCCGTCCCGCGCAGCTGTTCCGGTCGGGCGCGGCCACCGTACTCAACCCACCGATGCTCCGGCCCGAGGTCTGATCCCGCTGCGGCGGGGCGAGTCCCCGCCGCAGCTGTACGGGCGATGCGCGTCCGCACAGGCGAGGCACGCCCGTACGCGGCGCGTGCCCGTGCCCCCGATCCGTGCCCGGCCAGCCGATGCATGTCCGTGCACCCGATGCGTGCCCGGTCCACCGATTCATGTCCGTGCACCTGATGTGTCTCCGGCCAGCCGATGCGTGGCCGGGCGGCGTGTGTGCCCGTGTGCCGGATGCGCGGGTCGCTGGGATTCACGTGGAGGTGAGGCCGGAACGCCGTAGAAGCAGTGTTGCGCAAAAAGTCGGATATATCGGGTTATCTTTCTGCGGTACCCACTGCCGTCGAGCGGTGTCACCTCGTGCGAGAGAAGCGATGCTCCAGGCCATCGGACTCACCAGCGCCAGCCACCGCGGACTCCCGCCCGCTGTGGACGACCTCACGTTCGAGGCCGGCTCCGGCTGCGTCACCGCCCTGCTGGGCGCGCGGGGTTCCGGCAAGACCGCGGCCCTGCGGCTGATGCTCGAACTGGATCCCGGCCGGGGAATCACCTACTTCCGGGGCAGAGCCCTGCATCGCGTCGCACAACCCGCCCGCGAAGTGGGAGTGGTCCTCGGGGACGTGCCGGGCCACCCGGTCCGCACCGCCCGGGGACAGCTCCGCATGCTCTGTGCCGCGGCGGGCGTACCGGCGTCCAGGGCCGACGAACTCCTCGACACCGTTGGCCTCGCCGGGCTCGGTGACCAGCGCATCGCCTCGCTCTCCCCGGGCATGGACCGCAGGCTGGCCCTTGCTTCCGCGCTGCTCGGCGACCCGCACACGCTCATCCTCGACGAACCCGCGGAAGGCCTCGACGCGCGAGAGGCCGACTGGCTGCACGGGGTGCTGCGATCCCACGCGGCCAGGGGCGGCACCGTGCTGTACACCACCAGCGACGCCAAGGAGGCCGCGAGGGCCGCGGGGCAGGTGGCGGGGCGGGTGGTGTCCATCGACGGCGGACGGCTCGTCGCGGATCAGGACGTCGTCGAATTCGCCCGCACCCGGCTCCGCCCCCGCGTCGCGGTCCGTTCCCCGCACGCCGCCCGGCTTGCCGCGGTCGTCAGCCGCGAGGCGAGGGCGGCCCGGCGCTCCGTCGAGGTCGTCACCGAGGCGAGCAGCAGCCGGCTCTCCGTCTACGGCAGCAGCTGCGCGGAGATCGGGGACACGGCGTTCCGGCACGGGCTTCCCGTTCACCAGCTCGCGGACGAAGTCGGAGACACGGGACCGGTCGTCAGCGAGGTGGCTCCCGGAGGCCCCGCCTCCCGCACGACCAGGTCCGGCGCGACCGCGCACAACGGGGCGGCAGCCACCCGAACCCGGCCGGACGGATCAGGTCCCGACGGAGCCGGGGTCGACGGATCAGGCCCCGACAGAGCCGGGATCGACAGGTCACGCCCCGACAGAGCCGGGGCCGACGGATCAGGCCCCGACGGCGTCGGGACGGCCAGGGCGGAGGGCTCACCGGCCCCGAACGCCGCTGGGCCCGGCCTGCCGCCGCCGATCAGGCGGCGTCCCGCCCGTGGTCCGCTGCGCCCGGTGCGCTACGAACTGCGCCGCCTCTTCGGGGTCAGGACCACGGCACTGATCATGGCCGTCGCCCTGGTCGCGTCGGCCGGGATCTCCGTGCTGCTCGCCCGCGATGGCCGTACGCCGCTGCCCACCGTGCTTGCCTCCTGGCCATCGCTGCTCCCGCTGCCGCCCGCCGCGATCTGCGCTGGGCTGCTCGGGGCGCTCTCCTTCGGTGACGAGTTCCGGTATCCCGCGCTCGCCGCCGGCCGCGGCACCGTACCCCGCCGCCTCGGGCTGCTCCTCGCCAAGCTGGTGGTGTCCGCGGGGGTGGCCCTGCTGCTCGCCCTGCTTGTCGTACTGGCCTCCGCGGCGTCTCTTCGCCTCGTGTACGGCGGCGACTTGATCCGGATTCCGCCGAATGTGATCTCGCTGGGCGTGAGTTGGTCCGGCCTGACCGTCGGCTGCGCCTGGGCCGGACTGCTGGCCGCCGGAATCTTCCGGGTCACGGCGGCGGGTGTCGCCGCGGTGCTCGCCGTTCCGGTGCTGATGGTTCCTCTCGTCCAGCGGATGCCGAAGGCGCCGACCGCCCGTTCGATGGCCGGACTTCCGGGACGGCTGCGGGAACTGGCCTGGCCCTACTGGCCGCACGAGACTGACCGGTGGGTGCTGGCCGCGATGCGGGTGGTGGCCCATCCGGTGGGGACCGCGTTGGCCCTGTCGTTGTCGGTCCTCATCTGCGCGTATCTGTTCACCAGCGTTCGCGGCAGGGTGCGTTGGTGATCGCGCGGTGGCACCGGATCGCCAAAAGTCCCACAACTCCATTTGAATTGCCCGTTTTATAACAATAAGGCGTCAATTGGGAAGCGGGTGCCGATCACCCTTTCGTGTGCTTTTCACCAAAGACCTCAAGGGGTGGCTGAGCCGCGCCGACAAAGGATGCGTGAGTACCCTTGCGCACACCATGATGACCGCCGCCCGCTCTGCCGACTCCGGCCTCGCCGGCTCGGGCGAACTCGACCGTTACCCCTACGCGGACGCGCCGGCCGGCGAGCGTGCCGCCACTCGTTCCTGGAGCGGTACCGACAATGAGCTCGGCAGGGTGGGCCGACGGGGATCGGCCAGCCGTGGCCGAGGCCTGCACGGCCAACTTGTCCAGCAGCTCGGACAGATGATCGTCTCCGGAGACCTGGGCGCGGACCGCCCTCTGGTCCCGGAGGAGATCGGTCAGCGATTCGAGGTCTCCCGCACCGTCGTACGGGAGTCGCTGCGTGTGCTGGAGGCGAAGGGGCTGGTGAGCGCCCGCCCCAATGTGGGCACCCGGGTCAGGCCTGTCAGTGACTGGAATCTGCTCGACCCCGACATCATCGAATGGCGTGCCTTCGGCCCGCAGCGCGACGACCAGCGCCGCGAGCTGAACGAGCTCCGGTGGACGATCGAGCCGCTGGCCGCCAGCCTCGCTGCGGGCCATGGCCGGGATGATCTTCAGCAGCGCCTCGCCGACATGGTCGAGATCATGGGGCACGCGCTCGGGCAGGGCGACGTGATCACCTGCGCCCGCGCCGACGCGGAGTTCCACGCCCTGCTGATCCAGGCCGCGGGCAACCGCATGCTGGAGCACCTCTCCGGCATCGTTTCCGCCGCCCTGCACGTCTCGGGTGGGCCGGTGACCGGTTGTGACCGGCCGAACGAGGGATCGCTCGGCCATCACGCGCGGATCGTCGACGCCCTCGCGTCCGGCGACTCTGCGGGCGCCGAATCAGCCATGCGCCAGCTGCTTGCGGGCCCACTGGAGCTGGAGACGGAGTCGGCCGAACCGGTGGTGCCGGCGCCGCGCGAGCAGCACTGAGCGCGGCACTTGGCGGGTGTGCCGGCCGTGTGCCGCCGGGCCCCGCGGTCCGGCGGCACAATTGTGGGGGGATGTCGCCCCTGGTCGCGTTCGCCGGAAATGGGGTGTGACTCGGGCCACGCGGATTGGGCGTAACACTCCTCGAAACAGCGCGATGACTTAAGAGGTGACCGCCGCGGAAGGAATACAGCAGCCAATCAGTGTGCTGTGCAGTTCTGAGGCATAGCCCGCGCCGTTGGCACATTCCCAGCCGACGGTCGTCGGTTCAGCCCTCTCCTGGGCCGGGCCGGAAGCCGTTTCCATCGTTCCGAGAGGTTGTTCGTGTCGGCCAGCACATCCCGTACGCTCCCGCCGGAGATCGCCGAGTCCGAATCTGTGATGGCGCTCATCGAGCGGGGAAAGGCTGATGGGCAGATCGCCGGCGATGACGTGCGTCGGGCCTTCGAGGCTGACCAGATTCCGCCAACCCAGTGGAAGAACGTTCTGCGCAGCCTCAACCAGATCCTCGAGGAAGAGGGTGTGACGCTGATGGTCAGTGCCGCGGAGCCGTCGAAGCGCGCCCGCAAGAGCGTCGCAGCCAAGAGCCCGGTCAAGCGCACCGCTACCAAGACTGTCGCGGCCAAGACGACCGTGACGCGGACCGTCGCGGCCACCGCCGCCCCGTCCGCCGAGACCGTGGACGTGGTGGCCGATGACGCCACCGCGGCCGCCCCCGCGAAGAAGGCGGCAGCCAAGAAGACGGCTGCCAAGAAGACCGCCGTGAAGAAGACGGCGGCCAAGAAGACCGCGTCGAAGAAGGCCGGCAAGCAGGACGACGAGGCCCTCGACGGCGACGACGCGGCCGAGGAAGTCAAGGCCGGCAAGGGTGAGGAAGAGGAGGGCGAGGGCGAGAACAAGGGCTTCGTCCTCTCCGACGACGACGAGGACGACGCACCTGCGCAGCAGGTCGCCGTCGCCGGCGCCACGGCCGACCCGGTCAAGGACTACCTGAAGCAGATCGGCAAGGTCCCGCTCCTCAACGCCGAGCAGGAGGTCGAGCTTGCCAAGCGCATCGAGGCGGGCCTGTTCGCCGAGGACAAGCTGGCGAACTCCGACAAGCTCGCGCCGAAGCTCAAGCGCGAGCTGGAGATCATCGCCGAGGACGGCCGCCGCGCCAAGAACCACCTGCTGGAGGCGAACCTCCGTCTCGTGGTCTCGCTGGCCAAGCGGTACACCGGCCGCGGCATGCTCTTCCTGGACCTGATCCAGGAGGGCAACCTGGGTCTGATCCGCGCCGTCGAGAAGTTCGACTACACCAAGGGCTACAAGTTCTCCACGTACGCCACCTGGTGGATCCGGCAGGCGATTACCCGCGCCATGGCGGACCAGGCCCGCACCATCCGTATCCCGGTGCACATGGTCGAGGTCATCAACAAGCTCGCGCGCGTGCAGCGCCAGATGCTCCAGGACCTGGGCCGCGAGCCCACCCCGGAGGAGCTGGCCAAGGAACTCGACATGACCCCCGAGAAGGTCATCGAGGTCCAGAAGTACGGCCGTGAGCCGATCTCCCTCCACACCCCGCTGGGTGAGGACGGGGACAGCGAGTTCGGTGACCTGATCGAGGACTCCGAGGCGGTCGTCCCGGCCGACGCGGTCAGCTTCACGCTCCTCCAGGAGCAGCTGCACTCGGTGCTCGACACGCTTTCCGAGCGTGAGGCCGGTGTGGTCTCCATGCGCTTCGGTCTGACCGACGGACAGCCGAAGACGCTGGACGAGATCGGCAAGGTCTACGGCGTGACGCGTGAGCGCATCCGCCAGATCGAGTCCAAGACCATGTCGAAGCTGCGTCACCCGTCGCGTTCGCAGGTGCTGCGCGACTACCTCGACTAGGTCGGGGAGTACCCGGAACGAGGGCTCGCATCCCATGGGGATGCGAGCCCTCGGCCTATGTGGGGGTGCGGATCGGCGTCAGCGCGATGACTCTGGGTAGGCATGGTCCATCACAGAGTCAGGAGTACGTATGTCCCGTACCGTCGTCCGCACCATGACCGGGGCTCTCGCCCTCACCGCCGCCGCGGCCGTGATACCGCTCGCCTCCCCCGCTTCGGCGGTCGCGGACAGCATCGTCATCGGGGGTCAGCCCGCCCAGATCAAGGACAGCCCCTGGGTGGTGGCGCTCTCCAGCCGCAGCCGCTTCGGGGATACCCGCGCCGGCCAGTTCTGCGGCGCCGTGGCGGTGGGGCCGAAGAAGGTGCTCACGGCCGCGCACTGCCTCAGCCGCGAGGCGCTCGGCACCGATGTCGGCCAGGTGCGCGATCTGCGGATCATCTCCGGGCGGAACGAGCTGAACGGTTCCGGCGGCAAGGAGATCGCGGTGAGCGGGACGTGGGTCAACCCCGGGTTCGACGCCACCACCAACAGCGGGGACGTCGCCGTGCTGACGCTGGCCGAAGCACTGCCCGAGCAGGACGTGATCCCGATGGCCGAAGCCGGTGACGCCGGGTACCAGGCGGGTACCGCCGCGGTCGTCTACGGGTGGGGTGACACCACGGGCAACGGTGACTACGCCTCGTCACTCAGGTCGGCGAAAGTGAGCGTTCTGCCGGACAGCTCGTGCGAGGAGGCCTACCCGGGCGGCAGGAACGGCACGTACGAGGCCTCAGCGATGCTCTGTGCGGGCGAACCGCAGGGCGGGTACGACGCATGCCAGGGCGACAGCGGAGGGCCCCTGGTGGCCCATGGGCGGCTTGTGGGGCTGGTGTCCTGGGGGGCCGGCTGCGGTCAGGCGGGGAGCCCAGGGGTCTATACGCGGATTTCCGCCGCCATCGGGTGGATGGCGGACGCCGACTGAGTCACCGGCTCCGGGTACGAGAACGGGCGGCTCCCTCCGGTGGAGGGAGCCGCCCGTCGGTCGGTACAGGACCGGCCCCTGGCTCGTCGTGGATGCGAGGTCTCAGTGTTGTTCCTCTTCGGCGGCTTGGGCCTGCACGGCCGTCAGTCGGTCCGTCTCATCCTGTATTTCCGCGGCGATCTTCTTGAGTTCCGGCTCGAACTTGCGTCCGTGGTGGGCGCAGAAGAGCAGTTCACCGCCACTGATGAGGACGACGCGCAGATATGCCTGGGCGCCGCAACGGTCACAGCGGTCTGCTGCGGTCAGCGGGCTCGCGGGGGTCAGAACAGTAGTCACGTCGCCTCTTCTCTAGCTCGACGAGCTGTCGTACCAGGGTCAACATCCAACCAGGCCGAAAACGTTCCCGCTCGTGGCTTTTCTTCGAAACTTCTTCTCAGGAAGGCTGTCTGTTGCCGGTTCGCGGCGAATGTGCCGTATTGCGTAGCGCTACGGTTTCGCATTGCTTGTCTTGGTCGGTCCGTCCGACCGGCTGGCTTGCCGGCTTGTTCATGAGGACGTGCCCGGAGCCTAAATGGTTCATGCCTGGAAGGGAACGTGATGTGCACGTCACTCCGACGAGGGATCGAACATGTATGCGAGGCTGGACTAGTGTGAGGGTTCTCCTGGGGTGGCGTTACACCCGCTCTACCAGGCCTCGGTACCCTCTCAGCGGCAACCGAAGCCGAGCCCGTTACCCACTGGGCCCCAAATGAAATTCAGCGAGGAGCGAACCGCGTGACCGCCGATACGTCCGTGCCGTCCACTGCGCTGCTGACCGGAGCAGACCAAGACGGTTCCAACTACACCGCGCGGCATCTGCTCGTACTCGAGGGGCTCGAAGCGGTTCGCAAGCGCCCCGGGATGTACATCGGGTCCACCGACAGCCGCGGCCTCATGCACTGCCTCTGGGAAATCATCGACAACTCGGTCGACGAGGCCCTCGGCGGCTACTGCGACCACATCGAGGTCATCCTCCACGACGACAACTCCGTCGAGGTCCGTGACAACGGCCGGGGCATCCCGGTCGACGCGGAGCCCAAGACCGGACTGTCGGGCGTCGAGGTCGTGATGACCAAGCTGCACGCCGGAGGCAAGTTCGGAGGCGGCGCGTACGCCGCCTCCGGTGGTCTCCACGGCGTGGGCGCCTCCGTCGTGAACGCCCTCTCCGCCCGGCTCGACGTGGAGGTCGACCTCCACGGCGCGACCCACTCGATCAGTTTCCGCCGCGGGGTCCCCGGCATCTTCACCGAGCAGGGGCCGGAAAGCCCCTTCGACCCGGCCAACGGGCTGCTCAAGGGCAAGCGGGTCCCGAAGGCACGTACCGGAACGAGGGTGCGGTTCTGGGCCGACCGGCAGATCTTCCTCAAGGACGCCAAGCTCAATCTGGACACGCTCTACCAGCGGGCCCGCCAGACGGCCTTCCTCGTCCCCGGCCTCACCATCGTCGTGCGCGACGAGCGAGGCCTGGACGGCGAGGGCAAGACGGAGGAGACGTTCCACTTCGACGGCGGGATCAGCGAGTTCTGCGAGTACCTGGCCCAGGACAAGGCGGTCTGCGACGTCCTGCGCCTGACGGGGCAGGGCACGTTCAAGGAGACCGTGCCCGTGCTCGACGACCGCGGCCACATGACGGCGACCGAGGTCACCCGGGAGCTGGTCGTCGACATCGCGATGCGCTGGGGCACCGGCTACGACACCACCCTCAAGTCCTTCGTCAACATCATCGCCACCCCCAAGGGCGGCACGCACGTGAGCGGCTTCGAACGCTCGGTGACGAAGACGGTCAATGAAGTGCTCCGCTCCGCGAAGATCCTTCGCGTCGCCGAGGACGACATTGTCAAGGACGACGCCCTGGAGGGCCTCACGGCGGTCGTGACCGTGCGGCTGGCGGAGCCCCAGTTCGAGGGGCAGACCAAGGAGGTGCTCGGCACATCCGCGGCCAACCGGATCGTCGCCAGTGTCGTCGCCAAGGAGCTCAAGGCGTTCCTGACGTCCACCAAGCGCGACGCGAAGGCCCAGGCCAGGGCCGTCCTGGAGAAGGCGGTGGCCGCCGCCCGCACCCGGATCGCGGCCCGCCAGCACAAGGACGCGCAGCGCCGGAAGACGGCTCTGGAATCCTCCTCGCTGCCCGCGAAGCTCGCCGACTGCCGCAGCGACGACGTCGAACGCAGCGAGCTGTTCATCGTGGAGGGCGACTCCGCGCTCGGCACCGCCAAACTGGCCCGGAACAGCGAGTTCCAGGCCCTGCTGCCGATCCGGGGCAAGATCCTCAACGTTCAGAAGGCATCCGTCTCCGACATGCTGAAGAACGCCGAGTGCGGCGCGATCATCCAGGTCATAGGAGCAGGGTCCGGACGAACCTTCGACATCGCCGCCGCGCGCTACGGCAAGATCGTGCTGCTGGTCGACGCCGATGTGGACGGCGCCCACATCCGCATCCTGCTGCTGACGCTCTTCCAGCGGTACATGCGGCCGATGGTCGAGGCGGGACGGGTCTTCGCCGCGGTGCCCCCGCTGCACCGGATCGAGCTCGTCCAGCCGAAGAAGGGCCAGGACAAGTACATCTACACGTACTCGGACAACGAGCTGCGCACGCGGCTGCTGGAGCTCCAGCGCAAGAACGTCCGGTACAAGGACTCGATCCAGCGCTACAAGGGACTGGGCGAGATGGACGCCGACCAGCTTGCGGAGACCACGATGGACCCGCGCTTCCGCACCCTGCGGCGGATCAACATCGGCGATCTGGAATCGTCCGAGCAGGTCTTCGATCTGCTGATGGGCAACGAGGTGGCACCCCGCAAGGAGTTCATCACCAGCTCGGCGGCCACGCTGGACCGCTCCCGCATCGACGTCTGAGTCCGCGGCCCGCAGGACTGGCCCGCACGACCGGCCCGCACGACACCGGAGCCGTCGTCTCCACCCCTGGGCGGAGACGACGGCTCCACCCACGTTCAACCCCTGAGCCGATTCCCTGAACCGGCCGTTTCCGTAGCGTCGGAGTCACAGAACTTCCCGCCATTCGGAGGCTTCCATGTCCGGGCTCGTCAATGTCCTGGTGATCGTCGCGGTCATCGCTCTCGTCGTGGTCCGCCAGTGCTCGGCCCGGCAGATCTCCGGCGACCGGCGCTGGTGGCTCCTGCCCGGCGTCCTGCTCGTCATGGCGCTGCGCGAGCCCGGACTCGTCGACCAGCACCACGAGACGCTCTCCGTCGCCGTCCTGGGAGCCGAGCTGGCCGTCGGGCTGGTCACGGGCGCGGCCTGGGGATGGACGGCCCGGCTGTGGCGCGCCGAGGACGGCTCCCTCTGGAGCAAGGGGACCAGGGCCACCGTCTACGTCTGGACCGGAGGCCTGGTGCTGAGGGCGGCCCTCTACGGGGTGGCCGCGGCGCTGGGCGTACATCAGGGCAGCTCCGCCCTGATGATGGCTCTGGCCGTGACGCTGCTGGTGCGCAGCGGGATCCTGGTGATGAGGTCCGCCGGGATACCGGCGTCGTACGCTGACCGCGCGCCGTTCCGGCAGGCATGGAAGGACCGTGTGTGACACCCGCTTCATGGACGAGCTGGCCAACACGGGAGGCTCTCTCGCGGGAGAAGCGCACCCGTCCGCGGGTCGCCATCACGTGGTCCGTACGGACCGGACTGCTCACCGTGATGCTCTGGGGGACGTTCACGGGCGGACTGTTCGAGCCCTGGGAGATCGCGGTCGGCCTGATCGGGGTGTTCGGCTGCGCGGTGCTCGCGGTGGCCTTCTTCCGGGTCAGCCTGGAGAACCGCCTGTGGCTCTCGCTGGGCACGCTCGCCCTGCTGATGCTGGCGGCGTTCGGGGCACAGGAGGCCGGAGCCAGGGTGCCGGCGGTGGTGCTCTGGTGCGGTTGCGCGGTCACGGCTCTGGAGCGGTTGCCGCTGGTCGCGGGAGTCCCGTCCACGGCGGTGGCGCTCGGTGCGTACGCCTTGGTGAACACCGACAACTGGCTGTCCACGGCCGCGACCACGGCCGGGCTCTGTCTCGCGGGATACGTACTGCGTCTGGACGCCGAGGCCCGGGGAAGCGCGCGGCGGCTTCTCGCGCAGGAGCGGGCCGCGAGGGTGGCGGAGGCCGAGACGGCTGCCCTGGACGAGCGGTCCAGGATCGCCCGGGAGATCCACGACGTGCTCGCCCACAGTCTCTCCGCGCAGCTGGTGCACCTGGAGGCGGCGCGGCTGCTGATCGAGAGGGAGCCCGCGGGGGAGTTCCGGGACCTGGTCCTGCAGCGGGTGGTCGCGGCCCGCTCCATGGCCCGTGAGGGGCTTGCGGAGACCCGCCAGGCGCTCTCCGCCCTGCGCGGCGAGGTGTCCCCGGTGGAGGATTTCCTGCGGCAGCTGGTGGCGGCCGAGCCGGCCGAGGTCAGGGTGGAGGGGGAGCGCCGGGCGCTGACCGCCGAGGTCTCGCAGACGGTGCGGCGCGTCGCACAGGAGGCGCTGACCAATGTGCGCAAGCACGCGCCCGGCGCCCGGGTGCTCGTCCGGCTGGAGTACCTGCCGGACGGGATCGCCCTGGAGGTCAGTGATTCGGGGGGTGAGAGTCCTGGGAGCGACCTCGCTGTCAGTGGCTCCGGATACGGTCTGCTGGGGATGCGGGAGCGCGCCGAACTGCTCGGCGGCACGCTGGAGGCCGGTCCTGGCGAGGAGGGGTTCGTGGTGAATCTGCGGGTGTCCGCGTGACCGCGCGGGTGGTGGTGGCGGACGACCAGTCGGTGGTGCGCGAGGGAATCGTCATGCTGCTGGGCCTGCTGCCCGGGATCGAGGTGGTCGGATCGGCGAAGGACGGGGAGGAGGCCGTCGCCCTGGTGGCTGAGCATGCCCCGGACGTGGTCCTGATGGACCTGCGCATGCCCCGCTGCGACGGCGTGGAGGCGACGCGCCGGATCCGCGAGGACCATCCCGCCACCCAGGTCGTCGTGCTCACGACCTTCGCCGAGGACGATTCGCTCTTCCCCGCACTCCGGGCGGGGGCCCGCGGCTATCTCACCAAGGACGCGGGGGGAGACGAGATCGTGCGGGCCATCAAGGCGGTGCTCTCGGGCGAGGCCGGGCTCTCGCCCGCCGTGCAGCGCCGGCTCCTGGAGCAGGTCACCACGGGGCCGTTGCCACTGGCCGCGGGCACTGAGCCGGAGCTGCCCGACGGGATGACCCCGCGCGAGGCGGAGGTGCTCGTCCTGATCGCCGAGGGGATGTCCAACGCGGAGATCGCCCGCAGCCTGCACATCTCCCAGGCCACCGTGAAGAGTCACATCAACAACCTGTTCGCCAAGGCGGGGCTCCGTGACCGCGCCCAGGCGGTCCGCTATGCGTACGTTCGAGGGCTCGCACAGCCGCCCGGCGCATCCTTCACCTGAAGAGGTGAAGTCTCGCGAATGAAGTGCCCGGGATCTTCCCCATCTGACCATTCTTGGATACGCGGCCGAAGTGGACCGTGGACAAGGGGAGTTGTTCGGTGGAGAAGGAAGCAGGGCACGAGTCCGCAGCGGTGCGACTCGACGACCCTTGGTACGACGCGCTCGCCTCCGGCTGGGGGGAACTGGACAGTACGGGAAGCTTCGCGCCCGCCGGGACAGCTGATTCCGTGCTGCCGCAGCGCGGCCACAGTGCGGCGGACATCTACCTGGAGGTACAGCGCAGCGAAGCCTTCCAGGAGGTGCGGCGCCGGTACCGGCGCTTCATCGTCCCCGCCACCCTCGCGTTCTTCGTCTGGTACCTCGCCTACGTGGTCATGGCGGTCACCGCGCCCGGCCTGATGGCAAGACCCGTGGCCGGTGCGGTCAACGTCGCCATGGTGGCGGGGCTCGGACAGTTCCTCACGACGTTCCTGCTCACCGGTGCGTACGCGCGGCACGCGCGGCTGCGCAGGGACCGGGCAGCGCTCGATCTGCGCTGGGAGACACAGGAGATGACGCGGGGGGCCGCGCGTTGAACGGGAATCACCAGACCCTGGCGCTGCTGCTGTTCAGTGTCTTCATCGCCGTGACACTCGGCATCACCACCTGGGTGAGCCGCAACCGGCACGGTTCCGCCGAGGAGTTCTACGCGGGCGGCCGGCTGTTCTCGCCCATGGAGAACGGTTTCGCCATCGCCGGCGACTACATGTCGGCCGCGTCCTTCCTCGGTATTTCCGGTCTGATCGCCCTCTTCGGCTACGACGGCATGCTCTACTCGGTCGGCTTCCTGGTCGCCTGGCTCGTCGTGCTGCTGCTCGTCGCGGAACTCGTCCGCAACTGCGGCCGGTTCACCCTGGCCGATGTGGTGGCGGCGCGGATGGCCGAGCGGCCGGTCCGGATCGCGGCGGGGACGTCCTCCGTCACGGTCTCCGTCCTCTACCTCGTGGCACAGATGGTGGGCGCGGGGAGCCTGGTGGCGCTGCTGTTCGGCAGCACGAGCGGGGCCGCCCGGTCCTGGACCGTCATCGGTGTCGGGGCGCTCATGGTGATCTACGTGTCGCTCGGCGGTATGCGCGCCACCACCTGGATCCAGATCGTGAAGGCCGTCCTGCTGATGGCGGGCACAATCGTGCTCACCGTGCTCGTCCTGGTGCACTTCCACGGCAATGTCAACGAGCTGCTCAACTCCGCCGCCGACCGCAGCGGCAACCGCAAGAAGTTCCTCTCGCCCGGTCTCCGGTACGGCGGCACCTGGACGGCACGCGTCGACTTCATCAGCCTCGGCCTGGCACTGGTGCTCGGCACGGCCGGGCTGCCGCACATCCTGTCGCGGTTCTACACCGTGCCCACCGCCCGTGCGGCACGCCGGTCGGTCGTCTGGTCGATCGGCCTCATCGGCAGCTTCTACCTGATGACGATCGTGCTCGGATTCGGGGCGGCGGCGCTGGTCGGCACAGCGGACGTACGGGCCTCGAATCCCGCTGGGAACACGGCTGTTCCCCTGCTGGCCTTGGTGCTCGGCGGTGGCGAGGGATCCACCGGGGGAACGATTCTGTTCGCCGTCGTCGCCGCCGTGGCCTTCGCGACCATCCTGGCCGTCGTCGCCGGAATCACGCTGGCCTCCTCGGCCTCCGTCGCCCACGACCTCTACGCCTCGCTCCGTCGCCCGGGTTCCAGGCAGCGCAGCGAGGTTGCCGTGGCCAGGGTCGCGGCGGCGGGGATCGGGGTGGCCGCCATCGGACTCGGCCTGCTCGCCCAGGACCTGAACGTGGCCTTCCTGGTGGGCCTGGCCTTCGCGGTCGCGGCGTCCGCGAATCTGCCCGTGCTCCTCTACTCGCTGTTCTGGCGGAACTTCACCACGCGCGGCGCGGTCTGGTCGGTCTACGGAGGCCTGATCCCCGCCGTGCTGCTCGTTGTCCTCTCCCCGGTCGTCTCGGGCAGCGCCACCTCGCTCTTCCCCGGCGTGGACTTCCAGCTCTTCCCGCTGGAGAACCCGGGCCTGGTCTCGATCCCGCTGGGGTTCCTGGCCGGCTGGATCGGTACGGTCACCTCGAAGGAACCGCCGGACGCGGCCAAGCATGCGGAGACCGAGGTCCGCGCGCTGACCGGCGCCGGCGCCGTCTAGGGCCTGTCTTCAAACTGCCGTCTGCCGGGCGACGCCATGCACGCACTCTCGCCGCACCGGCCCCAGACCCCGGTACGGTCCAGTACAGGGGACTGGGGCCGGCACGCCGAGAAATGGGGTCTCCCCTGCTCGAACGAAGCCGAGAGCTTGGGGAAGCACCTGACGCCGCCCGGCCGCCCTTCGGGCAACGACGGCAATTTGAAGACAGACCCTAGGGCCTCTCGTTCGGATCGGGCCGGCTCCAGGATCCGCCCGCCCGGGGATGGCCCGTAGGACCAGCGATCCGGCCAATCCGGCCGGGCGGCGGTGCGTTGTACAAGGGCCGATGGGTTGTACGAGGGCCGGTCGATGGGCCCCGCCCGGTCGTCGAGTTGTGCGGTGAGGGGTGCCGGAAAGAGACTGGCGGCGAGTACGGTGACGCTGTTGGCGACGGTCGGCCCGCATGGGCTGTACCTGCGGGAACCCCACTGGGACCGCTGAGCGGGCGCGGTGTCTCCGCCGGCCGGCGGGCGGCACGCTCAGCTTGGAGACGGTGCGAAGCGCTCCGGGGCCTCCCGAGATTGTCTCGTTTCCAGCTCCACGCAATCCGCTTGCGCTTCTTGCGCTAATCTTGCACACATGACGCGACGACTTGCTCAGGTGGCACAAAAGGTTGGAGTCAGCGAGGCCACGGTCAGCCGGGTGCTCAACGGCAAGCCAGGAGTCTCCGACGCCACGCGGCAGGCCGTCCTGTCCGCGCTGGACGTGCTCGGTTACGAGCGGCCGACCCAACTGCGCGGCGAGCGGGCCCGGCTGGTCGGCCTGGTCCTGCCGGAGCTGCAGAATCCGATCTTCCCCGCTTTCGCCGAGGTGGTCGGGAGCGCGCTCGCCCAGCAGGGCCTCACGCCCGTCCTGTGCACCCAGACCAAGGGGGGCGTCTCCGAGGCGGAGTACGTCGAACTGCTCCTGCAGCAGCAGGTCTCGGGCGTCGTCTTCGCCGGTGGCCTCTACGCCCAGACCGACGCCCCCCACGACCACTACAAGGTGCTGGCCGACCGGAAGATCCCCGTCGTCCTCATCAACGCGGCCATCGACCACCTCGACTTCCCCGGCATCTCCTGCGACGACACCGTGGCCGTCGAACAGGCCTGGCGGCACCTCGTCTCGCTCGGCCACGAGCGCATCGGCCTGGTGCTCGGCCCCTCGGACCACGTGCCCTCGCAGCGCAAGCTGGCCGCCGCCCGGGTGCTCGCGGAGGAGGCCGGTACGACCATGCCGGACAAGTGGGTCGCCAGGGCGATGTACTCCCTGGAGGGCGGGCAGGCGGCCGCCATGCGGCTGCTGGACGAAGGGGTCACCGGCTTCATCTGCGCCAGCGACGTGCTGGCCCTCGGGGCGGTGCGCGCGGCACGCCGCCGCGGCCTCTCGGTGCCCGCGGACGTCTCCGTCGTCGGGTACGACGACTCGGCGTTCATGAACTGCACGGAGCCCCCGCTGACCACGGTCCGCCAGCCGATCGAGGCCATGGGCCGGGCCGCGGTCGAGCTGCTCTCCATGCAGATCGGCGGGCGTACCGTGCCGTCCGACGAGCTGCTCTTCGAGCCGGAACTGGTGGTGCGCGGTTCCACGGCCCGGCCCCCGCGCAACACTTCCCGCTGATCGTCGTTAATTTGCGCCTGGCGAACAGTCTATTGCGAAGGTGATCCTGTGGCATCGGACCGCGGCCGGGGCGGCCGCGGTCCGATGTACTGGCCGATGGGGTGCATCCGCAGCGGGCGCTCCCCGTACTCCTCCAGGGCGTGCGCGATCCACCCCGCCGTCCGGGAGATCGCGAACACGGTCTCGCCCGCCTCCGCGGCCATGCCGGAGGAGACGGACAGCACCGCGAGCGCCATATCGACATTCGCGTGCATTGGGGCGTGGCGCGCGGTCGTGGCGACCACGTCGCGGGCCGCGGCCAGCGCCGGAGCCGCTCGGGGGATGTCCGCGAGCAGCGCGAACAGCGCGGTGGCCCGCGGGTCCTCGCCGGTGTGGAGCCGGTGGCCCAGCCCCGGCACCCGGCGGCCGGTACGGAGACGGTCCGCGACCACCGGGGCAGCGCCGCCCCGCTCCAGGACCTCGGCCAGCATCCGGTGCGCCAGCCCGCTGGCCACGCCGTGCAGTGGCCCCTCCAGGACTCCGAGCCCGGCCGAGACCACCGCATAGGGGTGGGCCCGCGCCGAGGCCGCGACCCGGGCCGCCAGGGTGGAAGCGGCCGGATCGTGGTCGATCAGCAGCCCGAGAGCGGTGTCCAGCACGTCGAGTGACGGCTCGTCGGCCGGGTGTGCGGTGAGTTTCGGCCACAGCTGATGTGCCAGGCCGGGATCGGCGGCCGTGCCCGCGCAGCCACCTTCGTCCCGGCCCCCGGCCCGGTCCGAGCCCCCCTCCCGCTCCCCGTCCTCGTCCAGGATCCCCGCCCCGCCTGCGTCCACCGTCGGCAGCGCGCCCACCAGCGTCGGGATCAGGCTCCGCGCGCTTCCCAGCACCGCCTCGCGCGACAGGTCGAAACGCAGCGGATCGGCGGCGGCCGCCGCAACGACCGCGACCCGCAGCCGGTCCGTCGGACCGGAGTGTGCCGGCAGCGCGCCCACCGTCCGGCGCGCCGAGGCCAGCGCCTCGCGGGGCGCGGTGAAGTGCGCGCCCGTCCGCAGCTCACCGGTCCAGAGCCACTCGGCGATCTCCTCGTAGGTGTGACGCCGGGCCAGCTCCGTGGCGTCCACACCGCGGAAGCAGTAGCGGTCGCCCTCGATGAGCGTGATGCCGGTCCGGAACGACAGCTCGCCGGCCGGGGAGGCGGGCTCCCTGCGTCCCGTCCGCCGCGCCAGGGCGTCGACCTCCGCCGGGTCGAACGTACTGCCCCGCCCGCCGGGCGCGCGGTTGCTGCTCAGCTGGCCCCGGCTCACGTACGCGTACACCGTCTCGGGCTTCACGCCCAGGCGCTCGGCCGTCTCCCGGGTGGTGAGCCGTTGCGCCGTGCGCTCCGAACCGTCGCCCGCGCCCGCTTGATCCGTCATGGTGCTCACCGTATCCATATTGATTCAATCAACATTGACAGATATTCAGTCAAGTATAGACAGTCGAATCAATGTCAAGAGTCGCAGCACCGGAATGTTCTTGGAGGAAGCAATGACGACCATGACCGGCTCGGCCCCGCTCGACGTCCCCCGCGGTCTCGCGGGTGTCGTCGTCACCGACACGGCTCTCGGGGATGTCCGGGGCCGCGAGGGCTTCTACCACTACCGGCAGTACTCGGCGATCGAGCTGGCGCAGACCCGCAGCTTCGAGGACGTCTGGTACCTGATGACCGAGGGCGAGCTGCGGGTCCGGCCGCCCGCGCCGACTTCGCCACCCGCACCGCCGCCCTGCGCCGGCTGCCCGCAGAGGTACGGGACGCCCTGCCCGCCATAGCCCGCGCGGGCGCCGTCTCCGGCCCGCTCGCGGGGCTGCGCACGGCGCTCTCGCTGCTCGGCGCGTCGGCGGGCTTCCGGCCGGTGTACGACATCGACGCCGACCGGCGCCGCGCCGACGCGCTGACCGCCTGCGCCGCCGTCCCCACCGTGCTCACCGCCCTGCACCGGCTCGGTCAGGGGCTCGAACCGGTGGAACCGCGCGACGACCTGCCCTACGCGGCCAACTACCTCTACATGCTCACCGGTTCCGTGCCGGACGCCGCCCGGGTCAGGGCCGTCGAGCAGTATCTGATCTCCACCGTGGACCACGGTTTCAACGCCTCGACCTTCACCGGCCGGGTCGTCGCCTCCACCGGTGCGGACGTCGCCGCCTGCCTGGTGGCGGGCGTCGGCGCGCTCTCCGAACCGCTGCACGGCGGTGCGCCGAGCCGTGCCCTGGACGCCATCGGGACCCCGGACCGCATCGACGGCTGGATCCGCGAGCGGGTCCTCGCCGGTGACCGGATCATGGGCTTCGGTCACCCGGTCTACCGCACGGAGGATCCCCGCTCCCGCATGCTGCGTTCCATCTCCCAGAGCTTCGGCGGCCCGCTCGTCGACTTCGCCGTCGAGGTGGAACGGCAGGTCGAGGCGATCCTCGCGGAGCTGAAGCCGGGCCGGGAACTGCACACCAACGTGGAGTTCTACGCCGGAGTGGTCATGGAGCTGTGCGGGCTGCCGCGCGAGATGTTCACGCCGACGTTCTGCTCCGCGCGAGTGGTCGGCTGGAGCGCCAATATGCTGGAGCAGGCGGAGGACTCCAAGATCATCCGCCCGGCGGCCCGCTATGTCGGCCCGCCTCCGCCGCAGCCGGTCCCTGCCGCCTGACGTCCCCTGGAAGGGCCCCGTTGAACCCGTCGTCACCGCCCCGCAGCCGGCAGATCCCGGTCATCGTCCTCGCCGGATTCCTGGGATCCGGCAAGACGACGCTGCTCAACCACCTGCTGCGGCATCGCGCCGGAAACCGGATCGGCGTGATCGTCAACGACTTCGGGTCCATCGAGATCGACGCCATGACCGTGTCCGGGCAGGTCGGCTCGACCGTATCGCTCGGCGGCGGCTGCCTGTGCTGTGCGGTCGACGTGAGCGGGCTCGACACCTACCTGGAGACCCTGACCCGGCCCGCCGCCCGCCTCGATGTGATCGTCATCGAGGCGAGCGGCCTCGCCGAACCCCAGGAACTCGTAAGGATGCTGCTGGCCAGCGACAACCCGCACATCGTGTACGGGGGACTGGTCGAGGTGGTCGACGCGGCCGAGTTCGCCGCCACCCGGGAGCGTCACCCGGAGATCGACCGCCATCTCGCCGTCGCGGACCTCGTCGTACTGAACAAGACCGACCGGGCCGGGGAGGCTGAGCAGTCGCGTGTCCGGGAGGCCGTCGCGGCCACCGGCAGCACGGCGGCCGTCGTCCCAGCCAGCTACGGACGCGTCGACCCGGAGCTGCTCTTCGATCCCGCGCTGCGGCCCGACAGCGAGGAGAAGGCACGTCAGCTGAGCTTCGAGGACCTGTACCTGGAGGA
This sequence comes from Streptomyces sp. ITFR-6, assembly GCF_031844725.1. Classification (NCBI taxonomy): domain Bacteria; kingdom Bacillati; phylum Actinomycetota; class Actinomycetes; order Kitasatosporales; family Streptomycetaceae; genus Streptomyces; species Streptomyces sp. ITFR-6. The sequence continues at coordinate 1,864,290 of NZ_CP134612.1, read as the reverse complement.
GCGGGCGGCGGAGACCGGCGAGGAGCACGGGGACCATCTGCACGCGGCGTACGAGAGTCTCGACTTCACCTCTGACGTGCCCATGAGTCCCCGTCGGCTGATGGCCTTCCTGGACTCCCGGCCGGAAGGCCTCTACCGGATCAAGGGGTACGTCGACTTCGGCGCGGGAGACCCCGACAACGCCTACGCGCTGCACGCCGTCGGCAGGTTCCTGCGGTTCGCCCCGCAGCCCTGGACCCGTGGCGGGCCCCGGCTGACCCGGCTCGTGCTGATCGGCTCCGGCATCGACGTACCGGGTCTGCGCAAGTCGCTGGAGGGCTGTCGCGCGGCGGACGAGCCGACGCCGGACACGGAGCAGGACGCCGCACACGAGCGATCCATGTGGGGCGTCCTGCGATATGTGCGCGGGCCCGGCGACGACATGTAGCGCCACGGGCCGGGCTGGCTACACCGGGCCGGCGATCACCGCGACCGGGGACTCCAGCGGCGTCCCCGAACCGTCCCGGCGCGGGTCGGGCTCGGGCAGCGTCGCCGGTGTGCCGTTCTTCTGCGCGGCGCGAGGGGGTGTCGGGCCCGCCCAGGCGAACGTGAGCACGTCCTCGCCCTTCAGGAACCGCTGACAGCGCACCCCGCCGGTGGCCCGGCCCTTGCGCGGGTACTGGTCGAACGGGGTGAGCTTGCAGGTCAGCACGGAGTCGTCCAGCGTGCCGTGCGAACCGGCCACCGTGAACACCACGGCGTCGGAGGCCGGATCCACCGCGGCGAACGAGAGCACCTCCGCGCCCTCCGTGAGCTTCACGCCCGCCATACCGCCGGCCGGACGCCCCTGCGGGCGCACCTGCGCCGCCGGATAACGCAGCAGCTGCGCGTCCGAGGTGATGAAGACCAGGTCCTCCTCGCCGGTACGCAGCTCCACGGCCCCGACGATCCGGTCACCGTCCTTGAGAGTGATGACCTCCAGCTCGCCCTTGTTGGCCGGATAGTCGGGCACCACACGCTTGACGACGCCCTGCAGGGTGCCGATCGCCAGCCCCGGCGAGGACTCGTCGAGGGTGGTGAGGCACACGACCTCCTCGTCCGCCTCCAGAGTGAGGAACTCCGCGACCATCGCACCGCCCGAGAGGTTGGGCGCCGCGTGGGTGTCCGGCAGCTGCGGCAGATCGATCACCGCGAGCCGCATCAGCCGCCCCGTCGAGGTCACCACACCCACGTCGCCCCGTGCCGTGGCCGGTACGGACGACACGATCACATCGTGCTTGGCGCGCTTGGCGTCCTCGGCGAAGACGATCGGGTCGCCATTTGCCGTACGGGCCAGCAGACCGGTCGAGGACAGCAGCACCCGGCACGGGTCGTCCGCGACCTCCAGCGGAACCGCGGCGATCTGCGAACCGGCCGACTCCAGCAGCACCGTACGCCGGTCGGTGCCGAACTTCTTGGCGACCGCCGCCAGTTCCGCGGAGACGAGCTTGCGCAGCTCGGGGTCCGATTCGAGGATCGCGGTCAGCTCGTCGATCTCGGCGTTGAGCCGGTCCCGCTCGCTCTCCAGCTCGACCCGGTCGAACCGGGTGAGCCGGCGCAGCGGGGTGTCCAGGATGTACTGCGTCTGGACCTCGCTCAGCGAGAAGCGCTCGATGAGCCGGTCCTTGGCCTGCGCCGAATTGTCACTGGACCGGATGAGCCGGATGACCTCGTCGATGTCGATCAGCGCGACGAGGAGGCCCTCGACCAGGTGCAGCCGGTTGCGGCGCTTGGTCCGGCGGAACTCGCTGCGCCGGCGCACCACGTCGAAGCGGTGGTCGAGGTAGACCTCCAGGAGCTCCTTGAGGCCCAGGGTGAGCGGCTGTCCGTCGACCAGCGCCACGTTGTTGATGCCGAAGGACTCCTCCATCGGCGTCAGCTTGTAGAGCTGCTCCAGCACGGCCTCCGGCACGAAACCGTTCTTCACCTCGATGACCAGGCGCAGTCCGTGCGCGCGGTCGGTGAGGTCCTTGACGTCCGCGATGCCCTGGAGCTTCTTCGCCGAGACCAGGTCCTTGATCTTGGCGATTACCTTCTCGGGACCGACGCTGAAGGGCAGTTCGGTGACGACCAGACCCTTGCGGCGCGCCGTGACGTTCTCCACGGCGACGGTGGCACGGATCTTGAACGAGCCGCGCCCCTTCGCGTACGCGTCCTTGATGCCGCCGAGGCCCACGATCCGGCCACCGGTCGGCAGGTCGGGACCGGGGACGAACCGCATCAGGGTGTCCAGGTCCGCGCCCGGATGCTTGATCAGGTGGCGGGCGGCGGCGATGACCTCGCCCAGGTTGTGCGGCGGCATATTGGTCGCCATGCCGACCGCGATCCCGGTCGTGCCGTTGACCAGGAGGTTGGGGTAGGCGGCCGGCAGGACGACCGGCTCCTGCTCCTGGCCGTCGTAGTTCGACTGGAAGGCGACGGTGTCCTCGTCGATCGACTCCGTCATCAACGACGTCGCGTCGGCCATCCGGCACTCGGTGTACCGCATCGCGGCCGGCGGGTCGTCGTTGCCGAGCGAGCCGAAGTTCCCGTGGCCGTCGACCAGGGGGAGCCGCATGGAGAACGGCTGCGCCATCCGCACCAGCGCGTCGTAGATCGACGCGTCACCGTGCGGGTGCAACTTACCCATGACCTCGCCGACGACGCGGGCGCACTTCACGTAGCCGCGGTCCGGGCGCAGGCCCATCTCGTTCATCTGGTACACGATGCGGCGGTGCACCGGCTTCAAGCCGTCACGGGCGTCCGGCAGGGCCCGTGAGTAGATCACCGAATACGCGTACTCAAGGAAGGAGCCCTGCATTTCGTCGACGACGTCGATGTCGAGGATCTTCTCCTCGAAGTCGTCCGGCGGCGGGGTCTTCGTGCTGCGGCGGGCCATCGCGGCTGCGACTCCTTCACGGATTCTGTTCGGGCAACCTCAGGTTCTGACGCGGACCATTGTGGACCGCCGCACCGACAACTCCGACCTCGACCCGTCCCAAAGGCGGTTCTCGACCCGTCCCGAGGGGGGTTCTCCACCCGTCCCGAGGGGGTCGGGACCCTCCATCGCGACGGCTTCCGCGTGACTCGCGCATGACTTGCGCACGACGTGCGCGGCACGGGAACTTCGCCAGGTGTCGGTGCGCTTGCTTACAGTGGCAGGTCTCGCACCACATCCAGTATCGCGATCGAAGGGACGTACATGCCCATGGGTCACACGGCCACAGCCCAGGCCGGCTCCGGCGGCTTGACAGCGACCGAGCACCGTCTGGCCAACGGCCTGCGCGTGGTGCTCTCCGAGGACCATCTGACCCCGGTCGCCGCGGTGTGCCTCTGGTACGACGTCGGCTCGCGCCACGAGGTCAAGGGACGCACCGGTCTGGCTCACCTTTTCGAGCACCTGATGTTCCAGGGCTCCGGCCAGGTCAAGGGGAACGGCCACTTCGAGCTGGTCCAGGGCGCCGGCGGCTCGCTCAACGGCACCACCAGTTTCGAGCGGACCAACTACTTCGAGACGATGCCCACGCACCAGCTGGAGCTCGCCCTGTGGCTTGAGGCCGACCGGATGGGCTCGCTGCTCGCCGCGCTCGACGAGGAGTCCATGGAGAACCAGCGGGACGTCGTCAAGAACGAGCGCCGGCAGCGGTACGACAACGTCCCTTACGGCACCGCGTTCGAGCGGCTGACCGCTCTCGCGTACCCGGAGGGCCACCCGTACCACCACACCCCGATCGGGTCCATGGCGGACCTGGACGCGGCGACCCTCGATGACGCGCGGTCCTTCTTCCGTACGAACTACGCGCCCAACAACGCGGTGCTCTCGGTCGTCGGTGACATCGACCCCGAGCAGACGCTCGCCTGGATCGAGAAGTACTTCGGCACCATCCCGTCGCACGACGGCAAGCAGCCGCCGAGGGACGGCTCGCTGCCCGAGGTCATCGGCGGTGAGCTGCGCGAGGAGGTCCACGAGGAGGTCCCGGCGCGCGCGCTGATGGCCGCCTACCGGCTGCCGCACGACGGCACCCGGGAGTGCGACGCCGCGGATCTCGCGCTGACCGTGCTGGGCGGCGGCGAGTCGTCCCGGCTGCACAACCGCCTGGTCCGCCGCGACCGGACGGCCGTCGCGGCCGGGTTCGGGCTGCTGCGGCTGGCCGGCGCGCCCTCGCTCGGCTGGCTGGACGTCAAGACGTCCGGCGGCGTCGAGGTGGCGCAGATCGAGGCCGCGGTCGACGAGGAGCTCGCCCGGTTCGCCGAGGAGGGCCCCTCGCCCGAGGAGATGGAGCGCGCCCAGGCCCAGTTGGAGCGCGAGTGGCTGGACCGGCTCGGTACGGTCGCGGGCCGCGCCGACGAACTGTGCCGGTACGCCGTGCTGTTCGGTGACCCGCAGCTCGCCCTGAGCGCCGTGCACCGGGTTCTCGACGTCACCGCGGAGGAGGTCAGGGCGGCCGCCAGGGCCCAGCTGCGGCCCGACAACCGGGCGGTGCTGGTCTACGAGCCGGTCGAGCCCGCGGGGCCCGCAGACGAGGCGGAGACCGCCGCCGACGACACCGACGCGCACGAAGGGGCGGACAAGTGAGCGACGCTGCCGTGACTGGAGTTTCGATGGAGTACCACCCGCAGCCCGCCCCCGGGACGGCCAGGCCCTGGGCCTTCCCCGCGCCCGAGCGCGGTGCCCTGCCCAACGGCCTCACGGTGCTGCGCTGCCACCGCCCCGGCCAGCAGGTCGTCGCCGTCGAGGTCTTCCTGGAGGCCCCGCTCGACGCCGAACCCGAAGGACTGGACGGGGTGGCCACGATCATGTCGCGCGCCCTGTCGGAGGGCACCGACAAGCACAGCGCGGAGGAGTTCGCCGCCGAGCTGGAGCGGTGCGGCGCCACCCTGGACGCCCACGCCGACCACCCCGGCGTCCGGGTCTCCCTTGAGGTGCCCGCCTCCCGGCTGGCCAAGGCGCTCGGCCTGGTCGCGGAGGCCCTGCGGGCACCGGCCTTCGCGGACAGCGAGATCGAGCGGCTGGTGAACAACCGGCTCGACGAGATCCCGCACGAGCAGGCGAACCCGGCCCGGCGCGCGGCCAAGCAGCTCTCCAAGGAGCTCTTCCCGGCCACGGCCCGGATGTCGCGGCCGCGCCAGGGCACCGAGAAGACCGTCGAGCGGATCGACTCCGCGGCCGTGCGCGCCTTCTACGACGCCCACGTCCGCCCGTCCACCGCGACCGCCGTGGTCGTCGGTGACCTCACCGGCATCGACCTGGACGCCCTGCTCTCCGACACCCTGGGCGACTGGTCGGGCAACACCGCCGCGCCCCGTCCGGTCCCGCCGATCACCGCCGACGACACCGGCCGGGTGGTCATCGTGGACCGCCCCGGAGCGGTGCAGACCCAGCTGCTGATCGGCCGGATCGGCGCCGACCGGCACGACAGCGTCTGGCCGGCCCAGGTGCTCGGCACGTACTGCCTGGGCGGCACGCTGACCTCCCGGCTCGACCGGGTGCTGCGTGAGGAGAAGGGCTACACCTACGGCGTGCGCGCCTTCGCCCAGGTGCTGCGCTCCTCGGCCCGGGACTCCGCCTCGGGGGCGACCGGCGCCGCGATGCTCGCCATCAGCGGCTCGGTGGACACGGAGTCCACCGGACCGGCGCTGGAAGACCTGTGGAAGGTGCTGCGGATCCTGGCCGCGGAGGGCCTGACGGACGCCGAGCGCGAGACGGCCGTGCAGAACCTCGTGGGCGTGGCACCGCTGAAGTTCGAGACGGCCGCCTCCGTCGCGGGCACCCTCGCGGACCAGGTCGAACAGCACCTCGCGGACGACTACCAGGCGCAGCTGTACGCGCGCCTGGCGGAGACCGGCACGGTGGAGGCCACGGCGGCCGTGGTCAACGCCTTCCCGGAGGACCGGCTGGTCACGGTCCTCGTCGGGGACGCCGCACAGATCAAGGAGCCCGTCTCGGCTCTCGGCATCGGAGAGGTCTCGGTCGTCACCGGCTGAACTGCCACCGCCCCCGACAGCGGGGCGGGGGCGAGGCCCTGGCGGGTCGTCTGCCGCCAGGGCCTCCCTTTATGTCCGCTTTGGTGGAGAGGTTGCCTGTCTGCCCTGTGGGATGCGCTACAAAACCGCCTGTCCGTTTGGTGCGGGGAAGTGCCCCCGCTTAGCGTCGGCGCGGCTGTCCGTCACTCGTATGCCGCATCCGCGACGTACCGGGCAGCCATCGCCGAGTCCCCGTCAGGCGCGAGCCGGGGGAGCCGGGGACCCACGCAGTCCCTGGGGTGAATCGGATGCCCACGCCTCGACGAGGCCGGGACTCCGTAGGAGACCTTCCTGCTCCGAACCCGTCAGCTAACCCGGTAGGCGAGAAGGAAGGAAAGGACCAGCCACTTCATGGCGTTCACCCGTGCCACGGGGAAGCACCGTGCCCCGTGCCGTATGACGCGCCGCGGCGCGAAGGCGGTCGGCATCGCGACCCTGGCGACCACCGGAGTCATCGGCTCGCTGGCCTCCCCGGCGCTCGCCGCGGACACCGAGGCTCCCGCCGCCGACACCGGCCTCTCCCAGATCATCGCCATCGAGGGCGACCTGGCCGAGCGGATCGACGCCCAGGCGGACGCACAGCGGCACCAGGCCGACGCCGCCGCCGAGGCGAAGGCCAAGGCCGAAGCCGACGCGAAGAAGAAGGCCGAGGCGAAGGCCAGGAAGGCCAAGGCCGAAGCCGCCAGGGCCAAGAAGGCCCGCGAGAGCGAGGCGCGTGCCGCCCGCTCCGCCGAGCGCGCCCGGCTGGGCACCTTCCAGCTGCCCGTCGCGGGTTCCTACGTGAGCACCGGCTACAAGTCCAGCGGCTCCCTTTGGTCCTCCGGCAGCCACTCCGGCATCGACTTCCACGCCGCGTCCGGCAGCTCCGTCGTCGCCGTCGGCGCCGGTACGGTCGTCGAGGCCGGCTGGGGCGGCGCGTACGGCAACAACATCGTGCTCCGGATGACGGACGGCACGTACACCCAGTACGGCCACCTCTCCTCGATCGCCGTGTCCGTCGGCCAGAGCGTCGGCCAGGGGCAGCGGATCGGCCTCTCCGGTGCCACCGGCAACGCCACCGGACCCCACCTCCACTTCGAGGCCCGCACCACCCCGTCGTACGGCTCCGACATGGACCCGGTCGCGTATCTGCGTGCCCACGGCGTCACCGTCTGACCGACGCGAAGCATCTCACCGAAGGCCCCGGCGACGCGCCGGGGCCTTCAGCCGTACCCGCGTCCGGAACCAAAAGATATTCATGAATTTCCGCCCGGCATCGGAAATGCGTCCGCATTGCAATAGAGTCACAGGACAGGCGTCGATCGGCCGCGTTTCGCGGGGATTAAGGCGGAGGTTCGGACATGCGCATTCCGGCGCATTCGGTATGCACGGCAATCCGTGACGACATCGTCTCCGGTGTCTTCGAACGCGGCAGCCGACTCACCGAGGAAGTGCTCGCACGCCGTTACGGGGTTTCCCGCGTCCCGGTGCGTGAAGCGCTGCGCACCCTGGAGTCCGAGGGCTTCGTGGTCACCCGCAGGCATGCCGGGGCCTGCGTCGCAGAGCCCGACGAGCAGGAGGCGGCGGACCTGCTTGAGGTCCGGATGCTGCTGGAGCCGCTCGGCGCGGCCCGTGCCGCCCAGCGCCGCACAGACGCCCACCTCAAGGTGTTGCGCGGCCTCGTCAGGCTGGGCCAGGAGCGGGCCCGCCGGGGCGAGGGCGAGGATCTGCGCTCACTGGGCGGCTGGTTCCACGAGACCCTCGCCCAGGCCTCCGGAAGCCCCGGCTTGATCGCCCTGCTCACCCAGCTCCGGCACAAGATCGCCTGGATGTACGCGGTCGACCCGCCGGCCCGCCCCGCCGATTCCTGGGCCGAGTACGGGGCCATCGTGGACGCCGTGGCGCGCGGCGACGCGGAACGGGCGAGGGCGCTCGCCGCCCAGCACGCCGAGCGGGCCACCGCCGCGCACCGGCTGCGCCGCCCCGGCCGCCCCGCTGCTCCGGCCGTACCCCGGGCCGGCCGGGTGAGGACTTCGCAACATGCCGTAAACACCCAGGGCGGCCGTCGTTAACAATTACGCCGTATAAAAGAAGTAGCTATTCGCCGAAGCGTTCTGGTGCTGTCCATTCCGTTGTTCCGCTCGCCGTCCTGAATTATTTCCGGCGGCCGGACCATATGGGTCGCAATGGACGGCATTCTCGTGCGAACGCAAAAGCCGCGGCTCCCGGTCGGGGGTGCCGCGGCTCTCGCGCAGGAATTCCAGGCGGTCGTGACCGCTGGGTCAGACGGTCTCCGGGAGCTCGTCGAGCCCCTCGGCGACCAGCTTGGACAGACGGTCCAGAGCGGCGTCCGCGTTGTCGGCCTCGGACGCGAGAATGATCTCCTCGCCGCCCTGGGCGCCGAGCCCGAGCACCGCGAGCATGGACGCGGCGTTCACCGGGTTGCCGTCGGCCTTGGCGATGGTCACGGGGACGCCGGAGGCCGTGGCGGCACGGACGAAGATGGATGCGGGGCGGGCGTGCAGGCCCTCGGCCCAACCGACGTTGACGCGGCGCTCAGCCATGGTTCTGCCCTTCACGAATCAATGGTTGTCTAGACCAGTCTCTCATGCAGTGCGCGATGCTCCGGCCGACCCGCGGCCCGTCCGCGGACCGCTTCCGCCGTCGGCCGGCCACCCCCAGACTGCCCCGGCCCCGACCCCCACGCGACCGCTGGCGGAGCCGTACGCTTTGCCCATGGAGCCGTCTGTGGAGCAGAGTCCGCATCACGCCTACCCCGGCCACTGGGAGGCGGACGTGGTGCTCCGCGACGGCGGCACCGCCCGGATCAGGCCGATCACCACGGACGATGCCGAACGGCTGGTCAGCTTCTACGAGCAGGTCTCCGACGAGTCGAAGTACTACCGCTTCTTCGCCCCCTACCCCCGGCTCTCCGCCAAGGACGTCCACCGCTTCACCCATCACGACTACGTCGACCGGGTGGGACTCGCCGTCACGGTGGGCGGCGAGTTCATCGCCACCGTCCGCTACGACCGGATCGACGCCACGGGCAGGCCCGCCTCGGCCCCGGCGGACGAGGCGGAGGTCGCCTTCCTCGTCCAGGACGCGCACCAGGGCCGCGGGGTCGCCTCCACCCTCCTCGAACACATCGCGGCCGTCGCCCGCGAGCGCGGCATCCGGCGCTTCGCCGCAGAGGTGCTCCCCGCCAACAACAAGATGATCAAGGTGTTCCGGGACGCCGGATACACCCAGCAGCGCAGCTTCGAGGACGGCTCCGTCCACCTCACCCTGGACCTCGAACCGACCGCGGAGTCGCTCGCCGTCCAGCGCGCCCGCGAGCAGCGGGCGGAGGCGCGGTCCGTGCAGCGGCTGCTCGCCCCCGGCTCCGTCGCCGTCATCGGTGCGGGGCGCAACCCGGGCGGGGTCGGCCGCACCGTCCTGCGCAACCTCCTGGGCGCGGGCTTCACCGGCCGCGCCTACGCGGTGAACAGCGCCCTGGCCGCGGACCAGGACACCATCGACGGGGTGCCCGCCCACCGCTCCCTCGGCGAGATCGGCGAACCGGTCGACCTGGCCGTCGTCGCCGTCCCCGCCGAGCGGGTGCCGGAGGCCGTCGCCGACTGCGGGGAACACGGCGTCCAGGGCCTCGTCGTCCTCTCCGCCGGATACGCCGAGTGGGGCGCGGAGGGCCGCGAACGGCAGCGCGAACTGGTGCGCCAGGCCCGCTCGTACGGCATGCGCATCATCGGCCCGAACGCCTTCGGCGTCATCAACAACTCCGAGGCGGTCCGGCTGAACGCCTCACTCGCCCCGGAACGGCCCGCCTCCGGGCGCATCGGCCTGTTCACCCAGTCCGGCGCGATCGGCATCGCCCTGCTCTCCGGGCTCTACCGGCGCGGCGCGGGGCTCTCCACCTTCATCTCGGCCGGAAACCGCGCCGACATCTCCGGCAACGACTTCCTCCAGTACTGGTACGAGGACCCGGACACCGATGTCGCCCTGCTGTACCTCGAATCGCTCGGTAACCCCCGCAAGTTCACCCGGCTCGCCCGGCGCACCGCCGCGGTGAAGCCGGTGGTCGTGGTCAAGGGCGCCCGGCACAGCGGCTCCACCCCGCCGGGGCACGCCGTACCCATCAGCCGGATCCCGGACGCCACCGTCTCCGCGCTGATGCGGCAGGCGGGAGTGATCCGCGTCGACACGGTGACCGAGATGATCGACGCGGGGCTGCTCCTCGCGGACCAGCCGCTCCCGGCCGGCGGCCGCGTCGCGATCCTCGGCAACTCCGAATCCCTCGGGCTGCTCACGTACGACGCCTGCCTGGCCGAGGGGCTGCGCCCGCGTCCGCCGCGCGACCTCACCACCGCCGCCACCCCGCAGGACTTCCGGGACGCGCTGGCAGAGGCGCTGGCCGACGAGGGCTGCGACGCGGTGATCGTGACGGCCATCCCGTGGGTGGGGGAGGACGGCGAGGCGGAGCAGGGCGACGGCGAGGTGCTGGCCACCGCCCTGCACACGGCGGCCGCCGCGGGTCCGGCCAAGCCGGTGGCCGTCGTCCACGTGGAGATCGGCGGCCTCGCGGAGGCCCTGGCCGCGGCCACCAGCACGGTGGCCCAGCAGCGCCCGGCCCCGGCACGTCCGTCGGGCCCGACGGACGCCACGCCCACGCCCTCCGGCGGTACGGACGCCGCGCCCGAGGCGGCCGGACCCGGTGAAGCCCGCGCCACCGGCCGGATCCCCGCCTACCCGGCAGCCGAACGCGCCGTCCGCGCGCTCTCCGAAGCCGTGAAGTACGCCCAGTGGCGACGCCAGGCGGCGGTCCCCGGCAAGGTGCCCGAGTTCCTCGACGACACCATCGACGAGGCGGGCGCGGCAGCCCGTATCGACGCGATTCTCGGCAAGGACCCCGATCCGCGCGGCAGGCCCCTGTCGCCCGACGAGGCCCGCGAGCTGCTGGCCTGCTACGGCATCACCGTCCGGCCGACGCTGCCGGCCCCGGACGCGGAGGCGGCCGTCGCCGCCGCCGCGCGGCTCGGCTACCCGGTCGCGCTGAAGACCACCGCACCCCATCTGCGCCACCGCGCCGACCTCGGCGGCGTCCGGCTGGACCTCGCCACCGAGTCCGCCGTGCGCCGCGCCTACGGCGAACTGACGGAGCTGCTGGGCAAGCCCGTCGAGCTGCGGCCCGTGGTGCAGGCCATGGCCCCGCGCGGTGTCGACACCGTCGTACGGGCCACGATCGACCCGGCCGCGGGCGCCGTCCTCTCCTTCGGCCTGGCGGGCGCGCCGTCCGAGCTGCTCGGTGACACCGCCCACCGGCTGGTTCCGGCCACCGACCGGGACGCCGCCGAGCTGATCCGCTCGATCCGGGCCGCCCCGGTCCTCTTCGGCTGGCGCGGCTCGGCGCCCGTGGACACCGCGGCGCTGGAAGAACTGCTGCTCAGGGTCTCGCTGCTGGTCGACGACCACCCCGAGGTGGTCGCCGTGGCCCTGGAACCCGTGGTGGTCGCCACCCAGGGGCTGACGGTCCTCGGAGCGAGCGTCCGGCTCTCGCCGCCCCCGGCCCGTACCGACCTCGGGCCCCGCCGGCTCTCCAACTACTGACCCGCCGGGCCCGCGCCGTCCACGGACGCCGTTCGGCACGGGGCGGGCGGGAGGCGTCCCCGGCAGCCACCAGCCCCCCGTAGGATGGTCCGTATGGCTAAGACCGGTACGACGACCCAGGGGCTGCGCGCGGCGATCGAGCGCAGTGGCTACTACCCGGCCCTCGTGGCCGAGGCGGTGGAGGCCGCCGTGGGCGGTGAGCCGGTCGCTTCGTACCTGGTGCACCAGGAGACCACCTTCGACTCCAACGAGGTGCGCCGGCACGTCACCGTCCTGGTACTCACGGACAACCGTTTCGTCGTCAGCCACACAGACGAGCAGAACGCCGACACCAGCTCCCCGACGCCCTACGCCACCACCTCCACCGAGTCGGTCAAGCTCGACCGGATCTCCTCGGTCGTGGTGAGCCGCGTGGTGGCCAACCCGGAGAAGTACGTGCCCGGCACGCTGCCCCGCGAGGTCGTCCTGACCATCGGCTGGGGCGCGGTCTCCCGGATCGACCTGGAGCCCGCCGCCTGCGGCGACCCCAACTGCGAGGCGGACCACGGCTACACCGGCAGCTCCACCGCCGACGACCTGAGCCTGCGGGTCAGCGAGGCCGGCGACGGCCCCGACACCGTGCGCCAGACCCTCGCCTTCGCCCAGGCGCTCTCAGAGGCCACCGCCGCCACCGCCGCGGCCGACCGCTGATGGCCCAGCCGGCCTGGCAGGATCCCGTACCACTGGGCATCGACACCGCCCCCGTGCCCGAGTACGGCAGCGGCTCGCTGGCCGATCTGCTGCCCACGCTCGTCGCGGGTCAGGGGGTGGCGGGTTTCACGCCCGCGATCGCGGAGCTCACGCCCGCCGACCGCAACTGCGTCTTCCTGATCGACGGCCTCGGCTGGGAGCAGATCCGGTCCCATCCCGACGAGGCGCCCTTCCTGTACTCGCTGCTGCCCACCTCGCGCGGCGGTACGGGCCGCCCGATCACGGCCGGCTTCCCGGCGACCACCGCGACCTCGCTGGCCTCGGTCGGGACCGGGATGCCCCCGGGCGAGCACGGCCTCACCGGGTACACCGTGCGCAATCCGGCGACCGGCGCGCTGATGAACCAGCTGCGCTGGCGCCCCTGGTCGGAGCCGAAGGTCTGGCAGCCGCACCCCACCGTCTTCACCCTCGCCGACGCGGCCGGAGTGCGTACCGCCCAGGTCTCCGCGCCCGCTTTCGAGCAGACCCCGCTCACCAAGGTGGCGCTCAGCGGCGGCTCGTTCCTCGGCCGGCTGACCGGCGAGGACCGGATGGACGTCGCGGCCGAACGTCTGGCCGCCGGTGACCGCTCGCTCGTCTACACCTACTACAGCGAGGTCGACGGCATGGGTCACCGCTTCGGCGTCGACTCCGACGCCTGGCGCGGCCAGTTGATGCACGTCGACGGACTGGCCAGGCGGCTGGCGGAGCAGCTACCGCCGCGCTCGGCGCTGTACATCACCGCCGACCACGGCATGATCGACATCCCGTTCGACGAGCAGTCCAGGATCGACTTCGACGAGGACTGGGAGCTGCGGGCGGGCGTCGCGCTGCTCGGCGGCGAGGGCCGCGCCCGCCATGTGTACGCCGTCCCCGGCGCGGAGGCCGATGTGCTGGCCGTCTGGCGCGAGGTGCTCGGCGAGCAGTTCTGGGTGGCGAGCCGGGACGAGGCCGTCGCGGCGGGCTGGTTCGGCCCCCGTGTCGACGAGCGCGTCCTCGGCCGGATCGGTGACGTGGTCGCGGCGGCCCACGACGACGTGGTGATCACCGCTACCGACAACGAGCCCCACGAGTCCGCGATGGTGGGCATGCACGGCTCGATGACCCCCGTCGAGCAGTTCGTCCCGCTCCTCGAAGTACGCTCGTAGCCCAGGCCCCGTACCCCTCCCCGCCCGTCCCGAAAGGTGCTCGACCCCTCATGCCCGAGCTGGTTTTCTTCTCCGGAACCATGGACTGCGGGAAGAGCACCCTCGCACTCCAGATCGGGCACAACCGGTCGGCGCGGGGCCTCCAGGGCGTGATCTTCACCCGGGACGACCGGGCGGGGGAGGGCAAACTCTCCTCCCGGCTGGGCCTGGTGACGGACGCGGTCGAGGCGGACGAGGGGATGGACCTGTACGCGTACGTGGTGGCCAGGCTCTCCAAGGGCGCCAGGGTCGACTACGCGATCGTGGACGAGGCGCAGTTCCTGGCCCCGGAGCAGATCGATCAACTGGCCCGCGTTGTGGACGACCTGGAGATGGACGTCTTCGCCTTCGGGATCACCACGGACTTCCGTACGAAGCTGTTCCCCGGTTCGCAGCGGCTGGTCGAGCTGGCGGACCGGGTCGAGCAGCTCCAGGTCGAGGCCCTGTGCTGGTGCGGGGCCCGTGCGACGCACAACGCCCGGACGATAGAGGGCGAGATGGTCGTCGAGGGCGCTCAGGTCGTGGTCGGTGATGTGAACCGCCAGGCGGGCGAGGTCGGTTACGAGGTCCTCTGCCGCCGCCACCACTCGCGCCGGGTGACCGCCGCGTCCGCTCGGGCGGGTGCGCTCTCGCCCGATGTCCTGCCGGTGTCGCCTGCCTGACACCGGGTCCGCCATCGATGGAGGCGAATGGTCGAAAACCGGCTGCCCGCATCTCCCGTCAGACCGAACTCCTGTTCTAAGGTCGGGGTTGTGCGGGGGGTGGCCGGGCCGGTGCCGGGACGGCTGTTGTGTGTCGGGGAGAGCTCTGCCCACCCTCATCACACACTGGGAGGGACCTTGCACGTCGGACTCGCGGCTCGCACCGCTCTGGTCGCCGCACTGCTGTCGGCGGCCGTCACCGCGACACCCTCGGCGTCGGCCGCCGACAATCACCTGACGCCCCGGGCATCGGCCGACAAACAGTCCTCGGTCGCGACGGAGACCCCGCCGGTGGCCGCCTGGCGGCTCGACGACCCCAACCGCTCCCAGCGGGCCGCCGCGTGGGCGGGGCCCTGTAGGGGGCTGCCGGCCCCGGCGTCCGGTTCGGGGACCAGGGGCCCGACGGCAATATGCCCGGCGCCGCGTACTTCGACGGGGGCGACTTCAGCTACGTGAACACGGACGGCATCGCCGTGGACACCACCCACGCCTTCACCGCGGGGGTCTGGGTGCTCCCCGGGGAGACCGGCCGTGACATGACCGCCATCACCCAGTCCGGCATCAGCGGCACGGCCAACTCCTCCCTCGGCACGACCACCGACGCCGCCGGGAATCCCGTCTGGAGCTTCGAGCTGCCCTCGGCCGACGGCGAGAGCCGGGCGGTCACCGGCGGCACCCTGCAGGCGGGCGAGTGGGCCTACCTCGCCGGGGTCTACGATCCCGCCACCGGCACCGCGCGGCTCTACGTGGACGGCGACGGCGACTATCTCGAAAGCGATATCCCGCCGCTCGACACCGGGAAGAGCTGGGCCGTCTCCGCGAAGGTCCGGCTGCACGGCACCCCCGGCCGTGACATGGCCGTGCTCGCGCAGAACGGCTGGCAGGCGGACGCCTTCACCCTCCGTTACCGCGCGGCCGACCGGACCTGGCAGGCCGTCCTCGCCCACGCCGACGAGCCGGACGCCGCCACCACGGAGATCAGCGGGCCCGCGACGGGCGGCACTCAGACCCTGCTGCTTCAGTACGACGCGAAGGCCGGCCAGGTTCAGCTCTGGATCGACGGCACCCTCGCCTCCAGCGCCCCGTACGCGGAGGCCGATGCCTGGGAGACCGTGAGGTTCCTCCAGGCCGGGCGGGACTCGGCCGCCGACGGGGCCGGGGCCCACTACCTATACGGCGACATCGACGACGTGCGCACCTGGGCCGGAGCGCTCTCCGAGGGGGAGATCAACTCGCTCTGACCGAAGCAGAAGCAGAAGCAGAAGCAGAAGCAGAAGCAGAAGCAGAAGCAGAAGCAGAAGCAGAAGCCGGAGTTCGGAGGCAGGGCGCCGGGCCTACGGAACGAGCAGGCCCAGCCCGCACCGCGTGCGCGCCTCGAACGACTCGATGCGCAGGGCCTGTTCATCGGTGAGCACATCGCACACCCAGTCCCAGTGCAGCGCCACCCGGTCACCGGGGCGGACGCCGTCGATCAGCGTCCGCCCGCCGGCCGCGAGGCGCACTGTCTCCACCTGCCAGTTCCCGGCAGCGGTTCCGGTCCCGTCCCAGACCAGCGGACGGGACCGGACGGTCGCCACCTCTGTGCCGCCCGTGAGCACCACGCCCGTCCGGACGCGGCACCGGTCCAGTACGGACAACGCGGTCGGATTCCCGTCCGGCCGCAGCATCCGCGCCCACGGATACACCTCGCACCTGGAAGCTGTGGTGGGCCAGGGCCCGTCCCGCCGCCTCCCGCCAGGTGCCGCCCAGCTGGCCGCGGAACCGGTCGGTCAGCCGCTCCACCAGGGCAGCCGGATCGGCCAGCTCCAGCAGCTCGTTGCCGATCCAGTAGGCCTCGACCACCCGCACGTCGAGCGGGTCCGGGATCCCGGCCGTCTCCGCGAGGAACTGCAGATAGCACCAGGCCCCCTCGAACTGCCGGGCCCGCCGCTCGGTACCGGCGGTCTCCCCCCGGCGCAGCAGCGCCGCCGCGTCGGCGGGGCCGCAGTAGCCGAGCTCGTTGGGCGGGTAGGCGTATCGCGCGAACAACAGCGCGCCCTCAGCACTCACTCAGCAGATCCTCGCCCGTCGCAACGCACTCAGCAGATCCTCGGCAGTCGTTCGCCACGCACTCAGCAGATCCTCGGCAACTGTTCACCGATCGGCAGACCGATCACCCGGCTCCCGCCCAGCCCCGTCCGCGCGACCACCATCCCCGCGTGATCCGGTACGCAGCTGCCGATCGCGCATGCGGACCGGCCCAGCGGGTGGGCCGCATCGCGGCCAGCACCCGGTCCGCGTCCTCGGCCGGGACGATGGCGATCAGCTTGCCCTCGTTGGCCACCTGGAGCGGGTCGAGCCCGAGCAGGCTGCACGCGTCCCGCACCGTGGGCGGCACCGGCAGCAGCCGCTCGACCAGCTCGATGCCCACTTCGGAGGCGCGGGCGATCTCGTTCAGCGAGGCGGAGACACCCCCGCGCGTCGGGTCCCGCAGCACATGGACATCGCTGCCGGTGGCGAGCATGGCGGCGACCAGCCCGTGCAGCGCGGCGGTGTCGCTCTCGACGGTCGTGCCGAACTCCAGCCCTTCGCGGCAGCTCATCACCGCCACCCCGTGCACCCCGGTGTCGCCGCTGACGAGCACGGCGTCGTCGGGCCTGGCCCGGCGCGGGTTGATGTCGACACCGGCCGGCACCACACCGATGCCCGAGGTGTTGAGATAGACGCCGTCACCGCTGGCGCGCTCCACGACCTTGGTGTCACCGGTGACCAGGCGTACGCCGGTGTCCTCCGCCGCCCGGCCCACGGCCTGCGCGATCCGGCCGAGGACGCTCAGCTCCGTGCCCTCCGCGAGGATGAAGGCGGTCGACAGGAACAGCGGCGTCGCACCCGACATCGCCAGGTCGTTCACCGTCCCGTTCACCGCCAGGTCACCGATAGACCCGCCGGGGAAGAACATCGGCTTCACCACGTACGAGTCCGTCGAGAAGGCGAGCCGGGTGGCGCCGACCGCCAGGACGGCCGAGTCACCGAGATCGGCGGCCGCCGCCGCCCCGTACGCGGGCAGGAACAGATGCTCGATCAGCTCGCCGGACATCGCGCCGCCACTCCCGTGGCCCATCACGACGTTCGGGACGTCCCGCAGCGGTACGGGGCAGGACCACCCCTCGAAGTCCAGCCCGGCCCGGACCGGCGGCGCGCCGGGTGTACCGCTCACCATCGCGGTCAGGTCCTGCATCGCGTCAGTCACTTCGCATCGACCAGTTCCAGGCGGCGGTGGGTGTAGTACGCGGCGCAGGCGCCCTCCGAGGACACCATGGTCGCGCCGAGCGGGTTGCGCGGCGTGCACTCCTTGCCGAACGCCTCGCACAGGTGCGGCTTGATGAGGCCCTGGAGGACCTCACCGGAGCGGCAGAGCGGCGACTCGGCCGTCCGGATGCCCGTCACGTCGAACCGCTGCTCCGCGTCGAATTCGCGGTACTTCTCGGAGAGCCGCCAGCCGCTGCGGGGGATCGCCCCGATGCCGCGCCAGGTCCGGTCCGTCACCTCGAAGACGTCCGTGAGCATCTTCATGGCGGGCGCGTTGCCCTCGGCGCGCACGGCCCTGGGGTAGGCGTTCTCCACTTCGTGGCGGCCCGCTTCGAGCTGGAGGACGGTCCGGCGTACGCCTTCGAGGATGTCCGGGGGCTCGAAGCCGGTGACCACGATCGGCACCTTGTACTTCTCTGCCAGCGGCGGGTATTCGGCCGTCCCCATCACACTGCACACATGACCGGCGGCGAGGAAGGCCTGCACCCGGCAGGTCTGGGACTCCATGATCGCGGCGATCGCGGGCGGCACCAGGACGTGGGACACCAGCAGCGAGAAGTTCCGCACCCCGAGCTGCTTGGCCTGGTACACCGTCATGGCGTTGGCGGGGGCGGTGGTCTCGAACCCGATCCCGAAGAAGACGACCTCACGGTCCGGGTTCTCGCGGGCCAGCTTCAGCGCGTCGAGGGGGGAGTACACCACCCGTACGTCGCCGCCGGCCCTCTTGACGGAGAACAGGTCCTGGCTGCTGCCGGGCACCCGCAGCATGTCGCCGAACGAGCAGAAGATGACGCCGGGGCGGGCGGCGATCGCCAGCGCGCGGTCGATGGTCTCCAGCGGGGTGACGCATACGGGGCACCCAGGACCGTGGATCATCTCCACGCCCTCGGGCAGGAGCTGGTCGATCCCGTGCCGGATGATCGAGTGGGTCTGGCCGCCGCAGACCTCCATCATCGCCCACTCGCGCGTGGTGGCCGCGTGGATCTCGTCGATCAGCTTCTTCGCGAGATCGGGGTCGCTGAACTCTTCGAGGTACTTCACCGGCCGGCTCCTTCGGGTGACGTGCGCTGCTGCGCGGCGAGTTCGAAGCCGTCCCCGAACTCCTCGGCGAGGATGCCCAGGCGTTCGAAGTTGGCCAGGGTGTCCTGTGCGGAGGCCTCGTCGAGGCGCTGGATGGCGAATCCGACGTGCACGATGACGTATTCACCGACGGTCACATCGGGGATGTACTGGAGGCACACCTCCTTGCGCACCCCGCCATCACGGTGCCGTCGACTTCCGCGGTACTGAGGACGCGCCCTGGAACAGCCAGACACATCGTTCCTCTTCTCTGTGGATCCCTTGGGGTACGGGAGGTGCGAGGCGGTCAGCCCGCCGCGGCGATCATCAGCTGGCCCAGTGCGATCCCGCCGTCGTCCGGCGGCAGCAGCCTCGGCCGCAGAACGGTGAAACCCCGCTCCGTCAGGCTCTGTTGTGCCGCTTCGAGCAGTACGGCGTTCTGGAAGACACCGCCGCCCAGAGCCACGGTGCCGAGACCGGTGTCCCTGCGGCAGAGCTCCGCGAGCTCGGTGATCAGTGCGGCGACCGAGGCGTGGAAGCGCGCGGCGATCAGCCCGGTGGGGACACCCGCCCGTACGTCGGACACCACGGCCCGCACCACCGGGCCGGGATCCGCGATGGCGGGCTCCTCGCCCGCCCCGGGCCGGATCGCGAAGCGGTAGCCGCCCTCGGCCGCGGGGAGTCCCTGACCGCCGCGCGCCGCCCCCTCCAGCTCCATGGCGGCCTCCGCCTCGTAAGCCACCTCGTGGCGGAGACCGGCCAGCGAGGCGACGGCGTCGAAGAGCCGGCCCATGCCCGAGGTGGGCACACAGCCGAAGCCGGTGGCGAACTGATGCGCCAGCACCTCGCGTTCGGCGTCCGGGCACGCGGCGACCGAGGGCAGATCCGGATCCCAGGGGACACCGGCCGCGTACAGGTGGGCGAGAGCCATCCGGTACGGGCGCAGCACACTGGCGTCGCCCCCGGCCAGTGGTACGTATCCCAGGTGGGCGGCCCTGCGGAAGGACGCGTAGTCCGCCACCAGGACCTCGCCGCCCCAGGCCGCCCCGTCGTCGCCGTGGCCGGTGCCGTCGAAGGCGATGCCGATCACGCGCTCGCCCGCGCCCAGACCGTGCTCGGCCATCACGGAGGCGATGTGCGCGTGGTGGTGCTGGACCGTGCGCACCGGCCGCCCGGCCGCGTGCGTGCGGGCCCATCCGGCGCAGTGGTGGCCGGGGTGGCGGTCGGCCACCAGCCGCTCGGGCGCCACCCCGGTGAGATCCTCCAGGTGCTTCTCGGTCCTGGTCAGCGCCTCCACCGTGGACAGGTCGTCCATGTCACCGATGTGCTGGCTCAGCCAGGCGTAACGGCCCTCGCCCAGCGCGCAGGTGTTCTTGAGGTCGGCGCCCACGGCGAGCGTCGGCTCCACGTCGAAGGGCAGCGCGATCGGCAGCGGGGCGTATCCGCGCGACCGGCGGACCGGCAGCTCTGCACCGGCCACCCAGCGGCTGACCGAGTCGTCGCACGGCACCTGGATGCGCCGGTCGCGCCGCAGCCAGCCGTCGACCAACGGGGCCAGCGAGGTCAGCGCTTCCGCGTCGTCCGTGACGATCGGCTCGCCCGACAGGTTGGCCGACGTCATCACCAGCGCGTCCGGGCCCGGCCCGTCGTCACCGATGCCGAGAAGCAGCACATGCAGCGGGGTGTACGGAAGCAGCAGCCCGAGGTCGGGGCTCCCGGGCGCCACGGCGGCCGACACACCGGACCCGGCTCCGTCCCGGCGGGGAAGCCGGGGGAGCAGGATGATGGGTCGGCGGCCACCGGTCAGGAGCTCCTCGTCCCCGGCCGTCACGGTCACCAGCTCCCGCGCCACGTCGAGCCCGGCCACCATGACCGCGAACGGCTTGCCGCCGCGCCGTTTGCGCCGGCGCAGCTCGGACACGGCCGCGTCGTCCCGCGCGTCGCACACCAGGTGGTAGCCGCCGAGCCCCTTGACCGCGATGATCCCGCCGTCGGCGAGCAGCTCCCGCGCGGCCCGCAGCGCGTCCTCGTCGCGGCAGCGGGACCCCCCGTCGCCGCCGACCAGTTCGAGCCGGGGTCCGCAGTCGGGGCACGCGATCGGCTGGGCGTGGAAGCGCCGGTCGCCCGGGTCCTCGTACTCCGCCCGGCAGGCCGCGCACATCTCGAAGTCCGCCATCGTGGTGGCGGCCCGGTCGTACGGGAGGCCGGTGACGATGGTGAACCGGGGGCCGCAGTGCGTACAGGTGATGAAGGGGTGGCGGTAGCGCCGGTTCGCCGGATCGGCCAGCTCGTCGAGGCAGTCCCGGCAGGTCGCGGTGTCCCGCGAGACGAGCGTCCGGGACCGGCCGCCGCCCCCGCCGGACTCCTCGATGGTGAATCCCGTACCGCCCCGGGCCGGTTGTTCGCTGGTGCGCACGTCCACGACGACCGCGAGCGGCGGGGCGTCGCTGCGGAGCCGGCGGCCGAACTCCGCCACCGCGTCCGCGTCGCCCTCGACCTCGGCGAGCACCCCGTCGCCGGTGTTCGTCACGGTGCCCGTGAGCATCAGCTCGGACGCGGTGACGTAGACGAAGGGCCGGAAGCCGACCCCCTGCACGACTCCGCACACCTCGAACCTGCGCCGGACCCGCTCCGCCCGGCTCCGCCCCATCATCTCCAGACCCGACAGGGCCTCGCGGGCCTTCGCCCGGTCGATCAGCTCGACGGCGAAGCCCATGTGAAGAAGCACCCAGTCGTCGCAGCCGGGTGCCTCGTCCAGCATGCCGATGTTGACGCGGCGCCTGGCGCCCTCCACATCGACCAGAGCCAGCTGGCCCGCATACCCGTCGACGATCTCCACGACGCGGCCAAGAATGGCCAGGCACATGATCAGGATCTCCGGGGTTCGGCGCCTTTCACGGACGCGGTCGGTACGGGCGGCCGGTCCGGCACGAGCTGCCGGACCAGGGTGTGCACGGTCTGGACGGCCTCGGGCAGCGCGTTCTCGACGGCCTCGCTGAGCCCGATACCCTCCTCGACTCCGGCGGGTGTGCAGCCGACGAGGTAAAGTGAGCGGAAGAGTACCGCCCAATTGATCCAGGTTTGCAAGGACAGCGAACGGATTCATGCCATGGGCGTCGAATGCACCCGTACCGAGGTTCTCCGCGCCGATACGCAGCACGGTCAGCTCCCCGGGCGCGCCGCCACCCGGGTACGCGTCGACCAGCACCAGCGCGTTGTACCCGTCCAGCACGTCGTACGCGAGGTGCATGCCTCGGATGCCGTAGTCCACCACCCGTACCTCCGGCGGCACTCCGCCGTCACGGGACAGCCGGCGGACCGCCTCGGGGCCGAAGCCGTCGTCGCCGAGGAACAGATTGCCGATGCCGGCCACCAGTACCCGTGTGGCCGTGCCCGGTTCGCTCGTCGTCATCGGGGCCGGCGGCTCACATCGACCGGATGCGCAGATACCGGCGGACGTCGGGGATCGACTTGATGCCGACGCCCACGGCGACCAGTGCCACGGCCGCCGCCAGGCCCGCGGTGATGATGCCCAGGGTCTTCATGCTCGGTTCTCCTCTCGGTGCCGCGCCGTCTCCTCGACGGTCAGCGGTGTCAGCTCGTCGGGTGCGAAGTAGAAGTAGCGGCCGTACCAGTCGTGCAGGTCGGCGGCCGGGTCGTCGACGAGGACCAGGGCGACGTGCGTGCCGCCGTCCACGTCGGAGAGCACCGCGGTCACCCGGGCCACCTGGCCGGCGAAGAACAGGTCCCGCGCGTCGGCCCGCCGGGACGGATGGACGCGGACCAGGCTGTCCTTGGCCACCCGGACCCCGTCGATCACCACCGCGTCGCTCCCCGGCCGCACCGAGGCATCGGCCGCCGGGTCCCACCACGGGGCGCCGGACGTGTCGAAGGCGGCAGGCTCCACGTCCCGTCCGCCGACGGCGGGCCCGGGGTGCGCGGCGGGCCGCGGCAGGTGCGGGTCGCGCAGCAGCCCGTGCAGCTCCTGGAGTCCGGCGGGCGACATGCCGTCGCACCGGTCGATGATCTCCCGGGCCCGCGGATCGGTGGCCCGCGCCTCGGCCTTCTCCGCCTCCGTCATGGTCATCACCCGGAGGGTCAGGATCTCGTCGATCTCGGTCGAGTCGAACAGGGCGCCGGGGGCTCTGCTCGGCGACCTCCGGGTGGTCGTACAGGATGATCGGCGCGCCGAGCAGGATGTCCGTGGTCCCCTTCGGACCGGCGAGCACCGGCCAGCATCTGTTCTGCCGGCAGCGTCCCGCCGCGTCCGCCGCCGTGGCGGGCGGTTCGAGCAGGGAGACGAACTCCGCGTCGTGCGCCCGCAGCAGCAGATGCGCGCCGATCAGCGAGGCCCGGATCGCGGCGTCCTTGGTGGCCGCCGGTTCCGGATGCTCGTTGCGCACCGCCACCGAGAGGCGGGTGTACCCCTCGTCCACGACGCTGTCCGTACGGATACCCACCGTCAGCGGCAGCCGCCGCCGCACGATCCGGCCCACCACCACGCCCTCCGCGTCGGTGAGCGGCTCGCTGTCCTCACCGCCGGGGACCTCGTGGACGGTGTCCACCGGCTCGCCCAGCGGCAGCGCGGCCAGCACGACTTCCCGCTCGACCGCCTCGTCCCAGGACAGCACCTCCACCCCGTCGACGGTCAGCCGGTCGACGGGTTCCTCCGCCCCGTCCGCGTCCAGGGCCCGCACCTCGCGGACCTGGAGCTGGAGGAAGCGCAGGTGCACGGTGACCGAGGCCGGCCCGTCGTGCGGTGCCATCAGGACCTGAGTCTCCATCCCCGGCTGCTCACCGAAGCTCGCCGCCTCCGCGTGCGGCGGGCCGAGCACCCCGAACTGCCAGCGCGAGCGGTTCTTGTTGGAGCTCGCCCGGTACGGGTAGAGCAGATATCCCTCGTACAGGACGGCGTCCGCGATCGAACGCACCTGGTCGAGACTCATCGCGGTACCACCTCGTCGAGACATGCCGGTTCGACGCCCACCGAGCCCACCTTGTCGTGCCCGTCCAGGAGGGCCTGGACCGTCTCGTCCCAGCTGATCAGCCCGCGTCGGGCCCGGAAGTCGGCGAAGCGCGCCAGCACCTCGTGGTCCAGCCTGATCCACCCGGTGTTCGGGAAGTGCGCCGCCACCATGCGCCGCCACACCTCGACCGGCATGGCGTACCGGGCCTCGCAGTCCCACGGCACCTGCTCGACCCCGAAGCCCTTGCTGCCCCGGGTGAAGACCGTGCCGGAGAACATCAGGGCCAGCGGGACAGAACCCTCGCCGAGGGCGTGCAGATAGCGGGAGCCGATCACGTCGAAGTCGTAGGTGCAGGGCAGCGCGAGGTCGGTCTCCGTCGCCCCGCTGAACCCCTGCACCGTGGTGTCGCAGCTCATCCACTGGAACGGCTTCAGGGTGTCCGTCCAGCGTTCCCGGCCACCGAACAGGGCGTGCAGACCGCTCTGTTCGGCATCGTCGTAGTGGCGCCGCTGCGGCTCGATCCGGACCTGGCAGTGCAGCGCCACGGCGTGGATTCGCCGGCCCGTCCGCTCCTCGATCCGGAGCCTCGCCGTCAGCTGTGGCGAGGCCGCGTACGGCTCGGCGAAGATGTTGAGTACGGAGAACGCGAAGTCGTTCACGGCGCCACGGCCCCCTCGGCGGGACGGCTGCGGTCCGCCACCCGGGCGAAGAAGGCGTCCATCGCGGTGCGCGCCTCCGAACCGCCGTCGAAGCCGCGCCACAGCGTGCGCAACTGCCCCACCAGCTCGTAACAGGCGTCGATCGGCACCAGATGGCACGAGCCGCCGCTGTCCGCCGTGCGCCTGATCAGCAGCGCCTCCACGTCGGGGCGCAGTCCGGCCAGGACCGGGCTCGCCTCGACGACGGCCTCTCAGGCGTCCAGTGGCAGTTCCGACTCGGTGGCCCCGGCCGGACCCGGATAGAACGCGACCATCCGGTCCTGCACGGAGTTGCGGAACAGGAAGGCGAGCCCGACCGGGATCTGCAGCTCGTCCCAGGCCCGCCCGTCCACGGTCAGCCCGGCGAAGTGCAGATAGTGCTCGGGCACCGCCCGGTAGCGCAACCGCGCCCCCTCGTCGGTGAACAGCAAGTAGCAGGCCCGGCAGCCGCACATCAGGGCGCGGCTGTCCAGGTTCACCACATGAGGATGCTCTTCCCCGATGGGCTCCGCGCACATCTCGCAGCGCTCCCCGGTGGCGGGCGGCGGCCGGTCGCGGCGCAGGCGCAGCAGCGTGGACGCCGGCGAAGCGGAACGGCCGGCCGCGATCACGGCGCCACCGTCACGGGCACCGATACGGAGACCTCGCCGCCCTCCGCGAGCAGCGGCAACGGGGCCAGATGGGCGTCGTCCTCGTCCAGGCAGACACCCGCCCGCCGCACGTCGTAGTGGGCCCGGCAGCCGGCGCAGCGCAGGATCGCGTCCCCCGAGCCACCGCCCAGCCGCCGCGCCAGCGCCGCACCCTCGAACGGCCGCTCGCAGCGCGCGCACCGGTCCTCGAAGGCGAAGAGGTCCGCACTCACCCGGCAGACCACCACCGGCATCCGGCCGACCTCGACCCGGGCCATGGCGCCGGACTCCAGCGCGGACAGCTCCGGGACGACCTCCCAGGACGCACCGTCCCCGGCGGCCCCGCCGGCATCGGTGTGCAGCCGGGCGAACAGCAAATCCACCGGCACCAGCGGGCCCGCCGCCCCGGACTCCTCCGCGGCGGTCTCGACCTCGATCGAGGTGATCTCAGGAGCCGCCGCCTCCACCGCGCCTCGCACGGCCAGCTTCAGCGTGACCGGGGAGGACGGGCAGCCGTCGCAACTGCCCAGCAGCCGCAGCCGGA
This sequence comes from Streptomyces sp. ITFR-6, assembly GCF_031844725.1. Taxonomy (NCBI): domain Bacteria; kingdom Bacillati; phylum Actinomycetota; class Actinomycetes; order Kitasatosporales; family Streptomycetaceae; genus Streptomyces; species Streptomyces sp. ITFR-6. The sequence goes on along the minus strand of NZ_CP134612.1, from coordinate 1,838,884 downwards.
CCGCGCCCTCCTCGCTGACGTCCAGCAGCTCGACATCACCGCCGTGCGAACCCAGATACGGCCGCACACTCTCCAGCGCCTGCTCGACCCGGGTCTCCACGCCGTACGGGTGCAGCCCGTGCACCAGCAGGACACTGGCCACCAGATCGTCACCGGCCAGCGCGGCCAGCACGTCGTCGTCCAGCCGCCCCTGCTCGTGCACGAGGTCGAGCAGCCGTTCAAGGCCGGCACCGTAGAAGTCGACGACCAGCCGGCCCAGTTCCTCGCTGCGCTCGCTGCGCTCGCTGCGCCCGCGCCGCTGGCGGCGATCAGGGTGTCGATGCGGTCGCCGGTGGCCCGCCAGTCGGGCTCCGGCGGGACGTCCTCCCGCGCCATCACTCGCCGCCCGCGGACTGGGTGGGGGAGTGCAGCAGTTCCAGCTTCTTGCCCTCGCCGAGGTACATGTGCACGCCGCACGGCAGACAGGGGTCGAAGCTGCGCACCGTGCGCATGATGTCGATGCCCTTGAAGTTCTCCCGGTCGTTCTCCTCGAAGATCGGCTGGCCCTGCACGGCGTCCTCGTACGGGCCCGGCGTGCCGTACGTGTCGCGAGGGCTCGCGTTCCACGGGGTCGGCGGGTACGGGTGGTAGTTGGCGATCTTGCCGTCCCGGATCACCATGTGGTGCGAGAGCACCCCGCGCACCGCCTCGGTGAACCCGCAGCCCACACCCTCCTCAGGCACCTCGAACTTCTCTCAGGTCTTGGTGTTCCCGGACCTGATCTCCGCGAGCGCCTTCTCCGCGAAGTGCAGCGCGCAGGCGGCCGCGTACGCCTGGAAGTAGCTGCGCGCCCGGTTGCGCTCGATGGTGTTGCTCCACTTCGGGACGTTCAGCGACCGCATGATGTCGCCGATGGTCTTGTACCCGTGGGCCTCGGCGTGCGGGGACTCGGTGCGGTTGGCCTGCTCCAGCACCCCGGGGTTGGTCTCCGCGACCATCTTCTGCTTGAAATCGATCTTCGTGTAGATGCCCAGGCTGCCGACGATCCGGGTGATGGGATCCCACGCCATTTCGACCAGGTCGTTCTTTCCCTGGCCTCCCCGGGCACCCTTGGCTTGCGTCGCGGTCATGTGCGCCGCCTCGTCTTTCTCTTTGTCGCCGTGATTTACGCGGTCACCTACCAGGTGCGTGTGGCGCCGGTCGTGAGTTCCCTGCCGGGCTTACGCCATTTCGGTTCGCGGTCCAGGGTGTGGGTGGTGATGTGGCGCAGCCGCCGCATCGTGGAGCCGTACGGCCCGACCGCGTTGGTCGAGAGCTTTCCGCCCGGCGGCTCGTCCATGAACGGCATGAACTTGTCCGGGAACCCCGGCATGGTGCAGCCGATGCAGATGCCTCCGACGTTGGGGCAGCCGCCGATGCCGTTCATCCAGCCGCGCTTGGGCACGTTGCACTTGACCGTGGGGCCCCAGCAGCCCAGCTTGACGATGCACTTGGGCGAGCCGTACTCCGTCGCGAAGTCGGCCTGCTCGTAGTACCCGGCCCGGTCACAGCCCTCGTGCACCATCGAACCGAACAGCCACGTCGGCCGCAGCGCGTCGTCCAGCGGGATCATCGGCGCCTGCTCCGTCGCCATGTAGAGCAGGTAGGTGAGCGTCTCCGACAGGTTGTCCGGCTGGATCGGGCACCCGGGAACGCACACGGTCGGGATGCCGGCCTTGTACTTCCAGTCCCAGCCCAGGTAGTCGGGCACCCCCATCGCGCCGGTCGGGTTGCCCGCCATGGCGTGGATGCCGCCGTACGTCGCGCAGGTGCCGACCGCGACGACCGCGGTCGCCTTCGGGGTCAGCCGGTCGAGCCACTCGCTGGTGGTCATAGGCTGACCGGTGGCGGGATCGTTGCCGAATCCGCACCAGTACCCCTCGTCGTGCAACTGCTCGTTAGGAATGGATCCCTCGACGACCAGGACGAACGGTTCGAGTTCCCTCCCGGTCGGCCTTGAAGAACCATTCGAGGAAGTCGTCGGCACCGCCGTTGGGGCCGCACTCGAAATCGATGAGCGGCTGAGTAGCCGCCGTCAGCGAAACGGAATCGCCGTCACAGCTCAGCCCGGCATTGATCCACAGAACGTGGATCAGGGTGTCCTCCGCTTCTACCGCTTCCTCTGTCGGCATGGAGGTGCCGCCTTTCAGGATGATGACCCACCGGGCCATAGGCCCCCACGGATGGGTACGCGCACATTGCTACCATCACGCCCCGATTCGGGTGGACCGGCAACACGGGGAATTCCCGTGCCGCCCCGTTCGCGGGGGCCGAATGACCGCAGGCCCGTGGACCGGTCGGGTGATCCGGCCCGGCGCCGGTCCGGTCGGGGCGGGCGCGGCCGACCGCCGCCCTACGGTCGGAGCCACCCCAGGAAGGACGAGGCACCGGTGCACGAGCTGGCCATCACACAGAGCGTCGTCGACTCGGTGTGCGAGCGCGACGGGGGGCGTCCGGTCCGTACCGTCCGCGTCCGCGTCGGTGTCCTCACCGCCGTGGTGCCGGACTCGATGCGCTTCTGCTTCGGCCTGGTCACCGAGGGAACGGCCGCGGAGGGCGCCGAGCTGGAGATCGAGCAGCCGCCCGGGACCGGCCGTTGCCGTACCTGCGCTGTCGAATTCACCCTGACCGACCTGATTCTGCTGTGTCCCTGCGGCAGCGCGGATGTGGAGATCACATCGGGACAGGAACTGCAGATCGTTTCCACGAGAGTGGGCTGAACCATGTGTGGCACCTGCGGTTGCTCCGAGGAGTCCGGCGGGACCCGGATCACGATGCTGCGCGAGGACGGCGAAGCGGATCACGGCCACCCGCATCCACACCCGCACGAGCACCCGCACCCGCACCCGCACCCGGGCGTTCAGCCGGACGTCGCCGTCGAGACCGTCACCATCGAGCAGCGGGTGCTCGCCAAGAACGACCTCCTCGCGGAGCGCAACCGGACGTGGATGACGGAGCGCGGTGTCGTGGCCGTCAACATGATGAGCTCACCCGGCGCCGACAAGACCACCCTGCTCGAACGCACCATCACCGATCTCGCCGGCCGCCGCCCGGTGGCCGTCGTCGAGGGCGATCAGGAGACCCGGCTCGACGCCGACCGGATCGGCCGCACCGGCTGCGCCGTGGTGCAGGTGAACACCGGAGCGGGCTGCCACCTGGACGCGGAGATGATGCGGGACGCGCTGACCGCGCTGTCCCCGGCCCAGGGCTCGCCGCTCATGGTGGAGAACGTCGGGAACCTGGTCCGCCCTGCCCTGTTCGACCTGGGCGAGCGCGCCAAGGCCGTGATCATCTCCGTCACCGAGGGCACGGACAAGCCGCTGAAGTACCCGTACATGTTCGCGGCCGCCGACCTGATCCTGATCAACAAGGCCGATCTGCTGCCCTACGTCGACTTCGACGTCGAGCAGTGCACACGGCACGCGCGCTCGGTCAACCCGGACGTGCGCGTGCTGACGGTCTCCGCGACCACCGGCGAGGGCCTGAGCCACTGGTACGACTGGCTCGCGGCGCAGCGGTAGCGCGCACGTCGGGAACGAGGGGCCGCGAGCCGTCGCCGGCCCCTCCGTCTCCCTCTCAGCGCTTCGCGGACCGCACGATCGTGAACGCCGCACCCTCGGGATCGGCGACCAGCGCCACCCTGCCGGAAGCGCCCTCCCTGGGGGCCTGGAGGATGTGCCCGCCGAGCTCCACCACGTGCTGCGCGGCCTCGTCCGTGTCGGCGACCTCGAAGTACGTCATCCAGTGCGGGCCGCGGTCCCTCGGCAGGCCGTGGCCGACCCCGTGCAGCGACGCGACCGGGCGGCCGTTCAGGTGCAGGGTCTGGTAGTCGAAGTCGGCCGAGACCACGGCCTCCGTCCCGTAGCCGAAGACCGCCTGGTAGAACTTGGCGACCGTCGCCGTCTCCCGGGTCACCAGCTCGTTCCAGACCGGCATTCCGGGCGCTCCGGCCAGTGAGGTGCCGATGTGCCGGCCTGCCTGCCAGATCCCGAAGACGGCTCCGCCCGGGTCGGAGGCGATGGCCATCCGGCCCGCCTCGCCCGCGTCCAGCGGCCCGACACCGACCGTGCCGCCGCAGGCACGGATCGTCTCCGCCGTGAGATCGGCGTCGTCGGTGGCCAGGTAGGTCGTCCAGGCGATCGGCAGGTGCCGGTCGGGAGAGAGCTGCCCGATGCCGGCCACCTCCTCGCCGTCGATCAGCGCCCGGACGTACGGGCCCAGCTGCTCCGGGCCCGGTCCGAACTCCCAGCCGAACAGTTCGGCGTAGAAGTTCTGGGTCGTGTCCAGGCCGTGCACGATCAGGCTCACCCAGCAAGGTGTTCCGGGTGTACGCCGAGCGGCAGCCTCGGTCATCGTCACTATCTCCTCGGACCATCGTGGTGGCCGTACGGGGGAACGGGCCTGCGCGCCGTCGTGCGGTACGGGATGTGTACGCCCCGCGCAGATGCTCGCACCACCCGGCGCTCGTTGCGCCCCGGCCGCGCCGCACTTTCCGTGATCTCGACGGACGAGGCTCCGCTTTGTGCAGGTACGACCATTTCTTCGTTGTTACGGGCGGGCAGGCCACTGCGCGAGGATGGCTCCCATGAAGCCCATCATCTCCGCATCCGAATGTGCGAGCGAGTCGGCGGGGCCTCGGCCGCCGGTGCTCCTGGACGTACGTTGGCAACTGGGCGGTCCGCCCGGCCGGCCCGACTACGAGGCCGGGCACATCCCCGGGGCGGTCTACGTCGACCTGGACAGCGAGCTCGCCGGCCCGGCGGGCGACGGCGGCCGCCACCCGCTTCCGGACCCGGCTGAATTCGGCGCCGTGATGCGCCGCGCCGGGGTCGGCCGGGACAGCTCGGTGATCGTGTACGACGGCGGCCAGGGCTGGGCGGCGGCCCGCGCCTGGTGGCTGCTGCGCTGGACGGGGCACCGGGACGTCCGGGTGCTGGACGGCGGTCTCGCAGCCTGGACCGGCGAGCTGTCCAAGGAGACCCCGGTCCCCGCGGAGGGCGACTTCGTTCCCGAGCCGGGAGCGCTGCCGCTGCTGGACGCGGACGGCGCGGCGGCCCTGGCGCGCTCGGGCCTGCTGCTCGACGCACGGGCCGCCGAGCGCTACCGGGGCGATGTGGAGCCGATCGACCGGGTGGGCGGACACATCCCCGGCGCGGTCTCCGCCCCCACGGTGGAGAACGTCGGATCGGACGGGCGCTTCCTGCCGGCGGAGGCGCTGGCCGCACGCTTCACCGGACTGGGCGCCGACGGGGACGCCGTGGACGTCGGCGTCTACTGCGGCTCCGGCGTCTCGGGCGCGCACGAGGTGCTGGCCCTGGAGGTCGCCGGGTTCACCGCTGCTCTCTACGCGGGCTCCTGGTCCCAGTGGTCGGCCGACGAGACCCGGCCGGTCGCCACGGGCCCCGAGCCCCGGTAACGGGACGGTGGGCCGTAACCGGGTGGCGGGGTTACGTCGACGCAGCGTGAAGGGGCCCGTACGCAAGCGCGTACGGGCCCCCGTCATGCCGCGGTCACCCCGGTCAGTCCTGCTTCTTGCGGCGCGTGCCGAAGACGATTTCGTCCCAGCTCGGCACCGCTGCCCGGCGGCCCGGCCGGACGCCGTCCGCCTCGGCCTGCCGGTCGGTCGTGCCGGTCAGCCGGTCGCGGTGACCGGCCACCGCGCGCGGCATCAGCACATCCGCGTAGGCGGAACCGGCGCCCGCGGAGGCGGCCGGCGGCTCCTCGGCCTCCGGCTCCTGCGCGGCCGGTTCGATGGCCGGCGGCTCGGGCGGGGCGGGGCGCTCCGGTACGACCATGTCGCCCCGGAAGCTGGGCACGGCCTCCAGGAGGCTGGTCAGCGAATCGCGTTCGCTTGCGGTGACCCCGCCGACGCGCTCCTCCGGCTCCGGCGGCGGAGGCGGCGCGGGACGCTCGATCTGGCGGTCCAGGGCGCGGTCCAGCGGCCGGTCGCGCGGCAGCCGGGCGATCCGCGGGACGAACGGGAAGCTCGGTTCGGGCGCGGCGACGTCGTCGGTCTCACCGATCAGCGAGCGCGCCTCGTCGTCCACCGCCTGGACGAGCCGGCGCGGGGCGTCGTACGTCCAGCTCGCGGAGTGCGGCTCACCGGCGACCCGGTACACCAGGAGGACCTCCCAGGTGCCGTCGTCGCGGCGCCAGGAGTCCCACTGGACGGTCTCCTTGTCGGCGCCGCGCAGCAGGAGGCGCTCCTGCACCGCCTCGCCGAGCTGGGGTCCGGTGTTCTCGCCGGGGCGGCGCACCGGGGTCTTCCGGGCGCGCTCGGCCATGAAGGCGCGCTCCGCGAGTACGGGGCCCTCGAAGCGGCGGACGCGGTCGACCGGGATCCCGGCGAACTGGGCGACTTCCTCCGCCGACGCGCCGGCCCTTATCCGGGCCTGGATGTCGCGGGGGCGGAGGTGGCTCTCCACCTCGATCTCGATCTGACCGAGCCGTGCCCGGTCGTTGCGCACGGCGGCTCGCAGCCGCTCGTCGATCGGGAGGGTGTACTCCGTGCTGTCTGCAGCCTTGAGCACCAGTCGTGTGCCGTCGTTGGAGACGGCCACGACACGCAGTTCGGGCATGGGGACCTCCCGGGTGGTGCCTGCCGACGTCACGTGCGTCGCTGCTTCCGCTAGTCGAGTGTGACCTGCCCGGGTGCAGCCTGCCACAACATTGCCGTGTTGCCCGGCGTGTCGGGCGTGAGCCCTTGATCGCCGGTCTGGCACGGTGACCTCTTGCGCAACACAAAGTATCAGTTGGTCACTCTGTGCAGCCGGCCCCCGTGCGATGCCGCGGCGCCGCCGGATCGAGTGCCTCCTTCGGCCCCCTCCCGAAGGTTCCGGACTTCCACGCGGGAGTCCGGCCCCAGGGCTCGCCACAGTACTCCATTCGGGCCATGTGGGTGGACCGCCGCGCCGCTGAAGTTCTCGCGAGGTACGGGAGTTGAGCTGCCCCGCTGAAGGCGGGATGACCCTCTCGCGTGTCCTGCTTCACAGAATCACCGTAAACGGAACTATCGGCTTCGCTCAAATGTCCCTTCTGTTGCATGGTGGGAGCGATGTCAATCAAGGGCTGGAAATGGTGCAGAAGCCGGAAAGTGACATAGAACCCAGAGAAAGGCGGATCGATCTCAGCCTGCCCCAGGTCGCGGGCAGTGCGGTCGCTGCGGTCGCTGCGGCGGTGGCGGCCTCACAACTGGGCGTGTACGGAACGATTCTCGGCGCCGGGGTGATGAGCATCGTGGCGACCTGCGGGGGCTCGGTCTTCCAGCACTTCTTCCGTCGTACGGGTGAACAGATCCGCGAGGTCACGGTCCAGGTGAAGCACCCGGACCGCGAGGTGACCGTGCACACCCGCCAGACGCGTGTCGCCCTGCGGGAGCCGGCCGGATCCGCCGACGCCGCCGCGGTGCCGTCCGCGATGGACGCCACGAGGCTCCTGCGCCGGCCGGACGCGGCGACCGCGCCCCAGGACGCGGACGCCACCACCGTGCTGCGCGCCGTGGACGAGACCACCGTCCTGCGCAAGGTGTCGCAGGACCCCGCACGCACCCAGCTGATCGGAACGGTCGACGGAACCCGGCCGCTCGCGACGGCTTCCGGGGCCGGGGACGAGGAGTTCACGCAGGCGACCACGCACGGCACCCGGATCCGCGGCTGGAAGCGCTCGGCGCTCGGCGCCGCCGTGGTGTTCGCCGTCTCGATGGCCGGGATCACCACGTTCGAGCTGGTCTCGGGCAACGACCTGAGCGGCGGTCAGGGAACCACCGTGGGCTCCGTCGTACGCGGCGAGCGCGGATCGGCGCCCGCCGACCCGACGCCGTCGCACAGCACGGACCCCGGCCGGGACGACCGGCCCGCCCCGGACCGGAGCGGCAGCTCCGCTCCCGGCACCGGCCAGGAGCCGGGCGGACGGAGCCGGAGCCCGGAAACGGACCGGGACGAGAGCCCGACGGCGGACCCGACCCCGACGCCGACCCCGTCGGATTCCGCGGCCGACCCGGCGCCTCCGTCGCCCACTCCCATCCCGTCGGAGGCGGGCGACGGCAGCAGCACCGCCCCGGGCCCGGCGGGCACGGACAACGCCCCGGCACAGCAGAACCCGCCGGCCGGCACGGACACCGGGGAGTGAGCGGGCCCGGCCTGACCCAAGCGACAGGCCCTAGTCGCCCAGGACCCGGCGCAGGTAGTCGTTGGCGAAGAGGCGGTCCGGGTCCAGCCGGTCCCGGACCGCGGTGAACTCCCCGAAGCGCGGGTACACCCCGGCGAGGTAGCCGGCGTCACGGGTGTTGACCTTGCCCCAGTGCGGGCGGCCCGCATGGGCGGTCATGATCCGCTCCACCGCCGTGAAGTACGCCTGGTAGGGCGTGCCCCGGTAGAGATGGACGGCGATGTAGGCGCTCTCCCGGCCGGAGGCCGTGGAGAGCGCTATGTCGTCGGCGGGGGCGGTACGCACCTCCACCGGGAAACTGATCCGCAGCGGTGAACGCTCCACCATCGCCTTGACCTCGCGCAGCGCCTCCACGGCGGCCTCGCGCGGCAGGGCGTACTCCATCTCCACGAACCGCACCCGGCGCGGGCTGGTGAAGACCTTGTACGGGATGTCGGTGTAGGTACGGGCGGACAGGGCGCGGCTGGAGAGCTTGGCGATCGAGGGGATCGTGCCGGGTACCGCCCGGCCGAGGGCGCAGGCGGCCTGGAAGATCCCGTTGGAGAGGAGCTCGTCCTCGATCCAGCCGCTGACCTTTCCGGGCGGAGCGGCGGGGCCCGCACTGCGGTTGTTGCGCTTGGTGTTGCAGTTGCCGGTGTGCGGGAACCAGTAGAACTCGAAGTGCTCGTTCTCAGCCACCAGCTGATCGAATTCGGCCGTGACCCGGTCGAAGGCCATCGGCTCCTCGCGGGCGGTCAGCAGGAAGACCGGCTCCACGGCGAAGGTGATCGCCGTGATGACGCCCAGGGCGCCGAGCCCGATCCGGGCGACGGCGAAGATGTCCGGGTTCTCGGTCGCCGAGCAGGTCAGCACCGTGCCGTCCGCCGTGACCAGCTCCAGGGCGCGGATCTGTGCGGATATCGACGCCGAGTCACGCCCGGTGCCGTGGGTGCCGGTGGAGGTGGCCCCGGCGACCGTCTGGTCCATGATGTCGCCCATGTTGGTGAGCGAGAGGCCCTCGCGGGCCAGCGCGGTGTTGAGGCGCTTCAGCGGGGTGCCGGCCTCGACGGTCACCGTCATCGCCGCACGGTCGATCTCCCGGATGCCGGTGAGCAGCTCGGGGCGTATCAGCAGCCCGTCGGTGGCCGCGGTCGCGGTGAAGGAGTGGCCGGTGCCCACCGGCTTCACCCTCAGACCGTCCTCGGAGGCCCTGCGCAGCTCCTCGGCCAGCTCGTCCACGGAGGCGGGTGACACGGTCCGTACCGGGCGGGCGGTGACGTTCCCCGCCCAGTTACGCCACGCGCTCGTCGCCGTCCGTGCGTAGGTCTCGGTCATCTTCCCCGCGCCCTTCCGTAGGAACCGGCCCACTGAGCCGGCGGTACCCCAGGAACGCCACCGCGGCCGCGACCGCCCCCGCCACCGCGGGCACCGCGTACCCCGCCTTCGCCCCGGACGCGTCGACCACCCAGCCGGCGGCCGAGGAGCCGAGCGCCACACCTACGGCGAGCCCGGTGCTGGTCCAGGTCATGCCCTCGGTCAGTCTCGTGCGCGGTACGTGCTGTTCGACGAGAGCCATGGTGGTGACCATCGTCGGTGCGATGGCGAGGCCCGCGACAAAGAGCGCCACGGCCAGGAACGGCAGGTTCCCGGCCAGTTGGAGGGGGATCATACTCACGGCCATCGCGCACACCCCCACCAGCCACCGGCCGGACGGCCTGCCCTTCAGGTGGAGCAGGCCGAACACCGCCCCGGCGAGGCAGGAGCCGAGCGCGTACACGGCCAGTACGAGGCTCGCCGCGGCCTTGTGGCCGCGCTCCTCCGCGAAAGCCACCGTGACCACGTCGATCGCCCCGAAGATCGCCCCGGTCGCCACGAACGTCACCACGAGCACCTGGAGGCCGCGGGAGGTCAGCGCGGAGCCCTTGGTGTGCCGCGCGTGCGGATGCGGCACCGGCTCCGTGGCCCGCTGCGCGGTCAGCCAGAAGACGCCGGCCAGCAGGAAGCCGGCGGCCAGCAGCGGACCCGCCTCCGGGAACCAGGCGGTGGACAGGCCGATCGAGATGATCGGCCCGAAGATGAAGCACACCTCGTCGACGATCGACTCCCACGAGTACGCGGTGTGCAGCTGCCGGGCCGAGCCCCGGTAGATCTCCGCCCAGCGGGCCCGGACCATCGAGCCGACGCTGGGGACGCAGCCGGCGCCGGCCGCGAACACGAACAGGGTCCAGTCCGCCAGCCCCTGCTGCGCGCAGACCAGCAGACCGGCCACCGACGCCAGCGCGACCAGCGTCACCGGGCGCAGCACCCGGCGCTGCCCGTGCCGGTCGACCAGCCTGGATATCTGCGGCCCCACCACGGCGGCGGCCATCGCCAGCGTCGCGGAGAGCGCGCCCGCCAGCCCGTATCGGCCGGTCAGCTGGGAGACCATGGTCACCACGCCGATGCCCATCATGGACAGCGGCATCCGGCCGAGGAAGCCGGCGGCGGAGAACCCCTTGGATCCGGGGGCGGCGAAGATCGCGCGGTAGGGACTGGGCACGGGGTACTCCGGTACGCGTGGTGCGGTCACACGCGGTGTCAGGGGTGAATGCGGCCTTCACAGCTTACGGCCTCACCCGTGACCGCCGCCGGGGCCGGGGCCGGCGGCCGTGCGGTGCGGATGTCGGTGGGAGCGGCGCGGGGGGCGGGTGGCAGGATCGATGCCATGTCCGATCTGCGTGAGCCCGCTCCCTACGACGCCCTGCTGCTGCTCTCCTTCGGGGGTCCCGAAGGCCCCGACGACGTGGTTCCGTTCCTGGCGAACGTGACCCGCGGCCGGGGCATCCCCGAGGAGCGGCTGAAGGAGGTCGGCAAGCACTACTTCCTGTTCGGCGGCGTCAGCCCGATCAACGGCCAGAACAGGGCGCTGCTGGACGCCCTGCGCAAGGACTTCGCGGATCACGGACTCGACCTGCCGGTCTACTGGGGCAACCGCAACTGGGCGCCCTACCTGACCGACACCCTCCGCGAGATGGTCAGGGACGGACGCCGTCGCATCGCCGTCCTGGCGACCAGCGCCTACGCCTCCTACTCCGGCTGTCGGCAGTACCGCGAGAACCTCGCCGAGTCGCTGGCCGCCCTGGAGGCCGAGGGGCTGCCGGTGCCGCGCGTGGACAAGCTGCGGCACTACTTCAACCACCCCGGCTTCGTCGAGCCGATGGTGGACGGCGTGATCGCCTCCCTGGCAGACCTGCCGGAGGACGTAAGGGCCGGGGCGCACCTCGCCTTCACCACGCACTCCATCCCCACCTCCGCGGCCGACTCCTCCGGACCGGCGGAGGCGCACGGCGACGGCGGCGCGTACGTCGCGGAGCACCTCGACGTGGCCCGGGTGATCGTCGAGGCCGTCCGGGAGCGGACCGGTGTCGAGTACCCCTGGCAGCTCGTCTATCAGTCGCGCAGCGGCGCCCCGCACATCCCGTGGCTCGAACCCGATATCTGCGATCACCTGGAGCTGCTGCACAGCGACGGCGTTCCCGCCGTGGTGATGGCGCCCATCGGCTTCGTCTCGGACCACATGGAGGTCCTGTACGACCTCGACACCGAGGCCACGGAGAAGGCCGCCGGGCTGGGCCTGCCGGTCCGCAGGTCCGCGACCGTCGGCGCCGACCCGAGGTTCGCGGCCGCGGTGCGCGACCTCGTGCTGGAGCGCGCCGCCACCGAACAGGGCCGGGACCCGCGGCGGTGTGCCCTCGGGGCGCTCGGGCCGAGCCATGACCTCTGCCCGGCCGGCTGCTGCCCGGCCCGCGCGCTCAAACCGGCCGCCGCGGGCGCCGACAGCCCCTACGCGTAGAGCGATCCGATCCGTACCCCTCACACCTCCGGGAGCGCCGTGACCGACCCCCTGCTGTCCGAACTGCTCGACCTCGCCCTGGACGCCGCCCACCGGGCCGGCGCGCTGCTGCGCGACGGACGCCCCGCCGATCTGGGGGTGGCCGCGACCAAGTCCAGCCCGGTGGACGTCGTCACCGAGATGGACATCGCCGCCGAGAAGCTGATCACCGGCTTCCTCTCAGAGCGCCGCCCGCAGGACGGCTTCCTCGGTGAGGAGGGCGCCAGCTCCGAGGGCAGCAGCGGCGTCCGCTGGGTGATCGACCCGCTCGACGGCACCGTGAACTACCTGTACGGGCTGCCCACCTGGGCCGTCTCCATCGCCGCCGAGCGGGACGGCGAGCGGGTCGTGGGCGTGGTGGAGGCCCCGATGCGCCGGGAGACCTACCACGCGGTCCTCGGCGGCGGCGCGTACGCGAAGGGCGGCGCGTACGGGGACGGTGCCGTCCTGCGCTGCCGGCCCGCCCCGCCGCTCGACCAGGCGCTCGTGTCGACCGGCTTCAACTACGTGGCCGACGTCCGCGCGCACCAGGCCGAGGTGGTCCGGGTGCTGCTGCCGCGCCTCCGGGACATCCGGCGTGGCGGGTCCGCCGCGATCGACCTCTGCGACGTCGCCGCGGGCCGCCTCGACGGCTACTACGAGCGCGGCCTCCACCCGTGGGACCTGGCGGCCGGTGACCTCATCGCCAGGGAGGCCGGCGCGCTGACCGGCGGGCGGCCGGAGGCGGCGGCCGACGGCGGCCTGACGGTGGCCGCCTCACCCGGTGTCTTCGAACCGCTCCAGTCCCTGCTGGAGGAGCTCGGCGCCTGGCACGACTGAGCGCGCCCGGACCACCCGGAAACCGCTGTGCGGCCCGTGGGCGGCACCTGAACGGAGAAGGCCCCGCAGGTGCCGGTACGGCACCTGCGGGGCCTTCTCGCAACGGCTCAGACGCTTGTGGCGCCGATGTGGACTCCGTGCTCCGCGGCGAGGCGGTGCAGATCCTCCAGCTCGCTCTGCTCGACGTCCGCGAGGAAGTCGTCGCCCGTCTCGCGGGCTTTCGTGAGGTCGGACTCGGTGGTCTGGATGCGTTGCAGCAGACCTGCGGTGAAAGCGTCCATGAGGCGCCCCCTCATCGTGGGTCGGTGGCACGGGGGTGTGCCCGGGTTTCCCTCCGCCGAAGCGGTAGGGCGGGTGATCACGCGGCCTCCGGAGGAACGGAGGGGCCAGTGGTACGCCACATACGAGACGTGATCGCGGGTGTGAAAACGTCCTCCCCAGCCCGACCCTCAGAGAAACCTCAACTGGCCCGGAAAACCACCGCCTTCCGGGAAGCCGCAGGTGGGACCGCGCCGTCTTACCGCCGGTTTATACGCGTTACGGGCAGGATGGAGGCGCACAGACCCGGCCCGGGTGCGGCCCGGATCACCGGCCGGCGGTCCGATTCGAACGTTCCGCCGGTCGCTTTCGGACACTGTGCGGCTCTGTTGTGGAAGTTCTAAGGAAGGAAGCGCCGTGCGCGTACTCGTCGTGGAGGACGAGCAGCTGCTCGCCGATGCGGTGGCCACCGGATTGCGCCGGGAGGCCATGGCCGTCGATGTCGTGTACGACGGTGCGGCGGCACTGGAGCGCATCGAGGTCAACGACTACGACGTCGTGGTGCTGGACCGGGACCTCCCCCTGGTGCACGGCGACGACGTGTGCCGGCGGATCGTCGAGCTGGGCATGCCGACCCGGGTGCTCATGCTCACCGCCTCCGGGGACGTCAGCGACCGGGTGGAGGGCCTGGAGCTCGGCGCCGACGACTATCTGCCCAAACCCTTCGCCTTCAGCGAGCTGACCGCACGGGTACGCGCCCTCGGCCGCCGTACGACCGTCGCGCTGCCCCCCGTCCTGGAACGCGCCGGGATCAAGCTCGACCCGAACCGCCGCGAGGTCTTCCGCGGCGAGCAGGAGGTCCAGCTCGCGCCCAAGGAGTTCGCGGTGCTGGAGGTCCTCATGCGCAGCGAGGGCGCCGTGGTCTCGGCCGAGCAGCTCCTGGAGAAGGCCTGGGACGAGAACACCGACCCGTTCACCAACGTCGTCCGGGTCACCGTCATGACCCTGCGGCGCAAACTCGGTGAGCCGCCCGTGATCGTCACCGTGCCCGGCTCCGGCTACCGGATCTGACGGCGGTGCCCACGGTCCAGCCGCCACCGACGGCGCCCCCCAAGCCCACCTGGGAGCCCAAGCAGCAGGAGCCCCCGTACCCCTGGCTGCGTCCGACGATCCGGATACGCCTCACCCTGCTGTACGGCGGCATGTTCCTGATCGCCGGCATCCTGCTGCTCTCGATCATCTACATGCTGGCCGCGCAGGCCCTGCACGTGGGCAGCGAGCTGCCGTTCAAGATCGTCGACGGTCATGTGTCCAGCAACGTCTGCAATCTGCTGGGGGAGGGGACGTCGCCGAACTCCGTCAACGCGGCGATGAACTCCTGCGTCAACCACCAGCGCCAGCAGGCGCTCGACACGCTCCTCAACCGGTCGCTGCTGGCCCTCGTGGGCCTGAGCATCATCGCCTTCGCCTTCGGTTACGCGATGGCGGGACGGGTGCTCTCGCCGCTGGGCCGGATCACCCGCATCGCGCGCCGGGTGGCCGGCACGGATCTGTCCAGGCGCATCGAGCTGGACGGTCCGGACGACGAGCTCAAGGAGCTCGCGGACACCTTCGACGACATGCTGGAGCGGCTGGAGCGGGCCTTCACCGCGCAGCAGCGGTTCGTCGGGAACGCGTCGCACGAGCTGCGCACGCCCCTGGCGATCAACCGCACGCTGCTGGAGGTCCACCTCTCCGATCCGCAGGCGCCCCCGGAGCTCAAACAGCTCGGCAAGACGCTGCTGGCCACCAACGAGCGCAGTGAGCAGCTGGTCGAGGGCCTGCTGCTGCTCGCCCGCAGTGACAACCAGATCGTCGAGCGCAAACCCGTCGACCTCGCGGAGGTCGCCTCGCGCGCCCTCGACCAGACCCGGGCGGAGGCCGAGGCCAAGGGCGTGGAGATGCGCGGTGAGCTGGCCCCGGCCGTAGTGCAGGGCAACGGTGTGCTGCTGGAGCGGATCGCGCTGAACCTGGTGCAGAACGCGGTGCGCTACAACGTCCCGGACAGCGGCTGGGTCGAGGTCACCACCGAGCTCCTGCCGGGCCAGGCCGTGCTCGTCGTCTCGAACACCGGGCCGGTGGTCCCGGCGTACGAGATCGACAACCTCTTCGAGCCCTTCAGACGGCTGCGTACCGAGCGGACGGGCAGCGACAAGGGGGTGGGGCTGGGCCTGTCGATCGCGCGGTCCGTCGCGCGGGCTCACGGAGGCCGTATCATCGCGGAGCCCCGCGAGGGTGGTGGTCTAGTGATGCGCGTCTCACTGCCTGTCTGACAGGCAGGACGGAGCGATTCGCACGAGGATTATTTTGTTCGCTTTGAGCGGAATTTTCGGGACCCGATCCCGGACGGCCCGTGTGTGATCGATCACAAGAGCGAATTGCCGGCCGTCCACGCTCCGTGATCAGGGCCCCCACCGGAAATCCGCCAAAAGTCGGGGTTTTCGGGGGTCATTATCACGGGAAGTACACGGGGTGGTACCGGTCAACGGCACCGCCGGGACCGTGTACGGTCCCCATCGCCACCCAAGCCGATCGCCATAAGGCGGTCCTTTCGGGTGTCGATTGAGTAACAGACCTTGATGTGAGGCAAAATCTCCGCCTCGGGTCGGGCACAAGTCCGGCCTCTCACGCGTTACGTGCGCTGAGACACCGCAGACACCCAGAGGGGGAGAGCGACATGGCAACGGATTACGACACCCCACGAAAGACCGACGACGACGTCGATCAGGACAGCCTTGAAGAGCTCAAGGCTCGTCGGAGCGACAAGACGGCCTCGGCCGTCGATGTCGACGAGTTCGACGCGGCCGAAGGACTGGAGCTGCCCGGCGCAGACCTGTCCAACGAAGAGCTGGCCGTAAGGGTCCTGCCCAAGCAGGCCGACGAATTCACGTGCATGAGCTGTTTCCTCGTGCACCACCGCAGTCAGCTGGCCCGTGAGAAGAACGGCCAGCCGATCTGCCGCGACTGCGACTGAGGTCCGGTCGGCCGTGGCAGGGGACACACCGTTCCGGAAGCGGCGTCACCGGCGCGGTAAAGAGCTGGAGGCGCATGAGGGCGGTACCGGCCCGGCAGAAGGCCTAGCAGCGCCTGCCGAGCCGTCCGCCCTGCCACCCTCGCCGGGCGGACAGGAAGAGGAGCGGGGTCGGCCGGCCTCGCTCGAAGCAGCCGGCACAGCCGAAGCGGCTGCGGAAGTCGACGCGGCCGACAGGGCCGAACAGGTCGACAGGACGGAGCCCGTGACCGGGGCAGGCCGTCTGAACTCAGTGAAACGGGGCGTACGCAAGGGCGGGGAGAGCGCCAGGGCAGCGATCGGTCATATCGCGGACCTGATCATCGATATCGCTCCCCGCGTCCCTGTGCGCGATCTCGCCACCCTGCGCAAGCAGTTTCCCGGCCTCGGGCCCGAGGAGCTGGCCGACCGGCTCGTCGCGGGCGCGGGCAAGGCCACCGCCACCGTCGGCGCCGGAATCGGCGCGGCGGCCATGATGCCCATACCACCCGCCATGCTCGCCGAGCTGGCCACGGAGATCACCGGCGTGGCCGCGATCGAGATGAAGCTCGTCGCCGAGCTCCACGAGGTGTACGGACTCCGTCCGCCGGGCGGCATCGCCCAGCGCTCCACCGCCTACCTGACTTCCTGGACCGAGGAACGCGGTATCGACGTCGCCCGTCCGGTGACCGTCAACGCGGCACTCGGCGGCCAGATGAAGCGCGAGCTGCGCCAGCAGATCATGAAGCGCACCGTGCGCGATCTGCCGAACCTGATCCCGTTCATGGTCGGCGCCACGGTCGGCGCGATGATGAACCGCCGCGAGACCAGAAGACTCGCGGAGCGGGTCAGGAAGGATCTGCGCAAGCGGCAGGTCCCCTGGGACCGGCTCCCCGAGCTGCCCCCGCTGGAACGGCCCGCGCTCCCGTACGAACCCCTCCCGGAGGCCACGGCGGACCGGCCCCCGAAAGACCCGGAAGAAAAGCCCTAGGGGCCTCAGGCCCGTACCGCCGCCTTCAGCGCCGCCACCAGTGCCTTCGGCTCGCGCGTCGACAGATAGACGTACGGGGTCGGGTCCTGCGGGTCGGTGATCTTCACCCGCACCGCCGTCGGGATGTAGCTGCGCAGCAGCATGAAGGCCCGGGTGTCCGCCTTGTACGAGCGCCAGGCGCGCGCCTCCTCCGCGTCCAGCACCTCGGCCTCACCGAGCGCCGAGACCGGGATCCGCGCGTCACCCGCCACCAGGGCGTCACCCACCACCCGGATCCGGATGGAGCCGTACGAGCTCACCACCACCGCGGAGGCGACCGTGCCGCCCACCAGTCCGGCGAGCAGCGGCAGGGTGCCCAGGGGCAGCAGCATCAGCGCGCAGGCGATGCCGAAGAGGAAGCAGATCACCCACCAGGAACGGGGTGCGGTGAGGCGTTCGTCGAAGGGCGGGGCGGAAGGCTGCATGAGCCCAAGCTTGGCACGGCGCGACCTGCGGGTAGCCGCGCGGGTAAGGTCTGCGGCTGTGAGTGGAACATCTGCGGCTCTGAAGCCCCCGGCCGACGCGGTGAAACCGGTCCGGCATCCCGACGCGCCGGCCCCCGGCGAGCTCCTCGGCGCGCACTACGAAGACTGTTTCGGCTGCGGCGGGGGACAGCCGCACGGGCTGCACCTCCAGGCGAGGGCCGGCGAGGGCGTCGGAGTCACCGCCGAGTTCACCGTCCAGGCGGCCCACCAGGGCGCCCCCGGCCTGGCGCACGGCGGGGTGCTGGCCACCGCGCTCGACGAGACGCTCGGCTCGCTGAACTGGCTGCTGCGGGTGATCGCGGTGACCGGACGGCTGGAGACCGACTTCGTCCGCCCCGTACCCGTCGACACCGTGCTGTTCCTCGACGCCGAGATCACCGCCGTGCACGGCCGCAAGATCTACTCCAGGGCCACCGGCCGGATCGGCGGCCCGGACGGGCCCGTGGCGGTCCGCGCCGAGGCCCTCTTCATCGAGGTCAAAGTCGACCACTTCATCGACAACGGCCGCCCCGCCGAGATCCAGGCGGCGATGGCCGACCCGGACCAGGTGAAGCGCGCCCGCGCCTTCGAGGTGAACCCCTGATGCGACACCCCGTGGACGTGCTGATCCGCCGGACGGACCCGGACGTGCCGATTCCGTCCTACGGCCACCCCGGCGACGCCGGAGCCGATCTGGTGACCACGCGGGCCGCGGAGCTCGCGCCCGGCGAGCGGGCCGTGCTGCCCACCGGGGTTTCGATCGCACTGCCCGACGGGTACGCCGCGTTCGTGCACCCCCGGTCAGGTATCGCCGCGCGCTGTGGAGTCGCACTGGTGAATGCCCCGGGGACGGTTGATGCCGGGTACCGTGGAGAGATCAAGGTGATCGTCATCAATCTCGACCCGCGCGAGTCCGTGCGGTTCGAGCGGTTCGACCGGATTGCCCAACTGGTCGTGCAGCAGGTCGAGAAGGTGCGCTTCCACGAGGTGTCGGAGCTTCCCGGTTCGGCGCGGGCCGAAGGGGGCTTCGGGTCCACCGGCGGTCATGCCGCCGTTGATGTTGATGGCGTCCGGGGCGAGCTTCCCCAGGACGGGAACAGCTACGCTTCGGTCGATTCCGACCGGGAAGGACAGTGACGTGTTCGGACGTCGCAAGGACAGTGGTGCCGCCGAGGACAAGGCGGACGAAGCGCGCGAGGCCGAGCAGGTCGTCGACGGGCTCGATGACGCCGAGGGCGGGTCGCGCCGGATGAACCTTCCGCCGGCGCCGCGGCCGGACGGGCCGTGGGACATCGAAGAGGTCTCCCAGCCCGGCGAGGGCCGGGTGGACCTGGGCGGCATCTTCGTGCCCGGTGTCGAGGGCATGGAGCTGCGCGTGGAGGTGGCCGGTGACGCGATCGTCGCCGCCACCGTGGTGCTCCGTGACAGCGCGATCCAGCTGCAGGCCTTCGCCGCCCCCAAGAAGGAGGGCATCTGGCGCGAGGTCCGCGACGAGATCGCCTCCGGCATCACCCAGCAGGGCGGGATCATCGACGAGGTCGAGGGCCCGCTGGGCTGGGAGCTGCGCGCGCAGGTCCCCGTACAGCTTCCCGACGGGGCGAACGGCGTGCAGCTGGTCCGCTTCGTCGGCATCGACGGCCCGCGCTGGTTCCTGCGCGGTGTGATCTCCGGCCAGGGTGCCGTGCAGCCGGAGGCGGCCGGTCTGCTGGAGACGGTCTTCCGGGACACCGTGGTGGTCCGCGGCGACGGCCCGATGGCCCCGCGCGACCCGATCGTCCTGAAGCTTCCCAACGATGCCCAGATGGTGCCCGAGGGCGTTCAGCAGGAGGAGCAGGAGAGCTCGAAGTTCTCCGGTGGCATGGCGGGCCTCCAGCGCGGCCCCGAGATCACCGAGGTGCGCTGACCCCGCACCCGTAAGCACCGGCCGGTGGGCCGTGTCCCCGTACAGGGACACGGCCCACCGGCTTTCGCGTTCCCGGCTGCCGCCGGGGCCGGGGCGGCAGGCGTCGTATGGGGCGCGTATCGGGCACGTACAGGTGCCGTCAAGGACCGGCTCCTCTCCGTATGGGGGGCATCAACGCAGGTCAAAGCGGTGTCTGTGGCGGGTTTGCTCAGGGGGTCCGAGAAATCCGCACCTCAACCGGGAGCATCCGATGGCCGATCTGGCCTTCGTCGTCACCACGATCGCGGTCTGCGCGCTGGTGGCATTCATCGCTAAGGGGGTGACGAAGCTGTGACCGCGGAAAACGTGGTGGGCCTCGTCGTGGCCGTCGCCCTGCTGGGCTATCTCGTCCTCGCCCTCCTGTACCCGGAGAGGTTCTGAGCCCGTTATGGGCCCCGTCCTCGCAGGTGTGCTCCAGCTGCTCGCGCTCGTCGTGGCGCTGGGTCTGGCGTACCGCCCGCTCGGTGACCACATGGCCCGCGTCTACACCTCGCCCCGCCATCTGCGGGCCGAGAAGTGGATATACAAGGCCATCGGCGCCGACCCGAACACACAGATGCGCTGGCCCGCCTGTCTCCGCGG
This sequence comes from Streptomyces sp. ITFR-6, assembly GCF_031844725.1. Classification (NCBI taxonomy): domain Bacteria; kingdom Bacillati; phylum Actinomycetota; class Actinomycetes; order Kitasatosporales; family Streptomycetaceae; genus Streptomyces; species Streptomyces sp. ITFR-6. The sequence goes on along the minus strand of NZ_CP134612.1, from coordinate 1,818,727 downwards.
TGTGCTGGCCTTCTCCGCCGTGAGCGTCCTCTTCCTGTACCTGCTGCAGCGGCTCCAGGGCTCGCTGCCCGGTTCGCTCGGCTTCGTCTCGATCGACCCCGACCAGGCGTTCGACACGGCTGCGTCCTTCGTCGCCAACACCAACTGGCAGTCGTACTCCGGCGAACAGGCCATGGGCCACGTCGTGCAGACCTGCGGCCTCGCGGTGCAGAACTTCGTTTCCGCCGCCGTCGGCATCGCCGTCGCGGTGGCGCTCGTACGGGGCCTCGCCGCCACCCGTACCGGTGAACTCGGCAACTTCTGGACCGACCTGGTGCGCGGCACCGTACGGATCCTGCTGCCGGTCTCGGTGATCGGCGCGCTCGTGCTGGTCGGCTGCGGGGCGATCCAGAACTTCTCCGGCATCCATGAGGTCGGGCAGTTCATGGGCGGTTCGCAGCAGTGGAACGGCGGAGCGGTCGCCTCCCAGGAGGCCGTCAAGGAGCTGGGCACCAACGGCGGCGGCTACTTCAACGCCAACTCTGCCCACCCCTTCGAGAATCCGAACGGGCTCTCCAACCTCTTCGAGATCTTCCTGATCCTCCTCATCCCGTTCGCGCTGACCCGCACGTTCGGCCGGATGACCGGTTCGCTCAAGCAGGGCTACGCGATCCTCGCCACCATGGGCGTCATCTGGCTCGGCTTCACCGCGCTGATGATGTGGACCGAGTTCGCCCACCACGGGCCCGCGTTCGAGATCGCGGGCGGCGCCATGGAGGGCAAGGAGAACCGTTTCGGCGTCGGCGGCTCCTCGCTCTTCGCGGTGGCCACCACCCTCACCTCGACCGGCGCGGTGAACTCCTTCCACTCCTCGTTCACCGGCTTCGGCGGCGGCATCACGATGCTCGGCATGCAGCTTGGCGAGATCGCCCCCGGAGGCACCGGATCCGGCCTCTACGGAATGCTGCTCATGGCGGTCATCGCGGTGTTCATCGCCGGACTGATGGTCGGCCGCACGCCCGAGTACCTCGGCAAGAAGATCGGCACCCGCGAGATCAAGCTGGCGGCCTGCTACATCCTCGTCACCCCGGCCCTGGTGCTCGGCTTCACCGCCGTCGCGATGGCCCTGCCCACCCCGGCCGACTCGATGACCAACACGGGCGCGCACGGCTTCTCCGAGATCCTCTACGCCTACACCTCGGGCGCCAACAACAACGGTTCGGCGTTCGCCGGACTGGCCGCCGACACTCCGTGGTTCAACACCACGATCGGACTGGCGATGCTGCTGGGCCGGTTCCTGCCCATGGTGTTCGTCCTCGCGCTCGCGGGCTCGTTCGCCGAGCGGCGGCCCGTGCCGGTGACCGCCGGCACCCTCGGCACGCACCGGCCGCTCTTCAGCGGACTGCTCGCCGCCACCGTCATGATCGTCGCCGGTCTGACCTACTTCCCGGCCCTGGCTCTGGGCCCCCTGGCCGAGGGGCTCGCGTCATGACCCTCCGTACGAAGCAGAAGGACACCATGTCCACCGTCACACCGGGCCCGTGCACCGCACCGGGACAACCCGTCAGGGCGCGTCGGCGCAGGCCTCTTCGACCCGGGGATGCTGATCGCCGCGTTCCCCGACGCGGTCCGCGAACTCGACCCCCGGGTGATGATCAAGTCGCCGGTGATGTTCGTGGTGCTGACCGGCTCGGTGCTCACCACCGTGCTGGCGGCCCTGGACCCGTCCGGCCGGGGCGATCACCGCCTGGCTCTGGCTGACCACGGTCTTCGCCAACCTGGCGGAGGCGGTCGCCGAGGGCCGCGGCAAGGCCCAGGCGGACACCCTGCGCCGGGCCGGGACGGGCACTGTCGCCCGCCGCCTGACGGGCGGCGGCGAGGAGCGGACAGCCGGCACCGAACTGCGCGTCGGTGACCTGGTGGTCTGCGAGGCCGGCGACATCATCCCGGGCGACGGGGACGTCGTCGAGGGCGTGGCCAGCGTCGACGAATCCGCGATCACCGGCGACACCGCACCGGTCATCCGGGAGTCCGGCGGCGACCGCAGCGCGGTGACCGGCGGTACGAAGGTGCTCTCCGACCGCGTCGTCATCAAGACCACCACCAAACCCGGGGAAACCTTCATCGACCGGATGATCGCCCTCGTCGAGGGCGCCGCCCGGCAGAAGACGCCCAACGAGATCGCGCTGAACATCCTGCTCGCCTCGCTGACCATCGTGTTCCTGCTGGCCGTGGTCACCCTCCAGCCGTTCACCGGCTACGCGGGCAGCGAGCAGTCCATGACCGTGCTGGCCGCACTGCTGGTCTGCCTGATCCCGACCACCATCGGCGCGCTGCTCTCCGCGATCGGCATCGCGGGCATGGACCGGCTGGTACAGCGCAACCTGCTCGCCATGTCGGGCCGCGCCGTCGAGGCGGCGGGCGACGTGTCGACCCTGCTGCTCGACAAGACCGGCACCATCACCCTCGGCAACCGGCAGGCCGCCGCGTTCCTCCCGGTCGGGGGCGTGACGGAGGCCGAGCTGGCGGACGCCGCCCAGCTCTCCTCGCTGGCCGACGAGACGCCGGAGGGCCCGCTCCGTCGTCGTCCTGGCCAAGGAGGCGTACGGGCTCCGCGAGCGCCATCAGGGGCAGCTGTCCCGTGCGGAGTGGGTGGGCTTCACCGCCCGGACCCGGATGTCCGGGGTGGACCTCGACGGACGCCGGATCCGCAAGGGCGCCACCGGCTCGGTCACCGCCTGGGTCCGGGAGCGGGGCGGCACGGTCCACCCCGACGTCGCCGCGCTCACGGACCGGATCTCCCGCGAGGGCGGCACGCCGCTGCCGGTCGCGGTCGACGACGGGGAGGGCGCCCGGGTCCTGGGCGTCATCCACCTCAAGGACGTCGTCAAGGAGGGCATGCGCGAGCGGTTCGGTGAACTGCGCCGGATGGGCATCCGCACGGTCATGATCACCGGCGACAACCCGCTCACGGCGAAGGCGATCGCGCGGGAGGCGGGCGTCGACGACTTCCTCGCCCAGGCCACCCCCGAGGACAAGATGGCCCTCATCAAGCGGGAACAGGCCGGCGGCAGGCTCGTCGCGATGACCGGCGACGGCACGAACGACGCCCCGGCGCTCGCCCAGGCCGACGTCGGCGTCGCCATGAACACCGGGACCTCGGCCGCCAAGGAGGCCGGGAACATGGTGGACCTGGACTCCGACCCGACCAAGCTGATCGAGATCGTCGAGATCGGCAAACAGCTGCTGATCACCCGTGGCGCACTGACCACGTTCTCCATCGCCAACGACGTCGCGAAGTACTTCGCGATCATCCCCGCGATGTTCGCCGCGGTCTATCCGGGCCTGGACAGGCTCAACATCATGGATCTGTCCTCGCCCCGGTCCGCGATCCTGTCCGCCGTGATCTTCAACGCGCTGATCATCGTCGCGCTGGTGCCGCTCGCGCTGAAGGGCGTGCGCTACCGGCCGGCCGGCGCCGACTCGATGCTCCGGCGCAACCTCGGGATCTACGGACTCGGCGGACTGATCGCCCCGTTCATCGGCATCAAGATCATCGACCTGATCATCTCCCTCATCCCCGGAATCGGCTGACCTGCCATGAACAACTCATTCGCGAACGCCGTGCGGCCGCTCCGGTCCGCGCTGCGCGCCCTGCTCGTCCTCACCCTGATCTGCGGCGTCCTCTACCCGCCCGCCGTCACCGGGGTCGCCCAGGGCCTCATGCCGGGCCGGGCCAATGGCTCCGAAATCACCGCGAACGGCGAGACCGTCGGCTCCGGACTCATCGGGCAGCGCTACGACCTGCCGCTCAGGAAGGGCCAGCAGACCCCGGCCCCGGATCTCAGGTGGTTCCAGCCGCACCCCTCCAACGGTCTCGGCACAAACAGCGTCAACACGCGGTACTCGCTGCTGGTCTCCGGCGCGACCAACCGCTCCGGCGACAACAAGGAGCTGATCGAGTGGGTCACCGCCGCCAAGGCCGCGGCCGTGAAGGACAACTCCGTCCCCGGCCACCCCGTCAGCCCCGCGCAGGTGCCGCCCGACGCCGTCACCTCCTCCGGCTCGGGTCTCGACCCGGACGTCTCCCCGGCGTACGCCCGGCTCCAGGTCCGCCGGGTCGCCGAGCGCAACCACCTGGACCCGGCGCGGATGGCGGAGCTGGTGGAGCGGCACACCGACGGCCGGATCCTGGGCTTCGCGGGTGAACCGAGCGTCAACGTGCTCCGGCTGAACATCGCCCTGAAGCAGCTCGTGAACGCCTCGGCCGGGCGCTGACCGGCCGCGGTGCCCGGGTCCGGCCGCCTCGGCCGGACCCGGGCATTGCCCGTCGCCGGGCCTCCCGCACATACATGACCGAGAGCATCGACGCGGCGGGCACCGGCCGGAAGAGCGGCACGACCCTCACGGAGCGGCCCATGGTCCGGGTCGAGGACCTGCACCGCTCGTACGGCTCCGGCGCCGCCGCCACGCACGCGCTGCGCGGGGTGTCCTTCGAGGTACCGCGCGGTGAGCTCGTCGCGCTCAAGGGACGCTCCGGCTCCGGAAAGACCACCCTGCTGAACCTCGTCGGAGGGCTCGACACCCCGGACAGCGGCCGGATCACCGTGGACGGCACCGACCTCTCCACGCTCGGCGAGAACGGCCTGCTGGAACTGCACCGCGACCGGATCGGGTTCATCTTCCAGTCGTTCGGCCTGATCCCCATCCTGACGGCGGCGGAGAACGTCGGCGTACCCATGCGGCTGCGCAAGGCAGAGCCGCGCGAGCGCGAGGAGCGGGTGTCGCTGCTGCTCTCCCTGGTCGGCCTCGCGGACCACGCCGCCCAGCGCCCCGGCGAGCTCTCCGGCGGCCAGCAGCAGCGGGTGGCGATCGCTAGAGCGCTCGCCAACCGGCCCGCCCTGCTGATCGCGGACGAGCCCACCGGACAGCTCGACGCGGAGACCGGCCTCGCGGTGATGGAACTGCTGCGCGCGGTCGTGCACAGCGAGGGCGTCACCGCGCTCGTCGCCACCCACGACGCCCAGCTGCTCGGCCTCGCGGACCGGGTACTGGAACTCAGCGACGGGCACATCGTCGAACACGCCTGAGGGCTGTCCAGGGCCGCGGGAGCCCGCCCGGCCGGGCATCAGAATTACGTCAATACGGTCAGCTCCAGCACCCCCCGCCCGATATGCCGGAAATTCACGGGGTAGCTTCGACAGTGGCTGCCGCATCGGCCGCAGCCGGTTTCGGGAAGACGATGGGGCCATGGCGCGCGGCAAACTTCGGATCTACCTCGGTGCGGCACCGGGCGTCGGCAAGACGTACGCCATGCTTTCCGAGGCGCACCGCCGGGTGGAGCGGGGCACGGACTGCGTCGTCGGCTTCGTCGAGCACCACGACCGCCCGCGCACCGAGGTCATGCTGCACGGCCTCGAACAGACCGGGCGCCGCGAGATCGAGTACCGCTCCGCGGTCTTCACCGAGATGGACGTCGACGCGGTCCTGGAGCGCGCACCCGCCGTCGCCCTGGTGGACGAACTGGCGCACACCAATGTGCCCGGCTCCCGCAACGCCAAGCGCTGGCAGGACGTCGAGGAACTCCTCCAGGCCGGCATCGACGTGGTCTCCACCGTCAACATCCAGCACCTGGAGTCCCTCGGCGACGTCGTCGAGTCGATAACCGGCGTGCGCCAGCGCGAGACCGTGCCCGACGAGGTGGTCCGCCGCGCCGACCAGCTCGAACTGGTCGACATGTCGCCCCAGGCGCTGCGCCGGCGGATGGCCCACGGCAACATCTACAAGCCGGACCGGATCGACGCCTCGCTCTCCAACTACTTCCGCCCCGGCAACCTCACCGCCCTGCGCGAGCTGGCCCTCCTCTGGGTGGCCGACCGGGTCGACGAATACCTCCAGCAGTACCGGGGCGAGCACAACATCCGCACCACCTGGCAGGCCCGCGAACGCATAGTCGTCGGGCTCACCGGAGGTCCCGAGGGCCGCACCCTCATCCGCCGCGCCTCCCGGATGGCGGCCAAGGGCTCCGGCAGCGAGATCCTCGCCGTCTACATCGCCCGCAGCGACGGGCTGACCTCGGCCTCGCCCAAGGAGCTCACCGTCCAGCGCACGCTCGTCGAGGACCTCGGCGGCACCTTCCACCACGTCATCGGCGACGACATACCCTCGGCCCTCCTCGAATTCGCCCGGGGCGTCAACGCCACCCAGATCGTCCTCGGCTCCAGCCGCCGCAAGGCCTGGCAGTACATCTACGGACCCGGCGTCGGCGCCACCGTCGCCCGCGAGTCCGGCACCGACCTCGACGTCCACATCGTCACCCACGACGAGGTCGCCAAGGGCAGGGGCCTGCCCATCGCCAGGGGCGCCCGGCTCGGCCGGGCCCGGATCATCTGGGGCTGGATCGTCGGCGTGGGCGGCCCGGTCCTCCTCGCGCTGCTCCTCAAGGGCCTGGAGAACGGCCCCGGGCTCGCCAACGACGTCCTGCTCTTCCTCTTCATGACCGTCGCCGCCGCCCTGCTCGGCGGACTGCTGCCCGCCCTCGCCTCGGCCGCCGTGGGCTCGATGCTGCTGAACTACTGGTTCACTCCGCCCACCCACACCCTGACCGTCCAGGACCCCGAGAACTTCGTCGCCATCGTGATCTTCTTCGCGGTGGCCGTCGCGGTGGCCTCCGTCGTCGATCTGGCGGCCCGCCGCACCCACCAGGCCGCCAGGCTGCGCGCCGAGTCCGAGATCCTGTCGTTCCTGGCCGGCAGCGTGCTGCGCGGCGAGACGACCCTGGCCGCGCTGCTCGACCGGGTCCGCGAGACCTTCGGCATGGGGTCCGTCGCCCTGCTGGAGCGGCAGAGCGACGTCGATCCCTGGACCTGCGCCGGGAGCGTCGGGCCGGGGCCGGTCGCCCGGCCGGAGGAGGCCGATGTGGACATGCCCGTCGGTGACCACATGGCCCTCGCGCTCTCCGGCCGGGTGCTGCCCGCGGAGGACCGCCGGGTGCTCGGCGCCTTCGCCGCCCAGGCCGCCGTCGTCCTGGACCGCCAGCGCCTCGTCGGCGAGGCGGAGGAGGCCCGCCGGCTCGCGGAGGGCAACCGGATCAGGACCGCCCTGCTGGCCGCCGTCAGCCACGACCTGCGCACCCCGCTCGCCGCCATCAAGGCCGCCGTCTCCTCTCTGCGCTCCGATGACGTCGCCTGGTCCGAGGACGACGAGGCCGAGCTCCTGGAAGGCATCGAGGACGGCGCCGACCGCCTCGACCACCTGGTGGGCAACCTCCTCGACATGTCCCGGCTGCAGACCGGCACCGTCACCCCGCTGATCCGCGAGATCGACCTCGACGAGGTCGTACCGATGGCCCTGGGCGGCGTGCCGGAGGACAGCGTCGAACTCGACATCCCCGAGACGCTGCCGATGGTCGCCGTCGACCCCGGGCTGCTGGAGCGGGCCGTCGCCAACATCGTCGAGAACGCCGTCAAGTACAGCCCGGACGGCGACCGCGTCACGGTGGCCGCCAGCGCGCTGGGCGCCCGCGTCGAGCTGCGGGTGGCCGACCGCGGGCGGGGCGTCCCCGACGACGGCAAGGAACGCATCTTCGAACCCTTCCAGCGCTACGGCGACGCCCCGCGCGGCGCCGGCGTCGGCCTGGGCCTCGCCGTGGCCCGCGGCTTCGTGGAGTCCATGGGCGGCACGCTGGACGCGGAGGACACCCCCGGCGGCGGCCTCACCATGGTCCTGACCCTCAGCGCGGCCTCCGGACACCTCCCGGCCGCCCCCGACCTGCCCGCGCGGGTCACCTCATGACCCACGTACCGCAGACCGCCGCACAACCCCCGTACAGCAGAGAGGCAGGACCGAGATGACCCGGGTGCTTGTGGTCGACGACGAGCCGCAGATCGTACGCGCCCTCGTGATCAACCTGAAGGCGCGCAAGTACGAGGTGGACGCCGCGCCCGACGGAGCGACCGCCCTCCAGCTCGCCGCCGCCCGCCACCCCGACGTCGTCGTGCTGGACCTCGGGCTGCCCGACATGGACGGCGTCGAGGTCATCAGGGGGCTGCGCGGCTGGACCCGGGTGCCGATCCTGGTGCTCTCGGCCCGGCACACCTCCGACGAGAAGGTCGAGGCGCTGGACGCGGGGGCCGACGACTACGTCACCAAGCCGTTCGGCATGGACGAGCTGCTGGCCCGGCTGCGCGCCTCCGTACGCCGCGCCGAGCCCGTCGGACAGGACGGCGGCGACCAGGCCGTGATCGTCGAGACCACGGGCTTCACCGTCGACCTGGCCGCCAAGAAGGTCCAGCGCGAGGGCCGGGACGTACGGCTCACCCCCACCGAGTGGCACCTGCTGGAGGTACTGGTCCGCAACAGCGGCCGGCTGGTCAGCCAGAAGCAGCTGCTCCAGGAGGTCTGGGGACCTTCCTACGGCACCGAGACCAACTATCTGCGGGTCTACATGGCGCAGCTGCGGCGCAAGCTGGAGGCCGATCCCGCCCATCCCCGGCACTTCGTCACCGAACCGGGGATGGGCTACCGCTTCGAGCGGGCCTGACGTCAGCCGCCCGCTTCCTCCGCTAACCCGTTCGAGTGAGACCGCGGCCACCCGCCACGACCTCCGGGGACCGGTACGCTTCGGTTATGAGTGCTGTCCCTCGATTCGAGAAGGCCGGGAAGGCCGAGCGGCCGTCCGGGCGCTTCCGCCGGATGCTCGACCGGCTCTCCAGCTCCCAGGAGGAGCTGGAGCGCGAGGAGCTGGCGGAGGACTCGCACGCCTCGGGATGCACCCGGATCTCCGAGTGCAGCGACCGCCAGATCGTCAAGGTCACTGGTACCTTGCGGACGGTCACCCTGCGACCGCGCGCCGGAGTGCCCGCCCTGGAGGCGGAGCTCTTCGACGGCACCGCGCCGCTGGACGTGGTCTGGCTCGGCCGCCGCTCCATCGTGGGCATCGAGCCGGGCCGCAAGCTCATCGCCTCCGGCCGGATCTCCATGAGCCACGGGCGCCGGGTGCTGTTCAACCCCAAATACGAACTCCGACCGCTCGGCAAGGAGTAGCCGGTGACGTCTCTTGACAAGCCGACGTCCGACACGGACCCCACCACCCGCACCGACCAGCAGGAGGCCGACGCGAAGGCGGTCACAGAGGCCGCGCTCTTCGAGGCCTTCGGCGGCATCCGGGGCATGGTGGAGACAGTCCTGCCGGGGCTGCTCTTCGTCACGATCTTCACCATCGACAAGAACCTCACCTATTCGGCCATCGCGGCCGTGGCGGTTTCGCTGGTGCTCGTGGCCGTCCGGCTCATCCGCAGGGACACCGTCAAGCACGCCTTCAGCGGGGTCTTCGGTGTGGCCTTCGGTGTCGTCTTCGCGAAGATGACCGGCAACGCCAAGGACTTCTACCTCCCGGGCATGATCTACACGCTCGGACTGGCCCTCGCCTACCTGGTCACCACGGTGGCGGGACTGCCGCTGATCGGCCTGATCCTGGGCCCGGTCTTCAAGGAGAACCTCTCCTGGCGCACCAGGAACCCCGGCCGCAAGAAGGCCTACGCCAAGGCCAGCTACGCCTGGGGACTGATCCTGCTCGCCAAGTGCGCGATCCTCTTCCCGCTGTACTGGTGGGGCGACACCACCCAGTTCGGCTGGGTCCTGGTGGCACTGAAGATCCCGCCGTTCCTGCTCGCGGTCTACCTCACCTGGGTCTTCCTCGCCAAGGCGCCGCCGCCCATCGACGTCTTCGCCGAGATGGAGGCGGAGGAGCAGGCCGAGAAGGACCACAAGGCCGAGCAGGACCGTGCGGCGGCCGCCGCCGAAGCGGCCCGCGGTCAGGAATTCTGAGCGGGGACACGCCCGGGGTCACGAATTCTGAGCGGGGACACGTAGCGGGGCCCGGCACCGCCACTGGCGGTGCCGGGCCCCTCCAACGTTCCGGTCAGCTCCCCGAGTCCCCCTGGCGCACCGACAGCAGGTCCTCCAACTGCTCCTCGCGCGCCTGGGCCGCGACGAACAGCAGCTCGTCACCGGCCTCCAGGGTCTCCTCCGTGCTCGGCGTCAGAACCCGCTGACCGCGGATGATCGTCACCAGCGAGGTGTCCTCGGGCCACGCCACATCCCCGACCTGGGTACCGGCCAGCGCCGATTCCGGGGGCAGCGTCAGCTCGACCAGGTTGGCGTCGCCGTGGCTGAAGCGCAGCAGCCGGACCAGATCACCGACGCTCACCGCCTCCTCGACCAGGGCCGACATCAGCCTCGGGGTGGAGACCGCGACATCGACGCCCCAGGACTCGTTGAACAGCCACTCGTTCTTCGGGTTGTTCACCCGGGCGACGACCCTCGGCACGCCGTACTCCGTCTTGGCGAGCAGCGAGACGACCAGGTTCACCTTGTCGTCGCCGGTCGCGGCGATCACGACGTTGCAGCGCTGCAGAGCCGCCTCGTCCAGCGAGGTGATCTCGCAGGCGTCCGCCAGCAGCCACTCGGCCATCGGCACCCGCTCCACCGAGATGGCGGTCGGCGCCTTGTCGACGAGCAGCACCTCGTGACCGTTCTCCAGCAGCTCGGCCGCGATGGAACGTCCCACCGCACCGGCCCCGGCAATCGCGACACGCATCAGTGACCGCCCTCCTCAGGGCCCTCGGCGAAGGCCGCCTCGACCTTCGCGATCTCGTCCGTACGCATCATCACGTGGACCAGATCGCCCTCCTGCAGCACCGTCTGCGACGACGGCAGTATGGCTTCGCCCAGTCGGGTGAGGAACGCCACGCGGACGCCCGTCTCCTCCTGCAGCGTGCTGATCTTGTGGCCGATCCAGGACGGCGTGGTGTGCACCTCCGCGAGCTGCACACCGCCACTCGGATCCCGCCACAGCGGCTCCGCGCCCGAGGGCAGCAGCCGCCGCAGCATCTGGTCCGCGGTCCAGCGCACCGTGGCGACCGTCGGGATGCCGAGCCGCTGGTAGACCTCGGCGCGCCGGGGGTCGTAGATCCTGGCCGCGACGTTCTCGATGCCGAACATCTCGCGCGCCACCCGGGCCGCGATGATGTTGGAGTTGTCGCCGCTGCTGACCGCCGCGAACGCGCCGGCCTCTTCGATCCCCGCCTCTCGGAGGGTGTCCTGGTCGAAACCGACGCCGCTGACACGACGGCCGCCGAATCCGGAGCCGAGGCGCCGGAACGCGGTGGGGTCCTGGTCGATGACGGCGACCGTGTGCCCCTGCTGCTCCAGGGTCTGCGCGAGAGCGGCTCCTACTCGCCCGCAGCCCATGATGACGATGTGCACCTTGCGCCTACCTCGCAGTCCTGATCGTCCGGCTGACCTGCGAAAACACCCTGCTCACACTCTTTCCTCGGCTGGCCGGGCAAACAATGGGGCAACGGTTCGCCCCGTTGCCCAGGATGAGCTTATGCGGCGCCGGGTGCGTTGCCTCATTCGAGTCTCCTTTCCCCGTGGCCACGATGGCAAAGGGGCGGCTCCCGAACTGTTCCGGCGCGTTTCCGGGCTCTTCGGAGCCCCCCGGCGCAAGGATTGCGTCAAGGATTTCGTGGCTTTTCCGTCGGAGTGCAGGAGATTCAAGTGATACGGGGGTGGTGCGTGGGCGGGCCCCATACAGAACCCTTACGATCCACAGCGTGTCCAAACTGACCGACGTGCCCAAACGGATCCTGATCGGACGGGCCCTGCGCAGCGACAAGCTGGGGGAGACACTCCTCCCCAAGCGCATCGCCCTGCCCGTCTTCGCATCCGATCCGCTGTCCTCGGTGGCGTACGCACCCGGCGAAGTCCTCCTGGTGCTGTCCATCGCGGGCGTGTCGGCGTACCACTTCAGCCCGTGGATCGCGGTCGCCGTCGTGGTCCTGATGTTCACCGTCGTCGCCTCGTACCGGCAGAACGTGCACGCGTACCCGAGCGGGGGCGGCGACTACGAGGTCGCGACCACCAACCTCGGCCCGAAGGCCGGACTGACCGTGGCCAGCGCCCTGCTGGTCGACTACGTCCTCACCGTCGCCGTGTCGATCGCCTCCGGGGTGGAGAACCTCGGCTCCGCGATCCCGTTCGTCGTCGAGCACAAGACGGCCTGTGCCGTCGCGGCCATCGTGCTGCTCACGGTGATGAACCTGCGCGGCGTGAAGGAGTCCGGGAAGCTCTTCGCCATCCCGACGTACCTCTTCGTGGCCGGCGTCTTCGTCATGATCATCTGGGGTGCCTTCCGGGGACTCGTCCTGGGCGACACGATGCACGCCCCGACCTCCGGCTACACGATCAGGGCCGAACACCAGGGCCTGGCGGGCTTCGCCCTCGTCTTCCTCCTGCTGCGGGCGTTCTCCTCCGGCTGCGCCGCCCTCACCGGCGTCGAGGCGATCAGTAACGGCGTCCCCGCGTTCCGCAAGCCCAAGAGCAAGAACGCCGCCACCACCCTCGCGGCGATGGGCCTGCTGGCCGTCACCATGTTCTGCGGCATCATCGGGCTGGCCATGGCCACCGACGTGAAGATGGCCGAGAACCCGGCGAAGGACCTGATCAGCAACGGCTCCCCGGTCGGTTCCGGCTTCGTCCAGGACCCGGTGATCTCCCAGGTCGCGGCCGCCGTGTTCGGCGACGGAACGTTCTTCTTCGTCATCCTCGCCGCGGCCACCGCGCTCGTCCTCTTCCTGGCCGCGAACACCGCGTACAACGGCTTCCCGCTGCTCGGCTCGATCCTGGCCCAGGACAGCTACCTGCCCCGCCAGCTGCACACCCGAGGCGACCGGCTCGCCTTCTCCAACGGCATCGTGCTGCTGGCCGGTGCGGCGATCCTGCTGGTCGTGATCTACGGGGCCGACTCGACCCGGCTGATCCAGCTCTACATCGTCGGCGTGTTCGTCTCCTTCACCCTGAGCCAGACCGGCATGGTGCGGCACTGGAACCGCCACCTGCGCGCCGAGAGGGACCCGCTCAAGCGCCGCCACATGATCCGCTCCCGCGCGATCAACACCTTCGGCGCCTTCTTCACCGGCCTGGTGCTCGTCGTCGTCCTCGCCACCAAGTTCACCCACGGCGCCTGGGTCGCGCTGCTCGGCATGGTGATCTTCTACGGCACGATGACCGCGATCCGTAAGCACTACGACCGGGTCGCCGCGGAGATCGCCGCCGACGAGGGGCCGTCCGACGAGAGCATCAGGCCTTCCAGGGTCCACTCGATCGTCCTGGTCTCCAAGCTCCACCGCCCCACCCTGCGCGCGCTCGCCTACGCGAAGCTGATCCGCACGGACCACCTGGAGGCGCTCTCCATCAGCGTCGACCCGGCCGAGACGAAGATCCTCAGGGAGGACTGGGAACGGCGCGGCATCAACGTACCGCTGAAGATCCTGGACTCCCCGTACCGCGAAGTGACCCGTCCGGTCATCGAGTACGTCAAGGGCCTGCGCCGGGAGAGCCCGCGCGATGTCGTGAGCGTCTACATCCCCGAGTACGTCGTCGGCCACTGGTACGAGCACCTGCTGCACAACCAGAGCGCCCTGCGGCTCAAGGGCCGGCTGCTCTTCACCCCGGGCGTGATGGTCACCTCCGTCCCGTACCAGCTGGAGTCCTCCGAAGCGGCCAAGAAGCGCGCCCGCAGGCGCGCGAACTGGACCGCACCGGGCTCGGTGCGCCGGGGCCCGGTGGAACGCAGGTCCAAGGAGCACACGCACAAGAGCTGACGGGCCTTGCCCGGCCTTGCCCGATCTTCCTGGTAAGCGGCCGTACGACACCCACGTAGACTCGTAGGTTGTTGTCCGGCCGCTTGCCGTTCCCCCCTTGATCTCTGGAGCCTCCCCCTCATGCAGAACGAATCCACTTCGCCGCAGACGGGCGAAGCCCAGACCGTGGAATCGCTCGTGGGGCGGGAGTACGAGGTCGAGGTCGGCCCGGTCGCCCACGGCGGCCACTGCATCGCCCGTACGGCCGAGGGCCAGGTCCTGTTCGTACGCCACACGCTCCCCGGCGAGAAGGTCATCGCCAAGGTCACCGACGGAACGGCCGAATCCCGCTTCCTGCGCGCCGACGCGGTACAGATCATCGAGGCGTCCAAGGACCGGGTGAAGGCCCCCTGCCCGTTCGCGGGCCCCGGCAAGTGCGGCGGCTGCGACTGGCAGCACGCCAAGCCCGGCGCCCAGCGACGGCTCAAGGGCGAAGTGATCGCCGAACAGCTCCAGCACCTCGCGGGCCTCACCCCGGAGGAGGCCGGCTGGGACGGCACCGTAATGCCGGCCGAGGGCGACAAGCTCCCGCCGGGCGAGGTCCCGGCCTGGCGCACCCGGGTCCAGTACGCCATCGACGAGGACGGCCGGGTCGGACTGCGCAAGCACCGCTCGCACGACATCGAGATCATCGACCAGTGCCTGATCGCCGCCCCCGGCGTCTCCGAGCTCGGCATCGAGAAGCAGGACTGGCCCCAGATGGCCACGGTGGAGGCCATCGCCGCCACCGGCTCCAACGACCGCCAGGTCATCCTGACCCCCCGCACCGGCGGCCGCCTCCCGCTGGTCGAGCTCGACAAGCCCGTCTCTGTCCTGCGCGTCGACGAGCACGACGGCGGCGTCCACCGCGTCCACGGCCGCGGCTTCGTCCGCGAACGCGCCGACGACCGCACCTACCGCGTGGGCTCCGGCGGCTTCTGGCAGGTCCACCCGCAGGCCGCGTACACCCTGGTGAAGGCCGTCATGCAGGGCCTCATGCCGCGCAAGGGCGAAATGGCCCTCGACCTGTACTGCGGCGTCGGCCTCTTCGCCGGCTCCCTCGCGGAACGCCTCGGCGACAAGGGCGCGGTCCTCGGCATCGAGTCCGGCAAGCGCGCGGTGGAGGACGCCCGCCACAACCTCAAGGACCTGGAGCGGGTCCGCATCGAGCACGGCAAGGTCGACCAGATCCTGCCCCGCACCGGCATCACAGAGGCCGACCTCATCGTCCTCGACCCGCCCCGCGCGGGAGCCGGCAAGCAGGTCGTCAAGCGCCTCTCGTCCCTGGGCGCGCGCCGCATCGCCTACGTCGCGTGCGACCCGGCAGCCCTGGCGCGGGACCTGGCGTACTTCGCGGAGGGCGGCTACAAGGTACGGACGCTGCGGGCGTTCGACCTGTTTCCGATGACTTCGCATGTTGAGTGTGTTGCTGTTCTAGAGCCAGCAGCGAAGGGCGTCTGACCTGCCATTTTGCAGTTCCGGTGAGCTTGTTCGATCTGCCTTCGAGGCTTGGACGGGTACACCGTGTGGAGTGCGTTGCGCTACTTGATCTGCCCCTGGAGCGATGCTAGCGCGACGCCTCGGTCTTCCGGCCTGAAGCTGGCTGGCTCCGTTCTCGCTCAGCGTCTATGGCCCGACAGTGACACGGCCTCGGACGACTGGGCTGGGCGGGGGCCAGCGAGCCCTTCTCGGCGGAGCCGGTCATCGACATCGGGGCGGCGAAGAAGTGAAGGCGTTCGGTGACGGAGCCCGGCTCATGTTGGCGTCGAGGACGTGGGGGAGCGGCCCGAGCCTGACACCGAGTTCCTCGGCGCTCTCGCGGCGGATCGCGGTGTGCGGGTCGTCCGCGTCGAGCAGTCTGGCCGCCGCCTCGATGAGCCCTGGGACGTGAGGTCGACGTCGCGGTGCCGCCGTCGAAGGCGGGCACGATCGACGCCGCGGATACCGCCGGACCGACCGAGTTCGAAGAGCGGGTACGGAAGGTGTACGGTCGGCCGGTCGCGAAAGACGCTGGCCGGACGACGACCTGCGACCGGGTCGCAGTACGGAAGGACATCGAGCACGGGCAACGTGTGATCGCCGGGGCCTGGCGGCGCGTCGCCACCGGCACGACCGCGAAGCCCTGCCTCGGACGGACCACGCTCCACCGGGCCACCGACTGAGCCGACACGCAGCCTTGAGCCGCACGTCCCAGTCGACTGCATCCTGGAGAACTACGTCAAACTGGATGCCGAACCCCCGGACCCGGACTGCGCGGTGCCGTCCGGAGTCCGACGCAAGTGGCCGTTGCTGCCACGCCAGGACCGGGAATGGTCACCCCTGACCATCGTGACAGGGCAGAAGCCGGCTGCGGAGTCGGCGTTTGCCACACGATCGTTCCAGTGGGTTTCATCGCTCTCTCCATCAGCGCCGATACCGATGGACATGCAATGATCCTTGCCGTGTTTCGTCCAGCTCAGGGCCCGGATGGAAGAGGGGGAACAGGGATGTCGTTGCGTGACCTGGTCCGCGACGAGGCGATGGCGCAGATGACTCCGGCGGAACGGTTGGCTCAACTGAGGTCCGCACGGCTGTACTTCCAGCGGCCGGAGAGCCCTGGTTTTTTCGTGTCCGAGACGGTGGATGGTCCGATCGTGCCGGTCTTCACCTCCTGGGAGGGGCTGGCTCTTTTCGCGGGAGTGTGCGAATGGGCGTCGACCACAGCCGAGGACCTGGTAGATCTGCTGCCTGAAGGGGTGCGGGCCCTGGTAGACCCGTTGGGGCCAAATCCGTTCTTGTTGGAGACCTCGATGCTGGAGGAACCGGCAGAGGTGGAGGGGGAGTAGACATGACAGGGAGCGGAGCGGATGGGCCTGCGCCGGGGGACGGCTACAGGATCGAGATCGCCGGGGTGCGCAAGATCATGAAGCCGATGGAGGAATCCGTCGTCGCGGCGCACAAGATCAAGAATGACTGGATGTCCATGGCCCAGGGCATCCAGAACGCGGCCACCATCGACATCGAGAAGCCGGCCAAGGACGTGTTGACCGAGTGGGGCTTCGGCATGGGGCGGCTCGCCGAGCACGCCGACTCCATCGTCGAAGGGCTGAGGCAGGCCATCGCGGCCTACATGATGGCGGACCTGCTGCAGGTCAAGCACTTTGCACCGACCGAGGACAACATCGCCAAACTCCCCTTCGGTGAACACGGCCTGCGCGCGTGGAAGAACGGAGACAGACCTCATTTCGATCCGCCTCCCGAGATCTACCAGGAGCCGTGGCTCGACAGCGGTAGCGGCGGTGGTGACGGTACGGCCGTCGCGGGCGATCCGCCCAGCAATCCTCGCTACCGCGTGGCCGGTGAAGGCGGTGAGGGCTGGGTGGTCGACGGCGGTGGAAAGGTCCCTGTCGCATGACGCAGAAGGACGCCATCGACGGCGGCGCTTATGAGCGCATACCCCCGCATGCCGAGTCCGATGAAGTCATACCGGGTAAGCCCGAGAAGCTTGACGACCTGGTCATCAAGCTCCGTGTCTATGCGGACGCGTTCAAGGACGGCTACGACAAGCTGACCGACTTGTCGCTACTGCCGTGGACCGGCGCCGCGGCCGACACCTTCCAGGACGCGAGCAAGCGTCTGCCGAGGGAGCTGGAGTCGGCCCGTAAGTACTTCACCTCCGCGGCGGGCGCTCTGGACGCCTACGCTGACAAGCTGCGGTCCGTGCAGAGGCGGGTCAAGCCGATCATCGAAGACGCGGACGAGGTAAGGACTGCGTCGAAGAAGTACTGGGAGAATGTCAGGGCCTACAACGCTGCTGTCGACCGCGGGGATGACACGCTGCCCGAGCGGCCGCCGGACGACGATCCCATTACCGGGCTGAACTCTTGCTACAGCCGGCTCGACAAATTGGAGAGCGAGCTGCAGGGCGTCGTCGACCACTCCCGAGCCAAGCTGGTCAAGGCTGCTGAGAAGGCTCCCAACGCGCCCGAGGGATGGAACCGCTTCAAGAAGGGCGTCGGGGACTTCTTTGGCGGCATGGGCGACAGCGCCAAGGACATGTGGAAGCAGTTCGAGTACATGGCTGAGGACGGTCCCGGTGGCGCCAGCTTGCAACTGGCGGGCGTGATCGACGGCGCTGCTTACGCCGCGAACCATCCCCAGGAGTTCGCCAAGGCCGTCACCAACTGGGATGAGTGGCAGCGGAACCCCAGCCGTGCTGCCGGCCAGCTCAGCCCGGATCTGCTGCTAGCCCTCGCCACCGGCGGCGGTGGCGCCCTGCGGAAGGGAGCCTCGACGGCCAAGACTGCCGCTCAGAGGCTGGCGCGACGCGAGCGGGCGCTGCGTCGGGACGGCAGCGCCGCCAAACGTGCCGATGGCGAGCCGAACAAGCACGACAAGTGCACCAAGGAGAAGTGCGGAGAGGGTGAGCCGGTCGACGTCGCAACCGGCGAGATGTTCATGTCCGCCACGGACGTCAGTCTGCCGGGCACCCTGCCGTTGGTTCTGGAGCGGCATTACGTCTCCGGACATCCGTGTGGCGGTTGGTTCGGTCCTACCTGGGCGGCCACGCTCGACCAGCGCCTGGAGCTGGATGACGCTGGACTCGTCTACATCGCGGCCGACGGCATGGTGCTGCGATACCCGGTCCCGGAGCCGGAGACCCCCACCCTGCCCGCCTCCGGACCGCGCTGGCCGGTGCACTGGGACGGCAAACGGGACGGTACCTTCACCCTCACCGTCCCGGAGGAGAACCGCCGCCTGCACTTTGCCCGGCTCCCACTGGGAAGCCCGGAACTTGCGCTCCACGCGATCACCGATCGCAGCGGTGGGGGTGATCGCATCGACTTCGTCTACGACGAGCGTGGCGTCCCCATTCGGATCACCCATTCCGGCGGCTACCACATCGCCGTCGACACCGACACAGCCCTGCATCGCGTCACGGCCCTGCGTCTCCTGCATGGCGATCAACTTGAGCACAGCGCCCGGCTCGTCGCCTTCTCCTACGACGCCAGCGGCGACCTGACCGAGGTCGTCAACTCCACCGGCACACCGCAGCTCTACCGCTACGACGAACACCGCATCACGTCCTGGAAGGACCGCAACGGCACCGCGTTCGCCTACGTCTACGACCACCGCGGTCGCGTCCTGCGGACCCTGGGACCGACCGGCATCCTCTCGGGCCGCTTCCACTACGACGACGCCCATCGCACCACTCGCTACACCGATTCTCAGGGCAACGTCACCACGTACGTACTCAACGAGGCGTACAAGGTCGTCGAGGTGACCGACCCGCTGGGCCACACCACCCGCACCGAATGGGACGAGACCAACCGGCTCCCCCTCACCGTCACTGATGCACTCGGCCACACGACGCGGTACACATACGACGAGGACGGGAACCTCACCCATGTCGAGCGTCCGGACGGAAGCAGCGCCGAGGCGGTCTACGACGAGCAGGGCCTCCCGCTGGACATCCGCGAGCCCGATGGTGTGGTCTGGCGCCACACCTACGATGGCCGTGGCGCACGCACGTCCACCACGGACCCGACGGGCGTCACCACGCACTGGACGTACGACGCGGCAGGTCATCTCGCCTCCGTCACGGATGCGCTCGGGCGCACCACGACAGTGACGACGGGTACCGCGGGGCTCCCGGTGACGGTCACTGATCCCTTGGGGCACACCACACACGTCCGCCGCGGCCCCCACGGCCGCGCCACCGCCATCACCGACCCGCTGGGCCGCACCACTCGGTTCGGCTGGACCATAGAGAGCAAACCCGCCTGGCGCGAGCACCCCGACGGCACTCGCGAGGAATGGAAGTGGGACTGCGAGGGCAACCTCGCCAAACACACCGACCAGGCCGGTCATACCACCGAGTACACCTACACCCACTTCGACCTGCCCGCCACCCGCACCGACCCCGACGGCGCCCTCTACGCCTTCGCCTACGACACTGAACTGCGCCTGGTGTCCGTCACCAACCCCCAGGGACATGAATGGCGCTATGAGTACGACGCTGCCGGCCGCCTGGTCGCCGAGACGGACTTCAACGGGGCAGCCCGTTCCTACGAACGAGACGCGGCGGGCCGCCTCACCGCTCGGACGAATGCGCTTGGCCAGACGCTGCGGTACACACATGACGCGATGGGGCGAGTGCTTACCCAGCGCGACGAGACGACGGACGAGCTGACGACCTTCGCCTACGGTACGCGAGGGGCTCTCGCCCGCGCCTCCAGCAGCGACGTGGTCCTGACCCTGGAACGGGACCCCCTGGGCCGTGTTCTGGCAGAGACGGTCAATGGCCGCACGATCGCCTCCACCTACGACGCGGTGGGTAACCGTCTGACGCGCACGACGCCGTCCGGGTCGGCATCAACGTGGACGTACGACGCCGCTGACCGGCCCCTGACCCTCACGACGGCGGACAACACCCTTACCTTCACCCATGACGCCACCGGTCACGAGACGCAGCGTACCGTCGGCGGTGTCACCCTCGGCCAACGCTG
Organism: Streptomyces sp. ITFR-6; assembly: GCF_031844725.1. Lineage (NCBI taxonomy): Bacteria > Bacillati > Actinomycetota > Actinomycetes > Kitasatosporales > Streptomycetaceae > Streptomyces > Streptomyces sp. ITFR-6. The sequence goes on along the minus strand of NZ_CP134612.1, from coordinate 1,798,575 downwards.
GGATGACATCGGTCGAATCACCGCACAGACGGTTACTTCCGCCGCCGATGACCTCATCCAGTACCGCACCTACGCGTACCGGCCCGACGGCTACGTCACTCAGATCCGCGAACTGACGTCCGGTACTCGCCACTTCACCCTGGATTCGGCGGGCCGGGTCACAGGTGTGCAAGCGCACGGCTGGACCGAGCGTTACGCCTACGACGCGGCCGGGAACCAAACCCACGCCTCGGTGCCAGGCCAGGGAGCCTCGGGTGAGCGGGAGTTCACCGGAACCCTGGTCCGCAAGGCGGGTCGCACCGTGTACGAACACGATGCCGCGGGCCGCCTGATCCGCAAGGCCCGGAAGCTGCTCAACGGTCAGACTCGGACGTGGGCCTACGCGTGGAGTGCCGAGGACAGGCTGACGCGGGTCGTCACGCCGGACAGCGCGACGTGGACGTACTCCTATGACCCTCTGGGCCGCCGCATCGGCAAGACGGACCAGAAGGGCGCGACTCTCACCTTCACCTGGGACATGACCCGCCTCGCGGAACAGACCGCTCGGGATGGTGAGACCTGCACGTGGGACCACGCTCCGGAGACTCACCGCCCCCTGACCCAGACGGGCGGAGAAGCAGGAACCGCGTGCTTCCGTGTCGTAGTGACGGATGCCACAGGAACGCCCACCGAACTGCTCACCACGGACGGCGAGGTGACGTGGCAGCACAGGACCACCCTCTGGGGAATCCCTGTCCCCGCCCCCTCAGACGCGGAGACCTGTCTCCTCCGCTTTCCGGGCCAGTACGCAGACCCCGAGAGTGGCCTGCACTACAACTACTTCCGGTACTACGACCCGGAAACGGCTCGATTCCTAACCCCGGACCCGCTTGGTCTCACTCCTTCGGACAACCACCATGCGTATCCACGAAACCCGATCCGGCTGACCGATCCGCTCGGACTGGCTCCCTACGACCTCGAACCCGAGTCGGAGAAGATCGCGGACCACGCCAACGGCGAAGCGCTCCGCCCCGACGGCAACGGAACGCACTACGTGCGAGGAGTCGACCCCAAGGCCCTGAAGTTCTACGTCGACGGAGTGATCAACGATCGCATACCCAACATCGAACCGAAATACGGACTGCGAAATGGTCGAGAGGCATTCTGGGACCCGGACAAGGAGGCCGTGGTCATCGTGGACGGTGACGGGGGCACCGTGTTCACCCCCAAGAATGGATACTCCTACTTCGAGGAACTGGAATAAGAGGAGCGGTATGTCCGAGCAAAATCTCCGCAGCGTCAGTCTCTCCTACTCGGAGTTCACGAGGCTTTACTTCCTGACGCGTGAACTCAATGAGTTCCCCGCCGAGAGGCTGCAGGGTTTCGGATGCGATGCCGAAGAACTGGGTGATCTGTTGTCGCGGCTCAGAAGCGCTCGTCGGAAGTCCAAAGAGTATGGTGAAGCCAGCCGTTTGACACTTGTCTTCTCGACGGCGCTCCCTGAATCGGACGCCGCACCAGCTCTTGCCACCGACGGAGACACCGACCCTTGTGCGGCGCCCGCCCACATGACCGTCACCGTTCCCGCGAGCGTCGCGCAGTGGTGGGCTCCTGCGGCGCGCTGGATCCTCCATGCCCACAGTCCACGGGAGATGTCCCTTCGCACTGGCTACTCAACCGATGAGCTGCGCGAAGCACTGGAAACCTTGCCGGACTACTGAGACCCATTCGTGCCTGGCCTTCTCACGGAGAAGCGCCGACGGCGGGCCGGGTGGACATTGAGGCTGAGGGCGGTCTGACCGCCGCTGGAGGTCAGTCGGTCAGGGCCGCGAACGCTGGCGGGCGGCGCGAGCGTTTACCGCTGGCTGACGTTGGGCGGAGGCCAAGTTCATTCCTCGGCTGTGACGCTCGTTTGACGCTCTTGGAGTCTGTGGGGTCCTTCGGCGGGCTACAAATGGCCGCTGACCTGCAAATACGTCAGATCCTCCCCTTCTGACGTCTTCCCGATGACTTCGCACGTGGAGTGCGTGGCCATTTTGGAGCCTGCTGCCAAGGGTGCCTGACCTGCGGTTTTGTGGTCCGGGTGGGTTGCTCGACCTGTTTTCCTCCGTGCAGCGGGTCGAGCGGATGGATCGCCCCTTTAGACGGTCTGACCTGCGAATTCATGAAGAAGGCGCTTGCGGCGGCGAGGCTCTCAGGGCCACGTTCGGAGATTCTTGACGCTCGGATGACGCTCGAGGCGGAAGTCGCGTCCTCGCGGGCTTCCGGCTGGGGCCGTGCGGACCGGAGCATTGGTACGGCAGCGCTTTACGCCGGTACGGGCGTCCCGCTGTATTTCACCAGCGGTGGCACGAGCTGCAATCGGCGCCGCCGATGCTCAGTGCGCGAACAGGGGGCTGGCAGTCAGGGCACTCACCACCTTGTGGACTGCGTCGAGGATGCATCGGCGGATTCCTGCGCCGAGGCGCTGTGTGCACTCGCGCCGGAGCGGCGGCCGCTGGCCCTGGTGCTCGGTGTTCACGCTGGGTCTCGCCCGGCCGGTCGACCGCCTGCTGCCCGGGCCGAAGCAGGACGGTATGGAGATCAGGCCGGCTCCGGTGAAGCAATGGACCAGCCTGGCTGACAGCGGGGATGCGGGCGCCCTTGTCCGCGAACTCGGATCACAGTTCGGGACGGTTCTGCGGTCCGGGCGCGGTTGAGGCCGGTCGAATCGTCGGTGACCCCGAACTGCGCTGCTCACACAAATGAGTTGTTTTACAGTGTGCCCACTGAAACGAGCGTGGGGGACGGGCCATGGGGCAGACAGGAACAGTGCTCGCTGGGCGCATTGCCGGGCGGAGAGCGGGGATCGGTGATCCTCGGGCGCTGGTCGGTGAGATGCGGCGCTCGCTCCTTCTGGTGCCGGTAGCCGATGAGCGGCTCTGGTCGGCGCGGTTGAGCGGGGTGCGGTGGATCTACGGCTTCACCGACGAGGCCGCTCTCACCCGGTTCGCTCTGCTCCGCGAACCGGGTGATCAGCCCATGGATTATGTGGCGCTGTTGGGCGCGCGGATCGTGGACGAGGTGGTGCCGTCCTTGGCTGAGCCCGCCGGGCTTGCCGTCGATATCGCCACGGAGGACGGGTCGATGTTCTTCCCGCCGGTCGTCGGCATCGTCCCGGAGGCGGTCGCCGTCGATGCCGGTGCGGCGGCAGAGGGGGCGGGTCGATGAGTGGCGACGGGGCCGACCTGTATCTCGACCAGGAGTCCGTCACCAAGTTCACCAAGGGTGTGGGTGCGACCATCAACGAGCTTGGTGACCTCGGTGGTGCCACGGGGTCGGTGATGGGCAAGGGTTTCTCGGAGATGGCGATGACCGGGATGGAGGCCGGGCACCATGGTCTCGCGGTCGACTTCGAAGACTTCTGTGAGCGTTGGGAGTGGGGTGTGCGTGCTCTGGTGCGGGATGCCAGTGGGCTTGCGAAGCGGCTCGGTCTGGCGGCGGGTACCCAGTGGGAGAACGACCAGTACCTCGCGGGCACGTTCAAGGTGGGTGCCAACGCGATGTTCGGCGGGAACCCGCATGCGAGTGAGGAGGAGATCGCCGAGCAGGACTGGGGCGACATCTTCACGCCGGACTATCTGAACCCGGACTTCAGCCCCGAATCGTTCGAGAAGGCCGGTCAGGACATGGGGCAGACCTGGAAGGACACCGGTCGCACCGTCCTCACCGAGGGTTACGGGGGCCGGCAGTCCGACATGTTCAACAGTGCGCTCGGCATCTCCGACGACCAGTTCGACCAGGCGCTGGAAGACACGCTCGGCCCGTCACCTGAAGAGCGCGCCCAGCAGACACAGCAGCAGGGCGAGTCGGGGGACAACTGACCGTGGGCATAGGCGACTTCATCAAGGACATCACGCCCGACTCGGTCGAGGACGTGGTCGAGGACGGCGTCGAGTGGGCCGGTGACCGGGTCGAGGACGCCGGGAACTGGACCGCCGACCGGCTGGATGACGTCGGCTGGGATTCCGGTGCGGACTGGGTGCGCGAGCAGTCCCGTTCGGTCGCCAACCGGATGGGCGCCGAGGTCGACGAAATGGACCTCGGGCAGACCGAGGACAAGACCAAGCTGATCTACGGCAGCCCCAGCAAGCTCAACGCCACCGTCACCAAGCTCCGCGCCTTCCAGTCGGCCTTCGACGGCACCGGCGACGGTCTCAAGGGGCTGGACTCCGGACAGCTCAAGGGTGAGACAGCCGACGCGTTGCGCACCGCGGTAGGCACCCAGCCGCCCAAGTGGTACGCCGCCGCCGATGCGACCACGAAGGCGATCGGAGCTCTCGACGCGTTCGCCGACACCGTCACCTGGGCGCAGGGGCAGGCGCAGACGGCGATCGACAAGTGGAAGGCGGGCGTCAAGGCGTCCGAGGACGCGGCGGACGCCCACCGCAAGAAGGTCGACGACTTCAACAGCGCGGTTGACCGCTACAACGCCAAGCCCTCCGACAAGCGCGACCCGTCGTCTCTGCCTCCCCGGCCCGCGTCGACGTTCGTCGACCCCGGCATGAAGCTGATGCAGGACGCGCAGGACCTCCTCGCCGAGGCCCGCGAGCAGCGGAACTCGGCGGCACAGACTGCGCGCACGGCGGTGTGTGCCGCGCGCGACATGGCGCCGCAGAAGCCTTCGTACGCCGAGCAGTTGCGCGACGGGGCCGAGGAATTCCAGATCATGAGCGTGCACATGGACGGCGGCATCATCAAGGCCACGGCCGGCACCCTCAACTTCGTCCGCAGCGTCAACCCCATGGACCCGTACAACCTGACGCATCCGGCCGAGTACGTCACGTCCCTCAACAGTCTGGCCGCCGGGCTGGTGGTCGCTGCCAACGACCCGACCGGCACCGGCATCCAGATGGCCAAGGACTTCATGAAGGACCCGGCCGAGGGCTTCGGCCGGCTGATACCCGACATAGCGATGACCATCGCCACCGGCGGCGGCGGCGCCGCGGTGAAGGGCGCGCGCGTCGCCGAAGAGGCCGCCCGGCTGCGCAAGGTCGCCGAAGAGGCCGCCGAGGCCGACCGGCTGCGCAAGGTCGCCGACGAGGCGCTGAGGCCGACCGGCTGCGCAGGATCGTCGACGACGTCCCTGACGGCACCCACAACACCCCGGACGGCGACCGCAACCCGGGCGGCGACCCGGTGGACCTCGCCACGGGCCGGATGTACCTGCCCCAGACCGACGTCGAACTCCCCGGCATCCTGCCGTTGGTCTTCACCCGCCGCACCGAGTCGGGTTGTGCGGTAGGCCGCTTTTTGGGGCCCGCATGGACGTCCACCGTCGATGAGCGTCTGCAGATCGACGCGGTCGGCGTCGTCCACGTCACCGCCGAAGGGCTTCTTGTCCCGTACCCGCACCCGGCCCCCGGCGCGCCCACCGCACCGGCGACCGGCCGTGCCCGCACCCTGCTGGCCCGCGATGTTGACGGCGACTACACGGTCACCGCCCCCGACAGCGGACTGATCTTTCACTTCACCGCCCCGTCCGGCAGCGAACCGGGGGGCGACGGAACCGCCTGGCTGTCAGAAGTGACCGAACGCAACGGCCACACGATCCACATCGACCGCGGCGAGGACGGTCTGCCGCTGGCCCTGGTCCACTCGGCGGGCCACCAGGTGAAGTTGTCGACGGCCGACGGCCTGGTCACCGCACTGGCACTGGCCGGTGTGGGCGAGGGCGGCGTCGACCTGCCCTTGATGGCCTACGGCTACGAGGGCGCCAATCTCACCACCGTCACCAAGCCCTCCGGCGCCACCACCACCTACGTCTACGACGACCGTCGGCGCGTCATCGCCTGGATCGACTCGAACAGCAGCCGCTACGATTACGTCTACGACGACCGCGACCGCGTCGTGGCGGAGGGCGGCGAGGCGGGTCACGTCCAGATCACTCTGGCCTACACCGACCCGGATCCCGGGACCGGCCGCTGGCTTACCACACTTACCACTGCCGACGGGCACACGACCCGCCACCTGTTCGGCCCCGGTTGCCGTCTCCTGGCCGTCACCGACCCGCTCGGCCACACCACCCGGTTCACCTACGACCCGCGCGGTAACACACGCACCCGCACCGACCCGCTGGGTCTGACCACCGCCTTCTCGTACGACGAGCACGACCGGCTGATCTCCGCCGTCCGCCCCGACGGAAGCGAACTACGCACCGTGCGTGGGCCGCTCGGACTGCCGGCCGAGGTCTGTGGTCCGGGTGGCGCCCGCACGGTCCACGAGTTCGACGAACGAGGCAACCGCACGGCGGTCACCGACCCGGCCGGCGCCACCACCCGCTACACCTACGACAGCGGCGGGCGGCTCACCTCGGTCACCGACGCCCTCGGCGCCACGACGCACGCGGTGTGCGACGCGGCGGGACTGCCCGTGGAGGTGACCGACCCGGCAGGGGCTGTCACCCGCACGCAGCGGGACGCCTTGGGCCGCCCTATCCGTATCACCGACCCGGTCGGTGGCGTCACACGTTTTGAGTGGCACGCGGACGGGCAGCTAGCGCGGCGCACCGGGCCCGACGGTGCCACGGAATCGTGGACGTACGACGGCGAGGGCAACCTGCTCGCCCGCACCGACGCGTCTGGCGGCGTCTCCCGCTTCGAGTACACCCACTTCGACCTCCCGCTCGCCCGGGTCCGCCCCGACGGCGCACGGTTCGAGTTCGAGCACGACGCCGAGCTGCGCCTCACCCGTGTCCACAACGCGCAGGGGCTGACCTGGACCTACGAGTACGACGCGGCCGGAAACGTCCTCTCCGAGACCGACTTCGACGGCCGCACACTCAGCTACGAGGTGGACCCGACGGGTCGGCTCGCCGCCCGCACCGACGTGCTCGGCGGGACCATCTCGTTCGAGCGTGACCAGCTCGGCCAGGTGATCCGCAAGGATGTCGACGGGCGCGTGACGACCTACGGCTACGACCGGGCCGGACGACTGCTGGAAGCGGTCGGGCCGGACGGCGAACTCCATTACCAGTACGACCGTCGCGGGCTCACCAAGACGGAACTCGTCGACGGCCGCCCCATCATCTACGCCTACGACCTCCTGGGCCGCCGTACCCGCCGAATCACCCCCACCGGCCACGTCACCACCTACACCTACGGTGCCGACGGAATGCCCCACCGCCTGACCAGCGGCGATCGGCGGATCGACTTCACGCACGACGCGGCCGGCCGGGAGCTCGCCCGCGTCTTCAGTGACACGGTCACCGTGACCTCTGCCTGGGACGCGGCCGGACGGCTGGCCGAGCAGCAGGTCACCGCGTCAGGGCGTACCGTCAACAGCCGCGCCTACTCCTACCGCGCCGACGGTCAGCTGACCTCCGTCGCGGACCGACTGACAGGCACTCGCACTTTCGACCTGGACCGGGCTGGCCGCGTCACAGCCGTCCACGCCCAAGGCTGGACGGAGCGGTACGCCTACGACGACGCCGGCAATCAGACCTCGGCGTCCTGGCCGTCCGGCCACCCCGGCCGCGAGGCCACCGGGCCACGCACCTACACCGGCACCACCGTCACCTGGGCAGGCGATGTCCGCTTCGAGTACGACGCCCTCGGCAGGGTCATTCTGCGCCGGAAGACCCGTCTCTCCCGCAAGCCCGACACCTGGCGCTACACATGGGACACGGAGAACCGCCTCACCTCCGTGACCACCCCCGACGGGACCTGCTGGAGGTACCGCTACGACCCGCTGGGCCGACGCACCGCGAAGCAGCGCCTGGCGGACGACGGCGAGAGCCTGGTCGAGGAGGTCCGGTTCACCTGGGACGGCCTGACCCTGTGCGAACAGACCAGCCACGGACCCGACCAGCTGAACACGGTCGCCCTCACCTGGGACCACCGCGGCCACACCCCCCTGGCCCAGACCGAGCGCCTCCTCACCGCCGACGACCGGCAGAACGAGATCGACCGCCGCTTCTTCGCCATCGCCACCGACCTCATCGGCACTCCCACCGAACTGATCGACGAATCCGGCGACATCGTATGGCGCTCCCGAGCCACGTTGTGGGGCACCACGGCATGGGCCCGTGACGGCAGCACCTACACCCCTCTCCGTTTCCCGGGCCAGTACTACGACCCCGAGACCGGCCTCCACTACAACTGCCTCCGGCACTACGACCCGGAGACCGGCCGCTACGCCTCCCCGGACCCGCTCGGCCTCGCTCCCGCGCCGAACCCCGTCGGCTACGTGGACAACCCGAACACCGCGTCGGACCCGCTGGGCCTGATGCCCAAGTACACGAAGGAGGAGAAAGCCCAACAGGCCAGGGAAAAAGCCCTAGAGACTGCGGACGAGGTCGTTGAGAGAGCCCAGGGCGACCGGATGAAAAAGGCCGGAAGCTACCACGCGGATACCATGCACAGTTTCAGCGACGAACGCGTCCTGGAGATTCTCAAGAGCCCGGACGCCGTATACCACTCGACGGCGGGCAGCGGAAGGCTGATCTTCCGGCAAGGAGAGGACATTGTAGTGACGGAGGGTGGCGGCGCCGGGGCGGGCAATGCCATCACGGCGTACGGCCCGTCAGGCATCAGGGGCGACTCCGGTGCGCGTGCACTCGGCGGCTTGCCCACCGATCCGGGGGGACCGGTTACCCATGCGGACGTGGTGGAAGGCAGAATTCCTGCCAAGAACGGCTACATGGCTCCCGCGGTGCAGATTCGATGAGGCGGCATTCACCATGAGACTTACCCTGGACGGCGACTGGAGTGCGACGGTGACGGGCAATGCCCTGCGCATCTGTCCGCGCTTCGACTTCCGGGATCAGTGTGTGCGTGTCGCGGAGTACGCGAATGTGAAGGAATGGCAACAGTCTCTCGGAGACACCTTCGGCAGCCAGGAGTGGCTGTGGGACGACCCCGACGAGCTCCGGTTCGACCCGGACAGCCGGGAACTGGTCGGTGCCGGTTTCCGCCTGCCCCACGAGGCTGCCGACACCGAGGACTGTGTCCGCGTTCCGGACGTACCCGCCGTTCGTCCGGGGGGACTTCGTGCGGACGAGGTCCGGGACTTCCGTCTGGAGGTGACCACCGAGCTCTGCCGTGCCCCGGAGGACGCCGTACTGACCTGTCTGCGCGACCTCGATGTGCTCGACGAACCGCTGGGGGCACGAGTCGGCATTGCCCCGGACGTGGCACTGCTCGTTCAGGACGGTAGCGTCGTCGGCTGGAGCCTGACCGACCCGGTCCGGTACGTGACCACCGGGTTCGCCGCCCCCGACCCGGCTCCCCCCGTCCCGTCGACTCGGCTCCTGTTCAGCATGTGCATGGACCTCGCCACCACACCTTGGCTGGACGCGGTGAGGCACCGTGATCGCGCCGCAGTGTCCGCTCTGCGGGAGCTTGAGCACAGGCTGCGTGACCAGCGTGAGGACCGGAACCGGGCTGACGCGCTCCTCGCTTTGATCGGCGAACTGGTCGAGGAATACGGGAGCCGGTGACGGTCGGCCGAGCTGGCCTGTGGAGCCTGTCACAGGCTGTCGGCCGTGACGCTCGATTGACGCTCCAGCCACCCACAGGCAGGGCGGCGAGCTGAGAAACTGGCTCTGACCTGGGATTTTCCATGACGTGTTCAGGTCGGCATCTTCCCGATGACCCACCATGTCGAGTGCGTCGCGATCCTTGAGCCCGCCGCAAAGGGCGTCTGACCTGCGGTTTCGCCGAGTGTGCGTTATGTGCGCTGTGGGCGTTACGGGCGATATCTTGACGCATATTCGACGCACGTTGGGCCCTTCTGACGCACGTTCTGATGAGGTGGCCGATGCCCGTTTCCGCAGGTGACGGTGTGTCGGGTACAGCTTGAAGGGGCTCCCTCTTTACCGCCTCTTGGTGAACCCGTGCTCGATTTCGCCTGATTTATGGCTCAATAGGAACGGGGTCCGTAAGGGCTCCAGTGTCCGAGGAAAGGCTTGAGGTCGTCGCCGCTGGGCTTGGGTGGGGTGGGCAGCTTCGGCGCTGCGGCGGACCCGGTGAGGTGCTGGAGCCGGGCGTCCGCGAAGGCGAGCCACGCCTCGATCTCTGTCCTTTCCTGTCCGGGTCTGTCAAAAGAGCGGGTCTGGCCGGTAGTCGGTGGTGACGCTGGGTGTCTGTCAGGGCAGGAGGATGCGGTGGCGGAGGAGATCGAATCCGGCGCGTCCGTGCATCTGCCGCATGATCCTTTTGGTGCGGGTGTTGACGCCCTCGGTGCGGCCGTTGTGGTAGGGCAACGTGAGGCCGGCGTCCACGGCAGGCCGGTCGATTTCGAGGCCATTGGTGAAGCTGCGCGGGTAGGGCAGATCGACGGCGCGGGCGGCCGTGATCCACTCGGTGAGTTTCACGTCGTTGTCCTCGCCTGGTTTCAGCAGGGCGGCGAAGCCGCGTATGAGATCGGCGAGTGCGGTCATCTCCGGGCAGGCCGCGGCGATCTTCTCCAGCAGGGTCGTTTCCTTCGGGTGCAGGTTTTCGGGGTCGGTGAGCAGGAGGCGGCCGGCGTGGCGCGCGGTGGTGACGGGGCGGTCACCTTCGGCGCGGCCCTGGTTGAGGTAGCGGACCAGGAGGTTCGAGCTGCCGGTGTAGCCCAACTCCCGGATCTCCTCCAGGAGGTGGGTGAGGGACAGCCGTTTCCTCGGCGCGGCGCCGGCGCAGGTGCTCGCGGTAGGGGTCGACGAGGGTGGGCCGGTAGGCCGGAGCGATGCGCAGGGCCTGGGGTTCGGGCATGCGGGCGTAGCGTTTGACGGTGTTCAGGGCCAGGCCCAGGCGGCGGGAGCAGTCGAGGAGGCCGACGCCTTGACCGAGGAGCTCGTGGATCTTGTTCCAGCGTTCGCGGGTGCTCTGTTCGCGTACTCCGCCGGGGCGGGGCGGGTTGATGGTGGCCCAGCAGCCGGCGTGCGCGCGGACCTCGAGCAGGGTTTTGTCGCAGAGATTTCGCCATAGGTGCCATCGGTCGCTGACCTGCACCGCGTCGGGCAGGGAGCGGCGGACAGCCTCGGCGTAGGTGGCCGAGCCGTCCCGGCACACGACCTCGACACCAGGAAGTTTGCGCAGCCAGGACTCGAGGGTGGCCATCTCGCGGTCGGGCAGGACTTCGACGCGTCTGCTGGTTTCGGCATCCGTGATGATCGTGGCGTAACGGTGGCGGCGGCGCAGGGAAAAATCGTCCACGCCGATCACCCGCGGGACCGCCTGCTGCGGCAGCGGCAGGCGCCGCAGACGGCGCAGCGCGGTGCTGCGGGAAACGGGCACGGCCATTAGACCAGCGAGGCGTGCGGCCGCCCGGCCGCATAACTCCCGCGCCACCTGGGATATCTGCCAGGCAAGCCGCACCGTGCGGCGCTGATGGCGCTGATGGCGCTCCAGCAGTCCGGAAATCTGCTCACGGAAGGTCTGTCTTCGGCAGCCCGGGGCTGGACAGACCAGCCGCCGTACCCGCAGGTGGACGACGACCGGGCGGCCGTCGACCGGCACGTCCGTCACCGTCCGGCGGTGATACCCGTGCACCTTCGCCGTCGGCGTCCGGCACGCCGGACACGGCACCGCCACATCCCGCGTGCGGGCCGTGACCACCACTGCGTCACCACCGTCCACCACGTCCTCGACGACGAGCACCGACGGCCCGGAAAACGCCGTCCCGACAAGGGAGTTGACATCCATCACAAGATCATGATCGCGGATGGCTACTCGGCGTCACCACCGACTACGGGCCAGACCCAAACGTTTTACAGTCCCGCCCGCGGTCTGCGGCAGGACTTCGATGCCGTCACCGCCGGGCTCGCCCTGGAATAAAATTCCGGCAGAGTCGAGGGCAACGTCAACAGGGTGAAGCGGATCAAAAGGGACGGGTACGGCCGGGCCGGATTCGACCTCCTCCGACGGCAAATCCTCCTCGCGGACTGAACATCGCTACCCTCTGCCACCCGCCCACAAGAAGTGGATCAGAACCGCTTGCCATGGCCGCCGTCAGCGAGCAGTGGCAGCTGCTGGCCGAAGGCGCCCCCGACGACGCGACCGCCGACTACCGACAACATCTAGTGAGACGTTCCCGGAGGTGTGCTCCAGCGGGACAACACGAGGTGAGAATCGGTCAAAGACCCATCTCACCTGCCCTTGCATCGCCCCTGGTCACAGCCTCGCTCATGGGCAAGATCAAATGAGACGGGACAGTCGCCGTTCCGAAGAAGCGTCTCGGTGACGGTTCTTCGGAACCGCTCGCGCATCCAGAATGGGCTCCTTGCCGGGAAGGTCGATGATCACGGTGGTGCCCGTGTTCCTCCAGGCTGGTCCAGCTACCAGTACAGCCCCCCTTTGCACGCTCTGGCAAGAGCACGGCTGCACGGCGACGGAGGATGCCAATCAGGCACTCAGCACGCAGACCGGTCAGTACAACGGGGCGTGCAGTAGCCGTTTTCGGCGGTGCCGTTCAGCACGGGGAAGGGCGGGGCGACGTAGTGGATTTTGGTACAGGGACTCCCATTGGCAAGCCTCGCCCTCTTGACCACCTTCCCCTGCTCATCAACGCACTGGACGGTGGCCGGATAGTCCATCTCATTGGGATCTCTCTGCGCGGTCAGCCCGGCGCAGGCCCTGTTGGCGGCCGCGCGCCAGCCCGGCGGTTCGGCTGCGTCGGCGCTGGCAGGAGATGCTGTCACCACGGGGAGGGCCACTGCCGCGATGACGCCGACGACGAGCAGGCGACGGTGGGCGCTAGGAAACGGATTTTTCATGCTCCCATCAACGAGTGGGAAGACTCGGGGAAACGGTCCAGCACCTGAGCCCGGCGCGCGCTGACGCTCCATGAGGTGGCTCCGTAGCGTGACCGGCAACGCATCCGGCCCCCGAGCCACACGAGCAGAGATTCCAATCACGCACTCAGGCGCCGAGGAAGAGCTGAGGCAGCCCGGCCACCATCTCCAGCGCCGCCACGTAGTTGGTCCGAGCCTGCTTCACCTGCTGCACATCCGCGACCACCTCCGGGTGCAGCTCGCGGGCCCCCTTGCCCCGCTTCTCGTACACGGCCCGCAGGTTCTTCTCCGCTTCTTCGAGGCTGGGGTGGCCCGGCCACCGCTCACGGGCCGACCGGAGCCGATTGGCCTCGTTCGAGCAGGTTAGATAGACCTTGATGTCCTCGATCCGGGTCACCAGCTCGCCCTCCGGCACGTAGCTGAAGACCTTTCCCTGGAAGAAGTCGGCGGCCCCCAGATGGGTCTCCAGCAGGCACGCGTCCAAGAACTCCGTGCCCGCCTTCGAGCAGGGCTGCGGCCGCGGTCCTGGAGGTGCCAGGGCGCGTCGTCCCGACTTTTGAACACCACCCAGACGAAAAGCTCGGCGTCGTGCTCGTACAGGACGTGCCAGTGCGGCTTGCGCCGGGCGTCGTGGCAGCACTTCGGGTCTACCACCCGGCCCCACGGGCGGCCCACCACCACGCAGTCGCTGTCGGCCAGCAAGGAGCGCTGCGGCAGCTGGCTGTAGATCCCCTTCGGCATCCGTTTACCGTTCACTGAGGTTCCCCCTGCTGGCTGGACAGCTTGATACTGGGACGGATGGTCCCGGAGGAAGCAGTCACAGATAGTGAGCAAGAAGAGCAACATGAGTAAGCGGTATACGGCCGAGTTCAAGCGGGACGCGGTCGCCTTGGCGATGTCCACGGACAAGACGGTCACCGAGGTCGCGATGGATCTGGGCGTGAGTCCGGAGGGGCTGCGCGGGTTGGTGAAGCAGGCGAAGACCGACCGCGGTGAGGGGCCTGCGGGGGCTTTGACCACTGCGGAGCGTGAGGAGCTGGTCCGGCTGCGGCGGAAGGTCCGCGAGCAGGAGGCCACGATCGAGGTTCTGGGAAAAGCGACCGCCTTCTTCGCTCAGGACAAGATGAGGTAGACACCGCGGCACGGTGTCGTTTCATCGATGCGGAGAAGGCATCGGACGGCAATCCCACAGGTCACAGCGTTTCGTTCCTGTGCCGTGCGCTGGGGGTGCCACGTTCCACCTACTACGCGCACCGGGCCTCGGAGCCGACCCGGGTGGTGCGGGAGCGGGCCGAGGAGGCGCTGGTGGGCGAGATCCGGGTACTGCATGCCGGATCTCGCGGCGCCTACGGGGCCCCGAGGATCCACGCCGCCCTGCGGCGGGCCGGGCGGGCGGGCGGTGAACTCCAAGAAGGTCGAGCGGCTGATGCGCAAGCACCGGATCGCCGGGATCACCCGCCGCCGGCGTGGGGGCCTGACCCGGCAGGCGAAGCGGGCAGTGTTCGCCCTCGACCTGATCGGCCGGGACTTCACCGTACCCCGGACCGGAATGCGGCTGGTCGGCGACATGACCGAACTGGTCACGCTGGAAGGGAAGTTGTATCTGGCGACCTGCATCGATCTCGCGACGCGGGAGGTGATCGGCTGGGCGATGGCCGACCATCACCGCGCCGAGCTGCCGGTCACCGCCCTGCGGATGGCCGCAGGACGTGGCGGCCTGGAGCATGGATGCGTCATGCACACGGATCGCGGCAGCGAGTACACCAGTGACGAATTCCGCACCGTCATACGCAAGTCGCGCATGACGCAGTCGGTGGGCCGTGTCGGATCTTGTTACGGTAATGCCGCCGCGGAAAGCTGGTTCGCCATCGTGAAAGCGGAGGTCGGGACGACCGTGTGGGAGACCCGCGAGGCTGCCCGGGCCGACGTTTTCCGCTATATCGAGGTCGAGTACAACCGCAGCCGACTCCGCCGGCACCCCGACTACGGATACGTCACCCCGCTCGAAACGAGATCCCTACTCAGGCAGAACCTCGGTCAGGCAGCGTAAACACCCGCTGCCCAGCCCGCGGGGGGAACTTCAGCTCGGGTGACGCCACGGATGTCGCGCTCGCGCACCACGCGGGCTACGCCCTTGCGGTTCGCCCGCCGCCCGAGGCGACGCAGCTCGGCGTGGACGCTCGGGACACCGTAGGTACGGTGGGAGGCGAGGTGCGGCACGGTGATTTCGTGCGCGAGTGCGTCGTCGGCGGCCTGGCGCCTGCGACGGGCGGCTACGCCCTCGCGCCAGGCGTAGCAGGAGGAGCGGGCCACATGCGGGACCCCGGCACAGCAGGGTGATGGGGCAGTTCGCCTTCTCCGCATGGATGAACCGGTACAACTCGCTCACCGGTCGTTCTCCTTCACGAAGAAGGCGGTCATTTTTTCAGGATCTCGATCGTCTGCCGCTGTTCGCGGTTCTCCTTGCGCAGCCGGCGCAGTTCGTCGCGTTCGGCGTTGGTCAGCTCGCCCGGGGCGCCCTCACCCCGGTCGGCTTTGGCCCGGCGGTACCAACCGCGCAAGGACTCCGAGCTGATGCCCAGCTCCTCGGGCGACCGCGGTGACCGTCTCGCCCGAGGAGTCGTCGAGCGCGATCGCGTCCCGCTTGAACTACTCGGTGTACCGCTTCGTGTATGTGCTTCCCACCTGGTGCTACTTGCTCTGGAACCTCAAGATCCCAGTCTCCAGGTGTCCACGATCAAGGGGAAGCTTCAGCCTATCGCGGTCTCAGTCCCGCAGGATGAGATCCGCGGCGATCCAGCCGACCGCCATGGTCGGGGCGGCGGTGTTTCCGGAAAGTTGGAAGGGGATGACGGAGGCGTCCACGACCCGGAGTCCATCGACACCCCGGACACGCAGTTCGGCATCGACCACGTCATCGTCGGCCGGGCCCATGGCGTTCGCCCCGACGGCGTGGTAGATCGTCGCACCCGTGTTCGTCGCGTACTCCAGTGCCTGCTCGGGAGTCGAGACCGCAGCTCCGGGATACTCCTCTGCGGCGATCAAACGTGCGAGCGGCCCCTGGGCGAACACCTCGCGTGCGTGATCAAGGATCGTAGAGGTCACTTTACGGTCGGTCTCCGTCTGGAAATAGCCCGGTGTGATGACCGGAAGGTTCTCGGGCAGGCGTCCACTGGCGTGGATAGAGCTGCGGCTTTCGGGTCGTAGCTGGTATCCCATCATCATGATTCCGCCGTGCTTGGCGAGCTTCATCGCCGCAGACGAGGTGTCCAGCGCGAGAGGGACCCAGGCTGCGGCGATATCGGGCCGATCGACATCCTGGGTCGACTTGAACTGCGAGGTCACGTCGTAGCCGGCCGTCGAGATCGGTCCGCGGTGCGTCAGCAGGTACTTGACCCCTTGGGCGCCCTGCTTCGGGATCGAGTTCAGCTCGGTCGTCGGCCCGATCGGTTCCTTAAAACGTACTTGCATCGCCACACCGTGCTGCTCGACGACGCGTTCGCCGACATTCGGACTCTCCACGACAGGAGTGATACCAGCGGCGCGCAGTACTTCGGGACTGCCGATGCCGGATCGTTCGAGTAGCAACGTACTCTCGATCGTCCCGGCGGAGACAATCACCTCGCGCCGAGCCCGGAAGTCTTGGACCCTGCCGCGAACCGAGGCCCGCACGCCGATGACGCGCCTGCCGTCGAACTGCAGATAGCCGACGCGTGCACCGGTCATGACCGTCAGGTTCTTGCGCCGACGGACCGGGCGCAGGAACGCGGTCGCCGAACTGACACGCCGGCCGTTCTTCACCGTGGACGGGGTAAAGCCGATCCGCTCGTCCTCGGCCGCGTTGAGATCTGCGACACGGCGCCAGCCGGCGGCCTGGCCCGCCTCCATGAGCGCGTCGGTGACCGGTTCATGGGGTTCGTCGATCGAGATGCCCAGCGGACCGCCTGCTCCACGCAGCTCCGACGGCCCGAGTTGGTGGTCCTCCATCGTACGGAAGGCGGCGAGGACGTTTGTCCAGCCCCAGTGGCCCGCGCCAGTATGCTTCTCCAGCGCGTCGAAGTCCGCCCGCGAGCCGCGGCTGTACATCATTCCGTTGACC
The DNA here is from genome assembly GCF_031844725.1 of Streptomyces sp. ITFR-6. Classification (NCBI taxonomy): domain Bacteria; kingdom Bacillati; phylum Actinomycetota; class Actinomycetes; order Kitasatosporales; family Streptomycetaceae; genus Streptomyces; species Streptomyces sp. ITFR-6. The sequence continues at coordinate 1,781,743 of NZ_CP134612.1, read as the reverse complement.
GTCGTCGAGCCCCCCAGCACCTTCCCCCTCGTCCACGTCTCCGAAGCGGAACCGCCCGTGATCGGCTGCGTCGGATAGTGATATGTGTACCGGCTCCCGTTCAGGGTGAAGAAAAACCCCTTCGGGATGGAGTGCAGAGGGTTGGCGTCGATCGGCCCATATTCCAGTAGCAGTACCTGACTCTCCGTGTTCTCCGACAACCGGTTCGCCAGCACCGCACCTGCGGCACCCGCGCCGACGATGACGTAGTCGTAGTCCATGAGCTTCACACCTTTCAGACGATAATTCCCACCGTAAACCCAGACAGGCGACAACCCCCACCGCGATCTGTGCCGAGGGGCCACGCCGCCGGTTTCGGGGGGTGTCTCTATGTCCTTCGTCAAGTGAAGCGAGGCGTTCTGTGTTCGTAGAAGGTGCCGTCGCGGAGCATCGCGAAGAGGACGCTGATGCGGTGGCGAGGCGGAGGAGGGCTTGTGTGTGGGTCTTTCCTCTGGCCCGGCATTTGGCGTAGTAGGTGCGGGAGGTGGGGTCGTGCAGGGCGGCGAACGCGGAGAGGAACATCGCGCGTTTGAGCTGCCGGTTGCCGCCGCGTGGTGCGTGTTCGCCGTGGATCGAGGTCCGGATTGTCGGGTGGTCGGGGCGAGGCCGGCGCAGGAGGCGAGGTGGGCGGCGCTGGGGAAGTTGGTGCCGTCGGTGACAGTGGTCAGCAGGACTGCGGCGGTCCTGACGCCGACGCCGGGTTCCCCGGTCAGGACCTGGGAAAGAGGGTGGGCCCCCAGCAGGGTGATGATCTGGGCTTCCATCGCCCGGCGCTGGGTGTGGACGGCAGCGAGTGAGCGGGCCGGGGACGGGACCACGATGTCGAGGGTGCCGGTGCCGGTGCCGGTGCCGGGAACGGTCTGCTCGTCCAGGGCGTCGAAGACGTCGTCGATCAGCCGGGCGGCCATGCGTGGGACCTTGGGCCGGATCAGCTCGACGAGTCTGCGCCGGCCAGCTTTGCGCAGGGCGGCCGGGGATCCGCAGCGCTTCAGCAGCCAGGTGGCGGCCCGGTGGTCCAGACGCGGACCGAGGGCGCGTTCCAAGCAAGGCAAATGACCCCGAAACTCAAGATTCCTGACAGAGTCTCTCACGGGAACACCGGGACGGACAGGCCAGCTCTGTTCCCACTGCAAGCGCAAGACGGACAGGCGAGCTCTGTCACCTGGGCTGCTGTGCGGCCCTGAGGGACCGGAACTCGGGCGGCGTCTGCGTGCAGCGTCGGCCGCTCCTGAGTCCGGCACGCGCCGTCAGGGCTGGGGGGAGATGTCGATGACGACCTTTCCGCGGACGTGTCGGGCTGCCTGGATCTCGACGGCCGCGCGGATGTCCTCGACGGGGTAGGTCGCCGCGATGGGTACACGCAGGCGGCCTGTCGCGACAAGGCGCGCGATGTTCTCCAGGGCGTCGGGCGCGGCGTTTGCGCCGTTGGCAGTGGGAATGCCGTCGATCTGGCCCGCGATCGTGCAGATGCGGTTATCCGGGACTTCCAGCTCGCGCGCGACGTGCACGGTGTCCGTTCCGTGCAGGTCCAGGGCTGCCGTGACGGCGCCCGCAGCGAGGTTGCGGACCCTGTCCGCCAGGCCCTCTCCGTACGCGACCGGTTCGGCGCCGAGGCTTCGCAGGTACTCCGCCGACGACGGTGACCCGCTCCCGATGACGCGTGCGCCCGCGATCCGTGCCAGCTGGACAGCGAACACGCCGACCCCGCCGCCCGCGCCGCCGACCAGTACCGTGTCTCCGGGACCGAGGTCCAGGACGTCGAGAGCAGCGGACGCGGTGCCGCCCGCGATCGAGAGCGTGGCGGCGGTGCGGTTGTCGACGCCGTCCGGGGTGTGGTGCGCAATACCGCTGGCGATGTGCCCGTCCGCGTCGAGGACGACGTAGTCGGCGATCGCCCGGGACAGGGCCGTCCCGAACACACGGTCACCGACCGCGTAGCCGTTCACACCGTCACTGACCTGGTCGACGACTCCGGCGTAGTCGGTCCCGAAACCGCAAGGAAGGCTCAGGCCGAACCGTGCCGCGGTCTCGGCGTCGGAGGTCATGAACCAGTCCATCGGGTTCAGCCCGGCTGCTGACACGCGGATGCGGATCTGCCCGTCGCCCGCCTGAGGTTCAGGCACGTCCTTGAGGGCCAGGGCATCCGGGCCGCCGAACGAATCGAGCAGGACAGCCCTGCTCAGGCCGTCTCGGGATGCGTCGTCGTGTTGCCGCATGTGTTACCAGTTTCCTCGTGTCCATGGAGTCATCTAAAGCGGACTATGCTCCGCTTGCACAGTCCACCATAACCGGAGCGTGATCCCTTTGGTGAGTTCGAAGCCGCGGGCGCCGCGGGCCGACGCCGCCCGCAACCGCGAACGGCTGCTTGAGGTCGCGACACGCGTGCTCGCCTCGCCCGATACCGAGACGTCCATGCGCGCTATCGCCCGCGAGGCCGGTGTCGGTATCGCGACGCTCTACCGCCACTTCCCGACGCGCGAGTCCCTCGTGGAGGCCGTCTACAGCGACCAGGTCGTCCGCCTCACGAACGGCGCCCAGGACTTGCTCGCCCACGAGGCACCTGCCATTGCGATGAGACACTGGATGGACCTCTTCGGCAACTGGATCGCGACGAAGAACGGCATGCTCGACACCCTGCTGACCCTGATCGAGTCCGGCGCGGTCGGCCACGCCCAAACCAGGGACCAGCTCCTGAGCGCGATATCGACGATCCTCGACGCAGGCCGCGCAGCCGGCGACCTCCGGCCCGACATCACCGCCGAAGAGATCGCAGCCTGCCTGATCGGAATCTTCACCGTCGCGCATCAGTCCGGCCACGCGGTCACAGCCGGACGCCTTCTGGACATCCTCCTGGATGGCCTTCGGCCTCATTAGCTGCTCGCCGGTCGACCGTTCGCCAGCGCTTCGGTTTGCCAGCCGAGAAGGATCGCGCGGAGCGCCTGTTCGGCGAGGCGGCGGGCGCGATCGCTGCCTACGTTGCCGAGGTAACTGAGCGACGCGATGCCGTACAGCGTGCCCCAGAGGATCTCGCAAGCCTGGTCGAAATCGGCCAGGACCACGTCGTGTGCGGCCGACCAGAAGGTAAGCAGCTCCTTGAGGACGTCGATGGCCGGTTCCGCGACGCGTCGGCGTTCTTCCGCGTCGACCACCGGGTCGTTCATGACCTGGAAGAGGTGGGGGTGCTCGCCGGCGAACCGGACGTACTGCGACGCAATGCGCGTCATGCGCCGGTCCGCATCGGACTCCTGCACCGTTTGGCGGAACTCGGTCAACATCAGGTGGTGACCGTACGCGACCAGTTCCAGAACGAGCGCATCCTTGTTGGCGAAGTGCTGGTAGACGACGGGAGCCGAGTATTCGACGTCGGTGGCGATGCGCCGGATCGTGAGGGCCGCGATGCCCTCGGTCTCGAGGACGTGCAGCGCGGCCCTGATGATCCGCTCGCGGGTGTTCGCACGTTCGCGGGCCCGTCTTGTGCTGGTCGGCATGGTCTGTCACTTCGCTTCGATGGTGTTCTCGAACAGTACTGAACTTGAATGTGTGATGTCGGCTTGATCGTGTCAGCTGTCAGGGTCGGGCCGGTGCCTATACGGAAAGTGGAAGACGGTCAGCCAGGCCTCGTTCGCGGCGATGAAGTCCTTCATCTGCGGCATGAGATGGGTGCGCAGGTTGTCCCGGACCGGGACGATGGGGCCGTTGAGCTGGTTGTGCGCCCGCACGATGAGGTCGCGGTAGTCCTGCCAGGTAAATCCTTTGGGTTCGCCCTTGCGGCCCCGGTGGCCGCGGAAGCTGTAGATCAGCCGGGAGCGGTCTCCGGGGTGGAAGCGAACCATTCCCGCCATCGAACCCGTCCGGAACCGCTGCCCCGGACGTGCACGACCGGTGTCCGGTGGACCCGGCCCCAGGACCTCGCGCGTGGCGGCCTCAGCGACTGGCTGGCCTCGTCCTCGCAGACGGTCCAGGCCCCGCGGGCCGCCGCCGTACTTTCACCTGCGGCCACACCTCCTTCTTCCACAACTCCACGGCTTCGTCGTCACGTTCGATCGCCCGGCGGGCCGGCTGCTGCCACGACCAGCCATGCCGCTTCAGCAGCCGCCATGTCCCCTCCACCGTGTAGCTGACGTGGAACAACCGCCCGATCAACGTCTTCACCCGCGCCGGCGTCCACCGCTGATCCACCCAGCCATGAGCAAGCGGACCACGCTCCAACTCACGCTCCAACTCGGCGATCTGGTCCGTGGACAGCCTCGGGCGACCTGGTGAGCCCTTCGACCGGACACCCTCCTCGCCGGACTCCCGCCACTGACGGCGCCAGCGCTCCACCGACCGTTCACTGACCCGCAGCCCGGCCGCGATCTCCCGGTTCTTCGCACCGCCCTCGAAACGACCGACCGCCTCCAGCCGGATCCGCTCTCTTGCAGCCCTCTTGGCGTCGGTCAAACCGCCGCCCTGCGCGTATCTCACACGCCCACAGCTACCGACCGACTCAGCCGCTGTCAGGCGAACGGCCCGACATTACCCAATCAAGTTCGTAGTCACTGTCTTGACCGCGCCGGCGACGCGTGTCATAGTTAACGGCGTTAGAAAATTTAACGACGTTAGGAACGGGTGTTTCGTCATGATTTACCACATCAACAGAGTCACGATGAAGGCCACTGCGACGCCTGAGCAGATCGAGGAGGTGCTGGAGAGCTGGCGCGATCAGGGCCGGTCGAACCCCGCAATCAAGTCCTACGTCGTCGGCCGCGACCACGGCGGCGACTACACGTACGGCGCGGTGTTCGTCGTCGAACATCTCGACGGGCTCTTCGCCTACCTGACGCATCCGACCACCTACCAGACCGACCACCTCGGGCTGCACCTGGTCGAACGGCTGGAGATCTTCGACGTCAGTGACGACGACCCCGACCTGGACGCCAAGATTCAGGAACTGCACCGGCGCCGCAACGAGCTCAACCCGCAGATCGCCGGCCTGCTCGCCGACGTGCCCACCTATACCGGCTCCGGCGTGGACGACTGACCGATAACCCGGAGAAGGAGAAACGTCATGGCCAAGCACGTCATCATCGGTGCCGGTTCCATCGGTACCAACGTCGCTCGCCTGCTCGCCGAGCGCGGCGAGAGCGTCCGGATCGTCACCCGCAGCGGCTCCGGCCCCGAGCACCAGCTGGTCGACAGGGTCGCCGCAGACGCGTCCGACCCGTCCCGCCTGACCGAGCTGTCCCGCGGCGCCGAAGTGATCTACCACTGCGCCAATCCACCCTCCTACACGGTGTGGGAGCGCCTGTTGCCGCCCCTGCAGACGGCGGCCATCACCGCCGCCAAGGCAAACGACGCCGTCCTCTCGCTGACCGGCAGCCTTTACGCCTACGGCCCGCAGCCCGATGGCCGGATGAACGAACACACCCCCATGGCCGCCACCGGGCACAAGGGCCGCCTGCGCAGGCGCATGTGGGAACAGGCCCTCGCCGGGGGGATCCGTACCGTCGAGGTCCGCGGCTCCGACTACATCGGCAAGGACGCCAACGGCATCTACTCCCTGCTCATCAAGTCGGCCCTGCAGAAGGGGAAAGCGGCCTGGATCACCGGCCACCTGGACATGCCGCATACCTTCACCTACAACGGCGACATGGCGCAGGCCCTCATCACGCTGGCCTCGGAAGAACGCGCGTGGGGCCGACCCTGGCACGTGCCGTCTCCCCCGGCCGTCACCATTCGCGAGCTGGCGCGGCGCTACGCCGTCGCGGCGGGCCGGCCACCGGTCAAACTGATCCAGATGCCGCGCTCCGTGACGCGTACGGCCGGGCTGATCGTGCCGATCGCCCGCGAGATGGCCGAGATGGACTACCAGTGGTACGCGCCGTTCCACATGGACGCGACGGAGACCGCCGAGACCTTCGGCCTGACCGCCACCGACATCGATTCCGCCGTCCGCGACGAGGTCGGCTGAACTCCCGCCGCCACACCGGCAGGCCGACAGCATGGCCGCCGACACCGTGAACGTCCGTGATCACGGCACCAGCGGTGGGGCTATAAAACGTTTGGGTCTGGCCCGTAGTCGGTGGTGACGCCGAGTGGCCATCCGCGATCATGATCTTGTGATGGATGTCAACTCCCTTGTCGGGACGGCGTTTTCCGGGCTGTCGGTGCTCGTCGTCGAGGACGTGGTGGACGGTGGTGACGCAGTGCTGGTCACGGCCCGCACGCGGGATGTGGCGGTGCCGTGTCCGGACCGGCAGCTCGAACCTCCTGGTCCGCTACCTCAACCAGGGCCGCGCCGAAGGTGACCGCCCCGTCACCACCGCGCGCCACGCCGGCCGCCTCCTGCTCACCGACCCCGAAAACCTGCACCCGAAGGAAACGACCCTGCTGGAGAAGATCGCCGCGGCCTGCCCGGAGATGACCGCACTCGCCGATCTCATACGCGGCTTCGCCGCCCTGCTGAAACCAGGCGAGGACAACGACGTGAAACTCACCGAGTGGATCACGGCCGCCCGCGCCGTCGATCTGCCCTATCCGCGCAGCTTCACCAATGGCCTCGAAATCGACCGGCCTGCCGTGGACGCCGGCCTCACGTTGCCCTACCACAACGGCCGCACCGAGGGCGTCAACACCCGCACCAAAAGGATCATGCGGCAGATGCACGGACGCGCCGGATTCGATCTCCTCCGCCACCGCATCCTCCTGCCCTGACAGACACCCAGCGTCACCACCGACTACCGGCCAGACCCGCTCTTTTGACAGACCCTCCCGGGGCTGAACCCCTGATCTCGGATGTCCGTCAAAGCGGATCAAGCCCACCGTAACGCAGCGCCGGGTACACGTACTCGTCCAGGTCGAACGTGGTGACGATGACGACGCGCGGGTTCGCCGCAGTCTTCGGGGAGAGGAGGCGGCGGGTGACCTCCAGACTGTCGAGCCGGGGCATCCGGATGTCGAGGAGGGCCACATCGGGCCGCAGGGCGTCGGCCGCCTCCAGGGCTGCGACACCGTCCGCCGCCTCGCCCACCACCTCCACGTCCGGCTGGTGCTCCAGGATGCGCCGCATCCCGCGGCGCACCATGTCCTGATCGTCGGCGAGAAGTACGCGAATCGTCACGACCGGCCGTTCTTCCAGCCCGGGCCACGAGACCATCCGCTCCGCCCGCAGGTCCCGGCGCGCTCCGGCAGGGTGCCGCGCCCCGTCCACCTGGCCGGTGTCCTGATAAGGCCGGACAGTAGAGTTCGGGTGCGTCAGCCCCCGAACACCGAGGTATCGTCCGTGACTCCCGAACCCGCCGCACCCTCCGTTCCGCCGCCGGTGAGCGTCGTGGGGATCGGAGCCGACGGATGGTCCGGACTGCCCGAGGCGTCGCGCTCCGCACTCATCGGCGCACAGGTCCTGATCGGCGGCGAGCGCCAGCTCGGCCTGCTCCCGCCGCGGTGCGCGGGGCGGCGCGTGGCCTGGCCCTCGCCGCTGCGGCCCGCGGTTCCCGGCATGCTCGCCGCGCACGCGGGGAGCAGGATCGCCGTGCTGGCCAGCGGTGACCCGATGTTCTACGGGATCGGCCGGGCCCTGACCGAAGTGCTCGGCGCCGACGGGCTGCGGATTCTGCCGCACCCCTCGTCCGTGTCCTACGCCTGCGCCCGGCTCTGCTGGCCCCTGGAGGACACCGAGGTCGTCACCCTGGTGGGCAGGCCCGCCGCCCGGCTCGCGGCCGCCCTGTACGAGGGCCGCCGGCTGCTGGTCCTCAGCGCGGACGCGAGCACCCCCGCGCTGGTCGCCGGGCTGCTGCGGGAACACGGCTTCGGGCCGAGCACGTTGCGCGTCCTGGAACAGCTCGGGGGCGAGAGCGAAGCGAGCACCGAAGGCACCGCGGACACCTGGGCCCACCCGCCCGGCGACCCGCTGAACGTGATCGCCGTCGAATGCCGCCGGGCCCCCGACACCCCGCACCTCGGCGCCGTACCCGGCCTGCCCGACGACGCGTACGAGCACGACGGCCAGCTCACCAAGCGCCACATCCGGGCCGCGACCCTCGGCGCGCTCGCACCGGCACCCGGCGAACTGCTCTGGGACGTCGGCGGCGGCTCCGGGTCCGTGGCGATCGAGTGGATGCGTGTCCACCCCTCGTGCCGTGCGATCAGCGTGGAGCGCGACCCCGTGCGGGCGGAGCGCATCGCGCGCAACGCCGGACAGCTCGGGGTGCCCGCCCTGCGCGTGGTCACCGGCCGGGCCCCGGACAGCCTGGCCCGACTGCCGTCGCCCGACGCCGTGTTCATCGGTGGCGGGCTGACCGTGCCCGGCCTGCTCGACGCCTGCTGGGAAGCGCTGCCGGTCGGCGGCCGGCTGGTCGCCAACACCGTCACGCTGGAATCCGAGGCGGTGCTCACCGAGTGGTACCGCCGGCACGGGGGCGAGCTGGTCCGCCTCGCCGTCGCGCACGCCGTGCCGGTCGGCGGCTTCACCGGCTGGCGGCAGGCGATGCCGGTGACCCAGTGGTCGGTACGCAAGCCCCCGGCGGACGCGGGCGCGGAATCCGCAGCGCACACCCGTACAGAACATTCAGGAGACAACAGATGACCGTGTACTTCATCGGCGCGGGTCCGGGCGCGGCCGACCTGATCACCGTGCGCGGCGCGCGGACGCTCGCCGCCTGCGGGGTGTGCCTGTACGCGGGCAGCCTGGTGCCCGCCGAACTCCTCGCCGAATGCCCCCCGGACGCCAGGCTGGTGGACACCGCGCAGCTCGACATCGACCGGATCACGGCCGAGCTGATCGGCGCGCACGAGGCCGGTCACGACGTGGCGCGGCTGCACTCGGGCGATCCCTCGGTGTTCAGCGCGGTCAACGAGCAGATGCGGCGCCTCGACGAGGCGGGCGTGCCCTACGAGGTGATTCCGGGCGTGCCCGCGTTCGCGGCCGCCGCCGCGGCACTCAAGCGGGAGCTGACCGTCCCCACGGTCGGCCAGACCGTCATCCTCACCCGGATCGCCAACCGGGCCACGGCGATGCCCGAGGGGGAGGACCTCGCGACGCTGGGCCGCAGCGGGGCCCTGATCGTCCTGCACCTTGCCGCCAGGTACGTGGACCGGGTCGTCGCGGAACTGCTGCCGCACTACGGGACCGACTGCCCCACCGCCGTCGTCGCCCTCGCCTCCCGCCCCGACGAACTCATCCTGCGCGGACCGCTCGACGGCATCGCGGAACAGGTCAAGGCGGCGGGCGTGATCCGTACCGCCGTCATCATGGTCGGCCGCACGCTCGGCGCCGACCAGTTCCGTGACAGCCACCTCTACTCGCCCGGACGCGACCGGCACGCCTGCTGACGCACCCCGCACCCCGCACCCCGCACCCCGCACTCCGCGCCCCTCGGCATCGGGCGGCGGGTCAGCGCACCGCGCTGCGCCCGACGACCGTGCCCGCCCGGTCGACGCAGATGACATCGACGGCGACCGGCGAGCCGCGCAGTACCGTCAGCGCCTCGTCCCGCGCGGCCACCGCCACCAGGTCCCCGAGGGGGACGCCGGCCGCCTGGCAGGACCGGAGCGCGGCGAGGCCCGTGTTCGCCGCGGCCACCTCCGCGGCCAGGGCCTCGTCCGCGCCGCCCCGCCGGGCCAGTCCGGCGAGGAAGGGCCTGTCGACCTGGGAGCGGGCCGAGTGCAGGTCGAGGTGGCCGGCGGCGAGCTTCGACAGCTTGGCGAACCCGCCGCAGATGGTCAGCCGGTCCACGGGATGACGGCGCACGTACTTCAGCACCGCACCCGCGAAGTCCCCCATGTCGAGCAGGGCGATCTCCGGCAGCCCGTACTCGGCCACCACGGTCTTCTCCGACGTCGAACCCGTGCAGCCCGCCACATGGGTGTGGCCGGCGGCGCGGGCCACGTCCACGCCCCGGCGGATCGAGTCGATCCACGCCGAGCAGGAGTACGGCACCACGACACCGGTCGTGCCCAGGATCGACAGGCCGCCCAGAATGCCCAGGCGCGGGTTCCAGGTCGAGCGGGCGATCTCCTCGCCGTGGTCGACGGACACGGTGACCTCGACGTCCCCCGTCCCCCGGTGCGCCTCGGCGACCCGCGCGAGGTGCTCGCGGATCATCTGCCGGGGCACGGGGTTGATGGCGGGCTCGCCCACATCGAGCGGCAGGCCGGGCAGGGTGACCGTGCCCACCCCTGGCCCCGCCCTGAACACCACACCGGAGCCCGGCGGCAGCCGCCGGACGGTGACGCGTACGAGAGCGCCGTGCGTGACGTCCGGATCGTCCCCGGCGTCCTTGACCACCCCGGCGGTCGCCCGCTCCCCGGCCAGCTCCTCCACCGCCAGCGCGAACGCCGGGGTCTGGCCCCGGGGGAGGGTGATGGTCACCGGGTCGGGGAAATCGCCGCTCAGCAGGGCGGTGTACGCGGCCGTGGCCGCCGCGGTCGCGCAGGCACCGGTCGTCCAGCCGGGCCGCAGACCGGTGTGTTTGAGTTGGGCGCTGCGCCCGCCCTTCGCCTCACCCACGGATGGACCTCATGCACGTACTCGTACTCGGCGGAACCACGGAGGGCCGCCGCCTCGCAGAGCTGCTGGTGGCGGCACTGCCCGAGGACGCCCGGGTGACCAGTTCGCTCGCGGGGCGCGTGGCCGGCCCCAGGCTCCCGCCGGGCGAGGTGCGCGTCGGCGGGTTCGGCGGCGCCGAGGGCCTTGCCGCGTGGCTGCGCACGCACCAGGTGGACGCGCTCATCGACGCCACCCATCCTTTCGCCGGGACGATCAGTTTCAACGCGGCGACAGCCGCCTCGGCTGCCCATGTTCCCCTGCTGGCACTGCGCCGCCCCGGCTGGGTGCCCGGCCGTGGCGACGACTGGCACCCGGTCGGCTCCCTGGAGGAGGCCGCACGCGCACTGCCCGCGCTGGGGCGGCGCGTCTTCCTCACCACCGGACGCATGGGACTGGCCGCCTTCGCCGGGCTGGACGACCTGTGGTTCCTGATGCGGTCGGTCGACGCACCCGAGCCGCCGTACCCCGCCCGGATGGAGGTCCTGCTCGACCGGGGACCGTTCGGTCTCGACGGGGAGCGGGAGCTGATCCGCCGCCACCGCGTCGACGTCCTCGTCACGAAGGACAGCGGCGGCGCCGCCACCGCCCCCAAGCTCGCCGCGGCCCGCGAGGTGGGGATCCCGGTGGTCGTGGTGCGCCGGCCACCGGTCCCCGAGGGGATCGCGGTGGCCGATACCCCGGAGCGGGCCCTCGACTGGCTGCGCGGGTCCGGCGGCGGCCGGACCGGGGATCAGCCCTCCGGGTAGCGGCGCGGCGTCCAGACGATCTGCCGCCCGTCCCCGCGCCGCACCCACCGCGTCTGCGAGGACCCGACGATCAGGATCGTGCGCATGTCGACCTCGGCCGGGTCGAGATCGGCCAGCCGCACGGTGCGTACGCTCTCGGCCGGTCCGCCGACGTCCCGGCCGAGCACCACCGGGGTGTCCGGCGAGCGGTGCTCCAGGAGCAGGTCGCGCGCCTTGCCGACCTGCCAGGTCCGGCTGCGTGAGCCGGGGTTGTACAGCGCGAGCACCAGGTCCGCCGAGGCCGCGGCGCGCAGCCGCTCCGCGATGACCTCCCACGGCTTGAGCCGGTCGGAGAGCGAGATCGTGGCGTAGTCGTGGCCCAGCGGGGCCCCCGCCCGCGCGGCCGCCGCGTTGGCCGCCGTCACGCCCGGCAGCACCCGTACCGGCACGTCCGCGTACCGGTCCTGGGAGGCCGTCTCCAGGACGGCCGTCGCCATGGCGAAGACCCCCGGGTCCCCGCCGGACACCACGGCCACCCGCCGTCCGCGACGCGCCAGGTCCAGGGCGAACTCGGCGCGCTCCGACTCGACCTTGTTGTCGGAGCCGTGCCGGGACTGCCCCGGCCGGACCGGCACCCGGTCCAGATAGGTGGTGTAGCCGACCACGTCGTCGGCGGCGGCCAGCACCCCGCGCGTCTCGGGCGTCAGCCACAGCGGTCCGGCGGGCCCGGTGCCGACCACGGCGACCTCGCCCCCGCCCGGAGTCTCCTCGGGACGCGGCGCGTCGATCCTGCTGGGCAGCACGGCGACCGCGAAGTACGGCACGGAGCCGGCGTCGATCCCGGCCAGCTCGCCCGTGCGCTCCCCGGCCATCGTGGCGCGTTCCACGTAACGGGCCTCCGGCAGCCGCCCCGACGCCTCGAAGGCGCGGCGCACCGAGGGGAACGTCCGGCCCAGCTTCATCACCACCGCGGTGTCCGTGGCGGCCAGCCGGGCGGTCAGCTCCTCCTCCGGCAGGGTGCCGGGCAGGATGGTCAGCACCTCCTCGCCCTCGACGAGCGGGGTGCCGAGCCGGGCGGCCGCCGCGCTGACCGAGGTGACACCGGGGATCACCTCGGTGGGGTAGCGGTCGGCGAGCCGCTTGTGCATGTGCATGTACGAGCCGTAGAAGAGCGGGTCGCCCTCGGCGAGCACGGCGACCGTGCGCCCCGCGTCGAGGTGGACCGCGAGGCGGGCCGCCGCCTCGGCGTAGAAGTCGTCCAGCGCGCCCCGGTAGCCGCCCGGGTGGTCCGTGGTCTCCGTCGTGACGGGGTAGACCAGGGCCTCTTCGATGTGGTCGGGGCGGATGTGCCCGGCCGCGATGGACCGGGCGATCGACCGTCCGTGCCGGGCGCTGTGATAGGCGACGACATCGGCCTCCGCGATGACCTGCACGGCGCGTACGGTCATCAGGGCCGGATCGCCGGGGCCGAGCCCGACTCCGTACAGCCGGCCGTTCTTCTGCTCGCTCACGCTTACTCTTCCTCGCTGGCGATCGCGTTGAGGGCGGCGGCCGCCATGGCGCTGCCGCCCCGCCGGCCGCGCACGATCAGATGGTCGAGCCCGGACGCGTGTGCGGCCAGGGCGTCCTTGGACTCGGCCGCGCCGATGAAGCCGACCGGCACACCGATGACGGCGGCAGGGCGCGGCGCGCCCTCCTCGATCAGTTCGAGCAGCCGGAACAGGGCGGTGGGCGCGTTGCCGACGGCGACGACCGCGCCGTCCAGCCGGTCGCGCCACAGCTCCAGGGCGGCCGCGCTGCGGGTGGTGCCGAGTTCCGCCGCGAGAGCGGGCACCGCCGGGTCCGACAGGGTGCACACGACCTCGTTGCCGGCGGGCAGCCGCTTGCGGGTGACCCCGCTGGCGACCATGGCCACGTCGCACAGGATGGGCGCGCCGGCGCGCAGCGCCTCGCGGGCACGGGCCACCACGTCCGGGGTGAAGGCCAGATCGCGTACGAGGTCGACCATGCCGCAGGCGTGGATCATCCGGACCGCCACCTGGCTCACATCGGCGGGCAGTCCCGACAGATCGGCCTCCGAGCGGATCGTGGCGAAGGACTGGCGATAGATGGCCGGTCCGTCCTTCTCGTACTGGTGCACAGTGCTGTCGCTCTCTTCATCGGGCATGGAAAGGGTCGGTCGGGTCCGGGGAACGGCCGGCCGGTGTGGAACGGCCGGTGGGAAAGGTCAGGTGCCGGGGCACGGGGCGGGGCGCTGCTCGGCCAGGCCGCCCCGGGCCGCGGCCACGGCCGCCGCGAGTGCGGCCGGGCTGTCGGGGACGGGCCGCGGGGCGTGCCGTTCACCGTCGCGCACCAGGGAGACCCGGTAGCCGTCCGGGGCGGCGACGACGTCGACCCACGAGCCCCGGGGATGGCCGCACCGGCGTGCGCACCCCGACCAGTACACCGGCAGCGTGCCCACGGGCCCCAGGGCCGCCGTCGCCCCGGCCCGGACATCGGCGAGGGACTTGGCGCAGCCGGGACGCCCGATGCAGGCCCCCACCCCGGTCCAGGGGGAGCGGACCCCGGTGATCAGGCCGGCGGCCGCCAGCGCCGCCAGCTCCGCCGCTGCCCGTGCGCGCGCCACGCCCGGTACGACGACGCCGCGCCAAGGGGTCAGCCGCAGCTCGCCGCCGTCACCCTCCCGTTGCCGGGCGGCGCGGGTCAGCGCCCGCCACTGCTGCGCGCCGACGCGGCCCAGGGGTACGCCGACGGACAGCGCGACCGTCTCGTACGGGCCGTCCACGATGCCGGGAGCGGGAGCAGCGGACGGCGAGGGGCGTACGGGTCCGGCGGTGCGCGTGGCGTGGATTCCGGCCTGCCCCAACCGCCGGACCACCTGGTCCAGCAGGATCCCGGCGTCCGCGCGCAGTTCCGTCACCCGCCAGACGCCGGAGCCGCGCGCGATGTCCAGGAAGGTCTCCGCGGCGATCAGCGCGGCCCGAGGAGCGTGCTCACCGGGTATCCGCAGCACGGTCCCGTCCTGGCCGGTCCCTGCCGGGCCGGTCCGCAGAGCGGCGTCCCCGTCGGCCCGTGCCAGGAGCGTCACATCGGCGCCGAGCGCGTCCACATCGCCGCGTCCGTCGTCGAGCGCGAACAGGAACCGGCCCGACAGCTCGGTCGTCAGGTCACTCGCGCACACCAGCTCGTCCAGCGCCGACAGCCACGGGCGGATGTCCCGCCGCCCCCGGCCGTCGAGCCCGGACAGCGGGGAGGCCACGATGTTGCGGACGCGCTCGTGGCGCTCAGAGGGCAGCAGCTCCGACTCAGCCATGCGGGAGGCCAGTTCGCCACCGCAGTCGGGGCGCAGACCGCGCAGCTGCACATTGCCGCGCGAAGTGAGATGCAGCTCACCATCGCCGAGCCGCTCCGCCAACTCCCGCACCACATCGGCCTGGGCCGTGCTCAGTACCCCCCCGGGGATCCGGACCCGGGCCAGCGCACCGTCGTCCGCCCGGTGCAGCCGCAGCGTGCCGGGGCAGGCGTCACCGCGGTCACGGACGGACGCGGCTCCTGTGGGCACGGGCAAAGTGGCTGGCGGGGGCATGGCGGCGAGCATACCGACCATCTCATCAGATCCGTATGCCTCCCAGTTCTTGACCGCCCCTTACTATGCCTAGTGCCGCGTCAGCACGGGAAAACCCTTGGCCGAGGCGGTGTACGGACGGGCCAGCCGGCCCGTCGTCGCCACCGACGGCGACAAGGGGAGGAAGCCCGGTGCGATTCCGGCGCGGTCCCGCCACTGTGATCCCGGCCGCACCGGCCGGGTAAGTCAGGAACTCCCTTCCCCGTGCCCCTCGGCCCGTCCGAGCAGGGGAGTCCCATTCCGACACCGCCCGGGGCGTGGATACCCCGAGGAAGGCCAGACGCCGCATGATCCTGCTCCTGTCGACGTCAGACACCGACCTGCTCAGCGCCCGCGCCTCCGACGGCCCGGTCGCCTACCGCTACGCGAACCCCTCCCGGCTCCCGCTCCAGGACCTGCCGCAGCTCCTGGAGGGCACGGACCTGGTCGTCGTACGCCTGCTCGGCGGGGTCCGCGCCTGGCAGGACGGCCTCGACCAGGTGCTGGCCACCGGCCGCCCCGTCGTCGTCCTCACCGGCGAACAGGCCCCCGACGCCCAGCTGATGGCCGCCTCCACCGTCCCGATCGGCATCGCCGCGGAGGCCCACGCCTACCTGGCACACGGCGGCCCCGGCAATCTGGAGCAGCTCGCCCGCTTCCTCTCCGACACCGTCCTGCTCACCGGCCACGGCTTCGAACCGCCCGCCCCGGCACCCTCCTGGGGCCCGCTGGAGCGCACGCCCCGCGCGACGGACGGCCCCACCATCGCGGTGCTCTACTACCGCGCCCACCACATGAGCGGCAACACCGCGTTCATCGACGCCCTGTGCGGCGCCGTCGAGGACGCCGGCGGCCGCGCCCTGCCGCTGTTCGTCGCCTCGCTGCGCACACCGGAGCCCGAGCTGATCGACGCCCTGCGGGGCGCCGACGCGATCGTGACCACGGTGCTCGCCGCGGGCGGCACCCGGCCCGCGGAGGCGTCGGCCGGCGGTGACGACGAGTCCTGGGACGCAGGCGCCCTGACCGGCCTCGACGTGCCCATCCTCCAGGCGCTCTGCCTCACATCCTCCCGGTCCGACTGGGAGGACAACGACGAGGGCGTCTCGCCGCTGGACGCCGCGAGCCAGATCGCCGTCCCCGAGTTCGACGGCCGTCTCATCACGGTGCCGTTCTCGTTCAAGGAGATCGACGAGGACGGCCTGCCGGCGTACGTGGCCGACGCCGAGCGCGCCGCCCGGGTCGCCGGGACCGCCGTGCGCCACGCGCGGCTCCGTCACATCCCGAACGCGGACAAGCGCCTCGCCCTGGTGCTGTCCGCGTACCCGACCAAGCACTCCCGGATCGGCAACGCCGTCGGACTCGACACCCCGGCGAGCGCCGTCGCCCTGCTGCGCCGGCTCCGCGCCGAGGGGTACGACTTCGGTGACGAGGAGGTGCCGGGGCTCGCCTCCGGTGACGGCGACGAGCTGATCTACGCCCTGATCGAGGCGGGCGGCCACGACCAGGAGTGGCTCACGGAAGAGCAGTTGGCCCGCAACCCGGTCCGTATCCCGGCCGCCGACTACCGGCGCTGGTACGCGACGCTGCCGGCCGAACTCCGCTCGGCCGTCGAGGAGCACTGGGGCCCCGCTCCGGGCGAGATGTTCGTGGACCGCTCGCGCAACCCGGAGGGCGACATCGTCCTGGCCGCCCTGCGCCGGGGCAATCTGCTCATCCTCATCCAGCCGCCGCGCGGCTTCGGAGAGAACCCGATCGCGATCTACCACGACCCCGATCTGCCGCCCTCGCACCACTACCTGGCCGCCTACCGCTGGATCGCCGCCGCAGTGGACGACCACGGCTTCGGCGCCGACGCGATGATCCACCTCGGCAAGCACGGCAACCTGGAGTGGCTGCCCGGGAAGAACGCCGGGCTGTCCGCCGCGTGCGGGCCCGACGCGGCGCTGGGCGACCTCCCGCTCGTCTACCCGTTCCTGGTCAACGACCCGGGCGAGGGCACCCAGGCCAAACGCCGCGTCCACGCCACCCTGGTGGACCATCTCGTACCGCCGATGGCCCGCGCGGAGAGCTACGGCGACGTGGCCCGGCTGGAACAGCTCCTGGACGAGCACGCCCAGATCGCGGCGATGGACCCGGCGAAGCTCCCGGCGATCAGGGCCCAGATCTGGACCCTGATCCAGGCCGCGAAGCTCGACCACGACCTGGGCCTCGAAGACCGTCCGGAGGACGAGGGCTTCGACGAGTTCATCATGCATCTCGACGGCTGGCTCTGTGAGATCAAGGACGCCCAGATCCGCGACGGCCTGCACGTCCTGGGCGGCGCACCCGCCGGAGCCGACCGGGTCAACCTGGTCCTGGCGATCCTGCGCGCCCGCCAGATCTGGGGCGGCACCACCTCCCTGCCCGGACTGCGCGAGGCGCTCGGCCTCGACGAGTCGGCGGCCACCCGCACCACCGCCGACGAGGTGGAGGAGCGGGCCCGCACCCTGGTCCAGGCGATGGAGGACGCGCACTGGGCGCCGGAGGCCGTGGCCGGGGTCGCCGCCGGACACCCCGGTCCCGTCGCCGACATCCTGGACTTCGCGGCCCGCGAGGTCGTGCCCCGGCTGGCGGACACCACCGACGAACTCGACCACACCGTGCACGCGCTGAACGGCGGCTTCGTCCCCGCCGGCCCCTCCGGCTCCCCGCTGCGCGGCCTGGTCAACGTCCTGCCGACCGGCCGCAACTTCTACTCCGTCGACCCGAAGGCGGTGCCCTCCCGGCTGGCCTGGGAGACCGGACAGGCGCTGGCCGACTCCCTGCTGGAGCGCTACCGGACCGACAACGGCGACTGGCCCACCTCGGTCGGCCTGTCCCTGTGGGGCACCAGCGCGATGCGTACCGCAGGCGACGACGTCGCGGAGGCCTTCGCGCTGCTCGGCGTCCGCCCGGTCTGGGACGACGCCTCGCGCCGGGTCACCGGGCTTGAGGCCATCCCGGCCGCCGAACTGGGGCGCCCGCGCATCGATGTGACGCTCCGCATCAGCGGCTTCTTCCGCGACGCGTTCCCGCACACCATCGGCCTCCTGGACGACGCGGTCCGGCTTGCCGCCTCGCTGGAGGAGCCCGCCGAGCAGAACCACGTACGGGCGCACACCCAGGCGGACCTGGCCGCGCACGGCGACGAACGCCGCGCCACCACCCGTATCTTCGGCTCCCGCCCCGGCACCTACGGCGCCGGACTGCTCCAGCTCATCGACTCGCGGGACTGGCGCACCGACGCGGACCTGGCCGAGGTCTACACCGTCTGGGGCGGCTACGCCTACGGCCGCGAACTCGACGGACGCCCGGCCCGCGAGGAGATGGAGACGGCGTACAAGCGCATCGAGGTCGCGGCCAAGAACACCGACACCCGCGAGCACGACATCGCGGACTCGGACGACTACTTCCAGTACCACGGCGGCATGGTGGCCACCGTGCGCGCGCTCAAGGGCACCGCCCCGGAGGCGTACATCGGGGACTCCACCCGGCCGGAGACCGTCCGGACCCGCACCCTGGTCGAGGAGACCTCGCGCGTCTTCCGGGCCCGCGTCGTCAACCCCAAGTGGATCGAGGCGATGCGCCGCCACGGCTACAAGGGCGCCTTCGAGCTGGCCGCCACCGTCGACTACCTCTTCGGCTACGACGCCACGACGGGGGTGGTCGCCGACTGGATGTACGACAAGCTCACCGAGACCTACGTCCTGGATCCGGCCAACCGCGAGTTCCTCCAGCGGGCCAACCCCTGGGCCCTCCACGGCATCGCGGAACGCCTCCTGGAGGCCGAGTCGCGCGGCATGTGGGAGAAGCCGGACCCGGAGATCCTCGCCGGTCTGCGCCAGGTCTTCCTGGAGACCGAGGGCGACCTGGAGGGCGAGGACTGAGCCACCGGCCGCACCGGCCGCCGTACGGATGACAAGGGCCCCGGCCGCTCGCGCGGCCGGGGCCCTTGTCCGCGTCCAACTCCGTTGTCAGTGCCTCCCCATAGAGTTCAGTTATCACTCGGGGAGCTTCGGAGAAGGAGCGGAAACGTGTCCGCCAACAGGATTCAGCACAAGGTGAATCACGTCGCGCTGGTCGTCGACTGTTCGGGTTCCATGCGCCCGCACCAGGGCCAGCTCATTCGTGTCGTGGACGAGTTCGTGGCCGGCCTGAAGGCCGAATCGGACAGCCTCGGCCATGAGACCCGGATCAGTCTCTATTCCTTCGACCACAGAGTGGAGAACCTGGTCTGGGACATGGACGTGAAGCATCTGCCGTCCATGCGGGGGCTGTACAGGGTCAACAACGGTGCCACGGCCCTTATCGAGGCCTCCTTGAAGTCCCTGGACGACCTGGGCCATATCTGGGAGGAATACGGCGAGCACAGCTTCCTCCAGATCGTTGTGACGGACGGCGAGGAGAACGCCTCCGGCGGCGACCGGCGGCACGACGGCGACATGGCCGTCCTCGGTCCCTGGCTCGACAGGATCACGGCGAAGATGGGCGGGCTCCCGGGCCACTGGACGTCCGCGATCCTGGTGCCGAACTCGCTGGCGAAGCGCACCGCCCAGAACTACGGCTTCCCGGCGGGGAACATCGCCATCTGGGACGCGGACTCCCAGGAGGGTGTCGAGGAGGCGATCGGCACCGTGCGCGCCGCCGCCACCAGCTTCCTGCGGGGCCGCGAGCAGGGCGTGCGCGGCACAAAGAATCTGTTCGCCGTGGGACAGGACATATCCGTTGACGAGGTACGGGCGAATCTCGAACCGATACCCGCCGACAAATACCGTCTCCTGAAGGTCGACAAGGAGATCGAGATCCGGCCCTTCGTCGATTCGCATCCGGGTGTGACGTACGAACGCGGCTCTTGCTATTACCAATTGGGCGCCCGGGTCCAGGTCCAGCCCGACAAGGAAGTCGTCGTGGTCGAGAAGGACACCGATCGCGCCTATAGGGGTGACGCGGCGCGCAGCCTTCTGTTCGGTACGGGTATCCACGGAACGGTCTCGGTGAAGGCGGGCAGCAATCCCGAACTGGAGGTCTATGTGCAGAGCCGCTCCGTGAACAGGAAGCTCAAGCCGAAGACGCGGCTGCTCATCATGCTCTGAAACCCCGTTCGGCGCGCCGGTCAGGCGGTGGCCGGCCGCAGTCGGACGGGCAGGGTCTGGTGGCCGTTACTGATGAGAGAGTGCAGCGGCTTCAGCTCGGCGGCCGGCACGGCGAGTTCGAGGTACGGGAAGCGCTCGAACAGCAGACGCAGCGCCGCGGCGATCTCCATACGGGCGAGCGGGGCGCCGAGGCAGAAGTGCACGCCGTGCCCGAAAGCGAGGTGCTCGGAGGACGGCCTGGCGACGTCGAAGCGGTCGGCGGACTCGCCGTGCCAGTCGGGGTGGCGGTTGGCCGCCGCGTAGGAGACGAGGATCGCCTCTCCGGCCCGGATCGTCTGTCCGTCGGGCAGCGGCAGGTCCTCCAGCGCGCAGCGCAGCGGGAGGTGCTTGACGGCGGACTCCTACCGCAGGGTCTCCTCGACGACATCGCTCCGGTCGGCCCGGCCGGCCCGGATGTGGGCGAGCTGCTCCGGGTTGGTGAGCAGGGCCGTGATGCCATGATCGATCCCGTTTGCCGTCGTCTCGTACCCGGCGCTGATCATCAGCAACAGGGTGTCGCGCAGTTCGGCGTCGGCCATCGCGCCGCCGTCGCCCTCGGTGTCCCGGGCGGCGATGAGGAGCGAGGTCATGTCGTCGCCCGGTGCGGCGCGCTTGGCATCGATCAGTTCGTCGAGCAGCTTGTACAGGGCGGCCGCGTTCGCCGCGGCCTCGTCGGCGGCGAGCGCGGTGGAGAAGACTCCGTCGACCACGCTGCGGAAGCCCTGGCGCTGGTCGTCGGGGACGCCCATGAGCCGTCCGATCACGGCGATCGGCAGGGGATAGGTGAGCTCCTCGCGCAGGCCGACGCTCTCCCCGGCCGGCCGGGACTCGATGGAGTCGAGGAGGGCCGTGACGATCGCCTCGACGGTGGCCGCCATGGTCTGGACCCGGCGGGCGCTGAACGCCGGGGCGACCATGCGCCTGATCGTGATGGGAGCGAGCGCCTTCGACGCGTACGAGCATGAGGACGCGACCCGGCTCCTGCGCTTCGGCCGCTGGTGCGCCGAGCGGGCCGATGACTGGCACCTGAGGGCCTCCGCTCTCAACTGGCTTGCCCGGCAGTCAATTTGGTGCGGCATGCCGGACGAAGGGCTCACCCACGCGGAGGACGGGCTGGTGCGTGCGGACCGGCTCACGCCCCGCGAGCAGGCGATGCTGCACAACGCCCGTGCCAGGGCGTGGGCGAGGATGGGGCGCCCAGGCCAGGCCCTGACGGCCATCGGCCGGTCCGACGAGGTCTTCGGCCCGGCCAAGGGGGACGAGGACTCGGTCTGGATGAGCTTCTACGACGATGCCCAGCATCACGGCGACACCGGGTACGCCGCCTTCGATCTGGCGCTGCTCTCCGGGCAGTCACCCGCGGTGGCGACGGCCAGACTCACGAAGGCGGTTCACGGGTACGCCGACGTCTATGTGCGCTCGCGCGCCCTCTCCGGAACGAAGCTCGCCACACTGATCATGGCGACCGGGGACCCGGAGGAGGCTCTGCCGGTGGCGCACCGGGCCCTGGACGAGGTGGCGCGCCTCCGCTCCAACCGCGCGGTCGAGGACGTGATGAACCTGTCGAAGGAGTGCCGGCGGCACGCCGGCGACGCGGAAGTCGCAGCCCTGCGCGAACGGATCGCGGCCACCGTGCGTTTATGACCGTCCCGCACACCGTGCCCGGGTGCGCGCGGCGCACCGGCCGGCAGCACCTGGATAGGATTCCGTCCGTGCCCTGACCTACCTGAACGGCACAACGAGCCCCAGTGCTTGTGGATTTCGGCCGGTCGAGCCGGCGTGGCGGAGCCCACGCACGGCGACCGGAACACCAAGTGAGCGGAGAACCAGTCATGCGCGGAGGCAGCATAGCCGTGGTCGGCGGCAGCATAGCGGGGTGTGCCGCGGCCCTGGCCGCGTCGCGCGGGGGAGCCACAGAGGTCACCGTCTTCGAGCGCGCCGACGCCGAACTCCGGGACCGGGGCGTGGGCATCGCCCTGCACAGCGACCGCTACGACGAGCTGAGGGACGCCGGTTATGTGGCGCCCGAGATGCCCTGGGCGCCGCTGAACCGGCGGGTGTGGAGCGTGCGACACGGCGACGCCGAGCACGGCCGGGCCATCGGTGAGCAGCCGTTCCCCTTCCGCGCCTACAACTGGGGTTCGTTGTGGAGCGAGTTGCGCCGCCGGGTGCCCGAGGGGGTCACGTACCGCTCGGGAGCCGTGGTCACCGCCGTGGAGCCGGACGACGACGGGGTGACGCTGCGGCTGGCCGACGGGTACGAGAAGCACTTCGACGTCGTGATCGGCGCCGACGGCTACCGCTCGGTCGTCCGCGAGGCCATGTTCCCCGGCGTCACGCCCTCGTACGCCGGGTACATCGGCTGGCGCGGCACCTCCTCCGACGTCGAGGGGCTCCCTTCCGACGGGCAGTCCGCGCACAACATCGTCTTCCCCGGCGGCCACTGCATGATCTACCGCATCCCGGACGGCGACGGCGGACACCGGCTCAACTGGGTGCTCTACACCGCGCCCCCGCAGGTCGACGGTCTCCACCCCGATCTGCGGACCCCGACCTCGCTTCCGCCGGGCAGGCTCAACGCCGAACTCACCGAGCACCTGCGCGCACTTGTGGCTGAGAACTTTCCCCCGTACTGGGCGGCCCGGGTCCTCCGCACCCCCGCCGAGACCACTTTCATCCAGCCGATCTACGACCTGGAGGTCCCGCACTACACCTCCGGGCGGATGGTGCTCGTCGGTGACGCGGCGAGCGTGGCCCGGCCGCACATCGGCGGCGGCAGCGTGAAGGCGCTCCAGGACGCCACCGCGCTGGAGGCCGCCTGGGGGGCGGGGGAGAGCTGGAATGAGGTGCTGGAGCGGTACGACGCCGGCCGCGGCGCGGTCGGTGCGGCCATGGTCGCGCTCGCCCGCCGCATGGGCAGCGCCCAGGTCGAGAACACCCCGGACTGGTCCGCCATGGAGCAGGCGGAGTTCGACGCCTGGTGGCAGGACCAGAACAGCGGCTCCGACCGGCGCAGCGGCTTCGGCGGCCACAGCCTGAAGGTCAAGTAGGACGCGACACGGCGGGGGCGGCGACCGGAACCGGTCACCGCCCCCGCCGTTGTCGCGTGCGCTCAGTGCCCCGTCGGCGCGAGTTCGAGCGCGGCGTGCAGGGCGGTGGCGTCGGTACGGGCGTCCGCGCCGTCCTGCCGCAGCGCCACCCGCCCCGAGGCCAGCACCGTGATCGTGTCGGCGCACTCGGCCGCCCGGTCCGGGCTCGGGGAGACCAGCAGGACGGCGATGCCCTCGGCGGCCAGCGTGGTCACCAGCTCGTGGACCTGACGGACCAGGGCGGGCGCGAGGCCCTCGGTCGGCTCGTCGAGCAGCAGCACGCCGGGGGAGCCGAGCAGCGCGCGGGCCAGGGCAAGCATCTGCTGCTCGCCGCCGGACAGATCCGTCCCCCGGTTGCCCCGGCGTTCGCCCAGCCGGGGCAGCAGCTCCAGGACCCGCGCGGGCGTCCACACACTGGGGCGCTCGGTGTCGCCGCGGCGCGGCGGGCGGTGGGACAGCCGCAGGTGTTCGGCGACGGTGAGGCCCGCGAAGACCCGGCGGCCCTGCGGGACGAGACCGATGCCGGCGCGCGCGATCCGGTGCGCGGGCTGCCCCGTCACGTCCCGGCCGCCCAGCCGTACGGTGCCGGCGTCGGGGCGCATCAGTCCGGCGACGGTGTGCACGAGGGTGGTCTTGCCCGCGCCGTTGTGGCCGACGACGGCGTGGACCGTGCCGGCGGGGACGGACAGGTCGAGACCGTGGAGGACGGTGCCGCCGTCGTAGCCCGCGGTCAGGCCGGTGATTTCGAGCATCGTGGGCCGGGTCATCCTCTCGCGTCGGTGGGGGACGGGCCGATGACGGCGGGTGCGGCACCGGACGCCGCGCCGGCCGTGTGGTAGGCGTCGCGGACCTCGGGGTGGGCGAGCGCCTCTGCGGTCGGTCCGGTGACCAGGACCCGCCCGGCGGCCAGCACGGTGACCGATGTGGCGAGTTGGGCGACGACCTCGACATGGTGCTCGACCAGGATGACCGCCACACTGTCCGGCAGACCGCTCAGGATGGCGAGCAGCCGGCCGATGTCGCCGTCGGTCAGCCCGGCCGCCGGCTCGTCCAGGAGCAGCAGCCGGGGCCCGCCGGCCAGCGCGGCGGCGAGGTCCAGCATCCGCCGCTGGCCGTGGGAGAGCGTGGCGGCGGGCCGGTGGGCGAGGTCCGCGAGCCCGACCGTCTCCAGATGGCCGGCCGCGGACTCCTCGTGCAGCCGGTAGCGCGACGGGCTGCGCCAGGCGCCCCGGCGCTTGGGGTGGTGCGGCCAGCCCGCCAGGACGACGTTGTCCAGCACCGTCAGTTCGGAGATGACCGACGGCTGCTGGAAGCTGCGGGCGATACCGAGCCGGCTGCGCTTCGCGGTGGCCGTCCGGGTGATGTCCGTACCGTTCAGCGCGATGGTGCCCCGGTCGGGCCGGTCGGTGCCCGCGATCAGGTTGAGCAGGGTGGTCTTGCCGGCGCCGTTGGGGCCGATGACGGCGTGCCGGGCGCCCGCGGGGAGCCGCAGGCTGACGTCGTCGACGGCGGTGAGGCTGCCGTACCGGCGGGTGAGGTGGTCGAGGACCAGCACGGGCGGTGCCGGTGCCTCGGTGTGCGCGGGCGTCATGGGGCGGCCTTCCCGGTGGGCAGGGGCAGGGGCGCTGCCGGGCGCGGCGCGGCGCGCAGACCGGCCAGGCCGCGCGGCAGCAGATACACGGCGGCGATGAACAGCGCCCCGAGCAGCAGCGGTCCGTGTCCGGGCCAGGAGCCGGCGACCCAGTCCCGGGTGAAGACGATGAGCCCGGCGCCCAGCAGGGCGCCGATCACGGACGTCGTGCCGCCGATGACGGCCGCCAGCAGCGCGAACGCGGCGATCTCGAAGCCGACGTCGGCGGGCGAGAGGTACTGCTGCACGCTGACCGTCAGCGAGCCGCCGACCCCGGCCAGCGCTCCGGCGCAGATGTGCGCCACCAGCAGATAGCGCCCCACCGGATGCCCTGAGGCACGCATCCGCGCCTCGGCGCCCCGGGTGCCGGTCAGCAGCTTCCCGGCCGGGGAGCGCAGCACCAGCAGGGTCAAGGCGACGGCTACGACGGCGACGACGAGCGCGTAGGTGTAGAGCTCGCTCTCGTCGGTCATCCCCTCACCACCCCACAGCGCCTGGGTGGCGGGGAAGCCGACGAGGCCGTCGGCGCCACCGGTGACGGACTTGAACTGGTTGATCACCGCACTGGCCAGCTCACCGACCGCGAGGGTGATCATCAGCACGGTGGTGCCGCGGGCCCGGATCACGGCGGGCCCGGTCACCGCGGAGAACACGGCGGCCGCGAGCGCCGACAGGACGATCTGGACCGGGCCCACCGTCCAGCCGGCGTCCGCCAGATTGGCGGTGGCGTACGCGCCGACGGCGAACGGCGCGGTCTGCCCGAGCGTGGGCAGCCCCGCGTAGCCGGTGAGGACCGTGACGCTGACCGCGAGGAGCCCGAGGGCCAGGGCGGAGCCGGCCAGCGAGATGCTGTACGAGTCGAGCAGCCCCGGCAGCGCGATCAGCACCAGGAGCAGGACGAGCAGCGGGGCCGCCCGCCGCCACGCCGCCCCGCGCACCCACGCCCCGAACCCGCCGGAGACTTGTGCCGGAGCCTTCCGCGTGCGGGCCTCGCCGGTACGCGCTCCGAGGCGCGTCCCCAGCCGCGCCGTGAGGAGGCGGCGGAGCCGGGTCACCGGGTCGGCCGACGTGCCCTCGGGGCCGTGCGCCGCCGTCGGTTCCGCGAAGCGGGAGCGGAACACCAGCACCGCCGCCATCGCGGCGAACAGCAGATACGGCGCCAGCTCCGGCAGCACCGAGACGCCCAGTGTCTGGACCTCGCCCACGGCGACCGCCGCCGCGAGCGTGGCCCACAGCGAGCGGAGCCCGCCCAGGACCACCACGACGAGGGAGAGCATCAGGACGTTCTCCGACGTACCGGGGCCGGGCCCGATGATGGGTGCCCCGAGCACCCCCGCGGCACCGGCCAGCGCCCCCGCCGCCGCGAGGACGCCGGTGTGCACCGCCCGGGGGTTGTGGCCGGTGGCCGCGAGCATCTGCGGATCGTCGGCGGAGGCCCGTACCGCCGCCCCCACCCGGGTGCGGGTGAGCACCCAGGTGCCGAACCCCGCCAGCAGCACGGCCATCACGATGAAGCCGAGCCGGTAGGCGGGGTAGCGGTGGCCCAGCAGGTGGACCGAGGTGTCGAGCGCCCCGGGGACGCGTACCGGCAGCTCGTCCGCCCCGAAGAGCTGGATGAGCAGATCACCGCCGACCAGGGCGATCCCGAAGGTCAGCAGTGCCTGAGCGAGATGCCCACGCCGGGCGAGCGGAACCGTCGCGGCGGACAGCCCCGCCCCGGCGAGGGCGGCCGCCGCGGTGCCCGCGGCCAGCCCGAGGGCGAGGCCGCCCCAGGTTCCGTCGCTCAGCTCGGCGCCGGTGTAGGCGCCGATCGCGTACAGCGTGCCGTGCGAGAGGTTCAGCACGCCGGCCGTGCCGAACGCGAGACTCAGGCCGGCGGCGACCACGAACAGCAGCAGCCCGTAGGCCACTCCGTCCACCGCCGGCACGAGGTGGGCATCGAGAAGCTCCATGTCAGCCGCCGAGGGTCGCCAGGTCCTGGACCATGACGTTGGCGAGCTGGTTGCCGTCGGGGCGCACCTGGCGCAGGTACCAGGTCTGCACCGGGGAGTGCGCCTTCTCGCCGAACTCCCAGGCGCCGCGCGGGCTGTCGATCTGGCCCAGGCCCGCGATGGCCGTGTTGATGGTCTCGGGCGTCACGTCGCCCTTCTTCGCGGCGTCGGCGATCGCCTTGTCCAGCACGGCGGCAGCGTCGTACGACGACATCGCGTACGTGGTCGGCTGGGAGTCGTGCGCGGCCGTCCAGTCGGCGGCGAACTTGCGGTTGGCCGTGTTGTCGAGGTCGGGGGCGTAGTTCAGGACCGAGTAGATGTCCTTCGCCGCGTCGCCCTGCGCCTGGAGCACGCTGCCCTCGGTGACGAAGGCCGTGTACAGCGGCAGGTCGGCGACGTCGGACTGGGCGTACTGCTTGGCGAAGTCGATCGCGGCCTTGCCGGCGTAGAAGGAGTAGACCGCCTTCGCGTCCGTCTTGGCGATGTCGGCGAAGTACGGCATGAAGTTCGTGGTCTTCGGGAACGGCGTCCAGGTCGTCTTGCCGTCCGGGTTGGCGAGCTTGCCCTTGATGCGCTTGAACTCGTCGGTGAAGCCGCGCAGTTCGTCGTAACCGCCCTGGTAGTCCGGGCCGATCGCGTAGACCGGGCCGTTCACCTTCTCCTTGACGTACGGGGCGATGGCCTTGCCCGGCTCGTCGGACATGAAGCTCGTCGTCCAGACGTACTTGAGGTCCTTGACCGGCGGGCGGGCGTTCGACCCGAGGAAGGGGATCTTGGCCTGGTTGACCAGCGGCATCACCGCGGCGACCGAGCCACCGCTGACGAGGCCCGTCAGCACGTCGACCTTGTCCTTCTTGACCAGCTTGGTGGCGGCGGGAACGGCGGTGGGGGGACCGTCGCCCTCGTCCGCGACGATCAGCTCGACCTTGCGGCCGCCGAGCTTGTTGCCGTGCGTCTTCAGATACAGCTCGAAGCCGGCGCGCAGGTCCGTACCGACCGGCTTGTAGGTGCCGGACAGGGAGGCCACCAGGCCGACCTTCACGGTCTCGTCGCCGGTGCCGCTGTCGCTGCTGCACCCGGTGACGGCTGCCAGCCCGAGGGCGAGGGCGGCAGCGCCCACCGGCCGGATTCTGCGGTGGCGTGGACGGGATATGTCGAAGAACATGAGGGCTCTCATCGGGGGAGTGATGGGCGGAACGGGGTGACCCGGCCGCCGAGCGGGGACGGCGGCCGGGCCGGGTGCGGCGCCGGGGGAACGGCCGCCGGTCAGCGGGCGGGCGGGCCGCCGGTGGTGCGGACCTGGGGGGACAGCGAGTCACCGACCTGGTTGATCAGTTCGGACATCATGTAGCTGACCTCGCCGATGTCCGCGTCCCTGGTGGTGGTCACCAGGAGCGAGGCACCGCTGGAGACGGCCATCGAGAACATGTAGCCGCCCTCCATCGCGGTGAGGCTGTGCTCGACGGGGTCGGTGTTCGTCAACTGGGCGGCGGCGGACAGCAGGTTGACGACGCCGGAGGCGATGGCCGCCAGCCGGTCGGCGTCGTCGCGCTCCACACCGGTGTATGCCAGCGCGAGTCCGTCCACGGACACGGCTATCGCCTGGGTGACCTCCGGAATGCGTCCGGCGAAGTCGCTCAGGATCCAGCTCAGGTCGGTGGGTGAGGTCATTTCTTGGTCCGTTCGGTGTTGTCGTCGGTAGCGGAACGCCCACGGGTGTTCGTGCTCCGGTTGATCCCCTGGGCGTAGGCCGCGAGGACGTCGGAGACCTGCCGGGAGTCCCGGCGGCGGGGCGACGGCCTCGGTGCGGTGGCGCCGGACCGCTGATCGGTGGTGCCCCGCTTGCCCAGGGTGGGCCACTGCTGGGGCGTGCTGCGCTGCCTCAGGGGCAGACCCGAGGAGCTGACTCCGGCCACGCGTGAGACCTGTTCGTCATGCGCGGGATGCGGAGCCGCGGTGGTGGCGTGCTCCCGCCCTCCGCCGACGGTGTCCGCCGCGCGGGCGCCGCCGGACGGGGCGTTTCCGCGGCCCGGCTGCCTGCGGACGGACTGTCCGAGTGCCGTGACGGGACGGGGCGCCTCGTAGCGGACATCGTTGCCATGTTCCGCGCCGGGCGCGCCCGGCGCGGTCTCCTGCGGGATCTCGGTCAGTACGCCGGCCGGCAGGGTGACCTCGGCAATGGTGCCGGGGCCGGAGGAGTCACGCAGTTCGACCACGATGCCGTGGCGTGCGGAGAGCCGGGCCACCACATGCAGACCCATGGAGCGGACGTCCCCGATGCCGCCCTTCGGCTCGCGCAGCGCGGCGTTGTGGACGGCGCGGCGTTCGGGCGTGATCCCCACTCCCTCGTCGACGATCTGCACGACGGCCCGGTCCCGCAGCCGCCACAGGGCGACCCCGACCGGCGCGTCGGGGGGCGAGAAGCGGGTGGCGTTGTCGAGGAGTTCCGCCAGGATGTGCGCCACGTCGTGCACGGCGCGTGCGGCGATGCCGATGCCCGATTCGATGACGCCGAGGGAGACGCGGTCGAAGCGCTCGATCTGCTGGGCTGCCGCCACGATGACCGTGGAGCAGCCGATGTCGGCCGAACGCACCCGGGCGTTGCCGTAACCGCCCAGTACGAGCAGGTTGTTGGTGTTGCGCTCCATGCGGATGGCGAGGTGGTCGAGCGCGAACAGCGTCTGCATGCGGTCGGGGTCGGCCTCGTCGCGCTGCACCGCGTCGAGCTCGGACACCATGACGCTGGTCAGCTGAGCGCCCCGCCGGGCGACCCGGACCAGGGTCTCGGCGAACTGCTCGTGCACTCGGGCCTGTTGTGCGGCCAGCCGTACGGCCTCGTGGTGGACGGCGTTGAACGCCTCGCCCACCTCACCGATCTCGTCCCCGCCCGTGGTCCCGACCGGGTTGCCCGACCGCTCGGCGACCTGCTCGGGTGTGGAGCCGCTCAGCCCGCCGGGCTGGGACAACTCGCTCATCACGGCGGGGAGTCCGGTGTGGGCGACCTCGTGCGCGGCGTTGCGCAGATCTCGCAGCCGCCGGATGATGACGCGCCCCAGGCGGACGGCGAGGACGACAGCGCCCACGAGGGTCAGCAGCACCAGGGTGACCTCGGCGCCCGCGGTCCACATGAGGCGGGTGCGCTCCTTGGAGACCGTCACGATGACGGAGGCGTCGATCCTCCTCTCCACGGCGCGCAGCAGCGTCTGACGGTCGTCGGAGGCCTTCAGCCACTCCTGCGCGGAGACGTCGATGCTCCTGTTGGTGCCCGTACGACCGATCCTGTCCTCCAGCTGCCGGGCCGCCAGCGCCTTCGGGCCGGAAAGGGTGCGCTCCAGCCAGGTCCGCCACTCGGCGGGACCGAGGCCGAACATGACACCGGTCGACTCCGTGTAGCCCAGCCGGCTGGCGTCGAAAGTGCGCTGCGAGGCGATGGTGAAGCCGCCCGCGGCCTGTGCTCTTGCCACGGTGACCTGTTGCTGGGCCGTGTGCTCTGTGGCCTCGGACAGGGCGGCCGCGGCGCGGATGCGGTCCGCGATGTCGGCGTCGACTCCGTCGGCCAGCGCGATGCCGTCGCGGTAGCCGTTGAGGTCGGCGATGACGATCCGGTAGCCGAAGGCGAGCGCGGAGATGGTGCTGCTGCCCGAGCGCACCTGGGCACGCAGGGTCGGCAGCTCCTCGGTGAAGCGCTGGATACGGGTCAGCGCAGTCCGCGCGCTGCCGGGTACTTCGGACAGGTGGGACGTACTGCTGTTGAAGGCGGCGATGCTCTTGTCGGTCGCGTTGGAACTCGTGAGGAAGGCGTCGGGAGTTCCCTGCTTGGAGACCAACGCGGTGGCGGTGGCCCGCTCGCGCTGCAGCTGGTACGTCAGATCACCTGCGGCTGCCGCGACATCCACCATCTTCGTCAGCCGGTAGGCCTGGAGGGCCTGGCTGGTGGCGGGTGCGAGGGCGAGAACCGAGAAGGTGACCGCGACCGTGAGAGGTGCGCTGACGAGCAGGACGAGACGGCGATTGATTTTCACTGCACGGCTCCATCACCGGAACCGGTGCTGAGTATCGGTGACACAAAGATACCTGTTAACGGGGTGTGGGGGTGTCGATACGGACATGGGTGCATCGTGTGCACAGTTGCAGTCGGGACAGGAGGGGCGGGCGGGACCCCGGCGGCGCGGCCTGATCCTATGCCGTGCCACGCAACTACCGATGCGAAGATCGGTGAAAGTTTGCGCGCAGGGGGCGATGTTGAACCGATCCGACTCGATCGATACTGCTCAAAGAGAGCAGCCCGAGTCAAAGAGAGCAGCCCGAGAGGCTAAGCGGAATCTCATGGGCGCCTCGGTCGGAACGCCGTGGCTGTTATGGCGTATACGGATGACGAGCAGTCGCATCTGAATGCGGGATGCACGCGTGCCGCATCTCGCCCGGCGTCGAGCTGTCCGGGCAAGGTTCCGGATCGCCGTTGCGGAATGGTTAGATCCGAAGAGCGATGGTGACCGTTTCGGACAGCCTCCGCGCCGACGGATGCGTGTGGCGGGCCGGCGTCCGACACGGGTGGAGCCGGCTGTGCGCAAGTCCCTTATGGCAAAGGGTTGGTGTTGATGCGCCAGATTCGGTGACGAACCGTGAGCGATGCCGTGCGTGCCTGAAGTGACGCCGTTCGGAGGGGGCGCCCGAGCGGTTGTGGCCGATCGCCGCCGGGCTCCGCCGCCCCCGGTGCGGCGGAGGTGACGGAGCCCGGTGAGGTGCCGTCCCTACGGCTTGCGGCCCACCGCCACGTACCCCGCGCTGATGATGTCGTCCTGGCCGGGGACCGGTTTGCCGAGCTCGGGGTGCCATGCCTCTGCGGCCACGATGCCGGGCTCGACGATCTCCAGTCCGTCGAAGAAGGCGGCGAACTGCTGACGGTCGCGCGGGGCCAGCGTGAGGGTGTTGGCCTTGTACATCTCGTCGACCTTCCGGGCCTCCTCCGGGTGGAAGTCGGCGGTGAGGTGCGAGATCACCATGTGGCTGCCCGGCGCCAGGACGTCGCAGAGCCTTCTGGTCAGCTCATAGGCGCCGTCCTCGTCACTCACGAAGTGCAGGAGCGAGATCAACGAGAGCGCGACCGGCTGGCTGAAGTCCAGTGTCTTTCCAGCGTGTTCGAGGATGGCCTCCACATCGCGCGCGTCGGCCTGCACGTAGTCGATCGCGCCCTGCGGGGTGCCGCTCAGCAGGGCTTCGGCGTGGGCCAGCACGATCGGGTCGTTATCGCAGTAGACGACCCGGGTGGCGGGCTCGGAGCTCTGGGCCACCTGATGCAGGTTCGGCTCGGTGGGTATGCCCGTACCGATGTCGAGGAACTGCCGGATGCCCTGGCCCGAGAGCCAGCGGGTGGCGCGGTGCATGAAGGCCCGGTTCACCTTCGCCATCACCGGGATGCCCGGTTCGAGTGCGAGCATCTGGCGTCCCATCGCCTCGTCCACCGGGTAGTTGTCCTTGCCGCCGAGGAACCAGTCGTACATCCGCGCGGGGTGCGGCTTGCTGGTGTCGATGCGCAGGGAGGTGGCGTCGTTCCCCGGTACGGACATGGTGAACTCCAGAGTGCGTGAGGCGTTGGCTGATCAGCTGGCCCCAAGAATAGGCAACGCGCGCTCCGGACAAGCCCAGTTCATTCGCGCACCCGGTCCCACCGCCACGCGGGGAATGGTTACCGCAGCGTAACTTACTGACGGGTTACCCGCGGTAAGTTCCGCTGCTAGCTTGCGCTCACCCGTATATCGGAGCAGAGCGAGGAGTGAGCTGTGAGCCGCAAGAGCACCCTTTCGCGTTCCACCTTCAGGACCGCGGAGCCGGTAACGCCGGTTACGCCGAAAGGCCGTTCGCGACGTGCCGGCACCGCACGGGCGCCGGCCGTCGCCGTGACGGTGGCCGCCTGTGCGATCACGTACGCCGTACCCGCCACGGCCGCCGGCGGGGCGGAGCCCGTGGTGTCCCGGGGCGTGACGATCCCCGACTTCTACACCCCGCCCACGAAACTTCCCGCAGCCAATGGCGCGTTGATCCGCCATGAGCCGCTCCCTCTGGGGCTGGGCATTCCGGGCCTCGACGGCCGTCCGATGCCCGGCACCGCCACCCGGCTGATGTACCGGTCGACCGACTCCAACGGGCAGCCGGTCGCGGTGACCGGCGCCTACATCGAGCCGTCCGCCGCCTGGAAGCGTGGCGGCCCCCGGCCGCTGATGGCGGTGGCCTCGGGCACGATGGGCCAGGGCGACCAGTGCGCGCCCTCGATGGCGCTCCAGTACCCGCTGACCCTGAACGGCGAGACGGTGTCGGTCGGTTACGAGTCACTGGCCATCTACCGACTGCTCGCCGCCGGTACCGCGGTCGTCGTCACCGACTACGTCGGACTCGGAACGACAGACCGGCTGCACACCTACGTCAACCGGGTCGACGAGGGCCACGCACTGCTGGACGCCGCCCGCGCCGCGCACGCGGTGCCGGGGGCGTCCCTCACGGCCGGCTCGCGCACCGGCCTGTACGGATACAGCCAGGGCGGCGGGGCCAGCGCCTCGGCCGCCGAACTCCAGTGCGTGGGCGACGCGATCCTCGGCTACGGCTTCGCCAAGAGCAGCAAGTGGACCAACAGCGGTGCGTCCATAGGTGACGTCATCGCCGCCGAGCCCCGCGCGCAGGCCGCCCTCGACAAGCAGCGCATCGGCAACCTCAAGCCGGCCGGACCGGTGCGCCTGGCGACCGGCGTCCAGGACGACATTGTTCCGCACGGACAGGCCCGGCAGCTGGCCGTGGACTGGTGCCGCAGGGGCGCCGACATCACCTACGACGCCGTCATCCTGCCCAACCTGGGCGACAAGCTCCTCACCAACCACGTGGTGCCGCTCATCACCGACCAGGGCAACGCGATCTCATGGCTGACCGACCGGCTCGCGGGCAGGCCGGCCACGTCCAACTGCTGGAGCATGCCGATCCAGCCCTGCCCCGGCTGCCCGGCCCCCGGAGGCGAGCCCGGCGCCGTCCAGTACCGTGAGGTGGTCGTCGACCACCGGGCGGCGTGAGACGGGGAGCCGCCCGGCGAGTGAGGTCGTGGTGGAGCCCGTTGTCCCGGCGGGGCGACGGGCACGATCATGGGCCCGTCCTGCCCCTCACGCGTAAGGAGTCGCGCATGTCAGTGCCGGCCGACCCGACGTTGCTCCACCCGATGCCCGGCCAGCCGCGGGTGGTGCAGCTCAGGCCCCTGGTGAAGTCCCCGCTGATCGAGGTGGGGGAGTACTCCTACTACGACGACCCGGACGACCCCACCGCGTTCGAGACGCGCAACGTGCTCTACCACTACGGCCCGGAGAAGCTGGTCATCGGCAGGTTCTGCGCGCTCGGCACCGGGGTGCGGTTCATCATGAACGGCGCCAACCACCGTATGGACGGCCCCTCCACCTTCCCGTTCCCGACCATGGGCGGATCGTGGACGGACCACTTCGACCTGCTGACCGGACTGCCGGGCCGGGGAGACACCGTCGTCGGCAACGACGTCTGGTTCGGGCACAGCGTCACCGTGCTTCCCGGGGTGCGCATCGGGCACGGTGCGATCATCGGCAGCGGTTCCGTGGTC
This sequence comes from Streptomyces sp. ITFR-6, assembly GCF_031844725.1. Taxonomy (NCBI): domain Bacteria; kingdom Bacillati; phylum Actinomycetota; class Actinomycetes; order Kitasatosporales; family Streptomycetaceae; genus Streptomyces; species Streptomyces sp. ITFR-6. The sequence goes on along the minus strand of NZ_CP134612.1, from coordinate 1,747,384 downwards.
ACCAAGGACGTGCCCGACTACGGGATCGTCGGCGGCAACCCGGCGCGTCTCCTGCGCACCCGCTACAGCGAACGGGACATCGCCCGGCTGCTCGCGGTGGCCTGGTGGGACTGGCCGACGGAGCACATCACCGAGCATGTGCGGACCCTGATGTCGGGCAGCGTCGACGAGTTGGAGGCCGCGGCCCCGCCCGCGTGACAGCCTCCGCCGTGGCGCCGTCGCGCGGCAGCGGAGCGCGACACTCGCGATATCCGTGTGCGGGGGCCCGGAACGCGGGCTAGGGTTTACGGTATGCACATTTTTCAGATCTACGGCTGACGCCGTCGGGGCAGTGCCCCGCCCGCGTCCGGCATGACCTTTGCGCGCGTCCACGACCCGGCATATCCGCCGGGGTGGCCGACGTGCCGGTCTGTCGTGTCCCTTTTGCCGTAGAGCCGAAATGAGTGATTCCCATGTCCCGTCCCCGTTCCCGCGCGCACATCGCGATGGTCGGTGTCTCCGCCGTCAGCCACGTGCTGCCGAGCCTTGAGGTCATCCGCGAACTGGTGGCCCGCGGCCACCGGGTGACCTACGCCAACGGCCCGATGGTGGCCGACCGGATCGTGGCCACCGGTGCGGAGCTGGTCCCGTGCGGGACCGTGCTGCCGGTCGCCGACAACAACTGGCCCGACGACCCCATCGCCGCGATGACCCTCTTCTTCGACGACGCCGTCCAGGCCCTTCCGCAGCTGCGGGCCTTCTACGACGAGGACCCCGCGGACCTCTACCTGTACGACATCGGCGCATACGCCGCGCGTGCGCTGGCCGAATCGCAGCACCGCCCCCTCATGCAGCTGTCCCCGACCATCGTCGGCTGGGAGAGCTACGGAGAGGACGTGGCGGCGAAGCTCTGGGAGTTGCCCGGCGCCGACGCGTACCGGGCGGGGTTCAGCCGGTGGCTCAGCGAGTGCGGTGCCACCACCACCGACGTGGACGTCTTCTGCAGCCGCCCCGCGAACACCCTCGCCCTGATCCCCCGGGCGATGCAGCCGCACGCCGAGGACGTCGACATGGACACGGTGACGTTCGTCGGCTCGTGCGGCGGCCCGCGTGACGGCGAGCAGCCCTGGACCCGTCCTGCGGGCGCGGAACGCGTCCTGCTGGTTTCGCTGGGCTCGGCGTACACCGACCGGCCCGCGTTCTACCGCCAGTGCCTGGCCGCGTACGGCGACCTGCCCGGCTGGCACGTGGTGCTCCAGGTCGGCAGGCACACCGACCGGCGCGAGCTCGGTGACATCCCGTCCAACGTCGAGGTGCACTCCTGGGTGCCCCAGCCGGAGATCCTGGAGCAGGCCGATGCCTTTGTGACCCATGCGGGCATGGGCGGCAGTTCTGAGGGGCTCTTCGCCGGCGTCCCGATGATCGCCGTCCCCCAGGGCGTCGATCAGTTCATGAACGCCGACCGGCTCGTGGAGCTCGGCGTGGCCCGCCGCATCGACACGGAGGACGCCACGGCGGATGCGCTGCGGACCGCCCTCATCGAGCTCGTCGACGACCCGGCGGTCGCGGATCGTTCGGCGCGGCTGCGTGCGGAGGCGCGGGCCGAGGGCGGCACCATGAGGGCCGCAGACCTCATCGAGGAGCTGCTGGACTGATCCCTCCGGCCCCGATCACGGCGGCGGGGCCGCGCGGTGTGTTCACCGTGCGGCCCCGGGCCGTTGGATCGTGGTGCGGGTGCGGGTCAGCCCTTGCGGGTGTTGACCTCGTCGGTCAGCTGCGGCACGACATCGAAGAGGTCACCCACGACGCCGTAATCGACGAGATCGAAGATCGGCGCCTCCGCGTCCTTGTTGACCGCGACGATCGTCTTCGACGTCTGCATCCCCGCCCGGTGCTGGATCGCACCCGAGATACCCGACGCGATATACAGCTGCGGCGAGACCGACTTACCGGTCTGACCGACCTGGTTGGTGTGCGGGTACCAGCCCGCGTCCACCGCCGCCCGAGAGGCACCCACCGCCGCACCCAGCGAGTCCGCGAGCGCCTCGATGATGCCGAAGTTCTCCGCACCATTGACACCCCGGCCACCCGAGACCACGATCGCGGCCTCCGTCAGCTCCGGACGCCCCGTCGACTCACGCGGCGTACGGGACACAACCTTCGTACCGGTGGCCCGCTCCGAGAACGACACCGTAAGGGACTCCACCGCGCCGGCGGCCGGAGCCGCCTCGACCGGCGCCGAGTTCGGCTTCACCGTGACAACCGGAACACCCCTGGAAACACGCGACTTCGTCGTGTACGAAGCGGCGAACGCGGACTGCGTGGCCACCGGACCCTGCTCACCCGCCTCCAGATCCACCGCGTCGGTGATGATGCCCGACCCGATCCGGACCGCGAGACGCGCCGCGATCTCCTTGGCCTCCGCCGAGGAAGGCAGCAGCACGGCGGCCGGGGACACCGCGTCGAAGGCGGCCTGCAGCGCGTCGACCTTCGGCACGACCAGATACTCGGCGAACTCCGGTGCATCCGCGGTCAGCACCCTGACCGCACCGTGCTCGGCCAGTGTGGCGGCCGTGTCCGCGGCACCCTTGCCCAGAGCGACAGCGACCGGCTCACCGATACGGCGGGCAAGCGTCAGCAGCTCCAGGGTGGGCTTGCGGACAGCACCGTCCACATGATCGACATAGACAAGAACTTCAGTCATGGAACTTCAATCTCCTGCGATTGAGACGAACGACGAAACGGGGATGAACAGCGCGACGGCTCAGATGAACTTCTGCCCGGCCAGGAACTCCGCCAGCGCCTTGCCGCCCTCGCCCTCGTCCTTCACGATCGTGCCCGCCGTACGGGCCGGACGCGCGGCCGCGGAATCCACCGCCGTCCAGGAACCACCCAGACCCACCTCATCCGCCTCGATCCCCAGATCATCCAGATCCAGCGACTCCACCGGCTTCTTCTTCGCCGCCATGATCCCCTTGAACGACGGGTAACGCGCCTCACCCGACTGGTCGGTCACCGACACCACCGCCGGCAACGACGCCTCCAACTGCTCCGACGCCGTGTCACCGTCCCGACGCCCCCGCACCACACCGCCCTCCACCGACACCTCGGACAGCAGCGTCACCTGCGGCACCCCCAGCCGCTCCGCGAGCAGCGCCGGAACCACACCCATCGTGCCGTCCGTCGACGCCATCCCCGAGATCACCAGGTCGAACCCCGTCTTCTCGACCGCCTTCGCCAGCACCAACGACGTACCGATCACATCCGTGCCGTGCAGATCGTCGTCCTCGACATGAACAGCCTTGTCCGCACCCATCGACAACGCCTTGCGCAACGCGTCCTTGGCATCCTCCGGACCCACCGTCAACACGGTCACCTCCGCGTCATCGGCACCGTCCGCGATCTGCAACGCCTGCTCGACCGCGTACTCATCCAGCTCCGACAACAGCCCGTCGACATCCTCACGATCCAACGTCAGGTCATCGGCGAAATGCCGGTCACCGGTCGCGTCGGGCACGTACTTCACACAGACAACGATCCTCAAGCTCACGCCGGCTCTCCTCACTGATGCGGTTCGTGATCCGACTCTATGGCACTCAGTACCCTGAGTAAAGGTACGCAGTGCCGGACGGCTGCTTCTGGTGCTACGTTTCCGCCATGACCGATGACCGCGGACCGGCCAAGAAGCCGCCCATGCGTGACGTGCTCGCGGAGGCTGCCTTCGGGCTCTTCATGGAGCGCGGGTTCGAGCGGACCACGGTGGACGACATCGTCGCCAGGGCGGGGGTGGGGCGGCGTTCCTTCTTCCGCTACTTCCCGTCGAAGGAGGACGCGGTCTTCCCCGATCACGAGCGGTGTCTCGCGGACATGACCGCGTTCCTGGACGCCGCCGGTGACGGAGATCCGGTGGACACGGTGTGTGACGCGGCCCGGCTCGTCCTGCGGATGTACGCCGTGAACCCGGAGTTCTCCGTGCAGCGCTACCGGCTCACCCGGGAGGTGCCCGGACTGCGCACCTATGAACTCTCCGTCGTGCGCCGCTACGAACGGACCCTCGCCGGATATCTGGAGCGGCGCGGCGACGGCACCAGGGAGGCCGCGCTGCGCGCCGAGGTGATCGCCGCCTCCGTGGTCGCGGCGCACAACAACGGCCTCCGGTCCTGGCTGCGTTCGGGCGGTCAGGGCGATGCGGGCGCGGAGGTGGACCGGGCGCTCGAACTCGTCCGCACGGTGTGGGGGCGGGCGTCCGCGCGGCCCGCCGTGACCGCCGCGGACGACGAGGTGATCGTGATGGTCGCGGCGAAGGGCGCCCCCATGTGGCGGGTGGTGCAGCGCATCGAGTCCGCTCTCGGCCAGGACTGAGGGACCGGCGGAGGGGTGCTTCGGCAACTTTCGGCACTCAGTACCTTTACGTCCTGGCACTAAGTGCCATACGGTGCCGGTGTGCCGTCGCCGGCGGTGCGGCGCACCCAGTCGAGCGCGGGAGGCCGAGACGTGTTCAGTACCGGAACCGATGTGGGGCGGACGGCCCGCGACACGGCCGATCCGCATACCGTGGAGGGGCTGGTCTACCAGCTGTGCCGATGGTGCGGCACCGCTTCGTTCCGCAAACTGCTGTGCCCCGTCTGCGCGTCGAGCGATCTCGAACCGGAACGCAGCGACGGTCACGGCGTCGTCGTACGGTCCAGCGTCGTGAACCGCTATTCGCGGGTGATGCGGAACGAGTCGCTGGTCCGGTTCCCGGAGGGTTTCGTGTACCGGTGTCGGATCGTGGGCGCGGCGCCCCACCTGGTGAGCGTCGGTGACCGGGTCCGGCCCGTGGGCGGCACGACCTCGGAGGCGGGCGAGGTGGTCCTCGAACTGTGCGACCCGCCGCTTACGGCCGGCTGGTACTGAGACCGCCCGGGGCGGTTCACTCCTCGACCCGCAGGATGTGCTTGCCGCGTACGCCGCCGGCTTCGAGGGCGCGGTGGGCGTCCGCGATGTCCGCGAGAGGGCGGACGGTGTCCACGACATGGCGGATGCTGCCGTCCTCCGCGTACCGGGCCAGCCGGGTGAGCAGTCCGGTGTCCGGGTTGCCGCTGAAGAACCGTACGCGCCCGGAGCCGTGGCGGGTCGAGGCGAGGAGGTAGGCGAGGGAGCGGAAGGTGTTGTCGATGTCGAAGGACACGGCCACCATGCGCCCGCCCGGGGCCAACAGCCGCCGGAAGTCGCGGTGCCGGGTGCCGACCGTGTCCAGGACGACGTCGAAGGCGCCCAGTTCGGCGGGTCCGGTCGTCCGGTAGTCGAAGGCCTCTTCGGCTCCCAGGCCTCGCACGAAGTCGAGGTTCTTCGCCCCCGCGAGAGCGGTGACACGGGCGCCAAGCAACGCGCCGACCTGGACCCCGACGCTTCCGACCCCGCCGCTGCCCCCGCGTACCAGAAGCCGCTCGCCGGGCTTGAGGCCGGCCTTGTCGATCAGCGCGGTCAGGCTCGTCGTGCCGCCGGCCACCAGGGAGACGGCCTGTTCGGGCGTCAGGTTCGCCGGAGCGTGCGAGATGTTCCGCGCGGTGACGGCGACGTACTCCGCCGCGCTGCCCATCCGCCTCGGCAGAATGCCCCACACCTGCTCGCCCACCCGCACCCCGGTCACGGACGGGCCCAGCGCGGCGATCTCGCCCGCGAAGTCGATCCCGGTGCGCTGGGGGAATCGACGCCCCGTCACCAGGCGTACCTTTCCGGCCCGGCCGTACAGCTCACCGCCGTTGAGCCCGACCGCCCTGACGCGGACCAGTACCTCGCCAGGCTTGACGTCCGGCACGGGCACCTTGCCCACATACAGCACCTCCGGAGGGCCGTACCGGTCGTAGAGGGCCGCGCGCATCTCGTCCACGTATCTGTCCTGCTCTGCCTCGGGAAACGTAAGCGGGATGATGTTTCCGCTTCCTTCTCCTCAAGCTAACAGGCTAAGTGGATGGTGCCTTCCACTTACCGTAAAGTGAGAGACATGCCTGCTCAGCCCTCTCGGAAGTGCCCCGCCAAGGCCGGTGAAACCTCCGCCTCCGCCGCCCCGGCCAGGCTGCGGGCCGACGCCCAGCACAACCGTGACCGCATCCTCGAAGCCGCCCGGGAGGCCTACGCGGCCCACGGCATCGACGTGCCCGTCACGACGATCGCCCGCCGGGCCGGTGTCGGGGTCGCCACGCTCTACCGGCGCTTCCCCACGCGCGCCGCCCTCGTCACGGAGGCCTTCTCCGAGCAGCTCGCCGTGTGCGTCGCGGCCCTCGACGCCGCGCTGCGGGACCCCGACCCCTGGCGCGGCTTCTGCTCGCTCATCGAGAAGGTGTGCGCGATGCAGGCCACCGACCGGGGCTGCACCGCCGCGTTCCTCTCCCGGTTCCCCGACGCCGTGGACCTCGACGGACAGCGCGTCCGCGCGGAGGAGGGCATCGCCCGACTGGTGTGGCGCGCGCAGGAGTCGGGGCAGCTCCGCGCCGACTTCGACCCCAGCGACGTCACGCTCCTGCTGCTGGCGAACAACGGCGTCGCCGGAGACTCTCCGGAGGTCTCGGCGGCCGCATCCCGGCGGCTCACCGGCTACCTGCTCCAGTCCTTCCGGGCCGAGCACGCCGCACCGCTCCCGCCGCCCGCCCTGCTGGAACTGAACCGCGTCCACCGGCTTCCGCCCGGTCCGTGACACCGCCCGGCCGGTTCGGCTGCCCGCGCAGAGCCCCGAACCGGGCGGGTGGACACGGTCTTACTGGCCCCGTACAGGTTCGTCGGCCATACTGCCCGCCGTGGAGCAGCGCATAGATCCCAACACTCAGCCCGTGTACGCCGCAGGGACAGACCCGGCGTACATCCCTGGTCTCACGGCCCCCCGAGCCACCGGAAAGGCGGACGAGGAGCCGGAGCGGACCGAGGAGCCCGTACCCGAGGACGCCGTGCCCGCCGAGGCGGAGGCCGCGTCCGGGGAAGCGGAATCCGACGGCGAGGCCGTCGCGGAGGCGGCGGACGACGAGGAGGACGAGGACGAGAAGGCGAACACGGGCGAGGACGGTCCCGCGTTCGAGGTGAGCGACCGCCGCGGCTCGATCACCGCGGACCGCGCGGGTATCCGGTTCACGCTGGACGACCAGGAGGCCGACTTCCGCTGGGACGAGATCGGCGCGGTGGAGCTGAAGCCGGCCCGGTTCGGCCGCCGGTTCACGGTCACGGTCCACATGTCGAGCATGCGGTGGTTCAACGCCGAGGTCGAGGCGGCGGCCAGGAGCAGCCTCAAGGAGTGGACGGAAGGGTTCGACGCGGTCCTGGACGCCTACTTCGAGGAGTCCTGACCGGCGGTCGGCGCGGGGCCCTGATCGGCGGTCGGCGCGGCCGGGACCGTACCACTGGGACGCGGGCCGAGGAGCGCGCGGCGTATGTGCGGCCAGGCGGCCGCTCCGAGCGCCGCGTCGGCCGCCGGTGAGCCGCCGTGCCGGAACGTGGCGGACGCGGGCAGGGCTCCCTCGCCGGGCAGCCGGGGCCGGTGTCCCGCGTCGGCGCGGGTGACCAGCCGGACGGGGAGGCCTGCCGCCCGCCGCCGGGCGGCCAGCTCCTGCGCGTACCGGAGCGAGGGCCACATCAGGTCGTCCCCGCCCGCGACCAGCACGAGTTCGGCTGCGGACCTCTCCACCGGGACGGCCGCGGCGGTGACCAGGTCCGGGCGGGCCCGCACGCTCTGCTCGTACCAGCCGAGGACCGAGACCGGGGCGCCCGCCGGCTCGGAGGCCGTCCAGCCGGCGGCGTAGGGAACGAACGGCAGCGGCTGCCCGCGCCAGGTCCAGGAGGACCGGTGGGGAGCCGCCGGACCGTCCCGGCCGGGGCCGATGTTGGCCCAGGTCAGCGAGGTGGGGGAGAGCGCCACCACGGCGTCGATGCCGGGCTGGAGCACGGACAGGTGCAGCGCCGCCTCCGCGCCCTTGGAGACCCCCAGCACGCTGATGCGGCGGGCCCCCTCCGCGCGGAGCCGGTCGAGCGCGGACACGAAGGTCTCCAGCGGGACTTCACAGATGCCCGGCGGCTGTCCGGGGCCGCCGAACCAGCGGATCGAGAGGGCGGCCAGGCCCTCCCGGGTCAGCAGCCGGCACCGCTCCTCCTCGACCCGCCCGCTGGACCCCGAGAGCACGAGCACCCCGGCGTCACTGCCGAGGGCGGGCGCGGCGCGGAAACCCGTCCAGGCATCCGCGCCGCGCCCGGCCGCGGCATCCGCGCCGCCCTCGACGATGTCCGGCACCGGCTCAGGCGTCGGCCAGCACCACGGAACGGGTGAGGTGGCGCGGGCTGTCCGGGTCCAGGCCGCGGGCGGCGGCGCGGGCGATGGCCAGGCGCTGGACGCGGACCAGCTCGGCCAGCGGGTCCAGACCGCTCTCCACCCAGCGGGCGCCGGTCTCCTCGACCTGCTCGCGCAGCCCCTCGGGCGCGGTGCCGAACATCCAGGTCGCGGTGCCCTCGGTGGCAATGCTGATGGGGCCGTGGCGGTACTCCATAGCGGCGTAGGCCTCCGTCCAGGACAGTGAGGCCTCCTTCATCTTCAGCGCGGCCTCGTTGGCGAGACCGGCCGTCCAGCCTCGGCCGAGGAAGGTGAACTGGGTGCAGTCCAGGAGCCCTTCGGGCAGCGGTTCGGCCAGCGCGGTCTCCGCGTCGCGGATCACGGCGTCGGTGTGCAGACCGAGGTGGGCGCGGAGCAGGGTCAGCAGCGTGGTCGCGAAGCGGGTCTGCACGACGGACTGCTCGTCGGCGAAGTCAAGCACCACGACCGCGTCCGCGGACGTCATCACCGGGGTCTGCGGGTCACCGGTGATGGCCACCGTCGGGGTGACACCGCGCAGCCGGTCGAGGAGTTCGAGCACCTCGGTCGTGGTGCCGGAACGGCTGAGGGCCACGACTCGGTCGTAGCGGCGGCCGAACGGGAACTCCGAGGCGGCGAAGGCATCGGTCTCGCCCTGGCCGGAGTCCTCACGGAGCGGGGCGTATGCCTGAGCCATGTAGAACGAGGTGCCGCAGCCCACCACGGCGATGCGCTCACCGGCCGCGGGCAGTACGGCCGCCTGGCTCTGCGCCAGATCTGCGGCGCGACGCCAGCAGTCCGGCTGACTGGCTGTCTCGATCTCGACGAATGACACTTTTGCACTCCGTACTGGTGATGGGATGCTCGTAAACGCACGATATACGGGACGTGCAAGCATTATCAAGCATTTTCCTTGCAGGTGGCTTGACTCGGGAGGGCCTTGTGCGACGCTTGCGCGAGTCCGGTGATGGCACCCAAGGGGATGGGCGCACGCGGCCGGACCTGTGAGGAGAGTGCACGTGTCCAGGGATACCCGGTGGAACTCACTGCTGGAGCTCGTAGGCAAGCATGGCCGGGTGGACGTCGAGGACGCCGCGAAGGTGCTGGATGTCTCGGCGGCGACCATCCGCCGAGATCTTGACCAGCTCGCTGAGCAGCAACTGCTCACCCGTACGCGGGGCGGCGCGGTCGCGCACGGTGTCAGCTACGAGCTGGCGCTGCGCTACAAGACCGGGCGCAACGCCCCGGAGAAGCAGGCCATCGGCCGCGCCGTGGCCGAACTGGTGGCGGTCGGCGAAGTGGTGGGGCTGACCGGCGGCACCACCATCACCGAGGTGGCCCGCGCGCTCGCCGTGCGCTCCGACCTGGTGGGGGACGCCGCCGCGGGGGCGTCCGGCCAGCCGACCCTGACCGTGGTCACCAACGCCCTCAACATCGCCAACGAGCTGGTGATCCGGCCGCAGATAAAGATCGTGGTGACCGGCGGGGTGGCCAGGCCCCAGTCGTACGAGCTGACGGGCCCGCTGGCCAGTGGCGTACTCGGTGAGATCACGCTGGATGTCGCCGTGCTGGGCGTCAACGCCATCGACACCGAACGTGGTGCGTACGTCCACCACGAGGGCGAGGCCAGCATCAACCGGCTGCTCGCCCAGCAGGCCCAGCGGGTGGTGGTGGCGGCCGACTCCTCGAAGATCGGCAAGCGGGCCTTCGCCCGGGTCTTCGACCTCGGGCTGATCGACTTCCTGGTCACCGATAAGGGGATCCCGGCCGAGGCGTCGGCCCGTTTCACCGAGGCCGGCGTCACCGTCATCGCCGTCTGAACCCTCAGTACCGAGCTGGACGCGTCGGCCGAACGGCGGGCCACCCCACCCGAAGGGTGCGGGCGGCCCGCCGTTTCGCGTGCCCTGGACGGGGACCGGCAGTGCTGGATCATGCACGTGCGCGTGCGTGATCGATCACAACCGAGCATGCGGAGACCGGATTTGGCGAGCCGGCAGCATCGATTGCGGTCGCTTCACGACCACCTTGTGCCTCTTCTATGCATATTTCGATCCATGAGGCGTGCCGACGTGCTGCGTGTTGTGGTTTTTGGATGTCAATAGATGTTCGTTACCTCTGTGAAATGAACAACTCTTGCCATTCGGGTGGGCTGTCGTGAACTATGTGCCTGTCGCCGTGAAGGAGCAGCGGCCGCCCCTCCCGGGATGCGGCCCACCTCCACGTATGCGGGACGTTCTCTCGCTCCATCAGCCCTGGAGGTGCCTGTGACGATGGCAGATGTGCCGGTCACAGCAGTGCGGCAGTCCGTGCCGCAGCCCCGCGACCCGGACGGCGCCGACCTGCCCGCCGGGAAGAAGCCCAAGAAGAACCAGATACGGCAGCCGCTCCGACACCGGCTGAAACGGGACAGAGCGCTTCTGCTCTTCTGCTTGCCCGGTGTTCTGTACTTTGCGCTCTTCTTCTACCTGCCGCTCGCGGGCAACGTCATCGCCTTCCAGGACTACCAGCCGTTCCTGGGCTTCAAGCAGAGCCCGTTCGTCGGGCTCTCGAACTTCACCGCGCTGCTGGCCGAGCCGGATTTCTGGAGCGCGGTCTCCAACACGCTCCAGATCACCGCGATCCAGCTGCTGCTGTACTTCCCGGCACCGATCGCCCTGGCCCTGCTGCTCAACTCGCTGATCAGCGAGAAGATCAAGCGGTTCATCCAGACCGTCGTCTACCTCCCGCACTTCCTGTCCTGGGTCGTCGTGGTGGCCATGTTCAAGCAGGTGCTCGGCGGCGCGGGTTCGGTCACCACGCTGCTGATGGAGCACGGCGTCAGCATCGGCAACGTGATGACGGACCCCGGCACCTTCAAGCTGCTGATCACCGCCCAGGCCATCTGGAAGGACACCGGCTGGGGCACGATCATCTTCCTGGCCTCCATCGCCTCGATCGACATGGGCCAGTACGAGTCCGCCGCGATGGACGGCGCCGGGTGGCTCCGCCGGATCTGGCACATCACCCTGCCGGGCATCCGGCCGGTGATCCTGATGCTGCTGATCCTGCGGCTCGGCGACATCCTCTCGGTCGGCTTCGAGCAGATCATTCTGCAGCGTGACGCCGTCGGCCCGGACGCCTCCGAAGTCATGGACACCTACGTCTACTTCCACGGAGTCGTGGACGGCGACTGGGGCATGAGCACCGCCGCCGGACTGATGAAGGGCGTCATCGGATTCGCCCTCATCCTCGCCGCCAACAAGCTCGCCCACCGCTTCGGCGAGCAGGGAGTCTACCGATGAGCCAGCAGTCCGTCGCGACCCGGCCGCGCAGCGCCAGGTTCGGCCCCCGGGCCGGCGGGGGCCTGCGCGTCTCCAACGGCAGGCCGCCGTGGATGGAGCGCCCCCACTGGTACGGACAGGGCGCCAAGGGGCTGGCCCTGATCGTCCTCACCGTGATCGTGCTCTACCCGTTCGTCCTCGCCATCGGCACCAGCCTGGCGGGCCGCGAGGAGCTGAACGCCAACGGCGGTTACGTACTGCTGCCGCACCACCCGACGCTGGAGGCCTACCGGGTCGTCCTGTCCGGCGGGGTCGTCACGCAGGCCGCGCTCGTCTCCATCGGGATCACACTGGTCGGCACCGCGCTCAGCCTGGCGTGCACGGTGATGATCGCCTACGGGACCTCGCGCCCCGGCACGGTCCTCGCCAAGCCGGTCCTGCTGCTGGTGCTGGGCACGTTCCTCTTCGCCCCCGGGATCATCCCGACGTACCTGGCGGTCCAGCAGTTCAAGATGCTGGACACCTACGCGGCGCTGATCCTTCCGGTGCTGCTCAACGCCTTCAATATCGTGGTCGTCCGCTCCTTCTTCCAGAGCATCCCCGAGGAGCTGTACGACGCAGCCCGGATCGACGGCGCCGGTGAGGTCACGGTCCTCTTCCGGATCGTCCTCCCGCTGTCCAAGGCGGTCCTCGCCGTGGTCGGACTGTTCTACGCGGTCGGGTACTGGAACAGCTTCTTCAACGCGGTGCTCTACCTCAACGACTCCGGCAAGTTCCCCATCCAGGTGATCCTGCGCAGCTACGTGCTCAACGGGCAGAGCATCAACGCCTCGGCCATGGGCGTCCACTCGGTGCCGCCCTCGACGTCCTTGCAGATGGCCGTCCTGATCATCGCCATCGTGCCCATCTTCTGTGTGTACCCCTTCCTGCAGAAGTTCTTCGTCAAGGGCGTCCTCACCGGGGCGATCAAGGGCTGATCCGCCCACCGCCTCCGTCGCCGCCACGCACTTTCACACTTTTCAAGGAGCCCCATGTCCACCAACTTGTCCCGGCGCGGTTTCATGGGCGCCGCGGGAATCGCCGGCCTGACCGTGGCCGGGCTGTCGACCCTGAGCGCCTGCGGCAGCGGTGCCACGGTCAGCAAGGGCGGTGCCAAGGCATCGGCCAAGCTCAAGCTGCCGACGTACGCGGCCGTGCAGACAGCCCCCGCGGACCTGGCGGGCAACGCGGCCGGTCTGGACGCCACGTACCTGCGCTACCCCAAGGCCCTCACCAAGTCGGTGGCCAAGGCGCCCGGTGACGGCAGCCGCATCACGGCCCTCACCGAGACGTTCACCACCCCCGCGCCGCCGCAGGGCAAGAACGCCTACTGGCAGGAGCTGAACAAGCGCCTCGGCGCTCAGTTCGACATGACGATCGTCGTGGACCAGGGCGTGGACGCCTACCTCCAGAAGTTCAACGCCATGATGGCCGGCGGCGACATACCCGACCTGGTCTGGTTCCCGCCGAACCAGGGCATCCAGCGGGTGCCCGAGCTGCTCGACGCCAAGTTCCACGACCTCACCCCGTACCTCTCCGGCGACGCGGTGAAGGACTACCCGAACCTGGCGAACCTGCCGACGACCGCCTGGAAGACCGCCGTCATCAACGGCAAGATCCGCGGCGTCACCGTGGCCTACGGCTCCATGGGCCAGGTCTACGTCGTCAACCAGGACTTCTGGAAGCCGGTCGGCGGCGCCGAGTTCAGCAGCGCGGAGGACTTCCTCGCCAAGGGCAAGGAGCTCCTGGACGCCAAGCGCAACAAGTACGTCCTGGAGCCGGAGTACGTGAACCACATCGGCATGTTCGGCCAGTGGTTCGGGGCGCCCAGCGGCTGGCGGCTCGACGGCGGCAAGCTGACCCACATGTACGAGACGGAGGAGTACCAGGAGGCCGTGGCGTTCGCCGTCAAGGTGGCCAAGGCGGGACTCTTCTGGCCGGACCCCAACCTGTCCACCACGATGGAGAAGATGGCGCAGGGCTCGCTCGGCGCCTACGTACAGTCCTTCCCCAGCTTCCTGGTGGACGCCAAGACGTATGACTTCCCGTTCGGCATCATCGCGCCCTTCGCCGCCAAGGCCGGTGCGAAGCCGAGGTACAGCATGGGCTACGGCTCCGTCGGCTACACCGCCATCAACAAGAAGGCCGACGCCAAGCGCGTGAAGATGCTGCTGGGCGTCCTGGACTACCTGGCCGCCCCGTTCGGTACGGAGGAGCGTCTCTTCCTCGACAACGGCATCGAGGGCAAGCACTTCACCCGTACGGCCAAGGGCGACGTCAAGCTGACCGCCAAGGGGAACTCCGAGGCGGTGACCACGGCCATGCCGCTGGCCTTCCTCGCCGCGGGTCCCGAGTACATCTACCTGCCCGGACAGCCGGAGCTGGCCGGAAAGATCCACGGCTGGCAGCAGGAGCTGCTCAAGATCAGCCAGAGCAACCCGACGAGCGGCCACTTCTCCGACACGTCAACCAGCAAGAGCCCCTCGCTCACCACCGCCATGGCCGACTGTCAGAAGGACATCATCGCGGGCCGCAAGCCGATCTCCGCCTACAAGGAGGAACTGCGCAAGTGGCGCTCCGGCGGCGGTGACAAGATGCGTGCCGAGTTCGAGGCCTCGCTCGCCGGAAAGTAATCCAGGGCCGGGGACCTGATCCTCGTCCGCACCACCCGCACCACCCGTACAGACAGAGAAGGGACCCCCGTGTCAGACCTGCGACTCGGCGTCATCGGACTCGGCCTGCGCCGTTCCATCGCGATGTCCGCCCACCACCCCGGACAGGGTTCGGCGATCACCGCCGTCTGCGACCTCGACCCCGAGGTGCGCGGCCGCGAGGCCGAGCGCTTCGGCACGGATGTCGCGGTCGAGGACTACAAGCTGCTCCTCGGCCGGGACGACATCGACGCGGTCATCGTCGCCACCCCGGACGACACCCACGAGGCCATCGCCATCGACGCGCTGCGGGCGGGCAAGGCCGTCTTCGTCGAGAAGCCGCTCGGGATCACCGTCGAGAGCTGCGACAACGTCCTGCGTGCCGCGTACGAGACCGGGACCCGGCTCTACGTCGGCCACAACATGCGGCACATGGGTGTCGTGCGGCTGATGCGCGACATCATCGCCCGCGGCGACATCGGTGAGCCCAAGGCCGTCTGGGTACGCCACTTCGTCGGCTACGGCGGCGACTACTACTTCAAGGACTGGCACGCCGACCGGACCCGGACCACCGGTCTGCTGCTCCAGAAGGCCGCGCACGACATCGACGTGCTGCACTGGCTGGCCGGCGGCTACACCCGGCGCGTCAACGCGCTGGGCGACCTGCTGGTCTACGGTGACCTGCCGCGGCGCGAGCCGGACACCCCGCGTCCGGACAACTGGCTGCGCGAGTTCGACTGGCCGCCGACGGCCCGCAAGGACCTGCACCACATCGTGGACGTCGAGGACGTCTCCGTGATGAACATGCAGCTCGACAACGGCGTGGTCGCCGCCTACCAGCAGTGCCACTTCACCCCGGACTACTGGCGCAACTACACCGTCATCGGCACCGAGGGACGGCTGGAGAACTTCGGCGACAGCCCCGGCGACGAGGTCAAGGTCTGGAACTCCGGCCCCAGCGGCTACCGCGCGGACGCCGACATCACCTACCGGGTGCCGGAGGCCAAGGGCTCGCACGGCGGCGGTGACAGCCGGATCATGGAGGAGTTCTGCCGGTTCGTGCGCGACGGGGGCGTCACCGACACCTCGCCGGTCGCCGCCCGGATGAGCGTCGCCGCCGGTGTGCTCGCGACCCGCTCGCTGCGTGAGGGCGGTGCGCCGTACGACGTGCCCGCCCTCGACCCCGAGCTGATCGCGTACTTCGAACGCGGTCAGGTCCGCTCCTGAGGATCTGACCGGGAAAGACCGGACAGGGCCGTGCCACGGCGGCCCTGTCCGGCGGGTTTCACCGCACGAGACGCACCCACGCCCCGTCCGGGGCCGGTGCGGGCAAGGCAACGATCCCCATTCCCCCCATCAGAAGCAGGTGCAACGCATGACCCTGCGCCACTTGTCAGGCACCTTCACCGCCACCGTTGCGGCAGCCGCTCTGGCCCTGCTCGGCACGGCGTCCCCCACCCAGGCCGCGGATCTCGGCACCACCCCCGGCACCTACACCAACTACTCCTTCTCCGGCGCGCCGAAGCTGACCGACGTCACCTGGTCCACCACCGTCCTGCACGACCCCGGCTACCGGGCGAACGTCTTCTGGAGCCACCAGTTCGGCTTCGACCAGGGCAACGGTGCCTACCTCGGGATGCAGTCCAACGGAGGCTCGAAACGCACGCTCCTGTTCTCCGTCTGGGACGTCTCGGAGGCCAGGGCCGGCTCCGCCGGAAGCTGGTGCCAGGGATTCGGCGGCGAGGGCGAGGGCATGAGCTGCCGGATGAACCTCGACTGGACCGCCGGCCACCGGTACACCTTCACGGTCGCGGCCGAGGGCGACGGCTGGTTCGGCGCCACCGTCGCGGACACCGCCACGGGCGCCTCGTACAAGCTCGGCAGCATCAAGACCCCGGCGACCGCCATCTCCCCGTCCGGGATGGTCGACTGGACCGAGTACTTCGAGTGGAACGACCGCCGCTCCACCTGCTACGACCAGCCGTTCAGCGACGCCCGCTTCGGGGTGCCCACCGGGAACGGCGGTACGGTCACGGGCGCGGTCCCGGCCACGTCCGACAGCGGCAACGCCTGCGCGCCCATGACCAGGACCGATGTCGCGGCCGACTCCACGGTGCAGAACCTCGCGGTGGGCAACTCGGTGCGCGGTGCGGTGACGGGGCAGGACGGAAAGTGCCTGGACGCCTTCGGAGGCGTGTCCGACGGTGTCGCCGCCGACCTCTGCACCTGCTCGGGCGGTGCCAACCAGGCCTGGGTGAGAGCGGCCGACGGCACGCTGCGCCTGGCATCCGACTACTGCCTCGCCGCGGAGGGCACCGGCAACGGCGCCGCCGTACGGGTGCGTGACTGCGCCGGTACCGCCGCGGGCGGCGCGGTCACCGACCCGTCCAGGCAGTGGACGTACAGCGGCTCCACACACGCACTCGTCAACAAGGCGTCCGGCCGCTGTCTCGATGTGCCCGGCGGCGACACCGGCAACGGGACCGCGCTCACGCTGTGGGACTGCGGCGGCGGTGCCAACCAGCAGTGGAGTGTGCCGGCCGTTCCCTAGCCCCCCATCGCGTCACCGGGCCCCCGACAGGCCGTTTCCAGCGGTTCTGTCGGGGGCCCGGTGGCGTCTGTTTTGAGTCATGCTCGGTGGGTAATCGGCCTCTTCCGGTTTGACGGCTGCTCACTGCGTATTGACGAAGAGGGAATCATCGGCCAGGCTGTATCGACTGGTTCATCCCGATAATCCCGTAAGGCGGGCGGCTTCGCCGCTCTCGTACGGTCACCGGTCAGCCGTTCCGGGCGGAATGAAACGGCGATTTCAAGCCAGTAAGTGGTTGCTGTGTCCGATTTCGAACGCGCGACCGGGAACCGGTCGGCATAATCGCGGTCATGTCGATCACGGGTGGGCACGTCGTAGACCTGGGCCGGGGCCTGCACGCATGGCTGCCGCCGAAGCGGGGCTGGGGGCTGGCCAACTGCGGCCTCCTCGTCTCGCCCCGGGGCGCGCTCTGGATCGACACCCCTTACGACCCCGTACTGGCGGGACAGTTCCTGGCCGAGAGCACGAAACTGCTGCCCGCGGGCGTCACCGTCGACCGGGTGATCGTCACGCACGCCAACGGCGACCACTTCTGGGGCGCGGGCGTGCTTCCCGACGCGGAGATCATCGCGACCCGCGAGGCCCGGGACCACATCCACTACGAGCCCACCCCGAAGCAGCAGCACGCCCTGGTCAACGGCGGCGACCCGGCAGGGCCGCTCGGCGCCTACCTCGGCCGCCACTTCGGGCTGTTCGACTGGTCGCGGACCGAACCGGTCCAGCCGACCACCTACTTCACCGGCGAGCTCGAACTGACCCTGGGGGAGTACCCGGTCCGGATCATCGCCCTGCCGCCCGCGCACACCACCGGCGACCTGATGGTCCACCTGCCCGCCCAGAGCGCCGTGTTCAGCGGCGACATCATCTTCTCCTCGACACCCGGGCAGCCGGGCGACCACCCGATCCACTGGGCGGGCCCGCTGAGCAACGTGATCGCCGCCTGCGAACAGGTGCTGGCCACCGGAGCCGAGACGATCGTGCCGGGCCACGGACCGGTCCTCGACCGGGCCGGGGTACGCGACCACATCGCTTACCTGGAGTACGTACGGGAGCGGGCCCACGCCCTCCACGCCGCCGGGGTGCCCGCACCGGAGGCGGCCCGCCGGGTGATCGGCGAGGGCCGCCACCCCGAACTCGGTCTCCCCGAGCGGCTGGTCGTGACCATCGGCAGCGAGTACCGGCAGCTCGACGGCTCGGAAATGCCGGGCGTGCTCCAGGTGATGACCGAGGTGGCCTTGCTCGCCCGGGAAGTGGAGCAGGGAGTGGAACGGGAAGGGGCGCGGCTGGCGGAGCAGGCCTGTGAGCCCGCGGGCGCGCCGGAGTGAGCACCCGGCCCGCCGCACAGGCCGGGCCACCCGCCCGGCCCCCGGGACGGGCCGACCGTCCGGTCCTCCGCCGCCTCCCCGCCCGGAGGACCGGCCCGACGACAGAAACGCGGTAACGGCATGGGATGGATTCTGGCGGTGATCGCCGTCGTGGCCGCCGTGGCGGCGACGGCGCGCTCGTACGGGTCCGCCCGCTCGGAACACCTCGCCGTGGCCCACGCCGAGCTGACCGAACGGCAGATGAAGGCCGCGGAGGCACGCACCGCCGCGCTCGTCGACGAGATCCGGCAGCTGGCCCACAGACGCATCCCGGCCGCCGCGGTCGCCCTCTCGCACTCCAGCGCCCAGGTCCCCGGACTGCGGGAGGCGGCCGAGGTGGACGGCGAGGCCGCCCGGCTGCTCACCGAGGCCGTGCAGGCCGCCAGGACCGCCGTCCTCGAAGAGCGGCAGCGCGTCGACGCGGCGGCCCGCGCGGCGATGCGGGGCACCTCGGCCAAGATCCAGTCGCTGCTCAACCAGTCCCAGCAACTGCTGCACGAGCTCCAGCACGAGTACGACGACCCGCGCATCCTGCAACTGGACTTCCGCAACGAACTGGCCCTGCGCCGGACCCAGTCCACCGCCGTGCTCTGCGACGCCTGGCCCGGTCTGGCCCGGCAGAACTCCCCGCTCGTCGAGATCGTGCTCGGGGCCCAGTCCCGCGTCGCCGGCTACGAGCGCATCAAGGTGGCCAACCACCTGCGCGAGGAACGGATCGCGCTCGCCGCCAGGGCCGCGGAACCCCTCGCGATCGCCCTCGCAGAACTGCTCGCCAACGCCACCGCGTACTCCCACCCCGACACCGATGTGACGGTGACGCTCCAGCAGAGCGGCGGCCGGGGCGCGTTCCTGGTCGTCGACGACGCGGGCATCGGCATGGACGAGGACGCGCTCGACCGGGCCCGCGCACTGCTGGCGGGCCCTTCCGAGGTGCTCCTGACCGAGCTGGGCGACCCGCCGCAGACCGGCTTCGCGGTCGTCGGCCGGCTCGTGACGCAGTACGGCTTCCACTGCCACATCGAGGCCTCGCCGTTCGGCGGCATGCGGACCATCCTGCGCGTCCCCGCACATCTGCTGACCGTGCTGAAGGAGGACCGGACCCTCTCCGCCCTGGCCCCGGCGCCCGTATCGGCGCAGGCCGCCCCGGCCGAGGAGGCCGCCCCCGCCGCGCCCGCGCAGGAACCGCCGACGGCGAATCCCGTAGCGGAACCCGCCGGACTGCCCAGCAGACGGCGGCGCGCACCCCGGCCGGCCGCGGCCCCGGTCCCCGCCGCCGTCCCGGCCGCCGGACAGGTGCCCCGTACACCGGAGCAGGCGGAGTCTTCCTGGGCGGCCCTCCAGCAGGGCACCCTCAACGGCAGGAGTGTCGCCGGGCGGGCCCCCGCACCGGAACCGGACGGCCACGACCACCTGGGCGACCAGGACGACCAAGGAGACGACGAGACGTGAGCGCCCCCAGCCCCACCACCGGCGACCTCGCATGGGTGCTGACCCCGCTGCTGGAGCTGCCCGGAGTCCAGCATGCCGTGGTCGCCACCGGTGACGGCCTCATCGAGGGCGCCTCACCCGGCCTCGACCGGGCGTCCGGCGAGCGGGTCGCCGCGATGACGGCCACGCTGCACGCCGCGGCGCGCGCCTTCACCACGGCGTTCACCGACGTCGAGGGACCGAAACTGGCCCAGACGGTCGTCGAATCCGATCTGGGCTTCGCCGTCGTCGTACCGGCGGGGAACAACACCACGCTCGCCCTCTTTGCCGAACCCGGCGCCAAACTCGGTGACATCGCCTACCAGATGCAGGTGCAGGTCACCGCGCTGACCCGGGCGATGCACGCGCCCGCCCGCCAACCGGACACCACCGCCCGGCCATGAGCTCCGGACCGGGACGCCGTCTGATCCCCGCCTATCTCGTCACCGGCGGCCGGTCCCGGCCCGTCGGCCCCGCGCTCGACCGGCTCGCCGTGCTCGTACGCACCGATACGGTCCTGCCCCCGGACACCGGCTCGGAACAGCGCAGGCTGTGCGAACTGCTGGCACCGGGCGCGCTCACCGTCGTCGAGTGCGCGGCCCATCTGGACCTGCCGGTCAGCGCCACCGTATTCCTGGCCACGGACCTCGCGGCCGCCGGACTTCTGCTCACCCGACCGCCGATACCCAGTGCCGGGGAGATCGACCGGTCGCTCGTCGAGAGGCTGCTCGTTGGACTCCGCTCCCTCCACTGACCGGACCGGCGTCGGCTATCTGCCGACGGCCGCCCGGACCCTGATGAAGATCGTCGTCACGGGTCCCTTCGGCGTGGGCAAGACGACCCTGATCCGTACGCTCTCCGAAATAGCCACCCTCCATACGGAGGAGGCGATGACCCAGTCCAGCACCCTGCTCGACGACACCGCCGGGCTCCCCGACAAGACCACCACCACGGTCGCCATCGACTTCGGACGTCTCACCGTCCTGGACGACCTGGTGCTCTACCTGTTCGGCACACCCGGCCAGCAGCGGTTCCTGCCGCTGTGGGAGGACATCGCGCGGGGTGCGCTAGGCGCGCTCGTCCTGGTGGACACCCGGCGGCTCGGTGACTCCTTCGCGGTCATGGACATGGTGGAGGAGCAGGGGCTGCCGTACGCCGTCGCGGTCAACCGCTTCCCCGACGCACCCGCCCACAGCGACGAGGTGCTGCGCAAACACCTCGACCTCGCTCCCGGGACCCCGCTGATCCAGTGCGATGCCCGGGAACGGCGCGGCAGCATCGACGCCCTGATCGCGCTGGCCGAACACGTGCTGACCCGACTGCCGCGACCCGAGGACCCGTCATGACCCTGTTCGTACAGCCGCCGCAGCCCGTCGCGCTGTACGGCCCCGACTTCGCGGCCGACCCGCACGGCCACTACCGCGGGCTGCGCGAAGAGGGCCCGCTGACACCGGTCCGGATCGCGCCCGGCGTGGAGGCGATGCTGGTCACGGACTACCAGGCGGCCGTCGACCTGCTGCGCGACACCCACACCTTCAGCAAGGACCCCCGCGACTGGCAGGCGACCGTCCCGCCGGACTCGCCGGTGCTGCCCGTGCTCGGCCACCGCCCCACCGCGCTGTTCAGCGACGGCGGCGAGCACACCCGCTACCGCGAAGCCATCAACGACAGCCTCGCGCTGATCGAACCGCACGTCCTGCGGGCGGAGGTGGCCAGGGTCGCCCAGCAGCTCATCGGGGAGTTCGCCGCCACCGGCACCGGCGACCTCATCGCCCAGTACGCCGCGCGGCTTCCGCTGCACGTCTTCGTCACCTGGTTCGGCGTCGCCCCCGACGAGGGCGAACGGATCGTCGACGGCATCAGCGGCATGATGAACTCGGCCCAGGGCGCCACCGAGGCGTACGCCGACCTCGTCGATGTCGTCACCCGCCTCGTCGCCGACCGGCGCGCCCGTCCGCGCCGCGATCTGACCTCGTACCTGCTCGCACATCCGGCCCGTCTCGACAACGACGAGACGGTCAGCCAGATCGCGCTGGTGATGAGCGCGGGCCACGACCCCACGACCAACCTGATCGGCAACTCCATCCTGCACATGCTCACCGACGAGCGGTACGCGGGCTCGCTGCACGGCGGAGCGATGACGGCGCACGAGGCGATCAACGAGGTCCTGTGGCAGGAACCGCCGATCGCCAACCTCGCCGCGCACTACCCGCGCCACGACACCGAGTTCCACGGGGTACGGCTGCACGCCGGACAACTGATCCTGGTCTCCTTCGGCGCCGCCAACACCCAGTCCGCGGCGGTCACCCCGGAAGAAGGGGTCCGCTCCGGGGCCAGCGCCCATCTCGCCTGGTCGGCGGGGCCGCACCGGTGCCCCGCGAAGCAGCCCGCGCTGCTCATCGCGATGACCGCGATCGAACAGTTCACCAGTCAGCTGTGCGACGCGGAACTCACCGTGCCGGTGAGCGAACTGCTGTGGCGCCCCGGCCCGTTCCACCGGGCCCTGGCACACCTTCCGGTTCGCTTCACACCACTCGACACGACCCCCGCCACCGGCCCGGACGAGGGCTCCGCGATCGCCTCCGGAATTACTCCGAAGGTGCCGATCGGGTCCTGAACCGTGTCGCTGGTAGGCCGAACGGGTGAGGGGCGAGAGAATTGCCCGATGAACAGTGAGCGCAGCCGGCGCAACGCCGAACGATGCACAGACGGAGTGGTCCGGTGAGCAGGTACGACAGGTATGACGTCACCGACGAGCAGTGGGAGGGACTGGCCCAGGTCGTACCACTGCGCAGCCGCAACGAGTGGCCCTCCCGGGTGGACCACCGGACGGTCCCGGAGGAGCGGGAGAGCGCCGAGCAGCGGCGCATGGTGGTGCTGCGGGTCCAGGTCTTCGCGGACGCGCGCGAGGTGGCCGAGTACCTGGTCGGACAGGTTCCGGTGCTGCTCGATCTGACCGGCGCCGAACCCGATGTGGCGAAGCGGATCCTGGACTTCACCAGCGGTGTCGTCTTCGGTCTCGGCAGCGGGATGCACCGGGTGGACCGGAACGTCTTCCTCCTGTCGCCCATCGGCATGGAGGTCGAGGGCGTGACGGCAGCGGGTGTGCCGGGAGCCTGAACCGTGTCGCGGTCTACCCCGGTGGGCGGCGTGCCATGCGGGCGGGGGAGACCGTTCCTTCGATGGAAGGACGAGCGATCCGGCGGAACGGTTCGGCGGGGAGGCGGGTGCATACGGTCCTTGGCATGACCGCACCCAGCCTCCACGCCGACCGTCTTCCCGACGCCGATCCTGCCCGTGCCGATCGACCTCGCGCCGATCCGCCTTGCGCTGATCCGCCCGGCGCCGATCCTTCGCGGCCATCCGGTTCCGACTCCGCCCGGTGGTCGAAGCGTTGTGCCGGACCCGTCGTGACCGAGCTGCGGCTCTCCGCCTTCGCGGCCCACCGGGGCACGGTCGTGCCGCTGGCCCCGCTCACCCTCCTCGCGGGCCCTTCCGGCAGCGGTACGTCGAGTGTGCTGCGGGCCTACGAGGCGCTGTCCCGGCTGGCCGCGGGGGCGCCGCTCGACGAGGTCTTCCCGGATCCGGCGGGGTGCGTGCCAGAAGGGGCCGGGGCCGACCGGCAGGGGCGGCGCGGCTTCCGGATCGGGTGCACGGCGGACGGTCCGGCCGGCCCGGTCCGGCTCGAACTCGCCGTCCAGGCCGAGCCCGTCCTGCGGATCGTCGGGGAGCGGCTGACCCTGGCCGGGGTGACCCTGCTCAGCACCGCGCTGCGCGACCCGGATCAGCCGACGCTCCAGGCGGCCTGGCACACCGGCGACGAGCTTCCGGTGACGCGGGAACGGCTGCCGGACGACCGGCTCGGCACGGCCCTGCTGCCCTTGCGGGTCGCGGGCCGGACGCCGGGCCAGCTGCAGGTGCTGGCCGCCGCCGAACAGCTGGTGGTCGCTCTGCGCCCGGCCTTCGCCTGCGAACCGAGGCCTCATCGGATGCGGACACCGGTGCCGCCGGGCGAGGGCCGGCTCCGCCGCGACTGCGGAAACCTCGCGGCGGTTCTGCACGCCGAGCACAACGGGCGAGGGCCCGCGCGTGGAGGCGGGCGCGGTGGTGGGCGCGGCGATGGGGGCGGACACGGGGCCGGGGACGGATACGGGGACGGATACGTGTACGGGCGGCGTCATGCCCGGCTGGTCGCGCTGGCGGATGCCGGGTGCGCCCGTCCGGTGACCGGGCTCCACGCCGAGCGGCTCGCGGACGGTCAGATCCGCGCGGTCCTGGCCAGGGGCGACGGACCCGGCACCCCGCTGGAACGGCTCGGTGACGGCGAACTGCGGTACCTGGCACTGGGCGTGGCCCTGCTGCTGGGCCCCGGGGCGGACCCGGCGGATGCCGGCTCAGAGGTGCCGGCGGCCCTGCAGACCCGCACGGTGCTGGCCGACGGGTTCGACCGCGACCTGGACGGGCGGCAGAGCCGGGAGCTGCTGACCGAGGCGGCCTCCGCGGTGGCCGGCGGCCGGGTCCGGCTGCTCGGCACGGTGACGGAGGCGGGTGCCGCACGGGCCCGGGGGACGGCGGGAGCGACGGTGGTAGACCTGGAACCGTGACAGAACTCGACGTACCCGCCCTGCAACGACGACTCGCCGCCTTCGCGGCCGCACGCGACTGGGAGCAGTACCACACCCCGAAGAACCTGGCGTCGGCGCTGAGCGTCGAGGCATCCGAACTCATGGAGATCTTCCAGTGGCTGACGCCGGACCAGTCGGCCCGCGTGATGGAGGAGCCCGGTTCCGCGCACCGGGTGTCGGACGAGGTCGCTGATGTCCTCGCCTATCTGCTGCAGTTCTGCGCGGTACTGGACATCGACCCGCTCGCGGCGCTGGCGGCCAAGATCGAGCGGAATGAGGCGCGCTTCCCGGCCACGAAGGGCCCGGATACAGCCGATCGTCACTCTTCGGAGTGATCGACTTATTCACAGTCGACAAGGTGTCCACAGATTTCCGAAATCCTCTGGCTTTCCGGTACCACCACCCTCACCGTGGGTAATGAAAGAGGTGAGCGGGTTTTCGTACCGAACGGGGGCAACACATGGAAGCGGAGCGGTTGGTAGCGGTCATCAGGCAGGCGCTGGCCCGGAGCAGGGGCACGCCGGACATCATCGCCGAGGCCTGGCAGGCCCAGGCTCTGGCGCAGGCGGTCGGAAGCAGACTGGCGGCGAGCGGCCCCAAGGAGTTACGGGGCGAGGCGGGAGGCCTCAGTGAGATCGGCGGAAGAAGCAACGGGGCACTGGACCACCCGGCGGCGCGGGCCGGGGTGGCCAGGGCGGCGCAGCTCTCCGAGGTGGCCGACCCGCGCGCCGCACTGACGGGGCTGGGCGCGCTGCTGGGGGAGGTGGGGATCGCCCTGGTCGGGGTCGCGTGCGAGACGGATGAACAGGGCCTCTACTGGCAGTGCATGGAGGCGATCGACGCCGCCGACGAGTCGACGGACCGGGTCCATGGAATGCTACGGCTCCTCGATGAACGGGACCGTGAGCGGCAAGAGGACCTGGAGCGCAGCAGGGAGCGGGACGGCCCCCACGGAGTGCTGCACGGACCGGCGGGACCGGCTGCCGGCCGGCCCTGACACGCCCCTGTGCCGGGGACGATCCGGACACCGCGGCGGCGAATGGAGGCGGGAGAGGGGCGGGCGGAGCCCGGGGGTGCAGGATGGATCCATGGATCTTCGAATCTTCACCGAGCCCCAGCAAGGGGCGAGCTACGACACCCTGCTCACCGTCGCCAAGGCGACAGAGGACCTCGGCTTCGACGCCTTCTACAGATGCGGTAACGTTGCTACCCATGGAGCTAATCGCCCTGGGGGACAGGGGGCAGGACGTGGTCCGCGCAGTCACGTACGAGCGGCAGAGCCATCGGAGTGAGACGGACAGCCAGGCGTCACCGCAGATGCAGCGGGACAAGAGCATCGCGTACGTCAATTCGCAGGACGGCTGGACGCATGTCGACGTGGATTACTCGGATGTTGGACTGTCTGGGTACGACCCTAACGTCTTCAGGCCCGGCTTCGAGAGGCTTATGGCGGACGCCAGGGCGAAGAAGTTCGATGTCGTAGTGATCTACATGCTGTCACGCCTAACCCGGCAAGGGGCCGCGGAAGCCATGGCGATTCAGCAGGAGTTGGCCAAGCACGGGGTCGCACTCGTGTCGACGCAAGAGCCTTTCATCAACACGTCGGACGACAACCCTTTCGGTGTCGCCTTCTTCGCGCTTATCGCCGGCCTGGCGCACCAGGAGTCAAAGAACAAGTCGAAATTCATCAAGGACGCGCTCGCCAAGCTGAAGGAGAAGGGGAGTCACAGCACTGGGCCAGTGCCGTACGGCTTCCAGGCAGAGGCAACTCAGGTCGACGGACTGACGATTCGGCTGCTGAGTCCGGCACCCGGAAGCGGGAAGGATGAGATCGGTCCCGATTCACTTCCGTCCGACGTCGTACGGTTCCTGATCGACAGGGCAGAGGCCGGCAGCCCTACGAACGCCTCAACGAACGAGCTGACGGCTAAGGGCGTTCCCACCGCCCTGACAAGCCTGAGTGACGAGGACGGTAAAGCCAGGCGCGCAGCGGCCTCCAAAGCCCGTACAGGGGGCGACGCAGCGCCTGCGGAGTGGTCCCCGTCCGTCGCCCTGCGCATCCTGCGTGACCCGCGGCTAGCAGGCTTCGCGATCGGACCCGTCGACCCGGTCACCAAACGACGCACCATCCTGCGCGACGCGGAGGGACAGCCCGTGGCGCCGCACAAGGGGTTCATGTCGCCGCGGAGGTGGTACGCCATGCAGCAGTTCCTGGACGGCCGGAAGAACGAGCGCCGCAAGGACCGGACCGGCAACCTGACGCTGTTGGGATCCTGGGGCGTCCTGCGGTGCGGCCGGTGTGCGTCGGGCATGACGGTTGCCCGCGCCACTGATAGCTACGTGTGCAACCTGCGTCGGGCGGTGGGCGACGAGCAGAAGCACGTACTGCGGATCCAGATGCCGGCCGCTGACGACGTCGTGGCAAGCCGAGTCTGGTCCAGGCTCGGAGCCCTGGACCCGTCGGATCCCAACGACTCCGAGTGGCTCGCCGTTGCAGCCGAACGATTCGCGGTACAGGGTGCGGACCCGGAGGCCGCGGAGGAGCTGGCGGAGCAGGAAGCTCAGTTGGAGCACGTTCAGGTGAGCATCCGGGAACTGTCGGAGGACCGTGACGCCTACGTCGGCCCGACAGCCCGCAAGGCGTTTCGCGAGACAATGGCCAAGTACGCCGCACACGAACAGCGATGTGCGGACCGTATCGACGAGCTTAGGAGCGCTGCCTCGTCGTCCGTGCGCATGCCCGTGGACGAGTGGTTCGGCTCGGACGGAGATCCGTTCTCCAGCGAGGGTGTGTGGGCTCGATGGGACGTGCCGGAGCGGCGGGCATTCCTCTCCCTGTTCGTCGATCGCGTGACTGTGGCTCCTGCCCAGACAAGTCAAGGTCCGGCAAAAGAACGCGCGGAAGATCGGATTGAGATCTTCTGGGCGTCCGCCCCAGGCTCGGAAGCGGAGGAGTAGGGCGCCCTGTGGAGGGGACTGGGTGTTGCGTCGGTCACACCCGTGGCCTCCTCGTCGCGCTCCGCCGCCGCCTCGTCGACGCCGCACGCGGCTCAGGTTATCCACAGGCTCCTGTGGATAACTACAGTGAGTGCCAATGAGGGTCCACCTCGTCGCGGTGTGTAGTCACCTGCGAGCCAGAATGGCCAAAAGGACAAACCTGACCCCTATTTCACTTCTCTCTAACGCGCGTTAAGGAGAAAGGAAAATAGGGGTCAGGTTTGTCATTCTGTCGCCAGTCTGACCAGGGGGAGAAGGAGAGGCGTAGATCACACAGATAACGGATTGATAACCACGCGTCACCTATGGCCGATCCCGCCCGATAACCAAGTCAGAGGGAGAACCATCCACGCCTGCAACGGCGCGTGACTCCCTCTCCGACGGTCGGCAGCGCTCCCGTGCTCCCCGCACTCTCCTCCGGGTAGAGCGCGGTCGAGCCTGCCGGCCGAAGACTTCAGGGTGAGGGCGGCGACGCCGGCGAGTGGCGCGGCGTCCCTCTCACCCTGAGCAGTGCTTACCTCCGCAGAGTCTTAGGGCGTGGAGGACGAGGAACAACCACATAGGCAAGCGTCGGGTAGCTCCTGACGCCTAGAGCAGCCCCACGGACCCTAAGCCGTGGGGCTGCTTGCGTTTCTTAGGGAGTGTCATGACGTCCGTGGACTGGAGCGACCGCAGCGCGTACGACGCACGCAGGTACGTGGCATGCATGGAGTTCCTCGTATCCTTGCTTGGCGGGTCGTGTGTGGAGTGCGGGGGCGGGGACGGACTGGAGTTTGACCACGTCGACCCCGATACCAAGAGCTTCGCCATAGCCTCGAAGTGGACCGCCTCCATGAGCATCCTGGCCCCCGAGCTTGTGAAGTGCCAGCTGCTGTGTAGCGACTGCCACTTGTCGAAGACGCGGATTGCCCAGTCCGTGGGTCACGGTCAGGGCAAGACGGGTAAGCGGAACTGTAAGTGCGCTCCTTGCCGGAGCCAGAAGGCCGAGTACATGCGGGCCTACAGACTGGCGAGGTGACGTTATGCAGGCGCGCCAACGCTGGAGGGTTGGGCCGGTCTCCAAAGCCGGTGTCGAAAGACCTAGCGGGTTCGAATCCCGCCGCCTGTGCAGAGGGCCGTCCCGTGCTGCGACTAGCTAGCGCGCGGCCTCTGTAGCAGCGCCCGACGTACGGCCAGAAGCGCTCTGGACCGTGCGCGTGATCCGCTGCGGCTGTCCGACGGCGGGACCCGGACAGCATGCTGCGTGGCACGGCTCTCAGGTTCAGCCGCTGAGGGGTCTGCGGACTCAATGCCGCGCAGCACTCTCGGCCCCCTCCCAAGCCTCTCAACGATGCTCAAATGGGAGGGGCATCCGAGCACCAAGCCCCGGTGGACCGCTCGCTGACGTCTTTGGGGCTCTACGGGACATGGCGCAGCTTGGTAGCGCATCCGCTTTGGGAGCGGAGGGCCGCAGGTTCAAATCCTGCTGTCCCGACCACAGACCGGCCCCGTCAGGGAGGAGCGATCCCCTGACGGGGCTGAGCTATTTCATGACGTCGGCAGCGTCACCGTGAACGCCGGCTCGTCGGTGCCCGTGTCCTCGTCCCAGTAGCTCAACGTCCCGCCCTTGGCGCCGACATCGAGCACCAGTGACCCGGTGACAGCCTGGCCCGGCTTGTACGTCGTATCCAGCTCCGGCCCCGTTCCGACGCCCTCCAGCGTGGTGGCGTCCTGAGCGGCTGTTCCCTTGTTCTCCCACTTGATCATCCCGTAGCCGCTGAACTCGCCCTCCTTCTGGCCGACGTTCTTCACCGTGAGGGTGAGGCGGACGTACTGGCCCAGCTTGGGCTTGTTCGTGGTGTCGACGTCCGCGGGCGTCACGTACTCCGCGCCCTTGACGGTCACCTGCATCGTTGTCGCCGGCTTCGGGTTCTCTCCGTACTCGTCGGTCTCCATCAGCCCGTACGTGCCCGTCTGACCGACGTTCAGGGGCTTGGTGGGAGCGGCGGACGCAGGCGGCTCCGGAGACTCCTCCACGGCCTTCTGAGCCGCTGGAGCGGACGACTTCGCCGGCGCCGGATCGTCCTTCGACGAGCACCCGGTGACGAGCGAGAAAACAGCTATCCCCGCGGCTGCTGAAAAAGCGGCGCGCTGACTGAACGCCTTCACGGCGACCCCCGAATTTTTGAGCGGCACCCCCTGCCGCGAACGAACCGAGCGTACGTGCAAATCCCTGGTGGAGGTGGCGGAATGGCGTGGGAAGGAAGCAATCGACGCCACACGCTGCCGAAGGGCTGGGCACGGACGAGGCGCCGCATTATCCGTCGCGACGGCGGACAGTGCACTGCGACGTACTCCGACGGCCGGCGATGCGAGTTGCCCGGTACTGACGTCGATCATGTCGTTCCGTACTCGCTTGGCGGGTCGGAGGACGATCAGAACTTGCAGCTTCTGTGTACATGGCACCACGCTCAGAAATCTTCCTCGGAGGGCGGCACAGCAGCCGCACATGCCCGCGTAAGCGTCCACCGTCCGAAGCGCGTACATCCTGCCCTGGAGGACGAGTGAGTGTCTCAGGCGCCCGTGTGGAGATCGTAGAGGCGGACCACGAGGCAGGCGGCCCGGTAGTGCCAACGAACGTCCGTGTGAACGGCATTGACGTCGGGCTGCTGGCGAAGGCGCCGAAGATCTCGATGGACGCCGACGAGGCCACGACAGTGACGCTCGTGCTTCTCCCCTCCTCCGTGGAGGTCAAGGGAGACGGCGTCCGTGCAGACCGTAAGCCCATCGGCTTCACCGCCGAGTAGCACAACCCCATAAACGCCTGTGGCTGATCCCCACAGGAAGAGAGCCCCTGACGTTCCTGGCGTTGGGGGCTCTCGCCATTCCCAGGAGTAGAGATGCCGAACCGAGCCGTGCCCCTTGTCAAGATCTGCGTCCGCTGTGTGCGTGAGTTCCCCGCACTCCGGAAGGACGCAATGTACTGCGGCACCACCTGTCGCGTAGCTGCCGCCCGCGAGCGCGCGAAGGTGGATGGGCGGGCTGAAAAATGGAGGGTGGCAGCCGAGGAGAAAAAGGCTGTGGCACCCCGCGTCGAACCTGCGACGCACACCTTGATCTGTGAGTACGCCCCGTGCGGCGCTGAGTTCGAGGCGCCCCGGAGGCGGAAGTACTGCACCCGCACGTGTGGGAAGGCTGTATGGAACGCTGCGCGTGAGGGGATGCCTCGCAAGCCTAAGCTCGTACGTAAACCCCTGCTTTGTGCGGAGTGTGGCGAGACCATGCCTGTCCGCCGTAGTGGGCCGCCAGCGGCGTACTGTAGTGGGACGTGCAAGGCACTCGCGTGCACCAAGCGTGCTGCGGTGGACGGACGGCTTGAGCAGTGGGCGGATGCTGTTAAGACACGCCACATGGCGGCTCTGCTTGAGCGGGTAAGACAGTGCCCCACGTGTGACGTGGTGTTCCATCCAGGCTTACGTACACGCACGTACTGCACAGCTGCCTGCTCCATGCGTGCGTACAACGCACGGCGTGAAGAGGACGGGCGCCTGGCTAGGTACCGGGCAGAGCGCCGGCAGAGGGAGAGGGATCAGGCGGACCCGAGCGAGGTGTTCCGTGCTGCTGACGTCTACGAACGTGACGGCTGGATTTGCTGGCTGTGTTCAACGCCGATCAACCGCGAGGCTTCATGGCCTGCTTCAGACAGCCGGAGTGTTGATCATGTGGTTGCGCTGTCGCGAGGTGGTGGCCACACGTTGGCGAACGTCAAGGCCGCTCACCTGCGATGCAACCTGATCAAGGGCGATCGTGCAGTTGATCTTGCAGCATGATCAACCCCACCCGATCACCCCCCTGGTCATTCCTTCCGTGCCGTAAGAGTGCTGGGCCTGGCCCCGCGAATGAGTCTGGGACTTTGAAATCGGTCCGCGAAGCCGAGGGCGCTGGCAGGCCGTCAGGCGCCCACACAGAGCCTCCTGGGGGTATCTGAGGGGCGCGGGAGGCGGTTTACCGTAACGCGCCGGCTCTGGTGACGTTCCATAAACCAGCAGGTCAGGCCATGTATTACCGTAACGCGCCGTGCTAGGATGGGGCTCATGGAGAAGGAGAACGCAGTCTGCGCCTGGTGCCCGGAGCCGCTGAAAGCTAGCCGCTCGCACCGCGCACGCTTCTGCTCCACCCGCTGCCGCATGGCATCTCACCGCGCAGCTAAGCGCAACCCGCTCCCTGTGGAGCTGACGACCCGCGACAGGTGGGTCCGACGCTCCTCCACGAAGGTCCCGCTGACGATCGGCGCCATGCCGGCGAGCAGCACGGACCCGCGGACGTGGAGCAGCTATACAGAGGCCGTGAAGTCGACGGCCGGCGTTGGACTGGGCTTCGTGCTCTCCGGCGTCGACGACGTGGTCTGTATCGACCTTGACCACGCGCGTAATCCGCTCACCGGCCGTACCGAGCCGTGGGCGGTTGCGATCCTGCGGGACGCTGAGGGCACCTACGTAGAGCTCTCACCCTCTTTGACAGGTTTTCACATCTGGGGCCGCGCGGACGTCCGACAGGGACGCCGCATTCGACGCCCCGACGGTACGGCCGTAGAGGTCTACGGAACCGGCCGGTACATCGCAATGACGGGCCGCCGGCATGGCTCCTGCCCGTCGATCCTCGCGGACCTCTCCGCGGTGGTTTCCAAGCTGACTGCCTAGCTCCCGACACGGGACGGTGCAGCCGTTCCTGTTCAGGAGGTACCAACATGGCAGGCAGAGGGCGACCTCCCAAGGATCCTACGAAGCTTCGCCGGCCCAACTCCGTTGAGGCGCCAACCGTCATCACCTCTGACGACGAGGTTCGCGGCCCTGAGCTGCCGGAGGGTGTCCTCGGCTGCGACAAGGACGGCAACGAGTACGAGTGGCACCCCATGACGATCGCTTGGTGGCAGACCTGGCGAGAGTCTGCGCAGGCGTCGACGTTCACCGCGACGGATTGGGCGTTCCTCATGGACACCGCCCTAATGCACACCTCGATGTGGTCGAAAGGCCAGTGGACTCTGGCCGCTGAGGTGCGTCTCCGAGCTGCCAAGTTTGGCGCTACGCCGGAGGACCGGGCGCGACTGAAGCTCAAGGTCACCGACCCCGTGAGCGCCCCACAAGCGCCCGTGCAGGCCCCTGCACCCAACGTTTCCGACATCAACTCACGACGAGCGAGGCTGACCGGCTAACCAGCGAGAGGGGGCGTCAATGCCGCACGTCACGGTACGCGCCCCCGGACACGACCGCTCCCGCTCTCTGGGCTGGCTGGCACTTGCGTGGATGGAGTACTTCGTAGTCCACGGTCCTGGCGACGTTCAGGGCATGCCTGTCTCCCACGGGGACGAGTACACGGGTTTCGTCGTCGACTGCTACGCACTGGGCGAGGACGGCAAGGACGACGGCCGCATGATGTACGACTCCGCGTTCTTCTCCCGCCCGAAGGGCTGCGACAAGAGCGGACTGGGCGCGAGGCTCGGCCTGTTCGAAGCCCTAGGCCCTTGCCGGTTCGCCGGATGGGCCGAAGGCGGGGAAGTCTACCGAGACCCCTGGAACCTCGGTTTTGAGCACGTCTACATTGCCGGCGAGCCGATGGGTCGCCCGGTCACCGTGCCGTACCTCCGGATCATGGCCACCGAGGAAGGTCAGACCGGCAACGTCTACGACACGATCTACTTCAACCTGACGGACGACGCCGCTCGCCTGAGCCACGTACCGAACGTCGACCCGGGCTTGACGAAGATCAATCTTCCTGACGGTGGAGAGATCACTCCGTCAACCGCCTCGTCCTCCTCGAAGGACGGCGGCAAGGAAACGTGGGTCTGCTTCGACGAGACCCACCTCTACAACACCCCTGAACTCCGGCGCATGTACGCCACCGTCACGCGTAACCTCCGCAAGCGGAAGAAGATCGCGCAGACGTGGTATCTCGAAACGACGACCATGTTCGCCCCGGGGCAAGACTCCGTCGCAGAGCGCACGTACGAAGAGGCTGAAGCGATCCGTGAGGGCCGCAAGAAGCGTGGCCGTGCGAGGTTGATGTACGACCACCGTTACGGCGTCGTCAAGGATCTGAAGGACGAGCAGCAGCTCCGCGCGGCCCTCCGCGATGCGTACGGCGACGCGATGGAGTGGATCGACGAGGACACGCTTGTCGACGATTTCTACGACCTCCGTAACGATAGCGCCGACGGCAAGCGCTACTTCCTGAACAGCCGGACGTCCTCCTCCGATGCGTGGATGGACCCGGACGCGTGGGAGCTGTGCCGGCGCGAGGAGCAGATCGAGGCTGGCGAACTCGTCACGCTGGGGTTTGACGGCTCCATCAACGACGACGCGACCGCCCTCGTTGCCTGCCGCGTGTCTGACGGACACCTACAGCTACTCGGCTGCTGGGAGAAGCCCGAAGGTCCCGAAGGTGAGGGCTGGCAGGTCGACCGCGAGTCTGTTGACAGCGCCGTTGCGCGCGCCTTTGACCGCTACGAGGTTGCGGGCTTCTACTGCGACCCGCCCAAGTGGCAAGACTACGTGGACAAGTGGACCGCGGAGCACGGTGAGGGACTCCAGCTGAGCGCCACACAGGCTCGCCCGCTGGAGTGGTGGACGACGCGCCCGACGGCCATGGAACACGCCCTGGACCGCTTCGTGGAGGCCGTCGACGACAAGGCTCTTTCGTACGCCGGCACTGACAAGGCCGATGACGAAGAGCCCTACTCGAAGCTGGGCGCCACGCTCACCCGCCACGTGCTGAACGCGAAGCGCCGGCCGATGGGCCGCAATCACATCGGCATCGGCAAGGAACACCCCAAGAGCCCCAAGAAGATCGACGCCGCCATGAGCGCCACGCTCGCCTACGAGTGCCGCGCTGACGCCGTCGCAGCAGGAATCACCAAGCGCAAGAAGCGGACCGGCCGCCTTCGCGCATTCTAAGGAGGGTCCACTAGTGCCTATCGATGCCACACAGGTGGAGTCTCCCGGATGGTGGCTCAAGCGGCTGGGCAAGAAGCTGCTGGACGAGCGCGACGACTCCCTTCCGGACTGCAACGGAGAGATCACTCCGGGGCTGGACACACTGAAGCGCTACGCCGAAGGGCGGGCGCCTCTGCCGCACGTGCCCGGCGTCGACCCGGCAGAGGTTGCCGCGTGGATGAAGGACGCCCGCACCAACTGGACGTCCCTCGTCATCGATTCTCCGACGGAGCGAATGGGCGTCGACGGCTTCCGATTCGGAGCCGCGAAGGGCGGCAAGTCCGCCAAGACCGCGGACGACGACGCAAACCGCATCTGGCAGGAAAACCAGATGGACGCAGACAGCGATCTCGTCCACTACGGCGCCTTGTCGCAGCGACGAGCCTTCGTCTTGGTCGAGAAGGGTGACGATGGCCGCCCTGTGCTGACCCACGAGACGCCCTACCAAGTGGCCGTGGAGTACGAGCCCGGGAACCGTCGAAAGATCCGTGCGGGTCTGAAGATGCGGCGTGACGACTGGACCGGCGGGACGGTGGCCACCCTGTGGACGCCTCAGACGAACTACGCCTTCACCGCCAAGCACGCGTCACCGACGTTCTATGACAGCACGGCGACTCTGCGCCAGTGGGACGCGCTCTCGCTGCCCACCATCACTGACGGGCAGTGGACGAACGAGCTTGGCGCCGTCCCACTCGTCCCCTTCGTCAACCGCCGGAACCGCTCCCTGGACGGCTTCGCGGAACACGAGGACGTGCTCTCGATTCAGAACCGGATCAACCTCTCGCTGATCAATTTGATTGCCGCGATGAAATACGGCGCCTTCCGTCAGCGGTACGCCGCCGGCCTGGAGGTCGACGAGGACCCCCTTACAGGCGCAGCGATCCAGCCCTTCCAGCTGGACATTCGGAAGCTCTGGACCACCGACAACCCCGACGTGAAGTTCGGGGAGTTCGCGGCCACAGACCTTGTTCCGTATGTGCGTGCCGTGGAGGCCGCAGTCCAGGACCTGGCAGCTATCTCGCGGACGCCTCCTCACTACCTGATCGGCGCGGTGGTCAACGTCAGCGGCGACGCTCTGAAGGCCGCGGAGACCGGACTGATCAGCAAGGTCCGAGACCGTCAGCGCACGTTCGGAGACAGCTGGGAGAGCGTCATGCGCCTGGCCTTCAAGGTCACAGGCGACGAGGACAAGGCAACGTCGTTCGACGCTGAGACCCTCTGGCGAGACCCTGAGTCCCGCACGATCTCTGAGCTTGCTGACGCTGCTGTGAAGAAGGCCAGTGCCGGCGTTCCGTGGCGTCAGCGCATGGAGGACATGGGCTACACGCCATCGCAGATCGACCGCATGGAGATCGACCGTGCGGCCGACGCTCTGAACGCCGCCCCCGCGGAGGACCCGCAGCCGGCGTCACTCCAGGGCAAGCGCGACGCCAAGCAGCCCGTCGACAAGCCCGTGATCGGACGTGACGATGTCCCTGACGCGGCTTGACCGACAGTACGGGACAGCCGTTCGCGGCGTCTGGACGACGACCTTGGGCCGCACCTCGCGCGCCTGGACCGATCTCGGATCCTGGCGCGACGCCGACGTCCGGCGCTTCGAGCGAACTGCGCTCCCGGTACTTCTCGCCGGCCAGCGACGGGTAGCGAGCCTGACGGCGTCATACCTGGAACAGCTCTACCGGGACATCGACGGTACGGGCCACCGTGTAGACCTCGACTTCGACAAGGTGACTGGACGTGCGCTACGCGACGTCGCACCCGAAGACGTCTACCGGCGCCCGTTCAAAGAGATCTGGAACGCGCTGGACCACGACGTCTCTTTTGACGTCGCTCTGGAGCGCGGGACGCACCGCTTGGAGACGATCGCGAAGACCGATCTCCAGCTAGCCCGCACGCACACGGTGCGCGAGGTTGGCGATGACATGCCGCGCTTTCAGTACACCGTTCGTGAGCTGCAAGGTGAGTACGACTGCGCTCTCTGCATGATCGCCTCCACCCAGCGATACCGGAAGCGGGACCTGGCGCCGATCCACCCCGGCTGTGACTGCCTCGTGAAGCTGGTGACGGCCGAAGAGGATCCGGGCCAGGTCATCGACGAAGACAAGCTTGAGCGCATTCATGACCTCGTCGAGGAGGCGCTCGGCAAGAGCGACCGCGGAGGACGAGCGGTTGACTACCGAAAGATCGTCATCGCCAACGACCACGGCGAGATCGGGCCCGTTCTGGGCTACCGGGGCCAGCGCTTCAGCGGCCCCAACGACATCAAACTTCCGACCTGACGCCCGTCACGGGCTGACGACTCCCGACAGGGGAAACCACCATGCCTGAGCCCGTAGTTCCGCCCGTCACGCCGCCGGCCGTCAACGAGCACGGCTACCCGGACAACACTCCGACTGCCGACATGACGCCGGAGCACCAGGCGGCGTACTGGAAGTTCCAGTCCCGCAAGCACGAGCAGCGAGCGTCACAGGCTCCTGACTCCGTGGAGCTGGAGCGCCTGCGGGCGGCTGAGGCCGAACTCGCCACCCGCAAGGCGGCGGACCTCTCCGACGCCGAACGGCTCCAGGCTGAGAAGGAGGCCGCAGAGGCAGCCCGCCTGACCGCCGAACGTGAGCGGGATGAGGCACGGGCCGACGCTCTGCGCATCACCGTGGCGGCTGAGAAGGGGCTGACGCCCGCACAGGCGCGACGCCTCCAGGGCTCCACGAAGGAGGAGCTGGAGACCGACGCGGACGACCTGTTGAAGGACTTCGCACCCTCCACCCTCGGCACCCCTCCGCCTCCGCCTCGCGCGGGCGGCGCCCGTGGAGGAGACGTGGGCGGCAACACCCGCACCACTGCGTCCGGCGCGGACCTGTACCGCCAGCGTCACGGCAAGAACTGACCTATCCCTCACAGGAGGATCCATGAATCTCGGACTCATCACTGAGAGCTTCTCTCAGGACCGGCGAGACTGGCTGGCGGGTGCGCACGGCACGGACATCGTTCCGTCCGTGACGCTGGACGTCGGAAAGTTCACCGCCGGCACCCACTACCCCGACGGCTACATCGTGTCGGGCATCCCGCTCGGAAAGATCACCACGGGCGGGACGTACGGCCCGTACGACGACACCGCCACCGACGGTCGTCAGACCTGCGTCGGCTTCCTCTACACCGGGGTGGAGGTCGTGACCAAGCGCGGCCAGACCCTCTCGTCCGCCGTCGGCTCTATGCTCGTCCACTGCGCGGTGAAGGAGTCCAAGCTCCCCGTCGCAGTTGACGCAGCTGGCAAGGTCGATCTGGCCTCCCGCGTCATCTTCGTCTGAAAGGCGTAACCATCCATGCAGCTCATTGACGAGTTTGCGACCCCGGCGGAACTCACGGGGTACGCACGAGCGGCGCTGGCGGACCGGCCGGAGAACGCATTCTCTCTGGACCGCTGGCTCCCGAACCGAACCATCAACGATCTCTCGTACCGCTTCACCCGCGGGGGTGGCGGCCTCACCGAGGCTGCGACGTTCCGCGCCTACGACGCCAGCGCTGACGTCGGTGTCCGGCCTGGCGGCGCGCGTGTGAGCGGCGAACTGCCGCCCATCTCGCGGAAGATCCCCGTCGGTGAGTACGAGCGCATCAAGCGCCGGAACATCGACACTCAGAACGCCGAGATCCGTGACGCCATGCTGGACGACGGCGTGCGTCTCGCCCGTCAGATCGAAGCCCGCATGGAACTGGCGCGAGGTGAGGCCATCTTCAATGCCTCCGTCGCGCTGAACGAGAACGGCGTACAGGCCAGCGTCGACTTCGGCCGCGCAGCGGGCCACACCGTGACCGCTGGCACCGTCTGGTCCGACCCTGCGGCCGACGTCATTGGCAACTTCCAGACGTGGTTGGAGGTCTACAACGACACCAACGGCGGTGACCCGGACTCCGTCCTGATCTCACGCGCCATCTGGACCGCCCTGAAGCGCAACACACAGCTCCGCGGCCTCTCCACCACGGGCGCGACGGCTCCGTCCATCCTGACGGACAGCCTCCTGGCCGCGATCCTCGCTGACCACGGCATCCCGCCGCTGGTCCGATATGACGCGAAGGTCAACGTCTCCGGCGTCTCCACCCGCATCACCCCGAACGACAAGTTGGCCTTCATGCCGGCACAGGGTGACACGCTGGGGCAGACCCTGTGGGGCGTCCCCGTGGAGGCGGACGACGCACGGTACGGCCTGGCTGGCGACGCTGCCGGCGTGGCTGTCGGTGCGTACAAGACCGAGGACCCGCAGACCGTGTGGACGCGCGCGACCGCCATTGCGCTCCCTGTTGTGGCGGCCCCGGACCTGACCTTCGTCGCTGACGTCCTCTGACCTGAAACGCGAGGCACTCACGCATGGCAACCCTGAAGAACTACGTCCACGTGACGGACGACAGCGGGACGCCGCACGTGTTCGGCCCCGCGGACGAGGTCCCGGAGTGGGCACAGGCGCTCATCACCAACCCGAAGGCGTGGCTGGAGCCGCCCGCAAGTCGACTCGCGGAGCCCGCTCCGGTGCCGACCGCGAAGAAGGCTCCAGCCAAGCGCGCTCCGGCGCGACGGAAGGCGGGCGGCAGTGCTGTTTCTGACGGCTGAGCTTCGCGCCCTTCTCGGTACGCCCATCAGCGACGAGCGCGCGGAACTGGCCCACGAGCTGGCGGAGGACGCGATCCTTGGCGAGGTGGGGGCCCGGATCGCCATTCCCCCGCAGCACGGCATCAAGACCGTGGCGCTCTCCATCGCCGCTCGCATCCTGACCAACCCGCAGGGGCTTCGGTCGGAGCAGGCGGGCGGGATGCTCCAGTCCTACGCCGACTCGCAGACGGGAGTGATCCTGTCGGACGACGAGCGGCGCCGGCTGCGACGAGCGGTCGGTAGGGCGTCGGGTGCGGGGATGTTGGACATCGCTCCGACGGAGCATCGGATCAGTACGTACCCCTGGTGGCAGGCATGAGCCTGATCGCCAACGTCATGTCAGCGACGTGGTACATCGAGAGACCGGGGGAGCGGGTCCGGGACTCCACCGGCTCGTACATCCCAGGTCCTCGTGTCCGGATCAGGGTGGATCACTGCGCGGTCATGAGCCCGTACGGCGTGACGGTGGGATCTTCCTCGGAGACGCACGACGCGTCCGACACCGTGACGACCCGCCGGGTTTTCGCTGCTCCCCTCGGTACCGACGTCCGCCCCGCGGATCGCGTCGCGAGCGAGGACGGCTCGGAGGTATGGGAGGTCGTCGGCCGCCCGCTCGTGTTCCCGCTGACCTCCCTCGCACGGGTTGAAGCGTCCCTCAAGGAGGTGACCGGCTGATGGCATACCGCTCGAAGTTCACCGGTCGGTATTCCGGCATGGGGACGATGCTCCAGAAGCCGTGGCTTCAGCGCCCTTGCAAGGACGCTGCCGTCAAGATCATGTCCGCAGCTCAGACGGTCTCCCCGGTCGGTGACCCCGAAGAGGATCGGCACCCCGGTCTCTACCGGGCCTCCTTTGACGTCGAACCGATCGTCAAGAACGTGCCCTTCCGCGGCAAGCCCCGGCTGAGACCGAGCGCGCGAGTCATCAACCGAGCCGGCCACGCCTGGCGGGTCGAGCACGGTGATGGACGGGTACCCCGTTACGCCCCTCTCCAGAAGGCCATTGACGCCGTGAAGGCGGCGCGCAGTGGCTGACATCGAAGCAGTCCTTGCCCCGTGGGCGGAGGCGACGTTCGACGCCTTCGGCTGCTCGGAAACCCCCGCGGACCTGGAGGACCAACTCCCGGTGATCCGTGTGGAGCGCATCGGTGGAGCTGACGACCGGTTCAGCGATCACCCACGTGTCGCCGTCGACGTGTTCGCCGCAACGGCGGATGAGGCCCGCACCCTAGCTAACAACGTGCGAGATGCCCTAATTTTCCTGACCGGCCCCGTCAACGGCGCTGTGATCCGTTCCGTCAGGTGCGACGCCGGCCCGACGCGACAGCCGTGGGCGAACGAGGCGATTCACCGACGTGGCGCCACCTACACCGTGAGCCTCCGGGCTGCGTAACCCCTGACCTCATCTCCGCAAGTCGACTTGCGGAGCCCTTTCGCATGCCCTGGAGGCATCATGGCGGACACCCGCAATGCCGATCTCACTTTCGGCGCAACTGACTACCTCGTCTACGCGGCGGCACTCAACACCGTGTCGCCCGTGGACTTCGCGGACCCCGCGACTCCGTGGGTGAACTTGGGCTGGATCACCACGGAGGGTGGCCTCTTCAAGATCGAGGAGGAGTCCAAGGACGTCGAAGCGGCGGGCTCGCTGGAGCCCATCCGCACCCTGATGACCAAGAGCGTCAAGAGCGCTCAGGTCACGTTCCTGGAGGGCCTGAACCCGCTCGTGCGGTCGCTGTACGACAACGTTCCGATCGCGACGCTGGAGCCCGACGAGGACGTAGTGACCTACGCCCTCCCGGACAAGCCGAACGACCTCCGGTACGCCTTCGTCTTCGACACCATGGACGGCGACAAGCGCATGCGCCTGTACATGCCGAACGGCAAGGTCACCGAGCGGGGCGACGAGCAGCCCCAGACCAGCGACGTCATGTCGGTCCAGATGACGTTCAAGTTCTACAAGGGCGCCGCGAACAGCTCCGCTGTCACCCGCTCGCTCGACTACGGCGGCGTCGACGTCTCCGGGTTCTTCCCCGCCACGCCGTAACACCTACCAGCGACGCCCTGTACCGCGCGGGTCCGGGGCGTCGCTGCACCTCCGCAAGTCGACTCGCGCACCGCACCAAACCCCTGACATAGGAGACCCGCGCCCATGACTGACATCACCCCCGCAGAGGCCCAGGAGATCGAGGCCACCGAGGAGTTCGCGACCGTCCCTCTGGACGGCGTGGACCTGCGCATCAAGCCGGCGTCCAAGTGGCGCCCGTCGTACCTGCGGTCCCTTCGCGAGGGCGACTACGACGGCTGGGCGGCCGGCGTGCTGCACCCGGATGACGTCGCCACCTTCATCGACCTGGATGCGACGTTCGACGAGATCAACGTCTTCACCACCACGGCCATGGAGTCCACGGGCGAGGCCCCGGGAAAGTCTTCTGGACGTGCCAAGTCCTCGCGGACCACGCGGAGGCGCTAGAGGCTGACCTGGCGTTCCGCGGTATTGACCTCCTGGACGTCTACCGCGGACGCCTATCGCTGCGCCGGCTGCGAGTGCTGATTCAGCATCTGCCGCCGGAGAGCGCGACGAAGACGGCCATCCGCAACGCCGCACCCGAGCCTGACGACACGGCTCCGGCCCCCGAGCACCGCCCGGACCGAGCGGCATGGAGCAGCGAAATGCTCATCCTCGCGGACATCAAGGACCAGCTGGTCCTTGCCCGGGGCGTCGCTATTGCCGCAGCTGGCGGGACACCGCCCCCGTTCCAGCCCACACCACGACCCGGGATTCCCCCAACGTCAACACGCTCTTCGGGGCTGTCTGACGAGCAGCGCCGCGCGCTTGATCCGCGGCTGAGAAATCAGACGCAGGAGGCGTAATGGCGGACCTGGATATCGTCGGCGGTGCTGCTGTCGACGTCGTACCGATCATCCCGCAGTTCCATACCAAGCTGAAGGCGCTCGTCCTCCCCGTTGCCGACAAGGTCGGTGAAGAGGCCGGCAAGCGGATGGGGGAGGCGATCAGCAAGAACATTGTCATCGCCATCCCGAACGCGATCAACCAGGGTGGCAAGGCGGGCGTCCGCGCGGCTGGCCAGCAGGGTGACGACGCGGGTGGGGCGTTCGCGCGCTCCATCCGCCGCAAGCTCCAGGCTGCGTTCAAGGCGATGCCGAAGCTGGACGTGAAGCTGGGCGACGAGGGCGTTGACGCCGAACTCGCACGCATCCGGTCCAAGCTGGAAAGCCTCTCCAACAAGCGCATCGGAATCGACGTCTCGGCGGAGGCGGCGGAGGCGGAGATCGTTCGCCTGGAGGCGAAGCTCCGCGAGCTGGGGGCCGCACACCCGAACGTAGCTGTCCGAGCCGACACCGGGGCAGCACGTGCGGCCCTTGCGGAAATCCGCGCGGAGATTGCTGCCATCGGTGGCCGAAAGACGATCGCACTGGAGGTCGACGGCGCTTTCGGTGCCAAGCTGCGAGCCGTCGTGGCGGAGGCGCAGGCATCCCTGCCGGACATCAACGTCGACGCGGATACGAGCCCCGCTCGTGCTGAGATCCAGGCACTGCGCGCCCGGTTGGCGGCACTCTCCGACGCACGCGTCGGAATTGACATCGACGCTGGCGCAGCACTGGCGGAGATCACGGCGATTCAGACCCGTCTGGGCATTCTGAGCATGCAGCGCACTGACATTGACGTGCGCGTCGATGCTGCTGCCGCCCTTACGCAGCTGGCGGCCGTACGCGCGCTGGCGGGCGACGAGACGAAGCGCGTCAACGTTGACACGTCGCAGGCGATGTCTGCGCTGATGGGCCTTGGCATGCAGGTGGCCGTACTGGCTGCACTGCCGGTCGCCCCCGCCCTTCTGGCGGGACTCGGCTCCATCGCCGCCATGGCGACGGCCGCAGGTGCTGGCGTCGGTGCGCTCGCCCTGGCCGCCATCCCCGCCATCAAGGGCGTGACTACCGCCATCACGGCGAAGAAGGCCGCGGAAGACGAGGCGAACAAATCCACCGACAACGGCGCCAAGGCCAGCGTCCAGGCGGCCCAGCGCGCGCTTCAGATGACGAGCGCGCAGTCAGCTCTCTCGTCCGCCTACCGCAACGCCGCCCGCTCCATCGCCTCGTCCAACCGTGCGGTCACGGACGCCGAACGAGCAGTCGGTGACGCCGTGGAGCGCGCAGCGGATCAGCGCCGGCAGTCCGCGGCAACGGTCGAACGGGCACAGGAGGCTCTTGTATCCGCACACCGGAAGGTGCGCGATGCTCAGGAGTCCCTCACGGACGCTAACGTCAGCGCGCGCCAGGCGGAGCAGGATCTCACGCAGGCCCGGCGAGACGCGGCACAGCAGCTCAAGGCTCTGCAAGATCGGCTCACTGACGGCGCACTGGACCAGCGGGAGGCAACTCTTCGCGTCCAGCAGGCACAGCAGGACCTCAACGAGACCCTGGCCGCTGCTGACGCCGGCAAGGCTACTCAGCTACAGGTCGAGGCGGCGCAGCTAGCGGTTGACCGCGCGAAGCAGCAGGCGAAGGAGCAGAAGAAGAGCTACTCCGACCTGCAAAAAGACGCAGCGAAGCAGACGAAGGCCGGTGTCGAAGGCTCCGATCTCGTTACGGCTGCGCATAAGCGTGTGGCCGATGCCCAGAAGGGTGTTAAGGACCAGATCGAGTCCGTTGCGGACGCGCAAAAGAGTGTCCGCGACCAGGCGAAGGCAGTTGCCGACGCTCAGTCGGACGCTGCTCGCGCGCAGACCCGCGCCGCTCAGGGCGTCGTCGACGCCCACCAGAACGTCACGGACGCCGTGCAGTCCGCCGCCGAGGCTCAGGTGTCGGCCGCGGAAAGCATCGCCTCCGCAGAGCGGGGCGTGGAGTCCGCGCGGCTCTCCAGCATCGACACCACAACTGCCGCCATCACCAAGAGCGACGAGTATGCGGATGCCCTCGCGAAGCTGAGCGCCCCACAGCGGGATCTCTTCGACGCCATCGCCGGCTCGAAGGGGCTGAAGGTCGCATTCGACGACTGGCAGAAGACGCTACAGCCGGAGGTCCTCCCGCTGTTCACCCAGGGCGTTGACGGCGCTAAAGCGTCGTTGCCCGGTCTGACGCCTCTCGTCATCGGTGCAGCAGCGGGAATTCAGACGCTGATGGACAAGGCGTCGGCGCAGCTGAAGACGCCATTCTGGGAAGGTTTCAAGACCGACCTGAAGGAAAGCGTTCAGCCGGCCGTTGAGGGCTTCGGAATCGCGTTTGGCAACGTCATCAAGGGCGTTGCGGGGGTCATTGACGCCTTCCTCCCGCACATGGACGGGATCGCCGCGACATCGGACAGCGTTACGGCCAAGTTCGCCACGTGGGGAACGAGCCTGAAGGGTAGCCCGCAGTTCGAGAAGTTCCTTCAGTACGTCAAGGACACAAGTCCCGGCCTCGCGGATTTCATTGGCCAGCTCATGCGCACGGCCTTGGATCTG
This sequence comes from Streptomyces sp. ITFR-6, assembly GCF_031844725.1. NCBI lineage: Bacteria > Bacillati > Actinomycetota > Actinomycetes > Kitasatosporales > Streptomycetaceae > Streptomyces > Streptomyces sp. ITFR-6. The sequence continues at coordinate 1,703,036 of NZ_CP134612.1, read as the reverse complement.
ACGAAGGCTCTGGCCCCGCTCTCGGCGTCGATGTTCGGCGTGATGGGACCATTGCTGAGCGCACTTTCCTGGATAGCGGTAAACGCACCGGGAGTGATTCAGACACTATGGCTCGTGTACGCAGCCGTCAAGGCCATCAAGTTGATGGTTATCGCTTTCGAAGTCGCGATGGCCGTATACCGGGCGGGCATGGTGCTTGCCGTCCTGTTGACGCGCGGGTGGACGGCCGCGATGTGGCAAGCCAACCTCGCGTTTGAGGCAAACCCCATTGTCGCCGTTGTGACGATCATCATTGTCGCGCTGGTCGCACTGGTTGCAGGCGTGATGTACGCATACAAGCACTGGGGTTGGTTCCACGACGCAGTTGACGGCGCACTCAGCGGAATTGCCACCGCCGCAACCTGGCTGTGGTCGACGATCCTTCAGCCTGTGTTTGACGGCATTTGGACAGGTCTCCAGGCCATCGGCAACGCAGCTGTGTGGGTCTGGGAAAACGCGATCAGCCCCGCCTTCGGTTTCATCGGACAGGCAGCTCAGTTGCTGTTCACAGCACTGGTGACGGTACTCCTGCTGCCCGCATACCTCGCCTTCCAGGCTCTGGGGGACATTGGAACCTGGCTGTGGGAAAAGGCGATCAAGCCTGCGTTCGACTCCATCGGAGAAGCGGCCAACTGGCTGTGGACGGAAGCAATCGATCCCGTCTTCGGCTGGATAGGCGACAAGGCCACGTCGCTTTATGACAACGCCATCAAGCCCGCCATGAAGCACTCTAAGGAAGCCCTTGACGGTCTTGCTGCCGCTGCAAAGTGGCTGTGGAACAAGATCATCAGTCCCGTCTTCGGATGGATCGCTGAGAAAGCCAAGTGGCTGTGGGACAAGGGGCTGAAGCCCCCCTTTGATCTCATCTCGGACGGTCTTGGACTCGTCGCCTCCGCCTTCAAGACGGCGAAAGACAACATCAAGACCCAATGGGACCAGCTGAAGAAGATCGCCAGCACGCCCGTGAAGTTCATCATCGACCACGTGTACAACAAGGGCATCGTCCCACTGTGGAACGGTGTCGCTGGTATTACGGGTGCGGGCAAGTTGAAGCCGATGAACCTGAAGGGGTTTGCAACCGGCGGCATCATGTCCGGCTATTCCCCGGGTCGTGACGATCGCGTAATTGCGGTCGGTGGCGGTGAGGCTGTGATGCGCCCTGAGTGGACGCGCGCAGTTGGAGCGGACCGGATTAACTCGTGGAACGCAGCAGCCCGCTCAGGCGGCGTTGGAGGCGTTCAGCGTGCCATCTCTGACGGAATGCCAGCGTTCAAGGATGGCGGCGTTGTCGGTAACACTCTCGGCTGGTTCAAGGATCGCGGTAAGGACGTCGGGAACGCCATCACGGGCATCACTGATTACCTGGATCCGACGAAGATCTTCAGCAAGGCGAAGGACTTCCTGGTCGGCCAGATGAAGCCCATCCTGACGAACCCGTGGGCTAAGTCAGTCGCTAAGGCTCCAGTCAAAATGTTGACCGGTCTGAAGGACAAGGCGCTTTCCCTCCTGGACCTCTTCGGGGGTGGCGGAGGCGGAAACGGTACGTGGCACAAGCCAGTCAACGTTCCGTACGGCACGAAATTCGGTGCCTCCGGATCCATGTGGTCGTCCGGGCATCACACCGGGCTCGACTTCCCGGCGGCACTGGGCGTGCCCGTCAAGGCGGTGGCCGAAGGACGCGTCTCCATGGCGACGTCTGGCGGCCCGTACGGGAATCACGTCATGGTCAACCACGGTGGCGGGCTCTCGTCGCTGTACGCGCACATGAGCCGGATCCTGTCGTCAGTCGGTACAGCTGTGAAGCAGGGTCAGGTAATCGGCAAGGTCGGCGCCACTGGCAACGTCACGGGGCCTCACCTCCACCTGGAGGCGCGGCTCAGGGGCAAGGCCATCGACCCCATGGGCTACCTGACGAACGGCGCAGGAAGCGGCGGATCCGGCGTCCAGCGCTGGCGTGGAGTGGTCAGCCAGGCACTGCGCCTGACAGGCAACCCGTCGTCGTACGCCGACGTAACACTCCAGCGCATGAACCAAGAGAGCGGCGGCAACCCTCGCGCGGTCAACAACTGGGACTCCAACGCGAGGGCGGGCTATCCGTCGACGGGGCTTATGCAGGTCATCCGGCCGACGTTCCAGCACTACGCCGGCTCCATGAGCGGGAAGGGGCCGTTCCTCAACGGAGTCTCGGTTGATCCCCTGGCGAACGTCTACTCCTCCATGCGCTACGCGAAGGCGGCCTACGGCAACCTGGGCAAGGCGTACGGACGTCCAGGCGGCTACGCAAATGGCGGTTACCCGCCCGTCGGTCAGTTCTCGATCGTCGGTGAGAACGGCCCGGAACTGGCGTACTTCAGCTCTCCGGCCCAGGTCATCAGCAACACCGACACGCGCTCGATGTTCCGCGAGGCCGCAGGCCAAAAGGGCGGAGGCGGCGCGACGACCATCAACGCCGACGTGCGCGTCTTCGTCGGTGACCGCGAGATCACGGACATCGTCCGCACTGAGGTGACGGCCCACGAGGCATCCACGGCTTCGGCCATCGAGACAGGAAGGTGGATCTGATGAGCGAGGCATCGACGGAGCCAGAGATCGGCCCGTTCCCGGAGCCCGATCCGGACCCCGGACCGTCGCCCGTCTATACGGCGCCGCCCCCGGAGCCGGACCCCTACATCCCCGACAACCACCCGTCGCCGGGTGAACGAGGGGGCGACGGGGGATGAGCGTAGCCGCCAACCTCCTGCCGGCGAACACAGCCGGCGTCGAAACGGATACAAGCGGCTGGACCGCGGGAGCGAACACCACGCTGTCGCGGTCCAGCCGCTTCTACACCGGAGCGTACTCCCTCGGGATGACCGCCTCCGCTGCCGGAACCGTCACAGCCACCACGTCCGCGCGCGTGGCTGTGACGCCCGGTACGCAGTACACCGCCTACGCCTACTTCGCGAACGTCGCCACTGCCTCCGGGCGGACGGCGACGGTTCGCGTCGACTGGTATGCGGCAGTGACCGGGGGAAGCGCGCTCAGCTCCGTGACGGCTCCAGCGATCCCGCTACCAGCTGCCACGACATGGGTGACACCTCCGCCCATCCTGCTCGCCAACGCTCCGACGGCCGCCAACTACGCGTCCGTATCCGTCACGGTGACGGGGCTGACCCTCGGCAGCGTGGTGGCGGCGGACCTGATCAGCTTCGGCCTGCCGGCGACGGTGACCGGGAACTTGATCGGCTACGCTGCCTCCTCCGCGGAGATCGACGCAACAGGGTGGGACACCTACGCAAACGTGGTTGTCAGCCGCGCGTCCTCGGTGGCGTGGGAAGGCTGGTACAGCCTGCTGCTGACGTCGGTTGCGGCAGGGGAAGTGGAATCTCGGCTGGTCGCTCAACTGCCGGTAACGGCAGGCACTGAGTACGCGGGATCCGCAATGGTGCAGACGTCGACGGCCAGTGACTTCCTGGTGGAGCTGTGGTGGTACGACGCTACAGCCACTTTCATGACCGCCGCATCAGTGCGCTGGTCGCTGCCGTCGGGCGGCTGGACAAGGGTGACCACGGCGGGGGTGGCTCCGGCGGGAGCGGTCACCGCTCGACTCATCCTCCGACCGCAGGCCACTGCTGCGGGTCAGGCGTGGCAGTGCGACCGCATGGCCGTGATCGCCACTCCGAAGGCTGCCGGCGAGCTGCTTTCGTACAACGTCCGATCGATGGAGATCGACGGTTCTGGATGGACGGCCGTCAGCGGTTGCACCGTGGACCGGTCGACGGACTATGCCTACGAGGGCGGCGCATCGCTGAAGGTGACGCCGACGGCCGGCCTGGCGGCCAACGCCATGGTGGAAACCGTCGCTCACGTGCCGATCACCGCACGGCAGGCCTACCAGGTGACGCCGCGCGTTCGGCTGGGACCCTCCACCGAACTGCGATACGCGACACTTAGATTCTCCTGGTACGACAGTGCTGATGTGTTGCTGTCGTACGTCGACCTGCGATGGACACTCACCGCCTCTGGCGGAGGCTGGTACAGCCCACAGTCCAGCACCGTAGCTCCGTCAGGTGCAACCGGGCTGGCTATTGGCCTCCTGATCACCTCCCCAGAGACCACCGAGACGATCTACGTCGACGACGTGTCGCTGGTGCCTGGCGGTCTGGCCGTCGTCGTGGACCCGATTCCGGAGCGATACGGCGCGTCGATCTCCATGCAGGGTCTGACGGCGGGCGGGTACGCCTACTGGGGTCTCTGGCGGATGGACGAGAGCGGCAGCATGACGGCGGTCCGCGGACCGGCCGGCGATCTGTCTCAGGTGACGATCACTGGCGACACGGCGGTTGCCGAAGATTACGAGGCCCCGCTAGGCGTACCGATCTCGTACTACCTGCGTGTGTGGACCACGCCGACCAACTACCGCGCGACGGTGACGGAGCTGAGTGGCATCCCCGAACCCGAGCCCACCGACATCGTACTGAAGGACCCGGGAGTGCCGGCGAGGCAGACAACAGCCGTCGTAGCAGCTGGCGGCCAGCCCCAGTGGACGCGGAAGGCCCGCCAGGGCATCAACGCAATTCGAGGCCGCACGAGGCCCGTCATCATCTCCGACGTGCGCACATCACGCGAGGGCACGATGACGCTTGTCACCGAGACCGGTCAGGACCTGGCGGACATGTGGTGGTTGCTGGAGACAGGGAACACGCTGTTGATCCAGTGGCCGTCGCTCTTCGGTGAGCCCGACGCCTACGTCCAGATCGGGGACGTCACAGAAGCGCCCATTGTCGACTTCGCGGAGTACCGCGACCGCACGTGGTCTATCCCGTTGATCGAGGTGGACCGTCCGATCGGCGGCTCCGTCGGCAGCGCCGGCCGCACCTGGCAGACCGTTGCGGACACCAACGCCGATTGGCTCGCAGTCATGTCCGCCGCAACCTCGTGGCTGGACGTCTACACCGGAGTGAACGGAGGCTAGGCATGCAGGACGTCACACCACAGTTCCTCCAGACCCTGACGACCTCCCACTCCATGGTCACGAACGTCCGCGCCATGTACTCCGGAGCCACCACCCTGGCCGACCTCCGTATCACGGACGGGTCGGTCACGGTGGACCGGGGGAGCAAGGTGCGTCGCTCGCTCTCCCTGACGGTGAGCGACCCGAGGCGACTCCCGTGGGGACCGCTAGACCCTCTCGCGGTCTACGGCCAGAAGCTCATCGTCTCCCGCGGCATCCGCTATGCGGGAGGCGCGACGGAGATGGTCCCCCTGGGGACGTTCCGCATCAACGAGCCACAGGGGGACACCCTCCTGGGCCCGGTCACTCTCACCGGGCAGTCGTCGGAATGCTACGTCATCGATGACAAATTCATGGCGCCTACCACAACCCGCGGCTATTCCAACTGTGTCGACGCGATCGAATATCTGATCCGGCATTCGCTCCCCAACGCCGCAATCGTCAACAAGACGGCTGGGGCGCGGAATCCCTCGTGCGCCGTTGTCACGTGGGATGCGAACACTGACCGTTGGGATGCAGTACAACAGGTCGCCCTTGCAATGCAGGCGGAGGTTTACGTCGATGCCCTGGACCGTTTCGTAATCGCTGACGTTCCGCAGGTGTTGACGTCTCGCGTTGTCTGGGACATTGCGGAGGGCGAGGGCGGAACGCTGATGTCGGCGTCCCGCCAGATGTCACGCACCGCCGTTTACAACGGCGTTGTGGCGAGCGGAGAGAACGCAGCTGCGAACGTGGCGCCGGTCAGTGCCGTTGTTTACGACACCGACCCGACGAGCCCCACTCGATGGAGCGGGCCGTTCGGGCACGTCCCGAAATTCATATCGTCCGCCCTATGGGTGTCCGTCGGAGCTTGTCAGGCCGCCGCGAATTTCGCTCTGTTCGACGCCACCGCACCGAATATCTCGACATCGGTGGAGGCCGTCCCCAACCCAGCCCTGGAGGGTGGCGACTGCATTCGGATCTCCTACTCCGGCAAAAAGGAGCTTTTCATCGTGCAGTCCGTAACAACACCCCTGACGGCCGAAGGCTCAGCATCGCTAGTGCTGCGCGGAGGCAAGGAGGAGGACGCGTGAGCGGACGTCAGAGGCTCGCAGACGCCGTACAGCGGGCTGCGAGCCGCACGGTGGTCCAGGAGTCCTCCGGCTGGTGCCTGGCCTCTGTGACGGCCACGTACACGGACGGCACCGTTGACATCAGCACTGCCCGCGGAGCAATCGAGAAAGTGCGCCGGCTGAAGTCCTATACGTCTCCGGCAGTGGGTGACGTCGTGAAAGTCGATTACAACCCGGACGGCAATTGGATCGTCGTCGGCGTACTCGCGTCCTAAGACATTGAGGAGCATCACGAATGCCGAAGCCCGATAACTACGGCCAGTCCGTCCAGTATCCAGTTCTCTCCGACACGCCCAACATCGAGACCGCGCTCCAGGCGCTGGTAAACGGCGTCGTTCCGCTGACGACGATGCGTTTCGCCAACGCCAACGAGCGTTCCGCGACGCTCACCGGAGCTTACAAGCCCGTTCCGGGGATGATTACCTACCTCATCGCGGAAGACCGGTGGGACCGGCGGGACGGCGACAATGTTTGGCGCCCGTTCAGCCCTGGCGTTTGGAAGCCGCTCTCCTACGCATCGGGATACACCGCGCAGAGCGGATCTCCCGCCTATCGCATCGTCAACAACCAGGTTCAGCTGCGCGGAACAATCCGGAGAACAGCCGCCAACACCGACCTCGTGGTGAACGCCGACACTAAGTTTGCGACCCTGCCGGCGGAAGCGCGCCCCACCGGGGTGTACCGGTTCTTCCTGGCGGCGGCGAATTTCGTGAACGCTGGGGGACAGAGCTACTTCTCCGGCCGAGTCGGCATCGCGCCTGACGGCAGCATGATCTACATCATGCCGCTGAACTCGAAGAGCGAATGGCTGTCCCTGGACGGCATCCACTTCAGCATCGACTGACCTCCGCAAGTCGACTTGCGCACATCTCATCGCTCCGCAGCGTCGGGGCTTTTCTATGCCCTGGAGGGGGATCATCACATGGGTGAAATCTGGATCAAGGAAGCCGAACGCCTCGGGGACGGGAGCATCGGAGGCGCGATGGACTCGCCGTCGACGCCCGGTCGCGTCGTCTGGCACACCACGGAGAGCGGGGCCGGCAACGCCAGCTTCAACAGCGTGGGCAGCTACCTGCGTACCGTCGCCTCGGAGCCGCACCTCCTGTACGACCCCACGACTGACCGCCTCGGTCAGTACGGGCCGCTGAACCAGAGCGCGCGGGCGCTGAAGAACGACGGCAGCACCCGGACGAACCGAACCGGCAAGGTCTGCATTCAGATCGAGGTCCTGGCCCGCGCTGCGACTCCGTTCACGGGCTACTGGAAGCCGGGCCCGAACTTCAAGGCACTCATGCGAGCAGTCCGCTCGTGGGGCGTCCCGGACACCTGGCCGGCCGGATCCTGCGCCCCTGGCGCCTCGCGCAACCGGACGACCTGGGCGACGAAGGGCGGGCACTACGGCCACTGTCACATCCCCGGGAACGACCACTGGGACCCGGGCAACATCGACCGGAACGCCATCCTCAAGGCGGCTCCGGGAGGCAGCTCCACCCCGTCCGGTGGCGGGTCGACGTCGACCTCCGGCGTTTCCCGCGCGAAGGTCACCATCAACGGTCTGGCCTACGGCTACGGGGCGACAGGCGCTCACGTGACGGCCGTCGGCAAGGCGCTCGTCGCTGCCGGCTGCTCCGCCTACGTCGACGGCCCCGGCCCGACGTGGTCGGACGCGGACACCAAGAGCTACCAGAAGTGGCAAAAGAAGTGCGGCTACAGCGGCACTGGCGCTGATGGTGTCCCCGGTGAGGCAAGCCTCAAGAAGCTCATGGGGACCCTGCCCAAGGCCCCTGCGAAGGCTCCGGCCAAGCCGGCGGTCACGCCGACCGTCGATCTCTCCAACCTGATCGCCGCAGCCCGCAAGGACCCCGGCCTCAAGCAGGGCGGGACGAGTCACGCGGCTGACGTGAAGATCGTCGAAGCGGCGCTCAAGGCGGAGGGGCTTCTCGCGGCGGCCTACGCGGCAGATGGCTCCTTCGGCTCCACCACCGTGGCGGCGTACCGGAAGTGGCAACAGAAGCTGGGCTACTCCGGCTCCGACGCTGATGGCATCCCCGGCAAGGCCTCTCTGGAGAAGCTCGGCACCGCGCACGGCTTCAAGGTCAAGGCGTGACGACGTGAGCCCTGAAATTCTCGTCGCCGCCATCGCAGCAGTGGCCGTAGTGGTCGCTGCTGTGGTGGCAGCTCTGCCCCCTTTCCTCCAGGCATCCCGTAGGACCCGCGGCACCGTGGAGGCCCAGGGGGCGGAGACCCGCGCCGCCACCCTGGACGCGCTGAACGCCGTGGGCACCCGCCTGGAGGCCCGATTCAACGCCCGCATCGACGACGTGCGCGACGACATCGACAACGTGCGCGAGGGCGTTGCGCGCGTCCGTGAGTGGCAGGCCGGCCACGACGCGGAGCACCTCACGATCGGACGGCCACGCAACGGAGGTGGCGGTACATGAGCATGCCCGCAGGAATCGCCACGGTCACACTGACCGGCCGCTACCTCAGGCCCGACGGAACGCCCTTGAAGGGCACCGTGACCATCGCGGCCCCCAGCCTCGTCACGTTACCGGGAGCGGACACAATCAGCGCCGGCTCGGCGTCGGTGACGCTGGACTCGACGGGAGCGTTCTCCGTCCTCCTGATCGCCACCGACCAGATGGACATGCAGCCGACGGACTGGGCGTACCAGGTGTCGGAGAAGTTCACCGATATCGCGGCCCGGACCTACGCCATCCGTCTCCCGTCGGCCGTCCCCATCGTCTCCATAGCGGACATCGCTCCGTCGGATCCGTCGACCGGTCAGTACGTGCTGGTCCCCGGACCCACAGGGCCGGCGGGGACGTCGATCCTGACGGGCACCGGAGTTCCTTCGCCGTTGCTCGGCGCCAACGGAGACATGTTCGTCGACAAGACCACGGGCAACGTCAAGCTCTACGGCCCGAAGGCTGCTGGCGCCTGGCCGTCCACGGGCGTGGAGCTGGGCGGCGGAGGACTGATCTCCTCCGTCAACGGCAAGACCGGCGCCGTCTCTCTGACGCCCGCCGACGTCGGCGCACTGCCCCGGGCCATCGTGCCTGTGAGCACGCTCCTGTCGATGTCCCCCTTCTACATCGCGCACCGGGGGAGCGGCGGAGAGTTCCCTGAGCACACGCTCGAAGCGTACGAGGCCTCGGTAGCTGCCGGGGCACGGGCGATCGAGGTGTCCGTCAGGCTCACGGCCGACGGCATCCCGGTCTGCATCCACGACGAGGATCTCTCCCGTACGACCTACGCAACGGGCAGCGTCAGTGACTGGAACTATGCGGCGCTGAGGTACAAGGTGCTCACAAACGGGCGCCTCATGCTGGGGCAGGGACGAGTTGACGCTCCCATCCCGACGCTACGGGAGGTACTGGACCGCTTCCTTGGGCGCGTCGTCATCTTCCTGGAGGCCAAGAGCAACCCCTCGGTCCCGGTTGTCCAGCAGATCCTGACGGACTTCTACCCCCAGGCGAAAGACTCCGTCGTCTGGAAGAACTACTACACGGCTACCTCCTGGCCGTGGGCGAAGGAGAACGGCTTCAAGACCTGGGCGTACGTCGATGCGGCCACCACCGACGCGCAGATGAACGCCCTGGATCAGTCCCTGATCGACATGTGGGGCGTCCCAACGAACACCGCTGACGCTCGCGTGACGGCCATCGTCGCTCGCGGGAAGCCCGTCATCGCGTGGGAGGTCCACCGCCGCTCCGAGCGTGACCGCCTGGCGGGGCTGGGTGTGCAGGGCATGATGTGCTCTGAGCTGATCTACGTCCGCCGGAGCGCACCGAGCCGGACCAGCGACGACTTCGCGACGCAGGTGAAGGCCCCGGGAGACCTGGGGACGATCAACTACGATGCCGCAAGCGCGCTCAAGTTCGACGACACGGGCGGGTCGGCGTACATCAACGCCCTGCCCCAGCGCTCCGTCCTGCTCGGCTCGTTGAGCAACCCGACGCCGCCAGCCGCGTACACGATCAAGTTCGACATGATGTACGAGGGCGTGCCCGGATCGACAGAGCATGCAGGCATCGCGTTCGGCAAGGCCTCTGACGACATCTACAGGTTCTCGCAGGCGAACGCGTCCGGCGGCTATCACATGGCCATACGCGGCAACGGCGACATGCAGTTGTATACACACGCTGCGGGGGTTACTGCCGGTACACAGATCGGCTCCACGGTATCCACCACGGCGCCCACGGCCGGCGGATGGATGTCCTTCACGATCGCCGTCACGGCGACGGACATCACGCTGACACGAACGGACCTCGTGACGCCAGTCTCGATCAACGTCGCCAACACATCGTACCGGGGCGGGTACTTCCACCTGTCGACGGGCTCCGTGACGTCGACGGCAAACAAGCCGCATTGGCGGGCGGTGTCGGTTACCGCTCCGTAGAAAGATCATGAGCGCCTTGCGTCACATCCTCCCCCCATCGCCCCATAACTCGTATGTAGGCAGGGCCGAGTAGGGGAGAGGACGTCATGGCGAACATAGGGATTACGGGCAGGATGCGCGTCGGCAAGGACACTGCTGGACAATGGCTCGTCGACAACCGCGGGTACCGACGAGTGTCCTTCGCGGACCCACTCCGGGATGCGGCGCTGAAGCTGGACCCGTTCGTCACGCAGTACGGATCCGGCCCGATGCTCCGCCTGTCCAACGTCGTTCGTGACGCTGGGTGGGAGCGTGCAAAGGACGGGTACCCCGAAGTACGCCGCATCCTCCAGGAGCTGGGCGCCTCCATCCGCGCCATCGACCCGGAGTTCTGGCTCCGCACGGCGCTGGCGAAGGTGCGCGACGCCAACGAGGCCGGCGTACCGGCGGTCATCACGGACGTGCGCTACCCCAACGAGGCGGCGTCCCTGAAAGCCGCGGGCTTCCACCTCCTCTACATCGAGCGGCCCGACGTCCCCCAGCTCCAGCACGAGTCCGAGGGCGCGCTCACAGCCGCTGATGCGGACTACGCGATCACGAACGACGGCACGCGGGAGCTGTTCCTCGCGAAGCTCCAGGTGGCGGTAGCCCACATCTACACCGACGAGTCCCGCCGCCAGTACGCACGATCCCACTCCTGAAAGGACGCTGCATGAAGCCCTTGCTCAGCAAACTCGTAGAGGCCGTCAGAGACCTCCCCCTCCGCCTCTACGTCGCCCTCCAGGTCTTCGCCTCCCAGGAGCCTGTCCGCCTCCGGGCGGCCCTGACGTCGGCGGTCCTGGCCCTGGCGTTCCTCACCCCGTCGATCACGGCGAGCGTGGCGGACCGAGTTGGTTTCGTCGGCGCCGTCCTCCTACCAATCGTGGTAGGCGAGTCGACCCGCAAAAAGGTCGCCCCGGCGGACGACGACGAGAAGTAAGCGCACCATCAGCCCCCGGTCTCTTCGGAGCCGGGGGCTTTTGGCGTATGGAGACTATGACGAGTCCGCTGGCGGACAAGAATGCCCGGAGGCGGTTCAACAAGGCGATGCGGGAGCAGGGGGTGGCGGCGAAGGCTTGCGGGAAGTGCTTCGTGGTGAAGGCAACAGCGCAGTTCCGCAGCGACGGCAAAAGCTCTGATCAACGCTCGGCGGTATGTGTGGTGTGCAAGTCGGCATTCGATCAGGCTCGGTATGCCCGAACACGTGAAGCCGTACTAGCGCGTGTGGCGCAGTATCAAAGTGTAAACGCCACAAAGATCCGCAAATACCAAGCAAACTACCGCCAGGCCGACCCTGACCGTATGCGCGTGTGGCGCCAGGCCAACCCCGACCGAGTGCGGATGTACTGCCACAAACGCCGTGCACTCAAAGCCGCCGCAACCATCGAGACCTTCACCGCCCGCGACATGTACGACGACTGGGAAGAGCACGACCTGTACCAGTGCTTCTACTGCGCCGGCCCGTTGGACACGCTCAACATCGAGCACTTCGAAGCTCTCGACAACGGCGGCCCCCACGCGCTCCACAACATCGTCCCCTCCTGCCGGGACTGCAACCTGAGCAAGGGGACGAAGGAGGAGTGGGGCGTGCTCACCGAGCACCTGGCCGCCCGGGGGATCGACCTTGACGCATGCCTGGCCTTCTTCGACGGCGATAGGGTGCAGCCATGACGACATGCGTGGAATGCGCCGAGGACTTCGACGTCTCGGACGCGCAGAGGGAGTACCGGGCAGAGTCCGGAGGTGCGGCCGACGAGTACAACGAGCTGTACGCCGGTACGTACTGCGGGAGCTGCGCCGCCTCGCAGACTGAATCAAACCTCAACACAGGCCGCGCCATCATGATGGTGAACGGGGACGAGGACTACGACCAAGATCACGTGGACCGCCACCTGTAGGTAAAGCTTTCCCCTGCACGCCCAGGCCCCGTACTCGCCGTAACCGGTGGGTGCGGGGCCTTTTTGCGTTCCGGGCCTCCGCGAGTCGACTCGCGGACCCGTACACCCAACATTGTGTTGCGCAACAGACTTTGGCTACGATCTCCGCATGCCAACCTCTTCTCCTCCCGGGCCTCTTCTCCAGGCACTCGACGCAACGTGGGCGCACATCCGTACGAGCGCACCGGGTCTGCCCAACGCCCGGATAGCTCTAACGCCTCTGTCCCCATCTCCGAACCACGATCAAGAGCGCTGGGCATGGGAGGACGAGACAGTGACGGGTCTTGTCGTCAGTGCTGAGACTCTGAATGCTGGGGCAGCCGCAGTGCTGGAGCACCTCCTCCACGAGGCCGCCCACGTGCTGTGCTGGATCCGTGGCGTACAGGACACCTCCACACACGGGGCCTACCACAATGCGCACTACATCGCTGCTGCGGGGGAGGTGGGGCTAGCTCCGCCGATGGGCCAGGCGCGGACCCGCGGGAAAGGGAACGTTTCCCCCACGAAGGACACCCTGGAGCGCTACGCCGACGACCTGCGGGTACTGGCAACGGCCATTCCGCTAGTCCTTCCTCACCTCGTCATCCCGGAAGCGCCGTCACGACGTCGGCCGGCGAACCGTCTCTACCTTCAGTGCCAGTGCGCGCCGAAGCCTCGTCGGATCCAGATCTCCCCGACGGTGGCTGCTCTCGGTCCGGTCCTCTGCGGCGTCTGCGAGAAGCCGTTCACGGAGGCGTGATCATTCGGCGGGTAAGGTCTGGCTAATATCAGTGCCTCGCGCTACGGTGACGGCGCCCCCACGGTTGATTCGAGAGGTCATGATGAGTTCCAGTGAGCTGGACCGCCCTGAGCGACGGGGGGTCGACGTCAGCATTGACGACCTCCCCACCCTCCAGATGGACGACATCGCGGGGGAGTCGGAGGAACTACTCCAAGCTCGCGGCGCCGCCTACGCCAAGGAGTACGCCAGGGTGGAGGGTACGGCAACCACCCTGCTCAGGAATCTGGCCACGGTGATCGTGGCGATCAGGGTCAGGCACGACGACATGCGGGGCTCCAGCAACGGGTACCGACAGGTCGTAGCAGCCATGTACCGCGACGCGGGTATTCCGCCGGACAGTGCCGCCCGTGTTCAAGGCGCCGTCAGGTGGCACATCAGTACGGCACTGCGCCGCTACATGACGCCGCGGGAGCTGGAGAAGCACAATCTCCAGCCCACGAGCGCACTGGAGCGGCTGCAGGACGCCCGCGCTGTGGACTCCATCATCGTCAAGGCGTCGAAAACCATGTCCGCTGTCGACAAGTCCACGCCGAAGCGGGCGGCGAAGAAGGGGGACGCCCCGGAGGAGGCTGGCCAGCCCGTCAGGGCGACGGCTGATCACCTCCGCCTCGCGCAGGTAGCGAAGAACATCCTGGACAAGTTCGACCGGAACGTCATCAAGCGTGACATGACGGACGGGCAACGGGCGGCGCTGGACAAGGAGCTGGTCGCCATGGAGCGGAAACTCGCCTCCCTGCGCAAGCTCACAAAGAAGCCCAGCTCAGGGGCCTGATCGTCGCCTAACGTCAACCCGCGTCCTCCTCCGCCCCGGTCAGAGTTTGGCCAGAACGACAAACCTGACCCCTATTTTCCTTTCTCCTTAACGCGCGTTAGAGAGAAGTGAAATAGGGGTCAGGTTTGTCTTTTTGTCCTCGGTCTGTTCTCCGGGGGAGGGGGCGGAAAGATCTTGAAAGTCCCGCGTCACATCTCGGCTCCATCGCCCCATAACTAAGTCGTAGGCACGAACGCACACGACGAGGGTGGAGGCCACATGGCCGGAGTCAGCACGATCAAGAGGGGCGGCAGCCGGTTTTACATCGACCCCGCAGACGCTCACAAGAAGGTTCCGGGAGTCACTAGCGTGGTGGGCATGGAGCCCAAGCCTTTCCTGGTCTTCTGGGCGGCGAAGGAGGCGGCTACAGCGGCCGTCGACAACTGGGACATCGTCAGCAAGCTGATCGAGCGGGACCCGAAGGGCGCGACCGACTATCTGAAGGGCGCTCACCGACGCTCCAGCGGAAACGCCTCGGACATCGGGTCGGCCGCTCACGACGCCTTCGAGAGGCAGGCGCGGGGCGAGATCATCAATCCGCGCCACGTCCACGCCGACATCAAGCGGCATGTCCAGCACTTCGACGAGTTCCTTCAGCAGATCCAGCCAGAGTTCCTCCACCTGGAGGAGACCGTCTGGGACGACAACATCCACGTCGCCGGCTCGTTCGACGCCATCGCGAAAATCGACGGTGAGACAGTACTCATCGACTGGAAGACCTCGAAGGCCGTCTATGAGTCGGTGGCTCTCCAGCTGAGCGCCTACCGCTACGCCACCCGCATCATCCTGGCGGACACCGGGGAATCCATCCCGATGCCGGAGATCGACGGCGGGGCGGTTCTCCACGTGCGCCCCGAGGGCTGGGCGTTCCATCCGATCGAGTGCGGCCCGGAGGTCCACGAGACGTTCAAGGCGCTGAGAGCGATCTTCGAGTGGGATCGCGAGGGCAAGAAGGGCGTCGTCGGCAAGCCGATCGCGTCCGGCGGGGAGAAGCAGACCGGCACGGCGAGGCGGGCGGCATGAGTCGAGGAGCAGGGCCGCTGAGCTGGCGGACGTCGGGCGGCTTCACACCGGAGCTGGTTCGGCAAGCCCACACGATGTTCTCCTTCCCGAAGGGGGGCGTGGTGGACATGCTGGACGCCGCTGACGAGGCGCACCGCGAGGCGCTCTACGCAGAGAACGACCGCGGAGGCGAAGCCCGTCAAGTCGTCGCCGATGTCGCCCTGATCCTCGGTACCGACATCGACGCCGGCCCGGGGCACCGCTGGGACGCTGACCACATGCAGCGAGTGGTGACCTCTGCGTATGCGGTGGACGACGAGCGTAACGAGCTGGCCGCGGAGAAGGTGAAGCTGACCGACCTCCTGCGTGCGGAGGGTGAGCGCGCCAACGCCGCCATTGCGCGGGAGGAGGCTTCGGACGAAGCAGCCGCAGAGATGGGGGACTACGTCCGGCAGTTGGAGCGCGAGCGTGACGAACTCCGGGCCGCCATCGTCAGCCAGGCGCGGGAGATCGCGCGACTCAAGGGGGAGAGCGCATGACCGACATGCTTGACGACGTCGCCAGTGACGTGGAGTCGCTGAAAGAAGCCGTCCAGAACCTCCGCGAACTCCTGGTCATGCGCGGCCCGGTGGCACCCGCCGAAATGTCCCGCGTCGACGCTCTGAAGGCTGCCCGGGAACACGTCGAAGCCATGTCGACGAACTCTCGCGGCTACCAGGACGGCGTGAGGCTGTCCGACAAGGTGCAGGCGATGGACGCCTTCGCCCGGTTCCTGATGGGGGAGAGCGCATGACCGACAACCACCCGACCACGGCCGCGCAGTACCGAGCACATGTGAAGGAGCAGGAGCAGAAGGAGGCGTTCCAGCAGCGGGCCCGCAGCCTCGCAACGAACCTGCTCGCCCTGCCTCTGATCGCCTTCCTGCTCATGCTCGCCATCGGCGCTGTGCACGGCTTCGCGCCGGCCATCCCCGCCATCGGATACGGGACGACGATCCTCCTCGTCCTCGGGGCGGACGCCCTGTCGGCCGTGGCGAAGAAGTTCCGCAAGTAACGCGAGGCACACACGGGGGCGTCCACACCGGGCGCCCCCACTTCGGCATGCGACGAGGAGAGAGCATGGGATACGGCGACGATGACGTCTACTGCTCACCGGAGAAGTTCGGGCTGACGTCCGTTGGTGAGCTGTGTGACCCGACCCTGTACTACGAGTTCAGCATCCTGGCGGTGTGGCAGCGGGCGGAGGACGGCGTCCTGTTCTGGGCGACCGACTCCGGTTGCTCCTGCCCGTCCCCGTTTGAGAACCACACGTCGGTCAACGACCTCCAGCGCATCGACGACGTCACGGCGTTCGTTCGTGAGGCGCGCTCGTGGGTGAGCGGACAGGAGATCCAGCGCGACGACGTGGAGCGGCTCGTTCGCAAGGTCCGCCGGCTGGCGAAGAAGCAGGAGGCAGCAGCATGAGACACACCCTGAGCGCCACCGAAGAAGACATGCGGTCGCCCGACTGGTGCCACTCCCACGGTTGCCCGTCCAGCCAGTGTCCCGGTCCGCACTAGCTCCGCAAGTCGACTCGCGCAAGTCCTTCAGCCCCCGGTTGCTTCGGCGCCGGGGGCTTTCGGCGTGTAACCACAGAGCAGAGGAGAGAGCAGCCATGGCAGAGATCGTCTACCAGTCCGAGAGAGCCACGATCATTCACGGAGACGCAGCGGACGCGCTGGAGTTGGTGGCGGAGAAGGTCGACATGATCGCAACCGACCCGCCCTACGGCGTCAAGTGGCAGTCCGGACGTCGGGCGTCGAAGTTTGCAAAGCTGGCGGGTGACGACGGATCCCTTGACGTTCCCGCGTTGCTCGGTGTGTACACCACTGTCCTTCGGGCGCGACGACACGTCTACGTCTTCGGGTACACCACTGAGCAGCTGAGCGGACCCATGCGGCTGGGCGGTACGACTGATCTTGTCTGGGACAAGGAGTTGATCGGACCGGGCGACCTGACGTCGCCGTGGGCCCCGCAACATGAGCGACTCACTTTCGGGGTGCTGACCCCCAGCGCGGCGAACCGAGCGTCCGGCGATGGCCGGCTAGCGGCACGTCTCCGTCAAGGATCGGTCCTGCGCTTTCCACGTCCGAACTCCCGCGGAGTCAAGCGCCACCCGACGGAGAAGCCCGTGCCGCTCATGCGTCAGTTGGTCGAGTCGTCCAGCACCGTCGGTGAAACCGTTCTGGACCCCTTCGCCGGCTCCGGATCCACGGGCGTGGCGGCCGTGCTGGAAGGCCGGAAGTTCATCGGCGTGGAGCTGGACGCTACCTACGCCGCCACGACCGTGGAGCGGATCAAGGCCGCGGAGAAGGTCGCCGACGCAGCCGAAGCGCTGTAACACCCATTACGCCGAGGAGAGACCATGAAGCACACACGCGCTACCAAGATCAGCATCGTTGGAGACAACCCGGCTGCCGCCCGACTCATGGCCAGCCGCCCGGTGCCCACCACCATCCACACCGCCGACGGGTCGCAAGTCACCATCACCCGCCGGGGCATTGAGTTCGACCTCGAAACCCGCAACGCCAAGGGCGAGACAATCTCGACTGTGGTCATGAACTCCGACGACGTGAGCGCGCTCCTGGCGGAGATGAACGAGGAGCTGGCGGCATGAGCGCCCGAGACCTGATGCGTGAACGACACATCCTCAGCGAGGCACTCCGGGGCCTGCTTGAAGTCGGCTGCTGGACCAATGAGGGGACCAAGGAGTACATCCGGGAACACATGCTGCCCAACGTGGTAGCGGACTGGACACCCAGCGAGCGGCGCGAGTCATGAGCGCCCACACAGAGTTCATCGAGCGATTCGCCGCAGCGCTCTTCGAGAGCGACGAGGTGATGACGTCCTGGCACAACGCCCGGACGGCTGACGCTGACGAGTACCGGGCCATCGCAGCGAGCGAGGTCAGCGCCTACCGGGATGCGATCCTGCGCGAAGCGGCGCAGAAGATCCGCAACTCCGACCGCCTGCGCGACTACACCGACGACCACATGAGCGACTGCAACGAGGCCGCTGACGAGATTGACCCGGACAGCTACGTCAACCGGTGCCAGGGCTGCGGCAACTCGAAGAACGACGGCCAGGTGCACGGCTACGGCGCGGAGTTCGGGGGGTGTGTCTGATGGCAGCCATCGACGCCGGCGACCCGTCGCCCGAACTGGCCGACGTGGAACGCCAGATGCGGCGCCTGGATCTGTTCCGGCAGGCACACGGCCTCGTCACTGACCTGACGTGGGGCGAGGCGATCAGCGTCTATGACGTGCTGCAGGTGGCCAGGTTTCTTGAGGAGAAGGAGGAGAGCTGATGAGCGCTCCCGTCCCCGGGACCGGCCGGTCGCGCTGGCACAGCCGCAAGAACCGTGCCGGCCGTCCCAACGGTCTGCTGGCCGCAAGCCGCATCATCCCGCACCGCTACGCCGACGAAGGCGACAAGGGGGCGTGGTTCCGCCGCATCGTGCGGCGCCGTGAAGCACGTCTCTGGAAGAAGGAGGAGAGCTGATGGCAGTCATCAAGTCCACAGGCACGGTCGACGTGGAGCTGACGCTCGCGGAGCTGGAGCTAATCCGCCGCTCGCTGCGGCTGATCGACAACTACGGGCTGACCGACGACGAACGCCCCGCCCGCGCGCTCCTGGCAGACCTGGAGGTGACCGCGTGAGCACCGCAGACCCGCACGTCCGGACTGACGAGGCGGACGGGCTGACGGCCATCGTCGGAGCGGCGAAGCACGCCGTAAAGCGGATGGCAGAGGAAGACGAGTACTGGCGGCAGCGCCGTGACGCCGGCAAGTACGTCGGAGACCACGACCCGCGGGGAGGCCGCTGACATGTTCGGATCCAAGACACCCACCGTCGACGAGCAGCGTGAAGCGTTCATGGCCGGACTCATGGAGGTCCGCGGCACCTACATTGAGCCTCTCTTCGACACGGCCGACGGCATGCGACTGGACCTGATCGCCCGCGGGTGGTCACCCGGGATCGTTGACTACCTAGCCGGCCAGTGGCTCGCGGCCATGCTGGCGAAGGTGGGGGCGGCGTGAACGACCGTACCGCCCTGCTCTGTACCGGTCTCTGCCGACGCCACAAGCCCCGCACGGACTTCCGCGAGACCCCTTGGCACGGGCGGGCATCCGAATGCATCCGGTGCGAGACCTTCCCCGGGCCCGCTGGCCGCTCGCTCTGGCAGCTGGAGTACGACGCCCGCATGCAGTGGCAGCTGGAGCAGACCCGCCAGAAGCTACGGGCGTATCAGCGGTATGCGCAGGCGCTCCGGCTTCAGCGACTCGTCGACACGGCACCGTCCTCCAGTGACGCCTTCCGCGCCCACCTGCGGCCGTGGGAGCGCGTCGTGGAGGCACGCCGGAGGAAGTGGGCGCCGCTCGTTGTGGAGGCGCTCAGCAAGGCACACACGCTATCTGAGGAGGAGTTCAAGTGACCGAGATCCCGCAGGTCGGAGACTTCGGGCTGACCAAGATCACCGGCATCACGGGTAAGGCCATCGCCGTCGGACAGGCCCTCATCGGAGACGCCGCTCCGGTGCAGCACGCTCTGGTGTACGTCGGCAACGGCATGATCGTGCAAGCGATGCCGTCGGGCGCGGAGCTAATCCGCCTGGAGGACGCGAGTCCCGTTGTCGAGTGGTCGACGGGGCACTTCGAGCTGGACGATCAGACGCGGTTCAACATCGCCATGGAGGCGCGCTCCCTCGTCGGTACCCCGTACAGCTACCTGGACTACGTCTCGCTGGGCCTGGCGCATTTCCACGTCCGGCCCCGGCTGGTGCGGAACTTCGTGGCGTCCACGGGGCATCTGATCTGCTCGCAACTGGTCGACGAGGTACACCTCCGCGCCGACGTGCATCTCTTTGACGACGGCCGGCTCCCGGGCGACGTCACGCCCGGGGACCTGTGGAAGCTCCTGCACGCGAAGCGCGTGACGTCGACGGACCGAGACCTCTGGAGGCTGGCCAATGGGTGAGCGGTGCGCGTGTGACGGGCAGACGCTCCTTGAGATCCACTCCGCCGAAGTGTGCTACGACCGGTTCGACGTCGTGCGCTGGCGCGACGAAAACTCCCGTACCCGCGCCAAGATCGAGAGCGTGGAGCGGGCACACGACGACGCAGCCCGTGAACGTAACGCCGCTGTGGACAACGTGGAGCGCCTGGGCGAAGCCCTGAAGGACGCCCGCGCCGATGTGACGTACTTCCAGGCGTGGGCGGAGTCCAATGGGCGCCGCCTGAACGAGGCGCTCGCGGAGGTGGCACGCCTGACCCGTGCTCTCCGCCTGTCCGAAGCAAAGGTGGGCGGGGCGAAGCTCCACGTCGACAACGTGAACGCCCGGTCGGCCATGCTCGAAGGCGCCTTGATGGCGTACGAAGGTACCGCCGACGAGCGCGACCGCTACCGCCTCGCCTGGATCTCCGCCCGCCGGCGAGCCGCGGACGAAGCGAACTTCGGCATGGAGGCGCTGGAGCTGCGTGACGCGGAGATCGCCCGCCTGAAAGCGGAGCTGGCCGACCTCCGCAAGTCGACTTGCGCAGCCCCCCAGCTGGAGCACGTGGGAACCGACGAGGACGGCGCCGTCTACCGGCTAAAAAGATCTTGAAAGTCCCGCGTCACATCTGGTCCTCATCGCCCCATAACTAAGTCAGCGGGGGAGAGCGCACCCGCGACGCACACGCAACCTACGAGAGGCACTCACACATGGCGAACAACATCAGCCGTATCTGGGACACCGACCCGGACAGCAAGCCCCGCGAGCGGCAGTTCAGTTCCGACATCGTCGGCCGCTTCCGCTCCGGTCGCCTCGTCGGCAAGCAGCCGGAGGCGCTGAACGAGTGGCGCGTCACGACGGGTGACCCGGTGGTGGCCGCGGAACTGGCGAGCCTGCTGGGCGGGGAGCCGGAGGAGTGGCAGACCGATCGCGAAGACAACCTCGAAGTCCTCACCGAGTCGGCCTCGGTGGACATCATCATCGAGTCGTCGGACAAGCTGGACGCCTCGATGAAGCTCTTCGGGATGTCCGGCCTCGTCCACCACTGCGACGGGGTCGAGTTCCTCTCGCCGGACGAGGACAAGGGCGAGGCGTGCGGCTGCCCGCCGCTCCTCCAGGATCGGAAGGACAAGGCACGTGCGGGCCGCGGACCGAAGCCGAGCATTGACCTTCAGTTCAAGCTGGCGGAGAAGCCGGAGCTGGGCGTGTTCCGGTTCAACTCGGGGTCCTGGGACCTTGTGAAGAACCTGCACAACGTCATTGCCGCCATCGACGAGTACGACGGCCCGGTCACGGCGACGTTGGTCATCGACCCGGTGTCGTACACCACGAAGTCCGGGCGGGACGTCAATTACTCCCGCCCGCTGATCACCGTTACCGGGGCCTACGCGGCAACGGCGAACGCGGACGGTGACCCGGAGTGGCTCGCGAAGGTCGCCTGACGGTGGGCGGCGTGAGCTTCGCTCCGGTGCCGGGGTTCTCGAAGTACGTCGTCAGTTCTGACGGTCGCATCTTTGGGCCCCGTCGGGAGCTGCGCAGTGCGGCAACGCCCGACGGGTACCGGCGAGTGATGATGATCCGGGACGACGGTGCGCGGGTGAACAAGTCCGTAAGCCGGGTGGTGCTGGAGTCGTTCAGCGGCGCCGCCCCGGAGGGCACGGAGTGTGCGCACATGGATGGTGTGCGGGACCACAACGACGTCAGCAACCTGGCGTGGATCACGCCGGCCGAGAACCACGCGCATAAGAAGGTGCACGGCACGAGTCAGACCGGGGAGCGGAACGGCAACTCGAAGCTGACTGCCGACGAAGTGCCGGACGTCCGTGTACGCCTGGCGGACGGCGAGAAGATCGCCAGCATTGCCACGCGACACAGCGTGTCCCGACGGGCTATCCGGTTCATCGAGACCGGACGCACATGGAAGCACGTGCAGTAACCCACTAGCGCAGCCCCTTCCGAGTAGAGATCGGAAGGGGCTGCGTACTCACGAGCATACGCACACATGAGGAGGGCGGCGCATGCCGATCCTTGAACTTTGCGCTGGGTACGGCGGTCTGGGAATCGCAGTGGAGCGGCTGATCGGTGACAAGGTCACCATCGTCGCGGAGGTGCACGGAGCGGCATGCAAGGTGATGTCCTACCGGTTCCCCGACGCGCCGAACATTGGTGACATCAGGTACCAGACGTGGACACCGCTCGTCGGAGAAGTCGACACCATCACGGCGGGGTTCCCCTGCCAGGACATCAGCAACGCAGGAAAGCGGGAGGGGATCAAGGGTGACCGAAGCTCAGTCTGGTTCAACGTTGCCGAAGCAATTCGGGTCCTTCGACCCCGATACGCGTTCCTGGAGAACGTCTCAGCACTCCGTAATCGGGGACAAGACGAGGTCCTCGCATCGCTTTACGAGATCGGGTATGACGCGACGTGGACGTCTCTTCGAGCTTCAGAGGTCGGCGCCCCTCACCACCGTGACAGGTGGTTTTGCGTTGCCACACCTTCCATCCCCAACGGTCTCTGACGGGTACCGCGGACCGGACTTCGCGAAGCGGGACCGGGACGGCTCGGGTGGAGACGACCTCGTAACGGCCGTCGCCCGACTCTTCCCGCGGGAGAGGGCGGAGCAGCTGTTCAAGACTCCGACCGCCAACCTGGCACGGAACGGGAGCGCTCAGCACCCGGACAAGCGAAAAGCTGGCGGCCACGGGCCGACGCTGGAGGACGAGGTCTGTTTCCTCCTGGACGTCGACCCCGACGCGGATCCGGTCGACGGTCCGCACACGCCGGCCGAGTGGTGGGGGCCGTTCGCGGCAGCCGTCCATCGCTGGGAAGTTCTGATGGGTACGGCGGCACCGGTCCCCATCATGTTCGGTCCGCGGGGCGGCGTGAAGCTGGCGCCGAAGTTCGCTGAGTGGCTCATGGGTCTGCCCAACGGATGGGTCACCGACGTCCCCGGGCTGACGCGCGAAGAGCAGATCGGCCGTATTGGGAACGGCGTGGTGCCGATGCAGAGCTACTACGCGTTCCGCTGGTGCCTGGAGCAGAAGACACTCACAGAGGAGAGCACATGAGCAAGGCAAGGTTGACCGACTACACCGGAGCCGAGATCCGACCGGGTGTTGTCGTGTCCTACGCCTCCCGTCAGGGCAACGTCGTTCGCCTCTCAGAGGCCGTGGTCCTGGAGCTGAAGAGCGACAAGGCGGCGGGCATCGTCGTACCGAAGGTCGTCGTGAAGCCGACCGGTCGTGACTCCGGATTCATCGCACGCAAGACGCTGACCATCCAGACCGTCACCGCTGACCGGCTCGTCGTCATTGGCGACGCCCCGACCGCCTGACCGATCGCACCACTAGGCCCCCGCGCACCGATGATGCGGGGGCCTTCCGCTTGGCATGGAGGAGAGAGCATGACGGAGTTCAAGGTTGGCGACAAGGTGCAGGCGTTCAAGAGCACCAACGGTGAGATCACGTACGGACCGGTGAGCAGCACCTTCGGGAGTTACACGGTCTATGTGGTGCGCAAGGAGAACGGAGAGGAGGTCACGCACAGGGTCTCCGACCTGACTGCCGCACCCGTCGCCCCTGTCTTCGCCGTTGGCGGCACCATCACCCTGACGACCCGCCCCGGAAGCCGCGCCACGGTGGAGTACGGTCCGTTCGACAGCGCGAACACGCGAGGGGCGGACGTCTACGTCGTCAAGCTCGTGGATCCGCCGGCCGACGACAGCCCGCGGACCTTCACGGCGCTGGCGAGCGTGATGGAGAAGGTCACCCCGGGCGACGGCTTCGAGTACCAGGGCACCATCTACGAGTACGGCGTGACGTACGAGGACCGTGACGGCGACCGTTGGAAGTTCGACCGCCCCGGCACGGGCGGTATGCCCCTGTCCGACGACACGTCGTGCTGGATCAGGGAGCCGCTGAGTGACGTCGTCCGTGCGTGGGGCCCGCTCACCGCGCAGTAGCACCCTCGCCCCCGGCGCCCATGTGGCCCGGGGGCTGAGTGCGTAGGAGCACAGCCGAGACGAGGAGAGAGCATGGCTGAGGCACAGTACGAGATCCGCACGGAGACGGTGGAGAAGACGGTCGTCGTCCTGACGCTGACGGAGGACGAGGCCAGCAGCCTGAAGGGTGTGTTGGAGGCGCTCGACTACACCGGATGCCTGACGAGCCTCCTGGCGTCACTGACCAAGCCCACGGCTCCGGAGACGTCGGCCGACACCTTCGAGTACGGCGGTGTGACGTACGACCTGCACGCCGCGTACATCGATCAGGAGGACGACACCTGGACCTTCACCGGGCGCCGGACTGACGGAGGCGACCCCTACGTGACCATGTACGCGGGCCGAGACAACCGGGGCGACACCCTGTCGAGCATCGTTCACGGCTACGGCCCCCTGGAGAAGGTGACGTCATGACCGTCGCTGAACTCATAGCCCGACTGAAGAACACCGACCCCAACCGCACGGTCCAGATCGCCCGCTACGACGACGGCGTCTTGTACTCCGGCGAGGTGCTGGCCATCAGCGACAACCAGGACAGCAAGGCGCACGACATCGTGTGGTTGGAGGCCCGATGACCGCCATCCACACCATCGACGCCGCCAACGCCCCCGCGCTGGGCGACATCCGCGCGGCTGGCAGGGACGACCTGATCCGGCTGCGCCGGTCGGCAACGGAGCGCAAGGACTTCGCGCGGTACTGGGAGGCCGTCGGTGTCGCGCTCGTGCGCGGGGCGATCGTCCACGTGATCAATCGGGAGGAGAACTGATGGCACGGCAGATGGTTGGCGATGGCGTCGATGTCTACCGGCTGAAGGTAACGCTGTCTCGCCCGAACTGGCGTGGGGAGAGCGTGGAGGTCTTCGGGCCGTTCAACAGCATCGGAGCAGCGCGGGGCCAGCGTACGACGTACGCCAAGCTGGACTGGGTGTCGTCGGCACAGATTCAGAGCGCCTACACGGAGTGGAGCGACGTCCAGTGAGCGTCTTCGACGGAGAACTGTTCCGGATGCGGGCCCGCTTCGTGAACGAGGACGGCACCACCGCCCGCGTCTCGGAGAACTTCACCTACGACGCCAAAGACGTACCCGACATGGTTGCCGGTATGGCTGCTCGCCCGAACGTGGCGGCCGTCATGGTGCACAAGCTGGAGTACGTGGAGCTGCCGGCCAAGCCGGGAGCTGGCCTGACGTACGGCGACATCTCCGAGCACGAGGAGTGGTGATGATAGGCGACGGCCCCGGACTCCGCATCATCCACGCCGAGCCCGACGAGGAACCAGTAGAGCGCACATCCCGCGCGACCCGGTCGGCCTGGCCGTGGATGACGGACGAGTTCCTGAGGGAGTTGGAGAGCGCATGAGGGCCTATCGGAAGTCAGCCACGCTCCATCAGTACTGCGTCTACCTCACCACCGAGGAGCGGGAGCGACTGCTCGAAGAACTGCAACGGGTCGTCGATCCATCCTTCTGGCCGGCGCTGTCGCGGCTCTACGCACACCTGCACACACCGAGAGGGGAGAGCGCATGAGCGACCGACAGTTCAAGGACTGCGACGGCGACACGTGGATGGAAGTGGAGCCCGGGTGGCTTCGGCTGTCTGCGCGCGCCAACGGGTCCGCCATCTACCCGTCGACTCAGCGAGTTTCGATCGAAGATGTCAGCGCCGAACACGGCCCTCTGACGGAGGTCCTCCCCGACGTCCGCGCGCTGCTGGCCGGCGTGCTGGAGGACATGGCGGAGACGCTGAGTCGAACCACTGATCTGCCGGGCGTGCTGAAGCGCAAGGCGCGGGAGCTGCGAGAGGAGAGCGCATGACGCTTGAGATCAGAGAGGTTCCCGGAGAGCCGGGGCTGTGGGTAGCGTCCGACGGGCGCGTACTTCGAGAGGCGAAGCTGTACAGCACCACCACTCGCTACCTGAAGGTGACGCTGAACGGAAGATGTCGGAGCGTGCACCGAGCAGTGTGTGAAGCGTTCCACGGACCGCCCCCGTCGGCACTCCACCAGGCAGCTCACAGCAACGGTGACCCGCACGACAACCGTGCGGAGAATCTTCGATGGGCCACGGCCGGAGAGAACGCGGAAGACAAGGGGCGGCACGGAACCACCAGGCGGGGCGAGCAGCACTACTCCACGAGCCTCACTGAGGACGACGTCCGAAGCATTCGACGACGGGCGGCATTGGGAGAACGTCAATGCGATCTCGCTGACGAGTTCAAGCTGTCGCGCCCCGGGATCAACAACCTCATCCACGGAAGGTCGTGGGCCCATGTCCGTTAATAAGGCTAAGGGCACCGCCTGGGAATCGCTGATCGTCGCCTACCTCCGCGAGCACCACAACCCGTCAGCCCACAGAAATGTCCAAATGGGCCGTCTCGACATCGGAGACATCAGCGGCCTGTACCTCCACGCGCTGGAGGCGAAGGCCGAGAAGACGATCACGCTCTCCGACTACATCAAGCAGGCCAACCGCGAAGCCATCAACGCCGGCGAGCCCTTCGGCTGCGCGGTCGTCAAGCGGCGCATGAAGGGCGTGGCTGACGGCTACGTCGTGCGCGATGTGGCGACGGACGTGCGGCTGATGAACCGGCTGAAAGACGCGGAGGAGATCCTCCGAGACATCGCTCCGACGGTGTACGAGGACTTCGACAAGCGACACAGGGAGGCAGCGTGAGACAGCAGGTCGTCATCGAGTTCACTGCGACGCTCGTCGTCAAGGAGGACGGCGACGAGTACGAGGGCGGTGAACTGACTCTGGAGGACGCCCGCGGGTGGGTCGCTCACGTGCTCTCGCGCGGAGACAAGCACGCGTCGAACTTCACGGCGTACGGCGCCTCCCCGACGTCAGTGACGTACGAGGAGTCCGAGGACGAGGAGTAGCTCCGCAAGTCGACTTGCGCAAGTACCTAGCCCCCGGTGACCACTGGTCCCGGGGGCTGAGTGCGTAGGAGACCGCCCACCACGAGAGGAGAGCCGTGCGACTGACCGAAATCTTGGGGCGCCTGAGTGGGGTCGTCGACGATCACGACGGCCACCTTGCGCTCTGCCCGGCGCATCGAGACCGCACCACCCCCAGCCTGAAGCTGACTCTCAAGGAGGACGGGCAGCTTCTCTACGTCTGCCGGGCCGGCTGCGCGCAGAAGGTCGTGACCGCCAAGATGCAGGAGCTGGGGCTCGCTCCGTCCGACTTCTTCAACGTCGACGGCCAGGGCGCTCGGACCATCAGCGCGAAGGCGCCGGAGTCCATCGGGCCAGGGGAGATCGCCGGCCTGAAGATGTTCGTCGACGAGACGTCGGCCGCACTGACGGACTCACCGGAGGCGGTGGCGTACCTGGCTGACCGCTTCGGCCTCTCCGTAGAGCAGGCGGACGACCTGGACGTCGGCTATGCGGCGCCCGGTGACCGCCCGCAAGCCTGGCTCACCCGCGGATTCTCCCGCTACCCGCGGCTGACTGTCCCGCTCGTCGGATTCGACGGCGTGGTTCGTGGCCTCCAGGGGCGGGACCTGTCCGGTAAGTGCCCAGCACGCTGGGTCTCCCTGGCCAACGTTGACGGCAAGACATGGGCGAAGTACGGCGTTCTCTCTGCTGGTACGGGCTACGACACGATCCTTGTCACCGAAGGCCCCGGAGACGGCTTGACCTCTGTCGGCGTCGGCTATGACGCACTGATCATCCGTGGCGCCGGACCGGCCCGGAACGCCGCCCTCGTGGCGGAACTCGTGGAGCAGCTGCGCGGCCGTGACGTGGTGCTCGCCTTCGACCCCGACGACGCAGGAGCGCGAGGCATTGGCGCCCTGGCGACAGCGCTCGTGGCCGACGGCAACCACCCGAGACAGCTGCCGTTCCCCAACGCCAAGGAGGACCTGACCGACTGGCGGGAGCGCACGCCGGCGACGTTCCCCGCGGAGCTTCACACCGCCGTTCGCTCCGCCCCCGTGGTGGAGCTGAGGCCCGCCCCGACACCCGAACTGCCGAAGGAGGAAACGGACGTGTCTGATACCGACGCTGCACTTCAGACCATGAGCGTGTCCTCCCGCGAAGCGTTCGACATCACTGACGTAGGCATCGCGGTCCGGCTGCGTGACTACATGGCACGCACCGGCGGAGGAGTTCGGTACGCGGATGGGATCGGGTTTCTCGTCTGGGACGGCAGGGTGTGGGCCCCTGGAGGCGGCGACGTGCGGTCCGCCCTGCTTCAGATGGGAGCGGAGCTGATCAGCAGTGGTGACGACGGTGCTCGAAAGCTGGCGCTCAAGGCGCTGAGTAACTTGTCCATCAAGAACGTCATCGAGGTGCTGCCGTCTGTTCCCGGCGTACGAGCAGAGGCGGCCGACTTCGACGCACGGCACGATCTGCTGTCCGTGGCCAACGGAACCGTCGACCTTCGTACGGGGAAGATCCATACCCACACCCCCGCGGACATGATCACGAAGCGTCTGGCCGTTGCGTACCACCCCGACGCACCCGCGGAGCGGTGGAACCAGTTCCTGACGGAGGTGTTTCCCGGACATCCCGACCTTCCGGGGTTCATGAAGCGGCTCGTCGGCTACGGCTGCACCGGGAGCACGTCTGAGCACTGCTTCGCGTTCATGCACGGGCAGGGGAGCAACGGGAAGTCGGTCTTCCTGGACGCACTTATCCACGTCTTCCGCGGCGTCACGCAGGCGACGCAGTTCAGCACCTTCGAGAAGTCCGTCAACGTTGGCCAGGCGAGCCCCGAACTGGCTTCCCTTCGCGGGGCGCGGCTCGTGACAGCGAGCGAGACGGAGAAGTACTCCCGCCTGGCGGAGGCGCTTGTCAAGCAGCTGACGGGCGGAGATCCGATCACGTGCCGGTTCCTGAACCAGAACCCGTTCACCTACGTGCCGTCGTTCCTCCTTCTCGTCGCCGGGAACTTCAAGCCAGCCATCCTCAGCCAGGACGAAGGGACCTGGAGGCGGGTCAAGCTGATCCCGTTCGACGCCACGTTCTCCTACGCCCGGGGCAACAAGGACACGACCCTTCCCGCCAGGCTGCGCGAGGAGGCGGAGGGGATCCTCGCGTGGGCCGTTGCCGGCGCCGTGGAGTGGTACGCGCAGGGGCTGGGCGAGCCGTCCTCCGTCGCCACCGCAACACAGGACTACCGGGAGTCGGAGGACCGGCTTCAGGAGTTCCTGAACGCCTGCACTGTCCGCGAGGAGGGTGTGCGAGTGGCTCCCATGGCGATTCGGCGCACCTACGCGGAGTGGGCCGAGGATGCCAGCCTGGACCGCAAGGAGCGGCTCTCGGGGTGGGCCCTCGCAATCGAGCTAGAGTCCCGCGGCTTCAAGAAGGACAAGAAGCGCGGGGCATGGGGCTTCAACAACCTTCGTCTCATGACGGACCAGGAGAAGGAGCGCGCGAGTCGACTCGCGGAGGACGTAAGCGAGCCAGCCGGCCCTGCCGGTCCGACCGACATCTTTCAGCAGCCGAAGGAGGCATCGTGAGGCACTACACCTTTCCTCTCTTGGGCCGTGAGTTCCCGGTCTCCGTCCCGGAGCGGCCGGAGGACCTGGCGGAGTTCATCGCGTGGGTCAGCCGACAGCGTGAGCGGGTGGCCGTGGACTCGGAGTCCCACGGCTTGCAGATCCTGAGCGGCGACCCGGAGTACATCCGGATGGTTCAGTTCGGGAGCGCCGACGAGGCGTGGAACATCCCGACGGAGCTTGGTGAGCCGTTCAAGGAGGCCGCTCGCACCGCGCTCCGGATCCTGATCGCCGGCGTCGGGATCGTCGGTCACAACTGGCACGGCTTCGACGCTCCTGCGCTTCATGTGCACCTGGGGGTTGACTACAACGAGCTGTGCCGGGCGTCGCGGGACACGATGCTGATGTCCAAACTGGTGGACCCGCGACAGGTGCAGGAGGGAGGGATCGGGAGTTCGCTCAAGCCGCTCTCAGACCACTACATCGACCCGAAGGCGGCGGACACACAGGGCGACCTGACGGGCGTCTTCCGGTCGTTGGGACTGACGAAGGCCACCGGCTTCAGCCGTATTGATCTCTGGCACCCGATCTACCAGTCCTACGGGGGCGGAGACGTCATCCTGACGGCGCGCCTCCTGCCCAAGCTGATGGCAGAGCTGCGGACGCTGGGCGTTCCGCAACGTCTCGTTGACTACGAGCACGAGGTAGCCCGCATCTGCGGTCACATGCAGATCCGCGGCCTTCTCCTGGACCAGGACTACACCCGTCAGCTGTCCGTCGAACTGGGGGAGGAGGAGGCCACGCAGTCCGCCATCGTCCGGTCGTACGGCGTGGAGAAGATCGGCTCACCCGCACAGATCTCCGAGGCTCTGATTGGCATGGGTGAGTCACTCCTGGAGCGTACGGCCGGCGGTGCCGTCAAGGTAGACAAGGCGGTCCTATCTGCCCTGGCGGACATGGACCTGTACGGCAACCGACTGGACGTCCGCACCCCCAACCCGCTTGCAGCTGCTGTGATCCGGGCCAAGCGGGCGGGCAAGTGGAAGTCCTCCTACGCGGACAACTTCCTGACCACCGTGGACCGGGCGGGACGCATCCACCCGAACATCCGGACCATGCAGGCTCGCACGGGACGCATGTCCGTGACGAACCCTGCCGTACAGACTCTGCCGTCGGGGGACTGGAAGATCCGGCGGGCTTTCCTGGCTGACGAGGGTCACGTGTTCATCAGCACTGACTTCCAGGCCGTGGAATTGCGTGTCCTGGCGGCCCTGGCCGGCGTGAAGAGGATGAAGGAGGCGATCAACGAAGACAGGGACCTGCACTCGTTCACCGCGGAACTTGTCTTCGGCCGTGACTTCACACCTAAGCACCGCAAGATCTCTAAGGCTATCGGGTTCGGGGTCGTTTACGGGGGTGGTGCGACGACGATCCAGCGACAGACTGGCGCCCCGATGGAGGAGGTACAGCGGGCCGTCGCTGCCTACCACCGGGTGTACCCAGAGGTACGACGAGCGGCGAACCGGTGGCAGAGCGAGGCGTTCTCCAACGGCATGGTGCTGACCAGCGTCACCGGACGACGTCTTCCGCTGGACCGGTCGCGGACGTACGCGGCGACCAACTACCTCTGCCAGTCCACGGCTCGGGACTGCTTGGGGCAGGCGCTGATCAACATGGACGACGCCGGCCTGACGGAGTACCTCCGCCTGGTCGTCCATGACGAGACGATCGCGTCAGTGCCTGCCGCTCAGGCAAAGGAGATCGGCCACGAGATCGAGAAGTGCATGACCTTTGACCTGTTCGGCGTACCCATCGCGGCGGAGGCCGAAATCGGTGGGCGATCTTGGGGAGCGGCGTATGGCGCCGACTACTGACGGAGCATCGTCGAAGCCGTGCTCAACATGCGGCGAGTCGAAGCATTCGACCGACTACTACAAGGACACGCGGAAGAAGGACGGGCTGTACCCGTCCTGCAAGTCGTGTCACAACTCACGAACCGCTACCTGGAGTTTGAACAACCGGGACCGGGTCAACGAACGCTCCCGGGAAAGGTACGCCGACGACCCGGAGCGGTTCCGTAAGGCGCTGAGAGACAGCCGTGAGGCCCGACGAGATGAGTACCGGGCATGGGCCCGGGGGAACTACCGGGAGGATCCTGAGCGGCACCGGGCCCGCCACCGGAAGTGGTACCGGGAGAACGTGGAGCACGCCCGTGCGTACTCCCGTGCGTACGGGGCGGCGCATCCCGAAACGCTCCGGGAGAACAACGACCGCAGGCGTGCGCGGAAGATCGCGGCAAGCATCGTGCCGTTCACGATGCGGGAGCTTTACCGGCAGTGGGACGAAGACGGCATGTACGGATGCGTCTACTGTCCGGGCCCGTTCGAGCACATTGACCACGTCGTCCCGCTGTCCAGGGGGGGAGAGCACGGCATTGAAAACCTCGTGCCCTCGTGTGCGGACTGCAACCTGAGCAAGAACGACGCGGACCCGTGGGAGTGGTTGCACCGCCAGTTCGGCTCTCAGCCGGAGGGCGCATGATGCCGGTCCGTCTCCCCGCACCATCGCCCCGACGGATGACCGGAGTTGACCGAACGGCAGTGGCCGGATTCGCGCCCACTGCCGTCCGCTCGGCGTCTCGCCCTCGTCCCATATCGCCCCCTATGCGCACTCCCGAGCCGCCGCACGGCCCCTCCCACCGTGACACTCTGCGACGGTGGGAGGAGCTGGAATGGTGGTCCTGTGTCTACTGTGACGCCTCGTTCGGCCCGATGGTTGTACTGGAAGTGGACCACGCAATTCCCCTTGCGAAGGGGGGCGTTCACGAGGAGTGCAACCTCGTGCCGGCGTGCGCCGAGTGCAACCGGATGAAGAGTGATCTGGACATGTCCGACTGGCTGTCAGTTCTCGCAGCTCAAGCAGACACGGAGCGCGAGGTTACGGTTACGCGCTGAGATCCTGACGCAATCTCACGGCGTACACGCCGCCTTCACATCCTCATAGATGTCACGACTGGGTAACAGGTTCAATACTGGACCAGTCGTCTGTTGCGCGACAGAACCGCAGGTCGGACGGGTCGCGCGACATTAGTCGTACTTACTCAGCGTTCACACAGGTACCGCAAACCGGCACATACCCCTAGTAAAAGCCGTCGTATCCCAGCCGCTTGACGATTGCCCGTGGAGGGTCCGTGACCTACAGTCCATCTCACATCGCAGACGGACAGCATTTGACGGTTCTTCTGGACACGCTGGAACGTGACCTGATCGAACTCCGTCAGATGGCGTCGATCTACGACGATGCAGTGACCATGCCGGGCCGACGGCCTGACGTGGATCCGGATGGGACCGGACGTGCCGGGACGCACGACCCCTCCCGCCCGACAGAGAACGTCGCCCTGGACGGCGCTCGTGGAGCGCTACAGCAACAACTGGTAATCGGCATCTCGCACACCACGTACGCCATCGCTTACGTGCGAGGTGCTACCGCATCAATGGAC
Source organism: Streptomyces sp. ITFR-6 (assembly GCF_031844725.1). Lineage (NCBI taxonomy): Bacteria > Bacillati > Actinomycetota > Actinomycetes > Kitasatosporales > Streptomycetaceae > Streptomyces > Streptomyces sp. ITFR-6. Next base: position 1,669,968 of record NZ_CP134612.1, on the reverse strand, counting down.
CGAGCCCTTGCTCACTGGGAGGGGGAGGCTCCAGTTCCGGGGGAATGCAATGAACGTACTGACGGGGCCGCGCTCAACCGTTCAGCAGGCGGCCGAACTTCGGAACCTGTCGCAGCTGCTGGGTCTTCCGCTCCTGCACAACTCTGAAGACGATCTCATCGACGCAGAGACCCTCTACCGCGCAGCCGGCTGGGACTCCTGCCCGCTCGCCCTTGCCGACGTCGACATTGCCGACGCCTACGGACTCCTGATCAAGGACGTCTAGTTCCGCAAGTCGACTAGCGGAGCCCCCCAGCGCTCGGACTGCGGGGCTCCGGCAGCCTCAACTCACCTCACGCCAGGGGCTGGGTGGAGTGCGTCCTCATTCGCCGCCTTACATGTGACGCAGGCCACAAAAGTCCCGCGTCACATCTTGGCTCCATCGCCCCATAACTAAGTCACGCCAAGCACTCACGAGGAGATCCCATGTCGAACCCGGTCGCCGTAACAGACGCTCAGATCCTGGCCGCGCAGGGCGGGGATGAGATGGCGATGTGGGACATCGTCTCGGCGTACGACCCCATGATCCGAAGCGTCATCCGTTCCGCGGCGAAGGGTGCGGCCGAGGAGGGCAAGGCGGAGGATCTCCTCCAGGAGGGCCGGATCGTACTCATTCAGCACATCCGCGAGTACTCCACGGACGGCAGTGCAGCGTCCCTCTCGTCGTTCGCCTACCGGGCAATCCGCCGCGCCATTGCGGAGGAGTGGATCCGGACGAGCAGCGCACTGACCGTCAACCCTGTGATGGTGATCCGGGTTCGCCGGGCGTTCTGGGAGGCCGACGGGGACGCCGACCGCGCTTGGATGATCGTATCCACCTTCCCGGACGTGACGCACCGTATCTCGCGTGAAGCATTTGTGAGCGTGTGTGAGGCACTTGCGGACGTGGACAGCCTGGAGGCTCCCCTCTCCTCCGACGCTCACGGCGCCACGCTGGGGGACACCCTGCCGGACGCAACGGCCGACTTCACGGACGAGGCTGAGCGCCGCAATCTGGCCCAGTGGCTGCTGACGCAGATTCCGCAGCGTCAGGCGTACGCGCTCCGCGCCTTCTACGGCGTCGGCGGGCGCAAGATCACCGATGAGCAGGCCAGTGACGAACTGGGCGTCACCTCGCACAAGAAGTGCCAGGCCGTGCGTCAGCTGCGGGCGCACGGAGTCGTCTCCGCCCGCAATGTCGCGGCCGGCAACCACATCACGCTAGCTGCCTGAGTCACTCGTCCAACTACAACGGAACGGACAACGACCATGACCTTCCCCTCTCTCGATGACTACGACGTCCAGGGCGTGCGACCGGAGGAGGCCGCCCTCTGGGGCGGTGACGTCCTCCTGGCCGTGGAGGCGCGGAGCGACGGCGAACCGATGGACGGCTACAGCTTCGACTGAGCTGCGCAAGTCGACTTGCGGAGCTACTGATCATCACGACGGAGGAGAGAGCATGACGGAGTACAAGATCACGTGCCAGGACGACCCCAGCGACCGCATCAAGGCCGTGGGCACCGTGGGCGAACACGTCGCCTTCTACCCGTACGGCAGTGACAGCGTCTACGTCTCGCCGGCCGACGCCCGCACCTTCGCCCGCGGCATCCTGGCCCTGGCGGATGAGGTGGACGGGGGAGAGGCGCCCATGCCGACGGAGCCCGCCGTTCGCGACATCAAGGTGGGCGACAGGGTGCGCATCCTTCGCCCGGAGGGCTGCCTCCCAGAGTACGCAGGCCGCGTCGGAGTGCTGACGCGCACCGACAGCACCGAGTGCAAGTACCGAGTCCGGGTTGACGAGGCGGACGACAACATCGTGTGGGCGTACGAGGTGGCCCCCGTCGACACGGACAACGCAGAGCAGCTGTGCGCGAAGAACGCCCGCATGGACATCCTGGAGCAGGCCCGTGCCCTGGTCGGTTCCCGCGACGTGCCGAACCTCCTGGCCGTCGCCCGCTTCCTGGCAGGAGACAACGCATGAGCGACATCACGGTTGGCGACCGGGTCCGCGTGGTCCGGGAGTACGAGAACACCCCGGGTCGGCACGCTGGGGCGGTTGGATCGGTTGTCTCGATCGACAACCGCGACGACCGTTTCCCATACGAGGTTCGTACCGACGGAGGCGTCAACGGCGAGGGGCTGTGGGTGCACGAGGTAGAACTCCTGGACTCCGTCTCTTCGGCCGCCGCTGACCGAGAGTCCCTCGTTACCCGCGCCAAGTCCCTCCTGGCCGGCACCGAGCACACGGGCGCCGACGTGGTGGCCATGGCGGCGTTCCTGGCAGGCGGTGCCGCATGAACGACCGCTTCCTGACCTTCAATCCGCGTCGCAACAGCGCGTGGACCAGCAACAGCCTGGAGCGCCACGTCCGCACCGCACTGGCAACGGGCCGGCGCTGGAGCGTGACGGTCATGGTGTGGGAGAACGTCGACGGCGATTGGCGCCTGATCGAAGACCCGAACACCTACTTCGCGGAGTAGCCGACGGGGGCTCCGCAAGTCGACTTGCGGAGCTTCCTCAGCGGTGTTGTGTTGCGCAACAGAATCTGCCATAGTCGAGACATCGCCAGGGACTCACGGAGGGTCTGGCAGGAGAGGACATCATGAAGGTCTACGAGCGCACCGAGAACGGCAGCACCTCCCAGGTCAGCGTCAAGGAGGGCCTGGCGGAGATCAACAACGCGATGATGGCCGGCAAGCGTGAGGTCCGGACGATGTCCTCCATTACCCGCACGGACTACGCCATCGAGTACAAGGACGGCCGCAGCGTCCGGCTCGTCCAGGTCGACGCTCCGGCGGAGGCTGACGCGGATCCCATGGACTGGGCCTCTACCGCCACGGGGAACGTGGAACACCGATTCGGCCCTGACGGACGGGCTCTGTGCAACCGCCGGTACCGGGCCTACGACCGGCCGATCAGTCAGACAGACCGCCGAGTCCGACGCACCCGGAGCGAGATCGAAAGCGGTCCGTACGCCAGTCAGTACACCTTCTGCCCGTCCTGCGGTGCGCTGTGAGCGGGGGGTGCGTCGCCACCACGTCGCGGGGCAATGTCTGCATCAACCCGGTGCGGCCCGGTCGTCTGGTGTGCGCCAGCCACGACCCGCGTCGGCAGTGCGGAGCCCCCACGAAGAGAGGCAGCACGTGCAAGCGGATGAAGGTGCAGGGTCGTGACGCCTGCACCTTCCACTAGCCGAAACGCCCTCCGGGGCGTCCGCGGGGACTGGCCTACCCGCGCTGATGAGGCAGGCCGTAGGAGGACGAGATGGACGCCACACGGGAGCGGGTTGACTCGGTGTACGACCCCGAGCGGAAGCTGTCAGCCCTTCGGGCAATCGCGGCAGGCACGGTGCGATGGTCGTACCGGAAAAACCTCTACACCGTACGCAAAGGTATCGACGCTTCGACGCGTGACGTCGACTGGGCGTGTGGGCACGGCCTAGCCGGTCACTTCGAGCACGGGCGCGGGTACCTCGTCGGCCTCACGACTGCGGGAGAGCAGTGGTTGGAGAAGCTCACCGAGCGCGTGAGTGCTTGATCAACCCGCCCCGCATAGGAAAGTCCACGGCGCCCCCAGCGCCAGGGCGCGCGGTTCGAATCCGCGGCGGGGCACTCCATCAACCGCTAGGACGGCCAACATGACAACAGCCCAGCTCATCCGCGCTCAACGTGCCGGAGCGGAGATCCTCCATAACGGCGCCCCGGTCCGCTACGCACCCCTTCACGCAGGCGACCGTACGCCGTGGCTCTACACCGACGGGCGGACGGAGAGCCGCTACACCGCGAACCAGTGCACCGCCCACGTGCCGGCCGACGAGTAGTACGGCGTCACCACGGGCACCTACGCCCGGTGCGCTGCTGACGAGCTCACTGACCCGGGAGACCGCTGATGTTCCGCCACCGCAGAATCCGCCGCGCAGCAACCGCCCTCACCATCGCCTACCCGCACATCTCCCACCCCGTCGCCATCGCCCGCGCCTGGCAGATGGTGCAGCGCTACCCGCGGGCCGACACGGACCGGATCACGGACTACCTGATCCACGGGGAGCGCGTCCGCATCATGCTCGACAACGTCGACCTGAACCGCGAGTCACTGGCGGAGGAGACATCATGAACACCCTGCCGACGCACACCACCCTCACCGTTCCCGCTCGCCTGATCCAGGCCGGCGACGAATTCACCCTCCACCGCCGCACCCGGACAGCCGCACTGCACGCCTACCGTTTCACCGTCGGGTGCGTCCGGATCCGCTTCACCGACGGGGGAGAGGCGTTCCTCGACCATGACGCTCCCGTTGACGTCTGCCGGCCCGTCAGGAACGTCCCGTGCGCTACCGGGTGACGTTGGAGAACGGCGCCTCCACCGTCGTCGACGACGTGGCCCAACGCCACTTTCTCCGCCAGGCGGTTCGTGCCGGCTACGGACGGACGAGGATGCGCGGTGGGTGGGTCGTGACGCTGCCCGGGGGAGCGCTCGTTGCGGTGCTCCGTGAGTCGACTTGCGGAGGTCCGACGTAGGTGTTGTGTTGCGCAACAGAATCTGTCATAGTCGAGACATCGCAAGTGACTTACGGAGGAGCGGACATGAAGGCTTACAAGATCAAGGGCACCACGGATGACGTCACCGAATGTGACCTCTGCGGGCGCGCTGAACTGAAGGGCACCGTCGTTCTGGCGACGCTCGACGCCGACGGCAACGAGGACGGGGGCGTTGCGTACTTCGGGACACACTGCGCCTCAAAGGCATCTGGCTGGACCGTGCGCGAGGTCAACGAGCGAGTTCGAGAGGCAGCTCACCGGGAGAGGAGCGAGGCCAGAGAGCGGGCTATCGAGGCGAAAGACCGTGAGACCCGCGAGTACAAGGAGTATCTGCGGAAGTGCTACGGCGACGACGTCGGATGGGCAGTCAGGCACTACGGAACATATACGCTCTGGCAGGACTTCCGGGCGTCGAAGGCTGAGCCGCCGAAGGTCGTTTGTGACCGTAAGGCATGTGCGAACGAGTGCCCCGGTGATGCCCTGTACTGCTCGGACGAGTGCTTCGACCTGGACAACATCACGACGCCAGTACAGCCGATCGTTCGGAACAAGATCAACGGTTTCGGAGTGGACCTGTGCCGCGAGTTCCCGCAGCCGGTTGTCCTCACACCGGTCTACTACGTCAGCATTGAAGAACCCGTAGAGGGCTTCACCATCGACACCTTCCCGAGCCTCACGGAGAAGGAGGCCCGACAGAAAATCGTTGAGTACCAGGCGTGTTACGGGATCGACACGGACCTCCCGGCGGAGTTGCACCCCATGCCATACGTGGTCGACGTGAGACCGACTGCCGCGTAGGGCACGGTCTACCCGGAGCCCCTGGAAGTAGAGATCCCAGGGGCTCCACCACACACCACCACGCACACCCATTCACACTGACGAGGACCTCATGCGCGCGAAGTTGGGACGTATCGATCCCATCCTGATCCAGGCCACCATCGCAGCCGCCCTTTCCTTCGCGCACATCCACGACATCGCAGCCGCTGCCGGTCAGGACGGTTGGAAGGCGTGGGCATACCCAATCAGTGTCGACCTGCTGATGGTCATGGCCTGGCGTCGGATGCGGACGGGGGAGGAGCGCCGCGATAAGGGCATGGCGTGGTTCTGGTTTCTGCTCTCCCTGGCAACGTCGCTCGGCGCCAATGTCGGCACCTCCGGCGTCCTGGACCTGTCCGCTCTTCCGACGTGGCTGCGCATCCTCGTCGCGGGCTGGCCGGCGGTGGCGTTCCTTGGTGGCTCGCTGCTGGTGCACGACGCCAAGCCGGCGGAGGTGACCGAGGCACCCACGGAGGGCCCGCAGGAGGCCGTTGGAGCGCCTGACGAGGAGCCTGAGCCCCAACACCCCGAGGAGCCCGTGAAGGAGCCGGAGAAGCCCCTCCTGCGGACGTACGCGGAGGTTGCTGACGTCCTGAACGTCGCCCCGGAGACTGTCCGTGGGTGGAAAGCACAGGGAAAGATCATCAGCTACCCGGGTCAGGGCGCCAACAACGTTCTGGTTGACCTCCGGGAGTGCCAGAGTGTCAAGAGTCGTCGTTCCGTCAGCGTTTAGGAGAGATCGTGCGAGAAGAGATCGGGACCGTTAACGGAGATGCTCGGTTCGTGGTGTTCGCAGACGAGCCGTGGTGGAGCAAGGATCAGGTCTACGTAGTGGCCCTTACGTCCCCGACCACTCCGGAGGAGCTGACCCCCGCTCAGGCCCGCGAGCTGGCCGCCGCTCTGCTGCGTGCTGCGGACGAGGCGGAGGCGGGCAAGTGATCCACATTCACAAGTGGTCCAAGTGGGCCGACGTCCCGGTCCTGCACTCCTCCCCACTGCTCCGACTCCCTCCGAAGGTCGTCGACGGCCAGACGCGCCGATGCGAGCGTTGCGGCCGTCGAGAACTTCGCGCCATCTGAGCCCCACCCCTGAGCCCTCGTCGCACTCCGCGGCGGGGGCTTCGTGCGTTCCGGGTCAAGCAGCCTCCGCAACCTCCAGCGCGTCCCGGTACTCGCCGGTCCACTCCGCACGCTGCTGGTCGGCCGGAAGCCCCGACAAGCCGGCGCGGAGATGCTCGGCGGCGTCAGCGTGCTCACCGAGACCGAGGTGAGCCAGCCCGAGGCTCAACCGCTGAAACGTAGGCGTCAGCCAGTACGCCGTACCGGGCGGCTGATCTGCCGCAGCGTCAGCAAGGTTCGCGGCCTCGTCAAGCATCCGCCGCGCCTCGTCGGTGTGACCCAGCTCCGCGTAACCATGCGCAGCCTGGGTCGCGTCGCCCATGCGCTGGGCCGGATGAGCCCCAGGGGTGTGGTAGGCGGCGGAGAACCACCGTGTCACCGCCCTGGGCTGTTCGCGCTGACGGGCAACGTACCCGCGGAAATTCAGTGCCTGTGCAACCAGGGTCCCGGACTCTGCCTCGTCCGCCAGCTCCACGGCCTCGTCAAGCAGTATGAGCGCCCGTGCGTCGCTTCGAGCGGACGCATGGAGCCACCCCTCGAACTGCACCCACTCGGCCACGACGTCCGCCAGCGCGCCACGGTGCGGGCCGCCAGAGGATCGCAACAGGCTCCGGACGGTCGACGCTTGAGCCTGTGTGGCGGGAAGGACGGCCGTAGGGCCCACGGCATCGTCCAGGCGCCGCTGAGCCGCCAACACGTCAGCCAGTGCCCCGACGGTCCGGGCGTCCAGCCGGCTTGGCTGGGCTACCACTCGCTCAACCCTGTCGACAACGTCGGGGTCGGACAGGGGCGCCGCAAGTTCAACGAGCGTCCCCTCTGCCCCCAGCAGGTTGTCCAGCGCCTGGACCAGCTGCGGTGACGGCAGTTGTTTACCCGACAGAACTCGCGATAAGAACGCATGATCATACGAGAGCATTCGGGCTGCGGCCCGCATAGAGATCTTTCGTTCGCGCAGAGCCTGCCGCACGGTGAGTCCGAAATCCCCGCCAGTCATGGCACCAGCGTAGCCCGCGAACCCGGTCAGTCACCATGCAGTCACCAAGCAGTCACCACTAATCCTGCGATCGACGCGCAATGCTGGGGCTTCCAACGGCGAGGCTGATCAGTGAGGGGGAGGGTCCGTGACGTACGAACCCATTCCGGTTTCGGTGCGAATCAGTCCCTCCTCACGAAGTGCCTTCAGCACCTTCTGGGCCGTCACGGCAGCGATACCGAACTCACCCGTGATCGCGACAACGGACGGTACGCGGGCGCCTGGAGGGTAGGTTCCGTCAGCAATCCGGGCACGCAAGATGTCGGCCACCTGTCGCCATTTGGGCCGCGTCTCGTCCAGCTTGATGCTCACACGTCGGACCGTAGATGATCATGGTACGCCAGTGCGAGCGATAGACTGCCGCAGTGTTCTATAGCATGCTGTAGGCAAGCAAGGCCCCCGCGACCGTGCGACCGGTCCGGGGGTACGGCCAACGCTGAGTAGGAGCATCGACATGCATCAGACTAACCAGTTACCTCGGGAAGCTCACCTGGCGGACCCGCTGGACGCGCCACCGGAGCCGATCCCCAACTTCGGCTGTGAGACCTGCACAGCGTGGGGCCGTCGGCGGGAAGAAGCCCGTAAGGCCGGCGACCTGGCCACCGTGACCGACTGCAACGTTGAGATCCGGCGGCACAGATGACCGTCCGAACGCTGATACGCAGCGTCGTCCACACGCTACGGCAACACCCGGACACCATCACGTACGAAGCCGCATGCCTCCACTGCCCGTGGACCGCCCGGAAGTCGAAGAACGGCGGAGACGTCGACGCCGAATGCATGGAGCACGCCGGCCGCAGTAACCACCGCCAGTTCCGGCGGACGGTGACGGGGCTGGCCTTCGTCACCCGTGAAGGAGAAGACTCCGTACCGACACCCAGGGCGTCCCCCACGCCCGCTGACGGCTAGGTGCGGTCGCGCCCCCGATGGGCGCGGAACGAGGAGGTGGGGCCGATTTCACCCAGCGGCTCCATCTCCTCCCGCAGACCCGCGCGCTAGGGGCGTCACCTCCAGCGCGCGGAGGGCGGCAGGGGAGAGGTTGGCATGCCACCCCCTGCCGCTCGCGCATATACGGTCCCGGAGGAGGTAGACAGGTTCTGTGATGTGTCCTCACTGCCACACGGAGATGGTCACCGACGGCACCGACCGCCGGTGGTGTGCCACATGCCCTCGTGTCGGCCGGCCGGGAGAGACTCCCGACGCGATTGAACAGCGCGAGGCCGGACGCCTCCGGGCTCTGGCTCTTCTTGACGCCGCTCTGGGCCCGCGGGCAGTAGAGCGGGAATCGGACCGACAGATCCTCGAAGGGCTGGAAGCGACCATGGGTCAGGATATTCGAACAACCGGCTGCCCGAAATGCGGCGGTACGATGTACAAAACGGTGGATACGGATGCGAACGGCAACCCGACGAACGAATCGCAGTTCGTCTGTGGCGGCTGCGGACACATGATGTAGCCCTTCGGGGCCCACAGTCGAGCCCTCGCTCGTTCAGGGGATGGAACCCTGGAGGGGCGGGGGCTCTTTCGCGTGCGCGAGGCCCAGAGCTGCGGTAGGGTAGCAACGTTGGCGCTTCTACCGTTCCGACCACTATCTGCGCATGGGAGGGGGCGACGGTCTCCCCGGCCCGACGGACGCCTGGATCACCCTCGCCGGACTGGCGCGCGAGACCAAGCGGATCCGCCTCGGCACGCTGATGACGGCAGGGACGTTCCGCCTCCCCGGCGTGCTCGCCATCCAGGTGGCACAGGTCGACCAGATGTCCGGCGGCCGTGTCGAACTCGGCCTGGGCGCCGGCTGGTTCGAGGATGAGCACAAGGCGTACGGCATTCCGTTCCCGCAGGAGAAGTTCGGCCGGCTGGAGGAGCAGCTGGCGATCATCACCGGGCTGTGGTCGACCGAGGTCGGCAAGACGTTCAGCTACGACGGCACGTACTACCAGCTCAGCGACTCGCCCGCACTGCCGAAGCCGGCGCAGGCCAAGGTGCCGGTGCTGATCGGCGGGCACGGCGCGAAGCGCACGCCGAGGCTCGCCGCCCAGTACGCCGATGAGTTCAATATCCCCTTCGCCGGTCTGGAGGACAGCGAGCAGCAGTTCGGCCGGGTCAGGGAAGCGGCCGCGGCGGCGGGCCGGAGGCCGGACGACCTGGTGTACTCCAACGCCCTGGTCGTCTGTGTCGGCAAGGGCGATGCCGAGGTGGCGCGCCGTGCCGCCGTCATCGGACGGGACGTGTCGGAGCTCAAGGCGAACGGCCTGGCGGGCTCGCCCGCCGAAGTGGTGGACAAGATCGGCCGGTTCGAGGCCATCGGCGCTTCGAGGATCTACCTCCAGGTGCTGGATCTCGATGACCTGGACCACCTGGAGCTGATCTCGTCGCAGGTCCGGTCCCAGCTCACCTGAGACCGGAGGAACACCCGTGCAGCCCGCCCACGATCCCGGCCGTGACGTCCACGCCTCCAGTTGTGATGCCCGCGCCTCGGGCCGGCCGTTCGCCGGGACGCCGTCCCGGCCCCTCGCGGCCGCCCTCGCGGCGGGGACGGTCCTGCTCGACGGTGGCCTCTCCAACCAGCTGGAGTCGCAGGGCTGCGATCTGTCCGACGCGCTGTGGTCCGCGAGGCTGCTAGCCGACGGGCCCGAGCAGATCGAACAGGCGCACACGGCGTATGTGCGAGCGGGTGCGCAGGTGTTGATCACCGCCAGTTATCAGGCGAGTTTCGAAGGGTTCGGGCGGCGCGGGGCCGGGTGGGCGGAGGCCGCCGCGCTGTTCGCCCGCAGTGTGGAGCTGGCCCGGCGTGCGGCCGCTTCGGTGGAGCGGGACGTGTGGGTCGCCGCCTCGGTCGGCCCGTACGGGGCGGTGACGGCGGACGGCGCCGAGTACCGGGGCCGGTACGGGCTCTCGGTCCGGGAGCTGGAACGCTTCCACCGCCCCCGGATCGAGGCGCTGGCCGCCGCAGGGCCCGACGCGCTGGCACTGGAGACGGTGCCGGACACCGATGAGGCGGAGGCGCTCCTGCGGGTCGCGGAGGGGACCGGGCTGCCGGTCTGGCTCTCCTACACCGTGGCGCGCGGGGAGACCAGGGCAGGGCAGTCGCTGGAGGAGGCGTTCGGCCTCGCGGCGGGGTACGGACGGGTGGTGGCGGTCGGGGTGAACTGCTGCGATCCGGCAGAGGCGGACCTCGCGGTGCGGACGGCGGCGGAGGTGAGCGGGAAGCCGGTCGTGGTCTACCCGAACAGCGGGGAGCACTGGGATGCCGGGGGACGGGGATGGACCGGAGGCGCCACGTTCGATCCCGGCCGGGTCCGGGCCTGGCGGGCGGCGGGTGCCCGGCTGGTCGGAGGCTGCTGCCGGGTCGGTCCGGACACCATCGGGGAGCTGGCCGCGCTGCTCGCCGCACCGTCGGCGAACCACCGGGAGGGAGGGCGGGAAGGAGGGCGGGAAGAACCGGAGCCGGGCTGAAATTGCCTGGTGGGAGGGAGCGAACCGGACCATAATCGGGCGCGTGTTCCTGACGATCAGTACAACCGGCAACCCGGAGCGTCCCGCCACCGATCTCGGATTCCTGCTGCACAAGCATCCCGAGAAGGCGCAGACGTATTCCACCTCCCACGGCACCGCGCACGTCTTCTATCCCGAGGCGTCCGCGGAGCGCTGCACGGCGGCGCTGCTGCTGGAGGTGGACCCCGTGGCGCTGGTGCGCAAGGGCAAGGGCAAGGGCAAGGGCAAGGGCCGGAGCGGTGCCCCCGACGCGGCACTCGCCCAGTACGTCAACGACCGCCCGTACGCCGCCTCCTCGCTGCTGTCCGTCGCGATGAGCACCGTCTTCAAGTCCGCGCTGAGCGGCACCTGTCGGGCGATGCCCGAGCGGGCCGAGGCGACGCTGCCGCTGCGGATCGAGGTGCCCGCACTGCCGGCCCGTGGTGGTGCCGAGCTGGTGCGGGGGCTCTTCGGTCCGCTCGGCTGGTCGCGGGTGGACGCGGTGGCCGTACCGCTCGACGAGCGGTTCCCCGAGTGGGGGGACTCGCGGTACGTACGGCTCGTGCTGGAGGGCGAGTTGCGGCTGGCGGACGCGCTGCGGCAGCTGTACGTCCTGCTGCCGGTGCTCGACGACGCGAAGCACTACTGGGTGGCGCCGGACGAGGTGGACAAGCTGCTGCGCGCGGGTGAGGGCTGGCTGGCCGACCACCCCGAGCAGAAGCTGATCACCAGCCGTTATCTGGCCCGGCGCTGGGGGCTGACGAGGCAGGCGATGGAGCGGCTGGAGCTGGTCCGGCTCGCGGAGTCGGACGACCTCGACGTCGAGAGCGTCGACAACGCGGTCGACGAGACGACCGACACGGAGGAGCGGCCGGTGCCGCTCGCGGAGCAGCGGCGGACCGCGATCCTGGCCGCGTTGGACGGCGCCGGAGCGAGCCGGGTGCTCGACCTGGGCTGTGGACAGGGCCAGTTGGTACAGGCCCTGCTGAAGGACGTGCGTTTCACAGAGATCGTCGGGGTCGACGTCTCGATGCGCGCCCTCACCGTGGCCTCGCGCCGGCTGAAGCTGGACCGGATGGGGGAGCGGCAGGCCGCTCGCGTGACGCTTCAGCAGGGCTCGCTCACGTACACGGACAAGCGGCTCAAGGGGTACGACGCGGCGGTGCTCAGCGAGGTCATCGAGCATCTCGACCTGCCTCGGCTGCCCGCGCTGGAGTACGCGGTGTTCGGCTCTGCCCGGCCCCGCACCGTCCTGGTGACCACGCCGAACGTCGAGTACAACGTCCGCTGGGAGACGCTCCCGGCCGGGCACGTCCGGCACGGCGACCACCGCTTCGAATGGACCCGGGCCGAATTCCGGGACTGGGCCGGCCAAGTGGCCCGCCGGCACGGGTACGGGGTGGAGTTCGTGCCCGTCGGACCCGACGACCCGGAGGTGGGGCCGCCCACCCAGATGGCCGTGTTCACCATGACCGCGGCCGACGAGAAGGAGAAGGAGGCGAAAGCCGCATGAGCGGGACCAACGACAGCGCCGGTGACAGCACCGACGACAGCACCAGCCGGAGCGTCCCGCGCGTCCTGCCGGTGACCGACCTCTCCCTCGTGGTCCTCATCGGGGCGAGCGGCTCGGGCAAGTCCACCTTCGCGCACCGGCACTTCAGGCCGACCGAGATCATCTCCTCGGACTTCTGCCGGGGACTGGTCGCCGACGACGAGAACGACCAGAGCGCCAGCCGGGACGCCTTCGACGTCCTGCACTACATCGCGGGCAAGCGGCTGGCCGCCGGACGGCTGACCGTCGTCGACGCCACGAACGTCCAGCCCGAGAGCCGCCGGCAGCTGGTGAAGCTGGCCCGGGAACACGACGTGCTGCCCATCGCGATCGTGCTGGACCTGCCGGAGGAGGTCTGCCAGGCACGCAACGCCGCCCGCCCCGACCGGGCGGGCATGGGCCGCCATGTCGTCCAGCGCCACCGCCGCGAGCTGCGCCGCTCGCTGCGCGGACTGGAGCGCGAGGGCTTCCGCAAGGTCCACATCCTGCGCACTGAGGGCGAGGCCGCTCACGCCGAAGTGGTGCGGGAGCGCCGCTACAACGACCTCCGCCACCTCACCGGACCGTTCGACATCATCGGAGACATCCACGGCTGCAGCTCCGAGCTGGAGACCCTCCTCGGCAAGCTCGGCTACGCGGACGGAGCGCACCCGGAGGGACGTACCGCGGTCTTCGTCGGAGACCTCGTCGACCGCGGACCCGACAGCCCCGGCGTGCTGCGCCGCGTGATGTCGATGGTGTCGGACGGCAACGCGCTCTGCGTGCCCGGCAACCACGAGAACAAACTCGGCCGCTACCTCAAGGGCCGCAAGGTGCACCAGACCCACGGACTCGCGGAGACCGTCGAGCAACTGGAGCGGGAGGACACCAAGGACCCGGAGTTCCGGAAGCGGGTCGGTGAGTTCATCGACGGGCTCGTCAGCCACTACGTGCTGGACGGCGGCAAGCTGGTCGTCTGCCACGCCGGGCTGCCGGAGAAGTACCACGGGCGCACCTCCGGAAGGGTCCGCTCGCACGCGCTGTACGGCGACACCACGGGCGAGACCGACGAGTTCGGCCTGCCGGTGCGCTACCCGTGGGCGGAGGACTACCGGGGCCGGGCCACCGTCGTCTACGGCCACACCCCCGTACCCACCACCTCCTGGGTCAACAACACCATCTGCCTGGACACCGGCGCCGTCTTCGGCGGAAAGATGACCGCGCTGCGCTGGCCGGAGCGTGAACTCGTCGACGTACCGGCCGAGCGGGTCTGGTACGAGCCGGTGAAGCCGCTGGCCTCCGAGGCGCCGGGCGGCCACGAGGGCCGTCCGCTGGACCTCGGCGATGTGAGCGGCCGGCGGATCGTGGAGACCCGGCACATGGGCCGGATCGCGGTGCGCGAGGAGAACGCGGCGGCCGCGCTGGAGGTCATGAGCCGGTTCGCCGTCGACCCCCGGCTGCTGGCCTACCTGCCGCCGACCATGGCGCCGACGGCCACCTCGAAGGAGGAGGGCTATCTGGAGCACCCGGCAGAGGCGTTCGCGCAGTACCGGGCGGACGGCGTGGCCAGGGTGGTCTGCGAGGAGAAGCACATGGGCTCGCGGGCGGTCGCCCTGGTCTGCCGGGACGCCGACGTGGCGCGGGAGCGCTTCGGGACGGGGGACGCCGGTTCCGGTAGCGCAGGAGACGGCCCGACGGGCGCCCTGCACACCCGCACCGGGCGCCCGTTCCTGGACGACGCCGCGCTGACCGAGGTGGTCCTCGGCCGGCTGCGTGCCGCCGTCACCGCCGCCGGGCTCTGGGAGGAGTGGGACACCGACTGGGTACTGCTCGACGCCGAGCTGATGCCCTGGTCCCTCAAGGCGGCCGGACTGCTCCGCTCGCAGTACGCGGCGGTCGGCGCCGCGTCCGGCGCCGTCCTCCCCGCGGCGGAGGCCGCCCTCGCCGCAGCGGCGGAGCGCGGCATCGACGTCGGCGCGCTCGCGGACCGGCAGCGCGGCCGGGCGGAGGACGCGGCAGCGTTCACCGAGGCCTACCGCCGTTACTGCTGGAGCACCGAGGGGCTGGACGGAGTGCGGCTGGCACCGTTCCAGGTCCTCGCGGTGCAGGGCCGCTCGCTCGCCACCGTTCCCCATGACGAGCAACTGGGCTGGCTGGACCGGCTGGTGGAGCACGACCCCACGGGGCTGCTCCAGGTCACCCGAAGCATCGTCGTCGACACCGCCGACGAGGCTTCGGTGCGCTCCGGCACCGACTGGTGGCGGGAGATGACCGGCCGGGGCGGCGAGGGCATGGTGGTCAAGCCGCTCGGTGCGTTCGCCAGGGACGACAAGGGGCGGCTGGTCCAGCCGGGCATCAAGGTGCGCGGCCGGGAGTACCTGCGGATCATCTACGGACCGGAGTACACCCGCCCGGAGAACCTGGAGCGGCTGCGCGGCCGGTTCCTCGGCCACAAGCGCTCGCTCGCCCTGCGCGAGTACGCCCTGGGGCTCGAAGCCCTGGACCGGCTGGCCGGTGGCGAACCGCTGTGGCGGGTGCACGAGGCGGTGTTCGCGGTGCTGGCCCTGGAGTCGGAGCCGGTGGACCCCCGCCTGTAGTGCCGGTGGACCCTCGCCCGTAGTGCCGGTCCGCGCAGAACCGGCAGGCGATTCGCCGGGTGAACGGCGCTCCGCGCGGTGAGGATGTGGGTATGGGATTCCATGTCGACTCCGAGGCCGGGCGGCTGCGCCGCGTCATCCTGCACCGCCCCGGTCTGGAACTGAAACGGCTCACCCCGAGCAACAAGGACGCGCTGCTCTTCGACGATGTGCTCTGGGTGCGCCGGGCCCGCCAGGAGCACGACGGGTTCGCGGACGTGCTGCGCGACCGCGGGGTGGAGGTGCATCTCTTCGGGGACCTGCTCCAGGAGTCGCTGGAGATTCCGGTGGCCCGGCGCCTCGTCCTGGACCGGGTCTTCGAGGAGAAGGAGTACGGCCCGCTCGCCACCGAACATCTGCGGGCCGCCTTCGAGGAGCTGACCGCCGCCGAGCTCTGCGAGGCGCTGGTCGGCGGGATGACCAAACGGGAGTTCCTGGGGCGGTTCCGGGAGCCGACCTCGGTCCGCTTCCACGTCATGGATCTGGACGACTTCCTGCTCGGGCCGCTGCCGAACCACCTCTTCACCCGTGACACCTCGGCGTGGATCTACGACGGGGTGTCGATCAACGCCATGCGCTGGCCGGCCCGGCAGCGCGAGACCGTCCACTTCGAGGCGATCTACGGCCACCATCCGCTCTTCACCGGCCCCGACGCGGGCGCCTTCCACCACTGGTCGCAGGGGCAGGACGACTACCCCTCCACCATCGAGGGCGGCGACGTCCTGGTCATCGGCCGGGGCGCCGTCCTCATCGGGATGAGTGAGCGCACCACCCCGCAGGCGGTGGAGATGCTGGCCCGCGGGCTCTTCGACGCCGGGTCGGCCCGGACGATCGTGGCGCTCGACATGCCCAAGAGCCGGGCCTTCATGCACCTCGACACCGTGATGACGATGGTCGACGGGGACACCTTCACCAAATACGCGGGCCTGGGGATGCTCCGCTCGTACACCATCGAACCGGGAGACGGCCCGCGCGATCTCAAGGTCACCGACCATCCGCCGGAGCACATGCACCGCGCCATCGCGGAGGCGCTGGGGCTGGACTCGATCCGGGTCCTCACCGCCACCCAGGACGTGCACGCCGCCGAGCGCGAGCAGTGGGACGACGGCTGCAACGTGCTGGCCGTCGAACCGGGCGTCGTCGTCGCCTACGAGCGCAACGCCACCACCAACGCCCACCTGCGCAAGGAGGGGATCGAGGTCATCGAGATCCGCGGCAGCGAACTGGGCCGGGGCCGGGGCGGGCCCCGCTGCATGAGCTGCCCCGTGGTGCGCGATCCGGTGTAGCGCGGGACCGGCGGGAGGGCGCCCCCAAGGTCCTGTATAGCGATGCATTGCATCGTATAGACTTCCAGGGTTACCGTATGCGTCCCCCCGCCCGACCCAGGAGCAGTCACCATGGCCATAGACCTCGCAGGCCGCCACTTCGTCAAGGAGCTGGACTTCACGGCCGAGGAGTTCCGCGGCCTGATCGACCTGGCCGCCGAGCTGAAGGCCGCGAAGAAGGCGGGGGCCGAGGTACGGCGGCTGCGCGGCCGGAACATCGCGCTGATCTTCGAAAAGACCTCGACCCGTACCCGGTGTGCGTTCGAGGTGGCCGCCGCCGACCAGGGTGCGGCCACCACGTACCTCGACCCGTCCGGCTCCCAGATGGGGCACAAGGAGTCGGTGAAGGACACCGCGCGCGTCCTTGGCCGGATGTTCGACGGGATCGAGTACCGGGGCGACAGCCAGGCGGCCATCGAGGAGCTGGCGGAGTACGGCGGGGTGCCGGTCTTCAACGGGCTCTCCGACGACTGGCACCCCACCCAGATGCTCGCCGACTGCCTCACCATGACCGAGCACAGCACGAAGCCGCTGGAGCGGATCGCCTTCGCCTACCTCGGTGACGCCCGGTTCAACATGGGCAACTCCTACCTGGTCACCGGCGCCCTGCTGGGCATGGACGTGCGGATCGTCGCGCCGAAGGCCTACTGGCCCGCCGACGGGATCGTCGCGGAGGCCCGCAGGCTCGCGGAGACAAGCGGGGCGACCGTCACGCTCACCGAGGACATCGCAGAGGGCGTGCGCGGCGCCGACTTCATCGCCACCGACGTCTGGGTCTCGATGGGGGAGCCCAAGGAGGTCTGGGACGAGCGCATCACCGCCCTCGCGCCGTACGCCGTCACCATGGACGTCCTGCGGGCCAGCGGCAACCCCGGCGTGAAGTTCCTGCACTGCCTCCCGGCCTACCACGACCTGGGCACCAAGGTGGGACGGGAGATCCACGCCCGGCACGGGCTGACCGAGCTGGAGGTCAGCGACGAGGTCTTCGAGTCGGCCCACTCGGTCGTCTTCGACGAGGCGGAGAACCGGATGCACACGATCAAGGCGGTGCTGGTCGCGACGCTGGCCGGGCGCTGATCGGTACAGACCGCATGTTCATGCGCTCAATTGGGTGAACATGCGCATGGGTACCTATTATGGTCCCGTCGGTGGGGTTCGAGCTCGCACGCTCGAACCCCATTTCCGTGCGCCCCACCGGTCCCCACGGCCCCCGGCGCACTCCCCCCGCATGTGCCACCAGAGATGAGAACAGCCCCGTGAGCCCCCTGCGTCTGCCCGGACCGCCGTACCGCGTCAAGGACCCCCACCAGCTGATCGCGGAGTCGGGGTCCGACCTGGAGGGGCACGGCCTCAAGCGCACCATGGGGCTCTTCCAGCTGGTGTGCTTCGGAGTCGGCGCCGTCGTCGGCACCGGCATCTTCGTCGGCCTCTCCGACAGCGTGGCCGAGGCAGGCCCGGCCGTCGTGCTGTCCTTCGTACTCGCGGCGATCACCTGCATCTTCACCGCCTTCTCCTTCGCCGAGCTGGGCAGCGCGATCCCGGTGTCCGGCAGTTCGTACTCCTTCGCCTACGCCACCCTCGGCGAACTCGTCGCCTTCCTCGTCGGCTGGTGCCTGCTCCTGGAGTACGGGGTATCCGTCTCCGCCGTGGCGGTGGGCTGGAGCCAGTACGTGAACGAGCTGCTCGACAGCCTGTTCGGACGGCAGCTGCCCATCGCGCTCTCCTCCGGACCCGGTGACGGCGGCGTGATCAACCTGCCCGCGGTCATCGTCGTCATGATGGCCGCCACCCTGCTGGTGCGGGGCATCCGGGAGAGCGCCGGAGCCACCGCCGCGATGGCGGTCCTCAAGATCACCGTCCTGGTGATGTTCTGCGCCATCGCCTTCACCGCCTTCGAGCACGGCAACCTCACCCCGTTCGCGGCGCACGGCGCGGGTGGGGTCACCGCGGGGGCGTCGCTGGCGTTCTTCTCGTACATCGGGTTCGACGCCATCACCACCGCGGGCGAGGAGGTCAAGAACCCCCGGCGCAACATCCCGGTCGCGATCATGATCTGCATCGGGCTGGTCACGCTGCTCTACTGCGCGGTCGCCCTCGCCGCCCTCGGCCCGGACGCCGTGTCGGACAAGCCGGCCGCGCTCTCGCTGATCGTCGACCAGGTCACCGGCTCGACGGTCGGCGGCGGGATCATCGCCTTCGGGGCGATCGTCGCCATCGCCTCGGTCGTCCTCGCGGTGATGTACGGGCAGACCCGCATCCTCATGTCGATGTCGCGCGACGGCTTGGTCCCGAGGGTCTTCGAACGGGTCTCGCCGCGCACCTCGACACCGGTGGCCAACACCTGGATCGTGGCCACCGTCTTCGCCGTCCCCGCCGCCTTCTCGTCACTCGACGTGGTGGTGAACGTGACGACCATCGGCACGCTCGCCACCATGGTCGCGGTCAACATCGCGGTGATCGTCCTGCGCCGCCGCAACCCCGAGGTGCGGGGCGCCCTCCGGATCCCGCTGCACCCGGTCGGCCCGCTGCTCGGGGTCGGCTTCTGCGTCTACCTGATGTACGGGACCGGCTGGACGACCTGGGCGCAGTTCGCGGTGTTCCTCGCGGCCGGTGCGGTGCTGTACGCCTGCTACGGCCGAAGCCGGTCACGTCTGGCGGGCCGGACCGGGGCCTGATCCGTACGGAACGCGTCAGCCCGCCAGTCCGTCAGTCCAAGGGGCCGGCCTGGGACGGCAGGGTGAACCACACCGCCTTGCCCCCTTCCGTCGTGCGGTGACCGCAGGAAGAGCTGAGGGTGCGGATCAGCAGCAGCCCCCGGCCGTGCTCCTGCCAGGGGTCCTGCTCGCTGCCGGGGCCGGGGTGGGAGAGGTCGCCCGGCGGCGCGGGATCGCGGTCGTGCACCTCCACCTGACAGCCGGTCGGCAGCAGCTCCACCACCAGCTCGACCGGCTCGTCGCCCGGCGTGTGCTCCACCGCGTTCGCGACCAGTTCTGCGGTGAGGAGTTCGGCGGTGTCGCTGTCCGCCGAGGCCTCGATGTCCGCCAGCGCCGTACGGATCAGGGCGCGCGCGATCGGCACGGCCGCGGCCGTGTGCGGCAGCGCGATCCGCCAGGAGGCGGGGGCGGGGACATCGGGCGGCACGGCGGGGGGTTCCATTCGGAGTCGAAACGTTCCTGGAACGCATTGCTTCTTGGTTCAACCGTACGAAGCATCGCGGCTCGGACAAGGGGCTGTCGACCGGTACGAAGGGGGACTTTCGTCACTGCTTTCCCCGCTCCACGTATCCGAGGCCTCACACTCCGCGTCAGCTATCGCGTACTCGTGACGGAAGTCACGTACGAGTGATAAATTCGATGCAAGCAGCAGCCCGTCGGCTGAAGGGGACCACCCTCCATGAGCCCGTTTCCCAGCTCCGCACCACGTACGGAGAACTGGCGCCACCTCCGGGTCACGACGCGCGACGGGGTCGCCACCGTCACCCTGGCCCGCCCCGAGAAGCTCAACGCCCTGACCTTCGGCGCCTACGCGGATCTGCGCGATCTGCTGGCCGAGCTGTCCACGGAGCGTTCCGTGCGGGCCCTGGTGCTGGCCGGGGAGGGGCGCGGCTTCTGCTCCGGCGGCGACGTGGACGAGATCATCGGGGCCACCCTCGCGATGGACACCGCCCAGCTCCTGGACTTCAACCGGATGACCGGCCAGGTCGTACGGGCCCTGCGCGAATGCCCCTTCCCCGTCGTCGCGGCCCTGCACGGGGTCGCCGCGGGCGCGGGCGCCGTCCTCGCGCTGGCCGCCGACTTCCGGATCGCGGACCCGACGGCCCGGTTCGCCTTCCTCTTCACCCGCGTCGGGCTCTCCGGCGGCGACATGGGCGCCGCCTACCTGCTGCCCCGGGTGGTCGGCCTCGGCCACGCCACCAGACTCCTGATGCTCGGCGACCACGTCCGCGCACCCGAGGCGGAACGCATCGGGCTGATCAGCGAACTGACCGAGGAAGGCCGCGCCGACGAGCGGGCCACGGAGCTGGCGCGCAGCCTCGCGGACGGCCCCGCGCTCGCCCTCGCCCAGACCAAGGCGCTGCTCACCGCCGAACTCGACATGCCACTCGCCGCCGCCGTCGAGATGGACGCCGCCACCCAGGCCCTCCTGATGCACGGCGAGGACTACGCCGAGTTCCACGCCGCCTTCACCGAGAAGCGGCCGCCGAAGTGGCAGGGCCGGTGACAGCCTCCGGCACCGGCCACCCCGCGGGCCCGCACCGCATCGCCGTCATCGGCGGCGGCCCCGGCGGGCTCTACGCCGCGGCGCTGCTCAAGCGGCTCGGCCCGGAGCGCGAGATCACCCTCTGGGAGCGCAACGCACCCGACGACACCTTCGGCTTCGGCGTCGTCCTCTCCGACGAGACGCTCGGCGGCATCGAACACGCCGACCCCACGGTCCACCGCGCGCTCCAGAAGGAGTTCGTCCGCTGGGACGACATCGACATCGTCCACCGCGGCCACACCCAGACCTCCGGCGGCCACGGCTTCGCCGCGCTCGGCCGCCGCCGCCTCCTGGAGATCCTGCACGAACGCTGCGCCTCCCTCGGGGTGCGGCTCCGCTTCCGCACCCAGGCCCCGCCCGCCGCCGAACTCGCCTCCTCCCACGACCTGGTCATCGCCGCCGACGGGGTGCACAGCGCCACCCGCGAGGCCCACGCCGACAGCTTCGGCCCCCGCGTCAGCGACCACCGCTGCCGCTACATCTGGCTCGCCGCCGACTTCGCCCTGGACGCCTTCCGCTTCGAGACGGCCGAGACCGCGTACGGCGTCATGCAACTGCACGGCTACCCCTTCTCCCCGGACGCCTCCACCGTCATCGTGGAGATGCGCGAAGAGGTCTGGCGGGCCGCCGGATTCGACACCTGCGAACCGGCCGAGTCGGTCCGGCACTGCGCCACGATCTTCGACGCCGCGCTCGGCGGCCGGCCGCTGCGCTCCAACAACTCCTCCTGGCTCACCTTCAGCACCGTCGTCAACGCCCACTGGTCGCACGGCAACACGGTCCTCATCGGCGACGCGGCCCACACCGCGCACTTCTCCATCGGCTCCGGCACCAAACTCGCCGTGGAGGACGCCCTCGCGCTCGCCGCCTGCATCGAGGAGCGGCCAGGACTGCCCGCGGCACTCGCCGCGTACGAGAGCGAGCGCCGCCCCGTCGTCGAATCGACCCAGCGCGCCGCCGCGGCCAGCCTGCGCTGGTTCGAGGAGCTGGGTACGTACGTCGACCAGCCGCCCCGCCAGTTCGCGTTCAACCTCCTCACCCGCAGCCGCCGCGTCACCCACGACAACCTGCGGCTGCGCGACTCCTCCTTCACCGCCGCCGTCGAGGAGGAGTTCGGCTGCCCGCCCGGCACCCCGCCGATGTTCACCCCGCTGCGGCTGCGCGGCCTCGAACTGCGCAACCGCGTCGTCGTATCGCCCATGGACATGTACTCGGCGACCGACGGTGTCCCCGGCGACTTCCACCTCGTCCACCTGGGCGCGAGGGCGCTCGGCGGCGCGGGGCTGGTCATGACGGAGATGGTCTGCGTCAGCCCCGAGGGGCGCATCACCCCCGGCTGCACCGGCCTCTACAACGAACACCAGGCCGCCGCCTGGAGCCGGATCACCGACTTCGTGCACACCGGATCACCCGGCACCGCCATCGGCGTCCAGCTCGGCCACTCCGGCCGCAAGGGCTCCACCAAGCTCATGTGGGACGGCATCGACCAGCCGCTCGACACGGGGAACTGGCCCCTGGTGGCCGCCTCCCCGATCCCGTACGCGCAGGGGGCCAGCCAGATCCCGCACGCCCTGGACCGGGCCGGTCTCGACGCCGTGCGCGGGCAGTTCGCGGACGCCGCCCGCCGCGCCGACGCCTGCGGATTCGACCTCCTGGAACTGCACTGTGCCCACGGCTACCTGCTCTCCGGCTTCCTCTCGCCCCTCACCAACCAGCGCACCGACCGCTACGGCGGATCACTGGAGAACCGGCTCCGCTTCCCGCTGGAGGTCTTCGACACGGTCCGGGAGCTGTGGCCGGACGACCGGCCGATGACCGTCCGGATCTCCGCCACGGACTGGGCCGAGGGTGGCACCACGGCCGAGGACGCCGTCGGGATCGCCCGCGCGTTCGTCGCGCACGGCGCCGACGCCATCGACGTCTCCACCGGGCAGGTCGTCCCGGGTGAGCGGCCCGAGTTCGGCCGCTCCTACCAGACCCCGTACGCCGACCGGATCCGCAACGCCCTGTGCGTGCCGGTCATCGCGGTCGGCGCCATCTCCTCCTGGGACGACGTCAACTCCCTGCTGCTCGCGGGCCGCGCCGACCTCTGCGCCCTGGCCCGCCCCCACCTCTACGACCCGCACTGGACGCTGCACGCGGCCGCCGAACAGGGCTACCCGGGACCGGGCGCGCCCTGGCCGCTCCCGTACCGCGCGGGCAGCCGCACCCCGCCGGCCGGCCGCACCGACGCACCGAAACCCCGGCTCACCCTGGGCTGAACGGCAGGCACGCGTGGCTGCCCCAGCTCCCCGTACCGCCGCCACAGCACCACGTTCGCCGCGACCAGCCAGAGCGGTTCGGCGCCCTCAGTCATCGTCGGACGCCACGCTGACCAGCATCCGGTCCGAGACGGCCCGGTAGCCGATCCGCGTGTACACGCCGTTGCTGGTCGGGTTCGACAGGTCGGTGAAGAGCAGCACCTCGGCCGCGCCCGCCTGCCGGGACGCGCGGCTGATCTCGGCGGTCACCGCCGCCGCGTAGCCGCGGCCGCGGTGCTCGGGCGGTGTGTAGACCGGAGCGACGCGGACCGTGCCGGCGAGCCGGAGGGAGACGCCCGCCATCGACACGGAGACACCGCCGTCCTCCCAGAGCGTCAGCCTGCCTTCCGCCGTCCGCTCGTCCACCGCCCGCTCGTGATGGCCCACACCGCGGTCCGGCCCGCCGATCTCGGCGCTGAACGCCGCGAACCAGCGCAGCAGCAGCTCCCGGTCGGCGGGGGTGGCGGCCCTCGCCCGGCCGGTGGGCGCGGGGGAGGGCGGGACCAGTTCGCCCAGCCGGTAGAGCCGTTCCTCCTCATCGACACGGTGCGCGGGCCAGTGGGCCGCCACCGCCTCCGCGATGGCCCGGTCCGCGTTGACGCGGGTGAGCGGGCGGGCGGCCATCAGCGGTCCGACCGCCTGCGGGGCGAGCGTGTTCAGCGAGACCGGGTAGGGCGGTGTGTGGATCAGGGTCCCCGCGACCTCGCCCCTGGGACCGCGCCACCAGCCCGTGACCGGGGGATGTTCGCCGAAGGCGTGCGGACCGTGGCGGCGAAGGGCCGCGGTGATGGTCAGCACGAGTGTGTTCTCGGCAGGCCGGGCCGCCAGCGAGGCGCCGGCCGCGTCGAGGAAGACGTTGACGTCGTCGGTGAAAGTCCATGTCATGCACGCGCATTCTGCCGGGCGCGGCACCGCGGGCGCAGCCGGTTTATCCGCGGACGAACTCCGCCCCGGCGTCCCGCAACCGCTCGTGCAGCCTTCCGAACACCTCGGCGGACCTGGTGCCCGGCCATCCCTGCGGCAGGAGTTCCGGCGGCAGTCCCGGGTCCGCGTACGGCACCTGCCGCCAGGAGTCCAGCGCCCTCAGGTAATCCCGGTACGCCGCCTCCGGATCCGGCACCTCGTCCGGCCGGGAGTCCCAGGCCCGCAGCACGGGTTCGTGGCGCTCCAGGAAGCCGTGGTGGAGCCGGGCCACCGCCTGCAGGTCCCACCAGCGCGCCACAGACTCGCCGGTGGCGGCGAAGCCCAGGTGGTCACCGCGGAACAGGTCGACGTACGGGGCGAGCCCGAGCCGCTCCAGAGTGTGCCGGGTCTCGTCGTACAGACCCGCCGGGGCGATCCAGACACCGGGGGCGGCGGTGCCGAATCCCAGCCGGGACAGCCGCGAGCGCAGCAGGTGCCGCTTGTCGCGCTCGGCCTCCGGCACGGAGAACACCGCGAGCACCCAGCCGTCGTCGAGCCGGGGGGCCGGGTGCCGGTAGATGCGCCGGTCGCCGTCGTCGAGCAGCTGGCGGGCGTCGGCCGACAGCGCGTACCCCGCGGCCCCGTCCGCCGTCCGGGCGGCGACGAGCAGCCCCCGCCGCTTCAGCCGGGAGACGGAGGACCGTACGGCCGGGGCCTCCACACCGACGGCACCGAGCAGCCGGACGATCCCGGAGACCGGCAGCGGGGCCTCTTCGGGGGTCCGGCCGTAGGCACCGTAGAGGGTGACGATCAGCGAGCGGGGTGCGTGCGGTTCGGCCATGCGATCATTCTCGTCCCGGCGCGGCGGGGCCGGCACCCCGGTCGCCCGTACGCAGCCGGAACCGCTGCAGTTTGCCCGTCGCGGTACGGGGGAGTGCGGGCAGGAACGTGATGAGGCGGGGGCACTTGTGCGGTGCCAGTTCCGTCTTCATGAAGGCGCGCAGCGCGTCGGCCGAGAGCGCGGAGCCCTCCCGCAGCACCACGTACGCCGCCACGATCCGGCCGCGCAGCTCGTCCTCACGGCCCACCACCGCGGCTTCCGCCACCTCCGGGTGGCGCAGCAGGGCCTCCTCGACCTCGGGGCCCGCGATGTTGTAGCCGGAGGAGATGATCATGTCGTCGGCGCGGGCCACGTACCGGAAGTAGCCGTCCGCGTCGCGCACATAGGTGTCGCCGGTGAGGTTCCAGCCGTGCCGTACGTAGTCCCGCTGCCGTTCGTCGGCGAGGTAGCGGCAGCCGACCGGCCCGCGTACGGCCAGCAGCCCCGGCTCGCCGTCCGGGACCTGTACGCCGTCCCGGTCCACCACCCGGGCCTGCCAGCCGGGCACCGGGACGCCGGTGGTGCCTGGGCGGATCGCGTCGTCGGCCGCGGAGACGAAGATGTGCAGCAGCTCGGTGGCGCCGATGCCGTTGATGATGCGCAGACCGGTCCGCTCGTGCCAGGCCCGCCAGGTGTCTTCGGGCAGGTTCTCACCCGCGGAGACACAGCGGCGCAGCGCGGAGAGGTCGTGCCCGTCGATCCCGTCGAGCATCACCCGGTAGGCGGTGGGCGCGGTGAACAGCACCGAGACGCGGTGGGCGGCGAGGGCGGGCAGCAACAGCTTGGGGCCGGCCTGTTCCAGCAGCAGCGCGGAGGCGCCGGCCCGCAGCGGGAAGACCACCAGTCCGCCGAGCCCGAAGGTGAAGCCGAGCGGCGGGGAACCGGCGAACACGTCGTCCGGCACCGGCCGCAGGACGTGCCGGGAGAAGGTGTCCGCGATGGCCAGCACATCGCGGTGCAGGTGCATACAGCCCTTCGGGCGGCCGGTGGTGCCCGAGGTGAACGCGATCAGCGCGACATCGTCGGACGCGGTGTCCACGGCCGGGTAGGGGCCCGGCCTCCCGGCTGCCAGCCGCAGCAGGTCGTCCGGCGCGTCACCGCCGTACGCGGTGATCCGCAGCCCCGGTACCTGGGCCCTCGCCAGGTCGTCGACCGAGCGGGTGTCGCACAGGGCGTGGCTGATCCGGGCGATCGAGCAGATCGTGGCGAGCTCGGAGGCCCGCTGCTGGGCCAGCACGGTGACGGCGATCGCGCCGGCCTTCAGGACCGCCAGCCAGCAGGCGGCGAGGCGGGGCGTGGTCGGTCCGCGCAGCAGGACCCGGTTGCCGGGCACGACCCCGAGGTCCGAGGTGAGGACATGGGCGATCCGGTCGACCAGTTCGCGCAGCTCCCCGTAACTCAGCACCGCGCCGTCCGGCGTACGGAAGGCGGCGCGGTCCGGTCCGAAGCGCTCGGTCGTACGGTCCAGGAGTTCGGCGGCGCAGTTCAGCCGGTCCGGATAGTGCAGCTCGGGCAGGTCGAAGACCAGCTCCGGCCACTGGTCCTCGGGTGGCAGGTGGTCCCTGGCAAAACTGTCGATGTGCGCTGAGGTCTTCGGGTCCATGACGGATCGCCCCCTTGTCGCCCCTGGAGCGTATCGTTTGGGTGACGGTAGTCAACGGTCCGCGATAAAACTGACTGCGAGGCAAGGCGCGTAAGAGCTGCTGGGCAAGGCACGTAAGAACGGCACCGGGTAAAGAACGGCACCGCGTACAGCTTCCGACGGGACTCCGACAAGAGAGGCGCCGGTATGACGGCATTCTCGCTCGATCCGGCCCAGACCGCCTGGTGCGAGGAACTGCGCACTCTCGCGGAGCGGCGGCTGCGACCGCTCGCGGAGAAGGGCGAGCCCGGCCGGGTGAACCGTCCGCTGGTCGCCGCCCTCGGTGAGCTCGGGCTGCTGGACCGGCTGCTGGGCTCCGGCGCACTGGACCTCTGCCTGCTGCGTGAGTCCCTGGCCCGGGGCTGCACGGAGGCCGAGACCGCGCTCGCGCTCCAGGGCCTCGGCAGCTGCCCCGTGGTTCAGGCGGGCACGGCGGCCCAGCGGGAGCGCTGGCTGCCGGAGGTCCGCGCGGGCCGAGCCGTCGCCGCGTTCGCGCTCAGCGAGCCGGAGGCGGGTTCCGACGCGGCGGCCCTGGCGCTCGACGCCGCGCCCGCCCCGGACGGCTGGCGGCTGACCGGCGAGAAGTGCTGGATCTCCAACGCCCCGGAGGCCGACTTCTACACCGTGTTCGCCCGTACGACGCAGGGCGCCGGAGCCCGGGGCGTCACCGCGTTCCTGGTCCCGGCCGACCGCCCGGGGCTGACCGGCAGCCCCCTCGACATGCTCTCGCCGCACCCGATCGGGGCCCTCGCCTTCGACGGGGTACCGGTGACCCGGGACGACGTGCTGGGCGAGCCGGACCGGGGCTTCCGGGTCGCGATGAACACCCTCAACCTGTTCCGGCCGAGCGTCGGAGCCTTCGCCGTCGGCATGGCCGCGGCCGCTCTCGACGCCACCGTGGAGCACACCGCGACCCGCACCGCGTTCGGCGGCCCGCTCGCGAGCCTCCAGGCGGTCTCCCACCAGGTCGCCGAGATGGCCACCCGCACAGAGGCCGCCCGGCTGCTGGTCCTCGCGGCCGCCGCCGCGTACGACGCGGGGGAGCCGGGCGTCCCGCGCCGTGCCGCCATGGCGAAGCTGTTCGCGACCGAGACCGCGCAGTACGTGGTGGACACGGCCGTCCAGCTGCACGGCGCCCGCGCCCTGCGCCGGGGCCACCTGCTCGAACACCTCTACCGTGAGGTCCGCGCCCCGCGGATCTACGAGGGTGCCAGCGAGGTGCAGCGCACGATCATCGCCAAGGAGCTGTACGCGAACCGGGAGCCGTCCGCATGAGCCCGATCCACCGCATCAACCCCGCCGAACTCTCGCCGCCCGCGGGCTTCTCGCACGCGGTCACCGTCACCGGGAGCCAGCTGGTCTTCCTGGCCGGACAGACCGCGCTCGACCAGCGCGGCGACATCGTCGGGACCACCCTGCCCGAGCAGTTCACCGCCGCGCTCACCAATCTGCTCGCCGCCCTGCGCGCGGCGGGCGGCGCCCCCTCGGACCTGGCGCGGGTCACGGTGTACGCCACCGACGTGGCCGACTACCGGGCGAACGCCGCGGAACTGGGCCGGATCTGGCGGCGGCTGGCCGGCCGCGACTACCCCGCGATGGCGGTGATCGGGGCGGTGCGGCTCTGGGACGAGCAGGCGCTCGTCGAGATCGACGGGACGGCGGTGCTGCCCTGACCGGGCCGCGCGGCGGTACGGCCCCGAGCGGGCCGCGCGGCCGGCACCGCGCGGCCCGCATGACGGATCAGTACGGCTTCACCAGCACGTGGGCCGCGCCCGGAATGCCGACCTTCAGCAGCTCGTCCTCTTCGGGCGTCGTCTCGCCGCCGGTCTCCTGCTTGAGCACGGCACGCGACATCGCCTGCACCCACATGGCACGGGGACGGCGGCGCTCCTCCCAGGCGTCGAGCGCGGCCGCGAGGTCCGGCACGGCGTCCAGCGACTGGGCGAGCACCAGCGCGTCCTCCACGGCCATCGCCGCACCCTGCGCGATGTGCGGGGTGCTCGCGTGCGCGGCGTCACCGGCCAGCACGACCCGGCCGACGTGCCACGGCTCCTCGACCGTCACCTGGGAGATCCGCGAGTACACCACGTCCTCTGGTCCGGTGACCGTGGCGAGTGCCTCCGCGACCGGACCGGAGAACATCGGCAGCCGCTCCTTGAGCTGCTCGTGGGAGCTCGTAGGATCGGGCCGGAAGTCCTCGGACTCCGGGAACACCGTGCCCAGGTACATCAGTTCATCCGTGATCGGGGTGAGCAGCGCCTTGGCCGCCTGGCCCGCGGTGCTCATCACGACCCCCCGCACCCGCTCCTGACGGGGCACGGTGACACGCCAGTTGGCGAATCCCGTGTACTGGGGGGCGTAACGATCGCCGTACAGCCGGGTGCGCAGCGGCGAGCCGATGCCGTCGAAGCCGACGACCAGGTCCCAGCGGCCGGCCGAGCCGTCGGACAGGGTGACGTCCACGCCCTGGCCGTCGTCCGTGAGTTCCGCGACGGTGGCGCCGAAGCGGATGGTGGCGCCGGCCGCCTGGGCGGCCTTGCCGAGCACCTGGGCCAGCGCGGGGCGGGGTATGCCGTTGTTGGACGGCGCGTCGTCCATCCGGGGCTGCGGAATCTCCGCCAGGGTGTTCCCGGCCGGGTCCGCGAGGGTCAGGACCTCCCACTCGAAGCCCGCCTTGAGGCAGTCGTCGAGCACCCCGATCTCCCGCATGACGTGGAGCGCGTTGGACGGCTGGATGATGCCGACGCCGAGCGCGTCGAGCTCGTCGCGGAGCTCGACGACCTCGACCGTGTGGCCGCGCCGGGCCAGGGCGGTGGCGAGCGTCAGCCCGCCGATGCCGCCGCCGTGTACCAGGACGCGCAGGGGTGTTGCCATATCGGGTCTCTCCAGAGAGGGAGTCAACGGGAATCAGCGGGTACCGGCCGCGACCGGCAGGCTCATCAGGTGTTCGACCAGGGCCAGCAGCACGTCCCGGCCGAACGTCCGCTCACGCACATCACCGACGAGCAGGGGGACATGGGGATCGAGGTCGAGCGCCGCCCGCACCTCGTCCGCGGTGCGGGTGTTGTGGCCGTGGAAGCAGTTGATCGCCACCACGAACGGGATGTCGCGGCTCTCGAAGAAGTCGATCGAGGCGAAACTGGTCTCCAGCCGGCGGGTGTCGGCGATCACGACGCCGCCGAGCGCGCCGTTCACCAGGTCGTTCCACATGAACCAGAAACGCTCCTGGCCCGGTGTGCCGAAGAGGTACACGACCAGCTCGGGACTGACCGTGATCCGGCCGAAGTCCAGTGCCACGGTGGTCGTGTCCTTCTGGCCGACACCGGCCAGATCGTCGACGCCGACGCTGGCCTTGGTCAGGAACTCCTCGGTACGCAGGGGCGCGACCTCGCTGACCGCGCCCACCAGGGTGGTCTTGCCGACGCCGAAGCCGCCGGCGATCAGTATCTTTACGGCGGCCGGGGCCGCCTGACTGCTTGTCATCTTTACTCAGAGTCTCCGGAGTCCGTCGCGAACAGCGGCCAGCACGCCCATGTCCGCACCGCCGGCCGCCCGTGCCACCGAGAGCGGGGCGCGGGCGAGCAACAGGCCGTGCGACACCAGGTCCGCCAGCAGGATCTTGGTCACCGAGACCGGGAGGTTGAGGTCGGCCGAGACCTCGGCGACCGCCGCGGGACGCACGCAGCGCTCCAGGATCATCCGGTGTTCCGGCTGGAGCCGGCCGGGCCGGGCCGCCGCGCCGTGTTCGTCCCGCGGGTCGTGTGCGGTCGTCAGCACGGTGATGAGGGTGAGGTCGTCCCGCTCGGGAGCGGTCCGGCCACGGGTGATGGTGTACGGGCGCACCATGGTGCCCGCCCCGTCCTCCTCCTCTTCCTCCCAGTGCGGGGTCACGCGTGCGGCCCGTCCCCGCCGCCGAAGGCGTTGAACTCACCGCGCACCGGGGTGCTCAGCTTCTGACCGACCTGCTGGACGAGGTTGTGCATGGCGAGCGACATGATCTCGGCGTCCACCTCCTGGGAGGCGACGACGGCCAGGTGCGTGCCCTGGGCGGCCGAGATGATGAAGAGCCACAGGTCAGACAGTTCGACGATCACCTGGTGCACGCCGCCGCCGTTGAAGAGCTGCCCGACTCCCCGGGCCAGACTCTGCTGGCCGGTGCAGATGGCGGCCAGCCGCTCCGCGTCCGCGCGCTCGACGGTACGCGAATGGCTCACCACCAGGCCGTCGTCGGACAGCAGCACGGCGTTCAGCGTCTCGGCCACCGAGTCCACGAGGCCGTCGAGCAGCCAGTCGAGGTCCTGATGAGTGGCGGTTGTGCGTGTCATGACCGTTCTTCTCTCGTGGGGAGGTGGGCGGGCGGGCCGGGATCCGTCGGCGGTTCGTCGGCCGCGCGGGCGGCGCGGGACCGGCGCTGAAAGGCTCCGATCGCGGCTCCGGCCCTCCGGGGGGCCGGCCGCCGGAGCGGGTTCTCGTCCCGGCTCTGCGGCTGCGGCGCGGCGGGCCCGGCGGCCGGGTCGATCCGCAGCTCGTCCGCGAGGCTGGCCTGCCGTACCCGGCGCGGCAACGGGGGCTCCGAGGCCGGTGCGGCGGGCAGTGCGGGCCGGCCGGACCCGCCGCCGGGGGCCGTGGCGGACGACGGCGGTGCCGGATGGTCGGGCTCGGCCACCGGCAGCCGCCCGGGGTGCCCGGTGGCGCCCGCCGGATACGGGCCCGGGTACGGCTGCTGCGGAGTCATGTACGGCTCCTCCGGCGTCGGGTACGGCTGGTGCGGTACGGGGTACTGGCCCTCGGCCTTCATGTACGGCTGCTCGCCCCGGTCGTACGGGTCCTGGTGGGACCCGCCGTACGGGTCTTGGTGGGACCCGCCGTACGGGTCTTGGTGGGACCCGCCGTACGGGGACGCCGGTCCGGCGGAACCGTACGGAGACGTACTGGGCGCGGGGCCGGGGGCCGGGCCGGGCGCGGGTGCCGGTGCGGGGGCGGTGTACGGCGGGTACGGGTGTTCGCGTCCGTCGGAAGAGGCGTCGGACGAGCCCCCGAAGGAGCCGCCGAACGGGTCGTCCGCCGGGGCGCCCGCAGTGCCTTCCGCGGTGGCTTCCGCCGGGGCGGCGGGTGCGGGCGGCTGCTGCCGGTCCGGGAAGGGCTGGGCCGCCACGCCGTACGGGGCCGCCGCGTCGAACGGCGCGCCGGAGGTGTGCAACGCGGTGACCCCGGCGAGAGCCTGGCCGCGGCCCCGGCTGGGCAGCGCCTCCGCCTCGCCGGTCGCGGCGGGCATCGGGGGCCGGGCGGCCTCCGGGGACGGCACGCCCACCGGGCCGGTGCGCGGCTCGGTGACCGTGAGCGCGTCCGGGACGAGCAGGACGACGCGGGTACCGCCGAAGGCCGAAGGGCGGAACTCCACCCGCAGTCCGTGCTGGTCCGCGAGGCGCGCGATCACGTACAGGCCCAGCCGGATGTCGTCGGAGTGCGCCAGCACGTCCATCCTGGGTGGACGGCTCATCAGTTCGTTCGCGTCGGCCAGCTGTTGCTCGTCCATGCCGAGGCCGCGGTCCTCGACCTCGATGGCCAGTCCCCGGCTCACCCGGGCCGCCCTGACCTCGACGGGGCTCGGGGGCCTGGAGAAGCTGAGGGCGTTCTCGATCAGCTCCGCGAGCACATGGGAGACCGGACCGACGGCCCGCTCGGAGAGCCACGGGGCGCCGTCCAGATCCAGCACCACGCGCTGGTAGTCCTGCACCTCGCCCTGGGCGGAACGCATGACGTCCAGCAGCGGAACGGGCTTGCGCCAGCGCCGGTGCGGGGAGCCGCCGGCGAGGATCACCAGGTTCTCCTCGTAGCGGCGGAGCCGGGCGGTGAGGTGGTCGAGGTCGAAGAGGCCGTCCAGCACCTCGGGGTCCTCGTGCTTGCGCTCCAGCTCGTCCAGCTTCTTCAGCTGCTGGCCGATCAACTGCTGGGTGCGGCGCGCGATGCGCTGCAGCAGCCGCTCGAAGCCGCGGTGCTGGTCGGCCTGTCTGACGGCCGCCTCCACGGCACTGGTGCGGGCCAGGTTGAGCGCGTTGCCCAGCTGCGTCAACTCGTCGGACTTGCCGCTCCCGCTGTCCGGCGTGATGGCACGGGCCTCGGCCTCGACATCGATGCGCTCGCCCTTGGCGAGGCGCTCGACCACATCGGGCAGCGTCTTCTCCAGCTCCTCGGCGCGTTCCTGGAGCCCGCCGATACGGCGGCGCAGGTTACGGCTGAGGCGCCAGGTGAACCAGATGACCGCGATGACCGCGAGGAGACCGACCACGGTGGTCAGGACGACCCTGATCAGCAGCGAGATGACGCTGTCCTTGCCGCTCTCGACCACCATCGCGGTGCGGTGCTCCATCAGCTTCTTCAGCTGGGGCGTCAGTTCGTCCATCGCGCCGCGCCAGGTCTTCTCCTTGGCGCCGAGGCTGACGAATCCGGCACTGTCCGGATCGGCGGGACGCAGCACCTCCGTCTCCACCTGGGTCTTGGTCTTCCAGGCGGGACCGGCGGCGATCTCGTCCCACATCGCCTTCTCGTCCGGCGGAAGGTAGGGGGCGACCTTGGAGGAGTACTGGAACGGCTGGGCGGCGACGGCCTGCCGGACCTCCTGGAGGTCCGCCGTGCTGATCTTGCCGTCAGGCCAGCCACGGGCCAGCAGGGCATCCGTCCGGGAGATCATCTCCTTGCCCCAGAACAGGTCGACCAGCGGCTGCGAGAGCGTGGTGATCTTGCCGTTGTCCACATGGCTGAGCGCGGTGAACAGCTGCAGATCGATCGTGATCAGATCCGTGTAGTAGCGGTACACGGCCTTCTGCTGATCGCCGTCGCCCTCGTCGACGAGGGTCCGCTGGGCGGGGAGTTGGGTGATCGCCTGGCGGGCCTGGGTGACCGCGTCGCGCACCTCGCGGGGTGCGTCGCCGGTGTCGATGTCGGAGAGGGTCTGGAAGCTGGTGATCGCCTCGTCGGTCAGCCTGCGCTGCTTGCTCAGCGCGTCGGTGGCTCCTCCGCCGCGGGCCAGCGCCTCGGCACTCAGACGACGCTCCTCCTGCAGGTTGTAGTACACGATGTTGGACGGCTGGCCGGCCTTCTGGGCCAACTGCCCCTGGGCTGCCTGGGTCTGGAAGTCGAGCAGAGTCTGACCACTGGTGACGGCCCAGAGGGCTGCCAGTGCGACACCGGGGACGACGGCCAGTACGAGCAGGGCTGTCCGCAGCGACATGGTGGTCGAGTCGCTCCGCCGAGACGCGCGCGTGCGCAGGGCATGCTCCTTGGCGATAATGCCAGCCTCACGACTGGTCAAATCCGTTTAGAACTTCGACAGATAGATATTAGCCACACTGTAAAAATGAAAAGTAAGCGGCCTCACATGAGCAACACCGGACAATCACGGACTCACCATCTATGCGCGGAGCTGTGCGGAGCCGTGGTGACCGATCTGAGTGCGCACGGGTGGGCGCGGCGCGCCGTACGGGTGAAGCCGGTTCAGGGATATATCTGTATTTAGTGCCCTTTGCCCGTTCTGCAACACCGTGCGGCGGACCGAACCGCGGAGCCGTATGACCGCGCTCATCGTCTGCCACTTCGTCCTGGCCGCGTGCGCCCACCCGCTGGTCCGGCGACTGGGCACGCGCGCGTTCGTCGTACTGGCACTGCCCCCGGCCGCCACCACCTGCTGGGCCCTCGCCCAGTGGGACACCACCGCCTCCGGCGCCTCGGTCACCTGGTCGTG
The DNA here is from genome assembly GCF_031844725.1 of Streptomyces sp. ITFR-6. Lineage (NCBI taxonomy): Bacteria > Bacillati > Actinomycetota > Actinomycetes > Kitasatosporales > Streptomycetaceae > Streptomyces > Streptomyces sp. ITFR-6. The sequence continues at coordinate 1,635,754 of NZ_CP134612.1, read as the reverse complement.
GCACTGGATCCCTGACTACGACGTCGCGCTCGGCCTGCGCCTGGACGCGCTGGCCGAACTGATGGTGCTGCTCGCGGCCGGTGTCGGCACGCTCGTCCTGCTCTACTGCGCCTCGTACTTCACCGACGACACCCCGCAACTGGCCGGATTCGCCGGGAACCTGCTCGCCTTCGCCGGGGCGATGCTCGCGCTCGTCCTGGCCGACGACCTGATCTCGCTCTATGTGTTCTGGGAGCTGACCACGGTCTTCTCCTACCTGCTGATCGGCTACAACAGCGAGCACCGGCACAGCCGCAGATCCGCCCTCCAGGCGCTCACCGTCACCACCTTCGGCGGCCTCACCATGCTGATCGGCTTCCTGATCCTCGGTCAGGCGAGCGGCACCTACCGGATCTCCGCGATCCTCGCGGACCCGCCCCGCACGAGCGTCGCCGTCTCGGTCGCCGTGGTGCTGATCCTGTGCGGAGCGCTGTCCAAGTCCGCGATCTGGCCGTTCAGCCTCTGGCTCCCGAACGCCATGGCCGCGCCCACCCCGGTCAGCGCCTATCTGCACGCCGCCGCCATGGTCAAGGCCGGTGTCTACCTGGTCGCCCGGCTGGCACCCGGATTCGCCGACGTCCCCGTGTGGCGGCCCGTCGTGATGGTCCTAGGCGCCGCGACCATGCTGCTCGGCGGCTGGCGGGCGCTGCGGCTCAACGACCTCAAGCTCGTCCTCGCCTACGGCACCGTCAGCCAGCTCGGCTTCCTCACCCTGCTCGCCGGAATCGGCAACCGTGACGCGGCACTGGCCGCCGCCGTCATGATCCTCGGCCACGCCCTGTTCAAGGCGCCGCTGTTCCTCGTCACCGGCATCGTCGACCACGCGACAGGCACCCGGGACCTGCGCAGACTCTCCGGCGTCGGACGCGCGCTGCCGCACGTCTGCGCCGTCGCCGTGATCGCCGCCGCGTCCATGGCCGCGCTCCCCCCGCTGCTGGGCTTCGCCGCGAAGGAGGCGGCCTTCGAAGCGCTGCTGCACGGCGACACCGCGGACCGCTGGGCGCTGGGCGTCGCGGTCGCGGGATCGATGCTGACCGTCGCCTACACCGTCCGGTTCGTCTGGGGCGCCTTCCTGCGCAAGCCCGGCGTCACCGACACCCCGGTCCACCGGGTCGGCTGGGCCTTCCTCGCCCCGCCCGCACTGCTCGCCGCCTGCGGACTGGTCCTCGGCCCCGGCGTCGGGTGGACCGACCACCTGCTGAGTGCCTACGCGGACACCTTCCCCGCCCCCGCGCACCCCTACCACCTCGCGCTCTGGCACGGATTCGGCACCGCGCTGCTGCTCTCGGCCGTCGCCGTGGCGGGCGGCGCCGCGCTCTTCGCGTGGCGCGGCGAGGTCACCCGGCTCTCCCGGCGGATCGCCTGGCCGACCGCCGACAACGTCTTCGGGCATCTGCTGCTCGGCCTGGAGCGGCTCTCCCTCCAGATCACCGGCTTCGTCCAGCGCGGCTCGCTCTCCGTCTACCTCGCCACCACGCTGCTGGTGATGCTCGGCGGGCAGCTGGCCGTGCTCGCCACGGACCGGCCCTGGCGGGGGGCCGCCGCGCCCCGGCTCTGGGACGCACCGCTGCAAGGTGCGGTAGCCGTGCTGACCTGCGCCGCGGCCCTGCTCTGCCTCACCGTCAGACGCCGTATGAAGGCCGTGGTGCTCGCCGGACTCACCGGATACGGGACCGCGTTGCTCTTCGTCGTCCAGGGCGCGCCCGACCTGGCGCTCACGCAGTTCTGCGTGGAGACCGTGTCGATGATCGTGTTCGTGCTGGTGCTGCGAAGGATGCCGGTGCACTTCCAGGAGTCGGTCAGCAGCTGGCGCCGTGCCGTGCGCATCCCGGTGGCCTTGGCCGCGGCCGCCACGCTGAGCGTGGCCGTCTGGGTCGCGGCGGCCGCGCGCACCGCGAGCCCGGCGGGCGCCGCCATGGTCGAGGAGACCGCGCACCACGGCCTCAAGGATGTGGTCGCCACCATCCTGGTCGACCTGCGGGCCTGGGACACGATGGGGGAGTCCGCCGTGCTGGCCGCCGCCGCGATCGGTGTGACGAGCCTGATCTATCTGCACCGCCGGGCCGAGGGTGCCGCGGCGCCCCCGGAGCGGGAGGGGCACACCGCCTGGTCGTTGGCCACGCCCCGGCTGCCGGGGCTGCCGCACGGCGACGAGGGGGCACCGGAACGCGGCTGGCTGGCGGCCGGCGCCACGCTCGCGCCCGAGCACCGCTCCGTCGTCTTCGAGGTGGTGGCCCGGCTGCTGTTCCACCCGATCCTGGTGCTCTCGGTGTATCTGCTGTTCTGCGCGGAGAACATGCCGGGCGGCGGTTTCGTCGCCGGACTGGTCGCCGGAGTCGCCCTGATCGTCCGCTACCTGGCGGGCGGCCGCTTCGAACTGGCCGAGGCCGCCCCGCTGCAGCCCGGACTCTTCACCGGCCTCGGCCTCTTCCTCTCCACCGGGGTCGCCCTGCTGGGCCTCGCCGACGGAACGGTCCTGCACGCCTGGACGTACTACGGACACCTGCCGCTGATCGGCGCGTACCACTTCGGTACGCCGGTCATCTTCGACTTCGGTGTCTATCTCCTGGTGCTGGGCGTGGTGCTCGACATCGTGCGAGCCCTCGGCGCGAAGGTCGACCGGCAGATCGAGCGGGCCGCCGCCCAGGAGGCCTCGGACCTGGCGGCCGGACGCGGACCGGCGCCCGGGACGGGAGGCGCGGGATGACCGTCAGCGCCTCCCTCCTCGCCACCGCCGCGGTCCTGTGCGCGGTCGGCGGCGCCCTCATGCTCACCAGGCCGCTCACCCGGATCCTGCTGGGCGCGGTGATCACGGGCAACGGCATCAACCTGCTCGTCCTGTCCGCCACCGGAACGGCCGGCCGTGAACCCCTGCTCTATGGGGTCGCGCTGAGCAAGGTCACCGATCCGCTGCCCCAGGCCATCGCCCTCACCGCCATCGTCATCACCCTCGCCACCACCGCGTTCCTCCTGGCCATGGCCTACCGCAGCCACCAGCTGACCGGCACCGACGAGGTCCACGACGACCTGGAGGATCGGCGCATCGTGCTGCGTGCGGAGGTACTGGGGGAGCGCGACGAACTGCGCGAGCGCTACCGGTCCGAGTCCGACCGCACCGAAGAGGAACGCCGCCGCTACCGCGCGGAGCGCCGCCGGCTGAGAGCCAGACTGCGCGCCGACCGCGCCCTCCAGGCCCGTGGCCGGGACGCGTCCGGTGACCTGTGGCACGACGTCCTGGGCGCGGACCCGGAGCACTACGCGGCGACGGCCGACGGCGAAGGCCCCGCGCCGGGCCCCGACGCCGCACCGGGACCGGGCACCGGCTTCGCCTCCGACACGGCCCCCGCCCCCGACGACCCGGTCCGCCCCGACGACCCGACCACCGCCGATAATCCGGCCCGCCCCGATGACCCGGCCCGCCCCGACGACCCGAACTGAGGAGACACCGGGTGAACGCACTCGTCCCGCTGCCGGTGCTGCTGCCGCTCTGCGCCACCGGACTGAGCCTCGCCTTCGGCACCCGGCTCAAACAGTTCCAGCGCTTCATCAGCGTCGCCGTGCTCACCGCCGTACTGGGCCTCTCGGTCACCCTGATGATCGACGCGGACATCGAAGGGCCGCTCACCGTGCACCTGGGCGACTTCGCGCCGCCGCTCGGCATCACGCTGGTCGCGGACCGGCTCTCCGGACTGATGCTGACGGTCTCCTCCGCCGTCACCCTCTGCGTCCTCGTCTACTCCCTCGGCCAGGGCATGGCCGACCGGGACGAGGAGACGCCCGTGGCGGTCTTCCACCCCGCCTACCTGATCCTGGTCGCCGGGGTCTCCTGCACCTTCCTCGCCGGTGACCTGGTCAACCTCTACGTCGGCTTCGAGATCATGCTGGTCGCCAGCTTCGTGCTGCTCACCCTCGGCGGCACCGGCCCCCGGGTCCGCGCGGGCTCCACCTACGTGATCATCTCGCTGTTCTCCTCGATGCTCTTCCTCACCGCCATCGCGATGACGTACGCGGCCACCGGAACCGCCAACTTCGCCCAGCTGGCCGGGCGCCTGACCGCACTCCCGCTGGGTGTCCAGACCCTGATCCAGGCGATGCTGCTGACCGTCTTCGCCATCAAGGCCGCCGTCTTCCCGCTCGCCGCCTGGCTCCCCGACTCCTACCCGACCGCGCCCGCCCCGGTCACCGCGGTCTTCGCCGGACTGCTCACCAAGGTCGGCGTCTACTGCATGCTGCGCACCGAGACCCTGCTCTTCCCCGGCAACCGGCTCGGAGACCTGCTGATGGCGGCGGCCCTCGCCTCGATGGTCGTCGGCATCCTGGGGGCCGTCGCCCAGACCGACCTGAAGCGGCTGCTCTCCTTCACCCTCATCAGCCACATCGGCTACATGGTCTTCGGTATCGGCCTCGCCACCCGGCAGGCGTACGGCGGTGCGATCGTCTACGTCGTCCACCACATCACCGTGCAGACCACGCTGTTCCTGGTGGCGGGGCTGATCGAACGGCGCGGCGGCACCACCGAACTCACCCGGCTCGGCGGCATCGCCAAGGCCGCCCCGCTGCTCGCCGTCCTCTTCTTCGTACCCGCGATGAACCTGGCCGGGATCCCGCCGCTGTCCGGATTCATCGGCAAGCTCGGACTCATGCGCGCGGGTGTCGCCGACGGCGGTGTCTGGGCCTGGATCCTCGTCATCGGCTCCACGGCGACCAGCCTGCTCACGCTGTACGTGATGGCCAAGGTGTGGAACCTGGCGTTCTGGCGGGCCGCGCCCCCCGGACAGGCGCTGGACGGCACGGTCCTGGAGTCCGACGAGGAGGACGACAGCGACGCCGACGAGGGCCCGGACCGGATGCCCGGCACCGGCGACGAAGGGGTCCGGATCCGTCACCAGCCGGCCGGGCGCGCGGTGGCGGCCACCCTGCACGGCCACGCCGTCACCACCACGAAGAAACTGCCGAGGCCGATGACCTGGGCCACCGCCGCGACGGTCGCGCTCGGACTCGCCTTCACCGTGTTCGCCGGTCCGCTGACCTCGTACACCGACCGCTCGGCCGCCGAACTGCTGGCACGTTCCCCCTACATCGAGGCGGTGCTCGGACGGTGAGACGACTCATCAGGTTCTCCTACCGGAACAAGGACCTGCCGCCGTTCAGCTGCGAGTTCCGGGGCCACCGCCGGCGCGTGCTCGACCTGCCGCTGATCGCCTGGCTCACCGTCATCTGGGTCCTGCTCTGGTCCAGCCTGCACTGGATCAACGTGCTGACCGGAGTGGTGGTCGCGGTCGCGGTCTGCCTGGCGTTCCCGCTCCCGCAGGTCGACCTCGGGCTCCGACTGCACCCCTGGGGCATCCTGCGGCTGGCCGGCTTCCTGCTCTACGACATGTACACCTCCGGCGTGAAGGTCACCCGGCAGATCTTCGCGGACCGTCCGCACCGGGCCGCCGTGATCGCCGTACCACTGCGCTGCCGCTCGGACCTGATGCTCACGGCGACCGCCGTCGCGATGTCCAACGTGCCCGGCGGCTCCGTCGTCGAGGTGCGCCGTGCCACGGCCACCGTCTTCCTGCACGTCCTGGACGCGGACCGGCCAGCGGAACTGGACGCGGCCCGCCGCTCGGTATGGCGCATGGAGGAGCTGACGGTCCGGGCCTTCGGCACCTGCGACGAGATCGCCCGCGTCGCCGGTCCACCTCCGGCGGCACCGCACACCGGCGAGCGGCCGGAAGACCGGGGGGAGGACGCATGAGCGTTCCGGAGGCCGTGGACCGGGGGCTGCTCATCGCGGCTGTCGTCGTGATCGTCATCGCGGGAGCGGGTCTGCTGACCCGCATCTGGCGAGGCCCCTCCATGCTGGACCGGGCGATCTCGCTGGACGTCTGCGCGGCCCTGATCATCGCCGGGCTCGGCGCCAAGTCGGCCTTCGCCCGGGACCCGTTCTACTTCCCGATCATGCTGGTGCTGGCCTTCCTCGGCTTCACCGGCTCGGTCGGCATCGCGCGCTTCATCGCCGTACGCGACCGGCCGTCGGGCCGAGCGCGCGCCGACGGTCCCGACGGGCCGGGCAGGGAGACACCATGAGCGTCTGGCTCCAGATCACCGACACGGCCGGCGCGGTCCTGGTCCTTCTCGGCGCGGCCATCTGCCTGCTGGGCGTCATCGGCATGCTGAAGCTGCCGGACGTCCTGTCCCGCAGCCACGCGGCGACCAAACCGCAGTCCCTCGGCATGCTGATCGTGCTGGCCGGGGTCGCGCTGCGGCTGCGCAGCGGCATGGACCTGGCGACCCTGGCGCTGATCGGCTTCTTCCAGCTGATGACCGGCCCGGTCGCCGCGCACCTGGTCGCGCGCTCCGCGTACCGGACCGGTCAGGTCGACCACGGTGAGCTGCTCTTCGACGAACTGGACGAGCAGCTGACGGAGGAGAGCTGACGGGGGCGGCCGCTGACAGCGGCACCGGACAGCGCGCACCGCGCGCCCTGGAGACCTTCCTCCGCCGGCCCGCGCAACGGGGGCGTACCCCGCAGGCGCAGCTGCGACCCGATCGGCCGCTTGGGCCGGTTCCGTATCCTCCGCGCGCATCAGGCACTCGTTCGACGTCAGCGGGGCGCGGCAGGCCCGCCGGCTGCCGGATTTGCTGTGGAGCGTGGGTGGGAGTCGTGAGGGTTCGCGCAAGGTTCCCGGGATCCGGTGACGGGGGCGGAAGGCTCGGAGGGATCGTCCGGCGCTCCCGAACAGGTCCGCGGCGCCGGCCTATGCGATGGGAGACCGATCAACGATGCTCACTCCGGTACGCAGCAGAGTACGGACCGCCGTGCTCGCGCTCTCGGCCGTCACGGCCCTCGCGTTCGGCACGACCGCCACGGCGGGCGCGGCAGCGGCGCCCCTTCCCGTCCCGGCTCCCGCGAAGCAGGGGCCGACCTCGGTGGCGTACGTCGAGGTGAACAACAACAGCATGCTCAACGTCGGCAAGTACACGCTCGCCGACGGCGGCAACGTCTTCGACGTCGCCGTGGTCTTCGCGGCGAACATCAACTACGACACGGGTACGAAGGCCGCGTATCTTGACTTCAACGAGAACGTGCAGCGCGTCCTTGACAACGCTGTCACGGAGATACGGCCGTTGCAGGAGAAGGGCATCAAGGTCGTCCTCTCGGTGCTCGGCAACCACGAGGGCGCGGGCTTCGCGAACTTCCCGAACCAGCAAGCGGCTTCGGCGTTCGCGACGCAACTCTCGGACACCGTGGCCGAGTACGGCCTCGACGGGATCGATTTCGACGACGAGTACGCCGACTACGGCAACAACGGCACCGGCCAGCCCAACGACAGCTCCTTCGTACAGCTGGTGACGGCGCTGCGCTCGAACATGCCGGACAAGATCATCAGCCTCTACAACATCGGCCCGGCGGCCTCGCGGCTCTCCTACGACGGCGTGGACGTCTCGTCCGAGTTCGACTACGCCTGGAACCCGTACTACGGCAGCTGGCAGGTTCCCGGCATCGCGCTGCCCAAGTCGAAGCTGTCCCCGGCGGCGGTCGAGATCGGCGGTACCTCGCAGAGCACGGCCGCCGATCTCGCCCGCCGTACCGTCAGCGAGGGGTACGGCGTCTACCTGACGTACAACCTCGACGGCGCCGACCGCAGTGCCGACGTCTCCGCGTTCACCAGAGAGCTGTACGGCAGCGACGCCCGCTACACGCCCTAGGGATACGACCCGTACCGGCGGCGCGGTCCCCCGTTCCGCGCCGCCGGCGTTCTCCCGGTCACCGAGTCCGTGGTCAGGGAGTGTTGTTGGCCAGTGCCAGCAGCCTCGCGCTGGTGCCGCTGAAGCGGTCGCGGTCCACGGCGCCGGAGATGCCGCCCACCGAGCCGGAGTCGGTGTACTGCCAGAACGTCCAGTACGGGAAGCCCGCCGGGATGGAGGGGCTGGAGGCGCTGGTCCAGTGGGCCACGAAGAGCGGGCTCTTGGCGGACATGCCGGTCCAGCCGCCGGTGCAGGTGTTCCACCAGCTCGCACTGGTGTAGATGACGACGTCCCGGCCGGTCTTCGCCTTGTACGTGTTGTAGAAGTCGAGGATCCAGGTACGCATCGACGCGGTGGACTTGCTGTAGCAGCCGCCTTCGAGGTCGAGCATGCCGGGCAGCGTCAGGTTGTCCTTGGACCAGGCCCCGCCGTGGGCCACGAAGTAGTTGGCCTGCGCCGCGCCGGTGGAGAGGTTCGGCCGCGCGAAGTGGTACGCGCCCCGGATCACCTTGGCGTTGTAGGCGTTCAGGTAGTTGGCGTTGAAGGCGGTGTCCCGGTACGTGGTCGACTCGGTGGCCTTGATGTAGGCGAACTGGATCCCGGCGGACTTCACGGACGCCCAGTTGATCGTTCCCTGGTAGTGGGAGACGTCGATCCCCGGCACGGTGGCGTTCAGCTGCGGGGAGGCTCCCTCGGCGTCGAGCCGGAGCTGCCCGGTGTCCGGCTGGAAGGTCCTGCCGTCCTCGGTGTAGCCGACGCCCATATAGCCGTCACCGAGAGGGATGGTGCTGCCGACGGGCGCCGGCCGGGCCGCGGCGGGGACCGCGGACATCATCGGGGCGAGGGCCACAGTCATGGCCACCGCCGCGGCCGCCACGAGTCTGTGACGGACGGACCGGGGACTGCGGATTCGGGATAACAACGGGTGCCTCCTGGCGCGTCGATGGGGTGGGACGGTGTCCAGAGGTGCCCGTCGGCCGTGCGGGTCTACCCGCGTAGCCGGCGGTTCGTCGCAGGTGCGCGTGGGGTGCGGTGGGGGAGGTGCGGGGAGTGCGATGCACAGAGTGTTCTTGATGTGAACGTGTCATGAGTGACGCATGGGCGGGCCCGCGGTGTAAAGGGGGTACGGGTTCCAGCTATGGTCCAGACCAGTGCGGAAGGGGTGGAGCTGCGGGAACGGCCCCGCGCCGGCCGGAAGTTTCCAGGAATGAAAACTGCCCCGGCCCGAGGGCCGGGGCAGAGGTGCGGAGCGGCTGGGTGTGCCGCCGCACGCGGCGGGTGCGGCGGCACGTGACGCGAGAGGACCTAGATATCCCGGAAGATCTCGATCTGGGCGCCCACCGAGTTCAGCCGTTCCGCCAGCTCCTCGTAACCGCGGTTGATCACATACACGTTGCGCAGTACGGAGGTGCCCTCGGCCGCCATCATCGCGAGCAGCACCACCACCGCCGGCCGCAGCGCGGGCGGGCACATCATCTCGGCCGCGCGCCACCGGGTCGGGCCCTCGACGAGCACCCGGTGCGGGTCCAGGAGCTGGAGCCGGCCGCCGAGGCGGTTGAGGTCGGTGAGGTAGATGGCGCGGTTGTCGTAGACCCAGTCGTGGATCAGGGTCTGGCCGTGGGCCGAGGCGGCGATGGCCGCGAAGAACGGCACGTTGTCGATGTTGAGGCCGGGGAACGGCATCGGGTGGATCTTGTCGATCGGCGCCTCCAGCTTGGAGGGCCGGACGGTCAGGTCGACCAGCCGGGTGCGCCCGTTGTCGGCCGCGTACTCGGAGGTGCGGTCGCAGTCGACGCCCATCTCCTCCAGCACCGCGAGCTCGATCTCCAGGAACTCGATCGGTACCCGGCGGATCGTCAGCTCGGACTCCGTGACGACGGCGGCGGCCAGCAGGCTCATCGCCTCGACCGGGTCCTCGGAGGGGGAGTAGTCCACATCCACGTCGATGGTCGGCACACCGTGCACGGTCAGCGTGGTGGTGCCGACGCCGTCCACCCGTACGCCCAGCGCCTCCAGGAAGAAGCAGAGGTCCTGGACCATGTAGTTGGAGGACGCGTTGCGGATGACGGTGGTGCCGTCGTGCCGGGCGGCGGCCAGCAGCGCGTTCTCGGTCACGGTGTCGCCGCGCTCGGTCAGCACGATGGGGCGGCCGGGCGTGACGGTGTGGTCGACCCGGGCGTGGTAGATGCCCTCGGTCGCGGCGATCTCCAGGCCGAACCGGCGCAGCGCGATCATGTGCGGCTCGATGGTCCGGGTGCCGAGGTCGCAACCGCCCGCGTACGGCAGCTTGAACTGGTCCGTCCGGTGCAGCAGCGGACCGAGGAACATGATGATCGACCGGGTCCGGCGGGCGGCGTCCGCGTCGATGGCGTCCATGTCGAGCCGGGCGGGCGGGACGATCTCCAGATCGGTGCCGTCGTTGATCCACCGGGTGCGCACGCCGACGGAGTTCAGCACCTCCAGGAGGCGGTAGACCTCCTCGATGCGGGCCACCCGGCGCAGCACGGTGCGGCCCTTGTTGAGCAGCGAGGCGCAGAGCAGCGCCACGCAGGCGTTCTTGCTGGTCTTGACGTCGATGGCGCCGGACAGCCGGCGCCCGCCGACCACCCTCAGGTGCATGGGGCCGGCGTAGCCGAGCGACACGATCTCACTGTCGAGTGCTTCACCGATGCGGGCAATCATCTCAAGGCTGATGTTTTGATTGCCGCGCTCGATGCGGTTCACGGCGCTCTGGCTGGTGGCGAGCGCCTCGGCGAGCTGACTCTGTGTCCAGCCCCGGTGCTGGCGGGCGTCACGGATGAGCTTGCCGATACGTACGAGGTAGTCATCTGACATGCCAAAAGGCTATCTCAGATATGAGATGAGCCAGTTGGTGGGGTGTGGTGTTCGAGTGACGGGCGGGTGCAGGCGCCGGCGTGGGACGGCGGTGCGGGCGCGCGGCACCGCACGGGCGCCGCCACCCGCCTCCATCGTCCGCCCGCCGGAACCGGCCGGCACCCGGAGCGCGTCCATCGGGGTGCCCCCGGGCCGGCACCGGGCGGCGGGGAAAAGGTGTCGCCCCGGTGCGGAGGCGGCCGTATGGTCCCCGGAATGAAGCTGCTCTCGGTCAACATCGGCCGCCCCCGCCCCAACCCCTGGAAGGGGTTGAGCGCGACCGGGATCGACAAGCGGCCGGTCACCGGACCGGTCGCGGTCAGCGCCCCCGGCCCCAAGGGCACCGGCGCGGTCGGCCTCGCCGGTGACCGGGTCCACGACGTGAAGCACCACGGCGGCGCCGACCAGGCCGTCTACGCCTACGCCCGCGAGGACCTCGACGGCTGGCAGGCCGAGCTGGGCAGGCCGCTGGCCGACGGGGTCTTCGGGGAGAACCTCACGACCCTGGGGCTCGACATCAACGGCGCCCTGATCGGGGAGCGTTGGCGGATCGGGGCCGATGTGGTCCTGGAGGTGTCCTGCCCGCGGATCCCGTGCGGGACGTTCCAGGGCTGGCTGGGGCGTGACGGCTGGATCAAGCGGTTCACGCAGGCCGCGCTGCCCGGGGCGTACCTGCGCGTGATCGAGCCGGGCGAGATCCGCGCCGGTGATCCGGTCGAGGCCGTGCACCGGCCGGATCACGACGTGACCGTCGCTCTCGTGTTCCGGGCCATGACCCTGGAGGGCGGCCTGCTGCCCCGGCTGCTGGCCGCCGACGCGCTGCCGGAGGAGGAGAGAGAGCTGGTCCGGCGGCGGACGTCCGGGTAGGCGCGGGCTCGGCCGCCGTCCGGTCAGGGCGTGAGCGCCGGCGGGGCGGCCTCGCGGGCGGAGGCGTCCGGGGCGGACGCCTCACGATTCCTGGCGGCGCGCTCTGTACGACGCGTCATCAGGTATGCGTGCGGCGATGCGCCGTACGCCAGCCGGAACCGGCAAGCGAGGTGGCCGGCGGACATGTGGACGCCGCGCGCGAGCGCCTCGACGTCCAGCGGCCGCGCGTACTGCCGGTCGATCCGGTCACGGACCCGGCGCAGCAGGGCCAGTTCGTGCAACCACTGGTCCTGGGCGCGGGCCCGCGCCCACGAGGGATGGCACATGAGCGGACCCCTCTCAGTCCTCAGCGGAGTTCCTGGATGCGGACCATGTTGCCCGCGGGATCGCGGAAGGCGCAGTCGCGGATTCCGTACGGCTGCTCGGTCGGCTCCTGGACGACCTCGGTGGTGGCGGCCCGCACCTTCTCGAAGGTCGCGTCGAGGTCCCGGGTGGCCAGCAGGATCCATCCGTAGGTGCCCTTGGCCATCATCTCGGTGACGGTGCGGCGTTCGTCCTCCGTGACCCCGGGGTCGGCGGCCGGGGGCGCCAGGAGGATGGATGTGTCGGGCTGACCGGCCGGGCCGACCGTGATCCAGCGCATCCGTCCCTGACCGACGTCACTGCGGACCTCGAAGCCGAGGGCGTCACGGTAGAAGGTTAGGGACGCGTCCGGGTCGTCGTGCGGAAGGACGCTGGTGTGAATGGTGATGTCCATGGCGGTCAGATTAGGCACGGTCCGCGTCAGGCGCTTCTCGAATCCTGACCGGGCCGGGACCCGCCCTGCGGACGGCGGCCCCAGGCCGAGATCATCGGGGCCGTCGCCAGGTCGAGTTCCCCGGTGGCGACGTTCGAGAGATGGCGGTCGATGTCCGCGTCGGACGCGATCCCCGCCGCCACCAGCCGCTCACGGATCTGCCGGACGGTCGCGGCCTCAAGGACGGTGCAGGCCGGCGAGGTGATGGGGAAGTAGGCGTCCGCCCGCACATCGAGCAGACCCGCCTCGCGCAGCCGCCTGGGCAGGGTCCTGCCGTACGCGAGATCGGCCCCGCGCCCCGCCATCAGCTCCCGGAACCCGGACCGCAGCCGGTTGGCCAGCCGCTGCTCGGGGCCCGACTCGTCCGGGCACAGCAGGGGCTGCAGCCCAGGATCGGCGTCCTCCAGGAGCAGCACGCCGCCGGGTCGCAGCGCCTGGACCATGCGGCGCAGGGCCTCGGCCCGGTCGACGACGTGCACCAGGACCAGCCGGGCGTGCACCAGGTCGAAGCCGCCCGGCGGCGGAGGATCGGCCGCGACGTCGTGGCGCAGCACCTCGACGACGTCGGAGGCGGCTTCGCGGCCGCCGCGGCGACCATGGCGGGCGACCGACGCGTCCGGGCGGGGGCCGACCTCGACGGCGACTTCTTCGTGAGCCCCGCCGCGACAGGACTCGGGGGGCGCCCCCTTCATGATGCTCGGCGCCGAGGACTCGCGCAGCCCCGGCAGCGCGACCGGCGACTGGTCCGACGCTTGGCGGCACCTGGAGGGCTGGAAGCGCTGGCTGACCGTGGCCGGCGCCGGACACTTCTCCTTCACGGACCTGTCGTACCTGGCCGACCAGCTCGGCCTGTCGGACGCCGCCGTGCCGCTGCCCTCGGAACAGGGGTGGCACATCACCCGTGACTACGTCGCGGCCTTCTTCGACCTGCACCTGCGGGGTATTCCGCAACCCCTCCTCGACGGCCCCTCCGCCGCATATCCCGAGGTGGTGTCCCGACAGTCCTGACCTGGCGGGTGGTTCGGCCCATCGGTAGCCTGCTCCACCATGACGCGCGCCTGGATCCTCCCGTTGCTCTACCTGCTCTGCGGCTCAGCCGTCGCGACGGGGTCGATCCTGGAGGGGAGCATCGGTACGGCGGTGGCACTCCTGCTGGTGTTCCTGGCGCTCGCGGGCCTGCACTCGCCCCTGATCTTCCCGAGGTCGACCGGTGCCCAGGAGGCGCGACGCCGCAGCGCCGCCGACGGCCGGCCGGTCGTCTTCTGGCGGCCGGGCTGCGCGTACTGCATGCGGCTGCGCATCCGGCTGGGCCGCGGCGCCGGCCGGATGCACTGGGTCAACATCTGGCGCGATCCGGAAGGAGCCGCGGCGGTGCGGGCGGTCAACGACGGCAACGAGACCGTGCCGACCGTCTTCGTCGCGGGCCTGCCCCACACCAACCCCGATCCCGCATGGGTGCGCGCACAGCTCGCCCCTCATCGGGGATGAGGCGCACGCGACAGGCGAGCCCCGACATGACCGTTCCCCGGCGATGTACTAGAGTTATCTCGACATCGAGATATATGCCGAAGGCGCACAGCGGGCCGCTGCGCGGTAAGGGTTACCTAACTAAGCCTTACCTTAGCGGATGGTTGGAGTGGCTGTAGGCAGCACCACGCGGCGCCCGCCGTAGTGAGGCGCGGCGCGGAGTTACGCGCACATTGATGAAGGAGACTGTCGTGTCGGCGAACAGCTTCGACGCCCGCAGCACGCTGCGCGTGGGCGACGAGTCGTACGAGATCTTCAAGCTGGACAAGGTCGAGGGCTCCGCGCGCCTCCCTTACAGCCTGAAGGTGCTGCTGGAGAACCTGCTCCGCACGGAGGACGGCGCGAACATCACCGCCGACCACATCCGGGCGCTCGGTGGCTGGGACTCCCAGGCTCAGCCCAGCCAGGAGATCCAGTTCACGCCGGCTCGCGTGATCATGCAGGACTTCACCGGTGTGCCGTGTGTCGTCGACCTCGCCACCATGCGTGAGGCCGTCAAGGAGCTCGGCGGTGACGCGACGAAGATCAACCCGCTCGCCCCGGCCGAGCTGGTCATCGACCACTCCGTGATCGCCGACAAGTTCGGCACCACCGACGCGTTCGCGCAGAACGTCGAGCTGGAGTACGGCCGCAACAAGGAGCGCTACCAGTTCCTGCGCTGGGGCCAGACCGCCTTCGACGAGTTCAAGGTCGTCCCCCCGGGCACCGGCATCGTCCACCAGGTGAACATCGAGCACCTGGCGCGTACGGTCATGGTCCGCAACGGCCAGGCGTACCCCGACACCCTCGTCGGCACCGACTCGCACACCACCATGGTCAATGGCCTCGGCGTGCTGGGCTGGGGCGTCGGCGGCATCGAGGCCGAGGCCGCGATGCTCGGCCAGCCGGTCTCCATGCTCATCCCGCGCGTCGTCGGCTTCAAGCTGACCGGCGAGCTCCCGGCCGGCACCACCGCCACCGACCTCGTGCTGACCATCACCGAGATGCTCCGCAAGCACGGCGTCGTCGGCAAGTTCGTCGAGTTCTACGGTGAGGGCGTCGCCGCCACCTCGCTCGCCAACCGCGCCACCATCGGCAACATGTCGCCGGAGTTCGGCTCCACCGCCGCGATCTTCCCGATCGACGACGAGACGCTGAAGTACCTGCGCCTGACCGGCCGCGACGCGCAGCAGGTCGCGCTCGTCGAGGCGTACGCCAAGGAGCAGGGCCTCTGGCTCGACCCGGCCGCCGAGCCGGACTTCTCCGAGAAGCTGGAGCTCGACCTCTCCACGGTCGTCCCCTCCATCGCCGGCCCGAAGCGCCCGCAGGACCGCATCGTCCTCGCGAACGCCAAGGCGCAGTTCGCCCAGGACGTGCGCAACTACGTCTCGGACGACGAGGAGGCGGGCAAGGAGTCCTTCCCGGCCTCCGACTCCCCGGCCGCCACCAATGGCGTCCCGTCGAACCCGGTCACCGTGACCGCCCCCGACGGCACCACGTATGAGCTGGACCACGGCGCCGTCACCGTCGCCGCGATCACCTCCTGCACCAACACCTCGAACCCGTACGTCATGGTCGCCGCGGCGCTCGTCGCGAAGAAGGCCGTGGAGAAGGGCCTGACCCGCAAGCCGTGGGTCAAGACCACCCTCGCCCCGGGCTCGAAGGTCGTCACCGACTACTTCGACAAGGCGGGCCTGACCCCGTACCTCGACAAGGTCGGCTTCAACCTCGTCGGCTACGGCTGCACCACCTGCATCGGCAACTCCGGCCCGCTGCCGGAAGAGGTCTCCAAGGCGGTCAACGAGCACGACCTGGCCGTGACCTCGGTGCTCTCCGGCAACCGTAACTTCGAGGGCCGGATCAACCCCGACGTCAAGATGAACTACCTGGCGTCCCCGCCGCTGGTCGTCGCGTACGCCATCGCCGGTTCGATGAAGGTCGACATCACCAAGGACGCCCTCGGCGTCGACCAGGACGGCAAGCCCGTCTTCCTCGCCGACATCTGGCCGTCCGAGGCCGAGGTGAACGACGTCGTCGCCAACTCCATCGGCGAGGACATGTTCAACAAGTCCTACCAGGACGTCTTCGCGGGCGACGCGCAGTGGCAGGCGCTCTCGATCCCCACCGGCAACACCTTCGAGTGGGACTCCGAGTCCACCTACGTGCGCAAGCCCCCGTACTTCGAGGGCATGACGATGGAGACCACCCCGGTCTCCGACATCACGGGCGCCCGCGTCCTCGCCAAGCTGGGCGACTCGGTCACCACCGACCACATCTCCCCGGCCGGTGCGATCAAGGCCGACACCCCGGCCGGCAAGTACCTTACGGAGCACGGCATCGAGCGCCGTGACTTCAACTCCTACGGCTCGCGCCGCGGTAACCACGAGGTCATGATCCGCGGCACGTTCGCCAACATCCGCCTGCGCAACCAGATCGCGCCGGGCACCGAGGGCGGCTTCACCCGCGACTTCACCCAGGCCGACGCCCCCGTCGCGTTCATCTACGACGCCTCGCAGAACTACCAGGCCGCCGGCACCCCGCTCGTCATCCTGGCGGGCAAGGAGTACGGCTCCGGCTCGTCCCGTGACTGGGCCGCCAAGGGCACCGCGCTCCTCGGCGTCAAGGCCGTCATCGCCGAGTCCTACGAGCGCATCCACCGCTCGAACCTCATCGGCATGGGCGTCCTCCCGCTCCAGTTCCCGGAGGGCCACACCGCCGAGTCCCTCGGCCTGACCGGCGAGGAGTCCTTCTCCTTCACCGGCGTGACCGAGCTGAACGACGGCACCACCCCGACCACCGTCAAGGTCACCACCGACACCGGAGTGGAGTTCGACGGCGTCGTCCGCATCGACACCCCCGGCGAGGCGGACTACTACCGCAACGGCGGCATCCTGCAGTACGTGCTGCGCAGCCTGATCCGCAAGTAGGACCGGCGGGCAGTACGAGGAGAGGGCCGCATCCCCGCGACGGGGATGCGGCCCTCCCGCGTGTTCCGGCCCTGCTGACACCTCGTCGGATCAGTCGGATCAGAAAAGGAACTTGTAGCTGTTCCAGCCGCTCGTGCCGACCTTCACCTTGGCCTGGTACGGGGCGGTGGCCTTGCCGGTGCCCTTGTACAGGTAGAGCTCGCCCTTGGCGTTGCGGGCGAGGAGGTCGGTGCGGCCGTCCCCGCTGATGTCACCCGTGGAGACCAGCCGGTTGTACTGGTTCCAGCCGCTGCCGATCTCGGTGCGCTTGGCGAACGGCGCCTTCTGGTTGCCGGTGCCCTTGCAGAGCCACAGCACGCCGGACTTGTCACGTGCGACGACGTCGTTCTTGCCGTCGCCGGTCAGGTCGCCGTTGCCGGCGATCTCGCTGTAGATGTTCCAGCCGTAACCGGCCTTGAGGCGCTTGGTGACCGTGCCGTTGCCGTAGCCGAGGTAGAGGTACAGGTCGCCCTTGGCGTCTCGGGCGAGCAGATCGCCCGCGGCGGCGCCGCCGATGTTGCCCGGGGAGACCAGCTTGTCGTAGATGTTCCAGCCGGAGCCGACCTTGACCGGCTTCTCGCCCTCGAACTTCAGGAAGCCGACGTTCCCGTTGGTCTCACGGAACCAGAGGCCTTCGCTGTACCCGTTGGCCTTGTTGTCGTTGTCGACCTGCAGTATGGCGCTGACACCGGTCCAGCCCGACCCCTTGTCCGCGCGGGCGGTGAGCCCGCCCTTCCCGTTCCCGGTGTAGGCGTACAGGGTGCCCGCGGAGTTGGCGCCGTACAGGGCGAACCTGGGGGTGACGGCGGCTGCCGCCGCCACGGCGGCGGGTGCCGGGGCGGGCTCTGCGGCCGCGGCCGACGGCTGCGGGGAGTTGGCGGCCACGGCTGAGGTGCCGGTGGCGACGAGGCCGGCGGTGAGCGCCGCGGCTGCCGCGCGAGCGGCAGTGCGTCGAAGGGTACGGCCAGCGGTTTCGGCCACGAAGTGCTCCATGGATCGTGATCGGTCGTGGCCCGCCGCGCGGTGGCGGCGGGCCACGGATTCAGCCGAATCGTGTCATGACTTCGGGTCCGAAACCGGCGTTTTTCATCAGAAGGCCAGCTACCTCCGGTGGGCCGCGATCAGTTGCTGGTACCAGCGGTGGCTGCGGGGGGCGCCGTGACGAAGGGCGCGGAGTCGGTGCCGGTCGCCTCACAGCTGGCGTTCCACAACCGCTCCGCGACGCGGGTGTCGGTGAGGCGGTCCCACACCGGTTCGCGCCGTGGCCTGCCGCGCAGCCCGAAGACGCGCGGCCCCCACAACTCCCCGCCGAGCACGGCAGGGTCGAGCACGGCCCGGACCGCGGGCCACGCGCCGGCGTGCTTGCCCTGCAGGAGAAGGCCGGCCGGTGCGACACCGAGCCGGGCACCCGCGGTCCGCACATGGACGGGCGGCCGTGACGGGGTGAGCGAGTCGAGCGCCCCGCCGGGATGGACCACGATGCTCGCCACCGTGCTCCGGGCGGCGCGCAGCTTGCGGTCGAGTTCGAGGGCGAAGTGCATCTGGGCCAGCTTGGAGCGGCCGTAGACGCGCTTGGGCCGGTAGTCCTGGAGGGACTGGAGATCGTCCAGGTCGAGTTGCTCGGACTTCGCCGCGAAGCTGCCCATGGTCACGACGCGTGCGGCCGGTGCGGCCGACAGCAGCGGCATCAGCCACCGGGTCAGCGCGAAGTGCCCCAGATGATTGGTGCCGAACATGAGTTCGTGGCCGGCCCCCGTCTCCTGGCGCGGCGGGTCGTCGAGGGCGACGCCGGCGTTGTGGACCACGGCGTCGAGGCGTTCCACCTCCAGGGACTCCACCGCCGGTCCGAGCGACGCGAGGTCGGCGAGATCCAGCCGGACGGCACGCACCTGAGCGCCGGGCACCCGTGAGCGGACCGAGGCACAGGCGGCTTCGGTCTTCGCGGGACTCCGGCCCGCCAGCACGACGGTGGCACCCGTCGCGGACAACTGCTCCGCGATGAAGTACCCGATACCGGCATTGCCGCCGGTCACCAGGAAGACGCTGCCGTCGGCGCGCGGTGGCCGCCGGACATCCCAGGGCGGCGTGGAGGACATGGACGACGGCATGGTGGTGCGGCTCCCTCGCGTCGGGGGCGGCCGCGGCTGTTCCGCGGGACACCCTCGGCATCAAGGTGTCAGCCGCCACCGACATACGGCTGACGGATCACCGACAGCCCCGCAGGTGAACGGGCCGGGCTCAATCGCCGACGGGGGGCTGCCTGTTGTTGAGGTCGCTGTCGATTCCCGTGACGACCGGGGTTCCGAGCGGCGCGTCCTGCGCAGAGAACCCTGTCTCCCGCAGCGCCGTGGACACCAGCCCCGCCGCTTCGAGCTCCGCCTCGTACCGGTCCGCGGCCTCGACCTCCAGGCGGATGGAGAAGGTGTCGTCGTCGTTGAGCGTCAGCAGGTCGATCCCCTCGCTTCTGCTCAGGTCCGTGTGCCGCTTGGCCAGCGCCTCCTCAAGTGCCGCACGGGAGGTGTCGGAGATCCCGGTGACGAAGGTTCCGGGGACGGTGATGACGAAGGTGGTCACGACGGCTCCTGCTTCCGTTGTGTAAGGGCGTCTTGTCCGGCTTCCCCCATTCCCGGCTCGCAACCAGGTGCGGGTGCTGGAGGCACGTCGGCCCGCCCGGAAGCGCCCCGTAGGCTCCCGTTCATGGACCATGTGGACGCGAACCCCGAACGGCTGGCCGGAACATGGCACATCGTGTGCTCGTCGTTCCCCATGTGGCTGGGCGGCAGGCGCACCGACGCCACGTCCACCTACACCCCACTGCCGGGCCGGAATCCGGGCCCGCCCCGGATGCGGGACGAGGTCGCGTACCGGGTACGAGGCCGGACGCGCCGTATCCCGGGCACGGACACCCGGCTGACCTCTCGGCCCGGCACGGTCTACCGCTGGCGGGGCAAGGGCCTCCTGGCGGTGCTGACGAGCGTGTGGGAGGTGAGGGAGACGGGCGAGGACGACGCGTGGGCCGTCATCGCCTTCACCCGGTCGCTGCTCACCCCGGCCGGCGTCGACGTCGTCGTTCGTGCCGACCGCCTCACCGACCGGGGCGTACTGGCCGAGGCCAAGGCGGCGGCCGACCGGTACGGGGCCGAGCCCCTCCCGCTCCCGGACAGCGGATCAGCGCCCGCGTGACCCTGCGCGTCGCCCGGCAGACGGCAGTTTGAAGACAGGCCCTAGCGCTCCACGCGCTTCAGGCCGCGCACGGCCGGGATCGCCAGCAGCAGGACGCAGGCGACGACCGCCATCGACGCGGACACGTAGAGCAGCGGCCCGGACCCCACGACGAGCGCGAGGGGTCCGGCCGCCGCCTGCCCGACCGGCTTCATCACCAGTGAGCCGGCCGCGTCGTACGCGTGCACCCTGCCGAGGACGTTCTGCGGGATGTGGGTCTGCACACTCGTGTGGAACATGACGACCCAGAACGCCATGCCGATGCCGCTCACCCCGTAGCACCCGGCGATGAGCGGCGCGGGAAGGTCGAGAGCGACTCCGAGCGGCATCAGCACCCAGAGGATCATCGAGAAGGCTCCGTCCCGCAGGGGATACCTCGGTCGGAGCCTGATCGCGATGATCCCGCCCAGCACACTTCCCGCCCCCAGGGACGACATGACCAGCCCGAACACGGACGCCCCGTAGTCGGTGACGAGCATGCTGTTGCCCAGGGTGGTGGTGGGACCGGCCCCGGCCAGCTGCCAGAGCATGAAGACGACGATGACACTCCACAGCCAGGTCCTTGACCTGAACTCCCGCCAGCCCTCCACCAGATCGGCCCGGAACGAGGTTTCACCGCCCCGCTCGGCCGGGCCCATCGGGACCGAGCGGAGCCGGAGCAGGCACGCCCCGCTGGCCGCATAGGTCAGCGCGTCGAGGGCGACCACAGAGGCGGGCGAGGAGACCGCCAGCAGCAGGCCCGCCAGGGACGGTCCGATGACGACGGTGACGGACTCCGAGATGCGGAGGGTGGCGTTGGCCCGCTGCACGTCCCGGGAGATGAGCGGCGTGATGCTGGCGACGCCCGGCTGGAACAGCGCGCTGCCCGCCCCGATCAGGGCCAGCAGCACCAGGATCTGCCACAGCCGAGGCGTGCCGAGGAGGAACAGCAGCGCGAGCAGCCCCTGGGAGCACAGCCGGGCCGTGTCGGAGACGACCATCAGCCGCCGGGCACCCAGGCGGTCGGACATCACCCCGCCGAAGATGATCAGTGCCGCGAACGGGGCCACGAGTGCGGCGAGCGCGTAACCCACGCCACTCGCCCCGTACCCGGCGTGGATCACGGCGGCCGTGATCGCAACGGGGAGCATCGCGTCGCCCAGCAGGGAAGTGGTGCGGGCGGTGAAGAACCGGCGGAAATCCGCCGTCCACAGTACTGGACCGGGCGGGGCCTCCTCGGCTCGCAGCTCTCGGGTCACGTCCGAGCCGACCACCACACACCATCCCCTGTACGCCGTTGACTGCGACCCGGGCGACCCTCTCACGCCTTGACCACTGTCGGTCAACGGGGTTTACGGACGCTCCCTAGACTTGGCCGGATGAACCGGACCGATCGCCTCTATGCCCTGGTCGAGGAGTTGCGCGCCGTCTCGCCCCGTCCGCGCAGCGCGCGCTGGCTGGCCGACCGCTTCGAGGTCAGCCCGCGCACCATCGAGCGGGACATCAGCGCCCTGCTCCAGGCCGGCGTGCCGGTCTGGGCCGAGCCCGGCCGCACCGGCGGCTACTGCCTGGACCGGAGCCGGACGCTACCGCCGGTCAACCTCACCCCTGGCGAGGCGGTGGCGATGGCGGTTGCGTTGCGCGGGATGGAGGGAACACCTTTCCGGGCGACCGCCGCGGCGGCGCTGCGGAAGCTGGTCGCGGCCATGGGGGAGGACGACGCGGCGGCCGCGCACGACATGGCCGGGCGCGTCCACCTGCTCGGACCGGTGGACGCGCCCGCGCCCGCGCAGGGGCCGCGAGGGGCGGCGGACGCGCTGTCCACCGGCCGCGTGCTGCGCATCGAGTACGGCGACCGCGAAGGTACCCCGACGACGCGTGACATCGAGCCGCTCGGATACATCGGCAAGACGGGCCACTGGTATCTGCTCGCCTGGTGCCGGATGCGGGACGCCCTGCGCGCCTTCCGTACCGACCGGATCGTCTCCGTCCACGTCACGGCCGAGGTGCCGGAGCCGAGGGAGCTGCGGCGTGAGGACCTCGACATCCCGTACGGCGTCGTGCACCAGCTCTCGCTGAGCTGAGCTCTCGCTCAGCCGACCTGATCAGGCCCCTGCGAACGGTGGCGTGAACACCGAGAAGTGGTTGCCGGCCGGATCGAGCAGATGCGCGAAGGTCACCCCGACCGAATTGACGTGCGGCGCGCGCTGAACGCTGCCGCCTGCCTCCTCGACCCGGCGGCAGGTCGCCTCGACGTCCTTGACGAGCACGCTGAAGACCGCGTAGTCCGGCATCCTGCCCTCGGTCGCGAACAGCCCGCCGTTCATCCCCTCCCCGTCGCCCGTGGTGATGATCCGGTACGCCTGGTCGGTGCTCCTGGTGTCGTCGTGCGCGACCGTCCAGCCGAAGACGTCACCGTAGAACCGCTCCGCCTCCGCCGGACGGGCGGTGCCGATCTCGAACCAGGCGACCGCGTTGAACTGAGCCATGACATACATCCCTTACGTGTTCCGCCGGGCTTGCCCCGGCCCTGACCACTCTGGGTGCCTGCGGCGACAGCCCCCTGTCGGTGTTTCCGAACGGAATCCGGGTGGGCGCGCCCGCCCGCCTCACCACGGCCGGAATGGGATCGTGGGCCAGCGGGTTCGCACCATCGACAGCACCTGAGCGGTAACAGCACCGAGAGCGGATGGCCTTCACATGGGCGAGTTGATCCTGATCCGGCACGGCGAGACCGAGTGGTCCCGTAACGGGCAGCACACGAGCCATACCGACCTGCCCCTGACCCCCCTCGGTGAGCGCCAGGCCCGCGCCCTCGCGCCGCTGCTCGCGGACCGGCACATCGCCCTCACGCTGGTCAGCCCTTCGGTACGGGCCCGGCGCACCGCGGAACTCGCCGGGCTCGCCGCGCCCCGGATCACGCCCGAGCTGCGCGAATGGGACTACGGCGGCTACGAGGGCATCACCACGGACGAGATCCGCGTCGACCGGCCCGACTGGAACCTCTGGACGGACGGTGTCGCAGCCGGCCCGGAGGCGCACCCCGGTGAGAACCCCGTGGAGGTGGGCGAGCGAGCCGACCGGGTGCTCGCGGAGGTCAGGGAGGCGGCAGGACGCGCCGGGGACGAGGACATCGTGCTGGTGGCCCACTCGCACTTCCTGCGCGTCCTGACCGCCCGCTACCTGGGCCTGTCGCCCGCCGAGGGCACACTCTTCCAGCTCGCCACGGGCGCGGTCTCCCGGCTGGGCAGGGAGCACGGCAACCCGGTCATCACGGCGTGGAACGTGTCCCTGCCCGAGAGCCTGTTCCCGACCGCCGTTCCGGACGCCTCCCAGCCCTGACACGGCCGCGGGCCGTGTCCGCGGGGCCGCTCCAGGGCCGGGAGGCCGGGCGGTCAGCCCGCGTCGGACAGCTCCTCGTCCTCGTACAGGCCCGTCCGCCCGCAGGTATTCGGCGTCGGCGTGCGAGGTGTCGCGCTCCCCGAAGAGCTCGTCCCGCCGCCCGCGCAGCAGCGCGAGTGTCTCGGCCGCGGCGGTCTCCGCCATGAGGACCGGGCACACCACTGCGTCCAGCGGGGAGTTCCGGCCGGACGCGAGGCGGGACCGCTCGTAGAGGTCGCGTCCGCCGGCACTGCTCAGCTCGATGCCGAGCTCCGCCGCGTCCGGTCCGCTGCTCGGCAGGGCCGGGTGCCCGTCGTGGGCGCAGCCGGCGTCCGCGAAGCGCGGCAGCGCCTCCTCCACGGCCTCGATCAGGCCGTCGAGTACGGACTTCGTACGCACCATGCCGGAGACCGCGTACAGGTCACCGCCCTGACCACCATGAGACGTCCGGCCCGGTCCGCCGGGGCAGCGTCGACCAGTTCGGACGCCTGGACGCTGATCTCGTCGTCGATGTCCGTCCACGGCTTCGGGTACCCGTGCAGCAGCGCGGAGAGCGTGCTGATCGCGTCCTTGGCCGCCATCGGCAGCCGGGGCGGCACATCGGTGACGGAGCCGGGGTCGATGATGTCCAGGGCAATCCGCGCGAATCCGGCCGCGTTGAGCGGACATCGCCACTCGCTCCGAGGACGGTCCTCCTCCCAGTCGGCCGTCTCGTCGTCGAGCGCGAGAAGCAACTCGGCGAGGTTCTCGTCCTCTTCGTCGTCATGGCTCAGGTACGGATGCGAGTCATGGGTGCAATCACCCCCGCGCAGCGCCCTGTCGGCGGCTTCCAGCGCCGATACGGCCTGCTGTGCGACCCCTGCGCCGGGCACCCACGTCAGGTAGGGGGCCATGAGCGTCAGCCCGACCGTCCACACGTGGGCCGAAGCGCCGCCGGGATCGGCGGCGAGCCGGGCTGCGCAGTCCAGCACCGCCCGGTCGTAGTCGCTGTTGCGGACCTCCTGGTAGTTCTCCCGTATGTCCTCCCAGATCTCGCTGAGTTCGTCGAGCGTCGTGCCGTCCGCGTCCATCACGGTCTTCATGACGCGGCCCGTCCGGGGGAGTTCCCGCCGGAGCGTTTACACTCCCGCACCGCCGCGCTAACCTCCCCGGATCAGCACTTGGGAGCGCTCCCAACTGCTGATCCGGAGAGCATGGGCGGCCGGCGTCTCGTGGGGAGATACCGGCCGCCCGTGCGCGCGCCGGTCCCGCGTCCGGCGCGCACACGGGAACGGGCCGCCCGGAAACCGGGCGGCCCGTCCTCATGCGCTCTGCGGGTGACTCAGGAGATCAGCTCGATCTCCGCCAGCGTCGCCGCCGCCGTGCTCACCAGCCGGTACTTCGCGTACGCCTTCGGAGCCGGCACCGAGAAGACCCGGGTCTGCTTGTCCCAGGCGAACGACTGTCCGGACCGCTTGTCGAGGTCCTTCCAGGTCGTGCCGTCCGCCGATCCCTGCAGAACCCAGCCCGCCGGCGCCTCCGCCGCCGCGTCCGAGGTCAGCGTGTACTGGACCGCCTTCGTGCCGGCGGGGGCCGGCAGCTCCACCGACTCGACCTGGGCGGAGGTCGCCGAGGTGTTGTCGAAGAGGGCGCCCGCGCCCTTCAGGGCGTCCTTCTCGGGGGAGGGCACCTTGTCGTCCTTGGTGATGGAGACCGGGGCCGCGTCCTTGCCGGTGCCCCAGGCCGAAGGCTTCGGACCCATGTCGAAGTCCAGCACGCCGCCCTTGGCCAGCAGGTCGTGCGGCAGCGAGGTGGAGGTCCACTTCTTGCCGTTGACCCTCAGGCCCTGGACGTAGATGTTCTTCGAGCTGTTCTTCGGTGCCCTGACGACCAGGTCGTGGCCGTTCTCCAGGTGCACCGTGGTCTTGGTGAACAGCGGGGAGCCGATCGCGTACTCACCGCTGCCCATGACCAGCGGGTAGAAGCCGAGCGAGGAGAAGAGGAACCAGGCCGACTGCTCGCCGTTGTCCTCGTCGCCGTGGTAGCCCTGGCCGATCTCGCTGCCCGTGTACAGGCGGCCGAGGACCTCGCGGACCTTCTCCTGCGTCTTGTACGGCTCGGAGGCCGCGTCGTACATGTACGTGACGTGGTGGGCGACCTGGTTGCTGTGGCCGTACTGGCCCATCCGTACGTCACGGGCCTCCGTCATCTCGTGGATGACGCCGCCGTAGCTGCCGACGAACTCCGGGCCGGCCGTCTCCGGGGTGGCGAAGTACGTGTCCAGCTTCTTGCCCAGGGCGTTCCGGCCGCCGTACAGGTTCGCCAGGCCCTTGCTGTCCTGCGGGGCGGTGAAGGCGTAGCCCCAGCCGTTGGTCTCCGTGTAGTCGTAGCCCCACACCCGCGGGTCGTACTGGTCGGACGGCAGCCGCCAGTCCCCCTTGGCGTCCTTGCCCTGGAAGAAGCCGGCCTTGTCGTCGAAGAGCTCGACGTAGTTGCGGGCCCGGTTCATGAAGTACTCGGACTCGTCCTTGTAGCGCTGCTTGTGCGTCTTCTTGTAGAGCGCCTGGCCCATCTGCGCGATGCCGTAGTCGTTGACGTAACCCTCCATCGACCAGGACATGCCCTCGTGGGTCGTGGTGTCGGCGTACCCGACGAACGGGGACGTCTCCATGCCCTTGCGGCCGACGCCGGAGGACGGCGGGACCACCGTGGCGTTCTTCAGGGCCGCGTCGTACGCTGCCTCGGCGTCGAACTTCACGCCCTTGACGTAGGCGTCCGCGAACGCGACGTCCGAGGAGGTGCCGGTCATCAGGTCCGAGTAGCCGGGCGAGGACCAGCGGGAGATCCAGCCGCCGTCCTTGTACTGCTGGACGAAGCCGTCCACCATCTCGCCGGCCTTCTTCGGGGTGAGGAAGGAGTACGCCGGCCACGTCGTCCGGTAGGTGTCCCAGAACCCGTTGTTGACGTACACCTTGCCGTCGACGATCTTGGCTCCGGTGTGCGTCGGGGTGTCCGAGCCCACCTGCGGCGAGAACGGCGAGGCGTACTTGTCCTTGCCGCCGACCTTCTCGAAGCCCGAGTTCGGGTAGAGGTAGAGCCGGTACATGCTGGAGTACAGCGTGGTCAGCTGGTCGGCGCTCGCGCCCTCCACCTCGACCTTGCCCAGCAGGTCGTCCCAGGCGTCCTGGGCCTTGTTCTCGACCCGGTCGAAGGAGCGCGAGGCGGGGATCTCCGCGGCCAGGTTCTGCTTCGCCTGGTCGACGCTGATCAGCGAGGTGGCGAGGCGCAGGTTGACGGTGCGGTCCTTGCCCGCGTCGAAGCGCAGGTAGCCGGTCACATCGTCACCGCCGCCGCCGGACAGCTTGCCGCTGCCGGTGACGGGGGCGTCGAAGACGCCGTACACGAAGAGCCGGGTCGCGCCCGTCGAGCCGCCGCTCTTCACATCGGAGAACCCGGTGAAGGAGCTGGTCTTCGCATCGAGAGTGAGCCCGCCGTCGTTGGAGACGTTGTCGAAGACCATGCTCGCGTCCTTGCCCGGATACGTGAACCGCATCCGCGCCGCGTGGTCGGTCGGCGTCATCTCGGCCTTGAGGCCGTTCTCGAACGTGACCCCGTAGTAGTGGGGCCTCGCCGTCTCGTTCTCGTGCTTGAACGGCAGCGCGCGTGCCTCTCGGGAGGCGTCCGGGGTGCCGGAGGCCGCGGAGGGCATCAGCTGGAAGGTCTGCCGGTCGCCCATCCAGGGGCTCGGCTCATGACTCGCGCTGAAGGCCTGCATGGTGGGCAGGTTGTCCGCGTTGTTGCCCGAGGCGTAGTCGTACAGCCAGCTCGTCGATCCGGCGTTGGTCACCGGGGTCCAGAAGTTGAAACCGTTGGGGACGGCGGTGGCGGGGAAGTTGTTGCCCCGCGAGAAGCTGCCGCTGGAGTTGGTGCCGCGGACGGTCGAGGCGTAGTCCGAGAGGTGCGCCTTGCGCTTCTCCGGCGCCTTCGGGGCGATCTTGACGTCGTCGATCCAGCCCTGGAACTTCGACGGGCCCTTGGGGGAGTCGTACGCGACGAGGATCCGGTCGACGGTCTTGCCCGCCGCGACCGTGCCGATGCGCGCGTCGACCTTGTTCCACTGGTTGACGTACAGCCGCTTGGCGTCGGCCTGGCCCTGCGGGGTCAGCAGACCGCCGTTGGAGTCGGTGGCGCGCAGCTCGCTCAGGTACGTGCCGTCGGTGAACGCCAGGTCCACCGCGACGTGCGTGGCCGGGTAGGACAGGTCCGTCTCGCCCATCTGGGGGTAGACCAGATAGGACAGCTCGGTGTCCCGGGTGACGGCGGTGTTGACGTCGAAGACCTTGTTGTACGAGTAGGCCCGGCCGTCCGCCTTGTGGGTGCCCGCGTAACGCAGCGCCTTCTTTCCGGTGAAGCCCGCGCCGGCCTTGGCGGTGGGGGAGCCGGAGGGGCCGCGGTCGATCTGGCTGCGCATGTCGTCGGGGGCCGGGGCGGAGGTGTCCCCGTCGGAGAACTGGACGTCGGCGAGCTGGGTCGCGTCGTCGGCGCCGTTGTTCTTCGTGATGTCCAGGCGGAAGTGCTGGTAGGCCTTGTCCGCCGTGAAGTCGTAGGACTTGGTCTGGAAGCGCTCGGAGAAGGTCTGGCCGGTGCGGGAGTCCAGATCCGTCCAGCTCTTGCCGTCCTCCGAGCCCTGGAGCGTCCAGTCCTTCGGGTCCCGTTCGTCGTGGTCGTCGGCAGAGGTCAGCGCGTAGGTGACGACCTTGACCGGCTCGGACAGATCGAACTCGGCCCAGGCGGTGGGCTTGAACGACAGCCACTTCGTACCCGATTCACCGTCGACGAGGTTTTCCTTCACCTCACCGCCGCCGGTGTTCTCGTCACTCGCGCGGACGTCTGTGACCTTGTCGGTGACATTGCCCGGTATTCCGGCGGAGAAGCCGCCATCGATACCCGATGTCTGCTTCTTTCCGTCCGGGCCTTCTTCGACGGTATTGCGCCAGTCCGGTTGCTTCTCGTCCTCCTCGAAGGACGAACTGAAAGTCCGGTCGCCCGCAGGCTTATGACCCTTTTCTCCTGACCCGGCCGACTGAGCGGCGGCCGCGGTGGGGGCTGTCACGACCAGGACCAGTGAAGCCGCGATCAGCGCGACCGTGCTGTTTTGTCTCTTGCGAGAACCGTGTCGGGGCTGCATGCCGAGCCATTCCTCCCGGGGAAGTGCGCTTGGACAACGTTGTCAGAAGCGTGCGCAAGAACCAGTAGGAAGTGAAGTGCCTGGTGGTGTCAAGGGTGTTGGATGGAAGCCCGGTTCCGAATCAACCGTATTGCGGAAATCGTTACATCTGGAGGAGGCCGTGCGGTGCCGAGGTATCCGCGAGGTCTCAACTCGGGAAAGACTGCCGCTCAAACCTGCATTCGATCTTGCTCAGTTGGCCGCAAGTGGACTATACCTGTCGGCGTCTGCACAGGACTTTTTCATCTGTGCGACAAGGGGGACAACGGGGTCCGGGCAACTCGACGCGCCACAGGTGCGTCGGCTGGCCCCTCCCCCTACACCCCCCACTGCATGGCTAGCCTGCAATCTGCACCACCCAAGCGCAACTGACCGCGGTGGCGGGGCCCTTCGCCTGAGGCGAATATCGATGGGCGACCGGTACAACACCGCCTGAGTCCTGGAGAAGGCGAGGACTTGAGCATGGCATCCACCTCCGCCCGCAAGAATGAGGGCCTTGGCCGTCGCGACGTGATCAAGCGGTCTGCCGCACTCGGTCTGATCACCGTCCCGACAATGAGCTTCCTGTCGGCGTGTGCGAGTAGCGACAGCAGCGACGACGACACGGTCAAGAAGGGCAAGACCAGCGCGAAGAACCCGCTGGGCGTCAATGACACGGCCGGTCTCGACGTGGTCATCTTCAACGGCGGCTTCGGCGAGCAGTACGCCATCGACGCCGAGAAGGAGTACACCAAGGCGTTCCCCAAGGCGAAGGTCAAGCACACCGCGACGCAGAAGATCCAGTCGCAGCTGCAGCCGCGCTTCAACGGTGGCACCCCGCCGGACCTGATCGACAACTCGGGCGCCGAGCAGATGGACATGGGTGTCCTCGTCGGCAAGAAGCAGTTGCTCGACCTGACGCCGCTGATGGACGCCCCGTCCTTCGACGACCCGAGCAAGAAGGTCCGCGACACCCTGCGGCCCGGCGTGCTGGAGATGGGTCAGTTCGACGGCGACCCGGTCTGGATCATGTACTACGCGTACACGGTCTACGGCGTCTGGTACTCGCAGACCGCGCTCGAAGGTCTGGACGCCCAGTACCCCGAGACCTGGGACGACATGCTCGCCCTCTGCGCGAAGGCGAAGAAGAAGGGCATCGCCGGCTGGACGTACGCCGGTAAGTACCCCTACTACCTCCCGTTCTCGCTCTACCCGTTCATCGCCAAGATCGGCGGCCGGGAGGTTCTCGACAAGATCGACAACCTGGAGCCGAACGCCTGGAAGGACCCGGCCGTCAAGGCCGCGTTCGAGGCGTACTACGAGCTCCAGCAGAAGGGGTACATCCTCAAGGGCACCGCGGGCCTGACCCACATCCAGTCGCAGACCGAGTGGACCAAGGGCAGGGCGCTCTTCCTCCCGAACGGTTCGTGGGTGGAGAACGAGGCGGCGCCGACCACGCCCAAGGACTTCAAGATGATGGTCGCGGCGCCGTCCGGCCTGGACTCGTCCGACAAGCTGCCCTTCGGCACCCTCTGGGCGTCCGGCGGCGAGCCGTTCATCATCCCGGCCAAGGCGAAGAACCCCGAGGGCGGCATGGAGCAGCTGCGCATCATGCTCTCCGAGGCGTCCTCGAAGAACTTCACCAAGCAGGTCAAGTCGCTGAGCGCCTACAACGGCGGTACCGACGGACTGACCCTGTCCACGGCCATGCAGTCCGGTGTCGACGCGCTGAAGAAGGCCGGCGACAACGTGGTGAACCCGCGTATGCAGGACTGGTACGTGAAGCTCCAGAAGGAGCAGATCGGTGCGGGCCTCGGCGAGATGATGGCCGGGCGTCTGACGCCCGCAGAAGCCATCAAGAAGATCCAGGCCTACGCGGACGCCGCGGCCAAGGACCAGTCCATCAAGCACTACAAGCACCAGTGAGTAACCGTCACCAGCGGCGGCACCCGCGGAAAGATCGGGGTCGGTAAACGATGCAGCACGGCAAGTACCGCTTCATTGTGGGGTTCTTGGTAGTCCCACTGGTGTTGTACGCGGTCTTCGTCATCTGGCCGTTCATCCAGGCCATCTACTACTCGTTCACGGACTGGACCGGTCTGAGTCCCGACTTCAAGATGGTCGGCTTCGACAACTACACCAGGATGCTGAAGGACGACATCTTCTGGAAGTCCTTGCAGCACAGCCTGCTGCTCGTGCTGCTGCTGCCGCTGGTGACGCTGGGCCTCGCGCTCTTCTTCGCCTTCATGCTCAATGTCGGAGGCCGGCGGCGCAAGAACGCCGCGGTCTCCGGCGTGCGGGGTTCGGGTTTCTACAAGATCGCCTACTTCTTCCCGCAGGTGCTGTCGATCGTCATCGTCGCCCTGCTGTTCCAGTTCGCGTTCAACCCGCGCAGTGGAATGCTGAATTCGGCGCTGAAGGGGGTCGGTCTCGGTTCCATTCAGCCCGACTGGCTGGGTGACCCGAGCCTGGCGCTCATCTGCGTCATGTCGGTACTGATCTGGTCGACGGTCGGATTCTTCGTCGTCCTCTTCTCCGCCGGAATGGCGTCCATTCCGAAGGACTTCTACGAGGCGGCCCTCCTGGACGGGGCCAGCCGCGTCACGACGTTCTTCCGGATCACCCTGCCGCTGCTCTGGGACACCGTGCAGTCGGGCTGGGTCTACATGGGCATCCTGGCGCTCGGGGTCGAGGCGTTCACGGCGGTACAGGTCATGACCGTGGGCCCCGGCGGCCCCGACTACTCGACCACCGTCCTGCCGCTGTACGTCTACCAGACGGCGTTCCGTGACGGCCAGGCCGGATACGCGACGACGATCGGTGTCGGACTGCTCGTCATCACCATGGCGTTCGCCGCCATCGTGATGCGACTGGGCCGGCGCGAGCGGCTGGAGTTCTGATGCCGCGCTCCCCGGGGCGCGGTGCCCGGACCCCCAGCAGGCAAGACAGCCCGGCCGCGGTGGCCGGCTCGACAGTAGTACGAGGTGAGCACACGTGAAGGCCACTGACACCCCTCCCGTGGATAAGGTGACGGAACCGGCCCCCGTGTCCAAGGCGCCCGCACCGGCCGTCAAGGCGAAGAGCAGCGAGGGCAAGGTCCTCAACGTCTTCTCGCACGGTGTGCTGGTCATCTGGGCGATCCTGGTGGTCATGCCGCTGCTCTGGGCGATCATGGCCTCGTTCAAGACAGATGACTCGATCCTGTCGACGCCGTGGGCGCTGCCGGACAAGCTTCACTTCGAGAACTGGTCGCGCGCCTGGGGTCAGGCGCACATGAGCGATTACTTCCTGAACACCATTCTGGTGGTCGGCGGTTCGCTCATCGGCACCCTGCTGCTCGGCTCGATGGCGGCGTACGTACTGGCGCGGTTCGAATTTCCCGGCAACCGCTTCATCTACTACATGTTCATCGGCGGGATGAGCTTCCCGATCATCCTGGCGCTGGTCCCGCTGTTCTTCGTCATGAACAACATGGGTCTGCTGAACACGCGGCACGGACTGATCATGGTCTACATCGCGTACTCGCTGCCGTTCACCGTCTTCTTCCTCACCTCGTTCTTCCGCTCGTTGCCGAGTTCGGTGGCGGAGGCGGCGATGCTCGACGGTGCCTCGCACACCCGGACGTTCTTCCAGGTGATGCTGCCGATGGCGAAGCCCGGCCTGATCAGCGTCGGTATCTTCAACTTCCTCGGGCAGTGGAACCAGTACCTGCTGCCAACGGTGCTGAACACCGATCCGAAGTACCGGGTGCTCTCCCAGGGCCTGGTCGAACTGGCCAACGGGCAGGGCTACAAGGGCGACTGGTCCGGGCTCTTCGCCGGACTGGTGATGGCGATGCTGCCGGTCCTCGCGGCCTACATCATCTTCCAGCGCCAGGTGGTGGCGGGCCTCACCGCGGGAGCGGTGAAGTAACTCCTCGAACGCTCGCACCGAACGACCGAACCGCCCGCCGGCATCCTCGCCGGCGGGCGGTTCGTCTGTTTACGGGGGAGTTCGCAGGGGTCGAGGTGCGAGGGTCCGGTGCTCATCCGAGGCTTCGACTGCTCAAGGTCTTGACGGGGAGTACCCCAAAACGCTCAGCTTAGAGTTCACATGTTGGAGAATATGGCAGGAGTGAGAGAGTCGATGGAGACTCCGGGGTCGCAGACATCTCTGCATCGCGCCAACCTTGAGCGGGTCGTGCGCGCCGTACGTATGGCGGGGTCACTCACCCAGGCGGAGATCGCCAGGAGCACGGGCCTCTCCGCGGCCACCGTCTCCAATATCGTTCGCGAACTCAAAGAGGGCGGCACGGTCGAGGTGACCCCCACCTCGGCGGGCGGCCGCCGCGCCCGCAGCGTCTCCCTCAGCGGTGACGCGGGCATCGTCATCGGCGTCGATTTCGGGCACACGCACCTGCGGGTGGCGGTCGGCAACCTGGCCCACCAGGTGCTGGCCGAGGAGTCGGAGCCGCTGGACGTGGACGCCTCCTCCGCCGAGGGCTTCGGGCGGGCCGAACAGCTGGTCAACCGGCTGATCGAGACGACCGGGATCAGCCCCGGCAAGGTGATCGGGGTCGGCCTCGGTGTACCCGGCCCGATCGACGTCGAGTCCGGCACGCTGGGCTCCACGTCGATCCTGCCGGGCTGGACGGGCATCAACCCCAGGGAAGAGCTGGCCGGACGCCTCGGAGTGCCGGTCCACGTCGACAACGACGCCAACCTCGGGGCGCTGGGGGAGCTGGTCTGGGGGAGCGGCCGCGGGGTCAGCGACCTCGCGTACATCAAGGTCGCCAGCGGTGTCGGCGCCGGTCTGGTGATCGACGGGCACATCTACCGGGGACCCGGCGGCACGGCCGGCGAGATCGGCCACATCACCCTCGACGAATCGGGCCCGGTCTGCCGCTGCGGCAACCGGGGCTGCCTGGAGACGTTCACGGCCGCCCGGTACGTGCTGCCGCTGCTCCAGCCCAGCCACGGCCCCGATCTCACCATGGAGCGGGTGGTCCAGCTGGCCCGTGAGGGCGATCCGGGATGCCGCCGGGTGATCGGTGACGTCGGGCGGCACATCGGCAGCGGGGTGGCGAACCTCTGCAATCTGCTCAACCCCAGCCGGGTGGTGCTCGGCGGCTCGCTCGCGGAGGCCGGCGAACTGGTCCTCGGACCGATCCGCGACTCCGTCGCGCGCTACTCCATCCCCAGCGCCGCACGGCAGCTCTCGGTGCTCCCCGGGGCGCTCGGCGGCCGGGCGGAGGTGCTGGGCGCGCTCGCCCTCGTCCTGAGCGAGATGGGGGATTCAACCCTTTTGGAGAGCACCCTCCCCACGGCGACTCCTGCCTTCACTTAGATAACGAATGGCACCGTTGTCATCTCGTTAAGGATTTACTCCTTGACGCTGGCCTCGCGGCCGAGTTGACTTCCAGCCACCTCGGCCGCAACGCTGCGGCCTCGTCAGGGAGGCACACCCGTAATGAACGCAATGACGCGACGCATCGTCATAGGCACGGCCGCGGTTTCCATGGCCGTCTCCCTCGCAGCCTGTGGCAAGGCGGGCGACGACAAGGACGGCGGGAGCGGTGGCGACAGCAAGACCATCGGTCTGCTGCTTCCGGAGAACAAGACCACGCGTTACGAGACCTTCGACCGCCCGATGATCGAGGCGAAGATCAAGGCGCTCTGCTCGGACTGCGACGTCAAGTACAACAACGCCGGCGGCGACGCCGAGACGCAGAAGAAGCAGTTCGACTCGCTGGTCACCCAGGGTGTCAAGGTCATCATCCTGGACACGGTCGACTACAAGGCCGTGAAGTCCTGGGTCCAGCAGGCCGACAAGAAGGGCGTGAAGGTCGTCGCGTACGACCGTCTCGCCGAGGGCCCGATCTCCGCGTACATCAGCTACGACAACGAGAAGATCGGCCGCCTCCAGGGCGAGGCGCTCGTCAAGGCGCTGGGCGACAAGGCGAAGAGCAGCAACGTCGTCATGATCAACGGCTCGCCGCTCGACCCGAACGCCCCCTTCTTCAAGAAGGGCGCGCACAGCGTCCTGGACACCCAGGTCAAGAAGGTCGTCTACGAGCAGGACATCCCGGACTGGTCGCCGGACGAGGCGAACAAGAAGATGGGTGCCGCCCTCGACTCGCTCGGCAAGAACGGCTTCCAGGGCGTCTACTCCGCGAACGACGGCATGGCCGGCGGCATCATCACCGCCCTCAAGAAGCAGGGCGTGAAGGTCCCGGTCGGCGGCCAGGACTCCGAGCTCGCCGGTCTGCAGCGCATCCTTGCGGGTGAGCAGTCCTTCTCGATCTACAAGCAGATCAAGCCGCAGGCGGACACCACCGCGGGTATCGCGGTGAAGCTCCTCAAGGGCGAGAAGTTCGACGACCTGGTCAACACCAAGGTCGACAGCCTCTCGGGCGAGTTCAAGGCCACCCCGTCGCGTCTGTACGACGCCACGGTCGTGACCAAGGAGAACATCGGCTCCACGATCGTCGCGGACAAGGTCTACAAGGCCTCCGAGATCTGCACCCCCGAGTACAAGAAGGCGTGCGACGCCGCCGGCATCAAGTAACACCGGCGGGCAAGCCCTCAGGGGCGCCCCTTGCCAGTCCGGCCCCCGCCCCGTCAACGCCCCGCAAAGCGGGGGCGGGGCCGGACTCTTCCCACCGGATCCGGTCGTCGGACTGCCGCCGCCCCAGGCCCCACGGGCCACCAGGCGACGACGGTGGTCCGACGGCCCGAACCGGCACCCCCCTGTGCAATGCAGCACCATCCCCGCCGGTCAGGCGGCGAAGGAGATGATTCACGTGTCCGCTACGCCCGTGCTGGCGTTGCGCGGAATCTCCAAGCGGTTCGGCGCCGTTCAGGCGCTCACCGATGTGAACCTGGAGATTCACTCCGGCGAAGTGGTTGCCCTGGTCGGCGACAACGGCGCCGGCAAGTCAACCCTTGTCAAGACCATCTCGGGTGTTCACCCGATCGACGAAGGCGCCATCGAGTGGGAGGGCGGGACGGTCCGGATCAACCGGCCGAACGACGCCCAGGACCTCGGAATCGCCACCGTTTACCAGGACTTGGCCCTCTGCGACAACCTCGATGTCGTCGCCAACCTCTTCCTCGGCAACGAGCTCCGCAGCGTCTCCGTCCTCGACGAGATCGCGATGGAGAAGCGCGCCAAGGAACTGCTGGACACCCTGTCCATCCGGATACCCAGCGTCCGCATCCCGGTCGCCTCGCTCTCCGGTGGACAGCGCCAGGTCGTGGCCATCGCCCGCGCCCTGATCGGCGACCCCAAGGTCGTCATCCTGGACGAGCCGACCGCCGCACTCGGCGTCGAGCAGACCGCCCAGGTCCTCGACCTCGTGGAGCGGCTGCGCGAACGCGGCCACGGCGTCATCCTCATCAGCCACAACATGGCCGATGTGAACGCCGTCGCGGACCGGGTCGCGGTGCTCCGTCTGGGCCGCAACAACGGCGTCTTCGACGTCGCGACCACGTCCCACGAAGAGGTCATCGCCGCCATCACCGGCGCCACGGACAATGCCGTCACGCGCCGCCAGGCACGCACAGTCACGAAGGAGGACGCAAAGTGAGCGACCTCGCCAAGACCCCCGGGCCTTCCGCGGAGAAGACCGAGAAGACCGAGAAGGCCGGGCAGAGCGCCACGGTGCCGGCCCAGGCGACCGTCCCCGCGGTGGACCCGCGCCTGCTCATCCGCGAGGAGGGCTTCAAGGGCTACTGGTCGGAGTTCACCCGCAAGGTGCGCGGCGGTGAGCTCGGCTCGCTGCCGGTCTTCGTCGGGCTGATCGTCATCGCGATCGTCTTCCAGTTCCAGAACAGCAACTTCCTCTCCGCCAGCTCCGTCGCCAACATCGCCGTGTACAGCTCCGGCCTCGGCATCATGGCGGTCGGCATCGTGTTCGTGCTGCTGCTCGGCGAGATCGACCTCTCGGTCGGCTCCGTCGCCGGTGTCGGCGCGGCCACCTGGGCCGTGCTCAACGTCAACCACGGCTGGCCGGAGTGGCTGGGGATCCTCACCGCCGTCCTCGCCGGGACCGCGCTGGGCGCCCTGCACGGCTTCTTCTTCGCGAAGATCGGGGTGCCGGCCTTCGTCGTCACCCTGGCCGGCTTCCTCGGCTGGAGCGGTCTGCAGGACTGGATGATGGGCGGCGAGGGCTCGATCAACACGCCGTCCGGCAGTGTCGTCGAGGACCTCACCAACTACTTCTTCGAGGACAAGGCCGTCGGCTACGGCCTCGCCCTGGTCGCCGTGATCGCGTACGCCGTGTCCCTGCTGGTGGACAGCAAGCGCCGCAAGGCCGCGAACCTGCCCGCCCGCCCGGTCACCGAGATCGTGCTGCGCACCGCCGTCGTCGCCGTCCTGTGCTTCGTCGTCGCGTACGTCCTGAACGAGCCCGAGGGCGCCCGCGGTCTGCCGCTGGCCCTGGTGCTCTTCCTCGCCGTCCTGGTGATCGCGGACTTCGTGGCCCGCCGGACCACCTTCGGCCGCCAGGTCTTCGCGGTCGGCGGCAACGCGGAGGCCGCGCGCCGCGCCGGTATCAGCGTGGACCGCATCCGGATCATCGTCTTCGCGCTCTCCGGCACGCTGGGCGCCTTCGGCGGACTCTTCATCGCCAGCCTCTCCGGCGGCGCCACCAAGAGCGTCGGTGGCGGCAACACCCTGATGCTGGTGATCGCTGCCGCGGTCATCGGCGGCACCAGCCTCTTCGGTGGCCGGGGCAAGGTCTGGTCCGCGCTCCTCGGCATGGTCGTCATCCAGTCGATCCAGCAGGGCCTGAACATGATCGGCATGGCCAACGCCGTGCAGTACATGATCACCGGCGCGGTTCTCCTCGCCGCCGTGGTCATCGACTCGGTCTCCCGCCGCACGCAGAAGACCGCGGGCCGCGCCTAGTACGGCGCCCGCACCTCAACACGGCAGTGCCCGGCGCCCCTTCGGGGGGCGCCGGGCACTTTCGCGTGCGCGGCACGGGCGGTCGTCCTCGCTGGTGACATCAGTGTGCGGCACACAGTATCGTGTCGGACGTGGGCACCGATGAACTGATCCTCAGCCAGGCCCAGGAACTGCGCCGCGGCACGGTCGTGCTGGCCTGCCTGGCGCTTCTGGAGGAACCGCAGTACGGCTACGCACTGCTGGAGACGCTCGGTGACGCCGGGATCACGGTGGACGGCAACACCCTCTATCCGCTGCTGCGGCGCCTGGAGAAGCAGGGGCTGCTCGTCAGCGAGTGGAACACCGAGCAGTCCCGGCCGCGGAAGTTCTACCGGAGCAGCGCCGAGGGGGCCCGGGTCCGCACCGGGCTGCTGCGCGAGTGGCGGGCCCTGGACGCCTCGATAGCACGCCTGACCAAGGGGGACCGATGAGAACGCTGAGCGCGCCCGGCACCGGCACGCTGACCGACCGGTATGTGGCGGAGGTAGTCCGGCGCATCCCGCCGGGCCGTCGCGGCGCGGGGGCGTACGCCGGTACCGCCTGGCACGCCCTGCTGATCGCCCTCATCGTGTGGCAGCACACCGCGCAGCCGTACCGGACCGACGAAGGCGTACACCTCGACGTGCTCGACCCCGGCCTGTGGTCGGGCTGGATCTGGCCCGTCCTGGCCGGGCTCGCCGGACTCGTGGCGCTCGACGTGATCCGGGCGGTACGGGCTCCGACGCGGGCGCTCGCGCTGTGGAACATCGCCGCGGAGGCGGCGTTCACGCTGCCGCTCGCGTGGATCCTTTACCGGCGGGAGTTCTTCGACCCGGCTTTCCTGGCGGACGTCAACGGCGGCTGGCACACCCCCGACGGCTTCTACACCGCGGCCGTCCTGCTGGTCCTGCTGGCGGGCGCGCGCGGGGTGATGCGGCGGCTCGCGGAGGCGCGGGCCTGAATCCGCGGCGTCGTTCCCGTCACAGTGCCCGCCCGGAACCATTCGCGACGCGCCCCGAACGCACAGGTGGGACCGGTCGGCCCGGCCGCGCGGGCCGGGACCGGCGGGTCCGCACCCGCCCGCCCGATGTCCGTGGCGGCGAACGGAACATTAGACTCATCGGATCGGCATGCTCGACCAGCTCAATCGCAAGGAGGCACGGTGACACAGCCGCGCGAAGCGCGTCATGCACGGGCGGTGGTGGGCGACGGATGGGATCTGCTGGCCAGCATCGGCGGACCGCGTGACCTGGACCGGCTCACCCCCGAGCAGCTGGAGCAGCTCGCCGAAGAGATCCGGACCTTCCTCGTCGACGCCGTCTCCAAGACCGGCGGACACCTCGGACCCAACCTGGGCGTGGTCGAGCTGACCATCGCCCTGCACCGGGTCTTCGACTCCCCGAAGGACAAGGTCCTCTTCGACACCGGCCACCAGAGCTACGTACACAAGCTCCTCACCGGCCGCCAGGACTTCACGAAGCTCAAGAGCAAGGGCGGCCTCTCCGGCTACCCCTCGCGCGCCGAGTCCGAGCACGACGTCATCGAGAACAGCCACGCCTCCACGGTGCTCGGCTGGGCCGACGGCCTCGCCAAGGCCAACGAGGTGCTGAAGCGTCCCGACCACGTCGTCGCGGTCATCGGTGACGGTGCGCTCACCGGCGGCATGGCCTGGGAGGCGCTGAACAACATCGCCGCCGCCAAGGACCGCCCGCTCGTCATCGTCGTCAACGACAACGAGCGCTCCTACGCCCCGACGATCGGCGGCCTCGCCAACCACCTGGCGACCCTGCGCACCACCGACGGCTACGAACGCTTCCTGGCCCGTGGCAAGGACCTCCTGGAGCGCACCCCCGTCGTCGGCAGGCCCCTGTACGAGACGCTGCACGGCGCCAAGAAGGGCCTCAAGGACTTCATCGCCCCGCAGGGCATGTTCGAGGACCTCGGCCTGAAGTACGTCGGCCCGATCGACGGACACGACCTGGAGGCGCTGGAGTCCGCGCTCCAGCGCGCCAAGCGCTTCGGCGGCCCGGTCATCGTCCACTGCCTCACCGAGAAGGGCCGGGGCTACACCCCGGCGCTGCTGGACGAGGCCGACCGCTTCCACGCCGTCGGCAAGATCCACCCCGACACCGGACTGCCCGTCGCGACCTCCGGCCTCGACTGGACCTCCGTGTTCGGCGAGGAGATGGTCAAGCTCGGCAAGGAGCGCGAGGACATCGTCGCGATCACCGCGGCCATGCTCCAGCCGGTCGGCCTGACCAAGTTCGAGAAGGCCTTCCCGGACCGGATCTACGACGTCGGCATCGCGGAGCAGCACGGCGCGGTCTCCGCGGCGGGCCTCGCCACCGGCGGTCTGCACCCCGTCTTCGCGGTCTACGCCACCTTCCTCAACCGCGCCTTCGACCAGGTCCTGATGGACGTCGCCCTGCACAAGTGCGGCGTGACCTTCGTCCTGGACCGGGCCGGGGTCACCGGTACGGACGGCGCCTCGCACAACGGCATGTGGGACATGTCGATCCTGCAGTGCGTGCCCTCGCTCCGGATCGCCGCCCCGCGCGACGCCGACCAGGTCCGCGCCCAGCTGCGCGAGGCCGTCGCGGTCGACGACGCCCCGACGGTCGTCCGCTTCTCCAAGGGCGCGGTCGGCCCGTCGGTCAAGGCCGTCTCCACGGCCGGCGGCATGGACGTGCTCCGCGAGCCCGGCACCTCCCGGCCCGACGTCCTGCTCGTCTCCATCGGCGCGCTCGCCCCGATGTGCCTGGAGATCGCGGACCTGCTCGACGCCCAGGGCATCTCGACCACGGTCGTCGACCCGCGCTGGGTGAAGCCGGTGGACGAGGCCATGGCACCGCTCGCCGCGCGGCACCGCGTCGTCGTCACCGTCGAGGACAACAGCCGGGCCGGCGGCGTCGGCTCGGCCGTCGCCCAGGCGCTGCGCGACGCCGACGTCGACGTACCGCTGCGCGACTTCGGCATCCCGCCGGTCTTCCTCGACCACGCCTCCCGCAAGGAGGTCATGGCCGAGATCGGGCTGACCGCACCGGACATCGCCCGTCAGGTCACCGGTCTGGTGGCCAAGCTCGACGGCCGCTACGAGACGGACGCGGAGAGTCGTTCCGTGGCGGAGCCCGTCCGGGACTGATCCGTAACGCGGTTCCACGAATGGGCCGGTCGCCCACCCGCCACGGGTGGTCCGACCGGCCCATTCGCGTGAAATCCCGGCCTGCGGGGCGTGCCGGGAGCGAGCCGGTCCGAATCTCCGAATCATGGCATCCACGACGAGTGCGTGGAGGTACGCCGGTGAGCACGCAGCAGGACCTGCCCCCCAGCCGGGACGGGCTGTTCAGGACCAAGACGATCGAACAGTCCATCCGCGACACCGAGGAGCCGGAGCACGCCCTCAAGAAGTCCCTCTCCGCCCTGGACCTCACGGTCTTCGGAGTGGGCGTCATCATCGGCACCGGGATCTTCGTCCTCACGGGCAAGGTGGCCAAGGAGACGGCGGGACCCGCCACCGCCATCGCCTTCGTGGTCGCGGGCGTCGTCTGTGCCCTGGCCGCCCTCTGCTACGCGGAATTCGCCTCCACCGTCCCGGTGGCCGGGTCCGCGTACACCTTCTCGTACGCCTCGCTCGGTGAACTGGTCGCCTGGATCATCGGCTGGGACCTGGTGCTGGAGTTCGCGCTGGGCACGGCGGTGGTGGCGGTCGGCTGGTCCGGCTACGTCCGCTCACTGCTGGACAACATCGGCTGGTCACTGCCGAACGCGCTCTCCGGGACCGACGCGACGAAAGGATTCGGCTTCGACATCCTCGCGTTCGTCCTGGTCCTGGTCCTCACCGTCATCCTGGTGCTCGGCATGAAGCTCTCCGCCCGGGTCACCACCGTCGTGGTGGCGATCAAGGTGGCCGTCGTGCTGATCGTGATCATCGCGGGCCTCTTCTTCATCGACACCGCGAACTACTCGCCCTTCATCCCCGAGGCCCAGCCGCAGTCCGCCGGATCGGGCCTGCAGGCGCCGCTCGTCCAGCTGATCTTCGGGTACGCGCCCACCAACTTCGGCGTCATGGGCATCTTCACCGCCGCCTCCGTCGTCTTCTTCGCCTTCATCGGCTTCGACGTGGTGGCCACGGCCGCGGAGGAGACGAAGGTCCCGCAGCGCGACATGCCGCGCGGCATCATGGCCTCGCTCCTCATCTGCACCACGCTCTACGTCGCCGTATCGATCGTGGTCACCGGAATGGAGCACTACACCGAGCTCTCCGTGGACGCCCCGCTGGCCGACGCCTTCAAGGCCGTCGGGCACCCCGTCTACGCCGGGATCATCAGCTTCGGCGCCGCCGTCGGCCTCACCGTGGTCTGCATGATCCTGCTGCTCGGCCAGACCCGGGTGTTCTTCGCGATGAGCCGGGACGGACTCCTCCCGCGCTTCTTCTCCAAGACCCACCCGCGCTTCCACACCCCGTACCGCCCGACCATCCTGCTCGGTGTGATCATCGCGATCGTCGCCGGATTCACCAGCATCGACGAGCTCGCGACCCTGGTGAACATCGGCACGCTCTTCGCCTTCGTGGTCGTCGCCCTCGGCGTCATGGTCCTGCGCCGCACCCGCCCGGAGCTGCACCGCGCCTTCCGCACCCCGTGGGTCCCGCTGATCCCGGTCCTCTCGGTGGCCGCGTCCGTCTGGCTGATGCTCAACCTGCCGACCGAGACCTGGCTGCGGTTCGGCATCTGGATGGTCATCGGAGTCGTCATCTACTTCGCCTACGGCCGCACGCACAGCCGGGTCCACCGCACCACGAAAGGCACGTCATGAAGTTCACAGTCCTCGGAGGTACCGGGCTCATCGGGGCACAGGTCGTCAGGAACCTGAACGCCGCCGGGTACGAGGCGCTCCCGCACTCGAAGTCCACCGGTGTCGACATCATCAGCGGCAAGGGCCTGGACGCGGCGCTGGCCGGAGTCGACGTCGTCATCGACCTGACCAATTCGCCGACGTTCGACGAAGCCTCACCGGAGTTCTTCCGCACGTCGATGAACAATTCGCTGGCCGCCGCCCGGAAGGGCGGCGCCGGCCACTTCGTCGTTCTCTCGATCGTCGGCGTGGACAAGGTGCCGGAAGTGGACTACTACCGGGCCAAGGTGCTCCAGGAGGAGATCCTGGCGGCGGGCCCGGTCCCGTACTCGATCGTCCGGGCCACCCAGTTCATGGAGTTCATCGACGCCGTGCTGTCCTGGACCACCGACGGCGACACCGTACGGCTGCCCGCCACGCCGATCCAGCCGATCGCCGCTGCCGAAGTGGCCGAAGCGGTCACCCGGATCGCCGAGGGCGCCCCGCTGAACGGCATCTACGACATCGCCGGACCCGAGGTCTTCACTCTGGACGAGCTGGGCCGCCGGACGCTGTCCGCCAAGGGCGACAACCGCAGGGTCGTCACCGACCCCACCGCAGGCATGTTCGCCGCCGTCCAGGGGGACGCCCTCACCGATCCGGGCGCGCACCTCGCGCCGACCCGCTACGCCGACTGGCTCTCCTGACCGCGTCGCACCCGCGATGAGCTGGTGATCAGCCGCCGGTGGCGGGCGACTTCCTGGCGGACGCGGGGATGGCGGAGTCCTCGCGCAGCGCCTTCCAGACCATCCTGGCCTGCGGCTGCGCCGCCACCACCCGGTTGGGGTCGATCCGGTCGTAGGCCACCGGCAGCATGATGGTGTCCGTCGAGCCCGGGTCGACCCCGTTCATCGAACGGGCGAACCGGCTCAGTGACTTGAGCGAGGCGAGCCCCTCGTCGGTGGTGAGGGACTTGGTCGCGGAGTTGGCGATCCGGTAGGCGCTGGCCGGACTGCCCAGCAGATCCTGCGATTTGACCTCGCTGAGGAGTGCCAGCAGGAACTGCTGCTGGAGTCCGATACGGCCGAGGTCGCTGCCGTCACCGATGCCGTGGCGGGTGCGGACGTAGGAGAGGGACCCGGTGCCGTTGAGCTTGTGGGGCCCGGCGGTGAGGTCGAGTCCGGAGGCCTTGTCGTGGATATCCTGGGGCACATCGACGGTGACGCCGCCTATGGCGTCGACGAGGTCCTTGAACCCGGCGAAGTTGATCTCCAGGTAGTGGTCGATACGGACCCCGGACATCTTCTCCACGGTCTTGACCACGCAGGCCGGACCGACCTGGGAGTAGACGGAGTTGAACATCACGCGGTTCGCGGAGTCCATGGCCGAGCCGTCGGACGTGACGCACTCGGGCCGGGTCACCAGGGTGTCGCGCGGGATGGACACGGCGACGGCCCTGCTGCGGCCCTCGGGGATGTGCACGACCATCGCGGTGTCGGAGCGGGCACCGCTGACGCCGCCCCCGCCGCCCAGCGCCTTGTTCTCCGCCCCGGCGCGCGAGTCGGAGCCGAGAACCAGCAGATTCTGCCCGCTGGTGGGGA
The DNA here is from genome assembly GCF_031844725.1 of Streptomyces sp. ITFR-6. Classification (NCBI taxonomy): domain Bacteria; kingdom Bacillati; phylum Actinomycetota; class Actinomycetes; order Kitasatosporales; family Streptomycetaceae; genus Streptomyces; species Streptomyces sp. ITFR-6. Next base: position 1,591,861 of record NZ_CP134612.1, on the reverse strand, counting down.
GCCGCTCGGGCCGGTCGTCACCGAGCGCCCTGTCGATGTCGACGCCCTTGATGTTCCCGTCGAGCCGGCTGTAGAGCCAGTACGCTGTCCCGCCCGCGGCGATGACGATCACGAGTAACGACAGCAGCAGCGCCCGGCGTAATCGCCGGCCGCGCGTCCGCTCGCGCCCGCGACGGGGACTGTCCGGGGAACTCGGTCTGTCAGGTGTGCTGGCGTCTTGGCTCATCCTGAATGAGTCCTCACAACTGGTGTGCGCACGGGGCCCACAGCGGGATCGTGACGGCCCCTGGCACGTACCGGAGCCCGTTCCGGCCGCGAATCGTACGCTGATGAACCCCGGAATACCCCTCCTTACCGGGGTTTAGGATGTAACAGATTCGAATTCGTGCGCGAGTTGTCGGATGTCAGTTCTGGAAAGGTAATCGCAGAATCATGCTCGGACAGGATGCCCGCGCGACCTCGAAGGTTGCTCCCGGGGCTCCAGCGCTACGCGGCATCTGGCTCACCCGCGGCAAGGACGGCAGGCTCACCGCGTACGTCGCCGGTGAGGGCGGTCTGCGCCGCTGGTCGGAGACGCGTCCCGGCGGTCCGGAGTGGGGCGCCCCGGATGTCCTGCGGCTGCCGAAGCTGACGCATCTGTCCGTGACGCAGAACTCCCAGAGCTACGTGCACTTCGCCGGCCGGCGCGAACGGCCCGCGGCCTCCGGCGGCGTCACCGTGGACATCGTGCACGCGATTCAGTACCAGACGGGGCGCCCGGTCTCGTCCTGGAACTCGCTGGGCAACCCGCACAAGGAAGCCGATGTGGGCAGCAGGTTCGGCGCGCCCGTCGTCGTGGTGAAGGCCTCCGGCGAGGTGCACGTCGCCGCCCGCAACGGGCGCGGCGGCATGATGGTGCGCCGGGAGCGCGCCGACGGCAAGTGGCGCGGCTGGGAGGATCTGCGCTGCACGCGCATCAAGGAGGTCCCCGCCGTGGTGGCGCTCGATTCCGGCTGTCTGGAGATCTTCGCCTCGACCGACAAGGAGACGCTGCACTGGCAGCAGGAGAAGCCCGGTGGCGGCTGGGGCGAGGTCGGGCGTTCCCCCTTCGCGGTGAGCCCGGGGTCGCTCGCGGTGCTGGAGACGGCACCCGGCCGCGCGACGTACTTCTGGACCGACCCCTCGGGCGGTGTCGTCGCCTACCGGGCCGAGGGCACGCCGATGGAGCTCGGCGGTACGCCCGGCGACGGCGGGCACGCCGTGATCCGCACGGAGCTGGACGGGCTCGACTGCACGGTGCTGGCCCACCGCGGGGTGAACGGCGCGGTGGCCGTGGGAGTCGCGGTGACCGAGAAGGAGGCCGACGGCGTCTGGTGGTCGGACACCGGCGCGGCCTGCCTGGGCACTCCGGCGCTGACGCACGACGCGCTCGGCCGGGTGGTCATGGCCGCCGTCGGCACGGACGGGGCGCCGCGGGTGGCACGGCAGACGGAGGGGCCGGGGCTCGGCTTCGACGAATGGCGCGCGCTGTGAGCGCCGCCCGGCCTCAGACCGGAGGGGTGGCCCGCACCCCTGCGATCACGATGCGGATGAGCAGGTCGTAACTCTCGTCCAGGCTCTCCGGCAGCCCGAACGCGCCACCGGTTTCGAGGACCGCGAAGCCGTGGACGGCCGCGCGCAGGCAGCGGGTCATGTGGATCGCCGCCGAGTCCGTCAGGCCGTACGAGCGCAGCGCGGCGAGGATGATGCCGAGCAGCCGCTCCCCGGCTTCGGTCGAACCCGGCTCGGGGGTCTGGAGCATCGCCGCGTAGCGGTGCGGGTGGCGACGGGCGTAGGTGCGCCAGGTCTCCATGAACGCGCGGACCGCCTCGTCGGCCGAGCGGCCGAGCACCGCCCGGCCCGCGGCGTCCGCCATGTCGTTCATGATCCGCGTGGAGACGAGGACGCGGAGTTCGGCGAGACCGCGCACGTGCTTGTAGAGGGAAGGGGTGGCGACGCCCGCCCGGCTCGCCACCGCCGACAGGGTGAGGGCAGCGGCGCCCCCCTCGTCCACGACCTCCAGCGCGAGGGCGACGACCGCGTCCGGGGACAGGGCGGCCCTAGGCACGGGCGGTGTCCTTGAGGAAGGCCAGCACCGCGGCGGCGACCTCGGCGGGTGCCTGGACGTGGGGGTAGTGGCCCACTCCCTCGATCATCTGGAGCCGCCCCAGCCCTGCGGGCATGCTCGCCACGATGCCCTCGCCCTCGGCCTCCGGGTCTGCCCAGTCGGGGTCGAGCGTGCCCTCGACGACCAGGACGGGGCAGCGGACGCCGGCCAGCTTGGCGCCCGCGTCGGTGGGCGCGGACATGCCCATCTTGCTGACCACCGCCATCCGGCCCGGCCTGCGCAGGTCGGCCTCAAGAGCGGCGATGTGAGCCGCGTACTCCTCGGGCCTGGTGCCGGGGTAGGCGTGGTCCAGGTAGCGCTTCCACATCCCGACGCTGCGCAGCAGGCCCGTCGCCATGAGCAGTGACATGCCCTTGCGGTAGCGGGCGTTGGACAGCAGCGCACCCATGTCGACCTTCTGCGCGCGGGTGAACGGGCCGAGTTCGACGACCGCGGTGACGAGGTCCGGCTCGTCGGCCGCCGCGATGGTGGCGGCGCCGCCCGCGAAGGAGTGGCCCACGATGACGGCCGGGCCGCCCAGGTGCCGGATCAGGGCCAGCAGGTCCGCCGCCGAGTCGGTGCGGGTGTAGGAGCTCCAGCCGGTGCTGGACTCGCCGTGCCCGCGCTGGTCCATGGCGGCGACCCGGAAGCCGGCCGCCGCCAGCAGGTCCGCCAGCTCGCGGAAGGCGCCTCTGTTGTCGCCCATGCCGTGGGCGAGCACGATCAGCGCGCCCTCACCGGTCACGTCGTACGCGAGCCGGCCGCCGTCGGTGTCCAGGAACTCGGTCATGTTCACCCCCGTTGTTAATATCGTTAGCCATAAAGCTAAGTGTATTAGCCGAGCGTGTCAACCCTGCCCGGAACCGCCGGTCCCGTCCCCGCGGCCGGTGTGCGACCACATGCGGAAGGGCCGTACGGGACATGTCCCGTACGGCCCTTCCGCTGCCGCGGCCGGCCTCTCGCAAGGCCCGGCCGACTGACTTACGCCGGTACGCTCGCCACGCCCCGCGCCAGGAACTTCTTCCCGTTGACCCGCTCGGAGACGCCCTCGCGGTCCAGGTACGGCGTGATGCCGCCCAGGTGGAAGGGCCAGCCCGCGCCGGTGATCAGGCAGAGGTCGATGTCCTGGGCCTCGGCGACGACGCCCTCGTCCAGCATCAGGCCGATCTCCTGCGCGACCGCGTCCAGGACGCGGTCGCGGACCTGCTCCTCTGACAGGACGGAGTCGCCCTGCTTCAGGAGGGCCGCGACCTCCGGGTCCAGCTCCGGCTTCCCGGAGTCGTAGACGTAGAAGCCGCGCTTGCCGGCCTTCACGACCGCCGCGAGGTTCTGCGAGACGGTGAAGCGCTCCGGGAAGGCGCGGTGCAGGGTCTCGGAGACGTGCAGGCCGATCGCCGGGCCGACCAGCTCCAGGAGCACCAGCGGGGACATCGGCAAGCCGAGCGGCTCGATGGCCTTCTCCGCGACCTCGACCGGGGTGCCCTCGTCGATGACGTTCTGGATCTCGCCCATGAAGCGGGTGAGGATGCGGTTGACGACGAACGCCGGGGCGTCCTTCACCAGCACCGCGGTCTTCTTCAGCTTGCGGGCCACACCGAAGGCCGTGGCCAGCGAGGCGTCGTCGGTCTGCTCACCGCGGACGATCTCCAGCAGCGGCAGGATCGCGACCGGGTTGAAGAAGTGGAAGCCGACGACCCGCTCGGGGTGCTTCAGCTTCGACGCCATCTCGGTGACCGAGAGGGAGGAGGTGTTGGTGGCGAGGATCGCGTGCGCCGGGGCGACCGCCTCGACCTCCGCGAACACCTGCTGCTTGATGCCGATCTCCTCGAAGACGGCCTCGACGATGAAGTCGGCGTCGGAGAAGCCCTCCGCCTTGTCCAGCACACCGGAGACCAGGGCCTTGAGACGGTTGGCCTTGTCCTGGTTGATGCGGCCCTTGCCGAGCAGCTTCTCGATCTCGGCGTGGACGTAGCCCACACCCTTGTCGACGCGCTCCTGGTCGATGTCGGTCAGCACGACCGGCACCTCAAGGCGGCGCAGGAACAGCAGCGCGAGCTGCGAGGCCATCAGACCCGCGCCCACCACGCCGACCTTGGTGACCGGACGGGCCAGGTTCTTGTCCGGGGCACCGGCCGGTCGCTTGGCGCGCTTCTGGACCAGGTTGAACGAGTAGATGCCGGAGCGCAGCTCGCCGCCCATGATCAGGTCCGCCAGGGCCTGGTCCTCGCGGTCGAAGCCGGCGGACAGGTCGCCGTCCTTGGCCGCGGCGATGATCTCCAGCGCGCGGTACGCGGCCGGGGCGGCACCGTGCACCTTGGAGTCGGCGATCGCCTTGCCCCGGGCGACGGCCTGGTCCCAGGCGTCCCCGCGGTCGACCTCGGGGCGCTCCACCGCGACCGTGCCGTTCAGCACGTCCGCCGTCCAGATCAGCGACTGCTCCAGGAAGTCGGCGCCTTCGAAGAGCGCGTCCGCGATCCCGAGTTCGAAGACCTGCGTGCCCTTGAGCTGACGGTTCTGGTTGAGCGAGTTCTCGATGATCAACAAGACCGCGCGGTCCGCGCCGATCAGGTTCGGGAGCAGCGCGCAGCCGCCCCAGCCGGGGACCAGGCCGAGGAAGACCTCGGGCAGCGAGAACGCCGGCAGCGCCTTGGAGACGGTGCGGTACGAGCAGTGCAGACCGACCTCGACACCGCCGCCCATGGCCGCGCCGTTGTAGTACGCGAACGTCGGGACCGCGAGTCCCGAGAGCCGGCGGAAGACGTCGTGGCCGCCCTTGCCGATGGCGAGCGCGTCCTGGTGCTCCTTGAGCAGTTCGACGCCCTTGAGGTCGGCGCCGACCGCGAAGATGAACGGCTTGCCGGTGATGCCGATGCCGGTGATCGCGCCCTCGGCGGCCTCCTTCTCGACCTGGTCGATCGCGGCGTTCAGGTTCGCCAGCGACTGCGGTCCGAAGGTGGTCGGCTTGGTGTGGTCCAGGCCGTTGTCCAGCGTGATGAGGGCGAAGTTGCCCGCACCTCCCGGCAGGTCCAGGTGGCGTACGTGCGCCTGGGTGACGACCTCGTCGGGGAACAGCTCGGCCGCACCCTTCAGAAGCTCGGTGGTGGAGCTCACTTGCTGCCTCCGTCTGCGTCGAAGTGCGGGTTCTCCCAGACGACCGTGGCGCCCATGCCGAAGCCGACGCACATGGTGGTCAGGCCGTAGCGGACCTCCGGCTGCTCCTCGAACTGGCGGGCCAGCTGGGTCATCAGCCGGACCCCGGAGGAGGCCAGCGGGTGGCCGTAGGCGATGGCGCCGCCGTACTGGTTGACGCGCGCGTCGTCGTCCGCGATGCCGTAGTGCTCCAGGAAGGCGAGCACCTGCACGGCGAACGCCTCGTTGATCTCGAAGAGGCCGATGTCCGAGATGGACAGGCCCGCCTTGGCGAGGGCCTTCTCCGTGGCCGGGATCGGGCCGTAGCCCATGACCTCAGGCTCGACGCCCGCGAAGGCGTAGGAGACGAGGCGCATCTTGACCGGGAGGCCCAGCTCGCGGGCGATGTCCTCTGCGGCGAGCAGCGAGGCGGTGGCGCCGTCGTTGAGGCCCGCGGCGTTACCGGCCGTCACGCGGCCGTGGGGGCGGAACGGAGTCTTCAGACCCGCCAGGGACTCCATCGTGGTGCCCGGCCGCATCGGCTCGTCGGCGGTGACCAGGCCCCAGCCCGTCTCACCGGCTTCAGCGTTGGTGCGGCGCACGGAGACCGGCACCAGGTCCTGCTGGATGCTGCCGTTGGCGTACGCCTTGGCGGCCTTCTCCTGCGAGCGCACCGCGTACGCGTCGGCGCGCTGCTTGGTGATCGTCGGGTAGCGGTCGTGCAGGTTCTCCGCGGTCATCCCCATGAACAGGGCGGACTCGTCGACCAGCTTCTCCGAGACGAAGCGCGGGTTCGGGTCCACGCCCTCGCCCATCGGGTGGCGGCCCATGTGCTCGACGCCACCGGCGACGACGACGTCGTACGCGCCGAAGGCGATGGAGCCGGCCGTCGAGGTGACGGCGGTCAGGGCGCCCGCACACATGCGGTCGATGGAGTAACCGGGGACGGACTGCGGCAGACCGGCCAGGATTCCGGCGGTGCGGCCGAGCGTGAGGCCCTGGTCGCCGATCTGCGTGGTCGCGGCGATGGCGACCTCGTCGATCTTGGCCGGGTCCAGGTCCGGGTTGCGGCGCAGCAGCTCCCGGATGGCCTTCACGACGAGATCGTCGGCGCGGGTCTCGTGGTAGATGCCCTTCGGGCCCGCTTTGCCGAACGGGGTGCGGACGCCGTCGACGAAGACGACGTCCCGGATGGTACGAGGCACGGTGGCTCTCCTCCAGGGTGCGGGATGGCACTGCTGCGGGGCGCGCCCGGGAGCGCGCCGCCACCGCTCATGCTACTTGCGGGTAACCAGACTGCCCAGTCCTGGTGCCGGGAGCGGCGAAGGTCACACACGCGAAATGGCCCGGACGGCCCCCAAAGAGGGTCGTCCGGGCCATGCGGCACGGAGTGAACGGCCGAAGACCGCGCAACCTGGCGTGAATACGCCCCTGTCCGATGCCTCTCAGGCCTCCGGAGTCAGCGCGCTGAACAGCAGCGGGGCGACTTGTTCGATCTGCCAGTGCCGCGCCCCGTATCCCGCGAGGGCGTTCTCCACCGCGTCCCGGGTCGGATTCTTCGGCGGCTCCCAGCACACCCGGCGCACCGTGTCCGGCGTGATCAGGTTCTCCTGGGGCATGTGCAGCCGCTCCGCCAGCTCGGACACCGCGGCCCGCGCGGCGTGCAGGCGAGCGGCCGCGGCCGGGTCCTTGTCCGCCCAGGCGCGCGGCGGCGGCGGGCCCGTCAGCGGCTGGCCGGGCTGCGGGAGCTCCGTCTCGGGCAGCTCCTTCGCCCGCTCCACGGCGGCCTGCCACTGCTCCAGCTGCCGCCGTCCCATCCGGTGGCCGAAGCCGGGTAGCGCTGTCAGCGCCTGGACGTTGGCCGGGACCGCCAGTGCGGCCTCGACGATCGCGGCGTCCCCGAGCACCTTGCCGGGCGAGATGTCGCGGCGCCGGGCGATTTGGTCGCGGGTGTTCCACAGCTCCCGGACGACCGCCATCTGGCGGCGGCGGCGGACCTTGTGCATCCCGGAGGTGCGGCGCCACGGGTCCTGGCGCGGGGGAGCGGGCGGGGCCGCGGCGATGGCGGCGAACTCCTCCCGCGCCCACTCCAGCTTGCCCTGCCGGTCGAGCTCCTCCTCCAGGGCGTCGCGCAGATCGATCAGCAGCTCGACGTCGAGCGCCGCGTAGCGCAGCCACGGGTCGGGCAGCGGGCGGGTGGACCAGTCGACGGCGGAGTGGCCCTTCTCCAGGGAGTAGCCGAGCACGTTCTCGACCATCGCGCCGAGGCCGACGCGCGGGAAGCCCGCGAGCCGCCCGGCCAGCTCGGTGTCGAAGAGCCCGGTCGGCGTCATCCCTATCTCGCGCAGACAGGGCAGGTCCTGGGTCGCCGCGTGCAGGATCCACTCCGCCCCGTGCAGCGCCTCGCCCAGCCCGGACAGGTCGGGGCAGCCGACCGGGTCGACGAGCGCGCTGCCCGCGCCCTCGCGGCGCAGCTGGACGAGATAGGCGCGCTGCCCGTAGCGGTAGCCGGAGGCGCGCTCGGCGTCGACGGCCACCGGGCCGGAGCCCGCGGCGAAGGCGGCGATCACCCCGGCCAGGGCATCGTCGGAGGCCACCACCGGTGGAATGCCCTCGCGAGGTTCGAGCAAGGGGATCGGCGCCGGGGCGACGTCGTCCGGGGGGGCGCCCCCGGTGGTTCGCAGTGAAGTGTCTGCTGCGGTCTCTTGGGCGTCGGTCACGCCTCAAGGGTATCTGTGTATGCACGGCGCCCGTCGACGGAACGTTCCGTCGACGGGCGCCGATGCACGTAAACCAGCCGGATCCGCATTTCTGCACACCGGCGGGGGTGTCGACTCAGTGGATGATGCCCGTCCGCAGGGCCACGGCGACCATTCCTGCGCGGTCTCCGGTGCCGAGCTTGCGGGCGATGCGGGCGAGGTGGCTCTTGACGGTCAGGGCGGACAGGCCCATGGAGACGCCGATCGCCTTGTTGGACTGCCCTTCGGCGACGAGCCGGAGGACCTCCACCTCGCGACCGGACAGTTCGCGGTAGCCGCCCGGGTGGCTCGGGGTGCCGGGGGGACGGCGGTGCATACGGGCGGCATTGGCGCCGATGGGGGCGACGCCGGGACGGGTGGGGTGGCCGATGTTGGTACGGGTGCCGGTGACGACATAGCCCTTGACGCCGCCCGCGAGGGCGTTGCGCACCGCGCCGATGTCATCGGCGGCGGAGAGGGCGAGGCCGTTCGGCCAGCCGGCGGCTCGGGTTTCGGACAGCAGGGTCAGCCCGGAACCGTCGGGCAGGTGGACGTCGGCTACGCAGATGTCGCGCGGGTTGCCGACGCGGGGGCGGGCCTCCGCGATGGACGACGCCTCGATGACGTCACGTACTCCGAGTGCCCACAGATGGCGGGTGACGGTGGAACGGACGCGCGGGTCGGCCACGACGACCATGGCCGTCGGCTTGTTCGGGCGGTAGGCGACCAGGCTTGCGGGCTGCTCTAGGAGAACGGACACCAGGCCTCCTGGGGAGTGGCGGTACGGGGCGGCTCGGGGATGAAGCCGGGGCGAACCGTGCTTGAAGGGTCATTGACCTCTTCGGCACCGGAAGCCCGCTCCTTTAGAGGAAGATCACGATTTGGTGAGTAACAATTCGGGCAAATAGGACATGCGATCGATTGTACGAAAAGAGAGCCGGTGTCTGTGCGAGGATTATGACGCAGTGTCACGAAACGTGGAGGCATCCCCTGCGGCGCCGGGCCGCCGGGCCGTGTCCGCCCGACCGACCGCCCGCCCGTTCTACGAAACCTGCGGCCCGCGCCGCTGCGGCAGCGTCACCACCGCCGCGTCGGCCGGGCCCGACGGCGGCAGGCCGGCGATCTGGCACAGCAGGTCGCCCCACGCCATCAGATGCGCCGCCGTGTCCGGCACCCCGCCGCGCCCCTCGCGGGGCGTCCAGGACGCCCGGATCTCGATCTGCGTCGCGGGACGCCGCGCCCCCAGAGCGCCGAAGTAGTGCGAGCTCGCCCGGGTGACCGTGCCGCCCGCCTCCCCGTAGCTGAGGCCGCGCGCCTCCAGCGCCCCGGTCAGCCACGACCAGCACACGTCGGGCAGCAGTGGATCGGAGGCCATCTCCGGCTCCAGCTCGGCACGCACCAGCGTCACCAGCCGGAAATTGCCCTGCCAGGCCTCGTGCCCGGCCGGATCGTGGAGCAGCACGAGCCGCCCGTCCGCGAGATCGTCCTCGCCGTCGACGACGGCCGCCTCCAACGCGTACGCGTGCGGAGCCAGCCGCTTCGGCGGGCGCGTCGGCTCCACCTCCAGTTCGGGGCGGAGCCGTGCCGAGCGCAGTGCGTCCACCGCCGCACGGAACGCGGGCGGGACGGAACCACCCTCCGCACTGTCCTTGCTGTCAGTGCCGTCGGATTGACCGGAGAAGTGTCCCTGAGCCGGAGCCATGCGGGGAAGAGTAGGCGGAACCGGAGCCTCGCGCAGGGAGGGACACCCATGCGGGGCCGGGCTCCTTCCGCACGCGTGCGAAGATTCTGTGCGTGAGTGCCAACGAACGCCCTTCGGGCCAGCAGACGAAGACCTCCGCCGCCCACGAGTCGGCGTTCCTCAAGGCGTGCCGCCGCGAGCCCGTACCGCACACGCCGGTCTGGTTCATGCGCCAGGCGGGGCGCTCGCTGCCCGAGTACCTGAAGGTGCGCGAAGGCATCCCGATGCTCGACTCCTGCACGATGCCGGAGCTCGTCGCGGAGATCACGATGCAGCCAGTCCGCCGCCACAAGGTCGACGCCGCGGTCTACTACAGCGACATCGTCGTCCCCCTCAAGGCGATCGGCATCGACCTCGACATCAAGCCCGGCGTCGGGCCGGTCATCGCCGAGCCGATCCGTACGCGGGCCGACCTGGCCCGGCTGCGCGATCTCACCCCCGAGGACGTCTGGTACGTCACCGAGGCCATGGGCCTGCTCACCGCGGAGCTGGGTTCCACCCCGCTGATCGGCTTCGCGGGCGCCCCCTTCACCCTCGCCAGCTACCTGGTCGAGGGCGGCCCGTCCCGCAACCACGAGCACACCAAGGCCCTGATGTACGGGGACCCGGAGCTCTGGGCCGACCTCCTCGACCGCCTGGCGGAGATCACCGGCGCCTTCCTCAAGGTCCAGATCGAGGCCGGTGCCTCCGCCGTGCAGCTCTTCGACTCCTGGGTGGGCGCGCTCGCCCCCGCCGACTACCGCCGCTCTGTGCTGCCCGCCTCCGCGAAGGTCCTCGACGCCGTCGCGTCGTACGGCGTCCCGCGCATCCACTTCGGCGTCGGCACCGGTGAACTGCTCAGCCTCATGGGCGAGGCCGGTGCGGACGTCGTCGGTGTCGACTGGCGGGTCCCGCTGGACGAGGCCGCGCGCCGCGTCGGCCCCGGCAAGGCGCTCCAGGGCAACCTCGACCCCTCCGTGCTGTTCGCGCCGACCGCGGCGGTGGAGGCCAAGACCCAGGAGGTGCTGGAAGCGGCCGCCGGTCTTGAGGGCCACATCTTCAACCTGGGCCACGGCGTGACGCCGAACATGGACCCCGACGCGCTGTCGCGGCTCGTCGAGTACGTCCACACCAGCACCGCCCGCTGAACCACCGGGCCGGGCGCCGCCCTCAGGCGGTGCCCGCCTCGCGCACGGCCGTCACCGCCTTGCGGGCGGCCACCAGCACCGGGTCCCAGACCGGGGAGAACGGCGGGGCGTAGCCGAGGTCCAGGGACGTCATCCGCTCCACCGTCATCCCGGCGGTCAGCGCCACCGCCGCGACGTCCACCCGCTTCGCCGCCCCGTCCCGGCCCACGATCTGCACGCCCAGCAGCCGCCCGGTGCGGTACTCCGCGAGCATCTTCACCGTCATCGGCCGCGCCCCCGGGTAGTAGCCCGCCCGGCCCGTCGACTCGATCGTCGCCGTGACGAACCGCAGGCCCACCGCACGGGCGTCCTTCTCCCGCAGCCCGGTGCGGGCGATCTCCAGATCACAGACCTTGCTGACCGCCGTGCCGACCACCCCGGGGAACGTGCCGTAGCCGCCGGCGACATTGGACCCGATGATCTGGCCGTGCTTGTTGGCGTGCGTGCCCAGCGCGATGTGCCGGGTGCGGCCCGCCACCAGGTCGAGGACCTCCACGCAGTCGCCGCCCGCCCAGATGTTGTCGTGGCCGGCGACCCGCATCGACAGATCGGTGAGCAGCCCGCCGTGCGGACCGACCGGCAGCCCGACCGCGCGGGCCAGCGCCGTCTCCGGCTCGACGCCGATGCCGAGCACCACCACATCCGCCGGGTACGAGGAGTCCGCCGTCTCCACGGCGCTCACCCGGCCCTCGGGTCCGGTGCGGATCGCGGTGACCTCGGCCCGGTTCACCGTGGTGATGCCGAGCCCGTCCATCGCGTCGTGCACCAGCCGCCCCATGTCGGGGTCGAGCGTCGCCATCGGCTGCTCGCCCCGGTTGAGCACGGTCACCTCGAAGCCGCGCTTCAGCATCGCCTCGGCCATCTCGACACCGATGTAGCCCGCGCCCACGACGACCGCGCGCCGGTTCGTCGCCCGGTCCAGGGAGTCCAGCAGCGCCTGCCCGTCGTCAAGGGTCTGTACCCCGTGCACCCCGGGCGCGTCCATGCCGGGCAGCGACGGACGCACCGGCCTGGCGCCCGTCGCGATCACCAGCTTGTCGAAACCGGTCCAGGCCGTCTCGCCGGACTCCCGGTCCAGGGAGCGCACCCGCTGCCCCGCGACATCGATCTCCGTCACCTCGGTGCGCGTCCGCAGATCGATGTCCCGGGCGCGGTGCTCCTCCGGGGTGCGGGCGATCAGCTCGTCCGGCCCCTCCACGTCACCGCCGACCCAGTACGGGATGCCGCAGGCGGAGTACGAGGTGAAGTGGCCCCGCTCGAAGGCGGTGATGCTCAACTCGTCCGGGCCCTTGAGCCGTCGTGCCTGGGACGCGGCGGACATGCCCGCCGCGTCCCCGCCGATGACCACCAGTCGTTCCGCCGTCATGTCCGTCCCTTCGGTACCCCGTCCGAAGGCCCACGCTACGGCGCCACGGCCCACGGGGGCGCCGGGGCGCCCCCGTGAGGCACTCACTCGCCCTCCGGGCCCGCCTTCTTCCCGCCCCGGCGGCCCAGCCGCTGCCACAGCACCACCACGACGGCGGCCACGGCCAGGAACGGGGCTGCCGCGCCCAGCGCCATCGCGAGCCACTTGATCACCGTCACGAACACGTCCCAGCCACCGCTCAGGGCGTCCAGGAACCCCGGATCGTCCTCGTCGTCGGCAACCGCCTTCGCGTGCGGCTCCGGCTCCGAGAGGTAGAGCGTGATCGTGGCCAGCGTGGTGCGGTCCTTCAGCGACGCCTGCTCGGCCAGCATCGATTCGAGCGCCGCCTGACGGTTGCTCAGCTCACCTTCGAGCGACACCACCTCGGACAGCTCGTCGGCCCGGTCCATCAGCTTGCGCACCCGCGCCACGCTCGTGCGCTGGCTGGCGATCCGGCTGTCCACGTCCACGACCTGGTCGGTGACATCCTTGGCGGTCGACGTCCGCGACAGCAGCTTGCCCGTGCCCGAGAGCTCCCGCAGCACGCTGTCGTACTCGCCCTGCGGAACCCGCAGCACCACATGCGAGGAGGCCCGTGCGGCGTCGACCTGATCGGTCTTCTCGTCGGCCACCAGACCGCCGGCGGCCTCCGCCGTCACCCGGGCGGCCGCCGCCGCCTCCGGCGCGCTCTTCACCTCCACGGACAGCGAGGCGGTACGGATGACATGGGCGGCGGCCGACGGATCCGGCTTCTTCGCCGCCGCCGAACTGCCCGCGCCCTTTTCTGCGCCTCCGGCGCCGGAGCCCGCGCCGTTCTGCTGCGCCGGGGCGGCAGCCCGGCGGTCCGCGCTCTTCCCGGAGTCGTCACCGGACCCGCCGCAGCCGCTCAACGTCAGGAGGGCGGTGAGCAGTCCGGCGGCGAGAGCGGTCTGTGTGCGGCGGGCACCCGGACGGCCCGGCCGGTCCCGACGCCCCTGACGGTCCGTATGTCTCTTCGTGCGGGTAGCTGGTGCTGCGTGCATAACTGTCCCCCCCCAGGACTGGTGATTAGTGGTGTCGGTTCGACGTACGGGGGGCCGCTCCGGGTTGCGCGACACCGGTTTCGAAGCGGTCACGGTCAGGACTCGGAAGAGGTTTGAGAGAGTGGGGGTATGCAGCGTTCAGCAAACCGCTCGGACAGGGCCACGGGACACGTCGTCGTCATCGGCGGCGGCATCGCCGGACTCGCGGCCGCCCAACGGCTCCTCGGCACCGGGCTGCGGGTCACCCTCCTGGAGGCGACCGACCGGCTCGGCGGCAAACTCAGGACCGGCGAGGTAGCGGGCGTCCAGGTCGATCTCGGCGCCGAATCGATGCTGGCCCGCCGTCCGGAGGCGGTCGGCCTGGCACGGGCCGTCGGCCTCGCGGACCGGCTACAGCCGCCCGCCACGGCCACCGCCTCCCTGTGGACGCGCGACGCGCTGCGCCCGATGCCCAAGGGCCATGTGATGGGCGTACCGGGCGACCCGGCGGCGCTCGGCGAGGTGCTCTCGCCCGAGGGGCTCGCCCGGATCGCTCAGGAGCGCGACCTCACCCCGACCGAGGTCGGGGACGATGTCGCGGTCGGGGCGTACGTGGCCGACCGGCTGGGCCGCGAGGTCGTCGACCGGCTGGTGGAGCCGCTGCTCGGCGGGGTGTACGCGGGCGACGCCTACCGGATCTCGATGCGCGCCGCCGTACCCCAGCTCTTCGAGATCGCCCGGCAGGGCGGCTCGCTGCTCGACGGGGTCACCCGCATCCAGGAGCGGGCCGCGGCCCGGCAGCAGACCGGGCCGGTCTTCCAGGGCATCGCCGGGGGTATCGGCACCCTCCCGGACGCGGTCGCCGCCGCCGTACGGGCGGGAGGCGGCGAGATCCTCACCGAGACCCCGGTGCTCGGGCTGACCCGTACCGCGAGCGGCTGGGACGTCCGCACCGACACCCGGGTGATCCCCGCCGACGGCATCGTCCTCGCCGCCCCCGCCTGGTCCGCCTCGACCCTGCTCGCCGCCGAGTCACCGGCCGCCTCCGCCGAACTCGCGGGCGTCGAGTACGCGTCGATGGCCCTGGTCACCATGGCCTTCCGCCGCTCCGACGTGACCGCCGCCGGGACGCTCGACGGGCGTTCCGGCTTCCTGGTGCCGCCGGTCGAGGGCCGCACGATCAAGGCCGCCACCTTCTCCAGCCGGAAGTGGCAGTGGGTCGACGAGGCGTCCCCCGACCTGTTCCTCCTGCGGACCTCGGTCGGCCGGTACGGCGAGGAGGACCATCTGCACCGCGAGGACGCGGAGATCGTCGACGTCTCGCTGGGCGATCTCGCGGCGGCGACCGGACTGGCCGCCCGGCCGGTGGCCACCGAGGTCACCCGGTGGATCGGCGGACTGCCCCAGTACCCCGTCGGGCACCTCGGCCGGGTCGCCCGCATCAGGGAGGAGGTCGCCAAGCTCCCCGCGCTGCGGGTCTGCGGCGCGGTCTACGACGGAGTCGGCATCCCGGCGTGCATCGCGAGCGCCCACCGGGCCGCCGACGAGATCACGGACGAGATCGCGGGGGAGATCATCGCCACCCCGACCCTGGTTCAGGGCACAGGGAGCGAGGCGGGACAATAACCGTATGAGTGCTCCCGAGACTGTGACATCAAGCAAGGGCCCGAACGCCGGCAAGAAGGCGAAGGACCTCAACGACGTCGTCCGCTACACCCTGTGGTCCGTCTTCAAGCTCCGTGACGTGCTGCCCGCGGACGCGGACCGTGCCGCGTACTCCGGTGAGGTGCAGGAGCTGTTCGACCAGCTCGCCGCCAAGGACGTCACCGTTCGCGGCACCTACGACGTCTCCGGACTTCGTGCCGACGCCGACGTCATGATCTGGTGGCACTCCGAGACGGCGGAGGCCCTGCAGGAGGCGTACAACCTCTTCCGGCGCACCCGGCTGGGCCGGAGCCTCACGCCGGTCTGGTCGAACATGGCGCTGCACCGCCCCGCCGAGTTCAACAAGTCGCACATCCCGGCGTTCCTCGCTGACGAGACGCCGCGCGACTACATCAGCGTGTACCCCTTCGTGCGCTCCTACGACTGGTACCTGCTGCCCGACGAGGACCGCCGCCGCATGCTCGCCGACCACGGCAAGATGGCCCGAGGCTTCCCGGACGTGCGCGCCAACACCGTCGCCTCCTTCTCCCTGGGCGACTACGAGTGGGTGCTCGCGTTCGAGGCCGACGAGCTGTACCGCATCGTCGACCTCATGCGTCACCTGCGGGCCTCCGAGGCGCGGATGCACGTCCGCGAGGAGGTCCCCTTCTACACCGGCCGGCGCAAGTCGGTCGCAGACCTGGTGGCCGGGCTCGCGTAGCGAGCGGGTTCCGATCACCCCAACCCGGAAGATCAGACGGCGGGCACCGCGGCACTGTGTGCCGCCCGCCGTTCCAGCGACACCGGGTTCGGCTCCTGGTGCGGCGCGCAGCCTGCGCGCCGCACCGGCGTCGTTTTACGGGCCCGGGAGCGCGGCCCTGCCAGGACGCGGCCCCGCACCGGTCATGAGCTGCTGCCGCAGCTCGACCCGCCGCCTCCGCAACTGGACCCGCCGCCGCAGCTCGATCCTCCGCCGCAACTGGACCCGCCTCCGCAGCTGGACCCCGAGCCGGAACCGCAGCTGGACCCCGAACCGCACCCGTTGCCGCCAACCCCGCCGCCGTGCCCGGACGAGCCTCCGCACCCGCCACCGTCCGGCGTCGTACCGGCGCACCACGCTGTCGCGACGAACGGGGCGCCGGAGGAACCCGAGAACTGGTGCGAAGTGGTGGACATGGGGGCCGGCCTGACCCGGGACGCGGCGAGCAGCTGACTCCGCAGCTCGGGATCGGGTACGGCCCGCGGCCCCCCGACCGCCACCAGATGGGCCGGATCGGTCCGGTGCCTGTTGGCTGTGACGTACGTGAAGACGGCCCTGCGGCCCGCTTTGGTGATCCGGTACCGGGAAGCGGCCGCGCAGACGAAGCCGATGACGCTTCCGACGACGAGCGGCAGGAACACCTTCGCGAAGAACGGGAAGTCCGGTTCGTTGAAGGACTCCGAGGAGGTGAACTCCTGCATGGTTACCGCGAATGAGGCCGGCAGGGCGAGCAGGCAGAGCACCCCCTGCGCCATACCCCAGCGTGCCCGGGCCCGGTTCCCCCCGGGCGGGCTCAGCAGACCGCGCGCCGCCAGCCCGTCGCCGATCTCCTGCACCGCGGCGTGGCGCATCGTCGCGATCCTGAGGGTCCACAGCGCACCGTTCGGGGCCGCGGCGTGCTCCTGGAGCAGGGCCCGCTCCACCGGGTCGTGAGCGAGGTGCCGCTGGACCACGACGATGCCGGGCCCGCCGACGGCCAGCCGGCCGTCCGCGTGCATGGCGGCGAGCGCGGTGTCCACGACCCTGGCGGGGCCGCCGTTCAGGAAGGCCACCTCGAAGAGGTCATGGGCGGGGCCGCCGGGCCCGCGCCCCGCGCGCCGGCCCGCTGCGATCAGCAGCGTCGAGGAGACCGCGATGGCGATCACCATGAGCAGGGCCACGATGCTCGTTGCGGCCATGTCATCGCCCCGCGAGTACGGATCGGGCGGCCCGCGCCAGCCGGGTGGCGCGGCGGGGCGGGCGTGGCGCGGCCCGGTCCTGCCACCAGTACGTCAGCCGGCGGCGGGCCGCGTCGTCCTCGGGGCGGCCCGCGACGAGCAGCCGCTCCGCGAAGTCCAGCGCGTCGCGCCGGTAACCGGCGGACATCGGGCGGGTCCTGGCGTACGCGAGGAAGGCGTCCCGGTAGTCAGGGCCGAGGATCTCCGGGAGTTCGGGTGCCACCTTGGCGACGACATCGGCACGCTTGGCCGCCAGCGCCCGGCTCTGCACCCCGAGCCGCTGGTGGTCGAAGCCCTCCGGGACGGGGGCGCCCGCGACCAGCGCGGCGAGCAGCGAGGACTGCGCCACCGCTACCCGGTCCCGGACGGCGTCCGCACCGGCGGGCCCGCTCGCCGGGAGCGGAGCCGGGGCCGGGGCGGTCGACGGCTCAGTGGACCTTGGGGCCGCCCCGGCACCCGCGTCGAGCGTGGCCCGGATCGCGTCCAGCTCGCCCGCCAGCTCGGCGGCCGGCGGGAAGTCGTCGTCGCGCTCCAGCAGGACCCCGGGCGGGCTGACCCGGGAGCGCAGCTCGGCCAGGACGTCGAGGACGGGTGCGGTGACGGGGTGGGCGTGCGTGTCGTGCCAGACGCCGTCCTTCTCGACGCCGCCCGCCACATGCACGTACGCGATGGCCTCCACCGGCAGCTCGTCCAGGGCCGTGGCCGGGTCCTCGCCCTGGTTGACGTGGTTGGTGTGCAGGTTCGCCACGTCGATGAGGAGCCCGACCCCCGTGCGCTCGACCAGCTCGGCCAGGAACTGGCCCTCGGTCAGCTCCTCGTCCGGCCAGGAGATCAGCGCCGCGATGTTCTCCAGGGCCAGCGGCACCGGCAGCGAGTCCTGCGCGATCCGCACGTTCTCGCACAGCACGTCCAGCGCGGCCCAGGTGCGCGGCACGGGCAGCAGGTGCCCCGCCTCCAGCACGGGGGAACCGGTGCGCGGTCCGCCCGCCCGTACGAACGCGATGTGTTCGGTCACCAGCGGCGTGCCCAGCAGCGACGCCCGCTCCGCGAGGGCGGTGAGCCGGCCGGGGTCCGGGCGGTCTGCCCCGCCGAGCCCGAGCGAGACCCCGTGCGGCACCACGGTGACACCGCGCTCCCGCAACCGCGTCAGGGAGGCGGGCAGATGGTCGGCGCAGAGGTTCTCCGCGACCGCCTCCACCCAGTCGACCCCCGGCAGCGCCTCCACCTCGTCGGCGATCTCCGGCCGCCAGCCGATACCGATACCCAGCTTCATGGTGTCCCCCCTGCTGCTCCACTCCGTGCAGGTGTCATGGCCCCGGCACGCGGCGGTGAATCCGGGAAGAGGGACGTTCAGAGCTGGATTTGAGGTTCCCGGAGCCCGCGAGTTTCCGCGATCCTGCTGTCCGTGCCTATGCCCGCGTGCTTATGTCCCGCGTGCCCATGGCCCGCGCGCTCATGGCCGGGGCAGTGCCGGAAGGGAGCCGACGCGGTGGGCGCCCTCGGCCACCACGGTCTTTCCGGGGGCGATCTCGGTGAATCCGGCGTCCTCGACCACCGGCAGCCCGCTCACCGTGAGTTCCCGCCAGCGGCCCTCGGGCGCCGTGGCGACGGACAGCGGGAAGCCCGCCTCGCGCCATGCCGTGCGCTCCGGCTCGGAGAGATCCCACCAGGCGAGCTGCGCCCCGTGCCCGACCTGCGCCATCTCCTTGCCCGCCGACATGTCGAGCTCCGGGTTCAGCCAGAGCACCGGCCCGGTGACATCGGGTGCGGCGGGCGGCTCGGGGTCGTCCAGCTCCGTCCCGGAGACCTGGAGTTTGGCGAGCTCCTTGGGCCAGCCGTCGGTGGGGTGTCCCCTGTTCGAGCGAAGCCGAGAACTTGGGGAAGGCACCGGCGGGAACACCCGCACCTCGGCGCTCTCGCCGGTGACTGTGATCCCGGGCAGCGCGCAGGCCTTGCGCCACTCCGCGCCGCGCGCCCGGCGCACCACCTTGCGGATGCGGGCGTCCTGCCAGTCCCGCATCGCCTGCGCCCACTCGCCCTCGCCCACGGAGCGCTCGTCGGAGAGCATCACCAGCACCGCGCGGGCCGCCGTGCGCAGGGCGTCGGTGCGGGCCGGGGGAGCCGCCTTCTCGATATGGACGACCAGCGGGAGTACGTACTGCTGTGCTTCGTCCCGGTTCGTCCGCTCGGGGCGGAAGGGGCTGTCCGTAGGCAGGCCGGCGGTCTCGGACGGGGATACGGGGGTGTCGTTGCTGCTCACCCGTCCAGTCTGCCAGTCGCCCGGAATCCGGCTCTTGGCGGAATGAACCCCTCCGGGCGAGGATGCACCGCATGAAGAGCGATCTATTCTCCAGCGAGCACATGGCGGAGCAGGCAACCGCCCCCGGGATGACCCTGCAGAACGCCAAATCGATCAAGTACGCGGTCAGCGGCGAGATGCACGCACGGCAGGGAGCGATGATCGCCTTCCGGGGCGACCTCCAGTTCGAACGCAAGGGGCAGGGGCTCGGCGGCATGCTCAAGCGTGCCGTCACGGGCGAGGGGCTGCCGCTGATGGTGGTGCGCGGCCAGGGCGAGGCCTGGTTCGCGCACGAGGCGGCCAACTGCTTCATCGTGGAGATGGAGCAGGGCGACGTCCTCACCATCAACGGCCGCAACGTCCTGTGCTTCGACGCCACACTCGGCTACGAGATCAAGACGGTGAAGGGCGCCGGGATGACCGGTGGCGGCCTCTTCAACAGCGTCTTCACCGGGTACGGAAAGCTCGGCCTGATGTGCGAGGGCAACCCCATCGTGATCCCCGTCACGCCGCAGCAGCCGGTGTGCGTCGATACGGACGCGGTCGTCGGCTGGAGCGCCCACCTGACCACCTCGCTGCACCGCTCGCAGAGCGTCGGCTCGATGCTGCGCGGCGGTTCCGGCGAGGCCGTCCAGTTGCGTCTCGACGGCGAGGGCTTCGTGATCGTACGGCCCAGCGAGGTCAAGCCGGAGAAGGCGTCAGCCAACTGAGTACCGACATCATGCGGCTGCGGGGCGTGGGCCGCCGGTACGGACTGACGGGCCCCTGGGTGCTGCGCGGGGTCGACCTCGCCGTGCCCGCGCGCGCCCTGGTCCGGATCGAGGGGGCCAACGGCACCGGGAAGTCCACCCTGTTGCGGCTCCTCGCCGGCATCGACGCCCCGAGCGAGGGCCGGATCTCCGGCGACCGGCCGCGCACGGCGTACGTCCCCGAGCGATTCCCGGCGGCGCTGCCCTTCACCGCCGCCGGATACCTCGTCCACCTCGGCCGCGTCCACGGGCTGCGCACCGCGGAGGCGGCGGCGCGCGCGGAGGCGTGGCTGACCCGCTTCGGTGCGGCCGGCCATGCCCGCACCCCGCTGGCGGAGCTGTCCAAGGGAACCAGCCAGAAGGTCGCCGTCGCGCAGGCGCTGCTCGCGGAGCCGGAGCTGCTGGTGCTGGACGAGGCCTGGACCGGCCTGGACACCGCGGCCCGCCAGGAATTGGACCGGGCCGTCGCCGAGCGGGTCGCCGCGGGGGCCACCGTCGTCTTCGTCGACCACGACCCGCGCCGGCTCGCGGGCGCCGCCGGCCACACGTTCCGCGTCGAGGGGCGCGGGCTGGTCGCGGTACCCCGTGCACCGGCCGGGACGAACCCCGGCCCCCGGGTACGGATCGACGCCGTGGGCCCGCCGGGCAGCCCGCTCCCCGCCGGACTGCCCGGAGACCCCGAACAGGCGCAGCGCGAGGACGGCATGCTGCGGCTGACGGTGACCGCCGCGTACTCCGACGCGCTGCTGAGCGCGCTGCTCGCGGCCCGCCCGCCCTGGCACATCCGGCGGCTCACGCCACTGCCCGAAGATGCCGGTACCGCACGGCCCCCGGCCCAGGCATCCGCCGACTCCACCGCCCCCGGCGAGGCGCCATGACCGCGCTCGTCCGCTACCAGGCCGCTCTGCTGCTCCGCTCGCAGCACTGGCTCGCGCCGGTACTCGTCTACCTGGCCTTCCTCGGCATCGGCGCCCGCCCCGGGCAGCCCGTGCTGGACTCGCTCGGCTACGCCGCGGCCGGGCTGCTGCCCGTCACCGCGTGGCTCGTGCGAATCTGCGTCGGCCAGGAACCGCCCGCCGCCCGGACTGTCGTCGCCGCGGCGGCCGGCGGGCAGCCGAGGGCCCATCTGGCGTCGCTCCTCGCTGCGCTGGGGTGCGCCGGGCTGCTCGGTACGGCGGCGACGGCGGCCGTGCTGCTGATCAGCGATCCGGCCGATGCCCGCCACACCGTCCGGGTCCCGCTGCCGTCCGCCGGGCTCGCCGGGCTGCTCGCGGCCGGCTGCTGCGTCCTGGTGGGGGCGGCGGTCGGGGCGCTGTGCACCCGTCCGCTGCTGCACCGGCGTGGCTGGTCCGTCGCCGTTACCGTGCTCGCCGCGCTGCTGGCCCTGGTGACCGGCGGATCGCCCGCGAAGTACGCGGTGACGGGGCTGGTCACCGGCTCGCTCACCGGCACCGTCCATGTGCCGGTCCTCCCCTTCGCCGGCGCGGCGGCCGTCACGGCGGCGGCGCTCGCACTCGCCTGCGGGCTCACCTCCGTACGCGGCTGAGTAGGCTCCTGCCATGGACCGGAGTGCGCATGACCAGGTGGACGAGAGCGTGGACGAGCCGGACTGCGGGCCGCCGTTCGCGGAGTGCGTGCTGTGCCGGAAGCCGACCGAGTACGCCGAGTCGGTCAGCGGGATCACGCTCTGCCCGGTCTGCGAATGGCAGGAGGCCCAGCGCACGGCCTGCTCGGGCTGACGCCTCCGCCCGGCTGGCGCTCAGCTGCGCATCAGCTCCGACACCTTCACGAAGCGGTATCCGCGCTTCCGTAGTTCCGGCACCACCTGGCCGACCGCCTGGCCGGTGACCGGCGCCGCGCTGCGGGTGCAGTGCATGACCACCAGCGAACCGGGCTTCACGCCGTCCAGCACCTGCTCCGCCACGGCGTCCGCGTCCGTCGCGAAGGCGTCGCCGCTGACGACGTCCCACTGCACCGCCGTCACCTTCTCCGCCGCGAGCGCGCGCAGCGAGGCATCGTCGTAGCAGCCGCCGGGGAAGCGGAAGTACGGCACCACATTGCGGGCGCCGGTCTTCCGGATCGCGCCGAAGGCCCGCTCCACCTCGCCGCCGATCTCGTCGGACCCCATCGTCGGCAGCCCGTAGCAGGGCGACGTGAACGCGTAGTGGCTGTACGAGTGGTTGGCGATCTCGAAGAGCGGGTCCGTGCCGATGGAGCGGGCCTGCGAGGGGTACTCCTCGGCCCAGCGGCCGGTCATGAAGACCGTCGCGGGCACCTTCAGCCGGCGCAGCAGGGCGATCAGCTCCGGGTTGTCGAAGTGCTCGCCCCCGGCCGCGCGGGAGCCCTCGTCGGCCGTCATATCGGCGTCGAAGGTGAGCGCGACGACCTTGTCGGCGCTCTTCGGGCCCCGTTCGAGGACGCGGGCCAGGCCCGCCGGGCCCGGCGCCATGGTGGGCGGCTTCGCGGTGGCGGGGGGAGCGCTTGAGGGGGCTTTCGAAGGAGCGGCCAGGGCGGCCGCCGGCCGGTCGGCTGAGGAGCCCTCCGAGGTGCTCGCGCAGCCGGCGAGGGCGCTTCCGAGCACCACTCCCAGAACGGTCACGGCGGTCATTCTTCGTACAGAAGATGTCATTATCGGAAAATAACTGATCAACCGTCACCGGCTCTTCCATGGCGCCCCCGCGCCGCGAAGCGGCCCCCGGACGGCGGCGGGCCGGACCGCCGCCGTCCGGGGGTGACTCAGCCGGTCAGCGCCACGGCCCCGTCACGGCGAACGTCGTGCCGGGGGTGTAGCAGTTCATGAACATCGTCCGGTAGTCGGGGGAGAACGTGACCCCGGCGAACTCGCCCCACTCCGGCTTCTCGGGCGTTCCGATGTTCTGCCGGCCGCGCGCCATCGCGTACACCTCACCGCGCCTGGTCAGGCCGAACACGTGCTGGGCGCCACCGCCGTCCTCGCACACCATCAGTCCGCCGTCGGACGCCAGACAGATGTTGTCCGGGGACTCGCCGGGCAGCTGGATGTCCGTACCGGGTCCGAAGACGATGACCAGGGTCAGCCGGCGCCGCTTCGGCTCGTACCGCCACACCTGTCCGAAGTGGTCGGCGGCCGACCCCTCGGCGCTGTGGGCGAAGCTGGAGACGAAGTAGACGGACGACCCGCCCCAGTAGCAGCCCTCCAGCTTCTGGCCGTGGGTGATGCCCTTCGGGCCGAAGTCCTGGAAGCGGACGGGGGTCTCGGCCGCCTGCGGATCCGGTACGGGGACCCACTCGACGCCGTCGAAGACGGTCCCGGTCTCCTGGACCGCGGACAGGTCCGGGACGCCGGGCACCCGCATCGCCTCCAGCCGTCCCCCGGCCCGCAGCGAGCCCGTGCCGCCGAGCGGCTTCTTCGGCAGGAAGCGGTAGAAGAGCCCGAACGGCTTGTCGAACGCGTCCTCGGTCTCGTACACGACGCCGCTCCGCGGATCGATCGCGATCGCCTCGTGCTGGAAGCGGCCCATCGCGGTCAGCGGCACGGCTCCGGTGCGGTGGGGGTCGGCGCCGTCCACTTCGAAGATGTAGCCGTGATCCTTGGTGTAGCCGTTGGTACCGGCCTTGTCCTCGGTCTCCTCGCAGGTCAGCCATGTGTCCCAAGGAGTGCGCCCGCCCGCGCAGTTGACCGCCGTGCCGGCGATGGCGACCCGTTCGCCGAGCACGCGGTTGTCGCTGTCGAGCTCCAGGGCCGTGCAGCCGCCCTTGCCCATCGGGTCGTAGGTGAGGCCCTCGACGACCGGCACGGCGATCGCCGCGTCGGCCCGGTTCTCGTGGTTGCGCACCAGCCGGACGTGTCCGCGCCGGCCGGCGAACGCGGCCATGCCGTCGCAGTGGCTGGGGACCGGCCCCTCGCCGGAGCGGAGCGGGTCGCCCTCGCGGGAGAGCACCCGGTAACGGAAGCCCTCCGGCAGGTCGAGCAGCCCGTCGGGGTCGGACACGAGCGGACCGTAGCCGCTGTGTCCCCGGGCGGCGGCGGTGCCGGCGAAGAGTTCGGGGAGGGCGCCGATGAAGGCGATCGAGGTGGTTCCCCCGCTCGCGGCCAGGATCTGGCGGCGGGTCGCGCTACGTCGAGACGCGGTGGTCATGAGGCAACTCCCTGTTGATGGACAGGTGACATGACATCGTCGAGATCGGGCCGGCCGTTCGAGCCCCTCGGCGAACGTTGTCATGCCGTCCGGTCCGGCCCGGGTCCGGCGCTCCGGGGCAGCAGCAGACGGAACGTGGAGCCGTGACCCGCCCGGGTGTCGAGTTCGAGCCGGCCGCGGTGTGCCTCGGCGATGGTGGAGGCAATGGACAGGCCGAGGCCGGAACCGGGCTCGGGGCCGCCCGCCCCCGCCGGCCCCCGGTAGAAGCGCTCGAACACTTGCTGGGCCGCCTCCGGCGCCAGCCCCGGCCCGTCGTCCGCCACCTCGACCACGCACACCGCGATGCCCAGGGGCAGGGCGGCCGTTGCACTGCTGCGACCCCTCCGGTCGGTCCCGCCGGTGTCCGGGCCGGTGCGCACGGTGCCGACCCGGACCTCGACGCTCGCGCCGGGTGGAGTGTGGAGACAGGCGTTGGCCAGGAGATTGGCGATCACCTGGGAGAGCTGGTGGGTGTCGCCCAGCGTCTCGACCACGTCGAGCGCGGACCGGCGCCCCTCCGGGCCGCTCGCCGCCAGCGGCATCAGCCGCACCTCCCGGCCGGGATGCGCGACGACAGCCGCGCCGACCCCGTCCGCCGCCAGGGAGAGCAGGTCCACCGTCTCCCGGTGCGCCACGGGCGCGTACCCCAGCTTGGCCAGCAGAAAGAGATCGTCGACGAGACGGCTCATCCGCTCCGCGTTCCGGGCGATCAGCTCATGGGCCTCCTGCCGGCGCGCGGCCGGGATACGGGGCTGCTCGACGAGCAGCTCCGCGAAGCCCTGGATGGAGGTGAGCGGGGTGCGCAGCTCATGGCCCGCGTCGGCCATGAACCGCCGCAGCCGCTGCTCGGAGGCGTCCTTGCGGTGCAGGGCGGCCCGCACCTGGTCGAGCATGGTGTTGAAGGCTATGCCCAGCCGCCCGGTCTCGGTCCGAGGATCGGTGTCGGTGACGACCAGCGCCGACTCGCCCCCGGTGATGCGCCGGGCCGTGCGTTCCATCCGGTCCAGGGGGCGCAGTCCCAGGCGGACCGCAGCGCTGCCGAGCAGCCCGACACCTGCCGCGGTGGCCGCCCCGATGGCGAGGCTGAACCACAGCAGCTTGGACGTGGCGCCCTCGACGGTGTCCAGGGGGAGCGCGACGACGACGCGCCGACCGTCGGGGCCGGTGTCCGCGATCACCCGCCAGTCCGACGTCCCGCGCCGGTCGGGGACGGTGGCCGGCCGTCCGTCCGTCAGCGCGAGGGTCGCCTCGGTGCGCGGCAGCCGGGGGCGGCCTTCGCCGCTGCCCAGCGAATCGGGCCGGAGCCGCCCGTCGGAGCCGTAGAAAAAGACCCGGTAGTCGGAGGGCAGGGAGGCCTCACGGGGGACGGGATCCGGGCCGCCCGAGGATTCGTCACCGGCCGGGGCGTAGGGGGCCGGGGGCGGTGGGCGGAAGTGGGTGAGACGGTGGTCGATCTGGCCGGTGAGCCAGCTGCGCATGACTGTCAGCCCGGCCGCCTGCGACACCAGTACGGCCAGCGTGGCGAGCACGGTGGAGATCAGTACGAGCCGGGTGCGAACGGAGCGGGGACGCAGCCGGAGGTTCACCGAGCGTCCTCGCGGGGCAGCCGCAGGCAGTAGCCGACACCGCGCACGGTGTGGATCAGGGGCACGTCCGCGCGGTCGATCTTTCGGCGCAGGCTCTTGATGTATGTGTCGACGATGCGAGTGTCCCCGGCGAAGCCGTACTGCCATACCTCCAGCAGGATCTCCTGTTTCTCCAGCACCTTCTCCGGGTGGGACGCCAGGCAGACCAGGAGCCGGAACTCGGTGGGGGAGAGTGGTACGGATTCACCGGCCCGGTGCACGGTGTGCCGTTCGCGGTCGACGCTCAGGTCCGCGTACCGCAGCGGGGGCTGTTCGGCCGGCGGCCGGGGCGAGCCGGCGGTGCGGCGCAGGATGGCCCGTATCCGCAGCAGGATCTCCTGGATGTGGAAGGGCTTGGTGACGTAGTCGTCGCCGCCGGAGCTGAGCCCGATGATGCGGTCCTCGATGTCGGTACGCGCGGTCAGGAAGAGCACCGGTGTGTAGTCGCCCCGGGCCCGCAGCTCACGTGTCACGGCGAACCCGTCGGTGTCCGGAAGCATCACGTCCAGCACGATCAGGTCCGGGTGACAGCGGCCCGCTTCCTCCACCGCGTCCCGCCCGCCGGCCGCCGGCACGACGCTGTACCCGGCCGCGGTCAGCGCCGTGGTGAGCAGAGTGCGGATGCTCGGGTCGTCCTCGACGACGAGAACACAGGGGCGGGCTGATTGGGCGCCCATCGGAAGGATCACCTCGTGGCGTCGGAGGGGAAAGGCGCTCAGCGGGCGGTACGGCGCTGTGCGGTCGGATGCGGCGCGATGCTAACGGACGCAGATGTGCGCCTTCACAGGAACGGTTCAGGGGCCGTGACCGGCCCGGGTGCACGTCGGCGCGCCCCGGGGCGCGAAAGGCGGACGGGGCCTTCCAACCGGGGCGCGCCGAAGTTTCAGCCGGCCACCTCCTTGTCCTTCGCCAGAGCGGCGGTCCGCTGTGTCACCGTGGTCCGCAGGGTGCCGACCGCGCCCTTGGCCTCTTTCGCGGAGAGGCCGGCCCGGGTCGCCTGTTCCGTGAGGTCCGCGAGCACCTTCGTGGCCTTGCCGGAGGCGTAGAACTTCTCGTACAGGTCCTTGTACGCCTTCTTGTAGACATCGTCGAAGGCGTCGAGGCCGAGGAACCGGGTCTTGAGCGCATGGCCGGACCGCATGCCGCCGCCACCCGCGCCGCCGCTCCCACCCGCACCACCGTCCGGCGCACCGGGCAGATCACCGGGGCCGGGCATCTCCACGCCCTCGGGAAGTTCCGGCATGCCCTCGGGCATCCCGCCGCCGGCGTCGTCGCCCTGACCGCCGGCGCCGCCGCGTCCGCCGCCCATGCTCATCTGGTCGTCCGGCCCGGCGGTCACGTCCCCGCTGAAGGTGAGGTTGTAGTCCCAGCCCAGCACCGAGAACTTCTTGGTGTTCAGGTCGTACCCGAGCAAATAGTTCTTCCCAGGGCCCGCCATGTCGTCGAAGTTCATCAGCAGGTTCTGCGCCGCGATGTAGTGGGCGAGCGAGTCGACATCGACGTGCTTGTCCAGGTTCTCGGCGAACTCCGTGTCCGAGGACTCTTCCACCCACTTGGTCAGCTTCATCACGGGTTCGAGATCCTGGCTGCCGACCTTGTTCAGCTGCCGGAAGGACGTCTCGTACTTCGAGGGGTCGTCGCCCTGGTAGTCGAACGTGCCGCCCGCCCTGGCCTTGTAGACCACGGATTCGCCCTCGACGGCCTCGGCGTACTCCGTGTCGGGGTTCTCGACCATGAGCCGTACGGCCGTCGGACGGTTGTTGACCTTCAGGGACGAGAGGCTGTAGCGCTCGGCCGGCTCGCCCGTCCCGTCGATCAGCGCGAGGGACAGTGCCTCGTTGACCGGCACCTGGGCGTTGCTGCCCGGGCGGAGCGAGATCTCGCGCTCGCCCTGGTAGGCGCGTCCCTCCACGTACTCGTCGATCTTGATGAGCCAGGGGAGTTCCTCGGGCTTGTCGGCGGACAGGTTGTACTGCGTCATCCCACCGCCCCGTGCGCCGCCCCGTGCGCCGGCCGCGCCGTCGGCAGGCGTGTCACCACCGTCCGCCCGGCCGCCGGCCGCGGGGAGGTCCGGCATCTGCCCGCCTCCCGGGCCGCCGCCCCGCCCGCCTCCCGGGCCACCGCCCCGGTTGCCCCGCAGGGACATCAGGGTCGAGTTGCCTTTGAGGCGGATGCCGACGTCCTGGAGGAAGACCCCGTCGATGGTGAGGTCCGCCGGGATCGAGTCCTTGGTTCCGTCCTTCTTGAACTCCTTCATCATCTTGTCGAAGTCGGTTTGCTGGTACTCCAGTTGCACGGAGTGCCGCACGGATGTGTCATACAGCCCCACAGTGCCCCTGACGTCGTCCGTGATGGCGTTGGCCTCCACCCGCGAGGCGGAGGTGACGTACGGGGAGATGCGGGCGTCGCCGAAGGCGTAGAGCATCACCGCGAGTCCGGCGCACAGGGCCCCGGCCGGCTTCCAATGGTGGCGCAGCCGTACGGGGACGCGGTCGTGCAGCCGCCGCGCCCGGGGCGTGCCGTCGACGGGGCTCACAGGTCGGTGGTGTCGTAACCGGTCAGGACCGTGACCCGCTGCCCGGAGGTTCGCTCCTGCAAGGCGCTGACCAGATCTCCCGGCTCGGTGCCCTTCTTCATGCGGACCGTGTAGAACACCTCGTTCAAGGCTCCGCCGCGGATCGTCTCGGTGCTCACGAGTTCGAACTCGGTCGTGTACTTGATCAGGACGTCACGTATGCCGGGGGTGTAGTCCTCGCCCGCCGGGACCTGGACCTTGACGACCTGGCGCTGGACGTTCAGGGCGAACCAGTCGAACTTGTGCATGATCACGATGATCACGCAGATGACGACCGCGCCGACCGCCGCGAGCGTGTAGAAGCGCGCGCCGCAGGCCATGCCGATCGCCATGGCCAGGAAGATGAAGCCCACGTCCCGCGTCTCCTTGACCGCGTTCCGGAACCGGACCACGGACAACGCGCCGACCAGCGAGAACGCCCGCGCCAGGTTGGACCCGACGACCAGCATGATCAGCGCGACGATCATGCCGATGATCACGAGGGTCTGGACGTAGGACTGGCTGTAGGACACGTTCCGGTGGGTGTATCGGTAGACGTAGCCGATCACCGTGCTCAGAACGAAGGACAGCACCATCGCCGCCACGACGTCGGTGACGCTGAACGTTCCGCTGAGTTCCTGCAGATCGAAATTCACTGTGCTCCTGCTTTCACCGGCGACTCCTGAGCCGGCAGCCGCGTGTCGAGGGGGGTGGCGGGCGGCGGGAAGGCCGTCTCGTCGAGATGGAAGATGGAACGGGGCGCCAGCCCGAACGCCTCGATGGACTGGACGTACTTGGAGACCCGGATGAGGCTGAGGTTGCGCCGGGCCGCCAGGTCGGTGATCCAGTGAGGTGTGCGCTCGTTGACCTTGATCTCCATCACCGACAGGTGCGGCGGGACAGTGAACCGGTTTTCCGGATTCGTCTGCCCGAAGTGGAAGTCGCGGTCGCGGCCCCGGATGCGCCGGTCGAAGGTGACCCGCAGGCCGGTGTCCGAGGCGCGCCCCACCAGAGCTTCGCGCTGGTAGCCGGTGATCGCCGTCGGGCGCAGGTTCAGCCGCACGATGAGGTCGAGCACCTCATGGATGAAAGCCCGCTCCTTCGCCGTGTGCTCCACCATCTCCCGCCCGTCGCAGAGCTGACGGGCCGTGCCGTAGGGGAGTGTGATGCGGCGCTTCTGGGTGACCCGGTTGACGCGTTGCTTGATCTCGACGCATACGGGGGAGTCGTCCGTGACTCCGTCCGGTTCGCCGTAGTGCCTGATGCGCAGCTTGCGGCGGAACTTCAGACCCTCGATCTTCTCCCAGTAGAACCGCAGTTGAGGCGAGTCGTAGTACAGGCTCCACACGCCGTATCCGCCGACCGGACTGTTCAGGTCGCGGTCCATTCGTTCCGCGAGTTCGTCGCGCAACTCGGCGGCCTGATCCACCGGGACCAGGTATTTGAGCTCATATCTGTTGAACGCGTGCAGTCTGCTCGCCACGTGCAGCGGAGCCGTGTCGGGTTGCGACACCGCGTGCCTCCTTCGTCGTCCGTGCCGGACCGGCCGGCCCGCGATACGCAACCAACGACGGATGAGGAAGTGATGAAAAACCCGGGTGTATTGCGGGAGGATTCAAGATGGCTGGAAGGTGAACGCAGCCGGAGTGCGAACGGCAGTGCCCCCGGAGGCGGCCGTGGCCGGCCTCCGGGGGCACAGGGGACTGCTCAGGCGAGCGACGCGCTCAGTGTGATCGTCGTGCCCGTCAGCGCCTGGCTCACCGGGCAGTTCGCCTTCGCGTCCTCTGCCGCCTTGACGAAGCCCGCCTCGTCGAGACCGGGCACCTCGCCCTCGACGGTGAGGTGGATGCCCGTGATGCCGGTGCCCGGCTGGAAGGTGACCTCGGCCTGGGTGTTCAGCCGGGTGGGCGGGGTACCGGCCGTGGCCAGACCGTTGGACAGCGCCATCGAGAAGCAGCTGGAGTGCGCCGCCGCGATGAGCTCCTCCGGGCTGGTCTTGCCGTTCGCCTTCTCCGCGCGGGACGGCCAGGAGACCGGGTACTCCCCGATCCCCGAGGAATCGAGGGTGACGACGCCCTTGCCCTCGATCAGGTTGCCTTCCCAGACCGTGTGCGCCTGACGCGTGGTAGCCATGCTGGATCCCTTCAAACGGAATGCGCGGTTGTACGGGGATGGCGGGGCACTCCGTCGTGCCCGGCCGGTGTTACGCCCCCGAACCTACTGCGCCACCAGTCCCTTTGCGTCGCGCGCCAGTGCCGTCAGCCTGGAGATTGCCCGGAAGTACTTCTTCCGGTACCCGCCGTTCAGCATCTCCTCACTGAACAACTGGTCGAACGGCAGCCCGGCGGCGAGGACCGGAACCTCCCGGTCGTACAGCCGGTCCGCGAGCACCACGAGCCGCAGCGCGGTCGACTGGTCGGGCACCGGCCGCACCTCGGTGAGGCACACCGCCCGCAGACCGTCCGTCAGCGCGCCGTAGCGGCTCGGATGGACGCGGGCCAGGTGGTCGAGCAGCGCGGGGAAGTCGTCCAGGCTGGCGCCCTCCGTCGCGTACGCGGCCCGGGTGACCTGCTCCTGCGAGAACGGCGGCGGGGCGTCGGGCAGACCGCGGTGCCGGTAGTCCTCGCCGTCGATGCGCAGCGGGCGGAAGTGCGAGGAGAGCCCCTGGATCTCGCGCAGGAAGTCGGCGGCGGCGAACCTGCCCTCACCGAGCTTGCCCGGCAGCGTGTTGGAAGTCGCGGCCAGCGCCACCCCCGCCTCGACCAGCCGGCTCAGCAGCGAGGAGACCAGCACCGTGTCGCCCGGGTCGTCGAGCTCGAACTCGTCGATGCACAGCAGCCGGTGCCCGCTCAGCGTCTGCACGGTCTGCTGGAAACCGAGCGCGCCGACCAGGTTGGTCAGCTCGACGAAGGTGCCGAAGGCCTTGAGGGAGGGCGCCGCGGGCGTGGCGTGCCAGAGCGAGGCGAGCAGATGGGTCTTGCCGACGCCGTAGCCGCCGTCCAGATAGACCCCGCGCGGCGTGCCGGGCGCCGCCGAGGCCTTCCGGCCGAACCACTTGCGCTTGCCCTCACCCGAGGCGTGCGCCCCGCCGAGCCCGGCGGCGAAGTCGCTCAGGACCTCGACCGCCTCGACCTGGCTCGGCTGGTTCGGGTCGGGGACGTACGTATCGAAGCGCACCGAATCGAAGCGCGGCGGCGGCACCATCTCCGCGACCAGCCGGTCGGCGGGCACACGCGGTTCGAGGGCGCACAGGGACAGCGGGGCCGTTTCGGCTATGGGGCTGGGCCCCGGCACGGCGTGGGAGGACGACACAACTGTCTACCTTACGGGCGTGCCAGACTGCCTGACATGCGACGCCTGTTCCCTGTGACGGACCTGACAGCGGCTGAGGACCGGGGCGAGTGGAGCCTGGACGCCCTCGCCGACGCCTACGCCTACCCGGATACGGACGGCCCCTGGCTGCGCGCCAACATGGTGTCGACGCTCGACGGGGCCGCCCAGCACGACGGCCGCTCCCAGCCCATCTCCTGCGCGAGCGACATGCGGATCTTCGGCACCCTGCGGGGGCTCGCGGACGTGGTGATCGCGGGCGCGGAGACGGTACGGCTGGAGGGGTACCGGCCCGCCCGCGCCCGGGAGGTCTTCGCGGCCCGGCGGGAGGCGGCCGGTCAGGGGCCCGCACCGGCCGTCGCCGTGGTGAGCGGCAGCCTGGACCTGGACTTCTCCCTCCCGCTCTTCGTCTCGCCGCTGGTCCCGACGCTCGTGCTGACCGGTGCGGGCGCGCCGCCGGACCGGATCGCGGCGGCCCGGACGGCGGGCGCGGAGGTGGTCATCGCGGGGAAGGGGTCCCGGGTGGACCCCGCCAGGGCCGTACGGGAGCTGGCGGGCCTGGGCCACCGGCGGCTGCTGACGGAGGGCGGGCCCAGGCTGCTCGGTCAGTTCGTGGCGGCGGGCGTGCTGGACGAGATGTGCCTGACGCTGGCGCCGATGCTGACCGCCGGGGATGCCCAGCGGATCGCGGACGGCCCGTCGGTGGCTGTGCCGGAACGATTCGCCCTGGCATCGGTGCTGGAAGAGGCCGGGTTCCTCTTCTCTCGGTACCGTCGGATCTGACAATCAGCGGAATACACCGTTCCGGTTAGCGTTCGGTGGGCAGAATGGAACGCGGACCCCGTGCGAGCGCGGGGAAGGATGGTTTCAGCAGTGGCCGGCGACGGTCACTGAAGCAGAAGGGCGCCTGTGGTGTTCACCAGCGTTTTGATGATCGAGAAGCCCCTCACTTCCGAGGACGTCGAGTTCGTCACCACCCTGCACGGGGAGGAGCAGATCTCCTTCGTCGTGCTGATGCAGCCACGAGGCGACCAGGCGGATGTGCTGTTGCGGGCCATCGACGACCTGGCGATGGGCGAACTGAAGGAAGCGGCCCGTGAGGGCGAGGAACCAGAGGGCAGGAACGCCAGGGCGTCTGCCGAACTGGCGCTCGAAGTGTCCCTGGAGGCCCTGCGCCAGTCGGGCTCGGAAGCCGTCGGACAAGTGATCGAGACCCACCCCCTGGACAAGCTCACCTCCGTGGTCGAGGAGTCGGAGGCCGACGAGGTCATCGTGCTGACCGCGCCGCACTACGTCGAGGAGTTCTTCCACCGCGACTGGGCGTCCCGCGCCCGGCACAAGGTCGGCGTACCGGTGCTCAAGCTCTTCGCGCACAGCGAATAGGCTGGGAGGCCCCACCCGTACCGACCCTGGGAGACACACGCATGGCACCCGGTATTCCTGCCGCCATGGAACGGCCGCACTTCATCGGCATCGGCGGCGCCGGAATGTCGGGCATCGCGAAGATCCTCACCAGTCGCGGCGCGAAGGTCGCGGGCAGCGACTCCAAGGAGTCGCCCACCGCCGGGGCGCTGCGTGCGCTGGGGGCGACCGTCCACATCGGGCACGCCGCCGGGCACCTGGCGGACGACGCCACCTGCGTGGTCGTCTCCAGTGCCATCCGCGCGGACAACCCGGAGCTGGTGCGCGCCGGGGAGCTCTCGATCCCCGTCGTGCACCGCTCCGACGCGCTCGCCTCGCTGATGGAGGGCGCGCGGCCCATCGCCGTCGCGGGCACCCACGGCAAGACGACCACCACCTCGATGCTGGCCGTCGCCCTGACCGAGCTGAGCCTCGATCCCTCGTACGCGATCGGTGGCGACCTCGCCGGACCCGGCACCAACGCCACCCACGGCGAGGGCGAGATCTTCGTCGCCGAGGCCGACGAGAGCGACCGCAGCTTTCAGAAGTACGACCCCGAGGTCGCGATCGTCCTCAACGTCGAGCTGGACCACCACGCGAACTACGCGTCGATGGACGAGATCTACGACTCCTTCGAGACCTTCGTCGGCAAGATCGTCCCCGACGGCACGCTGGTGATCTCCGCCGACCAGGCCGGTGCCGTCGAGCTGACCCGCCGGGTGCGCGACCAGTCGGCGCTCAAGGTCGTCACCTACGGCGAGGCCGCTACCGCCGATGTACGCGTCCAGAAGATCAACCAGCGCGGCCTGACCAGCGAGGTCACCGTCGTCCTGAACGGGAAGTACCTCACCTTCACCGTCTCCGTACCCGGCCGCCACTACGCGCTCAACGCCGTGGCCGCCCTCGCCGCCGGCGTCGCCCTCGGCATCCCGGCGCACAACCTGGCCTCGGCCCTCGGCAAGTACACCGGCGTCAAGCGCCGACTCCAGCTCAAGGGCGAGGCGGCCGGCGTCCAGGTCATCGACAGCTACGCGCACCACCCCACCGAGATGACCGCCGACCTCGAAGCGATGCGCGGCGCCGCCTCCGACGCCCGCCTCCTGGTCGTCTTCCAGCCCCACCTCTTCTCCCGCACCCAGGAGCTCGGCACCGAGATGGGGCAGGCCCTCGCGCTGGCCGACGCCTCCGTGGTGCTGGACATCTACCCGGCCCGCGAGGACCCGATCCCCGGCATCACCAGCACCCTGATCATCGACGCCGCGCGGGCTGCCGGGGCCGACGTCACCGCCGTCCACGACAAGGCGAAGGTCCCCGAAGCCGTCGCGGGAATGGCGAAGCCCGGCGATCTCGTTCTCACCATGGGAGCGGGCGACGTCACGGACCTTGGCCCGCAGATCCTGGACCACCTGTCGAGCTGAGGGAGCCACCGTGCCGTACGACATCGACAAGCCCGACGAGGAGTGGCGGGCGCAGCTGTCCCCCGCCGAGTACGCGGTGCTGCGCCAGGCCGGCACCGAACCCGCCTTCGTCGGCGAGTACACCGACACCAAGACGACGGGCGTCTACTCCTGCCGCGCCTGTGACGCGGAGCTGTTCCGCTCCGACACGAAATTCGAGTCGCACTGCGGCTGGCCGTCCTTCTACGACCCGAAGGACAGCGACGCGGTCGAACTGATCCAGGACCGCACCCACGGCATGGTCCGCACCGAGGTCCGCTGCGCCCGCTGCGGCTCGCACCTGGGCCACGTCTTCGAGGGCGAGGGCTACCCGACCCCCACGGACCAGCGGTACTGCATCAACTCGATCTCGCTGCGGCTCACGCCGGACGGAAACTGAGCCGAGGCGCGGGTCAGTGCGCCCGAACCATCGCTGATGCCCCGGCGCGGGGCATCAGCAGGGTGGCCACGAGCGAGAAGACCGCCCAGGCCCCCGCACCGGCCGCGAGCGCGAGACGTACGGAGACATCGTTCCCGGTGGCCAGCAGGCCGGCCAGCACGACGCCGTTGAGCAGACCGCCGGCCGTGCCGGCCGCCGTGTGCCACGGTGCCCTGCGGGCCACCGTACCGACCGCCCTGCGCAGTCCCAGGCCGATGAAGAACAGCGCGGGGACGCCGAGCACGCCCGACAGCAGCGCTGTCCACCAGGGCGACGGCGGCCAGATGAGCAGGAACACGACGGCGAGCACGGTGCAGAGCATCGCCATGAGCAGCAGACCGGTGTCCGCGTCCGTCTTGTCGTCCGGTGCGACGGTCGGCGCCCCCATGTAGGCCGCCGCCATGGCGACCAGGAAGACCGGCAGGCACGGGGACACGGTCCAGACCGGGGACCAGCCGGTCAGCAGGGCGAACTGGGACCAGAGGGCGCCGGTGGCGAGCAGTCCGCTCCAGGCCGGTACCCGTCCGGCCCCGGGGATCGTCTGTGCCACGGCGGGCGCGGGGGCGGCGTCCGGCTCGGTCACCGGGGCGGGCTGCGGAGCGACCTGCTGCGGCTCCGGCTCCGGTGCCGCAGCAGGTGCCGGTGCCGGTCCGCGCGGGGGCCCGGCCACCGGTGCGCGAGGCGCGTCGACCGTCGGGGCAGCGGCGAGCTCCCGGACCCCGGGGATCCCGGGAGGCCCGTCCCCGGAGCCGGCCGGCACACCGCGCAGGCGCTCCGACACCTCTTCGGCCGTTGGCGGGCCGATGGTCCGGGTCCTTGCGCAGCAGGGAGATGACCAGGTGGTCGAGAGCGGCCGGAACGTCGGGGCGCAGGCTCCTCAGCGGGTCCGGCGTCCCGTTGAGGTGCTGGGCCAGTACCGACCATCCGGCCCCCTCGAAGGGCGGTCTGCCCGCGAGGAGTTCGTACAGCAGGCAGCCCAGCGAGTAGAGGTCGCTGCGCCCGTCGAGAGTCCGGTCGCCGGTTCGTTGTCCCAATGGACAACGCCCGCACGGTGGGCGGCCGCGAGGCCGGCGCAGATCTGGAGCCCCCAGGCCACCACCGACTCGACGCTCCGCCGTTCCGTGGCGGTGAAGGAGGCCATGGAGCGGCCGGGGGGACCAGCTCCATGACCAGGAAGAGAACCTGGTGTCCCGCGACGGCCGCCTCGCCGTGGTCGTGAGTGGTCACGATGCGCGGGTGGGTCAGACGCGGGGTGGCCCGTGCCTCCTGGCGGAACCGGGCGGCCGACTGGCTGGTCGCGAGGGGGCTCTGGGTGATGACCTAGACGGCCACGTCACGGTCGAGCCGTGTGTCGACCGCCCTCCACACCTGGCCCATACCTCCGGCCCCGAGCATCTCCACCAGCCGGTAGCGGCTTTCGAGCACCTCTCCGCGCACCGAGCGCCCCCTTCGATCGTCGTGTCCGGGGCGTCGCGACCCGGCGGTGTGCCCCACGGCTCCCGGGGCAGAAGCCTACGCAGCGACCGGCCCGGAAACCCGCCGGGTCGGAGATCCCCCTCGCGTGAAGCTCAGGCTTCGTCGGTCTCCGGTTTCAGCAGCGGGTGCACCACGCCGGGGAAGACCCGGGCCCGCACGACCTCCTCGGCCGAACCGCCCTGGATCACCGTCTCCGCCACACCCCAGGGCCGGCCCGGCAGCTCCACGAGCAGCGTGTACGAGGCCGGGCAGCCGGTGCACTCGTAGCGGTCGACCCAGGTCTCCACCTCGGTGGCGCTTCCCGGGTACCGCGCCACGTGCCGGTGCCGGGCGTGGCACCGCTCGCACGTCTCGCCGGGCTCGCAGGTGCCGCCGCACGGGCACGGCACGTCGAGGGACTCGGCCGGGCGCCACCGCTGGGTGAGGACGGCCTCGCGCGTGGCGCCCATGTCCTTCATCGCCTTGAGGTTGCGGGCGGCCACGTTGTACGACTCACCGGTCGCGGCCATCCGGTCCCGGATCACGTCCTTGCGCCCGCGGTTCGTCGTCATCTGTTCCTCCTGGGGGTGTCACGCAGCCCGCCAGGTGGCCCACGAGATCGGTAGGCCTCAGGTTACCGGGCGCGGTGAGGCGCCCGCGACACTCCGGGGCCCGCCCGCGCCCGGCGGACGTCAGCCCCGGCGGACCCGGCCCGCGAGCCGCCTGCCCAGCCGGCCCAGGGTGCCCTGGCTGCGGCGGTTCCAGTCCCGGAAGGCCTCGGCCCGGCCGCTGCTGCCGGAGCGTCCGACGGCCTCCTCCACGGCCGCGACCCCGTCGGCGGACAGTGCGCGCACAGCGGGGCGCAGCACCTCCTCCAGCAGGGCGGCGGTGATCCGGCTCCATTCGGTCCCGGCGTGCGGGTGGGCCGTCCAGACGGCGAAGCAGCCGGCCGCGTAGCCGGGGTCCGCCGCCAGCCGGGCCCGGACGTCGGGGCCGTGCGCGGCCCGGTCGTACGCGGCGATGAGATCCGCGTCGGCGCTGTGCGCGAAGGCGTAAAGCTCGGCCTCCGGCCCGTCCGGGGCGAGCAGCCGCCCGGCCAGGGCGCCGAAGGCGTGGCCGAGCACCCCCGGCTCCACCGGCTCCGCGCCCGGCCGCAGCGCGCGGACCCGCTGGGCCCACTCCGGCTCCGCCGACCCGGAGCGCAGCTCGCGGGCGAAGTCCAGCAACAGCAGGGCCCCGCGCTCCCGGCCCGTGATCTCCTGCGGGAAGCCGCGCAGCAGGTCGTGAGCGAGCTGGGGCGCCTCCTCCTCTTCCGCGGGGGCGTTCAGCGCGGCGGCGACCAGGTGCGACCAGGTGCCTGCCGTCCGGTGGGCGTCGGACGTCGCGGCCTCCAGCAGCAGGCGGGCCTCGGCCACCGTCGGAGCGCCCTCCTCCCACACCAGACCCACCGCCGTCCGCAGTACCAGCGGCTCCGCGAACGGTGACATTCCGGCGGCCCGCAGCACCCGCTGCACCGCGCCCACCCGGTCGTCGCCGCAGGCAGCCTTGGCTTCGGGCGCCTCCGCGCACATCCGCAGGTGCGGCAGCAGCTGCGTACCGGTGAACGGCAGCGCCACCCGGCCCAGCAGCCGCTCCGCCCCGGCCGGGTCCTCCGGAGCGATCCGGTCCAGTGCGCCGAGCAACGCCGTACGTACGTCGAACTGCTCGTCCATCAGCTCCAGCAGCGCGGGCGCCCAGCCGGGGGAGTCCGGCGCGGCCGCGTCGCGGGTGTCCGCGAGGAGGGCGGACGCCAGCCGCCGCACGACGCCGGGCAGCAGCTCCGCGCAGTCCACCCCGAGCAGCCGGGCCACCCGGAGCAGCTGCACGGTGCGGGCCACGTCCTGCCCGGCCCCCGGTCCGCTCAGCTCGGTGACGATCTCCGGGCCGAGCACCGCGGCGACGGCCGCGCCCTGCGGACCGCTGAAGGCCGTCCGGCCGGGCAGCTCCACCGAACCGTTCCCGCCCCGTACCGCCTCCGTCACCAGCATCGCGGCCAGCGGGGCGGTGGTCGTCGCGGGGGAGCGGCCGTCCAGCGCGGCGAACAGCCGCCCCGCGGCGTCGAACTCGGCCCCGGTGCGGTCGTCGACCCCTGCCGAGGTCAGTGCGTCGACGAGCTGCCGGGTGCGCTTCGCGTCCAGCGCGTAGGGGCGCTCGGCCGCCCAGCCGGCGGCCGCGGCGCGGCCGCACGGGCCCAGTGCGATGCCCGCGCACAGGGCCGTCACCGCGACCGGGCCGGCCGCGAACGGCTCGCCGGGCAGCTCGGCCGCCTCCCGGAACAGCTCCGGGGTGCGGCTCCGCCAGATCCGGGCCGCGGTCTCGGCCCAGGCGTCGTCCACCGTCCCCTCCGGGCGCGGACCGGTGCAGGTGTGCACCCGGAACCCGGGCCCCGACAGCTCGTGCGCGTCCTGCGGCAGTACGCCGACGACGCGCTGCGGGGCACGCTCCGGGTGCCGGGTGTACGTGGTGAAGGTCAGCCGCTCGGCGCTCGAAGGCGGCAGGACGGCGGCGGCCAGCGCGATCCACCGGGCCACGTCAGCGCTCTGCCGCTCGACGAGCACGACCTTCACGGACTCGGCGGGCTCGCTCAGCCGGCGCAGATCGGCCAGCACGCCCGCGAGCCAGGGGCCGCGAGAGACGGCGAAGTCGTTGAGCCCCTCACGGTCACCGGTGCGGCCCGTCGCGACGGACAGAGCGGTGACCGGGTCGACGGCGGGCACCCGGTCCGGGGTCGCGGCGGCCCAACGGGCGGAGCGGCAGGCGGTGATCGGGAGCATCCCGCCCGGCAGCCGCGTGCCGGCGGGGAGGTGGACCGCGTGGGCGTGGAAGCGCAGCGAGGACAGCTGCGCGGTGCGGACGGGCACGGTCCGGGCCAGCAGATGGCTGCCGTCGGACAGCACGCTGAAACTGAGCGACTCGGGCAGCGCGCGCAGCGCGTTCTCGGTGACCTGGCGGGCGGTGCCGGCCGGTGGCTCGTACGCCAGGAGCGGGCCGGCCTCGGTGAGCGCTGCCGAGGGTATCGCCGCGTCCACCGCCGTGAAACGGGCGGGTATCTCCGCGTCCTCGCCGCTCTCGGGTCCGTCCCCGGCCGTTGCGGAGGTGTAGTGCAACTGCGCGAGGCTCATGCGTCGGCTCTCTTCGTCCCTGCCATGAAGGTCCCCTGCCACCCGCACCCGCCGTCCGTGGTGGCAGCGCCGACCCGGCAGAGCGACGACCCCGGCGGGGAGAGTTCCGCAGTCGCTGGGGCGACGCTATCAAGTACCCGCGTGCGCTTGCGGCGAGAAGCCGGGGCGGGGGGCGGGCGTCCCGGTCGGCGACAGCTTTCACCGGCGCCGACCGGGACGAGCGCCTGCCGTACCTGAGGGCCGGTCACCCGGCCCGGGGGTGGACCCTCAGCCCTGAACGGCGTAGCCGACGAACCGGGTCCAGGCGGCGGGGGCGAGGGCGAGCTGCGGGCCCTCGTGCACCTTGGAGTCGCGGATGTGGACGGTGGTGGGGCAGGTGGCGACCTCGACGCAGGAGTCGCCCTGTGATCCGCTGTAGCTGGACTTGTGCCAGGACAGGGCGACTTCGACGCAGTCGTCGCCGGAGCCGCCGCTGTAGCTGCTCTTGAACCAGGCCAGTTCGGTGGTGCTGCTCATAATGCTCCTCGCATCTGCCGCAGCAGGCTCAAGGAGTCCTCCGGGGTAAGAGCCTGCGAGCGCATCTTGGCATACCGCTGGTGCAGAAGGCTGACCACCTTCGGATCGGAGATGAGCTGGCCGGTGTCCTGGCCCTCCGAGTATGCAAACCATCGATTCTCAGGCGTTTCCAGGAGTTGGAGCGGTCCGTCCAACCCTGCGTGTATCGGCTGCCTGAGCGGCATAATCTGCAGCTCGACGTTCCAGTGGCGCTCGGCTGTTTCGATCACGTGGTCGAGTAACTCGCGTGTGACATCCACGCCGCCAGTCTGACGTTCCAGTACTGCTTGTTCGATGATGAAGCTGAATGTTCTGGGTGGCCTGCGCTTCGTTGAGAGCAATTCCTGACGCGCCAGG
Organism: Streptomyces sp. ITFR-6; assembly: GCF_031844725.1. Lineage (NCBI taxonomy): Bacteria > Bacillati > Actinomycetota > Actinomycetes > Kitasatosporales > Streptomycetaceae > Streptomyces > Streptomyces sp. ITFR-6. Next base: position 1,551,417 of record NZ_CP134612.1, on the reverse strand, counting down.
CGCGCGCTGATCCTCTCGTTTATCTCGTCTTCATTTGGCGGGGGTGGAACACTCAAGTAGATAGCACGCGCATACGCCTCGGTCTGCAACAGCCCGGGGACCACGCGGCACTCGTACGTGTAGAGGGCGATCGCCTCCTGCTCCAGCTGCGCCCACTGGCGGAACCAGTTCGCCAGCCCCGGCCGCCGCGACAGATGCTTCGCCGCCGCCTTCAGCACCCCTAGGCCGTCGAGCACGGACTCGGACCGCTCCACGAAGAGCGGCGGCGGAAACCTGCGGCCCTGCTCGATCGAGGCGACCATCGGCACCGAGTACCGCACCATCGGGGCGAACTGCTCCTGGGTGAGCCCGGTCCGTTTGCGCAGGACCTTGAGTACCTCTCCGAACGACTTGAGGCTCTCCGAGTACTCGGGTTCGTCGGTCATGCGCGGCCGCCTTTCGCGTGCTGTCCCCGATCCGCAACCCGTCCATGGTCACGCGTCGTGATCCACACTGTCCACGCTCCGTACCCGTACGCTGACCGAGCGTACGGGTTCTGTGGCTGGTCGCCTGGGCTCCCGCCGAGCAGGCTGACCCGCATGGAAGCACCCGTCACCCCCCACCCGCCGCGCACCGAGAGGTTGTTCGTGCAGCGGTTCAGCTCCACGCCCCGAGGGGCGCGGCTCGCCCGCAGACTCGCCGTTCATCAGCTGAACGTCTGGGGCATCCCGTACCGCTCCGACGTGTCCGGCACGGCCGCGCTGCTGGTGGCCGAGCTGGCGGCCAACGCGGCGACGCACGGCCGCGTACCGGGAAGGGACTTCGAGCTGCTGCTCGGCATGATCGCCGGATGCCCGGAGGTGCTGGGCAGACTCAGGATCGAGGTGTCCGACACCCGGGGTGAGCGCCGCCCGCCCGGCCCGGGGGAGGTCGTGAAGCCGCCGCCCGGGTCGGGCGGCGGGTACGGGCTGGTCCTCGTCGAGGCGCTGGCGGACCGGTGGGCGGTGCTGGATCGCGTACCGGGGAAGACGGTCGGTGTGGAACTGGACCTGGTGTACTGAACCGGGCTGCCGCTCCCGCTGGTTACGCGCCGGCCCGGTTACTCGAAGCGGGACGTGTCGCCCGCTCCCCGCCGCACGATCTCCAGCTCGCCGCTGGAGAAGTCGATGACAGTGGTCGGCTCCGTGCCGCAGTCGCCGGAGTCGACCACCACGTCCACCTCGTGGTCGAGCCGCTCCTTGATCTCCCAGCCCTGGGTCATCGGCTCCTCCTCGTCGGGCAGGAGCAGGGTGCTGGAGAGCAGCGGCTCGCCGAGTTCACCCAACAGGGCCTGGACGACGGCGTGGTCGGGGATGCGGACGCCCACGGTCTTCTTCTTCGGGTGCAGCAGCTGGCGCGGCACCTCCTTCGTCGCCGGAAGGATGAAGGTGTACTGACCGGGCGTCGCCGCCTTGATCGTGCGGAACACGTCGTTGTCGATGTGCACGAACTGCCCGAGCTGGGCGAAGTTCTGACACATGAGCGTGAAGTGATGGCGGTCGTCGAGGTTGCGGATCGCGCGGATGCGGGTGATGCCGTCACGGCTGCCGAGCTGGCATCCCAGCGCGTAGCAGGAGTCCGTCGGATACGCGACGAGCGCGCCGGAGCGGATGCTGTCGGCCACGTTGCTGATGGTGCGCCGCTGGGGGTTTTCGGGGTGTACATCGAAATACTTCGCCATCCAGCGAGTCTACGGGCGCGCGGGCGGTCCGGCCCGCAGGTGGGATGCATCGTGCAACCGATGTGTATCGTGCACTGGTGGTGTGTCATGCATATTCAATGCAGCATGCATACAATCCGTGGTATATCTGTACAGAGAGGCGGCCTTCCCCGCAGGGAGGCGGGCCCGCACTCGCAGTCGAAGGAAGCCTCACGTGGACATGCCTGTGGACCGGATCGAGTTCGAGACCATGCTTCTCGGCCGCCATATGAGCCTGCTCGCCTCCCGGGGCGGCGGACGGCTGGACCGGAGTGCCTACATCCTCCTCAGCCGTATCCAGGTCGAGGGCCCGATGTCCATCGGTGACCTGCGCGACGCCTTCGGCCTGGACGCCTCCACGCTGAACCGGCAGACCGCCGCCATGCTGCGGGCCGGTGTCGTCGAGCGCATCCCCGACCCGGAGGGCGGCATCGCCCGGAAGTTCGTCATCACCCAGGAGGGCACGCGGCGCCTGTACCGGGACCGGTCGGAGAACCTGGAGGGCCTCGGAGCGCTGCTGGCCGACTGGACGCCGGAGGAGGCGAGCCAGCTCGCGGACAGCCTGGCCCGGCTCAACCGCGGCATCGAGCGCCTCGACGGACGGCCCTGGCCGCGCGACAAGTCCTGATCCGACGGCCTTTCGGGACGCATGAGAAGAGTCGCTGAATCACCATCATTTGTGTGATTGCGTCGCGACGAGACCTCCCCCTAGCGTGATGTGTGCGCGGACGGCACCACTCCTGCCGACCGCCCACGAGGACGGGGGACTCCACACCATGCGCACGCGCACCTTCTTGACGTCGGCGGCTCTGACCACCGCGCTGCTCGCGGGCTCCGTCGTCCCCGCGACGGCCGCCCCGGCCACCGCGAAGGGCCCCGGCGTCTTCGTCACCAATGGCGACCGCGTCCACATTTCGAGCACCCCGCCACGCACGGCGTCGGCTCACGCCTGGTGGACCCATGTCAGCGGCCCGGGTACGAAGGCCAAGGTCACCATCTGGCTGCAGATGAAGTCCGGAAAGAAGTGGCACTCGGTCGCCAGGAACGCGAAGAACCTCAAGTCCGGCAACGGCGGCAGCGCCCGCCGGGTCGTCGCGCGCAAGAAGTGCGCGAACCGCAGCAAGCGCCAGTGGCGCACCAAGATCGACGTCGATCTCATCGGGGTGGCCGACTCGCCGGAGAAGGCGTACACCAAGCCGGTCACCGTCAAGTGCGGCGTCTGATTCCCTGGTGCCAACACCCGCTCGATCCAGGAGTACGACCATGAGTGACACCGATCCGGGCGCCACCCTCATCGTGGGGCTCCACGGGGTATTGGACCGGCACCCCTGGATCGACCGCGTGAGCGCCGAGTTCGACCTTGAGGAAGACGTCTTCAGCCTCGCCGTGAAGCGGGCATCCGCCTACGCCTGGAGCTCCACGGTCCTTACGGACAGGCCTGCGGAGAACCTCTGGGACCACAACGACGCGGACGGCGACTGGACGCAGGACGGGCAGGTCCGTCAGCTGGCCTGGCTGCAGTCGTCGCTTCCCCGGCCCTCGAACACCCCGGGGAAGCGGCAGCGCGCCCGCCGCCTCCCGGTGCTGCCAGTCATCACGGTCCTCTCGGACGCGCTGCGCCGCGTCGGGACCGTCCGCCTCACCGGCACGCACGCCCTCGTGCCGCTGCACCGTGCCGGTGACGCCCGCGTCGAACTCGCGGAGGTGGCGGACTGGTTCGCCCTCGCCGACCCGTCGGGTGCGGCCTCGCTGACCGTCACCGTGTCCGCCCTGCCGTCGGCGAACCTCGGCGCGCGGGCAGCCGAGATCCGCGACGCGGCGCTCGAACGCACCTATGGGCACCTGGCGGTCGAGCCTCTCAAGCCCGTCACGGTGCAGACCCCGGGGCTGGCGCGGCCCCTCGCCGGAGTGGTGCAGGCAGAGGGGCTGCGGCGTGCGCTCGCCTACCGCTGCGAGGCGCGCGAGTGGTCGACGGATGTGGCCGCCTGGGCGACCGAAGTGTTCGCGGACTCGGTCCGGGCGGTGACGGGGCTCTCCGGCCCGGTCATCGTCACGGTCTCCCCGGATGTCTGAGCCGTACCGCCGGAGTACCCGGGAGCCGGGTGGTCAGTGCGGGCGGACGTCGCGGGTCCGGGAGGGCCTCGGTCGGAAGAGCAGCAGGTACACCGTGGCTACCATCGCGACCGCCTGGGCCACGACGGTGACCCGCTTCTCGGTGAACCAGGCCGGTTCGTACATGCTCGGGAACGGCCCCCAGGCACCGATGTCCGCGTACCGGTAGATCAGCAGGAGCGCGAGTCCGCCGGTCGCGACCGACCAGGCGAACAGGTCGGCCGGCCACCGGCGCCAGACCAGGACGAGGAGCGCGGCCAGTGCCGCCATGGCCGCCTCGATGCGGAACAGCGTGCCCTGGCTGATGTCGGCCACGACGGCGTCGTACCGCCCGGCCAGGTGCGCGTGCACATAGGCGTCCACGGCGAGACCGGCCGCGGCGACCACCCGGGCCGCACCGCGCGGAAGGCGGCCGGAGCCGCCGCCGTGCGAACGGGCGTCCGGTGTGACGGGGAGTTCTGCGGACATTGCGGCTCCATTCGCGCCGGTGGCCGTCGGGCGGCGTCCGGGGCTCACTTGACGGTGAGGGTCCCCGTCATGAAGGGGTGGATCGTGCAGTCGTACGGGTACGCGCCGGCATTCGACGGGGCGGTGAAGGTGGCCGACTTGCCCGGCGCGATGTCGCCGGTGCCCAACAACCTTTCCCTTGGTCGCCGTCATCGTGTGCGTGGTCGTGTCGTCGTTCGGCACGGCGGTCCGCGTACTGGGCGCGACGGTCCGCTTGGCGGGCCGGAACGGGAACGGCATGGCGTCTGCGGGGATGCGTGGGGCGGAGCGGCGGGGGTCAGTACCCGTTGCCGGTGCCACTGCTGCTGCTCGTCGGCGTCGCTGTGGCGGTGGTGGTGACCTGCTTGCCCCTGGTGCTGACGACGTACCACTTGGCGCCGAACGCGTCGAGGCCCCGGCCCTTCGCGTCGCCGGGCTTCTTGTCCTCGTCGAAGAGGTACAGCGGGCGGCCGTTGTAGGTCACCTGGACGTAGAGCGTCATCTTCTTCTCGTTCGCCAGGGTCCTGCCGTACGTGCCCTTCCTGAGAGAGACCGTCGGGGCAGGGGACCCGGACGGAGCTGGGCGACGTGGAAGCGGCGGCGGGCGCGTCGGTCCGGCGGGCGTTGTTCAGGCCGCCCGTGTCCGTACCGGCGGAGCCGCCGCTGTCGGATCCGCTCCCGGAACATCCGGCTGCCGCGGCGGCCAGCAGAGTCGCGGAGGCCAGCACTGCGGCCGTCCTGGTGTGGCGTTTCGACGGGACTCCTCGGTCTTCCGGCCGCCCGCACGAGTGGGACGGTCGGCCCCAGTGGACCGCGGGCCCCGGGGGCGGGCCATCGGGGCGGAGCTGTTCGGGTAGCGGGCCGGGCGACCGTCCACGAGGGCGTCACCCGATCGGCGGACCGTGCGTGCTTCCCGTCCCCGGTGCGCCGCGCGCAACGGTAAGTGAGCCGCACCGAAACCGTCTTGATGGTGCAACAGTTTGGCGTACCGCCGCCCCGAACGGGCCCGTGATCATAGGATCAGGGTGGTCTTCGGGGAGACGGGGTGGCGGATCGTGGCGTACGGCGGGCCGATACACAGGTACGGAGTGCTGGTGCTGGCTCCGCTGGTGCTGGTGGCGTGTTCCGGCGGGGGCGGGAGTCCGGGCGGTGAGGGCAGGAGCACCCGGGCGACCGGTGGCGCCTCCTCCGAACCGGCCCCGGACACCAGCTCGGGCATCGAGGACACGGGCGACATCGAGGCGGACCCGGCCAGGCTGCCCACGTCCCGCGGCGAGGCGCTCGACTTCATCGACCGGGTCATCGCGGACCCCGCCAGCTTCGGGCCCGACGTGACCAGGTGGAGCCCGTACGAGAGCGACCCGGCCACCTGGCCGGTCCTCGGCACCGACTGCGTCTGGGAGCAGCAGAAGCCCTTGTCGAGCGTGCTGGCCACCCGCAGCCGCTCCTTCGAGGTGCCCGCCGCAGCCGGCAAGGGGCCGGTACGGCTCTCCGCCGTCGTCACCGTGCACCGCAGCCGCGAGGGCGCGCAGTGGGAGATGGCGGAATCGGTGGAGGAGACGATGCGCTGCCCCACGCAGCAGCTCCGGAAGGGCGAACTGATCGGCTCGCTGGTCGCCGCCACCCTGCCGCAGGGCGAAGGCGGCCAGGTGAACTCCGCGGACGCGCTGACCGAGATCGGGCAGTACAGGAGCTCCACGCTCGGCGGCCCCTTCCCGTACGTCTGGCAGCAGGCCCAGGCCCTCCAGTTCACCGTGGCGGTGACCGGGAAAGGGGCCAAGGGGCGGACCGAAGAGGAACTCGACGAGCTGACGAACCAGGCCCAGGCAGCCATGCTGCTGCGGCTCAAGTCGGCCGTCGAGAAGCAGAGCTGAGAGAGCTCGGAGCTGAGAAGGCTTAGTGCTGAGAGAGCGGAGAGCGTGATGGAACGGCTGCGTCCCGCAGACCCCTCGACGATCGGCGGACACCGGCTGCTCGGACGGCTCGGCGCCGGCGGCATGGGCGTCGTCTACCTCGGCCGCGCGGACGGCGGAGCCTTGACCGCGATCAAGGTGATCCTCCCGGAGTTCGCGGAGAACGAGGAGTTCCGGGCCCGGTTCCGCCGCGAGGTCGAGGCCGCCCGCCGGGTGGAGACCCCCTGGGCGGTCGCGGTCACCGGTGCCGAGACGGAGGGTGAACGCCCTTGGCTCGCCACGGCGTTCGTGCCGGGGCCCGCGCTGTCGGAGGCCGTCGCGCGGTGCGGGCCGCTGCCCGCCCGCAGCGTCCGGGTGCTCGGCAGACTGCTCTCCCGCGCCCTGACCGCCGTACACACGGCGGGACTCGTCCACCGGGACGTCAAGCCGGGCAACGTGCTGCTCACGGTCGACGGGCCGCGCCTGATCGACTTCGGGATCGCGCGGGCCACCGACGCCACCGCGCTCACCGCCGCCGACCTCGTGGTCGGCACCCCCGGTTTCCTCTCGCCCGAACAGGCCTCCGGGGACGGCACGGCGGCCGGACCCGCCAGCGACGTCTTCTCCCTCGGCTGCCTCCTGGCGTACGCCGCGACCGGACGGCCGCCGTTCGGCAGCGGAGCCGTCGACGCGCTGCTCTACCGGACCGTGCACGACGAACCCGACCTCGAAGGGGTCCAGGACCCCGGACTCCGCGAACTGCTCGGCGCGCTCCTCGCGAAGGAGCCGTCCGACCGGCCCACCGCGGCCGAACTCGACACCCGGATCACAGAGGACGCGCCGAACGGCTCCATCGACTGGCTGCCGGACGATGTCGTGGCGCTGATAGCCGCCCGGTCCGCCGCCATGCTCGACCTGCCCGGCATCGAACCCACCGTCCCCGACCGGGGAGCGCCGCCGCCCGAGGCCCGTCCCGGCCGGCGAAGACTGCTGCTCGCGGGCGCCGGGGCCGTCATCGCGGCAGGCGGCGGATTCGCCGTACGGGAATGGCTGCGCGACGACGACTCCGGCGCCGGGGCGGCCAAGTCCGGCGAACGGGCCTGGACCATCGGCGTCCAGGCGGACCTGTCCGGCCCGCAGAGCGCCGCCGGACGGGCCCAGGAGCGCGGGGTGCGGCTGGCCGTCGACCAGTTCAACTCCCGTACGGACAAGCCGTTCACCCTGACCGTCAAGGCGATCGACGACGGCGGCGACACCGCCCGCGCGGTCCGGGCCGCCGCACAGTTCACCCGCGACCGCGATGTACTCGCCGTGGTGGGCCCCACCGGGGACCAGACCACGGAGGCGGTCCTCACCACCTACGACGAGGCGATGCTGCCGATCATCACCGTCTCCTCGATGCTGCTGACCTACCGGGCCGGTTCCAAGAAGTCGTTCTTCCAGGCGGTCCCGTCCGACGGCGTGCTGTGCGCGCCCGTCATCCGGAGGCTGGTGCTCCGGCCGGACGTCGAACGGCTCGGGGTGCTGCTCGACCGGGTCGGCGGCCAGTCCGCCTACCAGGTCGGCTACCTCACCAACATGCAGACCGGCATCATCACCACCGGGACCACCTACCCGCGCGTGGTCCCCGCCGGGACCAAGGACCTGGCCCCGGTCATCGAGGACATGCTCCAGCACGACAGCGACGCCTTCTTCTACGCGGGCGACGCGGCCGGGGCCGCCCGCACCGCGAGCGCGCTCGGCGGCACCCCCTTCAAGGGCCCCCGGATGGCCATGCACACGGCCATGCAGCCGCGCTTCCTCAAGGACGCCGGACCGGCCGCGGAAGGCTGGGAGTTCACCGCGCCCTACACCGACGCCACGGCCCCCGGCGCCGAGAAGTTCGCCGCCGCCCACCGCTCGGCCTACGGCTCCGCCCCCGCGTACTGGGCGGCGGAGGCGTACGACGCGGCTGGGCTCGTGACCGCCGCCGTCACCGCCCTCGCCGGAAGCGGGGCCAAGCCCGTGCGGCCGACCCGGACCGCCCTCGTGGCGAAGATCGCCGGATCCTCGTACAAGGGCGTCTCCCGGACCTACGCCTTCGACGAACTGCACCGGCTCAAGGGCGCGGACGCCTACCTCTACGGAGTGCGGGACGGGCGCTTCGTCCACCTCGGCGCCGCGCCGAAGGCCGAAAAGACCTGATCCGGATGCGCCCTCTCACCTCGGACGACCCGCGCACCATCGGCGAGTACCGCACCCTGGCCCGGCTCGGGGCGGGCGGCATGGGTGTGGTCTACCTGGCCCGCTCCGCGGGCGGGGCGCTCGCCGCCGTGAAGGTGATCCGCGCCGAGCACGCCGCCGACCCCGGATTCCGCGCCCGGTTCCGCCGCGAGGCCGAGGCCGCCGCCCGGATCACCGGCCCCTGGGTGGTCCCGGTCACCGGGGCGGACACCGAGGCCCGCGAGCCCTGGCTGGCCACCGCGTTCGTCCCCGGCCCCTCGCTGGGCGAGGCCGTCGGGGAGCAGGGCCCCCTGCCGGAGGCCACGGTCCTGGCCCTCGGCGCCCGCCTCGCCGGGGCCCTCGTCGCGGTCCACGAGGCGGGGCTCCTGCACCGCGACGTGAAACCCGGCAACGTGCTCCTCGCCCTCGACGGGCCCCGGCTCATCGACTTCGGCATCGCCCGCCACGAGGGCGCCACCGCGCTCACCGCGACCGACGCGGTGATCGGCACGCCCGGCTACCTGGCGCCCGAACAGGCCTCCGCGGGGCCGCTCGGACCGGCCTGCGACGTGTTCTCGCTGGGCTGCGTCCTGGCGTACGCGGCGACCGGGCAGCGCCCGTTCGGTTACGGGACGGCCGCCGGAGTGCTCTTCCGCACCGTTCACGGCCAACCGGACCTGGCGGGCCTGCCGTCCGCGCTGCTGCCGGTGGTGACGGCCTGCCTCGCGAAGGACCCGGCGGACCGCCCGACGGCGGCGGAGGCCGAGCGGCTGCTCAAGGGCGACGGCACCGGCTGGGAGGTGCCGGGCCTGTCCGCCGCGATCGCCGAACGCTCCGCCGCCGCCCTCGCCCTGCCGGACCCGGAACCCGCGCGCCCCGCAGAGGACCGGGCCCCGGACCCCGGCCGCCCGAGCCGCCGGCGCGTCCTCACCGCCGGGGCCGCCGGTGCGGTACTGCTCACCGGCGGCGGTACCACCGCCTGGCTGGCCGCCCGGCTCGGCGGCAGCGGTACGGGAGCGACGCCGCATGCGCTCCCCACGTACACGATCGGACTGCACACGGACACCACAGGACCGGGCAAGACCGTCGGCCTCGCCCATGAGCGAGGCGTCCGGCTCGCCGTCGACGACCACAACTCCCGTACGGACAAGACCTTCCGGCTCGGCCTGCGCGTCGAGAACGACGCGGGGGACGCCACCCGCGCCCTCGGCGTCGCGGACCGGCTGGCCGCCGACCCCGCGGTGCTCGCGGTCATCGGCCCCACCGCGGACGTCACCGCCGCGGCGGTGGTCAGCCGCTACGCGAAGGCCCGACTCACCCAGGTCGTCATCGCCGCCCGGTACGCGACCGACTCGGCGGACTCCGAGTACCTGTGCGTCCTGCGCCCGTACGACTCCTCGCTCGCCTCCGGACTGATCGACCACATGGCGAACGTCAAGCACGTGAGGAAAGCCGTGGTCATCGAGGACCGGGCCGATCCTCAGGGCAGCTGGATGGCTGCCAACCCGCTCCGGGACACAAAGACGTCCCGCATCACCGTCACCACGCACACCGTCGCGGCGGACACCGGCAGTTTCGCCCAGGCCGCGCGCGCCGTGGTGGACGCCAAGGCCGGAGCGGTCGTCTACGCGGGTACGTCCCCCGCCCGGGGCGCCCGCTGCGCGACCGACCTGGCGGCCGCCGGATTCACCGGAACCGCCCTGTCCACCGGGCCCGTCCTGGCGCCCGGCTTCCTCCGGGCCGCGGGCAGGGCCGCAGAGGGCTGGGTCTTCGCGGAGGCCTACACCGACCCCACCGCCCTGCCCGCCGCCAAGGCCTTCACCGCCGCGCACCGCGAACGGTTCGGCGCGCCGCCCGCCACCTGGGCCGCCGAGGCCTACGACGCGGTGGGCCTGATCGCGCGGGCCGCCGGTACCACCAGCGCTACCGACTCCCTGCGCGGCGGAATCGCCCAGCGCGTCTTCCGCACCGAATACCGGGGCATCACCAGACGGCTGGCCTTCGACAGCAGCCACCTGGTCCCGCGCAAGGAGGGCATCTTCCTCTACCGGATCGACGACGGGCGGGCCCGCTTCCTCGGCCTGTACGGATCGGTACGGTGACCGTGCGCAGCTGTCCCGTGAAACCGTGAAAGGGGTGCCAGATGGGTGAACGGAGCCTTCCGCAGGCGTGTTGGAGCTGTCCGCCGGGGCCGTGGAGTACGAGGACACCGGCGGCGACGGTCCGGTGCTCGTACTGCTGCACGGCGTCGCGATGGACGGCACGCTCTGGCGCCACGTGGTCGCGGATCTGCGGACCGGGCACCGCTGCATCGTCCCGACACTGCCGCTCGGCGCCCACCGCCGTCCGATGAAGCCCGACGCCGATCTGTCGGTCCTCGGCGTCGCACGGCTGGTCGCGGAGTTCCTGGAGGCGCTCGACCTCACCGACGTCACCCTGGTGATGAGCGACTGGGGCGGGGCGCAGGCCCTGGTGGCGGACGGCCGGGACGAGCGGATCGGGAGGCTCGTCATCACCTCCTGCGCGGCCTTCGACAACTTCCCGCCCGGCCTGCCCGGCAAGAACCTGTACGCCTCCGCCAGGATGCCGGGCGGCCTTCGGCCTGCTCAGGCTGAAGCCGATGCGGCGGCTGCCGATGACCTGGGGCCTGATGACCAGGAGGCCGGTGCCGGACGAGGTGATGGACGGCTGGTTCCGGCCGCTGTGGACCTCGAAGGAGATCCGCCGCGACCTGCGGAAGTACGTCCTCGGGGTGCCGCCCAGGGCCGAGCTGCTCGGCTGGGCGGAGGCGCTGCGCAGCTTCGACCGGCCGGCACTGGTCGCCTGGGCGGCGCAGGACCGGGTGATGCCGCCGGAACACGGTCGCCGGCTGGCCGAGCTGCTGCCCAGGGGCGAACTGGTGGAGATCGAGGACAGCCGCACCCTGATCCCGGAGGACCAGCCCGGACGTCTCGCCGGTCACATCAGGGAGTTCCTGCGGAAGGAGTGACCCCGGCCGGGCGCCCCGGAGCCCCGGAATCCCCCTGATGGAGCAGGTCGCTTCCCGCCCGCGCGGCCTGGGCGTGAAGCGGAGCTGCGGCCGCGCTTAAGAAAACCTCGATGGACCTGGGGCGCGCGGTACGGCAGATTTCTCCGGGACGGCGCAGGATGGTGCGCGGCAGCCGGTCGTAACGCGCTGCCACGCCGTCCCCCATTCCTCCCCGGGCCACAGGCTTCCTCAGGCATGCCCCCTGCCCGGGGAGCTCAACGCCGTACCAGGTACAGGGAGCCGCAGCCGTGAAGGCACTCGTCAAGCAGAAGGCCGAGCCGGGACTCTGGCTGATGGACGTTCCCGAGCCGGAGACCGGTCCCTCGGACGTACTCATCAAGGTGCTCCGTACCGGCATCTGCGGTACCGACCTGCACATCCGCAACTACGACGGCTGGGCGCAGCAGGCGGTGAAGACGCCGCTCGTCCTCGGCCACGAGTTCGTCGGAGAGGTCGCCGCGATCGGCGCGGACGTCGTCGACATCGCGGTGGGCGACCTGGTCAGCGGCGAGGGCCACCTGGTCTGCGGCAAGTGCCGCAACTGTCTGGCCGGCCGCCGCCACCTCTGCCGCTCCACAGTCGGGCTCGGCGTCGGACGCGACGGGGCGTTCGCGGAGTACGTGGCGCTGCCCGCGTCCAACGTATGGGTGCACCGGGTCCCCGTGGACCTCGACGTCGCGGCGATCTTCGACCCGTTCGGCAACGCCGTGCACACCGCGCTGTCGTTCCCGCTCGTCGGTGAGGACGTCCTGATCACCGGCGCCGGCCCGATCGGCATCATGGCCGCGGCCGTCGCCAAGCACGCCGGAGCCCGTAACGTCATGATCACCGATGTCAGCGAGGCCCGTCTCGACCTGGCCCGCAAGGTCGGCGTCAGCCTCGCGCTCAACGTCGGGGAGCAGACCATCGCGGACGGCCAGCGGGAGCTGGGACTGCGCGAGGGCTTCGACATCGGCCTGGAGATGTCCGGCCGCCCCGAGGCGATGCGCGACATGATCGCGAACATGACGCACGGCGGCCGCATCGCCATGCTCGGGCTGCCGTCGGAGGAGTTCGCCGTCGACTGGGCCCGGATCGTCACCTCCATGATCACGGTCAAGGGCATCTACGGCCGCGAGATGTACGAGACCTGGTACGCCATGTCCGTGCTGCTGGAGGGCGGCCTCGACCTCGCCCCCGTGATCACCGGCCGCTACGGCTACCGCGACTTCGAGGCGGCCTTCGACGACGCGGCGAGCGGACGCGGCGGCAAGGTCATCCTCGACTGGACCGTCTGACCACCCGTATCCAGCTACCGAGCCGGGAGACACCCCTCATGTTCGACTCCGTACGCGACGACATGCGCACCACCCTCGAAGAGATCGAGGCCGCCGGGCTGCACAAGCCCGAGCGCGTGATCGGCACCCCGCAGTCCGCCACCGTCGCGGTCACCTCGGGTGGCCGCCCCGGTGAGGTGCTGAACTTCTGCGCCAACAACTACCTGGGCCTCGCGGACCACCCCGACGTGATCGCCGCCGCGCACCAGGCCTTGGACCGCTGGGGCTACGGCATGGCCTCTGTCCGCTTCATCTGCGGCACCCAGGAGGTCCACAAGGAGCTGGAGCAGCGGCTCTCCTCCTTCCTGGGCCAGGAGGACACGATCCTCTACTCCTCCTGCTTCGACGCCAACGGCGGCGTCTTCGAGACGGTTCTCGGCCCGGAGGACGCGGTCATCTCCGACGCCCTCAACCACGCCTCGATCATCGACGGCATCCGGCTGTGCAAGGCCAAGCGCTTCCGCTACGCCAACCGCGACATGGCCGACCTGGAGCAGCAGCTCAAGGAGGCGTCCGGGGCCCGGCGCCGACTGATCGTCACCGACGGTGTCTTCTCGATGGACGGCTACGTCGCACCGCTGCGCGAGATCTGTGACCTGGCGGAGCGCTACGACGCCATGGTCATGGTCGACGACTCGCACGCCGTCGGCTTCGTCGGCCCCGGCGGGCGCGGCACGCCCGAGCTGCACGGTGTGATGGACCGCGTCGACATCATCACGGGGACCCTCGGCAAGGCGCTCGGCGGTGCCTCCGGCGGCTATGTGGCCGCCCGCGCCGAGATCGTCGCCCTGCTGCGCCAGCGCTCGCGCCCGTACCTCTTCTCCAACTCGCTCGCCCCGGTCATCGCGGCGGCCTCCCTGAAGGTCATCGACCTGCTGGAGTCCGCGGGCGACCTGCGTGAGCAGCTCAACGCCAACACCGCGCTCTTCCGTACCCGGATGACAGCGGAAGGCTTCGACGTCCTGCCCGGCGACCACGCCATCGCCCCCGTGATGATCGGGGACGCGGCGAAGGCAGGCCGGATGGCGGAGCTTCTCCTGGAGCGCGGTGTGTACGTGATCGGGTTCTCCTACCCGGTCGTCCCGCAGGGCGCGGCCCGCATCCGCGTCCAGCTGTCCGCCGCGCACTCCACGGCGGACGTGAACCGTGCGGTGGACGCGTTCGTCGACGCGCGGGCAGCGCTGGGGGAGTGAGGCCCGGCGGGGGCATCCCTCGCGACCTGGGACAATAGGGCACATGATCGATGCACGGCGGCTGCGCATTCTGCGTGCGGTGGCGGATCACCGCACGGTGACCGCCGCGGCCGCCGCGCTCTACCTGACCCCCTCCGCCGTCTCCCAGCAGCTGGCCGCGCTGGAGCAGGAGACCGGGCACCGGCTGGTCGAGCGCAACGCAAGGGGAGCCCGGCTCACCTCGGCCGGGGAGATCCTGCTGACCCACACCAACGCGGTGCTGGCCCAGCTGGAGCGGGCCGAGGCGGAGCTGGCCGCCTACGGCGCGGGCGACGCCGGGACGGTCACGGTCGCCGCGTTCGCCACCGGCATCGGTCTGGTCCTCGCCCCCGCGATCACCACCCTCGGCGAGTCCGCACCCGGCATCCGGGTCCGGGTCCAGGACGCGGAGGGCGACGCGAGCGTCCCGATGGTGCTGGACCGCCAGGTCGATGTGGCCGTCGCCGTCGAGTACCGGGGCGCACCGGGCGAGGACGACCGCCGGCTGACCCGGGTGCCGCTGTACTCGGAGCCGTTCGACGCGGTCCTTCCGGTGCGGCACCGGCTGGCGGACCGGGAGCAGGTGGCGATCGCCGACCTGGCGAAGGACACCTGGATCGGCCCCTACCCGGGCAACCCCTGCCACGACGTGGTGGTCCTGGCCTGCCAGTACGCGGGTTTCGAGCCCGCCCTCGAACACTCCTCGGACGACTTCCACGCCGTGGTCGCACTGGCCGGTGCGGACGCCGGGGTGGCCCTGGTCCCCAGATCCGCGCTGCGCGGCATGGCCCTGACCGGCGTGGTGGTCCGCCCGGTGCACGGCAGCGCCCCGACGCGCCGGGTCTTCGCGGCGGTACGCCGTGGCGCGGAGGCCCATCCGCTGATCGCCCCGGTGCTGGACGCGCTGGCGGGGGCGGCGGGCGGGGTCGGGCTCGGGCGCGGGACGGGCTGAGGCGCCGGGGTCCGGGCCGTGGTGGATCTCCGGTAACTCCACCGCCGTCCACCTCGACGTCACACCCCGGGCCGGGCGACGTTTCGTGGGAGCGGGGCCGGTGTACGTGAGACGCCCTAACCGGTCCGGCCCGCACCGCCCGCCGCCCCCGGCAACAGCGTGTCCGCCGCCGCGGCCAGTGTCACGGTCAGCGCCAGCACGCCGTACTGGACCGGCGGGAGGTAGGGCAGCGAGCCCGTGGCGGTCAGGGCGAACGCGAGCAGGG
The DNA here is from genome assembly GCF_031844725.1 of Streptomyces sp. ITFR-6. Classification (NCBI taxonomy): domain Bacteria; kingdom Bacillati; phylum Actinomycetota; class Actinomycetes; order Kitasatosporales; family Streptomycetaceae; genus Streptomyces; species Streptomyces sp. ITFR-6. The sequence continues at coordinate 1,536,236 of NZ_CP134612.1, read as the reverse complement.
GGATCGCCGCCACCGCGGTTCCGATGGTCAGGCCCGCCACCGTGATCAGGCCCGTCTCCAGGACCCGCATCCGCAGCAGCTGGCCGCGCCCCGCGCCGACCAGCCGCAGCAGGCGGAACTCGGGGCGGCGGCCGACCGTGATCAGGGCCAGCGTGCTGACCACGGCGAGCAGCGCGAAGCCGCCGATCACGCCGACACCGATGACGATCAGGGCGTCGTCCTGCTCAGAGGAGGCGGGGCTGATCCGTACGTCGTCCGCTGTCGCCGTGCGGACATCGAGCCCCGTGTACGGTGCCAGCACGCGCCGTACGGCCGAAGCCGCGCCGCCGTCCTTCGAGCGCACCAGGATCTGCCGGTCGCGCGGTGCCGAGACGTGCGCGGCAAGGGTCTCGCGCGGGAGCATGAACTCGCCCAGTCCCAGGGAACGTTCGTAGACCGCCACCACCCGGAGCCGGACCTTCGCACCGTCGCCCAGGCGCAGCCGCACCGTGTCACCGACGCCCGCGCCGAGTTCGTCGGCCCGGTCCCTGCCGACCGCGACGGTGCCCCGGCCGGTGAGCCGGGCCGGATCGCCCGCCGTGAACCGGGCATCGAGCGTGCCGGACAGCTGGTCCGCCGTGACGCCCAGGACCGGGTAGCGGTCCAGCTTCGGATCGCCGGTCTCGCGGTGGGCGAGGACCACGGACGACCGGAGCAGGCCCGTCGCGGCGGAGACCCCGGGGGCCCGGCGCACCGCGTCGGCCACCTCGGACGGGATACCGGCGGCGGGCCCGGTCACCACCAGGTCCGCCCGCAGGGCGTCCGAGGCCTGGCGGTCGGCGGCCCGCTCCAGCGTGCTGCCCGCCGCCAGCTGCACGCAGACGAACGCCACGACCAGCACCACCGGGGTGAGCGCCGCCCCCAGCCGCCGGTGGTGCGCGGCGGCGGTCCGGGCGGCCAGGAATCCGGCGACCCCGCCCGCCCGCCGGACCGGGGCGCCGAGGACGCGCATCGCGATCCCCGCTGACGGCCGCTGTCCGGCGTTCGTGGCACGCCTCCCAGTACCTCCTCATCGGCATCCCGGTCGCGCTGGTCGCCTATGTCGGGGCGTTCCTGGTGGTGGCGGTCCTGTTGTTCGGCGCCGTGATCATCGGGCTGCCCGCCCTGCCGGAGGCGGCCAAGGTGCTGCACCGGTTCGCGGAGTCCGAGCGGCGCAGGGCGGCCGCGTACCTCGGTGTGCCGTTCCGTCCGACGCGCTATCTGCCGCTGGACCGGGGTGAACTCTCCGAGCGGGTCAGGCGGGTGCTCAGCGACCCCACGAACCGGCGCGAGGCCCTCTGGCTCCCGGTCCAGGCCCTCATCGGCAACGGGCTCGGCTACCTCACGATGGTGCTGTGGCCGGTGGGGATGCTGGTGGACGGGATCGCGCTCTCCGTCGTACACCTGCTGGACCGGCGCACCGCCGACGAGTACGGCACACCGCCGCCCGTGCGGCGCGGCTGGGTGCTGCGCTGGCACCCCGTCATGGCGGACCTGTCCGCGAGTTGGACCCGGTCCCTGCTGACGGCCTCGCTCTCCGCGGAGCTGGCCGAGCGCATCGACCAGCTGACCGAGAGCCGGGCCGGCGCGGTCGAGGCGCACGGCGCCGAACTCCGCCGCATCGAACGCGATCTGCACGACGGCGCCCAGGCCAGGATCGTCGCCCTGTCCATGCGGGTCGGGCTGGCCAAACAGCTCCTGGACCGGGACCCGGCCGCCGCCCGGCTGCGCCTGGAGGAGGCCCAGGACGGTGTCGACGCGGCCCTGGCCGAGCTGCGGCACGTCGTGCGCGGCATCCATCCACCGGTACTGACGGACCGTGGACTGGGCGGCGCCGTCAGGGCGTTGGCGGCCGGGGCGGGCATCCCCGTGACGGTTGAATTGGACGGGGTCGAGGACGGACGGCGGCTCCCCGCGGCGATCGAGGCCGCCGCCTACTTCGTGGTGGCGGAGGCGCTCACCAACATCAGCAAGCACAGCGGCGCGACGGCCGCGACCGTACGGATCGACCGGGCCCCCGGAGCGCTGCTCGTGTCCATCGGGGACGATGGGCGCGGCGGCGCGGACGAGGGCGCCGGTAGCGGATTGGTCGGGATCAGGCGGCGGATCGCCGCCCTGGACGGCACCACCCGCATCAGCAGCCCCATCGGAGGGCCGACCGACATCTAAGTGGAGCTGCCGTGCGGATCGTGATCGCGGAGGACAACGCCCTGTTGCGGGAGGGCCTGATCCTGCTGCTCACCAGCTCGGGCCACGACGTGGTGGCCGATGTCGCGGCCGGGCCCGAGGTGCTGCCCGCCCTGCTGGCACACCGCCCGGACGCCGCCGTGCTCGATGTCCGGCTGCCGCCCACCTTCCGCGACGAGGGGCTGCGCGCCGCCGTCGCCGCCCGTGGGGAACTCCCCGGCCTGCCGATCCTGGTCCTCTCGCAGTACGTCGAGGAGACCTACGCCGCCGAGTTGCTCGCCCAGGGGGCCCAGGGCGTCGGCTATCTGCTCAAGGACCGGGTGGGCCGGGTCGACCAGTTCCTCCAGGCCCTGGACCGGGTGGTGGACGGCGGCACCGCGCTCGATCCGGAGGTGGTCAGCCAGCTGATGACCCGCAAGGCGTCCGCGACACCGCTGCTGAGCCTCACGCCCCGCGAACGGGAGGTCCTGGAACTGATGGCCCAGGGCAAGGCGAACGGCACCATCGCCGCCGAACTCGTCGTCACGGAACGGGCGGTGAGCAAGCACATCGGCTCGATCTTCGCCAAGCTCGGCCTCGGACCGGACGACGGAACGGTCCACCGCCGGGTCCTCGCCGTGCTCGCCTACCTGGAGGGCAACGGGACGCGCTGAACGGCCTCCGGCGCGTCACGCGGGCTGGAGCAGATCCCAGCGGTTGCCGTACAGGTCCTCGAAGACCGCGACCGAACCGTAGACCTCGTGCCGGGGCTCCTCCAGGAAGCGGACCCCGGCTGCCAGCATGCGCGCGTGGTCGGCCGCGAAGTCCTCGGTGTGCAGGAAGAAGCCGACCCGGCCACCGGTCTGCGCCCCGACGCTCGCCCCCTGCGCCTCGCCCTTCGCGCGGGCCAGCAGCAGCCCCGTGCCCTGTGTGCCACGCGGGCGCACCACCACCCAGCGGGAGCCGTCACCCCGGTCTGTGTCCTCCACCAGCTCGAAGCCGAGGGCATCGGTGTAGAAGGCGAGTGCCTCGTCGTAGTCGCGGACGACCAGGGTGACCAGGGCGATGTGGGACATGGGGTTCCCCGGATTCCTCGTGGGACGGAAGGGGAGGTCGCCGGGCCCGTAGCGGGACAATATCCGCCATGGAGACCAGTGACCTCACCGGGCTGACGGCCCGCGCGCGTCGGCTCGCCCTGACCGGGAAGCGCCGTGTTCTCGGACTGGCGGGTCCGCCGGGAGCCGGGAAGTCCACCCTGGCCGCACAGCTGGCCGACCCCCTCGGGCCGCTCGCCGCGCTCGTGCCCATGGACGGTTTCCACCTCGCCCAGGGGGAACTGGAACGGCTCGGCCGGGCGGACAGCAAGGGCGCGCCCGACACCTTCGACGCCGCCGGGTACGCCGCCCTGCTCCGCCGGCTGCGGGCGCCGGAACCGGGCACCGTGGTGTACGCCCCGGCCTTCGACCGGGCCCTGGAGGAGCCGGTCGCCGGGTCCGTCCCGGTCGGCCCGGACATCTCCCTCGTCATCACCGAGGGGAACTACCTGTGCTGCACACGGAGGGCGGCTGGGCGCCGGTGCGCGGGCCGCTCGACGAGGCGTGGTACCCGGAGCTCGACCAGGACGTACGGGTGCGCCGGCTCGTCGACCGGCATGTGCGGTTCGGGAAGCCGCGCCCGTACGCGGAGCGCTGGGTCGCCGGCTCCGACGAGGCGAACGCCCGGCTCGTCGCCCGGGGACGGGACCGGGCCGATACCGTCGTGCGGCTCGGGAGCAGGTGAAGAACCGCACCGGCAACGCCCCTGACCGCTCGCGCGGGCGCCCCGCACCCGGCAGGATGCGGGGAGCCGTGCCGCGCCGCCAGGAGGTCCGCATGTCCAGCCCGAACCAGCCCGCGCCGTTCACCGCCGACGACTACCGGGCCCGGATGGAGCGGGCCGCCGCGAGCGCGGCCGCCGCCGGGCTCGCCGGCGTCCTGGTCGCACCCGGACCCGACATGGTCCACCTGACGGGATACCGGCCCACCGCGGACACCGAACGCCTCACCCTCCTCGTCCTCGCGGCTGGGCAGGACCCCGTCCTGGTCGTACCGACACTGGAGGCGCCCGACGCGGAGAAGTGCGCCGGCGCGCCCGCCCTGACGCTGCGGGACTGGACCGACGGCAAGGACCCGTACGCCGTGACGGCGCCGCTGCTCGACGCGAACGGGCGGTTCGGGATCAGTGACAACGCCTGGGCGATACATCTGCTCGGCCTCCAGCAGCTGCTGCCCGGCACCTCGTACGCCTCCCTCACCGAGGCGCTGCCGATGCTGCGCGCCGTGAAGGACGCCGCGGAGCTGGACCGGCTCGCCGCCGCCGGGGCCGCCGCCGACGCCACGTACGAGGAGATCCTCAAGGTCCGCTTCTCCGGCCGCAGGGAGACCGAGGTCGCCGCGGACCTGGCCCGGCTGCTCACCGAGTACGGGCACTCCCAGGTCGACTTCACCGTGGTCGGCTCCGGGCCCAACGGCGCCAACCCGCACCACGAGGCGGGGGACCGCACCATCGAGCACGGCGACATGGTCGTGCTCGACTTCGGCGGCCTCAAGCACGGCTACGGCTCCGACACCTCCCGTACGGTCCACGTCGGCGGGCCCACGCCGGAGGAGCAGCGGGTCCACGACATCGTGCGGGAGGCGCAGGCGGCCGGCTGCGACGCGGTGCGGCCCGGCGCCGCCTGCCAGGACATCGACCGGGCCGCCCGAGCCGTCATCACCGAGTTCGGCTACGGAGACCGCTTCATCCACCGCGCGGGCCACGGCATCGGCGTCACCACCCACGAACCCCCGTACATGATCGAGGGCGAGGAGCAGCGGCTCGTCCCCGGCATGTGCTTCTCCGTGGAGCCCGGCGTCTATCTGCCGGGCCGCTTCGGTGTCCGGATCGAGGACATCGTGACCGTCACGGAGGACGGCGGGCGCCGCCTCAACTCCACCGCCCGCGAACTGGCGATCGTCGAGTAGCGGTCACCGGGCCCCGGCAGGTCAGCCCTGCGGCTCGCGGTCGCGGAACCGGTGCAGCACGTCGTACGGGTACGGCAGCGGACGGGCACTCGCCTCGTCGAGCCGGACCGTTTGTTCCGGCGTCAGTTCCCAGCCCGCCGCGCCCAGGTTATCGGCGAGTTGCTCGACGGTCCGCACCCCGATGATGGGCGCGGCCACGGCGGGCCGACCGAGTAGCCAGCGCAGGGACACCTGCGCCGGGGTGCGCCCGGTCTCCTCCGCGACGGCGACGACGGCCTCGACGACCCGCCAGGTCTCGTCGTTGTCCCGCTCCCGCCAGGCCTCGCGCCCCAGCTCCCGCTGGTAGCGCGCCTCCCGGGTGCCCGGTGCGGCCTCGCTCATGCCGCGCCGGTACTTCCCGGTCAGCCAGCCGCCCTGGAGCGGGCTCCACGGGATGATGCCGACCCCCTCCGCCTCGCTCACCGGCGCCAGCTCCCACTCCACCTCGCGGGCGAGGAGGTTGTAGAGGGGCTGGAGGCCGATGTAGCGCTCCCAGCCGTTGCGGGCGGCCAGGTCCTGGGCGCGCTGGAGCTGCGAGGCGGAGACATTGCTTGCGCCGAGGTAGCGCACCTTCCCCGACCTCACCAGGGTGTCGAGCGTGGACAGGGTCTCCTCGACCGGTGTCGTCGCGTCCCACACGTGCGTCTGGTAGAGGTCGATGTGGTTCGTGCCGAGCCGACGCAGGCTCGCCTCGACCGCCGAGATGATGTGCTTGCGGCTGAGCCCGCCCGCGTTCGGCGACTCGCCCATCGTGCCGAACACCTTGGTGGCGACGACCAGGTCGTCACGGCGCCGGCTCTTCAGCCAGCGGCCCACGATCTCCTCCGAGACGCCCTGCTGGTACACGTCGGCGGTGTCGATGAAGGTGCCGCCCGCCTCGGTGAAGGCATTGAGCACCCGGTGGGCGTCCGCTTCGTCGGTGTCCTGGCCGAAGGTCATGGTGCCCAGGCAGAGTTCGCTGACACGTAGCCCGGACCGGCCGAGAAATCGCTGCTTCATAAAGGAGATCCTCCCGTTGGTTTCCGGCAGGCTATGAGTAGAAGTGCGCTTCAGGGCAAGCGGGTTACGGGGCGCGGACCGCCTCGCGCTCAGCCGTCGGCCAGCACCACGCACGACTCCGCCGGCAGGTGCAGCACGCCGTCCGCGCCCGGCGCCCCGACCGGCTGCCAGGCGGCCAGCACCCTGCCCCCGCCGCTGCGGTGCCGGCCGCCGCCGAGCGGGATCGCGGCGGGCTTCTCGTCCAGGTTGACCGCGATCCGCAGATCGCCCCTGCGGCAGGCGAACCAGCGGGCCTCTTCGTCGTACGCCGGTTTCACCGTCGCCAGATCCGGGTCGCAGAGGTCGGGCATGGCGCGGCGCAGCGCGATCAGCTCGCGGTACCAGGCGTGCAGCCGGGCGTGCGGTTCCCGGCCCGGTTCGTCCCAGTCCAGGCAGGAGCGGTTCCGGGTGGCCGGGTCCTGCGGGTCCGGGATGTCCTCCTCCGCCCAGCCGTGCGCGCCGAACTCCCGGCGCCTGCCGCTGCGCACCGCCTCGGCCAGCTCCGGGTCCGTGTGGTCGGTGAAGAACTGCCAGGGCGTACGGGCGCCCCACTCCTCGCCCATGAAGAGCATCGGCGTGAACGGGCCGGTGAGCACGAGCGCCGCCGCGCAGGCCAGCAGGCCGGGGGAGAGGGAGGCGGCGAGCCGGTCCCCGAGCGCCCGGTTGCCGATCTGGTCGTGCGTCTGGGCGTAGCCGACGAAGCGGTGGGCGGCGGTGCGGGTGACGTCGACGGGGCGGCCGTGCGTACGGCCCCTGAAGCCGGAATACGTGCCGTTGTGGAAGAAGGCGCCCGACACGGTCTTCGCCAGCGCGGCCAGCGGGGCGACCGCGAAGTCCGCGTAGTAGCCCTGGGACTCGCCGGTGAGGGCGGTGTGCAGACAGTGGTGGAAGTCGTCGTTCCACTGCGCGTGCAGACCGGCGCCGCCCGACTCCCGGGGCGTCGTCGTCCGCGGGTCGCAGAGGTCGGACTCCGCGATCAGCGAGAGCGGGTGGCCCAGTTCGGCGGAGAGCGCGTCGGCCGCCGCCGACAGCTCCTCCAGGAACGTCAGCGCCCGGGTGTCGGCCAGCGCGTGGACCGCGTCGAGCCGCAGCCCGTCCAGCCGGTAGTCACGCAGCCAGGCGAGCGCGCTGCCCAGCAGGAACGCCCGCACCTCGTCCGAGCCGGGGGCGTCCAGATTGACCGCCGCGCCCCACGGGGTGTGGTGCGTCTCGGTGAAGTACGGGCCGAAGGACGGGAGATAGTTGCCGGAGGGGCCCAGGTGGTTGTGGACCACGTCCAGGACGACGGCGAGCCCGAGCCCGTGCGCGGTGTCGACAAAGCGCTTCAGCCCCTCCGGGCCGCCGTACGGCTCGTGCACCGCCCACAGCGACACCCCCTCGTACCCCCAGCCGTGGACACCGGGGAAGGGGCAGACCGGCATCAGGGACACATGGGTGATGCCCAGCTCGGCCAGATGCCCGAGCCGCGCGGCCGCCGCGTCGAAGGTGCCCTCCGGCGTGTACGTGCCGACGTGCAGCTCGTACAGGACGGCGCCCGGCAGTCCGCGCCCGGCCCACTCGGAGCGCCACGCGTACGCGGAGTGGTCGACGACCGCGCTCTCACCGTCCGGCCCGTCCGGCTGGCGGCGCGAGCGGGGGTCGGGTCGCACCGGCCCGCCGTCGAGGACGAAGCCGTAGCGGTCGCCGTCCCCGGCCTCCGCCTCGGCCGTCCACCAGCCCGCCCGTACGGGGTCGCGCTCCATGGACCGCAGCTCACCGGCCAGCCGCAGCGCGGCCGACTCCGCATCCGGTGCCCATACGTCGAACAGCATGCGACGCTCCTCGTCTCCTCGCCCCTGGCCATGGTCGGCAGAAGCCGCGATCACCGACCAACGACACTGGAACGAGCCCGTTACTGGCGATTAAGGTCTGGTTCTGATCACTGCCCTGCCGACTTCTGCCATACGCACTCCCTCTTGGACCGTCCCCGATTGCCGGTGGTCCTACCAACGGCTGTGGAGGCCGAGATGACTGTGCCGACGTTCCCGCCCGGTTTCCTCTGGGGCGCCTCCGCCTCCGCGTTCCAGACCGAGGGGGCCGCGGACACCGAGGGCAAGGGGCCGTCCGGCTGGGACGCCTTCGCCGCGCAGCCCGGACGCATCAAGGACGGCGCCGACACCAACCGGGGCACCGGCTTCCACCGGCACTACCGGGAGGACGTCGCCCTGCTGGCCGGCCTCGGCGCGGACGCCTTCCGCTTCTCGGTGAGCTGGCCGCGCGTCGTCCCCGGCGGCAGCGGGCCGGTCAACCCCCAGGGGCTCGACTTCTACGACCGTCTCGTCGACGAACTCTGCGCACACGGGATCACCCCGGCCCCCACCCTCTACCACTGGGACACCCCGCTCCCGCTGGACGAGGCGGGCGGCTGGCTCAACCGGGACACGGCCCACCGCTTCGCCGAGTACGCCGGTGCCGTCGCCGAACGCCTCGCGGACCGCGTCCCCATGTGGATCACCATCAACGAACCCGCCGAAGTGACCCTGCTCGGCTACGCACTCGGTGAGCACGCCCCCGGCCGCACCCTCCTCTTCGACGCCCTGCCCGCCGCCCACCACCAGCTCCTCGCCCACGGACTGGCCGTCCGCGCACTGCGGGCCGCGGGCGCGGGGAACATCGGCATCGCCGTCTCCCACTCCCCGGTCTGGACCGCGGGCGAGAGCGAGGAGGACCGCTTCGCCGCGGAGCTGTACGACACCCTCACCAACCGGCTGTTCTCCGACCCGCTCCTCACCGGCCGCTACCCCGACGAGAACTTCGCCGCACTGATGCCCGGACCGGTCGAGGACGACCTGCGGACGATCTCCACCCCACTCGACTGGTACGGGGTCAACTACTACAACCCCACGCTCGTCGGCGCTCCCGCGGCCGCCGCCCTCGACACCTTCGCCGGATTCGACATGCCTGCCGGACTGCCCTTCGGCATACGGCAGATCGAGGGGTACGAGACGACCGACTTCGGCTGGCCCGTCGTCCCCGACGGACTGCGCGACACCCTCGTCCAGCTGAACGGCCGCTACGGCGACCGGCTCCCGCCGCTCTACATCACCGAGAACGGCTGTGCCATCGACGAACCCGCCGAGGACACCCGCCGGATAGCCTTCCTCGACGCCCATCTGAACGCGCTGCGGTCGGCCATCGACGCGGGCGTCGACGTACGCGGCTACTTCACCTGGTCGCTCACCGACAACATCGAGTGGATCGAGGGGGCCGCCAAGCGCTTCGGGCTGGTCCACATCGACTACGAGACGCTGCGCCGCACCCCCAAGGACTCGTACGGCTGGTACCGCGACATGATCAGGGAACAGAAGCGGCAGGGCGGCTGACGGCCGCCCTCAGGCGGCGCAGGCGAAGACCCGCTCCAGGACCTGACGGCCGGCCCGGCCCCAGGTCGGCTGGCCGCCGGGCAGACCCCGGTCCCACGCCTGGCCCACCGAGACGAGCACGAGGGCCTTCAGCACGGCCCGGCCCTGGGCCCGCCGCACGGTCGCCTCGTCCGTCCCGCCGTACGCGTCGAAGAAGTCGCCGTCAGAGCCCAGCGGCAGCAGCTTCCACGCGGCGGCCAGGTCGACGGCCGGATCACCGGCGCAGAGATCACCGAAGTCGACGATGCCGGAGATCGCGCCGTCGGCGACGACGGCGTTGGCGGGGTGCAGATCGGCGTGCAGCCAGACCGGAGGCCCGGTCCACCGCGGCGCCGCGACCGCCCGCTCCCACACCCGGCGCACCCGCGCCACGTCGACCGCCTCCGCCACCCCGGCGAGCAGGGCCTCGAAGTCGTCCGTGACCGAGGCGAGGGAGCCGCCGCACCCCGGGTCCGTGGGGGCGTTTGCCGGCGCCGGCCGGTGCAGGGCGCGGAGGAACCCCGCGAGGTTCGCCACAGAGCGGGCGGCGTCGGTGACCTCGACGCCGTCCGCCGGTTCGCCCGGAACCCAGCTCACCAGGGACCACGGCCGGGGGAAGAGCCCGTCCGGCTCGTGCAGGAACCGGGGCGTCGGCACCGGCAGCGGCAGCCGCCCGGCGAGCTCCGGGAGCCAGCGGAACTCCTTGCGCAGCAGCTCGGGAGCGCGCTCGGTCATCGGCAGCCGGACGACCAGCTCGTCCCCGAGCCGCCAGAGCTGGTTGTCCCAGCCGGAGGCGACCCGCCGGATCTCCAGACCGGCCAGCTCCGGGTAGCGGTCCCGGACCAGGGTGCGGACGAAGCCCTCGTCGACGCTGTCTCGTTCCATGCGCTCCTCCAAGCGGTCACGGCCAGCGTAGGCGGCGGGTTCCTCAGTCCCACACCATGTCGAACGCGCGCTCGAAGTTGACGTACCCCAGCCGCTCGAAGGACTTCGCCATCGGTACGTTGCCGAGGTCCGTCGCGGCCCTGATCCGCTCCACCCCGTCCTGCCCGGCGAGCACCCGGGTCCCCTCGGTGAGGAGGTCGTCGATGTAGCCGTGACCTCGGTGCGCGGGCAGCACACCGATGTACGCGATGATCGGGTTGTAGCTGTTGCGGGCCGGGATCACGAAGCCGACCGGTTCGCCGTCCGGCAGCTCCGCGACGCGCCACCAGTCCTTCGGCGTGGTGTAGCGGGCCAGCTCCTCGTCGTAGTGCTTCTCCGCGGCCCGCAGCGGCGACAGGCCGGAGGCCAGGTCCTGTTGGCCGTGCGCGTCGAGGGTGCCCTCCATCACGGGCGCCATCAGCGCGAGGAGGTCCGCGCGCCCGGCGACCGGGCGGAACCGCAGCCGGCCGCTGCCGGCGGGCACCGGGGTGCCCGCGCGCCACTCCAGCCGCAGCCGCTCGACCAGCATCCGGGCACCGGTGCGCTCCATGACCCGGATCCGGGCCTCGACGGCGTCACGGACCACCGGGTCCTCGCGCCAGTCCGGCGGCACGTACCGCCCGTACTCGGGACGCGGGGCGCCGGCGGGCAGCACCGCCGCGCTCGCCGTCTCCAGCAGCCGCAGGCCCGCCTCGCCGCGCTCCGGCTCCGGCAGGGTGTCGTCGAGATCGAAGAAGTCGAGAAGGAGCGGCACCTTGCCGTCCTGGCTCCACCACGCGATCCGCGCCACCACCCGGTCGTCCCGCAGCGCCACCCACATCCACTCCGGGCGGCGCCGGCCGGAGTCGAGGTCGTCCGCCAGTTCGTGGTCCAGGACGTACGGCAGCCGGCGGAAGAGATCCAGCTCCTGCGGGCCGGCGAGCGGCCGGATGTTCAGTTCGAGTGGTGCAGCGGGCACAAAGTCTCCAGAGACTACGGGGATGCCCCGGCGGTCGTCGGGGCGGCACGGCGGCAGACGGTAGCAACGTCCCGCTCCGGGCGCCCGCGAATATCCGGAAGGGGGGTGTCCGAGAGCCCCCGGCCGGTCCGCCCGCGCAGGTCAGGAGCGGGGAAGAGACGGCCGTTCTGGACACGTTGGGGCCATCGGCCCGACACTTGTCCCTGTGACGTCCTCCTTCGAGTTCCACACGTATCCCGCGCGGGTGTCCGACGCCCAGCGCGACCGTGTTCTCGGCGTGCTCAGAGAAGGCGCGGCGCAGGGAAGGCTCTCCCACGACACCTTCATACGGCGCATGGAACTGGCCCTGACCGCGAACCGCTCGGAGGAGCTGGCGGCGCTCACCGCCGATCTGGACACCGGGGGCCGGCTGTCGCGGCAGCTGATCCGGGTCGTCAGCGGGGTCTCCGGCTTCCCCGGCCGGGTGCGCAGGGCCTGGTGGGCGGAGCGGCTGCCCAAACTGCTGCTGCCGGCGCCGAGTCCGTACCCCCTGCTCATCGGCCGGGACCCGGGCAACGGTCTGCGTCTCAGCCACGAGACCGTCTCCCGGACGCACGCCGAACTCACCGTGCACGGCGGCCGTTGGCTGCTGCGCGACCTGGGCTCGACCAACGGCACCTGCGTCAACGGCCAGCGCGTCACGGGGACGGTCTCGGTGCGCGAGGGGGACCAGGTGAGCTTCGGCACGATGATGTTCCGGCTCTCCGCCCCCGCGCTCCGGCCGCCCGCGTAGAGGGCCTCACGCCTGCTGGTGCAGCCCCCGGCCCGCCAGGGTCAGGAAGGCCTCACCGACCGCCTCCGAGAGCGTCGGGTGCGGGTGCATATGGTGGGCCACGTCGGACGGTTCGGCGTCCCAGCCGACGATCAGCTGGCTCTCCGCGATCATCTCCGAGACGTGCGGCCCGACGAGATGGACGCCCAGGACCCGGCCGTTCCGCTCCGCGACCACCTTCACCATCCCGCCCTGCCCGTGCACCATGCCCTTGGCGACCGCCGTCAGCGGCATCGTGCCGACCACCACGTCGTGCCCGGCGTCACGGGCCCCGGCCTCGGAGAGCCCCACGGCGGCGGTCTGCGGGGCGGAGTACGTCACCCGGGGCACCGCCGCGTAGTCCACCGGCGCCGGACGCAGCCCGGCCGGCGTCTCGGCCACCAACAGGCCCTCCGCGAAGGACGCGTGGGCCAGCCCCGGGGACGGCGGCGGCAGCAGGTCGCCCACCACGTGGATGCCCGGCACCGAGGTCTCCAGCCGGTCCCAGTCCGCCGGGACCACATGGCCGCGCTCATCGGTGGACAGTCCGGCCGCCGCCAGCCCCAGCCCGTCCGTCACCGGGACCCGGCCCACCGCCACCAGCAGCCGCTCCGCCTCCACCGTGCGGGTCTCGCCGCGCGGGGTCCGGACAGCGGCCCGCACCCCGTCCTCCAGCACGGTCGCCTCCAGCAGCCGCGCACCCGTGCGCACATCGATCCCGCGCCGCTTCAGCCCGCGTGTCAGGTGCCGGGACACATCGGCGTCCTCCAGCGGCACAAGCCGGTCCGCGGCCTCCACCAGGGTGACCCGGGCGCCCATCGAGCGGTGCAGGGAGGCGTATTCGACGCCGATCGCCCCGCCGCCCAGCACCAGCACCGACTCCGGCAGACCGGCGGCGAACAGCGCGTCGTCGCTGGTGACCACCCGCCGCCCGTCGGCCGTGAGGCCCGGCAGGGTGCGCGGCCGTGACCCGGTGGCCAGCACGATGCCGCGCCGGACGGCGACCTCCCCGTACCCGTCGATCAGGACACCGCGAGGGCCCGTCAACTCCGCGCTTCCGTAGACCACTTCCACCCCGGCGTGCGCGAGATGGCCGGTTACCCCTCGGTGGTTGCGGTCCACGATGTCGTCCCGGGTCGCGACGAGCGCGGACCAGTCCACCGATTCCAGGGTCGCCTTCACCCCCCCACCGCTCACGCGCCTCCGCGATGCCGTCCACCAACTCCGCCGCGTGCAGCATCGCCTTGCTGGGGATGCAGCCCCGGTGCAGACACGTGCCGCCCACCTTGTCGCGCTCCACGAGCACCACCCGCAGCCCGAGCGCCGCGGCCCGCAGCGCGGTCGAGTAGCCGCCCGTCCCCCCGCCGATCACCAGACCTCCTTCACCCGGGCCGCCGAGCTGCTCCACGTCACCCAGCCCGCGCTGTCCCACCAGATCAAGGCCCTGGAGCGGACCCCCGGCGGCGCCCTGCTCGAACGGCTGCCGCGCGGCGTGCGGCTGACCCCGATGGGCCGCGCCTTCCTGCCGCACGCCGAACGGTCCGTGCGCAGCGCCGCCCAGGCCCGGCGCGCGGCACGGGCGGCGGCCGGCGCGGAGGGCGGCGAACTGCACATCGCCACCGCGCACGCGATCGCCGGCGGCGTCCTCCCCGAGGTCTTCGCCCGCTGGCGCGCCGGCCACCCCGGCGTCGGCCTCGTACTCCACGAGTACGCCACCACGGAGGCCCTGGGGGAACAGATCGAGCGCGGCACCGCCGACCTCGCCGTCGGCCCGCCGCCCGCCGACTGGCCGGGCCCCCTCGTCCCGATCGGTGAGGAGAGCATCGTGCTGGTCGTCCCGTTCGACGACCGGCTCGCCGGACGCGCCTCCGTCCGTCTCCAGGAGCTCGCGGACCGCCCCTGGGTGCGGTGCGCGATGGAGGCCGTCGTGCACGGCCGGCCGTTCCTGGACTGGGTCTGCGCCGAAGCCGGCTTCGTACCGCGTACAGCGGTGCGGACCGAGCACACCTCGACCGCGGTACGGATGGCCGCCGCCGGGGTCGGAATCGCGACCGCCCCCGCGCATGTCGTGCGCGGAGCCGTCGGGGAGGACTGCGCGGTGCTCACCGTGGACCCGCCGTGGTCCCGCCCGCTCGCGGTCTTCTCCCGCGTCGAACTGACCGGCGCCGCCGCTGCGTTCGCCGAACTGCTCGCCGCCACCCGGCCAGCGGGCCCCCGGCCCGCCCCCTGACGCCTGTCCGGACTGCTCCCGCCGCCGCACGCCCCGCCCCGTCACCCGGACGGCCGCGCGCCGACTGCGGCGGGCCCGTCCGGGTGATCCCCTGGCAGGGACCGCGCCGCACACCGGCGCACCGACCACCGGGGGTACGGATGCAGGCCGACGCTCCAGGAGGCATACCCGCCCCGACGCCCTCGCCCGACCACCGCCCCGCCGGGCCGTCCCGCTCCGCCCGCCCGGGAGCCGGCCCGAGTCTCCTCGCCCCCGGCGCCGCCCGCGACCCGTACCGGCTCTACCGGGTGCTGCGCGAGGACCATCCGCTCTGCTACGACGCCGCGCTGGGCGCCTGGCTGGTCAGCCGGTACGACGACGTGGTCGCCGCGCTCACCGGCCCCCGGTTCACCGGCTTCCCGCACGACGGGGCGCCGCGCGGCGGCCCCGCCCCGCTCGGCCTCTGCCACGGCAGCGCTCGCTGCCTGCCCCGCGAGCGGTACACGGTGGTCACCGGCACCGTGCCCCCGCACCTGGCGGAGCGCGTCGAGCGGACCGCGTTCGTGCTGGCCCGGCGCATCGCCGGGCGGCGGCAGGCCGATCTCGTCGAGGAGTTCTGCCGCTGGCTGCCCGCGGGCAGCAGCCCCTTCCGGACCCGCGACGGCGACCGCGCCCACCCGGGCGACGGGCCCTGTACCCGGCACACCGGACTGCGTGAGACGGCCCTCGCCTCGTTCCTGGCCAACCTGCTGGACGACCCCGACCTGCTGGCCGCCCTGCGCGTCGAACCCGCGCTCGCCGGCCGCGCCTGGACGGAGACGATGCGGCGGGACCCGCCCGTCCAGGTCGTCCTGCGGCGCACCCTCACCGAGGTCACCCTCAGCGGCGGCACCCTCCCGGCGCGGGCCCCCGTCGCCTGCCTGATCGGCGCGGCGGGACGCGATCCGGAACGGTTCGCCGCACCGGACCTGTTCGACCCCTTCCGCCGCGACCAGGGCCGCACCACCGTCGGCCCGGCGGGCTGCCCGGCCGTGGTGCTCGGACGGCTGGAGGCCGAACAGGGGGTGCGCGCCCTGCTGGCCGCGATGCCGGGGCTCCGCTGGGCGGACGGATTCCGGCCGTCCGCCACCGGCCTGCTCACCCGGGGTCCTAGGTCCCTGCTGGTGCGACCCTGCTGAGCAGCGCCACCGGCCGCTCCTCGAACAGTTCGGCCACCGCGACCGTACCGCCGGAGAACTCCCGGCCCGGCGTCAGCAGATCCCGCCACACCCCGTCGTCCGGCAGCGCCAGCTCCGTCCCGCGCCAGCCGCCCGACTCCGCCAGCCGGAGCGACAGCCGGGTCACCGCGGTGACGGCCTCGCCCGAGCGGCAGAAGGCCAGACAGTGCCCGGCCGCCGGTCCGGAGGCCGCCAGCGGGGCGTACGTTCCCGATTCCCCGAACACCCCGGGCCGCTCGCGCCGCAGCCGCAGCGCCGCCGCCGTCAGCGCCTCCTTCGCGGAGGCGGGCGCGTCCGGGGGAGGCGGCGAGAAGGGCCGCCGGTTGTCCGGGTCGACCAGCGCCAGGTACTCGCGCTCGGTGCCCTGGTAGAGGTCCGGCACCCCCGGCATCGTCAGCTGCACCAGCGCCGCGCCGAGGACATTGGCCCGGACATGCGGGGCGAGCGTGGCAGCGAACTCCGCGAGCAGCTGCCGGGCGGGGCCGGTCGCGGCGGCGGGACCGGCGGCCACGAAGTCGGACATCGCCCGCTCGTACCCCGGATCGGGCTCGGTCCAGCTGGTGAAGAGGCCCGACTCCCGCACCGCCTTCAGCAGGGCGGGCTCCAGCCGTGCCGCCTGCTCACCGGCCGGGAACCCCACGCAGCCGAACGCGGTCTGCCACGCCTGCCAGGCCAGCTGCGGATCGGGTGCCGCCGGGGCTGTCCGGGTCAGCTCCGCCACCAGCCGCGACCACCGCCCTGGACACTCGGAGAGCACCGCGACGGCGGCCCGGACATCGGCGCTGCGCTTGGTGTCGTGCGTGGTCAGCGCGGTGCCGGTGGCCGGCCAGTCCCGGGCGAGACGGGCGCAGAAGGCGTGGAAGTCCGCCGGGTCCACCGCCGGCCTGCCCGGATCGCCGCCCACCTCGTTCGCCGAGATCAGCGGCACGTACCGGTAGTACGCGGTGTCCTCGACCGACTTGGCCCGCAGTGCGGACGCCGTCTGCGCGAACCGGTCGCAGAACGCCGCCCGGTCGCCGCCCGGACCGAGCCGCCCCAGCGCCAGCTCCCGCACCACATCGACGGCCGACGCCTCCTCCCGTACCGCGAACACCGCCTTGGCGTCGCTCACCGCCGTCGCGTCCAGCGTCGCCCCGGCCGACTCGGTGCAGGGTCCGCCGGCCGTCACGTACGGGCGGTAGACCGGCACCTGGACCAGCAGTTCACGCACCGCGGTGCGCAGCGCCCACGGGGCGTGGTCGCGCAGTGCGGGGTCCTCCGCGCAGACGCGCGACGCCAGCCGGGTCAGAGCCGCGGTCTCCGCGGCCAGCTCATGGGTGACGACGCGGTACGCGGCCCGGCGCACGGTCGCCTGCCAGTAGCCGCCCCGGTCACCCGCCGGGGAGGCGGACTCCCGGTAGTGGCCCAGCAGTTCCGCCGCGCCCACCGGGTCGACGAAGAGGCCGTCGATCCGGTGCAGTGCGTCGTACCCGGTCGTCCCGGCCACCGCCCAGCCGGCCGGCAGCGGCTCGGGGCCGGTGAGGATCTTCTCCACCACGGTCCACGCGCCGCCGCTCGCCGCGGAGAGCCGCTCCAGATACCCGGCCGGGTCCGCGAGCCCGTCGGGGTGGTCGATCCGCAGCCCCTCGACGGTCCTGTCCCGGACCAGTTCGAGGATCTTGGCGTGGGTGGCGGCGAAGACCTCCGGGTCCTCCACCCGGACCCCGATCAGCTCGGAGATGGTGAAGAACCGCCGGTAGTTCAGCTCGGTGCGGGCCAGCCGCCACCAGCAGAGCCGGTAGTGCTGGGCGTCCAGCAGCTCGGGCAGAGCGAGGCCGGAGGTGCCGGCCCGGAGCGGGAACTCCTGCTCACCGTGGCGCAGCACGTCCCCGTCGACCCGGAACCCGTCCATCTCGTCGCCGAGCCGGCCGCCCAGCACGGGCAGCAGGATCTTCCCGTCACCCGCCGCCCAGTCGATGTCGAACCAGCGGGCGTAGGGGGAGTCGGGCCCCTTGCGCAGCACCTCGCGCAGCGCGTGGTTGTGGCGAGGGTCTGTGGCCATGTGGTTCGGCACGATGTCCAGGACGAGCCCGAGCCCGTGGCGCCGGGCGGTGCGGGCGAGCCGCCGCAGCCCCTCCTCGCCGCCCAGCTCGGCGCGCACCAGGCCGTGGTCGACGACGTCGTAGCCGTGCGTGGAGCCGGGCACGGCTTCGAGGACGGGGGACAGGTGCAGATGGGAGACGCCGAGCGTGGCGAGGTACGGCACGGCGTCCTCGGCGGCCGAGAACGGGAAGTCCGGCTGGAGCTGGAGCCGGTACGTGGCGGAAGGCGTCATGAAGACGTTCGTACCCAGATCCGGGCCGCCTGTGTCACCCCTTCGCTCACAAGGGTCCGACCGGCGGCCCGGCAGCACACCTCCGTTCGCCCTACGCGGGCCGCTGGAGCACCACCATGCTCCGGCCCACCAGCGTCACCCGATCGCCCGCCGCCACCTTCGGCCCGGCGCCGGTCAGCACTCCGGCCGGGCGCGCCGTGTCGACGACCACATGCCACTGCCGGCCGTGGTTCACCGGGACGGCGAACTCCAGCGTCTCGGCGCTCGCGTTGAACATCAGCAGGAAGGAGTCGTCGGAGATCCGCTCGCCGCGCGGGCCCGGCTCCGAGATGGCGTGCCCGTTCAGAAAGACCGTCAGGGCCTTCGCGTGCGCCGCCTGCCAGTCCCGCTGGGTCATCTCCTGGCCCTCGGGTGTGAACCAGGCGATGTCGGAGAGCTCGTCGTGCGTGCCCTCCACCGGCCGCCCGTGGAAGAACCGGCGCCGCCGGAAGACCGGATGGTCGCGGCGCAGCCACACCATCGCCCGGGTGAACTCCAGCAGGCTGCGGGAGAGCCCGTCGCCGCCCGGCTCCGCCGCCTCCTCGCCGTCGCCCTCTTCGTCGGCCGCTGCCTGGGCCGGGTCCGGCCAGTGCACCCAGGACAGCTCGCTGTCCTGGCAGTAGCCGTTGTTGTTGCCGAGCTGGGTGCGGCCGAACTCGTCGCCGTGGCTCAGCATCGGCACGCCCTGCGACAGCATGAGCGTGGCGATGAAGTTGCGCATCTGCCGCTCGCGCAGCTCCAGCACCTCGGGCCGGTCCGTCTCGCCCTCCACGCCGCAGTTCCAGGACCGGTTGTGGCTCTCGCCGTCCCGGTTGCCCTCGCCGTTGGCGTCGTTGTGCTTGTCGTTGTACGAGACCAGGTCGTGCAGGGTGAAGCCGTCGTGGCAGGTGGCGAAGTTGATCGAGGCGAGCGGCCGGCGGCCGTCGTCCTGGTAGAGGTCGGAGGAGCCGGTCAGCCGCCCGGCGAACTCGGCCAGCGTCCGGGGCTCACCGCGCCACAGGTCCCGCACCGTGTCCCGGTACTTCCCGTTCCACTCGGTCCACAGCGGCGGGAAGTTCCCCACCTGGTAGCCGCCCTCGCCGACGTCCCACGGCTCCGCGATCAGCTTCACCTGGCTGACCACCGGGTCCTGCTGCACCAGGTCGAAGAACGACGACAGCCGGTCCACCTCGTGGAACTGGCGGGCCAGGGTGGCGGCCAGATCGAAGCGGAAGCCGTCCACATGCATCTCGGTCACCCAGTACCGCAGCGAATCCATGATCATCTGGAGCACGTGCGGGGAGCGCATCAGCAGGGAGTTCCCGGTCCCCGTGGTGTCCATGTAGTAGCGCTGATCGTCGGTCAACCGGTAGTACGAGGCGTTGTCCAGGCCCCGGAAGGAGAGCGTCGGACCCAGGTGGTTGCCCTCCGCCGTGTGGTTGTAGACCACGTCGAGGATCACCTCGATGCCCGCCTGGTGCAGCGCCCGCACCGCCTGCTTGAATTCGAGCACCTGTTCGCCCCGGTCGCCCCAGGAAGCGTAGGCGTTGTGCGGGGCGAAGAAGCCGATGGTGTTGTATCCCCAGTAGTTGGCGAGCCCCGCGTCCGCCAGCCGGTGGTCCTGTACGAACTGGTGCACCGGCATTAACTCGATCGCCGTGACGCCCAGCTCCGTCAGGTGCGCGATGACCTCCGGATGCGCCAGCCCGGCGTACGTACCGCGCAGCTCCTTGGGCAGCCCCGGATGAAGCATCGTCAGGCCCTTCACATGGGCCTCGTAGATGACCGTGCGGTGGTAGTCCGTACGGGGACGCCGGTCGTCGCCCCAGTCGAAGTACGGGTTGACCACGACGGACGTCATGGTGTGCGGCGCCGAGTCGAGGTCGTTGCGCGCGTCGGGCCGGCCGAACGGATAGCCGTACACCGCCTCGCCCCACTGGATCTGCCCGGCGACCGCCCGCGCGTACGGGTCGAGCAGCAGCTTCGCGGAGTTGCAGCGGGCGCCGTGCTGCGGCTCGTACGGCCCGTGCACCCGGAACCCGTAGCGCTGACCCGGCATCACCCCGGGCAGATAGGCGTGCCGGACGAACGCGTCGGTCTCCCGCAGCTCCACCGCCGTCTCGGAGCCGTCGTCGTGCAGCAGGCACAACTCGATTCGGTTGGCGGCCTCCGAGAAGACCGCGAAGTTGGTCCCGGCGCCGTCGTACGTGGCACCGAGGGGGTACGCCTGTCCCGGCCAGACCTGCATAGATTTCGACTCTTCCACTCTGATGCGGTTGCCTGGGGAATGCGGGCTCCCTGCCAGATCTTCCCCGAAAGGGCGGCACTTACCTAGGACCGACCGGCAATCGGGGGGACGGCGTCGCACAGTCCGGTCAACATCGGGCCTCTTCTTGTCGCCCGGAACCCGAATCCGGTGGCCCCGCTCTGCCCGCTGCCCGGTATGCGGCTTGCGATGGGGTGTTTAATCACTATGAATCCGCTCACTACGGCAGATCTCGTCCCGGAGAACAGGCTTGATCCGTAGGGGAGTTGAAGAAGGAGCCTGTGCATCCGGCTGCACCGGCTCCCGCTCCCGGAGTACCCTTCCTTGATCGTTGGTGGGGGAGTGGAAGGCGGTGTGCGGGTGAGCTCGGGAGGCTTCGAGCTGCCCCCAGGTGACGCGGGTCACGAGGGGGACGCCACCGATGTGCCGCCCGGCGCGGTCTCGCTCGCCCGGCCCCTGGAGATCGGCGCGGAGCTGGACTGGGGAGCGGACGCCTGGAGCGAGGTGCGCACCCGTGCGCAGCGGGCCGGGCGCGCCTATATCTGGCTGAATCTCGTGGAACAGCGGCTGCGCGCCGTGGTGGCCGCGGTGCTTCAGCCCATCTATGAGCCGGTCCACGGCGAGGACTGGGTGGTGGCCGCGGCGGGGCCCGCCGGACAGGAGTGGGTGCAGCGCGCCGTCGCCGTGCGCGAGGTCTCCCGCCGCAAGGGCTATCTGCTCGACCCGGCCGACGACAACGTCCTGAGCTTCCTCACGCTGCCTCAGCTGCGTGAGCTGATGGTCCAGCACTGGCCCTGCTTCGAGCCCTACTTCGACGACCGCCGCGATGTCGAGCTGGCCCTCGACGAGCTGGAGGTCGCCCGCAACGTGGTCTCCCGCAACCGCGCGCTCAACGAGGCGGTGCTCGCCCAGGCGGAGCGCGCCTCGGCGCGGCTGCTGCAGATCCTCGGCAGCGGCGCCTCTGTGCCCTCCGCGGACCGGCTCCCCGTCGACGCCGTCGAGGAGCTGGTGGGCGACCGGTACGCGGACGTGGTCTCCGTCCACTCCGACCGGGTGCGGCTCCAGCGCCAGCTGCCCGCGGAGGACCTCTTCGGCGGAGCGCGCCGGCTGGACGCGATCGGCATAGGGCTCAATCTGCTGGTGCAGAACTTCTCCGGCCGCCGGCTGATCCGGCTGGCCGAGTCGGGCTGCCGGGTCCGGCTGCTCTTCATCAACCCGGCCAGCAGCGCGGTCAAGCGCCGGGAGCGGGAGCTGGGGCTCAAGAAGGGGGAGCTGAGCCGGACGGTGGAGATGAACATCCTCCACATGCGCCGGGTCCGCTCCAAGCTCCGCGACCCGGGCGCCTTCGAGATCCATGTCTTCGACGAGACCCCGCGCTTCACCGCCTACCTGGTGGACGGCGACGGCGCCGACGCGGTGGGCGTCGTCCAGACGTATCTGCGCCGGGCCCGGGGCATGGAGGCGCCCGTGCTGGTGCTCAGGGGCGGCGGCCGTGCGGTGGTGCGCGCCGGGCAGGACAGCGAGCACGGCCTGTTCGAGACGTACCGCGAGGAGTTCGAATCCGTGTGGACGGACTCCCGGCCGGTCTCCTGACGTACGGACCTCGGGAGGGTGCTGTCAGTGGCCCGTGCGAGGGTGGTCGTCACCTGGGGGAAGCACCACGAAGGAGGTAAGGGATGAGCTGGCACCGGCATGCGCTGGTCGGCTTCGACCTGGAGACGACGGGCACGGAGCCGCTGGAGGCCCGGATCGTGACGGCCGCGGTCGTCGGTCTCCGTGACGGCGACGCGGAGCCGGCGCGGCAGCGCACCTGGCTGGCGGATCCGGGCATCCGGATCCCCGCACAGGCCTCCGCGATCCACGGCATCAGCAGCGAGCGGGCGGCGGCGGAGGGCCGGCCGGTGCGCGAGGTGGCCGACGAGATCGCCGACACCCTGGCGGACTACTGGCGCCAGGGTGTGCCGGTCGTCGCGTACAACGCCGCGTTTTATCCCCGCACGCCAGACGCGTCTCAGATGTCTCATGGAGCAGGGCGGCGCCAGCTGGCGGCCCACGCTGGAATGAGGGCCGCGTGATGAGCTGGATCAGTGGGCCGTTGGTGGCCTTCGACCTGGAGACCACGGGCACCGACGTAGAGACCGATCGCATTGTGACGGCGGCGGTCGTGCGCCTGGATTCGAGGGGTGTCGTCTCGGCTGAGCGGACCTGGTTGCTAAATCCCGGGGTGGCCATACCCGAGCAGGCCTCGGCGATCCATGGCATCTCGACGGAACATGCCCGCGAGCACGGGGTACCGGCTGCTTCCGCCATCGAGGACATCGCGCAGACCGTCGCCGAGGGGCTGCGCCTTGGGACGCCTCTGGTGGTGATGAACGCACGCTACGACCTGTCGCTGCTGGACCGTGAGTGTCGGCGCTACGAGATCGAGTCGATCAGCGAGCGGCTGGGCGGTGTGCCTTTGCCCGTCATCGATCCGCTGGTGCTCGACAAGCACATCGACAAGTACCGGAAGGGCACGCGAGCCCTGCATGCGTTGTGTGCTCACTACGGGGTGTCGCTCGATGACGCGCACAATGCGAAGGCCGATGCCGTGGCCGCCGCCCGTGTGGTGCGACGCATGGGTGAGAAGCACCAGCCCGTCGGCCTGATGCCGTTGGCGGATCTACATGACCTTCAGGTACGAGCGGCGGCTGAACAGTCTGTCTCTTTGCAGGCCTATCTGCGGCGTACCGCGGATCCGACGGCAGTCGTCGAGCCGGCCTGGCCGCTCATTCCCCGGCAGCGATGACCGCGTTGGTCAACGCTCTCCGGGCGCGAAGGCCTGCAGGTGGGAGAGGGTGATCCGATGCCGTGGAAGGTCGACCTCCAGAATCTTCACGGGGAGGCTGTCTCCGACCTGAACAACATCCTCGGGCCGGTCCACCTGTCCTTCGGTCAACTCGGTGAGGTGCACCATGCCTTCGAGGCCGTCCTCTCTGTCTTCGATACGGACAAAGGCGCCGAACGGCACGAGTTTGGTCACGACGCCGGTCACCGTCTGGCCGACCTGTTGTACGAACGGCGGCATCGGGTCCTCTTGCAACGCTTTCAGTGACAGCGCCACACGCTCGCGCACCAAGTCGACGTCGAGGATCTCGGCCGAGATCTCCTGGCCGACAGCGACGACGTCGGAAGGGTGATCGAAACGGCGCCAGGACAGCTCTGGAATATTGATCATCGCGGTGAAGCCGCCGATGTCCACAAAGGTCACGCCGAAACTGGCGATCTCCGTGACCGTGCCCGTGCAGATCTGCCCCCGGTGGAGAGTCTTCAGAAAGGCCCAGTTCCAGTCGCTCGGCGTCGGCTCGGTCCTCCACCGCGCGCGGAGGACACCGTCGCTGTCGGGAAGGACCGCGGTGAACAGAGGGTGGCGTTCGTCGAGAGCCAAGGACAGGGCCATAGCGGCACGGGCGCCCGCCACCTGGGCGGCCAGTTCCCGGTACTCGGACTCGTCGGCCATCGTGCTGGAGATAGCCCCGTTCTCGTCTTCCCATACGAATTCCACCGGACCCTCGTCGGGAAGCGACGCGAGGACCGCGTCGACATCGGTGGACAGGTCAGGCCAGACGGTCAATTGGGCACGCGGGGTGAGCCGGGCGCGTGCCGCAGCGAGGTTCCCATCAGTCAGGCGATGCCAGCGGGAGGCATTGTGGAGGTACCCCTCCTCCAATATCGCTGCTTGCCGCATGGCGATGGACCAGCGCAGACGGGCCCAGAAGTCCTCGTCGGCGGGCCGCTGCACGCCGGGCTCGTCGAAGTCCGCGTCGTAGGGCGAGGCCTCCAGCCGCTCCGGGAAGAGCCCGAGAGCCAGGGTGCGGGCAAAGGCGCGCTCGCAGGGCTTGTCGCTGCTGACGTAGACGTACTGGTCCCAACCGACCTGCACGACGAACCTGTCCTCCACCTCCAGACGGCACCATGCACCGTTGTCGCGGAGCATGACCCTGACCAGCTCCAGGCCGAGGGAGAGAGACACCTCAGCACCGTCGTGGAACCCGCTGAGATTGGGCGGGAAGAGCCCGGCAAGGCCGTGACCGTCGACCGATGGCTCCAGGCCGAAGTGGGCAAGGCCGGAGATCCCCGGCTCGCGAATGGCCAGTCGGTCGATGCCGGTGTCCTCGGCGAAGGCGGCAATCGCTTGCAGATAGGCGGCCTCGACCGGTCCGTGGTCGCTGGTCGAGCCCTCAGTGCCTATGTAGCTGCCGTGCTCGTCGCGGTCGGCAGGGTCGTACTTGGTGATCCGGTAGACGAAAGGCGGCACGTTGCTCCCCGTGGTTGTTGACGATGCTCCCTCAGCAGCCGATCTCGTGATCGGGAGCGTGGGGTGGGGTGGGGTGAGCTGGCGCATCGCCGCCTTTGAGGATGGCGAGTGGGATCACCTTCTGCAAGCGGGATACCGTGCCGCATCAGGTCGCATCGATCAGCGGCGGTCGATGTGAGTGACGCGATCGCTTCGCTCAGATGCCTTGGAGAGACGCTGATTCTCCAGCGTGAGGAGCTGAACCTGCTGTGCGAGGACGTTGATCGAGGAGCGCAGCTCCCGGACCTCGCGCGCATGCTCTTGGCGGAGTCGGCGCTCGGCACCCTCCAGGGCCTGGACCTCCTGCCGGAGGGATACTGAGGGCGCGGCTGCTTCTTCTCGATCGGCTACGAGGTTTCGGAACTCTGCCAGAACATGGGGGTAGCGGTAGGCGCTGGCCCTGCTGACGCCGGCTTCAACGGCGAGTGATGCGACGGTCAGGGAACCGTCGCTACGGGTGGGCCCTCCCCGGAGTAGGCGTTCGGAAGCCGCGCGGAGGGCTGATTCGGTTGCGTCAGTCGTTGGCACAGTCAATACCCTCGATCACTTTGGTGACGTCGTTGAGGTGCCCTCGCAGAGCCGTTCGCTGGAGATCGGAGAGGCCGACGAAGGCCAGCGCGCGCTCGGTATCTCCACGTGCCGCTTCCCACCCGCTGCGATGCCGGGTCGTGATGGTCGAGTTCCCGCAGCGATCGGGGCGGCAGCTGTTGAGCAGAGGTCGGTCCTCGCCGCTCGGCGTACGGCACAAGGCGGTCTCGGGCTGGTAGTAGCTTCCGATGTGCAGGGTGCGTGCGGAGGCCTTGAGCATGGAGAGCAGGCGCCGCTCATCGACGACCCTGCCTGGGAAATCTTGGAGCTCTTGCTGTACTCGTGCGAACTCGTTGTCCGTCCGGGGTCCACCCGGGGAGGTCGAGCGTACGCCTGCCTTGAAATCCTCGTAGCGCTCCATGACGTCGGCCAGGCGGGCCAGCGCCTCCTCAGCAGCCACCTCCGCGCGAAAGCCAGAGGAGGAAGTACCCGCGTACCCTTCGAACATGGCCACGGAGAGATGCTTGTACTGAATCATCCCGGCCACGGTGCCGAACGGGCGGTGTGCGATGTGCCAGGCCACGGTCCTGCGGAACTGGCGGGTCGTAAGGTTCCACGGTTCTCCATCGACATCGGGCACCGGAAATCCGATGCCGGCGCACTGAGCCAGGAACTCGTTGAGGTTGTCATTCATGCGGTTGGCAGAGATCGTCGAGTGCGGTCGTCCTGTTACCGGGCGGCAGAACAGCAGGTCACGGTGGGGCAGGCGTTGCAGGACTTCGATGGCTTGCGCGACGGGCTCGATGACAACCCAGCTCCCCGGTGTGCCTCGCCCACCCTTGATGAGCTGGGAGCGCACCTTGTGTCGGACGACGACACCGTCTGCGCTCCGCTCGGTGAAGTGGCAGCCGTCCCGGAGTTCCTTGACTTCGGAGTCACGCATGCCGGACAGGTAGGCGATGAGGATGTAGCAGGCGGCCCGCAGGAGCCGTTCCTCATGGGAAACGGCGGGAGGGCTGAACCTGTCCCGCCACGGCCGCCCGGTCTGCGGATGTGGAGTGATGGGCGTGTCCATGCCGCCGGGCTCGGGCCCGAGCCGCTCCAGTGTCCTCACGATGTGGTTGGCGTAGGAGCCGCTGGCGACCCCCCGTCCTGCTTCCGACTTGCGCATGATGTACGTGTAGGCGGGTGAACCGGCCAGGTGAGGTTGGAGACCGGCGCCATCCAGCACCGGGACACCTCGCCCGTCGGCTGCGAGGCCGTCGAGGTAGCGGTCCAGGCGGGCGAGTGACTGCCCGTGGATCTCATTGACGTTGGCTTGCAGTTCCATCAGCTCCGCACGCGCGTCGATGATGTCCGATGCCGCAGTGCGGACGTAGAACAGAGCCGCCTGTACCAGCGGGGCGATGACCTGGGGCGGGATTCGGGGAGTTTGGTTCTCGTGCTTGCTGACGACAGGGCCGCCGATGATGCGTGTGAGGGGGCGGCCGTTCCAGGGATTGGTCGCCAGCGCGTCCGTCGGCATGGCCTCTGCCGCGAGGTGGAGGCGTGGGATGACCTGGAGGCGGTGACGCATGCTGCTGTGCATCAGTTCCTCGGCCCGGCAGTGAACCAGGTAGGAATCGAGAACCGGCTGCGTCACAGCGTCCAGGCGAAGCCCGTCGTGTTCGGAGTCCAGGAATCGGAGGAAACACCGTAGGTTCCACCACTCAGCCGACACTGTCGAGATGGACGGAAGGGGACCGCGAACCGGGCGGGTGTTGAGTCTCCAGAACAGGAACTCACGCGCCGCCTCGCGCCGTGTGACATCGCTGAGTGACTCGAAGTCGATGAAGAACTCACTGGCGTAGCGGTTCCCGGCATGCCCGGCGACCGCGAGATTCCAGGCGCGGTCTCCGAATCGCGGCATGAGGGATGGATCAGCGGTGAGCGGGCGTCCGGACAGTACGGCTGTCGCGTCGGAAGGGCGGCTGGCGGCGACACTGCGTGGAAGAGGCAGTGCGGGCATCAGTGGCCTCCCAGCAGGTTGTGGGGAAGAAAGAGCAGGCGTTCGGAAGACTCGGCGATTGCCCTGGCGTCCAGCACGTCACGCTGACTGAACCTCGGGATGATCAATTGAAGAATCTGCTGGTGAGCGTTGCCGAACCGCGCTTCCCACTCCGCTGCGGGCGTCTTGGCCCGTTCAGTCTGGATGTGGTTGAGGAAGGCCAGGATTGCTGGGAGTTTCCTTCGGGTGATAACGGCATTACTGCACCCCAAGCAGGCGAAGAAGGAGACTGGGCAGGGCTTGCCTTTGACTCCGAAAGGCGAGTCGAAGAAGCTGCGGCAGGACGACAACCATAGGTCGGATTCGCCGGATAGGAGTGGCGGTAGTTGCTCGGCCGGGATCCCAAGCAACTCAACTGCATCCGTTGGTTGTTGAGTGAGGCGCTCTTCCTCTTCCGGCGTCAGGATCGCGGGAGTCTGGGCGTCAGCGAGTGCGTCCTGCAGGCCGTCTGCCACGGCCTGTTCGTGGAGAGCGCGCAGTGAGGGGATGTCTGCGTAGTGCGCCGCGGCGACGTCCGGCGAATGGCCCTGCACGAACGCCGACATCCTGCCGCCGGTCACCTTGTAGACAGCGGCCTTGTGTGTCTTCCGAAGTCGCGACAGGCGCAGGTCGAAGGGTTTCCCGGCATCCGTGAGCCGGTGTGCCGAGACGAAGCTCCGAGCCGCACTCGACGCAGCTCCAGCGCTGAGTCCGGCGGACAGGATCCCATCCTTCGTTCTGAACTGCCAAAGCGCCGGCGAGCCGGTGGCATCTCTGACGGGTGCTGTGAGCCGCAAGGCCAGCCGAAGCAGCCCGCCGGGTGAGTTGGATGAACCGTCCCGGACCCTGATCGTGTTCCATTCCTGGCCGTGCCGCCGTCGCTTGAGGTATTCGACCTGCACATAGCCCCGGTTGGGATTCTTCAAGCAGTCGGCGGTCAGCTCTCTGGCCGCTTCCACCTCCATGCCGCTTTCGAGACAGAACAGCAGGAGCAGAGCGAACACGTCGCGGCTGGTCGGGTACACCAAGGGTGCAAGACGGCCGGGAGTGTGCGCATTAGCCAGTGCCGTGCCGACAAGATTGGCCAACTGTGTCCGTGTGAAGGTCCCGTGGGTCCGGGAGATTTCCCACAACACATTCGGGTCGGAGTCCCAGCCTGCGATCCGCGGGTCCTGCCCCCGTGCCAGGAGCGCCGGCCCGTCCAGCGTCAGGCGTCGGACCGCGTTATCGACATCGGAACGTGCGGCAGTGCGTAGCTGCTCGACGAGGTGCGGCGAGTAGGCGTCGCGAGGGGTATAGGAGCCGACCGGGCCAGCGGATGTGTAGGAGAGCCTCCGGAGCATCGAGGGGGATAGTCCCTGGTCCTTCTCGCCGAGTCGGCGCAAGATCCATACGACGTCAGCGATACGCGCGTAGGGCGTCCGGGAGAATACTGGATGGCCCTCCCGGAGATGGCTCTCGAATCCGTCGAGGTGGTGCGGAAGGAGGTCACTGACGCGGATACGCGTCGCTTCCGTGGAGTCGAGCCACCGCACCCACAGCAGGCACGAACGCGCGCGATTGCGGAGCGTATGTGGCGAACCAGTTCCCTGCCCCACGTCGCACGAAGCCGCCAACTCGGCTTCCAGAGCCCTCAGCAGCCGCTGCTGCGGCTCCCGGGTCCAGTCCACGACGGCCGTCCGGTTGTCCGGGAAAGTGACCTCGAACCTCAGAAGTCCGAGCGTGGCCGGAGCCGGGTCGACGACCTGGGGTGAGGGTGCGTTCAATCGGGCCTTACGCCGCCCCCGGCCTACCACGAGTTCGCTTCCGGTGCCTGAGCAGAGGAGTTGTCGATCTCATGCGACACGTGATGCGCTGTGTCTACGACCTCGGACGTCCAGGCATCCACCGCGCCGTCGATCAGAGCCTGGGCCTGGTCGGTACAGCCGAGGTAGATGTACGTCGTGGTGATCGAGGAATGCCCCAACAGGCGGCGAAGGTGATCGAGCGGGTCGCCGATAATGCGTCGGTACACGCCGTCGCTCATCTCGCCCTTCTCCACCGAGCCGATCTGTTCCTGGATTAACGCAGACAGCAGATGCACGGCGAAGGTGTGCCTTGTGTCCGCAGAGGCCGTGTGCGGGTGTGCTCGTGTGGCGATTGAGCAGGCTGATCCCCGGACGCGCGGTTCGCAATGGGGATCGACGAGCGTGTTGCATTCCAGACGGAGACGTGTGGCGCGGATCACGCTCTCGGGTGCTCTCGAATGAGCTGGCCAGTCTCGGACCCAGGCGAAGGCTCCGGGGGTGATGTCAGTGGTGGCTGCGATGCTGCCGACATGATCCCTTGGAACCTGCTTGTCCTGGACAAGGCCCTGCGAGTCAGCTGGGCTGCCGACACCTGCTCGCCCGACGATCAAGGTGACTGGCATCCCGACAACCCGGCCTGGGGCCACTGCGACATCACAGCTTTGATCGTCAATGACATCTTCGGCGGTGACCTCATGGTCGGCGAGGTGCACCTTGACGGGGATCAGCACGGCTTTCACTGGTGGAACCGCCTGCCCAGCGGCATCGAGTTCGACTTGACTCACGAGCAGTTCCAGCGTGGCCAGGCTGTCACCGCAGCCCGTGTCGTCGAACGCCCGCCCGGCCCTCTTCGCCGTTGGGACGAGTACCTGCTCTTGCGCGAGCGCGTAATCAAGCATCTCGGTCATCTGCCGGAGCCCGCCATCTGATCGCGAAGTCAGGGACTGTCCGCTTTCGGATCGTTGCCTCAACTGCAGCTGCCGATCACCGTGGTTCGCGGAGCGGGCAGGTGGCTCACTCGGCTTGGCCCGGCGGCGATCTCGCGAAGCCGGACGATCTCCTCGTGCTGGGCGGCGAGCCGGGCCAGGGCCTGGCTGCGGAAGTCGGTGAGCTCGTCGATCGTCTGCTCCGACTTGGCGAGCCGTTCCTGGAGCTTGGTGTTCTCGGCCTTGAGCCGGGAGATCTGAGCCTCGCGAGGATCGGGGATCTCGCCAGCATCTTGGAGTGCCTGGAGGCGCCGCTCGAACTCGGTGCGGAGGTGAGAGTACGGGCGGATGCCGTAGAACGCGGTGCGGTCGACCGCAGCCTCGCTGGCGAGGGTCTTGATGTCGCACCTTCCGCCGGGCGGGATCTCACCTCGGAGGAGGCGGTCGATGGCGGCCCGGATGCGGTTCTCGTTCTGGGTGCGCTGGGCTGCGGAGATTCTCATGAAGGTTCCTCGTGCGCGGTGGCGGTGTCGATCTCGGCGACGACGCGGAGGGCCCGGTCGTAGTCGACCTGGAGCCGGGTGCGTTCGGTCTTGCGTGTGATGCCGAGCTGTCCGATGAACGTCTCGGTGCGTTCGGCATGCTCGGCCCAGACGGGGCGGTGGCAGGAGTGGTGGGTGGCCTGCGGACAGCGGGCGGAGTCACACATCCCGATCAGCGGACGGTCGGCGGTGGGGGTGCCGGCGAGCTTGAGACAGAGCGCCCGGGATGGGTCGGTGAACCAGCAGTAGTTCGCGGGACCGAGGTGGAGGACCTTGGCCCGTTTGGTCAGCAGGTTGAGCACGTCGCGGTCACTGTGCTGCGTCTTCGGTGCCGACGCTGCTGCCTCGAGCTTCTCGTCGATGCTGGAGAAGAACTCGGTGAGGCTCCGGGCCCCCGGGCCGGCTGGCAGGATTCCTTGCTGGTAGTTGCGGAACTCGGCCAAGACCAGATCCAGGTTGCGGTCGCTCTCGTGCTTGTTGACCTCGGCCAGCAGCTCGGCCTGGGCTCCGCCGGGGCGCGAGGCATACCCTTCCGTTGTGGCCACAACGACATGTTTTAGGTGGATCTTGGAGGCCAGCACGCCGCCGGGACGGTAGGCCAATTCCAGGGCCAAGGTCCTCCTGAGCATCCTCAAGTTGACCTGGCCGTCGGGGATTTCCGTGAGGCCGAGCCGTTGCCCGTCTGGGGAGTTCACCCAGTTCCTGAACCACTGGTAGCGGACAGTGAAAGCGAACCGGCCAAAGAGCAGGGCCCCGTCCTTCGGATCGTCGTGCAGGTCCTCGGCGAGTTCGACAGCGCGATAGACCGGCTCGATCACCACCCACTCGTCGTCGGTGCCGCCGAGAGGCTGCCCTTTGACGATCTTGCTGGCGAGTCGGTAGCGGTGCAGGCCGGGGACCGGTTCCTCGGGTGGCTTTCGGCATCCGATACGGAGTTCCATCAGCTCGCTCGCCCGCATTCCTGAGACTGCAGCCAGGACTGTGATGGCGGCGGTGCGGACGACACCGACCAGGGCGACGGCCTGAAGCCGGTGCAGGGGAAGGGTCCAGGGCAGCACGGACGAGTCGTTTGCTGTGGTGGTCTCGGCAACGTCCCGGGCGAAGACCTCCTTCACTCCGACTGCGGCGACAGCGTCTTCTAACGGGCCTCGCAGGGCGGGCATCCACCTGGTCCAGAACTGTCTGTCGCCGGCCTGGCGGGCCAGCACTCCAGTGGCCACCGGCAGGAGTGGATCACCGGGTGACCAGCCGTCGGCGAGCCGGTCGGCGATGTGGTGTTCGGCCAGCATCGGCAATGGTGTGTACGTATCCGTGTACTCGTTCAGCAGCGCGGTGAACTCGGCCACTGGAGCGGGGCCGCTGTTGCGAAGTCCTGTCGCTCTTCGGGTGGAGAGGTGGTCGGTTTCCCGGATCTGCCGGGCCAGTTCGACGGCGTGGGGTCCGAGTGAGGAGACCAGGAAGAGGGCGGCGGCGAGCATCGGCTGGAGGACGTCGTCCGCGACGGGTGGGGTCTTGTTCTGAGTTCGGCCACTGGGCATCTCGGCGACGGCTGAGGCGGTGGCTCCGCCCCATGGCCGCAGGTTGGCGGGGACACGGTCGGCGGTGAACAGCTCGCGGTAGTTGACCAGGTCGACGATGATCTGCGCGGCCTGGCGTCGGGTTCCGTGACTCTGCTCGCCGACCACAGCGCCGTGTTCGTCGAGCACGTAGCGCCGGTGGGCCATGTATGCCTCGCAGATCTGCGTGTCGATCCGTTCCAGGCTGATGACTCCCCGCGCGGTCAGCCAGGACAGCAACCGTTCGAGTTCGTCCAGCCGCGCCCTGCAGCTGAGGAGGTGCAGGGCGGTGCGGTAAGCGCGGGGCAGCGGGGCGACCGCCGGATGCCGCGGAACGAGCATGGCCAGCACGAGTTCCTTGGCGACCAGCTGCCAGCGGAGATCGGTGATCGTGACGAAGTTGAACTGCCGCATGGATAGGCCCATTTGGACCGGGAGTCCGACGACGTCGGTGAAATCCCAGACATCATCTTCGAAGACCGGACGGCCGACGCCTCCAGGCAGCGTGAGACCGGCCTCGCGGCAGACATCGGCCCCGGCGAAGATCGCGGACCGTCCATCGAACAGGGGCGAAGTGGCAGTGGTCACGCGGTGAGCTCCTCGGGACGCAGGGGAAGTTCGTGATCCCGGTCGTCGACCTGCTCGGCTGCCGCGGCGAGGACAGCGGGATCGAACCGGTCGAGCACCTGCTGGATGCGGGCGGCGTAGGGGCCAAAGACGGCCATGAACTGAGCGGCGGGCATCTGCTGCCACTGCCGGGAGAAGAATGCCTTCAGCCGCAGCAGGTTCGCCGCGTGCCGCGGAGCGAAGAGCGCCAGCGGGCAGAGAAGGCAGACCCAGGGGCGAGCCGGACACGGCTTGCCCTTCGGGCCGTGCAGCCCGGAGAGCTGGTCGCCGCAAGCGGCCGTGAATACGTCCCGCTGCCCGCCGACGAGTTCGGCGATCACTTCGTCATTCAGGTTCAGGTTCGCCATCAGATGCGGATAACCGTCGGCCAGCGCAGCCGCGTCGTCCTCGGTGATGACCACCGGTGGATGGGAACGCCGCAGCATGTCGTGCTGGGCGTCCTCGACGATCGTCTCGACCACCTGCTGCTGGGCCGGTGTCGTGGCAGTCAGATAGTGGTCGCCCTCGACCGCCGGAGTGTGGTTCGGGTCGATGGTCGCCCGCCCGCTGCCGGTCCATGTGCTCTTGTCCCGCATCGCTTCATGGGTGGTGCGGATCCGAGCACGGTGGACTTTCAGAGGCTGCCCGGTCTCGGTGAACACCTGATGGCGCACGATCCATTGCTGAATGGCCAGCCTCGCCCCGGAGCCGGTGATCACCGCGAAGCTTCCTGGCCGACTGAGCGCCAGCCATAACCGCTGCCGGTCCTCCGGGGCCGCGAAGCTCCTCAGCAGGGCCGAGTGCGCCATCCACTGTTCCAGTAGCCGTACTGCCCGGCGGGGCAGGTTCAAACTCTCGGCCGCAGTGCGGCCCTTGACGTAGGAGAGCAGGACAGTAGCGTCCCCTGCCCAATCAATGTCTCCGGTCACCAGGTCGTCGATGCCGTCGGGAACGATGCCGGAGTAGATACCGAACAGAAGCCGATAGGCGATCATCGCGTCGTGAGTGGGGAAAACCTCGGCGCTGGCCTGCAGGAAACCGCCCCGCTGCCAGATGGCACCCTTGGTGCAGGCAAGCTCTGCGCCGAACTCCTTCGTGGTCACCGGCCCGAGCCGGGCCAGCAGCCAGCGCAGATTCTCCGGCTTCCACCCTCCCTCCGCCGGATGCTGGCCGGAATAGGCAACATTCAGGGCCTGGCGGTGGGCGGCGTACGACTCGTCGACCAGTGCGCGGCATGCCTCGGTGAGCCTTTGCCAGTCCGCCTCCGGGTAGGGCGGCAGGGCCCGCCGGTTGGGCTGGGTGTTGAAGTGACGGCCGACAGCAAGTTCCAGGACCCCCTCGCCGAGGAGGCCGCCGACCTGGCAGAACCCCTCCAGCATGCGTCGCGTCTGGGCCTCCTGCTTGCCCGTGTTCCCCATCCAGTACTCCGCCAACTGCCCTCGTCGCAGTTGGGCGGCGCCTCCGGTGAACCCACGCTCGGCGAGCGTGCGGACCATCCTCCGCAGGGCCTGGATGTAGAAGTTGACCGTGCCCGCAGAATCCGCGGTGCCATGCGGGTGGATCAGGTCCACCAGGCCCGTGGCCAAGTCCCGGGCCAGCAGCGGGTTCGGCAGCCCTTCCAGGAAGAACTCCGCGCGGCTGCCGTCGCTGAACACGCAGGTCAGGCCGAGGGGTTCGTCGATCAGCATGGTCGGCATCAGACGCCACCGTCCCCGGTCTCGTCGTCGAACTCGGCTGAGACCTCTCGTTCGGAAGCCGCATCTTCGGTCAGTCCGGCCGCGGCCCCGGCCCCCTCGTATGCCTCCCGGTAGATGCGCGTCGTATCCAGGCGCCGGAGGTATTTTTCCGTGGTCAGGACAGTGGAATGTCCGAGAAGATCACGAAGCACCAGCAGCGGGTCCGCCTTGCTGAGGTAGAAAACCAGAGCGGCGTCGGCATCGGTGTCCCGCACGAGCTTCGCGGCCTGCCGGTAGTGCCCCGTGACCAGGTATTCCAAGGTCCTCATCGAGAAGGTGTGGCGGCATCGGTGGGGCCAGACGTGCGGGAATCGCGGCTCGAAGCGGGCCCGGACCCGATCGGAGGTCCGCTCGAAGACCGTCGCCCAGGCAGTGAACGGGCCGCCGCCGCTCTTCACCGCCAGCAGGCACGACCCGCCCTCGGGGGCGACCAGACGGCGGCGCTCGGCCGGGGTGAGCGAGTCCCACGAGCGGCGGACTCCGTTGACCCGACCGCCCCGCGGGCCGGGGTCTGTGACCATGAGCGGCTCGCCCCACCGCCGCGGCGGCATCCAGTCAGAGCCCTCCGTGGTGGCCGCTCGGTCCAGTTCCAAGTAGTCGTGCAGTCCGGCGAGGGCCTCGTAGGAGGTCCACGTGGTGCGGAACTTCTTGCCCTTGGTGATCCCGGCCGGCACCGGGAACGGGATCGGAACCGGGGTCGGCTCCGGCGTCAGCGCGGGAATCTCCCAGGGCAGCAAATAGGTGAACTCCTGAAGCCGCATCCCGGTGGCCAGCGCATGATCCCCAACTGCCCCGTTGCGGGTCAGTTCCCGTCCGTGGAATCCGGTGTCCTGCGAGCCGTCCGGGGCGAGCCCGCGCAGCCCCTTGCGGAACAACTCGGTGAAGTCCGGCTCCAGATACTTGATCGTCACGTGCGGCTTCGGGGTGCGGCGGACCGCCAGATTCACCTTCACCTCCCGCCCGGTCCCGGCGAACAGAGCCCGCGCGGCCCGGTAGGTGAACGGCTCGGCCGGCGCGTACTCCTCGTGCATCGCCCACCGGTAGAACAGCGCCAGGATGCTCATGTGCTGGCCCCACGTCGTCGCCGCGAACCGGGCCTTCAACGGTCCGGCGGCGCGGTGTTCGGCGTACCGGCTCAACGCGGCCTTCAGCCGTACCCGCGAGTCGAACAGCCCCACCCCGTGCTCGGCCAGGAACTCCATCCACTCCTTGACCACCCGTGCGTAGTTCTCCCACGAGCTCGGTGCCGGCGCCCCGCTGGCCGGGAGCTCACGCAACCACCGGTTCACCACCGCCGTCGGACGTGGCGCAGCCGGACCGTCCTCGAAGCGCAGGTCGACGTCGATGAGCACGGGCATCCCATCGGGGATCAACGGCCGGTACTCGACGTCCCAGGACTGCCAGCCCCGGGACGAGAAGAAGTTCAGAATCATGAGAGCCGACAGTAGAAACACCACACGGCTCAGTGCAAAGCCCAAATACCCAGCCCAGTACCCCAGTTGGCGTCAATCGTCACACGAAAACTAAGCGGAGACAATGTGCCTGAGCACGTGCGGTGTGGCGTCGACGTCGATCCCGCACGTACGGCATCTCTCCGAGGCCCGTACGAAGACCGACTCCCAGGCAGACAGAGACACAGGCCGCCCCGCCTGGCCCAGCCAGACGCACGCCGGGCCGAGGGCACGGCTCTGATCGTCAACGAGGTACAGACGGGATCGGAGTGCTGGTGGCAAACGCGACCAGGACACCCTTCGGAGCTTGCCGTCTTTCATGGGCACCCGCACACCTCGCCTGTCGGCTTGGCTCCCCACCACTGCGCCGGCCGGCAGCGGACAGCCGCGGGCACGCCAGCGGTCCAGCATTAGGGAGCGCTCGATCTCCACGTAGTCGGCCACGGCGCGCAGGACTCGATGGGGCAAGAGGATCTTGCGTCCCTTGTCCCGCTTGGCTGTCGGCGGTGCCAGGTCGAACGGCACGCTCTTCGTGTTCCTCTGACTGTCCAGGGCCGGGAGTTCCGGCCAGCAGAGCGAGGCGGCCTCCTCGATGCGCAAGCCGGTGGTGACCAGTAGCTCGGCCATGACGACGTTTCGCTCCGCATTGCGGCCTCGGAAGCTCGAATCGGCGGTGCCCGTCCGCATCTGGCCCCGTAGGCCGATGTCGCGGAAGGCCGCGTAGCGGGGAACGGAGAGGAACTTCACGTTCCCGCGTTTGGCGGCTTTCTCTGCCGCGCGGTTGTTGCGGACGCGTACCTGCTGCCCGGAGCCAGTGCGCCGAGAGCTCTCGTAGTGCTTGAACGGCGTCCGCTCGACCAGGGCCTCGTCCACCGCCCATGTGTAGAACTTGTCCAAGGCAGCGACGCCCCGGTTCCAGGTCGAGGCCGAGACAACCTGTGTCGGGTCGGGAGAGACGCGCCGGGCTCGATGGAAGGCGATGACGTCTTCACGGTCGGCGTGCCACAGGGTCTTGCCGCGATGTTCCTGAAGGAACCGTCCCCAGGTCAGCAGGTCCAGAGCGTAGGCACGCCAGGAATGTGGCGACCTCACTCCGAGGGTCGGCAAGGACCACAGGAATCGGTTGAGTTGGACGTCGTAGCTTCCGTCCTCGCTGAGGATGAACGGTGCACCGGCATGTAGCCCGTGCCGTTCGAGCGCCTTCGCCGCATCGCTTACCCCGGCCGCTTCCAGCGCATCCGGGTCCGTGAAGAAGATCTCCATCTGATCGCACCCCCTGGTCAATCAACGACGAGGGCGACCGTGAGACACGGTCGTGCGTGGATAACGCGTTCGATCTGACGCTGCTGACGGCGGAGTTGCACCGGCACGGACTCCCGTCGCTGAGCGAGCGGCTCGGCGGCTCGGGGATCGGCCCGGTCGTCGACCCGTACACCATCGACCGGGCGGTGGACCGCTACCGCAAGGGCAAGCGGAATCTGGAGGCCGTCTCCGTCGAGTACGGCGTGGTCCACGGCGGCGCCCACGACGCGGCGGCGGACGCGCTGGCCGCCGTGCGGGTGGCCTACGCGATAGCCGCGCGGCACGGCTCGGTGGCCGCGTTGTCCGCGGCCGAGCTCCACGAACGGCAGATCGAGTGGTACGCGGAGTGGGCCGCCGACTTCCAGCGGTTCCTGCGCCGTAAGGGCACGGCGGACGCGGTGATCGACGGCCGCTGGCCGGTACGGGAGCCGGTGCTTGAGCTGAAATCAACCCCGTCCGGCGATTGAGGACATAACGCTCAGAAGGGGTACCACCGCACGGCCGTGTCCCCGTCGCGCAGCGACGCCACCCGCCTGCGGAACTCCGCGAGCGCCTTCGGGTTCGCCGGCGCGTGCTGCGCGACCCACGCGCAGCTCGCCGTCTCCCGCGCCCCGCGCAGCACCGCGCAGCCGTCCCACTCCCGGACGTCCCAGCCGTACGCGGAGGTGAACGCGTCATAGGCCTCGGCCGGCAGCCCGTACCGGTCGCGGGACAGGGCCAGCACCACCAGGTCGTGCTCGCGCAGATCCGTGGAGAAGGTCTCCAGGTCCACCAGGACAGGCCCGTCCGGGCCGACATGGACATTGCGCGGGAGCGCGTCGCCGTGGATCGGGCCCGGAGGCAGGTGCGGCACCAGTGCGGCGGCGGCCGTCGCGAAGCCGTCGCGGCGCTCGCGCAGATACGAGGCGTCGGCCGGGTCGATCGTCTCGCCCGCCAGGGTCAGCCAGCGCTCGACCCCGCCGAGCAGCTCCCGCCGGGGCAGGCTGAGGCCCTCCGGGGCCGGCAGTGCGTGCACCGCGGTGAGCAGCGGCGCCAGATCCCTCGGCTCGGCCGGCCGCACCGGCTCGGGCAGCCGGTGCCACACCGTCACCGGGTGGCCCTCGACGAGCCGGGCCGCGGGCTCCGCGCTCCGCACCGCGGGGACGCCGGACGCGGCGAGCCAGCGCGCGACGGCCACCTCGCGCTCGGCCCGCTCGCGCAGCTCGGGACTGCGCACGGCGTCCCGGCCGATCTTGACCACCCGGTCGCCCACGGCGAACACCGCGTTCTCGCCCAGCGCGAGGAGCTCCGCGTCGCCGGGGTGCCCGGCAGCGGTCAGTACCTCGCGCGCTCGCATCTCGTTCATGGATCCGATTTTCGCATCCGTGCAGGTTGTCTTGACGAACCGGCGGGGTCTCAGCACGATTGCGGAGGCCACCTGAGCGGCCGGAACGGTATCAAGCCGGTCGAATGACGCAAGGGGGTCGCATCCATGACATTGGCGAATGCAACCGTGCAGTCCGGGCGGCACGGACCGCCGGGCGGCCCGCACGACAAGGGGCCCACGAGGATCAACCGGAACGCCGGAACCTGGTTCCTGGTGCTGCCCGCCCTCCTCCCGATCCTGGTCCTCAGCGTCGGCCCGCTGCTCTACGGCATCACGCTGGCGTTCACCGACGCCCAGTCCGGGCGTACCCGGTCCACCCAGTGGACCGGGGTGCTGAACTTCCAGGACCTGCTGCACGACGGACTGTTCTGGGACTCGTTCCGGATCGGTTTGGTGTGGGCGGTCGGCGTCACCGTCCCGCAGTTCGTGCTGGCCCTGGGCCTCGCGCTGCTGCTCAACCAGAACCTGCGGATGCGGTGGCTGGCGCGGGCGCTGGCGATCATCCCGTGGGCGATGCCCGAGGTGGTCGTCGGCATCATGTGGCGGCTGGTCTACAACCCGGACGCCGGAATCCTCAACGAGACCATCCGCGATCTCGGCCTCGGCGACGGCCGGGACTGGCTGACCGGCCTCGCCACCGCGCTGCCCGCGGTGATCCTGGTCGGGGTCTGGGCCGGCATGCCGCAGACCACGGTCGCCCTGCTGGCCGGCCTGCAGAACACCCCGCACGAACTCCACGAGGCCGCCGCGCTGGACGGCGCGGGCGCCTGGCGCCGCTTCCGTACCGTCACCTGGCCCGCGCTCAGGCCGGTCGCCCTCTCCATCACCGCGCTCAACTTCATCTGGAACTTCAACTCCTTCGCCCTGGTCTACGTACTGACCAACGGCGGCCC
Source organism: Streptomyces sp. ITFR-6 (assembly GCF_031844725.1). Lineage (NCBI taxonomy): Bacteria > Bacillati > Actinomycetota > Actinomycetes > Kitasatosporales > Streptomycetaceae > Streptomyces > Streptomyces sp. ITFR-6. The sequence goes on along the minus strand of NZ_CP134612.1, from coordinate 1,496,842 downwards.
CGGCGGCCGGACCCGGCTGCCGATGCTCTTCGCGTACGAAGAGGCCTTCCGGTACGGACAGTTCGGCTACGCCGCGGCGATGGGCTGTGTGATGGTCGCGGTGATCTCCGTGATCCTCGCCGTGTACCTCGTGGGACGGCTCGGGGGAGGCGAGGACCGATGAGTATGCGTACCCGCGGGTCCGTGCGGGCCGGACAGTACCTCGCGCTGCTGTGCTACCTGGTCTTCCTGGCGTTCCCTTTCCTCTGGCTGATCTCCACCGCCTTCAAACCGGCGCCCGAGCTGGGCTCCCTGCACCCCACCTGGATCCCGCACCACCCGACGCTCGACAACTTCCGCGCCGCGTTCGACGAACAGCCGCTGCTGCGGGCCGCCGCCAACTCGCTGATCGCCGCCGTCTCGGCCGGGATCATCGCGGTCGTCATCGCCACCCCGATGGCCTATGTGATGGCCCGCCACCGCTCGCGGCTCTCCGCCGCCGCCACCGGCTGGGTGGTGGTCAGCCAGGCGTTCCCGTTCGTCCTGCTGATCATTCCGCTGTTCCTGGTGCTCAAGTACCTGCATCTGATCAACACACTGTGGGGGCTGATCATGGTGTACGTCGTGTGGTCGCTGCCGTTCGCGCTGTGGATGCTGGTCGGATACGTACGGGCGGTGCCGCCCGAACTGGAGGAGGCGGCCGCGGTCGACGGCGCGAGCCGGCTGCGGACGCTCGTCTCGGTCACCGCACCGCTGCTGGCCCCCGGCATCGTCGCCACCGCGCTCTTCGCCTTCATCACCGCGTGGAACGAGTTCTTCTTCGCGCTCGTCCTGCTCAAGACACCGGAGAAGCAGACCTTGCCGGTCGTACTGACCCACTTCCTCGGCGCGGAGGGCGCGAGCGACCTCGGGCCGCTCGCCGCCGCCGCGTTCCTCGCCACCCTCCCCTCACTCGTCCTCTTCGCCGTCATCCAGCGGCGGATCACGGGCGGCATGCTCGCCGGGGCGGTGAAGAGCTGATGCGCGCAGTGGTACGCACGGCAGCCGCGGCGGCCACCGCACTGGCCCTCCTGCTCACCGGGTGCGGCGGGGGCGGTGACGGTGGGACGGACGGCAGGATCACGATCCGTTTCCAGTCGCTGGCCTGGCAGAAGGAGTCCGTCGACGCCAACAAGCAGCTGGTGAAGGAGTGGAACGCGAGCCATCCCGATGTCCGGGTCCAGTACGTCCAGGGCAGCTGGGACAGCGTCCACGACCAGCTCCTCACCTCGTTCGAGGGGGACGAGGCACCCGACGTCATCCATGACGCCTCCGACGACCTCGCGGACTTCGCCTACGGCGGCTACCTCGCCGACCTGCGCACCCTGCTGCCCGGCCGGCTCACCGCCGACATCCCGCAGCAGAGCTGGCGCACCAGCACCTTCGACGGTGGCGTCTACGGCGTGCCCTTCCTCCAGGAGCCGCGCGTCCTGATCGCCAACACCAAGATCCTCAAGGCCTCCGGGGTCCGCGTGCCGACCCCGGAGAAGCCCTGGAGCTGGACGGAATTCGGACAGGTCACCAAGAAGCTCACCGGCAAGGGCCGTTACGGAGTCGCCTGGCCGCTCAAGGAACCGGTCTCCGTCACCCTCAACCTCGGCCTCTCGGCCGGCGGTGAGCTGTTCCACCGGGGCGCCGACGGCAAGGTCACGCTCGCCATGGACGACGGCGATCTCGTCGTCCCCCGGACCATCCACGACCAGGTCAACACCGACCACAGCGCCGCCCGTACCGCGCTCGGCATGGGCGGCGGCGACACCCTTCCCGGCCTCTTCGGCGGCAAGTACGCCATGGTGCCGCTGGGGTTCTCCTACCGTCAGCAGGTGGTCGAACAGGCCCCGAAGGGCTTCGAGTGGACGGTGCTGCCCGCCCCGGCCGGAAGCGCGGGCCCGGCCCAGGGCGTGAGCCCGCAGACCCTGTCCGTCGCCGAGGACAGCCCGCACAAGAAGGAGGCCGTGGAGTTCATCGACTTCCTGCTCCGGCCGGCGAACATGGTGCGCCTCGCCAAGGGGGACTGGATGCTGCCCACCGGCGAGGAGGCGCTGGCGGACCCCTCGCTGCACACCCCGGACCGGGGCTGGGCGACCGGCGTCGCCCTCGCGGGCGGACTGCGTTCCGCGCCCGCCCAGTCCGTCCGCGGCTACCCTGAGTGGAAGGACAAGGTCGCCACCCCCGCGTACCAGGAGTACTACAGCGGCGCGATCGACGCCGCCGAACTGAGGAAGCGTCTGGTCGAGGACGGCAACCGGGTGCTGGCCCGCTACCAGCGCTGAGCCGCACCCCCTAGTACTGCAACGGTCTTTGGCGTGGCTGGTGGCCAGGTTGGTCGTCGGGCTGGTTATGGGTGGGGTGCTTGGTGATGTGAGGGTGTGGGCGGCGGGTCTGGGTGAGGTGCATGAGCGGTTCGTGCACCGGTTTGCCCGGTCGGAGCCGCGGGAGTCGGCGCTGGCGTATATGCGGGGGCTCATAGCGCCGTTGGAGCGGAAGAACGGCTGGACGCTCGCGGAGGAGGCTGGGCATGGCAGCCCTGACCGGATGCACCGGCTGCTGAACCTGTTTGACTGGGACGCCGATGAGGTCCTGGACGACGTGCGTGACTATGTGGTCGAGCAACTGGGTGACCCCGGTGCGGTGCTGATCGTGGACGACACGGGCTTCCTGAAGAAGGGGGTCCGCTCGGCCGGGGTCCAGCGCCAGTACTCGGGAACGGCGGGACGGACAGAGAATTGCCAGGTGGGCGTCTTCCTCGCCTATGCCGGCGAACGCGGCCGCACGTTGATCGACCGGCGTCTGTATCTGCCCACATCATGGACCGATGACCGGCAACGCTGCCGGGCCGCGGGCATCGAGGACGCGGTCGCCTTCGAGACGAAGGTGGCCATCGCCAAGACGATGGTCCGCCGGGCGATCACGGAGAAGATCCCGTTCCGGTGGGTGACGGCGGACGCCGCCTACGGTTTCAGCAAGGGCTGGCGGACCGAGCTCGAGCGGGCTGACGTCTTCCACGTCATGGCCACCACCCGGCACGACACGGTCGTGACCCGCTGGGCCATGGATCATCCCGTCCATGACCTGTTTCCCGGGCTGCCGAGGCAGAAGTGGAAGCGTCGTTCCTGCGGCAACGGCGCCCACGGGCCACGCGTCTACGACTGGGTCAGGGGCGAGGTCCGGCCCTGGCACCGTGAGGACCGCCGGCACTGGGTCATCGCTCGCCGCAGCGTGAGCCGACCCGATCAGATCTCGTACTACATCGCCTACTGCCCAGCCGACACAACCCTCGACGAGCTGATCCATGTCGCGGGCAGTCGGTGGGCGGTCGAGGAATGCTTCCAGACCGCGAAGCAGGAGTGCGGCCTGGACGACTACCAGGTCCGCCGCTACCCCGGCTGGCACCGCCACATCACCCTGGCCATGGCCGCCCATGCCTGCCTCACCGTCCTGCGGGCCCGCGCGCTCGACACCGACAAAGCAGAAACGGATCCTCCCAGCTCATCGCCCTCACCCCCCCCGAAATCCGGCGACCGACCACCCGCCTGGCCCGACCCCGCGCGAACCTCATCGACCATGTCCTGCACTGGTCACACTGGCGCCGCCGACGACAGTTCCAAGCCCGGACGAGCCACTACAAACGACGCGGCCACACACCACCAGAAACTGCCCACACATCAGAACAAAGACCGTTGCAGTACTAGGACGCGCCCGGCCGGTTCAGCCGTTGTACGGGGCCGCGACGTCCAGCACCCAGGTGACGCCGAAGCGGTCGGTGAGCATGCCGTACAGCGGCGCCCACTGCGCGGGCTCCAGCGGGCTCACGATGGCCGAGTCCTCGGTGAGCCTGCCCCACAGCGCGCTGATCTCCTCGGCGTCCTCGCCCCGCACGGAGACGAAGAACGGGTTGTCGCCCTGGCTCCAGGGCAGCTGCGAGGGCACGTCGTAGGCCATGACGTGGAAGCCGTCGGCGCCGGTCACCTCGCCCCACATCACCCAGTCCGCCGTACGGCGCCCGCGTCCTTGTAGGTGACCGCGACGGTGCGTCCGCCGAAGACGGACCGGTAGAAGTCCAGCGCCTCACGCGCGTTGCCCCGGAAGTTCAGATGGGTGGTGGTCGTGACGGACATGACGTGCTCCTTGCCTCGATGTGACACATGTGCGCCGTCGGAGGTGGTGGCCCCGGACGGCTCGTACGCCACGATGGCAGGGGTAGCGGACAGGATGGGTCCGCTACTCCTGGGAGCATGGCCGCATGCACAAGACGTCCGCCCGGCTGCTCGCGCTGCTCTCGCTCCTCCAGACGCCCCGCGACTGGTCCGGAGACGATCTAGCCGAGCGGCTCGGCATCACCCCGCGCACCGTGCGCCGTGACATCGACCGCCTGCGCGGACTCGACTACCCGATCACGACCGTCAGAGGACCGGCCGGCGGCTACCGGCTGGAGGCCGGCACTCATCTGCCGCCCATGCTGTTCGACGACGAGCAGGCCGTCGCCCTGGCCGTCGCGCTGCGGACCGCGGCCGCCGACGCCGCCGTCGCCGAAGGCGCCTCCCGTGCGCTGGCCACCCTCGGACAGGTCATGCCGCCCCGACTGCGCCACCGCATCGACCTGTTGCGCGTCACCGCGGTCCGGCCGCCCGCGGCCGAGGAAACCGAGCAGCCCGACGCCCGCGTGCTGCTGGACCTGAGCCGCGCCATCCGGGCCCGCGAGGAACTGCGCTTCGACTACGCCCCGGGCCCGGATACCCGGGCCGATGACGTCCGCCGGGTACAGCCCCACCACCTGGTCACCCGGCAGCACCGCTGGTACCTGGTGGCCTGGGACCTCCACCGCGAGGACTGGCGCACCTTCCGCGCCGACCGGATCCGGCCCCGTACGCCCACCGGCCCCCGCTTCGCCCCGCGCGAACTTCCCGGCGGCAGCGTCTCGGCCTTCGTCACCAGCCGGTTCCGCGGCAACGACGGCACCACCACCGACTGGCCCTGCCGGGGCGAAGTGATCCTCGATCTTCCGGCCGCCGATGTCGCGCCCTTCGCCCCGGACGGCATCGCCGTGGAACTCGGGCCGCACCGCTGCCGGCTCATCCTCGGCTCCTGGTCATGGACCGGACTCGCCGCCGCCCTCGGCCGCTTCGACGCGGAGATCGAGGTGGTCGGCCCGCCCCCGCTGGCCGCCGCGTTCGGGGACCTCGCCGTCCGCTACGCCCGCGCGGCCCGGCCGCCCTCCGGGGACGGAGGCCCCCGCTGAGCAGTGAGAACACGTCAACTGGCGCCGGTCGCGGGCGAGCTGGTCCGGCTTGGGTGCTGTTGGCCGGATTCTTATTACGAAACCTTGTTGAGTAAATTACAGCCGGCTGAAGGTCTTGATCTGAGCGCGTCAATAAGCGAGGGTTTCGAGCCAGCCCCCGGAGATCTTCCGGCCGGGGGCCAATCCCCCCACAAAGAATGACGAGGAGACCCCTCTTCATGGCACTCAACAAGCGCACCCACCGGATCAAGCTCACCGCCGCGATCACCGCCGTGGCCGCCGCAGCCGGCATCACCCTGCTGGGCAGCCCCATGGCCGGAGCGGCACCCGCCCCCGCCATGGGCAAGATCTACGGTGCCGACGCGGCAACCGCCGTTTCCGGCAGCTACATAGTCATGCTGGACCACAAGGCCGACAAGTCGAAGCTCGCCAAGGAGTACGGCGGCAAGCTGAAGCGCAACTACAGCTCCGCCATCAACGGCTTCTCCGCCAGCGGCCTTTCGCAGACCGAGGCCAAGCGGCTCGCCGCCGACCCGTCGGTCTCCAAGGTCGTCCAGAACAAGAAGTTCCACGTCGACGCCACCCAGGCCAACCCGCCGTCCTGGGGCCTGGACCGCATCGACCAGACCGAGACCGCGGGCGACAACGCGTACACCTACCCGGACAGCGCGGGCGAGGGCGTGACCGCGTACGTCATCGACACCGGGGTCCGCATCACCCACGAGGAGTTCGAGGGCCGGGCCAGCTACGGCTACGACGCCGTGGACGACGACGACAACGCCGACGACGGCTACGGCCACGGAACCCATGTGGCCGGCACCATCGCCGGTGCGACGTACGGCGTCGCCAAGAAGGCCAAGATCGTGGCCGTCCGGGTCCTCGACGACTCGGGCTCCGGCACCACCGAGCAGGTCGTCGCCGGCATCGACTGGGTCACCGCGAACCACGAGGGCCCGTCCGTCGCCAACATGAGCCTCGGCGGCGGCGCGGACGAGGCGCTCGACGCGGCGGTCCAGAAGTCCATCGCCTCCGGAGTCACCTACGCAGTGGCCGCCGGCAACGAGTCGGGCGACGCGAGCGAGAACTCCCCGGCGCGCGTCCCGGAGGCCATCACGGTCGCCTCCTCCACGGTGGACGACGAGCAGTCGTCGTTCTCCAACTACGGCTCGTTGGTGGACCTCTACGCCCCGGGCTCGGACATCACCTCGGCCTGGAACGACAGCGACACCGGGTCCGACACCATCTCCGGTACGTCCATGGCCACTCCGCATGTCGTCGGTGCCGCCGCCCTCTACCTGGCGGGACACCCCGACGCCACCCCGGCGGACGTCTCCACGGCCCTGACCGACGGAGCCACCCCGGACGCCATCAGCAACGCCACCGCGGGCACGGCGAACAAGCTGCTGAAGGTCGTTGAGTAGCAGCACCGCTCCCTGAGCCGGCGGTCACCGCGCCCTCCCCCACGGGGCGCGGCGGCCGCACGGCTCGGGCTGATCGTCCTATGGTGTGCCCATGGCGATGTACGCGGCGCTGCTGCGCGGGATCAATGTGAGCGGCCACCGCAAGGTCCCGATGGCCGAACTCCGCACGCTGCTCACCGGGCTCGGCCACGGCGATGTCGCGACGTACCTGCAGAGCGGCAACGCGGTCTTCAGCAGCGGGTCCGGCGACGAGAACACCCTGGCGGCGGAGCTGGAGCGGGCCATCGAGGAGCAGTTCGGCTTCGCGGTGGAGTGCCTGGTGAGGGATGCCGCCTACCTCGCCGCCGTGGTCGCCGGCTGCCCGTTCCCGGCCGCCGAGCTCCAGGGCAGGCAACTGCACGTCACGTACTTCGACCGGCCCGTCGACGCCGCCCGCTTCGCCCCGCTGGACGCCGCCGCCTTCCTCCCCGAGAAATTCCGGCTCGGTGACCGCGCCCTCTACCTCTACGCCCCCGACGGGCTGGGCCGCTCCGAGCTCGCCGCCGCACTTTCCCGGCCGTCCCTCAACAAGGGCCTCACCGGCACCTTGCGCAACTGGAACACCGTCGTCAGACTCGTCGAGATGACCGGAGGCGAGGCGTGAGCGAGCCGACACCCGGCGTGGCCGCGGCGGTCGAGGGCGAACTCCGCCTCCTCGACCCGCTGGTGCGGGCCTCCAGCGAACTCCTGGCCCAGGTCCTGCACCCCGACTTCCACGAGGTCGACACCACCGGCCGGCACCGGGACCGGGACACGGTCATCACCTCGCTCATCACCGGCACCGCCGCACGCCCCGGACAGCTCACAGCCTCCCGCATGCGCGGGGTCCAGCTCGCGGACGGACTCGTCCACGTCACCTTCGACACAGAGGCCAAGGGGATGCGCGCCCACCGCAGTTCGCTGTGGCGGCTCACCGCCGCCGGCTGGCTGCTCTACTACCACCAGGCCACCCCCTTCGTCACCGGACCGGAGACCGACAGCCCCTGAGCCGGGCGGCACCGTCAGCGGCAACCGTCAGCCACGGGGCGTCCGCCGGGCCCGCGCCGCCCACCGGCCGTCCGTACGGGAGATCCGCACCGGATGACCGAAGCAGTCGCTGACCCGCTCCGTGGTCAGCACCTCGTCCGCCGGACCCGAGGCCAGGCAACGCCCGCCGCGCAGCAGCATCGCGTGGCTGGTGGAGGCGGGCAGCTCCTCCAGATGGTGGGTGACCAGGACCGTCGCCAGCTCCGGGTGCTCCTCGCGCAGCGCGTCCAGACTGTCAAGCAACTGCTCCCGGGCGGCCAGGTCCAGACCGGTGGCCGGCTCGTCGAGCAGCAGCAGCCGGGGCTGCGGCATCAGCGCGCGGGCGATGAGCGTACGGCCCCGCTCGCCCTGCGACAGCGCGGGCCAGCGCGAACCCTCCTTGCCGCCCATGCCCAGCATCTTCAGCAGCCGCTCCGCCCGCTCCCGCTGCTCCGGGTTGGCCGACCAGCGCGGCACCGGCTCGACCGAGTTGGTCAGTCCCGTCAGCACCACGTCCTTCACCGAGAGCGGGGAGCGCAGCGGATGGCGCGGATCGACGTGCCCCAGCAGCGTCCGCAGCTCCCGCAGATCGACCCGGCCGAGGGTGCGGCCGAGCACCTCCACCGTGCCCCGGGTGGGGTGCCTGATCGCGCCGAGCAGCCCCAGCAGGGTGCTCTTGCCCGCACCGTTGGCGCCGAGCAGCGCCCAGTGCTCCCCGCCGCGCACCGTCATCGAGACCGTGTCGAGCAGGACCTTGCCGTCCCGTACGAGCGTGACGCCGTCGGCCCTGATCACCGGCACCGGGGCCGTGGAGGAGGAAGGGGCGAGGGGGGCGGTGGTGGTCACGTGCGGTTACTCCTTCATGCGGATGCGAGCGCCTCCAGGAGGCTCATGTCGTCGGTCGACAGCGAGATCTCCCCGGCCCGGAGGTTCTCCGCGAGATGAACGGGCGAACCGGTGCCCGGAGTCGGGCACAGGACGGGGGAGTGGTGCAGCAGCCAGGCGAGGGCGATCTGCCCACGGGTGGCGCCGTGGCGTTCCGCGATCCCGGTGAGCGCCGCGGCGCCCTCGCCGGTCAGCGTGCCGTTCGCCAGGGGGAACCAGGGCAGGAAGGCCAGGCCGTGGGCCTCGCACACCTTCAGTACCGCGTCCGACGAACGGTCCAGGAGATTGAACCGGTTCTGCACCGAGGCGATCCCGGTCAGGGAGAGCGCCTGTTCCAGCTGGTCGGCGGTAAGGGTGTCCAGACCGATGTACCGGATCTTACCCTCCTGCCGCAGCTCATCCAGGGCGCCCAGCTGATCGGCCATCGGCACCTGAGGATCCAGCCGGTGCAGCTGGTAGAGGTCGATCCGGTCGGTCCGCAGCCGGCGCAGACTGGACTCGCAGTGCGCCCGCAGATCCTCCGGCCGCCCCGCGATGTGCCAGCTGCTGTCGCTGGTGCGCACCACACCGCCCTTGGTCGCGATCACCAGATCGTCGCGGTACGGGTGCAGCGCCTCGGCCACCAGCTCCTCCGCGACCCCCGGGCCGTAGTTCTCCGCGGTGTCGATCAGGGTCACGCCCCGGTCGACCGCCGCCCGGAGCACGGCCAGCGCCTTCTGCCGGTCCGCGGGAGGCCCCCAGTACCCCGGGCCGGTCAGCTGCGCGGTGCCGTAGCCGAGACGGCGCACGGGCAGCTCGCCGCCGAGGAGGAAGGTGTCATCGGGGGACAGGAGCTCGTTGAACATGGAAGAACAGTAATCCACCTGCCGAATGTCGCTTTCCTCAATACCAGAGACAGGCCTCGGTCCTGGCCTGACCTGCATGAAGACCGAGCACGCTCAGATGACCGAATGCGCCGCAGAGGCGGCCCGGATCGCCCGCGCCGTCGCCGCCTGGTCGGACCCCGCCGTCTGGGAGAGCACCATCGGAGGGGGCGACTCGGCCTCCCCGGCCGCGGACATCGCCGAGATGCTCGCCTGAGAATGGCCCAGCCCGGCAGCTGCTGAATGGCCCGAGGGACTGAGCCACTGGCTGGCTAGGCTCATCCCATGACCACTCACCGCAGCGCGGAAAGCACCCCGGAGCACGTTCCGGACAGCGGCCTGGACACGGGCAGGCCCGTCGTCGACTTCTGGTTCGACCCGGCCTGCCCGTTCGCCTGGATCACCTCCCGCTGGATGCTGGAGGTGGAGCAGCGGCGCGACATCGAGCTCCGCTTCCACGTGATGAGCCTCTACCTGCACAACACCGGCAACGAACTCCCCGACTGGTACCGCGCCCTGGTCGACAAGTCGATCGGACCGGTGCGGGTCGCCGCGGCCGCGGCCGAGCAGCACGGCGAGGCGGTGCTGCGGGATCTGTACACCGCCTACGGCACCCGGATCCACCAGCGGAAGAACGAGGACTTCGACGAGGTGATCGCCCAGTCCCTCGACGAGCTGGGGCTGCCCGCCGCACTGGCCGCCGCCGCCCACACGGAGACGTACGACGAGGCTCTGCGGCGCAGCCATGACGCGGGCAAGGACCCCGAGGCGGACGCGTATGTGGGGACGCCCACCCTCCATGTCGACGGGACCGTCTGGTTCGGCCCGGTCCTGCGCGCGGTGCCGCGCGGCGAGGAGGCCGCGCGGCTGTTCGACAGCTTCCGGGTGCTCGCCGGCTACGACGACTTCTTCGAGCTCAAGCGGACCCGCACCGGCAGCCTCGACGTCGGCTGAGCCGGACTACGCGCTGAGCGGCGCCATCCGGGCGGCGTCCGGCACCCGGGCCTCGTCGTACCGGTCCAGCAGCAGCCGCGCCAGCTCCGGCGACGGGCCCAGCACCCCGGCCAGCACATCCGCGCCGGCCTCGGCCGCCCCCGCCGCGATGCGGTCCGGGAGGCGGCCCGGCGCGATCACGTAGGGGGCCACCGCGATCCTGCGTACGCCCTCCGCCCGCAGGGCCCGAACCGCGTCCTCGGTGCGGGGATGGGATGCGGAGGCGAACGCAGGCCGCACGGAACACCAACCGGTGTGCCGCAGTTCCCGCGCGATTTCAGCGATCACTGCGATGGCCTCCGGGTCGGTGGAGCCCGCCGAGGCCAGGACGAGCCCGGTCGAGTCCCTGTCGCCGGGGCGGACCCCGGCCTCGTGCAGCCGCCGTTCCAGGGCGGAGTTCAGCAGCGGCGAGGGGCCGAGCACCTCGGCCTGCTGCACGCGCAGCCGAGGCAGCCTGCCGCGCGCCTCCCGCAGTACCGCCGGGATGTCGGACTTGGCGTGGAAGGCCCGGGTGAGCAGCAGCGGAAGGGCCACCACCTCACTCACGCCCTGCCCGTCCAGCCGCTCCAGGACCCGCGGCACCGAAGGCGCGTTGAAGTCCAGGAACCCGGTCTCCACCCGCAGCCCCGGCCGCAGCGCCCGTACCCGCGCGGTGAGCGCGTGCACGGTCGCGGCGTGCCGGGGATCGCGGCTGCCGTGGGCGATGACGAGGAGGACCGGAGAAGTCATGTCGGAGCTCAGTTCTTGACGAGGAGACCGCGGCTGCGCAGCACCCACCGCTCCAGCGGGCTGAAGATGAGCAGGTCGATGGCGATGCCGACGATCAGGATCAGGAAGATGGCGAGGAAGACCATCGACATGCTGCTGGTCTCACGGCCCTGCTCCAGCAACTGCCCCAGGCCCACGCCCAGATCGGGCGAGGAGGCGATGATCTCCGCGGCCATCAGCGAGCGCCAGGAGAAGGCCCAGCCCTGCTTCAGACCGGCCAGATAACCCGGCAGCGAGGCCGGCAGCACGATGTGCCAGGTGCCCCGCAGCCCGGTGGCGCCGAGCGTCTTGCCGGCCCGCAGGTGCAGCGGCGGGATCTGGTCGACACCGGCGACGAGCCCGTTGGCGATCGACGGGACGGCGCCCAGCAGGATCACCGCGTACATCATCGTGTCGTCCAGGCCCAGCCAGATGACCGCGGGTGGCACCCAGGCCACCGAGGGCAGAGACTGCAGACCCGAGAGCACCGGGCCGATCGCCGCGCGCACCAGCTTCACCCGGGAGACCAGCAGCCCGAGCGGGGTGCCGATGACGAGCGCCAGGAGGAAGCCGAGCAGGCCGCGCGAGACGCTGGTCCAGATGTAGCCGAGCAGGGTGCCCTGGGCCCAGGCGTCGGACACCTCGCCCCATACCTGGGACGGCGAGGGCAGCTTGTAGTCGTCGGTGACCTTCGCCCAGATCAGGATCTGCCAGACGATGAGCACCAGTGCGACGGCCACCACCGGGGGCAGCACCTTCTGCGTCAGCACCTGGCGCACCGGGGTCCGGCTGATCCGTACCGCGTCGAGAGCGTCCAGCCCCGCTTCGAGGCCCGCCATGTCCTGGGCGGCGTCCTTCGGGGCTCCGGCCCCGGCGGTGCCGCTCCCGGCGGTGGTCTCAGTGCTGGCCATGTCGGCGGATCTCCCCACGCAGTTGTTCGGTGATCTCGACGGAGAGCTCCGCCACGGCGGTGTCCTCGATACGGCGCGGCTGCTCGATGTCGACCGTCCACTCCCGGGCGATCCGGCCGGGCCGCGAGGAGAGCAGGACGACCCGCTCGGCGAGCCGGACCGCCTCGCGCACGTTGTGCGTGACGAAGAGGACCGAGACGTTCGTCTCGCGCCAGATCCGGGTCAGCTCGTCGTGCAGCACATCCCGGGTGATGGCGTCGAGCGCGGCGAACGGCTCGTCCATCAGCAGCAGTTGGCTGTCCTGGGCGAGCGCGCGGGCCATCGCCACCCGCTGCCGCATGCCGCCGGAGAGTTCGTGCACCCGCTTGCCGTACGCCCCGCCCAGGCGGACGAGTTCGAGCAGCCGCTCCGCCTCGGGGCGGCGCTCCGACTTCGGTACGCCGCGCAGCCGCAGCGCCAGTTCGATGTTCTTGCCCGCGGTCAGCCACGGGAACAGGGCGTGCTCCTGGAACATCAGGGCCGGCCGCCCGCCGGGGGTCTCGATGGACCCCGCGGACGGACGGTCGAGCCCCGCCACCAGGTTGAGCAGTGTCGATTTGCCGCACCCGGAGGCTCCCAGGAGGGTGACGAACTCGCCGGGAGCGACATCGAGCGTGATGTCGTCCAGGACGAGCTGCTGCCCCTGCGGTCCGCCGAAGGACTTCGAGACGTGGTCGAGACGGGCGGCGTGGCCGACCGCCGTGCGGCCCTCGGCCGTGGTGATCGTGGTCGTGGCCATGGTCGTCACCTCCTGGGAGATCCTGGAACGGGTCGGGTGCTTACTTGACCGAGAGACCGGCGTCGGCGACCCCGGGCTTGCCCGCGGCCTTGAGCACCTTGTTCAGCGGCCTCAGGTCGTAGATGCCCTTCAGGTCCGGCTCGTCCAGCAGACCGGCCTTCACCGCGTGCTCGGCCTCCGCGTCGAGCGTGGCGGCCAGCGGGTCGTCGGTGAACTCGATGGACTTCCACGCCGGGTCGATGACGTCGGCCGGAAGCTCCTTGCCGGACAGCGTCTTGAGCGCGCTGTTGGCGGAAGCCTTCGCCTTGTCCGGGTTGGCGTTGATCCACGCGTTGGTGTTGACCGAACCGCGCAGCACCGCCTCGACGACGTCCGGGTGCTGGTCGAGGAACTTCTGCGACACGATGATGTTCGTGATCACGAACTGGTCGTCCGGCCAGAGCTTCCGCTCGTCGAGGAGCACCTTCGCACCCTGCTCGACCAGCTTGGACGCGGTCGGCTCCGGCGCCCACGCACCGTCGATGGAGCCGGACTTGTAGGCGTCCGGGGTCACCTTGTTGTCGGTGCGGACCACGGAGACGTCGCCCTTGCCGCTCTGGGCGTCGACCTTCCAGCCCTTCTCGGAGATCCAGTTGAGCAGCGCCACGTCCTGGGTGTTGCCGAGCTGCGGGGTGGCGATCTTCTTGCCCTTGAGGTCGTCCAGGGTCTTGATCTTCTTCGGGTTGACGACCAGCTTCACCCCGCCGGAGGCCGAACCGCCGATGATGCGCAGGCTCTTGCCCTTGGACTTCGTGAAGCCGTTGATGGCGGGGGAGGGGCCGATGAAGCCGATGTCGATCGAGCCGGCGTTGAGCGCCTCTATCTCGGACGGGCCGGCGTTGAACGTCGAGGGCTTGACCTCGGTGGAGCCGAGCTCCTTGGCGATGATGCCTTCCTGGATGCCGACCAGGGCGGTGGCGTGCGTGAGGTTCGGGAAGTACCCGATCTTCACGGTGTCCGCGGAGAGCTTCTTACCGCCGGCGGCGACGTGTTCCTTCTTGGCGTCGTCGTCCTTCGAGTCGGAGCCGTAGCCGCAGGCGGTGAGCGCCACGGCGAGCAGCGGCAGGGCAGCGGCGGCGGCGATGCTGCGGCGCAGCGTGGTACGTGGGGCAGACACGGGAGGGATTCCTCTCGGAGGCCCGGTGCTCACGCCCCCGCTGAGGCGGGGGGCGCGGCCGGGCGGTCGGCAGGTCTTCGTCTGAACTGGCTTTGCGGGCGGTGCGGTTGGTGCTGCCGGGCGCGCAGGCAGTGCGCGTACGTCATCGCGCACATCGTGCGACCCCGCCCTGGCCGCTGCCGAGGGCGCCGCTGCCGACGCGGCCGCCCTCCTTCGCGAAGGTCGAGAAGATGTCCCCGCTCATCAGAAGTCCCACTCCGCTTCGTCGTCCGCCGTGGCCGCCGCCCGCGCTGCGGCGGCGAACGAGGCGCCCGCCATGCCGGCCGACAGGGTGGTGCCGTCCGCCGGGTCGATCAGCAGGAAGGAACCGGTGCGGCGCGAGTCGGCGTACGGGTCGAGCGCGAGCGGCTCGGCGGTGCGTACGACCACGCGGCCGATGTCGTTGGCGACGAGTTGTCCGGGGGCCGGGTGCTGGGAGAGGTCGTCCAGGGTGAGGCGGGACGGGATGTCCTTGACTATCGCCTTGACGGTGCGGGTGGTGTGCTTGATCAGGACCCGCTGGCCGACGGTGAGCGGCCGGTCCGCGACGTGGCAGACGGTCGCCTCGACGTCCTGGGTGACGGCCGGGGCGTCGTCCGACGGTGCGATCAGGTCGCCGCGCGAGACGTCGACGTCATCGGTGAGCCGGATCGTCACCGACTGCGGGGCCCAGGCGGTGTCCACGCCGGCGCCGAGCAGATCGATCCCGGCGATCGTCGACGTACGGCCCGAGGGCAGTACGGTGACGGGTTCACCGACCCGGAACACCCCGGCGGCGATCTGACCCGCGTAGCCCCGGTAGTCGGGGTGCTCCGGGGTCTGGGGCCGGATCACGTACTGGACGGGGAAGCGGGCGTGGCAGGCGGTGAGGTCGTGGCTGACCGGTACCGTCTCCAGGTGCTCCAGGACGGTCGGGCCGCCGTACCAGTCCATGTGGGAGGACGGTTCCACGACGTTGTCGCCGGCCAGCGCGGAGATCGGGATCGCGGTGACCGCGGGGATGCCGAGCGAGGCCGCGTAGGCGGTGAACTCCCCGGCGATGGCGGCGAACACCGGCTCCGCGTAGCCGACCAGGTCCATCTTGTTCACGGCCAGGACCACGTGCGGGACGCGGAGCAGGGCGGCGACGGCGGCGTGCCGGCGGGTCTGCTCGACGACCCCGTTGCGGGCGTCGACCAGCACGACGGCCAGCTCGGCGGTGGAGGCGCCGGTGACCATGTTGCGGGTGTACTGCACGTGGCCGGGGGTGTCGGCGAGGATGAACCGGCGTCGGGGTGTGGCGAAGTAGCGGTAGGCGACGTCGATGGTGATGCCCTGTTCGCGCTCCGCGCGCAGTCCGTCGGTCAGGAGTGCCAGGTCGGGTGCTTCCTGGCCGCGTTTGCGGGACGCGTCCTGGACCGCCTCCAGCTGGTCGGTGAGGACCGACTTGGAGTCGTGGAGGAGCCGTCCCACGAGGGTGGACTTGCCGTCGTCCACGGACCCGGCGGTGGCGAACCGCAGCAGGGTGGTGGTCGACAACTGCTCGGTCAGCTGGGTGGGTGTGGTCATGTTAGAAGTACCCCTCGCGCTTGCGGTCTTCCATCGCGGCCTCTGACATCTTGTCGTCGGCGCGGGTCGCGCCCCGTTCGGTGAGGCGTGAGGCGGCGATCTCGGTGATGACGGCGTCCAGGGTGGTGGCGTCGGAGTCGACGGCGCCGGTGCAGGACATGTCCCCGACGGTGCGGTAGCGGACCTGGCGGGTCTCGGTCCGCTCGTGCTCCTTGGGGCCGCCCCAGTCGCCCGCGGTGAGCCACATGCCGGAGCGGCTGAAGACCTCGCGTTGGTGGGCGAAGTAGATCTGCGGGAGTTCGATGCCCTCGCGCTCGATGTACTGCCAGACGTCGAGCTCGGTCCAGTTGGAGATGGGGAAGACGCGTACGTGCTCGCCGGGTGCGTGCCGGCCGTTGTACAGCTGCCACAGTTCGGGGCGCTGGCGGCGGGGGTCCCACTGGGAGAACTCGTCGCGCAGCGAGAAGACCCGCTCCTTGGCGCGTGCCTTCTCCTCGTCGCGGCGGCCGCCGCCGAAGACGGCGTCGAAGCGGTGCTGCTGGATGGCCTCGGTCAGTGGCACGGTCTGGAGCGGGTTGCGGGTGCCGTCGGGGCGCTCGCGGAGCTTCCCGGCGTCGATGTACTCCTGGACGGAGGCCACGTGCAGCCGCAGCCCGTGTTCGGCCACCACCCGGTCGCGGTACTCCAGGACCTCGGGGAAGTTGTGCCCGGTGTCGACGTGGAGCAGCGTGAAGGGCACCGGCGCGGGCGCGAACGCCTTGAGCGCCAGGTGCAGCATCAGGATCGAGTCCTTGCCGCCGGAGAACAGGATCACCGGCCGCTCGAACTCCCCCGCCACCTCACGGAAGATGTGCACCGCCTCCGACTCCAGGGAGTCCAGGTGGCTGAGTGCGTACGGATTGGCGGTGCCTTCCGACACAGTCGCGACGGTCGTCATGCTGCACCCCTCTCGCTCAGCAGCGCGTACAGCTCCGCCGCGGACTCCTGCACGGTCTGCTGGTGCGACTCGATCCGCAGGTCCGGCGACTCGGGGGCCTCGTAGGGGTCGTCCACCCCGGTCAGCCCGCTGATCTCGCCCGCCGCCTGCTTGGCGTAGAGCCCCTTCACATCGCGCACCGAGCACACCTCGACCGGAGTGGCGACGTGCACCTCCAGATACGCGGTGCCCCCGGCCTGGTGCCGCTTGCGGACAGCCTCCCGGCTGTCCGCGTACGGTGCGATGACGGGGACCAGCACCTTCACTCCGTTGGCCGCCAGCAGTCCGGCGACGAAGCCGATCCGCTGGACGTTGGTGTGCCGGTCCTCGCGGGAGAAGCTGAGGCCCGCGGAGAGGAACTCCCGGATCTCGTCGCCGTCGAGCACCTCCACCCGGTGGCCCTCGCCGCGCAGCCGCGCGGCGAGTTCGCGGGCGATGGTGGTCTTGCCCGCGCTCGGCAGACCGGTCAGCCAGATGGTGGCTCCCGTCTCCGTCACGCTCATCGACGTCTCCTGATCAGTCGTCATCAGCCGTGCAGCCCGCACTCGGTCTTGCCGCTTCCGGCCCAGCGGCCGGCGCGCGCGTCCTCGCCCTCCAGCACCCGGCGGGTGCAGGGTGCGCAGCCCACCGAGGCGTAACCATCCATCAGCAGCGGGTTGGTGAGTACCCCGTGCTCCGCGACGTACGCGTCGACGTCGTCCTGGGTCCAGCGGGCGATCGGTGAGACCTTGACCTTCTGCCGCTTCTCGTCCCAGCCGACCACCGGGGTGTCCGCCCGGCTGGGGGACTCGTCGCGGCGCAGCCCGGTCGCCCAGGCAGTGTACGAAGTCAGGCCGTCCTTGAGGGGATTGACCTTGCGCAGCTTGCAGCAGAGGTCGGGGTCGCGGTCGTGCAGCTTCGGCCCGTACTCGGCGTCCTGCTCGGCGACGGTCTGCCGCGGGGTCAGCGTGATGACGTTGACGTCCATCACCGCCTCCACCGCGTCGCGGGTGCCGATCGTCTCGGGGAAGTGGTACCCGGTGTCGAGGAAGACCACGTCCACACCCGGCAGCGCCCGGGAGGCGAGGTGCGCGACGACCGCGTCCTCCATCGAGGAGGTGACGCAGAAACGCGGCCCGAAGACGCGGGCCGCCCAGGCGAGGATCTCCGCCGCCGAGGCGTCCTCCAGCTCGCGCCCGGCCCGCTCGGCCAGCTCCCTGAGTTCCCGCGACGTGAGCTTCTCGACTTGCAGCGTGTTCGTCATATCCCGTCCCCGCCAACGTCGTTGCGCGCCAGTCCCCGGGACAGCAGGCCCAGGAACTTCAGTTGGAACGCCCGGTTGCAGGAGGCGCATTCCCAGGCCCCGTGTCCCGTCTCGTGCGGGCGCAGGTCCTCGTCACCGCAGTAGGGGCAGTGGAACGGTGCGGCGCGCTCGCTCATGACAGCGACTCCGCGCTGGCCCGCGCCGCCCAGGTCGCGAAGCGCTCGTCGCCCTCGCGCTCCTTCTGGAAGTTTCCGAGGACCCGCTCGACGTAGTCGGGCAGTTCGTCGGAAGTGACCTTCAGGCCCCGGACCTTGCGGCCGAAGCCGGCCTCCAGGCCCAGCGCACCGCCCAGGTGCACCTGGTAGCCCTCCACCTGATTGCCCTCGCCGTCCAGCATGAGCTGGCCCTTGAGCCCGATGTCCGCCGTCTGGATGCGGGCGCAGGCGTTGGGGCAGCCGTTGATGTTGATGGTGAGCGGCTCGTCGAACTCCGGCATGCGGCGCTCCAGTTCGTCGATGAGCGAGGCGCCGCGCGCCTTGGTCTCGACGATCGCCAGCTTGCAGTACTCGATGCCGGTGCAGGCCATCGTGCCCCGGCGGAAGGGGGACGGCTTGACCTGGAAGCCGAGCTCCTCAAGGCCGGCCACCAGTGAGTCGACCCGGTCCGGTTCCACGTCGAGGATCAGCATCTTCTGCTCGACGGTGGTGCGCAGCCGGTCGGAGCCGTGCGCGGCGGCCAGATCAGCGATCTTGGTGAGAGTGGGGCCGTCGACCCGGCCGACCCGCGGTGCGAAGCCGACATAGCGGCGGCCGTCCTGCTGCTCGTGGACGCCCACGTGGTCGCGCCAGCGGCTGCTGGGCTGCTCGGGGGCGGGGCCGTCGAGCAGCGGCCGCTTGAGGTACTCGTCCTCCAGTACCTGGCGGAACTTGACGGGGCCCCAGTCGGCCATCAGGAACTTCAGCCGGGCGCGGGTGCGCAGCCGACGGTACCCGTAGTCACGGAAGATCCCGACGACTCCGGCCCAGACGTCGGAGACCTCGGCCAACGGCACCCAGGCGCCGAGGCGTTCAGCGAGCCGGGGGTTGGTCGAGAGGCCGCCGCCGACCCAGAGGTCGAAGCCGGGGCCGTGTTCGGGGTGGACGACGCCGACGAAGGCGATGTCGTTGATCTCGTGGACCACGTCCTGCACGGGCGAGCCGGAGATCGCGGTCTTGAACTTGCGCGGCAGGTTCGAGAATTCCTTGCTGCCGATGTAGCGGTCGTGGATCTCGTCGACCGCCGGGGTGCCGTCGATGATCTCGTCGGCGGCGATCCCCGCCACCGGGGAGCCGATGATCACACGCGGGCAGTCGCCGCAGGCCTCCGTCGTGGACAGGCCGACGGCCTCCAGCTTCTCCCAGATCGCCGGGACGTCCTCGATGCGGATCCAGTGCAGCTGGATGTTCTGCCGGTCGGTGACATCGGCGGTGCCCCGCGCGTACTTCTCGGAGACCTCGCCGATCGCCCGCAGCTGCGCCGCCGTCAGCCGGCCGCCGTCGATCCGCACCCGGAGCATGAAGTACCGGTCGTCCAGCTCCTCCGGCTCCAGGACCGCGGTCTTGCCGCCGTCGATCCCGGGCTTGCGCTGCGTGTACAGGCCCCACCAGCGCATGCGTCCACGAAGGTCGTTCGGGTCGATCGAGTCGAACCCGCGCTTGGCGTAGATCGTCTCAATGCGTGTCCGCACGTTGAGACTGTCATCGTCCTTCTTGAACTGCTCATTGCCGTTGAGGGGGGTGTAGTGCCCCAGGGCCCACTGACCTTCGCCACGGTGGCGTCCTGCCTTGCGGCGAGGTGCGGCGGGCGCAGGCTGTTCCGGGGTAGCGGCCATGACGGTACGTCCTTCTGGACTGCGGGAGGGCGGCTCTGAACTGCACACTCGCGTCTGGGCGCGGCGGTGCGCGGGGTTTGCAGAGGAAAGGGAGCGCGGCGGTGCTGGAAACTCTCAGCTCGCCGGACAGATGGCGCTGGACATGCGGCCGAGGTCGACGTGGCGTCGACTCACCAAGGCAATTCCAGTTCCAGACATGACGGAAGCGTGTCACGCGGATCTCGGACCAGTCCACCACTATCCATGATGTGGACGAGACTGTCCCGTCAGGTGAGACGCTGTGGCGCCCGTCACTGAGGTGACGGGCGTCGGGCCATCCGGATAACCGGACAACCATGCGCATTTCCCCGAGTGCCGGGTTACGGAAGCGGCTCCCGGCCGGAACCCGGCCACGGGCCCGGAGTCGCCACGTCGGGCTCCACCTCGGTCCTGGTGCCGAAGAGCCGGAAGCCCCGGCGCAGGTAGTTGTCCATGGCGTGCGGACCGTCCTTGGAGCAGGTGTGCAGCCAGACCCGCTTCGTCGTCGGCCGCTCCGGCCACCGCTCCGCCAGGTCCCAGGCGCGGGCCACCCCGTACGAGAGCAGATGGCCGCCGATCCGGCGCCCCCGGAACGCCGGTATGAGGCCGAAGTACATGATCTCGACCACGCCGTCGTCCTGCGGGTCCAGCTCGATGTAGCCGGTCGGCGTCCCGTCCGCGTAGGCCACCCACGTCTCCGCGCCGGGCCGGTCCAGCGCCTCCTGCCACTGCCCGTACGTCATCGACAGCCGGTCCGTCCACCGGATGTCACCGCCGACCGCCGTATAGAGGAAGCGGCTGAACTCGGGCAGCGGTATCCCGGACCGGACGATCCGGACATCCCCCTCCGGTGCGGCGGAGGGCCGCAGATCATCGGGGGAGGTCTGCTCCAGCGACCAGACGGTCACCTCTGCGGTGACCTCGGGGGACACCTCTGCGGTCGGTTCTACGGGGCGCTCGGGGTTGCTCATGGCTGCCAGAAAACCATGCCCCCGTGCCCCGGCCCAAGCCGGTCCCGGCAGCCGGACGGCCACGACCTGCGCCGACACCGAGCGCTCCGGGCCCGCGCGCACCCGTTCAGCGCGCGTCGCGCACCGCCGTCACCACCGGGGCGTTCGAACGCGGCAGCAGATCGCCCGGGTGCTCCGGGTGGATCACCTCCACCTCGACCCCGTCACCGAAGCGGTACGGGCGGTGCGCCAGCACCTCCGCGAGATGGCGCCGCAGCCGGGAGATCTCGGCCCGCACCGTCACCGTCCTGGTCGGATCACCGAAGATGTCCCGCGCCAGCTCGGAGGCGGTACGCCCCTCGCGGTGCAGCGCCAGCGCGAACAGCAGCTCGGCGTGGCGCGGGGACAGCCGCTGCGTCCAGGTGCCCACCGGGCTCACCACGTTCACCGCGAGGCCGCGGGGCCGGCTCAGATCGAGCACGACCCGGCGCGGCGGGCTGTCCATCGCACCGTCCGCCACCTGCACCAGCCAGCCCTCCGGCAGCGGCTCGACCCGGCACATCCCGAGCGAGGGCAGCCACACCCGGCCCGGCCGCAGGGACTTCGGCAGCGGCAGCCTGTCCACCGGCGGCATCCCGGTGACCGCCGCCAGCCAGCCGTTGCCGTCCACGGCCAGCGCCCGGCCGCCCAGCCGGCACAGCATCGGCGCCGCCACCGAGCGCAGCCGGTCGATGGACTCCAGATGCCGGGTCCTGATCTCGCTCTCCGCCAGCCGGGCCACCGAACCCACCAGGGCGAGCGTCGTCGGATGGAAGGTCGACGCGGGGCCGCTGATGTCGACGATCCCCATCGGCCGGCCGTCCCTCGGGTCGCGCACCGGGGCCGCCGCGCACGTCCAGCCGTGCAGACTGCGCACGAAGTGCTCCGCGGAGTGGACCTGCACCGGGCCGCGCGCGGCGATCGCCGTACCGATCGCGTTGGTGCCGGTGCTCTCCTCCGACCAGGCGGCGCCCTCCGCCAGACAGATGTCGTCGGCCCGGCGCAGCACCCCCGTGTTGCCCTGGCGCCACAGCACCCGGCCCTCCACATCGGTGACCACCATGATCTGCTGCGAGGCGTCCGCGATGGCCGTCAGGGCGTCACCGAGCAGCGGCATCACCTCGCCCAGCGGGGAGTTCCTGCGCCGGTGCTCGATCTCGTCCGGCTCCAGCAGGACGCTGTACGTGGACTTCTCCGGATCGACCCCGCTGCGCAGCACCCGGTTCCACGAGTCGCCGATCTCGGCCCGCGGCGCGAGCGGCGTGCGGTCACCGGCCAGCCGCGCCTCGCGGGCACGGTGGATCAGGCGCGCGGCCCGGTCCGACTCCCGGACCGCCAGCCGCATCACATCGACAGGACTTGCCTCCATGCCGGATCCCCCCTGGAGCCTCTTGATACCCGTGTCAAGGACGCGGGGCCCCATCCTGCCGCTGCCGGGGTCCCGATGCCGCAACTCCACACAATGGTTGCAACCCTATGCAACTCTGGCGACGCTCCCCGGTCCGTACAAGAGTGGCGGTACACCGGACGGCGCGGCTTCGGCCTCGTAGCCCGATGTGTACAGCATGGGGGGTGGTGCCGTGTCGGCGCAGCACCACCCCCCGTTGCTGCCCCCGCGCGCCCGAGGGCGGCGGTCAGTCCTCCACGGGCCGCGACCGTTCCACGACCGACCCCAGGTCCAGGGTGTGCGGCAGCGTCCCGAACGCCGAGCCCCGGTCGCCTCCCAGCCGTGAGGCGCAGAACGCGTCGGCGACCTCCGGCGGTGCCCAGCGCACCAGTAGCGAGCCCTGCAGCACCAGCGCCATCCGCTCCACCAGCCGCCTGCCCCGGGCCTCGATCCCGGCCAGATCCGCCAGCTCGGTCAGCAAGTCCTTGATCGCCCGGTCCAGCCGGTGATCGGCGCCCCGCGCCAGGCCGACCTCCGAGAGGAAGGCGTTCAGCGCCAGCGGCTCGCGCTGCAGCGCCCGCAGCACATCAAGCGCCTGTACGTTCCCCGAGCCCTCCCAGATCGAGTTGAGCGGCGCCTCACGCAGCAGCCGGGGCATGCCCGACTCCTCCACATAGCCGTTGCCGCCCAGGCATTCGAGCGCCTCGCCCACCAGCGGCGTGCACCGCTTCGTCACCCAGTACTTGGCCGCCGGCACCGCGATCCGCAGGAACGCCGCCTCGCTCTCCGTCCCCGCGTCGTACGCGGCGGCCAGCCGCATCGCCAGCACCGTCGCCGCCTCCGACTCCAGCGCCAGATCGGCCAGCACATTGCGCATCAGCGGCTTGTCCACCAGCACCCCGCCGAACGCGCTCCGGTACGTGGCGTGGTGCACCGCCTGCGCCACCGCCTGCCGCATCAGCGCGGCGGAGCCGGTCACACAGTCCAGCCGGGTCGCCGCCACCATCTCGATGATCGTGCGCACCCCGCGCCCCTCCTCACCGATCCGGCGGGCCCACGTGCCGTCGAACTCGACCTCGGCCGAGGCGTTGGACCGGTTGCCCAGCTTGTCCTTGAGCCGCTGGATCGCGAACGCGTTGCGGGTGCCGTCCGGCAGCACCCGGGGCAGCAGGAAGCACGTCAGGCCGCCGGGCGCCTGCGCCAGGACCAGAAACCCGTCGGACATCGGCGCCGAGCAGAACCACTTGTGCCCGGTGAGCAGATACTCGCCCTCGGCGGACAGCGGCTCGGCACGCGTCGTGTTCGACCGGACGTCGGTGCCGCCCTGCTTCTCCGTCATGCCCATCCCGAGGAGCACCCCGCCCTTCTCCCCGGCCGGCCGCAGCCCCTCCTCGTACACGTGCGAGGTCAGCAGCGGCTCCCAGACGGCGGCCGCCGCCGGATCGGTGCGCAGCGCGGGCACCGCCGCGTGCGTCATCGAGAGCGGGCAGCCGTGGCCCGCCTCCGCCTGCGTCCAGACCAGGAAACCGGCCGCCCGGCGCACATGCCCGCCCGGCCGGTCCCAGGCGTCGGTCAGGCCCGCGGAGACCGCGTGGCCGAGCAGCCGGTGCCAGGCCGGGTGGAACTCCACCTCGTCGACGCGGTTCCCGTACCGGTCATGGGTACGGAGCCGGGGCGGGTTCTCGTTCGCCTGCTCACCCCACCGCCGCGCCTGCGCGGAACCGGCGGACAGGCCGAGCCGGACCAGTCCGGCCCGCGCCTCGTCGAGCACCTCCGGCGCGAGGTGCCGCTCCACGGCCTCGGTGAGCGCGAGGTCCGCGGAGAAGACGTCGTAGCCGAGCAGGGGAGGGGGCTGGTTGGAGACTGTGTGGGTGGTGGCTGCCATGCCGCTACGGTATGGACGTGCAGGCAGCAAATGAAACACCCGAGCGGCCACTGGGCCGGCTCCACCGGGCGCGAGTCCTCTACCGCAACGTCTCCAAGCGGCAGATGGCCTGGCAACTGCTCAAGGACACCGTCAACTCGTGCATGGAGTACCGCATTCTGGGACTCGCGGCCGAGGCGGCGTTCTTCACCCTGCTCTCCCTGCCGCCGTTGCTGCTGGGACTGATCGGCCTGCTCGGCTACGTCGACGAGTGGACCAGCACCACCACGGTCGCCTCCATCGAGAACAACATCCTCAGCGCGGCGCAGACCGTGCTCTCCCAGCGGGGCGTCAATGACTTCGCCAAACCGCTCCTGGCCGACGTCACCACCGGGGCCCGGCCCGACGTCATCTCGATCGGTTTCGCGATCGCGCTCTGGTCCGGCTCCCGCGCGGTCAACGTCTTCATCGACACCATCACCGTGATGTACGGGCTCGACGGCCAGCGCGGCATCGTGAAGACCCGGATGCTCGCCTTCCTGCTGTACGTGGTGGCGCTGCTGCTCGGCGCGATCGTGCTGCCGCTCCTGGTGGTCGGCCCGGACCGGGTCGTGGAGTACATCCCCTGGGGCACCGAGCTGATAAGCGTCATGTACTGGCCCCTGGTCATATTGCTGTCCATCGCCTTCCTGACGACGCTCTACCACGTGTCCGTCCCCGTCCGCTCGCCCTGGATCGAGGACACCCCGGGCGCGCTGATGGCGCTCGCGATCTGGGTGCTGGGCAGCTTCCTGCTGCGGATCTATCTCACGAGTACGGTCGAGGGCCCGACGATCTACGGATCGCTCGCCGCACCGATCGCGGTACTGCTGTGGATCGGCGTCTCCGCGTTCGCGGTGCTGGTGGGCGCCGCCGTCAACGCGGCCATCGACCGGGTGTGGCCCTCGGTCGCGACGGCCGCGGCACGTGCGGCCAACGACCGGGTGCGCGCGGTCCAGGCCGCGGAGTTCGTGGCCCGCACCCAGGCGGAGAGCTGGGACGAGGACGCGGACGACGAGTACGGGGACGAGGGCGACAGCCCCTACATGCCGTCCGAGTTCCCGGAGCGGTGGTCCCGGTTCCTGCCGCCCGACGACGTGAAGTCCAGGCTCCAGCCGAGCCGCGAGAAGGATCCGGACAAGCCGTACCAGCCCGGCGAATGAGAACGGCCGTCAGCCGACGGCAGCGGCGGGCGGCTGCGGGGCCTGCGGTGGCTGAGCGGTCTGTGTCGGCGGTGCGGCACCGGGCGACCATGACAGCTTGACCGTCAGATGGCCCTCCACCGCGCTCTTCGCGATCACGGCCCCGGCCTCGGTGGTGATCTTCACCCCGAACTCGATCTCCACCCCGTCCGGCTTCAGCGTGCCGTCCCGGAACACCGCGAGCGCCGATTCGGCCGCCGCCCGGATCCCCTGGAGCGCGTGGTCGAAGGTGCGCCCGGAGCGGGCCAGGACGTTGCCGTCCCGCGCGACCAGCTGCGCACCCGGAGCGTGCCGGTCGACCTCGACCGTCACCGTCGCGCCGCTGTCGGTGGTGAATTCCACCAGTGCCGCCATGACCGCCCCCGGAGTGCCGATTCCGCCCGTTTTCCGTGCGCCGGTCCTTGGACGAGACTAGTGGCATGGGCGACCGGTACGAAGAGCGCGCGTCGAGACTCGACGGTGCGAAGGTGTGGAGGCTGACCGTGCCACCGGGCTCGGCCCACCCGGTGCTGCCCGACGGCTGCATGGACCTGCTCTGGATCGGCGGCAGGCTGCTCGTCGCGGGCCCGGACACGCGTGCCGAACCCGCCTCCGTGAGCGACGGGGGCAGCATCGCGGGCATCCGCTTCGCCCCCGGCACGGCCCCCGCCCTGCTCGGCGTACCGGCGCACGAACTGCGCGACCGCCGGATCGCACTGGCCGGGCTGTGGCCGGACGCGCGGGTCCGCGAGCTCACCGAGCGGGTCGCACAGGCCGAGGAGCCGGCCGCCGCCCTGGAGGAGATCGCCCTGCGCAGGGCGGCCGCCACCGCGCCCCCGGACCCGGTGATGGCGTACGCCGCCGCGCAGCTGGACGGCGGCCGGTCCGTCGCGGACACGGCACGGGCGGCCGGTCTCGGCGCACGCCAGCTGCACCGCCGCTCCCTGACGGCCTTCGGATACGGCCCCAAGACGCTCGCCCGGGTGCTGCGGCTCCAGCGCGCGCTGGCCCTCGTACGGTCCGGAACGCCGTACGCCGACGCCGCCCTCGCGGCGGGCTGCGCCGACCAGGCGCATCTCGCCCGGGAGATGCGCGAACTGGCCGGCACCACCCTGACCGGGTACCTCGCCGCCTCCCAGGAAGAGGTCTCCCGGGAAGAGGTCTTCTAGGGGGGTATCGAAAGTGAGTACGCTCCCGCTCTTGTAACCTCATCTGGATGATGATCAAGGCGGGCGTGATCGAACGGATCTGGCGGTATCCGCGATCTTGCGTCCGCGCCGCGTGCCTCAGTGCCGGCCGTGGGCGCTGTCCGCGGCTCCGCCGAAAAGGCGGGCCACGGCCCTGAAAGGCAGGGTCACGAGGGTGGCGATGGCCCCGCCGACGGACCTCAGTACATCTGCGATCGCTGTCAGCATGTGTCAGTGCCTTGTCGTCGCTGCTTACTGAGTGCGTTAGTCCGAATTATGCCGAACATTCGTTCGCTGAGCCTGTTGCCGCGGGTGTGGAGCGTGGGGCGCGGGCCGCCGGGCGGATCATCCGGCTCGGCCACCGGACCTGCGATGCGGATTTCCCTGGTCGGCGTCGTCGTCGATGGTCTGCCAGGTCCGGCCCCGCTGCTGCCCGTCGCGTGCCCCACCGCCGGGCGGGCACGCGTGTCGACTGTGAGCCTCTTCCGAGCAGTCCGTCGGCTGCCGACGATGACCGCGGTGATCAGTACCACGACAACGAGCAGGCCCACCGGGACCAACGCCGCCAATGAGGGGTACGCCCGCAGAGATTACGGAAAGGTTCATGGCCCTCGGTTACCCGAAGCTACGGGGATCAGACGCGGTACCGGGGGCGGAGCGGACTGGTGACCTCGGGTGCGCCTGCCGCGTCCGGTCCGCTGACGCCAACACGGCTCGCGCCTCGGTGCCTCACGCTTTGATGCCTCCGGCGCACAGGTGACGGGCGCGGTACGGCGTGTTCCGGCACCGGCCGACTGGAGAATCGGTGCATGTGCGCCCAGCGAGAACAGCCCCGAAAGACTCCCGACGGCCACTATGTCGTGATCGAAGGGCGCCGGTGGCGGGCGACGGACCCTTCGCTGCCGGAAGAGACGGCCGCGCGCCTGCGCTATCACCTGATGGCGGCACGCCGAGCCGTACGTTCAGCCCTGTCGGCGAAGGACGTGGACGCCGAGCGAACGGCTCGCTCCCGCGTGCAGTGGGCGAAAACCGCGCTGGGGGAGCGTGGCACACCATGGTGGGAGCAGTCCGCCCACGAGCGCCGCGCACGCTGGGAGCGGGCTCTCGGGCGTCTGGACGACGAGAAGTGAACAGCGGCGCGGGCCGGCGCGGGCGGCTCGCACCGGCCCGCGCCGTTGCCGCCCGGTCTCGGGGCATCGGATCCCGGGGACTGCGATACTGGCGAGGTGGCGAAGACGCAGCGCCAAATCGACCAGCGGGTGGAGCGGGCCATCGTGGACCTGCTGGAACGGTGCGGTCCGACGGCTTCGATCTGTCCTTCCGATGCCGCGAGAGCGGCGTACGACGGCCAGGACGACGGCTGGCGCCATCTGATGGAGGCGACCCGCCGCGCAGCATGGCGACTCGTCGAGGCGGGGACGGTGGAGATCACTCAGGCGGGACGCCCGGTCACCGCATCCGAGGTCCATGGACCGATCCGGATCCGGCGGGCGTGACCGGTCGTGACGACTTTCGTCCGCACAGCGACCGCTTCCCAGGCTCCGGACGACGCTACCCTCGCCGCCCGACTCACCGATGAGCGAGACCAAGGTGCCCGCCCGCGTCCAGTAGATCGACACCAGCGACGAACGGCGGCTCTCCCGCGCTCATGGCCCGGCAGCCCAAGCCCGGGAGAACGCGGCCATACACCGGGCCCTTGCCGGCGACGCCCGTACCGTGAAGGCTCTGCGGGCCCGGATCTCTCGGCAGCACCCCGCGCTGTATCAGTCGGAGACCTGAGGGCTGAGGTTCTTCAGCAGGCCCAGCAGACCCGCGCCGCTCGTATCGAGTAGCAAACCTCTCGGTACGAGCCGCCGGCCCCGGGGCGATCCGGGCCCGGCCGAGGGTGCTGAACGCAGGAGCCGGGCCCCGGAGGGGCCGCCGCGAACAGGTGCCAGGGCAGGCCCTCGGGGATGGAGATGCCCCAGTCGAGCACGTCGGCTCCCTGGTCACACCACACTGTGGACGTCAGACCAGGGCCGACTACGGGGCCGTAGTGCCAGTAGTTGTAGTTGCTGCCGTCTGTCTTGTGGCAGAGAATTCGGCCGTAGTAGTCGTAGGTGCCTCCTAGGCAGTAGATCGCCAGACCCTTGTGTCTGGGGACCCTGTCATGGCGCCGGCGTAACAGCCTGCCTCCTGAGGAACCGGTGCGGCCGACGCGGGTGCGACCGCAGCCACCAGTTAGGTTCCGGCGAGCGCCAGAGCTGCCGCTGAGACAGCCAGTCGTTTCCGAACGGACATGTCACCCTCCGCATCTTCCTTAATATCCGCGTCAATTGCGCGCGTCATGGTCACGTCAAAGGATGAGGCCGGAGGGGCGCCCGCAGAAGAGTCAACTCGGCCAACCTTCCTGCGGCACACACCAGCCATCTCGCCGTCACGGCTCCTGGCGGAAACAGCGGTCGCTCACCGGCTGAGAGCGCTGGAGCGTCCCGTCGGCGGCGACTGCGGTCACGTGTGAGCCGAGGTCTTCGAGCACTCCACCTCCGACCTGGGCACTCTGCCCAGCGGTGCACCGGCTGACGCCGGCCCCGAACGGCCGGTGGTGTCCCGCCTGCCGTTCGGCACCTGGCCGAAGGGGCGTCCGGCCCCGGCCGAGCCGACCTGGTTCCCGGGCGGGCGGCACCCGCCGACCTACTACCTGCGGGCCTGGTCCGAGACCGGCGGGTGGATGACGCTCGGCTGGATCGATGGAGGCCGCAACGCGGCGGGGATCGCCGCCGCCCTGCTGCGCGTCGGCACCGGTGGCCCGTACGCCATCGACGAGGTGTAGGGCGAGGCGGTCACGGACCGTGATCATGCACAGCCCAAGATCCGCTTTCGATACACGGCTTAGGACGCGGCGGCGAACAGCGACACCGCGCAGCCGTCCGGGTCGAGGACGACGGCGTACCGCTGCCCCCACATCGCGTCCCACGGTTTCAGATGGCCCCGGTATCCGGCGCCCGTCAGCTCCGCGTAGACGGCGTCGACCTCCGCCGGGCTGTCGCAGAGGAAGGCGAGACCGAGGCGCTCACCGCCCTTCGGCCCCGACCACTCGGGGTCGAAGGACCGGACGACGTCCTCGGTGTCCCACAGCAGACGCTGTCCGCCCGGGAGCGTCACTTCGACATGGGGTGCGGATTCCGCGTCGGCGGGCATGTCGAGGCCGAGCCTGCGGTAGAAGGCGAGCGAGGCGGGCAGGTCCGCGGTGGTGATGCTGATCGCGTCGAGTCGTGGAGTCATGATCCGACCGTAGGCCGGGCGCCCGCAGACGGTCTTGTACGAATCGGTCATGCCGGGCCCCCTCAGAGGCACTGCTCCGGGGAGGTGCCCGGGTCCGTCAGGGCCAGGCCGAGGGCGGCGCGTTCGGTGACCCAGCGGGTCGGGCGGTGGCGCGGGTCGCCGGTCGTCGCGTACAGGGCCCGGTGCAGCTCCAGCATCCGGGCCGCGCCGATCCGGTCGCCCCAGGCCAGCGGCCCGACCGGGTAGCCGAGACCGGTGGTCACGGCCGGATCGATATCGGCGGGGGCCGCCAGGGCGCGTTCCGCGATGGACGCCGAGACCGACACGATGGAGGCGAGCAGCCGCTGCGCGACCGTGCCCGCCGTGTCCCGCGCCACGGAGACCGCGAACGGCTCGCCGCCGTCCGCCGCCCGTGCCAGCACCGCGCGGGCGTCCCGCGCGGCCGCCGGTTCCGCGGCGGGCGTCACCGCGAGCACCCGGCGGCGCCCGGCGGCGGGCAGCGGGTCCACGCCGAAGGTGCGCCCGGCGGGCAGCCGGTGCGCGGCGACGGAGGAGGCGACCGTGGTGCCCCAGACCGGAACCAGCACCAGCGCCCCGGCCGACGGCTGCGGTCCCGCTTCGACCGTGGCGCCCGCGGCGGCCAGTGCCTCGCGCAGCGCGGCGGCGTCCCGGTCCCCGCTCGCGGCCGCGAAGACGTGCACCGGGCGGTCCGCGTCGCCGGAGACCGGCGCCTCCTCGGCCGGGGCGGGCGCCTCGGAGCCGTACGCGAACCAGCCCCTGCCGGTCTTGCGGCCGAGCAGTCCGGCGGTCACCCGGTTCGGGGTCAGGTAGGAGGGGCGCAGCCGGTCCTCGTGCCGGAAGCCCTCCCAGATCGAGTCGATGACGGCGGCGGTCACATCGAGTCCGGTGAGGTCCATCAGCTCGAACGGGCCCATCCGCAGGCCGAGTACGTCCCGGGCGATCCGGTCGATGCCCGCCGGGTCGCTGACGTTCTCCTCCAGCAGCGCGAGCGCCTCCGTCACGAGTCCGCGCCCGGCGTGGTTGACGAGGAAGCCGGGGGTGTCGGCGACCGTGACCGCGCGGTGGCCGCAGCTCTCCACGAGCTTTGTGAGCAGCGGCGGGATGCCGGGCCGGGTGGCCGCGCCGGGCACGACCTCGACGATCCGCATCAGCGGCACCGGGTTGAAGAAGTGCAGCCCGGCCAGGCGCGTCGGGTCCTTGAGCGTGGCGGCGATCCGGGTCACGGACAGCGAGGAGGTGTTGGTCGCGAAGACGGCCGAGGCGGGCAGCGCCCGCTCCAGCCGGCCGAAGACCTCCGCCTTGGTGGCGAGGTCCTCCCGCACGGCCTCGATGACCAGTTCGACCTCCGGGCCCGCCGCCCACGGGGCCTCCAGCGGGACGATCCGTGCCACGGCGGCCGCCGCCTCGGCGGCGGTCGTCCGGCCCTTCCGCACGGCCCGCTCCAGCATGGAGCGTACGAAGCCGGCCGCCTCGGTCACCGCTTCCGTCCGTACGTCGCACAGCTCGACGGTGTGTCCGGCCACGGCTGCCCACTGGGCGATGCCGCGGCCCATGGCTCCGGCTCCGACGATCCTGATACGCATGGCGGTTACGGTCCTCTCGGGGTGCGGACAGGCGGATCGATCCGGTGGTTCCCGCAGATCTTCGTGGGGCCCGCGGGTGCGTCGTCCCACCGTGTCAGCGGCCATTGATCGGTGTCCAATACCGAATTAAGGTCGGATCGAGACGACTTATTGATCAATGGGAGCTGAGGCAAGGGGCGGACATGGAACTGCGCCATCTGTCCGCGTTCGTCGCCGTGGCCGAGGAGCTGCACTTCGGCCGGGCCGCCAAGCGGCTCCAGATGGCCCAGCCGCCGCTGAGCCAGCAGATCCGGCGGCTGGAGAAGGAGCTGGGCGTCCAGCTCTTCGAGCGCAACACCCGTTCGGTCCGGCTCACCGGCGCGGGGGAGTCGTTCCTCCAGCCGGTACGGGCCGTGCTCGACGGCCTCGACGTCGCGGTACGGGCCGCGAAGGCGGCGGGCCGAGGCGAGTACGGCCGGGTCGGCATCGGCTTCGCGGGTGCCTCCAGCCACGGAACGCTGCCCCGGCTGACCCGGGCGGTGCGCGCCGCCCACCCGGGCATCGAGCTGGTGATGACGGGCCAGACCTACGCCGACGTCGCCCTGGCGCGGGTCGCGGACGGCTCGCTGGACCTGGGGTTCGTACGGCTGCCGGTGACGCAGCCGGGTGTGGTCCACCGGGTGATCGACGAGGAGGAACTGGTCTGCGCGCTCCCGTCCGACCACCCGCTCGCCACCCGGGACAGCGTCTCCATCGAGGCCCTGGCCGGGGAGCCGTTCGTCTCGTTCCCCGCCAACGCCGGTTCCACCGTGCGCGACGCGATGGTCGGCGCCTGCGAGGCCGCCGGGTTCAACCCCAGGGTGGTGCAGGAGGCCCCCGACTCGTACACGATCATGGCGCTGGTCGCCGCGGGCGTCGGGGTGACCCTCACCGTCACCTCCGTCCAGCACATCCAGCAGAACGGCCTCGTCTACCGCCCGCTCACCGGTCCGCCCATCCGCCGCCAGGCGGCCCTGGCCTGGCGGACCGACAACCCGTCCGCCGCCCTGCGCGCGGTACTCGCCGTCGCGCAGGACGCCCTGCCCACCCCGTCCCCGTGACCGTCCGCCCCCGTCCCACCTCCCCGAAAGGCCCCGCCGTGCCCGACAGAGACGATGTCGTGATCTGCGAACCGCTGCGCACCCCCATCGGCCGCTTCGGCGGAGCGCTCGCCGGGCAGGCGCCGGCCTCCCTCGCCGCGCTCGTCATCGCCGAGGTCGTCGCCCGCACCGGAATCGACCCCGACCGGGTCGACGAGGTGATCCTCGGGAGCGCCTACCCGTCCGCCGACGCCCCTGCCATCGGCCGGGTCGCCGCGCTCGACGCCGGGCTCCCGCAGTCCGTCACCGGCACCCAGATCGACCGCCGTTGCGGCTCCGGGCTCCAGGCCGTCCTCGACGCCGCGATGCAGATCAGGGCCGGCTTCAGCCAGGTGGTGATCGCGGGCGGCGTCGACGTGATGAGCGCGGCCGCCTACTACACGCACGACGGCCGCTGGGGCATCAAGGGCCCCGGCCTCCAGCTCCACGACTCGCTCGCCCGGGGCCGGGTCACGGCGGGCGGCGTCAACCACCCGGTGCCCGGCGGCATGATCGAGACCGCGGAGAACCTGCGCCGCGAATACGGCATCAGCCGCGCGGACCAGGACGCCCTGGCCCTGCGCTCACAGCAGCGGGCGGCCCGTGCCGCCGCCGAAGGGCGGTACGAGGCGGAGACCGTCCCCGTCACCGTGAAAACACGCAAGGGCGACACGGTCGTCACCGCCGACGAGCACCCGCGCCCCGACACCACCGCCGAGCAACTCGCGGGGCTCCGCCCCATCATGGGCAAGTCCGACCCGGCGGCCACCGTCACCGCCGGGAACGCCAGCGGCCAGAACGACGCGGCCGCCGCCTGCCTGGTGACCAGTGCCGCCACGGCGGAACGGCTCGGCCTCACCCCGCTCGTCCGGCTGGTCTCCTTCGCCCGCGCCGGGGTACCGGCGGCCACCATGGGCATCGGCCCCGTCCCCGCCACCCGCACGGCGCTCGCCCGCGCCGAGCTCACCCTCGCCGATTTGGACCTGATCGAGCTCAACGAGGCCTTCGCCGCACAGGTGCTGGCCTGCACCCGCGAACTGGGGCTCGGCGAGAAGGACCACGACGAGCGGATCAACGTGAACGGCTCCGGCATCTCGCTCGGCCACCCGGTCGGCGCCACCGGCGCCCGCCTCCTCGCCACCCTCACCAGGGAACTGCACCGCCGCGAGGGCCGGTACGGGCTGGAGACCATGTGCATCGGCGGCGGACAGGGCCTGGCGGCGGTCTTCGAGCGCATCGCGCCCTGACGCCCGCCGTATCCGGACAGGGCGCTACCGGCTTACCCGCACGCGCTTGCGGGGCGGCGGCGGCGCCAGATGGTCCGGCGCGGAGTCCGGGTCCGTCAGCCGGTTCAGCCGGGCCGGTACGTCGAGGCCGACCAGCAGTACGACGATCACCGTGCCCGCGAACGTCAGCACCGCCAGTGCCTGGCCCAGGTCCATGCCGGAGGCGAGGTGGGCGCCCAGGACCGGGGCGACGGCTCCGCCGAGGGCGCCCACGTTGTAGGTGAAGCCGAGGGCGGCGCCCCGGCTCGCCGTCGGGAAGTGGCCGCCGATGTAGCGCGGCAGCAGTCCGGAGATGCCGAAGCTCGTCGCCTGGAGGAGGAAGAGGAGCGCACCGAGCAGCAGCAGGTTGTCCTGCACGGCGAACACCGGGTAGACGAAGGCGAGCGAGGCCAGCAGGGTCAGCGCGTACGCCTTCTTCGTCCCGATCCGGTCGCCCAGGAAGCCCGCCGCACAGCAGCCCGCCATGGTGCCGAAGCCCGCGAAGTAGAGGACGTCGGTGACCTGGTCCGTGGTGTAGCCCAGCTCGGTCTTCAGATACGTGGGCAGCAGCGCCTGGATCGGCCACGAGTACAGGAACGCGAAGAACAGCGTGACGATCATCGACAGGTACAGCACCCAGCTCCGCTTCCCGCCCAGCTGCACGGCGAACGCGGCGAGCGAGAGACCGGCGACCACCGAGAGTGCCGGGACCATTCCGGCGCCGCCGGGTGTGAAGACGAGGAACAGCGAGACCGTGGCGACGACGACCAGCACCGTGTTGGCGGCCGACCGGGCGCGGCTGGCGAACAGCGGCGCGAACGGATTGGGCCTGGCGCCCTGCTCCGCTACAAACTCCGTCCACTCCTCGGCCTCCGGCAGCGAGCGCCGCATCCACGGCGCGATGGCGATCGGGATGAGACCCAGGTAGAACATCCAGCGCCAGCCGAGCGAGGGGACCACCCAGTTGTAGACCTGCGCGGCGAGCACGGAACCGACCGAGAAGCCGGAGCTGAGGAAGCCGCTGGCCCGGCTGCGCATCCCGGCGGGCCAGCTCTCCATGACGTACGTGGAGCTGGCGCTGTACTCACCGGCCATGCCCATGCCCATGCCCATGCCGATGGCCAGCCGGGCGGCGAACAGGCTGTGGTAGTTCCAGGCGAACCCGCAGGCGAACGTCCCCACCGAGTACAGCAGGATGCTCAGCACCATGGAGAGCTTGCGGCCGTACCGGTCACCGATGGCGCCGAGCACCGCCCCGCCCAGCCAGCGGGTGATGAACGCGCCGGAGATCAGGCTGGCCGCCTGCACCGTGCTGAGGCCGAACTGGTCACTGATCTCCGTCAGCACGAGGGTGATCAGCACGAAGTCGAAGCCGTCCAGGACGTAGCCGATCCAGGCGGCGAGGAACGACTTCCACTGAGTGCGGCTGACCTGGCGGTACCAGGGGAGCGTGGGGGGTGATGTGGTCTGCACGGTGACTCCAGGATGCGGGACGGCGCTCTCCCTCGAACGGCCGCCCCGCGTGGTGGGGGAGGGGCAGGTCCTAGGTCCTGTCGATGCCTGCGACGAAACGGTCGGTCAGGGCCGTGGGGGCGGTGATGGCGGTGCCGACGACGACGCTGTGCGCCCCGAGCCGCAGGGCCTCGGCCGCCTCCTCCGGGGTGTTGATACGGCCTTCGGCGACGACCGGGACGTCGATTGCGGCGGACAGCGCGGCGATCAGGCCGAGGTCGGGGCCGGTCTGCTTCGGGGCCGGGCACGTAGCCGGAGAGGGGCGTGGAGACGAAATCGGCCCCCGCGCGGCGGCCGTGACGCCCTCCTCGAAGGTGGCGACGTCGGCCATCACCAGCGCGCCGGCCGCGTGGACCGCCTCGACGATGTCCGCGAACGCCGAGCCGTCGGGGCGCGGCCGGTCGGTGGCGTCCGCCGCGACGACGGCCGCGCCCGCCTCCGCCACCGCCAGGGCGTGCCGGACGGTCGGCGTGATGTACACCCCGATGTCGCCGTCCTTCCACAGGCCGATGACCGACAGGGCGACGGCCTCCACGATCGCGGCGACGACCGCCGGCTCGTTGGCCCGGATCGCCGCGCCGCCACCGGCGACGGCCGACAGCGCCAGGCGCACCAGGGTGCCGGTCTCCCGCATCGGGTCGCCGGGCGGTGCCTGGCAGGACACGATCAGCCTGCCCCGAAGGGCGGCGGCGAGGTCCCGCGCGGCCAGGTTCTGAGCGGTCATCGGTGGGCTCCCGGGTGGTGGAGGGGAAGGGTGGTGGTCAGGGCGGCCGCTCCGAGCACGGCCGCGTCGTGGCCGAGGAGCGGCGCCCGGGGGACGAGCCCGCGCAGCGGTTCCATCAGCTCCGAGTCGAACGCGGCGCGCAGGGCGTCCCCGTACAGCGGGCCGATCCTCGGGACGCCGCCGCCGACGACGACCCGGGTCGGGGCCGAAGGCGTTGGCGAGTCCGCCGAGCACATGCCCGGCGGCGGCCGCGCCCGTGGTGATGGCGGACACGGCGGCCGGTTCGCCCCGCGCGGCCCGT
This sequence comes from Streptomyces sp. ITFR-6, assembly GCF_031844725.1. Taxonomy (NCBI): domain Bacteria; kingdom Bacillati; phylum Actinomycetota; class Actinomycetes; order Kitasatosporales; family Streptomycetaceae; genus Streptomyces; species Streptomyces sp. ITFR-6. Next base: position 1,460,679 of record NZ_CP134612.1, on the reverse strand, counting down.
ACGGCGACGGTCTCCAGCCGGTCCACCGGGGCGCCGGTCAGCCGCTCGTAGTGGGCGGCGATACCGGGCCCGGAGGCGATGACCTCCAGATGGCCGGTGGACCCGCAGGTGCAGGGCAGCCCGGCCGCCTCCGGGCTGGGCAGATGGCCGAGGTGTCCGGCGATGCCGGACGCCCCGTGCAGCATCCGTCCGTCGACGGCGATCGCGCCGCCGACCCCGGTGCCGATGGCGGCGAAGAGCAGCGAACCGTGGTCCCGCCGCTCCGCGTTGAGCGCGGCGAGCTCCGGGCCGGCCGTGGCACGTACGTCGTTGTCGCAGGCCACCGCGTACCCGGTACGGTCCGCGAGTCCGGCGCCCAGCGCCCAGCGCGGTTCCGGCCCAGCCGAGGATGGAGTCGGTGGCGCTGGTGACGATGCCGGTGCGGGGATCGACCACCCCGGCCGCCGCGATGCCGAGGAGCGCGGCGGCCCCGCCGGGGTCGACCTCGGCCGCTGCGGCGGCGAGCGCGTCGAGCACCGCTGCCGCACCGGCACCGGCACCGGCACGGGCCGGGGTGGGGTGGGGCGGCTGTGCCGGGCCAGGACCGTGCCGTCGGCGCAGAGGAGCGCGGCGGCGATCTTCGTACCGCCGAGGTCGAGGCCGACGACGGGCCGGCCGTCCGGTGCGGTCCGTGCGGTCTGTGACGGGGATGTCCGCGGTGCCGTCACGGTCATCGGACCGGCGGCAGACCGGCGGCGCGCAGCAGTCCGGAGACCAGCGCGACGGATTCGGCGGACAGCTGGATCTGCGGGAACGCGGTGTCGCCGCAGTCGATGACGCCCAGCAGCCGGAGCGCCGACTTGAACGAGCCGAGCGCGGAGGAGCTGCGGCCCATGTCCGCCTCGGGGCCGACGTCCACCATGGCGAACAGAGCGATGAGCCGCTCCTGCTCCTCGGCGGCCAGCGTCCAGTTTCCGGCGCGCGCGGCCTCGTAGAGCCGTACGTAGCCGGCCGGGTCCACGTTGCCGATGCCGGGGACGACGCCGTCGGCACCGGCCAGCAGCGCCGCGTCCACGGTCAGTTCGGAGCCGGTGAGGATGCTGAAGCCGGGCACCGGGCCGTGCGCGCGGCCCTCGCGGCCACCGAGTTCGACGATGAGCCGGCGCAGCCCGCCCTCGTCGCCGCTGCTGTCCTTGAGCCCGGCCAGGGTGCCGTCCTCCGCGAGCTCGCGGACCAGCGCGGCGGACAGCTTGCTGTGCACGGCGACCGGGATGTCGTACGCGAAGAGCGGCAGGCCCACCTCGGCGCGCAGCCGGCGGAAGTGCCCGGCGATCTCCTTGCCGTGGGTGCGGGTGTAGAACGGCGCGGTCGCGACCAAGGCGTCCGCGCCGAGCCGGGCGGCGGACCTGGCGTGCTCGACGACCCGGGCCGTGGTGGTGTCGATGACCCCGGCCAGCACCGGGACCCGCCCGTCGGTCGCGTTGACCACGGTCTCCAGGACCGTGCCGCGCTGCTCGTCGGTGAGGTAGGCGACCTCGCTGGTGGACCCGAGCGCGAAGAGTCCGTGCACGCCCCCGCCGATGAGGTGTTCGACGAGCCGGGCCAGGGACGCGGTGTCGACCTCGCCGCGGCGGTCGAGCGGGGTGCAGACCGGCGGGACTACGCCGAGCAGGGGTGCGGTCAGAGACATGGTGGGGGCTCCAGCTGATCGGGATACCGATCCGGGGCCTGTCGGGCTACGCGGATTGAGACGTGAGACGTAAGATGTCCTATGTCTGACTTTACCTTATACAGATGCTCCTGCGACCGGTCAAGGGGCAATGGCACCTCAGGAGGATGTTGTGGCGCGGCCCACCATGGCTCAGGACATCGAGCGAAGGATCAAGGAACTGATCCTGGAACGCCGGCTCGCGCCGGGCGACGCGCTGCCCACGGAGGCCGAGCTGATGGATCTCTTCGGCGCCGGGCGGGTCTCGGTGCGCGAGGCGCTCAAATCGCTCCAGGCGGTCAACGTCGTCGAGATCCGGCGCGGATTCGGCACCTTCGTCGGCACGCTCTCGCTGTCACCGTTCGCCGAGGGGCTCGCCTTCCGGGCGGCGGTCCGCCACCGCCAGGGCGAGCCCGGTCTCGCCGAGCTGATGAAGGTGCGCGAGGCCTTGGAGGCGGGGCTGGTGGGCGCCGTCGCCGCCGGGGCCCCGGGCGTGGACCTCGACGTGCTGCGGGCCCTCGTGGCGAAGATGGAGGAGGAGGCGGGCGGCGGCCGGGTCGCCCGCGCCACCGACCGGGCCTTCCACCTCGCGCTGTACGCCTCGCTCGACAACCACCTGCTCAGCGAAGTGCTCGACGCCTTCTGGGCGGCGATGGACCGGGTGCGCGAGGATCTCGACGACGGCCATCAGGACCCGTGGGTCACCTGCGCCCAGCACCGCGAGATCGTCGAGGCGGTGGCGGCGGCCGACGGCCTGCGCGCGGTACGGGCGATGCGCACCCACTTCGACGGCATCCGCACCCGGCTCGACCCGGCGTGATTGCGCTCAAGCCGGTCCGGCGACGCGTGACCGCGCTCAGCCCGTCCGGCGATGCGTGACCGCGTTCCGGTCCGTCACCCCTCCACTCTCTCGACCCTCCCGTGCAGGTAACTGTCCGCGCCGTCCAGCGTCGCCCGGGACCACGCCGCCACCTCCGCCGCTCCCATCGCCTCCCAGTCCGGGGTCCGTTCGACCATCGCGTGCCCCAGCCGGCGCCCCAGGGCGACCAGCCGGGCCCCCTCCGGCTGCCGTTCGGCCGCGTACCGGCGCAGCGCCTCGGCCGGGGAGGACGGCGCCCCGCGCAGGACGCGCTCCAGACAGAGCGCGTCCTGCAGCGCCTTCGTCGCGCCGCTGGCGGTGTGCGGCCTGGTGATGCTCGCCGCGTCGCCCGCCAGCAGGAACGGCGGATCGGCCACCTGGGGCGGGTCGAGGTCGGTGACCGGGTGGTACGCCATGGACGTGTGCTCGCCCCCGCCGACGAGAGCGGCCCAGTCCGCCGGGAAGTGCTCCCGCGCGATGTGCCGTACGTACGTCTCGTGCGCGGCGGTCCAGGTCGCCGGGGGAGGGGAGCCGTAGATGGCGTACGCCAGCAGCCGGGATTCCGGCGCGGTGCCGGGGATCAGGTAGAAGATCCCGTGCCCGCCCCGGTATCCCAGCGTGACCCACGCGCCGCGCACCAGCTCCAGCACCTGCGGATGACCGGCGAGCGCGGTGAGCGGCAGCGTGCCGCGCCACACGGCGTACCCCGCCGGAACCGGCCGCACCCCCGGGGCGACGGCCTCCCGGGTGACGGACCGGGGCCCGTCCGCCCCGACGACGATGTCGTAGACGTGCTCCGCGTCCGCCGTCCGGAGCACGGCGCCGCCCGAGGGGTGACGCCCCACTCCGGTGACGGGCTGCCTCCGGTGGTACCGCACGGCGGACCCGGTGTTCGCCCGCAGCGTGCGCCACAGCAGACCCCAGTGACAGGCCGTCACCGTGCCTTCCTGACAGGCCAGTTCACGCGCATACGGGCGGCCCTCCTGCCGGGTGAGCCAGAGCCGGGAGGGCGCCGGAACCGTCGGCATGGCGGCGTCCAGATAGCCGGCCGCGACCAGCTCCCGGTGCAGCGCCGGCGGGATGGCGATGCCGAACCCCCGGTCCTCCAGGGCCGCTTCGCTGCGCTCGTGGACCGTCACCTCCGCGCCGGCCTTGGCGCCGGCGATCGCCATGGCGCACCCGGCGATGCTCCCGCCGACCACCCCGATGCGTAAGACCGCTCCCGCCACGTCCACCACCACTTCCCGGTTGCCCCGCCCGCTGCGCGTCGCTCCCATTGAACGGTCGCGGACCGGGGCACGTCCAACCGCCTTTCGGCCGTTGGACGTACGGCCCTGGGCCTCGGTCACGGGGCGACGGTCACCTTCGCGGTGCCCTGGGCCTGCTTGCCGTCCGCCCGGTACGTCGCGGTGAGCGCGGCGCTGCCCGAGGCGCCGGCCGGTACGGTGACCGGGACCTTGACGCTGGCACCCTGGCCGGGCTTCAGTGCCGGGATCGCGGGGTGATGGTGATGTCGGCGCAGGTGCCGCCCAGCCACTTCAGGTCGAACGAGTCGTACGTGATGTGCTCGTAGTCGCCGCGCTCGTACAGCAGCCCGAGCCTGCCGTCCGGCAGCCGGGTCAGCGTCGAGTAGGCCGCGGCGCCGGGGTCGACGACCTTCCGGATCGGCCAGGTCCTCCCGTTGTCGCAGGACATCTTGACGGTGAGGTTGCGCCGCGACCCGGTGTCCTCGGTGTTGCTGAACAGCAGCCAGGCGGACTGCGGGTCGGAGGCCGGGGCGTCGGGTGCGTAGCGGATGACCGAGGCGTTGTTCGCCGGGTCGGGGAGCGCGGTGTCCTGGACGAACGGGGTGTAGGTGGCTCCGCCGTCCGTGGAGTACGCGATCGTTCGGCAGGGCGCGGAGCGGTTGTTCAGCATGACCGTGCCGTCGTTCAGCTCGACGGTCTTGTTCTCGTCGCCGCCGGGGCCGACCGGCTTGCCCATCTTCCAGCTCGCGCCGTGGTCGTCGCTGTACGCGCTCGCCGCGTAGTTGGCGCCGTTGATACGGACGGCGTACTGCTGGATCAGCCGGCCCTTGTGCGCGCCGTTGCGCAGCTGGATGCCCTCGCCGGACGCGGCGAACATCCCGGCTCAGGCCGGGTCCTTGATCTGCTTGGTGATCCGGCGGTGGGTCCAGGTCAGCCCGTCGTCGTCCGAGTAGCTGTAGTCGGCCTGGAGGATGTCGGGGTCGCTCTCGTCGTTGCCGGTGGCCGAGCCCGCGAAGCCCTGGTTCACCCCGGCCGCGTAGAACAGGAAGATCCGGCCGGTGGTCCGGTCGACCAGCAGGCTCGGGTCCCCGTAGCCCTTGGGCGCGGTGTCCTTGCGGACCACCTGCTGCGGCTGCCAGGTCGTACCGCCGTCGGTGCTGCGGCGCAGCACGATGCCGATGTTGGCGGGCAGGTCCGCGAGGGCGGGCCGGGCGTCGTACGCCGCCAGCACGGTGCCCCTGACCGATGTGGTCGGAGCGGGGATGCGGTAGTGGGGGGGAGCTCACGCCGTCGACGGTCAGGTCCTGGGACGTGAGCGTGCCGGGGGCGGGCGCCGCGGCCTGCGCGGTGCCGGTCACGGCGACCACCAGCAGGGCGGCACCGAGCAGGGCGACAGGGGCAGTTCGCCGCATGGACGATCTCTCTTCTCGGAAGGGAGGTGCTTCTCGAAGGGTGGGAGACGGGACAGCCCTTGGGGTCTGTCCTCGGGAACTCCACGACGCAGCCCAGGGTTCGCGCGCGGCGGCCGGTGAAGCCGGGCACCGTCACGTCGTAGGTACGGATCCGGGTGAGTCCACAGGCCCTCAGACGGGTGACGTCAGATGTCCTGTAGGCACACGGACCCTAGGCAGCCCCCGTGGTGCCCGTCAAGGGTGTGCGGGGCCGCGCCCGGGAGGAGGGCGGCCCGGCCCCGTCGCCGCGTCGGGGGCGCTGCCGGGCATGCTCAGCCCTTGGCGCCGCCGCGGGCCCGCGCCTCCGAGATCCGGCGCCTGACCGGGGCGTAGTGCTCGCCGAGCGCCTGCATGAAGCCGGGGATGTCCTTGGCCCGAGCGGCGTCCACGATGTTCTGGTGGGCCACGATCGTCGCCGTTTCGTCGGCGTGGGTGAATCCGTCGAGATGCGGCGCGACGATCGTGTACACGTCCCAGAAGGCCATCGAGAGCTGGCCGATCAGTTCGTTGCCCAGCGGGGCGACGAGCAGCGCGTGGAACGCCCGGTCGGCGTCCACGAAACCGTGCCCCTCCTGCGCGCCGGTCTCGCGCATCGTGGCCACCAGGCCTTCCAGCGCGTCGAGCTGCTCCGGCGTGAGCAGCGTGACGATGCGGTCGGCCATGCCGCGCTCGAAGAGCTCGCGCACATCGACCAGGTCGGCCATCACCTGGAAGTCGTCGTCGGGGGAGAGCAGCCCGCGGAAGGTCAGGCTCTCCACCAGCGCCGACAGGCTCAGCCTGCCGACGTAGGTGCCGTGTCCGTGGCGGACCTCGACGATGTCGAGTGCGTGGAGGATCTTGACGGCCTCGCGGACGCTGGAGCGGCTGGCGCCGAGGGCCTCGCACAGGGCGGGCTCGGTGGGCAGCGGGTCCCCGGGGCGGAGCCGTTCTTCGAGGATGTACCGCTTGATGCCGTCGACGACTTCCTGCCGGAGCAGCTGCCGGCCGGGCCTCGTTCCGGACATATGTGAACTCCCCACCTCTTGACCCCTCTCGATTGTCAAGCTACGTTCCCACGCTATCAAGGCATCAGACATCTGACGTCTGATGCTTCAGGTTCCGCGGTCCCCGTGAACCAGCGATCCACCGCCCGTCTTCATCCCCCCGACGCCCCACCTCGACGTCCCTGGAGGACCCGTGCCCGAGCTGAGAGCAGCCGGTGTCGAGCGCCGCACCTTCCTGCGTTACACCAGTGCTGCCGGCGCCGCGGCCGCCATCACGGCGAGCCTTGCCGCCTGCGGCGGACCGTCCTCGACCGCCGACGGATCGACGGACAAGGTCAGCGGCAGCGACCTCATCGAGGCCGGTCTGTCGTATCCGCTGTCGACCGGCTTCGACCCGATGATCACCTCGGGCGCGACCCCGTACGCCGCCAACATGCACATCTTCGAGGGCCTGGTCGATCTCGATCCGGCAACACTCGTGGCACGTCCCGCGCTCGCCACCGAGATTCCGAAGAAGATCAACGCCACCACCTACCGGGCGACGCTGCGCAAGGGGGCGACCTTCCACGACGGCTCCCCTGTCACCGCGGAGGACGTGGTGTTCAGCTTCGAACGCATCCCGGACCCGGAGAACGCCTCCCTGATGGCGCAGTTCGTGCCCTTCATCGACACGGTCGAGGCCGTCGACGCGGGCACGGTCGAATTCAGGCTCAAGTACCCCTTCGCGCTCTTCCCGTCCCGGATAGCCGTGGCCCGGATCGTCCCGAAGAAGATCGTGGCGCCCGACCCCAAGGCCTTCGACGCCGAGCCGGTCGGCTCCGGGCCGTACAGGTTCGTCTCTGCCACCCGCGAGGACAAGATCGTCTTCGAGGCGTACGACAAGTACAACGGCGCCCACCCCGCCAAGGCCAAGAAGATGGTCTGGCGCCTGATGTCCGATTAGTCGGCCCGGGTCAGCGCCATGGAGTCGGGCCGCGTCCAGGCCATCGAGGACGTCCCGTACATCGACGTCAAGCGGCTCTCGGGCAACGCGAAGACGGAGTCCGTGCAGTCCTTCGGACTGCTCTTCCTGATGTTCAACACCGCCGACAAGCGGTTCGCGGACAAGCGGGTGCGCCAGGCGCTGCACTACGCCCTGGACACCGAGAAGATCATCTCCACCGCGATGGTCGGCAACGCCGCGGCCGCCACCGGCTACGTGCCCTCGACCCACCCCGACTACCACAAGGCCGCGACCGTCTACACGCACGACGTGGCCAAGGCGAAGCAGCTGCTCGCGGAGGCGGGCGTGAAGAACCTCGCCTTCACCGTCCTGACCACCGACACCGGCTGGGTCAAGGACATCGCCCCGCTGCTCAAGGAGAGCTGGGAGCAGGCGGGCGTCAAGGTCACCCTCGGCATCGCCCAGTGCCCGGCCCAGTACGCCAAGGTCGACAAGGGGGACTTCGACGTCCTCGTCGCGCCCGGCGCCCCGTCCGTCTTCGGCAATGACGCGGACCTGCTGCTGCGCTGGTTCCACTACGGCTTCTGGCCCGAGAGCCGCTACGGCTGGGGCAAGTCCGCCGCGTACAAGAAGGTCAAGCAGACCCTCGACTAGGCCGCCCAGGCGGGCGACGACGCGAAGCGCAAGGAGCTGTGGGGCCAGGTCACCGACCTCGTCGCGGACGAGGCCGCGCTCTATCCGATCCTGCACCGCAAGCTCTCCACCGCCTGGACCGAGAAGGCGCTGCCCGGCTTCAAGCCGCTGCCCACCACCGGACTGTCCTTCCTGGACGTCGGCCGCGCCTGACCGGCCGCCGCCCCCGAGCCCCCAGCCGGCGCCGCTCGTCCGGCGCCGGATCGCCCGGTCCTAGACAACCGACCCCCGCTGTCCCGGACCGGCCCGCCCAACGGCAAGGAACCCGACGAGGGTTGCTTTTCTCCGGCTCGCGCTGCGCCGCGTCGCGATGATGCCGGTGATGATCCTCGGCATCGCGCTGCTCGTCTTCGTGGTGCTGCAGTTCTCGCCGGCCGACCCGGCCTTCAACGCGCTCGGGGAGAGCGCCACCCCCGAAGCCCGTGCGGCCTTCGCGGACGCCAACGGCCTCAACGACCCGCTGCCCGTCCGCTACTTCCACTTCCTCGGCCAACTGCTCCACTTCGACCTCGGGACGACCGTCCCGCCGAGCCAGCCCGTCGTCGACCGGATCACCGCCGCCTTCCCGCTCACCCTCCAGCTGACGACCCTCGGCCTGATCCTCGCGATCGTCCTCGCGGTCGTCTCCGGCGTCATCGGCGCGATGTACCGCGATCGCTGGCCCGACCAGCTGTTCCGGGTGCTCTCCATGGCCGGGGTCGCCGTCCCGTCCTTCTGGCTCGGCGTCCTGCTCATCCAGCAGTTCGCGCTGAACACCCCGGTCTTCCCGACCGGCGGCTACACCAACCCCGCCGACTCCCTCAGCGGCTGGCTCCGCACCATGGCCCTGCCCGCCTTCTCGCTCGCCGTACCCGTCGCGGCCTCGCTCGCCCGGCTCGTCCGCACCTCGATGGTCGCCGAGCTCGACCGCGACTACGTCCGCACCGCACGCGGCAACGGCCTGCCGGTGTTCCTGGTGATCCGCTCGGTGCTGCGCAACGCGCTCGTCACCCCGCTCACCGTGCTCGGCGTCAAGGTCGGCTACCTGCTCAGCGGCGCCGTCGTCATCGAAGCGATCTTCGACCTGCCCGGCATGGGCAAGCTCATCCTCGAAGGTGTCACCGGCGGCGACGTCGCCCTGGTCCAGGGCACCGTACTGACCATCGCCATCGCGTTCCTGGTGGTCAACGTCATCGTCGACCTGCTCTATCTGCTGGTCAACCCGCGCCTCAGGACGGTGTGACATGTTCACCACGGGCCGGCCGACCAATAAGCTCTCCCGACCGGGCATCGCGTTCCGCGCCCTCCCGGTCACCTCCCGCGTCGCGCTCTGCGTGCTGCTCCTCGTGATCCTCGGCGCGGTGTTCGCCCCGCTCCTCACCCAGGACCCGCTCACCACCGGCACCCCGGTCCAGGCCCCGGGCGGCGGCCGCTGGTTCGGCACCGACCGGGCCGGCCGCGACGTCTTCGCCCGCGTCGTGCACGGCTCGCGCTACTCGCTGATCATCGGACTCGGCTCGACCGCCCTGGCCCTGATCGCCGGCGCCCTGCTCGGCGCGCTCGCCGCCACCTCGCGCAAGCTGGGCGACGAGTCCGTGATGCGCACCCTCGACGTGGTGATGTCGTTCCCGCCGATCGCCCTGGCCGCCGTACTCGTCGCCGTCTTCGGCACCAGCGTCCCGGTCATCGTCTTCACCATCGCCTTCGTCTACACCCCGTCACTGGCCCGGGTGGTCCGCGCCGACGTCCTCTCGCAGTACGGCGAGGACTACGTCGCGGCCGAGAAGGTCATCGGCGCCCGGCGCGGCTACATCGTGCTGCGGCACGTCGCCGTCAACTGCATGGCCCCGGTCATGGTCTTCGCCACCGTGATGGTCGCGGAGGCGATCATCTTCGAGGCGAGCCTCTCCTTCATCGGCGCCGGTGTGCAGGACCCCGACCCCAGCTGGGGCAGCGTGCTGGCCTACGGTAGGCAGATCCTCCTCGCGGGCGGCTGGTGGGCCACGTTCTTCCCCGGCCTCGCCCTGCTGGTCACCGTCCTCGCGCTGAACATCCTCTCCGAGGGCCTCACCGACGCCTCCGCGGCTCCGAAGAAGCCCCGCGCGGCAGCGGAACCCTCCCACACCGCCACGGCACCGGACCCGGTGGAGGCCCGCTCCACCGTGGACATCGACGCCGCCCTCGCCAAGCTCGCGGCGCGCGTCCACGCCAACGGCCCGGCGATCGCCCCGGTACCGGAGGACGCCGCCGGACTCCTGGCCGTACGGGACCTCGCCATCCGCTTCTCCGACCGGTACGGAACCACCCCGGTCGTCGACGCCCTCGACTTCACCGTCCACGAGGGCGAGACCCTCGGCCTGGTCGGTGAGTCCGGCTGCGGCAAATCCATCACCAGCCTCGCCGCCATGGGCCTCCTCTCCCGCAACGCCGAGGTCAGCGGCGAGATCCTCTACCGGGGCCGGGATCTGCTGAAGCTTCCCCCGAAAGAACGCCGAGCCCTGATGGGCCCCGAGATCGCGATGGTGTACCAGGACGCGCTCTCCTCCCTCAACCCGTCCGTACTCGTCGGCACCCAGCTGAAGCAGCTCACCTCACGCGGAGGTACCAAGACCCCGGCCGAACTCCTCGACCTGGTCGGCCTCGCGCCGGAGCGCACCCTGCGCAGCTATCCGCACGAACTCTCCGGCGGCCAGCGCCAGCGCGTCCTGATCGCCATGGCGCTCTCCCGCAGCCCACGCCTGCTCATCGCGGACGAACCGACCACCGCCCTGGACGTCACGGTCCAGGCCCAGGTCGTCGAACTCCTGGTCCGGCTGCGCGAAGAACTCGGCTTCGCCATGGTGCTCGTCAGCCACGACCTCGCGCTCGTCGGTGACCTGTCGCACCGCGTCGCGGTGATGTACGCGGGCCGGCTGGCCGAGATCGGGGACACCCGCTCCGTGCTCACCGCCCCCACCCACCACTACAGCCGCGGACTGCTCGGCTCCGTCGTCTCGCTGGAGGCGGGCGCCGAACGGCTCCACCAGATCCGCGGCGTCGTCCCCGCACCCCAGGGCTTCGGTACGGGCTGCCGGTTCGCCTCGCGCTGCGGCGCCGCCACCGAGCTGTGCCGGACCACCACCCCCGCACTCACCACGCGCACCGGAGCGTACGACCACGGCTTCGCCTGCCACCACCCGGCGAAGGCCGCACAGCTGGAAGGGAGCGCCCTGTGATCAGGCTCGACGGCGTCCACGTACGCCACAAGGCACGCAGCGGAGGCGTGTTCCGCCGCGACGCCGTGCACGCCCTCACCGACGCGAGCCTGGAGGTGAAGCGCGGCGAGATCGTCGGCCTGGTCGGTGAGTCCGGCTGCGGCAAGTCGACGACGGCCCGGGTCCTCACCGGTCTGCAGAGGCCCACGGAGGGCACGGTCACCTCCCATGGCAAGGACCTGTGGGAGATGTCCGGGACCCAGTGGCGCGATGACTTCGGCTCCGCTGTCGGCGTCGTCTTCCAGGACCCCTCGACCGCCCTCAACCCGAGGCTCACGGTCGAACAGATCCTGCGCGACCCGCTCGACGTGCACCGCCGGGGCACCCGTGAGGAGCGCCGGGCCCGCGTCGGGGAACTCCTCGACCTGGTCGGCCTCCCCGGCCACACGCTGGCCGCGCTGCCCGGACAGCTCTCCGGCGGCCAGCGCCAGCGGGTCGCCATCGCCCGCGCGCTCGCGCTCGAACCGGAACTGATCGTCGCGGACGAACCGACGTCCGCGCTCGACGTCTCGGTCCGCGCCCAGGTCCTCAACCTCCTGGTCGACCTGCGCGAACGGCTCGGCCTCGGCATGGTGTTCATCTCGCACGACGTCCAGACCGTGCGCTACCTGGCCGACCGCATCGCCGTCCTCTACCTCGGCCGCGTCGTCGAGGAGGGGCGCGCGGCCGACGTCGCGGGCGCCCCCTCGCACCCGTACACAGAGGCGCTGCTCTCCGCGACCCCCAGCCTGCTGGAGACCACCGAGCGCATCGTGCTCACCGGCCCGGTCCCCTCCGCGACCAACCCGCCGTCCGGCTGCCCGTTCCGCACCCGCTGCTGGAAGGCGGACGACGCGTGCGCCACGGTCCTCCCGGCCCGCACCGAGGGCCAGGACGGGCACCGCTGGCACTGCGTCCACCCCCAGGCCCCCGCGTCCCCCGCCGGGGACCCGACCCCCGTACCGTCCGCAAGGAGCACCGCATGACCGCCCGGCCCCCCCCGCTACTCGGGAGTGATCCCGCCCGTCGTCACCCCGCTCACCGCGGACGGCGAGCTCGACCGCCCCTCCCTGGACCGGTCCTCGTCGGAGCGATCGAGACCACCACCAACCGGGCCATCGAGCGCGCCAGCCGCGCCGCCGAGCTCGGCGCGGACGCCGTCGTCGTCACCGCGCCCTTCTACACCCGCACCCACGACACCGAGACCGACCGCCACTTCAGGCAGATCGCGGCCGCCGTGGACGTACCGCTCCTCGCGTACGACGTACCGGTCTGCGTGCACAGCAAGCTCGACCCGGAACTGCTGCTGCCACTGGCGGCCGACGGGATACTGGCCGGGGTCAAGGACTCCAGCGGCGACGACGGCTCGTTCCGCCGGCTGGTCATCGGCGCCCGGGAACTGCCCGGTTTCTCCGTGCTCACCGGCCACTAGCTGGTCGTCGACGCGATGATGCTCGGCGGTGCCGACGGCTCGGTGCCCGGACTCGGCAACGTCGACCCGCACGGATACGTACGCCTTCACGAAGCGGCCGTACGCGGCGACTGGGCCGCGGCGACCGCCGAGCAGGACCGCCTGGTCGGGCTCTTCGACATCATCCGCGCCGCCCGCCCGGGAACCGCCTCCGCCACCGCCGCCGGGCTCGGCGCCTTCAAGACCGCCCTCATGCTGCGCGGGATCATCGCCACCAACGTGATGAGCCCGCCGATGCGCCCGCTGGACGCCGAGGAGACGGCGACGATCGCCGGGTGCCTGGACCGGGCGGGGCTCTTGACCGTCTGAGGTCCGTGCCGTCGCGCACGCGTCAGAGGCCCGGTCGGACAGCGTGCGCTGTCCGACCGGGCCTCCAGGGCTGTCGTTACGGCTCAGGGGGCAGGCTCAGCTCAGCCCTGCGACTTGCGGCTGCGGCGCATCAGCAGGCCGCCACCGAGCACCATCGCGGCGCTGGCGCCACCGGCGATGCCCAGGTTGCTGTTCGCACCGGTGTGCGCCATCTGCGGCGGCTTGTGGTGGTGCGTCGGCTTGTGGGGGTGCCAGGCGTGCGTCGGCGGGTTGTGCGTGGGCGGGTTGTGGGTCGGGGGGTTGTGCGTGGGCGGCTTCGGCGGGTTGTGGTGAGGCGGGTTGTGCGTGGGCGGCTTCGGCGGGTTGTGGTGGTGGCTGGGAGGGCAGTCGCCGTTGTGGTGATGGTGGTGGTGGCCCGTCGTCGGGGGCTTCGGCGGGTGCGTGGGCGGGTTGTGGTGCGGCGGCTTGTGGTGCGTCGGCGGCTTGGGGTGGGTCGGGGGCTTCGGAGTCTCTTTCCCGCCCTCGCTGTTCTCGCACTTGTTGCCGAACGCCGGGTTCAGCAGACCGACCACGTCGACCGTGTTGCCGCAGGCGTTGACCGGGACGTCGACCGGGGCCTGGATCAGGTTGCCCGACAGCACACCGGGGGAGTTGGCCGCGACGCCGTTGGCGCTCGCGCCCTGGGCGTCGCCGCTGTCCGATTCGCCGCCGCTGTTCTCGCACTCGTTGCCGAACGCCGGGTTCAGCAGACCGACCACGTCGACCGTGTTGCCGCAGACGTTGACGGGCACGTGCACCGGCACCTGCACGGTGTTGCCCGAGCCGACCCCGGGCGAACCGATGGCGGCCCCGTCGGCCGAGGCGTCCGCGAACGCGTAGCCGCCGGACGCCGTCAGGATGCCTGACGCCGCTGCCATGACGAGCACGCTTTTACTCAGAGCTTTTCGCATTGATTGCCCTTCCTTAGGACATTTCGCGCGGGCGCATGCCCGCAGTTCATTCATCAGCCGGTGCAGCAACCGTCGGGCATTCCAGTGCAGCTGGGTGTGCGACCCGCCGGGCGGGCTTGACTCCACCCATAACGACGCCCGGTTGGCGGGGAAACGTGGGATCCGTGAAAATAATGTGACCACTCGGACGGGCCAAGAAAGGATGTTCGTTTCCTGGATTCGAGCCATTGGGTCGCGTTCCGTGCCGTTCGGCACCGTCCAGCCGAAAGAAAGTTGAGGGTTGAATCGAAACGTGTGACTACCGAATGTGCGGTGCATTTACCCGCCTCTTTCGTACGGGTGTCCGTCGACTCCCGGCATTCGGGTGAATGGACATAACCAAACGTCCGGAAGCGAGTTGGTCAGTGCGCTCCGGTACGGGGTATCCAGTACGAGAAGGGTTCATCGTGATCAAGAAGGTCCTGGCTACGGGTGCCGTTGCCGCCTCCATCCTCGGTCTCGGCGCCGCGCAGGCGATGGCCATCGGCAACGACGGCGGCACCACGTCGGTCAACGGGAACGGCGCCTCGCAGTCGTTCGGCAACGCCGAGACCCACGGCGACGGCAGCCCCCAGTTCGGCCTGGTCCAGGGCTCGCTGAACAAGCCCTGCGTCGGCCTGCCGCTCAAGGCCAACGTCGGTTCGCTGATCGGCCTCGTCCCGATCGCGGTCCAGGACGTCAACGTCCTGTCGTCGCCGCAGAACCAGCAGTGCACCGAGAACTCCACCCAGGCCAAGGGCGACGAGGCGCTGTCGCACATCCTGGACGACATCCCGGTCCTCTCCGGCAACGGTGCCGGCAACCGCTGATCCAGCTGTGCACAGGCCCCGGGCCGCCGGCGCTCCTCCTCCGCGCGGCCCGGGGCCTGCTGCTGCCCTCCGGGGGGGTCCGCCCATGAGCGGTTCGGTGACCGTGGCGGTGACGTCGCGTGATCGGAACTGCGTCATTCGGGCGGACTTTGAGAAATCTTCGGCTGGAAGAGTTTCGCTTACCGTCTTAAATCGTTACGAATTACAGCGGCGGAGTTACGAGTGGTCAGAACGCGCGCTCGTGCGGCACGAAATTCGTTGCCGCTCCGGACTCCGTCAAAGAAAGGGTCGAAAGTGAAGTACACCAAGATTGCCGCCGTTGCCGCCGGAACCCTCATCGCGATGGGTGCCGCCGCCCCGGCGTTCGCCGACTCCGGCGCCGAGGGTGCGGCCGTGGGCTCCCCGGGCGTTCTGTCCGGCAACACCATCCAGGTCCCGATCCACGTGCCGCTGAACCTGTGCGGCAACACCGTCGACATCATCGGTCTGCTGAACCCGTCCTTCGGCAACACCTGCGTCAACGCCTGATCGTTGTACCGCTGAGCCGGTCTCGGCACCGGTCTGCCCCGGATCGCATCTCCTGCGATCCGGGGCTTTCCTCTTTCCTGCGCTCTCCGTCCCGGGAGTTCGCGGCCCTGCCCGGACACGGTGAAAAGGCCTGAGCCGTTTCCACCGGCCCGGGGCGCGGTGCGCCGGCGGCTGGGGGCGGACATCCGGGCGGGCGCGCGGGACGGAGCACCGACAGTCCACCACCGAAATGTGTCCGCTGTCCCGCGGTCACACTCGATTCAGTGATTAGTCATGCAATCGATCGAGTGGTCAGGTGAGTCGTTCCGAGAAAAGCCGAAAGCTCCAGTTTCCCGGCCGCAATCGGGTCGTTAGCCATGGGGAAAGCGGCAGAAGTCACAGCTAAAGAAGGCTGGTGCGGCGCGGGGACGCGACCGAAACAGCTGCCGCCGCAGAAGGGAACCTGAAAGTGAAGTACGCGAAGACCGCCGCGTTCGTTGCCGGATCCGTGGTCGCTCTCGGAACGGCTGCTCCCGCCTTCGCCGTTACCACCACGACGGCTCCGAACTTCAGCCTCGACGGCGGGATCAACCAGGTGGTGGCCGCGGCCCCGCAGGCTGTCGACCCGATCGTCGACACCGTCGACGGTGCCACCAGCAAGCTGCAGAAGGACGGCACCGTCACCAAGCTCGCCGGCCAGGCCACCGGCGCGGCCAAGGGTGCCGCCCCGCTCGTCGGCGGTCTCCCGCTCGGCGGCTGACCCCTGCCGGGACGGCGGTTGCCGATCCGAAGCGTTCCACGCCGCTCCGGTGCCGTGCCTCCCGTGAACGAACGGATGGCAGAAGCACCGTTCGAGTGAAGTGCCACAACCATTCCCGCGGCCGCGAGTTGATCAAAGCGCTCAGGTCAGCGGGCAACAGAAAAACCCAGAAGGGCTAGTCAATGATCAAGAAGATTATGGCCTCGGCGGCCGTCGCCGCCTCCATCGTCGGCGTCTCCGCCGCGGTGGCCCCCTCGGCCATGGCGATCGGCAACGACCAAGGCACCACCTCGGTCAACGGCAACGGTGCCATGCAGTCGTACGGCAACTCCGCCACCCACGGCGACTGGAGCCCGCAGTTCGCGCTCATCCAGGGCTCGCTCAACAAGCCCTGCATCGCGCTGCCCGCCAAGGTCAACGCCGGTTCGCTGCTCGGCGTCGTGCCGATCTCGGTCCAGGACCTCAACGTCCTGTCTTCGCCGCAGAACCAGCAGTGCACCGAGAACTCCACCCAGGCCAAGGGTGACGAGGCGCTGTCGCACATCCTGGACGACATCCCGATCCTGTCCGGCAACGGTGCCGCCAACGACTAGTCCCACCCGTCGTACCCATGGGGCCGACCCGTCCGCCCGGACGCGTCGGCCCCATGTCGTATCCCGGGGCGCGGTCCTGCGGCTGCCCCGAAAGGGCTGGTCCACTGGGCCGGTTGCCGTAGTCGCACCGGGCGCTTTTCGTCGTACCGGGTATGGCCATCTCATGGACCAGTACGACAGCAGGAGCCCCCAGGACCGCCGCCGTCCCGCGGAAGGCGTCACGCCGATCTACGACCGCCTCCTCGCCGAATGGCAGGCGACCCGGGGCGATCCGGAGCCAGTGGAGCCCGACGCGCCCCGCACCGCCGGCCTGGTGCCGGCGGCGCGCACCTCGGGCGAGGCCTTCCCGGGTTGACGAGAGGGTGTCGAACTTACGCGAGATCGAACCCATTTGGGTGGTACTGCGCAACTCTCGGGGCTCTGAGCGGTTGATCAGTACGTCCCAGAACGGGGCGTTCCGAAAGGTGAAGTGTGATGAAGAAGATGATGGCCGGCGCGGCCGTAGCCGTGTCCATGGTCGGCCTGTCCGCCGCGATGGCACCCGCGGCCATGGCGATCGGCAACGACCAGGGCACGACGTCGGTCAACGGCAACGGCGCCCAGTCCTCCTACGGCAACAGCGTGACCCGGGGCGACGGCAGCCCGCAGGCCCAGCTCATCCAGGGCACGCTGAACGACCTCTGCCTCGGCGTGCCGGTCAAGGCCAACGTCGGTTCGCTGATCGGCCTCGTCCCGATCGCGGTCCAGGACGTCCAGGTCCTGTCCAACCCGCAGAACCAGCAGTGCGCCGACAACTCCGTCCAGGCCAAGGGCGACGAGCCCCTGTCGCACCTGGTGGACGGCATCCCGGTCCTCTCCGGTAACGGCGTCGCCAACAACTGACGCCGGACACACGTGCCGCGGGCGGTCCGGGAAGTTCCGGGCCGCCCGTAGCGCGTCGGCGGGCACCCGGGAACGCGCGAGGCCCACCGCTCCACGGGGGCGGTGGGCCTCGCACGTGCCAGGGTTGGTCAGCCCAGGCTGCGTACCGGCAGCACGCAGTGCGCGGAGGTCGCGATGACCTCCGGGTCGCCGGCGAAGGACCGCAGTGAGTCCTCGGTCACCGGGTGGCCCGGCGCACCCTGCGGCCAGGGGCGGGTGGCGAACATCGCCTGTACCTCGCCCTGTTCGTGGGCGGCGGCCAGCCACTCCGGCCCGGCCGGGTACTGGGCGGTGAAGTGAGGCAGTGTCAGAACGGCCTGACCGGCCTGGATGAGCAGTTTCACCGGGAGGCCGGGAGTCTCGTCGGCGCGCACCGGGGCGCCGCCGATGTGCAGCCCGCTGCGTTCCAGCGCGATGCGCATGGCGCCCTCGCCGGCCGCCGGGCCGTCGGATCCGTCGCCGAGCGAGTACCCGAGCAGGAAGGCGACTTCCCGGCCGTTGTGGGGATGTTCGCCGCTCCAGCCGATCAGGGTGAGGGTGCCCAACTGGGCCTGGGTGAAGGTGCCGCTGGCTGTCTGGGGGGAGGTCATGTCCGGCACCCTAACCGGCTGTGACAGGTCGATCCCCACGCGGATCACTCGATCGAGGGATAGTTCAGGATATCTCCGCTCCCGGGCTCCGGAGCGGACTGCTCCGGAGCGCCCGGTGCCGAGTGCCGGGACAGGGCGTCGCGTTAATCCGGTTGACGCCACCCGGCCGCACCGCGCTACCGTTTGCGACGTTACGGACGGCGGGACAAGAGCGCCGGTCCCAAACCGGGTGTGAACCAGGAGGTGAGGACATTGATGACTGTCATTGCGGTGGGCGCTGCCCACGAGACGAAGTGCATCTGTCCCACCCCCGTGGCCGCCGGCTGACCTTCTTCGACTTCTGCGCCGCCGTGCGCAGTGCCGAGGCCACCCTGTGAAGGGTTTCCCTTGTCTCTCCCGATCTCCTGCTCTTCCTTCTCTTCTTCCTCCTCTCCGTCGCACCCGCTGGCCGCCTACGGCTGGGACGACGACTGGGCGGCCGAGTTCGCCCCGTACGCCGCACAGGGGCTGCTGCCCGGCCGCGTGGTCCGGGTGGACCGAGGGCAGTGCGACATCGTCACCACCGCGGGCACCGTCCGCGCCGACACCGCGTTCGTCGTGCCCCGCGACCCGATGCGGATCGTCTGCACGGGCGACTGGGCCGCCGTCGACCCCGAGGGCGACCCGCAGTTCGTCCGTACGCTGCTGCCCCGGCGCACCGCGTTCGTCCGCTCCACCTCGTCCAAGCGCTCCGAGGGACAGGTGCTCGCCACCAACGTCGACCACATCGCCATCTGCGTCTCACTCGCGGTGGAACTCGACCTGGGGCGGGTCGAACGGTTCCTGGCCCTCGCCATGTCCAGCACCGGCGGCGAGGCGCTGCTGCGTGACGGGGCGTCCGCCGGTGACGGGGCGGCCGAGACGATCGTCGTGCTCACCAAAGCCGACCTGGTCCCGGACGCCGCCACGCTCTCGTACCTCGTCCAGGACATCGAGCGCCTCGCCCCGGGGGTCCAGGTGCTGCCCGTCAGCTCCGCCACCGGCGAGGGCGTCGACGTGTTCGCCGCGATCGTCTCCGGCGGTACGAGCGTGCTGCTCGGGGCCTCCGGCGCGGGCAAGTCCACCCTCGCCAACACCCTGCTCGGATACGACGAGATGGAGGTGCGGGCCACCCGCGACATCGACGGCAAGGGCCGGCACACCACCACGACCCGCAACCTCCTGGTACTGCCCTCCGGCGGTGTGCTCATCGACACCCCCGGGCTGCGCGGGGTCGGCCTGTGGGACGCGGAGACCGGCGTCGGCCAGGTCTTCTCCGAGATCGAGGCGCTGGCCGAGCGGTGCCGGTTCCATGACTGCGCCCACGAGGCGGAGCCGGGCTGCGCGGTGCAGGCGGCGCTCGCGGACGGTTCGCTGCCCGAGCGGCGCATGGACAGCTACCGCAAGCTGCTGCGCGAGAACCAGCGCATCGTCGCCAAGACCGACGCCCGGATGCGCAACGAGATCCGGCGCGACTGGAAGCGCAAGGGCGCCGAGGGCCGGGCCGCCATGGAGGCGAAGCGCGGCCGGGTCCAGTAGCCGGGGCCCTGGTCGACGTCCGAAAACCGCGAGTGCGGTGCTGTGGGGTGCCGCACACTGGACGGTGTGATGGACGAAGAGACCAGGTACGAGGCGGTGAGCAGCCGCGACGCGCGTTTCGACGGGGAGTTCTTCTTCGCCGTCGAGACGACCGGCATCTACTGCCGGCCGAGCTGCCCCGCCGTCACCCCCAAGCGGAAGAACGTCCGCTTCTACCCGACCGCGGCCGCCGCCCAGGGCAACGGCTTCCGGGCGTGCAGGCGCTGCCGCCCGGACGCCGTTCCCGGCTCCGCCGACTGGAACGTCCGGGCCGATGTGGTCGGCCGCGCCATGCGGATGATCGGTGACGGCGTGGTGGACCGGGAGGGCGTCCCCGGTCTGGCCGGCCGGCTCGGCTACAGCTCCCGGCAGGTGCAGCGGCAGCTCAACGCGGAGCTGGGCGCCGGTCCCGTGGCCCTGGCGCGCGCCCAGCGCGCGCACACCGCCCGGGTGCTGCTCCAGACGACGGGGCTGCCCGTCACCGAAGTCGTCTTCGCCGCCGGTTTCGCGAGCGTGCGCCAGTTCAATGACACGATCCGGCAGATCTACGCCCGCACCCCCAGCGAACTGCGCGCCGAGGCGGGCACCGGCCTGGGCGCCTCGGTCAAGGAGGCGCGCACCACCGGAATCCCGCTCCGGCTCGCGCACCGGGGACCGTACGCCGCCCGCGAGGTCTTCGATCTGCTCGCCGCCGGGACGGTCGCCCGGATCGAGGAGGTCAGCGGTGAGCCCGGCGGCCGCACCTACCGTCGCACCCTGCGCCTGCCCTACGGCACCGGCATCGCCGCCGTGGACGAGCGGTCCGCCGGGAGCTGGCTGGAGGCCCGCATCCACCTCACCGATCTGCGCGATCTGACCACGGCGGTGCAGCGGCTGCGCCGGCTCTTCGACCTGGACGCCGATCCGTACGCCGTCGACGAACTGCTCGCCGCCGATCCGCTGCTCGCCCCTCGGGTCGCCGCCCGCCCCGGGCTGCGCTCGCCGGGCGCCGCGGACCCGGAGGAGTTCGCCGTACGGGCCCTGGTCGGTCCGTCGGCCGCGGCGGAGCTCGTCGAGATGTACGGGAAGCGGCTGGACGTGCCCTGCGGTGGGCTCACCCATGTGTTCCCCGAGCCGGACGTGCTGGCCGGTGCGGCACCCGGTCCCGAGCTGCGGGCGCTGGCCGGGGCACTGGCCGACGGCGGCGTACGGCTCGACGCGGGCGCGGACCGGGACGAGGCCGAGCGGGCCCTGTCGCGGCTGCCGGGCGTCGGACCGGCGACCGCGGCCCTGATCCGGATGCGCGCGCTGGGCGACCCGGACGTCGACCCGTACGGGACACCCGGCTCGGAGCGGTGGCGGCCGTGGCGCTCCTACGGCGTACGCCACGCGCGGTCGGCGGGCCGGGTGTCCGTGTGAGCCTCAGGCGGGCAGGCCCCAGCTGGGTGCCGGTTCGTTCGCGGTGACCGGGCGGACGGTGAGGTCCGGGCGGTCGCCCGCCGCGGTGATCAGGGCCGAGTCGCCCTTGCGGAGCGGGATGCGGACCGATCCGCCGGCCAGCTGCTCGTGGTCCAGCCGGTGCCCGCGTCCGTCGCGGACCTCGATCGGTCCTTCGATGCCGTGCCGTACGACGCAGGGCGCGCCCGCCTCGCTGGTGAGGCGCACCCAGCGGGTCCGGCCCCCTTCCCGCACCGCGCTGAGCAGGAAGGCGCCCTGGGTACGGAAGTCGTGCACGGTCAGCTCGCGCCAGGCGTCGGGCAGCGCGGGGAAGACCCTGATCGTGTCGCCCCAGGACTGGCAGACCATGTCGTGCAGCGACTGGGCGGCCGACAGCGGGGTCTCGATGACCGGTCCTGACTCCTTGTACATGGTGTTGGCCTGGATGAACCGGCTCATCAGCTCGCCCAGGTACTTCAGGGCGTCCTCGCCCTTGCCCAGCAGCGCCGACATGGAGGCGGCGCCGGTGAAGGTGTAGCCCTGCAGGGCGCCCTCGAAGCCGACCCAGTGGGCGAGGGACTTCTCGATCAGGGCGCGCTCCGCGTCGGTGGAGCCGTTGATCTCGTACAGCGGGTAGACGGCGAGCATGTGCGAGTAGTGGCGGTGGGACATCGCGAACGGCACCCCGGCGCCGATCATGAAGCCGTTCTCGTCCACCGGGTACGGGGCGAGCCGGGCCAGGACCTCCTTCCAGCGGGCGGTGAGCGGGTCGCGGACGCCCAGTTCCCGGGCCGATTCGAGCAGGGTGCGGCAGCCCCAGCGCAGCAGCATCAGGTCGTAGTTGCAGTCGGGGGCGTTGACGCCGTACTCCGGGGAGAAGGTGGCCGGCAGGTGCAGCTTGCCGTCCGCGCCGGGGGTGAGGAAGTGCAGGTAGTAGTTGACCGCCTTGCGCAGCAGCGGGAACAGGGTGTCGCGCAGGACCGAGCGGTCCATGGTGTGCCGGTAGGAGAGCCAGACGTTGTGCAGGGCCCAGGTCAGGTTGCCGACCTCGGGGGTGGGCGGGTCCTGGCCGGGGATGCCGACGCCGTACCCGCCGTCGGCCACGGCCGCGCCGTTGACCAGCTGCGG
The DNA here is from genome assembly GCF_031844725.1 of Streptomyces sp. ITFR-6. Lineage (NCBI taxonomy): Bacteria > Bacillati > Actinomycetota > Actinomycetes > Kitasatosporales > Streptomycetaceae > Streptomyces > Streptomyces sp. ITFR-6. The sequence goes on along the minus strand of NZ_CP134612.1, from coordinate 1,438,515 downwards.
GTCGGTGGTGCGGGGGATGCCCGCCGAGTCCGCCCGGTAGGGGGCGGCGACCTCGCGGGAGAGCTGGTCGCGGAACTCGCTCAGGGCCCGTGTGACGGCGTCGAGCTCCAGGTGGTTGGAGCCGTGGATCAGCCAGTACTCCAGCTGGACGTTGAGGTTCCACCAGGTGTTGGGCCAAGGGGTGGGCTCCAGCCAGGGGCCGGAGGTGGCCATCACGGGCGCGTCCTTGCGCGCGGCCGAGGCCGTTTTGTAGAGCTGGATCCAGTAGAACCGCTGGAGCCGGGCGTCGGGCAGCGACAGGAAGCTCTGCCGGTAGAAGCGGTCCCACCAGACGCGGTGCGGCACGGACAGCAGGGTGTACGGGAGGGCGGAGGCGACCGTGACGGTGCGCAGCGCGCGGTCGCGGGCGGTGGGTTTCGGGTAGGAGTGCGCGACGGTCGCGTACAGGGTGCGGGCCGCGCCCCGGGTCCGCTCGCGCCAGGCGGTGACGTGCTGTCCGCCGCCCAGCAGCGACTGCACGGCCGCGGAGGTGGCGCCGTGCTTCTCGACGACGGCCGGGGGGTTGCCCGTGTAGCCGTCGGGCAGCGGCTTGAACGCGGCCCGGGGGCTGATCGCCTCGGCCGGGTGGAAGACCCAGCGGAATTCCTTCTCGCCCGCGCTCGGGGTCACCTCGACGGCCAGTACGTCGCCGGTGGACTGGACGAAGGCGCGGAGCGTGAGGGTGCCGGCGGTGGTGGTGACGGTGCCCTGGAGTTCGGCCGTGCGCAGCCGCATCCGCCAGTCGACGCCCGTGATGGTGCCGGCCGGTTCCAGGGTGAAGTGGCCGATCGGGAGCCGGGCGAGGCCGAACAGTGAGCCGTACTCGGGGCGGTGGTCCTGGACCTCGGAGTGCTGGACGTTGAACCGGATCGCCGTGCTCTCGGCGCCGGGCTCCGCGTAGATGCCGGAGCCGAGCCGGCCGTTGCCCAGGTAGGGGCCCTCGTACCAGGTCTTCGGCAGCTTCTGCCAGTGCAGATCCGCGTCGTCCAGGACGGTGTGCCAGCTGTCGGCGGGGGAGTGCACCGCGACCGGGGCGGCGGCGTCCGCGGCTGGGGCGGCGGCCTGGGCCGGGACGGCCGCGCCGCCCACCACGAGGGCGCCGCCGAGCGCGGTCCCGGTGGCGAGAACGGTTCTGCGGGAGGGCGTGGGCGACGGGGAATCGGTGCGGGTGGAGGCGGCGGGATCCGGTGCTGTGGGCAAGGCATCTCCTGGCGATTCGTACGCAGGCGGGCGCAACAATTCATCCGAGCTATATCTTCACGGAAGGTAGACTTGAGCCATCGGAGCGTCAATAGGGTGCGAGAGATCCGATGTGTTTCTATCCATGTGATTGGGCACCGAAGACGTGATGCCGAAGGCGTGACGCCGACCGGGTCACGTCAGTGCCAGAGCAGTACGCCGAGCCAGGCCCCGGTCACCAGCAGGCAGGCGAACAGTTCGGCCAGTACGGAGTAGCCGGTGGCCCGCATCACCGAACGGACCGAGGCCCAGCCCGCCCCCCGGCTGCCCAGCCGCACCCGCTCCGCCCTGTAGATCACGCCCACGTACCCGAGGATCGCGCCCACCACCGGGACGACGAAGAAGCCGCCGATGGCGCCGATCCCGCCGAGCAGCAGCGTCCCGCGCGGCGCCCCCGACTCGCGCGGGCGGCGCGGCGGCAAAAGCGGCTTCAGTGCCTGGTTCAGCAAAAGAAGGGCCGTGGCGCCGATCAGCACGCCCCAGGCCGCCGGGGTGTTGTCCGCCAGCGCCCACCACAGCACCGCGGCCCACACGATCGCCTGGCCGGGCACACCGGGCAGCAGTACGCCGATCAGGCCGAGCAGTATGACCAGGCCGACGGCGACGAGCTGCCACACACTCATCTGACCAGCCTGCCGGACTCCGGCCGCTCCCGCCCGTCGTCGGTCCCGCAGGCCCGTCGGTGCGGCCCGGCGGGCGGTGGCTTCAGGCGCGCGGCTCGCGGGACACCCAGCCCCGCTCGTAGGCGTGCCAGCCCAGCTGCAGCCGGGTCGACACCCCGGTGAGCTCCATCAGGCCCTTGACCCGGCGCTGCACGGTCCGCAGCCCCAGCTCCAGCTGCTTCGCGACACTGGCGTCGGTCAGCCCGGCCAGCAGCAGCGACAGCACCTCCAGATCCGTCGGATCAGGGCCGTTCGTCTCCTCCCGCACGATCCCGCTCTCCCCGAGCCGCAGCGGCATCGCCTCCCGCCACACCGCCTCGAACAGCCCCATCAACGACTCCAGCAGCCCGGAGCCGTGCACGACCAGGGCCGCCGGCTCCGCGCCGCGACCGGTCAGCGGCACCATCGCCAGGGCGCCGTCGGCGACGACCAGCTTCGTCGGCACCCGGTCCACCACCCGGCAGTGCTCGTCACGGCTCAGCGCCGCCGACAGCTCCAGGATGCCCGAGGGCAGTGTGAGCACCTCGCGCTCGACGACCACCCGGAACGTCACCCCCCGGGTGGCGGCCCGTTCCTCCGACTCGTTGTCGAGACCGCTGACCGCGATAGGCTTCCCGGTGACCAGGGCGCACACCTCGCTCGTCGCACCCAGCTGGAGCTGATGGAACCGGTGTGCCACCGCGCTCGCACCCGTGACCACCTCCACCAGGTCGTGGACGGCGGGCTCCGCGGCGTCCGCCCGGTACTCCTCCGCCAGCAGCGCCGCCGCCAGCTCCGCCTGCTCCAGCTCATGGCGCTGCTGCGTCAGCAGCGCGCCCAGCGCGACCCCCGGCGGCGCCGCCACCCACCGCCCCGTACGCGCCGAGGACTGGGCGGCCAGACCGTGCTGCTCCAGCCGGCGCAGCGCCCGTTCGGTCTCCGGTTCCGGAAGGGCCAGCCGGTGCGCGAGATCGGGGACCTCCGCCGCCCCCAGCGCCACCAGCGCGCGGTAGGCCGACTCCTGTATCTCGTCGAGCCCTATGGCTCCCAGCATCCCCGGACCCCTCCCCGGACGCAGTACTTCCGTGTCATGCCGTGCTCCCCGGGCGACCGGCCGTGGCGGAAAGCGGCCACGGCGTAAACCCGCCTCGGCACATCATCCCTGTACCGCCCGCCCCTCTGCCAATGTGGCGCCACTGCAGCACCAACAACCTCCGGAATGAGGCGCTTTGCGCCGTCTGTTCCGGTATCACTTGGAGAGAGCGATGCGTCCGATATCGCGTACGGCACTGGGGGCGGCCACCGCCGCCGTCCTGGCCGTCACGGTGATCGCGCCGTCCGTGGCAGCGCCACAGGACGACGCGGCCACGAAGAGACCACTCACCGGCAGCGCGGCGGCAGCCGCCAAGGCGGACAAGCCGGTCACCGTCACCCTGGTCACCGGCGACAAGGTGCTGGTGAGCACGGACAGTTCGGGGAACGCCACGGCCGACGCACTGGCCGGCGCGGACGGCACCGTCCCCCTCGTGCAGACCCGCCGCTCCGGCAACGACCTCTACGTCTACCCGGACACCGCGGTCGAGGCGCTCGCCGCCGGCACGGTGGACGAGGAACTCTTCAACGTCACCGGGCTGATCCGGCAGGGCTACGACGACGCGCACGCGGACTCCGTACCGCTCATCGCCACCTACGCGGCGGACACCGCCCGCAGCGCCCCCGCCACCCCGCGCGGCGCCGAACGCGGCATCGCCCTCCCGGTCATCGACGGTGTGGCGCTCAAGGCGGACAAGGAGAAGGCGACCGGGTTCTGGGCCGACGTCACCGGAGCCCGGTCCCGTTCCGCCGCAGGACTGAAGAAGCTCTGGCTGGACCGCAAGGTCGACGCCAGCCTCGCCCAATCCACCAAGCAGATCCGCGCCGACCTCGCCTGGGCCGCCGGTTACGACGGCAAGGGCACCAAGGTCGCCGTCCTGGACACCGGAGCCGACGCCGAACACCCCGACCTCAAGGGCCGGATCGCCGCGTCGGAGAACTTCACCGACTCCGACACCACCGACGACCTCCAGGGCCACGGCACCCACACCCTCTCCACCGTGGGCGGTTCCGGCGCGGCCGGCGACGGCAAGCAGAAGGGCGTCGCCCCCGGCGCGGACCTGCTCGTCGGCAAGGTCCTCAACGACAGCGGCTCCGGCGACTCCTCCTGGATCATCGCGGGCATGCAGTGGGCCGTCGACCAGAAGGCCGACGTCGTCTCCATGAGCCTGGGCAGCGCGGCACCGACCGACTGCACCGACCCGATGAGCATGGCCGCGGAGGAGTTCGGCAAGAGCAAGGACACCCTGTTCGTCGTCGCGGCCGGAAACGCGGGCCCCGCCCTCAACACCGTCTCCTCACCCGGCTGCGCGCCCAGCGTGCTGACCGTCGGCGCGGTCGACCGGGACGACTCCACCGCCCAGTTCTCCAGCCGCGGCCCCGCCATCGGCGCGCACACCCTCAAGCCCGAGATCGCCGCCCCGGGCGTCGAGATCTCGGCGGCCGCGGCGGGCGGCCGGGGGATCTACGCCTACCAGTCGATGTCCGGTACCTCGATGGCCACCCCGCATGTCGCGGGCGCGGCCGCCATCGTCAAGGAACGCCACCCGGACTGGACCGCACAGCAGGTCAAGGCGGCACTCGTGTCGTCCGCGAAGAGCGATATCCCCGGTGACGTACGAGAGACCGGCGGTGGCCGGGTCGACGTCAAGGCGGCCATCGACACGACCGTCACCGGCGCGTCCGCCGTCCAGGGCGGCACCTTCAACTGGCCCCAGGACAAGAGCGACCGCACCACCGTCCAGGTCCCGTACACCAACTCGGGCAGCAAGCCGGTCAAGCTGGCACTGAAGCTCGGTACCGTCACCGGCAACGACGGTTCGGCCGTCGGGTCCTCCGTCGCCGCACTCGGTGCCAAGAGCGTCACCGTGCCGGCCGGGGCCACGGTCCAGGTCCCGCTGAAGCTCGACCCGACCGCGAAACTCCAGGACAGCCAGTACGGCGACGTCACCGGCCGGGTCCTGGCCACCGCCACCGGCGGAGTGAAGGTCTCCACCCCGTTCTCGCTGTACGTCGGCGCCGAGACCGTCACCCTGCGCGTCAAGCTGATCGACACCAACGGCGCCCCCGCCGGCGGCTCGTCGTCCCTCGACGTCATCGGTACCGACACCGCGAGCGGTGAGCGCCGGTTCAACGACGGCTCGACCGACCAGGTGTACCAGGTGCGCCCCGGCGCCTACTTCGTCTCCAGCTTCATCGTCTCGGCCGACCCGGAGGACGCCACCGGCACCCTCGCCAAGTCCGTCGGCTATCTCGCCCGGCCGCAGCTGAACGTCACCAAGGACACCACTCTGGTGCTCGACGCCCGCAAGGCGCACCGCGTCCAGGTGAAGACCCGCGACCGGGTCAGCGAGACCCGCAGCGGCACGCTCGCCTTCGGCCGCAGCTGGGACGACGCCTGGCTGCACACCGGATCCATCGCAGGCGGCAGTGCCATCAAGGACTACCGGGCCGACATCCGGGGCAAGGCCACCGACGGCGACTTCGAGTTCGACAGCTTCTGGCGCGCGTACGCCCCGCAGATCGAGAAGCTCTCGGTCGTGGGCGGCGCCACCCTCCACCCCACGACCGCGTCCGACGGCTCCGTCAACCTCGACGGCACCGGCCGGGCCGCGCTCGTCGACGCCGGCAGCGGCACCCCGGAGGAGCTGAAGGCCGCCGGAGTCTCCGGCAAGATCGCGCTTGTCGGAGTTCCGGACGGAGGCACCATCGTCACCCAGGCGCGTGACGCCAAGGCCGCCGGCGCCGTGGCGATCATCACGCACCGCCCGTCGGCGGGCCCCTGGCAGCCCTCCGTCGGATACGGCTCGGCGCCCCTGCCCTCGCTCGGCATCCAGGCCGACGAGGCGAAGGCCCTGACCGAGGCGCTGGCCGCCGGACCGGTGAAGCTGAGCTGGAAGGCCACCGCCGTCAGTCCGTTCGTCTACAACCTGGCCTTCTCCGAGACGGGCGACCTCACCTCGAACCGCACGTACCAGGTCAAGGACAAGGCGCTCGGCGCGGTCGAGTCCACCTATGAATCGATGGGCGTCAAGACCGACTTCGTCGACACTCTGATCGTCTCCCGCCCCTACGGCGCGAGCTACTCGGTCGGTGCGTTCGACACCGTCGCCGCACCGGGCAAGCGCACCGAGTACTACACGGCGGGCGACACCAGCTGGCAGCAGGCACTCTCCTCCAGCTTCCCCTGGGGTGAGTTCATGGTGGACAAGTACCGTACGTACAAGGCCGGTTCGAAGCGTTCCTCGGACTGGTACCGGGGCGTCGTCGTGCCGTCCGCACCCCGCGACGACCAGGGCGTGGAGCAGCTCGCCGCCGAACGCCAGGACAATCTGATCGGCGTCGCCCCGGGCTTCTGGAGCGACACCGAACACAGCGGCCTCCAGGGCTCCTTCGGGGACATGGGCAGTATGCGGCTCAGCAGCGGCGGCAAGGTGATCGGCGAGTCCGGCTGGCCGTCCGGGGTGTTCACCGTCCCGGCAGAGGACGCCGCGTACGAACTCACCATGCGGACCGCGAAGTCGGGGCAGCCCGCAGCGGTGTGGAAGCGGTCCACCTCGACCGAGACCACCTGGAAGTTCCGCTCGCACCGGGACGGAGACGTCTACTCGCAGGGCATCCCGCTGCTCTTCCCGGGCTATGACCTGCCGTCGGACGGCATGAAGACCCTTGCCGCGAAGGACGGTCAGAAGATCGGACTGAGCGTCACGGGCCATGCCGGCTACACGCCCGGCAAGGTCACCTCGGTCAAGGTCTCGTACTCGTACGACGGTGGTGAGACCTGGACCGGAGCCACCACCGCACAGCGGGGCGGGCGCTGGACCGCGACCGTGAACCACGCGGACGCGGCCGGCAAGTCGGTGACCCTGCGGACCGAACTGACGGACGCCAAGGGCAACTCCGTCGTGCAGACCGTGACCGACGCCTACGCCGTGCGCTGACGCCGGATCAACCGACCGGTCCGCCGGGCGTCCTTCCCCCGGGGGGTGGGGCCGCCCGGCGGACCTCTTTCGCGGGGGGCCGAGGGCACATTTTCGGGATGACCCGTTTTGCCGGGGCCCCAGCGGTGGACAATATGGGCATGAGTCAGCAGGGGGAGAGGCCCGCCGCCCAGGAGGACGACTGGTGGCGCAGGCTGTATGACGAATCCGCCCCGGACACCGGGGCGAGCCAGGCGGCCGACAGTCTCGACGATCGCTTCGACTCGGCGTCGGACGCCGTGGGGCGGACGGCGTACGGGGCCGCGGACGCGATACCCGAGCCGCGCACGGCGCCGGCTGTCGCGCCGCCACCGCCCCTGGAGGAGCCTCCGCGCGCCCCCTGGGAGCCCCCGGCCGGAATCTCCCGGCCCCGTACGTTCGCGGTTCCCGTACCGGTGCCGGTGCCGGAACCTGTACGGGCACCAGAACCGATGCCGGAACCAGTACCGGAACCGACGGCCCCGGAACCAGTACCGGCGGCCCCGGTTCCGCCACTCGCCGTCGCGTCCCCGTCCCCCGCCGTCGATCCCCGCCTCGCGCAGAGCCTGCCGTCCGGCCGGGACGCCGGGATGCCGCCCGCCGCTGACGCGGTGCCGCCGCTGCCCAGGCGGCCGGTCGTCGAGCGGAACGGGGACGAACGGCAAGAAGCCGACGCGGAGGCCCCGGTCCAGGCCCCGGCCGCCCCCGACGCCGGGGCGCGGAAACCGCAGGAGCCGGAGGCGCACCGGCCCGTCTCGTACGTGGGTGCCAGGCCGCCCACGTACGACGCGGAGCCCACCGCGCTGCCCGCCACGGACCCGCACGAGATCCACGCGCTCGTCGCCGACACCGTGCTCGACGGCGCCCGCTACGGCACGTACACCCTGCGGGCCGCCTCCGTGCGCGGCGACTCCGCCCGGTTCCGGGGCGAGCCCCGGCGCGACGCGCTGGTCACGGTCCGCTTCGGCGCCGCACGGAACGCCCTCGTCCTGGTCGCCGTCGCGGGCGGCGCGCGTACGGCCGAAGGCACGCACCCGGCCGCCGCCGACGCCTGCCGCTCGATCGCGGAGGCTGTCGGACGCAGCCACGCCCGGCTCTCCGAGGACATAAGGGAGGGCCGCCGCGGCGAACTGAAATCCGGCCTGCACCGCCTCGCGGACCGTACCTACGGCAGACTCCGCGCCCGCGCCGCCGAACTCGGTCTCGAACCGCACGAGTACACCGCGGGCCTGCGCTGCCTCCTGCTGTCCGCGGACCCCGGCTGCCGCACCCGGGTCTTCTTCGGCGTCGGCGGCGGCGGACTCTTCCGGCTGCGCGACGGCAGCTGGCAGGACCTCGAACCGGTGGTCCCGCACTCCGGCGAACTCACCGGGGAGGGAGTGGTCGGCTTCGGCTCCGCGACACCCGAGAGCGGGCCCGACGGCGAACGGCTGACCATGGACCTGGGGATCACCACCGGCCCGGCCCCGTACATCGAGAGCCCGGTCCCGCCGCCCGCAGAACCGTTCCGGTTCCGGGCCTCTGTCGCCCGGCCGGGCGACACCCTGCTGCTGTGCAGCAACGGGCTGGCCGATCCGCTGCGCGACGAGCCGGAGCTCGCCGCCGAACTGGCCGGACGCTGGGCACCGGGCCCCGCACCGGGTCTCGCGGACTTCCTCGCGGACACCCAGCTCAGGGTCAAGGGATACGCCGACGACCGCACGGCCGTCGGCGTCTGGGAGGCGTAACCGCGCGGGCCATGGGTTGATGGACTCCGGAGAACCCGTCCGGGCGAGGTTTCGCGCCCCGGGGCCCGGACAGCCGAACGTGCACGGAGCACAGGCAGAGGGAGCACGCACCCATGGCCAAGCAGAACGTGGCGGAGCAGTTCGTCGATGTCCTCTCCCGCGCGGGGGTCAAGCGCCTGTACGGGGTAGTCGGTGACAGCCTCAACCCGGTCGTCGACGCCATCCGCAGGCACGCGGACATGGACTGGATCCAGGTCAGGCACGAGGAGACGGCCGCGTTCGCCGCCGGTGCGGAGGCGCAGATCACCGGCACCCTGGCGGCCTGCGCCGGTTCGTGCGGACCGGGAAACCTGCACCTCATCAACGGCCTCTACGACGCCCACCGCTCCATGGCACCCGTGCTCGCGCTCGCCTCGCACATCCCGTCGAGCGAGATCGGCCTCGGCTACTTCCAGGAGACCCATCCGGAGCTGCTCTTCCAGGAGTGCAGCCACTACAACGAGATGATCTCCAACCCGAGGCAGATGCCCCGGCTGCTCCAGACGGCCATCCAGCACGCGATCGGCCAGGGCGGTGTCAGCGTCGTCTCGATGCCGGGTGACATCGCCTCGCAGGCCGCGCCGGAGAAGACCATCGAGCACGCCCTGGTCACCTCCCGGCCCAGCGTGCGGCCCGGCGACGCGGAGATCGAGAAGCTCTGCCGGATGGTCGACGAGGCCAAACGGGTGACGCTGTTCTGCGGCAGCGGCACGGCGGGTGCGCACGCGGAGGTGATGGAGTTCGCGGAACGGGTGAAGGCCCCGGTCGGGCACGCGCTGCGCGGCAAGGAGTGGATCCAGTACGACAACCCGTACGACGTCGGCATGAGCGGCCTGCTCGGCTACGGCGCCGCCTACGAGGCCACCAACGAGTGCGATCTGCTGATCCTGCTCGGCACGGACTTCCCGTACAACGCGTTTCTGCCTACCGATGTGAAGATCGTCCAGGTCGATGTCCGCCCCGAGCACCTGGGCCGCCGTTCCAAGCTCGACCTGGCGGTCTGGGGGGACGTCCGCGAGACGCTGCGCTGTCTGACCCCTCGGGTGAAGGCGAAATCCGACCGCAAGTTCCTCGACCGGATGCTCAAGAAGCACGCCGACGCGCTGGAGGGCGTGGTCAGCGCCTACACCCGCAAGGTCGAGAAGCACGTCCCGATCCATCCCGAGTACGTGGCCTCTGTCCTGGACGAACTCGCCGACGAAGACGCGGTGTTCACCGTGGACACCGGTATGTGCAACGTCTGGGCGGCCCGCTATCTGACGCCCAACGGCAAACGCCGGGTGATCGGTTCGTTCAGCCACGGCTCGATGGCCAACGCGCTGCCGCAGGCCATCGGCGCGCAGTTCACGGACCGGAACCGTCAGGTCGTCTCGATGTCCGGGGACGGCGGATTCACCATGCTGATGGGGGACTTCCTGACGCTCGTCCAGTACGACCTGCCGGTGAAGCTCGTACTGTTCAACAACTCCGCGCTGGGCATGGTCGAACTGGAGATGCTGGTCGCGGGGCTGCCCTCGTTCGGTACGACCAACAAGAACCCGGACTTCGCGGCCATCGCGCGGGCCTCGGGGGCGTACGGCGTACGGGTCGAGAAGCCCAAGCAGCTCGAAGGTGCCCTCAAGGACGCGTTCAAGCACAAGGGCCCGGCGCTCGTCGACATCGTCACCGATCCCAACGCGCTCTCCATCCCGCCGAAGATCAGCGCGGACATGGTGACCGGGTTCGCGCTCTCCGCGAGCAAGATCGTGCTGGACGGCGGGGTGGGCCGGATGGTCCAGATGGCCCGCTCCAACCTCCGTAACGTGCCCCGCCCCTGAGCCTTTGAGCCCTCCCGGTCGGAGCGGACGGAGCCCCGCGAGGCCCCGGCCGCTCCGGCGGTGTCCTACGCGTCCACCTCGTACCGGCCGTGCTCCAGGAAGTACCGCAGCTCCTCCGGAGTGCCGTCGATGACGGCCCTGGCCGCGGCCCGGAGCGCGCTGCTGCTCTTCGGGTCGGAGATGATGCGGGCTATGGCGACCCGGTCGTCCTCCGCCTGGGCGAGGCGGTAGCCGGTTTCGAGCCAGGTGCGGAGTTCTTCCGGGGTGGCGTCGCTGTCGAGGAGTTCGTTGACTTCCTTGATGACGCGCTTTCCGCTGTCGGGGTTGGCGAGGAGGCTGACGATCCTGACCCGGTCGTCCTCCGCCTGGGCCAGGCGGTAACCGGTCTTCAGGAAGGCGCGCATGTCCTCCACCGTTCCGTCGAGGGCCTTGCTCCCCTCCCGGTTGACCCCCCTGCCGCTGTCCTCGTCCGCCATGATGCGGAGGATCGCGATACGGAGTTCTTCCTCGGACATGTCGTCCACGGGCGTGCCGGGGGCGTCCGTGGCTGCCGCCGCCGTCACGGCGGCGGGCGCTGAGGAGCTGCCGGCGGCGAAGGCCGGAGTGGTCAGCAGAAGGGCCGGCGTCAGGGCGGTGGCCGCTACGGCCAGAGCGGCACGGGTCGGTCTCATCGGGTGGACCTGCCTTCGGAACGCAGTGATGATCGGAGCACCGGCGAGCGCGTGCGCACCGCCGGTTTATGCATCATCGCCCGTGACGGTGGCTGGAAGCACTGCCGGAATCCGGCAGTATTCACACTCTCCACACTTCTATGCGCAGGCATCGCATCGGCGCGCACCCGCCCCTTGTGAATCAGGGAGCCCATCCGTTCCGTTGGCGTGACGCAGCGCGTGAAATATGTGATGGCCCGTCAAGTCCGAGGCGATGATGACCTCTTGGCGCCCTCTGAGCAATGTGACATATTACTGACGTGTTCACGAGACAGCCTTTGGATGTCATCGTTGTCGGTGCCGGAGTGGTCGGCGCCGCCTGCGCCTATTACGCGGCCCGGTCCGGACTCGCGGTCGCGGTGGTGGACAGCGGACCGGTCGCCGGTGGCACCACCGGGGCGGGGGAGGGGAATCTCCTGGTCTCCGACAAGCCACCCGGTCCTGAGCTGACCCTTGCGCTGCACTCCGCCTCCCTCTGGCGCGAACTCGCCCAAGTGCTGCCGCCTGCGATCGAGTTCGAGCAGAAGGGCGGCCTGGTGGTCGCGGCGGACGAAGCGTCGCTGGCCACCCTGACCGCGACAGCGGCCGGACAGACGGAGGCGGGGGTACGGGCCCAGGCCGTCGCTCCGCACGAGCTGCCCGCACTGGAGCCGCACCTCGCACCCGGCCTCGCGGGCGGGGTCCTCTACCCGCAGGACGCCCAGGTCCAACCAGCGCTTGCGGCGGCGCACCTGCTGCGCGCGGCGCGCGAGGCCGGGGCCCGTGTCCGGCTGGGGGAGGCGGTCACGGCCGTGCTGACCGGGCCAGGCGGCGCCGTGCGCGGCGTACGGACCGGCCGGGGCGAGCTGGTGGCCCCGGCGGTGGTCAACGCCACGGGCGTCCGGGGCGGTGAACTGGCCGCGCTGGCGGGGGTGGAACTGCCCGTGCTGCCCAGACGCGGCTTCGTCCTGGTGACCGAGCCGCTGCCCCGGCTGATCAGGCACAAGGTGTACGCGGCGGAGTACGTGGCCGATGTGTCCAGCGGCTCTGCCGCGCTGCAGACCTCACCCGTCGTGGAGGGGACTCCGTCGGGGCCCGTACTGATCGGCGCGAGCCGTGAGCGGGTGGGCTTCGACCGTACGTTGTCCGTGCCGGTGATCAGCAGGCTGGCAGCCGCGGCCGCCGCCCTCTTCCCCGTACTCGGACAGGCCCGCGTGCTCCGCGCCTACCACGGCTTCCGCCCCTATCTGCCGGACCACCTCCCGGCGATCGGCCCCGACCGCCGGGTGCCCGGCCTCTTCCACGCCTGCGGTCACGAGGGCGCCGGGATCGGGCTGGCGCCCGCCACGGCCGCACTGGTCGTCGCGGCGATCCGGGGCGAGGAGCCCGCCATCGACCCCGAACCGTTCCGGCCCGACCGGTTCGACACCGCCCACGAGGGCCGCCCCACTGCCCGGTCACCGAGACAGGAGCCCTGGTGATACGTATCCGCAAGCGCACCGCCCCCCGCACCCCGGCCGACGCGGTCGGTGCCGAGCCGGGGCCGGGGTTCGAGATCACTTTCGACGGCCGCCCGGTCCACGCCCTGCCCGGCCGGAGCATCGCCGCCGTCCTCTGGGCGGACTCCGTCCTCACCTGGCGCACCACCAGGGTGAACGGACGGCCGCGGGGGGCCTTCTGCGGCATCGGCTCCTGCTTCGACTGCCTGGTCACCGTGAACGGGGTCCCCGGCAGGCGGGCCTGTCTGCGGCCCGCCCGCCCCGGTGATGTGGTCACCACCCAGGAGGGGGACGGACATGCCGGACTCCACCGCTGAACCTCGGCTCCCCGCACCGCCGTTCACCGAACTCGCCGTGGTGGGCGCCGGTCCGGCCGGGCTGGCGGCCGCGGTCACCGCCGCCGACAACGGACTCGACGTGGTCCTCCTCGACGCGGCCGACGCGCCCGGCGGCCAGTACTACCGCTCCCCGGCCCCCGGCCTGCGCGCCACCCGGCCCGAGGCGCTGCACCACGGCTGGGCGCGGTTCGCCGGACTGACCGCCCGTCTCGGACGGCACCGGGAGGCGGGCCGGATCCGCCACCTCGCCGGGCACCAGGTGTGGGCCGTCGAGCGGGCCGGGGCCGACTGGACCCTGCACGCTGTCACCGGCCCCGACGGCGAGGGATCGGCCACGCTCCGGGCCCGCCGGCTGCTCATCGCGACCGGCTCCCACGAGCGCCAACTCCCCTTCCCCGGCTGGACCCTGGCCGGAGTCGTCGGCGCGGCCGGGGCACAGGCCATGCTCAAATCGGGTCTGGTGCTGCCGGGACAGCGCGTCGTCGTCGCGGGCAGCGGACCGCTTCTCCAGGCCGTCGCGGTGTCCCTGGCGCGGGCCGGTGCCCGGGTGCCCGCACTGGTGGAGGCCGCCGGATACGGGGCGTACGGACGCGCTCCCCGCGTGCTGGCCGCGGACCCCGGCCGGCTCCGGGAGGGGATACGGCACTCTGCTGCGCTGGCGGGCCACCGGGTACGGGTACTGACCCACCACGCGGTCACCGCCGTGCACGGAACGGAGCGGGTGGAGGGCGTCACCGTCAGCCGCCTGGACCGCGACTGGCGCCCGCTGCCCGGGACCGGGCGCCGGATCGACTGCGACACCCTGGCCGTGGGCCACGGACTGGTCCCCCAGCTCGACCTGGCCGTCGGCCTGGGCTGCGAGACCCGGTGCGGCGCCGACGGATCGGCCGCCCTGGTGCTGGACGAGGACCTCTGCACCACCGTGCCCGGCGTCTGGGCCGCGGGCGAGCCGGGCGGCATCGGCGGCGTGCACCTCGCCCTGGTCGAGGGGGAGTTGGCCGCTCTCGCGGTGACGGGGGATGCCCGGGGAGGCGGGCGGGGCCGGGACGCGCGCCGGATGAGGGCGCTGCGCCGGACCCGGCGGCGGATGCGCGCGTTCGCCGAGCTGATGGGCGCCGTGCACCGGACCGGACCCGGCTGGACCGAGTGGCTCGCCGCCGACACGGAGGTCTGCCGCTGCGAGGAGGTCACCGCGGGCGCGATCCGCACGGCGGTCGACGACCTCGGCGCCGGGGACAGCCGTACGGTCAAACTGCTCACCCGGGCCGGGATGGGCTGGTGCCAGGGCCGGACATGCGGATTCGCGGTCCGGGAGCTGGCGGGCTGCGCGGCCGAGACCGGAGCCCCGGACCGCCGGCCGCTGGCCTGCCCGGTCCCGCTCGCCACGCTCGCCCGCGCGGCCCGCCCCGAGGACGAATGACCTTCCGGGCCACGCACATCTCCCGGGCACCACCAGGAGCGCCGCCTTCTCCGTCCCCCTTCTCTCCGTCCCCCTTCGCCGGTCCATGTCATGCCACACCTCTGAGGGAGCCCAGATGTCGACGAACTCCACTGCCCGCAACAGTCCTTGGCGAGGCGTCATGGTCGCCACGCCGCTCACCCTGCGCGAAGACCGGTCCATCGACTTCGACGCGTACGCGGCCCACGTCCGCGACCTCGTGGCCGCCGGCTGCGACGGCGTCGTGCCGAACGGCTCACTGGGGGAGTACCAGACCCTCACGGAGCAGGAGCGCGACCAAGTGGTGCGGGTGGCGGTCGAGGCCGCAGGGGACGGGGCCAGGGTCATGCCCGGGGTCTCCGCCTACGACAGCACCCAGTCGCGCCGCCTCGCCCACCGGGCGGCGGAGGCGGGCGCAGGGTCGGCACTGCTGCTGCCGCCCAACGGCTACCCGTGCGAGGACGCCGCGGTTCGCGCCCACTACGCCGAGGTCGCCGCAGCGGGCCTGCCGGTCGTCGCGTACAACAACCCTTACGACACCAAGGTCGACCTGACCCCCGGGCTGCTCGCGCAGCTCCACACGGACGGGTCCATCGTGGCCGTCAAGGAGTTCAGCGGGGACGTCCGCAGGGCCTACGAGATCGCGGAGGAGGCCCCCGGGCTCGACCTGCTGGTGGGGGCCGACGACGTACTGCTGGAACTCGCCCTGGCCGGTGCGGTCGGCTGGATCGCGGGCTGCCCCAACATGCTGCCCGCCGGGTGTGTCGCCCTGTACCGGGCCGCCGTGTCCGGGGACCTGGAGACGGCACTGCCGCTCTACCGGCGGCTCCATCCGCTGCTGCGGTGGGACTCCAAGCCGGAGTTCGTCCAGGCGATCAAGGCGTCGATGGACATCGTCGGGCGGCACGGAGGTCCCACCCGGCCGCCCCGGCTGCCCCTCGACACGGAGGCCGCCGCCGCCGTGCGCGCCGCCACGGAGAAGGCGCTGGCCGAGGGCCTGGACTGACCGGCGCCGGAACCGGCGGAACGCACTCGACACGCCGCCCGGCGCACGGCACCCGCCGAGGCGGCCCGGCAGCACGACCGAGGGAGAGACTTGCGCACGCGTCATGTATTCCACGCCGTCGACTCGCACACCGAGGGCATGCCCACCCGCGTGATCACCGGCGGGATCGGCACCGTCCCCGGCGCCACCATGGCCGAGCGACGCGACTACTTCATGGCACACCGCGACGCGGTGCGCACCCTGCTGATGTACGAGCCGCGCGGCCATGCCGCCATGAGCGGTGCCGTCCTCCAGCCGCCGACCCGCCCCGACGCCGACTTCGGTGTCCTGTTCATGGAGGTCTCGGGCTGTCTGCCGATGTGCGGACACGGCACGATCGGGGTGGCCACCGTGCTGGTGGAGACCGGCATGGTGGAGGTCACCGAACCGGTCACCACCGTACGTCTGGACACCCCGGCCGGACTGGTCTCCGTCGACGTCCACGTCGAGGACGGCGCCGCCACCTCCGTCACCCTGACCAACGTCCCCGCCTTCTCCGCCGGACTGGGACTCACGGCGAAGGTCCCCGGCCTCGGCACCGTCACCTACGACCTCGCCTACGGCGGCAACTTCTACGCGATGGTGCAACTGGCGGACCTCGGGCTCCCGTTCGACCGCTCGCGCAAGGACGAGCTGCTGGGGGCGGGGCTCGCCCTGATGGAAGCGGTCAACGAGACGGACCGCCCGGTCCATCCGCTCGACCCCGGCATCAACGGGCTCAAGCACGTCCAGCTGATCGCACCCGGCTCCGACGCCGCCCACTCCCGGCACGCGATGGCCATCCACCCCGGCTGGTTCGACCGCTCACCGTGCGGCACCGGGACCTCCGCACGGATGGCCCAGCTCCACGCGCGGGGCGAACTCCCGCTCAACACGGACTTCGTGAACGAATCCTTCATCGGCACCACGTTCACCGGCCGGCTGGTCGCGGAAACCACCGTCGGCACGCTGCCCGCAGTCGTCCCCACGGTCACGGGCCGCGCCTGGATCACCGGAACCGCGCAGTACTTTCTCGACCCGTCCGACCCGTTCCCCGAAGGGTTCCTGCTGTGAACCGCTGAAACGCCGACCGCCCCGCTCAGCCCCGACTCGGGTGCGGAGCGGGGCGGTTGTCGTTCAGACGATGCCGAACTCTCCGGTCTTCACGCCCGCCACGAAGGACGCGAACGCGTCGGCGGGGACGGTGAGTACGGGGCCGCTTGGCCGCTTGGAGTCGCGGAGGGGGACTGTGCCGGTAGCGGATGCGCTCGACGGCGCCCACTCGACGCAGGAACCGCCGTTGCCGCTGTAAGAGGACTTGACCCACTGGAAGGACGGGTTATCGGTCACGGGGTGCCCTTTCGTACCTGAGTGATCATTGCTACAGACTCCGCTTGGGAGGGCGCTTCTGTCTGTAGCTGATGGGTAGGCCCTCAGCAAGGGCAGCACGGAGGCGCTCTCCCGTTCCAGGTATCCGTGCATCTCGGACTCGACGTACGCGACGACGGAACGGTCCTTGAGCGTCAACAGGTTGACCAAGCGGGTGAAGGGACGGCGTTCTCCCATGGCGAAGGGAGCGATCTGAAGGGACGTGTTCGCTTGCTCGGCAAACTCGATCAGGTGCGCCAACTGCCGACGCATGACCTCATGGCCCCCGATCGGTCGGCGGATGCAGCTCTCATCGAGCACCACGAACAACAGAGGCGGCGGCGTCCGTGTCAGGGCGGCTTGGCGTTCTATCAGGAACTCGACCCGCTCTTGAGCCTGTTCGGCCGTGGCGGACCCTCGCCTGACGTTGCTTGCCTCAAGGGCCGTCGCGTATTCCCGTGTCTGGAGCAGACCCGGGATCAGGCCGGACTCGAATAGCCGGATCTCCGCGGCCCGCCCTTCATGTCCGACGTATTGCGGGAACCCTTCCAACAGGCTCCCGTGCTGCATCTCGCGCCACTGGCGTTCGAACGTGTCTCCTGTGCCCGCAATGCCCAAAGCGACGTCAGCAGCTTTCGCGAAGCGCAAAGATGGCATCTTGCGACCAGTTTCAACGCCTGAAATGTGCCCGCTGGAAATGCCCGTACGGGTGGACAGATCGTCCTGCTTCCAGCCGCGAGCCTCGCGCAAGCTGCGTAATCGTGCCCCGAACGCTGCCTGCGGGCTGCTCCCCGGGTTCAACTCCTTGCGATTCAACCTTCACCCCCAACTTGGCTGGCTGATGTGCCACGTTGATCAGGTTTCGACCGTAGTCCACGCTGAGCCGTCTTGGTAGTGGAATGGCTACGGAGAGGCACGATCGTGTGCGTAGAAGACGGTTCCCTGGACGGACGCCCTCATGACCTTCCTGCACCCGGCACGCTCATGGTGGACACCGCCCGGCAGGGCCGCGTGGGTGAGTTCCGAGGGGTCGCAGGCCCGTACTGGTCGCTGCGGCCGGTCTGTGGCGGGACCGAGTGGGAGGCGGAGCCCGAGCATGTGCGCCCCGCAGACGCCATAGAGCGGCTGCGGGCCGAGAACGCGCGGTGCAACGCGCGGAGTCGGGGCGAGGTGCTGTGATCCCCATGGTGACGCAATGCAGCGAACCCGTCCGCCCGCCCTGGTTCCGGACGGCACAGGCCCACCCGCGGGCCGGGGGCGTAGGGCTCCCCGACTGGCTCGTCTGTGAGCTCGGCAAGGGTCATGGTGGTGAGCACGGGGACTGCCTGGACAGCATGGGGCGCGGCACCTTTGACGTATGGCTGCGCTGGAGCGGCGATGATTTCACCTATGTCTGCGCCGAACCGTGCGAACAGGTGGACCTCACCATCGAGCCCCGGCTGAAACAGGCGTGCTGGCTTTTCACCGGTCACGAGCCGGGCCACTCCTGGGAATTCGAGGACCTCCCGCACGCGCGGTAGGAGGTCACCGGTTCAGCAGGTCCCAGAAGTAGGACAGCTGCTCGACCATGTCGATCTCGGGGTCGTACTGCCACTGCATCTGCAGCCCGTCGATCAGCGCGAAGACCAGGACGGCGAGGCGGTCGGCGTCGATGTCCTCCGGCAGTTGCCCGGTGGCCTGCTGGGTGCGGATTGCGTCGGCGCCACCGGCCCGAGCGGCGCGGTAGCGGTCGCGAAAGTACGCGTGCCCGGGGTGGCCGGGTTCGACGGCCTCGGCGGAGAGGCGCGAGAAGAGCTGGACCAGGCCGGGGACCTCGGCGTTGTGGCGCTGGAGTGCGGCGAGCGCCCGTCCGAGGTCGGGCGGGAAGGCGGCCGTGCCCTCGCCCTCTTCCCGGCCGCCGACCGTGAGCAGGTCGACGGCGTCGCGGCGGCGCAGGATCTCGATGAAGAGCTGTTCCTTGCTGCCGAAGTAGTGCAGCAGGCCGGTCTGACTGAGGCCGACGGCCTGGGCCAGTTCGCGCACGGTGGCGCGGCTGTAGCCGACCCTGGCGACGATCTCCAGCGCGGTGTCGAGAATCTCCTCGCGCTTGGCGATGCCCTTCGCGTAGGAGCCACGTGTTCGAGCCATGAGGGCGAGCCTATGCCACCCACCTCCCGCCACCGACTGCCACCGATTTGCCACTGATCGTCACTGGAATGGCCTGGTCGCGGCCCTTGTAACGCCAAAACAGAGTGACGTACTGTTTTCGTGTTCGGCAGGGTGGCCCAGCTGTCCGCCCATGAATTCCGTACCCCGAGGAGACCCCGTGACTGCTCCCGACCCCACCGACCCCGCGACGCCGGAGCTCTCACTCGCGGAGCGCGCCGCGCTCGGCAGCGGAGCCGACTTCTGGACCACCAAGGCCGTCGGCGCCGTCCCGGCCCTGACCCTGACCGACGGCCCGCACGGTGTCCGGCTCCAGGCGGAGGACGCCGACCACCTGGGCATCTCGGCCAGCAAACCCGCCACGTGCTTCCCGCCCGCCGTCGGCCTCGGCCAGAGCTGGGACACCGAACTGGTCGCGGAGGTCGGCCGGGCGCTGGGTGTGGAGAGCCGGGCACTGGGTGTGGACGTACTGCTCGGTCCGGGCGTGAACATCAAGCGGGACCCGCGCTGCGGCCGCAATTTCGAGTACTTCTCCGAGGATCCGCAGCTCACCGGCGCCCTCGCCACCGCCTGGGTACGTGGTGTGCAGAGCACCGGCGTCGGCGCCTCCCTCAAGCACTTCGCGGCCAACAACACCGAGCACGACCGGATGCGCTCCAGCTCCGACGTCGCCGCCCGCCCGCTGCGCGAGATCTACCTGCGTGCCTTCCAGCAGGTCGTCCAGCAGGCGCAGCCGTGGACGGTGATGTGCTCCTACAACCGGATCAACGGCACCTACGCCTCCGAGAACCGCTGGCTCCTCACCGACGTGCTGCGCGGCGAGTGGGGCTTCGACGGGGTGGTGGTCAGCGACTGGGGCGCCGTCCAGGACCGCGTCGCCTCCGTCGCCGCCGGGCTCGACCTGGAGATGCCCGGCACGGGCGGCACCACCGACGCGCAGGTCGTCGCCGCAGTCGAGGCCGGTGAGCTGGACGGCGCCTCGGTCGATCGGGCCGCTGCCCGGACGGCCGCGCTGGCTGCCCGGGGTCTGGCGGGACGCACTCTGCCGGTCCCCCCGTTCGACCCGGCCGCGCACCACGCCCTGGCCCGCCGCGCTGCCGCGAACTCCGTCGTGCTGCTCAAGAACGACCTCGTCGAGGGTGCGCCCGTGCTGCCGCTCACCGCCGGGCGCCCGCTCGCCGTCCTCGGCGCGTTCGCCGCCGCCCCGCGCTACCAGGGCGGCGGCAGCTCGCACGTGAACCCGACGCAGGTCGACGTCCCGCTGGACGAGATCCGCGCCCTCGCCGGGAACGCGGAGGTCACCCACGCTCCTGGCTTCCCCACCGACGGCACGGGCGACGCCGCCGCGCTGCGCGCCGAGGCCGTCGCGCTGGCCGCCGCCGCGGAGACCGCCGTGGTCTTCCTCGGCCTGGCCGCCCACCAGGAGTCCGAGGGCTTCGACCGTGAGGACATCGAGCTTCCCCGCGAGCAGCTGGAGCTGCTGGCCGAGGTGGTCCGCGTGCAGCCGCGCACCGCGGTCGTCCTCAGTCACGGCGGCGTCCTGCGGCTGGCCCCCGTGACCGCCGCACCCGCCCTGCTGGACGGCGCACTGCTCGGCCAGGCCGCCGGTGGCGCTCTCGCCGACGTGCTGTTCGGCCGGGTCAACCCGTCCGGCCGCCTCACCGAGACCGTCCCCGTCCGGCTCCAGGACACCCCCGCCTACCTGGACTTCCCCGGCGAGCACGGTCACGTCGCGTACGGCGAGGGCCTGTTTGTCGGCTACCGCTGGTACGACGCCCGGGACATCGAGGTCACCTTCCCGTTCGGCCACGGACTCTCCTACACCGAATTCGCCTACAGCGAGCTGGAGCTGAGCGCCGACGAGAGGGGCGTCAGCGCCTCCGTCACGGTCACCAACACCGGCACCCGGTCCGGCCGCGAGGTCGTCCAGTTCTACGTCTCCAAGCCCGGCTCCGCCGTCGTCCGCCCGCTGCGCGAGCTCAAGGGCATCGCCACCGTCACCCTGGATGCCGGGGCGAGCGAGCGCGTCACCGCTCTGCTCCCGCGCACCGGCCTGGCGTACTGGGACACCCGGGCCGGGCGCTGGATCGTCGAGGGCGGCGCGTACGAGGTGCTGGCCGCCGCGTCCAGCCGCGACCCGCGCGCGACCGCGAGCGTCGAACTCGTCGGGGACGAGCTGGACCTGCCGCTGACACTGGACTCCACGCTCGGGGAGGTGATGTCCCTGCCCGGCGCCGCCGAGACACTCGCCGCCCTGCTGCCCTTCCCCCAGGACACCGGCGACGGCGACGCCCTCGGCATCGACATGGCCCGGATGATGGCCTCTGTCCCCGTCCGCCGCCTGGTCAGCTTCGCAGGCGGCGCGGTCACCACGGCCGGCCTGGAAGAGCTGCTGGCCCGACTCCAGTCCTGACCCCGCCCCGTCGGCTGACGTTCCCGCATCACATGGAAACTTTGGTTTACGTATGCGAGTTCGGTAACTATAGTTGTCGCATGACAGTCCCTGAGATCACTACGGAAGAGCAGATCGAGCTCGACAAGGCCCTGTACGACGCCTTGAATCCCCTCGCCTCGGCTATCCGCTCCCGGGAGACCGGGCAGCCCGTGGATCGCATGTGGGATGCGAATCCTGTCGAAGTGGCGCTGTCCGTCCTGGCCGCTTGGAAGGTGATGGACGCCGAAGTCAGGCGGCTGGCCGGGCAGGCGGCGGCGACCGCCGGCTCCTACGGCGCGAGTTACGAGCAGTTGGGCGCTGTTTGGGGCATCACCCGGCAGGGCGCTCGCAAGAAGTGGCCCGACGCGGTCACTCGCCCCGCGTCCGCGGCGGACACTCGCACGCTTGCGCTCTTCGGCGGGAGTGCCGAGCTGGTACGGGCTTCCTCCGGCGACTGGAGTTGGGAGGGCACGGGTGCTGACGGAACACCGAGTACGGCCCCTGACGGGGTGCGATACGTGACCCCGGAAGAGGCGGCGGCCCATGCGGGCGCGTTTCTCAAGGAACACGCCCTCGACATCGACGGCCGGTCCTGAGGGTTGCCCGTAAGGCCTGATCCGCGTTGATCCCGCAGGCGGCCCTATGACAACGTCACATTGTATTCTGGGTCTCCGCACGGTGCTGGAGGACAGACATGGCCCGCCTCACGTCGCTCAACGCGATCTCGGCGCAGGAACATCTGCGCGACCAGGTGGCGCACGCGCTGCGGGCGGCCCTGATCGCGGGTGAGTTGAGGCCGGGCACGATCTACTCGGCTCCGGCGCTCGCCTCCGAGTTCGGCGTCTCCGCGACCCCCGTCCGCGAGGCGATGCTCGATCTGGCCCGGGAGGGACTGGTCGAGGCCGTCCGCAACAAGGGCTTCCGGATCACCGAACTGACCGACCAGGACCTCGACGACTTCACCGAACTCCGGGCCATGATCGAGGTCCCCACCGTCGGCAGGATCGCGCGGATGGGCCTGACGGTGGAGCTGGAGGCGCTGCGCCCCGTCGCGAAGGAGATCGTCGAGGCCGCCCGACGGCACGACATCCTGGGCTACCTGGAGGCGGACCGCCGCTTCCACCTCGCCCTGCTCGGGCTGGCCGGGAACCGCCGGCTGGTGGAGGAGGTCGGTGAACTGCGCAAGCGATCCCGCCTGTACGGGCTCAACAGGCTGGCCGAGTCAGGTCAGTTGACCGCCTCTGCGGAGGAGCACGTACAGCTGCTGGATCTGGTCATCGCCGGGGACGCCCCTGGCGCCGAGGCCTGCATGCTCGCCCATATGTCGCACGTCCGGTCCCTGTGGGCCGACGGCATGAAGGCCTGACACCGCCGAACCCCCACCGCTCCCTGACGAACGCCTGACCCGGACGCGACACCGCGTCGGGTCCGTCGCCATGCCCGGACCCGTCGGCGGTGATCCACTGCAAGTCTCTCTGAAAAAGCGGAAGTTGGCGTACGCACGAATTCGCGCCAACCGCTTCCTAAGGACATGTGACATGTGC
The DNA here is from genome assembly GCF_031844725.1 of Streptomyces sp. ITFR-6. Taxonomy (NCBI): domain Bacteria; kingdom Bacillati; phylum Actinomycetota; class Actinomycetes; order Kitasatosporales; family Streptomycetaceae; genus Streptomyces; species Streptomyces sp. ITFR-6. Next base: position 1,415,483 of record NZ_CP134612.1, on the reverse strand, counting down.
CATTGTACAGGCGGTCGCGATTGAGGTCGTGTTCATGCCAGGCGTTCATCCACGATGTACATCCCCGTCCGGCCTTCCCCTCCCGACCCCGAGCGCGCACCATCCCCCACGGCCGCGCAACGTCGCGCGGCCACCACCCCGCTGGGAGGCGGCACGTGAAGAACCGAACGGTTCGTCAGAGATTCACCGGACTGTCCACCGTGGCACTGGCGGCCTGCCTGGGCGTCGGCATGCTCGCGGCACCGAGCCGGGCCGCAGAGGTCCGCCCCTCCGCCGCGGCGACCGCGAGCGCGAAGGCCGCCGCACAGAAGGCCGCGGACCCGGCCGCGCCGGAGCCGGGCGGTCCCGCCGCACAGGCCCTCACCGCGCCCGTCCAGGACGCCGGCCACATAGCCGACAAGGCGCTCAAGCCCTCGGACAGACCGCCCACGACCGCTTCCAAGGACGCGCTCCGGCGCGACTACGACGCCCCGGACACCTTCGCGCCGAGCCACCCCGCCCCCTCGATGAAGGCGAAGGCCCGCGCCGCCGCCAAGTCGGCAGGCACCGGCGCGGCTGCCGCCTGCTCCGTCGCGGACTTCACCAGCCGCACCGGCAGCGCCCTGGTGCAGCAGATCAAGTCATCGACGACCGACTGCGTCAACACCCTGTTCAACGTCAAGGGCAACGACGGCTACCTCGCCTTCCGCGAGGCCCAGATGGTCAGCGTCGCAGACGCGATGCGCGACGGATCGGCCGCCTACCCCGGCGACAGCAGCACCGGCATGCCGCAGCTGGTGCTCTTCCTGCGGGCCGGCTACTACGTCCAGTACTACGACCCCGACACCGTCGGCAGCTACGGCGCCCCCCTGCGCGCCGCCATCCAGGGCGCATTGGACGGCTTCTTCGCCTCCGCGCACGCCGGCGACGTCACGGACGCCAACGGCGAGACTCTGGCAGAGGCCGTCACCCTCATCGACAGCGCGGAGCAGAACGCCCGCTACCTGTACTTCGTCAAGCGGCTGCTCGCCGACTACGACTCCTCGTACGACAGCTCCTGGTACATGCTCAACGCGGTCAACAACGTCTACACCGTGACCTTCCGCGGCCACCAGGTGCCCGGGTTCGTCAGCGCCGTGGAGGCCGACCCGAGCCTGCTCGACTCGCTCGCCGGCTTCGCCCGTGACCATCTGAACCTGCTCGGCACGGACAAGTCGTACCTGACCTCCAACGCCGGCCGCGAGCTGGCGCGCTTCCTCCAGGAAGAGTCGCTGCGGCCCAAGGCCCGCCCGCTCGTCACCGACCTGCTCGGCCGCACCTCGATGACCGGCAGCACCGCGCCGCTCTGGGTCGGGCTGGCGGAGATGACCGACTACTACGACGCGGCCAACTGCTCCGCCTACGGCACCTGCGACCTCTCGGCACGCCTCAAGAGCGCCGTCCTCCCGGTCAACTACACGTGCAGCGACAGCATTCGCATCCTGGCCCAGCAGATGTCCTCGGACGATCTCGCGACCGCCTGCACCAGCCTGCGCAATCAGGACGCCTACTTCCACGAAGTGGTGCGCGACAAGGGGCCCGTCGCCAACGACCGGAACAGCACCATCGAGGTGGTCGTCTTCGATTCGAGCGCCGACTACCAGACGTACGCCGGGGCCATCTACGGCATCGACACCGACAACGGCGGCATGTACCTCGAAGGTGACCCGGCCGCGGCCGGCAACCAGCCGAGGTTCATCGCCTACGAGGCCGAGTGGGTCCGGCCCGAGTTCCAGATATGGAACCTCAACCACGAGTACACGCACTACCTCGACGGCCGGTTCGACATGGCCGGTGACTTCGAGGCGGGTATCACGACGCCGACCATCTGGTGGGTCGAGGGCTTCGCGGAGTACATCTCCTACAGCTACCGCGACGTCACCTACGACGACGCCATCACCCAGGCCGCGGCGCACACCTACACCCTGCGCACCCTGTTCGACTCGACATACGAGAACGCCGACCAGACCCGTGTCTACAACTGGGGCTACCTGGCCGTCCGTTACATGCTCCAGTCGCACCGCGCCGATGTGGACAAGCTGCTGGGCCTCTACCGCGCGGGCGACTGGAACGGCGCCCGCACCCTGCTCACCTCCACCATCGGCAGCAGCTACGACGCCGACTGGAAGAGCTGGCTGACGTCCTGCGCGGCCGGCAGCTGCGGCACCACCACCAACCCGCCCACAGAGCCGGGCACCGAGTGCACCGCCGCCGACAGCCGTGAACTCGGCCAGAACTGCGTCCGCGGCGGGCAGCAGGCCACTAAGGGCAACTACTCCTACCTCTACCTCTACGTGGGCGCCAGTACCGCCCGGCTGACGATCACCACGAGCGGTGGCACCGGGGACGCCGACCTCTACTACAACGCCGGCGGCTGGGCCACCACGGGCGCCTACACCAGCCGGGCGACCGGCAGCGGGAACGCCCACACCCTGACCGTCGACCATCCGGCCGAGGGCGCCCACTACACCAGCCTGTACGCCGTGCGGGACTTCGGCGGAGTGAAGGTCTCCGCACAGTACTGACCGGTCCGCACGCGGTACCGCGCGGTCTCCGCGCGGTACCGGCCGGACGAAGTGATCCGCGCCGCAGGTGGGGGACTGCGGCGCGGATCCGGCCGGGAGATGGTTCAGCAGCCGAAGTCGACCAGGTCGAACGTCTCGTAGTGGTCGGAGGTGTAGTAGTCCTCCTGGGTCTCCTCACCGGTGACGATCCGGCGTGCTCCACGGGTGGGGGAGCCAGGGGTGATCACGGTGTACTCGTGGTAGTAACCGGTGCTCTGTCCGGGCAGTACGCCTTCGCGGTTCTGGAAGACGACACCGTCCTGGTCGTAGGGGAACGGGCCGCCCGCGTCGATGAGATCGAGGGTGTCGTGCGCCTGGGAGGGAAGGGCGGAGTAGCAGATGCTGCCGACCGAGGCGGGGGCCGCGGTGGCGGTCGCGGCGACAGGGCCGCCGACGAAGAGGACGGACAGGAGGGCGGCGACGCCGCCGAGCGTGGTGATCCGTGGGGGGATTCGCATACCCCCCATGATGACGCGCGTAGATGCTGTCCCGTCAACGCCAACTGCTGTGAATTTTTCGCAAGTTAACCTGAACGGCGGAAGATCCACCCCGTGACACCGGTTCCGCCCGGACTCCGTGGTTCCGCACTCATTGACGTCCGGGAAAGCGTGACGGCCCGTGGGCGGGGCATGCATTGCGTGAAGCGCATTCGACGAGAAGGGGGCGATTCACTGTGCGGGCGGGGGAGACGATGGAGCGTCAGGAACTGGGCCGGCTGCATCGCAGACTGTGCGGCGCCGATCTGGCAGCGGTATCCGAAGTGCGGTGTGCCGTACGGGAATTGCTGAGATACCGCTGGAAGGAGGAGCCCGCCCAGGTGGCCGAGCTGCTGCTCAGTGAACTGGTGACCAACGCACTGGTCCACACGGACGAGGGCGCGGTCGTCGCCGTCAGCGTCGCGCCGAGGAAGCTTCGGGTGGAGGTGAGGGACTTTGTGCCCGGGATGCCCGTGTCGCACGTACCGAACGCCGACGACGGTACGCACGGCAGGGGGCTGATCCTGGTGGAGAGCCTCGCGGACGCCTGGGGGATCAGTCCAAAGGCACTCGGCAAGGTCGTCTGGTTCGAGCTGGACTGCGAACGGCCCTGACCATCGTTCGGATCGTCAGGGCCGTTTCGTCAGGGCCGTTCATCGCCCGCTGTGCTGAGCCGCCGGCCGGAGCGGCGCCGGCCTCGCGGCCGTGACTGTGCCGGCCTGCCGGGTGACCCCCGGGGATCAGCCGAACTGCTGCTCCAGGTCCTTCAGTTTCTGCTCCAGCGTATCGAGCCGGGGCAGGGCCTGGGTGTCGTCGTCCTCCGCTGTGAGGTCGACCGCTCTCGGATCAGTCGTGCTCGGGTCCGGGGCGTTCTTGGAGCTGGAGCCGGTGCCGGCTTGCAGGGATGGCCGGGGCCGCAGGGGCAGCTGACCCGGCTCGGATATGGCGGGCTCCGCGACGGACTGTGCGGAGCCCGTCGCGGCGGTGAGGGCCTGGACGTCCACCTGGGCGCTGCCCCGGCCCACCCGGCCCCAGGCCCGGTTCTGCCGGTTCAGGGCCTTGATCTGGGCCCGGTCCAGCTTCTCCTGATCCTTTCTGCGGAGACGGTTCTGCTCTTGCTCCCTGCGGTCCTCGCGTACCTCGTCGACCGCCTCGTCGAGGGTGCGTACGCCTTCGAGGAGCATCAGCGACCAGGCGCCGAAGGTCTCCCGGGGTGCGCGCAGCCACCGCACGATCCGGATCTGCGGCAGCGGGCGGGGCACCAGGCCCTGCTCGCGCAGCGCGGCGACCCGGGTCTGCTTCAGGGCCCGGTCGAAGAGCACGGCCGCCGAGAGCGACATCCCGGCGAAGAAGTGCGGGGCGCCCGCGTGGTCCAGGCCGCGCGGTGCGTGCACCCAGTTGAACCAGGCGGCAGCGCCCGCGAAGGTCCACACCAGCAGCCGGGAGCCGAGCGCCGCGTCGCCGTGGCTGGCCTCCCGTACGGCGAGCACGGAACAGAACATCGCGGCCCCGTCGAGGCCGAAAGGCACCAGGTACTCCCAGCCCCCGGAGAGGCCGAGGTTCTGCCGGCCGAAGCCGACGAGCCCGTGGAAGGAGAGCGCGGCGGCGACCGCCGCGCAGCAGAACAGCAGAACGTACGAAGCCGTGGCGTAGAGCGCTTCCTTGCGTCTGCGGCGGTCCTCGCTGCGTTCCCAGGTGTCGTCGGCCGCGGAGGTGTCAGCGGCGCGCTTGCCGCGTGCGACCACCGCCACCGCCACCGCCGCCATGACCCCCGCGAGCAGCACGGCGCCCGGAAGCAGCCAGTTGAGCGATATGTCGGTCAGTCTCATGCGCGGTCCCTTGCGTCACGTAGGGCGTTTCGGGCGCCATCGTGGCGGAGATTCCCTCAAGTTCTGGCGGTTTCGGGGCAAGTGAACGCCAATGGGGTGGCTGAGCCGGTGGATTTTCGCGATCTGGTCGAACGCCCCTCAGTGGAAGGGCAGTTGCGTTCGATTTACGTCACTCTTGGGGGTGGTGTGGATCAGGGAGCGGGCGTCAGCTTCCGGACCCGGTCGGCATCGCAGGTGCGCGGGCAGGTGACGCAGGTGTCCTCGGGCCGCAGCGTGTAGAAGAGGCAGCAGCTCGCCCGGTCCCTGGTGGGCAGTGACTCGCCGTCCGGGCCGGTCAGTTCGCGGAAGCCCGCCGTGCCGACGTACGGCTTCGTGGTGCCCGGCAGGAGGGCCTCCAGCTCGGCCATCGCACGCCGCTCCTCGCCCAGGAGGTGGGCGATGTACCAGAGGCCCTCGACGACCTCGTCGGTCGCCATGCCCCACAGGGCCCGCTTCCCGCGCCGCATCCTCGGCCCGAACCCGTCGAGCACCGGCCCGAGGTGCTCGGCCACGGAGGCGAGGACCTCGGCGCGCAGCGCGGCCTCGTCCGCCACCACCCGGGCGCCCGGCAGCGCCGCCGCCGGGTCGTCGGGCAGGCAGGCGAACTCCCGTACCCGGAGGGTCAGATGGCCCGACGCCCGCTGGAAGGCGACGTCCTCGACCGGGATCCGCGGCACCCGCCGGTGCAGGAACCACGGCACCGTCACCAGCAGACAGGCCGGCCAGGCGTAGCGGTGCAGTCCGAAGCTGGCGACCACGTCGGGCCGGGCCTGCTGTCCGTAGTCCCGCAGGACCTGAGCGTTGTCCCAGGCGAGGAAGGTGTCCAGCGCGCCGCCACCGGCCGCCAGCTCGTGCGCGCCCACCCAGCCGACGCCGTCCGGGGCGGACTCGCCGTCTGCGAGCACCTCGGCGCGGAGCCCCGGGAAGACCTCGGCCAGACGCGCGTACGCCCCGGACACGGCGGAGGACGCCGTCGCGGGGAGCGGGGCGGGAAGCAGGGCGGGGAGGGGCATACGCGGACCACCGTATCGCGATCGTTTAAAGGTAAGCCTTACCTTACCCGAACCTCTCGATGTTTGAACTGCGGCCTCCTCCGCCTATCGTGCACAAAGGACACGGCGCGGGCGAGCCGTGCCCGCAGGTCCGAGGAGGCAGCCGTGGAGCAGGGCAGAGGGTGTGAGGAGGTGCGGCCGCCGTACGCGTCCGTGACCGCCCACTCGTCCGTCCGCGTCCCCGAACAGGTCCGCGGTGAGCACACCCACGGCGAGCCGCCCCCGCCCCGGCCAGAGGTGCGGCGGCACTCCGTGCGCGGCCAGATCCTGGACGCCCTGCGCGCCGCCCTCGTCGACGGCGAGCTGATCCCCGGGCAGGTCTACTCCGCCCCGGCCCTCGGCGGCCGCTTCGGGGTCTCCGCGACCCCGGTGCGCGAGGCGATGCAGCAGCTGGCCGGCGAAGGGGCCGTAGAAGTGGTGCCGAACCGCGGCTTCCGGGTCTCCGAGCGCGGCCCGCGCGAGCTGGCCGAGCTCGCGGAGGTACGGGCGCTGATCGAGGTGCCCGTCATGCTGCGGCTCGCCCGCAGCGTGCCGCCGGCGGGCTGGTGCGCCCTGCGCCCGCTGGCCGACGCCACCGTGGCGGCGGCGGCCGTCGGCGACCGCGCCAGTTACGCGGAGGCCGACCGGGCCTTCCACGGAGCGGTGCTCGCCCTCTCCGGCAACACCCAGCTCGTCGCGGTGGCCGACGAGCTGCACCGCCGTTCCCAGTGGCCCCTGGAGACCAACCCGCCCGCCAGCCGCGCCGACCTGCTGGCGGACGCCTCCGAGCACACCGCGCTCCTGGACGCGCTGATCGCCCAGGACGTGGTGGTCGTGCAGTCGCTGGTGCGCGAACACTTCGCCGGCTCCGGGGGCTGATTCCGGCAGCTGCGGCCGGGCCCCCGGACACGGCCTCAGTTCGCCTCCGCGGTCTCCGGTCCCGGCGGGTCGATGTGCGGGGCCAGCCAGGTCGGTACGCCGCCGAGCAGCCGGAAGAGCCTGCCCGCCTCCGCGCGCAGCCGGGTCGCCGCCTCCGGCTCCGGTTCGGCGTCCGCCATGGCGATGAGCGCCGGGGCCGTACCGACGAGATAGCCCAGCTCCTCCCTTATCCGCAGGGACTCCGCGAAGCCGTGCCTGGCCTCCGCCAGCTCCCCCTCGCGCAGCGCGATCAGGGCGAGGTGGCGCCAGGTCGAGGAGAGGAGCAGTTCGTCGCCCTGCGCGGTGGCCCCGGCATGGGCCCTGCGGTACGCGGCGCGCGCGGCCTGCGGCGAGTCGGCGATGTTCTGCGCGATCAGGCCCCGCCGGAAGTCCAGCAGCGGGCGGCCCGCGGCGGCCGGGGACAGCAGCGCCGCGGCCCGGCTCAGCGCCACCCGGGCCTCGTCGGCCCGGTCCCGCACGCCGAGCAGCGTGGAGGCGTACGCGAGGTGCCCGCGCTCGCAGGCGGCGGCCCCGCGTTCGGCGTCGTCGTGGGCCAGGGCCTCGGCGGTGCGCAGCGCGTCCTCGGCCTCGGTCCAGCCCTGTCCCGCGTACAGGCACCGCTCGGTCAGCAGGGCCGTCCGCTGGAGCGCCGCGGCCGGATCGGTGGCGGCGTCGTGTTCGAGCAGCGCCGCGGCGTCCGTCCAGCAGGCGCGGGAGCGCAACCGCCATACGGCTGTCTGGAGCGGCGGATCGTCATCTGCTGTCGTTCCGGAATCAGACATGGCGGTATACGCCACATTGCCCTCCCCGAGCGCACCATTGAGCTGTGGAGAACGTCCCGCCATCGGGGGCGGCGTCGCCCACCCCTGCCATGGCCGAATGCTCTGAGTCTGGCCGCATCACAGCACGGAAAGGCACGCCGGGCCAAGAGGTCGAGGCAATGTCAGGTGAAACTTTTCACAATCGACGGAAGCGGCGGGAAGCCGCCGGGGAGCGCGGGAGCCCCGGGGAATCAGCTCATACGCAGGGCGAGGAAGAAATCGAGCTTGTCCTCAAGGCGCGAGAGATCACGCCCCGTCAACTGCTCGATTCGCCCGATCCGGTAGCGCAGCGTGTTGACGTGCAGATGCAGCCGGGCCGCGCAGCGGGTCCACGAACCGTCGCAGTCCAGGAAGGACTCCAGGGTGGGGATCAGCTCCGCGCGGTGCCGCCGGTCGTAGTCCCGCAACGGGTCGAGCAGCCGTGCGGTGAACGCGCGGCGCACGTCGTCCGGGACGAACGGCAGCAGCAGCACGTGCGAAGCCAGCTCGTGGTGGCCGGCCGCGCAGACCCGTCCCGGACGGGCCGCCGCCACCCGGCGGGCGTGCCTGGCCTCCTCCAGCGCGCCGCGCAGTCCCTCGGGCGAGTGCACGGAGGCGCTGACGCCCAGGGTCAGCCGGCCGTCGTCGGCCAGCCCCGCGGCGAGCGGTGCGCGGACGGCGGCGAGCAGGACGTCGGCGTGCAGCGCGGGGTCCTCCCCGGAGCGCTCGGGCTCGGGGGAGTCCGGGGAGGCGTCGTCCGCGTCGGGCGTGTCGCCCGCGTCCGGCAGTGCGACGGCGGGCAGCGGCACCAGCGCGACGGCCTCGTCGCCGGAGTGCGCGACCGCGATCCGGTCCGCGGAGTCCGGCCCGGTCACGGCCGGGTCGACGAGGATCTCCTCCAGCAGCGCCTGGGCGACCGGGCCGCCCGCCACACCGGACCCGGCGGAGCCGGGCGCGCCCTGCTCGTCCCAGTCGACCCGGGCCACCACCACCTGCCAGTGCGGCGCGGACCCGAGGCCGGGCAGCAGGACCGGAGCGGCCACCCGGAGCCTGGCCGCGATCTCGGCGGGCGGGGCACCGGCCTGCACCAGTTCGAGGACCTCCTGGGCGAGCCGGCGGCGCACCGTACGGGCCGCGTCCCGCCGGTCCCGCTCGACGGCGATCAGCTGGGTGACGCCCTGGAGCAGGTCGAGCCGGGCGGCCGGCCAGTCGCTCGCGTCGGCCTCGACGGCGAGCAGCCAGTCGGAGAGCACCGTTTCGCGCACATCGCGGGAGGCCGGCCCGGCACCCCGGCTGCTGTTCCGGATCGGGAAGAGCGAATACGCCACCCCGCCGATCGCGGCCCGGTAGGGGGCACGGCGGCCGGTGCGGACCGCGGCCAGGTGGAGGCCGGCCAGCTCCGCCCCGGCCGGGGCGGGGAGCGGCGCACCGGCCCCCGCGATCTGCCGGCCGGTGGGCGAGAGCACCCAGGCCTGGAGGTCGAGGTCGGAGCCGAGCAGGTCGAGCACCACCTCGGGGCCGCCGCCCGCCGGTCCCGAGGTCATCAGCCGGCGGTGCCGGTCGACGACCGCCGCCAGGTCCCCGGCGCGCTCGCCCGACACCTGGCGGACCACGTACTCGGTGATCGTTGCGAACGCGACGGTCTCGTTGACGGCGAAGAGCGGCAGCCGGTGCCGCCGGCACGCCTCGACCAGATCGTCCGGGATGTCGCCGAGCTCCGCCTCGCCCGCCGCGAGCCCGGCGACCCCGGCGTTCGCCAGGATCCGCACGAAGGGCTCCGAGTCCGCCGCGTCCCGGTGCCAGGCCAGACCCGTGAGGACCAGCTCGCCACCCGTCAGATAGCGGCTGGGGTCCCGCAGGTCGGTGGTCATCACGCCGCGGACCGAACGGTCCAGCTCGTCGTCGCCGCCGAGCAGCCGCAGGCCCAGCGCGTCGGTGTCCAGCAGTGCGCGCAGCCGCATCTCGTCGCCGCCGATCTCATTCGTTGGTGCGGGTGAAAACTGGGTGTTGCGGTGAGGTCACAGAGACCCGCCATTCGTTCGAATCTACAAGACGAGGACGAGGACCAGCCAACTCCTTCATGGTTTCGGTGACTGCACCAGGTGGAGCAGGGCTTGTGTACTGGGCCACACACCGCGTTAACAAGACATGAACAAGTACGAGGGCCGGCCGTCCCCAGCCCCCAGCGAACGACCGATTGAGAAGAAGAGAGCCACTCATGGACTTCCTTCGCCCCGCCAGCTGGGAGGAGGCGCTCGCCGCCAAGGCCGAGCACCCCACGGCTGTGCCCATCGCGGGCGGCACCGATGTGATGGTCGAGATCAACTTCGACCACCGGCGGCCCGAGTACCTCCTGGACCTGAACCGCATCGGTGAGCTGTCCGAGTGGGAGGTGGGCCAGGAGAGCGTACGGCTCGGTGCCTCGGTCCCGTACAGCGCCATCATGGAGCACCTGCGGGCCGAGCTGCCGGGACTGGCGCTCGCCTCGCACACCGTCGCCTCGCCGCAGATCCGCAACCGGGGCGGCGTCGGCGGCAACCTGGGCACCGCCTCGCCCGCCGGGGACGCGCACCCGGCGCTGCTCGCCGCGGGCGCGGAGGTGGAGGCCGAGTCCGTACGCGGCACCCGGCTGATCCCCATCGACGCCTTCTACACCGGCGTCAAGCGCAACGCACTCGAACCGGACGAGCTGATCCGGGCCGTGCACATCAAGAAGGCCGACGGGCCCCAGCAGTACTCCAAGGTCGGCACCCGCAACGCGATGGTCATCGCCGTCTGCGCCTTCGGCCTGGCCCTGCACCCCGAGACCCGCACGGTCCGCACCGGCATCGGCTCCGCCGCCCCGACACCCGTACGGGCCAAGGAGGCCGAGGAATTCCTGAACGCCGCTCTCGACGAGGGCGGGTTCTGGGAGAGCCGCACGATCATCACTCCGTCCGTCGCCAAGCAGTTCGCCACGCTCGCCGCGGCCGCCTGCAACCCGATCGACGACGTGCGCGGCACCGCGAGCTATCGCAGGCACGCGGTCGGGATCATGGCCCGCCGGACCCTCGGCTGGACCTGGGAGTCGTACCGCGGCAACGGCCGCAGCACCGAAGGAGCCGCCTGATCATGCGCGTCAATCTCACGGTCAACGGCCGCCGTCACGAGGCCGACGACGTCTGGGAGGGCGAGTCCCTCCTCTACGTGCTGCGCGAGCGGATGGGGCTGCCCGGCTCCAAGAACGCCTGCGAGCAGGGCGAGTGCGGCTCCTGCACCGTCCGCCTCGACGGCGTCCCGGTCTGCTCCTGTCTGGTCGCCGCCGGCCAGGTCGAAGGCCGCGAGGTCATCACCGTAGAAGGGCTCGCGGACTTCGCCGCCCACCGCACCGAGGCCCACCCCGGCACCGGCTGCGCCTCCGGCGCCTGCGGCACCACGGTCGACCAGGCACAGCGCTGGAAGGCCAAGCCGACCGGTGAGGAGACCCGGGACACCGGAGAACTCTCCCCGATCCAGCAGGCGTTCATCGACGCCGGAGCCGTCCAGTGCGGCTTCTGCACCCCCGGTCTGCTGGTCGCCGCCGACGAACTGCTGGAGCGCACCCCTGAGCCCTCCGACGCGGACATCCGCGAGGCGCTCTCCGGCAACCTCTGCCGCTGCACCGGCTACGAGAAGATCCTCGACGCGGTCCGCCTGGCGGCCGCCCGCGCGGAAGAGACGGTCTAGACGATGGGCGTTACCGGTTCCCCCACCAACATCAACCAGGGCACCCGCACCAAGGGCGGCATCGGCGAGTCCACGCTGCGCCCCGACGGAATCCTGAAGGTCACCGGAGAGTTCGCGTACTCCTCCGACATGTGGCACGAGGACATGCTCTGGGGCCACACGCTGCGCTCCACCGTCGCGCACGCCGAGATCGTCTCGATCGACATCTCCGAGGCGCTCGCCACCTCCGGCGTCTACTCCGTGCTCACCTACGACGACCTGCCGACCGAGGTGAAGAACTACGGCCTGGAGATCCAGGACACCCCCGTCCTCGCCCACGGCCGGGTCCGCCACCACGGCGAGCCCGTCGCGCTCGTCGCCGCCGACCACCCGGAGACGGCCCGCCGCGCCGCCGCCAAGATCAAGATCGACTACCGCGAGCTGCCCGTCGTCACCGACGAGGCCTCCGCGACCGCCGAGGGCGCCCCGCTCCTCCACGAGGACCGCGACGACCACCACATCGGGCACGTACCGCACCCCAACATCGTCCACCGCCAGCCGATCGTCCGGGGCGACGCGGAGGCGGCGAAGGCCCGCGCCGACGTGGTGGTCAGCGGCGAGTACGTCTTCGGCATGCAGGACCAGGCCTTCCTCGGCCCAGAGTCCGGCCTCGCGGTGCCGTCCGAGGACGGCGGCGTCGACCTCTACGTCGCCACCCAGTGGCTGCACTCCGACCTCCGCCAGATCGCCCCCGTCCTCGGACTCCCCGAGGACAAGGTCCGCATGACGCTCTCCGGCGTCGGCGGCGCCTTCGGCGGCCGCGAGGACCTCTCGATGCAGATCCACGCCTGCCTGCTCGCGCTGCGCACCGGCAAGCCCGTCAAGATCGTCTACAACCGCTTCGAGTCCTTCTTCGGACACGTCCACCGCCACCCCGCCAAGCTCTGGTACGAGCACGGCGCGACCCGTGACGGCAAGCTCACCCACATGAAGTGCCGCATCGTGCTGGACGGCGGCGCCTACGCCTCCGCCTCCCCGGCCGTCGTCGGCAACGCCTCCTCGCTGGCCGTCGGCCCCTACGTCATCGAGGACGTCGACATCGAGGCGGTCGCGCTCTACACCAACAACCCGCCCTGCGGCGCGATGCGCGGCTTCGGAGCCGTCCAGGCCTGCTTCGCCTACGAGGCGCAGATGGACAAGGTCGCCGCCGAACTCGGCATGGACCCCGTCGAGTTCAGGCAGCTCAACGCCATGGAGCAGGGCACCCTGCTGCCGACCGGCCAGGTCGTCGACTCGCCCGCCCCGGTCGCCGAACTGCTGCGCCGGGTCAAGGCCAGGCCGCTGCCGCCCGAGCGCCAGTGGGAGAGCGCCGGGGAACAGGCCGACGTCCGGGCACTGCCCGGCGGGCTCTCCAACACCACCCATGGCGAAGGCGTCGTACGCGGCGTCGGCTACGCGGTCGGACTCAAGAACGTCGGCTTCTCCGAGGGTTTCGACGACTACTCCACCGCCCGGGTGCGCATGGAGGTCATCGGCGGCGAACCCGTCGCGACCGTGCACACCGCCATGGCGGAGGTCGGCCAGGGCGGCGTCACCGTGCACGCCCAGATCGCCCGTACCGAACTCGGCGTCTCGCAGGTCACCATCCACCCGGCCGACACCCGGGTCGGCTCGGCCGGCTCCACCTCCGCCTCCCGCCAGACGTACGTCACCGGCGGCGCCGTGAAGAACTCCTGCGAGGCCGTCCGGGAACAGGTCCTGGAGATCGGCCGCCGCAAGTTCGGCACCTACCACCCCGCCTGGGCCACCGCCGAACTCCTCCTGGAGGGCGGCAAGGTCGTCACCGACGGCGGCGAGGTGCTGGCCGATCTGGCCGACGTACTGGAGGACGAGACGGTCGACGTCGAGCTGGAGTGGCGCCACCGCCCCACCGAGGCCTTCGACCTCCGCACCGGACAGGGCAACGGCCACGTCCAGTACTCCTTCGCCGCGCACCGCGCGGTCGTCGAGGTCGACACCGAGCTCGGCCTCGTCAAGGTCATCGAACTGGCCTGCGCCCAGGACGTCGGCAAGGCGCTCAACCCGCTCTCCGTCCTCGGGCAGATCCAGGGCGGCACCCTCCAGGGCATGGGCATCGCCGTCATGGAGGAGATCATCGTCGACCCGAAGACCGCGAAGGTGCGCAACCCCTCCTTCACGGACTACCTCCTGCCCACCATCCTCGACACCCCGACCATCCCGGTCGATGTGCTCGAACTCGCCGACGACCACGCCCCGTACGGACTCCGTGGCATCGGTGAGGCCCCCACCCTGTCGTCCACCCCGGCCGTCCTCGCGGCGATCCGGAACGCGACGGGACTGGAGCTCAACCGGACGCCGGTACGCCCCGAGCACCTCACCGGCAGCTGACCCGGGCTCCTCTCCGGACCCTCCGGGCGGTGCGCGCCAGGGAACGTCACACCTTCCGCGCCCGCGCCGCCCGGAGCCTCAGCAGTACCCGTACGTACCCACACCCTGCATGAACAGTTCGTCTCGGGCCGTCCCCCGGGTCGTGCCGCCCGCGCAGTCATCCCAAATCCCGCATTTCGATTCTCCATCGCGGGTGCCCCTGTGAACCTTGGGAGTCAGGCATCATGACCCAGCAGTCAGTGGAGCCCACGACCACCGCGGAGGAAGCGGGCCCCGGCTCGCGCGTCCCCGCCGGCAGATCATGGCTCGACCGGTACTTTCACATATCCGAGCGCGGATCGACCGTCGCACGCGAAGTGCGCGGCGGTGTCACGACCTTCATGGCCATGGCATACATCCTGCTGCTCAACCCACTCATCCTCGGCGGCAAGGATGTGGACGGCAATATCCTCAGCCAGCCGGGGCTGATCACCGCGACCGCGCTCGCGGCGGCGGCGACCACCCTGCTGATGGGGTTCGTCGGCAAGGTCCCCCTCGCGCTCGCCGCGGGGCTCAGCGTCTCCGGCGTCCTGTCCTCGCAGGTCGCCCCCGAAATGTCCTGGCCGCAGGCCATGGGCATGTGCGTGATGTACGGACTGGTGATCTGCCTCCTGGTGGTCACCGGTCTGCGTGAGCTGATCATGAACGCGATCCCACTCGCGCTGAAGCACGGCATCACCATGGGAATCGGCCTGTTCATCGCGCTCATCGGCCTCTACAAGGCCGGATTCGTGGGCAAGGGCACCGGCACCCCGGTGACCCTCGGCCCGGCCGGTGAACTCGCCGGCTGGCCCGTCCTCATCTTCGCGGTGACGCTGCTGCTCATCTTCATGCTCCAGGCCCGCAACATCCCCGGCGCGATCCTCATCGGCATCGCCGTCGGCACCGTGGTCGCCGTCGTGATCAACAAGCTCGCCGACGTCGACCCGAAGATCTGGAGCAGCGGCCCGCCCGAGCTCAAGGGCTCCGCCGTCTCCAACCCGGACTTCTCGCTCTTCGGTGACGTCGAGTTCGGCGGCTGGGGCGACGTCGGCGCGATGACCGTCGGCTTCATCGTCTTCACCCTCGTGCTGGCCGGCTTCTTCGACGCGATGGCCACCATCATCGGTGTCGGTACGGAGGCGAAGCTGGCCGACGACGAGGGCCGCATGCCCGGACTGTCCAAGGCGCTGTTCATCGACGGCGCGGGCGGTGCGATCGGCGGCGTCGCCGGCGGCTCCGGGCAGACGGTCTTCGTGGAGTCCGCGACCGGGGTCGGGGAAGGTGCCCGTACCGGGCTCGCCTCCGTCGTCACCGGACTCTTCTTCGCGGCCTGTCTCTTCTTCACCCCGCTCACGGCGATCGTGCCGGCCGAGGTGGCCTCCGCTGCCCTGGTCGTCATCGGCGCCATGATGATGCAGAACGCCCGCCACGTGGACTGGAGCGACCGCGCCGTCGCCATCCCGGTCTTCCTGACCGTGGTCCTGATGCCGTTCACCTACACCATCACCACCGGTGTGGCGGCGGGTGTCATCTCCTGGGTCGCGATCAAGGTCGCCCAGGGCCGGGCCCGTGAGGTCGGGGCCTTCATGTGGGGGCTGACGGTGATCTTCGTCGTCTACTTCGCGCTCCACCCGCTCGAAAGCTGGCTGGGCGTCAGCTGACGCCCTCCCTTCACACATCCGTCAAGGAGACCGAGATGCTGGACATCGCCGAGGAGCTCGACCGATGGGCCGGGCAGGGACGTGAGTTCGCGGTGGCCACCGTGGTGGCCGTCGGGGGCAGCGCGCCGAGGCAGCCGGGCGCCGCACTGGCCGTCGACCGCGACGGCACGGTGATCGGCTCGGTCTCCGGCGGATGTGTGGAGGGCGCGGTGTACGAACTGTGCCAACAGGCCCTCGAAGACGGCATCACCGTCCGGGAGCGGTTCGGCTACAGCGACGAGGACGCCTTCGCGGTCGGCCTGACCTGCGGCGGCGTCATCGACATCCTGGTGACACCGGTCCGGGCGGACGACCCGGCCCGGCCGGTGTACGCCGCCGCGCTCACCGCGGCCGCCCGGGGGGAGGCGGCCGCGGTGGCCAGGGTCACGGAAGGGCCCGCCGAACTCCTCGGCAGGCCCCTGCTCATCCGGCCGGACGGCGCCCACGAGGGCGGGCTCGGGGGACACCCCGAGCTCGACCGCACCGTCGCGGCCGAGGCCCGCGCGATGCTGGACGCGGGCCGCACCGGCTCCGTCACCCTCGGCGCCGACGGCTCGCTCTGCGGGCAGCCCCTCACGCTGCTCGTCGAGTCCAGCGTCCCGCCGCCCCGGATGATCGTGTTCGGGGCCATAGACTTCGCCGCCGCGCTGGTGCGGGCCGGGAAGTTCCTCGGCTACCACGTCACGGTGTGCGACGCTCGCCCCGTCTTCGCCACGAAGGCCAGATTCCCGGAGGCGGACGAACTGGTCATCGAGTGGCCGCACCGCTATCTGGCCAGGACCGCCGTGGACGCCCGCACCGTCCTGTGCGTGCTCACCCACGACGCCAAGTTCGATGTCCCGCTGCTGGAGGCCGCGTTGAAGCTGCCGGCCGCCTACGTCGGCGCGATGGGCTCGCGCCGCACCCATCTGGAGCGCAACGAACGGCTCCGCGAGGCCGGGGTCACCGAACTCGAACTGGCCCGGCTGCGCTCGCCGATCGGGCTCGACCTGGGCGCCCGGACGCCCGAGGAGACCGCCCTGTCGATCGCCGCGGAGATCGTCGCCGACCGGCGCGGCGGCACCGGCGTACCGCTGACCGGCGCGCATACCCCGATCCACCACAACGCGACCGCGCCGCCCGCCGGGCGGATGGCATCGGTGGCCTGATCAGGCCCTCCAGGGCCGGCCCGGGGCGGCCGCGCCGACCGGCGGGTTGCCGCCACGGCACATTCACGCCAGGGGTGGACCGCACCGCAGCCATCGATTTAGCGATAGATCAGCTGCATGACATTCACCCCCTCCACTGTCTACGGCAGGGCGAGACCCGCTCGTGCGGGGCGCAGAGCCCTCCTCATAGCGACCTCCGTCGCCCTGGTGAGCGGCGCGCTGCTCCCCGCCACGGGCACCGCCGCCGCGGCCACCGGTCAGCCCTCGTCCACCGGCCACCCGGCCGCCCCGGTCAAGCAGTACGACATCACCCTGCTCACCGGTGACGTCGTGCACTACACCGACGGCGCCGGAAAGCAGGACACCGTCACCGTGGACCGTCCCGACGGCGCGGCGGGCGGCGTGCACGTCCAGCAGGCGGGCGACGCCATCTACGTCCTGCCCGACGAGGCGGCCGCCCTGATCGCCGCCGGCAAGCTGGACCGCCGGCTCTTCGACGTCACCGCGCTGGCGAAGATGGGCTACGACGACGCGAGGTCCGGCGGTATCCCGCTCATCGCCACCTACCCGGCGAGCAAGGCCCGTTCGCTGCCCGCCGCGCCCCGGGGAAGCAGGACGGTCCGCCGGCTGGAGAGCATCCACGGAGCGGCGCTGAAGGCGGCCAAGGCCACCACCCGCGCCTTCTGGGACGACATCGCCACCACGCCCGAGGCCCGTTCGCTGGACAACGGCATCGCCAAGCTCTGGCTCGACGGCCGGGTCGAGGCCGCGCTGAAGGACTCCGTACCGCAGATCAACGCCCCGCAGGCATGGGCCGCCGGCTACGACGGCAAGGGCTCCAAGGTCGCCGTCCTGGACACCGGAATCGACGCCGACCACCCGGACGTCAAGGACCGCGTCCTGGAGTCGAAGAGCTTCGTGCCCGGCGAGGAGGTCGACGACAAGAACGGCCACGGCACGCACGTCGCCTCCACCATCGCGGGCTCCGGGGCCGCCTCCGACGGCGTCAACAAGGGCGTCGCGCCCGGCGCGGACCTGATCGTCGGCAAGGTGCTGAGCAACGAGGGCTCCGGCGCGGACTCCGGGATCATCGAGGCGATGGAGTGGGCCAAGGCGGAGGGCGCCGACGTCGTCTCCATGAGCCTGGGCTCCAGCGTTCCCGACGACGGCTCCGACCCGATGTCGCAGGCCGTCGACTCCCTCTCGGCCGACGGCGGCCCGCTCTTCGTGATCGCGGCGGGCAACGCCTACGGCGCGGGCACCATCGGCTCGCCGGGCTCCGCGGACAAGGCGCTCACCATCGCCGCCGTCGACAAGCAGGACAACCGCGCGGACTTCTCCTCCATGGGCCCGCTGACCCGCAGCTACGGCCTGAAGCCCGACCTCTCCGCGCCCGGCGTCGACATCAACGCCGCCGCCTCCCAGTCGGTCCCGGGCATCGAGGGCATGTACCAGTCGATGTCCGGTACGTCGATGGCGACGCCCCATGTCGCCGGCGCGGCCGCCATCGTGAAGGAGCGGCACCCCGACTGGTCAGGACAGCGCATCAAGGACGCGCTGATGACCTCGTCGAAGGAACTGCCGGACCACACCCCGTACGAGCAGGGCACCGGCCGGCTCGACGTGAAGGCGGCGATCGACACCACGATCGAGGCCACCGGCTCCGTCGCGGTCGCGTCCTACGCCTGGCCGCACTCCGACTCGGACCCGGTCACCGAGCGCACCATCACCTACCGCAACACCGGGAAGACGGACGTCACGCTGGACCTGGCGACCGACACGGACGCCGACGCCTACACGCTCTCGGTGAAGCAGCTGACCGTCCCGGCCGGTTCGACCGCGCAGGCCGTCCTCTCGCTCGACCCGACGAAGGTCGCCGACAACACCACCTTCTCCGGGCAGGTCGTCGCGAAGGACGCCTCCGGCGCCACCGTCGCGCACACCGGCTTCGCGCTCAACAAGGAGCAGGAGCTCTACGACCTGAAGATCGAGCTGCGCGACCGCGCGGGCAAGCCGATGGACGGACAGGTCGTCCTCGCCGCCCTGGGCGACGAGAACCTGTCCGTCGTCGCCGTCCCCGGTGACACCACGCTGCGGCTGCCGCCGGGCAACTACACCGCCTGGACCGCCGCCGACATCAAGGGCGACACCGCCGACTCGCGGGCCCTCGCCTTCCTGGCGGCCCCCGAGATCATTCTCGACAAGTCGACGAAGGTCACCCTCGACGCCTCCAAGGCCCACAAGGTCAGCGTGAGGACGCCGAAGGAGACCGAGAACCGCCAGCTGCGCTACGACATGGCGCGCACCGCACCGGACGGCACCGTCCAGCGCGACGCGTACCAGATCCCGCTGACGTACGACCAGCTGTGGGCGAGCCCGACCAAGAAGGTGACCGAGGGCAGCTTCTCCTTCCTGACCCGCTGGCGGCAGGGCGAGAAGCTGATCGACCTGACGGCCGGCGGCCGTGATGTGCCGGTGACCGTGCAGAGCGGATCGCCCGTCGCGGAGGACAGCGACAAGAAGCTCGGAAGCGTCTTCGCGGGCAACGGCGCCACCGCCGGCTACCGGGGCATCAACGCCAGGGGCAAGGCCGTCGTGATCCGCGCCGACGCCTCCGTACCCCCCGCCGACCGGCTCGCGGCGGCCGTCGCCGCCGGGGCCAAGGCGCTCTTCGTCGTCAACCAGGGCGACGGCGTGCTCATGGAGTCGTACACCGACTACGGCACCACGGCGGCCATCCCCGTCGCATCCGTCCAGCGGCTGGCCGGCGAGGGACTGGTCAAGACCGCCAGGGGCGGCAAGAAGGTGACCGTCGAGCAGCGGAAGTTCGCGCGCTACGTGTACG
This sequence comes from Streptomyces sp. ITFR-6, assembly GCF_031844725.1. Classification (NCBI taxonomy): domain Bacteria; kingdom Bacillati; phylum Actinomycetota; class Actinomycetes; order Kitasatosporales; family Streptomycetaceae; genus Streptomyces; species Streptomyces sp. ITFR-6. Next base: position 1,396,001 of record NZ_CP134612.1, on the reverse strand, counting down.
ACCTGGTCGACCGGCACGACGGCACCATCCCGGGCCGCTCGCTGGCCTTCGCCCCGTCCACCCGTCAGCTGGCGAAGGTGGAGAACACCTTCTACGGCCACCGGGACGTCGTCGGCGGCGGCTTCCGCTACGACATCCCGGACTACGGTCCGGGCGTCGGCTTCGAGGAGTACGAGAAGTTCCCCGGCACCCGCACCGAGTGGGTCACCCCGCTGCCCGGCGACTCGTTCTGGTACGAGAACCACTCCGTCCTCAACGACGAGGGCACGGACACCGCGCTGGAGGAGCGCAGCGGCAACCTGGACTACCGGGCCGGCCGCAGCTACCAGGACTCGTGGTTCGCACCGGTCAGCCGCCCGAGGCTGGGCACCGGCTACTGGGGTCCGAACCGTTCCTCGTACAACGACATCCAGTTCAACATCACGCCGTGGACGGACTCCGGCACCGGCCACTCCGGCTCGATGCCCGACAAGGAGTACGACAGCGGCGCCATCGCCTTCTTCCAAGGCGACACCCAGCTCAGCAAGTCGGCCGGCCGCGCCGGCTACGCCTGGGACCTCTCGCCGGAGAAGCTCCCGTACCGGCTGGCGCTCGACGCCTCGCGCGACGAGAACGTCTGGAAGACCTCGGTCCGCACGCACACCGAGTGGAACTTCCTCTCGGGCGCGCTCGACCCGTCCGGACCGGCGCAGGCCGATATCCCGCTGCTCCAGCTGGACTACGACGTCAAGACCGACCTGGCCGGTGACGTGAAGGCCGGGAAGACGACCGAGATCGGCCTCTCCTCCACCACGCAGGAGTGGCTGGACGGTGCCGTGAAGGCGAAGAAGGCCTCGCTGTCGGTCAGCTACGACGACGGGAAGACCTGGAGCGCGGCGCGGTTGAAGAAGGACTCGGCCGATTCCTGGACCGCCCGGTTCAAGACCCCGAAGAAGGGTGCCACCGCCGTTTCGCTCAAGGCGCACGCCGAGGCCGGCAGCGGTTTCAGCGTGGACCAGGAGATCATCCGGGCCTTCGGCCTGAAGTGACCTGCTGAGCTCCTCTCTTGAGGCGGCCGCACCCCCCCAGCCGGGGGGGGTGCGGCCGCCTTTCGCATGGTCCGACGATGACTAAAATTCGTCTGCTTTGCCCGTATATGGTGGGTCATGATGCAAGAAAGGGACTTTTTGCGGTGCGGCGCGAGTTGCCACGGCGCCACCCGGAGGCTTATAAGAGGAACGTGGCCAAGGCGATTCCGGGAATTCCGGGGACTGCCGCCATGGAGGTTTCCCATGTTTCTCACTCCGTCCGACACGGAGAAATTGCTGCTGAGCGTCGCCGGAATGGTTGCCCGCGACCGCCGGGAGCGCGGCGTATGTCTGAAGTACCCCGAGGCCGCCGCAATGCTCGCCTGCTGGGCGATGGAACGCGCCAGGGAAGGGGCCCGCGTCGCCGACCTCATGACCCTGGGCCGGTCCGTGCTCACCCGTGCTGACGTGCTCGAAGGCGTTCCCGAGATGCTGCACGACGCCCAGGTCGAAGCGACCTTCCCGGACGGGCGCAAGCTCGTCACGATCACCTCGCCGATCCCGTGATCCCCGGCGAGATCCGCACCGGGCCCGGCGTGGTCCACCTGAATTCAGAACGTCGCGCATTTCGGATCACGGTAGTGAACGACGGAGGCCGGCCCATTCAGATCGGTTCGCATTTCCATTTCTTCGACGTGAATCCCGCACTTGCCTTCGACCGGCCGCAGACCGAGGGATTCCGGCTCCATATTCCGTCCGGCACCTCGCTGCGCTTCGAGCCGGGCGTCGGCGCGGAGGTCACCCTCGTCGAACTCGGCGGACGCGCGACAGTGCCCGGCATCGTCGTCCGCCCCGCGCCCCGGTCCAGGGGCGCGCGGAACACCGCGACGGAAGGCGTGTGACATGGCACAACTGACCCGCGCCGCCTACGCGGCGTTCTACGGCCCCACCACCGGCGACCGCATCCGGCTCGCAGACACCGACCTCTGGATCGAGGTCGAGGAGGACCGCTGCTTCGGCGGCGACGAGGCGGTCTTCGGCGGCGGCAAGTCCATCCGCGAATCGATGGCCCAGGCCACCACCCCACGCGCGGACGGCGCCCTCGACCTCGTCATCACCAACGTCGTGGTCCTGGACCACTGGGGCATCGTCAAGACGGACATCGGCATCAGGGCCGGCCGCATCGTCGCCCTCGGCCGCTCCGGCAACCCCGACACCGGCGACGGCGTCCACCCCGACCTGGTGATCGGCCCCGGCACCGACGTCGTCTCCGGCGAGGGCCGCATCCTGACCGCCGGAGCCGTGGACACCCACGTCCACTTCCTGATGCCGGAGACCCTCCACGAGGCCCTGGCCACCGGCACCACCACCGTCATCGGCGGCGGCACCGGAGCCACCGAGGGATCCAAGGCCACCACGGTCACCCCCGGCGCCTGGAACCTCGCGATGATGCACCGGTCCCTGGACCGCGTCCCCTCAACATCATGCTGTTCGGAAAGGGCTCCACCGTCGGCGCGGAGGCCCTGCGCGAGGCCGCGCTCGGCGGCGCGGGCGGCTACAAGGTCCACGAGGACTGGGGCGCCACCCTGCCGCCATCGATGCCGCGCCGAAGGCCGCCGGCACCTACGGCCTCCAGGTCGCCCTGCACGGCGACAGCCTCAACGAGGCCGGCTACGTCGAGGGGACTCCCGACGCCATCGCCGGACGCGGCATCCACGTCTTCCACGCCGAGGGCGCGGGCGGCGGCCACGCGCCCGACATCATCACCGTCGCCTCGCACCCCAACATCCTCCCGGCGTCCACCAACCCGACGCTCCCGCACACCGTCAACACCGTCGACGAACACCTCGACATGCTGTTGGTCTGCCACCACCTCAACCCGCGCGTCCCCGAGGACCTCGCCTTCGCGGAATCCCGCATCCGCGCGAGCACCATCGCGGCCGAGGACATCCTGCACGACATAGGGGCCCTCTCCATCACCTCCTCCGACGCCCAGGCCATGGGCCGCATCGGTGAGGTCATCTGCCGCACCTGGCAGGTCGCCCACGTGATGAAGCAGCGCTTCGGCGACCGGGGCAGCGCACTGCCCGCCGACAACGAACGGGCCCGCCGCTACGTCGCCAAGTACACGATCTGCCCGGCCGTCGCCCACGGCATCGACCACGTCATCGGCTCCGTCGAACCCGGCAAGCTGGCCGACCTGGTGCTCTGGGACCCCGCGTTCTTCGGTATCCGCCCCGCCGCCGTGATCAAGGGCGGCATGGTGGTGTACGCCCCGCTGGGCGACGCCAACGCCGCGATCCCCACCACCCAGCCCGTCCTGCTGCGCCCCGCCGCCGCCGGGGCCGCCCCGCACCTCTCGGTCAGCTTCGTCGCCCTGGCCGACGGCCTCGCCGAACGCCTCGGCCTGGAGCGCGAACTGGTCGCCGTACGCCCCACCCGCCACCTCACCAAGGCGGACCTGCCGAACAACACCGCGCTCCCGGACATCCAGGTGGACCCGGAGACCTTCGCCATCCACATCGACGGAGAACTCGTCGAACCGTCACCCGCCACCGAACTGCCGCTGGCCCAGCGGTACTCCATGTTCTGATGAGGTTCTGATGGGCGCACTGGCACCCCTGCTGCTGGGCGACGGACGGCTTCCGGTCGGCGCGTACACCTACAGCGCCGGCCTCGAACCCGCCGTCGTCGCGGGCCTCACCCGCGACCGCGTCCCCGCACTGCTGAAGGCCCGGCTGCACACCACCGCCCGCACCGAGGCGGCCGCGGCCGTCCTCGCCCTGCGGGCCGCGCTGCGCGACCCGGTCGACTACGGCCCCGTGCAGCGGGCGCTGGCAGCACGGACCCCGGCCGCCCCGCAGCGCGAGACCTCCGCGACGCTCGGCCGGGGCGTGCACCGGCTCGCCCGGCGGCTCGCCCCCGGCCATCCGGCGGTCACCGCACTGACCGCCATGCGCCCCCGCCCGCTGCGGCCGGTCGCGCTCGGCGCCCTCGGAGCCGTACTGGACGTCTCGGAGGAGGAGCTGGCGCACGCCGTCGTCTACGACGAGCTCCAGACCGTCGCGTCCGCCGCACGCCGTCGTCTACGACGAGCTCCAGACCGTCGCGTCCGCCGCACTGAAACTCCTGCCCGGCGACCCGCTCGACTCGGTCGCCTGGATCCTCGCCGCGGAACCCGACGCCGCAGCGGCGTCGGCCGCGGCCCTCGCCGTACGGACCCCTGACCAACTGCCCGCCCGTACCGCCGCGCTCACCGAACAGTGGGCGCTCGAACACGCACGACGCGAACGGAGACTCTTCCTTGCCTGAGAACGAGACCACCACCGGCCGGCAGCCCAACCCCCACTTCCACGAGCCGCTGAACCAGCCCCGGGCCCTGCGTCTGGGCGTCGCGGGACCGGTCGGCACCGGAAAGAGCTCGATCCTGGCCACCCTGTGCCGGGAGCTCGCCGGCGAACTCTCCATGGCGGTGGTCACCAACGACATCTACACCGACGAGGACGCCCGCTTCCTGCGCTCGGCCGGTGTACTGCCCACCGAACGCATCCGCGCCGTCGAGACCGGCGCCTGCCCGCACACCGCGATCCGCGACGACGTCAGCGCCAACCTCGACGCCGTCGAGGACCTGGAGGAGGCTTACGGCCCGCTGGACCTGGTGCTCATCGAGAGCGGCGGCGGCAACCTCACGGCCACCTTCAGCCCCGCCCTGGCCGACGCCCAGCTCTTCTGCATCGACGTGGCGGGCGGCGGCGACGTCGCGCGCAAGGGCGGCCCCGGCATCACCGGCGCCGACCTCCTGATCGTCAACAAGACCGACCTGGCCTCCTACGTGGAGGTCGACGTGCCCGCCATGGTCGCTGACGCGGAGGAGGCCCGCGCCGGGCTTCCCGTCCTCGCCCTCTCCAGGAAGGACCCGGCCTCCATCGCCGAACTCGCGGACTGGGTAAGGTCCCTGCTGACCCGTCACCGCTCGGGCACCCACATCCCCACCGACCCGGGCCCGATGGCGCCGCACAGCCACGAGCACCCGTGACAGACCCCACCGTCGTCGCCGTGGAGCGCGACGGCGACGAGCGCCACCTCGCCCGCGAACTGCGCGACGGCGCCTTCCTCGCCCCCCCGCCCGCTGCTGCCGTGCCCCGGCCGGATCCGGATCGCGCTGGTCGGCATCCGGGCCGGACTGCTCACCGGCGACGAGCTGACCCTGCACATCTCGGTCGGTCCGGGCGCGCGCCTGGAACTGGTCGAGCCGGCCGGACTCGTCGCCTGCGACCACCGGGGCGGCTCCGCCCGGTGGCGGGCCCGCGTCGACCTCGCGGAGGGCGCCGAACTCACTTGGCACGGGCTGCCGTTCGTGGTGGCCGGCGGGGCGGACGTCGAACGCGCGATGGACGCCCGGCTGGCGTCCGGGGCCCGGATGCTGTGGCGCGACACCCTGGTCCTGGGCCGCTCCGGCGAGCGCGGCGGGCGGATCCGGGCCACCACCCGGGTGACGTACGAGGGCCAGGAGCTGCTGGTCGAGGACCTCGACCTCACAGACCCCGACGTGCGCGAACTCCCCGGACTCCTCGGCCCGAACCGGGTCATCGGCTCGGTCGCCGTGCCCGGCGCGACACCGCCGGGAACGCCGCACCCCTACCGGATGGACCTGGCCGGACCGGGCGCCCAGGTGCGGCTGCTGGACACGGTGGCGCCGGCCGTCGAGGCGGAGCTGAGCCAGGTCTGGGAGTCCTGGCTCAGCCCCTGACGGTCAGCGGCGGGAGCGGGCCCCGCCGGCCCGTCGGCCCCCCGGGCACACCGGCGCCCCCGCACACAGCAGCGCGGGCGCCGCCGCCAGGGCGAAGCACAGCGCGAGCGGCAGCCGTTCGACGAGCAGCCCGACCGTCGCGGTGCCGGCCGAGGACCCGGTGTTGAACGCGGTGTTGACCCAGGCACCCGCCTGGGTGCGACGGGCGGGATCCACGGACTCGTCCGCGATCAGATACCCGGTCGTGAGGACCGGTCCGACGAACAGCCCGGCGACCGCGACGGCGGCGGCCAGCACATACAGCCGGGGCGAGAGACCGGCGACGGCCAGTGCCGCGCCCATCCCCGCGGCGGCCGCCGCCAGCCGCATACGGTTCGCGGACTTCCACCGGACCGCCCCGTACGCCAGACCGCCGACGGCGCTCCCCGCCGAGAGGGCGGCCAGCACCCAGGACACCGCCTCGGCCTGGCCGCGCTGCTCGGTGAAGGCCACCACCAGCAGTTCGACCGCCCCCAGGCAGATCCCCACCGAGGCCGTCACCAGCGCGGTGCGGCGCAGGGCGGGGCTGGTGCGCAGGACCGGCCGGGGAGCGGCGGGCGCCTCGGCCGGGGCCGCCTTCGTGTTCGTGTGCCCGCGGGACACCACCGGTGACGACACCAGCGCGAGCGTCCCCACGACGACCAGCACGGCGCCGGCCAGCACCGCGGCCGAGGGCCGGCCGGCCCGGACGATCAGGCCCACCAGCAACGGGCCGGTGACGTAGAGCAGTTCCTCCGCGACACCGTCCAGGCTGTACGCGCGCCGCAGGAGTTCCCGGTCGGGGACGAGACCGCTCCACAGCGTCCGCATGACCGGACCCAGCGGCGGAGTGCAGAGACCGGCCGCCACGGCGGGCGCCCCCAGGGCGAGGGCCGGGGCGCCCGGCCGCCAGGCGGCGAGGGCGAGTGCGCAGAGCGCCGCCGCGTAGAGCCCCGCTATCGGCGGCAGCACCCGGCGCGGCCCGTACCGGTCGATCAGCGCGGCACGGGCGGGGGAGAGGAGGACGCTGGCTGCCCCGAACACGGCCATGGCGCCGCCGGCCGCGGAGTACGAAGCGGTGGCGTCCTTGATCGCGAGCAGCATGGCGAGCGGGACGATCCCGTAGGAGAGCCGCCCGAGCAGGGCGGCGCCGAAGGTGCGTGCGGCATGGGGGGTACGCAGGACAGCGGCGTACGAAGGCGCGCGCGTGGGCGCGCAAGGAGACGTGGGCACGATGACATTCCTCGTGAGGGCAGCGCCGGGACACGGCGCGGCGGGCATGCGGGGACACAGGAGTGCCGCACCCGGGTGCCGGGTGCGGTCAGTGCGGGGTCCTACGCACGAGGAGGCATCATGCGGGCAAATTATCAGACTGTCCGAAGCGGCGGCGGTGAATTTCCGGCCTCCCCGGTGATGTCCGGTCCGGCCGCCATCACGTCTTCCGCGGCCGCCCACAGCCGGGGAAGGAACCGGGTCACCTCCGCACAGCGGGCCAGCATGTCCGCGGTGCCGGTGATCCCGGTGAGACCGGCGACGGCCGCCTCGAACGCGGGCAGCCGTGCGGCGTGCAGCGCGGGGGCGTCCACGGCCAGCACCGCGTGGCAGCGGGCGAGGGTGGCGACGATCCAGAAGACCGCCTCGCGGTGGTCGCCCCGGTCCAGGAGTTCGAGGCTGCCGTCGACGGCGATGGGACGGGCCCGCGCGGTGAGGTCGCTGCTGAAGAAGAACGGCGTGCGCGCGACCGGGACCGTGGCGTCGAACGTGCGGATCAGCTCGCCCAGATGGTGCCGCACCAGCTCCTCTGTGACGTCCGCGCAGCCGAGCAGTGCCAGCAGCTCCGGATAGAGCTCCGGCCGCCCGTAGTCGGTCAGGACGTCGCGCACCGCCGGGTAGCGCAGCCGGACGGTGGGGTTGCGCAGGGCGGCGACCAGCAGGACGTGCGTGGTGACCCCGGTCGGGAACATCCAGGCCGGCACCTGCTCGTGGAAGGGCGCGGCGGCGTCGAACGCGGCAAGGCGGCTCTCGACCCGGTGCCGGGCGTCCAGGCACCGGCGGCGCACCCTGCTCCGCTCCGCGAACCTGGGCGAGACCTCCGCGTACAGGGCGCGCAGCCGGCCGGTGGGATCGTCGATGACCGTGTCGAGCCGGAAGCTGCCGGCCAGATGGTATGAGGAGAGCACCGCCGCCGGGTCGCGCAGCTCGGCCCACGGCACGTAGGAGATCTCCAGCAGGACGCCCTCGTACCGGAGTTTGCCGGGCTTGGCGGGCGGTTCGTCCTGCGCCGTGACGACCACGACATCGACGTCGGAGGAGGGCGCCAGCTCGGCTCCGTCCGGCCGGCCGACGGTCGACCCGCTGAAGTACGCCCCCCGGTACCCGGCTGCGGGGCGGGCGTGGGCGGCCACCCAGCGGGCCGCGGCAGCGCGTGCCGTTCCGATTCTCACCACGGGACTCCTCAAGGCCGCTGCGGGCCGGTCGGACCGCGCGGCCCCTCGTGACCCGACCCTTTCCGGAAGATCTACGCGGCGCACCCGTGGCCCGTCAAGTGGTCGCCGTCTCCTGCCGCCCCTTTGCCGGCCGCCCGGTAATGCCGGATTCGTTCCGCCGACCCGTCCCTGATTTCGACGCTTTCGACCGGTGAGGTTCGCGATGCGCAAGGTCATCTACTTCATGTCGATGTCCCTCGACGGCTATATCGAGGGGCCGGACAGGGACATCGACTGGCATCAGGTCGATGACGATCTGCACCACGCCTTCAACGAGCGGCTCGCCGCGATGGGCGGCTTCCTGCACGGCCGGGTCGTCCACGAGCTGATGGCGGATTTCTGGCCCACCGCCGACCAGGACCCGGCCGCCGCCGGGCCGACGGCCGAGTTCGCCGTCATCTGGCGGAACATGCCGAAGTACGTCTACTCCCGGACGCTCCATCGGGCGGACTGGAACACCGCCGTCGTCCATGACGTCGTCCCGGAAGAGGTGTTGGCGCTGAAGGAGCAGCCCGGCGGCGACCTGGCGCTCGGCGGAGCCGGTCTGGCCGCGTCCTTCGCGGCGCTCGATCTGATCGACGAGTACTGGGTCTACGTCCACCCCGTCCTCATCGGCCAGGGAAAGCCCATGTTCCCGCTCACGGACACCAGGACCCCCCTGCGGCTGGTGAGCACCGGGGCCTTCGGCAACGGAGTGGTGGAACTGCGCTACGAGCGGGTGGAAAAGCCCTCGCCGCGCTGACCGCCGCGCGGGTACAGGTCGTGACCCGCAAGGTCATCGCCCGGCGGGCCTCGCTCGACGCTTCCTGATCATTCGTTCCCGTCTTGGCCCAGGCTGTCCAGCTCGCGCACCAGGCGGGCTCCCTCACGCGTCATGATCTCCGGGTCGCGCAGGGCGTTGGAGAGCAGGGACATGCCCTGATAGGCACCGACGAACGTCAGCGCCAGGCCCTCGTAGTCGGCCGCACCCAGCTCGCGGTACTGCTGTCCGACCCAGTCCAGCAGAAGGCGGATGACCTGACCGGCCGCGAGGTCGAGGCCGTTGCCGGTCCGCTTGTCGAGCTCGACGGCAAGGGTGCCCGTGGGGCAGCCGTAGCGGGCCGTGGTCTCCCGCCCGCCGACCCACGCGTCGATGAGGCCCTTGAGTCGCTCGCGCGGGTCCGGAAGCCTGTCGAGGAGGCCGGTGAGCTCCTCCAGGTGGCCGGTGTGCTCGGCCAGCGCGGCCTTGACCAGCTCGTCCTTCGTCTTGAAGTAGTAGTACACGTTGCCTGCCGGAACATCCGCGGCGCGGGCGATGTCGGCGATGGTCGTGCGCTCCACGCCTTGCTCGTGCAGGACCCGGGCGGTGGCCGCCGTCAGCCGCTGCCGTTTTCCCGCCGCCTTGGCGCGAGGGCGCGGGGAATCCACTGAGTCAGTCACCCGACTCACTATAGACAACCGTCCGCCGGACTGTGCTAACTTCTCGTCCAGGAAGTTAGTCAGCTGACTAACTCGTATCTGAGCGGGGAGACCGGCGTGATCGTGGTGACAGGTGCGACCGGGAACGTCGGACGGGTTCTGGTGCGGACGCTGTGCGAGGCGCGGGTGCCGGTGACCGCCGTGGCACGGCACATCACCGACGCCGATGTGCCGCCCGGGGTGCGGGCGGTGGCCGCCGACCTCGCCGAACCGGCCGGACTGAAGGACGCCTTCGACGGAGCGGACGCGCTCTTCCTGCTGGTGGCCGGAGAGGATCCGGAGGGCGTCCTGGAGCGGGCGGTGGACGCCGGGATCAGCCGGGTGGTCCTGCTGTCCTCGCAGGGTGTCCAGACACGCCCCGAGGCCTACGGGCACCCGGAGAGGTTCGAGACGGCGGTGCGCGGGTCCGGGCTCGACTGGACGATCCTGCGCTCGGGCGGGATGGCCGCCGACGCGTTCGCCTGGGCCGAGTCGATCCGCACCCGGCGGGAGGCCGAGGCGCCCTTCGGTGACGTGGCGCTCCCCTTCGTCGACCCCCAGGATGTCGCGGGGGTCGCCGCGGCCGTGCTGCGCGGAGGCCCGCACACCGGGGCCACGTACACCCTGACCGGTCCCGCGGCCACGACGCCGCGCGAGCGGGCGGCGGCGATCGGCGCCGCGCTGGGCGAGCCGGTGCGCTTCACCGAGCAGACGCGCGCGCAGGCCCACGCGCTGATGGCGCGGTTCATGCCGCTGTCCGTGGTCGAGGGCACCCTGGCCATCCTGGGGGAGCCGACCGAGGCCGAACAGCGGGTGAGCCCCGATGTCGAACGCGTCCTGGGCCGGGCGTCGGGCACCTTCGGCCGGTGGGCCGAACGCAACGCCGCCGCCTTCCGGTGAGCGCGCCGAACTCCTAGGAAGGACTGGAACAGTGCCTGTTCAGCGCATTCTCGACTCGACCATGCACCACCGTGAGTCCGGCTCCGGAACGCCGGTTGTCTTCCTGCACGGCAACCCGACCTCGTCGTACCTGTGGCGCGACGTCATGCCCGCCGTGGGGCCCGGACGGCTGCTGGCCCCCGATCTCATCGGCATGGGGGAGTCGGGCAAACCCGCCATCGACTACACCTTCGCCGACCACTCCCGGTACCTGGACGCCTGGTTCGACACGCTCGGCCTCGGGGACGTCATCCTGGTCGGGCACGACTGGGGCGGCGCCCTCGCCTTCGACTGGGCCGCACGCCACCCGCACCGGGTGCGCGGGATCGCGTTCACCGAGACCATCGTCAAGCCGATGTCCTGGGAGGAATTCCCCGAAGGCGGCCGGGAGCTGTTCCGGGCGATCAAGGCGGAAGGCGTCGGAGAGGCCATGATCCTCGACGACAACGCCTTCATCGAACAGGCCCTCCCCGGCACGGTCGCCACCGGTCTCACCCAGGGCGACCTGGATGGCTACCGCAAGCCGTACCCGACGCGCGAGAGCCGGCTGCCGCTCCTGCGGTGGCCGCGCTCGATGCCGCTGGGCGGTGAGCCCGCCGACGTCGTGGCCAGGATCGAGGCGTACGGCCGTTGGCTGACGACCAGTCTGGACGTGCCCAAGCTCCTGCTCACCTTCCGGCCCGACCCGGGAACGATGATGCGCGAGGGGATCATCGAGTGGTGTGAGGCGAACATCGCCGGACTGGAGACCGTGCGTTCGCAGGCCGTCGCCGGACATCACACGCCCGAGGACCGGCCCGAGCTGATCGGCGCGGCGGTGGCGGCCTGGGCCGACCGGCTCGGTCTCCGTTCCTGACACCGGAACGCGACCGGGGGGCGGGGCGCCGGGCCCCGCCCGTGGCCGGGTCCGGGACCCTCAGCGGCCCGCCCGCAGCGCCGCCCAGGTGTCCGGCCCCACCACGCCGTCCGCCGTGAGGCCGCGGCTCGTCTGGTAGCCGCGCACCGCAGTCGTCGTCGCGGGCCCGAAGCTCCCGTCGATGCCGACGGGGGAGCCGAGCGTCGCGGTCAGCGCGCGCTGGAGCCGCTTCACGGCGTCGCCGGAGGCGCCCTCGCGGAGCGTCGTCGTCGGGCCGGCCGACAGCAGCGCGGTCCAGGTCCTGGCTCCCACGACGCCGTCCGGGTTCAGCCCGTGCGCCGCCTGGTACGCCGTCACCGCGCCCTCGGTGGCCGGGCCGAAGCTGCCGTCGGCCGCCCCCGCCGACTGGCCCTGCTCGTTCAACAGCTGCTGGACCGCCTTGACCTGCGCGCCCGTCGAGCCGCTGCGCAGGACGGCGTAGGCGCCGAAGCTCAGCCCGTCGGGGGTGGTGCCGCCCCCGGTGTTGCCGGTCACCAGCCGCATGTACTGCGTCCAGTCCCAGTTCGGACCGGGGTCGGTGTGATCGTTGCCCGGGGCCTCGCTGTGGCCGATGATGTGCGCCCGGTCCTTCGGGATTCCGTACCGGTCGCACAGGTACGCGGTCAGGGCCGCCGAGGAGCGGTACATCTGGTCCGTGAACCAGGACGGGTCGTCGACGAACCCCTCGTGCTCGATGCCGAGCGCGGAGGAGTTGGCGCTGCGCGCGTGGTATGCGGTGTCGCTGTCGCGGACCATCTGGGTGATCTGGCCGTCGGAAGAGCGCACCACGTAGTGCGAGCTCACCTCGGACGCCGGGTTCTGGAACCAGCTGATCGAGCCCGCGTAGGAGCCCTGCGTGACATGGATGATCACCTTGTCGATCGCGGCGGAGCGGCCCGCCGCGAAGTTGGCCGGATCGGCCGGGACCCAGAGCGCGGCCGGGTAGTCGGCACTGCGGAAGCCCGGCTCCGCGGCGGCGAGCGAGCCCTTGTGCGGGGAGACCGGCCGCCCGGTCACCGAGACGTGTTCGCCGTCCGGGGTGACGGTGTCGAGCCCGTCCGCCAGGAAGGTGTAGACGGTGTCGGCGTAGAGGGCGGCGGCCGGACCCCCGGTGCCGCTGTAGCGGGCGACGGCCGGGTACCAGGCGTCGATGTCCGCGCGGTCCCGGGCGTCCAGGCCGAGCTTGTCCGCGTAGCCGCGCAGCACCGCGGCGCCGCCCAGGATGTTGGCCCCGGTGTCGGTGCGGAGGTCGGCCAGGGGTTCCCCGGTGAGGGCGGCGGCCCGCTCCAGGGTCCGGTTCGAGGGGTTGCTGACGAGATGCATCACGCCGTAGCCGTTCGCCTGGCTGGGGAGCCCGGCGTGGCCGTCGAGTCGGCTCTCGCCGTATCCGACGGCGGTGAGCAGATCGCGCGGTACGCCGAACCGGTTCGCCGCCCGCTCGAAGGCCAGGTTGAGCAGATGGCCGGAGTCCGGCGCGGCGAGGGCGGGGGTGCCGGTGACGGTCAGGACGGTGGCGGTGAGGGCCGCCAGCACGGATGCGCGGGCCTTGGTGTGGGCTGCCGGGCGGCTGGGCATATGTGCTCCTGCTCTGTGGGGGAGGAGAGCGGCCCCCGGGCGCGGGGTGGGGTGGGCCGGGGGCCGCGAAGCCCGCTCAGATTATCTACCTGTCCAGGACATGACAATCAACGCACCCTGTGTCGAACTCGCTTTCACTCCAACGGAGTTGGCGTGTGTATCCCGGTGTGTGCGTCCGGTGCCCGGCATCGGCCGTTCCCGGTCCGCGTGCCGGGGGATTCGTACACCTGCCCAGCCCCCCACCGCACGGGGGAACGCGGAGCGGAGCCGCCTCCCGCAGGGCGTATAAAGGGTCCCTCCGGACCGGCCGGCGTCCCCCGATGGCAGTGACCTCTCACGCGGCAAGGCGTCACCGCGTACGACAGCGGAGGAGTGCCCATGAGTACGGCAGACGAGATCAGCACCTTGCTGGTGGCGAACTTCGGAACCGATCCCGTGGCGATCCGCCCCGAAGTGTCGCTCCGTCAGCTCAGGCTGGATTCCCTGGCCCTGGAGGAACTGCGGCTCCTCATCGAGGACCGGATGGGCGTCGATCTGGACGACATCCAGCTCACCTCGCGCGACACCGTCGGCCAGCTGGTCGACGCGGTACGCGCCAAGGCCGCCGCGTGACCGGCCGGTACCGCCCCGAGCCGTTCGCCGCCGCCGTCACCGGCATCGGCCTCGTCACCGCCGCGGGCGTCGGCGCCGACGCCACCTGGCGCGGGGTCTCGGAGGCCGCCACCGCGCCCTCGGTCCCGCACCGGCCCGAACTCCACGACCTGCCCTGCGACTTCATGTACACCGTCACCGGCCTCGACACGCGGGCGATCCTCGGCGTGGCGACCCAACGGCTCATGGACCGCTTCTCTCAGCTCGCCGTCATCGCCGCCCGTGAGGCCGTCGCCGACGCCGGACTCGACCCCTCGGTCTGGGACAGTTCCCGCGTCGCCGTCGTCATCGGCTCCGCCCACGGCGGACTGCCCTTCTACGACCAGCAGCACGCCGCCCTCACTGAGCGCGGCGCCCGCCGGGTCTCGCCCAAACTCGCCCCGCTCACCGTCGTCAACGGCGCCGCCAGCAGTGTCGCGACCGACCTCGGCGCCCACGGCCCCAGCCAGGCCGTCTCCACCGCCTGCTCATCCGGCACCGTCGCCATCGGCACCGCACACCAGATGCTGCGCACCGGGGCCTGCGACATCGTCGTCGCGGGCGGCGCCGAATCGGTCTGCTCCCGGCTGCTGATCGCCAGCGCCTGCCAGCTCAAGGCCGTCTCCACCCGCCGGGACGACCCCGAGTCCGCCTGCCGCCCCTTCGACACCCACCGCGACGGCTTCGTCGTCGGTGAGGGCGCCGGACTCCTCGTGATGGAGCGCCCCGAGCACGCCCGCGCCCGAGGCGCCACCGTCCGCGCGCACGTCGCCGGCTACGGCGCGTCCAGCGACGCGTACTCCGCCGTCGCACCCGACCCCGAGGGCCTCGGCATCGAACGGGCCCTGCGCGCCGCCCTCGCGGACGCCGGCATCGACGCGGCCGACATCGGGCACGTCAACGCGCACGGCACCTCGACCGTCGCGAACGACCTGATCGAGACGGTGATGCTGCGCCGGGTGCTCGGCACGCACCCCCTCGTCACGTCCACGAAGGCGATGACCGGGCACACCCTCGGCGCGGCGGGCGGCATCGAGACCGCGCTGACCGTGCTGGCCCTCCAGTACCAACTCGTGCCGCCCACCGTCAACCTGGACGCCTCCGACCCGGAGATCCCGCTCGAAGTGGTGAGCAAGGAGGCCCGGCCCGGCGTGTTCGACGCGGCCGTCAAGACCTCGCTCGGCTTCGGCGGCCACAACGCCGCACTCGTCCTCACCAGGGCCTGACCGTGCTCTAAGGATGGCCACCATGCCCGACGAGATCGTCCGGCACCTGTCGGTGCACGGGCTGCGCTACAGCTACCGGACCCTGCCCCAGCCCTCGCCCCGCACCGAGCCGGTCATCGTCCTCGGCGGCGCGCTCCAGGGCATGTACGGCTGGCCGCAGATGGACGAGCACCTGGGGCCGAGGGCCCATGTCGTCACCGCCGACCTGCCCGGCATGGGCGGCGCCGACCCACTGCCGCCCGGCACCGGCGACGACATCCTGTACGAGGCCGTCACCGGGATCATCGACGACCTGGGCGTGCCCCGGGTCAACCTCTTCGGCTTCTCCTACGGCACGTCGATCGCGTTCGGCTGCGCCCGGCAGAACCCCCGCCGCATCGCCCGGCTGGTGCTCGGCGGCGTCCCGGTCCACATCAGCGACGCCCAGCGGACGCAGTGGGGCCGGGCGGTCGACCGGCTGGGCTCCGGTGACATGGAGGGGCTCGCCACCCTGACAGCGGAGGCGCTGATGTGCCTGGACCCGGACCGCCACGTGCACCGCAGGGAGCTCGCCCGGCGCTACGT
Source organism: Streptomyces sp. ITFR-6 (assembly GCF_031844725.1). NCBI lineage: Bacteria > Bacillati > Actinomycetota > Actinomycetes > Kitasatosporales > Streptomycetaceae > Streptomyces > Streptomyces sp. ITFR-6. The sequence continues at coordinate 1,380,474 of NZ_CP134612.1, read as the reverse complement.
CCGGCGCTCCTTCCTGCACGCGCTCAGCCACTCCCCGCACGCCGCGCAGTCGCTGCGCCGGGCGCTGGGCCACCGGCCGGACTTCTCCGGCGGGCTGAGCGGGGTGCCGGCGCTGGTCTTCGCGGGTGAGCACGACACGGTGACCTCGCCCGAACGGCAGCGGGCCTTCGCGGCGACGATCGAGGGCAGCCGCTTCCTGACCATCGGGGACTCGGACCACTGGGTCGTACTGGAACGCCCCGACGACGTCGCGGATCTGGTCGCCCGCTTCTTCAGCGACCTCCCCCTGGAGCCGGCGCCCGCGCTGTGGCCCCTCGCTGCCGCGCTGCCGCGGCCGCGGGCGCGCGCGGCGGGGGCGGCACTGCCGCGGACGGGCGGCTGAGCGTCCGTCGGAACGCCCCGCCGCCCGCCCGCGAGGGATCAGTGGTGGCCGTGGTGGCCGCCGTGATGCCCGTGGTCCCCGTGGCCGGACGCCTCGGCCCGTACCCGGACGATCTGCGGGTCGTGGTCGCTCGCCTGGTCCGCGAACTCCGCGTTGATGTGCACCACGTCGTAGTCGAGGCGCCGGATACCCGGGCTCGTCAGAATGTGGTCCAGCGTCTGCGAGTTGCCCTCGTAGACGTAGCTGTACCGCTCGTTCGCCGGCAGCGTGTCGATCAGCGGCTTGAGCGCCTTCCCGGCGGTGAGCGCGGACATCGTCGGTGAGAACGCGAAGTCGTTCAGGTCACCGAGGGTGATGACGCGCGCCGACTTGTCGGCCGCCAGCAGGGACTTGACGAAGGTGTTGACCTCCGCCGCCTGCCGGACCCGCTTGGTCTCCGAGCTGCGCACGGGCGGCTGGTAGCGGCCGTGCAGTGGCTGGTCGCCGCCCTTGGAGGTGAAGTGGTTGCCGATGACGAACACCGGCTCGCCACGGAAGCGGAACTCACCGACCAGCGGCTTGCGGCTGTCGGCCCACGACTCGTCCAGCGGGCTGATCCGGGCGGGCGACGCCGACAGGGTGACGCCCTGCCGGGTCCGTACGGCCTTCACCGCGGTGGTTGCGTCGCCGCCGGCCCGGTCCACGAAGGAGACCCGGGCGGGGTTGAAGAGGAAGACGTTACGGATGTTGCCGCCGGGCTCGCCGCCGTCCTTGCCGTCCTGCGGAGCGACATAGCGCCAGGAGTAGCGCGGACCGCCCGCCGCGACGATCGCGTCGGTGAACCGCTTCAGCGTCGCCTCCGAGCCGACCGTGCCGTCGTTGACCGCGCCGTTGTCGTCCTGGATCTCCTCCAGCGAAACGATGTCCGGGGAGGCCAGGTTGACCGCGACGCCCTTGGCGAGGGTGTCGAACTTGCCCTGCTCGTCGAGCGCGTCGAGGTTCTCCACGTTGTAGGTGGAGACGGCGAGTTCGTCGCGCTTCTGCTTCCTGGTGACCTCACGCCTCAGGTGCCGGTCGGTGAGTGTGCCGAGCCGGGTGGCCTGGAGGCTGTAGCCGCCGAAGGAGTCGTAGTCCAGCACGCCGCTGGTGCTGCCGGACAGCACATCGCCCACGTTCGCCACCGGGACGGGCCGGCCGGCGTCGAGCGACATGACCTTGATCCGGCCGGTGTTCTGGTCGGTGTACGAGGAGTACAGGGTGCCGCCGCGCCGGGTCGGGTTCTGCTTCGGCTCGACGGTCACCCAGACCTCGCCGTACGAGCTCGTGGCGCCGGTGACCCGCGTGTCGGCGGTCTCGACCCGGGTGCCCTCCAGGGACTCGTAGAGATCGAGCGCGTACTTCGCCGGTTCGAGGGGCAGCGCGTCGATCGGACCGCCGTCCGCGGAGGGAACGTAACCGCCGGGCACCGAGGCCGCGTTGAGCACGACCGGCGCGGGCAGCGCGTTGCCGGAAGAGAGCACCGTGGTCCTGGGCGCGGTGATCTCGGTGACGGACTGCGTGGTTGCCGACGGGTAGTACTCGTCCACCGTGCCGCTGACCAGGACCGAATCGCCCACCGAGACCGTCGGGACGGCGGAGCCGGTGTAGACCAGGACGCCCTCCGAGGTGCGGGGATCCGCGTCCGGCGAGGGGTCCTGGATCCAGAATCCGCGCGAACCCGTGGTGCGGACCGCCGTGACGATGCCGGGGACCCCGGTCACCGCCTTGCCGTCCAGTGGGGAGACCCGGGTGGCGCCCTGGATGTCGTGCACGCGCACGGTGCCGGGCTCGGTGGGGTTGCCCGGGTCGCCGGGGTCCTCGCCGCCGCCGGAGGTCTCACCGGCCGCGTTCACCGGGGTGGGCGCGCCGGCGGACAGGTCGGCGGCGTTGTCGTCGGTGTCCGCGAGGGAGGCCGCGCGCGCCACGGAGGCGGTGGCGGAGGCGCCGGTCGCCGGTCCGCTGCCTTCCCGGACGACGGCGGAGCCGTAGCCCACCAGATCCACGACCCGGGTGTCGGAGGCGCAGTCGGCCGCCGTCTTGCAGGTCAGCGCCGTGGTGCCGGAGACCAGCGCGACCGTGCCGCTCGCGGCGGACATCGCGACGGTGCCGGTGGCATCCGGGGCGGGTAGGGCGACGGTTTTGCCGGTGCCCGCGGCCTCGGCGACGAGGTAGCGGCCGCCGGGCGCTACGGCACCGGTGAGCGGGGACACCTGCCACTGCGAACCGGCGGACGGCGCGCCGGGCAGGTACTGGACGCTGAACCCCGACAGGTCGTACGCGGCGGAGCCGGCGTTGGCCAGCTCGACGAAGTCGCGGGTGAGCGTCGCGCCCGAGTTCCCGCCGCCCCCGTACACCTCGGAGATCACGGCGGACGCGGACGGGGCCGCGAAGGCGGCGGGCAGCGCGGTGGCCGAGAGGGTCACGGCGACCGCGCCGGCCAGCAGGACGGAGCGAGGTCTGGATATGCGCACGGAAACTGCCCCTCAGAGTGTGATGAGGCAGCACAAGCTATGCGCGTAGAACCGGCGGTGACAAGGCATCAGAGGTTAATTCCGGGAATCGTTCCGCCATCCGGCCCACACCGGCCGCCGACCGGGCTCCCGGCCCGCCGCGCCACCGGCCGCCGCGCCACTGTTCACACCCCCGCCGGACGCCCGTCACACCGCCGCAACGCGGGGCAACACCCGTCGGGCGAACGGGTGTCCAGGATGCGGCGATGGTTTGACCGGGTTGCGCCGGTCCGGTTACGTTGCGCGGCATGCAGCGATCCGCACACCTGACGACGCGAGGTCATATCGACCTGAAGCGTGTGTGCTCCGCCGTGTGTCATCGGGTCTGAGAGCACCACGCCCGCGAACCGTCGGCGGGGGCTCTCCAGCCGCCCCGCAGGGTGTCTCTCCACCGCAGCGCGGCGCCTCCCGCCCTTTCCCGGGGCCGGTGGCGGACTGCCGGAGCTCCGTACCGGAGCACACACCGCGCCACCCGCTGACATCGAGGACCTGGAAGACACTGTGACGAGTCTGTCCGCACCCGGCCGTCGCCCCCGTCCGCCGCGCCGCTCCGACATACCCGCCGCACCGCCCGCCCGCAGGCTCGCGGGCACCGGCGCGGTGTTCGGGGCGATCCTCGATCACGGGCCGGTGGCCCGCTCCACCGTCGCCCGGCTCACCGGCCTCTCGCCCGCCTCGGTCACCGGCCACGTCGCCCAGCTGCTGGCCCGCGGGCTGGTCCGGGAGAGCGCGGAGACCGCGGGTCCACGAGGGCTCGGCCGCCCGCACATCCCCGTCGAGATCGACACCGGCCGCTACCTGGTGGCCGGGGCGCACATCGCCGTCGCCCACTCCACCGTCTCCCTGATGGACCTGCGCGGCCGGATCGTGGCCGAGGACCGGCAGCCCCACCGCACCACGGACCCGCGCCGGATGCTCGGCGGACTCGCGGCCCGGCTGACCCGGCCGGCGGCCGTGCACGCGGGCGGCCGCACCGTGCTCGCCCTGGGTCTCGCCACCGGGCACCGGGTCGATCCCGTCGCCGGGGTGATCGTGGAACATCCGCAGCTCGGCTGGCGCGACGTCCCGGCACGCGACATCCTCGCCGCCGCTACCGGGCTCCCGGTCCATGTGGACAGCCACTCCCGCGCACTGGCGCGGGCGGAGCAGTTGTTCGGCGAGGAGTCGACCCGGACCAGTACGGTCCTGCTCTTCGTCGGCGCGGTCGTGGACGCCGCCTTCGCGACGGAGGGTGCCATGCACCGGGGCCCGCGCTCGGGGGCGGGCAGCGTGGCGCATCTGCCGCTCGGCACCGCGGAGTCGGGCGGCGACGCCGACGGGGCGGGCGGCGGCCGCTGTTCGTGCGGGCGGACCGACTGCCTCCAGTCGGAGGTGTCCGAGCGCGCGATGGTGCGACGCGCGGCCGGTCAGGGGCTGGCCGTCAACTCGTTCCCGGAGCTGCTGGACCTGGCGCTGGCCGGTGAGCCGCGGGCCGTGGCGCTCTTCCGCCGCCGGGCGCGCCTGGTCGGCCGGGCCGCGGCGCTCCTGCTGGACATGTTCGACCCCGAGGTGCTCGTCGTGGTCGAGCCGGGGGTGGGCCGGATGCCCGAGTGTCTGGCCGGTCTGCGGGCCGAGGTGGCGAAGCGCTCCTGGGTCTGCGAGGACCCGGAGCGGGCCGTGGTGCCGACCAGCTTCACCGGCACGGTGCTGGCCACGGCCGGCGGCGCGGTGGCGCTCGGCGCGCTGTACACGGATCCGCTCGGCCCCTGGCCGGCGCTGCCCGCGGTCTCCTGGCGGCCCGCCAATTCCGGGAGCCGTTTCCTCCGCAGACTTAGTTCAGGCAGTTGCATTGTTGACCGGGCGCGAATGCGGACGGGATGATGGATTCATGACCAGTCGGCAGCAGAATTCAGGGAACGCGTCCTTCGTGACGTGCGTCTTCCGCCTGCCCGTGACGGCATTCGCCGCCGTCCGGTCCCTTTGTTGTCGCCCCTGTCCGGGCCTCCGGTAAATCCTGCCGCGTCCGCCGTACCGCCTTCGCGGTACTGCCTACGCTGTACGGCCGCTGCCGCTTTTCCCCGCTGCCGGTAACCGCTGGTTCAAATCCCCGTCACGGCTGCCGTACCCGAAATCGCATTCCCGCTGTTCGCGAACTCACGTATGCCCGCGATCCCTTTCTTTCGCACCCTGCCGACCCACCCACCCCATCGGGAGAGACGTTGACCGTCACCGTGTCCTCATATGCCGCGCCGGCCGCAACGGCTGAGGCGACCGCACCGGCCGCCCCCGGAATCGACCCGCGCCGGTTCCGGCAGGCATTCCGCCGTTATCCCGCCGGAGTCGTCGTCATCACCGCCGACGCGGGCCACGGCCCCATAGGTTTCACCGCGACCTCGCTGAGCTCGCTCTCGCTGGACCCGCCGCTGGTGTCGTTCGGCATCGGCACCACCTCCTCCTCCTGGCCGCATATCGAGCGGGCCCGCACGGCGGTCGTGAACTTCCTCGGCGCCGAACAGCAGGGACTGGCCACCACGTTCGCCACCAGCGGCATCGACCGCTTCGCGGCCCCCACCCGCTGGCAGCGGCTGCCGGAGGGGGAGCCGGTGCTCGACGATGTGGCCGGGTGGCTGCGGTTGGAGATCGAACAGCTCGTCCCGGCCGGTGACCACCGCGTCGTCATCGCCCGGGTGGTGGACGCCCGGCTCGACGAGGGGCGCAGCCCGCTCCTCTTCCACGACGGCACCTACCTCACCCTCACCGGCCACTGATCAGGGATTCGCCGTGTCTCTCGACGACACATACCGGACCGTCGGCCGCAGATCATTTCTCGCACTCACGGGTGCGACGGCCATCGGCGCTCTCGCCGCCTGCTCCCCGCAGGCCGAAACGGTGGCGAGCGCCGAGCCCACCGGAAGACTCCCCTCGGGAGCGCCGCCACCCGGCACGAAACTCTCCATAGCCGTCCGCACCACCCAGCTCCAGCTGGGCCCGGCCGGACTGAAGGAAGAGCTGCCGTTCACGGTTTCCGACTGGCCCAACCTGAACGCCGGCCCCGACATCATCCAGGGATTCCGCGCCCATTCCATCGACCTCGCGGTCAATGCCGGAATTCCGTCGATCCAGGCCCAGGCCATCGGCGTCGGCGCGAAGATCGTCGCGGTGCAGGTACGCAACAGCCCCAATTACGTCTTCGCGACCGCGCCCGGCTCGGACATCAGGAGCGCGGCCGACTTCCGGGGCCGGAAGATCGGTTTCTCGCAGGGCCAGGCACAGGGCGTCGTCGTACTGCGCGCGCTGAAGCGGGCCGGCCTCGCCAACAAGGACGTCGAGCTGGTCGCCCTGTCCAGCACCCAGTTCCTCACCGCCCTCCAGTCCGGCCAGGTCGACGTGGCGCCGCTGGGCGAGCCGACCCTCACCAAGTACCTGACCCGGTACGGCAAGGACGGGGCGCGCGGGATCAAGACCGACGTGGTGGACCTGCTCACGGTCCTCTGGGCGCCCGACGAGGTGCTGAGGGACAAGGCCAAGGCCGCCGCCGTCCGCTCCTTCGTCCCGCTGTGGGCCCGCGGAGTGACGTGGGCCTGGGAGAACACCGACACCTGGATCGACACGTACTACGTCAAGGACCAGGGCGTCACCCGGGAGGACGGCAAGCGCATCGTCGCCTCCCTGCACCAGCCCCGGTTCCCGGTGAGCTGGGACAAGGCCATCGCGTGGGAGCAGGAGACCGCCGACCTGATGGCCGAGGGCGGGTTCGTGCCGGAGCAGGACGTCGCCGGCCTGTTCGACCGCCGCTTCGAGGGGCTGGCGGCCAGAGCCGTGCCGGCCCGCTACCGGGAGACGTCATGACCGAACTGCTGACGAACGCCCGCACGGCAGGCCGGGTGAACACGGCCGCCGCGCCCGGAAAGACCGGGAAGCCGGTGGCGGCCGGTCCGTCCGCGCCCCGGCCCACGGCCCCCCGCGCCACCCGCAGACGGCTGGGGCCCGGCCGGGCCGTGCCCTTCGGGCGGCTGATCGGGCCGGTGCTGGTCGTCGCACTGTGGTGGTCAGCCTCCGCCACCGGCTACCTCGACCCCCGGATCCTGTCCGGGCCCGGCACGGTCCTCTCCACCGCGTCTGATCTCATCTCCAGCGGCCGGCTCCAGGACAACGTCCTCATCTCGCTGCAACGCGCCGGGCTCGGGCTCCTCTTCGGGGTGGTCGCGGGGGTCGTGCTCGCCGTCGCGGCCGGAGTGAGCCGCACCGGCGAATACCTGCTGGACGGTCCGCTCCAGATCAAGCGCGCCATCCCGTCCCTCGCGATGCTCCCGCTGCTGATCCTCTGGCTCGGCATCGGCGAACAGATGAAGGTCACCGTGATCGCTCTCGGCGTCGCGGTGAGCATGTACATCAACACGTACGCCTCACTGACCGGCATCGACAGCCGGTACGTCGAGCTGGCGGAGGGGCTCGACCTGAGCCGCGCGCAGTTCGTCCGCAAGGTCGTCGTGCCCGGCTCGCTGCCCGGATTCTTCGTCGGACTGCGCCTCGGCGTCACCGCGTCCTGGCTCGGGCTGATCGTCGTCGAGCAGATCAACGCCACCAGCGGCATCGGCTACATGATGTTCCAGGCCCAGCAGTACGCCCAGTCCGACGTGATCATCGTGGGCCTGGTGGCCTACGGGATCTTCGGCTTCGCGTCGGACGCGGCGGTACGCGCCGTCGAGAGGAGGGTCCTGTCGTGGCGACGCACCCTGGCGGGCTGACCGCCGCTCGCACCGCGGCCGGTACGGCCGTCGCGGCTCCCGCGATACGCACCCGCGGCCTGGTCCGCAGGTTCGGTGACCGGGACGTCCTCAAGGAGCTCGATCTCACCGTCGCGGCGGGGGAGTTCACCGCGCTGCTCGGCCGCAGCGGCTCGGGCAAGTCCACCCTGCTGCGGGCCGTCGCCCGGCTCGACCACACCGTCGAGGGCTCCGGTGAACTCACCGTCCCCGAAAGGGTGTCGCTCTCCTTCCAGGACTCCCGGCTGCTGCCCTGGCTCCGGGTGATCGACAACGTCGTCCTCGGACTGCGAGGCCCCGGCGCCCGTGAACGCGGCCTCACCGCGCTGGCGGAGGTCGGTCTGGAGGGCCGCGGCCGGTCCTGGCCGCACGAGCTCTTCGGCGGCGAACAGCAGCGTGCCGCGCTGGCACGCGCCCTGGTCCGCGAGCCCGAACTGCTCCTCGCGGACGAGCCGTTCGGCGCCCTGGACGCCCTCACCCGGATCAGGATGCACGGCCTGCTGCGTGAGCTGTACGAGCGCCACCGGCCCGCGGTGCTCCTGGTCACCCATGACGTGGACGAGGCCGTCGAACTGGCCGACCGGGTACTCGTCCTGGAGGACGGCCGGATCGCCGTGGACCTCACCGTCGACCTGCCCACCCCGCGCTCCCGGCGCGACGCCCGGTTCCAGGAGTACCGCGACACCCTGCTCACCGCCCTGGGCGTGACGCAGCCCCAGCCCCAGAACTCTTCCGAGCGGAAGGAATCCCATGCCCCGCACGCCTGACCGCAAGCAGCTGCACCTCAACGCCTTCCTCATGTCCACCGGCCACCACGAGGCGTCCTGGCGGCTGCCGGAGAGTCCGGCCGAGGCCAACGCCGACGTCGAGCACTACAAGAACCTGGCCCGGATCGCCGAACGCGGCAGACTGGACTCGCTGTTCCTCGCCGACAGCCCCGTCCTGATGGGCGATCCCGGACGGCGGCCGTCCGCCAAACTGGAGCCCACCGTCCTGCTGACCGCGCTGGCCGGCGCGACCCGGCACATCGGCCTCATCGCCACCGCGTCGACCAGCTACAACGAGCCGTACAACCTGGCCCGCCGGTTCGCCTCGCTCGACCATGTCTCGGGCGGCCGGGCGGGCTGGAACATCGTCACGACGGCGGGCGCCGACGCGGCCCGCAACTTCGGCCTCGACGACACCCCGCTGCACCACGACCGCTACCGGCGCGCCGGCGAGTTCGTCGAGGTATCCACCAAACTGTGGGACAGCTGGTCCGACGACGCCGTCATCGCGGACAAGGAGCGCGGTGTCCACGCCCTGGCGGAACGGGTGCGGAAGATCGGGCACAGCGGTGAGTTCTTCCGGGTCGACGGCCCGCTGAACGTACAACGCCCGCCGCAGGGCTATCCCTTGCTCGTGCAGGCCGGGTCCAGCGAGGACGGCAAGGACTTCGCCGCCCGGTACGCGGAGGCGGTGTTCACCGCCCAGCGGACGCTGGAGGAAGGCATCGCGTTCTACAAGGACGTGAAGCGGCGCGCCGAGACCGCCGGACGCAACCCGGACGGCATCAAGATCCTTTCCGGCATCGTGCCGGTCATCGGTGACACCGAGGCCGAGGCCCTGGCGCTGGACGCCGAACTGGAGGAGCTCATCGTCCCGGACTACGCCAAGCGGCAGCTCGCCCAGCGGCTGAGGATCGCCCCCGACGAACTGGACCTGGACGCGGAACTCCCCGAGGACATTCCCACCGAGGACGAGATCGAGGGTGCCAAGAGCCGCTACACGCTCATCGTGGAGCTGGCCAGGCGCGAGCACCTGACCGTACGTCAGCTGATCGGCCGGCTCGACGGCGGACGCGGCCACCGCACCTTCTCCGGCACGGCCGAACAGGTCGCGGACACCATCGAGCACTGGTACGACAGCGGGGCCGCCGACGGCTTCAACATCATGCCCGCCGTCCTCCCCTCCGGCCTTGAGGTCTTCGTCGACCGGGTGGTGCCGCTCCTCCAGGAGCGGGGCCTGTTCCGTACCGAGTACACCGCGAGCACCCTGCGCGGACACTACGGGCTGCCCCGGCCCGCCAACCGGCTCTTCGAGACCGTCGACAGCGCCGAGGGGCACTTCGGCATCGCGCTGGCGCAGACCCGGTGACGGACCGGCCGGGCCGGGGCGGCGGGTTCCGACCTGCGGCCGGAGTCAGACGGCCGGTACCCGGTCCAGGAATCCGCCCACCGCGCTGATCCGCCCGTCGGCCGCGAGAACGGCCACGTCCGAACCGGCGACCGGGGCCGAGCCGTCCGCCGCGACCAGCTCCCAGCTGAAGCGGACGAGGGAGTGGTGCCCGTCCGCGGCCCCGGTCTGCCGGAAGGCGAAGCCCGGGAACTGCTGCTGGGCGCCGCTGATGGCGGCCGCCAGCTCGTCGTGCCCCCGCACGTCGGCCAGCGGGTCGGTATAGCCCGCGTCCTCGGTGAACGCCGCCGCGACGGCCTTCACCAACTCCTCGGGTGTGGCGGCGTTCCAGGCGGCGAAGTAGCGCTCGACGGCGTTGTCGTAGGCGGTCATCGTGGGGTCCTCTCGTCGGTCCCGGCGGGTGGGCCGCGTGCGTTGCGCTGGTGAGGAACACGATGTCCGACCGAGGGGAACGGGTCGATTACCTCCGGGGTAAGGGGCCGGGACGGACGCGGGGCCGGGTCAGCGCCGGTGTTCGTCCAGGAAGCCCATCAGCACGGTGTTGAGCTCCTCCGCATGGGTCCAGCCGATGTTGTGCGGGCCGCCCGCGATCTCCACGAGGCGGCTGTCACTGATGAGGTCCGGCAGCCGCCGCCCGGTGGAGTCGATGGGCAGGATGCGGTCCTCGTCACCCTGCACGATCAGCGTCGGCACGTCGTTCTTCGGCAGGTCGTCGCGGAAGTCCGTCAGCCAGGTCGGCACGCACGCCAATGTGGCGTGGGCCGAGGCGTCCGCCGCCACGTTCCACTGCATCCGCAGGGCCTGCTCGCTGATCCGGGTGCCGGCGAGCTCGTCGGTGTTGTTGAACCCATCAAGGAACTCGGTGAGATAGGCGGGCCGGTCCGCGACGATGGCGCTCATGATGCCGTCGAAGACGCTCCGGTCCACGCCGGCGGGGTTGTCGTCCGCCAGCAGCAGATAGGGCGGCACGGGGGCCACCAGGACCGCCAGGCCCACCCGGCGCGATCCGTAGTTGCCCAGGTAGCGGGTGACCTCGCCGGTTCCCATGGAGAACCCGGTCAGCACCGCGTCCTCCAGGTCCAGCTTCTCCATCACGGTGTTCAGGTCCGCGGCGAACGTGTCGTAGTCGTACCCGGTGACGGGCCTGCCGGAGCGGCCGAAGCCGCGCCGGTCGTAGGTGATGACCCGGTACCCGGCGCCGAGCAGGACCGGCAGCTGTTTCTCCCAGGAGGCACCGCTCAACGGGAACCCGTGGATGAGGACGACCGGCCTGCCCGCGCCATGGTCCTCGTAGTACAGCTCGATGCCGGCGGAGTTCTCCTGGCCGACCGTGATGTACGGCATGGTGGCTCTCCCTCGGAACGTCGGTACTTCTTGCGCGTCGGTACTCGGTACGCGTCGGTACCTGGTACCTGGTGCTTGGTGCTTGGTGCTTGGTGCTTGGGACTTGGTGCGCCGGTGCTACGCCTGGCCGTCCGGGACGACGTGCATGGCCGCTTCCTCCGCGGAGGCCGCCGCGCCGTCGATCCCGACGTCCTCGCCCGCCATGGTGTCCGGGTCGTCGCGGTCCAGCTCCCGGGTGAGGCGCCCGGCACGGGCGTCGCCGACCTCGTCGTCCCATGGTTCGCCGTCCCCGTCCGGCATGTCGCCCACCCCGTCACCGGGCCCGTCGGCGACCTCGGGCAGCTCGCGGGCCAGCCGGCCCTCCAGCGCCTCGCCGCTGTGCTGCTCGGAGGCGGTGGTGCCCCGGTCCTCCACGGCCCACGGCCGCTCGGGCGGGGAGTACCCCTTGTCGAGCACGTCGGTGAGGTCGCGGTCGTCCAGGGTGTCTTCCACGTCGAGCAGATCGGCGGGGTCGGAGGCCTCCGCCTGCTGGGGCTGGTAGACCTCGTCGCCCAGGTCGGCATCCTTCATGATGAGTCCCTTCCCGATGTCGGGGATCCCGGTCATGCCCACCGTACGACGCGGGAGAAGGGGGAACCGCAGCCCGCCCGCCTTCGAATGTCCCGTACCTCCCCAGGATAGAGGGACCGTGCCGGACCCGCAGCGCGCGGCTTCGGACGGGCGGCGACGGCACGGGTGAGAGACGATGGGAAGGTGTGGGCGCACAGCGCCCCGAAGGGCGGGAACGGCACCGAGAGCCGCGTGGAGAGGCCGTCCGCAGACGCAGCCGACGGAAAGGCCGTCATGGATTACCCCGAGAGCTACCAACTGGTGTTTCAGTCGTCCGCGGTGGAGGACGACGCGGTGATCGTCCGGCGCACCGCGCAGTCCGGGGCCGGTGGATACCCGGTCTACGAGGACGAGACCGGGATCGTCCGGGCCGAGATCAGCGAGCGAGGCGAGGTGCGCATGCTCGCCAGTGGCGGGCACCAGGTCCTCGGGACGCCGCTGGTGGTCCGCGAACCGGCCCCGTAGGACAGGCGACGGCTGGGCAGGTCGGCCGTCGTGGCGGCCAGAAAAGGAATCGTGACGGTCGGAAAAGAAGTCGTGACGGCCGGAAAAGGAACAGAGTTCGCGGACCCCTATCACGTGCTCATGTCCGGTGACATCCTGCCGACGCAGGACAATCCGTCTTCAGGCGTCAAACACTTGGTCGAAATTTTGCCCCTGGTGGGATGCGCGGGGGAGACACCAGGCACACTCGACCTGTAGGAATCTCGCCACGAAGAGGATCACGCATGATCACGTTGAACAAGGAAGACGGCCCGGCGGATCTGGACGGGGTGACCCACCTGTCCATCGGGGTGTCCTGGGACCCCACTGTCGGCAGCAGTGGCGGGCTGATGGGGAAGCTTCGCCAGAAGAAGGGCACCGACCTCGACCTCATCGCCATCGCGATGCAGGGCGCGGACCCGGTCCGGCTGGCCGGTCTGGACTCCCTGGACCCGCTGGGCAACGGCTCGCTGGTGCACAGCGGTGACAACCAGACCGGAAAGGGCGACGGCGACGACGAGACGGTGACCGTCGACTTCGCCCGGGTGCCGACGAACATCACGTCCATCGTCTTCATCGCCGCCGCGTACAAGAAGGGCAGCTCCTTCCAGAACGCGCGCAACATCAGCTTCAAGGTGTACGACGCGACGGGTGGCAGCAGCCAGCAGGTCGCCGACATCTGGCCGAGCCTGCTCAGCAACGACAACGGCTGCGCCGTGGCCAAGGCGATGCGCGTCGGCGGGGGCTGGAAGCTTGAGGTGATCAACGAGACGGGGAAGATCAAGCAGGGCACCGAGCAGGCCCTGATGCGTTTCGCCGTGAGCAAGTAACCGGCGGGCCGCCGGGGCGTGTTCCTGGAGGACAGCGTCCCCGTCCCGCATGCGCGGTGGTGTTCAGTCCACCCGGCGCGCGCGGGACGGGGACGCCGGGTTTCCGGCCGCCAGCGGTGACCGAGCCAGTTCGACGCAGCCCGCGGTGATCAGGACCAGGGCCAGCAGCTCCGGGAGCAGCCACCAGCCGGTGTGCAGCTCCTCGCCGAACAGGGTCACCCCGTACAGGACGCTGATCAGGGCGTCGCCCAGCGTCAGGCACGGCTGCACCGCGACCAGCGTGCCCGCCTGGAGCGCGTTCTGGAGAAGGAACAGGGCGCCGACGCCCGCCGCGGCCGTGGCGTAGAGCTGCCAGGACTCGAAGAGCACCACCACCCCGTCGCCGTCACTGAGCCGCGCCATGGCGTCCTTCATCAGGGCGGCGGTGAGCGCGTACCCGCAGGCGGCGGCCAGGCCGAGCAGCGCGGCCCGGGAGTTGCCCCGAGTGGCCCGTGCCCCGGCGATCAGCGCCACCTCGAAGAGGCCGGTGAGGATCAGCGCCGGAACCCACGCCGCCCCGTGCACCGTCTCGCTCCCTCCCCCCGGGGCGGCCGACGCCATGCCGAGGGCCAGCCCCGCCGTCACGGCGGCCGCCCCCAGCCAGACGGGCCGGGGTACCCGCACCCGCATCACGAACCCCGCGAGCAGCAGGGTCGCCGGCAGCTCGATCACGAAGATCGGCTGGACCACCGCGATCGGCCCGGTCGCCAGGGCGACGGCCTGGCAGACGGCCGCGACGATCACCAGCGCGATCCCCGCGAGCCACACCTTCTGGCGCAGCAGATGACCGATCAGCGACAACCGCATCGCCTCCCGGTCGGGGACGTCGAGGGCGGCGCGGCGCTGGAGGACGGAGGCGGACCCGTTGCTGAGCGCGGTCAGGATGGCGAAGAGGACGCTGATCACCGGTCCATGATGCGGGCGGACGCCGCCGGCGCCGGGGACCCGCGCCCGACGGCCCGGCGCAGGCGCGAAGGGCCACGCGACGGCCCGGCGGACGCGCGAAGGGCCACGCGACGGCCCGGCGGACGCGCGAAGGGCCACGCGGGCGCGGCCATCAGGACGGAACCCGTCCTGATGGCCGCGTACCGTGCCGCCATGGCCGAGAAGAAGAAGACCACCGCCCCGGCCCCCGCGGTGCTCTCGCCGCGGGCGCTGGGGCGCGCGACGCTGGAACGCCAACTGCTGCTCCGCCGCGCCGATATGACGGCCAAGGAGGCGATCCGGCACCTCGTCGGCCTCCAGGCGCAGAACCCCGGGCCGCCCTACTTCCAGCTGCTGGCCCGGCTGAAGGGCTTCGACCCGGCCGAACTCGCCGCGCTGATGGAGTCGCGCGAAGTCGTCCGCATCGTCACCCTGCGCTCCACCATCCACACCCACACCGCGGATGACGCCCTCACCCTCCGCCCCCTCGTCCAGGAGGCCCGCGACCGGGAGCTGAGGATCTTCCGGAAGCGGCTCGTGGGCGTGGACCTGGACCGGCTCGGAGACATCAGCAGGGAGTTCGTCGAGGAGGCGCCCCGCACTCCGAAGGAGATCCGCGAGCGACTGCTCACCGAATGGCCGGACGCGGATCCGCAGGCCCTGAGCACGGCGGCCCGCTGCGTGCTGCCGCTGGTCCAGGTGACCCCGCGCGGGGTGTGGGGCAGAAGCGGCCGGGTGGCGCTGACCACCGTCGAGCACTGGCTCGCCCGCCCTTCGGAGCCGGTCCCCGCGCCCGACGCCACCGTGCTCCGCTACCTCGGCGCGTTCGGCCCGGCGTCGGTGCGGGACATGCAGTCCTGGGCCGGGCTGACCCGGCTGGCGGAGGTCTTCGACCGGCTCCGTCCGCGACTGGTCACCTTCCGGGACGAGAACGGCGTCGAGCTGTTCGACCTGCCCGACGCCCCGCGCCCCGCGGCGGACACCCCCGCCCCGCCACGCTTCCTGCCCGAGTTCGACAACGTGCTGCTCGGCCACGCGGACCGCACCCGGATCGTCCCGCCCCGGTTCAAGGGGCGCAACGGGGTGGGGAACCAGAGCTACGGGAGCGTACTGTTCGACGGCTTCCTCGCCGCCCTGTGGCGGCTCGACACCGGCCGGGGCGGCGCACCGGCCACCGTCACCGTGCAGGAGCTGCGCCCGCTCGGCGCGGCGGGGCGCGACGCCGTCACGGAGGAGGCGGCCGCGCTGCTCTCCGTGATGACGGAGGCGGCCACGGACGGCGGCGGCTACGACATCAGGTTCGCCTCGTTCATCGACTTCGGCGAGTGAGGTGAGGCTCGCGTGAGGTGTGCGGGCGCCGCAGGCAGGGGTTACGGCTCAAGGCTTACGGGTTACGGCAGCAGCCCCGCGCGCCGGGCCGCGACGACCGCCTCCAGCCGGGTGTGCGCACCGAGCTTGCGCATCGCGGAGCGCAGATACCCCTTCACCGTCTCCGGGCGCAGCCCGAGCCGGCCCGCCGCCACCGCGTTCGTCGCACCCGCCGCGACACACGCGAGGACATCCAGCTCACGTGGCGCGAGCTGCACCTCCGGGGCCTTCGGCGCCCGCGCACCGGCCGCGGAGGCGAGCCGCCCGCACACCGCGAGCAGCTCGTCGCGCAGCGCGGGGTCGAGCACCTTCGGGACCAGGGCGCGCAGTTCCCGGTGGGCCGACCTGACGTCCTCCCAGGCCTCCGGGGCGGCCCGCGGATCGGTCACCTGCTCGCGGGTCACGGCGAGCAGCTGCTGCACCTCGTCCCGGACGGCCAGCGCCTGTTCCACGTCGCGGGCCGCCGCCACCGCCGCGTCGAACGTGCGGTCCCCGAGGGTGAGGGGCTCGCGCAGGGCCCCGTACAGCAGGCCGCGCACCTTGCGCCGTACGACGACGGGTACCGCGACGACCGAGCGCAGGCCCTCCGCAGCCACGGCCATGTCGTACTCGTGGCTGATGTGGCGCGAGGAGTGGTAGTCGGTCACCGCGCACGGCCGGGACAGGGCGATCGCCTTGCCGCCCAGACCGCTGCCGGCCGAGATCACCAGCCCGCGCAGCGCCGCGGTGTGCGCCCCGTTCAGCTCGGCGATCCTGGCGTGGTGGGTGTCGGAGAGCAGCCCGCCGAACGCCACGGGCAGCCCGCTCGTCCGGCGCAGTCGCAACAGCGCGGCCTGCATCTCCACCGCATCGACGGATTCCGGCACGTTGCCGCCTCTCTGCCCGGCTCCGGGGGACGCGGCATCGCCCTCCGCACCCCCGTACCCCCGTTCGGGGGTGGTGAGACCTGAGTCACTGTTTACATGATGTTAAGTGACCGGTCCGGTCCGCAATGAGGAGGGCATATGTCGGCCACCAGTGCGACGGAGACGTTCCGGGCCGCCCGGGACTTTCTGCTGCGACACCGCGAGGACTACACCGCGGCCTACGAGGGTTTCCGCTGGCCCCGCAGCGACCACTTCAACTGGGCGCTGGACTGGTTCGACGTCATCGCCCGGGACAACGACCGCACCGCCCTGCACATCGTGGAGGAGGACGGCGGGCGCACCGAGATGTCGTTCGCCAGGATGTCCGCCCGCTCCAACCAGGCCGCGAACTGGCTGCGCGCCCAGGGCGTCCGGGAGGGCGACCGTATCCTCGTGATGCTCGGCAACCAGGTGGAGCTGTGGGAGACCGCGCTCGCCGCGATGAAGCTGCGTGCCGTCGTCATCCCCGCGACCCCGCTGCTGGGCCCGGCCGACCTGCGCGACCGGGTCGAGCGCGGCCGGGTCCGCCATGTGCTGGTCCGGGACGCCGACACCGCCAAGTTCGACGAGGTGCCCGGCCGCTACAGCCGGATCGTCGTCGGCGCGGACACCGAGGGCTGGCTCTCCTACACCGGGGCCGACCAGCAGCCGGAGACCTTCACGGCGGACCGGGAGACCGACGCCGACGAACCGCTGATGCTCTACTTCACCTCGGGCACGACCGCCAGCCCCAAGCTCGTCGAGCACACCCATGTGTCCTACCCCGTGGGTCATCTCTCGACGATGTACTGGATCGGGCTGAAGCCCGGCGACGTCCACCTCAACATCTCCTCGCCGGGCTGGGCCAAGCACGCCTGGTCCAACCTCTTCGCGCCGTGGACCGCGGAGGCGACCGTCTTCATCTTCAACTACACCCGCTTCGACGCGGCCCGGCTGATGGCCGAGATGGACCGCTCGCAGATCACCAGCTTCTGCGCGCCTCCCACCGTCTGGCGGATGCTCATCCAGGCCGACCTCTCCCAGCTGAAGACCCCGCCCCGCGAGGTCGTCGCGGCCGGCGAACCGCTCAACCCGGAGGTCATCGAGTCGGTCCGGCGCGCGTGGGGCGTCACCATCCGGGACGGATTCGGTCAGACGGAGACGGCCGTCCAGGTCGCCAACACCCCCGGCCAGAAGCTGAAGGCCGGCTCGATGGGGCGCCCGAGCCCCGGCTTCGAGGTGGTGCTGCTGGACCCGGTCAGCGGGGAGCCCGGCGCCGTCGAGGGCGAGATCTCCCTCGATCTGTCGGCCCACCCGGTCGGCCTGATGACCGGCTACCACGGCGACCCGGACCGCACCGCGGAGGCCATGGCGGGCGGCTACTACCGCACCGGGGACATCGGCTCCCGCGACGAGGACGGCTACATCACCTACGTCGGCCGCGCGGACGACGTCTTCAAGGCCTCCGACTACAAGATCTCGCCGTTCGAGCTGGAGAGCGCCCTGCTGGAGCACGAGGCCGTCGCGGAGGCGGCGGTCGTACCGGCCCCCGACCCGCTCCGGCTCGCCGTCCCGAAGGCGTACGTCGTGCTGGCCGAGGGCTGGGAGCCGGGGCCCGACACGGCCAAGGTGCTCTTCGCCCACTCGCGCGCGGTCCTCGCCCCGTACAAGCGGATCCGCCGACTGGAGTTCGCCGAGCTGCCCAAGACCGTCTCCGGCAAGATCCGCCGGATCGAACTGCGTGAGGCCACGGCCCGGGGCACCGGCGCCGAGTACGCGGAGGGGGACCTGACATGACCGAGCCGTCCTACGCCCACGGCACCGGCACCACCGCCCTGCTGGGCGACACCATCGGACGCAGCCTCGACCGGGCGATCGAGGCGTACGGCGAGCGCGAGGCGCTGGTCGACGTGGCCTCCGGGCGGCGCTGGACGTACGCCGAATTCGGCAGGGACGTCGAGGAGCTGGCCCGCGCGCTGATGGCGTCGGGGGTGGCCAAGGGCGACCGGGTCGGCATCTGGGCGCTCAACTGCCCCGAGTGGGTGCTCGTCCAGTACGCCACCGCCCGCATCGGCGCCGTCATGGTCAACATCAACCCCGCGTACCGGGCGCACGAGCTGGAGTACGTGCTGAAACAGTCCGGCATCTCGCTCCTGGCCGCCACGCTCTCGCACCGCACCAGCGACTACCGCGCACTGGTCGAGGAGGTCCGGGCGAACTGCCCCGCGCTGCGCGCCGTGCACTACATCGGCGACCCCAGCTGGGACGAGCTGACGGCGGCCGCCGGATCAGTCACGCCGGAAGAACTCGCCGTACGCGAGGCCGAGTTGTCCTGCGACGACCCGATCAACATCCAGTACACCTCCGGCACCACGGGCTTCCCCAAGGGGGCCACCCTCTCCCATCACAACATCCTCAACAACGGCTACTTCGTAGGGGAATTGGTCGCCTACACCGAACAGGACCGGGTCTGTCTGCCGGTGCCCTTCTACCACTGCTTCGGCATGGTCATGGGCAACCTCGGCGCCACCTCGCACGGCGCCTGCATCGTGATCCCGGCCCCCGCCTTCGAGCCCGCCGCCGTGCTCGCCGCGGTCCAGCAGGAGCGCTGCACCTCGCTCTACGGCGTCCCCACGATGTTCATCGCGGAGCTCAACCTCCCCGGCTTCGCCTCGTACGACCTCTCCTCGCTGCGCACCGGCATCATGGCCGGATCCCCCTGCCCGGTCGAGGTGATGAAGCGGGTCGTCGCGGAGATGCACATGGACGAGGTGTCCATCTGTTACGGGATGACGGAGACCTCACCGGTCTCCCTGCAGACCCGCCGCGACGACGACCTGGAGCGCCGCACCGGCACCGTCGGCCGCGTGATGCCGCACATCGAGGTCAAGGTCATCGACCCGGCGACGGGCGTGACGCTGGAGCGCGGTGTCTCGGGTGAACTCTGCACCCGGGGCTACAGCGTGATGCTCGGCTACTGGGAGCAGCCCGAGCGGACCGCCGAAGTGATCGACGCGGGGCGCTGGATGCACACCGGGGACCTCGCGGTGATGCGTGAGGACGGTTACGTACAGATCGTCGGCCGGATCAAGGACATGATCATCCGAGGTGGTGAGAACGTCTATCCGCGCGAGATCGAGGAATTCCTCTACGGGCACCCGAAGATCGCGGACGTGCAGGTCGTGGGGGTGCCGGACGAGCGGTACGGCGAGGAGATCCTGGCCTGCGTCATTCCCGTGGACCCGGCGGACCCGCCGGCCCTGGAGGAGGTGGCGGCGTTCTGCCGCGGACAGCTGGCGCACTACAAGGTGCCGCGACTGCTGGAGATCCTCGAAACCTTCCCGATGACGGTCAGCGGGAAGGTCAGGAAGGTCGAACTGCGCGAAAACTACGGCCGGTAGGGCCGGGGCGCCGTCAGGCGGCTTCGATGATGTCGCCCGTGGCGGCGGACTGTGTGGCGGCGGCCCACTCGATCAGGAGCACCTCGTACGCGGCCGACTCCACGGAGGACCAGTCCTGCCCGGCACGGGCGTCGACGAGCGCGCGGATCGCCTCGTTCGCCTCGACGGCGGCGGGGTGGGACGGCTGGGCGAGGTACGCGGGCTGCGGGGCGTGCGCCGGCGCATTGGGTGGAGAAAGCCGTGGAGTTAAGACCATGCGCCCCACTGTAAGGCCCGCCACCGACAACCGGCCGAACATCTGTGGCCCCTGGCTCGAACGTGACCGATAGCACTCACTGTGGCCGGTTGATTTCTGTGAGGTGCGGCACTTCGCGGCGCATGCAGACCCGCGGCCACCGGTCCAGTCCGTGCTCCGCCTCCTCCGCCCGGATCTTGCGCAGTCCGTCGGTGAGTTCGGCCCCCGTCAGCACGCGGAAGCCGAGCCGGGCGTAGTACGGCGCGTTCCACGGGACGTGGGAGAACGTGGTGAGGGTGAGCGCGGCCAGGCCCTCGGCCGAGGCCCAGCGGTCCGTACGGTCGATGAGGGCGCTGCCCAGTCCGCGCCGGGCGGCCGCCGGGTGGACCGAGACCTGCTCGATATGGGCGGCGCCGTCGACCGGATCCGCGAAAAGATAGCCCAGCGGCCGGTCGTCGGCGCCGACCGTCACCCAGGCGCGGCCGGCCCGCCGGTACTCGTCCAGAACGTCCAGGGGCGGCGGCTCGTCGTCGGCCACGCCGGACATGCCGACGGCGCGGAAGGACTCTCCGGCGGCACGCTCGATGTCCTGGAGCAGCGGGAGATCGGGGCGTCGGGCAGGGCGGATGCGCATCCCCCAGTGTGACTCCTCCCCGCCCCGGACGGCGCTCAGGCGCCCGTGCTGACGAGTTCGTCCGCCGGGCTGTTCACCGGCTGCGGGGTCCCGGTGAGGTCCATGACGAAGAGCGGGATGGTCAGCCCGTCCGCGCGCTCCCTGGCGTCCGGCGCGTAGCCGGCGAGCGAGAAGAACACCGCGGAGACCGAGGTGCTCAGCGCGTTGAGCCACAGGCATTCGACATCGCGCAGCGCGGTCGTCCTGGTGGTGGAGTCGACCTGGGCGATCAGCCCCGCCGCCCGCAGGTCGATCCGGGACGAGGGGCGCTCCGCGGGCTGGACGACCTCGCGGTAGCCGAGCCACTTCAGGTACAGCGCGGCGGCACCGACCGCGTCGCGCGCGGTACGGATCGTCAGCGGCCGGAACGCCGGTCTGGGCGCCGATGCCGTACGCGGTAACGGGATGTGGGACGGCCGAACCGGCGGGTCCGCCCGATGGGGGCCGCCGTCCGGCGCGCGGCCCAGAGACGCCACCGGGCGGACCGGGATCCGCAGCACCGCACCGCACGGGCAGCACAGCTCGGGCTGCGGCCACTGGTCGTGCCGCCCGCAGGCACGGCAGCGCACCGTCACCCAGTCGTCGTTCCAGGTGCGGTGGGTGATCGCCGTGACGGAGGCGCCGCGCAGCAGCGGCGGGGCGGTCGGGGCGCCACACGGGCAGGGGTAGGCGGCCGTGACGTACACGTGGTCGCGGCGGCAGGCCGGGCACCGTACCGGCACAGACTCCACCATGGCCTCCCTCCCCGTACGGACCAACGGACGGCCCGGATTCCGGGCCGTCTCCGCTCCGTACCCCCATGCTCCACCAAGAGCGAGGTCCGGGTGAGGGAGTTGAGCCACTTCGCCAAAACGCCTCCGCCGCCGGCCCGCGCGGGGCCGTCTCTCTTGACGGCTGTCCGGACGCGCTTTAGATTTACTTCCGTATAGCAGAATCAAACTTCCGCAATATGGAATTGGTGCTCTCAGGTGGCGCGACAGAGCCCGACTCCACCCAGGTCCGAGCAGGAGCACTCAATGCCTCGAATGACCGCTGCCCGAGCGGCAGTTGAGATCCTCAAGCGCGAAGGCGTCAGCAACGCGTTCGGTGTGCCGGGCGCGGCGATCAACCCCTTCTACGCGGCCCTCAAGGCCTCCGGCGGGGTTCATCACACGCTCGCCCGCCACGTCGAGGGCGCCTCCCACATGGCGGAGGGCTACACCCGGGCCCACGCGGGGAACATCGGCGTCTGCATCGGTACGTCGGGACCCGCCGGCACCGACATGATCACCGGCCTCTACTCCGCCATCGCCGACTCGATCCCGATCCTGTGCATCACCGGCCAGGCCCCGACCGCCGTCCTCCACAAGGAGGACTTCCAGGCCGTCGACATCGCCTCGATCGCCAAGCCGGTGACCAAGGCCGCCACCACCGTCCTGGAGGCCGCGCAGGTCCCCGGCGTCTTCCAGCAGGCCTTCCACCTGATGCGCACCGGCCGGCCCGGCCCGGTCCTCATCGACCTGCCGATCGACGTTCAGCTCACCGAGATCGAGTTCGACCCCGACCTCTACGAGCCGCTGCCGGTGCACAAGCCCGCCGCGAGCCGCAAGCAGATCGAGCGCGCGCTGGAGATGCTGAACGACTCCGAGCGCCCGCTGCTCGTCGCGGGCGGCGGCATCATCAACGCCGACGCGTCCGAACTCCTGGTGGAGTTCGCCGAACTGACCGGCGTCCCGGTCGTCCCGACCCTGATGGGCTGGGGCATCCTCCCCGACGACCACGAGCTGAACGCCGGCATGGTCGGCCTCCAGACCTCGCACCGCTACGGCAACGCGACGTTCCTGGAGTCCGACTTCGTCCTCGGCATCGGCAACCGCTGGGCCAACCGCCACACCGGCAAGCTGGACGTCTACACCGAGGGCCGCACCTTCGTCCACGTCGACATCGAGCCCACCCAGCTGGGCAAGATCTTCGCCCCCGACCTCGGAATCGCCTCCGACGCCAAAGCGGCGCTGGAACTCTTCGTCGAGGTGGCCCGCGCGCTGAAGGCGGCGGGGCGTTTGAAGGACCGCTCGGCGTGGGCGGCGTCCACGCAGGAGCGCCGTGCGACCCTCCAGCGCCGCACGCACTTCGACAACGTCCCGCTGAAGCCGCAGCGCGTGTACGAGGAGATGAACCGCGCGTTCGGCCCGGAGACCCGGTACGTCACGACGATCGGCCTCTCCCAGATCGCGGGCGCCCAGATGCTCCACGTGTACCGCCCGCGCCACTGGATCAACTGCGGCCAGGCGGGCCCCCTCGGCTGGACGATCCCGGCCGCCCTGGGCGTCGCGACGGCCGACCCCGAGGGCTCCGTGGTCGCCCTCTCCGGCGACTACGACTTCCAGTTCATGCTGGAGGAGCTCGCGGTCGGCGCGCAGCACAACATCCCGTACGTGCACGTCCTGGTCAACAACTCCTACCTCGGCCTGATCCGCCAGGCCCAGCGCAACTTCGACATCGACTTCCAGGTCAACCTGGAGTTCGAGAACCTCAACTCCCCGGAACTGGGCGTCTACGGCGTGGACCACGTCAAGGTCGTCGAGGGCCTGGGCTGCAAGGCGATCCGCGTCACCGAGCCGGACCAGCTGCTGCCGGCCTTCGAGGAGGCGAAGAAGCTGGCGGCCGAGCACCGGGTCCCGGTGGTGGTCGAGGCGATCCTGGAGCGCGTCACGAACATCGCGATGAGCGGTACGGACATCGCGTCGGTCAACGAGTTCGAGGACGTGGCGACGGAACCGGGCCACGCCCCGACGGCGATCAGGCCGTACGCGAAGGCCTGAGTCCGGAGGGCCTGCGGGCTGTCCCCCGAAGAGCACCTGCGAGGCCGTAGGTGCTCTTCGGCTGTGCGTTTCCCGCCATTGCCCGCCGCAGCCTGACCTGACATCGATCAACTGCCGCCGGCTCCATATCGGCGGGCGGCCGGGATTCTTGCCCTTCGGTAACAGCGGCTCCGGCACCGGCCATTGCGCGTCTGTCGGATCTCCGCGTGTCACGGTCCAGGACCGTCTCATGTTCAAGATCCACTCTCGGCACACGGCCTGGCTGTCGAGCGACGCGCAGGACGTCTTGCTCAGCCTCCGAGCAGGGCCTCTCGTGCTGCCCGAGACCAGATGGATTGCTGACGGACGGAGAAGCCCATCCGGTTCCAGTGGAACAGGATGTGCCGCGCGAGAATGGCGCGTTTGCCGATGCTGAGTGTGCTTGCCTCGGCGGCCTCCGCGAGGTGGCGGCCGTGGTGTCGCAAGGCCTCGATCCACGGACGGACGGGCGTGAGGGGACCGGTCGTGAGGAGGGGGCGGGAATCGGTCAGCAGGAGACGTCTCATGGGTGCCGTCATGGCACTGACCTGCTGCGGCGATACATCGTCGGGGAGGGGCCGTCGCTCTTCGACGCGGCCCCATACGTCGCCCTGCTCGCCTGCTTCGAGCCGGGCCGCCCGCATGAGGAGCGACATGGTCAGAAGCGATGTTTCCTTCGCCCCCAGGATGCCGGAGGGCCCTTCCTCGTAGATACCGGCGTAGTCGAGGACGCCTTCGCTGTCTGTGTGGAACAGAGCATGTGCGAGGGGCAGCCCGGCGGGCCCGCCGAAGGCGATCATTTCCGGCTCGTACAGGGCAGAGTGCCAGCCGGCGGTCGCACCGCACGACTTGGAGCTGTCGAGGATTGCTGCGATGTGGTCGGCTACGTCCCGCGCGGTCGCTCCGGGAGCGGGGTGGCAGCGCAGACGCCAGTGCGGTGCCTTCCGTACGAACCACCATTGTCCTACCGGTCCGCCGGTGCGGAGCCTGGGCAAGAAGTAGGCGCGAAAGGCGCGTTCGGCACGTTCGTAGTCCACGAAGAAGATGTTGACCTGATGCCAGCCGCGCGTGGTCCCTTCCAGCGCGGCCCGGCCGGCGGCCTGGTAGCGCTCTACGGCCTCGGCGAGCTGTGCGGCCGGGACGTCGGCCGCCCGTGCGGCGTCTTCCACGCGCCCGCCGCTGAAGACGCTGTGGACCGCGTGCTCGACGCGGGCAGGATCGTAGCCGGTCATGTCAGGAGGAGACAGATGTCCCACTGTCCTTGGGGTGTGGTGGCGGCCTCGGCGTCCTGGTGGGCGAGTGCGGCGCCCGCGCGGCCGACGAGGAAGCCGTCTTCCTCGGGGACCGCGGCCAGCAGGTACCGCCGCACGAGCGGTTCGAAGCGGTGGGCGTACTCGCCGGGAGTGTCCGCGTCGGCTGCGACACGCTGCACCGTACGGAGGACGCCGCCGACTCCGTGGCAGAGCCCGCGGTCGGCCAGCATGTCGAGCTGGCGGGTGTCGGCCAGGCAGTAGGTGAGGGCTCGTTCGGCCATACGTTTGCGGTCGTTGTCTTCCAGAACGATGGCGGCGAGCTGCTGTGCGCGTACGAGTCCCGGTGTGCCGTAGCACCAGCTCGGTGCGGCGGGCCGGGCGGGTGAGGCGCCGCGGTGACTGATCCAGCGCGGCCAGCGCAGTCCGTAGGCGTCGTTCTGCCGGATCTGGTCCAGCCACCGGCAGATGCGTCGGATCGCCTGTTCCTGGCGCTCGGTGTGAACGTCTGCGCGCATGGTCAGGGAGAGCAGTGCGAGTGGACCGGCGATGCCGTGTGCGAGCCCGGCGTTTGCGTGCCCGCCGGGAGTGGCTTTCTGATCGGAGGCGGGGGCGTGCGCCACCCACCAGCCGGGAAGGGGCTGCCCGGCGCGATCAGTGAGCGGTTCGGTGAGGCGGACCAGGTAGTCAAGGATGCCGCGCAGCTCGGGGCCGTGGGGGTTGCGGCGGAGGAGCAGGGCGCCGATCCCCGTCAGGCCGCGCAACAGGTCGTACTCGGCGAACGTGGGGCGCAGGCCCGCGTCGATCCGGTCGTGGGCGGCAGCGAGCCGTGGGTGGGTGTGCGCGGCCAAGACCTGATCGAGGGTGTGCAGGGCTCCGGCGTAGCGGTCGGTTCCGTCGGCGGCCAGGTGCAGGGCAAAGGCCATTGCGGGGGCGCCGAGGAAGAGGCCGGCTTCGCGGCCCTCGACGAGCGGTCCGGTGGCGGCGAGTATGCGGCGGGCCTCCGTCCAGCCGCCCGTACCGCGCAGTGCGCGCTCGATGTGCAGCAGCGCTGTGCTCAGGGGGCCGTGCGCGAGGGACTGCCGCGCGGGCAGGGAGGTGTCGGGGGTGGGTGGGGCAATGGTCACCGCGCGGCTCCTTCGGTGCGGACGGTCCAGGACAGTGCGGCGGCGCGGACCATGCGTCGGCACAGGGCCTCGGCGTCGGGGTCGATTCCGGCGACGCGGTTGTGGTGCATGTGCAGGAGGGACGGCAGCACGCTCTCCGGCGCGGGGCCCGGGCGCAGGAGCTTGCTGTGGTAGCGGGAAAGCGCGCTGCGGCGCCTCTGCCAGGCGTCGCGCACGGCGTCGCCGCCGGGGAAATCGCTCAGGGACGTGCCCTGGTTGTCGTTCTCGGTGAGCCGCAGGACGAGTGCCTGCGTGTGCCGGGGTGCCGTCGCGCCGTCGGCGCGCAGCAGGTGTTCGGTCAGCCAGGCGTGTGCGGCGCCGGGGGAGCCGAGGAAGCCGGAGGCGATGTCCATGTACGAGGCGGCCGTGATGGCCGGGCGCAGTTCTGCGGGGAGGCCGAGGCGCATCTGCGCCAGCGCGGCAGCCGAGTCGGCGGCGAAGTAGGCCTCGGCAGCGGCCAGGGCGGGGCCGGTCCCGTAGCGGCCGGCTTCGGGCACGTAGGTGTCCCACTGCACGCGCTGGATCAGGCCCTCCTCACGCAGCGCGTCGGCCCACCGGGCCACTTCCCAGGCTGTATCGGCGAAGTCGCCGGGCCGGGGAAGGCTGAAGCGGATGCGGAGATGGGGGTCGGGGTCGGCGTACCGGACGAACCACGCCGCCGGGTCCGACAGATCATCGACCAGCTCGGCAGAGTCCTCGTTCGGGAAGGGCTCCCGGAGCACCGTGGCCACGTCCGTGAGCAGACGCGGGAGGTGAGCGCTGAGTACTTCGTCGGCGCGGTCGGCGCTCCCGTACAGCTTCAGGTATCCGGTGTCGGCAGTGCCGGGGGTCTGGCCGTCCTCCCGGCGGGCGACAGTGTGCCGGCTCGGTGCGGGGGCGGTGGGCTGGTCGGCGGCGAAGGACATGGTCACCTCATGGGCGCGGCCGATCCAGCCGTAGGCGCTCTCCTCCGGCGCTTCGTGCAAGGACAGGGTGCGGTGACGTTCCAACTCCGCTCGCAGGAGGTCTCGGTGACCGGCCTGGTCGAGGTCCAGGCGGAGCTGCTGATCGGTGGAACCGACGAACACCGTGCGCGGCACGCCGTAGCGGGTGCGCCAGTTGATGAAGTCCTCCGTCCACCGGTCGGCTTCAGGAAGGTCGCGGGCGCGCAGTTGCCAGCAGGCTGCCGACAGGATGGTGCGGCCGTAGCGCACTTCTGGAAGGAACGGCAGCCGGGCTGCGACGCCCCAGGCGAAGGGCAGGGGGATGGCGGTGTGGAAGCGGTGGACCTCGGTCAGGAAGCGGACCAGGGGGTGTGTGGCGGAACTCAACTCCACCGCGCTCATCACCGAGGGTTCCAGGCACTGCCCCGTGGAGAGGGAGACGAGGCAGAGGCGTTCGGCGTCACCGACGACCCCCAAGTCGTCCAGGTCGACGGTGGCGTCCGGGTTGTGCTCGCCGATGGCCAGTACCTCGGGGGCGACCAGGGGAGCACGCCCGACATTGGAGGTGTGCCGGCGCAGTGGAGGCGAGGAGACCTGAGCACGAGCCGCGCCTTCGGTCAGGGTCGGCAGGGCCCTGTACGCGTCCTTCATCCGAGCTTGGTCGGCCGCGTCCAGCATCGGCAGGAAGCGGCCGGTGAGGGTACCGGCAGCGAGGGACAGGCCGACGGTGGAGAGGGCGAACCGTCCCTCCGTCAGCGCGCGGGTGGACTGCGCGAAGACGGTGAAGCACAGTTCGACGTGGGCCGGGAGTGCCACCGGATCCCCGACGGACAGCGCTTCGACATCTTCCTGGGTGAGGACGATCTCGCGCCGGTCGGTCAGCGCGGCGTTCTGTGCGAGGGCAAGCAGATGTTCGTCGCGCGGCGTCGTGGCGAGGACGGGGCGGGGCAGAACCGTGCCGCGATACCCGACGGGGAAGCCCAGGCCGGTGTCAGGGCTGGTCAGTTCACGGACCGGGACTACGGTGCCCAAGCTGTAGCGGTCCAGGAACCGTGCCCGGTAGTCCTGCCAGGCCGCCGAGCCGCGCGGATAGGGCGTGATCCGGGCCATCAGGCCCAGAGCCTGCTCCGCCTCGCGGGCCACGGCTTCGGGCAGGATCACGTCACCGTCCGGGCGCACGTTCACAACGAGGCTCTGCCCGGTGACGCCGCTGAGCGCGGCCATCGCGCCAGTGGCCTGCGCGCGCAGGCCCGGCTGCTCGGCGGGAAGAGCACGGTTGTGACGGTCGAGAACACGGTGGACATCGCGAAGCCGGTCGGACGTCCGTGTGTCGGCGCCGCTCTCATCGAGCCGGGCGATCAAGTGGCCAAGAGCGTCAGGTGCGGTCATCGGCGCCTGGAGTTCGGTCAGCAGTACCCGGTGCGTGACCAGTGTCCGGATCATGTCCTCAATGGCTGCCTCGGCGACCTCGGGGTACTCGATGCCGAGTTCGGCCGCCAGGTCGCGGACCGGGACGGGGGTGCTAGCGAGCCGCAGGGCCACTTCGGCGGCACGGGCACGTCGCAGGCTGGTGTCAGTCGGCCCGTCCTCGCCGGGCTGGTTCATCACGGTGATCCGGGAGCCCCGTACGACGTGGGTGGGGTCGGCAACGACCGCCAGGCAGCGCAGGACGGACAGGTCGCTCTCCAACGCGGTGGTGATGGCGTGCAGCCACGCGGCGTCGGCGCGCGCGGTCGCGCGGGTCAGTGGACCCCAGTGGACGTGTGCCTCCTTCCCGATACGCGCGACGGTCGGCCCGGCGAACAGCCCGAAGGGGGTCGCCCGGTAACGCATCCTGAGCAGGTAGCGGGCCAGGGACCGGCTGAGCCGGCGAAGGCGGCTGGGTTTGACCGGCTTGCCCGCCACCAGGTCCCGGACGGCATGAGCCAGTAAGGGAGAGGCGTGGCTGATGGCCGCTGCGCGGGAGTCGTCCGCCCAGACGTCTTCGATCCAGGTGCGGGTCTCCTCGACGTCAGCCTCTTCACCCGGCCAATCGAGGGCGGGGGCGTCGAGCGGGACCACCGATGTCCTGATCATGCTCGCGTCAGCGTGGCGGTACATCCGTACTCCTTCGGATCGCGGCGCCCTGGGGAGCGGGCGGTCTGCCCGCCCCCAGGCCCCGTCAGCTGCGGGGAGTGTGGTGCCGCCGGGTCAGCTGCCGATGCAGGTGCTGTTGGAGCAGGCCGACTGGCAGGTGGACGTGCAGTTGTCGCCGGTGTCGTTCAGTAGCGCGCCGATGACGGGCGCCGAGGAAACCGTCTCGATGTTCAGGTCGAAGTCTCCGGCGACGGCGCTGAAGTTCGTCGCCGCCTTCAGTACGGTGCCGGACTTGGTGCTCATCTGCTGTGCCATCTCGCTCTCCTTCAGGGAGGTGGTAGAGGATGTGCTGTGCAACCTGGTGGTGGCCGGTGGCGGCTACGGCCAGGTGATCGAGACCCGCGAGTGCCGCCGTTCGATACGCCGGCCATCAGCGGGAAGACGGTCGTCCGGCGTGCCCGCCGGATAGACCTCGATGCGCGCGCGGTCACCTCGGTGCTCGCGGTCCCATGCCTGGATCTCCTCGACCAGGCGCTCGGCGAGCTGCTGACCGCGCGGGCCGTGACCGATGGCGCCCAGCTCGTAGCGGTCCTCCTGGTCCGTGGCCCGCACCGTGCGGTAGGCGAAGCTGCCGCCGTCCATGAGCGTGGGGATGCCGAGCGGGGAGATCGAGGCGACAAGCCCGCGGGAACGTGCGCCCGGCATCGCTGCCAGCAGGGGCAGGTTGTCCAGCGCGGTGGTCAGCCACAGGTCGAGATGTTCGTTGGACTCGCTGCCCCCGAGCGTCACACCGGACCACCGCGTGCTCCTCGGCATCGAGAGGGCCTTGGCCAGGGCTTCGGTGTCCGGCTCGGGGTGACCGTCCAAGCGCAGAGCGACCTGCTCGCCCTCCACGTCGTGGAGCACAGCGAGACGGACCCGGTTCTCCCCGATACCCTGCATCGGCACGAAGCCGCACAGCTCGAACCCGTCGCTGACGAGCCGGTCACCGTCGCGGACGAAGGCCACGGTGCGGGTCATTCCTCGCATCCGTAGCGGGACGACGAGACGCCCGCCCTCCTTGAGCTGGTCGAGCCAGGCAGGCGGGATGTCGGCGGCCTGCACCGTCACCACGATCCGGTCGAACGGCGCATGGTCGGGTACCCCGCCCTCCGCGTCCGCGGTGACCACGGCGACGTTGCGATACCCGGTTTCCTTCAGGAAGGCCGAGGCGCGGTCCGTCACCTCCGAATCGATGTCCACGGTCACCACGTGACCGGTGTCGCCGACCACTTCCGCGAGAAGGGCGGCGTTGGGGCCTCCGGAGCCGATCTCAAGCACGGACATCCCCGGCGCGAGGTCTGCCTGCTCCATCTGCATGGCCTGGACACGCGGCGCGGACACCGAGCTGATCTGCACCCCGCGCTCGTCGGTCTTGGTGATCGTCGCGACTTCGGCGCCGTACGTCGAGACCAGGTCCGCGTCAGGGGTGGCCAGGTGGCGACGGACGTTCCGGAACGCGGCGATCACGCGGGCGCTGCGGGCGGCTCCCAGCTCAATGAGGCTCTCGGCGAGCTCATCGCGCAACTCCTGCTCGGGCGGCTTCTCCACGCTGTCCGTGGTGCTCGTGTTGTCCACGCTGTTCTCCTTCTCGGCTGCGCCGAGCTCGGTCGGGTGGTCGCGGGGTCGGCTCGGGGTCCGGAGAGTCGGCCCCGCGCCGGGGAGGTAACCGCCTCGACCGCCCGGCCCGTCACATCCGGGCCGCTGAGCGGCCTTCCGGGCGGCGGCCACGAGGCCGCCCTTCCGGTCCCGGAAGTCGCATCGCGTCCGGATCGCCCTGCTGCTCGCGGCCGGCACCGTCATGCAGCAAGCGACGGGTACTGCGCGACGGTGCGAAACCGTGTACACCAGGTAACTCCGGCTGCGCTGGAACTGGTTAGGGGTTTTGGTGCGGAACCAGGATGAGCTTCCTAGGGGGTTTTGCTACCCCCTTTACCTTTCGGCGTGCGCAAAGCGCTACGGCGCGTCTGCGAGCATCGCGCGCAATAGGTCGGTTGAGGCGTGCACCCTCGGTGAATGAGGTTTCACCCGGCATCGCGGTCAGCGGACGGCAGCGTTGCTGGGAGAGCCCATCAGGGATGGGGTGATCACGGGATGCTGAACAGGACTGGCGTCGCCGGCGGGCGCGGATCTCGGCATCATCACGGTCCACGCTACGGACGAGGATGGGGCCGCGACCGGGTTGGAGGTGCTTCTCGGTGTCACGGCGGTGCTCGCCGCGTGAGCCCAACCGCGCGCCGATCGGCCTCTGTCCCGGTCGCTGCCCCGGTCACGACCGCGAGGGCCCCTCGCCAGTGCGGTCCTTACTCCTCGGCGGCTGCCGCGAGACCAGTCATCGGACGGGGCGGATCACTACGGTGAGGACCGGCGAGGCCGGTGACGGCTGGCTCTGGCCTATGTCCTCGTAGCCCCATGACTTGTAGAGCGCGTGGACCCTTCCGTCGCCTGCGGCCCCGTTGACCATGAGCGTCACGTACGGCTCGTCGCGGGTGGCGAGGAGGGCGTCGTGGATGCGGCGGGCGGTGCCGGTCTTGCGCCAGGCCGGGCTGACGCCGATCTCTTTGAGAGCCGTGGCCGGGCGCTTGGTGTACTGCTCTGCCGGAGTCGGGCTGGTGCGCTGCCAGTAGCGGTCGCCGTGCTCGATGGTGTTGCTGTACGCGTAGCCGACCGGTTGGTTGTCCGCGTACGCGAGGACGGCAGTGAACCCCGGTTCGGTGGAATGCCGGTCGATGCGTTCGCCGAACGCGGTGACCGCGTAGTTCGGCAGGTGGAGCAGCGGGGCGCGTACCTCGGCGTACACGGCAGACGATCGTCGCGGGCGGTGCCGAGAGCAGTGGGTAGTGCGGCTGGCAGCAAGCCGCATGCTCATGTGGTCGTCTTCCAGGAGGCGGTGTGCTCGTTCCATGTATCCACGGCAGAGCTGCGCGGCGCGGAGGTGCGCAACGAATTCCCGAACTCCCGCAGCATGCAGGTGACCCGGGCGTGTTGGGTAGCCACCTCGGCCGGGACCCTCATCGCGGTGGCCGTAGCGGCGTCGGGTGCACCCTGACCAAGTTGGGCCTGCGCGAGCCGGGCGGTATTGATGGCGCGGTCACGCTGGATCTGAGAAGGAAGGAGGGTCAGGCTCCGGTGGGCGTGTGACTCGGCCTGCTCGAAGCATCCGAGGCGGAGGTACGCCGACAGTGCGAGGGTCTCGAGTTCTGCGCCGTTGCGCACACCGGCCATCCACGCTGGACGAGCGAGATCGGGATCAGCCCGTTCGAATGCGTCCTGGGCGCAGCCGAGAGCGTGCTTCACGGCAGTTGCATCACCCGTGACGCCGAGGGTGGCGGCGTGGCGGGCGTGCCCCAGGCATGCGAACAGCGGATCACGGCGGGTCAGGTGAAGGTTGCGGGCGACATCATTGGCGGCAATCGCGTCGGCGGGGCGGCCCATGTGCCGGTACATGGTGCCCGCGTGACTCCAGATGCGGAACTTGATCGCCTGGTCCCCCGACATCTCCGAGAGGACCTGGGCTTCGCGCATATGCGCCTTCGCGGCATCGTAGCGCCGGCCATCGATGGCCGCCCACATCGCAGAAGAGCGGAATGCGGCTCCGGAGGCGTAGAGACTGCTGCGTACTCGCTGAGTGGCACTGCCCGCGTTCTGGAGGTTCAGCGCCTCGTTGGCGAGCGCAGCGGCCTGCGCCTCGATACGGGGTTGTCCCCCGTGGCGGTGATCTCTGGCGATGATCTCGGCGAAGCGCTTGTTCAGCCGGTTGACGTCGCTCATGCCGATGCGGCGCGGTGACGCGGTCGTTGGGGCTGTTGCTGCTGCGGCCGCTGCCGCAGCGATACCGCCGATGAGGGTACGGCGCTTCATTTCGGGCTCCTCCTGCTGCGATGACGCTGGGGTGGGCGAGGACCGGCTCCGCGGCACGAACCCTAAGGCGACGGCGGGTAATCCGGTGACGTTCTCAAGCGCGGTACGGGTGGCTGACTTCGGCCACATGACTCGGCCCGCTTTCCACGCCCGAACCGATGAACCGTCGAGCCCGCCTGCCCGTCCAGTCAGCTCCTCGACAGCGCTGTTCACGGCATCGGCAAGGCCGTTGGAGCTATACCCATGCTCGGTCATCCACGTCTCAAGGACGGTGTTGCGGATCGCGTCCATGCGGGCAAGGTAGCCGTCATGCTCTCGACCCACCATGTAAAGAGCAGGTCAAAACGCCCTAGGCGAGCCTGTTAGGCGAGCGCTCGAACGCCCTAACCAGCCCTCGGAGAAGCGGAGTTATCTGGATGCCGGTCACTCCTTGCGAGTGACTGGTGACCATTTGTTCCCTCTCTGAAGCAGGAGGCTCGCCATGCCCCACGAACAGCCCCGGAGGAGCCGGCTCGCGTTGGCGGATACGCCCAATGCCGTGGCTCTGGCGCGGCTGCACACTGCCGATGTTCTCTTGGGCTGGGGCGTGTCCTCCGGCATCGTCGATACGGCCAAGCTCCTGGTGTCCGAGCTGGCGACCAACGCCGTGCGGCACACGGAAGAAGGCGCGGCGCCTGCGCTTCCGCTCTCGTCGCAGAGCACCGTGCAGACCTTCGAGCTGCTGGTGGAGGCCGTGCCCGGCGCCGTCAGGCTTTCGGTGTGGGACCGGGATGTGAGGCCGCCCGTTCTGAAGGAGGTCGGCGTCGACGCGACGGGTGGGCGCGGGATCTTCATCGTGGCGGTCATGAGCAGGGCCTGGGGTTACTACCCGGCCCGTGGCATGCCGGGCAAAGTGGTGTGGGCGGAGATCGCACTCGCTTCCACGGGGCGGGGTGAGGGGCGCGACGCTTCGGTGTCGTCCCCGGGCCGGCCCGCGACGGATGACCTCCGGGGGTCAGGGGACGCACGGGCCGACCCGAACTTGATCGGTCGCGTACTCGTCGGCATCAAAGAACTCTGAGCGCGCCGGCCGAATGTCTTCCGCCCGCGCAGATCGTTCCCCGTGGCTCCGTACGGAAGTCGACGAGCCGAGGTCCTGCGGGATGCGAACCGGGCGAGTGAAACCACAAGCAGGTGCTCGATCTACCCAACGAGGACAACCCCATGACGAACTCGCTGACGACTGCGGTCGAGGATGCCGCCGCGCCGACCGCGATGGGCGCCGTTCGCGCCCTGAAGCTTGTCCTGCAGTACGCCGGTCTCGGCTTCGAGCTGGAGGAGGGCGGCACGCCGGGTGGCTGCCGCCTGCGGTTGGCTCCTTCGGCCGCCCACCCCTGGACGCGCGGAAACGTGCGGGCCCACCTGCTCGCCGAAGGCATTGCCGCAGAGGTGGCGCGGTTTGAACAGCCCTTGCCCTGTCCCGGCCACGAACTGCTTCTCCTTCTGCCTTCGGACGAGGAAGTCCGCTCCCTCGGGCGGCTGTTCGAGACCCGTCTCACCGAGGTGCAGAACGCGGCGCTGCAGCTGCATCGCGCGCTGGCGCACATCGGCGTCGAGCGGCGCCTGGACATCCAGACCATGGGGGGCCGGACCCTCATCGACATCGGCATGTTCGACCCGGACGCGGCCACGCTGCTGTACCGCAGTCTCGGCGGTGACGAGGCGGTTCTCTGTGCCCTCGACCTCGGGGACTGGCACGGCCACGAGCGGTTCGCCCGGGAACTGGAGCGGGCGATCTCCGCGACCGGGCGGGTGCCGCTCGTCGAGTCGGTGCCCACCTGCGGGCAGTGCCGGGGCCGGCACGGCGGCAACCGTATCCGTCTCGACTACCTGGATGCCGACGACGCTCTGCTCCTCGCGGACGCGCTGCACGCACTCGAGGAGATGTCCCCTTCATGACCTTCGCGACCCGCATCACGACGGCCGACAACCAATCGGTCACCGTCGTCAGTCAGAACTCCGCCATCACCGACTGGGCAGGCCGGTACCTGGGTCTGTGGCGGACGGCTGCTGATGTCGGCCCGGGCACCGCCACCGGCCCGGTGATCCGTGCTGACGTCGATGAGGAACAGCATGGCGAGACCGGAGCCCGCGTGCTGGCCGGGCGACCGGAGGAGGTCACCTGTGCCACCGCCCCGATGCTGGTCAGCCGTGACAGGGCCGGCCTTGTCACGGCGACGCAGCCGGAGGACGGGTTGTCCTACGCATGGGACCCGGCCGTCGGCCGCATGCGCATCGTCGGTGCCTAGGAGACGGCCGTCGCCACCGCTACGGCCCGCGTCGCCAGGGAGGTCGTCCGCGGGCAGCTCCTCACCGACGGCTGGCAGATCCTCCCGCGTCGGCCGTCACCCGCCCCACCGGCGGTGCCACGCTCCTCGCGCTGGGCAACAAGGGGCCGGTAAGACGACCACCGGATTCCTGCTCGCACGTACCGGCCTCCAACTCCTGGCCAATGAACGAGTTTTCGCTCGGTTCGACGGCGATGTCATCCGCGTCCTGCCCTGGCCCAGTGCAGCGGCCATCGGCTTCGGCCTGCTGGACGCCCTCGGCTGGTACGAGCCCGTACGCGCGCGTACGGGCCGGCGAACGGATGCATCCCACCCAGGCGCAGAGGGTGACCGGCGCGCTCCTCGCCGGCGACCGCACCCCGCTGCGGAAGAAGTCGGGAGCGGAGATGAAGCCGCAGTTCTTCCCCGATCAGTTGGAAACCTGGCTCGGGCTGACGCCGGCCACCGAAGGGCACGCGGTCGGAATCCTCTTCCCTGACATCGCTCCGGAGGCCGAACCCGTACTGACCTCAACGGCCCGAGGCGTGACCGACGCCGACTTCTTCAGCTCCGCCACAGAGGACCGGTACTCGAACGTCTTCGGACTCCTGCCACCCGAGGCGTCCGACCAGGACCTCATCGGTCGCCTGGCCCGGCTACCCCAGCAGGCGCTCACCATGAACCACGATCCCGAGGCGAGCACCGCCGTGCTGCTGGAGGCGGCGAGGTCCGTCCTCTGAGCAAGCAGGGCGCACGAAGGGCGTGGAGTACGGGACCGTAATCCGTACTCCACGCCCGGTTCGGGAAAAACAGGGGCCGCGGCGGGAGCGAAGGGAAGCGGGTCCGGGGCCTTCAGGTCAGGAGCCCGGGCCACCACCCGCGTACCACCGCACTGGCATCGCACCACCGCCGCGGCCTCGTCCTGCCCGCGTCGCGCGCAACCCCTCATCCGGGTGGGCGCGACGGCGCGGGCAGGGCTTGGGTGCCCAACGAGAGATCAGACCTCGCGCAGGGCGCGGACTGCCTCCTCCACGCGCTTGCCGTACTCCGGGTCCGCCGCGTGGAAGTGGGCGAGGTTCTTCTCGATCACGTCGTCGCGCGTGACCTGGGACAGGCCGCCCGCGATGTTGGCGATCAGCCGGTCCTTCTCGTCGGCCGACATCAGCCGGTACAGCTCGCCCGCCTGGAAGAAGTCGTCGTCCTTGGTGTGGGCGGGCGCCTCGTGGGTGCCGGTCCAGCCCTGGACGGGCAGCGGGGCGGAGAACGCCGCGTCCGTCTGGGCGGGGCCCGCGTACGAGTTGGGCTCGTAGTTCTTGTCGTGCCGCGCGCCGTTGCGCGTGGCGTGCAGCCCGTCGCGGCCGTAGTTGTCGACGACGGCCGTGCGCGGGGCGTTCACCGGCAGCTGGGTGTGGTTGACGCCGAGGCGGTAGCGGTGCGCGTCCGCGTAGGCGAACAGGCGGCCCTGGAGCATCTTGTCCGGGGACGGGCCGATACCGGGCACGAAGTTGTTCGGGGAGAACGCGGCCTGCTCGACCTCCGCGAACACGTTGTCCGGGTTGCGGTCCAGTACCAGCCGGCCCACCCGCTGGAGCGGGTAGTCGCTGTGCGGCCACACCTTGGTCAGGTCGAACGGGTTGAACCGGTAGTCCGCGGCGTCGGCGGCCGGCATCACCTGCACGTGCAGGGTCCAGGACGGGTTCATGCCGCGCTCGATGGCCTGGAGCAGGTCCGTCTGGTGCGAGGAGGCGTCCTTGCCGACGAGCTCGGCGGCCTGGTCCGCGGAGAGCGAACGCACACCCTGGTTGGTCTTGAAGTGGTACTTGACGAAGAAGGCCTCGCCCGCGGCGTTCGTCCACTGGTAGGTGTGCGAGCCGTAGCCGTTCATGTGGCGGTAGGAGGCCGGGATGCCCCGGTCGCCCATCAGCCAGGTCACCTGGTGCGTCGCCTCGGGGGCGTGCGCCCAGAAGTCCCAGACGTTGTCCGGCTCCTGGCGGCCCGTGAACGGGTCGCGCTTCTGCGAGTGGATGAAGTCGGGGAACTTGATCGGGTCCTTGATGAAGAACACCGGGGTGTTGTTGCCGACCAGGTCGTAGTTGCCCTCGTCCGTGTAGAACTTCAGGGCGAAGCCGCGCGGGTCGCGTACCGCGTCCGCGCCGCCGAGCGAGTCGGCGACCGTGGAGAAGCGGATGAACGTCTCGGTGCGCTTGCCCACCTCGGAGAGGAAGTCGGCGCGGGTGAAGCCCGTGACGTCGTCGGTCACCTCGAAGTAGCCGTACGCGCCGGAGCCCCGGGCGTGCACCACGCGCTCCGGGATGCGCTCCCGGTTGAAGCGGGCGAGCTTCTCCAGGAGGTGGCCGTCCTGGAGAAGGATCGGGCCACCGACGCCGGCGGTGGCGGAGTTCTGGTTGTCGGCGACCGGGGCGCCTGACTCGGTCGTAAGCACACGCTGCGTCATGGTGTCGGGGCGACCTTCCGTACGGGAGCTGCTGAACTGCACGTCCTGGGGCTCCAGGAGCGTAAGTACGCCCCGAACCCGACGTCAACAGTTTGTTGAAATTATTGGAGGAGAGGGTGGCGGGAGGTGTTCCGGGCGGCGCCGGCGCCTGGGCGCGACAGGACAGGTGTCAGCGCCTGCGCCGCCCGGAAGTCTGTGGGGTCAGCCCTGGACGGGCCGACCGGAG
Source organism: Streptomyces sp. ITFR-6 (assembly GCF_031844725.1). Classification (NCBI taxonomy): domain Bacteria; kingdom Bacillati; phylum Actinomycetota; class Actinomycetes; order Kitasatosporales; family Streptomycetaceae; genus Streptomyces; species Streptomyces sp. ITFR-6. The sequence goes on along the minus strand of NZ_CP134612.1, from coordinate 1,342,733 downwards.
AGCCGCTCCACCGAGCGCAGCAGCGCCGAGTGGTCCAGGCCGCCGTCGCCCTGCGCGCGCAGCGAGGCGACGAGCTGGGCGACGACTCCGCCGACCGGCAGTGCGGCACCCACATTGCGGGCGGCGTCCGTGACGATGCCCATGTCCTTGTGGTGCAGGTCGATCCGGAAGCCGGGTGCGAAGTCCCGGTTCAGGAAGTTGGCCTTCTTGCGGGTCAGGACCGTCGAGCCGGCCAGTCCGCCGTTCAGGACGTCCAGCGCGGCGGTCAGGTCCACCCCGGACTTCTCCAGGAAGACGACGGCCTCGGCGCAGGCCTGGATGTTGACCGCGACGATCAGCTGGTTCGCGGCCTTCACCGTCTGGCCGGAGCCGTGCGGACCGCACAGCACGATGGTCTTGCCCAGCGCGTCCAGCACCGGCTTGGCGGCGTCGAAGTCCGCCTGCTCGCCGCCGACCATGATGGACAGCACGGCCTCGATCGCGCCCGCCTCGCCGCCGGAGACGGGGGCGTCCAGGACTCGGATGCCCTTCTCGGCGGCGTTCTTCGCGAGGTCCACGGAGGTCTGCGGGGTGATCGAGGACATGTCGATCAGCAGCGCGCCGCGCTTCGCGTTCTCCAGGATGCCCTCGGGGCCGTACGCGATGGCCTCGACCTGCGGGGAGGCGGGCACCATCGTGATGACCACGTCCGCGTCCTCGACCGCTTCGGCGATCGAGGAGGCGCCGGTGCCGCCGGCCGCGGCCAGCCGGTCGACCTTGTCCTGTTCCAGGGTGTAACCGGTGACGTCGTAACCGGCCTTGATCAGGTTCTCGGACATGGGCGAACCCATGATGCCGAGCCCGATCCACGCAACCTTGGGGAGGTTGTTGCTCATGAGGGTGCCTTCCGATAAACGTGTGTACGAGTGACGGTCCGCCGCTATCGGCGGGCGGGCCTCGCGGTGGCCGGGAGCCACTCGACGGACTCGGCGCTCGGCCGGTCGCCCGGCTTGTACTCCAGGCCGACCCAGCCGTCGTAACCGGCCTTCGTCAGCTCGTCCAGGAGCTGTTCCAGGGGGAGCGCGCCGGTGCCGGGCGCGCCGCGTCCCGGGTTGTCCGCGATCTGGACGTGACCGGTCTTGCCCGCGTACGCGGTGATGACCTCGCTGAGGTCCTCGCCGTTCATCGACAGGTGGTACAGGTCCATCAGGAACTTCGCGTTGCCGAGGCCCGTCGCCGCGTTGACGCGGTCGACGACCTCGATCCCGGCCGGTGCGCTGACCAGCGGGTAGCGCGGCGACTCCGGCGCGTTCAGGGTCTCGATCAGCAGGATCGCCCCGATCCGGTCCGCGGCGCGGGCGGCCAGGATCAGGTTCTCCAGGGCGAGTTCGTCCTGGACGCCGGGGTCCACGCCGTCGATCCGGTTGCCGTAGAGCGCGTTGAGCGCCTTGCAGCCGACCGAGGCGGCGAAGTCGGCCGCCACCTCGATGTTGGCGCGGAAGCGGTCCGACTCCGTGCCGGGCACGGAGAGCGCGCCCCGGTCGGGGCCGGGCAGCTGCCCGGCGTAGAAGTTCAGCCCCACCAGCTCGGTGCCCGCGTCGTCGAGCGCCTTCTTGAGGGCGTCGAGTTCGGCCTGCGGAGGAGTGGGGGTCTCGATCCAGGGCCACCACAGCTCGACCGCCGTGAAGCCCGCCGCGGCGGCTGCCGCGGGGCGCTCCAGGAGCGGGAGTTCCGTGAAGAGGATCGAAAGGTTTACATCGAAGCGCTGGTCCGGGTAGCCCATGAGGGTTTCGGCGCTCCTTCCGTATTGCGGAAGTTAGTTTCTGCTTAACGGAAGATTGCCCGGAGGGTGGGCGGGCTGTCAAGGGGGTGCCCGGAATTCGGGCCGGTCGCGGGCATACGGAAGGCGGGGCGGAGGCCCGTCGGCCCGTCCGCCCCGCCCACTGCGCGCGCTACCGGCTCAGGTGGCCGGGACCGTGTCCTGGAACGTCGTCCCCGCCGTGCGGAACGCGCTCACCCGGGCATTCACCTGTGCCGGGGTGAGGACCTGGTCCTTCACGTGCAGGACGTAGTCCACCTGCTGGTCGTACGAGCGGGGCGTCGTGCTCGTCTGCCCGGCCAGGTCGATCAGCCACTGGTTGAAGTTGATCGACATCCCGCGCTCGGGCAGATAGGCCGCCCCGTGCGTGCCGAACAGCTGACCGTCGATGTAGTACGTGATCGCGCTGTCGTCGATGGTCACGACCAGGTCGTGCCAGCCGGCGTAGCTCTGCCGGGACTCGGTGTGCGCGTTGACCGCCTCCCAGGGGTCGGGCCGGTAGGTCTCCCACGAGGTCGTGTAGAGGATGTTGCCGCTCTCGCCCCAGCCGCCGTTGGGCAGGTACTCGAAGTCGTACTCCGCGTAGTCGTCCGCCATCGGGGCCTTGAGGTCGTTGATGGTGAAGAACGTCTGGACGAGGTGGTCACCGTCGGGCCCGGAGACCGGCGCGTCGTTGAACTTCACCCGCGCCGCGTAGGTGCCGTTGCGGAACTTCATCGACTGGGTCAGGATCTCGGTCTGCTTCGTCGACTCACCGCTGCCCGCCGTCGACGTCTCCAGGTTCATGATGGAGTTGCCGCCCTGGTTGGCGAACGTGACGTTCTCCGGTGCCCAGGTGGCCCCCGGCACGCCGGGGCCGCCGGAGTTCGAGCGGACGCTCCAGCCGTGGGCGGCGATCTGCGCGTCGGTGTGGCCGCTGTAGTTGAAGTCGTCGAAGAGCGTCGGCCCGTCCTCCGGCGGATCGGTGGGGTCGGTCGGGTCCGTCGGGTCCGTCGGGTCAGTGGGGTCGGTCGGACCGTTGCCCTCCGGGGCCTCGCCCCAGACCTGGGCGCCGCCCAGCCGCGCCGTCACCTTCGTCCAGTCGCCGTACGCGGTCGCGCCCGCGCCGAAGGAGTAGTCGTCGCTCTGCACCAGCGGCTGCCAGTTCGACCGGTAGAAGCGCAGCTGCATGTCGCCCGTATCGGCACCCGGTGCCAGCGAGCCCGCGCCTGAGGTGAAGCCGATCTCCAGGTAGCGGTCGGCGGTGGCGGTCGGGGAGGCGAGCGTGCCGAACGTCCCGGTGATGTTCCCGCAGCCCTTCACCGCCCAGGAGCAGGCGAACCGGTAGGCGTCGCCCGCCGCCTCGCCCTTGAAGTAGTAACGGATCTTGACGTCGCTGAGCTGTACGGCCCCGCTGCCGGTGTTGCGCACCTTCAGCCAGGGCTCGCTCTGGTCGGCCGTCGCCCCGGCGGCGCCGGTGCGGTACTGCACGGCGAGCGATCCGTCGGCGGCGCTCGCCGTGGACGGGACGGCGGCGAGCGCCGTACAGCCCAGGGCCACGGTGGCGGCGGCTGCGGCCACCGCACGGATCCGGCTCTTCGCGAGTGACTTCATGAGCTGTTCCTTTCCGGAACGGTCGTGGGGGAGTGGTTCCTACGGGGTCGGCACTGTTCCTGGGGAGGGGGCCGGGAGAGGGCCCCTGAGCGGGCGGTAGCGGACGCCGAGCGCGTCGAGCCGTGCCGTGTGTCCGCCGAGACGCGACAGGAAGCCGGGCCAGTCGCCGCCACCGCCGGACCAGGCCCGGTCCGCGAGGGCGCACAGCCGCGGGTAGGTCTGGTACTCGATCCGGTCCGGCGTGCTCGCGTACTCGGTCCACAGCTGGGCCTGGGTGCCCAGGAGTCTGCTGGTCTCGGCCGCGTCCCAGTCGTCCGTCAGCGGCCGGTGGCCGTGCACCGTCCGGAGGTCGACCGGCGGGCCCGGCTGCGTCGCCGGTTCGCCGGGGTCGGGGGACTGGGCGTAGTCGAGGTAGGTGGCCCGGTGGTGTGCGGCGACCACGTGGTGACCGCGGCGGGCGGCGGCGCGCGCGTGGGCCGGGGAGCGCCAGGTCATCACCGTGAACTCCAGCGGGAGTTCGGCCCCGGTCTCCGCCCAGCCGACGGGCTGCCTGCCCTGCTCGGCCACGAACGCCCCGATCCGGCCCATGAACCAGCCGTGCAGGGCACGCGCGTCGGGCAGCCCCTCGGCGGCGGCCCGCTCCCGGGCCGCGGGGCTGTTCTCCCACTCGGTGGTCGGGCACTCCTCGCCGCCGACGTGGATGTACGGGGACGGGAAGACGTCCATGACCTCCTGGAGCACCGTCCGGCAGAAGTCGAAGACCTCCTCGTGGACGCCGAACACGGTGTCGCAGACGCCCCATCGGGTCCACACACCCAGCCGCCGCGAGGGATCGTTGCCCAGCTCGGGGTAGGCGGCGAGGGCCGCGCGCACATGGCCGGGCATCTCGATCTCCGGGACCACACGCACCCCGAGACCCGCCGCGTAGCGCACCAGCTCCCGCAGTTCCCGCCGGGTGTACGCCCCCGAGTGCGGGATGCCGTCGTACGCCTCGGGCAGTTCGCCCGGCGGTCCGGAAGCCGACTGCGTACGGTGGCCGCCGATCCCGGTCAGCCGGGGGTAGGCGGCGACGGGCATGCGCCAGCCCTGGTCGTCGGTGAGGTGGAGATGGAGGGTGTTGAGCTTGTGCAGCGCCATCAGGTCCACGTACCGGCGCAGGTACGAGACGGGCTGGAAGTGCCGGGCGACATCGAGCATCGTGCCGCGCCACGGGTGCGCGGGCACGTCGCTGATCTCGACGCAGGGCAGCAGCCACCGCTCCGTCCGCTGCGCCACCCCCGACAGCGCCTCGGCGGGCAGCAGTTGACGGATCGTCTGGACGCCCCGGAGCAGGCCGGGAAGGTGCGCCGCCCGCAGCAGCAGCGCGTCCGGGCCGATGGTGAGCCCGTAGCCCTCCTCGCCGAGGCCGCCCAGCTGAGGATCGAGCGCCAGCACGACCCGGCCGGCGGCGGAGGGCGCCAGCGGCAGCCCGGTGGCGGGGGCGAGCAGCGTGCGCAGCAGCTCGGCGGCGCTCTCCGCCCCGGGGAAGGCCCGGACCGTGGTCTCCCGGTCGAGGGTGAACCGGCCGGGGCGGGGCGACACCTTGCTGGGCCGGGGGACGAGTGTGTGTTCGGGGCGTGGTGCGGGCACGGGATGCCTCCGGGTTCGGATCTCGGGCTGTCAGCCCTTGACGGCGCCGGCCGCGAAGCCGGAGGTGACATGGCGCTGGAGCAGCAGGAAGACCACCAGCGCGGGCAGGGCGAACAGGGTCGAGGCGGCCATCGTGGCGCCCCAGTCGGTGCCGAAGGTGTTCTGGAACGACGACAGCCAGACCGGCAGGGTGCGGCTGTCCTGGTGCTTGATGATCAGGAAGTTGGCGTACGCGAACTCGTTCCACGCGGTGATGAAGCCGAACAGTGAGGTCGCCATCAGGCCCGGCGCGAGCAGCGGCAGCGCCACCCGCCGGAAGGCCCCGGTCCTGGTGCATCCGTCGACCTGCGCGGCCTCCTCCAGCTCCGGCGGGATGGTGGCGATGAAGCCGCGCAGCACCACGATGGAGAACGGCAGCGTGACCATGAAGTACACGAGCGTGAGCGTCGGCAGCCGGTCCAGCATGTCCGTGTCGCGGGAGATGATGTAGATCGGGATGATCAGCGACTCCCAGGGCGCCATCTGGGCGATGAAGACCATGAGCATGAACTGCCGCCGCCCCTTCCAGCGCATCCGGGCCACCGCGTAGGCGGAGGCGATGGCGACCAGCAGGGCCAGCAGGATCGAACTGACCGTCACCAGAAGGCTGTTGCGCCAGAACATCCCGAAGCCGTCGGCCTGTACGGCCGTGCGGAAGTGGTCGAGCGTCCAGGTGTGCGGAAAGAGGTCCGGATCGGTGGACTGGATGTCGCGGGACGGTTTGAACGCGGTCGCGATCATCCAGTAGACGGGGAACAGACAGACCAGGACGGTCAGTACGGCGGCGGCGTTCAGCGGGATCCGCCGAGGTCTCGGACGCAGCAGACTCATCGGGATTCGTCCTCCTGGCGGAGCATCTGGCGGAAGTAGAGGACGAGCACCCCGGACATCAGGACGACGGTGACCATCGAGGCGGCGGAGCCCAGGTCGTACCGCTGTCCGGCGAGTGCGGTCTGTACCGCGTACACGGGCAGGATCGTGGTGGCGTCACCGGGACCGCCGCGCGTCATCACCCAGATCTGGACGAACGCCTTGAACGTCCAGATCACTTCGAGGGAGAAGACCAGCAGGAAGATCGGCCGCAGGACCGGGAAGGTGACAGAGCGGAAGATCCGGGTGGCGCTCGCCCCGTCCAGCCGGGCCGATTCGTACAGCTCCGCGGGGACGGTGGTGAGGGCCGAGTAGATGGTGACCGCCGCGAACGGCACCGACTGCCAGACGATCAGCAGGACCAGGATCGAGAAGGCCGCGGTGCCGTGCGCGAACCACGGGTAGCGGTCGAACGAGGTGAAGCCCGCCTCGGTCAGCAGCCGGTTGACGATGCCGAACTCGGAGTGGAACAGCCACTGGAAGACCGTGGTGGCCGCGATCACCGGCATGGCCCAGGCCAGCACCAGAGAGCTGAGGACCACTCCCCGTCCGAAGCGGCCGAGCCGTTCGGTCATCAGGGCGACCAGAGTGGCGATCACCATGATCAGGACGACGTTGACCGCCATGAACAGGAAGGTGCGCCGGACCACCTCCCAGAACCGTGGATCGGACAGCAGCGTGCGGTAGTTGCGCAGTCCGACGAACTCCGCGTCGCCCATGATCAGCTGGCGCAGCCTGAAGTCCTGGAGCGAGATGAGCACGGCCCGCAGCAGCGGGTAGAGGAGCAGGTAGAGCATGCCGCCGACGGCGGGTGCGATCAGCACGTACGGCCAGGGGCCGCGCGGCTCCCCGGACCGCCGACGCCGCCGACGGGCGGGTGCGGAGGCGGGCGGTGCCGGCCGGGGCCGGGGCCTGGGGGGTGCGGTCCGTTCCCGGATGATGGGCACGGCGCGCCTCCTCTCGGTGGTGGGACGGTCGGGGCGGGGAGCGGCAGCGTCAGGAGGCGGTGTTCATGGCCCGGGTGATGTCGCCGGAGGCCTTGGCGGCCTCCTTCGCCGGGTCACCGCCCGTGAGGACGGCGGCCAAGTAGTCCTTGATCGGGTTCTCCGCCTCGACGGCCGCCCAGCCCGGTGTGTTGGGCGTCGCGTGGCCGTTCGCCGCGCCGGCCGCCATCGCCGCCGCACCCGGGTCGTCCGCCACCGCGGAGGCCAGGGTCGTCCGGTTCGGGACGTAGCTCATGGCCACGGCCAGCTTCTTCTGCCAGGCGTCCCCGGTGAGCTCCTTGACGAAGGTGAGCGCCGCTTCCTGATGACCGGAGGCTGTGGGGATCACCAGGTCGGAGCCGCCGGTGAAGACGGCCCCCGGGGTGTCCGCGCTCTTGCCCGGGACCGGGAAGAAGCCGAGCTTCCCCACGAGGGCCGCGTTCTTCTCCACGACCACGCTCGCGCCGCCCGGGGTGGAGATCACCTGGGCCACCTGTCCCTTGGCCATGACGTCGGCCTGGGGCGGATCGTCCTCGTCGGAATCCCTCGGGCCCTTGCCCAGGGCCTGGAGCTGCCCGTAGAACTTCATGCCGCGCAGCGCCTGCGGGGTGTCCAGGGCGCCCTGCCACTTCCCGCCGGACTCGGTGGCGAGGTCGCCGCCCTCGTCCCAGATGAATCCGGCCAGCGCGTACCACATCTGTCCGGGCAGGTAGATGCCCTGTGTGCCGCCCTTGTTGAGCTTCGCGGTGGCGGCGAGCCACTGCTCGCGCGTCTTGATCGCGGAGGCGTCGACCCCGGCCTTCTCGAACAGGTCGGTGCGGTAGATGACGACGCGGTTGGCCGCGTAGTACGGGATGCCGTACTGCTTGCCCTCGTACGCCCCCGGCTCTGCGAGCCCCTTGAGCCAGTCCTTGCCGTTCAGCTCGTCGGTCCTGTCGCTGAGGTCGAGCAGCCCGCCGCTCCGGGCGAACTGCGCGACCTGGGTGTTGCCGCTCTCGATGACGTCCGGTGCGTCGTTGCTGGCCAGCGCGGCGGTGATCTTCTCGCCGATGCCGTCCCACTCCTGGATCTGCACCCGGACCTTGATCGTGGGGTGTGCGGCCTCGAAGCCCTTCACGAACTCCTGCTGGAACTCGGCGGAGACGCTGTCGCGCATCAGCCACACGTCGATGTCCGTCGGCCCGTCTCCGGACTTCCCGGCGGGGTCGGACGAGGAGCTGCACGCACTCAGAACGGCGGCCATCACAAGCGCGGACCCACCGGCAAGCAAGCGGTACTTCACGGTTCACCTCTGGAGAACAGGACCTGACCACCTGACCAGTGAAGTCCACTGGACAGCTCACCTCTTGATGGTGGATGAAGGTGGCATAGGCCAATAGAGCCGTCAAGTCCCTTGCTAGCAAAGGGTTCTGGCGATCTGCCGGGAAATCGGCTCCTCGGGATTCACGTGACAGCGGTTACAATCCGCTTGACCAGTAGGGAGATTGGTCCGACTGGTCGTTCAACTGGTCAATGAGAAATGTGTCAGGAGGGGCATCGCATGGACGCCGACGCACCGGGGACGGTGCTCAAACGGGAACGGGCCCGCGACGCCGTACTGGAGCTGATCGAGTCGCGTCGGCCGGGTGACGCCATCCCCTCGGAGCGGTCCCTCTGCGCCACGCTCGGCGTCTCCAGGCCCACCCTGCGTGCCGCGGTCGACGAGCTGGTGGCCGCCGGGCTGCTCGTGCGCGAGCACGGCCGGGGCATGTTCGTCGCCCCCGCGAAGATCACCCAGGAGCTGATCTCCGCCGACCTGGCCCTGTCCGTTCCGCAGGCGGCGGGTGCCTGGTCGAGCCGGCTGCTGGAGTTCACCACCCTCCAGGCCGGTGCCCGGGTCGGCCGTAAGCTGCGTATGTCGCCGGCCGCCGAGATCGTGTACGTCGCCCGGCTGCGGCTGGTCGACGGCGCCCCGATGGCGATCGAGCACCTGCACATCAGGGCCGAGCTGGTGCCGGGGCTGTCCGCCCAGGAGCTGGAGGACGGCGACCTCTACGAGCACCTGCGCGAGCGCCATGACGTGCACGTCCACGAAGCGGTCCAGGCGATCGAGCCGACCGTGGTGACCCGCGCGGAGGCCAGGCTGCTCGACGTGCCAGAGCTGTCCCCCGCCCTGCTCTTCGAGCGGCTGACCTCGGACACCACCGGCTGCCCCGTGGAGTACGTGCACTCGCTCTACCGGGGCGACCGCTACCGGATCGTCTCCCGGCTGGCCCTCGGCCCCGCCGCGGCCGTACGGCCCGTGGAGGGCGGACACCACCCGGGGATCCCACCGGGCGACTTCGCCCAAGGGGACCTGATCACCTCGTCCACCCGCGGCGACATCCAGTCCGGCGGCTGACGCCGTGCGGCCCCGTGCGCGTCGCGGCCCATACGCGCGTTGCGCCCCGCTGCCGTGCGGTGCGCGCACGCGTTGCGCCCCGCGCAATGACCGGTGCGAGTCTTGCGCCGGTCACCGGGGCAGGCCACTGTGGCTGACACATCCGACGCAGCCGACCCCACGAGGTGCCTCGCATGACCACCCCCACCAGCCGCCGCACCCTTCTCGGAGCACTCCTGGCGGGCGGCGCGCTCGCCGCCGCCCCCTCGCTGCCCCGCTCCGCCCGTCCGGGGCGGGCGCCGCGCACCACAGGGGAGGGGGCGCGCCGGACCGCGACGCTCTTCCTCGGCACCTACACCTCGACGACGCCGGGAGGCACCGGGATCGGCGTGGCCTCGTACGACCCGGCGGCCGGCACCATCACCGACCGCACCGTCGTGACCGGCGTCGAGAACCCCTCGTACCTCGCGCTGCACCCCACCGGCTCCACGCTCTACGCCGTCGACGAGCAGCAGCAGGGCGGCGTCACAGCGGTGGCGCTCGCCGCCGACGGGACCTTCCGGGTGCTGGGGACGCGCGACACCGGCGGCGCCGGACCCGCCCACCTCTCCGTGCACCCCGGCGGCAAGTGGCTGCTCAGCGCCAACTACACCTCCGGCAGCGTCGCCGTGCACCCCCTCGCCGCCGACGGCAGCCCCGGGGAGCGCACCGACGTGGTCGCCCACACCGCGCCCGCGCCGGGACCGGGCCAGGACGGGCCGCACGCCCACCAGATCATCACCGCGCCGGACGGCGGCCACATCCTCGCCGTCGACCTGGGCAACGACACGGTGTACACCTACCGGCTCGACGAGGGCCGGGGCACCCTGGAGCAGCTCTCGTACGCCGCGCTGCGCCCCGGCGCCGGACCGCGCGCCCTCACCTTCCACCCCGGCGGCCGGTACGCCTACCTGGCCTGCGAGCTCGACAACACGGTCGTGGTCTGCGGCTACGACCCGGCCACCGGCGTGCTGACCCCGGGCGCCCCGCAGTCCACCGGGACGGGCAGCGGCACCAGCTACCCGTCCCAGCTACTGGTCACCGGGGACGGCCGCTTCGCGTATCTGGCCAACCGGGGGCACAACAGCCTCACCAGGTACGCCGTCGAGGACGACGGGGCCACGCTGCGGCTGCTGGACACCGTGCCGGTGGGCGGCGACTTCCCCCGGCACATCGCCTTCTCCCCGGACGGGGCGCTGCTCCTGGCCGCCAACCAGAAGTCCGGCACGGTCACGGTGTTCCGGGTCGACGCGGAGAGCGGCGCACTGGAGTCCGTGGGGACGCCCTTCGCCGCCCCGGCGGCGGTCTGCGTGCTGCCGCTCTGAGACCGGTGCGTCGGTGCCCGTCCGTTAGGGTCGTGCCCGAGCTGCGGGGGTTCCCCGCCGCGGCGACCCGCACCATGGAGGCACCGTGCGCTTGAGAGTGGAGTTCACCACCGAGCCCTTCGATCTCGACGAGGCGCCGGCGCACGCCGTCGTCGCCCGCGAGATCGTCCAGTCGGCCGATCTGGACGCCGTGGACGTCGGCCCCTTCGGCAATACGGCCGAGGGCGGCGCCGACGAGGTGCTCACCGCGGTGGACTCCCTCCTGCGCAAGGCCCTGGCATCGGGTGCCACCCGGGTCTCCCTTCAGGTCAACGTGATCGGAGAGGACTCCAAGTGACCGAGCCCGCGGACCACCCCCTCGTCGCCGCGGTCAAACCGCTCGTCGACGCCATGGGCGCCGAGCTGCTCGGTCCGGAGGAGGCGCTCTCCGACGACGTCGTGCTGGCCTGGGAAGGCCTGGACGTCATCGCGGTCCGGCTGCCGCAGCTCTCGGACTCGCTGGATCACATTCTCGCCGCCATGGAGCGCCGCCACGGGATGCCGCTCGCGGAGCTGGACCGCAGGGCCAAGCAGGAGGCCGTCCGGACTCTGGAGGCACGCGGTGCCTTCTCCGTGCGGCACGGTGTGGAGACGGTGGCGGGGGCGCTGGGGGTCTCCAGGTTCACCGTCTACAACTACCTGAACAGGGATATCGGCCCAAAGAGCGAGTAGTTGGGTCCGCGGCCGGTTTGGGTCCGCACAGTGTCACGGAAGGCCGTCGTCCGGATCATCGGGCGACGGCCTTTTACATGAACGTAATTTCAACAAAGTGTTGACGTGGTGTTGTGGAGGGCGTTAGCTATCCGCAGCCCGACCGACGCACAGCGAAAAACAGCCACGGAGGCTCCCGTGACTTCGAGCTCCACACCGGGCCTGGCCCGGTTCAACACCCTGGCGGACCGCGAGGCGGCCGCAGTACTGCACGAGGTCTGTGCCAGTGCGGCCTGGGGGAGAGCGATCCTCTCCGGGCGCCCCTACACCACGGCCGAAGCCCTGTTCCGCGCGAGCGACACCGCCACGGCGGCCCTCGACGCGCAGGACCTGGCAGAGGCCATGGCCGGCCACCCGCCGATCGGCCGCCCGAAGCCCGGGGACCCGACCTCCTCCCGCGAACAGCGGGGGATGGCCGGCGCCACCGAGGAGCTCAAGACCGAAATGCTCGAACTCAACCTGGCCTACCAGGAGCGGTTCGGACACGTCTTCCTGATCTGCGCCACCGGGGCCACCGGTGAGCAGATGCGCGACGCGCTGAAGACCCGGTCCGGAAACTCGCCCGAGGAGGAGCGCGGACATGTGCGCACCGAACTGGGCAAGATCAACCGCATCAGGCTGACCCGTCTCGTCACGGAAGACGCGTAAGACTCGCAACGAAGGAGAGTGAAGGTCTTGAGCACCTTCGCCACCGCATCGGTGTCCACCCACATCCTGGACACCAGCATCGGCCGCCCCGCCGCGGACGTCGCCATCTCGCTCGCGGCCCGCACCGGCAGCGACGCGCGGTGGGTGGCACTCGGCGGCTCCGCGACCGATGCGGACGGGCGCTGCAAGGACCTGCCGGCCCTGCCGGAGGGCACCACCCACGTACGGCTCGACTTCGAGACCGAGCCGTACTTCGCCAGCAAGAAGCAAGCCGAGGCGCAGCAGGACGCCCCCCGCGTAAGGGACAGCGGTGCGTTCTTCCCCGAGGTGGCGATCACTTTCGCCGTCACTCCGGGCGAGCACTATCACGTACCGCTGCTGCTCAACCCGTTCGGCTACTCCGTATACCGAGGGAGCTAGCAGACACATGCCCACGATTCTCGGCCAGAACCAGTACGGCAAAGCGGAGAACCGCGTCGTCAAGATCACGCGGGACGGCGACACCCACCACATCAAGGACCTGAACGTCTCGGTCGCCCTCTCCGGCGACATGGACGACGTCCACTACTCCGGCTCCAACGCGAACGTCCTGCCGACCGACACCACCAAGAACACGGTGTACGCGTTCGCCAAGGAGCACGGCATCGAATCCGCCGAGCAGTTCGGCATCCACCTCGCCCGGCACTTCGTGTCGTCGCAGGAGCCGATCCACACCGCCCGGATCCGGATCGAGGAGTACTCCTGGGAGCGCATCGAGACCTCCGGGGGGAACTCCCGGTTCATCGGCGCCGACGAGGTCAAGCACTCCTTCGTGCGCAAGGGCCAGGAGACCCGCACCTCCCAGATCACCTACGACGGTGAGAAGTGGGAGGTCATCTCCGGCCTCAAGGAACTCACGGTCATGAACTCGACCAACTCCGAGTTCTGGGGCTACGTCAAGGACAAGTACACGACGCTCAAGGAGGCGTACGACCGGGTCCTGGCCACCGACGTGTCCGCCAGGTGGCGGTACAACTGGACCAGCGACGAAGCGCGCATGCCGAACTGGGAGAAGTCGTACGAGCAGGCGCGCAAGCACATGCTCGAAGCCTTCGCGGAGACGTACTCGCTCTCCCTCCAGCAGACCCTGTACCAGATGGGCTCGCGCATCATCAACAGCCGCAGCGAGATCGACGAGATCCGGTTCTCGCTGCCGAACAACCACCACTTCCTGGTGGATCTGGAGCCGTTCGGACTGAAGAACGATACCGCCGACGGAGCAGTCTACTTCGCGGCCGACCGTCCGTACGGGCTCATCGAAGCCACCGTGCTGCGGGACGGCGTCGAGCCGCAGATCCCGGTCGACATGACCAACCTCTGACGCGGCGCCGCGCCGGTCCCCGTCCGTCCACAGCGGACGGGGAACGGCCGGGCCGGAGGGAACTCCCATGGTACAGCCTGCACTTGGGCCCGAAGCAGCGATAGGCCCGTGTTCCACCCAGCCGGACGGCCCAATCCATCCGGTGGACGAAAAGCTTGCCCCGTCGCGGCTCCTGCCCGCCGCGCTCCAGCATATCGCCGCCATGTACGCGGGTGTCGTCACCCCTCCGCTCATCATCGGACAGGCCGTCGGCCTCGACACGGCGGGACTGACCCGGCTGATCGCGGCCAGCCTCCTCATCGCCGGCTGCGCCACCATCCTGCAGACCCTCGGCATCGGAGGCTTCGCCGGCAACCGGCTGCCGTTCGTCAACGCGGCCTCCTCCGCCGGGATCGCGCCGATGCTCGCCATCGCGGAGACCAGCGCGCCGGGCCGCCAACTCCCGGCGATCTACGGCGCGGTGCTCGTCGCAGGTGTGTTCTGCCTGCTCGTCGGTCCGTTCTTCGGAAGACTGCTCCGGTTCTTCCCGCCGCTCGTCACCGGCGTCGTCATCACGCTCATCGGCGTCACCCTGATGCCGGTACCGGTCTCCTGGGCGCAGGGCGGCGACAAGACCGCCGCCGACTTCGGCGCGATGAAGTACCTCGCGCTGGCCGCCTTCACGCTGGCGGTCATCTTGGCCGTCCAGCGGTTCGGCCGTGGCTTCCTCAAGCAAGTGGCCTTGCTGATGGGGCTGTTGATCGGTACCTTGGCCGCCATCCCGTTCGGCCTGGCGGATTTCTCCGCCCTGCGTTCCGCTCCGCTCGCCGCGCTGCCCACCCCCTTCGCCTTCGGCGCACCGGAGTTCCAGCCCGCCGCGATCCTCTCCCTCTGCATCGTGATGCTCGTCCTGATGACCGAGTCGTCCGCCGGAATGCTGGCCCTCGGCGAGATCTGCGACCGGCCCGCCGACGGCCGGACCATCACCCGAGGACTGCGCACCGACGGCATCGCCACCCTCGTCGGACCGGTCTTCGGCGGCTTCCCGACGAGCGCATTCGCCCAGAACGTCGGCGTGGTCTCCCTCACGAAGGTACGGAGCCGGTACGTCGTCGCGACCGCCGGCGGCGCCCTGCTGATCCTCGGCGTCTTCCCGGTGCTCGGCGCGGTCGTCTCGCTCGTCCCGATGCCCGTGCTCGGCGGCGCCGGCATCGTCCTGTTCGGCTCGATCGCGGTGAGCGGCATCCGTACGCTCTCCGAGGCCGGGCTCGACGACAGCTCCAACATCATCCTGGTCGCCGTGGCGCTCGGCGCGGGCATCATCCCGCTCGCCGCGCCCGGCTTCTACGCGGGATTCCCGTCCTGGGCGCAGACCGTCCTGGGCTCCGGCATCAGCGCCGGGGCACTCGTCGCGGTCCTGCTCAATCTCTTCTTCCACCATCTCGGCACCCACAGCCGCTCGGCCGTGGCACTCAAATCCTCCTAGGGTCCTGCCGTGCCCACATCGCTGATGAGAGAAGGAAGCACCATGGCAGCACAGGCAGCGACCGAGCGCGTGGAACGCATCGTCATCGAGAACTGTTCGATCGCCACCGTCGACGCCGACGACACCGAGTACGCCTCGGGCCATGTCGTCGTCGCCGGCAACCGCATCGAGTCGGTCGGCGCCGGCCGGGCACCGGAGGGCCTGGAGAACGTCGTACGCCGGATCGACGGCACCGGCCATCTCGTCACACCCGGCCTGATCAACACGCACCACCACTTCTACCAGTGGATCACCCGCGGCCTGGCGACCGACCACAACCTCTTCGAGTGGCTGGTCGCGTTGTACCCGACCTGGGCGCGCATCGACGAGCCGATGGCCCGCGCCGCGGCGCAGGGCTCGCTCGCCATGCTGGCCCGCGGCGGTGTCACCACCGCGATGGACCACCACTACGTGTACCCGGAGGGTTCCGGCGACCTGTCCGGCGCGATCATCGGCGCCGCCCGCGAGACGGGCCTGCGGTTCACCCTCGCGCGCGGCTCCATGGACCGCAGCGAGAAGGACGGCGGGCTGCCGCCGGACTTCGCCGTGGAGACCCTCGAAGGCGCGCTCGCCGCCACCGAGGCCACCATCGACGCGCACCACGACGCCTCCTTCGACGCGATGACCCGGATCGCCGTCGCACCCTGCTCCCCGTTCTCCGTCTCCACCGAACTGATGCGGCAGGGCGCCGAGTTGGCCCGCCGTCGCGGAGTGCGGCTGCACACCCACGGCTCGGAGACCGTGGAGGAGGAGAAGTTCTGCCACGAGCTGTTCGGCATGGGCCCGACCGACTACTTCGAGTCGACCGGCTGGCTCGGTGAAGACGTGTGGATGGCGCACTGCGTCCACATGAACGACTCCGACATCGCCGCCTTCGCCCGCACCGGCACCGGCGTCGCGCACTGCCCGTCCTCCAACGCCCGGCTCGCCGCGGGCATCGCCCGAGTCCCGGATATGCTCGCCGCCGGCGTCCCGGTCGGCCTCGGCGTCGACGGCACCGCGTCCAACGAGTCCGGCGAACTCCACACCGAACTGCGCAACGCCCTCCTCATCAACCGCCTCGGCCCGCACCGCGAACGCGCCCTGAACGCCCGTCAGGCGCTGCGCCTGGGTACGTACGGCGGCGCCCAGGTCCTCGGCCGTGCCGACCAGATCGGCTCCCTGGAGCCCGGCAAGCTCGCGGACCTGGTCCTGTGGAAGCTGGACACCATCGCCCACGCCTCCATCGCCGACCCGGTGACCGCCCTGGTGTTCGGCGCCGCGGCCCCCGTCACGCTCTCGCTCGTCGACGGCAAGCCGGTCGTCGAGGGCAACCACCTGACCACCGTGGACGAGGACACCATCGCCCGCGCCACCCGCGACGAGGCCCGCCGCCTCGCCCAGATCGCCGCCGGAGCCTGACGCCCGGCCCCCTCCGACCGGCCGGCCGAGGGGGACGGCCCTCGACCGGCCGCCGTGGACCCGAGCGGGGCCCACGGCAACCGGTACGGGAGGCGCGTACCCACATACGTACGCGCCCCCGTACCGCTGAACCCAAGCTGCCCGCACCAGCTGCACGACCTGCACCAACGCTCCACCTCCCTGATACCCACGTCGCCGCAGACGTGTACCCGACCGGAGGAACCGCCGTGGCAGCTACGCCCAGGTTTCGCAATGACGCAGACGCAGCATCCGACGCCGGCATATCGGAGCCGGCCCAGTCCGGCAGCACTCATCCGGTCGACGAGACCCTTCCCCCACTGAAGATGTTCACCAGCGGCCTCCAGCACGTGGCCGCGATGTACGCGGGTGTGGTGGCCCCGCCCATGGTGGTGGGCCCCGCCGTGGGGCTCACCCCGAAGGAGACCGCCTTCCTGGTGGCGGCGAGCCTGTTCACCGCGGGCATCGCCACCCTCCTGCAGACCCTCGGCTTCTGGCGCATCGGCGCGCGGCTGCCGTTCGTCAACGGCGTCTCGTTCGCCGGGGTCACACCCATGGTGGCGATCGGCAAGGACCGGGGGCACGAAGGGATCGCCGTCATCTTCGGCGCGATCATCGTCGCCAGCCTCCTCGGCTTCGTCCTCGCGCCCTACTTCTGCAAACTGGTCCGCTTCTTCCCGCCCGTCGTCACCGGCACGGTCATCACCCTGATCGGTGTCTCCCTACTGCCCGTCGCCTTCAACTGGTCCCAGGGCGGCAACGCCACGGCCGACGACTACGGCTCCACCACCAACATCGTCATGGCGGCGGTCACCCTGGTGATCGTCCTCGCGCTGAGGAAGCTGCTCCGCGGCTTCCTCCAGCAGATCGCGATCCTGCTCGGACTCATCGCCGGCACCCTCATCGCGATCCCGGTCGGCATCACCGACTTCGGTGCCATCAAGGACGCCGACGTCGTCGGCTTCCCCACCCCGTTCCACTTCGGGGCGCCGCAGTTCGAGATCGCCGCGATCGTCTCGATGTGCATCGTCATGCTGGTCTGCATGACCGAGTCGACCGCGGACATGCTGGCCCTCGGCAAGATCGTCGACCGCCCGGCCGATGAGCGGACCATCGAGGGCGGTCTGCGCGCCGATACCCTGGGCAGTGCCGTCAGCCCGCTGTTCAACGGCTTCATGTGCAGCGCCTTCGCCCAGAACATCGGGCTCGTCGCGATGACCAAGGTCCGCAGCCGCTTCGTGGTGGCCGTGGGCGGTGGCATCCTGATCGTGCTCGGACTGGTCCCGGTGGCCGCGTCCGTCATCGCGCTCGTACCGCTGCCGGTGCTCGGCGGAGCCGGCATCGTGCTCTTCGGCTCTGTCGCCGCGAGCGGCATCCAGACCCTGGCGACCGCCGCTCTGGAAAAGGGCGAGAACGCGCTGATCGTGGCCGCGGCCGTCGGCATAGGCCTGATCCCGATCGCCGCGCCGGACTTCTACCACGCGTTCCCCAAGGACCTGCTCGTCGTGCTGGACTCCGGGATATCCACCGGATGCGTCGTGGCGATCGTCCTCAACCTGGCCTTCAACCACCTCGGCCGCAAGCCGGACGAGGCGGAGGATGCCGAGACGGTGACCGAGGAGCTGGCCAACGCGGCTCCGGTGAACGTGCACTGACGTACCGTCACAGCGCTGTGGCGCGTACGGCCCCGCCCGCGAGGGGGAGCCGTACGCGCCACAGCCGTGCCCGGAACCGTCAGCCGATGTGGAAGCTGTCGCCGTACACCTTCCAGTCGAGCGGCGGGTCCAGGTTCAGATTGCCGTTCTTCAGGAAGACCCGCTGGGCGGTGTCCACCCGGCTGGTGTCCGAGTGGGCCTCCTCCTGCTGCATGGCCCAGACGCGCGCGTCCAGGAAGGCGTTGAGGTAGCCGACCTCGTCGCCGCCCTGGGCCGGCGGCTTCGCCTTCGCGAGGGCGCGCTTGCGGATGCTGCTGAAGCTCGTGCTGTCGCCGCCGTCGCCGTGCATGACGATGGCGTCGTAGTAGGCGAACTGGCCGAGCGTGCCCAGTCCGTCGCTCTTGCTCCGGCTGACCGCCGGATCGAAGTACACCCGGTCGCGCTCGTCGTTCTGCGCCTGCTGGAACGCGGGATCCTCCGCCGCCGTCTCCCAGGCCAGGGTGAAGCCCGGGTCGAGCCCGTCGTGCGAGTCGGTGCCGTCCACCTCGCGCAGGGCCGGGAGGTACTCCGCGAGCGGGTTGCCCGGCTCGCGCTGGGTGTACAGCTCCACCAGGTCCAGCATGTCGCCGGTGCCGGAGCAGAAGCCGATGATGCCCGCGGTGTAGCCGCGGCCGTCGTCGATGTCCTCGATGTAGCGGTACTGGGACTTCCAGTCCAGCGAGGAGTTCTCCGCGCTGGAGACCAGCTGCATGGCGATGTCCTTCTTCGCCGGATCGTCCAGCCCGGTCGCGGCGGCCTCCTGGTGGTGAACGGCCGGCGGTGCGGGGGTGCCGGCGAATGCGGTGGCGGGAACAGTCGTGAGTGTCAGCCCGAGCGCGACGAGCGCGACGCGCAGCGTACGGGTGTTGAGACGTGCGGTGCGCTTGTGGGGAGCGTTCACCAGTCCTCCAAGGGAGTTCGTCGTTCCGACTCTTTTGTTAGGAAGCTTTCCTATCAGAGTCGAACGAGTGTCGTACACCCCTGTGACGCATACGAGTTGGGCGCGTCCCGGAAATCGGTCCGTGGGCCGCTCGGGCCCGGGGATCCGGCCGGCTACGGGCCGTCGATCCGGTAGCTGTCGCCGTACACCTTCCAGTCGAGCGGCGGATCCAGGCTCAGATTGCCCTTCCTCAGGAACACCCGCTGGGCCGTCTCGACCCGGCTGGTGTCGGTGTGCGAGGGCTCCTCCTCGCGCATCGCCGCGACCCGGACGTCCAGGAACGCGTCGAGATACGTCCTCTCGTCGCCGCCCCGCGCGGGCGGACGCGCCTCGGTGAGCGCGCGGCGGCGCATGGTGCGGAAGCCCACCGTGCCCTCCGCGTCGCCGGAACCGTGCATCACGTAGGCGTCGTAGTAGATGAACTGGCCCAGCGTGCCGAGCCCGTCCGCCTTGGCCTGCGCGACCGAGGGGCCGAAGTACGACGCGTCCCGTTCGGCGTCCTGCGCAGAGCGGAAGGCGGCGTCACCGGCCGCGTCCGCCCAGGCCTCGGTGAACCGGCGGCCGAGCCCGGCGTGCGAGTCGCTGCCCTCGACCTTCCGCAGCGCCGGCCCGAACCGCTCCAGCGGATTCCCGGGCCGGGCCTTCGCGTACCGCTCGACGACCCGGCGCATGTCGCCGGTGGCGGAACAGAAGCCGATGATGCCCGCGGTGTAGCCCCGGCCGTCGCCGATGTCCTCGATGTACTTGTACCGGGACTTCCAGTCCAGGGTGGAGTTCTCCGCGCTGGAGACCAGTCGCATGGCGATGTCCTTCTTCGCCGGATCGTCCAGTCCGGCCGCCGAGGACCCCTTGCCGTACGCGGCGCCCGGACCGGCCCCGGAGCAGCCGGAGAGCACGGCCGCGGCCAGGGCGAGGACGGCGGCCGGTGCGATCAGGGAACGTGTGCTGAGCTTCACCGCTCCAGACTGCCAGGTCGGGGGAGCGATACGTCCCGTTCGCGGCGTTCATCAGCTGGTCAGGTGACCGTGTCCCCGGGGCCGCGGTGTCAGCCGCCCGGCTGCCAGTCGGGGTGCCGGCCGCTGCGGGCGACGGCCCGGTCCAGCAGTGGTGCGTCCTGCGGCACCGGGACCGGCGGGCCGAAGGGCGAACCGGCCGGCGGGCTGTCGCCCAGCTCTGCCAGCAGCGCCAGCGTGGAGTCCGGATGCGCCTTCTCCGCCCGGAACGGCTGCCCGGTCGACCTCGCCAGATCCCAGCCGTGCAACACCAGCTCGTTGTGCGCGACCATGCCCGCGGTCCCGCCCGGCAGGTCCACGCTGCCCGCCCGGGTCATGCCCTGCCAGGCGTCCGGGGAGCGCCAGGCGGTGACCATCTCGTCCAGTGCCCGGGGCAGCGTGCCGCGCCAGTCGTCCGCGAGCACCATCTCCTCCACCGAGGGCGCCGTGTCGGTCGTCGGCCCCAGCTCCTTGTGCGCGGCATCGCGGAAGGCCACGGCGAGCCCGCCGATGTGGGCGAGCGGGGCGCTCACGGTGACGCCTGGGCAGGGGGTCGGTGCCGACAGCCGGGTGTCGTCCACCGCGTCGAGCCGTCCGGCGATCTGCCGGGCCGCCGGTGCCAGGTCCTGCGGGGGAGCGGTCTTCGTCTCGTTGTCCATACAGTGCAGACTCCCCGGGCGCCCCGAACTCATCGCCCGGTGACGCGCCGGAGGGGCGGGAGCGCGGTGCACACCGGCACATTGCGGAAGGTTCCGCTCCGTCCCCTTGTCGGGGACCCCCACACCGTGCGATACAGGTCTGGACCATTGCTGCCGGACGGAAGGCAAGACCGTGCAACGCCCCCACGCAACCGCCGCGTTGGCCTGCTCAGCCGCCCTGCTCCTCGCCACCCTCACCGCCTGCGGCTCCGACGCGGAGGCCGACACCAGCAGCCCCACGGCGCCGCACGGGGTGACGGTGCAGGCCGGCAGCGCCACCTCGGCACACGTGATGTGGGAGGCGGCCACCGACGACGAGGCCGTCACCGCGTACGAGATCTACCGCAAGGACGAGAAGGCCGAGGCGGTCAAGAAGGTCAAGACCGTTCCGGCCGCCAGGGTGATGATCGACATCGACGGGCTGACGGCCTCGACCGCCTACAGCTTCACCGTCCGCGCCCGCGACGCCGCCGGAAACCTCTCCGCGCCGAGCGCCGCCGCTACCGTCACCACCCCGGAGCAGAGCCCGGCCGACCACGAGGCCCCCACCCGGCCGGTGCGACTGCGCGGCAAGGCCGACGGCAGCCGGGCGGCGACGCTGTCCTGGGGCGGCTCCACGGACGACATCGGGGTCACCTCGTACGACATCTACCAGGAGGGCTCGCGCATCCACACCGTGCCCGGCACCCGGACCACCGTGCGCCTGACCGGGCTGCGGCCCGGCACGGTCTACACCTTCACCGTCCGCGCCCGGGACGCCGCCGACACCTCGTCCAAGGACAGCGACTCCTTCGACCTCACCACCGCGTCCGCCCCCGGCGCGCCCGCCTCCACCGCTCCCACGGACCTGCGGATCACCAACACCGCCCAGGGCAAGGAGTACGCCGTCGACCTGGACTGGAAGCAGCCGAGGACCGGCGGCGAGATCCCCGCCTACCAGCTCTACCTGGACGGCCGGCTGACCACCACGATCGTCTGGGGAGGCAAACCGCCCGCAGGTCGGGCGAGCTACCGGCTGACCGTCAGCGACCCGCGCGGTACCCGCTACGCGATGAAGATCCGCGCCAAGCTCCCGGACGGCAAATGGGGGGACTTCTCCGCCTCGCGGACGGTGGTACTGGGCGGCTGACCGGCCCTCAGGCGTGCGAGTGGCCGCCCCATATGATCCATTTGACCCCAGAACCTCATTGACGGACTCCGCGAGGAACAGGGGATGCGATGGACCTGGGCTCCCGCGTCGACACGCTGATGGACGGGCTCACCGCGGACCCGGAGCGGCTGACGGCCATCCCGTCCGCCGCGTTCCCCGGCTCCTCCGCCGAACCCGTACGGCGCGCCGAGCCGAACCCGCGATTCCACCCGGAGCGGGACGCCGAGGAGGCGCTGGGGCTGCTCGTCACCCACTTGGAGGCACCGCGCCCGTCCGGAATCCCGCTCACCGTCACCCCGCACCGTGACGGGAGCGCCGCGTGAGCACGCTCGACACCGGAACCCCGACGGAGGAGAAGCCGCCGGAGGGGCGGAAGTTCGTCTTCCCCAGCGCCCTGACCGTGCTGGTCGTCGTCACGCTCGCCGTCTGGGCGCTGGCCTTCCTGATCCCGTCCGGCGCGTACGACCGCACCAAGGACGGTGCGCCGATCCAGGGCACGTACCACCGCGTCCCCTCCGGCCGGAGCGTCGTCGACCGGCTGAACGACCTCTTCCTCTCCCCGGTCAACGGCCTGTACGGGGTGCAGGACGCCAGAACCGGGCAGGTCGGCCCGGACCTGGCCGGCGAACTGTACGGCAGCGCCGGTGTGTTCCTCTTCGTCATCGCGATCGGCGCCTTCATCACCGTCGTCTTCGCCACCGGCGCGCTCGACCTGGGTATCGGCCGCCTCGCCCACCGGCTGCGCGAGCGCGGCGCACTGCTCATCGCGGGCGTGATGCTGGTCTTCTCGCTGCTCGGCACGGTCGAGGGCTTCGCGGAGGAGACCCTCGGCTTCTACGGGCTGATCGTCCCGCTGATGCTCGCCCTCGGCTACGACCGGATGGTCGCCACCGGCACGATCATCCTCGGCGCGGGCGTCGGCGTGCTCTGCTCCACGGTCAACCCGTTCGCCACCGGGGTCGCCTCCGCGGCCGCCGACATCTCGCTGGGCGACGGGATCGTGCTGCGCGCGGTGATGTGGGTCGTCCTGACGGCGGTGACGATCGGCTACGTGATCCGGTACGCCAACCGTGTGCGCAAGGACCCGGACCGCTCGCTCTCCGGCTTCCTGCCCGGCGACCGCGAACACGCGGCGGCGGACACGGACGAACCGCCCGAACTCACCCCGCTGCACCGCCTGGTCCTGGTCCTGGTCGGGCTGACCTTCGCCTTCATGATCTTCTCCGTGGTCCCCTGGTCCAGCGCCCTCACCGGCGAAGCGGACGCCACCCCGTACGACTTCGAGCTCGGCTGGTCCTTCCCGCAGCTCGCCGCGCTCTTCCTGGTCGCGGCCGTTCTCGTCGGCGTCGTCGCCCGGTTCGGGGAGCAGAGGATCAGCGCGACGGTCGTCCAGGGCGCCGCCGACTTCATCTCGCCCGCACTGGTCATCGTGCTGGCCCGCGGGGTCACGGTCATCATGAACAACTCCCGCATCACCGACACCGTCCTGCACTCCATCGAGGGCCTGGTCTCCGGCACCTCCTCCGCGGTGTTCGCGGTCGTCGTGTTCGTCGTCAACCTGCCGCTGGCCTTCCTCATCCCGTCCACCTCGGGGCACGCGACCCTGGCCATGCCGATCCTGGCCCCGCTGGCCGACTTCGCGGGCGTCTCGCGTGCCGTCGTCGTCACGGCCTGGCAGGCGGCCAGCGGCTGGATGAACCTGTGGGTGCCCACGACGGCGGTGACGATCGGCGGGGTGGCGCTGGCCAAGGTGGGGTACGACAGGTACCTCCGCTTCGTCTGGCCGCTGCTCGCCGTGCTGGCGGTGCTGATCTGCGCGTTCGTGGCGCTGGGCGCGGTAGGGACGTCATACACGGTCCACACCCATTGGTCTGTACCTATTGACGTGGTGGTCCAGACCACTTAGTTTCCCCTGTGCTCCATGGAACGAAGGACACCAGCTCCCCCCTCAGGACCTCCTCACGGGTCCCTGCCACAAGGGAGAACCATGTTCGAGCACATGTCTCTCAGACGGAGAACGGTGACCGCACCGGTCGCCGCACTCGCCCTCCTACTCGCCCTGCTGTCCCTCCAGGCCACGCCCGCCCACGCGGCGGGCAAGCTCACGGCCACGTTCACCTCGGCCGACAACGGCCCCTGGTGGAAGGGGACGTACATCCTGCACAACGACACCGACACCGCCGTCACCGGCTGGAGCCTCGAATTCGACCTGCCGTCCGGGGTCGCGATCGACACCTCCTACAACGGCACCGTCACCACCCAGGGCAGCCACATCACCGCGGTCAACGCCCACTACAACGGCACGGTCGCCGCACACAGCACCACCGAGCCGTACAGCTTCTGGTTCGTCGCCACCGGACCGATCACCGCGCCCACCGGCTGCCGGATCAACGGCGACAAGTGCGACGGCTCCCCGGACGCCCCGCCGGGCGCGCCCGGCGGGCTGAAGCAGACCGATGTCACCGCCCGCACCGCGTCGCTGTCCTGGACGGCCGCCACCGCCGGGGACTTCCCCGTGGCCTCGTACGACATCCTGGCGGGCGGCAAGGTGGTGGGGTCCGCCACGGCCGCGACCTCCGCCACGGTCACCGGCCTGACTCCCGCCACCGCTTACGCCTTCACCGTCCGGGCCAAGGACACCCGGGGCAACACCTCCGCCGAGAGCGCCCCGCTGACCGTCACCACCGTCGATCCTGCCACCGACACCTCTCCGCCGACGGCCCCCGGCGCGCTGCACGCCACCGCCACCGACTCCTCGTCCGTCACGCTGGCCTGGACCGCCGCCACGGACAACCAGCGGGTCGCCGCGTACGACATCTACAAGGGCGGCGCCCCGGCCACCACGGTCTCCGGCGCCACGACCACCGCGACCATCGGCGGCCTGTCGCCCTCGACCTCGTACATCTTCACGGTCAAGGCCCGCGACCCCGCCGACAACGCCTCGGCGGCGAGCAACACGCTCACGGTCAAGACCGACGACATCGTCGGCGCCGGCAACTACGCGAAGGTCGGCTACTTCGTCCAGTGGGGCATCTACGGCCGCCAGTACTTCGTGAAGAACCTCCAGGACTCCGGGGCCGCCGACAAGCTCGACATCGTCAACTACGCCTTCGCCAACATCGACCCCAACAACCTCACCTGTCTGAACGGCGTCACCAAAGGCACCACCGCCGACCCCGAGGACCCCGAGCAGGGCACCGGCGCCGGTGACGCGGACGCCGACTACGCCCGCCCGTTCAGCGCCGCCCAGTCGGTCGACGGCGTCGCGGACGACGGCTGGGGCAAACTGCGCGGCAACTTCAACCAGTTGAAGAAGCTGAAGAAGCTCCACCCGGACCTGAAGATCGTGGTCTCCCTCGGCGGCTGGACGTACTCGAAGTACTTCTCCGACGTGGCGGCCGACGACGCGGCCCGCAAGAAGTTCGTCTCCTCCTGCATCGACATGTACATCAAGGGCAACCTGCCCGAGTACGGAGGCGCGGGCGGCGCCGGCACGGCGGCCGGCATCTTCGACGGCTTCGACATCGACTGGGAGTGGCCGGGCACCGGCACCGGGCACCCCGGCAACCACTACTCACCCGACGACAAGGACAACCTCACCCTGCTGCTCGCGGAGTTCCGCAGGCAGCTGGACGCGCTCGGCGGCGGCCACCGCCTGCTCACCGCCTTCACCCCCGCCGACCCGCAGAAGATCGACGAGGGCTGGGACCTGGGCAAGGTCTTCGACTCCCTTGACGTGGCCAACGTCCAGGGCTACGACTTCCACGGCTCGGGCAGCGACAACTCCTGGGAACCGGACCGCACCGGCCACCAGGCCAGCCTGTACAACGACGCCCAGGACCCGTACGACTTCCACTTCAGCGCGGACACCGCCATCAAGGCGTACACCGACGCGGGCGTCGAACCCCGCAAGCTGACCCTGGGCATCCCGTTCTACGGCCGGGGCTGGCAGAACGTCACGGATGGCGGCGCGGCGGGTGAATGGCAGCCAGCGGGCGGCGCCGCCCCCGGCCAGTTCGCCGAGGAGGCCGGCACCCGCGGCTACTCCAACCTCATCGGCGCCTACCCGACGATGACGGTCCATCACGACGAGC
Source organism: Streptomyces sp. ITFR-6 (assembly GCF_031844725.1). Lineage (NCBI taxonomy): Bacteria > Bacillati > Actinomycetota > Actinomycetes > Kitasatosporales > Streptomycetaceae > Streptomyces > Streptomyces sp. ITFR-6. Next base: position 1,316,849 of record NZ_CP134612.1, on the reverse strand, counting down.
AGTCCGTCTCCACGTACGGCTACACCGGCAACCAGTGGTGGTCCTTCGACGACACCTGGTCCATCGGCAGGAAGACGGCCTACGTGAAGGACAAGGGCCTGCTGGGCGTCATGGTCTGGGAGATGTCGGGCGACACCCCGCAGGGCACCCTGCTGGGCGCCCTCGATTCCGGACTGAAGTAGCGGCCGGGAGGACGCGTACCGGCTCGTGGAGCCCCGCCGGGACTCCACGAGCCGGCCAGCACAGACCTGGGCATATGGCCCCAAATCGATACTTTCCACGCATAGCGGTACGCTTATCGCGGTGCCCATGAGCGGTCACCCTGCCCCAGCTCTATCGATGCGCGGGAGGAACCATGACCAACTCCGAGCAGGACCCGAACCAGCAAGAAGGCCCGGCGGACGGTGGCGCGGCGGGTACGCCGGGCGTTCATGACGGCGGTGCCGATGGCGGTGCCGACGGCGGTGCGGAGGGTCCGGCGGACGGTGGCGCGGCGGGTACGCCGGGCGTTCATGACGGCGGTGCCGATGGCGGCGCCGACGGCGGTGCGGAAGGTCCCGCGGACGGTGGGGCTGCCGGTACGCCCGGTGTCCACGACGGCGGTGCGGACGGCGGTGCGGACCGGTCCGGCGACGGTTCTTGAGCGCGTCCCGGACCGAGCTCCAGGACCCCGGTGCCGCAACGGTGGGCGCCGGGGTCCTGGAGACGCGTCTGACCCGACTGGGCCGGGAGGAGTTCGCCCGTGACGTCTGGGCGCGCACGGCGCTGCTCACCCGCGGCGCCGACGACTTCTCGGACCTGTTCTCCGCCGACGCCGTGGACGAACTCGTCTCGCGCCGCGGACTGCGCACCCCATTCCTCCGCGTCGCCAAGAACGGCGCCACGCTTCCCGCGTCCTCGTTCACCTCCTCCGCGGGCGTCGGCGCCACCATCGCCGACCAGCTCGACGACACCGCCCTGTGGCGCGAGTTCGCCGACGGCGCCACGCTCGTCCTGCAAGCCCTCCAGCGCACCTGGAGCCCGGTCGCGGACTTCAGTACCGGGCTGAGCGGGGAGCTGGGACATCCCGTACAGGCCAACGCCTACGTCACCCCACCCCAGAACCGGGGGTTCGACGCCCACTACGACGTCCACGACGTCTTCGTCCTCCAGATCGAGGGCAGCAAGCGCTGGATCGTCCACCGGCCCGTACACCCGGACCCGCTGCGTGACCAGCCCTGGACCGATCGCCGCTCCGCCGTAGCGGAGGCCGCCCAGGGCGAGCCCTGCATCGACACCGTGCTCGCGCCGGGCGACGTCCTCTACCTGCCCCGGGGCTGGCTGCACGCCGCCGAGGCGCAGGGTGAGGTCTCGATCCACCTGACGCTCGGGGTCCACAACCGGACCCGCTACGAGCTGGCGGAACAGCTCGCCCAGGCAGCCCTCGCGGCGCTGCGCGACGACCCGGGCATGCGAGGTTCCCTGCCTCTGGGCGTGGACGGGCCGGGCGGCGAGATGGACCTGGTGCGCGAACGGCTCGTCGCGGCGGTCACGGAGTCCGACGCCGCTCCGCTGTTCCACCACGCCCGGCGGGCGCAGGGGCGGCCGGCACCGCTGGGGCCACTGGCCCAGCTCGCGGCCGTCGACGGACTCGGCCCCCGGACCCCCGTCCGGCTCCGGGAGGCACTGGAAGCCCGGCTGGAGGGCGGGCGGCTGGCCACCCGCGTGGGCCGGCTCGACGTACCGGAGAAGGATCTGCCGTCGCTGACCCGCCTGCTCGACGGCCAGGTCCGCACGGCCGGGGACCTCGGCGTCGAGCTCGCCGGGAGACTGCTGCGCGCGGGCGTGCTCGTGCCCGCCGGACCGTGACACCGCCGCGGTGACCCAGTGAGGGAGACGGAGCGCTTCTTCTGCGCCGACGCCGCCCGCGGCCGGGGCGACTCCATGATCGGCACGGCCCCGTACGGCCTCGTCTGGGTCCTCATCGAGTACCGGGGCGGTTGGCCGGTCAACGGCTTCGACGGCCTCGATCTGCCGCCCGCCGTCAAAGCGCTCCTGTTCGCCTCCGCCCAGGCGGTGCGGGCGCGCGTCCTGCTGATCAGGCGCCGTGGCCGCCGCAGGCACGAAGGCCCGAAGTGCTGGGCGGTGCTGCGCCACGAGTTCTCCGGCGCCCATCGCCAGCAATGGGGCACCTGGAGCCGGGGCGAGGACCTGGCGGAGGTCGCCAGAGCGCTCAGTACCCCGGGAGAGCTCGGCGCTCCGGGAGAAACCGGCCTCCCTCCCGTCGTGCTCGTCTGCACCCACGGTCAGCACGACACCTGCTGCGCGGTGCGCGGACGGCCCGTGGGGCGCGCCCTGGACGAGCGCTGGCCCGGCCTGGTGTGGGAGTGCACGCATGTCGGTGGTGACCGGTTCGCCGCCAATATCGTCGTCGCACCCGACGGTGTCTACTACGGGGGTCTGGACGCCGGGTCAGCCGTCGAAGTGGTCGGCGAACACCTGGCCGGACGGATCCACGCGGAACATCTGCGCGGATACACGGATCTCCGTCCACCCCAGCAGGCGGCTGTGGCAGCCCTGCTCGGACGCTACGGCCCGGCCGGCCGGCACGACTACACGGTCACCGGGACCTCCCGCGTCGGTGCCCACTGGCTGATCCGGATCATCGGTCACCGGCCCCGCCCGACGGCCTACGACGTCGAGGTACGGGCCCACCGCGCCCCACCGCACCAGCTGACCTGCCACGGCCCGGCGATGAGCTCCGCAACCGTCCACGAGGCCACGTCGATCCGTATCGTCTGAACCCGTCGTCTCCTCGGGGTCCGGCGGCACGGGAGACGGCTCCGCCCCCGGCGCCGTGCGGTACCGGGGGCGGAGGCGTGCTCGGCAGGCGTCAGCGCAGCTGTTCGTACGCGGGCAGTGTCAGGAAGTCCGCGTAGTCCTGGTCCAGGGAGACCTGGAGGAGGAGGTCGTGGGCCTGCTGCCACTTGCCGGCGGCGAAGGCCTCGTCGCCGGTCTCGGCGCGGATCGCGGCCAGTTCCTCGGCCGCGACCTTGCGGGCGAGGTCCGCCGTGGCGTGTTCGCCGTTCTCGAAGACCACGTCCGCGTTGATCCACTGCCAGATCTGTGAGCGGGAGATCTCGGCGGTGGCCGCGTCCTCCATCAGGTTGAAGATGGCGACCGCGCCCATGCCGCGCAGCCAGGCCTCGATGTAGCGGATGCCGACCGCGACGGCGTTGCGCAGACCGTCGTAGGTGGGCTTGGCGTGCAGGGTGTCGATGGCGATCAGATCGCCGGCGGCCACCGAGACGTCCTCGCGCAGGCGCTCCTTCTGGTTCGGCTTCTCGCCGAGGACCGCGTCGAAGGAGGCCATCGCGATCGGGACCAGGTCGGGGTGGGCGACCCAGGAGCCGTCGAAGCCGTCGCCGGCCTCGCGGTCCTTGTCGGCCTTGACCTTCTCGAAGGCGACCTTGTTGACCTCGGCGTCGCGGCGGGACGGGATGAAGGCCGCCATGCCGCCGATCGCGTGGGCGCCGCGCTTGTGGCAGGTGCGGACGAGGAGTTCGGTGTACGCCCGCATGAACGGGGCGGTCATCGTCACCGCGTTGCGGTCCGGCAGGACGAACTTGGCGCCGCCGTCACGGAAGTTCTTGACGATGGAGAAGAGGTAGTCCCAGCGGCCCGCGTTCAGCCCGGAGGCGTGGTCGCGGAGCTCGTAGAGGATCTCCTCCATCTCGTACGCGGCCGTGATCGTCTCGATCAGGACCGTGGCGCGGACCGTGCCCTGCGGGATGCCCACGTAGTCCTGGGCGAAGACGAAGATGTCGTTCCAGAGGCGGGCCTCCAGGTGCGACTCCGTCTTCGGCAGGTAGAAGTACGGGCCCTTGCCGAGGTCGATGAGGCGCTGGGCGTTGTGGAAGAAGTAGAGGCCGAAGTCGACCAGCGCGCCGGGCACCGGGGCGCCGTCGAGCAGGAGGTGGCGTTCGTCCAGGTGCCAGCCGCGCGGGCGGGTGACGACGGTCGCGAGCTCGTCGGCGGGCTTCAGGGCGTAGGACTTGCCGGACTTCGGGTCGGTGAAGTCGATGGCGCGGTTGTAGGCGTCGATCAGGTTGAGCTGGCCGAGGACGACGTTCTCCCACGTGGGGGCGGACGCGTCCTCGAAGTCGGCGAGCCAGACCTTGGCGCCCGAGTTCAGGGCGTTGATGGTCATCTTGCGGTCGGTGGGACCGGTGATCTCCACCCGGCGGTCGTTCAGGGCCGCGGGGGCCGGGGCGACCTTCCAGGAGTCGTCCGCACGGATCGCCGCGGTCTCCGGCAGGAAGTCCAGCGTGGAGGTGCGGGCGATCTCGGCGCGGCGCTCGCCGCGGCGGGCGAGGAGCTCGTCACGGCGCGGGGTGAACCGGCGGTGCAGCTCGGCCACGAACGCGAGAGCCGCGGGGGTGAGGACCTCGTCCTGCCGGGGCAGGGGCTCGGCATCGACGATGGCCAGCGAGGACGGCGCTGGTGCGGACATGAGCTGTCACTCCTTCAGCGGGCGGTGCGGACGGCGTCTCACGGCCGCCGGGTCGCCTGAGATGGCACGGCGTGCCATGGCTCCGGGATACGGTCGTGGCCGCCGTCTGGGGTGCAGAGGGCTTCTGACCAGTGGATAGTAGTTTCCTCATGGTGGAAGTTCAATGGTTTGTTGATGTCGAGATTCTCCGGGTCGACAGAAGTGGGCTCTCGCTGGCGCAGCGTGCCAGTGCGTTCACTCAAGGTGGGACAGGTCCTCCGCCGTGTCGATGTCGTACGCCTGAGCCACATCGGAACACTCGACGAGCGTGATCGCATCGCGGTGCTCCCGCAGATAGGCGCGCGCACCCTGATCGCCCACCGCCCCCACCGAGATGTCTGCCCACAGATCGGCCCCGAACATCACCGGATGGCCGCGTTCCCCCGCGTACGAGGCCGCTGCCAGGCTCGTACGGGAGCGGTACGCCGACCGCACCCGCGCCACCGCCCCGGCGCCGATGCCGGGCTGGTCGACCAGCAGGACGACGACCGCGTCCGCGTCCGTCCCGGTGAGGGCGGCGAGCCCCGCCCGCAGGGAGGAGCCCATGCCCTCGGTCCACTGCGGGTTGACGGTCACCGCGCAGCCGGACAGCTCCGCCCTGGCCCGCACCTCGTCGGCCGCCGCACCGAGCACCACATGGACCGGGCCGCAGCCGCCGTCCCGCAGGGTGCGTACCGCGTGGTCGACGAGGAGGCCGCCACGGTGTTCCAGCAGCGCCTTGGGGCGGCCGCCCAGCCGGCGGCCGCCGCCCGCGGCGAGGAGTAGTCCGGCGACGGCCGGGTTGACGGAGGGGGAAGAATGGAGCGGATTGCTTGTCATGCGGCCTGGATACCTCACAAGCCGGGCTCCTGCACGGATGGACCGTTTCTGCAACCGGCTGTGATCGCGCGGGACACACCGAGTTGCGTCCGTGGAGTGGCGCACGGCACCTTTCATGGCGTTAACTTGCCCGCATCTCCGGACACTTGACCACGGTCCGGGACTCGGTCGAAACACCGGCACAAGGATGTGCGAGGGGGAGTGCTTTGTTGAAAAGCGTGGGGCAGGCGCGGGTGACCAGCAGCAACGAGGACCCGAGGGTGACGGAGCTGCGTACGGCCGTCTCCCGGCTCCGGCGCGAGCTGGCCGGACATCCCGCGGAGTTCCCGGACCGCGCGATCGCCGAGGACGAGCTGGCGGCGCTGGACGCGATGGCGGTCAGCGGCGCGCCCGAGATTCCCCGACTCCGCCGCTCGCTGCTGCTGATCGCGGGGGCGATCGGCTCGGTCAGCGCGCTGGCGTCGGCGCTCAGGGACGTACGGGTCGCCGTGGACCTCTTCGGGGAGCCGCCGCGCCGCTGAACCCGCGCCGCCGCAGCGGAGCCGCCGCGCCTGCGGAACCCGAGCCGCCGCGCTTCCCCGATGTCCGGGGGAGGGCGGCGGCTCCGGTTCAGCGGCGGATGAGCCTGCGGGCCGTCGCCGCCGCGACCGCCGCCGTGCGTGAGTCGACGCCCAGCTTGGCGTAGATGTGCACCAGATGGGACTTCACCGTCGCCTGGCTCAGGAACAGCTGCTTGCTGATCCGCAGGTTCGACAGCCCCTCGCCGACCAGTTGCAGGACCTCCAGCTCGCGCTTGGTGAGGGCCTCCGAGGGGGTCCGCATCCGGTCCATCAGCCGGTGCGCGACGGCCGGGGCGAGCGCGGACCGGCCGGCCGCGGCCGTACGGACCGCGGCGGCCAGCTCCTCCGGCGGGGCGTCCTTCAGCAGATAGCCGGCGGCCCCCGCCTCGACCGCCGCCAGGATGTCGGCGTCCGTGTCGTAGGTGGTCAGGATCAGCACCCGGGGCGCGTCCGGCACCGAGGTGATCGCCGCGGTCGCCTCCGAGCCGTGCAGACCGGCGCCGAACTGGAGGTCCATCAGGACGACGTCGAACTCGCCGGTCGCGGCCAGGGCGACGGCCTGCTCCGCGGTGGCCGCCTCCGCCGCGACGTGGAAGTCCGGCTCGGTGTCCAGTACGGCCCGCAGCCCCGCCCGGACCACCGGGTGGTCATCGGCGAGCAGCAGCCTGATCGGCGTGGTCATGCGGAGTCCTGTCCGTTCGTGCCGGCGCGCAGCGGCGAAATCGTGCCGGCGGAGAGCGGCGCGTTCGTACCGGCGGGGAGCGGCAGGGTGAGGGCGACGGCGGTGCCCTGGCCGGGCGCGGACTCGACGCTCAGTGTGCCGCCCAGCGAACGGGCCCGCGACCGCATGGCGGGCAGCCCGAAGCCACCGGTCCCCGTGCCGCTGCCGCCGGCCGGGACAGCGTCCGGCGAGAAGCCGTGACCGTCGTCGACCACGTCCAGCGACACCGAGGTGTCCATGAAGCTCAGCGTGATCTCGGCCCGCCGCGCCCCGACGTGCCGCACGGTGTTGGCCAGCGCCGACTGCGCGGTACGCAACAGCGCCACCTCGTACGGGGTCGGCAGCTCCACCGGGGTGCCGCTGACGGCGAACTGGACGGTGAGAGCGGCGTCCGTGCCGCGCTCCGAGAGTCGTTCCAGGGCGGCCGCGAGGGAGCCGTTCTCCAGGTCGGGCGGGGTCAGGGCGCGGACCGAAGCGGCGGGCCTCCGCGAGGTTGTCCTGGGCGGCCTCGCGGGCCTGGCGGACATGGGGGGTGGCGGGCGCGTCCGGTTCCAGGGTGCGTTCGGCCGCGCGCAGGAGCAGCTGAATGCTGGAGAGGCCCTGCGCGAGGGTGTCGTGGATCTCCCGCGCCAGGCGTTCGCGTTCCGCGAGGGTGCCCGCGGTGCGTTCGGCCGCCGCCAGCTCCGCCCGGGTCGAGACGAGCTCCTCGATGAGTTCGCGGCGCCGCTCGCTCTCCCGGAACAGCGCGTCGTACCCGAGCACCGTCGCGACGGCCACCGCGGCGCCGAGCACCGGGCCGATGAAGGTGCCGGGCGTGACCTCCTGCCCGTGCACCAGGAAGCTGGTGATGGCGGCGGCCGCGGTCACCGCCACGGCGGGCAGCCCCCAGCGCATCGGCAGCAGGTGCAACTGGAGGAAGTAGAGCGGGAACGCCACCCACAGCCCGTCCGGCGACAGCGCCAGCAGCACCAGCCAGAGCGCCCCCAGCACGGCGAGCCAGCACGCCCCGGCCAGGGTCCCCGGCTGCACGACGGGGGCCAGCGCACCCGCCGCGTACACCGAGGCCAGCACGCAGGACACCACGACGACCGCGGCGGCGTGCGGGTCCCCGGCGCTCACGGCCTTGACCGCCGCCAGCGCCAGACGTCCCAGCAGCAGCGCGTGCAGACACAGCCGCAGCGCGGCGGCCACCGGCGGATGAACACGTGATTCCATGATTCGTCCAGCGTAGGCGGGCGGTGCCCAGGGCCGGTCAATCGAAAGGTTGATGTCGGGCCCAGCCCGCGGGCGATGTTTCCCGGGCCGCCCGGACCGACGCTGGAGTCATGTTCGTCGCATGGAGAGATCTTCGGTTCGCCAGGGGCCGGTTCGCGCTCACGGGCACGGTCGTGGTGCTGATCACGCTGCTCGTGGGCCTGCTGTCCGGCCACACGGCAGGACTGGCCCGGGAGAACACCTCGGCCGTCACGGGGCTGAGCGCCGACCACCTGGCGTTCGCCGCCCCGCCCGACGGCCAGTCGGTGTCCTTCACCAATTCCACCGTCAAGGAGAGCGCCTGGCGGAGCTGGGCCGGACAGCCCGGCGTCGAGAAGGCCCGGCCCCTCGGCATCCGCACGATCGACGCCGCCGCGGTGGCGGGGGAGCGGACGGCGGCCGTCTCGGCGTTCGGCGTCGAACCGGGCAGCGGACTGGCGCCCTCCGGCACCCCGGTGGGACCCGGAAAGGCAGTGCTCTCCGAGCAGGCGGCGGAGGACCTCTCCGCCCGGACGGGTGACCGGATTCGGCTCGGCGGCACCGAAGTCACCGTCGCGGCGGTCGCGGGCGACGCCTCGTACAGCCACACCCCGGTCGTATGGACCGCGCTGGCCGACTGGCAGCGGCTCGGGGCCGACGGCGCGGCCCGCGCCACCGTGATCGCCCTGACCACCACCGACGGCGCGGACCTGGCGGCGGGCGACCGCGCGGCCGGCACCGGCACGCTCACCCTGGACGGCTCCCTCACCGCCATCGGCTCCTACCAGGCCGAGAACGGCTCGCTCCAGCTGATGCGCGGATTCCTCTTCGCCATCTCCGCCCTGGTCATAGGCGCCTTCTTCACCGTCTGGACGATCCAGCGCAGCGGCGACGTCGCCGTCCTCAAGGCACTCGGTGCCTCCACGCCCTATCTGCTCCGGGACGCGCTCGGGCAGGCCGTGGTGATGCTCGCCATCGGCACCGGGATCGGCACCGCCCTCGCCTCCGGCATCGGCGCCCTGGTCAGCGGCGGCGCCGTGCCCTTCGTCCTGGAGGCGTCGACCGTCCTTGTCCCGGCAGCCGTCATGATCGCCCTCGGCGCCGTCGGGGCGGCCCTGTCCATCCGGCGGATCACCGCCGTCGACCCGCTCACCGCACTCGGGAGTGCCCGATGACCCTCATGCTCACCGATGTCACGCTCACCTACCCCGACGGCGACGGGCGGCTCACCGCCCTGGACCGGGTGGCACTCGATGTGCCCGCCGGCACCCTCACCGCGGTCGTCGGCCCCTCCGGCTCCGGCAAGTCGAGCCTGCTGGCCCTGGCCGCCACCCTGGTCACCCCGGACGAGGGCGCCGTCGTCGTCGCGGGGACCGACACGGTGGGGCTCAGCCGCGCGGACAAGGCGGCGCTGCGCCGCGAGCGGATCGGCATCGTCTTCCAGCAGCCCAATCTGCTGCCGTCGCTGACCGCCGCGGAGCAGCTCCAGGTGATGGCCCATCTGTCGGGCGGTGCGCCCCGGACCGCCCGGACCCGGGCGCTGGAACTGCTCGACGCGGTCGGCCTGGCCGACAAGGCCGACCGCAGGCCGCACCAGCTCTCCGGCGGTCAGCGCCAGCGGATCAACGTCGCGCGGGCCCTGATGAACGACCCGGCGGTCCTGCTCGTCGACGAGCCGACCAGCGCGCTCGACCACGAACGGGGTGCGGCCGTGCTGGACCTGCTCGTCACGCTGACCCGCGAAGGGTCCACGGCGACCGTCATGGTCACCCACGACCGGACCCATCTGGACCGGATGGACGTGACGGTCACGATGCGGGACGGCCGGCTGACCGCCCCGGCACTGGCCTGAGCTTGCCTCGGTACTGGCCTGAGCCCACCCCGGCACTGGCCTGACGGCCGCCCCGCACTGGCCTGAGCCCCGCTCAGCCGCTGGACGTCCCGCTGCTGGCCAGCACCTCGGAGAGCTCCTTGGCGGCCTGCTGGAGGATCGGCACGATCCGCTCGGTGGCCGCCTCCGTCACCCGGCCCGCCGGACCCGAGATCGAGATCGCGGCGGAGGTAGGTGAGTTGGGTACCGAGACCGCGAGGCAGCGGACCCCTATCTCCTGCTCGTTGTCGTCCACCGCGTAGCCCGCCCGGCGGACCTGCTCCAGCGCGTCCAGGAAGCCCTCGGGGGTGGTGATCGTCTTCTCGGTGGCGGCCGGCATCCCGGTGCGCGCCAGCAGCGCCCGCACCTCGTCCGGCGAGGTGTGCGCGAGCAGCGCCTTGCCGACACCCGTGGAGTGCGGCAGCACCCGCCGGCCCACCTCGGTGAACATGCGCATCGAGTGCTTGGACGGCACCTGCGCCACGTACACGATCTCGTCGCCGTCGAGCAGCGCCATGTTCGCGGTCTCGCCGGTCTCCTCGACCAGCCGCGCGAGATACGGGCGGGCCCAGGTGCCGAGCAGCCGTGCGGCGGACTCGCCGAGCCGGATCAGGCGCGGGCCGAGCGCGTAACGCCGGTTGGGCTGCTGGCGGACGTATCCGCAGACCACGAGCGTGCGCATCAGCCGGTGAATGGTGGGCAGCGGCAGCCCGCTGCTCGCGGAGAGCTCACTCAGACCGACCTCGCCCCCCGCGTCGGCCATCCGCTCCAGCAGATCGAAGGCGCGTTCAAGGGACTGCACACCACCGCTGGGTCCGGCGGGCTTGGAGTCGGATGTGCTGGCGTGGGACGGCGGCACGTCAACGGTCCTTTCGAAGCGGAAGAGCAAGGCAGCAGCCTACCGGGCGCTTCCCGATCGGCCCACTGTTCCGGGTCGGCGTCCTGGCCGGTCAGGGCCCGTTTGTCCGGGTGTCCACCGGCGCCCGGACGGTTCCGGCGCACGGCCTCCGGCTTATTCTACGTTCCGCTCTCCGGAATTAGTCTTTTACTTTGTGGAAATCTCCAGTCGACATCCCGCGTGGTCGGCTGGGTGGCCGACGCGGAGAACGGGGGTCTTGACGGGCCGCTTTCGCGAGTGAAGACTCCTTCAACAGTTCGTTGAATTTCTGAAAGTGGGGAGCACGGGTGTCCGCTACGGACGTGAAGCTGGTATTGCGCTCGACGCGGGTCGTCACTCCCGAGGGGACGCGGGCCGCGACGGTCGCCGTCACCGACGGGAAGATCGACGCCGTCCTGGCGTACGACGCGGAGGTGCCCGAGGGCGCCCGGCTGGAGGACTTCGGTGACGACGTCCTGCTGCCCGGCCTGGTGGACACCCATGTCCATGTGAACGACCCCGGCCGCACCGAGTGGGAGGGTTTCAACACCGCCACCCGAGCCGCCGCGGCCGGCGGGATCACCACCCTGCTCGACATGCCGCTCAACTCCCTCCCGCCGACCACCACCGTCGAGCACCTGCGCGTCAAGCAGCGGGTGGCCGCCCCCAAGGCGCACATCGACACCGGCTTCTGGGGCGGTGCGATCCCGTCCAACGTGAAGGACCTAGGCCCGCTGTACGAGGCCGGGGTCTTCGGCTTCAAGTGCTTCCTGTCGCCCTCCGGCGTCGAGGAGTTCCCCGAGCTGGACCAGGAGCAGCTGGCCTGCTCGATGGCGGAGATCGCCGGGTTCGGCGGGCTCCTGATCGTGCACGCCGAGGACCCGCACCACCTGGCGGCCGCACCCCAGCGCGGCGGCCCCGCCTACGCGGACTTCCTGGCCTCCCGGCCGCGCGACGCCGAGAACACCGCGATCGAGGGGCTGATCGCCCACGCCAAGCGGCTGAACGCCCGTGTCCACGTACTGCATCTGTCCTCCAGCGACGCGCTGCCGCTGATCGCCGCGGCCAAGCGCGAGGGGGTACGCGTCACGGTCGAGTCCTGCCCGCACTTCCTCACCCTCACCGCGGAGGAAGTCCCGGACGGCGCCACCGAGTTCAAGTGCTGCCCGCCCATCCGTGAGGCGGCCAACCAGGACGCGCTGTGGGAGGGGCTCGCGGACGGCACCATCGACTGCATCGTCTCCGACCACTCGCCCTGCACCACGGACCTCAAGACGCCGGACTTCGCCTCCGCGTGGGGCGGGATCTCCTCCCTCCAGCTCGGTCTGCCCGCCATCTGGACCGAAGCCCGCAAGCGCGGCCACTCGCTCGACGACGTCGCCCGCTGGATGTCGGCCGCCCCCGCCGAACTGGCCGGGCTCCGCTCCAAGGGCGCGATCGAGGCCGGCCGGGACGCCGACTTCGCGGTCCTCGCCCCCGACGCCACCTTCACCGTCGACCCGGCCGGGCTCTTCCACCGCAACCAGGTCACCGCGTACGCCGGCCGGACCCTGCACGGCGTCGTCAGGTCCACCTGGCTGCGCGGCGTACGGATCGCGTCGGACGGCGTGCTGGAGGCCCCCACCGGCCGTCTCCTCGAAAGGGACCGCTGAACACGGCGGCGAACAAGGCGGCGAACACGGCAGCGAACGGGGCGCGCCCGGCCGGCGACGGGCGCGCGGTCCCGTCGGCCGGGTGACGGCCGGGGCCCGCGGGTGGCTGTCCGTATTCGGGGGATACGGTGGTGATGCGGGGACCTGGCCGGGTTGCCGCGCCCCGAGCAGGAGTCGTCATGATCTTCATCGCAGTCAGGTTCACCGTCCGCAGCGCCGAGCGCGACAACTGGCTTCCGGCCGTCGAGGACTTCACCACCGCCACCCGCCAGGAGCCGGGCAACGTGTTCTTCGACTGGTCGTCCAGCGTCGAGAACCCGGACCAGTTCGTACTGCTGGAGGCGTTCGCCTCCGCCGAGGCGGGTGCGGCCCATGTGCGGTCGGCGCATTTCGCGGCGGCGATGGACACGATGGCGGGCCTGGTGGCCGAGACGCCCGAGATCATCAACGTCGAGGTACCCGGCGAGGGCTGGTCCCGGATGGCGGAGATCCAGCCCCGGGAGAGCTGAACCGCGCCACTGCCGCGCCGCCTTCCGGCCCCGCTCAGAACTCCTCGTGCGTCTCGGGGTCCCCGCCGAACCGCTCCTGGCGCCCCGCCGAGATCCGGGCCAGCTCGTCCGCCGTCAGCTCGAAACCGAAGAGGTCCAGGTTCTCGCGCTGCCGTCCCGGATCAGAGCTCTTCGGGATCGGGACGGCCCCGAGCTGGGTGTGCCAGCGCAGCACCGCCTGTCCCGGCGTCACCTCGTGGGCCCGCGCGACGGCGACGAGACCGGGATCGGCCAGCAGATCGCGGCCCCGCCCCAGCGGGCTCCAGCTCTCCGTGACGATGCCCTTGGCAGCGTGCACGGCCCGCAGCTCCTCCTGCGGCAGCCGAGGATGCATCTCGATCTGGTTGACGGCGGGCAGCACCCCCGTCTCCCGCTCCAGCCGGTCCAGGTGGTCCGCGGTGAAGTTGGAGACCCCGATCGACCGTACGAGCCCCTCCTCGCGGAGCCGGATCATGGCCTTCCAGGTGTCCACGTACAGATCGACGCGGGGCAGCGGCCAGTGGATGAGATAGAGATCCACGTAGGAGAGGCCGAGGTTGCGCCGGGACTCCTCGAACGAGGCCAGCGTCTTCTCGTACCCCTGGTGGCGGCCCGGCACCTTGGTGGTGACGAAGACGTCCTCGCGGTCCACCCCGCTCCGGGCGATCCCGCGCCCGGTGCCGGTCTCGTTGCCGTAGTTCAGCGCGGTGTCGACGAGCCGGTAGCCGAGGCCCAGGGCCCCGGCGACGGCCTCCTCTGCCGCGTCGTCGTCCAGCGGCCAGGTGCCGAGCCCGACCGAGGGCACGGTTCGGCCGTCGTTCAGCTTGTGCGACGGGGTCTCGGGCATGGTCGGGTTCCTCTCGTCGGACGGCAGGCTGGTTGCCTGCCTGGCCAGCCTAGGGTCACTTCTCGCGGTCGGCCTCGCGGTGCAACCGCGCGATGACCTCGTCCACCCGGCTCCGCTCGTAGCCTCGGCGGACGAGCTCGAAGGCCGCGACTTCGGCCGGTGGGGTGCCGCCGCGGAGCCGGGTGATGTAGGCGTCGACCTGATCGCGGTCGTATCCGCGCCGGGCGATGGTGAAGCCGAACTCCTCGTGCAGCGGGTGTTCGTACTCCTCATGTGTCTCACGTGACGCGCGTGACCAGAACGTGGGCGCCTCCTCCAGCAGGGTGGGCGGACGGACCGAACGTCCGCCCACCCTGACACGGAACTCAGGCGGCGTGGCCACCGTCCACCACGACCTCGGTTCCGGTGATGTAGGCGGCCTCGTCACCGGCCAGATAGGCGATGAGCGAGGCCACTTCACCGGCCGTGCCGAACCGGTCCAGCGCGGTCGAGGCCCGCTGCCCGGCGGCGAACGGGCCGTCGGCCGGGTTGAGATCGGTGTCCACCGGTCCGGCCTGGACCAGGTTGACGGTGATCCCGCGCGGGCCGAGCTCGCGGGCGAGCGGCTTGGTGAGTCCGGACAGCGCCGACTTGCTCATCGCGTAGAGCGTGCCGCCCGGTCCGCCCGCGAACCGGCTCAGGGCCGTACCGAGGGTGATGATGCGGCCGCCGCGCTCCATCACGCCGGCCGCCTCCCGGCAGGCCAGGAACACGGCCCGCACGTTGACCGCGAGCACCTGGTCCACATCGGCGGTGCTGAGGGTGCCGATGGGGCCGAGGACGCCGATGCCCGCGTTGTTCACCAGGACGTCGAGCCGGCCGAACGTCTCCACCGTCCGGTGCACCGCCGCGGGGACGGCCTCCGGATCGGCCGCATCGGCGCGCAGGGCGACCGCGCGGCGGCCGCACGCCTCGATCTTCCGCACGGTCTCCTGGGCGGCGGCCTCGTCCCTGGCGTAGGTCAGTGCCACATCGGCGCCGTCCTGGGCGAGCCGCAGGGCGGTCGCGGCGCCGATGCCGCGGCTGCCGCCGGTGACGAGTGCGACGCGGTCGGAGCCGGTGCTGATGGTGCTCGTGCTGTTCATCGGGGGTCCTGTCCGGTTGCCGGTGGTGGTGTCGCCGGTTGGCTGACAAGGACAAGGAAAGTTCCTCCGCGGACCGGAGACCGGCGGTAAACGGACGCCCACTCCGCTACGCCGCCCTGACCGGCCGATGAGTTGCGGCCCGCGCGGGGGTCAGAACAGATGGAAGCGGAATCCGCGGCCATTTCCGAGCCCCGAAGGAGCAGGACCATGGCGAAGCTGACCCTCATCACCTTTCTGACCCTCGACGGCGTCATGCAGGGCCCCGGCGCCCCGGAGGAGGACCCGAGTGGAGGATTCGAGTACGGCGGCTGGCAGGCCCCGGTCATCGACGAGGACAGCGGACGGTTCGTCGCGGAGCTGTTCGACCGCTCGGCGGCCTTCCTGCTGGGCAGGCGTACCTACGACATCTTCGCGGGGTACTGGCCGGGCATCACCGACCCGGACAACCCGATCGCCGGCCGGCTCAACCGGTACCCCAAGTACGTCGTCTCGACCACGCTGGAGAAGGCCGACTGGGAGAACACCACCGTGATCTCCACCGATGTCCCCGCGGAGATCGCCCGGGTCAAGGAGCGCACGCGGGGAGGTGAGGTGCAGATCTACGGCAGTGGTGTGCTCGCCCGGTCCCTGATGGAGCACGGCCTGATCGACGAGTACAACCTGCTGGTCCACCCGGTCGTACTCGGGGCCGGCAAGCGGCTGTTCACGGACGGTGGACCGCCGACCGCCTTCGAGCTGACCGGCGCCCGCACGACCCCCAACGGCATCGCGATCAACACCTACCGGCCCACCGGGCGGGCCGAGTTCGGCTCCATCCCCGACGGCACGTGAATGTCCAGCACGCGAATGTGCAGTACGTGAATGGCCTGTGCGGTCAGCCGCCGTGCGGCGGGCTCCAGTCCGGCGAACGGCCGAGCGCCGACAGCATGAGCCGGAAGGCGTCCGGGCTGCCGGAACCCGCCGGCAGGGCGGGCCGGAAGGCCGCACCCGGCCGCTCGCGCGCCTCGCCGCCGGGGACGCGCAGGGCGATGGGCAGCGCGGCCTCGACGACGGCCGGAGAGAAGGCGGTACGCAGCCTGAGGGAGGTCGTCGCGTCCCAGGAGTGCACGACGTAGTCGATGAAGTGG
Organism: Streptomyces sp. ITFR-6; assembly: GCF_031844725.1. Classification (NCBI taxonomy): domain Bacteria; kingdom Bacillati; phylum Actinomycetota; class Actinomycetes; order Kitasatosporales; family Streptomycetaceae; genus Streptomyces; species Streptomyces sp. ITFR-6. The sequence goes on along the minus strand of NZ_CP134612.1, from coordinate 1,300,961 downwards.
AACCCGATCGCGGTGGACGCGGCGAACGTCGCGGCGGCATCGATCTCCGGAAGCGCGAACCGCCGCTCCAGCACGCCCGGTTCGGCGAACGCGTCCAGCACCGCGTCGGCCGCCTCGGCGTACCGGGCGGCCGGATCGTCCCCGTACGGGCGGGTCCGCCGGACCGGCCCCCTGACCCCGCGCGGCGGCGGCGAACCCGTGGTGCTGGGCGCCCATGTGCTCGACGAGGCGGCGCAGCGTCCAGTCGGAGCAGGGGGAGGGGCGGTCCCAGTCGCCGGGGCCCGCGCTCCGCACGATGCGCGCGGATTCCAGCACAGCGGTCCGGTCGATCTGCACGATGTCCATGGTCGGGGGTTCCCTTCGTCGAACGGTACGAGCGGTACGGGCGGTACAAGCAGTACGGCGGCCGTGGCGGCGCGGCGTTCCGCGGCGGATGACTGCGACCATACATTTGAACGAACGATCGTGCTATTAGTTTCGGCCGAGTCCCAAGAGACAGGTCCGCAGGTCCTCAGGCCCGCGTCTGCCGGCGCTACGCGGTGCCGGGCAGCGAAGAGGCGTCCACCGCCACCGCCCGCAGCCGCTCCAGGATCGCGTGCGCCGCCCTCGTATAGCCCTCCGAGCTCCTCCGGAGTACCGAGTCGCCGTTGGCCAGCTCCAGGAACGCGATGATCTCGAAGGCGAGCTGGGCGGCATCGCAGTCCGCCCGGAGCTCGCCCAGCACCCGCGCCTCCTCGATGCGCCGCTCCACGAAGGCGACCCAGCCGGCCTGCGCGGCCACGAGCGCGTCGTGCACCGGGCCCTCCCGCGCGTCGAACTCCGCGATGGCCGCGTAGAAGAAGCACCCCCCGGGGAACACCCGCTGCTCCGAGTACGCGATCCAGCGCTCGTACAGCTCCCGGACGCGCCCCAGCCCGGCCGGAACGGCCCGTACCGGCCGCACGACATGCTCGTCGTACACCGCGGCGGCGGCCCGCACGGTGGCGAGCTGGAGCTCCTCCTTGGAGCCGAAGAGGGCGAACACGCCGCTCTTGCTCAGCCGGAGCTCGGTGGCGAGCCGGCCGAGCGAGAGGCCTTCGAGGCCCTCCACCGACGCGACCGCGGCAGCGTGCGCGAGCACCAGCTGCCGGGTGCGGTTGCCCCGTTCGACCCTTCCGTCCTGGCGTGCTCCCGCCATCTGGCGACTCCGTGCTCGGTGGGGTGCGGGGCGGCCGACGTCGGACCGGTCCCGGGGCTCGCCATTGTAGGAGGGCGACCGGTACGGTGATCGTTCCGCGTGCGAGCCAGTGAGGTCTCCGCATCCTGCCTGTGGAGAACCAGGAGTTCCGGGTGTCCTCGATCGCCGTTCCCGCCCTCGCACCGCCGCGCCGGGCGTGGCTCACCGATCTGCCCGTCCTGCTGGTCGCGGTCGTCTGGGGTTCCAGCTACCTGGCGGCCAAGGGCATCACCACGGCGCAGACCGTCATCGCGGTCATGGTGCTGAGGTTCGCCGTCGTGCTGCCCGTCCTGGTGATCGCCGGACGGCGCAGGCTGTCGGCGCTGACCGCGGCGCAGTGGCGGGGCGCGGGGCTGCTGGGCCTGGTGCTCAGCGGGATCTTCCTGGTGGAGACGTACGGCATCGTGCACACCTCGGCGACCAACGCCGGGCTCATCATCAGCCTCACCATGGTCTTCACCCCGCTCGCCGAGGCCGCGGTGACCCGCGTCCGGCCGGCCGGGAGCTTCCTCGCCGCGGCCGCGCTCTCCGTGGCCGGTGTGGTGCTGCTGACCCAGGGCAGCGGATTCACCAGCCCCTCCGCGGGCGATCTGCTGATGCTCGTCGCCGCCCTGGCCCGCACCCTCCACGTACTGCTCATGGCGCACATCAGGTCCGTCCGCTCCGCGGACTCGCTGTCGCTGACCACCGTCCAGCTCGGCAGTGCGGTCGCCGTCTTCGCAGCTCTGGCCGCCGTCCCCGGCACCGGCGACTCGCCGTGGTCGGTCGCCGCCGGATTCGGTGTCCGCGAATGGGGCGGGCTGCTCTTCCTGTCGGTCTTCTGCACGCTCTTCGCGTTCTTCGTGCAGATGTGGTCCGTACGCCGCACCTCGCCGTCCCGGGTCAGCCTGCTGCTCGGTACGGAACCGCTCTGGGCCGCCGCCGTCGGCATCGCGATCGGCGGCGAACGCCTCGGCGTACTCGGAGCGGCGGGCGCGGTCCTGGTGCTCGCGGGTACGGCCTGGGGGCGCCGCAGCGTGGCCCCGGCTACTCCTTGACCGAGTCCGACGCGATCATGACGGCGATCCCCGCCACCACCAGCACGATGCTGACGAACAACGAGTAGTCGCCGACGAACGGCAGCCGCTGCACCAGGTTGAAGAAGTGGAACCAGTCGAACCATTCGTGGAGCAGCCCCGCGGCCCCCTGGGCGAAGACCAGGAAGCCGACCGTCTCGCAGAGTCTCTTCATGGGAGTGAGCCTGGCGCGCCGGGCACCGCCGCCGCATCGGCCGGAGGTCCGGGCCGCTCGTCCGAAAGTCTTCCCTTCCACGACTTTGGTCGCCTCCCGGCCCCGAACCGCCGGAAGCCGCGATTCCACTGCGTAGCTTTGTCGATATGACGCGCACGGAGTACCCCTGGCTGCTGCCCTCTGCGATGGCCGACCCCGAGCTGCCCGGTGACCGAGGCGCCCGCTCCCGCCGCACCGTGCGCGACTGGATCGTCGACATCACGGCGTTCCTCTGCGCGGCGGGCATCGGCCTGGCGACCATCGCGACGATCGAGGCCGACCCCACCACGCCCGAGGGTGTCGTCTTCGTGGACTCGCTGGTCGGCGCCGCGGCCTGCTGCGCGCTGTGGGTCCGGCGGCGGTGGCCGGTCGGCCTCGCGGTGGCGATGACGGCGCTCTCCATCGTGGAGCCCGTCGCGGCCGGGGCGCTGCTGGTGGCCCTGTTCAGCGTGGCCGTGCACCGGCCGTTCCGGCCCGTCGCCTTCGTCGGCGCGGGGGCCCTGGCCGTCGCCCCGATCCAGCCCTACGTGCGCCCCGACCCGACCACCTCGTTCATCGCGTCCACCATCATCGGCGTGCTGCTGATCCTGCTGGTGCTCAGCTGGGGCATGGTCGTACGCTCCAGACGCCAGCTCGTCGTCACCCTGCGCGAGCGGGCCCGGCGCGCCGAGACCGAGGCCGGACTGCGCGCGGAACAGGCCCAGCGGCTGGCCCGCGAGGACATCGCCCGGGAGATGCACGATGTCCTCGCCCACCGGCTGACCCTGCTCTCCGTGCACGCCGGAGCCCTGGAGTTCCGGCCCGACGCGCCCCCAGCGGAGGTGGCCCGCGCCGCCGGGGTCATCCGGGACAGCGCGCACGAGGCGCTCCAGGACCTCCGCGAGATCATCGGGGTGCTGCGCAGCCCCCGGGACAGCGAGGGCGACCGGCCGCAGCCCACCCTCGCCACGCTCGACGCGCTGGTCGCCGAATCCCGGCTGGCCGGGATGAAGGTGGCCCTCGACAACGGCCTGGCAGAGCCGGACGCGGCGCCCGCCGCCACCGGCCGCACCGTCTACCGCATCGCCCAGGAGGGCCTGACCAACGCCCGCAAGCACGCACCGGGCACCGAGGTCACCGTCAGGGTCAGCGGCGGCCCCGGCCAGGGCATCACCGTCGAGGTGCGCAACCCGGCCCCCACCGAACCCTTCGAGCAGGTGCCCGGCTCCGGACAGGGGCTCATCGGGCTGACCGAACGGGCCACCCTCGCCGGCGGCCGACTCGACCACGGACCCGAACCTGGCGGCGGGTTCGGGGTCCGGGCTTGGCTACCGTGGCCGTCATGACCACCCCGATCCCCGTTCCCGCCGACCGCCCCGTCCGGCTCCTCATCGTCGACGACGACCCGCTCGTACGGGCCGGCCTCGCCCTGATGCTCGGCGGCGCCGACGACATCGACATCGTGGGTGAGGGCGCCGACGGCAGCGAGGCGCCCGGACTCGTCGAGCGGCTCCGCCCGGACGTCGTCCTGATGGACATCCGGATGCCGGTCATGGACGGGCTGACCGCCACCGAGACGCTGCGCGGCCGCCCGGACGCACCCGAGGTCATCGTCCTGACCACCTTCCACGCCGACGAACAGGTGCTGCGCGCGATCCGTGCCGGAGCGGCCGGCTTCGTGCTCAAGGACACCCCGCCCGGACAGATCGTCGACTCGGTACGCCGTGTGGCGGCCGGTGACCCGGTTCTGTCGCCCGCGGTGACCCGGCAGCTGATGGCCCGCGCCGCGAGCCCCGGCGGGGAGGAGAAGGCCGACCGCGCGCAGGGGGCCCGCCGACGGCTCGCCTCGCTCGCGGAACGGGAACGCGAGGTGGCCATCGCCGTCGGGCACGGCCGTTCCAACGCCGAGATCGCCGCGGCGCTCTATCTGAGCGTGGCCACCGTGAAGACCCAGGTGTCACGGATTCTGGCCAAGTTCGACTTCAACAACCGAGTCCAGATCGCCCTGCTGGTCCACGATGCGGGCCTGCTCGACGACGGCGACGGCCCGGGGCTGTCCTGAACTCTCCGCCCGTCCCGGACCCGGCGGCATACGCTGAACCGGCCGGTCCCTCGCGGCCGGACCGATCAGACCGGGAGGGTGGGCCCATGTCCGATGTCGACGTAGATCTGCGCGGGGTCGCGGACTTCACCGCGAATCCGTACCCGTACTACGAGAAGATGCGCGCGGCGGGTCCGGTGCACTCCGTGCGGACGGACGAGTTCGACCGGGTGTGGCTCGTCGTCGGGTACGACGAGGGACGGTCGGTCCTGGCCGACCAGCGGTTCGGCAAGGACTGGCGGACGCTGCCCGGCCAGACGGGCATGGGCGACCCGATCAACGCCAACATGCTGGAGATGGACGCACCCGACCACACCCGGCTGCGCAAGCTGGTCGCGCGGGAGTTCACCGCCCGCCGGATCGAGGCGCTGCGGCCCCGCGTGCGGCAGATCACCGACGGACTGCTCGACGCGATGGTGCCCGCCGGCCGGGCGGACCTCGTCGACGCCTTCGCCTTCCCGCTGCCCATCACCGTCATCTGCGAACTCATCGGCGTCCCCGACCTGGACCGGGATGCCTTCCGGCTGCTGTCGAACGGCGTGGTCTCCCCGGCGAGCGCGAACCAGGAGGGCGACGCGGTCCGCGCCATGGGCGGCTACCTCGCCGAACTGATCGAGAACAAGCGCCGCTCGCCGGGCGAGGACCTGCTGAGTGCGCTGATCGCCGCCCGGTACGAGGACGAGGACGCGCTGTCGCCCGACGAACTGGTCGGCATGGCCTTCCTGTTGCTCGTCGCAGGCCATGAGACGACCGTCAACCTGATCTCCAACGGGGTGCGGGCGCTGCTCGAACACCCTGAGCAACTGGCGGCTCTGCGAGCCGACTTCGGACTCATCGACGGGGCGGTCGAGGAGATGCTCCGCTATGACGGTCCGGTGGAGGCCGCCACCTTCCGGTTCGCCCGGGAGGCCGTGCCGATCGGCTCCGCCACCATCGCGGAGGGCGATTCGGTCCTGGTCGCCCTGGCGGGCGCCGACCGTGACCCCGCCCGCTACCCGGAACCGGACCGCTTCGACATCCGCCGCGAGGCGCAGGGACACCTGGCCTTCGGGCACGGGACGCACTTCTGCCTGGGCGCGCCGCTGGCCCGGATGGAGGGCCGCATCGCGGTGCGGGCGCTGCTGGAGCGGTGCCCCGGACTCCGGCTCGATCCGGACGCCGGGGAACCGGACTGGCTGCCCGGCATGCTGATCAGGGGGACGCGGAAGCTGTCCGTGCGCTGGTGAGGCAGACTCGCCGCAGGTCAGCGGACCTCGCCGCAGGTCAGCGGACCTTTGCGCAGGTCAGCAGACCTTTGCGCAGGACAGCCGACAGAGAGGAACTCGTCATGGCCGGACTCGACCTGGAGATGGCGCAGAAGGTGCTCGACAGCCAGCCGTTCAGCGGGCTCGTCGGCGCGCGGATCACCGCGTTCGGGGACGGCGGGGTCACGCTGGAGATCGACGGCCGGGAGGAACTCCAGCAGCAGAACGGGTTCCTGCACGGCGGGGTGCTCGCGTACGCCGCCGACAACGCGCTCACCTTCGCCGCCGGAACGGCACTCGGCCCGGCCGCGCTGACCGGCGGCTTCTCGATCCAGTACCTGCGGCCCGCCACCGGCGGCGGACTCGTCGCCCGCGCCTTCGTCGTCCACTCCGGCCGCCGGCAGGCGGTGGCGCGCTGCGATCTGTTCACCGTGGACGGGAGCGGGGCAGAAACCCTGTGCGCGGTCGCCCAGGGCACCGTGCTGAATGCCGGGTCGTCCTGAGGGAGCCCGGATTGACCACGGAAGAGGCAGTCGATCTCGGAGCGATGGGGGACAGGTTCACCCGCGATCCGGACAGTGTCTACGCGGCCCTGCGGGCCCGTGGCCCCGTCCACCGGGTCCGCATCCCGGAGGGCGCGCCCGCCTGGCTCGTCGTCGGGTACGAGGAGGGCCGGGCCGCGCTCGCGGACCAGCGGCTCTCCAAACAGTGGGCCCTGGCCTCGCCCGACCTCGGCGTGAGCAAGGTCTCCTCCGGGACGTCCATGATCAGCACGGACGCACCCGAGCACACCCGGCTGCGCAAGCTGGTCACCCGGGATTTCACGCCCCGCCGCATGCAGCAACTCCTGCCGGGTGTGCGGCGGATGACCGACGAACTGCTCGACACGATGCTGGCGCTGCCCGGCCGCCGTACCGACCTCGTCGAGTCGCTGGCGTTCCCGCTCCCGATGTCCGTCATCTGTGAACTGCTCGGCGTCCCCTTCCTGGACCGCCAGGCCTTCCGGGCGTGGTCCAACACCGCGGTGTCCTCCATCGACGCGGCGGCGCGGAGCGAGGCGACCGCCGACACGTCCCGCTATCTGGCCGGGCTCCTCGACGACAAGCGCGAACAGCCCGGCGACGACCTGATGAGCGCGCTGATCCACACGGCCGACGAGGAAGGCGACCGGCTCTCGGCCGGTGAACTGCTGGGCAAGGCCTGGCTGTTGCTCGTGGCCGGCCATGAGACCACGGTGAGCCTCATCTCCAACGGGGTGCTCGCCCTGCTCACCCACCCGGAGCAGCTCGCAGCGCTGCGGGCGGATCCCGGCCTGATCGACAACGCGGTGGAGGAGATGCTGCGTTACGCGGGCCCGATCGAGACCCCCACGTACCGCTTCACGACCGGCCCGATCGACATCGGCGGCACGCTCGTCCCGGGCGGCGGCGAGCTGGTCCTGATCGCGATGGCCGACGCCAACCGCGACCTGGACCGCTACCCGGACGCGGACCGGTTCGACATCACCAGGGACGCCCGGGGACACGTCGCCTTCGGCCACGGGATCCACTACTGCCTGGGCGCGCCGCTGGCCCGTATCGAGGCGGCGGTGGCGGTCGGATCGCTCCTGGAGCGCTGCCCGGAACTGGCGCTCGACACCGATCCGGACACGCTGACCTGGCGGACGGGGATGCTCATCAGGGGGGCCGGAGGCGCTGCCGGTCCGGTGGTGAGGGCGGCCGGGCTCCTTCGCGTGATCACCCTCAGGCCCCGGGGATCTCCGCCATTTCCACCGGCCGGCGCTCCCGGCGGGAGACCTCGCACGCCTCCGCGACCCGCAGCGCGTGCAGGGCCTCCCGACCGTCGCAGGGATTGGCCGCCTCGCCCCGCACCAGCCGGACGAAGGCGTCGAGCTCGGCCTCGTACGCCGGGGCGAAGCGTTCCAGGAACCCCGGCCAGGGCTTGGCCGGGGCGGCGGGGCCCTGCGGTTCCGCGGAGGTCAGCGGGGTGCGGTCGTCCAGGCCGACCGCGAGCTGGTCCAGCTCCCCGGCGAGCTCCATCCGCACGTCGTACCCGGCGCCGTTGCAGCGGGTCGCCGTCGCCGTGACGAGGGTGTCGTCGTCGAGGGTCAGCAGCGCCGCCGCGGTGTCCACGTCACCGGCCTCGCGGAACATCGCGGGTCCGGCGTCCGAGCCGGTGGCGTACACCCGGGCCACCTCATGGCCCGTCACCCAGCGCACCATGTCGAAGTCGTGGATCAGGCAGTCCCGGTACAGCCCGCCGGAGAGCGGCAGGTAGGCAGCGGGCGGCGGCGCCGGGTCCGAGGTCACCGTCCGCACGGTATGCAGCCGGCCGAGCTCCCCGCCGCGTACGGCCGAGCGCGCCGCCAGGTACCCCGCGTCGAACCGTCGCATGAACCCGAGCTGGAGCACGCTCCCGGCCTCCCGCGTCTCGCGCAGCGCGGCCAGCGTGCCCGCCAGGTCGAGGGCGACGGGCTTCTCGCAGAACGCGGGCACCCCGGCGCGGGCGGCCCGGCCGATCAGCTCGGCGTGCGCCGCGGTGGCCGAGGCGATCACCACGGCGTCCACGCCCGCGCCGAACACCTCCACGGCGGAGCCGGCGGTGGCCGCCCCGGTCCGGCGCGCGACCTCCGCCGCGCGGGCCGGGTCCGTGTCCGTCACCACCAGGGCGTCCACCGAGGGGTGGCGGGACAGCACCGCCGCGTGGAAGGAGCCGATCCGGCCGGTGCCGATGAGTCCGATGCGCATGGACCCAACGTGCCGGTCACCGGCAACGCTGTCAACTGTATGTCCTGACAAAGTCGGCCAGGTGTCGGAGTGCGGCCCGTGCCCGCCCTGCCGGGCCCCCCGCCTCACTCCTTCGATTCCCGCCGCCCCGTACGGTGACAGCGCCCCATGACTTCCGTACGGTGTCGGAGGCTTCCCGGCTTCTCGGGGATACTTGCCCAGCCGGACCGGGACCGTACGGGCCCCGGCTGGGCCGGCAGCACAACGAGCAGCACGAGAAGGGCACGCAGTCGTGGCAAGGGTTCGGACAGGGGTACGTGCGATGGGCGCCGTGCTTGCGGCGGTGCTCGGGGCCTCCCTCATGGGATGCAGCAGCACCGGCGGCAAGCGGGCGGAGGAGCGAGCGGCGCAGTCCGCCGCCGAGGGCCGGTCCGCGGTGAACACGCCCCGCTGGACCTTCGCCATGGTCACCCACTCGGGCGACGGCGACACCTTCTGGGACATCGTCCAGAAGGGCGCCAAGATGGCGGCCGGCAAGGACAACATCAACTTCCTGTACTCGCACAACGACGAGGCGCAGCAGCAGGCCCAGCTGGTCCAGGCCGCCATCGACAAGAAGGTCGACGGGCTGATCGTCACGCTCGCCAAGCCCGACGCCATGAAGGACGTCGTCGCCAAGGCGACCAAGGCCGGCATCCCGGTGATCACGGTCAACTCGGGCGTCGCGGAGTCCAAGCGGTTCGGCGCGCTCACCCACATCGGCCAGGACGAGTCCATCGCCGGCGAGGCCGTCGGTGAGGAGCTCAACAAGCGCGGCCGCAAGAAAGCCCTGTGCATCCTGCACGAGCAGGGCAACGTGGGCCACGAGCAGCGCTGCGCCGGAGCGAAGAAGGCCTTCGACGGCCAGATCCAGAACCTGTACGTCGAGGGCACCAACATGCCGGACGTCCAGGCCTCCATCGAGGCGAAGCTCCAGGCCGACAAGGACATCGACGCGGTCGTCACCCTCGGCGCGCCGTTCGCGGACGCCGCCGTCAAGGCGAAGCAGACCGCGGGCAGCAAGGCCGAGATCGACACCTTCGACCTGAACGCCAAGGTCGCCGCGGAGCTGAAGGCCAAGACCCTCGGCTTCGCCGTCGACCAGCAGCCCTACCTCCAGGGGTACGAGGCCATCGACCTGCTCTGGCTCTACCGCTACAACCGCAACGTGCTCGGCGGCGGCCGCCCGGTCCTCACCGGCCCCCAGGTCATCACCTCCGCCGACGCCGCCCAGCTCGCCGAGTACGCGGACCGGGGAACCCGATGACCGCCGCCTCCGGATCCTCGTCGCCCGCCGGGACGGACGAGCGGCTGCTGCGCACCTCACCGCTGCGCAAGCTGCTCGGCCGCCCCGAGCTGGGCTCGGTCGTCGGCGCGCTGGCCGTCTTCCTCTTCTTCGCGATCGTGGCCGACAGCTTCCTGCGCGCCACCAGCTTCGGCACGGTGCTGTACGCGGCCTCCACCATCGGGATCATGGCCGCGCCGGTGGCGCTGCTGATGATCGGCGGCGAGTTCGACCTCTCCGCGGGGGTGATGGTCACCAGCTCCGCGCTGATCTCGTCGATGTTCAGCTACCAGATGACGGCGAACGTCTGGGTCGGCGTCTTCGTGTCGCTGCTGGTCACGCTCGCCATCGGCGCGTTCAACGGCTTCATGCTGACCCGCACCAAACTGCCGAGCTTCATCATCACGCTCGGTACGTTCCTGATGCTGACCGGACTGAACCTCGGCTTCACCAAGCTGATCAGCAAGACCGTCTCGACGAAGACCATCGGCAACATGGAGGGCTTTCCCTCCGCCCGCAAGCTCTTCGCCTCCTACTGGACCGTCGGCGGCGTCGAGCTCAAGGTGACCATCCTGTGGTGGGCGGTCCTCGTCGCCGTCGCCACCTGGATCCTGCTCCGCACCCGCTTCGGAAACTGGATCTACGCGGTCGGCGGCGGCGCCGACTCGGCCCGCGCGGTCGGCGTCCCGGTGATCCGGACGAAGATCGGGCTGTACCTCGGCGTCGCCTTCGCCGCCTGGGTCTCCGGACAGCACCTGCTGTTCAGCTACGACGTGGTGCAGTCCGGCGAGGGGGTCGGCAACGAGCTGATCTACATCATCGCGGCGGTCATCGGCGGCTGCCTGATCACCGGCGGCTACGGCTCCGCGATCGGCTCGGCGGTCGGCGCCTTCATCTTCGGCATGACCAGCAAGGGCATCGTGTACGCGGAGTGGAACCCGGACTGGTTCAAATTCTTCCTCGGAGCGATGCTGCTCCTGGCCACCCTGCTCAACGCATGGGTACGCAAGCGCGCGGAGGCGACGAAATGACGGCCCCCAAGGCACCGGACGTGCCGAAGGACACCGTGCCGCAGGCGCTGGTCGAGCTCGACCACGTCAGTAAGTACTACGGCAACATCAAGGCGCTGGAGGACGTCTCGCTGGAGGTGCACGCGGGCGAGATCTCCTGCGTCCTCGGCGACAACGGCGCCGGCAAGTCCACCCTCATCAAGATCATCGCGGGGCTGCACCGGCACGACGCCGGAAGCTTCCTCGTCGACGGTGAGGAGACCACCCTCGCCAACCCGCGCGACGCCCTGGACCGGGGCATCGCCACGGTCTACCAGGACCTCGCCGTCGTCCCGCTGATGCCGGTCTGGCGGAACTTCTTCCTCGGCTCCGAGCCGACGACCGGCGTGGGTCCCTTCAAGCGCCTCGACGTCCGGCTGATGCGCGGGACGACCCGCTCCGCGCTGCTGCGGATGGGCATCGACCTGCGCGACGTCGACCAGCCCATCGGCACCCTGTCGGGCGGTGAGCGCCAGTGCGTGGCCATCGCACGGGCCGTCCACTTCGGCGCCAAGGTGCTCGTCCTGGACGAGCCGACCGCGGCGCTCGGCGTCAAGCAGTCCGGCGTCGTCCTCAAGTACGTCGCGGCGGCCAGGGACGCCGGGCTGGGCGTGGTTCTCATCACGCACAACCCGCACCACGCGTACCTCGTCGGTGACCGCTTCGTGCTGCTCAAGCGCGGCGCGATGGCCGGCAGCCACACCCGGGGCAGCATCACGCTGGACGAGCTCACCCGCCAGATGGCGGGCGGCAGCGAGCTGGAGGAGCTCAGCCACGAGCTGGAGCGGACCCCCGGACCGGACCTGCCGGGCGGCCCCGCGACGAAGGACGACACCCCGTAGTCCGGCCGGGCCGCGGAGCCCGTCCGGCAGCCCCGTCCCTCCGGCAGTGGCAGAATCGGGGCCGACGGGCGCCGCCCGCCGCCGGGATCGGCACGAGCCCGGCCACCCCCGACCCCCCAGGGACGATGAGCACGTACCGCGACTTCACGCACCGCGGCTCCGCCCGCGCCACCGTCCTGCGGACCGTCGGCACCCGGGAGCGGCGCTCGCACCTCACCGCGCCGCGGGTCCCCACCGTCGGCATCGACATCGGGGGGACGAAGGTGATGGCCGGCGTCGTCGACGCCGACGGCAACATCCTGGAGACCCTGCGCACCGAGACGCCGGACAAGTCCAAGAGCCCCAAGGTCGTCGAGGACACCATCGTCGAGCTGGTCCTCGACCTCTCCGACCGGCACGACGTGCACGCGGTGGGCATCGGCGCGGCCGGCTGGGTCGACGCGGACCGCTCCAAGGTGCTGTTCGCCCCGCACCTCGCCTGGCGCGACGAACCGCTGCGCGACGCCATCGCCTCCCGGCTCGTCGTCCCGGTGATGGTCGACAACGACGCCAACACCGCCGCCTGGGCCGAATGGCGCTTCGGCGCCGGCCGGGGCGAGGACCACCTCGTCATGATCACGCTCGGCACCGGCATCGGCGGCGCGATCCTGGAGGACGGTCAGGTCAAGCGCGGCAAATACGGCGTAGCGGGTGAGTTCGGCCACATGCAGGTGGTGCCCGGCGGCCACCGCTGCCCCTGCGGCAACCGGGGCTGCTGGGAGCAGTACAGCTCCGGGAACGCACTCGTCCGGGAGGCCAGAGAACTGGCCGCGGCGGACTCCCCGGTGGCCCACGGAATCATCGAACGGGTCAAGGGCAACGTCCCCGAGATCACCGGACCGCTCATCACCGAACTGGCCCGCGAGGGCGATGCGATGTGCATCGAACTCCTCCAGGACATCGGCCAGTGGCTCGGCGTCGGCATCGCCAACCTGGCCGCCGCGCTCGACCCCTCCTGCTTCGTCATCGGAGGCGGCGTCAGCGCCGCCGACGACCTGCTGATCGGACCGGCCAGGGACGCCTTCAAACGCCACCTCACCGGCCGCGGCTACCGCCCGGAGGCGCGCATCGCGAAGGCGCAGCTCGGCCCGGAGGCGGGTATGGTCGGCGCCGCCGACCTCGCCAGACTGGTGGCCCGCAGGTTCCGCCGTACCAACCGCCGCCGCGTCGAGCGGTACGAGCGGTACGCGCAGATCTACGACCAGGCGGCGAGCACCATCCGTAACACCCGCAACACCCGCACTTCCTAGGGACTCCCAGAGCGATGAACGCAGCCGAGCACCCCGTCGTGCCGCGTCAGTCCCCGCCGCCCGAACCGGGCGACGGGCGGCTGCCGGAGGACCGGCGCAGAACGATCCGCCGGCGCCTGATCACGGCGACCATCATCGTGCTGCTCATCGGCGTCCCGGCCGGATATCTGCTGATCTCCGCGAGTCAGAGCCGCCGCTCCGGCCAGGACAAGGCCGCGGAGGCCGCCGCGCAGGGTCTGCGCGAGGGCTGGCCGTCCCGGATGCTGCGCCGGATCTTCGAGGTGCCCATTCCCTGGGACGCGCAGGACGTCGAGTACTACGAGACGAACAACTGGAAGGCCAGCCGGATGTACGTGCAGTTCCGCACGTCGTCCAACGGCCTCGACCGGTTCCTGACCAACGTCGGCACCGGCCGGGCGGCCCTGACCGAGGGCAGGATCACGGTCGGCGCCCGTGACACGAAGGTCGCGGGCTGGTACTTCGGCAAGGGCGTCGCGTGGGCGGGAACCACGCACACCAACAAGGACCCGCGCCCCACCCAGGACATCACTGTCGACATGACCGACCCGATGGCCCCCGTCGTGTACGTCGTGTCCGCGGCCACCCCCTGACACCCCCGCCGACCGCGGCCGACGGGGCGTCAGGGGGCGCGGCGCGCGAGGTCAGACGCGGTCCGCCGCGATCAGGAGGCCGCCGCGGAGCCGGTCTCGAACGGGGTGGCGAGCATGTTGCAGACACGCGCCCGTACGTGGTCCTGAAGGCCGAGTTCGCGGGCCCGGCCGTTGGCGAATTCGGCTTGCTTGGCGGAGAGCGTGACCCCTTCGACCTTGCACCCGAGGCGCTGGTGCGCCATCACCATCGAGCCGCCCCGGCCGCAGCCGGCGTCCAGCAGGGTGTCCTCCCGCCCGATGTCACCCAGGTGCCCCAGGAGATATTCGGCCTGCGCCGACTCCAGCCGGTGCAGCTCGGAGATCAGCGCCTTCTCGCCCGCGCCGTCCCCGGCGGCGGCGAGCGCGGCGGTGTCGATCTCACCGATGCCGTAGTGGTGGTGGTAGAGCCCGTCGACATCGCCCAGGCGCAGGTTCACGGGCCTGGCCTCGCCGTCCCAGTAGCGCGCGATGTCTCCCTGGTACGGGGGCGCGGGGCCGGGGATGCGCACCGGGGCGGAGGCGGATGCGCGGGTGGAGCCGACGGTGGCGGTGAGTTCGGCGTTGGTCACGGATGAATCCATTCTCTTACCAGAAGTCGGGCAAGCTCTAGCGGTAGGTGTTCGACTGATGCCAGTGGTGATTGCCGTCGACCCAGGCGGCCACGCCGCGCAGGAAGCGCTGCACACTCGGCACGGGGGATTCCGCGGCCAGGGACGCCGCGGCGGTTTCGAAGTCGTGCATGAGCTCGTTGTGGATCTCGACCGACTTCAGATAGGCGTCGCGGTCGGAGATCCCCTCGCGTTCGGAGATCACGACGGGCAGGTTCAGGTGCCGGCCCGGTGCGTTGAGCTCCTTGGTGTACGAGTACAGGTCGTTCACGATGGTCGTCGCGTTTCCCGCCAGGGCGATGACCTCCTGCATGGCCGGCTGGGCATGCAGGTCCGCGGGGAGCTCGTAACCCCCGACGGTGTCGGTGATGGTGGGGCAGGGGCGGAAGTTGTTGAACTGGCGCATCGCCAGGTACTCCCACACCTGCGGGACGTGATCCATCTGCGCCCAGGCCGCTTCGGCGAGGTAGCCCATGTGCAGCCGGGCCATGTCGTGCCGGAGCCGGTCCGCCTGGGAGGGGCCGGCGGCTCGGACGAAGTACTCCATGGCGGAGCGGTGGGCCCGCCGGGGCGCGTCCGCGTGCAGCGATTTCGCCCATTGCGGCTGGTACTCCGCTGTGGTGTGCGGGGAGTCCAGGGCGGTGTGCGCCAGCAGCAGCCGCTCGCCCAGGCCAACGGGCGATCCGCCGTGGTCCTCGCAGTAGCAGTCGTCCACCGCGTTCTCGGCCACCATCAGGCGGGTGGCGAGCATCAGATGGTCGATGGTGGGCGCGTCCGGATGGCAGCCGACCATGTAGCGGCCCACGGAGAAGCCGTCGAACTCCTCCTCCCGGTCCTCGGGATACAGCGAGACCTCGTCCAGGGCCCAGGCCTTGATCCTCCGGCTGACCTCCTCGACCCGCACCGGATCGGGCTCGGGGATCGGGTGGTAGTAGAGCCCCGGGATCACCTTGCCCTCGGCGCCGGCCTGGGCACCCGCCGCCGCACCGGTCTCCGGCGTGGCGGCCGGGGTCGCCGGGGCGCGTCCCGCAGCAGCATGCGCAGGCTTGCGGTACCCAGGCCGGTGGGCCCTCCCAGGACCCGTCCGGACCCGGCATCCGGCGCGGCCGGGGTGGGGGCGGGCGGCGTGGGCGCGGCCGCCCGGGAAAGCACCGGCGGACGGGGCAGGCCCCCGGCGGCGGCGCCGATGTCCCGGGCGCGCGACGCGGGCTCGGTGAGTACGTGGGCCCCGAAGCGGGAAGCGGCCTCCGGCAGGCTCGGCTGCGGAGGCGGCAGCTCGGGTGCGGGCATCCATGACTCCTTGGTGGGTGGGCGGTTGTCCGGAGGCTTCCGGGTGCGGGGCACCGGGCGAGCGCGATCGGCCCGCCGGATCCGGGGCCTCGCACCACGCGGCACGGGCCGGCCGGCTACTTGGGCCAGTTGGCGATCTGCACGTTCTCCAGCACACCGACCGCGTCCGGCACGAGGATGGCCGCGGAATAGTAGGTGGTGACGAGGTAGGACGTGATCGCCTTCTCGTCGAGCCCCATGAAGCGGACCGACAGCCCCGGCTCGTACTCGTCCGGCAGACCCGTCTGGTGCAGGCCGACCACGCCCTGGTTCTCCTCGCCGGTACGCATGACGAGGATCGAGCTGGTCCGCTCCTGCGTGACGGGGATCTTGTTGCAGGGGAGGATCGGAACCCCGCGCCAGGCAGGGACCTGCTGGCCGCCGAGGTCGACATGGTCCGGGTAGAGTCCGCGCGCGTTGAACTCCCGCCCGATCGCCGCGATCGTCCGGGGGTGCGCGAGGAAGAACTTGGAACCGCGGCGGCGGCAGAGCAGTTCGTCCAGGTCGTCCGGGGTCGGCGCGCCGGAGTGCGGCTGGATGCGCTGCTTGAAGTCGGCGTTGTGGAGCAGCCCGAACTCCCGGTTGTTGATCAGCTCGTGCTCCTGGCGCTCGCGCAGCGCCTCGATGGTGAGCCTGAGCTGCTCCTCGGTCTGGTTCATCGGCCCGTTGTAGAGATCCGCGACCCTGGTGTGGATCCGCAGGATGGTCTGGGCGACCGAGAGTTCGTACTCGCGCGGATTCAGCTCGTAGTCCGCGAAGGCGCCGGGCAGCGCGTGCTCGCCGGTGTGACCGGCCGACATCGCGATCTCGGCCTCACCGCGGTGGTTCTGCGCCTGGCGGGAGCGCGAGGTGAACTGTTCGATGTGGTCGCGGAGGTCGGGGGCCGAGGCGACCACGGACATGAAGTCGGCCCGGGACAGGGTGAGCAGCGTGCCTGAGGTCTCGGCGACAGCGGTCTGCTCCCACCGGGCTTCCTCGTCCAGCAGTGCGTTGTCCCCGAACCGGTCGCCGTCCGCGAGGACGTCCAGGGTGATCTCGTCGCCGTAACCGCCCACGGAGGTCTGGCCGATGCGGCCGTGTGCGATGAGGTGGATCCGGTCCGCCGCCGCTCCCCGCTCGACCAGAGTCTCGCCCGCCCGGAAGTCACGCTGGACGCACCGGCCGGCGATGGCGGTCAGCGCGTCGAGGTCGTCGAAGCCGCGGAGCAGGGCCAGTTCACCCAGCTCCTGGGGGATCACCCGGACCTCGGCGCCGTCCTGGACGAACTCCACCTTGCCGTCCCCGACGGTGTAGGCGAGCCGGCGGTTCACCCTGTAGGCACCGCCCTTGGTCTCCACCCAGGGGAGCATCCGCAGCAGCCAGCGGGAGGTGATCTCCTGCATCTGCGGGGCGGACTTGGTCGTGGTGGCGAGGTTACGGGCAGCCGCTGTCCCGAGACTGGACTGTTTGGGCAGTTCCAGACGTGCATCCGAGTTCGAGTCAACAGTCATCGGGGAGGCTCTCCTTGGTCAGGGCAGTCGAGGTCATATGCGAACAGACCAAACAACTGGACGGAAACGTGGGATACGAAGGTGAATCCGTCCAGATCCAGGGGAACAGTAATGGCCGCTCCGCCGCCCGGACCAAGGAAATCCGCCGATATTAACTCGATGCGATGATCGCAGCCGGGCGATGTTTGCCCTGGTCCCGGAAGGATTCGGCCATGTGTGGCGCGGGGCGATCCCGAGGTGCCGCAGTGCGGGGCACGAGTCCCGTTCCGTGATGCGGTAGTTCAGCACCGGCGGCAACCGGGGCTCACTCCGTGAAGCCGCCGCCGCCACCCGGGCCGGGGGCTGGATTTGTTGAGGTATAACAATTTCTCACTTTCGGATCGATCGACTCCTGCCCTGATTTCCCTTCTGAACACTGAAATGATCGCCATGGGGCAAGTCGGGTTCTCTGTAGCATTCATACAGTTCAAGGAGGCTCGTATGACCCAAGACAGTCGTGTGCTGGTGACGGGGGTCGGTGCGATGACGCCACTGGGAGCCGACGCGCCGTCGACTTGGTCGGGGATGCTGGCCGGTACGTCCGGGGTGCGTTTCCTCGCGGAGGAATGGGCCGAGGACCTGCCCGTGCACGTGGCGGCCGGGCTCACGGTGGATCCCGCCTCCCTGCTTCCGAGGGCCGAGGCCAGGAAGCTGGACCGAGGCGAGCAGATCGCCATACTCTGTGCCCGCGAAGCCTGGCAGGACGCCGGGGCTCCGCAGGTCGAGCCGGAACGGTTCGCCGTTGTCATCGGTACCGGGACCGGTGGTGTCCTCAGCACACTGGGGCAGGACGACGTCTTCGAACGCGCCGGAATCCGCAGGCTGTCGCCGTTCGCGGTCCCCATGCTGATGCCCAACGGGCCGGCCGCGTGGGTGAGCATGGACCTGGGCGCGAAGGGCGGCGCCAGAACTCCGGTGAGCGCCTGCGCCTCCGGGGCCGAGGCGCTGGCCCTCGGGCAGGATCTGATCCGCGGCGGCCGGGCCGACGTGGTCCTCGCAGGCGGGGTGGAGGCATGCCTGCACCCCTTCACCATCGCGGCGTTCGCCCAGATGAAGGCCCTGTCGACGTGGTCCACGGACCCGGAGACCGTGTCCCGCCCCTTCGACGTGAAGCGGTCCGGGTTCGTCATGGCCGAGGGCGCGGGGATGATGGTGCTCGAACGCGCCGATTCGGCCCATGCCCGTGGAGCACGCGCCTACGGCACGCTGGCCGGCAGCGCCGTGGGTTCGAGCGCGGGCCACATCACGGCATCGGACGCGGAAGGCCAGGCCTCCGCCATGAGACTGGCGCTGCGCGACGCCGGCCTGGCCCCGGCGGACATCGGAGTCATGCACGCCCACGCCACCTCCACCGAGTCCGGTGATCTGGCGGAGGCCGAGGCGATCAACCTGGTGATCGGCGGCCACGCCGCGGTGACGGCGACGAAGTCGATGACCGGTCACATGATCGGCGCGTCCGGAACGGTGGGTGCCATGGCCGCTCTCTTCGCGCTCAGGGAGGGTACGGTCCCGGCCACGCGCAACCTCGACGAACTCGACCCGCGCGTCGAACTGGACGTGGTGCGCGGTGAGCGGCGCACCGGGCAGTGGTCCGCCGCGCTGGCCAACTCGTTCGGGTTCGGCGGACACAACGTCAGTCTCGTCTTCACCAAGTGACGACGAGGCCCGCGGCTATGCCGGCGGAGGCGCGCCCCCTCCGTCGCGCCACACCGCGACCAGTGCCCTGACCGCCTCTCTGCCACCGGGCCGGGAGGCGAGGAAGGCGATCAACGTGGCGATGAACAGCACCGGCACGTCATCGGCCGGCAGGTATCCGCTGATGCCCGGCGGCTGAACCACCGTGACCGGTACGGGAGTCGCGGGCGCGGGGTCGGTCCGTGCGGGCATCGGTGCCGGGGCGGACGCGGGGGCCGGGGTGGTGCTCGGTTCCGCGACGGCCTGAGCAGGAGCGGAGGCCGACAGGATCAGCAGGACCGGCAGGACCAGCACGGCGGCAGCCATGCCCGCACGGGCTGAGCGGATTGCACGGGCCGTACGAGCGCGGGTTCGCGCCGGCCCGGAGGGGCGGGCGAGCGGGCGCCGCAGGGATCCCGCGGCGGACTGGCGGGTGGGTGTGTTCGTCATGGTGGCGATGGTGGGGCGGAGGCCGTGTCGCGGCAGGGTCCGGTTTCGGCATACCGGGAAGAACCGCAGGCGGGAGGGGTTACGGTCGAACTGTCCGGAGCGGATCCGGACCGGAGATATCCGGAGGTGGGGTTGACGGACCACGAACCGCCGTCACATCGTCGGGAGTTCGCCGCGCGTGTTGTCGATCTGATCGACGCCTCCGGGCTGAGCAGGGCGGAGTTCGCGCGCCGGGCCGCCCTGATCGAACGGAAACTCCCGGATCCCCCGAAGCGCGCCCCGAGCTTCTCGGAGCAGCGCCTCAGTGACTGGTGCTCCGGCAGGAACGTTCCCAACGAGCGGGTCGTCACCGCCCTGGTCCATACGACGGTCCAGGCCCGACGGAGCCAGGGCCTGTCCCCTGCGAACCGTCTGACGCCAGGACTCCTCTCGTTCGACCGGTGGCTCAGCCGGCGACGCCTGGCACGCGCCGAGCGACCGACCGGGCAGCCCGGCGAGCGAGCGCCCGGTCCCGGCCTTCCGGCCCCAGCACCCGTCGACGTACCCACAGAGCCCATCGCGCCGCGGAACACGCCCGCCGGTCCGGCGTCCCGCCCGCCGCACGAGCCGGTGGGGGACTGGCTGACCGAGGCGACCGACCCCTTCGCGCTGGGAGTTCACCGCAGCATCGCTGTGCGCAGGGGGCGGTCGGCGGGTTCGCCCCCGTTGCCGCCCTACGTACGCCGCGCACACGACGAACGGCTGGCGGCCGGAGTCGACGCGGCGGTCACGGCGGGGGAGAGCACACTGCTCTGGCTGACCGGTGATTCCTCCTACGGCAAGAGCCGCGCCTGCTGGGAGGCGCTCGGCGCGCTGCGGCGTCGTGGTGACTGGCGGCTGTGGGCACCGTACAGCGCGGAGGAAGCTCTCGCCGGGCTCCACCGGGTGGCGCCGCACACCGTGATCTGGCTGGATGAGACCCGCTTCACGTGCCTGCCCGCTACCGGCGGTGCCGACGGCAGGCAGCTCGCCGACCGGATCGACGACCTCGTCCACAGCGCGCGGCGGGCGCCCGTACTCGTTCTGGGGACGATGTGGACGCGGACGTGGCACGAGCTGACCGCCGGAACCGCCCCGAGGGCCCGGTGCTTCCAGTCACTGCTGCGGGATCCGATCCCCGTTCCGCCCCGCTTCACCGACGACGACATGCGGGCGCTGGGACGTGCGGCGAGCACCGACGCGAGGCTCGCGGCGGCCTCGGAACAGGCCGCCGACGGGGAGGTCGCGCAGTGGCTGGCCGGAACGCCCGTGGTCCTGGCCCGGTGGGAAGCCGCGCCGGAGAACGCGCGGGCGCTGCTGCTCGCCGCCATGGACATCCGTCGGCTCGGACACGATCAGAGGATTCCGCTCGCACTCCTCGAAGCCGCGGTGCCGGTCTACCTCAGCCCCTCCCAGCGCGAGCGGCTGCTGCGCCGCCGCGACTGGCTGCGCGAGGCCCTCTCGTACGCCACCGAGGAGTGCCTCGGAGCCGCCGGGCCCCTCACCCCCACGCCGCCGCCCGCGGACGCCCCACCGGGAGTCCCGCACTACCGGTTGAGCGACGTCCTGGACCAGTACGGGCAGGAGCAGCGGACCGTCGAGCCGGTCCCTCCCGCGCTGTGGCGGACACTGGCCGCGCACATGGATGCCACCGGTCTGCTGGAACTGGCGCGGACCGCTCACCACCGGGGGCTGTACCGGCTGGCCCACGATCTGTGCGGCGACGCGCTGCGGGCCGGAAACCGAGACGCGTGGTGGCAGGCGGCCGAGTTCCTGCGGCATCAGGGACGTATCCCCGAGGCCGAAGCCTGGACCGATGCCGCCGCCGAGGCCTCGGACGCGGCCGCGCTGGCGTGGATCGCTTCCCTGCGGTGGGAGACGGACCCTGCGGGCGATCCGTGGTTCGCCAGGGCGGTGGACGCCGCGGCAGACCCGGAGCCGCTGGTGGATGCCGCCGGGCACCTCTACGAGTGCGGCGACAGCAAGCGGGCGCGGGAGTGGTACGACGTGATCATCGACCGGTTCCCGGACGGCACGGCGGCCCTGGATCTCGCCTGGCGACTGGTCGAAACGGGTGAGTGGGACGAAGCTCTGCGCTACTACGAGAATGCCGCGCGGGACGGAAACCTCGATGCCTACCAACTGGCCTGCGTGGACGCTGTCTACGTCCGTCGCTGGCGCGAGGCCCGGGAGTTGCTGGCGCGTGCCGTCGCCGTCGGCCGCACCCGCCACCTCTTCGAGTCCTACGCCCCTGTGCCGGACGAGGACTGGCCGGAAGCCAACGCCTTCTTCCGGGCAGCCGTGGCGTCAGGTCTGACCGAGGCCCGGTCAGACCTGACGGGCGTCGACGTTGGCCGCGTCGCGCCGCCAGGAGGAGGCGCTGGGCGTACTGGAAGCGGTGCCGACGGACGGAGAGGAGGTTTTGCTGTACGCACAGCTGCTGCCGGACGACCGTCTGAACGAAGCCGTGGCACGGCTGAAGGCATTTCCCTGGCCGGCACGCGAGATGCCGGTCCTGTCTGTCGTCAGCCGGCTGATCCACGCGGACCGCGCGGGCGAGGCCCGGCAGGTCTGCGCGGCCCTGCCCGCGAAGGGCAGGGCGTCGTCCCTCCACGCGGGCGCGGCATGGCTGCTCGCCGCCGGCCGCCCCGAGTCCGCCCTGGCCTGGTTCGACGAGGCCGCCTCGATCGACCCGGCAACGCTGGTGGACGCCGCCCGCGCCCTGGAGGGCGCCGGTCACGAGCGGGCGGCGCACTACTACGCCCGCGCGCTGGAGGCAGGGGACGCGCGGGCCCAACAGTGGTTCGCCGGCACCCTGACCGCCGCGCGCAGCTTCGGTGAGGCACTGACCTGGTACGAGAAGGCCTGGCGGCAGGGCGAGATCCAGGCGCTGAAGAGTGCGGCCGAATCTGCGTACGCGGCGGGCAGGGAGCAGGAGGCCCTCGTCCTGTACGGCAGGTACTGGGGTGCCCGGACCGGCCCGCGCATGCTGGCCCTCCCCTCCCCTCCGGGAGAAGAGGCCACCGTTGCCCGCGTACGCCGGTACGGCTGGAACGTCGACGGAACGCCCGCCGGTGAGTGGGCGGCTCCGCTGCCGCCATGAGCGCGAAACGGCTCCGCTCGGGGAGGGCGGAGCCGATGCGCGGTGACGTTCGTACGGGGTCAGGCGTGGCGGCGGTTGCCGGTGAAGACGCGGTACAGCACGAGGAGGATGAGCGAGCCGACGATGGCCGCGATCCAGGTGGAGAGGTCGAAGAAGCCGTCGATGGAGTCGACGCCGAAGATCACCTTGCCGAGCCAGCCGCCGAGCAGACCGCCCGCGATACCGATGAGCATCGTGATGATGATGCCGCCCGGGTCCTTGCCCGGCATCAGGGCCTTGGCGATGAGGCCCGCGAGCAAGCCGATGATGATCCAAGCAATGATGCCCATAATGCCTCTCCTACCTAGTCGTATAGAGACGCTGTCAAGAACCGTCTTTACCGTGTCGGTGCTTTCAAACGTTGATCACATAGTTGGGTCAGTGGGCCCTCGTCGGGAACAGACGGTCCGGCCGGCGCGGTTGCATCACCGGGGGACCGGCGCCGCACGGGCGGGGAATCGCAGCGACCGCAGTGTCGGCCGCCCCGCCGGGTGACGGCCCCTGGACCGCGGTACACCCGCCGCGCACTCGTACGAAGAAGTATTTCCGCAGGAGGACTTTTCCATGACTGACCGGCCGTTGACCCTCATGGCTGTGCACGCCCACCCCGATGACGAGGCCACCGGAACCGGCGGAATCCTCGCGCGCTACGCGGCGGAAGGCATCCGCACGGTTCTCGTGACCTGTACCGACGGCGGTTGCGGTGACGGACCGGGGGGTGTCAAGCCGGGCAGCCCCGGGCACGATCCGGCGGTCGTCGCCTCGATGCGCCGCAAGGAGCTGGAGGCCAGCTGCGAGGTCCTGAAGATCAGCGACCTGGAGATGCTCGACTACGCGGACTCCGGGATGATGGGCTGGCCGAGCAACGAGGCCCCCGGATCCTTCTGGCAGACCCCCGTGGCGGAGGGCGCCGCCGGGCTCGCGGAGCTCATGCGGCACTACCGGCCCGATGTGGTCGTCACGTACGACGAGAACGGCTTCTACGGCCACCCCGACCACATCCAGGCCAACCGCATCACGATGGCGGCGCTGGAGATGACCTCGCTGACCCCGAAGGTGTACTGGACGACGATGCCCCGCTCGGCGATGCAGCGGTTCGGGGAGACCATGCGCGAGTTCGGCGAGGACATGCCGGAGCCGGACCCCGCAGAGGCCGCCGCGCTGGCCGAGATCGGCCTCCCCGACGACGAGATCACCACATGGGTGGACACCACCGCGTTCAGCGGTCAGAAGTTCGACTCGCTGGCCGCGCACGCCAGCCAGGGCGAGAACATCTTCTTCCTCAAGATGGGCAAGGAGAGGTTCGGCGAGTTCACGGGCCTGGAGACCTTCGTGCGCGTCAAGGACGCCACCGGCGCTGCCCTGCCCGAGAACGATCTCTTCGCCGGACTGCGCTGATCCCCGCGCTCCGCTACCCCGGCTGTCCGAGCGTGAGCATCGCCTCCGCGACCTCGTCGACGGCCGCGTCGGGGATCGCGGTGGCCGCCCCGTCGAGGACGAGCAGCCGTGCGCCGGGGATCCCGCGCGCGATCGCCTCACCGTTGCCGACGGGGAAGAACGGGTCTCGGCGGCCGTGCACGACGAGTGCGGGGACCGCGATCCCGGGCAGACGCTCGCGCCAGCGGGGCGTGCAGTCGAGTTTGGAGAACACCAGGCCCAGCTGGTTGGCCAGGTGGACCGGCGGCGCGGAGCCCGGTGTGCGGTCCCAGACGCGCCCGGCGACCGCGCGGGCGCCTGCGGGTCCGCCGTCGTCGACTCCCCGCTGTCGCGCAGGTCGTAGCGCACCACGCGGCGCCCGCCCCCGGCGAGGCGCTCGCACAGCGCGTCGGGCCAGGAGAGCATGGTCGTCCCGCCCACGAGCAGGACGAGTGGCGCGTCCTCTTCACCGAACGACTCGATGCCCAAGGAGACCTCCTGGGCGCCGACGGGGCGGTGGGGCCGCCCTGTGGCGGAGACGTCGGGAGAGACGGAGTCGGGAGCGCCGATGCTGGTGCGAGTCATACCGGGGCAGACTCGGTCCACCGCCCGAACTCATCGCTGACACCGAAGCGACCTCCTCGCTCGGCGCTCGCTGATCTTCTCGCCGCACCAGCTGCCGAGAGCTCGGTCAACGACCATAGAGTAAATCGGTGTCCACTCCTCACCAGTCCCGCGCCGACCGCCGCCGGTCCACCGAGGCGCGCATTCTCGCCAGTGCCCGTGAGCTGTTCGCCGCCAAGGGATTCGAGCGCACCACCATTCGCGCCGTCGCGGCCGCGGCGGGCGTCAACCCGGCTCTGGTCATGCAGTACTTCGGTTCCAAGCGCGGACTGTTCACCCAGGCCGTGCAGGCAATCCCCGTACCGTCGGGCACCGCTGACGCCGACGAGCTCGTCGATCAGCTGCTGGCCACGCTCGGACTGAAAATCGGTGGCCTTCCCGAGGGCACGCTGGCGATGATGCGGTCCATGCTCACCGACCCGGCAGCGGCCGAACACGTCCGCGTCGCCCTCGGCAGCCAGCTGGACGGCATCGGTGCGGCCCTGCCCGCCGCGGAGGATCCCGAGCTGCGCGCCGCGCTGATCGTCACCACCTTGCTCGGAATCACCATCGGCCACCAGTTCCTCGAACTGGCCCCGCTGCGGGACGCCCCGGCCGAACGCGTCGCGGCACTGCTCCGACCCGCCATCAAGGCCCTGGCGGGGGAGCAGGGCTGAACCGGAAGAATAATCCGCGCCGCGTTGTCGGATTCCGCGAAGGCCGTTCGTCGTCCTCATGAAGCGTCCGAAAGGAGAACGGTCATGAAGTACGTGTTGTTCATCGCCCCGGACCCCGGGGGGGAATGCCGCTCAAGCCGGCCGAGGAGGCCAGAACGGTCCGGGTGCGCGGGGACCGGGTGCTGGTCACCGACGGCCCGTTCGCCGAGACGGCCGAGTAGATCGCCGGGTACGACCTCCTGGAGGCCGCCGACCTCGACGAGGCGATCGAGGTCGCCGCCTCGCACCCGATGGCCATCGCGGGACGCATCGAGATCCGGCCGGCCGAACCGATCGATCTCGGACCCGGCACCGGAAACGTCCCGCACGAGGGCGACGCGCCCGCCTCCCGCTTCTTCGCGATCCTGCGGACGGACCCGGACGCGCCCGCCTGCACCCCGGAACCCGCCGAGGTGGCCGACTGGGTCCGCGACGGCCTCGCCTCCGGCCGCTACCTGGCCGGTGAGCACCTGCGTCCCGTCCAGGACGCCACCCTCGTACGCCGCCGCGAAGGGGAGTTGCTGATCACCGACGGCGCTTACACGGACGGACCGGAACAGGTGTCCGGAATCGTGTTCGTGGACGGTGAGTGGGAGGAGGCGGTCCGCTACCTCGCCCGCTGTCCCATGGCGCGGTCCGGGAGCGTCGAACTGCGCGAGTTCTGGAGCGACTTCTCGTGAGCACCGGGCCGGCACAGGTGCGGGCGGCGCTCTCGGAGGCGTACCGGGGCGAGTGGGGCGTCGTGTTCGGCACGATCGTGCGTCTGACCGGCGACTGGGAGCTTGCCGAGGACTGCGCACAGGAGGCGTTCGCCCGCGCCCTGCCGGCCTGGGAGCGGGAAGGGGTGCCGCAGAAGCCGGGGGCATGGCTGGTGACCGCCGCCCGCCACCGCGCCTTCGACATAGGGCGCCGGCGGACGACCGAGCGCGGCAAGCTGGCCGAGGTCGCCGCGCTCAAGGCGGCCCGTGAACCGCAGCCGCCCGGGGACGAGCGGCTACGGCTGGTGTTCACCTGCTGCCACCCGGCGCTCCCCCTGAAATCCAGGGTCGCGCTGACCCTGCGGGCCGTCAGCGGCCTGACCACACGCGAGATCGCCCGCGCCTTCCTGGTGGGCGAGGACACCGTGTCGCAACGGATCCTGCGGGCGAAACGCAAGATCGCGGCGGCAGGCATCCCGTACCGGGTGCCGCCGCCCGGCGCACGCGCCGAACGGCTGGACGGGGTACTCGCCGTCATCTACCTCATGTTCACCGAGGGTTACGCACCGAGTGACGGCAACACGCGGCGCGACAGCCTCGCGGAGGAGGCCGTCCGCCTCGCCCGGCTCGTCGTCGCCGAGGCCCCGGACGAGCCGGAGGCGCGGGGGCTGCTCGCGCTGTTGCTGCTCCAGCATTAGAGGCGCGCCGCCCGGCTCGACGCCGACGGCGGGCTGGTCACGCTGGACCGGCAGGATCGCACCCGGTGGGATCACGCCCTCATCGCGGAGGGCGTGGCCCTCGCCCGCGAGGCCGTCGGGGCGGGCGGCCCCTATGCCCTCCAGGCGGCCATCGCCGCGCAGCACGCCCTCTCCCCGACCGCGGCCGCGACCGACTGGGCGGCGATCGTGACGTGGTACGACCGGCTCCTCGCCCTGCGCGCGAACCCGGTGGTCGAGCGCAACCGCGCCGTCGCGGTCGGGATGCACCAGGGCCCTCAGGCGCAGCTGGACGCCGTGGACGCTCTCGGTACGTCGAAGAAGCTGGCCGGGAACCACGCCGTGCCCGCGGTCCGCGCGGACGCGCTGCGCCGACTCGGCCGCGCGTGTGAGGCGGCCGGGGTATACCGGACGGCGGAGTCGATCGCCCCGAACGCGGCGATCGCCCGGGAGTACGCCAAGCAGGCCGAAGTACTGGAACAGATGGATGAAGGGAACGTCCCGCTGTGACGCATGTGCATGAGGACGAAGTGCTCGCCAGGATCGCCGAAGGGCTCATCTACACCGAGTCGGAAGCGGCTTCCCTGAACTCCGAGCGGCGGGCGGAGCAGATCTTCGACTACAGCCACACACCGCCGCGCGAGGAGGAGAGACGCCGCTCGCTGCTCGTCGAGATCCTCGGTTCGGTCGGGGAACGTACGGTGCTGCTGCTGCCGCCGTTCCACGCCGCGTTCGGCAGCAACGTCCACATCGGGGACGACTTCTTCGGGAACGTGAATCTGACGTTCGTCGACGACGTGGACATCCGCATAGGCAACGGCGTCATGATCGCGCCCGGCGTGACCCTGGCCACGACGGGACACCCGGTGCACCCTGCGCGCCGGGTCGACTTCGCGCGGTTCTCCGGACCGATCGTCATCGAGGACAAGGTGTGGATCGGCAGCAACGTGGTGGTGCTGCCTGGTGTGCGCATCGGATACGGGTCGGTCATCGGCGCCGGCAGTGTCGTCAGCCGCGACATCCCCCGATGACGGTCGCTCTCGGGACGCCCTGCCGGGTGGTCCGCGAGATCACGGACGAGGACCTCACCACCCGTCTTGCGGGCCGGTAGCGCGCCCCGCCCCGCCGCGAGCCGGCTGATCGGACGGAGGTGCCGGGCTCGTTGTCACAGGCGCCGCTTAGAGTCTCTCCCACTCGTCACGGTGCGTTGCCCCTGACGGGTTTCATCGGCGTGCCGCCGGTTCGGCGGCCGTCCGGAACGATGGGGAGAACAGCGCATGGGGTGGGTTCCGGCGGGCGACTACGAAGTCGCCCTGGAGGCGGGCACGGTGGTCTGCCGCAATGGGAAGGGCCGGCGGCTGAAGTCCGTTCCGGCCAGATTGAAGGACGACCCGGCGGTCGTCGGACTCCGGCAGCTGACCGAGTGGCTGGAGCAGCACGCACACCAGTGCCTGACCGACGTCGAGCAGTGGATGGTGCGTTCGCTTCCCGTTCCCACTGCCGTGCTCGCCCGGGTCTGGCCCGACCCGGCGTGGCAGACGGCCCTGCGGGACGTGGTGATCACCGGCGTGGACGGCGGGGTCGCCGGGTTCCTGCGTGATGTCGATCCCGAGCGCGGCCTCGGCCTCGTCGACCTGGACGGCGACACGGTCCGCATCACCCCGGACGTCGTCAGTGTGCCGCACCCCGTCCTCCTCGACGACCTGGACGAGCTGCGGGAGTTCGCGGTCGAACTGGAGGTGCGCCAGAACGTGGACCAGTTGTTCCGCGAGGTGTGGCGCCGCCCGCCCGGCCTCGACCCGGACACCACGTCCGTGGACACCTACGCCGGCGGTGTGTTCAAGGAACTGCGCTTCCTGCACGGCCGCGTCACCCAGCTCGGATACCGGTCGCGCGGCGGATACGCGATCTGCCCGGTCGTCGAGGACGGCGCCACCACAGAGGCGCGCATCTGGATCGGTGAGCACGACGGATACGACGAGTACGGCACCGAGACGGGCTCGCTGGGCTGGACAGACCCCGCGGGGCGCGCGCTGACGGCCGCCGAGGTCGGCCCCGTCGCGTGGTCCGAAGGTATGCGCATGGCGGCGGCGCTCTACGCCGGACGCGACGTGGCGGACGAGGAGCGGGCGGCATGAGCACCACGACGACGAACACCCACACGAACACCCACATGGACACGACGGCGGCGGCGGAGGCGTTCCTGCCCACGCAGGCCCGGGGCCCCGTGGCCGAGGCCCGCGCGGCGGCCCTGCTGGACGCGGGCGCGATCCTCCCGGCCGGCACCACGGAGCGGGACGACGCCGACGCGCTGACCGCCCGCACCTACACGCACAGCGCCCTCGGCGACCGCACCGTGGTCCGGCTCGTGCCCGGCACCCTCGGTGAGGCCGAGGACCTGGCCCTGGAGTTCCTCGGGCTGGCCCGGTCGGAGGAGGCCCCCGTCGTCGGCCAGGTGCGCCGCGAGGCGCTGGGCTTCCCCGCCTGGGCGCTGGTCAACGACCCGGCCAACGGACACCACGCCCTGGCCCTGGTCAAGGACATCGAGCGGCTGGGCCGGCAGGCCAGGACCCGCGCCGGAGCGGCCAAGGAGGGCTTCGACGCACTCGGCACCCGGCTCGGCCGGGCCGTACCCCACTTCCTCCCCACCTACTACGAGCAGGTCGCGCGCCTCTTCCTCCAGGCCGAGAACACCAGCTACGCCGCCTCCTTCTTCGGCAAGGCCCGCGAGGCCGAGCGGGTGCACGGGCTGGTCGTGGACGAGGACCGGCAGCGGGCCGTCTTCCTGGAGTTCGCCTTCGCCGGCGCGCTGACCGTCAAGGCGCTGCGGCAGTACGTGCGGGACCTGGTGGCCCGGCTCGAACCGGCGGACGCCTGGGCGCAGTTCCGCCGGCTGCTGGTCGAGCGCTGCGCGGCCGGCATGCCCCCGTACGCGGCGCTGCCGCAGGACGTGCGCGCGCTGGTGAAGGCCGCCGGGCTGGACCGGGAGGCCGCAGAACGCGAGCTGGTGGCCGATCTGATCGCCGCCCCGGGAGTCGTCCGCGCCCCCGCCTCGTTCTGGGCCGCCTACCGCTCCGCGATCGTCGGCCTCGCCCGACAGGACGCGTCCGTACGGGCCCGGCTCCTCGGCTTCTTCCCGGAGACCTTCAGCGAGGACGACCGGGAGAAGGCCGGCGAAGCCGACTGGCTCGCGTTGCTGGCCGAGTCCGGCGCGGAGGAGCTGCTGACCGGCCTCCCGGACACAGCGGGGAACGCCCCCGCCGCCCCCGCCGACTCCGCCGCGTCCGTCTCGTTCGTCTCCCCGGCGGACTGGCTCGCCCGCTGGGAGGCGCACCGCCGGCGCAACCGGGCCACGGCGGGCCGCAGTTCGGGAACCCTCGACCTGGCCGCCCGGATGGCGGACCGGCTGCGCGCCGACGGGTGCCCCGTAGAACTGTTCCAGGGCCGCTGGCAGCGCAACGCCGACCTGGACCTCCTCGACCTCTGCCTGGGCTCCGGCATCCCCGTCGCCGAACCGGACGAGCGGGAAGCGGGCACCAGGCAGGGCCCCGGTGTCCCGCTCGGCTCCTGGCTCACCGACACCGCGCCCGGCGCACGGGACCTCACCGCCGTCTCCGAACAGCCGGCCTACCGCGCCCTTCTGCGCCGGACCATCGGCGAACTCGGCGACGGGTACGGCCGCCGGCTGAGCGACGCCGGCCTGGCGAAGCTGGCGGCGCACCCCGTGCTCTC
Organism: Streptomyces sp. ITFR-6; assembly: GCF_031844725.1. Lineage (NCBI taxonomy): Bacteria > Bacillati > Actinomycetota > Actinomycetes > Kitasatosporales > Streptomycetaceae > Streptomyces > Streptomyces sp. ITFR-6. Next base: position 1,270,641 of record NZ_CP134612.1, on the reverse strand, counting down.
CGGCATCCTGCGGGAGTGGCTGACCGCCTGCGCCGAGGAGTACACGGCCGCGCGAGGCCTCCCCGGGCTGCAAGCCGCCCTCAACAGGCTCTCGTTGTTCCGCACCGTGGTCGCGGACGTCGCCCCGGAGGCCGTGCGGCTCCTCAGGGGGCACGAGGTCGTGCCGCTGCTCGCGGCCACCCTGCGTACCGGTGTCCTCGACGAACTGGGCTGGCCCGCCCTCGATACGGCCTACGCCGAACTGGCCGCCGAATCCGCCGGCGTGCAGCGGCGGGGCCGCCGCTCCGAGGACGTCGGTGTCACCGGCGCCTGGCCCGCGCTGATCCTGAACACGCTCGAACGGGCCGTAGTCGTCGGCCCGGAAGGCGTACTGCTGCGGCACACCCTGCGGCTGCCCGCCACCGTCGACCACTGGCGGTCGCTCGCCTTCCGTTACGTCGACGGCGAGTTGCTGGTCATGTGGTGGGAGGACGGCAAGCCGCGCGGCTACTGGTCGCACCGCCCCGCCGAGCCCTTCACCGTCGGCGGCGAGCAGATACCCCGCTGGGGCGGCTCCGGCCCCTCGGACGACGTCTGCCTGCCGCTGCCCGGCGGCGGCCGCGCCACCGGAGGCAAGGCCCTGCACGCGGGCGACACCTCCCTCCCGCCGCAGCGCGCCGTCATCTCCGACGGCACAGGGCACTGGCGGGAAGGCCACCAGGGCACGCAGCGGGTGTGGCTGGAATACGATCCGGCCGCCGGCACGCACGGCCGGGCGTCCCTGCCCGCCTTCCTCCGCTCCGGGGTGCGGGACGGCACCCGGCTGCTCACCGAGAACTGTCAGGTGCTACCCCTCCAACCCGGCCTGGAGAACACCCCGTTCGGTACGGACGGCATCGTCCTCGGCCGCTGGGTCCGCAGCACGGCCACCGAGCCCGGCACGGCCGCCCCCGCCGACGGGCACCGGATCGTCGCCGGCACCCCCGACGGCCACACGGTCACCCTGCCGTACCCGCTGCCCGACGGCGGGTCCCCGGTGCCGCTCGGCGCGCTCACCCTGCCCGGCGGGTCACGGCCCCTGGTGGCCCTTTACCACCGCTCCGTCGCGGCGCACCCGGCGGACGCGGACGGAGCGGGTGGCAGCCTGTGGTCCGTCCCCACCGGCTCCTCCGGCGGGAACGACGCGGCGGGCACCCCGTATGTGCCTCCCGTCGACTACTGGCACGCGCTGCGTCCGAGGGACGAGCGGGGCTCCACCGCCCTGCGGAACCTGACCGACTCCCGGGCGGGAGAGCTGTTCGAGGTGGTCGCCGCCGCGGTCGCCCGGCACCTGGAGGCGTTCCGGGCCGCCCAGGAGTACACCGGGCCCTCGGCGCGGGAGCTGAGTGAGGAGGCCATGGCCCGGGTGCTGCCCGAGGTGTCCGACGCACGGCTCCTCGCGGGCGTCACCGCCGTCGTCCGGGACGCGGTGGACCGCGCCGCCGCGGCCGCCCGGTACCTGGAACCGCCCGAGCCCGCGCAGCCGGCCACGTCCCGGAACACCGCGCGCGTCCAGGGCATGTTCTTCGAACACGAGCCCGAGCACGGGGACGACACGACCCTGCAGACCGCCTCCGCCTGGGACTCCGAGCGGATGCGCGGCGGCTGGTGGGGGGCCGGGAAGCGGTGGACCGTGATCCGGCAGATCCTCGCCGTCAACCATATCCTCGGCGGCGAGCCGGCGTTCGGTCCGGCCATCACGTCCAAGGTCCCGTTCACCTCCGCGGACGGCTGGCAGCGCGACGAGTACACCGTGCCCAGCGACGCCCTGACCTGGGCCTCCCTCCTCGACAACCTGCCCGAACTGGCCTACCGGGCCGCCTGCGCGACCACCTCCCCCGAGCACCGCAGCGGGCTCCTCGTACTCCTGGAGACCCTCGCCGCGGGCCCGCTGGCCGAGCCTGCGGGCACGGTACGGCAGGTCGAGCTCGTCGAGCCGTTCGCCGTGGCGACATCCCGGCCGGGACGCCCCGAGGCCGTGCACCGCCTCGGCCAGGTGCTGCGCAAGGGCGCCCGCACCGTCGTGATCCTCGCCAACCGGGGCCGGAACTACCGGAGCGACGCGGAACGCTGGCTCGCCCTCGACCACGACCCGACCGGTGCCTTCGGCCCCGTCTCCGGTTTCACCCTGGACCACGAGCACGTCTACCGGCACGGCATCGCCCGCGACCGGCTCACCCGGCTCATCGCCCTGGTACGGGAGCAGGGCCCGGCACCCTGGCGTCCGGAGGCCGCGGAGGCGTTCCACACGGCCACCGGAATCGGCGCGCTCCAGTCCCTCGCCCTGCTCTCCGCGGCCGTCGAGGAGCCCGGCGCGGAGGCGCTCGCGCTGCTCGGGGTGAAGACGCGTGCCTTCGAAGCGGCCCAGGGCAGACTGAACGCCCTGCCCCGCGACGACCGGCACGCCCTGCTCCAGGCACTGCTGCCCGCAGACCCGGCGGAGCTGTGGTCCACGGGCCCCGACGTGCCCGCCGCCACCGAGGTCTGGCGGGAGCGCCTGGCCTCCCTCGTCCGGGTCCCGGAGGAACTGGACCTCGACCTGTCCGGTACCACGCCGGGCGCCGTCGACCTGATCCTCAACGCGGGCTCCCGGGCCTGGCTCAGCCACGGCACCGATGTCGAGGACGGCAGCGGCCGCCCGGCCCTGCGCCGGGTGGGCGCACGCGGTGCGGTCTCAACCGCCCTGACCGCCCTGCGCACCCTCGCCTACACGCTGCCGTACGGGCATCCGCTGCGGGCGCACCTGCCCACGGGGCTGGCGGCCGTCCGCGGCCGCCTCGCCGACCCCGGCCTGGTGCTGGACCTCGGACTGGACTGGACGGAGTCCGGGCACTCGATCGGTCCCGCGATCCGCGCCGCCCACGGGCTCCCCGAGTCCGGCGGCGCCGGGCCCGACGGGCTGGTCAGGGCCGGCACGGCGCTGCTCCTCGCCCCCGGCCACGGCGACAGCGAGAAGCTGCTGATCCGCTCGGCCGGACTGACCGGCCCCGACGACCCGGCGTTCGGCCTCGTCGAGGGCACCGTCGGCGGTTACGGCACCGTCGATCTCCTCGCCCTGCGCGCACTGCTGGGCGAGGAGACCGACGCGCTGGCCTCTGCGGGCGCCCCCGACGGCTCCCCGCACCACCCGGCCCAGGACCCGACGCGTGCGGTGCCCGACCTGGTGGCTGAGGCCGCCGACACCCTCGGCCTGAGCGTGGACGCCGCCGCCCTCTACCTGATGCTGCTCGCCCTGCCCGACCCGACGGACCGCAACTGCGTCCGCTGGACCGAGTGGAAGCCGGCCCGGATCAAGAAGGCCCGCGCCGAGCTCGCCGCCACCGCCCTCGTCGTGGAGGCGAAGCGCTCCCGCGCCGGCCGCACCCTGTTCCTCCCTTGCGGCTGGCTCGAACGCGGCGCCCCCGGGCTCCCGTTGGAGACCTGGAAGGAACGCCTGTACCCCGTGGACGGCTCTGCCAGGACCATGCCCCACCTCCCCGTGCCCGAGCTGTTCGCAGCCGCCTGGGCACGGGTCCGCGGCGGCGACGCCCCGGCTTTCGAAGAACTGGACACCCGCGCACCCCGGAAGGGCCGCCGCCGATGACGAACGACACCACGACCACCACCGTGGACACCACCACCACGTCCGGCGGCGCCCCGGACCGGGCGGCGGCGACCGGCCGGGAACACCGCCAGGTCACCCCGCCCGAGGACCGGTACGCCACCGAGCTGGCCTTCCTGGCCGCCCACGACTCCGGGCCCCGCCCGCCCGGCTGGCTGCTCACCCCGCGCGCCGTCGTCGCCTTCGTGATGGGCAGCGCGGGCGAGGCACTGAGCCTGCCGAAGGGCGCCCGGTCGGGCACCGGGGTGCCGCGCCGACTGGTGATCGAGCAGAAGTTCGTCGGTGAGCGCGCCCTGGTCGAACGGTGCGTGGTCACCCTTGCCGGAGAGCGCGGGCTCCTGCTTGTGGGCGAACCCGGCACCGCCAAGTCCATGCTCTCCGAGCTGCTGTCGGCGGCCGTCTGCGGGACCAGCGCGCTCACCGTGCAGGGCACCGCCGGCACCACGGAGGACCAGCTCAAGTACGGCTGGAACTACGCGCTGCTGCTCGCCCAGGGCCCCACCCAGCAGGCCCTGGTGCCCTCCCCGGTGCTCGCCGCGATGACCCGGGGGGCCGTCGCCCGCGTCGAGGAGGTCACCCGCTGCCTGCCGGAGGTCCAGGACGCCCTGGTGTCGCTGCTCTCGGAGCGGCGGATCGCGGTCCCCGAACTCGCGGGCGGCGAGGGCGCCCAGGTGCACGCCGCCCCCGGCTTCACCCTCATCGCCACCGCCAACCTGCGCGACAAGGGCGTCTCGGAGATGTCCGCCGCCCTGAAGCGGCGCTTCAACTTCGAGACCGTGGGCCCGATCGGGGACGTGGACGCCGAGACCGCGCTCGTCCGGCGCCAGTCGCGGGCGGCCGTCGAACGCGTGGGCGCCGCCTTCCAGGTGGACGACGCGGTCCTCGAAGCCCTGGTCACCGCCTTCCGGGACCTGCGCGAGGGCCGCTCCGCGGAGGGCTGGGAGGTCGAGCGCCCCTCCACGGTGATGAGCACCGCGGAGGCGGTCTCCGTGGCGGGGGCCCTGGGCCTGGCCGCCGCCTACTTCCCCGGCGACCGCGATGTGCTCTCCCTCCTGCCCGGCCACCTGCTCGGGGTCGTCAGGAAGGACGACCCCGCCGACGCGGCACGGCTGCTGGGGTACTGGGACGGGCCGGTGCGCAGGCGGGCGGAGCAGGGGGCGGCCACCTGGCGTGCCCTGTGGGACCTGCGCTCGGTGCTGGAGAACTGACGGATGAGCGAGTCGACCATCCCCGAGACCGCCGTCCTCCCGGCGCGGTCCACGGCGGCCGGGCCCGCCACTCCGGAGGCCGCGGTGGCGGCCCTCGCGGCGACCGGACCCGGGTCGCCGTTCCTGATCGGGGTGCGCCACCACGCGCCCTCGCTGGCGGCCGCCCTCCCGGCCCTGCTGGACGCGGCGGCCCCCGACGTCCTCCTCGTCGAACTGCCCGCCGAGTTCCAGCCCTGGCTGGGCTGGCTCGCCCACGAGGAGACCGAGGCCCCGGTGGCGCTGGCCGCCGTGCCCGCAGCCGGTCCGGCGGACGAACGGGGGCCCGCCTTCTACCCGTTCGCGGACTTCTCGCCCGAACTGGCCGCGCTGCGCTGGGCGGCGAGAAACGGGGTCCCGGCGGTGGCCTGCGATCTGCCGCTGGCCGACCGGGCGTGGGCGGGTGCCGGTCCGGACGCGCCCGCCCCGGTCCCGGGCGCCGGCTCCGTACCCACGCCGGCGGAGGGGCTCGGGCTGTCCGACGCGCTCAGGTCCCGGCTCACCGGCCGGGACGGTGACGACCTGTGGGACCGGCTGGTGGAGACCCTCGCCCCGGGTTCGGCACCCGAGGCGCTCCGCCGCGCGGCCCTGCTCACCGGATGGGCGCTGCGCCACGAGTCCGAGGCGCGGGGCGGGGCGGACCGTACGGACCTGGCGCGCGAGGCGTGTATGCGCGGCCACATCGCGCTGGCCCTGGCGGGCGGGCAACGGCCCGCCGTGGTGGTGGGCGCCTTCCACACCCCGGCGCTGCTGCCGTCCGCCGGCGGGGCTGCGGGGGCCACCGCGGATCCCGGGGTCCCTGAGGTCGCGGGGGATCCCGGTACCACCGACGACCCCGTACCGGACGCCTGCACGGTCTCCCTGATCCCGTACACGTACCCGCTGCTCGACTCGCGGTCCGGCTACCCGGCCGGCATCCGGGACCCGGAGTGGCAGCACACCGTCCTGGACGCCGCCGGGGACCCGGCCGCGCTGCACGAGGCGCTGATCCGCACCGCGGTCCGCGTCTGCGCCGCCCTGCGGGAACAGGGCCACCCCTACGGCCCGGCGGACGGACGGGAGATCGTCCGGGTCGCCGGTGACCTGGCCCGCCTGCGCGACCTGCCCGCCCCCGGCCGCGGCGAACTCCTGGAGGCCGTGCAGACGGTGCTGGGGCGCGGCGAGACCTACGGCACGGGGCGCGCCGTCGCCCTGGCCCTCGAACGCGTACTCGTCGGAACCCGCACCGGACGCCCCGCGCCCGCCGCCCCGCGCAGCGGACTGGCCCCCGCCGTAGAGGCCGCGACGGCGGCGCTCTCCCTCCCCGGTCCGCAGGACGCGCACGAGAAGACACCGCGCGACCTCCGGCTCGACCCGGCGCGCTCCACCCTGGACGGGCGCCGCGAACTGCTGCTGCGCAGGCTGACGGTGTGCGGCATCCCCTACGCGCAGGAGCAGCGGGTGACCGGCGCGGCGGGCACCGAGGGTCTCACGACGCGCTGGCAGGTGCGGTGGACCCCGGCGACGGCCGCGATGCTCACCGCGGCCGGGGCCCGTGGCGTCACCCCGGTCCAGGCGGCCGAGGGCGTGCTGCGGCAGCGGCACGCGGCGGAGCGCGCGGCGGACGGGCCGACGGCCGCCCAGGTCGTCCGGGGCCTCACGGAGGCCGCCGAGTGCGGGCTCCCCGCCCTGGCCGAGGAACGGCTGACGGAACTGGCGTCCGTACTCCCCGCGAGCGGCACCCTTCCCGAACTCCTGGGCGGACTCGACCTGCTGGACCGCATCGACGCCGGCCACCTGCCGGGCCTGGCCCCCTCCGACGGCCACCCGGCCCCGGGCGCCACTGTCGCCGCCCGTGCCGCCCGCACCGCGCACGCGGCCGAACTCCTGACCTCCGCCGCGGTCCGCCAGGTCGACGGACTGACCGGCTCGGAGGAGCCCGGGGACGCGCGGGCGCTGCTCGAACTGTCCCAGCGGGCCGACCGGGTGGGCGGCATCCGGCTCACCGACGCCCTCGCCCGGCTGGCCGCCGACGGGACGCCGTTGATCGCCGCGGCCGCCGGAGCGGTCAGGGTGCTCACGGGCCACGAAGAGGCCGAGAGCTTCGGAGGGCGCGTCGCCTGCTGGGTGGACGGAGCCGTGGACAGTGCCTCCCGGGCCGCGCTCACCGCCCGCCTCACCGGCGTCCTGACGGTGGCGGGCCCCCTTCTGACCGTCGGCGCCGGCGCCCTGGACCCCTTGCTGCACCGGGTCGTCGAGCTGGACGACACCGCGTTCCTGGCCCGGCTGCCGGCCCTGCGCGGTGGCTTCGACACCCTGAGCCCGGCCGCCCGGGACCGGCTGCTGGACACCGTCGAGGAGCGGCTGGGCGAACGGGTGGACGGCCTCGACGCGGACGATCCGTTGGAGCTGGCCCGCCGGACGGCCGCCGACCTCGCGGCACGCGAGCTCCTGACCGGCCTCGGCCTGCCCGTCCCGCCGCCCGCGCACGACGACCGCCTCCCACCGCCGCCCGTCGACCGCCCCGCCGCAGCGCACCCGACCGACGGAGCCACCACCGGGACAGCCCCCGCGCCCACCACCGAGGCCGCCCCCACGCGGACCCTCGCGCCCGCCGACCGGTGGCGGCTCGTGCTCGGCCGGCGCCCGGAGCGGCTGCCGTCCGGCGCCGCCCGCCTGGCGACCGCTCTCGACGAGCTCTACGGCGCGGGACACGGTGAGGGATCCCGGGGCGGCCTGCCCGGCCCCGGTGGCGGCTCGGGCGGCGGCCGGGAACCCTCGTTCCCCGGCGTCCGCGAGTGGTCGGAGGAACTGGCCGCGCTGTTCGGCCCCGGCATCCGCGAGGAGGTTCTCGCCGCCGCGGCCGGGACAGGCCGGCAGGACGTCCTCGCCGAACTCGACCCGACCGCCGCCACCCCCTCCGTGGAACTGCTCAGGACGATCCTGCGGTACGCCGGCGGCCTTCCGGAGGCCCGCCTCGCGGCGCTCCGGCCGCTGGTCCGCCGTCTGGTGGACGAACTGACCCGGCAGCTCGCCACCCGGCTGCGCCCCGCCCTCACCGGCGCGATGACCGCCCGGCCCACCCGCCGCCCTGGTGGCAGGCTGGACCTGCCGCGCACGCTCCGCGCCAACCTGGCCACCGCCCGCAGGACGGCCGACGGAACGGTCCGGGTGATCCCCGAGAAGCCGGTGTTCCGCAGCCGCGCCCGCCGGTCGGCCGACTGGCGCCTGATCCTGGTCACCGACGTCTCCGGATCCATGGAGGTCTCCACGATCTGGTCCGCGCTGACCGCCTCCGTGCTCGCCGGGGTGCCGACCCTGAGCACCCATTTCCTGGCCTTCTCCACGGAGGTCGTCGACCTCACCGGCCATGTGCACGACCCCCTCTCCCTCCTGCTGGAGGTGAGCGTGGGCGGGGGGACGCACATCGCCGCCGGGCTGCGGCACGCCCGCAGCCTGATCGAGGTGCCCTCGCGCACACTCGTCGTCGTGATCAGCGACTTCGAGGAGGGCGCGCCGCTCGGCGGACTGCTGGCCGAGGTGCGGGCCCTGGTGAACACCGGCTGCCACGTCCTCGGGTGCGCCAGCCTCGACGACGCCGGCCGGCCCCGCTACTCGACGGGCGTCGCCGGTCAGCTCGTGGCCGCCGGGATGCCCGTGGCGGCCCTCAGCCCGCTCGAACTGGCCCGCTGGATAGGGGAGAAGACCGCATGACCGCCGCTCAGTTGCCACCTGTCGCGCCGGAGGTCACGGCCACGCTGGTGGAGGACCTCTCGCCCCGGCTGCGCAAGCGGCTTGACGCCGCGGTCACCAGACTCGGCGCCCGTCCGGCACACCGCGACGGGGACACGGTGACGATCGAGGTCGACGACGAGACCGAGTTGCGCCTGCATGCCCCGGGCGGTGCGGTGGCGACGTCGGACGCCATCACCTGCGGCTGCCTCCTCGCCCCGGCATGCGTCCACCGCGCGGCCGCCGCCTGCGCCGCCCCCGTGGCGGACCCGGTGACGGAGACCGTCGACCGGCAGGTCCAGCCTGCCCCGGAAGCCGCCCCCGCGCCGGACCCGGCCTCGGCAACGGACCCGGCCTCGGCAACGGACCCGGCCTCCGTGACGGGCCCCGCCCCCGTAACGAACCACGCGCCCGCCCCGGCCGCCGTCCCCGCCGCCCCGCCGGAGGTGGCGAGCCCCGCCCAGCGTGGCGCGGCCGAGGCCCTGTGGGCGGCGGGTGCCGCCGTACTGGAGGCCGGTGTCGACGGGGCCGGTGCCGTCACCCAGGCGGCCCTTCTCCGTGCCGCGCACACCGCCAGGCTCCGGCAGCTGCCGCGCGCCGCGGGCGCCGCGCTGTCCGTCGTCACGCTGCTGCGCGCGGCCCGCGCCGGGGACCCGTCCTACCGCACCGCGGACCTCGTCACCGCCTTGGCCGAACTCCTGGGCACCGCACACCGGGTGGGAGCGGCGTCCGGGGCCGAGCTGGCCGCCGTCAGGGGCCGGGCGCGCCGCCCGTACAGCCCGGACGGTGCTCTGCGCCTGTACGGACTGTTCACCGAACCCGTGGTCACGGACTCGGGGCACGGCGGCGTCCGCACCTGGGTCGCCGGCGCCGACGGCCGCCTCTGTACGGTGGGCGACGTGGCGCCCGGCGGCGTCGGGCGCGCTCTGGGCGTGGCCGACCGGGCGGTGCGCCTCGGGGACAGCGCGCTCACCCACCGGGAGCTGGGCCGGGCCGGTCTGGCGGTCTCGGGGGCCACGGTCTCACCGGACGGCAGACTGGGGGCCGGGAAGGGGGTCAAGGCCGTGACCGCCCGGGGCGCGGCGTGGACGGAGCCTCCGCTCGCCGCTCTGTGGGAGACACCGTCGTCCGAACAGGCCGCCCGCGCCCTGCGGTCCACCTCCCGCTACGCGGACCCGGACGGCGGCGGCAGCGACCTGTTCTTCCTGGACGTCGAACTTCTCGGCGCCGTAAGAGAGTCCGGCGGCACCTGCCTGCTCGCGCGGTGCGAGGGCGGCCTTCACGTCCGGCTCGCCGTCGCCGACGACGATCCCGCGCTGGCCCACCGCGACAACCTGATGCTGCTGGCCGCGGCGCCGGGCACCCGGCTGAGGATCATCGGCCGCCTGGTACCCGCCCTTCACCCCCGGCTCACCCTTCTCGCCTGCTCGCACCCCACCCATGAGGGCACGGTCGACCTCGGCCTCGACCGTCTGCGCCGCGCCGACCTCCCGGACCCGGCCGCCCCCGTCCACCTCGCCCCGCCCCGGCCCGGAGAGTCCGGTGCGCACTCGCCCCTGTACCTCCTGGAGCGCCGGGTCGAACAGACGGTCCCGGCGGGCCGGGCCGCCCTCGGCATGCTCGGTGACGTCACCGCCGAGACCCGCCGCATCAGCCGCGCGGGCCTCCACACGGCCGCCGGGCTGCTGACCGCCCTGTGCGCCTCCGCGGCCCGGCGCGATCGGGACCACTTCGGCCGCCTCCTGCCCGCCGACACGGACGGCTTCGCCCTGTACTGGCTCGCGGCCGCCCGTTACACGGCTGCCGTGGCCGAGTCCCTGTGCGCGGCAGCCTGGGAGGCCCCGCGGCCGGCCGGCTGATCGCCGTCACGCTCGCGGTCGGGGCCCGCGGGTGTGCCGGGCGGCGTTCATGCCTCGGCGGGTGCGCCCGTGGCCGCCGTGATCAGGGCGTTGGCCGCGGCGAGGGAGGCCGCGGCCACGTCTGAGCGGTGGTGGTCCATCAGGGCGGAGATGCCGGCGCCGTCGTAGAGGATCTGGAGCTGGTGGCCCAGGGCGTCGGGGTCGGCGGCGCCCGCCTCGGCGGCGAGACTGGTGAGGAGTCCGCGCATCCAGCCGCGGAAGCTGTCCGCCGCTTCCTGGACCAGTCCGCCGGGGCTGGCCTCGGCGCCGACGCGGATGAACGCGCAGCCGTGGAAGTCGGGCCGGTCGAACTGCCGTCCCTGGGACTCGAAGACCGCGAGCATCTGCTCGCGGGGCGTGTCGTGCTCCGCGACGGCCCGGGTGATCCGGTCGGCGGTGGCCGTGTGCCGGGTGTCGAGGTAGGCCCGGACGAGCTGCTCCTTGCCGCCGAACGTGTTGTACAGCGACGCCTTGGCCACGCCCGCGTGCTCGATGACCCGGTCGATTCCGACGCTCTGCACGCCCTCGGCGTAGAAGAGTTCGTCGGCGGCGGCGAGCAGGCGCTCGCGCGCCGACGGCTTCGCGGTGCTCGGGACACTCGCCATGACGTTCACTCCTTCAGACAGATCTGTCTATATTATGCCCCGGTCCGAGGCCGCCCCTCAGGCGCTGCCGCCGATCCGCCCGCCCGGCAGGACCGCCGCCCCGTCCCGGCCGCCGCGCACCAGCCCGAGCAGCGCGAACGCCGCGAGGACGATCACGGCGACGCCGTACTCCTGCGCGGTGGCGGCGAGTCCGCCCGCGTGGACGACGAGGAACCCGGCGATCACGGTGGGCGCGCCCATCCCCAGATAGGAGACGACGAAGAGCAGGGACAGCACCCCGGAACTCTCGTGCGGCCGGGCCAGCGGCATGACCGTGCGGATGCCGCCCTGGAAGCCGCTGCCGAAGCCGACGCCCGCGAGGGCGGTGCCGGCGAAGAAGCCGGTGGGGGAGGAGCCGCGGATCGAGGCGAGGGTGAGGGCCACCCCGGCGATCAGCGCGAGGATGCCGGTGAGCATCACCGTCCGGGTCGCCGCCTTGCGCAGGACCAGTACGGAGACGGCGGCCACCCCGGCGAGCACGAACAGGCTCAGCCCGCCCAGTACTTCGGACCCGGAACCGGTCAGCCGGCGTGCGAGGGACGGGCCGAGCGACCCGTACAGTCCGGCCAGCGCCCAGACGGCGAACAGCACCGGCGCGGTCACCAGCATCGGGCGGCGTACGGCACGCGGCAGCTTGATCTCCGGCGCCAGGCTCGCCAGCGCCCCCGGCTTGCGGGTCACCGTCTCCGTCATCAGGGCGACGGCGACGGCCTGGAGCACGAAGACCACCAGCAGCCCGAGGTAGACCAGATGCGTGGGTGCGGGGAGGAACTGGACGACGAGCCCGGAGACCAGCGCGCCGGTCGCCGTGCCGATGCCCGGGGCGACCGCGTTGGTGATCGTGCCGCGCGGCCGGTCGATGTCCATCATCCCGGCGCCGATCGCGCCGAGCGCCGCACCGGTCGACAGACCCTGCGCGATCCGGCCGACCATCAGCGCAGGCACCCCGTCGGCGGTGGCGAACACGACCATGGAGAGGGCCTGCGCCGCCAGCGCGGCCAGCAGCACCGGCCGCCTGCCGACATGGTCGGAGAGCTTGCCCATGATGAGCAGCCCGAGCAGCACGGCCACCGCGTAGACGCCGAAGACCACGGTGGTGGTGATCGGGTCGAAGCCCCATTCCGCCTGGTAGACCGCGTAGAGCGGAGTCGGTGCGCTGGAGGCCGCCAGGAACGAGATGGTGATCGAGGCGAGTACGTACAGCGCCACGTTCGGCGGCAGCCGCCGGCCCCGAGTGGATATGGCAGCGGGTATGGCAGCGGATCCGGGGCCGGCGGGCGCCGCGTCCGGCGTGCGGGCCGGTTTGGACATCGGGACGACCGAGGGATTCGTCATGACCATTCCCGTCCAGAGCATTGGGTAGACCTGTCTGTCTAGTTCCTCGCAATAGATTAGACAGACAGGTCTACTCAGGTCAAACGCGTCACGGCACGGCGGGGCAGCTGGTGCCCCGCGCCGGGACCACCAGGTCGGTCAGGTAGCCGTTCACGGTGTCCTCCATGCACGGGCCGCTGGTGACGCTGCCGTGCCCCTGGCCCTCGTGGGTGAGGAGCCCGCCGCCGCGGCCCAGCTGCCGCGCCACCGACACCGCCCACGGGTAGCCGGTGGCGGGGTCGTGCAGGGCGTTGGACAGCAGGACGGGCGGAGCGCCGGGTGCGTCCAGGCGGTGCTGCGGGTTGGCGGTCGGCGCGCCCAGACACGCCGCCACCATGTGGATCGGCAGCAGGTGGGGCAGGTCCGGCGCGGTCGCGTTCATCGTGGCGACGAGCGAGGCGTACTCCCGGTAGTCACGCACCGGCAGCCGCCAGTCCGAGCAGAAGACCGGGGGTGGCCGGCGGCAGCGGCGCCGTCCCGGTGGGCGACGCCGGCAGCGGCTCGCTCGCGTCCATCCCCGCGATCCCCGTGGCCAGGCCCGCGTAGTCGGCCTCGTAGAAACTCCGGAACGCGTACGAGTTGACCAGATCCGAGGACGACAGCGAGGTCCCCGGTTTCGCCGGGTCCGCCAGCTCGCCGCGCGCGGCGCGGGCCAGCAGGCCCTGCCAGACGGCGCGGACGTCACGGCCGTGCAGGGCGCAGTCCGCCGCACCCTCGCACCACTTCACGAACTCCTGGAACGAGTCCTGCGCCGCGGCCGCCTCCGAGCGCAGGAATTCGCGGGTGGCCGCGACGCTGTGGTCCGTCACGCTCTCCAGCACCATCGCGCGCACGCGCCGCGGGTAGGCCTCGGCGTACTGGGCGCCGAGCAGCGTGCCGTACGAGCTGCCGTGGAAGGTCAGTCTCCGCTCGCCGAGCGCGGCTCACAGGGCGTCCAGGTCCCGGACCGTCTGCCCGGTGTCGAGGTGCTCGAACACCGGGCCGGTACGGGCCCGGCAGTCGGCGCGGAGCCGTCTGTTGTACGCCAGGGTGGCGTCGAAGTCCGCCTGGCTCTCCAGCTCGGGCGACGGCCGCTCGGCAAGCAGTTCACCGGAGCAGGTCACCGGGTTGCTGCCGCCCACGCCGCGCGGGTCGAAGCTGACGATGTCGAACCTGCGGCGGACCTCGGGGCTGAACCGGCTGATCCCGCCCACCACCCTCTCCACACCCGAGTCGCCCGGCCCGCCGGGGCCGAACACCATGGAGCCGACGCGCGCCCCGGGCTCTGTGGCCTTGCGGCGGGCCACGGCCAGATCGAGTCTCGGCCCGTCCGGGTGGTCCCAGTCGACCGGCACGGAGAGCGCGGCGCACTCGGCTCCCGGGTCCGCCGGGACGTCACACGGTGCCCACCGAAGGGCAGCTGTCGCGGGCGGCGACGCGTGGACCGAGGGAGCGGCGGCGAGGCCGGTGGCGGCGGCCGTGGCAGCCGCCACAGCCGTGGCCGTGCCCCGTGCGGCGATGAGCCGTAGTGCGGATCTGCCCCTGAACGGCATAGATCCTCCTTGCGAAGAGAGCGGTTGTGTCAGGCGTGCGGGCCCGGCCGGGGCATCCGCCGTCACGCTAGGTGCTCCGGCGCCCGTGCGGTGCTCCCGTCAGGGGCTTCTCCGGGGCGGGTCAGGGGCTGTTCAGGGGCCACTCGGGGGTGCTCGGGGGGTGCTCCGGGGCGCTCGGGACTCAGGGGCGAAAGGGAGAGCACGGTGCCGTACCCGTAAGCTGCTCACGCCCCGCGGGGGAAGTCCGGTCGAATTCCGGCGCTGACCCGCAACGGTAGGCGGAGCCGTCCCCATGGCTCCGCAAGCCCGATTACCCGCGGCGGTGAAGGCTCCTGTCAATTCGCCGTGGACTGCGAGAGGTGCTGCACAGGGCGCTTCGCGTCCGGGCCGCTCCTTCGATCGTGCAGGTGCACGGCCTGAGGTGAAAGCGATCCGACCGTGGTCACTCCCCTCGAACGCATACCCGCCCCGCCCTCGCGCGCGGCGCGCGCCGGTGGCGGGCCCGCTCCTCCCCGGCGCGTACCCCTGTCCCTGCTGGTGATCACGCTGTGTGCCCTGCTGCCGCTCTCCCTGGTCTGCGGCGCCGGAATCGGGGCCTCGGGGATCTCCTGGGGAGAGGTGTCGCGCTATCTGTGGGCAGGCCTGACGGGACAGCGGATCGCTCCCGGTGAAGTCGCCGGGTACACCATCGTGTGGGAGCTGCGCTTTCCGCGAGCCGTACTGGCCGCGGTCGTCGGAGCCGGCCTGTCCGCCATCGGCGTCGCGGTCCAGGCCATGGTCCGCAACGCCCTGGCCGACCCGTTCGTGCTCGGCATCTCCTCCGGCGCGGCCGTCGGTGCGAACGCCGTCCTCATCTTCGGGGTCTTCGGCGCCTTCGGTGTCTGGGCGCTGTCCACAGCGGCGTTCCTCGCCGCGCTCCTCGCGATGATGCTCGTATACGCGGTCGCCAGCACCGCGCGCGGACTGACCCCGCTGCGCCTGGTCCTGACGGGCACGGCCATGTACTACGGCTTCTCGGCCATCACGACGTTCATGGTGTTCGCCGCGGAGCGGGGCGAGGCCGCCCGCTCCGCGATGATGTGGATGCTGGGCAGCCTCGGGGGCGCCACCTGGTCCTCCGTGCCGATTGCCGCGGGCGCCACGATCGGCGGCCTCGCCCACCTCTGGTGGTCGGCGCGCCGGCTCAATGCCCTGGCGATGGGTGACGAGACCGCCGCCGCCCTGGGAGTGAATGCGGGCAGGCTGCGCAAGGAACTGTTCCTGGTCTCCGCCGCGGTCACCGGGGCGCTGGTCGCGGTGAGCGGCGCGATCGGCTTCGTCGGGCTGATGGTCCCGCACGCCGCGCGCATGCTGGTCGGCGCGGACCACCGCCGTCTGCTGGCCGTCGCACCGCTCGCGGGGGCCGTCCTGCTGATCTGGGTGGACATCCTCTCGCGCGTGCTGCTCGCCCCGGCGGAACTGCCGCTCGGCGTGCTGACCGCGATGATCGGCGTGCCGTGCTTCATCCTCCTCATGCGCCGCCGCTCCTACACCTTCGGGGGTGCGTGATGCGGATCGATATCGACGCGCTGACGGTCGAGATCGCCGGCGCGCGGCTGGTGGAGGACGTCACGCTGCGAGCGGGCGACGCCCGGCTCGTCGGACTGGTGGGGCCCAACGGCAGCGGGAAGTCAACGCTGTTGCGCTGCGTCTACCGGGCGCTGAACCCCTCCGCCGGGACCGTCCGGATCGGCGGCGAGGACCTGCACGCCCTGAGTCCGCGGGAGGCCGCCCGCCGGCTGGCCGCGCTTCCCCAGGAGTCGAGTCACGAGTTCGACTTCACCGTCGCCGAGATCGTCGCGATGGGAAGGATGCCGCACCAGGGACCGACGGCGCGCGTGTCGGAGGAGGACCGCCGCACATGTGACGCCGCGCTGGCGGAGGTCGGGGCCGGACACCTGGCCGACCGGGGCTTTTTGACCCTGTCCGGAGGCGAGAAGCAACGGGTCCTGATCGCCCGCGCCATGGCGCAGCAGCCGCGCGCGCTGGTGCTCGACGAGCCCACCAACCACCTGGACATCGCCCAGCAGCTGGAGGTACTGGCCCTGGTGCGTGCCAGCGGACTGACCGTGCTCACGGCGTTGCACGACCTCAATCTCGCCGCACTCCACTGCGACGTCCTCCATGTCATCGACCGCGGCCGGATCGTCGCGTCGGGCGCCCCGCACGACGTACTCACCCCGGAGCTGCTGGCCGAGGTCTTCGGCGTCCGGGCGCACCGGGTACCGCACCCGGAGACCGGCGCCGTACAGCTGATCTTCGACCGCCTCCTCCCCGCCGCCCGTTACTAAGGAAGCCCTGCCACCATGCCCAGCCCGATACGTCCCGTCGCCATCGGTCTCGCCCTCACCGCCGTGCTGGCCCTCAGCGGCTGCGGCGCCGAGATCACCCCGCAGGACGCGAACGACGACAAGAGCGCACCCGCGGCCGGGGGCCACTACCCCGTGACCGTCGAGAACTGCGGTGAGAAGAAGACCTACGACAAGGCCCCGCGGCGCGTGGTCACCAACGATGTCGGTATCACCGAGATCATGTTCGCCCTGGAACTCGAAGACCACATGGCGGGCTATGTGATGCCCGACGACAAGGGCGACCTGACGTCCGTCCCCTGGAAGGGCGGGTACGAGAAGACCGCGTGGCTGTCCAAGGAGACGATCAACAAGGAACTCGTCCTCGACGCACGCGCCGACCTGGTCTTCGCCGGCTGGAACTACGGCTTCAACGAGGGGGACGGATTCACCCCGGCAGCCCTGAAGAAGGTGGGCGTCGACTCCTACCTGCTGAGCGAGTCGTGCCGCAACGGGCAGGGGAAGGCGCGAGGGGTGATGCCGCCGCTCGACGCGCTCTACACCGACCTTCGGAACCTGGGGAAGATCTTCGACGTCGAGAAGCGCGCCGAATCCCTGATCGCACGGTTCCGGAAGGAGGTCGCCCAGGCGCAGGCGACCGCTCTGAAGGGCGCCGACCGGCCGAGGGTGTTCCTCTACGACGACGGCCGGGACAAGCCGCTGACCTCGGGTGCCTACGCCGGACCGCACGACATCATCACCAGGGCCGGCGGCGACCACGTCATGAAGGACCTCAAGGACACCTGGACGACGGTGGGATGGGAGACCGTCGTCGAGCGGGACCCCGAGGTGATCGTCATCAACAACTACGGGGACACCGGCGCGGAGCAGAAGCAGAAGTTCCTGGCGTCCTATCCGCCGCTGGCCAATGTGTCGGCGATCAAGAACGACCGCATCGTCGTCCTCGACTACGTGGACCTCGTCGAGAGCCCGCGCAATCCCGCAGCCATCACCTCGCTCGCGGCAGCTCTGCGGAAGGCCCGCAGCTGACCCGCGCCCGACCTGCGGCTGTGGCTGCGTCCGCTCCCCGGCACCGCCGCCCCCGCCACCCGGGGCGGCGGTGCCGGGGGCGGTCCGTCCGGGTGTGCATGGAGCAACGGCCCGTGAGGTCATCGCGACAGTGCCGCCACGCTCAGCAGCAGATGCGCCGACTCGGGATGGTCGAAGTCGGAGTGCGCTCCGGCCGGGGCCAGGCGGGTGCGGGCGGAGCCGCGGAAGCGGCCGCTGGCATCCACGTTGACCAGCCGGTGATCCAGCGCCGAGAGGCCGTACGGCTCGTGCACCGGCAACAGCCGGGTGTGGAACTGGGGGACCGGTGCCGTACCGGCTCCCGAGTGCCCGATGCCGGCTGGGCCCTCCGCGTGCAGATGCCAGAAACCGGTGGCCCGGTCCCAGCGGGAGTGGGTCAGCACCAGTGGTCCGCGCAGGGGGGCGTGGACCTTCGCACCGGACGGGAACAGGGCGGGGAAGAGACGGTCGAACGCGTCCCGGGGCGCCGCCATCTGGAAGACGACCATGCTGTCCACGGTGAAGGGGCGCCTCGGTGACGTGGGCGTGCTCCACCCCAGCACCCGCGGCGCTTCCGGTGCCGCCGCCCACTGCACGGCCTCGCACAGGAACCGGCCGCCGAACGAATGGCCCACGAGATGCAGGTACTGGCCGTTGCGGTTGGTCAGGACCGGGGCGGAGGCCGGGTCGGGGCGTTGTGCGTCGAGGTAGCCGAGAAGGTGGGCGAGCACATGGGGCGCATGGCCCTGACCGGGTGCGCTCATCGCATGGGCGCGGTCGCGGATCCTGCGGTAGCCACCGAGCGAGGGCAGGCTGGACGACGGTTAGCGCACGACCACGACCCCGGGCCGGAACCCCCGGGCCAGCTGCGGATAGCGGTCCGGATGCGCGGCGGCCAGCTCCCGGGCCCGGGTGAGCAGGGCCGTCGCGCGCCGCTGCGCGACGGCCGGTGCGGTCTGCCGGCCATGCACGTGGACGTAGAGATCCGTCACCCGGTCCGGGGTGCGGACGTGCTCGACGAAGGCACTGCCGAGGTACTCCAGTTCGGCCGTCGCCGTGGGCCCCCGGCGTGGCAGGCGTTGAGCACCACGAACGGGCGGAAGGCCGAATCCCGCGAGGTGCGGAACTCCTCGCGGTGCTGGTGGACCAGGTCCGCGTCGATGACCTTGTTGTCCGAGAGCCTGATCCCCACCGTGCGGTGGGCGCCGTACTCCTCGAAGGCGCCGTGGCACCAGAAGTACATCAGGTCCTCGTCGGACTCGGCGCCCGGGAGCGACTTGAGGAACTCGTCCGCGTGGGTGTGTACCGTCAGTTCGGAGCGCGCATCGAGCAGTCGCGCCACCTCCTGTGAGCGCCCGACGCCCTTGAGCGCCAGGTCGGCGTTGAGGCTGGTGACCGGGAGGGGCCGGACGGCCGGGGGGTGGAAGGGGGCGTACGACGCGCCGGTCTGCTCGGTCTCGTGCCGGGATCCGAGGTTCCCCCGAGGTGTGAAGTGGGCTACCAGCAGGTCAGATGGTTCTCATGAGAGGAACATCGACCATGGCCGCACCGAGGAAATACTCGTTGGAGTTGCGTGAGCGTGCGGTGCGCATGTATTGCGTCACCGAGCCGAAGCCGCAGATCAAGAAGCTCGCTACCGATCTCGGCGTGCATCCCGAGGCCCTGCGCGGCTGGAACCGGCAGGCAGAGCGGGACGCCGGCGAACGCACCGATGGCCTGACCACTGACGAGCGCGCCGAGCTCGTCGCGCTGCGAAAGAAGAACGCCCAGCTCAAGCGGGCGAACGATGTCCTGCGGACGGCCTCGGCTTTTTTCGCGGCGCAACTCGACCCGACCCGACCCAGGTGACCGCGCTCGTTGACGAGCACCCCCGCCTGGGAGTCGAGTGCGTACTTCGGGAGCTGCACATCGCTTCCTCAACCTGCTACCGCCGGCGTCACGCAGAGAAGGAGCCATGTGAACGCAAGCGCCGCGACACCGGGCTGACCGAGAAGATCAAGGAGATCCACGCCGACTCCGGCGGCATCTACGGTTCCCCCGCGTGCATGCCGCGCTCAAACGTGAGGACATCCACGTCGGTCGCAAGCGAGTCGAACGGCTGATGCGCGACGCCAAACTCGCCGGGATCAGCCCACGTCGCAAGGGATTCACCCGCCGCGATCCCAAGGTTACGTTCGCCCCGGACCTGGTCCGGCGGGACTTCACCGCTCCCGCCCCGAACCGGTTGTGGGGCACCGACCTCACCATGATCCCCACCGGCGAGGGACCGTTGTGGCTCTCCGCGATCCGCGACGCGTTCTCGAGGCGCGTGGTGGCCTGGGAGACGTCCGCCCGCGCGGACGCCGACCTCGTCCTGTCCTCGCTCAAGTACGCCCTCGCCTCCCGCGAGGTCAAACCCGGCCAACTCGTCCATCACGCCGACCACGGCAGTCAGTACACGTCGGTCAAGCTCACAACCCGCCTGGTACGTGCGGGGATTGATGCATCCATGGGGACGGTCGGGGACAGTTACGACAATGCCCTCGCGGAGAACCTGTGGATGCTGATCAAGACGGAATGCGTCCGCGGCCGCGTCTTCCCGACGAGAGCCGAAGCGCACCTCGCACTCTTCGAGTACATCGACGGCTTCTACAACAGCCGGCGCATCCAGAAACGGCTCGGCTACCTCAGCCCGATCGAGTTCGAGGAGAAGCACTACGCCGAGCAGGCAGCGGCCGAACGAGCGAACCTGAAACCCCGCCAACCCGCCCTGAACAGCTGATCAGCACCCCCCGCACAGCGGGGGAACCTCAGAAGCGGTTCCGTCGGAGTCGGTGGACGACCGGTTGCTTGATGAGCTGGTGGGCCGGGCTGAGGTCGAGCCCTTCAGCCGACGGTGGGCGTGGGCTACTCCAGGAGTGGACCGAGCGGCTTCTGGAGTCCGCTCTTGAGGGCGTGATCACCGGGCGCTTCGGCTATGACAGTATGATCCGACTGGGAAGAACGGCGCCGATTCACGCAATGGCACCCGTGCCAGGACCACGCTCACGGACGTCGGCCCGGTCGGGATAGCCCTGCCCCGTAACCAGGAAGGCAGCTTTGAGTCGACGATGGCCAAGAAGCGGCTGAAGCGCCTGTCCGGCGTTCACGGGAAGGCCATCTCGCTCACTACGGAAGGGCCCGGCCACTGGTGAGGTCAAGGCCCACCTGGCGGAGGTCTGCGGTGCCGATGTGTCCCGCCAGACGATCTCCACGATCACCGACAAGGGCCAGGCCCGCTGAACCATATGCCGGAAGACCGTGCTGAACGCCTTCGACGGCCGCCTCTCCGTCGCCCTGCGACAACCCCAGTCACACCACTCGTTCGACAGACCCGAACAGAACGTCGAAGCCCCCCTCCCCCGCCCCGACCGACATCATGCCTGACCAGTGAAAATCAGATGATCACGTTCGGTTGGGATGCGGCTTCTGAGGCCGGAAGCGTGGGGGAGGTGCGCGCTGCGTCCGGGCTGTCGGGCTGGCGCCGTGGAGCCGGTCTGTTACGTCCGAGACGTTCGTGGGCGGAGGCGAAGTGTCCGGAGACGGCTGCCGAAACCGTTGAGAGGTCCAGGGCCAGGGCGAAGCCGGCGATGATCTGTGCCAGGCGGGAGGCGCTCCCCGGGCCGGTGCAGGCCATCGATTCCAGAAGCTCGTGCTGAGCGGGCAGGTGGGTGCCGCCACCGATGGTGCCGAGCGCCAGGCCGGGCAGGGTCATGCTCGCGTAGACGCCGTTTGGTGTGCGTTCGAGGATGAACTGTCCCACGCTCGACTCGTGGACGCAGGCGATGTCCTGGCCCGTGGCAGTGAAGATCGCGGCGACGATGTTGGCGGTGTTCGCGTTCGAGCCCAGTACGCCACTGTGAACGGCTCCGGCCGCGATGTGCTGGTATCCCCTGAACAACTCGTCTGGGGTGGTCCGCAGGACGCGCCCGATTACCTCCGCCGGCAGGAGGCAGTCGGCAGACACTCTGATGCCTCGCCCTTGCACCATGGCCTGGGACGACGCCTTCTTGTCTCCGGAGGTGTTTCCCTCGATGATGAAGGTCTCGGGTTCGCCGTCCGCAAGCAGGTGCGACTGCCGCAGAATCCACTGGCAGGCGTGCCAGGTACAGATGGTCGTCATGTTCTGCCCCGCCGCGTCGCCGGTGGTGTACCGGAACCTCAGATGGACGGTCCTGCCCAGCACAACCGGCTCGATCGAGACGAGCTCTGCGTGGTTGGACACCTCCCGCACGGCTGCCCGCAAGTCATCCAGATGTCCGGTGACCATCGAGGCGAACCGGCAAGCGTCCGCCAGTTGGGAGAAGGCGAAAACCGGTGCGCGCGTCATGGTCTGAGCCAGGGCGCTGGTGCTGACGCCACCTGCCATGGTGAGGGCCATAGCTCCCCGGGTGGCGGAGGAGACGAGAGCGCCCTCCGTGGTCGCCATGGGGGCGTAGACCTCGCCCTGGACGTCCGTCCCTCGAAACAGCAAGGGACCGGCCACACCGACCGGGATCTCGACGGCCCCGACGAACCCCTCGATGTTGCCGGTCAGCCGACCGGCTTCCAGCCGGGTGTGCGTCAAGGAATCCAGTGTGAGCCCGGTCGTGGAACGCAACCAGCTGAGCCGCTGGAGGCGCGCCGATTCGGTGTAGACCCCCCGAGCCGGGACGTAACGTCCGGTGGTGCGGTCCCGGGAGGGGCCGTCCGGAATGTTTCGAGAACTCATGCGGCATCATTTCTCCTACGCGGGCGGCCACGCGCCCGCTGACCTCATACCTAACGGCCGCCCGACAATGCGCCGGGACAGGCAACAGGCCGCAGGGGACCTGCCGGGCAACCGACATGACAGCGGATGGACGCGACGCCGTAGACCGGACAGGGAGGCAGACGACCAGACGACGATCAGTCGGCAGCCCCGTATTGAACTCCGGCGCGTCCTCGGGCTGACCCTTCTGACCCGGGTGTCGAGCAACGTACACGGCCTTTCCGGTTTCCACCGCGTTCGAAAAAGACAGTTGCCCTCAAAATGCCCTCCTGGCGGAGCGCAGACAAGGAGGCGGTCGATGCACGGGGGCGGCTTCGACATCCCCGCGCCTGCGCCGGGCGCACGCCTTTGGTTGAGCTGTACTGAGGTTTGTGAAGTCCCTGGTGCGAGGGTTGCGGTCCTGGCGGGTGAGAACCCACATCAGCGCCAGCACCACAGAGATACCCCGACGACTGCGTGAGCGCGCGATCCGCACCACTGGCCGGCCCGTCACGCACGTCGCGAAGGGCCTTGGCATCCACAAGGAAGCCCTGCGCCAGTGGGTCCGCCAGGCCGAAGCCGACCGCAGCGAGCGCGACGACCGGATGTCAACCGCCGAGCGCGACGAGCTCAGGAAACTCCACAGGCAGATCGCCGAGTTGAAGCGGGTGAACGAGATCCTGAAGGCCGCTTCGGTGTTTTTGCCCAGGAGATCGACCGTCCCCGGACGAGGCCGAGCAGGTGATCGGCCAACTGCGTGAGAAGGGTCTCGGGGACGATCCCGGGTGCTGGAGCTGTCGCCGTCGACGTACTTCGCACGCAGTAAGCGGCCGAAGTCCGCCCGACGGCTCCGCGATGAACAGCTCATGCCGCTGATCACTGAAGTCCACGCCCGGTCGGGCGGCACCTACGGCGCCCACCAGATCACGCGGGCCCTCGGGCGCAAGGGTGTCGAGATGGCCCGCTGCACCGTCGAGCGGCTGATGGCCGAGCTCGGCCTGGAGGACGCCATCCGTGGCCAGTGGTGCCGGACCACGGTTCCGGAGCCGTCGGCACCGCGTCCGCCGGACCTGGTCGAGCGCGAGCTGACCGCCTCGCGGCTTGAACAGCTGTGGGTCGCGGACATGACCTCTGTCCGCGACCTGGTCGGGGTGGGTGTATGTGACGTTTGTTCTGGACGTGTACTCGCGGATGAACGTCAGCTGGCAGGTCGCGAACCACATGCGGGCAGAACTCCCGCTGGACGCTTTGCAGATGGCGTTGTGGCGGCGTCGGAGCAAGAAGGACTCCGGGCTGATACATCACAGCGACCGCTTGAATCCGGTCAGTACACGAGCAGGATTTTCGCCGAAGCCTGCGGGTCCGCAGGGGTGCGGCGCAGTATGAGCGCGGTCGGATCCGCAGACAACGCATTCGCCGAGTCCTTCAACGCGACGTTCAAACGTGAGATCCTGCAAGGACGAAAGAGGCGGCCGACCGGGCGCGAGGCCCGACTCGACGCCTTCAGGCGGCTCCACCGCTACAACACCCGACGCCGACTGAGCTTGTTCCGCTTTGGCGGACACCATGTGTGTGGTGGTCAGGCTGCGCGTGCGGTCTCGTATGCGGCGGGACTGCGGTAGCCGAGGCTGCCGCGCAGACGGTGCAAGTTGTACCAGCCCTCGATGAAATCGAAGATCGCGGTGCGGACGGCAGCCCGGCTGGGCCAGGAGCTGGTGCCGAGCAGCTTTCTTTTGATGGTGGCAAAGAACGACTCGGCGAGTGCGTTGTGCCAGCACTGTCCGGTGCGGCCGACCGACAGGCGTGCTCCCAACCGGTGTGCGGGCGTCGCGAGTTGATGGCTGGTGTATTGGCAGTCGCGATCCGAGTGAAAGTTCACCGGACCGCTGGGGCGGCGCTTTCGGCAGGCGGCCGTGAGGGCATCGGCGGCCAGATCGGTCCGCAGGTGGTCGGCCGTCACCCAGCCGACCACGCGGCGGGAGGCGATGCTGATGACGGTGGCCAGGCAGAGCCAGTCCTCGTCTGTGGCGATGTAGGTGATGTCGCCGCACCAGCGGGCGTCCAGGCCGGCAGGATCGGGCTGGAGGTTGCGGGGGACGAGATCGGGCCGCAGGGCAGCCCGTGGATCAGGGATCGTCGTCCGGCGTCGCCCGCGGTGTCGGCCCCGCAGGCCGGCAGCGCGCATCAGCCGCGGACGCGTCGGCGGCCGCATCCGGCGTCCGCGTGCTTGAGCACGGCATGGACGCGCGGGGCGCCGTAGGTTCCCCGCGATCTCGTGTGGACGTCGGCGATCTGTTCCGCCAGTTCGGCGTCACGTACCGCGCGGGGGCCAGGCTTGGCGACGAGGCGGGCATAGAAGGCGGTCCGGGATGTTTTCAGCAGCTCACACGCTCGTTTTCCGCTGTGACCTGCACGCTTCTCCGGCTCGATGAACGGGTGCACCGTCACCGGGTCTCCTTCGCGAAGAAAGCCGTCGCACGCTTGAGGACCTCGACGTCCTCACGCAGTCGGCGGTTCTCCCGCCGCGGTGCGGCCAGTTCTTCCCGTTCGCTGCTGGTCAGGCCGTCGCGTTCGCCCGCTTCGACCTCTGCCTGGCTGACCCACAGCCGCACCGCGGTCTCGGTCAGATCGAAGTCCTTGGCGATCCGGCCGACCGAGCGGTCACCGCGTCGGCACAGCTCGACGATCTCGGCCTTGAACTCCGGCGTGAACGAACGACGAGACCGAGGCTTCTTCTTCCCCACGCTTTCCATGATGGACATCCTCCCGGGGCAGAACCCCTGATCTCGAATGTCCGTCAAAGCGGATCAAGCCCATACCCACCGCATAACCCGTGTCCAGGATTCGGGGACCTGTCCCAAGGCCGGGTAGTTAACGGAGTTCCCCTGGTGGCAAGGGTGTTGGTGACCACTGCGTGGCGGTGTAGAGGCCGGGGCCGATCTTGTGGATGAGGCCGTTGGCGGCCCAGCGGTTGAGCTGTCTGTACATGTTTTCTAGGGTGACGTCGCCGAAGCGGGCCGCGATGTCGCGGGGCCGTCATGGACGGCCGGGCTCTTCGTGGAGCAGGTCGAGGATGCGGTGCCTGCGGCGCTGGGAGTGGGTGGCGAGCCGGTCGTCGCGGGAGGCGGCGGGCAGCGCGGGCTGCTCATTCGCGGGCTCGAGGATGGCGACATCGAGGCGGGTGACGGTGCGGCTGCGGTCGGGGCGGCCGTCGTCTTGGCGTTCGGCGTACCGGGAGACCGACGAGCGGACCTTGCGGGTGCTGACGCGGGACCGGCGGGGTGGGAGGAGGCCGACCAGGACGCGCTGGCCGATGACGCCGACGGTGCTGGCGTCCGGGACCGTGGTGATGCCGGTGGCCTGGACGACGAGGTCGCGGGCGGCCTGCACGGCGATGGTGAAGCCGCAGCGGTCCGGGTCGGTGCCCGGCCTGGACTCGGCGGCCTGGACCATCACGGTGCGAAGCGCATGGTAGAGGGTGAGCTGGGCCCACATCTCCTGCTCGACGCCGACCGGGTCGCCCGACCGCAGCGGGCGGCCCTGTCCCAGGGTGTGCCGCAGCGCGTAGTAGGCGGACTCGTGCTCCCACCGCTCGTGGTAGAGCGCGGCCAGCACGGTGGCCGGGTAT
Source organism: Streptomyces sp. ITFR-6 (assembly GCF_031844725.1). NCBI lineage: Bacteria > Bacillati > Actinomycetota > Actinomycetes > Kitasatosporales > Streptomycetaceae > Streptomyces > Streptomyces sp. ITFR-6. Next base: position 1,244,849 of record NZ_CP134612.1, on the reverse strand, counting down.
CGGTTCGCGCAGGTCAGCGTGGTGGCGAGTCGGTAAGCCCCGGTGAAGGAGGTGCCGTCGTTCAAGGTCACGGTGACCTGCGCCTCGATGATGCGGACCGGGACGGTACCGATAACAGACAGGTAGGAGCCGTCGCCGAGACGGGCCAGGACCGGAGTGCTCCGGTTGGCGCGGATCCGCCCGAGGAACTGCGCGCCGGTGCCGGTCAGAGCGGCGAGGAAGGCGTTGGCGTCGAAGCCCTTGTCCCATAACAGCAGCATGTCGGGGCGGAGACGGTGCAGGAGCCGGCTGGCGTAGGCGGCCTCGCCGGTGTCGGTGGGACCGAACACCGCGCCGATCAGGGCGCGGGTGCCGGTCTCCACCAACGTCATCAGCTCCAGCATCGGGCAGCCGCCCCGGTCGCCCGGGCCGAACCATTCCACGTTGCGCTCGGTGTCGGCCAGCCTGATCGAGCTGCAGCCGTCGAACGAGACCGTCCGGAAGCATCCGAACCGCACCCCGGTCGTGGCCGGTTGGGCAAGCGGCCCGGTCAGGACCTCGAACAGGCGGCGGACCGGCGCCGGACCGACCCGGCGCCGCAGGTCACGCAGGGCCTTCGCGGTCGGCCCGGCGACCTCCAGGCCGACACCGCCAGCGCCGCGGTGAGCTTGTTCCAGACCAGCCGGTAGCCAACCTTCGCAAACAGGCACATCGCCAGCAGGAAGTAGACCCCGACCCTAGAGGGCAAGTCACGCAGCCGGCGCTGCACACAACCGGTCTCCTCCAGGACCGCATCGACGAGCTCGAACGGCACGACCTGCGTCAGCTCGCCCAGATGGCCGGGCGCGAAGGGCCCCGTGGCCACAGCGAACACGCGGGAGAGCGTCGTCAGACCGGACGGCGCGACACAATGACGTACGGGCAACGGGGCACCTCGGCGATCAGCAGTCTTGGCGGACTATCCGATCAACGCGACCCCGCTGCACGCGTCACGACCCGACGCCGAAACCCCTTGTCGCCAGGGGAAATCCGTTAACTACCCGGCCTTGGGTCAAGGCGCCGGGCCGCGCTTCACCCGCCCCGGTACCAGGGTCGCCGGCTGCAAGGAGACCTGTGTAGCCGGCGCTCGTCGTGGTCACATCGGTGTGTCGGCCGCGCCGCGACCGGCGGCCCGCCCGAAGATCACGCTCTTGCCGAGTGACGACCCGCTCATATAGGCGTTGCCGTGGAAGCCGCCGACGATCTCGCCCGCCGCGTACAGGCCGGGCACCGTTCCGCCGAGCACGTGGGCCACACGCATCTCCACGTCCACCCGCAGTCCGCCGTAGGTGCTGGTCAGCCCGGCGGTGGTGGGGTACGCGTAATAGGGGGCCCGGTTGATCGTCGGTAGCTCGCCGTAGCCGCTGGACAGATGGGTGCGCCCGAAGTCCGTGTCGCCGGTGGACCGGACGGCGTCGTTGTAGCCGTCGACGGTCGCGGCCAGGGCGTCGGGGTCCAGGCCCGCCGCGACGGCCAGTTCCCTGATCGAGTCGGCTTGCAGGAGGTACCCCTGCTCCAGCGCCCCCCGGTAGTTGTTGACCAGCTTGCCGGGAATCGTCTGCTCCATGACCTGTTCGTCGAAGATCTGGACACCGAGACCGCCGGGCTGCTGAAGACAGACCCCGCCGATGAGCTTGTAGGAGATCGATTCGTCGACGAACCGCTCAGCCCTGCTGTTGACCACGATGCCGCCCCGGTACAGCGCGTTCAGGAGGGTCGGATTCGGAGGCATACCCGGTACGTCGGCTGTGACGCCGAAGGTGGCTTTGATGGTGCCTACGTCGGCCAGGTCCGCACCGACGGACATGGCCAGGTACATCCCGTCGCCGGTGTTGTGCTCACCGCCCATGCGCCGGGCGTTGCTCAGCTGCGGGGCGAATGTGGAGATGGCCCGTCTGCTCCGGGCGAAGCCACCAGTGGCGAGGACGACCGCCCGGGCGGGGCGCTCGGTCGCGGTGCCGTCGCTGTCACGCGTGACCACGCCGACGATCCGGCCGTTTTCCTGTGTAAGCGCCTCGGTCGTGGTGGCGAGCAGTTCGGTGACGGAATGGTGGGCCGTTGCCGCGGCCCTGATGAGCGCGTGGGAGCGGCCGATGTCGACACCGTGCGAGCGCGGTACGGACTGGTTACCGCTCAGGCTCACTCCGTCGAAATCGACTCCGCAGCGTTTGAGCCAGTGATAGGCCGCAAGCTGGCGCCGGACATACAGGTCGACGAGCTGCGGGTCCGACTGCTCGCCCCCGCCCCTCAACAGGTCCCGGCGCAGCAGGTCATCGCTGTCCTCGATGCCGTGTGCGGCCTGGAGGTCGGTGCCGGCGAAGGCGAACGAGCCGCCGCTGCGCAGGGTGCTGCCACCCGGTTCGGCGGCTTTATCGATGACGAGTACGCGCGCTCCCCGCTCCGCCGCTTCGATCGCGGCGCTGTAGCCGGCCAGTCCTCCGCCGAGGACGACCACTGGTGCATCGCTGCTCTTTGCCATTCTGGTCCTTGAAGAATCTCGGTCGGCCATGACGGCGTTTCCGGCGCGTCCCCGGCCGGTGGGCGCGCGTCCGGAGAAACGTCCCGGCCGATCGGCAGTCCGGACGACCTGGTTGACAACCTCGCTCGCAGCCTTGAGGATAATGGTCAAATCATTTGGCGTCAACGATGAAACAGTCCGGGGAACGGGATGTCTCGGGACGTCGAAGTGAATTGAGGAGCCGACATGACAGAGACCTCGACCGAAATCCAGGATGAGGACACCGCGCGCGGGGAGTTGGTCGCGGCCCTGCGGGAGGCGGGGATCGCGATCCACCAGCCCACGGACCCCCCGCTCTTTACCCGCACTCCCGAACCGGCCATGGTGCCGATGCACTGGCGCTGGGACGACCTGGAGGAGTTCCTGAAGAGGCTGGGTGAGGTCGTCGCCCTGAGTCCGGGTAGCGCTCGACGCACCCTCCGGCTGGCCAACCCTGGGCTCCAGTACGGCACCACACCCACCTTCTGGGCCTCGATCCAGTACATCCTCCCCGGTGAGGTGGCCACCGCGCACCGGCATACCGCGTCCGCGTTCCGGTTCGTCATGCAGGGGACCGGGTGCAGCACCACGGTTGAGGGCGAGAACTACGAGATGAACGAGGGCGACCTCGTGCTCACGCCGAACTGGTCCTGGCATGACCATGTGCACGAGGGGCCCGAGCCGATGATCTGGCTCGACGTGCTCGACGTGTCGCTGATGCGTTCGCTGGAGAACGTGTTCTTCGACCCGTACGAGACCGACACCCAGCCCGTCGGCCCCGAGCCCGAGAAGTCCTGGAGGGAGTACGGGTCAGGCCTGCTGCGTCCGGTCGGACCGGCACCGCGCAGGACGACGAACCCGCTCCTGGTCTACGCGAACGAGCAGACCCTGGGGGCACTGGAGCGGGCCAAGGGACTCGTCGCCGACCCGGCCGACGACGTCATCCTCGAATACCAGGACCCCACATCGGGCGGTCCGGTGCTGCCTGCGATGTCGATGAAGGCCCAGATCCTGCGTGCGGGCTTCGATGGTGTGGCGCACCGGCACAGCGGCAGCAAGGTCTACTGGGTGGTCGAGGGCGCCGGCACGATGTACGTGGACGGTCAACGGTTCGACTGGGGCAAGGGTGACTTCCTGGCCGTGCCACCGTGGGCCACGGTCCGCCACAGTAATCCCCACGGCTCGGACGCGCGGCTGTTCCGGGTCGACGACAGCGCCGTGCTGCGCGCGCTGAACGTCTACCACGAAGAGGTAGACGGCGACGGCGCGACAGCGAAGGCAGAACGATGAGACTCGCCGTCTTCGACGACCACCGGCTCGGCGTCGTCGAGGGGGACGAGATCCGGGACATCACCGGGCTCGTTCCGGCGGCGTTCGACCAGTGGCCACAGCAGCGGATGAACTGGCTGATCCGGAACTGGGCCGAGATCGGCCCGCGCCTCGGCGACGTGGACGGGCCGCGCGTACCCCTGGCCTCGGTCACCCTGCGCGCCGCCAACCCGGCGCCCCCGCAGCTCTTCGCGATCCCGGCCAACTACCGGGCGCACATCGGCGAGATCGGCGACCGCTCGGTGACTACCGGCGGCCGTACGGCTCGGGAGGCCGGCTTCTTCCTGAAGGCGGCGGGATCGCTGAGCGGAGCCGGTGAACCGATCACCCTGCCCGCGGGATCGACACGCCGGTTCGACCACGAGTGCGAGCTTGGGGTGGTCATAGGCCGAGGGGGTCGCAACATTCCGCGCGAGCGGGCCTTCGAGCATGTATTCGGCTATGCCTGCCTGATCGACATGACGATGCGGATCGAACGGGGGAAGTTCGAGGAGGACCGGTCACTGCGCAAGTCGTTCCGCACCTTCACCCCGTTCGGCCCGTTCGTGGTGACCGCCGATGAGATTCCCGATCTGGACACGCTGGCCTCGCGGCTGCTCGTCAACGGCGAGAAGCGGCAGGGCGCGAGCCTGAAGGACATGATCGTGTCCGTTGGTGAGGCGATCGAGCTGATCAGCTCGGTGGTGGACATCCAGCCCGGAGACGTCATCGCCAGCGGCACGCCGAAGGGTGTCGCTCCGGTTGTGCCCGGAGACGAGGTGACCATCGAGATCGACAGCATCGGAGAGATGACGCTGCTGATCGCCGAGGCCGACCCCGCCCCGCGGCCGTTCTGAGCGGGGGTGGACCGATGACCTCGATCAAGGCCGTGTTCGTCCGGGGCGGGACGAGCAAGGGGCTGGTCTTCCACGAGAGGGACCTGCCGCTGGAACAGGCGGAGTGGGACCCGGTCTTCCTACGGGCGATGGGTAGCCCCGACCCCTATGGCCGGCAGCTCGACGGCATGGGCGGAGGCGTCTCCTCGTTGTCGAAGGTCTGCGTCGTGCGCCCGTCGCCGCGCCGGGACGCCGACGTCGACTACACCTTCGCACAGGTCCAGATCGGCCACGCCGCCGTCAACTACTCGGGCAACTGCGGGAACATGGCTTCGGCCGTCGGCCCGTTCGCTGTTGACGAAGGTCTGGTGGAGGCCCCTTCGGACGGCACTGCGGTGGTCCGGATGCACAACCTGAACACGGGTAAGACGATCCGTTCCGCATTCGCCGTCCGGGCCGGGCGAAGTGTGCGGGAGGGGAGCTACCGGCTCCAGGGGGTGGCCGGCACCGGCAGCCCGGTCCGTCTGGACTTCCTGGATCCGGGTGGCACTGTCAACGGACGACTGCTGCCCGTGGGTGAGGCGATGACCCGCATCACGGTTGGCGGTGTCCCCATGCATGTGAGCATGGTCGACAGCGCCAATCCGGTGGTGTTCGTCCGCGCCGCGGAACTGGGCTTGCGGGCCGTGGAGACGCCCGACGAGCTGGAAGCCGGTGCCGAGGTGCTGCTGCGTCTGGAGGAGGTGAGGCGCACCGCGTCGGTGCTGATGGGCATCGCGGCCGACGCCGTGGCCGCCGCGAAGAACCCGACGACACCCTTCGTCGCTGTGGTGGGCCCCTCGGCAGCGTTCCGGACGCTGGGAGGGGACAGGACAGAGGAAGGGGATGTCGATCTGTCCGTACGGTTTCTGTCCAACGGGCAGCCGCACCGCGCGCTCCCGCTCACCGGAGCCCTGTGCACGGCCGTCGCGGCCCAAGTCACCGGGTCGGTCGTCCACGAGAGTGCGCGCCACGCGGGGGGCGACATGATTCGCCTGGGATCGCCCTCCGGCCCGATCGAGGTCGCGGCCTCGGTATCCGGGTCGCTCGACACCGCCGAGGGAATGAGGGTCGATCATGCGACGGCTTTCAGGACGACGCGGCGGCTGTTTTCCGGGTATGTGGAACTCTGACGGCTCGTCCGGGAGCCGAGCCGGCGGAGTGCACGTCTCGACGGACGAGTCGAGACCCGTCGTGAACGACGGACCCGGCGGTGGCATTGTTCCCGGGCAGCCGCGCAAGGAGCTGTAGGCCCAAAGGCGTCGCCCCTCTTCCGCAAACTTAAAACGATGGAAGCATTCGAGTTCAGGAGAGCGTAATCATGGGCAGTTCCAGCAGAGACGCGATGCGGCGACTGATCGCATCGCCCACGGTGACGGCGGTGCCGGGCGCGGCCAACGCCCTGACAGCGCGGCTCGCGGTGGAGGTCGGGTTCGAGGCGGTCTACGTGACGGGCGCGGGTGTCGCGAACACGTTCCTGGGCGCGCCCGACATCGGCTTGGTGACGCTGACCGAGCTGACCGCGCACGTAGGAGCGATCCGGGAGGCCGTCGATGTCCCGCTGATCGTCGACGCCGACACCGGCTTCGGCAACGCGGTGGGCGTCCGCCGGACGGTGCGGGAGCTGGAGCGGGCCGGTGCCGACGCGATCCAGCTGGAGGACCAGCGCTCGCCCAAGCGATGCGGCCACTTCGCCGGGAAGGAGCTCGTAGGGGCCGACGAGATGGTCCAGAAGGTGCGGGCCGCTGTCGAGGCCAGGGAGGACGAGCGGCTCGCGATCATCGCCCGTACCGATGCGCGGGCGAACGAAGGGTTCGCCGCCGCGCTGGACCGTGCGACCGCGTACCGAGAGGCCGGGGCGGACATCATCTTCGTCGAGGCGCCGCAGACGGTCGAGGAGCTCCGGGCCATCCCCGAGAAGCTGGGCGGGGCCCAGGTGGTGAACCTGGTCGAGGGTGGCCGGACGCCGCTGTTGCCCCTCGACGAGTTGAACGGCTTCACCATCGCCCTGTTCGCCAACGCTGCACTCCAGGGTGCGATCAAGGGCACACTGGCCGCGTTGGAGGAGCTGCACCGCACTGGTTCGCTCGTGGCGGCCTCCCGGCACCTCACCGGCTGGGCGGAGCGTCAGCGCCTGGTGGGCAAGTCCTTCTTCGACTCCCTAGAAGAGCGCTACGCGGTCCGCCCCCCGCACGTCTCATGACAGCGCTGGTATCTGGCCGGGCGGGTCCGGCCAGATACCAGCGGCTCACCTCGCCCCTACCCCGCCCTGCGCCCTGCGGCTCTGCTCTGCGGCGAGCAGCGTGTGCTCCAGCTGTGTCAGGTGCTGGGTGATCTCTTCGACGGCGTGCTCGGCGTCCCGCTCCCGGATGTAGTTCAGAATGTTCCGCCGGATGCGGCCGATGTCCGGATTCGGCGGAGCGGCGGCGCGGTTGAGGCGGGCGTGGACGATCTGCGCGAGCGAATCGGTGAGCGCGACCAGCACCTCGTTATGGGTCGCCGCCGCGAGCAGACGGTAGAACTCGGTGAGGTGTGAGGTTCGCTCGGCGCCGGGTTCGGCGACAAGGTTCTCGACCACCACGATGTCGTCCTCCAGCCGCTGCAGATCATCCTTCGTCGCCCGCTCGCAAGCCAGCCGCAGGACATCCGAACTCAGCAGGATGCGCGCCTCCAGGAGGCTCTCGGAGGAGAAGGCGCCAAGCGACGCGAGGTCGCTGAGCGCGCGCGTGACGGTTCGCGGGTCCCCCTCACGGACAAAGATGCCGCCGAGCACGCCCAAGCGGACCTCGACGAGTCCGTTTGATTCGAGGCCCCGGATGGCCTCTCGCACTCCGTGTCGGCTCACCTTGAAGGCTTCGGCCATCTCCCTCTCCGTCGGAAGCTGGTCGCCCGGCCTGAAGCGGCCGGAATGGATCGCGTCGCGGACCTGCTCGACGATGTACTCATATCCGCGCTTGGCGCGTACTGGTGTGAAGGCCGCGTTCTGGGCCCTCGTGCTCCGGTTTCCGGTTCCGGCGGTCGGCTGCGTCGCGGCGGGGAGAGATTCATCCATGCGAACCACACTAGCCCGTTCGTGAAATGTATTGACCATTTAGACGAACCCCCGCACGCGAGTGCGGCCGGCCATCTTCGGAAGCCTCCCGCGCGAGACTCCACACCGCCGCCTGTCGGTCGTGCACCGCTCCCCGCCTCACGCCCCGTGTCCGCCGCCTCGCCGGGCGTCGTCGTCGCCGGCCCCGCGCGTTCGGCGGGAATCGTGGCCCCCTCCGCGGGCGGAACCCAAAAGCTTTCCCCGAAGCATTGACTGGCAAATGATTTGACCTTTACTGTGCGGTCAACGCGGTGTTGCCAATGTGTATCGCGCCAGGCCGCTCCTGTGGCCGATGTGTGAATGGAACCGAACGAAAGGGCTGTACGCATGGTCGAGCGAGTGCCGGTGCTGATAGTCGGAGCCGGGCCGGTCGGGCTGGCCCTTGCCGGAGACCTCGGCTGGCGGGGGGTGCGCTCCCTCCTTGTCGAGCGTCGGGACGGGTCGGTCTTCCAGCCGAAGATGGACATGGTCGGCATCCGCAGCATGGAGTTCTGCCGCCGCTGGGGCATCGTCGACGAGGTCGAATCGGCCGGCTACAACCGCGGCTACGTCCAGGACAACGCCTGGGTGGCCGACCTGAACAGCTTCGAGTTCGGCCGGGAGGAGTTCCCGGCTCCCCGCGATGAAAAGTGCCCGCCGCAGAGCCCGCAACACCGTGAGCGGTGCCCGCAGAACTTCTTCGACCCGGTGCTGACCGGTTTCGCCGGACGCTCCGGACTCTCGGACATCCGCTACCGCACCGAACTCATCTCCTTCACCGACCACGGCGACGGCGTCACCGCGACTCTGCGTTCGGTCGAGGACGGCCGCACCTACGAGGTCGAAGCCGACTACCTGGTCGGCGCGGACGGAGGGGCCAGCACGGTGCGCACGGCCCTCGGCATCGAGATGGCCGGAGAGGGCGCACTCACCTACACCACCAACGCCATCTTCCGCTGCGACAACCTGGAGCGGTTGCACGACAAGAAGCCCGCCTACCGCTACATCTTCATCGGGCCCGAAGGAACCTGGGCCACGCTCGTCGCCATCAACGGCCGCGACCAGTGGCGTTTCTCGCTCATCGGTGACGGTGAGCACCGTGAGGCGACCGAGGAGGAGCTGCGGCAGGCGATCGTCCGCGCGGTCGGACACGACTTCGACTTCGAGATCCTCTCCATCCTTCCGTGGGTGAGACAGCAGCTGGTCGCGGAGTCCTACCGGCGAGGGCGGGTCTTCATCGCCGGTGACGCCGCTCACCTGACCTCGCCGACCGGCGGGTTCGGAATGAACACCGGGCTGCTCGACATCGTCAACCTGTCCTGGAAGCTGGTCGCCTGCCTGCAGGGGTGGGGTGGCGATGTACTGCTGGACAGTTACGAGATCGAGCAGCGGCCGGTCGCCGAGCGAAACGTGGGCGAGGCGAGCGACAACCTGCGCCGGATGCTGAACCCGCGGCTCTCCCGGCCGGACCCCGTGATCTTCGACCCTTCCGACATGAGCAAGGCGGCGGTCGACGCGCGGAACCAGTTCGGGGACGAGTACACGGCGATGATGAGCCGTGAATGGCACTCCATCGGCATCCATCTGGGCTACCTCTACGAGGGATCGCCCGTGGTGGTACCCGATGGCACGCCCGCCCCGGAACTTGAGGTCTCCCGCTACGTCCAGACCGCCCGGCCCGGCTCCAGGGCCCCGCACATCTGGCTCGACAAGGCACAGACCCAATCGGTCCTCGACGAGTTCGGCCTCGGCTTCGTACTGCTGCGGTTCGACGACCGCGCCGTGACCGGTCCGCTGGAGAGCGCGGCAGTCGCCATGTCCGTACCGCTTCGACGGGTAGACATCAACAACCCCGAAGCCGCCGAACTCTACGGACGCGCACTGGTCCTGGTCCGCCCGGACGGCCAGGTCGCCTGGCGCGGCGACGCAATCGAGGGCGCGGTAGACACCCTTACCCAGGTGGCCGGGCGAACTGCCCCGTCCTCGGCGACCTCGCCGGTCTGCGCATGAGCTTCAAAGGCCCGAGCGGCACCGCCCGGCTTTCCGGTGAGTGCCCCACCACCCGTCACAGAGATCACTGGAGATACAGATGACGATTCTGAGCTCGCCGACAGGGGGTCTGGACCCCGGCAGACGGCGGATGATCCGCCGAGCGACCACGGCCGGCGGCCTGGGCACGCTCATCGAGTACTTCGACTTCGGGATCTACGCCTTCGTGGCGGTCTACATCGCCCCGCAGTTCTTCCCAGGCGACGACCCTCTCGTGGGCCTGCTGCTCACCTTCGGCGTCTTCGCCTCGTCGTATCTGGTCCGACCGCTCGGCGGCTGGTTCTTCGGACGGCTCGGCGACCGTGCGGGCCGACGGCGTGCTCTGGTCCTCACCGTCGTCACCATGGGCTCGGCGAGTGCGCTGATCGGCTTCCTCCCGAGTTACGCGACCCTGGGCACCACCGCGAGCGTTCTCCTTCTGCTGGCTCGCATGGTCCAAGGGTTCTGTGCGGGCGGGGAATCCGCCGGTGCCGCCGCCTACATCGCCGAGAGCGCGCCCGACGGCCGTCGAGGCTTCTACACCTCGGCCATGGCCATGGGCTCGGTCGGCGGCTTCTCCGCCGCCGCCGCCGTGTGCGGGCTGGCTTCCTCACTCGTGTCACCCGACCAGATGGCCTCCTGGGGATGGCGGATCCCCTTCCTGGCCGTCGTGCCGCTGACGCTGCTGTGTCTCGTCTACCGGCTCAAGATCGAGGAGACGCCCGAGTTCAAGGCGATACCGAAGTCCGAGATCGTGCGCAGCCCAATGCGGGAAGTGGTCACCAGGCACCCCGTCAAGGTGGTGCAGGTCTTCCTGCTCACCGTCGCCATGACCGGCACCGGTAACGTTGCGGTCTCCTACTTCGGCACTTACCTGATCAAGAACCGCGGGCTGGGATCCGAGCCCGTCTACTGGATGATCGCCATCGCGATCGCCTTGGCCGTGCTCACGTACCCCATGGTCGGGCTGCTCAGTGACAAGCTGGGACGCAAGCGCGTCATCATCACCGGATACGCCGGTTTCTTGGTCCTGGCCTACCCGGTCCTCCTCATCCTCGACAAGGCGACGAACATCGTGGCACTGGGTGCGGCTTTCACGGTCTTCATGCTCGTCCACGCCTGGACGATCGTTCCGGGGTACGTGTTCTACGCTGAGATGATGCCGCGCAACGTTCGGTACACGGGTACTGCACTCGGGTCCAACCTGGCCTTCATCGTGACCGGCTTCGCCCCTCTCGTGATTACTCGGCTGATCGACTCCACCCACACGATCACGTCCCTGACCTGGTGGTTTCTGGGGATCATGGTGGTCGGTCTCGCCGCGATCACGTTCGTCAAGGAGACCGCTCTCAAACCCCTCCAGGCCGAGAGCGACCGGGAGGAGTCCCAGCTCCGCCCCGCCGGCGACTCTCTGCTCGGGTGACCAAGGAGGACGATCATGGAGACATCCAGGCTCACCGTCATCACCGGCGCCGCGCAGGGGCTCGGTGCCGCCATCGCGAAAGGACTCGCGGCCCCGGACAGAACGCTCGTCCTGCTCGACCGCTCCCCTGCGGTCAAGGATGTCGCGGACGCCCTTGGCGCGGAGTGCCGTCAGGCCGTGGGTCACGTGGTCGACCTCGGCGACGGAGAGGCCGTCACCGCGTTGACCGGGTTCCTGACCGAGGAGTACGGACGCTGCGACATCCTCGTCAACAACGCGGCACTCAGCCCGAAGGCACCGGACGGTACCCGGCTCGACCTGGCGGACATCCCCGTGGAGCAGTGGGAGCAGGTGCTCGCGGTCAACCTCACTGCGGCGTTCCGGCTCTGCGCGTGGGCACTTCCGCTGATGAAGAACCAGGGCTGGGGGCGCATCGTCAACATGTCCTCACGGGCCGGCCGGATGTATGTTCCGCAGGCCGGAGCCCACTACGCCGCCACCAAGGCCGCGCTGATCGGCTTCACCCGGACCGTCGCGGGTGAAGGCGGACCGTACGGGGTCACCGCCAACTGTGTCGCCCCCGGCAGGATCGAGACACCGCTGACCAACGGCAACCCGTCCGGCGCGGCGATGGGGGCTGCCTTCGTGAGCCAGACCCCAGCTGCCCGGATGGGACGCCCGGACGAGGTGTCGGCCGCAGTCGAGTACCTGGTTTCGGAGCGCGCCGGATTCGTCACCGGGGCGGTGATCGACGTCAACGGTGGTGTCCTCGGCTGACGCCGGGACGGGTAAGAGCTCGATCTTCGAGAAGACCGCTGCGGGAAAGCCGCCGGCAGCAGCGTTGCACCATGCTGATGGCGCCGGCCGAGGGAGAGAACCATGGGATTTACCGACAGCAGAGAGTTCAGCACCGATGTCGTCGTGGTGGGCAGTGGGGCATCCGGGAGCGGTGCGGCCCTGGCCGCGCTGGCGGCGGGCGCCACGGTGACACTTCTGGAGAAGCGGCCGGTCGGCGGAGGTTCGGCGGCTTTGTCCGCGGGTGGCTTCTGGACATTCGAGGACCGAACGAAGTTCGACGAGCTGGCCCGGCTCGGCAATCGGGAGATGCAGTACAAGCTGCATGCTCACCACCATGTCGCGGCTGACTTCATCCGCTCGCTGGGCGTGACCATCGCGGACCGGCCGATCCGGTCCGGCAACAGGTTCGGGGTCGGGTACAAACTCGACATCACCGGGCTGCTGGCATACGCGCAGGAGGCCGTCGTCGAGGCCGGCGGGCAGGTTCTGCTGGAGACCGCCGCGGTCGGCCTCGTCCAGGAGCGCGACCGTGTCGCAGGCGTCCTCGCCAGGTCGGCGGACGGGACACTGACCACGATCCGGGCGAAGTCGGTCGTCCTCGCCTCCGGAGGGTTCCAGGGAAACCGGGAGATGCTGGCCCGCTACATGGGGCAGAACGCCGACCATCTGCTGGTCCGCTCGAACCCGGGCAGTGTGGGCGACGGCTTCCGCCTGGCGCAGTCCGCGGGCGGGGCGGGAACAAAGGGAATGTCCACCTTCTACGGCCATCTCATCGCCCACCCGGTCACATCGTTCGAGCCGGAGGAGTTCCGTCCTCTCACCCAGTACCACTCGGCGGCGTCGGTCCTGGTCGGGATGGACGGCGAGCGGCTCGCCGACGAGCGGGTCGGTGACTCGGTCCTGTCCCAGGTCGTGCTGCGCGCACCTGGTGCCCGTGGTGTGCTGATCTTCGATGACCACGTCCGCCGCAACGAGGGCACCGACGAGCCGTTCCCGGGTGTCGGCAGGGTGGACCGCTTCGAGCGCGCGCGGAGCGCCGGCGCACGGACGGCCACGGCGGACACGCTCGACGCGATCATCGACCAGGTGGCGGAGTGGGGTGTGGCCCGCGACGCGTTGCGGCTGACGATGCAGGCGTACGTTGCGGCGGTGAGTTCCTCGTCGGCGCAGGCCCTCGGGGTGCCCGTCGCACCGGACGCGCGGGCACCGCAGACAGCGCCCTTCTACGCGGTGGAGGTCCAGCCGGCCATCACCTTCACCTTCGGCGGGGTGCGGGTGTCACTCGACGGCGAGGTTCTCGACCCCGACGGGCGGCCGGTTCCCGGTCTCTTCGCCGGGGGAGCGGACGTGGGCGGTATTTCGCACTGGGCCTACGCCGGCGGTCTGGCCCCGTGTTTCATCACCGGCATGTGGGCGGGGAAGGCCGCGGCACATGCGCACGCCATCGCAGAGAGGGCATGAGCGGCAAGGCGGGCTGAGACCGCTTCGACGGCCCGGCCCCGATCCTGTCCCCAAAGGCCCCCGAACAGAGGAGGAACCATGGAGTACCTGAAAAACATCGAGGTTGTCTTCGCCAGGACCAACGAGGACGGTGTCGAGGAGTTCGCGGACCCCGGCAGCCCGGCCGAGCGCTTCGACCCGGGTGCCCTGGAATCGCTGTGGCTGTGGGCCGCCCCGACCGACTCCTCGCTGCCTGCCAACCTCGGTCGGGCGCCGGATGTCATGCGTTTCCCCGGGCCGGGCGGCAGTCAGTTCGGAATCGTGTGCCTGCCGCCGCACTCGGCCGGCAAGCGTCGGTTCGACAGGTCGCACACCGAAGACCCCAACATGCGCGCCGGAAACCATACCGAACCGTCGATGCATGCGACGGACACCCTCGACTACGACGTGATCCTCTCCGGCAAGGTCGACCTGGAACTGGGCAGCGGGGAGGTCCGCACGCTCGGACCGGGCACCTGTGTGATCTTGGGGGGTGTCGCGCATGCCTGGAAGAACCACTACGACGAACCCTGCATTCTGGCGGCGGCCATGATCGGCACCGGGCGCACCGAGTGAGGAAGGCTCGACCTGAGGGATAGGGACTCGGCGGCAGATCGAGCCATCCACCACATCGAGGTGACGGCGGACCGCATGGTCCCGAGTGAACGGAGAAATTCATGCCGGACCAGAAAGTCGCATTGATCACCGGGGCCGCGAGCGGAATCGGACTGGCCGTCGCAACCCTCCTCGCAGAGGAGTCCACCGTCGTGCTGCTCGACCGGAGCGAGGCCGTTTGGGCGGTGGCGGAGCGGATCGAGGCCGAGGGCCACCGGGTACTCCCGCTCGTGGCGGACCTGGGGAACCACCAGCAGATCGACACCGCGGTCGGGCGCATGCATGAACTGGTGGGACCCTGCGACATCTTGGTGAACAACGCCGGGATCCACCCCAAACGGAACGGGATCGTCCCGGGTTTCGAGGATCTGTCCTTGGAGGAGTGGGACAGGGTGATGCGCATCAACCTGTCCGCACCTTTCCTGCTCTGCCAAAGAGCTGTCGCGCCGATGAGGGAGAAGGGCTGGGGCCGGATCATCAACGTGGCCTCGCGCGCCGGCCGTACCTACTCGGACCGGGCAGGCACGCACTACTCGGCTTCGAAGGCCGGGCTCATCGGTATGACCCGCAAGATCGCGGGCGACTACGCCCGGTACGGGATCACCGCCAACTGCGTGGCGCCTGGGCAGATCGAGACGCCGCTCGCCCGCACGTCCGACCCTCAAGTTCTCCAGAACGCCGCCATGACGACGCCGGCCCGTCGGCTGGGTACAGCGGCCGAGGTCGCCTCGGCGATCCGCTACCTGGCCTCGGACCAGGCGGGTTTCGTGAACGGCGCGGTGGTCGACGTGAACGGCGGCGGATTCATCGGGAGTTGAGTCAAACGGCCGTTCGGCTCACCACCGGCCGTACCCTCGCGACTCCGCGGACGCGCGACTTGGCCCGTCCGGTCATCGATCTCGAACGGCACTGCCCAGTAGGCGGCCGTGCCGTTCGAAGAGTTCCGTTGCAAGGAGGAAACGATCAACAGTGCTGTGCAGAGGCCGCCCGTCCTCTGGTGAGACAGTGCACCTGTGCGCCAGGCCGCGCACCGGTCTGACGCGGTCACGGAATCAGCCGCCTGCCCGCCCTCCACCGACCATTTCCTGGAGTCGCCATGCGTATCGGATTCACCCTGCCCCAGATGGGCCCGGTTGCCCGCCAGGCCCACGAGGCCGGTCGCTTCGCGAAGGAGGCCGAGGCGCTGGGCGCGGACAGCCTCTGGGTCGGCGACCGGCTCCTGGCCCCGGTCGAGCCCACCGTCGGATACGGAGGCGGTGACAGCGTCCCGGACACCTTCCGGACCGTCCTCGACCCGTTCGCCCTGATGGCCGTGGCCGCCACCACCACGGAACGGGCCGAAATCGGGGCCAACATCCTCCAGGCCCCCTGGTACGCGCCCGCCCTGCTCGCCCGCTCGCTGACGACCATCGACCTCATCAGCGGGGGGCGTCTGCTGCCCGGCTTCGGCACCGGCTGGTCCCCCGAGGAGTACCAGGCGGCGGGCGTGCCGATGAAGGAGCGCGGCGCCCGGCTGGACGAGGCCCTGGACGCGCTGGAGGCGTGGTGGACCACCGATCCGGTCGAGTTCGAGGGCGCGTACACGCGGATCCCGGCCACCTATGTGGGCCTCAAGCCCGTCCGGCGTCCGCGTCCCCCCATCTATCTGGCGGGCTTCGCTCCGGCCGCGATGCGCCGTGTCGCCCGCAGGGCCGACGGCTGGCTCCCTGTCGTCCAGCCGGGCTCCGGTCCCTTCACCCCGGATGCCGTCAACGTTCCCATGGCGGAGGTCCGGCGGCTGGCGGCCGAGGCAGGCCGGGACCCGTCCGGACTCGGCATGGTCCTGCGGGTGTACCCGACCACGGAGGCGACCCTCGACGAGGTCGTGGGAGCGATCACGGGCGCCGGACGGGAGACCGATGTCGATCACTGCTTCGTGGAACTGATGAATATCGCACACGACGTCGACCACGCTCTTGAACTGGTCCGGACCGTGTTGGACAGGGCCAGGTGACCTCTCGCTCGACCGAAGCCGCCACCCCCGGGGGCCGACCGGTTCAGGAGGTGGGGGGCAGGCGGCGGGAGAGGCGCACCATGGCCCGGTAGAGCGCTGTGGGGTCGGGAGCGGGAGGCAGTGGCCCGGCTTCCGCCCCGGGGACCGCGAAAGCACGGAGCAACTGGCCGACGAGACGGCGCCAGGCGTCGGGGGCGGCGTCGCCGCCGGCGGCCACAACGCCAGCGTTGGCCATCAAAAGGATGACGAGGTCCTCGGGGGTGAAGTCCATCCGAAGACGTCCCGTGGCCTGGGCCCGCTCGATCAGCAGAAGGAAGCCGTTGTACGCCTCGGCGCGGCGGGCTTCCAGCGCTTTGGCGGCAGGGAAGGTCATGGTCAGGACATCGGCGAAGCCTCGGTCGGCGGCCTGCATGGCGCAGACGGCTTCGATGTACCGGGCGAAGCCGCGCCAGGGTTCGGGGTCGGCCAAGGCGTCGGTGACGGCGATGGCGTAGGCGTCCATACGGTCGGCGAAGACCGCGCTGATGAGTTCTTCGCGGGTCGCGAAGCGGCGGGACAGGGTGGCTTTGCCGACGCCGGCTTCGCGGGCCACGGCAGCCATGGACACGCCGAGACCTTCGGCGGCGTAGAGGCGGCGGGCGGCGGCCAGGATGCTCTCGCGGTTGCGTTCGGCGTCGGCACGCAGGCCCGTCCCGGGCGGGTGGCCCGGGGCGTCGGCGGAAACTGCGGAGGCGGTCATGGTCCCCACCCTACCGAAATGGAACAGCCTGCCCACTTGTGTTGCTACGCTGGACATCATGGAAACGGGAAGGCCGTTCCACTTCTGCGAGGATGATGATCATGCGTGCTGTGACTGTCGATTCCGTTCCGTCCGCTCCCGCCGTGAGGGAGGTCGACATCCCGCGCCCGGAGGCCGGTGAGCTGCTGGTGAAGGTGGCGGCCTCCTCGGTGAACGGCTTCGACGCCGCCACTGCCGCCGGATATATGCGGGGGATGATGGAGCACCGCTTCCCGCTCGTGGTCGGCAAGGACTTCGCCGGCACCGTCGAGGCCCTCGGCGAGGGCGTGGAAGGCTTCGCGGTCGGTGACACGGTCTTCGGCGTCGTGATGAAACCCTTCCTGGGCACGGGTTCTCTGGCCCAGTACGTCACGGTGACCGCCGGATACGGCGTCGCACCGATCCCGGAGGGGCTGAGCGTTCAGGACGCCGGAGCACTGGGGCTGGCCGGTACGGCGGCAGTGGACAGCGTGAACGCGGTGAACCCGGGCAAGGACGAGACGCTGCTGATCTCCGGCGCCACTGGAGGGGTGGGCGCGCTGGCCGTGCAGATCGCCGCCGCCCGCGGCGCCAAGGTGATCGCCACCGCCCGTCCCGGCGCGGAAGCCGACTTCGTCACCGGCCTCACCGGTGCCGACGTGCACCTGGTCGACTTCACCGGCGACCTGGAAGCCCAGGTCCGCGCGATCGTCCCGCACGGAGTGGACGCGGTGGTGCACTTGGCCGGCGACGGCGCCCAGCTCGCGGGCCTGCTGCGGCCGGGCGGACGCATCGCCTCCACCCTCGGCTTCGGCCCCGACGCCGTCGAGGGACAAAATGCCACCGCGCGCTCGGTGATGGCGGACGCCACTGTGCAGACCCTCACCGCCCTGGCGGCCGACGCCGCCTCCGGCGCACTGCGTGTACCGGTGACCGCCACCTATCCGCTGGAGCAGGCCCCAGACGCGTTCGCCGCGTTCGGTGCGGGCGCGCTCGGCAAGCTCGCCATCACTTGCTCCTGAACGGAACCGTCCTACCCGCACCCCGCACGGAAGAGGTCTGATCGTGCCCACTCTCGTCATCGTCGGCGCCGGTCCCGGTATGGGCCTGGCCATCGCCCGTACCTTCGGCAGCCGCGGCTTCGACGTCGCCTTGATCGCCCGTACCAAGGGGAAGCTCGATGCGCTGACCGACCAGCTGCGCCAGGAGGGTGTCGTGGCCGCCGCCTTCCCCGCCGACGTGCTGGACCGCCCTTCCCTCACCGCTGCTCTGGACGCGGCCCGAGCCCGCTTCGGCACGCTCGACGTGCTGGAGTACTCCCCGGCACCGCACTCGCCGGTACCCGGCTTCACCACGGTCCCCCCGAGCGAGGTCACGGTCGAGAACGTCCAGCCACAGATCGAATACACCTTCTACGGGGCCGTCGCCGCGGCACGCGCGGTGCTGCCCGCCATGCGAGAGGCCGGGGCCGGGACGCTGATCTTCACCACCGGTGGCGGTTCCGTCCACCCCATCCCCATGCTCGGCAACGTCAACGCCGCCGCCGGCGCGCTGCGTAACTGGACCCTCAACCTCCACAACGAGCTGACGGGCAGCGGTGTGTACGCCGTACATGTCGCGATCAACACGTGGATCGGCGAAGGCGGACCCGAAGGCATTCCCGCCGCCACTCCGGAACAGATCGCGCCGCTGTACTGGGACCTGTATGAACGCCGCGACCGGAGCGAGATCGTCTTCAACGGCTGACCCCACAGCACCTTGTGGGCCCGGCGCGTTCGGTCCGCGCACCCCTCCTGACCGGTCACGACCTGAAGGATTCCCGCTTCCGCTTTCGAAGTCACAGCTCACCGGAGCAAGAGCCTCGTTGGCTACCTGTCCTGCAGCCCTCGACCTGTCCCCGCGCCGGGCCTACGATCCTCGTCATCGCCCGCGCGGGCGATGACGGTGCGGGCTCTCGCCGTGTTGGCGCGTGCTTCCCGCGCTGGTGTGCCCGCGCCGTCACGATCCCCTCACCCAGCTCGCGGCCGTCTCGGGCATACCGCTGGCATCACCCATGACTACATCGCCTCATCCCCGGCTTGCTCGCCGACCCGGGCCTGCCCGAGTGGTCGACCCCGCCGGTGAGGTTCTGCGGACGCCGGTGCGTCCCGATTTTCGCCGACCGCGTCTGCGCGGGCGCCGGCCCGGAGACCAGACCGGGCTCAAACAGCGGCCGGGAATGCGTACTCACCTACCACGCGCCCCACCGTCAACCGGAGCCCGGCCTTGCCGGGAGCGTCGGTCGAAAGGCGCACCGTCGAGTTCCCGCCATAGTTTCCGTGGATCCGCATTAGCCTCCAACCATTGGACCGTCTGCGCTCCTCCTGGGGTGGCAACGCTGGATATGCGCATGGAATCGAGTCTCCGCTATCGCCGGTATGTCTTCTGGCTCCACGCGAGTTGCGCAATTCACAGCGAAAAGGGAAGGGAGGAGCGGTCCGGGGGCCGCTCCTCACCCGGTCAGATCCTGATTGTCGGACGGTGAAGGTCGAACCATGCCCCGAGGTCGAGGGTTCGCTCCAGCAGCATCCGCTGCTGCTGACTCAGGTCGGCGGCAGGCCGAGTGGTGGCCACGGTGAGGCGCTCCCGACTGACCAGGTCCGTCGCCGCGTGTCCGGAGCGCAGCAGTTCGGCGCCCTGGGACTGGATGGCCTCGACATAGGCGGGGTCGAATGTACCCGGGTATCCGCTCTTCTTGCGGTTGGCGACCGACTCGGGGAGGACATCCCGGGTCGCGGCACGCAGCAGGCTCTTCTCACGGCCGTCGAAGGTCTTCAGGGACCAGGGGGCGTTGAAGACGTACTGGACGAGGCGGTGGTCGCAGAACGGGACGCGGACCTCCAGGCCGACGGCCATGCTCATCCGGTCCTTGCGGTCCAGGAGGGTCTGCACCATGCGGGTCAGATGGAGGTGGCTGACCACCCGCATGCGCTGGTCCAGGCCGGTCTCACCCTCCAGGATGGGGGCCTGGGCGACAGCCGTCCGGTAGCTCTCGGCGATGTAGTCGCCGAGCGCGAGCGCGGGCTTGAGTTCCTCGCTGATCTGGCCGCCCGATTCGATCAGCGAATGCTGGCCCACCAGCCAGGGGAAGGTCTCGGCGTACCTCCGCTCGTCGTGGAACCACGGGTAGCCGCCGAACACCTCGTCCGCGGACTCGCCGGACAGCGCCACGGTGGAGTGGCGGCGGACCGCGGCGAAGAGCAGATAGAGGGAGTTGTCCCGGTCCCCGATACCCACCGGCAGGTCACGCGCGCCGACGGCCGCACGGCGAACCTCCGGGGCGGACAGGGCCGCCCCGTCCAGAATGATGTCCTGGTGGTCGCAGCCCACGTGTTCGGCGACGGCGTGGACGTAGGGCGTGTCCTGAGTGGGTGAGACGTCGATGGCCTGGAAGTGCTTGTCCTGGTCGGGGAAGTCGACGGCGAAGCTGCGCACCGTCTCGCCCTGGGGCGCGAGGTGAATTTGCGACAGGGAGGTGAGCGCGGAGGAGTCCAGGCCGCCGGAGAGCAGCGTGCAGCGGGGTACGTCGGCGACGAGCTGGCGGCGGACGATGTCGTCGAGTAATTCGCGGACGTGCGCGACCGTCTCGTCCTTGCTGTCCCTGTGGGGCTCGGAACGCAGCTGCCAGTAGATGTGGTGGCGCATCCCGCCGCGGTCGAGGACGATGATCTCCCCGGGCCGCACCTCACGCATGCCCTCCCACACCGCGGCGCCGGGCGTCTTGACGCCGGCGAACAGCTCACGCAGACCGTCGAGTCCGACGACTGGGGCGACCATGGGGTTGGCCAGGATTGCCTTGGGCTCGGAGCCGAAGACGACGCCGTCCTCGGTCTCGTAGTAGTAGAACGGCTTGATGCCCATCCGGTCGCGGATCATCACCAGGCGCTCGGCGCGGGCGTCCCAGATGGCGAAGGCGTACATTCCGTTGAGGTGTTCCACGAGCTTCTCGCCCCACACGAGGTAGCCGCGCAGCACCACCTCGGTGTCGGAGTCGGTGTCGAACCGCTGCCCGGCACGGCGCAGTTCCGAGCGCAGCTCGGTGAAGTTGTACGCCTCGCCGGAGTAGACCATGCAGACCGCCCCGTCAGGAGTCTCCACGGTCATCGGCTGCGCGCCGCCCGGCAGGTCGATCACGGCGAGTCGCCGGTGCCCCAGGGCGACGTGCGGTGCCACCCATGAGCCTGCGGCGTCGGGGCCACGGCACGACATGGTCTGCGTCATGGCGTCGATATTTTCTTGATGGCCCGTCAGATCGCGCCGGTAGGAGACCCAGCCAGTGATTCCGCACATGAGAACCTCGTTTCACTCGAAGGGAGTTGCCGAGGAAGACTGTTGCCCCATACACGCAGTTAGTCCACATGGAATCGGGGATCACCCGTGTGGCATTTCTGACAGGTAAATTTATGTTAATTGCAGGTTTCGTGCGGTCTGGAAAGCTTTGCGCCAATAGCGCAATCCTGTCGAATCGATTCCGGCCTGGCACTGCCAGGTACGCGTATTTGGTCATGTGCCAGGAGGCGCAGCGGCGAACGCTCGGACCCCGAAGGTGGTCGGGGCGCAGCTTCCGGCCGGCGTTGCCGCTGCCGAGTGTGTTGATGCCCCAGCGTTTTGGTCACCGCGGGGCACACATCGGCCACAGCCCACCGAGGGGCCTGCCGAGAACAACGATCACCCACGCATCCGACCGGTCGTGTCGCAGGCGCTCGCCACAGGAAAGGCTCGGTTGTTCTACGATCCCGTGTCCGGCAGCCGGCCATCGGCTCGCCGCGACAGTGGCGGCTCGGGGCTCAGCATGTCGAGGAGCAGCGCGCCCAGTACGTCGTCTCGTACGTCGGGCAGATGATCGAAGGCACCGGACGTGCGTGCCAGGACGACGCCGATGAAGGCGCTGGCGATGATCTCGGCACGCAGTTCCGGCTGGTCCACGCCTTCCGCCGACAGTCGACGGCGCAGCGGCTCGATCACGCGGCGGTGAAGCTCCTCGCGGGTGGCCGTCTGACCCGCAGGATCGTCGTGCGGGCGGACGGCGACCTGGTAGATGGGATTGGGGCCCCGCCGCCGGGTCAGGTCGAGGATCACCGCCAGCCTGCCGGGGTCGAGCAGGTCGACGATCTCGTTAGGGCCGTCACCCATACGCAGCGTGGCGACATAGAGCTGGGCCTTGCCGCCGAAGTAGCGGGCGATCATGGTCGGGTCCACACCGGCACGGCTGCCGATGGCCCGCGCGGTGGTGCGGTCGTACCCGTGCTCGGCGAACAGCTCACTCGCGGCCTTCAGTAGCCGGTCACGGCTGCCTGCGGCGTCACGCCGCGGCCGGCCGGCCGCGGTTGGCTGAGCACCGGCCGGTGTCGTCGCACTCATTCCGCGACCGTTTCGTCGCGTTGCCCCGACAACGGGCCCGGTGCCGCAGGACGGTGTGCACTCTCCGTCACTGGATGTATGCGTCCCTGGGGCAGGTTCCCCGACAGGATCCGCCCGCCCCGGCGACGCAACGGCACGATCAGGGCCACTGCGGCGGTCACGAGCCAGACCACGCAACTGAGCAGTCCCACTGCGGTATAGCCGTTGGAGGAGGGGTAGGCCGCGCCCGCACCGGTGTGCCCCTCCAGCACGGCCGCGCTCATCGCGCTGCCGACCGCGTAGCCGATGTAGCGCAGTACCTGGTTGAAGCTCATCGCGCTGCCGGTCTCGTGCGAGGGCACCGCACGGACGAGGAAGCCGGGAATCACCGCGAAGATGACGCCGACACCGAGGCCCGCGACGAACATGACAGCCATGATCTGGGCCATGTTCCCGCGCCACGAGGTGAACATCGCCATTGAGGCGAGCAGGATCAGACAGCTCATCGGGAGCACCGCCCGCGGTGAGGTCCAGCGCACCAGAGTCGGGGTGAGCCGGTTCGCCAGGAAGCTGCCGATGGAGAACGGGGTAAGGGCCAGACCGGCCACGACCACTGTCTGGCCCAGCCCGTAGCCTGTCGCGGCGGGCGTCTGTACCAACCTGGTCACGGTGGACAACAGCATGTACATGCCGACACCGGCCAGGACCGCCGCCACGCTCGCGGTCATCACCGACCTGTCACGCACCAGCCTCAGCGCAACCAGTGGGTGAGGCGTGCGCAGTTCCCAGAACACCCAGACGGCGAGCAGCAGGACGGAGGCGCCGATCATGCCGTCCACGCGCCACGAGCCCCATCCCCACGCCTCGCCCTCGCTGATCGCCACCAGCAGTCCCGCAGTGCCCAGGGCCAACAGCACCGCTCCGAGGATGTCCAGGGGGACACGGGCCCGGTGCCGTGCCGCGGGCACGGCCCACGCGGCGGCGGCCAGTCCCAGCGCACTGACCACGACACCCAGCCAGTAGGCCCCACGCACGCCTCCCCACTGGGCCACCAGGCCGGTGAGAGGGTAGCCCAGTCCCACACCCGTCACCGCGGTGATGGAGAGCATGGCGATCACCGGTGCGGAGCGGGCGGCGGGCAGCGCGTCCCGGGCCACGGCGATGGTCAGCGGAGTCAGGCCGAGCCCAATGCCCTGCAACGCACGGCCCACCAGCAGCGTCGCGAAGCCCAGCGGAAGTGCGGCCAGCACGCAGCCGATCACGACCAGCGCCAGAGTGCCGACGACCACCCGCCTGCGGTGCGGCCCGTCGCCGAGCCGCCCCATCACAGGGGTGGCCACCGCCGCTACCAACTGCGTGATCGTCAGCGACCACTGCGCATCGGCGACCGACACATGGCTCATAGCCGCGATGGAGGGGATCAGTGGGGCCCCGAGGCTGCCGATCACGGCCGTGACCAGGCAGACGAACGCCAAGCAGGGCACCAGGGCCCGCGACCGTACCGACTCCATCTCGCTCCTCACACGTCCCGCCCCGAAGGCCGTCCGCTGTGTCCACATCCGATGTCTACATGTGATGTCTACGCCTGATGATAGACCTGGTCGATCCGGGAACGGCAGGCCGGGTACCGCACGCTGTGGGGACACCACCGGCCGGGCGGACGCTGCCGCGCAGGGGCGGGCCCCAGCGCGGCAGCCGCCCCGGCGCCGTCGTACCCGGTGCATCTCGGTGTGACCGCGGCATGCTCGGCCCGCCACAGCACAACCGAACCGACGGTCTTTGAAGCACGACGCCGCCGGACGGGAGGACACCTGGGCTCCCGTCCGGCGGCAGTTGCGTCGCGGTAGGCACGTCACCCGGCCTTGCGCCCGACGCGTGAAGGGCGGCTGATCGGGGTCAGCGGGTGACCATGAGCTTGCGGACGCCGTAGTTGGTTCCGGTGAAGTCCATGGGGACCTCCTCCAGCGGGGTGGCGAGCCGCAGATTCGGGAAGCGTTGGAAGAGCTTCGGCAGGACCGTCCTGAGCTCGGCGCGTGCGACGTTCTGCCCCAGGCAGGCATGGACTCCGTAGCCGAATCCCATGTGCCGGACCATCTTGCGGTCGAGGTCCAGGCTGTCCGGGTCCTGGAAGACACGGGGGTCCCGGTTTGCCGCGTTCATCGCGACAACCACCAGCTCGCCCTTCTTGATCTGCGCGCCACTGATCTCCAGGTCCTCCTTGGCCACACGTCCGAGCCCGAACTGGACGATCGTCAGGTAGCGCATCAGCTCCTCGACTGCACCGCCGATCTTCTCCGGGCGTTCCGTCAGTTCCCTGCGCTGCTCGTCATGGGTGAGCAGGGTGAGCGCGGAAAGTCCCATCATGGCGGAGGTGGTGTCGTGACCGGCGAAGAGGAGCAGCACCCCGAGTCCGATGAGCTGCCGTTCCGTGAGGATCGACGCCTCGCCGTCGGTCCTGGCGATGAGTTCGGCGAGAATGCCGTCGGTGGCTCCGGTGCGTCGCTTCTCCGCGACGAGGCGGGTGATGTAGTCGATCAGCCAGTGAGCCCCCTTGTCCCGCTCCTCGCGCGCCTTGGCCATGTCCATCATGTCCACGGTGGCCTCGTGGAAGCTGTCGCGGTCCGCGTACGGGACTCCGAGCAGCTCGCAGATGACCAGGCAGGGGATGGGCAGAGCCAGGGCCTGGACGAAGTCGAAGGTCTCGGGCCCGGCGGCGATGGCGTCCAGGTGCTCATCGACGATCTTGTCGATGTAGGGCTGGAGTTTGTTCTGCACCGCCTTCGGGGTGAACCGGGCGGTGAGCAGCCGGCGGTAGGCCCCGTGGTCGGGCTCGTCCATCATGACGAACCCGGGGTCGAACGGCGAGTCGTCGCCGGCCTCCGCGGCCTCCCCCTCGGGGGTGTCGTGGCGCGGACGCTTCGCGCTCAGCCGCGGGTCGTTGAAGACCTGGCTGCCCTCTTCGAAGCGGGTGGCCAGCCAGCCGGTGGTGCCATTGGGGAACCGCACCCTGATCAGGGGCTGTTCCGCTTGCAGCCGACGGTAATCGGCGGGCGGGTCGAGAGGTTTGAGGGGGTCGCGGGTGACCGGCTGGCTGATCAAAGTCTCGGTCATTTCTGCTCCTCAGCGGTGGCGGAACGGGCGGTGTGCGCCTCGATGGCGGCGGTGATGCCGGTGTGGGTGGCGGTGGCCTTGCACCAGCCGGTGTAGACGGCCAGATGCAGTACGGCCTCCTGCAACTGTTCGGGCGTCAGCTCCCCGTTGACGAGACCGCCGTTGGCGATGATCTGGATCAGCTCCGGGCGGCCGACCGTGGCGGCGACCCCGAGGGTGAGAAGTCTGCGGTCCCGTACGGACAGGGCCTCGCGGCCCCAGACCTGGGCGAAGAGGTAGTCGACGGTCTGATCCGTGAAGAGGGCGTCGCTCCCCTCCGCGGCCGCGCCGAAGCCCGGACCGTAGACACGGTCCATCATTTCCAGGCCGAACGCGTGCGGGTCGTCCGCCGCCGCCCTCTTCCTCTCCTCCGTGTCCTTCCCGGTGGAGACCTCCTCTATCTGGAGGGTCTGCGAAGCCTTCGCGCGCACCACATCCACGAGTGGGGCGTCGACGTCGAGCGCGGCGGCCAGTTGCTGAGCGGCGTCCAGGTCCTTGGTCATCAGCGGCTGGATCAGGCGGCCCACGGCCTCGGGCAGTTCGCCGTCGGGTCCGTGCATGCGCAGAAGTTGCAGCAGCATACGGCCCTCGGGGTCTGCGGACTCGATCACCTCGGCGAGTCGTGCCGGGTCGACATCCGCGGCACGGACCAGCGCCGCAGCCTCCGCGACAGTCCGCCAGCCGCCGTAGGTGACGACGTTCCTGGCGATCTTCGTGGCCATACCGGCGCCGACCGGCCCGCAGTGCACCACCTTCCTGGACCAGTCCTCCAGCACGGGCAGTGCTCCGGCGACGGCGTCCCGGTCGCCGCCGAGAATGGCCACCATGCCGTTCTCCGCCGCCTTGTCGCCCGGCGTCACACCGCAGTCCAGGAAGGGCACGCCCCGCCCGGCGCACAGGCCGCTCAGTTCCCGTACGACGGGCAGGGCCACCGTGGACAGCAGGACGACCGTCAGGCCGGGGTGTGCGGCGGACAGCAGCCCGTTCGCCCCGGCGATCACCTCGCGTGCCTGTTCGGCGTTGAGGACCGCGACCATCACGACATCGCTCGCCGCGGCCACCTCGGCCGGTGAACCCAGCGGAGCGGGCACGCCCGGCAACTTCTCCGAGGCGTCGGACCGGATGTCGTGAACTGCTGGAACCCGGCCGCTGCGGACCAGACTGACGGCCACACCACCACCGATCATGCCCAGGCCGACCACGCCGGCCCGAAGAGCTTGGTTCTCCTTCATGCGACGCTCCCCAAGGTGAGGGCGGCCCCTTCGGCCACCTGTGGGCGGTATCCCCGCAGGGAACGCACCATGTTGACGCCGACCGCTGCGCACACGCGGCCTGCCCTGCCATAGAGCGCGATCAGCCTGCGCTCGTCCGTACTGCCCTCGACGACATGTACCTCATCCGCCTCCCGGGTACGGCCGTAGACCTGGATCTTCAGGTCGTACTGGTCGCTCCATACATAGGGGACGGATTCGAATGTGGTGGCCCGATCCGGGCCGAGAAGGATGCTGCGAGCCACGGCCAACCCCTGCTCGCCCGCGTTCGTGCGGTGCTCGATCCGTGCGGGCTGCCCGGTCAGAGGGTGGGGCCAGGCCGCGACATCGCCTGCCGCCCAGACCCCCGGGGCGGCCTGGAGCATGGCGTCGCACACCACACCGTCGGTGACAGTGAGTCCGCTGCCGACGAGCCACTCGGTGTTCGGCCGAGCGCCGATGCCCACGAGAACGGACTGCGCGTCGATGACACTGCCGTCGACGAGTTGTACGCCGGTGGCCCGGCCGGACTCCGTGCGCAGTCGCTCCACCCGTGAACCGGTTATGACGTTCACACCGTTCTCGGCGTGCACCGCGCGAAGCATGGCGCCCAGTTCGTCACCGAGAGCGTCCCCCATGGGCTGCGCGGTGTCGGTGACCAGGGTGACCTCACAGCCCAGCCGACGGGCGACCGCGGCGGCCTCGGCGCCTACGAAACCACCCCCCACGACCACCAGGTGCGGTAGGGCGGCCAGGTCCGCCCGCAGGGCGACTGCGTCCTCCAGCGTGCGCAGCACGTGCACGTTCGCCAGCCCCTCGGCGCCGGGCAGACGCCTGGCGCGGGTGCCGGTGGCCACCACGAGAGCGTCGTAGCGCACAGGAGAACCGTCGTCGAGGGTGACCTCGCGGGCATGCGTGTCGAGGCTGACAGCACGTGAGCCGAGACGCAGGTCGAGGCCGAGTTCAGCGACGGCCTCGGGTGTGCGCAGCGACAGCCGGTCGGTCTCCCACTCTCCGGACAGCAGCTGTTTCGACAACGGCGGCCGGTCGTAGGGCAGATGCGTCTCCTCACCCACCAGAACGAGCCGATCGGCGTATCCCTGGCGTCGCAGGCTCTCCGCGGCGGTCAGTCCGGCGGCGGAGGCGCCCACGACGACGACGGTGCGCGGCAAGATGTTGCTCATTCGTTCACCTGGATCACGGCGGCAGGACAGACCGCCGCTGCCTGCCGGACATTGTCCGCCTGGTCGGCGGGCGGGTCGGCGTCCAGAAGGACCACGATGCCGTCGTCGTCCCTCTGGTCGAAGACATCGGGTGCGGCGAGGACACATTGGCCGGCACCGCAGCATTTGTCGAAGTCGATGGAAATCTGCATGGAAATCTTCCTCCGTCGAGCCCTTCGGGGCGACGTGGCCAAGCACCCGGATGTAGTTGCCCTAGGCACCTAACTAAGTTCAGTCGCGACTGTACTCCCGAATGAAAGGAGGAACAAGCAATAAGCGCTAAAGGGAAGTTGGAGTGGATTATCTGTGCGCGAACGGTGAATCAGGTGTGGCTCGTGCCGCTGCGGGGCCGAGGGGTGAATCTGTGTTATGCGTCCGGACCGGAGGGGTCGGCAGGGGTGAGTATCTCGCGGATATGGCGGGACGCCGCCGTTTCGGCCGCACCCTCGTGACCTGGGCGTGAGCCGGGTGCGCTGGTGACGAGTGAGTCGATGAGCCCGTCGGCCAGGAGCAGTACGAGCGCCTCGGACGACTCGCCCCGGTAGAAACTGTGATGAAGCGAGACCGTGCCGTGCAGTCCGGCCCACAAAGTCTGGGCGGCTTGCTCGACGGGCTGGGTGACGATGTATCCGGAATTCTGGCACTGGCGGATCCCGGCCCGGAGACTGGCCGAAACGTGCCGAGCTGGATGATGGCTGATTTTCGATGGTGCGACCGTCGGCTGTCGCACCTCGAACATGAGTTGATAATGGCCCGCATTGTTGAGCGCGAACAAGCAATAGGCCCGCGCCTGCGCCTGTAGGCGGGCGCGCGGCTCCGGCGCATCGTCGGTAGCGGCCGTCATCTGCGCGACGAGTTCCTCGTATCTGTCGGCGAGGGCCGCCCATACCAGTTCGCTCTTGTCCGCGAAGTGGAGGTAGATACTCGGAGCGGAGATCCCCACCTCCTTGGCGACCGCACGCATGGTCAACTTGTCCGGGCTGCCCCACTCGACAAGCAGGCGCTGGACTGCGGTCACGATCTCCCGGCGCCGCTGAAGGCCATGGGCCTGCTCCCGGTCATCACCCTCCGACGGTGTCGC
The DNA here is from genome assembly GCF_031844725.1 of Streptomyces sp. ITFR-6. NCBI lineage: Bacteria > Bacillati > Actinomycetota > Actinomycetes > Kitasatosporales > Streptomycetaceae > Streptomyces > Streptomyces sp. ITFR-6. The sequence continues at coordinate 1,215,905 of NZ_CP134612.1, read as the reverse complement.
CATCAGTACCCTCTCGTCGGGCTACAGGTCTACCAGCCGCTCCCGGTAGAGGCGCGCCAAGGCCGGGCGCCGTGCCTCGGGGCAGAAGCGCGGCCTGGTCCGGCCACGCAGTAATGGTGATTTTCAGCCGCAGTTTATCCGGGAGTCATGGCTGCTGTCGCGGATCATCCGACCTGCCGCAGCGGGCTCGGCCATGGCCGAAATCCCTCCCCGCGTAGCCGTGCGAACGCTCCGCGAATAGCACGGTCCGACGTCAGGACAACGCAGCGAGCGGAGCGACCGAGCGTGGGACTGCGGGTTCGTTCTGGTCAGGACTCCGGGGGGCTGAGCCCGCCGTTCCGGAAGCGGGGCCCAAGAGTGGCTGGTCCGAGGCATGAAGCCCGAGCGATGGTCGGGCGGTGAACTGCGTACAGAGCCACAGGAGGTGGACCTGCGCGTGAACACGGGCCGACCCATCGCCCGGCGGGGTCATGGCCGCGACCCCTATGGGAGGGGGCCTTCGCCCGCGGCGCCCCCGGTCGGCGTGGCCGCAGCCGCGTGGGCGGGCGGCAGGGCATCCAGCAGCCGGCGCACCGATGCGACGGGTTCGTGCTGCTGGTGCCCCGGTACCACGGACCTCGTCATCGAGGCGGACCGAGAGCCGGTGGTCCGCGCCGTGTGGGCGAGACCGCGCAGTACCCGCGCCCGCGTCGCCGAAGGGACGCCACGGCCGCGCTCAGCGGAGACCGACAGCTCCCGCAGCCGCGTGGCGAGCACCCGGTGCTGGTTGATCTCGGATCGTACGCGCGCTCGCGAAGGCCGGGTCCAGGACGGGCGCATCGCCAGGGCGGCGGCCAACCGCCGAGTGCTGTCGTCCACTGCGCGGGCTTTCGCGTGCAGTTCCGTGGAACCGCTGCCCCGCGATCTGTTCGCCGTGGCGAGTTCGTCGAGGAGCTCACCGATGGCGTGGAACGCCCCGGCGCGCTCCAGCGCGACAGTGTTATGTGCTCGGACGGGGAGTATCAGTGCGGTCACAGCGATGGTGATCACCGTCCCGAGCAGGGTCTCCGTGAGACGCAGAGGGACGAGGGAAGGTTCGTACTGGTGCATCAGGTCATAGAGCTGGAACAGGCTGACGGTGATGAAGAAGGCGAGATAGGCGTACGAAAGGGACGTCAGGTAGTGCCCCAGCAGACAACTCACCAACACGACGCAGATCACCGGCGCGGGGCCACCGTGCAGGAGGGCGGCCAGGGGTATGGCGGCCAGGCAGCCGAGCAGTGTGCCGACCGCCCGCTGGACACCCTTGACCAGGATCTGCGACCGGGTGGTCGGCCCCAGCAGAATGATGAACACGGTGATGATCGACCAGAAGTACTGCTCCGGCGATACCAGGTATCCCAGAACGATCGCCAGCCCCACAGCCAGCGCGGCCTGTATCGCATAGCGCGCCGGCAGGCCCAGCGTCCTCGCCCCCTCGGCTTGTGGACCGTCAGGCATGGCCACCGCCATCGTGCCTGCCACGCCGGGCAGGGCGCCCGCGGCGCCTACGACGACGACCGGCGCAAAATCCCCGGCATCCGGGCACTCGCCGTCCTGAGCCGTCCCCATGACGTGCCAGTTCAGGCCGGAGTCGGCGAAGGCGACGACCGCTCCGGCCAGGCGCCGCACATGCTCGGCAGCCTCCTCCGTCGGCCGGTCGAAGGCCCCGGCCTCTCGCGCACCGGAGACATCCGGCTCGCCGCCGGTTGCGACCGGCGGCGCCTGCGCGTCTGGGGGCTGAGCCATCGCCAGGAGCGCTTCCTCGCGGGCGGCGGCATGGTCACCGCGGGTGAGCGGACGCAGCATTCCGAAGGCCCGCGCACGAGCCCGTTCCCTCCCGGAACCACCTGATGGCAGGGAAGCGTCCGCTTCCTCGGACAGGGCTAGCACCGAGCCCACCATCACGTCGATCGAGTGCTGGCTCTCCAGGAGCTCGCGCCGGATGGACGCGGCATGCGCCGCGTCCGAGGCCGCGGTCGGGTGGGCGAGCCAGCCCTCGACGGTCAGGGCTGTGCCGCTCAGGCGCGCGTAGTGTCGCCGAAGCCCGGCACGCCGACGCTCGCCGGGAGCCTCCAACACGCCGACCGCGCAGCGCAGAGCCGCTTCGGCCTGTGCGTTCCAGCCACGCACGGCGTGCCCGAGTGAGGCTCGTGGCCGGTGTCGGAATACCGTCAGAGAGAGCAGGCCTGTGCACGCCCCCGCGATGAGCTCGGCCCAGAGCAGGTATGGCAGATCCGCCGGGACCGGACGAAAGACCGTGGCCATGTAGTAGCCGGCCCAGCCCAGAAGTCCCAGAATCGCGTAGGGAGCACCGAATCTTCTGATGACCACGGCCACGAAGGTCACCAGGACACACACCACCATCTGTCCTGCGAATCCGCTGTACTCGCGGACGAGCACGGCGGTGACCAGTCCGGTGGCCGCAGCGAGCGGCTGCCACAACGCGAAGCGCACCCGCTCCCGCACCGTGGGCTGGAGAACGGCTGCGGAGCCCTGCATGGCGGCCACCCCGCCAACGAGCATGGCAGTCATCGCGCCATGCCCTGCGAAGAACAGCGGTGCCAGGAAGTACTCGGCGACCAGCGCACCCCCGAGGCTCACGGTGGCCGCCCACGCGGCGCGCCATCGGGCGAGCCCCGGATCAATCCCTGCGGACTTCGCCGCAATCCGGACCCACCATTCGGCTACCACCTGTTCGCTCCCTCGTGCCGGCTCGGCGCTTCGCCTCAGTGTCCCTCACACCTTCCACAGTAGATGCATGCAGAATACATGCATGAGGTGATGTGATGTTCAAGCGAGAGCCGTCCGCCGAGATCGAGTACCAGTCCACCGCCCCGGTCCGGAACTGGAGCTGTCGCCGCGGCGGGGCGAGTTCCACATTGAGGCTTCCCCTTGATCGTGGCCACCTGGAGTCTGGGACCTTGAGGTTCCAGAGGAAGTAGCACCAGGTGGGAAGCAAGTACACGAAGCGGTACACCGAGGAGCGATCCGTTCCGGGTTCGGCAGAGACTCGACCCCGTGAAAGGATTGAGTCATGGCGCGCCCCTCCTCCTACACCCTTGAGCTGCGCAAACGAGCGGTCCGCATGGTCGTCGAGGTCCGCGGCGACTATCTGAATGCGTCGGCTGCGTTGAGGGTGGTCGCCCAGAAGCTCGGTATCGGCTCGGCCGAGACCTTGCGGAACTGGGTGAAGCGGGACGAGATCGACTCCGGACAGCGTCCGGGCACGACATCGGAGGAGTCCGCGGCGATGAAGGCGCTGAAGAAGGAGAACGCCGAACTGCGGTGGGCGAACGGCATCCCGAAGGCTGCGGCGTCTGAGAGGCCTCGCGGTTTCCGGACAGGCTTCTGACCGTCTATTTCACGCGGTGATTCGCAACTTCTCGCACTCGGCACTAAATTCGCGCGGAGAGTGGTAACTCACCGCCGAGTGGAGGCGTTTGCGATGTACCGGAATTCGATGTAGCGAGTGATGTCCTGCTGGGCGGCCTCGCGTGTCAGGTAAGTCACCCTGATGCGCGCTCGTTCTTCAGGGCGCCGAAGAACGATTCGGCCGTGGCGTTGTCGAAACAGATCCCGGTGCGACCGGAAGATCTACGAAGCCCGAACCGGTCGAGCGTCCTCCCGAACTCGGCTGACATGTAGTTGCTGCCGTGGTCGGAGTGAAATATCGCGCCGGCCGATAGGTTCCTATTCCGTGCCGCGTTGCGGATCGCCCTGGATATCAGCGCAGTTTGGTAATGGTCGTCCATCGCGTAACCGATGACTTCCCTCGTGCAGCAGTCGATTACCGTCGCGAGGTAGAGCCAGCCTTCCCCAGTCGCGATATAAGTAATGTCGCCGAAGAGCTTTTCGCCGGGTGCATCCGCGGTGGAGTTGCGGCCGACGAGGTCTGGCACCTGGCCGGCCACAGCCTGCGTGAGGTTGAACCTCTTCGGCCGTGGCTGGCAGGGCACCAGGCCCGGCTCACGCATGAAGCGGCGTACCAGCTCCACGCCCGCGGCGACGCCCCCAGCGGTCGAGCTGGGCCTGGACGCGCCAGTGCCCGTAGGTACTGTCGGACACTTCGAGGCTAAATCTCCGTCATACGCGGGCCATGATGGGAAACAAAACCGTCATCGAGAAGGACACCAGGTCAATGGCGGGGGAACGCGTTCTCCCGCTGCCCGCTCCGGTAAAAGAAGCCTTGAAGAAGTCCAAGGCTCTCCAGGCTGCTGAGAAGTTGGCTCTGGGAACGGGCTACGCGGATAGCGGCTATATGTGCGTGATGCGGCCCGAGAAATCCACACGATGAAGCAACTCCGTACTCGCGCCTACAAGCTCATGGCAGACATCGGACTCCGTCAGGTGCGTCTCTACGACGCGCGTGCATCGTGTTTTTACCTGCCTGGCCAACAACGGGGTGCCGGATCGCCTCCTGGCACGATGGGCGGGGCACACCAACGTGAAGACCACCAAGCGCTGGTACATGAAGCCGGACGCAGAGGATCTTCGTGAAGCCGCTACGACATGGGGCGGTCTTCACAGCGCTCAGGAGGGCGGTGTGTGAGACGGCTGTGAGACGTGGGAGCGTGTGAGCGTGAGCGAGACAGACAACATGACGGTGAAGTACCAGGTAGATGGGCCACAGGACGCACCCGTGCTGGTGCTGGGGCCCTCCCTCGGTACCACCTGGCACATGTGGGACCGGCAGATAGCCGAGCTCACCCAGCACTGGAGAGTCTTCCGCTTCGACCTCCCGGGCCACGGCGGCGCGCCCGCCCACCCCGCGACCTCCGTCGGTGAGCTCGCCGGCCGGCTGCTCGCCACCCTCGACGGCCTCGGCGTTCAGCGCTTCGGATACGCGGGCTGCTCCATCGCCGGCGCGATCGGGGCCGAGCTCGCGCTGCGCCACCCGCACCGGGTGGCATCGCTGGCCCTGGTGGCCGCCTCCGCGCGGTTCGGCAGCGCCGACGAGTTCCGGCAGCGCGGGGTGATCGTCCGCACCAACGGGCTGGAGCCGATGGCCCGCGCGGCCCCGGAGCGGTGGTTCACCTCGGGGTTCGCCGCCGCGCAGTCGGCCATCGTCGAGTGGGCCGTCCAGATGGTCCGGACCACCGACCCCGGGTGCTACATAGCCGCCTGCGAGGCCCTCGCCGCCTTCGACATCCGAGGGGAGCTGGGCCGGATCGGTGTCCCCACGCTCGTCCTGGTCGGGGCCGAGGACAAGGTCACCGGGCCCGGTGACGCCCGCACCCTGGTCGCGGGGATACCCGACGCCCGGCTGGCCCTGGTCCCCGGCGCCTCGCACCTGGCCCCGGTCGAGCAGCCCGGAGCCGTCACCGATCTCCTGCTCACCCATTTCTCCGCCGCCTGGCAGGACACCCAGGCGGCCATCCCCGCGCCCGCCTTCGCCCCCAGGCTCTCCGCCCCCGTACTGCCCGTCGCGGAGATCACGGCGGCCCCCGCGCGGCCCGCGGACCCCTCGCAGGGGCGCGCCGATCCGTACCCGCAGGGCATGCGCATCCGCCGCGAAGTACTCGGGGACGCCCATGTGGACGGGGTCACGGCCGCCTCCGACGGCTTCACGGAGGGCTTCCAGGAGCTCGTCACCCGATACGCCTGGGGCGAGGTCTGGGGCCGGGAGGGGCTGGACCGGCGTACGCGAAGCACCGTCACGCTCACCGCGCTGGTCGCCTCCGGGCACCTGGAGAGCCTGGCCGCACACGTCAGCGCGGCCCTGCGCAACGGCCTGACCCCGGTCGAGATCCGGGAGGTCCTGCTGCAGACGGCCGTCTACTGCGGCATTCCGGCCGCGAGTGCCGCCTTCACGATCGCGCAGTCGGTGATTCAGGCCGAAACGACACCGCCCGCGTAGCAGAATGGAACACATGAACGCTGTGAGTCCCGAGCCGTTCGCGCTCACGCTGACCAAGAAGTTCCACTCCTGCATCCGTCTGGAGAAGGCCGGACGCACGGTCGTCATCGACCCGGGCGGCTTCTCCGAGCAGGACGCCGCGATCGGCGCAGATGCGGTCCTGGTCACACACGACCACCCCGACCACTTCAACGAGGAGCGGCTGCGGGCCGGCCTGGAGGCCAACCCAGCCGCCGAGATCTGGACCCTGCGCAGCGTGGCCGGGCAGCTGAGCGCGGCGTTCCCCGGGCGCGTCCACACCGTCGGGCACGGTGACACCTTCACCGCCGCCGGGTTCGACGTCCAGGTGCACGGCGAACTCCACGCGGTGATCCACCCGGACATCCCGCGGATCACCAACATCGGCTTCCTGGTCGACGGCTCGCTCTTTCACCCCGGTGACGCGCTCACGGTGCCCGACCGGCCGGTCGACACACTGATGCTTCCGGTGATGGCACCGTGGAACAAGATCTCCGAGGTCATCGACTACGTCCGCGAGGTGAAGCCGCGCCGCGCCATCGACATCCACGACGCGCTGCTCGCCGACCTTGCCCGCCCGGTCTACGACAACCAGATCGGCGGCCTCGGCGGTACCGACCACGGCCGGCTGGCGCCGGGGGAGTCGATGGAGGTGTGAGGGCCGGCACCCCGGCGGCCGCCACGCGTATCGATGTCAGTGGGAGCCGCTAGGTTTACGTACATGCGCATCGCCACCTGGAACGTCAACTCGATCACCGCCCGCCTGCCCCGGCTGCTCGCCTGGTTGGAAAGCACCGGCACGGACGTGCTGTGCATCCAGGAGACCAAGTGCACCGCGGAGCAGTTCCCCACCGAGGCGCTCCGCGAGCTCGGCTACGAATCCGCGGTCAACGCCACCGGCCGGTGGAACGGGGTGGCGATCGTCTCCCGGTCCGGGCTGTCCGACGTCGTGACGGGGCTGCCGGACGGCCCCGCGTACGACGCCGTGCAGGAGCCGCGCGCGATCAGCGCGACCTGCGGACCGCTGCGCCTCTGGTCGGTGTACGTCCCCAACGGCCGTGAGGTCGAGCACGAGCACTACGCGTACAAGCTGCGCTGGTTCGAGGCGCTGCGGATGGCGGTCGCCGCGGACGCCGCCGGAGCGCTGCCGTTCGCGGTCATCGGTGACTTCAACGTCGCCCCGACCGACGAGGACGTCTGGGACCCGGCCCTCTTCGCAGGCGCCACCCATGTCACGCCCGCCGAGCGGGCCGCCCTCGCGGCGCTGCGTGAGGAGGGCCTCTCCGACGTCGTGCCGCGCCCCCTGAAGTACGACCGCCCCTACACCTTCTGGGACTACCGCGAGCTGCGCTTCCCGAAGAACAAGGGCATGCGGATCGACCTCGTCTACGGCAACGCCCCGTTCACCGCCGCCGTCAAGGACAGCTACGTGGACCGCGAGGAGCGCAAGGGCAAGGGGGCGTCCGACCACGCCCCGGTGGTCGTCGACCTCGACCTCTGAGCAGTGTGCGGGCTCGGGCGTCCGTCTGGGGCGCCCGAGCCCGCACAGCTTCTTTCACGCGACGATCAGCCGGAGCCCGCTGCCCCGTCCGGCACCGCTGTCGCCTCCGGTGCCGGGCGGCAGGCCCATGCGGTTCCGGCGGTACCGAGCGCCAGGGCCATCAGCAGCGCGCTCACCCAGAGCGGCGCCCGGAAGCCGTACCCCGCACCGATCGCGAGCCCGCCGATCCAGGGTCCGAGGGCGCCGCCCACATTGAACGCCGCGGTGGCGAAGGAGCCGGCCAGCGTCGGCGCACCGGCCGCCAGCCGGAACACGTGCGAGATCAGCGCGGTGCCGGTGCCGAACGCCAGCATCCCCTGGACGAGAACGAGGACCACCACCGTCGCGGGGCTGCCCGCCGTACACGCGAACAGGGCCCACCCGAGGGCCAGCGCCACCAGGCCGGCCGCGGTCAGCGCGATGGGCCGGGAGTCGATGACCCGGCCGCAGACGGTGACCCCGATGAACGAGCCGGCCCCGAACAGGGCGAGCAGGACCGGCACCCACGCGGAGCCGAACCCGGTGACCCGCGTGACGATCGGTTCGAGGTACGAGAACGCGCAGAAGGTCGCGCCCTGGACGAGCGCGCTCGTCAGCAGCGTCAGCCGCAGCCCGCGCCCGGACAGGCTGCGCAGTTCGGCGCGGGCGCTCGGCAGGGCGGACGGGGGCCGGCCCGCCGGAATCGCCGCCGCGATCACGGCGATCGCCGGCAGCGAGACGAGGGCGACGGCCCAGAACGCCGCCCGCCACCCCCACTGCCCGCCCAGCCACGCCCCGGCCGGCACCCCCGCCACACAGGCGACGGTGACGCCCCCGACCACGACGGAGGTGGCGCGGGCCCGCGCCCCTCGCCCGGCCAGGGCGACCGCGGTCACCAGGGCGACGGCCCAGAAACCGGCGTTCGCCAGCGCGCCGACGACCCGCGTCGCGAGCAGCAGACCGTAGCTGGAGGTGACCGCGCCGATGACATGGACGGCCGCGAAGACGCCGAGGAAGAACAACAGGGCGCGGCGGCGCGGCCAGTTACGCCCCAGCAGCGCCATCAGTGGCGACCCGATCACGAGCCCGACGGCAAAGGCCGAGGTCAGGAGGGCTGCGGCGGGGATGGAGACGTGGAGCTCGGCGGAGATGCCCGAGAGCAGGCCGGACAGCATGAACTCGGAAGTGCCCTGGGCGAAGACGGCGAGCCCGAGCGCGTATACGGAAAATGGCATGAAGAAACCCCATGGACGGCTGATGGACAGAACCGGTCGGGGATGCGGGCCGCACCCGCTCGAATCGACGAGCGGCGACACGGCGGAACGGTCAGCGCGATCGTGCCCGTGACCCGGCACGTCGGCGGAGCCGTGAAACCGGGGGATCAGCACTCCGGTGCGTAGGGCCTGTCGTCAGGCCGGAAAGCAACCCGCAACCGCAGGGGTCCGCGATGGCAGCCGTATGCGGCCGACGAGGACCCTCAGGCCCGGCCGGTCCGGAAGCCACCGTGGACCGGTGGCCGGCGTCTGTCGGACTCGGGGCTGCGCATGAGGCGAAAGTACCAGTGCGCGGCGGGCCGCCACCACCGCTTTCACCGGGGCCGGACGCGGGCCCGCCGAACGTGTCCGTGTGCGGCCGGGTGAAATCGCGGGGTACATCAGGTGTTCAGCGCTCGAACGGCGGGCCGCGCGTCCTGTGGTGCGGGCACGGGCCGGGATGCGACCCTGAGCGGTATGAACATCCCTTTCTTGGACAACTGGCGTAAGCGTCACGACGGTACGCCGGAGACGGGGCTCGCCGCCGCTGTCGACGCCGATCCGGAAGGCGTGGCCCAGCTGCTCGCCGAATGTGACCTGCTCCGCGTCCGGGCGGGGGAGCGCGGGCTCGAACTCGACGACAGCCCGGTCTCGTTGGCGGCGCTGGATCAGCTTCCGCCGCGCTGGCGTGACGACCCGGAGGAGCTGCCCTGGCTGGGCAACGACGCGGGCCTCTACCTGGGCACGGTACTGGTGCGCAACGTTCCCGGCGCGCACTGGCACATCTGGCCGAGTGGTCAGCCCGTGGTGCGGCTCGCGTCCGGGCGTGAGATCGATGTGGTCGAGGCCGGTCTGAGCTGGGCGATGTCCGGCAGTCCTGAGCTGTCCCAGATCTACTCGGAGTCGGCCGAGGGCTGAGGGGTCCGGCGTCCGGACCGGGACGCTTCCCCGGCCGGTCCCCAGCCCGTCCCCGAGCCGTTCCGCGGCCGGCTAGATAAAACGCCTTATGCCCCATTTACGCGTGTCGGGTGTGAAGTCCCTTGCCGCGATGGATAGTTTGCGCTGACCTGGACCAAGCGGACAAGTGGGTAGGGCAGCGTATGGCCGTCGATCCGTTGATCGAGCTGCGTGACGTCAATAAGTTCTACGGAAAGTTGCACGTACTGCAGGACATCAATCTCACCGTCGGACGCGGAGAGGTGGTGGTGGTCATCGGCCCCTCGGGCTCCGGCAAGTCAACGCTCTGCCGGACGATCAACCGGCTCGAAACGATCGAGTCGGGCCACATCACGCTCGACGGCAGATCCCTTCCCGAGGAAGGCAGGGGGCTCGCCGAGCTGAGGGCCGAAGTCGGCATGGTCTTCCAGTCGTTCAACCTGTTCGCGCACAAGACCGTACTGGCGAACGTCTCGCTCGCCCAGCTCAAGGTCCGCAAGCGGAAGAAGGACGAGGCCGACCAGCGCTCCCGGGAACTGCTGGACCGGGTGGGGCTCGCCTCGCAGGCCGACAAGTACCCGGCCCAGCTCTCCGGCGGCCAGCAGCAGCGGGTGGCCATCGCCCGCGCCCTCGCCATGGACCCCAAGGCGCTCCTCTTCGACGAGCCCACCTCCGCGCTCGACCCGGAGATGATCAACGAGGTGCTGGAAGTGATGCAGCAGCTCGCCCGGGAGGGCATGACCATGGTCGTCGTCACGCACGAGATGGGCTTCGCCCGGTCCGCCGCCAACCGGGTCGTCTTCATGTCCGACGGCCGCATCGTCGAGGACCGCGTCCCGGAGGACTTCTTCACCGCACCGGAGAGCGACCGCGCCAAGGACTTCCTGTCCAAGATCCTCAAGCACTGACGGGAGGCCCTGTGTTGCGTACGAGAAAAGTACTGGCCGTCTGTGCCGTCCTGCTGCTGGCTCTCCTCGCCGCCGGCTGCGGCAAGGACGGCAGCCCACCGGTGAAGGGGCCGAAGGCCGGGGCGCTGCCCGTGTACCGGGTCGACACCGGCTTTCGGCTGCCGGACTCCAGGACCTGGACGCAGGCGAAGAAGCGCGGATACCTCCGGGTGGGCGCCAAGGAGGACCAGCCCTACCTGGGTGAGAAGGACCCCGCCACCGGCGTCTACTCCGGCTTCGACATCGAGATCGCCCGGATGATGTCGGCCTCGCTCGGCTTCGACCCGAAGACGATCCGCTTCAAGACGATCGCCTCCGCCAACCGCGAGACGGCACTGCAGAACGGGCAGATCGACTACTACGTCGGCACCTACACGATCAACGACATGCGCAAGAAGCTCGTCGGATTCGCCGGCCCCTACTACATGGCCGGACAGGGGCTGCTGGTCCGCACGGACGAGAACGACATCCACGGCCCGCAGGACCTGGCGGGCAAGACGGTCTGCTCCGCGGCGGGTTCGACCCCGTACCAGCGGATCGCCGCCGACTACCCGAAGGCCGACCTGGTCTCGTACGACACGTACTCCATCTGCGTCGACAACCTGCTGACCTACCAGGTCGACGTCGTCACCACCGACGACGCGATCCTGCTCGGCTTCGCCGCCAAGGCGTCCGACGAGATGAAGGTCGTCGGAAAGCCCTTCTCAGAGGAGCCGTACGGCATCGGCGTCCCGCGCAACGACAACGCCCTGCGGGCCGCGCTGAACAACGCGCTGGAGGCCAACGAGAAGAACGGCAACTGGAAGAAGGCCTACGAGGCCACGCTCGGTCTCTCCGGGGCGCCCGCACCGAAGCCGCCGCCCATCGACCGCTACCCGGCGACCTGAGAGGACGACCAGAACCATGGACGTACTCACCGAGAACTTCTCGCTCTACGGCAAGGGCTTCCTCAGCACCCTCGAACTCACCGTCTACGCCTCGATCCTGGCGATGGTCCTCGGCTTCGTGATGGCCTCCTGCCGGGTGGCACCGGTCGGCTCGTTCCGGGCGATCGGCACGGTCTGGGTCATGGTGCTGCGCAACACCCCGCTCACCCTGCTCTTCTTCGCCGTACTGCTCGGACTGCCACGCTTCGGCCTGGTACTGCCGTTCAAGGTGTTCGCGGTCATCGCACTCGGCTGCTACACCTCCGCCTTCATCTGCGAGGTGCTGCGCTCCGGCATCAACACCGTGCCCACGGGCCAGGGTGAGGCCGCCCGCAGCCTCGGCATGACCTTCGGGCAGACACTCGGCAACGTGGTGCTCCCGCAGGCGTTCCGCTCGGTGATCCCGCCGATCGGCTCGACGCTCATCGCGCTGGCCAAGAACTCCGCCATCGCCGGGGCGTTCAGCGTCACCGAACTGCTCGGCACCTACAAGACCCTCAACGAGCTGGGATACAGCATCATCTGGACCTTCGTCTGGATCGCCGTCGGCTACCTGATCATCACGCTGTCCATCAGCGCGGTCTTCAACGTGATGGAGAAGCGCTGGGGAGTCGGCCGATGACCAGTCACTCCGCGCCCTCCGCCACCGCTCTCTACGACATCCCCGGACCGCTGACCCGCAGACGGCACCTCGTCTACGGAGTCGTCGCGACGGTCCTGATCCTCGCCCTCGTCGGCTGGGTCATCTACCTGCTCTTCGACACCGACCAGTTCACCAGCGCCAAATGGACGCCCTTCGAGTACAAGGGCATCCAGGAACTGCTGCTGCGCGGCCTCGGCAACACCCTCAAGGCGTTCGCGTACGCCGCGGTGCTCTCGCTGGCCCTCGGGGCGCTCCTGGCCGTGGGGCGGCTCTCCGACCACCGGCCGGTGCGCTGGGTGGCCACCGTCCTCGTCGAGTTCTTCCGCGCCATGCCCGTACTGGTGATGATCTTCTTCATCTTCGTCGCGCTGAAGGTACAGCCGCTGCCGGCGCTGGTCGCCGGGCTGACCCTGTACAACGGCTCGGTGCTCGCCGAGGTGTTCCGCTCCGGCATCAACTCGGTCGAACGCGGCCAGCAAGAGGCGGCGTTCGCGCTGGGCATGCGCAAGACGCAGGTCACGACCTTCGTGCTGGCCCCGCAGGCGGTGCGCGCGATGCTGCCCACCATCATCAGCCAGCTGGTGGTGGCGCTGAAGGACACCTCGCTCGGCTATCTGATCACTTACGAGGAATTCCTTCATGCCGGGAAGCTCATCGCGTCCAACCTCGACTACGATCTTCCCTTCATCCCCGTGGTGATGGTGATCTCGCCGATCTACATCGGGATGTGCATGCTGCTCTCCTGGTTCGCGACCTGGATGGCGAAGCGGCAGCGGCGCAATCCGAGGACGGAGGCGGTGGACGTCGCACCCGCCCCACCAGGAACGCTCCAGCCGGGAGCGCGGTAGCCGGGAACTGCCGTGAGGCGGTGCCCGGGAGCGGTGCCCGCCCGGTAGCAGCCGGTGATCACTTCTCGTGCAACGGTACGGACCGCATGACGGTCCGCACCGGCGAGGGGAAGGTCAGCTGTGAGCCGGCCGGGCTGTGCTCGGTGCGCAACGGGCCGACGGTGTCGGCCATCGGGGCGCGTCGGTGACCGGCCGGGTCGCCGTGGGAGCCGGAGAACCACTCCGGGCCCACGGGGAACGGCCGGCCCGGCGTCCGCCGTGACGCTCCCGGCGGCCCACGGCACCTCGGCGCGCACCGCCGCGAAAACGCCCTCCCCGCGTCCGGTACCGTCCCCCCTTCGATCCCGACGACCACCCCCTCGCCCCCGCCGCGCCGCGGTCCGGCACCGGCGAGGAGGTCGTCGAGACCCTCGGAGAGTGGGAGACATCGGTGCGCGCAGCAGACGGCAACACCACCCCGCCCCGGACGGACCGGGCCCGCCCGGCGCGCCGGTGACGGCCGCGGACGCGACCACCGGGGCCGCCACCCAGGAGCACGAGCAGCAGGGATCCCGCTCGGTGCTGCGCAGCGGCGCCGTCATGGCCGCCGGCTCCGTCGTCTCGCGGGCCACCGGATTCATACGCTCGGCGGTCGTCGTCGCCGCGCTCGGCACCGGACTGCGGGCCGACGGCTACACGGTCGCCAACACCCTGCCCAACATCCTGTACATGCTGCTGATCGGCGGCGCCCTGAACGCCGTCTTCGTCCCCGAACTCGTCCGCGTCGCCAAGGAACACGCCGACGGCGGGGCCGCCTACACCGACCGGCTCCTCACCCTCTGCACGGCCGGACTCCTCGCCCTCACCGCACTCGCCGTCGTCGGCGCCCCGCTGATCATCTCCCTGTACGCGCCCACCTACGACGGCGACCAGGCCGAACTGACCATCGCCCTGGCCCGCTACTGCCTGCCCCAGATCCTCTTCTACGGGCTCTTCACCCTCCTGGGACAGGTGCTCAACGCCCGCAACAGGTTCGGGGCGATGATGTGGACCCCGGTCCTCAACAACGTCGTGATCATCGCCGTGTTCGGGCTCTACCTCTGGACCGCGGCCGACTCGGACGGCAGCCTCACCTCCGCGCAGGCCCAGCTGCTCGGCTGGGGGACCACAGCCGGGATCGCCGTACAGACCCTCGCCCTCGTACCCGCCCTGCGCGCCGCGAAGTTCCGCTGGCGGCCGAGGTTCGACTGGCGCGGCAGCGGTCTCACCCGGCCGCTGCGCGCGGCCGGCTGGCTCGTCATGCTGGTGCTGACCAACCAGGCCGCCTACTGGGTGGTGACCCGGCTCTCCACCGCGACAGGCCAGCACGCGGTGGACCAGGGCGTGGCCGGCGGCGCCGGGTACACCGCGTACAGCTACGCCTTCCAGCTGTGGGTGGTGCCGCAGGGCATCGTGACCGTCAGCCTCGTCACGGCGCTGATGCCGAGGATGAGCCGGGCGGCGGCCGAGGGCGATCTGGCCGGGGTGCGGCAGGACGTCTCGTACGCGCTGCGGACCTCGGCCGCCGTGGTGATTCCGGCCGCCGCCGCGCTGCTCGCGCTCGCGCCGTGGGTGATGGGAGCGGTGTTCGGCTACGGGCAGACGGGCCCGGCCGACATCACCGTGATGGCGGGCATGATGGCGGCCTTCGCACCGGGGCTCATCGCCTACTCCGGGCAGTACGTGCTTTCCCGCGGCTTCTACGCGATGAGCGACACCCGCACCCCGTTCCTCCTGAACCTGGTCATCGCGGCGCTCAACGCCGGCCTCGCGGTCGCCGCCTACCTGCTGCTCCCCGCGCGCTGGGCGGTCACCGGGATGGCCGGGGCGTACTCCGTCGCGCTGTTCGCCGGTTTCGCCGTCACCGCGTACGTGCTGCACCGCAGGGTCTCCGGGAGCGGCGCGGAGCGGCCCTCGTTGTCGCGCTCGCCCGGAGTGCGGGCGCATGCGCGGCTGGTGGCCGCCTTGGTGCCGGCGGGGCTGCTGGCGTACGCGGCGGCCCGCGCCGTGGACACGGTGGGCTCCGGGCTGGAGGACTTCGGCGCGGCGGGCACCGGGATGGCGGTCCTCCTCCTGGTGGTGGCGCTGCTGGCGGGCCCGCTGCGGCTGACCGAGGTCAGCACCGCGCTGGCCGCCGTCCGGGGCCGACTGCGCCGGGGCTGAGTCCGGGACCCGCGCAGGGACTACGGGGCTACTCCAGGCGGTTGAAGCGGTGACCGGCCCACAGCAGAGCCCCCGCACCGCAGGCGAGGAGCAGGACGGCTTCGAGCAGGAGAGAGGGCTGCCGCCCGGCCCAGTCGATCCCGCCGACGGCCGCCCGGCCCGGTGCCCGCAGGGCGATGCAGCGGCGCAGCAGGTCCACTCCGTAGGCCAGCGGGTTGGCGGCGGCCAGGGTGTGGGTCCAGGAGGGCAGGGACTGGAGCGGGAAGAATCCGCCGGAGAGGAAGAGGAGCGGGGTCATCACCACGCCGAGCAGCGTGTGGAACGTCTCGGCCCTGCGGAGGCTCACGGCCAGGGCCAGGGCGAGCGAGGTGATGGTGAACGAGATCAGGATCATCCCGCCGAGCAGCAGCACCAACAGGAGCGGGTCGTAGGGCAGCCCGACCAGGCCGGCCAGCCCGAGCAGTACGGCGCCCTGGACCGTGGCGACCAGCGTTCCACCGGCACAGTTGCCCAGGAGGAGGGTCGAGCGGCGGACCGGGGCCATCAGGAGTTCGCGGAGGTAGCCGCTCTGGCGGTCGAGGATCAGGCGGATGCCGACCATGATGGCCGGTGTCTGCACCGTCATCATCAGCATGCCGGGGAAGAGGTACGTCTGGTAGCCGACGCCCAGGGACGCGGTGGGGATGAGGGTGTTCAGCCCGCCTCCGAGGACGAGGAGGTACAGCACCGGGTGGAGCAGCATCAGCGCGACATGGGCGCGCTGGCCGGTCAGGCGGAGCAGATCGCGGTAGACCAGACCGTGCACCGCGCGGAGTTCGTGCCGAGAGCGGCTCACCCGTTCGGTGCCCGGGGCGGTCGCGGAAGGGCGCAGGGGGAGCGTGGTCATTGGCCGCCGCCGGATTCCGCCGCCGCTTCGGACGGGCCGGCAGTGGCGGACGACTGGCCGGGGCGCGTGGTGTGGATGCTGCGGCCGGTGTGGTGGAAGAAGACGTCGTCGAGCGTGGGCGGGGTCGCCGACGCGGCGTGTACGGCGATGCCGTGGCCCGCCAGCTCCGCGCACAGGCGGGGAATCCAGGAGCTGCCCTCGGGGACCCGGAGGCAGACGCCGTCCGCGTCCACCGTGACGGAGTGTCCCGGCGGCGCGCTCCGGCGGACGATCCGGTGCGCCGTGGCGTCCTCGCTGGTGCGCAGCACGACCCGGTCGTCCCCGATCGCGACCTTCAGCGCGAGCGGAGAGCCCTGCGCCACCAGTCCGCCGTGGTCGATGATGGCGATGCGGTCGCAGTTCTCCGCCTCTTCGAGGTAGTGCGTCGTGACGAAGAGCGTGCTGCCGTGCCGCTCGCGCAGGGCGAGCAGATGCTCCCAGATCTGCGCACGGGCGTGCGGGTCGAGGCCGGTGGTCGGCTCGTCCAGGAACAGCACGGCGGGAGCGTGCAGCAACTGACGGGCGATCTCCAGGCGGCGGCGCATACCGCCGGACAAGGTGCTCACGGGGGAGCGGCGCCGGTCGGTCAGCCCGGCCGTCGCGAGCACCTCTGCGGCGCGGCGGCGCGCTACGTCCCGTCTCAGCCCGTAGAGGCGTGCGTGGATGCGCAGATTCTGCTCGGCCGTCAGGTCGGGGTCCAGAGCGCTGTGCTGGAACAGCATGCCGACCTGGCGCCGCAGTTGATGGGCCTGGGTGCGCACATCGGCTCCGGCGACGGTGGCGTCACCGGCGGTGGGACGGGTCAGGGCGCACAGCATGGCGATCGTGGTGGACTTCCCGGCGCCGTTGGGGCCGAGGAAGGCGAAGGTCTCCCCTTCCTCCACGTCCAGGTCCAGTTCGCGCACCGCGTGGGTGGTGGTGCCGTCCGGCCCGGGGTAGCTCTTGGCCAGACCCCGCGTCCTGATCGCGTACACGGGACCGGGGCCCGGTACCGGAACGGGGCGGGTGACCTCCGGACCGGTGCGGGTGGTTGTCATGAGGGCTGCTCTGGAGAGATCGTCATCACCGGCGTGAAGCTGCATGTGGTCCGGCCCTCCTCTTGGGATTCTCGTCTCGACCCCCGCGAACCAGGCATGGTCCAGACGCTGATCCGGCCGGCGGCTGTCCCGGGACAGCCATGCCGGCCGGGTGGTGCTACCACGCCTAGGCGCAGCTGATGCCGATACACACCGTGTTCAGCACGGTCAGCAGACCGACGCACTCACACGTCCCGGAGAACGACGCTCCGTCGACGCCGACCGGGTCCGTCTCGGGAAGGGCGTGGAGGTGCGCCAGCAGTTCGAGGTCCTGGATTTCCATGGGATTCTCCTTCTTCTCTGAGGGGTGAGCGGCAGGGTTCCTGCCGCTCAGTCCGGCAACTGGACCATCCAGTGCCGGAGGTCTGTGTGGTGGATCCGCAGGAGGAAGGCCAGGGTCCCGGCGGACCCGTCGCTCCAACTGGTCGAGACGTCCCCGTACTCGTTGGGGAAGACCATGTGTCCCTGGCGGCGGGCCCCCTCCGCGGCGATGAGGCGGGCCAGCTCCTCGGCCTTCGCGCGGTAGTCGGGGTCGCCCGTGGCGACGGCCATGTCGAGCAGGAAGTCACCGTTGCCCGCCAGCCCGTGGCACTGGCTGAGAGGGGCGCGGGAGGCGCGTTCCATCACGGACCGCGCGCTGCCACGGGCGAGGTCACCGAACCTCTGGTCCCCGGTGACCTGCCACAGGCGGACGAGGAAGGTACCGATGCCCGCCGCTCCGTGGCACCAGTACGGTGCCGTGGGCACGTCCCCGGCCTGGGCGGGCCACTGGGCGGCCCGGCCGACGAGGACGGCGTTGGCCGCCAGATGCTCGCCGACCTCCACGGCCAGGTCCAGGTGCTCGGGGCGCCGCGAGACGAGTGCGGCGGAGAGCAGGAAGCAGCCGATGCCGGCCGAGCCGTGGGCGAAGCCCAGATAACGCTTGCCGGCCTCTCCGGAGAGGGCCTCCGCAGGGATCGCCCAGCTCACCCCGGACGGCTCGCGCCGTGCCGCGCGGACCAGCCGGTCGGCCGCGTCGACGGCCAGTTCGGCGAAGCGCGGGTCCCCGCTGCGGTGCCAGAAGTGGAGGGCGGCCATGCCGCTGCCCGCGGTGCCGTGGGTGATGTCGTGGTGAAGGGTCGGTTCCTGCGGAGCCAGCGCCAGTGCCAGCGCGTGGTCGACAAGGGCCCGGTCGTCAATGGCACGCCCTGCGTCGTACAGCGCCCAGGCGGTGCCGCGGCCGCCGAAGTGCAGGCCGGGGCGGGTGGAGCGGGTGTCGGTGCGGTCCGCGATCCAGTGGCCCGCGGTGGCGAGCAGCGCGGGGACGCGGGGGTCCTTGACGTGTTCGCAGTACCGGGTCAGGACGGCCAGGACACCGGCCGCGCCCTGCTGAACGGTGCAGGGGTCGGTCTCTCCGGCCTTGGTGGAGACCGGCCAGAGCCGCCGGTCGTCCACCGGTGTCATCGACTCCACGAGGTGGTCCACGAGCCCGGTCACCGTGTCCTGCGGGGAGCCCGTCCAGGTGGTGAGCGCGGTACGGATCGTGCGGGCCGCCGCGTGGGGCCCGGGGCGGGCCGGGGCACCGGCCTGCTGGAGCGCCTCACGTGCCAGGGCGGGATCCCAGCGCTCGGCGGGCACGTCCCGCATCAGGCCCAGGACCATGTCCACCAGCACATCGGGCAGTTGAAGGGATTCGGCGCAGGCGGTCAGCCATCCGGCGAGCCGTTCCTGGTCGGACCTGGCGGCAGGCTCCTCCGGCAGCAGGTTCGGGACCTTCCCGGCCAGGACGAAGCAGATCGTGGCGCCGAGGCTGTAGTAGTCGGCCGTCGTGGCGACGGGCGCGTCGGCCAGGCGTTCGGGGGCGCTGAAGCCCGGGGTTCCGACCCGGGTGGGCAGCGCGGAGCCGTCCGCGACGACGGCGAGTTCGAGGTCGATCAGGCGCAACTCGCCGTCGGGCCGGACCATGACGTTGCCCGGGGTGAAGTCCCGCAGGACGCAGCCGTGGGCGTGCGCCGCTTCGACCAGTTCCACCAGCCGTGCCACCTGGGCCAGGGCGTCGACGCGGTAGCGCTCGCTGCCGGCATCACGGAAGTGCTCGGCGACCCAGACCCGCAGGGGGACACCCGGGACTTCGCTCTGGGCCAGGAACAGATGCCGGCCGTGCTCGAAGAGCGCCAGGGCCTCCGGTGCCAGCCCGGTGCCGGCGAGCTTCTCCAGCGCGCGGGCCTCGGCGCGCAGCCAGTCGCGGACGTCGCGGCCGGAGGCGTCGGCCTCCACGTGCGGCCGGGTCTCCTTGATCACCACGGGGGAGCCGGTGGTGACATCGGTTCCCCGGTAGACGCCGCCCTTATTGGTCTGCCGGATCGCCTCACGTACCGCGAAACGGCCGCCGAGCAGCACCGGTTCGCCCGCCGCTTCCGCCGTGCGCGGCGGTTCCGGCACCGAGGCGGGGAAGGGGCAGGCCGCCCAGGAGGGCGGAGCGTAATGGCCGGTGCGCTCGTCCTCCACGGGGTTTCCGTCGGGGTCCTCGATGCACCAGACCAGCAGCCCCGCCTCCGACAGCCGCTGCCGTCCGGCGAAGGCGCCGTACCGGTAGTGCACCAGGCTGTCCGCGGCGTACGGCCGGTCCGACAGGATGCGCGGGCCGGTCAGCCCTGCCGTGACCCGGTGCAGCTCCTGGGCGAGCCGGGTCGCGTCGCCGTCGGAGCGCGGGTAGACGGTGATGAACTTTCCCGAGCTTCCGCGCGGCGTGGAACGGGAGTTGAGCGCACTCACCTGGTCGAGCGACCGGGCGAACTTGAACGCCGACTCGTCGCGCAACAGCACGTCCAGGGACTTCGCGAGGACGGCGGGCGCGGAGGCCACCGTCGCCGACACATGGAGCTTCCAGCCCTGGGCGCGCCGGCTCCCCGACCACGGCACGACACGGCACCACATCTCGTCCGCATCGGCCGTCCAGCGTGCCATGGTGTCCGTCGCGTGCAGCGCTTCGCGGAGAAGGCTTGCCAGCCCGACCTCAGTTGCGTGGCTCGTCATCACTCTCCCTCTCGACGGTGGGAACCGCTGATTGGAATGTGCCCACGTCACATGAGCTGCAACTTGCTGGCCTGCGCATTCACTTGACCGAGCGAGCGCGCGGTGTGCGTTTCGACAGGAGGGCGCCGCTCGGCGCGGAACAGCGCACTGGCCCCAGCGCCGAGTGCGGCACGAGTGCGCGGTACGGGCCCGCCCCCGGTACGGGGGAGGCCGACGGTCAGCACGCCCGGCGCCGTGTCGCGTACGCCGTCAGTCACGGGCGGGCATGTCGGCGCGCATTCGGCCTCAAGTTCGAGGCGGTCCTGACGGGGCGGCCGGGGCAGCGCTACCCTGCGCGGACGATCCTGCACTGGAGGTGCGCATGCGACGTTCCGTCGCGCGGAATGTGTCGTTGTTAGGTGTTCTGGCCGCGGTTGTCTCGATCGGGGCGGCCGCCCCGTCCTCATCCGCGCCACCGGCCGCGCCGACGGCCAAGTCCCCCGTCGCAGCCGGGTACGGGGGAGCGGTCTCCAGCGTCGACGCCGACGCGACCGCCGCCGGTATCGAGGTGCTCCGCAAGGGCGGCAACGCGGTGGACGCGGCGGTGGCGACCGCGGCGGCGCTCGGGGTGACCGAGCCCTACTCGGCAGGGCTGGGCGGTGGCGGCTACTTCGTCCGCTACGACGCCAGGACCCGGACCGTGCAGACCATCGACGGCCGGGAGACCGCACCGCACAGCGCGGACTCCTCGCTGTTCCTGGAGAACGGGAAGCCGCTCGCCTTCGGCGACGCCGTCACCAGCGGACTCGGCGTCGGCACGCCCGGCACCCCGGCCACCTGGCAGACCGCACTCGACACCTGGGGCAGCAAGTCGCTCCGGCAGGTGCTGAAGCCGGCCGAGCGCCTCGCCCGGGACGGCTTCGTCGTGGACGACACGTTCCGGTCCCAGACGGAGGGCAATCAGGCCAGGTTCGCGGACTTCCCGGCGACCCGGAAGCTCTTCCTGCCCGGCGGCCGGCTTCCGGTGGTCGGATCGGTGTTCAAGAACCCCGACCTGGCCCGCACCTATGACGAGGTCGGCCGCAAGGGGCTCGACGAGATCTACCGGGGCAAGCTGGCCGAGGACGTCGTGCGGACGGTACGCAATCCGCCCGTCGACCCCAGCTCGTCCCGGGTGGTGCGGCCGGGCGATCTGACCACCAAGGACCTGCGCTCCTACCGGGCGCTGCGCCAGGCCCCGACGAAGACCGGCTACCGGGGGCTCGACGTGTACGGCATGGCGCCGTCCTCCTCCGGTGGTACGACGGTGGGCGAGGCGCTGAACATCCTTGAGCCGACCGACCTCTCGAAGGCGAGCGAGACGCAGTACCTGCACCGCTACATCGAGGCGAGCCGGATCGCGTTCGCCGACCGGGGCCGCTGGGTCGGCGACCCGAAGTTCGAGGACGTTCCGACGAAGGAGCTGCTCAGCCAGCGGTTCGCCGACTCGCGGGAGTGCCTGATCAAGGACGACGCGGTGCTGACCAGCCCGCTCGCGCCGGGCGACCCCCGCCATCCGGCCGATTGTGCCAGGGGCGGCAAGGCCGCGCCGACGACGTACGAAGGGGAGAACACCACTCACCTGACGACCGCCGACAAGTGGGGCAACGTCGTCGCGTACACCCTGACGATCGAGCAGACCGGCGGCAGCGGCATGACGGTGCCGGGGCGCGGGTTCCTGCTCAACAACGAGCTGACGGACTTCTCGTTCGCGCCCGCGGACCCGGCCGTCCACGACCCGAACCTGCCGGGTCCGGGCAAGCGGCCCAGGTCGTCGATCTCGCCGACCATCGTGCTCAAGCACGGACAGCCCGTACTGGCCCTGGGCTCGCCGGGCGGCGCCACGATCATCACGACCGTGCTGCAGTCGCTGATCGGCAAGGTCGACCGGGGGCTTCCGCTGGTGGACGCCATCGCGGCGCCCCGCGCCAGTCAGCGCAACGCCGCGAAGACGGAGCTCGAACCGGGGCTGTGGAACAGCCCGGTGCGGGCGCGGCTCGAAGCGCTCGGGCACGTCTTCACGCCGAATCCGGAGATCGGGGCGGCGACGGGTGTGCAGCGGCTGCCGGACGGGCGGTGGCTCGCGGCTGCGGAGACGGAGCGCCGGGGCGGCGGTTCAGCGATGGTGGTGAGGCCCGCCGGGCGGCAATGACGGGTCGTCAATAACCGTACGCAGGAGGCCGGCCGACCGCGCGAGAGCCGCGGTGGCCGGCCCCGGGGGTCTTGACGCGAACATGACTGGGGGAGCATCTTGGCATCTCGGTAAGGAAACTTTCCTAACAGAAGGGCACCCCCACCATGCGTATGCAAGCGCTTGCCCTCGCCGCGGCCTCCGGCGCCGCACTCCTCGCGGCCGGATCGCTGACACCCACCCCCTCCGCCGCACCCGCGGCAGCGCGGAACGCGCACCCGGGCACGGTGCGCCTGGCGCCCGCCGCCCACACCGCCCGGCTGTCCCACGACGGCTCCTCCGCCGGTATCAAGGAGGGCTCCGTCGGTGCGGCGGAGCTGCTGGCCAAGGTCTCGTCCTGTTCGCAGATCTCGAACGGCAAGTACCGCACGGACGAGGAGACTTCGGCCACGGTGCCGGTCTGCGGCGCGAACGGTGCGGTGTTCTGGAAGGCCGACATGGACATCGACTGCGACGGGCAGGTGACCACCGCCTGCAACGAGGACACCGACCCCTGGTTCCAGGACGACACCGCGTTCCACACCTCCGGCGACAAGCCGCTGAGCGCCGAGAAGCTGCCGTACGTGGTCGTGCCGAGCAGCAGTTCCATCTGGAACTACAGCAGTGCCGGGATCAAGGGCGGAGGCGTCGTCGCCGTCATCTACGGCGGCAAGGTGGAGTACGCCGTCGTCGGTGACACCGGCCCCGACAAGATCATCGGTGAGGCCTCGTACGCCACGGCGAAGGCCCTCGGAATCGACCCCGATCCGGAGACCGGCGGCGCCGAGTCCGGCGTCACGTACATCCTGTTCAAGAACTCGAAGGTGTCACCGATCGAGAGCCATGACGCCGCCGTGACCGCCGGGGACGCGCTCGCGAAGGAGTTCCTCCAGAACAACTAGGGCGCTGTCCGGGGCCGTCCCCCGTGATCGTCCTGTGGCGGTCGTCACGGGGCGGTCAGGATCCTGGGGCCGTCGTCCGTGATCGCCACCGTGTGCTCGGCGTGGGCGGCCCTGCTGCCGTCGGACGTGTGCAGCGTCCAGCCGTCCGGGTCGGTGCGGAAGGTGTCCAGGCCGCCGCCGAGCAGCATCGGTTCGATGGCCAGCACCATGCCGTGCCGCAACGGCATCCCGCGGCCCGGCCGTCCCTCGTTGGGGACGCCCGGGTCCTCGTGCATGGATCGGCCCACGCCGTGACCGCCGAACCCCTCCAGGATGCCGTAGCCGGCCGTGCGGCAGACCCGGCCGATCGCGTGTGAGATGTCCCCGATCCGGTTGCCGACGACGGCCGCCGCGATGCCCGCGTCCAGCGCCGCGAACGCCGTCTCGATCAGCCGGGTGTCCGCGGGCCGTGCGCGGCCGACGGTGAAGCTGATCGCCGAGTCCCCCACCCAGCCGTCGAGCGTGGCGCCCGCGTCGACGCTCACCAGGTCGCCGTCGCACAGCCGCAGGTCCGTCGGGATTCCGTGCACGACCGCGTCGTTGACGGACGTGCAGATCACGCCGGGGAACGGGACCGGGGCGAAGTCCGGCCGGTAGTTCAGGAAGGGGGATCCGGCGCCCGCCCCGCGCAGCACGTCGCGGGCCACCTCGTCGAGTTCACGCAGCGAGACGCCCGGTGCCGCCGCGTCCCGGGCGGCTGTGAGCACCTGCGCCACGACCCGCCCGGCCTCACGCATGGCTTCGATGGACGTGTCCGTCTTGAGTTGCACCATGCCAATTACTATACCGGTTCGGGCGGTATTAGAATGACGGCATGGTACGGACACCCCTCACCCCGGAAGAGCACCTGCGTGGCGAGCGGCTCGGCCGCCTGCTCCGCGAGGCGCGCGGCCGCCGCAGCATGGTCGACATCGCCCGCAGCGCCGGAATCTCGGCCGAGACGCTCCGCAAGATCGAGACCGGCCGCGCCCCCACCCCCGCCTTCTTCACCGTCGCGGCGCTGGCCGGTGCGCTCGGCCTCTCGATGGACGAACTGCTCCTGCGCTGCGCACCGGAACCGGCCGTCGTCCCGCTGGCGAGCTGAGGGCTGTTCCGTGACCGAACCCGCTACGGGCGGGGGCTGTTGGGGATTCCCGGCCGTGCGGCGGACCGGGGCGCGAGGTGCGTAAGGTTGCGCCATGAGTCTCCAGGATTTCGCGCGCAGTGAGTACGTCAGCCTCACCACGTACCGGAAGGACGGCGCGCCCGTCGCCACCCCGGTCTGGGCGGCCGTCGCCGGGGACGAACTGCTCATCTGGACCAAGGCCGATTCATGGAAGGTCAAGCGGCTGCGCAAGGACCCCCGCGTCCTCGTCACCGTCTGTGACGTACGCGGCCGGATCGCGGAGGGCGCCCCGAGCGCCGAGGGGACCGGCCGGCTGGTCGACGGCAAGGAGATGAGCGCCGTACGCAAGGCCATCGGCCGCAAGTACACCTGGAAGTACTGGCTGCTCGACTACCCGGCACTGATCTTCCGGCTCGGCAAGCGGCCGCACACCGGGATCGCCGTCACCTTCTGAACGCCGGACGCTCGGCGGGCCCGCACCCGGACCGAAAAGAGCGCGTAGCCGTCCCGTAACACGCCTGCGGTCGAATGCCTGCGGACTGGAAGGTTCCAGCCGACGGCGGCCGAAGGCGGAAATGACAGTGCATCAGCATGCGGTGCCCCTGGGCGATTTCGCGCACTACCTGCGGTACCTGACACGGCTGCTCGATCCCGCCCGGGGCTGGTACGGCGTCTTCTGCGAACGGGACCCGGAAGGGATGCGGGCCTGTCTGGAGGGCGCCGAGATCCCGCCCTGGGATGTGGTGGATTCGCTCCTGGGGGATCTCGCGGCGGTACGCGGCGATGTGTTCGCCGGACGGGAGTCGGTGCGGGCCGCCGAGCTCCACGCCACCTCGGCCGCCGCCCACGACCGGCGCCCCGGCGGGCGGCAGCAGCTCGTGGAGCGGCTGGAGCTGATGCTGCGGGAGCAGGCACACGCCGCCCAACGGCTGCGTACGGTCCACGAGGGCGGGGCGGCGGGCACCCAGGACGCCCAGGCGGCGGCCTGGGCCCACGACGACCACGAACGCGCCACGGCCCGCTGCGCGGAGCTGCGCCGACGCCTGGCAGCGGTACGGGACGCGGCCCCGGAAACCCCGCCGCTGCCGACCGCCCCGGGCCCCGCCGCTGCCGCGCCCGCCCCGCCCGATCCCGCCGCCCCCGCTCCGGATCCCGCCGCGCCCGCATCGGGCCCCAGCCCCGGCGCGCCCGTGCGCAGACGCCTCCGCGGGGCCCGGTTCGCCGGTCTGGACGTGGATGAGGAGAGCCCCGCCTCCGTGGCGCCCGTCCTGCCCGTGCCACCGGTCGCGGCCGCCGTGCCGCGCGGCGCCCGGTTCGGCGGCGCGCCCGGCGTGGAGGCGGGCCCCGCCCAGGCACCCGTGGACCCCGAGGCGGTGCAGGCCGCCCGGAACACCGTCGCGGCGCTGCTCCGGCTGCGGACGGAGGGTCGCAGCGGGGAGGCGCACGGGGTGCTCTGCGAGGCGGCCGGCCGGCCCGCAGAGCGGTTGCCGGTACTCGCGGCCGAGCTCCAGCGGGCGGGGCTCGACGCGGACTGGGCCATCCTGCTGTGGGAGGTCTCCTCGTTGGCTCCGGCCGCACTCGCGGCAGCGGCCGCCGCGCTGTCGGAGGCGGGGCGGCCGGAGGACTGCGACCGGCTGCTGCGCCAGGGCGTGGCGCGTCCCGCCGCCGAGATCGCCGACGCGGTGACCGCCCTCGACCGGGCCGGCCGGGGCCCCCAGGCACAGGCGCTGCTCGGGGCCTTCGTCCGGGTCCGGACACCGCAGGACGCGGCCAGGGTCGCGGAGAGCGATCCGCGCCGCCTCGTACCGCGGCTGCTGGCGGCGGCCCGGGGGGTGTCACAGGCGCGGGAGCGGGACGTGGTTCACGCGCTGAGGGTCGCGGGGATCGGTTAGGGGGCGTGCGGCTCGTAGACCACCCGGCCGATTCCCGCGCGCTCCCCGGGCTGGACCGCACGGGTGCGAAACGTGATCGACTCCGCCGGTTCACGGCGATGGTCTTGCCCCGCTGTGTGACGGGGCTTACGTTCTCCTCCTACGCACGTGTCTACGGGCGTAGAAACTGCCAAGAGGCTCTCTGACGCCGCGTCGAAGGAGCAGCTCATGTCCCACGTCGTACGCGCCGCACTCGTCCAGGCGACCTGGACCGGCGACACCGAATCCATGATCGCCAAGCATGAGGAACATGCCCGCGAGGCAGCCCGGCAGGGGGCGAAGATCATCGGATTCCAGGAGGTGTTCAACGCCCCCTACTTCTGCCAGGTGCAGGAACCCGAGCACTACCGCTGGGCCGAGGCCGTGCCCGAGGGGCCGACCGTGCGGCGGATGCGGGAGCTGGCCCGGGAGACCGGCATGGTGATCGTCGTCCCGGTCTTCGAGGTCGAGCAGTCCGGTTTCTACTACAACACCGCCGCCGTGATCGACGCCGACGGCTCGTACCTCGGCAAGTACCGCAAGCACCACATCCCGCAGGTCAAGGGGTTCTGGGAGAAGTACTACTTCAAGCCCGGCAACGTCGGCTGGCCGGTCTTCGACACCGCGGTCGGCAAGGTCGGCGTCTACATCTGCTACGACCGGCACTTCCCCGAGGGCTGGCGGCAACTCGGACTCAACGGGGCGCAGTTGGTGTACAACCCGTCCGCGACCTCACGGGGCCTGTCCGGCTATCTCTGGCAGCTGGAACAGCCCGCGTCCGCCGTCGCCAACGAGTACTTCGTCGCCGCGATCAACCGCGTCGGCCAGGAGGAGTACGGCGACAACGACTTCTACGGCACCAGCTACTTCGTCGACCCCCGGGGCCAGTTCGTCGGGGATGTGGCCAGTGACAAGGAAGAGGAACTGCTCGTCCGAGACCTCGACTTCGGCCTGATCGACGAGGTCCGTCAGCAGTGGGCGTTCTACCGGGACCGCCGCCCCGACGCGTACGAGGGACTGGTCGAGCCGTGAGCAGCCTGCACCACCGCCATCTCGCCGTCAGCCCGGACTGGCTGGCCCTCTACTACCGGCATCCGCTGGAGATCACCCACGGCGAGGGCCGCCACGTCTGGGACGCGGACGGCAACCGCTACCTCGACTTCTTCGGCGGCATCCTCACCACCATGACCGCCCACGCGCTGCCCGAGGTGACCAAGGCGGTCACCGAGCAGGCCGGGCGGATCATCCACTCCTCCACGCTCTACCTGAACCGGCCTATGGTCGAGCTCGCCGAGCGCGTGGTCAGCCTCTCCGGCATCCCGGACGCCCGCGTCTTCTTCACCACCTCGGGCACCGAGGCCAATGACACGGCGCTGCTGCTCGCCACCGCGTACCGCAGGTCCAACCAGATCCTCGCGATGCGCAACAGCTACCACGGCCGGTCGTTCTCCGCCGTGTCCATCACCGGCAACCACGCCTGGTCGCCCACCGCCCTCTCCCCGCTCCAGACGCTGTACGTGCACGGGGGCGTCCGCGACCGGGGACCGTACGCGCACCTGGGCGACGCGGAGTTCATCGCGGCCTGCGTGGCGGACCTGGAGGACCTGCTCGGCCACACCAGGGACGCCGCCGCACTGATCGCGGAGCCCATCCAGGGCGTGGGCGGGTTCACCTCACCGCCCGACGGCCTGTACGCGGCGTTCCGCGAAGTCCTCGACCGGCACGGCATCCTGTGGATCTCCGACGAGGTACAGACCGGCTGGGGGCGGACCGGGGAGCACTTCTGGGGCTGGCAGGCCCACGCGGAGAACGGTCCGCCGGACATCGTCACGTTCGCCAAGGGCATCGGCAACGGCATGTCGATCGGCGGCGTCATCGCCCGCGCCGACGTCATGAACTGCCTGGACGCCAACTCCATCTCCACGTTCGGCGGTTCGCCGGTCACCATGGCCGCCGGACTCGCCAACCTCTCGTACCTCCTCGAACACGACCTCCAGGGCAACGCCCGCCGGGTCGGCGGACTCCTCACCGAGCGGCTGCGGGCGATCGCGGCCGGTTCTGAGTCGGTCCGGGAGGTACGCGGCCGGGGCCTGATGATCGGCATCGAACTGGTGAAGCCCGGCACGGACGAGGCGAACCCCGAAGCGGCCTCGGCCGTCCTGGAGGCGGCCCGCGAGGGCGGCCTGCTCATCGGCAAGGGCGGCGGCCACAACACCAGCGTGCTGCGCATCGCCCCGCCCCTCTCGCTCTCCGTCGCGGAGGCGGAGGAGGGCGCCGCGATCCTCGCCGACGTGCTGCGGGCGGCGGGGTGATCCCGTGAGGGGGCGCCGGTCCGGCGCCCCCCGTGGCCCCTCACCGGACCGCCGGCTACCGCCCGACGCGGCCGAACTCCACGGAGCCCCCGTAGTTCTCGTCGTCGGTGCCCCACACGGCCTGCCCACCCGGCGCGAAGGCGATGGCCTCGATCTTCCGGTTGTCCCGCTTGGTGAAGAGGGCGAACGGGACGAGGTCGTTCCTGGGCTTCAGACGCAGCACCGCGTCATGGGCCGCGTTCACGGTGAGCCGGCCGGCTTCGTAGACGGCGGAGGCGAACGGCCCGTCGTCCACATTGGGATCAGAGGCCGACGACACCATGACGGTGCCGTCGGGGAGGATCTTCAGGTCGCTGGCGTGCCGGACCTCGTCCTCGTTCGGGAACGGCACGCTGAACTCCTGCCTGGCCGTGACGGTGCCGAATTCCGGACCGTACGCACCGACGCGAACCGGCGCGGCGCTCACGACGGCCTCGCGGGGGCCGCTGCCGCGCGTCGCCCATACGGCGAAGGTCCGGCCCGTCCGGTTGCGGTACAGCGCGAAACTCTCGTAGTTGTCCCCGTCGTGCCGGCCCGGCAGCGCGACGGGGCCGCCCAGGGCCACTGCCCGGCCGTCCGCCACGACGATGTGGTACGCCTCGCCCCTGCTGGCCACGGCGAGGTAGTGACCGGGGCGGCCGGGCACGGCGTCGAGCGCCTCCAGGTCCGCGGGGAGCGCGCCGAGCCAGGGGAGTTCGCGGACGGCCGGTGCCTGGCCGGGCCGCAGACGCAGCGTCGCCACCCGGCTCTCGTGGTCCCCCTTGTTGTCCCGTACGACAACCGCGTCGGCCAGGTCCTGGGCCACCGGCGCGCCCTCGACGAGCGCCATGCCGCTCACTCCGCCCAGGATGCCGGAGCCGACCCGCTGCCAGCCGTCGGACGGGCCGGGAGCCCCGGTGGACGGGGGAGCGGCGGCGAGGAAGGCGCAGAGGGCGGTGGCCGAGGCGATGACTGCGTTTCTGATCATGGAGCGAAGCTAGGCGACCGGCTGCCGGAACCGGGACGAACTGCCGCCCGCCGCCCGGTGGGTTCCCCCGCACGGACTCGCTCCACTCGCCCGTCCGGCGCCCGGCGCGGGGCACCGTGCTGGGCCGGTGGGGTGCCGGACTGATGAAACGGAAACGTCTTCAGCGGTTGACCGCAGCGGTATTGCCACAGTGGGCAGCCCACTTCTACGTTCTTCACCACGCACGGGTCTACGTGCGTAGACCCGTTCCGCCACAGTGAGGAGGGGTACATGAGCCGCACCGTCATCCACGGCGGCCTCGTCGTCACCGCATCCGACGAGATCCACGCCGATGTACTCGTCGAGGGCGGCCGCATCGCCGCCCTCGCCGCGCACGGCACCGACGCCGCAGCGAGCTGGACCGCAGAGCGGACCATCGACGCCACCGGCAAATACGTCATCCCGGGCGGCGTCGACGCGCACACCCACATGGAGATGCCGTTCGGCGGCACCTACGCCGCCGACACCTTCGAGACCGGCACCCGCGCCGCGGCCTGGGGCGGCACCACCACCATCGTCGACTTCGCCATCCAGTCCGTGGGGCGCTCCCTGCGCGAGGGGCTCGACGCCTGGTACGCGAAGGCGGACGGCAACTGCGCCATCGACTACGCGTTCCACATGATCCTCGCGGACGTGAACGCGTCCTCGCTCAAGGAGATGGACCTGCTGGTGACGGAGGGCGTCACCTCCTTCAAGCTGTTCATGGCCTACCCCGGCGTCTTCTACAGCGACGACGGCCAGATCCTGCGCGCCATGCAGCGGGCCGAGTCCAACGGCGGCCTGATCATGATGCACGCGGAGAACGGCATCGCCATCGACGTCCTGGTCGAGCAGGCGCTCGCGGAGGGCCGCACCGATCCGCGCTACCACGGAGACGTACGCAAGGTGGCGCTGGAGGCGGAGGCGACCCACCGCGCCATCCAGCTCGCCCGCGTCGCGGGAGCCCCGCTGTACATCGTGCACGTCTCCGCCGACGAGGCCGTCGCCGAGGTCGCCGCAGCCCGCCACAAGGGACTGCCCGTCTTCGGCGAGACCTGCCCGCAGTACCTCTTCCTCTCCACCGACAACCTCGCGGAGCCGGACTTCGAGGGCGCCAAGTACGTCTGCTCCACACCGCTGCGGCCCAGGGAGCACCAGGAGGCGCTCTGGCGGGGCCTGCGGAACAACGAGCTCCAGGTCGTCTCCACCGACCACTGCCCCTTCTGCTTCTCCGGGCAGAAGGAGATGGGCCGCGGTGACTTCTCGAAGATCCCCAACGGCATGCCGGGCGTCGAGAACCGGATGGACCTCCTGCACCAGGCGGTCGTCGACGGCCACATCTCGCGCCGCCGCTGGATCGAGATCGCCTGCGCCTCACCGGCCCGGATGTTCGGCCTCTACCCCAAGAAGGGCACCATCGCGCCCGGGGCCGACGCGGACATCGTCATCTACGACCCAGCCGCCGAACAGACCGTCTCCGCCGAGACCCACCACATGAACGTGGACTACTCGGCGTACGAGGGAAAGCGGCTCACCGGACAGGTGGAGACCGTGCTCTCGCGCGGTGAGGTCGTCATCGACCGCCGCACCTTCACCGGCCGCGCCGGACACGGCATGTACACCCCGCGCGCCACCTGCCAGTACCTGAACTAGGAGCATCCGGCATGGACTTCGGACTCGTCCTGCAGACCGACCCGCCCGCCTCCGCCGTCGTCGGGCTGATGCGCCGCGCCGAGCGCAACGGTTTCCGCTACGGCTGGACGTTCGACTCGGCGGTGCTCTGGCAGGAGCCCTTCGTCATCTACAGCCGCATCCTCGAACACACCGACCGGCTCGTGGTCGGGCCCATGGTCACCAACCCCGCCACCCGCACCTGGGAGGTCACCGCCTCCACGTTCGCCACCCTCAACGACATGTACGGCAACCGGACGGTCTGCGGCATCGGCCGCGGCGACTCCGCGATGAGGGTGGCGGGCCGCAGCCCCAACACGCTGGCCAGGCTGGGCGAGGCGATGGACGCCATCCGCGACCTCGCGGAGGGGCGCGAGGCCGTGGTCGACGGGCAGCCGATCCAGATCCCCTGGGTCAAGGACGGCCGGCTGCCCGTCTGGATGGCCGCGTACGGACCCAAGGCGCTCGCCCTGGCCGGGCGGAAGGCCGACGGCTTCATCCTCCAGCTCGCGGACCCCTTCCTCACCGAATGGATGATCAAAGCGGTCCGGGAGGCGGCCGCGGAGGCGGGCCGTGACCCCGATTCCGTCACCATCTGCGTCGCCGCGCCCGCGTACGTGGGCGACGATCTCGACCACGCCCGCGAGCAGTGCCGCTGGTTCGGCGGCATGGTCGGCAACCACGTGGCCGATCTGGTCAGCCGGTACGGCGAGCACTCCGGTCTCGTCCCGGAGGCGCTGACCGCGTACATCGCGGGACGCGCGGGCTACGACTACAGCCACCACGGCCGCGCCGGGAACCCCGACACGACCTTCGTGCCGGACGAGATCGTCGACCGGTTCTGCCTGCTGGGGCCACCGGCGGCGCACATCGAGAAGCTCCGGGCCCTGCGTGATCTGGGCGTCGACCAGTTCGCCGTCTACAACATGCACGACGCCCGCGAGGCCACCATCGACGCCTACGGCGCCGAGATCATCCCCGCCATGTCCGGCTGACCGCCTCGACGGCGGTGGCCGGGCGGGTCGGTTTGGAAGCTGTGCGGTGGGTACGCGCCGTGGACCCCACGAAAGGACCACGCCGTGCCCGTACAGCGGAAGAACATCTTCATACTCGGCCTGGACGAGGCGAATCTGCCGACTCTGGAATCCGTCCCCGACGCCGATACGTACCGGTTCCATCCTCTGCTGAGCATCAGCGAGCTGCAGGAGGGCGAGGTCTCGGTGGCCGGCCTGATGAGCCGTGCCCGCGAGATCCTGGACGCGCACGAGGGCAGCATCGACGCGATCGTCGGCTACTGGGACTTCCCCGTGAGCACGCTCGTGCCGATGCTCGGCAGCGAGTACGGCACGCGCACCACGAGCCTTGAGTCCGTCGTCAAATGTGAGCACAAGTACTGGAGCCGGCTGGAACAGCAGAAGGTGATCGATGAACACCCGAACTTCGCAATGGTGGATCTGGACAGCGCGGATCCTCAGCCGCCCGAAGGCGTGGGCTTCCCCATGTGTCTCAAGCCCGCCCTCGCGTACTCGTCGGAACTGGCCTACGGCGTCTCGGACATGGCGGAGTTCCGCACCGCCGTGAACAAGATCCGGGAGGGCATCGACCGGGTCGGAAGGCCGTTCAACGAGGTGCTGGAGCTGCTGGAACTTCCGCCGGAGATGGCGGGAGTGGGCGGCCAGGTCTGTCTGGCAGAGGAAGCGATGACCGGCATCCAGGTGGCGGTCGAGGGATATGTGAAGGACGGGGAGGTGACCGTCTACGGAGTACTCGACTCGATCAACTACTCCGGTTCCTCCTGCTTCCTGCGTCACCAGTACCCGAGCGCTCTGCCGACGTCGGTGATCCGGAAACTGCACGAGGTGAGCGAGCGGACCATGCGACAGATAGGCATGGACTCCGCCACCTTCAGCATCGAGTACTTCTATGACCCCAAGACCGGTGACATCAGCCTGCTGGAGATCAATCCTCGGCACTCCCAGTCCCACGCGGAGCTGTTCGACTACGTCGACGGCGCCCCCAACCATCACCGGATGATCAGCCTCGCACTCGGAGACGACCCCGCCCTTCCCGGCGGACAGGGCCCGTACGGTGTGGCCGCCAAGTGGTACTACAGGTGGTTCGGGGAGGGGACGGTGCACCAGGTGCCCACCCCCGAGGAGCTCGCGGCGCTGGGCCTCACGTTCGACGACACCGCCCCGGGCGGCCGGGACCAGAAGACGTCGTGAAGAGGCCCCGGAGAGGAAAGGAGCACACCATCGGTATGCGATACGTCGACCGGCTTCCCCATGAGGTCGGGCGAGAGGACCACGTCACCATCAGGATGTCGGACGGGGTCCGGCTGTCAGCGAGGATCTGGCGCCCGACCACCTCCGACCGGGAGCCGGTACCGGCGATCCTGGAGGCCATTCCGTACCGGAAGAACGATCTGACCTCCACTCGCGACGCGATCCACCACCCCTACATCGCCGGGCACGGCTACGCCTGCGTACGCGTTGACCTGCGCGGCACTGGTGCGACGGAACCACGGGAATGATGGGCATCTCCTGGGGCGCGTTCGCCGCGCTCCAGGTCGCCGCCCGGCAGCCCCCGAGTCTGGGCGCCATCGTCATCGCGTCCTTCACGGACGACAGGTACGCGGACGACATGCACTATGTCGGCGGTGCCATGCTGTCCGACAACCTGGCCGAGGCCGGGACGATGTTCGCCTACGCCACCTGCCCTCCCGATCCGGCCGTGGTCGGTGAGCGCTGGCGGGACATGTGGCACGAACGGCTGGCGTCCGCCCACCCCTGGGTTCTCGAATGGCTGCGCCACCAGCACCGCGACGAGTACTGGCGCCATGCCTCGCTCAACGAGAACTACCAGGACCTGCGTTGCCCCGTGCTGGCCTCCAGTGGCTGGGCGGACGGGTACTCCAATGCCGTCACCCGGCTGCTGAGCCGTGTCCAGGTGCCCCGCAAGGGCCTGATCGGGCCCTGGTCGCACAAGATGCCGCACCTCGGTGAGCCGGGACCGGCCATCGGCTATCTGCAGGAGGTGGTCCGATGGTGGGACCACTGGCTCAAGGGCGTGGACAACGGCGTGATGGACGGACCCATGATCCGCGCCTGGATGCAGGAGAGCGTGCCGCCGTCCACCTCCTACGAGGAGCGGCCGGGCCGCTGGGTGGGGGAGCCGAGCTGGCCCTCGCCGCACATCCAGGAGGTGGCGCACCCGCTGCGTGACCGCACCATCGTGCGCGCCGGCGAGGAACCCGCGTCATCGGAGGAAGGCGAACCCGGGGGCCGGGTCCACACGGTGCAGTCGCCGCTCTCGGTCGGGCAGTTCGCGGGGAAGTGGGCCTCGTACAACGCTCCACCGGATCTGCCGTACGACCAACGCGAGGAGGACGGCGGCTCACTCGTCTTCGACACCGAGCCGCTGACCGAGCGCGTGGAGATCCTCGGCGCGCCCGCCGTGGAACTCCTGGTGTCCTCGCCCAAGGAGACGGCACAGATCACTGTCCGGCTCTCCGACGTGGCGACCGACGGCCGGGCGACCAGGGTGACCTACGGGGTGCTCAACCCCGCGCACCTGGCGGGTGACAGCCCGGAACCGCTGGAACCGGGCCGGGTGTACCGCGTGCGGATTCCCCTCAACGGGGTCGCCCAGGTCTTCCCGGCCGGGCATCGCATCCGGCTCTCGCTCTCCACCTCGTACTGGCCGCTGGTCTGGCCGGCGCCCGAACCCGCCCTCCTGAGCGTCCACGAGGACGGCAGCTCCCTCACCCTGCCGATCCGGCCCACCGACACCCCGGACGGCGAGACCTCGCAGCCCTTCGGCGAGCCCGAGGGCTGCGCACCGGCGGACGTGACCCAGCTGACCGAGCCCGAACAGGCCTGGAACGTGTCGAGGAATCTGGTCGACTACCACTCCTCGCTCGACATCATCAAGGACCGCGGCCTTCAGCGGTACGAGGAGAACGGCATCGAGGTCGGGCTGCGAGCCGTCGAGAAGTACACGTCCGTCGCGGACGACTTCGGTTCGGTGAGCGGCGAGTCCGCGTGGACGATGCGGTTCAGGCGCCCCGCGTGGGACATCCGGGTGGAGACGCGCACCTCCCTGACGTCGGACGAGCACGCATTCCACGTCGATGCCACGCTGGACGGCTACGAGGGAGGCCGCAGGGTCTTCTCCCGCACCTGGAACGAGAGCGTTCCGAGGGAGAACGTCTGAGCCCGCGACGCGGATGAAGGCGTGGCGGCCGGTCCCGGCCCCTGCCCGTGGTGAGGCGTCGTAGCGGTCGTCGGGAACCGATGGCGCGTCACCCGGTCCGGCTCTGCGGCGCGTTGTCGCCCAGCCTGTCGAGGTGGGCGATCACCGGGGGCGCGGAGGCGCCATGGAGGAGGACCGACACCAGGATGGTGAAGACCACCACTGACCACATCTCGTTCTGGTACGTGCCGAAGTCGCCCTTGCCGCAGGCGTAGGCGAGATAGAAGAGGGATCCGATTCCGCGGATCCCGAAGAACGCGGTGACCAGGCGCTCCTTTCGGCCGCCCCGCCCGCCGAACTGTGCGAACCACCCCGACACCGGTCGTATCAGCAGATGGAGGAGCAGGCCCACGACGGCGCCCCGCCAGGTGAGGTGGCTCAGGGCACCCGTGGACACGAAGGCGCCCACTCCGAAGAGCAGGACGGCCATCAGCAGCCTCTCGATCTGGTCGGTGAACTCGTGCAGGACCTGGTGATAGCCGTGGCCGTGCTCGAACCTGCGCAGGGTGCAGGCAGTCACGAACACGGCGAGGAAGCCGTAGCCGTGCAGGGACTCGGTGATGCCGTAGGAGGCGAACGTCGCTCCCAGCGCCACGAAGCCTCCGCCGTTCTCGGAGAGCCGGAAGGATCGCGTGTCGGAGCGGAAGACCATCCGCCCGAGCAGCAGGCCGGCGCCCACGCCGACTGCCAGGCCCACGCCGATCCTGAGGAGGACGTCGCTCAGGACCCAGTGCGAGATCCAGCCCGTGGACCAGCCGTCGCCCGCCGCCGCCAGCGCGACGGCGGCCAGAACGAAGGGGAAGGCGAGGCCGTCATTGAGGCCGGCCTCGCTCGTCAGCGCGAAGCGCACCTCGTCCTCGTCGTACTCGGCGTCCGTCGGTTCGCCGACCCTCACCTCCGAGGCGAGTACCGGGTCCGTCGGTGCCAGCACGGCGGCCAGCAGAAGGGCGACGGACAGCGGCCAGTCGAGCAGCCACCAGGCCGCGAGCGCGGTGGCACCGATCGTCAGGGGCATGGCCAGTCCGAGCAGCCGCCAGGTGGTGGACCACTGCCGCCACCCGAAGGGGCGGTTGATGGCCAGCCCCGCGCCCATCAGCGAAGTGATGACGCACAGTTCGGTGAGGTGCTCCACCCAGATCCGGTCCGTGACGGGGTCCACCGAGGGAAGAGGCAGCGGAAGCAGGTACGTGGCCGTACCCGCCGCCAGGAACACCATCGGAACGGAGACCGGCAGGCGGAAGAGCAGTCTGGGCAGCACCGCGGCGAGCAGGACGCCGATGCCGAGGCAGGCGTAGACCGCACCGGTGGTGGTTATCACGTCCGGCCGCTCCTTTCGGTTGGCCGCACGTGAGGCCGACGGAATTCATTCCGCCGGAGCGGGAACCTCGCGTTTATCGGGGCGGTCAAGGAATAGGTGTCCCGCTTCAATAGACGTCGACATATCGGTGAACTGCGGGATTCCCGTTACGGAGACAGGGGTTTCTGAGGAATCTGGCGTCTGCGCACACCAGGGCCGGCCAGAATCTGCTGGCCGGCCCTGGCGTGAGGGTGATGCCGCGGGGTCAGGGGCGGCGGTAGCTGTCGTAGTGGCCGCCGACCTGCTCGTGGTATCCGGCGTCACCGACGTGCTTGTCCTTGTCGAACTCGGGGGAGTCCTTGATCTGGTCCCTCGTCAGCTCGACGAATATCTTGCGCTCGGCCTGGTCGACGGTGCGTACCGTACCGGCGGGCAGCATGACGTGCTTGCCGAAGATCCAGACGCCTGTATCGACCACGATGTACGAGGAGTTGACATCGTCCGAGTGCTTGTCGACCTTGCCGATGCTTCCGTCGGTGGCCTCGACCTTGTAACCGATGAGGTCGCTGCCCGCCGTGTGGCCCGCGGTCGGCTGATAGCCCCAGATGCTGTCACTCATGAATTGCTCCCTCATTTGAGATCCTTCGCCGCTCCACCGCCAGAACCGTGGAGTCGGCCGGCGTCTCCGAAATATTCGGTGACGCGCTCTCAAAAGGTCGGGTGCCCTGCATTCCGGACCCCACACACATGGATCGCGGACGATTCTCCGCGTCGATTCCTGGGGTCGTGTCGGTTCATGTCACCCGCCGATTCCTCAAGGGCTCCGTACCCAGCCGCAGGAGACCGTGGCGTCAGGCCGTCCCCGTCGAGCGGCCCAGCAGGGCGTTGATGTCGAAGGTGTCGTCCGGCGGCGGGGTGGAGGTGGGCACCGGCTTGTCGAAGTCGGAGAAGTTCACGGTCGCGTCCGCCCCGTCGCCCTGGAGGGTGAGCCGCAGCGGGTACGGCTTTCCGGTGGCCGTCACATACAGCACCAGCGTCTGGTTGTCCCGCATCCTGGTCAGCGGTACGACCGTCGTCGTACCGAGCGTGGTCTTCGTGCCCTTGTTGAGCGTGCCGGCCTCGTCGTCCGCGTTGTCGCTGACCAGCTTCTGGAAGGTGTCCAGATCGCAGGCCTTCGTCAGCGGGAGGAGCCGGGAATCGGTGGCGGAGGCCCTCATGTAGCGGCCGTTCAGGATCGCGGCGAAGGCCTGGCCGCCGTCCGGGACCTGGTTCTTCCAGAAGTCCGCGTCGGGCTTGACCCAGACGTCGTTGCCGCGCTTGACGATCTGTACCGAGCCCTGGCTGTCGCCGAGGTCCACCGAGCCGTCGCAGTTGCCGCTCCGGTCCAGGGTGAGGTCCAGGGACGAGGGCGTACTGCCCCTGCCGAGGTCCCCCCGGGTGCTCAGGTGCATGGAGTGCGCGTCGAGCAGGGCGTCGCGGGCGCGGTCCGCGATCTGCTGGGCGGTGAGGGTGTCGATGTCGTCCGCGTGTGCCACGCCGCCGCCGAAGAGGCCGCCGCCGGTGACGGAGAGCACGATCGCCGCGGTCCAGGCGGCCGGGCGTGTGCCGAGGTGTGAACCGGTCACGTCGCCTCCTCGAAGGGTCATGGCGGGGGTGCGCGGGTCCGGGCCCGCGGCTCCGGGTCTTCCGAGCGTACGCCGGGGGAGGGACGGCCGCCCGACGGAGAAAACGGCACCCGGACGAGTACCCGGCGTGACGTCCCGGAGCGATTTCGGTTATGGGGGTGAGGGGCGGCTGCGAGGGCAGCCGGTTCGTCACGACCGAGAGGCAACCATGAGGAAGACCATGCGGAATCTGTCCGTGACCATGCTGCGGAGCGCCGCCGTCGCGGGCCTGACCGCGGCGCTCGCGGCCTCCACCGGCCTGGCCACGACGGCGACGGCGGCGGCCCCGGCGGCGACGCCCCCCGGGCTGTCCTGCGAGACGGGCAAGCACGCCATCGACGACTACACCGGTTACGCGCTGTGCCGGAACAACGGCGGCGCGACGCAGACCTTCTGGGTGCACCTGGTCTGCGGCTGGTCCCCTGACGTGGACGGCGAACACGTCACGCTCAACCCGGGCCAGTCCGGTCAGTCGACCGCGCACTGCGCCGGGCTCGGCACCGGAATCGGTGAGATCACGGTGCAGCCGTAGGCCGGCAGAGGCCATGAGGGCGTGGGGCCGGCACGGGTCGGCTCCACGCCCGGAGCCCGGGAGCCGAGGGCCGCACCGCGGCTCCCGCAAGCCGTACCCGACACTCCCCGCCGAACAGTTGAGCGCACCGCCACGACTCGTTACCCTCCAGTAGCGACCGGGCGGACAGGTGCGCGCACCTGATGGCACGAGGGAGGCGGGCAGCAGATGTCCTCAGCGGAGTCCATCGAGACGGACGCGGCGGTCCCGGCCGGGCTCTCCGACAGCGCACGGGCCCTGGCGGACGGGCGGACCACCGCCACCCGGCTGGTCTCCGAAGCCCTCGCCCGGATCGAGGCGAGCCAGGGCACCCTGAACGCCTTCCGGCACCTGCGGGCAGAGGCCGCACTCGCCGAGGCGGCGGAGGCCGACCGCCGGCTGGCGGCCGGGGAGCGGCTGCCGCTCCTCGGAGTGCCCGTCGCGGTCAAGGACGACACCGACGTCGCCGGGATGCCCACCTACTTCGGCTGCGCCGGGGAGCTGCCCGCCGCCACCGCCGACAGCGAGGCCGTACGCCGGCTGCGCGCCGCCGGGGCGGTGATCGTCGGGAAGACCAACTCCTGCGAACTGGGCCAGTGGCCGTTCACCGAAGGGCCGGCCTTCGGCGCCACCCGCAACCCCTGGAACACCGACCACACCCCCGGCGGCTCCTCCGGCGGCTCCGCGGCCGCCGTCGCCGCCGGTCTCGTACCCGCCGCGCTCGGCTCCGACGGCGCCGGGTCCGTCCGCATCCCCGCCGCCTGGACCCACCTCGTCGGCATCAAACCGCAGCGCGGCCGGATCTCCGTCCACCCCCACAGCGACGCCTTCCAGGGCCTCACCGTCAACGGGCCGCTGGCCAGGACCGTCGAGGACGCCGCGCTCCTCCTGGACGCCGTCGCGGGGGCGCACCCCGACGACCCGCACCGCCCGCCGCCCGTCGAGGCCCGCGCCGCAGCCCGCCGCGACCCGGGCCGGCTGCGCATCGCCGTCGCCTGGCGGCCGCCGCTCACTCTGACCAGGACCGCGCCCCACCCGGAGGTACGGCGCGCCGTCGCCGCCCTCGCGGAGACCCTGGCCGCGCTCGGCCACCACGTCGAGGAGGCCCGGCCTCGCTACGGGCTGATCGGCCTCGGCTTCGTGCC
This sequence comes from Streptomyces sp. ITFR-6, assembly GCF_031844725.1. Taxonomy (NCBI): domain Bacteria; kingdom Bacillati; phylum Actinomycetota; class Actinomycetes; order Kitasatosporales; family Streptomycetaceae; genus Streptomyces; species Streptomyces sp. ITFR-6. The sequence goes on along the minus strand of NZ_CP134612.1, from coordinate 1,175,679 downwards.
CCGCGCCACCGCGGGGATCGCGGAACTCGCCGCGCGGCATCCCGAACCCGCGCTCCTGGACGCGCGCACCCGCAGCGCCCTGCGCACCGGCACCCGGCTCGGCGGCCGGGTGGTACGGGCGGCCCGGGAGCGCGAACTGCGCCAGCACCGGCGGATCGGCGCGCTGTTCCACCCCGCGCGCGGCCGGGTCGGAGCGGGATTCGACGTGCTGCTCACCCCGACCACCGCCGTCCCGCCGCCCCGGATCGGCAGCTTCGACGGGCTGAGCGCCTGGCGCACTGACGTGGCGATCACGGAGGCCTGCCCGTACGCCTGGCCCTGGAACGTACTGGGCTGGCCGGGTATCAACGTCCCCGCGGGGTTCACCTCCGACGGCCTCCCGGTCGGCGCCCAGCTGCTCGGCCCCTCCCGCAGCGAGGAGCGGCTGATCTCGCTGGCCGCCCAGCTGGAGGCCGACCGGCGCTGGTACGAACACCGCCCGCCCGCCGTCCCGTAGATTCGGCGGCCGTCACGCGGCCTGGGTCGTCAGGGTGGCCTCGACGCGTCCGACGGCGCAGATCGCTCCGAACGCGATCAGATGGACCAGGCAGTGATCGGTGAACGGCGGAGCCAGCCAGGCCGCCACGTCCTCGTCCGTGATCCGGTACGGGGCGCGCGCCGCGAGCAGCGCCAGCCGGGCGCCCGGCCGCCCAGGACGGCGGCTCGCCCTCGGTTTCGAGCAGCGGCAGGCTCAGCCCCGGCGCCAGCTCCTGGCGCACGGTCCTGGCCAGGGTGCGGCCCGCCGCGCTCCGTACGGCACGGAGCCGCTGCAGACCGAACGGCAGCATGCTCTCGGTCAGCAGCGAGGAGACGACGCGGTTGATGAAGTGGAAGGACAGCGCGGTCCCGATGTGCTCGGGCGCGTCGGCCGGAGGGAACGGCTGCGGGGTGCTCATGTCCTTTTCCCAGGCCAGCAGTTGACGGTGGGCGGGGTCCTGCGGCTGATCGCCGCGGGCGATCGTCTCGGCCAGCCGGTGGTCACCGGTGGCGTTCAGCAGCACCGTGTGCGCGTCCACACAGAACGGGCGGCGGTTGGCGAGCGACACTCCGGCCGCCACCACCTCCTTCTCCGTCCGGGACACCCTCCCGGCCAGCAAGGATTCGCGCAGCAGCGCCCAGCCACCGGTCAGCAGCGGCGGGGAGGCGGACAGCACGACGAAGGTGGAGGCACGCTCGATGCCGAAGTCCGTGGCCATCTGGGCGTACACATCGGCGACCACTCCGGTGGCCGACTCGGTCGGGGCGGGTGAGGTGTAGCGGAAAGGTCCGGTCATGGCACCGATGCTGACCCGTGGACCCGCCCCCGGTCGTCGTACCGCCGAAGGCCGTTTCCGCTGCTGCGGCCCGACGCCGGCCGGCCCCGCACTACTGCCCGGGGAGTAGTGCGGGGCCGGTCCTCGCGGGCGATGCCGCCGTGGACGTACGGGAGTTAGGGTGCGTCACATGAACGGCGAAACGGGGGAGAGCGGCCGGCGTGCCCTGCTGCTGGACGCGGCGCTCGCGGTCGCGACCGGGGCGGCGGTCATCGGCGCGGCCTCGGCCGCGTCGGCGCCCGGCCCCCTCGATCTGCTGCTCGTCGCGACCGGCGCGCCGGCGCTGGCCGGGCACCGCCGGGCGCCCCGCACGGTACTCGTCGTCACCACGCTGGCCATGTCCGGCTACGTGCTCCACGCGCATCCGGGCAGCTGGGCGGCGTTCCCCGTGCCGGCCGCGGTGCACGCGGCCGCCCGCAGCGGAGAACACCGTGGAGCGCACCCTGCTGCTGCTCGGCTGGTTCCTGTGCGCCGGGGTCACCGGGCTCATCGACAAGAACTGGCAGGCCTACCTGCGCCAGACCGAGCAGCGCGCCCTCGACGCCGAACGCGGCCGCGACGAGATCGCGCTGCGCAGGGCGGGGGAGGAGCGGCTGCGGATCGCCCGCGAACTGCACGACTCCCTCACCCACTCCATCTCGATCGTCAAGCTCCAGGCGGGAGTCGCCGTCCACCTCGCGCGCAAACGCGGCACCGAGGTGGAGCCCGCCCTCCTCGCCATCCAGGAGGCGAGCGGCGAGGCGATGCGCGAGCTGCGCGCCACGCTGGAGGTGCTGCGCACGGACGTGGTCGAGCCCGGCACCGGCCTCGACCGGATCGGTGAGCTGGCGAGCGCGCCCGCAGCGGGGGCATCGCCCTCGCGGTCACCGTCAGCGGCGACGAGCGCCCACTGCCGTTGGCCGTGGACCGGGCCGCGTACCGCATCGTGCAGGAGGCCCTCACCAATGTGGCCCGGTACGCCGGCCGTGCCCGTACCACCGTCGAACTCGGCTACGGGGAACGGGCCCTGACCGTACGCGTCGAGGACCACGGGCCCTGCGCGCCGGGCGACGCGGTCACCGCCGGCACCGGTCTCACCGGCATGCGTGAACGCGTCACGGCCCTCGGCGGCACGCTGGACGCCGCGCCGAGGCGGTCCGGCGGCTTCTCCGTACGCGCCGAACTGCCGCTGCGCACCGCGGAGACCACCGCATGAGCGAGGAGACCGGCGGCCCGGTACGGGTGCTGATCGTCGACGACCAGGCCCTGATGCGGGCCGGCTTCCGGGCGCTGCTCGACGCGGAGGACGGCATCGAGGTGGTCGGTGAGGCCGCGGACGGCAGGGCGGGCCTTGAACTGGCCCGGCTGCACACGCCCGACACCGCACTCATCGACGTGCAGATGCCGGTGATGACCGGGATCGAGGCGACCCGGGCCATCGCCGCAGACCCGCTGCTGAGCGGCGTCCGCGTCGTGATCCTGACCAACTACGGCCTGGACGAGTACGTGTTCGAGGCGCTGCGTGCCGGGGCGGCGGGCTTCCTGCTCAAGGACACCGAGCCGGCCGAGCTGCTCCGGGCCATCCGCGTCGCGGCGAGCGGCGACGCGCTGTTGTCGCCCGCCATCACCCGCAGACTGATCGGCGCGTTCGTCGCCCGGCCTCCCGACCGGTCCACCGCCCCCGGATTCGAGACCCTGACCCGCCGGGAACGCGAGGTGAGCGCCCTCGCGGCCCGCGGGCTGACGAACGAGGAGATCGCCGCGCACATGGTGATCAGCCCTTTCACGGCCAAGACGCACATCAGCCGCGCCATGATCAAGCTGGGCGCCCGGGGCCGCGCCCAACTCGTCCTGTTCGTCTACGAGTCGGGGCTCGTCACGCCCGGCGAACCGGGGCGCGGGCCGTCCCCGGCCTGACCGGAACGGCCGCCCCTACGGCACCCGGGCGGTCCACTCGGCGGTGCCGAACTTGGTGCGGACGAGCTCCTCGGCCCGGTCCTGCTCGTCCTGGCTCACCGTGCCGGTGGTGAGCCCGTGGCGGGTGCGGAACGACTCGATCATGTTGTTGATGACGACGCCGCGGGGGAGACCGGTCTGCCGGCGGAGGGGGTCGACGCGCTTCTTGGCGCTCTTGGTGCCCTTGTCGGACATCTTCTCGCGGCCGATCCGCAGGACGTCGAGCATCTTGTCGGCGTCGATGTCGTAGGACATCGTCACGTGGTGCAGCACCGCGCCCGGTCCGCCGTCGTGGCCCACGACGCGCTTCTGGGCCGCCCCGGCGATCTTCCCGACCTCGGTCGCGATGTCGTTCAGCGGCTGGTACCAGGCCTTGATGCCCATGTCGCCGAGGGCTTCGAGCACCCAGTCGTCCAGATAGGCGTAGCTGTCGGCGAAGGAGAGCCCGGAGACGAGGGCGTCGGGGACCGAGAGGGAGTAGGTGATGGTGTTGCCCGGCTCCACGAACATCGCCCCGCCGCCCGAGACCCGGCGTACGACGCTCACCCCGTGCCGGGCGGCGGCCTCGGCGTCCACTTCGTTGCGCAGCGACTGGAAGCTGCCGATGATCACGGCGGGTGAGTCCCACTCCCAGACCCGGAGCGTCGGCGGACGCCGTCCGGCCGCGACCTCCGCGGTGATGACCTCGTCGAGGGCCATGTGCAGGGCGGGGGACTGCGGCTGCTCGTGGATGAGCTGCCAGTCGTAGTCGCTCCACTCGGTGGCGTGGGCCAGTGCCCGGCGTACGGCGACGGCGATGCCCTCGGAGGTGAGGCCGAACATCACGGTCGAGGCGGGGAGCGCCGCGTCGATCCGGGCGGTGAGGTCCGCGGTACCGGTGTTGGCCGGGGCCCCCTCCAGCGCCGTGTCGATGGCGAGGATCGCCTCGTCCGGTTCCAGGAAGAAGTCCCCGGCGACGCGTACGTCGCGCAGGGCGCCGCCCTCGACGTCCAGGTCCACGACGACGAGCTTGCCGCCGGGGACCTTGTTCTCACCGTGCACGGCTTCGTTCCCTTCCCGTGCGCGGAGTGGACCCTGAGCCTGTTGCTCCGATATCCGGATAGACGCGCACGTACTTCGCATCGCATTTTAATGCTCGCGCCCGACGAGCGGTGCGGAGCCTCGGTGCGGATGGAGTGACACCGGACGCGCGACCGCCGGACCTGTCATACGCCCGCGGGCCGGACTGAACCCGGCGTACAGCCCGACTCGTCTGCTCTTACCTGCGGTTTTGCCTCTCGAAGGACGCAGGAGGCGCCACCGAACCGCGCCGGAATCCCTTTCCGGACCGGCGGACGACCGCCGCGTTACTCGGTGGGAAGACCTGGACGTCGCTCTTCCGGATCTGAGCCCCGTGCTCGTTTCGCCCGTACGTACGCCGCGTGTCCTCTTCGGTCTTCCGGGCGGCCTCGGAGTCCGAGTCCACGCGCTACAGCAGGGCGCCGCCGGACACTTCGAGCCGCTGGGCGGTGACCCATCGCAGGTCCTCGGAGGCGAGCGCGGCGATGGCGTCCCCGACCTCCTGTGGTTCGCCGACGCGGCCGAGCGCGGTCTGCGCGCTCAAGCCCTCGCGCATCTGCGCGTCGTCCCGCATGGCGCCGCCGTTGAAGTCGGTGGCGGTCGGCCCCGGCGCGATGGCGTTGACGCGGATCTTGCGCACCCCCAGCTCCATGGCCAAGGTCCGGCTGAGGACCTCGACCGCCGCCTTGGAGGCCGAGTAGACCGAGGTGCCGGCACTCGTGTGGCGGCTGAGGGAGGAGGAGACGTTGATGATCCGGCCCCCGTCGGCCAGCACGGGCGCGACCGCCTGGATGAGGAAGAACGTGCCGCGCACGTTGGTGTCCATCACCGCGTCGTAGTCGTCGACCGTGACCGCCTCCAGCGGTCCGAACAGCCCGATCCCGGCATTGTTGACCAGGACGTCCAGCCGGGTCGCCTCCCAGCGCTCCAACTGTGCGGCCAGTTGGGAGACGAAGGCGGGGAAGGAGGCCACGTCGCTGATGTCCAGCCGCAGTGCGGCGGCCGTGGCGCCGGTGTCCTGAATGCTCCTGACCGTCTCCTCGGCCTCCTGCGCGTCGCCGCGGTGGGTGACGATGACGCGCAGCCCATGCCGGGCCAGCGACTGGGCCGTGGCCCGGCCCAGCCCGCGATTGCCGCCGCTCACCAATGCGATCCTGCCTGACTCCATGAGTGCTTCTCCATGCGGTGACGGAACGACGCCGACGGGGAGTACTCCCGCCGACCGAATGCGAGTCGGTCGACTCGCCTCCCTGTCCACGTAAACACCTGCGTAGTGGCGAGTCAAGTGACTCGCCCCGGGGTGGGTCATACTGGGCCCATGACCGCAGGACTCTCCGCGCACCATCAACAACTCGCTCAGCGCAAGCGCGAGGCGATCGCCGCAGCGGCCACGAAGCTGTTTCTGCAACGGGGCTATGACGGGACCTCGCTGGCGAAGATCGCGCAGGAAGCGGTTGTCTCGAAGTCCACGTTGTTCAAGCAGTTCCCTACCAAGGCGGCGCTCTTCGAGGCCATCGTCACCGAGTACTGGAAGGGCGGGCCGGACCCGACGGCGCCCGCGACGCAGTCCGGGGACCTGCGCGCCGGCCTGCACGCGATCGGCCGCCAGTACGCCGCTCTGATCGGCCGGCCCGAGATGGCGGCCCTCTTCCGCATCGTCATCGCCGAACTGCCGCGCTTCCCGGAATTGGGACGGGCCCAGTTCGAACTGGGCAAGCTGCCCTACTTCATCTCCGTCCAGCACTACCTGGAGGCCGAGCACGCCGCAGGCACCGCGGTGGTACCCGACGCGGAGAGCGCCACCAACCAGTTCCTCGGAATGATCGCCAACTACGTGCTGTGGCCGCGGATGCTGCTCGCCGACTGGAGCCCCGCGCCTGCCGACGTCGACCACGCCGTCGAGGAGGCGGTCGCGACGATGCTCGCCCGCTACGCCCGTGGCGCCAACGACTCGCGGCACTCCTGAGGGCTCCGGCGCCGCCCCGGGTGCGGACGGCGCACGCCCCCGCCCCCGGAACGCGGCGGGCGGCTGCCGGGTCCGTGGCGTGGCCGCGCTGTGAGCGGCGCCCGGAGGAGGTCGCGCCTCGGGCGGTGCTGGGCGCGGCCACCGCGGACCGATCGCGTGCTTCAGCGGCGCGCCGCCGTGAGCCGCGGATGGTTCCGCGGCTCACGGCAGGGACGTCTCCCGGGCCCGTCCGGTTACCGGCGGGCGGAGCCGGCCGCGATGTGCAGCCGTGCGTCGGCCCAGTCCGCGTGGTCCGAGTCGTTGCCGTCGCCGCCGTCCGTCACGCGCAGGGTCAGCTGCCGCACGCCGGTGACGTCGATGTCGAAGGCGTGGGCGGCGTCATCCGGGCCCATCACCCCGCTCGTGCCCAGTGCCTTCCCGTCTCCGATGACTTCGAAGACCACGGAACCCTTGTCCGGCTTCTCCTCGTCGATGCCGGCGTCGGCGCTGAAACGGTCATAGGCACCGCCCAGGTCGACGGTCACCTCGGAGGGCGCGTGCGTGCCGAGCCCCTTGTCGTAGGTCCGGCCGCCGATCCGCAGCGGGCCCCCGTCACCCTTGGCCGACTCGCCGTTGGACGTGTCCCGTTCGACCGGGCCCCAGCCGTTGCTCTCCGCCGAGAAGGGAAGATCGCTGACGTAGTCGATGCCGGGCGGTGACACGAAGACACGGGCCTGCCTCCGCAGACTCAGTTTCGGGGCTGCCGCCCCCGCGGCCGGGTCCCGGTAGGTGACGGTGACCGGGATGTCCGTCCAGCCGTAGGCGGGCTGCTCCGGCACAGTGATCCGCCAGTCCGCGGTCAGCGGCTGACCGGTGGACAGCTCGGCGGCGGTCGCCCCCGGCCCCTCGACGCTCCAGCCCTCCGGGGCCTTCGCGCTGAGCGTGACATCGGTGACCGGACCGGACTCGTCGATCGTGAAGCTGCCGTCGAGTGTCACCTCCGTGCCCGGATCCGCCGAAACCTGCCGGGGGTCCACCGTCAGCGTGCCCGAGGGGACACGGCGTACGGGCTCGTCACAACTGGCCCGGCCGGGCACGGCACGACAGGCGATCGCGACGAATCCACCGTTCTCGACGCCCGGTACCTTGAGGGTGTCGTGGCGGGTGAGCAGCCGGCTCTCCCGGACCAGACCGTCCGAGCCGTCGCGGACCAGGTCGACCCGCCACTTCCCGCCGCTCAGGAAGTCCAGCGGCACCTGGTGGGTGCGAGCCGAGCCCGCGGTCATCTCACCCAGGAACCATCGGGCGCCACTGCGTCGTGCGAAGCCGGCGCTCCGACCGGGCGCGCTGCCCTTGAGCAGCTCCGTCTCGTCCCAGACCGCCGGTACCTGCTCCAGGAAACGGGCCAGTTCGGGACGGGCCCGGTACTCCTCGATGCCGCCCGCGAAGTTCTGCAGACCCGACTCGAAGATGACGGACAGGGCCAGTTCCGCCGCATCGGACGTGTTGCGCTGACCGAACTGGAAACCCATCGGGGTGAAGTCCATCGACCCGACGACGTTACGGGTGAACGGCAGCGTCGCGATGTTGTCGGCCCGGACGTCGCCCTGCTCGGCGCCGTGCACCGCCTCCATCGACATCACCTGAGGCCAGGTGCGCTGGATGCCGTTCGGGATCGTGGAGCCGTGGAAGTCGACGAGGAGTTCGCGTTCGGCCGTTGCTTCGAGTATCTCGTCGTACCACTGATAGCGCGCACGGGTGTCGGAGTCCATGAAGTCGATCTTGAGACCGGCGGCGCCCCACTTCTTGACCTTGTCCAGCTGTGCGTCACGCTTGGCGGCGGTGTCGAGGTCCGTCCAGGCCATCCACAGCAGGATCTTCACTCCGCGCCGTTTCGCGTAGTCCATGAGCTGCGGCATCCAATCCGTGGTCTTCCAGCCGTCGTCGACGAGGGCGTACTCCCACCCGTGCGCCGCGGCGTAGTCCACGAACCTCTCCTGCGTCTCCAGGCTGCGCTGAGCCTCGCCGAACCCGGCCAGCCATGACCAGGCGACCTTCCCGGGTCTGATCCAGGAGGTGTCGCGGATCCGGGACGGCGGCGCCAGGTCGTCGATGAGGGTGGACTCGGTGACGGTCGCGAGATCACCGATCACGGCGGTGCGCCACGGGGTGGTGAGCGGTCCGTCCGAGTGGACCTCCTTGTCGGCCAGGGCCACCTCGTAGCTGCCGGTGCCCTGTTCGTGCACCAGACGGCTGCCGGAGTACCTGCCGTCGAGGTCCGACTCGGCGAGCAGGACGTTCTGGGCGCCCACCTGGAAGAGTGCCGGGTAGCCGTACTCGCCGCTGCCCGCGGAGGCGGCCGTGGTCCGGTCGTAGGGCTTCTCGTGCGGGGCGGCGTAGGCGCTGAGCCAGGCCGGGGAGGAGGCCGGGAGCCGGAAGGCGGAGGCCTCGTGCTCGACGGTCACGCCGTTCCCGCCGGGCAGCACATAGCGGTAGGCCACGCCGTCGTCGGAGGCCCGGACCACCAGGTCGAGGCGTGCACCGCCCTTCCCCTCGAAGGCGAACCGCGACTCGTTCATGTGGACGGACCGCCAAAGCCGCTTGCCGACGGTCGTCGTGTACTTCTCGTCGACCGCCCGGCTGTCACGGTGCAGCAGGCGCAGCCCCGAAGTCAGGTCCGCCCGGTCGGTGACCACGCCGACGGGCGCGGGTTCCAGGACCGTCCGTCCGCTCTGCCGGACGGAGAAGTCGAGCGAGCCGTCGGCCCGGTCGAGAGTGACGACCGCGGTGGGCCCGCCGCGCTGCACGGTCCATGACGTGGCAGCGCCGCCGGAATGTGGACTGACAACGTTGTCGGAAAACGCGCTCGCCGGGTTGGCCGAACCCAGGGCCAGTGCGGCGCTGACCGCCGCGGCCATCAGGGCCATGGGGCCGGCACGTAGGTGTCGCCGTCTCATCCGGTCCTCCGTATCGAAACCGACCAACTACCGACAGCACCGGACGACTTCGCACAGTGCTGGTGCTTGCTTACCGTCGGAGTGATGCCTGTAAACAGGCTGTGTCGGAATGGTTTCGTCGTGCACGGCCGTGCGGGCGAGCACCGGGCTTTCCCGCGGACCAGCGCTGGGCGGCCTGCTTCGAAGAGCTACAGCCGGCCCCTGACCCCTGGGGCTCTTGTCCGGGCAGCGGCCGCACGCGCGCCTCGCTGCCCGGATCGTTTCTTCGAGCCGTCTCCCGGGCCCGCCGGGGCTCCGGCCTGCCCGGCTGCCGCGGGTGCTCAGGGGCGGCTGGTGAGGTATCCGCCCATGGAGGTGAAGTACTCGGTCGCGGGCAGCTCCCGGCCGTCCTCCGTGCGCACCCGGGTGATGGCGAGACCGTGGTTGAGCCCGGTGCGCGCGTCGACACCGGCGACGATCACGACTCCTTCGCCCTCGCGGTAGAAGACGCGGCCGGGCGTGCCGCCGTACCGGCCCTCGGACACGACGGCGGACACCACCTCCAGCCGCTTGCCGCGGTGGAAGGTGAAGGCGTTCGGGTACGGCGACGTCTGGGCGCGGACCAGCCGGTCCAGCACCTCGGCGGGCCAGTCCCAGTTGATGCGGATGTCCTCCTCCGCGCGCTTGTGGAAGAACGTCGCCTGCGAGCGGTCCTGCCGGGTGAACTCCGTCTCCCCGGAGGCGATCCGGTCCAGCGCGCCGATGGTGACCGGGGCGATCAGGTCGACGGTCTTGTGGAACAGGTCCACGGAGGTGTCGCCGGGCTCGACCTTCACCGCGCGCTGGTCCACGATGTCGCCGGCGTCGAGCACCTCGTCCATCATGTGGGCGGTGACGCCGACTTCGGTCTCACCGTTGATGAGCGCCCAGATCAGCGGCGAGAACCCGGCGTACTTCGGCAGCAGCGAGTCGTGGATGTTGAGCGTGCCGTGCGGCGGCAGGTCGTAGATGCGCGGCGGGATCCAGGTGCGCCAGTTGTTGGCGACGATGATGTCGGGAGCGGCCTCCTGGAGCAGCCGGAACAGCTCCTCGTCGTCGGGCCGGTTGCGGATGATCACCGGGACGCCGTGCTCCTCGGCCAGGTCCGCTACGGAATCGCTCCAGATCTTCTCGTACGCGTGCTCGCTCTTGGGATGCGTCACGACTGTCACCACGTCGTGCTCGGACTCCAGGAGGGCTCGCAGGGTGCGGTGGCCCCAGGTCTGGTAACCGAACATGGCGACCCGCATGGGTTCCTCCTCAGGTGAGCGACTGATCGACGCCAAGTAAAGCAAGCCTTACCTAATGACGCAACGGACCCTGTTTTCTGGCGTGTTAGGTAGGGCACTTGGTGATTAGTCCGGTTTTGTCTGGTCGACAGACCTGTTGAAGTCAGGTTAGCTTTACCTAAGTTCCACTGGCCGTCGCTCTCGGCGTGCCCGCGTCCCGTTCTTTTCGTCCACGCCTGACAGGCGGCTGTCCCGCACGATGGGAGTGACATGTCACAGGTTGATCCTGGCGACGCACCTCTGATCCACGACCTCATAGGAATCGGCTTCGGGCCGTCCAATGTGGCCCTGGCGATCGCGCTCAGCGAGCACAACGCGCGAGTGGGCAGGCAGGAGGCGGTCACGGCACACTTCTTCGAGCGCCAGCCCGCCTTCGGCTGGCACCGCGGCATGCTGATCGACGACGCGACGATGCAGGTGTCGTTCCTCAAGGATCTGGTGACGCTGCGGGACCCGTCCAGCGAATACACCTTCCTGCGCTACCTGCAGAGCCGGGGCCGGCTGATCGACTTCGTCAACGGCAAGAACCTCTTCCCGCTCCGCGTGGAGTTCCACGACTACTTCGAGTGGGCCGCCGCGAAGGTCGACGACATGGTCAGCTACGGCCACGACGTGATCTCCGTAGAACCCGTCCTGCGTGACGGAGTGGTGGAGTACGTCGATGTGACGTCCCGCTCCGGTACCGAGACCGTCGTCCACCGCGCCCGCAACCTCGTCGTCGGCACCGGGCTGCGACCGCTGATGCCGGAGGGCGTCGAGCGCACAGACCGGGTCTGGCACAACTCCGACCTGCTGGCCAAGGTCGACGCGCTGGAGGGCACGGAGCCCGCCCGGTTCGTCGTGGTCGGCGCCGGGCAGAGCGCCGCGGAGAACGTCGCCTACCTCCACCGCCGCTTCCCGCGCGCCGAGGTCTGCGCGGTCTTCTCCCGTTACGGCTACAGCCCGGCCGACGACAGCAGCTTCGCCAACCGGATCTTCGACCCGGAGGCGGTCGACGAGTACTTCACCGCCCCGGACGACGTCAAGCGCAAGCTGATGGGCTACCACGGCAACACCAACTACTCCGTGGTGGACATCGACCTGATCGACGACCTGTACCGCCAGGCGTACCAGGAGAAGGTGCTCGGCACCGAGCGGCTGCGCTTCATCAACATCTCCCGGCTGACCGGTGTCGAGGAGGCCGCGGACAAGGTCCGCGCCACCGTCACCTCCCTGGTCACCGGCGAGGAGAGCACGCTGGAGGCCGATGTCGTGGTCCTCGCCACCGGCTACAGCCCCGTCGAGCCCCTGAGCCTCCTCGGTGACGTCGCGCGGCACTGCCACCGCGACGAGGAGGGCCGGGTCCGGGTCGAGCGTGACTACCGCATCGCGACGGACGACGAACTGCGCTGCGGTATCTACCTCCAGGGCGGCACCGAGCACACCCACGGCATCACCTCCTCGCTGCTGTCCAACACCGCGATCAGGGTCGGTGAGATCCTCGACTCGATCGTCGAGCGCGGCCTGAAGGGCGCCTCTGAAGGCCCCCGCCCGCTCGCCGGCGGCGTAGCCGCACCCTGATCACCTCCGTTCCCGGTCCGTCATCGGCCCGCCCCCCACATTTTCGCCCCGCCCGCCGCTCGTACGGCAGTACGCGGCGGGCCGGGCACGCACAGTGAAAAACCCCTTGAAAGGAACATCCGTGTCCACAGGTACACGCCCCGCGCTGACGCGGCTCGTCAGATTCGCACCCCGAGTGGCAGTCGCGGCCGTCGCCGCCGTCGCTCTGGCCGCCTGTGGGGGCGGCGACGACAAGGCATCGTCCAGCACCTCGGCAGAGGCGGGCGCGAAGTCCGGTGCCTTCCCGGTGACGGTCCAGCACAAGTACGGCAGCACCACGATCGAGTCGGAGCCCAAGCGGATCGTCACCCTGGGCCTCTCGGACCAGGACGCGGTCCTCGCGCTCGGCGTCAAGCCCGTCGGCTCCGTGGACTGGTTCAAGGAGAAGCCGTACGGCAAGTGGCCCTGGACCAAGGCCAAGTGGGGTTCGGACACGCCGGACATCGTCGGTGAGCGCGACGAGTACAACATGGAGAAGATCGCCGCACTCAAGCCGGACCTGGTCATCGCCCAGTACTCGGGGATGAAGAAGGAGCAGTACGACACGCTCTCCAAGTTCACCAAGGTCGTCGCCCAGCCCAAGGACCTGCCCGACTACGGCGCCTCCTGGCAGGTGATGACCCGGCAGATCGGTGCGTCGCTCGGCAAGAAGGCGCAGGCCGAGAAGCTGATCACCGGCATCGACGCCGACTTCGAGAAGGTCCGTGACGAGCACCCCGAGTTCGCCACGAAGACCCTCGCCGTGGCCGACAGCTTCGAGGCGGGGAAGTACTCGGCGTTCACGAAGACCGACCCCAAGTCCATCTTCTTCTCCGAGCTGGGCTTCAAGCTGAAGCCGGAGATCGACAAGCTGGCCAAGCCGGGCTGGAACGCCGCCGAACTCAGCTCGGAGAAGCTGAACGTGCTCGACGTCGACCGCCTGGTCTGGGTGACCTCCAGCACCGACGCCAACGACCGGATCAAGGCCGAGCCGCTCTACAAGAACCTCGAGGTGAGCAAGGACAAGCGCGATCTGTTCGTGCCCTACCAGGACCCGGACATCGGCGCCGCGTTCTCCTTCAACACGGTCCTCTCGATCCCCTACGCGATCGACCAGATCGTGCCGCTGCTGACCGCCGTCAAGTAGCGCACCGCCCCACCTCAGCAGGACCGAACAGGGGTGCCCGTCCGATGGTGCGCCGGCCCGGCGCGCCATCGGACGGGACGTCCTCTCCTTGCCGTACATCATCAGGGAAAGGCCATTTCGTACGATGTTTGACGCCGAGTCGGACCGCACATCCGCTACCGGGATCCCCATGACCGGCGGGCAGGCCGGGATCTGGCCGGCCCAGCAGATCGAGCCGGACAGCGCCGCCTACAACATCGTCTTCGCCCTGGACCTGCGCGGCTCCACCGATCTCGGCCGGCTCGCCGCCGCAGTCCGGCAGGCCGTCACGGAAGCCGACTGCCTGCACGTCGAGTTCACCCCCGGTGACGGTGACGGCGGCCCGCGCCAGAGCGCCGTCACCGTCTCCTTCGAGGTGCCCGTCGTCGACCTGCGCGACGCACCGGACCCCGAGACGGCCGCCGCCGACTGGGCCACGGCCGAACGCGAACGGCCAGCCCCCCTGGACCGGGCACCGCTCTTCGCCCAGGCACTGCTGCGGCTCGCGGACGACCACGTCCGCTGGTACCAGCGCTACCACCACATCGTGCTCGACGGCATCGGCGTCACACTCATCACCCGCCGGGCCGGTGAGCTCTACACCCTGGGCACACGGGCCCCCGCCCACCCTGGCCCCTCCCTCGCCCGGCTGGTGGACGCCGACCGGGAGTACCGCGCCTCAGCGGCGCACGAGACGGACCGCGCCTGGTGGCAGGAGCGCCTGACCGGCCGGGCGGAGCCGGTACGCCTCGTCGAACGCGGCCACTCCCTGACGGCCCGGCGGCTGCGGCGCACCGTCGAACTCACCGGCCAGGACGCCGAGCGGCTGCACACCGCCGCCGGGAACGCCGGGGTCCGGCCGTCCCGGCTGCTGGTCGCGGCCGTCGCCACGTATCTGCACCGGGCCACCGGCGAACAGGACGTGGTCCTCGGACTGCCGGTCGCCGCCCGCCGGGACCCCGTGTCCGCCGTCGTCCCGGGCATGGTCTCCAACGTCGTCCCGCTGCGGCTGACCGTCCGCCCCGGCACCAAGGGCGCGGACCTCGTCGCGGACGTGCACCGGGGGATCTCGGAGGCCGCCGAGCACGGACGCCACCGCGCCGAGCACCTGGCCAGGGACCTCGGACTGGTCGACGGCGTCCGGGAACTCGTCGGCCCCACCGTCAACATCCTGCCCAGGGGCGAGGAGTTCGGCTTCGACGGGCTGCGGACCGAACTCCGCCCCGAGTGGCTCGGCCCGGTCAGCGACCTGGCGTTCGCCTTCTCCGAGAGCCGCGACGGCCACGCCGTCACCGTCCACCTCGACGCCGACGCGGACCTCTGCGACGCGGAGGCCCTCCGCGACCACGAACGCCGCTTCCGCACCGTGCTCAGCGCCCTCATCGACCGCCCCGGGCGGCCCGTGGGCCGGATCGAGCTGACCTCCGGCGCCGAACGCGACCGCCTGATAGGGGAGTTGGCCGTCTCCCCGCGCGAAGTGGCCGAACTCTCCTGGCCCGCCGCCTTCGAAGCACAGGTACGCCGCACACCCGAGGCCGTCGCGCTCGTCTGCGAGGACCGCGAACTCGGCTACGCCGGACTCAACGCCGCCGCCAACCGGCTCGCCCGGCTGCTGGCCGCCAGAGGCGTGGGCGCCGGCGACGTCGTCGCCGTGGCACTCCCGCGCTCCCCGGAACTCGTGGTGGCGCTGCTCGCCGTGATGAAGGCCGGCGCCGCCTACCTCCCGCTGGACGCCGACCACCCCCGGGACCGGACCGCCTACATGCTGTCCGACGCCGGGGCCACCACCGTGCTCAGCATCCGGGAACTCGCGCCCCACCTCCCGGCCTCTGACGCCGGCCACCTGCTGCTCGACGAGCCGGAGACCGCCGCCGCCCTCGCCGCCCAGGACAGCACGGACCCGGGCACCCCGGTCGTCCTGGACCAGGCCGCCTACGTCATCTACACCTCCGGCTCCACCGGCCGCCCCAAGGGCGTGATCGTCACCCACGACGGCGTCGGCAGCCTCATCGCCACGGCCACGGACCGGATCGGCGTCACCTCGGAGAGCCGGGTCGTGCAGTTCGCCTCCGTCGGCTTCGACGTGACGGTCTGGGACCTGATCATGTCGCTGTGCGTCGGCGGCCGGATCATCGTCGTCCCCGCCGAACGGCGGGTCGCCGGGCCCGCCCTCACCGACTACATCGCCCGCCACCGCGCCACCCACATGATCCTGCCCCCTTCGCTCGTCTCCGCGCTGCCGCCGGAGTGCGAACTGCCCGAGGGCGCCGTCCTCGTCGTCGGCACCGAAGCGGTCCCGAGCGAGCTGATCGCCCGCTGGTCCGGGCGGCTCCAGGTCGTCGTCGCGTACGGACTGACCGAGGCTAGCGTCAACTCCACGCTGTGGCTGGCCCGTTCCGGCCGGCCGGGTCCCACGCCCATCGGCCGGCCCGACCCCAACACCCGCACCTACGTCCTGGACGCCGCACTCCGGCCGGTGCCGGTGGGCGTCGAGGGCGAGCTGTACGTCGCCGGACGCGGCCTCGCCCGCGGCTACCTGGGCCGACCCGCCCTGACCTCGGAACGCTTCGTCGCCGACCCGTACGGCGAGCCCGGCGCCCGGATGTACCGCACCGGCGACCGGGTCCGCTGGGGCGCCGACGGCAATCTGGAGTTCCTGGGCCGGGCCGACGGCCAGATCAAGATCCGCGGCCACCGGATCGAACCGGGCGAGATCGAGAGCGCCTTCATGGCCGCCCCCGGGATCGCCCAGGCCGCCGTGCTGGTCCGCGACGACCACCGGGGCGTCAAGCGCCTCGTCGCCTACCTGGTCGGGGACGGCGACGACGCCGCCACCACCGAGACGGCCGTCGCCGCCGCACGCGCCCAGGTGGCCGGCGCCCTGCCGGACCACATGGTGCCGACCGCCGCCGTCGTCCTGGACGGGCCCCTCCCGCTCACGCCCAACGGCAAGCTCGACACCCGCGCCCTGCCCGAGCCCCGGTGGACGGAGGTCAGCGGGACCGACGCGCCCACCGGCCCGGCCGAGACCGTGCTCGCCGCTCTCTTCGCGGAACTGCTCGACCTGCCCGCCGTGGGCGTCCGCAGCAGCTTCTTCGAGCTCGGCGGCGACAGCATCGTCGCCATCCAGCTGGTGAACCGGGCCCGCGACGCCGGTCTCACGATCACCCCGCGCGAGGTCTTCCGGCTCCGCACCGTCGAGGCCCTGGCCCGCGCCGCCGGGACGGCGCCCGCCCCGCCGGCACCCGCGCACGGGCTGGACGAGGACGCGCTGCCCGTCTCCCCGCTCCAGGAGGGCTTCTTCTTCCACGCCGCGTTCGACGCGGGCACCGCCGACCTCTACCTCGTCCAGGAGCTCCTGGAACTCGACGGGCCCGTCGATCCGGACCGGCTGCGCGGCGCACTCCAACTACTGCTGGAACGGCACCCGTTGCTGCGCGCCTCGTTCCGCCAGCTCCCCGGCGGAGAGGTCGTCCAGCGCCTCGCCGGCCACGTCACCCTGCCCTGGCAGCAGGCCGACACCGCGGACACCACCCTCGACGACGTGCTCCGGGCCGACCGCGCCCGGCCCTTCGACCTGGCCGAGCCGCCGCTGCTGCGCGCCACTCTCGTACGGGACGGCCACCGGCACCGGCTGCTGCTCACCCTGCACCACATCGTCGCGGACGGCTGGTCCGTCTCGGTACTGCTGCGCGAACTCACCGCCGCCTACCGGGGCGAGGAGCTCCCCGCACCGGCCGCACCCCACCCGTACCTGGCGTGGCTGGCCACCCGGGACCGGGACAGCGCGCGGGAGGCGTGGCGGCAGGCGCTGTCCGGGCTGGCGGGGCCGACCCGGCTCTCCGCCCTCGCCGCCGGGGCGGACGGCGAGCGGGCCCCGGCCCGTCCGGAGCAGGTGGACACCCGGCTGCCCGAGGAGCTGACCAACGCCCTCACCGCGTACGCCCGCACCCACGGCCTCACCCTGAGCACCGTCATGCACGGCGCGTGGGCGCTGCTGCTCGGCGCCCTCACCGGCAGCGACGACATCGTCTTCGGCACCACCGTCTCCGGCCGGACCACCGAGGTCGCGGGCCTGGACTCCGCGGTGGGCCTGTTCATCAACACCGTCCCCGCCCGGGTGGCCCTGCGGCCGGAGGAGTCGCTCACCGCACTCCTGCGCCGCGTCCAGGACGAGCACACGGCGCTCCTGGACCACCAGCACCTCGGCCTGGCGGACATCCAGCGGATCGCGGGCGGCGGTGAACTCTTCGACACCCTCGTGGTGTTCGAGAACCACCCGGCCCCGCAGACGCCCGCGGACCACGGCCCGGACGCGCTGCGCATCACCGGCAACGACGTCACCGACGCCGTCCACTACCCCCTCGCGCTCGTCGTCGAGCCCGGCGGAGACGGGCTGCTGCTACGCCTCAAGCACGACGCGGCCCGCTTCGACCAGGTGACCGTGGCCGTCCTCGCCAACCGGTTCACCGCACTGCTTCGCACCCTGGTGGCCGAGCCCGGCCGTACCGTCGCCAGGACCGGCCTGCTGTCCGAGCGCGAACACGCGCACCTCGCCGGGCTGAACGCCACCGCACGGCCCGTCCCCGAGGCCACACTCGCCTCGCTCTTCGCCGAGCAGGCGGCCCGCACCCCCGGCGCCCCGGCCGTGGTTTTCGAGGACACCACGCTGACCTACGCCGAACTCGACCGGCGCGCGGAGGCGCTGGCCCGGCGGCTGCGGTCGCGCGGGGCGGGCCCTGAGCAGTACATCGCGGTGGCCGTGCCCCGCTCCGCCGAACTGATGGTCGCGCTGCTGGGCGTCCTGAAGACCGGCGCCGCCTATCTGCCGGTCGACCTCGACTACCCCGCGGAGCGGGTCGCCTTCGTGCTCGGTGACTCCGGCACCCGTACGGTCGTGACCACGGCGGAGGCGGCCGGGCGGCTGCCCGGCGTCCCCGGCATCGACCTGCTGTTCGTCGAGCGGGACGATGCAGAGGGGGACGCGGGAGTCACCGAGACCCCCGTGCGGCACGCCGGTCCGGACGACCCGGCCTACCTGATCTACACCTCCGGCTCCACCGGCCGCCCCAAGGGCGTCACCGTCACCCACCGCGCCGTCGTCAACCGGCTCGGGTGGATGCAGGGGGAGTACGGGCTCGGCGCGGACGACCGGGTCCTCCAGAAGACCCCGGCCGCCTTCGACGTCTCCGTCTGGGAGTTCTTCTGGCCCCTGGTGGAGGGTGCGACCGTCGTCCTCGCCCGCCCCGGCGGCCACCGCGACCCCGGCTACCTGGCCGGGCTGATCCGGGCACGGCGGATCACCACGCTGCACTTCGTACCGTCCATGCTGGCCGCTTTCACGCAGGCCCTGGAGTCCGACACGGAGCACCCGGACTGGGCGGCGAGCCTGCGAAGGGTGTTCTGCAGCGGCGAGGCCCTCACCGGAGCCCAGGCCGCCAACTGGTCCGAGCTGACCGCGCGTTCGGGGCGGGCGGCACACGTGCCGCTCCACAACCTCTACGGGCCCACGGAGGCGGCGGTGGACGTGACCTCCTTCGCCTACCGCCACGACGCTGAATCCGGGCCCGCCGTGCCCATCGGCCGCCCGGTCTGGAACACCCGGCTGCACGTACTGGACCCGTTCCTGCGCCAGGTCCCCGGCGGGGTGGCGGGCGAGCTGTACCTCGCCGGGGTTCAGCTGGCGCGGGGCTACCACGACCGGCCGGGCACGACCGCCGAACGCTTCGTGGCCGACCCCTTCGGCGGACCGGGCGAGCGCATGTACCGCACCGGTGACCTGGTGCGGCGCCGCGCCGACGGCGCCGTCGAGTACCTCGGGCGCACCGACCGGCAGGTCAAGATCCGGGGCAACCGCATCGAACTCGGTGAGATCGAGGCCGCCCTGGCAGCGCTGCCGGGCGTCGCCCGAGCAGCGGTGATCGTCCGTGACGGCGCGCTGGCCGGCTACGCCGTGCCCGTACCCGGCACGGTCCTGGACACCGACGCCCTGCGCGCGGCGCTGGCGGAGGCGCTGCCCGCGCCCATGGTGCCGGGCACCGTCCTGGCCCTGGACGCCCTGCCGCTGACGCCCAGCGGCAAGCTCGACCAGAACGCCCTGCCGTCCGCCGCGCCCGCCCCCCTGACCGGTGGCCGGGCCCCGCGCGACGAGCGCGAGAGCGCCCTGTGCGAGATCTTCGCGGAGGTGCTCGGCGTGCCCGGGACCGGCGTGGACGACGACTTCTTCGTCCTCGGCGGCGACAGCCTCAGCTCGATCACCGTCGCCACCCGGGCCCGTGCGCGGGGTCTGGTGATCGGCCCGCGCGACGTGTTCGAGTGCCGGACCCCGGCCGCCCTGGCCGCCGCCGCGCAGCCGGCGGTACCCGGCTCCTCCGCGCCCGCTCTGCCTGAGCCGGTCACCGACGCCGTGACCGTGTCCGCCGCAGAGGCCGGACCGGCGGCCGCCGCCCTCCAGGCCGTGCTGGCTCTCCAGGAGCAGTCCGGCGCGGACGTGGATCCCGCCCTGCGCGCCCTGCTCGCCCAGCTGACCTCAGCCTCCGCCACGGGCACCGAGCAGTCGCCGGAGCCGGAGCAGCCCGCCCCGCTCGGCGGACTGGTGCTCTCGGCGGAGGAGACCGACCGCGTCGCCACCACCGCCGGGCTCCCGGTCGACGACATCTGGCCGCTCTCCCCGCTCCAGGAGGGCATGTACTTCCACGCCACCTACGACGCGGGCGAGGCGCTCGACGTCTACCTCTCCCAGGAGACCCTGGACTTCGACCACCGCGTCGACGCGGACCGGCTGCGCGCCGCCTGCCGGACGCTGCTGGCCCGCAACACCGGCCTGCGGGCCGGATTCACCGCCGACGGACTGCCCTGCCCCGTCCAGTTCATCGTGGACGGCGCCGAGATCCCGCTCGTCGAGGAGGACCTCTCCGGGCTGCCCGCCGCGCAGCGGCACAGCCGGACCCGGGAGCTGCTGGCCGCCGACCGGCGACAGCGCTTCGACCTGTCCGCGCCCCCGCTCTGCCGGCTGCTGCTGATCCGGCTCGGGGACGGCCGGGACCGGCTCGTGATCACCCATCACCTCATCCTGTGGGACGGCTGGTCCGCGTGGCTGTTCCTGGAGGAGCTGTTCACGCTGTACGAGCGGGCCGGCGACGCCACCGGACTTCCGGCCCCCGGCTCGTACCGCGACTACCTCGGCTGGCTGGACGGGCAGGACACCGGGGCCGCGCTCGCGGCCTGGCGCCGGGCGCTCTCCGGATTCGACGAGCCGACCCTGCTCGCCCCCTCCGGTCGCGACACGGGGCCGGTCATCCCGGTGGACCACGACATCCTGCTCGGCCCGGAGACCAGTGAACTGCTGCGGGCCACCTCCCGCCGCCACGGGCTCACCCTGAACACCGTCCTGAACGCGGCCTGGGCTCTGGTGCTCTCCGCGACGACCGGCCGGGCCGACGTCGCCTTCGGCACCGCCGTCGCCGGACGGCCCGCCGACGTCCCGGACGCGGCCGGAATCATCGGGATGTTCCTCAACACCATCCCCGCCCGGGTCGCGTTCACCCCGGACGAGCCGCTCCTCGCCCTGCTGCGCCGGATGCAGTCCGAGCGCGCGGCCGTCATGCCGTACGAGTACGTCGGACTCGGCGCCCTCCAGCAGGAGACGGGGCACCGCCGGCTCTTCGACACCCTGTTCGTGCTGCGCTCGGCCGACGGCGAGGACCGCGCGGCCGAACTGCGCGGGCGGCACGGCATCACCGCCATGTCCAACGTGGACGGCACGCACTTCCCGCTCACCCTGATCGTCACCCCGGGGCGCCGGCTGCGGATCACCCTGGCGGCCAGGCCGGACCTGTTCGACGCCGAGGCCGCGACCACCATCCTCGACCGCTTCACCGAGGTGCTCGGCAGGCTGGCCGAGCACCTCGACGGCGACCCCACGGGCCCGGCCGGGGCGCGGACCGCCGGTCTCGACCTGCTGCTGCCCGCAGAGCGGACCGCCATGGCCGCCGCACATCGCACCGGCCGCGAACCGGTGCCCGACGAGACGGTGGCCGACCTGCTCGCCGCCCAGGTCGCCCGCACCCCGGACGCGGTGGCGCTCGTCTTCGGCGACCGGGCCCTCAGCTACGCGGAGCTGGACGCCCGGGTCAACCGGCTCGCCCGGCTGCTGCTGGCCAGGGGAGCAGGTCCGGAGAAGGTCGTGGCGCTCGCGCTGCCGCGCTCCATCGAGATGGTGGCCGCGCTCTTCGCCGTACTGCGCACCGGAGCCGCCTACCTGCCCCTCGACCTGGACCACCCCGCGGACCGGCTGCGCCTGATGGCGCGCGACTGCGGACCGCTGTGCCTGGTGTCCACCACCGCCGTCGCGCCCTCCCTGCGCGACGCGGACGGCTCCGTCGCTCCCGAACTCCTGCTGGACGACGCGGCCGTGGCCGCCGAACTGGCCGCGCTGCCGGGCGAGGAGATCACCGACGCGGAGCGTCCCGCGTTCGCGCACGGGGTGCCGGGCCGGCTCGACCACCCCGCGTACGTCATCTACACCTCGGGCTCGACCGGCCGCCCCAAGGGCGTCGTCACCCCGTACCGGGGGCTGACGAACATGCAGTACAACCACCAGAAGGAGATCTTCGACCCGGCCATCGCCTCGGCGGGCGGACGGCGGCTGCGCATCGCGCACACCGTGTCCTTCGCCTTCGACATGTCCTGGGAGGAACTGCTCTGGCTCGTCGAGGGCCATGAGGTCCACGTCTGTGACGAGGAGTTGCGCCGCGACGCGGAGGCGCTGGTCGCGTACTGCGACAGCCACCGCATCGACGTGGTCAACGTGACGCCCACCTACGCCCAGCTCCTCATCGAGGAGGGCCTCCTCGACCAGGACGCGGCCGCCGGGAAACACCGTCCCGCACTGGTCCTGCTCGGCGGCGAGGCGGTCCCGGACACGGTCTGGACCCGGCTGCGCCGCACCGAGGGCACCTACGGCTACAACCTCTACGGGCCGACCGAGTACACGATCAACACACTCGGCGCCTCCACCGCGGACAGCGCGACCTCCACGGTCGGGGTACCGATCCGGGGCACGCGTGCCCATGTGCTCGATTCGATGCTGCGCCCCGTGCCGCCCGGCAGCCCGGGTGAGCTGTACATCGCCGGTACCGGACTGGCCCGGGGCTACCACGACCGGACCGCGCTGACGGCCGAGCGGTTCGTGGCCGACCCGTTCGGTGAACCGGGCGAGCGCATGTACCGCACCGGCGACCTGGTGCGCCAACGCCCCGACGGCCTGATCGACTTCCTCGGCCGCACCGACGACCAGGTGAAGATCCGCGGCTACCGCATCGAGCTGGGCGAGATCTCCACGGCCCTGTCCACGCACCCCGAGGTCGCACACGCGGCGGTCGTCGTCTCCGAGCGGGCGGGCGGCAAACGCCTGGTCGGCTACGTCGTACCCGAGGTTGGCGCCGGGGACGGTGACGCGCTGACCCGGCGGCTGCGCGACCACCTGAAGACCCGGCTGCCGGACTACATGGTCCCCGCCGCGCTCGTCACCCTCGACACGCTGCCCCTGACCGTCAACGGCAAGCTGGACGTCAGGGCGCTGCCCGCCCCCGACCTCGCCGCCGCGGGCACCGGCCGCGCTCCCCGCGACCCGCGCGAGGAGACGCTCTGCGCCCTGTTCGCGGAGGTGCTCGGACTGCCCGCCGGCAGCGTCGACATCGACAGCGACTTCTTCGACCTGGGCGGGCACTCGCTGCTGGCCACCCGGCTGGTGAGCCGGGCCCGTACCGCGCTCGACGCCGAACTGGCGATCCGGGACCTCTTCGAGGCACCGACCGTCGCGGAACTGGTGGACCGCACCGCCCGTACCGCCCGCCCCGATGGCGCGGCCCGTCCGGCGCTGACCGCGGGGGAGCGGCCCGACCGGCTTCCGCTGTCCTACGCCCAGCAGCGGCTGTGGGTCATCCAGCAGATCGAGTGCACCTCGGCCGCGTACAACTTCTCGCTGGCCATGCGGCTGCGCGGTCCGCTCGACCCGGCCGCCTGGCGTACCGCGCTCGCGGATGTGACCGGCCGTCACGAAGCCCTGCACACCGTCTTCTCCACCGCCTCCGACGGCCAGGTGTTCCAGCGGGTGCTGCCCGCCGAGGAGGCGCACCCGGTGGTGGACCACCTCCGGGCGACCGAGGACGAGGTGCCCGGCATCATCGACACGGTCGTCAACCGGCCGTTCGACCTCGCCACCGAACTGCTGCTGCGCGCCACCGTCGTGGAGCTGTCGCCCGAGGACCATGTGGTCGTGCTGCTGCTGCACCACATCACCACCGACGAATGGTCCGACCGGCCGTTCCTGCGCGACCTCGCCACCGCCTACGCGGCGCGCCTCGGAGGCCGGGCACCCGACTGGGAGCCGCTGCCCGTCCAGTACGCCGACTACGCCCTGTGGCAGGACCGGCTGCTGGGCGACCCCGCCGACGGAACCAGCCTGGCCGCCCGGCAGCTGGACCACTGGCGTACGGCCCTGGCCGGCGCCCCGGAAGAGCTCGAACTGCCCACCGACCGGCCCAGGCCCGCCCGTCCCACGTTCTCCGGGGCCGAACTCGACATCGCCTTCGACGCCCCGGTGCACGCCGGGCTGAAGCGGCTCGCCCGGGAGACCGGCGCCAGCATGTTCATGGTGGTGCACGCCGCCGTCGCCGCGCTGCTCCACCGGATGGGCGCCGGGACGGACATCCCGC
This sequence comes from Streptomyces sp. ITFR-6, assembly GCF_031844725.1. NCBI lineage: Bacteria > Bacillati > Actinomycetota > Actinomycetes > Kitasatosporales > Streptomycetaceae > Streptomyces > Streptomyces sp. ITFR-6. Next base: position 1,151,663 of record NZ_CP134612.1, on the reverse strand, counting down.
TCGGCTCGCCCATCGCGGGGCGCGGCGAAGAGGCGCTGGACGAACTGGTCGGCTTCTTCGTCAACACCCTGGTGCTGCGCACGGACCTCGGCGGCGACCCCAGCTTCACCGAACTCCTCGCCCGGGTCCGCGACACCGACCTGGCGGCGTTCTCCCACGCCGACGTGCCCTTCGAATCGGTCGTGGAGGCCCTCAACCCGACCCGCTCGCTCTCCCGCAACCCGCTCTTCCAGGTGATGGTGGGCTATCACGCCCGCACCGGGGATGAGATCCAACTGCCGGGCCTGAGCGTGGAGTTCGTGCCGTTCCGGATCCGCTCCGCCAAGTTCGACCTGGTGTTCAGCTTCACCGAGCACACCGCGCCGGACGGCAACCCCGGTTCGCTCGGCTGCCGGCTGGAGTTCGCCACCGAACTGTTCGACCGGGAGACCGCGGAGGCGATCGGCGAGCGGCTGCGTACGCTGGTCGCCGCGCTCGTCGCCGCGCCCGGACAGCCGCTGTCCCGGGCCGAGATCCTCTCGGGGCAGGAGCGGCAGAGCCTCCTGGAGGGCTTCAACGACACGGCCCGCGAGGTCGAGGAGGAGTCCCTGCCCGCCCTGTTCGCCCGCAGGCTCACCGAACGGCCCGACGCCGTCGCGGTGGTGGACCGGGACCGCTCGGTGACGTACGCCCAGCTCGACGACCGGGCCCGCCGCATCGCCGGGCTGCTCGCCGCGCACGGGGTGGGCGCCGAGAGCGTGGTCGGGGTGGCCGTTCCCCGGTCCGTGGACATGATCGCCACCGTGCTCGCCGCGATGAAGCTGGGCGCCGCGTTCCTGCCGCTCGACCTGATCCACCCCGGTGACCGGCTCGGCTACATGATCGAGGACTCGGGGGCGGCCCTGGTCGTCGGCACCGAGACCGTCGCGGGGAAGATCCCCGGGGTGGCGGGCGTCCCGGTGGTCCTGCTGGACGCCCCCGAGACCGCGGAGGCACTCCAGGAGCCGCCCCAGGCCGCCGTACCCGAGGGGCCCGCAGGCCTGGACCAGGCCGCGTACGTCATCTACACCTCCGGTTCCACCGGCCGCCCCAAGGGCGTGATCGTGCCCCACGAGGGCATCTCGTCCCTGGTGGCCACCGCCGTCGACCGGATGGGCCTGCGCCGCGACAGCCGGGTGCTCCAGTTCGCCTCCACCGGCTTCGACGTCTTCGTCTTCGAGCTCTCCATGGCGCTGTGCCACGGCGGCAGCCTTGTACTCATCACCGATGAGGCACGGGTCGCGGGGCCGGCCCTGACCGACTTCCTCGCGGACCGGCGGATCACTCACATGATCCTTCCGCCGTCGCTGGTCTCCGCGCTCCCGCCCGGCTGCGAGCTGCCCGAGGGATCGACCGTGCTGGTCGGCACCGAGACGGTGCCGCCGGACCTGTTCGACCGCTTCGGCGCCACCGCAGACCTGATCTGCGCCTACGGGCTCACCGAGGCGACGGTCAACTCGACGCTGTGGCGCGCCCGCGAGCACGGCGGCAGCCCGGCCGGCCGGGTGCCCATCGGCCGGCCCGACCCCAACACCCGCGCCTACGTGCTCGATGAGCGGCTGCGGCCCGTACCGGTGGGTGTGGTGGGCGAGCTGTACGTCGCCGGGCGCGGGCTCGCCCGCGGCTACCTCGGCAAGGAGGCACTCACCTCCGAGCGGTTCGTCGCCGACCCCTTCGGGGCGCCGGGCAGCCGGATGTACCGCACCGGAGACCGCGCCCGCCGACGCCGCGACGGCAACCTCGACTTCCTCGGCCGGGCCGACACCCAGGTGAAGGTGCGGGGCTTCCGCATCGAACTGGGCGAGATCGAGGCGGCACTCGCCGCACACCCCGGCGTCGCCCAGGCCGCGGTGGTCCCAGAGCGGGACGACGACATCGTCCGGCTGATCGCCTACGCGGTGCCCGAGTCCGGCGAACCCGACCCGCGGGAGCTGCGCGCCCACATGGCCGGGCTGCTCCCCGAGTACATGGTCCCGGCCCTGGTCGTACCGCTGGACGGGCCGCTGCCGCTCACGCTCAACGGCAAGCTCGACCGCGCCGCCCTGCCCGCGCCCGACTGGTCCGCGATGACGGGCGACGCCCGCCCGGCCACCCCGGTCCAGAGCAGGGTCGCCGCGCTGTTCTGCGAGATCCTCAAGCTGGACGACGTCGGCGTGCACGACAGCTTCTTCGCGCTCGGCGGCCACTCCATGGCCTCGATGCGGCTGCTCGGCCGCATCCGCGCCGAGTTCGGCGTCGAACTCAGCATCAGGGACGTCTTCGACGCGCTCACCGTCGCCGGTATCGCCGGCGCGCTGGAGGGCGCGGGGACGGCCTCCGGGAGCGCGGCCCCGGCCCTGCCCGCGCTGCGTCCTGCCGGGCAACGGGCCGGGGAACTGCGGGCGGCGCCCGTCCAGGACTGGCAGTGGCAGTCCTGCCGCGACGCGCGGGGCGTCGACCACGCGCTGACGCTGCGCTCCACGGGTGGGCTCGACGCCGAGATCCTGGCCGCCGCCCTCGCGGACGTGGTGGCCCGGCACGAGCCGCTGCGCACCGCGTTCACCGAGCGGGACGGCGTGCTGTACCAGCGGCCCGCCCCGGCCCCCGAACTGACCGTGGAGCGGTGCGCGGAGCTGGACGCCCGGCTGGCCGAACTCGCGGCCCTGGCACCCGATCCGGCCGTGGAGGCACCCCTCAGGGCGCATCTGCTCACCGCACCGGACGGCGGCCAGGCACTGCTGCTGACCATGCACTACCTCGCCGTCGACGAATGGTCGGTGGTCCCGCTCTTCCGTGACCTGGTCACCGCCCACACGGCACGCGCCCAAGGCCACGCACCCGACTGGGAGCCGCTGCCGGTCGGCTACGCCGACTACGCCCACTGGGCCCACGAGACCCTCGGCGACCTCTCCGACCCCGACAGCAGGGGCGGCCAGCAGCTCGTCTACTGGCGCCGGACGCTCGACGGACTCCCGGACCGGATCCCCCTGCCGGCCGACGGCCCGCACCCGGCCGGCCAGGACATCTCCGTACGGCCCGGATCCCACGTCGGGTTCGTCCTGGACGAGGAACTGCACGCCGCCGTGGACCGGCTCGCGCGGTCAACCGGCACCAGCATGTTCATGGTGCTCCACTCGGCGCTCGCCGCGCTGCTCACCGGGCACGGCGCGGGCACCGATCTGCCGATCGGCACGATGGTCGCGGGACGCACCGACGAGCAGCTCAGCGATCTGGTCGGCTGCTTCTTCAACACCGTGGTGCTGCGCACCGGCACGGCGGGCGACCCGAGCTTCACGGAGCTGCTGACCCGGGTACGGGAGACGACGCTGAGCGCCCTCGACCGGCAGGACGTCCCGTTCGACGCCGTCGTCCGGGCCGCCGGACTCCCGTCCGGGGGACCGCAGGTGATGGTGATCCACCACGAACAGGCCGACGCGGAACAGCTGGAGGGCGGCATCGGCGTGCTCTCGGCCGTACCGACCGGCGTCACCCGGGCAGACCTGACCCTCAGTTTCTACGAGCCACAGGGCGACGGACCGGTGCACTGCGCGCTGATCCACGCCACCGGCCTGCTGGGCACCGCGAAGGCCCGGCAACTGTCCGCCGCGTACCTGGAGCTGCTGCACCGCGCGACAGCTCATCCGGAACAGCCGCTGTCCGAGCTGTTCACCGCACCGTCCAAGAGGAGTGACAACGCATGACGACCAACCCGTTCGAGGACCCGCAGGGCACCTTCCTGGTCCTGGTCAACGACGAGAACCAGCACTCGCTGTGGCCCGCCTTCGCCGAGGTGCCGGCCGGCTGGCGGACCGTCTTCGGCGCGGACACCCGTGAGGCGTGCCTCGCCCACGTGGAGGCGAACTGGACGGACCTGCGACCGGCGAGCCTCGTCGCCCTCCAGGGCTGACACCCGTACACGAGCGGCCGCCCCCGGTGAGAACTCCTCACCGGGGGCGGTCACTTGTGTAACGGGTCAGTGCGTGGTCACCGCACGTCCACCGGCTCCCGGCGGCTGTCGGACCACGCCTCCCACAGCGCCGCGTACCGGCCGCCCGCCGCGACGAGTTCGTCATGGCTGCCGGTCTCCACGACCCGGCCCTCGTCGAGGACGACGACGCGGTCGGCGGTCGCCGCCTGGGGGAGCCGGTGCGCGACGACCAGACCCGTACGCCCCTCCAGCGCCCGCGCAGCCGCCTCCTCCAGGACCCGCGCGCCCGCGCTGCCCGCGTCGGCGGTCGCCTCGTCGAGGATCGCGACCGGCGGGTCCGCCAGGACCAGCCGGGCCAGCGCGAGATGCTGCGCCTGGGTCACCGTCAGCCGGTGACCGCCCTCGCCCACCACCGTGTCCAGGCCGTCCGGCAGCGCCCGCGCCCACTCCAGGGCACCGACCCGATCCAGCGCCGCGCACACCTCCTCCTCGGTGGCCTCGGGGCGGGCCAGGCGCAGGTCCTCGGCCAGCGGGCCCGCGAACACGTGCACCTCCTGGCTGATCAGCATCACCGCGCGGCGTACCCCGGCGGCACCCAGCTCGGCCGCGTCGACCCCGCCCAGCGAGATGGTCCCGCCGTGCGGCTGATGGACGCCCGCGATGACCTTGGCCAGTGTCGTCTTGCCGGCGCCGCTGGCACCCACCAGCGCCACCCGCTCCCCGCTGCGCACCTCCAGATCGACCTTCCGCAGCACGGGCGCCCCGGTGCCGTAGGCGTAGCTGACCGCGCTCACCCCGACCGAACCGTCCGCCGGAGTGCCTCCGCCCGGAGCGGTCTGCTCGGCCGGCAGCTTGGACAGCCCGACCAGCCGGGCGAAGCTGGCGCCCGCGGACTGGGCGTCGTCGATGAGGAACAGTGTGGCGTTGACCGGGTTGAAGAGGCTGTGGAAGTAGAGCGCGGCGGCGGTGGCCGTACCGATGCTCACCGAACCGCTGTCCACCAGCACGAAGCCCGCACCGAGCACGGCGGCCAGGCCGATGTACTCGGCCAGGTTCAGCCGCGAGAAGAAGCCGGTGACGATGTGGATGCCGCCCAGCGCGAGATCCCGCGCGGACGCGGACCGCTGCTCCAGCAGCCCGGTGTGCGCACGGTTCAGCCGGAAGGCCCGTACGGTGCGCACCCCGCCGACGCTGTCGAGCAACTGGTGCTGGAGCGCACCGGTCGCGACGCGGTGCTCGGCGTAGACCGGAGCCGCCCGGCGCAGATACCAGCGCACAGACAGCACCTGCACCGGCATCGCCAGCAGCGCGGCCACCAGGAACCGCCAGTCCAGCACGGCGAGTCCGACGAACGTCAGCACGATGGTCAGCGCGGAGCGGGTGAACTCTGGCAGCGCCTGGCGCACCGACTTCGCGATCATGGAGACATCGCTGGTGACCCGGGAGACCAGATCCCCGGAGCCGGCCGCCTCGACGCGCTCCAGCGGCAGCCGCAGCGCCCGCTCGATGAACTGCTCGCGCACGGCGGCGAGTACGGTCTCGCCGAGCCGGGCCACGAGCGTGGAGCCGACCGCGGCGGCGGCGCCGCGCACCAGGGCCACCACGATGAGCAGCACCAGCGGCACCGTCAGCGCCCGCGACCCCCGCCGCTCCACCACCAGGTCCACGATGTGGCCGAGCAGGGGAGCGGTCAGCAGCCCGATCGCGGTCCCGGCGACCAGCACCGTGACGGCGGCCGCGGTCAGCCGCCGGTGGCCGCGCAGCATGGTGCGCAGCGCCGCGAGGCTCTCCGCACCGCTCGCGGTCGGCAGCAGCGCGCGGTCCGCGCCGGGTGTGCTCATGACCGTTTCCCTCTCTTCCCTCGTGTGCGTGGCCGTGTCTGTGTCTGTGTCCTGAGCCCGGTCCTCGTATGCGGACGTCATGCGAGCACCGCCGCCCGGTACCGCTCGTCACCTGCGACGAGTTCGGTGTGGTGGCCGGTCGCGCCGACGGTGCCGCCGTCGAGGACGACGACCCGGTCGGTGACCGCGAGGAGGGCCGGGCTGGTGGTGATCAGTACGGTGGTGCGCCCGTCGCGGACCTCGCGCAGCCGGGCGGCGATCCGGGACTCCGTGACGGTGTCCACGGCGGTGGTCGGGTCGTGCAGCACCAGTACGGGGCTGTCGGCGGCCAGCGCCCTGGCGAGTGCGACGCGCTGCCGCTGGCCGCCGGAGAGGGAGCGGCCGCGTTCGGCGAGCACGGTGTCGCCGCCCTCCGGCAGCAGCCGGGCCACCTCGTCCGCGGCAGAGGCGGCGAGGGCCTCGTCGACCGGGGCCGTGTCGTCGGGGGCTCCCGCCCGTACGTTGTCCAGCAGGCTGGTCTCGAACAGGTCGGCGTCGTGGTGGGCGACCAGGACGGCGCGGCGCAGCGCGTCCGGGGCGAGTTCGGTCAGCGGTACGCCGTCGAGCTCGATCAGCCCGTCGGCCGGGTCCCGCTCCCTGGCCAGACAGAGCAGCAGGTCGGCCGCGGCGGCCGGATCGCCGGTGACCACTCCGAGCAGCTCGCCGGCCCGGATGTCCAGATCGATCCCGCGCAGCGAGCCGAGCCGGACCCCGCTCAGGCGCAGCTGCCCCGCCACGTCGTCGGACACCGCGGACTCGCCGCCCTCGACGGCCGGGGGCGAGTCCAGCACCTCGGCGATCCGGCGGGCGGAGGCGCGGCCCTGGGCGAACTCCGCGTTGACGTAGGTGAGCAGCTGGAACGGGCCGAGGAGGAACTGCGCCAGCCCCACCGCCGCCACCAGATCACCGATGCTGATGCTGCCGCGCATGGCGAGGTAGGCGCCCACGATGCCGATGACCGCGATGAACACACCCGTGAGGGAGAGGACGGCGCCCTCGTGACCGGCCCGGCTGCGGGCCGCCCGCAGCGCCGCGGCGAGCGAGTCCTGACTGGTGGTGCGGTAGCGGGCGACGGCGGCCGACTCGGCGCCCATGCCCTTGAGGACACGGAGTCCGGCGACCAGGTCGGCGGCGACGCCCGAGGCGTGCGCGGCCCGTTCCTGTTCCGTCTCGCTGCGGCGTTCGAGCGGCCGGCTGATGCGGTGTCCCAGCCACAGCAGCGGGGGGATGCCCAGCAGGACGAGGAGTCCGAGCGGGACGGAGATCCTGAGCAGGGCCACCGCGCTGATCACCAGCGCGGAGGTCGCCGCGACCCCGTACGCCAGGACCGTCGCCACCGAACCCACCCGGCGGGCGTCATTGGTGGCGATGCTGGTGAGCGCGCCGGGCAGCCGGTCCGCGTCGGCGCCGCCGCGCGGGTCGAGCACCCGGGCGCCGAGCTCCATCCGGAGCCGGTGCGCGGCACGTTCCCCCGCCCCTTCGGCGAGCCGGGCGCTGGTGCGGTAGCAGTTCGACAGCACCAGGAACAGCCCCGCGAGCACCAGGAGCCAGCGCAGCAGCGAGGAGGAGGAGCCGGTGGCCACCGCCGTGTCGATGGCCGCGCCGATGACGACGGGCACCAGGGCCTCACACCCCTGGTGCACCGTGCCGAGCAGCGAGGCGGTGACGACGCGCCGCCGCTGCCCCCTGATCGCCCTGCGGAGGACGTGCCCCCCGGTCGGTCCTCCACCTGGCATGCGGGCCTCCGCGAAGAGTCTGGTTTGCGAGTCCGGGAATGTGAGTAAGGCTAAAAGTTAGGTAAGGCTACTCTAAATGGGTGGCCGGGGTGGTACGTCGTCCGCAATGTCCCCGGTCACAGCGGCGCGGGCCATTTCGCCTGCGGGGGGCGCGCGTTGACCATCCGGCGCCGTTCGGTTAGCCTCACCTAAGTTCCATCCCGGGTCCTGCGTCACGTTCCGGCGCCCTATCGCTCGCGGTGTACCCGAACCGCCGTCAGGGGGAGTTGTCGTTGTCGGTCGAAACCCGGACGGCTCCCGAGGACCGGGCCGTCGCACCCGGAGCCGCGCCACCCGCCCGGACCGCGAACACCCTGCGCGCCCTGGGACTGATCGCGGCGCTGGCCGCCCTCGTCCTCGTCGGACTGCTCAGCGTGTGGGTGGGCACCCGAGGCATCCCGTTCACCGCCACCTGGAGCGCGCTCTGGCACCCGGACGGCTCCGAGACCTCGATCATCATCCATGACTACCGCATCCCCAGGACGCTCCTCGGGCTGCTCGTGGGCATGGCCCTCGGCCTGTCCGGCGCCCTGATGCAGGCCCTCACCCGCAACCCGCTCGCCGACCCGGGAATCCTCGGCATCAGCCTGGGCGCCTCCGCCGGGGTCGTCGTGGCCATCGCCTTCCTCGGAGTGGGCTCGGTCCTCGGCTATGTGTGGTTCGCCTTCATCGGCGCGGCCGTCGCCTCCGTCGCCGTGTACCTGCTGGGCTCATCGGGCCGCACCCTGGCCACACCGGACCGGCTCGTCGTGGCCGGGGCGGCGATGACCGCGGTGCTGTACGCCTTCAACTCGGCGGTGCTGCTGCTCAATCCGCGCGCCTTCGACCAGTACCGCTTCTGGACGGTGGGTTCGCTGTCCGGCCGGTACTACGACGTCATCTGGGTCATCCTGCCGTTCATCGCGGTGGGCCTCCTGATCGCCCTCGGCCTCGCACCCTCGCTCAACGCCCTCGCGATGGGCGACCAGCTCGGCCGCGCCCTCGGTCTGAACGTCGGCCGCACCCGGGTGCTGGGCGCCGTCGCCGTCATGCTGCTGTGCGGCGCCGCCACCGCCGCCGCCGGACCGATCGGCTTCGTCGGCCTCGCGGTGCCGCACGTCGCCCGGTTCGTCGTCGGCCCCGACCAGCGCTGGGTACTGACGTACTCGATGCTGCTCGCCCCGGTCCTGCTGATCGGCGCGGACGTCCTCGGACGGGTGCTCGGGTCGCCGGGCGAGGTCCAGGTGGGCATCATCACCGCGTTCCTCGGAGCGCCGCTGTTCATCGCCCTGTGCCGCCGTCGAAAGCTGGTCATGCTGTGAGCGCCGTACGGGAGAAGAGCTCCGGCGGGGCCGGTACGGAGACCGAGCTGCCGCGGGTCGTCAGCGGACTGGTCCTGCGCACCCGGCCCGGCGGGCTGTCCGTACGGGTCCAGGGCCGCGTCCTGGTGGTCACGGCCGTGATGCTCGTCGCGCTCGTCGCGGTCGCGCTCGTCACCCTCACCACCGGCGACTTCGAACTCTCCGTCGGCGAGGTCCTGCGGGCCGTACTGGGCCACGGCTCGGGCGGCGCCGACTTCATCGTCAACACCCTGCGCATGCCGCGCCTGCTGACCGCCATGTGCGTGGGGGCGGCCCTCGCGGTCAGCGGGGCCATCCTGCAGAGCCTGACCGGCAACTCCCTCGGCAGCCCGGACATCATCGGCTTCACCAACGGCTCGGCCGTCGGGGCGCTCCTCGTCATCATCGTGCTGCACGGCAGTATGACCCAGATCGCGGTGGGCGCGCTGATCGGCGGCCTCGCCACCGCCGCCGCGATGTACCTCCTCATGCTGGGCAGGGGACTCCAGGGCTTCCGGCTGGTCGTCGTCGGCATCGGGGTCAGCGCGCTGCTGCTCGCCGTCAACTCGTACCTGATCACCCGGGCGACCTGGCAGGAGGCGCTGGAGGCGCAGGCCTGGCTGATCGGCAGCCTCACCAACCGGGGCTGGCAGCAGGCCAACACCATCGGCATCGCCGTCCTCGTCCTGCTGCCGCCCGCGTTCTTCCTCGCCCGCCGGCTCTCCATGGTGGAGATGGGCGACGTCACCGCCATGGCGCTCGGTGTCGACGTGGCCCGCACCCGGGCGCTGCTGCTCGTCATCAGCGTCGCGCTCGCCGCCTTCGCCACGGCGGTCACCGGACCCATCTGGTTCATCGCGCTGGCGGCGCCCCAGCTCGCCCGGCGGCTGACCCGGGCCTCGGGCCCCGCGCTGGTCCCCGCCGCGCTCATGGGCGCCCTGCTGCTCGCCGCCAGCGACCTGCTGGCGCAACGCCTGTTCGCCCCCTCACTGCTCCCGGTGGGCACGGCGACGGGGACCATCGGCGGGCTGTACCTCATCTGGCTGCTGATCACCGAGTCGCGAAAGAGCCGCGCATGACCCGAAAGACGACACACACGACGGACACGACACGTACCGCGACGGCGGAGGGGACAGACATGAACGGGACGCACCCGGCGCCCGCCGCGCGACTGCGGGCCGAGGACCTGACCCTCTCCTACGAGCAGCGGACCGTGGTCAGTTCGCTCGGCGTCGAGATTCCCGACCGTTCCTTCACGGTGATCATCGGGCCGAACGCCTGCGGCAAGTCCACGCTCTTGAAGGCGCTCGCCCGGATGCTCAAACCCCGTTCCGGGCAGGTCTATCTTGACGGCGCGGGCATCGCCACGTACCGCTCGCGCGAGGTCGCCCGGCGGCTGGGCCTGCTCCCGCAGTCCTCGACCGCGCCCGGCGGCATCACCGTGGGGGACCTGGTGGCGCGGGGCCGCTATCCGCACCAGGGAATGCTGAAGCAGTGGTCCGCCGACGACGAGACGGCCGTGCTGGACGCCATGCGGCAGACCGGCGTGCTGGATCTCGCCGACCGCCCGGTCGACGACCTCTCCGGCGGTCAGCGGCAGCGGGTCTGGCTCTCCATGGTGCTGGCTCAGCAGACCTCGATCCTGCTCCTGGACGAGCCCACCACCTTCCTCGACATCGCCCACCAGGTCGAGGTGCTCGACCTCTGCGCCGACCTGCACGCCCGCAAGGGGCACACCGTCGTGGCGGTGCTGCACGACCTCAACCAGGCCTGCCGTTACGCCACCCACCTCATCGTCATGCGGCCCGGCGGCACCATCGCCGCCGAGGGCGATCCGGCCACCGTGATGACCGCGGAACTGGTCGAGGACGTGTTCGGGCTGCCCTGCCGGATCATCTCCGACCCGGAGACCGGCACACCCCTGATGGTGCCGGCCGCGCCCCGGCGATACGTGCCGGAGGACGCCCCGGCCGGTGCGGAGAGCGGCGGCCCCGTGATGGCCGAGACCGGCGTGCGCGTGCGCTGAGCACTCCCGCACCGGGGCAACACCCACCCTGGAGTGTCGACTTGGCCATTCTAGTTAGGGAAGGCTAACCTAACTCTTGATGGTTCACCGGGGCACGCGGCGATCCCGCCGCTCCTCGCGCACGGTGGAACCCGAGGAAGGAACGCCTTGATCACGGCCGCACCGCGCCTCCCAGCCGCGTCGACGCACACCCCGGACGCCGCCCTCCCCGACACGCTCCGGGTACGCCGGGCGCGCTCCGGGGACGCCGCCGCCCTCGTCGCACTCTCCGAGCCGTTCGTCGGCTCGGGAGCGCTGCGCCGTCGGCCCTTCGACGTCTACGCCGCCAGAGCGGCCGACTTCCTGGTGGCCGAGGAGCCCGGTGGCACCCTGCACGGCTGCCTCGCGCTGCGGGTCCATCCCGACGCGGAACCCGGCGTGGAACCCGGCACGGCGGCCGAGGGCGCGGGCGTCCTCTACAACTTCTGTGTCGCCCGCCAGCGGCAGGGCGGCGGCCTGGGCGCACGGCTGCTGGGTGCGGCGCTCGCCGGGGCGCGGGCCCAGCAGCTGGCGGCCCTGTTCACCGCGACGACCGGCAGCGGGCGGCTCTTCCTGCGCCACGGATTCGCGCCGGTCCCGCCGGGGCTCGCCCCGCGCGCCTGGGCGCGCACGCTGGATCCCCGCCGGGGTGCGCGCGTCCTGGCCCGCGCGCTGTGACGACGGTGGCGTGCCCCGTACGCCGGAGCACGCCACGCCTCACACGTTATGCCTCACGCCTCACGCGTCCGGGAGGACCGTCGTCCCGGGGCTCCGCTCGTCAAGTACGCCGCGCAGCACGGCATGCGGGACCCGGCCGTCCAGCACCTGAGCCCGCCCCACCCCGGCCCGGACCGCCCGCAGGCAGCCCTCCATCTTCGGGAGCATCCCGCTCGCCAGCCCCGGAAGCAGTCCGGCCAGCTCGGCGGCCGTCAGGCGCTCGATGACCTCCGTGCTGCGCGGCCAGTCTCCGTACAGCCCCTCGACATCGGTCAGCATCACCAGCCGCTCGGCGCCGAGGGCGACCGCCAGGGCCGACGCCGCGAGATCGGCGTTGACGTTGTAGACCTCCCCCTCCGTGCCGCGCGCGAGGGGGGACACCACCGGGATGCGGCCCAGCTCCAGCAGTGAACGCACGGTGTCCGGGGCCACGTTCACGATGTCACCGACCAGGCCGATGTCCACCGGCACCCCGTTCACCCGGCCGGACCGGCGCACGGCCGTCATGGTGTGGGCGTCCTCGCCGGACAGCCCCACGGCGAACGGGCCGTGTGCGTTGATCGCGCCGACCAGTTCCCGCTGGACCCGGCCGGTCAGCACCATCCGCACCACGTCGAGGGTCTCCTCCGTGGTCACCCGCAGACCCGCCTCGAAGCGGACCTCCAGGCCGAGGCGGTCGAGCATCGCGCTGATCTGCGGGCCCCCGCCGTGGACCACCACCGGGAGCAGGCCCGAGTGCCACAGCTCCACGACATCGCGCGCGAACGTCTCCTGGAGCGATCCGTCCACCATGGCGTTGCCGCCGAACTTGATCACCACCACCCGGCCCCGGGTCTCGGTGGACAGGGCCGGGCCGGATCGGGACTCCGGCTGTATCCGTCTCCGGTGCTGCGGTGACTGTTCATGGACGCCGGCTCCGGCCGACGCGACCCGTACGGTCATCTTCTTCCGTCTCTCCTGAGGTGGGGCGCCGTCACGCATCGTGGCGGACCCGGCCGAGCAGCAGATCGCGCAGCAGGCCGTCCGTCGTGCGGACCACCGCGCTGCGAGCCGCCCAGCGCAGCGCCATCGCGTGCTCCTCGGCGGTGAAGTCGGCCACGGCGTCGGCGGCGACAAAGGGCTGAATGTCGTTCATGAAGGCGTCCGCGGCGGTCAGCAGCACTCCCAGATGGGCGTGCACACCGCACACGATCAGCTGATCGCGCCCTGTCGAGCGCAGCAGCCGGCCGAGGTGGCTGTGCAGAAAGGCGTTGGGGCGCACATTGGGCAGCACGTGCTCGCCCGGCCGGGGTGCCAGGGACTCGATGATCGATGAGTCGCCGGGTCCGTCGCCGACGCCGGGACCCCAGACGTCCGCGACGAGCCCCCGCCTGCCCGGTGACTGGGCGGCGGGTTCGGCACTGAAGACGACCGGGATTCCGAGCGTTCCCGCGAGTTCCCGCAACGCGGCTATGTTCTCGACCAGTTGGACGACCGGGGAGCGTCCCGGCGGGAACGCCCGGACGAAGTGGTTCTGCATGTCGTGGACGAGCAGTGCGGCCCGGCCGGGGTCGATGGTCCAGGAGGGCCAGGAGCGGGGGAGGGCCGCACCGTCGGGCATGTCGTAGGACTCGATGACTGGCAGGCCCATGACCGGCCCCTCCCCTGATGATCCGGCGATCCGGCCGTGGCGCGAGGATGCACTGTGACTTAGTGAAGCCTAACCTAAGTTTCTTGCGGTGGGAGGTGTCAGGGGTGGGAGTGGTGCCGCTGGTGCGCGCAGCCCCGGGGCGCGGTGAGGAGGCGTCGGATCTGCTCGCCGGCATCGGTGGCGTCGCGAGCGAGCGCCGGGAAGAGCAACTGGAGGTCGCAGTGGCCGGATTCGTACTCGCAGCGCAGGGTGATGCCGTGCCGGTCCAGGGCGAGGGGGAGTGCGCGGACCATGCCGCGCGGCAGCCGGGAGCCCGCGAGCCCGAGCAGATCGGCCATCAACTCCTCGTGCGAGTCGGCCAGATGGGTCAGCATGTCGGCCTCCTCGACGGCCAGCGGGTCGGGCCCGGCGAGCGCGATCTCGTCCAGTCCGACGTCCGTCGCGCCCGCCGGGGTCCGCAGCGAGACCCGCGCCGAATCCAGCCGGAGCGCCCCGTCGGCCTCCGGTGCCAGCCAGCCGGACACCGTCACCCTCGCGCGGACCCGGTCGCGCAGCGGGGTGGGGGCGATGTCGGTGAACTGCAGCAGGGCGGCGAGGCTGCCCATGGGGGCGTCGGCGGCTTCCCGCGCCAATGGGCTGTCCGGGCTGGGGTGGAGGGTGATCTGGCCGGCGGCGCTGACCGAGTGGAGCCCGATCAGGTCGTAGGCCTGCCCGGTCGTGGTGAGGGAGAGCGAGGTCGCGCGGGACAGTACGGTGCGGACCTGCTCCGCGTCGGTCGGCCCGGCCGGGACGGTGTCTGCGTCGGCGTCGGTGTTCAAAGGGGGCTCCCGGTGAAACGGATTTGAGTTAGGTAAGCCTAACCTTAGCTTGTGGGTCGCGTCTCGCGACCGGCTGACCCTCCGCACTACCGTTCGCCGGATGAGGGGCGATCGGGTGAACCGGCCGGGGAGGGCTCCGATGAACATCACCTTGCGGGCGGACGCGACGCCGTCCGCCCCCGCACTCCTGCTGCGCCCCTGGGGTGAGCCGGACATCGGGCCGCTGGTCGAGGCGTTCCGGGACCCCGCGCTGCGCCGGGGGGCGAGAGGCCCCATGGAGAGTGCCGAGGACGTACGGGCCTGGCTGGAGCTCCAGGAGCGCGGCTGGATCACCGGGGAACGGCTCGCCTTCGCCGTACTGGAGGGTCACCCGGGCCCCGGCGAGGGGTGGTTGGCGGGCAGCGTCGTCATCAAGAGGGGCGTTTCCGGCCAGGGGCCCGCGGAGGCCGGCTACTGGACCGCGGCGCACGCCCGAGGCCGGGGAGTTGCCCCGCGCGCTCTGGAGGCCGTCACCCGCTGGACCTTCGAGATCTTCGAGACCTTCGCGGCCGAGGGCCTGGAGAGCGTCAACCTGCTCCACCAGGTGGACAATCCGGCCTCGTGCCGGGGCGCGGAGAAGGCCCGCTACGAGTTCCGCCAGGTCCTTCCGGCCCAGCCGCTTGCCTTCCCCGGGCCCGGCCATCTGCATGTGCGGCAGGCCGGCTCCCCGGCCTGATCCCGACTGCGGGGTACCCGGGACGCGACGGTTCCGGCGTCATGAGGCCGACGCTCACGGCCCCGGATCTGGCCTGCCGCCTTTGACTCTTGTTCGCGCGGCACCCTTCGGCGCATCGCCGTGTGTGACGGCATGGACACCTGAGGCATGTCCGCCCAAGCCGGACGGGGTGGGCGCGCGGACGTGCACTGGTACAGACCAGGGTCTTGACAGTCCATTGGTTCACTTCTTAAATCACGTAGTGAATTAAGCCTCGTGCACAGCAGCCCCACAGTGCCCCCACATCAGTTCCACAGCACGTGCCTGCCACCCCCACTCGCACCCGCGATTCCGCCCCACCTCCTGAACGGCACCCCCCCGGTCGGCGCAGCTTCGGCATGCCCCAACGCGCCCTGCGCCTGTCCTGTCATACGCATGACAGGACAGGCCCGCTTTCCCCCTCATGCACCGGAAGGGAGAGTCATGGACTCCCCACGCCTGTCGCGGCGCCTGCTGCGCTCCGCACTCTCGGCCCTGACCCTTGCCCTGGTCACGACCGCCCTCGTGGGCGGTGGCGCCCAGGAGCGGTCACCCGCCCTCTCGGACGCGGCGGCCTCGGCCACCATGACGTTCGACGAGGAGTTCGACGGTTCCGCCGGCTCGGCGGTCAACGGCGCCAGATGGCAGATCGAGACCGGAGACAACGTCAACAACCACGAGCGGCAGTACTACACCGCCGGGAACAAGAACGCGGCGCTGGACGGCCAGGGCCATCTGGTGATCACCGCGCGCAAGGAGAACCCGAACAACTACCAGTGCTGGTACGGCACCTGTCAGTACACGTCGGCGCGGCTGAACACCTCGGGCAAGTTCACCCAGGCCTACGGTCATGTCGAGGCCCGGATGAAGATCCCGCGCGGCCAGGGCATGTGGCCCGCCTTCTGGATGCTCGGTGACGACATCGGGCAGGTCGGCTGGCCCAACTCCGGCGAGATCGACATCATGGAGAACGTCGGCTTCGAACCCGGCACCGTCCACGGCACCCTGCACGGACCCGGCTACTCCGGCTCCGCCGGCATCGGCGCCGGATACACCCTCCCCGATGGCCAGGCCTTCGCCGACGACTTCCACACCTTCGCCATCGACTGGGCCCCCGACTCCATCACCTGGTCCGTCGACGGCAACGTCTACCAGCACCGCACCCCCGCCGACACCAACGGCAACACCTGGGCCTTCAACAAGCCCTTCTTCCTCATCCTCAACCTCGCCGTCGGCGGCTACTGGCCCGGCGACCCCGACGGCAACACCACCTTCCCCCAGCAACTCGTCGTCGACCACGTCCGCGTCACCACCAACGACAACCAGCCCCCGGCGGGTTCGGGCACCATCACCGGCCTGGCCGGAAAGTGTGTCGACGTGGCCGCGGCGAACAGCGCCAACGGCACCCCCGTCCAGCTCTACGACTGCAACGGCTCCGCCGCCCAGAAGTGGAGCGTCGGCGCGGACGGCACGATCAGAGCCCTGGGCAAGTGCCTTGACGTCGCGTCAGGTGGTACGGCGAACGGTTCCGTCGTCCAGTTGTGGGACTGCAACGGCTCCGCTGCCCAGCGCTGGGCTGTCAGTGGTGCGCACGACATCGTGAATCCGCAGGCGGACAAGTGCCTGGACGTCACGGGGAACAGTTCGGCCAATGGTGCCCGGCTCCAGATCTGGACCTGCACCGGAGCAACCAACCAGAAGTGGACGGTGAACAGCTGATGCGCCGAGACCTGCTGCGCGGGCACGCCCCCGCCGTACGGAGCGCGCTGGGAGTCGTGGCCGCCGCCGCGCTCCTCGCCGGGCTGACCGGCTCGCCCGCGCTGGGCGCGGCCGCGGCCACCGGTCAGATCACCGGAACCGGCGGAAAATGCGTCGACGTCGCCGCGGGGGCCACCGCCAACGGCACCCCCGTCCAGCTCTACGACTGCAACGGCAGTACCGCCCAGCAGTGGAGCCTGGGCAGCGACGGCACGGTCAAGGCGCTGGGCAAGTGCCTTGACGTTGCGTCAGGTGGTACGGCGAACGGTTCCGTCGTCCAGTTGTGGGACTGCAACGGCTCCGCCGCCCAGCGCTGGAGTGTCAGTGGTGCGCACGACATCGTGAATCCGCAGGCGGACAAGTGCCTGGACGCGACGGGGGACAGTTCGGCGAACGGCACCAGGCTCCAGATCTGGACCTGTACCGGCGCCTCCAACCAGAAGTGGACCGCGCCCGCGGCCGGCGGGGGCGGCGAGGACCCGGCGTCCCCCGGGGCGATGGCGGTCGCACCGTACCTCTACAACGGCTGGGGCAGCCCGCCCAGCCCGACTACCGTCATGAACGCCACCGGAGTCAAGTGGTTCACCCTCGCCTTCGTCCTCAGCAACGGCTACTGCAACCCGCAGTGGGACGGCGGGAGGCCGCTGACCGGCGGGGTCGACCAGCAGACGGTGAACACCGTCCGGGCGGCGGGCGGCGACGTCATCCCGTCCTTCGGCGGCTGGAGCGGCAACAAGCTGGAGAGCTCCTGCTCCAGCGCCGGTGAGCTGGCGGCCGCGTACCAGAAGGTGATCAACGCCTACGGGCTCAAGGCCATCGACATCGACATCGAGGCCGACGCCTACGCCAGCGCCACGGTCCAGCAGCGCACGGTCGACGCGCTGAAGACCGTCAAGGCCAACAACCCCGGCATCAAGGTGTACGTCACCTTCGGCACCGGCCAGAGCGGGCCCGACGACAGCATGATCCGCAAGGCGTCGGCCTCCGGACTGACCGTGGACAGCTGGACGATCATGCCGTTCGACTTCGGCGGGGCGGGCAAGAACATGGGCAACCTCACCGTCAGCGCCGCCGAGGGGCTGAAGAACGTGGTCAAGAGCGCCTACGGGTACTCGGACGACCAGGCGTACCGACACACCGGGATCTCCTCGATGAACGGCATCACCGACGACAACGAGACGGTGACGGTCGCGGACTTCCGCACCATCCTGGCCTACGCCCAGCAGCGCCATCTCGCCCGGCTCACCTTCTGGTCGGTCAACCGGGACCGCCCGTGCACCGGAGGCGGCGCCGACACCTGCTCGGGCGTCTCCCAGCAGCCCTGGGACTTCACGAAGGTGTTCGCCCAGTACGCGGGCTGACCTTCCGGACCGTTCCCTCACCGCGCCCGCCTCACCCGCACAGGAGAACCCGTGCTCAGATCCGCCCGAAGAAGACCCGCCACCCCAGGAAGACCAGCCACCCCAGGAAGCCCCGCCGTCAACCTGCCCGGCCCCTCGCGGAGCCGTCGGCGGCGGGCGCTGACCTCGGTGCTGGTGGCCGGCGCGCTGGCCGGCTCCGTCCTCGCCGCCACCCCCGCCCCGGCCGCGGTCCGGGCCGCGCCCGCCCCGGCCGCCGCCGCGCTCCCGACCGGCTGGGCCACCGTCGTCAACAGCGGCAGCGGCAAGTGCCTGGACGCCCGCGCCGCCGCGACCGTCAACGGCACCGCCGTCCAGCAGTACACCTGCAACAGCTCCACCGCCCAGCAGTGGAGCCTGACCGCGACCGGCGGCGGCTATGTGCGCATCAACAACCGCAACGACGCCAACCAGGCGGTGGACGTCACCGACGTGTCCACCGCCGACAACGCAGCCGTCCAGCTCTGGACGTACAGCAACGGCGCCAACCAGCAGTGGCAGCCGGTCGACGAGGGCGGCGGCGCCTACCACTTCGTCAACCGCAACAGCGGCAAGTGCCTGGACGTGCCCGCCGCCTCGACGGCCGACAGCGTCCAGCTCGTCCAGTACACCTGCAACAACTCCGCCGCCCAGCGCTTCCAGGTCACCCCGGTGAGCACCGCGCCGGGCGATGTGGACCTGGGCCCCAACGTGGTGGTCTTCGACCCGTCGATGCCCTCCGCCACCATCCAGAGCAGGCTCGACTCGATCTTCCGGCAGCAGGAGACCAACCAGTTCGGCAACCAGCGCTACGCGGTCATGTTCAAGCCGGGCACGTACAGCAACGACGTCAACGTGGGCTTCTACACCCAGGTCCTCGGGCTCGGGCAGTCGCCCGACTCGGTGACGATCAACGGGGCCGTCCACGCGGAGGCGGACTGGTTCCCGCCGAACAACGCCACCCAGAACTTCTGGCGCGGCGCCGAGAACCTCTCGGTGAACCCGACCGGCGGCACCGACCGCTGGGCCGTCTCCCAGGCGGCCCCGTACCGGCGGATGCATGTGCGCGGCAATCTGGCCCTGGACGACGGCGGCTGGGCCAGCGGCGGCTTCATGGCCGACACCAAGATCGACGGCCAGGTGCGGTCCGGTACGCAGCAGCAGTGGATCACCCGCAACTCCACGCTCGGCAGCTGGACCGGCTCCAACTGGAACATGGTCTTCGTCGGCAGCCAGGGCGTCCCGGCCACCAGCTTCCCCAACCCGCCCTACACCACGGTCAACCAGGCACCCGTGGTCCGCGAGAAGCCCTTCCTGTACGTGGACGGCAACGGCGCCTACCAGGTGTTCGTACCGGCCGTCCGCAGTAACGCCACGGGCACCACCTGGGCGGGCGGCAACGCCGCGGGCACCTCGATCGGCATGGACAAGTTCTTCGTCGTGAAGGCGGGAACCACCGCCGCGCAGATCAACGCCGCGCTGGCCGACGGAAAGAACCTGCTCGTCACCCCGGGCGTCTACCACCTCGACCAGACCCTGAAGGTGACCAGGCCCGACACCGTCGTGCTGGGGCTCGGCCTCGCCACGTTCATCCCCGACAACGGGGTCACCGCGATGACGGTGGCCGACGTCGACGGGGTCAAGGTCGCGGGCATCCTCTTCGATGCCGGAACCACCAACTCGTCGACCCTGATGGAGGTCGGCCCGGCCGGATCCTCGGCCTCGCACGCGGCGGACCCGACCTCGCTGCACGACGTCTTCTTCCGGGTCGGCGGCGCCGCGGTGGGCCGGGCGACCACCAGCCTGGTGGTCAACAGCGACCACGTCATCGGCGACCACATGTGGATCTGGCGCGGCGACCACGGCAGCGGCATCGGCTGGAACAGCAACAAGGCGGACACCGGCCTCGTCGTCAACGGTGACGACGTGACGATGTACGGGCTCTTCGTCGAGCACTACCAGAAGCACCAGACGATCTGGAACGGCAACGGCGGGCGCACGTACTTCTACCAGAACGAGATGCCCTACGACGTACCCGACCAGGCGTCCTGGATGAACGGCTCCACCCAGGGCTACGCCGCCTACAAGGTCGCGGACTCCGTCACCAGCCACCAGGCGTACGGGCTCGGCAGCTACTGCTTCTTCAGCTCGAACCCGGGCGTGACCGCGGAGCACGCCTTCGAGGTCCCGAACAACCCGAACGTCCGGTTCCAGAGCATGGTGACCGTCTCGCTCGGCGGCACCGGGACCATCCGGCACGTCATCAACGGGCGGGGCGGCCCCTCCAACTCCTCCTCCAACGTGGCGAACCTCGTCAGCCAGCCCTGACCAGGCCCCGCCCCCGACAGTTCCGCGCGACGTCCTCATGACACACCGGGCCGGATCCGGACACCACCGGATCCGGCCCGGCCCCCCACCGGTTCGGAAAGGACGACCCGAATGAACACCCACACCGCCAGGCCGAAGGCCCGGTCCCGCGGCGGCATCGGCCGCCTGCTCCTGCGGCTGCTCCTGCTCCCGGCACTCCTGCTCGGACTCACCGCCGCCCCCGCGCACTCGGCGGCGAAGGCCCCCGCCTTCAAAGTGATCGCCTTCTACAACGGCACCTGGGACGCGGCGCACATCAGCTTCGTCCAGGAGGCCAACCGCTGGTTCCCCACCACCGCGGCGGCCAACGACTTCTCGTACACCTCCACCAACGACTGGTCCCGGCTGGACACCATCACCCGGGACCAGTACCAGGTCGTCCTGTTCCTCGACGACGCCCCGCAGACCGCGTCCCAGCGCTCCGGATTCGAGCGGTACATGCGATCCGGCGGTGCCTGGATGGGCTTCCACGTCTCCGCGTTCACCACGGAGGCCCAGAACTGGCCCTGGTACTACGACCAGTTCCTCGGCAGCGGGAACTTCAGGTCGAACACCTGGGGCCCGACCACCTCCGTGCTGCGCACCGAGGACCGGACCCACCCCGCCACCACGGGCCTGCCCGCCACCTTCACCTCGTCGGTCAGCGAGTGGTACTCATGGTCGAACAACCTGCGGGACAACCCGGACATCAAGGTCCTCGCCTCCGTCGACCCGGTCAGCTTCCCGCTGGGCACGGACCCCAACCAGTCCTGGTACAGCGGCGACTACCCGATCCTGTGGACCAACACCGGCTACCGGATGCTGTACGCCAACTTCGGCCACAACGCCATGGACTACGGCTCCGGCACGACCCTGTCCTCGACCTTCGCGAGTGAGACCCAGAACCGGTTCGTCGTGGACGGGCTGAAGTGGCTCGGCGGCGCGTCCGCCATTGGAGGCGCCCGGCGCTGACCACCGACCCCGCCCGGCCCTCAGGCGTCCAGGGTGTTGCTGACCCAGTCACGCGTGAGCCGGGTGAACTCCTGCGCCGC
The DNA here is from genome assembly GCF_031844725.1 of Streptomyces sp. ITFR-6. Lineage (NCBI taxonomy): Bacteria > Bacillati > Actinomycetota > Actinomycetes > Kitasatosporales > Streptomycetaceae > Streptomyces > Streptomyces sp. ITFR-6. Next base: position 1,130,290 of record NZ_CP134612.1, on the reverse strand, counting down.
GGAGCTCCGATAGGCGGCTTCGCGGCGCAGCAGCGTGACCATGCGCGAGGGGAGGGCCGGGGCCAGGGGTACGGGGCTGAGGTGGGGGTGGTCGCGGGTGAGCGCGTCGGGCAGGACCGTGGCCAGTGGGGTGCGCCGGACGATCTCGGTGAGGGCGCTGATGGAGTTGGCCTGCACCGCGACCGAGGGCGTCGTGCGGTGCCGGGTGAAGTAGGCGTCGATGTGGCCGCGGGTCGCGAAATCGCCGCTGAGCAAGGCGAGCGGCTGCCCGGTGAGGCTCGTCACGGACAGCGCGCGGGTGCTCCCCGCGCGGGAGTGGCGGGGGCCGACGACCAGACTCAGGGTCTCGGTGAACAGCTCTGTGGCGCTGATGCCGGGCAGATGCGGGCCGTGGAAGGCGATGCCGAGATCGAGTTCGTCGGCCAGCAGCGCCGATTCGATGCGGTCCTGGGGAAGCTCCCGGACATCCAGTGTGATTCCCGGATGGCGGGTGTGCAGCAGCTCGGCCAGCGGGCCGATCAGGTACGCCGTGAAGGTCGGCGTCATGGCCAGCCGCAGGGCGCCGCGGGACAGGTCCCGCACGTCGAGCACGGCACGTTCCGCGGCGGCGAGGTCCTGGAGGGCGCGGCGGGCGTAGTGCGCGTACGACTCGCCCGCGTCGGTCAGCCGGACCGAGCGGCCGGAACGGTCGAGCAACTGGACGCCGACCGCCCGCTCCAACTGCTTGACCTGCTGGGACAGGGTCGGCTGGGAGATGTGCAGCTCCTCGGCCGCCCGAGTGAAGTTGGCGTGTTCCGCGACGGCGAGCAGATAGCGGAGATGACGGAGTTCCGGGGCCATACCTCCAACCATAGATCACATCTATGACAGGTATGGCTATAGCGTCTTGGACGCTATAGGTACAGGTCATGCATGGTGGATCTCGTCAGCCCGACGGGCCGACAGTCACCGAAGGGAGTCACCGTGCACGACCTCGCAGCAGGCGTCGCTCGTTTCCGCCGGGATGTCTTCCCGGCAAAGGCGGAACTCTTCGCCCACCTGGCGGGCACGCACACACCGACGACCCTGTTCATCAGCTGCTCCGACGCCCGTGTGGTGCCGGAGCTGATCACCGGCAGCGAGCCGGGTGAGCTGTTCGTGATCCGGACCGCCGGCAACCTCGTCCCGGCCTACACCCCCGGCGCCGACGGAGTGGCGGCGACCATCGAGTACGCGGTGGCCGTCCTGGGCGTCACGGACATCGTCGTGTGCGGGCACTCCGCCTGCGGCGCCATGACGGCCCTGGCCGAGGGCCACGACCTGAGCGCCCTGCCGACCGTCGCCGGCTGGCTGCGTCACGCGGACGCCTCCGTGGCCCGCGCCGCAGAGTCCGGGGTGGACGCGCTGGTCCGGGCCAACGTCCTCGCGCAACTCGCCGGCCTGGCCACCCACCCCTCGGTGGCCAGGGCGCTGGCGGCGCGGAAGGTGACGTTGCACGGCTGGGTCTACGACATCCCCACCGGCGCGGTCACCCGACTCGACGCGTCCGACACCCCGGCACCGGCCGGAGTGTCCTGACCCGCTATCGCTTCACCCCCGGACGCCCACAAGCCCGCCGCTCCGGCCCGGAGCGGCACCCCACGAAAGGTCCCCACCGCCATGGTGCACGCCCAGCACGCCCAGTTCGACAACACCGCCCGCCAGCAGCTCGCCATCACGGCCGTCGAGGCCAAGACGCGCAAGGACCTGTCCTGGCAGCAGATCTCCGACGCGGCCGGCTTCTCCGTCGCCTTCGTCACCGCCGCCGTGCTCGGCCAGCACGCCCTGCCCAAGGCCTCCGCCGAAGCGGTCGCGGAACTCCTCGGCCTGGACGAGGACGCGGTGATGCTGCTCCAGACCATCCCGACCCGCGGTTCCATCCCGGGCGGCATTCCCACCGACCCGACCATCTACCGGTTCTACGAGATGCTCCAGGTCTACGGCACCACCCTGAAGGCCCTGGTCCACGAGCAGTTCGGCGACGGCATCATCTCGGCGATCAACTTCCGGCTGGACGTGAAGAAGGTCTCCGACCCCGAGGGCGGCGAGCGCGCCGTCATCACCCTGGACGGCAAGTACCTGCCGACCAAGCCGTTCTGACCAACCCGCCTCCCAGCCCCCCACACCCACACACACCGCACCACCCCGAGGGACCCCATGGACTTCGCGCAGCGCACCATCGACATCGCCCGCCGCAACGTCGCGGAGGGCGGCCGCCCCTTCGCCACCGTCATCGTCAAGGACGGCGAGATCCTGGCCGAGAGCCCGAACCGGGTCGCCCAGACCAACGACCCGACCGCCCACGCGGAGATCCTCGCCATCCGCGAGGCCTGCACGAAGCTGGGCACCGAGCACCTGACCGGCACCACCATCTACGTACTCGCCCACCCCTGCCCGATGTGCCTGGGCTCCCTGTACTACTGCTCGCCGGACGAGGTCGTCTTCCTCACCACCCGGGACGCCTACGAGCCGTACTACGTGGACGACCGCAAGTACTTCGAACTCGACTCCTTCTACGGTGAGTTCGCCAAGAACTGGGACGAGCGGCGGCTGCCGATGACACACGCGCCCCACGAAGGGGCGACCGAGGTCTACCGGCTCTGGCAGGAGGGCAACGGCGGCGAGCGCAGGGTGCCGGGCGCTCCGACCGCCTGACCGCCCGACAGCACACCGATGGGCGCGTGCGGTGCGGTGCGTTTCGGGGAAGGCGAAGGACATGACGACATCGCTCGGTGCATTTGTCCTCGGCACGCCGGACCCGCCCGCCCTCGCTGACTTCTACCGCGCCCTGCTGGGCTGGGAGGAGGTCGAGCGGGGCGCGGAGTGGGTCCGGCTGCGGTCCCTCGAACAGGAGCGGCCGGGCCTGAGCTTCCAGCTGGAGGCCGACCACACCGCTCCCGTACGGCCGCCGAAGCCGGGCACCCAGCAGATGCAGGCACACCTGGACGTCCAGGTCGACGATCTGGACGTGGAGACCGGGCGGGCCTGCGCCCTGGGCGCGACGGTGGAGGAACACCAGCCGGAGGAGGGCGTCCGGGTCCTCCGCGATCCCCAGGGCCACCTTTTCTGCCTCTTCCTGCCGGGAGCGTGACCGGTGTTCACCACCCGGCCGACCCTTCGGAGCACCCGAGGCCCCGGCCACCTGATCTCGCAGGCTGTGTGCTGAGCGGTTGGACTTTCCCGTACGACCTGTTGGAGGTTCACCGCGAAGCCGTACGAAATCCTTCCCCGCGCCACCCTGATTGATTAGCTTCCCCGCTGTACGACAGAACTCGGGAGGCTCAACTTGACCACGGACATTTCACGGCGGCGGCTCTTCGCGCTCGGCGGCGGTGCGCTCGGCGCTGCGGCGGCGGGGTCGCTGCTGCCGCCATCGCTGCAGGCCGCGATAGCCGCGCAGCCGGCACACGCGGCGGGGTCCGGAGGCCGTGACGGGCTCGGAGCCATCAAGCACGTGGTGATCCTGATGCAGGAGAACCGTTCCTTCGACCACTACTTCGGGACGCTCCGGGGCGTACGCGGCTTCGGCGACCGCAACGCCGTCGAGCTGCCCTCCGGCAAGCCGGTCTTCGAGCAGCCCGCACCGCTGGGCGGCACCTCCGTCCTGCCGTTCCCGGTGCGCGGCGCCGCCGAGACGCAGAAGAAGGATCTCCAGTACATCGGTGCGCTCGACCACTCCTGGAGCGGCGGCGGCAAGGCGTGGGCCGACGGGTGGATGAACGGCTGGGTATCCGCGAAGACGGCCGCCACCATGGCGTACTACGACCGCCGTGACATCCCGCTGCACTACGAGCTGGCCGACACCTTCACGGTCTGCGACGCCTACCACTCCTCCATCCACTCCTCGACCAGCCCCAACCGCAACCACCTGTGGAGCGGGAAGACGGGCAACGAGCCGAACGGCAAGCGGGCCGTCGGCAACGACGCCTACGACGAGGGCACCCACCCCGGGTACGACTGGGGCACCTACGCGGAGCGGCTGGAGAAGGCCGGGCGCAGCTGGCGCACGTACACCGAGTGGGAGAACTTCACCGACAACCAGATCGAGTTCTTCGCCACCTTCAAGGCCGTCGCCCGCAAGGTGCTGACGAAGACTGGCGGGCACACGTACATGGAGTCGTTCTACTCCGCCGTGCGGGATGCGGACGCGGCCGGCCGGGAGCGGCTGTTCGGCCTGCTGGAGGAGGGTGTCGCCACCCTCGACAAGGCCGAACGCCGGCTTTTCGAGCGGGCGTTGCGCCGGGTGGAGACCGGGACGCTGGCCGACGAGTTCGCCAAGGACGTGGCGGCGGGCACGCTGCCGGAGGTCTCCTACCTGGTGCCCTCCGCCGTCGACTCGGAGCACCCGAGCGTCTCCTCGCCGGTCCACAGCGCGACGATCGTCTACAAGGTCCTGGACGCGCTGGGCAAGCACCCCGACGTGTGGCGGCACACCGCCGTCATCATCAACTACGACGAGAACGACGGCTTCTTCGACCACGTGCCGCCGCCGGTCGCCCCGCCGGAGGTGACCGAGGAGCAGTGGGAGGGCAAGCCCACCGGTCTCGGCATGCGGGTGCCGATGCTCGTCGTGTCGCCCTGGACCATCGGCGGCTACGTCTGTTCCGAGGTCTTCGACCACACCTCCGTGATCCGCTTCCTGGAGCGCTGGACCGGGGTGAGGGAACCGAACATCAGCGACTGGCGGCGCACCGTCACCGGCGACCTGACCTCCGCCTTCGACTTCTCGCGAGCACGTCGCCGGCCCGAGACGGAGCAGCCGGGCGCCATTCCGCCGTTCAGCGGCCGCTGGTCGCCGGTGCCGCCGCTCGTGCAGCACATGCCCGTGCAGGAGCCGGGGACGCGCTCGGCCCGTGCCCTGCCGTACCAGCCGGACGCGCAGGCGAAGGTGGCGGACGGCGCGGTGCGGGTGGCGCTCAGCAACACGGGGCGTTCGTCGGCGCACTTCGTGCTGTATCCGTACGCGGGCGAGTTCCCCGTACCGCAGCACCGGGATGTGAAGGGCACGGCGCGGTGGACGGTGCCCCTCACCGGCCCGGCGTACCGGTTCACGGTGACCGGGCCGAACGGCTTCCGGCGCGAGTTCGCCGGGTCGGCGAAGGACGGCGCCCCGGCCGAGGTCGCGTCGCGGGTCGACGCCCGTGAGCGCGACCTGCATCTCACGCTGCGCAACACGGGGCGGACGGTGCTCACCTTCACGGTGCGGCCGAGGGGGTACGTCGACGAGGCGGACCTGCGCGACTGGACCAGGACCATCAAGGTCAAGCCGGGGCGCAGCCGCACGGTGGTGCACTCGGCGGCCGACGCGCACGGCTGGTACGACCTGGACGTCACCGTCGACGGGGACGATGCCTTCCGGCGCCGGCTGATGGGGCACATCGAGAACGGCCGGGCGAGCGTCTCGGGCTGATCCGGGGCCGGACACTGTGGCGCCCCTCGCCATCGCCGGCCCGCCGTTCCGGCGTCGGGCCGGCGGGCCGGTCGAGGGACAGCGTCACGGGTACCCTCGCTACCTGCTAGGCGACCGTTCGGCGCACGTATACAACGAGGTGAGACCCCGTATGTTCACCACCCGGCCCACCCTCCAGGGCACCTTCGGCATGGTGTCATCCACCCACTGGCTCGCCTCGCAGTCAGCGATGGCGGTCCTGGAGGACGGCGGCAACGCCTATGACGCAGCCGTCGCCGCCGGATTCGTCCTGCACGTCGTCGAACCGCACCTGAACGGACCGGCCGGCGAAGTGCCGGTGATCCTGGCGCCCGCGGACGGCGAGGTCCAGGTGCTGTGCGGCCAGGGCCCGGCCCCCGCCGGGGCCAGCATCGCCCACTACCGCTCGCTCGGCCTCGGACTGGTCCCCGGCACCGGGCCGCTCGCCGCCGCCGTGCCGGGCGCCTTCGACGCCTGGATGCTGCTGCTGCGGGACCACGGCACCCGAACCCTCGCCGAGGTGCTGCGGTACGCCATCGGTTACGCGGAGGACGGTCACCCGCCCGTGGAGCGGGTCGGCCGGACCGTCGAGAGTGTCCGCGAGCTCTTCGGGACGCAGTGGCCGTCCTCCGCCGCCGTGTACCTGCCCGGCGGCGCCTCCCCGAGGCCGGGCGAGCTCTTCCGTAACCCCGCCCTCGCCGCGACCTGGCGCCGGCTGATAACCGAGGCGGAGGAGACCGGCGGCGAGGACCGCACCGCGCAGATCGAGGCGGCCCGCGCGATCTGGCGCGAGGGCTTCATCGCGGAGGCGCTGGTCCGCCAGTCCGCCGTCCCCACCATGGACACCAGCGGCAACCGCCACACCGGCACCCTCACCGCCGCCGACCTGGCCGGCTGGTCGGCGTCCTACGAGGCGCCCGCCACGTACGACTGGAACGGCTGGACGCTCGCCAAGGCCGGCGGCTGGAGCCAGGGCCCCGCCTTCCTCCAGCAACTCGCCCTGCTCCCCGCCGAGCTGCCCCGCTACGGCTCAGAGGAGTACGTCCACCTGCTCATCGAAGGCTGCAAGCTCGCCATGGCCGACCGCGAGGCCTGGTACGGCGACGCGGAGGAGGTCCCGCTCGCCGCCCTGCTCTCCGAGCCGTACAACACCGCCCGTCGCGCCCTGATCACCGACGAGGCCTCGCGCGAGCTGCGGCCGGGCAGCCCCGACGGGCGGGTCCCCGTCCTGAGCGAGCACGCCCGCGCCGTGGCCGACGGCTTCGACGTGACGGGTCTCCCCGTCGTCGGTGCCGGAGAGCCTACGGTCGCGAAGGAAGGCGCGGGGGAGCCCACGGCGACCGCGGACCGTACCGGAGAGCCGTCCGTCGGCGCGGACGGCGCCACCCGAGGGGACACCTGCCACGTGGACATCGTCGACCGCTGGGGCAACATGGTCTCGGCCACGCCCAGCGGCGGCTGGCTCCAGTCCAACCCGGTCGTCCCCGAGCTGGGCTTCCCGCTCGGCACCCGTCTCCAGATGGCCTGGCTGGACGAGGGCCTGCCGAACTCCCTCACCCCCGGCCGCCGCCCCCGCACCACCCTCACCCCGAGCCTCGCCCTGCGCGACGGCGTCCCCGTCATGGCGTTCGGCACGCCGGGCGGCGACCAGCAGGACCAGTGGCAGCTGCACTTCTTCCTCGCCGTCGCGCTGCGCGCCGAGGTCCGCGGCGGCCTCGACCTCCAGGGCGCCATCGACGCGCCGAACTGGCACAACGACAGCTTCCCCGGCTCCTTCTTCCCGCGCGGAATGCGGCCGGGCAGCGTCACCGTCGAGGCGGGCATGGACCCGGAGGTGGTGGCCGGGCTGCGGCAGCGCGGCCATGAGGTCACGGTGGGCGACGCGTGGTCCGAGGGCCGGATGTGCGCGGTCGCCCGCGACCCGCGCACCGGGGTGCTGTCCGCCGCCGCGAACCCGCGCGGAATGCAGGGGTACGCGGTCGGACGCTGACCGGCCACCTTCCCGTCACGACCGGGTCGTCGGCGCTCCGGCCGGCCGTGCTTAGCTGGGGGCATGATCGATGACTTCCTCGCCGGGGACCTGACCGAGGTCGAGGCGGCGGTCCGCGCAGCGGCCGCCGCCGAGATCATGCCGCGCTTCCGGCAGCTCGCCGCGCACGAGATAGTCGAGAAGAACGGCCCGCACGACCTGGTGACCACGGCGGACCGGCGGGCAGAGGAACACCTCACCGCCTCCCTGAGCCGGCTCCTGCCCGGCTCCGTGGTCGTCGGCGAGGAGGCGGTCCACGCCGATCCGGAGGTGTACGGGGCGCTGGGCGGCGACGCACCCGTATGGATCGTCGACCCGGTCGACGGCACCCGGCAGTTCGTCCGGGGCGAGCCCGGCTTCTGCACCCTGGTCGCGCTCGCGCACCACGGCGAGACCCTGGCCTCCTGGACGTACGCCGCCGCCCTGGACGAGATGGCCGTGGCCGTACGGGGCCGGGGAGCGACCCTCAACGGCGTACCCCTGAAAGCCGGTTCGCCCGTGCCCGGCGATGTCCTGCGGGTCGCGATGTCGCACCCCGACTACACCACCGACGCCCAGAAGCGTGCCCTGCTGGGCCTGCGCACCGAAGGTATCGACGCCCGCCCCTGCGGATCGGCCGGCCTCGAATACCTCGCCGTCGCCCGCGGTGCTTTGGAGGCGACCGCCTTCAACTGGGAGTTCGCGTGGGACCACGCGGCGGGGCTTCTCCTGGTCACGGAGGCGGGCGGTGCCCAGGCCACGCTGTCCGGTGCGCCGTTCCGGATCGCCGGGGGCAACGACCTGCCCTTCACGGCGGCCCGCGACCGGGCGACGGCCGACACCGTCCTGACCGCGCTCCGCGCCGGGGCCTGACAGGCCGGGCCGGGCATCGGCCGCTCCCGGCGGCCGCTCAGGCCAGGAGGTCGCGGGTCAGCGCGGCGAGGCGCTCGCGGGCGCGCGGATCGGTGATCAGCCGGACCGTGGGGCGTACGCCCTCCTCGACGGAGACCTCCGGGGTAAAGCCGTACTCCCGGACGCCTCGCGTGTCCATCAGATGGGCCGGGCGCAGGGCGTTGAACGTGACCCCGCTGCCGGACGTCTCCTGAGCGGCGAGATCGAACGTCGACATGATCATGGCGAGCTTGCTCCGGCAGTAGGCCTCAAGGCCTTCGTAGCCGCGCTCCATCATGACGTCGTCGAAGTCGACGGCCGACTGTCCGATCGACGCCACCTGGACGACCCGCGCCGGGGCCGACGCAGACAGCAGCGGAAGCAGTTCCCTGATCAGCAGGCAGGGCGCCAGATAGTTCACGGCGAACCGCAGTTCGTGTCCCTGGGTACTCACCTCGCGCAGCAGCGGGTCCGCGCCCCCGCCGGCCGCCGCGTTGTTGACCAGGACATCGAGCCGGGGCTCGGCCTCCCGCAGGGCGGCTGCCATGGACCGTACCTGGTCCGGATCGGACAGATCGGCGAGACAGGTGCGGACCTCGCCGCGGCCGGCCGAGACCGTACGCACCTCGTCGGCGGCCCTGTCGAGCCGTCCCCGGTCCCGCCCGTGCAGGATCAGCGTCGCGCCGCGTCCGGCCAGATCGCGGGCGAGGTGGATGCCGAGCCCCTGGGTGGCGCCGGTGACGATAACGGTCCGCTCGAACGCGGAAGGCGCAGCGCTGTACACATCTTGAGTATCCATTTGTTGAGTTATATCAAGACCTTGATTCAGCTTCTATGTCTGTTACGAGCCTGTGTTCTGTCAGGTGCCCGTGGCTGTACGCTCGCGAGCATGGGAATGACCGCCGGCGACCGTCTCGGCGCGGACATCAAGCGCGCGGAGCAAGCCCTCATGGCAGCCAAGAGCGCCGCGTTGAAGGGCACCGACCTCACCGTCGCCCAGTACGCGGCGCTGTTCGCCCTCGCAGAGCACCCCGGAATGCCGGGTGCCGCGCTGGCCAGGGCCTGCCTGGTCACCCCGCAGGCCATGGCGGCGGTGCTCAAGCACTTGGAGGAGCGCGGACTGGTCGTCAGGACCGCGCACCCGTGGCACCAGAAGATGCTGGAGACCCGGCTGACGGAGGCCGGTACCGAAACGCTGCGCCGGGCCGACGAGCAGGCGGTGCGGATCGAACGCCGCATCGCCGACGAGTTCACCCCGCAGGAGCGGGACGCCCTGCGGGATCTGCTCAGCCGCTGCGTCGCGGCCATTCGGCGCGACTGAACTCCCTCAGGCCGCTGACGTGCCGGTCAGGACCGCCCGTACGTCGTTCACGACCTCGGCGGCCGTCTCCACCGCCGCCGCGTCCAGACCGCACAGCGCCTCGCCGGCCCGGTCCGCGAAGCCCGCCGGGGTGTCCGGCAGGGCGGCGGCCGCCGCCAGCGCGCCCTTCTCGTTGAGGCACCAGGTGCGATGGTGGGCGTGCAGCGACTGGGCGAGGATGCCGAACGCCCGGGAGAGGCAGAGCGACACGTGCAGCCGGTCACCGGAAGGGGCCGACTTGCGGGCCGACACCACCGAGAAGTCCGCCTCCCAGGCCGCGTCGGCAAGCGCCTTGCGCAGCGGTTCCGGATAGTCGAGCGTCTCGGCCCGAAGCTTCGTCAGTTCGCCCCGGGTATCGGCGAGTACGTGGCCGAGAGCGACCTCGCCCGGATAGGCGGGGGACCAGAAGCCGAGCGGGTGGCCGGGCTGGACGCCCACCTCGTAGCGCCCCCGGCGGCAGTCGGACCAGACCGCTTCCACCCGGTCCAGATCGCGCAGGATCCAGTCCACCGGCGTGCCGTCCACCCGCAGCCACGCCCCGCCGTTGACCCACGGCCCCCAGCCGCCAGGCCCGGCCACCTCGACCGTTGAACCCTGCACCTCACGCGCCAGCGCGCTCAGCGCGGCCAGGTCCGGGGCGCCTCGGTAGTACAGGCCCAGGTCCCAGTCGGAGTCCGGGCGGTGGGTGCCCCGGGCTCTGCTGCCGCCCAGGGCGACGGCGTGGATCCCTGGTACGGCGACGAGCCGTTCGGCCATGGCGTCGATCCGCCGCCGCGTCCCGGAATCCTCCGGGGCCGCCCCGGGGGCGGCGGGCGGGCCGGAGGGCGCTTGCGGGCGCGGGCCGGGGTGCGGAGGCCGCGCGGGGTTCGGAGTGGTCATCGAGCGGGAACCCTACCCGCGCCCGGACCGGCCGCGCCTGTGAATATCCTGGGGCCTCCGACCGTCGGCTGACAAAGGAGTCCGAAGGTGCCGTCGATGCTTGACGCAGTCGTCGTGGGGGCCGGCCCCAACGGGCTGACCGCCGCGGCCGAACTGGCCCGCCGCGGCTACGCCGTGGAGGTCTTCGAAGCCGGGCGGACCGTCGGCGGCGGAGCCCGTACCGAGGAGCTCACCCTCCCCGGCTTCCGCCACGACCCCTGCTCCGCGGTCCACCCGCTGGGCATCGGCTCACCCGCCTTCGACGCGATGCCGCTCGCCCGGCACGGCCTGGAGTGGATCCAGCCCCGGCTGGCCCTGGCCCACCCCTTCCCGGACGGCTCCGCCGCCGTGCTGGCCGACTCGGTGGGGGAGAGCGCCATGTCCCTCGGGCCGCGTGACGCGGGGGCGTACCGCAGGCTCGTCGCACCGTTCCTCGGCCACTGGGACAGCCTCGCCCAGGACTTTTTGCGCACCCCGTGGGACGGCCTGCCGCGCGACCCGTACCGCTGGGTGCGGTTCGGGCTGAACGCCATCCAGCCCGCCACCCTGCTGTCCCGCCGCTTCAGCGACGAGAAGGCGCGCGGCCTCTTCGCCGGGCTCGCCGCCCATGCCATAGCCCCCACCAGCGGGATCGCGACCGGCGGAATCGCCCTGCTCTTCGCGCTGGCCGCGCACGAGAAGGGCTGGCCGGTGCCGCGCGGCGGCTCCCAGTCCATCGCCGACGCCCTCGCCTCCTACCTGCGGGAGCAGAGCGGGGTCATCCACACCGGTACGGAGGTCAAGCGGCTGGACGAGCTCCCGCCGGCCCGCGCCTACATCTTCGACACCTCACCGACCGCGCTGGCCCGGATCGCCGGACTGGGCAACGCCTACCGCGGCTACCGCTACGGCGCCTCCTGCTTCAAGATCGACTACGCCCTGTCGGGCCCTGTGCCCTGGACCGCGCAGGAGGCCCGCCGGGCGGGCACGGTGCACATCGGCCCCACGGCCGGCGAGATCGATTCCGCCCTGCACGCCGCAGTCACCGGCCGCGACCCGAGCGTGCCGTTCCTGATCACCGCCCAGCCCAGCCTCGTCGACCCGTCCCGCGCCCCCGAGGGCAAGCAGGTGTTCTGGGTGTACGGGCACGTACCGGCGGGCTGGCAGGGCGACGCCACCGAGGTCATCGAACGCCAGCTGGAGCGCTTCGCCCCCGGCTTCCGCGATCTGGTGCTGGCCCGCTGCGTGGCGGGACCACCCGGGATCGCCGCGCGCAACGCGAACTACGTGGACGGGGACATCGCCTGCGGCGCGTTCGCGGGACTCCAGACGGTGATCCGCCCCAAGCTCGCCCGGGTGCCGTACGCGACGGCGCATCCGGCGGTCTTCATCTGCTCCTCCGCGGCCCCGCCCGGACCCGGTGTGCACGGCATGTCCGGGCACCACGCGGCGAAGGCGGTGTGGCGCCGGCTGCGCTCCCGCGCCTGAGGCACCGCACCCGTCTCACAGCACCGGGCCTGCGGCTGTGCGGCGAGCGTTACCGCCTGTGATCCGCCCGGGTCACACCGGTGTAATGGGCCATTCGTACCGTCGGGACCACGATCCGATCCACGGGAAGGTCCCCCGGTGCCCCCAGAGAGCTCGTCGGCCGCCGTCACCCAGGTACGGACGGTCTGCTCGTACTGCGGGGTGGGCTGCGGCATGGTCCTCGACATCGGCTCAGGGCCCGACGGCCGCCGCAAGGTCCTCAAGGCGTCCGGCGACAAGGCCCACCCCGCCAACCGCGGCCGGCTGTGCACCAAGGGCGCGACCACCGCCGACATGCTCGCCGCCCCCGGACGGCTGACCACCGCGCTGATCCGGCCCGAGCGCGGCGCCGAGCCCGTACCGGCGGGCGTGGACGAGGCGATCACCGACACGGCCCGGCGGCTGCGGGCGGTCATCGACGAACACGGAGCCGACGCCGTCGCCTTCTACGTATCGGGGCAGCTGAGCCTGGAAGCCCAGTACCTCGCCAACAAACTGGCCAAGGGCTTCGTCCGTACCAACCGCATCGAGTCCAACTCGCGGCTGTGCATGGCCAGTGCGGGCAGCGGCTACAAGCTCTCCCTGGGCGCCGACGGGCCGCCCGGTTCGTACCAGGACTTCGAGAACGCCGACGTCTTCCTCGTCATCGGCTCCAACATGGCCGACTGCCACCCGATCCTCTTCCTGCGCATGATGGAACGGGTGAAGGCGGGCGCCCGGCTGATCGTCGTCGACCCCCGTCCCACCGCCACCGCGGAGAAGGCCGGCCTCTTCCTCCGGATCAGACCCGGCACCGACCTCGCCCTCCTGAACGGACTGCTGTACCTCCTCCACGAGAACGGCCACACGGACACCGCGTTCATCGCGGAGCGCACCGAGGCCTGGGAGGCGATGCCGGAGTTCCTCACGGACTACCGGCCCGCCGCCCGTCGCGCAGATCACCGGCATCCCGGAGGCGGACATCCGGCAGGCGGCGCAGTGGATCGGCGGGGCGGGGGAGTGGATGAGCTGCTGGACGATGGGGCTGAACCAGTCCACGCACGGCACCTGGAACACCAACGCGCTGATCAACCTGCACCTGGCCACCGGGGCGATCTGCCGGCCAGGCAGCGGACCCTTCTCGCTGACCGGCCAGTCCAACGCCATGGGCGGCCGCCAGATGGGCTACATGGGACCCGGTCTGCCGGGGCAGCGGTCGGTGCTGGTGGACGAGGACCGCGCCTTCGCCGACGCGCTCTGGGGCCTGGAACCCGGCACCGTGCGCGAGGACGGCTCCGGCGAGGGCACCGTCGATATGTGCCGGCGGATGGCGGCGGGCGAGATCAAGGCCTGCTGGATCATCTGCACCAACCCCGTCGCCTCCGTCGCCAACCGCCGGACCGTCATCGAGGCCCTGGAGACCGCCGACCTCGTCATCACCCAGGACGTGTTCGCGGACACCGAGACCAACGCCTACGCCGATGTGGTGCTGCCCGGCTCGACCCGGCCCCGTTCGTCGAACTCCACCCCGAGGACGCGCGACGCCTCGGGATCGCCGGGGGTGACTCCGTCGAGGTCGCCTCCCGGCGCGGCCGGGCCGTGCTCCCGGCCGTCGTCACGGACCGGGTGCGGCCGGGCTGCTGCTTCGCGCCCTTCCACTGGAACGACCTGTTCGGGGAGTACCGCTGTGTCAACGCGGTGACCAGCGACGCGGTCGACCCGGTCTCCTTCCAGCCGGAGTTCAAGATGTGCGCGGTGACGCTCGCGAAGGTCGCCTCCGTGCGGGCACGCCCGGCGTCCCGGTGCTGCCGGCCGGTGCGCCGTTCACCGGGGAGCACGCGCGATGGGTGAACGGTGTGCTCGCCGGGATGTACTCACGCGCTCCGCGGACCACGGACGAACCCGCCGCGGCGGACCCCTCCGGCAGCCGCGAGGTGGTCGTGCTGTGGGCGTCGCAGACCGGCAACGCGGAGGAGTTCGCCACGGCCGCGGCAGAGCGGCTCACCGCCGGCGGCCACCGGGCCCGGCTCGTCGGCATGGCCGACGCGGACCCGCGTGCCCTCCCGCCCGCCGCCGACCTCCTGCTGATCACCAGCACCTTCGGCGACGGCGACGCCCCCGACAACGGGTCCGGGTTCTGGGAGGCCCTGACCGCCGCCGACACCCCGACCCTGGACGGCATGCGGTACGCGGTCCCGGCCCTCGGGGACTCCTCGTACGACGACTTCTGCGGCCACGGCCGCCGGCTGGACCAGGTGCTCACCGGCCTCACCGCCCAGCCGGCACCCGCCGCCCCGGCACCCGCCGCCCCGCCGCAGGCCGCGGCGCCCGGCAAAGGCACCGCACCCACACCCGCACCCACACCCGCACCCACACCCGCACCCGCACCCACACCCGCACCCACACCCGCACCCACACCCGTGACCGAGCCCGGCACCAAGCCGGTGCCCGTCACGGCCCGGCTGGTCGGAAACCGGCTCCTCAGCCTCCCCGGCGCGGGCAAGGAGGTCCGCCGGTTCACCTTCGACACCCGCGGCCCGGACGGGCCCCTCGCCTACGAGGCCGGTGACGCCCTCGCCGTGCACCCCGTCAACAGCACCGAGCTGGTGGCCGAAAGGCTGGCGGTCACCGGCCTCGACGCCGACGCCCCCGTCGAGGTCGCGGGGCTCGGCGAGATGCGGCTGGCCGAAGCCCTGCACCGCCGGCTGGACATCACCGCCCTCACCCCCGCCCTGCTCGGGTTCATCACAGAACGGACCGGCGACCGGGCCCTGAAGAAGATGCTGCGCCCCGACAACAAGGGCGAACTCGCCCGCTGGTCCTGGGGCCGCCAGGCGGCGGACGTGCTGGCCGAGTACCCGGTCCGCGCCGCACCGCAGGAGTGGGCCGGCATCCTCAGGCGGCTCCAGCCCCGCCTGTACTCGATCCCGTCCAGCCCGCTCACCGACCCCCACCTGGTGTCCCTGACCGTCTCCGTGGTCCGCTACGAGAACCTGCGGGGCCGCCCCCGCCACGGGGTGTGCTCGCCCTTCCTCGCGGACGCCGCCCCCGACGCCCCGGTCTCGGTCACCGTGCGGCGCGCCCCGGACTTCCGGCCCCCGGCCGGCCCCGACACCCCGCTGGTGATGGTCGGCCCGCGGACCGGCGTCGGCCCCTTCATCGGCTTCCTGGAGGAGCGCCGGGCCCGCCGCCACCGGGGACCCAACTGGCTCTTCTTCGGAGAACAGCACCGGGCCACCGACTTCACCTACGAGCAGGAGCTGACCGACTACCTCGCCGACGGCACCCTCACCCGCCTGGACACCGCCTTCTCGCGTGATCAGCGTGCCAAGGTCTACGTCCAGGACCGAATGCGTGAACACGGCGCCCGGCTCTGGTCCTGGCTCCAGGACGGCGCCCACTTCCACGTCTGCGGCGACGCCGCGCGCATGGCCAAGGACGTCGACCAGGCCCTGCGCGACATCGCCGCCGCGCACGGCGGCCTCGACGAGGAGGCGGCGGCCCTGTACGTCAAGCAGCTCGCCGCCGACAAGCGGTACGTCCGGGACGTCTACTGAAGCGCCCGCGCTGGGCCCGCGCCCTCGACGTCGAAGGTCAGCTCGTCCTCGTAACACCACCACCAGGTCTCGCCCGGCTCGTAGGAGCGGATGAGCGGGTGTCCGGTGGCGGAGTGGTGGGCGGTGGCGTGCTTGTTGCGGGAGGAGTCGCAGCAGCCGACATGGCCGCAGGTCGGGCACACGCGCAGATGCACCCAGGTGTCACCCATCGCGACACACTCCGTGCAGGAGTCGGCACTGTCCGGGGCGACCCGCCGCACCTGGTCCAGGTGGGAGCAGAGCGGCGGCGCCGCCTGTTCGTCCGTCATCGTCGGCCTCCTTCTCGTCGCTCCCCGCAGCGGCCCCGTTCCATTCTCGTGCGAAGTGCGGAACGGGGCGAGGGGAGAGCGCTGAGCGGGGCGGGCAGGGGCGGATCGCGGCGGCGCAGGCAGCTCAAGGCTGATGTCGGATTCTCGCCAGCCCTGACAGTCCCGGTGCCCCATGCTTGGACCATGCACACCGACACCGAGCGCTGCGTGCGGGCCGTCCGCTCCAAGGACTTCCGCTTCGACGGCTGGTTCTTCACGGCGGTCCTGACCACCAGGATCTACTGCCGGCCGAGCTGTCCCGTCGTGCCGCCCAAGGTCGAGAACATGACCTTCTACCCGAGCTCCGCCGCCTGCCAGCAGGCCGGATTACGGGCCTGCAAGCGCTGCCGGGCCCGACACCAGCCCGGGATCGCCCGAGTGGAACGCCCGCGCCGACTCCGTCGCCCGTGCGATGCGGCTCATCCGGGACGGGGTCGTCGACCGCGAAGGGGTGACCGGTCTCGCCACCCGGCTCGGCTACTCGACCCGCCAGATCGAGCGGCAGCTGCTCGCCGAACTGGGGGCGGGGCCGCTGGCCCTGGCCAGGGCGCAGCGGGCACAGACCGCGCGGGTGCTCATCGAGACCACCGCGCTGCCCATGGCCGAGGTGGCGTTCGCCGCCGGATTCTCCTCGATCCGCACCTTCAACGACACCGTCTGCGAAGTCTTCGCCCTCGCCCACGGCGAACTGTGCGGCCGCGCCGCCAGGTCCGCGAAACCCCCTGCCACCCCCGGCGTGATAGCGCTGCGGCTGCCCTACCGCGCCCCGCTCAACCCCAGCAACCTCTTCGGACACCTCGCCGCGACGGCCGTGCCCGGCGTGGAGGAGTGGCGCGACGGCGCCTACCGCCGCACCCTCGACCTGCCGTACGGACACGGCGTCGTCGCCCTCACCCCGCACCCCGACCACATCGCCTGCCGGCTCTCGCTGACCGACCCGCGCGATCTCACTCGGGCCAGCAGCCGCTGCCGCTGGCTGCTGGACCTCGACGCCGACCCGGTCGCCGTCGACGAACAGCTGCGCACCGATCCGCTGCTCGCCCCGCTGGTCGACAAGGCACCGGGACGGCGGGTGCCGAGAACCGTGGACGGCGCGGAGTTCGCCGTACGGGCCGTCCTCGGCCAGCAGGTGTCGACCGCCGCGGCCCGCACCCACGCGGCCCGGCTGGTCACCGCCCACGGCACCCCCGTCGAGGACCCGGAGGGCGGCCTGACCCATCTCTTCCCGGCCCCGGACGCGCTGGCCGGACTCGACCCGGAGCAGCTGGCCCTGCCGCGCAGCCGCCGCCGGACGCTGACCACGCTCGTCGGGGCGCCGGCGGACGGTTCGCTGCGGCTCGGCACCGACACCGACTGGGAGAAGGCGCGGGCCGAACTGGGCGCGCTGCCCGGATTCGGGCCGTGGACGGTCGAGGTCATCGCCATGCGGGCACTCGGTGACCCGGACGCGTTCCTGCCGACGGACCTCGGCATCCGGCGGTCCGCGCACCGGCTCGGCCGCCCCTCGACACCGGCCGCGCTCACCGCCCGTGCGGCGGGCTGGCGCCCCTGGCGGGCGTACGCGGTCCAGTACCTGTGGACCGTCGACGACCACCCCATCAACCACCTTCCGGCACAGGGAAGTTCATCGTGACCTCAGCACGCACCAGCACTGTCGCGGCGGCCCGGCGGTACACCGTGACCGACAGCCCCTACGGCCCGCTGACCCTCGTCGCCACCGACGGGGTCCTCGCCGGCCTCTACATGACCGGTCAGCGGCACCGTCCGCCCGAGGAGACCTTCGGCACGCCCGATCCCGGCCTCTTCGACGAGACGATCCAGCAGCTGGACGCCTACTTCGCCGGTGAGCTGCGGGAGTTCGACCTCCCGCTGCACCTCGCCGGCACCCCGTTCCAGCGCACCGTCTGGGCCGAGCTCCAGCGCATTCCCTACGGCGAGACGCGTTCGTACGGGGAACTGGCGGAGATCCTCGGCAAGCCCGGGGCCTCGCGGGCGGTGGGGCTGGCCAACGGCAAGAACCCGGTCGGCATCATCGTGCCCTGCCACCGGGTGATCGGAGCGTCGGGGAGCCTCATCGGCTACGGCGGCGGACTCGACCGCAAACAGCGGCTGCTGGCGTTCGAGAACGGCACGCGGGACACCACCCCGACGCTCTTCTGGACGGGACACCACCCCGGCGCTCCTCTGGGTGTGGGTGGGTCAGCCGGTGAAGATCTCGACGACCGTCCAGATCGCCAGCCCCAGCATGCACAGGCCGCCGATCCGCTGGACCGTCTTGAGGGGTACGCGCTTGGCGATGAACCGCCCGGCGAGCAGCGCCAGCGCCGATACGGACATCAGGGCCGCCGCGGACCCGATCGCGGTGGACCAGGCGCCGTTGCTCGCGGCCAGGTTGGCCGTCGTGATCTGGGTCAGGTCGCCCCACTCGCTGATGAACACCGCCATGAACGCGGTCGAGTACACCGGCCAGAAACCGGTCACGGTCTTCGGGGCGTCCCCGTCATCGTCGTCGCCCCCGCCGGCCCGCAGCAGCATGAACGCCCCGAACGCGAAGAGCGAGGCCGAGACGAGCTTGACGATCCAGTCGGGCAGCAGCCCGAGCAGACCTCCCGCACCGACCGCGATGGCGACATGGACGATGAACGCGGACGACGTACCGAACCAGACGTAGAGCGGGCGCATGCGGGTGCCCATGGCCAGCGACGCGAACATCGTCTTGTCGGGGAGCTCCGCGAGGAAGATCAGCCCGAAAGCGGTGAGGATCGCCAGGGGATCGAGATGCATTCCGGGTGGCTTTCTGTAAGAGCCGGGCCCCGGATCTTCCGCGAAGTGCCACTCGGGCTTTTCGGAGGACCACTCGGCCCGGCATGACGGCACCACCCGCGGGACGCGGGTGTGTCATACCTGACCGAAGGTCTCGCCCGTCCGTGACCTTCCACGGACCCGGCCACCGGGAACCCGGAGGTTCCAGTGTGTCGACGACCGGTTTGCGGGGCTACTCCCCTTCGCAGCCATCAACACTACCTCAACCGGCAGCGGGGGCGATCACCCGTTTGAGCCGGCGGGCAGCCCGTCCTCCAGCTCCGCCGCGCCCGCGCCCGAATCCAGCACCTCCAGTGCCGCCCGCACCCGCCGCAGGAGCCCGGCGGGCAGATAGCTGCCGAGCTCCGCCCGGTCGACCAGCTTCCACGACAGCAGCTCGTCCTCCTGAACGCGCACCGCCTTCAACTGCTCCTCGTCGAGCACGCCGCCGTCGTAGACGTAGGCGACGATCGGCGGCCGCGCGGTGCCGCGCGCCCAGTCGACCGCGAGCAGCCGGCCCGGCTCCAGATCGAGGCCGATCTCCTCGGCCGACTCGCGCCGGGCCGCCTGCCGGGGGGTCTCGCCGTCGGCCGACTCGATCGTGCCGCCCGGCAGGGTCCAGCCGTCCCGGTAGTTCGGCTCGACGAGCAGCAGCCTGCCCTCCGCGTCCCGGAAGACGCAGGCGGCGCCCGCGAGCACCTTGGGGAGTCCGTCGATATACGTGGCGTAGTCATCGGTGGTCACAAGAGCAGCCTAGGTTCTTTCGGGCGCAGGTCCAGGGCACGGACATCCATGGGCAGGGAGCGGGTGATCCGGATAAGGTCGGGGCGGCGCGACTGCCTGTTCGAAAGCAAAGGGATACAAGGTGACGGACGGAGCAGTGATGGAGACCGCACGCGTGCTCGTCGCGGCGGACAAGTTCAAGGGCTCGCTCACGGCTGTACAGGTCGCGGAGCGGGTGACGGCGGGGCTGCGGCGCATCGCGCCCGAGGTGCCCGTCGAGACCCTTCCCGTGGCCGACGGGGGCGACGGCACGGTGGCCGCCGCCGTGGCCGCCGGATTCGAGCGCCGCGAGGCGCGCGTGACCGGGCCGCTCGGTGACCCCGTGACGGCGGCGTACGCCCTGCGCGACACCACGGCTGTGGTGGAGATGGCCGAGGCCTCTGGCCTCCAGCACCTTCCCGAGGGGGTGTTCGCCCCGCTCACCGCGACCACGTACGGCTCCGGCGAACTGCTGCTCGCCGCGCTCGAAGCGGGCGCGCGGACCCTCGTGTTCGGGGTCGGCGGCAGTGCGACCACGGACGGCGGCGCGGGCATGCTGGCCGCGCTCGGCGCGCGGTTCCTGGACGCGGACGGCAAGCCCGTGGGTCCGGGCGGCGGCGGGCTCGCCGACCTCGCCTCCGCGGACCTCTCCGGGCTCGACCCGCGGCTCACCGGGGTCGACCTGATCCTCGCGAGTGACGTCGACAACCCGCTGACCGGGCCGAAGGGCGCCCCCGAGGTGTACGGGCGCCAGAAGGGCGCCACCGAGGAGGACATCGCGGTCCTCGACGCGGCGCTCGCCCACTACGCGTCGGTGCTGGGACCGGACCACGCCCGGCTGCCCGGCGCGGGTGCGGCCGGGGGTATCGGGTACGGGGCGCTGGTCGCCCTCGGCGCGCGGTTCCGGCCCGGCATCGAGGTGATGCTCGACGTTCTCGGCTTCGCCCCCGCGCTGGCCCGCGCCACGCTGGTCATCACCGGCGAGGGCTCGCTCGACGAGCAGACCCTGCACGGCAAGGCCCCGGCGGGGGTCGCAGCGGCGGCCCGCGCGGCGGGTATCGAGGTCGTCGCGGTCTGCGGCCGCCTCGCGCTGCCCCCGGAGGCGCTCGGCCGGGCCGGGATCCGGCGTGCGTATGCGCTCACCGAGCTGGAGCCGGATCCGGCGGTGTGCATGGCGGAGGCGGGGCCGCTGCTGGAGCGGGCGGCGGAGAACATCGCCCGGGACTTCCTGCGCTGACCCGCCCGCAGGGGCCTCGCTACCGCCGCGCCGGCCGCCGGACGGACGTCTCACGCGTCCGTCCGGCGGCCGGCCTGTTACGGCTCAGCCGGTGGTGGTGTAGGCCTCCAGCTCGGAGAGCTGCGCCGCCGGCCACCCGGTGTTGCCGGTGAACGTCAGCCGCAGATAGCGGGCCGACGTGCCGGGCAGGGTGACGGTCGCCTTGTTGCCGCTCGACGGATTGAAGGTGTAACCCGCAGAGCCCTTCAGTGAGTTGAACGTGTTGTTGTCGGTGCTGCCCGACACGCTCAGGGTCTGCGTACGGGGGGCCCAGGCCGCTGCCGGCGGCAGCTTCAGGACCAGCCGCTTGACCGCCTTGGCCGCGCCCAGATCGACCGTGATGGTCTGCGGGAAGGCGTTGTTGGTGCTCTCCCAGTAGGTGTTCGCGTCACCGTCCACGGCCCTGGACGCGCCGTACACGTCCGCGTGGCCGGACTCGGTCACGCTACGGCCCTGGGCGAGGTTGCCCGTGTCGGTGGGCGGATCGGTGGGGTCGGTCGGATCTGTCGGGTCCGTGGGATCCGTCGGGCCGCTGCCGCCCTGCGGCACACCGCCGTTGGTCCACACCGGGGCCGGCCAGTTGCCGGTGCAGGCCGGCGGGTCGGAGTACCAGCCGGAGTTGCCCGCGCCCCGGGTGATCTGGAAGCCGCTGCCGACGCAGTTGTGGATCGGGTTGGACTGCGCGATGTGCGTGGCCACGACGTTGTCGAAGGTCGCCGTGCCGGGGGACTGGACCTGCAGCGCGTAGGTACCGGCGCCGTCGATCTTGATGTTCTTGAAGTGCACTCCGTCGGTCGCGCCCTCGATGAAGTGGATCGCGGCGTAGGAGCTGTCCAGGATCTCCGTGTCGGTGATGTTGATGGTGGCGTTGATCGGCTCGTTGAGACCGCTGAACCAGACGGCACCGACGCCGAACTGCCAGTTGTAGTCGTTGTTCCCGGTGCGGATCAGGGTGTTGCGGGCCGCCGTCGTGGTGCCGGAGACGGCCGTTCCCTGGCCGGAGTTGACACCTGGGTAGCGGTTGGCGATGTGCAGACCGCCGCCGTTGGAGATGGTGTCCGACATGACGTTGTCGGAGATCGTGATGTCCTTGCCGCCGTACGTCACGATGTTGTTGGCGAGGATCGGCAGGATCACCGTGTTGAACGTGAACTTGTTCTTCACGTTCGGGATGTTCTCCGCCCACATCGCCAGTCCGTCGTCACCGGTGTTGCGGACGAAGGTGTTGGTGACGGTGGAGTTCGTGACGCCGTAGTGGAAGTTCACGCCGTCGGCGGTCTGGTCCAGGATGCGGCTGTTCTTGATGGTGAAGTTGTCCATCGGGCCGTCCATCCAGGCGCCGCACTTGGTGTGCTGCATCCAGATGTTGTCGACGGTGGAGTTCGACAGGGCCCCGCCGATGGCGTTGACCTGGTCGTCGTCCACCCGCTCCTGGATGTCACCGATGATGGCGAAGTCCTTGAGCGTGACGTTGCTGCTGCCGCCGTCCCTGGCGTACTTCCCGTAGACGCCGACGGCCTTGCTCCGGTTGGAGGGATCGCGCCCCGTCAGCACGGAGTACCAGGGACCGGCGCCGCGCAGCGTCACCTTGTCCACGACGATGTGGTCGCGGACCTGGAAGGTGCCCTGCGGGATGTAGACCTCCTTGCCCTGCGCCTTCCCCGCGTCCACGGCCGCCTGGATCTTGGCGGTCGAGTCCGCGGCTCCGGTCGGGTCGGCGCCGAAGTCGGAGACGACGTCGAGTGCGCCGGAGGGCTTCGCGGTGGGCGCGGCCACCTGTTCGAAGTCCGCCAGGTCAATGGTGAACGACGGCGACGCGGAGGTGGAGGAGACCTGCAGCCGGACCTTCGTCCCGGCGGCGAGGGTCGACCCGAACATCGTCCGGGCCTCGTCGTAGAAGTGGTGCGGGTTGGTGTCGCCCGGGTTGTTGTTGAAGGGGTAACCGCCGTAGTACCAGCCGTACTTGGAGGTGACGGGTACCGACTTCGGCGATGCGCCGTTCACCAGCACGTTGATCGAGGCGTCCCGGCCCGATCCTGCGGCGCTGTCCGGCAGCGAGTAGCGGAAGGACATCGCGTTGGCGGGTGCGGTGAGCGTGAACTCCACGTACTCACCGACCGCGTCCAGCGTCACCGCCTGCCGGCCGGAAGCCTCTGAGGGCAGCGTGCCGTACAGCCGGTTCGGGCCGATCAGCGTGCCGTTGGTGGCCGCGTACTCGGCTTCCTGCTCCTTGAACGGGACGGTCGCACCGCGACCGGGGACCGCGACGGGGGAGGGGGCGGGGACCCCCGCCGCCTGGGCGGCCGGAGCGCTGGACAGGACCACGGCGGCAGCGGTGCCGACCGCGGCGAGTGCCAGCGAGAGAGAGGCGGATATGGAGCGTCTGAGCAACTGGCGTCTGGGTGGTGGCGTCACTGAGGGATCGTCCTTGCGGCTCGTGGGGGCTCTGCGGACGTGCCACAGGCTAGGAGCGATGCCGCAAGGAAGTCCATGCTGGTGCGCAAAATTCTGCTTGAGATACTTAATTTTGTGACTCAAACCTGTGAATAGGGTGTGACATGCGGTACTTGGTCGCCCGTGGCGCGAAGGGCCGCGCGAGGCTCAGGTGGCGGGTTCCCAGGTGGCTCACGGGTCGTGGCTCCTGTGTAAAAGATTTGCATCCATGCGTAAAAAGCGGTACGCGCAGGTCGTGGTGGACCGGGACCCTCCGGCGGCGCGATCACCCGAACGAGGGACCGCGATGTTCCCCGGGCGTGACTAGCATTCGAGGGCAGGACGCTCATGGGCGTACAGCCGGGCGGGCAGAGTCGGTTCATGCGGGTACCGGAGTCTGTGGTGTACGGATTGGTGCTGGGCCTTGTGGTCCTGTCGCCCCTCCTGGGCTTCGGCCGGACCAAGTGGCTTGCCGTGCTGAGCCTGTTGAACATCGGGGAGTACCGGGTGCTCGTGGCGAGTGACCCGTTCACTCTGGTGGTGGCGGTCACCGCGCTGCTCGGAGCGCTGCTGCTGCTCGCGGAGATGACCGCGCCGAGGCGGCTGTCGGGGACCCTGTGGATGGTCGGCGGGCTGCTGGTCGCGCTGGCCGCGGCGCGGCTGTCGGAGACCGCCGCGCTGATCGTGCACGCGAGACCCTGGGCCGCGATCTCGTCACTGGTGGCGGCGGCCGTACTGGCGCTCCGCGCGCGGCGGGCCAGGCTGATCGCACACGATCCGTCCGAGGGCCTGCGGGGCATGTGATGGGGCAGTCCCCGTCCACCCCGCTCCAGATCGCCGTGCTGGTGCTGTTCGTCCTGCCGGGTGTCACCTACCAGTTCCTGCGGGAGCGCTGGCGGGGCCCGGTCCCCGGCGAACGCGACCTGGGGGAGCGGGTGCTGCGCGCCGTGGCGGCGTCCGTCGTGCTCGACACCCTGTACCTGGTCGCGGCCGGACCCCGGCTGGTGCGCTTCGTCCGGCGGACCGGAGCGGGCGCCGGGGAGGCCGTCGCGCCCGCGCGGCCGTCGCAGCCCCCGGAGGACCCTCGGGCCCCGGCACCGGCCGACCCGGCCGGTGCGCCGCCGGCCGGGTCCTGAGCGGCCGGCCGGTGCCCTTCAGCATCCGACGTGCAGATAACTCGCCCAGAACCGAGGCAGGTTGGGGCACAGCTCACGGACTGCCAGGGTGGCGCGCCGCACCGCGGCCGCGGCGTCGACCGGCGCGCCGGTCCGTACCGCCCGCGCCAGCTCCGCGTAGACGTTCTCGGCGAACACGGAGCTGACCTCGTCCTCCACCCGCCACAGAGTCGCGATGACCCGCCGGTAGCCCGCCAGTTGGAAGGCCGAGGCGAGGTGGATGGCCTCATCGGCGTGGCGGGGCGCGGTGCGGGCGGTGTCGCACGAGGACAGATAGGCGAGCTCCGGGCTGCCCAGCTCCAGCCGCGACACGTCCTCGACGGTCAGCAACCGCCGCTGGTGATCGTGCAGGAGCAGCCCGCTGCGTGAGGGGACGTCGGGATCGGTTGCCGTGTGGCAGGCGAAGTGCGCCCAGGGGTGCTGCGGGAGCGCGCTCAGGACCCGCTCCCGGGTCGCGTCCGCGTCGGTGAGGCGGACGGTCCCCGGGAACAGCCCCCGCACCATCCGCGCCTCCGCCTCCGCCCCGGTGAGCGGCCCCGCTCCGGGAGTGCTGGACATGGTGACCGCGAGGGGCACCGGCCGTCGGCCCGGAACGGCTCCGGCGGTCCGGGCGGTGGCCAGGGAGCGCATCGTGGGCGTGTAGGACGAGATCACCCGGTCGAGCAGTGAGCGGGCACCGTCGCGGTGCCCCGCCGCGTGGACGGGCAGCAGCGCGAGCGACCCGGTCGGCACCCACCACACACGCGGCAGCCCCGGCCCGCGATGTGCCGCGTGCAGGTCCTTCAGGGCGTTCAGCACCGGCTCGGCCAGGGCGTCCCAAAGCCAGCCGAGCACCTCGTGCAACGCCGCCGCCCGTTCCGCCTCGCCACCGTGCCCGGCGGCCAGGGCGGCGTCCAGCGTGCGGTGCCGGTGCTCGGCCTCGTCCGGGGTGACCCGCAGCGGGACGGAGCGGATCCCGTCGGGGGCGATGATGACCGCGTCGGAGCGGAACCGGCTCACGTTGAGATACACGACGGCGCCCTCGGCCGCGCCGGCGAGCAGGCGCTGCGGGGAGGGCGGCCCCGCGAAGTCCGCGAGCCCGTCGAGCGCACGGATCTCGCGCAGCAGCTCATCCCAGCGCTCGCCCTCCGCACGCCGCCGGGACCGTGAGTCCGCCGCGTCGCCGGCGGGCCGCTCGGCGCGCCCCTCGGTGAGGGACGCCCGCAGCTCCTCGAACTCCCCGGCCAGCGAGGGATTGCGGTCCCGCAGCTCACCGATGTCGGAGCGCAGATCCAGCTCCCGCGACAGCAGCACCCCGCGCCCCAGCTCCGGCATCGCCACCGCCCGCTGGGCGCCCCCTCGAAGAGGGCACACGCGGCGGCGTCCGCCGCGATACCGCTGTACCGGCCGAGCCGGTCCTCCTGGTCCGCCCTGCGCAGCTCGCGGCCGGCCAGCCGGGGGAGCAGATCGATGACGGTCCCGAACGCCGTCATCGCGTCCCGCTAGCGGGCTCGGGAGGCCGCGATATCGCTCCAGAGCAGTCCGGCCCGCATCCGTGTCGGGACATCGGCCCTCGGGTGGGTCGCCGCGGCCCGTGCCGCGTCGAGGGCGAGGTCCAGCCTTCCGGTGCGGCCGTCACCGGCCGTGGGACCCGCGCCGCCACCGGCCGTTGGGCCCGGTGCGCGGGCCGTGTCGTACTGGCCTCGGTCGCGCAGGGCCAGTGCCGCGACGACCTGGTACACCGCCCGTTCCGGGGCATCCGTCGGCGCCGTGCTCAGGGCGCGCTCGCTCAGGCTGATCGCCTCGTCCAGATCGTCCGTGGCCGGCTCCCGCTCCGTGCCCGCCCGCAGCCCGTGCCGGGTGCGCAGCGCCA
The DNA here is from genome assembly GCF_031844725.1 of Streptomyces sp. ITFR-6. NCBI lineage: Bacteria > Bacillati > Actinomycetota > Actinomycetes > Kitasatosporales > Streptomycetaceae > Streptomyces > Streptomyces sp. ITFR-6. The sequence continues at coordinate 1,103,978 of NZ_CP134612.1, read as the reverse complement.
GGCCGAGGTTGCTCAGGCACGTCCCGTACAGCGCCTCGCCCGGCGCGATCGTCTCCAGCGCCTCCCGCCCCGTCCGCACGGCCCGGTCGATGTCCACGAGGCTCCCGGTGCGCTTCCCGCGCTGCACCAGCAGGTAGCAGAGGGCGGCCCGGTCCGCCGCGCGCCGGTAGCCGCGTCCGTCGGACCAGTCCACCGCGGCCGACACCTGGGCGACGGCCTGTTCCAGGACGTCCATGTCGTCGGTGCGCAGGAACTCGCTGTGCAGGGCGGCGCCGAACTGGCCGCATGTACCGGGGAAGTGCGGACTGCGGGACGGGACGAGCCGTACGGCCTCGTGCCCGGTGGTCACGGCCCGCGCGAGATCGTCCGCCGCGCCGAGGTGGTCGTAGCGCAGCCGTAACGCGGTGCTGAGCTGGCAGAGCATCCGGCCCCTGGCCTGGCCGGCGCCCCGGGCCGGGATCGCCCGTTCACCGGCTTCGATGGCCTCGTCGAGGTCCTGGAGCCGTCCGAGCCGCGCGTACCTCATCCGGGCCGCCCGGATGAGGCCGGTGACGTGGACGAGGTGGTTGGCGTGTCCCACGCTCTGCCGGGCGGCGGTGCGGAAGTCGTCCACGGCCGAGTCGAGGACCGCCAGATCGTCGGATACGGCGTAGCTCCGCAGCCGGTCCTCGCCGGCGGCCGCGTGCTCGTTCGCCGCCAACGGATTGTCGTCCGGGTTGGCACGCTGCTCCGCGCTGGTCAGCTGGTGGCGTGCGACGCCCGCGAAACCGGCCACCATCGCGGAGACGTAGATCGACGGCCCGTATCAGGCGGGGGTGGAGCCGGGGAAGAGCCAGATCCCTTTCTCCACCATCTGCGAGACGACGAAACCGAGGATGCCTCAGGGGGTGCGGCCGCCCGCTCTGCCGATGAGCCGGTCACCGGCACAGAAGAAGAACAGCATCGTCAATGTGCCGAGCACACCGATCGCCAGTGGCCAGTCCGACATCCGCTGAACGCCCCCTCTTTCCCGTCCCGCCGGGGCACGACGGTGCTTCCGCGCTGCACCGTACCGCTCGGTGCGGCGGGAAATCGGCGGAGTTTCCGTATGGGGGACGGCCGTAATGCGGGGTGATATTCGGCCACGTGTTTGCAATTGGAATCAGGGGTTTCGCATCGGAGATTGAATGCGAAAGTTCATTCGGGCCATTCGCTTTATTCGATTCATTCGTTCCAATCGGAACCTTTCGTCCCGGCCGGGTATCTGACCAGCAGTACGGCCCGTGTCCCGATCAGAGGAGCTGTTCCGAATGGTTCGTCGCATGCGTGTATTGCTGGTGACCGCCTTACTGGCGGTGACGGCTTCGGTGATGTCGTCACCGTCCGCCTCCGCCGTGATCGGCGGATCGAAAAGCGCCTACGGTCCGTGGGCGGTGCGCACGTTCGTCGACGGCGCCCCGGCCTGCACCGGTACGGCGATCGCCCGCCGGTGGATCATCACTGCCTCGCACTGCTTCTTCGAGCAGGGGCAGCCCGTCGCGGACAAGCGGATCTCGTTCCGGGTCGGCAGTCTCGACGTGCGCAAGAGCACCACGCTGGACCCCGTGCCGCGCGGCCGGGTGGGAAGCGCGCGGGCCGACATGATGCTCGTCAAGATGCCGCCGATGAAGATCCGCACCGCGCGGCTCGCCACGGCCGGGGTGCACCCCGGCCGGCTCGCGCGGCAGTACGGCTGGGGCGCCACCTGCACCGGGGACGAGAACAGCTGTCAGTCACCCCTGCTCAAGCAGTCGGTTCTCCGGGTCCTGCGCCCGGCCGACCCGCGCTGCGAGAACTACACCGTGCCGGGCGGATCGGACTTCTGCATGGCGAGGGTGTCCGGGATCCCCGCGGGCGGCGACTCCGGCGGCCCGGTGATGAGCATCGGCCCGCGCGGCACCGAGACCCTCCTCGGCGTCTTCGACGGCTCCGACCGGGAGCGGACGGCGGGGGCGGGGGAGATCTCCCGGCAGCTCGGCTGGATCCGTTCGGTCATCGGGGGATGACCCGGTCACGCACGAGAGCCCGGGGTTGTCCCCGGGCATGCACGAGGGCCCGGATGCTGGGGAGCATCCGGGCCCTCGTGCATGACGTGCGTGAGCCGTTACGGCAGCTGCGCCGCCCGTGCCTCGCGCCGGTTGTCACGGAAGGTGTTCACCCGGCGGGCGGTCGCGAAGAGCGGGATGACCGCACCCAGGACCACCTGGAGCGCACAGCCGGTCTGGAGCAGCAGCTGACCGCCGGGGGCGTCGAACGCCCAAGCGGCCAGCAGGCCCATCGCGGCCACGATCCAGCCGAGCATCGCCACCGCGAGGACACCTCGCGGCTTGGGGTACTCGACCCGGCTGACCATCAGCCACGCCACTCCGACGATCGCGAGCAGCGTCGGTACGAAGGGCAGCTCCAGCAGCACGATGGAGATCACCGTGAGCGCTCCGAAGGGGCTCGGCATGCCCTGGAACATGCCGTCCTTCAAGGTCACGCAGGAGAATCTGGCAAGCCTGAGCACCACCGCCAGCAGCACGACGATCGCCGCCAGTGCCGAGACCCGCTGGTGTGCGTCGTCCGCGACCATGCCGTACACGAGGACGAAGTACGCCGGGGCGAGCCCGAAGCTGACGAGGTCCGAGAGGTTGTCCAGCTCGGCACCCATCGGCGAGGAGCGCAGCTTGCGGGCCACGAGTCCGTCGAACAGGTCGAAGATCGCGGCCATGAGCATCAGGATCACGGCGGTGGCCGCGGAGTGCCGCGCCATGCCGCTCTCGTCGCTGCCGGTGAGGTGCGGGATGAGGATGCCCGTGGTGGTGAAGTACACCGCCATGAAACCGCACGTGGCGTTACCGAGAGTGAGGGTGTCCGCTATCGACAGCCGCATTGAGAGCGGCATGTCCTCGGTGTCGTCCTCGGCCTCCGCCTCGGGTACCCAGCCCGCCTGTGTCTCAGGATCAATCACGGTCAATTCGAGTCACCCCCGCGGTGGTGGCCTGGCCGACCTCGACCGCGACATCGATACCTTCCGGAAGGTAGATGTCGACCCGGGAGCCGAACCGGATCAGGCCAATCCGCTCGCCCTGATCCACCTTCGTACCCTGCGGGACGTACGGGACGATGCGGCGGGCGACGGCACCCGCGATCTGCACCATCTCGATGTCGCCGAGCTCGGTGTCGAAGTGCCAGACAACGCGCTCGTTGTTCTCGCTCTCCTTGTTGAACGCCGGAACGAAGCCGCCGGGGATGTGCTCGACCGAGGTCACCGTGCCGGCCAGTGGCGCGCGGTTGACGTGGACGTTGAGCGGGCTCATGAAGATCGCGACGCGGGTGCGTCCGTCCTTCCACGGCATGATGCTCTGCACCACGCCGTCGGCCGGTGAGATGACGCGCCCCTGGGTGATCTCGCGCTCGGGGTCGCGGAAGAACCACAGCATGCCCGCCGCGAGCGCGGTGGTGGGCACGGCCACGGCCGCCCAGCGCCCGGACCTGCGGGCCCGGGACAGGCTGAGTGCGGCGGTGGCGACGGTCGGGAGGAGCCACGGCGAAGCTCCGCGTGCAAGGCGGACCCCGCCGCGTGGTGCAGAGGTATGGCTGTCGGGCATGGATGACCTTCGTAGCGGATGATGCCGCGCTGGCAACGGGGGACGGCGGCTTTTCCGGCGATGTTATCGGTTGCGGACCGCAACTGGGCAAGCCAGCAGCCGAGTCGGACGTCTGGAAGGCACCGCATGAGGGTGACAGGGTGTGATCTTCTTCGCGGTAAAATCACCGCGAATGGGGCAATCAACCCTGGAACCGGTACTCCTCAAGGAGTCGGCGCCCGATGATCATTTTCTGGATCTCGGCGGTACCTTCACCGATCAGCAGCATCGGGGCCTCCCGGTAGAGGCGCTCGATCTCGTACTCCTTGGAGAAGCCGTAACCGCCATGGATCCGGAAGGCGTCCTCGACGACTTCCTTGCAGTACTCGGAGGCGAGGTACTTCGCCATCCCTGCCTCCAGGTCGTTTCGTTGCCCGGAGTCCTTTTTGCGCGCTGCATTTACCATCATCGCATGCGCGGCCTCGACCTTGGTGGCCATTTCGGCCAGCTTGAACTGGATCGCCTGGTGCTGGGCGATCGGTTTTCCGAAGGTGTGGCGCTGCTGTGCGTAGGAAACGCCCAGCTCGAATGCACGCTGTGCGACGCCACAGCCACGTGCGGCGACATTTACCCGGCCTACCTCCACTCCGTCCATCATTTGGTAAAACCCTCGGCCGGTGGTGCCGCCGAGTACACGATTGGCTGGAATGTGTAGCCCGTCCATGATGAGTTCGGTCGTGTCGACGCCCTTGTAACCCATCTTGTCGATCTTCCCGGGGATGGTGAGGCCGGGCCGGACCTCGCCGAATCCGGGCTCCTTCTCCACCAGGAACGTGGTCATCGACTTGTGCGGCGGGGTGCCCTCGGGGTGGCCTTCGTCACTCCGGCACAGCACGGCGACGAGATTGGACGTGCCGCCGTTCGTCAGCCACATCTTCTGGCCGTTCAGGACGTACTCGTCGCCCTCCCGCACACCCTTCGAAGTGATCGCCGCGACATCGGAGCCCAGGGCCGGCTCGGACATCGAGAACGCGCCGCGTACCTCGCCCAGCGCCATCCGGGGCAGGAAGGTGTCCTTCTGCTCCTGTGTGCCGTGCTGCTTGAGCATGTACGCGACGATGAAGTGCGTGTTGATGATCCCGGACACGCTCATCCAGCCGCGGGCGATCTCCTCCACACACAGCGCGTACGTGAGGAGGGACTCACCCAGCCCGCCGTACTCCTCGGGGATCATCAGCCCGAAGAGTCCGAGTTCCTTGAGACCCTCGACGATCTCGGCCGGGTACTCGTCGCGGTGCTCCAGCTGAGTGGCGACCGGAATGATCTCTTTATCGACGAAATCGCGGACCGTGGAGAGAATTTCCTGCTGGACATCGCTGAGGCCTGCGGTCTGGGCGAGTCGGGCCATGGCTACTTCTCCACGTTCTTCTGCGAGGGCTGCTTCGGCTCCGGGCGGCCGGGCTGTTCCCCGCCCCGCTCCTTGATGTACGTCTCCGTGGGGACCATTACCTTGCGACGGAAGACACAGACCAGCGTGCCGTCCTGCTTGTAGCCCCTGGTCTCCACGTAAACGATTCCCCGGTCGGTCTTGGACCTCGACGGAGTCTTGTCGAGAACCGTCGTCTCGCCGTAGATCGTGTCGCCGTGGAAGGTCGGCGCGACATGCTTCAGCGATTCGACCTCCAGATTGGCGATCGCCTTTCCGGAGACGTCCGGCACCGACATGCCGAGCAGCAACGAGTAGATGTAGTTGCCGACGACAACGTTCTTACCGAAATCCGTGGTGCTCTCGGCGTAGTTGCTGTCCATGTGCAGCGGGTGGTGATTCATGGTCAGCAGGCAGAAGAGGTGGTCGTCGTATTCGGTGACGGTCTTTCCCGGCCAGTGCTTGTAGACCACACCGATTTCGAATTCCTCATATGTGCGCCCGAACTGCATATCAGGCCTCCGGAGCTTCGAACTTGGAGGTGCGCTCCATGCCGGCCGCGCGGCCCTTGCCCGCGATGACCAGGGCCATCTTGCGGCTGGCCTCGTCGATCATCTCGTCGCCGAGCATCGCGGAACCCTTCTTGCCCCCCTCTTCGGAGGTGCACCAGTCGTAGGCGTCGAGGATCAGCTCGGCGTGGTCGTAGTCCTCCTGCGAGGGCGAGAACACCTCGTTCGCCGCGTCGACCTGACCGGGGTGCAGCACCCACTTGCCGTCGAAGCCGAGCGCCGCCGCACGGCCCGCGACCTCGCGGTACGCGTCCACGTCGCGGATCTGGAGGAACGGGCCGTCGATCGCCTGGAGATCGTGCGTGCGGGCCGCCATCAGAATGCGCATCAGGATGTAGTGGTAGGCGTCGGCGCCGTACCCGGGCGGCTGCTGGCCGACGACGAGAGTCTTCATGTTGATCGACGCCATGAAGTCGGCCGGGCCGAAGATCAGGGTCTCCAGGCGGGGCGAGGCGGCGGCGATGTCGTCGATGTTCACCAGGCCCTTGGCGTTCTCGATCTGCGCCTCGATGCCGATCCTCCCGGCCTCGAAGCCCATCGTCTTCTCGATCTGGGTGAGCAGCAGGTCCAGGGCGACGACCTGCTGGGCGTCCTGCACCTTCGGCAGCATGATGCAGTCGAGGTTGGGGCCCGCGCCCTCGACGACGGTGATGACGTCGCGGTACGTCCAGTGCGTCGTCCAGTCGTTGACCCGGACGACCCTGGTCTTGCCCGTCCAGTCGCCGTTGTTCAGCGCGTCGACGATGTGGCGCCGGGCGCCCTCCTTGGCGAGCGGCGCGCAGGCGTCCTCCAGATCCAGGAAGACCTGGTCGGCCGGGAGGCCCTGGGCCTTCTCCAGGAACCGGGGGTTGCTTCCCGGTACCGCGAGACAGGAGCGGCGCGGGCGCAGACGTGAGGTGCCGTCCCGCAGGGACGTCTCTTGAGGGTGGTGGTGGGAGACGGGAGGGCGGTTCACGGGGGTTGTCATGCGGGGACCTCCAGAGGGTCGAGCTTGTTCGCTTTCCGGATCTCGTCGACGATACGGCCGATGATCTCCGTGATGCCGAAGTCCTTCGGGGTGAATACGGCGGCCACACCGGCCTTGATCAGAGCCGCGGCGTCGGCGGGCGGGATGATCCCGCCCGCGATGACCGGGATGTCACCGGCGCCGGTGCGGCGGAGCCGGGTCAGTACGTCGGGCACCAGCTCGGCGTGCGAGCCGGACAGGATCGACAGGCCGACGCAGTGCACGTCCTCGGCGACGGCGGCCGAGACGATCTGTTCGGGCGTCAGGCGGATGCCCTGGTAGACGACCTCGAATCCGGCGTCGCGGGCGCGTACCGCGATCTGCTCGGCGCCGTTGGAGTGCCCGTCCAGACCGGGCTTGCCGACGAGCAGCCGCAGCCGGCCCGCGCCCAGGTCCTCTGCGGTCCGGGCGGCCTTCTCGCGTACCAGGGCCAGTGGGGTGCCCTCCTCCGCTGTCACCGCCACCGGGGCGGACGACACTCCGGTCGGGGCGCGGAACTCACCGAAGACATCGCGCAGCGCCCAGGACCACTCGCCCGTGGTGACGCCCGCGCGGGCGCACTCGACGGTGGCCTCCATCATGTTCTCGGTGCCCGCGGCGGCCTTCTTCAGAGCGGCCAGCGCCTCGGTGGCGCGGGCCTCGTCGCGGTTGTCGCGCCACTCGTGGAGCGCGGCGACGACCTTGGCCTCGTTGGCCGGGTCGACCGTCATGATCGCTGCGTCGAGGTCGGCGGTGAGCGGATTGGGCTCGGTGCCCTGGTGGATGTTGACGCCGACGATCTTCTCGTCGCCGCCCTCGATCCGGGCCCGCCGGGCGGCGTGCGAGGAGACCAGCTCGGACTTGAGGTAGCCGGACTCGACGGCCGCCATGGCGCCGCCCATCCGCTGGATCCGGTCGATCTCCGCGAGCGATTCGGTGACCAGCTCGTCCACCTTGGCCTCGATCACATGGGACCCGGCGAAGATGTCCTCGTACTCCAGCAGATCGCTCTCGTGGGCCAGCACCTGCTGGATACGGAGCGACCACTGCTGGTCCCAGGGGCGCGGCAGCCCCAGCGCCTCGTTCCAGGCGGGCAGCTGCACCGCGCGGGCGCGGGCGTCCTTGGAGAGGGTGACGGCCAGCATCTCCAGCACGATGCGCTGGACGTTGTTCTCCGGCTGGGCCTCGGTCAGGCCGAGGGAGTTGACCTGGACGCCGTAGCGGAATCGGCGCTGCTTGGCATCGGTGATGCCGTAGCGCTCCTGGGTGATCCGGTCCCAGATGCGGCCGAAGGCGCGCATCTTGCACATCTCCTCGATGAACCGGACGCCCGCGTTCACGAAGAAGGAGATCCGGGCGACGACGGCGCCGAACTTCTCCTGCGGCACCTGCCCGGAGTCGCGCACGGCGTCGAGGACCGCGATGGCCGTCGACATGGCGTACGCGATCTCCTGGACCGGGGTGGCCCCGGCCTCCTGGAGGTGGTAGCTGCAGATGTTGATCGGGTTCCACTTGGGGATGCGGTTGACCGTGTACGTGATCATGTCGGTGGTCAGCCGCAGTGAGGGGCCCGGCGGGAAGACGTGCGTCCCGCGCGAGAGGTACTCCTTCACGATGTCGTTCTGCGTGGTGCCCTGGAGCTTGTCCGCGTCGGCGCCCTGCTCCTCCGCGACCACCTGGTAGAGCGCCAGCAGCCACATCGCGGTGGCGTTGATCGTCATGGAGGTGTTCATCTGCTCCAGCGGGATGTCCTGGAACAGCCGGCGCATGTCACCGAGGTGCGAGACGGGCACGCCGACCCGGCCCACCTCGCCTCGGGCGAGGATGTGGTCGGGGTCGTACCCGGTCTGGGTGGGCAGGTCGAAGGCGACCGACAGGCCCGTCTGGCCCTTGGCGAGGTTGCGCCGGTAGAGCTCGTTGGACGCCTCCGCGGTCGAGTGACCGGCGTACGTCCGCATGAGCCAGGGGCGGTCCTTCTGACGGCCGGTCATGTCAGATGTTCCGGAATCGGTTGATGGCGTCGATGTGCCGCTCCCGCATCTCGTGGTCGCGCACGCCCAGGCCCTCGCGCGGCGCCAGCGCGAGGACGCCGACCTTGCCCTGGTGGAGGTTGCGGTGCACGTCGTACGCGGCCTGGCCGGTCTCCTCCAGCGAGTAGACCTTCGAGAGCGTCGGGTGGATCTTCCCCTTGGCGATCAGGCGGTTGGCCTCCCACGCCTCGCGGTAGTTGGCGAAGTGCGAGCCGATGATGCGCTTGAGCGACATCCACAGGTAGCGGTTGTCGTACTCGTGGGTGTAGCCCGAGGTCGAGGCGCAGGTGACGATCGTGCCGCCCTTGCGGGTCACGTAGACGCTGGCGCCGAAGGTCTCGCGGCCGGGGTGCTCGAAGACGATGTCGACGTCCTCGCCGCCGGTCAGTTCGCGGATGCGCTTGCCGAACCGCTTCCACTCGCGCGGGTCCTGGTTGTGCTCGTCCTGCCAGAACTTGTAGCCCTCGGCGTTGCGGTCGATGATCGCCTCCGCGCCCATCTTCCGGCAGATCTCCGCCTTCTGGTCGCTGGAGACGACACAGACCGGGTTGGCGCCACCGGCCAGCGCGAACTGCGTGGCGTACGAGCCGAGTCCGCCGCTGGCGCCCCAGATCAGCACGTTGTCGCCCTGCTTCATGCCCGCGCCGTTGCGCGAGACGAGCTGGCGGTACGCGGTGGAGTTGACCAGTCCGGGAGACGCGGCCTCCTCCCAGCTGAGGTGGTCCGGCTTCGGCATCAGCTGGTTCGACTTCACCAGGGCGACCTCGGCCAGCCCGCCGAAGTTGGTCTCGAAGCCCCAGATGCGCTGTTCGGGGTCGAGCATCGTGTCGTTGTGGCCGTCGGAGGACTCCAGTTCGACCGAGAGGCAGTGCGCGACGACCTCGTCTCCGGGCTTCCAGGAGTTGACGCCGGGGCCGGTGCGCAGGACGACACCCGCCAGGTCCGAGCCGATGACGTGGTATGGCAGGTCGTGGCGCTTGCTGAGGTCGCTGAGCTTTCCGTACCGCTCCAGGAAGCCGAAGGTCGAGACGGGCTCGAAGATCGACGTCCACACGGAGTTGTAGTTGACCGAGCTGGCCATGACCGCCACCAGCGCCTCGCCCGGACCGAGCTCGGGCACCGGCACGTCCTCGATGCGGAGGGACTTGCGGGGGTCCTTGTCGCGGCTGTCGACGCCGGCGAACATCTCGGCCTCGTCCTTGTGCACGGTGACCGCGCGGTACGACTCGGGGATGGACAGGGCCGCGAAGTCCGCGGCGCTGCTGTCCTGCGATTGGATCGCGTCCAGGATTTCCTTCACGGTGTGCCTCCGATGGAGCTGCGTTTGAGGGAACGCTTGAGGGTCCTGCGAAGCAGGGGGAGCGGTGTTGCGTGGAGGTGTGCCGTCGGTTCGGCTGGTGGTGCTTCGGCTGTTCGCTCTGTGGAGCGGAAGGGTTTGCCTGTGACGCAGGCTTCCGGGCACGCAGGCACCTGGCTTGCGGGGACAGCCGGCGTACGTGAGGTCTCAGCACGCCGGCCGCCCGGACGACTTCAACGTATGGCACTCCGTGACAGCTGGCAAGGCACTGGGTGCCAGCAATTTCCCTCAATTGTCGTCCGGGTGCCACGCATGAGCAACACGAGGGGTGTTTTGGTGCGTTGTGCCCCGTTGTGTTGTGCGCCGTCGTGGGAGGTCAGGAGGCGGGGCGGTAGAGGTACGGGGTCGTCGTGGTCAGGGCCGTGAACCCGAGGCGCTGGAGGATCGGGCGGCTGTCCTCGGTCGCGTCGACCTGGAAGTAGCGGTAGCCGCGCTTCGCGGCGATCCGGGCCCGGAAGGCGATCAGCGCCCGGTAGACGCCCCGGCCGCGCCACGCCTCCACCGTGCCGCCGCCCCACAGCCCCGCGAAGCCGGTACCGGGGTACAGCTCCATACGGGCCGAGCTGACCGGCTCCTCGCCCGCCATGGCCAGCACCCCGACGAAGTGGTCCGGGTCCTCCTCCAGCCGGGACAGCACCTGCTGCCGCAGCCGGGTCCAGTCCGAGCCGAACGCCTCCCCGTGGGCGCGGGCCATCAGCTCCACATCGGCCTCGTCGCGTACGGTGCGCAGCCGTACGCCTTCGGGGAGCACGACCTCCGTGGGCAGGTCCGCGACCGGCGCGACCAGCAGGGTCTCCGGCTCCTCCGCCGCGAAACCGGCCGCCAGCAGCCGGTCCCCCAGATCGGCCGGGCGGTCGTGGCCGTACAGCTTCCACTCGAACTCGTCGTACCCGTGCTCCACGCAATGGGCCACCTGGGAGGCGATCGCCGCGTCGGCCCGTGCGGCGTCCAGGTCCGGGGACGACCACACGACCGCGTTCCAGTCGTGGGGCGCGCCGGTCTGGCGTACGACGTCACCGGTGCGCTCGACGCGGACGCCGGGGCCGTCGGGGCGGGCGAATTCGCGCATCTCCCGGTCGAAGACGGCCAGTAGTTCTTCACGGTGCGCGGCTGTCTGATCGCTCATCCGCACACCACAGCACCGGGCCGGTTCACCGGCAACCGGATTTGCGGCCGCTGGATCGGGCCGGGCGGGGCAGATGCCAGACATGAATGATCTTGGAAGAGGCATATCGGGGCGGCGCGCATGACGGTACCGGTGCGAGGACGGGGCTCCGGCGGCTCCCCGAAGGCTTTCAGCGTACGCACGACCGCCGGCGGATTCGGGGCCGTGGCCCTGCTGATCTGCGGTGGAGGACTGATGGTGCGCATCGCCTGGGAGGGGATGCTCAGGCATCCGGCCGCCGTCGTGCTCGCCTCGGCGGGCGTCCTTCTCCTGTACCTCCGCCGGACGCGTCGCCGCCCGCGCGGCGGCCCCGGCCCGCTCTCCGAGGCCGTCCAGGAGCTCTTCGAGCCGCCCCAGGAGCCCGGGACCTCCCCGAGCCCGGAATTCCGGCCCCTCCATGACGACGACGGCATGGGGCGCACGGCAGTCCTGCCGGAACCGGAACCGCTGCCGGAACAGGAATGGGAACCGGCCGGGCCCGAGGAGGAGACGCAGGGCCACGAGGCCCTGGACGCCACCGGGTTCGAGGACGCCATCGCCGCGCTCTGCGAGCGGGACGGCTGCTCCGACGTGCAGGTCGTCGGCGGAGCGGGCGACCTGGGGGCCGATGTGATCGCGACCGCCCCCGACGGACGGCGACTGGTCGTCCAGTGCAAGTACTACGGGCCGGACAACAAGGTCGGCTCACAGGACCTCCAGCGATTCGGCGGAACCTGCTACGCCGTGCACGAGGCCGAGATCGCCGTCTGCGTCACCACCAGCGCCTACACCACTCCTGCCCTGGAGTACGCGGAGCAGTGCGCGATCCTCTGTGTGGACGGCGAGGCGCTCGTGGCCTGGAACGACGGAACCGCACCGCCGCCGTGGCTCTGAGGGCCGCCGGGAGCCGTGCGCCCCGCTCAGCGCTCCTTGAGCGCCTGCTGGATCGTGCGCATCACTTCGTCCAACGGCGCGTCCGTGCGCGCCACCGCGACCAGCACCTCTCCCTCGGCGCTCACCGAGGCGGCGGGCGGCTTCGCCGGCTCGCTGCCCGCCGTGCGGCCCGCGCCGATCCCGGTGCCGAAGGTGTCGCGGACGATGGCGAACGCGTGGTCCAGCTGCGCCTCCACATCGCCCTGGCCGTCCACCCGCAGCCACCGCCGCAGCACGTGGTTGTGCGCGGTGACCACGGCGGACGCCGCGACCTCCGCCAGCAGCGGGTCGTCGTTGCCGACATGGTGGTCGCGCTCGTCGAAGTGGCCCAGCAGATAACGCGTGAACAGCCGCTCGTAGCGGGCCACCGAGGCGATCTCGGCCTCCCGCAGGGTGGGCACCTCACGGGTCAGCTTGTAGCGGGCCACCGAGACCGCGGGCTTCGCCGCGTACATCTTCATGACTTCCTTGATGCCCCGGCAGACCGTGTCGAGCGGGTGCTCGTGCGCGGGAGCGGCGTTGAGGACCGCCTCCGCGCGTACGAGAGTGTCGTCGTGGTCCGGGAAGATGGCCTCTTCCTTGGAGCGGAAGTGCCGGAAGAAGGTGCGCCTGGCGACGCCCGCGGCGCCCGCGATCTCGTCGACCGTCGTCGCCTCGTACCCCTTCGTGGCGAAGAGTTCCATCGCCGCGGCGGCCAGTTCACGGCGCATTTTGAGCCGTTGGGCGGCGGCACGCGTGCCCGCGGCACTTTCCGGGGCGTCGGGCGCGGCGGACACACGGGGGGACCTGGCGGGCTGGGGCATGGTGTGAACGTACTGCATCGGTGCGGGGGAGTGCGCCTGTGGGGGCGGGCCGCCCGCAGGACCGAGCAGCCCGCCCCAGCCGCCGCCCCCGTCAGCGACGGGCATATTCGCGGAAGCCGCGCCCTGTCTTGCGGCCGAGGCAGCCGGCGGCCACCAGATGCTCCAGCAGCGGCGCCGGGGCGAGTCCCGGGTCGCGGAACTCGCTGTGCAGCACCTTCTCGATGGCGAGCGAGACGTCGAGGCCCACGACGTCCAGCAGTTCGAACGGGCCCATCGGATAGCCGCCGCCCAGCTTCATCGCGGCGTCGATGTCGTCCAGCGTCGCGTAGTGCTCCTCGACCATCTTGATCGCGTTGTTCAGATACGGGAACAGCAGCGCGTTCACGATGAACCCGGCCCGGTCCCCGCAGTCCACCGGGTGCTTGCGCACCTTCACACAGACCTCGCGGACCGTGGCGTGCACGTCGTCGGCCGTCAGCACCGTGCGGACCACCTCGACCAGCTTCATCGCGGGAGCCGGGTTGAAGAAGTGCATCCCGATGACGTCCTGGGGCCGCGAGGTGGCCCGCGCGACCGACACGACCGGCAGCGAGGACGTGGTGGTGGCGAGGACCGCGCCCGGCCTGCACACCTTGTCCAGGGTGGCGAACAGTTGCTGCTTCACCAGCAGGTCCTCGGCCACGGCCTCGACGGCGAGATCGACCTCCGCGAAGGCGTCCAGCGAGCCGGCCGCGGTGATCCGGGCCAGCGTCTCGTCCCGTTCCCCGGCCGTCAGCCGTCCCTTGGCGACCGACCGTTCGAGCGACTTCGCGATCCGGCCCTTCGCGGTCTCCGCCTTCTCCTGGCCCCGTGCGGCGAGCACCACGTCGTAACCGGCCTTCGCGAACACCTCCGCGATCCCCGAGGCCATCGTCCCGGAGCCGGCGACGCCCACGGAGCGCACGGTCCGCCCGGCGCCCGTGCCGCTCTCCGGCGACGGCGTCAGCGCGTCCGGGACGACGTCCTGGCTGCCCGGCTCCGCGTACGTGTAGAAGCCGCGGCCGGCCTTGCGGCCGGTCAGCCCGGCCTCGCTGAGCTGGCCGAGGACCGGCGCGGGGGCGTGCAGCCGGTCGTGCGAGGCGCTGTACATCGCCTCCAGGACGGTGCGGGCGGTGTCGACGCCGATCAGGTCCAGCAGGGCGAGCGGCCCCATCGGCAGCCCGCAGCCCAGCTTCATCGCCGCGTCGATGTCCTCGCGCGACGCGTAGTTCGCCTCGTACATCGCCGCGGCCTGGTTGAGGTAGCCGAACAGCAGTCCGTCGGCCACGAACCCCGGCCGGTCACCGACCGCGACCGGCTCCTTGCCCAACTGCCGGGCGAGCGCGGTGACGGCCTCCACGGCCGGCGGCGCGGTCAGCACGGAGGAGACCACCTCGACCAGCTTCATCGCGGGCGCCGGGTTGAAGAAGTGCAGGCCGAGCACGCGCTCCGGGTGCTGCGACTCCGCGGCGAGCCGGGTCACGGACAGCGCGTTGGTGCCCGTCGCCAGGATCGTCGTGGGTGAGACGACCGCGTCGAGCTCCCGGAACACCTGCTGCTTGAGCTCGTACGACTCGGGCACGACCTCGATGACCAGCTCCGCCTCCGCGGCGGCCTGGACGTCGGAGAAGGTACGGAACCGGGCGAGGATGTCGCGCCGCTCCTCCTCGGTGATCCGCTCGCGCCGCACGGCCCGCGCGGTGGAGGCCTCCAGAGCGGCGACGGCCTGGCGGGCCGCCACGTCGCTGATGTCGATACCGATGACCTCGCGGCCGGAGCGGGCGAGTACCTCGGCGATGCCGGTGCCCATCGTGCCGAGGCCGACGACGGCGATGGTGCTGAGCGGGGTGTCCATCACGGGACTCCAGGGATGAGTGACGACTGAGGGACGCACGGCGCGCGCGGCCGATGAGAGGGGCCGATGGCCCGGACCGCCGCACGGTGTGCGGGAGTTGCCTGTCGTGGTGCTCGCGTCCGGGTGCGAAGGGCACGCCCGGACCGGGAAGGGGTGGCGGACTCTGTCCCGGAGTCACGCCTCGCAAAGCTGCCGAACCGACATCCACTCCGGGTGGCTGCGTCACCAGGCCACCGGAGCCAGCGGGGGGAGTGTCCCGCTCACATGAGGTTAACCGGCGAGTAACGAGCGCGCCAGCCCTGGATCGTTGTGGGCCCCCTCACATTCGAGACGCCCTTCGGTACGCTGTGTGCTCACCGATAAGCTGACCGTCATGGATGAGGAGCTGCGGTCGCTGACGCACCGGCTGGCCGAAGAGGCGGGAGCCGCCGGAGAGGCGGGAGCCTGCCACCGGCTGATCACCACCGAGGATGACGAGGAGCTGGCGCAGGTCCTCATCGAGCGCGAACGCCCGCTGTGGGCCCGCGAGATCGCGGCGTTCCGGCTGGGCTGCGGCGGCGACCGCCGGGCATTCGAGACCCTGGTGCTGCTGCTCAACCACCGCGACCCGGAGCGCTGCGCGGGCGCCGCGCACGCGCTGGCCCGCCTCGGTGACCCGCGCACCCCGCGCGCCGCCGCCGCGCTCGCCACCAACTCCCTGCGCACCGCCTACGCGTTGTACCCGGTCCGGCTGCTCGGCGCACTGCGAGCCCCTGAGTCCGTACCGGCCCTGATGACCACCCTGCGCGGACTGCTCGGGCCGGACGAGCCGTACTGGCGGGTGGCGCTCGCCTGCGTCGAGGAGCTCGGGCTGCTCGGTGACGTACGGGCCCGCCCGCTGCTGGAGGCGGCCCTGCCGCACCCCCGGCTGGGCGGCGCGGCGGGGGAGGCGCTCGGCAGGCTGCCGGCGCCCTGAGGCGCGTACACCCGCGCGCTTCAGGGCGCGCCGAGCGGGCGTACGTAACG
Organism: Streptomyces sp. ITFR-6; assembly: GCF_031844725.1. NCBI lineage: Bacteria > Bacillati > Actinomycetota > Actinomycetes > Kitasatosporales > Streptomycetaceae > Streptomyces > Streptomyces sp. ITFR-6. The sequence continues at coordinate 1,088,263 of NZ_CP134612.1, read as the reverse complement.
CACCTCGGGCACCGGCACCCCGTCCACCTCGAAGGATTCCTCGGCGCCGTCCGGCCGGAACGCGGTTTCCGCCCGTCAGCCCCGGAAGCCGAGGATCCCGTGCAGCGCGCTGCCCCGGTCCCCGGTGCCCGCGCGGGTTGCCGCCTTCGGGGTCTTCGCGGTCTTGCCGGTCGCGGGCTTCGGGTCCGGCGACTTGGCGCAGACCGCGTCCACGTCGCCGCCCTTTCCGCGCGGCACGGTGCCCTTGGCGAGATAGTCCGCCAGATACGTGTCCAGGCAGTCGTTGCCGCTCAGGGTCACGCCGTGGTTGCCGCCGCCCTGCTCGACGACCAGGCTGGAGCCGCGGAGCTTGCGGTGCAGGGTGACCCCGCCCTCGTACGGTGTGGCCGCGTCGTCCGTGGCCTGGAAGAGCAGCGCGGGCGGCAGGGCGTGGTTGGAGACCCGGACCGGGTTCAGCGGCTCCACCGGCCAGTCGGCGCACGGCGCGTTGTACCAGGTGTTGCTCCAGGCCATGAAGGGCGCCTTGCCGTGCACGCGCCAGGCGTCGTTGCGCCAGGTGTTCCAGTCGCGCGGCCACTGGGCGTCACGGCACTGCACGGCGGTGTAGACCGAGTACCCGTTGTCGCCCTCCGCGTCGACCGCGCCGAACCGCTCGTACGCCTCGACCAGCTTCTTCTCGTCCTTGTGGTTCACGTAACCGGCGAACGCCTCGGCCAGTACGGGCCAGTAGCCGTTGTAGTAGCCGCCCGGCAGGAACGTGTCGTCCAGCTCGCTCGCGCCCACCTTCTCGCCCGCGGGATGCTTCTTGACGGCGTTCCGCATCCGGTACCAGACGGCCTCGACCTTCGCGGGGTCGCTGCCCAGCCCGTACGTGCTGTCGTACTTCGCCACCCAGGCCATGAACGCCTTGTGGCGGGTGTCGAACGCGTAGTCCTGGCTGATGTTGTCGTCGTACCAGACGCCGTCCGGGTCGACGTTCGAGTCGAGCACCAGACGCCGCACGCGGTCCGGGAAGAGCTTGGCGTACACCGAACCCAGGTAGGTGCCGTAGGAGTACCCGAGGTAGTTGAGCTTCGCGGCGCCCGTCGCCCGCCGGATCACGTCGAGGTCCTTGGCCGCGCTGACCGTGTCCATGTACGGCAGCAGGTCCGGGTGCTTCTCGCCGCAGGCGGCCGCGAAGGACCGGGCGCGGTCCCGGTTGACCCGCTCGCCCCCGAGCGAGTTCGGCACCGAGTCCGGCCGCACCGGAGCGGAGTACTTCGGCACGCAGTCCAGGGCCGGCCGGCTCTTGCCCACGCCGCGCGGGTCGAAGCCGATCACGTCGTACTGGGCGGCCACCGCCTTCGGCAGCGAGGCGGCGACGAAACCGGCCATCGACAGTCCGCTGCCGCCGGGACCGCCGGGGTTGACCAGCAGCGGGCCCTGGAAGGTCTTGGAGGTGTGGGGCACCCGGGTCAGGGCGAGGGTGACTTTGCGGCCCGACGGGTCGTCATGGTCGAGCGGGGCACTCACCGACGCGCACTGGAGCGTCGGGGACGCCTTGGTGGCGCAGTCGGCCCACTTGAGCGCCGCGACGCGCTGCGCGCCCGTGTCGGCGGTCGCCGGGGACGGGGCGGCGGTCACCAGACCGGCGACCGTCGCCCCGACGGCGAACAGAATTCCCGAACGTTTCGTCATATGGCCTCCCGTGATGGGGGAACACGGCTGCGCGTGGCGGCAGCCCCCGCGGGATGCTCCCCGTATTCGGGACCGGAAGGACCTGTTGTGGTGAGAGATGACCCGTTTGCCCGCGGGACCCCGGCGCGCCGCAGCCGTCGCGGTCATCGCGGCCGCGCGGCGGCCCGGTCAGAGCAGGGTCAGCTGGGTCGGCTCGGAGCCGTCCAGCGGGGGCCGCGGCTCGTCCCGCGCGGGGAGCGCGCGGGAGGCGCCCCGGCGCGAGGGCCCGATGCCGTACTCGGTCGCCAGCTCGTGCACATGACGCGTGATCCGGCGCTGATACCAGGTGGGCGCGTACGCCCCGTCCGCGTACAGGCGCTCGTAACGGCCCACCAGCCCCGGGTGGTGGTGGCCGAGCCACTCCATGAACCACTCCCGGGCACCGGGGCGCAGATGCAGGACGAGCGGGGTCACCGAGTTCGCACCGGCGGCGGCGATCGCGCGGACGGTCGCCCGCAGCTGCTCCGGCCGGTCCCCGAGGAACGGGATGACGGGCGCCATCAGCACCCCGCAGCCGATGCCGTGCCCGCTGAGGGTGCGTACGACGTCGAGGCGGCGCTCGGGGGAGGGGGTGCCAGGCTCCACGGTGCGCCACAGCTCGGGGTCGACGAAGCCGACGGAGACCGAGACGCCGACCTCCGTGACCTCTGCGGCCTGCCGCAGCAGTTCCAGATCGCGCAGGATCAGGGTGCCCTTGGTCAGGATCGAGAAGGGGTTCGCGTGGTCGCGCAGGGCCGCGAGGATGCCGGGCATCAGCCGGTAGCGGCCCTCGGCCCGCTGGTAGCAGTCGACATTGGTCCCCATCGCTATGTGCGCGCCGTGCCAGCGCGGGGAGGCGAGTTCGCGGCGTACCAGCTCCGGGGCGTTGACCTTGACGACGATCTGGGAGTCGAAGCCGAGGCCGGTGTCGAGGTCCAGATAGCTGTGGGTCTTGCGGGCGAAGCAGTAGACGCAGCTGTGCATCCCATCCTGGAACGCGCTGGACCCCCGGTTCTGGGATCACGCCGCGCAGCTGCCCCCGGCGGAGCTCGCCCGTGTCCTGGGCACCTACGCAACCCGGGTGATGACGCCCCCGGGTCGACCGCCGTCACCAGCCTGGAACTGATGACCGCCCTGCACCCGCCGACCCACGCCGTACGAGACGAGGAGACCGGCGCCCCGCGGCAGGCCGACACCAAGACACCCGGCTCGCTCGGCACCCGCCCGGTGGACTGCGCACCGCCTGAGGCCCCCGACGGACACCCGGTGCTCAACGCGCTGAACCTGCCGCGCTTCCACGTGCGCGGCCCGTCGGAGAAGCTGTTCGAGGAGGCCTACGACTGGGCGCAGCCGATGACCGACGAGGAGTGCACCCTGCGCTACCTGGTCGGCCTGGACGTGAACATGGCCTTCGCCGCCGGCGCGAACGGGCTGACCGTCGGCCTCGGTGAGCCGACACACGTCAAGAACCCGGCGTTCGACCCGAAGCCGCCCGGATCGTGGCTGGTTGACCTCTCCCACGTCGACCTGTCGCGCGTGAAGGCCGGCAAGGAGTGGGTGGAGCTGGACGGATCGCTGCCGCCCTCCCCGTTCACGCCGAAGGGCGACCACCCGGAAGGACCGGCCTGGTACGCGACGCCCACCGTGGCGTACGCGGTCGAGCTGGGCTACGACGTCGCAACGACCGAGGCGTGGGTGCGGTACGACAACGGCCGCTACCTGGACGGCTGGTATCAGCGGCTGCGCGACGCCTACCTCACCAAGATGGCCGACCTCGGCGTCACCGCCGACCTCTCACCCGAGGACTTCCTCACCGCGATGGACGGTTCCATGACCATCTTGCCGCGGCCAGGGGTGGCAGCTGCCGGGTGCCGCCGAGCACGAAGGGCTCCGGGCCGTAGACCCCGATGATGACGGAGACGGGGCCGTCGGGGGCGGGCAGCCATTTCGCTGCCTGGTGCGGGCTGTTGGGCGGGTGTGCTGGACGTAGAGAGTCAGTCCGCCGCGTCGGCGCTGTAGACGAGGCCTGGGGTGCGGTCGCTCATTGAGTACCGGTTGATCGGGTTGTCCACCGGGAGGCGCTCGGAGAGCCGGTAAGGGGTGGCCGACCAGAAGAGCTGCGCTCTGGGGGGCTGGTCGGCGGCGAAGTGGACGGTGTAGTCGCGGTCGGAGGCGTTCGGCGGACGGTTGCCCTCGCTGTCGGCGACCCAGCCTCCGTACCAGGCTACCGCCAGGAGGAGCCCGTACAGGCCCCTGTCTGCACCGATCCTGCGGGCAAGGTAGTCCTCTCCCAGCTCCGCGCGCCGACGCCTTTGGCCAGGTGGCGTCGCATCAGCTCGAAGTAGGGGCCGGGAAGCGTGCCTCCAGGCACTCGGTGTGCTCGTGTGTCCGACAGACGCCACACCACGACCCAAGAAGGTGCGCTCCTTGGTCGTGCCGTTGTTGTCGACGTTGCACAATCACAGCCGCTTTGATCCGTCGGCGACCATCCGGGCCACGAAGTTCAGATCACGCAACGGGTACTACCGTCCAGCCGAAGGTCGGCCATCCAGGCCCTCTCTTCGCTGTGTGGTGGCGACGGCTTGGACGGCGTGGTGGAGGCCGTCCCCTTCGAGGCGGCAGTCGCGGAGGCGCGGGCGCCGACGCACCGGTGTTCGGCGTTGTCCTCGTCCTCGCCCCGCAGGAGTGGGCGTCCGGCTCTTCTACGGTGCGGGACGATCGGATGATCCGAAGGAAACGCTCTGGTCGACCGCACCCGAGGCTTTCCGTGTCCCCTTGCCCAGAAGCTTGTCGAGAAGGAGCGTGGCGGGGAGCGCGGAGTTGAGGTACACGTACTCGCGGTGGTGCTCGACGACTGCGAGCAGGGTGCGCAGCGTGTCCACGGCCCCCTCCCGTTGTCCGGCGTGATGCTGAGCCTGAGCCAGCAGACCCAGGTGGAGGGGGAGGTGGATTCTCGTCCGGGACAGCCGCATCTCGGTCAGCGCGTTCACCATCTTCGGGATGCCCTCCCGTTGTCCGGCGTGCGTGAGGGCCCATCCCAGCGGGACATGCAGCATCGCTGCCCAGGGTGAGAGGCCGTGCTTGACGGAGAGTCCGACGCCCTCCGTCCCGAAGGCCCTGGCCGAGTCCGGATCGTCCTCCCACGCGGCCACCATCGCGTTGACGTAGAGGGCGTGGACCCGATCCCAGGGCTTGTCGCCCCACTGCGTCAGTCTCAGGAGGCGGCGGCACTGCTCGGCGGCGGCCGAGCGTTCGCCCATGAGCCAGCGGGCGAAGACGTCGTGGGTGCGGAAGTAGACGCGCGGATCGGACCGGTACATTCCGTCCGGCACCTGGCCCTCGCGTGCGAGCCGTTCGGACAGCTCCACACCGTGCTCGAACGACCGCAGCGCGTCGGGCAGCCGGTCGCGGATGAACAGCGCCATGCCTTCGCCGTACACCGCGCCGAGCCGAGCCGCGGGATCGCCGGTGCGCGAGGCGATTGCCTTCAACCGGGCGGTCAGCTGTCCCGACTCGTCGTAACGCCCGCGGACGAGGAGTGACGCGCTCAGCATCGACAGGACCTCCGGGTCGTCGGACCTGTGCAGGAAAGTGCCCGGGACTTGCCCCCGGAGGATCTCCGTCTCGGCCTCGGTGTCGCCGAACCCGCGTACGTGGCACAGCAGATGGGCCAGTTCCCAGTGGAGCTGGGACGCGAGGCCGCGGGCATCCGATCCGTCAGGCAGGGAGCCGGTGAGGGCGACGGCGCGGCGTAGCCACATGAGCCGGTCGTCGGAGGCAAGTCGCGCGCCCGCGTTCTCGGCCGCTGCCAGGAACCAGGGCAGCGCCCGCTCCGGGGGCATGGCACCCTTGGCGCACCAGGCGTGGTGGGCGATGCGGTCGCTCCGCTCCGGGGGGATCTCTTCGCCGGTGCACGGGGGCAGGGCGTCCGCGTACGCGGCGTGCAGCTGTTGGTTCTCCTCGCCGGTGAGCTCGCCCACGAGTATCTCCCGGGCGCGCGGCGGGGTGAGCCGGAGTCGGCCGCCGTGCTGCCGACCGGAGGCGAGTAGTCCGTGCCGGACCGCCGACTCCACGATCACCGCGGCGGCGGCGTCGCCGCCGGCGGCGCGGCACAGTGAATTCAGTTCGATGTCGGGCGCGGCGATGGCGCACAGCCGCAGAAGCCGCAGGACCGGCACCGGCAGTTCGGCCAGCTCCCGGCGGAGGACTTTGCGAGCGCACGGGACGACGAGGCCCAGCAGCTCGTTCGCGGTGCGGGGGCTCTGGAGGTCGCCTTCCTCGCCGAGGAGGGAGAGCATCTGGAGGACGAAGGAAGGGCTGCCCACAGACTGCTGGTGGATCACTTCCACGATGCGCCGGTCGATACCCGGTCCGGCATGCGCTTCGACCAGGGCGGTCACGTCGGGGAGCGTCAGCGCCCCGAGCCGCAGGATCTGCGTGTTGGGACCCCTGAGCATCTCTGTCATCGCCCCGTACCGGGAGCTGTCGGGCCAGGTCTCCAGGTCCCAGCCGGTCAGCACGATGCCGAGCGGATGCCCCTGGCGGCGGTTGGCCAGCAGGCGGAGCAGGTCCAGCGACGCCGCGTCCGCACGGTGCAGGTCCTCCAGGACGAGCACCAGAGGCTGCTGCGCCGCCAAGGCGAGCAGGACCTCGCAGAGCGCGTCATGGGTCCGGAAGGGGTTCTGCGGGTCGCCCTGCACCGTGCCGCCGTCCTGGTCCGGCAGCCACCCGGGCAGCAGCGGTGCCAGCAGCGAGCCGAACGGTGCGGCTGCGGCCCGGAAGGCCTCCGGCCGCTCAACCGAGAGCCGGCGCACCACCTGGGTCCACAGCCAGTAGGGCGGAACTCCCTCGCCGGAGAAACTGCTGCTCTGAATTGTCTCGATGTTCTCGTTCAGTGCCCGAAGGCGTTGGACCAGTTCCATCACGAGATGGGTTTTCCCGAGTCCGGAGAAGCCGAGTACGCATGCGAGATGTCCACGACCGGCCGCTGTTCCGGCCATTGCGGCGACCAGAAGACCCACCTCCCGTTCACGGCCTATCAAGGGAGATGCCATGCCGGGTTCACCCGGTGAGGGGGAAGGAGTCGCGGAACGGGGGAGCGACTTGTCTGCGCCGTCCGGAGCCTCCTGAGCGCGCACGGCCAGTTCGGCCGGGGGACGAGGTGCTGCGGTGCCTGCGGCCGCGCTGGACATCGTTGTCCGGACCTGCCGCGGGAAAGCGGTCGCTCCGCGGCGGACAGGACCGCCCGTTGTGCCGTGCGCACGCTGGCCGCCCAACTCCTGCCGGAGAAGGGCGGTGTGGAGCCGCTGGAGATCGGCGCTCGTGTCCACTCCGAACTCCTCGGCCAGATAGCTCCGTGTCCACGCGTACATCTCCAGCGCTTCGGCCTGTCTGCCCGATCGGAACAGCGCGGTCATGAGGTGGCCCACCATGCGTTCCCTGGCCGGGTGCTGACGGACCTCGCGTTCCAGTTCGGTGACCACCTCGGCGGTCCGCCCCAGGAGGAGCCCGGCCTCGGCGGAGGATTCGAGGGCGGTGAGCCGCATCTGCTCCAGCCGGGCGCTCTCGTCGGCGAGCGACGGATGGGTGAGGAACTCCGCGTACGGGGCGCCGTGCCACAGCTTGAGTGCCCGGGTGAGACGGTCCCGGGCGGCCAACGGGTTTTGATCCGCGAGAAGTCGGCGTCCGGTGGAGAAGAGTTGCTCGAACCGGTACGCGTCCACCTGGTCGGGCGCGAGCCGGAGGATGTATCCCGGCGCCTGGTAGCGCAGGAGCGCGGACCTGTCCGGGCCGGCCGCGGGAGCTAGAGCCTTGCGCAGGTGGGAGATGTGACTCTGCAGTGTGGCGACGGCATGCTGGGGACGAGCGTCCCGCCACAGCTCCTCGATGAGCACTGTGGTGGGCACGACGCGGCCCAGCCTGATGAGGAGGAGGGCCAGGAGCGCGCGGCGGCGTGGTGGTCCGAGCGGGATGTCGCGGCACTGGTACCCGGCCGACATAGGCCCCAGCACCTGAAGCGCCGGCCCGGAAAGGGCGGACGGTGGTGAGGGCGGCGACGCCCCCTCAGCCTGATGCACGGACATATTCTCTTGCCCCATTCGTTCTCACGCTTGAGACCTCATCGTTGAATACACCATAGAACAGCGGTCTCATCCGTGGGGATTTTCCTGATGACCATGGACACTGGACTCATAGAGCTCTGCCTGCGTCGATGTCAACGGCGCAGATTCGCCGCGTGAGGCGAAACCGGCCATGCGTGCTGTGCATTCCATATAGGCACGCGGAGAGAGCCCTGCGCGCCCGGATCCCCCTGCTACGGGCCTTTTGGTGCATCCTTCGGTGAACGCCCGTTACCGGGCATCGGCAAGCGGACGGCAGGGATTCGGACAAGGTCTCGTGCCGGGGTGACAGCGAACCGGCAAGCACTCAGCAAGGGGCGTGGGGCAGCATAATCGAAATCGCTATTCTTCGAGTGGTCAGAGCCAGCCAATCGGAGCAGATCGAGGAGGCATCACAGGGTGCTCGCGATTGTTTTCCCTGGTCAGGGATCGCAGTTCCGAGGCATGGGCGCAGATGTTTTCGGCCATTATCCGGGTGTCGTGCATTACGCCTGCGATCTCCTCGGGTACGACCTCGTGGCACGCTGCCGCGACAACCAGGACGACGTCCTCGCCCGTACGGAGTGCACGCAGCCGGCTCTCTACACCGTCAATGCTCTGCACGCCTTCGAGCGGGAGCGCCGGGAGGGCCGACCCGCCGACTGCTACCTGGGACACAGCCTGGGGGAGTACAACGCACTTCTCGCCGCCGGGGTCTTCGATTTCGAAACGGGTCTCCGGATCGTGCAGAAGCGTGGCGAGCTCATGGCCGCGGCCTCGGGTGGCGGCATGACCGCAGTCATGAACACCCCCATCGAGAGCCTCCTGAAAGTGCTCGGTGCCGACGAGGTCGAGGGAGTGGACGTCGCGGCCCACAACACCGACTCCCAGGTCGTCATCGCCGGTTCCGACGGTGCGCTCCGGGCCGCTCATGCGTCCCTGCGGGACAGAGGCATCCGCTTCGCCCCACTCAGGGTCGGTGCCGCCTTCCATTCGAGGGCCATGGAATCCGCGCGCACCGATTTCGAGAGATTTCTTCGTGGATTCCACTTCGCGAAACCCTCGGTGCCCGTGATTTCGAATGTCAGTGCGCGTCCCCACGAGGGCGGTGCGATCGCGGAGATGCTGAGCCGACAGATGGTCGAGCCCGTCCGCTGGGTGGAAAGTATCCGTTATCTATTTGACCGTGACGCCGGGTTGGAATGCGAAGAGATAGGTGGCACGTCGTTGCTCCGCATGGTGAGAAGTATCGCCAAGGCCATTCCTCAGGAAACGCTGACGAAAAGCGAGGTGTGAGACATGGAGCGAACTTGGCGCATAAGGGAAATGCTCGAAGAGCAGTTTCTCATCGAATTCGATGACGAACTGACCGGCCGGAGTGACCTCTTCAAGGCCGGAGTGATCGACTCTTTCGGATACGTTCAGCTTCTCAGCTCCATCGAGCAGGAGTTTTCGATCCAGCTGAAGGACGAGGACTTCCTCAAAAACATTCTCACCTCGCTCGAATCCATCGACGCCTTCGTGGCGAAGAAGATCGCCGAACGCGACGACCGCTGAAGGAAGGAGATCCCGCATGTGCGGAATCGCAGGCTTCGTCTCGCCCTCGGTCGACGCCGGGTCCACGCCCGAGGTGATGGCCTCGATGCTGTCGCTCATACGGCACCGCGGCCCGGACGAGGCGGGCTACTACCTGGACGACGGCGTGGCCATGGGCATGGTCCGACTGTCGGTCATCGACCTCTCCATGGGCGCACAGCCCATGGCGGATCCGTCGGACCGCTACTGGATCTGTTTCAACGGCGAGTTGTACAACCACATCGAACTACGCCAGGAGCTGCGATCGCTCGGCCGGCGCTTCCGCACACGATCGGACACCGAAGTTGTCCTCCAGGCGTGGGCCCAGTGGGGAGCCGCCTGCCTGCCGCGCTTTAACGGCGCGTTCGCGTTCGCCATCCGGGACGCGGTGTCCGGAGACCTCTTCCTGGCCCGGGACAGGTACGGCAAGCGCCCGCTCTTCTACAGCGGTTACGAGTCCTGCGAGGGCCGGAGTGAGAAATTCCTCTTCGCCTCGGAGATGAAGGCGTTCCAGGCATTCCCCGGATTCCGTTTCGAACTGGATCCCGGTGAACTCGCCTCCGCTTTCGCGGTGTGGACCCCGTTGCCCGACCGGACCCCTTTCAGGCACATCCGACAACTGCCCATGGGAAGCTGCCTGACCGTGCGTGGCGGAACCCTGGACCTGACCACGTACGCCGAACTGGAAATCGATGTTGAACCGTTCACCGGTTCCGCCGGGGAAGCGATCTCATTCGTCCGTAACACCCTTCGCGAAAGCGTCGAGATGCGGCTGCGGAGCGACGTGGAGGTCGGCGTCTACCTGAGCGGCGGTCTCGACTCCTCCATCGTCACCGCGCTGGCGACCGAACTCTCCTCCCACGAGGTCCGCACCTTCTCCGTCGAGTTCGACGAGGCGGCCTTCGACGAATCGGGCAGCCAGCAGGTCGTCGCCTCGCACCTCGGTACGCTGCACTCGTCCATCGCCGTCGGCGGCGCCGACATCGCCGCGAGCTTTCCGTCCGCCGTGTACCACGCCGAAGTCCCGGCGTTTCGTACCGCGTTCGTGCCCATGTACCTGCTCTCCCGCCATGTGAGCGACGCAGGCATCAAGGTGATCCTCAGCGGCGAGGGCGCCGACGAGGCGTTCCTCGGCTATTCGCTCTTCCGCGAAACCCTGCTGCGCGCCGCGTGGCACGACCTCTCCGACGACGAACGTATGGCCCGGATCGGCGGCCTCCACCCGGAGCTGAGCCACTTCGGCCCCGCGAACCGGGCCCGGCTGAAGGGCCTGTTCGAGCAGTTCGCCGTCGAACGGCTCCCGGGCCTCTTCTCGCACGAACTCCGTTACCAGAACGGCCGATTTGCCGCACGGCTGCTGAAGGAACGCGGGGATCCGTTCGCGGAGATGCTGGCCCTGACGGCGTCGACCCCCGGATACGCCGCGCTGAGTCCCGTGCAGAAGGCCCAGTGGCTCGAGTTCAAGACCCTGCTGCCTGGCTATCTCCTCTCCACCCAGGGGGAGCGCATGAGCCTCGCCCATGGCGTCGAGAACCGCTGCCCCTTCCTCGATCCCGCGGTGGTGCGTGCGGCGGCCTCGGTCAATCTGCGATTCGACGACGGCTCCGAGGAAAAGGTCCTCCTCAAGGAGGCATTCCGGGACCGACTGCCGGAGTCGAGCCTCGCCCGTCGCAAACAGCCGTACCGCGCCCCCGGAGCTGCCGTCTTCAAGGATCAGCAGCCCGACTACTTGGACCTGGTCCTCTCGGACACGGAGCTGAGGAGGATCGACGGCATCGACCCCGTGTTCGCGAGGAAGCTCGTGGCGAAGATCATGGCCACCCCTAGTGAGGGGATCAGTACGAAGGAGGACCAGGCCTTCGTCTTCCTGTTGTCGACCGCCGTTCTCCACGAGCAGTTCGTCGGCGGACGGATGCGGGACGGGGACACTCGTCCGGAAGCGGAGCTGAAGGTGGACACGATCGTCGATCTCCGGACTCTCCCGGGGCCGAGGCCGGCCGGCCACGGACCCGGGGCGGGAGGCCCGCGATGAGCACGGACGTACAGGCTCCCGCAGCGGACGATGTCGCGATCATCGGCATCGCCCTGCGCTTTCCCGGTGCCGAGACGCTGGAGGAGTTCGGCGAACACCTTCTCGCGGGCCGCTCCCTCATCTCCGAGGTCCCGCCCGAGCGTTGGTCCAAGGAGAAGTACTTCGGGGATCCCCGGCGGGGGGCGCAACGGACCAACAGCGTCTGGGGCGGCTTCGTCGAGCACGCTGACCGTTTCGACGCCGACTTCTTCGCCATCTCGCCGCGTGAGGCCGAGAGCATGGACCCGCAGCAGCGGATGGCGCTCGAACTCGCCTGGCGGGCCGTGGAGAACGCGGGATACGCGGTGGGCGACGTCGCCGGTACGGCAACCGGCGTCTTCATGGGTGTCTGCCACGCGGACTACGCGGAGATGATGGAGCGCGAAGGGGTGAGGACGGACGCCTACTTTCCCACCGGTACGGCCTACTCGATCATCGCAAACCGCATCTCGTACCAGTTGGACCTCCAGGGCCCGAGTATCACCAACGACACTGCCTGTTCGAGTTCGCTGGTGGCGGTGTACGAAGCGGTCCGCGCACTGAGCCACGGAGAGTGCGGCCTCGCCCTGGCGGGCGGGGTCAACCTGATCTGGTCGCCCAAGCACTTCGTCGCCTTCAGCCAGGCGAGCATGCTGTCGCGGACCGGCCGTGCGAGCGCCTTCGATCAGAGTGCCGACGGCTACGTACGCGGCGAGGGTGGAGCGGTGCTCTTGCTAAAACCCCTGGCGTCGGCCGTCGCGGACGGTGATCCCGTCCACGCGGTCATCAAGGGGGTCGCTACGAACCACGGCGGCCGGACCACCTCCCTGACCGTCACCAGCCCGACCGCGCAGGCGAACCTCATCGAAGGGCTCTACACTCGCGCCGGAATCCGCCCGGAGACGGTCAGCTACATCGAGGCGCACGGTCCGGGGACGCCCGTCGGAGATCCGATCGAGGTCATGGCCCTCAAGACCGCCTTCCGGAACCTGCACGCGGCGCAGGGGACCGTCGCCCAGCCGTCGAGCTGCGGGATCGGGTCGGTCAAGACCAACATCGGACATCTGGAAGGGGCCGCCGGGATCGCGGGGATCGCCAAGGTGATCGTTTCCCTGGCACACCGGGCGCTGCCCGCCACCGTCAACTTCCGGAAGCAGAACCGACTCATCAGCTTCGACGACAGTCCGTTCCACGTCGTGCGGGATACCCGGCCCTGGGAGGCGCCGCCCGCAGGACCGGACGGCGGAGTCCCGCCACGCCGGGCCGGGGTGAGTTCCTTCGGGTTCGGCGGCACGAACGCACACATCGTGCTGGAGGAGTATTCCGCCGACGAGCCGCGCCGGACGGACTCGCCGGGGCCGCATCTCGTACCCCTCTCGGCGAGGACACCGGAACGGCTGCGCGTGGTCGCGCGCACCCTGCTCTCCCATCTGCGGGAGCAGCCCGCACAGGCACTCGCCGACATCGCGCACACGCTCCGGACCGGCCGTGACCCAATGCGGGCGCGGGTCGCGTTCATCGTCGGGGACCGTGACGAACTCACGAGCCTGCTGGCTGGATTCGCGGACGATGAGCTGGCCGGTGGCGAGGTCCATCTGGGCGCGGCGGTGCGCGCCGACGCGGCCGCCGCCGAGCTGAGGGCGACCGGGACGCTCTGGGCAGGAGGCGAGACGGTGGACTGGGCTGAGCGGCTCGGGGAGCGAGGTCCCACGGCACACGCGCGCCGCGTGCGTCTCCCCGGGTATCCGTTCGCCCGTGAGCGCCACTGGTTCAGGGTTCCGCCGAAGGACGACGAGGCGGGGAGAGCGGCGGCGGACGGGACGCTCGCGGAGACACAGCGTACGGAGAGGTCTTCAGGGCGAACCGAGCCGGTGAGTACAGAGCCGGCACGGACGAGGGCGAACCGTACGGAGAGGGCACGGAGGGGTGCGGCGCAGTCAGGAGGAGGGTCCCGTACCGCGGTGCCGCACCCCCTCCTCCACGCCGTTGTCCCCGGCTCCGACGGACGGGGCTTCACCTCGATCTTCACCGGGGAGGAGCCGTTCCTCGCAGCGCACCAGGTGCGCGGCACGCCCGTGCTGCCGGCGGCGGCACAGGTGGAGATGGTCCGTGCAGCGGTGGCCCGTGTGGCGACCGGGCGGGACACCGGGGTGCCACCGGCAGTCCGGCTCCGCTCCATGGGGTGGTCGCGCCCGCTGGTCGTGCGGGGCGCGCCGACCGAGGTCCGGATGGGGCTCACCCCGAGGGACGGCGGCGCGTTCGCCTTCGAGATATCCACGGGACCGGCCCCCGGCACCGTGCACAGCTCGGGTCTGGCCGAGACCGCCGGTGCGGTTGAGGCAGACCGGCTCGATCTCGCCACACTGCTGGCGGCCTGCCCCCGCGAGCGCGGGCACGCGGAGGTCTACGCGGAGTTCTGCGACCGGGGGCTCGACTACGGTCCGGCCATGCGGGGGCTGAGGGAACTGCGGCTGGGGGAGAGAGAACTGGTTGCGCGCATCGTCGATCCCGACGCGGGTGGGTCCGGGGACACCGGATGTGCCCTTCCGCCGAGCGTGCTGGACGCGGCCTTCCAGGCTTCGGTCGTCCTCCTGGCGGATACCTCGCCGTCGGCGGACGGCGGCCGGTTGGTTCCGGTGCTGCCCTTCGCGTTCGAGGAACTCACGGTCTACGGTCCCTGTGCGCCCGAGACCTGGGCATGGGTCCGACGGCGCGAGGGCCGCGGCGCGCTCGACATGTTCGACATCGACCTCTGCGACGGGAAGGGCACCATAAGCGTCAGTTTGCGCGGACTGGTCCAGCGGACGGAACCGGCCGGGGCGGTCCCCGGACCCGGCCCGGAGACGGGTGGGAACACCGTGACCGCCGCCGTCTCCTGGTTGTCGGCTCCCCCCGCCGCGGCCGAGGACGAGACCGGTCCCGCTCCTGTCGTACGGGGGTACCTCGGCGGACGTGCCGCCCGGCACACCGAAGCCGTGGCGGAACTCACCGGATTCACCGTCGCACGGCTGCCCGACGTCGAACCCGGCCAGGTCGCCGACGGTGTAGGGGCCGCGCTGGACCATGTCTTCCGGGACGTCGCGGACGTCGTGCGGTCGAAGCCCGGAGGGCCGCAGCGATTCGTCGTGTTCGTGGACGACCGGCTGCCCCGGCACTACCACGCTGCCCTCACCGGCCTGTTCCGCACTGTCGCCCTGGAGAACCCGCGCGTCTCGGGCCGGGTCGTGCGCGTCGCGGAACTCGACACCGCGCCGCCGGATCGGATCGCCGCGACCCTCCGGGTGGAGGCCGCGGAGCGGTCGGCCGACTGCGAGATCAGGCTCGGCGCGGACGGCACACGCCACGCGTCACGGCCGGGGGAACTGGATCTGGGCGCCGGGGCCGAGGTACCGCCGCTGAAGGAGGGCGGGGTCTACTGGATCACGGGCGGCCTCGGCGGGCTCGGACGGCATGTCGCCCGCTATTTCGGCAGGTACGCCGGGGTCACCGTCGTCCTGAGCGGCCGGTCGGCGCAGGGAGCCGGCAGCGAGGCCGCCTTGCGGGAACTGCGGGACGCGGGAGTCGATGCCCACCACGTCCCCGTCGACGTGGGGTCGCGCACCGACGTGGACCGAGCGGTCCGCGCCATCACCGAGGCCCACGGAACCATCGACGGCATCGTGCACGCGGCGGGCGTCCTCCGCGACGCGTACGTCTTCACCAAGGACGCCTCCGAGCTGCGGACGGTGCTGGCACCGAAGGTCGACGGGGTCCTCCACCTCGATGCCGCCTCGCGCGGCCTCACGCTCGACTTCTTCGTCGCCTTCTCCTCGGTGGCCGGGGTGTTCGGCAACGCGGGCCAGTCGGACTACGCGGCGGCCAACGCCTTCCTGGACGCCTTCGCCCACCACCGCCAGGCGCTCGTCGACATCGGCGAGCGGACCGGCAGGACCCGCGCGGTGAGCTGGCCGCTGTGGGCAGACGGCGGGATGTCCGTGGACGCCGTCACGTTGAGGATGATGCGACGGGACCGGGGCTGGGAGCCCCTCCCCACCGAGGATGGCCTGAGGCTCCTGGGCCGCGTCCTGGGCGACGCACCTCCGCACGTCGTGGTGGCGCACGGCTCTGCCGCGACGCTCACGGCGGCTCCGACACCCACTGAAGCGCCGGTCGCCGCCCCCGTGGGCAAGGCCAGCGCCGATGAGGCTTCCGCCGTCACCGACGAAGAGCTGACGGAACGTGCGACGGTGTTGCTGCGCCGGGTCGTGGGCGAGGCGCTCCACCGTGATCCCGGGACGCTGGAGGAGACGGTCGACCTCATCGAGTACGGTATCGACTCGCTCGCCATCCTCGATACGACCGTGGCGCTTGAAGAACTCTTCGGCCCGCTCCCCAAGACGATCTTCTTCGAGCACACCGACATCGCGGGCGTCGCCGGGTACTTCGTGGCGGAACACGCCGGGGTGCTGCGAACGGTCGTCGGCGCCGAAGCCCCGCACCGAACCGCCGTCGAGGAAGCTGCCGACGCCACGGCCCCGGGCCGCCCCGTGGACACGACAGTTGCCCCGGCCACAGCCGGCCTTCCGGCCGCGGAGGCGGCCTCCGCGTCCGCCCCGGTGCGGCAAAAGGCCCCGGGCGGGCGCCACGACTACCACGACATCGCGATCATCGGCGTCTCCGGCAGCTACCCCGGCGCCGGCACCATGGACGAACTCTGGTCGGTACTCCAAGAGGGCCGCCACCAGTTCTCCGAGGTGCCGCGCGAACGCTGGGACCACGACGCGATCTACAGCCGCGACCGCAGTGTCCTCGGCAAGAGTTCCATCCGCACCGGAACGTTCCTCCAGGACATCGACACGTTCGACCCCCGCTACTTCCGTATCTCCAAGCGCGAGGCCGAGAACATGTCGCCCGAGGTCCGGCTGTTCCTGCAGACGGGGGTCGAGGCGCTGGAGGACGCGGGCTACTCACGCGAGACGATCCGCCGGAAGTACGACGGGGACGTCGGTGTCCTCGCCGGTTCCATGAGCAACCACTACGGCCTCTACGGCTTCGAGAACGGCCTCACGCGGGGGTCCCCGGCCAGCGGCAGCTACACGGGGACGCTGCCCAACATGTTGTCGTACTTCTACGGCTTCACCGGGCCCTCGCTCTTCGTGGACACCATGTGCTCGGGGTCCTCCACCTGTGTCCACCAGGCCGTGCAGATGCTCCGGGCGCGCGAGTGCCCGATGGTGGTCGCGGGCGGGGTGAACCTGCTGCTGCACCCGTACAACCTCATCAGCTCGTCGCAGGAGCACTTCACGACGGCGACCTCGGACGTGATCCGGAGCTTCGGTCTGGGGGCGGACGGGACGATCCTCGGGGAGGGCGTCGGCGCCCTGGTCCTCAAGCCGCTCGTCGAGGCCGAGCGCGACGGAGACCACGTGTACGCCGTCATCAAGGGAACCGCCCTCGCCAACGCCGGCGTGCGCAACGGGTTCACCGTCCCCAGCCCCCGGATGCAGGCGCGTGCGATCGAGAAGGCGATTGACGACGCGGGGGTCGACCCGCGGACCATCAGCTACGTGGAGGCGCATGGATCGGGGACGTCCCTGGGTGACCCGATCGAGGTCAAGGCGCTGACCACCGCCTACCAGAAGTACACCCCGGAGACCGGGTTCTGCGCGATCGGCTCGGTGAAGTCCAACATGGGCCACCTGCTGCACGCCGCCGGAATGATCGGCCTCGCCAAGGTCATCCTCCAGTTCCAGCGGGAACAGCTGGTCCCCTCGCTGCACAGCTCGGTGATCAACCCGGACATCGACTTCTCCCGCACTCCCTTCCGGGTGCAGCAGGAACTCACCGCCTGGAAGCCGGCGGTGACCACCGTCGACGGGCGCGAGGTCACCCATCCGCGCCGCGCCGGGATCACCTCGATCGGCGCGGGCGGGATGAACTCCCACATGATCCTGGAGGAGTACCCGCGGCAGAACGGCGGCGCGCCCGGTGGCGTACCCGGTGGTCGCGAGGAACTCCTCGTCTTCTCCGCCATGAACGACGCCGCGCTGTTGGCTTACCTCACCCGATTCCGTGCCTTCCTCGGCCGTTCGGCGGCGCCGGACCTTGCGTCGGTCGCCCACACCCTGCGCGTCGGAAAGAACGAACTCCCGCACCGGTGGGCGTTCCTGGCACGGACCCCGGACGAGGCGCTGGCCGCCGTCGACCGCCGACTGGCGGGTGATCGAGACCTCGCCGCCGCGCTCGCGGGCGGCGGCGCCCGTGTCGCGGACCTGCGCGACCTCGCGACCACCTGGGTGCATGGCAAGAGCGTCGACTGGGAGCGGGCCGACGCACAGGACGCGCCCAGGCCCCGCCGCGTCTCCCTCCCCGCGTACCCCTTCGAGCGCGTACGGTGCTGGGTCGCCCGGGAGGACGGCGCGCCGTCCGTGACCGCGCCGCTCGCCCTGCGCGAGAAGCTCCACCCATTCCTCGGCAGGAACGCGTCGGACGCCACCGGGCTGCAGTACGTCCTCGACGTGCACCTGGACGATCTCCTGGACTACGGCCGCACCCAGGGCGAGCGGAAGGCCAGGACCCGCAGCATCGTCCCCACCTTCGCCGTCGACCTCGCGATCGCGGCCGCGAAGGTCTCCGGTTTCTCCGACGGATCGGTCGTGCGCGGTCTTCGTCTCCTCGGCCCGGTCGACTGGGCGGCCGCGACGCGCCTGGTGACGGTCCTGGACACCTCCGGGGGGATGACGGCGGCGGGAGCCGTGCACACCGAGGACGTGTCGGGGCGACGGACCGCCGTGGCGGAGTTCGACCTGCGGGCGGACGAGGGCGGCGTGATGCGGCCGTCCGCGCACCCCCATGCCGAGCCGTTCGTCGGCCTGCTTCCCGGAGCCCTCGCGCCGGACCTGGCCGAATCGCTCTCCCCGGCCGGTTTCCTCGCCGAACTGGCCGAGGGCGGAGTCGGATACGCGCCCGAACTCGCGGGTGTCAAGGGCGTTTTCCGCCTGCGGGACGGACGCCTCGCACTACGGCTCGGCGCGCCCGAGCTCCAGCGTGACCATGTGAAGCCCCATGTCACGCTCGCTCCGCAGGTGCTCTCCGCAGTGGCGCAAGGCCTGCAGTTTGAGGCGAAGCGGACGGGCGACCCCCGGTGGGCGCGGAGCGCACCGCACCGGATCGACGAGATCCGGCTCTTCGCGGACGGGGCGGGCGGCCGGGCCTCCGTGGCGTACGCCGTCTTCGACGTGATCGCGCAAGGGGAGGGGATCGGAGGCTCGGTCGGGTTGCTGGACCGGAACGGCGACGTGGTCGGCGTACTCGCCGGCCTGTGGTGCGGCGACGACGAAGGACCGAGGGAGGGTCCGTCGGTGAACGCATGCACAGCGGGCGCGACCGGATCAGACGCTGGCGGCCGGAGCGGAGGGGAGCTCGACGGGATACCTGGGGAGTCCGTGGAGGGCGAGGGACTCCTGGCCTTCGCGGTCGACGAACTCCGTGTCCTGGCGTCCGGCATCCTCAAGTTCGACCCCGACGAACTCGACGCGCGCACCGGCTTCGACGCCTTCGGCTTCGACTCGATCTCGCTCGTCGCCCTGGCGCAGCAGGCGAGTGAGCGGTTCGGCATCGAGTTGACCCCCGCGGTCTTCTTCGACCGCAGCACCTTTGCGTCGCTGGGGGAACACCTCGTCGCCGAACACCCAGCCGCCCTGCGCACCGCGTACGGGCGGTCGACCGGGACCCCGGACCTCACCGAGACCTCCGCCCGGACCCCCGGGACCCCACCGCGGCCCACCCCGGAAGCCGGGCACCGGGCCGCCCGGCAGAAGGACGGGGTCCCCGACGCCGCCCCGCGACCCGCCGCCCCACGCCCGGCCGCCGCGAACGCCGCCTTTCCGATCGCCGTCATCGGAGCCGCGGGTCGTTTCCCCGGCGCCCCCGACCTGGACGCGTACTGGGCCAACCTGGCCGCCGGGACCGACCACGTGACGGCGTACCCCGCCGACCGGTACGACACGAACTACGCGCGGATCGTGGAGGCGTCCGACTTCCCGCGCCACGCGGGCGTCCTCGACGCGGTGGACGCCTTCGACGCGGCCTTCTTCCGTATCCTGCCGCGCGAGGCCGAACTGATGGACCCCCAGCACCGGCTGGCGCTTCAGACCGTGTGGAACGCGGTGGAGAACAGCGGCTACGCCCCCGCGGGCCTGCCGGAGAGCACCGGGCTGTTCTTCGGCGTCTCGGGCACCGACTACGCCACGCTGCTCGCCGCCCACGGCACCCCGCCGGACGCCTTCACCTCCACGGGCAACGCCCACTCCATGCTCGCCAACCGGATCTCGTACGTCCTCGACATCCACGGTCCGAGCGAGCCGGTCGACACGGCCTGCTCCAGCTCGCTCGTCGCCGTCCACCGGGCCGTCGAAGCCCTCCGTTCCGGGGTGTGCGACGCCGCGATAGCGGGCGGGGTGAACCTCCTCCTCAGCGTCGACACGTTCGTCAGCGCAGCACGGGCCGGCATGCTGAGCCCGGACGGGCGGTGCAAGACGTTCGCGAGCGACGCGAACGGCTACGTACGCGGCGAGGGCGTCGGCGCAGTCGTACTGAAGCCGCTCGCCGACGCCGAGCGTGACGGAGACGCGATCCTCGCCGTCGTCCTGGGGAGCGCCGAGAACCACGGCGGGCGGGCGAACTCCCTCACTGCGCCGAACGGGGCCGCCCAGGCGGACCTCGTGGTGCGGGCGATGGACGGCATCGACCCCCGCACCATCGGCTATCTGGAGGCCCATGGCACCGGCACGGCCCTGGGCGACCCCGTAGAGGTGCAGGCGCTCCGGAACGCCTTCCGGCGGTTGGGGAGCGACGGCGGAGGAACCTGCGCACTCGGCTCCGTGAAGGCCAGCATCGGCCATCTGGAAGCCGCCGCGGGCATCGCGGGTCTGCTCAAGACGGTCCTCGCGATGAAGCACGCCACCCTGCCGCCCTCCCGCAACTGCGACGAGATCAACCCGTACATACAACTCGACGGCGGCCCGTTCCGCATCGTGCGCGAGAGCGAGCCCTGGAAGCGGGAGAGCGACCGGCACGGTGCACCCGTTCCCCGGCGGGCGGGGGTCAGCAGCTTCGGCTTCGGCGGTACGAACTGCCACGTCGTCCTGGAGGAGTACCCGGACGAGGACCAGGGAGCGACTTCGGCACGGGACCTGGACGTCCCCGAGGGCCGCCGCGTCGCCGTGCCCCTCTCGGCGCGTACGGAGCGGGAACTGCGCGAGCGGGCGCGGGATCTGCTCGCACACCTGGAGGACACCCGGCACACCGATTCACTCCGTTCGATCGCGTGGACGCTCCAGACCGGACGGGAGGCCATGGCCGAACGTGCCGGCTGGGTCGTCTCCTCCCGCGACGCACTCATCTCCCGGCTCAGGGAGTTCATCAGCGACCCGGGGGACGGAACGGATGCGGGTCCCGGCCAGGATCCGGAAGGCCTCACCGAGTTGATCGCCCGCTGGTGCGGCGGGGGCGAGGTCGAGTGGCGACAGCTGTACGGGCCCGACGGTGCCGGAACGCCGAGGCGCGTGCACCTCCCGGCTTATCCCTTCGCACGCGAACGGTACTGGATTCCTGGGAGCGCGGTAGCGTCCGCCTCCGAACAGGCACCCATGCCCGCCTACGCCCGCGGCCAGGGGCGTCCCTCCGCCTCCGAGCCCGCGCGGGAACCCGGGCTCGTTCCCGCCTCCGCGACGACGCTGTTCGTGCCCCGGTGGACGCCGAAGTCCGCCGCCGGGGCCCCGGGTCCTGCCGGCGGCTCCTCGTTCCGGCATCACGCGGTCATCCTGTGCGGAACACCCGCATCCCTGCTGGACGACGTCGAGCGACTGCTGCCGGGAGTGCGCTGCCACGCCGTCACGACGGCCAGACAGCGCCCGGAGACCCGCTTCACCGACCTCTCACGACAGGTCTTCGAGCTCGTCCGGACGCTCGCCGGGGAGGCGTCTGAAGGGACCACGCTGGTGCAGGTGGTGACATCGGCCACCGAGGACGAGGAGACCGGTCCGGCCCTCTCCGCGCTCCTGCGCACGACGGCACTGGAGAACCCGCGCGTCTCAGGGCAGATCCTCGTCCTCGACGGGGCGAGCGACCGGGACCGGATCGCGGGCGCGGTCCTGGAGAACGCACGGCACGCCGACGACGTCCTCGTTCTCCACCGGGGCGCCGAACGCCATGTCCGGACCTGGGCACCCGGCACGGCCACCGGCGCCGGTACGCCCTGGCGTTCGGGAGGCACGTACCTGATCACCGGCGGCGCCGGCGGCATCGGCGCCATCGTCGCCCGCCGGATCGCACGGGACACCGCCCGCTCGGGGCTCGTCCTCGTCGGCCGGTCCGCACCAAGCCTCCGAACCGACCGGCTCCTCGCCGAACTTCGGGCGGCGGGAGCGGAGGCCCGGTACGCCGTCGCGGACGTCTCCCGCTGGGAGGAGGTACGTCATCTCGTCGCGGAGGTGCGGGAGCGGAGCGGCGCGATCCACGGCGTCATCCACGCCGCGGGCGTGATCCACGACGCGTACGTCAAGGACAAGAGCCCCGAGGAATGGGAGCTGGTCCTGGCCCCGAAGGTCGACGGCGCGGTCCACCTGGACCGGGCCACGGCGGACCTGCCGCTCGAATCCTTCCTCCTCTTCTCATCCGGCGCTGCCGTCACGGGCAATCCCGGCCAGTCCGACTACGCCACGGCCAACGCCCACCTCGGGGCGTTCGCCTCCCGCCGCAACGTACGCGTCGCGGCGGGAGAGCGATCGGGCCGCACGGTCTCGATCGCGTGGCCGCTCTGGAAGGACGGCGGGATGACGGTCGACGACGCGACCCGCGCGTACCTCCGGCGTCACCGCGCTCTCGTTCCCATGGAGTCGGACACGGGGCTCGACGCCCTTCTGGGCGCCTGGCGCCTCGGTGAGGCGGGCGAGGACCAGATCTGGGTGCACCACGGCGAGCCGAAGGAGACCACGCCCGTACCGACGGCGGCACCCACACCGGTCTCCGTGCCGGACACGGTCGACGCTGTGGCCCCGGACCGGGAGACGCTCCGGTCGGTCCTCGGGATCTTCGCGCAGGTCACGAAGCTGCCGCCGCACGCCATCGACCCGGATCGGCCGCTCGACGAGCTGGCCCTCGACTCGGTCATGGTCGTCCAGCTCAACAGGGAGCTGCACACCGTGTTCGGGGAGACCTCGACGACGCTCTTCTACGAAGCCCCCACCCTGCGCGCCGTCGCCGAGCACCTTACGGGCCCGCGGAACCGGACCGGCGAGGAGACCTCCTCGGATCCCGAGATCGCCGAAGCTCCTCGGCCCGCGGCCGGACCGCCCGATGCGCCCGCCCAGGACGACGCCATCGCGATCATCGGGATGAGCGGACGGTATCCGGGCGCGCAGAACACCGACGAGTTCTGGCAGAACCTCACGACCGGACGCGACCGCATCACCGAGATCCCCCGGGACCGGTGGCCGCTGGAGGGTTTCTACGAGCCGGACCGCGCCACCGCCGTCGCCACCGGACGCAGCTACAGCAAGTGGGGGGGATTCCTGGAGAACTTCGACGCGTTCGACCCGCACTTCTTCCGGATCGCGCCGCGCGATGCCTACGCCATGGACCCGCAGGAGCGCCTGTTCCTCCAGGCCTCCTGGGAAGTGATCGAGGACGCGGGCTACACCCGGGAGGAGCTGGCCCGTCGCCATCAGCGCCGCGTCGGTGTCTTCGCCGGTGTGACCAAGTCCGGCCACGCACGGCACGGCGAGGCCAGGTTACCGTCCGGTGAGCGGATCGCGCCCGCGCTCTCGTTCGCCTCGCTCAGCGCCCGCACCTCTTACCTCCTGGACCTCCGGGGCCCCAGTCTGACGATCGACACGATGTGCTCGTCCTCGCTCACGGCGATCCACGAAGCCTGCGAGCACCTGCGCCATGGCTCCTGCGAGCTGGCCATCGCCGGTGGCGTGAATCTGTATCTGCACCCCTCCGACTACGTCGAACTCTGCCGTTCCGGCATGTTGTCCTCCCAGTCCCGGGTACGGAGCTTCGGCAGTGGCGCCGACGGTTTCGTCCCCGGTGAGGGCGTCGGCGCGGTGCTGCTGAAGCCGCTGGCGCGTGCTCTGGCGGACGGGGACCGGGTCCTCGCCGTCGTCCGGGGGACGAGCATCAACCACGGCGGCCGGTCCAACGGCTACACGGTGCCCAGCCCGGCCGCCCAGGCGGACCTGATCGGCGACGCGCTGAGCCGGGCCGGGATCTCGGCACGCGAGGTCGGCTATGTGGAGGCGCACGGCACCGGTACGGATCTGGGCGATCCGATCGAGGTGAAGGGGCTCTCGCTCGCCTTCGAGAAGTTCACCGGAGACCGGCAGTTCTGCGCTATCGGCTCCGTGAAGTCGGTGATCGGGCACCTGGAGGCCGCCGCGGGCATCGCCGGCGTCACCAAGGCTGTACTCCAGCTCCGGCACCGGACACTCGTCCCCAGCTTGCACGCCGAGGAACCGAACCCCAACATCAGGTTCGAGGAGACGCCGTTCCGTCTCCAGCGGACCCTCGCGCCCTGGGAGTCCGCACGGCCGCGCGTCACGGCGGTGTCGTCCTTCGGGGCCGGCGGCTCGAACGCGCACGTGATCATCGAGGAGTACGTGGCGGACGCCACGCCCGCCGAGCGCGCCCACGACGACGGCGAGCAACTCGTCGTCCTGTCGGCACGGACATCGGAGCGGCTGCGGCATGCCGCCGGGCGCCTGGTGGCGTTCGTGGAACAAGAGGAGGCGCACGGGCGGACGGTCCGCTTGGCGGATCTCGCGTTCACCCTGCGGTCCGGACGCGAGGCGATGACGGAGCGCCTGGCGGTGACGGTGCACTCGCTGCCCGAACTCCGGCGGATGCTGCGCGCGTTCGCGGAGACCGGCGACGGGATGACGGTGCGGGGACTGTACCGGGGCAGCGCCGGAAACGACCGGGGCGCTGCTGCCGGGATCTGGGCCGACGACGACCTCCGGGAACTTCTTGTCGAACGGTGGGGCCGCGAGGGCAAGCAGGACAAGCTGGCCGCGCTCTGGGCCGACGGGCTGGACCTGGACTGGCGGGCACTCCCCGGTGTGGTGCCGCCACCCCGCCGGATCTCCCTGCCGACGTACCCGTTCGCGAGGGACCGGTTCTGGATCGGGGACCTGGAGCCGGCCGGGGAGGCGATCAACACCGGTGTCCGCACGGGTGCGTCCACCAGCGCACCGACCGACGATCCCGCCGCCTTCGCTCCGCGCACCGCACCTGGGACGTCACCCGAGGACCTGGCCGGTGCCACGCCCGGCGAACGTGTCGCACGGCTGGTGCGCGCGAAGATCGCGGACGTCCTGGTCATGTCGCCGGACGAGATTGAGGGCGGGCTCGCGTTCGCCGACTACGGACTCGACTCCATCCTCGCCGTCCGTCTCGTCCATGTGCTCAACGAGGAGCTGGGTACCGACCTCTCGACCGATGTCGTCTTCGACCACAGCTCCGCCGACCGCCTCGCCGCGCATCTGCTCGCGGAGCACGGGCCCGTGGCGGCCCCCGCCCCCCTCCCCCCGGCCCCCCCGACCCCGGCCCCCGGCCCGGCCCGGACGCCGAGCGGCGTCACCCCCGCCCGCCCGGAGACCGCCGACGGCTCCGTTCCCGAAGGGCCGGCGACTGGCCCCGAGCCGATCGCCGTGGTCGGGATGAGCGGACGGTTCGCCGGTGCCGACACCCTCGACGAGCTGTGGACCCATCTGGCGAACGGCGACGACCTCATCACGGAAGCGACCCGCTGGGACCTCCCGGCCACCGGGCCCGACGGATCGGCACGCTGCACGCGGGGCGGTTTCCTCGACGGCATCGACCGGTTCGACCCGCTCTTCTTCGGGATCTCGGGCGTGGAAGCTGCACTCATGGACCCCCAGCAGCGACTGCTCCTGGAAGAGGCGTGGAAGGCCCTGGAGGACGCGGGCCACGCCGGACGGGAGCTGAGCGGGGTCCGCTGTGGTGTGTACGTGGGCTGCTGGAACGGCGACTACCACGAACTGGTCGGGGAGAACGCTCCGGCCCAAGCCTTCTGGGGCAACATGGCGTCCCTGATCCCGGCCCGCGTCTCCTACCTCCTCAACCTGAAGGGCCCCGCGCTGGCGGTCGACACGGCGTGCTCCAGCTCGCTGATCGCGATCGACCTCGCCTGCCGGGGTCTCCGGTCGGGCGAGACGGACATGGCACTGGCGGGCGGCGTCTTCGTCCAGACCACTCCCCGCCTCTACGAGCTGGCCGGGCGGGCCGGGATGCTCTCGCCGACGGGCCGCTGCCACACCTTCGACCACCGCGCCGACGGATTCGTCCCAGGTGAGGGCGTCGGCGTCCTCGTGCTCAAGCGGCTGGGCGACGCGATCGCAGACGGGGACCACATCCACGGCGTCATCCGCGCCACGGGCAGCAACCACGACGGTGCGACCAACGGCATCACCGCCCCCAGCTCCGTTTCGCAGGAGGCACTGCTCCGTGCCGTCCACGCGTCCAGCGGCATTGACGCCGGGTCCATCCAGCTCCTGGAGGCGCACGGAACCGGCACCCCGCTCGGTGATCCCATCGAGTTCTCGGCGCTCAGCCGGGTGTTCCGGGCCGACACGGAGAGAACCGGCTTCTGCGCGCTGGGCTCTATCAAGTCGAACCTCGGACACACCCAGTTCGCCGCCGGCGTCGCGGGGGTCTTCAAGGTCCTCCTCGCGATGAGGCACCGGCAGATCCCGGCTTCGCTGCACTTCGAGAAGCCGGTCGGCGCCATCGACCTCGACAACAGCCCCTTCTACGTGAGCACCAGCGCCCACGTGTGGGAGCCTCCGTCCGACGGCGGGCCACGCCGGGGCGCCGTCAGTTCCTTCGGCGCGAGCGGCACCAACGCCCACCTCGTCATCGAGGAGGCGCCCGACATCGCGCGGACCCGAGCCCGTACACCCGCGACCACACGAATGGTCGTCCTCTCGGCGCACTCGCGGGAACAACTGGCCCAGCAGGTAGCTCGGTTGGCCGAGCGCATCCGCCACGAGGACGCCCCGGACCTCGGCGACCTGGCGTACACGCTCGCGGCCGGAAGGGACTGTTTCCCCCACCGGTTCGCCTGCGTGGCGGAGGACCGGGCCGCGCTGCTGCGGATCCTCGACGAAGGGCTCGACGGAACCGAGGCGCTCACTGGCCGGTCGGCGCCCGAGGGAGAGGGCCGACCGGGCGCGGACATGAGCCGCGGCGAAGCATGCCTGGAGCGTTGCTCGCGGTTCATCGCCACCGGAACGGACGCGGTGACGTACGGTGCGGAAGCAGGTGACGTCCGGGCGGGCGCTGACACCTATCGTGCCGAAGCCGAGAACCGCCGCGCGGACGCCGAGGCCTACCGTGCGGACCTCACCGTCCTCGCCGGGTGCTTCGTCCGGGGCACCCCACTCGACTACGGTGCCCTCTTCCCGGCCGGAGCCCACCGGCGGGTTTCCCTGCCCACCTACCCGTTCGCCCGGGAGAGCCACTGGACCGGTCGGCCGCCCGCCGCGCCCCGGCCCGTTCCCGCCGTCCGCGGGGAACGCCCGGCGGCGGGCCGTCGGCCGATCCACCGGACGTCTGAGGCACCGGAATCTCCCGGCGCGCTGCGCGTCTCCAGGCTGTTCACGGGCGCCGAGCCCGTCCTGCGCGACCACACGGTGCGCGGACAGCGCGTCCTTCCCGGGGTCGTCCACCTCAAACTGGCACACGAGACCGCCGTGCGGCTCTGGGGCGCGGATCCCGCGGCCCCCCTGCTGATGCGCGACATCACCTGGGTACGGCCGGCCACCGCCGACGCAGGAGGACAGTTGGACGTCGACGTCCTGGTGAGGCCCGCCGGCGACGACCGGTTCACCTTTGAGATCACCGCGCGGGCGGACCGGGGCGTCGAACCGGCGTTCCTCTCCACCGGAAGCTTGTCCCGCACCGGCACGACTCGCCCCGACAGTGTCGACCTCACGGCGCTTCGCGCGGCCTGCACGGCGACCGTGTCGGCCGAACGCGTCCGCGAGGCGCTCGCGTCGATGGGGATCGTCCACGGGCCGTCGCTCCGGGCCATCCGTGAGGCGTATGTCGACACCGGCACCGGGACCGTTCTGGCCGAGCTGGAACTCCCGGCCGGGACGGACCCCGCCGACGGCGGATCTGTCCTTCCCCCGGCGCTGCTGGACTCCGCCATCCAGGCGTCCATCGCGCTGCGCCTCGCCGACGGACCCGCCGACCCGGAGACTGCGGTGCCGTTCGCGCTCGACCGGCTCGAACTCCTCGCCCCGTGCCCGTCCTCGGCACGGGCCGTCGTCCGCGTCGCGGACGGGGGCGGGCCCGCGACCGCGCTGAGCCGGCTCGACGTGGACGTCACCGACGTGCACGGCCGTGTCTGCGTACGGATGACCGGCTACACCTCGCGCCGCCTCAAGGAGCCGGTGCCCTCCCTGTTCGCACCCGTCTGGGAACCCGTGGCCACATACACCCCGGGCGAACACGCCCCGGATCCCGCGGATCACCTGTTCGTGGTGGGAGGCACGGCCGAACAGCGGGCCGCACTGGTCGGACGGCACCTGGGCGCCACCACGTGGGGCCTCGCCCCCGGCGTCACGACCGACGAGATCGCCGACCGGCTCCTGTCCACTGGGCCGGTCGGCCACCTCGTCTGGATCGCGCCCGGCCCCGCGCCGGATGACCGCTCGGCGCTCCTGCCGACCGACACCGCCGGTTTCACCGCGGCGCAGGAGGACGGTGTCGTCGCGGCCTTCCGTATGGCCAAGGCCCTCGTCCGCACCGGACACGACGCCCGCGGCCTGCGCATCACCCTCGTCACGCGACGCGCCCTGGCCACGTACGACGACGAGCCGACCGCACCCGCCCACGCCGGGCTGCACGGCTTCTTCGGATCGCTCGCACAGGAGTATGCGAACTGGTCCGTCCGCCGGGCCGACCTCGACACCGCCGAGCTGCCCGACGACCTCCTGGCTCTCCCCGGCCGTACGGGCGACGACCCCCTGGCGCACCGCGCCGGCCAGTGGCTGGCACGTCGCTGGGCGCCGAACGAGCCCGGCGACCCACAGCACGCCCCGTATCGACAGGGCGGTGTCTACGTCGTGATCGGCGGCGCGGGCGGACTCGGCACCGAGTGGACCCGGCATGTCGTGCGGAACCACGACGCCCACGTGATCTGGATCGGCCGACGACCGAGGGACGCGTCGATCGACGCGCGGCTCGCCGAGGCCGGCGGCGCCCGGGTGAGTTACCTGTCGGCCGACGCCGCCGACCCCGCGTCACTGCGCTTCGCCCACAAGGAGGTCAAGCGTCGCCACTCGCGCATCAACGGCGTCGTCCAGGCGGCGCTCGACCTGCGGGACCAGAGCCTGGCGCGGATGGACGAGGCGACCTTGCGGGCGGGCCTCGCCGCGAAGGTCGACGTCGGGGTGGCCATGGCTGAGGTCTTCGCAGACGAGGCGCTGGATTTCGCCCTTTTCTTCTCGTCCGTCCAGTCGTTCACGACCGCGGCGGGCCAGAGCAACTACGCGGCGGGCTGCACCTTCGGCGACGCCTACGCACACTTCCTCGACCGGCACTGGCCGTGCCCGGTCAAGGTGATGAACTGGGGGTGGTGGGGGAGCGTCGGCAGTGCTTCGACCGACCGGCACAAGGAGCACATGGCACGCTGGGGCCTCCTCTCGATCGAGGCGCCGGAGGCGATGGACGCGCTCGACACACTGCTCGGTGGCCGCCAGCGCCAGTTGAGCTTCATCAAGGTGAAGGACCTCGACGCCATCGAGGCGCTTGACCCGACGACACGGCTCACCGTCCACCCCAGGGCGCGGACCCGTGTCGCGCCCGCCCGCGTCGCGTCGGCCGCGTCCCTGCCCGCCGACTGGGAGGCGATGCGTGCGATCGCGGCGTGGCGCGCGGAGGAGCGCGATCCACTCCTGGCGAGGATGGTCCGCGGCCATCTGGAAGCGCTCGGCGGGCTGCGCGGCCCCGGAACTCCCACGTCCCCCGGCGACATCGACCGGCTCCGCCGGCGCGCCGAGATCCTGGAGAGGTACGCGACCTGGCTCGACCACGCGCTCCGCATCGTGCCGGACACGGCCCCGTCGCTGGACGCCCTCGTCCGCGAGTGGGACGAGTGCCGCGCCCGGTGGTCCACCGACCCCGACAAGGCGGCCGAACTCGCCCTGCTGGACGCCACGCTCCGGGCC
Source organism: Streptomyces sp. ITFR-6 (assembly GCF_031844725.1). Classification (NCBI taxonomy): domain Bacteria; kingdom Bacillati; phylum Actinomycetota; class Actinomycetes; order Kitasatosporales; family Streptomycetaceae; genus Streptomyces; species Streptomyces sp. ITFR-6. The sequence goes on along the minus strand of NZ_CP134612.1, from coordinate 1,058,606 downwards.
CTGCCCGGCATTCTCACCGGTGTGACCAGGCCAACCGACGTCCTGTTTCCGCGGGGCTCCGTCGAACTCGTCGAAGGCACCTACCGCGACAACCGGGTCGCCGACCTGTACAACCGCGCCATGGCCGACGCCGCGGTCTCCGTCGTCGCGGAACGGCTGCGCCAGGACCCCTCGGCACGACTCCGCATCCTGGAGATCGGAGCGGGCACGGGCGGAACCAGCGTCGGCATGTTCGCCGCGCTGCGCCCCTACCAGGAACACATCGAGACCTACACCTACACCGACCTGTCGAAGGCGTTCCTGAACCACGCCCGTACCGCGTACGGACCCGACGTGCCGTACCTCTCCTACGCCCGTTTCGACGCCGAGCAGCCGCTGGCCGGGCAGCAGCGGGTGGAGAGCGGGAGCTACGACCTGGTCGTGGCGGCCAACGTGCTGCACGCGACGCGCGACACCCGGAACACGATCCGCAACGCGAAGGCGGCCCTGCGCGACGGAGGGTGGCTCCTGCTCAACGAACTCGCGGCCTTCGACGTCTCCAGCCACCTCACGTTCGGCCTGCTGGAAGGTTGGTGGCTCTTCGAGGACGACGCCCTGCGCGTACCGGGCTCGCCGGCACTCTCGCCCGAGAACTGGCGGAAGGTGCTGGAGAGCGAAGGGTTCGCGGCGGTCGTCCCCGTACTGCCGGAAGCACGGGAGCTCGGGCAGCAGATCATCGCCGCCGAGAGCGACGGTGTCTCCCGGCAGTCGGTGGCCCGGCGGACCGACCGCATGCCCGCGGCCCGGAAGCCCGGACGCAGGCAACCGGCGGACTTGGAACCGGCGGCCTCGGTGGCGGTGGACCTCCTACCCTTGCCTGCCGCGGCCGCCGTCCCGCGGAGCCCCGCCCCCGCCTTCGTCCAGGTCCCTGCACAACCCTTGGACGCCGGGGGAGCGGTCGCCCCTTCCGACACCGAACCCGTGAGCCGGGCCGAGGCCCTGGCGGGGTACCTCCGTGACCGAGCGGCGGAGACCCTCGGTATTCCGGCGGACCGGATCGCCCTCTCCACACCGCTCAGCGACTACGGCATGGACTCCATCCTCTTGCTCCAGTTGACGACCGCCCTGCGGGAGGACCTCGGAGAGGTCTCGTCCACGCTGCTCTTCGACGCCGAGACCGTCGCCGAACTCGCCGATCACTTCGTCACGAGCGGCGGCCCGCACGTGGACGCCCTTGTGGCGCGTCTGCAGCTGGCTGCGGGGGACAGGCCCGCCCCGCGGCTGTCGGCGGACTCCCCCCGCTCAGTGGCTGCCCTGTTCCGTACGGTGCTGGAGACCGGCACCCCGCAGCAGGCCGGTGACCTGCTGTCGATGGCCGCCCGGCTCCGGCCGGTCTTCGCGGCCGGAGGGGGCGTCGAGCCGGAGTTGCTGAGGCTGTCGGACGGCCGACGGGAACCCGACCTCGTCTGCCTGCCGTCGCTGATCGCCCCCACCGGCGCCCACCAGTACGTGAACTTCGCGGGCGCGCTGCGGGGCCGCCGCCAGGTCTGGGCGGTCTCCATACCCGGCTACCGTCCCGGGGAGCCGCTGCCCGTGGATCTGGAGGCGGCGGCGGAGCAGCTGTCCGGCACGCTGCTCCGACGGTTCGGAGGCGGTGAGTTCGCGCTCGTCGGCTACTCCTCCGGCGGCTGGCTGGCCCACGAGGTGGTGCGCCGACTGGAGGCGGCCGGCGCGCCCCCCGCCGGGCTGGTGCTGCTCGACACCCCGCGGACGACCGGAGCGGCGATGGTCGGGGGCATGACCGTGATCACGCGGCGGCTGCTCGACCGGTTCCCACGTCTGCCTCTCGCCGACGAGCAGGTGACGGCGATGGCCTGGTACGGGGAACTGCTCGTCGGCTGGCGCCCGCTGCAGGTGACTACCCCGACCCTGCTGGCGGGAGCCGCGCAGGAAGGGCCCCTGCTGGACCTGCTGGGCGATGACGCGCGGTCCGGCTGGCCCCTGGAGCACCGGCGGGCCGACGTGGCGGGGGACCACTTCTCGCTGCTGGAGGAGCACGCCGGGGCGACCGCGCGCACGGTCGACCGATGGCTGAACACCCTGCGGGGCCGGGCCGGAGGCGCGCGATGAGCGACGGCCTGGGCTTCAGCCTTGCGCAACTGCGGTACTTCGTCGTCTCCGCCGAAGCGGGCAACATATCGGAGGCGGCGGAGCAGTTGTGCGCCTCGCAGTCGACGGTCTCCTCGGCCGTGATGAGACTGGAACGCCAACTCGGCGTACAGCTCCTCCTGCGGCATCACGCCCGGGGGGTCTCTCTCACCCCGAGCGGCCGCCATCTGCTGCGGGAGGCCCGGGACCTGCTGGGGCTGGCCAGGAGTCTCAAGGCGCGGGGCGACGCCCTGGCGGGGGACGCCGCCGGCTTGCTCGATGTCGGCTTCCTCCCGTCACTCGCCCCGTTCCTGCTGCCCGGCGTCCACAGGCTCATGCGGCAGCGTTTCGCGGACATCCGGTTGACCGTCCACGAGGGGCCGGCCGGCCGGCTCGCGGCGCTCCTGAGGGAAGGGCGGTGCGAACTGGCGGTCACGTACGACTTCCAGGCCGGGGATGCCCGGTTCCACGCTCTGGCCGAGCTGCCCGTCCACGCCGTGCTGGCCGACGGCGATCCCCTGGGCAGGAGCGGACCGGTCGAGCTGGCCGAGCTGGCCGCCCGCCCGCTGGTCACCCTGAACACGCCCGAGGACATCCGCCACGCCGAGAAGCTGTTCGCCAACGCGGGCGTCCCCCTGCCGCGCGTGATCGGGGCAGCGAGCGTGGAGACGATGCGCGGTCTCGTGGCGGCCGGCTCCGGATTCGCGCTGATGTACCAGCGAACCGAGGCGACGACGACCCTCGACGGTGGGACGGTCCGGACGGTCGGGGTCGGCGGAGACCTGCCTCCCGTCTTCCTCGGCGTGGCCATGATGCCCGGCTTGGCGATGAGCGCCCGCGGCATGGCCTTCCTGGACGTGCTCGGATCGACGGTGCCGGCGGTCCGGAACGGACCCGCCGAACCCGCGCGCCTGGCCGTGGGCCGAGCGAACCTGTGACGGCCAGGCAGTGTCGGTGGGGACGACCCACTGAGCCCTTCTCGGTAACGTCTCGTGACGGTTGGTGATCTTCGGCCAGGTGGTGCGGCCGTTCTTCAGCTGGAGCAGGACGAGGGCGGCCTTGTTGAACGTCTGCTGGTCGGTGGCGAGTTGGCCACCTTGCGGCGCGGGTCGACTCTTCCGCTTCGAGATGAGTACGTGTACTCATGGCGGTGGCAGCGCGCGGCTCTAAGTTAACGTCATGTCCCGAATAGCACACACCGCAGCCGCCCTCGCTCTGGGCGCGTTCGCCCTCACCGCCTGCTCCAGCACTCCCTCGGCCGCCACCATTGAGACGGACAAGGTCGTCTCCGTACCCGAGGGGAGGGACGCCGGCGTCCGCAGCTTGACTTCATGAAGCTGTCCCTCGAGACCATCGACGGCTGCCCGCCGCTGGACGGCACCAAGACCGGCAAGCCCCTGGGTCCCAGCGACATTCCCACCGTCGCCCAAGACCCCTTCATCAAGCCCGCCGGCAAGCCCGGCGACCGCCTTCCCCTGCCTGCCGATCCGCCCCCCACCGATGAACCCGTACCGGCCGTGCCCGACGGGAACCTCCTGGAGCCGGTCCCGCTCACCAAGCCCGAGGTTTGCTACGCGGACAAGTTCGCCGCGCACATCACCACTGCCCTCAAGGGCACGGGCGAGAACGCCGCCGAGGTGCGAGCCGCACTCAAGCGCGCCGGATACTTCGACGAGCAGATCGTGGATATGAAGCCCGAAAGCGGGTCCCCCCGCGTGCGGATCGACCTGCGCGAATGGGACACCCGCGTCGCCCTCCAGGTCGTGCACGTCGGCACCAGCGGCACCGTCGAGGAAAAGTTCGGCGCACAGCCCACAGCGCCTCTCAAGGACGTCCGGTACATCCCGGAGCCAACGGAACCCCTGAGCTGAGACCCCGTGAACGAACTGATCGTCGGAGACGGATGGGAATCGGCGAAGTGACGTGCACAGCCAGGACCTAGACCATGTTCAGGACACCAAGAGGCTCCACACGTTGACCATTGCCTACACCGCTGTGCTCAATGTCCGCCGGGGGACCGCTGAGACCCCTGGCCCGACTCCTGCGAGCACATCGCGACCGGCTCGGCACCCGCAAGAACACCCGCGCCCTGGGCGCCTTCAAGCAGGCGGTGCTGGTGCTGCGGTGGTTCGTCGATGGGGCCCGGCTGGCCCAACTACGCCCGCGACAACGGCATCTGGGTCCCCACCGCCTACCGCTACCCGCACGAAGGGCTGACCGTGCTCCCGGGCCACGCCCCGGATTTGTCCACCGCGCTGGAGCGCGCGGCCGCAGCCGGCTGCACCCACCTCAACCTGGACGGCACCGTCATCCGCACCGACCGCGTCGCCGCCCCAGGACCGAACGGGGCCGCCCTCTGGTGGTCCGGAAAGCACAGGCACCACGGCGGGAACGTACAGGTCGTCTCCGCCCCCGACGGCTGGCCGTTGTGGGTCTCTCCGGTCCGCCCTGGCCGTGAGCACGACACCACCTGCGCCCGCACCCACGGCCTGAACGCCGCCCTCGATCGACTCTCGACCACCTTGGGCGTGCCCACCCTGACGGACCTGGGCTATGAAGACGCCGGGGACGGCTTCCGTCACCCGGTCAAGAAGCCCCAGGGCAGCCAGCTCACCACCCAGCAGCAGGCGTTCAGCAAGGTGATCCGTGGCATCCACGGTGTTTCCGAGCGGGCCAACGCCCTGCTCAAGGTCACCTTCAAGGCTCTGCGCCGGGTCAGCCTCGACCCCGGCAGCATCACCCGGATCGCCCGAGCCGCCCTCGTCCTGCTCCAGCTGGAGCACGGCCGCACCACTTAACCCAAGATCACGAACCGTCACGAGACGTTACCGAGAAGGGCTCACTGCGGCACCGACGGCGCCGAGCAGAGCGTCTCCCGGCGGGGCCGTGGGAATCGAGCACGGAGCGTTTCGCCCGCCGGAAATTTCCGGGGCGCTCGGAGAGGAGGATGAGCCACCGGTCACGACGGACTGCCTCTTCCAGAGCTTCGAAGGCGCGGAATCCTCACCCAGGAAGCCCGGGCTGATAGGGGCACCTGGAAAGTGAGGCCTTCGATGCCCTTCCGTACGCCTGTGAATTCACCCTGGGGAGGTATGCCGGGCGGGCGAGGGGTAAAGGAAACTTCTTTTCTCAAGCCCGCTACAAATGTATTCGACCGGGCCGCCGCGGGAAGTACGGCGGACAACTGGGACGCAGTCAATCGGTACGCGTCCCGGGGAGATGAGGAGGTGCGGGCACGGTGGGCAGCGCTAACCGCACCCTGCCGCCGTGCCTCGGGCCCGGTGGGCAGTTCTCCCCCGGGACCTTCGGCGCCACGGTCCCTCAGGTCAGGGTCCGCAGGACGGACGGGTCGTAGGGGACGGCCCGGTCCAGCTCGCCTCGGAGCGCCAGCGCCGCCCAGTCCGGGTTGGCCAGCAAAGACCGGCCCACGGCGACCAGGTCGAACTCGTCGCGTTCCAGGCGGGCCACCAACTCGTCGATGCCGGTCACGCCGGACGGTCCCGTGAAGCCTTGGGCGAACTCGCCCTCGCCGTACTGCTGGTCCATACCGACCGAGCCGACCGCCACGGTCGGCCTGCCGGTGAGCTTGCGTATCCAGCCGGCCAGGTTGAGGGTGCTGTCGCTGTCCTCGAACTCCGGCAGCCAGTAGCGCCGGGTCGAGGCGTGGAACACGTCGACACCGGCCGAGGCCAGAGGCTCCAGCAGCAGGCGCAACTCATCCGGGCTCGCCGCGGTGCGGGCCCCGTACTCGCCGAGCTTCCACTGGGAGAAACGGAAGAAGACGGGGAACTCCGGACCGACGGCCGCGCGGACCGCCCGCACGACCTCGGCACCGAATCGGGCTCGGGAGGCCGGGTCGCCGCCGTAGCGGTCGGTGCGCCGGTTGGTCCCGGTCCACAGAAAGTCATCGATGAGATAGCCGTGCGCACCGTGCAGCTCGACCCCGTCGAACCCCAGCCGTGCGGCGTGCTCGGCGGCCTCCGCGAACGCTTCCACCGCGGCGCCGATGTCCTTCCGCGTCATGGCCCGTCCCGCCGGGGTGCCGTCCAGCCCGATCCCGGACGGGCCCTCGGCGGGCGGATCGGTCGCGGTGCGCGCCGCGCCCGTGTGCCACAGCTGTGGAATGATCCGGCCGCCCTCCTCGTGCACCCGGCGTAGCACATGGGCCCAGCCGGCGAGGGCCTGTTCGCCGTGGAACTCGGGCACGCCGTCGTAGGCGGGGGCGGCAGGATGGCCGATGTAGGTGCCCTCGGTGATGATCAGCCCGAGGCGGTGGGCCGCCCGCCGCGCGTAGTACTCCGCCACGTCCGGACCGGGCACGCCGCCGGGAGACGCCGTCCTCGTCATCGGGGCCATCACGATCCGGTTGGGGAGCGTGAGGCCGCCCACGGTGAACGGTTCATCCAGACTGGCCATGATGTCCTCCCGAGTCGGGAGCCGCTCAAACGGCTTCCCGGGCGTTTATTGGTTGCCTTTTCGACGGGTGATTCTCAGGCGATGCGGGGCTGGTTCGGCCGCCCGACGATTGTGCACGAACATCACCGTGATTGGCCACAGTGCCCCTGAATCGCGGAAGGCGATCCATTACATCGGCACAATGAATTTGACCGTGCCGAGCGAACCATGGATATTTGGGCCAGCGGAACAGCGCCACGCGGGAAGTGAAGCGCAATACCCCGCCATTTCGGTCGTATGACGGCACGTCAGGGAGAGTGGTGGAGCCCCATGGCGACGGAGAACATCCGCATCCCCACATCGTCGGGTGAGCTGGCGGGCCGACGGGCCGTGGTCACCGGTGGCAGCCGCGGGATCGGCGCCGCCATCGCGCGCAACTTGCTCGACGCCGGCGCGACCGTCGTCACCTCGGCCCGCAGCGAGACCCCGGACACACCGCCCGGCGCCGCGTTCGTCACGGCCGACCTCAGCACCTCCGACGGCGTGCGGGACTTCGCCGACACCGCGCTGGAACTGCTGGGCGGCGTGGACATCGTCGTCAACAACGCCGGCGGCTGCCGCTCGTTCCAGAGCGTGCTGGAGCTGGAGAACGACTGGCAGTACACGATGGACATCAACTTCCTCGCCGCCGTCCGGCTCAACGCGGCCCTCGTGCCCTCGATGCGCGAGAGCGGCGGCGCCATCGTCCACGTGTCGTCGATCGCCACCGTCGCGGCCTACCCGAACCTCTTGCACTACGCCGCTGCCAAATCTGCGCTGGAGACGTACAGCAAGGGCCTCTCCGCCGAACTGGCTCCGGACGGCATCCGGGTCCTCTCCGTGTGCCTCGGTAACGTCGAGACACCGGCGTCGGAGATCGCCCGCACCCGGATCGTCGAACTGCACGGCGGAGATCCCGACGACCTCACCGGACAGTGGGCCGCCGAGATCCCGCTCGGGCGGCTCGGCGAGCCCCAGGACATCGCCGACGCGGTGAGCTTCCTGGTCTCTCCCCGCGCCTCCTGGATCACCGGGAGCAACATCGTCGTCGACGGCGGAAAGACCGCGAGCCTGTGCTGAGACCCGGCACCGCCGCCCGTGAAGCCCCCAGGCACCTGACGGCACACCACCCAACACGCGCAGCCGACCGCTCGGCAGCCCGGAAGGACGGACACGATGACCGCCGCAGGACACGAGATACGGGCCTACCCCTTCGGCCCGGTGGACCGGCTCGACCTGGACCCCACACTGTTCGAGGTCTGCGGCGAACACCCCGTGCTCCGGGTGCGCCTGCCCTTCGGTGGCGACGGCTGGCTCGTCACCCGGTACGCCGACGTCAGGACCGTCCTGTCGGACCCCCGCTTCAGCCGCGCCGCCGCCGCGGGCGACCATGTGCCCCGCACCGTCGCCGTCGCCCCGCCGCCGACCTCCATCATGGGCATGGACCCGCCGGACCACAGCCGACTGCGACGCCGGGTGATGAGCGCGTTCACCGTACGCAGCATCGACGCTTTCCGCCCGCGCATCGAGGAGATCGTGAACGGCCTGGTCGACACGATGACGCAAGCGGACGGCCCCGCCGACCTGGCGGCGGTCCTCACGTGGCCGCTGCCGATCACGGTGATCTGCGAGATGCTCGGAGTGCCATCCACCGACCAGGACCGGTTCACCGAGTGGGTGGACGGCCTGCTGATCCTCGACGACCCCGAGCAGTCCGCACACGCCCGCCGGCAGCTCGGGGACTACCTCGCGGAGCTGATCGAGCAGCGCCGGGCCGAGCCCACCGACGACCTCCTGGGCGAGCTGGCCGCCGACAGCGGTAAGGACCCGCTCAGCAAGGAGGAGCTGGTCAGCCTGGGCGTCAGCCTCCTCTCCGCCGGCCAGGAGGCCACCGCCAACCAGATCGGCAACTTCGTCTACACCCTGCTGACCCGGCCCGCCCTCTGGCGGCAGCTCGTCGCCGATCCCTCGCTCATCCCCCGCGCGGTCGAGGAACTCTCCCGTTTCATCCCGATCAGCGCCACCGCCGGGTTCACCCGTGTCGCGACCGAGGACCTCGAACTGGGCGGGCAGCTCATCCGCGCCGGGGACGCGGTGGTGGCCGAACTCGGGATGGCCAACCGCGACTCCGAGGTGTTCGACCGGCCCGAGGAGATCGACTTCCACCGCGAGCAGGTCCCGCACGTCGCTTTCGGGTACGGCATCCACCACTGCCTCGGCGCGCAACTGGCCAGGGTCGAACTGCGCGTCGTCCTCGAAACCCTCGTCACCCGCCTGCCCGGTCTGCACCTCGCCGTCCCCGCCGACCAGCTCGCGTGGCGGACCGAACGCCTCATCCGCGGTGTGGCCGCGCTCCCGGTCCGCTGGTGACGCCCGCACCCGCCGAGGGCTGACGACCGGGCCGCCGCACACGGAAACCGCCCAGCGCGCCCGCCCCACTACGGAACCGCCACCGGAGGATCCACCATGGCCGAACCGCTGGACGCCATCACCGCGTCGGCGCACGATCCGGGCCACGGGCTTGCCGAGGCCCTGGCCGCCGTCGACCCCGGCCGGGCGCTCGCCGAGGTCATGGCGTCCGTCCTGGAGAGCCACGGGGACCGGCCCGCCCTCGGCGAACGCGCCCGGGACCCGGCGACCGGGCGTCTCCTCCCGCGCTTCGACACCATCAGCTACCGCGAACTGTGGTCCCGCGTGCGCGCACTGGCCGGCCGGTGGCACCACGACCCGGAGTACCCCCTGGGCCCCGGCGACCGGATCTGCACCCTCGGCTTCACCAGCACCGACTACGCGACGCTCGACCTGGCCTGCATCCACCTAGGGGCCGTGCCCGTGCCCCTGCAGTCCAACGCACCGCTGTCCCAACTTGCGCCGATCGTCGCAGAGTCCGAGCCGACGGTGCTGGCCGCGAGCATTGACCGCCTGGACATCGCCGTCGACGTGGTCATCGCGTCGAGCACGATCCGGCGCCTCGTCGTCCTCGACCACGGCCCGGGAACCACCGGCCCGCGCGAGGCCCTGGCATGGGCCCAGGAGCGCCTGGCCGGGGCCCGGAGCTCGGTCACCGTCGACACACTGGCCGAGCTGATCGACCGGGGCAGCGCTCTGCCGCCCCCGCCCCTGTACACCGCGGCCCCGGGGGAGGACCCGCTCTCCCTGCTGATCTACACCTCCGGCAGCACCGGCGCGCCCAAGGGGGCCATGTACACCCAAAGCCTCCTGAGCACCGCGTGGTACGGGTTCAGCTACGGGGCGGCCGACACCCCCGCGATCAGCGTCCTCTACCTGCCGCAGAGCCATCTCGCGGGCCGCTACGCGGTGATGGGCTCGCTCGTGAAGGGAGGCACCGGCTACTTCACGGCCGCCGGAGACCTGTCCACCCTGTTCGAGGACATCGCCCTGGTCCGCCCCACGGAGCTGACCATGGTGCCGCGCCTGTGCGACATGCTCCTCCAGCACTACCGCAGCGAGGTGGACCGCCGGGCCGGCGAGCCGGGCCACATCGAGGCAGCGGTCAGGAAGGAGCTGCGGGAGGAATTCCTGGGCGGCCGGGTGGCCAAGGCGTTCGTCGGCACCGCCCCGCTCTCCGCCGAGCTCGCGGCGTTCGTAGAGTCCATCCTTGGTTTCCACCTCTACACCGGCTACGGCTCCACCGAAGCTGGCGGAGTGCTGCTGGACACCGTGGTCCAGCGCCCCCCGGTCACCGACTACAAGCTGGTGGACGTCCCCGAACTGGGCTACTACGAGACCGACCTGCCCTATCCACGAGGCGAACTGCTTCTGAAGTCCCACACGCTCATCCCCGGCTACTACCGGCGCCCCGACCTCACCGCCACGATCTTCGACGCCGACGGCTACTACCGCACTGGTGACGTCTTCGCCGAAACCGGGCCCGACCGGCTGGTCTACGTCGACCGCACGAAGGACACCCTCAAGCTGTCCCAGGGCGAGTTCGTGGCCGTGTCCCGCCTGGAGACCGTTCTCCTCGGCAGCCCCCTCGTCCAGCACCTCTACCTGTACGGCAACAGCGAGCGCGCCTACCTGCTCGCGGTGGTGGTGCCCACCCCCGCCGCGCTGGCCGGATGCGGCGGGGACACCGAAGCGCTCAGGCCGCTGCTCATGGAATCTCTCCGGAGCGTTGCCGGGAAAGCCGGACTCAACTCGTACGAGATCCCCCGCGGCATCCTCATCGAGACCGAGCCTTTCAGCCCCGAGAACGGCCTCTTCACCGAGAGCCACAAACTGCTGCGCCCCCGCCTCAAGGAGCGCTACGGACCCGCTCTGGAACTGCTGTACGACCAGCTCGCCGACGGGCAGGACCGCCGGCTGCGCAAACTACGGCGCACCGGCACGGACGGGCCGTTGGAGGAGACGGTCACCCGAGCCGCCCAGGCACTGCTAGGAACCCCTGGAGCCGATGTCCGCCCCGGCACGCGCTTCACCGACCTCGGCGGGGACTCCCTCTCCGCCCTGTCGTTCTCCGAGCTGATGAAGGAGGTCTTCCACGTCGACGTCCCGGTCGGTGTGATCATCAGTCCCGCCAACGACCTGGCGGAGATCGCGCGGTACATCGCGGCGGCCCGCCGGCCGGCCAGGATCCGCCGCCCCACGTTCGCCTCCGTTCACGGGGAGCACCGCACCGAAGTCCGCGCCAGTGACCTCACCCTGCAGAAGTTCCTCGACGCGCCCACGCTTGCCGACGCTCCGCCGCGGCCCCGCCCCGACGATGACGTACGGACGGTCCTGCTGACCGGGGCCACCGGCTACCTCGGCCGGTTCCTCTGCCTGGAGTGGCTGGAGCGTCTGGCGGCTTCGGACGGACGCCTGGTCTGCCTCGTCAGGGGCAGCGACGCGGCCGTCGCGGCGAGGCGGCTTGAAGAAGCCTTCGACGGCGGCGACGCCGCCCTGCTCCGCCGCTACCGGAAAGCGGCCGGGAAGACCCTGCAGGTGCTTGCCGGCGACATCGGTGAACCCCGGCTGGGCTTGGCGCAGGACGCCTGGCGGGAACTGGCCGACACCGTGGACCTGATCGTCCACCCGGCCGCGCTGGTCAACCACCTGCTGCCGTACAGCGAACTGTTCGGCCCCAATGTCGTCGGCACCGCCGAAGTGATCCGGTTGGCACTCACCACGCGGCTGAAGCCCGTCAACCACGTCTCGACCGTCGCCGTCTGCCTCGGAACCCCCGCCGAGACCGCCGACGAGAACGCAGACATCCGCGCCACCAGTCCGGTACGGACCATCGGCCAGGGGTACGCCGACGGGTACGCGACCAGCAAATGGGCCGGGGAAGTCCTGCTCCGGGAGGCACACGAACGCTTCGGTCTGCCGGTCGCCGTCTTCCGGTCCGACATGGTCCTGGCACACACTACGTACTCCGGGCAGGTCAACGTGCCTGACGTCCTCACCCGCCTGCTGCTCAGCCTGGTCGCCACCGGCATCGCGCCCGGCTCGTTCTACCGGGCGGGTGCCCGTGCGCACTACGACGGCCTACCGGTCGACTTCACCGCAGAGGCCATCGTCGCGCTGGGCGCACCGACCACCGAGGGCCACCGGACCTTCAACGTCCTCAACCCGCACGACGACGGCATCTCCCTGGACACCTTCGTCGACTGGCTCATCGATGCCGGACACCCGATCCGGCGGATCGACGACCACGGTGCCTGGGTCACCCGCTTCACCGCTGCGCTCCGCGCCCTGCCGGAGAACCAACGACAACACTCGCTGCTCCCGCTGCTCGGCGCCTACGCGGAACCCGAGGGAGGCGCCCCGGGGGCGCTGCTCCCCGCCGGGCGCTTCCACGCCGCCGTGCGGGAGGCGAGGGTCGGCCCCGAGCAGGACATTCCCCGGGTGTCGCCGGACCTCATCCGCAAGTACGTCACCGACCTGCACGCACTGGGCCTCCTCTTCAGCCCCTGACCGGGTCTCGACCGGCTGCCGGCAGCGTCCTACGTCACCACATCAGGAAGGGGAACCGCCATGGCACACGACATCGACGACCAAGTGAATCTGTTTCTGCGGAGTCTGGAGGCGTTCGACTTCACCGCCGCTCGGACGATGTGCACCGAGGCCGCCACGGTGCGGCAGAACGACGGCCAGGGCGAACAGCCGATCGAGGACAGCCTGGACCGGCTGAGGTCCTTCACCGTGGACGTCTGCTCGCTGAGGTACGACGTGATCCGCCGGTTTCGCGACCCCGACGAGGTGCTCCAGCAGCACGTGCTCCACGTAGTCGGCAACGACGGGTCCCGCAGCGATGTCCACGCCGCGGTCTACTTCCGGTTCCAGGGCGGTCTCATCGACCGGATCGAGGAGTACGTCTACGCCGAACCCACTCTGACGGCGCCGCGGACACGGGACCCGGCGTAGGGCGTCCAGCCAGGCAGGTCGGATGGTCGGGCCGGTCTCGGCGAGGCGGCCGCTATGAGGTCGCTGCGGTACCGGATGTGCCGTAGGCCGCCTCGGATGAGGTGTTCGGGCGCGCTGAAGGCGACGTTGGAGAGCGGGCTGCGTCGCGGGAGGGACCAGATCCCTTCGACGGAGCTGAGATCGGGTGCGTAGGGTGGCAGGCAGTAGAGGATCGGCCAGTCCTGGGGCCGGCGAACTCCCGCAGTCCGGCGGCTCTGTGGACGTTGCGGTTGTCCCGGATGGGCACGATCGGGCCGCCGAGTGACTGGTGGCAGCGATCAGCAGGTCGCGGTAGTCGCGCCAGGAGAAGCTCCCACTCCGGTCGCTCTCGAAGCAGCATGCGGGTAATCCGTTCCGGCCCCGCCACGCGACATGCCCGCCGGGGCGGGCGAAGCCAGCCACACCAGGACGTCGTGCGGCAAGGCACGCAGCTGGTGATCGCTTTCCATGATCACTTCGTTCGTGCCAGCGGTGGAACGTCGGACACGGTCACCCGCTCGCCGGAGGAGATCACCAAGGCCGCCGCGGACGGCGGCTGGAACGTCCATCACGACGGTTTCTGAGTCACGCCAGTTCTGGACGTCGCCCGGGCCAACCCTGCCCCGCTGTACGCGGTTGCGCTCCCGGACGCCGCCGGTGGTGGCGGGAATGTCAGCCTCCTTGGGACTTCGCGGGACATCCGCGACGCCTTCGCCGCTGCCGACCTGGAGGAGGCCACCCGTGAACTTCAGCAGCGCGGATGCCTGTCCGTGGCCTCGGCGATGGGCCCGGACCGGGAACGTACTGACACCGAACCGCAGGGAGAGACAGACGCGGCACGCCAGTGTTCTGGCACCCCGAAGAACCTCTCTGACACCAGCCACCCGCGAACATAGGCCCATTAGCCTCGAAGTTTCATGACGGTCCGCCGACGAAGTCGGTGGGCCGTTTTCGTGCCGTGGGCGGAGAGTGGACAGGTTGAGGGCCCGAGTGTCGTCTCGGGGAGGCGCCGGATTCCACTGCTCCGGTGCCGGCTGCTGTCGTAGGGACGGGAAAGTTGCTGGTCAGCCGGGGTTCGGCAGGAGTGCGAGCCGTTCGAGTGTGGCGGTGATGTGAGTGGACCAGGGCCAGTGCCGGGCCAGGCGGAGGATTCGTCGACGGCCGGTGGTCACGAGCTGCCCGGCCGCGGTGAACAGGCGGAGCCGCAGGCGGCGGGGTTCCCAGAGGCGGGCCTTGCCGGTCAGGGCGAGCATCGGCATCCAGGCCAGCAGGTCGAGGGCGATCTGCACGATCTCCAGCCAGATCCGGTTCTGGGCGGTGCGGTGCAGGGGAAGGTTCCGCAGGCCGGTGGCCCGGGCAGCTCCTGCTTATCGGAATGGCAGGTCACCAGCGTGGCGTCGAGGTCCAGGACCAGGCCGGGTACCTCGCACCCGGCGGCCCTCACCGCGGGGACACCCTCACCTCGGTCGGCGGCCTGCAGACAGGCCACTTCACGGGCCTGGGCCCGTGCGGTGCGCAGAGAAGCGAGCATCACGTCGTCGATTTGGGCGAGCAGTCGCCAGGCGGTGGGCGTGGACGCCACCGGGCCGAACACTTCATTCTGGTCGCGCAGCACGGCCAGGTCCGTGATGGTCTCGCCGCCGTCGGCGATCATCACCGCCAGGTCCGCGGCGATCCGGCCGGGAACATGCCCCGTGCCACGCGTGCGCTGCGGGCCCAGCGCGGCGGAGAACTCCGCCGTCAGGCCCGTGGCCTCGGCGAGATCCGCCAGCAGACGCGCTCCGGCATGCCCGACCACCCCCATGCCGTCGGTAGAGACATGAATCCGGGGACGTGAACGGATAGCCTGCACGCAGAAAGTGCCTTCCGCTTGGACCGACAGAGACCCTCGACAAGTCTCATCGTCCCTGCTCAGAAGGCACTTTCACGTTTACGGCACGGTGACCGCCCTCACCCCAACTGAAACGCCGAGGCTAGGAGATGACGAGGTGGCTGCCGACCGTGTCCCGGTAGGCGTTGTGGGAGCGTTCGTTCGTGCCGGTGCCGTGGCCCCTTCTGTTGCCGCGGACGACGGCGGGCAACTGGTCGTACGGCTGCCAGGTGGGCAGCACTCGGTAGCCATCGCCTTCGCCGACGACGCGGTCGACGTGGAGGTCGAGGGTGGCGGGAGGTGGATGTCGGCGTTGCGCGCCAGCACCAGGCCGAGGACGAGCTGTCCCTGCGGGCCGGTCTCCTGCGGGGACAGGTAACGCTGGGCGGTGGCCCCGTTCAGTCCAGCGCGGACCACCTTGAGGTCGAGGGTGCGGATGGCCGCGAGGGCGGGAGCGATCTCCAGGGAGACGCGTTCGGATTCGAGCTCCGCCGGCATCTCGTCCTGTCCCACGAGCCACCTCAACTCCTGAAGCACCGGCTCAGGCAGATCCGGCGGCAGGTCCACCGCCAGGAGCAGGTTGTAGTAGTCACTCACTCCACGGAGCCTATTCCCGCCCGCAGACACCATCGGACGGCCGACCCTGCGGAGCCCAATGCTGGCCCGGTTACTGCGGGTCGCTGCGGGCCGGGGGCCGGTTAACCTGCACGTTCGAGATGCCGCCCTGATTCACGCAGTCTTGAGCGAGATCGTGAACGTGCCAGTGGTAGTCCAATGGGGGCTCCATCGCGTTCACAGTGGTCTCAACAGGCGTGTAGCGATGCAGCGGGGTTGAGGCGCCGTCATAAGTACGCCCGAAATTATCCGTAGTGAGGATCGTGAGCGGTTCCTGGCCGGCCCATTCGATCCCTACACGAACGTCGTACTCCTCGTTGTCGGTTACTTCCGCAGTGGTGCGGAGGAGTGCCATGACATCCGCGACGGCGCACTCGATGGCGGAGGAGGCGACTTCCCAGCCCTCGAAGTAGGTGTCGTGGCTCTTGCGGTGCCCGCCGACCACAGCGGCGAGGGTGACCGAGCCGTCATGGTGGATGCTCATCCAGGCTTCTTTCCAGGACGAGCGATCGCCTATGGCCATGCTGACGGCAACCCAGCGGCGCAAACCTGGGCGGGGGCTATTCCGGTCGACGTTTTCCAGGGGGTGCACGCCGCCATTCCGCGAGGCGTAGGTCAGAGCCAGGGGCACCGTTTCGGACAGCACATAGCGTGCCATGTCGCGTGTCGGAGTCCCGTCCAGCGGACGCTTCACTGAACAGTGCGTCCAGCGCCTCGCTCGCGTGTCGGCGTTCCTCGAACCGGGCGCGGTACATGGCTTCGATCTGCCGTTCCTTCATCCACACGGTGTCGGAGTCATTCCGGATGGGCGCGCCGAAGTAGTCGTTCCTGTAGATCAGGTGGGGCCCATCGATGCTTGCGGGGACTTCCACGGCGATGGCCCGCTTGCCGTCAGCTACGAGGCGGTGCACGTTCAGGCCGAACACGGGCGGGGAGATGGCGGTAATGGCGGCGCTGCGCAGCGTCCGTTCGTAGGTCTCATCGAACTCGCCGGCGTCGACGCGCCCGGTCGCTGCCTTCTGCGACTCTTCCACGCCGTAGACGATCAGGCCACCGCCGCTGTTCGCCATCGCCGCGACGTCCTTGGGGAAATCTGTTTGCGTCAGCCCCTTCGCCGGAGGCAGCTTGCCCTTCCAATCCAGGTCGTTTGCCTCCGTCGTACCAGCAGCAACGGCCGCGTCGAGGAGATCGTCGGTCAGTGGGCCTGGTGTCGCTCCGACGGCGCGATGGAGCGCTGTGAAGCTCATGCGCCTGAGTGTAGGCATCGAGCGAGTACAGCAGCCGTCAGCCCGGCCTCGTCGCGTCCCCGCACAGGCGTGCATCCTCGCCGTCGCGTCCTGCCGAGGGGTGACAAACGTCCCTTTCGCCGCCTCCGGTGCGCCACTCTGGAAGGAGGCGGCCAGCGCCGTCGCCCAACCCGACGCGGTCGCCACCCAGTTGCTGGCGATCACCGAGGTACTCGCCCCCCCTTGACCCGTACACAGAACGGAGCATGCGCGCCCACCACGCGCACGCCGCGAAGGCCCCGGACGTCCAGGTGGAGCCGGGCACGGAGTTCTGGGGGTGGGGCGGGCGCACCCTGGATGCCCCGACCTGTACCTATACTTCAATCTATGACCCCGTTTAGTAAGGGTGCGTCATACGAGCGCATCAGTAAGGCGGATGAGGGCGATAAGGACGGTGTCATCCGTCAAGGCGAGGACACCGCAGAGTTGGCCGAACGGCGCGGAATCCCCCTGCAGGGGCGCCGCTTCCGGGGCAACGACAAGTCGGCCACCCACGGCAAGCACCGCCCCCAGTACGAGCTGCTCATGGCTGCCGTACGGCGCGACGAAGTCGACGTCATCATCGTCTACATGCTCGGCCGGCTCTGGCGGAACCGGCGCGAACGGGCCGAGGGAATTGAGATTCTCCGCAAGCACGAGGTGTCCGTGCTGTGCGTCAAGGGACCCGAGTTGGACCTCACGACGGCCGCTGGCCGCCTCCTCGCCGGCCTTCTCGACGAGGTCGACACGTTCGAGGTCGAGCAGATGTCGGAGCGGGAGCAGCGGGAGATGCGCCAGCGCGTCGAGCGTGGTCTGCCGCCGAGCGGGCCGCGCTGCTTCGGTTACACCGCAGACGGCACGGAACTCGTCGAAGACGAGGCCGCCGAGGTCAAGGACTGCTTTCGCGCTCTGCTCGCCGGAGCGACCCTCTCCGGCATGGCCGCCGGCCTCAACGGGCGGGGCGTCCTCAACCGCAACGGCAAACCCTGGTCATACAACGCCATCCGCGGCGTACTCCTGAACGAGCGCTAGGCAGGGCTGCGTCAGTACCGCGGCGAGCTGCACCCGGGGAAGTGGCCGGTCATCGTGGACGAGGCCATATGGCGGGAGGCGAAACACGTCCTTGAGGACGAGAGCCGGGCGACGAGCCCGGGACCGGGAAGGCGGTGGCTGCTGTCAGGCATCGCCCGGTGCGGTGTCTGCGACGACGGGACGACCGTGACGTCCGGGTCGCGGGGTGGCCCGAAAGGCACGCGGGGCATCACGACGCCGCTGTACCGGTGCCGGACGACAAAGCACCTGGCGCGCGGTACGGAACCGATCGACCTCACCGTCGAGGAGTACGTGATCCGGCGCCTGTCACGCCCCGACGCCGTCGATCTCCTCGTCGACGAGAGCGCACCGGGGACGGAGGAGCTGCGGGCGAAGGCCGTTGCCCTGCGGTCCCGGATCAGCTCCCTGACCGACGAGTTCGCGGATGACGACGATGCGGACCCCGCCGAATTCAAGGCCGCTACCCGTAGGATCAAGGACCGGCTGGCTGACGTCGAGACGCAGATGGCGCACCCGCAGCGGTCGCGCATCCTGGTGGACATCGTGACCGCCGAAGACCCCGCCAAGGCCTGGAAGGATCTGGTGCTGGACCGGCAGCGCGCGGTCGTCGTGACGCTGGCCACGGTAACGCTTCTGCCCGGCCGTCCGGGCAGGGCGCCGTTCGATCCACATTCGGTACGGATCGAGCCGCTCCCGGGGATGGGCTGACCCCGCCGGTGACGCCGACGTATCTGCGGGTGGGAGGGCCGGTCACCCGGCCTTCCCACGATATGATGCGCCGTCAGAACAGCGGCTCAGGTGCAACTTCCGAGAAGCGTCCTCCGCGGTCATCTGTAGCGAGAACCCCGGGGGCGCCCGGCGGCCACTCCCAGTCGACGAAGAGCACGACGGCACAGGCGGCCAACGCTGACCTGAGCGTCCACACGGAGGCGCCGCGGTGAGCATCACGGGAGCCGCAGGGGCTGTCCGGGGCTCGCGGGGTGATGGTCCGCGGGCTGGTTCGGCACCGGCCTGCACAGGCCGGTGCAGGACTGCCTCGACGGCGTCTTGGGCGACTGATGTGTTCCCGAAGCGGCTGCTGCTGGTGCGTCGTTACAAGCGCTTCGCTGTGCGGTCGCGCAGCAGCAGCCACTGACTCGCGTCGGCGCCGCCTGAGCGCGCAGTCGGTTCACGCAGCAGCACGATGTAAGCCGTCCTCTCCGCCTCGCTCGGGGCGGCATGCTGGCCTGGCGCCTCCGGAGCCGCGAATGACTTTGTCATGACTTTCCAGGCCCTGTCCGCTTTCGGAGTGCTGAGCATCGGCCCTCCCGGGGCTCAATAGGGTCATGCAGTGAAGTGCAAGCAGGCGTGCGAACAGCCTCGGTAGGGGTTCACCGTCCATTCGAAGGGCATCCGGGACGCGCCGGGCACCCGGTTCAGCGCCGAGCGGGCCCGGACCTCGTGGAAGGTGATGCCCCGGAACTCCGGAATGTCGAAGGTACGAGTCGTCACCGCGTCCGCGGCGAAGAGCGCGGCCTTCCCGCTCTTGGTGGTCTTGGCGGGGTTATCTGCCAGATTGTCCCAGCGCATGGACGCCTCCTAGGTAGCACTGACCCGAGAATAGAACACTTGTTCCCTTGATTGTTTCCTCCCCTTCGTCCCCGACCGGATTTTGAGCCGGGTGCCGGAGGTGGTTGGCTCAGCACACCCCGAACAACCGAGTGCTGGAGGAACAGCCATGGCGCAGGTCGAGGCCACGACAGAGCGGATCATCGCGGCGGACCCGGAAGCGGTGTTCGACGCGCTGGCCGACTACAAGGACGTCCGCGGCAAGGTGCTGCCCGGCCAGTTCAGCGAGTACGAGGTGCGTGAGGGCGGCGACGGAGAGGGCACCCTCGTCCACTGGAAGCTCCAGGCCACCAGCAAGCGGGTGCGCGACTGCCTGCTGGAGGTCAGCGAGCCGACAGGGGGCCCCTCCCATGCCGCAGGCTATGGGGGCGGTCAGCTCGTGGAGAAGGACCGCAACTCCTCGATGGTCACGACCTGGACCGTCACCCCGTCCGGCGAGGGCAAGTCCAGGGCCGTCGTCTCGACCGTCTGGAACGGCGCCGGCGGCATCGGCGGATTCTTCGAGCGCACCTTCGCGCCCAAGGGACTCGGCCGCATCTACGACGAGCTGCTGCGAAATCTCGCCACAGAGGTCGAGAAGTAACCCCCGGTCCGCGTTTCCCGCCTCACCGGTTCGGGTGGTCTTTCCGCCCGCCCGGTTGTGCGCCGTAGTGGCTCCCACCGGGGGCTAAGCCCTCCGAGTGCGCCGTCAGCGCCCCCCCGCCGCGTTTGCCCTCCCTTGTATCGCGATGCGAGAAATGGGCGGCGCAGATGCGACGAGGGGAGCGGCACGTGGTGGGTGGGATCACTCTGGTGAAGGACGAGCCCGACGATCCGGGCGACACCGCGACGGTGCGGACGTCCGAACCGCCCCCGTGGCCGCCCGCTCCACCCGCTCCACCCGCTCCACCCGCTCCACCCGCTCCTCCCGCGAAGGTGCCGGCCGCGGTCACGGCCCCCGGCTTCGAGACGGACCCGCGCCGCATCCGGCTCATCTTCATCGGGCTGATGCTCACGCTGCTGCTCGCGGCGCTCGACCAGATGATCGTCGCCACCGCGCTCCCGAAGATCGTCGGTGAGCTGCACGGCCTGGAGAAGATGTCCTGGGCGGTCACCGCCTATCTGCTCGCCTCCACCATCGGGCTCCCGGTCTACGGAAAGCTCGGCGACCTCTTCGGGCGCAAGGGCGTCTTCCAGTTCGCGATCGTCGTGTTCGTCATCGGCTCCGCGCTGGCCGGCTGGTCGCGCACCATGGACGAACTGATCGCCTTCCGCGCCCTCCAGGGCGTCGGGGGCGGCGGGCTGATGATCGGCGTCCAGGCGATCATCGCGGACGTCGTGCCGCCCCGGGAGCGCGGCCGGTTCATGGGGCTCATCGGCGCGGCCTTCGGACTCGCCTCCGTGGCGGGCCCGTTGCTCGGCGGCTTCTTCACCGACCACGCCTCCTGGCGCTGGTGCTTCTACATCAACATCCCGTTCGGCCTGGTCACCTTCGCCGTCATCACCGTCGTGCTGAAGCTGCCGAAGCCGGCCGTCCGGCCCCGGCTGGACATCCTCGGCGCCGTGCTGCTGGCCGCCGCCTCCACCTGCGTGGTGCTGGTGACCAGCTGGGGCGGTACGGAGTACGCCTGGGGCTCCGGCACCATCCTGGGACTGGCCGCGGGAGCCGCCGTAACGACCCTGCTCTTCGTCGTCGTCGAGCACCGCGCGCCCGAACCGATCATCCCGCTGCGGCTGTTCCGCGACTCGATCTTCAACATCAGCGCACTCGTCGGCGCGGTGGTCGGGGTCGCCCTGTTCGGTGCGGCCAGCTACCTGCCGACCTTCCTGCAGATGGTCGACGGGGCCACCGCCACCGAGTCCGGCCTGCTGATGCTGCCGATGATGGGCGGCATCGTCGCCGCTTCGGTCATCTCCGGCCAGCTGATCTCCCGTACCGGCAAATACCGTGTCTACCCGATCGCCGGCAGCGCGCTGGCGGCGATCGGCATGTGGCTGCTGTCCCGGCTCGAAACGGACACCCCTCGGCTGGAGTACAGCATCTCGCAGGCGGTGCTCGGTCTCGGCATCGGACTGATCATGCCGGTGCTGGTGCTCGCCGTGCAGAACTCCGTACGCTCCGCCGACCTCGGCACCGCCACCAGTGCCAACAACTACTTCCGGCAGATCGGCGGCAGCGTCGGCGCGGCCGTGTTCGGCACGCTCTTCGCCGGGCGACTCGCCGAGGCGCTCGAAGTGCGCCTGCCGGCCGGGGCCGGTCTGCCCGACCCCGAGTCGATCACCCCGCAGCTGGTCCACGCCATGGAGCCGGCGCTGCGCGACAGCTATATCCAGGCGTACGCCGACGCGATGCCCCGGATCTTCCTCTACCTGGTGCCGGTCCTCGTGCTCGGCCTGTTCCTCGCCTTCTTCCTCAAGGAGAAACCGCTGGTGTCCCACCACAACCCGGAAACCGCAGCCGAGCCCGCGACGATCCCCACCGCCCGCCTCGACCCCGGCCCCCAGCCCGCCGGGCACCTCGCCGGGGTGCCCGTCAGCGGCAGCGTCCAGCACCCCGACGGCACCAAGGTCCCGCGTGCCGCCCTCACCCTCATCGACGTCCAGGGGCAGCAGGTCGGCAGGGGAGCCAGCGGTGAGGGGGGCCGGTACGCGCTGAGCGTCCCCGGCGCCGGTTCGTACGTCCTCATCGCTGCCGCCGGGGGCCACCAGCCGCAGGCGGTCAGCGTCACCGTGGGCGAGCGGCCGGTGGAGCTCGACGTGGTGCTCGGCGGAGCCGGCCGGCTGGCCGGGACCGTCCTGACGCCGGACGGCGCTCCGGTGCGGGACGCCGCCGTGACACTCACCGACGTACGTGGCGAGGTCGTCTCCTCCACCCGCAGCGGCCGCGAGGGCGGCTACGTGATCTCGGAGCTGGTGGCGGGGGAGTACACCCTCGCGGCCAACGCCCCCGCGTTCCGGCCCGCCGCGCTGCCGGTCAGTGTGCAGGCGGCCCGGGAGACCCGGCAGGACATCGAACTGGCCGGCGGCGCCGTGCTGCGCGGCGTCGTGCGCGCCAGCGGCGGGCGGCTCGTCGAGGACGCACGGGTCACGCTCCTGGACGCGGCCGGCAACGTGATCGACACCGTGACCACCGGTCCCGACGGAGCCTTCCGGTTCGTCGACCTGTCCACCGGCGAGTACACCGTGATCGCCGCCGGCTACCCGCCGGTGGCCACGGTCCTCCAGGTCGCGGGCGGCGGCCGCACCGAACGGGACCTCCAGCTGGGCCACGAGGACTGACCCCGCGACAGCGGCGCCGAGGGCAGTGCGCCCCCCGAATGCGCGGGGCGCACCACCTTCGCGGGTGATTCCGTCGATGACCGGCGGGCGCCGGTCACGGCCCCGTACGATGGAGCCACGTACCGCAGAACCTTGCGGTGGGGAAGGAGCCTTCCACCCATGGAACCCGGTGTGCCGGAGCACAGGGCACCACAACCGCGAGACGCCGCGGCGGGCCGTGTGCCGCTCGCCGTGGTCGTCGTCGACACGGACGGACGCGTGTCGCACTGGTCGTCCGGTGCCAGAAGACTCTTCGGTGTCGCCCGGGAGGACGCGGTCGGCTGCCCGGCCGGTGAACTGCTCCCGTTCACAGGGGCGTTGCGGGACCTGGGGGAACCGGTGCGGGACGCGATGTACGCCGGGTTCGGCCCGGGGCTGGACAGCTCCCTGAGCGGCGCCGCCGCCTATCCCATAGCGGGCCGGGCCAGGGTGGGCGAACCGGATCGAGGCCGGATCGAGGTCCTGTGGTGGGCCTACCCGCTCGTCGGACCCGGCCCGGAGCGGCTGCTCGTGCTCGCCGCGGACTCCGCGCAGGTACGCGGCGGCGAGGCGGGGCAGGGGCGGGGCGCGGATACGATCGCACCCGGATTCGCCCAGCACACCGATTTCCCCGGCTACCGGGAACTGTCCGGGCGGCTGCCCGAGATCCTGCCCAGCATGAGCGTCCACGAGGCCACCCGGATCGTCTCCCAGGTACTCGAACTCGGCTACCCGGTGCTGGAGTTCAGCCACCACGACCGGATCCCGGTGACCCCCGACTGGGGAGTGCCGCAGCGTGTCGGACACCCGGGCCCGGCGGCCTCGCCGCACATCGACGACGGGCGGCTCGCGCCCCGCGCGGTGCCCCGCCCCGAGCTGGACCTCGAATACGCGGCGGTCCGTGAGCGGCTGGAGTTCCTCAACGAGGTCAGCGGCCGAATCGGTTCCTCCCTCGACCTGGAACGCACCATCCGCGAGGTCACCAGCGCCGCGGTGCCCCGCTTCACCGACTTCGCGGGTACGCATCTGCGCGCCGCCGTCCTCGCCGGGGAGGGCTTCCCGGACGGGCCGCCCGACGTCACGACCGTCTGGCACCGGGTCTGGGTCGAGCACAACGACGAACCCGGCCGCTGGGACGACACCGTGCCGGTGGGGGAGTCCATCGCCTTCCCGGAGCACACCCCCTTCTTCCAGTGCATGGTCACCGGAGAACCGGTCATCATCCCTTATGTCAGTGAGGAGTTGAGTAACCGGATTTCCGGCGAGTTCGAGAAGCGCGACCTGCGTCCGCTGATCACCCACCGGTCCCTGCTCATCGTGCCGCTCAAGGCCCGCGACGTGGTGCTCGGCTTCATGGTCCTGATGCGGCGCCCGGGGCGGGAGCCCTTCGACGACATGGACCGCACCACCGGCGCCGAACTCGCCGCCAGGGCCGGGCTCGTCCTCGACAACGCCCGCATGTACACCTACCAGGAGAACGTCGCGGAGACCCTCCAGGACAGCATGCTGCCCCAGGTCGAGCCGCGCATGGCCGGCTGCGACATCGCCACCCGCTACCTGCCCGGCGCCCGGCTCGGCCGGGTCGGCGGCGACTGGTTCGACTCGGTGAAGCTCCCCGGCTCCAGGACCGCGCTCGTCGTGGGCGACGTGATGGGGCACGGCCTCAACTCGGCGGCGATGATGGGCCAGTTACGTACCGCCGTGCTGACCATGGCCACCATGGAGATGGAGCCCGCGCAGCTGCTGCGCAATCTGGACGACCTGGCCCAGCGGCTCGGCGAGCAGTATCTGGCCACCTGTCTCTACGCGGTGTACGACCCGATCCGTTCCGAACTCCAGATCGCCAACGCCGGTCACATCCCGCCGGTGCTGGTCCATGCCGAGGACGGCCGGGCCGAGCTGCTCGATCTGCCGACGGGCGCCCCGATCGGGGTCGGCGGGGTGGCCTTCGCGACGGCGACCGTGCGCGTCCTGCCGGGCGACCGGCTGGTGCTCTGCACCGACGGACTGGTCGAGGTGCGCGGCCAGGACATCGGCGCCGGTCTCGCCGCGCTCTGCGCCTCCGCCGCGCATCCCGCCGCGTCCATGGACGACGCCTGCGACACGATCATCCGGGCACTCAACCCCCGCGACGGCCGCAAGGACGATGTCGCTCTGCTGATGGCCCGGCTCAACGGCATCCCGGAGGACGACGTCGCGGAGTGGCAACTCGCTCTGGACCCCCGCGAGGTGGCGCGCGCCCGCCGGATGGTCCGGGGCAAGCTGATCGACTGGGAGCTGCCCGACGCCGTGGAGTCGGCCGAACTGATGGTCAGCGAACTCGTCACCAACGCGGTGAAGCACGGACGTACCCATCACATCGGGCTCCGGCTGGTGCGTACCGGCGCCCTGCTCTGCGAGGTCAGCGACGACGAGCCAGCCCCCGCCGCGCTTCTCGACGCCACCGCGCAGGACGAGTTCGGGCGAGGCCTCGTCCTGGTGGCCGGCCTCGCCCGGGAATGGGGCAGCAGTACGACGGCGCGCGGCAAGACAGTCTGGTTCGAGCTGGCGCTCTCCCGGCTGCCCGGCCGTCGCCCGTCCGGCCTACGGCTGAACGAGCGGTAACCCCGGCCGGGGGAGAGGCGGCCGCCGGTCGCGTCCGCGCACTTGCCCCGATCCGCTGCGGGCGGTAGTCCCTTGTGGTGCAAGGTGGCTCGGTGTGACGGGACTTGGGAGTGCGCATGAATGATCCACAGCGGTACCGCGAGGCGTGGGAAGGCTTCTGGGAAGCGACCTCGGACGCGCCCGGCGAGGCGATCTGGGACTCCGATCCCTCACTGAGCGCCGTACCGCACTGCGAACTGCTCCTGCCGTACGCCGATGCCTCGCTGCCCGTCGTCGACCTCGGCTGCGGCAACGGCACCCAGACCCGCTACCTCGCCACCCGGTTCGCCCACGCCATCGGAGTGGACCTCTCGCACGCCGCGATCGGCCATGCCCGCCGGGCGGACACCGAGGGCGTCGCCGAGTTCGCCCAGCTCGACCTGACCGACGGCGACGCGGTACGCGCCCTCCACGAGCGGATCGGGGACGCCAACGTCTATATGCGGGCGGTGATCCACCAGAGCGAGGCCGAGGCCAGGCCCGCGGTGGCCGCTGCCGTGGCGACGCTGCTCGGCGCGCGCGGCCGGGCCTTCGTCGCGGAGCTGACCCCGGCCTCCAAGGACGTGCTCCGGCTGGCGGCACAGGGTCCGGACGGTCCGCCCAAGAAGCTGCGCCGGGTCTACGACCACGGGCTCAAACCGGCGGACGCCGCGGAGGAGGAGGTGCCGGACCTCCTGGGGGCGGCCGGACTGACCACGCTCGACAGCGGTGACACGGCCCTGCCGCAGACCGAGCGGCTGCCCGACGGGACCCGGATCGACCTGCCGGCCAGGTGGTTCGTGCTGGCCGTCGGCTGAACGGGCCCGCGCGGAGAGACCTCAGCGCGCGTCCTGACCCCGCACCAGGGTCATGAGCGCCCGTGCCCCGGGGCTCATGACCCGCGCCTCCGGAAGCACCACGACGCTCTCGTAGTACGGCTGGACCGGCCCGTCCAGCCGTACCGTCGCCAGGCCCCGGGCCTCGGGCTTGCGGGTGAAGTGGTGCGGCACCACCGCGATGCCAAGCCCTTCCTGCACCAGCTCAAGCAGGCTGTGCACGTCGTTCACCTCAAGCGCCACGGTGCGGCGGACCCGGGCGGCCGCGAACGCCTCGTCGGCCGCCCGGCGCGGACCCCAGTCCGGATGGAAGTCGATGAACGGCTCGCCCGGCAGCTCGTCCCACCCGGCCCGGTCCCGCTCGGCCAGCCGGTGGCCGGGGGCGCACAGCAGGACCATGGGCTCACGGGCCAGCGGAACCAGCTCGCCGCGCCACTCCACGGAGCTGACCGCGGCGGCGAAGGCGATGTCGAGCCGCCCGCCGGCCACCCCGTCCACCAGGCTCGTCGTCCCCTCCTGGCGGAGCCGGATCTCCATGTGCGGATGCTCACGGTGGAAGGCGGCCAGCAGCCGGGGCAGGCTCACCCCGGCCACGCACTGCTCGACCCCCACCGACAGGGTGCCGCGCAGCAGCCCCCGTACGGCGTCCACGGCGTCCTTCGCCGCCCGCGCGCCGGCCAGGGTGCGCTCGGCCTCCACCAGCAGGGCGCGCCCGGCCTCGGTCAGCCGGACGCTGCGGGTGGTCCGGCTGAACAGCGGGGTCCGCAGCTCCTGCTCCAGCGCCCGGACGGAGGCGGAGAGCCCGGACTGCGACACGGCGAGGCGCTCGGCGGCCCGGGTGAAGTGCTGTTCCTCGGCGACCGCGACGAAATGTTCCAGCTGGCGCAACTCCATGATTGAGAAATATAGACGCTGAATCCAAGCGGAATCTCCTGTTGGACTGCTGGATCGATCTGCGCGAGCCTGGAGCCCGCACGGCGTACCCCGTCGTGGACCGGAACGATCTCTCCCGTGGAGCCCGCATGTACATCCCGTCCGCAGACCGCTACCAGGACATGCCCTACCGGCGCACCGGGCGCAGCGGTCTGAAGCTGCCGGCCCTCTCGCTCGGCCTGTGGCACAACTTCGGCGGGGACCGGACTCCGGAGACCCAGGGGCAGATCCTCCGCCGGGCCTTCGACCTCGGCATCACCCACTTCGACCTGGCGAACAACTACGGCCCGCCGCCCGGCTCCGCCGAGATCGCGATGGGCCGCGCGCTGGCGACGGACTTCGCCCGGCACCGGGACGAGATCATCGTCTCCACCAAGGCCGGCTACCTGATGTGGGACGGCCCGTACGGGGAGTGGGGCTCACGCAAGAACCTGCTCTCCTCGCTCGACCAGAGCCTCGGCCGCCTCGGGCTCGATTACGTCGACATCTTCTACTCCCACCGCCCCGACCCCGAGACCCCGCTCGAAGAGACGATGGGCGCCCTCCACTCGGCGGTCCAGCAGGGCAAGGCGCTCTACGCGGGCGTCTCCAACTACTCCGCCGAGCAGACCCGGGAGGCCGCCCGGATCCTGAAGGACCTCGGCACCCCGCTGCTCATCCACCAGCCGCGCTACTCGATGCTGGACCGCTGGGTCGAGGACGGCCTGCTCACCGCCCTCGACGAGCTGGGCGCCGGCTCCATCGCGTACTCGCCGCTGGAACAGGGCATCCTCTCCGACCGCTACCTCCGCGGCATCCCGGAGGGCTCACGGGCGGCGGGCAGCAGCCCGTTCCTGTCGGCCGACTCCGTCACCCCGGAGCTGCTCGCACGCCTGCGCGAGCTCGACGAACTGGCCTCGGAGCGCGGCCAGTCGCTGGCCCAGCTGGCGCTGGCCTGGGTGCTGCGCGGCGGCCGGGTCACCTCCGCCGTCATCGGCGCGAGCAGCGTCGCCCAGCTGGAGAACAGCGTCCGGGCGGTCCACAACCTGGAGTTCAGCGACAAGGAACTCAAGCGGATCGAGAAGCTGCTGAAGGGCGCGAAGCGCGGCTGAGGCGGCCCGGCACGCGGGTGCCCCGCCTCACGCGTACGGTCCCGGCTCGGGCCGGGACCTCGACGAGGAACTGTCCACGGGACTGAGCCGCGCGGCGACCTTCAGTGGAATGGACCAATGGAGGTCCGGACAGCCCTGGCCTGCGCGTTCCCCGGCGCGTACCGTGTGGCCGCATGAAGATCCTCGTGAGTGCCGACATGGAGGGCGCCACCGGTGTGACCTGGCCGGCCGATGTGCTGCCCGGCACGCCGCAGTGGGAGCGATGCCGTTCCCTGTTCACCTCCGACGTCAACGCCGCGGCCCTCGGGTTCTACGACGGAGGCGCCGAAGAGGTGCTCGTCAACGAGGCCCATTGGACCATGCGCAACCTGCTCCTGGAGCGGCTCGACGACCGGGTCCAGATGCTCACCGGCAAGCACAAGTCGCTCAGCATGGTGGAGGGCATCCAGCACGGGGACGTCGACGCGGTCGCCTTCGTCGGCTACCACACTGGCGCCGGTACGGAAGGGGTGCTGGCCCACACCTATCTGGCCAACTCCATCACCGGGGTCTGGCTGAACGGGGCCAGGGCCAGTGAGGGGCTGCTCAACGCGCATGTCGCCGCCGAGTACGGAGTCCCCGTCGTGCTGGTCACCGGGGACGACCTGACCTGTGCCGACGCGGCGGGCTACGCGCCCGACGCCCGCACCGTCGCCGTCAAGGACTACGTCTCGCGCTACGCCGCGGTCTGCCGCACCCCCGCGCGTACCGCCGCCGACATCCGTGCGGCGGCCAAGGAGGCGGTCTCGCTGGCGGGCCGGTACACGCCTGTCGACGGCGGACCGTTCACCGTGGAGCTGGAGTTCGACGCCGAGCACCTGGCGGCGGCGGCCACCGTCGTACCGGGCGTGGCGGTCTCCGGCGAGAGGCGTGTCGCCTATACGAGCGAGACGATGTACGAAGGTATCCGCACGTTCAAGGCGGTGACGACCATCGTGTCGTCCGCCGTGGAGGAACAGTATGGCTGAGGTGACCAACCCCAGGAGCGGCGTCGACGCACTCGCGCTCGACGAATCGGTGACGTTCACCTCCGAACTGATCCGCATCGACACCACCAACCGGGGCGGCGGCGACTGCCGCGAACGCCCGGCGGCCGAGTACGTGGCCGAGCGGCTGGCCGCCGTCGGACTCGAACCGACGCTCCTGGAGCGCACCCCCGGCCGCACCAACGTGGTCGCCAGGATCGCTGGTACAGACCGGTCCGCCGACGCCCTGCTGGTCCACGGGCACCTGGACGTGGTGCCCGCGGAGGCCGACGACTGGTCCGTGCACCCCTTCTCCGGTGAGGTCCGCGACGGTGTCGTCTGGGGCCGGGGCGCCATCGACATGAAGAACATGGACGCGATGGTCCTCGCCGTCGTCCGGCACTGGGCCAGGGCAGGCATCCGGCCCCGCCGCGACATCGTGATCGCGTACACCGCTGACGAGGAGGCCAGCGCCGACGACGGCTCGGGCTTCCTCGCCGACCAGCACCCCGGACTCTTCGAGGGCTGTACGGAGGGCATCAGCGAATCCGGCGCCTTCACCTTCCACGCCGGACCGAACATGCCGCTCTACCCCATCGCGGCGGGCGAGCGCGGCACCGGATGGCTCAAGCTGACCGCGCACGGCAAGGCGGGGCACGGATCCAAGGTCAACAAGGCCAACGCGGTCAGCACGCTGGCCGCCGCCGTCGCCCGGATCGGCGCCCATGAATGGCCGGTGCGCCTCACCCCGACGGTCCGCGCCGCGCTCACCGAGATCGCCGCACTGCACGGCATCCACCCCGACCTCGACGCCCCCGGCTTCGACGTGGACGAACTCCTCGGCAAGATCGGGCCGGCCGCCGCCCTCATCGAGCCGACCGTCCGCAACAGCGCCAACCCGACGATGCTGGACGCCGGGTACAAGGTCAATGTCATCCCGGGCCACGCCACCGCGTTCATCGACGGCCGGACGGTGCCCGGCGGCGAGGACGAGTTCCGCACCACCATGGACCGGCTGACCGGACCCTCGGTCGACTGGGAGTACCACCACCGCGAGGTGGCCCT
The DNA here is from genome assembly GCF_031844725.1 of Streptomyces sp. ITFR-6. NCBI lineage: Bacteria > Bacillati > Actinomycetota > Actinomycetes > Kitasatosporales > Streptomycetaceae > Streptomyces > Streptomyces sp. ITFR-6. The sequence goes on along the minus strand of NZ_CP134612.1, from coordinate 1,028,420 downwards.
CCAGGCCCCGGTCGACTCGCCCACGTACGCCAAACTCCGGGCCGCCGTAGAGCGGTTCGACCCGGACGGCCATGTGGTGCCGTACTCCATGTCCGGCGGCACCGACGCCAAGCAGTTCTCCCGGCTCGGCATCACCGGCTACGGCTTCTCCCCGCTGAAGCTGCCGGTCGGCTTCGACTACCAGGCCCTCTTCCACGGCGTGGACGAACGCGTCCCCGTCGAGGCGCTGCACTTCGGCGTCCGGGTCCTGGACCACTATCTCCGCACCGCCTGAACCACTCGGGGGAATTCGAACATGGCAACCACGCAGGCCTACGGAAGCTGGCCGTCCCCGATCGACGCCGCGCTGGCCGCCTCGCGGGACGGCCGGCCGGAGTACGTCGAAGCGGTCGGCGAAGAGCTGTGGTGGACGGAACCCCGCCCGGCCCAGGCCGGCCGGCGCGCCCTGGTGCGACGGCTGGCCGACGGCACCACCGCGGAGCTGCCCGCCCCCTGGAACGTCCGCAGCCGGGTCATCGAGTACGGCGGACGGCCCTGGACCGGAACGGAACGCGCCGAGGGCGGCCCGCTGATCGTCTTCGTCCACTTCGACGACCAGCGGCTGTACGCCTACGAGCCGGACGGCCCCGGCGAGCCCTGGCCGCTCACCCCCGTCTCGACGGTCGGCGGCGGACTGCGCTGGGCCGACCCGCGACTCCACCCGGAGCGGGGCGCCTGTGGCGAGGTCTGGTGCGTCCTGGAGGAGTTCACCGGCGAGGGGCCGGGCGAACTGCGCAGGCTGATCGCCGCCGTACCGCTGGACGGATCGGCGGCCGGTGACCGCTCCTCGGTACGCGAACTCTCCGACGACCGGCACCGGTTCGTCACCGGGCCCGAACTCTCGCCCGACGGACGCCGGGCGGCCTGGATCGCCTGGGACCACCCGCGGATGCCGTGGGACGGCACAGACGTGATCCTCGCGGACATCGGAGACGACGGAACGTTCCACGACCCCCGGACCCTGCTGGGCGGCCCGGAGGAATCCGTACCGCAGATCCAGTGGACCGACGACGGACGGCTGCTCTTCGCCAGTGACCGCAGCGGCTGGTGGAACCTGTACCGGGCGGAACCGGACGGCAGCGCGGTCGAACTCTGCCCCAGGCAGGAGGAGTTCGCCGGACCGCTGTGGAAGATCGGGCTCAGCTGGTTCCGGCCGCTGGAGAACGGGCTGATCGCCACCCTGCACGGCAGGGGCGCCACCACGCTCTCCATCCTCGACCCGGAGACCGGAACGCTCGTCGGCATCGCCGGGCCCTGGACCGAATGGGCCGGGACGCTCGCCGTACAGGGCAGCCGGGTCATCGGCATCGCCGCGAGCCCGCGCAGCGCGTACGAGATCGTGGAGCTGGACACGGCGACCGGGCACACCCGGATCATCGCGGCCGAGCACGAGGACGCGGTCGATCCCGCGTACTACCCCGAGCCCGCGGAGCGCACCTTCGCCGGCCCCGGCGGCCGGGAGATCCACGCCCACATCCACCCGCCGCACAGCCCCGACCGGACCGGACCGGCCGGCGAACTGCCGCCGTACGTCATATGGGCGCACGGCGGCCCCACCGGGCACGCCGCCCTCGTCCTCGACCTGGAGATCGCCTACTTCACCTCGCGCGGCATCGGGGTGGCCGAGGTCAACTACGGCGGCTCGACCGGTTACGGACGGGAGTACCGCAACCGGCTGCGCGAACAGTGGGGCGTCGTCGACGTGGAGGACTGCGCGGCCGTGGCCGGCGCGCTCGCCGCCGAGGGCACCGCGGACCCGGACCGGCTGGCCGTCCGCGGCGGCAGCGCCGGCGGCTGGACCACGGCCGCCTCGCTGACCGGCACCGACGTCTACGCCTGCGGCACCATCATCTACCCCATCCTCGACCTGACCGGCTGGGGCAGCGGCGAGACCCACGACTTTGAATCGCAGTACCTGGAATCGCTGGTGGGCCCGCTGGCCGAGGTCCCCGAGCGCTACCGCGAACGCTCCCCGAGCACCCGTACCGACCGGCTCACCACACCGTTCCTGCTGCTCCAGGGCGAGGACGACCCGATCTGCCCGCCCGTGCAGTGCGAGCGATTCCTGGCCGCCCTGGAGGGGCGCGGCATCCCGCACGCCTACCTCACCTACCCGGGCGAGGGCCACGGCTTCCGCCGTGCGGACACCATGATCAGCGCGCTGGAGGCCGAACTCTCCCTCTATGCCCAGACCTTCGGCATCGAGCGGCCCGACGTGCCTCGGCTGGAGCTGGAGAAGTGACGCTCGCGCCTTCCGTACCCCTCGCCCCGCTGGTCCGCCCCGCCCGGCTGCGCGCGGGCGCCAGGGTCGCCGTCGTCTCTCCGAGCGGGCCCGTGCCCGTCGACCGGCTGGAGCCCGGCCTGGACATCCTGCGCGGCTGGGGCCTGGAAACCGTGACGATGCCTCATGTCCTGGACGTGCACCAGGATCTGGACTATCTGGCCGGTGCGGACGAGGCACGCGCCCAGGATCTCCAGGACGCCTGGTGCGATCCCTCGGTCGACGCGGTGATCTGCGCCCGGGGCGGGTACGGGGCGCAGCGCATGGTCGACCTGGTCGACTGGGCGGCGATCCGGGCCGCCGGACCCAAGGCGTTCGTCGGCTACAGCGACGTCACCGTGCTCCACGAGGCGTTCGCCCTGCGGACGGGCTTCGCCACCCTGCACGGCCCCATGGCGGGAGCGGAGACCTTCCGCAAGGACCCGCGCACCCAGGAATCCCTGCGAGCCACCCTGTTCGAACCGGAGAGCGTGCGGACGCTGGGTCTCGACGGGGCGGGGGTGCTGGCGCCCGGCCGGGCCAGGGGGATCACCTATGGCGGCTGCCTGAAACTGCTGACCGCCGAACTGGGCACCCCGCACGCCAGACGGTCGGCCCGGGGCGGGCTGCTGGTCATCGAGGACATCGAAGAGGCCCCGTACGCCATCGACCGCATGCTCACCCAGCTGCTGCGGGCCGGGGCGCTTGACGGCGTCGCCGGGGTGGCCTGCGGTTCCTGGGCGGGCTGCGGGCCGTACGAGAAGGTGCGGGCGGTGCTCGCGGACCGGCTCGGCGGCCTCGGTGTCCCCGTCGTCGAGGAGCTGGGCTTCGGCCACGGCCCCACCGGGCTGACGATCCCGCTCGGCGTCCCGGCCGTGCTCGACGCGCCTGCGGACGGCGGCCCGGCCACGCTCACGGTCGAGGCCGCGGCGCTGCTCTGAGCGGGCGGAACCGGCACTCGCGCACAACGGCGCCGCCGCCCGGATGGGCGTACAGAACGGCCCTCCGGCACCCGGACGGAGTCATCCTGGTGCCCCGGGGGCCGAGGCGTACCAGGAGCAGGGAAGGGGCCGTTCATGAGCCCGAAAGACGTGTCGAGCAGTGGTACGCGCAGCACCGGTCCCTTCACCCCGACCCGCATTCTGATCCTCGTCATCGCGGTCCTCTCGGTGGTGTTCATCGCGGAGAACACCGACGACGTGCAGGTCCGCCTGCTGATTCCGCTGGTGACGATGCCGCTCTACGCGGCGCTGGCCGTGATGTTCCTGGCCGGGATGGCCTGCGGCGCCTACTTCTTCCGCAGGCGGGCCAAGTAGCACAGGTGTCCCGTAGGCCGCCTACGCTGGGCCGATGTCCGACAGCACCTATCTGGCCGAGGGGCCGCGCACCGCGATCCGCGCCTTCACCTCCGCGGATTCCGACGAGTTCACCGCATGTGCCCGGGAGAGCCGCGAACTGCACCGGCCCTGGCTGTTCCCGCCGACCGACCCGGACACCTACGCCGCCTACGCGACCGTACTCATCGAGGACCCGTCGAAGGCGGGCTTCCTCGTGTGCGAGCGGCACGGCGACGGGGGCGGCGCCGACGGTGCCGTGGCCGGCTTCATCAACATCAACAACATCGTCATCGGCGGCTTCCGCTGCGGCGCGCTCGGATACGGCGTCTTCGCCCACGCGGCCGGGCGCGGACTGATGGCCGAGGGGCTCGGGCTGGTGCTGCGGCACGCCTTCGGGCCCCTCGGCCTGCACCGGCTCGAAGCCAACATCCAGCCGGGCAACGAGGCCTCGATCGCCCTGGTGCGCCGGGCCGGATTCCGGCTGGAGGGCTTCTCGCCCGACTTCCTGTTCATCGACGGGGCCTGGCGCGACCACGAGCGCTGGGCGATCACCGCGGAGATGCGCTGACCCGGCAGGGCCGGGGCCTCACACCGTCCCGGTGAACACCTGCGCGTCCAGCGCCGCGAACAGCCATACGCCTCGGCCAGACCGGCGTACAGCACAGCCGGCCGGGCGGCCCCCTCGCCCCGGTGTGCCGCCGGCTGAGGCCGCTCGGTGCCGGTGCACGGGCGGGTCACGAGGGCGTACAGCCGGGCGAAGGCGAGAACCTGGGCGGGCTCCGGGTCTTCGGGCAGCTGCGGCACCACAGCCTCCAGGAACGCGGCGGTCGCCCCGGCCGGCATCCGGGGCGGCAGCCAGCCCCGCCAGAAGCGGGCCAGCGGCGCGGTGTCCGGAGGCGCGGACACCGCCCCGATCAGGCGGAGCCGGTCCGCCCGCTCAACCGGCCGGCACTCCTGCACCAGCCGCAGCCCGGCCTCCCGCCAGCGCAGCGCCCGGAGCTGGGAGCCGAGTTCGCGCAGCTGCCCCGCGACGGCGTCCTCCAGCACGCTGCCCGCCCCGGTCTCCTCCTCGTCGAGGACCCGGTGCACCTCGCGCACCGGAAGGCCCAGGGCACGCAGCGAGCGGACCAGCCGCAGCCGGCCGAGTGCCTCCGGACCGTACCGGCGGTGCCCGCCGGCGCTGCGGCAGGCCTCCGGCAGCAGGCCGCTGTCCGAGTAGAAACGGACGGTCTTGACGGTGACGCCCGCACGCTCGGCGAGTTCACCGATGCCGTACAGGCCGTCGTGGGACGGGAACACTTGAACCTCCCTCCGGGGGAGCTTCTACCGTACCGGCGGGCGCTGCCGCAGAGTCGTGGCGGCGTCGCGGACGAGGAGCGCTGGGGAGAGACCGATGACCGCATTCATCCTGGTACCGGGCATGTTCACCGATACACACGTGTGGCGGGAGACCGCCGAGCGGCTGACCGCCGAGGGCGACGAGGTGCACGCGGTGGCCCTCAGCGGGACCGGTGGCCCCCGCCCCGCCGCGACGGACACCGTCGACCTGGAGACCCACATCGCGGACGCACTCGCGGTGATCGACTCGGTCGGCGCCGCGCCCGGCCGGGAGATCGTGCTGGTCGGCCACGACTACGGCATCCACCCGGTGCTGGGCGCCGCCGACCGCAGGGCGGAGCGCGTCGGCCGCATCGTCTACCTGGACTCCGGGCTGCCCCAGGACGGCGTCCCCGCCCTGGCCGCCGTACCCGACCCGGCCCTGCGCGAGGAGCTGGCCGAGCGCGCGGCTACCGACGGGGCCCACGGGGTGCTGCCCGCCCCGGCCCGCGACGCCCGATTCCGCCCGGCGGACGTGGTGCCGAAGGCCGGCGCCCTGCCGCTCGTGATCACCCGGGTGGCCGCGAGCGGCAGGAGTTCGCCGCCACGGTGGAGGATTTCCTCACCGCGTCCCGGGACTGCGGGGCGGCGGTGGAGGTGATCGACGTACCGAACGCCCACCACGCCTTCGAGACCATCGACCTGACCCAGGAGTCCCGCGACGCGGTGCACCGTGGGATGCGCGCGGTGCTGGCCCACCTGGAGGCGTGAGGGCTGGGCCCCGGGTCGCTTCTCACGGGCGGGTGGCCGGCAGCCGGGCCAGTACGGCACCCCGGAGCAGCACCTCCCGCAGCTGTACGGGGGTCAGCGTGCGGGTGGACATGTTGCGTTGGCTGGGGTGGTAGCCGCCGACCAGGTGCAGCGTCCGTTGTCCGTCACGGCTGGTGAGGGTTGCCTCTGCGCCGTGTCCGAAGGCGGGACGGGGGCGGGGCAGCTGCCAGCCGGCGTCGGCCAGCACCGGGAGCAGGGTCTGCCAGGCGAAGCCGCCGAGCACCACGACGGCGCGCAGCGCCGGGCTCAGCAGTGCCAGCTCGCGGGCGAGCCAGGGGTGGCAGGTGTCGCGCTCGGTGGTGGTGGGCCGGTTGCCGGGCGGTGCGCAGTGCACCGGCATCGTGACGCGTACTCCGTGCAGCCGCAGGCCGTCCCCGCGGTGCGTTGCGGTCGGCTGAGAGGCGAGCCCGACGTCGTACAGGGCGGCGAACAGAGCGTCCCCCGAGGCGTCGCCGGTGAAGATCCGGCCCGTGCGATTGCCGCCGTGCGCGGCGGGCGCCAGGCCGACGAGTGCCAGCGGGGCGTCCGGGGGACCGAAGCCCGGTACCGGTCGCGCCCAGTACTCCTGGTCCAGGAACGCCGGGCGCTTGACCCGGGCGGTCTCCTCCCGCCAGGCCACCAGCCGCGGGCAGGCCCGGCACGTGGTCAGTGCCGCGTCCAGCTCGGCCACGGAACGGGCCTCCGAAGCCGCCGCGGCCGGGAAACCGGCCGCCTCCGGCGCGGGCGGAGTCGTCTCAGGCATGCCGGCTCATACGACAGCGAGGGCGGCATCGATCTCGTGGAGGAAGGGGTCCAGGTCTCCGGGGTTGCGGGAGGTGATCAGCGTCCAGCCGCCCATGTCGTCGACGACCACAGGCTCGTCGGCCCAGGTGCCGCCGGCGTTGCGGATGTCCGTGGCCAGCGAGGGGTACGACGTGAGCCGCTTGCCCGCGACGGCATCCGCCTCGACCAGGGCCCACGGCCCGTGGCAGATCGCCGCGATGGGGCGCCCGGCCACCGTGAAGGCACGGACGAGTTCCACTCCCGGGCCCTGACAGCGCAGCTTGTCCGCGTTCAGAGTCCCGCCCGGAATGAGCAGCAGGTCGTACGCGGCGGCATCGGCCGCGTCGAGCGTGAGGTCGGGCCGCACGGTCCTTCCGGGGTCCTTGTCACCGACCAGCGTCCGGATGTCGTCCGTGGACAGGGCCGCGATGTCCACGTGGGCGCCCCAGCCGCGCAGATGCTCGACCGGCACCACGAGTTCGTCCTGCTCGACGCCGTAGTTCGTCACGACGGCCAGTACCCTGCGCTTGCTTCCGTCATTCGCGGTCATCGTCGCTACCTCTTTCCCTGGGAGCTGATCAACGGCCGACGGCCTTGAGCAGCTGCTCCTTGTTCATCTTCGAGCGGCCTTCGATGTTCTTCCTCTTGGCGTCCTCGTACAGCTGGTCCCTGGTGCGTCCCTGGGCGCCGCTGTGGGAGCGCTGTCCGCCACGCTGGGAGGCGGACTTCGGGTCACGCGTCGACGACTTGCTCGCCGTCTCCGCCTCGCCCGAGCGGGCGCGCTCCTTGTTCACGGTGCGGGCCGCGATCTCCTTCGCCCGCTTCTCGGACGTACCGCGCTTCTCGGCGCTCTCCTTGACGTGCTCGTACTGACGCTCACGCTTCGGGCTGGATCCTGCGGGCATGGGACTCTCCTCGTTTCGCTGTGTCTCCGTCTTCCGACTCGGACTCGGGTTTCCCCCAGTCCACTTCCGAAACGTGCTCTCCGCGACGTGAGCGCGACCACCCGGGGGTGGCCCTCCCCAGGCGTCCACCCGGTGGATGCGGACTAGCTTGGGAGGACAGTGGATTCGTTCCCGCCACGGGTGCCCGACACCCGTACCGGAGGAGATGACCGGCTGTGAACAACCGCAGGACCATGGAGGCGCTGCTCACCGAGCACGGCCGGACGTTCGCCGACGAGGCGGGTATCCGGCTGCGTGACACTCCACAGCCGCTGTACCAACTGCTGGTGCTCAGCCACCTCCTGAGCGCCAGGATCAGAGGCTCCGTCGCGGTGGCCGCCGCACAGGCTCTCTTCGCGCATGACATGCGCTCGCCCCGCCATATGCTCGAATCGACCTGGCAGCAGCGTGTGGACGCTCTCGGGGAGGGCGGCTACCGCCGCTACGACGAGAAGACCGCTACCCAACTGGCCGACGGAGCCGAGCTGCTGCTCGAAGAGTACGGCGGTGACCTGCGGCGCCTTCGCCGGTCGGCCGACGGTGATCTCGACGCCTTGCGGAGCGGCCTTCGCCGCACACCGGGCGTGGGCCCGGCCGGCGCGGACATCTTCCTGCGCGAGGCCCAGGCGGTGTGGCCCGAGACGGCGCCGTACCTCGACAAGAAGGCCCTGCAGGGTGCGGAGAAGCTGGGGCTGCCGACCTCACCGGAGAAGCTGACCGGGCTGGCGGAACAGGCCCGCCCGTCCGGCCCCCACGGGCCCGAGGTCCTCGCGGCGTCGCTGGTACGCGCGGCCCTGGACAAGGACATCGTCGCGGACCTTCGGGCGCGCAGGTGAACCCGTCGTGTTGCCGGGGTACGGTCCGCCCCCGGCAACACCGACGACCTGACAGCCCGATCCGCACACGTGGAGACCGACCGGAGACCGACCGGCCCTCCCTCCGCGATCTCCGGATCTCCGCGATCAGGCCTTTGCCTGCATGTTCCGCCGGGCGGGGTTGCCCTGCTGCTCGGCCTTCGGGTCCTTCTCGTCCGCCTTGGCGCGCACACCCTGCTCGATGCGCTCCCCGATCGACTTGTCGATGTTCGACCAGTACTGGAAGGCCCGTCGCAGAACGGGCTCGGTGACCCCGTTGAGCAGATGGCCGACGACGTTGTCCACCAGCCGGTCGCGGGCCGCGTCGTCCAGGACCTCGCGTACCAGGGTGCCGGGCTGACCCCAGTCGTCGTCCTCGGCGTGGTCCACATAGGCCGCCCGGGTGATCTCCCCGTCGGCGTACCAGCTCGGCGGAGAGCCGTACCGTGCGGTGTCGGCGGCGGGCCCGCCCTTGGAGTTCGGGGCGTACACGGGGTCGCTGGTCTTCCGGTACGCCATCGCCCCGTCCTTCGAGTACGTGTTCACCGGAACGACAGGCGCGTTGACGGGCAGCTGCTGGTAGTTGGCCCCGATGCGGTAGCGGTGCGCGTCCGCGTACGAGAACAGCCGGGCCAGCAGCATCCGGTCGGGGCTCGGACCGATGCCGGGGACCAGGTTGTTCGGCTGGAAGGCCGCCTGCTCGATCTCGGCGTGGTTGTCGGTGGGGTTGCGGTCCAGCGTCATCCGGCCGACCTCGATCAGCGGGTAGTCGCCGTGCGGCCACACCTTGGTCAGGTCGAACGGGTTGAAGCGGTACCCGGCGGCGTCCTCGTACGGCATCACCTGTACGTGCAGCGTCCAGCTCGGGTACTCACCGTCACGGATGTGCTCGAAGAGATCCCGCGTGTGGTAATCGGTGTCGGCCGAGGCCATCTGGTCGCCCTCGTCCTGGGTGAAGCACTCGATGCCCTGGTCCGTCTTGAAGTGGTACTTCACCCAGAAGCGCTCGCCCTGCGCGTTGATCCACATGTAGGTGTGCGAGGTGTAGCCGTTCATGTGCCGCCAGCTACGCGGGATGCCCCGGTCGCCCATCAGCCATGCGACCTGGTGGGCCGACTCGGGCGAGAGGGTCCAGAAGTCCCACTGCATGTCATGGTCGCGCAGGTTGTTGTCCGCGCGGCGCTTCTGGGACCGGATGAAGTGCTGGAACTTCATCGGATCCTTGATGAAGAACACGGGGGTGTCGTTGCCCACCATGTCGTAGTTGCCCTCGCTGGTGTAGAACTTCACCGCGAAGCCGCGCGGGTCCCGCCAGGTGTCCGGGCTGCCGCGCTCGCCGGCGACGGTCGAGAACCGGGCCACGAGATCGGTCCTGGTGCCGGGCTGGAAGACCGCGGCCTTGGTGTAGGCGCTGACGTCGTTGGTCACCTCGAAGTGCCCGAAGGCACCGCTCCCCTTGGCGTGGGGCTGACGCTCGGGAATCCGCTCCCGATTGAACTGCGCCATCTGCTCGATCAGGTAGGCGTCCTGCAACAGGACCGGTCCACCGGGGCCGACGGTGAGCGAGTGTTCGTCACTCTCCACCGGAGCGCCGGAATCCGTGGTGGTCGCCTCGCGTGAGGTGTCGGTCATCGGGCTGTCCTCCTGCTGCGTTGTCAGGTGCGCGACGTTGGTCGGATCACGCATGCGATGGGCGTCTCGCGAGTACGCGCCTAGCCCTGACTGGATGGTGCCAAACATTGACAGACCGCGCTCTTTGGCGGCAGGTGCCCGCACCTGCGCAAAGGCCCGGAATCCCCCGCACCCGCGGGCCCGGAGGAGTCGCGCGGACGACGCGGTCGTGTGAGACGGGAGCGATGTACCCGGGCCGTCCGACAGGTCGTGCTCCGGATGCGGGGAAGCGGCAAAAGGGTGAAAGATGGTCCGACAGGGCTTCCCTGTGCCGCGCTCTCGGCTCGGGCGACGCTCCAGCCAGCAGGGGGGCAGCTCACCCGCGAATGTCACCCGCGAATGTCAGCGACTGTCCGGGGGTATCCGCGGATGTGCGATGCGAGCAGGGAAGTGGGTTCCGATGACGGACAGAACACGCGCCGAGGTCCACGAAGAGCCGCACGAGGAGCGTGGGGCCATGGGGTCTCGCGACACGGGCTCGGACAAGCCCTCCGGCGGACCGGTCGACAGGCCCGCCGGTACGTCGGACGAGAAGGCCGACACCTCCGTCAAGCCCGGCAAGTCCATCCGGACGCCCCCGACCTGCAGTCCGGCGGCGGCTGAGACTTTCCCGGCCAAAGGCTTCGGGAGGACCGCAACATCACACGGAGAACCCTGTCAGGGAGGAGTGACTGTGACCTCAGTACCGACCATCACCCTCAACAACGCGGTGCGGATCCCCCAACTGGGCTTCGGCACGTTCCAGATCCCGCCCGACGAGACCCGGGAGGCGACGCTGGCCGCGCTGGAGACCGGCTACCGGCACATCGACACGGCGGAGATGTACGGCAACGAGAAGGAGGTCGGCCAGGCGGTCCTGGACTCCGGCCTGGACCGTGCCGACGTCTTCGTGACCAGCAAGCTCAACAACGACGCCCACGGGCACGACGACGCCCTCCGGGCGTTCGACCGCACCATGGAGGAGATCGGTCTCGACTACCTGGACCTCTTTCTCATCCACTGGCCGCTGCCCGGCAAGGGCGACTTCGTGGAGACCTGGAAGGCCCTGGAGGAGATCTACCGCTCCGGCCGGACCAAGGCGATCGGGGTCTCCAACTTCCAGAACCACCACCTGCGCCGGCTGCTGGAGAACAGCGAGGTGGTGCCCGTGGTCAACCAGATCGAGGTGCACCCCTACCTCACGCAGGACGACGTCAGGGCATTCGGCGCGGAGCACGAGATCGCCACGGAGGCCTGGTCGCCCATCGCGCAGGGCAAGGTGCTGGACGACCCGGCCATCAACCGCATCGCGGACCGGGTGGGCAGGACGCCGGCCCAGGTGACCCTGCGCTGGCACATCCAACGAGGGGACATCATCTTCCCCAAGTCGGTGACGCGGAAGCGCGTCGAGGAGAACTTCGCCCTCTTCGACTTCGATCTCAGCGAGGGCGACATCGGCGAGATCTCCGCGCTGAACCGTGGCGAGCGGACCGGGCCCGACCCGGAACGTTTGACCGGCTGACCCCTCACCCTGGAGAAGACGACATGGTGGACATCGGATACACGATGATGACCGAGCAGGCCGGCCCGAGGGAGCTCGTCGGGCATGTGGTCGGCGCGGAGCGCGCCGGATTCGACTTCTCCGTCACGTCGGACCACTATTTCCCCTGGCTGGACGCCCAGGGGCACGCCCCGTACGCCTGGAGCGTGCTCGGCGCCGCCGCACAGGCCACGGAGCGCATCCCGCTGATGACCTATGTGACGTGTCCGACCCGTCGCTACCATCCGGCGGTCGTCGCGCAGAAGGCCGCCACGATGCAACTCCTCTCGCAGGGGCGCTTCCGGCTCGGACTGGGCTCGGGGGAGAACCTCAACGAACATGTCGTGGGCGGCGGCTGGCCCGCCGCCCAGGTCCGCCTGGAGATGCTGGAAGAGGCCGTGAGGATCATCCGCGCCCTGCTCTCCGGGGAGACGCTGACCCATCACGGCACGCATTTCGACGTGGAGCACGCCAAGCTCTGGGACCTCCCGGATTCGCCCCCGCCCATCGGCGTCGCCGTGTCCGGTGACCGCTCCTGCGAAGTCGCCGGGCACCATGCGGACCTGCTGATCGCGACCGAGCCCAGGCAGGAGCTGATCTCCTCGTTCGAACGTCACGGTGGTGGCGGCAAGCCCAAGGTCGGGCAGCTGCCGATCTGCTACGACACCGACCGCGATACGGCGATAGCCCGCGCCCACGACCAGTTCCGCTGGTTCGGCAGCGGCTGGCCCGTCAACTCGGAGCTGCCGAGCCCGGCGGGGTTCGCGGGCGCCACCCAGTTCGTACGGCCCGAGGATGTCGCGGAGTCCATCCCGTGCGGCGACGACGTCGGGGCGGTCGTCGACGCGGTCCGGCCCTACGTCGATGCCGGGTTCACCGAGGTCGCACTCGTCCAGGTCGGCGGCGACCACCAGGAGCCGTATCTCGGCTGGGCGGAGCGGAAGCTGCTGCCCGCGCTTCGAAATCTGTGAGGACGCCCCGGAACGGCGCGCCTGCCAACCCGCGCGACAGGGGCCGTTACGCCGCCCCCGGGCTCCGGCGCCCCTTGTAATTGATCTTCATGGTGTCCATGTCCGTCGCTGTGGAGCGCAGTTCGCCATGCCCGTACCCGCGCCCGCGCAGCTCCGTCTCCGCGCGGTCCTCGGCGATGGCGCACGCCATCTCCGCCCCGTCCCCGGCGTCCGACACCACCACGTAGCGGAAGCTGAAGTGCTTGAGGACGCGGTCGTAGGTGAGCGAACCCTCCTCGCTGAACGCCATCGACGCCAGGCCGTGCTGCTCCGCCTCGGCCAGCATCCGCTCCCGTGCCGCGTCCGTCAGCCCCTCCCAGGTGCCGCGCACGATCACTCGGTAGGTGTGCTGCGTGCTCATCGTGATCCACCGTCTCCATAACGTCCCGCAAACCGCTTGAGCGGCAACCCTATGGCGAGGAGGACGGCGCGCACGCGGAATATTGTCCCGGTGTCCGGTGTGCGTGGAGACCTGGTGGTCGCGGCTTTTGCCGAAGAAGGACGGCCGATCCCCTGGTCCGGGCGGCCCGCAGCGTGTTCCATGGTCATCGGGGGGCGCCCGGACCTGCGGCGGCCCGCGTGAGGGAGCGAGGTTGCCTTGGCCACCACCGTACGACGTGACGTACTGACCCTGCCCGCGGCTGCGGTGGGACCGGAGAATCCGCTGCCCGCGTTGCGGCCCCTCGACGAGACGCATGTCGTCGACGACCGCGACCGGGCCGGTCTGCCCCGTGACATGGCCCGCCAGATCGGCCACGAGCCGCTGGCCACCCACCTGCCCGTGGCCGTCCTCGACGGGTACGGGCGCGAGCGCACGCCCACGGACCTCGATGTGATCGTGATCGAGAACGACCGGATCCGGGCCACCGTGCTGCCCGGCTTCGGCGGCCGTATCCACTCCCTCTTCCACAAGCCCACCGGCCGGGATCTCGTCTACACCAACCCCGTCCTCCAGCCCGCCGACTTCGCGCTCAACGGGGCCTGGTTCTCCGGCGGCATCGAGTGGAACATCGGCGCGACCGGCCACACCACCCTGTCCTGCGCCCCCGTGCACGCCGCCCGGGTCACCGCACCCGACGGCGGTGAGATGGTCCGGCTCTGGGAGTGGGAAAGGCTGCGCGACCTGCCGTTCCAGGTGGACCTGTGGCTGCCCGACGGCTCCGACTTCCTGCACGTCGGCGTACGGATACGCAATCCGCACGAGCACCCCGCACCGGTCTACTGGTGGTCCAACATCGCGGTACCGGAGGGCGAGCGCACCCGCGTGGTGGCCCCGGCCGAGAGGGCCTGGCACTTCGGGTACGAACGCACGCTGAACCTGGTCCCGGTCCCCGAGAGCGGCTCGGTCGACCGGACGTACCCGCTGCGCAGCGACTTCCCCGCCGACTACTTCTACGAGGTGCCCGACGGCGCCCGCCGCTGGATCGCCTCCCTCGACGAGAACGGCCACGGGCTCGTCCAGACCTCCACCGATCTGCTGCGCGGCCGCAAGCTGTTCCTCTGGGGCAGCGGGCCCGGCGGCCGCCGCTGGCAGGAGTGGCTCACCGAACCCGGTACCGCCGGCTACGCGGAGATCCAGGCCGGGCTGGCCCGCACCCAGCTGGAACACGTGCCGTTGGAGCCCGGCGCCGAGTTCAGCTGGCTGGAGTCGTACGGGCCCCTGTCGGCGGACCCCGCCGCGGTGCACGGCGACGACTGGCCGGCCGCCCGCGCGGAGGCCGAGCAGCGGCTCGCCGCCGCCCTGCCGCGCGCCGATGTGGATGCCGCGTACGAGGCCTGGCGCCGCTGCGCCGACACCGAGCCGGGCGAGGTCCTCGCCACCGGGTCCGGCTGGGGCGCCCTCGAAGTCCGGCGCGCCGGGTACAAGCTGCCGGGCACCCCCTTCGCCGAGTCCACGCTCGGTGAACAGCAGGCGCCCTGGCTGGAGTTGCTGGAGCAGGGGACCTTCCCTGAACCGCCAGGGGCGACGCCGCCCGGCCCCTCGCTCGTCTCCCCGCACTGGCGCGACATGCTGGAGACGGCCGCTGCGGAACCGCTCACCGAATACCACCTGGGGATCGCCCAGTGGCACGCCGGCGACCGCGCCCAGGCGGTCCGCAGCTGGGAACGCGGACTGGCCCTGGCCCCGTCCCGCTGGCCGCTGCTGCGCTGCCTCGCCGTCGCCGCCCAGGAGAGCGGCCAGTGGGAGCGGGCGGCCGACCACTACGCGGAGGCGTTCGACGAGCTGTGCGCCCAGCGCGGCGACGACGGCGACACCTCGGAGGCCGCCACCGCCGCCCTCGGCCGGGAGGCGATCGAGGCACTGCTGACGGCGGGCCGTCCGGGGCCGGCCCGCACCGTCCTGGACGGGCTGCTCCCGGCGATCCGCAGCCGCGGCCGCTTCCGCCTGCTGGAGGCGCGGCTGCTGCTCGCGGAGGGCGAACGCGAGGCCGCCCGCGCGCTGTTCGACGAGGGCTTCGAGGTCGCCGATCTGCGCGAGGGTGCGGAGATCCTGGACGAGGTGTGGGCCGAGCTGACGGACGAGCCGCTGCCGGACCGGTACAACTACCGCATGCGCCCCCGCGCCTGACGGGCGGCCAGCCGCGTCAGGGGGTGCCGGCGGACAGGTTCCGGTCGACGTACTCGAACACCGAACCGTCCGGGTGCACGGCGATCAGGTTGCGGCCGACGGGGGTGTGGACCGGGCCCGCGATGACGCGGGCGCCCACCCTGGTCAGCGAGGCGTTGGCCTCGTCCACGTCCTTGACCGCGATCGTCGCCGTCACCTTGCGCAGGATCTCCAGCTCGGATTCGGGGCCGGCCATCAGCAGGAAGCAGCTGATGGCGGCCACCGAGACACCGCCGCGCTCGAAGCGCAGCGCCGAACTGCCCGTGAGGTTCTCGTAGAAGGCCACCGCGGCCTCCAGGTCGTCGACGCAGATCCGCAGCGTGGTTCCCAGGATTTCCATGCGGAACAGGGTAGTTGGCCGGTCAGCGGTGTGTGATCGGTTCGGTGGCGCTCATGCGCGGCAGAGCACCTCGCCGTGCGGGACCATGAACCAGCCGTCGTCCTGGGCACCCCAGGTGCGCCACGCGTCGGCGATCTCGGTCAGCTGTCCGGGCGTCGCGTGCCCGCCCTCGACCGCCAGCTTCGCGTAGACCGAGCCGACGGTGCGGTCCGCCCACAGCCCGCTCCACCAGTCCCGGCTCTCCGGGGTGCCGAAACACCAGGCGGCGGCCGTCGGGATGATGTCGGTGAAGCCGGCCTGCCGGGCCCAGGAGAGCAGCCGGCGCCCCGCGTCCGGCTCTCCGCCGTTGGCGCGGGCCACCCGGCCGTACAGATCCTGCCAGGCGTCCATGGCGGGCACCTCGGGGAACCAGGTCATCGCCGCGTAGTCGCTGTCACGGGCCGCGACCACACCACCGGGGCGGCAGACCCGGCGCATCTCGCGCAGTGCCTGCACCGGGTCCCCGACGTGCTGGAGCACCTGGTGGGCGTGGACCACGTCGAAGGTGTCGTCGGGGAAGTCCAGGGCGTGCACGTCGGCGGTGGTGAACTCCAGGTTGTCCAGACCGCGTTCCGCCGCGACCTCGGCGGCCTGGTCCAGGATCTCGCGGGTGGTGTCGACGGCGGTGACCCGGCCGGGGGAGACCAGCGCGGCGATGTCCGCGGTGATGGTGCCGGGGCCACAGCCCACGTCCAGCACGGTCATACCGGGGCGCAGTTCACCGAGGAGGTACCCCGCGGAATTGGCGGCCGTGCGCCAGCGGTGCGAGCGCAGTACCGACTCGTGGTGGCCGTGGGTGTAGACGGCGGTCTCCTTCGGCATGGCCGTGCGTCCTCTCTCGAAGTGCGACATGCGAAACGCGGGACGTGAAGCGCGCGAAACGTGAGCCGCGGAGTGCTGATCGGTACGGCTACGGTACGCTCGCACGCCGAATAATGAGATGGCTATCTTGCGATGTGAGACAGGGTGGCCGGGGTCCGGAACGCGCGAAGGGGCGGCCGACTCGGCGTCGGCCGCCCCTCGTTCGCCCGTTCCCGGGCCGGTCTCACATCCGCGGACGGGTCACAGCTGCATCGGGCAGTACACCGTCAGCGCCTCCGGCAGCTTGTCGATCATCAGCTCGCGTCCGCTGTGCGCCACTTCGCCGTCGTACGCGTACGGTGTACCCGGCTTCAGCCCGGCGACCCGGACCCGGTGACGGCGGACGGCGGCATGCATGGGGGAGCGGGTCAGCGGCCCCGCGACGGCCGCCGCGAGCAGCCGGAGCCCCGGGGTCCGTCCGCCGTGCACCACCCGTACGTCCAGCAGCCCGTCCGCGAGGTTGTGCCGCCGGCCGGGTGCCGGACCCACCCGCTGGAACAGCCCGTTGCCGACGAACAGCAGCCACAAGGGGCGCCGCCGCCCCTGGAGTTCGGCCTCCAGCGGACGCCTGCCGCGCAGCACCTGCAACGCGGCGAGCACGCCGGCCGGCCAGCCGCCGATCCGGGGGGACCAGTGCTCACGGGTCCGCACCAGCTCGGGATAGACGCCCATGCTGAAGGCGTTGAGGAAGTAGCCGTGGGCGCCGCCGGGTCCGTCGGGGCCCGGCCGGAAGCGGCCCAGGTCCACCCGGACCGCGTCACCCGCGGCGATCGCGGCACAGGCGTCGGCCACGGTCTCGATGCCCAGGTCGTACGCGAAGTGGTTCAGCGTCCCGCCGGGGAACACCGCGAGCGGCAGGCCGTGGACGGAAGCCACCGCCGCCGCCCGGTTGACCGTGCCGTCGCCGCCGCAGACACCCAGCGCCAGGCCCCGGCCCGCCGCCTTCTCCAGCTCGGCCGAGACCTCCTCGGGAGGGCACTCGACCACCTCCGCGTTCGGCAGCGCGTCCCGGACCAGCGCGGCCGTCGCCGTTGCCGTCCCTGAGGCCTCGTTCACCACGACGACCAGGTTCTGGCCGTCGGGCAGCGCGGGCGCGTGGGCGGGCGGCCTGCCCGGTGCGGGCAACTGCCCCCGGGTGGGTACGACACCGCGCAGGGCGAACGCCGCCCCTATGCCGAGCGCCGCACCGGCCAGCACATCGCTCGGATAGTGGACCCCGGTGTAGACGCGGGAGGCCGCCACGGACAGCGCGACCGGCGCGATGACCGCTCCCCAGCCCTTCGACTCCAGGGCCACCCCGGTGGCGAAGGCGGCGGCGGACGCGGCGTGCCCGGACGGGAACGAGGTGGTGACCGGCTGGCGCTTGAGCTGTCGTATCACCGGAACGGCGTCCAGTATCGGCCGCTCCCTGCGGACGGCTCCCTTGCCGACCGTGTTGATCGCGGCCGAGGCCACGGCCAGCGAGGCGATTCCCCGGAACGCGGCCCTCCGCGCACGGGCGCTTCCGCCGAACGCGGCCATGCCCGCCGCGGCACCGGCCCACAGCAGCCCGTGATTGGCGCTGCGGCTGAGCCGGGGCAGCACGGGTGCGGCGGCAGGCCAGTGCCGCCGGGCCAGGCCCTGGAACACGGCGAGATCGCATCGGTGCAGCAGGTCCCGCAGCCCGGCGGGGCTCGGCAGATGTGAAGGGTTGCTCGGTGACGACATGGGACAGCGAATACCCTGCCGGGCCGCTCCGAATCAAGGGGCACGCCCGGACGGTGCGGTCCCGCCCACCCGCCGGACGGCTCCGGCCGCTCCCCATTCGATGACATAAGCGGATAATCGCCGCGAAAGCCCGCACGGTCCGGTGTCGGACATCACTGCGTCATTGCCCGGACAAGCGCGACGCCCCTAGCCTGTGTTCGGTATTCCGATCATTGACCGGAATACCGAACGCGAGAGGGCGGTGCACGACCATGGGGCGACTCGTCCCGGCGGTGACCAGGGCGCTGGACGTGCTCGAACTGTTCCTCGACGGCGACGGTACGCTCTCGGCTCCCGAGGTCACCCGCAAGCTCCAGCTGCCCCGCACCACCGTCCACGAACTGCTCACCACGCTGGCCGCCCGCTCCTACCTGGTCACAACCCCGGACCAGCCCGGCCGCTACTGCCTCGGCGTCCGCACCTACCAGCTCGGCAGCCGGTACGCCGATCAGCTCGACCTCGCCGCCGAGGGCCGGCAGGTGGCCCAGCGGGTGGCCGAGACCTGTGGGGAGACCGTCCACGTGGCGATCCTGGAGGAGACCGACGTCATCTACATCGCCAAGGTGGACTCCACCCACGCGGTCCGGACGGTCTCGGCCGCCGGCCGCAAGCTGCCCGCCCACTGCACGTCCGTCGGTAAGATGCTGCTCGCGGCCCTGTCCGGCCAGGAGCTCGACGACCGTCTCGAAGGCCTCGAACTCACCGGCATGACCCCGGACAGCATCACCGACGAGGCGGAGCTGCGTACCGCGCTCGACGCCGTCCGGGAGCGGGGCATCGCGGTGGAGCACCGCGAGTCCAACCCCGATGTGAGCTGTGTGGCCGCGCCCGTACGCGACCGGCGCGGCCGGGTCGTCGCGGCGCTCTCCATCTCCGTCCCGATGATCCGCTGGAGCGACGAGCGCGAACAGGAGCTGGCTTCCCTCGCCGCCGAGGGGGCCGAGGCGCTCTCCGGCCGGCTCGGACGGGACGTCACGGCGGTCGAGGTTCCCGGCCCACCGGGCGGCCCGCGCCATTCCCTCGTATAAAGGGGCTCACACGGCCCGGTCGGCGGGCGGCTGACCGAGCGGCGGCGAAGGAGGCCCGAATGGGCCGGGAACGGACCGGGCGGCAGGGGCGCGGGCGGACCGGGCGCGGCGGCCCGGGGGTCCGGGAGGACCGCGGCCCCGTGCGGTACGGACCGCCCGCGCCCGGCCCCGGGCTGCCGGTCCTGCCCGAACTGGCCGAGGTCCTGGCGGCGGCGGCCGGCAGCGGCGTGCCGGAGCCGGCCGGGGGCTCGGCGGCGCTGCGCGAGGCGGCCTGCGCCTACTGGGACCGGCGCGGACTGCGCGGCGGCCCCGAGCACGTCGCGGCCGCCCCTGGCACCTCTTCGCTGCTGCTCGCCCTGATCGCCGCGCACGGCGGCGACGTGCTGATGCCGCGCCCCTGCCCCGCCGCCTGGATCCCGCAGGCCCGGCTGCTGGGGCGACCCGCCTACCACGTGCCGACCCCCGCCGAGTGCGGCGGCGTGCCCGACCCGTACGCACTGCTGGAGACCGTGCGCAGGGTGCGGGCCGAGGGCGGCAGGCCCCGGCTGCTGCTGATCTCCGTCGTCGACGACCCCACCGCCACCGTCGCGCCGCCGGAACTCGTCCGCGAGGCCTGCGAGGCCGCCGTCGCGGAGGGGCTGCACATCGTCAGCGACGAGACCTGGCGCGACACCCTGCACCGGCCGCGCGACACGGTGCTGCTGAGCCCGGCCGAGATGTGCCCCGACGACGTGACGGTGATCTCCGACCTGGCCGGTGCGCTGACCCCGGCCGCCTGGCCGGTCGCGGTCGCCCGGTTCCCCGGCACCGGCCGGGCGGCGGTCCGTCACGCCCGGACGCTCGACATCCTCACCGCGCTCGGCGCCTTCGTCGCCGGTCCGGTCGCGGCCGCCGCCGCGCACGCGCTGCGTGAACCGGACGCCGTCACGGAGCGGGTCCGCCGGGCGGCGGTCATGCAGGCGCAGGTCGCCGCCGCCGCCCACCGGGCGGTCCTCGCCTCCGGCGCGCTGGCCCGGCCCCCGCAGGCCGGCCGCCACCTGTACGCGGACCTCGGCCCGCTCAGGTCTCGGCTCGCCACCCGGGGCGTCACGGACTCGCTGGAGCTGGAGGAGTACCTGACGGAGCGGCTCGGCGCGCCGGCCCCCGGCGGCCACCGGTTCGGCGACGAGCTGGGGGCCCTGCGGGTGCGGCTGGGCACCGGGACGCTGCTCGGGTCGACCCCGCGGCAGCAGCTGGAGTCACTGGACGCGCCGCAGCCCCTGGAGCTGCCGCACGTCGCGGCAGCCCTCAGCAACTTCCGCTCAGCACTCGACGAACTCCGCTGACGGCCAACCGGCCGGCCCGACGGAGCACCCCGGCCGTCAGCGGCCGAACCGCACCCGGCGCCACAGCGCGGGCGCCCCGCTGATCAGCAGCGTCAGACCCACCGCGGCCACCACCCCCTGCCACGGCTCGGGGAACAGCGAACCGCCCAGAATGCCGATCAGCTGGTACGTGGTGGCCCAGGCCAGACAGGCCGGCACATCCCCTCGGGCGAACCGCCGCATCGGCATCCGGCCCAGCAGGCACGCCAGCATCACCGGAATCCGCCCGGCCGGCACCAGCCGGGACAGCACCAGCACCATCGCACCGTGCTCGTCCAGCTTCTGCCGCGCCTGCGCGAGCCGCTCCGGAGCGGCCCGTTCGGTGATCACCCGCAGCCACTTGGAACCGTTCTTCGAGCGCACCCCGCGCTGACCCAGCCAGTACAGGCAGATGTCCCCGAGGAACGCGGCGCCCGACGCCACCGCGAAGACGTACAGCAGCGCGAACGGCGACGACTGGTGGAACGCCACCACCGCCGCCGAGCTGACCAGCGCACCCGTCGGTACCACCGGCACCAGTGCGCCCAGCGCCACCAGCAGGAACAGCGACGGATAGCCGACCGCCTGCTGCGTCGACTCCGCAGGGAGCCGGCTCACCACCTCGTGTATCACCCGTCGGCCTCCGGCCGGACATGTTCGCCGTGCTCCAGACGGTGCACCGCCACCCCGGGTGCCAGCAGCGCCGCCTGGCGGACGAACTCGTCACCCGGCGAATGGAACTCGTGCGGCCGGATCCCGTCCATCCCGATCGGCCAGTACGTGCCGTAGTGCACCGGCACGGCCGAGCGCGGCGACAGCCGGGCCAGCGCCTCGGCGGCCCGCCCGGCGTCGAGATGGCTGTGGCCCAGGTAGGGCCCCCAGCCGCCGACCGGCAGCAGCGCCACGTCCACCGGGCCGACCTCCTCGGCCATGTCGTCGAACAGACCGGTGTCCCCGGCGAAGTAGGTGCGCGCCGCGCCCTGGACGACGTAACCGAGCGCGGGGGAGCGATGCGGGCCCACCGGCAGCCGCCGCCCGTCGTGCAGGGCCGGAACCGCGCGGATCAGCACCGCACCGACCCGTACCTCGTCGCCGGGCACGACCTCGGTGATCCGCAGCCCGCGCATCCTGCGCAGCAGCCGCAGCCCCGGAACCGCCCGGACCGCGCCCAGCGGCACGATCAGCCGGCCGCCCGGTGCGATGCGGGCCAGCGACGGCAGATGCAGATGATCGGAGTGCAGATGCGAGATCAGGACGACATCGGCGACGGCGGCCGCCGGACCGGGCAGCTCGCCGCGCCGACGGCGCAGATGCGCGATGCGCCGTACGAAGAGGGGGTCGGTCAGGACCCGGACCCCGGAGTCCTCGATCGTGCAGGTGGCATGACCCCACCAGGTGACTTCCACCGGCACGCGCCGCCTCCTGTTCCCCGGACCTGCCGTCGAGCCTACGGGTAGCAGCTCCGCTCAGTCCGTGAGCCCCGGTGCTCCCGCTCCCGTGCGCCCCCTGCTCTCCCGCCACGCGCCTTCTTGTACAAGGACCCCGGGGCGTAGGGTCGCAGGAGACCTAGCACGGGGAGAACGGCCATGGGGGACGTACGGGTGGCGGCCATCGCCAGTCTCACACCGCTGGAGGAGCTCGACAGCGACCCGTTCCTCGTGGACACCCGCAGCCAGCACGAGATGTGCGCCCGCTGGGCGGCCGACAAGGGCTACGTCGTCACCCGGCAGCTGCGCCTGTACGGACTGCGCCCCGACCACCAGGCCCTCTGGGCCGACGTGGAGGACGGCGAGATCGAACTCTTCGTCGCCCCCAACGACCGGGTGCTCGCGCGGGCCGTCGCCTCGGTCCCGCGGTTCACACAGGAGTGCGAGCGGCGCGGCGTACGCCTGGAGATCGCCGGTCTCGACGAGCCGCTCTACAGCTCCCGGACCAAAGCCGGCGTGCACCGCAGGCTCTCCATGCCGACCGCCGGATACGACGGCTCCTGAGCGGCCCGGCCGGGAGCGCCGGCCCAGTGGGCCGTCCCGCTGTGAAAAGCTGGACCGGGGCCCGGAAGAGCGGGACCCGGACGTGAGGTGGCGGCGGCGTGGGTGACGGGCGATGGCGGACAGCCGGAAGCGCCCTGATGCGAGTGATTGTGGTGTGGGCCGTCTCGACGCTCACGATGCTGGTGCTCGCGGGGATTCTGCCGGACTTCCAGCTCCAGTCGGACGACGGCGACAGCATCACCAAGACCGCGTTCACCGCGGCGTGGGGCGCGGGCGCGTTCGGTCTGCTCTCCGCACTGGTCTGGCCGGTGCTGGTACGGGCCCTGCTCATCGTGCCGGCCCTGGTCCTGGGCATGCTGGTGTTCTTCCTCAACGGCTCGCTGCTGCTGATAGCGCTGCGGCTCATCCCGGACGGGCGCGGCGCGGCCGACCCGCAGATGGCGGTCGTCGTCGCGGCCGTGATGTCCGCCGTCGCCTCCGCGACCTCCACCGCCCTCGCCGTCCGTGACGACAACGCCTACCGCCGCCGGCTCTCGCGCCTCGCGGACCGGCGGCGCCGCCGCAGCGGCAGCGGGGCCGGCGCGGACGGGGGGCCGCCCGGCACGGTCTTCATCCAGCTCGACGGAGTCGGCCACGACGTCCTCGCGCAGGCCACCGCCGACGGCCTGATGCCGACCGTCGCGCACTGGCTGGCCGACGGGACGGGCCACCGGCTGACCCCGTGGCGCACCGACTGGTCCAGCCAGACCGGCGCCAGCCAGCTCGGCATCCTGCACGGCACCAACTTCGACGTCCCGGCCTTCCGCTGGTACGAGAAGGAGACCGGCGACGTCATGGTCTCCAGCAGACCGGCCAGCGCCCTCGAAATGCAGCGCAGGGCCGTCATCCGCACCCATGACGGCGGACTGCTCACCCTCGACGGGGCAGGCCGGGGCAACCTCTTCAGCGGCGGCGCCGACCAGCTCGCGCTCGTCCTGTCGATGGCCGCCCGACGCGGCAAGGGCCGCCGCTCACGGGCCGGGTACTTCGCCTACTTCGCGGACCCGGCCAACGCGGTCCGTACCGCGCTCTCGTTCGTCGCCGAGGTCGGCAGGGAGATCGGCCAGTCGACCCGGGCCCGCCTCCGCAAGGAGACCCCCCGGATCAAGCGCGGCGGGCTCTACCCCTTCATCCGGGCCTTCGCGACCGTCGTCGAACGCGACGTGGTGGTCGCCGCCGTCATAGGCGACATGTTCGCCGGACGGACGGCGGTCTACGCCGACCTGGTCGCCTACGACGAGGTCGCCCACCACTCCGGGCCGCGCAGCCGGGACGCCGAGAAGGTCCTCGCCCGGCTGGACCGCTCGCTCGCGCTGATCGTCAAGGTCGCGGAACACACCCCGCGCACATACCGGATCGTGCTCCTGTCCGACCACGGCCAGAGCCCAGGGGAGACCTTCGCGGGGGTGTACGGGCTGACGCTGAAGGACCTGGTGCGGGCGGGCAGCGGACTGCCGGTGCCCCGCCGGGCGCAGCGCACCCGGAGCGGTTCCGAGGCCCGTGACGCGGTACGGATCGCGCTGCACCGGCCGGTCGACGGGGACCGGCAGGAGAACCTGGCCAACCCCTCGGACCCGGTCGTCCTCGCCTCCGGCAACCTCGGCCTGATCTCCTTCCCCGACCTGCCCGGACGCGCCTCCATGGAGCAGCTCGACCGCCGCCACCCCGCGCTGCTCAGCACGCTCGCCAACCACCCCGGTATCGGCTTCCTGCTGGTGCGCAGCGAGGCCCACGGCTCCGTGGTGCTGGCGCGCGGCGGCATCCGGATCCCGGTGGCGGAGCTGCGGGACGGGGACGGGCCGCTGGCCCCCTTCGGCCCGGGAGCGGCGGCCGCGGTCCGGCGCACCGACACCTTCCCGCACGTCGCGGACGTGATGGTCAACTCGATGTACGACCCGGAGACGGGCACCGTGCACGCCTTCGAGGAGCAGATCGGCTCGCACGGGGGCCTGGGCGGCGAACAGTCCCGGCCCTTCCTGCTCTGGCCGCGCGGGATGACGGACCCGCTCGACGCGGCGGCCGCGGAGGGCGGGGAGCGGCCGGCCGAGCTGGTCGGCGCGGAGACCGTGCACCGGGTCCTGCGGCGCTGGCTGAACGAGGTCTCGGGGCCGCAGGTGCCGGTGGGGCGGCCGGAGCGGGCCGGTGACGCCGGCGCGGGCACCGGCGCGCGGGGCTGACCGCCCGCGGCGTCAGGCGGAGCGGCGCCGCACCAGGGTCGGGTGGAAGATCGCCGACGGCACCGGCTCACCGGGGCTGCCGATCTGCTTGAGCAGCAGCCGGGCCATCTCGGCGGACATCTCCTCCACCGGCTGCCGGACCGTCGTCAGCGGCGGATCGCAGGCCGTGGCCGCACTGCTGTCGTCGAACCCGACCAGGGCGATGTCGTCGGGGATCTCCTTGCCGGCCCGCAGCAGCACCGGAAGCGCGCCCAGCGCCATCAGGTCCGACGCGATGAACACCGCGTCCAGGTCCGCACGGTCCTCAAGCAGCCGTTTCATCGCGGCGGCGCCGCCCGTATGCGTGAAATCGCCCTCCACGGCCGTCACGTCCCGGATGCCGTGCGCCGAGAGCGCGTCCAGGAAACCCGTCAGCCGCGCCTGACCGGCCGGCATGTCCTGCGGGCCCGACACCGTACCGATCCGGCGGCGGCCCAGCGAGACCAGGTGTTCGGCGGCCAGTTGCGCCCCCGCCCGCTGGTCGGCCTCGACATAGGTGAGCGGGGTCGGCCGGCGCGGCTCACCCGCGAGCACGGCGGGCAGCCGGGTGTCGTGCAGCAGCCCCGGCAGCGGGTCGTCCGCGTGCGAGGAGATGAGGACCACCCCGTCGACGTGGCCGTGGCGCAGGTAGGACAGCAGCTGGTCGCGGGAGGACTGGTCGTCGGCCAGCATCAGCACCAGCTGGATACCGGCCGGGCGCAGCACTTCGAGCAGCCCGCTGACCACCCGCCCGAAATACGGATCGGAGAACATCCGGCCTATGAAGGGCTCGGAGACCGGGCGCCGTTCACGTTCCGAGACGACGAGCGCGACCGAGTCCGTGCGCCGGGTGACCAGCGAGCGGGCGGCACGGTTGGGCACGTATCCGGTGGCGTCCACGGACTCTTCGACCATCCGGCGCAGCGCCGGGTCCACGGTCGTCGCGCCGTTGATCACCCGGGAGACGGTGGCCCGTGACACCCCTGCCACGGCGGCCACGTCCTCCAGGGTGGCGGGGCGCGCGGGCAGCGGTGGGTCGGCAGTCATGCAGCTCTTTATACCGGGGGGTACGGCCGGTCCGGAAACGGGTAAGGGGCCCTGCGGTGGCACGGAGCCGGGCGTCAGCCGGCTTCCCCGGGCGGGCCCGGAAGCTGATCGAGTTCGGCGAGTTCCGCCTTGCGCGCGGAGACCAGGGCGGTGGCCAGCCGCTTGGCATCGGGCCTGGTCCCGGACTCCGTCTCGGAGCGCGACACCTGGGCGGACTGGCGCAGATGGTCACGGATCAGCGCCGTGACGAGGCGGTCGAACGCCCGGCCCTCGACGGCTCGGGCCTGTTCGAGATCGCGTTCCGTCACCATCCCCGGCATGTCGTGCCCCTCGTGCACATTGGTGTCGGGCAGCCCCATCCGGGCCAGCAGCGGGCGCAGCCGGGCGAGTTCGCCGTTCTGCGCGGTACGGAGCCCGACCGCCCAGCCGCGCACCCGCGGATCGGCGGCGCGCTGCCCGGCGAGCGAGAGCAGGGCCACCGCCTGCTCGTTCATCGGGGTCATCAGCTGGGCCCAGGCGGCGTCCGTCGGATCGGCCGGGGCCCCGCCCCCGGTGGCGGCGGAAGCGGCTGCGGACGGTGCGGCGGAGACCGAGGGGGCCGGTCCGGCCGGGTGCTTCGCGTCGGTGGGGGCCGCGCATCCGGCCAGGAGGAGCAGGAGCAGGGACAGCGCTGCGGTGCTGCGGGCCGCCTTCATGACGAGTCCTCGGGGGGAAGGGCGCGCCCGGGGCGCGGGGCCCCGGGCGGGCGTCGGACGGACGGTGGCGGCTCAGCCCGTGGCGGGCGGCCGGCGGGTGATGAGTGTCGACACGTCAGGGGGTGCCGTCGGCACCGCACTTCACGATGGCGTTGATGCAGTCGCGGACGCGCTGGGCCATCTCGGCCTCGGGCCACACGTTGAAGAAGTCACCGTGCATCGTGTAGCCGGGACCGGACGCCAGCCTGAACCGGGCCGGGTCGCCGTTGACCGGGTAGCGGAGCACCTGGCGCAGCTTGGGAATCGGAACGGGGTGGGTCGAGGGGCATTCGCCGTTGACCGGATACGCCATGTGGCTCTTGTGGTCGGCGGAGTCGAGGTCCCTGCCGTTCCAGCACTGCGGGAAGTCCAGGTACGACTCCAGCATCCCGTCCGCCGGGCAGTTCACGAAGTCGTGCGAGGGGTTGACCTCCCCGTGGTGGAGGCACGACCAGCGCGAGATCGTGTTGTCGTCGGGACCGGTCGCCTTCGCGTTCCCCGCGACGATGCGCAGTCCGCGCGGGAAGGGCTGGATCCGCTGGATGACGTCGTCGCGGACGCCTTCGCCCAGGTAGTAGAACGTGGTGCCGGTGGGTTCGACCTCCTTGTCGCCGTCGTACAGGGTCGGCACCCAGTACGACGACAGGTCCGTGTCGGGGGAGCAGCTGCTCCTGGCCTTCTCCAGCGAGGCGAGGTCGGAGTTGCCGTTCGTCGAGTCGTTGCCGAAGAAGCTGTGCATGTGCGAGGCGCCGGGCAGGCCCGGGAAGACGATCGGGTCGTCGGGCGCCCGGTGGGTGTAGGGGCATTCAGCGAGGAACTCGGCCACCCGGACGACGTCCGGGGCCCTGGCGGCCGGAGCGGCGTTCGTGCCCGCGTCCGGACCGGCGGACGCGTTGCCGGTGGCGGACTGGAGGAAGGAGACGGTGAGCACGGCGGCGACGAGCCCCGCGACGCGGTACCGCCGGCGGGCCGTGGTCGGCGGTGGGCCGGTGACGGGCGAATCTGACGGAAGAAGAGCACGGCACTCCTGTTCGGAGGAAGTGGGGGTTCCTTGATGGTGCGAGAGAGCGCTCTCTCAATATCGTCCAGGATTCGGTTTCGACGGAAGTCGGGAGGCGGCGGGCCGAGGGGGTCGCGGGAACCTCGCCGGGACTCCGCCGCCGGGGCGTTGTCAGTGGTGGGCGGCAGTATGGAGGGCATGACGAACTCAGCTGTTGTGCTCGCCGACACCGCCGCATACGCCGTCGCGGTCGAAGAGGCGTCGCAGGCCGCCGCCGCGTACTACGCCACGGGGGAGAGCATGCTCGACGACGACGCGTACGACCGGCTGGCGCGCGGGATCGCCGCCTACGAGCAGGCCCATCCGCAGGAGGTGCTCGCCGACTCGCCGACCGGCAAGGTGGCGGGCGGCGCGGCCGTCGGGGACGTGCCGCACACCGTCCCGATGCTCTCCCTGGACAACGTCTTCTCGGCCGAGCAGTTCGTCACCTGGACCGCGTCGCTGGAGCGCCGGATAGGCAGGCCGGTCACCACCTGGAGCGTCGAGCCGAAGCTCGACGGGCTGGCGGTCGCCGCCCGTTACCGCGAGGGCAGGCTGGAGCAGCTGGTCACCCGTGGCGACGGCACGGCCGGTGAGGACGTCTCGCATGCGATCGGCACCGTCGCCGGTCTTCCCGGGCAGCTCGGAGAGCCGGTCACGATCGAGATGCGCGGCGAGATCCTGATGACGGCCGAGCAGTTCGAACAGGCCAACGCGATCCGTACCGGACACGGCGCCGCCCCCTTCGCCAACGCACGCAACGGCGCGGCGGGCACTCTGCGCGCCAAGGACCGCCCCTACACCGTGGAGATGACGTTCTTCGCGTACGGCGCCCTGCCGCTCCCCGGATCCGGCGAGCTGACCGGCACCCTGGCCGAGCTGCCGCACAGCGAGGTCCTCGAATATGCCGCGCGGCTCGGCGTACACACCGCGGCGGACACGGAGGTGGCACCGCACACCGTCACCTCGGTCGAGGACGTCCAGTCGCGGGTCGAGGAGATCGCCGCGCTGCGCGCCTCGTTGCCCTTCGGGATCGACGGCATCGTGATCAAGGCCGACCTGGCGGCGGACCAGCGCGACGCCGGCTCCGGCACCCGCGCACCGCGCTGGGCGATCGCGTACAAACTGCCGGCCGTCGAGAAGGTCACCCGGCTCCTCGGCGTCGAGTGGAACGTGGGCCGGACCGGCATCATCGCCCCGCGTGCGGTGCTGGAGCCGGTCGAGATCGACGGATCGACCGTCAGCTACGCCACCCTGCACAACCCGGCCGACATCACCCGCCGCGATCTGCGCCTGGGCGACCATGTGATGGTCTACAAGGCGGGCGACATCATTCCCCGGATCGAGGCCCCCGTCGCCCATCTGCGGACCGGCGGTGAGCAGCCGGTCGAGTTCCCGGAGGCCTGCCCGCAGTGCGGCTCCGAGATCGATACGAGCGAGCAGCGCTGGCGTTGCGTCCGAGGCCGGAACTGCCGCCTCGTCGCCTCCATCTCTTACGCGGCCGGGCGCGACCAGCTCGACATCGAGGGGCTCGGCGCCACCCGGGTCGTCCAGCTCGTCGATGCCGGGCTGGTCGCGGACTTCGCGGACCTGTTCGCCCTGGAGCGTGAGCAGTTGCTCGGGCTGGAGCGGATGGGCGACACCAGCACGGACAACCTGCTGGCCGCGATCGACGCGGCGCGCGCCCAGCCGCTCTCGCGGGTGTTCTGCGCCCTGGGGGTGCGTGGCACCGGACGCTCCATGTCGCGCCGGATCGCCCGGTACTTCGCGGACATGGACCGCATCAGAGCCGCCGACGCCGAGACGCTCCAGCTCGTCGACGGAATCGGCAAGGAGAAGGCCGGGGGAGTCGTCGCGGAGCTGGTGGAGCTGGCACCGCTGATCGAGAAGCTCGTCGCCGCCGGGGTGAACATGACGGAGCCGGGCGCGACCCCGCCCCCTGAGCCGGGCCAGGAGACCGAGGCGGACGCGGAGGGCAAGGGCGCCGAGGGCAACAGCGCGGGCGGCGCCGATGCGGAGGGGCGGCCGCTCAGCGGGATGACCGTCGTGGTCACCGGGTCCATGACGGGCGCCCTGGAGAAGCTCTCGCGCAACGAGATGAACGAGCTCATCGAGCGGGCGGGCGGGAAGGCCTCCTCCAGTGTCTCCAAGCGCACCACGCTGCTGGTGGCCGGCGAGAAGGCCGGGTCCAAGCGCACCAAGGCGGAGGATCTGGGTGTCCGGATCGCCGCGCCCGAGGAGTTCGCCGAACTGATCGGCGCGTTCCTGCCGTCCGAGGTGTGAGGGGACCAGGGGGCCAGAGAGGATCATTCCTTGGATTTTGCGAAAGAGTGGCTTTCTTTGCCTGCCTATTGCATAGTGAGGGTTCGGTCATGCCTCGCTATCAGCGGGTCGATGGGTGTGTGAACGGCTGCGAGAGCAGGCCAAGGGTGAGGGGCGATGCGTTCTCTGCGCGACGGACAGCGGCACGTCCGCTCCGTTCACCGGCAGCACCGGGGAGCGACCCGGGGGCTCGCGCTCGACCTCGGCAGCTCCCGTACCCGTGCCTGGCTTCCCGGTCGGGGCGTTGTGTCCGACACCGGGAACGGCCCCGGCGGTGAGTACGGCCGGGGCGGTCCGGTCCGGCGCGGACGCATCGTCGACGCCGAGTCCTGCGGGCGGATGCTCGGCCGTGTCGCGGACGCGGCACTCGGCGCCGACCGCAGCGACACCGTGATCGTCCTGAGCCACCCCGTACTCGCGGGCCCCGAACACCGCGCCGCAGCACGGGAGATCCTCGGCGCACTCGGCCCGTCGAGCGTCATCGTCCTGGACAGCGCCAGGGCCGCCGCCGCGTGCGCCGGGCCGCAGGACGGCGGCCCGCTGCTCGTCGTCGACATCGGTGCCGAACTGACAGAGGCGACGCTCCTGGTGGGTGGTCTGGTCCGCGACGCGCGGCTGGCCGAGACCGGGCTCAGCGATCTGGACCCGGGCGACCCGCCCACCGTCGTGGTCCGCGCCGTGCTGGACATGATCACAGCGATGTGGCAGCAGGACCGCCATGGCGCGGTGCTCGGCGCCCTGCGCAGGGGCCCGCTGCTCGCCGGAGGCGGTGCGCTGCGGCCGGACGTCACCAACCGGATCGCGGTCCGCCTCGGCGTCCCGGTCCGGCTCCCGGACGATCCGGCGACCACCGTCGTACGCGGTGCCGGGCTGTTCCTCAGCTCCGCGCTCCGCCGCGCCACCGTCGCACCGGCCCTGCCCGGCCGAGCCGGGTGACCCCCTTCCCGGGGGCGCCCCGGGGCGACGCGCGGCCACGGGACCGGCCGGACGCCCCGGCGCACCTCCCACGCGCGGCTCGGCTGCGGCAGTACCTCGCCGCGCTGCTCCTCGCCGTCCTGACCGTCACGGCCACGGCCACGGCCACCGGCGCGGGCGGTGCGGTCGCCACCGGAGCCGGGCCGTCCGCCCCGACGACGGCCGGACCGGTGTCCCCCGTCGGCCACCCGGCCGGAACCCGGCAGTCCGGCAAGGACCCGCTCAGGTCCGGTGTCACTGCCACCCCCCGTGCCATCCCCGGCCCCGGTCCCGGTCCCCGTACGCGCGCCGCCTTCGAGGGGCTGCGGCCGGCACCGGTGACCACGCCCCAGCCCTGGGCCGCCGCCGAACACCCCCGTACCCCTCAGCACCTCCCGCCGCCGGGACCCGGTGCCCCGCTCCCGCGCCCGCCCGGCCTGCTGCCGCCGCTCCCCGCCCCCGCATCCGCCCCGGCCGCACCCCCGGCCGCCGCCGACCGCTTCCGCGCCGCACTCCCGGGTGTGCGCGGGCCTCCGGGCGCTGCCGTTCACCGGCCGTGGGACCTGTCACCGGTCCCGTCCCGCACCCCTGCCGTGGCGCCCTGATCCAAGGCGAGAGCCCGAGGGCCCCGGCGCCCCCCTCGGAGGAAACCCATGACTCGCGCCACCACGGTGCGGGCGGTTCTGGCTGCGGCCGTCCTGCTCGTCGCCGTGCTCATCACGCTGACCATGTCCCCCAGACTCGGCCTCGATCTCCAGGGCGGCACCAGAATGGTGCTCCAGGCCAAGGACTCCACCACCGCGAAGGCGGACCGGGAGAGCACAGACCGCACCCTGGAGGTACTGCGCAAACGCATCGACTCACTCGGTGTCGCGGAACCGACCCTGACCCGCTCCGGCGAGGACCGGATCATCGTCGAACTCCCGGACGTCCAGGACCCCCGCAAGGCCGCCGAGGTCATCGGCAGAACCGCCCAGCTGACCTTCCACGCCATCCAGGGACCCGGCAGCCCCGACGGCTCCGGTGCCGAGGAAGGGACGACGCTCCCCGACGAACAGGGCCGCCGCCTCGCCCTGGGGCCCGCCGAGCTGTCCGGCGCGGGCGTCAAGGACGCCTCCGCCTCCTTCGACGCCCAGCAGGGCGCCGGCTGGTCCGTCTCGCTGGACTTCCACAAGGACGCCGGCCGGGACTGGACCCGGCTCACGGGGGAGGCCGCCTGCCACCCGGTCCAGGACGAGCGGCGCCGGGTCGCCATCGTCCTGGACAAGCAGGTCATCTCCTCGCCACAGGTCTCCCCGACGGTCGGCTGCGGCACGGGCCTGCCCTCCGGCTCCACCCAGATCACCGGCTCCTTCAGCGCCGACGAGGCCCGCGAACTCGCCCTGCTGATCCAGGGCGGCGCCCTGCCGGTGCCCGTCGAGATCGTCGAGCAGCGGACCGTCGGCCCGACGCTCGGCGCCGCCGCCATCGACGCCAGCGCACGCGCCGCCCTCATCGGCGCCGCCGCCACGGCCCTGTTCATCACCGTCGTCTACCGGCTCTTCGGCGCGCTCGCCGCCGTCGCGCTCGGCGCCTACGGAGTGATCTCGTACGCGGCGCTCGTCGCGCTCGGCGTCACGCTCACCCTGCCCGGACTCGCCGGATTCGTCCTGGCCATCGGCATGGCGGTCGACGCCAACGTGCTGGTCTTCGAACGGGCCAGGGAGGAGCACGCCCAGCGTCCGGGCCGCTCCCTGCGCACCTCGCTGACCGCCGGATTCCGGCACGCCTGGAGCGCCGTCGCGGACTCCAACGTGACGACCCTGATCGCGGCGGGCCTGCTCTTCTTCCTCGGCTCGGGACCGGTCAAGGGCTTCGGCGTCACCCTCGGCATCGGCGTACTCGCGTCGATGTTCTCCGCACTGGTCATCGCCCGCGCCCTCACCGAGATCGCCGCGGGCTCCACGTTCGTCGGTACCTACCGGGGCGTCAACGGAATCGCGAGCCCCGGCCGGGTCCGGACCTGGCTCAACCGCCGCGATCCCCAGCTGATGCGGTCCCCGCGCCGCTGGCTGCTCGTCTCCGCGGTGCTGGTCGCCGTCGCGGTCACCGGCATCCTGGTGCGCGGGGTCAACCTCGGCGTCGAGTTCACCGGAGGCCGCCTCGTCGAGTACGCGACCAGCCGTCCGGTCGACGTCGGGACGGCCCGTTCCGCGCTGGCCGGCGCGGGCTTCGGCGAGGCGGAGGTCACCACGGCGGGCGCGGGCGACATCTCGGTGCGGACCGGCGAGCTGGACAACGCGGGCGAACACGCGCTGCGCGCCGCGCTGGCGGAGGAGGGCGGCGCGACCACCAAGGTCAGGGACGAACTCATCGGCCCCAGCCTGGGCGACGAGCTGCGGCGCAACGCGCTGATCGCACTGGCCATCGCCGTACTCGTCCAGCTCGGCTATCTGGCCGTCCGGTTCCGCTGGACGTTCGCGGTGGCCTCGGTCGGCGCACTCGTACACGACGTGATCGTCCTGGTCGGCGCCTTCGCCTGGCTGGGACGCACCGTGGACGGCATCTTCCTGGCGGCGCTCCTCACCGTCATCGGCTACTCCGTCAACGACTCGGTGGTGGTCTTCGACCGGGTGCGGGAGCTGTGGGCCGAGGCCCGCCGGGAGCCGCTCGGGACCGTGGCGAACCGGGCCGTCCTGCAGACGGTCCCCAGAACCGTGAACACCGGGATGGGCGCCCTGTTCATCCTCGTCGCGCTGGCCGTCCTGGGCGGTGACTCGCTCGCGGACTTCGCCCTCGCCCTGCTGATCGGCATCGTCGTCGGCACGTACTCCTCCGTCATGACCGCCGTGCCGGCCGCGCTGCTCCTGGAACGCGGCAGCAAGGCGCCGCCGCCCGTCCGGATGGGCGCCCCGCGCGGCCGCTCAGGGGCCGGGAGACGGGACCCGCTCGACAACGGGGCGCGCGTGTAGCGAAGCTGCGCCCCGCCCCCGCCCCGCACCGACCCGCCTTGCCCCCGTGCCGCCGGACCGGCGGCACGGGGGCAAGGCGCGTCGGTCGTGGCATTCGTACCGGACACAACGGCACAATCCTGGTCGACCACCCCGTGATCGTCGTGATCGGAGCGTGCCCGTGCCCGTCGTACTGCGTGAGGCATGGAGCACCCTCGTTCCGGACATGAACGACCGGCACGGGCCGCTGCCGCCGCTGATGCTCGCCCTCACCGTCGTCACCGGGCTGGTCGACGCCGTCAGTTACCTGCAACTGGGCCGGGTCTTCGTCGCGAACATGACCGGCAACGTGGTCTTCTCCGGCTTCGCGTTCGCCGGCGCCCCCGGCTTCTCGCTGGCCGCCTCGCTCGTCGCGCTCGCCGCCTTCGCGGCCGGGGCGCTGACCGGCGGGCTGCTCGTCCACCACTCCCACGCCCACCGCGGCCGCATGCTGCTGCACGCGCTGTGCGTCGAGACCGTGTGCGTACTGGCCGCCCTGGTCGTCACGCTGATCTCCGGCAGCCCGTACGCCGGCGGCGTGCGGTTCGCCCTCATCGTGCTGCTCGCGCTCGGCCTCGGCGTGCAGAACGCCGTCTCGCGGTCGCTCGCCGTACCCGACCTCACCACCACCGTCCTGACGCTGACCATCACCGGCATCGCCTCCGACGGACGGCTGGCCGGGGGCGGCGGCAGCCGGGCCGGCCGCCGGATCCTCTCGGCCGCCGCCATGCTGGCAGGCGCCCTGGCCGGAGCCGTGGCCGTGCTGCACGGGCATCCGGTGCTGCCGCTGGTCCTGGCCGTGGCGATCCTCGCGGTGGTGTGCCTGGCCGCGCGGGTCCTGGCGCGGGATGACGGACCGTGGACCCGGCCCGTCGTCAAGAAATGACCGTCAGGAGGCGAGCGACCGAAGATACGACGCGGTGCCGGGGTCGGCGGGCAGGAACGTCTCGATGGCCAGCTCCGCGACCGTCACGTCCATCGGTGTGTTGAACGTGGCGATGGACGCGACGAACGAGAGAAGCCGGCCGTCCTGCTCGATCACCAGCGGCAGCGCGAACGGCACCGACGACGAGGGCCCGTCCCACTCCTCACCACCCGGCCCCGGCTCCACCGGATAGCCCGCGACCTCCTCGTACAGCTCACGCAGCTCCGCCGAACGGACCAGGGCGATCTGACGCTCCATCTGCGCCAGCAGATCGGCCCGCCACTCGCGCAGATTGCGGATCCTGGGAGCCAGGCCCTCCGGGTGCAGGGTGAGCCGCATCGCGTTCAGCGGCGGGGCGAGCAGGTGCTCCGCGACGCCGGCCGTCATCCGGGCGATCCCCTGATTGGCCGCCACCACGTTGTACATGCCGTCCACGACGAGCGCCGGATACGGGTCGTACCCCTGGAGCAGCCGGTCCATCCCCTCGCGCAGCGCGCCCATTGCCGGGTCGTCGAGCGCGGTCTCCGTGTAGCGAGGGGCGTAACCGGCGACCACCAGCAGGGCGTTGCGTTCCCGCACGGGGACGCCCAGGTGCTCCGCCAGCCGCAGGACCATCTCCTCGCTGGGGCGGGCACGGCCCGTCTCGATGAAGGAGATGTGCCGGGCGGAGGAGTCGGCCCGCAGCGCGAGCTCCAGCTGGCTGATCCGGCTCCGCTCCCGCCAACTGCGCAGCAGCGGCCCTACCCCCGTGTCAAGCGCGACAGTTGTCATACCGAGACCGTAACGTCGCGGGCACCGACCACCGAGCGAGGGAGCCCGTATGCCCGTCGAACCGCTGCCCCGGAACGAGATCGAGAACCGGCTGCGCGAGCTGCCCGGCTGGACGCTGGAGGGGGACCGAATCACCCGCACCTACCGGCTCCCCTCGCACTTCGCCGCCACCGGGCTCACCGTCCACATCGCCCAGATCCAGGACGAGCTGAACCACCACTCCGACCTGACGCTCGGGTACGACTCCGTCACGCTCTCGGTGAACTCCCACGACGCGGGCGGGAAGGTCACAGAGAAGGACCTGTCCCTCGCCGCCAGGGTGGCGGCCGTCGCTCCGGGCCACGGCGCACGGTAGCGGCAGCCAACGGCCCGTCAGGTGGTCGCGCCGAACCGGGGATGCGCGGCCAGCCACCGCGCGCAGCTCTCGCTGCGCCTTACCGCCTCCGCGTAGGCCGCGCGGGTGTGCCCGCTCACCGAGGCGGCCGCCGCTGAGGCCGCCGCCGAGCGCGGATGCCAGCCCAGCAGATGGCGCCAGCTCAGCGGTGAACCGGTGATCGGGCGGGTCACCACGCCGGGCGTCGGCGGGAACGTCGCCCGGCACAGCCCGACGGCACGCCCCACCCGTACCAGATGGACCACCGACACGGTGTCCGTCTCGTACACCGACACCGGGCTGAATCCCGCCCGCGCACAGGCCGCCACGAAGCAGTCCGCGAAACAGCCGTCGCCCGGCACATCGGCCCAGCACTCGTCCGCCAGCGCGGAGAGCTCCAGCTCGGGCGCCCCGGCCAGCGGATGGTCCTCGGGCAGCATCACGAAGACCGGATCGACCCCGACGAGCTGCCACGTCAGCCGGTCCGCGACCGGCGGCGGGCTCTCTCCGCAGGCGCCGATGAGCGCGAAGTCGAGCCGTCCGTCGACCAGTTGGGCGGCGATCTCGGCCACCGACCAGCTGGTGTACGTGGATACCGGCGCGGCCGGGTGCGCCGTCGCCAGCCGGTCCACGAGCCCGCCGAGCAGCGGGCCGTGCGTGCCGCCCAGCCGGAAGCGCTCCATGGTCCCGCGCGCGTTGGCGAACCGCACCGCCTCCGCCTGGAGTTCACTGACGGCAGGCAGCACCACTCGGGCCCGGTCGAGCACCAGCTCACCCAGCGGTGTCGGCCGCGCACCCGTGTGGTCCCGGTCGAACAGCGGGCCCCCGAGTGCCCTCTCGATCCGGCGCAGCTGTGCGCTCAGTGCGGGCTGCGCGAGGCCGAGCGCGGCGGCGGCCTTGGTGAGACTTCCGGTGTCGGCGATGGCACGGACGGTACGCAGATGGCGCAACTCAAGCTCCCTTACGGCAAGTTATGGCCCCGTACCGCTGCTGGCAATCGTGACCGGGCGGCGGCGGGGCCGGGGGCCGGTCAGAGCGTGGACAGGTGGGAGACGAACAGGACCGCTGTCGACAGCACGAGCATCCCCAGGCAGTTCAGCCAGAACTCCTGCTTGAGGAACCGGGCCCGGTAGTGGGCGTAGGCGGCGCACAGGAAGTAGGCGATGACCGCGGCGTTGGTCGTCACGGCGACACCCTCGTACCGGAGTCCGGCGGCAAGTCCGGCCGCCGCCAGGAACTTGACGACCACCAGCACCCACCACCAGTCGCGGGGGAAGCGCACGCCTTCCAGGCACTGCTGGATGAACGCCGGGGGGCGTACGGACATGGCCGCGTCGCAGAGGAGCACCAGGGCGAGCAGGGCGGTCGGCCACCACGGGTCGGGAGTGCTGATCATCGTTGTGTTCCTTCGCGGTCGACGACGAAATGGATGACTTCCTGGAACCGGTCGATCGCGCCCCGATGGTCCAGGGCGCCGTTGCCGACGGTCATGAGGATGCCCAGGTAGGCGAAGTAGAGGGTGCGCGCGCCGGTGCCCGCGGCGGTGGCGGTGAGCGGTGTGTGGGCCAGGAGGGATTCGAGTTCGTTGAGCAGGGCTCGGGCGAGGGTCTGGAAGACCTCCGACTCATGGGTGCCCCGGACGATGACCGCGGCGTACTCCCGGGACAGCTCGATGTCGAGTGCGAAGTAGCTGATGAAGGGTTCGACGAGATCCAGGATCTCCCGGGCCGCGGAGGCGGGGGACAGCGGCGTACCGTCGCCCCGCCCGTGCTCGGCCTCCCGGCCGTGGTGCACGGCGGCGATCCAGGTGTCGAAGATGGCGATGAGCAGCGCGTCCTTGTCACCGACCGACATGACGGTCCCGGTGCTCACCTCGGCGTCGGTCGCGATCTGGCGGATCGTGCTGGAGCCGAACCCCTGCTCGCGGAAGAGCCGTTCGGCCGATGACAGCACCCTGAGCCGGGTCGCCTTCCGCTTCTCCGCGCGCGACTGAACGCGTTCAGGATGGTAGGACGGGCTGCCCGCACACGCAAGAGGACACGGGGGTCTTTGGAATCCTGGGACGCCGCGGCGCGGGCCCGGCCCGGGTGTGACGCGGGCCCCGGCCGGGCAGCGCCTGACGCCTCCTACGCGTCCTACGCCTCCGACGCGTCCCAGGCTCCGCTCCGCGCGGCCTCTGCGGCGAAGTCGGTGAACGACGTCGCGTCACGCTCAAGCGTGTGCTTGACGCCCTCCGTGACCGTGGCGTTGTGCCCGTCCAGCAGCATCGCGAACAACTCCGCCAGGAAGTCCGCTTCGGCCTCCGGCACGCCGAACTCCTCAAGCATCGAAGCGTACTGAGGTGCCGTCACCGCGAGGTAGCGCACCTCGCGGCCGGTCGCCCGGGTGATCTCGGCGGCCGCCTCCGCGAAGGTCAGCAGCCGGGGACCGGTCAGTTCGTGCACCTGCCCCGCACCGTCCTCCCCGCACAGCGCCGCGACCACCACGTCGGCGAGGTCCCCGGCGTCCACGAACGGCTCGGCGGTGGAGCCGGCCGGGAACACCAGCTCGCCGGCCAGCACCCCGTCGAGCAGCGCGCCCTCGCTGAAGTTCTGCGCGAAGAACGCCGAGCGCACCACGGTGAGTTCGGCATCCCCGGCCGCCGCCCGCAGCGCCTCCTCCGCGACCACCGCCTGCGGCTCGCCCCGCCCAGACAGCAGCACGAGCCGCCGCGCCCCGCAGCCCCGCGCGATCCGCCCGAAGGCCGTCATCGCCTCCGGGGCTCCGGGCGCCGCCAGGTCGGGGTAGTACGCGATGTACGCCGCGTCCGCACCCCGCAGCGCCGCCTCCCAGCCCGACTCGTCCGCCCAGTCGAACACCACCTCGCCCCCGCGCGATCCGGACCGTACCGGCACCCCGCGCGCCGCGAGACGCTCCACCACCCGGCGGCCCGTCTTGCCCGTCCCGCTCGTCACCAGCACCGGGCCGGCCGTACGCGATTCCTGCCGCTGCTTCGCCATGTCGTTTGTCATGACTCAAG
The DNA here is from genome assembly GCF_031844725.1 of Streptomyces sp. ITFR-6. Taxonomy (NCBI): domain Bacteria; kingdom Bacillati; phylum Actinomycetota; class Actinomycetes; order Kitasatosporales; family Streptomycetaceae; genus Streptomyces; species Streptomyces sp. ITFR-6. The sequence continues at coordinate 989,533 of NZ_CP134612.1, read as the reverse complement.
GTTCGCCGCGCGGCTCCGCCCCCTCCATCCCTCAGCCGCTCAGCTCCCTTCGTGAACGTCTACGCTGCTGCCCATGGACGCACTTGCCGGACTTCTGGACGGGCCGCGGGCAAGAGGGGCCTTCCTGCTGCGGATGGTGATGGAGCCCCCGTGGTCCGTACGGATCGAGGACCGGGCTCCGCTCTGCCTGATGTCGATGACCGAGGGCGAGGCCTGGATCGTGCCCGCCGACGACACCGAACCCGTGCTGCTGCGCCCCGGCGACCTGGCCATCGCGCGCGGCCCCGAGCCGTACACCGTCGCGAACCGGCCGGGCACCCGGCCGCAGACCCGGATCGGTCCGGGCGGCATCTGCACCACCCTGCGCGGCGAACCACTCGCCCAGTCCATGCACTTGGGCGTACGCACCTGGGGCAACGCCCCGGACGGCGAGGCGTCCATGCTCGTCGGCACCTACCTGCTGGACGGCGAGATCAGCAGACGCCTCCTGAACGCCCTGCCCGCCTTGGTCCTCCTCCCCGGCGATGATCGCGGCAGCCCGCTGCTGACGCTGCTCGACCGTGAGATCGCCAGGGACGAACCGGGGCAGAGCGTGGTGCTGGACCGGCTGCTCGACCTGTTGCTGATCGACGCCCTGCGCACCTGGTTCTCCCGGCCCGGAGCAGAGGCCCCCGCCTGGTACAGGGCCTTGGGTGACCCCGTCGTCGGGCAGGCGGTGCGGCTGCTCCAGAACGAGCCGGCCCACCCCTGGACGGTCGCCGCCCTGGCCGACCGGACCGGAGTCTCCCGGGCCGGACTCGCCCGCCGCTTCACCGAACTGGTGGGGGAGCCGCCGATGGCGTACCTGACGGGCTGGCGCCTCGCCGTCGCGGCGGATCTGCTGCGGGAGACGGACGCGACGGTCGAGGCGGTGGCCCGGAAGGTCGGCTACAGCCAGGCGTTCGCCTTCAGTACCGCGTTCAAGCGGGTGCGCGGGGTCGGTCCGCAGGAATACCGGAACGGACGGGGCTTGCCGGACCGGCAACAAGATTTGCCCATGGCCTGATGTGTGGTGAGGCTGTCCCCATGAGCAACGACACCGGTCACGGTCGCCACCGCGACAGCAGCCACGGCCACCGGCACGAGAGCGGCCATGCCCACCATCACGGCTCCGATCTCGACTGGGACGCCATCGGCCCGCTGCTGGAGAAGAACGCCGAACTCAGCACCGGCCAGTACACGGAGGCGGCCCGCTGGATCGCCGGTCTGCCCGGCGCTCCGGAGGTCCGCCGGGTCCTGGACATCGGCAGCGGGCCGGGCGTCGTCGCCTGCCTGCTCGCCGAGGTGTTCCCGGAGGCCGAGGTCGTCGCCGTGGACGGCACCCCGGCCCTGCTGGAGCGCACCCGCGACCGCGCGAAGCGGCTCGGGCTCGGTGACCGCGTCACCACCCTGCACGCGGACCTGCCCGCCGAACTGGACCGCGCCGGAGAGGCGGACCTCATCTGGGCGGGCAACGCGCTGCACCACATGGGCGACCAGCGCGCCGCACTCGCCGGATTCGCCGGGCTGCTGCGCCCCGGCGGCACCGTCGCCCTCGTGGAGGGCGGGCTGCAGCCCCGCCAGCTCCCGCGCGACATCGGCTTCGGCCGGCCCGGTCTGGAGGAGCGGCTCGATGTGATCCAGGCCGAGACCTTCGAGCAGATGCGGGCGGAGCTGCCCGGCACCAAGCGGGAGACCGAGAACTGGGCCGCCCTCTTCACCGCCGTGGGCCTCGACCCGCAGGGCACCCGGAGCTTCCTGCTCGACCTGCCCGCGCCCCTCAGCGAGGTGGCTCGGAATCACGTCATCGAGAACTTCACCCGCCGCCGCGAGAGCCTGGGCGAGCGGCTCGACGCCGAGGACAACGCGGTGCTAGACCGGCTGGCCGACCCCGAGGACCCGGCCGGACTGCACCGGCGCCCCGATACCTTCCTGCTGCTGGCCCGGACGTTCCATCTCGGCCGCAAGGCCTGAGCGCGACGAAGGGAGTCCGCCGGACCGGCGGACTCCCTTCCTGTCACCTCAGCGACGAAACGTCACCGCTGACCTTCCGGCTCAGGCGCCGAGGTTGAACTCACCCGGGTGCGAGCCGAGCCGCTTGCCCTCGTCCAGCGCCGCGAACGCGGCCAGGTCGTCCTCGTCCAGCTCGAAGCCGAACACATCGATGTTCTCCGCGATCCGCGACGGGGTCACGGACTTCGGGATCACCACATGGCCGGTCTGGAGGTGCCAGCGGAGCACCGCCTGAGCGGGCGTGCGGCCGTGCTTCTGCGCGACCGCGACCACCGTCGGGACCTCCAGGAGGCCCTTGCCGGAACCCAGCGGCGACCAGGCCTCGGTGAGGATGCCGTGCTTGGCGTGCAGAGCGCGGGACTCGGCCTGCTGAAGCTGCGGGTGCAGCTCGATCTGGTTGAGCGCGGGTACGACCGAGGTCTCGCCGAGCAGCCGCTCCAGGTGCTCGGGAAGGAAGTTCGACACGCCGATGGCCTTCGCGCGGCCGTCCGCGTAGATCTTCTCGAACGCCCGGTAGGTGTCCACGTACGCGTCCTTGGCGGGAACCGGCCAGTGGATCAGGTACAGGTCGACGTAGTCGAGACCGAGCTTGTCCAGCGAGGCGTCGAACGCGCGCAGCGTCGAGTCGTAGCCCTGTTCGCTGTTCCACAGCTTGGTGGTCACGAAGAGCTCGTCGCGGGCGACACCGGAGGCGGCGATGGCCTTGCCGGTGCCCCCCTCGTTCCGGTAGATCGCGGCGGTGTCGATGCTGCGGTACCCGGACTCGATGGCTGTGGCGACCGCCTTCGCGGCCTCGTCGTCCGGCACCTGCCAGACTCCGAAACCGAGCTGGGGCATCTCGACGCCGTTGTTGAGGGTGAGGGAGGGGACCTGGCTCACGAGCGGTCGATCCTTACGTTGGGAGGTGGGACTCGAAAGATCAACGATCAAGACAGCCCGCACATTCCCGTTTGCGGACCCGTTCTTTCCGGCTCAGCGGTACAGCGCGTCCACCTCGGCCGCGTAGGCCGTCTCGATCGCCTTGCGCTTCAGCTTCAGCGACGGGGTCAGCAGCCCGTGCTCCTCGGTGAACTGATGGGCCAGAATCCGGAATGTCCGGATCGACTCGGCCTGTGACACCGCCGTGTTCGCGGCCACCACGGCCCGCCGGACCTCCATCTCCAGATCCGGGTCCCGCACCAGTTCGCCCGGTGACAGCCGCTGCCGGCCCTGCATGGCGAGCCAGTGCTCCACCGACTCCTGGTCCACGGTGACCAGGGCCGCGATGTACGGCCGGTCGTTGCCGACCACGATGCACTGCGCCACCAGCGGATGCGCCCGCACCCGCTCCTCCAGACCGGCCGGCGAGACGCTCTTGCCGCCGGACGTCACCAGGATCTCCTTCTTGCGCCCGGTGATCGTCAGATAGCCGTCCTCGTCCAGCGCGCCCAGATCCCCGGTGGCCAGCCAGCCGTCGTTCAGCACCGCGTCGGTGGACTTCGGGTCGCCCAGGTACCCGGAGAACACATTGCGGCCGTACACCCAGATCTCGCCGTCGGCCGCGATGTGCACCGTGGTGCCGGGGATCGGCTGCCCGACCGTGCCGTACCGGGTGCGCTCCGGCGGATTGGCGGTGGCCGCCGCGGTCGTCTCGGTCAGCCCGTACCCCTCGTACACCGTGACGCCGGCGCCCGCGAAGAACAGCCCGAGCTGCCGCTCCATCCCCGAGCCGCCGGACATGACGTGCCGGATCCGGCCGCCCATCGCCTCGCGCACTTTCTTGTACACGACCTTGTCGAAGAACTGGTGCTGCATCCGCAGCCCGGCGGACGGCCCGGGGCCGGTGCCGAACGCGCGGGCCTCCATCGCCTCCGCGTACTTCACCGCGATGTCCACGGCCTTGTCGAAGGGGCCGAGCCTGCCCTCCGTCTCGGCCTTGCGGCGGGCTCCGTTGAAGGCCTTTTCGAAGATGTACGGGACCGCCAGGATGAACGTGGGGCGGAACGTCACCAGGTCCGGCATCAGCGCCTTCGCCGACAGCTCCGGCTGGTGGCCCAGCTTCACCCGGCCCCGGATCGCCGTGACCTCCACCATCCGTCCGAAGACGTGTGCCAGCGGCAGGAAGAGCAGGGTCGCGGCCTCGTCGCCCGGCCGGGAGTGGAAGACCGACTCCCACCGCGAAGCCATCGTCTCCGTCTCGAACATGAAGTTGGCGTGCGTGATCACACAGCCCTTGGGCCGGCCCGTCGTGCCCGACGTGTAGATGACGGTCGCGACCGAGTCGGGCGTGACGGCGCGCCGGTGCCTGTGCACCACCTCGTCCTCGACATGGGCGCCCGCGGCGATCAGTTCGGACACCGCGTCGGTGTCCAGCTGCCACAGCCGCTTCAACTGGGGCAGCTGGTCGATGACCGAGGCGACCGTCATCGCGTGGTCCTCGTGTTCGACCATCACCGCCGAGACCTCGGCGTCATGGAGCATCCACAGGACCTGCTCGGCCGAGGACGTCGGATAGACCGGAACGGACTGTGCGCCGACCGCCCACAGGGCGAAGTCGAAGAGCGTCCACTCGTAGCGGGTGCGCGACATGAGGGCGACCCGGTCCCCGAACCGCACGCCGTGTGCGATCAGCCCCTTGGCCAGGGCGAGCACCTCGTCGCGGAACGTGCCGGAGGTGACATCCAGCCAGTGCCCGGACGCGTCCTTGCGGCCGAGGGCGATCCGGTGCGGATCCTCCTCGGCGTAGTCGAAAACCACATCAGCGAGCCCGCCCACGTGGGGCGCGGCCGCCATGGGTGGGACAGTGAACTCGCGCAATGACCTGCTCCTTGTGGCGCTCCGCACAGCGCCGTGACGCTACCCCACCGGACGCCGCCGCGGGAGAGCCCGCAACGGCCGGTGAAACATGGCGTCTGCACTGGTCAGGGGCTGAAATCCGGCCAGATGGGCAAGGCTCGGGCGCGCTTCCGGCCAAGGAGTAAGTGGCTCGCGCGGGAATCTCCACCGAATCTGTACGCCGCGATCACTGCCGTTCCGTGCGGATACGGGGGTTTGCTCCGCAGCTGCCGGGCCTGACCGGATTGAGCCGCCCCGGAACCGGCCGCCGCGTTCCGCTCATTCTCCCCCTCAGGACCGTCCCGCAATCCCCGGTGGACGGATCAGCCGGTCGCCGCCCGCCAGGATCGCCGCCGCGAGCGCGTCCGCCGCCTGCTGCGCACCGTCCCGGCGGCGGCCGTGCAGCAGGACGAAATCCACCTCGCCCAGATCCGGCAGCCCCGCCCTGGCCGGCAGCGGGACCAGGCCGGGCGGGATCAGGCCCCGGCTGTGCGCCATCACGCCGAGCCCCGCGTGGGTGGCGGCGGTCAGCCCGCTGAGGCTGCCGCTGGTGCACGCCACTCGCCAGGAACGGCCCTGCCCCTCCAGCACCTCAAGGGCGCGGGCCCGGGTGATGGCCGGCGGCGGGAAGAGGACCAGCGGCACCGGCCGGTCCGGGTCGATCCGCAGCGCCGGTGCACCGATCCAGGTCAGCGCGTCCTGCCGGACGAGCTCCCCGTGTGTGTCACCGGTCCGCCGCTTGGCCAGCACCAGATCCAGCCGGCCCGCCGCCAGCTGCTGGTGCAGCGTCCCCGACAACTCCACCGTGAGCTCCAGCTCGACGTCGGGGTGGTCGCCGCGGAACGCCTGGAGGATCTCCGGCAGCCGGGTCAGCACGAAGTCCTCCGAGGCCCCGAACCGCAGTCGGCCGCGCAGCCGGGTGCCGGTGAAGAACGCCGACGCCCGCTCGTGGGCAGCCAGGATCGTCCGGGCGAAACCAAGCATCGCCTCCCCGTCCACGGTGAGGTCGACCCGGTGCGTGTCACGGGTGAACAGCTGCCGTCCGGCCGCCTCCTCCAGCCGCCGCACGTGCTGGCTCACCGTGGACTGCCGCACCCCGAGCCGGCGGGCGGCCCGGGTGAAGCTCAGCGTCTGGGCGACCGCGAGAAAGGTTCGCAACTGCGCGGGCTCGTACATGGAGCCACGTTATCGCGAACCGTGATCACAGTCAGAGCGGTATACGGGATTCCCGATTTCGGTGGTCAGGGGCACGATGGCTACGGGACAGCCCCGGGGCAAGACCCCTGAACGAGAGAACACGTGGAGCACATGAGCCGCCGCAAGCCGCAGCTGCCGTCCTGGCTGCCGATCGACCCGTACATCCTGGCGCTGATCGGTACCGTCGTACTCGCGGCGCTGCTGCCGGCCTCGGGCACTGCCGCCGATGTCGCGGGCGGGGCCTCCACCGGAGCGGTCGCCTTCCTCTTCTTCCTCTACGGCGCGCGGCTCTCCACCGCGGAGGCGCTCGACGGCGTCCGGCACTGGCGGCTCCACCTCACCGTCCTGGCCTGCACGTTCGTCGCTTTCCCGCTGCTGGGGCTGGCGAGCAGGGGGCTGGTCCCGTACGTGCTGACACCCCAGCTCCAGAGCGGCTTCCTCTTCCTCTGCCTGGTCCCCTCGACCATCCAGTCGTCGATCGCCTTCACCTCGATCGCCCGGGGCAACGTGCCCGCCGCGATCTGCGCGGGCTCCTTCTCCTCGATCGCCGGAATCTTCGTCACCCCGCTGCTCGCGGCCGCGCTGCTCGGCAACAGCGGCGGCGGATTCTCCGGGGACGCGCTGATGAAGATCGGCGTTCAGTTGCTGCTGCCGTTCGTCGCGGGACATCTGCTGCGCCGCTGGATCGGCGGCTTCATCGCCCGGCACAAGAGGATCCTCGGCCTGGTCGACCGGGGCTCGATCCTGCTCGTCGTCTACACCGCGTTCAGCGAGGGCATGGTCGCCGGCATCTGGCACCAGGTCACCCCGGCCAGGCTCGGAGCGCTGCTCGCCGCGGAGGCGGTGCTGCTCGCGCTGATGCTCGCGCTCAGCTGGTACGGGGCCAAGCGGCTCGGCTTCGGCCGGGAGGACCGCATCGCCATCCAGTTCGCCGGCTCGAAGAAGAGCCTGGCCTCCGGCCTGCCCATGGCCAGCGTCCTGTTCGGCGCGCAGGCGAGCCTGGCCGTGCTGCCGCTGATGCTCTTCCACCAGATGCAGCTGATGGTGTGCGCGGTGCTCGCGAAGCGGCGCGCCCGTGACCTGCGGGAGACGCCTGCGGACGGCGGGGCGCCGCAGGCGGCGCCCGTCACCGTGAGCTGACGGCGCGGGGGCCTCAGCCCCGCCCGGCCGCCGCTTCCGCTTCCGCTTCCGCCTCCAGTGCGATGCGGTGCTCACCCGCGTACACGTTCATGGAAGGCCCCCGCAGGAAGCCGACCAGGGTCAGGCCGGTCTCCGCCGCCAGGTCGACGGCGAGGGAGGACGGCGCGGAGACGGCCGCCAGCATCGGGATGCCTGCCATCACCGCCTTCTGCGCCAGCTCGAAGGAGGCCCGGCCGGAGACCAGCAGGATCGTCCGGGACAGCGGCAGCCGGTGATCCGTGAGGGCCCGCCCGACCAGCTTGTCGACCGCGTTGTGCCGGCCCACGTCCTCCCGGATGTCCATCAGCTCGCCCGTCTCGGAGAACAGCGCCGCCGCGTGCAGGCCTCCGGTCCGGTCGAACACCTGCTGCGAGGCGCGCAGCCGGTCGGGGAGGGCGGACAGCAGCGAGGGCTCCACCCGGAGCGGGGGAGTGTCGGCGACCGGATGCCGGGTCGTGGTGCGGACCGCGTCCAGACTGGCCTTGCCGCACAGCCCGCAGGACGACGTCGTGTAGACGTTGCGCTCCAGCGTGATGTCCGGGACCACGACACCGGGCGCGAGCCGCACGTCCACCACGTTGTACGTATTGACCCCGTCGGCCGTCGCCCCGGCGCAGTACACGATCGACTGCACCTCATGGCCCTCACCGATCACGCCCTCGCTGACCAGGAAGCCCGCCGCCAGCGCGAAGTCGTCGCCGGGGGTGCGCATCGTGATGGCGAGCGGCTTGCCGTTCAGCCGGATCTCCAGGGGCTCCTCCGCGACGAGCGTGTCGGGGCGGGTGGACACGACCCCGTCCCGGATGCGGATGGTGCGGCGGCGCTCGGTGACCCGTCCCATGACCGTCAGACCCGATTTCTGTACGTGGTGGAAGCCGAAGCGGCCCTTGGCGCGGAGGTTGCCCATGGACCACCGGCTGCGGCGAGGCGGCCCCCCACGGTCCCATTGTGCTGCACGTGAGGGGCGAGGCCGACGCTGGTCCCGGCGTGCGCGCCGGGCGGCGGACATATTGTCTGCAGTATGCGGCCCGCCTGGGCGGGGCTGTTGTCAAGCCTCCAATCGTTGAGCGGTAATCCTGTGGGATCACGTGCCTCTGTACCGGTCAGTAGCGACCAAGACTGGATGGTTCCTGCCATATGTAGCGAGGGGAACCTGAATATGACCGGCTCACGTGTCGTGGCGCTCGGCCACTATCAGCCCGCCAAGGTGCTCACCAACCATGACCTCGCGGCCATGGTCGACACCAGTGACGAGTGGATCACCAGCCGCGTCGGCATCAAGACCCGTCACCTCGGCGGCCCCGAAGAGCCGGTGGACGAGCTGGCCGCGCACGCGGCGGCCAAGGCGCTCGCCGCTGCCGGGCTCCAGCCCTCGGCCATCGATCTGGTTCTCGTCGCCACCTCCACCGCGATCGACCGGTCACCGAGCATGTCGGCCAGGGTCGCCGCCCGCCTCGGCATGACGTCGCCCGCGGTGATGGACATCAACGTGGTCTGTTCCGGTTTCACCCACGCTCTCGCCACCGCCGACCATGCCGTACGCGCCGGGGCGGCCACCCGCGCGCTGGTGATCGGCGCCGACAAGATGGGCGACATCGTCGACTGGACCGACCGCTCCAGCTGCGTGCTGATGGGGGACGGCGCCGGGGCCGCGGTCGTGGTCGCGGACTCCGGCCCGGCCGCGCGGCCGGGGATCGGGCCGGTGCTGTGGGGTTCCGTTCCCGGTATGGGGGACGCGGTACGGATCGAGGGGACGCCGCCGCGCTTCGCCCAGGAGGGCCAGTCGGTCTACCGCTGGGCGACCACCCAGCTGCCGCCCATCGCGCGCAAGGTGTGCGAGAAGGCCGGACTCACCCCGGAGGACCTCGCCGCGGTGGTGCTGCACCAGGCCAACCTGCGGATCATCGAACCGGTCGCCAGGAAGATCGGCGCGGTCAACGCGGTCATCGCCAGGGACGTGGTGGATTCCGGCAACACGTCCGCCGCCTCGATCCCGATGGCCCTGTCCAAGCTGGTGGAACGGGGCGAGGTCGCCACCGGGGCCCCGGCGCTGCTCTTCGGCTTCGGCGGGAACCTCAGTTACGCGGGTCAGGTGATCCGCTGTCCCTGAGGGGGCAACGGTGCTCGGCAGCCCCTGGACGGCGGGCGATCGCTCGCGTCCTAAAGGCCCTCGGACGCCGGCCGAGGAGCAGGCCGGTCCGGTGACCGGGCCCGGCGCTCCTCCCATCTTTGTCCTCAGGGTGGAGAAAGTTGCGGTGGATTCCTGCGCAACTTCTTCCCACTCCGGGAAAGCGCTGCTACGTTCCCCTCCAAAGCCCGACGGACAGGCCGATGTGGCGGGGAGGGGCGCGTGAGACGTATGACGGCACGACCCGCGAATGCACATCAGGCGCGACTGCTTCGGCTGTTGCGCGACGGCGGACCCAACTCACGGGCACAGCTGGGGGATCAGGTCGATCTCTCCCGCTCCAAGCTCGCCGTCGAGGTGGACAGACTGCTGGAGACCGGCCTTGTGGTGGCCGACGGACTCGCCGCATCCCGCGGCGGGCGTCGCTCGCACAACATCCGGCTCGCCCCGGCGCTGCGCTTCCTCGGCGTCGACATCGGCGCCACCTCGGTCGATGTGGCGGTCACCAACGCGGAGCTGGAGGTCCTGGGCCACCTCAACCACCCCATGGACGTACGCGAAGGCCCCGTCGCCATCTTCGAGCAGGTGCTGTCCATGGCGGCCAAGCTCCGGGCCTCCGGGCTCGCCGAGGGGTTCGACGGCGCGGGCATCGGCGTACCGGGACCGGTCCGTTTCCCCGAGGGGATTCCGGTCGCACCGCCGATCATGCCCGGCTGGGACGGCTTCCCGGTCCGCGAGGCGCTCAGCCAGGAGCTGGGCTGCCCCGTGATGGTCGACAACGACGTGAACCTGATGGCGATGGGGGAGCAGCACGCGGGCGTCGCGCGCTCCGTGGGCGACTTCCTCTGCGTCAAGATCGGTACCGGTATCGGCTGCGGCATCGTCGTCGGCGGAGAGGTCCACCGCGGTACGACGGGCAGTGCGGGCGACATCGGCCACATCCAGGTCGAACCGGACGGGCGCCCCTGCGCCTGTGGCAACCGGGGCTGTCTGGAAGCGCACTTCAGCGGCGCCGCACTGGCCCGCGACGCCGAGGACGCCGCCCGTGCCGGGCAGTCCTCGGAGCTCGCGGCCCGGCTGTCGGTGTCCGGGAAACTCACCGCCGTCGACGTCGCCGCCGCCGCGGCCGCCGGCGACGCCACCGCGCTCGACCTGATCCGCGAAGGCGGAAACCGGGTCGGGCAGGTCATCGCGGGACTCGTCAGCTTCTTCAACCCCGGTCTGGTGGTGATCGGCGGCGGGGTGACCGGACTGGGTCACACGCTGCTGGCCAGCGTCCGGACCCAGGTCTACCGGCAGTCCCTGCCGCTGGCCACCGGCAACCTTCCCATCGTGCTGGGTGAGCTGGGACCCGCCGCCGGAGTGATCGGCGCGGCCAGGCTCATCAGCGACCACCTCTTCTCACCAGCCTGACCCAGCACCACCGGCCCGACCCCGCACCCACCGGGCCGCAGCACGTGCAAGAGCCGCGCACCACCCGCCTGATCGCTCTCCCGTCCGATCCGCTTCCCGCCGGACCGATTCCCGGCCGGCCGGCAACAAAGGCACCGCCCCCGCGCCAGCGGCCGGGGTCCGGGTGAAACCCGGGACCGTAGTTCGCCCTGCCCGCTCACCGGCACCCGCCGAGGGGATTTGTCATGGCTCCAGAACCACCCCTGCTCACCATGTCCGGCATCACCAAGACCTTCCCCGGCGTGCGCGCCCTGGACGGCGTCGACCTGGAGGTCCAGACCGGCGAGGTCCACTGTCTGCTCGGCCAGAACGGGGCGGGCAAATCCACCCTCATCAAGGTGCTCGCCGGGGCCCACCAGCCCGACGACGGCGAGATCACCTGGCACGGCTCACCGGCCGTGCTCAAGACACCCATCGCCGCCATGCGTCTCGGGATCGCGACCATCTACCAGGAACTCGACCTGGTGGAGGGGCTGTCGGTCGCGGAGAACGTGTTCCTCGGCCACGAGCCGACCACCGCGGGCTTCGTCGTCCGCACCCGTGACGGCCGGACCGCGGCCGCCGCGCTGCTGAAGCGGCTCGGCCACCCGGAGATCGACCCGGCCCGCCCGGTCGGTGAACTCTCCGCGGCCCAGCAGCAGATCGTCTCGATGGCCCGTGCGCTCTCCCACGACGTACGGCTCATCGTGATGGACGAACCGTCCGCCGCCCTCGACCCGGACGAGGTCGCCAACCTCTTCCGTATCGTCGCCTCGCTGACCGCCGACGGGGTCGCCGTCGTCTACATCTCCCACCGGCTGGAGGAGATCCGCCGGATCGGTGACCGGGTGACCGTGATCAAGGACGGCCGGACCGTCGCCGTCGGCCTCCCCGCCGAGTCCACCCCCACGCGCGACATCGTTGCCATGATGACCGGCCGCAATGTCGAGTACGTCTTCCCGCCGAGGCCACAAGAGGTCCCCGCGAGCACCGGTGCGGAGCCGGTGCTCAAGGTCGAAGGCCTCACCAGGAGGGGCGAGTTCGCCCCGGTCGACCTGGAACTCAGGCCCGGCGAGATCGTCGGGCTGGCCGGACTCGTCGGCTCCGGGCGCTCCGAGATCCTGGAGACCATCTACGGAGCCCGCCGCGCCACCGCCGGACAGGTCACCGTCGCCGGCAAACCGCTGCGGCCCGGCAGCGTCCGCGCCGCCGTCGCGGCCGGTATCGGCCTCGCCCCGGAGGAACGCAAGGCGCAAGCCCTGCTGATGCTCGAATCCGTCACCCGCAATGTCTCGGTCTCCACCATGTCCCGTTTCTCCAGGGGTGGTTGGCTGGACCGGGGCGCCGAGCGCAAGGCGGCCCGCGCCGCCACCCGCGAGCTCTCGCTGCGCCCCGACAACCCGGACACCCCCGTCCGCACGCTCTCCGGAGGCAACCAGCAGAAGGCGGTCCTGGCCCGCTGGCTGCTGCGCGGCTGCCGGGTGCTGCTGCTGGACGAACCGACCCGCGGAGTGGACGTCGGCGCTCGCGCCGAGCTCTACGCCGTGATCCGCCGGCTGGCCGACGAAGGCCTCGCCGTACTGCTCGTCTCCAGCGAAGTGCCCGAAGTACTGGGCCTCGCCGACCGGGTGCTGGTGCTCCGTGAGGGTCATGTCGTGCATACGGCGGACGCCACGGAGCTCGATGAGCACCGCGTACTCGACCTCGTGATGGAAGGGAGCCCGACGTCATGACGCAGCCCGTCTCCTCGGCACAGCAGACCGGGCCGGACAAGGGCGCCGCGCCCGCGTCCGTCCCCGCCTCCCCGCAGAAGGACAGGTCCCCCCGAGCCCTCGGGCTCCGCCTGGACCTGCGCAGCCTCTCGCTGCTCGGCGTCCTCGCCGCACTGGTGGTGGTCGGCGCCATCACCGAGCCCGACGCCTTCCTGGACACCGGGAACCTCCAGCTGATCCTGACCCAGGCGTCCGTCATCGGCGTCGTCACCGTCGGGGTGACCTTCGTCATCACCAGCGGCGGCATCGATCTGTCCGTCGGCGCCATGGTCGCCCTCGCCTCGGTCTGGGCCACCACACTCGCCACCCAGGAGTACGGCTTCGTCGGCATCCTGTTCACCGCGATGCTCGTCGGCCTCGGTGCCGGACTGATCAACGGGGTGCTCATCGCGTACGGCCGGCTGGTGCCGTTCATCGCGACCCTGGCGATGCTCGCCTCCGCCCGGGGCATGGCCCTCCTGATCACCGACGGCAAGACCCAGATCGTCACGGTCAAGTCCGTCCTGGACCTGGGTCTGCCCGGCTCCTACGTCCTCGGCATACCGCCGCTGGTCATGATGTTCGCGGTGGTCACCGTCATCGGCTGGCTGCTGCTGAACCGTACGACCTTCGGCCGCCGCACCGTCGCCGTCGGCGGCAACGCGGAAGCGGCCCGGCTGGCGGGCATCGACGTACGGCGCCAGCGCCTCTACCTCTACCTGCTGTCCGGACTCTGCTGCGGCATCGCCGCCTTCATGCTGATCATCCTGTCCGGCTCGGGTCAGAACACCAACGGCAATCTGTACGAGCTCGACGCCATCGCCGCCGCGATCATCGGCGGCACCCTGCTCACCGGTGGCCGGGGCACCATCGTCGGCTCCGTGCTGGGTGTCCTCGTCTTCACCACGATCACCAACATCTTCGCGCTCAACAATCTGCAGAGCGACGTCCAGCAGATCGCCAAGGGCGCGATCATCGTCGCCGCCGTTCTGGTCCAGGGTCGCACGTCGGTCAACCGCGACAGCTGACCACCGGTCACCTTCCGTACATCCCCAGCCTGTTCCGCATGCCCACGCACCGGATGAAGGGTTTGACAGTCATGCCAGAAACCAGCCGCAGAGGACTGCTCTTCGGTACCGCAGCAGTCTCCGCGGGCGCCTTCCTGACCGCCTGCACCAGCAACGACCCCAAGGAGAAGGACACCGCGGCGCAGAGCAACGCGCCCGCCGCGGACGACAAGCCGGGCAAGGCCCTCACCATCGGCTTCGCGGGTCCGCAGGCCGACCACGGCTGGCTCAACGCCATCAACGAGAACGCCAAGTCGCGGGCGGAGAAGTACTCCGAGGTGACCCTGGAGACCACCGAGGGCTCCAACGACACCGCCGCCCAGATCGGCCAGGTCAAGACCCTCATCAACAAGAAGGTCGATGTCCTCATCATCCTCCCGGCCGACGGCAAGGCGCTCACCCAGGTCGGTCTGGAGGCCATGCGGGCGGGCATCCCCGTGATCAACCTGGACCGCGTCTTCGCCTCCCCGCAGGCGTACCGCTGCTACGTCGGCGGCGACAGCTACGGCATGGGTCTCAACGCCGGTACGTACATCGGCGAACAGCTCAAGGACAAGCCGAACGCCAAGGTCGTCGAGCTGGCCGGCATCGACGGCCTGGAGCTCACCAAGCAGCGCAGCCAGGGCTTCGCCGACGCGCTGAAGAACTACTCCAACATCAAGCTGGTGGCCCGTCAGGCGGCCGACTTCACCGTCGAGTCCGGCCAGGCGAAGATGTCCCAGCTCCTCCAGGCGCAGAAGAAGATCGACGCGCTGTGGAACCACGACGACGACCAGGGCGTGGGCGCGCTGCGCGCCATCCAGCAGGCCGGCCGGGACGAGTTCCTGATGGTCGGCGGGGCCGGTGCCAAGTCCGCGATGGACGCCATCAAGGCCGACAACAGCGTGCTCAAGGCCACCGTCCTGTACCCGCCGAGCATGGCGGCGTCGGCCGTCGACCTGGCCCGCGCCCTCGGCCAGAGCAAGGGGCTCGCCGGCCTCTCCGAGGTGGAGATCCCGACCAACCTCACACTCTTCTCCGCGGTGGTCACCAAGGAGAACGTCGACCAGTACCTGCCGACGGGCTTCAACTGAGAAGCCCCGCGGGAGGGTACTTACCCTCCCGCCGCACCCACCGAACCACCGATGAGGAGGAAGCCCGGATGGCCCGTAGGGAAGACACGGAGCAGGAGGCGGCGGCGCCGCCGACGTACCGGCCGATGGCGAGCGCACCCACGCTCGGGGTCGGCATGGTCGGATACGCGTTCATGGGCGCCGCCCACTCGCAGGGGTGGCGCACCGCCGGCCATGTCTTCGAGCTGCCGATGCGGCCGGCTCTCGCCGCGATCTGCGGACGCGACCGCAGGGCGGTCGAGGCCGCCGCCGACCGGCACGGCTGGGCGGCGGCGGAGACCGACTGGCGGGCCCTGATCGCCCGGGACGATGTGCAGCTCGTCGACATCTGCACCCCGGGCGACAGCCATGCGGAGATCGCCATCGCGGCCCTGGAGGCGGGCAAGCACGTGCTGTGCGAGAAGCCGCTCGCCAACACGGTCGCGGAGGCGGAGGCCATGACCGAGGCGGCGGCGCGCGCCGCCGCCCGGGGCCAGGTGGCGGTGGTCGGTTTCAACTACCGCAAGGTCCCCGCCATCACCTACGCCCGGAAGCTGATCGCGCAGGGGCGGCTCGGCACCCTGCGGCACGTGCGCGCCACCTACCTCCAGGACTGGCTGGTCGACCCCGGATCGCCGCTCACCTGGCGGCTGGAACGGGAACACGCCGGCTCCGGCGCGCTCGGTGACCTCGGGGCGCACATCGTGGACCTCGCCCAGTTCCTCGCGGGGGAGCTGCTGGTCGGAGTGTCCGCGGTCACCGAGACCTTCGTACGCGAACGGCCCCTGCAGTCGGGCTCGTCGAACGGCCTGGCCGGGGTGGCGGACACCGGGGCGCGAGGGGCGGTCACGGTGGACGACGCGGCGATCTTCACCGGCCGGCTCGCCTCCGGCGCGGTCGCCTCCTTCGAGGCGACGCGGATGGCGGCCGGCCGCAAGAACGCGCTGCGGCTGGAGATCAACGGGGAGATGGGCTCGCTCGCCTTCGACCTGGAACGGCTCAACGAGCTGTCCTTCCACGACCACACGGAGCCCGCCACCACGGCCGGCTTCCGGCGCATCCTGGTCACCGAGCCCGAGCATCCCTACCTGGAGGCCTGGTGGCCGCCGGGGCACGCCCTCGGGTACGAGCACACGTTCATCCACCAGGCCCGTGACGTGGTGCGGACGATCGCGGACAAGACCGCGCCCACCCCGTCGTTCGCGGACGGACTCCAGGTGCAGCGGGTGCTGGCGGCGGTGGAGGAGAGCGCCGCGAAGAACTCCGTGCACACCCCCGTCCACTCGACCGCACAGCTCTAGGAGGTTCTGCGCATGCCCCGTCCCTTCACTCTCTTCACCGGTCAGTGGGCCGATCTGCCGCTGGAGGATGTCTGCCGGTACGCCCGCGACTTCGGTTACGACGGGCTCGAACTCGCCTGCTGGGGAGACCACTTCGAGGTCGACAAGGCCCTCGCGGATCCGGGGTACCTGGACGGGCGTCATCAGCTGCTCGACAAGTACGGGCTGAAGTGCTGGGCGGTCTCCAACCACCTGGTGGGCCAGGCCGTCTGCGACAACCCGATCGACGAGCGTCACCAGGGCATCCTGCCCGCCCGGATCTGGGGCGACGGGGAGCCCGAAGGGGTGCGCCGCCGGGCCGCCGAGGAGATCAAGAACACCGCGCGGGCGGCCGCCGCCTTCGGGGTCGACACGGTCATCGGGTTCACCGGTTCGTCGATCTGGCATCTGGTGGCGATGTTCCCGCCGGTCCCGCCGCACATGATCGAGCGCGGCTACGAGGACTTCGCCGAGCGCTGGAACCCGATCCTCGACGTGTTCGACGCGGAGGGGGTGCGGTTCGCCCACGAGGTGCATCCGAGCGAGATCGCGTACGACTACTGGACGACGCACCGCGCGCTGGAGGCCGTCGGCCACCGGCCGGCCTTCGGGCTGAACTTCGACCCCAGCCACTTCGTCTGGCAGGACCTGGACCCGGTCGGCTTCCTGTACGACTTCCGGGACCGGATCTACCACGTGGACTGCAAGGAGGCGCACAAGCGGCTGGACGGCCGCAACGGGCGGCTCGGCTCCCATCTGCCGTGGGGCGACCCGCGGCGCGGCTGGGACTTCGTCTCGGCGGGGCACGGCGATGTGCCGTGGGAGGACGTGTTCCGGATGCTGCGGTCCATCGAGTACACCGGGCCGGTCTCCGTGGAGTGGGAGGACGCGGGCATGGACCGGCTGACGGGCGCGCCGGAAGCGCTTTCCTCGCTCAAGCGGTTCGACTTCGACCCGCCGAGCTCGTCGTTCGACGCGGCGTTCGGCGGCAACGACTGACCGCCCCGGGGCTCTGCCCCGGACCCCCGCTCCTCAATCGCCGGAGGGGCTCAAGAGCTACCTGCCCGGCGGCAGGCCACATATGCCGCCGGGCGGATTGCCCTGCCCAGAACACCCTTTGTCCTGACCAAGGAAAAAGCTCAACAAGACCCCTGCACAAGGGCTTTCCAGCCAGGACGAACAGGTCTACCGTCCAGAACGTGTACACGACATGACTCTCGTCACCGGAGCCGCACAGGCCCCGACTGACCTGCGCGGCAGTCCCCGCGCGGAACGGCACGGCAGCACCCGCACCCGCCCGTACAACCGGCACTCTCCGGAGGACACTCGTGCACAGAACCCGAAGCCGGACCAGGTCCAGGCTCCGCGTCCGCAAATCCCTCGCCCTCTTCACCGGCGCCCTGCTCGCCGCCGCCACCCTCAGCCTCGGTGCCGGCACCGCCGCCGCCCATGAGGAACCCGCACCGGCCCCGGCCGCCGGGGACTTCCAGCAGGTCACCCTCGCCAAGGGGGTCGCGGAGACCGGCGAACCCATGACACTGGCGGTGCTCCCGGACCGCAGCGTCCTGCACACCGCTCGCGGCGGCGAGCTGTGGCTCACCGACAACGGCGGCGACACCACGCTCGCCGGCACCATCCCCGTCTACTCGCACGACGAGGAGGGCCTCCAGGGCGTCGGAGTCGACCCGGACTTCAGCAAGAACCGGGCGATCTACCTCTACTACGCGCCCCCGCTGGACACCCCGGCCGGTGACGCCCCCGAGAACGGCACCGCCGCCGAGTTGGCCAAGTTCGACGGAGTCAACCGGCTCTCGCGCTTCGTCCTCAAGGAGGACGGCACGCTGGACATGGCCAGCGAGAAGAAGGTCCTGGACATCCCGACCTCGCGCGGCATGTGCTGCCACGTCGGCGGCGACATCGACTTCGACGCGCAGGGCAACCTGTACATGTCGACCGGCGACGACTCCAACCCGTTCGCCTCCGACGGCTACACCCCGATCGACGAGCGCCCGGACCGCAACCCCGCGTTCGACGCCCGCCGCTCCGCCGGGAACACCAACGACCTGCGCGGAAAGATCATCCGCATCAAGGTCGCGGAGGACGGCTCGTACACCATTCCCGACGGGAACCTCTTCGCGCCGGGCACGGACAAGACCCGTCCCGAGATCTACGCGATGGGCTTCCGCAACCCCTTCCGCTTCACCGTCGACAAGACCACCGGCATCCTGTACGTCGGCGACTACGGTCCCGACGCAGGTGCGGCCGACCCGAAGCGCGGCCCCGCCGGACAGGTGGAGTTCGCCCGCGTCACCAAGCCCGGCAACTTCGGCTGGCCGTTCTGCACGGGCGACAACGACCCGTTCATCGACTACGACTTCGCGACGAAGACCTCCGGTGAGGCCTTCGACTGCGCCGCTCCCAAGAACACCTCCCGGTACAACACCGGTCTGGTCGACCTGCCCCCGGCCCAGCCCGCCTGGATCCCGTACGACAACGGGTCCGTGCCCGAGTTCGGCACCGGCTCCGAGTCCCCGATGGGCGGACCCGTCTACCACTACGACGCCGACCTCGACTCGCCCGTGAAGTTCCCCGAGGAGTACGACGGCGACTTCTTCGCCGGCGAGTTCGGCCGCGCGTGGATCAAGCGGATCGAGCAGGACGCCGACGGCAAGGTGGAGTCCATCAACGACGTGCCGTGGTCCGGCACCCAGATCATGGACATGGCCTTCGGTCCCGACGGTGCGCTGTACGTCCTCGACTACGGCACCGGCTACTTCGGCGGCGACGAGAACTCCGCCCTCTACCGCATCGAGAATGCCACCGGCGGACGCTCACCGATCGCGGAGGCGACCGCCAACAAGACCTCGGGCACCGCACCGCTCAAGGTCGCCTTCTCCTCCGCCGGCACCACCGACGGCGACGGGGACGAGCTCACCTACAGCTGGGACTTCGGTGACGGCGGAACGTCGACCGCGGCCAACCCCACGTACACGTACAAGAAGAACGGCACCTACACCGCGACCGTCACCGCCACGGACCCCACAGGCCGCACCGGCTCGGCCAACGTCCATGTGACGGTCGGCAACACCGCTCCGCTGGTGAAGCTGGAACTGCCCGGTGACGGGCAGCTGTTCTCCTTCGGCGACGAGATCCCGTTCAAGGTGACCGTCACCGATCCCGAGGACGGCACGATCGACTGCTCCAAGATCGAGGTCCGCTTCATCCTCGGCCACGACGCCCACGGCCACCCGATCACCTCGGCGCACGGCTGCGAAGGCACCATCAAGACCGAGATGGACGGCGGGCACGACCCGAACGCCAACATCTTCGGAGTCATCGACGCCTCGTACACGGACGGCGGAGGCGGCGGCCAGGCGGCCCTGTCCGGTCACGACCAGTCCGAGCTGCAGCCGCGCCACCGCCAGGCCGAGCACTTCAGCGACTCGTCCGGCATCAAGACCTACGACAAGGCGAACGCCGAGGGCGGCAAGACCGTCGGCGACATCGAGAACGGCGACTGGATCTCCTTCAAGCCGTACCTGCTCGGTGACTCCACCAAGCTCACCGCCCGGATCTCCTCCGGCGGCGCGGGCGGCTTCCTCGAAGTCCGCACGGGCTCGGCGGACGGGAAGATCCTCGGCTCCGCACCCGTACCGGTGACCGGCGGCTGGGAGACCTTCCAGGACATCGACGTCCCCCTGCGCGGCGTTCCGAAGAAGCCGACCGAACTCTTCCTGGTCTTCAAGGGAGGCGACGGCGCGCTCTACGACATCGACGACTTCGAGCTCTCCAACACCCCGCCCGACAAGACCGCCAAGCGCGTCCTGGTCTTCTCCAAGACCGCCGGCTTCCGCCACGACGCGATCCCCGAGGGCATCGCCGCACTGAAGGAACTCGGCAAGGACAGCAACATCACGGTCGACGCGACCGAGGAGGCCGGCCAGTTCACCACCTCCAACCTGGCCCGCTACGACGCCGTGGTCTTCATGTCGACCACGGGTGACGTCCTCAACGCCGACCAGCAGAAGGCGTTCGAGAACTTCGTGACCACGGGCGGCGGTTACGTCGGCGTGCACGCCGCGGCCGACACCGAGTACGACTGGCCGTTCTACGGCGGACTCGTCGGCGCGTACTTCGACAGCCACCCCGCCATCCAGCCCGTCACCGTCCGGGTCGAGGACCACAAGAACCCGGCGACCGCACACCTGGCCGCAGCCTGGGACCGCACCGACGAGCTGTACAACTACCGCACCAACCCGCGCGGCAAGGTCAAGGTCCTCGCCACCCTGGACGAGACGACCTACACCGGCGGCAACATGAAGGGCGACCACCCGATCACCTGGTGCCAGACCTACCAGGGCGGCCGCTCCTTCTACACCGGCCTCGGCCACACCAAGGAGTCCTACGCGGACCCGGACTTCCGCAAGGTCCTCTCCGGCGGGCTGCGCTACGCGGCCGGCCAGGTGAAGGCCGACTGCAAGCCCGACACCGGCTACCGCTCGATCTTCAACGGCAGCACGCTCGAAGGCTGGAAGCAGGCGGGCCCCGGCAAGTTCAACGTCGTCGACGGCGAGCTGCGCTCCGAAGGCGGCATGGGCCTGCTCACCTACCAGGCCAAGGAGCTGAAGTCGTACTCGCTGAAGCTCGACTGGAAGCTGGCGGGCGATGACAACTCCGGCGTCTTCGTCGGCTTCCCGGAGTCCGACGACCCGTGGTCCGCGGTGGACAACGGCTACGAGGTCCAGATCGACGCCACCGACGCCCCCGACCGCACCACCGGGGCCGTCTACACCTTCAAATCGGCCAACATCAAGGCCCGCGACCAGGTCCTGAGGCCGCCCGGCCAGTGGAACAGCTACGAGATCAAGGTCCAGGGTGAACGGCTCCAGATCTTCCTCAACGGAGTGAAGATCAACGACTTCACCAACACCGACCCGGCCCGCAGCCTCAAGGACGGCTACATCGGCCTCCAGAACCACGGGGCCGACGACCAGGTGTCCTTCCGCAACATCCAGCTGAAGGAACTGCCCTCCGCATAGGGACACGTCCGGACGGCGGGCGGGCGTCACACCCGCCCGCCGTCCGGACCCCCGGGCCCCGCCGTCCGCGGTCAGGCCCCCGCAGCCCTTCCCCTCAGGCACAGCGCCACCAGATCCGCACCGCCAGGACCCCCAGCCAGGGAGGCAGCCCGTGTCAGCACCCGCCGTTCGTACCGGAGTCTGGTTCATCGGAGCACGCGGCTCCGTCGCCACCACCGCCACGGCGGGGTGCGCGGCGCTCGCGGCAGGCCTCCACCCGGCCGCCGGCATGGTCACCGAGACCGAGCCGTTCGCCGGGAGCGGTCTGCCACCCGTGGGCTCGCTCGTCTTCGGCGGGCACGACACCCTGGACTGCCCGCTCCCCAAACGGGCCGAAGTACTCGCCGCCGGGGGAGTGCTGCCGCACGGCCTCCCCTCCGCGGTCAGCTCCGAACTCGCCGCGGCCGACGCGGAGATCCGCCCCGGCGGACCGCTCCCCGGCGACACCCGGACGGACGAGGAACTCGTCACCGCGTTCGCCGCCGACCTCACAGACTTCACCCGCCGCAACGGCCTGGCCAGGACCGTCGTCGTCAACGTCGCCTCCACGGAGCCTGCCCCGGAGCCCGGCGCGCCGCGGCTGCCCGCCAGCTCCCTCTATGCCGCGGCGGCCCTGCGAGCCGGCTGTCCGCACGTCAACTTCACCCCCTCCACCGGACTGCGCACCCCCGCCCTCCAGGCCGCCGTCGCGGCCTCGGCCCTTCCTCACGCGGGCCGCGACGGCAAGACCGGCCAGACCCTGCTGCGCTCCGTGCTCGCCCCGATGTTCGTGCAGCGGGCCCTGCCGGTACGGGCCTGGTCCGGCACCAACCTGCTCGGCGGCGGCGACGGGGCGGCACTGGCCGACCCGGCGGCGGCCGCCGCGAAGAACGCCGGCAAGGAACGCGTCCTGGCCGACACGCTCGGCGCCGCCCCCGAGGGCGAGGTCCACATCGACGACGTACCGGCGCTCGGGGACTGGAAGACGGCCTGGGACCACATCGCGTTCGACGGGTTCCTCGGCGCCCGCATGGTGCTCCAGACCACCTGGCAGGGCTGCGACTCGGCACTGGCCGCGCCCCTGGTGCTGGACCTGGCACGGCTGCTGGCCCGCGCCCACGAGGTGGGCCTCACCGGCCCGCGCCCCGAACTCGGCTTCTACTTCAAGGACCCGGACGGCGGCCCCGCAGCCCTGTCCGACCAGTACCTGGCGCTGCTCTCCTTCGCGGAGCGGCTGCGGGGCGAGAAGTGACGGCACGCGCCTGGGCGGAGCTGCTCAGGATCTCCGCGCTCTTCACCGTGCCCGGCGACGCGCTCGCGGGCGCGGCAGCGGCCGGGCGGCGCCCCAACCGCTCCACCGCCCTCGCCGCCGGCGCCTCGCTCTGCCTGTACGAGGCGGGCATGGCCCTCAACGACTGGGCCGACCGCGAAGAGGACGCCGTGGACCGCCCGCACCGCCCGATCCCCTCCGGCCGGATCACGCCCCGCGCCGCGCTCACCGCGGCCGGTGCGCTGACCGCGGCGGGCCTGGCCCTCGCGGCACGGGCGGGCCGCCCGGCCCTGACGGTGGCCACCGGCCTCGCGGCCACCGTCTGGGCGTACGACCTGCGGCTGAAGCACACCCCGGCGGGCCCGGCGGCGATGGCGGCGGCCCGCGGCCTGGACCTGCTCCTGGGCGCGACGGCCACCGCGACGGCCCCAGCGACGGCCCCAGCGAAGGCGTCGGCCGCTGCCGCCGCGACGGCCCTCGCGCCCCCGCCCCGTTCCGCCGTGCCGGCCGCGCTCCCCGCCGCCGCCCTGCTCACGGCGCACACCTACGCGGTCACCGCCGTCTCGCGCCACGAGGCACAGGGCGGCTCCACCACGGCGCCCCTCGCCGCCCTCACGGCGGTCGCCGCGCTCGGCGGTGCGGTGGTACGGGAGCGGCCGGGGGAGACGGCGCGCGCGGGGGAGACGAAGCGCGCGGGCGAGGTGAAGCGCGCGACCGCCCCCGCCCGGCTGCTGGTCACCGCGCTCACCGGCGCCTACCTCCGCACCGCGGGCCGCCCGCTCGCGCACGCCGCGCTCAACCCGTCGCCACCGCTCACCCAGCGCGCCGTCGGCGGCGGCATCCGGGCGATGATCCCGCTCCAGGCCGCCCTCGCCGCCCGCGCCGGAGCCTCCGGCACCGCGCTCGCCGTCATGGGCCTCGTCCCGCTCGCCCGCAGCCTCTCCCGGAAGGTGAGCCCGACATGACGATCCGCCTCGGCTACGGCACCAACGGACTCACCGACCTCCGCCTGGGCGACGCCCTCGGCCTCCTCTCGGACCTCGGCTACGACGGGGTCGGCCTCACCCTCGACCACATGCACCTCGACCCCATCGGCCCGGACCTCCTCGTCCGCACCCGCCGGGTCGCCGCACGCCTCCAGGAGCTGGGGCTCGGTGTCACCGTGGAGACCGGGGCCCGCTACGTCCTCGACCCGCGCCGCAAGCACGGCCCCTCCCTGCTCGACCCCGACCCCGAAGCCAGGGCGGCCAGGACCGGGCTGCTCGTGCGGGCCGTCGACGTCGCCGCCGAACTGGGCGCCCACGCCGTGCACTGCTTCAGCGGGGTCATGCCGCCGGGCACCGATGGCGGGACCGGCTGGGACCGGCTGACCGGCGCCCTCGCCCCGGTCATCGAGGCGGCCGCACGAGCGGGGGTGCCGCTGGCCATCGAGCCCGAACCCGGACACCTCCTCAGCCACCTCTCCGACTTCCACCACCTGCGCGCCCTGTGCGGAGACCCGGACCCACTAGGCCTCACCCTCGATATCGGCCACTGCCAGTGCCTGGAGACAGAGGCGCCCGTCGACTGCGTACGCGAGGCGGCCCCCTGGCTGCGGCACGTCCAGATCGAGGACATGCGCCGGGGCGTCCACGAACACCTGCCCTTCGGTGACGGCGAGATCGACTTCCCGCCCGTGCTCGCCGCCCTCGACGCCCTGGGCGACAGCGGATACCAGGGGCTCACCGTCGTCGAACTGCCCCGCCACTCCCACGCGGGACCCGAACTCGCCCAGTCCTCGATCGAGTTCCTGCGCAAGCACGCACCGTCGGCCCACAGCGCGCGGAAGGGAGCCACACCGTGCCGATGACCTCACCGGACGCCCCGCTGCTGAGCCGCGGCGAACTCGACGCACAACTCGGCGGCGGCGCCCGCGCCTGGCTCGACGAAGCCCTCGCGGAGGCCGCCCACGCCGCCGCCCACCCGGACGCCCAACCCTCCACCAACGCCTACGCCGTCTCCCCGTGGGAGCTGCGCTTCGCCGCCGCGGGCCGGCACTGCGGACTCGAACGCGCCGACTCCGTACGCTCCCTGCTGCTCACCGAGGCCCGCGCCGGGCTCGACGCGGTGACCCGGCTCTACGAACAGGGCACCGCCGCCGAACGGCGCGCCGTGCTGCTCACCCTGCCCGCGCTGGACCTCGGCGCCACCGCCGTGGCCCTCGTCGAGGACGCCCTGCGCGCCAACGACACCACGCTGATCGCCGCCGCCGTCGGCCCGTACGCCGGCGAGCACCTCGATCCGCACAACTGGCGCCACGCCGTCCTCAAATGCCTCTTCACGGGCGTCCCCGCCGACGCCGTCGACCAGCTGGCCCGGCGCGCCCGCGGTGACGCGGAACTCGCCCGGATGCTGGGCGACTACGCGGCCGAACGCATCGCGGCCGGCCGCCCCGTCCCCGCCGACCTGCACCGCGTACTCGCCCTCACGGCCCCCGGCCCCGAAGCCCCCGGTCCCGCCGCCCCCACGGCCTCAACGGCCCCATCGGAGGAGTCCTGATGCGCATCTTCGACCCCCACATCCACATGACGTCCCGCACCACGGACGACTATCAGGCGATGTACGACGCCGGGGTCCGGGCGCTCGTCGAACCCTCCTTCTGGCTCGGCCAGCCCCGCACCTCGCCGAGCAGCTTCTTCGACTACTTCGACGCGCTGCTCGGCTGGGAGCCGTTCCGCGCCGCCCAGTACGGCATCGCCCACCACTGCACGCTCGCCCTCAACCCCAAAGAGGCGAACGACCCGCGCTGCGCCCCCGTCCTGGACGCCTTGCCGCGCTACCTCGTCAAGGACTCCGTCGTCGCCGTCGGTGAGATCGGCTACGACTCCATGACTCCGGCGGAGGACCACGCGCTGGCCGCCCAGCTCCAGCTCGCCGCGGACCACGGGCTGCCCGCACTCGTCCACACCCCGCACCGCGACAAGCTCGCCGGACTGCGCCGCACCATCGACGTCGTACGCGAATCCCACCTGGCCCCGGAGCTGGTGGTGCTCGACCACCTCAACGAGACGACGGTGAAGGACGCCCTGGACAGCGGCTGCTGGGCCGGCTTCTCCATCTACCCCGACACCAAGATGGACGAGGACCGCATGATCGCCGTCCTCAAGCTGCACGGCACCGAGCGGGTCCTCGTCAACTCCGCCGCCGACTGGGGCAAGAGCGATCCGCTGAAGACCCGCAGCGTGGCCGACGCGATGCTGGCCGCGGGGTTCACCGAGGACGAAGTCGACCAGGTGCTGTGGCGCAACCCCGTCGCCTTCTACGGCCAGAGCGGCCGCCTCCACCTGGACACCGCGGCCCCCGAAGCGCTCCACGAGGGCAACTCCATCCTCCGCGGCGGGGAGTGAGGTCATGCGCTTCCGCCACCCCGACGGCTCCGTCGTCCACCTCGCGTACTGCACCAACGTCCACCCGGCCGAGAACCTCGAAGGCGTCCGCGCCCAACTGCGCGACCACTGCGAACCGGTACGCAAACGGCTCGGCCGCGACCGCCTCGGCATCGGCCTCTGGCTCGCCAGGGACGCCGCCCGCACCCTGATCAACGACCCCGCGCAACTGCGCTCCCTGCGCGCCGAACTCGACCACAGAGGACTCGAAGTCGTCACGCTCAACGGCTTCCCGTACGAGGGATTCGGCGCCGAAGAGGTCAAGTACCGGGTGTACAAGCCGGACTGGACGGACCCCGAACGTCTCGCCCACACCACCGACCTCGCCCGGCTCCTCGCCACGCTCCTCCCCGACGACGTCACCGACGGCACCATCTCCACCCTGCCGCTCGCCTGGCGCACCCCGTACACCGATGACCCGGAGGCGGCCCGCACCGCACTGGCCGCGCTCACCACACTCGGGGAACGCCTCGACGCGCTGGCCGAACTCACGGAGAAGTCCATCCGGATCGGCCTCGAACCCGAACCCGGCTGCACCGTCGAGACCACCGCCGACGCCATCGCCCCCCTCACCGCCATCGGTCACCCGCGCATCGGCATCTGCGTCGACACCTGCCACCTCGCCACCTCCTTCGAGGACCCGGACACCGCACTCGACGCGCTCACCGCCGCGGGCATCCCCGCCGTCAAGGCACAGCTCTCCGCCGCCCTGCACGCCGAACACCCCCACCTCCCCGAAGTACGCACCGCGCTCGCCGCCTTCGCCGAACCCCGCTTCCTCCACCAGACCCGCGTCGCCACCGCCGCCGGGCTGCGCGGCACCGACGACCTCGACGAGGCGCTCAGCGGCGAGACCCTGCCCGACAGCGCCCCCTGGCGCGCCCACTTCCACGTCCCCCTGCACGCGCCGCCCGCGCCACCGCTCACCTCCACCCTCCCCGTGCTCCGGTCCACGCTGACCCGACTGGTCGGCGGGGCACAGCCGCTCACCCGGCACCTGGAGGTGGAGACGTACACCTGGCAGGCGCTCCCGGTGGAGCTGCGCCCCAGGACCCGTGTCCAGCTCGCGGACGGCATCGCCGCCGAACTCACCCTCGCCCGCGACCTCCTGGTCGACCTCGGCCTCAAGGAGCTGCCATGACCACCGCAGGGACGACCGGCTCACCCACGCCCCTCCTCGTCCTCGACGTCGTCGGGCTCACCCCCCGCCTCCTCGAACACATGCCGAACCTCAAGGCCCTCGGCGGGACCGGCACCCACGCCCCGCTCGGCACCGTGCTCCCCGCCGTGACGTGCGCCGCCCAGTCCACCTTCCTCACCGGCACCGCCCCCGCAGAGCACGGCATCGTCGCCAACGGCTGGTACTTCCGCGAGCTCGGGGACGTCCTCCTGTGGCGCCAGCACAACGGACTCGTCGCGGGCGACAAGCTCTGGGACGCCGCCCGCCGCGCCCACCCCGGCTACACCGTCGCCAACATCTGCTGGTGGTACGCGATGGGCGCCGACACCGACTACACCGTCACCCCGAGGCCCGTCTACTACGCCGACGGCCGCAAGGAGCCCGACTGCTACACCCGGCCGCCGGCCCTCCACGACGAACTCACCGGGAAACTCGGCACCTTCCCCCTCTTCCACTTCTGGGGACCCGGCGCCGACCTCGTCTCCTCGCAGTGGATCATCGACGCCACCCGGCACATCATCGACACCCGCCACCCCGACCTCGCCCTCTGCTACCTCCCGCACCTCGACTACGACCTCCAGCGCTACGGCCCCGACGACCCGCGCGCCTTCAAGGCCGCGGCAGACCTCGACCGGGCCGTCGCCCCGCTCCTGGAGGACGCCCGTCGCGAGGGCCGCACCGTCGTCGCCCTCTCCGAGTACGGGATCACCCGGGTGGAGCGGCCCGTCGACATCAACCGCGCCCTGCGCAGGGCCGGACTGCTGGAGGTCCACACCCAGGACGGCATGGAGTACCTGGACCCGATGGCCTCCCGGGCCTTCGCCGTCGCCGACCACCAGATCGCGCACGTCTACGTACGCCGCCCCGAGGACCTCGAAGCGGCCCGCGAAGCGCTCGCGGACCTCCCGGGCATCGAGCAACTCCTCGACGACGAGGGCAAGAAGGCCCAGGGCCTCGACCATCCGCGCTCCGGCGAACTGGTCGCCGTCGCGGAACCGGACGCCTGGTTCACCTACTACTACTGGCTCGACGACGCCCGCGCGCCCGACTTCGCCCAGCTCGTCGAGATCCACCGCAAGCCCGGCTACGACCCCGTCGAGCTCTTCATGGATCCCGAGGACCCGTACGTGCGGGTCAAGGCGGTCACGGCGGTCGCCCGCAAGAAACTCGGCATGCGCTACCGGATGGCGGTCGTCCCGCTGGACCCGTCACCGATCCGGGGCAGCCACGGCCGCCTCCCCCTGAGCGACGAAGAAGGGCCGCTCATCCTCTGCTCCACCCCCCACGCGTTCAGCGGCCCGGTCCGGGCCACCGAAGTGAAGTCCCTGCTCCTCACGCTTGCCGGCCTCGCATGAGATCGGTCCGTGCACAGCAGCCCTGTGCGCTTCTTCGAGAAAGAGAGAGACCGTGACCGAGTACAACGACGAATCCGGAACCGACAACGCCCTGCGCCGCACCCTCGGTGTCGACCGCCGCCGCTTCCTCAGCACCTGCACCGCCGCCGCGGCGACGGCCATCGCCGCGCCCGTAATCGGCGCGTCGCCGGCCTTCGCCCAGTCCTCCCACCGGGGCCACGGCCATGACCACGGGCACGGCCACGGCCAGGATCTGGTTCCGGCGTCGAAGCGGGGAATCATCCTGTACACCGTGCGCGACGCCACGGCCCGGGACCCGCTCAGCACCAGCCTTCCCTCCGGCTTCCGCGCGGTCTTCAAGGAGCTGGCCCGCTACGGCTACAAGCAGGTCGAGTTCGCCGGGTACAGCCAGCACGCCAACGCACCCGGCGGCAGCAACCTCGAAACGGTGGAGGGCGCGAAGCTGCTGCGCTCCTGGCTGGACGAGTACGGTCTGCGTGCCCAGGGCAACCACGGCTTCATCCCGGGCTCCTGGCCGCTGAGCCAGAGCGACCAGGACGAGTTCAAGCGGCACCTCGAAATAGCGAACATCCTCGGCATGGACCACATGGGCACCGGTGGCGACCCCACCGGCAGCGACTACCGCGCCGACTGGGACGTGGCCGCCGACAAGTGGAACGCACTGGGGAAGATCGCTCACCGCGCGGGCATCAAGCTGTACACCCACAACCACGACGCGGCCTACGGCTTCCTGCTCGACAGCGGTCCGCTGGACGACCAGGGGCGGCCCACCCGCAGCTCCGGCGTCCGC
Source organism: Streptomyces sp. ITFR-6 (assembly GCF_031844725.1). Lineage (NCBI taxonomy): Bacteria > Bacillati > Actinomycetota > Actinomycetes > Kitasatosporales > Streptomycetaceae > Streptomyces > Streptomyces sp. ITFR-6. Next base: position 960,427 of record NZ_CP134612.1, on the reverse strand, counting down.
AAGCTCGAATACTTCCTCAAGGTCACCGACCCGAAGACCGTATGGCTGGAGATGGACATCTTCTGGGCGCATGTCGCCCAGTACAAGTTCCACACCTACACCACGCGTGACGGATCGCAGCGGGAGAACATCTTCGACCCTGCGGCACTGGTCAGCCGCTACAACAAGCGCTACCCGCTCTTCCACGCCAAGGACGGTGTGGTGAGCACGACCAACGGCGACGGCTACGAGATGGTCCCCTTCGGCACCGGGGTCATCGACTACCGGACGTTCTTCCGCCGCGTGGGGGAGACGAACTACCGCAACCCGATGATCGAGCAGGACACCGCACCCAGCTCGACGGACCTCGCGCAGTCCCTGAAGCAGGCGCGGATCAGCTACCAGGGCATGGCAGCTCTGCGCAAGTAGCACCACCTGCGGGGTCCGCCCCGTCGCGCCTATTACCCGGGCCTCCCCGCACACCGTGCGGGGAGGCCCGGGTACGTGACGGGAAGGTGCCGCCTCCAGCGCCCGTCCTGCCGTCGGAAGCCTCTGGCCCTGCCCATGGAGCCACCGGACTCTGCCCTTTGGGACGTAGCCCCGGGCGTGTTCCGGAAATAGGCTGATCGGGCCGCGCCAACGGGCCGTTTCCGCGTACTGGCCTGTGAGAAGGGGAGCCCATGGGATTCAGGAGGGACAAGGACCGGACCGGTCGCGCCGAGACGGAGCGCCCATCGGTTCATCCATCGGCGCAGCGGGGCGACCAGCGCCTGCTCGGGCTGATGTCCCTGCAGAGGGGCATAGGCAACAGAGCCGTGGTGGAGACGCTCCGGCGCTCCGGGCACGCGAAGGCGCAGGAGCGGAACGGCGACGGGGAGACCCCGGAGGCGCTGCCGTCGGCGGTGCAGCGATCCACCGTCCACAAGGTGCTGAACTCCGGCGGGCGGCCGCTGGACGATTCGACCCGCACCAGCATGGAGGCCCGGCTGGGCGCCGACCTCTCCGACGTCCGCGTGCACGACGACAGCGCGGCCAGGGCTTCCGCCACCGAGCTGGGAGCACGTGCCTACACCTCCGGCAGCCATGTGGTGATCGGTGCCGGAGGCGCCGACCGGTTGACCCTGGCCCATGAACTGACCCATGTCCTCCAGCAGCGCAGCGGGCCCGTCGCAGGCACCGACAACGGTGCGGGCCTGAACGTCTCCGACCCGTCCGACCGGTTCGAGCGGGAAGCCGAGAGCAACGCACGGCGCGTCATGGCCGGGCCGGCCCCCGACCTGGCCACGGACGACGGGGAGACCGCCGGCCACCCGCAGCCCGCGCACGCCGTGCAGCGGATGCCGGCCGCCGCGGGCGACCGTGCGACGGCCCCGCCGATGGTCCAGCGTGTGGCCGAGGGACTGACACTCGGGGCCAACACCAGCGGGGTCTCGCGAGCCGCCGATCCGGAGTTCGAAGCGGAGGCGGAAGCGTTCGAGCGCAAGCTCGCGGCCAAGGCGTCCGCGCACGCGTCCGCCAACGATGCCCTGGCCGTCATGGCGGCGAAGGCCAAGGCGTACATCCGGAGCGGGGTGGGTGGCGCGTGGGACCATGCCGATCAGCGGCTGGCCGAGGTCTTCAAGATCGTTGGTCAGGATGGTGTCGGGAAGTCGGGCTTCGTCGGCACAGCGGTCTCCGACGTGATGGCCGTCTTCGACGAGGGAACCCTCAGCGAGCGCTACACCCACATCGTGCGCTTCTTCACCGAAGTGCTGGCCAGGGATCTCGCCGGCTCCGACAAGCGGGAGCAAATCGACGAGCAGATGAGGCAGGCCCAGTTGAACGTGCCCCTGCTCCAGGAGCGACGCCGGGCGATGGAGCAGGCCGACATCACTCCGGAGAAGGTCGTCACCCGTCACATCGCACCGGTTCCGAAGGGTTCGGCGGTGGAACACCAGGCGGACGCGCGAGTCCGTCGGGACGAGGTGATGAAGAAAATCGACCCGGACGTGGATACCGAGGACATCGGGCTCAGCGGCCACACGGTCGCGCAGACGGGTCTGGAGTTCAGCGACCGGCAGAACGCGATGCACACGAAGGACGACCCGGCGTGGGACAAGGAGCAGGACGCTCTGAAGTGGGTAGCCGGTGCGAGGGTCTGGATGATCAAAGAGGAGAACAGCTGGGTGGAGGCGCGGCGCAAGCTGAGCCTGCCGCTCGGCGGCGGGCCGTCGGGCACGACCAACACGATGATGAGCGCCGCCAAGTTGCTCGGCGCGGACAACTACGGTGCCAGGCTGGCTTCCATCGGGTTCCTCATCGGGGCCAGCCACCACACCCTGGTCGAGATCATGGCCGCGGCCGAGCCGTTCGGCTGCGAGTACGATCCGACGCAGGGGATCTACCGGGACATCAAGCCTCTCACGGAGGCGGAGCTGCGATCCTGCGGCAAGGACGGCAAGTTCCCCGGTGAGACGGCGTCCGCCGGGACAGGGAGCGTGGCATGACGAAGTGGTGCAGTCCCTTTCCCGAGCTCGTGGGCGCGCGCTTCTGGCTGCCGACGGAGCCGTTCGAGTTCGGCTGGGCCGCACTCGTGGGCTGCAACGCCCTTCGCTGCACGAGCTGCGGTGAGCCGGTGCGCTCGGAAGTGCTGCCGGATGGCGAGCATCGGCGTTATGCCTGCGGGTGCCACCGGCGGGACACCGTCTGGAGCCACCGCATCGGGGCCGAATCCGATGATCTGTACCCGGCGTTCACGCAGTGGGTGTGCGGCGGGCACCCCGACTTCGACCTCCCGGCCGTACTGGACGGGGTGGAGCTGGGGGACGCCACCGATTGGGACGCGCTGTCCGCCGGGGCAGTCCTCCGTCCGCCGTTCACCCCGCCGGGCGTGGAGCTGTACGTACCGTGGATCACCCGGCTCTACCGCATTCTCGGCGACGAACGGACACTGCTGAGCCGGGCGGTCGCCGGCCTGCTGGACTCCGAGGACCCGCGCCTGGTGCGGGCGGCCTACGACTTCTTCACCACCGAGAGGAAGGCCGTCGGAGCCGAACGCGTGACGGCATCGGTGGCCGGGCGCCGGGAGTGGCTGAGTGCGACGCCGGACCCGCGCCTGCCCTCGTCCTCACTGCTCCACAGCGCGGCCCTCCTTCTGCACCAGCGGCTGCTGGTCGTCGACGACACCGGCGCCCCTGTCGACGGCCCGGCTCTCGGACTGGCCGAGGAACTCGCGCTCGCCGGTCTCGGGCCCGGCGACAGCCCCCTGACGTTTCGCGACTACGACCCGGACTGGCTCTGGGGCCAGGGCGGTGCGCTGATCCGCGCGAACGAGAAGTGGGTCGACACGCTCGTCTACACCTCGGCGTGGGCCCCTGCCGCGCTCAGGGGAAAGCTGCTGGCGGACATGGCCGAGGTCGCCCCGGCGGCGGTCCGCGCGGCCGTCGTGCAGCACTTCGAGCAGCCTGAGCGCGACACGCTGCTGTCGGCCATCGAGCGGTAGCCCGGTCCGGCGCGTTCCCCTCCCGCGTCCCGTACGGGGCGGGCTCACCCGATGCCCTGCCGGTCGGGAAGCAGCGCGAACTCCCGCTCGGCCGCGCCCCGCACCGTCCGCTCCACCGCCTGGGTCAGCAGCGCCCGGTGCCGGACCAGCGGCTGCCGCCGGTCCGGCGGCGCCAGCAGCAGGAGATCATCGATCCCGGCCAGCAGCCGCCGGGTGACCTGCGGAGTGTCCGCCGCGCACCGCCGGACCTCCTCGAACCCGAGATCCACCAGATCCGCCCACCCCGGTACGTCCTGCACCAGCCGCACGACTCCCTTGCGGTCCCGGTGGTGGACGGCGCCGAGGGGCAGGTTCACGACGGCCGCGAGGAACTGCACGATCCGGTCCAGGCACTGCACGGCGGTGGTCGGATCGTTCACCGACGTGGACAGGGCCCGCAGCGCGATGTCCGACAACTGGCGCAGCCCGAAAGCCAGGTCCTGGTGGAGCGTGCGCTCGACCCCGACGGACACCGTGTACCGCAGCGCGCGCCGGGGCGGCGCGGCCCCGCCGTGCACCGCCAGCACCGGGGTCCCCGGCACGACGAAGTCCCCGAGCCGGGGGATCAGCCGCAGAACGACGTCCTGGTGCCGCGCGGCCCGCACCAGCCGTGCCACGTTCACGTCCCGCAGCACCCCGGCCCGCCCCTCCCGCACGAGCTGCCCGCTCTCGGCGCCGAGCGGCTCCTCCTGCGGGCGGCCGGCCGGCATCCGCCCCAGTACCCGGAACGAGTCCCGGGTGATGCGGTCGACGACGGGGCCCACCTGCATCAGGCGCAGGGTGGAGCTCACATAGGCGATGAAGAGCAGCAGGCTGAGCCCGACGAGCGCGGCGGTCAGCACACTCTGCACGAACGGCACGGACGTGATCAGACGCGGATCCGTCTCGCTCTCGTACGAGCTGAGGACCAGCAGCGAGAAGACGAACGTGGCCAGGAACACCGACAGCGTGAGCTTGCTGATCCGGCTCCGTACGAAGATCCGCACCACCCGGGGCGTGAGCTGTCCGCTCGCCATCTGCACGGCCACCAGCGAGATGCTGAAGACCACACCGATGAAGGTCATCATCGCCGAGCTGACGGTGATGACGATCTGCTTGGTGTCGTCCGCGACCGAGACCAGATCCTTGATCTCGTCGTACGCGCGCTCGTCCTTCAGGTAGCCGACGAGCTGCTCGTCGAGTGCCGAGGCGGCGAACCAGAGCACGATGGCGCAGACCAGCGTCAGGCTCGGAGCGAACCAGAAGGTCTCGCGCAGGTGCTCGCGCAGCGGTGACAGGGCGCGGGGTGGCCGATAGCCGCGATCACTCATGCCGGCGAACGTAACCCGCCCCGCCCGCCCCCTCGTGGACCCCGCCGCCGACCCTCCGGGCACACCGTCCGTACGTGTCCGGCGACGCAACGTGCGTATCGGTGGGGGGGCGCACCGCCCCGGGCGTCCGGCCGATCGGCCCGCACCCCGCTGACCACCGAATATGCAGGTGAGGCGGACCCCAAACCCCTGGTATTGTTTTCTTTGTCGCCGCGAGAGACCGCGGCTGATCACCCAGTCCGGGTGGCGGAATGGCAGACGCGCTAGCTTGAGGTGCTAGTGCCCTTTATCGGGCGTGGGGGTTCAAGTCCCCCCTCGGACACCAGCTCAGACCCCTGTTGATCAGGGGTCTTCTGCTTTTCCGGGCCCGGTGCACGACCGCCGGGCCCCTTCCCCGGCCGCCCGCGCGTTGGCGCGGGCCGCACGGCCACTCTCACCCGTCACGCCTGGCCCCCGCGCGTCACGATCCGGTCTCGGAGGACGGGAGGGGGCTTGTGTTCGGTCATGTAATCGATTCCAATCATCCATGTAATCGATTCCACGACCTTGGGTCGCTGGTTTCGAGGCGTACGGAAACCACAAGGAGGTGGTCCCGGAAATGGCGAGCATCAAGGATGTCGCGGCCCAGGCAGGAGTCTCTGTCGCCACGGTCTCCCGCGTCCTCAACAGCCATCCCTCCGTCAGCCCGGACGCGCGCAGACGCGTCCTCGCCGCCGTCGAAGCCCTCGGCTACCGGCCCAACACGCTGGCCCGCTCGCTGCGCACCGATCAGACCCGCACGCTCGGACTGGTCATCAGCGACGTGCTCAACCCGTACTTCACCGCGCTGGCCCGCTCCGTCGAGGAGGAGGCCCGCGCCCTGGGCTACAGCGTGATCATCGGCAACGCCGACGAGCGGCCCGAGCAGCAGGACGACCACGTCCGCACCCTGCTGGACCGCAGGATCGACGGGCTCCTCGTCTCGCCGGCCGATGGCGACTCCCCGCTGCTGCACGACGTCGCACGCGCCGGTACGCCGATGGTCTTCGTGGACCGCTGGATGCCGGGTGTGGACGTCCCCGTCGTACGCGCCGACGGACACCGGGCCATCCAGGACCTGGTCGCCCACCTGCACGCGCTCGGCCACCGCAGGCTCGCCATCATCGCCGGGCCCGCGGCCACCACCACCGGCGACGAACGCGTCGAGGCCTTCCGGGCCGCGATGAGCGCCCACGGACTCGCCCTGCCGGACGCCTACATCGGCCAGGGCGACTTCCAGGCTGCCAGCGGCCGGCGCGCCACCGAGCACTTCCTCGCCCTTCCCGAACCGCCCGAGATCGTGTTCGCGGCGGACAACCTGATGGCGCTCGGCGCCCTGGACGCCATCCGCGCCCACGGCCTCCGGGTGCCCGAGGACATCGGGCTCGCCGCCTTCGACGACATCCCCTGGTTCGTCCACACCGGGCCCCCGATCACCGCGATCGCCCAGCCGACCGGCGAACTCGGCCGCGCGGCCGTACGCGCCCTGGTCGACATCGTCGAGGGCAGGCCCCCGCAGTCCGTCACCCTGCCCGCCCGCCTCGTCGTACGCGGCTCCTGCGGCGAGCGCACCAGCGAACCGGAACCGTCCGCCACCGAGCCGAGGAGCAACGCGTGAGCGAGTCAGTCGAGTTGCCGCGCGCCGACGAGTCGGTCGAACTGCTGCGCGTCGAAGGCGTGCGCAAGACCTTCCCCGGGGTGGTCGCCCTGGACAGCGTCGACTTCGATCTGCGCAGCGGTGAGGTACATGTCCTGCTCGGTGAGAACGGCGCCGGCAAGAGCACCCTCATCAAGATGCTCTCCGGCGCCTACCGGCCCGACAGCGGCCGAATCTTCGCCCGGGGACAGGAAGTCCGCATCAACGGGGCGCAGGACGCGGAGAAGCTCGGGATCGCCACGATCTACCAGGAGTTCAACCTGGTCCCCGATCTCACGGTCGCCGAGAACATCTTCCTCGGCCGCCAGCCGCGCCGGTACGGGCTCATCGACCGGCGCCGGATGGAGGCCGATGCCGAGGTGCTGCTGCACCGCGTCGGCCTGCATGTGTCGCCCCGGGCGAAGATCCGCGAACTGGGCATCGCCCGGCTCCAGATGGTCGAGATCGCCAAGGCCCTCAGTCTGGAGGCGCGCGTCCTGATCATGGACGAGCCGACCGCGGTCCTCACCTCGGAGGAGGTCGACAAACTCTTCCGGATCGTGCGCAGACTGCGCGAGGACGGTGTCGGCATCGTCTTCATCACCCACCACCTGGACGAGATCGCCGCCCTCGGTGACCGCGTCACCGTCCTGCGCGACGGCCGCAGCATCGACCAGGTGCCCGCCTCGACGCCGGAGGCGGAACTCGTCCAGCTGATGGTCGGCCGCAGTATCGACCAGCAGTACCCCCGTGAACGTACCGATGCCGGGGAGCCGTTGCTGTCCGTGCGCGGCCTCAGCCGGGGCGGCGTCTTCCACGACATCAGCTTCGAGGTGCGGGCCGGTGAGGTCGTCGGCCTCGCCGGACTCGTCGGGGCCGGCCGCACCGAGGTCGCCCGCGCCGTCTTCGGCGCCGACCCGTACGACGCGGGCACCGTCCAGGTGCGCGGCGAGCGGCTCGGCAAGCACGACGTCACCGCCGCCATGAACGCCGGGCTCGGCCTCGTCCCCGAGGACCGGAAGGGCCAGGGCCTGGTGCTCGACGCCTCCGTGCAGGAGAACCTCGGCCTGGTCACCCTGCGCGCGGCGAGCCGCTCCGGGCTGGTCGATCTCAAGGGCCAGCGCACGGCCGCCGCCCGGATCGCGGAACAGCTCGGCGTACGGATGGCGGGCCTCGGCCAGCACGTCCGCACCCTCTCCGGCGGCAACCAGCAGAAGGTCGTCATCGGGAAGTGGCTGCTCGCGGACACCCGGGTGCTGATCCTCGACGAACCTACCCGGGGCATCGACGTCGGCGCCAAGGTCGAGATCTACCAGCTCATCAACGAGCTGACCGCCTCCGGGCACGCCGTACTGATGATCTCCAGCGATCTGCCGGAGGTCCTCGGCATGAGCGACCGGGTGCTGGTCATGGCCCAGGGCCGGATCGCCGGGGAACTCCCCGCGGAGCGGGCCACCCAGGACGCCGTGATGGCCCTCGCCGTCGGCTCCGCCCCCGCAACCGAACGCAACGAACGCAACGAACGCAACGAACGCATCGAACCCACCGAACGCATCGAGAACGACGAGGAGGGCCCCCGTGGCCACTGACACCCATCCGCGCAAGGCGGGCGCGGGAGCCGCCGGGCCGGGCCTGCGCCGTCTGCTGCTCGACAACGGAGCCCTCACCGCCCTGGTCGTCCTGCTGCTGGCGATGTCCCTGCTCTCGGGCGACTTCCTCACCACCCAGAACCTGCTGAACGTCGGCGTACAGGCCGCCGTCACCGCGATCCTCGCGTTCGGCGTCACCTTCGTCATCGTCTCCGCCGGCATCGACCTCTCCGTCGGCTCGGTCGCCGCGCTCTCCGCGACGGTCCTCGCCTGGTCGGCTAAGTCGGCGGGAATGCCCGTCGTGCTCGCGGTCCTCCTCGCCGTCGCCACCGGCATCGCCTGCGGCTTCGTCAACGGCGCCCTCGTCGCGTACGGGAAGCTGCCCTCGTTCATCGCGACACTGGCCATGCTGTCGATCGCCCGCGGACTGTCCCTGGTGATCTCCCAGGGCAGCCCGATCGCGTTCCCCGACTCCGTCTCCACCCTCGGTGACACGCTCGGCGGCTGGCTGCCCGTACCGGTCCTCGTCATGATCGCCATGGGGCTGATCACCGCCCTCGTCCTCGCCCGCACCTACCTCGGCCGCTCGATGTACGCGATCGGCGGCAACGAGGAAGCGGCCCGGCTCTCCGGGCTCCGGGTCAAGAAGCAGAAGCTGGCCATCTACGCGCTGTCCGGCCTCTTCGCCGCCGTCGCGGGCATCGTCCTCGCCTCCCGGCTGACCTCCGCCCAGCCGCAGGCCGCGCAGGGGTACGAGCTCGACGCGATCGCCGCCGTCGTCATCGGCGGCGCCAGCCTCGCGGGCGGTGTCGGCAAGGCCTCCGGCACCCTGATCGGCGCACTGATCCTGGCGGTGCTGCGCAACGGCCTCAACCTGATGTCCGTGTCCGCCTTCTGGCAGCAGGTCGTCATCGGGGTCGTCATCGCGCTCGCCGTGCTGCTCGACACGCTGCGCCGCAAGGCCGGTCCCGGGGCCGCGTCCTCGGCCGGCTCCTCCGCCGCCGGGCCCGGATCACCGGGATCGGGGCGCGGAGGAGCGATGAAGGCCGGTCTCGCACTGGTCTGCGTGGCGGCCGTCATCGCCGCCGTGACGTTCTTCAACTCCGGTTCCTCCGGCGGCAACACCCGGATCGGGATGTCCCTCTCCACGCTCAACAACCCCTTCTTCGTCCAGATGAAGGCGGGTGCGCAGGCCGAGGCCAAGGCCGCCGGGATCGACCTCACCGTCACCGACGCGCAGAACGACGCCTCGCAGCAGGCCAACCAGCTCCAGAACTTCACCAGTTCCGGGGTCGACTCGGTCATCGTCAACCCGGTGGACTCCGACGCGGTCGGACCGGCCGTGCGCGGCGCCAACGACGCGGGCATCCCCGTGGTCGCCGCCGACCGGGGCGTCAACAAGGCGGACACCGCGACACTGGTGGCCTCCGACAACGTGGCCGGTGGCAAGCTCGCCGCCAAGGCCCTCGCGGACAAGCTCGGCGGCAAGGGCGGCATCGTCGTCCTCCAGGGCACCGCGGGCACCTCCGCCAGCCGCGAGCGCGGAGCGGGCTTCGCCGCAGGCATCAAGGCGTACCCGGGCATCAAGGTCGTCGCCACCCAGCCCGCGGACTTCGACCGCACCAAGGGCCTGGACGTCATGACCAACCTCCTCCAGGGCCACCCCGGAATCACCGGTGTCTTCGCGGAGAACGACGAGATGGCGCTCGGCGCGGTCAAGGCGCTCGGCAGCAAGGCCGGAAAGTCGGTCTCCGTGGTCGGCTTCGACGGCACACCGGACGGCCTGAAGGCGGTCGGCGCCGGCACGCTGTACGCGTCCGTCGCCCAGCAGCCCAAGGAGCTCGGGAAGATCGCCGTGCGGAACGCGGTCCGGGCGGCCGAGGACAAGAAGGTCGCCGGCACGGTCAAGGTGCCCGTCAAGGTCGTCACCCGGCAGAACGTGGCCGACTTCTCCTGACCGGGCGACACACCACCCCGGCCACCCGCTCCACGGAAGGAAGGCAGTAGCAGCAGATGTACGAGAACGAGGACTCCGGCCCCGCCCGGTACGACCTCCTGGTCGTCGGTTCGGCCAACGCCGACCTGGTCATCGGCGTCGACCGGCGCCCGGCGGCGGGGGAGACGGTGCTCGGCTCCGACCTGGCCGTCCACCCGGGCGGCAAGGGCGCCAACCAGGCGGTCGCCGCCGCCCGGCTCGGCGCCCGAACGGCGCTGCTCGCCCGGGTCGGTGACGACGCGCACGGCAGGCTGCTGCTGGAATCGCAGCGGTCCGCGGGCGTCGACACCACCGGAGTCCTCGTGGGCGGAGCGCCGACGGGCGTCGCCCTGATCACGGTCGACCCGACGGGCGACAACAGCATCGTCGTCTCGCCGGGCGCCAACGCACGGCTCACCCCGGCGGACATCCGGGCGGCGGGCCCCCTCCTCTCCGCCGCCCGGGTCGTCTCCGTCCAGCTGGAGATCCCGCTGGACACGGTCGCTGAGACGGCGCGCGTGCTCCCCGCGGGGACCCGGCTCGTCCTCAACCCGTCCCCGCCCGCCCCGCTCCCCGCCGAAGTGCTGGCGGCCTGCGACCCCTTGGTGGTCAACGAGCACGAGGCCCGCTTCATCCTGGGCCGGGACGCGGGCACCACCCCCGAATCCTGGGCACGGGCCCTCACCGCGCTCGGCCCCCGCTCGGTGGTGATCACCCTGGGCGCCGGCGGCGCACTGGCCGCCGACACCCGTACCGGGGAGTGCGTACGGGTGCCGAGCCCCGAGGTCGACGCGGTGGACACGACCGGTGCGGGCGACGCGTTCACCGCGGCCCTGGCCTGGCGGCTCGGCCTGGGGGAGACGCTCCTCGTGGCGACGGCGCTCGCCGTCAGGGTCGGCGCGGCAGCCGTCACCAGGCAGGGCGCCCAGGCTTCGTTCCCCACCGAGGAAGAGATCGGCGCACTGTGAAGAAGTCAGGCATCCTCAACCGTCATCTCGCGGGCGCCCTGGCCGAGTTGGGCCACGGCGACACCGTCCTGATCTGCGACATCGGCATGCCCATCCCCCCGGGCCCCCGCGTCGTCGACCTGGCCTTCCGGGCGGGCGTCCCCTCGTTCGCGGAGGTGCTCGACGGGCTGCTGGGCGAACTCGTGGTGGAGGGCGCGACGGCGGCCGAGGAGATCCGGGACGCCAATCCGGCGGCGTCCCGCCTGCTGGCCGAACGCCTCCCGGACCTCACCCACGTCTCCCACGACGCACTCAAGGCGCTCACGGCCCATGCGCGCCTGGTGGTGCGCACGGGCGAGGCGCGGCCGTACGCGAATGTGCTGCTGCGCTGCGGGGTCTTCTTCTGAGCAGCCTGCCGACGGCGCACGGGCTGGTCCTGCGCATCGGCCCAGGGCGCGCGGGGCACGGGCTGGCCCGGCGCGTCCGGCCACGGCGCGCGGCGCACGGGCGGGCCCCGCGCATCGGCCCCCGGCGCACGGCGGGCCCCGGGCGTCCGGCCACGGCACGCCGGCTGGCCCTGCATGTCCGGCCACCGCGCACGGGCGGGCCCCGCGCGGTCAGTCCGCCGTCACGATTCCATGGCCCGTGACGGCCACGAGCACCCGGCGGTACTCCGCGGGGCGGGCATCGAAGTCCACCCGCGCGGCCAGCCCGGCGGCGTCGCTGTTCTGCCCCCGCAACAGGTCCACCGACGTCTGCGTGAACCGGTCCGCGAGGCCGCCCCGCGCGGCCTCGGCCAGCTCCGCGCGCAGCAGCGCCACGGATTCCCGGGCGAGGCGGCGACGGTCAGGCCCGGCACGCAGCATCTCCCGGTACCCGCCGCACGGTTCGGCGTCGGCCAGCAGCGGTTCGAGCCGCTCGGCCAGGGCCCGTCCCGCCACCGCCGTGCGCCGGGCGGCCGCTCCGCCTTCCACCAGCACCTGGAGAGCGACCAGCAGAGCCGTCGTCCGGGGCTCGGGCCGGTCGGGGTCGACCCGTACGGCGGCGGTGGCGTCCAGCCGGTCGGAGATCCGCCGCGCGGCGGCCACCGCGCGCCCGGCCGCCCGGGGCCCCACCCCCGGTAACCGGCCCAGCTCCCACGCCCCGGCGCCGAGCACGTCCCGCACGCTCCGGATGCCAACCTGCTCCCACTCACCGGCGCCGGGCCGCCCCCTGACCGCCCAGCGCAGCCGCGCCACCGGCAGCCGGGCCAGCCGGTCGTCCACCAGCTCCCTGTGCAACGGCGCCCAGGCCGCCCGTACGGCCTCCACGGCCCGCTGGTGATCGACGGCGACCGCCTCGGCGGCGTCACTGAGCAGCCGGGCCCGCCGCATCACCCGCGGACTCACCCCGCTCGCCCGTGCCACCGCCCGGATGTTCCCGCCCACGAGACCGACGATCGTCACGAGCAGGCCGACCGCCACCAGCGCGTCGGAGATCCGGATCAGCTTGTCGCCCGGTCCGCCGTCCTGGTCCAGCTCGTACAGATCACCTCGGTCCGCGCCTTCGGTTAGCACGAAGCCGCTGTCCCGGCCGAGCCCGGAACCCTCGTCGTAGTACGGCGCCTTGAGGATCGGATCGCGTTCCGGATCACACCGGTACGGGCCCTCGCGCTCGCCCTGCCCGAACGGATCGGCCCACCGCACGGTGCACGTCCCGTCGGCCGACTCGTTGAGCACCGTCAGCTCCACCTGCCGTAGCTCGGGGTAGCCGGGCGCGGCCAGATACACGCCCAGCGAACACCCGATCAGGACCAGGCCGACCGCCAGCACCCACCGGAACACGGGCACATGACCCCTGATCCGGTCCCCCTCGCGTCGCGACCGCCATCCCCCTGCCCGCCCAGCTTGCGCCGTGCCCGGCCGGGCAACAAGAAGCGAGACCGGCAGCCCCGGGCCCCGGTACCTGCCTGATCCCGGCAAGGACCGGGGTCTGGACGCCGGTTATTGGTCCGATGCCACGACCGGGTAGTGATCGGAGAGGTCCGTGTACGTGTAGTCCGTCCCCCAGCTCGACACCGTCCACGGCGCGCTCTCCTCCTTGACCACCTCGTTCGTCCACCCCGCCGGCTTCGCGTGCCCCGTGCGGTGCAGCACGTGGTCCAGGTCCTCGCGGGGGTCGTCGGGGTAGCGCTCCGAGGCGATCGAGTTGTCCCGGGTGTCGAAGGAGTAGGGGTGCCCGGTGCGGGCGTCCGCAGCGGTGAGCCCGGCGTTCGCGAGCATGGTGGCGTACTCGGGGGAGCGGGAGTCCACGTTGAGGTCACCTGCCACGATGACCTGTTCCGAGTCGGGGATGTCCTTCGCGTCGAGGAACGCGTCGATCTGCTGGAACTGCGCCGCCCGGATCGCGGCCGCCTCGCCCGACGCACACCCCGGGTCGGTCGACTGGGTGTGGGTGCCCACCACGTGCACACGTACGCCGTTGACATTCAACTCGGCATACGCGAAACCCTTGTTGGACCACCAGTCACTGCCGCAGGCGTCCTTGTAGATGTGCTGCTCCTGGCGGATGACCGGCCACTTGCTCAGGATCGTGACGCCGCCGTCCTCGGGCGTGGTGGCCGAGTAGGCGCCGCTGGTGGCGTCCCAGCCACTCCGGCTCCGGCCCACCACCGGTGTGTGGTAAGGGTATTGGCCGGAGGCGTTGCGGGTCAGGGCGTCGGAGGCGGTGTTGTCGAACGCCTCCTCCAGTACGACGACGTCATTGCCCTGGAAGAAGCCGGCCTTCGGTATCCCGGCGGCCCGGTGCGCCTGCCCCCAGTTGGGGTAGAGGCCGGTGCTCATCAGGAACGTGTTGTACGTGAGCACCCGGAGCGGTGGGGTGTCGGCCGCCGATGCCCGCGGCGCGACGGCCACCAGTGCGGCGGCGGTGAGCGTGGCGGACAGGGTCACGCCGGAGATTCGGCGGAGCGCGGAGTGCGGCACGGGGTACTCCTGAGTCTGCTGCTGCATGGGGGGCGGGTGAATGCTGGAACCCATGAAAGCAGCAGGAGTTACCCGTGGGTAGACGGCAGATGCCGGGAGCCCTGACCGCAGCCGTCCAACAGGTGCCCGCCGCGTCCCCGACACCGGTCCCGCCCCGGACACCTGCCGCGCCCCGGACACTCGTCACCCCCGGTCTCCGCCGCCCGTCACTTCCGCTCGGCGTACACGATGAGGTTGTCCACGGGGTGCCCCTCGGCGTCGAACGCGCCGTCGCAGGTGATCAGCCGCAGTGCACGGGCCTTGGTGTGTCCGTAGACCCGCGCGGTCGGGAACGCCTTCTTGCTCGCCGTCTCCCGGCCGGTGACCTCGAAGTGGATCTCGGCGCCACGGTCGTCGCGGACGCTGATGTCCGCACCCTTCGCGATCTTCTTGAGGTCGTGGAACACGGCTCGGCCGAAGCGGGTGTCGTTGTGGCCGATCAGTACGGCGGGGCCCGGCTGACCGGGTACGGAGCCGCCGGTGTACCAGCCGGTCGTCATGCCCTTGTCAGCGGGCGGCACCTCGACCGTGCCGTCGGGGTTGAGCCCGAGGCGCATGACCGCGCTGTTGATGCCGAGGGAGGGGATGGAGACATGGACGGGCGGCGCGGCGGACTTCGCGGATGTGGACGGGGACGGCGGCGCGGAATCGGACGCGGTTCCCTTCCCGGACGCGGTTCCCTTTCCGGGCGCGGGAGTTCCGGTCGCAGCGGGCGACTCGGCGCTCCGGGCCGCGGCCGAGGACTTCGACGGCGAGTCGTCGGAGCAGCCGGTCAACGCGGTCAGTGCGGTCAGCGCGAGGCAGGCGTACACCGGCAGTGCGGTACGCCGGAGGAACTGGGGCGTGCGGGATATCTGGGGCGTGCGGGACATGAGGACGGACTCCAGAAGTGATCGGCCGACGACAGTGGCGCCGTCCTGATGCAGGACGGCGCCACTGCCGGCTCTATCGGCTGAGGGTTGGTCAGCCGTTGCGACGGCCGGTGGAGCGGCGGCGCAGGACGACCGTTCCGGCGCCCGCGACCAGGAGGGCCGCCACGGCGGACCCCGTGACGGCGGCGGTGTTGTCACCGGACGTGCCGGCCGGGCGCTCGCCCGCCGCGACTCCGCCGCGCGGGGCCCTGGTCGGTGCCGCGGTGGCGGGGGCGGCCGAGGGCGCTTCGGAGGGAGTGGCCGCCTTGGTCGGCCGCGCGGGCGAGGGGGTGGGGGAGGAGTCGGCGAAGGCCGAGGCGGCGGGGACGCTTACCGCACCGACCACCACAGCGGCCAGGACGGTGGTACGCAAGGACGAGCGCAGGGACATGTATATGGCTCCGTTCAGGACGGCCCCGAAGGCGCCGCGGTGCGGAATCGCACCGCGGCGCGAGGCGTGCTGACAGGCTGTCCCGGAGTTATGAAGAAGCTGTCAGGACGCTGTGTTCATCGCATCAGGGCAGCTCGGACTCGTGCTCGGAACCATGCTCGGGCCCGCGCTCGGAACCACGCTCCGGCCCGCCCTCGGAACCATGCTCGGGCCCGTGCTCGGACTCGTGCCCGGACCCGTTCAGGTCGTGAGCCGGGACGCGGTCGGCCGGGAGGCGGAGCGTGAACACCGACCCCTGCCCCGGCACGCTCACCGCGGTGACGGTGCCGTCGTGCGCCTCGGCGAGCTTCCGTACGATCGCCAGCCCCAGTCCGCTGCCTCCCGTGCGCCGGCTGCGGGACTTCTCGCCGCGCCAGAAGCGGTCGAAGACATGGGCGAGGTCCTCCGGGGATATGCCGCTGCCCGTGTCCGCGACGTCCACCAGAACCGCGTCGCCGGGCTCGGAGCCGTACGCGCGCAGGGTGACGCTTCCGCCGGACGGGGTGTGGCGTACCGCGTTCGAGACCAGGTTGCCGATGGCCTGGCGCAGCCGGACGGGGTCGGCCGTCAGCCCCGGGACCGGGTGGTCCGGGGCCACGGGCAGCACGGTCAGCGCCACCCCGGACGTCTCGGCGCGGGCCTGGTGCGCGGCGGCGACCTGGCCCAGCAACTCCTCGATCCGTACCGGCTCTGCGTGCAGTCTGAGCGCGCCCGCGTCGGCCTGGGCCAGATCCTGGAGGTCGTCGATGATGTGCTGCAACTGCACCGCCTCCTCGTGCAGCGAGGCGATGAACGCCGGGTCCGGCTCCGCCACCCCGTCCTGCGCCGCCTCCAGCCAGCCGCGGATGTTGCTGAGCGGGGTGCGCAGTTCATGGGCGACATCGCTGACCATGGCCTTGCGCTGGGCCTCCAGCCGCGCGCGGTGGGCGGACATGTCGTTGAACGTGACGGCGAGCCGCCCGATCTCGGTGTCCGAGGCGACCAGCACCGGCACGCTGTCCTCGCCGTCCCGCATCCGCTGTGCGGCGCCCGTCAGCGCGCGCAGGGGGCGTACGAGCCGTGCGCCCACCAGGACCGACGCGCCTACGGTGAGAGCGAGGACGAGCGCCGCCGCCCCCGCGATCTTCGCGGTGTTGGCCGGTGAGAGATCGAAACCGGGCACCGTCGCGCCGCCGGTGTCACCGATGAACAGCAGGGCGGGCGAGGCGACGTACGAACCGAGCTGTTCGCGGCGGGCCGTGCCGACACAGGAGGCGATCGCCCGGTCGTCCTCGCTGTTCCCGGCCGCCTTCGAGGGGTCCGGAGCGGGGCTGGGCGCGTCTGTGGGGGCATAGGTCGCTGCCGGGCTGGGCGACGCCCGCGGCTGCTCGGTGGGAATCGCCACGGTCGGCCTGGGTTCCATGGGCTGGCCCCAGGACAGATCCAGCTTCAGCTGGACGCCGGCCCGGCCCTGGCGCTTCAGGCAGGCGTCGGCCAGCTGGTTGAGGGCCTTGAGCGCCTTCCTCTCGGTCGGGGTCGGGCTGTCCAGTTCATCGGTGGCGCAGCGCGTGCCCTGGACGCGGTCGGGGTCGTTGCCCACCACCTGGATCCCGGGGCGCCCGCTCGCGCTGCGGACCACGTCGGAGGCGATCCCGGTCGCGCTGAGGCAGGACACCTTCCGGTCCGCGGTCTTCTGCAGCGCCGCCCGCTCGGAGGCGGGCAGCCGGAACGGCCCGACCGCTCGCGGATCGACCCGGTCGGCCGGAGCGCCTGAGGCGCCCGCGGTCTCGGCCGCCAGCGCCGTGTCCACCGACAGCGGATCGACGATCGCCGAGGCCTGCGCCGGCAGCGCCGCCGCCGACTTCGGATCGGCCGAGTCAGCGAGCGGAGCGCGCCGTTCCGTCGTCAGGGCGATCCGCCGGCCGGACTGCTTCGCCAGGTCGCGCACGGTCTTCCCGACGCCGACCCAGGTGGGATGAGCCGCCGCGTATCCGAGCAGGCTGTGGTAGATCCGGGCGTCGGCGGTGAGGTTCTGCCCCTGCTCCTGCCGGATCGCGCCGGACGTCGTCTGCACGGCCAGCCAGGCGGTGGCAGCCACCGAACATGCCGCCACGAGCGCCGAGACGGCCAGCAGCCGGGCGAAGAGGCTCTTGCGCAGCGGCAGCCGCGCCCGCTGTCCGGCGTCCGCCGCCTGCTGGACGGAGCCGGGCGCCCGTCCCCCGCCGCTACGACGACGCACGTGCCGCCGCCTTCGCCGGGTCCGTCAGCTTGTACCCGACACCGAAGACGGTGAGCAGCCGGGTCGGCCGGCGCGGGGCGGGTTCTATCTTCTTGCGCAGGTTCATGATGTGCACGTCGACCGTTCGGTCGCTGATGTACCGGTCGAATCCGTGCAGTTCCGCGAGCAGTTGCTGCCGGGAGAAGACCCGGTCGGGCTCGGCCGCGAGCGCCGCGAGGATCCTGAACTCACCGGGGGTGCATTCGACGGGTTCACCGCCGATCGAAACCAGATGCCGGGCCGGATCGACGACGAGCGAACCGACCGTCAGAGTCGGGTCGTCGTCCGGCTCTGCGCCCGTGACGCGACGGCTGCGTCGCAACAGCGTACGGACCCGGGCCATCAGCTCACGCGGGCTGTACGGCTTGGTCACGTAGTCGTCCGCGCCCAGATCGAGCCCGAGCAGCAGATCGTCCTCGGTCGTGCGGGCCGTCAGCATCAGCACCGGCAACTCCCGGCACTCGGCGCGCAGGACACGCACCACGTCCAGACCGTCGGCACGAGGCATCATCACATCGAGGACCAGCAGGTCGGGCTCCCGTTGCCGGACCAGGTCGAGGGCCGCGAGACCGTCGCCGACGAGCGTGACGGAGTGGCCCTCCCGTTCCAGGTAACGGCGGAGGAGTTCGGCCTGTTTCTCGTCGTCTTCAGCGACGATCACGTTTGCGCACACGTGCTCGATCGTAGAGGGGTTCGAACAGTGCACCTCGGCCTCTTGCCCGAGGTGGCCTTGTACTGCTCTCGTGTACCCGCAGGTAACTGACATGCGCGACGTTCGTACACGTGCGACAGCCGTGCGCTGCGTGTGCCGGACGAGGCGTACGTGACGGGCACGGCGTTCACGAGGGCGGGTAGCAGGGTGGAGCCGGTGGCGGGGCACGAGGCACGGGGCAGACTGCCCGAAGGACTGGCCGACGCGATACGGGAGACGGCCGCCGAGATCGCCGCGCTGCTGCGCGCCGCCCCCGGCATCGGGCTGCCGGTGCCCAGGTCCGAGTGGACCGTGGGGGAGGCGGCGGCACATCTGGCGCAGGCCAACCAGCTGATGGCCGACGTGGCCGCCGGACGCCCGCGCGACTACGGGGACGGCACCCCGCAGGGTCTGGCCGAGGCCAACGAACGGGCCCTCGCGGCGTTCGGCGAACGGGCGGCGGAGCCGTTGGCCGCGATGATCGTGTCGCAGACCGCCGCGTTCCTCGACGCGGCGGCCGAGCACTCCTCGGACGGGACACTGATGACGCCGATGGGCCCGATGAACCGCGCCGTCCTCGGCCCGTACCTCCTGACGCACATGCTGGGCCACGGCTACGACCTGGCGCGGGCACTGCGGCGCCCGCACATGGCCGACCGGGTCAGGGCCGGGCTCGCCCTGCCCTTCTTAGTCGAGGCCATGCCCCGGGTGACCGACGACCGGGCCACGGCGGGTCTCACCGCCCGCTACACGGTCCGGCTGTGGGGCGGCGGCCGCTTCGGGGTGATGTTCACCGACGGCGCGGTGGCGGTGGACCACCGGCCGCCGGACCACCCGGACTGCACGATTTCCATCGAGCCGGTCACGTTCCCGCTGATGGCACTCGGCCGCAGCAACCCGGCGGGCGCCATGGCCAGGGGACGGGTCCTGGCCTGGAGGCGCAAGCCGTGGATGGGCCCCCGCTTCCCGGAGTACTTCACGGCGCCGTGACCCCGGGACAGACAGCTCTCGGCCCCGACCGCCGTGCGACTCCATGAGCTCGTGGTGCGCGTCGGACCGGCCAACTCCCCGTCCTGGGGGCGCGGTGAGCACACGGCTCGCCGTCCCACTCGGTAGATTGCGTCTGCACGGTGGCAGCGGCGGTGCCGGGGAGGGCGCATCGCGCGGAACACCGGGAACGGGGAGTGCGCCACATGCTGGATCCCATTTCGCTGACAGCCGTCTCGGCGGTGCTCGGTGCGGTCGGCTCGGGAATGGCCAACGAGGCCGGAAGATGGGCGTGGGAGTCGACCGGCGGATACGTCCGCCGCATCGTCGGCCGAGAGACCCCGGCGCCCGTCGCACCCGGCGAACTCGACGCGGTCGCCCTCATGGTGTCGGAGCGACTCCGCCAGGACCCAGGGCTCGCCTCCTCCTGGACGGCGTTCGCGAGCCGGGTG
Source organism: Streptomyces sp. ITFR-6 (assembly GCF_031844725.1). NCBI lineage: Bacteria > Bacillati > Actinomycetota > Actinomycetes > Kitasatosporales > Streptomycetaceae > Streptomyces > Streptomyces sp. ITFR-6. The sequence goes on along the minus strand of NZ_CP134612.1, from coordinate 940,723 downwards.
AGCGGTACGGGCCGGGGCGGGGCAGCGGGCTTCACGCCGCGAGCCGGGCAGCCCGGTCTCCCCGCCTCCACAAGGTTCTTCACCGACCGCAAGGAGGCGCTGAAGAGCCTCGACCGCGAGGCGTCGCGGCGCGCGGACGGCACCCCGAGGCTGGCCCTGGTGCACGGCGCTGAGGGCATGGGCACCAGCACGCTGGCGGTGCACTGGGGGGTCCGCCAGGCCGGCCTGTTCCCGGACGGCCAGCTCTACGCGGATCTGGCGGGCGGCACGACCGCCGCGCGCGGCACGGGGGCCGTGTTGCGTGGCCTGCTGCGCCAACTCGGCGTGCCGGACGAGGAAATGCCGACCGCCGCCGACCAGCTGAACGAGTTCTTCCGAGGCTGTGTGGCGGACCTGAGGCTGCTGATCGTCCTCGACCACGTCCACTCGGCCGCCCAGATCCGGCCGCTTCTCACCTCCGCGCCCGCCGTGTTCACGATCGTGGTGGCCCGCAGCCCGTTTCCCGGCCTTGACGCGGTGCGCGTTCCCGTCGGCCCGCTGGCGGACAAGGACGCGGTACGGCTGCTGACCCAGCTCCTGGACAAGCCGGCGATCGCCGCGGCCCGCGCCACCCTGCCCTCCGTCCTCGCCCGGTGCGGCGGATCGCCGTACGCCCTGCGCGCGGCGGCGCCCCGCCTCACCGGGGCCGTCTCCGGCACACCGGCCGGGGGCGACCCGGTACGGGCGGCGGCGCAGGACACCTACGGCACGCTGGACCCGGGGACGGCGAGGCTGTACCGCCTGCTGGCGGTACGCGAATGGCCCGCCTTGGACGCCGCGGTGGCCGCCCGTGTCGCCGGGGTGACGCCGGAGGACGCCGAGCGGCGGCTGGAGGAACTGGCGGACGGGCTCCTGCTGGAGCGCAACACCACTGCCGACGGCCGGACCCGCTACCACTACCGCGCGGCGGTCCGCGGACATGCCGAGTCCGTCGCCGTGCGGGAGGACGGCATCGCCGGCTGTTCGGCCGCGATGGCGCGAGCCCTGCGCTGGTACGTCGATCTGTCGACATCCGCGGCGCATCAGGCGCTGCCCGAGAGCTGGCGGGTCCCCGCGCCCACGGGCACCCGCGAAACCCCGGCCTTCGAAAGCCGGGGCAAGGCGCTCGACACACTGATCGCCGAGTCCGGCAACCTGATTCAGGCAGTCCACTGCGCGGAGGAGTCCGGCGACCCGGCCTCGGCCGTACGGCTGTGCCGCTCCCTGTGGCCGCTGCAGCTCAAGGCCGGCCGCCACGAGACGCTGCTGCCCGCCCTGCGCGCCGGAGCACGGCTCGCCGACGCCCACCTGCCGGGGAGCGCGGACGCGGGAGCACTGCACGCCCAACTCGCGCACACGCTCACCGAGCTGCGCCTCTGGGACGAGGCCGAGGCGGAAGCGCTCGCGGCCGCGCGGGCCGAGGAGGCGGCGGGGCACAAGCGGGGCCATGCGTCGGCGACGGAGTTCCTCGGACTGCTGAGGCTTCGGCAATGGCGGTTCCAGGAGGCCTACGAGTGCTTCGAAGAGGCTGACGCCGTGCTGGTCACGATCCGAGCAGCGGACGAAGGAACCGCCGACGTCCCCCGCGCACGTGCCCTGCTGGAACGCCACCGGGGCCGTGCCCTGCGCGGCCTCGGCAGGTACGGGGAGTCCAGGGAACGGCTGGAAACGGCGCTGCGTCACTTCCGCGCGGACGGTGACACATACAACACGGCCCGGACGCTGACCGACCTGGCCGAGACCTGGCTGGACCAGTCGGACACGGCCGCCGCGCGCCCCCTGGTCGAGGCGGCGATCACGACGCTCAGCGGGCAGAGCGCCGAGTACCACGTGGCGTATCTGCGGTCCATGCGCGAGCGCTGCACGGCCGGGGAGTACGGCACCGGCTGAGGCGGGTCACCCGGCGGACAGGCCGGTGACCCGCACCCGCACGCTCCCGACCCCGGCCCGCACGGTGAACCCGCCGTCATCCAGCAGGCTCGCGAGCCGCTCCGCCATGACGTCGCCGCCGCCCCCGGCCCCCAGCAGCGCATGGAGGGCGCTGGCGGCGGCAGCGGGGTCCACCGAGGCCTCCGGCGGGCACGTCAGGCTGAGCAGCCGGCCGCCCCTCGGCCGGACGACACACTCGGACGGGCCGACGGTGAAGGCGGCCAGCGCACAGCCGGGGTGGCGGTGCAGCACCTCGGCCGTCCAGACCGCCGGAGACCCGAACCGGGGATCGCCGGGCCGGCCGTCCCGGAAGACGACGTCGGCCAGCTCCAGCCCGTCCACGTCGCGGGTGTCCTCGTGCACGGCGACGTGCGCGTCGCCGCCCGCGTACTCGGCCGAGGGCGGTGACCCCGCCCAACGGGTCATCGAGACCTCGCCCGGCCGCGTCACCCGGGTCTGCACGTGGAGGGGTGCCGTGACGGACACCGGCTCGTGGCCGGGCAGCGGCAACGGCTCCAGCGAGGCGGCCCACTCCGGCTCCGCCGCACCCATCATCGAATAGAAGAGGGACCGCAGCCGGACCGCGGCCTCACCCGGTACGGAGGTCGTGTACTCGGCGGGCCCCGGCAGCGGCCGGTGGTGCTTCACGAGCCGGTCGATCTGCCCGCGCAGCGGCGCACCGGGGTCCAGCCGGGGCGCCACCCGCATGAAGTCGGAGATCGGTGCCCCGGGATCGAGTTCGTCCAGCGGAGCAGCGGCCAGCAGCACCGGAGTGCCGAGCGCCGCCGCGTAGAAGGTGACGGACCCGTGGTCCCCGACCACCGCGTCGGCCGCCACCAGCGCCTGCCGCCACCCCTCCAGCGGATCGATCAGCACCAGCCCGCAGCGCCGCGCCCGGTCGAGCCAGGCCCGGACCTGGCCGGGGCCGTGCCCGTGCCAGATATTGGGGTGCAGGACGGCGGCGAAGCGGTACTCGTCCACGGGGAACTCGCCTGCGAGCCGGGGCAGCAACGCGGGCAGGAGGTCGTCGCCGCCCGCGCCGCCGTCCCCGAAGAACGACGCCGGATTCCACGTGGAGTTGAGGACGATCAGCCGTTGCCCGGCCCGTACCCCGAGAGCCCGGCGGAAACGCTCGCGGTAGGGGCGGGCGGCGAGTGCGCGGTCGAAGCAGGGGTCACCGGCGAGCACAGCGGTCGGCGCTGCCTCGGGACACGAGGCGCGCAGCCGGTCGCACTGCTCGGGATGGGAGAGGACGAGAGCGTCCGCGATGGGTACACCGTCCGCCAGGACCCACTGCGGAGCCTGTCCGAATACGGGCACGGGGCCGGGCTCCGCTCCTGCGCCGGTGTTCGGTGTTCGGTGTTCGGTGTTCGGTGTTCGGTGTCGCCAGCTTCTTAGTGTATCCGACACCATGCGAGAGAATGGCCAACTTGCTTGCCAGGCGCTCCAGTTGGCCACCGAAGCTGGCGGAGACGGCCAGGTCCACCGGTGTTTCGAGGGCCTGTTCCCACGGCAGCACCGGCACTCCGGTCCCGGCGAGGAGCTCGGCCGTGCCGGCCGAGAACGCCGAGGACTCCGGGCAGGTGGCGAGGAGCTGGATCCGCAGATCGCCGTCGAAGAGCGGCAGCACGTCCAGGAGCCGGGTGGCGGAGGTCACGTTGTGCACGACGACCAGCACCCGCAGGCACTTCCCGCGGGTGGCCCACCGCACGGCACCGTCCCCGACCGGCACTCGCAGCCATCCGGCCCGCCCTTGTGTCACCCGCGCCCCCACTCGGCCCATGGGCCGCGCGACTGCCCGGCCGACCAGTCACGATATCCAATCGGCCCGGCCGGCGCCCGGTCAGGCGGCCATCGCCACGGACGTCTTCCCGAGCACCGGGCCGGGGGCCGTGCCGGCCTTCCGGTCCCCGAAGACCACCACCCGCAGCAGGGCGAACCGCCCGACCCCGGCCAGCGCCGACGCCGAAAGGTACACAGTCTGCTCGACCAGGGCCGACGGCTCGGAGCGGAACGCGTACAGACAGAGCAGCGCCCCGGTCGTGAAGGCGTAGCTGACGGCGACGGTCAGCCCGGACTGGAGGTGCACGCCCCACCCCCGGCGTTCGCTGCGGAACGACACCCGGCTGTGCAGCTCGGTGGCTATCACCGTGGACACCACGGTCACCAGCGCGTTCGCCAGGGCCAGCGGCATCCGGTCGTCGAGCAGCACCAGCACACCGCTGGAGGCGACCCCGACCCCGCCGCCGCAGACCACGAAGCGCACGAATGCCGCGACAAGGGCGTGGGTCGTGCGCGTCGGCTGACGGGGTGGGGCGGCGGTCACGGGATTCCTCCGGGGACTGTGTGGTGCGGTACGAATATCTCAACCCAGAACCTACGGACCCGGCGTCCTCCCCACGACCCGGTTTCTCACCGCCCTTCCTGGGGGTTGTCCCCCAGGGGACCCCGGGGGACAACCCCCAGGGCGGCGCGGTTTCGACGGTGCGGGATTCCGGGCCGCGTAGGGGGCGTCCGCCGCGTCCCGCCCGGGTAGTGACACGCCTCGTCGCCGGGTGTTCGGCCGAAGGACACCGTGTGCACACCGCACGGGTCTTCCACCGGACCGTCGGTTCTGGAACACTCCTGTCGTTTTCGCCCTTATGTTTCCTCACCCCACAGAGGCCCCCACTCATGGCAGATCTCAACCGTCGCCGCCTCCTGCAACTCGCCGGAGGCACGGTTGCCTTCAGTACGCTGTCGAGCAGCATCGCCCGCGCCGCCTCACTGCCCGCGAAGGGTCGTACGGGCACGCTCCAGGACGTCGAGCACATCGTCGTACTGATGCAGGAGAACCGTTCCTTCGACCACTACTTCGGCACGATGAAGGGTGTGCGCGGCTTCGGTGACCCGCGTCCGGTCACGCTGCCCGGCGGAAAGCCGGTCTGGCACCAGAAGGATCTGGCCGGCAAGGAGGTGCTGCCGTTCAGGCCGCCCGCCGACGACCTCGGGCTGCAGTTCCTCCAGGACCTGAACCACGACTGGGCCGGTGGGCACCGGGCGCTGAACAAGGGCGCGTACGACCAGTGGGTGCCCGCCAAGACCGCCACGACGATGGCCCACCTGACACGTGAGGACATCCCGTTCCACTACGCCCTCGCCGACGCGTTCACCGTCTGCGATGCCTACCACTGCTCGTTCCTCGGCTCGACCGACCCGAACCGCTACTACCTGTGGAGCGGGTACACCGGAAACGACGGCACCGGCGGCGGTCCCGTGCTCGGCAACGACGAGGCGGGGTACGGCTGGAAGACCTACCCCGAGCGGCTGGAGGAGGCCGGGGTGTCGTGGAAGGTCTACCAGGACATCGGTGACGGGCTCGACGCCGCCGGTTCCTGGGGGTGGATCGACGACGCTTACCGGGGGACGTACGGCGACAACTCGCTTCTCTACTTCAACAGTTACCGTGACGCCAAGCCCGGCGATCCCCTCTTCGACAAGGCGCGCACCGGGACCGACGTCAAGAACGGGGACGGGCTCCTCGACGACCTGAGGGCCGATGTCCGGGCCGGGACGCTCCCCAAGATCTCCTGGGTCGTCTCGCCCGAGGCCTACAGCGAGCACCCCAACTGGCCCGCCAACTACGGTGCCTGGTACATCTCGCAGGTGCTCGACGCACTGACCTCGGACCCCGAGGTCTGGGGCCGGACCGCCCTCTTCGTCACCTACGACGAGAACGACGGCTTCTTCGACCACGTCGTGCCGCCGTTCGTGCCGTCCGGCGCGGCGCAGGGGCTGTCCACCGTGGACACCTCCGCCGACCACTTCCCCGGCGACACCCGGTACGCGGCCGGTCCGTACGGGCTCGGTCAGCGCGTGCCCATGACGGTCGTGTCCCCGTGGAGCACCGGCGGGTTCGCGTGTTCGGAGGTCTTCGACCACACCTCCGTCATCCGGTTCATGGAAGAGCGCTTCGGTGTGCACGAGCCCAACATCTCGCCCTGGCGGCGCGCTGTCTGCGGCGATCTCACCTCGGCCTTCGACTTCCGTACGACGGACACCGCGCCCGCCTCGCTGCCCTCCACGGACGGATACGCGCCGCCGGACGGGGACCGGCACCCCGACTACGTTCCGGTGCCGCCGGTCTCCGGCAGCGTGCCGAAGCAGGAGTCCGGGACGCGGCCCACCCGGCCACTGCGGTACGCGCCGCTCGTGGACGGGGCGGCAGACCCGGGCACCGGGAAGTACCAGCTCACCTTCAGTGGCGGGGACGAGGCCGGAGCGCAGTTCCTGGTGACGTCCGCCAACCGCGGTGACGGGCCCTGGACCTACACCACAGAGGCGGGCAAGTCGCTCTCCGACAGCTGGAACACGGCCTACTCCAGCGGCGTGACCGACCTCACCGTGCACGGTCCGAACGGTTTCCTGCGGACCTTCAGGGGGCCCGGCAAGGCGGCCGGTCCGGAGGTGACGGCGCGTCATCACGCGGTGAGCGGAGCTCTCGACCTGACTCTCAGCCATGCCGGTACGGAGACGGTCCAGCTGACCGTGCGCAACGCGGACGCCTACGGCGGCGGTACGCAGACCTTCGCGGTGCGGTCCGGCGCGACCGTGCAGCACACCGTTGACCTGCGCGGAAGCAAGCGCTGGTACGACATCGAGGTGGTCTCGGACGCGGACGCCACGTTCCTCCGCCGGTTCGCCGGACACGTCGAGACGGGTGAGGCCGGAACGAGTGACCCGGGCCTGGTCACCGGCTGACGGGGCGGCACGGGGCGGCACGGGCGGCTGAACGGAAGCCGGACCGCCGTCGGGGGAGAGGCGGGGGCGCACGGGGTCGGGTCCGGCCCGTTCCTGTGCGTCCCTGACCGCCCGTCGGTTGAGCGGTCCCGCGTGTCCGGGCGCGCCCGCTCGGTGCGTTAGGGTTTTTGCCGGGTCATGAGTTCCAGTGCGCAGCCCCGGCTTGCTGGACGGCACCCCGCTCCGCTGCGGGTGCTCCGGGTGACGACCTGCCCCGTGCGCGAGGTGCGGGGAACAGCGGACCGCGGTGCAGAGCGCTCGGGGTCCATCATCCCCGGAAGGCGGGACTCACCATGCTGCGTCATCTCCCCGAGCACGGCTCCGTGCGGAGCGGGAACTGCGAGCGGTACGCCGCAGGCCACCAAGTGCACTGGATCCACGCCAAGAAGTGCCGGCAGGAGCCTGGTCAGGCCGTCGAGATACTGCTGACCGCGGACGATGTCCGGGACGACGGCTGGGTCGGTCTGCGGGCCGCGTTCGACTACGCGGGCGCCCTTCCGAGGGTGTGGACGCATGCTCCGGACGGGCTGCGGGAGACCCTCGCCGGTCACCGGGGACGCGTGTACTGGCTCTCCAAGTGGCATGCGCTGAAGCTCGTGACCGGTGCCGACCGGGTCGCCGGACTCGTCAACGTCGCCTTCGAGGCAGGGGAGCTGTGCGGCGGCCCGGGTCCCGTGCGCTCGTAGCCGCGTCGCCGTACCGCGTCGGCACCTGGAGGCGGTGCCGGATTCGGTCGTCAATTGTCGTGAGATGTCGACCGGTTGCTCTGTGTTGGGTGCATATTTGATCGTCATTGGCTGCTGTGGTGTCACATAAAATCCTTATAGTGGGCGTGCGTTGACCGCACGATCGTGACGCGTGACACTGCCGCCACAGAAGTCAGGACGATGACGCGCCCTTCCTCCGCAGAGCCCGAGTCCGTCTCACCTCCTTCGGAGTGCCCCGCGCACGCGGGTCCCGGCCCCGTACCCCTCAGCGGGCCCTCGTTCCAGACCGAGCCGCGAGCCGTCTATCGCGCCATGCGGCGGGACCACGGGCCGGTCGTCCCCGTCGAGCTGCCGGGCGGGTTCCCCGCCTGGCTGGTCATCGGCTACCGGGAACTCCATCAGGTCACCAGTGACGGTGAGCTGTTCCCGCGCGACGTCGGCCTCTGGAACCAGTGGGAGCACATCCCGCAGGACTGGCCGTTGCTGCCCATGGTCGGGCGGCCGCTGCCGTCCATCTACTTCAGCGCGGGCGACGAGCACCGGCGGCACGCCCGGATGGTCGGACCCGCCCTCGAAGGAGCCGACCCGTTCGAGATCCGCAGCCACTGCGAGCAGTTGGCCGACCGGCTGATCGACGCCGTGTGCAGCCGGGGCACGGCCGATCTCGTCGCCGACTTCTGCGAGCCCCTTCCGGTCCTGGTCCTCGCGAGGCTGGTCGGATTCCCCGACGACGAGGGCGGCGCCATCGCCCACGTGCTCAAGGACCTGGCCGACGGCGGTCCGGGCGCGCAGGAGGCCCATCTGCGGTTCGGGGAACACATGGCGCGACTCGTCGCCGCGAAGCGTGCCGCACCCGGCGACGACGTGACCTCCCGGATGCTCGCGTTCCCCGAGGCCTTCACCGATGAGGAGTACATGCTCGACCTGATGGCCATCACGGCCGCCGGGCACCTGACCACCGCCGACTGGATCAGCAACTCACTGCGGCTGATGCTCACGGAGGACGAGTTCGCGCAGTCCATGGCGGGCGGCCGGCGCAGCGTGGCCGAGGCCATGAACGAGGTGCTCTGGGAGGACGGGCCGACGCAGATCCTCGCCGGACGCTGGGCCGCCCGCGACACCCGGCTCGGCGGACGGCCGATCAGGGCGGGGGACATGCTGCTGCTCGGGCTCGGCGCCGCCAACACCGATCCGCTGATCCGGCAGAGCCTGACCGGCGGCGGCTCCTCGGGCCAGGGCGGCAACGGCGCGCATCTCGCCTTCAGCCACGGCGAGTACCGGTGCCCCTTCCCCGCCCAGGAGATCGCGGAGACCATCGCGCGTACCGGCATCGAGGTGCTGCTCGACCGCCTGCCCGACCTGGAGCTCCGGGTCCCCGTCGCGGATCTGGTGCGACGGCCCTCCGCGTTCCTGCGCGGTACCACCGCGCTGCCCGTTCGGTTCACCCCCGTTCGTACGACAGGAGACCTCTCGTGAACTGCCCTCACGCCGCTGCGCACGCTGCTGCCCCGGACGGCGGGACCGTCGTCATCGACCCCATGGTCCAGGACCTGGACGGTGAGACCGCGAGGCTGCGTGAGGCCGGCCGGCTGGCCAGGATCGAGCTGCTCGGCGTACCCGCCCGGACGATCACCCGGCACGCCGACGCCCGTCAACTCCTGGTCGACCCGAGGCTGGTGAAGGATCTCGACGCCTGGGGACTGTGGAAGAGCGGCGAGGTGACGCACGCGTGGCCGCTCATCGGCATGATCGACGCCGGGCCGTCCATGTTCACCGTGGACGGCGCCGAGCACCGGCGGCTGCGCACCAAGACCTCCCAGGCGCTCACCCCCCGCCGGCTGGAGGCCCTCAGGCCCGACATCGAGAAGTTCACCGAGGAACTGCTGGACGCGCTCGCGGACGGCGGCAGGGACGGGGCCGTCGTCGACCTCAAATCGGTGTTCGCGCAGCCGCTGCCGATGCGGGTCGTCGGCATGCTCATGGGCGTGGACCCCGCCGAGAACGCCATGCTGACCAGACAGTACAAGGCCTTCTTCTCGATGCTCACCCCGCAGGACGAACGGCTGGCCCTGCTGGCCGAGTTGGACGTCTTCTACGCCGGGCTGGTCCGCGAGAAGGCCGCCCGGCCCACCGACGACCTGACCTCCGCGCTCATCCTCGCCGACGAGGGCGGCGAGCCGCTCACGGAAGAAGAGGTGGTGGGCAACCTCAAGGCGATGGTCGCGGCCGGCCACGAGACCACCATCGGGCTCATCCTCAACGCGGTACGAGCCCTCCTGTCCCACCCGGAACAGCTGCGGATGGTCCTCGAAGGGGAGGCCTCCTGGGAGGCGGTGATCGAGGAGACGCTGCGGTGGGACACCCCGACCACCCATCTGCTGATGCGGTTCGCGACCGAGGACATCCAGGTGGGTGACGACGTCATAGCCAAGGGCGAGGGCGTGGTCATCTCGTACCGGGCCATCGGCCGGGACTTCGAGCAGCACGGCGCAGACGCGGACGCCTTCGACATCACCCGCCCCGCCCCCATCCGGCACATGACGTTCGGCCACGGTCCGCACATCTGCCCCGGCGCCGCGCTCTCCCGGGTCGAGGCGGGGATAGCGCTGCCCGCCCTCTTCGCCCGGTTCCCCGGACTGCGGCTCGCGGTGCCGGACACGGACCTCCGCAAGCTCCCGGTGATGACCCAGAACGACATGGAGGCCTTCCTCGTACTGCTCGACGCCTGAATCGGGCCGGACGGCATAGCGTGGCGGTGGCCGTACGGGCGACCGCCACGGGCCGCCGTCTCCGCAGACATCCGTCGACGCACGTGTGTCGAAGCGCTTCGACAACGCTATGGACACGCTTTAGCAGCACGTCTAGGCTCACACCATCCGTACACGCACAAGGTGATGGGTGGGGAGTGGAAGCGCTTCGCCGCAGTGGTGTCCGACTGAAGCCGCCCCTCCGCGTGCCGGTGTCCGACGTCGTTCCGTGATGGAGAGCTGAATGGTCACCCTTGCCGAGGTCGCACAGCACGCCGGAGTCTCCGCCAGCACGGTGAGCTACGTCCTCAGCGGGAAGCGGTCCATCTCGGTCCCCACCCGGGAACGGGTGGAACGGAGCATCAAGGAGCTCGGCTACCACCCCAACGCGGGTGCGCGGGCGCTCGCCAGCAGCCGGTCGAACATCATCGCGCTCATGGTGCCGCTGCGTACCGACATGTACGTCCCCGTGATGATGGAGATCGCCATCGCCGTCGCCACGACGGCCCGCGTCCACGGCTACGACGTCCTGTTGCTGACCGGTGAGGAGGGCCCGGCCGCGGTGCGCCGGATCACCGGCAGCTCGCTCGCGGACGCCATGATCCTGATGGACGTCGAACTGCACGACGAACGGCTTCCGCTGCTGCGCGAGACAGACCGCGCCGCCGTGCTGATCGGACTGCCCGCCGACACCGCCGGTCTCACCTGCGTGGACCTCGACTTCGAGGCGACCGGGGCGCTCTGCGTCGAGCACCTCGCGGAACTCGGGCACCATGAGATCGCGGTGATCGGCGAGGCGGCCGCGGTGTACGAGCGGCACACCGGATTCGCCGAGCGGACCGTCGACGGAGTACGGGCCAGGGCGCGGGAGACCGGCGTGCGGGTCCTGCACCGGCCCTGCGAGGGCGGCTACCCCGCGATGGCCCAGACCCTCTCGCGGATATTCGACGAGCGCCCCGGCACCACGGGCTTCATCGTGCAGAACGAGTCCGCGGTGGAACCGCTGCTCAACCTGTTGCGCCAGCAGGGCCGGGCCGTGCCCGAGGATGTTTCGGTGGTCGCCATCTGCCCCCAGCAGGTGGCCTCCCAGGCCTCGGTGCGGCTCACCTCTGTGGCCATTCCCGCGCAGGAGATGGGGCGCCGCTCGGTCGAGCAGGTCGTCGCCAAACTCTCCGGCCGGGGCACGGACGGAACGGAGCTGCTGGCACCGGAGCTGACGGTGCGGGAGAGCACCGGCCCCGCCCCGAGGTGACGCCGCACATGGCGGTGAGGGGCCGGGAGCAGGGCCGGCCCCGTCCCGAGCTCAGCGTGTCGCGTTCTCCAGAGCCCGGTCGGCCGCGGCGCGGGAAGGGTGCCAGAGGGTGGTGACCGGTTCCCACACCTGGATTCCCCGGCCCATGCCCACCGTCGCGGCGCCGAACGTGACGCCGTGGTGCGAGGGGTCCGCCGCCACGGACAGGCTGCGGACGACATGGCCCTCGGTGGCGCCCGGGGCCGCCGTGCGCACGGCGGCGTACCCGCGCTCGCCCGGCGAGAGCACGTACGGTCCGCTGGTGGCCGGCGGTACGGCCGCGGCCGAGCCGTCCAGCCCCCGGAAGGTGACCGTGGGGACGCGGTCCACCACGCAGGTGACCCCGCCCCGGTTGGTGACGGCGATCCGCGCCATGTTCCGCTGCCCGCCGGACGAGGCCGAGACGCTGAGGGACTGCTCCTGGCAGACGCTCGGGCGGGCCGACGCACCGGCCGACGTGCCGGCCGCAGGGGCGGCGGCCGCGCCGGTGACGGTCAGGGCCGCGGCGGCCGTCGTGGTGAGCGCGGCGGTGAGAGCGGAGGACGGGCGCATGATGTTTCTCCCCTTGGATCGACAGCCTACGGTCGTGGCCGGAGGACCCGGCGACCGGTACAACCGACAGGGACATTCTGGGCGGTATGCGACGCTCCTGGCGATAGATGGAACATATCGGTTCAATATCCACCGTTGAGGCGGCTGGGCATCTGAATAATGCCTACATCTATTAGGTAAATCCTTAATAGGTGTAGGGTTGTGGGTGAAGGCTGACGGAAGGAAGAGCATGGTGCGCGCGGGGCTGACGGCTGACCGCCTGACTCAGGCCGGGGCGGAGCTGGCCGATGAGGTCGGCTTCGACCAGGTGACCGTCTCGGCGCTCGCCCGGCGGTTCGACGTCAAGGTCGCGAGCCTGTACTCGCATCTGAAGAACTCCCACGACCTCAAGACCAGGATCGCCCTGCTCGCTCTGGAGGAGCTGGCCGACCGCGGTGCCGCCGCACTCGCCGGCCGGGCGGGCAAGGACGCCCTCAAGGCCTTCGCGGACGTGTACCGCGACTACGCCCGCGAGCACCCCGGTCGTTACGCCGCGGCCCAACTGAGACTCGACCCCGAAGCGGCTGCTGCCAGCGCCGGCCGCAGGCACTCGCAGATGACCAGGGCCATCCTGCGCGGCTACGCCCTGACCGAGCCCGACCGGACACATGCCGTCCGGCTGCTGGGCAGCGTCTTCCACGGCTACGTCAGCCTGGAGATGCAGGGCGGATTCAGCCACAGCGCCCCCGACTCGCAGGAGAGCTGGTCGCGGTCCTTGGACGCACTGGACGCCCTGCTGCGGAACTGGCCCGCGCCCTGACCGGAGTTTCCGGGCACCTCAGCGTTCCGAGCGACACCTCAGCGTTCCGAGCAGCACCTCAACGTTGCAAGCAACAGGTAGAGACATCAGGTAGAGACATGCAGACCGAAACCGACTGGATCACCACACCGATCACCGCGGAGCTCCTGCGCGGTGCGCTCGACCTGGAGCGCACCGAGCACGGAGTGCGCCCGCACCGGCTGCCCGCCCGCGCCCGCGCACAGTGCGCCGACGCGCAGTTGGCGATGGCGGAGGCCCAGCCGTCCGGCGTGCGGCTGGTGTTCCGTACCGCCGCCACCGTGATCGAGCTGGACGCACTCCGCACCAGGACGGCCTATCAGGGCGCGCCGCCCCGTCCCGACGGCGTCTACGACCTGCTCGTCGACGGCCGCCTCGCGGGACAGGAGAGCGTGACGGACGGCAACGTCCTCCTGGTCGACATGACCGCCGGGACCGCGCAGACGCAGGCGGGGCCGGTCGGCACCGTACGGTTCGCCGGGCTGCCCGAAGGCGGGAAGGACGTCGAGATCTGGCTGCCGTACAACGAGAACACCGAACTCGTCGCCCTGCGCACCGACGCCCCCGTCGAACCCGCCCCCGACCGGGGCCGCAAGGTGTGGCTGCACCACGGCAGTTCGATCAGCCACGGCTCCGACGCCGCGAGCCCCACCACCACCTGGCCCGCGCTGGCGGCCTCCCTCGGCGGGGTGGAGCTGGTCAACCTGGGCCTGGGCGGCAGCGCCCTGCTCGACCCGTTCACGGCGCGGGCGATGCGCGACACACCGGCGGACCTGATCAGCGTCAAGATCGGCCTCAACCTCGTCAACGTCGACCTGATGCGGCTGCGGGCCTTCACCCCGGCGGTGCACGGCTTCCTCGACACCATCCGCGAGGGGCACCCCACGGCGCCGCTGCTGGTCGTCTCGCCGGTCCTGTGCCCCATCCACGAGGACACTCCGGGTCCGAGCATGCCCGACTTCAGCAACCTCAGTGAGGGAAGGCTTCAGTTCAAGGCGCTGGGTGACCCTGCGGAGAGGGCCGCCGGAAAGCTGACGCTCAACGTCATCCGGGAGGCCCTGAGCGGCCTCGTCGAGCAGCGCTCCGCCGACGACCCGAGCCTGTACTACCTCGACGGCCGCGGTCTGTACGGAGAGCGGGACTTCGCCGAACTGCCGCTGCCGGACCAGCTCCACCCGGACGCGGCGACTCACCGGCGCATGGGCGACCGCTTCGCCGCGCTCGCTTTCGCCCCCGACGGCCCGTTCGCCGCCGAACGCCAGTCCTGATCAACCCGTCGGTCCGTCAGTACGCCCGTCGGCCGGTCCGGGGTCCGGTCCGGCCGACGGGCGTACGTCACATGCCCGGCGGAACCCGGGACGGGCGGCCGTTGCCGCGGGTCAGCGAGTAGCCGAAGACGGCCGCGAGCGCGCCCAGCACCCCGCCGCCGACGGTCCACAGCCAGCGGTCGGTCCACCAGCCGGAGGCCCAGCCGTCCTCGGGCTCACCGGCCAGCGGGACCGGGGCGGCCGAGGCACCGTCGTCGGAGGCCTGCTCGGCGGAGGACACCCCGGGCACCAGCGGCTTGGAGAGCGTGCCGTCGACGTCCCCGGCACCGCCCTTCCCGGCCGACGTGACCTCGACCTCGGTCTGTACCGGCAGACCGAGATCCGACGAGGGCAGATCGACGACGGTGAGGCGGACGTAATAGCTGCCGGGCAGTGGGTCGTTGGCCCACGGCTCCGACCAGGCCCTGACGGTCCGCAGGACGCAGGTGAGCTCGACCGTGGCGGCGTCGGCCGCGGCCTTGCCGGTCTGCTTGCCGTACATGCACGCCTGGCGGCGGCGCAGCCCGTCGTACACGTCGATCTGCCACGTCGAGACGCCGTGCCGGGTGGCTGCCTCGGGCAGGGTGACCTTCGCCCTGACGGTGGGCCGCCGGCCCGCGTCGGCCGGGAACACCCAGTACAGGTAGTCGCCGGTGGAGCCTCCGGCGGTGGCGGTCTGGTTCTGCTGGATCGCGGTGGCGGTGCGGAAGGCGGTGCCCGCCTCCGTGGGTCCGGAGCCGTCGCCGGAGGCGCTGGGGCTCGGTGACGGGTCGTCCGCGGCGGCGGCTCCCGTCCCGGTCAGCAGGGCGAGGCCGGTCAGCAGCGCGCCCGCGAGCACACGTGTCGTACGGATCATCGGTTGGTCCTCCAGACGGCGATGCGCCAGCGCGAGATCCAGCCGGTCAGCAGGCCGGCGACCAGTCCGGTGAGGACGAGCACGCCGAGCAGCCACCAGCCGCGGCCCAGGCCGAACGCGGCGACGTCGGCCGCGTTGTCGGGACCGTCCACCACATCGACGGTCACCTCGACCGGCATACCGGGCGAGGTCTTCACCGAGGCGGGCGCCGAGAAGGAGTTGCTGACCTGGAGGCAGACAGTCTCCGGGACCGGCTCCTCGTCGTCATCGTCCTGTTCGGGCCTCGGGTAGCGCAGCCCGGACGAGATGGCGTCCGTGCGCCCGGTGCCGGACTCGGAACCCCTGACGATCTCCCGGCCGTGCACGGTCACCGCGCGCAGCAGCGTCCCGTAGTCGTTGTTCACGGCCCGGTCCGCGAAGACGCTGACCGAGGCGCGCAGTTCCTGGCCGGGCAGCACCTCCACCCGGTACCAGCGGTGCTCACCGATCTTCTCGCGGTCGGTGTAGAGGCCCGCCTTGAGCTTCGGGGCGTCGGTGCAGCTGTCCGCGCCCTCCGTCGCCACGGGGGTGACGACGGGCTCTGCCGCCCGGTCGACCAACTGCTTTACCCGGCCGGAGAGTTCATCGGTGTGCTGGACGGCGGTGTACGTGCCGCCGGTGGCCTCCGCGATGCAGGTCAGCTGCTTGCGGATCTTCTCGTTCGGCACCAGGCCGAGGGTGTCGATGACCAGGTGGATGCCGCGCGCGGCGATGTCCCGGGCCACCTCGCACGGGTCGAGCGGGCCGCAGGTGTCCTCGCCGTCGCTGATCAGCACGATCCGGCGGGTGGAGTCGCCGCCCTCCAGATCGTCGGCGGCGCCCAGCAGGGCGGGTCCGATCGGGGTCCAGCCGGTGGGGGCGAGGGTGGCGACCGCGGTCTTGGCCTCTGTGCGGTCGAGCGGGCCGACCGGGTAGAGTGCCTTGGTGTCCTTGCAGCCGACCTTCCGGTCGTCGCCCGGGTAGTCGGCGCCGAGGGTGCGGATGCCGAGCTGCACCTGCTCGGGCACCGCGTCCAGGACCTCGTTGAACGCCTGCTTCGCCGCGGTCATCCGGGACTGGCCGTCGATGTCACGGGTCCGCATGGAGCCACTGACATCGAGCACCAGCTCGACCTTGGGAGATGCTTTGGTGGGGGTTTCATCGGCCGCGGCGGGGAGGGCCGAGCCGAGCCCGGCGGTCAGGGTGGCGAGCAGAATACCCACCCCGACCGTCAGCCTTCTTCTTATGATCATCGCCGGATAGTAGTGAACATCAGTTCGCTATCCAAAACGGGTCGCTGACGGGACGTCGGCCGTCGCTCCCGGCGCCACCGCCCGCGTTCAGTCCTGCGGGCGGTCCCCGCCCAGCAGCGGCCCGGCCGCCCGGTCCAGTACCGAGCCGATCCGGTCCCAGGTGGCCAGGTCCCTTTCCACCGCGCCCAGTTGCCGGCCCCCGTCGGTCCGCCAGCCGGTGGCGACCGCGACCGGGTCCGTGCCCGTGGCGGCCGATGCGGCGAGGGCCGCCGCGCCCACCGCGACGAGTTCGCCGCTCGCCGGTACCGTCACCGGGCGCCCCGACAGCCGCCTGACGGTCTCCACCCATTGGTGCCCCTGGGCGCCGCCGCCGATCAGCAGCAGCGGCCGGGCCGCCACTTCGGGGTCCGCCGGGTCGAGCCCGCAGGCCCGGAGCAGTTCGTCGAGCGCCCGCAGCACGGTGAAGACCGCGCCCTCGTAGGCGGCGCCGAGGATCTGCTGGGGGGTGGTGTCGTGCCGCAGCCCGGTGAGGAGGCCGGAGGCGGTGGGCAGGTCCGGGGTGCGCTCGCCGTCCAGGTAGGGCAGGACCACCGTCCCGCCGCCGGGTGCGGCGTCGGCGCGGTCCAGGCCGAGCAGGGCCGCGACCTTGTCGACGGCGAGCGTGCAGTTGAGGGTGCAGGCCAGCGGGAGGTACGTGCCGTCGGCCGCGGCGAAGCCGGAGAGCGCGGGGGAGGCGGGCCTGGTCCGGGAGGCGGCGAAGGCCGTGCCGGAGGTGCCGAGGCTCAGCACCGGATGGTCCAGGAGCCCGGCGCCGCCGAGCCCGAGACCGACGGCGGCGCTCATGTTGTCCCCGGTGCCCGCCGCGACGGCGATACCGGCGGACAGGCCGAGCGCCTCGGCCGCGCGGGCGGTCAGAGAGCCGATGCGGGCCGCGCCGCTCGCGGCCACCTCGGGCAGCAACGCGGGCTCGATGGAGAGGAGTTCGAGCAGCTCGGGGTCATAGGTCCCGGTGGCGGTGGAGTACCAGCAGGTGCCGGACGCGTCGCCGGGGTCGGTGACGGCGCGGCCGGACAGCCGCTCGGTGAGGAAGTCGTGGGGCAGCCGGATCGCCGCGGCCGCCGCGGCGGTGGCGGGCTCGTTCTCCCGCAGCCACTGCCACTTCGACGCGGTCATCGCGGCCACCGGCACGGAGCCGGTGCGCGCGGTCCAGGCGTCGGCACCGCCCAGCGCCGCGGTGAGGGCGGCGGCCTGCGGGGCGGAGCGGGTGTCGTTCCACAGCAGCGCCGGGCGCAGCGGGGCGCCGTCCGCGTCCAGTACGACGAGGCCGTGCTGCTGGCCCGCCACGGCGATCCCGGCGACGGCCGAGGCGGGGACGCTCGACTCCTTGAGCCCGGCGGCGACCGCGTCGCACAGGGCCTGCCACCACACCTCGGGGTCCGTCTCGCGGGCTCCGGCCTCCCCGGTGACGACATGGGGGGCGCGGCCGACGGCGAGCAGCCGGCCGGTCGCGATGTCGACGAACGCCGCTTTGGTGGACTGGGTGGAGCTGTCCACACCGATGACGACGGTATGCGGCGGCATGGCTGGCCTCATTCTCTGGCTCTGGGGTCTCAGGGGTCGGTCCTGCGTAGCGGGATGCCGTGGGACATCGCCCTGCGGGTATTTGATCGTACGGAGAACAAATTAGGTGATCGAACCGGCGGGGAACAGGGGGCGGGGCGGATTTCCGTCCTGGGGTGGACGCGGGATGGACGTGGGGTGGAGTAGATCGTCGGACGGGTGTCCGTGTCAGGGGTTGGGTATGGGATCGGGTCGGGGGGTTACGTCGCCGGGGTGGTCCGTGCATGATTAGTCATGACACTGAACAAATTGAGGTTCGGCGGCCCGACCGGCTGCGGACCCATGGCACCGAAGGCGGTTGGACCATGACCGAACGTTTCACCCCCACCCCGCAGGACAAGTTCACCTTCGGCCTGTGGACCGTGGGCTGGCAGGGGCGCGACCCGTTCGGTGACGCGACCCGGGAGGCGATCGACCCGGTCGACTCCGTGCAGCGCCTCGCTGAGCTCGGCGCGTACGGTGTGACGTTCCACGATGACGACCTGATCCCGTTCGGCTCGACGGACTCCGAGCGCGAGGGCATTGTGAAGCGGTTCCGCCAGTCGCTGGACGCGGCCGGTCTCAAGGTTCCGATGGCCACGACGAACCTGTTCACGCACCCGGTGTTCAAGGACGGCGGGTTCACCTCGAACGACCGAGATGTGCGCCGGTTCGCGCTGCGCAAGGTCATCCGCAACATCGATCTGGCCGTCGAGCTGGGTGCGGAGACCTATGTGGCTTGGGGCGGCCGTGAGGGGGCGGAGTCCGGGGGTGCGAAGGACATCCGTCTCGCGCTGGACCGGATGAAGGAGGCGTTCGACCTGCTCGGGGAGTACGTCGTCGAGCAGGGCTACGACCTGAGGTTCGCCATCGAGCCCAAGCCGAACGAGCCGCGCGGTGACATCCTGCTGCCGACGGTCGGCCACGCCCTTGCCTTCATCGAGCGCCTGGAGCGCCCGGAGATGTACGGCGTGAACCCGGAGGTCGGCCACGAGCAGATGGCCGGGCTGAACTTCGCGCACGGCATCGCGCAGGCGATCTGGGCGGGCAAGCTCTTCCACCTTGACCTGAACGGGCAGTCCGGCATCAAGTACGACCAGGACCTCCGCTTCGGCGCCGGTGACCTGCGCCAGGCCTTCTGGCTCGTCGACCTGCTGGAGACGGCCGGCTACCGGGGCCCGCGCCACTTCGACTTCAAGCCGCCGCGGACCGAGGACTACGACGGCGTCTGGGCCTCGGCCGCGGGCTGCATGCGCAACTACCTGATCCTCAAGGACCGGGCCGCCGCCTTCCGCGCCGATCCGGCGGTCCAGGACGCGCTGCGCGCCTCCCGGCTGGACGAGCTGGCGCAGCCCACCGCCGCCGACGGCGTGGCCGGGCTGCTGGCCGACCGTTCCGCGTACGAGGACTTCGACGTGACGGCCGCGGCCGAGCGCGGCATGGCGTTCGAGGCCCTGGACCAGCTGGCGATGGACCACCTGCTCGGCGTCCGCTGACCCGTCGCGGGGGCGGACGCGCCTAGTACTGCAACGGTCTTTGTTCTGATGTGTGGGCAGTTTCTGGTGGTGTGTGGCCGCGTCGTTTGTAGTGGCTCATCCGGGCTTGGAACTGTCGTCGGCGGCGCCAGTGTGACCAGTGCAGGACATGGTCGATGAGGTTCGCGCGGGGTCGGGCCAGGCCAGGGTCTGTCAAACGAGCGGTGTAACTCGGGTTGTTGAGGGTTACTGGCGTGCTGCGGAGAGTCGGCCGTCGAAGGTGATGTCGAAGGCGTTCAAGGCTGTCTTCCAGCGCATGGTCCAGCGGGCCTGGCCCCTGCCGGTCGGGTCCAGCGACATGATCGCCATGTAGACGCACTTCAGGGCGGCCTGCTCGTTCGGGAAGTGGCCGCGGGCTTTCACCGCCCGTCGGATCCGCGCGTTCACGGACTCGATCGCGTCGGTGGTGCAGACGATGCGTCGGATCTCGGTGTCGAAGCGGAGGAAGGGAGTGAACTCCTCCCAGGCGTTCTCCCAGAGCCGGACGATCGCTGGATACTTCTTGCCCCACGTGTCGGCGAACTCCGCGAACCGCTCGAGTGCGGCCTCCTCGGTCGCCGCGGTGTAGACGGGCTTGAGTACCTTGGCGATCTTGTCCCGGTCCTGGCGGGCTGCATAGCGGAAGGAGTTCCGCAGCAGGTGGACCACGCAGGTCTGGACGGTGGTGCGGGGCCAGACGGCCTCGACTGCCTCGGGCAGGCCCTTGAGCCCGTCGCAGACGGGCATGAGGACGTCGTTCACTCCGCGGTTCTTGATCTCGGTGAGGATGTGCATCCAGTGCTTGGCACCCTCGCCGCCGTCGCCGGCCCACAGCCCGAGAATGTCCCGCCGGCCCTCGGCCGTGACGGCCAGGGCAACGTAGATGGGCCGGTTCGCCACGGCGCCGTCGCGGATCTTCACGTGGATAGCGTCGATGAAGACCACCGGATGGACCGAGTCCAGGGGCCGGTTCTGCCATTCGGCCATGCCTTCGAGGACCTTGTCGGTGATCGTGGAGATCGTCTGACGGGACACCTCGGCGCCATAGACCTCGGACAGGTGGGCCTGGACCTCACCGGTCGTCAGGCCCTTCGCGGCGAGCGAGATGACCATCTCGTCGACGCCGGAAAGGCGCTTCTGGCGCTTCTTGACGATCTTCGGCTCGAAGGAACCCTCGCGGTCGCGGGGCACGGTTATCTCCACCGGGCCGACGTCGGTCAGCACGGTCTTGGCTCGGGTCCCGTTGCGGCTGTTGCCGCCGTTCTTCCCGGCAGGATCGTGCTTGTCATAGCCGAGGTGGTCGGTGATCTCACCCTCGAGAGCGGACTCCAGGAGTCGCTTCGTCAGCTGCTGGAGCAGCCCGCCCTCGCCGGTCAGCTGCAGGCCCTCGGCCTGAGCCCGGCCCACGAGCTCGTCGATCAGCCGGTCATCCACAGACTTCGGCGGCACCGGCTCAGACGGCTCGACAGTCTCGGCCTCGGTCACGTTGTTGCTGGTCATCGATGCATCTTCCATGATCGGGAGTTACACCGAACGTTTTACAGTCCCTCGGTGGTCGGCCACACCCGCCCGCGTCAGCGCGGGTGAGCGGTGCCCTGCGGGGCGAGGGAACATCCCTGGCGTGAACGCCCGGCCGCCGTCCCTTGGCGGTCGGACACACGTGTCCGGGACGGTTGGGGTGAAGGGGGTCGTGCAGGGGTGGTGTCCGGAGCGTAGAGCGTGATTTGTGGCGCGTCTAGGCGGTGGCTCCGCGTCTCGGGAGTACGCGCCGTAAATCATGCAGCGCAGGACACGACCCCGGAACGACACCCGGCGACTACCGCAACCAAGAACCCGCATTCGGAACCGCGCCGGACGGCGACACCGCCCCCGGCAACCACCGCAACCCAGACCGCCAACCGAACCACGCCGGAAGGCGAAACCCCCGACGGTGACACGCGTGGATTCAATCCGTACGCTCGTGAATATGAATATGCACACTGTCGTGGTCGGCACCGCCGGGACCACCGCCGAGGATGTCATCGCCGTCGCCCGTGGCCGCGCGAAAGTTCAGCTCGACGGCTCCGCGCTCGACGCGCTCGCCGCCGCCCGGGAGATCGTCGAGGCGCTCGCCGCCAAGCCTGAGCCGGTGTACGGGGTCTCCACCGGGTTCGGGGCGCTCGCCACGCGGCACATCAGCCCGGACCTGCGCGCGCAGTTGCAGCGCAACATCGTGCGCAGCCATGCCGCGGGCATGGGCCCGGCCGTCGAGCGGGACGTCGTGCGCGCGCTGATGTTCCTGCGGCTCAAGACCGTCGCTTCGGGCCACACCGGCGTACGGCCCGAGGTCGCGCAGACCATGGCGGACGTGCTGAACGCGGGGATCACGCCCGTCGTCCACGAGTTCGGTTCCCTCGGCTGCTCAGGCGACCTCGCGCCGCTGTCGCACTGCGCCCTGACGCTCATGGGCGAGGGCGACGCCGGGGGCCCCGACGGGGTCGTACGGCCGGCCGGCGAGTTGCTCGCCGCGCACGGCATCCTGCCGGTCGAGCTGCGGGAGAAGGAGGGGCTCGCGCTGCTGAACGGCACCGACGGCATGCTCGGCATGCTGGTCATGGCCCTCGCCGATCTGCACCGGCTCTACACCTCCGCCGACATCACGGCGGCGCTGAGCCTGGAGGCCCTGCTGGGCACGGCCAAGGTGCTCGCGCCCGAGCTGCACGCGATCCGGCCGCACCCCGGGCAGGGGGCCAGCGCCGACAACATGCTGCGGGTGCTCGCCGGGTCCGGGCTGACCGGGCACTTTCAGGAGGACGCGGCGCCGCGCGTGCAGGACGCGTACTCGGTGCGGTGCGCGCCGCAGGTGGCCGGGGCCGGGCGGGACACGCTCGGGTACGCGCGGCTGGTGGCGGACCGGGAGCTGGCCGCCGCCGTCGACAACCCGGTGGTGCTGTCCGACGGGCGGGTCGAGTCGAACGGCAACTTCCACGGCGCGCCGGTCGCGTACGTACTGGACTTCCTGGCCATTGCCGCGGCCGACCTGGGGTCGATCGCCGAGCGCCGTACGGACCGGCTGCTCGACAAGAACCGGTCGCACGGGCTGCCGCCGTTCCTTGCCGGTGACCCGGGCGTCGACTCGGGGCTGATGATCGCTCAGTACACGCAGGCGGCGCTGGTCAGCGAGATGAAGCGGCTCGCGGTCCCGGCGTCGGTCGACTCGATCCCGTCGTCCGCGATGCAGGAGGACCACGTGTCGATGGGCTGGTCGGCGGCGCGTAAGCTGCGGACCGCCGTCGACAACCTGTCGCGGATCATCGCCGTCGAGCTGTACGCGGCGACCCGGGCGATCGAGCTGCGTACGGGGCTGACGCCGGCGCCCGCCTCGCAGGCGGCGATCGACGCGCTGCGGGCGGCCGGGGCCGCGGGCCCGGGGCCTGACCGCTTTCTCGCGCCGGACCTGGCGGCGGCGGACAAGTTCGTACGGGAGGGGCAGCTGGTGGCGGCGGTTCAAGCGGTAACCGGGCCGCTGGCGTAAACCGGGCGGCGAGACCTACGCGGGGCGGGCGCGGCGGGCCACGCGGACGCCGTAGCCCGCGGCCGCCGCGAGGACGGCGGCGCCGGCGATCAGGTAGGGCGTCGCGTCGACGCCGTCCGTGTCGCCGAGGGCGAGCTGCTGGGAGCCGACGCCCCGGGAGTAGCCGGTGGACTGCTGGTGCGGGGTGCTGTGGTGGTCGTCGCCGCCTCTGGCGGAAGGGACGAACCAGAGGGCGCAGAGCAGGATTCCGGCGGCGGTCGCCGTCAGCAGCGGTCGGCGTGCGACAGACACGGAACGATCCCCCCTCATGAGGACGCCCGAATGGCGGGGTGCGCTGATGTTAGTGAAAGCAGCGGGTCGGAGGAAAGCCGTAGCGGGCATCAGCTCTACACTCCGTCGTATGACCACTTCTGAGACATCGCGATATGTACGGCTACGGGTTGATTTGGTACTGGAGATCGAAAACCAGGATGCGCTGTGCGTAGCGGCGCTCATGCGGATCGGGACCGGTATATCGAGGCCGGCGGACGAGAGTACGCTCGCC
Organism: Streptomyces sp. ITFR-6; assembly: GCF_031844725.1. NCBI lineage: Bacteria > Bacillati > Actinomycetota > Actinomycetes > Kitasatosporales > Streptomycetaceae > Streptomyces > Streptomyces sp. ITFR-6. The sequence goes on along the minus strand of NZ_CP134612.1, from coordinate 917,278 downwards.
CGGATCGCCGCGCGGGAGGACGGCGCCGAGGCGCTGTTGTATCTCGTACAGCCCGTCGACCTGATCTACGACATCCCGGGTATCGGGCTGGCCCAGGCGTCGTGGACGAGCGAGTGGATCGATTACGACCCCGACTCGTTGGAGCTTTACCCCGACGAGGACGACGCTGGTCGGGAGTAGCGCGCGGGCGTGACACCCTGGAAGGCCCCAATCCGACGGCAGACGTGGGACCGGGGCCGCGCCACGGACCGGGCGAGTGGCTTACGCCACATCTTCGGCCCAAGTGGAACCGGACGAACCGGACCGGGTGTTCTTGAAGGTTATCGGCACTGCAATCGGCGATGTATAGAGAAGCGTGTGATGACGAAAGGCAAGCGGCGCAAGGGCCTCACGGCCGCGTCCGCACTGCTTGGCGGTGTTCTGGTGCTCTCGGCCTGTAGCGGTGGTGACGGCAAGGACGACACCAGCGGCGCCGGGGACCCGACCAAGTCATCCTCACAGGCCCAGGTGGACGAGGCGGCGGCCAAGAACACCTCCGAGGCCCAGATAGCCATCCTCCCGAAGAACGGCGCCGACAACGCGGGCATCAACGACGACGCGAAGGTCACGGTCAGTAAAGGCAAGCTGACCGAAGTCACGATGACGACCGCCGCCGGCGACCCGGTCAAGGGCTCGCTGTCCGCCGACGGTACGAGCTGGAAGCCGGACGGCCAGCTCGACCGCTCCACCTCGTACAAGATCGCCGCGACGGCGAAGGACTCGAAGGGCCGCTCGGCCAACGAGAACTCCTCCTTCACCACCGTCTCGCCCGCGAACAGCTTCATCGGCACCTTCACCCCCGAGGACGGTTCGACCGTCGGCGTCGGGATGCCCGTGTCGATCAACTTCGACAAGGCCATCACCGACAAGAAGGCCGTGCAGACCGGGATCCAGGTCTCGTCGAGCAGCGGCCAGGAGGTCGTCGGGCACTGGTTCAACTCGCAGCGTCTCGACTTCCGGCCCGACCAGTACTGGCAGGCCGGCTCCAAGGTCACGCTGAAGCTGCAACTGGACGGTGTGCAGGGCGCGAAGGGTCTCTACGGCGTCCAGCAGAAGACCGTCAGCTTCACCATCGGCCGTAACCAGGTCAGCACCGTCGACGCCAAGGCGCACACCATGAAGGTGCAGCAGAACGGCAAGACAATCAAGACCATCCCGATCTCGGCGGGCTCGCCCGAGAACACCACGTACAACGGCCAGATGGTGATCTCCGAGAAGTACAAGAAGACCCGCATGGACGGTGCGACGGTCGGCTTCACGGACTCCGACGGCAAGGGCGAGTACGACATCAAGGACGTCCCCGACGCCATGCGGCTGTCCAGCTCGGGCACGTTCGTGCACGGCAACTACTGGGGCGCCCCCTCGGTGTTCGGCAGCGCCAACACCAGCCACGGCTGTGTGGGCCTGCAGGACGTGAAGGGCGCGGGCGACCCGAAGATGCCGGCGCGCTGGTTCTTCGACCACTCGCTCATCGGTGACGTGGTCGTCGTCAAGAACTCGAACGACAAGACCATTGCCCCGGACAACGGCCTCAACGGCTGGAACATGAACTGGGCGGACTGGAGGCCGGTTCGGCGGTCTGACCCTGATTGGTCCTCGGAACGGCGGCGGCACCGAAAGGTGCCGCCGCCTTCTTCTGTTCTCATCCAGCTCTTACGGTGGCCTCACCTCTTCGTCACGAGCCGGGCCTAGCTTCGCCACATGTTCTTCATCTACCTCCGGCGCGAGCTGCGCCGACGCAGAAGGCGGCGCTCGTCGTCGCCTCCGGGCTCGCCCTCGGCATTGCGCTGGTGATTGTTGTCAGCTCGGTCTCCGCGGGGATGGGCAAGGCGCAGGACAAGGTCCTGCAGTCCCTCTACGGCCTCGGTACGGACATGACGGTCACCAAGGCCGCACCGCCGCCGAGTTCGACCAGTGGCGGGCAGCGCCCCAGCTTCAAGTTCGGTGCCAAGGGCGAGGGCGACACCTCGAAGCAGAGCAGCGACCGGGTCATGGTGCAGGGCTTCCAGACCCTCGCCTCGTCCACCGTCACCAAGGTCGCAGCGCAGGACGGCGTGGCCTCGGCGGTCGGCGGTCTCAATCTGACCGTACTGAAGGTCAACGGCCAGTTCACCAGGGGGCAGTTCAAGCAGGACGAGCAACAGGGCGGCGGCGCGGGACCCGGTCAGGGCAGCGGCGGCAGGACCCAGGGCCGGGTCGAGGGCGGCGGTGCCAACTTCGACGTCGACTCGTTCAGTGTGTACGGGACCGACGTGGCGCACCTGGCGCTCGGCCCGCTGACGTCGTCGAAGCTCACGTCGGGGCGTACGTTCAAGGCGTCCGAGACCAACGCGAAGGTCGCCGTCGTCGACAGCGCCTACGCCAAGCAGAAGAAGCTGAAGGTCGGTTCGACCGTCACCGTCTCCGGCACGAAGTTCCAGGTTGTCGGAATAGCGACGGCGGACAGCGGCGATCCGGCCGCCAACGTGTATCTGCCGCTGACCCAGGCGCAGACGCTGGCCGACGCCAAGAACAAGGTCACCACGGTCTATGTGAAGGCCACCGACTCGCAGCGGATCGACGGCGTCAAGTCGGCCGTGCAGAAGAACGTGCCGGGTACGACGGTCACCACGTCGGCCGATCTCGCCGACACCGTCTCCGGATCGCTCTCCACCGCCTCGGACTTGGCGTCGAACGTCGGCAAGTGGCTCTCGCTGGTGGTGCTGATCGCCGCCTTCGTGGTGGCGGGGCTGCTGACCTCGTCGGCGGTCAGCCGCCGGGTGCGGGAGTTCGGCACGCTCAAGGCGCTCGGCTGGAAGAGCGGCCGGGTCACCCGGCAGGTGGTCGGTGAGGCCGTCGTCAACGGTCTGATCGGTGGGGTGCTCGGGATCGCCGTGGGTCTCGCGGGCGCGTACGCCGTCACCGCCATCAGCCCCTCGCTCACCGCGCAGCTCGGCGGTGGCAGTGGCGGCGGCGCCGGCGGTCCTGCGGGCGGCGCTCCCGGCGGCTTCGGCGGCGGCGGTGGCGGTGGCGGGTTCGCCCAACAGTCCACGTCCAAAGTCGTCGATGTGGCGCTGTCGGCGCCGGTCTCCCTGGCCACCATCGCCCTCGCGGTCGGTCTCGCGGTCGCCGGCGGTCTGATCGCCGGCGGGTTCGGCGGCTGGCGCGCCTCCCGGCTGCGGCCGGCCGACGCGCTGAGCCGCGTCGAGTGACCGTCCCCAGTCCCCGGGGTCTTCCGGCCCCCACGCAGACCCGTACCGCAGGAGTTGCACCGTGTACCAGCTCACCGGCGTCACCAAGCGCTATCAGCGCGGCAAGAAGACCGTCGACGCCCTCGCGGGCGTCGACCTGACCATCGAGGACGGCGGCAGGCTCGTCATCCAAGGACCCACGGGCGGCGGCAAGTCGACGCTGCTGCAGATGCTCGGCGGCCTCGACCGGCCGACCGGGGGCACCGTCGAGTTCGACGGGGTGAACCTGGCGAAGCTGCCCGAGGCGCGGCTGACCAGGGTCAGGGCCGAGAGCATCGGCTTCGTCTTCCAGAGCTTCAACCTCATCCCGACGCTCACGGCGCAGGAGAACGTCGAGACGGCCCTGGTGCGGCTCGGCCTCAAGGGGGCGGCCAGGCGTGAACAAGCCGCGCAGGCGCTGGAATCCGTCGGACTCGGCGAGCGATTCGGCCATCTGCCGGGCGAGTTGTCCGGCGGCCAGCAGCAACGGGTCGCCATCGCCCGTGCGCTGGTCAAGCGGCCGAAGGTGCTGCTGGCCGACGAACCGACCGGAAATCTCGACGAATCCATGCGTGACGAAATCATGGAACTGCTTGAGGGGCTCTGGAAAGAGCACGGCCTGACCTTCATCATGGTCACTCACGACAGCTCCATCGCCCGCCGCGCGCCGCGGCTGGCGACGATCCGCAAGGGACGCGTCACGGTCACCGAGAACGCGGCGGCCTGAGTCCTCGCGGTGTTCCCGTCCCCGGCCCGGTGCCGGGGGCGGGAACACCGCTCGTCCTGTTCGACCCCTGCTGTACGTCTCTGTCCGCGCTGTTCCGCCAGACCGCCCCACCGCCCACCGCCCGACCGCCCACCGCCCGACCGCCCACCGCCCGACCGCCCGACCGCCCGGACGCCCGGACGTCCCGGCAACTCGGGGGCGTCACCACCCTCGTTTGCGTAGGTTCGGTCCATGCTGATCACTCTGGGAAGCCCGCCCACGGCCACCGAGACAGCCGCCTGGCACGCGGTGGTCAGCGCCGCGCACGTGCGCGACCTGCCGGCCGCAGTGCCCGAGCCCCCGTTATGTTTTCCACGGCTCCGCAACGGGGCCGCTGGCCTCCGGGCCCGGCATGACTTGGTCCCCCTGTCCGAGATGACCTGGGGGGTGGTGTTCACCGGGCTCGGGGGTGTTCGTCGGAGACGCTGATCAGAGGTCCGGCCACCGTCCGGTCCGGCGCAACGCCGGGCGGTTCGCGGGCGGCAGGTCTGCATAACGTGGATGCGCGAGCGCGACACCCGAGCCGAGGCCGGCACCGTCAAAACCCCTGGGAGGGGAAAGATGTTCGAGATCGAAGACGTGGGTGTGTTCCTCGGCCTGGACGTCGGCAAATCGACTCATCACGGGCACGGGCTTACTCCGGCCGGGAAGAAGGTCTTCGACAAGCCGCTGCCCAACAGCGAGCCGAAGCTGCGAGCCGTCTTCGACAGGCTTGCCGCGAAGTTCGGCACCGTCCTGGTCATCGTGGACCAGCCCGCCTCGATCGGTGCCCTGCCGCTGACCGTCGCCCGCGATGCCGGCTGCCGCGTCGCCTACCTGCCCGGCCTGGCGATGCGGCGGATCGCCGACCTCTACCCCGGCGAGGCCAAGACCGACGCCCGCGACGCGGCCGTGATCGCGGACGCTGCCCGCACCATGCCGCACACCCTGCGATCCCTGGAACTGACCGACGAGATCACGGCCGAACTCACCGTGCTCGTCGGCTTCGACCAGGACCTCGCCGCCGAGGCCACCCGCACCTCCAACCGGATACGCGGCCTGCTCACCCAGTTCCACCCCAGCCTCGAACGTGTCCTCGGCCCCCGACTCGACCACCAGGCCATCACCTGGCTCCTGGAGCGCTACGGCTCCCCAGGCGCCCTGCGCAAGGCCGGCCGCCGCCGACTCGTCGAGCTGATCCGCCCCAGAGCCCCACGCATGGCCCAGCGGCTGATCGACGACGTCTTCGACGCGCTCGACGAGCAGACCGTCGTCGTCCCGGGCACCGGCACCCTGGACATCGTCATCCCCTCCCTGGCCGCGTCCCTGGCCGCCGTCCACACCCAGCGACGGGCGATGGAAACCCAGATCAACACGCTTCTGGAGACCCACCCTCTTTCCCCGGTCCTGACGTCGATGCCCGGCGTCGGCGTCAGGACCGCCGCCGTCCTGCTGGTCACTGTCGGCGACAGCACCAGCTTCCCCACCGCCGCCCACCTCGCCTCCTACGCCGGACTCGCACCCACCACCCGGCAGTCCGGGACCTCGATCCACGGCGAACACGCACCCCGCGGCGGCAACCGCCAGCTCAAGCGGGCCATGTTCCTGTCCGCCTTCGCCTGCATGAACGCCGACCCCTCCTCCCGCGCCTACTACGACAAGCAACGAGCCCGCGGCAAAACCCACACCCAAGCCCTCCTCCGCCTCGCCCGCCAACGCATCAGCGTCCTGTCCGCCATGCTCCGCGACGGCACCTTCTACGAATCCCGGACACCGAAGGACATCGAGCTCGCCGCATAACCCCAGCACCCCGAACCACACCAAACCCGACAGGACCGCCTAGACGAAGGACATAGAGGCACCCCCCCGCGACGCAGGCCGCCCCGGCGACGCGGGCCGTGTCCGCAGACCGCCTCAGGCCGTGCCGCGGCCCGCGTACGCCACCGGGTCCGCGAGCACGTCCGTCATGACCAGGGCCGCCGCACCCCGTGCCGCGTCACCCGCGACGGACGAGGCGCGGAGCCGGCCGCTGCCCGGGGACCACAGCCCAGACACGACCCGGTCCGTCAGCTCCTCGTCCACGGGCGGCGACAGCCACGGCATCAGGTTCCGGTAGATCCCGCCGAGCACCACTGCGTCCGGGTCCAGCAGGTTCACCGCCCCGGACAGCACCCGGCCCAGCATCCGGCCCGCCCCGGCGACGGCGGCGACCGCCCGTTCGTCGCCCGCCCGGGTACGCCGCTCCAGCTCGGCGACCGCGATGCCGCTGCCGGTCTCCTCGATACCGGCGGCCCGCAGGAGCGCCGCCTGGCCCGCGTACTGCTCCAAACAGCCGCGCGAACCGCAGCGGCACTGCGGCCCTTGCGAATCCACCACCACGTGCCCGATCTCCCCGGCGAAGCCGTGCGCCCCGCGCAGCAGCTCGCCGTTGATGACCAGGGCGCCCCCGACACCGATCTCACCGGTCAGGTACAGGAAGCTCCGGATCCGGTCCAGTCCGCCGAACCACAGCTCGGCCAGCGCCGCCAGATTGGCCTCGTTCTCCGAACTCACGGTCAGCGCCTCGCGACCGGGCCGCTCCTCGGCCAGCGCGGCAGCGAACAGCTCCTGCGCGGGGACCTGGTTCCAGCCCAGGTTCGGGGCCTGGCGCACCGCGCCGTCCGAGACCAGTCCGGGCAGCGCCAGCGCGACGCCCACCGGGAACAGCTCCTGCTCGCCCGCGGAGTCCAGGGTGCGCGCGGCGATCCTGGCCGCCCGCGCCAGTACCTCCGCGGGCGGCGCGCCCCGGTTGTCGAGGTGCTCGGTGAGCCGGACCCGGCCGGTGCCCGCCAGGTCGACGACGCACACCGACGCATAGTCGATGTTGACCTCGACGCCGAGCCCGGCCGGACCGGTCCTGGCCATCTTGAGCGCGGTGCCGGGCCTCCCCGCCTGCCCGCTGAACGTCTTGCCGGACTCCGTCAGGAACCCGCTGTCGAGCAGCTGCTCGACGAGCGAGGAGACGGCGGCCCGGGTCAGCCCTACCCGCGCGGCGACCCCGGCCCGGGTCGCCTCGCCCTCGCCCTCGTCACGGACGGCCCGCAGCACGAGGCTGAGGTTGCTGCGCCGGACGGTGTCCTTGTCGGCCTTGGGCCCCAGCGGCGTGAGGTTGCTCTTCATATCGGTGCCGAGCCTATGCGATCTCGTACACCGGTACGGTCCGGATGCGGTTGCCGCCCGCCCGGACACGCCCAGTTCAAGGGCGTGTCCGGGCCGGCGGGCTCAGCCGGTGGCCCCACGCTCCTTGAGCATGTCCGCCATGAGCGCGATCTCCGAGCGCTGGGCCGTCACCATGCCCGATGCCAGGTTCCTGACCTCGTCGGTGCCCGCGGCGGCCGAGGCCGCCTGTGCCATGTCCGCACCGGCCCGGTGATGCGCCGTCATCAGCCGCAGGAACCGCACCTCCGCGTCCCTGCCCTTCGCCTCGCGCAGCGCGTCCAGCTCGGTGCCGGTCGCCATACCGGGCATCAGCGCCTCGTCGCCGCGCGGGGTGAAGGCGTGGCCCATCCACTCCATGGGCGGTCCGGGCGAACTCTTGGCACGGCCCCACATCTCCAGCCAGCCCAGCATCATGCCGCGCTGGTTGGCCTGGGTGTTGATGATGTCGAACGCGAGCCGGCGCACCGCCACATCGGCGGTCCGGTCCCGGACGATGAACGCCATTTCGACCGCCTGCTGGTGGTGGACGGCCATGTCACGGGCGAATCCCACGTCCGCGGAGGACTCGGCGGGCGCGGAGGCCGCCGCCTTCGCGCCCGGTGCCGGGGCAGAGGCGGAGGGGCGGGCCAGCATGAGCGCGACCAGGGCCAGCGCGAGCAGCAGCAGTGCGCCGCCGGCCAGCACCAGCGGACGGGACGCACGGGCCGCGGACCCGGCCGGGGAGGTCACTTGGCGATCCCGCCGCCGCACGCGGCACCGGGCTCGGGGGTCTGCGGGCCCTGGACGTACTTCGTGAAGAACTGCGCCACCCTGGCATCGGAGGCGCTCTTCACTGTCACCTGCTTTCCCCAGGCGCTGAGCATCAGCGGGGCGGCCTGGTCCTCGACGGGGCTCATCAGGGAGTACGGGGTGGCCGAGACCCGTTCACCCAGCTTCTTGACGTCGGCGGGCGCCGCCTTGCCGTTGTACGTGACCCAGACGGCGCCGTGCTCCAGCGAGTGGACCGCGTTCTCCTTCGGTATCGCCTCGGTGTAGACGTCGGCGTCGCAGTTCATCCACGCCGGGTTGTGGTCGCCGCCGACCGGCGGGTTCATCGGGTAGTCGACCTTCTTGTCGACGTGCTCGCGCCCGAGCTTGTCCCAGCTCTTCTCGCCCTGGACGGGCGAGGACTTGGCGGCGGTCTCGGCCTTGTCCTTCTTGTCGGCGCTGTTCATCAGGTAGCCGCCACCCGCGACGAGGCCGGCCACGACGGCGACGGCGGCGGTGATCGTGATGATGCGGCTGCGGCGCTCGCGGGCCCGCTCCTTGCGGCGGGCCTCCTCCAGCTTGGCGCGGCGGGCGTTGGCGGGTGTGTGCTTCTTGGCGGAGGCCATGGTGGGTCCTCTGGTTCGGTGAGCCGGATGGTTCGCGGGCAGACGGATGCGCCCCCTCGGGAGGGGGGCAGGCGCTGCTGCTAGATCCGTTGAACCTGGAGGCGCAGATGGTCGACGTCTCCGACGGCGTCGTTGGAGGGGCCCCTGATGCCGGCGGCCCCGGTGAGGGAGCCGGCCGGGAGGACGGCCGGTGCGGAGGGGAGCGCGGCCGGTGCGGGCGGAGCGGGCAGCACGACCGGCGTGGCGTCGTCGGGCGCGACGTGGCAGGAACTCCCTCGGTTCCGCGGGGCGTCGGCCACCACCATGCGTGCCTCGTCCGCCACCGCTGCCGGGGTGAAGGAGTGAAAGGCGCTGAGGGGGACGGCGCCGTGATGCGGGGCAGCGGCGGGTCCCGCGGAGTTGAACGAGCAGCACGACACCACGGAGAGCAGCACCAGCAGCCAGCCGAGCAGCACGGGGACGCGGGCGTCGCACACCCGGACGGTCCGTCCACTCAGCCTGTTCATCCCGGACATCGTAGCGGTGTGTGAACTTTCAATGAGTGCGGAGGGCTGTTCCGAACCTGTGGATGTGCGGGGAGGGGGGTTCCGCCGACGGCGTGGCGGGATAGTGTGCCCCGGTGACAACGCACTCGAACGTATCTGCGGGATGGTATCCGGATCCGCACGGCGCGCCCCAGCTGCTGCGCTACTGGGACGGCTCCCAGTGGACCGAGCACACCAACCCGGCGGGCGGCCAGCAGCAGGCTCCGGCCCAGGGCCAGGCCCCCGCTCAGGCGCAGGTGCCGCAGCAGCAGTACCAGCAGCAGGCGGCCCCGCAGCACCAGCAGCAGGCTCCCGCCCAGCAGCCGGCCGCGATGCCGCAGCAGGGTGTCCATCCCCAACAGGGCGGCGGTCCGGGTGCGGGTTCGCTCTTCAACCAGCAGGTCCTGGTGGTGAACCAGAAGGCCAAGCTGATCGAGGTCACCAACGAGTACAGCGTCTTCGACCAGCACGGCAACACCGTCGGCTCGGTCGTCGAGGTCGGTCAGAGCGCGCTCCGCAAGGTCGTGCGGTTCCTCAGCAGCATCGACCAGTACATGACCCACCGTCTTGAGATCCGTGACGCCTACGGTCAGCCGCAGCTGCTGCTCACCCGCCCGGCGAAGTTCATCAAGTCCAAGGTCATCGTCCAGCGCCCCGACGGGCAGCCGGTCGGCGAGATCGTCCAGCAGAACGCCATCGGCAAGATCAACTTCGCGATCATGGTCGACGGGCAGCAGGTCGGCGCGATCAAGGCGGAGAACTGGCGCGCCTGGAACTTCGCGATCGTGGACCACAACGACGCCGAGATCGCCCGGATCACCAAGACCTGGGAAGGCCTCGCCAAGACGCTGTTCACCACGGCGGACAACTACGTGCTGCAGATCCACTACCAGCTGCCCGAGCCGCTGCTGAGCCTGGTGGTCGCCACGGCGCTGACCGTGGACACCGCCCTCAAGCAGGACTCCCGCGGCCTCGGCTGAGCCGCGCGCGGCCCGTACGCGAAACCGCCCGCGCCCCCCCACCTGACACGGTGAGGGGCGCGGGCGGTCGTCTGGGTCCCGTTCCGCAGGGACGCGGGGGGTCGCCCTGTTCAGTCAGCCGTACGGTCCGGCGGCCCCAGCTTGGCGAACACCGCCGCGAGGATCACCGCGGCCAGCGCCCCGGCGGCCACACCGCTGCCGAAGACGGTCCGGGCCCACACCGGCATCCCCGCGTACATCTCGGGGGCGAAGACCGGCAGCCCGACGCAGAGCGCGAGCGCGACCACGATGCCGTTGGTGCCGTGCGTGAGGTCCTCCCGGCTGAGCATGCCGAACCCCATCGTCGCGATCACCGCGGAGATGATCAGCCCCGCGGCGCCGGCCACCGGCGCCGGTTTGGCGGCGAGCAACCGGGTGAGCGGCGTGATGAGACCGCACAGGATCAGCAGCACCCCCGCGCCCGCCGTGGCGAACCGGCTGCGCACCCGGGTCAGCTGGACGATGCCGATGTTCTCCGCGCTGGTCACCATCAGCGACGTACCGAAGATCCCGGCGCCCAGTGAGGTCACGGCGTCCGCGCGGGAGATCCGCGGGACGTCCCGGGCCGGGTCCGGAGTCCGCCCCACCGCCTCACTGTTCAGGACGGTCTGCCCGGTCGCCTCGGCCAGCGACGCGAGCGCGAAGACCAGCAGCGGCACGGCGGCCAGCAGATCGAAATGCGGTGCCTCCCACCAGCCCGAAGAGCACCGACATCTGCCGCCAGACACCGCGCATGAAGAGGAAGAACAGGGCGATGATGCCGAGCGTGGCGAAGCCGAGCCCGGGGCCGGAGGCGATCACCGGCGCGGTGATCTTGATCATGTTGATCCCGATCAGGACCACCGTGGTGCCCATCACCAGCGGCGGGAAGAACCGCACCAGCCGGCCGTAGAGCGGCAGTACGGCGATCAGGAAGACCGCCGCGATCAGCACGGAGCCCGAGGCGGTGGCGGGCCCGTGCTCCTTGGCGACCTGGAGGAAGATCGCCACCGCCGCACCGCCCGGCAGCATCAGGAACGGCAGCCGGGCGCCGACCCGCAGCGCCCGCACACCCAGCGACTGGAGCAGGGCCCCGATACCGCACAGCACGAGCGTGGCGCTGAGCAGCGACGCCGTCTGGGACGCGGTCAGCGACAGTGTCGTACCGATCAGGATCACCGAGGAGACGGGGGCGGCGACCCCGGCGAGCAGGTGCTGGAAGGCCAGCGGGACCAGCCGGGGGAGGGGGAGCCGCTCGTCGACCGGTGCGACGGACGGAACCGGTCCGTCGGCGGCGGCCGCGTCGGTGGCGGCCGTGCCGGGGGCGGGGGAGGCCATGGTCCGGCTCAGCCCTTCGGGACGTCGAGCCAGGGGAGCTCCCCGGCCGAGTAGCGGTAGGAGCGGAACACGGCGTTGGGCTCGGACGGGAACAGCTTGCGCACTTCTTCTTCCTGGTAACCGCCGAAGAACGGCACGATGCACTCCCAGCACAGGTAGCCGTCCCGGGTGACCTCGAAGAGCCGTCCGGCCGGGGAGTCCGTCACGAGCGTGTTCCCGTTCGGCAGCCGCTGGGCGCTGCCCATGAACGGCGCGAAGAACGACTCGCGCGCCGGGTCGTGGTACTCCCAGACAACGGTGCCACTCGACCGCTCGATCTCGATGACCCGGCTGAACGGCACATCCCAGTGCGGGCGGAAGACGCCGTTGTCGAAGACCAGGAAGTTGCCGTTCTCCAGCTCGGTCGGGCAGTGCTGCTGCGATACGACGCCGGGCTCGCTGCGCCAGATGATCTCGCCGGTCTCCCGGCTGATGACGATCACCGCGGAGACGGAGCGGAGGCTCGCCAGGATGTTGCCGTCGCTGGTCGGCAGCACGCTGTTGATCAGCGGGTAGTGCTCGCGCGAGTAGTCGGGATGCAGCGGGAAGGCCTCGCGGTCCAGGTGCTCCGAGACCTTCCACTCCCAGACCGTGCGGCCCTCGGCGTCCACCTCGACGATGGTGTCCGCCCAGACCGTGCCGTCCGGCTCCGAGCCGGGGACCCCGCCCCGGACGGCGGCCGCGGCCTCGCCGGTCAGCGGCTCCAGCGCGGCGTACAGCAGCCGGCCGTCGCCGTAGTGGTAGGCGTCGTGGTGCTGGTAGCGGTCGCGGTGCTCGCGCACGACGGTGCCGTCGGGGGTGATCTCCTGCATGATCCCGCCGCGGTACTTGTGCCACATCGGGAAGAGCGCCGGCTCGTCCGGGAGGACGCCGCTGTACGCGAGGTTGCCGTTGGGCAGGATCCTGGCGTGCCGACCGGGGCGGTGCGGGAGGTCCCACCGGTGGACGACCTCACCGCGCATGTCGATGAGATACACCTCGCCGCCGCCGGTCAGCGGGGCGAAGAGGGTGTACCCGCCGTAGGAGGCCTCCTCGTCCAGGGCTATGAGTCCGGTGCCGCGGCGCCGTCGCTGGTTCTGGTCCACGAGGGGCATGGATCGGTCCTCCCGGTTAACTTTATTAGGTGAGACTTAAAAGATTAACCGGCCCGGTAGGCTGCCCACTGCCCCGCCGGCTGTGGTGTGCGGCACGCGGGACACGGAATGAGTGAGATGAGCGAGGCGGACACCCCACTGGTCGGCCCGGGAATTCGCCGACGGCGCCGCGCCCTTGAGTTGACCCTCGCGGAGGTCGCGCGCCGGGCCGGTCTCTCCACCCCCTTCCTCAGCCAGATCGAGAACGGCCGCTCCCGGCCGAGCATGGGATCGCTCCAGCGCATCGCGGACGCGCTCGACACGACCGCCGTCCAGCTGCTGGCCGCGGCGGAGGCGCCCCGCCCCGTCGATGTGGTGCGCCGGACCTCCGCGTCCGTGCGGGAGACCGGCGCGGAGGGCGGCGACGGCCGGATGCGCCCGCTGGTACGCGGCCATCAGCGCCTGCACGCCCTTGAGTTCACCGGGGACCACGACTGGGGCCGGGAGTTCAGGCACCGCAACGACGAGATCCTCTACGTCGCGGACGGCGGGGCCGAGGTCGAGGCGGACGGCAACTTCTACCGGCTGGAGCGGGGCGACACCCTCTACTGCGCCGGCGGCCTCGTCCACCGCTGGCGCCCGACGGAACCGGGCACCAGGGTCCTGGTGGTCGGCATCGCGGACCACGTCCAGGCGACGGACGAGCAGGCCGGGTGACCGGGTGACCGGGGCGTTGCCGGGTTCCTCCGCTGCTGTCCGTCCGTGCGGTGGACTCCGAAAACGGCGCCCTGGGGGTCCCGGACCACGGCGATCCTGGGATCCTGCGGAATGCTCGTGGGCGGCATCAGCAGATCGCCGCCGGCGCCCGGCTCGTTGAACAGACCGCCGGGGTACCGGTGCCGTGAGTGTCGCTGTTTCCTCCGCACATGCGTCTTTCCGTGTGACTTTCCCGCTGTTCGAACGCCCGGCCGTGGGCGGTTCCGGGCCATCGGGGCGGAGATCTCGATCGAAGTGTTTTATATGTGTAATACCTGTTAACGTATTTGGGTGAGCGATACAACTCCCCGGCCGCGCCGACAGCCCTCCGTCCACCGGCTCCCGCTGGCGGGACCGCTGCGGCTGGCCCGGCCCTCGGACATCTGGCTCAAACCGGCGTCCAGCGTGGTCGTGGCCACGGCGATACCCAACCTGGTGCTGTTCTCCCTCGACCGCCTCGACCTCGTGATGTACACGATGGCCGGCTCCCTCTGCGCGCTGTACGGCCACAACCTCCCGTACGCGCGACGCGCCCGCAGCATCGTCGGAGTCGTCCTCGGGATGCTCGCCGGACTGGCGGTATCGCTCGTCACCGCGTCGCTGACCGATTCGACCGCCGTCCTGATCGCCGTCGGCGCCCTCCTGGCGGCCGGGCAGAAGCTGCTCTGCGACGCCACCCGGATCGGACCCCCCGGACCGCTGATCTTCACGTTCGTCAGCTCGGCGTCCCTGTTCGCCCCGCAGCACCTGGGCCAGATACCCGGGCACCTCGCCCTGACCCTCGGCGCGGGCGCGGTCTCCTGGCTGGTCACCGTCGCCGGTCCCGCGCTCATCCGCCGCGAGGGGCCGGAGCGCCTCGCGACGGCCCGCGCCCTGAACGCGGCGGCGGCCCACGCCGCGGACCCCGGCCACCACACCCGGCGCGCGGCGGTCGCCGCGGTGCACGGTGCGTGGCAGACCCTTCTCGCGGCCGGGCGCCCCACTCCCGTACGCCGTGCGCTGGAGCACCTCGTCGTGCAAGCGGAGACGGCACTCGCCGCCGGCACGCCCGCCGCCGACGGGGGAGTCTCCGAGGTCGCCGACCCTGCCCTGCTGCGCGACTGGGCCGCCCGGACCCGGGCCCGGGGACCGGTGCCCACCCCGCCGGCCGTCCCCGGAACGGCCGCCGAACTCTTCGGCATCGAAGCCGAACGCACGGCCCTGCGGCCCGCCGACCCCCGCGAAGCGCGCCGCGCACTGCTGCGCCGCCTCGGCCCCGGATCCCCGCTGCTGCCGATCGCGGCCCGCGCCCTCATCGGCTGCGCCCTGGCCGGCTACCTCTCGTCGGCCGTCGGCGTCGGCCGCCCCTACTGGGCCATCGTCACCGCGGCCTCCCTCTACCAGGCCAACGTCACGCTCTCCTGGAACCGGACCCTCCAGCGCACCCTCGGCAACCTCGTCGGGGTCCTGGTCTTCGCCGCCGTCCTCCCGGTCACCCGGACCGGCCCGCTGGCCCTGATCGGCTTCTGCCTCTTCTTCAGCTTCGCCGCGGAGGCCCTGATCACCCGCAACTACTGGCTCGGCTCCGTCGCGGTGACCCCGATGGCGCTGCTCGTCCTGGAGTACGCCGGCAGTCACCCGGCCGGTGAACTCATCGGCGACCGGGTCCTGGACACCGTCATCGGCGCCGCGGCCGGGATCCTCACCGCGATGCTCGTCACCAACCGGCGCGCCGCAGGGCGGGTGGCGGCGGCACTCGCCGCCGCCGAACTGGCCCGCGCCCACGCCGTACAGACCCTCGCGGCCCGGGGTCCGAGCCCCGCCGCACTCGAAGCCGCCCGCCGCGGCCTCACCGGCTGCCTGGTCGAACTGCGCGACGCGGACGACACGGCGGCCGGCGAATGGTGGCAGCGCGACCTGCCCCAGGAGGAGGTACTCGCCGCCGAGCAGGCCGGACACCGTACGCTCGCGGCGACAGCAATACGGCAGGGGCTGATCGCCCCGGCCCCGGAGAACGGAGCGGTGTGACCGACGACATCGTCGCCTCGGTGGTACGGCAGTGGCAGGCAGTCAACCCGGAGCTGGACACCGGACCCATGGAGCTCATCGGCCGGATCAACCGCTGTGCTGCCCTGCTCCAACAGGCCGAGGACGCCCCGCTGCGGGCCGCCGGACTGACCCGTGCCGAGTTCGACCTGCTCGGTGCGGTACGCCGTACCGACCGCGAACTCACCCCCGGCGAACTGGCCAGGGAGACGTTCTCCTCCGGCGCGGCCGTGACCAAACGCCTGCGCGTCCTCCAGGAGCGCGGACTCACGGACCGCCGCGGCGACGCCCGCGACCGCCGGGTCGCGCACGTGCGGCTCACCGAAGAGGGCCGCGCGCTCGTCGACGGACTGCTTCCGCAGCAACTGGCCTACGAGGGCGCGGTGCTCTCCGGCCTCGACGCGGAGTTCAGGGACCGGCTCAGCGCGCAGCTCAGCGAGCTGCTGGTACAGCTGGAGGGGCGGATCGGCGGGGCCCGCCGCTGACCGCCCGGAGCGCGGCGGACCGCCGCAGCTCCTCCGCGCGGCGCACCAGCGTGGCGTCGTCACCCCGGTCCGCGGGCGCGCAGACCATCAGCGCGAGCAGCTCCCGGCGGCCGGAACCGGCCAGCGGTACGGCGACCGTGTTCATGCCCGGCACCGGCTCGCCGCGGCCCAGCGCGTATCCGCACGCCCGGATCTCCGTCAACGCGTCGAGCAGCGCCTGCCGTGAGCCGGCCGGGTGGGCGCCCTCGTCCGGCAGCTCCCGCGGATACAGGGCGCAGACCTGTTCCGGGGTCATCCGGGAGAGCAGCATCCGGCCGCCCGACGTGGCGTACGCGGGGCAGGTGCGCCCCGTCTCCAGCACCACCCGCACCGGCTGCCCGGACTCGCGGCCGTCGGTGACGACGATCCGGTCCCCGACGAGGGTGACGCTCTGCACGGTCTCGCCGGTGCGCCGCACCGCGTCGTCCAGTACCGCACCGATCTGTTCGCGGTCCTCCGCACGGAAGCCGGCGGGCCGCCCCAGCCTCATGAGTTCGGGACCGGGGGAGTAGCCGCGGCCCGAGGCGTCCCGGACCGCGAAACCGCGTCCCTCCAGTGTGCTGAGCACGCGGTGGGCGGTGGAGCGGCCGACGGAGAGCAGTGCGGCCGCCCCGGAGACGGTGAGCGAGTCATGTGTGAGGAACAGCCGCAGCAGCCGGAGCCCGGTGTCGAGTGACTCGATGGTGTAGTCCCGTGTCGGCTCCATGAGATGTCCGTTCCTCTGTTCGTTCGGATGGCGACCACGCGCTCCACTCACGTGTCGGTCAGAAATCTGTTCCTTTCGATCCGCTTCGATCACATGTGCCCCTGTACCGCTGTCCGGTACGGAATGCATCGATCCGGAGTTACTGGTGTCGCCGGGTATGCCAGTGACCCTAGTTCGTAAGGGCGTTGAGGATGCTCGGGATGCGGCAGGCGGGCAGATGTGTCCCGTAGGGCGGGACGTGGAGGGGCGATTTCTCCGAAATCCGCCCTCCCATCACTCCCCGCGCATGCCCGGAGGCGTTGCGTGCAAAACCCGCGAGTGTATTACCGCCGGAGTGCTCGCGCAGGGGGTTGGGTGAATGTGCCGAAGCACTGTTTCGATCTGACTAAGCTCACGCGCAGTGAAGTCGAGTTGATGTCAATTCGAGCGCTTGTTCCCAACTGCCCTGTAAGCGCTGTACTTCCTGAATAATCCCCCGAGTCAACCGCCAGAGGTTTTAGATGGTTCGTGTTGAATCACCGCCGATCGACCGAGAAACACCTGTCGTCCGCGCCGTGTTGCTGCCCGTTGTCGCGATGGCGGGCGCGACCGCCGCAGCCGTAGCGCTGGTTTCCGGGGCCGCGCGGATACCAGTCGTCTGGTGCGGCGCCTTCGCCACTGTCGTGGTCGCCGTGCTCACCGCCGAACTCGCCCGCCGCGCACGGACGATCCGCCGGCAGCGCGCCGAGTACGAGCACCGCTGCGCCGGCCTGGAACGCCGGCTGGCCAACCATGACGAAGAGACCGTACGGATCAGCAAGGAGCTCCTGCCCGCCGCGATCCACCGGCTGCGGGTGGGCAACTCCCCGGACGAGGTGCTGCGCGACGTCGTGGACGCCGACCCCGTCTACCGGCATCTGCCCGATGCCCAGCGCTCCCTCGTCTACACGGTGCTGGACATCATCGACAACGAGGAGGCGACGCGCGACTCCGCGCAGCGCGCCTTCGTCAACGTCGCCCGCCGCGTCCAGGCGATCGTCCACCGGCAGGCCAGTGAGCTGCGGGAGATGGAGGAGCACCACGGGCGCAACCCCGACGTCTTCGACGACCTGCTCCGCATCGACCACGGCACCGCGCTGATCGGCCGGCTCGCGGACTCCATCGCCGTCCTCGGCGGCGCCCGCCCCAGCCGCCAGTGGCCCAAGCCCGTACCGCTGTTCAGCGTGTTGCGCGGTGCCATGTCGCGGATCCTGGAGTACCCGCGCGTCGATCTGCACTCGATCGCCAAGGTCGCCATCATCGGCACCGCGGTCGAACCGCTCATCCACGCCTGCGCCGAACTCCTCGACAACGCGACCCGGTACTCGCCGCCGCAGACCCGGGTGCACGTCACCGCCGTCGAGGTGCAGACCGGCATCGCCATCGAGATCGAGGACGGCGGCGTCAGCCTCAGCGAGGAGGCCCGCGCGCGGGCCGAGAACATGCTCGCCAGGGCCCAGGCCGGCTCCAGCATGAACGACCTCGGTGAGTCCCCGCGGCTCGGCATGGCGGTCGTCGGCCGGCTGTCGCGGATGTACGACCTCCAGGTCTCGCTGCGGCAGTCCGCGTACGGCGGTGTCCGCGCGGTACTCATCGTGCCCCGCTCCATGATCACCACCGGTCCCGCGCCCGGCATCGCCCACGGCATCGGCGCCACCTCGCGGCCGACCAGCGACATCGACCTCGCGGACATGAAGCACGTCGTCCCGGCACGCAGCACCCACCGCAAGCCCAGCCCGCTGGGCGCCCGTCCGGCCACCGGTCCGGTGGCCCCCGCCACCCGCCCGGCCGCCCCCGCCGCCGCCCCGGTCGCCATGGAGGACGACCTCCCCGTGGTGACGGAGTGGACCGCCGGCGGACTCCCGCAACGCCGCAGCCGCGGCCGCGCACCCCTGGGTTCCCACAACCTCCCCGCGCAGCCCGCAGACCCCACCGCGGGCCGGACCAACGGCCACGGAAACGGTTATGAGAACGGCAAGGAACCGCCTCCCGGGATCTGGCTGGAGGCGTTCACCAAGGGCGCCAACGGCGTTCCGCGGGAACCCGGGCCCGACGAAGACTCCGATGACGCGTGGGACAAGGGGGACCTCAAGTGATCCAGCAGCGGGGCAACATGGACTGGATGCTCAAAGAGCTGGCCGACGACGTTCCGGACATCCACCAGATCGTGGTGCTCTCCGCGGACGGGCTGCGCATCGCCCGGCACGGCGGTGACCCCGATGTCGCCGACCGGCTCGCGGCGGCCTGCGCCGGGCTGCAGAGCCTGGCCGCGGCCGTCGCCTCCGAGATCCCGTACAGCGACGGCCGGATGCGGCTCGTCGTCATCGAGGTCACCGGCGGGTTCTTCTACCTGATGGCCGCCGGAGCCGGTGCGTATCTCGCCGTGCTCGCCGGTGAGACGGTGGACGCGGGGCTCGTCGGATCGCGGATGCGCGACATGGTCGTACGGATCGGCGCCCATCTGACGAGCCCGCCCCGGCACGACGGGCAGGCCGGATGAGTTCGATCCGACGAGAACGCCGCACGGTCGATCCGGCGCTGAGCGATCCGGAGCGGCTCTACGTGATCACCGGCGATCCCGACGGCGGCGAGCGGGCCTCACTCGACCTGGTCACGATGGTGGTGTCCAAGTCGCAGCCGACACCGACGGTCCAGCCCGAACAGGCCGTGATCCTGCGGCTCTGCCAGGCCCCCTTGTCCGTCGCGGAGATCTCCGCCTACCTCAGCCTGCCGTTCAGCGTGGTGACCTCGCTCCTCACCGATCTCCTCGCGACCCAACTGATCGAATCGCGAGCGCCGATCATCCGCGCGACCCTCCCGGACAGGTCCCTCCTCGAAGCGGTGATGCATGGACTTCAGAAACTCTGACACGATCACGGGCCCCCGGAGCGAGGACGTCCTGCCGACCACGGCCACCGCCGCGGTGAAGGTCGTGATCGTCGGCGGGTTCGGGGTCGGCAAGACGACGATGGTCGGCTCCGTCAGCGAGATCCGGCCCCTGACCACCGAAGAGACCATGACCCAGGCCGGCGTCGGCGTGGACGACAACTACGGCGTGGAGAGCAAGACCGCCACCACCGTGGCCATGGACTTCGGCCGGATCAGCATCAGTGAGGAACTGATCCTCTATCTGTTCGGCACCCCCGGACA
The DNA here is from genome assembly GCF_031844725.1 of Streptomyces sp. ITFR-6. Taxonomy (NCBI): domain Bacteria; kingdom Bacillati; phylum Actinomycetota; class Actinomycetes; order Kitasatosporales; family Streptomycetaceae; genus Streptomyces; species Streptomyces sp. ITFR-6. Next base: position 897,563 of record NZ_CP134612.1, on the reverse strand, counting down.
GGAACGCTTCTGGTTCCTCTGGAACGGCCTGTTCGAGGGAGCGCTGGGCGCCGTCGTCCTCATCGACACCCGCCGGCTGGAGGTCAGCTTCGACGTCATCGGGCGGCTGGAGGAGCGCGGCGTACCGTTCGTCGTCGCCGTCAACACCTTCCCCGACGCCCCGAAGCACCCCGTCGAGGCCCTGCGCAGCGCGCTGGACCTGCCGGACGAGGTCCCGATGGTCGACTGCGACGCCCGACTGCGCACCTCCAGCCGCGATGTGCTGATGACCCTGATGAGGTATCTGCACAGTGCGGCTGTCCCGCTCGGCTGACGTCCACGCGTCCTGCGCATCCGTTCCGCGCGCCCCCACCGCGTATCCCATTCGTCCGCCCTTGGCAGTCTGATCCCTGGAGCGATCGTGACAACCCCATTTCACTACGAGCCCGGAGCGGCCACGGGGCCGGTTCCACCCCCCGAGTGCCCGGCCCACGGCCTCGGTATCGGCCCCGGCGGCCTGCGACGGCTCTACGGCCCCGAGGCAGAACAGGACCCGCACGGCCTGTACGACAAGCTGCGTGCCGAACACGGCACGGTCGCGCCCGTGCTGCTGTACGGCGACGTACCGGCCTGGCTGGTCCTCGGGCACAGCGAGAACCTGCACATGACCCGTACGCCCTCGCAGTTCTCCCGCGACTCCCGCCGCTGGCGTGCCCTGCAGGACGGCACCGTCGCGCCCGACCACCCGCTGGCCCCGATCTTCACCTGGCAGCCGATCTGCGCCTTCGCCGACGGCGCCACCCACGAGCGCCAGCGCGGTGCCGTCACCGACTCCATGAACCGGATCGACACCCGCGGCGTCCGCCGTCACGTCAACCGCTACAGCAACCGGCTCGTCAACGACTTCTGCCGGGAGGGCCGCACCGACCTGGTCAGCGAGTTCGCCGAGCGGCTGCCGATGATGGTGATGTGCGCGATCCTCGGGATGCCGGAGGAGTACAACGACCGGATGGTGGGGGCCGCCCGGGACATGATCCGCGGCACCGCCACCGCCGTCGAGAGCAACGCCTACGTGCTCGGCGCGCTGAGCCGCCTGGTCGAGCGGCGCCGCCGCGAACCCGCGGACGACTTCGCCACCTGGCTCGTCGAGCACCCCGCGGACATGAACGACCAGGAGGTCGCCGAGCATCTGCGGCTCATCCTGATCGCCTCCTACGAGTCGACCGCCAACCTGATCGCCAACGTGCTCCGCATGGTCCTCACCGACCCGCGGTTCCGGGCCAGGCTCAGCGGCGGCCACATGACCGTCCCGGAGGCGGTCGAGCAGACCCTGTGGGACGAGCCGCCGTTCACTGCGGTCTTCGGCCGCTGGGCGGTCGGGGACACCGAGCTGGGCGGCCAGCGCATCAAGGCGGGCGACGCCCTGATCGTCGGCATCGCCCCGGCCAACACCGACCCGGTGGTGCGGCCCGATCTCACCGCCAACATGGAGGGCAACCGGGCCCACCTCGCGTTCAGCGGCGGCCCGCACGAATGCCCGGGGCAGGACATCGGGCGCGCCATCGCGGACGTCGGCGTGGACGCGCTGCTGATGCGGCTGCCCGATCTCGAACTCGCCGTGGACGAGAGCGAACTCCAGTGGGTCGGCAACATCATGGGCCGCCATCTGGTGCAGCTCCCCGCCGAGTTCGCCTCACGCCCGCCCCAGGACGACCGGGAACCGCCGTCCATGGGCAAGCCGAACCCGGCCCGCCAGGACTGGGAGGTGCAGTCGGCGGTCCGTCACACGGCGCCGATCCCGGTCCGGGCCTCCGTGTCCTCCGACCCGGCCGGCCCCGGTCCGACCGGGGCGACCGCCGCGACCGACGGCTCGGCGGCCGCGCCCGGTGATGCCTCCGGCCTCATCCCGCAGCAGCGCAGGCCCGCGGCCCCGGCCCGCCTGTGGCGCGTCGTGACCCGCTGGTGGAGCGGCAGCTGACCGGCGGAGAACAGTGACGACGGCCCGGCGGAACGGAACCATCAGGCTCCCTCCCGCCGGGCCGTCGTCACCATCGGGCGGCAGCGCCGGCCCGTCGCACCGAGCCCCTCGCCACGCCCCCACGTACCATGCGGAAGCGTGAAGCTGACAATTCTGGGTGGCGGCGGGTTCCGGGTTCCTCTGGTGTACGGGGCGCTGCTCGCCGACCACGCCGAGGGGCGGGTCTCCTCGGTCACCCTCTACGACACCGACCCCGACCGGCTCACCGCCGTCGCCCGGGTGCTCACCGAGCAGGCCGAGGGCATCGCGGACGCCCCGGCCGTCATCGCCACCACCGAACTCGACGAGGCGCTGCGCGGCGCCGACTTCGTCTTCTCCGCGATCCGGGTCGGCGGGCTCGCGGGCCGGGCCGCCGACGAACGGGTGGCCCTCGACGAAGGCGTACTCGGACAGGAGACCGTCGGCGCGGGCGGGATCGCCTACGGACTGCGCACCGTGCCGGTCGCGGTCGACCTGGCCCGGCGCATCGCCCGGCTCGCCCCGCACGCCTGGGTCATCAACTTCACCAACCCGGCCGGGCTGGTGACCGAGGCGATGTCCGCCCACCTCGGTGACCGGGTCATCGGCATCTGCGACTCACCGGTCGGGCTCGGCCGCCGGATCGCCCGGGTGCTCGGCGCGGAGCCGGACCGGGCCCGGATCGACTACGTCGGCCTCAACCACCTCGGCTGGGTGCGGGGCCTGTACGTAGACGGCCGGGACGAACTGCCGAGGCTGTTCGAGGACCCGGAGCTGCTCGGCTCGTTCGAGGAGGGCCGGCTCTTCGGCACCGACTGGCTGCGGTCCCTGGGCGCGATCCCCAACGAGTACCTGCACTACTACTACTTCAACCGCGAGGCGGTCCGCGCCTACCAGGAGGCGGAGCAGACCCGGGGCGCCTTCCTCCGGGAGCAGCAGGAGGGCTTCTACGGCCGCATGAAGAACCCGGGCACCCCCGCCCTGGCCACCTGGGACCGCACCCGCGCGGAGCGCGAGGCCACCTACATGTCGGAGAACCGCGAGGTGGCGGGGGCCGGCGAGCGCGAGGAGAGCGACCTCGGCTCCGGCGGCTACGAGCAGGTCGCACTGGCCCTGATGCGGGCCGTGGCCCGCGACGAACGGACCTCCCTGATCCTCAACGTCCGCAACCGCACCACGCTCTCCGTGCTCGACGCGGACGCCGTCATCGAGGTGCCGTGCCTGGTGGACGCGAACGGCGCCCATCCGGTCGCCGTCGACCCGCTGCCGTACCACGCGGTCGGGCTGGTCACCGCGGTGAAGGCCGTCGAGCGCGCGGTGCTGGACGCGGCGGCGAGCGGTGAGCGGGCCGACGCCGTCCGGGCCTTCGCCCTGCACCCGCTGGTCGACTCGGTCTCGGTCGCCCGCCGCCTGGTCGACGGCTACACCCGGGTCCACCCGGGCCTCTCGTACCTGACGTAGCACCGCTCACCGGGCGGCCGCGCGGTCAGGGGGCGGAGGAGACCCGCGGGCCGCCCGCGGACGTCCACGAGGGCGTCACCCCGGTCACCTGGCAGACCATCAGGTAGAGCGGGATGGGCGGCGTGTAGGGCGTGCGGCTGTCGGGCTGGTGGATCAGCCGGGGCCGCACCGCCGGTACGTAGGCGCCGCGCGCGTACGCGGCCTGAGCCGGCCAGTCCAGTTCGAGATCGGAACCCGACGGGACGATCCACCACCAGCGCTCCCCGTCGTCGAAGACGCAGCCGGTGCGCGGCAGATGAGACATCAGCCGGAAACCGTACCGGGCCGGCACCCCCACCGCGTCGCAGCCCAGGGTCGCCGTGAGGGCCGAGGGGAGCGGGAGCTGCACCCGGCCGCCACCGGGGCGGCCCGGCTCACGGGGGCGACGGGTTCCCAGGAGATGGGACATGGCGTTCTTCAACATGAGTGCTCCGAGCCGTGCGGCAGTTCTGCCCAGACGATGCGGCCCGAGCCGTCCCCCGCGTCGCGGGACCCCCAGGCACTGCACATCGCGTCCACGAGCAGCAGGCCGCGTCCGTGCTCGTCGTCGGCGTTGCGGCGCAACCGAGGTCCGCCGGGCTGGTTTCCTTGGTCCTGTACGGCTATGCGCAGCCGGTGGTCGAGGCAGCGCAGCTCGCACACGACGCGAGAGCTTGAGGTGTGCACCACCGCGTTGGTCACCAGCTCGGACACGATGAGGATCGCCGCGTCGTGTGCGTCGTCGTCCAGCCGCCACTCGTCCAGCCGGGCCCGCGTGAGCCGACGGGCACCGGCCACCGACTCCGGGTGCGCGGGCAGCGCGAAGCAGTACCGGAGCGCTTCGGTCCCGGGACTGAGGTCGACGAGCCGGGAGATGAGCGCACTGCCAGGTGCCACGACCGAATCCTCACAGTGGGGGCTGTGTCACGCTTCGCGATCTTGGTGAAAACAGCTGAGCGCGACTAGTGAACTGGTTCACTCACCAACTCTCCCCCTGTCGCGAACACTTGGCAAGGGGCACTCTGAAATTTCCAGAGTGGCTGTGTCTTTGCTGGCACGCGCATGGCACACTGCTCGCAAACAGCGCATGGGGAGGTCTGAAGTGAGTGAACCGCGGTCCGCCCCGACCGTGGGTCAGGTCGTTCTCGGCAAGCGCCTGCAGGATCTGCGGGAACGTGTCGGCCTGAGCCGTGACCAGGCTGCCAAGGTGCTGCGTGTCGCGCCCGCGACGATACGCAGGCTGGAGACGGCCGAGGTCGCCCTCAAGATCGCCTATGTGCAACTTCTCCTGAAGGCCTACGGGATCTCCGAGGAGGAGGCCGACGCCTTCGTCGTCCTCGCGGAGGAGGCCAACAAGCCGGGCTGGTGGCAGCGTTTCCACGGCGTGCTGCCCGACTGGTTCAGCATGTACGTCAGCCTGGAGGGCGCGGCGAGCCTGCTGCGCATGTACGAGCCGCACTTCGTCCCCGGGCTGCTGCAGACCGAGGACTACGCGCGCTCGGTGATGCGCACCGGAGCCGTCGGCCAGACCAGGCCGGAGGACATCGAGCGCCATGTGGCGCTGCGGATGGAGCGCCAGTCCCTGCTGACCCGGCCGGATGCCCCGCGGCTGTGGGTCGTGATGGACGAGACGGTGCTGCGCCGCCCGGTGGGCGCCCCGGAGACCATGCGCGCCCAGATCGACAAGCTGCTCGAAGCGACCGCGATGCCCAATGTGACCGTCCAGATCGCCGAGTTCTCCACCGGCCATCACCCGGGCACCTATGGGCCCTTCGTGCTCTTCCGGTTCGCCGTCCCGGAGCTCCCCGACATGGTCTACAGCGAATACCTGACCGGGGCCGTCTACTTCGACGCCCGCCCCGAGGTGGCCTCCTACCTGGAGGTCATGGACCGAATGGCGGCTCAGGCCGCGACTGCACAACGCACGAAGGAAATCCTCCGGGGCTTCCGCAAGGAGCTGTGATGACACCCATATACAACGGCATGCCGGCCGCCGAACTCGGCTCCGAGGGCTGGTACAAGCCGTGGAGCGGGGGCAACGGCGGCAACTGTGTCGAGGCGATGAAGCTGTCCGACGGAAGAATCGCCATGCGCCAGTCCGCGGACCCGGACGGCCCCGCCCTGATCTACACCCACCGCGAGATCGCCGCCTTCATCCAGGGAGCCAAGGCCGGCCAGGCGGATTTCCTGCTGACGTGAGGTGACGGGCGGCGGTCCGGTTGCCGGCCGGGAGCCGCCGTAGGCCACAATGGACCCATGTCCCGACGCACCTCCCACCCCCGGCGGCCCTCCGCCGCTCGCGCCCGTACCGCTCCAGTCGCTGAGATCACCGCGGCGTCGCCCTGCCCGTGCGGGCTGCCCGCCGAGTACGGCGCGTGCTGCGGGAGGCTGCATGCCGGGGCCGCCGCGCAGACCTGCGAGGTGCTGATGCGTTCGCGGTACGCGGCCTTCGTCGTCCGGGACGCCGGGTATCTGCTGCGCACCTGGCATCCCGGCACCCGGCCGGACACCCTCGACCTCGATCCGGGGGTGCGCTGGGAGCGGCTGGAGATCCTGGGGACGACGGAGGGCAGCGCCTTCCACACCACGGGCACGGTCACCTTCCGGGCGCACTTCAAGGACCGCGGCCGCGCCGACTCGCTGCACGAGAAGAGCCGCTTCGTCCGGCACCAGGGGGCCTGGGTCTACGAGTCGGCGGTCTTCGCGGACTGACCGCGGGCGCCCGGACGGCCGATGTCAGTTGAAGACGGACACCCGTGTCCGGTGCGGGGATCACCTTCCCGCGCTCCTCGAAGCCCGCAGGACGTACGAGCCGTCCGACGGCCGGATCCCGCTCAGACCGGGGCGCCGGCCGGGGCCGCCGGGGACAGTTCCTGGGTGAGGTCCTCCGCCAGCAGCCGCTTGGCGATGACGTCGACCGCGGCGCGCAGGTGGGCGTCGTCCGGGCGTTCGCCGTCGTGGCCCAGCTGGTCGTTGAGCCAGGCCGCCCAGGCGTTCGTGATGGTCGCGGCCTCCCGGCTGCCCGCCGCCGTGTGGGCGAACAGGTGACCGTCCCCGGTGAGGTAGCCCTCCTCGATCATCCGGTCGAAGACGGGCACCAGTACCTCCGGCGGAAGCCGGTGCCGGGCCGCGATCAGCCGGAGCCCGGCGTGGCCGACCATCCGCGTGAACAGCTCGACCTGCATCACCGCCCAGGCTCCCGCCATGTCGAGCCGGGTGTCCGACTCCGCGATGATCCGCCGGGCCGTGTCCGGGTCGACCCGGCGCAGCACCTTGGCCACCGAGAATTCGAGCAGCCGGGCCGGGTCCCCGGTGTTCGGTGAGGCGAAGCCCTCGCCCATGTCGGTCGAGCCAGCCCGCACCGTGTCCCGCAGCTTCACCTCCTTCAGGAAGAGCGCCACGAGGAATCCGAGCACCGCGACCGGCACCGTCCACAGGAACACCGTGTGCAGGGTGTCGGCGTAGGCCTGGGCCAGCGCCGCCGTCTGCGCGCCGGGCAGTGAGTGCAGGCCCTCCGGGCTCTGCGAGGCCTTCACCAGCACCGCCGGATCGCCCCCCGCCCGCGCCGCGGCGGCGATCCCGTCCTTGAGGTTGGGGCCGAGCGTGTTGGCGTAGATCGTGCCGAAGACCGCGGTGCCGAAGGCGCTGCCCAGCGTACGGAAGAAGGTCACGCCAGAGGTCGCCGTGCCCAGGTCCGAGTAGTCGACGGTGTTCTGCACCGCGATCGTCAGTACCTGCATGGACAGACCGATGCCGACACCGAGCACCAGCATGTACAGCGACTCCAGCCACACCCCGCTGTCCGGGCCCATCCGGGAGAGCAGGAAGAGGCCGACCGCCATGACCAGCGAACCGATGATCGGGAAGATCCGGTAGCGGCCGGTCTTGCTGACCACGTTGCCGCTGAAGATCGAGGCGACCAGCAGCCCGATGACCATCGGCAGCGTCCGGACGCCGGAGAGGGTCGCGGAGTCCCCGTCCACGTACTGCAGATAGGTCGGCAGGAAGATCATCGCGCCGAGCATCGCGAACCCCACGATGAAGCTGAGGATCGAGCAGACCGTGAAGACCGGGTTCGCGAACAGCCGCATCGGCAGCATCGGCTCCTTCGCCCGGAACTCCACGAGGCAGAAGAGCGCCAGCGCGATCACTCCGAGCGCGAACAGGCCGATGATGACGGGGGAGCCCCAGGCGTACTGGTTGCCGCCCCAGCTCGTCGCCAGAATGAGCGAGCTCGCCCCGACCGTGACCATGGCGATGCCCAGATAGTCGATGACCGGACGCCCCGCGGCCTTCACGGAGGGGATGGTGCGGGCCGCGGCGATGACCACCACGATCGCGATCGGCACATTGACGTAGAACGCCCAGCGCCAGGTCAGATGGTCGGTGAAGAGCCCGCCCAGCAGGGGTCCGATGACGGTGGAGACACCGAACACCGCACCGATCGCACCCTGGTACTTGCCCCGGTCGCGCAGCGGGATGACGTCCGCGATCAGCGCCATCGCCGTGACCATGAGCCCGCCGGCGCCGATCCCCTGGAGACCGCGCCACACGATCAGCAGCGTCATGTTCGTCGCGAGGCCGCACAGGAAGGAACCGGTGATGAAGATGATCGCGGACAGCTGGAAGACGACCTTCCGGCCGAACAGGTCGCCGAACTTTCCGACCAGGACCGTCGCCACCGTCTCGGCGAGCAGATAGGCCGTGACGACCCATGACATATGGGCCGCGCCGCCCACATCCGAGACGATCGTGGGCAGCGCGGTACCCACGATCGTCTGGTCGAGCGCGGCCAGCAGAATACCCAGCACGATCGTGGCGAAGACGATGTTCCTGCGGCGCGGATCGAGCAGGGGCGGCGCGGCGGCACTCTGCGCGGCGGGGGCGGTCTCGCTGGCAGTGGTCACGTTTGCACCCTCACACCGCGCCCCGTCACCCGCATGCCGGGCGCCGCCGGATGTGTCAGGCCGGCAGGTCCCTGAGCGAGGCCTTCAGCCGCGTGACGAACGCCTCCCGCACCGGCTCCGCCACCCGGTCCAGCGAGAGGTACGGGTTCAGGTCCTCCAGCTCGACGAGGAGCAGCTCACCGTCCGCCGTCCGGCACGCGTCGACCCGCTGGATCCCGTGATCGAGGGTGTTCCAAGCCACGAAGGACCGGGCGAACTCCAGGTCCGCCGCACTCGCCCCGTACGGCTCCAGCACCCACCGCCGCTCCGGGTGCGGCGCGTGCAGCGCGTACTGGAAGTCATGGTCCACGAAGTAGAAGGACACCTCGTAGCGGAGGTCGATCCGGGGCTGGACGAGCTGTGTCCCGTCCGCCTCCGGGCCCACGTCGGGACTCCGTACGAAGCGCAGACCGGCCGAGTCCGCGCCCAGCTTCGGCTTGATCACGTATCCGTCGGCCTCCGGCAGCAGTCCCAGGTCCGCGACCCGGTCCACGGTCGGGATCACCGGATACCCGGCCCGGCTCAGGTCGACCAGGTACTGCTTGCCCGCCATGTCGCCCCGGCCGGTCAGCGGGTTGTAGACCCGGGCGTCCAGTTCGCGGGCGCGTGCGCGGAACGCGTCGTACGCCTGCTGGTAGTGCAGCACCGGGCCGCTGTTGCGTATGACGGCCATGTCGAATCCGGCCAGCAGCGCGGCGGCGTCGCGCGGATGGCACAGCGCCGTGTCGAAGTCCTCGCGCAGCCGTGCGGTCAGGAAGATGTCCTCGTCGCAGTAGCGGCGCCCGCGTGCCTCGTAGGCCAGGTCGGTGACGAAGAGGAGGGACGGGCGCGGGCCGGTGGCCATGATGTTCCCCAAGGGGTGTGTGAGCGGACGGGTGGTCAATAACCTGGACGGCGTCGCCCGTCAACGACCCTGGAGCGTCATGACGTCTGCCCCGCGAGAGCCGCTCGCCCCGCGAGAGCCGCCGGTGCCCGACATTCTCTCGCCCGCCTTAGCCGCCGATCCCTGCGGGGCCTACCGGATCATGCGCGACAGAGACCGGGGTGAACCAGTTGCTGGACGCGATGCCCGATGTACGGCTCGCGGACGGCGGCTGCCCGGTGCCGGCTCAGCGGATGTGGCGTCCCGAGATCGCCCGCGCGATGACCAGGCGCTGGATCTCGCTGGTTCCTTCGAAGATGGTGTAGATCTTGGCGTCCCGGTACATCCGCTCGACGGGATGCTCGCGGCTGTACCCCGCGCCGCCGAGGATCTGCACGGCCTTCTCGGTGGCGGTGACGGCGAGTTCGCCCGCCCGGAGCTTGGACATGGAGCCCTGCCCCGCGTCGAAGGTGCGGTCGTTGCGGGCCATCCACGCGGCCTGCCAGATCAGCAGCCGTACGGCCTCGATCTCGGTACGGATGTCGGCGAGCGCGAAGGCGATCGACTGGTTCTCGATGATGGGGCGGCCGAACGCCTCGCGCTGACCGGCGTACTCCAGCGCGTACTCGTACGCCGCTCGCGCGATGCCGAGCGCCTGCGCGCCGACGGTGGGGCGGCTGACCTCGAAGGTCGCCATCGCCGCCTGCCCCTTGCCGCCCGAGCCCTCGCGGGCGCGGGCGCGGGCGAGGCGGGCGTCCAGCTTCTCCTTGCCCCCGAGCAGACAGTGCCCGGGGACCCGGACGTCGTCCAGGAAGACGTCCGCGGTGTGCGAGGCGCGCAGGCCGAGCTTCTTGACGGTGCGGCCCGCCTCCAGGCCCTTCGTGGCGGGCGGCACGATGAACGCGGCCTGTCCGCGGGCGCCGAGCGCCGGGTCGACAGAGGCGACGACCACATGGACCTCCGCGATCCCCCCGTTGGTGATCCACGCCTTCTGGCCGGAGAGCACCCACTCGTCCTTGGCCTCGTCATACCGGGCCTTCGTGGCCATCGCGGAGACGTCGGAGCCGGCCTGCGGTTCGGAGACGCAGAACGCCGCCACCTTCGGCTCGTCCTCGTCGCCGTAGCACTGCGGAACCCACTCCGCGAGCTGGTCAGGCGTGCCGGAGGCGAAGATCCCGGCGACGGCGAGGGAGGTGCCGAAGAGCGCCATGCCGATTCCGGCGTCGCCCCAGAACAGCTCCTCGTTGGCTATCTGGAGGGAGAGCCCCGTCGGGTCGCCGTACATGTCGGCCAGTGACTCGAACCCGTACAGACCGATCCGGGCCGCTTCCTGGATGACCGGCCACGGGGTCTCCTCGCGGGCGTCCCATTCGGCGGCCGCCGGGCGCACCACCTGGGCGGCGAAGCCGTGCACCCAGTTGCGCAGGTCCTGCTGTTCCTCGGTGAGGGCGAGGGAGAAGTAGCTCATCGGCTCAGGCCTTGGGGATATCGAAGTAGCGGGTGAGGCCCGAGGCCAGACCGACATCGCCGGCCACCTTCAGCTTGCGCATCATGAACATCGTCACGGGATTGCCGTTGCCGGAGACCAGCTTGAGGAACTCCGCGTCGCCCATCACCAGCGTCGTGCGCGGTTCGGCGTCGGAGCGGCCCGCGCTGACGGTGCAGGCGCCGTCGGCTATCGCGGTCTCGTACACCTCGTCGGTGTCCCCGGTGATCTTCCAGCGGATCAGCGCCTTGAGCTGTCCGGCCGCCTCCGGGCGGAACTGCTGCCTCATCCGGCCGAAGACCTCGCCGAGCACCCGGGCGCGCAGTTCGCCGTGCATGACCTCGCCGAGCTGCCTGGCGGACAGGCCCTTCACGATCCGCGCGAACTCCGGCGGGGAGACGGCCGCGAAGTCGAGTGCGGCCAGTTCACCGGTGAGGTTGCCGCTGCTGTTGTCGGCCACGCCGGTTCCTTACTCTGAAGTAAACTTACTTTTGAGTAAGGTAAGTGCCGGGCCGTCCCTCCGCAAGACGGAGGCGGGGCGGCGCGGGGAAGTCACCAGGCGCTGCCGGGGCGCACCGTCAGCAGGGGGTGGTGGGCGGCCAGGACCTTGTTGGCGCGGGCCAGCTCCGACAGGGCCTGCTCGCGGTCGGCCTGGTCCTCGATGCCGAGCCGCGGACCGCGGAACCTGCGGACCTCGCGCGCGGCGCACTCGCCGTCGAACTCCGCCTCCAGGATGTGCTGCGGGATGCAGGAGCCGATCAGTGCGGCGACCCGGTCCGGGATCGGCACGGGGACGAGCAGGTGTGAGGCGGTCATGGGGGTTCCCTCTCGAATGGTGGCCAGGAGGTCGAACGGTGCGGCCGCCGGGTGGGCGGTCGACTCCTCCATACAACGGGACGCAGTTCCGGGTTTCTCGTTCAGAACGTCTCCGTGTGGCAACCGTTTGGGAGTGACCGGGTATTTCGCCTTACCTGTAAGTAAGTTGACTCGCGGTGAGGGGCGTGATCCGGCTGGAGGCCGTCCCGCCGCGCGGTGCACTACAGGGCGGATTCCTCGCTGCGGGCGCGCAGCTGGAGTGCCCGCAGGACTGCCTCGGTGGAGAACCTGCTCTCGGGGTCGATCAGTTGTTGACCGAAGATGGACTCCAGGTTGCGCATGCGGTAGCGGACGGTCTGCGGGTGGACATCGAGGAGCTCGCCCATGTGGGCCGCGGTGCCGCGGGTGTCGAGCCAGATGCGCAGGGTCTCGACGAGGCGTTCCCGGCGGGTGGCGCTGATCTTGGCGATGGGCGCGAGCTCCCGCTGGGCGAGCTGGTCGAGCAGGACCGGGTCGGACAGCAGCCACAGGGTGATGAGGTGGTCCTCGCACAGGACGAACGGCGCGTCCTCGATGACACCGGCGTCGACGAGTTCGAGGACCCGCCTGGCCCAGCGGATCGAGTCCGAGGCCAGCGCGGTGGGGACGGTCAGGCCGATCGCGGCGCGACTGCCCAGGAGTGACTGGTCGAGCATGGATCTTCGCGCGTCGTCGAGGGGCCCCGGGATCAGTAAGTGCGGCTGCGGATCGCTGAGATCGGCCAGGATGTCGCGGTCGGCGCTGACCCGGTCGAGCCCGGCGGGGGTGCGGACCGCGACCAGGGTGACCTCCTCGGGGAGTGTCCACCCGGTCTGCTCGCACAGCTCGGCGATGGCGGTACGGGGCACGGGGCGGCCGGCCAGGATCAGGTGGAGCAGGCGCCGGCGCATGGCCTCGCTCTGCTCGCCCGACTGCGACTGCACCTCCAGGAAGCCCTCGCGGGAGAGCGATTCGAGCTCGTCTATGTAGGCGAAGAGGGCGTCCGCGAAACTGAGCATCAGGGTCGGTGAGAAGTTGTAACTGCGGCCGACCTTCTTCGCCCGTCGCAGTGCGACACGGGCGCCGAGCCGGTAGGCGCCCTGGAGCGTTTCCATGGTGCGGCCCTCGTAGGCCTCGAACCGTCCGAACCGGCGGCACATGTCGTCCCGTAACGAGGTCGATGTGGACGGTTCCGCGACCAGATCGACGAACGAGGAAAGGCTCTGCTCGACACCGACGCGAATGGCCTGGCCGTTGGGTCCGCTGAGCAGTCGCGCGTATTCCGGATAGGCCCGGGTGACCTCGACGCCGATCTCCTTGATGAGGCTGGGGAGTTCGGGCCGCATGATCGCGGCGAACTCCTGGGGAAGCGGTCCCAGCGGATCCCCCGTGTCCAATGGCGAAATGACTTCTCGCATGACGTGTCCCCTTGCTCTCCGGCGCCCGGTGGGGGGTGAGGCAGTGGGGGAAAGCGCTCCCACAAACCGACAGGTGCGTACCAAGTCCGCGATGAAGATAGACCAAGTCAACGACCATGCACACCACTTGCACAAGATCGAAGTGCAGGGGGCGCACATCTCGGCCCCGTTGTGGTGCTCCGGTGCAGGTCGGAAGCGACTGCTCACTTCCGGACAATATTTTTCGGACATTTACCGCCGTGGCGACAAGAAAGTGTGCCTGCGGCGTCCGTGACGGCCTGTCGGGCGGCCGGGCCGGCTGCCACGGCGGCGGGACGCGTCACGGGGCGGCGGGCATCCTCGCGCCCGGTCTGCGGAGCCCGGAGGTCCGGTGGTGCGAAAGTGCCTCGCGCGAAGAGTAATTCGAATTTCGGTGAGAAATCCATCGTTCGTTCCGGAAGAAAGATTCGGGGCCGAGGTCCGGACGAATTCCGAGTCGTCCGTGCCGGAGTTTTGGGCCCAGTGCCGGAGCTTGTCCGGCCCGCCCGCCGAGCCACCCGTACGGACTCCGTGGGCGGCTCCGCCCAGTTCAGCGACGCTGTACCGGAAGACGGTCGGGCCGCACCCGGTGGCGTGATCGACGATCTTACCGGCGGGTAGCTGGTCGGGCGAGGGGAGTTCGCCGCTTCTGTGGCTACGCCTCAGGTGAGTGTGCGGAGGCGGCACCGGCCCCCGGCCCGCGTACAACTACTCACTTTCGGATAGAAAATCGTGGCGATCTGCTGAGTTATCGCTAAGACGGAATGTCTTTATCGAGAGGCTCGGGGAATTTCGGTGCCGGGTATTGCAGCGTTGGGCTACTGGCTCGTAACGTTCGATCCGCACGGAGTTCGATCACGCAGTCGAGTCCATCGACTTCTGCGTTCCATGATGTTGAGCCGCCCTCGCACCGAACCCTTCGCCGGGCGCGGTGCAAGGCAATCGGGTACGTCCAACTCCACATTCCGGAGGTAAGTTCCGTGAGAAGCACCCTCAAGCGAGCGCTGTTCGCGACCACCGTCGCCGCGGCGGCACTCGGCTTTGCCACGACGTCGGCCTCGGCCACCGCACTCGCGACGTGGACCGTGACCAACCCCAGTGGCACCTTCTCGGCGTCGCTCAAGTCCGGCACCGTGGCCACCCTGGTCGACACCGCCACCAGCCAGCAGGTGGACTGCTCGACGGCGTCCGCCAGTGGAACCTCGACGAGCGGGACGTACGCCACCGGTACGGGCCTCGCCAAGATCACGGCCGCCACCTTCGGTTCGGCCGCCAGCCCGTGCCCCGGACCGCTCGGCTCCTCCTTCACGGCGGTGCTCGCCTCGGGCTCCACCATCAGCGTCAACGGGAGCACCTACAGCGGCGGCGTCACCAAGGGAACGCTGTCCGGCATCCGCGTCAACCTGACGGGTGACACCATCCTGGGCACCTGCAAGGCCGTGATCACCGGCAGTGCGAGCAACGCGAGCTACACCAACTCCACCGGCGAACTCAAGATCGCCAAGGGGACCGGCCTGAAGGTGGAGAGCGCCACCAACTGCAGCGGGCTGCTCAACACCGGCGACGCGGCCACCTTCGACGCGACGTACAAGCTCGTCACGCCGATCACCATCACCTCGCCGTAACCGGACCGGGGCCTTCGTACCGGGAGAGGGTTGCGGAGCAGAGCTCGTCTCTGTCCCGCGGCCCTCTCCCGGCGGCGGACCCGTCCGCCATCCGATTCCCATGGACGAGTGCTGAGCACCGAGACGACGGCAGGTTGGGTCGAGATGAGATTCAGGACGAGCGATCCGCGGCGTGCGGCACGGATCGCGACGGTCGGCGCGCTGGCCCTGATGACCGGCTTGATGACGGGCACCGGGGAAGCCAACGACACCCGGGTCGCGGAGGCGGACCTCGGCTACACCTGTGAATCGCCCTCGGGCCCGGTGCCGGTCGCCGTGAAGGTCGCGGCGGAGCTGCCCCTCACCGCGAACATCGGGACTCCGGTCCGGGCCACCGACGTGAAGGTCTCCCTCACACTGCCGCGTTCAGCCGTCTCGGATCTGCCGGGCATCGACTCCGCCCTCGTCTCGGGATCCGCGAGCGTGGTGGCCGACGTCTCGCAGCGGGGGGAGACGACGTCGGTGCCCTGGCAGGGGCTGGAGATTCCGGAGGGGCCGGCTCCCGCCGAGGGCGACCTTGAGCTCACGGCCACCGGGGACGTGCCGACGATCACTCCGAGATCCAGCGGATCCATCGGCTTCGCCCTGGGGCACCTCGACATCGGCCTCGCCTTCCGGGCCGCGGAGGGCGAGGCGACCGCGCCGTCTCCCGCGCCCACTCCCATCCCGTCTCCCGTCTCCCTCTCGTGCACCATCGACCCCGACCGGAGCGCGGAGCTGGCCGCCGTGGACGTGCCCCAGCTGGCCGGGACCCCGGCGCCGGGATCCGAGGACTCTCCCGGCGTACCCGGCACGTCCAGGAACAGCACCGGCCTCAGCGCCGAACCGAAGGCACAGGACGTCCCGGAGCCCGAGCCGGGGAAGGTGAGCGTGCCCGCCGACTGCACGGTGATGACGGGGCCGATCCCGCAGGTGCCGAAGAACGCGCACGGCTACATGGCGGGGTACTCCAACGTCAACAAGCTGCACGGAGCGGCGAAGTTCAGCGACCCCGGGCTGCTCCGCCTCAACCTGAACACCTCGGTCTCCTTCCTCAGCTGCCCGACGGGGGTGAAGAGCTGGCTGACCACCGACGGCACGCTCGACTACCACGGCAAGCCGCAGATGCCGCCGGCCAAGGCCACCTTCGTCACCTTCGGCTTCATGCCGACGACGGCGAAGATGGAGCTCACCCTTGAGGGCCGCGTCGGCATCGGGACCCTGGGCGACTCCGCCCCCGATCCTGAGACCAAGCAGTACAAGGAGACGACGACCGCCGTCGCGCTCCTGCGGATACGGCTCTACGACGTCGACGTCAACGGCGAGCCGCTGGACGTCGGAGCCAACTGCCGCGCCGTGAGGCCGATGGAGCTCGAACTCGTCGGCAAGGGCAGCACCGGTACGAACGGTCCCGTCGGGTACACCGTGAAGACCGGAGGGCCGCTGACCGGCACCTCGGACATACCGCCGTTCGCCGGATGCGGGGTCACGGAGGACCTCGACAACCTCCTCACGGCGTCGGTGTCCGGGAAGGGAAACTTCACCAAGATGATGCAGTCCCCTCTGTGTGTCGAGGATGTTCCGGCGAACTGCCCGGAGCCCCCGAAGCCCACTCCCGAACGCTGAGGGCGCTGCCACCCCGCTTCCAAGAAAGGCTGGACCATCAATGAGCGCTGTCCAAAAACGTGTCAGACCCGCTCTGCTCGCCGCTCTTGTGGCGGTGGCCGTCGGCATACCGCTGAGCACCTCTCCGGCGAGCGCCGCCTCGGCCCAGGCCATGAACGGCAACTGGAGCCCCTTCGACCGGTGTCCGGTCGACGACCCGGCCATGCTCGCCGCGGACGGCACGACGGACATCGCGATATGTGTGTCCTCGCACTCCGCGAGCGGCTCCATCAAGCTCGGCAACACCGAGGCGACGACCGGCGCGAACGACCTCCAGTTCGGCGTGGTCCGCAACGCGGACACCGGCGTCTCCAGGATCGTGGCGCCGGCCGGCGGCGCGATCGTCGGGGATCCCACGAACATCCCCGGCGGCCTCCTCGGGCTCATGTGCCCCAGCGGCATTCCGGTGGTCTCCAGTATCTGCGGTCAGCTGGCCGACAGCAGCCTCAACCGGGTCGTGGCAACGGTGGAGTCGGCGGGCACACCCACCAACTTCGACCTGACCGCGGGGATGCAGAGCGGAAAGACGATCGTCGACATTCCGGTCCGGATCCACCTGCAGAACACGTTCCTCGGGTCCAAGTGCTACATCGGGACCACGTCCAAACCGGTCGTGCTGCGTCCGCAGAACCTCACGGTTCCGGCGTTGGGCAGCCAGCGCTTCGACGCCTCCGGCACCCCGAACACCGCAGGGCTGCTGAACCGCCTCTCGCTGACCGGAAACGACCAGGGCGACAGCGGGTTCGCCGTTCCCGGGGTGAGCGGCTGCGGCCCCCTGACCCTCGGCGAGCTCAACTGGGCGGTGAACCTGAAGACCGCGCTGCCCTCTGCGGCCGGCAACAACCACCTGGTGCTCAATGACGCCGCCACCTACACGGCGGGGCTCGCTCTTCCGGGCAGCGCCGCGCCCAATGCCGGCCGGGCGCTCTCGGACAGCTGGCACGCAGGGGTCGCCAAGTAGTCGGTACTTCTCTCTTTCCGCGCCCCGCCCGGAATTCCGCTCCGGGCGGGGCGCAGGCATGCCGGAACGACTCCGGTGAACCGGTTCCGGTGACTCGGAACGACTCACTTGGTGATAAGTGAATTCGGGTCTTTACTCACCTCCGTACAGAAACGACACAGCCGTCAACGGGCGGCCAAAAAGTTCAGGAACCGCTATTGCGAAGGCAGGTTACTGGGCCGTAGCGTCCCAGGTGGGCGGTACGGAAACGCGTCCGTAGTCGTTCGCTCGACGCACATGGAGTCCAGGTCGCGCCCCCCTTGTCCAGGATTTCGCACCGGGAACGATCAGCCCCCGAACCCTCCGTCCGGTGGTGGCGATCCCGCTGTCGGGGCTTGCCGCTCCGGCCTCCGCCGGCCGGGGCCCCGACTCGCACGCCGGAGATCTTGCGCAGATTCCGACAAAGCCGCCGCATGGCTTTGTCATTCGGTGACAAGTGATCCACAACGAGCACCTTGTTCGTCGATTTCCGCTGTTCAACAGCTTGTCCTGGCGGTTTCTGCGGACATAACGTGCGCCTCCTGGTGCATGTGTGACGAGCCGCCATTGGATTTCTCGGAGCCGGAGCGCTGACAGATGACCACGTTCACCTATACGTCGAGGGAGGGCCGATGGGAATCGAAGTAGTCGTTGAAGGCCTAACGAAATCCTTCGGTAAGCAGAACATCTGGCAGGACGTCAGCCTCACCCTGCCCGCCGGTGAAGTGAGCGTGATGCTCGGTCCTTCCGGTACCGGAAAGACCGTCTTCCTGAAGTCGCTCATCGGTCTGCTCAAGCCCGAGCAGGGACGCGTGCTCATCAACGGCGTCGACATGGTGAACAGCCCGGAGCGGAAGATCATGGAGACCCGGAAGCTCTTCGGTCTCATGTTCCAGGACGGTGCGCTCTTCGGGTCGATGTCCCTCTTCGACAACATCGCCTTTCCGCTGCGTGAGCACACCCGCAAAAAGGAATCCGAAATCCGCCGGATCGTCATGGAGCGGATCGACATCGTCGGACTTCTCGGCGACGAGGACAAACTGCCCGGCGAGATATCCGGCGGTATGCGCAAGCGGGCCGGGCTGGCCCGCGCCCTCGTCCTGGACCCGCAGATCATCCTCTGCGACGAGCCGGACTCCGGCCTCGACCCGGTCCGCACCGCCTACATCTCGCAGCTGCTCATCGACCTCAACGCGCAGATCGACGCGACGATGCTGATCGTCACCCACAACCTCGACATCGCGGCCACCGTCCCGGACAACATGGGCATGCTCTTCTGCCGCAACCTCGTCACCTTCGGGCCGCGCGAGGTGCTGCTGACCAGCGATCTGCCCGTCGTCTCCCAGTTCCTCTCCGGCCGCCGCGAGGGACCCATCGGCATGTCGGAGGAGAAGGACGCCGCCACGCTCGCCGCGGAGGAGGTCAACGGCTACGGGCAGGGCATCAGTTCGGCCAACGCCACCCGCACCGTGGTCCCGCAGCTGGAGCCCTCGCCGGGGCTGCCCGTACGGCAGGGCGCGCTGCGCCGCCGGGAGCGGGTCATGTCGATGATGGGGCAGCTGCCGGAGGCCGCCCGTACGGCCATCCTGAACAGCTACAGCCCGGCGGCGGGCGGTGGACGCCCGTGACCGCCCCGATGCCGGTGCGGCCCCCGGAGCCCCCCGGGCCGCCCTCGGACCGGGTGCCGGAGAAGGCGCCGGAGCAGAGACGGCCGAGCCGGCTGTTCGCGCCGCTGCGCGAGACGGGCAGGCTCTTCACCCTCGCCGGGACCGTGTGCCGCGAGACCTTCCGCCGGCCCTTCCAGGTGCGGGAGTTCATCGAGCAGTTCTGGTTCGTCGCCAGTGTCACGATCCTGCCCGCCGCCCTCGTCTCCATCCCGTTCGGCGCGGTCATCGCCCTCCAGGTCGGCTCCCTCACCCAGCAGCTCGGCGCCCAGTCGTTCACCGGCGGCGCCAGCGTCCTCGCCGTCATCCAGCAGGCCAGCCCGATCATCGTGGCGCTGCTGGTCTCCGGCGCCGCCGGTTCCGCGATCTGCGCCGACCTCGGATCCCGCAAGATCCGCGAGGAGCTCGACGCGATGGAGGTCATGGGCGTCTCGCCCGTACAGCGCCTCGTCGTCCCCCGGGTGCTGGCGACCATGCTGGTGGCCGTGTTGCTGAACGGACTGGTCTCCGTCGTCGGCACCCTCGGCGGCTACTTCTTTAACGTGATCCTCCAGCACGGCACCCCAGGCGCCTACCTGTCCAGCTTCTCCGCCCTGGCCCAGCTGCCCGACCTGTACATCAGCGAGATCAAGGCCCTGATCTTCGGCTTCATCGCGGGCATCGTCGCCGCCTACCGGGGCCTCAACCCGCGCGGCGGCCCGAAGGGGGTCGGGGACGCGGTCAACCAGTCCGTCGTCATCACCTTCATGCTGCTGTTCTTCGTGAACATGATCCTCACGGCGATCTACCTCCAGATCGTCCCCGCGAAGGGGAGCTGACCGATGTCGATGCTCAGCTGGCTCGACCGATCCGGCGACCAACTCACCTTCTACGTACGGGCACTGCTCTGGATCCCGCGGACCCTTCGGCGCTATCTCAAGGAGGTGCAGCGGCTGCTGGCCGAAGTCGCCTTCGGCAGCGGCGGCCTCGGCGTCGTCGGCGGCACCATCGGCGTGATGATCGCGATGACGCTGGCCACCGGCACGGTCGTCGGCCTCCAGGGGTACGCGGCGCTCAACCAGATCGGCACCGCCGCGTTCACCGGCTTCATCTCCGCCTACTTCAACACCCGGGAGATCGCCCCGCTCGTCGCCGGACTCGCGCTCTCCGCGACCGTCGGCGCCGGCTTCACCGCCCAGCTCGGCGCCATGCGGATCAACGAGGAGATCGACGGCCTGGAGGCGATGGGCGTGCGGTCCATGCCCTACCTCGTCACCACCCGCATCATCGCCGGGGTCGTCGCCATCATCCCGCTCTACGCGATCGGGCTGCTCTCCTCCTACGTCTCCTCCCGCTACGTCACCGTCCTGTTCAACGGGCAGTCGGCCGGCACCTACGACCACTACTTCAACCTCTTCCTGTCTCCGCAGGACGTACTGCTGTCGGTGCTCAAAGTGCTGATCTTCAGCGTGATGGTGATCCTCGCGCACTGCTACTACGGCTTCCACGCGACCGGCGGACCCGCCGGTGTGGGGGTGGCGGTGGGCCGCTCCGTGCGCAACGCGATCGTGCTGATCAGCGTCACCGACTTCTTCCTCTCGCTCGCCATCTGGGGCGCCACGACGACGGTGAAGGTGGCCGGCTGATGAACACCCGGACCACGCGCAACACCCGCCGCAGAGTCTCCGGAGTGGCCCTCCTGCTCGTGCCCGCCGTACTCATCTGGGTGTCGATAGCGGTGTACAACAAGGACTTCACCGACGACGCGACCGTGACGGTACGCACCGGAAGCGTCGGCAACGAGATGCACGACAACGCCGATGTGAAGCTGCGCGGAGTCGTCGTCGGGCAGGTCCGCGACATCTCCGCCGACGGCGAGGGCGCCCGCCTCACCCTCGCCATCCAGCCCGGCAAGCTCGACCGGATCCCCGCCGACGTCACCGCCCAGATGCTGCCCACCACCCTGTTCGGGGAACGGTTCGTGGCACTCGTACCGCCCGCCGTACCCTCCGCGGACACGCTCCGGGCCGGAGCCGTCATCCCGCAGGACCGCTCCGGCAACGCCATCGAGCTGGAAGAGGTCCTCGACAACGTCCTGCCGCTGCTGACCGCCGTCCAGCCGCAGAAACTCTCCGCCACGCTCAACGCGGTCTCCCAGGCGCTCAGGGGACGCGGCGAGAAGCTGGGTGACACCCTCGTCAGGCTCGACGCCCATCTCCAGAAGTTCAACCCCCAACTCCCCACGCTCAACGCCGACATCAAGGAACTCGTCAAGGTGAGCAGGGTGTACGGGGACGCCGCCCCCGACGTCCTGGACGCGCTCACCGACTTCACCACCACCAGCGGGACGCTCGCGGACCAGCAGGCACAGCTGGCCGGCCTCTACGGTTCCACCAACGCCTCCGCGCAGGACCTCACGACGTTCCTCCAGGAGAACAAGGACAACCTGATCCGGCTCTCCGCCACCGGCCGGCCCACGCTTGAACTCCTCGCGAAGTACTCCGACGAGTTCCCCTGCACCCTGCGGACCGTGGCCGGATTCGTCCCGGCGATGGACAAGGCGCTCGGCAAGGGCACCGGACAGCCCGGCCTCCACGTCACCCTCAAGCCCGTGAAGTCCAAGGGGAAGTACGTGGCCGGCAAGGACACCCCGGTCTACGACGCGAGCGGCGGACCGCACTGCTACTCCGTCCCCTACGTCGGCACGACGGAGCCGACGGCGGCCGGACGGGCCGCGGCCTCCCCGGCCCCCGGCGACAAGGCGGCCGCGGACCCGCCCGCCGACACCGGGCAGAAGGCGACGGACACCTCCCTCGGCATGCCCAACTCCTTGCAGGAGAGCCGGCTCGTCAACGAGCTGGTCGCTCCCTCACTGAAAGTCCAGCCGCAGAGCCTGCCCGACTGGAGCAGCGTGCTCATCGGCCCGGCCTTCCGCGGTGCGGAGGTGAAGCTCAAGTGAAGCGCCGCTCCCTCGCGGGACCGCTCGCGAAATCGATCGTCTTCATCCTGGTGACCGTCCTGGCCACCACCGTCCTGGGGCTGTCCATCGCCAACACCGGGGTCGGTGACACCACCTCGTACAAGGCGAGGTTCACCGACGCCACCGGGCTGATCGTCGGTGACAGCGTACGGATCGCCGGGGTCAAGGTGGGACAGGTCGAGTCGATCGAGGTCGCGGACAAGCGGCTCGCGGAGGTCGGCTTCGCCGTCCGCAAGGGGCGCAGCCTCCCCGCCTCCGTGACCGCCTCGATCAAGTACCTGAACATGGTCGGCCAGCGCTACATCGACCTCGACCGGGGCGCCGGACCGGTCGGCCGGAACTTCCAGGCCGGAGCGACCATCCCGCTCTCGCGCACCACACCGGCCCTCGACCTCACCCAGCTCTTCAACGGCTTCCAGCCGCTCTTCGAAGGGCTCTCCCCGCCCGACGTCAACCAGCTCGCGGGCTCCATCGTCCAGGTGCTCCAGGGCGAGGGCGGCACCGTCGACAGCATCCTCCAGCACGTCGGCTCACTGACCTCCACGGTCGCGGCCAAGGACAAGGTGATCGGCGAGGTGATCAAGAACCTCAACACGGTCCTGAAGACCGTGAACGATCGGGAGGCCGGCTTCAACGACCTCGTCGACACGCTCCAGAAGCTCGTCACCGGCTTCTCCGGCGACCGCAAACCCCTCGGACAGGCGGTCACCGCGATGGGCGCGCTGACCACCGTCACCGCAGGCCTGCTCCAGGACGGCCGGGCGCCCCTCAAGGACGACATCAAGCAACTCGGCCGCTTCTCCGACCAGCTGGGCAAGGGCACCCCGCAGATCGAGAACTTTCTCCGGAAGACCCCCGCCAAGATGGAGGCGATCAGCCGGCTCGCCTCCTACGGCTCCTGGCTCAACCTCTACCTCTGCGAAGCCAAGGTCAGCGGCGTGAGCACAGAGGACGGCAGCGCGCCGCCCACCGGCATCGCGATCACCCAGCCGAGGTGCCTGGCATGAGAATCAAACCCCTTCGGGAACGCAACCCCGTCGCCATCGGCATCGCCGGACTGCTCGTCCTGGCCCTCATCGGCTTCGGCGCCTACCGCGCCGACTCACTGCCCTTCATCGGCGGCGGCACCACCTACACCGCCGACTTCACCGAATCCGCCGGGCTCGGCTCCGGCGACGAAGTACGGATCGCCGGCGTCAAGGTCGGAGAGGTCACCGGCGTCTCGCTCGACGGCGACAAGGTCAAGGTCAGCTTCCGGGTCAAGGACGCCTGGATCGGCAACTCCTCCACCGTGGGCATCGCCATCAAGACCCTGCTGGGCGACAAGTACCTCGCCGTCGACCCGCTCGGCACCGGCCCCCAGGACCCGGACCTGCGCATCGCCGCGAACCGCACCACCTCCCCGTACGACGTCACCCAGGCGTTCAACGGACTGGGCGAGACCATCGGGGAGATCGACACCAAGCAGCTCGCCAAGAGCTTCGAGACGATCTCCGCCACCTTCAAGGACTCACCGCCCGACGTGAAGAGCGCCGCCGACGGGCTCTCCGCACTCTCCAGGACGGTCTCCCAGCGGGACGCCCAGCTGGCCACCCTCCTCAAGGGCAGCAAACAGCTGACGAAGACCCTCGCCCACAAGAAGAGCAGCTTCGAGACCCTGCTGGAGGACGGCAACCTGCTCCTCGGCGAGATCCAGGCCCGCCGCGACTCCATCCATCTGCTGCTCACCGGCACCCAGAACCTCGGCATCCAGCTCACCGGACTGGTCGCGGACAACAACAAGCAGCTCAAGCCCACCCTGGAGTCGCTCGGCCGGGTCACCGCCGTCCTGGTCAAGAACCGCAAGAGCCTCGACAAGGTGCTGTCCCTGACGGGCTCCTACAACCGGCTCGTCGGCAACACCCTCGGCAACGGCCGCTGGCTCGACAACTACGTCTGCGGAGTCGTGCCCAGGGACTACCTCCCCGCCGGCACGCCCCCGGCGACCGGATGCATGCCACCCAAGCAGCAAGGCGGCCGCTGACATGAGAATCACGCGCATCGTCGGCATCGGCGCCGGACTCGTCGTCGTGGCCGTCGCGGCCACCTCCGGGGTGATGGCCATGGACGACGAGGGCAAGACGACGGTCACCGCCTACTTCGACCAGGCCACCGGCGTGTACGCCGGATCGGACCTGCGGATCCTCGGAGTGAAGGTCGGCACGGTCGAGTCCGTGCGGCCCAAGGGCGAGGAGGTCGAGGTCAGGCTCCGCGTCGACAAGGGCGTCAAGGTGCCCAAGGACGCGCACGCCGTCGTCGTGGCCCCCAGCCTGGTGGCCGACCGGTACATCCAGCTCGCCCCCGCCTACCACGGGGGACCGCTGCTCGCGGACGAGGCCGAACTGCCCGCGTCACACAACGCCACCCCGGTCGAGGTCGACCAGCTGTACGCCTCCATCACGGAGCTCTCCACCGCCCTCGGCCCCGACGGGGCCAATTCGGACGGCGCGCTGGCCAGGCTCCTGGACACCGGAGCGAAGAACCTGGACGGCAACGGAAAGGCGATCGGGAACTCCATCGAGCAGTTCGGCAAGGCGACGAAGACCCTCGACAAGAGCAGCGGAAACCTCTTCGACACCCTGTCCTACCTGCAGACCTTCACCACCATGCTGAAGGACAACGACGGCAACGTCCGCAAGGCCGAACAGCAGCTCAACTCGGTCACCGGATTCCTGGCCGACGACAAGGAGAACCTCAGCGCGGCCCTGAAGGAACTGGGCACCGCACTCGGCCAGGTCAAGACCTTCATCAAGGACAACCGAGGCGTCCTGAAGGCGAACGTGGACGCCCTGGTGCCGATCACCCAGGCCTTGGTGGACCAGCGGGCCTCGCTGGCCGAGTCGATGGACACCCTGCCGCTCGCCGCGGACAACGTGATCAAGGCCTACGACCCCTTGAACCGCACCATCAACGGCCGCACCAACCTCAACGAACTCTCCATGGGCGGACCGCTCACCGAGGAATCCGCAGACCTCAGCGGGCTCACGCCGGTGGACGCCACCCGGCAGAAGGCGCTGCCCTCCCTGCCACTGCCCGCTGTGGGCACCGTCTACGGCACCCCGGAGAAGTCCGCCACGCAGAAGAAGGGGGCGAAGCGATGAGCCGCTTCCCGCGCCGGCCCGGCGCCCGCGCGACCGGCGTCGCCGCCGTGCTGGCGGTCGGCGTCGGCCTGGCCCTGATCGCCACCACGGTCGACCTGCCGACGTTCACCGGCATCGACCAGGTGCCGCTGCCCGGCGGCGCGGACCTCGGCGACCACCCGTACGAGATCACCGCCGAGTTCGGGGACGTACTCAGCCTCGCCCCGCAGTCCTCGGTGAAGGTCAACGACGTGGCCGTCGGCCGGGTCACCAAGATCTCGCTCGCCTCCGGCAGCTGGAACGCCAAGGTGACCATGCGGGTCGACGGAGGGATCAGACTCCCCGCGAACGCGTACGCGCACCTGGAACAGTCCAGCCTGCTCGGTGAGAAGTACATCCAGCTCTCACCCCCCGCCACCGGCACCGCCAAGGGTGCCCTCGCGGACGGGGACCGCATCCCGCTCACCCGGACCAACCGGAACCCGGAGGTCGAGGAGGTGTTCGGTGCACTCTCGATGCTCCTCAACGGCGGCGGCATCAACCAGCTCAAGACCATCACCACCGAGCTCAACAAAGCCCTGGCCGGACAGGAACCCCAGGTCCGCTCCATGCTCAAGCGGGTCAACACCCTCGTCACCAACCTGGACGACCACCGGGCGGACATCACCGACGCCCTCGACGGCGTCAACCGGCTGTCCGCCACCCTCGCCACCCGCAAACAGGACGTCGGCACGGTCCTCACCAAGCTCAGCCCCGGCATGAAGGTCCTGGAGAAGCAGCGCGGCTCGCTCATGACCATGCTGCACTCGCTCGACACGCTCTCCACCGTCGCCGTCGACACCGTGAACAAGAGCAAGGCCGACATCGTCGCGGACCTCAAGGCCCTCGCTCCCACCCTCCAGGCACTCGCGGACTCCGGCCAGGACCTGCCCGACTCCCTCCAGGTGCTGCTCACCTACCCGTTCACCGACGAGGTGCTGCGCGGCGTCAAGGGCGACTACCTCAACGTCTACCTGGACATCACCGCACTGCCCGGCACCCAGATCGTTCCGCCGATCATCCCGCCCGGCGACGCCACACCCCCGGCCGTCCAGGGCGCCACCGCCCAGAAGTCCGCCGCGGCACTGCCGCTGCCCCTTCCCTCGGTGACGGGCCAGGCCACGAAGGGGAGCAACCGATGATCACCCTGGCCATCCGGCTCAAGAACATCGCCTTCCTGATCATCGCGGTGCTCGTCCTCGGCTACCTCGGGGTGCGCTACGCCGACCTCGGCCACTACGTCGGCATGCGCGGCTACTACACCGTCAAGGTCCAGCTCCCGCGCACCGGCGGCCTGTTCACCCACTCCAACGTCACCTACCGGGGCGTGTCCGTGGGCCGGGTCGGTCCGATCGAGCTCACCGACGACGGCGTGGAGGCCGAACTCCGCATCGAGAAGGACGCCCCGCGCATCCCGGACGCCCTGAAGGCCGTCGTCGCCAACCTCTCCTCGGTGGGCGAGCAGTACGTCGACCTGCGGCCGACCCGCTCCGAGGGCCCGTACCTGGCGAACGGCTCGGTGATCGACCAGGCCGACACCACGGTCCCGGCGCCCGTCACCGACGTGCTCACCAGCGTCAACGACCTCGCCGGCTCCGTCGACCTGGAGTCCCTGCGCACCGTCGTCGACGAATTCGGCACCGCCTTCGAGGGGCGCGGCGACGACCTCCAGGTCCTGCTGGACACCAGCAGCGACTTCGTCCGGGCGGCCGACGACGCGCTCCCGGTCAACACCCGGCTGATGATCGACGGAGAGACCGTGCTGCGTACCCAGGCCGAACAGGGCGACGCGCTCAAGGGCTTCGCGTCCGGCGCCAAGGAACTGGCCGCCGAGCTCAAGGGATCCGATACCGATCTGCGCAAGCTGATCGCCGTCGCCCCGGACGCCACCGGCCAGATCAGCGGACTGCTGCGGGACGTCGACCCGAGCTTCGGAGTCGTGGTCGCCAACCTCCTCACCACCTCTGACGTGGCCGTCACCCGGCAGCGCGGACTGGAGGAACTGCTGGTGAGGCTCCCGGAGGTCGCTGCCGCGGGCTCCAGCGCGGTCGACGAGAACGGGGCCAGGTTCGGCATGTCCGTCACCTTCTTCGAGCCGCTGCCCTGTACCTCCGGCTACGGCGGTACGACCTACCGCAACGGACTCGACGTCACGGCCGGTCCGGCACTCAACACCAAGGCCCGCTGCGCCTCTTCGCCCGGAACGGGCATCAACGTCCGGGGCAGCGCGAACGCCCCGAAGGGCGGCGCCCTGCCCCCGCCCGCCAAGCCCGGCTCGATGCTCCTGGGCGGCGGCAAGGCGGCGGGCCGGCTGCCGGGGGCGCTCGGTGTCACCCCCGACACCGCCCCGGCCGCCGACGGCATGGCCGGACTGCTGGGCCTCGGTCAGGGAGACGGCTCATGACCGCGCGTACGAGAACCTCGGTCGGCTGGGCCGCGCTGCTCGCCGCCGTACTCGTCTGCGCACTCGGCGGCTGGTCGTACGCCCAGGTGCGCGGTGACGACGACCTGGCCTACGCCAAGGCCCGGGACACCGCGCTGGCCGACGGGAAGGCCCACCTCGCCCGGCTCAACAGCCTGGACAGCAAGGACGCCAAGAGCGTGGACGCCGGACTCGCCGGCTGGCTCGGCTCCTCGACCGGCCCCCTGCACGAACAGCTGAAGAGCACCCGGACCAAGGACGCGAGCGAGCTGACGAAGTCCGGCTCGACGGCGCGCGGCAAGGTCACCGACGCGGCGCTCACCGCGCTCGACGAACGGACCGGAACGGCACAGATGATCGCGACGGTCGATGTCCAGGTCACTCCGCGCACCGGAAAGGGCGGCACGGAACGCAAGCGTTTCGAGGCCGCCCTCGCCCGGACCCCGGACGGCTGGAAGGTCAAGGCACTGACGGCGATACCGGTCGGGAGCGGCACATGAGGCGACAGGGCGGGGCGACGGCCGTGACCACCGGAACGGAGGACCGCACCAGTGAGGAACCGGCCGCGGCAGACACGGTGGACGAACCCACGGCGGAGGAAGCCGAGGCAGAGGACCCGGCGCCGGACGAGGCGCCCTCCGCTGCGGGGGGCCGCAGGCTGCGCCTTGTGGTCTGGACACTGGTCGTGGCGCTGCTCCTCGCCGGGGGCGGGCTCTTCGTCATGGGCCGCCAGCTGCGCGACACACCCGCCACCTCCAACGCGGCGCTCACCGACAGCGAGTCGACCACCCGGGTTGCGGGAGACGTCACCAACGCGCTCGGAAAGGTCTTCTCCTACAGTCCCTCGGCCACCGCCGTCACCAAGGAGTCCGCGAAGCAGCTGCTGGCGGGCAAGGCGCTCCAGCAGTACGCGGCACTGTTCGGCCAGGTCGAGAAGCAGGCCGCCGATCAGAAGCTCACCCTCACCACCCACGTCGTACGGGCCGGGGTGACCCGGCTGACCGACGACAGCGCCCATCTGCTCGTCTTCCTCGACCAGGTCTACGAACGCCGGGGCAAGACCGCCAGCACGGCGGCCGCCCAGCTCTCCGTCACCGCCCAACTGCGGGACGGCCGCTGGACGATCGTCGAGATCACCTCCAGATAGCGCAGCGGTACGGAACACCGAACAGAACAGCACAGGCCGGCCGGCAGGGAGAGGCAGCAATGGCACGGGTACGGATGACGGGGAATCCGCTGGTGGCGGCGGCGATCGTGCTGACGGTCGCGGCGGCGGGCGCGGCGGGCTGGGGCGGGGTGTCCCGGTACCAGGCGTCGCACGACGACTCGGCGGCGTACGCGCAGACCCGCGACGACGCGCTGGCCGCGGGCGAGCAGGCCGTGCAGAACATGAACACGCTCGACCACCAGAAGCTCGTCCAGGGGCTCGACAGCTGGGAGGACTCCACCACGGGCGACCTGCACCAGCAACTCGTGGACGGGCGGGACGCGTTCGTGAAGCAGATCAAGGAGGCCAAGACCGTCAGCACGGCCAAGGTGCTGTCCGGCGCCGTCACCGAGCTCGACGACCGGGCCGGCCGGGCCGGGGTCATGGTGGCGCTGCGGGTGACCGTGACCGCGCCGAAAGGAAAGCCCGCGGTGAAGGAGAGCCGGATGCTCGGGCAGCTCACCCGTACCTCCGAGGGGTGGAAGCTCAGCGCCCTCGGCCAGGCGCCCGTCGGCAACACCGCCGGCTGACGCCACCGACTCCCACCCCGCACCGAGAGGACCCCGGACATGTCGACGACCCGTCACCTCGTCAACCGACAGCGCCGCCTGGCCACCGTCGCCGCCGCGGAACGCACCGCCGCGACCACCACCGCGCCCGAGCCCGCCGGACCGGACACCGAGTCCGAGGCCGAGCCCCGGTCCGAGGACGAACCGGCGGGCGAACCGGGGGAGGAGAAGGAGAAGGAGAAGGCGCCCCGGTCCGTTGGGCCGGTGCGGCTGCGGGTCTCGCTGCCCGCCGTGCTGTGCGTCCTGACCGTGCTCCTCGGTTCCTTCGCCGCCTGGTCGTTCACCTCGGCGGGCAGCCTGCGCGACGAACCCGGCCGGCAGAACACCGCCCTCACCGACATCAGCCGCACCAGTGAGGTGAAGGGGCAGATCACCGAGGCGGTGGGCGCGGTGTTCTCGTACAACTACGCCTCGCCGGCCAAGGCCGACACCGCGGTGAAAAGCTATCTGGTGGGCAAGGCGGTCCAGCAGCACAAGGACATGCTCGCGGAGGTACGGGCCCAGGCGCCCAAGCAGAAGCTCGTCCTCACCACGACCGTCACCGAGAGCGGTGTGGAGCTGCTCGACGGCGACCGGGCCCGGCTGCTGATCTTCGCCGACCAGAGCAACACCCGTACCGGCAAGTCGGAGGAGACGACCTACGCCGCGGCGATGTTCGCCGTGGACGCGGTCCGCCGGGGCGGCAGCTGGCGGATATCGGCCATCGACACGTTCTCCCGGTGACCCGGGGGAGAGGAGAGCACGCATGAGGTTCAACGGCACCATGCGCCGCGGTCTCGGCGGCACCGCGGCCGCCGTCGCCGCGATGGCAGCGCTCACCGCCTCCCAGGGACCGGGGCTCGTGGCGCACCAGGAGACGCCGAAGCAGCGCCAGGAGACCGACGAGGTCAGGTGGTCGGAGGTCCCCAACGACGACTCGTACCACACCGAACTGCCGCCGCTGAAAAGCCCCGAGCCGCCGAAACCGGGGGTGAGACGGAGCCCGGTCGTCGTCGCTTCGTGGGCCGAGGCGGGGATTCCGGCCACCGTGCTCGACGCCTACCGCAAGGCGGAGGCCGCCATGCGGCGCGGCGATCCCGGCTGCGGGCTGCCGTGGCAGTTACTGGCCGCCATCGGCAAGGTCGAGTCCGGACACGCGGGCGGCGGCAGGGTCGACGCCCATGGCACGACGCTCTCCCCGATCCTCGGACCGGTGCTCAACGGCGCGGGCTTCGCCAACATCCCCGACACCGACGGCGGGGCGTACGACGGCGACAGGACCTTCGACCGGGCGGTCGGCCCGATGCAGTTCATCCCCTCGACCTGGGCGCACTGGAAGCGGGACGGCAACGGCGACGGACGCGGCGACCCGGGCAACGTCTACGACGCGGCCCTGGCGGCGGGGGCCTACCTCTGTGCCGGATCGCGCGATCTGACGGTACGGGCCGGTCTCGACGCGGCGATCCTGAGCTACAACCACTCGGACACGTATCTGCGCACCGTCCTGTCGTGGCTGGAGTTCTACCGCAAGGGCACCCATCCGGTCGCCGACGGCAAGGGCCCCGTCCCGAAGAGCCCCGGCGCCGGGAGCCCGAACGCGCCCAAGCACCCCGTGGGCGGGCCCGGCAGCGGGAAGGACGGCGACAACGGGGGCATCGAGGTCGGCCCCCAGCCGGGCCACACGAAGACCCCGCCGGCATCGGCGTCCCCGGATCCCTCACCCGGCGGCTCCGGCTCCCCTGACCCCGGCGGCTCCACAGGGCCGGGCTCTTCGCCCGATCCGACGGACAGCGGGTCCGCCACCCCGGACCCCGGCACCAGCCCCGACCCGTCCACCACTCCGGATCCGGACCCGAGCACCACGGAGCCCGCTCCTGGCTGCACGACGGACGCCCCGTCGCCGGACCCGAGCGACACGGCCGGGGCCACCGAGTCGCCGTCTCCAGAGCCGAGCACGACCCCCGATCCCTGCACCACGCCCACGGTGCGGGCCGCCGGCTGAGACCCGGCGGTCCGCTCAGCCGCCACCGGCCGACAGCACGGAGGCGAGGTCGTACCGCACCACCTCCTCCAGCTGCTCGTACGTGCAGCTGCCGGGGTCGCGGTCCGGCCGCCACCGGCGGAACTGGGCGGTGTGCCGGAACCGGTCGCCCTCCATGTGGTCGTAACTCACCTCGCAGACCCGCTCCGGGCGCACCGGCACCCACGACTGGTCCTTCTTGCCGGACCACCGGCTCGGGGTGCCGGGCAGCCGGGCGTGCTCGTGCGCCTCCGCGTCCTCCCAGGCCCCCCAGGGGTGGCCGGCGAAGTCCGTGACCAGCGGCTCCAGTTCGGCGACGAGCTCCGCGCGGCGCTTCATCGGGAAGGCCGCGCACACCCCCACGTGCTGGAGGGCGCCCGCCCCGTCGTACAGGCCGAGCAGCAGCGATCCGACGACCGGGCCGCTCTTGTGGTGGCGGTAGCCCGCCACCACGCAGTCGGCGGTCCGCTCGTGCTTGATCTTGTACATCGCCCGGGTGTCCGGCCGGTAGGGCAGGTCGAGCGGTTTGGCGACGACCCCGTCGAGACCCGCCCCCTCGTACCGGTCGAACCACTCCTGGGCGACGGCCGGATCGGTGGTCGCGGGGGCGAGGTGGACGGGGGCGGAGGCGGCGGACAGCGCGGCCTCCAGCACCCTTCTCCGGTCCGACTGCCGCGTGCCCATCAGCGAGTCGTCGCCCACCGCGAGGACGTCGAAGGCGACCAGGGAGGCCGGGGTCTGCTCGGCCAGCAGCCGCACCCGGGAGTCCGCGGGGTGGATGCGCTCGCTGAGCCGCTCGAAGTCGAGCCGGCCCCCGTGCGCGATCACGATCTCGCCGTCGATCACACAGCGCTCCGGCAGGTTGTCCCGGACCGCCGTGACCAGCTCGGGGAAGTAGCGGGTGAGCGGCTTCCCGGTGCGGCTGCCGATCACCACCTCCTCGCCGTCCCGGTGCACGATCGCCCGGAAGCCGTCCCATTTGGCCTCGTACTGCATGCCCGGCGGGATCCGGGACACGGACTTGGCGAGCATCGGCTTCACGGGCGGCATCACCGGCAGATCCATGGATCGATTGTGGACCGTCCAGCGACTGGAGTCTCCCGATATGCGGCATATGTGCGCCCGGCCTACCGTGGCCGACATGGCAGCAGCGCGCAAAGCGGTGGAGCTGGACGCGGGCGGACGGCCTGTCCGGCTGTCCAGTCCGGACAAGGTCTACTTCCCGGAGAAGGGCTACACCAAGAGGGACGTGGCCGAGTACTTCCTGGCCGTCGGACCCGGCATCACCCGCGCCCTGCGCGACCGGCCGACCACCCTCCAGCGCTTCGTGGACGGGGTCGAGGGCGAGTTCTTCTACCAGAAGCGGGCCCCGAAGAACCTTCCCGAATGGATCCCCACGGCCCGCATCGCCTTCCCCAGCGGCCGCCCGGCCGACGAGATCTGCCCCACGGAGGTGGCCGCCGTCATCTGGGCCGCCAACCTCGGCACGCTCACCTTCCACCCCTGGCCGGTCCGGGCCGGTGACACCGACCACCCCGACGAGATGCGCATCGACCTCGACCTCCAGCCCGGCACCGACTACGCCGACGCGGTACGGGCCGCCCACGAGCTGCGCTCCGTACTGGACGACCACGGACTGCGCGGCTGGCCCAAGACCTCCGGCGGCCGGGGCATCCACGTCTTCGTCCCCATCGAGGCCCGCTGGACGTTCACCGAGGTCCGCCGGGCGACCATCGCGGCCGGCCGCGAGCTGGAACGCCGGATGCCGGACCGGGTCACCACCGCCTGGTGGAAGGAGGAGCGCGGCGAGCGGATCTTCGTCGACTTCAACCAGACCGCCCGGGACCGCACGATCGCCTCCGCCTACTCCGTCCGCCCCCGCCCGCACGCCCCGGTCTCGGCGCCGCTGCGCTGGGAGGAGATCGACGACGCGGAGCCGCGCGACTTCGACATCCGGACGATGCCGGTGCGGTACGCGGAAGCGGGCGACGTGCACGCGGACATGGACGAGCACGCCTTCCGGCTCGACCGGCTGCTGGAGCTCGCGGACCGCGACGAGAAGGAGCGCGGGCTGGGTGACATGCCGTACCCGCCGGAGTACCCGAAGATGCCCGGCGAACCCAAGCGGGTCCAGCCGAGCCGCGCCCGCCACGACGAGGCCGGGGACGCATGAGCACCCCCGACGAGCCGACCCCGGCGGAGTCCGTCCCCGGCGCGCCCGGACCGGAGCCGGCGCCGCCGCACGGAGCACACGGCCGACCGCTGACCCGGGGCCAGAAGTGGACGAAGTACAAGGACTCGCCCTACTTCCCGGCGACCGTCCTCCTCTTCATCCTCGCGGCCGCCGCCGGGCTCTTCGCCGGCTCCTACACGTACGCGATGGCCAATCCGACCTCGCACCGGATCCCGGCCGCCGTGGTCAGCCTCCAGGAGACGGCCCGCGGCAAGGCGTTCGTCACCGCGATGGACGAGGC
Organism: Streptomyces sp. ITFR-6; assembly: GCF_031844725.1. Classification (NCBI taxonomy): domain Bacteria; kingdom Bacillati; phylum Actinomycetota; class Actinomycetes; order Kitasatosporales; family Streptomycetaceae; genus Streptomyces; species Streptomyces sp. ITFR-6. Next base: position 863,806 of record NZ_CP134612.1, on the reverse strand, counting down.
GCTCGACGCCTCCCTCGACGTCCACCGCTACGACACCGCCGCCGGGGCGCGCGAGGCCCTGGAGGAGCAGGAGGTCTTCGCGATCGTGCGGCCCAGCAGGGCGGGGGTGGCCCTCGACGTGGCCGGTGCCTCGGGCGCCGCCGTCGCCCAGGTGCTCGCGGAGTCCGCGGTGAAGGTGGGGGGCAAGCTCGGAGTGCCCATCTCCGTCACGGACGTCAAACCGCTCCAGAAGGGCGACCCGCGCGGGCTCGCGCTCTTCTACATCTCGCTCGCAGCCGTGATCATCGGCTTCGTCGGCTCCATCCAGCTGAGCGTGCACGCCAGAAGCCTGATCCCGCTGGAACGGATCGCGTTCACGATCGCCTACTCCCTGCTGGGAGCCTTCTCCATCGCCGCGGTGGTGGACTGGCTGCTGGGCGCCGTCGATCTGCCCTTCGCCGAGTCCTGGGCGATCCTGGCGTTCACGATGTTCACCTCCGGCATGGTCTTCACCATGTTCAACACCCTGATGGGGCGCTGGGCCATGCTCCCGACCTGGGGCCTGATGGTGATTCTGGGGAACCCGTCCTCCGGCGGAGCCGTGTCCTGGCCGCTGCTGCCCTCGCTGCTCGGCCACATCGGGCGCTGGCTGCCGCCGGGCGCCTCCGTCAACGCCCAGCACACCGCCGTCTACTACCAGGGACACCAGCGGCTCTTCCCGTTCCTGGTGCTCGCGGCCTGGTCGCTGGTCTCCTGCACCGTCTTCTGGGTATGGCGCCACCGGCACCCGGGAGGCCGCGACCACATGCCTCAGCATGCGGCCGCGGCCGGTTGAACCCTTTCCGCAGTGGTGCTAGAGCTCCTGGATCCGGATGTCCCGGTAGGAGATCACGTCCGAGGTGCTGTGGACCTGGAGGCCGATGTAGCCGGAGGCGTACCGCCGGCCGTCGGTGCCCGGGTCGCCGTCCCGCGGCGGCTCGAAGGACTGACCGCCGTTGTTGTCGAACTCATTGAGCAGGACACCGTTGCGGTAGATCGAGTAGTGCTGGTCCACCACCCGGATCTCGTAGTCGTTCCAGGTGCCCTTGGGGGTGACCCCGGCGCCGCCGAGGCCGACCCGGTCGAATCCGTAGACGGAACCGGTCTTGTACATGTCGCCGTCCGGCCGGTCGTTGATCTGGATCTCATGGCCGTACTTGATGGCGACCCACTCCGGAGCGGACTCCTCCGGGTTGTCGTGGACGTTCGGGAACCGCACGAACACACCGCCGTTGGCGTTGCCCGTGCCCGGGGCGTCGTCCCGGAACTGGAGCTTCAGCGAGAAGTCCCCGTACTGCCGGCCCGGGAACCACAGCATGCCCATGCCGTCCACCGTGGTGGAGCTGTTGAGCGAGCCGTCCTCCTCGTTCAGCGAGAACTGCCCGCCGCCGACCTGCTGCCACTTGGCGAAGGAGGCCGCCGTGCCGTCGAAGAGCTTGTGGTAGCCCTCGTCCTGGCCCGGCTTGCCGATCCCCGACTGCTTGGCCGCCTTGTAGATCTTCTTCACCTCGCGGGCGTCGACCACCCCGGCGGTGAGCAGCCGGTCGAGAACCTTGTCGACGTGCTTGAGGAACAGCGCGTGCGACGACCAGTCCTTCTCGTCCTCGATCAGCTCGTTGATCGTGCAGCGGTTGCCGGTGATCCGGTTGGGGATCCCGGTGTCGACGGTGCCCACGATGACGGTGAGGCGTTCGTCGAACTCCGGGCAGTTCGGCGCCGGTACACCGCCGCTCTGCGCGACGGTGAACGACGTCTGCTTCGCCTCCGAGGTGTTGCCCGCCTTGTCCGTGGCCCGGTGGGCGACGGTGTGGTAGCCGACGCGGTCGACGATGACCGCATCGGTGTAGGCGAGGTAGGGGCCGCCGTCGAGGGAGTACTCGACCTTGTCCACCCCGGTGTCGGCGTCGGTCGCGGTGACCGTCACCTTGGCGCTGGTGAGGTAGGCGCCGTCGGAGTTCTTGTCGCCCGCGACCTTCGCGGACGTCTCCGGCGGCGTGGTGTCCTCGGTCGGCGGTTCGACGACGGTGAACTCCACCGCCTGCTCCTCCGCGGCGTTGCCCGCCTTGTCGGTGGCGCGGTAACGGATCTTCTGCGCGCCGGTCTCGTGCACCATCACGGGGCCGGTGTAGGGCTGCCACTCGCCGTCCGCGCCGACCGCGTACTCGATGGTGTTGACGCCGGACCCGGTGTCGGAGGCGGTCACGGTGACCGTCGCCATGCCCAGGTACTGACCCTGGTCGTCCTTCTCACCGGAGACGGTCGCGGAGGTCTCCGGCGGGGTGGTGTCGTCCGTCGGCGGAGCGGCGACGGTGAACTCCGCCGTCTTCTCCTCGGCGGCGTTGCCCGCCTTGTCGGTCGCGCGGTAGCGGATGGCGTGCGCGCCGACCTCGTCCACGACGACGGGCGCGCTGTAGGGCTGCCACTCGCCGTCGGCCCCGACCGCGAACTCGACGGTGTCGACGCCCGAGCCCTCGTCGGTGGCCGCGACGGTGACCGTGGCGGAGCCGATGTAGGCGCCGTCGGCGTTCTTGTCACCGTCGACCTTGACCGAGGTCTCGGGTGCGGTGGTGTCGTCCTCGCCGCCGCCCCCGTCGGTCACGGTCAGGATGCCCTGCATCGCCTCGTGCCCCGGCATCGTGCAGTGGTAGAAGTACCGGCCGGGGGTGAGCGTGACCTCGGCGGTCTGCTTGCCGCCCTTGTCGTCGCCCGGGTTGGCCAGCAGGTTCAGCGGGACGTCGTTGTTGAACTCCGGGTCCGAGACGCTGAAGGTCAGCGTGTGCGGCATCCCGCTGGTGTTCCCGGTCCCCTCACTGTTCTCGAAGACGATGGTCGCCTTGCCGGCCACCGCCGTCTTCGGTGCGGACAGGTAGTGGTCGATGGGGTTGCCGGCCGTCCAGGTGAGCACCTGGTCGGCCGCCGCCGCGCCGGCCGGGGCGGTGGTACGCCCGTAGGCCGCCGTGGAGGTCAGTCCCAGCACCATCAGGAACGACCCCAGCAGGGCGAGCCACAGCCGGGCGGGCCGTGACCGCCTTCGGAAGAAGATCGAACGGTGTCTCACTTCACTGCCGCCTTCCTGGCCAGGTCCTTGACGGCAGGGGTCGGTGCGCCGCCCTTGTACGTCACGCGCCACAGGGCGGACTTGGAGTCGGAGGTGAAGAAGCCGCGCCCGTAGTCCAGGACGTACAGCGAGCCGTCCGGGGCGAACTTCCAGTCCATCAGGTTGCGGATGCCGTCCGCGCCGACCGGGATGATCTCCTTGAGGGACTCGGCGTGCGTGGGCAGTCCGCCCTTGCCGACCGTCTTCGGGTCGGTGAGCACGGCGTGCCTGGGCTGGGTGTCGTCGTAGAAGTCACCGACGAACCACTTGCCGTCCCAGTAGGACGGCCACTTGTCGGCGCCGGCCTTCTCGTCGTACCGGTAGACCGGGCCGTTCATCGTGGCCTGGCCGCCGCCCTTGAGCCAGGGCAGCAGTTCCTTCTGGTCCTCGACCTTGTAGCTCGGGATGCCGTTCTCGTCGCGCGGGTAGTCCACGCCACCGCCCTGCGGCGAGTACCAGATGTTGTTGCCGGTGACCGGCGGCAGGTTCACCAGACCGTCGTTGTTGGGCGACTCGTTCTTGGGGTGGTCGCAGTCGTACCAGCCGAGCGGCTTGCTCGGATCGGGCAGATTGCGGTCCCGGTAGGGCTGCTTGTTGCCCATGCAGTACGGCCAGCCGCGGTTGCTCGCCTGGGTGATCGCGGCGAACGTGTCGTACTTGGCCGGGCCCCAGGTGGTGCTCGGCTCGCCCGCGTCGGGGCCGACCCAGCCCGCGTACAGCGTGTCGGTCGACTTATCGACCGAGATCCGCGCCGGGTTGCGTACCCCCATCACGTAGATCTCGCCGCGGGTCTTGCCGCCGCCCTCGTCGGACTCCTTGCCGGTGAAGAGGTTGCCGGCGGGCAGGGTGTAGGTGCCGTCGTCCTCGGGGTGGATCCGCAGGATCTTGCCGTTGAGGTTGTTCGTGTTGCCCGCGGTGCGCCGGGCATCGGCGAACGAGACGCCCTTGTAGTTCGGCTCCGGGTTGTTGCCCGAGTAACCGTCGCTGAACTGCGAGGAGTTGTTGTCACCGACCGCGATGTACAGGTTGCCCTTGGAGTCCCAGGCCATGCCGCCGCCCGCGTGGCAGCAGCTGTGGATCTGGACCGGCCAGTGCAGCAGCACCTTCTCCGAGGAGAGGTCCAGCTTGTTCGTGGCCAGGTCCATCGTGAACCTGGAGACCTGACGGACCGCCATCTGCTTGTCGCGGTCGATCTTGTCGTGGGGTGTGTAGTGCAGGTACACCCAGCCGTTCTTCTCGAAGTCCGGGTCGAGTTCGATACCGAGCAGACCCTCCTCGACCTTGACCAGTTCGTCGCCGCCGCCCTTGTTGCCGAAGACCGTCAGCTCTCCGGCGAGGGTGACCTTCTTGGTCTTCGGGTCGTAGACGTGGATCTGGCCCAGACCCTTGCCGACGTTCGGGTCCTTCCAGTCGGTGACGACCGGCACGCTGCTGTCGGCGCCGCCGCGGCCGATGTACAGCACGCGTCCGTCGGGGGCGGTCACCAGGCCGTGCGGTTCACCGATCTGGTCGTTCTTGCCGGGCTGGTTGGGCTCGGTGACCCGCTCCGCCTTGTAGTTGGAGGTGATCGTCGCCTTGCAGTCGGCCTGCGAGATCCGGGTCGTCCAGTCGAGCGCGCCGCGCAGGTGGTCGCGGAAGTCGGCCTCCGCGAAGCTGTCGACCGTACCGCCCATCGCGGTGTAGAAGGACCGGCCGCCGTCGTAGTCACGGCACCAGGAGACCGGGTGGTCCCAGCCGTTGGCACTGGCCCCCGGCTTGTACGTGATCTCCCGGACGCGTGCCACGGTGTGCACGTCGCCGGACGGGTTCTCCTTCCAGTTCAGCCACTTGTCGGGACGCTTCCACTCCAGCGGAAGGTTCTTGGTGGCCGGGTGCTGCCGGTCCCCGATCTCCACCGTCGCACGCTGGACGGCGGTGGGGCTGTCGGCCGCCGGACGGGCACCGACCAGCCCGGTGAACCAGTCGGAGTACGGCTCGGTGCGAGCCGCGTCGTGGATGCCGAGGAAGCCGCCTCCGGCCTCCATGTACGCCTCAAGACCGGCCTCCTGCTCCGGATCCAGGACGTCGCCGCCGCCCGTCAGGAAGACGACGGCGTTGTACTTGCCGAGCTGTTTGCCGTTGGTGAAGACGGCAGGGTCGTCACTGGCCACGGTCTTGAAGCGGCCCGCCTCCGGACCCGTGAGCCCGATCTTCTCGATCGCCGCGATACCGGCGTCGACCGTCGGGGACTCGTCGGACGCGGAGGCGTGGAAGACCAGCACCTTCACGTTCGCGCCGCCGGGCGGCGTAGGCAGGGACAACGTTGTCGCCATGGACTCGTTCGGTCCGGGATACGGCCTGGCACTGGCGGCATTGCCGCCGAGCAGGGATGCGGTCAGTGCGCCGGCCGCTACGGCCGCCGCAATTCCGCGTCGCGATCTGGACCTGTGATGTGGTGTGCGCTGCATGTGGTCACCCACCCCTCGTTGGTCACTTCAACAGCGCATGAAGCTAGACCTCTTTTCGCGACTCGCCAATAGCTATGGCAGCAATCGCACGAACTTTGTCCTTAGTGTGGATAAACGAAGATCCCCGGGCTACGGTATGGCCCGTCCCCGAGGCCCACCCGTGCCCGGCGGCGTTGACCGCCATGACCTGCGTACCTCTGTGCCGTGTGCCGTAGTTGCCTTGGGTTTCTCCGCAACACCCGTCTGAAAGTGGGGAGTTCGACATGAATCGACGTAGCTTCAACCGGCGGATTCTGATGGGCGGCGGGGTGGCGGCGGCGACCGGGGTGACATCGTTGTCCCTCGGTGCGATCGAGGCCACCTCCGCCGAGAACCCGCCCCGCACCGCGCCGGCGGGAGGAGTCGTCCGCCACCTCAAGATGTACGCGGAGAAGCTGCCGGACGGGCAGATGGGGTACGGCTTCGAGAAGGGCAAGGCGTCGATCCCCGGCCCCCTCATCGAGATCAACGAGGGCGACACCCTGCACATCGAGTTCGAGAACACGATGGACGTGGCGGCCAGCCTCCACGCGCACGGCGTCGACTACGACATCGCGAGCGACGGCACCCGGATGAACAAGAGCATCGTCGAACCGGGCGAGACCCGTACCTACACCTGGCGCACCCATGCCCCGGGCCGCAGGAAGGACGGCACCTGGCAGGCGGGCAGCGCGGGTTACTGGCACTACCACGACCACGTCGTCGGCACCGATCACGGCACGGGCGGCATCCGCAAGGGGCTGTACGGTCCGGTGATCGTCCGGCGCAAGGGCGACATCCTGCCGGACAAGACGATCACGATCGTCTTCAACGACATGCTGATCAACAACAAGCCCGCCGACAAGAGCCCCGACTTCGAGGCCACGGTGGGCGACCGGCTCGAAGTCGTCATGATCACGCACGGCGAGTACTACCACACGTTCCATGTCCACGGTCACCGCTGGGCGGACAACCGCACGGGCCTGCTCACCGGCCCCGACGACCCCACCCGGGTCATCGACACGAAGATCGTCGGGCCGGCGGACTCGTTCGGCTTCCAGGTCATCGCCGGCGAACACGTGGGCGCGGGCGCGTGGATGTACCACTGCCATGTGCAGAGCCACTCCGACATGGGCATGGCCGGGATGCTGCTGGTCGCCAAGGCCGACGGGACGGTGCCGGGGCGCGAGGCGCATTCGATGTCCTCGCACGGCGCGAAGACTCCGGATGCGAAATCGCCGGACGCGAAGAGCCCCGACGCCAAGAGCCCGGACGCCAAGACGTCCGGCGCCAAGACATCGGAGAAGGCGGCGTCGCACGACAGCCACTGACGGGTGGGGAGCCGGGCCGCGCGCCTCCCGGGCGCCGCGGACCGCTCAGGACAAGGTGGTCGGCCTGCGTGGCGGCGGGACGGCCCGGAGCAGCTTCCAGAGCGGACGGGAGCCGGACGCCCAGCTTTCGAGGGTGTGCCGGTCGACGACGTGCAGCCGCTGCTGTTCGGCGAAGACCACGGCCGGTGCGGTCACCCTGCCGTTCGTCACGATCACCGCGATGTCGGCGCCGTGCACCTGGCGGGCGGTGCCGTTGAGGACCTGGAGATCCGGTGTTCCCACCGCGGAGCCGGCCGGCCCGGCGCGCCGGTGCTTGCACTGGATCACCCAGCGCCGCCCGAAGGGATCGGTGGCCTTCACATCGGCACCCAGGTCTCCGCCGCCGCCGACACGGAGCGCGTCCTGGCAGCCGTCGCGGTGCATCAGGTCCCGTACGGCGTCCTCGAACCGGGTGTGGTGCAGGGCGTCCAGCTGGGCCAGTTCGTACCGCAGGCCCCGCACGCGGACCGCTTCCCACCGTGCGTTCTGTCGCTGCTGGTGGAGCAGGCCGCCGCCGGCCAGCGCCGCGACCGAGCCGAGGACAAGCAGGACCCACCAGTGGGCCAGCAGCCAGTTGACCAGGGCCACCGCCGCGACGGCGGCCAGGACCACGGCCACGAGGCGGCCGGTCAGCCGGTCGTCCGTGCGCCGTCTCCGCCTTCCGGGCCTGCCGGTACGGCGCCGTACCGGCGGGCGCCTGCTCGTCGCCCGGCCTCCGCGCGACCGGGGGCTCACCGCTCTGCCCGCGTGATCAACAGCAACTGCCGGACCTCCCACCAGAACACGGCCGTCTCCAGGAGGGCAGCGGACACCGGTCCGAGCCCCCTCCTGTTTAGCCGGGTCCGGCCGGTGCCGTGACCGGGTCGCCGGTGATTGGCAGTAAAACGATGCCCTGGCCGAATCGCCGCAGTCGTCAGGAACCGTCCCCCGCGTCGACCCCGGCCTCCACCGCCGCTGCCGCCTTCGCCCTCGACTCCACGGCGAGGCGCCGCTGTTCCTCCTCGACGATGCGGCGGGCCAGCGAGCCGTCAGACACGTCCACGGCGTCCGGCGTCGTCTCCGCGACATCGCTGCGCCGCGCGTACGCGTCGAACAGCCGTTCCTTGCGGGCCAGGATGTCCAGCATGCGTTCGTCGACGCTGTCCGCGACGAGCAGCCGGTGCACCTGGACCGTGCGTATCTGGCCCATCCGATGGGCGCGGGCCACCGCCTGGTGCTCCATCGTCGGCTTGATCTGCGGCTCGCAGAGGATGACGACCGAAGCGGCCTGCATGTTGAGCCCGATCCCGCCGGCCTGGATCTGGCTCAGCAGCACCGCGTGGCCGTCGGCCGCCGTGAAGGCGTCGATCATCTCCTGACGCCGGGCGGCCGGCACCCTCCCGGACACCGGGCCGAACACCTCCTCGCCCAAAGCCTGCCGGACCGTCTCCAGCACCTCACGGAAGTACGAGAACACCACGACCTTCAGCCCGTTGCCCGCCGCCTCCGCGACCAGCTCGCGCAGCCGGTTCAGCTTCGCGGAGGTGGCCGGACCGGCGTACGCGGCCCGGCGCATCCGCATGAACTGCCCGGCGGCCACCGCCTCCCGGTAGGCCAGCAGATCGTCCTCGCTGAACTCCTCCCACTCGTCGACCTGCACCAGCGCCGGGAGTTCGGTGAGGACGTCCCTCTGGTTGCGGCGCAGATAGGCGGGGGCGACGGCCCGGCGGAACGCCTGCGACCCGGCGGCGCCGTGGCTGATGCTGATCAACGGGGCCAGCTCGGGCTGGAGCTGGCTGACGAGGCTGCGGAACTCCGCCACCCGGTTCTCCATCGGCGTGCCGGTCAGGAACAGCACCCGCTCGGTCCGGCGCGCCCAGCCGGACACCGCCCGGGAACGCCGGGTGGCGGGGTTCTTGACGTAGTGCGCCTCGTCGACCACGAGCATGCCGGGCCGTACGCCGCAGTCGGCCGCGTCGGGCAGGGTGTGCAGGGCGTCGTACGTGGTGAGGGCGACCCCGCCGCTCTCGCGCCACTCCGCGAACGCGCCCTGCCGGTCCGGACCGTGCACCGGCAGCACCCGCAGCGTCGAGCGGGCCCTGACCTCCCGGGTCCAGTTGATCAGCACGCTCGCCGGGCAGACCACCAGGAAGTGGGTCTCGCCCCCGGCCGCGAGGTGGGCCAGCGCGGCGATGGCCTGGACCGTCTTGCCGAGCCCCATCTCGTCACCGAGGATCACCCGCTTCTGCGCGAGCGCGAAACGGGCGCCGAAGGACTGGTAGCCGCGCAACGACACCCGCAGCCGGGCGTCGTCCAGCCGCAGACCGCGCACCCGGTCGGCGATCCCGGACGGCAGGAACCCCTCGGCCGCGTCCCGGTCCGGTCCGGTGCCGGACATCTCGGCGAGCAGGCTGTAGTACTCGGCGGAGCGCACCTCGAAGTCGACCCAGGCCGCGATCGGGGAGTCCGGATCGCGCAGCAGATCGGCCGAGACCTGCCCGAACAGCAGTGGGAGTTCACGTTCCCGCGCATCGGCCAGCACCGCGCGGGCGGCGGCGACGGCGGCCACTGCCCGCGTCCGGGCCGGCCGCCGCGTGAAGACCATCCGCAGCCGCCCCCGCGCGGGCGCCGCCGTGACCAGCAGCGGATCCAGCCGCTCGGCCAGCCCGCGGGCGCCGTCCACCGCCCGCCGGACGTCCGGCCCCGCCTCGACCAGCCGGTACAACGCCGTGACCAGGGCCGTCGTGGCATCGTCCGGGGATTCGACGGCTAGCCGCACCGTGACCGTGTCCCGTACGGCGTGGGCGATCTGGCCCGCCGCGGCGAGCGCCTGGTCGGCGGTCTGCGCACCGACGCCGGGGATCTGGCGGAGCTCGTAGCGGCTGGCTCCGTGCACCTGCCCGACGGTGGTGAAACCGGCCTGCTCGATCGCGCCGATGCGGAGCCGGCCCTCGGTGACGTCCTTGAGCCGGGACGCCGGGATGGCCGACAGCTCGTCCCGGACAAGCGCGTCGAGCAGGGGGTCCAGGGCGCTGCGTACGGCATCGACGGCGCGGCCGTGATCGGCCAGCACCGCGCGTGCCGCGCCCAGCAGCTCCTCGGCCCGCGCGAGCAGCTCCCTGGCCGCCCGCCCGCTCGTCGCCCCGCCCTCCGTGGACCCGGCCTCAGTCATGTACGTCCTCTGTCCCCGCAAGCCTCACCGCCGCTCCGCCCGGCAGCGCGGCCGGAGCGATTCGTATCGTCCCATGCGCTGCTGACAAGGGGCCGACGGACTGCGGTTGTCAGTGCCCGGTGCCAGACTCGGACACATCAGGAGAAACCTTGTTCGCACGAGAACGGGACCACTGAAGGAGCGCACCATGCTCACCACCCGATGTGTCGACGGAGCCCCCCACTTGGCTGGATCTCGGCACCCCGGATATCGATGGGGCCGCGGCCTTCTACACCGCTCTCCTCGGCTGGGAGTACGAGGCCGGGGGGCCGGAGACCGGTGGCTACGGCATGTTCACGCTCGACGGGAAGTCGGTCGGGGGTGTGATGACCGTGCCGGAGGAGCAGGCGAAGACATCCTGGTCGGTGTACTTCCAGTCGTCGGACACCGACGCCACCGCGCGTCTCGTGGAGAAGTCCGGCGGCTCGGTGCCGTTCGCGCCGATGGACGTGCTGGAGTTCGGCCGGATGGGCGGGTTCACCGACCGGGGCGGGGCGTACTTCGGCGTCTGGCAGCCGAAGCAACTGCCGGGACTCGGAGCCGTGGGGGACGCCGGAAGCCTGTGCTGGGCCGAGCTGTACACCCCGGACGTCCCGGCCGCCGCGGCGTTCTACGGCGCGGTCTTCGGCTGGGAGAGCAGCCAGGTGCCCTTTCCGGAAGGCGGCGGATCGTACACACTGGTCCGGACCGGGGGCGGCGGCGAGGAGGCCGGCTTCGGCGGGCTCGTGCCGCTCGACGCCGTACCGGCCAGGGCGGTCGTGGGCCCGCACTGGCTGCCGTACATCGAGGTCGATGACTGCGATGCCACGGTGACGGAGGTGGAGCGGCTGGGCGGCAAGCTGACGCTGGAGGCGCTGGAGATGGACGGCGTGGGCAGGTTCGCCAACGTCACCGATCCCTACGGCGCGCCGTTCGCCGTGATCAAGAGCGCGTAGCCGCCCGCACCCGCGCGGGCCGGGCCCCGGCGGACGGGGCGGGGGGTTGATGCATCGTTGATCAGTCGTTTATCGCGGCAGGGCACTGTGTGCGGCATGCTGATCAACACCCCGACCGACCCCGCTCTCGCCTGGCAGGAGACAGCGCTGTGCGCGCAAGCGGGGCCCGAGTTCTTCTTCCCCGCCCCCGGCAGCTCCACCCGGGAGGCCAAGCAGCTCTGCAACGCCTGCGAAGGGCGTGTGGCCTGCCTTGAGTACGCCCTCGACAACGACGAGCGGTTCGGCGTGTGGGGCGGCCTCTCGGAGAAGGAGCGGGACCGACTGCGCAGAGCGGGGCGCGACCGGGCGTGACCGCGGGCGCCGGGCCGGCCGGCCCGGCCTGCCAGCCGGCGGGGCGTCCGCGTCAGGGCGTCCGCGTCAGGGCGTCCGCGTCAGGACGCGACGTGGAAGGTTTCGCCGTACATCTTCCAGGTCAGCGGTGGTTTCAGCGCCAGGTTTCCGTCGTACAGGAACTCCCGCTGCGCCGTGTCGATGCGCGAGGTGTCGTGCTGGTTCTTCTTCGACTTCATCACGGCTCGCGCGGCGTCCAGGAACGCGTCCAGATAGACCTTCTCGTCCCCGCCCTCGTCGACCGTGTCGGCCTCGGAGAGTGCTGCCTTCCGGATTCCGTAGAAGGCGTCCGGCTCTGTTCCGGGGCCCTGCAGCACCATGGCGTCGAAGTAGATGAACTGGCCCAGGGTGCCGAGCCCGTCCAGTTTGGCCAGCCGTACGGCCGGCTCGAAGTACTGCTTGTCCCTGACCCGGTCCTGAGCGGCACGGAACACCGGATCCTCGGCCGACTTCTTCCACGCCGTGGTGAAGCCGGGGTCCAGACCCTCGTGCGAACCGGTGCCGTCCACCTTGCGCAGCGCGGGGACGTACGGCTTCAGCGGGCTGTCCGGATGGTCCTTGGTGAACGCCTCGACGAACGTGAGCATGTCGTGCGTTCCGGAGCAGAATCCGACGATCCCGGCGGTGTAGCCGGTGCCGTCGCCGTTGTCGTCGATCATGCCGTACTGGCTGCGCCAGTCCAGCGTCGAGCTCTCCGAGGTGGCCAGCAGCTTCCAGGCCAGTTCGCGTTCGGCCGGTGCGGCCAGCCCGGCAGGCATCGCCTCGACACGCTCGTCCAGCTGCCGTCGTCCCTCTTCGTCCGCGGCGGCGTACGGGTCGGGGCCCACGGCGGAGTCGGCCGGGTCCGCTGCCGCGGCGGCGGGGGAGTCGTCGGGCGGTTCGGGGTCGTCGCCGCCACCGTTGAAGACGATGGAGGCGGCGATGGCTATCGGCGCGGCGAAGAGAACGAAACGCGTCACAGGTTTCACCGGCACAGAGTACGGTCCGTGCGCCGGTGATGAGGGCTGAACCCGCCCCGCTGCGACCCGCCCCGCCGTGACGGGTCGCAGCGGGGCGGGGCAGGGCCGTCAGGCCTGGGCGCGGGCCGCCATCCGCTCCTTGCGGGCGGCCAGCTTCGCGTCGAACTTCGACGCCTCGCTGTCCAGCCCGTTCATGTACAGGCCGAGCTCCTCCTGCGCCTTCAGACCCTCCGGGCCCAGCCCGTCGATGTCCAGCACCTTCAGGTAGCGCAGCACCGGCTGGATGACGTCGTCGTGGTGGATGCGCATGTTGTAGATCTCGCCGATCGCCATCTGCGCGGCGGCCCGCTCGAAGCCGGGCATGCCGTGGCCGGGCATCCGGAAGTTCACGACGACGTCGCGCACGGACTGCATGGTCAGGTCCGGTGCGAGCTCGAAGGCCGCGCCCAGGAGGTTGCGGTAGAACACCATGTGCAGGTTCTCGTCTGTCGCGATCCGGGCCAGCATCCGGTCACAGACCGGGTCGCCCGACTGGTGGCCGGTGTTCCGGTGGGAGACCCGGGTGGCCAGCTCCTGGAAGGCGACATAGGCCACGGAGTGCAGCATCGAGTGGCCGTTGTCGGACTCGAAGCCCTCCGCCATGTGCGCCATCCGGAACTGCTCCAGCTTGTCCGGGTCCACCGCGCGCGACGTGAGCAGGTAGTCGCGCATCACGATGCCGTGCCGGCCCTCCTCGGCCGTCCAGCGGTGCACCCAGGTGCCCCAGGCGCCGTCGCGGCCGAAGAGCGAGGCGATCTCGTGGTGGTAGCTGGGGAGGTTGTCCTCGGTCAGCAGGTTCACGACCAGGGCGGTCTTGCCGATGTCGGTGACCTTGGACTGCTCGGACTCCCAGGCCTGGCCGTCCTCGAAGACGCCGGGGAAGTTCCGGCCGTCGGAGAACGGCACGTACTCGTGCGGCATCCAGTTTTTGGCGACCTTGAGATGCCGGTTGAGTTCCTTCTCCACCACCTCTTCCAGCGCGTACAGCAGTTGCGCGTCAGTCCATGTCTGTGAACTGCCGAGGTGGGGAGAGTTGATAGTCACGGGGGCTCCTGGGGACGGGAGAATTACCTACGGCTTCGTAGGTTACGAGACCGTAGGTTAAAGCGGCAGTAAGGCCGGAGCCAAGCCCGTCCGGGCAATATTCCGTCACTTTATGTCATGTTCGCAGGTCAAGTGGGTGTACGGAGGGTCAGGGCGGCCGTGGGGGAGGGGCTCATGAGGGGTCTCAGATGGTGAAACGGCCGGGCCCGGTCCCCGGTGGCGACGCGCTCTGAACTGTCGGCGTACTCGGAGCGCGGCGGCACGGGGGACACGGCCGGTCGGTCGGGGTCAGAGCAGATGGTCCGCCGCGCCGGACTTCACCGCGAAGATCAGTGCCCGCAGCGCCTCCACGGAGTCACTGACGTAGGTGGCGGTGTCGGTGGTGGAGCCGATGTAGGCGCGGCCCTGGCCGTCCAGTCCGAAGCGGAAGCAGTTCGCCCCCTCGCTGCAGAACGCCTCGTCCCAGCAGATGTCGTTCATGGTCTCTCCTCAGAGGTCCTTGGCTATGCACCGGATGAAATCGCGTGATTCCGCGACGGGCAGTGCGAGCGTACGAAGCCGCCCCAACAGCCCTCGATAGCGCCGCAGTTGCATATCGGCGTCGAGCAGCGTCGAGCCGTGCGAGGAATCGAGCTGTACGGTATCGAGCTGAGGCACCGCAGCGCCGACATAGGTGAAGGACTGTCCGGCGCCGGGGAATCCGCCGGCCGCGAACGGGATGACCCGGACGGTCGTCCGGTCCCGTTCGGACTGGCCGAGGATGTGTGCCAGCTGCGCCTGCGTGACCTTCGGTCCGCCGAACTGCATGCGGAGGGCGGCCTCGTGGACCACCGCCTCGTACAGGGGCGGCCGGTCCCGTTCGAGCACCTCCTGGCGGCGCAGCCGCAGGGAGAGGCGGGCCATCAGGTCGGGGCGCGGCAGCTGGGGGTCGGCGGTGTCGAAGACCGCCCGCGCATGCTCCTCTGTCTGCAGCAGGCCGGGGATGTGCGTGGTGGTCGCGGTGTTCAACTCCACCGCGTGGAACTCCAGTTCGGCGATGTCCAGCAGGCTGGGCAGCAGGAGTCCGCGATGCTCCTCCCACCACCCCCTGGCCCGCTCCTGCGCCATCTCGGCCAGCAGGTCCACGAGACCCGTGTCGGGGCAGCCGTAGTTGAAGGCGAGGGTGCGGACCCGCTCGGCGCTGATGCCGAACCGGCCCGACTCGATGTTGGGGATCCGGGTCCGGTCGACGCCGAGCAGTGCGGCGGCCTGCTGCGCCGTCATTCCGGACTGCTCGCGCAGCTTGCGCAGTTCGTACCCGAGCCGTTGCTGCCGAGCGGTCGGGGTGCTCCTGGGAGGCACGGTACGTGTCCTTCCGGGTGTGGGGAGTCAGTGAAATGACCGGAACCACACAAGTAGTAGCACTGTGCTCCACTTGTGGGCTACGGTCGGTAGCGTAAGTCTCACACGGGGCGACCATGCCTCTGTGTGACCGTCGCCACATGAACCGGGAATTGTGAGTACCTTGATGAAGGGCGCACTGCGTTGCCTCCCCGCCCTCGCCCCCGCCGGGCCCCATCCGCATCCGCCCGGAGCGGGCAATCTGAGCTATTCGTTCGCTCTGCCCGGTGGCGCCTTCTGCGCCGGCCTTGCCCGCCGCGTCGTCGGTGACCTGCTCACCCGGCACGAACTCACCGAACTCCGCGACACCGCGGTGCTCGCCACGTCCGAACTGGTCGCCGCCGCCTACCGGTTCACTCCGGACCGGGAGATGCTGCTGCGGATCCACTGGCAGTTCGACGCGCTGCGGATCGTCCTCTACGACCAGCACCCGTGCCACGGAACGCCCGAGAGGGCCGAGGAGTGCAGGGAGCGCCGCAGCGCGGACATGTGGCTGCTGGCGGCCGCCGTCGAAGCGCAGGGCGGAGACTGGGGGCTCGCCCCCGCACTGGCGGCCACCGGCGGTTCGAAGACCTGGGCGTTACTCCACCCCTAGCCCTGCACAGCCCTGCCCCGCACCTCACATGCCCGCGCGCACCTCGTCCGCCGTGGTGTTCCGGAGCTCGCCGTCGAGCGACAGCCAGCGCGTGATTCCGAGTGACTCCAGGAACGGCACGTCGTGACTCGCCACGATGAGCGCTCCCTCGTACGCGTCCAGCGCCGCCGTCAGACGGCGCACGCTCGCCAGGTCCAGGTTGTTCGTCGGTTCGTCCAGCATCAGCAGCTGAGGAGCCGGTTCCGCGAGCAGCAGCGCGGCCAGAGCCGCACGGAACCGCTCCCCGCCCGACAGCGTTCCCGCGGGCCGGTCCGAGCGCGCCCCCTTGAACAGAAAGCGTGCCAGCCGCGCCCTGATGGCGTTGTCCGTGGCATCCGGTGCGAACCGCGCTACGTTCTCCACCACGCTCAGCCCGTCGTCGAGCACGTCCAGCCGCTGCGGCAGGAACCGTGCCGGAACCTCCACCGCGGCTTCTCCGGACACCGGAGCCAGCTCACCGGCGAGCGTCCGCAGCAGCGTGGTCTTGCCCGCCCCGTTACGCCCCACCAGCGCGATGCGCTCCGGACCGCGCACCTCGAACGAGCCCTGGACCCGGGCCCCGTAGGCCAGTTCCAGATCGCGCAGCACCAGCACCCCGCGGCCCGGATGGACCTTGGTGTGCGGGAGCTCGACCCGGATCTCGTCGTCGTCACGCACCGCCTCCTCCGCGGCGTCCAGGCGTTCCCTCGCCTCGGCCAGCCGCTCGGTGTGCATGATGCGGTGCTTGCCCGCGGACTCCTGCGCGGCGCGCTTGCGGGCTCCCATGACGATCTTCGGTTCGCGCTTCTGGTCGTTCATCTTCTGCCCGTAGCGCTTGCGCCGGGCCAGCTTGACCTGAGCGTCCGCGAGTTCGCGCTTCTGCCGGTGCACATCGGCCTCCGCGACCCGCACCATGCGCTCGGCGGCCTCCTGCTCCACGGCGAGCGCAGCCTCGTACGCCGAGAGGTTTCCGCCGTACCAGGTGACCTCGGAACCCCGCAGATCCGCGATCTGATCGACGCGTTCCAGGAGTTCCCGGTCGTGACTGACGATGACCAGGACCCCGCTCCACGCCTCGACCGCGGCGTACAGGCGCTGCCGGGCGTACAGGTCCAGGTTGTTCGTCGGCTCGTCGAGCAGCAGCACGTCAGGCCGGGCCAGCAGCAGCGCGGCCAGCCGCAGCAGCACGCACTCCCCGCCGGACACCTCACCTATGGTCCGGTCGAGCCCGATGTGTCCGAGGCCGAGCTGGTCGAGCGTGGCGCGGGCCCGTTCCTCCACGTCCCAGTCGTCGCCGACGGCCGCGAACCGCTCCTCGCCGACGTCGCCCGCCTCGATGGCGTGCAGCGCCTCACGGGCCCCGGCGATGCCGAGGGCCGCGTCGACCCGCAGCTCGGTGTCCAGGACCAGGTTCTGCGGCAGGTACCCGACCTCGCCCGTGGCCCTGATCCGGCCCCCGGCCGGGGTGAGGTCGCCTGCGATCAGCCGCAGCAGGGTCGACTTGCCGGCGCCGTTGACGCCGATGAGGCCCGTACGGCCCGGCCCCACGGTCAGGTGGAAGTCGTCGAACACCTCGCTGCCGTCCGGCCAGGCGAAGGAGAGCGACGAGCAGGTGATGTGGGCGAGCGGAGCTGACATAAGGGAATCTCCCGGTTGCGAGGAAGGTCAGGGGCAACGGGATGAGACACCGGTCACTGGCGTTCCACGGAAGGATTTCCGGGGGTGTGGAGGAAGGCCCTGGTCACGGAGGACGGCTCGAAGAGCTGAGGTCACACTCGGGCACGCGGGCATGTACGGACATGGCACGGCGTGCGACACGGTGTCTCAAGACCTCAGACGAGCAAGGTCCTACTCCGATCGGCGACGACAAGGACACCGAAGACGCTACGCCCGGCTCCGGGGGAGCGGCAAACGAATTACCGGCAGCCGAATGCCGACAGCCGAATGACCGGCAGCCGAATCAGCAGGAGCCGTCGAGCAGATCCGTCAGGCTCCGGTCCAGGTCAAGGAACCGGCGCTCCGCGCCGACGGGCACCAGCTGCTCGGTCCGCCGCAGGAACCGGCGCAGCTCCGCGGTGCGCACGTGCACCATCGCGATGCCCTCCGGGGCGTGGAACTCCAGCACCGTACGGTCGTACCCGAAGGGCCTGATCCGTACGTCGCCCAGCCCTGCCGGTGCGTCCATGCCCTCCGCGAGCAGCTCCCGGGAGAACTCCCAGGACACCTCGGTGCCCTCCAGCGTCGCGGGCGCGGGGAAGGACATGCGGATCGCGAAGGGGTCCGTGCGGTCGTAACTCAGGAGGGCGGGAAGCGTCTCCATCTGAGGTGCGGACGCCACCATGCGGGCCTGTACGGACTGCTCGATAACGATGGACAAGACCTGCTCCCTCTCGCGACCGGATGAACGGGTTCCCGGCACTGATACAGACGACGGATGCCGCAGATCCGTGCACCGGGACACCGCGTGAGCTGCGTCACCGCCCGCCACCCACCGTTCACCGGACCGGGGTGCGGTCACACCTCCTGACGGTGGGGCGCGAGGGCGTCCGACGTCCTGCTCGCGATGAACTCCGTGATCCGGTACACGCAGACACCGTGCACGGCGAACGGATCGGTCGCCGCGAGCCGCTCGATCTCGGCCCGGTCCTCCCCGACCGCGAGAATCACTCCGCCGTCCCTCGGGTTCTTGCGCCCCGAGGCGATGAACACCCCGGCCGCGTACTGCGTGTCGAGCCAGCCGGCGTGGTCCTTCATCAACGCGTCGACCCGGTCCAGCGGGGCGGCGTAGGAAAGCTCAAGTACGAACATGATCTCCAGGCTACGGGAGCGGCGGGGTGGCTACGGGAGGTCAGGTACCCCGCCCCCGGCCGTCATGCGCCGAAGCTGATCCAGCGAGGACTGGACAACGGCTTCTAAGCTGGTCGCCACCATGACAAGTCTTCAGATGCCCGCCGACGAGGCCGCCGCCCGCGCCCTCCAGGACTCCCTGCGCGCCCGGGTGGTGCTCGACGAACCGGGGCCGCCGCCCGGCACCGGCCGGGTGACCGGTGTCGACGTCGCCTACGACGACGAGCGCGATACCGTCGTCGCCGCGGCCGTCGTGCTCGACGCGGCCACCCTGGACGTGGTGGCCGAGTCCACCGCCGTCGGCCGGGTCACCTTTCCGTACGTGCCCGGACTCCTGGCCTTCCGCGAGATCCCCACGGTGCTGTCCGCGCTGGAGTCCCTGCCGGTCGACCCGGGCCTCGTCGTCTGCGACGGATACGGGCAGGCGCACCCGCGCCGCTTCGGGCTCGCCAGCCATCTGGGGGTGCTCACCGGGCTGCCGGTCATCGGCGTGGCGAAGAACCCGTTCACCTTCTCGTACGAACAGCCCGGCCCGCGTCGTGGCGACCGCTCGCCGCTGCTCGACGGGGACGAGGAGGTGGGCCGGGCGCTGCGCACCCAGGACGGCACCAAACCGGTGTTCGTCTCCGTCGGCCACCGCACCGGCCTCGACAACGCCTGCGCGCACACCCTGCTGCTCGCCCGGGACTTCCGTCAGCCGGAGACCACCCGCCGGGCGGACGCGCTCTGCCGGCGGGCGCTGCGCGAGGCGACCGGCTGAGGGTGGTGCGGGCGGGGGCGAGGGCGTCTGAGTATCCGTACGGATAGCGTTCGACGATCATGGTCGGCACTCTGGACACATGAACGTACCTCGCACACCCACCCGAACCGCACCCCTTCAACCCATCCGGCGCCGAGCCGAGGCGGGCATGCTGATCGGGGGTGCGGTGGCGTTCGTCTGGGCCGGGGCGATGCTCTACACGCTGGCCTCCTGGATCTTCTAGTGCCGCCCCCTCCCGACGGCCGCGGCGCGTCAGCGGACCGCCGCCACCCGGAAGCGCAGACCGGACGCCCGAAGACGATCCCCCAGCGCGTCGCCCATCGCGACGGCCGTCGTGACCTGCCCCGACACCGCCGGCAGCTCGTCCAGCGCCAGGCACAGCGAGGCCTCCGCGAGCATCCGGGCCGTCTCCCCGTAGCCGGGATCGCCGCCCGACACCTCGGTGAACACCCGCCGGCCGCCGCCCTCGCCGACGAACCTGACCGTGAACCAGCTGCGGTGCCTGCGCTCCGCGTCCGGGCCCGCGCCCGGCTCGTACCGGCTCATCAGCCACGCCCGCGCGGCCGGGACCTGCGCCGCGCCCAGTAGGACACCCATCGCCGCCGTGCCGCCCAGGGCCACCGGAAGGTGCTTGACCGAGGCGTAGTGGCGGTAGCGGAAGTCGGGGCCGTAGCGGGGCAGCGCGCGGGCGGAGCGCTTCACGAGCTGTCCGTCGATCGTCGGCAGCGGCAGTGCCCAGGTGCCGGTCTCCGTGCTGAAGCGCGGTCCGCCGAGCGGTGCGGCGGCGCGGCGGCCGACCAGCCGCGGCTCGTGCAGCCGGCGCTCCCGCGCGGCGCGCGCCATCTGCGGGCCTCGGCTCATCGTGTTGAGCGCGGAGGCGAACGTACCGCCGGAGAAGGCCGCGTTGCTGCGGACGAAACCGTCGATGCGCAGCGGAACGCCTTCGGGCAGCTGCTGCACCGTGAAGTACACGCCGAGGTCGTGCGGTACGGAGTCGAAGCCGCACGCGTGCACGATCCGGGCGCCGGTCTCGCGCGCCCGTGCGTCGTGCTCCAGGTAGACCCCGTCGATGAACTCCGGCTCGCCGGAGAGGTCCGTGTAGTCCGTCCCCGCCTCCGCGCAGGCCGCGACCAGCTTCTTGCCGTACCAGATGTACGGGCCGACCGTCGTGGCCACCACGTGGGTGGACTCGGCCAGTTCGCGCAGCGATCCGGCGTCGTCCGCGTCCGCGTGCAGCAGGGGGATGTCCGCACAGGCGGGATCGAGGGCGGCGAGGTGATTGCGCAACTGCTCCAGTTTGGCGCGATTACGACCGGCCAGGGCCCACCGGCAGCCCTGTGGCGCGTGTGACGCCAGGTATTCGGCGGTGAGGACTCCCACGAATCCCGTGGCGCCGAAGAGGACTACGTCATAGGGGCGTTGTGCCCCGCTCTGCCTGTTCACGAGTGCCTCCGCACGGGCCGGCGCCGATGTAGCAGCCAGAGGCTAGCGGAGGCGGACGTGGCGGTGTGCGGCCGGGAGGGTTTCGTGGGGGAAGATCGGCCGAAAAGAACTAAGCGCTTGCTCGGCCGAAAGGGTTGTGCGGAGCGCGGTCCGTTCTTAGCATCACCGGTGTTACATCAGTTGTGTCATACCGCTGGGGGCTCGATGGCAACAGCAGGGAACAGTGCGCACGCCCCCCGGGGCCCGCTCGCCGGAGTACGGGTGGTCGAGCTGGCGGGCATCGGGCCCGGTCCGTTCGCCGCGATGCTCCTGGCCGATCTGGGCGCCGACGTGGTGCGGGTCGACCGCCCCGGCGGCGCCGGGCTCGGCATCGATCCGGCCCACGACCTCACCAACCGCAACAAGCGCTCCGTTCTCGTCGACCTCAAGGCCGAGGACGGCCCGGATACGGTCCTGGACCTGGCCGGACGGGCGGACATCCTGATCGAGGGCTACCGGCCGGGCGTCGCCGAGCGGCTGGGGGTCGGCCCCGGGGCCTGCCTGGCGCGCAATCCACGCCTCGTCTACGGGCGGATGACCGGCTGGGGCCAGGACGGGCCGCTGGCCGAGCGGGCCGGGCACGACATCGCCTACATCGCCCTCACCGGCACCCTCTCCATGATCGGGAAGCCGGACGAGCCGCCCACCGTCCCGGCCAACCTGCTCGGGGACTACGCGGGCGGCTCGCTCTACCTCGTCGTCGGCGTCCTCGCCGCCCTCCAGCACGCCCGCACCCCCGGCGGCTCCGGCCAGGTCGTGGACGCGGCGATCGTCGACGGCGCCGCCCACCTCGCCATGATGGTCCACGGGATGCTCGCGGCCGGCGGCTGGCAGGACCGGCGCGGCTCCAACCTGCTCGACGGCGGCTGCCCGTTCTACGGCTCGTACGAGACCGCCGACGGCGAGTACATGGCGGTCGGCCCGCTGGAGCAGCGGTTCTACGCCGAGTTCACCGAGCTCCTCGGCATCGCGGAGACGGCGCCGGACCGCGGTGACCTCTCCCGCTGGGACGAACTGCGCGAGGTCGTCGCCGCCCGCTTCCGCACCCGCACCCGCGCCGAGTGGACCGAGGTCTTCGACGGCTCCGACGCCTGCGTGGCGCCGGTCCTCTCGCTCCGTGAGGCACCGCACCACCCGCACCTCGCCGCCCGCGCCACCTTCGTCGAGTACGGCGGACTCACCCAGCCCGCACCCGCGCCCCGGTTCTCGGCCACGCCCGCCTCCGTGCACAGCGGCCCGGCCCGGCCGGGCGCCGACACGGAGGCCGTCGCCGCCGACTGGGACGTACCGGCCCTGCGGACCACCCGGAAGGACACCACCGACTGATGCAGCGGCAGATCTTCACCGAAGAGCACGACGCGTTCCGCGAGGTCGTCCGCACCTTCCTGGCCAAGGAGGTCCTTCCGCACTACGAGCAGTGGGAGAAGGACGGCATCGTCTCGCGCGAGGCCTGGCGCGCGGCCGGCCGGCAGGGGCTCCTCGGCCTCGCGGTGCCCGAGGAGTACGGGGGCGGCGGCAACACCGACTTCCGCTTCAGCGCCGTCCTCGCAGAGGAATTCACCCGCGCCGGCGCCCCCGGGCTCGCGCTCGGCCTGCACAACGACATCATCGGCCCCTACCTCACCGGCCTCGGCACACAGGAGCAGAAGCGGCGCTGGCTGCCCGGCTTCTGCAGCGGCGAGACGATCACCGCCATCGCCATGACCGAACCGGGCGCGGGATCCGACCTCCAGGCCATCCGCACCACGGCGGAGGACAACGGCGACCACTGGCTGCTCAACGGTTCCAAGACCTTCATCTCCAACGGCATCCTGGCCGACCTGGTCGTCGTCGTGGCGAAGACCACCCCGGAGGGCGGCGCGAAGGGGCTCTCGCTCATCGTCGTCGAGCGCGGTACGGAGGGCTTCGAGCGTGGCTGCAACCTCGACAAGATCGGCCAGAAGTCCCAGGACACCGCCGAGCTGTTCTTCAACGACGTCCGCGTGCCCAAGGAGAACCTCCTCGGTGAGCTGGACGGCGCCTTCATCCACCTGATGACCAACCTGGCCCAGGAGCGCATGGGCATAGCCGTCGCCGGCATCGCCGCCGCCGAGCACCTGCTGGAGATCACCACCGAGTACGTCAAGGAGCGTGAGGCCTTCGGACGGCCGCTGTCCAAGCTCCAGCACATCCGGTTCGAGATCGCGGAGATGGCCACCGAGTGCGCCGTGACCCGTGCCTTCCTCGACCGGTGCATCGTCGACCACTCCGAGGGCACGCTCGACGCCGTGCACGCTTCGATGGCCAAGTGGTGGGCCACCGAACTGCAGAAGCGGGTGGCCGACCGCTGCCTCCAACTGCACGGCGGCTACGGCTACATGACGGAGTACCGGGTGGCCAAGGCGTTCACCGACGGCCGCATTCAGACCATCTACGGCGGCACGACCGAGATCATGAAGGAGATCATCGGCCGCTCGCTGCTCGCCTGACCCCCGCTCGCCCGACCCCCGCACCGGGCCGAAACCACCCCCGAAAGGCAGCTGTCTTGAGTACCGAAGCATTCGTCTACGACGCGATCCGCACCCCGCGCGGCCGAGGCAAGGCCAACGGCGCCCTGCACGGCACCAAGCCGATCGACCTGGTCGTCGGCCTGATCCACGAGCTCCGCGGCCGCTTCCCCGGACTGGACCCGGCGGCCATCGACGACATCGTCCTCGGCGTCGTCAGCCCGCTCGGGGACCAGGGCTCCGACATCGCCCGCATCGCCGCCATCGCGGCCGGCCTCCCGGACACCGTCGCGGGCGTCCAGGAGAACCGCTTCTGTGCCTCGGGCCTCGAAGCCGTCAACTTGGCCGCCGCCAAGGTCCGTTCGGGCTGGGAGGACCTCATCCTCGCGGGCGGCGTCGAGTCGATGTCCCGGGTGCCGATGGGCTCGGACGGCGGCGCGTGGGCGATGGACCCGATGACCAACTACGAGACCGGCTTCGCTCCGCAGGGCGTCGGCGCCGACCTCATCGCGACGATCGAGGGCTTCTCGCGCCGCGACGTCGACGAGTTCGCCGCGCTGTCGCAGGAACGGGCCGCGGAGGCGTGGAAGGACAACCGCTTCGCCCGCTCCGTCGTCCCCGTCAAGGACCGCAACGGTCTCGTCGTCCTCGACCACGACGAGCACATGCGGCCCGGCACCACGGCCGACTCCCTCGCCGCGCTCAAGCCGTCGTTCGCGGGCATCGGTGAGATGGGCGGCTTCGACGCCGTGGCGCTCCAGAAGTACCACTGGGTGGAGAAGATCGACCACGTCCACCACGCCGGCAACTCCTCCGGCATCGTCGACGGCGCGGCCCTGGTCGCGATCGGCTCGAAGGAGATCGGGGAGCGGTACGGCCTCACCCCGCGCGCCCGGATCGTCGCCGCGGCCGTCTCCGGCTCCGAGCCCACCATCATGCTCACCGGACCGGCGCCCGCCACCCGCAAGGCACTAGCCAAGGCCGGGCTCACCATCGACGACATCGACCTCGTCGAGATCAACGAGGCCTTCGCCGGCGTCGTCCTGCGCTTCGCCAGGGACATGGGGCTCTCCCTCGACAAGATCAACGTCAACGGCGGCGCCATCGCGCTCGGCCACCCGCTCGGCGCCACCGGCGCGATGATCCTCGGCACCCTCATCGACGAACTGGAGCGGCGCGACAAGCGCTACGGACTGGCCACCCTGTGCGTCGGCGGCGGCATGGGCGTCGCCACCGTCATCGAGCGTCTCTGACCGTCCCCCTTCCTACGGAGAAGACAGACACATGACCGAGAGCACGACCATCCGCTGGGAACAGGACGAGACCGGCGTCGTCACCCTCGTACTCGACGACCCCAACCAGTCCGCCAACACGATGAACCAGGCCTTCAAGGACTCCATCGCGGCGATCGCGGACCGCGCGGAGGCCGAGAAGGACACCATCCGAGGCATCATCTACACCTCCGCGAAGAAGACCTTCTTCGCCGGCGGCGACCTCAAGGACATGATCAAGGTCGGCCCCGAGAACGCCCAGCAGGCGTTCGACACCGGCACCGCCATCAAGAGCTCGCTGCGCCGCATCGAGACCCTCGGCAAGCCCGTCGTCGCGGCCATCAACGGGGCCGCCCTCGGCGGCGGTTACGAGATCGCCCTCGCCTCCCACCACCGCGTCGCCCTCGACGCGCCCGGCTCCCGGATCGGCCTGCCAGAGGTCACCCTCGGCCTGCTCCCCGCGGGCGGCGGCGTCACCCGCACCGTACGCCTCATGGGCATCGCGGACGCGCTGCTCAAGGTGCTCCTCCAGGGCACCCAGTACACCCCCCGGCGCGCCCTGGAGAACGGCCTGATCCACGAGGTCGCCGCGACGCCGGAAGAGATGCTCAGCAAGGCCCGCGCCTTCATCGACGCCAACCCCGAGTCCCAGCAGCCCTGGGACGTCAAGGGCTACCGGATCCCCGGCGGCACCCCGTCGAACCCCAAGTTCGCCGCGAACCTGCCGGCCTTCCCGTCCAACCTGAAGAAGCAGCTGAACGGCGCGCCGATGCCCGCGCCGCGCAACATCCTGGCCGCGGCCGTCGAGGGCTCCCAGGTCGACTTCGAGACCGCCCTGACCATCGAGGCCCGGTACTTCACCGAGCTGGTCACCGGCCAGGTCTCCAAGAACATGATCCAGGCGTTCTTCTTCGACCTCCAGGCCGTCAACTCCGGCGCCAGCCGCCCCAAGGACATCGAGGAGCGCCAGGTCCGCAAGGTGGCCGTGCTCGGCGCCGGGATGATGGGCGCGGGCATCGCGTACTCCTGCGCCAAGGCCGGCATCGACGTCGTCCTCAAGGACGTCTCCGCGGGGGCCGCCGCCAAGGGCAAGGCGTACAGCGAGAAGCTGCTCGACAAGGCGCTGTCCCGGGGCCGCACCACCGAGGCGAAGCGCGACGAGCTGCTGGCCCGGATCACCCCGACCGGCGACCCGGCAGACCTCGCGGGCTGCGACGCAGTCATCGAGGCCGTCTTCGAGAACACCGAGCTCAAGCACCAGGTGTTCCAGGAGATCCAGGACATCATCGAGCCCGACGCGCTGCTCTGCTCCAACACCTCCACACTCCCCATCACGGCCCTGGCCGAAGGGGTCACGCGCCCGGCCGACTTCATCGGGCTGCACTTCTTCTCGCCCGTCGACAAGATGCCGCTCGTCGAGATCATCAAGGGCGAGAAGACCGGCGACGAGGCCCTGGCCCGCGCCTTCGACCTGGTCCGCCGGATCAGGAAGACCCCGATCGTCGTCAACGACTCGCGCGGCTTCTTCACCTCGCGCGTCATCGGCCAGTTCATCAACGAGGGCGTCGCGATGGTCGGCGAGGGCGTCGAGCCCGCCTCCGTCGAACAGGCCGCCGCCCAGGCCGGATACCCGGCCAAGGTGCTCTCCCTGATGGACGAGCTGACCCTCACCCTGCCTCGCAAGATCCGCGACGAGACCCGCAGGGCCGTCGAGGAGGCGGGCGGCAGCTGGGCCGGCCACCCCTCGGACTCGGTCATCGACCGGATGGTCGACGAGTTCGGCCGCCCCGGCCGCAGCGGCGGCGCGGGCTTCTACGAGTACGACGAGAACGGCAAGCGCACCCGCCTCTGGCCCGGACTGCGCGAACACTTCACGCGACCCGGCACGGACATCTCCTTCACCGACATGCAGGAGCGGATGCTCTTCTCCGAGGCCCTGGACAGCGTCCGCTGCCTGGAGGAGAACGTCCTGATCACCGTCGCGGACGCCAACATCGGCTCCATCATGGGCATCGGCTTCCCGCCGTGGACCGGCGGCGTGCTCCAGTACATCAACGGGTACGAGGGCGGCCTGCCCGGCTTCGTGGCCCGCGCCCGGGAACTCGCCGGACGGTACGGGGACCGGTTCCTGCCGCCCGCGCTGCTCGTGTCGAAGGCGGAGAAGGGCGAGACCTTCCACGACTGACCACGACTGAGGCCGCCGCGCGCCGCGTTCACCGTCACTCGGCGGTGAACGCGGCCCGCAGCTCCTCCTTCAGCGACCGCTGGAAGGCGGTCACGAGCGCCTGGAGCACCATCGGCTGCATGTGCGCCGACAGCGACTTCATCGCCTTGACGTGCTCCGGGTCCGACTCCCGCTCCCGGTACGGACTCCACACCTCGTCCCGGAAGAGCCGGGTCAGCTCCTGGGCGGCCGAGCGGGTGTGCTCCAGCAGGACCGTACGGGCGGCCAGGATCGTCTCGTGCGCGATCGGCACGTCGAGCAGCTCCACCCCGAGCCGCAGCAGCCCCGGATCCACCCGGTAGGGGGCCTCGCCCGGATCGGCCCGCTCCAGCACCCCCATCGCGGCCAGCCGGTCGAGATCCTGCCCGGTCAGCGCCCGCCCCGCGCGGCGCTCCAGCTCCGCCCGGCTCACGTCCTCCGCCGAGTCCGGCGCCCAGGAGGCCACCAGCGCCCGGTGGATCGCCAGGTCCTGGGCGCTCAGATCGGGCGGCAGCTGCTCCAGGTAGCGTTCGATCGCGGCGAGCGTCATGCCCTGGTGCTGGAGCTCCTCGATCAGCGCGAGGCGCGAGAGGTGGTCGTGTCCGTAGTGCCCCACCCGGCGCGGTCCGATGACCGGCGGCGGCAGCAGCCCCCGGGTGCTGTAGAAGCGCACCGTGCGCACCGTCACCCCGGCGCGAGCGGCCAGCTCGTCGACCGTGAGCCTCGGCTCCTCTGTCCCGGTCGCCATCTCTGCTCCTCGTGTCCGACCCCGCGGATGAACTGCCGGGCGTGTGCGTCGATCAGGTTCAACAGTATTGCTGTCTCACCACTGTTGTGAAAGTGCCCGGCGGCGGCGGAGCGCGAGGGAATTCACTGGCGGCGGCGAGGCGCGGGCACCAGGCTTTCGCCGTGACACTTCATGAGAACGAGATCGATGCGGACGAGGCCGTCGTCCGGGAGCTGCTGCGGGAGCAGCGCCCCGATTGGGCCGCCCTCCCCATCACGCCGGCCGGTGCGGGCTCGGACAACACGATGTACCGGCTCGGCGACCAGCTGCTCGTACGGCTGCCACGCACCGCGGACAACGCGAAGGCGGTACGGAAGGAACAGACGTGGCTGCCTCGGCTGGCGCCGCATCTTCCCTGCCGCATCCCGGAGCCGGTGTACGCCGGCTCGCCGGACTCCTCCTTCCCGCTCGACTGGTCGGTCTACCGCTGGATCGAGGGCGAGGAGACCGGCCCCGGATCGGTCACCGACTGGCCCCGCTTCGGCGCGGATCTGGCGGCGGTCGTGCGGAGGCTGCACTCCATCCCCCTCATGGGAGCCGCTCGTGAGGGCGCGCTCAGCTGGTACCGCGGCGGCGGCTTGCGGGAGTGCGACCGGTCGGTCAGCGCGTACTTCGACGACTGCCGGTCGATCCAGGGCCTCGACCTCGACCTCGCACGCCTGCGGGACCTGTGGCGCGGCGCGCTCGAACTGCCCGAGCCGTCCGGCCGGCAGGTGTGGCTGCACGGCGACCTCAAACCCACCAACCTCCTGGTCCACCGGGGCAGGCTGCACGCGGTCATCGACTTCGGAGCCCTCTCGGTCGGCTTCCCCGATGCCGAACACGCGCCCCTGTGGGATTTTCCGCCCTCGGCCCGACAGGCGTACTGGGACGCGATGGACCTGGACGACGTGACGTGGTCGCGCGCCCGCGCCTGGGCCGTCGGGGTCGGTATCAGCGGGGTGCCGTACTACTGGCACACCTTTCCCGCCTTCGCCCGCGAGTGCCTGTCGCGGCTCCGCGCGATCCTGGAGACGGCCGACGAGCGGTGAAGCGGCCCCGACAGGCCTCGCCACGCACTCCGGCCCCCGGCCCCGCGGCCCCCGGCAGGACGGGTGCGCCGCCCACCCGTTGTCAGCGCGCGCTCGTACGCTGGTGCGATGACCGAGATCGTTTACGTACGGGGGGACGCCACCGCTCCGCGGGGCAAGGGTGTCAAGCTGATCGCCCACGTCTGCAACGATCTGGGCGGCTGGGGCAAGGGTTTCGTCCTCGCGGTCTCGCGCCGCTGGCCGGAACCGGAGGCCCGCTACCGAAGCTGGCACCGCGAACGGGCAGGCAACGACTTCGGTCTCGGCGCCGTCCAGTTCGTCCATGTGAGCCCGTACATCTGGATGGCGAACATGGTGGGCCAGCGGGGAATGCGCACCGGCAGCCAGGGGGTGCCGGTGCGCTACGAGGCGATCGACACGGCGCTGGGCGCGGTTGCCGACAGGGCCCTTGAGCTGGGGGCCTCCGTCCATATGCCGCGGATCGGCTGCGGGCTGGCGGGCGGGAAGTGGTCACGCGTCGAACCCCTGCTGGAACAGCGGCTGTTGAGCCGGGGGGTCGAGGTGACGGTGTACGACTTCGACTGACGCGGAAGTGACAGAGTGACAGGACGGAGCTCTCTGTTGCGACGCCACTATGGTGGACCCGAACCGGCACGGAACGGGGAGGTCCCATGGCCGCACGGAGCACGGACGAGGCGCTGCTGGCCCGTGCGCTGGACGGGCCGCCGCCCTCCGACGCCCTGAGCGAGCAGATCCTCGACGCCGCGCGTGAGCAGTTCATGACCTTCGGGCTGCGCCGCTCCACCGTCGACGACGTCGCCAAACGGGCCGGGGTCTCGCGCGTGACCGTCTACCGGCGGATCGGCAACAAGGACAGCCTCGTCTCCGCCTGCCTGCTGCGTGAGTACCGCCGCTTCCTCGTGGAGGTGGACGACGTGGTGGCCGCCCTGCCCACGACGGAGGACCGGCTCGTCGAGGGCTTCACCGCGGTGCTCCGGCACATCCGCGAGCATCCGCTCATCGGCGGTCTGCTGAGGCTGGAACCCGAGACCATGCTGCCGTTCCTGACCGTGGAGAGCGGACCGGCCCTCCTCGCCATCCGCGGGTACCTGGCGGACCGGCTGCGTGACGCCCGGCGCGCGGAGGGCCGCCCGGCCAGTGATCCGACACCGGTCGCCGAACTGATGGTGCGGATCACCGTCTCCTTCCTCCTCAACCCCGTCAGCTGCTTCGAGCTGGACGACGACACCCAGGTGCGGGAGTTCGCCCGGCGCTATCTGGTGCCGCTGCTTGCGACCCGTTCCGCGGAGCGCCCGCCCGGTCGCTGAGGCGCCGGGACCGGGTCCGGTCTTCGCCGCCGCGGTGCGGGGTCCGCTCACCGCCCGGGGCGGCTCAGGCGGCGGCCGTCTCGTCGGGCAGCGGCTCCAGGGGGCGGCTGCCGGCCCAGTGCGGCCCGAGGTCGTCCAGCCGCCAGCCGAAGGGATAGGAGCGCGGCTGCGGACGCGAGGGCAGCCGGCGGGGCCGCGCCGGGAGGAGGCGGACACAGTGCGAGCGGGCGCGCAGCGACCCGGCGGCCGCGGACCGGACCCAGCGGGGCTGTGCCCGGAACCCCAGGGCGCGCAGCAGCGGTTCGTCCAGCAGGGCGAGCGAGAAGCGCGCGATCAGCGGACGCAGCGGGCGCGGGTACCAGCCGGCCATGGTCCGGAACGTGGCGTTGGCGACCCGCCGGTTCGCCGGGTCGTACGCGAACATCCGCTCCTCGTAGGCGTCCAGCAGCCGTTCGAATCCCTCGTAGGTGTCCGGTGCGCCTTCGATACCCATCATCGCGGCCATCTTCCGGCCCACCTCGGTCAGCGCCTGTGTCTCCACCCGGCACAGGGGCCGCCAGCCGAACCGGTCGATCCAGCGCTTCGGCCCGACGACGGTGGTCGCCAGGACGTACAGGAAGTCCTCGTTGGGTATCCGGTACTTCCCGTGGATCCGGTTGAGGTGCCGGGCCGCCGCCCGCCCGCGCTCCGAGTCGAAGCCCTCGGCGGCCATCTCGTACCCGATCAGCACCGTGTCGTCGTACCGCTTCTGCCCGGCCCGTTCGAACTCCTGGGTCCGGTCCAGCAGCACGGAGATCCGGGGGACCCCGTAGTCGCGGAGGAAGGCGACGCTCACCCCCTGCCGGTAGTCCCAGGGGAACTCGTACTGAGAGATCAGCCGAAGGATCTCGGCGTAGTCGCGCGCCGGATCCATCCGGCGAATCTCGCGCAGGCGGCTGTATCGGCCCATGGTGCGCCCTCCTGTCCGTGTACCGGTTCCCTGCGGGACCGCTCCGGTGTGTGATGCGGGGGTGTGATGCCTGGGTGTCATGCTTCAACTCGCTTGATGAGCAAGGGATGTGATGGGCCATCTGCTTTGAGAGTCAAAGTTACAAATACTATTGACTTGTTTCATGGGTCCCGTCAACAGTGCCGACGGGCGGTCGTGTGACGGGGTGCGGCGGGGGCCGGTGCGCGTGACGTCCGAAGCGCTCGCATACTGGATGAGGCGGGGCCGGCCGCCGGGCCGGGCGCCCGTACCGACCGCCGGGAGCACCGAATGAGCAGCGAGCAGGACCCCGTACCGCCCCCGCCAGGAGGTGTGCTGTGGAGCCTGTCCGGCGACATCCGGGCCCTGCTGATGCTGCCCGCCGCCCTCACCCTCCAGGTCGCCCATCCCGCGGTCGGCGCAGGTGTCGACGAGCACTCCGTCTTCCGTACGGACCCGTGGGGGAGGGGTGAACGGTCCCTGCGCTCGCTCCAGCTCTGGGTGTACGGGGGAGCGGAGGCGGTGGAGGAGGGGCGCAGGCTCCGCCGGCTGCACCGCACCATTCGGGGCACCGACACCCGGGGGCGCCCCTACCACGCCCTGTCACCGGCGAACTACGCATGGGTGTACGCCACCGGATTCCCCGTGTACCA
Organism: Streptomyces sp. ITFR-6; assembly: GCF_031844725.1. Lineage (NCBI taxonomy): Bacteria > Bacillati > Actinomycetota > Actinomycetes > Kitasatosporales > Streptomycetaceae > Streptomyces > Streptomyces sp. ITFR-6. The sequence goes on along the minus strand of NZ_CP134612.1, from coordinate 832,491 downwards.
GCACGCGGCGCGATACCTGGTCCGCCCGCTCGACGCGGAGCAGGAGCGGGCGCTGTACCGGGAGTGGCTCCAGGTGGGCCGGGTGCTCGGGATCCGCGACCGGGACATGCCTCGGTCCATCGAGGAGTTCTGGCCGTACTACCGGGGCATGCTGGCCGGTGAGATCGAGCGGACCGTCGTCGTCGACGAACTCGTCGACCCCGGTACCCCGGTGCCGCCGCCGGACCGGGGGCCGCTGCTCCCGCGACTGGTGCTGAGGGTGCTGTGGCCGGTGCTCCGTCCGCCGCTGGCCCGGTTCCGGAGCTTCCTCACCGTCGGGCTGATGCCTCCGGACGCGCGCGAGGCGATCGGGCTGGAGTGGACGGACGGGCAGGAGCGGGCGCTGCGGCGGTTCTGCGGAGTGGTGCGGCTGGTGGTGCCGGTGCTGCCGGAGCGGCTGCGGTATCTGCCGAGGGCGCGCCGGGCGCGGGCGGACCGTCGGGAGGCCGGGATCAGGCGGAAGCGCGCCGGATCAGCTGCGTCGGCATGATGACCGGGCCGGCGTCCCCGGTGCCGTCGTTGAGCCGGTCCATCAACAGCCTGACCATCAGCCTGCCCATGCTCACCACGTCCTGACGGACCGTCGTCAGTGGGGGATCGGTCGTCTCCGCGACCGACTCCAGGTCGTCGAAGCCGACCAGCGCCACGTCCTGCGGTACCCGGCGGCCGTGCTCCCGCAGCACCCGCAGGGCGCCGGAGGCCATCAGGTCGTTGGCGGCGAAGACACCGTCCAGGTCCGGCCGCCTCGCCAGCAGCCCGGCCATCGCGCGGGCGCCGCCCTCCGCCGTGAAGTCACCGTCCGCGACCAGCGCGGGATCACCGTCCGGCAGCACGTCGAAGTAGCCCTCGATGCGGTCCAGGGCCGAGGTCTGGTCGCGCGGGCCCGCGATGTGCGCGATGTGCCGGCGGCCGAGCGAGGCCAGATGGCGTACCGCCTCGCGGGCGCCGCCCCGGTTGTCGCAGTCGACGTAGGGGACCGGGGGGCCGGAGGCGCCCGGCCGTCCGGGGCGCCCGCCGTAGACCGTCGGCACCCGAAACCGGCGTATGACCGAGGACAGTTCGTCGTCCGTGTGCAGCGAGAAGGCCAGCACACCGTCCACATGGCCACCGGCCAGATAGCGGGTGACCCTTTCGAAATCCCCGCTCCCCTCCACCAGGAGCAGCACCAACTGGGCGTCGTAGATGATGAGTTCGCGGCTTATGCCACGGATGTGCTGGGAGAAGAAGGGGTCGGAGAAGATCCGGATCTCGGGCTCGTCGATGATGACGGCGACCGCCCCGTTGCGCCGGGTCACCAGGGTCCGGGCGGCGTGGTTCGGCACATAGCCGAGCTCGTCGACCGCCTTGCGCACCTGGTCCACCAGCGGCTGCCGCACCCCCGCACCGCCGTTGACCACCCGGGAGGCCGTCGCCCGGGACACCCCGGCGCGGGCCGCCACGGCTTCCAGTGTGGGGCGTGCGTGAGAGGCATCGGGGGCGGAACGGGGCAAGGGACGCTCCTCGGAGGCGCGGGAGGGGGCGGGATCCGGCCGGGTCCCGGCCGAACAGCACGGACCCCGCCAGCCTACGACCTGGCGCGGGGAGGCGACCGGGGTATCCGGTCGCGCGGCCGCCCGGCTCGGCCCCGGGCCCCGTCGCACGGCCGCGCGGCTCCGCCCCAGGCCCTGTCGCGCGGGCGCCCGGCACGGTACCTTCCGGCCATGCCGAGACGTGCACGGGGTGGCCACGCGCCGGACGGCCGCAGCCGGCGGGCCGGCCCTCGCCGGATCCGCGCTCTCGTGCACGCGGCCGTCGCCACCGCGCTGGCCGGTGCGCTGCTCACGGGCTCCGCCGAGGCCGCGCGGACCGCGCCGCATACCGGATTCGAGACCGCCGACGGGGCTCGCTGGACCTCCCCGGCCGGGGAACGCTCACTGCTCGCGGCCGTCGGCGGGCGCGGCGACGGGGCCTCCGTGGAGCGGATCGGCACGACGGAGCAGGGCCGCCCGTTGCGGCTCGTCCGGATCGGCGGCCGGCGTCCGGGCGCGCTGACCGTGCTCCTCGTATGCAGCCAGCACGGCGACGAACCGGCGGCCCGTGAGGCCTGTCTGACGATGGTCCGCGACCTCGGACACGCCAGGGACCGGGCCACCCGTGACTTCCTCGCCCGCACCGAGATCCTCGTCATTCCCACCGCCAACCCCGACGGCAGTGCCGCCGGTACCCGGGGCAACTCGGACGACGTGGACATCAACCGTGACCACATCGCGCTGCACACCGCCGAGAGCCGCGCCATCGCGGCGGTGCTCCGCGACCACGCGCCCGATGTGGTGTACGACCTGCACGAATACGGCGCCAGCCCGCCGTACTACGACAAGGACCTGACCGTCCTGTGGCCCCGCAACCCCAACGTCGACGACCGGGTGCGCGACGAGTCCAGGCTCCTGGCCGCACGCTATGTGCGCCCGGCCGCCAGGTCCGCCGGACACGACAGCGGGCTCTACGGCATCTGGACGGACCCGGTCACCGGCCGGCCGGTCAAGCAGACGGCGGGCGACGGACAGGAGCGCATCCTGCGCAACGCGGCGGGTCTCAAACACGCGGTGGCCCTGCTCGTCGAATCCCGGGTGGACCCGCTCACCGACGCCGAGCGCACCGATCCAGCGGTCAACGACCGGCGCAGGGTGCACTCCCAACTCGCCGCACTCAGAGGGCTGTTCTCCTACGTCGAGGAACGGCGCGGTGAGATCGCCGCAGCCACGGCCGCGTCCCGGGCGTCCGGAGCGTCCGGCCGGGGCCCGGTCCTGCTGGGCGGGGCCGACAACGAGGACCCGGAGCCCGGCGACGTCCTCGCACGACCGCCCTGCGGTTACCGGCTCACGGCACACGGGTCCGCCGCGGCCGGGGACGAACTCGCCCTGCACGGCGTCACCTCCCGGCCCGACGGTGACGGTGTGTACGTACCGCTGGACCAGCCTGCCCGGAAGCTGATCCCGCTCCTGCTGGACGCACGTGCGTCATACCACCTCATAAACGGTCAAGCCGATACCGCTTGTTGATCCCGGAAGATGTGCGCCGCGTGTGGTACTGCCTACGGAGAGCGAAACTTCAGCTTCCGTGAAAGGTGCCTTTCGTGTCGCAGGACGATCAGAGAACGGGCGGCAGGGGAGATCTGTCGGTGACGGCGGATCTGCCCGGCGACCCGACCCATGGCCGGCGCCCCACGACCGACCGGGTGGTGTTCGGCGTCACCGCCGTCCTCACCCTCGCCTTCGTGGTCTGGGGGGCCACCGCCACCGACTCGCTGGAGGACGTCTCCAGCACACTGCTCAACGGACTCATGCACAACGGCGGTTGGGCCTTCATGCTGGCCGCCTCCGGGTTCGTGGTCTTCGCGCTCTGGCTCGCCATCAGCCGCTACGGAAGGATCACCCTCGGCCAGGAGGGCGAGGAGCCGGAATTCCGGACCGTGTCGTGGGTCGCCATGATGTTCAGCGCAGGCATGGGCATCGGCCTGATGTTCTACGGAGTGAGCGAGCCCTTGGCGCACTTCGTCCACCATCCGCCCGGCACCCATCCCGCGGACGCCGCGGAAGCGATGCAGACCGCGATGGCCACCACCCTCTTCCACTGGACGCTCCATCCCTGGGCGATCTACGCGGTGGTCGGCCTCGCCATCGCGTACAGCACCTTCCGGCGCCGCAGGCGGCAGACCATCAGCGCCGTCTTCGAACCGCTCATCGGCGCCCGGCACGCCCACGGCGGCGTCGGCAGGCTGATCGACATCCTCGCCATCTTCGCCACGCTCTTCGGCTCGGCCGCCTCGCTCGGCCTGGGCGCACTCCAGATCGGCAGCGGATTCCACGAGCTGAACTGGAAGGAGAAGACCGGTACCGGGCTGCTCGTCCTGATCATCGCCGTGCTGACCGTGGCCTTCGTCGCCTCGGCGATCTCCGGCGTGGAAAAGGGCGTCCAGTGGCTGTCCAACATCAATATGGTGCTCGCCCTGATCCTCGCCGTGTTCGTGTTCATCGCGGGCCCCACCATCATCGTGCTCGACCTGCTGCCCACCTCGATCGCCGCCTACATCGGTGATCTGCCCCAGCTCGCCGGCCGCACGGAGGCGACCGGCGAGGGCGAGGTCGCCGACTGGCTCAGCAGCTGGACCGTCTTCTACTGGGCCTGGTGGATCTCCTGGACCCCCTTCGTCGGCATGTTCATCGCCAGGATCAGCCGCGGCCGGACCATCCGTCAGTTCATCGGCGGGGTCATCCTGGTTCCCAGCACGGTCAGCCTGATCTGGTTCGCGATCTTCGGCGGCACCGCGATCAAGCTCCAGGAGGCCGGGAAGCTCGATGGCGCCGACACCCAGGAGGCCCAGCTCTTCGGCGTACTCCAGCAGTTCCCCATCCCCACGGTGATGAGCCTGCTCGTGATGATCCTGGTCGGCATCTTCTTCGTGTCGGGCGCCGACGCCGCGTCCATCGTGATGGGCACGCTGTCCCAGAAGGGCATCCTCGAACCGGCCAAGTGGGTCGTCGTCTTCTGGGGCGTCACCACCGGTGCGGTGGCGGCGGTCATGCTGCTGATCGGGAACGGCAAGGGCGACGCGCTGGCCGGCCTGCAGAACCTGACCATCCTGGTGGCCGCGCCCTTCACCATCGTCATGATCGGGATGTGCGTGGCGCTGATGCGGGACCTGCGCGAGGACCCGCTCATCGTCCGACGCGAGTTCGGGGTGGAGGCGGTCGAGTCCGCCGTCATCGAGGGGCACGCGAAGTACGACGGCGACTTCGAGATCCGGATCGGTCCCGGCGGCAGTCAGATCAGCACCGAACGCGACGGCGACAAGCCCGGCGGTTCGAGCCCGGCCGCCGACTGAGCGGGGCCGCCCTGCGGCTCCGTGCGCCCGCCCCTTCAGTCCACCAGCAGGGCCGCCGCCTCCGCGCAGCCCAGGGCCACGGTCACCCCCGCGCCCCCGTGCCCGTAGTTGTGCACCAGGCGCCCGCCGCCGGGCAGCGGCTCGGCCTCGATGCGGACCCCCGCATCCCGGGCCGGCCGCAGCCCCACCCGGTGCCCGATGATCCGCGCGCCGGCGATCTCGGGCCGGACCCGGGCGCACCGTGCCACGATCTCCTCGGCCACACGGGGATCGGGCACGGTGCGCCAGTCGTCCGTGCCGGCGGTGCCGCCGAGCACCAGCCGGCCCGGCTGCGGGAAGAAGTACGTCGTCGCGTCGGACGCCGGGTCCGCCTCGGTGAACCACTCCTCGATCCCCGGGTTCTCCACCATGACCAGCTGACCGCGTACGGGCCGCATACCGGGGTCAGGGACCAGCTCACGGGCACCGAGCCCCGTGCAGTTCACCACCGTCGACGCTTCGGCGGCGGCCTCGTCGAAGGAGCTGACCGTGCGCCGCTCGACCGAGCCCCCGGCGGTCCTGACCTGTTCCTCCAGCCAGTCGAGGTGCACCGGCATGTCGATCAGCGGCAGCCGGCAGCGCAGCCCCTCCGCGCTCTCCGCCACATCCCTCAGCTTCCCGGCCCACGCCCCGAGCGCCGCGAGCCGCTCGCCCCGGTGCAGGCCGCTGACCAGCCGTACCCCGGTCTCCGAAGGCCGGGCGGCCAGCTCCTCGTACCAGCTCAGCGAAGTCAGTGACCAGTCCCCGACCCGGTCCCGCGGCTCGATCCGGTACGGCCACCACAGGGCCCCCGCCACCGCGGAGGTCGTTGCCGCGGCGGGCTGCCTGGACCAGACCCGCACCCGGTGACCACGTCCGGCCAGCACCACCGCTGTGGTGAGGCCGCTGACCCCACCGCCCACCACGATCACTTCCGACACTGCCGCACCGCCGCTCGTCTCTGCCCGGCCCACCCGATTCAGGGGAAGGACCCTAGCCGAGGCGAACGGGCCTGGCGATGCTCCGGGCGACCGGCGCCCCCGGGCGCCGATTAGGATCGACCTCCTGATGACTGCCACCCTCGTCGCCAAGGACCTCGCCGCCGGACACGGCGACCGCACTCTCTTCGCCGAACTCGACCTCGTGGTCGCTCCCGGCGATGTGATCGGTCTCGTCGGAGTCAACGGCGCCGGAAAATCGTCGCTCCTGCGGTTGCTCGCCGGGCTCGACCAGCCGGAGGAGGGCGAGCTGCGGCTCTCCCCGCCCACCGCCACCGTCGGCCACCTCCCGCAGGAACCGGAGCGGCGCCCGGAGGAGACGGTGCGGGAGTTCCTGGCCCGCCGGACCGGAGTCGCAGAGGCCCAGGCGACGATGGACGCCGCCACCCAGGCCCTCGTGGACGGCGCGCCCGGCTCCGACGACGCGTACTCCGAGTCGCTGGAACGCTGGCTCGCCCTCGGCGGCGCCGACCTGGACGAACGGGCGGAGGAGGTCGCAGCGGAGCTCGGGCTGACCGTCGGCCTCGACCTGCCGATGACCACCCTCTCCGGCGGCCAGGCGGCCCGCGTCGGCCTCGCCTCGCTGCTGCTCTCCCGCTACGACGTCTTCCTGCTCGACGAACCCACCAACGACCTCGACCTCGACGGCCTGGAACGGCTCGAACGGTACGTCTCCGGGCTCCGCGCGGGCACGGTCGTCATCAGTCACGACCGCGAGTTCCTGATGCGCACGGTCACCAAGGTCCTCGAACTCGACCTCGCCCAGCAGCAGATCAACCTCTACGGCGGTGGCTACGCCGCCTACCTTGAGGAGCGCGAGCGGGCCCGCAGGCACGCCAGGGAGGAGTTCGAGGAGTTCGCGGACAAGCGCTCCGCGCTCGAAGGCCGCGCCCTCATGCAGCGCTCCTGGATGGACAAGGGCGTCAGGAACGCGCGCCGCAAGGCCGGCGATTCCGACAAGATGGCCCGGAAATTCCGTAGCGAGTCGAGCGAGAAGCAGGCCGCGAAGGCCCGCCAGACCCAGCGCATGATCGAGCGGCTCGATGTCGTGGAGGAGCCGCGCAAGGAGTGGGAGCTGCGGATGGAGATCGCCTCCGCGCCGCGCTCCGGCTCCGTCGTGGCGACCCTGCGGGAGGCGCGGGTCACGCGCGGGGACTTCGCGTTCGGCCCGGTCTCGCTCCAGATCGACTGGGCGGACCGGATCGCCATCACCGGAGCCAACGGCGCCGGGAAGTCGACGCTGCTCGCCGCCCTGCTCGGCCGCCTCCCGCTGGACTCGGGGCACGCGAGCCTGGGCTCCGGTGTGGTGGTGGGGGAGGTGGACCAGGCGCGGAAGCTGTTCCACGGTACGGAATCGCTGCTGGAGGCGTTCTGCGCGGCCGTCCCCGACACCGAACCGGCCGAGGTCCGCACGCTCCTCGCCAAATTCGGCCTGCGCGCCGATCACGTGATGCGCCCCGCGACCACCCTCTCCCCGGGCGAGCGGACCCGTTCCGCACTCGCCCTGCTCCAGGGCCGCGGCGTCAACCTCCTCGTCCTGGACGAGCCCACGAACCACCTCGACCTGCCGGCGATCGAGCAGCTGGAATCGGCGCTCGACTCGTACAAGGGGACGCTGCTGCTGGTCACGCACGACCGCCGGATGCTGGAGGCGGTCCGCACGACGCGCCGCGTCGAGGTGGCGGCGGGACGGCTCACCGAGAGCTGAGCCGCCAGGGCCCGGTTCGGCCTTCTTCGTATGCCAAATGTGGTGCATGGGAATCCCCCGTACGTCGATTGAGGGACGAATTCCGACTTACTTCTCATAACTCCTGAAGGTGCGGGCGCTTGGTATGCCAAGTGTTACTGTCGCCTTGTTCCGGCCGGGGAGCCGCCGTTCCCGTCGCCCGGCCGGAACGCGACCGGTATACCCGCACCCGCAGGAGGCCCCGTGCGAACCCGCTGGCGTGCCACCCACGTCCTCGCCCACCGCGACGGCGGTCACGCGCTTCTGCGGGACGGCGAGATCGTGTGGGAGGGCGACACGATCAGCTACGTCGGACGCGGCTACGAGGGCCCCGTCGACGTCGAACTGGACCTGGGCGAGGCCCTGGTGATGCCCGGACTCATCGACCTCGACGCGCTCACCGACATCGACCACCTCGTCCTGGACTCCTGGGCGCCGCCCGCCCGCGCCGCCGGACTCCTCTGGTCGCAGGAGTACTTCGACCACCGCCGGCGCGACGTCTTCACCCCGGCGGAACGGGCCACCGTCCGCGAATACGCCCTGGTCCAGCTGGCCCTGCACGGCATCACCACGTACATGCCCATCGCCTCAGAGGTGCACAGCGCCTGGGCCGAGCCGTACGACGAACTCGTCACCATGGCCGAGACCTCCCGGCGCATCGGACTGCGCGGCTACCTGGGCCCCGCCTACCGATCCGGCGTCAACGTGGCCCGCCCCGACGGCGGCCGCCACGTCGCCTTCGAAGAGGAGCGGGGCCGCACCGGCCTTCTGGACACCCGGCTGCTCGTCCCGCACGGAGTCTTCACCGACCGCCATCCCTCGGTCCACGGCGAGGACAGGGGCGACCTGGCCACCCTCGCCGCGGCCGGCGTCTCCGTCATCCACTGCCCGCAGACCTCACTGCGCTACGGCCAGGTGCTGCACTCCTTCGGCGCATACCGGCGCGCGGGCATCAACCTCTGCCTGGGCACCGACTCCTTCCCGCCCGACCTGATCCGGGGCATGGACACGGGCGTCCACCTCGCGAAGACCGCCGACGGCCGGGCGGACGCCGCACCCGCCGAGCACTACGTAGAGGCGGCCACCCTCGGCGGGGCCCGCGCACTGGGCCGCGCCGACCTCGGACGGCTGGAGCGCGGCGCGCAGGCCGACCTGGTCGCGTTCCGGCTCGACGACATCCGCGACGGCGTCCGGGACGACCCCGTCCGCACCTTCCTGCTCCACGGCACCGCCCGGCAGGCCACCCACTCCGTCGTGGCGGGACGCCCCGTCATGACCGACGGCCGCATCCCCGGCACCGACCTGGCCAACCTGCGCCGCCGCGCGCAGGAACTCTTCGAGAGGATGCGTGAGGGCTACGCCGAGCGCGACGTGCACCGCCGGGGTGCCGACGCGCTGTTCCCGCCGACCTTCCCGCCGTTCGAGGAGACGACATCACGATGACGACGACCGAATCGCCCGACGCCAGTGAGTCCCACGCCGACCACGCCGAGCGCACGATCCGGGCCGGCATCCTGTCCGGCGCCTACCCGCCCGGGTCCCGGCTGCGGGAACGCGAGCTCTCTGAGGCCCTGGGCTTCTCCCGTATCCCCGTCCGCGAGGCGCTCACCCGGCTGACCGGCGAGGGCCTCGTCGTGATCTCCCCGCGGCGCGGCGCGTCCGTGCGCAACCTCTCGCTGCGCGACGTCGCGGAACTCTTCGACCTGCGCCTGAGTCTGGAGGTGTTCGCCGCCCGCAGGGCCGCGGAGGCCTGCGCCGCCGGGCACCGCGGCGACCGGCTGCGCGCCCTCATGGAGGCGGCCGAGGACGCCACCCGGCGCGGCGACGTCCACGAGATCCCCGCCGCCAACACCGCTCTGCACGCCGAGATCGTCGCGATGACCGGAAACCGGCTGCTCCAGGACGCGCTCCAGCCCTCGCTCGGCCTGGTGCAGTGGCTGTTCACCCTCACCGGCAACCTCGACCCGCGCGTCCAGTGCACCGAGCACCAGGACATCTGCGCGGCGATCTGCGCGGGCAAACCCGACCTGGCCGACGCCCTCGCCTACGCGCACATCGAGCGCGGCCGGGGCCCGTCCCTGGCGACCCTGGCCGAGGTGCTGCCCGCCGAGTGACCCGCCCGGCCGGCGCCGTCCGGTCCGGGCCCCGACCCACCCCGACCGCCGGCACCCGGCGGCCAACCGAGGAGATGCACCACATGCTGATCACAGACGTCCGTCCCTGGGGCGGCGAGCCCCGCGACATCGAGATCAAGGACGGCGTGATAGCGGCGATCACCCCGCACGACCCCGCCCGCACCGGCACGGGCGACACCGTGGCCGGCCGGGGACGGCTCGCGCTGCCCTCGTTCTCGGACGTCCACTGCCACCTCGACTCCACCCGCATAGGGCTGCCCTTCCGCCCCCACACCGGCAAGCCGGGCGTCTGGGGCATGACGATGAACGACCGCGCGCACTGGCGCGAGGACGAGTGGACCGTCGCCGAGCGGGCCACGTACACCCTCGGCCGCATGATCGAGCGCGGCACGACCCGGGTGCGCAGCTTCGCGCAGATCGACGCGGACTGCGGACTGGAGCGCTTCGAGGGCGTCCTCGCGGCCAAGGAGGCGCACGCGGACCGGTGCGAGGTCGAGATCATGGCCTTCCCGCAGGCCGGCCTCTTCAAGGAGAGGGGCGTGCCGGAGCTGATGGACCAGGCGCTGGCCTCCGGCGCCGCCGTGGTCGGCGGCATCGACCCGTGCACCCTGGACCGCGACCCCGTCCGCCACCTCGACGTCGTCTTCGGTCTGGCCGAGCGCCACCAGGCACCGATCGACATCCACCTCCACGAGCCCGGCGCGCTCGGCGTGTTCAGCGTCGACCTCATCCTGGAGCGGGTGCGCGCCCTCGGCATGGCCGGGCAGGTCACGCTCTCGCACGCGTACGAACTCGGCACCGTGGACGAGGCGACGACGCGGCGCCTCACCGAGGAGTTCGCGGAGCTGGACATCGCGATGGCGACCATCGCCCCGGCCCAGCAGCAGCACGCCCTTCCGCTGGCCGGGCTGACCGCCGCCGGGGTGCGGGTCGGCCTGGGCGAGGACGGCCAGCGCGACTTCTGGTCCCCGTACGGCAACGGCGACATGCTGGACCGCACCTGGCAGCTGGCCTTCACCAACCGCTACCGGGCCGACGAGCTGATCGAGCACTGCGTGGCCGTCGCCACCCGGGGCGGCCACTCGATCCTCCAGGGCGGCCCGGAGCGTCTGACGTCCGTCGCGGACCGGCCGGGCGTCGCCGTGGGTGACCCCGCCGATCTGCTGCTGGTCGAGGGCGAGACCGTCGCCTCCGCCGTGATGGACCGCAGCGACGACCGCACGGTCCTGCACGCGGGCCGCGTCGTCGCCGACGGCCTGGAGCTCGTCGGCTGACCCCGGCCACGAAACGCCGGAGCCCGTCCACCACGAGGTGGACGGGCTCCTTCGGTGTCCGGCAGCGCTGCTACGCGGCCGGCTCCGCGGCGTCCGGCACGGTGCCGTCGTCCGCCGCGAGGTGGCACGCCACCTCGCGGGTGACCGACGGGTCCGCCGCCACCGGCAGGGTCCGCAGCGCGGGTGACTCCGTACGGCACCGCTCGGTGGCCAGCGGGCACCGCGTGTGGAAGTGACAGCCGGGCGGCGGGTCCAGCGGGCTGGGCAGATCGCCGCCGAGCACGATCCGGCTGCGGCCGCGCTGCTCGGCCGGGTCGGGCACCGGCGCCGCGGAGAGCAACGCCTGTGTGTACGGGTGCTTCGGAGAGGCGAACAGCTCGGCGGCCGGGGCCTGTTCGACGATCCGGCCCAGATACATCACCGCGATGCGGTCCGTCAGACAGTCCGCGTCCGCGGAGGCGCAGCGCGGGGCGAAGCTGCACCCCGCGGGCTGTTCGCGCAGATCGGGCACCAGTCCGGGGATCTCGTTGAGCCGGTCCCGCCCGTTCGCACCCCGGCTGCCGGGGCGCAGTACGGCCCCGAGCAGGCCCCGGGTGTAGGGGTGCTGCGGGGCGGCGAACAGCTCGTCCACCGAGGCCTGTTCGACCGGGCGGCCCGCGTACATCACCAGGACCCGGTCGGCGGTGTCCGCGACGACCCCGAGGTCGTGCGTGATCAGCACGATCGCGGTACCGAGCCGGTCCCGGAGCGAGCGGAGCACATCGAGGATGCCCGCCTGCACGGTCACGTCGAGGGCGGTCGTCGGTTCGTCGGCGATCAGGACCGCGGGGTCGCACGCGACGGCGATCGCGATCATCACGCGCTGCCGCATCCCGCCGGACAGCTGGTGCGGGTACTCGTCCACCCGCTTGTGCGGGGCGGGGATGCCGACGATGCCGAGCAGTTCGACGGCCCGCTCCCTGGCCTCGCTCCGGCCGAGCCCCTGGTGGCGGCGGAGCACCTCGGTGATCTGCCGGCCGATGGTGAGCACCGGGTTGAGCGAGGTCATCGGCTCCTGGAAGATCATCGACAGCCGGCGGCCGCGCAGCGAGCGCAGCTTCTTCTCCGGCGCGCCGACCAGCTCCTGGCCGTCCAGGGTGATGGACCCGCCGATCCGGGCGGTCGGCGGGAGCAGCCCCATCACCGCCATGGAGGTGACGGACTTGCCGCAGCCGGACTCGCCGACCACGGCCAGCACCTCGCCGGGCGACAGGTCGTAGGAGACACCGTCCACGGCGTGCACGGTGCGCTCCGCGCCGTGGAAGGAGACCGTGAGATCGCGGACCCGCAGAACCGGCTCCGAGCTCCGCGCGGCGGCTGTCGCGGTGGACGTTTCGACTTCGGTCACCGGGAACCTCCACGGGGGTCGAGGATGTCGCGCACACCGTCACCGAGCAGGTTGAACGCCAGAGTGGCGAGCACGATGACGAGGCCGGGGAAGACCGCCATCCAGGGCGCGTCCGCGATGAACGGCTGGGCGCTGGAGAGCATCACGCCGAGCGACGGCGAGGGCGGCTGCACCCCGAGGCCGAGGAAGCTGAGCACCGCCTCACCGATGATCGCGGACGGGATGCCCACGGTGGCCTGCACGATGAGGGTCGAGGTGGCGTTCGGCAGGATGTGGCGGAACAGGATCACGCCGTCACCGCCGCCGTTGGCCGTCGCGGCACCGACGTAGTCCAGGTGCTTGAGCCGCAGGGTCTCCGCACGGGTGACGCGGACGATGCCGGGGATCTGTGAGATGCCGATCGCGATGGTCGCGTTCTCCAGGGACGGGCCCATCACCGCGGCGAGTCCCACGGCCAGCACCAGGAACGGGAACGCCAGCATGGTGTCGGCCAGCCGGGAGACCGCCGTGTCCGCGAACTTCCCGTAGTAACCGGCCACCAGTCCGAGCGGCACGGCGACGACGAAGGCCAGCAGCACGGCCAGCACCCCGACCTGCATGGACGCGGTGACACCGACCAGCACCCGGGACAGCTGGTCGCGGCCCAGGTCGTCGGTGCCCAGCCAGTGAGACCAGCTGGGCTCCCGCAGCGCCGCGTCGAAGTCCGGCAGCGCCGGGTCGTACGGGGCGATGAGCGGGGCGACCATGGCGACGAGGACGAACACGGCGGAGAGCACCGCGCCCACGAGCGCCAGCCGGTTGCGCCGCAGCCGGCGCAGCGAGGTGGCGAGGCGTGCCGCGCGGGTGGGCGGCCGGGACGCGGGAGGTGCCGTGGCGGCCGGCGCGGGCGCCGCCGCCGTCGACGGGGAGAGGGTCATCGGGAACCTCCGAGCCGGATGCGCGGGTCGACGACCGAGTACAGGAAGTCGACCAGCAGATTGATCAGGATGTAGGCGGCCGAGGTGAACAGCACGACGCCCTGGACCATGGCGTAGTCACGGGTGAAGACCGCGTCGATGGTGAGCTTGCCGAAGCCGGGCAGCACGAAGACCTGCTCGGTCACGACGGCGCCGGAGATCAGGTGGCCGAGCTGCAGACCCAGCACGGTGATCACGGTGACGAGCGAGTTGCGCAGCCCGTGTCGGCCGATCACCGCGGCCGGGGACAGCCCCTTGGCACGTGCGGTGCGCACGTAGTCGGAGGACATCGCGTCGATCATCGCGGCTCTGGTCTGGCGCATCACCACGGCGGCGAGGCCGGAGCCGAGCACGATGGCGGGCAGTACCAGCCGCCGCAGGTTCTCCAGCGGGTCGGTGCTGAACGGTACGAAGCCGGAGGCCGCGAACACCGGCATGGCGATGGCGAACACCAGCACCAGCACGATGCCCAGCCAGAAGGCGGGGATCGACATGCCGAGCAGGGCGATGCCGTTGGCCAGCCACTCCTCCGGCTTGCCGCGCCGCACGGCGGCCATGACCCCGGCCCCGATGCCGACGACGACTGCCATCAGCAGGGACAGCGCGGCCAGCTCCAGGGTGATGGAGTCGAGCACCGGCAGGCCGGTGCGGGCCGAGGTGCCGAAGTCGCCCGTGGCCGCGTTGGAGACGTAACGCCAGTACTGGACGGCGATGTTGTCGTTGAGCCCGTACTCGGAGCGGATCGCGGCCAGCACCTCGGGGGAGGTCTGTTCACCGGCGAGCGCCTGAGCGGTGTCGCCGGGCATCGCGCGGACCCCGAGGAACACGGTGATGCTGACGAGCACCATCGTCACCAGCGACTGGCCGATGCGGCGGCTCACGTACGACGTGAGCAGTCTGCGGAGGATGGTCACCGGCTCCCCTTCGTGTATCCGGCTTCCTTGACCCTGATCAGGCCGTCACCGGAGAGCTTGATGCCGCTCACGTCCTGCGAGGCGGAGACGTAACTGATGTTGCGGTAGAGGTAGATGACCCCGTGCTGCTTGTTGATCGCGGCGGTGAGCTCGCGGTAGATCTCGCGGCGCTTCGCCACGTCGGAGGTGCTGCGCCCCTCCACGATCAGCCGGTCGATCGTCGGGTCGGAGAGCTTGCCCTGGTTGTTGCTGCCCGTCGTGCCGACGAGGCTGTCGATGTTGCCCGCGGGGTCGGGCTGACCGCCCCAGCCGCCGGTCCTCGCCTGGAAGTCGCCCGCCAGGGTCCGGGTCAGCCCGGTCGCGAACTCGGTGGGGCGGAGCTTGACGTCGAAGCCGGCGTCGGCGGCCATGGCCTGCACGACCTGGCCGAGGCGGCTGTCCTCCGGGGTGGTGTTGATCATCAGCTCCAGCGGCACCGGCGTTTTCACCCCGGCCGCCTTCAGCAGCCGCTTCGCCTTCGCCACGTCCCGTCCGGGGCAGGTGACCGGGGAGCTGAGGGGCGTTCCCGGCGGCACCGGGCCGCAGGCCGGTTCGTACATGCCCTGGAAGACCAGCTTGTTGATCAGCGCCCGGTCCAGCGACAGGTCGAAGGCCTCCCGGACCCGCACATCGCGGCCGAAGGGGCTGTCGACGGGGCTGGGGTCCGCGTCGATGCCGTGCGAGTTGGCGACGTTCAGGGTCAGCGCCATGTAGCCGAGCGACGGAGTGTTCAGGAGCTGGAGCCCCTTCTCGCCCATCGAGTTGCGGACCTCGACCGGGCCCATCTGGTCGCCGATCTGGACGTCACCGGAGCGGATGTTGGCCATCCGGATGGAGCCGTCGGTGATCGTCTTGTAGATGACGCCGTCGAGGTGGACCTTGTCCGCGTCGTAGTACAGCGGGTCCTTCTCCAGCTCGATCCGGTCCCCGACGACCCGCTTGACGTACTTGAACGGGCCGACGCAGGACGGATGGGTGGCGAAGTCGGCGCCGTACTTCTTGATCGCCTTCGGGGACATGATCAGCCCGGCGGTGTTCGCCAGCCGGCCCAGCAGCGGTACGTCCAGGTGGCTCAGCGAGAGCCGCACGGTGTACGGGCCGGTCGCGGTGACCTTCTCCACGGAGTCGATCTCGGAGGCCCGGCCGGAGCCCCGCAGATGCAGATGACGGTCGAGCGAGGCCTTCACCGCGGCGGCGTCCAGCCGGGCACCGTCACTGAACCTGGCGCCCTTGCGGACGGTGAAGGTGCGGCCGCCGTCGGTGATCTTCGGCAGGGTGGCGGCGAGCTGCGGGACGAACATGTTGTCCTGGTCCACGTCGTAGAGCTGTTCGCACATGGACGTGAACACGGTGCGGGCGACCAGCGTCGTGGTCAGGCCCGGGTCGAGCCTGTCGGGATCGGACTTCAGCCCGATCGTGACCGTGCCGCCGTCGCGCACCGGACGCATATCAGTCAGGCGCGGCTGGGTGGTGGTCTCCTTGCCGAGCGGCGAGAGCGAGCTGCATGCGGTGGTGATCGCCAGCAGTGCGGCCACCGACAGAGCGGCCGGAATTCGACGCATGGGATCAAGCCTCCTTGGGGACGGCAGGGGGGCAGGACGGAGCAACGAGTACCGACGTGGGTGTACGTGGGCACTCGTTGGGCCGAACGGTATACCAGCGGGCTTTCGAGCCATCGAGTTGTCCACGACCGCGTTTGCCTGATTTGCAGGGGGATTTGGCGTATGAATGGGGCAAGTCGGCCGACACAAATTTTCTACGGATTCGCCACTTGAGACCGACTTGGTATACCGACGTGAAAGCGGGTCTGCCGGAGCACGGGGCAGTCGATGGATGAGGGGGCGTGCGTCAGCGTCGGCCGGTGTGGGCGGACCGGCGGCCGGAAACTGCCCCTGGGTATACGAAAGGGCGGGGTGGGGAGAGAGCCGCCTCCGGCGAACCTCTCCCCACCCCGCCCCGATGCCCCGGACGGGCTGCCGCTACCGCTTCTTGCCGCCCTGCTTCGGGTCCAGCAGCCCGGCCCGCCGAAGCGCGTCGGCCATCGCCCCGTTGGCCGGAGCGGCGGCCGGAGCCTGCCTGCCGCCGCCGTTGCCGCCGCCGCGCCGGTCGCGCCCCTGGCCGCCCTGGCTCTGACCGCTCTGACCGCTCTGACCGCCCTGGCCCTGACGCTGGCGCGGCGGGCGTCCGCCCCGCTCGCCGCCCGAGCCGGCCGGTCCGCCCGGTCCGCCCGGACGGCCGGTACCGGAGCCGGCCCGTGCACCCGGACCCGCACCGGCCTCGTCGTCCAGCCGCAGCGTCAACGAGATCCGCTTGCGCGGGATATCGACCTCCATGACCTTGACCTTGACGACGTCACCCGGCTTCACGACGTCACGCGGGTCCTTGACGAACGTCCTCGACATCGCGGACACGTGCACCAGGCCGTCCTGGTGCACCCCGACGTCCACGAACGCGCCGAACGCCGCGACGTTCGTCACGACCCCCTCCAGCACCATCCCGGACGCCAGGTCGCCGATCTTCTCGACGCCCTCCTTGAAGGTGGCCGTCTTGAACGCCGGACGCGGGTCGCGCCCCGGCTTCTCCAGTTCCTTGAGGATGTCGGTGACGGTCGGCAGCCCGAACTTCTCGTCCACGAAGTCATCGGCCCGCAGCGACCGCAGCACATCAGTGTTGC
This sequence comes from Streptomyces sp. ITFR-6, assembly GCF_031844725.1. Lineage (NCBI taxonomy): Bacteria > Bacillati > Actinomycetota > Actinomycetes > Kitasatosporales > Streptomycetaceae > Streptomyces > Streptomyces sp. ITFR-6. The sequence goes on along the minus strand of NZ_CP134612.1, from coordinate 815,470 downwards.
CGACCAGGGACGCGACGTCGCCGCCCGTCCGCTTCACCATCGCCCGGACCACCGGGTACGCCTCCGGGTGCACGCTGGACGCGTCCAGCGGGTCGTCACCCCGGATCCGCAGGAAGCCCGCGCACTGCTCGTACGCCTTCGGGCCGAGCCTGGCCACGTCCTTGAGCCCCTTGCGGGAGCGGAACGGGCCGTTGGTGTCGCGGTGCGCCACGATGTTCTCCGCGAGCCCGGAACCGATGCCGGAGACCCGTGAAAGCAACGGCGCGGAGGCGGTGTTGACGTCGACCCCGACCCCGTTCACGCAGTCCTCGACGACCGCGTCGAGCGAGCGCGACAGCTTCACCTCCGACAGGTCGTGCTGGTACTGCCCGACCCCGATCGACTTCGGGTCGATCTTCACCAGCTCCGCCAGGGGGTCCTGGAGACGGCGCGCGATCGAGACCGCGCCGCGCAACGAGACGTCCATGTCGGGGAGTTCCTGCGAGGCGAAGGCGGACGCCGAGTACACGGAGGCGCCGGCCTCCGAGACCATCACCTTGGTGAGCTTCAACTCCGGGTGCTTGTCGCACAGTTCACCGGCGAGCTTGTCCGTCTCGCGCGATGCCGTGCCGTTGCCGATCGCGATCAGATCGACGTCGTGCGCCTTCGCCAGCTGCTCCAGCTTCGCCAGCGACTGGTCCCACTTGTTGGCGGGCACGTGCGGGTGGATCACATCGGTCGCGACGACCTTGCCGGTCGCGTCGACGACGGCGACCTTCACCCCGGTACGGAACCCCGGGTCGAGCCCGAGCGTCGCCCGCGTGCCGGCCGGCGCGGCGAGCAGCAGATCGCGCAGGTTCGACGCGAAGACGCGTACCGCCTCGTCCTCCGCCGCCGTGCGCAGCCGCAGGCGCAGATCGATGCCGAGGTGGACCAGGATCCGGGTGCGCCAGGCCCAGCGCACCGTGTCGGCCAGCCACTTGTCCCCGGGGCGGCCCCGGTCGTTCACCCCGAAGCGCCGGGCGACCATGTTCTCGTACGACGAGGGGCCGGGCGTCTGAGAGGGCTCCTCCGGCTCCAGGACGAGGTCGAGCACGTCCTCCTTCTCACCCCGCAGCATCGCCAGCACCCGGTGCGAGGGCAGTGCGGTGAACGGCTCGGTGAAGTCGAAGTAGTCCGCGAACTTGGCGCCCGCCTCCTCCTTGCCGTCCCGCACCTTCGCCACCAGCCGGCCCCGGGTCCACATGCGCTCGCGCAGTTCGCCGGTGAGGTCGGCGTCCTCTGAGAACCGTTCGGCGAGGATGGCCCGCGCGCCCTCCAGCGCCGCCGCCGGGTCCGCGACGCCCTTGTCCGCGTCGACGAACGGCGAGGCCGCGACGAGCGGATCCACCGAGGGATCGTCCAGCAGGCCGGAGGCGAGCGGTTCGAGCCCGGCCTCCCGGGCGATCTGCGCCTTCGTGCGCCGCTTCGGCTTGAACGGCAGATAGATGTCCTCAAGGCGCGCCTTCGTGTCGGCGGCCCGGATCCGCGCCTCCAGCGCGCTGTCGAGCTTGCCCTGTTCCCGTACGGATTCGAGGATCGCGGCACGGCGGTCCTCCAGCTCCCGCAGATACCGCAACCGCTCCTCAAGCGTGCGCAGCTGCGCGTCGTCGAGCATCTCGGTCGCTTCCTTGCGGTAGCGCGCGATGAACGGCACGGTCGATCCGCCGTCGAGCAACTCGACGGCCGCCTTCACCTGTCGCTCCCGTACGCCGAGCTCCTCGGCGATCCTGCCTTCGATGGACGTCGTCACGGTTTTACCGACTCGCCTTCTCGTACTGGCTGTGCTGGTCGGGCCCCGGGGTCCGCGGTTCGGACCGGTCCCGGGCCACTCGCCTGCATTCTGCCGGGTGGCCGGGCGCCGTGTCGCCCGGCCACTCCACATACGGGCCGCCGTCGGCCCGGCCGGCTATCCCCTGAGATCCGCCGGGAACGCGCCCGCCGCCATCGCCTTCTGGAGAATCCCGCCTCCCAGCTCGGTCAGCCGGGCCACCCCCGCACCGCCGAGGTGCTCGTACGGCGCGAGGTCCATCCGGTCCGTGGTCTCTTCGAGCCCGGTCCGGAGCGCGGTGCCGGCCTCCGTCAACTCGCCCTCCGCGGTGAGCAGTCCACGCGCCCGCAGCCGTGCGGAGGCGTCCTCCCAGTCGCTGCGGTGCCAGCCTCGGGTGGCCAGCACCCAGCGCGGCGCCATGCCCTTGCCGGTGGCGGTGTGGCTGACGAGGGCCTCGACCGGGTCGAGCCCGGCGGCGAGGAGGGCCGCGAGATGGGCGTCACCGCGGTGCTCGCGCAGCAGTGTCGCGGCGTGCCAGTACGCCAGGTGCGGCTGCTCCGGCACCGGGAGGTCGGCGTGCGCCGCGTACAGCGGCCGGGCGTGTCGCGTGCAGCCCTCGGCGGCGCGCAGGGCCAGCTGTGCGGCCTCGGCCAGTTCGGGGGAGGCGATGACCTCCTCGCCCAGCAGGCGCCGCAGCGTCGAGTCGGCGGCACGCAGCCGCGCCGCGAGAACGGCCTCCGGCGAGGCGGTGTCCCAGACGGCGGGCAGGTGCGCGGCCACGAGCTCGTGGTTGAAGTTGTAGAAGGTCGCGGTGACCGTTCCCGGGCCGACGGCGCCCATGGCGGCCGCGCGGGAGGCGAAGTACGCGGCGGGGGAGTCGGTGACCCCGATCGCGCCGAGCTCCTTGCCGAGGTCGGGGGAGAAGTACAGCGAGGAGTGGACCGGGTTGACGACGTTGTGGCAGCGGCGTCCGGCACGGGGAGGCAGAGTACTCATGCCCGCACGTTACCGACTGGTCGGTACGTGTCGGAACCCCGGGGCACCAGTGACCTGTATCGCGGCCCGCCATGGCAGGAAAGGTGGGTAACACGTCATTGCGGCCATCCGGGAGGCGGCCCAGGATGACGGACATGAAGCAGCGATCCGTACTCGTCGTGCTCTTCGACGGCGTCCAGAGCCTCGATGTCAGCGGCCCGATGGAGGTCTTCTCCGGAGCCGCCCGGTTCCCGGAGGTCTCGTACGAACTGCGCACCGCCTCGCTGGACGGCGCCCCGGTCCGCTCGTCGAGCGGCCTCACCCTCGTCCCCGACACCGGGCTCGCGGACGCCGGACCCGCGCACACCCTGCTCGTCCCCGGCGGCCAGGGCACCCGCGCCCCGGAGCCCGCCCTCGTCGACTGGCTGCGCGAGCACGCCCCGCACGCGGAACGGCTCGTCTCCGTCTGCAGCGGCGCCCTGCTGCTCGCCGAGGCCGGACAGCTGGACGGGCACCGGGTGACCACGCACTGGACGCTCTGCGACCACCTGGCCCGCGGGTATCCGGCCGTCGAGGTCGACCCGGAACCGATCTTCGTGCGGGACGGCAGGCTGGCCACCTCCGCCGGGGTCACCGCGGGCATCGACCTCGCCCTCGCACTCGTCGAGGAGGACCACGGCCGGGACGTGGCGCTCACCGTCGCCCGGCATCTGGTGGTCTTCCTGCGCAGGCCGGGGAACCAGTCCCAGTTCAGCGCCCAGCTCACCGCCCAGACAGCCCGCCGCGAACCGCTGCGCGAGGTCCAGCACTGGATCACCGGACACCCCGGCGAGGACCTGTCCGTCGAGGCCCTCGCCACCCGCGCCCGGCTCTCGCCGCGCCACTTCGCCCGCGCGTTCCAGGTCGAGACCGGCATGACACCCGGCCGGTACGTCGACCGCGTCCGCCTCGAAGAGGCCCGCAGGCTGCTGGAGGACACCTCGGACGGTGTCGCCGGCATCTCGCGGAGGTGCGGATACGGCACGCCGGAGGCGATGCGCCGCGCGTTCGTCAAGGCGCTGGGCACCGCACCCGCCGAATACCGCAGGCGGTTCGCTCCCCGGCCGCCGGCCGGACCCACCCGACCCGTCACCAACGGTCTCTGACCGGAAGGAAGGCAGTCCCATGCAGATCGCCATCGTCCTCTTCGACCGCTTCACCGCGCTCGACGCCGTCGGACCGTACGAGATCCTCTCCCGTGCCCCGGGCGCCGAGACCGTCTTCGTCGCCGAGCGCACCGGTCCCGTGCGCAACGACTCCGGCAGCCTGTCGCTGGTCGCGGACCGGACGCTCGACGAGGTGCCGGCGCCCGATCTGGTGATCGTTCCCGGCGGTCCGGGGCAGAGCGCCCAGATGGCCAACGAGACCCTGCTCGACTGGCTGCGCGCCGCCGACGCCACCAGTATCTGGACGACCTCTGTGTGCACCGGCTCACTGCTGCTCGCGGCCGCCGGACTCCTCAGGGGGCGGCGGGCCACCTCGCACTGGCTCGCCCTCGACACGCTGAAGCGCTACGGGGCCGAGCCGACCGGCGAACGCGTCGTCACCGACGGCAAGTACGTCACCGCCGCGGGCGTCTCCTCCGGCATCGACATGGGCCTCACCCTGCTCGGCCGTATCGCCGGCGACCGGTACGCCCAGTCCGTCCAGCTGCTGACCGAGTACGACCCGCAGCCGCCCTACGACGCCGGATCCCCGCAGAAGGCCCCGGCCGATGTCGTCGAGGAGTGGCGGGCCCGGAGCCGCCACGTCCTTCGGTAGCGGTCCCGCGGCGGCGGGGAGCGCTCACGCCCGGGACGGCCAGGTGAAACGGGGCGCGCGCCGTTCCAGGAAGGCGGCGACCCCCTCCGCGGTGTCGCCGCTGCGGCGCGCCTGGTCCGCCCAGTGGGCGTCCCGCTCCTCGCGCCCGGAGGCGAACTCCTTCGCGGCCGCCTGGGTCAGCTGCGAACGGGACACCAGCACCCGGGCGTAGGCCTCGACCCGCTTGTCCAGCTCGCCGGCAGGCAGCACCTCGTCGACCAGGCCGGTCCTGAGCGCGCGGTCCGTACCGATCAGCTCACCGGAGAACAGCAGGTGCTTCGCCGTGGCGGGGCCCGTCAGCGCGACCAGCCGGCGGGTCGACGACGCGGGATAGACGATCCCGAGCCTGGCCGGGGTGACACCGAACGACGCGCCCTCCTCGGCGAACCGCAGATCGCAGGCCGCCGCCAGCTGGCTTCCGCCGCCCACGCAGTAGCCGCGCACAGAGGCGAGCGTCGGCCGGGGGAAGGCGGCCAGCGCCTCCTCCGCCGCCACCGCGAGCCCCTGCGGGGCGCCCGCCGGATCGCGCAGGGAGGAGATGTCGGCTCCGGCACAGAAGGTATCCCCGGCGCCCGTCAGCACCAGGACCCGCACCGAGGCGTCGGCGGCCAGCTCCGCCAGCAGTACGGGCACAGAGCGCCACATCGCGGCCGTCATGGCGTTGCGCTTGGCGGGATTGCTGATGACGAGGGTGGCGACGCCGTCCGCGACGGCGAGCTCCAGCCGGGGTTCCGTACGGTCCATGCGCCGGATGCTATCCGTACCGTTCGAACCTATGATCAAGAAGGGGTCACGCAGCAGGCACGCACCCCGAGGAGCTTCCGGTGGCCGATCCCGCGAAAGAGGGCAGGAGGCTCAGCCGCAGTTTCAGCGGCCTGGCCCTGCTCGGAGCAGTTCTCGTCGTCGCCGGTCTGGTCGGCCTCGTCTACACCGGCGTCGCGACGCTCACCTCGATGATCCTCTTCGGCTGGCTGCTGCTGGTCGGCGGCCTGGTCGGGCTGCTCCACGCGATCCAGTCGCGCGGCACCAACTACTTCTGGCTGGGCGTGGTGGTCGCCGCCCTGAACATCGCCGCCGGGGTCGTGGTCATCCGCCATCCGCACGGCACGGCGGAGGCGCTGACGATGTTCGCCGCGCTGCTCTTCCTGACCGGTGGCGTGTTCCGCCTCGTCGGCAGTGTCGTGGTGCGCGGCCCGCAGTTCGGCTGGACGCTGCTGCAGGGCGCCTTCGGGCTGCTGCTGGGCCTGCTGGTCCTCTTCGACTGGCCGCACAGCAGCCTCTATGTGCTCGGCTGCTTCTTCTCGCTCGCGCTGCTCTTCGACGGACTCGGGCTCATCGCGATCGGTGTGGGCGGCCGCCGGATCGTCTCGATGGTCTCGGACCAGCTGGGGCCGGACCAGTCAGGGCAGGAGCAGCCCGCAGAGAATGAGCAAAAGCGGTCCGACAGCTGATATATCCAAAGCAGTCCGGCCAAATACTGTCGATAGAAGTCGACTTCTGTTCAGTGGTACGGACCGGACCGACTACGCCCCGCACCCTGTACTCGACGTGCAGTCACCATCGAGTGGAGAGCGGGTACCGGTCTATGGAGAGCCGCGGGAGTGTCCCCGCCGGGCCCGTGTCGTACGAAGGGGTGTGGCGGTTCACCGCCCCGGCCACGGATGTCTCCGTACCCCGGGCCAGGCACGCCGTACGCGATCTGCTGGACCGCCAGGGCGTGCCCCTGGACGACGACATCGCCCAGGGGCTGCTGCTCATCGCCTCCGAGCTGGTCACCAACGCCGTGAAGCACGCGGCGCTGCTCTCCCCCGAGCTCGCCGTGGAGGTGGCCGTGGGCGCCGACTGGGTCCGGGTGTCCGTCGAGGACAACCACCCGTACCGCCCGACGGCGCTGGAGACCGACTACGCGCAGACAGGCGGGCGCGGGCTGCTGCTGGTACGGGAGATCACCAGGGAGGCGGGCGGAGCCTGCGACGTGGAGCACACCGCGGGCGGCGGAAAGGTCATCTGGGCGGTGCTGCCGCTCACAACGCGCCTCTGACCGGCCCCTCCGCCTCCCGGCGGTCCTCCCCGTCTACCAGCCGGCCGCCGGGCCGGTCAGCTCACGGATCGCGGGACGGGCGGCGTCCAGCACCGTCATGAACCACGCCGAGAACGGCGCCGCCGCATGCCGTTCGGCCAGCTCCCCGGCCGATACGAAGGCCGTCTCGCCCACCTCCTCCGGATCCGGCCGCAGCCGCTCCTGCGCCATGCCCACGAAGAGGTGGTTGAACTCCTGCTCCACCAGCCCGGAGGCGGGGTCCGGGTGGTTGTAGCGGACGGTGCCCGCCTCGGCCAGCAGCGAGGGGGAGATGCCCAGCTCCTCGTACGTCCGCCGGGCGGCGGCGGCGAAGGGCGCCTCGCCCGGATACGGGTGACCGCAACAGGTGTTGGACCAGACACCGGGGGAGTGGTACTTCCCCGGTGCGCGCCGCTGCAACAGCATCCGGCCCTGCTCGTCGAAGAGGAACACCGAGAAGGCGCGGTGCAGTTGGCCGGGTGCCTGGTGGGCAGCGAGCTTCTCCGCCGTGCCGATGGTGGTGCCGTTCTCGTCGACCAGTTCGAGCATGATCGCTTCTGCTGTGCCGTTCGACGAGCTGTTCGCCGCGGTGGCTGGTGTGGTCGGCATACCCATCCTTCGCTGTGGTCCCGGCCCCGTGCGCCGGTCCCGTCGAGTCTGCGCAAGTCTGCCGTACAAACGTGGCTTGTCCGCACTTCGGTCCCCGCATGTCCAGTCCGGCGGCGCCACGCGGGCGCCCCACGGGTCCGGACCGCACGTCAGACCCCGAAGGCCGCCGGATAATGGATCATGCCCCGGGGCACCGGCCCGGAATCATCGAGAACCAGTGCCATCATCGCCTCGTCCGGCACCTCGAAGCCCGGCCGGATGCCGTACCGCGAGGCGGGCACGAAGCCGAACCTCGGGGAGTACTCGGGGTGTCCGAGCACCAGGACCAGCGACTCCGCCCGCGCCCGTGCCGCGTCGAGCGCGGCGCGCACCACGGCCTGCCCGGCGCCCCGGCGCTGCCACTCGGGCGCCGTGGCCACCGGGGCGAGGGCCAGCGCCGGAGCGCCCCCGACCAGGCAGCGGGTCAGCAGGGCGTGGGCGGCCACGGATCCGTCGGCCGCCTGGGCGACGAAGGAGGGACCGGGCAGCCAGGCCGCCGGGTCCTGGCGCAGGGCGTCGACCAGATCGGCCTTAGCGCGCGTCTCGAACGCGGCGGCGTTCACCGCGTGCACGGCGGCGATGTCCGAGGGCGTCTCCGGGCGGGTCGTCCAGAGCCGTGTGTCGTCGGTGCGGGACAAGGTGAGGAATCTTTGATCGAGAGTGGATTCCACCGTACATCGGCGCTTCCGGCGGCCTTCTGGCGGCCGCCGCCCCGCTTGGGCTCACGGGCCTTCAGCCGCTCAGCGGCACAGCTTCGCCTCGTGCTCCGCGTGCCCGCTCGGCTCCAGCTGGAAGGTGCAGTGCTCGACGTCGAAGTGGTCGCCGAGGCAGCCCTGGAGCTCGTGCAGGAGCTTCTCGTGCCCGATCGAGTCGAGCAGCTCCTGGTGCACCACCACATGGGCGGAGAGCACCGGCATGCCGGAGGTGATCGTCCAGGCATGGAGGTCGTGGACGTCCAGCACCCCGGGCAGCGCCGTGATGTGGTCGCGCACCTCACCCATGTCGACACCCTTGGGCGCCGACTCCAGCAGGACGTTCAGCGTCTCCCTGAGCAGCTTCACCGTACGCGGGACGATCATGAGGCCGATGAGCAGCGAGGCGATCGGGTCGGCGGCCTGCCAGCCGGTGGCCAGGATGACGCCCGCGGAGATCAGCACGGTCACCGAGCCGAGGGTGTCCGCGAGCACCTCCAGATAGGCGCCCCGGACATTGAGGCTGTCCTTCTGCCCGCGCATCAGCAGCGACAGCGACACCATGTTCGCCACCAGGCCGACCAGGGCGAAGGCGATCGTGAGCCCGCCCCTGGTCTCGGCCGGGCTGACGAAGCGCTCCACCGCCTCGAACAGGAGGTAGCCGCCGACCCCGAGCAGCAGCAGACAGTTGGCCAGCGCGGCGAGGATCTCGGCGCGGGCGTAGCCGAAGGTTCGGTTGGGGCCGGCCGGTCTGTTGGCGAAGTGGATCGCCAGCAGTGCCATGCCCAGACCGAGGGCGTCGGTCGCCATGTGGGCGGCGTCGGCGATCAGCGCCAGGGAACCGGAGAACAGACCGCCGGCGATCTCCATGACCGTCACGGTGAGCGTGATGCCCAGCGCGATCCGCAGCCGCCCCCGGTACGCGGCGGCCGCCGTGCCGGTCGGTACGGGGCCGCCGTGCGTATGTCCGTGATCGTGCCCAGCCCCCATGGGGACGCCTCCCGGTCGTCGCGCGGACCCGGAGGCGTTTCGCCCCGGGCAATGCCAGTGAACTACGGGCGGGGGGTATCGGGCAACACGGCAGTGAACATCGTTGCCAACTAGTCTGACCTGCGAAAATGCTCGCAGGTCAGAGCGGCGGACGGCCGGCGGAACGACTCAGGACGCAGTCGGGGCGGGGTGGTGCAGCAGCCAGCCCCGCCAGGCCGACTCGACCATCTCGCGGACCCCGCGACGGGCCGCCCAGCCCAGTTCCCCGGAGATCCGGTCGCAGGACGCGACCGCCTTCGAGGCGTCCCCGGGCCGCCGGGGTCCGAACTCGGGCTTCCGGTCAAGGCCGGTGACCTCCGCCACCAGAGCGGCCAGCTCGCGCACCGAGACGCCCTCGCCGCGACCGATGTTGACGGTCAGGTCCCCGGGGCCGTCCTGGGCGGTGAGCCGCCGGGCGACGGTCAGGTGCGCGTCGGCCAGGTCGGCCACGTGGATGTAGTCGCGGATGCAGGTGCCGTCCGGGGTCGCGTAGTCGTCACCGAAGATCAGCGGGGCCTCGCCACGGGTCAGCCGGTCGAAGAACATCGGGATCACGTTGAAGACGCCGGTGTCCGAGAGCTCCGGCGCGGCCGCGCCCGCCACGTTGAAGTAGCGCAGGCAGCCGGTGGACAGCCCGTGCGCCCGCCCGGCGGCCCGCACCAGCCACTCCCCGGCGAGCTTGGTCTCCCCGTACGGGTTGATCGGGACGCGGGGAGCCTCCTCCGTGATCAGCTCCGCCTCCGGTACGCCGTACACCGCGGCCGAGGAGGAGAACAGGAAGCGCCGCACCCCGGCGGCCGCGACGGCCTCCAGCAGGACGGTCAGCGCGCCGATGTTCTCCCGGTAGTACAGCAGCGGCTTCTCGACGGACTCGCCGACCTGCTTCTTCGCCGCGAGATGCACCACACCGCTCACTCCGTGCTCCGCCAGCACCCGGTCCAGCAGCGCGCGGTCGGCCGTCGCGCCCCGGACCAGCGGGACGTCGTCCGGCAGCCGGTCCGGGTTGCCGGACGAGAGGTCGTCGAGAACGACCACCCGCTCACCGGCCTCCTTCATGGCCCGCACCACATGTGCTCCGATATATCCCGCTCCGCCGGTGATCAGCCATGTCATGCGCGCCACCCTAACGACCCGGCCCGCTCGCCCCCGCGCACCGGCACGGCAGGGCCGCCCACCGCGTTTTGTCAGTCGAGGCCGCCATCGACGATGATGATCGCGGGCGGCGCCGCATCATCCCGGCCTGCCCGGAACGGAGCACAAACGGGCAGTGAACTTACGCTTCCGTTCATCCGATAGCCTCTGCCGACATGCCGCCGGCCCGCTTCGGGGCCGTACCGTCGGGCGCCGACCCGTGTCAGCACCAAGGAGTGAGTTCGTCTGTCGACCGCCATTCTCACAGGTGCTCCGGTGCCCGGATCGTCCATCGAGGACGATCTGCGGTCACTGGGCTTCGACGTACAGGCCGCCGCCGATGTCAGTGAGGCCGCGCGGCTGCTGTCCGTCGTCCCCGCCGACACTCGGGTCGCGCTCGTCGACCCCCGTTTCGTCGGCCATCTCCACGCCCTGCGGCTCGGACTGACCGACCCCCGCTACCCCGCCGTCACCGTGCCCGGCGCGCTCACCGTGCGGCCCGAGGCGCGTGCCGCCCTGGACGACGCCATGAGCAGCGCCGGCGAGGCGGTCGGCGCCGGCGCCCCCACCGGCGACACCGTCACGGCCACCGACCGCACCGTGCCCGGCCGGCTCGCCGTGATGATAGACACCGAGGGCACCGCGGTGCAGCGGCCGGAGCTCGGCTCGCTCGTCGCGGCCGTCCCGGCCGACGAGGCCGGCCGCGCCGCCGCGCTCGCCTCGGTCGCCGCAGTCGACGACGAGGCGATCCGGCTGCGCAGCGCCGTGAAGGCCCGCGACGGCTTCTTCACCACGTACTGCATCAGCCCGTACTCTCGCTACATCGCCCGCTGGTGCGCGCGCCGCGGATTCACCCCGAACCAGGTCACGACCGCATCGCTGCTGGCCGCACTGATCGCGGCCGGCTGCGCGGCCACCGGCACCCGCGGCGGATACGTCGCCGCCGGGCTGCTGCTCCTCTTCTCCTTCGTCCTGGACTGCACCGACGGGCAGCTCGCCCGCTACTCGCTCCAGTACTCGACGCTGGGCGCCTGGCTCGACGCCACCTTCGACCGCGCCAAGGAGTACGCCTACTACGCGGGCCTCGCACTCGGCGCGGCCCAGGGCGGCGACGACGTCTGGGTACTGGCGCTCGGCGCGATGGTGCTCCAGTCCTGCCGGCACGTCGTCGACTTCTCGTTCACCGAGGCCAACCACGACGCGGTGGCGAACTCCAGCCCCACGGCGGCCCTCTCCGACAAACTCGACAGCGTCTCCTGGACGGTGTGGATACGCCGGATGATCGTGCTCCCGATCGGTGAGCGCTGGGCGATGATCGCCGTACTGACCGCGTTCACCACGCCCCGGATCGTCTTCTACGCGCTGCTCGTCGGCTGCGCCTTCGCGGCCTGCTACACCACGGCCGGTCGGCTGCTGCGCTCGCTGACCCGCAGGGCCCGGCGCACACCCCGGGCCGCGCAGGCACTCGCGGACCTCGCGGACTCCGGCCCGTTCGCCCAGCTGGTGGCGGCGGTCAGCCCCAGGATCCCGGGCGCCTGGACCGCCCCGGTGCTGGCGGTCGTCGGCGCCGGCGCGCTGATCGCGGCCGCGCTCCAGCAGCCGTTCGGCAGCCGCCAGATGATCGTCGCCGCGGTCTTCTACGCGGTCTGCTCCGGAATGGCCGTCGCCCGCCCGCTCCTGGGCACACTCGACTGGCTCGTACCCCCGGTCTTCAGGGCGGCCGAGTACTGCACGATCCTCGCGCTGGCCGCCCGCAGTGACATAGACGGAGCGCTTCCCGCGGCCTTCGGGCTCGTCTCGGCGGTCGCCTACCATCACTACGACACGGTGTACCGCATCCGAGGCGACACGGGCGCGCCGCCCCAGTGGCTGGTGCGCACGATCGGCGGGCACGAAGGCCGGGTCCTGGCGGTGGCCGTACTCGCGGCCGTATTCACCCGGGACTCCGGATTCACCGTGGCGCTCACCGCTCTCGCGGTGGCCGTGGCACTGGTCGTGCTGGTGGAGTCCATCCGCTTCTGGGTGTCCTCCGGGGCGCCCGCCGTTCACGACGAAGGAGAACCCGCATGATCGGCCTCGTACTGGCAGCGGGCGCGGGACGGCGTCTGCGTCCCTACACCGACACGCTCCCCAAGGCCCTCGTGCCGGTGGACGGCGAGAAGACCGTCCTCGATCTCACCCTGGCCAACTTCGCGGAGATCGGCCTCACCGAGGTCGCGATCGTCGTCGGCTACCGCAAGGAAGCCGTCTACGACCGCAAGGAGGAGCTGGAGGCGAAGTACGGCCTCAAGATCGTCCTCGTCGACAACGACAAGGCCGAGGAGTGGAACAACGCCTACTCCCTGTGGTGTGCCCGCGAGGTCCTCAAGCGCGGCGTGATCCTCGCCAACGGCGACACCGTGCACCCGGTGTCCGTGGAGCGGACGCTGCTGGACGCGCGCGGCAAGGGCCAGAAGATCATCCTCGCCCTCGACACGGTGAAGAAGCTCGCCGACGAGGAGATGAAGGTCATCACCGAGGAGGGCAGGGGCGTCCGGCGGATCACCAAGCTGATGGACCCGGCCACCGCGACCGGCGAGTACATCGGTGTCACCCTCATCGAGGCCGAGGCCGCGGAGGAACTGGCCGACGCGCTGAAGGCGACCTTCGAGCGCGACCCGGACCTGTACTACGAGGACGGCTACCAGGAGCTCGTCAACCGGGGCTTCACCGTCGACGTCGCCCCCATCGGTGAGGTCACCTGGGTCGAGATCGACAACCACGACGACCTCGCGAAGGGCCGGGAGATCGCGTGCCAGTACTGACCCGGCTCATCCCCTCCCCGGTCTTCGTCGACATCAGCCGGGGCGCGATGGACGACCTGGCCGGCCTCCTCGCGGACCAGCGGATCTCCGCCTCCGGCAAGCTCGCGATCGCGATCAGCGGCGGCTCGGGGCAGGCCCTGCGCGAGAAGCTCGCCCCCGCCCTGCCGGGCGCCGACTGGTACTGCGTGCCGGCCGGCAACATCGACGCCGCCGTCCAGCTGGCCGACGACATCAAGGGCAAGCGGTACGACGCGGTCGTCGGTCTCGGCGGCGGCAAGATCATCGACGTGGCGAAGTACGCCGCGGCCCGGGTCGGCCTGCCACTGGTCTCCGTCGCCACGAACCTCGCCCACGACGGCCTCTGCTCACCCGTCGCGACCCTGGACAACGACAACGGACGCGGCTCCTACGGCGTCCCGATGCCGATCGCCATGGTCATCGACCTCTCGGTGATCCGGGAGGCCCCGGACCGCTTCGTGCGCTCCGGCATCGGTGACGCGATCTCCAACATCTCCGCTATCGCCGACTGGGAACTCTCGCACCAGGTCAACGACGAGCAGATCGACGGGCTGGCCGCGGCCATGGCCCGTACCGCGGGCGAGGCGGTGCTGCGCCACCCGGGCACCGTCGCGGACGACGAGTTCCTCACCGTTCTCGCGGAGTCGCTGGTGCTCTCCGGCATCGCCATCTCGATCAGCGGCGACACCCGCCCCTCGTCCGGCGCCTGCCACGAGATCAGCCACGCCTTCGATCTGCTCTTCCCCAAGCGGGCCGCGAGCCACGGCGAGCAGGTCGGCCTCGGCGCGGCCTTCGCCATGCACCTGCGCGGAGCCCGCGAGGAGTCGGGCCTCTTCGCGGAGGTCCTGCGCCGGCACGGCCTTCCGGTCCTGCCCACGGAGATCGGCTTCACCGCCGACGAGTTCGTCCAGGCCGTCGGCTACGCCCCGCAGACCCGTCCGGGACGCTTCACGGTCCTGGAACACCTCAGCCTGTCCACCGACCAGATCAGGGACGCGTACGCCGACTATGCCAAGACCATCAGTAGCTGAACTCCGTCCTGTCGTTCACCCCCCGGGCGTCAAGGACCGGCGCAGCGGCGAACACTGGGCGGGCCGGATATACATGCGCGAGGTCTCGCTGCGTGTGGACCGGTACCTGGTGAACACCAGGATCACGCCCAACCAGCTGACGTACCTGATGACCATCGCGGGTGTGCTCGCCGCCCCGGCCCTGCTCGTTCCGGGCATCACCGGCGCGCTGCTCGGCGTGGTCATGGTCCAGCTCTACCTGCTGCTCGACTGCGTCGACGGCGAGCTGGCCCGCTGGAAGAAGCAGTTCTCGCTGGGCGGGGTCTACCTGGACCGGGTGGGCGCCTACCTCTGCGACGCCGCCGTGCTGGTCGGCTTCGGCCTGCGCGCCGCCGACCTGTGGGGCAACGGACGGATCGACTGGCTCTGGGCCTTCCTCGGGACGCTCGCGGCGCTGGGCGCCATCCTGATCAAGGCCGAGACCGACCTGGTCGGGGTCGCACGCCACCAGGGCGGGCTGCCGCCGGTCAAGGAGGCGGCGTCCGAGCCGCGCTCCTCCGGCATGGCGTTCGCCCGCCGGGCGGCCGGTGCGCTCAAGTTCCACCGGCTGATCCTCTGCGTCGAGGCCTCGCTGGTGATCCTGGCCGCGGCCGTCCTGGACGCCGTCCGGGACGACCTCTTCTTCAGCCGCCTCGCGGTCGCGGTGCTGGCCGGCATCGCCCTGCTGCAGACCCTCCTCCACCTCGTGTCGGTCCTGGCATCGAGCAGACTGAAGTGAGCACCCCCATGAAACTCGGCGCGGTCATCATCACGATGGGCAACCGCCCGGCCGAGCTGCGTGCCCTGCTCGATTCGGTCGCCGCGCAGAAGGGCGACCGGATCGAGGTGGTCGTCGTCGGCAACGGTTCGCCCGTACCGGACGTCCCCGCGGGCGTGCGCACCGTCGAGCTGCCCGAGAACCTGGGCATCCCCGGCGGCCGCAACGTCGGCATCGAGGCCTTCGGGCCGTCCGGCGCCGACGTGGACGCCCTGCTGTTCCTGGACGACGACGGGCTGCTGCCGCTCACCGATACCGCCGAGCTGTGCCGGCAGGCGTTCGAGGCCGATCCCAAGCTCGGCATCATCAGCTTCCGCATCGCCGACCCGGACACCGGCGAGACCCAGCGCCGCCATGTGCCGAGGCTGCGGGCGGCCGACCCGCTGCGCTCGTCCCGGGTGACGACGTTCCTCGGCGGCGCCAACGCCGTACGCACCCGGGTCATCGCGGAGGTCGGCCCGCTGCCGGGCGACTTCTTCTACGCGCACGAGGAGACCGATCTGGCCTGGCGGGCGCTGGACGCCGGCTGGCTGATCGACTACCGCGCCGACATGGTGCTGAACCACCCCACCACCGCCCCGTCCCGGCACGCCGTCTACCACCGCATGGTGGCCCGCAACCGGGTCTGGCTGGCCCGCCGCAACCTGCCCGCGCCCCTGGTCCCCGTGTACCTCGGCGTGTGGCTGCTGCTGACCCTGCTCCGCAGGCCGTCCGGACCGGCGCTCAAGGCGTGGTTCGGCGGCTTCCGTGAGGGCTGGTCGAAGCCCTGCGGACCGCGACGCCCCATGAAGTGGCGTACGGTGTGGCGGCTGACGCGACTAGGCCGCCCTCCGGTCATCTGAGAGGCTCGCCTCTGGGAGCATGAGGCGTATTTTTCTATTCGGGACCTGTCCGCCCTGAGCCGCGCCCGCGACTGGCTGCGCATTTTGAATACGAGAGTCTTATCTGGTGAGTGACACAACCCATGATGGTGCGGTCGCCCTGAGCACCCCGCCATCGGCAGATGACGGCCTGAGCTCGGCCGAGCTGGCCGCGAAGCACGGTCTGACGGTGAGCGGAGCCCGGCCGGGGCTCTTCGAGTACATGCGCCAGCTCCACGGGCGACGCCACTTCATCATGGCGTTCTCCCGGGCGAAGCTGACCGCCCAGTACAGTCAGGCGAAGCTCGGCCAGCTGTGGCAGGTGGCGACCCCGCTCCTGAACGCCGCGGTCTACTTCATCATCTTCGGACTGATCCTCGGCACGAAGAGGGGGATTCCGCAGGACGTCTTCATCCCGTTCCTGGTGACCGGGGTCTTTGTCTTCACGTTCACGCAGAGCTCCGTGATGGCGGGCGTCCGGGCCATCGCCGGCAACCTCGGCCTGGTCCGCGCGCTGCACTTCCCCCGTGCCTCGCTGCCCATCTCCTTCTCGCTGCAGCAGCTCCAGCAGCTGCTGTACTCGATGATCGTGCTGGTCGCGGTGACCGTCGCGTTCGGCAGCTACCCGCGGCTCTCGTGGCTGCTGGTGGTTCCCGCTCTGGTGATGCAGTTCTTCTTCAACACCGGCCTGGCGCTGATCATGGCGAGGCTCGGTGCCAAGACCCCCGACCTGGCGCAGCTGATGCCGTTCATCATGCGAACCTGGATGTACGCGTCGGGCGTCATGTTCTCCATCCCGGTGATGCTCGCGGACAAGCCGTCCTGGATCGCTGATGTGCTGCAGTACAACCCCGCGGCCATCTACATGGACCTGGTCCGGTTCGCGATGATCGACGGCTACGGCTCCGAGAACCTGCCGTCGCACGTCTGGCTGGTCGGGCTCGCCTGGGCGCTCCTGGTGGGCATCGCGGGATTCGTGTACTTCTGGAAGGCAGAGGAACGGTACGGCCGTGGCTGAGGACAACACCGGGGGGCGCGTCCCCACCGTGATCGCCGACGATGTGCACATCGTGTACCGCGTCAACGGCGGCGGCGGTGGCAAGGGCGGCGCCACCGCGGCACTGAGCCGGATACTGCGCCGCGGCAAGGGCGAGGAGCGCGGGATCCGCAAGGTGCACGCCGTGCGCGGCGTGTCCTTCACCTCCTACCGGGGTGAGGCGATCGGTCTCATCGGGACCAACGGCTCCGGTAAATCGACCTTGCTGCGGGCCATCGCGGGGCTGCTGCCGACCGAGCGCGGCAAGGTCTACACCGACGGACAGCCCTCGCTGCTCGGGGTGAACGCGGCACTGATGAGCGATCTGACCGGCGAGCGCAATGTCGTCCTGGGCGGACTCGCCATGGGGATGAGCCGCGAGGAGATCCGGGAGCGGTACCAGGACATCGTCGACTTCTCCGGCATCAACGAGAAGGGCGACTTCATCACCCTGCCGATGCGGACGTACTCCTCCGGCATGGCGGCCCGGCTGCGGTTCTCGATCGCGGCCGCCAAGAACCACGACGTCCTCATGATCGACGAGGCGCTGGCGACCGGTGACCGCAAGTTCCAGATCCGCTCGGAGGCGCGTATCCGTGAGCTCCGTAAGGAGGCCGGCACCGTCTTCCTGGTCAGTCACAGCAACAAGTCGATCAGGGACACCTGCGACCGGGTGCTGTGGCTGGAGAAGGGCGAACTGCTGATGGACGGCCCGACCGAAGAGGTGCTGAAGGCGTACGAGCGGGAGACCGGCAAGTAGCGCCGCCCCGCCCCGCGCACCGCCGCGGCCCCCGCCGGACCTCTCGACGCTGTTGGTTGATTCGGGGGTTCGCGTGACGTCGGCCTTGAAGACTCGGTTGTGGTCTTGAAGGCCGACGTTGTTGTGTGGGGTGGATGTCGATGTCGATGTCGATGCAGCCGAGGGAGTCGGGGGAGATTCCGGCGGAAACGGTGCGGGTAGCGCGGGCCGCGTTCCCGAAGGGGAGTCTGGCGATCCGGGTCCGGGACGAGCTGGGGCCGCTGTTTCGTGACGAGGAGTTCGCGGATCTGTTCCCTGCGCGGGGGAAGCCTGCTTGGTCACCGGGCAGGTTGGCGCTCGTGCTGGTGTTGCAGTTCGTGGAGGGGCTCACCGACCGGCAGGCGGCGGAGGCGGTGAGGGCACGGATCGACTTCAAGTACGCGCTCGCGCTGGAACTGGGCGATCCTGGTTTCGACTTCTCGGTGCTGTCGGAGTTCCGGGACCGCCTGGTGGAAGCGGAGGCCGGGCGGCGGGTGCTGGATGGCGTCCTGGCCGCGGCCGGGGAAAGCGGGCTGCTGAAGACCGCCGGCCGGGCACGGACCGACTCCACCCATGTGCAATCCGCGGCCTGCCAGCTGTGCTGGCTGGAACAGGTCGCCGAGACCCTGAGGGCGGCGCTCAACGAGATCGCCCAGGCCGCCCCCGGCTGGCTGCTGACTATGGCGGAACCGGACTGGTTCAAGCACTACGCCACCCGGGCCGAGGACTCACGTTTCCCCAGGTCCCGCACCAAACGGGACGAGATGGGCCTGCGGATCGGGCGGGACGGGACACGACTGCTCGAAGCCGTCTTCTCACCCGGGGCACCCGGAGAACTACGCACGCTGGAGCAGGTGGAAACCCTGCGCCAGGTCTGGGTCCAGCACTTCCAGCAGGTGGAGGGCGAGGTGAGGCGGTGGGGCCCAGAAGACCGGCCGCCGGGCGCGACGCGCCTGGTCACGCCCTATGACACCGAGGCACGCGGCAGCGTCAAACGCGACACCATGTGGGACGGATACAAGGTCCACCTCACCGAGACCTGCGAGCCGGACATCCCGAACCTGATCACGAACATGGCCACCACCGTGGCGACGGTTCCCGACATCTCGATGACCGATACCGTGCACGCCCAGCTCGCCCAGGACGGGCGCCTGCCCGGCGAGCACTCGGTCGACGCCGGATATGTCGACGCACATCTGCTCGTGCAGGCCCGCCGCGAGTACGGCATCACGCTCACCGGGCCGGTCGCTGGAGTCGTCAGCCACCAGACCACCGCGAACAGCGGCTTCACCGGCGACGACTTCACCATCGACTGGGACCACGAGCAGGTCACCTGCCCCAGCGGTCAGACCACCACCCGTTGGAACCCCGACCGCTCGCCCGAGGGCACCCCGGTGATCCGCGTCCGCTTCAACGGCGGCCAGTGCCGTCCCTGCCCGGTCCGCGAGCAGTGCACCACCTCCAGCGCCGGCCGCCGCCTGACCCTGCGGCCCCGCGAAGAACACCAAGCGCTCCGCCAGGCCCGCGCCGAACAGGACACCGACACCTGGAAGGACCGCTACAAGACCCGCGCAGGAGTCGAGGGCACCATCTCCCAGGGCGTCCAGCGCTGCGGCCTGCGCAGATCCCGCTACCGTGGCCTCGCGAAAACCAGCCTCCAGCACCAGCTCACCGGCGCCGCGACCAACCTCGCCCGCATCGATGCCCACCTCACCGACACACCCCGGGCCCGCACCCGCACCAGCTACTTCGCAGCACTTCGCCCCGCCGAGCCCATGCTCGGCAGGGCGAAGTAGGACCAGCCCCCGAATTAACCAACAGCGTCGACCTCTCCGGCGGGGGCCGCGGCGCGTGTCCGGACCGCGGACCGGACGCCGCACCTCCACGGCTCGTCGTACGTCATCCGCCAAGATCTCCTCCCGCCGGATGACGTCAATTCAATGACGCGCGGGGAAAGTTGGCACGGCACGGCGCACACTCCACAGGTGTCCCGCACCCCGGCGTATCGATGAGCGTTGTACAACGTAAGCTGTACCGGTGCTGATTCGTTGCAAGTGGGGCGATACCGCCTGAGCGGAAGGCCCATGGGGTCCTCCGCACTGGGAAGGGCGGGCGGCGTGTCCGGAATGGGTTGTTTTGGGTCGGCAGTGTAGAACGGGAGATGTGACGGCTATGACGGATAATCTCCAGCTCCGAGGTGCTCACGCCGTCCCCGTGCAGGGCGGTACGCAGTGACGCGAGCCCGCCCGACGCGGCTTGATTCCGCCGTACCCGGGACCCTCGAGAAGGCCGCCGACGAGAATTTCCCGGTGGCTCCGTTCTTCCTGCCGCGCGCCTGGCGCGACGATCTGATGGCCGTCTACGGCTACGCCCGGCTCGTCGACGACATCGGTGACGGCGACCTCGCTCCCGGCGGCGCCGACGCCCGCCACCTCGGCCTGGACCCGGCACAGAGCGACGACCGGCTCGCCATGCTCGACGCGCTGGAGACCGACCTGCGCAGGATCTTCGCCACCACGGGCGAGACTCCGCACCACCCCCTCATGCGGGCACTCCGCCCCACCGTGCGCCGCCGCGCGCTCACCCCGGAACCCTTCCTCGGCCTCATCGAGGCCAACCGGCAGGACCAGAAGATCCGCCGCTACGGGACGTACGAGGAGCTGCTCGCCTACTGCGAACTCTCCGCCAACCCCGTCGGCCGCCTGGTCCTCCAACTCACCGGAACCGCGAGCCCGGAACGCGTCCGCCGCTCCGATGCCGTCTGCACCGCACTGCAGATCGTCGAGCACCTCCAGGACGTCACCGAGGACCTCGGCCGGGACCGGATCTACCTGCCGGCCGACGACATGGCAAGGTTCCACGTGGCCGAATCCGATCTGGCGGCCCCCAAGGGGGGCGCGTCGGTGCGGGCACTGGTCGCGTACGAGGCGGAACGCGCCGGGGATCTGCTGAATGAAGGCACCCCCCTGGTGGGTAGCGTCCACGGCAGGCTCAAGCTGCTTCTCGCCGGATTCGTCGGCGGGGGGCGTGCCGCCCTCACCGCGATCGCGGCCGCCGGGTTCGACGTACTGCCCGGACCGCCCAAGCCCACCAAGCCCAGCCTGCTGCGCGAGGTGGGAGTTGTCTTGCGAAGAGCGCGTAGAGAGGGGTGAGCCGGACCGTGGAGGGACAGACGACGTACATGTCGGCACCGGTACAGGCCGCGTACAGTTACTGCGAGGCGGTCACCGGACAGCAGGCGCGGAACTTCGCGTACGGCATCAGGCTGCTGCCGGCCGAGAAGCGACAGGCCATGTCGGCGCTGTACGCCTTCTCCCGTCGTGTCGACGACATCGGTGACGGTGAGCTGGAGCCGGAGACCAAGCGCGTCCGCCTGGAGGGCACCCGCACACTCCTGGACCGGGTACGGGACGGCGCGGTGGACGAGGACGACACCGATCCGGTCGCCGTCGCGCTCGCGGACGCCGCCCGCAGGTTCCCGCTGCCGCTGGAGGGGCTCGACGAGCTCATCGACGGTGTGCTGATGGACGTGCGCGGCGCGACCTACGAGACGTGGGACGACCTCAAGATCTACTGCCGGTGCGTCGCGGGCGCCATCGGCCGGCTCAGCCTGGGCGTCTTCGGTACGGAGCCGGGCGCGCCCGGCTCGGAACGCGCCGCGGAGTACGCCGACACGCTCGGCCTCGCACTCCAGCTGACCAACATCCTGCGCGACGTCCGCGAGGACGCGGGCAACGGGCGCACCTATCTGCCCGCCGACGACCTCGCCAAGTTCGGCTGCTCCGAGGGCTTCCACCGGGCCACCCCGCCGCCCGGCTCCGACTTCGCCGGGCTGATCCACTTCGAGGTCCGGCGCGCCCGCGCCCTGTTCGCCGAGGGCTACCGGCTGCTGCCGATGCTGGACCGGCGCAGCGGTGCCTGCGTGGCGGCGATGGCCGGGATCTACCGCAGACTCCTGGACCGGATCGAGCGCGACCCCGAGGCGGTGCTGCGCGGCCGGGTCTCGCTGCCGGGCCACGAGAAGGCATACGTGGCGGTGCGCGGCCTGTCCGGTCTGGACGCCCGCTACATTTCGCGCCGGACGGCCAGGGGGCGTGTCTGAATGCACCGCAGGCACATCTCGCGCACCATGAGCACCATGGATGATCAGTGCGGACGGCGGGCAACCTCCGGCCGTACCGCTGCGTCCCTGACGGGAAAGACCTGGCGAGAGGGGGATTCATGACGGATGACAGGCTGCGCTCCTCCCGGGCGGTGGTGATCGGCGGCGGGCTCGCCGGCATCACCTCGGCCCTGCGCCTGGCCGACGCCGGGCTTGACGTGACCCTGCTCGAAGGTCGGCCCCGGCTCGGCGGCCTCGCCTTCTCCTTCCGGCGCGGCGAACTGACGGTCGACAACGGCCAGCACGTCTACCTGCGCTGCTGCACCGCGTACCGCTGGTTCCTCGACCGGGTCGAGGGCGCCCGTCTGGCCCCGTTGCAAAA
Source organism: Streptomyces sp. ITFR-6 (assembly GCF_031844725.1). NCBI lineage: Bacteria > Bacillati > Actinomycetota > Actinomycetes > Kitasatosporales > Streptomycetaceae > Streptomyces > Streptomyces sp. ITFR-6. The sequence goes on along the minus strand of NZ_CP134612.1, from coordinate 793,501 downwards.
CCGTTTGGACGTGCCCGTTCTCGACGTCGGACGGCCTGCCGGGCCCCGGCTCGGACGGCTGCGCCGCAACGGCCTGCCGGTCCCCTTCCACCTCGCCGCCGGTCTCGCCGGATACCCGCACCTCTCGCTCACCGAACGGGCGAGCGTCGGGCGCGCCGCGCTGGCCCTCGGCCGGCTCGACCCGGACGATCCGGCGCTGGACGACATCGACTTCGGCAGCTGGCTCGCCCGGCACGGCCAGTCGCCGCGCACCGTCGAGGCCCTCTGGGACCTGGTCGGCGTCGCCACGCTCAACGCCACCGCGCCGAACTCCTCGCTGGCGCTCGCTGCGAAGGTCTTCAAGACCGGCCTCCTCTCCGAGCCCGGCGCCGCCGACATCGGCTGGGCGAGCGTGCCGCTCGGCGACATCCACGACACGCTGAGCCGCAAGGCCCTGGACGCCGCCGGTGTCCGCACCGAGCTCCGGACGAAGGCCTCCGCGCTCACCCGTACCGACGACGGACGCTGGGTGGTCGAGACCGGGGCCGAGCGGATCGAGGCGGACACCGTCGTGCTGGCCGTGCCGCAGCGCGAGACCCACGACCTGCTGCCCGAGGGTGCGCTCGACGCCCCGGAGAAGCTGCTGGAGATCGGCAGCTCACCCATCCTCAACGTGCACGTCGTCTACGACCGCAAGGTGCTGCGGCGGCCGTTCTTCACCGCGCTCGGCTCGCCGGTCCAGTGGGTCTTCGACCGCACGGAGGCCTCGGGCCTCACCGGACCCGGTCAGTACCTCGCGGTCTCCCAGTCGGCGGCCGGCGAGGAGATCGACCTGCCCGTCTCCGAACTGCGCGCGCGCTACCTGCCCGAGCTGGAGCGGCTGCTGCCGGCCGCACGCGGTGCCGGGATCAGGGACTTCTTCGTCACCCGAGAGCGGACGGCGACCTTCGCGCCCGCCCCCGGAGTCGGCCGGCTGCGGCCCGGGACACGTACCGGGGCCCCCGGCCTCTTCCTGGCCGGTGCATGGACCGCCACCGGCTGGCCCGCCACGATGGAGGGCGCCGTCCGCAGCGGTGCCGGCGCAGCGGACGCCGCACTCCTGGCACTCGGCCGCCCCCACGAACATCCGCTGCAGGAGGCGGCATGAGCAGTACCACCGGAACAAGAGGAGAGTCAGTGACCCCGGCGAATCCGGCTTCCGACACCGTGGCGGACACCACGGACGTCACCGCGCTTCTGGAGCGCGGACGGGCCCTTTCCACGCCGGTGCTCCGGGCCGCCGTTGACCGGCTCGCACCGCCCATGGACACCGTGGCCGCCTATCACTTCGGCTGGATCGATGCCCAGGGCAGGCCCGCCGACGGCGACGGCGGCAAGGCCGTGCGCCCGGCGCTGGCCCTGCTGTCCGCGGAAGCGGCCGGCGCCGCCGCCCAGGCCGGCGTCCCCGGCGCCGTGGCCGTCGAACTCGTGCACAACTTCTCGCTGCTGCACGACGACCTGATGGACGGCGACGAGCAGCGGCGCCACCGCGACACGGTGTGGAAGGTGCACGGCCCCGCCCAGGCGATCCTGGTCGGTGACGCGCTCTTCGCGCTGGCCAACGAGGTCCTCCTGGAGCTCGGGACGGTCGAGGCGGGCCGCGCGGCCAGGCGGCTGACCTCGGCCACTCGCAAGCTGATCGACGGGCAGGCCCAGGACATCTCCTACGAGCACCGCGAGCGGGTCACCGTCGAGGAGTGCCTGGAGATGGAGGGCAACAAGACGGGCGCCCTGCTCGCCTGCGCCTGCTCCATCGGCGCGGTGCTCGGCGGCGCCGACGACCGTACCGCCGACGTCCTGGAGGCGTACGGCTACCACCTCGGCCTCGCCTTCCAGGCGGTCGACGACCTGCTCGGGATCTGGGGCGACCCGGAGTCCACGGGCAAGCAGACGTGGAGCGATCTGCGCCAGCGCAAGAAGTCCCTGCCGGTCGTCGCCGCGCTCGCCGCGGGCGGACCGGCCTCGGAGCGCCTGGGCGAGCTGCTCGCCGCCGACGCGAAGAGCAGCGACTTCGACAGCTTCTCCGAAGAGGAGTTCGCCGCCCGTGCGGCGCTCATCGAGGAGGCGGGCGGCCGTGAATGGACCGCTCAGGAGGCGCGTCGTCAGCATGCGGTCGCCATCGAGGCGCTGCACGGTGTCGACATGCCCGAAACCGTGCGGGCGCAGCTCACGGCGCTCGCTGACTTCGTCGTCGTACGAAAGAGATGATCGCCATCTGTTCCATATGACTCGCAGTCGCCGGCCGGTGCCCGTCACGGGTGCCGGCCGACGGAGGCCCCAGCACAGCAGAGGAACAACTGCACGAAGGGGAAGCCATGACAGCGACGACCGACGGAAGCACCGGGGCTGTGGATCCCCGCGCAGCCTCGGCCAGTAGACCGACAACCGAATCAACCATTGCCGCGGACGACGTACTGGCCGCCGCGCGGCGGGCCGCGGAACGCTCGGTGGAGCACCTCCTCGGCCAGCAGGACGAACAGGGCTGGTGGAAGGGCGACCTCGCCACCAACGTCACCATGGACGCCGAGGACCTCCTGCTCCGCCAGTTCCTCGGAATCCAGGATTCCGCCACGGTACAGGCGGCCGGCCGCTTCATCCGCGGCGAGCAGCTCGGTGACGGCACCTGGGCCACGTTCCACGGCGGGCCGGGGGACCTGTCCGCCACCATCGAGGCGTACGTGGCACTGCGGCTGGCCGGGGACCGGCCGGAAGACCCGCACATGCTCCGCGCCTCGGGGTGGGTCAGGGAACAGGGCGGGATCGCGGCGAGCCGGGTGTTCACCCGGATCTGGCTGGCCCTGTTCGGCTGGTGGAAATGGGACGACCTGCCGGAACTCCCGCCCGAGCTGATGTTCTTCCCGAAGTGGGTCCCGCTCAATATCTACGACTTCGGCTGCTGGGCCCGCCAGACCATCGTGCCGCTCACCGTCGTCTCCGCGAAGCGGCCGGTCCGGCCCGCCCCCTTCGCACTGGACGAGCTGCACACCGACCCCGGCGAACCGAACCCACCCAGGCGCCCCGCACCGGCGGCCAGTTGGGACGGTGTCTTCCAGCGCCTCGACAAGGCACTGCACCTCTATCACCGGATCGCCCCGCGCCGGGTGCGCCGCCTCGCGATGAACGCGGCCGCCCGCTGGATCATCGAACGCCAGGAGAACGACGGCTGCTGGGGCGGCATCCAGCCGCCCGCCGTCTACTCCGTCATCGCGCTGCACCTGCTGGGCTACGACCTCGACCACCCGGTGATGCGGGCCGGACTCGCCTCGCTGGACCGGTTCGCGGTCTGGCGCGAGGACGGCGCCCGCATGATCGAGGCCTGCCAGTCCCCGGTCTGGGACACCTGCCTCGCCACCATCGCGCTCGCCGACGCAGGCCTGCGCCCCGATCATCCGGCGCTCGTGAAGGCGGCCGACTGGATGCTCGACGAGGAGATCGACCGGCCGGGTGACTGGTCGGTACGCAGGCCGCAACTCCCGCCGGGAGGCTGGGCGTTCGAGTTCCATAATGACAACTACCCGGATATCGACGACACCGCGGAAGTGGTCCTCGCGCTGCGCCGGGTCCGTCACCCGGATCCGGCACGGGTCGAAGCGGCCATCGCCCGGGGGGTGCGCTGGAACGTCGGCATGCAGTCCCGCAACGGCGCCTGGGGAGCGTTCGACGCCGACAACACCAGCCCGTTCCCCAACCGGCTGCCGTTCTGCGACTTCGGTGAGGTCATCGACCCGCCGTCCGCCGACGTCACCGGACATGTGGTGGAGATGCTCGCCATCGAGGGCCACTCCGCGCACCCCGTCACCCGGCGTGGTATCGAGTGGCTGCTCTCCGAACAGGAGGCCGCCGGAGGCTGGTTCGGCCGATGGGGCGTCAACTACGTATACGGAACAGGGTCCGTGGTGCCCGCCCTGGTCGCCGCCGGACTGCCCGCCGCGCATCCCTCGATCCGGCGCGCGGCCGACTGGCTGGAGTCCGTCCAGAACGACGACGGCGGCTGGGGCGAGGACCTGCGCTCCTACAAGGAGGACAAGTGGATCGGCCACGGGGCCTCGACCGCGTCCCAGACGGCCTGGGCGCTGCTCGCGCTCCTGGCCGCGGAGCGGCGGGACACCGCGGCGGTGGCCCGTGGCGTCGCCTGGCTCACCGAGACCCAGCAGGCCGACGGATCCTGGGACGAGCCGTACTTCACCGGTACCGGCTTCCCCTGGGACTTCTCCATCAACTACCACCTCTACCGGCAGGTCTTCCCGCTGACCGCGCTCGGCCGGTACGTGCACGGCGATCCCTTCGCCGGCCGCACGGACCTCCGTGAGGGGGCCTGATGGGCGAACCCGCGGGGCCGCCCGGCCCCGCCGCCCCGCTGCTGATCGCCTGTGCGCTCGGCATCGAACACCTTGCCCTGCGCACCGGCAGGAGCAGGGCGGACAAGGCGCCGGGACCCGTGACCGTGATCCGTACGGGCATGGGACCCAAGGCGGCCGAATCCGCCGTGGCACGGGCGCTCGGCGAGGGCCGGGCGTTCGGCGCCGCGGTCATCGCCTCGGGGTTCTGTGCCGGGCTGACGCCAGGCATGCACCCCGGAGATCTGGTGGTGGCCGACGAGACCCGGCTCGCCGGGGAGTCGGTTGCCTGCACCGGCACCGAACTCCTTGCCGAGGCACTGGCCAGAGCAGTACCGGGACGCACCGTCCACACCGGTCCGCTGACCGGCTCCGACCATGTCGTACGCGGGCATGAGCGGGCCGAGCTGCGGACCACCGGAGCGATCGCGGTGGACATGGAGTCCGTCGTCACTCTGCGCACCGCCCTGCGCGCCGGGCCACGCCCGGTTGCGGCCGTACGGGTGGTCGTGGACGCTCCACAGCATGAGCTCGTCCGCATCGGCACGGTCCGCGGTGGAATATCGGCATTCCGCGTTCTCCGTGCCGTCCTACCGGCTTTCTATGAATGGCACCGATCTTTGCTGCTCCCCAGGAGGTGAGCTAGATGGCCATGCCACTCCGTCAGACCATCAAGATTGCGACGTACCTTGCTGAACAGAAGCTTCGCAAGCGGGAGAAGTTTCCGCTGATTGTCGAGCTGGAGCCGCTGTTCGCCTGCAATCTCGCCTGCGAAGGCTGCGGGAAGATTCAGCATCCGGCCGGAGTTCTCAAGCAGCGGATGCCGGTGGCCCAGGCCGTCGGCGCGGTGCTCGAATCCGGCGCCCCGATGGTCTCCATCGCGGGCGGTGAGCCGCTGATGCATCCGCAGATCGACGAAATCGTCCGGCAGCTGGTGGCGAAGAAAAAGTACGTCTTCCTCTGCACCAACGCGATGTTGATGCGGAAGAAGATGGAGAAGTTCACGCCGTCGCCCTACTTCGCGTTCGCCGTGCACATCGACGGGCTGCGGGAGCGGCACGACGAATCGGTTGCCAAGGAAGGAGTATTCGACGAGGCGGTGGCCGCGATCAAGGAGGCCAAGCGCCGAGGTTTCCGGGTCACCACCAATTCCACCTTCTTCAACACCGACACCCCGCAGACGATCATCGAGGTCCTGAACTACCTCAATGACGAGCTGAAGGTCGACGAGATGATGATCTCGCCCGCCTACGCATACGAGAAGGCGCCCGACCAGGAGCACTTCCTGGGAGTCGAGCAGACCCGCGAGCTGTTCAAGAAGTCCTTCGCGGGCGGCAACCGGGCCAGGTGGCGGCTGAACCACTCGCCGCTCTTCCTGGACTTCCTGGAGGGCAAGGCCGATTTCTCCTGCACGGCGTGGGCCATTCCCAACTACTCGCTCTTCGGCTGGCAGCGGCCCTGCTACCTGATGAGCGACGGCTACGTGCCGACGTACCGGGAGCTCATCGAGGAGACCGACTGGGACAAGTACGGCCGGGGCAAGGACCCGCGCTGCGCCAACTGCATGGCGCACTGCGGCTACGAGCCCACCGCCGTACTGGCCACCATGGGGTCGCTGAAGGAATCCCTGCGTGCCGCGCGGGAGACCATCGGCGGGAACCGGTGAGGTGATGACCATCGGAGAACCAGTGGTACTGGCTCTCCGCGAGCCGCCGGCCCGGCCGCTCGCGACGCGCCGCCGTGCGCGGCGCGTCCAGGCCGGGCCGGCGGCGGTCGGCCGGGACGTACCGGTTCCGGTGCAGCCGATGACGAGGACCGAGACGTCACCACCGGGGGTCCCCGCCGTCACCGTGAGCTGAGACAGGATTAGAGAGGGGGCCCGGCATGTCGCTACTGCGGAGCATCCGGGGGCCGCACGATCTCAAGACGCTCAACGAACCACAGCTCGGTGAACTGGCCGAGGACATCAGGAAGTTCCTGATCGAGGCCGTGGCCAGAACCGGCGGACATCTGGGACCCAACCTCGGCGTCGTGGAGCTGTCCATCGCCCTGCACCGGGTGTTCGAATCACCCGCGGACCGCGTTCTGTGGGACACCGGCCACCAGAGCTACGTACACAAACTGCTCACCGGACGGCAGGACTTCTCCAAGCTGCGCGGCAAGGGCGGCCTCTCCGGCTACCCCTCCCGCGAGGAGTCCGAGCACGACGTCATCGAGAACAGCCACGCCTCCACGGTGCTCGGCTGGGCCGACGGCCTCGCCAAGGCCAACCAGGTACTGGGCCGCCCCGACCACGTCGTCGCGGTCATCGGTGACGGGGCACTCACCGGCGGCATGGCCTGGGAGGCGCTGAACAACATCGCCGCCGCCAGGGACCGCCCGCTGATCATCGTCGTCAACGACAACGAGCGCTCCTACGCGCCGACCATCGGCGGCCTCGCCAACCACCTCGCCACCCTGCGCACCACCGACGGCTACGAACGCTTCCTCTCCTGGGGCAAGGGCGTCCTCCAGCAGACCCCCGTCGTCGGGCAGCCGCTCTACGAGTCGCTGCACGGCGCCAAGAAGGGGTTCAAGGACGCCTTCGCCCCGCAGGGCATGTTCGACGATCTCGGCCTCAAGTACGTCGGGCCCATCGACGGCCACGACACCGCCGCCGTCGAGTCCGCCCTGCAACGGGCGAAACGCTTCCACGGCCCGGTACTCGTGCACTGCCTCACCGAGAAGGGCCGCGGCTACCAGCCTGCCCTCCAGGACGAGGCCGACCGCTTCCACACCGTCGGCGCGATGGACCCGCTGACCTGCGCCCCGCTCACCCCGGCGGCCGGCCCGTCCTGGACCTCGGTGTTCGGGGACGAGATCGCCGCGATCGGGGCGGAGCGGCCCGACGTCGTCGCCATCACGGCCGCGATGCTGCACCCGGTGGGGCTGACGAAGTTCGCCGAGGCCTTCCCCGACCGGGTCTGGGACGTGGGCATCGCGGAACAGCACGCGGCGGTCTCCGCGGCGGGACTGGCCACCGGCGGACTCCATCCCGTCGTCGCCGTCTACGCCACCTTCCTCAACCGGGCCTTCGACCAGCTGCTGATGGACGTCGCGCTGCACAGGTGCGGTGTGACCTTCGTCCTGGACCGGGCCGGTGTCACCGGGCCCGACGGCGCGTCCCACAACGGCATGTGGGACATGTCCATGCTCCAGGTCGTACCGGGGCTGCGGATCGCGGCACCGCGCGACGCCGGCCAGTTGCGGGCCCAGCTGCGCGAGGCCGTCGACGTCGATGACGCCCCGACCGTGATCCGGTTCCCCAAGGAGTCGGTGGGGGAGCCGGTCCCCGCCGACGGCCGGATCGGCTCCATGGACGTACTGCACCGCGACGAGGACGCCGATGTGCTGCTCGTCGCGGTCGGCGTCATGGCCCCCGTCTGCCTGCGGGCCGCCGATCTGCTCGCGGGCGCCGGCATCCGCTGCACCGTGATCGACCCCCGCTGGGTCAAGCCGGTCGACGGGCAGCTGGCCCCGCTCGCCGCACGGCACCGGCTCGTCGCCGTCGTCGAGGACAACAGCCGGGCCGGCGGCGTCGGCTCGGCGGTCGGGCAGGCGCTGCGGGACGCCGACGTCGACGTACCGCTGCGCACGTTCGGCATTCCCGGGCAGTTCCTCGCCCACGGCAAGCGCGCCGAGGTGCTGGCCGACATCGGACTCACACCGGTCGAGATCGCCGGCCGGATCAGCGCGACCCTGGCCGTGCGGCCCAAGGCCGCCGACGACGGCCACCACGAGCGCGACGCCCTGAACGACGGGCACAAGGAGAGCGGGGCATGAAGGACGACGGGCCCAAGGGCTTCGATCTGGCACAGCTCCTCGCGGAGCGCGGCGCCGAACGCTACGAGCTGCACACCAAGTACCTCAACCACCAGCTCCCGCGGATGCTGCGCACCATCGGCTTCGACAAGGTCTACGAACGGGCCGAGGGCGCGCACTTCTGGGACGCGGAGGGCAACGACTACCTGGACATGCTGGCCGGATTCGGCGTGATGGGGCTCGGCCGGCACCACCCGGTCGTACGCAAGGCGGTGCACGACGTCCTGGACGCCTCGCTCGCCGACCTCACCCGCTTCGACTGCCAGCCACTGCCGGGGCTGCTGGCCGAGAAGCTGCTCACGCACAGCCCCCACCTGGACCGGGTGTTCTTCGGCAACAGCGGTACCGAGGCCGTCGAGACGGCGCTCAAGTTCGCCCGGTACGCGACCGGGAAGCCGAGGATCCTGTACTGCACGCACGCCTTCCACGGACTGACCACCGGCTCGCTCTCGGTCAACGGCGAGGACGGCTTCCGGGACGGCTTCGCGCCCCTGCTGCCCGACACCGCCATCGAGCTCGGGGACCTGGACGCGCTGCGGCGCGAGCTGAAGCGCGGAGACGTGGCCGGCCTGGTCGTCGAGCCGATCCAGGGCAAGGGCGTGCACGCCTCGCCGCCCGACTTCCTGCGCGCCGCCCAGGACCTGCTGCGCAAGCACAAGGCCCTGCTCATCGCCGACGAGGTGCAGACCGGCCTGGGCCGGACCGGCGACTTCTACGCGTACCAGCACGAGGAGGGCGTCGAACCGGATCTGGTCTGCGTCGCCAAGGCGCTCTCCGGCGGCTATGTGCCGGTCGGCGCGACGCTCGGCAAGGACTGGATCTTCAAGCGCGTCTACTCCTCGATGGACCGGGTGCTGGTGCACTCGGCCAGCTTCGGCTCCAACGCCCAGGCCATGGCCGCCGGGCTCGCGGTCCTCGCGGTGATGGAGGACGAGGAGACCGTGGCCAACGCGCGCCGCACCGGTGATCTGCTGCGCGAACGGCTGGCCGCGCTGGTCGACCGCTACGAGCTGCTGCACGAGGTGCGGGGACGCGGGCTGATGATCGGCATCGAGTTCGGCCGGCCGTCCTCGCTGAAGCTGCGCAGCCGCTGGACGATGCTCCAGGCGGCCCGCAAGGGGCTCTTCGCGCAGATGGTCGTCGTTCCGCTGCTCCAGAAGCACCGGATCCTCACCCAGGTCTCCGGCGACCACCTCGAAGTGATCAAGCTGATTCCGCCGCTCGTCATCGACGAGGCGGACGTGGACCGGTTCGTGGCCGCGTTCACAGCGGTGATGGACGACGCGCACAACGGCGGGCTGATGTGGGACTTCGGCCGGACCCTGGTGAAGCAGGCCGTGGCCAACCGCTGATCAGCGGGGTTTTTGCCTGGGAGGCAAGAAATTCGCCTCCCAGGAAAGATCCTGGTCCAATGGACATATGAATCCCGCAGAACCAGGGGCGGCCGAAGAGCTGCCCGGTGTCGCGCCCCGACTGCGCGATCTGCGCCGCGGCCGTGGGCTCACCCTGGAGACCGCCGCCCAGCGCGCCGGGCTCTCGCCCGCCCATCTGTCCCGGCTCGAAACGGGCCGCCGCCAGCCCTCGCTGCCGATGCTGCTCGGACTCGCCAGGATCTACGGTACGACGGTCTCCGAGCTGCTCGGCGAGATCCCGCCGGAACGTGACGCGATCGTCCGCGCCCGGAAGTTCGAGGGGGCGGAGGCGGACGGCTGGATGTACCAGCCGGCCGGTGGGCCCGGCCGGGCGATGCAGGCGCTGCGCGTCCGGGTGCCGTACGGCGCGCAGGGCGACCTGGTGCGAATCCACCCCGGCGAGGAATGGCTCTACGTCCTGGCCGGAAAGCTCCGGGTGACCCTCGGGGACACCGTGCACGACCTCGGCCCCGGAGACAGCGCGCACTTCGACTCGCTCACCCCGCACCGGATCGCGGCGCTGGACCGCGAGGGTGCCGAGCTGCTCTTCGTTCACACCCTGCTGCAGAGCCCCGCCGCCGAACTGTGTCTCGGCATCGGGATCCACCGTCGCTGAGGCGCCGTCCCGCCGGCCCGTCCGGTCACCAGAGAGGACCGTCATGTCCGATTCCGAGAACTACGACCCGCTGACCCCGGCCAGGCGCAAGGGCTCCGACTCCCAGGAGCGCAAGATGCCGCGCGGACTCGTCATCAGGCTGTTCGCCTACCTGGTGGCCGGGCACGTCATCGCGGGCTTCCTCTACCTGCTGTTCGCGGTGGGGATGCACAACCAGTAGCCGGCGGCGTCCCCTCCCCGGGTCGGTCAGAAGTCTTCGAGGAGCCGCTCGCGCAGCCGCTCCCGGGTCTCGGGTGTGACCTTCAGTCCCTCGGAGAGGTAGCGGTCCGTGTCGCCCCAGGTCTCGTCGATCGTGGCGAAGGCCGCCGCGAGGTATTCGCTGTGGGCGCCGAAGAGCGGGCTGAGGAGCTCCATCACCTCGGGCGACATCCCGGCCGCGGAGGTGTCGCTGCGGCGCACCCGGTAGCGGCGGTGGGTGTCGTTGGACTTGAGGTAGTCGGCCTCGATCGTCTCGCGCCCGACGCCCACCGCGAGCAGCGAGATGGCGATGGAGAGCCCGGCCCGGTCCTTGCCCGCCGCGCAGTGCATCAGGGCCGGGACGCTGTCCTCGGCCAGGGCGTGCAGTACCCGGCTGTGCTCGGCGGTGCGGTCCAGGATGATCGAGCGGTAGGAGGCGACCATGCGGTCGGTGCCCTTGCTGCCGCCGAGGATTCCGCGCAGCTCGTCCATCTCGCCGTCGCGCACCATCCGCCAGAACTCGCTGCCGTCTGCCGGGTCGGTGAGCGGGATGTTCACATTGCGTACGCCGGGCAGCTCGACGTCGGGTCCGTCCAGCTTGAGGTCGGCGGCGTTGCGGAAGTCGAAGACGGTGTGCAGGCCGAGGCCGCCGAGGAACGCCGCGTCCTCGGGCGTGGCGCCCGCGAGGTGACCGCTGCGGTAGAGCCGCCCGTACCGCACCCGGCGGCCGTCCGACGTCGGCAGTCCGCCCACGTCGCGGAAGTTACGCACCCCCGCCAGCTCGGGTGCCGTCGACGGGGTCTGCGGCAACTGCTGCGTCACGGTCACTCCTGGGGGCTCTGCCGCCGACGCGTGTCGCCGACGGGTCCACTCCCGTGACGATACGACATCGGATACTCGGACAATCACCCCGGCGACAGCCGCGGTTCTCCCTCTTGTCCCGGCCCGCCGCGGGGTGCCGGGGTGGACGATGCGCGTGACATGTCCGTATTAGGGCTTTTAGTCGAACATGCCCTGCTTATGCGGGAGATGGTCACCCTCTCGTGAGCGGGATCATATCCGTGACGGTGTGTGGCGGTGCGCCGGTCGGGTAATCCGTACGCCAAGCGGAATGCCAAGATCCATAATCCACGGAGTGTGACCGGAATTCCGCGCCGAATTCCCGGTGCGGAATCCGGTGCGGAACCCGTGGCTTGTTTCCGCCGTCCCGGCTCGCTTACGTTCCATGTCAATCCGGATGGAACGCCTAATCCTGCCGCCGTCCGGAATTCCGCACCCACTCACCGTGTGGCAGGAGCGGGGGACCCAGGTAAGCCGCCGACCGGAGTGATCCGGCCGGCTCGGGGTGAAGTCGCGCCAGGCGCGGCCGGGCATCTCCAGCCCGAACCCGACAGCTCACCTCGTAGGCGCCGGAGAGGAAATTCTTCATGCCCATCCCGGGTAAGCACCGCCGTCCCAAGTCCAGCACCATCGCCCGCGGCGTCGTCGTCGCGAGCGCCGGCGGAGCCGTCATCGCGCTTCCGCTGCTCGGCGCCACCGGTGCCAACGCCGCGGAGCAGGCCGCTCCCGCCACCGCGAAGTCGGCCGCCGCCACGCACGCCACCCCGGCCAAGCCGGTCGCGGACAAGCAGTCCGGCACCAAGACGTACTCCGTGGTCTCCGGCGACTACCTGTCGAAGATCGCCGCCGAGCACAACGTCAAGGGCGGCTGGGAGAAGCTGTACCAGGACAACCGCGAGCTCGTCGGCGACAACCCGAGCCTGATCTTCCCGGGCATGAAGCTGACTCTCGGCGGCAAGGCCTGGGGCCACGCCCCGGCCACCGGCTCGCACACCTCCACGGGCGACTCCACCCCGTCGGATGCCCCCTCGAAGGCCCCGGCCAAGACCGAGTCGAAGGCCCCCGCGTCCTCCGGCACCACGTCCTCCTCCGACACCCAGGCGTCCAACACGTCGTCGTCTGACCAGGGCAGCGCCTCCGGCTACGTCCACCCGGTCCCCGGTAACCACACCACCGCCTACCGCGCCTCCGGCGCCAGCTGGTCCAGCGGCAGCCACACCGGCATCGACTTCCCCGTCGCCAGCGGCACCAGCGTGAAGGCGATCACCTCCGGCACCGTCGTCACCGCGGGCTGGGGCGGCGCGTACGGCAACGAGGTCGTCATCAAGCACGCCGACGGCCACTACTCGCAGTACGGCCACATGTCCTCGCTCTCCGTCTCGGCGGGCCAGACCGTGACCGCGGGCCAGCAGGTCGGCCTCTCCGGCGCCACCGGCAACGCCACCGGCCCGCACCTCCACTTCGAGGTCCGCACCGGCCCGGCGTACGGCTCCGACATCGACCCGATCGCCTACCTGGCGTCGCACGGGATCAACGTCTGATCCAGACAGCAGCGGTCCGGTGACGGACCGGAGCGATACAGAGGGACGGTGCGCGGCGGCGCACCGTCCCTCTGCTTTGCGGTGACCGTCCTTATTCCCCCTTTACCAAAACCTGACCGGGTGGTCTATCTCACCACCCGTCAACCCCTTATTACGGTCGCGTAGGTCACAATCGACGGTGCAGGATATGCGCTTGTGGCAGACGATTCGAGAAACATCCGACAGGGCGTCATCAACCGACAGGGGGCCATCGAGTCGTACGCGGCGATTGGCGACAGTTTCACCGAGGGGGTCGGTGACCCGGGCCCGGACGGGACATTCGTCGGCTGGGCCGACCGGTTCGCGGTAATCCTCGCGGACCAGCTCCCGGACCCGGAGACGGCGCGGAGCGGCACAGCCGCCGCGCACGGACACTTCCGGTACGCCAATCTCGCGGTACGAGGACGCCTCCTCGACCAGATAGTCGAGGAGCAGGTACCCCGCGCCAAGGAACTCGCCCCGGACCTGGTGAGCTTCTGCGCGGGCGGCAACGACATCATCCGGCCGGGCACCGACCCCGACGACGTGGCCGAGCGCTTCGAGCGCGCGGTGGCGGAACTGACCCAGTCGGTCGGCACCGTCATGGTCACCACCGGCTTCGACACCCGAGGCGTTCCGGTGCTCCGCCATCTGCGCGGCAAGATCGCCACCTACACCGCCCATGTGCGGTCCATCGCGGACCGCTACGGTTGCCCGGTGCTCGACCTGTGGTCCCTGCGCTCCGTGCAGGACCGGCGCGCCTGGGACGGCGACCGGCTGCACCTGTCGCCCGAGGGACACACTCGCGTCGCGCTGCGCGCCGCCCAGGTCCTCGGCCTCGACGTGCCGGCCGACCCGGACCAGGAGTGGCCGCCGCAGGTGCACCGGGGAACGCTGGAGGTCCGGCGCGACGACATCCACTGGGCCCGCGAGTACCTGGTGCCGTGGATCGGGCGCCGGCTGCGCGGCGAGTCGTCGGGGGACCACGTGGCGGCGAAGCGGCCGGACCTGCTGCCGCTCTGAGGCCGGCCGGCTCCCGGCCCGGCTCCGGGAGCCCGGCGATCCGTCCGGGGGTTTACGGACCGGCCCGCCCGATGTCGTACAGCGGCCGGGCCGGGATACGTTCCAGCACGCCGCCCGCGAACACGTCGTACAGCGGCAGCGTCTCCAGATGGACGTAGCCGATATGGCAGTCGCAGACGGCGAGCGGGCAGGCCCGGGGGCCCAACGCCGCCCGGTAGCTGCCGTCGTAGAGATTGCCGAGCTCGGCCCGGACGAAATGGCAGCGGCGCACCGTGCCCTCCCCGTCCACCGAGATGACCGACTCCCCGGTCCGGCAGGGCAGCCCGGCCGAGCGGTGCGGATGGCGGCTGTACGGGAACAGCGGGTCGATCTCCGTCCACCGGCCGGCCTCCGCGTCCGTGTAGGTGTGCCCCTCCGCGGCGTTGACCCAGAGGTACACCTCCTCCGGGAGCGCCGCCCGCAGCCGCCGGGCCTCGTCGAGGTGATCGTCCAGACCCACCACACCGACGCTGTGCCGGATCCCCAGGGACGTCAGCTCCCCGCACCGGTCCAGGAAACGCTCGTACGCCGTCTGGCCCGGGTGGTACGTGCACCAGAGCGCGATCTTGTCCCGGCCGGCGGCGCCCGCCTCGGCCAGCCACCGCGTACGTCCGCTCAGGTTCGTCTGGATCGCCACCCGGCGGATGTGCGGCAGCCGGGCCAGCTCGACCATCGCCCGGCGGTACCAGGAGCGGACCAGCCCCTCGCCCCACGGGGTGAACAGCACCGAGATCCGGTCGTCCTCCCGCGCCGCCGCCCACGCCGTGAACCGCTCCAGCGCGGCCCGGTCGGTGAGCAGTTGCTCCCGGCTGTCGCGCCGCTTCGCGAACGGGCAGTACGGGCAGTCGTAATCGCACGACGCGAGCGGACCCCGGTAGAGAATCGTCAGGTCCATGCGGGCCTCACTTCAGCTCGTACGAGGCCATCGCGGCCCGCACGGCGGGGGAGAAGAGCTCGGGGCCCAGCGCGTCGGAGTACGCGAGCCCCTCGGACGACAGGCGCAGCAGCCCGGCGGCCGGTCCGTCCGGATCGAGCCAGCCCCGCCTCTCGAACAGGGCCAGCTCCGCCGGGAAGTCCTCCTCCGGGCCGCTGCCGAACCGCTCGCGGTACTCCGACAGCCGCATACCCCCGGCCTGCAGGACCGACTGCAGGAGATGGCGGCGGCGCGCCTCTTCGCCGTCGGTGTAACGGCCCACCTCGGCGTGCGAGAAGTCCTCGGTCGCCGTGTAGCCGTCGATGATCGTCCGTACCTCCCGCATCTCCACGGCGTAGTCGAAGGAGTAGTGCAGGCGGGAGGTGTAGGAGCGGGCTCCGCAGCCGAGACCGACCATGCCGTCGGTCTGGCAGGCGTAGTCGTCGGGGCCCTCGGCGGGCGGGGCACCGGCCCGCCGGAACATCCGCATCGACACCTGCTCGTAGCCGTGCGCCAGGAGGTGATCGCGGCCCGCGCGGTAGAGCCGCAGCCGCTGTCCGTCCCAGGCGGACTCCGCGTCCGCCGCGGCGGCGCCGGTCCGGCCGAGGCCGGTCAGCGGACGGACGTACAGCGGGTAGAGGTACAGCTCTTCCGGCCGCCACTGGAGCGCCGCGTCGAGGGAGGTGCGCCAGCTCGCCTCGTCCTGTCCGTCGATGCCGTAGATCAGGTCGATGTTGAGGACCGGTATGCGGGCGTCCCTGATCAGCCCCAGGGCGGCCTCCACATCCGCCCGGCGCTGCGGACGCACCGCCGCCCGCGCCTCGGCCTCCACGAAGCTCTGCACACCGATGCTGACCCTGGTCGCCCCCCGCTCCGCCAGGACGGCCAGCCGGTCGGCGGTTGCGGTCGACGGTGACGTCTCGACCGACAGGGGCACGGAGCGGAGATCGGCGCCCATGCGCTTCTCCGCTATGTCGCACAGACGCTCCAGCTCGCCCGCCGTCAGGAAGGTCGGGGTGCCACCGCCGAAGGCCGCCGCGGCGAAACGCACCGGCGCCGTGTCGCCCAAGGCCTCCCGCACCGCTGTCGCCTGGCGGTCCAGCGCGTCGAGGTAGCGGCCGGTCAGCTCGTCCGGGGCGCCGACGCGGGTGAAGAGGTTGCAGAAGCCGCAGCGGACCTCGCAGAACGGTATGTGGAGATAGAGCGAGAGGGCGTCCTTGCCTTCCCCGGCCCACAGGTCCCTCAGGGCCGGCCGCCCGCCGGGCAGCCGGTCGAGCGGCTCGTACGCGGTCTTGTGCGGATAGGCGTACACATAGCTCCGGTACGGGCGGACGGTGTGCGGAATGGTCATCGTGCGGTCCCCGGTTCCAGGAAGAAGTGGGCGTAGGGAACGGTCCAGACGGACTCGTGCCCGAGCCGGTGACCGGTGTAGCCGTCGTCGCCGTACGCCGTGCCGTGGTCGGAGCAGACGATGGCGAAGGCGCGGCGGCGGCTGCTCACGGCGGCGAAGAGCCGGCCGATATAGGCGTCGACGTACTCCAGCGCGGCGGCGTGCGTCGCACGGCTGTCACCCGCGTCCCGGGTCGCGCCGGGCCGGTGGAACCAGTTCGGCTGGTGCAGCGCGGAGACGTTGACGAAGAGGAACAGCCGCTGTCCGTGCGGCAGCCCGGCGACGACCTGCTCGGCACGGCTCACCTGCGCCTCGAACGAGGTGGGCGAGGCGACGCCGAACTCCGGCTCCCAGTGCGCCTCGTGGAACATCCCGGGGAGCACCGAGCCCAGCGGTGCCCGCTGGTTGAAGAACCCCACCCCGCCGACGCACACCGTGCGGTACCCGGCCCCGGCCAGGCCCGAGACCAGGTCGGGGGTGTCGAAGACGAAGGTGCGCTCCCCGGTCGTCTCGCTGCCCGCGAACCGGGCGGCGAACAGCCGGGGATGCGGGCCGGGTGCGGCCGGCGTGGGCAGGAAGCCCGCGAAGATCGCCTGGTGCGAGGCGTACGTGAAACTTCCCGGGGCGTGCCGCCGCTCCCAGCCCCCGGCCGGCAGATGCCGGGCGAGGTTCGGGATACGGCCGGCGGCGGCCAGCTCCGCCGCGACGTCGTAGCGGAGGGTGTCCAGGGTGACGAGCAGCAGATCGTCGTGGCCGACGACCTCGCTCATGTCCGGGTTCTGGACGTCGTCCCCGGCACCGGACGGGGGTTCAGGATGCTGCGTCGACACGGTGGTTCCCTGCTCTGTTCAGTACGGCGGCGACCTGCGCCGCATAGGTGTCCAGGCCCTCGGCGCCGCTGCCGGGCAGACCGGTCAGGCGCGGCAGCAGATCGCCGAAGGCGTTGACCTCACCGACGGCGAACCGCCGCCAGCCGGTCGAGGGCAGCAGGTCGACGCCCACGCACAGCGTGTCCGGGAAGGCGTCGCCCGCCCGCTCGCACACCGCCAGGGCCGCACGCCAGCTGCCGCCCGCCGCCGCGACGGCCGCCCGCGCCTCGTCCAGATCGCCGCGAGCCCCGCCCAGGTGCAGATTGGTCATGGGGGAGCGGCTGGTGCGCACGACGGCGTGGGTGGCGCGACCGTCCACCACCACGACCCGCAGATCCGAGGCCCGGCCGCGCTGGGAGGCCTTCGGCAGCCAGCGTTCGACATGCAGACCGTCCGGTGCGAGCGCGTCGACGATCGCCGCGACCTCGCCCTCCGTCGTGAGCCGCCGGACCCGGAGCGAGTTGTGGAGCCGGCCGGTCCCGTCCCGCTCGACCGAGGTGGTCGCCCTCACCCGGCCGGGTCCGGCCGTCTCCACGGCCAGCACCCCGGAGGCGGACGACCCGTGTGCGGGCTTCACGAACACCCTCGGCATCCCGCCGTCCGCCATCAGCCCGCGCACATCGGCCCAGCCACGCACGGCCGGTGCGCCGGGGCCCGAGGTGGGCGAGGCCGGCACCGGCACGCCCGCGGCGGCCAGCACGCCGTGACACAGGCGCTTGTCGAACAGCACCGCGATGTCGCCGGGGTCGTCCAGCAGCACCGCGCCCGCCCCGGCCACCGCCCGCGCTACCTCTCGTACGGCGGAGACGAACCGCGCGTACCAGCGGGACGAACCCTCCACCCGGGTCGGGTCCTCGACGCCCCGCAGCAGCCGCTCGACCTCGGCGTCCTCACCGGGGGAGTCGATGCGCACGGTCTCCCCGGACAGGAAGACCGCCGCACCGTTGAGCACATCGAGCCAGGACACGACACGGGCCGGGGACAGCCCGGCGGCGCGCACGGCCTCCTGGAAGAGGCCGACGCGGCGGTTGCCCGGATTGCCCACGACCGCGAAACGCGGAGGCGCGCTATGAACTGACCGCGACATATGGCCGTATCACTCCGACACGGTGGTGTAGCGGCCCTCGGGCCCGCCGTCGTCCCACGGCTCGCAGCGGTTCGACAGATCGACCCGCACCCCGTGCGGTTCCAGGGCTTCGGAGACCCGGCGCTCCATCCGCTCACCGAGGAAGTGGTGGTGCAGATCCAGCACTTCGAGGTGGGTCAGCGGCTGGCCTTCCAGCAGCGCGGCCGCGCCCTCGTCCCCGAGGGTGCCGCACGAGAGGTCGAGCGTGCGCAGGCGGGCCACCAGCGGGGCCGAGGCGACGGCCGCCGCGATCTCGTTCTCCACCTCGCTGTTGCGCAGACCGAGATGGCGCAGGGCCGGGAACCTGGTGCCGGACAGCAGCGGCGCCAGATCCGCCACATCCGCGTCGCCGCCGTAGGCGGACACACCCAGCCAGAGGTCGAGCCGCTCCAGCGCGGGCAACTCGCTGTCCAGCACCCCGCGGACCACCTCGACCGGCAGCCCGCCCGTCTCGATGGTGAGCGAACGCAGGCGCTCGTGCCGGGTGGGCGGGAAGACGAGATCGGTTCCGCCGCGCACTCCGAGCTCCACCAGCGCGGGGTAGGCGGCGAGCAGGGCGGTCACATCGCTCTGCTGGATCCAGGAGATCTCCGACTCCTCCATCGTCAGATCCCCGACGAACACCGCCTCCAGCGACGTCAGCCGGTCGGCGGCGGCCGTCACGAGACCGATCGGATAGGACGAGTCCTCCTCGTACGACTCGCCCCACTGCCCGATGACCAGCGCCCGCACCCCGGCCGGATCGACCGCCTTCAGGAACGAGGCGAACTCCTGCTCCCAGGTGCGGTCGTCCTCGTACGGCTCGACGAAGACGCGCCAGGCCGCCGCACCGGCGGCCGGCCGGCTCCCTTCGCTCGCGTCGTGCTGGAAGTCGACGGCCGGAAGGCCGAGCAGCTCGTGCAGGTGGTCCACATCGGACATGGCCCTGGGCTCCTGATGACGGTGACGGAATGATGCCCGCAAGGTCTATCAACAGCCACTGACAACGGGCGCACCGGCCCCGCCGCCGGGTGCTCCACCGCCGATTGTCAGACCCCCGCCGTAGCGTTTTCCACGTGGCCGGCACAGCGGGTGCCGGTCCGGAGGGGAGACGTCTGTGTACCGGCAGGGCGATGTGCTGATCATGGCGCTGGAGGTGTCCGAGGTACCGCCGAACCTGCTGGACGCGCCGGGCGAACTGCGCGACGGGCGGGGCCGGCTGGTGCTCGCGCTCGGTGAGGTCACCGGCCACGCCCACGCGGTGCCTGGGCCGGGGCGGCTGATTCGGGAGGCCGGGGTGTTCGGCCCGATGCTGCTCCACCTCCCCGACGGGGGACGGGTGGTGCACGAGGAGCACGCGGTGATCCCGCTGCCGAAGGGCTGGTTCCGCGTGGTGCGCCAGCGGGAGTACGCACCGGGGGCGGTCCGCGTCGTTGCGGACTGAGCCGCCCCGCCGACTGGGCCTGCGGGAGCAGGGCGGCGAGGAGTGGCCGGAGAACGTCCGGAACAGGGAAACCGGAACAGGGAAGACAGGGGACGGGGAGAACATGCAGTACGTGGACTCATGGCGGGCCGTGGCGGCGGCGACCGGTGCGGCGGACCGGTCGGCGGCGGAGGACGGGGTGCGGCTCGCCTACCGCAGCGCGGGTCTCGCAGAGCCGGCGGAGTTCGTCTGGGCCGATTCGCCCAGGGAAGCCGTCGGGCTCGTGCGGAAGCTGGCCGGCGCGGGACGCTCGGTCCGCGAGGAGATCAGGACCCGGCCCTGGGCGGACGAACGGCGCCGGATGTACGACGAGTTGGGCCCGGCCGGCTGGTCCGCGCTCTGGTCCGCCACCGGCGCCCAGCTGTGGGAGACCACGGCGGCGCTCGCCGACCGGATACGGGCCGCAGTCGTCACGGAGGCGGCCGAGCGGCCGGAGGACGAGCCGGATGTGCGGATGCTCCTCCTCGACGCGGTCCTGGGCCAGCACGACGCGGCCTGGCTCGCCGCGTTCGACGGCCGGGGCGACCGGCTCGACGGACTGGCGGCAGTGGCCAGGAACGCGGGCTGGTGGTGGCCCTACGAGCGCACGGTGGTGATCAGTGAGCGTCCCGAGGAGCTGTACCGCGACGAGGCGGGCAGGCTCGACCGAGGCGACGGCCCCGCCCTCTCCTACCGGGACGGGTTCGGGCTGTACGCCTGGCGCGGCATGCCGGTGCCCGCCGCCTTCCTGGCGGAGCTGACCGTGCTCACCCCCGAACGGATCCGGGCCGAGGAGAACGCGGAACTGCGGCGCGTGATGCTGGAGTTCTACGGATACGACCGCTACCTCACCGAATCCGGCGCCGAGCCGGTCCACCGGGACGAGACGGGCATCCTCTGGCGGATCGCGCTGGACGGCGACGAGGACGTGGTCATGGTCGAGGTGGTCAACTCCACCCCGGAGCCGGACGGCACGCACCGCACCTACTGGCTGCGGGTGCCGCCCTCGGTCCGGACCGCGAAGGACGGTGTCGCCTGGACGTTCGGGCTGCGGGGTGAGTCCTACGCACCTCTGCGCCAGACCTGACGGACCGGCGGGCGGACGGGCGGCCGCCGGGCGAGGGCCCGGCCGGTGGTCAGGCCGTCAGCGTCGCGTGGTCGATGCCGAGTTCACGGGCCAGAGCCTGTTCTGCCCACTCCAGCATGGTGGCCCGGGAGAGCGGGCCCGCGTACGAGGTCATCTGCACGGCCAGGCCGTCCAGCAGAGCGGTGAGCCGCCAGGCCACGGACATCGGGTCGTCGCAGCGGAACTCGCCCGCTGCCGCGCCTTCGTCGATGACCTCGGCCAGCTCCGCCTTCCACTGCTGGTCGAGGTCGCCCGCGACCGTGCGCAGCGCGGGATCGCGGATCGATGCCGCCCAGCCCTCGATCCACAGCCGCCAGCCCTTGGCCTGACCCGTCGGTGCGTACCAGCGGACGGCGGCGCGCAGCCTGCGCACCGCGGTGGTTCGGCGGGTCAGCAGCTTGCGCAGATGGGCGAGATCGGCCTCGGCCGCGTGCGCGAAAGCGGCGGCGACCAGCTTCTCCTTGGTGGAGAAGTGGTAGAGCACGAGTGCGTTGCTCACGCCGAGGACGGAGGCCACATCGGCGATCCGTACCGCCGCGACGCCCCGCACCTCGATCTGTTCCACGGCAGCGCGCAGCAGCTCCTCGCGTCGCTCCGCCACACTCAACCGCACTCTGCCCACGGCGCCACCCTAACAACGGCCTTGCCGGGGAAGGCCAGGACCGCGATCCGCCCGGTGGCGCAGAGCCGTGCGGTGTCCGTACGTGCGGCGGTCGCGTGCCGGGTCAGCGGTACCAGCCGAAGCGTTCCGCCATCACCGGCAGCCGGTCCGCGACGACGGCGTGGGCCGCGGCCCGGGGGGTGCAGCCGTCCGCGGCGGCCCGGCTCATCACCAGCTCGACAAGCGCGCGCATCGAACTCCGGGTGTGCGCGAAGGCCTCGTCCGCGTCGGCGCCTATGTCACCGAACAGCGTCCACCACCACCAGGCGTTGGTCCCGGAGTTGACGACGACATCGGGCAGCACCGTGATCCCGCGCTCGGCGAGCAGCGCCTCGGCCTCCGGAAGCACCGGCATATTGGCCGCCTCGACCACCCAACGGGCCCTGATCATCGCCTGGTTCCGGGCGTCGACGGCGTAGGAGACGGCGGCCGGAACGAGCACCTCCACGTCCTGTTCCAGCCAGGCCCCGGCGGGCAGCTCGCGGTCGGCCGCGCGCAGGGCGCCCCGGTCGACGGTCCCGTGGGCGTCCCGGGCGGACAGCAGGGCCTCGACGTCGAGGCCGGCCGGGTTGGCGATGGTGCCCTCGACGTCGGCCACGGCGACCACCCGGAGCCCGGCGCGCGACAGGAACCGGGCCGTAGCGCCGCCCATGGTGCCGAGCCCCTGCACGGCGACCCGCGCCCCGCCGTACGCGATCCCGTCCCGGTCCAGGGCGGCGAGCGCCGACTCGGCGACCCCGCAGCCGCCGACCAGCTCGTCGAGGCCGATGCCGTCCACCTCGACGGCGAAGGCGTCGGCCAGCCGCTGCCGGGCGGCCGGCTCGTCGTCGAGCAGCGGATAGACGGCCTCGATGGAGGAGACGAGCCCGGCCTCTGCGGCCGCCCGGTCGACCAGGTCCTGGCTGAGGCCCAGGTCCTCGCCGGTCGTCCAGATCGTCTCGACGTACGGGCGCACGGCGCGCAGGTAGCGGACCAGGACGCCGTAGGCGGCCGGATCGCGGGGGTCGCAGTCGATGCCGCCCTTGGCGCCGCCGAGGGGCACATAGCGGGCTCCGGTGCGGTCCGCGTCGAAGTGGAGGGCTTCCTTCATCGTCATGCCGCGGGCCAGTCCCGCCACCTCTTCGAGCGTGCAGCCCGCGCGCATCCGCAGCCCGCCGCTGGAGACCCCGCGCACCAGCCGGTCGACGACCAGATGTCCCCGGTGACCGGTGACGTGGTCCGTCCAGGTCAGTGAGATCAGCGGGGCGGGCGTGGACACCGCGGGCATCGTCATCGGAGTTCTCCTTGGGTCACTGCGATCGGGGCGGGCCCGGCGACGGTGCGGTGGACCCGGGGCCGTACGGACCGGGTGGGCGTCGGGCCCGCGATCTTTACTGAATCGCGAGTCAGTATCGAGACGGTCAGGCGCCGCTGTCAACGCGGCCCGCGCCGAAGCGGGGCCCGCCGGCCGGATGCGGTCGCGCGGGCTGCGGGACGTAGGCCGGACGCGTAATGCGGAATCCTGCGCGGGGTCCGGACGTTGGATTCGGCATGACGGGAATCGACGCACATCAAGATGCGCTCCTTCGGCTGTTCTCCGAAGGGAACAGCGGTGTACTGGTCACGCTGAAGCGGGACGGCAGGCCCCAGCTGTCCAATGTCAACCACTTCTACTACCCCGACGAGCGCATCGTCCGGGTCTCGGTCACCGAGGACCGCGCGAAGACCCGGAACCTGCGCCGGGACCCGAGGGCGAGCTACCACGTCACCAGCGAGGACCGCTGGGCCTGGACGGTCGCGGACGGCACCGCGGACCTCACCCCGCCGGCCGCGGACCCGGAGGACGCCACCGTGGCGGAGCTGATCGCGCTCTACCGCGACGTCCAGGGCGAGCACCCGGACTGGGACGACTACCGCCGGGCCATGGTCAGGGACCGGCGGGTCGTGCTCCGTCTCCACGTGGAGCACGCTTACGGGCAGCCGCGTGGCTGAGGCGGGCCCCGCGGGCCACCATCCTGTTGGGTGTTCTGCTCTCGCACTGTCGTACCCCCTGTCCATAATGAGATGACACCGACTCCCTCAGGAGATCTTGTGACCGGCGCTGACTCCACGTTCTCGCTCCGTACCAGACTGCGTGCGCTGCGGCCCGCCGACTTCGGGGCCGACCCGGGCGGCCCCCGTATGGAGCGCATTCGGCGTTCCCCGAATTTCGTCGACGGGTCCTTCCAGAACCCGGTGGGGGCGCGGATCAGGCCGTCGGGGTCCGCCCTGGAGTTCGCGAAGACGTACTTCCGCAAGGAGGAGCGGGTCCTCAGATCGCCGACCGGTGATGTACCGGTCCATGCCACCACCCTGGCCGATCTCGCCAGGCCTCCCGTCTCCGGGTTGCGGCTCACCTGGATGGGGCATTCCAGCGTGCTCGCGGAGATCGACGGCCGGCGGGTGCTGTTCGACCCGGTCTGGGGCGACCGCTGCTCGCCCTTCGCCTTCGCGGGCCCCAAGCGCCTGCATCCCGCACCGCTGCCGCTCGGCGTGCTCGGTCCGGTCGATGTCGTGGTGATCTCGCACGACCACTACGACCACCTCGACCTGCCGACCATCCAGGCGCTGGCCCGCACGGACACGGTCTTCGCGGTGCCGCTCGGGGTCGGGGCGCACCTGGAGCGCTGGGGCGTGTCCCACGAGCGCATCCGCGAGCTCGACTGGAACGAGGACACCCAGGTCGCCGGGATCACCCTGACAGCCACCCCGGCCAGGCACTTCTGCGGCCGGGGCCTGCGCAACCAGCAGCACACCCTGTGGGCCTCGTGGGCCGTCGCGGGACCCGAGCACCGGATCTACCACAGCGGCGACACCGGCTATTTCCCCGGCTTCGAGGAGATCGGCGCCGAACACGGCCCGTTCGACGCCACCATGATCCAGATCGGTGCGTACAGCCAGTACTGGCCCAAGGACCACACGGGCGGCAAGCCGGAGCCCGGTGCCTGGCCGGACATCCACATGAGCCCCGACGAGGGGGTCCAGGCCCATCTGGACCTTCAGGGCGGCGATCCGGCGGCCGGCGTCATGCTGCCGATCCACTGGGGGACGTTCAACCTCGCGCTGCACCCGTGGGCCGAGCCCGCGGAATGGTCGATGCGTGCCACCCAGGTCGCGGGAGTCACGATGGTGGCTCCGCACCCGGGCCGCCCCTTCGAGCCCGCCGATCCGCCGGCCGTCGAACCCTGGTGGCGCGGGGTGGCGGCTGAACCCGTGGCGGGCTGGGGCAACTGGCCCCCGGTCCACGTACCGCTGCCCGGCGGAGCCGTGACGCCCGCCCCCGGCCGCGACCGCGACCCGGCGGCCCAGGCCTGAGCGGTGAGGTGTCCGCGGCGCGAGGCGCGCGTGCCGCGGACACCTCGACGTGCCGGGTGACCGGCGGCGGGGCTCACCCCGAGGGGTGGAGGTGCGTGCGCTGCCCGTCGTGGTCGAGGATGCACAGGATCTCGGCCGGCCCGCCGTGCGCTTTCACGGCGTGCGGGATCATGGTGGAGAACTCGGCGGCCTGACCCGTTTCGACCCGGATGGCGCGCTCGCCGAGGAGCAGCGTGACGGTCCCCGACAGGACCGTGAACCAGTCCTTGCCCGGATGCACTCCCAGCCGATCGGCCCCGGGGCCTCCGGCCTCGTCGGTGATGCGCATCTTGGCGACGGTGGCGCCGGCCGGTCCGGAGCCTCGGTTCAGCACCCAGGTGGTCAGCCCGCGCTGCTCGTCGCGCTGCGGCCTGATCACGACATCCTCGTCGTCGGCGCTCTCCACCAGCTGGTCCAGCGAGATTCCCAGGGCACGGGCCAGCGCCGTGAGCTGGTCGAGGCCGATGCGCCGGCGGCCGGTCTCGATCCGGCTCAGGGTGGAGGGGCTCAGGAAGGCGCGCTCCGCGAGGTTGTCGAGTGACCAGCCGCGGGCCCGCCGCAGGCTCCTGATCCGCATGCGCACCGTGCTGTCCAGATCGCTTTCTTGCGTCATACGCAAGAGCATAAGCGCCCTGCGCAAGCCGGGGATATCGTCGGGATATGAACACCCCCGCCAAGAACACTGCCGCCACGCCGACAGCCGCCACGAATACAGTCACCACCGCGGCCATGGCCGAGATCCTGGAGCTCGACGCGGAAATCCTGGGAACGTACCTCTCGGAGCTGACCACCTGGCTGGGTGAACTGTCCGACCGGGAACCGGTCCGCGTCGTCGACCTGGGCAGCGGAACCGGGACCGGTGCGATCGCCCTGGCGCGGCGCTTTCCGCAGGCCGGGGTCTCGGCGGTGGACGTCTCCCCGCAGATGCTCCAGCGACTCTCGGTGAAGGCGTCCGGGCGGGGACTCGCGGACCGGGTCCGCGGCGTACAGGCCGACCTGGACCAGGAATGGCCGGCCCTCGGCACCAGCGACCTCGTCTGGGCGGCCGCCGCACTCCACCACCTGGCCGACCCGGACAGGGTGCTGTCCCACGTGTTCGACGCCCTGCGGCCGGGCGGCCTGCCGGCCGTCACCGAGATGGACTTCTTCCCGCGCTTCCTGCCCGAGGACATCGGGGTGGGCCGGCCGGGTCTGGAGGCCCGCCTCCACGCCGCCCTGATGTGGGCGCCCGCCGCCGGCTGGATGGACCACCTGGTCCGCGCGGGCTTCACGCCGGAGGCCGAACGCGCCTTCGTGATCGACCTGCCCGCCCCACTGCCGGGCGCCACCGCCCGCTACGCCCAGGCGTGCCTGCGGAAGCTGCGCTCCCACCTCGACGGGCAGCTCCCCGCCGAAGACCTCGCCGCACTCGACGCCGTCACCGATGAGGAGAGCCCGCACGGCGTCCTGCGCCGCGACGACCTCACGGTCCGGACCACCCGGACCACCTGGGTGGGCCGCCGCCCTTGACCGCCCGTCGGCCGTCGGCGCTCGCACAGCCGGACGCGGGTCGAACGGCGGTACGCTGCCGTCGGGAAGCGGGTACGGCGTCGGTGCGCCTGCGCCTTCGAGGGAGCGGCCATGCTGCGGGTGCACTTCACCCCCGAGGACCTGGGGCGGATCCGGGTGGCACCCGGGCCGGACTTCCTCTGGGAGATCAGCAACAGCGTGCAGACCCTGCAACGCCGCGACGGCGAAAGGGTGTTCGGCACGTGGCGCCGCTGGGTCCGCCCCCGGCTCTCCGCGAGCCCCCGGCTGCTCTCCCCGCTGCTGCCGCCGCGCGGGTACTCGCCGGACTTCCTCACCCCCACCGCCGGCGACCGCGCGACCCTGCAGGCGGCCGTCGACACCCTGATGAGCACTCCGCGCCCACGGCTGCGCACCGATCTGACGCACCTGGCGGCCACGCTCCGACTCCCCGGCTGGGTGAACTCCCTGGCCGGCGGGGACGCCGACGCCCTCCGGCAGCTCGGTGAGGCGCTGCGCACCTACCAGCAGGAGGCGCTCGCCCCGTACTGGCAACGCGTCCACGCGCACATCGACGCCGACCGTGCCCTGCGCCTGCGCAGCCTCCTCGACGGCGGCACCGAGGGGCTGCTGGCCGGGCTCGGGCCGCAGTTCCGCTGGCGCCCGCCCGTACTGGAGGCGGCATACCCCGTCGACCAGCAACTCCGGTTACGGGGGCGGGGAATCGTGCTGCAACCGTCGTTCTTCTGCTGGCCCACGCCGATCACCCTGGCCGACGGGGACCTGCCGCCCGTTCTGGTCTACCCCATCCACCACGCCGAGGACTGGGCCGGTCCCGCCCCCGCCCGGCCGGCCGGGGACGCCGGGCCGCTGGGCCCGCTGCTCGGCCGCACCAGGGCGCGCCTCCTGCGCGCGACCTGTACCGGATGCTCCACCGTCGAGGCCGCCCGGCTCCTGGACGTGACCCACCCCGCCGTCAGCCAGCACCTCAACGTGCTGCGCGCGGCGGGTCTGGTCGCCACCGTGCGCGAGGCCGGCCGGTCCATCCACGTCGCGACGGCGGAAGGGCGGGCCCTGCTGGCCGCCGCCGCCGGGCGGGCGAAGCGGTAGCCGGAGGCGAGACGGGGCCGTAAGCCTGAACTTTCGTTCCTTGCGCCGTCCGTCGGCCGGGCACGACGCTGGCCCCTGCTGCCGGATCCGGCCGTGCCGCGCGGAGCCGTGGCGTTCACCGGCCGAGTGCCTTCCCGGCGGGTGTTCCTCCCGCAAGGCCCGTCCCCCCACCCTCAGGAGCCTTAATGCGCAGGAGACTTGTATCCTCCGCGATCGCCGTCGCCGCCGTCGGTGCCCTCCTCCAACCCGGCATGGCCCAGGCATCGCCCGTACCGCACACTCCGCCGGTATCCGTGCTCGCCCACGGGACGAAGGCCGGTACGGCCGTCGTCAGCGGGCAGAACGAGCCCGGCACCCGGCTGGAGGTCGACGCCGGGCGCACCAGCAGCGGGCACTGGCTGGAGATCGACTACCAGGTCCAGGAGACCGGCTACTGGTGCGGTCCGGCGGCCACCCGCATCGCCCTCTCGGCCCGGACGGCCCCGCCCAGCCAGGGCGTCCTGGCCGGGCAGCTCGGCACGACCGAGGCCGGCACCGACCACATCGGCCAGGTCACCGGCGTACTCAACGCCAACCTCGGCGGCGGCTGGTACGAGACCAAGGAGATGCCGAACGACCCGCCCACCCAGGCCCAGCGGGACCTGCTGTGGAACGACATCGTCTTCGACATCGACCGCGACTACCCGCTGGTGGCCAACATCGTGGCCCCGCCCGGCAACCAGCCGCCCGGCTACCCCTCGGACCAGACGATCTACCACTACTTCACCGTGTTCGGCTATGACGACGTGGACCGCACCGTCCTCATAGCCGACCCCGCCTCCTTCGGCGGCAACCAGATCTACTGGATCTCCTTCGATCAGCTCGCCACGCTGATCCCGCCGAAGGGCTACTCGGCGTGACCCGTTCCATTACCACCAGGAGGCCGTGTTGAGCAGCTACCGTCCCACCCGCAGAAGCGTCCTCAGGGCCGCCGGCGGCATCTCCGCAGCGATGGCGCTGGGCACCGGGGGTATCCTCGCGGCCGCGTCCCCGGCCGGTGCGTCGGGCGACGGCTTCGGACTGCGCGTCGTGGAGCGCAACGAGGCCGATCCGCGCATGTGGTACTACCGGTTCGCGACCGACGCGATCGGCTGGAGTCCGGGCGTCAACGTCCTGCTCCCCGACGACTACCACACCGGCGCACGCACCTACCCGGTCCTCTACCTCTTCCACGGGGGCGGTACGGACCAGGACTTCATCACCTTCGACCGTGCGGGCATCCGGGACTGGACAGCCGGGAAGCCCCTCATCGTCGTGATGCCCGACGGCGGGCACGCGGGCTGGTACTCCAACCCGGTCAGCTCCAACACCGGCCCCCGGAACTGGGAGACCTTCCACATCGGCCAGCTGCTTCCCTGGATCGACGCGAACTTCCGTACCTACGCCGAGTACGACGGCCGTGCCGTCGCCGGATTCTCGATGGGCGGCTTCGGCGCCCTGAAGTACGCGGCCAAGTACTACGGCCACTTCGCCTCGGTGAGCTCCCACTCGGGCCCGGCCAGCCTGCGCCGCGACGCCGGACTGGTCACCCACTGGGCGAACGTGTCCTCGGCCGCCCTGGACCTGGGAGGCGGCACGGTCTACGGCATACCGCTGTGGGACGAGGCCAGGGTCAGCGCCGACAACCCGGTCGAGCGGATCGGGAGCTACCGGAACAAACGGGTCTTCCTGGTGGCCGGCACCAGCCCCGACCCGGTCAACTGGTTCGACACGGCCAACGAGACCCAGGTGCTGGCCGGCCAGCGGGAGTTCCGGGCCCTCCTCGGCGCCGCCGGCATCCCGCACGAATGGCACGAGGAGCCGGGCGGACACATGATCCGCGCCGCCATGGTCCGCCGCGACCTCGACGGCATCGTGGCCCGGCTCCGCAAGGCCTGAGCGGTTACGTCGGAAAGCCCCCTCGACCCCAAGTCGTCGAGGGGGCTTCTCGCGTGCGGCCGGGGACTTGGCCGGTAACAGCCGCATGGGCGTACGTACTTAATCGGTCACTCGTGCGAGAGGTCATACCAGAGCGGGACGGATGGCGGGCAAGTTCCGCAACTGCCCGCCGCGCCCTCGTCAAGGGCGACTACCGTGTGTGTCCGGTGATCAACGGTGGGCTCATATCCCGCAGCCCGTCCGGCCGATGATCCAGGAATGACCGACCACCGTAGGTGCCACCACATGGATACCGATTCCTGGGGCCCCACGTACCGAGGACGCTGATGTCTCAACTTCGCGCACCCGACGCGCGACCGGAACGCCGAGAGGGCGGGCGGCACGGCCGACCGGGCGCCCGTTCCCACTCGGCCGCGGCCAGACCGCGCGCTGCCCAGCCGTCCCCCGAGGCGCGTATACGCCCCCAACTCCTGCGCACCGCCGTGCTGCCGACCGTAGCCGTCATGCTGACCGGCGCCGCGGCCGTCATCCTCACGGTCCGCTCCACCGGCACCGCGCCGTCCACCGAGCTGTGGACCGCGCTCGGCGCGGCCGCGGCACTGGCGGTCGCCGCCGTGGCGGCGGCCTTCCTCGCCGCCAACCGCGTCGCCACCACCGTCCTCGGCCGGTGCTTCGCCCTGCGCCGGGCCAGCGCACAGGGCCAGGCCGAACTGCAGCAGGTGGTGGAACAGCTCCGCAACGGCGAACCCGTACCCACTCGCCGGGCCCCGCGGCCCACCGTCCCCGGCAGCGACGCCTTCGAACTGCTGGCACAGGAGCTCGGCCGCCAGCAGGAAGCAGCCGTGGCCGCCGTCGTACAGGCCTCCCGGCTCTCGGAGCACACCGGCGAGGACCAGAAGGTCGAGGTCTTCGTCAACCTCGCCCGTCGGCTGCAGTCACTCGTGCACCGGGAGATCCAGCTGCTCGACGAGCTGGAGCACGAGGTCGAGGACCCCGATCTCCTCAAGGGCCTCTTCCAGGTCGACCATCTGGCCACCCGGATCCGCCGGCACGCCGAGAACCTCGCGGTCCTCGGCGGCGCCGTCTCCAGGCGGCAGTGGAGCAACCCGGTCACCATGACCGAGGTGCTGCGCTCCGCGATCGCCGAGGTCGAGCAGTATCCGCGGGTCAAGCTCGTGCCTCCGATCGACGGCACCCTGCGCGGGCACGCCGTGGCCGACGTGATCCACCTCCTGGCCGAACTGGTCGAGAACGCCACGGTGTTCTCCGCCCCCCAGACCCAGGTGCTGCTGCGCGCCCAGCACGTCACGGCGGGCCTCGCCCTGGAGGTGGAGGACCGGGGGCTCGGCATGCCGGGCAACGAGCAGAAGCGGATGAACGCCCTGCTCGCCGACCCCGACCAGGTCAATGTCGCCCGGCTGCTCCAGGACGGCCGGATCGGGCTGTTCGTGGTGGCCTCGCTGGCCCGCAGGCACGGCATCGCCGTACGGCTGCAGAGCAACATCTACGGCGGCACGCAGGCCGTACTGGTGCTTCCGCAGTCCCTGCTCGGGGCGGAGGACGACACCGCGGCCGGCGAGGCGCCCGCCCCGCACCCCGGCCCCGTGCACCGCCCGCCCCCGCTGGACGAGGCCGCGGCCCCCCGCGACCTCGGCCCGGCCCCGGCGCCCGCCCCCGAGCCGGAGCGCCGGCCCTACGTGCCGCAACAGCAGCAGCTGCGGATGCACCAGCCGACGCAGCAGACCCGGCGTCAGGGCGAGGGCCCGCCGCTCCCGCTGCGCGCCGAACGCCTCGACCGGCCCACGCCCCCCGAGGCCCGCCCCGGCATCCGGCCGGCCGACGAGGCGGTCCCGGCGCTCGCTCCGGAGACCGGGGGCGTACGCGGCACGATGGACCGCCCGCAGCTTCCCCGCCGCGCGAACCAGGAACACCTGGTCCCCCAGCTCAGGGAGGCACCGGCCCCGCGCACCGAGGAGGAGCCCACCCTGCACGACCCGGGCCTGGTGGCGGCTTTCCGGCGCGGCATCGACCTCGGGGAGGCCCGAGCGGAGGCGGAGCCGGGGACCGAGTCCGTACCGGAGCCCGGCCTCGGGACGGATCCGGCGGCGGTGCCGGCCGCCGGGACACCACTGGACCCGCTTCCGGTCCGGGGCGCCCCGGCACCGGGACAGCTCCTTCGGACCGGCTCGTACCACAGCGATCAAGACCCACTCGACGCGAACACCTCCAAGGAGTAGATGCACCATGGCGACCGATATGCCGTCCGGTCAGGTCTCGGACCTCGACTGGCTGCTGAGCGGGCTGGTACAGCGCGTGCCGTACACCCGCAGCGCGGTCCTGCTCTCCGCCGACGGGCTGGTGAAATCCCTCCACGGCATGGACGCCGACAGCGCCGACCACATGGCGGCGCTGGCGGCCGGGCTGTACTCCCTCGGCCGCAGCGCCGGGGCGAGGTTCGGGGACAACGGGGAGGTGCGCCAGGTGGTGGTGGAGCTCGACTCGACCCTGCTCTTCGTCGCCACCGCCGGTTCCGGCACCTGTCTGGCCGTCCTCGCCGGGCGGAGCGCCGACGCCGCCGTGCTGGGCTACGAGATGGCCATGCTGGTCAAGAGCGTCCGGCCCTATCTGATGACCCCGAACAGACAAGCGGCCGGGGTGCCGGGCGCCACGGGGCTGTGAGCGTGTCGGCCACCCAGGACGCGCCGTTGCTCGACGATGCGGCGGGCCGCCTCATCCGCCCCTACACGGTGAGCGGCGGCCGCACCCGCCCCACCACCGTGCTCGACCTGCTCTCCCTGGTGATGGCCACCGGAACCGTCCCGCAGGTCCACCTCGGTCCCGAGCACTCGGTGGCGCTGGGACTGTGCGGCGGGCCCACCTCGGTGGCCGAGATCGCCGCGCACCTGCGGCTGCCCGCGGTCGTCACCAAGGTGCTCCTCTCCGACCTGGTCGACTGCGGAGCGGTCACCGCGCACCCGCCCGCCTTCCATGACATGCCCACCGACCGATCCCTGCTGGAGGCAGTGCTCGATGGCTTACGACGACAGCTCTGACGGTTTCGACGGCTCCGCCCCGTACCCGGGGTCAGGGAGCCCCGGACCCGTCGGCTACGCGCAGGAGCCCAGCAGCCCGGAGGGCTTCCCCGTCGCGCTCAAGGTGCTGGTCGCGGGTGGTTTCGGGGTCGGCAAGACGACGTTCGTCGGCGCGGTCAGCGAGATCGCGCCGCTGAGTACGGAGGAACTGCTGACCCAGGTCAGCGCGGCGACCGACAGCCTCGAAGGCATCGAGTCGAAGACCTCGACCACGGTGGCCATGGACTTCGGCCGCATCACGCTGGACGAGAGCCACGTGCTCTATCTGTTCGGAACACCCGGGCAGGAACGGTTCTGGTTCATGTGGGACGAACTCTCGCAGGGCGCGCTCGGAGCCGTGGTCATCGCGGACACCCGCAGGCTGGAGGAGTGCTTCGCGGCCGTCGACTTCTTCGAGCGGCGCGGCATCGGGTTCATCGTCGCGGTCAACGAGTTCGACGGCGCCTTCCGCTACGGCCCCGAGGAGGTGCGGGCCGCGCTCGACCTGGCACCCGCGGTACCCGTCGTCCTCTGCGACGCCAGGATCGCCAGTTCGGGAACCGGCGCGCTGGTCACCCTCCTCCAGCACCTCATCAACGCCACCGCGGAGCCGGCCCCGCTCTCCGGCCACGGCAGTTTCGGAGTCCATACGTGATCCCGCACGCCATCGGACGGATGCTGCTGACCCCCGTCGACAGCGACGCCCCCGTCCGGACCCAGCGGCTGCGCAGCCTTGACCTGGGAGAGCGGAGCGACGCCTCGTTCGACAACTTCGACGCCTTCGCGGACCGGGTGGCCGAAGTGACCGAAGTGCCCTTCTCGATGGTCAACTTCATCGACGGCAACCGACAGTTCTACGCCGGACTGCACACCCCCGCGGGCACCCGCAAGGGCGCCGACCTGGGTGCCACGGCGGCGGGCAGCGGCCGCAGCGGGCGCTATGTCGCCCTTGACCACGGCTACTGCCCGCACGTCGTGGTCCGGCGAAGAGCGCTGGTCCTGGAGGACGTCTGCGACTATCCGCGGTTCGCCGGGAACCCGGTCGTCGACGACATAGGCATCCGCTCCTACCTCGGGGCGCCGCTCATCGACCGCACGGGGATCGCCCTGGGCGCCGTCTGCGCGGTGGATACCGTCCCCCGCCCGTGGGGGAGGGCCGGGCTCGACACGATCAAGTCCCTCGCGCAGGAGCTGATCGGGCACATCCACAGCCGGCAGGACAACAGCATCGGGATCTGACCCGCTCCCGTCGGCCGGTCGATCCGGCCGGCCGGCGCCGGTCAGACCCCGACCTGGCCC
Source organism: Streptomyces sp. ITFR-6 (assembly GCF_031844725.1). Taxonomy (NCBI): domain Bacteria; kingdom Bacillati; phylum Actinomycetota; class Actinomycetes; order Kitasatosporales; family Streptomycetaceae; genus Streptomyces; species Streptomyces sp. ITFR-6. The sequence goes on along the minus strand of NZ_CP134612.1, from coordinate 759,758 downwards.
CTTCGGAAGGTCAGACCTCGACGCGGCTCCCGTCCAGGAAGGTCAGGACCACCGCGTCGCCGTCCACCCGTACCCGCACCGCCGTCCGCAGCGCCTCCGGATGGACGCTGTCGCGGGAGAGCACGACGAGCGACACCTGCACGATCCGGCCGCCCGGACGGGGCGCGCTGCGCAGATACGGAACCGCCGAGTGCGGTCCGTACGCGTTGGACTCGACGTCGCGCGCCACCGCCGCCCCGTCGGCGCCGCCGTCCCACCCGTACAGCGCGACCACCGCACTGGTCAGCCCGTCGGCCGTGCGGGCGAGCGCCCAGTCGGGACCGGAAGAGGCGAACGGGCCGGTCGGACCGGCGACCGCGTGGCCGCCCTCCCGGATCACCGCGCCCTCCGGCGAATCGACCCGGTGCACCCGGATCTCCCACGGCCCGTGCAGCACGCTCGTCGTTCCGATCCGGTACGCGCGCTCGTCGCCCGGCAGCCGCGCCGCCGACCAGGACGCGGCGACACGGCCCTCGCAGCTCACGGGATGGATCCGGCGACGGCGGGACGGGGTGCCGTCCGGGGCGATCAGGGACAGCTGGTTGTCGATGTTGCGGGCCAGGGCGTGCGGCGCGGACTCCGGTGCGGTCGCCGTCGAGTACGCGAGCTTCGCGTAGTGCGGGTCGTCCTCGCCCGCGCCCCGGTCCGGATCGGCTTCGGAAGAATCGGCCGAATCGGCTTCGGGCGCGGGCGGGTTGTGGTCGCTGCCGTGGTTGACGAGCCGGACGATCCCGTCGTGCCGGGTGCCGTGCAGCAGCCAGCCCGGTGCGGGCAGCGCGGTGCAGGTGTCGGACTCCTCGACGGGCAGCGGGAGTTCCCGCGCGGTCCACACCGCGTGGTCCGCCGGGAGCAGCAGCCCGAGGAAACCCTTGCTCGCCCAGTATGGCGAGGCCGGACCCGAGTACGGCTGGGTGGACGGCAGGAAGGTGTCGTACCAGCCGAGCGTCAGCAGCCCCCGCTCGTCCGGCACCCCGCGCTCCGCGAAGTGCCGCAGCGTGCCGGAGGCGAGCCGGCGGGTGAGTCCGGGAGCCAGCGGCGTGCAGTCCGCGAGCGCGCCCATCCACACCGGGGCCAGCGAGGCGAACCGGTACGCGAGCGAACGGCCCTGGTGGACCGGGGCGCCGTCGGCGCCGAAGAAGTGCGGGTAGTCCTCCAGGAACCGGCTGAGCCGCTCCCGGTACACCGCGGCCCGGCCGCCGTCTCCGTCCGGCCCGGCGATCCGCGCCCACAGCAGCGGGTACAGATGCATCGCCCAGCCGATGTAGTAGTCGAAATTGCGGCCGTCCCCGTCGGTGTACCAGCCGTCACCGACGTACCAGTCCTCGATCCTGTCGAGTCCGCCCTCGATGTCCGACCTGCTGTAGGGGGCGCCCACAGAGGCGAGGAACTGCTCGGACACCACCTGGAACAGCCGCCAGTTGTTGTCCCAGGTGCGGCCGCCGACGAATCCGGAGAACCAGTCGACGACCCGCTCCTGTACCCCGGCGTCGAGCCGGTCCCAGATCCACGGCCGGGTCTCGTGCAGCGCGACCGCGATGGACGCCGCCTCCACCATCTGCTGCGAACAGTCCGTCAGGCGCGGCCAGGCCTCACCGCTGCCGGGATCGGTCCCGGCGGCGAGACCGGCCGCGTAGCGCTCGGTCAGCGAGGGGCCGACCGCCCCGCCCGCGCCCGCGATCCGGCAGGCGGCGAGCAGGAACGACCGGGCGAAGCCCTCAAGACCGTCCGAGACGACCCCCGACCAGCTGCCCCGGCCGGGCAGCCGGTACTGCGCGAAGCCGGGTGTGGCGTACGGCGTCAGTGCGTCCAGCATCCGGTCGGCGGTCGCCTCCCAGTGCGCCCGGGTCCAGCCGGTACGTGACGACAGGACCCGGTCGGTCGGAGGCAGTTGCAGATGCGGGGCGACGGACATGGTGGCGCTGCTCCTCGGGGGCGATGCTCGGAAGGGTTGGGTTACAGGACGAGTTCGGCGCGGTGGCTGTGGCCGCGCGAGCCGCCGGCCGCGATGGTGAGGACGGTCCTGCGGCCGGGGGCGATGCTCACGGTGGCATCGGCCCGCGCCACCGACCGCACCCGGAAGGGCAGTTCGACCGTAAGTGAGGCCTGTGTCCGGCCCGGGTCCGCCACCGCGAACGACACCCGCGCTCCTCTCCGGCGCACGAGCACGGAGGCCGGCCCCGACGAGGTGATCCCGGCCGCGGACCCGGCGTCCCAGAAGTGCGCGGCGGTCAGTCCGGCCCTGCGGTCCTCCACGGCCTGGGCGGTGGCGTCGTTGGCGACGATCCGGACCGGCCGGGAGTGCGACCAGACCGCGGTGGCGGCGGCCGACGCCCCGGGCAGCAGTACGTAGGCGTAGCCGGCGTCGTCGGGCGAGATGCCGTGGTCGACCCGGAGCGTGAGGTAGCGGCGGGTGATCGGACGGGCGCTGCCACCGGTGTCGGCGCCCGTGTTGATGGCGTGCCACGTTCCGGTGCGCTCCTCGCGCAGGGTGCGCAGCGCGGCCCCTTCGGGGAAGACGTAGCCGCCGGTCCCGTCGAGATGCGCCCACCGGGCCCGACGGAACTCATCGGCCCGGCCCTGCTCCACGGGGAGCGGGACACCGTCGACCAGGAGCCGGTTGCGGCCACGCGCGCCGAGGTTGCGGTTCTCCACGATCGTCTCGACCGCCCGGCCGTCGCTCGCGGTGATGCCCGCGCCGAGCGCGACGACCGCGTTGTCCAGCAGGAACCACGCTTTCCTGGTCCGCAGCGTGCTGTCGGGGGCGCCGGTCACCTCCATCGCGGCCACCGTGTACCGGTCGTCCAGTACGGCCCCGCCCGCGACGCTGTTCGACGGCAGGTAGGTGGAGGTGCCCGCGCCGGTGCCGAGGTCTTCGCGGTGGCGGGTGTCGACGGTGGTGCCGGGGAGCCGGTACGGGTCGACGGTCGGCCAGAAGCCGTCGTTGTACTGGCCGAGGTCTTCGCCGTCGTACAGATACGTCATGCCGTCGCCGGTGTACCAACCGTGCAGGTTCTCGCCGTTGCCCGCCTCGTACGCGGAGATCCGCTTCGACGACAGCGACAGGGCGCAGGCCCAGCCGGGGCGGCGGTGTACCACCCGGTCCATGTCCGCGAGGACGAAGCTGCCCGTCGTGCGCGCCCCGGCGCGGACGGAGCGGTCGTCGAGCACGGCCTTGGCCAGGGCCAGTTGGGGGAGGGTGGCGAGAGCCGCGAACGGTGTGGTGCGGTTGCGGGTCAGCCAGCCCTTGGCCAGTGACCGCCAGCTGTCCGCGTAGGAGGCGGGTGCACCGGACGCGAGGAGGAGGATCGCCGCGACGGCCGAGGCGCCGTCCCGGTGGTCGCCCGCGCGCTCCCGCGAGACGGCCCGCCCGCGCACCGAGTCCATCATCAGCCCGTCGAAGACCACCGGCGCGAAGCTCCGCTCCACGGCCTCGTACATCACGGAGACCTCCGGGTCCGCGACCGCCCACGGCGAGTCCGCGAGGAGGGCGATGAGCCAGGCCGCGCCGCCGAGCAGCACGGTGCCGTACGAGCCGGTGTACGCGACCACGTCGTGCTGGACGAACGAGCCGTCCTGGTAGAAGCCGTCACCCGAACTCGCGTACCGGAAGAGGCTGTTGCGGCCGGAGTCGCGTACGTCGGAGAGGGCGTCACGGGCCGATGCCAGCTTGTCCGCGTCCCTGCCGAGCAGCCCGCGCAGCGCCACGGTCACCGCCTTGTCGGTGCGGTTGGCGCCGGTCTCCGACAGCGTGGGGGAGTTGGTCCGGCGGTCCGCGTCCGGGCAGAACCGGTCGACGACGGCCAGATAGTCCGTCAGGTCATCCTCGGGCAGCTGACCGCGCAGCAGCACACAGCAGTCCATCAGCGCGCGGGGAGCGCCGATCTCCCAGAACCACCAGTTGCCGCTCTCCTTCGCCTGCGGATGGTAGGCGGTGTCGTACGTGAAGCGCAGCGCGCCGAGCAGGGCCTGTGCGGTCGCCGCGTCGCCGTGCAGGGCGGCCCCGGGCGTGGCCCACGCGGTGGCGAGGGTGCGCAGCCGGGTGTAGCTCTGCCCGAAGTTGCCCGGATCCGTGACGGGGGAGAGGTCGGCCCACAGCGCGGTCCGTCCGGTGTCGCGGTCCAGGGTGTCCCACAGCTCCTTCGCCGTGCTGTCCAGGGCCGCGAGGGCGGTGGCGACGTCGGGGTCCGACGGGTCTGACCCGCCTCCGGTGATCAGGGTCTCCGCCCGCAGGAGGAGTCCGTCGAAGTCCTGGTCCGCGCCGGTCGCGGTGTCCGGCGGGCTGTCCGCCGCCTGCGCGGTACCCGCCGTCGGGGCGAGCGTCGCGCCGACGGCCGCGGCGCCGCTCGCGGCGAGAAGGGTCCTTCTGCTCAGTTGCACGATGACTCCCTGTCCTGTGCGGCTGCGTCGTCCATGTCCTGTGCCGCTCAGTCGGAGAGCGTGCTCGGGTCGACGTCCGGCCGGGGCAGGTTCAGCGCGGCGAGTTCCGCCCTGCCGACGGCGTCGATGGGGAAGGCCCAGGTGTTGACGAAGAAGTCGGTGAGGTCGCGGTCCGCGACGCGGCTGGAGTAGGTGGCCAGTGCCCGGTAGCGCTTGTCGTTCTCCGTGGAGTCGGACTGCGGGTTCTCCTCGCGCACCAGCTTGTGCAGCCGGGGCCAGAAGTCGTCCCCGAAGGCCAGCTCCAGCTGACGCAGCGGCACGAGCTTCTCGTAGGCGCCGAACGACTTCTCGTAACTCAGCCCGTCGGTGCCGAACTTGGCCCGTGCGGTCTGGAAGGCGGTCAGCCCGGTCGCCGGGTCGACGGTGAGCAGGTTGGACGGCTGGTCCAGGGTGCGCTGCGCGGCCAGCGAGTAGATGTTCACCGTCACCTCGGTGAGGCCGCCGGGCTTGTAGGCCATCTGCTGATGCAGGTGGCCCAGTTCGTGGTAGAGCCCCCAGCCGCGCGTCCGCAGCCCCTCGACGGTGGTGGCCCGGTCGAGATAGGCGCGCGGGAAGCCGTTGTAGCCGTGCGTGGCGTACGCGCCGACACCGGTCGGCACCTTGCTGACCTCGGTGAAGTGGTACGGGCCGGCCTTGCGCCGGTGCACCGGGCGCGAGCCGTCGAGGCCGCTGATCCGGGCGTGCGAGTCGATGATCGTCCCGACCAGCCGGAGCAGTGCGGCGTGGTCCTCGTCCCGGTACTGCAGCGCGCCGTCCCTGGTCAGCGTCATGATCGTGTCCGGCCCGTGGAGTTCGACCCAGGGCGACTCTGTGAGGCTGTCCAGCTGGCGCTGGTAGTCCGCCTCCGTGGTGTGCCCCAGCGTGAAGACCGGCATGGGGACGGCTCCGGAGCGGATGAGCACGGAGGCCCGTTCGCCGTTTCCGGTGAGCGTCAGATAGACCGGGCCGCCGTGCGGGTCCGTCACGGTGTTGTCGCCGGCGGTCAGCGGATAGGAGCGTGGCTCTGTGACCTCGCCGTAGTAGTCCCAGGCGCCGATCCAGAGCGTGGGCAACAGGCCGTCGTCAGGCCGGAGGGTCAGCGAGAGCGGGGTGCCGGCGGGAACGTACAGGCCGGTCGGCTGGAACTCCGAGCCGCGCAGCGCCTGTGCGAGCCGCAGCCGTTCGGCCTCCGCGGCGGGGCGGGCGGTGACGGTCAGGGTGGCGGGGCGGGTGGCCGGCCGGCGGGGGGCGGCCTGAGCGGCGGGGACGGCGGCGCCGAGTGCGGCCACCGCCCCGGCGCCGGCCGCGGCGGCGAGTACGGAGCGGCGGGCGACCGGGGTGGCGGACGGGGCGGAGGGGGTGTGCTGACGCATGCGGAACTCTCCCTGCAGAAACGAACGAGGGGCGGAAGCGTGCGGAACGGGGTAGGACGTGCCGTCAGCATGTAAGCGGTTGCTGTCGAGCCGCAAGGGGAGTCGGAAAGTTACTGTCATTTTCTATGGCCAACTGCGGACAGGCAGGAGGTAACCGGTCAACCGCGCGCGGGCCTGCCGGCCCGGGGACCGACGGAATCGCGTACCACGATGTGGGTGCCGAGCCGCAGCGCGCCCGTGGTCGGCTCCCGCCAGTCGTCCTCGTCGCCGCCGGAGACGGCCAGCCGCACGGCCTGGCGGCCCATCTCCTCCAGCGGAATGTGGACGGTGGTCAGCCGGGGGCGCAGCTCCTGGGCGACGGGGATGTCGTCGTAGCCCACCAGCGAGATGTCCTTCGGCACGTGCAGACCGGCCTCTTCCAGGGCCTGTGCGGCGCCTGCGGCGACCATGTCGTTGGCCGCGAACACGGCGGTGAAGTCCAGCCCGTCCCGGATCAGTTCGGCCATCCGCCGGTAGCCGAAGTTGCGGCTGAAGGCGCCCGACTGCACCAGGCCGGGATCGGCGGGCAGCCCGCGCAGCTCCAGGGCGCGGCGGTGGCCGGCGAGGCGCTCGCGGGTGGTGGAGAGCTTGGGCGGGCCGCCGAGGTAGAGGATGCGCTCGTGGCCCTGCATCAGCAGGTGGTCGGTGACCGCGAAGGCGCCGCCCTCGTTGTCGTACTCGACGGAGGCGGTCGGCGCCGCCTCGTCCAGCGGCGGCCTGCCGCACAGCACCAGCTTGGAGCCGCCCGCGTCCAGCTCGCGCGCCCGGCGGGCCAGCTCGGAGGTGTAGCCGCGATCGGCGATGGAGCCGCCGACCACCACCACCGCGTCGGCCCTGCGCTCGTGCATCAGGTCGATGAAGGCCAGCTCGCGCTGCGGGTCGCCCTGGGTGCAGCACACCAGGCAGAGCCGGCCGCCGAGCGCGGCCTCGCGCTCCACGCCCCGCGCGATGTACGCGTAGAAGGGGTCGATGACCTCGTTGACGATGATGCCGACGGTGCGGTTGGAGACCCCGGCCAGCGCGCGGGCGTGCGCGTTGACGACGTAACCGAGCTCGCGCATGGCCGACTCGACGCGCTCCCGGGTGGCCTCCGCGACGGGGTAGTTGCGGTTCAGGACGCGTGAGACGGTGGCCGTCGAGACCCCTGCGCGCCGTGCGACGTCGGTGACCGTCGCCCGCCGCTGTCCGTCCGCGGCCGTGCTCTGCCGGCGCATCCGGCTCACCCCCTGGTGGCTGTTGTGTGACGCCGAGCCTAGAGCCTGCGGCGGGACGGGGTTCATGCGATCCTCCCCAGGTCCGCCCGGTGCACCGGGTGCCCGAAGGGCTCGCCCCGCGCGTACCGGGCCAGCTCGTCGACGGCGAGTGCGCCGAGGCGGCCCACCTCGTTGCCCTGGGCGCCGGCGAGGTGCGGGGTCAGGAAGACGTTGGGCAGGTCCCACAGCGGGTGGCCGGCCGGCAGCGGCTCCGGGGAGGTCACGTCCAGGACCGCGTCGAGCCGCCCGCTGACCAGGTGCCCGGTCAGCGCCTCGGTGTCCACCAGCGGGCCCCGGGCGGTGTTGACGAGCAGGGTGCCGGGGCGCATCAGGCCGATCCGGCGGGCGTCGATGATCCCCCGGGTCTCGGGCGTGTCAGGGGCGTGCACGGTCACCACGTCACTGGTCGCGACCAGGGTGTCCAGGTCCGCCGGGGTGACACCGAGGAGCGCGGCCTCCGCGGTGCCCACGTACGGGTCGTACAGCAGCACCTCCGCGTCCAGGACCCGCAGCAGCTCGATGACCCGGCGGCCGATCCTGGAGGCCCCGACCACACCGACCCGCAGCCCGTGCGTGCCGAGCCAGTGCTGCCGGTCGAGGTCGGCGCCCGTGCGGTGGGTGCGGCGCTCCCGGTAGAGCCCCGCCAGCGGGAACACCCGCTTCGCGCCCATGATGATCGCGGCCAGAGTGAACTCCGCCACCGGCACGGCGTTGGCGGAGGCGGCGGAAGAGACGACGATCCCCCGGTCGAAGGCCTCCAGGGACAGAAACGTCTTCACCGTGCCGGCCGCGTGGATCACAGCTCGTAGCGCGGGCGCTCTCTCCAGCAGCGCCGCGTCCACGGGCGGGCAGCCCCAGCCGGTCAGCAGCACCTCGGCGGCGGACAGCGCCGCGGTGGCGGCGGGGGAGTCGAACTCGCTGATCACGGACGGGTCGAGGAGGTCCGCCGTCTCCTCCAGCCGGGCCCGGACAGGAGGCGGGAAGACCTCGTCCAGCAGTCCGGGGCTCATGACCAGAACCGTGCGCGGCCGCCTTCCCGGCGGGGTCGCGGCATCGGTACCGGATTGAGCCGGTGCCTCTTCGGTGGTTCGCACCCTGCCTCCGGACAGTAATCGCGTTCTATGGAATGACCGGCACGCTAGGGAGCGTGACACCCGACCGTCAAGCTGTCTCCGTCTGCAACTGACCCGATTCCGACGGTATACGACGATTTCCGGGCCCGGATTTTCTTCGAAGAGCACTGCGAAACAAAGACGTTCGCTCGGATCTCTTGACGCTTGGGTTAACCGCTTACTAACTTGCGGCCGCAGAAGGCTCACCACGCGCCACCCGGCCGAACAGGACGCACCATGGCTGACACAGCACCCCCGCTGCCGCGGGAAAAACGGCGGCAGCGGGCCGATGAACCCGCCCCGCCCGAAGCCCGGACCGCTGCCGCGCCACGCCGGCTGACGCTCGGACAGCGGATCAAGCGCGACCGGGTGATGCTGCTGCTCACCCTGCCCGGACTGCTCTACTTCGTCGTCTTCCACTACGTGCCGCTGCTCGGGTACGTGGTGGCGTTCCAGGACTACCAGCCGTACCTCGGCTACATGCACAGCGTCTGGGTCGGCTTCGCCAACTTCTCCTCGGCGTTCGGTGAACCCGCCTTCTGGAGCGCGACGTTCAACACCCTGGAGATCGCCCTCATCCAGCTGGTGTTCTTCTTCCCGATCCCGGTCGCCCTGGCCCTGCTGCTCAACAGCATCGCCAGCGACCGCATCAGGCGGTTCGTGCAGAGCGTCGTCTATCTGCCGCACTTCATCGGCTGGGTCATCATCGTCTCGATCTTCCAGCAGATCCTGGGCGGCGCCGGGCTGCTGCCCGATGTGCTGGGCGGTCTGGGGCTGCCCCGCTACGACATGATGAGCGACCCCGACGCCTTCCCCTGGCTGCTGACCCTCCAGGTGGCCTGGAAGGACGCCGGCTGGGGCACGATCATCATCCTGGCCGCGCTCCTGAACATCGACCGGCAGAGCTACGAGGCCGCCGCGATCGACGGCGCGGGCCCCCGGCGCAGGCTCTGGCACGTGACCCTGCCGGGCATCGCCCCCGTGCTCATCCTGCTGCTGATCCTCAACCTCGGGCAGATCCTCTCCGTCGGCTTCGAGCAGATCCTGCTCCAGCGCGACGCGGTCGGCCCGGACGCCGGTGAGGTCCTAGACACGTACGTCTACTACCACGGCATCAAGGACAACGACTGGGGCGTCGCCGCCGCCGTCGGACTCGTCAAGGCCGTCATCGGCACCGTACTCGTGCTGGGCGCGAACAAGCTCGCCCACCGACTCGGCCACGAAGGGGTGTACCGCGGTGCTGACCGCTGAGAAGACCCGCGCCACGTCCGCGACCACGACGCCCGCGCCCCGCCCGGCCCGGAAGCCCAGGACCGACGGCAGACCGCCGTGGATGGAACGCCCGACCCGGATGGGACAGACCGCCAAGGCGGTGGCCGTCGTCGTGGTCGTCCTCGCCGTCGCCTACCCGCTGGTCGGCGTCATCGGAACGAGCTTCGCCTCGCAGACCGACATCATCAAGGCCTCCGGACTCGTCCTGTGGCCCGACCACCCCAACCTCGACGCCTACCGGACGATCTTCACGGGCGGCGTCGTCACCCGGGCGCTGCTCGTCTCCGTGGGCATCACCGTGTTCGGCACCCTGGCCAGCCTGCTCGTCACGATCGGCATGGCGTACGGACTCTCCCGCCGCGAGGTCACCGGCTCCCGCCCCATCCTGATGATCGCCCTGTTCACCATGCTGTTCAACGCGGGCATCATCCCGAACTTCCTGCTGGTCAAGGGGCTCGGGCTGTACGACACCTACGCGGCGCTCGTCATGCCCACCCTGGTCAGCGCCTTCAACCTGGTCGTCCTGCGGTCCTTCTTCATGGGCCTGCCGGACGAGCTGTACGACGCTGCGAAGGTCGACGGCGCCGGCGACATCAGCATCCTGGTGCGGATCGTCCTCCCGCTCTCCAAAGCGGTCCTCGCGGTGATCAGCCTCTTCTACGCGGTGACGTACTGGAACGCCTTCTTCAACTCGCTCCTGTACCTCAACGACTCCGACAAATGGCCGCTGCCGATGGTGCTGCGGACCTACGTCCTCCAGGGCCAGAGCCTGAACTCGGCCTCGGCCGGCGAGGTGCTCGCCCCGCAGCAGGCCGTCCAGATGGCGGTCCTGGTGATCGCCGTCGTACCGATCCTCTGCGTCTACCCGTTCCTCCAGCGCTACTTCACCAAGGGCGTGCTCACGGGCGCCGTCAAGGGCTGAGCGCAGCCCCCGCCCCCCACTCCTTCCGCCCCCTCTCACAAGGAGATTCAGGTGTCGAGCTCCACTCCCGTCAACCGCAGAGCGCTGTTCCGCATGGGTGCGGGCATCGGTCTGGGACTGGCCGCCGCCCCGCTGCTCGCCGCCTGCGGCGACGGCGGCACGACTGCCAAGGCCGAGGCCAAGAGCGCCTCGCTGCTCCCCGACACCGCGATCCGCAACATCGGTGTCAAGCCCGATCTGGCCGGCACCGCCGCCGGCGTCCCGCAGGGCTTCTTCAGCTACCCGGCCAAGCCGCTGCGAGCCACCAAGGGCACCCCGCTCAAGGGGGCGAAGCCGATCAGCGCGACGATGGAGACGTTCTCACCGCCGCCGCCCTCGCGCGGCCGGAACGCCGCCTGGCAGGAGATCGAGAAGCTGCTCGGCGGCCAGGTGAACATCACCGCCGTCCCCGCCGACGACTACGGCACCAAGTTCTCCACCATGGTCGCGAGCGACAGCCTGCCGGACCTGTTCATGTACCCGGAGACCGGAGGCGTCGACAACAAGTCCGCGTTCCTCCAGGCCAAGTGCGCCGACCTGACTCCGTTCCTCACCGGGGGCAAGGTCAAGGACTATCCCAACCTGGCCGCGATACCGAAGGGCGCCTGGCAGTCGGCCATCTTCGGCGGGAAGCTCTACGGCATCCCGATCGCGCGCACCGGTACGGGCGGTGCCGGTGTCTACCGACACGACCTCTTCGAAGAGGCCGGCGTCACCAGTCTCGACCAGATCACCGACCTCGACCGCTTCGTCGAGATCTGCAAGGAGCTCACCCGCCCCAAGAAGGACCAGTACGCGATCATCGCGGGTGCCACCGGCATGCTCGCCATGTCCGCGGGTGCGCCGTACTACTGGCGGCTGGACGAGAAGACCGGCAAGTTCACCACCGATCTGGAGACTCCGGAGTTCCGCAAGGCGGTGGAGACCGCCCGGCTGCTGTACAAGGCGGGCTGCTTCTACCCGGGCACGCTCCAGATGTCCGGGGCGCAGAAGGCCCAGTACACGGACATGTTCAAGAACGGCAAGGGCGCCTACGTCTACGACGGCATGCCCACCTACCTGGTACCCGGTGTCGGTTACGTCGCCGCGATGAAGGCGGTCGACAAGAAGTACGACCCGCGCCCGTTCGTACCGGTAGGCAAGGACGCCATCGCGTGGATGGACAACGTGGAGCTCCAGAACACGCACATCAAGCAGGCGTCCGGTGACCGCGTCAAGGAGATCCTGGCGTTCGCGGACTTCGCGGCCTCGCCGTTCGGCAGCCTGGAGTACACCCTCATCAACTACGGGGTCGAGGGCAAGGACTTCACCCGCGACGCGCAGGGCAACCCGGCGCTGACCAAGCAGGGCACCCAGGACGTCACCGTGCCCTGGAAGTTCGTGGCCTCGGCCGTCCCCGCGATCTTCAGCGCCGACTCGGAGCCGGGCGTACGCCACGTCCACGACACGTTCACCAAGATGATCCCGATCATGGAACAGGATCCGACGCTCCAGTACTCCTCGCCCACCTGGGACTCCAAGGGCTCCGGCAGTCTCAACACGTTGAAGGGCGATGCCCTCAAGGACATCATCTCCGGCCGCAAGCCGATGTCGGCCTACGACCAGCTGGTCAAGGACTACCTGGCCAAGGGCGGCGAGCAGGCCCGCGGCGAGTTCGAGGACGCCTTCCAGAAGGGCAAGAAGTGATGACCGCTCCCACCAGCAGGCGTACGGCACTGAGACTCGGCGGCGCGGCGGTCGCCGCGGCCGCCGCGATCCCCGCCCTCGGCTCGCCCGCCGCGGCGGGACCGCACCGCTTCGACCCCAAGCCCGGTGCCGACGGAGTCGGGGACCCGCTCTTCCCGACCCTCGGCAACGGCGGCTACCAGGTCCTCCACTATGACCTGACCTTCGACTTCACCCCGGTCACGTACGACTTCTCCGGCACCGTGAAGATCAACGCCAGGGCCACCCAGGACCTCTCCGCGTTCAACCTCGACACCGACGGACACACCATCGACACGGTGACCGTCTCCGGCCGCCCCGCCCGCTGGGAGCTCACGCCCGGTCAGAGCGGCGAGGAGCTCACGGTCACCCCGGCGCGCCCGCTCCGCGACGGGCAGGCGTTCACCGTCGAGACCGTCTACCGGGGCAACGGCAAGGCGCCCCGGCTCGGCCTCACCGGCTGGAACTTCGGCACCGACGGCGGATTCGCCTCGGCCGCCCAGTCCTCGCGCGCCGACACCTTCCTGCCGTGCAACGACACCCCGTCCGACAAGGCGACGTGGACCTTCCACATCAGCGCGCCCAAGGGCTTCGTCGCCACCGCCAACGGCGAACTCACCCACCGCACCCGGCGCGCCGACGGCTCCTCCGTCCGGCACTTCGCCCTGCGCGAGCGGATGGCGACCGAACTCATCGGCATCGCCGTAGTCAAGGGCACCTACCTCTACGGCACCAGCAACCGCGGCCTCCCGCTGCGGCACATCGTGCCCCAGGGGCAGGAGGAGAAGTACGGCCCGATCGTGGCCCGCACCCCGGACCATCTCGCTTGGCTGGAGGCGAAGTTCGGCCGCTACCCGTTCTCCGTCTACGGCCTCCACATCTACGACGGCTACACCGACGCCCTGGAGAACCAGACCCTGTCGCTGTTCTCCACCAACTGGTTCAAGCTCAACGCCGACGGACAGCCCGGCTACGAGACCACCATGGTCCACGAGCTCGTCCACCAGTGGTTCGGGGACTCCGTCACCCCGAACGACTGGCAGCAGGCCTGGCTCAACGAGGGTCCCGCCGTGTACTACGCCGGTCTGTACGGCGAGGAGCGCGGCTGGTCCGTCTTCGAGGACAAGATGAGGACGACGTACGAGAAGCTCGACGCCGTCCGCGCGGCCGACGGCCCGCCCGGACTGCCGAAGGCGCTCGGCGGCACCAACATCTACGACGGCGGCGCACTCGTGCTGTACGCCCTGAGCCTGCGGGCCGGCCGGCGGAAGTTCGACACCGTGATGCGCGAGTGGGTCAGGCGTTTCAAGGACTCCACCTACACCACGGAACAGTTCATCCGGCACACCGTCGACGTGACCGGCGACCGGAGCCTGGACCCGTTCCTGCGCGACTGGCTCTTCGGGGCCGTCAACCCGCCCATGCCCGGCCACCCCGACTGGAAGGCCACCGCGTGAACCGCACCCTGAACGCCGTACGAGGAACCGCCGCCGCCGCGACCGCCGCGTTCCTGGCGGCGCTCCTCACCGCTCCGGCCGCCCAGGCCGCACCCGGCGCCCGCACCCTGTACGCCGCCCCCGACGGCCGTGGCACCTCCTGCACCGTCAGCCGCCCCTGTACTCCGGAGGGCGCCCGCGACCAGGCCCGCACCGAGAAGGGGCGCGATGTCCGCGTCCTCCTCAAGGACGGCACGTACCGGCTCGACGCGCCCCTGAAGCTCGGCCCGGACGACTCCGGCACCACCTGGGCCGCCGCTCCCGGCGCCCGCCCCGTCCTCTCCGGCGGACAGGACATCACCGGCTGGCACCGCAACGGCGACGGCACCTGGAGCGCCGCCGTCCCCGCCGGGGTCACCCCGCGCCAGCTCTTCGTCGACGGCGAGCGCGCCACCCGCGCCCGGGGCGAGGCCTGCGCGACGAGCACCTGCGGCGCCTCCGCCACCGGCATGACCGGCGCCACCGCGACCGGGATCGACCACTGGCAGCGCCCCACCGACGCCGAAGCCGTCATCCGGGTCCGCTGGCGGAACTACCACTGCCGGATCGCCGGCGTCAGCGGCGACACCATGACGTTCGTCCAGCCCTGCTGGACCAACTCGGCGAGCGGCACGGACCGCACCGGCCCCGCCTGGGACTCCACCGCAGTCGACTCCACCCGCTACAGCGGTGTCGCCTTCTTCGAGAACGCCCCCGAACTCCTGGACCAGCCCGGCGAGTTCGTCTGGGACTCGAAGGGCCGCACCGTCACCTACCTGCCGCGCAAGGGCGAGGACATGCGCCGCGCGCGGACCGTCACCCCGCACACCGAACAGCTGCTCGTCATCGACGGCTCCCATGACGTCACCGTCAGCGGGATCGGCTTCGCGTACGCGGCGTACCGGCAGCCCGGCACCGATGAGGGCTACGCGGGAATGCAGGCCGGTCTCACCCTGACCGGCGCCACCGGCCCCGTCGACCACGCGGGCCGCTACTACACCAAGCCGGCCGCCGCGGTCACCGTCCGCGGTGGCCGGCAGGTGCGCATCGACAGCAGCCGGTTCAGCCATCTCGGCGGGGCCGGAGCGATCCTGGAGGCCGGCACCAAGGACAGCTCACTGACCCGCTCGTCCTTCACCGACCTGTCCTCGGGCGCCGTCTACGTCGGAGACACCGAACCGATGCCTGAGGCGTCACTGACGGGGGAGCGGAACACCGTCGCGTACAACACCATCAGCCGCTCCGGCGTCGAGTACACCGACTCGGTGGGTATCTGGGCCGGTTACGAGGCGGGTCTGAGCATCGACCACAACAGCCTGGACCACCTCCCGTACTCCGCGATCTCGGTCGGCTGGGGCTGGAACCAGCCCGAGGCCCAGAAGTCCGTACTGCGTGACAACAAGGTGACGGGCAACCGCATCACCGATGTCATGGAGGTCGCGCAGCAGCAGCACGACGGCGGCGCGATCTACACCCAGGGCGCCCAGCCCGGCACCGTCCTCAGCGGCAACTACCTCAACCGCTCCGCGTACGGCAACACCGAACGTGACGGGAACGGCATCTACCTCGACGAGCAGTCCTCGCACATCACCGTCGAGCGCAACGTCATCACCCGCATCGGCTACAAGTGGGTCTCCAACTGGGCGGACTACGGAATCCAGAACACCGCGCGCGGCAACTGGACCGACACCGCCGCCCCGCCCTCGGCGGAACCGGCTCGGTCATGACGGACAACCTGACCGGCCTCGACCGGCTGCCCACCCAGGCGCTCGCCGTCGCCGCACGGGCGGGCGCCCACGGCGGCCCGGTCGAGCAGCTCCGCACCGACCTGGCCCGCACCGGCACGGCCACCCAGTCCTCGACCGACGGAGCGGCGACGGCGGAGCTCGCCCTGGACGCCGACACCGACACCGACACCCGCACGCTGTCCGAGGCGGGAGCCTGGTGGCAGGCAAACCTCGGCGCCGTCCGGCACGTCCGGCAGGTCGAGATCTGGAACGACGCCTCTTCCACGACGGCCGACTTCGACGTCGTCACGGACGACGGCACGGTGCACGTCAGCGGGAAGGCGCTGCGTCCCACGCTGGTGAACCTGGACAGCCGGACCCGCACGGTGAAGATCGTGAAGTCCGGTACGGGCCGGGTGGCCCTGGCCCAGGTGCTCATCCACCCCTGACACCCGCCACCACCGCGCACACCGATCGCCGGACCGGCCCCTGGGCCCGTCCGGCGATCGGCGTCGTGCGCCCGGGGGGACGGGCTGGAGTGAGCACCCCGGGCCCCCGGGGTGCTCACTCCAGCCCGAAGGTGTCCGCCAGCATTCCGACCTGCGCGTCCAGCAGGGTGTCCCCGGTGTGTCCCATCCCCTCGAACTGGCCCGCGGCCTCCAAACCCACGGATCCGTGCAGCTGCGCCCAGGCGAGGAGAGCGCCGGCCAGCGCCCCGGCAGCGCCCGCCGGGCCGGCGGCGTCCGCCGCGTACTCGGCCACCCAGCCGCCCACGGCCGGATCCCCGTCCAGCCAGGCCGCCATCTGCGCCACCACCGGCGCCACAACCGCCCCGGGCGTCCCGCCCGCGAACACCGGAAGGAACGGCCCGAGCACCGCGCGGGCCCGGTCCAGCGTGTCGGCGAGCGCGACATACCCCGGCACAGGCGCGCCCTGGATCAGGAGATACCGGTGTGGCTCCCCGACCGCCGAGGCCCGGTACGCCACCGCCAGCGCGCGCAGCCGCTCGCGCGGGCTCTGCGCGGCGTCCACCGAACGCGCGGCCGCCGCGCCGATGGCCGAGGCGGCATCGTCGTACGCGTCCCTGATCAGCGCGTGCAGCAGATCGTCCCGGCTGGCGAAGTAGCGGTAGAGCGCGGGCCCGGACAGACCCATGTCCTTGGCGATCCGGGTGAGCGCGAGCGCCGCCACACCCCCGTCGGCCAGCTGTCGCAGGGCCGCTTCCTTGATCTCCGCCCGGGTCTGCTCCCGGTAGCGGGCCCGCGGCCCCTGTTGCGCCTCGGCCATCCCCGGCCCCTTCCGCTAGGCAAGCTCACTTCAGTTACGGAGTCTAACAGTCAGCCTTGCGAGGCGTCATTGCGAGAGTTACAGTGTCTAACAGAAGTGAAAAGCCGTAGCGATCGTCGTCCGCATCACGGGGAGTACGTCATGACCGCAGCACGTGATCTTCAGGTAGTCCTCGGCTCGGGCCCCGCCGGTACCGCACTCGCCGTCGAACTCGTGCGCCGGGGCCACCCGGTCCGGCTCGTCGACCGGGCGGCCAACGGCCCGGCGCTCGAAGGCATCGACCGGTTCGCCGCCGATGTCGCCACCCCGGAGGGCGCCCGTGCGGCGGTCGGTGGCGCGGCCGTCGTCTACCACTGCGTCAACGTGGCGTACCACCTCCAGGTCGAGGCCATGCCGCGCATCCAGCAGGCCGTACTCGCAGCGGTCGAAGCCGAGGGCGCCCGCCTCATGGTGCTCGACACGCTCTACCCGTACGGCGAGACGCACGGTGCGGTCATGACGGAGGACACCCCCGTGGAACGCCACGACCGGCAAGGGTGTGATGCGCGCCGAGCTCGACGCCCGCTACCTCGCCGCACACGCCGAGGGCCGGCTGCGGGTCGTACTGGGCCGGTCCGCCGACTTCGTGGGGCCCGGTGTCCTCAACTCCACGCTGGGCGGCGCGGTGTTCCCCGCCGCGCTGACCGGGGAAGAGGTACCGGCGTTCGGCGACATCGACCTCCCGCACAGCTACACGTACATCGGTGACGTGGCCGCGGGCCTCGCGACGCTGGGGGAGAACCCGGACGGTGACGGCCGGGTCTGGCACCTGCCCACCGCCCCGGCGCTCACCACCCGCCGGATCCTGGAGATGATCGAGGAGCGCGTCGGCCGTCCGCTGACTCTCACCGTCGTCTCGGAACCCCGCCCGTTCGGGCCGTTCGACGAGCAGTTCATGACCTCGTACGCCGAGATGTTCTACCAGCACACGGAGGCGCAGATCGTCGACTCCTCCGCCATCGAGAAGGCGTTCGGCCTGGCACCGAACCCGCTCTCCGCGACCGTCGACGCCACGCTCGCGTGGTACGGGGAGCTGCTGGCGGCCCACTGAGCGCGGCTGTCCCCGTCGCGCCGCTCACCGGTCGAGAAACGCGCCGATCCGCTGCCGCAGGCCTCGCGGGTCCAGGCCGTGAGCGGCGAGGTGCTCGTCCATCTGCCCGTACCGGCGCAGTTCCTCGCGGGCGACGCCGAGCCCCAGGATCCGGTGCGGGCGGGCGGCGAGCGCGTCATTGGCCGCTGCCGTGGACGTGCCCGCGAGGTACGGCTCGACGATGACCACGTCGGCGGCCGGTCGGTCGCCCACCGCCCCGCGCAGGCCGTCCCCGTCGAACGGCCGCACCGTCGTCGCGTACAGCACGGTCACGTCGAGCCCCTCGGTGGCCGCGAGGACGTTGTCGAGCATCGGGCCGACGGCGATCACCACGCCGCCCGTCCCCTCGCGCACCGTGGTGAACCCGCCGGGTCCGCCGACCGGGCGCCCCCGCTCGTTGGACTGCATCGACAGCCGCACATACACCCGGTCGTCCCCGGTGACGGCTTCCCGCAGTAGTGTCTCGGCCTCGTCGGGGTGCCCCGGAACGTGCACCGTCCAGCCGTCGAGGGTGTCCAGGAGTGCGACGTCGCCGGGCGCCATATGGGTGAAACCGCCGGCCGGCCAGTCGTAGGAGGCTCCGGCGCTGACCAGTACCCCGCCCACGCCCTGGTGGCCGAAGTCCAGCTTCACCTGTTCGAAGGGGCGCTCCACCAGGAAGCTGGCGAAGGTGTGCACGATCGGCCGCATCCCGGTGAGCGCCATTCCGGCCCCGGCGCCGACGAGCAGCTGTTCCCGGATGCCGACGTTGACGACCCGGTGCGGATGGGCGCGCTCGGCCCGGCTGAAGCCGTCCCGGCTGATCTCGGCCAGCACGAGCGCCAGCCGCGGGTCCTCGTCGAGCAGGCGTGAGGTGGTCGAGATGAAACGGTCCCGCATCGTGTCCATGGGAGGTCTTCCTCTTCTTTCTGTCCGTCGGTCCGGTGGATGGCTGACGCGGGAGCTCAGCCCTTGGGGGCGACCCGTGCGACCACGGCACGCGGCTGTCCGGGGTGCGGTGCGGTGAAGGCGGCGTACAGCTCCTCGTGGTCCCGCCCGTCCACGGAGGCCACCGACCAGCCCGCGGTAGCGAACCGGCCGGCGATGCCGCCGGGGCGCCCGTACGTAGCCGAGGCGTTGTCGATCACCACGGTGTGCAGCCGGTCGAGGCCCGCCGGGGCCGCGTAGGCGATCGCCTCGTGGTTGCTGCCCTCGTCCAGCTCCGCGTCCCCGGTCAGCACCCACACGCGAGGGCCGGTCAGCCCCTGGGCCCGCAGCCCCAGCGCGGTGCCCACGGCCAGCGGCAGCCCGTGCCCCAGCGAACCGCTGCCGATCTCGGCGCCGGGCACCAGCACCCGGTCCGGATGGTGGCCGAGCGGCGAGTCGTACGAGCCGAAGCCCGCCAGCAGCTCCTCACCGAAGAACCCGTGCGCGGCGAGGACGGCGTAGTACGCCATCGGCCCGTGTCCCTTCGAGAGCAGGAAGCGGTCGCGGTCAGGGGCGTCCATGGTCCCCGGTGACACCCGGAGCACCCGGTCGTAGAGCACCCACAGGGTGTCGAGCGTCGAGGTGGCGGCGGAGTCGTGCTTCTCGTCGCCGGTCATCCGGCTCATCAGCCGGTGCAGATCGCGACAGGCGTGGGTGGGGGCAGCAGTGGTGTGCGTCATGTGCCACAGCGTTCAACATCAAGCATGGTTGAGGTCAAGCGCCCAAAGGTGTTCGTAACCACCCGTTGAAGTGCGGTATTGTTCTCATGCGCGTTCGGCCAGGGGGAAACCCCAGGTCAGGCGGGCATCGGGACGTGGCGCAGCTTGGTAGCGCACTTGACTGGGGGTCAAGGGGTCGCAGGTTCAAATCCTGTCGTCCCGACTGGAGACAGTCGCAGATCAGGGCCGGTTTCGGAGCAATCCGAAACCGGCCCTGATCCGTTTCCGGAGACGCTCGGGGCCCTGCCCGGCCCGGCCGGATCGGCGACGGGCCGGGCCGGGCTCGCGGCGGTCAGCGGCCCTTGCGTACCTGGGACGCCCTGCGGGCCTCCGCCTCCTGGCGGGACTGGGCGGCGCGGCGGCTCTCCTTCGGGGCCTGGGCCCCCATCCCTCGGAACGGCCGCCTGCCGGTCTGTGCGGGTTTGGTCGTCGGCGGCCGCTTGGCGCCGGTGATGCGCGTCAACTCGGCCTCGCCGGAGCGCACCTGAGTGACCGTCGGCCGAATGCCGGCCTCGGACATCAGCTTGCTCACGTCCCGCCGCTGGCCCGGTGTGACGAGGGTGACGGCCTTGCCCGACTGGCCGGCCCGCGCGGTGCGGCCGCTGCGGTGCAGGTAGTCCTTGGCATCCGTGGGCGCATCCACGTTCACCACCAGGTCCAGCTCGTCGATGTGGATGCCGCGGGCCGCCACGTTCGTGGCCACCAGGGCGGTGACGGCGCCGCTCCTGAACTGGTCCAGCGTGTGTGTGCGCTGCGGCTGCGACTTCCCGCTGTGCAGGGCGGCCGCCGGGATTCCGCTGCTCTTCAGATGGCGGGTGAAGGTGTCCACGCCCGCCTTGGTGTCCAGGAACATCAGTACCCGCCCCTCGCGGGCGGCGATCTCGGTCGCCGCCGCGTACTTGTCGGCGGCGTGCACGTTGAGGACGTGGTGCTCCATCGTGGTGACCGAGGCGCGGGCCGGGTCGACCGAGACGAGCACCGGCTCGTGGAGGTAGCGCTCCACCAGCTGGTCGACGTTCCGGTCGAGCGTGGCCGAGAAGAGCAGTCGCTGGCCGTCGGGGCGAACCTGGTTCAGGATCTCCGAGACCTGCGGCAGGAAGCCCATGTCGCACATCTGGTCCGCCTCGTCGAGCACGGCGATCCCCACCCGGTCCAGCTGGAGGTGGCGCCGCGAGATCAGGTCGCAGAGCCGTCCCGGGGTCGCGACGACCACCTCGGTACCCGCCTTCAGCGCGGCCGCCTGCCGGTTCATCGACAGCCCGCCGACCACCGTCGTCATCCCCAGCCCGAGGACGCGCGCGTACGGCTCCAGCGCGTCACCCACCTGCTGGGCGAGCTCCCGCGTCGGGACGAGCACCAGGGCGAGGGGGCGCTTCGCCTCCGCGCGCCGCCCGGCGGTCCGGACCAGCAGGGCCAGCCCGAAGGCCAGCGTCTTGCCCGAACCGGTCCGCGCCCGCCCCAGCACGTCCCGGCCGGCCAGCGCGTCGGGCAGGGTCGCCGCCTGGATGGGGAAGGGCTCGGTGACCTTGAGACCGGTCATCGCCGTCAGCAGTGCCTCGGGCAGTCCCAGCTCCGCGAAGGATCCGGCGGGCGGCAGTCCCGGGCTCGCGCCCGCCGCCGAGGGCGTGCCGAGCGCGCCCCGGGCCGGTTCGGCCCGCTGGTTCCTGCGGCCGCCGGGGCGTCCGGAGGCAGAGGCGGGCGGCTTCGCGTTCATGGGGAACCTTCCTCAGCTGGGGGCCTCCGTAACGCGCCGGGGCCCGTGCTCCTCGGCACGGGCCCCGGCGATGTCGCAAGCGTCAGCCCCATTTTACCAGCGGGCGCCGGAGCCCGGCGCCGGACAGTGCGAGGGGGGCTCGCGGGACCCGGTGAAGCACCGATGAGGTTCAGGATGATCGTGGTGCTGAGGGGTGGGAAAATTTTTCCGGCCGATGACGCCGATGATGTCGAGAACCCGGAACCGGCTCCGTCCCCGTAGTGAACGCGACCACAATGGCTCGCACAGTGTCGAGGAGAACACCGTGGCGAAGTACCTGCTTCTCAAGCACTACCGAGGCGCCCCGGCAGCCGTCAACGACGTCAGCATGGATCAGTGGACGCCGGAGGAGATCTCGGCCCACATGAAGTACATGCACGACTTCGCGGCCCGGCTGGAGGGGACCGGCGAGTTCGTCGACGGCCAGGCCCTCGCACCGGAGGGAACGTTCGTCCGGTACGACGGTGAGGGCCGCCCGCCGGTCACCGACGGCCCCTTCGCGGAGACCAAGGACCTCATCGCCGGCTGGATGGTGATCGACGTCGACAGCTACGAGCGCGCCGTCGAACTGGCCGGGGAACTGTCGGCCGCGCCCGGGGCGGGCGGCAACCCGATCCACGAGTGGCTGGAGCTGCGCCCGTTCCTGACCGAGCCGCCGACCATCACGGAGTGACCTCGTCGATGGATGACGTCATGCTCCGGAGCCTCACGCCGAGCGTGCTCGGGATCCTCGTCCGCCGCGGAGCCGACTTCGCGGCGGACGAGGACGCCGTCCAGGACGCGCTGGCGGAGGCGGTCCGGGTCTGGCCGGCCGACCGGCCGAGGGACCCGAAGGGCTGGCTGGTCACCGTCGCCTGGCGGCGGTTCCTCGACGCCACCCGGGCGGACGCCGCCCGCATGCGGCGCGAGGACCTCGTCGAGGAGCAGCCGGCGCCCGGACCCGCGACCGCGGTGGACGACACGCTCCAGCTCTACTTCCTGTGCGCCCACCCGTCCCTGACACCGTCGTCCGCCGTCGCCCTCACCCTGCGCGCCGTCGGCGGACTGACCACCCGCCAGATCGCCCAGGCCTACCTGGTGCCCGAGGCGACCATGGCCCAGCGCATCAGCCGGGCCAAACGCACCGTCTCCGGCGAGAGGTTCGACCGGCCGGGCGATGTCGCCACCGTGCTGCGCGTCCTCTACCTGGTCT
Organism: Streptomyces sp. ITFR-6; assembly: GCF_031844725.1. NCBI lineage: Bacteria > Bacillati > Actinomycetota > Actinomycetes > Kitasatosporales > Streptomycetaceae > Streptomyces > Streptomyces sp. ITFR-6. Next base: position 737,341 of record NZ_CP134612.1, on the reverse strand, counting down.
TCGACGAGGGGTACTCCGGCGACATAGACCTGGCGGCCGAGGCCATCCGGCTCACCCGGCAGCTCGCGGCCGCGATCGACCACCCGGAGGTGGCGGGGCTGCTCGCCCTGATGCTGCTCCACCACGCCCGGCGCGCTGCCCGGACCGCGTCCGACGGCAGCCTGGTGCCGCTGGCCGAGCAGGACCGCGGGCTCTGGGACACCACGTCGATCGCGGAGGGGGTCGGGATCCTGCAGACGGCCCTCGCCCGTGACCGGCTGGGTGAGTTCCAGGCCCAGGCCGCGGTCGCGGCCCTCCACGCCGACGCGCCCACCGCGGGGGAGACCGACTGGGTGCAGATCGTCGAGTGGTACGACGAGCTCGCCCGACTCACCGACAGCCCGGTCGTCCGGCTCAACCGTGCGGTGGCCGTGGGCCAGGCCGACGGGCCGAGGGCCGGACTGGCGGAGCTCGCGCAGCTGGACGAATCGCTGCCCCGGTACACCGCGGCGGCCGCGTACCTCCACGAGCGCCACGGCGACCGCGCGAGGGCGGCACGGCTGTACGCGGAGGCGGCCCTGAAGGCGTCCGACCTGGCGGAGCGCGACCACCTGATGCGCCAGGCCGCCCGGCACCGGAGTGCACGGTTCACTGTGCGGTCAGGGTCATCTCGAACGAGTACCGGGACGCCCGGTACAGGTGCGAGCCGAACTCCACCGGGCGCCCCGCGTCCCCGAGGACCGTGCGCTCCATGGTGAGCAGGGTGCCGCCGCGGGGCTCGCCCAGCAGCCGGGCCTCCGGCGCGGTGGCCCGGCGTGCCCCGATGGTCTGCTCCGCGGTGCGCAGCGCGACGCCCGCCCGGCGGAGCAGCTCGTAGAGGCCGTGTCCGGTGAGCTCCTCCTCCGTCAGGCCCTGTACGCCGGCCGGCAGGTGGTTCTCCATGACCGCTATGGGCTCGTCGTCCGCGTATCGCAGTCGGCGCAGGGCCACGGTGGGGGCGCCGGGTTCGACCTTGAGGGCGGCGGCGATCCGGTCGGAGGCGGGCACGGTCAGCATCGACAGCAGCTCGGTGCGCGGCCGCCGGCCGTCCCGTCTGAGATCCTCGAACAGACTGGTGAGCTCGATCTGCCTGCGTACCCGGTTGTTGACGACCTGGGTGCCGACTCCGCGCTTGCGGGCGAGCAGTCCCTTGTCCACCAGATGCTGCATGGCCTGGCGCATGGTCGGCCGGGAGAGCCCGAACTGGTCGGCGAGGGCGATCTCGTTCTCGAGCCGCGTCCCCGGTGCCAATGTGCCTGACTCGATCAGCTGTTGAAGCTGCTGTGCGACCTGGAAGTACAGCGGCACCGGGCTGCTCCGGTCGATGGTGATCAGCCTGGTGATCGACTCCACGTCGGGCTCCTCAGAACGTTCCGCCACGAACTCAGTATGCCGCACGTTCGACTCTAGCTCTGTACGTATATATGTCAGAACAAATACAGTCCTGACTGTACGGCCCGGCCCCTGCCGCCCGCCCCGTACCGGTGCCCGCGGTGGCGCGGCGGAGAGGGGAGGGGCCGGACGCGGCCCCTCCCCTCTCGCGGGATCCCCGTGTGGCGCGGGTGGCTCAGCCGGCCAGCTCTCCCAGCAGCGCCCACGTCCGGTGCCGGTCGGCCTCCCCGGCCAGGTCCGTACCCGAGAACACCACCTCGGTGGCCCCGGCGTCCCGGTAGCGCTGGACCTCGGCGGCGACCGTCCGCTCGTCGCCGATCACGGCCACATCGGCGGCCCGTTTCCCGCCGGACAGTTCCACCACCCGTGCGTAGGAGGGGATCTGCTCGTAGAAGGCGAGCTGCTCGGTGGCCGTCGCGCGCGCGGCGTCGGGGTCACTCGTGACCACGCCGTGCACCAGCGCCACGATCCGGGGCGCCGGACGGCCCGCGTTCCGCGCTGCCTCGGTGACGGCCGGCACGATGTGCTCGGCCAGGGCGCGGGGCCCGGCGAGATAGGGCAAAATCCCGTCCGCCAGCTCGCCGCTGACACGCAGCGCCTGCGGGCCCATCGCGGCGACGAGCAACGGCACGCCCGCCTCGGCCCCGGGCACGTGCGCGGGGACCGGCGTGTTCGCGGTGAGCAGTTCGCCGTGGAAGTCGGCGGTGCCCGTCTCGGTGAGCTGCCGCAGCGCGGTCAGGAACTCCCGCAGACGGGCGATGGGCCGCTCGAACGGGATGCCGAAGCCCCCCTCGGTCAGCAGTCTGGTGCCGAGCGCCAGCCCCAGGTGGTAGCGGCCGTGCGTGGCCGCCTGTGCGGTCAGGGCCTGGCTGGACACGGTCAGCGGGTGGCGGCCGAAGACGGGGATCGCGGACGTGCCCACGTCGATGCCGGGCACCTCCCGGCCGACGATCGCCGCGAGCTGGGGCGAGTCGGCCCCGAAGGTCTGCCCGAACCAGGCGGACCGCAGCCCCGCGGCCGCCGCCTCCGCGGCAAGGCGCACGCTGGCATCGATCTGGTTGCCGGTGCCGGTCGCACCGATGGCTACTCCAACAGTCATGTCAGTTCAGAACCAGGCGAGTTGGACTCGCATTCCGCTTCCTTCATGACGACTTCGTGTCCGCCGTGTGTACGCGGACGGGGCCGGGCGGCGCCTGCGGGGGAACCGTCTGAATGATCAGAAAACCAGCGGGTTACCATATGAGCGCCTCCTAGCTCGAAAGATAAACCTGTGACTGTCAATGACGACTCGTTCACCAACTGGAAGAACCGCGAGGAGATCGCGGAGTCGATGATCCCGATCATCGGGAAGCTGCACCGGGAGCGGGACGTCACCGTCCTGCTGCACAGCCGCTCCCTGGTGAACAAGTCGGTGGTCAGCATCCTCAAGACCCACCGGTTCGCCCGGCAGATCGCCGGTGAGGAGCTCTCGGTCACCGAGACACTGCCGTTCCTGAAGGCGCTCACCACCCTCGATCTCGGCCCTTCCCAGATCGACATCGGCATGCTCGCCGCGACGTACCGGACCGACGACCGCGGCCTCTCGGAGGCGGAGTTCACCGCCGGGGCGGTCGCCGGCGCCACCGGGGCCGACAAGATCGAGCGCCGCGAGCCGCGCGATGTCGTCCTCTACGGATTCGGCCGCATCGGCCGCCTCCTGGCCCGGCTGCTCATCGAGAAGGCGGGCTCCGGCAACGGCCTCCGGCTGCGTGCCATCGTCGTCCGCAAGGCCGCCGGCCAGGACATCGTCAAGCGCGCCTCGCTGCTGCGGCGCGACTCGATCCACGGCCAGTTCCAGGGCACGATCACCGTCGACGAGGCGAACAACAAGATCATCGCCAACGGCAACGAGATCAGGGTCATCTACTCCGACGACCCGACGACGGTGGACTACACGGCGTACGGCATCAAGGACGCCGTCCTCATCGACAACACCGGCAGGTGGCGCGACCGCGAGGGGCTGTCCCAGCACCTGCGCCCCGGTATCGCCAAGGTCGTCCTCACCGCGCCCGGCAAGGGCGACGTCCCCAACGTCGTCCACGGTGTCAACCACGACATGATCAAGCCGGACGAGCAGATCATCTCCTGCGCCTCCTGCACCACCAACGCGATCGTCCCGCCGCTGAAGGCGATGGCGGACGAGTACGGCGTCCTGCGCGGGCACGTGGAGACGATCCACTCGTTCACCAACGACCAGAACCTGCTGGACAACTACCACAGCTCCGACCGGCGCGGGCGCTCGGCGCCGCTCAACATGGTCATCACCGAGACCGGTGCGGCGTCCGCCGTGGCCAAGGCGCTGCCGGACCTCGACGCGACGATCACCGGAAGCTCCATCCGGGTCCCGGTGCCGGACGTCTCGATCGCGATCCTCAGCCTGAAACTCGGCCGTGAGACCACCCGGACGGAGGTCCTCGACCACCTCCGCGAGGTGTCGCTGACCTCGCCGCTCAAGCGCCAGATCGACTTCACCACCGCCCCGGACGCGGTCTCCAGCGACTTCATCGGCTCCCGCCACGCCTCCATCGTGGACGCGGGGCCCACCCAGGTCGACGGCGACAACGCGATCCTCTACCTCTGGTACGACAACGAGTTCGGCTACTCCTGCCAGGTCGTCCGGGTCGTCCAGCACGTCTCCGGGGTGGAGTACCCGACCTTCCCCGTCCCCGTGCTCTGACCCCGGCTGCGGGCTCCGTGACCCCGTGGACACCTCCGGCGGCGGACCTGACCGCCTCCCGGCCGGCCCCGCGGAGGGCAGTCGCCGCCGGAGGGGCCGGGGGGCATACGAATGAATGACCGACTGTCCTACGAATTGCCCTGCGATGGCCTGGGACGCAACATGTAAATCACCTCGGCGGGAGGGGCCCGGCCCAGCCGCTCGCGGCCCTCGACGACGGAGGACCTGGATGGCATCGTATTTCGAGAACGGTGACGACACCCTGGTGCCGGATGCCCTGCGGGGCTTCGCCCGCGGCCACGCGGATCTGCTCACGCTCGACCCCGGCCACGGTTTCCTCCTGGCCCGCGACCCGGCACCCACGCGGAGGGTCGGCCTCCTCTCGGGTGGTGGCTCGGGTCACGAACCCCTGCACGCCGGATACGTCGGCCGGGGCATGCTGGACGTCGCCTGCCCGGGGCTCGTCTTCGCCTCACCGCACAACCGGCAGGTGTACGAAGGATCCCTCGCCGCCGCCCGGTCCCAGGGCGTGCTGCACATCGTGAAGAACTACACCGGCGACCGGATCAACTTCGGCATCGCCGCAGAAAGGCTCGCCCACCGCGACGTGCCCTGCGCCCGCGTCCTGGTGGACGACGACCTCGCCACCGACTCCGAGGACATCGCCGCGGGCCGCCGGGGCACGGGCGGAACCGTCCTGATCGAGAAGATACTCGGAGCGGCGGCCGACACCGGCCTCGGCCTCCACGAACTTCAGGAGCTCGGCACCCGCCTCGCGGCAAACTGTCGCACCCTGGCCGTCGCCTCGGCCGCCCATACCGCGCCCACGACCGGCAGGCCCGCCTTCCTCCTCGATCCGGAGGAACTGGAGTACGGCGTCGGCATCCACGGCGAGCGCGCCCGGGAGACCGTCCCCCGCGGGCCCCTCGGCCCTCTTGTCGAGCGCATGGCCCTGGCGCTCCTGGACGCGCTCTCCCCGGCCCGGGATTCCTCCGTCATCGCCCTGGTCAACGGTCTCGGGGCCGTCACCCCGCTGGAGCTGTACGCGGTCCACGCCGAGCTCGGCGGCCTGCTCGACGACCGCCGTATCGAACTTGCCCGTTCCCTCGTCGGCGAGTACATCACCGCCCTGGACATGCGCGGCTTCTCCATCACCCTGCTCGCCGCCGACCACGAGATCCTGCGCCTGTACGACGCGCCCGTGCGGACCGCCGCCCTGCACTGGTGAGGAGGCGGCGGCAACCCTGCCGTCCCCGACAGAGTTCTTCCGAGCACGGGAGGCACCCCATGACGACCAGCACGTCCCCCGACGCGTTCTCCACCGACGCCTGGATGCGCCGGTTCGTGCAGACCGTCCAGACCACGAAGGACCGCCTCACCTCATTGGACCAAGAGGTGGGCGACGGTGACTTCGGCATCAACCTCAGCACCGGAGCACATTCAACGCTTCGCCATCTCGACGCTAACTCCGCGTCCCGCAGCGATCCCGCCGCACCTCTCCACGCCGCGGCCACCGCCTTCCTGGACGAGGTCGGCGGCACCAGCGGGCCGTTGTTCGGCCTGCTGTTCCAGTCGCTGGCCGTCGCCGTGGCCGACGCGGCGGCCGCCACCACGCCGGCTCTCGCAGCCGGAGCGGAGGAGGGACTGGCGGCCATCCGCAGAGTGGGGGACGCGGCGCCGGGCGACAAGACCCTCGTCGACGCACTGGGCCCGGCGGCTGAGGCCCTCCGGACCGCCCCGGCGGACACCCCGCCGGCGGAAGCCCTGGCTCGGGCCGCCGACGCCGCCTGGGCCGGTGTGTCCGAGACCGCGCGCCTGCGCGCCCGGATGGGACGCTCCAGCTACCTCGGCGAGCGCGCCGAAGGCGTTCCCGATCCGGGCGCGGTGGGGATCGGGCTGCTCTTCGCCTCCGCCCGAGCGGTCGTGGAAGATCTCAGCACGCGGCTGGACTGAGGGGCTGCCTGCCTACTCCCGCGCCTCGCGAGCCGGCCAGGACTCCACCCAGGCCGACAGCTCCGGTGCGTTCAGGACCGGCACCCACAGGTCGGCTCGGTCCGCGTCCTCGGGCCGCGGGCGCGGGCCGACCCCGACCACGCGCAGCCCGGCCCGCAGGGCCGATTCGATGCCCGTCATCGAGTCCTCGACGGCGAGGGCCCGTTGCGGTGCGGCACCGCAGAGACGGGCGGCCGTCGCGTAGACGTCCGGCCAGGGCTTCGGGCGTACGTGCTTGCCGTCCTCGCCCCCGGGGCTCTCTTCGCTCGGGACCACGACGTGCTCGAAGTGGCCGAGCAGCCCGGCCCGGTCGAGGCTCGACTCCACGACCTGCAAAGGGCAGTTGCTCGCCACGGCGAGTGGCAGTCGGCCGGAGAGCCGGCGTACGAAGTCGGCGGCTCCGGGCATCGTGACCGGGTCCTTGGCGACCTGAACCATGAAGTGGCGCAGCAGCGAGCGGGTCATTTCCGCTGCCAGCTTGGGCTTGTCCGCCTCCTGGGCCATCAGTCGGCCGCAGTCGATGTAATGGACGCCCTTGGCCCGCTCGGCGAAGCCCGGCGCGGGGTGGATGCCGAAGTCCCGGAAGACCTGGCTGCGTGCGTCCTGCCAGTGGCTTTCGGTGTCCATCAAGGTGCCGTCGCAGTCGAAGACGACGGCTTCGGGAGACCAGCCGGTCAAGGTGTGGGTTGTGTCGGTCATGGTGTGCCGCTCCTGAAGGAGGGAGGCGGTCAGGCTCGTGGCGGGACCGCGGATTCGTGGTTGTGCGTTTCCCTGAGACAGCTCGGATGGCTTGCTGCGTCCGTCGGCCCCGTCGATTTCCGGGGGTGCGAAGGCGCATTTCCGTCCGAATCGTGAAACGTCACCGCGGCCACGCTATGGAGGTGTTGTTGTGTGGGGCAATCACTGCTTTGCGTGCTCGACCGCGCCGGATCCGAGGTGTAAGGGATCACTCGAATGTCTTTCGCGAAAAGCGCTGATTTTCACGTCAATGCCGCATGGCAGAAGGTGAGTTGATGAATGAGCGCACGGGAGCCGTCGCTCGGGATCCGGCGTGAATTGATTCACCCGAATGGCAAGCAGGTCGCCAAAAATTCGGGCAACTTCACTCTTGGGCGTGCACGCTCGAAAGTACATAACAATACGGCGAAAGAACCGGTTATTTGCCACCGGCGTACGCGGGCTCACGAAATTCTCGCATCAAACGCGAAATGAGCGGTCGCGGTGAGCCGGTGTGTCGCGTCGGCGGCTGGTGCGGGCCCCGGGACGGGCGCGCGCCACGCTCGACGGGGGCGCCGCTCCGCTTCCGGAATCTTGTGCGCCGAGCCCGAACGCGCGACCTGGTGAACGCAGTTCGAGGCGGTACCGGCGGCCTGCGCCGGCCGGCCTGCGACCGAATCGACCGCCACGATTTCCGTGGTTCGCTTGCTCATGTACCTACGCTGTGGGGGAATTCCGCCGTGACCGTCATCCGCAACGGGGGCGTCGCGCACCAGGCGTCGTGCTGTCCCATGTGCGGACAGGCCCGGAAGTCGCGATCGAGGGGCGAGAGGGGAACGCGGCCGATGCCGAGCTGCTCCATTCCCTCGCTCGTTCGAGGAAAGTGTGGAATGAGCGCGCGGGCAGATCCGTGATACGCCGGGCGGTGCCGGTGACGGCCGCTTCCGCCCCTGGTCGCCGAGACCCGGACGGACGCTCAGGCGGCGTCGGCGTAGGCGGGAAGCTGCCAGTCGCCGCCGCGGTCCTCCTTGGACAGCCGCGCGACCAGGTCGGGGATGCGCAGGAAGCAGGCCAGCGCGGTGGCGTTCTGGAAGGCGCTGATGGCGTGCTTGGTCAGGGGCATGCCCACGCGCAGGATGCGCGGACTGACCTCGCCCGGGATCTTGTCGACGAAGGGCCGCAGGACGCGCTCGTAGTTCGCCGGCGCGGCCGGCAGGTCGTCCGGAGCCCGGTTGATCTCACCGGCCAGGACGTGGGCGCCGACCAGGCCGCCGGAGATCCCCATGCCGCTGTAGGGGGAGGCGCAGTGCGCGGCGTCACCGGCCAGCACCACCCGGCCCTCGGACCAGGTGTCGCTCCGCACCTGGACGACCTCCTGGGAGTAGAGGAACGGGCTGTCCTCCATGCCCTCGACGAACCGTTCCGTCTGCCGGCCGGCATCCCTGAACCGCCCGGCCCAGAACTTCCGCTGCTCCTCGACGGGAGCCCGGTGGATCGCGGAGGCTTCCGCGGACTCCTCGCGCAACACGAAGTACGCCTGGGTCTCGGTCGCGTTGTGGCTGCGCCGCATGATCTGCCGACCGCCCGGAACCATGTAGGTGTCACGGATGTTGGTGTCGGAGGCGATGCGCGGGACGAACCAGTAGGCCATGTGGATGCCTACACGCCAGTACGGGTCGAAGCCCTCCGGCAGCAGCGCCCGCCGGGTACGGGAGCCCTGCCCGTCGGCGCCGATCAGCAGGTCGAAGTCGCCCGAGGTCCCGTCCGAGAAGTGCGCGGTGACCCGGTCGGCGTCCTGGTCGAAGCCGTCGACGCTCTTGCCGAAGACGTACGCGGCGTCGTCCTTCGTCGCCTCGTGCAGGATGCGCACGAGGTCGACGCGCATGATCTCGTACTCCGAGGTCAGCGTCTGCCGGCCCTTGCCGGAGGTGTTCGCCATGATCGTCGCCTTCGGCTTCCCGCGGGAGTCGACGAAGGCCACGCCCGCCTCGTCCACCAGCTGACCACGCACCTCCTCCAGCAGCCCCATCCGCGCCACCGCGTCGATGCCCTGCCCGCGTAGGTCCACCTGCGCCCCCGAGGCGCGCGGTGCCGGGAACCGCTCGACGACGGTCACCTCGTGACCACCGCGCGTGAGCCAGAAGGCCAGCGCCTGCCCCGCGACACCGCCGCCGGCCACCAGGATCCGCAGGGAACGCTTCGCGATCTTGTCCGTCATGGCTCACTCCAGAATCTATCGGTGATTGATTTCTTTCCAGATTCTTCTATCAGCGATAGATTGCCAATGTGACCAAGATGAACCGTGCGACCGTCGTCACCGAGGCGCTGGACCTGCTGGACGAAGTGGGCCTGGAAAATGTCAGCACCCGGCGGCTGGCCAAGCGCCTGGGTGTGGAGCAGCCGTCGCTCTACTACCACTTCAAGACCAAGAAGGACCTGCTGGCCGCGATGGCGGAGGCGGCCATGGCCCCGCACGCCCACGCCCCCCTGCCGGGGCCCGAGGACGACTGGCGGGGCTGGTTCCTGGACAACTCCCGCAGTTTCCGCCGCACTCTGCTGATGCGCCGCGACGGCGCCCGCCTGCACGCCGGCACCACCCCGACCGGCGATCTGGACCGGATCTGCCGCAAGATGGCCTTCCTGGTTGCCTCCGGCGTGCCCGAGCGGCAGGCGCAGATGGCCATGCTGGCCGCCGGCCGCTTCACCGTCGGCTGCGTACTGGAGGAGCAGGCGGACGTGGACGCGCCGGACGCCGGGGACCTGCCGGACGACGTTCCCGCGCTCGATCACGAAGCGGCGTTCGAGGCGGGCCTCGCGCTCATCCTCGGCGGCCTCGAACAGCACACCGCCGCCCCCGACGCCCGCTGACCGCCGGCGGGCAAGGTCAGGGCAGGGCGCTCCGGGGCCCGACTCGTGGCGGCTGAGCTGTACCGAGCACGGCGAGCGGTCGCACCGGCGAAACGCGGAACCGACAGGCCGGCCCCCTCCCTCCCCGTGTGCGGGCAGCCCGCACACGGGGAGGGACCGGTCGCTACCGGCCCGGCACCGTGTTCGGCGCCGGGGCGTAGCCCGTGGCCCGGGTGGTGAACGTCCCCCGGCCCTGGGTCCGGCTGCGCAGCCGGGTCGCGCAGCCGAACAGCTCGGCCAGCGGCACGGTCGCCGTGACCACCGCCGTACCTGGCCGTGCGGTCGAGCCGGACACCTGGCCACGCCGTGCCGCCAGGTCACCGAGCACCCCGCCGACCGCGTCGTCGGGCACGGTGACCGTCACCTCGGCCACCGGCTCCAGCAGCACCATCGCGCAGGCGCGCAGCGCCTCCCGGAGCGCGAACCGCCCGGCCGTGCGGAACGCCATCTCCGAGGAGTCCTTGGGATGCGTGGCGCCATCGGTCAGCGTCACCCGCAGCCCGGTCACCGGATGCCCGCCGAGCGGGCCCTCGGCCAGGGCGTCCCGGCAGCCGGCCGCCACCGCGCGGACGTACTCCTGCGGAACCCGGCCGCCGACGACGGACGAGTGGTACTCGAACTCCGCCCCACCCCCGCCGCCCTCGCCACCGGGGTCCCCCAACGGCTCGACGGTGAGCACGACATGGGCGAACTGCCCGGCCCCGCCGTCCTGCTTGACGTGCCGGTACACCAGGCCCGTCACACCGCGTACGACCGTCTCCCTGAGGGCGACCTGCGGCCGGCCGACCCGGACCTCAAGGCCATGGGCCCGGCGGATCTTCTCGGCCGCCACCTCCAGATGGAGTTCGCCCATGCCGGAGAGCACCGTCTGACCCGTCTCGGGGTCCGTCCGCACCGCCAAGGAGGGGTCCTCCTCGGCCAGCCGCGCCAGGGCGGACATCAGCCGCTCCGTGTCGGTGTTCCGGCCCGCCTCGACCGCCACGGAGACGACCGGATCGGCCACCGTGGGCGGTTCGAGGACCAGCGGTGCACCAGGCGCGCACAGGGTGGCACCGGCACGGGCTGCCTTGAGGCCGATCACCGCGACGATGTCACCGGCCACCGCCTCGTCCACATCGACATGGCGGTCCGCCTGGACCCGCAGGATCCGGCCGACCCGCTCGCCGCGCCGCGCACCCGCGTCCAGCACCGTGTCCCCCTTCCTGAGCATGCCCGAGTACAGCCGCAGATACGTCAGCCGGCCCGTCGGGGTCGCGGTCACCTTGAACGCCAGCGCGGCGAGCGGAGCCGCCGGGTCCGCGTTCCGTTCCTCCACCTCGCCGCCGAGCGCGCCGCGCACGGGGGGCACATCCAGCGGAGAGGGCAGATAGGCCACGACGGCCTCCAGGAGCGGCTCGACACCTCGGTTGCGGTAGGCCGAACCGCACAGCACCACGACGCCCTCGCCGGTACGGGTCAGATCGCGCAGCGCCTCGGCCAGTGTCTGTGCGGAGAGCGTGGACCGCGCGCAGAACTCCTCCAGTGCGACCGGGTGGAGCTCCGCCACCGCCTCCTCCAGCAGCCGCCGGCGCCGTGACGCCTCCTCCCGCAGCTCATCGGGCACCTCCCCTTCCTCGTACGTCTCACAGCCGTCGGCCCAGACCAGTGCCCGCATGCGCAGCAGGACCACCACTCCGGTGAACCGCTCCTCGTCCCCGATCGGCAGCTGGACCACCAGGGGGACCGTGTGCAGCCGTTCCCGGATCGACGCGACCGCGGCGTCGAGGCGGGCGCCGACCCGGTCGAGCTTGTTGACGAAGGCGATGCGCGGCACCCCGTGCCGGTCGGCCTGCCGCCACACCGACTCGCTCTGCGGCTCCACACCCGCGACCGCGTCGAACACCGCGATCGCACCGTCGAGCACCCGCAGCGAACGCTCCACCTCGTCGGCGAAGTCGACGTGCCCCGGGGTGTCGATCAGGTTGATCCGGTGGCCCGCCCACGTACAGCTCACCGCGGCGGCGAAGATGGTGATGCCCCCGGTCGCGTTCCTGCGGGTCGAAGTCGGTGATGGTCGTCCCGTCGTGCACCTCGCCGCGTTTGTGGGTGGTTCCGGTGGCGTAGAGGATCCGTTCGGTGACGGTGGTCTTGCCGGCGTCGACATGGGCGAGGATGCCCAGATTGCGAACGCCGTTGAGTGTGCTGGTGAGTCGGCGGTTCAGTTGGGTGCGCACGGTCCGTGGCCCTTCGGGGTGATCCGGAAGAAGACGGCGCGATCCCCGGACGAGGAGGCCTGTGATCAGGCCCGCGGAACCCCCGGCCTCGGCCCGCCGCGCAGGGCGCGACCGCTCTGACGGTTCGGCAATGAGGGTGTGGGGTTCAGGCGTTCGTCTCGGGTGTCCGGGGCCGGCCGCGCAGCCGGCGCCGGGCGGAGGTAGACACCAGGATCACCTCGTACCGCGACAGGGGAACGACGACAGCGGTGCGGTAGCGCACGGCAGGTCTCCCCTCACTGGTCACGGTGCGCGCCCCGACGTCGGCGTGGCGCGCGATTTCGTTGTGAGTCTAGGCAGTTGGGCGCGGCGGGGGAACCGGATTTCCGGCTGACACCGCGCTGGTGCCGGTCCGTGGCCGTCCGGGGACGGGGCCGTGTCACAGGGACCGTGCGACAGGGACCGTGTCACATCGGAAGGGAGCCGCGCCCGGCGAACCGGGTGCGGGAACGGCATGCCCTGCGGCACCGTCGCAGCGTTCCTCGGCCGCAGCGGCGCCATTCGGCGGGGGAGACGCCCGCTCCCCGGCCGCCCCGGGTGATCAGCGCGTTGACCGGGCTGTGCGGGTCCAGGGCCATCGTCCGGGCCAGCAGTACGCCGATCACCAGCGGGGCCAGGGTGACGGCCAGCGTGGTGCCGGCACTGGTGACGTGCTTGATGCGGGGGCGCGGTGCGTCGGGAGCCATGGTCCCATTCGAGCAGCGGAGGACCGGTGCGGGATCGGCCGGCGTACTCAGTCCGGGCGGCTCGGGTACTCACCCGGGCCGCCCGGCGCCGCTCGGGGGAGTGGCTACGCCGTCGTGCCGGGGCCGGAGGAACCGGCGCCGGCGCCCGAGGCGGCCTTGATGCCCTTGGTGATGTCCTCAAGGACGGACAGGGCGGGTGCCTTGCTGTTGATGTCGAAGCCCGAACGGACGACGATCAGCATGTTCTCGGCCCGGGGGGAGGGGAAGGCCAGCGACTCGACGTACCCGTCGTCGCCGTTCTTCGTCACGACCTTCCAGCGCACCCGGTAGCCCTGCTGGCCGGCCACCGTGACCGCCTCGGACTTCAGCTCCTGGTGCGAGGTGATGCCGCCGTAGATCTTCTCGCCGTACGATTCCTTCGCGTTGGCGGCGATGTCCTTCTGGGCGGTGGCCTTCGCGGTCTTGGTGCTCAGCTTCAGCGCCTCTGCCGGTACGGAGAACACTCCGCCGCGCACGCACTTCTCCTTGGTGTCCCCGGGGCAGGCGTACGAACCCGTGGTCACCCCGGCCCCCATGCCCGACTCGCCCTTCCAGCCGTCCGGGACCGGGATGCTGATTCCGCTCGCCAGGTCCGTCGCGTAGCCGTCCTCGGTCTGCGGCAACTGCTGCTCCGGGTTCTGGTCCCCGCCGCTGTTGCCGCCTCCGCCATCGCTGCCATCCGGCGCGCCGGGCTGGTGGCTGGGTGCGTGGGAGGGCGGGCTGGACGGTGCGGTGGCCGTGTTCTCCGACTTCTTGCCGGAGTCATCGTTCAGCAGGTACACGCCACCGCCGATGGCGGCGAGCACCACCACACCGGCGGTTATGCCGGCGCCGATGCGTATCCGGCGGCTGCGGACGGCCGCCGGTGGCACACGGAGGTGATCGGTCCACTGGCTGCCGTCCCACCAGCGTTCCTGGATGGGGCCAAATCCTGTGTACCCGGGGTCTGGATGCCAGCCGGGCGGGCTCGTCTGCGTCACGGCAGCCACCGTAGCCGGGTTGCGTGAGAATCCTATGAATCAGATGAACCAGATGAATTGGGCGATCGGTCCCGGTCCCGCTCGGCCCGTCCGGAAGCCGATTGTGGTCTAGACAATTGATGAGCCCGCTCGCTAGCATCCGCGACGGAGCGCGGTGGCCCGGCGGCAGCGGTTCGCCCGGTCCGTCGGCCACGGCAGGGGAGAGGGCACATGGAAGCGACCGCTCCGGACCGTCGGTTCGCGGAGGACTACCGGACCGCCCGGGAGATTCCGCGCGACGGGCTCACCGCCTGGCGCGCGGCCGTAGCGGCCGAGGTGCCGTTGGCGCCGGGGGCGGTCGTGCTGGACGTCGGCGCCGGGACCGGGGCCTTCGCGGCCGCGTTCGCGGACTGGTTCGGGGCGCGGGTGCTGGCGGTGGAGCCGGCCGCCGCCATGCGCGCGCTGATCCCCCGGACCGCGGACATCGAGGCGCTGGACGGCCGGGCCGAGGCGCTGCCGGTGCCGGACGGGTGCGCGGACGCGGCCTGGCTCGGCTCTGTCGTCCACCACATCGAGGATCTGCCCGCCGCGGCACGGGAGATACGCAGGGCGCTGAAGCCGGGGGCGCCGGTGCTGATCCGTAACTCCTTCCCCGGCCGGTGCACGCGTGACCTGCGGGTGCGGTTCTTCCCCGGGACCGCGCGCATCGTCGACACGTACCCGACCGTCGAGCAGACCTGCGAGGCGTTCGCCGCCGTCGGCTTCGCCCGGGTCGCGCTGCACGCCGTACCGCAGGAGAGCGCGCCGAGCCTGTCCGGCTTCGCGGACCGGATCCGGCGGGACACCGACGCGAAGCTCCGGTCCCTCACGGACGAGGAGTTCGCGTCCGGGATGCGGCGGTTGCGGCGGGCCGCGGCGCAGGAGCCGGACCGGCCGGCCGTCAGCTGGATGGATCTGCTGGTCCTGGCCTGATCGAAATGGGGCAGCACCTAGGGTGCTCGCATGCGCGGAAACGATGACGATGAGGAGGAGCGGTCCGTGCGGGCCGCTGTCGAGGGCGAGCTGCGGCTGCTGGATCCGGTGGTCCGGGCCCTGCCCGACGCGGTGACCGAGCTCCTGGACCCGGAGTTCACCGAGTTCGGCGCGTCCGGGCGGCGGTACGACAGGACGTCGATCCTCGCCATCACCTCCGCCGACGCCGAGGGGACGCCCGTCGCGGCCACCGTCACCGGCATGTCCGGCAGGCTGCTGGCCCCGGACCTCGTCCACCTGACGTTCATGACGGAGCGGGACGGGCGCAGAGTGCGGCGCAATTCGATCTGGCGGCGTACGGAGTCGCGCTGGCGGCTGTACTTCCACCAGGGCACACCGGTCAACGCCGCCTAGGCCGAACAGAATTGACGGGACGGTGAGCGGGGCAGCCCTTACGCTCCGGGAATGACGAACGCCAGCTGTCCTGCCAAGCCCCGGCCCGGTGACCGCGTCGCCGTGGTGTACCCCTCGTCCGGGCTTCCCGGCATCCTCCCGCTCCCGTACGAGCTGGGGCTGCGCAGGCTCCGCGAGGAGTTCGGGCTGGAGCCCGTGAAGTACCCGAGCACCCGGAGGATGGGCTCCACGCCCCAGGAGGGGCCGCCGACCTCCACGCGGCGTTCTCCGACCCCACGGTCAAGGCCGTCATCGCCAGCATCGGCGGGGACGACCAGATCACCTTGCTGCCGTATCTGGACCGGGAGCTGCTGCGGGCCAACCCCAAGCCGTTCTTCGGCTACAGCGACAACACCAACCTCCTGGTGTTCCTGGAACACCTGGGCATCGTCGGTTACCACGGTGGGTCGGTGATGGTCGAGCTGGGACGCCCGGGGGCGATGCACCCGCTGACCGCCGAATCGTTGCGGGCGGCGCTGTTCACCCATGATGCCCATGAGCTCGTCCCGGCGAAGGAGAGCGGCCGCGTGAACGGCCGCTGGGAGGACCCGCGGACCTTCGAGGACGAACCCGCCATGATGCCCGTCGACGGCTGGACCTGGCACAACGCGGGCCGGGTGGTCGAGGGCGCGAGCTGGGGCGGCGAGCTGGAGATCCTGTCCTGGCTGCTGATGGCGGACCGGGAGATACGGCCGGTGGCCGAGTACGCGGGCCGGGTCCTGTTCCTCGAAACGTCCGAGGAGATGCCCGGCGCCGATCAGGTGCACCGGATCCTGCGGAACATGGGGGAGCGCGGGCCGCTGAGCCGGTTCCCCGCGCTGCTGATGGGGCGCGCCAAGCACTGGTCCTTCGAGCAGCCCCTCGACCCCGGGGCCGGACAGCGGTACCGCGAGCGGCAGTGTGAGGCGGTGCTGCGTGCCCTGAGCGAGTACGCCCCCGACACCATGGCCGTCTTCGTTGTCGACCTCGGCCACACGGACCCGCAGGTGATCATCCCGTACGGCGGTCGGGTGCGGGTGGACGGAGTGGCCCGGCGCATCGTGGTGACGTACTGAACCGGCTCCGGGAGCTGATGGAGTCCGCGCAGCCGCACCGGACGCGCCGGAACGGGCGGGGCTCGGGGCCGGTCAATTATGGTCCGACCACACATGGTGTGTGACATAGTGGGCGGTCCGGACCGGACCGGTCGGCAGCGGAACGGCTCCGGCCGGGGCAGGGAGTGGCGGATGCCCGTCGAATGGCAGCCCGTACGGCAGTCGCGCACCCATGAGCTGGTGCTCCAGAGCATCGAGCAGCGGGTGTTCGCCGGTGAGCTCAAGGCAGGCGACCGGCTGCCGCCCGAACGGGAGCTCGCGCCGGTCCTCGGCGTCAGCCGGTCCGCCCTGCGCGAGGCGCTGCGGGTGCTGGAGACCATCGGCGTGCTGGTGGCGCAGCCGGGCCGGGGGCCGGACGCAGGGGCGCGGATCGTGCGCCACCCCGACGACGCGCTCGGGCGCCTGCTCCGGCTCCACTTCGCCCTCGGCAGCTACAGCCTGGAGGACGTGCTGGAGGCGCGAGTCGTACTGGAGCGGTCCAGCTTCGAGGCCGCCGCGCACCACGCCTCCGCGGAGGACCTGGACGAGGCCGGTGCGCTGCTCGTACGGATGGGGGCGCCGGACGTCGGCGTGCCCGAGTTCAACGATCTGGACACCAGGTTCCACGTACAGATCGCGCGCAGTTCCGGCAACGAGCTGACCTCCACGCTCACCTCCGCCGTCCGGGAGTCCGTCCGGCCGCTCATCCTGCGCGCCCTGGAGGCCGCGGCGGACTGGCGGGCCACCGCCGCCGCGCTCAATGCCGACCACACCGAACTGCTGCGGCTGGTGCGCGCGGGCGAGGGGGCGCGCGCCGCCGATCTGGTGGAGGCGCACATCCGGGGGCTGCACGGAACGCTCGTCGACGAGAAGCCGGTGTCCTGACCGGTACTGCCCTGACCGGAACTGTCCTGAGCGGAACTGTTCTGACCGTGGCTGCCCTCACCGGGCCGACCCGGGCGTGCCCGCGCCCTTCCGTCGGCAGACCGCGCGTACTATGGTCCGACCATACAATGGTTCATGGTTCCGTTCGGGATCATGCAAAGGATCATGACGATCACGTGCAGAGAAACGATCGGGGAGACCCATGCGCATCGGACTCTTCGCCACCTGTCTGGGAGACACGCTCTTCCCGGAGGCGGTGAAATCCACCGCGGTGCTGCTCGCCCGCCTGGGTCACGACGTGGTGTTCCCGCCGGGGCAGACCTGCTGCGGCCAGATGCACGTCAACACCGGCTACCAGCGCGAGCCCGTCCCGCTGGTGCGCAATTTCGCCGAGCAGTTCGGTGACGCCTCCATCGAGGCCGTCGTCATGCCCTCCGGATCGTGCGCCGGGTCCGTCCGCCACCAGCACGAGATCGTCGCAGAGCGGTACGGCGACGCGGCACTGCGCGCGGGCGTTGCCACGGTCAAGGCGAAGACGTACGAACTGTCGGAGTTCCTCGTCGACGTGCTGGATGCCACCGATGTCGGCGCCTACTTCCCGCACCGGGTCACCTACCACCCCACCTGTCACTCGCTGCGCATGTTGCGGGTCGGTGAGAAGCCGCTGCGGCTGCTGCGGGCCGTCGACTCGATCGATCTCGTCGAGCTGCCGGAGGCCGACGCCTGCTGCGGGTTCGGCGGCACCTTCGCGCTGAAGAACGCCGACACGTCGACCGCGATGCTCCAGGACAAGATGCGCCACATCGCCACCACCGGGGCCGAGGTGTGCACCGCAGGCGACTCGTCCTGTCTGATGCACATCGGCGGCGGGCTCTCCCGGATCAGCTCCGGCACCCGCACCCTGCACCTGGCCCAGATCCTCTCCGCCACCCGCACCTCGCCGTACGTCCCGACGGAGGCCGCCCGATGAGCAGCACCTTTCTCGGCATGCCCGCGACGCCGCCCCGCTCCCCGTACGGGACGGGCAATCTGCGCGGCGACCGGAAGTTCCCCGCGGCGGCCCACGACGACCTGGGCAACGGACAGCTGCGCCGCAACCTCGGCAAGGCCACCCACACCATCCGCGCCAAACGCCTCAACGTCACCGGCGAACTGCCCGACTGGGAGGAGCTGCGCGACGCGGGCGCGGCCATCAAGACCGACACCATGAACCGCCTCCCCGAGCTGCTGGAGGAGCTGGAGCGCAAGGTCACGGAGCGCGGCGGCACCGTCCACTGGGCCCGGGACGGCGGCGAGGCCAACGAGATCGTCGCGCGACTGGTCAAGGAGACCGGGAGCAAGGAGGTCATCAAGGTCAAGTCGATGGCCACCCAGGAGATCGGCCTCAACGAGCACCTCGAATCCATCGGCATCACCCCGTACGAGACCGACCTCGCCGAGCTCATCGTGCAGCTCGCCCACGACAAGCCCTCGCACATCCTGGTGCCCGCGATCCACCGCAACCGCGACGAGATCCGGGAGATCTTCCTCAAGGAGATCCCGGGCGTCGACCCCTCGCTGGACAACGTCCCGGCCCACCTGGCCGCCGCGGCACGCGCGTACCTGCGCGAGAAGTTCATGACGACCAAGGTCGCCGTCTCCGGGGCCAACTTCGGCATCGCCGAGACCGGCACCCTGTCCGTCGTCGAGTCGGAGGGCAACGGCCGCATGTGCCTGACCCTGCCCGACACCCTGATCACCGTCATGGGCATCGAGAAGGTGCTGCCGCGCTACCAGGACCTGGAGGTCTTCCTCCAGCTGCTGCCACGTTCCTCCACCGGCGAGCGGATGAACCCGTACACCTCGATGTGGACCGGGGTCACCCCGGGCGACGGGCCGCAGACCTTCCACCTGGTGCTCCTCGACAACGGACGCACCGCGGCGCTCGCGGACAGCATCGGCCGCGAGGCGCTCAACTGCATCCGCTGCTCGGCCTGTCTCAACGTCTGCCCGGTGTACGAACGGGCCGGCGGCCACGCCTACGGATCGACGTACCCCGGACCGATCGGGGCCGTGCTCACCCCGCAGCTCGCCGGTATGCACGCCGCGAAGGACGACCCCAACAGCTCGCTGCCGTACGCCTCCAGCCTCTGCGGGGCCTGTTTCGACGCCTGCCCGGTCAAGATCGACATCCCTTCGCTGCTGGTCGAACTGCGCCATCAGCACACCGAGCAGGCCGGCACCACTCCCGAACAGCTCGCCATGAAGGCGGCGGCCGCGGTGATGGGCAGGCCGAAACTGTTCACCGCCGCGCAGAAGGCGTCCGGTCTCGGCCGCGTCATCGCCGGACGGGACAGGAAGATCTCCCACCTGCCGCCGCCGTTCAACGGCTGGAGCGACAGCCGCGACACCCCGGCCCCGCCCGGTCGGACCTTCCGCTCCTGGCTGGCCTCCGCCGAGGGCGCGGCGACGATGCGGGCGGCCGCCGACGAACACACGCGCAACCAGCAGCAGGAGGAGGAGAAGTGACGACCGCTCGCGAAACGGTGCTCGGCCGCGTCCGGGATGCCCTGGCCCTCGCACCCGCCGCGCAGACCCCGATCCCACGCGACTACCGCACCGGGCGCACGCTCCCCGACGCGGAGCGCCTGGCCCTGTTCACCGATCGGCTCGTCGACTACAAGGCCCAGGTCCATCCCTGCACCGCTGAGCGCACGGCCGAGGTCGTTGCCGAGGTGCTGCGGGAGCGGGGAGCCCGCCGGATCGGGGTGCCCGCCGGGCTCGACCCGCGGTGGCTCGCCGCGTACGACGGGCAGGTCCAGCAGGACGCGGCCGACATTCCCGCGCCCACGCTCGACGCCCTCGACGGCGTCGTCACCGCGTCCGCCGCCGGCTGCGCGGAGACCGGCACGATCTTCCTGGACGGTTCGCCCGACCAGGGCCGGCGGGCGCTGTCCCTGGTGCCCGACCTCCATGTCTGCGTCGTCGACCTGTCGGCCGTGGAGGTGGGCGTACCGGAGGCGGTGGCCCGGCTGGTGCCCGAGCGGCCGACGACCCTGATCAGCGGCCCTTCGGCCACCTCCGACATCGAACTCGAACGGGTGGAGGGAGTGCACGGCCCGCGCACCCTGGCCGTCGTCATCCGCACGGACGCGTAAGGAAAGGGGGTACGCGGCCACCGGCCGCGTACCCCCTTCCGTCCGTCGTCAGCCGTGGGTGACGGTCACCGGCCCGAAGGCGATCCGGGTCGTCGCCGCGTCCTCGGCCCAGCACACCTCGACCGTGTCCCCGTCGACGTTCACCCCGCTGACCACCGCGTCGAGCGCGGCCGCGCCGGGCTCCGCGGTGAGCGAGGCGAGCGCGACCAGCACCACCGTGCCCTCCGCGCCGGCGCTCAGCCGGGGCAGCACCGCCCAGGGCGTGTACGCGGTGCCCTGCGGGGCGCGTATCTCGTCCCGTGACTCCCAGCCGTGCAGGCCGTACAGCGCGGACGTGACCTCGGAACCGGGGCCGGTCGCCCAGCCCGTCTCCTCGACCCGGGCGCCGGGAGGCGCGCCGAGCACCCGGTGCACCCGGAGCTCGTAGCGGCCGCGGACCACCGTCACGCTCTCCACCCGCAGCCCCGGCTCCGTGACGGCGCCGCTCGCGAAGACCGGGCGGTGCCAGGAGGCGGCCCAGCCCCAGCCGTCGCCGCCGCCCGCGCCGAGCGGGCGGATGGCCCGGCGGCGGCTGCGGGTTCCACCCACGACCACGGCCAGGTGGTTGTCCGCGGCGTTGGCCCGCGCCGTGGGCCCGGTGACCGTCGAGTACGCCTGACGGCTGTACAGCGGATCGTCCTGCGCCGCCGACTCGCCCTCGTGCGGCCTGACATGGTCGCTGCCGTGGTTGTGCAGCCGGACGATCCCGTCCGCCCGGGTCGACTGGACGAGCAGCCCAGGCGCGGGCAGCGCGAGCACCCGGTCCGGCCCCTCGCTCGGCGCCGGCTCCTCGGTGGCCGTCCACAGCGGATGGTCCTCGGGAGCCAGCAGGGACACGAAGGCCTTGGACGCCCAGTAGGGGGACGCCGGACCCGAGTAGGGCTGGAGCGTCGCCTCGTGCGGACCGTGCCAGCCCAGGCTCAGCAGCCCGTCGGTGCCGGTCGCGCCCCGGTCCAGGAAGTACCGCAGCGCCCCGCTGATCACCCGCCGCGACGTACCCGGCGTCAGCGGGGTGTGCCCGGTCAGCGCACCGAGCCCGACCGCCGCACCGGCCGCGAAACGGTAGGTCAGCGAGCGGCCGAAGTGGATCGGTGCCCCGTCGCCGCCGAACAGCAGCCCGAAGCTCTCCAGGTGTTCGCTCAGGCGCGCCCCGTAGTGCGCGGCGAACTCCGCGTCGCCGGAGAGATGGGCGTCGAGCACCGGGTAGAGGTGCAGCGCCCAGCCGTTGTAGTGGTCGAAGGCGCGGCCGTCGCCGTCCGCGTACCAGCCCTGCCCCCGGTACCAGACCTCCATCAGATCGCGGGCCCGCTCCCGGGCCCGCGCGGTCTCCGCGTCGCCCCGGCCCACCGACTCCAGGAACCCGGCCACCGAGTAAGGGAAGAGGTACCAGTTGTTCGCCGCGGGGGTGTGCCGCAGGGCGCCGCGCAGCCACTCCTCCGCGCGGTCCTGGACGGCCGGCTCCAGCCGGTCCCAGAGCCAGGGCCGGGTGAGCCGCAGTCCGATGGCGACCGAGGCGGACTCCACCATGGGCTGGCCGAAGACGGTGTGGTCACGGATCAGCGGCCAGGACTCGGCGTCGTCCCGGCCCGGCGTACGGGTACCGGCCGCGAGTCCGTCCGCGTACCGCTCCAGCCAGCCGTGCGGGTCCTTGCCGCCCGCGCCCGCGACCCGGAAGGCGGCGGCGAGGAACGTGCGCGCGTATCCCTCCAGCCCGTCGGAGCGGACCCCGGACGCGGACGGGCGCCCCGGCAGGTCGAGCATCGCGCTGCCGGGGGTGGCCCACTGCCAGGCGGCCTTGAGCAGTCCGTCCGCGGCGGCCTCCCAGTGCGCGCGGGTGTAGCCGGTGACCGGGC
This sequence comes from Streptomyces sp. ITFR-6, assembly GCF_031844725.1. NCBI lineage: Bacteria > Bacillati > Actinomycetota > Actinomycetes > Kitasatosporales > Streptomycetaceae > Streptomyces > Streptomyces sp. ITFR-6. Next base: position 715,251 of record NZ_CP134612.1, on the reverse strand, counting down.
TCTTCGCCCGGTCACCGGCGGGGAGTTCCAGCGGGGAGTCGGGGTGCGGTCGGTTCATGCGAGGAAAGCCAGCCTTTCGCGTCGTACGGGATGGGCGAATCCGTCGCCCGCGGCCCAGCGTTCGCTCTCGCCCACGGCCAGATCGACGAGCCGCCGCCACTCGTTGCCCTGGGAACCCGCGAGGTGCGGGGTGATCAGGGCGTTCTCGCAGTCCCACAGGGGGTGTTCGGCCGGCAGCGTGTCGGGGTCCGTGACGTCGAGGACCGCCCGGATGCGGTGTTGCAGCAGTACGTCGGTCAGCGCGTCCTGATCGACGACGGCGCCGCGCGCGGTGTTGACGAGCACCCCGTCCGGCCGCATGGACATGAGCAGTTCACGGCTGACGAGCTTGCGGGTGGCGGGCAGCAGCGGGGTGTGGACGCTCACCACGTCGCTGCGCGCGAACAGTTCACCGAGGTCCACCGGCCGGACACCGAGCGCGGCCGCCTCCTCCTCGGAGACGTACGGATCGTGCAGCAGCACCCGCAGGTCGTAGGGGCGCAGCAGCTCGATGACCCGCCGGCCGATGAGCGAGGCGGACAGGATGCCCACGGTCCGGCCGTAGTTGCCCACCTGCGGTGAGGTGGCCAGCCAGTTGCCCCGGTGGCGCTCGGCGCGGTAGTCGCGGGCCCGTTCCAGCGCCCGCTTGCCGGAGAGCAGGATCATCGCGACGGTGTACTCCGCGACCGGCAGGGCGTTCGCCGCGGCGGCCGACGACACCTCGATCCCGCGATCCCAGCAGGCCTCTGTGATGTGTCCGCGCACACTTCCGGCCGTGTGCGCGACCGCGCGCAGCCGGGGCGCGGCGGCCAGCGCCGCCTCGTCGAGCGGCGGACAGCCCCAGCCGGTGACCAGCAGCTCCGTCTCCGCGAGGACGGCACGGGCCCGGTCCGTGGTGAAGTCGTCGAGCACGGGCAGCGGCGCGAGGTCGCACACCCGCGAGAGCGCGTCCAGCGACGGAGCGTCCAGCAGGGCGGCCGCGGCGTCCGGCTTCATCGCGACGGCGGCACGCGGCCTGCGCCGGGCGGCGGGGGTGGGAACGGCGGTGCTTGGCATCTTTCTCCTGGTACGGGGATGAGGTGCGGACCGGTACGGCTACTTGACGGCGCCCGCGGTGAGCCCCGACTTCCAGAAGCGCTGGAGCAGCGCGAAGGCGAGGATCAACGGCAGGACCGCGAGCAGCGAACCCATGATGACCACGGGGTAGTACTCGGGTGAGACGGTGGCGGAGCTGTTCCAGGTGTACAGACCGAGACTGACCGGATACAGGTCCTGGTCGGACAGCATCACCATGGGCAGGAAGAAGTTGTTCCAGATCGCGGTGAGCTGGAAGAGGAACACCGTGACCAGCCCCGGGCCGAGCATCCGCAGCGCGACCCGGAAGTACGTGGTGAGTTCCCCGGCCCCGTCCACCCGGGCCGCTTCGAGCACCTCGTTGGGCACGTAACCCTGGCTGAATATCCGCCCCAGGTACACGCCGAACGGGTTGAAGAGCACCGGGATGAACACCGACCAGAAGGTGTTGACCAGGCCGGTGCCGGACGCCATCAGATACAGCGGCAGCGCCAGCACGGTCTGCGGCACCATCACCGCCGCGAGGACCAGGCCGAACAGCTTCTCCTTGTGCGGGAAGCGGTACTTGTCGAAGGCGTACCCGCAGGCGATGCTGATCAGCGCGCCGAGCGCCGCGCCCAGGACCGCGTACAGCAGGCTGTTGCCGTACCAGCGCCCGTACACACCGCCGTCCATCGCGAACAGGTCCTTGAGGTTCTGCGCGAAGGAGAAGTGGTCGAGCGAGAGCACATCGCTGCCGAACAGGGCGTCGCGGTCCTTCGAGGAGGCGAGCACCAGCCACAGCACCGGCAGCAGGGTGTACAGCACGGATATGCCGACGACCAGGTTGACGACGGAGCGGCCGAGCAGCCGGGGGCGCAGGGTGGCGGCGGTGCGGGCGGGACTCGTCGCGCTCATCGGACATCCTCCTCTGGGGCGTTGGAGCGGTTGGTCCAGCGGGTCACGCCGTAGGAGAGCGCGATCGTGAGGACCAGCAGGACGACCGACGCGGCGGCAGCCAGGCCGTAGTTGTTACGGGTGAACGCGGCGTCGTAGATGTACATACTGGGCGAGAACCGGGAGCTGATCATCGGCGTCGACTGGCTCAGCAGCATCGGCTCGGTGAAGAGCTGGAGCGCGAAGATCAGGGTGAACATCGCGACCATCACGATCGAGGAGCGCACCAGCGGCGTCTTGACCTGGAGGGCGGTCCGGACCGGCCCGGCACCGTCGACGACGGACGCCTCGATGACCTCGCGCGGTACGGCCTGCAACGCCGCGTAGAAGACCACCATGTTGTAGCCGAGGTTGCTCCACAGGGCGATGTTCACGATCGACGGGACGATCGTGTGCACGCCGAGGAAGTCGATCGTGATGTCGGCCTTGCCGAGCAGGTCGACCACCGGGCTCAGTCCGGGCGTGTAGAGGTAGAGCCAGATGACGGCGGCGATGATGCCGGGCACGGCGTGCGGCAGGAAGAGCCCGAGCTGCGCCCAGGAGCGCAGCCGCACCACTCCGGAGTCCAGCAGCAGCGCCAGCGCGAGTGCGCCGATCACCATGACCGGGATGTAGATGAGGCAGTAGAGGACGACGGTGCCCAGGCCGCTGAGGAACGTCGGGTCGGTCAGCACGGCGGTGTAGCTGCGCATCCCGACGAAGACCCTGCGCTCGGGGCCGAAGCCGAGTCCTGGCTGGTCGTCGGCGAAGAAGCTGAGCCAGACGGCGGTGGCGACCGGGATCAGGAAGACCGTCACCAGGAGGATGAAGAAGGGGGTCATCAGGGCCCCGGCCGCGCCGAGTTCACGGCGCCGGGCGGACTTGCGGGGGCTGCCCGGGGGTGTGGTGGGATTCGGCGACGCGGCGGAACCGGTCGCGTCCACGGGGGCGGAAGCCTGCGTGGTGAGCGGGCTGGTCATCGGTGTCACCTGCCTCTCTGCTGCTGGGATCGGGGACGGGCCGCGGATCTGCTGCCGGGTACGGGCTGCTGGTCTGCTGCCGGGTACGGGGAGGGGCCGCGGATCAGCTGCTCAGCTGCTGTTTTCTGTGGTGGACAGGCCAAGCGCCCTGAGGTCGGGCATCGTGCCCCGCTGGGCGGCGCGCACGGACTCGATCACCGAGCCCTGGCCGCCGCCGACCCGGGCGAAGCCGTCCTGCATGACCTTCTGGGTGGCGGTCATCCTGGGTCCCCACGTCCAGCCGTCCCGGATCTTGTGGGCCTCCCGGTCGAAGAGCGTGTAGATGTCCTGGCCGCTGTAGTAGGCGCGGTCGAAGGCCTTGCGGCCGACGGCGACGAGGCCGGGGGCGGCCGGGTACTGGCTGCTGGCTCCGCTGGAGAGCCGGGCCAGCAGCGCGTCGGGGTGCGCTACCTGCCAGTCGATGAACTCCAGCGCGGCTTCCGGGTGGTCGCTGCTGCTGGTGACCGCGAACGTCGATCCGCCGTGGGTGCCGAGCGCCGGCTCCGCTCCGGCCCACTGGGGGAGCGGCGCGATGGCCCACTTGCCCTTCTGGCCGGGCCTGGCGTTCATCTGCGCCCCGGCGTCCCAGGCGCCGGTGAACCGGACCAGGACCTCGCCGGAGCTGACCTGGGCGTCGTAGGCCCTGCTGTCGACCGGGCTCATGACGACCAGGTCGTCGTCGATCATCCGCTGCCAGTACGCCGCCACCCGGCGGGTCGGTGCGTCGGCCAGCGAGACGTTCCAGGCGCCGCCGCGGGTGTCGAACCACTGGCCACCGGCCTGCCAGGCGAAGGAGGCGAACTGGAAGGCGCCGTCGGTGGCGAACGCCGACAGCCTGCGGCCGGGCGCCTTGTCCCGAACGGTGCGGGACGCCTCCTCGAACGCCTCCCAGGTGCGCGGGACTTCGATGCCGTACTCCGCGAAAAGGTCGCTGCGGTAGTGCATCACCATCGGTTCGACGTCGAGCGGCAGGCTGAAGACGCGCTTCTCGAACGTGGTGAGCCCCAGCGCCTGCGGCAGCAGCTTGGCGCGCAGGCCATCGCTCAGCATGTCCGTGACGTCCAGGGCGACCCCGTCGATGGCGAAACCGGGGATCTGGGGGTACTCGATCGTCGCGACGTCCGGGGCGTTCCCGGCCCGGGAGGCGTTGCTGAGTTTCGCGTAACCGCCCTGGGGACCGGAGGGTATCTGCTGGAAGTCGACCTGGATCGTCCGGTGCGTCCGGTTGAACGCGTCCACCACCTCCTTGCTGCCGCGCAGCGCGGACCAGAAGGTGATGTGCGTGGCGTTGCCGCCGGTCCCGCCGGCCTTGCTGGTCCTGCTCGTGCTCTTCGACCCCGATGCGCCACCGCTGCAGGCGCCCAGGGCGCCCGCCAGCGGTACTGCGGCCATCGTGGCGAGCATGGATCGACGGCTCTGTCGACCGGGCATGGGCGCCTCCCGCGGCTCCTGAATGAGGACACGGGGAATCCTGTTCGGCTGATCGGTAACGGTCAATAGATCGCTCAGAAGAAAATTAAAGCGGTCAAACGCTCACTCTGTGGTGAGAGTGACCGCCTGGGCCGATCCGCGGACCTTCAACTCCGGCAGCAGCTCCGTCCGGCGCACCGGTCCGGCCGCCCCGGCCGCGCCGGAGAGCCGGTGGAGCAGCAGCTCGGCGGCCGCCCTGCCGATCTCCGCCTTGGGCGGCGACACCGCGGTCAGCGGCGTGCTGCCGAGGGCCGCGACCACATCGTCGTACGCCACCACCGAGCAGTCCCCGGGCACGCGCACGCCGTTCTCGGCCAGGCGCTGCACCAGCATCAGCGCGTCCACGTCGCCGTGCAGCACCGCCGCCGTGGCCCCGCGCTCGCGCAGCAGGGCGGCCAGGTCGGGCGCGTGGCCCGCGCTCCCGGGGGAGACGGGCGGCGCCTGCCCCGCCTCGTCCGGACCCGGGCCCGGCACCGCGTTCGATGAGCTGAGCACGACCGTCCAGTCCTCCACCTCGGGGCGCCCGGCCGCGATCCCGGCGAACGCGGCACGCACCGTGCGGGCCGTCGGGCTGTCGTCGCGGGCGGCCAGCACGATCCGGCGATGGCCCAGCGCCACCAGGTGCTCCACGGCCAGGTGCACCCCGTACCAGTGGTCGGAGCAGACGGAGTCCAGGGCGTGCAGCGCGCTGCCCGGCCGGGGCCGTCGCTCCATCAGCACGGTCGGCACCCCCACGTCCGCCAGCCAGCCGTAGTCCAGCTCCTCGGAGAGCGCGTGGCGCCATCGCGGGGCGATCAGCAGCCCGCGCGCCCCGTCCGCCAGCGCCCGTTCCACCAGCGGCCGTTCGGCTCCCGCCGACTGCGGTGCGATGTGCAGCGCGATCCGGATCCCGGCCTCCTCCAGCACGCTCCGAGCGCCGTGCAGCGTCTCGTACAGGTACGAATGCCGCTCCGGCACGACCAGCGCGACCGCCCCGCCCTCAGCGGCCGGCCCGTCGCCCCGCACGGCCGGTGCGGGCGCGGCGCCCGCCGGTTCCCGCAGCGGCCTGGCCACGCCGTGACCGCGCCGCAGCCGCCCGGCCCGGGTCAGCTCCTCGACGTCACGCCGGACCGTGACCACCGAGACGTCCAGTTCCGCGGCGAGCACGCTGACCTTGACCGGTCCCCGCGACTCCACCACCGACATGATCCGCTGACGCCTGAGCTCAACCGGCTCCCGCATGCTGCTGGCCCCCTGCCGTACCGCTGCGCGTTGTTCGTTTGAACGCTTCCAGTGAGCGCTTGGAGCGCAGCATAGCCATGCCGCCTCCCCAGCTGGGTAAAGGCCGAAAATCATCACAGATTACGATCTGTTTTCGGCATGGACACTCTCACTCTCTGGCAACTGGCGGCACTGGCCGCGGCATCCGCGCTCGTCGGCTTCTCCAAGACGGCCGTCAGCGGTGCCAACACGATCAGTCTCGCGGTCTTCGCGGCGGTACTCCCCGCCCGCGAGTCCACCGGAGTGCTGCTCCCGATCCTCATCGCCGGCGATGTGCTCGCCGTGCTCACCTATCGCCGCCACGCGCACTGGCCGACGCTGCTGCGGCTCTTTCCCGCCGTCGCCGTCGGCGTGGTGGCGGGCACGCTGTTCATGATGTGGGCGGGCGACGCCGCCGTACGCACCTCGATCGGGGCGATCCTGCTCTTCATGGCGGGCGTCACGATCTGGCGCCGCCGCCGCACCGCCGCCGGGAGCGGGGAGCCCTCGGCGGACGCGGGCCCGCCGGACACGGCGGAGCGGCTGAAGGCCCGCTCGTACGGGGTGCTCGGCGGCTTCACCACCATGGTCGCCAACGCGGGTGGCCCGGTCATGTCGCTCTATCTGCTCTCCGCCGGATTCCGCAAGCTCGGCTTCCTCGGCACCTCCGCGTGGTTCTTCCTGATCGTCAACACGTCCAAGGTGCCGTTCAGCGTGGGCCTCGGACTGATCGACGGGCGCTCGCTGCTGCTCGACGCCTGCATGCTGCTGTTCGTGCTGCCCGGCGCCTGGATCGGCCGCACGTGTGTGGACCGGATCAACCAGACGCTCTTCGAACGCCTGGTCATCGGCGCGACCGTGCTGGGCGGCCTGCAACTGCTGCTGAACTGACGGCGGCCCTTCCGGATCGTGGTGATCCGCAAGGGTCGCCGTCAGTTCAGCGACGCGCCGAGGCGTCAGATGATGCCTTCCTCGATCTCCGCCTGCTCACGGGCGTTGCCGTACGCCGACGGCGTGCTGTACGAACGCCGAGCGACGAACCACCACACGGTGGCCAGTACCAGCACGGCGACCAGCGCGATCGAGGCGTAGTTCATCGAGTCGATCGTCACCGGGGACGACTGCGGCAGCAGGAACAGCACGGTGACGATCGAGACCCACACCACGGCGATCCAGCCGACCGGCTTCGACCAGCGGCCCAGGTGCCACGGCCCGCGCTCGAAGCGGTCACCGGCACGCAGCTTCAGGAAGATCGGGATGGCGTAGGCGGGTGTGATGCCGATGACGTTGATCGCGGTCACCGCGCCGTACGCGGTTGCGGAGTACAGCGACGGAACGGCGAGCAGTCCGGCAACGACGACCGACAGCCACACCGCGTTCACCGGTGTCTGGGTGCGGGCACTCACCTTGCGCCACAGCGCGGAGCCGGGCAGCGCGTTGTCCCGGCTGAAGGCGAACACCATCCGGCTGGCGGCGGCGACCTCGGCGTTGCCGCAGAACAGCTGCGCCGCGATCACGATCAGCAGCATGGCCGTGGCGCCCGAGGTGCCCAGCGCGTCGATCAGGATCTGGGCGGGCGGCACCCCGGTGGCGCTGTCCTGGGTGCCCGCGTAGTCCTGGATCGCGAAGGTCAGCCCGGCGAGCAGGACGAAGCCGGCCACCCAGGAGACCCAGATCGAGCGGACGATGCCGCGGGCCGCGGAGACCGAGGCGTTCGAGGTCTCCTCCGACAGGTGGGCCGAGGCGTCGTAGCCGCAGAAGGTGTACTGGGCCAGCAGCAGGCCGATCGCCGCCACGTAGAGCGGGTTCTCCCAGCCGGTGTCATTGACGAACTCGGTGAAGACGAAGGACGGCGACTGGTGGTGCGAGGGCACGATCGCCAGCACCGAGACGATCACCGCGACACCGGCCAGGTGCCACCACACGCTGATCGAGTTGAGCACGCTGACGAGCCGCACACCGAAGAGGTTCAGCACGGCGTGCAGCAGCAGGATGCAGAGGAAGATGACCATCGTCTTGCCCGGAGTGGGGGCGAACCCCCACTGGAGATTTATCAGTGCCCCGGTGAACAGCGCGGCACCGTAGTCGATGCCGGCGATCGCGCCGAGCAGTCCGAGCAGATTCAGCCAGCCCGTGTACCAGCCCCACTTGCGGCCGCCGAGCCGGTCCGCCATGTAGTACAGCGCTCCGGAGGTCGGGTACGCGCTGGTGACCTCGGCGAGCGCCATGCCCACGCAGAGCACGAACAGGCCGACACCGGCCCAGCCCCACAGCATCACCGCGGGCCCGCCCGTCGACATGCCGAAGCCGTACAGCGTCATGCAGCCGGACAGGATCGAGATGACGGAGAAGCTGATGGCGAAGTTGCCGAAGCCGCCCATCCGGCGTGCGAGCACCGGCTGGTAGCCCAGCTCGCGCAGCCGCTGCTCCTCGTCCTTCGGCGTGTTGGCCTCGGAACCCGTGTGGGGCGAGGTGGATATGGACATGGGAGGGACCTCCGTGAGCGGTGATGGTGCGGGGGACGGTGTGCGGGGGACAGGGAAGGGACGGCGCGGGCGCGCGGAAGGGCGGTGCGGGTGCCCGCTCAGCCGTGCGGTCCTCTGCCGGGGTCGCGGACCGCGGCCAGGGCGCGGCCGCGGGCGCGCAGGAAGACTTCCTCGGCGCCGCCGGGGTCCTTGGGGCCGCGGGTGCGGTACGCCCAGGGCACCGAGGTGAAGTAGGGGCCCAGCTCCCTGAACACCGGTGCCGCGTCGGCGAACTTGAGCGCCCCCCACAGGGCGTGCGCCAGATGGTTGAGGTCGAGCAGCGTATGGCCGGCCGCGGGCGTGCGCAGGAACCAGATCTCCAGAGCGCGGACGGCGTCGCGCTCCGCGTCCTCGGTCACCCAGTGCAGGTCCAGGGCCTTCTCGTGGCCGCGTTCGCGCCGGTAGCGCTCGACCCGCACATACAGCGGAAGCACATGGAGCGCGGACCCTTCCGGCGCGGAGGAGGCCGCCCACTGAACGAAGTTGACCGCTTCGGAGAGGGAACCGCCTGCCTTGCGCGCGTATACGAACTGGAGCATCCGGTGGTACGCCTCGCGGTTGTACGGATCGCGTCTGTCCGCCTCCGCCAGCAGGCCCCAGGGGCCGGGGAAGAGCATGGGCCCCGGCGGACGCAGCCGGTGCTCCTCCAGCCTTTGGCGCTCGTCCAGCTGGGAGAGGGCCAGCAGGCACACCCAGGGGACCGGGTCGGCGGGCGAGGCGTGGGCGGCAGAGCGGCAGGCCTCCCAGGCCTGCTGCCACAGCTCCTGTGCGCGGCCGTGCCCTTCGCGGTGGGCCCGGACGGCCCGTTCCACGACGACCCGGGCGTGCATCACGGTGGCCGCGACGCTGCGGGGCTCCTCGGTCAGCCAGGCCTGTACCGCGTCCGAGCCCGCGGCGACGGCTCCGAGCACCTGGGTGCGCTGGGTCCACAGGGTCCAGTCCGGGGTGCTCTCCAGCAGATCGCGCATGGAGAGCCAGCGTCCCGTCCGTAAGTCCTGTAACGCGGAACGGAGTTCGTTGTCGTGGCCGGCCGGATGGTAGACCGGCCGGAAATCACTGTTGGCCATGGACGTGCTCTGGGCATGGTGTCGTTCTCATCGATCCTCAAGGATGTGGGGGTGAAGCAGCTGTTGAAATATGAACTGCTGTAAAGCGTCCAGTTGTTGTTCGGCGGTGAGTGTAGAGCCCATTGCGCCGAACCCCCGAATGAATCGTGGATCTTCTTCAAGTCACGTCAGCAAAGGGGAGCTTGGGCTTCAAAGGGCGGTTCCGGACATACGTATTCGGGGTGCTTGACTCAACCGCTGGGCTGCACCACTCTGGGGTCCCGCCACCGAAGATCACGATTCCGTTCAAGCGCCGGAGCTTGCGTACCGCTGGAGAGCCGATGACAGGGCCGGTACTCGCCGTGGACCAGGGGACCTCCGGCACCAAGGCGCTGGTGATCTGTCCGGAGCGGGGCGTGATCGGTTCCGCTTCGGCGCCGGTACGCCCCCGGTTCGGTTCCGGCGGAGTGGTCGAGACGGACCCGGCCGAGCTGTTCGATTCGGTCGTCGAAGCCGGACGGCGGGCCCTGGCCGAGGCGGGCGAACCGGCCGTCGCCGTCGGCCTCGCCAATCAGGGCGAGACCGTGCTCGCCTGGGACCCGGTGACCGGCAGACCGCTCACCGAGGCGATCGTCTGGCAGGACCGCCGTTCCGCCGGTCTGTGTGCGGAACTCGCGGAACATGAGGAGGAGTTGAGAGAGCTCACCGGACTGCCCCTCGATCCCTACTTCGCCGCGCCGAAGATGGCCTGGATCCGTCGCGAACTGACCCGCGAGGGAGCCGTCACCACCAGCGACTCCTGGCTCGTCCACCGGCTCACCGGTGCGTTCGTCACGGACGCCGCGACTGCCGGACGCACCCAGCTGCTCGACCTCGACCGGGTCGGCTGGTCACCCGCCGCACTGGACATCTTCGGTCTCGGGGACGAACGGCTGCCGTCGGTGGTCGACGCCGCCGGAGCGTTCGGGACGACGACCGCGTTCGGGCCCGAGCTGCCGCTGACCGGCCTCCTCGTCGATCAGCAGGCCGCCTTGCTGGCCCAGAGCGCGCTGGAGCCCGGCACCGCCAAGTGCACCTACGGCACCGGCGCGTTCCTGCTGGCCCAGACGGGCCCGGTGCCGCGCCGCAGCTCCACCGGGCTGGTCAGCTGCGTGGCCTGGCGGCTCGGCGGGCGGACCAGCTACTGCCTGGACGGGCAGGTCTACACGGCGGCCTCCGCCGTGCGCTGGCTCACCGACCTCAAGGTGATCTCCGGCGCCGCGGACCTCGACCCGGTCGGCGGCTCCGTCCCCGACTCCGGAGGCGTCACCTTCGTCCCGGCACTCGCCGGACTCGCCGCCCCCTGGTGGCGCGGAGACCTCCGGGGTTCGGTGACCGGACTGAGCCTGGACACCACCGCGGGACACCTGGTGCGGGCGCTGTGCGAGGGCATCGCCGCGCAGGTGGCCGAACTGACCGAAGCGGTGGCGGCCGATCTGGGGGAGCGGCCCGGGGTACTGCGCGTCGACGGCGGGCTGACCCGCTCCGCACTGCTCATGCAGACCCAGGCCGATCTGCTGCAACGGCCCGTCGAGGTGTCCGCGCTGCCCGACGTCACCGCGCTCGGCGTGGGCGCCGTGGCCCGGCTCGGCCTCGATCCCGGGCTATCGCTGCGCCGGGCGGTGCCCGACTGGGAGCCGGCCGCGGTGTACGAGCCGAGGATCGGCCCCGAGGAGGCCGCAGAGCGGCTCGCCGGATTCCGGGCGGCTGTCGGCACCCTGCTGGAGCGGTCGTGACCGCTTCCCGGACCGGCCGATGAGCCGGACCGTCACCAGGGCCGGGCAGCCGCTGCCCGACGGCCAGGACTACGACGTCACGGTCATCGGCGCCGGAGTGGTCGGCACCGCCATCGCCCGTGAACTGGCCCGCCACCGCGTCCGCACCGCGCTCGTCGAGGCCTCGGACGACATCGGCAACGGCACGTCCAAGGCCAATACCGCGATCCTGCACACCGGGTTCGACGCCGTGCCCGGTTCACTGGAGGCCCGGCTGGTCCGCGAGGGCCAGCGCCGGCTCGCCGCGTACGCGGCCGAGACCGGCATCCCCGTCGAACGCGTCGGCGCCCTCCTCGTCGCCTGGGACCAGGAACAACTCGACGCACTCCCGGGCCTGTTGGCCAAGGCCGAGAGCAACGGCTACCACGCGGCCCGGCTGCTGGACGCGAACCGGCTCGCCGCGCTCGAACCGCACCTGGGGCCGGGCGCGCTCGGTGCGCTGGAGATTCCCGACGAATCCGTCATCTGCCCGTGGACCACCCCGCTCGCCTTCGCCACCCAGGCGGTCCTGGCCGGCGTCCACCTCCACCTGGACTGCCGCGTCACGGCCATCGAGCCCGGCACTGAGCCCCGCAGCGGACCCGGCACCGGCATCCACACCCTGACCACCACCCGCGGCCCGCTCCGCACCCGGGCGCTGATCAACGCCGCCGGACTGCACGCCGACGAGATCGACCGCCTCCTCGGGCACGACGCCTTCACCGTCACACCGCGCCGCGGACAGCTCATCGTCTACGACAAGCTCGCCCGCGATCTCGTCCGCCACATCCTGCTCCCCGTCCCCACCGCCGCAGGCAAGGGTGTCCTGGTGGCACCGACCGTCTTCGGCAACGTGCTGCTCGGCCCCACCGCGGAGGAGCTCGACGACAAGGCCGCCACCGAGTCGACGGAGGACGGACTCGCGCTGCTGCGGGCGAAGGGCCGCCGCATCCTGCCTCAGTTGACCGACGAGGAGGTCACCGCCGTCTACGCGGGGCTGCGGGCGGCCACCGGCCACGAGGACTACCGGATCAAGGAGTACCCCGAGCTGCGCTACGTCGCCGTGGGCGGCATCAGGTCCACCGGGCTGACCGCCTCCATGGCCATCGCCGCACACGTCACCGATCTGCTCGCACGGGCCGGCCTCGACCTGGGCGCCCCCGCCGAGCTGCCGCCCATCACCATGCCGAGCCTGGGGGAGGCGACAGAGCGCCCCTACCTGGACGCCGGTCTCATCGCGGCGGATCCCGCCTACGGCACCGTGGTCTGCCACTGCGAACGCGTCACGGAGGGCGAGATCCGCGACGCACTGGACTCCGTACTGCCGCCCCGCTCCGCCGAAGGACTCGCGCGCAGGACCCGGGCCGGCAACGGCCGCTGCCAGGGCTTCTACTGCGGAGCCCGGCTCCGCGCACTGACCGGGGGGACGCGGACATGACCCGCCGCGAGCGGACGGCCGACGTGCTGGTCGTCGGAGCGGGCCCGGCCGGACTCGGCGCGGCGGCCGAACTCGCCGCGTCCGGGGTACCGGTGGAGGCCCTGGAGCGCGAGCAGAGCGCGGGCGGCATCCCCCGCCACTGCCACCACGGCGGCTTCGGCAGCCGCCGGACCACCACCAGCGGCGGCGGTCTGAGCGGCCCCGAGTACGCCCTGCGGTGCGTGGCCGCCGCCGAACGGGCCGGCGCCACCCTGCGTACCGGCACCACCGTCACCGGCTGGGCCGGACCCCGCACCCTCGACGTCACCGGACCCGGCGGACTGGAACGGATCACCGCCCGCGCCGTCCTCCTCGCCACCGGCGCCAGGGAACGCCCCCGCAGCGCCCGGCTCGTCCCCGGCAGCCGCCCCGCGGGGGTCTACACCACCGGAGAGCTCCAGCAGGCCGTCCACCTCCACCACCAGCACATCGGCACCCGCGCGGTGGTCGTCGGCGACGAACCCGTCGCCCACGCGGCGGCCGACACCCTGCGCGTCGCCGGAGCCGAGGTCGCCGCCCTGGTGACCGCCCGTCCACCGCGACCCCTCGCCCCGCTGCGCCGGGGCCCAGCCGCACCCTTGCTCAGCCGCACCACCGTGACCGGCCTGACCGGTCGCGGCCGGCTCACCGGAGTCACGGTGCGGCACGAGGACGGTCGGACCACGACGCTCCGCTGCGACACCGTGGTCTTCACGGGCGACTGGATCCCCGACCACGAACTGGCCCGGCGCGGCGCGGTCGCGCTGGATCCGGGGACCCGCGGACCCGCCCACGACGCCTCGTACCGGACCGGCGAGCCCGGAGTCTTCGCCATCGGGAATCTGCTGCACGCGGTGGAGAGCGCGTCCACCGCGGCGGCCGAGGGGCGGGCGGCCGCCGCCCCCGTACTGCGCTACCTGGCCACCGAAACCTGGCCCACCGGGCGTACGGCGCTCGCGGTCGAGGCCCCGCTGATGTGGATCGCGCCCAATCTCATCGGACCCGACGGGGACCCGCCGCTGAACAACCGCTTCGTCCTGCGCGCCGGGCGGCGCCGGGCCGCCCCGCTGTTCGAGGTCCGCCAGGGCGGGCGGCTGCTGCACCGGCAGCGGCTGCTGCTTCCCGCCCGGCCCGGCGTCCCCCTCCATCTGTCCGCGGACTGGCTGGACCGGGCGGACCCGCACGGCGACACCGTACGGATCCGCATGCGCTGACCGGGCGCGGGGGCCGGCGGCGCTCCCGGGGTCAGGGAATCAGCAGCCAGTCCGAACCGATCGCCGCGAGAAGCCCGATCCCCAGCAGCCAACTTCCCAGCCGAGTACGGCCGTTCCGGCTGAGCTCGATCACGATCCCGCACAGGATCAGCGCCAGCCCGTACACCCCGACCACCAGGACGGAGGACCGGCTCGCGATCCGCAGCCCCAGGACAACCGCCATCGCGGCCATGCCGACCGAGGACAGGACGATGCGCAGCCGTCTCGCCTGACGTGGTGTCAGCCGACGCTCCTCGGCGTCGGGTGCGGCTATCGGGGTGTCGACGGACTGGTCCTGGTCAGAAGTGCTCATGACGCGGGATGGTAATAGCTTCGCGCGGCCCTGTTCACCGCTCTCGGTCAAGGGGAGGGAAAGGACGCGCGCCCCCGGTGCCCGCCACCGTCCGGGCTACCGGCCGCCGCCCCGCAGCCGTGGCGCCTCGGCAGCGGCATCGACGGGCTCCGCACCCGGCCCCTCCACCCGTCCGGCAAGCTCCCGCGCCCAGCCGGTGAGCGCGCCGACCTCGATCCCGTGCGCCGGAGCACCACCGTCGGCGGAGTCCACGGACGCCACGGACTCCGACCCGTCCATGAACTCCGTGAGCGCCGCCGCGCCCCGCCGCAGCAGCCGCGCACCGCCCGTCACATTGCCCCGGGCGGCATGGGTCAGCCCGACCGCCAGCTGGGCCAGCCCGCGCCACAACTCCCGTTCGGCCACCGGACCCGACTTCCACGCGTCCTCGAAGACCTCATGGGCGTGGAACGGCATCCCGGCGTCCAGCAGCCGCTGCGCCTCCCGCACGGTCTCCCGCGGGGAGCGGACCACTCCCTCCGGCTGCCGCTCCACCCCCGGTGAGCCGTACGGCAAGGGGCGCCCCAGCCCGTCGCGGGGGCGCGCGTTGTGCGCCCTGCCTTCCGTGTCGCGGTCCCTGCGTGTCTCGTCCACCCCTCGATTGTGCCCCGCACCTGCGGCGAACTCCCCGAAGCACTGTCGGTGGGCACCCGCGCACGACTACTCTCGACAGTTGTCCGTACCACTTTGGGGGAGGGTAGGCATGCAACCGTCCCGGCCGCTGTACGAGCGCGAACCGGAGATCGCCGCTGCCGCGCACGCCGTCGACGCACTCTGCGGCGCGCAGGCGTCCGGCGGACTGCTGATCTTCAGCGGCGAGGCCGGCATCGGCAAGACAGCGCTGCTGGCCGAGATCCAGGCCATGGCGGCCGACCGGTGCACCGTCTGGTCGGCACGCGGCGGCGAGACCGTCACCTCCGTACCGTTCCACGTCGTACGCCAACTGCTCCAGCCCGCACTGGAACAGCTCCCCGCCGACGACGTACGCGCCCTCTTCGGGTCCTGGTACGAGATCACCGCGCCCGCCCTCGGACTCGTCGAGCCGACCGGCCCGCAGCCGGATCCGCAGGGTGTGCGCGACGGCCTCGACTGGGTCGTCTCACGGCTCGCCTCCCGGCTGAGCCACCGCCCGCTGCTGCTCCTCATCGACGACGCGCACTGGGCCGACGGCGAATCCCTCGCCTGGCTCGCCTCGTTCACCGCCCGGCTCGGTGAACTGCGCGTCCTGGTCGTCCAGGCGCACCGCCCCGAGGAGCTCGCCGCCCGGGAGTCCGCGCGCACCGCGGCGGGCGGGCATCCGGCGCAGGTGCGGGTCGCCCTGCGGGCCCTCACCCCGGACGCCACCGCGGAACTGGTCCGCGCGGGCCTCGGTGAACACGCGGACGACCCGTTCTGCCGTGAGGTCTGGGCCGTCACCGGCGGCAACCCGTACGAGGCGGTCGAACTCGTCGCCAAGGTCCAGGACCGCGAGCTGGCCCCGCTGGAGGAGTCCGCAGGGCTGCTGCGCGAACTCGGCGCGTCCGCCCGCGGCAGCGGACTGGTCGCCCGGCTCGAACGGCTCGGCACCAACGCCAACCGCTTCGCCTGGGCCGCCGCGGTCCTCGGCACCGACATCTCCCAGGACCTCGCCGCGACGCTGGCCGGAATGAGCCCCGCGGAGGCGGCGGACTGCACGGCCCGGCTGCGCGAGGCCCGCATCGTCAGCGGCTTCGACCCGCTGGAGTTCGTCCACCCGCTGATCGCCACCGCCGTGTACCGCTCGATTCCGCCGGCCACCCGCACCGCCATGCACGGCCGGGCGGCCTGGGCCATCACCCGGGCCGGTCTCGGCCCCGCCGCTGCCTCCCGGCATCTGCTCGAAGTCCATCCGGACGACGATCACGAGCTCGTCGAGCAACTCCGGGCAGCCGCGGCACAGCACCTGGCCGTCGGTGCCCCGGAGGCGGCCCGCCGCTGTCTTGAACGGGCCCTTGAGGAACCGCCGCGGCAGGACGTGCACGCCACCCTGCTCTACGAGCTGGGCTGTGCCACGCTGCTCAGCTCGCCGCCCACCACGGTGCGGCATCTGCGTGCCGCGCTCGACCTCCCGGGACTCGCCGACAATCTGCGGGTCGACGCCACGTTCCGGCTCGCCGCCGCGCTGTCCCACAACAACCAGCTGAAGGAAGCCGCGCTCGCCCTCGCGGCCGAGGCCGAGCGGACCGCGCCGGGACCCGGCCTGATGCGGCTCCAGGCGGCGCACTTCCTCTGGGAGGGCATGCAGGCGACCGAGGACGACGGTCCGGGCCGCTCCCGCCGGCTCGCCGCCAACGCCGACCACCTCACCGGCCGGGACAACGCGGAGCGGGCCCTGCTCACCCTGCGGGCCTTCGACGCCATGCTGCGCGGCGAGAACTCCCAGCTGATCGTCGACCTGTGCGAACGCGCCCTGGTCAACGGCCATCCGGCCCGGGGCCTCGGCTGGACCGACACGGAATGGGGCTTCGAACTCCCCACCCTGCTCGGCATCACCTACGCCTTCACCGACCGGCTCGACCGCGCGGAGGAGCTCTTCGGTGAAGCGGTGCGCGCCTTCGAGATCTCCGGCTGGAGCGGCGCCCACCTGGCCTTCGCCCATACCCTCCTCGGCCTGGTCAACCGCCGTCGCGGGCGTCTCGCGGAGGCCGAGGGATTCCTGCGCGAGGGCCTGCGCCTGGCCGACCGGGTCGGCAGCGGACTGCCCGTCCACTGGGACGCCGCCTGTCTGCTCATCGACACGCTGCTGGCCCGCGGCCGGGTCACGGAGGCCCGCAAGATCGCGGACCGGTACGACTTCGGTACGCCCTATCCCAGTGCCATGGTGCTGCCCGACGGCCCGTGCGTCCGGGGCCGTCTGCTGCTGGCCGAGGGGCGTACGAAAGAAGCGGTCACCGAGCTGGAGGCGGCCGGCCGGGCCCTCGAACCGCGCGGCAGGTTCAACGGCATCTGGGGACCCTGGGCCGGCGACCTGGCACGCGCGCTGGCGGAGGAGGACCCGGGCCGTGCGGCCCGGATCGCCAACTCCGCGCGGGTGCACGCCGAGCGCTTCGGAACGGAGACCGCGATCGGTGAGGCACTGCGCTGCGTCGCGCTGTTCGCCCGCCCGGAGGAGGCCGAACAGCTGCTGGCCGAGGCGGTCCGCCATCTGGAGGCGTCCCCGTCCGGCTACGAGTTCGCGCTCGCCCTCGTCGAGCACGGCATCGCGGCCCGCTCCCCGGGAGAGCTCGCGCGGGCGTACCAGCTGGCGACGGCCTGCGGCGCGGAATCCCTGGCGACCCGCGCCCAGCAGGCACGGGCGTCGATGCGGTCCACCGAGTGAGGTAATGTTTGTCCTGCGCGGCCGCCCGGAACACCGGGAGGAACCGCAGCGGGACGTGGCGCAGCTTGGTAGCGCACTTGACTGGGGGTCAAGGGGTCGCAGGTTCAAATCCTGTCGTCCCGACTGGAGACAGTCGCAGCTCAGGGCCGGTTTCGGAGTAATCCGAAACCGGCCTTTGATCATTTCTGGGGACCTCCGTGCCGATGACCGGGGGGCTGTCGCGTCACCGCGGCATCGGGATCTCGAAGTGCACGGTGCCCACACCGGGCCCGTGCTCGCCGGTGGTCCGGGCGTCGAAGACCTCCTTGGCCATGCTCCGCCAGAACGCTTCGGCTCCCTCCACGTGTGCGTTCGTGTGCAGGTAGATGCTGTCGTAGCCCGCCTGGCCGGCGGCGAAGGCGCAGGCCCTGCGCACCATGGTGCGTGCCAGGCCGTGCCGCCGATGCTCCGGTGCGACGTAGACGCGGACGATCTGTGCGGTCGTGCCCGACGGATAGCGCTCGGCGAGCCAGCGCGGGTGCGGCGGATGAGCGGGGCCGGCCGACCGCACGCCGGTCGTGGCCACCACCTCGTCACCGAGCGCGGCGACCAGCAGCAGATGCCGCGTGTCGTCCAGGTAGGTGCCTTCGATGTCGACGACGTCGCGGTGCCATTCGGGCACGTAGCCGTAGCCGAACTCCCGGTAGAACGTGTCGAGCATGACCCGGCGCGCTCCTTCCGCGTCGGCGGCGGTGGCGGGACGCACGCTGAAGGGGGAGCGAGGGGCGTCCTGCGGGGTCTCGGTCATGGGATGACTCCTGTGGGGGGGATATCGGGAATGTCGGGGGTCTCGCGTCCGGGATTTCGAGGGGGACTCAGATGACAATGAAAACGATTGTCGATAGCGTATGGTCGCGTCAAGTCGAGCGGGCCCGTGTCGGGAGCCGCTGAGGCGTCATGAGTCCAACCCGCCTATGGAGACGAGGAATCCGTGGCCCATCTGCTGATGGTCGAGAGCTGGGTCGGGTCGATGAGCAGGCTGTTGCCCAGAGCGATCCGCGAGGGCGGGCACGACTTCACCTTCATCACCCGCGATCTGCACCACTACCTGCGTGCCGCTCCCGAGGGCACCGTGCACCCGCTGCTCGCGGCACGCAACGTACTGACCGCCGACACCAACGAGACCGAGACACTGCTGCCGCTGATCGAGCGCGCCCACGGTGCGCTGCGCTTCGACGGGGTGATCACCTCCTGCGACTACTACCTCCCGGCGGCCGCGCGTATCGCCGGACGGCTCGGGCTGCCCGGCCCCTCCCCGGCGGCGGTGGAGAACGCCTGCCGGAAGGACGCGACCCGTCGTGTCCTGGCCGCCGCCGGTGTGCCGGGGCCCCGCTTCGCGGTCTGCGCGGACTGGGCCGCGACCGTCGGCGCGGCGCGGGAGATCGGCTACCCGCTCGTGCTCAAGCCCGTGGACCTGTGCGCCGGGATGTTCGTACGACGCGTCGACGACGAGGCGGCGCTCGCGGAGGCACACCGGGCGCTCGCGGGCTTCCCGGTCAACGCACGGGGCCAGCGCCGCGAACCGGCGGTTCTGCTCGAAGAGTTGCTGCGGGGTCCGGAAGTCAGCGTCGAGACGGTGTCGTCCGGCGGAACGGCCCAGGTGGTCGGGGTAACCGACAAGAGCACCGGTGGGGCCCCGGCGTTCATCGAGACGGGTCATATGTTCCCCGCCGCGCTCGACGCGGCTGACTGCCGGGCGGCTGAGCGGACGGCCGTTCAGGCGCTGAACGCCCTCGGCCTCGACGGGGTCGTGGCACACACCGAGATCAAGCTGACGGCCGCCGGGCCACGGGTGGTGGAGGTCAACCCCCGTCCCGCCGGAAACCGCATCACCGAACTGGTCCGCCACGTGACGGGCATCGACCTCGCCGCCGCCTGCGTCGACGTGGCCCTCGGCCGCGAGCCGGACCTGCGCCGCCGGGACACCGGACTGCGCAGCGCGGCCATCGGCTTCCTGCTGCCGGAGAACGAGGGAGTGCTCGACGCCATCGACGGCGCCGACGACGTCCGCACGGCAGAGGGCCTGCTGGAACTCCAGCTCGACGGCCCCGGCAAGGCCGTCAGGGCGGCGGCCAGCAACAACGAGTACCTGGGCCATGTCATGGTCTCCGACGCCGCGGGCCTCGGGGCCCGCGACCGGGTCGAGAAGCTGCTCGCGGCTCTGCTCCCGAAGGTGGTCGGCCGATGACCGCCCTCGCTCACGCGCACACCACCGCGGCCTCGTACCAGGAGCTCGTCGACGACGTGCTCTGCGGGCGCTTCGGCCCCGACCCGAGGACACGGCGGATCGCCGTGGCGTTCACCACGCGCCAGGCCGTGCGGCACCACGGGCGCAGCTTCGGCTACCGCAACGAAGTGCTCAGTCTGCGCCTGGCGGAGGCACTCGGCTCGTGCGCGGTCGAGCCCGGCGCCCTTCCCGACGGTGCCGTAGACGACTGTGTCGGATCGGATGTGGCCCGGCTGCTGGCGCACGAACTGCCGGCGGTACGGGTGGCCGCCCTGGACGCCTACCTGATGCACGTGCTTCCCCACGGCCCGGCGAGCGGCTCCGTACCGTGTCCGCTTCCCGCCGGGACGTCGCTGGAGAAGTCCCGGGCGCGGGCGAAGGCCGTCACCGGTCTGCTCGACCTCCCGCCGGGACGGGTCGTGCTCGTCGTCGGCGTGGTCAACTCGCTGCTGGAAGCACTGCGGCACCGCGGGTTCACCTGCATACCCTGCGACCTCAAGGGCGGCACGACCGAGTGGGGCGAGCCGGTACGCACCGACGCACTCGCAGAACTGGAACGCTGTGACGCCGTCCTCGCCTCGGGCATGACGCTCGGCAACGGCACCTTCGAGCCGTTGCGCGAGCACGCACTGCGCCACGGCAAACCGCTGGTGATGTTCGCCCAGACCGGCAGCGCGGTGCTGCCGCGCCTCATCGGCGCCGGAGTCAGCGCGGTGTCCGCGGAGCCGTACCCCTTCTTCTGGCTCGACGGCGGGCCCGGCGTCATCCACCAGTACCGCGGCGAGCGTCCGGGAGGCGCCCTGTGACCACAGCCGTCCTCAGCCCCGTCGGCAACAGGGAACTGCTCGCCCTGGTCGGCCGGACCCCGCTCGCCCGCGTCGCCGTCGATCTGCCCTGCCCGCAGCCCGGATTCTGGGCCAAACTCGAAGGTCTCGGCGTCGGCGGGATGAAGGCCCGCGCCGCCGTCTCGATGCTGCTCGGTGCCAAGGAGCGCGGTGAACTGCGGCCCGGAGCACCGGTGGTGGAGTCCACATCAGGAACCCTCGGCATCGGGCTGGCCTTCGCCGGGCAGGCCCTGGGCCACCCGGTCGTGCTGGTCGGTGACACCGAGCTGGAGCCCTCGATGCGCCGGCTGCTGCACGCCCACGGCGCCCGGCTTGAGCTGGTCGACCGCCCGGCAGCCGAAGGGGGCTGGCAGGCCGCCCGGCTGACCCGGCTGCGCGGACTGCTGGCCTCGCTGCCGGACGCCTACTGGCCGGATCAGTACAACAACCCCGACAACATCGCTGGTTACGCCTCGCTCGCCGCCGAACTGGCCGTACAGCTCGACCATCTGGACGTCCTGGTGTGCAGCGTCGGCACCGGCGGCCACAGCGCCGGAGTCATCGGTCCACTGCGCCGTCACTGGCCCGGGGTCCGGCTGATCGGCGTGGACGCCATCGGCTCGACCATCTTCGGCCAGCCTGCCAGGCCGCGCGTGATGCGCGGCCTGGGCAGCAGCATCCACCCGCGCAACGTCGTCCACGACGCGTTCGACGAAGTCCACTGGGTCGGCCCGGCCGAAGCCGCGGACGCCTGCCGCCGACTGGCCGCGGGCGCCTTCGTCAGCGGCGGCTGGAGCACCGGAGCGGTTGCGCTGGTGGCCGCATGGGCCGCGCGCGTCCATCCGGGAGCCGTTGTCGCCACCGTCTTCCCCGACGGTCCGCACCGCTATCTCGGCAGCGTCTACGACGACGACTTCGCCGTCGCCCACGGGATCGACCTGGCCGCCGCGGCGAGGCGACCCGTCGAGATCGCCCATCCGCGGGCCGTGGAGGCCACCGGATGGACCCGGTGCCGCACCGTCACCGCCCCGCCGCACAGCCGGACCCCCTGCCCGGAAGAGAGCCCGTGAAGGTCACCCAGCGCACCGTGCGCCTCCAGCTCACCGAGCCACTGCGGATATCCCGCTCGACGATGGCGGCCCGCGACGCGGTCTGGCTGTTCATCGAACACGAAGGCCGGACCGGCCGCGGAGAAGCCGTCAGCAGCGTGTACTACGGCCTCGACACCGGCACACTGATGCGGCTGCTGCACGCCGGGTCCCTGTGGCTGACACGTTTCGCCGAACCGGAGAGCGCCCTGGCGGAACTGCGCACCGCGAGCCGCCCCACCCCGCCCGCCGTGCGCGCCGCCGTCGAGAGCGCGCTGCTCGATCTGACGGGCAAGCGCGCGGGCCTCCCGGTCCACGAACTGCTGGGCACCCCCGGGCCGCAGTCCGCCGCGACCTGCCGCACCATCGGCATCGTGCCGCCGGACCGGGCCGCGGCCGAGGCGGCCCGGCTCGTAAGGGACGGATTCACGGTCCTCAAGATCAAGGCCGGGGCCCCGGACCCCGAGGACGACCTCACCCGCGTACGTGCCGTACGGGCCGCCGCCTCCCGCGCCCGGCTGCTTCTGGACCCCAACGGAGCCTGGTCCCCCGACACCGCGGAGCGGCTCCTGCCCCGCCTCGCGGAACTGGGGATCGAGGCCGTGGAGCAGCCGGTCCCACCCGGCGACCCCGAGGCGCTGGCCCGGCTCGCGCAACGCTCACCGCTGCCGGTCATCGCCGACGAGGACGCGATCGGATACGAGGACGCCCGCCGCCTCGCCGGGCGGGTCCAGGGCATCAACGTGAAGCTCGCCAAGTGCGGCGGCGTCACCTCGGCACTGCGGATCGCCGAACTGATCGAGGGAACCGGCACGGAGCTGATGCTCGGCTGCCTGACCGCCAGCACGCTCGGGATCGCCCCCGCCGTGCACCTCGCCGGCCGGGCCCGCTGGACCGACCTCGACGGACACCTGCTGCTCGCCCACGACCCGTGGACCGGCATCGGCGGCGCCGACGGCACCGTACGCACCAGCAGCCGCCCCGGCCTCGGCGTGCGCCCGCGCACCGAGGAGGCCCCCCGGTGAGGACATGGCGCGAAATACGCGGCGTCCCCCTCGCGATACGGCTGCTCCTGATCAACCAACTCGGCGTCAACACCGGGTTCTACCTGCTCATCCCGTATATCGCTGTGCACCTGAGCGAGGATCTCGGACTGTCGGCCACCGTCGTCGGTATCGTGCTCGGCGTACGCAACCTCAGCCAGCAGGGCCTGTTCCTGATCGGCGGATCCGCGGCCGACCGGCTGGGCGCGCGAGGCGTCATCATCGCCGGATGCGCGCTGCGCACCGTCGGCTTCGGGCTCTTCGCCCTCGGCGACGGACTGACCGTGCTGCTGACCGCGTCCGTGCTCAGCGGTCTGGCCGGGGCGCTGTTCAACCCGGCCGTACGGGCGTATCTCACCCTGGAGGCGGGGGAGCGCAAGGCCGAGGCGTTCGCCCTGTTCAACGTCTTCGCGACCACCGGCGCCCTGATCGGCCCGCTGATCGGCAGCGCCCTGCTGCTGGTCGACTTCCGCACCTCCGCGCTCACCGCGGCCGCGATCTTCGCCGTACTCACCCTCGCCCAGGCCCTCGTGCTTCCCGCCCGAGCGATCACACCGTCCACGAACAGCGTCCTGGGGGACTGGCACGAGGTGATCGGCAACCGCGGCTTCGTGGCCTTCTCCCTCGCCATGGTCGGCATGTTCACCATGGAGAACCAGCTGTATCTGCTGCTGCCGGACAGCGCCCGCCGGGCCACCGGCTGGGACGGCGCGGCCGGTCTCGTCCTCCTCGTCGGCACCCTCACCGGCCTCGGGCTGCAACTGCGCATCACACGGGCGCTGAAGAACACGGGCAGCCGGGCGAGATGGGTCGGCGTGGGGCTCACGCTGATGGGGCTGGCCTTTATTCCGCCGATGACGGTGAGGGGCACGGCCCGGGGCGGCGCGGGTGACGCGGTGCTCGGCGCCCTGCCGGTGCTGGCCGGGGCGCTGCTGCTCTACCTGGGCCTCATGATCGCCCAGCCGTTCGTCATGGAGCTGATCGCCCACTTCGGCCGCCCAGAGCTCTCCGGCACCTACTTCGGTCTGTTCTACGCGTTCTCCGGCACCGCCGCGGCGGTCGGCAACGCGATGGTCGGCTGGGCCATGGACGCGGGTCGTGGCGCGGGAATGCCGTGGCTGCCCTGGACCTGCTGCCTGGCCCTCGGACTGGCCTCCGCCACCGGCGTCGCATGGCTGCACCACCGACGTGTGCTTCCCGCCCGAGTGACGCCGCTGCCGGCGCCGGCCTGAGGAGACGGGATGAGCAGCACGAACCTGCTGACCGACAACCCGGCCCTGTACGAAGCCCGGTTCCCCGACGAGGAGCGTCTGGCGGGGCGTTGGGCCGAGGACTGCCTGAGGCGGCACGGCGCCGGTGCGCGCGTCCTGGACCTCGGATGCGGTACCGGCCGGGACGCCGCGCACCTGCACGCGGCCGGCCGCACCGTCGTCGGCGCGGATCTCTCGCAGGCGATGCTGGACCATGCGCGCGAGCACCACCCCGGTCCGCGGTACGTCCGGGCGGACCTGCGCGGATTCGATGTCGCGGAACCGCCCTTCGATGCGGTGGTGTGCCTGGACAGCGCCCTGCTGTACTGCCACACCAACGACGAGGTCGACGGCTTCCTGAGCTCCTGCCGCCGCTGTCTGGCACCCGGCGGGCTGCTCGTCGCCGAGATGCGCAACGGGGCCTTCTTCCTCGGCCGTACGGAACTCCTGGACCGGCCGTCCTTCAACGGCTTCAGCCGGCAGGGCACCACGTACCGCTCCACCACGGAGCTGCGTGTGGACCGGACCGCTCGACTGCTGCGGCGCACCCGGGTATGGACCGCCGACGACGGATCGCCACCCGTCGAACAGCACTCCGCCTGGCGGCTGTTCTTCCCCCAGGAACTGCGCCATGTCCTCGCCGCCCACGGCTTCGAAACACTCGCCCTGCACGACGGGCCCGGCCCCCGTACGGAGCCGCCATGGCGGGAGGGCGACCTGCCGAACACCACGGCCGACGCCGACCGGCTCCACCTCGTCGCCCGCCTCACCCCCGCCCGCTGAAACAGGCGCCCTCCCCGCAGACACCCCTTCACACACCGAGGAATCCCTCATGAACGACGCCCCTGCCCACGACTCCCGCCCAGCCGGCCTGCGCCGCCGCGGCCTCCTCGCCGCGGCCGGACTCGGCGCCCTCGCCCTGGCGGGCTGCGCCGGCTCCGGCACGGCAGCCGATCCCGCCGCGGCGGACGGCAGACCCCGACGCGGCGGGCGGCAGACCCCGACGCGGCGGGCGGCTGCGCGCCGCCTTCGCCGGCGGCGGTGCGAGCGAGACCCTCGACCCGCACCTGGCCAACCTCTTCGCCGACGCGGCCCGCGCCAAGGCCCTCTTCGACAAGCTCGCCGACTACGGATCCGACCTCTCGGCACAGCCCCGGCTCGCCTCGGCCTGGGAGGCGAACAGGGGCCTGGACCGCTGGAAGGTCACCCTGCGCGAGGCCACCTTCCACGACAGCAGGCCGGTGACCGCCCGGGACGTCCTCTACAGCTACCGCCGCATCACCGACCCGGCGAAGGCGTTCCGGGCCAAGGCGTCGCTGGAGCCCATCGACCTGAAGTCCAGCCGCGCGCTGGACGAGCGGACCGTCGAGTTCGTCCTGCGGCGCCCCACCGCCGAATTCCCCGACGTACTGGCCGCGTTCGGCGCGTTCATCGTCCCCGAGGGCGCTCAGGACTTCGACCGCGAGCCGGTGGGCAGCGGCCCCTTCCGCTTCGTGTCCTTCGCGCCCGGCAACTCCGCCGTCCTCGCACGCTACGACGCCCACTGGGACGGCGCCCCGCACCTCGACGAGCTCGAATTCCTCGTCGCCAACGAGGAATCGGCCCGCGTCAACGCCCTGCTCGGCGGTCAGGTCGAGTACGCCCACGAACTCAACCCGGCCACCGCCCGCGCCCACGAGAACAAGGGGCGGATCCAGATCGTCCGGCTCCGCAACAGCGCCATGCAGGGCTTCGTCATGAAGACCGACCGGCCGCCGTTCGACGACCGGCGGATCCGTGAGGCGTTCTTCCTGATAGCCGACCGCCGGGAACTGGTCGACGGCGCACTGTCCGGCGCCGGACAGATCGGCAACGACCTGTTCGGCAAGGGCTACGAGTACTACGCCGACAGCCTGCCGCAGCGCGAACAGGACCTCGACCGGGCCCGCGGGCTGCTGAAGGAGGCCGGCGCAGAGAAGCTCACGGTCACCCTCGACACCTCGCCCGTCGCGGCCGGGTTCACAGAGGCCGCGGCGATCTTCCGCGACCAGGCCGCCGGGGCCGGAGTGCGCATCGAGATCAGGACCGGTAGCAAGGACAGCTACTGGAAGGACATCCTCGATTCCGGGACCCTGGCGTCCTACCGCTCGGGCGCCATGCCCATCGAGACCCACATCTCCCAGCGCCTGCTCACCGGGTCCACGACCAACGCCACCCACTGGCGGCACAGCGACTTCGACGCCCTGTACCAACAGGCACAGTCCACCAAGGACAAGGAGGACCGCACCGCCGTCTACACACGCATGCAGCGCCGCCTGCACACCGAGGGCGGCTTCCTGATCTGGGGATTCGCCGACTGGATCCTCGGCACCGCCCGCCACGTCCGGGGCATCGAGCAGAACGCACCCGCCAACTCCCTGGACTGGGCCCGCTTCGACAAGGTCTGGCTGGCGTGAGCGGCCTCCGGTCCTGGATCGCCCGGCGGCTGCTGCTCGGCGTGGCGCAGACGGCAGCCGTCGTGCTGCTCGTCTTCACGCTCACCGAGGCGCCGCCGGGCGACGCCGCCGTGGCACTCGCCGGGGACCAGCCGGACCCGGAGCGGATCGCGGCCATCCGCGAGGCGATGCGGCTGGACCGTCCGGCCCACGAGCGCCTGGCGGACTGGGCGGCAGGGCTCCCGCACGGCGACTTCGGTACGTCCCTGACCTCCGGACGCCCGGTCGGCTCCTACCTCGCGGACGGCTTCGGGCCCACCGCGTTGCTCGCCGCGCTCACCCTGGTGCTGCTGGTGCCCGTCGGGGTCGGCCTCGGAGTGCTGGCCGCCCGACACGAGGGGCGGCTCGCGGACCGGCTCGTCAGTTCGGTGACGCTCGGCGTGTACGCGGTACCGGAGTTCACCCTCGGCGTGCTGCTCGTCACCGTGTTCGCCCTGCGACTCGGCTGGCTGCCCCCGACCGCCGTCGGCTACGGCGACGATCTGCTCGCCCATCCCGCCGCGCTGGTCCTGCCTGTGCTCGTACTGCTGTCGCGGCCGGTGTGCTCACTGGCCCGGCTGGTCCGTGCGGGCATGATCGACGCGCTGGCCTCGCCGTACGTCGCCCAGGCCCTGCGCTGCGGAGTCTCCGGCACCCGCGTCTGCTACACGCACGCGCTGCCCAACGCCGTCGCGCCCGCCGCCCAGCAACTTGCCCGCACCGTCGACTGGCTGCTGTGCGGTGTCATCGTCGTGGAGGCGCTGTACGTGATCCCCGGGCTCGGCACCGTGCTGATGAACGCCGTCGCGGAACGGGACGCCCCCGTGGTGCAGGGCCTCGCGGTGGTCTTCGGGCTGACCGCCGTCGTCCTCAACCTGGGTGCGGACCTGGTCGCCCACCGCTTCGCGCCCAGGGCGGGGATGGCCGCGTGAGGCAGCGCTTCGTGCTCGGTGCGCTGATCGTCGGCGTACCCCTCGTCCTCGCCGTCCTCGGCCCGCTGGTCGCCGGGCCTCCCGGCCCGCGGTCCGCCTCCTTCACGCTCGGCGGCGGACATGGGCTCGGCACCGACTTCGTCGGACGGGATGTCTGGCGGCAGGTGCTGCTCGGCGGACGGTCCGTGGTCCTCGTGGCGCTCACCGCGACCGCCCTGGCCTACCTGGCGGCACTGCCGCTCGGCCTGATCAGCGCGCTCACCCGGCGCAGCTGGATCGAGGAACTGCTGATGCGCCCCCTGGACGTGCTGCTCGCCGTGCCCTCGCTGCTCCTCATCCTTCTGGTGGCCGCCGTCTTCTCGCCGGGAGCCGTGGGGCTCTGCCTGCTGGTGGCCCTGGTCAACGTCCCCGACGCCGCGCGGATCGTCCGCGCGGCCGCGACCGCGGCGGCCGCACGCCCCGCCGTCGAAGCGCTGCGCATGCAGGGCGAGACCTGGTGGCGCACGGCCGTCGGCCATGTCGGCAGGTCGATCGCGCGGACGCTCGCCGCCGACGCGGGCGTACGGCTCACCGGGGTGCTCTACCTGGTGTCCACGGCGGCCTTCCTCGGAGTGGGCGTCGCGCCGGACGCCTCCGACTGGGCTGTGATGGTGGACCGCAACCGCACGGGCCTGTTCGTCCAGCCCTGGGCCGTGATCGTCCCCGCGCTGCTGATCATCGCCCTGACCATGGGCGGCAACCTGCTCTTCGACGGCGTACTGGAAAGGAGGACCCACCGTGACCGCGATCGCTGAGATCAAGGACCTGCGTGTCGAGGTCGGCGGCCGCGCGATCGTCGACGGAGTCAGTTTCCGGGTCCGGCCTGGGAAGGTCACGGCACTGGTCGGTGCCTCCGGCAGCGGGAAGACGACCACGGGCCTCGCCCTGCTCGGCGAGTACCCGGCGGGCGCTCGGGTCAGCGGCGACGTACTCGGCGTCGGCCGTGCCGGATACGTGCCCCAGCACCCCGGCGCGGTGCTAACCCCGCGCGGCGGGTCGGCGCCCTGCTGGGCGACATCGCGCGCGAGCAGGTGCGGTGCTCAACCCCGCGCCGAGCGCCGCGCCGCCGCCCGCAGCCGCGTCCTGCACGCTCTCTCCATGGCCGAACTACCGGAGGCGGCAATGCTGTTGCGGCGCTACCCGCATCAGCTGTCGGGCGGCCAACAGCAGCGCGTCGTCCTGGCGCAGGCGCTGCTCCTCGGCGCCCGGGTGGTCATCGCGGACGAACCGACCACGGGGCAGGACCCGCTGACGAAGCGGCGCATCGTCGACCAGCTCGCGGCCGTGGCCCGGCAGGGCATCGCCGTGGTGCTGCTCAGCCACGACCTGGACGTCGTACGGGCCCTGGCCGACGAGGTGCTGGTCCTGCGTGCCGGCCGGGTGGTGGAGGCGGCGTCCACGGAGGACATCTGGCTCGCACCGCGGCATCCGTGGACGGCCGAGCTCCTGGCGGCGGACAGAGGGACGATACGCGACCGTGCCACTGGTGACGGGGGTGCCGTGGCCCTCCGCGTGCGCGGTCTCCGCGCCCGGCACCGCGACGGCACCGGAGTCAGCGAGGTGGTGCACGTCCCCGAACTCGCCCTCCGCGCGGGCGAGTGCCTGGCTGTCGTCGGCCGCTCCGGCAGTGGCAAGACCACGTTCGCCCGCTGCCTGGCCGGTCTCCACCGCGACCATACGGGTGACGTCCTGCTCGACGGCGTACCGCTGCCGCGCAGCCTGCGCGGCCGGACCAGGGAACAACTGGCCGCCGTCCAGTACGTGTTCCAGGACGCGAAAGCCGCCTTCGACGAATACCGGCCGGTCCTGGACCAGGTCGCGCGCACGGCGGAAAGGCTGCGCGGGGCGGGCCGGGAGAAGGCCCTCGCACAAGCCCTGGACACCCTGACCGGCCTCGGGCTCACCGAGGAACTGGTGCGGCGCAGACCCGGCCTGCTGTCCGGCGGCGAACTCCAACGGACCGCGCTCGCCCGCGCCCTGCTCGCCCGGCCGCAAGTGCTGATCTGCGACGAGATCACCTCCGGCCTGGACGCGATCACCCGGCGCCGCCTCCTCGACCTGCTCGCGGCCCTGCTGCGCGAGCGCCCCGAACTGGCCCTGGTCCTGATCACCCACGACCTCGCCACCGCGGCGACCGCCGCCCGGATCGCCGTACTGGACGCCGGCCGCCTCATCGAGCAGGGGCCTGCGGAACAGGTCCTCGCGGCGCCGCTGCCTGGTGACACGTCGTTTGGACCCCGACCCCCGGAGCAGGCGATGCCGGCATGTGCGGCTGGGGCTGAGCGCGCGGGCCGTCAAGACGGCGGACGTCGTCGGCGTCGGGGCCGCCGTCGCCCGGACCCGAGCCCACGGGGGCCGTTTCCGATGCCGAGGAAGCCCATGCTCGCGGTTCGCAGGCTGATCCTGATGGTGCTGATGGCGGCGGACCGCAACCAGCCCTCGGGCGGCGCGAGGCCACCGGGGGTCGCGGACTCTCACACGTAGGTGCGCAGCTCCGGCCACATCTCTCCCCAGGGGCGGCGGGGGCCCGCGCTCGGGGCCAGGGGTGATGGCCACCACGGTGGTGGCGTCCGGGTTGCCCGGACCCCACCACCAGCCGGAGTTGTGGGCGCTCACGGCGGTCTCGATCCCCCGGCCGCGGAGTACACGCCTCCCGGGCCGCTCGTACCTTGAGGTATCCGGCGGGTGCTTCACCGGAGTATCAGGACTGGCTGTGCCGGGGCCCGGGAATAGCTTGGCTCCCGTAGGCGGCCGAGGTACCTCCGACGGGCGGGATGGTCCGATGCAGAGCACAGCCGTACGCCTCGGCGGCGCCGAGGACCCACTGGGTCCGGGCTATAAGTGGATCGCGCTGTCGAACACCACGCTGGGTGTGCTGATCGCGACGATCAACCTGTCGATCATCCTCATCGCGCTGCCGGACATCTTCCGCGGCATCGGAGCGGACCCCCTCCAGCCGGGCAACACGAGCCTGCTGCTCTGGCTGATCATGAGCTACATGGTCGTCACCGCGGTCCTGGTGGTGAGCTTCGGCCGGCTGGGTGACATGTACGGCCGGGTCCGGATGTACAACCTGGCATTCGCGGTCTTCACGCTCTTCTCCGTACTGCTCTCGGTGACCTGGATGCACGGCACAGCCGGCGCGCTGTGGCTGATCGGGATGCGGGTGCTCCAGGGCGTGGGCGGAGGGGTGATCACCGCTATCGTCGGCGGGCTGGCCGTGCTGGGGCTCTTCTGTCTGATCGAGACCCGGGTCGCCCAGCCGATGTTCCATCTGGCGCTGTTACGCATCCGCGCCTTCACAGCGGGGAACGTGGCGAGTCTCCTGGCGTCCCTTGGGCGCGGCGGCCTGATGTTCATCCTGATCATCTGGCTCCAGGGGATCTGGCTGCCCCGGCACGGCTACGGCTTCGAGCAGACCCCGCTGTGGGCCGGTATCTACATGCTGCCGCTGACGATCGGTTTCCTGATCGCCGGTCCGTTCTCCGGGTGGGCCTCGGACCGCTACGGCGCCCGGCTGTTCACGACCGGAGGCATGCTCCTGGCGGCCGCCACCTTCGTGGCGCTCAAGGCCCTGCCGGTCGATTTCGACTACTGGCTCTTCGCCCTGATCCTGCTCGTCAACGGTCTGGCCATGCGGCTCTTCGCCTCGCCCAACCGGGCGGCGATCATAAACAGTCTGCCGCCGGACCAGCGAGGGGTGGGCGCGGGAATCAGCACCACCTTCCAGAACTCCGCCACGGTGCTGTCGATCGGCATCTTCTTCTCGCTGATGATCGCCGGGCTCGCGAGTACACTTCCGGACACGCTGGCCCACGGACTCACCGAGCAGAGCGTGCCGTCCGCCGACGCGGCACGCGTCGCGGCCCTGCCACCGGTCGGCGTGCTGTTCGCGGCGCTCCTCGGATACAACCCGGTACGCAGCCTGCTCGGCCCGGAGGCCCTGGCACAGCTGCCCACCAGCCACGCCGACTACCTCACCGGGCGGGCCTTCTTCCCGACGCTGATCTCCGGACCCTTCGAGCAGGGCCTCTCCGTGGCCTTCGACTTCGCCATCGCGGCGTGCCTGGTGGCCGCGGTCGTCTCGCTGCTGCGCGGCGGCCGCTACGTGCACGGCGAGACGGAGACCGCGAAGGCGTGACGCGCCCTGCCAAGGCCGTCAGGCGCGGCGGCGCAGCCGCAGCGGGGCGTACACGGCGAGGGCCGCGAGGAACGCCACCCCGTAGGCGAGGTCCGCCCCGTGCAGCGCCCGCGCCACCGGGCCCACGTACAGGCCGGTGCTCATGAACGGCACCGCCGCGGCGAAGGCGACGGCGAAGGCGGTGAGGGCCGGCCACCACGGCTGGGGGCGGGCGCTCTCGGCGGCCAGGTCGACGGGGGAGCCGCCGCGGGCCCTGGCCCGGACGATCCAGTCGACGGCCACGATCGCGACGAACCCGGGGATCCAGTAGCCGACGAGCAGCAGCACGTTCTGGAAGCGGGCCGTGGTGTCTGCCGCGTGCATCCACAGGACGAGCGGGAAGCCGAGGGCGGCGGCCAGTGCGGCGGCGACGGGGCGCGGCAGGCGGACGCCCATGGTCTGCAGTGCCAGCGATCCGCTGTAGTCGTTCATGGCGTTGCTGCACAGCGCGGCGAGCGCCACGGCAAGCAGCCCGAACGCTCCGAGCGCGCCCCCGCCCAGCAGGGTGTCGATGCCGTGCGCGGTCTGGTCGGTGAAGACGGACGCACCCCACAGGCCGAGCGTCTGGACCGCCACGAACGAGACGCTGATGCCGAGCAGCGTGCACCAGAACATCCGGGGCCGCGACGTGGTGCGCGGCAGATAGCGGCTGAAGTCGCTGGCGTACGGCGCCCAGGACAGTGCCAGGCTCAGGGCGATGGTGCACGTCAGGACGAACGCGCCCGCCCGGTCCGCGCCGTGCGCGCTGCCGGTCGCGGCGGGGTGCACCCCGTCCAGGAGCTTCGTGGCGAGTACCGCGAAGGCGGCGGCCAGGACGAAGGTCATCACGGTCTGGAGCCGGTGGATCACCTCGTATCCCAGGACGCCGAGCGCGCCCTGGG
The DNA here is from genome assembly GCF_031844725.1 of Streptomyces sp. ITFR-6. Taxonomy (NCBI): domain Bacteria; kingdom Bacillati; phylum Actinomycetota; class Actinomycetes; order Kitasatosporales; family Streptomycetaceae; genus Streptomyces; species Streptomyces sp. ITFR-6. Next base: position 682,777 of record NZ_CP134612.1, on the reverse strand, counting down.
CCGCCATCATGACCAGCACTCCCAGCCAGAAGGGCCAGCCGCACAACTGGGCCAGCGCCTCCCCGCCGAACAGCCCGATCAGCGCGTCCCAGGCGATGGACGACAGCCACTGGAGCGTGCCCGGCAGCACCACACCCCGGCCGAACGCCAGCCGGGCGAGCGGGAGTTGCCCGGCACCTGTCTGACTGCCCCAGGTGCCCAGATACGCGGTGGGCACGGCGCCCACGAGGGTGCCGAGCACGACGGCGGTGAGCGCCGTGGCGAAGTCCAGGCCCAGCGCGATCCCGACGGTGCCGGTGAAGACCCCGGTCATGGTCAGGTTGGGGGCGAACCAGACGGTGAACAGCCGGCCGGGCCCGCCGTAGCGGCGGTCCTCGGGGACGGGCGCTATCCCGTGCGCCTCGACGCGCAGATCGCCGGGGGCGGTGGGCATCCGCCCGTCGAACGCGGGCCGCGGGTCCGTGGCCGCGCGCTCGTCCTGGGCATACGGCAATGACATGAAGACATCCCTCCGCCAGTGCTAACTGGTTCAGGTTCGACGGGTGTGTTCTCAGCCCCTGTGCGGGGCACCCCGTGTCCGGTGTGGCGGCCAGGATAGCCGGGTGCGTGTGCGCGGAGCGCGACGGGAGGCGGTGCGCACCCGATCACGCCGGAGTTCCGGCAGGCCGACAGGGCCCGGCCGGTCCCCGGTTCAGCTGAAGAGCTTGGCCACGAACGCGGTGAGGTTGGCCGAGGTGCGGGCGATCTGTTCCTCCACCGTCAGCGACTCCTTGAACCGGGCGCCGGAGGGGACGGCCTTCTTCCCCCGGACGTAGAGCGAACAGGCCAGGTCGGTGCACATGTACAGGCCGACCGAATTGCCCTCGCGCCCGGACTGCCCGGTCTTGCGGGCGGTCATCAGGGAGACCCCGCTGCCGGGGTGTGTGGTCAGACAGAGCGAGCACATGCTCCGGTGCAGGAAGCCGCGCTGCTGGGAGGGGAAGCGGAGCGTGATGCCCGCCGTCCGGCCGTCGTACTCGGTGACGATGTAGCTGCGCCCGGGAGCGGACAGGTCACGCCAGCCGAGGAAGTCCAGATCCTCCCACGGCAGCTCCTCGAAATCGCGCGGGAGCGGCAGACGCTTGGCCTCCCCCTTGGAGCAGTTGACGAACGATGTGCGGATGTCCTGCTCGGTCACGGCTTTCATGACATCGACGCTAACTGTGCCTACGACCCCTAGGCAAATGAATAATGAATTAGGGGTTCACCTGTGAACCCTCGGGCAGTACGGCCAGCCGGTGGGCGGGCGGGTGCTCGATGCCGAGATCGGGGCGCCAGGCCGCGAGGATCTGCGCCGAGGGGTCGAACAGCGGCGTCGGCAGTTCCTCGGGCCGGGTCCACCGCCAGGCACTGATCAGATGGGGTTCGGTCACCTGCGGGCTGCCCGACTCCACGGTGACCAGGGCGGCCATCGTCACCCGGTTGATGCCGCCGGCCACGTCGTGCAGCATCGCGAAGACGCTCATGCCGTGCTCGGCGACCTCAAGCCCGGTCTCCTCGCGCAGCTCCCGCACCGCGGCCGCCGCGATGGACTCGCCCGTCGGATCGACCTTCCCGCCGGGCAGCTCCCAGCTGCCGCTGTGGTGCCGGCCGAGCAGGACGCGCCCCCGGTCGTCCCGCACGATCACGCCCACCCCCAGCGCGGCCTGGGCCTGCGGCGGCCGGGAGTTGCGGTCCGGGATCCGCGCCGTTTCGCCGTCCATGTCTGCTCCTCCGACTCATCGGCGGCCGGTGACCGCCACAAGGCATCGAGCCTAAGGGCGGGCGGCGCGGGCGCCCTCGGTCATCCGGCCAGCCGCAATGACGTGGGCGCGATGCCGAGCCGCACCGTCTGCCCCCACGCCAGCTCCAGCGCGTCCGACTCCATGCCGTCACCGAAGACCACCACCCGGTCGGACTCCACGGTCAGCCGCAGCCCCTGCCCGTGCCCCAGCTCGCCCGAGACCAGCGAGGTGCCGGTGACGGGTGACGGCCAGGCCTCCCGGACGAACCAGAGCAGCCGGGGGTCGGTGGGCGCCGGCAGCGCGAGCGGGCTGCGGCGCTCCTGCCACAGCGAGCGCAGCCAGCCGGTGGCGCCGGTGCCGGTGCCGACCAGGACACCGGAGGACGCCTGCGGTTCCGCGGGGGAGTCCGCCGTGTCCGGGCCGAGCCGGTAGCGGGCAGTCTGGTGCCCCGGCGGGCCGAGATAGATCTCGTTGAGCGCCACCAGCCGCTGGGTGTCGTCGGCCACCGCCTCGACCATCGTCAGCTCGTCCGCCGTGCCGCCCGGCGCCACGGCCGCCCGCAGCAGCGCCGCCGCGTCGGCGGGCCGGTGGCGGACCAGGACCCCCGGATTGCGTCCGGGATCGGTGTCGATGCCCACGACCGGCTGTCCGGAGAGGTACTTGGCGGCGTTGGCGACCAGACCGTCCTGGCCGACCACGACCACCACGTCCTCGGGCGCGAACAGGAACCGGTCCAGATCCTGGCGCTCCACCCGGGACTGCCGCCACTGCAACGGAACGGCCGCCGCCACATCGCTGAGCGCCTGCCGGGTCCGCTCGTGCCGCCGGGCGACCTCCTCGATGGACCGGCCCCGGCTCGACAGGAAGAACGCCGCCTGACCGTGCGTGCCGTGCCGGGCGAGCAACTCCTCGTACTCGGTGGTGCGATGGACCAGCACCGCTCTCGGCGCCAGGCTCATGCCCGGCTCTCCGGAGCGGGCCGGCCGAGCTTGGTGAGCAGGCCGGTGAGGACGTCGGGCGAGAGGGTGAGGCTGTCGATGCGCGGCAGGTTCTCCGCGAGCCGGGTGGCGGCCAGCGCGTGCAGGGTCGCGGCCTCCACCTCTCCGTGCACCCGCAGCCAGGCGGCCTGGGACTCGGCGCGGGCCGCCCCGACCTCACGCGCCGACTCCGCCTCTGCGCGGGCGAGGCGCACCTTGCGCGCCGCCTCGGCCTCGGCGCGCACACCGTCGGCCGCGGCGTTCTCCTCCGCCTCGCGCCGGGTGTTGGTGCCGCGTTGCTCGACGAGCTGCTCCTCGCGGCGGGCCAGCTCGATCTGGCTGGCCAGCTCGTTCTCCGCGATGGTCCGCTCGCGCTCGACGGCTACGGCCCGCCGTTCGTACGTCGCGCGGTCGGCCTCCTGCTGGATCTGCTCCCGGGCGGGAGTGCGCAGGGCCCGCTCCACCTCGGCCTCGGGCCGGATGGCGACGACGCGCACGGCCACCACCTCGATCCCGGTGGCCGGCAGCCGGGGCTCGTCGGCCAGCCCGGCGGCGACCCGTTCGCGCACGGCGGCGACGCCGTCGACCAGTGCGCCGGCCAGCGGGGTGCGGGCCAGTACGTCCAGGGTGTGCTGCTGGGCCGTCTCGGTGAGCAGCGTGGCGATCTGCTCCAGCGGTGCGCCGCGCCAGACGCCGGTGTCGGGGTCGACGGAGAAGTCGAGGCGCGCGGCGGCCTCTGCCGGATCGCTGATCCGGTACGTCACGGTGGCCTGCACGGTGACGTCCTGGAAGTCGGCGGTGCGGGCGTGGAAGGCCATGGCCAGTTCGCGGTCGTTGACCGGCACTTCGGAGAGCGCGGCGCTGAGTGACCGGTACCAGAAGCTCAGCCCCGCTCCGTCGTGGGCGAGTACCCCGCGCTTGTGGTGGCGGATGTGAGCCGTGGGTGCGGAGCGCAGATGGCGCCAGCCGAAGCGCCTGGTGATGTCGGCCATGGTGGGACCCCCTTGTTTTCGTCATGGAGACGATAACGGGCGGCGTGTCATATCGTCAAGAGGACGAGAAGGGGGTGGGGTGGCGCGAGCGCATACGAAGACGGGCGGCCGGTGACCTCCGAAGAAGTCACCGGCCGCCCGGACGGTGCGCCGCCCCCGTCCCCACGGTGCGGCGCGGGCGGGCCGCCGTCATCCGCTGGGGCGACGGCCCACGTCTGTCAGGGCCCGGACGCGGGGGCGCCCAGGCCGAGTGCGGGAAGGACGGCGCCCTCCACGAAGCGGACCAGGAAGTTCTCGTCCGCGCAGGTCTCCTCCAGCAGGGGCCGGGCGCGCATCACGCCCAGCAGCTGCGCCGAGACGAACTCCGTGGCGGGGTTGTCCGCCGCCACCTCGCCGCGTTCCACGCCGCGCCTGACCATGGCGTCGAGGGCCGCCATCTCCGGCAGGATCAGCGACTCGCGCAGGGCGCACAGCAGCTCGGGGCTCTGGAGTGCGGCGTGACTCAGCGCCAGCATCAGCGTGGTGTCGCGGCCCGAGCCCTCGCCGATGGCCTTCGCCGCCTCGCGCAGGTCTCCCGCCAGTGTGCCCGTGTCGATCCTCGGCAGCAGTCCGCGCCGGGTGCCGTGCAGGGCGGCGACGACCAGCTCCGGTTTGGAGCCCCACTGTCGGTAGAGCGTGGACTTGCCGCAGCGGGACCGGGAGGCGACGCCCTCCATGGTGAGTGACTCGTAGCCGCTCTCCCTGAGTGTGTCGAGGACGGCCGTGTAGAGCTCCTGGGCCCGTTCCGGTGTGATTTTCGAGCGGCGTGGCGCGGGGGCCGTCTTCTGCCCGGTTTCCTGCGACGACATGCGCGTTCCCTCTCTGCGACTCTGCGACTCTGCGACGAGGTCCATCGATACGCCAGTGTACCGATACGGCAGCGTATCGGTACACTGGCGTATCGATACGGCATGGGCTGTTCCATGCCGCCGTAACACCGCTTCGTCAGCAAAGGGGCACCGGGTGATGTTCGCCGGCAGCAGGCCCGCAGATAGGGAGCCGGACAGCGCTGCCCGACCGCCCCTCGTCCGCGAGCTTCTTCTCGTCGTGGGGCTTTTCGCGATCTACAAGTTCGGCCGCCAGGCCGCCAACGGCCACGTCGATGAGGCGTTCCACAACGCCGGACACGTCTGGGACGTCGAACGCGCCGTGCACCTGCCCGGCGAGGGAACCGTGCAGAGGCTGCTGCTCCACAACGAGACGCTGATCCACCTGGCGAACACCTACTACGCCACCGTGCACTTCCCGGCCACCCTGCTCTTCCTCGGCTGGCTGTACTGGCGCCGCCCGCGCCACTACGTCTGGTCGCGGCGCGTCCTCGCCGTCCTCACCGGCGCCGCACTCGCCCTGCACCTGGTCTTCCCGCTCGCCCCGCCTCGGTTGCTCGCCGCCACCGGCCTCGTCGACACCGGGCAGGTGTACGGGCCGACGGTCTACGGGGCGACGCCCGCCACCGACTCGATGGCGAACCAGTTCGCGGCGATGCCCTCACTGCACTTCGGCTGGGCGGTCATGGTCGGGGTCGGCCTCGTCGTCGCGACCCGCTCCCGGTGGCGCTGGCTGTGGCTGCTGCACCCGGCGATCACCCTGTTCGTCATAGTCGGCACCGCCAACCACTACTGGCTCGACTCGATCGTGGTCGCCGCACTGCTCTCCGTGGCCCTGGCGGCCCTGCGCCTGCCGGGCACGGAACCGGTCAGGCACAAGCCCTGGCCGGCCGCCGCGGCGGGCCCGTACGCCACCGGTCCCTATGCCGTCCCCGCTGCTGTCCCCGCGCAGTCCGGCGACCGCTCCCCGTCCTACGCCACGTCCGGAGCCGGACGATGAACGCCACCCTGATCGCCGTCGCGCTCTCCTTGGTCTCCGCTGCCGCCTACGCGTCGGCCGCGGTCGCCCAGGCACGGCTCGCCGGCCGCACCGCAGCCGGGACCGGGACGCTCCGGCTGCTCGGGCACGGGGCGTGGTGGTCGGCCGTCGGGCTGAACGCGGGCGGCGCGCTGCTGCACGTGGCCGCGCTGAAGTACGGCCCGCTCACCCTGGTCCAGCCGCTCGGCGCCCTCACCCTGGTCGCCGCTGTCCCGCTGGGCGCCCGCGCGGCCGGACGCCGCGTCTCCACGACCGAGTGGCGCGGCACCCTGCTCACCCTGCTCGGCCTCGGGGCCCTGCTGACGACCGCGGGGGGCTCCGCCCCGCATCAGACCCTCAGCCTGGTCGAGGCGCTCGCCGTGGGCGCCGGAACCATGGCGGTCGTGGCCGGCCTCAGCCGTCCGGGCGCCCGCCCAGGGCTGCGGCACGCGGCGGCCTCCGGCATCACCTCCGGTGTCGCCTCCGCGCTCACCCAGACGCTCACGGTCGCCGTCACCGACCACACCACGGGCCCGCTGTTCAGCTGGCGCCTGGTGGTCGTCGCGCTCCTCGTCTCGGCGTTCGCGATGGGCGGGCTGCTGCTCTCCCAGACGGCCTACCGGGGCGGCCTCGGCGCACCGCTCGCCGTGGTCACCCTCGCCAACCCCGTCGCCGCGGCGGCCATCGGCCTCGCGCTGCTCGGGGAGCGCCTCCAGGGCGGGACGATCAGCCTGATCGCGGCGCTGCTGGGCTCGGCCGCCGCCATACGCGGAGTGTTCCTGCTCAGCCGCGCACAGGCCGGACCGCCGCCCGTCGCCGCACCCGTGGCCGTGCCGGACGCCCCCGTACCGTCGCGGGTGGTCATCAGGAGCCCGCGCGCGCTCCGCCCGGAACACGGACACCTCCGCAGGATCAGGGCCGGCCGGTCCTGACCGTGCGGTGAAGGGCCCGAGCGTGCGGTGAAGGCCCCGCCCGGGTCCGGCTACCGCGGGCCGGGTTCCGCCGGGGCGACGGCGGCGTCATCGGCCAGTGCGCGGGTCAGCCAGCCGATCCAGAAGTTCTCCAGGTCGATGCCGCCCCGCAGCACCAGATGGCGCAGCCGGTCCTCCGCCGCCGTGCGCTCCGGCGGGAAGTCCCGCTCCTCGATCGCCAGATACTCCGCGAGCTGCTGCCGGTGCAGCGCCAGATGCCGGCGCAGCTCCGCGTCGAGCCCCGGCGCCCCGACGACCGCCGCCGCCCGCATCCGCAGCAGCAGGGGGTCGCGGACCTGCTTCGGGTCCTCCGGACGGGCCACCCACTCGGACAGCGCCTCGCGGCCCGCCGGCAGCACCTCGTACTCCTTCTTCTGTCCCCTGGCCGGCTGCTCCGGGACGAGCGCCCTGATCTGCCCGGCCCGCTCCAGCTTTCCCAGCTCCCGGTAGATCTGCTGGTGGGTGGACGGCCAGAAGTAGCCGATCGAACGGTCGAACCTGCGGGTCAGCTCCAGCCCCGAAGAAGGCTTTTCGAGCAGGGCGGTGAGGATCGCGTGCGGGAGTGACATGGGGTGCATCCTAAAGACGGCCGGGCGCCGGGCGTTCGGACACCCGGCCCCGGACACGCGCGGTCAGAGCGCGGCCGCGAGCTCCGTGCCCTGACGGATCGCCCGCTTGGCGTCCAGCTCGGCCGCGACGTCCGCGCCGCCGATCAGATGCGCCGGCCGGCCCGCGGCGAGCAGCTCCTCGTACAGCTCCCGCCGGGGCTTCTGGCCCGCGCACAGCACCACCGTGTCGACCGGCAGCAGCCGCTGCTCGCCGTCGACCGTGACGTGCAGCCCGTCGTCGTCGATCCGCTCGTAGCCCACGCCCGCCAGCATGGTCACGCCTCGGTGCCGGAGCTCGGTGCGGTGGATCCACCCCGTCGTCTTCCCGAGCCCCGCGCCGACCTTGCTCGCCTTGCGCTGGAGCAGATGGACCGTACGCGGCGCCTTCGGGCGCTCTGCGGTGCCCAGCCCGCCCCGTTCCCGGTACTCCGTGTCCACACCCCACTGCCGGAAGAACGCCTCCGGGTCCAGGCTCGCCGCGTCCCCGCCGTCGGTCAGGAACTCGGCCACGTCGAACCCGATCCCGCCCGCCCCGACGAGCGCGACGCGGTCGCCCACCGGCGCCCCGTGGCGCAGGACGTCGAGGTAGCTGACCACGCTGGGGTGGTCGACGCCCGGAATCGCGGGGGTGCGCGGCGTGACCCCGGTGGCCAGCACGATCTCGTCGAAGCCGTCGAGCTGCTCCGCGGCGACCGCGGCACCGAGCCGGACCCCGACCTTCTCCTCCGCCAGCCGGGTACGGAAGTAGCGCAGCGTCTCGTCGAACTCCTCCTTGCCGGGCACCCGGCGCGCCACGTTGAGCTGCCCGCCGATCTCCTCCGCCGCGTCGAACAGCGTCACCTCGTGGCCGCGCTCGGCCGCCGTCACGGCACACGCGAGCCCGGCGGGGCCGGCGCCGACGACCGCGACCCGCTTGCGGGTCCTGGTCGGTGACAGCGTGAGCTCCGTCTCGTGACAGGCCCGCGGATTGACCAGACAGGAGGTGACCTGACCGCTGAAGATGTGGTCCAGACAGGCCTGGTTGCAGCCGATGCAGGTGTTGATCGCGTCCGCGCGGCCCTCGCTCGCCTTCACCACGAAGTCGGGGTCGGCGAGGAACGGCCTGGCCATCGACACCATGTCCGCGCGCCCCGCCGCGAGGATCCCCTCCGCGACCTCCGGGGTGTTGATCCGGTTGCTCGTCACCAGCGGTACGGAGACGGCGCCGCGCACCTTCTCCGTGACCCAGGTGAACGCGCCGCGCGGCACCGACGTCGCGATGGTCGGGATCCGCGCCTCGTGCCAGCCGATACCGGTGTTCATGATCGTCGCCCCGGCCGCCTCGATCTCCCTGGCGAGCAGCACGACCTCCTCCAGCGAAGAACCGCCGGGCACCAGGTCCAGCATGGAGAGCCGGTAGATGAGGATGAAGTCGCGGCCGACCCGCTCACGGACCCGGCGCACGATCTCCACCGGGAAGCGGATGCGGTTCTCGTACGAGCCGCCCCAGCGGTCGTCGCGGTGATTGGTCGCGGCGGCGATGAACTCATTGATCAAGTAGCCCTCGGAGCCCATGATCTCGACGCCGTCGTAACCCGCGCGCCGCGCCAGCGCGGCCGCCGTGACGAAGTCCTCGATGGTCGACTCGACCTCGTCGTCGCTGAGCGCGTGCGGGGTGAACGCGCTGATCGGCGCCTTGACCGCGCTCGGTGCCACCAGACCGGGGTGATGGGCGTAGCGCCCGAAGTGCAGGATCTGCATGGCGATCCGGCCGCCCGCGGCATGCACGGCCGAGGTCACCCGCGCGTGTTCTGCCGCCTCCGCCTCCGTGGTCATCTTCGCGCCGCCGGGAAAGGTGCAGCCGGCGTCGTTCGGCGCGATGCCACCGGTGACCATGAGGCCCACGCCGCCGCGCGCACGGGCGGCGTAGAACGCGGCCATGCGCTCGAAGCCGTGCTCGACCTCCTCCAGACCGATGTGCATCGATCCCATCAGGACCCGGTTCGGGAGAGTGGTGAACCCGAGGTCGAGCGGGCTCAGCAGATGCGGGTACGGGCTCATGCGGCGGCTCCTCGCGCAGTGTCGTCGCACCAGTTCTAGAGCACCGGCACGCCATTGTGCAACAAGTTGCATAATGGCGTACATCGCACTGTGCCATGGGTCACCCGTCCCTCGGCCGGTGCCCGGACGGCCTAACAACGTGACCCGTCGGGGCGCCGAGGCGCGGAGAGTGGATCCGTACCGCACCCGGGGCCCCTCTTCCGTCCGGCCGGGGCCCCCGAACCCTTCCGGAGAACCCCATGGGCAGCGTGAACCGTCGTGACTTCGGCCTCCTCCTCCTGCGCGTCGGCACCGGCGCGGTACTGGCCGCGCACGGCAGCCAGAAACTGGTGGGTTGGTTCGGCGGCGGAGGCATCGAGGGCACCACCGCCGCGATGGAGGCGATGGGCTTCCACCCGCCGAAGCACAGCGCGGTCGCGGCCGGACTGGGGGAGGCCGGCGGCGGCGCGCTGCTGGCCCTGGGGCTGGCCACGCCCGCGGCGGGGGCGGCGGCCGCCGGTGCCATGGCCGGTGCCGTGGCCGTCCACGCGCCCGCCGGGTTCTTCGCGCAGGGCGGCGGTTACGAGTACCCGGCCTTCCTCGGGTTCACGGCTGCCGCGATCGGGCTGATCGGCCCCGGCCGCTACTCCGTGGACCAGGCCACCTGCCACGTGTTCAACCGGCCCTGGACGGTGGCCCTGGCCTTCGCGGGCGGCGCGGTGGCGGCTGCCGCCGTCGTCGGCAAGCGGGCCAGGGGACAGGTCCCGGCCCCGGCGCCGACTCCGGAGGAGTTCTGATCCGGCGGGAGACCTGAGCCCGGGGTTCCAGCGTCGGCCGGCCGGGTCCCGTGCCGTCCGGTCAGTTCGGTGGTCTGCGGCGGCGGCCGCGCTTCGCCGCCGCGACCAGCGCGGGCACCGTGGCGAGTTTGACCCGGGGGCGGCCCTGCTCGCGGCCGCCCGCCAGCTCGGCCCGTTCGATGGCCGCCAGCCCCCTGGCGTCTATGACATCGCGGCCCCGGCTCCGGGCGAGGCGGTGGAACGCCCGGGGCGGGAGAGCGGGGGAGGGCAGTACGCCCGCGACGGCGTCGGCCAGGAGAGCGCCGACGGTCTCGGCGGCGCAGGTGCGATTGGCCCCGATGCCGCCGGACGGGCCCCGCTTGATCCAGCCGACGACGTACGTCCCCGGCAGGCCGGTGACCCGGCCGCCCTCGTGCGGAACGGTCCCGGTCGTCTCGTCGAAGGGCAGCCCCGGCACCGGCAGACCCCGGTATCCGATCGCCCGCAGAAACAGCCCCGCGGGTATCTCCCGCCGCCCCTCCGCGGCCGTCACCCGCACCGCTTCGACCTGGTCCCGGCCGAGCACTTCCGCCGGGGCCGCGTGGAAGCGGAAGACGATGCGCCGTGCGGCGGCCGGCGTACGCGGCCGGCCGGCCTTCTCCCGTGGCACGTCCCGGAACAGCGCCGCCTTCTCGCCCGGCGCGGCGGTGTCGATCGCCTCGCCCGTCCTCGGGTCGCTGTCGTCGACGACCAGCTCCACGCCCGGCAGGTGCTTGAGGGCGAGCAGTTCGGAGGCGGTGCAGGCCGTGTGCTCCGGGCCGCGCCGCCCCAGCAGCACCACCTCGCGCACCCTTGAGTCCCGCAGGGCCGTCAGCGCGTGACCGGCGATGTCCGTGTCCGCCAGGGCGGCCGGATCCGTGACGAGGATGCGCGCGACGTCGAGCGCGACGTTGCCGTTCCCGGCGACGACCACCCGTTCCGCCGTCAGGGCGACGCTCTCCGGCGGCGTCTCAGGGTGGGCGTTGTACCAGGACACGAACGAGGTGGCCGAGATGCTGCCCGGCAGATCCTCGCCCGGGATGCCGAGCCGCCGGCCGGTGGAGGCGCCGACCGCGTAGATCACCGCGTCGTGGTGCTCGGCGAGTTCCTCCACGGTGACGTCCCGGCCCACCTCGACGCCCAGGGCCATCCGTACCCGGGGGTGCGAGTGGAAGCGCGCGAACGTCTCGCCCGCCTTCTTCGTCGCGGGGTGGTCGGGCGCGACTCCGTAGCGGACGAGGCCGCCTGCCACCGGCAGCCGGTCCACCAGTGTGACCTCGGCGTTGGTGTGCAGCAGCAGGTCCTCCGCGGCGTACATTCCGGCCGGTCCGGTGCCGACGACCGCCACCCGGATCGGCGCGAAGCCGGACGGCAGGCTGCGCGGGAACGACGGCGCGCCCCAGACGTGGAAGTTCGGCCCGGCGACCGGCTCCGGCTCCCGGTCCTCGAAGTAGGCGGCGTTGATAGCGGCGTACTCCTTGCGCGCCCCGAAGAGGCTGTCCACCGGGAAGACCGCGTCGACCGGGCAGGCATCCGCACAGGCGCCGCAGTCGATGCAGGTCGCCGGATCGACGTAGAGCATCTCGGTGCTGCCGAAGGCCTGTTCCTCCGGTGTCGGGTGAATGCAGTTGACGGGGCACACGGCGACACAGGTGGCGTCGCTGCAGCAGGTCTGGGTGATGGCGTAGGTCATCTCGGCATCTCGTCGGCTCGGTCGCTCGGTCGGTTCGGTCGGCGCGCGCCGGTCAGATCAGGGAGGCGCGCTTGTAGAAGAAGAGGGCCGGTTTGGTGAGGAGCCGCGCCGAGGCCAGGAACTCCATCAGGCCCGAACAGCTCGACCTCATCAGCGACTTGTGATGCTCGTTGGCCCCCGCCTCGCTGCGGGCGCGCTCGCTGTCCAGCCCGGCGTTCGCGTAGACGTCCCGGTTCACCATGCTGGTGACGATGTAGTACGAGGCGATCGCGACCACGAGGGAGTTGATGTGGCGGCGCACCGGACCCGCGTTCCGCAGCCGCCTGCGGGTCTCGTCGCGGGCGAACTTCATGTGCCGTGACTCCTCGACCACGTGGATGTTGTTGATGGTGCGGACGAACGGCGCGACCCGTTCGTCCCGCATCCAGTCGCGCTGCATCACGTCGAGCACCTCCTCGGCGACGAGGATCGCGGCGTAGGCGGCCTCTCCGAAGGCAAGTGTCTTGAAAGCCCTGCCCAGTTCGACCACCGCGCGGTGCGGCCGGTAGGCCGGTGCGCCGAGCTTCGCCGCGCCCCGGGCGAACATGATGGAGTGCCGGCACTCGTCGGCCACTTCGGTGAGTGCCCACTGGAACCGCAGGTCGGTCGGGTCCTTCGCGTACATGTCGCGCAGCACCATCTGCTGCAGGATCATCTCGAACCAGATGCCCGTGCTGGCGACGGACGCGGCCTCCTGGCGGGTCAGGGCCTTGCGCTGGGCGTCGGTCAACTCCTGCCAGTAAGCGGTCCCGTAGAGCGTGCTCCACTCGGGGCTCGCTCCGTGGTGGTCCGGGTCCAGGGGGGTGTCCCAGTCCACCTCGGCGGCCGGGTCGTACGACAGCTTCGCGGCCGAGTCGAGCAGACGCCGGGCGACGTCCTGCCCGGCGGACCGGTCCTGGTGGTGGTCCTCCGGCTGAACAGTGCTGCTTGCCATGGAGCGGCTCCTTGAATCGAGGGAGATCGACCCGACGGCACCCGACCGGAGCCTCATCCCTGCCCACTCGATGAGACAGCCGGCCGCCGGACACCGTCCTCGCTTATTAGACGTGGCGTCTAGCAAGCTGTTGGACGGAAGGTATAACAAGAGCGGGCGTCGGCCTACCCCTGTGCGGCACATTCGTACGGTCTCTCCACGGCTCGTCGGCGTCCCGGCCGCAACTCCGCCCGGCGGAGAGTCCGGCGGGGACCCCGGCTGAGGGGGTGTCGGGCCGGCGTCTGACCGGAGGGCCGGAGCGGGATGCTCACGCCTTCTTCGCGTTCCGAAAGCCTGATTTTCCGCGGTACACATCATCCGGATGAAATGCACCCGTTCAGGTGAATCAATGGGGATTTTTCAAGCAGGGGCGATCGCCGGTTGGATAGTAAAGGGGCGGCCGAAGTCCGGGCATCCGGGCGAGGCCGGTAAGTGCGGTGACAGATCATTCGTTGATTCCTTCCGGCCGCCGGAGCGGTTCGGTCAGAAGAAAGGTGGCTGGGCTGTGCGTGTAGAGGCAACCAATCGGGTCAGGCTTGTTTTCTCGCTGTTCGACGCCAACGTCAATGGCGTTCTCGAAGCGGACGACTTCGAGCTCATGGCGAGTCGTGTCATCGAGGCGGCACCCGATTCCGACGACACGGCGAAGAGCGCCATGGTGGCCGCGTTCCGGCGGTACTGGTCGACCCTCAGCGCTGAGCTGGACGCTGACGGGGACGGCCTGATCACCTTCGACGAGTACGCGGCCTGCGTACTGTCACCTGAGCGTTTCGACCTGGCGGTCAGCGACTTCGCCGAGTCGCTCGCCGCGCTGGGCGACCCTGACGGCGACGGTCTCATCGAGCGGCCACTCTTCATGGCGCTGATGACCGCGATCGGTTTCGAGCCCCCGAACATCGACGCCCTTTTCGATGCCTTCGGGCCTTCGGATTCCGATCGGATCGAGGTCACGTCCTGGGTGGTCGGCATCAAGGACTACTACAGTCCGGAAAAAGCAGGTATTCCCGGTGACTGCCTTGTCGGGAGTGCGTCAGTCTGAAATCGCGGTCCCGTTCCGAATGGAATCGGACCCGTTATTTCAATGTGTCACTCCAACGTGTCACTCCAACGTGTCACTCCAACGTGTCACTCCAACGTGCCGCTGCCTGTGGCCCCCTGTGTCTCAGGGTGTTCTTGGCCGGCGCGGAGTATCGGATCAGTGGGAGAGAAGGGATGGAAGGCGTGAATGGGGCGGCAATATCCGAAGGGGCGGGAGAAGCGGAAGGGGTGGCGGGAGGTGTCGGTCTGACCGCTCTTCTGGTCGCCGCGGCACGCGCGATCGAGACCCACCGCCACGACCCCCTGGCACGGGACGTCTTCGCGGAGCACTTCGTGCTCGCCGCACCGGCATGCGCGGGCTGGCCGGTGCGCATCCAGCAGGTTCCCGACGGGGACGCGAACCCCCTGTGGGGGCGATTCGCGCGCTACTTCGGTCTGCGGACGAGAGTCCTAGACGACTTCCTCCTCCGGTCGGTGCACGCGGACGCCCGCCAAGTGGTGCTGCTCGGAGCAGGGTTGGACTCCCGGGCGTTCCGGCTCGACTGGCCTGCGGACTGTGTGATCTTCGAGGTCGACCGGGCGGGCGTGCTGGCCTTCAAGCACGAGGTGCTCGACGGGCTGTCGGCCGCTCCCAAGGCGACGCGCATACCGGTCCCGATCGACCTGCGCGCCGACTGGTCCGGAGCACTGACCGCCGCCGGCTTCGACCCGGCCGCACCGAGTGTCTGGTTGGCCGAGGGGCTGCTGTTCTACCTGCCCAGCGCCACCGAGACCCACCTCATCGACACGGTCGACCGGCTGAGCGCCGCAGGAAGCGCCCTCGCGTTCGAGGTCAAACTCGACAAGGACCTGCTGGAATACCGCGACAGTCCCCTCTACACCTCGACGACCCAGCAGATCGGCATCGACCTCCTCACCCTCTTCAACAGGGAGACGAGACCCGACTCCGCCGGCAATCTGACCGCCAAGGGCTGGTCCGCATCGGTCCACACGCCCTTCGACTACACCCGCCACCACGGACGCGGCCCGCTGCCCGAGGAGAACGACGCCCTGGCGGGCAACCGCTGGGTCTTCGCGAACAAACCACGGTCATAACCCTGTTGCCGGCCGGTGGACCGGTATACCCCCTCGGCCCCGCGCCCGCGAAAGCGGCCCTGCGCCCGCGAGACCGGTGCTGCGTCTACGGAACCAGCACCGGTTTGACCACGCGGCCCGCCTCGCAGTCGCGTTCGGCCTCGTTGATGTCGGTGAGCGGGTACATACGGATCAGCTGATCGAAGGGGAACCGGCCCGCCTGCCACAGCGCGGTCAGCCTCGGGACGAACAGCCGCGGCACCGCGTCCCCCTCGCAGATGTGGGAGATCCGCCGGCCCCGGTCGAGCGAGCCCGGTTCGAGCGGCAGGGCGCCGCGGAGCCGTGCCACCAGCCCGAGATGACCGGCCGGGCGCAGGGCCCGGAGCGCGTCGTTGATCAACGGGGCGGAGCCCGTGGTGTCCAGCGCGTACTGGGCGCCGCCGTCGGTCCGGGCCCGGATCCGGGCGGCCAGCCCGGACGATCCGGCACGCAGCGCGATCGCGCCGAACCGCTCGGCCAGGGCCAGCCGTTCCGGGAACCGGTCGACGGCCACGGTCACCGCCCCGGCGGCGGTGGCCGCCATCACCGCGGCCAGACCCACCGCCCCCGCACCGAAGACCGCGAGGGTGTCACCGGGACCGACGCCGAAGGAATTGAGGACGGCTCCGGCGCCGGTCAGGAAGCCGCAGCCGAGGGGGCCGAGCAGTTCGACCGGCAGCGAGGCATCGACCCGCACGGCATTGCGGGCCGGGACCATCGCGTACCCGGCGAACGACGACTGTCCGAACCACCGGGGAGCCAGCCCGCCACCGGCCGCGTCCCTGAACCGCGCCGCGTGCTCCGCCCGCCCTCCGAAGAGGTTGAGCGAGGCGAACGAGTCACAGTAGGCGGGGGCGGCGCTCAGACAGGTCCGGCAGTGTCCGCAGGAGTCGAAGCCAAGGACGACGTGGTCCCCGGTGCTCAGGCCGGTGTCCGGGCCGCCCGTCTCCACCACCACCCCGGCCCCCTCGTGGCCGAGCACCGCCGGAAGCGGTGAGCGGCCCGCCGAGTGCCGTACCGCGAGATCGGTCCGGCACATCCCGCAGCCCGCGATCCTGACCAGGATCTCGCCCCGCGCCGGCCCCTCCTCCAGGACCACCTCCTCGACGGTGAACGGGTCCCCGTACGAGCGCAGTACCGCCGCGTCGAACCTCATCCTCACCCCTCCTCCTGCGGCCGGTGCACGACGAACGGCCTGAGGTTCCCGTACAGCCCCCACGGGCCGCCCGCGACGCCGACCCCGCTCTCCTTGATGCCCGCGAAGGGCTGGGCGAGGGACAGTTCGGCATGGTGGTTGATCCACGCCGTTCCGCATTCCAGCCGGCCGGCGACCGCCTCCGCCCGGTCGAGGTCGGTTCCCCACACAGAGCCGCCCAGCCCGAAGCGGGTGTCGTTGGCCGCCTCGACCGCTTCGTCGAGGTTTCCGTAAGGCAGCACCGGGAGCACCGGACCGAACTGCTCCTCCGTCACCACCGCACTGTCGGACGGCACATCGGTGAGGACCGTCGGCGCGAAGAAGTAGCCCGGCCGGTCCAGCCGCTGGCCACCGGCAGCGGCGCGGGCACCGTCCGCCAGGGCCTCGGCCGTGCGGTCCGCCACCCGGGCCAGCTGCTGGGCGTTGTTGACCGGCCCCAGCCGCGTGCCCGGGTCGAGCCCGGCTCCGACCACCACGGACTTCGCGTACTGCGCGAGGGCCTCCACCACGCCGGAGTGGAGCCGGGCCGGGACGTAGACGCGCTTGACCGCCATGCAGACCTGCCCGCAGTTGCGGAACGCCGACCAGAACAGCCGTTCGGCGATCCGTTCCACGTCCACGTCATCCAGCAGGATCGCGGCATCGTTCCCGCCCAGCTCCAGCGTGACCCGGGCGAGCGAGGCCGCCGCGCCCTCGGCGACCGCCCGCCCGGTGGGAACCGAACCGGTGAAGGTCACATGGCGGATCCCCGGATGGCACGCGAGACGAGCGCCCAGCGGTTCACGGCCCGTGACGACCGTCAGCACGTCCTCGGGCAGGGCGGCGGAGATCACGGACACCATCAGCCGGGTGGCGAGAGGGGTGAACGGGGACGGTTTGAGCACCACCGTGTTGCCCGCGGCGAGCGCGGGGGCGAACTTCGCAGAGGCGAGCTGGAGCGGAAAGTTCCACGGGACGATCGCGGCGACCGGGCCGAGCGGCCGCCAGCGGATCTCGCTGCGCACCGGACGGCCGTCCGTGATCGGCAGCGGCCCGGGAGCGGACCCCGCGAAGTAGCGCAGGCGGGCCGCCGTGCGGGCGACCTCGGCGTACGACTCGGTGAGGGGTTTGCCCTGTTCGCGGGTGAGCAGCGGGGCGAGACCGGGGCCGGCCGCCTCCACGGCGTCGGCGGCCGCGAGCAGGGCGGCGGCGCGGGCGCCGTCATCGGCCCGCCAGTCACGCCAGGCGTCCTGGGCCCGGCCGACGACGGCGTCCAGCTCGTCCGCCTGCTGGTCGGGGGAGTCGTCGAAGGCCTCGCCCGTCGCCGGATCGACGACGGCGAAACGCCCGCCGCGGGCACCGGGCCCGCGGCGGGGCCGGCAGTTCGGCATGCCGGCGGTCAGCTCGCGGTGGCTGCGCCGGCGGCAGCGGTGGCGGCGTGCTCCCGGGCGTGCCGGTCCATCTCCGCCCGGAAGGCGGCCACCAGCACCGGCCGAATCCGCCCGGTGTTGCGGTCTCCCCCCTCGCAGACCGCCCCGCGCACCCCCACGATGTCGGTGCCGATACGAGTCAGTGCCCCGAGGTCGGCCGCCTTGACACTGCCCGCGAGGGCGGCGAGCAGACCGGACTCGTGGGCCCGCCGGACGAACTCCGCGCAGATATCGGGCGGCACATGGTCGAACAGCCGCGTCCCGTCCTTGATCGCGGTGTCCAGCATGGCCGCGTCGGAGCCGGAGCGCCGGGCGATGTCGGGCAGCGCGAGTGGATTGACGCAGCCGATCCGGTGCGCGTCGGCATACCCGGAGGCGACGACGAACGCGTCCGGCCGGTAGTCCTTCACCGCCCGGACCACCCCTCGCATGACCTCGACGGCCTGCTCGGGCGTCGTGCAACCGTAGAGGCCGACCTTGATGTACGTGGCCCCGGAGACAGCCGCGCCCAGCGCCGCCTGGGCCACCGTGCCGGGCTTGAACGGTACGTCCCCCACGGTGGCGGACACCGGCTTGTCTGCCGGGACCGCGTCCCGGATCTCCCTGATGACCCAAGGGTAGTTCGCGCCGAGCGACCCCTCATCGGGCTTCTTGACGTCGACGATGTCGAGGTGCTCCGCCGCCTTCGCGCAGTCGAGGGCTTCCTCGACGCCGTCCGGGGAGATGAGAAGCAACAATGTGAATTCCTTCCACCGCAGACCCGCCTGCCCGGGGGCGGTCGGATCTGGATCACTTGGATCACTTGCCGTCCGCTCATCATGGCGGCGGGCCGTGGCCACCGGCAGGGCGTGCGGAGTCAGAACGGTTCACCGCCCCGACCCGGCCACGCGCCGCATTCCGCCGTCCACGCCGGATCGCGCCGCCCGCGGTACGGAACTTCCGCGCCCGCAGAACCCGTTACGGCGTGCGCTCCACGCCCGGCACCACCCGCAGGCCCAGGCCCTTTACCCGGTAGATGCACGTGTCGTCGCCCCACAACGACGCGTCCGCCACGGCGTAGGGCCCCCGGGTGTCCGTGCCGCTCGCCACGATGTCCATGTCCACCCTGATCAGCCGGTTCGCCGGGGTGATCTGCCCGCGATACGTCCAGACGGACTCGCGGCCGGGCAGCACCGGTTCGAACACGGCGCCGGGAACGCGGTCGGCCGCGCCGCTCTCCAGCAGATGGAACCGGAGGAGCTGGCACATGGCCTCGATGCCCAACGAGCCCGGCTGAACCGGGTCCTGGAAGAAGTGGGCCCGGAAGAACCAGGCGTCCGGGCGTACATCCTTCTCCGACCGCAACCGGCCGAGCCCCGCGCTTCCCCCGTCCGGCCAGTAGCCCGTGATCCGGTCCAGCATCAGCAGCATCGGTCCCGGCAGCCTCGGCTCCCCGGCGCAGTACCGGGCGGGACGGGCGGTCAGATCGACGGTACGGCCGCAGGGCTCGTCGAGCCGGGCCCGCTCATCCGCCGAGACCGGGAGGCCCTGCTGCTCGTCGAAGGCCGATCGCGGGAAGTAGCCGAAGGCCGTGGAGAGTTCGTACACCGGTACACCGTCGGCCGTGCACTCCACCCGGAACGACTCGATGATCATGTCTCCGCCGGACGAGACACGCGTCAGCTCGGCTCTGGTACGGACCGTGCGCGTCGCCGGGGTGACCTCGCCGGTGACCGTTCCCGTGCCGTCGAGGTTGCGGAACAGCAGGTCCGCCTCGCCGGTCAGCGCGCTGCCCACGTAGGAGGCGAGCCAGCCGCAGGGCTGGAGCGCGATCTCCAGCAGGACGGCGAACGGCATGGCGCGGCCACCGTTCTGCTCGAAGTACCAGGCCAGGGCGGGCACGTCGTACTCGGCGACGACGACGCTGCCCTCCCGCATACCGCCCTGCGGCCCGTCAACCGAGACGACGCGGCTCATGAAGTGGTACGGCGGGCCGGGCAGCCTGGCCACCTTGCGGGCGCCGTCGAACGGCTCGTACATGGCGCCGAACGCCTCGCTCGGCCTGCCCCACGCGCAGGCCAGCAGTGAGGCGTAGTCGAAGGGGAACCCGTCGGCGGCCACGGCCACCGGCTTCTCCTCCCGGTGCCCGGCCAGCCCGGCGAGCCTCGGCAGCGGCACCGGGGTGCCGCCGGTCTGCACGGCGGGCGGGCCCGAGTGCCGCCAGTGCGACAGCGGCCAGTCGGGGACCAGCCGGAGCGCCATGCCACGGCCCAGGAACGCCTTCGCCCCGTCCACCGAGCCGAGGACATCGGCGTACAGCGTCGGGACCGGTCCGCCGGAGACACCGGACACGAAGACCTCG
The DNA here is from genome assembly GCF_031844725.1 of Streptomyces sp. ITFR-6. NCBI lineage: Bacteria > Bacillati > Actinomycetota > Actinomycetes > Kitasatosporales > Streptomycetaceae > Streptomyces > Streptomyces sp. ITFR-6. The sequence continues at coordinate 662,947 of NZ_CP134612.1, read as the reverse complement.
TAGACCACCCGCCGGCCCTCCGGGGTCGCCTGGCCCCGGCACATCGCGCTGGAGGGGTGTTCGGTGACCGGTTCGAAGCGCCAGCCGTCCCGGTCGACGGTGAAGCCCATGGCCGTCAGGTAGAACGCCATCGCCTGGAGTCCGCCCTGGAGCATCAGAGTGCCCGGCATACAGGGGTCGTTCTTGAAATGTCCGGTGAAGAACCAGTCGTCCGGCGACAGCGCGGTCTCCGCGCGCAGATACCCCCGCCCCCACGGCCCTCCGGCCGGGTCGAACGCGACGATCTCGTCCAGCAGCCGCATCCGGCCCTCGTCGAGCATGGGCGTACGCACGTGGGCCGCCGTCGCCTCCCAGCCGGGCCCGAAGCAGTCGGCGGGCCTCCCCTCAGCCAGGGCCCGCATCCGGTCCGCGTCGAAACGGGTCCGTTCGCAGCGCACGGCCGGCGGGTCGAGCGGCAGGTCGTCACCGGGTGCGTGCTCCGCGGGATCCCAGCGGACACCGCCGCTGCCGGCGAGCTCCGCCGGGGTGAAGAACCCGGCCTGGCCCTCGCGGACACTGAGCCGCAGTTCGCCGTCCACGTAGCAGTCGTAGTGGAAGAAGGCCAGCCGGACGCCTTCGGCCTCCGCGTGGCCGTCGACATGGATCTCGAAGCACAGGGTGTCGCCCGCCTTCGGCGGGGTGCCGTGGAACGTCACCTCGCAGCCGAGCAGCCGGTACGCGCGCTCGCCCCGGTTCAGGAGGTCGACCCCGAGCCAGCTGAGCAGGAGCAGATCGGCCTGGCCCGCCTCGATGAGCAGGCCGGCCGGCATCCGGCCGGTGGGGTCCAGGTACCAGCTCCCGGGCAGGACATCGGTCTCCGTCCAGATCCGCCCGTCCGTGCGCACCGGACCCGGCAGCGTCAGCGCCGCGGGTACCGCGTCGAGGCCGGTGACCCGGTCGGCGAACAGCATGGGCGGCCCCGGCATCCGGGTCTGTACCGCGTAGCCGTCCTGTTCGGCGAAGCGCGGACCGAACAGGACGGAGATCTCGCCGGAGGCGAGGTGCTCCAGCTGGGCACGGTCGAACTGCGGCCCCGGCCTGTGGACTCGCGAGGGCGAGGGCGAGGGAGAGGGCGCGGGCGCCGGCACCGGGACGCGCGCAGGCGGTGGCACGGGTGGCCGTACCGGAGGGGAGCCGGGCCCGGCTCCCCTCGTGCCGGCGGCGGTCAGCGCCCTGACGGCGAGCGCGGACACCCGCAGGAACCGCTGGTGGGCCTCGGTGTGCGCGGCCATGACCTCCTGGTGCAGCGCGGCGACCCGGAGACCGTGCCGGGCGGCCACGGCGCCGGCCCCTCCTGCCGTCCCCGGCTGCGGGGACACCCCGGCGCGCGCCGGGGCGGGGGGTGCGGGTACGACGACGGCGGGCGCGGCGATCGCGGTAGGCGAGGCTGTCCTGTCGGCCTCGGTGGGGGAACCGGTGGGCAGGACAGGACGCCGGTCCGGCACGGGGGCCAGCTCGGGGGCCCGCGGCAGAACGGTCACAACACGCTCCAGGGGTGGCAGGCACGGCGTCGGTGGTACGGGAACGGTGACGGCGGGGCCGGGCGGCGGGAGCTGCGCCGAGGCCCCGGCGAGCCGGGCGAACACCTCGTCGGCCCGCACCGGCACTCCGGCGACGACGAGTTCACCGACCGCGAGGCACAGTTGCCGCAGCCCGGTGTCCCCGGAGGCGTCCAGCGCGACGGCCACATGCTCCCGGTCGCCGAGCACCCGTTTGATCCAGCCGGTGCACAGTCCCCGGGGGCCGTGTTCCACGAACACCCGTACGCCGTCCGCCCACGCCTGCTCGACGGTGGCCGCGAAGTCGATCATGCCGACCCCCTGCGCGGTGATCGCCTCCGCGGCCCGCTCGGCGGTCGGCCGGTACGCCCGCCCGGTGGCCCCGCTGTAGAACCGCACCCCGGGCACGTCGACCGTGGGACGGCGGTGTACCTCGCGCCACACCTCGGAGACCTCGGCCAGCTCCGGTGCGTGGGCCGCCAGGTCGTAGTCCAGCTCGATGGCCCGGTCGGCGCCGATCCTGGCCACGGCGGCCGCGCATGCCCGGGACTCGCCGCCGATGACACAGACTCCGGGCGCGTTCACCGCCATCAGGTGAACCGAGGCGTCCGCGGCCAGCTCCGCGCGGACCGCTTCCAGCGGTGCGCCGAGGAGGTAACTCGACCACCGGGAGCCCTGGATGCCCCGCTGCCGCCAGTAGCGCCGGACCGCCCGCAGCTCACCCGTGAGTTCGGTCGTGAACAGACCGCTGTCCCGTACGGCCTCGAACAGCCCGGAGGCGTCCGGCCAGGCCCCCAGAGCGACCAGCGCCGTCGACTCGCCCGAGGAGTATCCCAGCGCGGCGTCCGGGCGCAGCCCGAGCAGGTCGCGGCTGAGAACGGTGTGGAAGACCGCCAGTTCGGCCGCGGCCCAGATCTGGCCGAGGACTCCCGGCTCCGGCCGTGACCGCAGCCGGGCCGTCATCTCCCGGTGCCTCTCCCGTACGGCCTCGCCCAGCGCGGGCAGGGCGAGCATCAGCTCATGGCCCATCCCGGGGTACGCGGCCGAGCCGTTCGTGTACACGAAGGCGGTCTGCCCGGTGACCGGCCCGTCCCGGTACAGCAGGTCGGCGGGGCGGACCCCGCCCTCCGTCAGCCAACGGCGGGCGGCTTCCATTCGGCCGGCCGGCACGGTGTCCCCGTCGGCCACGAGCGCCAGGCGGGCCGGACCCGCGGCGGACCGCGTACCGGAGTCCAGCGCGGCCAGCACCTCCTGACGGTCCGCCCCGGAGAAGACGTGCAGACGCGGCGCCGTGCCCCGCAGCCACGGCAGGGCGTCCCCCGCGCGCAGCCGCACGCTCACGGCCGGCCCCTCCAGGGGTACGGCCACGGCCAGCGCCGTGCGGGCGACGGCCGCGGCGTCCGCAGGCCCGCCGGGGCGGGGCACCGCGCGGTGCTGGAGCGAGAGCGCCGCGACCGCGACGGAGACCAGCCCGGACGCGGCATGGGCGCGCCCGAACACCGACGACGGATCGAACACCGCGTCCGGTCCGTCCCCGATGACCATGTCGGGTTCCCCGACGGCCCCATCGTCCAGCAGGGCCACGACGGTGTCGCCGTCCCTGCGCGCCGCCTCCAGGGGCTTGAGGACCAGGACGACGGCCGCGTCCCCGGGCTCGTCCTCGCGGCCGAGCTCCCGCAGGGCGGCCCGGTGGACCACCTCGCAGGACAGGTCGGTGGCACCGACGAGAGCGGCGTCGGCCTCCCCGGAACGGATGGCCCGGACCGCGAGTTCCAGCGCGACCGGACCGGACGCCTCCTCCGCGGACACCGTGAAACTGGGCCCGGCCAGGTCGAGTTGGGTGCTGATGCGGTTCGCCGCGAGGTTCGGCATACTACCCACCACCCCTTCCGCCGTCATCGGGGGAGTGAACGCCTCCCGGGCGGCATCCGCGGAAGAGCCCGTGACGGGCGCCCCCGCCCGCTCCAGCCAGAACGGCACCCGCCAACGGGCCCCCGCGCGGGCCACCTGCGGGTCCACCCCGGTCCCGATGACCACCATGGTCCGCTCGCGGGGCAGGTTCACCTTCCGTACGGCCTCCCGGGCCGCCTCCAGCACCAGGAGCTGATGGGGTACGGCCCGTTCCAGGGCCAGCGGCGGGAAGCACAGGTCCGTCAGCGCCACGGCGATCTCCGTGACGGGACCGCGCCGTTCACCACCCAGCACCGCCCGGCGCAGGTTCTCGGCGGACGTACCCTCGCCGACCCTGGCACCGATGGCCACGATCGCCACCTGTGCCGGGGCCGGGGTGGCCGGTTTCGCGCGCCGCACGGTGGACGCGGGAACGGCGTCCGGCGGGTCGACGATCAGGTGGGCGTTGGTGCCGCCGAACCCGAACGCGCTCACCGCCGCCCGCCGGGGCCCCGACCACTCCTCCGCGGCGGACAGCACCCGCAAGGGGGTGCCCGCCAGCGCGTCCAGTGGCCGCTGTGCGCCGAGCGTCGCCGGGCGGACCCCCGCCCGCATCGCGCCGAGCACCTTCAGCAGCCCCGCCACGCCCGCAGCGGCCAGCAGATGCCCGACGTTCGACTTGGCAGACCCGATGGGCATGTCGTCCGCCGCCCCGAAGACCCGCGCCATGCCGCGCGCCTCCACCGCGTCACCGACCGGTGTCCCCGTCGCATGGCACTCGACGAGCGACACCGACTCCGCCGGTACCCCCGCCACCTCGTACGCCAGCCGCATGGCCCGTACCTGGCCCTCCTGCGAGGGGCTGATCAGCCCGGAGCCACGACCGTCGTTGGACAGCCCCACCCCTCGGATCACACCGAACACCGGCAGGCCGGCGGCGCGGGCCTCGGACAGCCGCATCAGGGCGACGAACCCGGCGCCCTCGCCGTGCACCAGCCCGTCCGCGTCCCGGTGGAACGGGCGGCTGCGCCCGGTGCGGCTGGTCGCGGAAAGGCCGCAGAACCCCACGTGGAGGTAGAGGGGATCGGGGCGGCTCACCGCGCCCGCGACCATCAGGTCTGCCGTGCCGTCGTGCAGCCGGTCGCACGCCAGCTTGATCGCGTACAAGGAGGATGCACAGGCGGCGTCGAGCGACCACGCCCCGGCACCGAGGCCGAGCGCCTCAGCCGCGAGCCGGGCGGGCAGCCCGGACGAGAAGCGGTTGCGGGCGTCGGGGCGCGCGCCGCGCTCATCCGTCAACAGGGCTTCGCGGAGCGACGGTTGCTGCGCGGAAAGCCAGACGTGCTCGGCGAAAGCCGCCCCTGCGGGCGTCGGATACGACAGGTTCCCCAGCACCAGGCCGCCGCGCGGCAGCGACCCGGTGCGCCCCGCCTCCGTGAGCGCCTGCCGCACCCCGTACAGGACCCAGTGGAAGAGCGGGTCCAGCGACGCGATCCGCTCCGGGGCGATCCGGAAGCCGGTCGGATCGAAGACGGATTCGAACCCGTGGACGTATCCGCCGACATCGGTCCAGGTGCGGTCGAGATGGTCGTCCACCGAACCCATGGCCCATTGGCGCGGCAGCCGCCACCGGTCGGCGGGGGCGGCCGACAGGCTCAGGCGCCCGCCGGCGATGTTCTCCCAGAACGTGTCCGGGTCGAGCGCGCGGGGCAGCACACAGCCCCGGCCTACGACGGCGATGGGTTCGACAGGCATGCGGGTCTCACTTCACGGCAGGGCGGAGGCCGGGGACGGGATCAGGGAGAGCGGGTCATGAGGGAAGAGGTCATGAGGGAAGAGGTCATGAGGGGAGGGGGCAGGAGGAGAGGGGTCAGGAGGGACGGCGGACGAGTTCGACACCGATCAGTTCCAGCCGGACGGACCCGTCCGCGTCGATCAGTGCCGCGTCGCAGCGCGCCCCCGTGTCATGGACCTTCCGCCCCCGCACCACACACCGCACGGTGCCGTCCACCGGGCCGCGCCGGTACACCCTGCACTCGGAGACGGCCATCGGCAGCGTCGCCCCGCCGAGCACCTCCTCGCCCCAGAGCAGGGCGAGTTGCAGCGCGCCGTCCACCGCGGCCGGATCGAGCGGCCAGTGGTGTTCACCCGCCCAGTCCAGGGCGCGCAGTCCCGCGACGGTCGCCTCCGCGCCGTGCCCGGAGACGCCGCGCACCGAGCGCAGTGCCTGGAAGCGGGGCCCGTGGAAGAGGACCTTCCCGTCGTACGACTCGGCCCGAGCGAGCGGCTCCAGGCCGTCCGGGATCTCCCAGGCGGCCGCGTCGGGGCTGCCCTCCCCGGCGTCCAGGACCGCCCGGAAGTGTGCCGAGCCGTCCTCGCCCAGCAGCTCCGCCTCCAGCTCCGGGAACGAACCGGGCGCCCGGCCGCAGACCACGGTGATCCGGTGGCCCGCGCCCCGCAGTTCGGGCAGGGCGTACGTCCTGTACACCCGCAGATCGCGCAGAACCAGCTGTCCGGCATCCGGCAGCCAGGCCGCGGCCGCGAACCAGTTCAGGACCATGGCCACCGGCAGCACGGGAACCCCGGCGGGCGCGTGGTCGGCCAGCTGCGGAAGGGTGTCGGAGCGGAGCAGCAGCTGTGCGCGACGTGGATCACCCGCCGGGGACAGGGCGGCCGGGTCGTCCCCGGCGGCCAGTACGACGCGGGCCTCTCCGGCGGTGCCGTCCAGCTCGGCCGTGAAGGCCGCGGCGCCCTGGTCCAGGGGGATGAGCGGAACCCCGGACCGGTCGAAGTGCGCGGCCAGGGCCGGGGTGACCATGCCGCCCTGCCAGGGCCCCCAGGCCACACACCGCACCAGAGAGCCGGGGCGGGCGGACTGCTCGGCCGACGCGACCTGGTGGAGCACCTCATTGGCCATCGCGTAGTCGCCCTGGCCCGGATTGCCGAACACGGCGGCCACGGAGGAGAAGAGGCAGATCGTGTCCAGGGGGTCGTCGGCCGTCGCTGCCAGGAGCGCCCGCAGACTGTCCACCTTGCTCGACATCACCAGCTCGGCCTGCGCGTCGGTCTTGTCGGCGATCCGGCTGTCGGCCAGTACCCCCGCGCCATGCACGATGCCGGTGACCGGCCCCCACGTCTCGCGTACGTCGCGCAGGGCGGCCGCCAGGGCGTCACCGTCGCGGGCGTCCACCCGGATGTACCGGACGGGTGACCCGGCGGCCTCCAGCCCCGCCACCGTCGCACGCACCTCGCGCGCGGCCAGGATCGACCGGGCCCGCTCCGCGATCCGGGCGGGCGAGGTGTCCGCCGCGTCCGGTCCTGAGCGTTCCGCGAGCAGCCGGGTGAGGGCCGGTTCGTCGGTCGCGGAGGCCAGGCCGGAGGGCTCGGCGGCCGGCTCGGTCCTGCCGAGCAGCACGATCCGAGGGCGGTGGGTCCTGGCCAGGTCGAGCAGGGCCGCGGCGGTCACCCCGCGGGCTCCTCCGGTGGCCACGATCACCGAATCGGAGGAGATCCGCGGCGTGCCGCCGGGCGTCACCCGCTCGGGTACCAGCCGCATCAGGGTGCGGGTGCCGTCCGCGAGCAGGCCCACCTCCCGATCTGTTCCGCCTTCCAGCAGTTCCCGCACGATCGCGGTGGCGACCTCCTCGTCGCCCCGGCCGCCGCGCCGGCAGTCGATGACCTTGACCGAGGCGTCCGGCCACTCCTTCGCCGCGGTCCTGGCCAGGCCGGCGACCCCGCCCAGCCACGCACGGCCGGGTTCGCCGCCCCCGAGCCCGAAGTCGCCCCCGGTGTCCTGGACGGTCACGAACAGCCCGCCGCCCCCGGCCGTTCGTGCCGCGGAGACCGCACGCGCCGCGCGCAGCGCAGAGCGGTGGACCTCCCGCGCCCCGTCGGGTGTGGCGTCGGAGGTGAGCGCGCCGAGATGGATCACCGCGCGCGCGTCCGAGGGCACCTCCGTCATGGCAGTGGCGTCCACACCGTGTTCCGCCAGTTTCCGCGCGATGAGGCCGGCCGTCGCGGACCCGGACGGCCCGCCGCCGGTCACCACGACAGGTCCGTCGAGCAGGCCCGCCGTGGCCAGCCCGGACGGCGGCGACTCCACGGTGCGCGGGACCAGCCTGGTGAGCGGCGCCCGCTCGGCGGGTCCGGTGCGCGGGGCGGGCTGCGCGGGCGTCGCGGCGACCGCGGTGACTTCGGGGGATCCGGGAGGCTCTACGGCTTCCGGCACCGTGGTCCCGGGAGGCGGGGCGCCGTCGGTGAGCGCGTCGACGATCTCGCGCAGCGTACGGAGCTTGCCGAGCCGGCCGATGTCGCCCGCTCCCACGTCGCGCACCTCTCGGCGCATGACGGAGAGGATCTCGACGCGCTTGATCGAGTCGACGCCCAGATCTGCCTCCAGCTCCATGTCCATGTTGAGCATGGTGGTGGGATAGCCGGTCAGCCGGGCCACCACGGACAGGAGCAACTCCTCCAGCTCGGACGGCGACAGGGGCATCGCGCCATCGCCATCGCCATCGGCGGGGGCAGGTGCGGGGACGGTTACCGGTACAGCGCTCACAGCCGGTGCCGAAGGAGCCACGGGTGCCGGTGCCGGGGCCGGTGCGGTTCGCGGCGAGGAGGAGCGGGGGAGCGGCAGCGGCGGCGCGGGGACGGACACGTCCAGATCTCCCCCGGCGTACACGTCCGGAGCACCGCCCACGGGTACTTCCGCGGCCCCGCCCACGGGTACGTCCGCGGCTCCGCCGGGGTGCGGTTGCCCGAGCATGGCCGCCAGGGTCGTCTCGGTCATCCGGAGGAAGGCGATGTGGCTGTCCGTCAGCATGCGTTGGCACGCCGCGTGCGCCTGCGCCGTCTGCCGCTGGACACTCTCGACGGCGGCGTACCAGCTGCCGTCGGCGGCGGCCTCGGCCCCGGGCACCGGTTCGAGCTCCGGCTGCCACTGCGCGGATGCCGTCCCGTACTCCGACGGCTGTGCGGGCTGGACCGGGGAGGGGACGTACGCGGGCATGGGGACCGCCGGGGTGTCGGACGCGGATACGGGGGCTGGGGCCGGGGCGGGCCGGGGCCGGTGTTCCGGCTCCTGTTCCGGAGCGGGCGGCGGTTCGGCGGGCGCGGTGCGGGGCGGCGGGAACTGACCGTAGTTGGCTCCGCTGATCTTCACGGTCATTCGGGGTTCGTGCTCCTTCGCTGGTCCCTCGTGGGCGTACGGCGCCCAGAGGGTGTCGAGATCGAGGGGGACGCCGCGTACGGCAAGTTCCCCGAGCGCGGCGTGCAGGGTGTCGGCGCCGGGCCGGGCCGGCCGGTCCAGGGGGACGGCCACGTGCTCGCGGTCACCGAGGATCTGTCCGACCAGACCGGTCAGCGCCGCGCCCGCGCCGACCTCGACGAAGGTCCGCACCCCGGCCGCGTACATGGCCTCGATCTGGTCCTGAAACAGCACCGGGGAAGCGACATGGCGGGCGATCCGGCGGCGTACCTCCTCGGGCGACGACGGGTACGGCGCCGCGTCCGCGTTGCCGTAGACCTCGGTCCGGGGCCCGGTGAGAGACACCGTGCGCAGGTACTCCGCGAGCGGCTCGACGGCCGGCCCGACCAACGGACTGTGGAACGCGGTCGACGCCGCCAGCCGACGAGTGCCGGCCCCGTCGGCCGAGAACGCCTTCTCGGCCCGCGCGATCGCCTCCGAGGATCCCGAAAGCACCACCTGGCGCGGCGAGTTGTGGTTGGCCGGCCAGATGTCACCGAACCCGCCACCGGCCAGCACCCGAGCCACGTGCGCGCGGTCCGCCGCCACCGCCAGCATCCCGCCCGGGGTGACCGCCGCGTCGCGCATCAGCTCGCCGCGGCGCCGGGCCAGTTCCACCAGCGAGCCGGCGTCCAGAACTCCCGCGCAGTGCAGCGCCACCAGCTCACCGAAGCTGTGCCCCGCCACGCAGTCCGGCTGCAGACCCAGCTCGCCCACCACCTCCAGCAGCGCGAGCGCGTGCACCGCCAACGCGGGCTGCGCCCACTCGGTGGCATCCAGCAGGTCCCGCCGGGCGGCCCGCTCCCCGTCGGTGAAGGCGGGCGGCGGGAACACGACCCGGTGCAGGGGGCGTCCGTCGAAGCGGGTACCGCCCAGCCGGTCCCACACGGACTGGGCGGCCGGCGCCAGCATCGCGAGATCGGCGCCCATCCCGACGTACTGGGACCCCTGCCCCGGGAACAGGAAGCCGATGCGGCCGGGTCCGGCGTCCCCGCAGGCGTACCGGACACCGGCAGGGGTGGAGAACGGGTCGCCGGGGCTGCGCCGGATCAGCGCGAGGGCCTGCGCGTGCTTCTCCCGCAGGTCCTCGGCATCGGTGGCGACGACGGCCAGCCGCATCCGGGCGGCCGGTGAGAAGGAGCTGTGGCTCTCCCGCGCCAGTGCGGCCAGCGGGCGGCCGTCGTCGGCCCCCGGCGCCGCGAGGTCCGCCGGGGCTTCGCCGCTGAACAGGACGAGCTCGCTCGGGGCGGAGCGGTGGCGCAGAGCCGTACGGCCCCCGGTGGCCCGGGGCGTGTACTCCTCAAGCGTGACGTGGAAGTTGCTGCCGCCGAAACCGAAGCTCGACACCGCTGCCCGGCGTGGATGCCCGGCGGGCCGCACCCACGGGCGGGTCTCGGTGTTGACGTAGAACGGGCCGTCCGCGGCGGCGGCCGCCGGGTTCGGCCGGTCGACCTTCACAGTCGGCGGCAGCACCTTGTGGTGCAGTGCCATGACGGCCTTCAGCAGCCCCGCCGCGCCCGCCGCGCACTTGGTGTGGCCGATCTGCGACTTGACCGAGCCGATGGCGCACCACTGGCCATCGGTACGGCCCGTCCCGCCGAACACCTCGCTGAGCGCGGCCAGTTCGGCGGTGTCCCCGGCCTTCGTGCCGGTCCCGTGCGCCTCCACCAGCTCCACTGTCTCCGGCCCGTAGCCCGCCTCCTCGTAGGCGCGGCGCAGGGCCCGTGCCTGGCCGTCGGGGAGCGGGGCGTAGATCGCCGTGCTCCTGCCGTCGGAGGACGTGCCGATGCCCCGGATCACGGCGTGGATCCGGTCGCCGTCCCGCTCGGCGTCGGCCAGCCGCTTCAAGGCGTACATGACGACCGCTTCGCCCAGCATGGTGCCGTCGGCCGAGGCCGAGAACGGCCGGCAGTCGCCGCTGGGAGACAGGGCGGGCGTCTTGGAGAAGCACAGGAACATGCCGATGTCGTTCCCGGTGTCCACGCCTCCGCTGATCACCAGGTCGGCCCGGCCGAGGGACAGCTCACCGACCGAGGTCGACAGGGCCGCCAGCGAACTGGCGCAGGCGGCGTCGGTGGTGTGGTTGATGCCGTGCAGGTCGAACCGGTTGGCGATCCGGCCCGCGACGACATTGCCGAGCAGCCCGGGGAAGGTCGATTCCCGCCACGGTGCGAAACTGGCCGAGATGCGGTCGCACACGGCCTGTGCCTCGGTCTCTCCGAGCCCGCTCTCCCGCAACGCCGCGAGCCACACCGGGCGCTGGGCGCGCCCGTACATGTGCGGGAGCAGCTCCAGGGCGGCGGCGCCGAGGACCACACCGGTCCGGTCCCGGTCCACCCGGCCCGGCCCGCCCGCGTCCCTCAGTACCTGGTCGGCGACCATCAGGGCGAGCAGCTGGGAGGTGTCCGTCGTCGGCAGGCTGGTGGGCGGCACCCCGTAGGCCATCGGATCGAAGTCGACCTCCGGCAGGAAGGCGCCCCGCCGGGCGTACGTCTTGTCGGGAGCGGCCGGGTCCGGGTCGTAGTGGTCCGCCACGCTCCAGCGCGAGGCGGGCACCTCGGTCATCAGGTCGCGGCCGCCGGTCACGATCCGCCAGTAGCCGGCCGCGTCCGTCGCGCCGGGCACCAGGGCCCCGACGCCGACCACGGCGACGGGGACCTGGTGGTGGGGTGGGCCGGGCACGGTCTCTCCTCCGGGTCGGTCTGTCGTTGCTGACGCCGGGGCGGCGCCGGTCCCGCTCACGCCAGCTCGCGCGGCGGGAAGCTGAACGCCCCGGCCGTCAGGGGGACGCCGTAGGTGCGCAGTTGATGGGCGCGGGTGACGACCGCGGCCCCTTCGAGCAGGTTGAGCGCGATCTGCACCACGGACCGGTTCGCCGGGGCGGCCAGGAACGTGCCCGCCACCCACCGGTTGAATGCGCCCATCGCGGGACCGCACCAGATCTGGTAGTCGGCCTGCCGCGACGCCTCACCAGTGATCGCCCACTGGCTGGAACTCCCCAGGTACCAGCGGAAGACCAGGGCCATCCGGTGCTTCGGATCGGCCTCCGCGCGGGCGATCTCCGCAGGATCGCGCCGGGCCCAGAACGCGCGGGTGTGCTGCCAGACTTCCTCGAACGGGGCTTGCAGCACGTCCCGTTCGATCGAGGACCGCAGCGCGGCCGGGAGCTCCTCCAGCGAACCGTGGGCCCGGTACGCGGAGTGGAGCCGCCCGGCCCGCTGCGCGAACATCGTTCCCCGGGAGAGCACTTGGAGCTTCACGCCCAGTTCGAACATGTCGGCCGCCGGCGCCATGGTCACATCGGAGATGTCCGCGTCGCAGAGCATCGTCTTGGCCTCGACCGACAGACCCGCCTCCGTGGCCGTCTGGTTCACGGAACCGATGACGACGTAGGACGCACCGAGGGCGAAGGCGGCGGCCACCGCGTCCGGTGTGCCGAGGCCGCCGGCCGCGCCGAGCCTGACCGGCCGGGGGTAACCGAACCGGCGGCACAAGGTGTCGCGCAGGGCCGCGATCCTCGGCAGCAGGGCTTGCAGCGGCCGGTTGTCGGTGTGGCCGCCGCTGTCCGCCTCCACGGTGATGTCTTCTGCCACCGGCACCAGAGCCGCGAGATCCGCCTCCTGCCGGGTCAGCTTCCCCCGCGCGACGAGCTGGTCCAGCAGCACGGGCGGAGCGGGGGAGATGAACCGCTCGGCCACCTCGGGCCGGGAGACCTTGGCGAGCAGCCGGGTGCGCCGGACGATGGAGCCGTCCGGGTCCCGGCGCAGCCCGTGCGCGGAGCACAGCACGACGGCCGGGGTCAGCTCCATGAACGCGGAAGCGGAGATCCGGGGGACTGCGGCGGCCAGCAGCAACTCGGCCACGCGGAACTCCAGTTCCGGCTCCGCCGGTGAGTGGATGAGGTTGACACCCCAGTTGCCGCGGGTGTCCAGCTCCCGCGCGAGCGTGTGCACGGCCCGTTCCACGTCGGGATAGGCCAGCCCCCCTGCGCCGAAGAAGCCGAGCATCTCCGCGCGTGCCATCGCCGCGACCATCCGGGTGGTCGCGATGCCGTTCGCCATCTCCCCGGCGACATAGGGGAAGCGGACGCCGTGCGCCTCGCAGAAGGTACGGCCGCCGAGCCACTCCGGGTACAGCGGCGGCAGCGTCCCGAGCACCGGGCCGTCGGGTACCGGCCCGGTCGCGATCCCCAGCTCCCGGCCGTCCGGCGCACTGACGACGTGGACGGGTCTCCGGATCTGCCGGGCGCGGGCCGTGATCTCCTCGGGCGAGAAGACGGGCAAGGAGACGGGCGAGGAGACCGGCGGGGACGCGGCGGAGGCGCCGGGAACGGTGAGGACGGACACGCAAGGGCTCCAACGGGAGAGGACGTCAGGCGGTCAGGCGTACGGGTCTGCTGCTCAGGCGGACGGAAGGGCGGCCGGGGAAGCGCCCGGCGCCGGGGCGAGGGGCCGGCCTCTCGGGGCCAGACCGGACCAGAGGTAGTCCAGGCCGACCGGGGCGGAGGCCGCCGACGGCCCCAGCCGGGTCCTGACCCGGGTGTCGTCGAACCGCCGCCGGTGGGCGAGGTAGGCCGTCATGCCCGGATAGAACTCAAGCAGGGCCTCCAGCGAGGACGGGGTGTCCGGCTTGGCGGCGACCAGGTCGATCGAGAGCGGGACCAGCCGCTCCAGCAGGGTCACGACCGTGGGAACGGGCACATCGCGGTCGTGCACGACGTGGTACGTGTCGACGCCGCCCGAGGGAGTCAGACCGGCCAGCCGCACCATGACCTCGGCCGCGTGCTCCACCTGCAGCAGATTCAGCCGCCCGTTCCGATGCCCCACCGTCCGGACGAGCGGCCGGCCGGCCGGACCGCCGGGCGTGCCGGGACCGGCGGTACACCGAGCGTCCCGCAGGATCCGTTCGATGACCTGCAGCGGGTGGGAGGGCAGTTCGGGGTGCGGCGCCAGATCCGTGACGAGGATGCTCGGCCGCAGGACCAGGGCCGGGCGGCCGTGTTTCCGGGACCACGCGTGCACCAGCAGCTCCGCCTCGTACTTGGACCGCTCGTAGGCGTTCTCGAAGCCGCAGGTGTCGTCAAGCTCGTCCTCGTACGCCACTCCGTCCCGCCGCGCCCCGGCGACGAAGGCGGTGCTCACGTGACGGAGCAGGGGCGCCCGGCGGCCCGCGGCCGCCAGCTCCAGCACCTGCCGGGTGCCTTCGACGTTGATCCGGCGCAGCTCGGGGAGGTCCCCCTCCAGGTTGATGGAGCCCGCGCTGTGCCAGATCGTGCCCAGACCGTCGGCCAGCTTCTGGAAGTTCCGCCCGGAGAGTCCCAGCCGGGGCTGTGCCAGATCGGTCTCCACCACCCGCAGCCGGCCGGGGAGCTCGGCGGTGAACGCCTCAGGCGAGCCGGTCAGTTCGAAGAACCGGGTGATGCGGTGCAGCGCGTCGGCCGATCCCGCGTGGGCCAGAACCGTCACGGACGGGTGCGTGCCGAGCAGGCGGCGTAACAGGCGCAGTCCGAGAAATCCGGTGGCGCCGGTGAGGGCGACGTGCACGGGTGTGGCTCCAAGGGCGGTGAGAGGGCGATCCCGGGACCGGGTGCGGAGGCGGGGTGCCGCCGGTGCGGCGGAGCGGGATGCCGCTGGTCGTCCTGCGAGGCGGAGTGCCACTGGCGGAGGCATCGCGCGGTGCGGTTCGGCGCTCGTGGGTGGTCCGACTGCCCCGTCCGGCAGGGCTTCCCGGGGCCTTCCCCAGGCCGGTGACCTCCGGCGCACGGCACACAATGTCAGACGGTGGGGCGGACCGAGAGCCCCGATTCCCCCTGCTCACCCGAACGAAGTACGCCACACGGCGAACCGTGCGCGCCGCCCGGTCCGGAGGGATTTCGCCCCCTGGCCGGGCGGCCCGGTGAGCGCGACGGCAGGACGCGGGCGGAGCCGCCCGGCGTCGTCCTCCTTTCGGGGGAACCTGCCGGTGAGGGTCCTGGAACGACCGGGGGTCCTGGACGGTCCTGCCGCGAGGCCTGCCGTGTCCGCTGCGGCTGCCGGTGGCGCGGGGCGGCAGGCCAGCCACGGCACGGGAACACGGGCCACCGACGCCTGCGGGGCGGCTGCGGCCGACAGCCCCGGGCGCCGAGCCGAACCGGGGCGCCGAGGGCGTCGTGGCGTGCGGGTGTCGGACGGACCGGCTCCGGCCGGTGCCCATCCTGTTGTCCGGCCGGTCCGGGGCGAGCGTCGTGCTGCGGCCGGCCGGGGGCGGACGGCCCGGCATCGCTGCCCTCCTGCCGTACGTCCGCTCGTGTCTGTCTGCCCGCCTGTCCCGCCCGCCCCGTCTCTCTGCCTCTCTGCCGCTGGTGCTGTCGCCCACCTGCGACGCCGCGGTCGCCCTGCCATGGCCTTCGGCCAGAATCGGAGCCCCGAATCCCCATGCCTGATCTTGAACAGTCCGCCGAGTCCGCCGAGTCCGCCGAGTCCGCCGAGTCCGCCGAATCCGCCGAATCCGCCGAGTCGGTTCAGCCCGAGCCGGTTCAGCCCGATTCGGTTCAGTCCGAGCCGCCCGTTGAGCCCGCGTCCCCCGAGCGTTCAGCTCCGTTCATTCCTTCGCCCCGCCACCCGACGCACTCGGTCGACCGTGCGTTCCTCAGCATGGAGCGGCGGCGGCCCGACGTCCGCTGGGACGCCGGCGGTGTCGCGTACCTCAGCGGTCCGCCCCCGGCCCTGCCGGACCTTCGCGCGTACGTGGCCTTCCGCTTGGGCGGGCTGCCCCTGCACACCAGCCGGGTCGAGGGCGGCCGGCGGTCCCGGTGGCAGCCGGACGCGGAGTTCGACATCGACCGGCATGTCCACGAGGTGGTCGCCGACGGCGCCGCCGGGTGGGACTCCGCCCTGCACACCGCGCTCAACGCCCCGTTCGCGTCCGGTGCCCTGTGGGGGGTGTGGCTGGTCCACGGGCACCGACCCGACGCGTACGCCGTGTGCTACCGCTTCCGTCATGCCTGCCAGGACGGTTCGGCCGCCGCCATGACCTTCCGCGCCATGCTGGGCGAGGGGGAGCCGTCGGCGCGCCCGGTGCCGGGCCGGAGCCGTCGGGCGGGGGTGCCCCGGCGGGTGGGCGCGGCCGTCGGGCTGGCCACGAAGTTCATGGCGGGCACCCTCGCCGTCCGGGGCCACCGGCCGGATGCCGTCTTCGCCCCCTCCGGGGAGCGGCGGCTGTGGCGCGGGCGGGTACCGGCGGACACCCTGCGCCGGATCGGCGCGGCACGCGGCGGCTCCGCCCATGACGTGCATCTGGCCGCTCTCGCCGGGGCGTTGTCCGCCTGGTCGGCCCGGTCCGGCGTGTCCTTGCCCCGGGTGACGGCCGTGCTGCCCATCGACGCACGCCGTCCCGACGAGGACCAGACGTGGGGCAACCGCTGCTTCGCCGTGCCGCTGGAGCTGCCGGTGCGGACCGTCACCAAGGATCCGGAGGGGACCGGCGGGGGTGAAGCCGCACTGCGGCGACTGGACCATGTCATGGCGGAGACCCGGAAGTTGCGGGGCGAGTCATGGCGGCAGGCCATCCAGGACCTGGTCCGCTTCATGCCGGGCCGCCCCACCGAGTGGTATCTGCGACGGGTCCTCTCGCCGCGCGTCACCAACGTCATGGCCACTTCCATGCCGCTCGCCGAGAAGGGGAGCCTGGGCGAGACGCAGGTGACGGGCACCGCCCTGTTGCCCCTGGTCGTTCCCGGACATCTCTTCGGGGTGGGGCTGTCGTTCTTCGGTGACTGGGCAGAGGTGTCGTTCGTGGCCGATGGCGCCCTTCCGCTCGGGGAGTCGCTGCCGGAGCTGTGGGAGCGGGCCGTGGGGGAGCTGGAGGAGAACGCCCCGCCCGTCTGAGCCGGACAGGGCGTTCGCGGCCGGTCGTCGTGCGGAGCGGTTCACGGGACCTCGGCTGCCGGACCGGGCCGGGCGGCGGCCGACACCGGCACGGGCGGTACGCCACCGCGTGCCCGGCGCCGGCCCGCCCGGAGCTCCCGGCGAAGGGCCCGCTGGTAGGAGCGGACGTCGATCTCGATCCCGTGGCGGTAGCTGGGCGCGTAGGTCCGTTCATGGGACCGCCGCTCGCGGCTGATCGCCCGCGTCATGTCCTGCGGCGACGGCAGGGCGAACGCTCCCGTGATCAGTCCGGCGACCCACTCCGCCTGCGGTTCGAGCAACGGGAAGGCTGCGCCGGCGGGTTGAGCCAGCCCCATGAAGTAGAGGCCGGGGAGCCTCGGCGGCACGGTACGCAGATAGAGCTCCGTGCGGCCGCCCCGGGCCGCGAAGACGGCGAGGTCGAGGAAGGGGAAGGAAAGGGAGTATCCGGTGGCGTACACCACGGCGTCCACGGGTTCGCGGCTGCCGTCCGTGAAGGCCGCCGTGTCCCGGCCGAAGGAGCTGACGCCGGGCTTGGGCGTCACCGCGCCCCGGGCCAGCTGGACGAGGAGCTCGTCCGAGGTGGACGGGTGGGCGGCGAGGGGGCCGCGTACCGGAGCGGCCAGCCCGTACTGGGCCGGGGCGCCTCGCGTCAGGCTCAGGAGAAGCGCCATCGCCGGGCCCTTGAGGAATCGCGGGATACGGGACAGGGGGCTCCGTACCAGGTGGTCCGCCGGCCGGCCGAGCAGCATCTTGGGGAACACGTGTGTCGCCTCGCGTGCGGAGAGGAAGGTCCGGGCCGCCGTTCGCGAGATCTCCGCCGCGATCTCGCACGCGGAGTTGCCCATGCCGATCACCAGGACCCGCCGGCCGGCGTACGGCTCGGGGGTGCGGTACTCGTGCGAGTGGAGCGCGGACCCCTCGAACTCCTCGGCCCCCGGTACGGCGGGGGCGGGCAGGCGCGGGTCCCAGTGGTGCCCGTTGGCCACCACCACGTCGGTGTACCGCCGCGTCGTCACCTCCGCCGCCGTGTCCCCGCGGCGCCGGCGACCGACCTCCCAGCCGCCGTCTTCCAGGGGCCGCACCGAGGTGACCTCCGTGCCGAACGTGATGTGGCGGTGCAGACCGAATCTCGCGGCGTAGTCCTCCAAGTAGGCGAGGACTCTGGTGTGGTGCGAGAAGACCGGACAGGTTTCCGGCATCGGGAGCGAGGAGAAGGACATGCTCTCCTTCGAGATGTTCGCGTGCAGCGACGCGTACACCCCCGACATGCCGTTGTCGTTGCCGTACCGCCAGAGCCCGCCGAGGCCCGAACCGGCCTCGAAGCAGTCGAACGGAACACCGTGCGACGCGAAGACCTTGCTCGCGGCCAGACCCGACGGACCCGCTCCAATCACACACGTTCTCCGCATGACTGACCGCCCCTTCGCTCCGGAGCGGGTCACGTTATCCATCCCGGGGCCCCCGGAACCGGTCTTGGGCGGTGGACCCGTCGCGCGGATGAACACGTCGTGCACGGGGTTGACGGCAGCGGGGCGGGCGCTCCTTCCGGCACCGTTTCCGCTGCCCGGCCTGCTCGTTGGGCACGGGCGGGCCGGACGCGCCACCCAACATCCGGCCCACGTAATCCCGTACACCGGCAGGACGCGGACCACTCCCGCGGCCAACAGCCGTACCCGGCACGACGGAGCGACACCATGGACGTCATAGATGTGCACCACTCCTACCGCCGGCACGCCGTTCTCCGGGGCGTCGACCTCCGGCTGCGACCCGGCACCCTCGCCGGCATCGTCGGGGAGAACGGCTCGGGCAAGACCACTCTGCTGAAGATCGTCTCCGGTGAACTCAGGCCGGACCGGGGTTCGGTGCGTCACCGGGGCAGGTTCGGCTACTGCCCGCAGTCCGTGGTCCTGGACGACTCCTTCACCGTCCGCCAGCACCTCGACTTCTTCAAGAGCGCGTTCGGACTCCCGGACCTGCGGCTGGCCGAGGAGGTGATGGAGGTCCTGGCCTTCACCGAGTACCTCGACCAGCGTGCGGGCCTGCTCAGCGGGGGCTCTCGGCAGAAGCTGAATCTGACCCTCGCGCTCATGCACGATCCGGACGTCCTGCTGCTGGACGAGCCCTACCAGGGTTTCGACTGGGAGACGTATCTGCGCTTCTGGGAGCTGGCGACCAGGCTGCGTGACGCCGGGCGCTCGGTGCTGGTCGTCTCGCACCTGGCGTACGACATCAACCGGCTCGACGTGCTCTGGCGCCTGGAGAACGGGCGCCTGCACTGCCAGGAGCCGCGCGCGGAGGCGGTTGCATGAGGCGGCACTGGTCCCTGTTCGTCACGGCGTCGCGGTACGCGTTGACCGGGCACACCCGCAACCGCTTCGCGATGCTGCTGGTGGTCGTGTACATCCCCGTATGGATCGCCCTCGCCTATGTGACCATCCCCGACCGGCCGGCCCCGTTCCGGCTGCGGGCAACCGGAGAGGTGCTGTCCCCGCCCGGCAACCATCTGACCCAGATCACCGGCGCGCTGAACGCGGTCACGCTGATCGCCGGTTTCATGATGTTCGCGGCCACCTTCACCGGAGGCGCCTTCGACCGCCGGCTCGCGATGGCCGGCTACCCCCGCTACCACCTCGTCCTCGCCAAGCTCTCCGCGCTCACGCTGGTCTGTGCCGCCATCGCCGGGTACGCCACGGTCGCCGTCGGATTCTCCTGGCCGCCGCGGCAGCCCCTCATGCTCGCCGCCGCGCTGTTCTGCGCGGCACTGACGTACGGTGCGCTCGGTGTGGTCTTCGGATCGGTACTCCGCCGCGAGGTGGAGGGCATGTTCGCCATTCTGATGATCAGCATCCTCGACGTCGCACTGCAGAACCCCCTCTCCAGCTCCGGGTCCGACAGCGCGGTGGTGCGCTTCCTGCCGACGTACGGAGCTGTGCAGGCCGGCATGTCGGCGGCGTTCTCCGACGCCTCTGCCGTCCAGGGCCTGGTGATCCAGTGCCTCTGGCTCGTCGCTGCCGCGTCGGCCGGGTTCCTGGTCTTCCGCCGGCGGACCGGAAACGCGCTGCCGCCGGAAAGGCGGCCATGGGTCCCGGCTCCCCACGGGCCCGGAACGGCCGGGGACACCCCCGCGCCACTGCCCTCGGCGGAGCCCGGACCGTCCGCGGAGCACGTACGGCCCACCTGAACGCCGGACCACCGGCACGGCCCTGGTTGTCCCTGTCGCACGGACGCCCGACGCCTCTTTGTGCCACCGTCCGGTCCGCGGAAAGGAGCTGTGACCTGCGGGGCGCGGTGATCGTTCTGTAGCCGCCGGGCGCCGACGCGGTGCCCGGACCGACAGATCCTTCCGAGCAAGGAGCACAACTCCATGACTCTTTCGCGTACCGTCCGGCGCACCGTCCTGACCGCCGCTCTGCTGTCCGCCTCCGCGCTGACCGTCTCCTCCAGCGCCGTGGCCGAGCCCGCCGCCCGCGCCGCCGCCCCGGCCGCCGCACAGGCGGCCCCGCTGCCGCCCGCGTGTCAGGAGGCGCTGCTCGAAACCCTGGACAAGTTCCCTGTCGTGGACTTCACGGTCCCCGACAAGGCCAAGAACGCTCTGCTGGCCGAAGTGCTGGGGCTGAGCGAGGCCGACCAGGCGGCCTTCACCGAGGCGGGGTGCGCGGCCTGGAACACCTGGGCGACCAACAACGGCCAGGCGGTCGCCGCGGACCTGGACACCCGCTACCGGAACGCCGCCGCGCCCGCCTGCAACAAGTTCGCCAAGGCCTCGATCGGGTCGATCAAGAAGTTCGCCCCGAACGTACCCGCCGCGACCCGTGACCTGGAGGCGCTGGCCAAGAAGGTCTGGAAGGCCGCCATGGAGAAGCTCGCCGCGGAGGCCACCAACGCCGACTGCCGCACGGCCTACAACGGGGTGAAGGCGGGCTGGTAGCCGACACAGGGCGTGGGTCCGGTCCGACTCGGCGGACCGGACCCACGCCCCCGCGCCGGGGACGGCATGGCTCGGGGCGGGCCCGAGGCACGTTCCCGGATCGTCGTGAGGCCGGCGCGGGTCCGGACCGACATGAGGCCGGCGCGGTCCGGACCGTCATGAGGCCAGCAGTGCTCCGAGCACCATGCCGCCGACCAGGCCCACGACGCTGACCACGATGGCGATCACCGCGAGCCGCTCGTGCCGGACGGTCTTGGCGACTATGGCCAGGACCAGGGCGACCACGCCGAAGACGATCGGCAGGAAGATGAGCGAGATGACTCCCAGCACCATCGCGATGATGCTCAGTACGTTGCCGGTCGCCGCGGGTCCCGGTGCGCCGTGGGACTGCTGGCCGGTCTGGTGATTGCCGTACTGCGTCGTCATGACCCACTCCTTCGTGATCGGCCTGAGGCCAGGTCCGGTGATGACCGGCTTGAACCTCGGTTGCCCCGAACGCCCTTATGAACACCTCTACTTGAGCCCGCTGGAGGTGACGGCCGTGTGCTTCACCGTCCTGGCCGTGCACTACTGCGGCCTGCGGGAGGCATGGGGCGGCGGTGGAGCCACGGGGGAGACGCAAGGGGCCGGTGGGGTGATAAATCGACGATTCTCGGCTGCTTGAGATCAGCGACGACGACTGGCGTCGCTACTTCGAGGTCAATGTGCTGGCCGCGATCCGCATGACCCGGGCCTATCTGCCGGGGATGAAGGAGAACGGCTGGGGCCGGGTGCAGTACATCGCCAGCGACTCGGCGTGGCCATCCCGGCTGAGATGATCCACTACGGCGTGTCCAAGACGGCTCTGCTCGCCGTCGCACGCGGCTTCGCCAAGGACGCCGCGGGCACGGGAGTCACGGTCAACTCCGTCATCGCCGGCCCGACACACACGAGCGGGGTCGAGGACTTCGTCTACGAGCTGGTCGACAAGGACCTTCCGTGGGACGAGGCACAGCGCGAGTTCATGCGCACGCACCGGCCGCAGTCGCTGCTCCAGCGCCTCATCGAGCCCGAGGAGATCGCCCACATGGTGGTCTACCTGGCCTCATCGTTCGCCTCCGCGACCACGGGCGGCGCCCTGCGGGTGGACGGCGGCTACGTGGACTCGATCCCGCCCTGACCCCTGATGCCCTTCCGGGCCCGGCCCCCGTTATGTTTTCCACGGCTCCGCAACGGGGCCGCTGGCCTCCGGGCCCGGCATGACTTGGTCCCCCTGTCCGAGATGACCTGGGGGGTGGTGTTCACCGGGCTCGGGGGTGTTCGTCGGAGACGCTGATCAGAGGTCCGGCCACCGTCCGGTCCGGCGCAACGCCGGGCGGTTCGCGGGCGGCAGGTCTGCATAACGTGGATGCGCGAGCGCGACACCCGAGCCGAGGCCGGCACCGTCAACACCCCTGGGAGGGGAAAGATGTTCGAGATCGAAGACGTGGGTGTGTTCCTCGGCCTGGACGTCGGCAAATCGACTCATCACGGGCACGGGCTTACTCCGGCCGGGAAGAAGGTCTTCGACAAGCCGCTGCCCAACAGCGAGCCGAAGCTGCGAGCCGTCTTCGACAGGCTTGCCGCGAAGTTCGGCACCGTCCTGGTCATCGTGGACCAGCCCGCCTCGATCGGTGCCCTGCCGCTGACCGTCGCCCGCGATGCCGGCTGCCGCGTCGCCTACCTGCCCGGCCTGGCGATGCGGCGGATCGCCGACCTCTACCCCGGCGAGGCCAAGACCGACGCCCGCGACGCGGCCGTGATCGCGGACGCTGCCCGCACCATGCCGCACACCCTGCGATCCCTGGAACTGACCGACGAGATCACGGCCGAACTCACCGTGCTCGTCGGCTTCGACCAGGACCTCGCCGCCGAGGCCACCCGCACGCTTCTGGAGGCCCACCCTCTTTCCCCGGTCCTGACGTCGATGCCCGGCGTCGGCGTCAGGACCGCCGCCGTCCTGCTGGTCACTGTCGGCGACGGCACCGGCTTCCCCACCGCCGCCCACCTCGCCTCCTACGCCGGACTCGCACCCACCACCCGGCAGTCCGGGACCTCGATCCACGGCGAACACGCACCCCGCGGCGGCAACCGCCAGCTCAAGCGGGCCATGTTCCTGTCCGCCTTCGCCTGCATGAACGCCGACCCCTCCTCCCGCGCCTACTACGACAAGCAACGAGCCCGCGGCAAGACCCACACCCAAGCTCTCCTCCGCCTCGCCCGCCAACGCATCAGCGTCCTGTTCGCCATGCTCCGCGACGGCACCTTCTACGAATCCCGGACACCGAAGGACGTCGAGCTCGCCGCATAACCCCAGCACCCCGAACCACACCAAACCCGACAGGGCCGCCTTGACGAAGGACATAGAGGCACCCCCGCGTGGTGGGGTCAGGGCTTGAGGACGACCTTCGTCCATCCCGCGTCGCGGTCGTCGAAGTGGCGGTACGCGTTCGCGGCCTCGTCCAGAGGCAGTTCGTGCGAGACGATGAACGACGGCTTCGCCCTGTCGTGCTGGATGAGCCGGCCGAGGAAGCGGTTGTACGCCTTCACACTGGCCTGACCGGTCCCGATCCGTTGTCCCTTGAACCAGAACTGGCCGAAGTCGAAGGAAAGCTTGCCCTCGCGCGTCAGCTCGGTCGGAGCGCCGTCGTCCTGGGGGAGGAACACTCCGACGACTCCAATGGCGCCGGTCGCCCTCACGGAGGCGACCAGGTCGTTCATGGTCGCCTCCGGCCTTTCCTCGCCCTGCGGGTCATGGGCCTGGTAGCCGACGCATTCGCAGCCCTTGTCGGCCCCACCGTCGGTCAGGTCGAGTATCCGCTCCACGTGATCGCCATCGGAATCATCGACCGCGGTGGCTCCGGCCTGCTCGGCGAGTCGGAGCCGGTCGGCCTGCCGGTCCACGACGAAAACCTGACTCGCGCCGCGCAGACGGGCTGAGTAGGCCGCCATGAGACCGACGGGCCCGCCCCCGTAGACGACGACGGACTCACCCGGCGAGACATCGGCCAGTTCCGTGGCGTGGTAGCCGGTGGGGAAGATGTCCGCCAGCATCACGTAGTCGTTCTCCTTCTCCGCCGCGTCCTCCGGGAGGACCAGGCAGTTGAAGTCGGCCCAGGGAACCCGAAGGTATTCCGCCTGGCCCCCGGCGTAGGTGCCCATCGCAGCGAAGCCGTAGGCCCCGCCGGGTGTGTCGGAGTCGACCGAGAGACAGAAGCCGGTGAAACCGCGCTCACAGTTGGCGCAGAATCCGCAGCCGACGTTGAACGGCAGGCAGACGCGGTCACCCACCTTCACGCGGTCCACCCCGGCGCCGGCCTCGATCACCTCTCCGAGGTTCTCGTGGCCGAGTATCCGCCCGGTCTCCATGGTGGTCCGGCCCTCGTACATGTGGAGGTCGGACCCACAGATATTGGTCGAGGTGACCTTGACGAGCACGTCTGTCGGTCGTTCGATCCTGGCATCGGGAACATCGGCAACCGCAACATCCCGCGGTCCCTGGTAGACGAGTGCCTTCACAGGGCTCACCGCCTCATCTGTTGGTGTGCACCACCTCGAACCGGTGCCGGCCCGAGGGCGAGCGAAACAGCGTCGTTCTTCCAGCATGCGCACAAGCCGGGGGATCTGCAGAACGGGCCCCGCCTCGGTCCGGACACGGCCGGCGACGCGCAGCCAGGCGTGCCACACCCCGTGTGAACTGCGGTTTTCTGGGAAACGGCTAGCGGTGGTTTGTTGACGGCGGGTCAGGGCTGCGGTAGGCCGGTAGCAGAGGAACGTTGCCTCGCTGCCTGGGAGCTTGTGATGACCCGTCGTCTGCCGTGTCCGCCCGCTCCGGGCCCGCTGGAAGTGAGGTTCCCCCGAGATGCGGGGAATGGTGACAGCAGGTCAGATGGGTCTCATGAGAGGAGCCCAGACGATGCCTGCGCCGAGGAAGTACCCGCTGGAGTTGCGAGAGCGTGCGGTACGGATGTACCGGACTGCAGAGCCGAAGCCTGTGATCCGTCGTATGGCCGAGGATCTCGGGGTCCATCACGAGGCCCTGCGTAACTGGATCCGGCAGGCCGAGGCCGACACCGGCGAGCGCGATGATCTGCCCACCACCGAGGAGAGGGAAGAGCTCGCCCAGCTGCGGCGCGAGGTGCGGGAACTACGCCGGGCGAACGAGGTCCTGCGGACGGCCTCGGCTTTTTTCGCCGCACAGCTCGACCCGACCCGGCCCAGGTGACCGCGCTCCTCGACGAGCACCCGCACCTGGGGGTCGAGCCCGTGCTCCGGGAACTGCACATCCCCTCCTCCACCTACTACCGCTGGCGCCAGGCCGAAAAGGAGCCCTGCGAACGGAGCCGCCAGGACACCGAGCTGACCGGCCAGATCCGGCAGATCCACCAGGACTCGGGCGGCATCTACGGATCGCCCAGGATCCACGCCGCCCTCAAACGAGAGGGCGTCCACGTCGGCCGCAAACGGGTCGAACGGCTCATGCGTCAGGCCGGCCTGGCCGGGATCAGCCCCCGCAGGAACAAGGGCTTCACTCGCCGGGACCCGGACGCAGACCTTGCTCCTGACCTGGTACAACGCGACTTCACGGCGTCCGCACCGAACCGATTGTGGGTCACCGACCTGACCATGATCTCCACCCTGGAGGGACCACTCTGGCTGTCGGCGATCCGAGATGCCTTCTCCCGCAGAATCGTCGCCTGGGAGACCTCCGCCCGCGCGGACGCCGACCTGGTCCTCACCTCGCTGGAGTACGCGCTGGCCAGCCGCGAAGTCGCTCCCGGCGAACTCGTCCACCACGCCGACCACGGCACGCAATATACCTCCATCAAGCTCACAACACGCCTGGTCAGAGCGGGAATCCAGGCGTCCATGGGCTCGGTCGGCGACTCCTACGACAACGCCCTCGCGGAGAACCTTTGGATGCTGATCAAGACCGAGTGCATCCGCGGCGGGACCTTCAACACCAGAGCCGAGGCCAACCTCGCACTCTTCGAATACATCGACGGCTTCTACAACCCCCGCCGCATCCAGAAACGACTCGGATACCTCAGCCCCATCGAGTTCGAAGAGAAGCACTACGCCAACCAGGCAGCAACCGAGCCAGTGAACCTGAAACCACGTCAACCCGCCCTGACCAGCTAGTCAGCCACTCCCGCGCAGCGGGGGAACCTCAGAAGCCTACGCCGCCCGCTTCGATGACCCTTTCTCCACACTGGCACAGCGCCGCGGGTTCCGGGAGTACCTCGCGGGACTGCTGCTGCCGCGGGACCGCAACAAGACTCTGACCTGCCTGGCCGGCACCGAGCCGGTGGCCGGAGCCCAGCACGCTGCGGTCCAGCGGCTGCAGTTCTTTCTGTCCGAGTCGACGTGGGACCACGAACAGGTCAACGCCCGCCGGGTGGAACTGCTGCTGGCCGACCCGACGACCGCGCCGCACGCGGGCGGGGTACTGGTGATCGACGACTCGGGAGACCGCAAGGACGGGAAGGCGACCGCGCACATCGGTCGGCAGTGGCTGGGCCGGCTGGGCAAGACCGACAACGGCATCGTCACCGTGACCACCTGCTGGGCCGACGAGAACCTCTACTACCCGCTCCACGCCGTGCCCTACAGCCCCGCTCACCACTTCCCGACAGGCAAGAAGGACCCCGGATTCCGCACGAAGCTGCAGATCGCCGTCGAACTCGCCCGCGCCGCCAAGGTGGCCGGAACGGCCTTCCGCGCCGTGGCCGCCGACTGCGCCTACGGCGACCAGGACGGCTTCCGCCGAGAGCTCTACGCGGCGGGCCTGCCATTCGTCATGGCCCTCAAACCGAGCCACGGCAGCTGGGCCTACGGCAAGGACGCCTACACCCCCCTCCACGCCGCCCGGGCCCTGACCTGGACAGACCCCGAGAATCCCGGAGACTGGACCCAGATCGAGCGGACCTTCCGCGACGGGCGCACCGAGACCTGGTGGGCCGCCGACGCCACCCTCGGCTTCTGGGGGCCCGACGGGAACGTCCGCCTGGTCGTGGCCACCACCGATCCGGCTACGCTGCCCTCGCAGTCCACCTGGTACCTGGCGACCTGCCCCGCCCCGGCGGCCCCCGCGAGGCCGACGTCCCGAACCCGCCGCTGACCTGCACGAAGTCGTCCGGATCTACGGCATTCGACACTGGATCGAGCAAAGCTACAAACAGATCAAGGACGAACTCGGATGGGCCGACTTCCAGGTCCGCTCCGACACCGCTATCCGCCGCCACCAGACCCTGGTCACCTGCGCGTTCTCCTTCTGCTGGAACACCTGGTTCGCCCGACTGCCAGACCAGGAGCCCGCCGTCGTCCCAGCAGTCCCACCGGCCTCCACCCCAGCAGGACCCACTGAGAGGGGGAACGAACAGACCCCACCAGCCCCAACCGGCCAGCTGGCCCCGCGCGATCCGCGCCGTCCGGGCCTGGCTCGACCCCTGGACCACCCTCCAACGCTGCTGGCGAGCCTGGACCAACGAGCCGCCACCACCCGAACTCCAAGCACTGATCAACGCTGTCGGCGCAGGCCACCCGCTTGATCTCTACCGCCCGGTTTAACAAACCACCGCTAGATGGAAGGACGCGCAGCCGGAGCCGAATCAGGAGAACCCTCGTGGGGTACAAGGAAAATGGCGCGCAGCATATGAGGGACGACCTCGAAGCTGCCATAGGTCACTACATGGTGGCCGTCGCCGGAAAGGCTTCTCGACGAAGGCCTTCCGGTCTCCTCCATTTCCTCGTACGGGGTCTATGGCGACCCCAGTCAGGACGCGTTCGGCGCTGATATGGAAGGAAGCGTGGAGTTCGCTCCTTTCTTCCGGCGAGAGGCGTTCGGTGCGAGCCGGGACGCGGGGCTTCTTTGGTGCGGCGTCTCGGGGTGGTGCTTCTTCCGCATGCCCGAGGGGTCCGGTCTGACGCTGATGGAGTCGGCCCGATGGATGGGGGGCGGGCTGACGCCGGATCCTGGTCGAGTGGCTGCGTTCCTCTCCGAGGTCCAGCTGGACCCCGAATTCTCGGGTAGCGACGAACGACCCTTCTATCGCGCTCCGCACGGGGACCCGAGATCGCTTCTTCAGCGGCTCTCCGTATTCGACGCCGACAGCGGCGGTACGGAATCATCGTCCTACGACAGCCGGTTCGAGTCCTTGCGGATCGATGCCTGTCAGAGGCGTGTGGTGAGGGCCCTGACCGCCGAGAAGCAAGAAATCGTCGAAGTGGCTCTGCGCAGCTGTGAGTTGCAGGCACTGCTGGGATTTCTGGAGTACGTCGAGGGGGCGGCGCCGCAGGACGACGCACGCGAAATGGTGCGGAGACTCCGCTCGGACCTGTCCTTGAGGGCGCGGGCCGGGCGGGAGGGCCTTGACGAGCATCGCGAGGCGCTTTGCTCCCTGTTGGAAGGACTGTCCATGACCGCGACCACCTACTCGGACGAAGTAGTGGCCTGCCCGCCCCGCGCTGGAACGTTGTACGACGTACTGGAGCTCATTCTTGACCGTGGCATGGTCATCGACGTGTTCATCCGGGTTTCGCTGGTCGGTATCGAGATCCTGAAGATCGACGCGCGCATCGTCGTCGCGAGTGTGGATACGTATCTGCGCTTCGCGGAGGCGTGCAACCGGCTCGACCTTGAGCGCGATTCCGGCAGCACCACCATTCCCGAGCTTCTGGGCGGCGGTGTGGCCAAGTCGGTCGGGAAGCGCAAGGCGCGAAACGCGGTGGAGACCGTGGGCAACACCGTACGCAAAGCGGTGGGCGGCGACGACTCGTCCGAGGAAGAGGACGAGCCGCAGGAGCGTCCGAAGAAGCGGCGTGCACCTGCCCGCAGCAGTGAGAGCCGACGACGGCGCGCGGAGGCATGAGCGTGAGCGCGTCAACCGAGGGTGTGTACGTCTACGCGATCGTGCCGGCCGCGACGGCGCTGCCGAAGGACGCGGCCGGTGTCGGATCGCCACCGATGGCCCTAAGGGTCGTCCGTCAGGGTCTGCTCGCAGCGGTCGTCAGCGACGCGCCGCCGCGACTACGCGCCCGTCGGCGCGATCTGCTGGCACACCAGAACCTGCTGATGCGGCTCGCTGAGGCCAGCCTCCGGCTGGGCGAGGCCATCGCCGGCGCTCTCACCAGGCGCGCAGCCGCCGCGGGGCAGCGGATCCTGCGCGAGCTCGCACCTGTTGCTCTGGCGTCCGTCCCGGGACAGGAAGTCCAGGGATGCGTGCTGAACGAGTCCTTCCTCGTCGACCGCTCCGAGAGCGAGGCCTTCCTCTCGCGGGCCCGGAGTCTCGGTGAGGCCTTTCGGGAGCATGCGGAGATCCGGCCTGTCGGCCCGCTTCCCTGCTACAGCTTCGTTTCGGCGGAGGCCCGACCCGCGCTCGTGGGCGGCAGCTGACATGGGGCTGATCACCGGTTTGCTCACGCTCCCGATCGCGCCGGTGCGAGGCGTGGTCTGGGTGGCGGAGAAGCTCAACGACGCTGCCGAGCGCGAGCTGCACGACCCTGCCGTGTTGCGTACGCAGTTGGCGGTACTCAACCAGGAACTGGAATTCGGAGACATCGGTCTGGAGGAGTTCGAACGCGAAGAGGAACGCTTGCTTGACCGCCTGCACGCCGTACGGGTCGGCCCGGCACAGAGCGATCGAAGGTGACGATCTGATGGAAGACCAGACGAAGTTGACCCTCGCGGTCGCAGTAGTCGGCGGCTATGTGCTGGGCCGGACCAAAAAAGGGCGAGTGGCTCTCAGCGTCGCGACCTATCTCGCCGGCCGGCGTTTCGGTCTGGAACCCCGCCAACTCGCCGCAGAGGGCATGCGCCGACTCGGCGAGGTCTCCCAGGTCGCTGAACTTCAGGAACAGCTCAGGGGCGAGGTTCTCGATGCGGGCCGCAAGGCCGTGACCGCCGCCGCCAACCGGAGCATGAGCACATTGGCCGGCTCGATCAGCGAGCGCACGGCCCGTCTCCTTGAACCCCCGAGCGACGAGGACGAGGGAGACGAGTACGAGGACCAGGACGACGAGGAACCCGCAGAAGAGGACGAGGAGTACGAGGACGAAGAGTACGAGGAGGAACCGGAGGAGGACGACGACGAGGGTGAGCAGCCAGTAGAGGACGAAGACGAAGAAGAGGACGAGGACGAGGACGAAGAAGAGGCGGAGGAAGAACCCGAGGAGGAGCCGGAGGAGGAGCAGCCGAGAAGGTGTTCTCGGACCGACAAGTCCTCGGCGAAGCGGACCGCTCCGGCGAAGAAGGCGGCGGCCAAGAAGACGGCAGCGGGCAAGTCATCGCCGAAGCGGGCCGCATCCAAGCGCACCAGCGGTCGGAGGTAGCGAGTCATGGCCAGGACGGAAAAGGCAGCCCCTGATTCGGAAGAGACCGAAGAGGCAGAAGAGACCAAAGAGTCCGGAATGGGCAAACTCAGCGGTGAGCTGTCCCACTTCCTCAGCACGCAGGTGGAGAAACTCGCGGAGAAGGCGGGGGACAAACTGACCGATGTCACCGGTCAGTTGACAGATGTAGCTGAGAACGGCGGCTCTTTGCCGGCCATCGGTTCCCGCATTCTCCAGGGCGACTCCCCGGTGAAGACGTTCGTCTCGGAGAAGGCCAAGGGTGTCAAGGACAACGTCGTGGACAAGGCCAAGGAGACCTTCGGTGGCGGCGGTGGCAAGGGCAACCGTAAGGCGAGCGGCGGAAAGGTCATGAACATCATCGAGGTCCTCGATGTGGGAGTGCCGCTCCGCACCGCGTACGACCACTGGACCCAGTACGACCAGTTCAGCAGCTTCGCCAAGGGCGTGCGCGATGTCTCGATGGACGAGGAGATGTCGAGTGACTGGAAGGTCAAGGTGGGGCTCTCCTCGCGCAGCTTCAAGGCAACGGTCCAGGAGCAGGTCCCTGACGATCGCATCGTCTGGACATCGGAGGGCGCCAAGGGAACGACGCGAGGCGCGGTGAGCTTCCACGAACTGGCACCGTCCCTCACGCGCATCGTGCTGGTCATCGAGTACTACCCGTCCGGCTTCTTCGAGAAGACCGGCAACCTCTGGCGTGTGCAGGGACGCCGGATCCGTCTCGACTTCAAGCACTTCCAGCGATACGTCACGCTCACGGAAGAGGAGCCCGACGGGTGGCGGGGTGAGATCCGCGACGGAGAAGTAGTCGTATCTCACGAAGAGGCCATGGAAGAGGAAGAGGCGGAGAACGAGGAAGAAGAGGGCGAGGAGGAAGACCCGGAGGGAGAGGAGTACGAAGACGAGGACGAAGACGAGTGGGATGAAGAGGACGACGGCGAGGACGAGGAACCACTGACCGACGAGGACGACGAGGAAGAAGAGGCACCGCGTAGAAGGCGGACCGGGTCCGCGAAGCAGCGATCACGGAGAGCACGAAGTGACTGATCTCGACTTCCGACAGGATGCTTCCTATCCCGTAGCCGGACCGCAGAACACGAACCTGGCGGACATCCTGGAGCGCGTTCTCGAAAAGGGCATCGTGATCGCCGGGGACATCAAGATCGACCTTCTCGACATCGAACTGCTCACCATCCGCCTGCGGCTCTTCGTGGCGTCCGTGGACACGGTGAAGAAGGCCGGAATCGACTGGTGGGAGACCGACCCCGCGCTCAGCTCCCACGCGGCGAGGGACGCGCTGAAAGACGAGAACCGCGAGCTGCGGGCGCGGCTTGAGGCACTTGAATCGCGCAGCGAAGAAACATCGTTGGAGCCGCGACGGGCCACGGAGAGGAAGAACAGGGGCTCATGACGGAGTGCAGCACAGGGACATCGGAGACGAACGCCACCTACGTGTTCGCGGTCTGCCACACGGAGGGGAACCCCGACGTGGACGGTCTCGCCGGGGTCTCGCGGGACGGACCGGTGCGCTGTCTCCGCACCGGCTCGCTCACGGCGATCGTGCAGACCGTTCGAGGGGCTGACTTCACGGACGAGGCCTGGCAGACCCGGCTGACCGACGAGGCCGAACTCGAACGGTACGCGCGTGCCCACCATGAGGTCGTCTCGTCGGTCGCCGCACGCTTTCCCACGGTCCCGTTGCCGCTGGCCACGTTGTACAACGGGGACGAGAGGGCCGCGCTCGCACTCGCCCATGAGTCGACACGCTTCCGCAGGGCGTTGACGCGTATCGCACATCACGCCGAATGGGGAATCAAGGTCTACGCGCCCCTCTCGCGGAGCGCGGGCGATGACTCCGCCGGGGAACGGACGGCTGTGCCGGCGGACGGGACGGGTCCGGCCCCCGGAGCGGGCAGGGCGTACCTGGAGCGCAAGCGCAACCTGCAGTCGCGGCGTGAGCGGCGACAGGTGGACTCCTTGCGGCTCGCGGATGCCGTGGACGCGGACGTGAGCCGCCTCGCCACGGAATCCCGTCGCCTGCGTCCGCACGGCGACGGAGCCCGTGACGACCACCGCGTGCAGGTCCTGAACGCCACCTACCTGGTCGAGGGGGACCGGGCCGCA
The DNA here is from genome assembly GCF_031844725.1 of Streptomyces sp. ITFR-6. Lineage (NCBI taxonomy): Bacteria > Bacillati > Actinomycetota > Actinomycetes > Kitasatosporales > Streptomycetaceae > Streptomyces > Streptomyces sp. ITFR-6. The sequence goes on along the minus strand of NZ_CP134612.1, from coordinate 630,967 downwards.
GAGCTGGACCTGCTGGTGGCCGGCCTGCGAGAACGCACCGGTGCGCACATCGAGGTCTCGGGGCCCTGGGTGCCTTATTCCTTCGTGGGAGAGGTGTAAGTCCGTGACGCACGAAGCAGTTCCGTGGGACACCCCCGGCGGCTTGAGCGGTCCGATCGGCGTGCCACTGGTCGATCTGCTGGACCGTGTCCTGGGTACAGGGTGGTCGTGATCGGTGACCTGGTCATCGCGATCGCCGACGTACCCCTCGTACGGGTCTCACTCCATGCGCTGCTGTCGTCGGTCAACGAGCGTGTTCCCGCCCCCTGGGCCGACAGCGGGCCGCTGTGACGAGCTCACGGGTGGACCTGGATTTCGAGAAGATGGGGCGCGATCTGGTCACCCTGGTCCTCACGGTGGTCGAACTGCTGAGGCAGCTGATGGAGCGGCAGGCCCCGCGGCGCATCGACGAAGGTGACCTGACCGACGAACAGACCGATGGGATCGGCACGACCCTGATGATGCTCGATCAGCGCATGGCAGAGCTCTGCGAGCAGCACGGCGTACGGCCGGAGGACCTCAACCTCGACCTCGGGCCCCTGGGCTCCCTCCTGCCGCGTGTCTGAGGGCGGAGCCCGGGGAGGCCGGCCCGAATGCGCTGCGCCGCCGGGACACTCGAATGGCGTACGTGGGGATCTTGGAGCACGGTGGAAGGGGGCACGAGTGGCGGAATCATCTGCCACATCTGGTTTGCCCCTCTCAGATCTCTCGCTGCGAGGTACTCATGGCGACGAACGGCAGTGCAAACGGAACGGCGCTCGGCTCGAACGAATCGTCGGGCGGAACCAGGGGGACGACGGTCATCGCGGATACCGTGGTGTCCACGATCGCGGGGATAGCGGTACGTGAGACCGATGGGGTCCACGCCGTCGGCGGGGGAGCCTCCCGGGCCGTGGGGGCGATGCGGGACAAGGTGTCCCGCTCCAACGACCCCGGCCGCGGAGTGAAGGTCGAGGTGGGCGAGAAGCAGGCCGCCGTCGACGTCGACATCGTGGTCGAGTACGGAACTCTCATCCTGGACACCGCCAAGAAGATCCGCGTCCATGTCACCGACGCGGTGGAGACGATGACCGGACTGGAAGTGGTTGAGATCAACATCAAGGTTCTTGATGTCTACGTGCCGGGGGACGACGACAGCGAGGACGACGAGGAGAAGGGCTCACCCGAGAAGTCGCGTCGCGTTCAGTGAGTCCGGCCGGTTCCTCATGCTCGGTCATCATGAGGAACCGGCCTCCGCCGATCAACGAGGCTGCCGCTCGGTCTCTGTCAACGGGACGCGCAGGGCGGAGTCGCCGCCTCGCCAGGCCGCCAGCAACGCCGCACCCAGCCTGTCTTCGAGCAGACCGGTGGCCTGGACGCCGAAGGCCACGTCCGGGTTCAGACCGGGCTCGGCCGCCAGGAGCGAATCGATCACCTCGTGCCGGACGACCTGCTCGTGCACCGCGTCGGCCTCGACGTGCTCCTCGTAGAAGTGCGCCGCGGCCGGCCCGGCACCCGTGCGCCGCATCGCCTTGGCGAGCCGCCGGGACCCGGGCGAGGACGTCACCTCCACCGCGGCGAAGTGCCCCACGAGAGCGCCGCGCAACGCCCGGTGCAGACCGAACAGCGACATCACGTTGACCGTGCACAGTCCCTGCGCGGGGGCCGCGTCGAGATAGCGACCGTAGGCGTGGTCCAGGCCGAGGTCGTCCATCAGGTCCGCGAAGAGCCGGGCGTGGACGTCCTCGGCGCGTCCGGCGCCGAACTCGTCGTACTCCACCGCCACCATCGCGGCCTTCGCACGGCCGTGCAGCCGCGGGATGACCCAGGCGTGCGGGTCGGCTTCCTTGAGGTGGTAGAGGGAGCGCAGCGCCGCGTATTCCCGGACCTGGCAGAGCAGGCCCTCGTCCTGCAGGAAGTTGCTCACGCCGGTGCCGTCGTCAACGGCCGGTTCGGTGAGGATGGCGGCGAGGGCTTCATGCGCGTCGGCCTCGCCCGGCACGTCCGTGCGCAAGGCGCTCAGGAAGCGGTGTTCGAGCGCCCCGCGCAGCCGCAACAGTTCGGGATCCCACTCACGGTCGTCATTGACAGCGTCGAATCCCTGGTAGTGCAGCTCATAGAGGACATAGAGCGCGAGCTGGAGATCGTCCCCGTACGGATCGGCCCCGGAGACGGCCTCCGGATCCACCAGGGGTGCGTGCCCGTCCCGCAAGGCCGACAGCACGGCGCGCGAGACAACACCGCGTGGGGCGGGCAGCGCCGGGCTGGTGCCACGGGATTCGAGGTAGGGAGAGGTGGTCATGCCGCCCCACCCGCTTCCGCGTCGGTGGCGGTGTCGGTCCCGGTCCCGGTCTCGGTACGGGCAGGGCGGCTGCGGTGGCTGGTGTCGCACCAGGGGTAGCGGCGGCTGCGACGGCAGGTGCACACCGCCACCATGAAGCGCTCGGAGGTGACAGCCACGCCGTCATGCCCGGTGACGGTCACGGGCCCCTCCACCAGGAGGGGGCCGTTGCGTTCGAGGCGGACACGGCGGGGGTCAGCGTTGTCGCGCACGGATAACCACCAGTTCCTCTTTGTCCTGCTCTTCTTCGTCCAGCAGCCCCTGATCACGCAGCCACGGCAGGCGGGAGCGCAGAACGGGGCCGAGGGGGATGAGTTCGCGGTCGACGACCTCGGCGTCGAGGCGTGCCCGCGCGAGGACATCGATCGTCGTCTGGGCGCCGCACATCTTCGAATGGACCATGAGCAGTGTTCCGCCCGGTCGCAGGACGGCCGCGGCGGTGGCACAGACCTTGTCGACGACGGCCCGGCCGTCCGGGCCGCCGTCCCAGGCACGCGCTCTGCCCCGCAACGGCGGCAGAGCGGTCGGCGAGGGAACGTACGGGGGGTTACTGATCACCATGTCGTACGGTCCCGCGTCATGGGCCGACAGATCCCGGTACCGGACGGTGACCCGGCTGCGGTGGAGCGCGGCGTTCACTCTGGCGCACAGCACCGCCCTGTGGGAGACGTCGACGGCGGTGACCCGGGCGCCCAGTCGGGCCGCGTGCACCGCCAGCGCTCCGCTGCCGGTCCCCAGTTCCAGGACACGTGTGCCGGGGCCGATGTTCTCCCTGGCCAGGGCCCGCATGAGGAGGTGCGTGTCGTGCTGCGGGGTGTAGACGCCAGGCACCGTCAGCATGCGTTGTGGCCTGGTGCGAAGTGGTACGGCCATGGCCGCCTCTCGCCCTCGTAGTGGCGACGACTGATCGTCGCCTGTCCAGAATGGGCCGCGCGCGAGTCGGCCGCCACTGCGGCGGTCACGGCCTGCGTACGGCGATACTTCCTGTCCCGCAGAGTCGGCCCGCCCTTCCGGCCGGCTTGCGGAGCGCGACTTCTGAATGGCCCGGAAGTCCGACCCGTAGGCGCGGGTGAGTCAGACGCCGCGCCCTCTCTCTCCGCCGGACAGGGGGCGGAACGCGGCCCGCGCCGGGCCCGGACGGTCTCCCGTGCGAGCGCCGTGCCAGTCGAGGCACATGAAGGTGGCGTCGTCCCTGGGGGCGCCGTGGTAGGCGTCCGTCACCGCGGCGACGAGAGCGCGCACGGCCTCGCGGGGGTGCTCGGCCGCGGTGTCACGGACAAGAGCGGGCAGGTCGACGGCTGCGGCTTCACGCTCCTGCGTGCCGTCGGTGTACAGCAGCAAGCGGTCGCCGGGCCGCAGGTCGAGATCCTGTACCTGGTACGGGCCCTGTCCGACGACGCCGAAGGGCAGGTTCACCGCCAGTCGGAGCTCGTCGACCCGGCCTTCGCGCAGCCGCAGCGGCCGGGGGTGGCCGGCGTTCACGATCTGTGCGCCGGACCCGTCCAGCGCGACGCGCAGGAGCTGTCCGGTGGCGAACGTGCGTCTCCCGTGGTCGAGGAGGGCCTGGTGGGTCTGGCGAGCTTGTTCGGCGAGGTCCGTCCCGGCGCGACGGGCGCCGCGCGACGCGTTGACCAGGAGCGTGGCCATGAGCGAGGCGTCGACGTCATGCCCCATGGCGTCCGTGACGGAGAGATGCAGAGTGTCGTGGTCCAGGCTGTAGTCGTACGTGTCACCGGCGATGTCGGAGGCCGGCACCAGGGCGCCGGCGAGGGCGAACTCGGCTGCCTCGCACGAGGGGGCCGAGGGGAGGAGCTGGCGCTGTATCTCCGCGGCCAGGCTGACCGGGGTGGTGCGGTTGCCCCAGTGGTAGAAGTCGGTGAAGCGGCGGTCGGTGACGATGATGTACGCCAAGGCGTGCGCGGCCTGTTCGACCTGCCTCAGCACATCCGGCGTGACGTGGGTGAGGAAGAGTTCCAGGACACCGACGGTGTCGCCGCGATTGCTGACCGGGGCGAGCACCCGCCGCTCCTGGTCGCCCTCGGCCGCCTGTACCAGCCTCTGGGTGCGCAGGACCTCGTCGTAGGGGCTGCTGCCCACGAGGGGAACCTGCTCGGCACGGCGCCCCGATGTCCCGGCGGCCGTGTCGCTGACCCGCAGGAGCCGCCGGCCGCCGCCGTCGGCGAACAGAAAGCTCACATACCGGGCGCCGAACCGGTCGCGGAGGTGCCCCGCCACGACACCGAGGGAGCCGACCGGCGCGGCGTCCTCCGCCGCGGCCAGTACCTCAGCCAGTTCCATTCGATCACGCGTCACTGTGGCCTCCCTGGGTTCGGGACACTCCTGCCCACCGAAACGCAAGGCATGACCGCGGGCGGCATATGCCGCGAAGCCGCACGGCCGACTTCTCCGTGATCCGGCCTAGAACGGACCCTAGTCCGGGTGCATGGTGGTGTCGGGAGGGCCTCCCAGGGGGCGGCGGGCCCCTTTCAGCTCGGCCTCGTACAGGTGGTCGCGGCCCTGGGCGAGCCGGTGGACCAGTTGCTGCTCGATTTCGGTGAAGGGCCGGTAGTAGGTCGGGTTGTAGCTCTCGATGAGCTGGAAGGTCCAGTGGCCGGGGATGACGTTACGGCCGAGGAGCTCACGTTCGACGAGATCGGCGTCCTGGTCGTGGCCGGCCTCGCGCAGGAGACGCACCGCGTCGCCGACGGCGAAGTCGGCGCTGCCGGTCAGCTGGTGGAACTCGTACAGCGCGCCGCGGGCGCGCTCGGTCGTCTCCAGCGCCTTCGACAGGGCGCCCAGCGCTTCGACGGTCTTGTCGCTCGCGCCTTCGGGACGGCGGTGCGCGGGGTCCGGGTGGCTGTTCTGTTCTTCGCTCACGCCCGTACCTATGCCCGGGGCGTGCGCGCGCCTACCCCGCCGGTCGCTCCACCGTGGAGGTCGAGACGGTCCGGTCCGCGACCGCCTGCCGGAATGCGCCGAGCCATGAAGGGCGCGACAGTGAAGTAGACCTGGGTCCTTGCGGAGGAAGGGACCGGGTGGAGGGGGACGCGGCGCCGATGGCGATCGAGCGAGATTCCTGTCCGGCTGTCTCCTGACCGCGCCGACCGCCTGGAAAGGCCCACGATCACGGAGTCGTCCTCGACGTTCCTCTTGAGAGGATTCGCAATGCGCGCACTGACCTGGCAGGGCAAGCGGGACGTCCGGGTGGAGACCGTTTCGGATCCGCGGATCGAGGACCCGACGGACATCATCGTCAGCATCACGTCCACGGGCATTTGCGGCTCGGACCTGCACCTGTACGAAGTCCTCGGCCCCTACCTCGACCCCGGAGACATTCTCGGCCACGAGCCCATGGGCATCGTGGAGGAGGTCGGCCCCCAGGTGACCTCGCTCGCCCCCGGGGACCGTGTAGTCGTCCCCTTCAACATCTCGTGCGGGCACTGCTACATGTGCGACCAGGGGCTGCACTCCCAGTGTGAGACCACGCAGGTCCGCGAGCGGGGCATGGGAGCCGCCCTCTTCGGCTACACCAAGCTCTACGGCCAGGTGCCCGGTGGCCAGGCGGAGCTGCTGCGGGTTCCCTTCGGGGACAGCCTGCCGGTCAAGGTGCCGCACGGGCCGGCGGACGACCGGTTCGTCTACCTGTCCGACGTACTGCCCACTGCCTGGCAGGCCGTGGAGTACGCGGCGATCCCGCCCGGCGGGTCCGTCACCGTCCTGGGACTCGGGCCCATCGGTGCGATGGCGGCGCGGATCGCCGGACACCGGGGCGCGGGCCTGGTGGTGGGCGTCGACCTGGTGCCCGACCGGCTGTCCCGCGCCGCCGCCGACGGGGTGCTCAGCCTCGACCTGCGCCGGCACGGCAAGGAACTCGGCGACGCCATCCGCGATCTCACCGACGGACGGGGCACCGACGCGGTGATCGACGCGGTCGGCATGGAGGCGCACGGCGCACCCGTGGCGAAGGCGGCGCACGGGGCCGTGGGGCTGCTGCCCGACGCGCTGGCGGAACGGCTCATGGAAACGGCGGGCGTGGACCGCCTGGCCGCCGTCCGGGCGGCGGTCGACGTGGTGCGCAGGGGCGGCACCATCTCGGTGTCCGGCGTGTACGGCGGCGCCGCCGACCCGCTGCCCCTGCTGACCATGTTCGACAAGCAGATCCAGCTCAGGATGGGGCAGGCCAACGTCAGACGCTGGGTCGACGACATCCTCCCGCTGCTCACGGACGAGGACCCGTTGGGCGTCGACGACTTCGCGACGCACCATCTGCCGCTCGAAGAGGGGCCGCAGGCGTACAAGACCTTCCAGGACAAGCGCGACGGGATGATCAAGACCCTGCTGATCCCCTGAGCGCGGTGCCCGAGCGGGCCGGCGGAAGCGGACACCCGCCCGACGAGACGTGGAGGACCGATGGCCGTACGACATCGATTGATCGAAAGCCCCGTGGACGAGGTCTGGGCGGTGCTGGCCGACGGGACGCGGTACGCGGACTGGGTGGTGGGGACGTCGGAATCGCGTCCTGAGGACGGGGAGTGGCCGCAGGTCGGCTCCAGCATCACGTACACCGTCCGGGTCGGCCCGTGGTCGGTGGCCGGCAGCACCGTCGTCCGGCGCTGCGAGCCTCCCGGCGTGCTGGAACTGGAGGTCGACAGCGGGTGGCTCGGCACCGCCCGGATCGCCCTGGAGGTCCGGCCCTGGGGCGAGAACACCCTGGTGACCATCGATGAACACCCGCTGCGCGGACCCGCAGGAAAGCTGCACAACACAGCCGTGGACGCGCTGATCCAACTGCGCCACCGCAGCATGCTCGCCCGACTGGCCGACACCGTCGAGACGGCCCCGCAGACCACACACAAGGCCGGCTGAAGTCCGCCCGGCCCCCGGAACGGCGAGCACGTGGAGGTATCGATGCCTGACGCGGTGGTGGTCGGCGCGGGGCCCAACGGTCTCGTGGCGGCGAATCTTCTCGCCGACGCGGGATGGACCGTGGAAGTGCTGGAGGCGCAGCCGGAGCCGGGCGGTGCGGTCCGTAGCGACCGGGGCGTCCATCCCGACTACGTGAGCGACCTGTTCAGCGCCTTCTACCCGCTGGCGGCCGCCTCCCCGGTACTGGCAGGGCTGGACCTGGGCGCCGAAGGGCTCAGCTGGAGCCGTGCCCCGCGCGTCCTGGCACACCCGCTGCCGGACGGCCGCTGCGCGCTTCTCGAACGGGGAGCCGAGGAGACGGCGGAGGGCCTGGACACGTTCGCCGCGGGCGACGGTGCAGCCTGGCTCGACCTGTACGGCACGTGGAGCCGCCTGGGCCCTGACCTTCTGCGCGCCCTGTTCACCCCCTTCCCGCCCGTGCGGCCCGGTGTCCGGCTGGCGGCCAGGCTCCGGGCGGCGGGCGGTCTGCGTCTGGCGCGGACGCTGTTGCTGCCCGTCCGTCGCCTGGGGGAGGAGCAGTTTCGCGGCGAGGGCGCCAGGCTCCTGCTCGCGGGTAACGCGCTGCACGCGGACCTCGGCCCCGAGGCGGCGGGCAGCGGGGGCTTCGGGTGGCTGATGTCCATGCTCGGACAGACCTACGGCTTTCCGGTGCCGGTCGGAGGCGCCGGTGCGCTCACCGCCGCTCTGGTACGGCGGCTGCAGCGGCACGGAGGCGTGGTCCGCTGCGGGAAGCGTGTCGACGAGATCGTCGTACGTGGTGGACGAGCCGTCGGCGTACGCACAGCGGAGGGCGAGTCCGTGCCGGCGTCCCGTGCCGTGCTGGCCGATGTGTCCGCGCCCGCGCTCTACGATGAACTGGTCGACGCGCGGTATCTCGCCGACCGGCTGCTGAAGGACCTCCACGGGTTCCAGTGGGACTACGCGACGTTCAAGGTCGACTGGGCACTGACCGGCCGCGTGCCCTGGACCGCCGCTGGGGCCGGCTCGGCAGGCACGGTCCACCTGGCCGACGGCGTCGACGGGCTCACCCGCTTCGCCGCGCAGATCGCGACGGGCCGGGTCCCCGACCACCCCTTCCTCCTCGTCGGACAGATGACCACGGCCGACGCCACCCGTTCACCGGCCGGCACCGAATCGGCGTGGGCCTACACCCATGTCCCGCACCTGATCAAGGGGGACGCGGGCGAGGACGACCTGACGGGGCGGTGGGACAGGCGCGAACAGGAAGCGATGGCCGACCGCATGGAGGCCGAGGTGGAACGGCGGGCCCCCGGATTCCGTTCCCTCATCACCGCCCGGCGCATCCTCGCACCGCCCACCCTTGAGTCCATGGACGCCAATCTGCACGGCGGCGCGATCAACGGCGGAACCGCGGCCGCCCACCAGCAGCTGGTGTTCCGGCCGACTCCGGGTACCGGGCGGCCCGAAACGCCGGTGAAGGGCCTCTACCTCGCCTCGGCCTCCGCACACCCCGGCGGCGGGGTCCATGGGGCCCCCGGCGCGAACGCCGCGCGGGCCGCGCGGCGCGGCGTGCGTGCTGTGCGCCGCCTTCGTGGCCGGTGAGCCGCAGCGGAGCACCGGCCCAGGAAGGGGAGCCCGGGGGTCAGGCCTGTGCCGGCCCGGTTCCCTCCGCCGCGCGCCCGCCGGCCCCCAACAGTCCCGTCGCTTCGAACGGCGACCGCGTCAGCTCCCGGCGCGTCAGCAGCGAGACCAGCCCCGGCAGACCGCCTCGCACCGCCTGGACACTCCGGAGCCACCCGGGCACATAGACGGAAGGTGCCCGCCGTTCGACCGCGCCGACCACGAGTCGGGCCACGTAATCCGGGGCGTAGGTCTTGCGCGCCGGTGGAGGCATATGGGACCGGAGCTCGCGCAGCACACGGTGCTGGTCGGCGTCCCGGATCATGTCGGTGTCGATCCAGTTCAGATACTCGATGCCCACGCTGACCCCGCGGGGGGCCAGTTCGGCGCGCAGGGAGTGGGAGAACGACTCCACGCCCGCCTTGGACGCGCAGTACGCGCTCATCATCGGCGCGGCGCCGATGGACGCGAGCGAGGCGATCTGCTGGTAGTGACCGCGGGTACGGAGCAGTTGCGGCAGAAACGTCCGTGCCGTGATCGCGCTGCCCACGAGGTTGACCTCGATCACGCGTCGCCAGGTGTCCGGGTCGGAGTCGGCGAACGGGCCTCCCTCCGCCACCCCGGCATTGCCGACGACGACAGAGACGGGGCCCAGCCGACGGCCCACCTCATTGGCGACGCGGGTCATCGCCTCGTCGTCGGTGACGTCCACGTGCCAGTGGAGTGACTCCGTGGGCAGTCCTGCGGCGGTCCGGGCGAGCTCTTCCCCCTCCAGGCCGAGCAGGGCCACGCGGACGCCCCGCCCGGACAGTTCGCGGGCGACAGCTGCTCCGAGGCCACGTGCGGCTCCGGTCACCACGGCTGTACGGCCGCTCAGGACGGGCTTTCGGTCCGACACGGGAACTCCTGCGGATCGGCGTCTTCGGGGATGGTCACACGCGGCTGGCACATGCTGCTCGACGCCATGATGTCACCATATGGAACGAGGTGCGCACGATGAGTCACCGCGAGTGCGCCGGAGCCGGTGGTACGGAGGGGCGGCGCCCGGCGTGTGCCGCCCGCGCCCCGCGCCGTCGTGCGCTTTGATCTGCGGGGGGAGGCGCGCGGTGCGGATCGGTCCGGCGGGCACCGCGTGTCACCGGCCGGGCAGCAGTCCGTCAAGGGAGCGTTCGGCATGAGCAAGGAAGAATCCGGCACGCCCCACTGGCTGTTCGGTGATCAGCTCGGCCCGCATTTCATCGACCCGGCGCACGGAGGCCCGCACCGGGACGCGCCGCTGCTGATGATCGAGTCCCGCAACGTCTTCCGCAGGAGGCGCTTCCATCGCGCCAAGGCGCACCTGCTCCTTTCGGCGATGCGCCACCGGGCCGCGGAGCTCGGTGACCGGGTGCGGTACGTCAAGGCGGATACGTACCGGCAAGGGCTGCGTGAGGCGGTGGGCGACGCCCGGGTGACCGTCCACCACCCCACATCCCGTGCGGCCCACGCCTTCGTGCGCGGGCTGCCCTCGGTGCGGGTTCTGCCGGCGCGCGGCTTCCTCGTGAGCCACGACGACTTCAGGGCCTGGGCGGACGGCCGCGACTCGAAGCGGCTCCGTCAGGAGGACTTCTACCGATGGGTCCGCCGGGAGCACGGTCTGCTGATGGAGGGCGACCACCCCGCCGGCGGCCGCTGGAACCTGGACCACGACAACCGGCAGCCCCCGCCACGCGACGTCACCGAGCTGGGCGCACCGGCACCGTACCGGCCCCGGGAGAGCGAGATCGACGACGAGGTGCGGTCCGACCTGGACCGGTGGGCGCGCGACGGGGACGTGGAGTTCGTCGGCGATGACGCACCACGCCGGTTCCCGGCCACGCGCCGGGAGGCGCTCGCCGCACTCCGCCGCTTCGTGGAGCACCGGCTCGCCACGTTCGGGGAGTACGAGGACGCGGTGCTGGCCGGGGACCCGACGATGAGCCACAGCCTGCTGTCCACATCGCTCAACCTCGGGCTGCTGGACCCCGCCGAATGCGTCGAGCGGGCCGAGGCCGGATGGCGGTCGGAAGGAGTGCCGCTCAACAGCGCCGAGGGGTTCGTGCGGCAGATCGCCGGGTGGCGCGAGTTCGTCTGGCATGTCTACTGGTACTTCGACGAGCAGTACCGAGTGAGCAACGTCCTGCGTCACCGCGAGCCACTGCCCGACTGGTTCACGGAACTGTCCCCGGACGGCACCGGGGCGAACTGCCTCTCCCACGTCCTGGAACAGGTCAGGACGACAGGCTGGACCCATCACATTCCCCGCCTGATGATCCTGGGCAGTTACGCCCTCCAACGGGGCTGGGATCCCCGGGCCGTCACCGACTGGTTCCACCGCAGCTTCGTCGACGGCTACGACTGGGTCATGGTCCCGAACGTGGTGGGCATGTCGCAGTACGCCGACGGGGGCCGCATGACCACCAAGCCCTATACGTCCGGGGGCGCCTACATCGACCGGATGAGCGACCTCTGCGGCCCCTGCAAGTACAACCCGTCCGTACGGGTTGGCGAAGACGCCTGCCCCTTCACCGCCGGATACTGGAACCTCCTGCACCGCCACCGTGACCGGTTCGAACACAACGCGCGGATGACCCGGGCGGTGCGAGGCCTGGACAGGCTCCGCGATCTCGACGCCCTCCTGGAGCAGGAGCGCGAGCGCCGCGACTGACCGCGCGAGCGTGCCACCACGGACTGACATCGGCTCCCGGCACGGTGCCTGTCATAGAGCACGGCTACCGTGCTGGCGTGTCGAACCCATATACGGCGTTGTGGACCGACGACTTGTGCCGAGAGCTTGAGCGGTCCGCCTATGCCGGTCAGCGACTGACGATGCTGTTTGGCGGGCCGCACCAGTCGCTGCCGAGCTTTCAGCGCGCGGGGGTGCAGCCGGGGACCGCATCTACCCAGTGCGTGGGCACCGCACCCGCCTCCATGTGCTGGAGATGCTGGAGGTAGCTCACATCGTTCCCTACGAGACCGTCGGCTCGGTGCTTCCCGATGATGACTACGTGAAGTTGTTGGACTGGCGCCCCCTCAAGGCTGGATGTGTCACTGCAGTGCTTGTCGGACCGCCAGGTGCCCCGCTCACCTTCGACACGGTCGTCCCCGGGGACCTTCTGGAGCGGCTGACGTTCACTTCTCTTCGCGGCAAGCGCCTGCTCAAGTACGTCGAGGACGGGCGGCTGATCCGCTCGGTGAGCCTCCAGGGCATCTATCGCCTCGCCGCCGACTCCGCTGAAGAGATTGATCAGTTGGTTCGCCGCGACGGCCCGAGTGGAGGAGCCGATGAAGTCTGATGAAATCAAGGCGCCCTTTTGGAGCGGACACACATACGGTGTTCAGCCCGCCTTGCCCCCGGCGACCATCGTTATCGCTTCCCTTCGGCCCGTGTTGAAGGCCTTTCATCGCCTCGGCACCACCGGCGAGGGGACCGGGCAATTCAGGATGGTGGCACTGGGAGGAAGGATGCGTCACCGCCGCTTGGCCACACCCTCGCTCATCCATGCCGAGATTCGAGGGTGCATATGACCGACGTCGCGCGTGCGATCGCGGCTGCGACTTTCGGTCGCCGCATCGCTCGATCTGCCAGCCAACGATGCAATCGGTCTCCATGACTCGGACAAGCTGGCACTGCGGCTGACGCCACGCGACGTCTTTGCCCGGGTTGCCCCTGTGGGACGGGAGGTTGCGCAGTTCGAAGTCGATCTCGCTCAGCGGCTCATCGAGGCCGGATGTCCGGTGTGTCCTTTGGGGCCTGGGGCGGACCCGCGTGTGTACACGCGTGATGGGTTCGCAGTGACGCCGTGGACCTACTACGAGCCCGTGACACCTCATACCTCACCAGTCGACTACGCGAAGGCGCTGGACCAGTTGCACACCGGCATGCGCCAGGTCGATATGCCGAGCCCGAGGTTCACGGCCCGGATCACGGAGGCGGAAGAAGTTGTCGCCGACCCGGATCGCTCGCCGGAGCTCACCGGCGCGGACCGCGTGTTCCTCAGCGGCAGGCTGGCAAGTCCGCGACGAGCGATCGACGATCGCGGCGCCGTGGAGCAGTTGCTCCGCGGCGAGCCGTATCCGGGCAATGTGCTTAGTACGAGGAACGGCTCGTTGTTCATCGACCTTGAGACGTGCTGCAGTGGACCTGTCGAGTTCGATCTCGCCAATGTTCCCGGTGCGGTCTGTGAGCGCTGCTCAAGCGTTGGCCAAGGGCTGCTGGACGAGTGTCGGCAGCTCGTTATCGCGATGGTCGCCGCGTGGCGTCGGGAACTTGGCGACCGGTTTCCGGATGAATGGCGATTCGGAGAGGAATTGCTGCGCGAGGGTCCTCCTTGGCCGGCACTCGACACGGTGACCAGGCGCGGCGCCGCGGCGCAAGCCGCCGGCCGTGCACAATCCGGGTAAGGTCCTGCTGGATGTGGCGCTGGCTGTCGCGCTCGGCGGGGACTGTCTGACCGACGTCGGCATGCTGCGGGTCGAGTCGGCTGTGTGCGGCCCGGTGGCTTCCGATCCGGCCATCTCGCGCCTCGTCGACGCACTCGCGGCGTCCGGCCCGAAAGCTCTTGCGGCGATCCCGGGCGCGCGGTCCGAAGTGCGTCAGTGAGTCTGGGAGTTGGCCGGGGCAAGCAGTCCGGCCGCCGACGGCCAGGTGATCGTGGAAACCGATGGGGTGCTGGTGCTCGCGCACTCCGAGAAGCAGGACGCCACCGCGACCTGGAAGAAGACCTTCGGTCATCATCCGCTCGTCGCGTTCGTCGATCACGGCCAAGCCGGTTCCGGCGAGCCGGTGGCGGCCCTGCTGCGGCCCGGCAACGCGGGCTGCAACACTGCAGCCGCCCCCAGCGAAGCCGCCCAACTCACCCTGGCCCAGCTGTCCAAACGCCTGCGGCGGGGACGGCAGACGCTGATCCGCACCGACTCCGCCGGCGGCACCCACGCCTTCCTCGACTGGCTCTCCCGGCGCGGGCGATGGCTGTCGTATTCCGTCGGAACGACCATCACCGAGGCAACCTCCAGGCCGTACTGAAGATCCCGAAGAAGGCATGGACGCCGGCCTACGACGCCGAGATCAGCGGCAGGGCGTGGAGGTTGCCTCGGCCGGGGGCTTCCAGGAGGCACAGTTCCCAGTCGTCGGGGACGTGCTGCGCAGGTGTGAGCCGCCGGCGTGGTGGAGCAGGAACAGGCGCGCCGCTGGGTGGCTCGCCGGCCTGGGGCGGATGAGCGGGGAGGCCGGCGTCTTGCTGAAGAGCTGTGAGGTGAGGAAGGCGCGTGGTTCGGGAGGGTGGCGCCGCTGGCGGCTACGGCGTGCTCCGGGACGCCGTCCGCGCTCTCCACGCGGGTGGAGATCTCCGGCATCAGCGGCGAGTCGATGTCGAGCTCGTGGTCGAAGTGCGCTCCGTCGGTGACCTCCTCGGGCTCGGTCTCCAGAACGACGACTATCAGGATTCGAAGCTCCTCGATGGTCACGCTCGTCGTGGTCATGGGTGTTGTCCCCGTTCCTGCGTGGATGGGCGAAGGGCTGGCGGCGGGGTCAGCAGCAGGGCGGCCGTCGCGTCGTGGCGTGGGCCGCCGGCCGTGGCCAGAACGTTGCCGGTGGCCCCGGACTCCAGGTAGGCGGCCGCGGCGGCGCACTGCAGGACGCCGAGCGCCCCGGACAGCGGGCCCAACTGAGATTCCAGGTCGATCCGGCGCCGGGGTGCGAGCAAACGGCTGTCCCCGGCCCCGACGGCTGCCGCCTCGTCCGCGAGCCACAGCCGGACGGATTCCTCCTCGGTGAAACCGGCGATGGTCAGTGCCGCGGCGAGGTTCCGGGCCCGTGCGTAGCCGGTGATCGTGGCGCGGGGTCGTGCGCTGCGGGAGGCGGCTGCGTCCGCGGGTTCAAGTACGACTGCGACTGCCGCGTCGGTGGACTACTGGCCGAGGATCTTCGTCACCACGTGGTTCGCGGGTTCGGCGTCGACGCCGACGGCGGCTTCGGCACAGCCGGCTGTCATGAGGTTCCGGCCCAGGCCAGGGCGTCCAGTCCGCTCGTGACGCCGTTGCAGACGGTGAGATCGGGGCCACGCAGCCGGTAGCGGATGGCCACCCAGCCGACGATGGCGTTGCTTGATGTCTGGGGCAGGCCCAGCGGGCTGAGGCCCATGATGCCTGCCGTGGCGATGGTGTCGGTGGCCTCGCGGACGCTGTCCGCTTTGCCCAGGTTAGTGCCGACCACGACGGCGGTCGCCTCGGCCGTGCCTGTGAACGCGTCGTCGGTGTCGGCCGGACCGGCGTCGTGGAGGGCGAACTCGGCGACCCGCAGGGCGAGCAGGGACGCGCGGTCCTTGTGGCGCAGCTCGCGTCCGATCAGACCGGTGGCCGGGGCGAAGCCGCCCTCTCCCGGCAGTGGTCCGAGAAGGTCGCCGTAGGTCGTGACTCCGGGCAGTGCCAGTCCGATGCCCGTGACGACGACCTCCAGGGCGTGCGGGTCCCTCCTGGTGCGCGTGGTGCTCGTCGCGTTCACCTGGATATATCCACGATCGCGACGGCGTTGATCCCGCCGAAGCCGAACGCGTCGATCTGGGCGATGGCCAGGTCACCGGAGGCGGGGGTGCCCTGCACCAGGCCCAGTCCTGCGGCCTCCGGGATCGGATCGGCCAGGCCCAGGACCGGGGGCACCGTCCCGTTCTTCATGGCCAGCACCGCCATCACGAGGTTGAGCTGCCCCGAGCCGCCCAGGGTGTCGCCGGTCATCGCCTTGATGGTGGTCATCCGCAGACCGGCGCCCGCGCCGGGGAAGATTTGGCGTAGGACGCTCGACTCCGTCGTGTCGTAGAGGGGGGTGCCGCTGCCGTGCAGCATCACCAGGTCGATGTCTCGCGCCCGTACCCCTGCTCTGCGGTAGACGTCCCGTACGGCGCGGGTGATGCCGTCGGGGTCGGGCGCGGTGGCGTGGTGGGCGTCGCAGTTCTTGGACACGCCGCGCACGCGGGCGCGGACGGGTCCGTCCCCGGTGCTGGCCCGCAGTACGACGACGGCTGCCGCGCCCTCCCCTGTGAGCATGCCTTTGTGCGTGTCGTCGAAGGG
The DNA here is from genome assembly GCF_031844725.1 of Streptomyces sp. ITFR-6. NCBI lineage: Bacteria > Bacillati > Actinomycetota > Actinomycetes > Kitasatosporales > Streptomycetaceae > Streptomyces > Streptomyces sp. ITFR-6. The sequence goes on along the minus strand of NZ_CP134612.1, from coordinate 615,018 downwards.
GCGCGGGGCGTCGGGGAGATCGTTCTGTACGCGGTCGAGTGTGCCGAAGCCGCTCTCGGTGGCGGCGTCGGTGCCCGCGACGAAGACCGTGTCGCCCATGCCGTAGTCGATCGTGTCGGTGGCCATGCCGAGCGCGTACAGCGAGGCGGAGCAGGCGTTGGCGAAGGTGTACGTGGTGGGTGCTCCGAGAGGGCGGTAGGTGACGTGATGCCGCCTTCGTTGTCCCTGGAACGTGTGGCACGGGCTGATCGGGGAGTGCTGTCGTGTTGCAGTGTTCTTCGTGAGCTACCGTCGGCCTACAAGAGCGGCTTGTCCGACGAGCGGTGGGCCCTGATCGAGCCCGTCCACGCCTTCTGGAAGGCCCGGCATCCTTCCGTCAGCGGCCACCAGGGCGGCTACGGGATGCGGGAGATTGTCAACGCCCTGCTCTGCCAGTCCCGTACCGGTTGCCAGTGGGACTACCTCCCCCACGACGTGCCCCCGGTCGGAGCGGTGAAGTACTACTTCTACAAGTGGCGTGACGACGGCACCGATCAGACCATCCACGACCTGCGGCGCTGGCAGGTGCGCGAGAGCCGGGGCGCAAGGCCGACCCGAGCCTGGTGGTGCTCGACCCCCAGAGGCTGCACGCGGCCGTCGGGGCGCCCGTCGGCACCGCACTGCTGGACAGGACCGTGGCCGCCACCGAGCCGGGCGCCGGCAAGAGGGCCCTGGTGGACCAGGAGTTCAAGACTACCGTCGTCGACCGCGGGCGGAAGATGGGCATCGACGTCGAGGTCATCGAGCGCGACCCGGCCACCAGCGGGTTCGTCCCACAGCCCAAGAGGTGGGTGGTGGAGCAGGTAAAGAGGATCATGGTGCTGCACCGCAGGCTGGTGCGGGACTACGAGCACCGGCCCGCCTCCGCCGGGTCGAGGGTGTACTGGGCCGCAAGCGACCGGATGCCGACGATGCTGACCAGGATTTCCGTCCCCACCTGGCGCGGCGCGTGAGCGACAGCGAGCTGACCTTGGAAGCGGTGCTCGCGCGTCTGGAGGAACAAGAGCGCGAGATCGCCGTACAGACCGAGGCCACGCGGGGACGCATCGCGGAACTTACCGCGCGGGTGGATGAGTTCGACCGGGTTGCCGAGGAAGTCCGGATCACCCGCAAGGCCCTGCTGGCACTGCCTGATCCGTCCTCGCCGAAACGGCCGGCCGCGAAGCTGCCGGATCATCCGGTCTACCGGCAGATTATGGCGGTGTTCGCCGAGGCCGACGCCCCGCTGCGGGCACGGGCGGTCTGCGAGGCGATGGATTTGGAGATCGCGCCCAGCAACGTCGACAACGTCCGGCTGAAGCTGAAACGGCTCGAACGCGGGATCCTGACCGAGCCCGAGCAGGGATTTTTCACCCAGCCACGGCCATAGCCGCCCGGAAAGGCCACCACCGCCCCAGTCCCAGCCGCAAGCACGAACCAGACAGCACGTTACCTACGCCCTCTCAGCGTCATTGGCCGCTCCCGGCTGGTCATGGTCTCCGCCTGTGTTTGGGTCGGCGCGGCGGCACCCGTCTTCGGTGGGAGGGGGCTCCGTGTCGTCAGGTGTGTTCCGTTTCGAGGTCAGCGGGCGTGGTGCCTGTTCGTCTGTTGGTGGGGCATCTCGCTCGGTCGCGCCGCAGTGGGACGGCGCCGCGTGCGGTCGGGGAACGGGTTGCGCCGCGCGGGCACGCTGGGGGCCACTGCCAGCAGGGCGATGGGGACGACGACCGCGACGAGGACGAGCACGTTGATGAAGGTCATGTTCCTGCCTTCCGTCGGACACTGACAGCCTGTAGCTACTTGTTGTAACCGGAAGGCGGGTCAATAAACACGTTTAGTGAGGGATGTGGGGGTGGGCGGGCCGCCCTCGTCTGTGCGGGGGCACTGCCGGGGTGAGCATCACTCGGCAGCGCCCCGCTCGTCAGCGTCGCGGCTTTGAACAATGCTGGATGGGTGTCCACGCATTCGTTCTCCGCCGCCGACTCCTTCTTCGGGGTCGCTCCTCTTGGGTCTGCCGCGGTCGGGCTGGCTCTGATCACTGGGCGCAGGCAGGTGCTGCGGCAGTGCAACCGTCCGTTCAGGGAGCTGTTCGGCTTCTGGAGCCTCGGCCAGGATGCGGGGGTCGCGCTGTCCGCGGCGAAGTTCCGGCCGCTGCTGCGGGCGCTGGATCTGCCGGGTAAAGAGCATTCGAGTGTCCTGGTGGACCTTGCTGTGCGTACGGGTTCGGGACGTGTGGTTCACCGGACGTGTCTGGTCGCCGCGGTGCCGGTGACGAGCCGGTTCGGTCTTGCTGTACTTCTGGTGGCCGGTCCGCTAGGCAGCAGGCGGTTGAGCACATCTGCCGCGGCGGTCGAGGAAGGTGTCACCGATGTCGCGGGCCGGGCTCTCGCGCGTTATGAGGCGTTGCTGTCGGCCATCCCGCATGTTGTCTGGCTCATGACGCCCGAGGGCAAGGTCGCCACGCTTGTGGGCCGTCTGGGGGTCGCCGGGGAAAGTCTGTGGCAGCCGGAGGCCGGTTCGTCGGCTTCGTGGATGGACGCGGTGCATCCGAAGGACCGGATCTGGTTCGCCTCGCAGTGGCGTGCCACGCGCCGTGGCAAGGCGCTCCTGGACGCGATGATCCGTGTCCGTGTGGGGGACGACTCCGGCCGCTACCGGCACGTGAAGATCATCGCGGTGCCGGTGCTCCGGGACGGTGAGGTCGTGGAGTGGGTGGGCATGGTGAGCGACGCCGAGGAGGAGTGGCGCGAGCAGATGAAGGAGAGGCTGCTGGCGCGCGTGGCGGCAATTCCTACGGCGGGCACCGTACCGGACGTTTTCAGCAGGCTGGCCCGGGCCGTGGTGCCGGACCTGTTCGACGCGCTGGCGGTCTTCCATCCGCAGGCCGGAACGCGGCACGGCCTGTCGGGCATGGAGCACACAATGGCCAGAGCCCAGGCGGCGCTGGCTCCGGGGCTCCCGGCGCTCGGTTCACTACCGGACGACTTCGCGCTCGGCCGACAGGCGGAGCGGGCCATCGCGACGCGGAAGTCCTTGCTCATCACCTTTCCGGCCGGACAGCCGCCCGCCGATCTTTTGTCCGGCGTGTCCAGGGCCTGGATGGAGCAGGCCGGTGCCACCAGTCTGCTTGTCGCTCCGCTGGTCGCGGATGAGCGGGTTGTCGCACTCGTGGCGGCCTCGACCTGTCAGGGGCATCCGCCCCCGAGCGGTTCGGATCTCGATCTGTTCAACGAGATCCTGCGGCGTGTCCAGGACCCGGTGCAGCGCACGCTGGAGCTGCAGGGGGCGCGGGAGACGGCTCTGACCCTGCAGAGGTCGTTCCTTCTTCCTCCGCCGTCCGTGGAGGGTGCCGAGCTTGCGGCGGCCTACCAGCCCGCCGATTCCTCGGCCGAGATCGGTGGTGACTGGTACGACGCCGTCAGGACTCGTGACGGGTCGGTTTCTCTTTCGATCGGTGATGTCGCCGGCCATGATCTGATGGCGGCGACGGCGATGGGCAAGATCAGCAACATGCTGCGGGGGTTCGCCTATGACGCCGGGTGGGCGGGTCCCGCGGCCACTCTTGCCCGGCTCGACCTGGTGGCGCAGGGGCTGGATATCGCGCCGCTGATCACCGCTGTTCATGTCGTGCTGCGTCCGGTCGGCGATGGGAGCTGGCAGGCGACGCTGTCGAACGCGGGGCATCCGCCGCCCTTGCTGGTGCCGGGGTTGGGCACGCCGCGTTTTCTTGGCCGCCGGCAGGGCACGGACCCGCCGTTGTGTGTGCTGCCCGAGGTGTCCCGTACCGAAAGTCATTATCGAATCGAGCCGGGTGACACCCTGGTGCTCTACACGGACGGGCTGATCGAGAATCCGCGCAGGGACATCGGTGACGGGCTGGCTCTGCTCATTCGGCATGCGGCTACGTTGCGGTCCCGTGCTCTTGTGGCCGACCGGTTCGTGGCTGAGCTTCTGCGGCTTCCCGAGGACCGTCGCGACGATGTCGCCGTGATCGCTTTCCGTGTGCCGACCGGCGAGCGGAGGTGCTGAGGCCGTGTGGCATGTCGGCATCCCTTCGTACGACGGGTCGGTGCCTGTACCGAAGGACGAGACGGAGAAAGCGGCGGCCCTGATCGGGCAGGGTCGTATCCAGGCCAATCCACTGACCATGGCATCGGTCACCGCGACCGCGGCGTCCGGTCACTTCCATCAGCCCACGATCCGCCCCGGCACCGACGACCGCACCACCACCCCGAACAACCTATCCGGTGTGTCCCTGGTCGATGAGGCGCGCGGCGACTGAGCCCGGCTGCCGGTGGTGGATGGGGTGCGGGCGGAGCACCGGTGGAGGGCCGACCGTGCAGGAGTACGGCATGGGCACTCCTGCGGCGAGGTCGGCGTTGAGCAGGATCTGGCCGGGCTCGACCACCGGCGGATGCCTTCGGCATCGGGGAACACCAGTTGTGCGGGGCGGTCGTTGAACCCAGTGGCCAATGTGTGTACCGAGGCCCCGGGGCCTCATACTGTTCCCGTCTCGGCAGGAGCCCCTTGGACCACACCACCAGGAGGAACCGGTGTCATACCCGCAGCCGTTCACCCCTGAGGAGAGGCTCGCCCACGCGGAGAAGCTGTTGGGCCTCCCGCGTATCGTCGTGATCTGCGGCTCGACCCGGTTCATGACCGAGATGAACGAGGCCGATCTGAGGGGGACCAAAGCCGGAAGGATTGTCGTCAAACCGGGCTGTGACATGAAGTCGGCGCACGAATTCTGGTCCGATCCTGCCGAGGCCGAGGCCGAGGCGCTGAAGGTCCGACGCGGCGATCTGCACCGCGCGAAGATCCGGTCGCTGACGAGGCACTCGTTGTGAATGTGCGCCTGAGTTCCCCATCGCCCCGCTCCCCGCGAGCGGCGCCCCCGGTCCTGCGGAGTGCGTCGACGGCCCTCCGTCACCCTCAAGGGTGAACAGCGAGGAAGTCTCATAATTCATGAGCTTCCATCTGGCAGCCTGAGATTCCGCTGGGCATGGCGAAGTTGAGGGGGGCGGGATGTCGCTTGCTGCCGTTGCACCAATCCGATCTCGACCGCTGTTGCAGTCACCGCAGGACATAGCGGACTTCGAGCAGGACCTGCTGTCTGAGTTCGTGCTCGCCCGGGCTGCGGCCGGGATCGCCGACGAGACGATCTCCGGCGACGTGGATGCGCTGATGGAGGTGCGCGGCTGGTGCGGCCGCCCGCTCTGGGAGCTGATCCCGACTGACCTCGACCGGTTCTTCGGCGAGGACCAGCGAAGGCTGGCCACGCTGACCAAGGTCCGCAAGGCGCACGCCCTGGCGACGTACTTCGAGTTCCTGGAGGTGCGGCATCAGGCCGATATCCACGCGGCGACCGGCGTACTGGTGCAGTGCCCGGTCGATGAGATCAACCGGGCACGAGGCAAGACCAACATGCGGGTGCGGATCCCGCCGCCGGCCGCGGACGTCGATCGACTCTTCGCCGGATGGCGCGACGATCTGCATTCGGCTCGGAAGTATGCGCCGAGTGTCCGTAACTACACCGCATGCCGCTTGGCCAGCCTCATCGGCCCGTGAGTCTCGGAACTGTGCCTGCTCGACGTCCACGACATCCGCTGGGACCTGGGCACCTTCGGCGAGGTGCTACTGCGTGGCAAGGGCAGCCGCGGTCAGAAGAAGGAGCGCCTGGTCCCGCTCATCAACGGTTCTCGTGAACTCCTCGAATGGTGGCTCCAGGGCCCGCGGTGGGAGTTCGACGGGCACCTTGATGAGCCCGGTGCGCCGCTGTTCCCCTCCGAGCGCCGCGATCCCGGTGGCCGCTGCAAACGCGTGAGCACCAGCGCGATCCGGGGCGCGATGGCGGAGACAGTGGAGCGCCACCTGCCTCGCTGGTCCGGCCGTGCTACTCCGCACGCGCTCCGGCACTTCGCCGCGTCCGATCTGTACGCACAGGGCATGAACGTCGTCGCTATCCAGGAGCTGCTCGGACATCGCTGGATCAACACCACGATGATCTACGTCCACGTCAACAAGACCCACATCGAGGACGCCTGGACTTCCGCCGGCCAGCGGGCCGCGTCCCGGTTCACCGGATAGCCCAGGACAGGAGCCGTCATGAAGTGGAACCTGCGGCTGGCCGCCGCGCAGCGCGACATCTGGAAATCCTCGCAGCTGCAGTCGATGCTCGCCGACGCGGGCCTAATGATCAGCGCCGGGAAGATGTCCAATCTGTGGTCCGGGCAGCCGGTCACCATCCGCCTGGATGACCTCGACATCCTCTGCGAGGTCCTGGGCTGCCAACCCAACGACCTTCTGGCCCCGGAGCCCGAGAAGGCCCGCGCTCGGCGTCCCGCAAGCACGTCCGCCCCGGCGGCGGTCGCGGGCGAGCACCCCAGGATCGAACGTCGGGTCGGTCGGACGGAACCACCGCTGTGAACCTGCGGCCCCGGCCGTGCAAGCAGTGCGGCAACAAGATCGCGGAGTACGGTCGGCTCCGCTGCTTCAGCTGCCTGCATCCCGAACTTCCGCCGCCGACCTGCAAAGGAATGCGGCAGCGACGCCCACTACGTCGGCGGCTACTGCCGTCGCTGTCATCCCCGCGTGCCATACGCGGACAGCTGCAGCGACTGCCTCGCCTGGGGCACCTGGCACCGCCACGGCCGCTGTGCCGCCTGTACCTCCTTACGAAACCGCGGGCACGAGACCGGCACCTGCGCGACCTGCCGCCGCACCGTGCCGCTCCTCAAGCACGGAGTATGCCGACTGTGCCGCTGCCAGGCCCAAGCCGTTCCACGGACCTGGCAGCGACCGGACCTCACCACCGCGGCCACCACCGGGCAGCAGCTGTTCATCGCCGATCTGGTCCGGCGGGTCCACCTTGCCGCCCGGACGCGGGAGCGCGGCTCACCCGAAGCGCACCAGCACACTGGCCTTTCATCCTGGGCGATGCCTCGGTGGCGTCAGGAGCCGCTGTTCATCGCCGAGCGGGACATGTCACGCGTCACCGTGCCCGACGTCGAGCCGATCGATCCCGCCTTCACCGCCTACGTCTCGGCTCAGGCCGAGGCCAGCGCGGAGGCCCAAGGCTGGTCACCGGCCTTGCTCGAGCGCGTGCTGCGAAGCCTGTACCTGCTGACCGCCGTCCACGGCCCGCATGAAAACATCAAGGCCAGCACCGTCGCCACTCTGCCGCGCCAGCGAGCCACACGTGCCGTCACCCGGGTCACTGAGGTGCTCGCCCACCTCGACCTCCTCGACGACGACCGCATCGACCCCCTCGACGCGTGGATCCGCCGCCGGCTCAGCAACGTGCACCCGGAGATCCGTGCAGAAGCCCTCGTGTGGATCCGCATCGTCCGACACGGCGAGCCCCGCCGCCGTCCCCGCTCGACCGCCACCGTCCGCAACCAGGTCGACGCCTCGATCCCATTCCTCCTCGACTGCTCGAAGCGCTACCGCACCCTTCGCCAGGTCACCCGCGCCGACCTCACAGAGTGGTTTCCCAATGCGCGGCACCGCACAACGAAGCCGTCGCACTGCGCAACATGTTCAAAACCCTCAAGAGCCAACGGCTGCTGTTCGCCAACCCCGCACGCGGCCTGAGCCTAGGGGCGAAGCCCAGCTCGGTGCCCATGCCGCTGAGCCCCGAGACGATCCAGACATTGGCCGCGGCCGCCGAGGGCGACCCCGCCCTGAAGCTGCTGATCGCCCTCATCGGCATTCACGCGCTCTACCCCCACCAGGCTGGCGAATTGCCCTTGGCTGCCGTCGACTTCACCGGCGGCCGGCTCTTGCACGGTGACATCGACCACCCCCTCGACGCCTTCACCCGTCAGGCCGCCGCCGACTACATCCAACTCCGGTACTCACGCTGGCCACACACCCGCAACCCCCACCTGTTCCTCAGCTCGCAGACCGCCCACTCCTGCAGGCCGGTCACCATCGGCTGGATGCAGCCCCTGCTCAAGGATCTTCCGGTCACCGCCCAACGCCTCCGCGAGGACCGGATCCTCGAAGAGGCCGCCGTCACCGGCGCCGACCCGCAACATCTGTGCGCGGTATTAAACATCACCCCCGACACAGGACTGCGCTACACCCGGACATTCCACCCCGACCCCTTGTCCGACCGGGACCAGGAGGACAAGCCCTAACTGACAACCGCCCCGACTGTGCCCCCGCCACCGGCTCCCTCGCTCCGGCCAGGGCGAGAGCGGATTGGCAATGGCAGTCACACGGTTGGGAACCGTCTCACGACCAGACGAGTCGACCTTCGGCGACCTCACAGACCGGGTAGCTGCCATCGGCGATCTTCGTCAGCATCTCCGCTACGGAGTCGAAATAGTGGGCCATCGATTCGTACTCGCCCGTGACCGTGATCTCACCCACGAACCACCTGCCGACGCGCCCGTCCCGCACATCGATGAACTTTCCCATCCAGCCGTCCTGGTCCGAAAGGAACGGGATCCACTCATTACGCCAGACCGGATCGTCCGGCTGGTCCGGCGGGTCGAATCCACCGGACCGGGAGCGGTTCGCATAGAGCCTCTCCATCGCCCGAATGCCCAGAAAGAAGCTTCCCTCGTCGGGGAACCCGTCGAAGCCGCAACACATCACGTCGTCGTCGACGTCTTCCGCTGGCAGATCCAGATTGTTCTGCAACAGCCACGTCCGCAGGTCCCCATGCAGGGAGATCCCCATCCGTTCCTCGGCTGCCGCGAGCATCTGCTCCGTAGCGGGCCCTGGCAGATCCGCGTGATCGACCGGAGCGTGCTGCCGAAGAAGGGTCATCACGCGAGACCAACTCTCAGCCACACTCATCGCCCTCTGCCCTCTCTACACATATGCCTCCGTCCGACCGTGCCACGGTCAAGGCTGCGAAGTGCCGACCGGAGAACCTTGCAGGATGGTACTTCGAGCATGCTTCCTACCCCCTCCCCAGGATCATCTTGCGACCCGAAGCAACCTCTGCGCTAAGCGGGCCCAGCCGAGGAGCCTCCAGGACACCAGCGAGGGTCGTGGCGTCCGGCACGAGAAACTGCAACGGCCGCATGTCGAGGCCGCAACGTCATGCACTTGTACACCGAATCAGTCGGAACCGAGCCGCACACAGCCGAGGATCCCGGGCGGCAAGGCCAAGTTCCTGGTGCCAGCGCCTCAGAAATCGCGAACTCAGGCGCTTTTAGTCGGCGACTGCATCGGAGACAGCACCCGAGCCGAGATCGCCTACGCCCGCTCGCTGGGCAAGCCCGTGCGGTTCACGCACCCCGAAGTCGACCCTGACGCCTGACCGAGCGCGGGGCCCTCGGCCGGCGCCCTCACCATGACCCTCCACGGCCCGGCCCGCTGGAACCGCACCGGACGACTGCTACGCAGCCTCGCCCCCCTGACGACCCCACAAGGCGGGCGCCCGCCCTGAGTGCGCTCACCCCCGCACCGCGCCACAGGCAGGCGCCCGCCCCCACAGCCATCCGGCTCAGCGGCGGGCCGTGAAGTCTGCCGCGCGGGGCACGAATGCCGTGTCGCCGTCCTTCGCGGTCGCCAGGACCGCGACGTGCCAGGCGCCGGCCGGTACCGCGTCCGCCTCGGTGACCTTCACCGTGTAGGTGCACCGGGCAGCTCCGTCCCCGGCCGCCGCGCACTTGGCGGACTCGACGTCCTTCATCTCCTTCGCCGTCGGAGCCGGCTTCAGGGTCCCGGGCCATGCCAGTACCTTGACGCCGCGTACGCCCGAGTCGTCCGACACGTGGACGGTGAAGGTCAGCGAGCCGTCGCGGGTGCCGTGCGGGGTGACGTACGCGGCCTCACCGTCCCGCACCTGAGGCTTCGCCTCGGAGGCCTGGGCCGCGAAGGCGACGGCGCCGGCCGCTCCCAGTACAGCCGTACCCGCGAGTGACGTGGCGATGACGCGCTTGGACATGATCGGACTCCCTTGAGCAGGTCGATGCGCCGTGGCCTGCGCTGTGTTCGCTTGACCGCGGCATTGGTTCGATCTTCGTTCAGAGGTCCGGGCCGGGGCATGAGTAGAACTACTCAGCTGACGTACCCAGCCCGGCCGCCGCGTGGGGTTGCCCTGCCCGCCCGCTTCGCGTTAGGGTTACCTTAGTTGGTAGGGGTAACTATTGTGTGAGGAGGCCGGAGTGGCGCGGACCGGGGGGCGGCCACGTCAGATCGAGTCGGCTGACATCGTCCGGGCCGGACGGGAACTCGGGCTGCGGAACCTGAGCATGAACGCCGTAGCGGCCCGTCTCGGAGTGTCGTCGACGGCGCTGTACCGCCACGTGGACGGGCGGTGGGGGCTCGAACGGCTGGTGGGTGAGAGCCTGCTGGCCGAACTCGACCTCCGGGACGCGCCGGGCGACGGGCCTGTCCCCCATCTGCTGTCCACCGCGCTCCAGTTGCGGGCCTTCCTGCTGCGTCACCCTGGCCTGACGCGCTATGTGCAGACCTTGTTCCCGCGAGGCGAGGGGGGCCGTCGGCTGCTCGCGACGGCGGCGGAGTCGCTTGTGCGGCGCGGGTACTCCACGGAGGCGGGCATCGTGCTCTCTGCCGCCGTCGCGTCCGTGGCCATCGGGTACGCGGCCACGGAGGAAGCCCAGTTCGAGAGGGTCGAGGGGCTCGACGCACAGCGGCAGGACGTCGAGGAAGCCCTTCGGAGCGACACCCGCCTCGGTGAGGCGCAGCGCGCCCTGCCGACGATCGACGCCGATGAGTACGTCCGGTTGTGGCTGGGTGCCGCGATCCGCGGGTTCGTGGAAGCGGCGCCCCCCGGCCGGCCGGTGGACGAGATCAGGGCGGCGCTGCGTGCCGCCGGAGAGGGACAGTGATGGCCAGACGTGGCATCAACGGGGTGATCATGCGCGCCTACGGTGCGCGCGACCACGAGGCGACGGTCACCGGTACGGAGCTCCTGGCCCCGGACTTCCTGCGGGTCCGGATGACCTCTCCCACTCTGCTGCGGGACGTGGTGGTGGCTCCGGCGGCGCATCTTCGATTCTGGATGCCGGACCCGGACGATCCCGAGGTCGAGCATCAGCGCGGGTACACCCTGTCGGAGGCGGACCCCGCCACCGGGTCGTTCGCGGTGGACTTCGTGCTCCACGATCCCGCCGGTCCGGCGTCCATGTGGGCGCGGCGGGCCGTGTCCGGGACGAGCGTCCGGGTCACTTCGCTGGGTTCCTCGCAGTTCGACCTGCCCTCCGAACTGCCTGCCGGGTACCTGCTGGTCGGTGACGCCGCATCCATACCGGCGATCAACGGCATCCTCGATGTCCTGCCCGCAGAGGTGCCGGTGGAGCTCTATCTGGAGGAGCACCGGGAGACGGACCGTCTCATCCCCCTTGTCGCCCGTCCCCGGACAAACGTCCACTGGGTGGCGCGGCACGGGGAGGCGTCACTCGCCGCCGCGATACCGGCCCGGGACTGGTCGGACTGGTATGCGTGGGTCACACCGGAATCCGGTTCGCTCAAGCACCTGCGTGCGCGGCTGCGCGAGGAGTTCGGTTTTCCCCGCAGCGAGATGCACGCGCAGGCGTACTGGTACTACGGGCGGGCCTTCGGTTCGAACCGGCGCAAGGCCGCCGAGGAACCGGTACCCTCCGGTGCGCCGGCGGAGCCCGCATCGGACACCGGTGCGGACACCGGTGCGGACACCGGTGCGGACACCGGAGCGGCCGCGGACGGGCGGGAGCCGCGCCGGGGCTCCTGGCGGGCGCAGGCCGGCGGACGGCTCATCAGTCCGCTGCGCCCCACGCTGATCGTCGCCGGGGTCGCCCAGGCGCTCGTCACTGTCGTCCAGCTGGCTCCGTTCGTACTGATGGCGGAACTGGGCCGGCGGCTGGCGTCGGGAGAGGGTTCGGGACGGCTGTGGGCCCTGGGGGCCTGGGCGGTCGGTCTGCTGGGGGCCGGTGTGCTGCTGGCGTCCGGTCTGCTGCTGTGGCTGCACTGGGTCGACGCCCGGTTCGCGCGGAACCTGCGTCAGCGGCTGCTGGCCAAGCTCGCCCGGCTGCCGCTGGGCTGGTTCGACATCCGGGGGTCTGGGCGGGTCAAGCAGATCGTGCAGGACGACACGCTCGCGCTGCACTATCTCGTCACCCACGCGGTCCCCGACGCGGTCGCGGCCGTGGTGGGCCCGGTCTCGGTGCTGGTCTATCTGTTCGTCGTCGACTGGCGGATCGCCCTGCTGCTGCTTCTCCCTGTGTTCGTGTACATCGTGGCGATGGCGATCATGGTGGTGCAGTCCGGCCCGCTCATCACGGAGGCGACGCGCTGGGAGGAGCGTATGAACGCCGAGGCCGGCGCCTACCTGGAGGGTCAGCCGGTCATCCGGGTGTTCGGCGGCGCGGCGTCCTCCGTCTTCCGTACCCGACTCGGCGAGTACATCAGGTTCCTCGACAGCTGGCAGCGGCCGTTCTGCGGGCAGAAGACGTTCATCGATCTGGTCACCCGGCCCGCGACGTTCCTGTTGCTCATCTGCGCGCTCGGCACGCTTCTCGTCACCACCGGACGGATGGATCCGGTCTCCTTGCTGCCGTTCCTGCTGCTGGGTACGACATTCGGCGCGCGCCTGATGGGGATCGGCTACGGCCTGTCCGGTCTGCGTACGGGACTGCTGGCGGCCCGCCGTATCCAAGTGACCCTCGACGAACCCGAACTGGAGACGGCTGCGGGCGGGGAGGCACGGGAGGTGCCGGCGGGGAGGGTCGAGTTCGAGCGGGTCGGCTTCGCCTACCGTCCCGGTGTCCCCGTCCTGGAGGACATCTCGTTCACCCTCGAACCGGGAACCGTGACAGCGCTGGTCGGCGCCTCCGGCTCGGGCAAGTCCACCCTCGCCGCGCTGCTGGCCCGCTTCCACGACGTCACCGACGGCGCGATCCGGGCAGGGGGCCGGGATGTGCGTGAGCTGACCCCGGACGAGCTCTACGCCCGGGTCGGCTTCGTGTTCCAGCAGACACAACTGATCCACGGAACAGTCCGCGACAACATCGCCCTGGCCATTCCCGATGCTCCGGAGGAGCGTATCCGGGAGGCCGCCCGCGCCGCTCGGATCCACGAGCGGATCATGCGGATGCCCGAAGGCTACGACACGGTCCTCGGCCCCGACGCCGCTCTCTCCGGCGGCGAGCGACAGCGGCTCACGATCGCCCGCGCGATCCTCGCCGACACCCCGGTACTCGTACTCGACGAGGCCACGGCCTTCGCCGACCCCGAGTCCGAACATCTCGTGCAGCAGGCGCTGACCCGGCTGACTGCCGGGCGCACCGTGCTGGTCATCGCGCACCGCCTGCACACGATCACCGGTGTGGACCGGATCGTGGTCCTCGATCACGGGCGGATCGCGCAGACCGGCACCCATACCCAACTGCTTGCCCTCGACGGCCGGTACCGGCAGCTCTGGGATGCCGCCACGGCCGGCGCCGACACGACGGGAGCCCACCGATGATCCGCACCCTGCTGGCCCTGCTTCCCCCCGGCAGCCGACGGGCGATCACCGTGCACTTGGCGCTGACCGCCGCGGGCGTCGTCCTGCGGGCGGTCGGCTCGGTCCTCCTCATTCCCATGGTCGGCGCTTTGTTCGGCGACGAGCCGGCCACGGCGTGGCCATGGCTGGGGGCACTGGCCTGCGTCACGGCAACGGGCTGGGCCGTCGACGCCGCAGCGGCACGACGGGGGTTCGCCCTGGGCTTCGGGCTCCTCGACACGGGCCAGCGGACCGTCGCGGACCGCCTCACCGACATCCGTCCGACCTGGTTCACCGCCGGGAACCTCGCCACCGGTCGGCAGGCTGTCGCCGCCACCGGGCCCGATCTGGTCGGACTGGTCATCTATCTCGTCACGCCGCTGCTGAGCGGTGTACTGCTTCCCGTCGCGATCGCCCTGGCGCTCCTGCCGGTCTCCTGGCAGCTCGGTCTGGCGGCACTGGCGGGCGTACCCGTGCTCCTCGCCGCGTTCTGGGCCTCCGGGCGGCTGGGGCGTGATGCCGACCGGGCGGCTTCCGAGGCCAACAGCGCGCTGACCGAACGCATCATGGAGTTCGCCCGCACCCAGCAGGCGCTACGGGCTGCCCGCCGCGTCGAGCCCGCCCGCAGCCACGCCGGGGCCGCGCTCGCCTCGCAGCACGGCGCCTCGACACGGCTGCTGCTGCTCCAGGTCCCCGGGCAGGTCGTCTTCGGCCTGGCCAGTCAGCTCGCCCTGCTTCTCCTCGCCGGGACCGCGGTCGCCCTCACCGTCAACGGCACCCTCACCGCACCCGAGGCGATCGCGCTGACCGTGGTCGTCGTCCGCTACCTCGAACCGTTCACCACCGTCGCGGAGCTGTCCCCGGGGGTCGAGAGCAGCCTCGGTACGCTGCGCCGCATCCGCGCCGTCCTCGACGCACCCACTCGCGCCGCCGGCACCCTCCGCGCCGATACGGCCTTGGCCCCGAGAATCGAACTGCGCGAGGTCACGTTCGGCTACGCCGACGGCGACGGCGGCGAGGGACCGGGCAGCGCACCGGTGCTCGACGGTTTCGACCTGATACTCGAACCCGGTACGACGACCGCGATCGTCGGCCCTTCGGGGTCCGGCAAGAGCACCGTTCTGGCGCTTGTCGCGGGCCTCCACCAGCCCGCCTCCGGCAGCGTTCTCATCGACGGTACCGACAGCGCGGCACTGGATGTCCCATCCCGCCGCGCACTCGTCAGTGTCGTGTTCCAGGACCCGTATCTGTTCGACGGAACCGTTCGCGAAAACATCCTGGCCGGCCATCCCGGGGCGGACGACGAAGCGGTGGACCGCGCGGCGCGTCTCGCCCGCGTCGACACCCTTGTGCAGCGCCTGCCCGACGGATGGGCCGGCAGGGTCGGTGAGGCCGGTACCACGCTCTCGGGCGGCGAACGCCAGCGTGTCTCCATCGCCCGCGCGCTCCTCAAGCCCGCCCCAGTACTTCTGATCGACGAGGCCACCAGCGCCCTGGACAACGAGAACGAAGCCGCTGTCACAGCCGCCCTGACGAACGACCCGACCCCCCGCACCAGAGTGATCGTCGCCCACCGGCTGAGCAGCATCCGCACCGCCGACCGCGTCGTCTTCCTGGAGGACGGCCGCATCCTCGAGGACGGGCCGGTCGACGAACTGCTCGCCTCCGGCGGCCGGTTCGCCGCCTTCTGGCAGCAGCAGGACAAGGCCGGCGGCTGGCGGCTCAGCACGTGATGGCGACGCGCCGACCGCGACAAATGGCGCCTCGGTGCTCTATCGCGTACCGCTGTCCGCCTCCCCCCGCTTGTGCGCCACTATCCGGAAGAGGTCGGCTCGGCTGTCGGTCGGCGCCAGAGTGATCATCACGAGACCGTTGGGCTCGAAGTCCACGAGGGCACCTTCGTAGCGCAATCCGGAGTGAGCTGCCCCGAGTTTCGTAGAGTCCGATCTTGATTGGTTCAGGCGGACTGCGGGGTCTGCTCCTGGCTCCGCCGGAAGGCTTATTCGTACTCGGTCGGCGGTACGTAGTCGAGCGCGGAGTGGAGGCGTTCTTCGTTGTGTCAGGTGATCCACTGGAAGATCGCCCGCTCGATCTGCTGGTAGTCCCGCCAAGGGCCCTGCATCTCGATCAACTCGGCCTTGAAGGTGCCGTTCAGTGCCTCGGCCAGGGTCCGTGGTGATGCGAAGTTTCCCCGTGATCACGGACACAGTTGCGTTATGCCGCGAGGGCTTGTCCCTGCTGATAGCGCGGGCGTGTCTCGTGGGGTGTGAGGGATCCCCAGTGGATGTGCTTGCGTAGTCTGCGGCGGGAGAGGGGTCCCGTTCCACCAGGCGTCAAGGCGGATCAGGTTGATGGCGGCCGCGGTCAGGACGTGCGCGAGGTGTGTTTTGGCCAGGCCGATGTAACGGGTCCGTCGTACTCCAGCGGCCGCGACGGCCTGGTGGATGGTGCCTTCCACTCCGGCGCGGGCCGCATAGCGGTCCTTCCACTCGTCCGTGGACTGCTCGGCGCGGACACGTTCGAGGAGCACGTCCTGTTCTTGTGGGCGTACGGTCAATTGCCGTCCGTACTGGGTGGAGTGGGTGCACTGGTCCCGGACGGGGCATGGTGCGCAGGTGGAGGTCGCGAATCGGATACGGATCGCGTCCCGGCCGTTGTTGTCCACGCCGGCCGTCCAGTACCTGCTCGTGGCGCCGGAAGGGCACATGGCGTGCTCAGCCTGCCAGTTGATGGTGAAAGCGGTCTTGCCGAAGCCGTTCTTCTGAGCCGCTTGCCGGGTGTTGTTCGACCGGACTGGGCCGATGACGCTGACGCCGCGGGCGATCGGCGCGGTCAGAAGCAACTCGGCCGAGGTATACCCGGCGTCGAGGAGATGTTCCGCGGGCAGGAGGCCCCGGCTGGTGAGACGGTCGTGGACTGTTTCGACGACCATCGCGTCGTTGACTGTGGCGTCGGTCGTCTCAACATGAGTGATCAAGTGTGGGCGGTGGACCTCCCCCGGGTCATCGCAGCTCTCGCTGAGGTGGATCTTGTAACCGACCCAAGCCGATCCGCGCTTCTTCGAGTAACGGGCCTCGGGGTCGTAGGGAGAGGTGATCAGCATTCTGCCTGGCGGGAGATCGTCCTTCCCCCGCCAGGCCACCTCCTCGACTCCGTCGGTGACGGTGCGGGAGAACCGCTGCATCCAAACCGCGCGCAGGACGGTGACCGCGGGGATCTCCCGTAGCCAAGCTGGCGCCGCCGGTGCGACGACTGCTTCGAGCAGGCGATAGCCGTCAGCCGCGATCTGCCGGGCGAGACCGCGTCGCTCCTGCTCGTCCGTAGGCAGTCGATAGGCGTCAACCCGCGTGCCGTAGCGTTCCTGCCACACCGGATCCATCGCCGTGCGCATCCAGTCCGGCGTGGCTACGGCGAGCGCCTCCATCGCCGCGCGCAGGGCCTCGCCGATGCACTCCAGGCGGTTGAGGCTACGGACCGCGGCCAGGACGTGCGTGGCATCTGTACGCTGCCGACCACCAGGGGCGACCAGCCCCTCGCTGGCCAGCCGTCCCAGCAGCAGATCCAGGACCTTCTCCTCCAGGCCATGGGCCAGCAGCCGGTCCCGGAACCCGGTCAACACGGTGTGATTGAAGCCGGGGTCGGTCAACTCCAGGCCGAGGAGGTACTCACGTCGATCCTGGCTCGCACCGCGTGCGCGGCCTGCCGATCCGTCAGGTTCTCCGTGAACTGTAGGATACTGACCAGGGCCAGCCGACCAGGTGCGACACCGGGACGACCACGGACCCCGAAGGCTTCCGCGAACTCCTCATCCGAGAACAGCGGACCGAGGCTGTCCCGGAGCCTCATCGCCAGACAGCCCTTGGGGAACGCCGCGCGAGCCACCTCTCGTGTTCCGGCAGGAATTCCCTCTCCCGAATCCGCCCGCATGGACACCGCACCACCCCTAACTCGACGGCCGGATACCCGGGTTCGTATCTCCGATGCCTGCGCACCAGACTCACCGCTCCCGGCACCGCGCAGGACGTGATCGCGATGTGTTCACCCAATTGGGCAACAGGGTCTCTCGATGAACGTGAAGATTTCGCCGCGGGCGGTGGCGCGGTCGGGCCGGAGGCGGGTGTTGATCTCCTCTTTGAGGACGGCCCAGAAGCTCTCGGCGGCGGCGTTGTCATAGCAGATCCCGGTCCTGCCCATGCTTTGTTGTCCTCCCAACTCACTTATTTTTGAGCGAAGTTGACTCGACGTGCATCCCGATCCGCGGTCCGAGTGGATCACGCAGCCCGGTCGCGGACGGCCGAGGTTCGCGGCCATGTCGAGGGCGTCGACGACCAGTTCAGCGCGATGGTCGTCGGCCATCGAGTAGCCGATGATCTCGCGCGTCGCCAGATCGAGCCAGCCGGCGAGGTCGAGCCGGCCCCGGCGGTCGGAATGCAAGTGACGTCCCCGACGATCTTCATGCCGGGAAGGCCGGCGTGAAAGTCGCGGCCGACCAGGTCGGGGGCCGGGGCGGCCTTGTGGTCCTGCTGGGTCATGCCGCGGCGTCCGGTGCGCCGGGTGTGTCCGACGATTCCGCGCTCGCGCATGACGCGCTCGACGCGCTTGTGGTTGACCAGCTGCCCGTGGCGGCGCAGTTCAGCGGTGACCCGGGGCACCCCGTAGGTCCTTTTCGACGCCACGTGGATGACGGTGATCTCGTGCGCGAGCGCCTCATCGCCCCGGCGTCGTTCCTCGCGGGCCTTGATGCCGGTGTGCCATGCGTAGTAGCCGGAGCGGGCGGCCATCATCACTCGGCAGAGCAGGACGATCGTGTAGTCGGCTTTTCCCTCGTGGATGAACCGGCATACATCGCTCACCGATCGCTCTCCTTCGCGAAAAAAGCTGTCGCTTTTTTAGGATTTCAATCGTCTTCGCCTGCTCCGCGGTGAGCTTCCGCAGCCGCTTCAGCTCCTCGTCCCGGTCGTCTGCGCCCGACGGCGCGGCTGCCGTCACCGGCGCGGCTTCCGCGGCCCAGGGCCTTCTTCACCCACGCACGCAGGCTTTCCGAACTGACCCCGAGTTCACGGAAGACATCAGTCACTGTCCGGCCCGACGACCGTACGACCTCGATCGCGTCACGCTTGTACTCGTCCGAGTACCGCCTCGTGTACTTGCTTCCCACCTGGTGCTACTTCCTCCGGAACCTCAGGGTCCCAGTCTCCAGGTGCCCATGATCAAGGGGAAGCTTCAGGGTGCGTAGGTCGTGGGTGGGCTTGCGGATGCCGGCGCGGGCTTGGCGCCAGGCTTCCCGGGTGGGGCGGACGAGTTCCCGGCGGGCGTCGGACAGGTCGCTGGGGTAGGACTGCGAGGGCTGCGTGATGCCTGGGTACGTGGCTGCAGCCAACGTGGGCAGGGTATGTGCCGAGGCATCCGGGGCACCGGGGCGCGGGTTCGCGGACCCGGATGAACCAGGTTGCTTCTGAATGAGACGGGATCTCTCATCGGAAACCCGGCGCAATACTGGCCCACGGATTGCCGCATAGGCTACTTCCCGGGCAAATCACCGCTCAGACGACCACGCTTGACCGCTCAGAACCGCAGCCAAACACCTGATATGCGAACCAAACG
Organism: Streptomyces sp. ITFR-6; assembly: GCF_031844725.1. Lineage (NCBI taxonomy): Bacteria > Bacillati > Actinomycetota > Actinomycetes > Kitasatosporales > Streptomycetaceae > Streptomyces > Streptomyces sp. ITFR-6. Next base: position 595,949 of record NZ_CP134612.1, on the reverse strand, counting down.
CTCACTCAGGGTTATGGAACTGTGGGTGCCTTCCCGTAGACAAATGCGAGGAGGGCTCGCCGCAGGTGGCCCTTGGGGTGCGTGGCCCGACTTCCGGCCAGTCCTTTCATATGACCGTGATCGCGGACGTTGTTCAGGGGCGCTGCGTACGCTTGGGCCGTCACCACGGTGGAAACCGTGAGGGGCTTCGACCACCTGACGGGGTGCCGGGTAAGTCAGCACATGTTCAGCGTGAGTCCTGAAAAAACCTGGGGAGAGCTGCCCGAACACGCGACGAGTTGTAGGGTGTCGAAACAGCCCTTGACCTGCAAAAATGCGGGCAGGGAGCCTACTTGTGGGAGTGCCTTGATGTTGCGTACGATGTTCAAGTCCAAAATTCACCGGGCCACCGTGACCCAGGCCGACCTGCACTACGTCGGTTCCGTCACCATCGACGCCGAGCTGATGGAGGCCGCGGATCTGCTCCCCGGCGAGCTCGTGCACATCGTGGACATCGACAACGGGGCCCGGCTGGAGACGTACGTCATCGAGGGCGAACGCGGCTCCGGAGTCATCGGGATCAACGGCGCCGCCGCCCACCTCGTCCACCCCGGTGACCTGGTCATCCTGATCAGCTACGCGCAGGTCGACGACGCCGAGGCGCGCAGCCTGGTCCCCAGCGTCGTCCACGTCGACGCGGGGAACCGGATCGTCGCGCTCGGCGCCGACGCCTCCGCTCCCGTCCCGGGCACCGACACCGCGCACAGCCCGCACGCCGTCCCCGCGGCGCGCTGAAGCGACCGACCCAGCGAAGGAGCATCCGACATGGCGGACCGGAGTGGCCAGGACGGGCCCGACATCCGTGACGACCGGGCGGCGGGCAGGCTGCTCGCGTACGAGGACGGCGCGGCCGCCGGAGTCATCGTGTACTTCGTGATGGACGGGGCACCCGCCGCGCTCGTCGCCGTACACACGGTCGTCGAGCCGGGGCACGAGGGCAAGGGGATCGGGAGCGCCCTGGTCAGGGAGTTCTACGCGATGGCGGGCCGCGACGGAGTCCCCGTCGTACCGCTCTGCCCGTACGCGGCGAAGTGGGCGTCGCGCCATCCCGACGAGGCACCGCAGGCCCCGGCCGCACTGGTGGAGCGGGCGAAGGAACAGCTCGCGTCGCGTCCCGAACTGTACTGATCCCGGGGGTCGGGGGCCCCGGCCAGAACGGTGCCCAGTGGCGGGCCGATAGCGTTTCGCCCATGCCCCTCGCTCTGCTGCACACCTCCCCGGCCCACGTCCCGGTCTTCGACGCCCTGCGCGACGCCGGCCATCCGGGGCTCGCGCTCCGCCACCTCGTGCACGAGGGCCTCCTCGAACGGGCCGGGGAGAGCGGGCCGCAGGCGGTGACGGGCGAGATCGAGGCGGTGCTCGCCGGGGCGGTCGCCGCGGGGGCCACCGCGGTGCTCTGTACGTGCTCGACGATCGGCGGTGTCGCGGAGTCGCGCGGCCCGGCGCTCGGCGTCCCGGTGCTGCGGGTCGACCGCCCGATGGCGGCGGTCGCGGCCCGTGCGGAGCGGGTGACCGTCATCGCGGCGCTCGCCGCCACCCTGGCGCCCACCCTCGCGCTGATCGCGGAGGAGGCCGACGCCGCGGGCCGGCGTCCGGCCGCGGTCCCCACCGTGCTGGTCGAGGGCGCCTGGGAGCGCTTCGAGGCGGGCGAGCACGACGGCTATCTGGATCTGGTGGCCGAGGCCGCAGACGCGGTGGCGGACGCCGATGTGATCGTGCTGGCCCAGGCGTCCATGGCCGGTGCCGTCACCCGTACGGTCACCCGGATTCCGGTGCTCTCCAGTCCGCGGCCGGGCCTGGCGGATCTTTCGTAGGCCGAACGTATGGACTCGCCGGGCGCGGGCAGCCGCTCCGGGAGACGGTGGAGGAGATCCACCCAGACCGTTCGGAGGACCGAGATGACCCATCCGTTTCCCGACCCCGTCCCGCCCGCGCCCACTCCGGGACCCATTCCGGGGCCGCCCCAGCCGCTGCCTGAGCCGGAGCCCGTGCCGCCGGGGCCGGGGCCGACGCCGCCCGTCCCCACGCCGCCGGGGCCCTCGCCCGACCCGATCCCGCAGCCGCCCGCGCCGAACCCCGAGCCGGTGCCGCCGCCGGAGCCGGAGCCCTCACCGGTGGGCTGAGCCGTGCGGGTGACCGACGCGGGTGACCGGCCGCCGCCGTCCCGGCCCACCTGCGGCCCGACGAACACCACCGCTCTCCGTGCTCGTGCCGGAGGCTCACCGTTACGAGCCTCCGGCACGAGCCTGCGATCAGGCGATGATCAGGCACAGCTCGAAGTCGCCGCCCCGGGTGGACAGCAGCACCCCGCCCGCCACCGCCGGCGCCCACAGGATCTGGTCGTCGAGCAGCCGGGTCAGATGGGTGGAGACGGGATATCCGTGGTCGGACGTCTCGGTCGCCTCCGTGAACGCGTCCGCTCCCAGCAACAGCCGGTAGGGGCCGTCGACACCGGCCAGCCGCAGCTTGGTCAGCGCCTGGCTGACGGTGGCCGGATAGTCCCGGGCGTCCGCCGGAAGCGGCAGCGGAGCGTGTGAGGAACCGTCCCGCAGACCGGTGATCCCGGCCGCCGCGTAGCCGTCGATGAGCGCCATGTCCTCCGCGAACGCACAGGTCCGGGCGGCGTCCTTGACCGGCTGCCAGTCACTGTCGTCGGAGCCGCGCTCGACATCGTCCACCGCCGCCCTGCTCAGCGTGAACGGCACCCGCCACTCGATGACCGGTACCGAGGTGCGGGCGCGGGCCAGCACGTCGGGGGTGGGCGGGTCGATCTCCCGGAGGTGGCCGTCACCGACGGCAGCCAGCCGCGGGCCCTGCGGCCCGCTGACGTCCACGACGCGGCGGCCCGCCAGATGGCGGCTGAAGGTGCGCCGGGCCTCCTCCTCGATCTGGTCCCAGGCGGCTTGTGTGATGGGGGCGAGTGCGCGGTGGAGGTTGTTCATCACTGGGCGCTTTCTTGCAGGCTGCCGATGTGCAGCGAACCGTCACGGGAGTCCGGCGGGATCAGGGTCTGCGCCGTCGGCGCGGACGTCGGCTCCGGCAGTGCCCCGGCACCGGCCTCCGCGGACGCGGGCGACGGCGGCGGGGCGTCGAGGAAGTCGGCGCTGGGGGCGTGGGAGAGCGTGCCGGTGACCGCTGTCGAGAAGTCGAGGATGCGGTCGTGGGTGCCGGGGGGACTGCCCAGGAACATGTTCCGGAGCATCTGCTCGGTGACGCCGGGATCGGCGGCGTAGCCGATGAAGTACGTACCGAACTCACCCTGCCCGAAGCTGCCGAACGGCATGTTGGCGCGCAGGATGTCGTGCTCCGTGCCGTCCGGGTCCGTGATGGTGTTCAGCGCCACGTGGGAGTCGGCGGGTTTGACGTCGTCGGCGAACTCGATGTCGGTGAACTTGGTCCGCCCGATCACCCGCTCCTGCTCCTCGGTGCTCAGCGCGTTCCACGACGTCAGATCGTGCAGGTACTTCTGCACGACGACATAACTGCCGCCCGCGAAGTCCGGGTCCTCCGCACCGACCTACGCCGTCGAGAGCGCGTCCGGACCGACCGGGTTCTCAGTGCCGCCGACGAAGCCCAGCAGGTCGCCCGGGGTGGCGGGGGCGTGGTGGCGGGGCCCGCGCAGTTCCTGGAAGGGATGGAGCGAGGCGGGGCGCGGTCCCGCGAACAGCCGGTCCCAGGCATCGGAACCGAAGCCGGTCACACAGGCCAGCCCGGAGCCGGGGAAGCGGAACCCGATGGAGCGGGCTTGGGCCGCCAGATCCGGCAGCGCCTCGCGGACAGCGGGTTCACCGCCCGGCTCGATCGTGACGACCAGGATCAGCGCGGCACTGGTCAGCGGTGCGACGACGGGCTGCGCCGCGGCCGCTTCCTCGGTGGTCCCGGGCATGCGGTGGCTCCATGAGGTGGCGTGGGCGACAAGGCGGCACGGCGGTACCCGCGCGGGTGAGGACGGCGGGGCCCGCTGCCACTTACCCACATCCGGCGGGGCGCCGCACCCCGGCGCGTCCGACCGGGCGATGTGCGCGCCCCTCCCTCGCCCGCGTGACCGGGCGGTGCCCCGGTCCGGTCACTCGTCGGCGAGGTCGCTCCGGCTGCACGCCAGTACCCCCGTGGTGCCCGACAGCCGGGCCATCAGCGCGTCCGGATCGCCCCTGCCCTGCACGCTGAGCGCGACCTCGACGGTCCGCTCCGGCGGGGGTACGGTCTCGGACCGGCGACGGCGCCGGAACATCCCCTCGCCGTCGGCGGCGAGCGTGGTGAGCTCGGAGATCGCGAACCCCGCCTCCGTGCAGTGGTTGACCAGCTCCCGCAGCGCGCCCACCCCCTCCGTGTAGGTGATCCGGTAGCCGATCGAGGCGTTGCGCAGCGCCGGCAGCCGGTGGGCCAGCGGGCGGACGCCGTACGACACCAGGAAGTAGGCGAGCGTGGCGAGGGTGGCGAGGACCGGCAGCCCCGCGCCGGCCGCGCAGCCGACCGCCGCGGTCAGCCAGATCGACGCGGCCGTGGTCAGTCCCTTGACCGAGCCGCGGTGGACGAAGATGACACCGCCGCCGATGAACCCGAGCCCGGAGACGATCTGCGCCGCCACCCGGGACGGGTCCAACTCGACCTGTCCGGTGACCAGTACGTCCGAGAAGCCGAACTTGCTGACCAGGGTGAACAGGGCGGCCCCGAGCCCGACGATCGTGTACGTGCGCAGGCCGGCCGCCTTCTGGCGGATCTCGCGTTCGATCCCGATCGCGCAGGAGAGCCCGAACGCGATGCCGAACTGTGCCGCGTGCGTCCAGTTCTGGCCGAACGGTTCATTGATGTCGATTGCCACAGAGCCTCCGATCCCCTGGGGACCTTCCGGGCAGCCGGCCGCCGGAAGGAGAGCGCCGTCACTCCGCCGTGCCGGGCGGCGCGACGGTTGCGGCGGCGCGATGCTCCACCGTACCGGCCGCCCTCACCCGGCCCGGGGCGCGTTACGGCTCGTCAGCTCTGTGGCGCCCGGGAGCCGGCGCCGTCGAGCAGCGGGGCGAGGGCGGCCCGCAGGTCCTCCGGCCGGCGGTAGTGGAGCGCGCTCATGCCCTCCCGCCGGGCAGCGGCCACGTTGGCCTCGGTGTCGTCCACGAACAGACAGCGCCCCGCCACGGTCCCGACGCGCTCGGCAGCGATGCGGTAGACCCTCGGGTCGGGCTTGGCGACGCCGATGCGCGCGGTGTTGACGACGGCGTCCGCCACCCCGCTCAGGCCCTGCCGGCCGAGGTCCAGCTCCAGTCTTGTGGTGGCGTTGGAGACCAGAGCCACCGGCGCCACCTCCCGGACCGAGGCCAGGAGCGCGACCACCTCCGGATCGACGAGCGGTACGAGCCCGGCCCAGGCGGCGACCGCGGCCCCGGCCCGGTCCGCGGAGCCGCAGACCGTGGTCAGGTCGGCCGCGACGGCGGACCGCCACTGCTCGTCGGTCACCTCGCCCGTGATCGCGGGAAGCAACCGTCGCGGGGCGAACGCGGCAGCCGCGAGTGCGCCTCGGGGCAGTCCGTGTGCGTCTTCGAGGGCATCCTGCGCGGGCCAGTGCCGGATCACGCCGTCGATGTCGCACAGCACCGCGTCGATGAGTTGGGCGGGCATGATCGGTTCTCCGTCCGCTGAACGACGGCACGCGCCGTCTTCTGACCGGTGACCTGGCCCGGCGGCCTGCGGCGCCCCCGCCGTCTGCCTCACCCATGTCACCCCATGGCTCTCGCGCGCCCCACCGTAGCCGCCCCTGCCGGGCTCCGGCGGGTGCGCACCGTACGGTCGGGTCCGTAGGCGCGAAATCGCGCGAAGCGTCCCGGGCGGCCGACGCCAGGGCCCTGCGGAAGATGTGACATGGCAAAGATCCTTTTCGTGATGACCGGTTCCGACCACTGGACCCTCGCCGACGGCTCTCCGCACCCGACCGGCTTCTGGGCCGAGGAGGCCGTTGCCCCGTACGAGGGGTTCAAGGCCGCCGGGTACGAGATCGTCGTCGCCACCCCCGGCGGCGTGGTGCCGACCGTCGACCGGGGGAGCCTGGCCCCGGAGTTCAACGACGGCCAGGAGAACGCCGACCGGGTGGCGAGCGTCCTCGCCTCCATGAGCGAACTCCAGCAGCCGCTGGACCTGGCGGACGTGGACCTGGCGGACTACGCGGCGGTTTTCTACCCCGGCGGCCACGGCCCGATGGAGGACCTGTCGGTGAACGCGGACTCCGAAGGCTGCTGGTCGGCGCGCTCGACTCGGGCCTGCCCCTCGGCATCGTCTGCCACGCCCCGGCCGCCCTGCTGGCCGCCACGAAGGACGACGGGACCAACGCGTTCGCCGGCTACCGGCTCACCGGCTTCACCAACGCGGAGGAGAGCCAGGCCGGGTTCGCGGACAAGGCCGCGTGGCTGCTCCAGGACCGCCTCGTGGAGATCGGCACCGACTTCCAGGAGGGCGAGCCGTGGGCCCCGTACGTGGTCGTCGACCGCAATCTGGTCACCGGCCAGAACCCGGCCTCCGCCGCCCCGCTCGCGGGTGAGCTGCTCAAGAAGCTCGGCTGAGCCGTCGGGCCGTCCGCTCCGGAACACGGACCGGAAACTCCGCTCCCAGGAACTGATATCCCGGCCGCCCTCTGCGGTCTCCCAGTCATCGGGCATCATCGGCGGCCTACAGGACAGGGACCTAATTCATGAGCAGTCATCACCACACGGTGGATCCGGTGCCCCTGGTGATCGCCGTGCGCAACGGTGACGCGGGGGCGCAGGACGCACTGGCCAGTGCGTACCTCCCGCTCGTCTACAACATCGTGGGCCGGGCGCTGAACGGTTCCGCGGACGTCGACGACGTGGTGCAGGAGACCATGCTCCGCGCACTGGACGGCCTCGGCGGTCTGCGCACCCCGGAGAGTTTCCGCTCCTGGCTGGTGGCGATCGCGATGAACCAGATACGTGCGCACTGGCGGGACCGCGATATCGCGCCCGGCACGCTGGAGGAGGCCGGGGAGATCGCTGACCCGGGGGCCGACTTCGTCGACCTGACGATGATGCGCCTGCAGCTGTCCGGCCAGCGCCGGGAGACGGCGTGCGCGACGCGGTGGCTGGAGCCGGACGACAGGGGCCTGCTGTCGCTGTGGTGGCTGGAGTGCGCCGGGGAGCTGACCCGGACCGAGGTGGCCGAGGCGCTGGACCTCTCCCCGCAGTACGCGGCGGTCCGGGTGCAGCGGATGAAGGCGCAGCTGGAGACGGCCCGCGTCGTCGTGCGGGCACTCGGCGCGCAGCCGCCGTGCGAGGAACTCCGCGGCGTCTGCGCGACCTGGGACGGCCGCCCCTCCGCGCTGTGGCGCAAGCGAATAGCCCGGCACGCCCGTGACTGCTTCCGGTGCTCCGGGCTGTGGAGCGGCCTGATGCCCGCAGAGGGACTGCTGGCCGGGCCGGCGCTGGTCGCCGTGCCCGCTGCGCTCCTCGCGCTGTGGCCCGGCGGCGACGACACCGCACCGGTCGCCGCCGCACACGCCCTCGACACCGGGCCGGGCGACGGCGCGACAGCCGCCCGGACGGGCCGGCACCGCTCGCGGGGCGGGCGGCACACGGGCGGACGCACCCCGTCCCGCGCCGCCGCCCGACGGCGGCGCCGGATTCAGCGCCGGGCGGTCGGCGGCGCGGTGGTGGTGGCGTGCATGACCGGCGGGGGCCTCTGGTACGCGTCCCTGGGGCCCGGGGCGGGGGCCGGGGGAGACAGCGCGTCGAGCACGTCGGCGGAGCCCATCACGGATCTCACGGCGTCCGGAAGCCCCGCCACCACCTCATCGCCGTCGCCGGCGTCCGCCTCGCCCTCACCCTCGGCCTCCGCCTCACCGTCCAAGTCCAGGAACAAGAAGCGGAGCGCCTCCGCACCTCCGGCCCGCACACCGCGCAAGAGCGTCGCCCCGGCGCCGAAGAAGACGCCCGTACCGCCGCCGAGTGCCCCCGCCAACCGGCCCGCCCCCGAGGGCGACACGGCCCAGGTCGTCGCCCTGGTCAACCAGGAGCGGGCGACGGCCGGATGCGGACCGGTCAAGGAGGACCCGCAGCTCGCGGACGCGGCACTGCGGCACTCCGACGACATGGCCGCCCGCGACTTCTTCGAGCACACCAACCCCGACGGCGCCGACCCCGGGCGCCGCATCACCGACGCCGGCTACCACTGGTCGACGTACGGCGAGAACATAGCCCGGGGCCAGCAGACTCCCGAATCGGTGATGGAGTCCTGGATGAACAGCCCCGGCCACCGCGCCAACATCCTCAACTGTGACTTCAAGGACATCGGCATCGGCATCCACCAGGGACCCGGCGGACCGTGGTGGACCCAGGACTTCGGCGCGAAGATGTGAGCCGGTCCGGCTCGTCCGTCAGTTCTCGACCTCGGTCTTGTCGCCGCCCCAGAGGGTGTGGAAGACGCCTTCGCGGTCGACCCGGCGGTAGGTGTGGGCGCCGAAGTAGTCGCGCTGGCCCTGGGTGAGCGCGGCGGGCAGGCGTTCGGCGCGCAGCGAGTCGTAGTAGGCGAGGGTGGCGGCGAAGGCGGGCGTGGGGACGCCCTGGGTGACGGCGGTGGCGACGACCGCGCGCCAGTCGTCCTGTGCGGCGGCGATCTCCTGGGCGAAGCTCTTGTCGGCCAGCAGGCTCGGCAGCCGGTCTTGCGCCTCGTAGGCGCTGGTGATCCGGTCGAGGAACGCGGCCCGGATGATGCAGCCGCCGCGCCAGATCGCGGCGACCCTGCCGAGGTCGATGTCCCAGTCGTACGTCTCGCTGCCGGCCGCGATCTCGTGGAAGCCCTGCGTGTAGGAGACGATCTTCGAGGCGTACAGGGCCTGTTCGACCTGGTCGGCGAAGGCCGCTGCCTCGTCCTGACCGAGTTCGCGGGCGGTCGGTCCGGCGAGGTGGCGTGAGGCTTCGCGGAGCGCGGCGTGGCCGGAGACGGAGCGGGCGAAGACGGCCTCTGCGATGGCGGAGACGGGAACGCCCAGGTCCAGGGCGATCTGCACGGTCCAGCGGCCGGTGCCCTTCTGCTCCGCCTGGTCGAGCACCACGTCCACGAAGGGCTTGCCGGTCGCCGCGTCCACCTGGGAGAGGACCTCCGCGGTGATCTCGATGAGGTAGGAGTCCAGGCGCCCGGTGTTCCAGGTACGGAAGGTGTCCGCGATCTGTGCGGGGGAGTATCCCGCCACGTCGCGGAGCAGCTGGTAGGCCTCACCGATCAGCTGCATGTCCGCGTACTCGATGCCGTTGTGCGTCATCTTCACGAAATGACCGGCGCCGTCCGGGCCGATGTGCGTGACACACGGTGCCCCGTCCTTGGCCTTCGCGGAGATCTTCTCCAGCATCGGCCCGAGCGAGGCGTAGGACTCGTCGCTGCCGCCGGGCATGATGCTCGGCCCGTTCAGCGCGCCCTCCTCGCCGCCGGAGATGCCGGCGCCGACGAAGTGGATACCGCGCTCGCGCAGCTCCTTCTCCCGGCGCCGGGTGTCCTCGAAGTGGGCGTTGCCGCCGTCGATGATGACGTCGCCCTCCTCCAGCAGCGACGCGAACTCCTGGATCACCGCGTCCGTGGGCTCGCCCGCCTTCACCATGACGACCAGGCGCCGGGGCCGCTCCAGCGCTTCGACGAACTCCTGCGGCGTGTGCGCGGCGACGAAGGTCCCCTCGTCGCCGAAGTCCTCCACCAGGGCGTCGGTCTTCGCCGCCGTGCGATTGTGCACCGCGACCGTGAAGCCGTTGCGGGCGAAGTTGCGGGCGAGGTTGCGGCCCATCACCGCGAGCCCGGTGACGCCGATCTGCGCGGTGCCGCTCATCTGGGTGCTCCTGCAATCTGTCGGGGGAGGCCGGGACGCTGCGGTGTCGCGGCGCCGGGATGTCGCGTTATTCCAGTATGGATACGGGCCCGGCGGACGGCCTGTTCAGCCGGGCAGGCGGGTGCGCGCCGCCCTCCCGGGCGCCTCGCACCGTCCTCCGTTCCCTCCGGTGCCCCGCTCGCTCGTCTTGACACTCGCTGAGCGGCGGCGCAACACTGGTTCCGGTTGGGAGAGCGCTCTCCCGGCCGGGTTCACACCCGGGCCCGTCCGCCGGTCCCGCAGCCCGCCCGCACCGTCCCATCCCCGCTGTCGGTGCGGTGAGGAAGTCCGCGGTGGTCATGGAAATCCATGACCACCGCGGACTCATGCCCGGAACCGGACCCGGCCGGAGCCCGGCGGAAGGATTCCGTGGAAACGCGAAACCTCCGGCCGCGGCGGTCGTCCGCCGCGGCCGGAGACAGGCCGGCCACCAGGGCCGGCCGGGGTCAGGCGGCCCTGCCCGAACGGCCCGTGGTGGCCTCACGGATCAGCTCCGCGTAGCGCCGGCCACTGCTCTTGACCGTGCGGCGCTGCGTCGCGTAGTCCACGTGGACCAGGCCGAAGCGCTTGTCGTAGCCGTACGCCCACTCGAAGTTGTCCAGCAGCGACCAGGCGAAGTACCCGGCCAGCGGCGCGCCCTTGCGGACGGCGCGGGCACAGGCGGCGAGGTGCTCCTCCAGGTACTGGGTGCGCTCCGGGTCGTGCACCGAACCGTCGGCCAGGACGACGTCCTGGTACGCCGAGCCGTTCTCGGTGACGTAGAGGCGCTCGACGCCGTATTCCTCGGTCAGGCGCAACAGCAGCTGCTCCAGGCCCTGGGCGTGCACCTCCCAGTCCATGTGGGTGTGGCGGGAGCCGGGCAGATAGACCTGCTTGGCGTGCGGGACGGGGCCCGTCGCGTCGGCGGTGACGACCTGGCGGAAGTAGTAGTTGACGCCCAGCCAGTCGAGCGGTGCGGAGATGAGCTCCATGTCGCCCTCCTGGACGGGGAGTTCGACTCCGTACAGGTCGACCATGTCCTGCGGGTAGCCGCGTCCGAGGATCGGGTCGAGCCACCAGCGGTTGGTGTGCCCGTCGCCGCGCACGGCGGCGGCCCGGTCCGCCTCGCGGTCGGTGGCGGCCTCCACCGGGCTGAGGTTGTTGACGATGCCGACGCGGGCGTCCGGGGACGCGGCCCGGATCGCCCGGACGGCGAGACCGTGTCCCAGGTGCAGGTGGTACGAGGCCCGGACGGCGGCGGTCAGGTCGGTGAGACCGGGCGCCATGGTGCCTTCGAGGTGGCCGATCCAGGCCGAGCAGAGCGGCTCGTTCAGGGTCGCCCAGTCCTTGACGCGGTCGCCGAGGCGGTCCACGACGACGGAGGTGTACGCGGCGAAGTGCTCCGCGGTCTCCCGTACGGTCCAGCCGCCCCGGTCCTGGAGCGCCTGCGGCAGGTCCCAGTGGTAGAGCGTGGCGAACGGGGTGATGCCGGCGTCGAGGAGGCCGTCGACGAGGCGGTCGTAGAAGTCGAGACCGGCCGCGTTGACGGGGCCGTCGCCGCCCGGGACGATCCGGGGCCAGGCGAGGGAGAAGCGGTACGCGCCCGCCCCCACCTCCTTGATGAGGCCGATGTCCTGCGGCACCCGGTGGTAGTGGTCGCAGGCCACGTCGCCGGTGTCGCCGCCGGCCACCTTGCCCGGGGTGTGGGAGAACGTGTCCCAGATGGAGGGGGCGCGGCCGTCCTCGGCCACGGCTCCCTCGATCTGGTATGCGGCGGTGGCGACGCCCCAGGTGAAGTCGGCGGGCAGGGCGCTGAGGTCGTTCACGGACTTCCTTTCCGAAGTGGTCATTTGACGGCTCCCGCGGTGAGGCCGGCGACCAGGTAGCGCTGCAGGAGCAGGAAGCCGGCGACGATCGGCACGCTGACGACGAGCGAGGCGGCCATGACCTGGTTCCAGTAGACGTCGTTCTGTGTGGCGTAGCCCTGCAGACCGACGGCGAGCGTGCGGGTGGTGTCGTTGGTCATCACGGAGGCGAAGAGCACCTCGCCCCACGCCGTCATGAACGCGTACACGGCGACCGCGACGATGCCGGGCACGGCGGCCGGCACGACGACCCGGAACAGGGCGCCGAGCGGTCCGCAGCCGTCCACGAGGGCGGCCTCGTCCAGATCCTTCGGGATCGAGTCGAAGTAGCCGATGAGCATCCAGATGGAGAACGGCAGCGAGAACGTCAGATACGTGAGGATCAGTCCGCCGCGCGAGCCGTACAGCGCGATGCCGGTGCTGTTGCCGATGTTGACGAAGATGAGGAACAGCGGGAGCAGGAAGAGGATGCCGGGGAACATCTGGGTGGAGAGCACCGTGACGGTGAAGACGCGCTTGCCGCGGAACTTGTAACGGCTCACGGCGTACGCGGAGAACACCGCGATGATCACCGAGAGGACCGTCGCCGAACCCGCCACGACCAGCGAGTTGACGAAGTACCGGGCCAGCGGGACGGTGTCCCAGATGTCGAAGTACGGCTGGACCGTCAGCCCGGACGGTATCCAGTGGAACTTTCCGGAGACGTCCTGGAGCGGCTTGAGCGAACTGCTGATCATCACGTAGACGGGCAGCAGCGCGAAGGCGGCCAGGAACGTCAGGATGACGCGGCGGGTCCAGAGGAAGGACTGCGGAGCGGCCATCGGGGACCGCCTCCGGGCCCGGGACTTCGACGCCCCGGGCGCCACGGCCGACTGGGCTTGGCTAGGCATCGGCGCCCTTCCTTCCGCGTGAGGTGATGAGCAGGTAGCCGGCCGTCACGAGCAGCAGGAAGAGCAGCAGCAGGACGGACATGGCGGATCCGGTGCCGAAGTTCCAGGTGACGAACGACGACTGGTAGATGTGGATCGAGATCAGGTCCGCGTTCTCCGGCGCTGCCTTCCCGAACAGCACGTACGGGGTGTTGAAGTCGTTGAACGTCCACAGGAACAGGACCAGCACGAGGACCTGGTTGACCGGGCGCAGCGCGGGCAGGGTGATCTTGCGGATCTGCTGCCAGATGCCGGCGCCGTCGATCGCGGAGGCCTCGTACAGCTCGCGCGGGATGTTCTGGAGCCCCGCCATCACGATGAGGAAGGCGAACGGCCAGCCCTTCCAGACCGAGACGATGGTCAGGGCGTAGATGCTGTTGTCACCGATCAGCCAGAAGGACGGCTGGTCGGTCAGCCCGAGCTGGTCGTGGAGCACGTGGTTGACCAGGCCGTTGTCCCGCTGGAACATGAACGCCCAGGTGATGACGGCCGCGTAGACCGGCAGGGCGTACGGCACCAGGAAGATCGCCCGGAGGAAGCCCCGGCCGCGGAAGTTCTCCTGCAGCATGATCGCCGCCGCGACCCCGAACAGCCACGCCAGGCCGACGGCGAAGAACGTGAAGACGCAGGTGACGAAGAACGAGTGGAGCAGCGCCTCGCCGATCGGGGCGTTGACGTCCACGGCGATCTTGTAGTTGTCGAAGCCGCTCCAGGGCGCTCCGCCCCAGTTGTTGATGTAGAACTGCGTGAGCTGGCGGAAGCTCATCACGATTCCGATGATCATCGGAATCACATGGACGAGGAGTTCGAGCAGGACGGCCGGCAGGAGCAGGAGATAGGGCAGTCCGCCCTGGCGGATCCGGTCGGGGATGCGCGGCAGCCTCCTGCGCGCACCCCCGCTGCCCCGGCTCGTCACCCTGTCCGACTTTTCCGTCCGGCTGTCGGTGGTCACGGTGGCGGTCATGAGGAAGCCTTACTGCTGCATCGTCTGCTGGGCCTTTTCGAGGCGCGCCTTGACGGATTCGGTGGTCACGGGGCGTCCGGCTGCGGCGTCGGCCCACAGCTCCTTGACCGCCGTACCCACGGCCGTCTCGAACTGCGACTCGTTCGGCACCTGGGGCAGCGGGGCCGCGCTCTTGGCCAGCGTGTCGCGCAGTACCGCGAGGTCGGGTGCGGAGAACGCCTTGTCGGCCTGGGCGGTCTTGACCGGCGGGATCGATCCGTAGGTCTTGTTGAGCAGCTTCTGCTCGGCGTCGCTGGTCATGAACTTCACGAACTTCTTGGCGCCGTCGATGTTCTTGGTGTTCTTGAACACCGCCATGTTGATGCCGGCGACCATGGAGTTGGTGCTCTTGCCGGTGCCCGGAGTACCGGCGGCGACGGGGACCGGCGCCGCGCCCCAGTCCTCGGGCTTCATGCCCTGGGAGGCGAAGGTGGAGGCGGCGGCCTGCCATAGCACCATCGCGGTCTTGCCCTTGGCGAAGTCCGTCAGGGACTGGTTCTGCGCGTACTCCGCGTTGCCCGGAGCGATGATCTTGTCCTTGGCCATGAAGTCGATGTACTGCTTCACGGCGGCGACGGCACCGTCGGAGGTGAAGGTCGCCTTGCCGGACTTGTCGAAGAAGTCCGCACCGTGCTGCTGGCCCAGGACGAAGGTCTGGTGGATGTTGTTGGAGAGGTTGGAGCCCTCGGCGCCCAGCCCCCACTTGCCGTCCTTGGAGAGCTTCTTGCCGTCCGCGACCAACTCGTCCCAGGTGGCCGGCGGCTTGCTGATGCCCGCCTCCGCGAAGCTCTTCTTGTTGTAGTAGAGGGCGTACGCGAGGGAGTACAGCGGCACCGCGGAGGGGTCCTTGCCCTCCGCGCCGGCCGAGGCGACCGCCGACTCGACGAAGCGGTCCCGGCCGCCGATCGCGTCGAAGTTCTCCTTGTTCCAGGGGAGCAGCGCGCCCGTCGCCTGAAGCGATGCCGACCAGGTGTTGCCGATGTTCAGCACGTCCGGGCCCTGACCGGACGTGGTGGCGGCGAGGATCCGGTTGAGCAGGTCGGCCCAGGGCACGACCTCCAGCTTGACCTTGATGCCGGTCTGCTTCTCGAACTTCTTCAGCTCGGGGGTCAGGATCTTCTTGTCGGCCTCGATGCTGGGGCCCTGGTTGGACGCCCAGTAGGTGAGGGTCTTCGGCGAATCGTTGCTGCCGCCCGAGGCGGACGAACCGCCTCCGCAGCCGGTGACGCCGGCGGCGATGGAGATCGCGAGGGTGACTGCTGCTGCGGCTCTGACGTTGCGCATGCTGAATGGCCCCTTTCCGGGGAGGAAGGCCGTGTTCGAGAACCGAACGGTCTTCAGGACTTAATTTATGACGTGATTTAAGAGCTGAGAGAAGGTCGCGTCAAGTCCCGCGGTCACGGTATGTTGCGGGAAGGGAAGGAGCCACATGGCTGAGCGCAACAGACGGACCGTGCGTGACCTGCGACGGGGCAACCGGGCAAGGGTATTGCAACGGTTGTATTTCGACGGCCCGCTGAGCCGCCAGGAGCTCGGTCCCGCCACCGGGCTGAGCTCGGGTTCCATCAGCAACGTTGTTACGGAACTTGATGCCGAAGGCCTCTTGGAGGAGGCCGGAGTCGTCGATTCCGACGGCGGCCGCCCCCGCACGCTGCTGCGCGTCGCACCCTCGGGCGGTCTCCTGATCGGCATCGACATCGGGGAGACCCGGATCAGGGTGGAGCTCTTCGATCTCTCCCTCACCGAACTCGCCCGTACCGAAAGGCTGTTGGCCCAGCACGGTTACGACGTCAGCCGCATCGTCGGCCACGTCCGCAGCGGGGTCGCCGATGTGCTGCGCGACGCCGGGGCCGATCCGCGCCGGCTGCTCGGCATCGGGATCGGCGTCCCGGGAATCATCGAGCGGGACGCCCCGGACGGTGCCGTCGGTGATGTGGGCTCCGTCGTCCACGGCCAGACGATCGACTGGAGCGCCGTCCCCTTCGAACAGCTGCTCCGCGCAGCTGTCCGGGTCCCGCCGGAGGTCCCGTTCTTCATCGACAACGGCGCCAAGACACTGGGCCAGGCCGAGATGTGGTTCGGCGGCGGCCGGGGCGCGGGAGCCTCGGCCATCGCGCTCATCGGCTCCGGTGTCGGCGCCTGCGTGAACCACGGCGACCTGCTCGACGAGGACCGCAGCAGCATGGCCCTCGAATGGGGCCACACCACCGTTCAGCTGCGCGGACGCCGCTGCCGGTGCGGCTCCATCGGCTGCCTGGAGGCGTACGCGGGCGCGGAGGCGATGCGCGAGCGCTGGCGCGAGGCGGGCGGCCCGCTCGCCGACGACGCCGACGACGAGACCGCGCTCGCCGCGCTGCTGGCCGCCGCCTACCCCGGCCCCGGCGGCGAGCCCGACCCGCTTGCGGTGTCACTCCTGGACGAGACGGCCGAATGCCTGGGCGCGGCGCTGGGAGACCTGATCAACCTCTTCCTGCCCGAGCGCATCCTGCTCGGCGGCTGGGCGGGCCTGCTGATCGGGCCGCACCTGCTGCCCGACATCCGCCGTTACGCCCAGGAGTACGCCCTGCGGCACGCGGCGGCCCGCACCACGATCGAGATGGGCCGCCTGGGCCCGGACGCGGTCACGGTCGGCGCCGCGACGCTCCCGCTGGCCGACTTCCTCGCCAGAGGCGGCAGCCGCCCGGCCCCCGAGCCCCGGCCCGCCGCCCCGGCACCGGGATTCCGGACCGCCGCGGACGCCGTACGTAAGCGGGAGTACCCGCAGACCGCTTCGGACGCGACGGGCTGAGGGGGCGTGGACCGTTCATGGCGAGGGCGGCGACCGGCCCGCGGGGCGCCACGCGGCCGGCCAGACCACGTCCCGGGCCACGGCCCCCGGGACGCCGAGATCGGCCCGAGCGCGCGCGACGTAGCGGTCCCGAGCCTGGCGGAACTCCAGATACGCCTGGTCCCAGTCCTGTTCGGCCTCCGTGGGGATCCCGCGGGCCAGGGATTCCAGCCGCCACACACAGTGGTCCAGCGTCTTGGAGGCGGTGTTCGCCTCGGTGTCACCGAGCAGCGCGAGCGTCTCGGAGAGCGCGGACCGGCGGGACTCCAGCGCGCCGAGCTCCACGAGCATGCCGGGGGCCGGCTCCGGAGACGCCGGGCCCGGTGTCAGGCCGCGAGCGACGGCCAGGGTCCGGTAACCGGCCGCCAGTTCCTTGACGGCGTGGGCGTACTCGGCGTAGGCCGTCAACCGGCGTTCGTCCCACCGCACGGCCTGCTGCCTGCGCCACCTGGTCCGCTCGTTCAGGCTCGTCATCACGTACGACATGAGCGCCCCGAGGGCGACACCCGCGAGAGGGAGTATCCGGTCGGCCAGACTCACAGGGGACTCCGATCAGGTGGCACGATGACGCGGCGACCGCCCGATACTTTCCGCGGCGGCCGTGATCGCGCAACCCCGAACGGCGCCGCGGCACCAAGTGTCCTCGCGCCGGACAGCTCCTACGCCGAGTCCCGCACCACCAGCGCCGGTTCGAAGATCACGGAGGTCGTCGCCCCGTCCGGTTTCGCCAGCCGTTCGATGAGCAGCCGGGCCATCTCGGCGGCCATCGCCTCGACGGGCTGCCGGATCGTGGTCAGCGGCGGGCGGCAGGCGGACGCCGCGCTGCTGTCGTCGAATCCGATCACCGCGACGTCCTCCGGCACCCGCTTCCCGTGTTCCCGCAGGACGTGGCAGGCGCCCACCGCCATCAGGTCGTTGGCCGCGAACACCCCGTCCACATCGGGATGTTCGACCAGCAGCCGCTCCATCGCGGCCTCGCCGCTCTCCTGGGTGAACTGCCCCTCCGCGATCGGGATGTACGGGTGCCCGAGCCCCGTCATCGTGTCGCGGAAACCCGCCAGCCGTTCCTGCCCGGCGGGCACGTCGAGCGGCCCGGTGATGGTCGCGATGCGGCGGCAGCCCCGCGACAGCAGATGCTCGGCCGCCAGCCGCGCCCCGTCCTGGTGGGCGAGGTCGACATAGCTGATCCGGACTGGGCGGGCCGGCCGTGCGTACAGCACCGCGGGCAGCCCCGCGTCCGTCAGCAGACCCGGCAGCGGGTCCTCCGCGTGCGTCGAGACGACCAGGGCGCCGTCGGCGCTGCCCTGGCGGAGGAACGAGACCACGTCCTCCCTGGCCCGTGACGTCTCGGCGAACATCAGCACCGGATGCATGCCTCGCGGCCGCAGGTAGTTGACCACCCCGGTCACCACCCGGCCGAAGAACGGGTCCGCGAACACCTGCGCGGTGAAGGCCGACCCGCTGTCGGGCTCGCCGGTCTCCGCGGACCCGGAGCCGGACGGGCGTACCCCGTCCGCCGGTTCGGTCTCCACCCCGGCGCCAGAGACCACCAGCGCGATGGCATCGGTGCGCCGGGTCACCAAGGAGCGCGCCGCGCGGTTGGGGGCGTATCCGGTGCTGGCGACCGCCCGGCGCACGGCCTCCTGGATCACCGGATCGACATTGCGTACTCCGTTGATCACCCGGGAGACGGTGGCGCGGGAGACTCCGGCCGCCCTCGCCACATCCTCCAGGGTGGGTGTACCGGCCGAGCGCAGATCATCCGTCATGAGCGCATTTATAGCACCGACGGAGAGCGCTCTCCATCGTGGTGCGAAGGGTCCGGAACACCTGCGCCCGGCGAGGGTGCCGGCCCGGTCGCCGTCAGCGTCGCGCTGAGCGGCAGTTCGCCCGCCGAGCGTCCGGCCAGCAGTGTGAACCCGCCGGGCTCCGTCTCCCAGCCGTGCCGCTCCGCCGACCAGTGCGCCAGGGCCCGCCCGGACACCCGCACCACCGCGACCACGCTCTCCGCCGGCCTCGCCCGGACGGCCGCGTATCCGATCAGCCGGCGCACCGGCCGCTCCACGGAGGACCCGCTCCTGGCGAGATAGACCTGGACCACCTCGCGGCCGGACCGGCGGCCCGAGTTGCGTACCCGGACCCGCACGTCGAACGGCTCCCCGGCCCGTGCCCCGGCCGGGGCCGTCAGCTCCTCGTACTCCCAGTCCGTGTAGCCCAGTCCGTGGCCGAACCAGTAGGCGGGCGTGGAGCCGGAGCGCAGCCAGGCCCGGTAGCCGATGTGCTGGCCCTCCTCGTAGCGCAGCCGCCCGTCGGGGCCGGGCAGGGTGTCGAGCACCGGTACGTCGTCCTGGGCGGCGCCCCAGGTGGTCGGCAGCCGGCCGCCCGGCTCCGCCCGGCCGAACAGTACGTCCGCCAGCCCGCTGCCGGCCTCCTGCCCGGGGAACCAGGCGAGCAGCAGTGCGGGCACCCGGGTGTGCCAGGGAAGGGCGACCGGGCCGCCCGAGTTGACCACGACCACCGTGCGCGGATTGGCCCGCACCACGGCCCGGACGAGCGCGTCCTGCCCCTGTGGCAGTTCGAGGCTCTCGCGGTCGTGCCCCTCGGACTCGCTCTGCTCTGTGGTCCCCACGACCACCACCGCGACCTCCGCCGCCCGTGCGGCGGCGACGGCTTCCGCGAGCGCGGCGGGTGCGTCCCCGGCGGGCGGGGCGGCGGCGAGGATCGTCGCGACTCCGGAACGCGGCGCGAGCGAGCGCAGCGCCACCACCTCCACCTCCTCGCCCGCCGCGAGTTCGGTCCGCGTGCCGTGCTCGGGCGGCGCGACATGGACCCGGGTCGGATCGTCACTGTCCAGCGGGAAGGTCCCGGCCAGCACCTCCCGGCCGCCGACGGACAGCGAGATGTCGCCCCAGCCGCCCACCGCCCAGGTCCACACCCCGCCCACCGGCGGCCGGACCAGCGCCCGGATCTCCACGGCGGCCGCGCCCTCGACCGTGACGGAGGGCTCCACGATCCGGCCGGACAGCCGGTGCTCCGCGTGGAGTTCGGCCCCGCTCGCGTCCAACAGCCGTACGAGTACGCCGGGTTCCCCGGACCGGGGGTCGCGCGACCAGTCCCGGCCGAGGGGCCGGGGCAGCGGCGACGGCGGCAGTCCCGGCCGGTAGGTCACCCGCACGTCCCCGCCCAGCGCCTCCTGGATCGCCGCCAGCGGAGTCACCACGGAGTCGGGGAAGACCTCCGCGCTGCCGCCGCCCTGGATCCGTACGGCCGAGGCGTGCGGGCCGATCACCGCGACCGAGCGCAGCGCCGCCGGATCGAGCGGGAGCAGCGGCCCGTCGTTGCGGAGCAGCACCGAACCGGCGGCGACGGCGCGGCGCAGCAGGGCGCGCCGGGCGGCGGGGGCGACCGCGGGCCGCTGTACCGGACCGGTCGAGCCGAGCGCGCCCACGCGTCGCGCCAGCCGCAGCAGCCGCCGCACCTTGTCGTCGATCACCTCCGCGGGGACCAGCCCCCGTTCCAGGGCGGCGAGCAGGCCGGCCGCCCAGGGGCCGTCGGGTCCGGGCATCACCAGGTCCTGTGCGGAGCGGGCGGTGTCCAGGAGGGTCCGCACGCCTCCCCAGTCCGATACGACGGTCCCGTCGAACCCCCATGCGCTCTTGAGCGGGCTCTCCAGCAGCGCGGACGCGGACATCGTCACGCCGTCGACCTTGTTGTACGCCGACATCACGGCCCAGACCCCGGCCTCCACCGCGGCCTCGAAGGGGGCGAGGTAGACCTCGTGCAGGGTCTGCTCGTCCATGCGGACGTCCACGGTCAGCCGGTCCGTCTCGGCGTCGTTGGCGACGAAGTGCTTGGCGGTGGCGGCGACCCCGCCGGACTGGATGCCCCTGATGAGCGCGGCCCCGGTCCGCCCGGTGAGCAGCGGGTCCTCGGAGAAGCATTCGAAGTGCCGCCCGCCCAGCGGGGAGCGGTGCAGGTTCAGGGTCGGGGCGAGGACCACGTCCACCCCCTTGCGGCGGGCCTCGGCGGCGAGCAGCGCGCCGAGATCCGTGAGCAGCCGCTCGTCCCAGGCGGCCGCCATCGCGGTCGGGGAGGGGAGCACGAGCGAGGTCTCGCGCTCGTCCCACGTCTCGCCGCGCACCCCGGCGGGGCCGTCGGAGAGGGTGAGGGCGCGCAGTCCGACAGCCGGTTCGGGGTGGGTGCGCCAGGTGCTCCCGCCGGTCAGCAGACGTACCTTCTGCGCGGCGTCGAGCTTCTCCAGCAGCGGATCGATCTCTTCGTCCGTCATGACGACCATGTCCCTTCACCCAAGCGTTCCCCTAGCCGGAGAGCGCTCTCCCGTCGTGCCTGGGCCAGCGTCGCTGGCCGACGTCGGCCGTGTCAATGGGGAACGGTTGCGCGGGGGTCGAGGCGGGTTACCGGTCGCGCTCTTGTCATCACCCGTTGTCAGCACATAAGTTGACCGCTTGCGACGTGTCCTACTGTCAGTGGGGGAGCCAAGTCATGGCCGCGAACGGACGGCACCGCAGATACCAGCCGAGCCGCATCAACCGCGCCTCGGTGCTGGTCACAGCGGGCGGTGCGGGACTAGCACTCCCGCTGATCACGGCCGCGTCCGCAGGTGCGGCGTCGGGCGATGTCTGGGAGAAGGTGGCCGCGTGCGAGTCCACCGGCAACTGGCACATCAATAACGGCAACGGCTATTTCGGCGGGCTCCAGTTCACCCGGTCGACCTGGGCGGCGTACGGCGGCGCGGAGTACGCGCCACGCGCCGACCTGGCCAGCAGGGACCAGCAGATCGCCATCGCGGAGAAGGTCCTGAAGGGTCAGGGGCCGGGCGCCTGGCCGGTCTGTTCCGCGCGGGCGGGACTGGCACGGGGCGGCGATTCTCCCGACATCAGCCCGCAGTCCGAGCGGACGACCAAGGTCGCGGCGCCGAAACGGGCCGCCCCGGAGGCCAAGGCCTCCGAAGCCAAGGCCTCGGCACCCGCGAAGGCCCGGCCGAAGCAGACTCCGGCGGCCGGCACGCCGACATCGGTGCCGGGCAAGCGCGACTCGTACACCGTGGCGAGCGGGGACTCGCTCTCCGGGATCGCGGCCGACCGCGATCTCGGTGCCTGGCAGCGGCTGTACTCGGCGAACCGCAAGGTCGTCGGTGACGACCCGGACCTGATCTTCCCCGGCCAGCGGCTGAGCCTCGACCTCGCCGGTACTCCACGGGCGGCCACGAAGAGCGCCCCGAAGGCCGATCCGAAGCCGGCGGTCCGGCCTGCGCCGAAGCAGGCGCACCCCGAGCGGACGGCCAGGCCGTCGCACCCCAAGCCGGTGGCACAGCCCAAGCAGCAGGCCCGGCCCGCACCGAAGAAGACCGAGACCCACAAGGTCGAGACCCACAAGGTCGAGGCCCACAAGAAGACTGAGACGCACAAGAAGACCGAGGCCCATAAGAAGACCGAGGCCCGCAAGAGCGGGCACACCGCGAAGCACGCCGGGATCACGGCCCCGGTCGAGGCCCGCACCGGCACCCAGTACAGGCAGTCCGGTGCCTGGTCGAGCGGCTACCACACGGGCGTCGACTTCCCCGTGCCCACCGGCACCTCGGTCAAGGCGATGTCTTCCGGCACGGTCGTCACGGCCGGCTGGGGAGGGGCGTACGGCTACCAGATCGTCATCCGGCACAGCGACGGCAAGTACAGCCAGTACGCGCACCTCTCGGCGCTCCACGTGCGCGCCGGGCAGCGGGTCGGTGAGGGGCAGCGCATCGCCCGCTCCGGCGCCACCGGCAACGTGACGGGTCCGCACCTGCACTTCGAGGTCCGCACCGGCCCCGAGTACGGCTCCGACATCGACCCGCTGGCCTACCTCAGGGCGGGCGGCGTCAAGGTCTGAACGGTCCCGCCCCGACCGGTGTCATCGGCCGTCACGGCTGTGGCGCCGGCAGCGGCGGGTGAGGCGGTGGACCCGGCGGGCGATCCGCCGCGCCCCGCGCCGGCGGTGTGCGGCGGCCGCGGGCCCGGACCGAACTCGACCTGCACCGACCGGAGCCCCGGCGGGGTCCGGACAGGCGGCGACAGCCGGCTGGGAAGCGCTTCCGGAATCGAGTGCTCCGGCCCCGCGGGACCGGGGAACGCCACCGCGCCCCGAGCCGCCCCGGCCTGCCGCCGTGCTGCGCCCGCCGGGTCCGGGGAGCCGGCGGGCCCGCCGAAATCCCCGGCCTCCCCGCCGGAGACGGTTGAGCCACCGGGTCCGGCGACGGTTGAGCCACCGGGTCCGGGTGAGGCATCGGATCCGGGTACGGCGGGTGAGCGGGAGGCGCCCGGGGCCTCGTCCGCGCTCTTCCCGGCCTGCCGAGCCCCGCCGTCCGCCGCCTCCTGGGCCCGCCGGCGCTCCGCGCCCATCCGTTCCGTGGTGAGCAGGATCAGCCCGCCGGCCGCGACGACCCCGCAGACGAGGGCGAGCATGGCGCCCGCGGTGCCGTGCCGGAACGACTCACCGAACAGCGTGAGGCCGACGACGGCCGCGACCACCGGATTCACCACGGTGACCGTGGCGAGCGGGGCGGTCAGACCCGCACCCCGGTAAGCGGCCTGCGACAGCAGCAGCCCGGTGGCGGCGAGGGCCGCGATCACCAGCAGGGCAGGCAGCCCGGTTCCGACAGAGCCCGAGGTCCACTCCATGGCCACGGTCTTCGTGAACACGGAGGCGATACCGAACGCCACACCGGCGGCCGCCGCCAGGACCACGCTCCGCATCACCGGCCGGCGCATCGCCTTCGACAGCAGGACGAGCGCCGCCACCGCGCCGGACGTCATCGTGCCGAGCATCAGTTGCTGCGGGCCGCCCAGGGTGTGGGCGTCGGAGCTTCCGGTGAGGGCGAGCAGACCCGCCAGCCCGACGGTCGCCATCACCGCGCCGCGCCAGGCCGTCGCCCCGGCCCTGCGGTGGACGAAGAGGGCGGCCATCGGCAGGGCGAAGACGATGGTCAGGGCGCCCAACGGCTGCACGAGGCTGAGCGGGCCGTAGGCCAGCGCCACCACGTGCAGAAGCGCTCCCACCCCGTTCAGGGCGACCGCGGCCCACCAGACCCGATTGCGCAGCGGAGCGAACGAGCGGCCGTCGGAGGCCGTGGCGACGCGCTCCTGGACGATCGCGCCGGCCGCGTAGGCGACCGCGGAGACCAGTGACAGCAGCACGGACAGCGCGAGGGAACTCATGTACACCACGATGGCCCTTCAAAGCCGCCGCGTCGTCGTCCCTGAGACGGCGATCCGGCGTACTGCTTTGGTAGTACGACAGTGGTTACGGTGTCCTCCTCCCGACGGTAGTCCCCCCGGTGACCGGCGTCAGAACGATCATCCCGTACGGATACGGTGGACCGCGAGCCGTGGCACTCCTGGTGTCCGCGGCGTCACGACAGGTGGCCGGGAGAGCGGAGGGGGCAGTGCGATGGACGAGCCGCGAGCGGCCTCGGTGAGCGTGTTCTTCGCGCTCGGGGCGGCCCCGCCGCAGGACGGGGGACACCGCGCGCTGGCCCGCCTGTACGCGGGCGGCACCGCGCCGCTCACCTCCCGCATCGACACCGTCGCCGAGCGGCTCGGCACGACCGAGCGCCGGGTGGCCGCCTCCGTGGCGCAGCTGGGCCTGGCCGCACGGCTGTGGTCCTGCGCGCTCGGCCCCGCGGCACTCTCGGGCCGCTTCCCCGACCTGCGGCCGGAGAACCTCCACTGGGACCCGAGCCGGCCGGCGCCGGAGGACCTGTGGACGGACTCCGCCGAGCCGCTGCCGGGCACCGCGGCCCGGATCAGGGACGTCGTCCAGTACGGCCATCTCGAACCGCTCGCGGCGGCGATCCGCCGCGACACGGCGGTCTCGTCCCGGCTCCTGCGGGGCAATGCCGGATCCGCACTGGCCGGAACCGTACGCCAGCTGACCGGCTGGGCGCGCACGCACGGCAGGCCGGACGTCGCCGCCCGCACCAGCACCCTGGCGGCCGAACTCTTCGACCACCCCGAGCTGCGCGACACCGGCGCCCCGCACGGCCCCGGGTTCCGCCGGACCACCTGCTGTCTCTACTACCGCGTTCCGGGCGGCGGCCTGTGCGGTGACTGCGTCTTCGACAGCGCGCCCGGCACGGCGGCGCGCCCCTAAGGGCCGGCCCGTAACCCCTAACGGGCGGACCAGGGTCGGAAAGGCCTGGTCGCGGGCGTGCCTAAGGGCAGCGTGGCGGAGGCGTCTCCTGCCCGGTGCCATGCCGATGTGCCGCCGGTTTTCCCGGTGTTGCTCCCTCCGGAGAGTCGAATGTCATGCACCTGGACAGGGCCGTATCGGTCGTGCTGTCATGCCAACTGCCGTTCCTTCCAACGTTGTACATCCTGTTGCAACGAGCCGCCACCCTTCCTCACAAGGAGGATCCGTGCGCATCAGAAACAAGCTTGTCCTGCTGCTCGCCGCCGTCGTCGGCGCCGCGGGACTGTCCGCCGTACCCGTCGCCTCCGCGGCGGACCAGGACCCCGGGAGCCCGGCCGACGTGCATGGGCTCAAGGGGGAGTACTACACCCAGTCCGCCCCGGGAGCCTTCGACTTCGGTAAGCTCAAGGCCACCGGATTCGACCCGGGTATCGACTTCCAGAGCCTGGAGTCGCGGCTGTCCTCGGCCACCGGGCAGGCCGACGACGCCAGCATCCGGTGGACCGGGAAGATCGTGCCGGAGAAGTCCGGCGCCCACACCTTCTCCATGATCGGGGACAACGGTTTCCGCCTCTGGATCGACGGAAAGCCGGTCATCGACCACTGGGTCGACGACTGGGAGAAGGAACAGACCTCCGAGCCGGTCGAGTTGACCGCGGGCAAGGCCTACGACCTCAAGGTCGAGTACTTCGAGCACGAGGGCGGCTCGAACCTCCACCTCAAGTGGACGGAGCCCGGCGGCACGAAGGTGCCGGTGCCGCAGTCCGCCTTCCGGCTGCCCGACGACTTCGCGTACGACGGGGCGATCGCCGCCACCGTGCTCGCGGACGGCCGCACCCTCAAGCTGGACTTCGCGCAGAAGCTCGGGAAGCTCCCGGCCGGCCTGGTGAACCACCTCGACGCCGTGATCGGCGGCGCCGAGTGGCCGCTCGGCGCGGCCAAGGCCGACCCGAAGGACCCGCGCAGCCTGACCGTCGCCCTCAAGGAGCCGGTCGTCGGCAACAAGGCCGGGAACGCCACCGGCCTGGCCGACATCCGCTACGACGGCGAAGGCGCACTGGCCGGTGAGGACGGCAAGCGGGTCGGTGCCTTCTGGTCCAGCGGGCCGAACCACTCCACGCACGAGCTGAGCACCAAGTGGGCCGAAGAGGTGGGGCCGAAGAACGCGCTCCCCGAGTACCCGCGCCCCCAGCTCACCCGCGACAACTGGCAGAACCTCAACGGCTCCTGGGAGTTCGCCTCGGCGAAGGCGGGGGAACGGCCCCCGGTCGGTAGGAAGCTCGGCGAGAAGATCCTCGTCCCGTACCCGGTCGAATCCCAGCTCTCCGGGATCGAACGGCATGAGGACCGGATGTGGTATCGCCGTACCTTCACCGTTCCGAAGAACTGGAAGGTCGGCTCGGGCAAGCGGCTCCAGCTCAACTTCGGCGCCGTCGACTGGCAGGCCGAGGTGTACGTCAACGGGCACAAGGTCACCGAACACAAGGGCGGCTACGACAAGTTCAGCGCCGACGTCACCGACGCGCTGAAGCCCAGCCGCACCCAGGAGCTGATCGTCGGCGTCTACGACCCGACGGATGCCAAGGACGGCGAGAACCCGCCGATGGGAAAGCAGCGCCTCGACCCCAGCGGTATCTGGTACACCCCGTCGTCGGGCATCTGGCAGACCGTCTGGATGGAGCCGGTCGCCGCAGACCACGCGGACTCGCTGAAGATCACCCCGGACGTCCCGGGCAGGAGCGTCGCCGTCGAGGTACGCGGAGTACGTGACGGCGTCCCCGTCACCGCGACCGCGTACGACGGCAAGCGCAAGGTCGGCACGGCCACCGGGCGGAGCGGATCGGCCCTGAAGGTGCGGATCCCGGACCCGCACCTGTGGTCCGCCGACGATCCACACCTCTACCAGCTCAAGGTCACCGTCGGCTCCGACCGGGTCGGCAGCTACTTCGGGATGCGGTCCATCTCCGTCGAGAAGGTGAACGGCACCCCGCGCACCGTCCTCAACGGCAAGCCGGTCTTCCTGATGGCCACCCTCGACCAGGGGTTCTGGCCGGACGGGCTGCACACCGCGCCCACCGACGAGGCACTCGCGTACGACCTGAAGATGCACAAGGCGATGGGCTTCAACTCGGTGCGCAAGCACATCAAGGTCGAGCCCGACCGCTGGTTCTACTGGGCGGACAAGCTGGGCCTGATGGTCTGGCAGGACATGCCGGCGATGAACACCGTGAACCCGTCGGCCGCCGCCCGCACCGGGTACGAGCACGAGATGAAGGAGATGATCGACGAACACTCCAGCCACCCGTCCGTCGTCATGTGGGTCACCTTCAACGAGGGCTGGGGCCAGTACGACGAGGCGCGTATCGCCGACCAGGCCAAGGCCTGGGACCCGACCCGCCTGGTCAACAGCATGTCCGGGATCAACCTGGGCGTCGACGGCGGCACCGGGGACATCATCGACGAGCACGGCTACCCGAGCCCGGCGCTGCCGAAGCCGGACGGTCAACGTGCCCTGATCAGCGGCGAGTACGGCGGGCTGGGACTCGCGGTCCCCGGCCACGCCTGGGCCGTGCAGCAGTCGTACATCGCCGTCGACCCCGCCACCTACACGGACGACTACCTCGCCAAGCTCGACGAGGTGCACGCGCTCGCCTGCAAGGGCAGCAACGGCGCCGTGTACACGCAGATCTCCGACGTGGAGGGTGAGTTGAACGGTCTGCTCACCTACGACCGCAGGGTCGTCAAGCCCGATGTGAAGCGGGTGCACGACGCCCAGCAGGCGTTGATCCGCGACGCCTCGCAGCCCGCCGTCGCGGGATGCCCCGCCGGCTGAACCACGTGATCCGCTCCGGTCCGGCCCTCGCGGGCGGGCCGGACCGGGTCCGTCCGCCCTCTTGACGGGGGCAGACGGGGAACCAAGAATGATCGCGCTCTGACAACGTTGTCCGAAGGAGTATTCCCATGCACCGGACCCCACGGCCGCGACTGCGCGGCCCGGCGGCCGCACTCGCGGCCGCAGCCCTCCTGGGCGGTGTCCTCACCACGGGGGCCACGGTCGAGGCCGCGCCGCGCAACGACGGCCGGCTGACCGATCTGGTCAACCCGTTCATCGGCACCCAGAACGAGGGCAACACCTACCCCGGCGCCTCCGTGCCCTTCGGCATGGTGCAGCTCTCTCCGGACACCGGCCACAACACCGGTTACGACTACGGCGAGAACCACATCCGAGGCTTCTCCGCCGTCCACCTCTCCGGCGTCGGCTGCGGACTCGGCGGCGATCTGCCGACTCTGCCCACCACCGGCGACGTCACCGAGACCGACTACGCAAAGTACGCGGCCGAGTTCAGCCACGACGACGAAAAGGCGAGCCCCGGCTACTACAAGGTCGGGCTCAAGACCGGCATCGACGCGGAGCTGACCGCTACTCAGCGCACCGGCGTGCAGCGCTACACCTTCCCGGCCACCGACAAGGCCAACGTCCTGCTCAACGCGGGACAGTCGCTGCACAAGACGCTCTCGTCCAAGGTCGAGATCCTGGACAGCCGCACCGTGCGCACCGCGATCACCGGCAGCGGCTTCTGCCAGGACACCAAGCCGTACACGGTCTACACCGTCACCCACTTCGACCGGCCGTTCACCACCTCCGGCACCTGGAACGGCGACACCGTCACCGAGGGCTCGAAGACGTCCTCCGCCACCGACGCCCGCAACGGCGCCTGGCTGCGCTTCGACACCAGCAAGGACCGCACCGTCGAGGCCACCACCGCCCTGAGCTACGTCGACGCCAAGGGCGCCGCGCTCAACCTCCGCGCCGAGGGCGGCCTCGGCTTCGACCGCGTCGAGCGCGCCGCGCAGCACACCTGGGAGGACCGCCTCGAAGGCGTGAAGGCCCAGGGCGGCAGCGACGAACTGCGCCGCACCTTCTACTCCTCCCTCTACCGGTCCTTCCTCGCGCCCAACGTCGGCAGCGACGTGGACGGCCGCTACACCGGCTGGGACCAGAAGAAGCACCGCGCTGTCTCCGCCAAGGGGACGTTCACCTACTACCAGAACTGGTCGCTCTGGGACACCTACCGCACCCAGGCCCAGCTCCTCTCGCTGCTCGCCCCGCGCGAGTCCCGCGACATGGCGATATCCGTCCTGCGGATCGACGCGGAGAGCGGCTGGCTGCCCAAGTGGGGCTACGGCACGGTCGAGACGAACATCATGACCGGCGACCCGGTCACCCCCTTCCTCACCAACGCCTACCAGCAGGGACTGCTGAAGGGGTACGAGGAGGAGGCGTACCGCGCCCTGAAGAAGAACGCGGACGGTGTGCCGCCCACGGACTCCGCCCCGGTCGGCCGGGAGGCCAACGCCGAGTACCTGAAGGACGGCTTCGCCCCGTACCTCAAGGACCGTGAGCACGCCAAGCCCGGTGACTCCGACTTCGACCACGGCGCCTCCGCCACCCTGGAGTACGCCCTGTCCGACGGAATGCTCGCCGAGATGGCCCGCGACCTCGGCCACAAGGCGGACGCCGCCCGCTACGACGCCCGCGCCCAGAACTACCGGAAGATCTTCGACCCCTCGACCGGCTTCTTCCGCGCCCGCGACGCCGCCGGAGCCTTCACCGGCCCGGTCGACCCGGCCGAGAGCGAGGGCTTCCACGAGGGCACGTCCTGGCAGTACCAGTGGATGGTGCCGCAGGACATCCCCGGCATGGTCGACCTGATCGGCGGGAAGGACGCCGCCAACCAGCGGCTCGACTCGTTCTTCGCGTACGACAAGCTGCTGGCCGACCCCGCGAAGACCGCCCGTGAGGTCTGGGTCAACGGCCCGTACGCGTACTACAACGCCGACAAGTACAACCCGCAGAACGAGCCCGACCTGATCGCCCCGTACACCTATCTCTCCACCGGCCAGCCGTGGAAGACGACCGATGTGGTCCACGCGGCCCTGACGCTCTTCACCAACGGTCCCACCGGGATGACGGGCAACGACGACCTGGGCACCATGTCCGCCTGGATGGTGCTGTCCTCGATCGGGGTCTTCCCGGTCCAGCCCGGCACCGACACCTGGGGGCTGTCCACGCCCGCGTTCGAGCGCGTCGACATCAAGCTCGACCGCCGGTACTACCCGCGCGGCTCGCTCACGGTGAGCGCTCCCGGCGCCTCTGACACCGACCGCTACATCCAGTCCGCCCGGCTCGACGGTGCGAAGCAGTCGCGCACCTACCTGACCACGGACGACATCCGCTCGGCCCGCTCGCTCTCCTTCACGGTGGGCGACACGCCGTCGGCCTGGGGCACCTCGCCCGAGGACGCTCCGCCCGCGCTCGGCTGACCCGGCCGTTCCGCGGCAACGCCGGGCGCCCTTCCCCCACACCACGGGGGAAGGGCGCCCGGCGTTCGGGATTCAGCGGGGGAGCGGGGGGTCGATCGCCTCGGTGACGGTCGCGAAGACCGGCAGGGCGCTGTCGAGGCGCAGCACCCCGATGAGCCGCTCCATGAACGGGGACGGCTCCGCGAGCCGCAGCCGGGGGCCCAGCAGGGTCTGCCCCTGGAGCAGCACGTTCACCGTCGTCGAGTCCGCGAAACTCACGTCCGAGAGGTCGACGACGACGGGGCCTTCGCCGTCCGCGGCCGCGCTCTCCAGGGCGGCGCCGAGCGGGGCGACGTTGTCGATGTCGAGGTCGCCGGTCACGGCGAGCACCAGCGCCCCCCGGTCCTCGCGTGGGACGATTCTCAGGGCTCTGCCGGCACTGGGGGATGGGAGCACGATCACCTCATGACGCACTGGACGGCGGGAGAGAACACCGGCTGACGCGGACGGTCCGGTGCATGTCCGTCCTGCTCGCGGCGGGTGGAGGCCAACGATAGAAGTAATAGTTGCCATTTGCCAACATTCTCCGTGGAGCAACAATCTGTACTTGAACGATCAATGGGCGCATCCCCTCGGGGCGTACCTCGGAAACGCTGAAGCAGAGGCCCGATGAAGCTAGTGCCGCGTCAGCCTGGGCTAGGGTCTGTCCGGCGAATCCTCGTGGGCCCGCGACGCCTGGGATTCGCCGGGCGGACCCTAGGCGCTGTCCGCGATGTCGTCACGGAGCCGGTCGGCGGTGAGCCGCTGCGCCGCGGCCGAACGGAAGGCGGCCAGCCCCCCGGCGAGCGCCGCCACGTCGGCGGGCTGCATCCGCTCCAGCACGGCGGAGAGCTCCCGCGTGCGGATCGCCCGGTACTCCTCCAGCAGGGTGTGGCCCCGGCCCGTCAGCCGCAGCTCGACCTCACGGCGGCTCGTCTGGCTCGGGTCCCGCTGGACGAGGCCCATGGCCTCCATCCGGTCGCAGAGCCGGCTCACCGACGGAGCCCGCGAGCCGAGCGCCTCACCGAGCGAGCGGAGGTTGCTGCCCTCCTGCTTCTCGATGACGAGGAGGGCCCGCAGCTGCGAGGTCGACACCGTGCCCGGACGCGCGGCCTCCTGGCCGCGGCCCCACAACACCTCAAGCAGTTCCGATGCGGCACACACGTCCTCGGACACCCGCTCAAGGCGGTGAGGAGGGTCGGTACGGTGGCGCATCCATCCACTCTTTCATCCGGCACACCCTCCTGTCAGCCCGGCCCACACCCCACGACCCGAAGAGGAATGAGCGCAAGACCGTGAACGTCCGTACCGAAATCGAGAGAGCCGTACGCGCGGCCGCACCGCACGCCCTGGTCGAGACGGTGCGCGGCGCACTCGCCGCGGCGTACGACGCCCGGTCGGTGGAACTGCTGCTGGCGGACTACGGAATGACGGTGCTCAAGCCGGTCGGCTCCACGCCGGGGCGTGAACGCACCCTGTCGATGCACAACAGTCCGCAGGGCCGGACGTTCGGCAGCCAGCTCCCGCACGAGGAGCCGGCCGGCCGGGACGGCGCAGTCGACCACCACTTCCCCGTCACCGTACGGGGCGAGCGCCTCGGCATCCTCACCGTCCGCCTCCCGGCAGGAGGCTCCACCCCGCGGACCATGGACGAGCTGGCCCAGGTGGCCGACCTGCTGGGCCACGAGATCATCGTCGCCGAACGGGACACCGACCTGTACCAGGGCGCCCGCCGCATCGCCCGGCTCACCCTGGCCGCCGAGATGCAGTGGCAGCTGCTCCCCGCCCGCGCGTTCACCGCGGCCGAGTACGCCATCGGCGCCCAGCTGGAGCCTGCCTACGCCATCCACGGCGACAACTTCGACTGGGCCGCGGACGGCGAACAGCTGACCGTCTCCGTGACCAACGGCATGGGCGAGGGCATCCAGGCCTCCCTGCTCACCAACCTCGCCGTGAACGCCCTGCGCAACGCCAGAAGGGCCGGCATCGGCATCGCGGACCAGGCCGCACTCGCCGACCAGGCGCTCTACGACCAGCACCGCGGCGCCGCCCATGTGTCGACCCTGCTGCTCCGCTTCGACCTCGCCACCGGAACGGTCGGCGCGGTGGACGCCGGCTCCCCGCAGCTGTGGCGGCTGCGCGGCAGAAAGGTCGCCCGCATCGAACTGGACGCGCAGCTGCCGCTCGGCATGTTCGAGGAGTCGCGGTACGACGTCCAGTACCTCCAGCTGGTCCCCGGCGACCGGCTGCTGCTCGTGAGCGACGGGGTGTACGACACCGTCTCGCCGCTCGGTGAGCCCTACGTCGAGCGGGGTCTCGCCAGGGCGGTCCTGGCGACCCGGCTGCTGCCCGCCGCCTCTGTGCCGGGCGCCGTGCTGCGTGAACTCGCGGACTACCGCGAATCGGACCCGCTCGACGACGCGCTGGTCGTCTGCATCGACTGGTTCGGCGGACACGACAGCGGCGGCTGACCGCCGCGGGCCCGCAGGCCGTCGGAACCGGAGACCGCCGGGGCGGCCCGGATCAGCTGCTGAGCGTGAATTCGGCGCGGATGCGCTTGCCGACGGGCACCCGCTCGGCCGTCAGCCGGTCGCACAGGGCCACCACGATCTCCATGCCGTGACCGCCCAGCCGGCTGGGGTCGGGGGAGTAGAAGACCGGGAGCGCGCTGCTGCTGTCGTACACGGTGACGCTGATCCGCTCGGCCGTGCCCTCCAGCTCCAGCAGATAGGGGCCGTGGCTGTAGCGGTCGGCGTTGGTGACCAGTTCGCTCACGGCCAGCATCAGATCGTTGCGGGTGTGGGTGCCGAGCACGGCCGTCCACTCGGAGACGAGCCGCGCGAGAAAACGGTCGGCCAGACTCCGCGCCAGAGAGATGCACCCGGGCTCGCCGTCGAACACCTCGGCGGCGTGCAGTGTCTCCGTGGGGGGACGGCTCATCGGGGAGTCGTCCGGCCGGGAGATGGCCTGTTCGTTCATGTGCTCCAGCCAGGGCGCTGCGGGGAGGCCGTGGGGGCCTCTCTTCTCGCTGCTCGTGTACCCGCGCCGGGAGATCCCACTCCCGGCCGGTGTCAGCAGATTTCAGGCACGTCCGGGAAGCCGGACCACGGTCACGAAGAACTCGTCGATCTGGCGGACCGCCGCGATGAACTGATCGAGGTCGACGGGCTTCGTGACATAGGCGTTGGCGTGCAGTTTGTAGCTGCGCAGGATGTCCTCCTCCGCGGAGGACGTCGTCAGCACGACCACCGGAATGAGGGAGAGTTCGGGGTCCTGCTTGATCTGCTCCAGCACCTGGCGCCCGTCGTACTTGGGCAGATTCAGGTCGAGCAGGATCAGGTCGGGGCGCGGCGCCTCGCCGTGCTCGCCGCGGCGGTAGAGGAAGTCGAGCGCCTCCTGTCCGTCACGGACCACGTGGAGGGTGTTGCGGATCTTGTTGTCCTCGAACGCCTCACGCGTCATCAGCTCGTCACCGGGGTCGTCCTCGACGAGCAGGACCTCGATGGGCTGTGCGGGATGGGTCACGCGGTATCTCCGGAGATCTCGGCGGGTGGGGCGGCCTCGGCCTCGGCAGAGGAATCGTCGTCCTCGGCCGGCAGACTGAAGTGGATGCGGGTGCCCCGGCGGGGTTCGGGATCAATCCAGATCCGGCCGCCGTGGAACTCGATGATCTTGCGGCAGAGGGCCAGTCCGATCCCCGTGCCGTCGTACTCGTCGCGGGCGTGCAGACGCTGGAAGATCACGAAGACCTTCTCGGCGAACTCGGGGGCGATCCCGATCCCGTTGTCCGTCACGGTGAAGTGCCAGACGTCGTCCTCCCGGACACAGCCGACCGTGATCACGCACGGCTCGTCCGCGCGGCGGAACTTCACGGCGTTCCCGATCAGGTTCTGCCAGATCATGGCGAGGGTCGTACCGTCGCCGTTCACCTCGGGCAGCGCGTCCTCGCGCACGACCGTGGTCCCGGACTCCTCGATGACCAGCGTCAGATTGGCGAGCGCCCGGTCCAGCGAGCGGTCCAGGTCGACGGTGTTCCAGCTGTCGTGGACCCGGCCCACCCGGGAGAAGGTCAGCAGGTCGTTGATGAGCACCTGCATGCGCTTGGCGCCGTCGACCGCGAAGTCGATGTACTGCTTGCCGCGCGCGTCCAGCTCCGTTCCGTAACGCTTCTCCAGGAGCTGGCAGAAGGAAGCGACCTTCCGCAGCGGCTCCTGGAGGTCGTGCGAGGCGACGTACGCGAACTGCTCCAGCTCCGAGTTGGACCGGCGGAGCTCCTCCGTCTGCTGGGCCATCAGCTCCTCCCGCTCCGTGGCGGCGTCGAGCTCCTCGACCAGCCGGCACCGCATGTCCTCGACGGCAGCCGCCACCGCCCTCACGTCGGACGGGCCGCGCACCTCGATCCGGCGGCGGAAGGAGCCGGACTGTACGTGCCGGGAGGCCTCCGCCAGCGAGTGGAGCGGCCTTCCCACGACCCGGTGCAGGAGCAGGCTGAGGGCGATCACGCACATCACGAAGCAGGCCACGAGCGCGATCAGGGTCCGGTCGCGGGTGACGCGTGCGTCGTTGAGCTGGGCGCGGGCATGGTCGCGGGCCGTGTCGAGATGCGACTGCTGTGCGGTGTAGAGCCGCCGCAGCGTGTCGAAAGCGGTCTTGCTCTCGGAGGTCCGGGCGGAAGCGCGGCCCTGCCGGCCGTCGCGGCGGACGGCGGCGATCAGCGGTTCCGCGTGCTCCTTGCGCCACTGCGCGGAGGCCGCGGCGATCCGGTCCAGATCACGGGCGTACGGCTCGGCGCCGCCCATCGCGGAACGGACCCGGGCCAGCCGCTGTTCTTCGTCGCGCTTGCCCGTCGCGTAGGGCTGGAGGAAGGTGGGGTCGCCGCTGAGGGCGTAGCCCCGGACCCCGGTCTCCTGGTCGAGCAGCGCGTTCTGCAGCTGGAAGGAGGCGGAGCGGGCGGGCTGGATGCGGTCCACCAGTTCGGTGGTCCGGTCGGATATCCGGGCCAGTACGAGTCCGCCGATGACCAGGCAGCCGCATACGACCATGACGAAGCAGCCCAGGATCAGATGGACCCAGTTCTGGACCGACAGTCGTGCCAGCCGTCCCGGCAGCAGCGGGGCGTCCGCCGGTGAATCACTGGTCATGAGGTGTCCTGTTCCAGGCGAGATGCAGCACGGCCACGTCGTCGGCGAGGCCGCCGTGGGGAGCCGCCGCGTCGGCGGCTCCGTCGACCAGGGCGTCGATGAACGGACGTGCGGGAAGCGCGGCCCGGTTCCGGGCCATCGCGAGCAGTCC
Organism: Streptomyces sp. ITFR-6; assembly: GCF_031844725.1. NCBI lineage: Bacteria > Bacillati > Actinomycetota > Actinomycetes > Kitasatosporales > Streptomycetaceae > Streptomyces > Streptomyces sp. ITFR-6. The sequence continues at coordinate 560,632 of NZ_CP134612.1, read as the reverse complement.
GTCCTCGCCCAGCCGGGTGTCGGGGCCGGTGCGCCCCTCGAACAGGCCGTCACTGAAGAGTACGAGACGGGCGCCGGGCGCCAGCGTCAGGTCGGTGGAGATCCACTGACCGTGACCGGGCAGCAGTCCGAGCGCGATACCGCCCTCGGGCTCCACCCACTCGATGTCCGTGCCCTGGCGCAGCAGCAGCCCCGGGTGTCCTGCCCGCACGATCCGGACGTGGTCCCCGCCGGGCGGGAAGACGAGCGAGGTGACGGTCGCGAAGACATGCGGGTCGGACCGCTCCGCGACCAGGATCTCCTCAAGCAGGCCGATCTGTTCCAACTGGTCGGTGCGGCACAGCACAGCCGTGCGCCAGGCCACCCGCAGGCACACCCCCAGCGCGGCCTCCGCCGCGCCGTGCCCCGAGACATCGCCGATCACGGCGTGCACCGTGCCGTCGGACGTCTGGACCACGTCGTAGAAGTCACCGCTGAGCAGACCGTGGGCGCGGCCGGGCTCGTAGCGGGCGACCGCCTCGAAGCCGTCGTCGTTCAGCAGCGGTACCGGCAGCAGCCCGCGTTCGAGGCGGGCGTTCTCCTGGGCCATCTGCTGGTTGGCGCGCAGGGCCGCCGCCGCCCGTTCGACCTGCTTGCGCTGGAGGGCGTAGCGGACGGCGCGGGACAGGGCCTGCGGGTCGAGCCGGCCCTTGACCAGGTAGTCCTGCGCACCGGTGGCCACCGCGTCGAGCCCGGCCTCGGCCTCGGCCAGCCCGGTCAGCACCACGATCGCGGCGTCCGGAGTGGTCTCCACGATCTGCGTGACGGCGCTCAGCCCGTGCACATCGGGAAGATGCAGGTCCAGCAGGACGCAGACGGGTGTCCGGTGTCCGCGCAGGAAGGTCAGGGCCTCGGTCAGCGTCTTGCACCAGGTGAGCGCGGAGTCCAGCTCGCCGTCGGCGAGCATCTCCTCGACGAGGAGGGCGTCGCCCGCGTCGTCCTCCACCAGCAGGATGGCGGCGTTGACGTCCCACACGGAGGCCCGGCCGCCCGGCTGTGCCCCGGTCTGGGCCGGGAGAATCGCGCTGACCGGATGCCGCGCGTGGGAGCCAGTACGCGTCTCAGCCACGCCTCACCCTCTCGTTGTGATCGAGCGGGCCGCCCGCCGTCGCCAGGCAGCATATGTGTATGACGCCCGCCCCAGTGCGGGTAGGCGCCATTCAGCTGCTGTGCGATGCGCTACTTGCGTTGCCTTGCCGGACGCTCTCAGGCTTCGGGCCTCAGGCCTCGACGGACATCCCGGCCCGCAACTGCTTGACGATGCGGGCGAGCAGCCGTGACACATGCATCTGCGAGACGCCGAGCTCGGCCCCGATCTGGGACTGCGTCATCTCCTGGCCGAAGCGCATCTGGACGATGCGGCGCTCGCGCTCGTCGAGCTGTTCCAGCAGCGGCGCCAGCGTGTGGAGGTTCTCGACGGTCTCCATCCCGGGGTCGGCCTCACCGATCATCTCGGCGAACGACCGCTGGTCGCTGCCGGAATCGGTCTCGGCCGAGGGGGAGTCCAGGGACCCCGCCGAATAGCCGTTGGCCGCGACGAGTCCCTCGATGATCTCTTCCTCGGGCAGGTCGATGAGCTCGGCCAGCTCCTTGACCGTCGGATCGCGGTCGAGCTTCGCCGAGAGCTGTTCCTTCGCCTTCGCCAGGTCGACACGGAGCTCCTGGAGCCGCCGCGGCACGTGCACCGCCCAGGTCGTGTCCCGGAAGAAGCGCTTGATCTCCCCGACGATGTAGGGGACCGCGAAGGTGGCGAACTCGACGTCACGCGAGAGGTCGAACCGGTCGATCGCCTTGATCAGCCCGATGGTGCCCACCTGGATGATGTCCTCGGTGTCGTCGCCACCGCGGTTGCGGAACCGCGAGGCGGCGTACCGCACCAGGGAGAGGTTCATCTCGATGAGGGTGTTGCGCGCGTACTGGTATTCGTGAGTGCCCTCTTCGAGGACCTGGAGCCGGTCGAGGAACAGCTTCGACAGGGCGCGGGCGTCCTTCGGAGCCACCTTCCCGGTGTCCTCGATCCACGGCAGCTCCGAGGTGCCGGGCTCCGAACGGATGCCGGTCTGCTCGGAGAACGTGCGGGTGGAACCAAGGACTGCGCCGGTCTGCTCCGTCGTGGCCGCCATGTTGTCGCCCCTCCTGCTAGCCAAGTGCGTCAGACCTCGTGTGCCCCGCATCAGCGAGGTCATGCCGAATGGGTGCGATTCTTTCTCGCCGTCGTGGCGGCAACGGACATGAGTGCCTGTTATGCCCATTTTTGTGTCAGTGCCGCTTGGATCCGGGATGTTGCCGCCCCGCATTCGCGGGCACTGTCTTGTATCCGACGCAGGGAGATGCCATGGCGAACAGAGATTCCACAGGGCCTGCCACGGTCACGACCAGGATTCCGGCGAGACTGGACAGGCTCCCCTGGTCGGGGTGGCACTGGATGATCGTGATCGGGCTGGGGACGGTCTGGATCCTGGACGGCCTGGAGGTCACGGTCGTCGGCAACATCGCGAGCCGGCTCTCCGAGGACGGCAGCGGTCTGCCGATCAGCGGCGGCCAGGTCACCGGGATCGCCGCGGCGATGTACGTCGCGGGGGCGTGTTCGGGCGCGCTGGTCTTCGGGTGGCTCACCGACCGCTACGGCAGGAAGAAGCTCTTCCTGATCACGCTCGCCGTCTACCTCCTGGCGACGGCACTCACCGCGGTCTCCTTCTCGGTCTGGTGGTTCTTCCTCTTCCGGTTCCTCACCGGCTTCGGGATCGGAGGGGAGTACGCCGCGATCAACTCGGCCATCGACGAACTCATCCCGAGCAAGTACCGGGGACGTGTCGACCTCATCATCAACGGCAGCTTCTGGCTCGGAGCCGTGGCCGGCTCGCTGCTCTCCGTGCTCGCCCTCAACACGTCCATCTTCCCGAAGGACGTGGGCTGGCGCCTCACCTTCGCCCTGGGGGTCGTCCTCGGACTCGTCATCCTCCTCGTACGCCGCCATGTGCCGGAGAGCCCCCGCTGGATGTTCATCCACGGCCGTGACGAGGAAGCCGAGAAGCTCGTGGCCGAGGTGGAACGTGAGGTGGAGTCACAGACGGGACGGAAGCTCCCGGAGGCAGAGACGAGCATCACCGTCGAGCAGCGGGGCGGGATCGGCTTCGGGCTGATCGCCAGGACCGTCTTCCGGTCCTACCCGAAACGGGCCGTGCTGGGCTTCTCGCTCTTCATCGGGCAGGCCTTCCTCTACAACGCCGTCACGTTCGGCTTCGGCTCGATCCTCGTCACGTTCTTCGACGTGTCGAGCGGCGCCACCGGCTACTACTTCGCCGTCATCGCCGCCTGCAACTTCCTCGGACCGCTCCTGCTCAGCCGGTTCTTCGACACCGCGGGGCGCAAACCCATGATCGCCGGGACGTACATCCTGTCCGGCGTCCTGCTCCTGGTCACCGCGTGGTTCTTCAACAGCGGGTGGCTCTCGGCCGTCACCATGACCGCGTGCTGGTGCGTCGTGCTGTTCTTCGCGTCCGCCGGTGCCAGCTCCGCCTACCTGACCGTCAGCGAGATCTTCCCGATGGAGACCCGCGCGATGGCGATCGCCTTCTTCTACGCCATCGGCACCGCCGCCGGCGGAATCTCCGGGCCCCTCGTCTTCGCCGACCTCACGGAGAGCGGCGTGGTGGCCGACACCGCGCTGGCCTTCTGTATCGGGGCCGTGCTCATGATCGCGGCCGGGCTGGTGGCCTGCTTCTTCGCGGTAGCGGCGGAGGGCCGGTCCCTTGAGGACATCGCCGCGCCGCTGAGCACCCGGAAGGATGCGGGCGGAAGCGGGACGCGGCCCTCGGCCGCGCCCTCGGGCGAACCAGGCTGACGCACTCGAATGGAGCAGCCGCCGGAGCATGGCAAACTTGGTGAGGGCGTTCGGCCCGCAGTGCGGCGGCTTCGCGCGGAAGCCCGCGGCCGGACCTTCAGTCCCGTGGATGCGGGTCCTCGTGAGTCCGGTTCGGCGGCGCGCCAAGGTCGCCGGGAGAATCCGGCGGCACAAGCAACAGAGGAACGGCAATGACGGTGACAGAGGACGGCCCCGAGCTCGGTACCGAGGAGCTCGTGCCCGGTACCGAGGAGTCCGGTCCCGGTGCCGGGGAGCTCGGTCCCGGTATCGACCCGCAGCGGCTGGCCGTCTGCCTGAGTGTGCTCGACGAGCTCGACGCCATCGAGGTCGACCACCCGGACGCCATCGCGGTGCGCCGCGCCACCGCCGGCATCTACCGGACCGTGAAGCAGCGCCGCCGCCAGGAGCGCCGGGCCGCCAAGACCGCGCACGACAAGGCCGTCACGGAGGCCACCGCGACCGGCTCGGCGGAGCGCATCGACGACGAGACCCAGGGCGTCCTGCCGTCCTCCTCCGCCGCCGCGGAGATCGCGGGCGTCCTCCAGCGCCCCAGGTCCTGCTACATCTGCAAGACGCGGTACGTCGAGGTCGACGCGTTCTACCACCAGCTCTGCCAGCCGTGCGCCCGGGAGAACCGCTCCCGTCGTGACGCGCGCACCGACCTGACCGGCCGTCGCGCGCTGCTCACCGGGGGCCGCGCCAAGATCGGTATGTACATCGCGCTGCGCCTGCTGCGGGACGGCGCGCACACCACGATCACCACCCGCTTCCCCAACGACGCGATCCGCCGCTTCAAGGCGATGGAGGACAGCGACGAGTGGATCCACCGGCTGAAGATCGTCGGCATCGATCTCCGCGACCCCGCGCAGGTCGTCGCGCTCGCCGAATCCGTCGCCACCGAGGGCCCGCTGGACATCCTGATCAACAACGCCGCCCAGACCGTGCGCCGCTCACCGCAGGCGTACAGCGAACTGCTCGGTGCCGAGTCCGCCCCGCTGCCCGCGGGTGAACTCCCCGCCGCAGAGGTGATCGGCACCTTCGGCAGCGGCACCGTCGACCGCGTCGCCGCGTTGCCCGCCGCCCGCAAGGAGGGGCTGAGCGCGCAGGACGTCACCGATCTCGCGCTGGTCACCGGATCCGCCTCGCTCGAACGCATCGCCGCCGGCACCGCCATCGACGCGGGCGGTCTGGTACCGGACCTGCACCACAGCAACAGCTGGATCCAGACAGTCGAGGAGGTCGAGCCGATCGAGCTGCTGGAGGTCCAGCTCTGCAACTCGACCGCGCCGTTCATCCTGATCAGCCGGCTCCGCCCGGCCATGGCCGCGACGGCGTCGGCCCACTCCTACGTGGTCAACGTCTCCGCGATGGAAGGCGTGTTCGGCCGCGGTTACAAGGGAGCGGGGCACCCGCACACCAACATGGCCAAGGCCGCGCTGAACATGCTCACTCGCACCAGCGCCCAGGAGATGTTCGAGAAGGACGGCATTTTGATGACCGCCGTCGACACCGGCTGGATCACCGACGAGCGGCCGCACCCCGACAAGATGCGGCTGGCGGAGGAGGGCTTCCACGCCCCGCTCGACCTGGTCGACGGCGCCGCTCGCGTCTACGACCCGATCGTGCGCGGTGAAGCGGGCGAGGCGCTGTACGGCTGCTTCCTCAAGGACTACGCCCCGGCGAACTGGTAGCGGTCGGGAACAGCGCCCCTTCACGGAGTCGCCGACCTGGCCCGGGAGGTCTCCCGGGCCGGGTCTTTTCCGTGCTCGGTGGCTGAAAGTGACCCAGGGCACACGTTCCATCGAGCGTAGCGGCGCTCATTTGGTTACTCTGAGAGGAACGGACGCAACCGAGGGATCCACGAAGATTCCCCGGCCGCCCTGGGACAGGCCTGTCAACCAGGCCGCCGTCCCGCCCCGTACCCGGCGCCACCGCGACCGAAGCTGATCCTTCCCCCGCCCCGGCGGGCGGTCGACGTGCCGGATATAGGAGCCGGAGCGTCGGCGACGCCCGGGGTTACGCGACACAAAGGAGTGCGCGGTGACGACACCGGAACTGACGAAGTACGAGAAGCGACCGGCCGAACGGTCCGGAGAGCGGGCCCGCAGGCCCGAGAAGCTCCGGAACATCGAGGTCTGGGCCAGGTCCGCACCGATCCGGCTGGCCGGCTACGAGGACGACCTCGCCGAGCCGCACATCCTGCCCGGCATCGACTGAGCCTCGCACCACAGAGCTCCGGCCCGCACCCGTGAACGGGACGCGGGCCGGAGTTCTGCCGTGTGGCGGGCCCAGGTTCAGAGCGCCGCGCGGGCCACGGCGGCCCCGGCGAACGAGAGGCCGACCCCCGTGCCAACGGTGAGCAGCAGATAGTTCGCCGCCAGGGTCAGCCGGCGGGCGGAGCTCAGGGTCAGCAGCTCGTAGGAGAACGTCGACCAGCTCGACAGTGCCCCGCAGAACCCGGTGGCGAGCAGCAGATTGAGCCGGGCGCCCAGCTCCCCGCCCGTTACCGCCTCCGCGACGAAGCCGAGGAAGAGGGCGGCGCCGGAGTTGGCGGCGAAGGTGCCCCACGGGAAGACGCTGTGCAGGCGGAACTTCGCGTCGACCCCGAGGTAGTACCGCAGGGGCGCGCCCACGAGTCCGCCGGCGATGACAAGCAGCCAGTCGGTCAGGACGCGCCGTTCTCCGTGGCGTAGGAACGCCCGAAGGCGAGGTGGGTGATGAACGCGCCCACCGTCACAGCGGCCAGTGCGGCCACCACGGTCAGCACCAGGCAGCCGACCGCGTACCCGGGCTGATGGTTCTCGAACAGCTGCCGGACGTTGTCCGTGTAGTGCGAGAACGAGGTGAACCCGCCGAGCACGCCGGTGCCGAGCAGCGGACTGATCAGCCGGGGCGCGCCGGGGAAACGAAGCTTCAGGGTGACCATCAGGACGCCCATCAGAAAACAGCCCACCGTGTTGACCAGCAGAATCGTCCAGGGGAAGGCCGCGGTGCCGGTGGGCCAGAGACGGTCGGCCCCGTACCGGGCGACGGCTCCGGCTGCGCCGCCGACCGCGACGACGCCGACCACGGAGAGCTGCACCCCCGGGTGATGGTCGGGATGGCTGTGCAGATGCAGCCTCATCCTGGATGACATCCCGCGAACCTATGGAACGGGCGGGCCCGGCCGGAGCGCCGCGCGCCGGCCCCGCCGGGCCCGTACCCGGCTGGGTCAACCGGAGACCCCGCAGCGCGATTATCCGAACACTCTGTGCCTTGATGGCATATATAGGGATGTGCTCCCGGCCCATCGGGACGGAGGCCTCCTCGCCGTCGAGCCGCTGGAGTCAGCCTTGCCCCTCGCCGAGCCGGAAATGGTCCGGCGGCTGGAGAGCCGTCAGCCGTCCGCGTATGTGCTGGCCTCCCTGCGGGGCTTCGGGCAGGTCGATCTCCAGGCCGGGCTCCTGACCGGTGTGGCGATCCTCGTCGCGCTCTGGGTGTCGGGCTGGCAGAACGGCCTCTACGCCACGCTCGGCACCCTGATCGCCACCGCGGCCGCCTACGCCCTCGCCGTCGACCGGTCGGGGATCGCGCTCGGACTGCAGGGGTACGCGGGCTGCCTCACGGGCATCGCCCTCGTCTCCTCGCTCGGCAACCATCTCGCCACCTATGTGCTGACCGTCGTCGGCGCCGTCATGTGCACCGTTCTGATGGCCGCCCTGGGTACCCTCCTCGCGCCCTACGGGCTCACCCCGCTCACCGCGCCCTTCTGCCTGGTCTCCGGAGTGATGGTGGTCGGCGCCCCCTCGTTCGCGCGGGTCTGGCACGGCGACCCGGCCTCCGTCGCCAGCACCACCACCGGTGAGACCGGGTGGACCTGGACCGCCCTGTGGCACGCGTTCTTCAACAACATCTCGCAGGTCTTCCTGATCGACAGCTGGTACGTCGGGCTGATCATGCTCGTCGGCCTCGCCCTGGCCGGCCCGCGCGTCGTGCTCTACGCGGCGGGCGGCAGCGTGGCCGGCATCGTCGCCGCGTGGGTGCTCGGCGCCCCGACGGCGCTGATCGCCAACGGCATCTACGGATACAACGCGGTGCTCGTGGCCATCGCCCTCGGCGCCGTGTTCCTGGCGAACACGGTCTGGAACGGTGCGTACGCGCTCTTCGGTGCGGCCGTCAGCACCGGGCTCACGGCGTCGCTGACGTCCGTCTTCAAGACCTTCGGTGGCCACACCTTCACCTGGCCGTTCATTCTCACGACCTGGGCGCTGATGGCCGCCGTGCCGCTGCTGCCCCGGCTCCGCCGGAGAGGCTGACCGTCCCGGCCCCCGGGCCCCGCGCCCTCAGCCCGTACAACCCGTACAACCCGAGGAAGGTACTGACGATGAACCTCGCCCCTCGCGAGATCGACAAGCTGCTGGTGTACGTGGTGGCCGACCTGGCCCGCAAACGCCAGGAGCGCGGCCTCAAGCTCAACTACAGCGAGTCCGTCGCGCTGATCACCGAGGCGATCCTCGAAGCCGCGCGTGACGGCAGGAGCGTCGCGGACTGCATGGAGTTGGGCCGCCATGTCGTGGGCGAGCCGGACACCATGCCCGGCGTACGGGAGATGCTCGGCCTGCTCCAGGTCGAGGCGTCCTTCGTGGACGGTACGAAGCTGGTGTCCTGCCACGACCCGATCGGGGGCTGACCCCGATGGCCGAGCGCTGCGCAGTCATTGCCGTGTGCGGCCACGAAGCCGGTTACGGGCGTGCGCTGGAGGGACTCGTGGACCCCGGGGTGAGCGTCGTGCCGAGCGGGCGCGAGCTGTTCCGGAGCATCTCCGCGCACCGGCGCCGGGGTGAGGAGACGGCGGTCGTCCCGATGACGCTCGGCCGGGACCCCGAACTCGTCGCGGACACCGCCCGGACCCTGCGCGCCGTTGCCGGCGGCGACGCGGCGGCGACCGTGCTCAGCGAGCCGTTCGGCACCGCACAACACCTCGTCGGCTGGCTGCGCGCGGCGGCGGGACGCGTACCGGAGGACTCCGCCCTGCTGGTCACGGCCCCGTCCGGCGACCCGTTCGAGGACGCGGAGCTGTACCGGATCGCCGCACTCGTGCGCCGCTACGGGCGGCACGCCCTGGTCGAGGTGGCTTTCACCGGCGGGGACCCGGACCCGGCCGAGGGTGTCCGGCGCTGCCGGCTGCTCGGCGCGGAGCGGGTGACGCTGCTTCCGGCCGGGTTCGCGCCGCCCGAGGTGCCCGAGCCCGCCGGCCCGGCCGGGCCTGTGGTGGACGGCGCCGGTCCCCTCGTGTCCGCGTCCGCGCTGCGACGGGTACTGGCCGAACGGGTGGCCGACGCCCGGCGGCGCCTGCGCGAACACGGCGACGACGGCATCGCGGCCGGGCTGAGCGCGGCAGAGAACCACGGTCACTCCCACACCCACCCACCGGGCGGGGGACACGACCACGGCGATGGTCACCACCGCCATGGCCCAGGCCATCCGCACCCGCATCAGCACCCGTCCGCCGATGGAGCGGGCCAAGTCATCAGGAGCATCGCATGACGTTCCGTCAGCAGTACCTCTACGGCAAGGACCCCATCGAGATCAACGCGGGCCGCCGCACGCTGAAGGTCACCGTGAGCAACACCGGCGACCGTGCGGTGCAGATCGGCTCGCACTACCACTTCTTCGAGGTCAACTCGGCGCTGTCCTTCGACCGCGAGGAGACGCTCGGCATGCACCTCAACATCCCCGCCGGCACCTCGGTGCGCTTCGAGCCCGGCGGCTCGCGCGAGGTCGAGCTGTGCGCGTACGGGGGGACCGGCCGGCTGATCGGCTTCAGCGGGCTGCTCAACGGCAGCCTCGCCTCCCACCCCGCCCGGGTCGAAGCCGTCCGCAAGGCTATCGAACAGGGCTTCCAGGGCGCTCGGAGCACCGCCGCCAGGAGCACCGGAGCCGGCACGCCCGCCTCGAAGCCGGCCGCCGAACCCGCTGCCAAGCCCGCCGGTAAACCCGCCAAGGCCGCCAAGGCCGCCAAGGAAAAGATGAAGGGTTCGCGCTGATGCCCATCCTGCCGCGCAAGCAGTACACCGACATGTTCGGCCCGACGGTCGGGGACCGCTTCCACCTGGCCGACACCAACCTCGTCGTCGAGGTCGAGAAGGACTACAGCGAGGGCCAGTACGGCGACGAGGTCCTCTACGGCGGCGGCAAGACGATGCGGGACGGCATGGCCTCCGACCCGCAGATCACCGCCGCCCAGGGCGCCCTCGACACCGTCATCACCAACGTCGTGGTCATCGACCCGATGGTCGGTGTGGTCAAGTGCGACATCGGCATCAAGGACGGCTTCATCGTCGGCATCGGCAAGTCCGGCAATCCGCAGACCCAGAACAACGTCGATCCGAACCTGGTCATCGGCGCGGGTACAGAGGCCATCGCGGGGGAGCACCTCATCGCCACCGCGGGCGCCATCGACACCCACGTCCACCTGATCGCCCCGCAACAGGCCGAACAGGCGCTCACCAACGGCATCACCACCCTCATCGGCGGCGGCACCGGACCGACGGACGGCACCAACGGCACCACCTGCACCCCCGGCCCGTTCAACATCGCCAGGTTCCTCCAGGCCGCCGAGGGCTTCCCGGTCAACCTCGGCATCATGGGCAAGGGCAACGGCAGCCTGCCGGAAGCGCTCAACGAGCAGATCGTGGCGGGCGCCTGCGGCCTCAAGGTGCACGAGGACTGGGGCGCCACCCCGGCCGTCATCGACAACGCCCTGAACGTCGCGGACGCCCACGACGTCCAGGTCTCCATCCACACCGACAGCCTGAACGAGAGCGGCTTCTTCGAGGACACCCGCTCCGCGATCGACGGCCGGGCCATCCACACCTTCCACAGCGAGGGCGCGGGCGGCGGCCACGCGCCCGACATCATGCGGGTCGCGGGCGAGCCGAACATCCTGCCGTCCTCCACCAACCCGACCCTGCCCTACACCAAGAACTCGGTGGACGAGCTCCTGGACATGGTCATGGTCTGCCACCACCTCAGCCATGACATCCCCGAGGACGTGTCCTTCGCGGACAGCCGGGTGCGGGCCGAGACGATCGCCGCCGAGTCCGTGCTGCACGACCTCGGCGTGATCAGCATGTTCTCCTCCGACTCCCAGGCCATGGGCCGGGTCGGGGAGTCCGTCACCCGGGCCTTCCAGACCGCGCACCACTGCAAGGACAAGCTCGGCAGGCTGGAGGGCGACCCGGAGCGCAACGACAACCAGCGGGTGCTGCGCTACCTCGCCAAGGTCACCATCAACCCGGCCATCGCCTCCGGCATCGCCGAGCACGTCGGATCGATCGAGAAGGGCAAGATCGCCGACATCGTGCTGTGGCCCATCCACTCCTTCGCGGCCAAGCCGAAGATGGTGATCAAGGGCGGCATCGTCTCCTGGGCCCAGATGGGCGACCCCAACGCCTCACTGCCGACCCCGCAACCGGTCATCTACCGGCCGATGTTCGGCCAGTACGGCAAGGCGCTTCAGTCCACCCACGTCACCTTCATGTCCCAGGCGGGCATCGCCGCGGGTGTCCCCGCCGAACTCGGCCTGGAACGCAAGATCCTGCCGGTCCGGCGCACCCGCACCATCGGCAAGCACAACATGGTCCGCAACGACGCCCTGCCGGACATCCAGGTCGACCCGGAGACGTTCAAGGTCACGCTCAACGGCAAGGTCGCCACCATCGACCCGGCCGAGACGCTGCCCCTCAACCACCTGTACTTCCTGGTCTAGGGCCGATGTACCGCAACGAGGGCGACAGCCTGGGCGAACCCCCGCCCGCCGCGACCGCGGGCGCAACGGGCCTCGGGCCGCTGCTGGTCAGCCTCCAGCTGACCGACTCGGCGTTCCCGAGCGGCTTCTACACGCTGTCGCACAGCCTGGAGGGCTTCGCCCAGTCCGGGGCCGTCGACGCCGCCACCGTTCCGCGCCTGCTCCATGACCTGCTGCTGCACGGCGTCGGCCCGGCCGACGCCACGGCGCTCGCCCTCGCCCACCGCGCCACCGCGGCTGGCGACCCGGCGGCCGTGGTCCGGATCGACGAGCACCTCTTCGCGGCCAAGCTGGGCCGCGAGATGCGCCAGGCCGCCACCCGGACCGGACGCCAGCTGCTGGACCTGGGGCAGGAGGTCTTCGACCACCCGGAGATCTCCGACTACTTCGGCCGTGTGGTGCGCCGGGAGGCCCCCGGCACCCAGGCGGTCGCGGCGGGCGTCATCTACGCGGCGACCGGGGTCCCGGCCCGGCAGGCCGTCGCCTCCGACCTCTTCGCCTTCTGCGTCAGCTTCGCGGGCGCGGCCCTGCGCCTCAGGCTCACCGACCACCGCTCGGCGCAGACGCTCCTGCGGGGCGCCGCGCCCGTCATCGAGGAGGCCGTCGAGGCGGCGCTGCGGCGCGAACTCGACGACGTGGGGGCCACCGTCTTCGCCTCGGACATCATGTCGGGCCGTCATGAGCGCGCCGAGGCCCGCCTCTTCGCCAGCTGAAAACCATCCCCCTCACACACAGGGAGCACCATGGACGACAACGTACTGCGGGTCGGCATCGGCGGGCCGGTCGGATCCGGCAAGACGGCGCTCATCGAGGCGCTGGTGCCGATGCTGATCGAGCGCGGCCACCGCCCCGCCGTCATCACCAACGACATCTACACCCAGGAGGACGCCCAGCACGTCCGGCGCACCCTGGCCGGTGTGCTGGAACCGGAACGGGTCGTCGGCGTCGAGACGGGTGCCTGCCCGCACACCGCCGTACGCGACGACCCCACGATGAACCTGGCGGCCGGCGCGGAGATGCTGGAGCGCTTCCCGGACACCGACACGCTCCTCTACGAGTCCGGCGGCGACAACCTCACACTGACGTTCAGCCCGGCCCTCGTGGACCTCTTCCTCTTCGTGCTGGACACCGCGGAGGGCGAGAAGATGCCCCGTAAGCGCGGCCCCGGCATCACCGAGTGCGATCTGCTCGTCATCAACAAGATCGACATCGCCCAGTACGTGCGCACGGACATCAACGTCATGGAGTCCGACGCCCACCGGGTCCGCGACAACCGCCCCGTCGTCCTCACCGACTGCCTGACCGGCGTCGGTATCGACGACATCGCGGTCTACCTCGAATCGCGCCGCAAGGTGCTGATCTGAGATGACGCTCGCCCCGCACCGGCCACCGGCCGACCGGCTGGCAGAGGAGTACTACGCCGCCGTCCGGATCCCGCCGGACGTGGCGGCCCTGGCCTCCGTGCCCGACACGCTCGCGCCCGGATCCCCGGCCAAGGTCGGCATCCTCGACCTGGCCTTCGCCGTGCGGGGCGGCCGCACCGAACTCGTCGAGCGCTACCAGAAGACACCGTTGCAGATCATGCGGCCGCTCTGGATCGACCCCGCGCTCCCCGGCATGAGCTACGTCTACCTGATGGCGACCGGCGGCGGCTACGCCCAGGCCGACCGCTACCGGATGGACTTCCGCTGCGGCCCGGACACCCAGGTCCATCTGACCACCCAGGCCGCCACCAAGATCTTCCGCATGGAGCACGACTACGCGAGCCAGCGGGTGCACCTGACGGCGGAGGCCGGGAGCTACGTCGAGTACCTGCCGGACCCGCTGATCCCGTTCAAGGACGCGCGCTTCTACCAGCGCACCGAGGTCACGGTGGCGAGCGGGGCCACCGCTGTCGTGGGCGACACCCTCACCGCCGGGCGGCTCGCCCGAGGGGAACGCCACGCCTACCGGGTCCTCGCCACCGACCTGCGCGTCAGCAGGCCCGACGGCACCCTGCTCGCCCTGGACACCCTGCGCCTGGCCCCCGGCCCGGACGGTGCGGGAGTCCTCGGCCCCGGGGTGTTCGCCGGCCACGACCATGTCGCCTCGCTCTTCGTGGTGACCGACAGCGCCCCCGCCGCCGAAGTGGCCGACGCCCTGCACGGGGCGCTGGCACCGCTCGGCGTCCTGTACGGGGTGAGCGTCCTGCCCCGGGAGTGCGGCGCCTGGGTGCGGCTGCTGGACGACAGCCCGATCCGGGTCGCCGCGGCACATCGGGCGGCCTGGCGGTCCGTGCGCCGGCTGCTCACCGGCCATCCGGTCCCCGACCTGCGCAAGCCGTAGCGCCCGCGCCCTGCCCGCCCCCACGACACCCAAGAGGTATCCGCCGATGAACACCGCTCCCGCGCCGATGCCACCCGCGTACGACTCCGGTGACACCGCCTGGATGCTCGCCTCCACCGCCATGGTGCTGCTGATGACGCCCGGTCTCGCGTTCTTCTACGGCGGCATGGTGCGCACCAAGCACGTGCTGATGATGATCAAGATGAGCTTCGCCGCGCTCGCGTTCGGCACCCTCGTCTGGTGGATCATCGGGTACACCCTCGCCTTCGGTCCCGATGTGGGCGGTGCCGGAGTCATCGGCAACCTCGACCACGTGTTCATGCACGACATCGGCCTGACCACGCTGAGCGGGTCGATCCCCACCTACGTCTACAGCACCTTCCAGATGGGCTTCGCCATCATCACGGTGGCGCTGATCAGCGGTTCGATCGCGGACCGCGCGATGATGCGGGGCTGGCTGGTCTTCGTCGTGCTGTGGCTGCTCATCGTCTACATCCCCATCGCACACTGGGTGTTCGACACGGACGGCTGGATCGTCAGGCACCTCGGCGCCCTCGACTTCGCCGGCGGTCTCCCGGTGGAGCTCAACTCCGGTGTGGCGGGCCTGGCCGTCGCGCTCGTCCTGCGGGCGCCGCGGGACTTCGCCCGCCGCGAGGAGCGCCCCAACAACATTCCGCTTGTGGTCATCGGGGTCGGCCTGCTCTGGTTCGGCTGGTTCGGCTTCAACTCCGGCTCGGCGCTGAGCGACCAGGGCACCGCCGCCGCGGCCTTCATCAACACCCAGCTCGGGGCGGCGGGAGCGATGGTCACATGGCCGCTGGTGGAGAAGTGGCGCACCGGCCGGGTCACCACGATGGGGGTCGTCTCGTCCGCCGTCGCGGGCATGGTTGCCATCACCCCGGCCTGCGGTGAGATCAACACGCTGGGCGCGGTCATCACCGGCCTCGTGGTCGGCGCGGTCTGCGCGTTCGCGATCACCCTGAAGTTCCGCTTCAACGTGGACGACACACTCGACGTGGTGGGTGTGCACGGGGTCGGCGGGCTGATCGGTCTGATCATGGTCGGACTGTTCGCCACCGCGCGCATCAGCGGACAGAAGGGGCTCTTCTACGGCGGCGGCTGGGGGCTGCTGGGCAAGCAGCTCGTCGCGATCGTCGCCGTGATCGCCTTCTCCTTCATCCTGACCTGGCTCATCGCCAAGGCCGTGGACCTGACCGTCGGTTTCCGCGCCAAGGAGGAGTACGACCGGGTTCCCGGCGAGGAACAGGAGCGGGCGTACGACTTCCAGACCGCGGAGCGCCTCGGCGCGCTGGTCTCCAGTAAGCCGGTGACCAGCGACGAGGAACTCGTCAAGCAGATCAGGAGCCTGCTGCGGGCCCGCGAGCAGGAGAAGTAGCCGACGGCAGGCGGGGCGGACGCCGGATGCCCGGACCGCCCCGCTTTCTCCGCCGAGTCATCCGATGGATGCGGGGGAGGAGTTTCGTTCTGTCTGGAAGATTGCATTGACAGGTTCACGTCCTGCTCCAATCATCGGACGTCATGACCGAACTTCCCAGGCGCCACGTACTCGGAATGACGGCAGGGGCGGCAGTCGGCGCCGCCCTGCTCACCCCCGCCACCGCCGAAGCGGCCCCACGAACCGGGACCGCGCCAGAGACCCGGCACGGCGGTGACTGGGGGGCCGTGCCCCCGGCCGTGCCCGTCCCCCTCGACGACTGGTTCGACAACGACGGCATCGACACCGCGCAGGACCGGGGCGGCAGCTTCGACGGCTCCGGCTACACCTTCCCCGGCGAGGAACTCCCGGCAGGCGAAAGAGAGATAGCCGGAACGCTCTTCCGCTTCCCGGCCGCCGGGGCAGGGGCGAAGAACAACGTCGTCGCCCTCGGCCAGCGCGTCGACCTCCCGCCGGGCCGCTACCTGTCCGGTCTCTTCCTCACCGCGTGCAGCTACGGAGCCGCCTCCGGCAGGGCGACGGTGCACTACGCCGACGGCACCACCTCCGAACCGGCCCTCGCCGGACCCGACTGGTACTCCGGCAGCGGCGACCTGACCTCCGCCTACCGCTACGCCCCCGACGGCACCAAGGACCCGCACCCGGTCTCCATCGCCGTGTCCGAGATCCCGCTCGACCCGGCGAGGCAGGCCGTCGCGCTGACGCTCCCCACCACCCAGCCCGCACAGGAGAACAAGTCCGCCCTGCACATCTTCGCGCTCTCCCTCCAGCCGGCCGCCGAGGGACGGGCGCTGGCCGTACGGGACGCGCACTCCACCACCTCGCTGCTCGACAACGGTGCACAGAGCGTCGAGGCCACCGTCGTCAACGCGGGCACCGTGGGCATCCTCGCCGCCGACGGACTCAGCCTCTCGGTGGACGTACCGGGGGCGCGCACCGTCGCACCCGCCCGCATCACCCGGCTCGCCCCCGGTGACCAGGCCCGCGTCCGCATCGGCATCCGCAACAGACCGGGCACCGCCGCCGGGACCGCCCGGGACGGCAGCATCGTCGCACGCGGCCGGGGACAGCAGGCGGCGACGGTCCGGCGCTCGCTCACCCTCGGCGTCCCCGACTACACCCCCACGGACGCCTCCCTCTCCACCCACCAGGCGCCCTACTGGTACCAGGACGCGAAGTTCGGGATCTTCATCCACTGGGGCGTCTACTCCGTCCCGGCCTGGGCACCGGTCGGCACGCAGTACGCCGAGTGGTACTGGAACCAGATGCAGGACCCGGCCAACCCCACCTACGCCCATCACCGCGACACCTACGGCGAGTCCTTCGCCTACGACGACTTCATCCCGCGGTTCCGCGCCGAGCACTTCGACCCCCGCGCCTGGGTGGAGCTGTTCCGGGACGCCGGCGCCCAGTACCACGTCCTCACCTCGAAACACCATGAGGGCTTCGCGCTCTGGGACACCAAGCTCTCCGACCGCAACTCGGTGAAGATGGGCCCCAGACGCGATGTGATCAGGGAACTCTTCGACGCCTCACGGCGCTACGCCCCCGAACTCCACCGAGGGCTGTACTTCTCCATGCCCGAGTGGTTCAACCCGGACCACCCGTGGATGGGCCACGCCCCGCGCAATCCGTACACCCTGGAGCCCGTCCCGTACACCGGCCACACGGCGGGCAAGGACTACGTCACCGAGTTCCAGGGGCCGCAGATGCTGGAGCTGATCGAGGGGTACGACCCGGAGATCATCTGGTGCGACATCGGCGGCGACAACGACAGCCACCGGGTGCTCGCCGAGTACTTCAACCACGCCAAGAACCGGGCCCGGCCGATCGACGTGACGGTCAACGACAGGTCAGGTATCGGTTCGCACGACTTCACCACGCCCGAGTACACGACGTACGACCAGATCGTCACCGCCAAGTGGGAGTCCAGCCGGGGCCTCGACCCGTTCAGCTACGGCTACAACGCGCAGACCCCGGACGAGAAGTACATGACGGCGGAGGAGATCGTGCACTCGCTCGTCGACATCGTCTCCAAGAACGGCAACTTCCTGCTCGACATCGGGCCGAAGGCCGACGGCACCATCCCCGGCATCATGCAGCGCAGGCTGCGTGAGACGGGGCAGTGGCTCAGGACCAACGGAGAGGCGATCTACGACACCACGTACTGGTCGCGGATGCCGCAGCTGGGCGAGGACCTGCGGTTCACCGTCCGGCCGGACCGGGCGTTCTACATCCACTCGCTGGTCCGGCCCGGCGCGAAGCTGACGGTCCAGGCGCCGGTGCCGGTCCGAAGCGGCGACCGGATCACGCTGCTCGGGTACGACCGGCCGCTGAGCTGGCGCACCACCGGAGACTCGCTGGTGATCGACGTACCGGCGGCGGCCCGCAGGACCGGCGAGCACGCCTGGGTGTTCAAGATCGACTGGAAGGGCTGACCGGTCCCGGGCGTGGCACCGGGCGCATGAACTCCCGCACATAGGTGCGGTGCCACCAGTGCCCGGTGTCCCGCAGTTCGCGCCAGGTCGTGTACCGGTAGCGGTACACCCTGGCGCGGACGTGCTCCGGCGGCGCGTCCGGGAACGGGTTGTGCCGCAGCAGCCGCAGCGTGTCCCGGTCGTTCTCCAGCAGCCGCAGGACGAACGGCCCGAACCAGGGGCGGGCATAGACGGGCGAGAGCGCGGCGAACCACATCATCCAGTCGAGCCGCAGGTGGTACGGGGCGAACTGGCGCGGCAGCCGCCGCGGATCGCCGGGCTTCCCCCGGAATCCGTACTCCCGCCAGACCGTGTCCGGACCCACGGTCCGCTCGACCGTCCCCTCCACCACCACCTCCAGCCGGACCCGGCTGATGCTGCCGAAGGCGCCGTAGGTGTTGACCAGGTGCAGCGGGTCGAAGGAGCGGTTCATCACCTGGCGGCGCGAGACCAGATTGCGGGCCGGGAGGTAACTGAGGAACAGGACCAGAGCGGTGACGGCGATGACGACCACCTCGTACCACAGCGGCAGCCGGGCGTCCACGCCCGCGATCAGGGCGACGGAGAGCGCGCAGCCGGTCCACACCACCAGCGCGAAGAACCGGTCGGAGTAGTGGAGCCGGAACAGCCCGGGGGCGGTGCGCCAGTCGGTGCGCCGCAGCAGCGCGGGGACGGGCAGCATGCCACGCTCACCGGTCAGCGCCCGGAACTGGAGCGCGGCGGTGAGGAAGGCGGTCAGATAGATGACGGCGAGCGCCCGCTGGAAGATCAGCCGGCTGAGCCAGTACCCGTCTGCGGTGTACCACTCCATCGCCCCCAGTATCGGGCCCGCGGCGCCTTTCGGCGCGTCAGTTCGGCTGCTGGCGCGCCCGCGTGACGATCCGGCGCAGGGTGCGGCCGAGCCTGCGCGCGTACCAGCGCTGGGCCACCGGTACGAGCGGACCCGCGAGCCGGGTGTACCAGCGGGCCGGGCGGCTGAACGCCATGACGGTGAACGACACCGTCCCGTCGTCGGCCAGGTCGACCACGAAGGACTCCTCACCGCACTCGGGGTGCCGGGCCAGCGTCCCGTAGGCGAATCCGATGCGCTGAGGTCCGTACTCGGTCCAGACGACCCGGCAGGGCGCGGCGAACCGGACCGGGCCGACCCCGAGGGACACCCGAACGGCCCCACCGGGCTCGGCGCGTGGTGCCGGAGCCTCGACCCCGGCGCCGGAGGCCCGGTGCATACGGAACTCGGTGACGGCGGCCCCGGCGGCCTCGAAGTCCGCGCGGCCGTGGCCGACCCGGTTCCGGTGGTGGAGGTGGTGGTAGCCGTCGGGGAGCGGGCCGAGACGGGTGGCGCCCGCCTCCGGGTAGGTCAGGGTGCTCATGCGATGCGTCCTTCGTGGTCGGTGCGGTTACGGAGCCGCTTCCAGGCGAGCACAGAGCAGAGCGCGAAGCCCAGCGCGTTGCCGACGCCGTGGGTGGCGGCCATCCAGGTCAGGGTGGGGTGGGGCAGTCCGGTCGCCTCGCCCAGGGCCCAGCTGAGCGCGAGCGCCATGGTCACCGCGAGCACGCCGGCCGAGGTGCCGAGCAGCAGCCGGGTGGCCCGGTCGCGGCCGGTGCGCAGCCGTCGCCAGGTCAGCAGGGCGGTGGTCCACATCCCCGCCGTCAGCACGACCGCGCCGGCGAGTTCGGCCCAGTCCCCGACGAAGTAGCCGATCAGGACGAGCAGGGTGCCCAGCGGCACGCTCATCGCCGCGAACCGGCCCGCCGGGCTGTCCACGAGCCGGCAGAGCAGTCCGGAGACCAGTGCGGCGGCGAACCCGGCGAAGTGGAAGTGCGGCACGGTCAGCGCCAGGATGCCGGGGCCGAATCCGAACAGTGCACTGCCGGAGCGCTCCGCGACCAGCGCGGTGGCGGCGATCGCGGGCGTCACAAGGGCGGTGAGCAGCGCGATCTCGGCCGGTGCCCCACGCCGGGTACGGATCGGTGCGGAGCGGCGGACGAGCCGGGGCGGGGCGTGCAGTGCGAGGAGCACGGCCCCGAGCGCGTAGCAGAGCGCGAGGGCCGTGGCGGCGGGGCCGCACGGGAGCCAGAGGGAGACGGCTCCGGGCACGGCGAAGGCCGGCCACAGCCGCCGGATCCGGTCGAGCTCCGGTACGTCCGCCAGCCGCAGCCCGGCCGGCACGATCACCAGCATGCCGAGCATCACGATCAGGCCGACCAGAACAGACATGACCCACACCCCCTGTTGAACGCGTTCAACTGTTTGTCTGTGCCGACTCTAGAGACTTTCTTGAACGTGTTCAAGTGAATGGTTCCTGTGCCGCCCCGCTGCCGCGCCCGTGGTCCGCCCCCGGCTTGCGGGGCGGGGGCAACTGCGGCAGACATGAGGGGACCACTCGGGACCGGTGAACCGGCAGGAGGCCTCTTCGTGCGCTCACCCATACGCCTGCGCCGCGCCGCGGGCGCCGCGCTGTCCGCCGGGATACTCCTCGCCGCGGGCTGCGCACAGGCCACCCACGGCAGCAGCAACGGCACCAAGGGGACGGCCGACGTCCAGGAGGTCCTGCTCCAGCCTGCCGCGTCGCGGGGGCCGCACCCCTTCACCGCGTCGACGGCCCGGCCGTCCGGTGCGGCGCCGACGCCCTCACGCACCGCCCCGCAGAAGTCCCCCGGCTCCGGCGGCGGCGCTGTCCACGAGATCACCGGCACCACCCCCGGTCTCTACGGCGGCGTCCGGTCCGTGGCCTCCTGCGATGTCGGGAGGCAGATCCGGCTGCTCACCGCCGATCACGCCAAGGGAGCGGCGTTCGCGCACGCGGCGGGCGTCTCCACGGCCGGGATCCCCGGTTTCCTGCGCGGGCTGACCCCGGTTCTGCTGCGCGCCGACACCCGGGTCGCCAACCACGGCTTCGACGGGGGGTCCGTGACCACGTTCCAGTCCGTGCTCCAGGCGGGTACCGCCGTGCTGGCCGACGGTTACGGGCTGCCGAGGGTGAGGTGCGGCTGCGGAAACCCGCTGACCGCGCCGGACCGTGCGCGCGTGCCGGCCGGCCGGGCGGGGGAGTGGACCGGTTACGACCCGGCGCGCATCGTCGCCGTCGGGCCGGCCCCGCGCGAGATCTCCGGCCTGGTGATCGTCGATGTCGTGAACGACGCCTGGATCGAGCGGCGGACCGGGGACCAGGGCGCCCGGGACCGCACCCCCCGGGTGCCGCCGCCGTACCCCCCGGACGCCGACATCACCGGACCGCTGCCGAAGGTGCCGCCCGGGGAGCCGACGGACTGCCCCACTCCCGGCGTCCCGACTCCGCCGGGGGAGGAGGCCGCCGTGACCGCCAGCCCCTCGGGGGCGCGGGAAGCCGGGCCGGCGGCGGGCTGTCCGAGCGGGGTGCCCTCGGGCGAGGCGACCGAACCCCCGGATCTCCCGACCGAGGAGCCGACCGGTACCCCGGCGGAGCCGGACGATCCGCCCGGGGAGCCGGTGCCGTCGATGACGCAGGAGCCGCAGACCGCGATCCGGCTGCCGTGGCCGGACGACGAGGGGGAGGACGCGGGGCCCGTCACCGGGTGAGCCCGACGCTCGCGCGTATGGTCCAGACCTATTGACGGAAGGTCTGGACCACTTTAGCGTGTGCCGCGTTGTGGCGGCCGGGATGCCAGGACTCTGACTTGTCAGGATCATGGCAATTTCGGCTTCTCTGGTCTCCACCCCACGAAGGGAACCGGAAATGTTCGGTCGGACATCACGTCTGCTGGGCGTCGGCATCGCGGCGGCATGCGTCGTACAGATGCTGGTCGCGGCGACCCCGAGCTCCGCGCAGGACGACACCTGCGCCGTCAAGTCGAAGCCCGCGGGCAAGGTGCTCCAGGGGTACTGGGAGAACTGGGACGGCGCCTCCAACGGGGTGCACCCGCCGCTGGGCTGGATCCCCGTCACCGACAGCCGCATCACGCAGCACGGCTACAACGTGATCAACGCGGCCTTCCCGGTCATCCTCTCCGACGGCACCGTGCTGTGGGAGGACGGGATGGACTCGACCGTCAAGGTGCCCACCCCGGCCGAGATGTGCCAGGCCAAGGCGTCCGGACTCACCACCCTGATGTCCATCGGCGGAGCGGCGGCCGGGATCGACCTCAGCTCCAGCGCGGTGGCCGACCGCTTCGTCGAGACGGTGGTGCCGATCCTCAAGAAGTACAACTTCGACGGCATCGACATCGACATCGAGACCGGCCTGAGCGGCAGCGGCGACATCAATCAGCTGTCGGCCTCGCAGTCCAACCTGATCCGCATCATCGACGGAGTGCTGGCGCAGATGCCGTCGAACTTCGGCCTGACGATGGCTCCGGAGACGGCCTATGTCACCGGAGGCAGCGTCACGTACGGCTCGATCTGGGGCGCGTACCTGCCCATCGTGAAGAAGTACGCGGACAACGGCCGGCTCTGGTGGCTGAACATGCAGTACTACAACGGCAGCATGTACGGCTGCTCCGGCGACTCGTACGAGGCCGGCACCGTCGAGGGATTCACCGCGCAGACGGACTGTCTCGACAAGGGGCTCGTCATCCAGGGCACCACCGTCAAGGTGCCCTACGACAAGCAGGTCCCGGGGCTGCCCGCCCAGCCGGGCGCGGGCGGCGGCTACATGGCGCCGGGGCTGGTGTCCCAGGCCTGGAGCCACTACGGCGGCGGCCTGAAGGGTCTGATGGACTGGTCGCTGAACTGGGACGGGTCCAAGAACTGGACCTTCGGTGACAACGTGAAGGCGCTCCAGGGCCGCTGACATCCGGGCCACGGCGAAGGCCCCGGAACCATCCCCGCGCAGGGGGGCTCCGGGGCCTTCGCCGTCGTGTCAGTTGCCGGGCTCGGAGGCGTCGAGCATGGCGTCGCGCTCCACGACCTTGATCCGCTCGCGGTCCTGCTCCGCGCCGAGGGCGCGCTCGTGGGCGTCCAGGCGGTACCAGCCCTCACGGGTGGTGTAGCGGACGCCGCGGGCCCGCAGGAACTCGGTGACGGCCTCCGGCTCGGGCTGCGCCGGAGTGGGCAGCCGGCCGGTGGTGTGGTCCTCCAGCAGGCAGGCGACGGTCTCGTTGGCATCGCCCTTGGTGTGGCCGATCAGGCCGATCGGGCCCCGCTTGATCCAGCCCGTGACGTACACCGAGTCCATCGGCTCGTCACCGGCCAGCACCCGTCCGGCGGCGTGCGGGACGGTGCCGGAGGCGACGTCGAAGGGGAGCTTGGGCAGCTCCTGCGAGTAGTAGCCGACCGCGCGGTAGACGCTCTGCACGTCCCAGTCGTTGAAGCGGCCGGTGCCGCGTACGTTGCCGGTGCCGTCCAGCTCGGTGCGCTCGGTGCGCAGACCCACGACCCGGCCGTCCTCGCCGAGGATCTCGACGGGGGACTCGAAGAAGTGCAGGAAGAGCTTGTGCGGCCGGTCGCCGATGTCGCGGATCGCCCAGTTCTCCAGCGTGGAGGCCACCATGTTGGCCTGCTTGTTGCCGCGCCGGGTCTCGATCGACCCCTGGTCGTAGTCGATGTCCTCGGGGTTGACGATGACCTCGATGTTGGGCGAGTGGTCCAGCTCGCGCAGCTCCATCGGGCTGAACTTGGCCTGGGCCGGACCGCGCCGCCCGAAGACGTGCACCTCCAGCGCCTTGTTGGCCTTGAGGCCCTCGTACACGTTGGCGGGGATCTCGGTCGGCAGCAGCTCGTCGCCGGTCTTGGCGAGCATCCGGGCCACGTCCAGGGCCACGTTGCCGACGCCCAGGACCGCGACCTTCTCGGCCTCCAGGGGCCAGGTGCGCGCCACGTCCGGGTGGCCGTCGTACCAGGAGACGAAGTCGGCCGCCCCGTGCGAGCCGTCCAGCTCGCTGCCCGGTATGTCCAGGGCCCGGTCCGCGTCGGCGCCGGTCGAGAAGATCACGGCGTCGTAGAAGGACCGCAGCTCGTCCAGGCCGATGTCGTTCGGGTAGTCGACATTGCCGAAGAGCCGCAGCTGCGGCTTGTCCAGGACCTGGTGCAGCGCCTGCACGATGCCCTTGATCCGGGGGTGGTCCGGCGCCACGCCGTAGCGGATCAGGCCGAAGGGGGCGGGCATCCGCTCGAACAGGTCGATGGACACGCCCGGCTCCGCGGCGGCCTCGGATTTGAGCAGCGCGTCCGCTGCGTAGATTCCGGCGGGACCGGCTCCGACGATGGCTACGCGGACGGGGCGTGTCATGGAGGGCTGTTCCTTAGAACGGGCGAAGAGCGGGCGGAGGACGGAAGAGCGATCAGGCGAACAGTGGGCGAACACGGGCAGGACCTGCCTTGGTAAGGCTTGGCTTAGTTCACCCCCGCACACGTTAGCCGCTGCCCGCGCCCGGTTTCGGGGCGGGTCGGCGTTCTGCGGGGGTATCCGGCACTCCCGGACGGGGCTCCGCGCGCCGATTCCTTGGGATACGGGCCTGCGGGCCGACCCGGAAAATGTGTCCCATCGCACGTTCAGCTGGTGGACAGCTCGCTCGAAGAATCGGACAAATGGTGGCAGAGTGATCCGCATGAATGATCGGGTAGCGGGTGCCCTGTCACTCCCGGACGACTGGCCCGCCCACCCGGACCTCAGTCTCGCCCTGAACCGTATGGGCAGCTTCGACTGGGACCTCGACAGCGGCCTCATGCACATGGACGAGCCCGCGCTCGAAGTGTTCGACCTGCGGGCCGAGGAGTACGACGGCCGGCCGGAGTCGCTCGCCGTGCGGGTGCCCCCGGACGAGGGTGTCCGGCTGGACGCGCTGGTCGCGCAGGCGCTCAAGAGCGGCCGGAGCAACTACGGGGCCTACTTCCGCAGCCTGCGCCGCGACGGGAGCCTGCGCTGGACGCACACCCAGGGCTTCGTCCAGCGCGACGCGACCGGGCGGCCCCGCCGGATCATCGGCATCGTCCGGGACGCCACCCAGGAGCTGGCCGACTCCACCGCCCGCCGTGAGCTGGACCGGGAGCGCAGGCGCCGGACCAGTCTGGTGGAGGCCACCACGGCCGCGCTGGCGCACGCCCGTACCGTCCGGGACGTCACGGACGTGCTCAAGAACTCCCAGGGGCTCGCGCACCTGGGCGCGACGAGCCTGGTCATGGGACTGATCGAGGCCGGGCGCATCCATCTGGTGGCGGACGGACCGGAGGGCTCCTTCGTCCCGGGCACCCGCTACACCCGGACGGACGAGCCGTACCCGATGAGCGAGGTCGTGCGCACGCTCACCCCCCGCTTCATCGAGTCCGCCGAGGACTTCGCGGCCTCCTACCCGCTCCTGTGGCCCCACATCAGCCATCTCGGCATCACCTCCGCGGCCTATCTGCCGCTGATCGCCCAGGCCCGGCCGATCGGCGCGCTCGGACTGCTCTACAGCGACAGGGACGGCTTCACCGGCGACGAACGCAATCTGCTCGTCGCCCTCGGCACCTCCATCGCCCAGAGCCTGCAGCGCGCCATGCTCTACGAGCAGGAGCACGACCTCGCCGAGGGGCTCCAGCAGGCCATGCTGCCGCGCCGGATTCCCGACGTGCCCGGTGCGCAGACCGCCGTCCGCTACCGCTCTGCCCGCCTCGGCCGGGACATCGGCGGCGACTGGTACGACGTCATCCCGCTGCCCGGCGGCAGGGTGGGCGCCGTCATCGGAGACGTACAGGGGCACGACACCCACGCCGCGGCCGTCATGGGGCAGCTGCGCATCGTGCTGCGCGCCTACGCGGCCGAGGGCCACAGCCCGGCGACGGTGATGGCGCGGGCCTCCGTCTTCCTGCATGAACTGGACACCGACCGCTTCGCGACCTGCACCTACGCGGAGGCCGACCTGACCACCGGGGTCGTCCAGCTGGTCCGGGCCGGTCATGTGGACCCGCTGGTCCGGGAGGCCGACGGGACCTGCCGCAAGGTGCCCGTCGAGGGCGGGCTGCCGCTGGGGCTCTCCGCGATGTTCGGTCGGCTGGAGTACCCGGTCAGCACGGTCGAGCTGGATCCCGGCCAGACCATGGTGCTGTTCACCGACGGGCTGGTGGAGCTGCCCGGAGCCGATCTCGACGAGGGCACACAGCTGCTGGCCGACATGGTCAGGAACGGTCCGCAGGACCTCCAGGAGCTGGCCGACCGGCTCTGCGAGTGGGTCGACGAGCGCGGCGGCGAGGACGATGTCGCCGTGCTGCTGCTGCGGCGCCGGGCCGCCCACGCGCCGCAGCCCGGCGGCCGGCTCCAGCAGCACGTGGCGCAGAACGACCCCGAGGCGCTGAGCTCGGCGCGCCACATGATCCGTGCGGCGGTGCGGGCCTGGGGCGCGAAGGATCGGGCCGACGAGGTCGAGCTGGCCGCCGACGAACTGACCACCAACGCGCTGATGCACACCGACGGCGGCGCGATCGTCACCATCCGGGTGCTCACCGGGGCCGGGCGGCGGCTCCGGGTCGATGTCGAGGACCGGTCGAGTGCGCTGCCGCGCCGCCGGGACGCGGGCGAATCCGGGGTGTCGGGCCGGGGGCTGATGCTGGTGGACCAGCTCGCGGACGCCTGGGGCGTCGAGTCCCGGGGCACCGGCAAGTGCGTCTGGTGCGAATTCAGCATCCCGCCCCGCGACTGAGCCACCGGAGCGACGCGGCAGGGAGCGGAGATGAACGCTACTGCAAAGTAACAGAACGTAACATGTCTGTACTTGACCGTAACCGACCGAGAGAGATTGACTGTGATTTCGTGATTTCCTTCAGTCAATTGTCTTCGATGACATGAGGACCCGTTGGGCACTGAGCTACTGGCACCCCTCGATCTGGCCTTCTGGCACCTTGAGTCCGATGCCCACCCCATGCACCTCGGCGCGCTCGCCGTCTTCTCCCCGGACGCGGGCCCCTCGCCCGGCCCGGAGGCCCTGCTGGAGCTGCTCGGCGTCCGTGCCGCCGCGATCCCCCGGCTGCGGATGCGGGTGCGCGACGTGCTGCT
Source organism: Streptomyces sp. ITFR-6 (assembly GCF_031844725.1). Lineage (NCBI taxonomy): Bacteria > Bacillati > Actinomycetota > Actinomycetes > Kitasatosporales > Streptomycetaceae > Streptomyces > Streptomyces sp. ITFR-6. The sequence goes on along the minus strand of NZ_CP134612.1, from coordinate 533,734 downwards.
GCCGGTCGGCGGCGCTGCCTGGTCGGTCGACAAGGACTTCGACGTCCACCGGCACGTCGGACGGGTGCAGCTGCCCGCTGCGGAGACCGGCGGCGAGGGTGCGTTCATGGCGGCGGCCACCCGGCTCGCCGGCGAACTGATGGAACAGCCGCTGCGCAGGGGGCTGCCGCCCTGGCAGATGTACGTGATCGGCGGCGCCGCCGACGGCCCCTTCGCCGTCCTGGTCAAGCTCCACCACGCGCTCGCCGACGGGATGCGCGCGGTCGCCATCGGGGCCGGGATCTTCGACGAGATCGCCTCCGTCGCGGGCCGCGGCCGGACCGGTGCGCCGGCCGGCCGGACCAGGCCGGTGCCGCCGCGCTCCTGGATGCCCGGTCCGCGCCAGGTCGCCGGTCTCGCGCTCGGCCGGATCGAGGACCTCGGCCGGGCGTTCGGCGTCGGCGCCTCGCTGGTACGGGCCAGCCGCCTCGACCTGCGCGGGGCGACGGCGCTCAGTGCCAGCTCCAGCGGCACCCGGCGGCTGGCCACCGCCGATCTGGACCTCGACGACGTGCAGCGCGTCCGCCGGGTCGCGGGCGGCACGTCCAACGACGTGCTGCTCGCGGTGGTCGCCGGAGCGCTGCGCCGCTGGATGCTGGAGCGCGGCGAGCCGCTGCCCGGCGCCGATCCGCGCGCCCTGGTCCCCGTCTCCCGGCGCCGCCCCGGGGGTGCCGCCACCGGGAACCGGCTGTCCGCGTATCTGCTCGGCCTCCCCGTCTCGGAACCCGACCCATGGGAGCGGCTGCGGGCGGTACGCGGCGCCATGGACCGCAACAAGTCCGCCGGGCCGCTGCGCGGGGCCGGGGCGGTCGCCGTACTGGCCGATCAGCTTCCTTCGCTGGCCCACCGCTTCGGCGCCCCGCTCGCCGGCAGCGCGGCCCGGATGCTCTTCGACGTCCTGGTCACCAGCGTGCCGCTACCGCGCTCCGCGCTCTCCCTGGCCGGCTGCCCGCTGCGCGCGCTGTACCCGATGGCGCCACTGGCCCGGGGCCAGTCGCTGGCCGTGTCGCTCACGACGTACGGCGGCCGGGTGCAGGTCGGGCTGGTGGCCGACGGCAAGGCGCTGCCCGATCTGGAGCGGCTGGGACGCTGTGCGGAGAAAGAGGTGGCGGAGCTGCTCGCGGCGCTGCCCGTCCACCGACCGGCCGGAGTCCCGGTCGTCCGGCCGAGTGCGGCGCCATAGGTCGGACAGATGCCTGAGTAAACGCCGTAGTTGATCGCCTCCGAGGTGTTGACGCAGCCGAGTGATCCGATGAATATGTCCGGAGAGGACAGATCGATCATCGGGGAGGGCGGCACAGCGATGCGGCGCAACAGGCTGGGAAACAGCGCGGTAGAGGTCACCGAGCTGTCCTTCGGGGCGGCCGCCATCGGCAATCTCTTCACCGCCGTCGAACCGGCGCAGGCCGCGGCCGCCGTCGACGCGGCCTGGGACGAGGGCGTCCGCTACTTCGACACCGCCCCGCACTACGGACTGGGCCTCTCGGAGCGGCGGCTCGGTGAGGCGCTGCGCGCCCGCCCCCGCGACTCGTACGTGCTGTCCACCAAGGTCGGCCGGGTCCTCGACCCGCTGCCCGACGGCGGATCCGCCCCGTCGCAAGAGCTCTCCGAGGGCTTCGCGGTGCCGGCCACCCACCGCCGCCGCTGGGACTTCAGCGCCGCCGGTGTCCGCCGCAGCATCGAGGACAGCCTGGAACGGCTCGGCCTCGACCGCATCGACATCGCCTACCTGCACGACCCGGACGACCACGCGGAAGCCGCCTTCCAGGAGGCCTACCCGGAGCTGGAGAAACTGCGCGCCGAGGGCCTGATCGGCGCCATCGGGGCCGGCATGAACCAGACCACGATGCTCACCCGCTTCGTCCGCGACACCGACGCCGACGTGATGCTCTGCGCCGGCCGCTTCACCCTCCTCGACCAGTCCGCCCTGAACACCCTGCTGCCGGAGGCCGCCGCTCGCGGGCGCAGCGTCGTCGTCGGCGGCGTCTTCAACTCCGGCCTCCTCGCAGACCCGCGCCCCGGCGCGACCTACGACTACACCGCCGCACCCCTGACCCTCCTGGACCGGGCCCTGCGCCTGAAGGCCGTCACCGAGGGCCACGGCGTACCGCTGCGCGCCGCCGCCCTGCACTACCCGCTCACCCACTCTGCCGTCGCCGCTGTCCTCGTCGGCACCCGCTCCCCGGACGAGGTGCGCGACGCGGCCGCCCTGCTGCGCGAACCGGTCCCCGACGCGCTCTGGGACGAGCTGCGCGAAGCGGGACTGCTGCCCGAGAACGGAAACTGACATGCGCATCGCCCTGCACACCAAGGTCCGTGCGGACCGGATAGCCCAGTACGAGGCCGCGCACCGCGAGGTCCCCGCCGAACTGACCCGGGCGATCCGCGCGGCGGGCGCCACCTCCTGGACGATCTGGCGCAGCGGCACCGAACTGTTCCACGTCATCGAGTGCGAGGACTACGCCCGCCTCCTCGCGGAACTGGAGGAGCTCCCCGTCAACGTCGCCTGGCAGGCCAGGATGGACGAGCTCCTCGACGTGACGCACGACTACTCCTCGGACGGTGCCGAAGCCGGGCTCCCCGTCGCCTGGGAGCTGTGAGATGACCGCCACCCCACGGATCGTCGACGCCCACCACCACGTCTGGGACCTCTCGGTACGCGACCAGGAGTGGATCACCGGCGAGGAACTGGCGCCCCTGCGCCGCGACTTCTCCCTCAGCGACCTGGAACCGGAGGCCCGCGCCAACGGCGTGACCGCCACCGTGCTCGTCCAGACCGTCACCGTCCCGGAGGAGACCCCCGAGTTCCTCGCGCTGGCGGACGGCAGCGATCTGGTCGCCGGAGTCGTCGGCTGGAGCGACCTCACCGCGCCGGACATCGCCGACACCCTCGCCGCCCTGCGCGCGCTGCCCGGCGGCGACCGGCTCGTCTCGCTGCGCCACCAGGTCCAGGGCGAACCCGACCCCGAATGGCTGCTGCGCGCCGACGTCCTGCGCGGCCTGGCGGCGGTGGCCGGCGCCGGACTCGTCTACGACCTGCTGGTCCAGCCGCACCAGCTGCCCGCCGCCGTCCGGGCCGCCGAACTGCTGCCCGGCCTCACCTTCGTCCTCGACCACGCGGGCAAACCGCCCATCGCCACCGGCGGCCTGCGCCCCTGGGCGAATGACCTGCCGGCCCTCGCCGCCCTCCCCAACACCGTGTGCAAACTGTCCGGACTGGTCACAGAGGCCGATCCGCACAACTGGACCGTCAAGGACCTGCGCCCCTACGCGGACACCGTCATCGACGCGTTCGGGCCGGACCGGCTGATGTTCGGCTCGGACTGGCCGGTGTGCCGGCTGGCGGCCACGTACACCGAGGTCGTCGAGGCCGCCCACACCCTGGTCAGCGGTCTCGGGCCCGATGAACGGGCCGCCGTCCTCGCCACCACCGCCGAGCGGGTCTACGGCCTCCGGTAGCCACCCCGGCGCCGCCTGCGGCAGGCTGGGACCATGCCAGAACTGCCGGAAGTCGAAGCCCTGCGGGTCTTCCTCGACGAGCGCCTCGTCGGCAGGGAGATCGACCGCGTCCTCCCGCTCGCCATCAGCGTCCTGAAGACGTACGACCCGCCGCTCACCGCCCTGCACGGCGGCACGGTCACCGGTGTCCGGCGGCACGGCAAGTTCCTGGACATCGCGGTGGGCCCCCTGCACCTGCTCACCCACCTCGCACGGGCCGGCTGGCTCCAGTGGAAGGACAGCTTCCCCGCCACCCCGCCGCGCCCCGGCAAGGGGCCACTGGCGCTGCGCACCGAACTCAGCGGCGGCGACGGCTTCGACCTCACAGAGGCCGGCACCACCAAGCGCCTCGCCGTCTACCTGGTGCACGAACCGGCCGAGGTGCCCGGCGTGGCCCGCCTCGGACCCGACCCGCTCGACCCGTCCTTCGACCGGGACACCTTCGCCGGGCTGCTCGAAGGGGAGCGCCGCCAGATCAAGGGCGCACTGCGCGACCAGTCGCTCATCGCCGGCATCGGCAACGCCTACAGCGACGAGATCCTGCACGTCGCGAAGATGTCACCCTTCAAACTCACCGCGCACCTCACCGACGACGAGATCACCCGGCTGCACACCGCCCTGCGCACCACCCTCGACGACGCCGTCGCCCGCTCCAGCGGCCTCGCGGCGAAGAAGCTCAAGGCCGAGAAACGCAGCGGGATGCGGGTCCACGGACGTACCGGAGAGGCCTGCCCGGTCTGCGGCGACACCATCCGCGAGGTCTCCTTCAGCGACTCCTCGCTCCAGTACTGCCCGACCTGCCAGACCGGCGGGAAACCACTCGCCGACCGCAGGCTCTCCAAACTGCTCAAGTAGCCGCCCGGCCCGTCTACACTCCGGCCTCATGCTGCGCGTACTCGCCGTCGACGACGAAGAACCCGCCCTGGAGGAGCTCCTGTACCTCCTGCGCGCCGATCCCCGCATCCGCAGCGCCGAAGGAGCCACCGGAGCCACCGAGGCGCTGCGCCGCATCGGCGGCGCGGTCGACGCCGGGCCGGAGGATCCCGCCGCCATCGACGTCGTCTTCCTCGACATCCACATGGCCGGGCTGACCGGCCTCGACGTCGCCCAGCTGCTGGCCGGATTCGCCGCACCCCCGCTCATCGTCTTCGTCACCGCCCACGAGGACTTCGCCGTACAGGCCTTCGACCTCAAGGCCGTCGACTACGTCCTGAAACCGGTACGCCGCGAGCGCCTGGCCGAAGCCGTGCGCCGCGCCGCCGAACAGGTCGGGGAGCGCTCCGCACCCGTCCACGACACCGCACAGGACCAGATCCCGGTCGAACTGGGCGGCGTCATCCGCTTCGTCCCGGTCGACGACATCGCCTACGCCGAAGCCCAGGGCGACTACGCGCGGCTGCACACCGCCACCGGAAGCCACCTGGTCCGGGTGCCCCTGACCACCCTGGAGGAACGCTGGCGGACCCGCGGCTTCGTACGCATCCACCGCCGCCACCTCGTGGCGCTGGGCCGGATCGACGAACTGCGCCTCGACGCGGGCAGCATGAGCGTGCGCATCGGCACCGCCGAACTCGCCGTCAGCCGCCGCCACACCCGGGCGCTGCGCGATCTGCTGATGGGGCAGGGCGGCCGCTGACCAGCGGCTACCCGCCTTTCGAAGCCCTTCCCAGCGGGGTCCGGTGCTGCGTACACTCCGGCCCCATGTCCGCAGAGTCAACGCCCCGGCGCGAAGTGGTGACGGGGGAGCCCCGGCGGGTACGGCCGCTGCCGCGCTACCGCACCCAGTCGGAGATCGACGAACAGACCGCGCTCGGCGGTGCCTACGTGCGCTCGCTGATGCGCGGCCAACTGCGCGCCGGGCTCACCGCCTTCGCCGCGCTCGCCGTCGTCGCGGGCACCCTGCCGCTGGTCTTCGCGGCACTGCGCAGCGACGCCGTCGTATGGGCCGTCCTCGGCTTCGCCGCCTACCCGCCCATCACCCTGATCGCCTGGTGGTACGTGCGCCGGGCCGAGCGCAACGAACACGACTTCGCCCGGCTCGTGGAAGGCCGCCCCGCACAGTGAGCCGCGCCTACGCGGTGACGGCGGTCGCCGCCGTCGTCTCCGCCACCGTCCTCGTCGGCGGATTCGGACTGCGCATATCCCGCACCACGTCCGACTTCTACGTCGCCTCCCGCACCGTACGCCCCCGCCTCAACGCGGCCGCGATCAGCGGCGAGTACCTCTCCGCCGCCTCCTTCCTCGGCATCGCCGGACTGGTGCTCGTACATGGCCCCGACATGCTCTGGTACCCCGTCGGCTACACGGCCGGGTACCTCGTCCTGCTGGTCTTCGTCGCCGCGCCGCTGCGCCGCTCGGGGGCCTACACCCTGCCCGACTTCGCCGAAGGGCGGCTCGAATCCCGGCAGGTGCGCCGGCTCGTCAGCGTGCTCGTCGTCGGAGCCGGCTGGCTCTACCTCGTGCCGCAGCTCCAGGGCGCCGGACTGACCCTGAAGATCCTCACCGGGGCGCCCGGCTGGCTCGGGGACGTCCTGGTCGCCTCCGTGGTCGTGCTGGCCGTCGCCGCGGGCGGCATGCGCTCCATCACCTTCGTCCAGGTCTTCCAGTACTGGCTGAAACTGACCGCACTCCTGGTCCCCGCCCTCTTCCTGGTGCTGGCCTGGCAGGGCGACGGACGGCCCCGCGTCACCTTCGACGAGCAGCTGTCCGTCTTCCGCGCCGACCACCCGCTGTACGCCACCTACGGGCTCATCGTCGCCACCTTCCTCGGCACCATGGGCCTGCCGCACGTCGTCGTCCGCTTCTACACCAGCCCCAACGGCCGCGACGCCCGCCGCACCACCGTCGCCGTCCTCGCCCTGGTCGGCGTCTTCTACCTGCTGCCGCCCGTCTACGGCGCCCTCGGCCGGCTGTACGCCCCCGAGCTGATCCACGGCGGCGACGCGGACGCCGCCGTGCTGCTGCTGCCCGGCCGGGTCATCGGCGGCCTCGGCGGCGACCTGCTCGGCGCGCTCATCGCGGGCGGCGCCTTCGCCGCGTTCCTGTCCACCGCCTCCGGACTGACCATGGCCGTCGCCGGAGTCATCACCCAGGACGTGCTGCCCTCGCGCGGCGTACGGCACTTCCGGCTGGCCACCGTCCTCGCCATCTCCGTCCCGCTGGCCGGCTCCCTGCTGGTCAGCCGGGTGCCGGTGGCGGACTCCGTGGGGATGGCGTTCGCGGTCTCCGCCTCCTCCTTCTGCCCGCTGCTGGTCCTCGGGATCTGGTGGCGCCGCCTCACCCCGCCCGGCGCCGTCGCCGGACTCCTGCTCGGCGGCGGCTCCGCACTGCTCTCCGTCGCGATCACCGTCAGCGGCGCGGTGCGCACGCCCGGCTGGCCGCACGCCCTGCTCGCCTGGCCCGCCGTCTGGTCCGTGCCCGTCGGCTTCCTCGCCATGATCCTCGTGTCGCTGGCCACGCCTGGCCGGATACCCGCCGGGACCAACGCCGCCATGACCCGCTTCCACCTGCCCGAAGCGCTCACCTCCGGGAGGCACCGGTGACCGGGGCCGGATACGCCGTCATCGTGCTCCTGGGCGTCCTGCTGTTCGGGGCCGGGCTGCTGGCCGGACGCCGCACCGCCCGCCCCGTCCGCACCAGCGATGTCGGCACCCCCGTGGAGCACGCCACCTTCGAGACCCTGCACACCGCCTCGCTGGCCGCGCCCCCGCTGCGCGCCGGACTCACGGAGGACAGCGCCCGCAAGTCCGCCCGGCGGCTGCGCTCGCTGCTCGGCACCGACGCCCTGTGCCTCACCGACGGGGAGCGGGTCCTGGTCTGGGACGGCGAGGGCGGCCACCACGGCGAACACGTCATGGAACAGGTGGCGGAACTGCTCGCCAGCGGCCGCGACACCGCCTTCCGCAGCGACTGCGACGATCTGGACTGCCCGCTGCGGTGGGCCGTCGCCGTACCGCTCACCGTCGACCACCGGGTCCTGGGCGCCCTGATCGCCTACGCGCCGAGGGAGTCGGCGGTCCTGGCGAGAGCCGCGGGAGAGGTCGCCCGCTGGGTCTGCGTACAGCTGGAACTCGCTGAGCTCGACCGCTCACGCACCCAGCTCATCGAGGCCGAGATCAGGGCCCTGCGCGCGCAGATCTCGCCACACTTCATCTTCAACTCGCTCGCCGCCATCGCCTCCTTCGTCCGCACCGACCCCGAGCAGGCCCGCGAACTCCTCCTGGAGTTCGCGGACTTCACCCGCTACTCGTTCCGCAGCCACGGCGACTTCACCACCCTCGCGGACGAACTGCACTCCATCGACCAGTACCTGGCCCTGGTCCGGGCCCGCTTCGGTGAACGGCTCGCGGTCACCCTCCAGGTCGCCCCGGAGGTGCTGCCCGTCGCCCTGCCGTTCCTCTGCCTCCAGCCCCTCGTCGAGAACGCCGTCAAACACGGACTCGAAGGAGCGGTCACCACCAGCCGCATCACCATCAGCGCCCTGGACGCAGGTTCGGAGGCCGAGGTGGTCATCGAGGACGACGGCATCGGCATGGACCCCGAACGGCTGCGCCACATCCTGCGCGGCGAGGGCGGCAAGTCCACCGGGGTCGGCCTGCTCAACGTGGACGAACGGCTGCGCCAGGTGTACGGCGACGACTACGGGCTCGTCATCGAGACGGGCATCGGCGCCGGAATGCGGATCACGGTACGGCTGCCGAAGTACCGCGCCGGGGTGCACGGTTCCTGAGAGGCGGCCGACCGGCTCTCCGTACGGACGGACGTGCTCTCAGTACAGGTGGATCGAGAGGTGACCCAGCGGCAGCCCCAGCTGCCAGGCCGGCGTCCACACCTGGGCCGCCGCCCCCTCCTCCTCCGGGTCCCGCGGGCCGTCGGCCGGCTCCCCGGGCGGCGGGCCGATCGCGTCGAGGTCGGCCGCCAGCAGTTCGGTGTCCTCCAGCCACCGCCACGCCGCCCGTGCCAGCGCCAGATCCGGCTCTGGGCCGCCCCGCGCCGCCTCCAGCGCGTCGAGCCGCTCGCAGACCCAGCCGCGCCACGGCGTCCCGTACGCCGTCAGCAGCCGCAGCTCATCCACCCGGGTGGCGGGCAGCGCCTCGGCCACCGCGCCGTCCGAGAGGAAGACCGTGAGGGCGAGCGCGTCACGCCCCGCCCGGTACTCCAGCGTGGCCGGTTCCATCAGCTCCCCGGTCCGCAGCAGCTCGTCTGCGATGTACTCCGCGTACATCCAGGCCATCGGGATCAGCAGTCCGCCGCCACTGGATCCGTCCTGACGTTCCGGACGCATCGCGTCTCGCCCCATTCCGTTCTCGGCACGCCCCCACACGCAGCATTGAACCGGGGGAGCGCGCCCCGCGTGGCCAGAAGGACAGGATCCGTCGGACCGGATGCGTCACAGACAAGAGGGTGCGATGACCGCAGAGCCCGGGGAGGGACCGCACATGAGGCAACTGCTCGGCGCCTATGTGCTGGACGCGCTCCCGGCCCCGGAGGCGCTGGAGGTCTCCCGCCATCTGCGGAGTTGCGACCGCTGCGCCGCCGACTACGTGGCGGTGGCGGAGGCCGCGGCCATGCTCCCGCTGCTGAGCGAGGAGGACCTCCTTGAGTAGCCCGGCAGATTACGGGAGAGCAGACGCAGCGCGTAGTAGGACCGGGACTTCACGGTCCCAGCCGGAATCCCGAGCACCTCGGCCGTCTCGCCCACACTCAGCCCCCGGAAGTAGATCTGGACCAGCACCGCCCGGTGCTCCGGGCTGAGACCGCGCACCGCCTCGCGCACATCGAGGGCGGCGACAGCGGACTCGGCGGTGTCCTCGCCGCACGGGGCGCTCTCCAGCACCGCGTCGCCCACCTCCGCGGGCCGGGCCAGCCGCGACCTGCGGGCGTCGATCGCCAGCCGGCGGCCCACGGTGAACAGCCAGGGCCGCATCGACTCGTACGGGCCGTCGAAGGCCTCCGGGTGCTGCCAGGCCCGCACCAGGGTCTCCTGGAGCAGGTCCTCGGCCCGCTGCCGGTCTCCGAAGGTCAGACCGAGGAGAAAGTGGAACAGGGCCGGGCCGTGCTGACGCTGCAGATCCGCGAGGGCCCGCTCGTCGGTCGTCGTCGTGGTCATGGTGAACGCCCTTCCCCGCGGAGGTCCCTGCCGCCTCGCTGCTGACTCGCGTATACGAACGCATCCGGGCCCCTGGCAACAGGACAAAAGCCGCCCCGTGCGACGAGCGGTCGCACGGGGCGGCGAATGGTGCGGTGAGCGGTCGGGCGGCGCGGGCGGGAGTGCGGGGGAGGGGCGCTACGGGACGACGGTGACGGGCCAGCGCCCCGCCTTCACCAGACGGACGGCCACCGAGCCGATGAAACGGTGGCCCGCCGACTCCGACGCGCCCACCACCACGGCATCCGCCTTCAGCTCCTCCGCCGCCGTCACCAGGCCGTTGTACGGATCACCGCGGAAGGTGTGGAACTCCCAGCGCACATCCCATATGTCCTTCATCCGCTCGGTCGACTCCCGGATCTCGTTCACCAGCCCCTCCGCGACCTCTCCGGTCGTATCACCGACCGGCACACCGAGCGCGGCACCCGCGGGCAGCACGGGCTGTACGTAGACGAGGGCGAGCATGGCCCGCTGCCGCCGGGCGAGCCCGGCCGCATAGGCCGCGGCACGCATGGACGACTCCGAACCGTCGAGGCCCGCGACGATCACTTTTGGGCCGTCTGTGCCACGTTCGAACTGTTGAGGCTGCTGGTCTGTCACGGCAGTGAGGCTATCCGCTGCCGTGCGGCCCGCCCGTCCGGGCTCTCGGCCGCGGCTGCGCGCGGGCGCCGGTTGCCACGGAAGGGCTCCCCCCATTGGGTGCAAAACCCCGCGTGACCGGTGTCGTTGAGGCAGGTGGGAGCCCGGACGTGCGAGCAGTTGGTCATGAAAAATGATCAGAGGTCACCCATGCGCAGGACGCTGCTGAGGCTGGCCGCCGGACTGGGCGGGGCCTCCCTCGTGCGCCTGGTCGCCGCGGACACCGCAGGCACTCCCTTCCGGCGGCCCGTGGGGCCGTCCGACGCCGCGGCGGGGCCGCCCGCGGCTCTCCGGACCGGACCGCTGTCCTATCGTCTGAGCCCCATGACAGTGAACACTCCGCCCCACTACCGCCCCGCGGCGCCGCCCGTCCGTACTCGGCCGTTCGAGAAGCTGCCCGACATCGGGCACGCGATGGTGCTGACCTTCGACGACGGCCCGGACCCGCTCTACACCCCGCATATCCTGGACACGCTGCGCAAGCACGACGTACGGGCCATGTTCTTCCTCTGCGGGGAGATGGCCAACGACAACCAGGACCTGGTGCGCAGGATCTCCGAGGACGGACACACGGTGGGCAACCACTCGTGGACGCATCCGCTGGTCACCAAGCTCTCCCGGGCGGGCATCACCGACGAACTGGGGCGTACCAGCGAGGTGATCGAGAAGATCACCGGCGCTCCGCCGCTCTGGTACCGGGCGCCCTACGGGGCCTGGAACCGCAACTCGTTCGAGATCGGCGCGGCGATGGGCATGGAACCGATGGCCTGGACGGTGGACACGCTGGACTGGACGGTTCCCGGCACCGACAGCATCGTCGGCCGGGTGAGGGAGGGTGCCGCACCCGGCGTCGTGGTGCTGTCGCACGACGCGGGCGGCAACCGTTCGCAGAGCGTGGCCGCGCTGGAGCGCTATCTGCCCGAGCTGCTGGACGAGGGCTACCGGCTCACCGTGCCGCGGCGCCGCTGAGCCGTGCGGCGGCCGCCGCCCGGGGGGGTGCCTCTATGTCGTTCGTCAAGGCGCCCTATCGGGTTTGGGGTGATTCAGGGTTGCCGGGGTTATGCGGCGAGCTCGATGTCCTTCGGTGTCCGGGATTCGTAGAAGGTGCCGTCGCGGAGCATGGCGGACAGGACGCTGATGCGTTGGCGGGCGAGGCGGAGGAGGGCTTGGGTGTGGGTTTTGCCGCGGGCTCGTTGTCTGTCGTAGTAGGTCCGGGAGGCCGGATCGGCGTTCATGCAGGCGAAGGCGGAGAGGAACATCGCGCGTTTGAGCTGGCGGTTGCCGCCTCGGGGTGCGTGTTCGCCGTGGATCGAGGTGCCCGACGACTTTGTCGTCGGTGCGAGGCCGGCGTAGGAGGCCAGGTGTGCGGCGGTGGGGAAGCTGGTGCCGTCGCCGACGGTGGTCAGCAGGACAGCGGCGGTCCTGACGCCGACGCCGGGCATCGAGGTCAGGACCTGGGAAAGAGGGTGGGCCTCCAGCAGGGCGTTGATCTGGGCTTCCATAGCCCGGCGTTGGGTGTGCACGGCGGTCAGGGAAGCGGCCAGGGAGGGGACGACGATGTCGAGGGTGCCGGTGCCCGGGACGACGACGGTCTGCTCGTCGAGCGCGTCGAAGACCTCATCGATCAGTCGAGCGGCCATGCGTGGGGCCTTCGGGCGGATCAGTTCCACGAAGCCGGCTGCGGCCGGCCTTGCGCAGGGCGGCCGGGGAGCCGTAACGCTCCAGGAGCCAGGTGACGGCTTGGTGGTCCAGGCGCGGTCCCAGGACGCGTTCCAGGGAGGGGTGGAACTGGGTGAGCAGGCCGCGTATCCGGTTGCTGGTGCGGGTGGCCTCGGCGGCGAGGTCCTGGTCGAAGCCGGTCAGTACGGTCAGCTCGGCGGTGATCTCGTCGGTCAGTTCGAGCGAGCGCAGGGTGTGCGGCATGGTTCGTGCGGCGTCCGCGATGACGGCTGCGTCCTTGGCGTCGGTCTTGGCCTCTCCTGGGTAGAGGTCGGCGATGCGGCGCATGGCCAGGCCGGGCAGGTAGGCGACGCGGCAGCCTGCGTCGCGGGCGACGGCCAGGGGCAGGGCGCCGATGGAGGCGGGCTGGTCCACGATGACCAGGACGGTGCCGAACTTCGCGGTCAGCTTGTCGAACACGGCCCGCAGCTTGGGTTCGCTGTTGGGCAGCGGCTTGTCGAAAACCTTCTTCCCGGTCGGGGTGAGTCCGTGTCCGTGGTGGGCGGACTTGCCGACGTCCAGGCCGAGGAACACGCCCACGTCTTCGATCTCGAACATCGCGCCCTTCCAGGGGTTTTGACGGTGCTGGCCTCGGCTCGGGTGTCGTGCTCGCGCATCCACGTTATGCAGACCTGCCGCCCGCGAACTGTCCGGCGTTGCGCCGGACCGGACGGTGGCCGGACCTCTGATCAGCGTCTCCGACGAACACCCCCGGGCCCGGTGACACCACCCCCCAGGTCATGTCTTCGACAGGGGGACACAGTCATGCCGGGCCCGGAGGCCAGCGGCCCCATTGCAGGACCGCGAAAAACATAACGGGGACGGGACCGCCCCCCCGGGGGCCGCGGCCGTCAGCGCGTCGCGATCAGCCGGGCGAAGACCACGACGTTGCCGTCGTAGCCGTTGGCCTTGGTGAATCCGCCGCCGCAGGTGATGACCCGCAGTTCCGCCTTGCCGGTGTCGCCGTACACCCGGGCGCCGGGGAAGTCGTTCTTCGCGAACACCTCGACCCCGTAGACCTCGAACACGGCGACCCGGTCGTCGCTGCGGGTGACCTCGACGCGGTTGCCTTTCTTCAGCGAACCCAGGCTGTAGAAGACGGCCGGACCCGCCTCGTTGTCCACGTGGCCGACGACGACCGAGGTGCCCAGCTGTCCCGGCGCGATGCCGTTCTGGTACCAGCCCGCGAGGTTGGGGTCCTGCGGGGGCGGCGTCTCGATCCAGCCGTCCGGGTCCAGGTTCACGTCGATGACCGGCGCGTCGACCTGGATCGACGGGATGGCGACGCGGTCGACGGGGGCGTACGCCAGCGGCTTGACCACCGGCCCCGACGTGGACGCCGCGGGCACCGCCTTCTGGTGGCCGACGGACGTGGCGGCGACCGGCTGCGGTGGTCCCGGCGAGAGGTCCGCGCCGTTCCGCATCAGCGCGAGACCGGTGAGCATCACCAAGGCGAGCGCGCCCCAGGGCGAGTGTCTGATCCGTTCGGGGTGCCAGTTGTCCCGGCCCATGGTTCTCCCTTCGTCGCGACGAGGGGAACGCTAGGCGCGGGGCGGCCGGGCGGCGATCAGGGAGGGGCGAACGGGTGGCGGCCGGGCGGGCGGCTGCGCATAGGAGTAGTGCGCGGATAAAAGTTCTGACGCTCTGTGACCTGCGAATCCATCAGTTTCACCGGTGTGCGCACGGTGTGTCGGATCACCGGGGTGGAGCAGCGCCGAAATGCGGTGGATCAAGGATCTGGTGAGGGTTCGTCATGGGAGGCGTTCTCGTCGATCCATCCCGGCGCACCGAGCTCCGGGGGCGCTTCCCGCTGGAGGTTCGAACGATGCGTTCTACACGCGCTCTCGTTGTCGCCGCGACCGCCGTCGCCGCCCTCGGGATCGGCGCCCCGATGGCAGCGGCCGGTGGAGATGTCGGGAACGGCCAGAACAACGGGAACAGCCAGAACGACTGGAACGACCCGGGCAACTGGGACAACGGCAATGACAACGGAAACGGGAACGGGAACAACAACAACAACGGCAACAACAACGGCAATGGCAACGGGAACAACAACGGGAACGGGAACGGCCGCAACAACGGTCCGAACAACGTGACCGTCGATCCCGAGCGCGTGCACCAGGGCGCGGCCATGCAGGTCAGCGCGGAGGGCTGCGGCCGGGGCGGCAGCGTCTCGTCCAACGCCTTCCGGACCACGCGGCTCTCGGCGGGCCGGGTCGGTCACGCCAGGGTCCGGATCCTCAACGACGCCACGCCCGGCTCCTACAACCTGACGGTGCGCTGCGACGGCACCGACCGGACGGCCGGGCACCGGTTCACCGTGCTCAACAGCCGTGGCGCACAGGGCGGCCTCGGCGGCTCGATGGCCGCGAGCCCGGCGGACATGGGTGTGGGCGCGGGCCTGGTCGCCTCCGCGGCCCTCGGCGGAGGCATGTACATCATGCGCCGCCGGAGGAACGGTCATGGGGCGGTCTGACCGCGCGGACATACCAGCCGGACCGATAACCACGTCGCCCCGAGTCCTGTGAAAGGACCCGGGGCGACTTCCGTTCCCGCCGGCGGTGCCGGTCAGTGCGAGCGGTTCTCCCTGCGCCGCCGCGCCACGAAGACGGTGCTGGTCGCGGCGGCCACGGCCAGCGCGGTGCCGCCCACGACCATCGCCATGTCCGGGCTGTCGATGCTGCCGCCGAGACCACCCTGAACGCCGGCGGGCGAGGCCGTCGAACTCGTGGTGCTCGTGGAGCTGGTGGTGGGCGTGCTCGTGGCCGCGCTGATCGTGAGGTTCATCTTCGCCGTGGAGCTCGGCGATGTGTTGCAGGTGAACGTCACCTCGTACGCGGCGGCCGGTTTGGCATCCCAGTCGACCGTTGCCCTGGCGGCGCCGCCCCTGGGGATGGTGACGGTGTCGAACACCCCGGAGGACGTCGTGGCCGTCGTCGAGCACCCATTGGCGGCCAGGGTCACCTGACCGCCCGGCGCGATCACCGAGGGCGTGACGGTGTATCCGCTCCCGCCGCCGGGCGGTCCGCCCTCGGTCGCGGCATACGCGGTCACGGCGGGGGCGGTCAGGGCGAGTGCCGCCGCGCCGAGCAGCGCGAGGGGAGCGACACGTATTGCGCGCATGGTGGTTCCTCCGGGTCCCCGAGGAGCAGTTGCGGAACGGATTCCCGCAAAGCATCAGAAATGCGCCTCGATGCCGCCAACGCTAGAAGTGGCGCATTTCGCCCGCGATCGGAGTCGTCCAATGGGGCGCCGCTGTCCCCCGAGCGGCGCACGACCCCAACCCCCTAACCCCCTGAGGCCCGGGGGAACAGATCGAGGAACGGTGCGGCGGTGGCCGAGAGCCCCCGGCCGAAGGGCGAGTCGAAGTCCCAGATCAGGAAGAGCAGAAAGGCGATCAGGACACTGAAGAGGCCGGCCAGCAGGAGTTCCCGGAATGTGCGCCGGATCTGCAGGGCGAAGATCAGCCCCACGGTCACCAGCGCCCCGATGATCAGCCCGAACCAGACGACCCCCGGCATGGTGGCCCCCGCGCTCTGCCCGCGTGCACTGCGGGCGTCGTCGGCCGCGGCGATCTGGTCGACGAGCGGCTGGTAGGCCTGTCCCTCGTGGTCCGTCTTCGGCTTGTAGTCGGTGACATCGGCGCGCACCCGGTCAAGGAGCTGCGAGCCGCGGTCGTCGAGCCTGCCGTGGTCGATCATGGTCTGCCACTCGTCGTGCACGACGAAGCTGACGTAGGCGTCGACGTCCGCGCGGATCCGGGTGCGTACCTCGACCGGGTAGACGGATGAGCGTGCGTCGACCTCGTGGAGCGCCTGTGCCTCCTGGCGGACGTACTCCTGGGCGGCTCCGCGGCCCTCCCAGACGCCCGCGATGGCGAGGCCCAGCACGATCGCGTAGACCACGCCGATCATCATCGTCATGTACTCGATGACGTCAGGGGTTTCGGACGGGTCGTCGTCCTCGGGAAGCCGGCGGTTGTTGAGTACGGCGATGGTCAGCACCACGGCGGTGGCCGCGACCATGGCGAAGGTGAGAACAAGCCATTCCGACATGTGGGTCTCCGAAGGTCATCGGGAACGGGGCCGCAGCACGGCGACGGCGAACACCGCGGGGGCCGTGATCATCAAGGTGAGCGTGACCAGGGAGGTATGGCGCTCCGGGGCCTTCCGGACCGGCCTGCGGTAGGCGGGCAGGGCCACCGGCCGGGGCGTGGGGCGCGCGGACGGCGAGGGTGAGGGTGAGGGGACCGGCGACGGAGGCGGCGGCGGTGGCGGAGGAGGCGGAGGAGGCGGTGGTGCCGGCTCCGGCGCGGGCGGCGCGGGCGCCACTGGTGCTGGTGGGGGCGGTGGTGGAGGGGGAGGGGGCGGTGGAGGCGGCGGGGGCCGGGGCGAGGGCGGTGGCGTGGGCTTGGGCTTCGGGCCCGCGTGACAACTGCCGTCACCGCTGCTGGCGACCGCCGAACTGCCCCCGTCGTCGCCGATCGAGGCGTACCCGCAGTTGCTCGCCACCGCGGGCACCGGGGCGGTCAGCAGCCAGATGAGTGCGACGGCCGCCGAGAGCCGGCCGATGAGTGATCCGTACACGACCGGGAGCATGTTCCGGGCCGCACGTCGGCACGCCGCACCGCCGTCGGATTCCCCTGATGGTGGGGACCTGAGGCACTGGGTGTTTGAGGCCGGGGAAAATTCTGCGGACGCATCGAACAAAGAGGGCCCATGCGGACCCGCTCATGGTCATGCGTCACACGATTCCGCATCGCAACTGCCAGCGTCGGCAGGAGAGTTGACATGCACATCGGCTGATCCGGTTCGCGTGCGGCGGCCGCGCGCCCGCTTCGGCGGCGGTGGGCCGGCCGGTGTCAACAGCCCCGGAGCCGGGGGAAGATGGTGCGTGGTGTCCCGCAATGCCGAGTCGGCCGATACGTCAAAGTAGTTCTATTGCGAACCTTTTTCAGGGGTTCCGTCGGCCGAATGTCACACGCAGCGACGAGACGGTTGCAGTTGCCACGTGTGTGACCAATAACGGACCGCTAATTTCCGTTTCCGCTCGCTCTCCTGGCGGGCGATCAGTAGCCTCTGGTCAACACTGACCATGAACATGGCCGGATCGCCGTGGCGACTTGTTGGAGAGATCGATGGAGCGTCCCGCCTGGGCACCGCAAGGCATTGACATTTCGGTGCCGAGCGTGTCCCGAATGTATGACTTCTATCTGGGCGGCTCGCACAATTTCGAGGTGGACCGGGAAGCGGCCCGCAAGGCCATGGAGTTCATGCCGGGACTTCCCAAGATCATGCAGGCGAACCGTGCCTTTATGCGCCGGGCAGTGCGCTACGCCCTCGATGAGGGGATCTCCCAGTTCCTGGACATCGGTTCCGGGATACCGACCTTCGGTAATGTCCACGAGGTCGCCCAGGGCATCGCCCCCGAGGCCCGGGTGGCGTACGTCGACCACGATCCGGTCGCGGTCGCACACAGCCAGGCCGTACTTGAGGGCAATTCCGCAGCGGTGATCGCCACCGCCGATCTGCGCCGCCCGCAGGAGATCCGGGACAACCCGGAGATCTCCGGACTCCTCGACTTCGACCGGCCGGTGGCGCTGCTGCTCGTCGCCGTACTCCACTTCATCGAGGACTCCGACGAGCCGCACAAGGCGGTCGCGGAACTGCGGGACCTCCTGGCCCCCGGCAGCCTCCTCGTCGTCACCCACGCCTCGTACGAGGGCATCCCGCTGACGCGGGAGGAGGCCGGCGGCGCGGTCGGGGTGTACAAAAACATCCGCAACCCGCTGGTCATGCGCCCGTCCGACGAGATCGGCCGGTTCTTCGACGGGTACGAGATGGTCGACCCCGGCCTGGTGCCGATGCCGAACTGGCGCCCCGACACCCCGGTGGCGCAGGGCGGTGAAGACCCGTACGCCTTCTCGGGCTTCGCGGGAGTGGGACGCAAGGCGTGAGCATTCCCGCCCAGTCGTCCGGCGCACCGGACGCGGAGCCCGACGGCCCCGAGGATCGGCTCCGGCGATTCGCCACGATCTGGAGCCGGGCCATATTCCCGTCGACGGCCACCTCCCTGACCCGCCCGGAGTTCGAGCACCATCTGCTCCCGCTGGCCCGCATGCTCAGCGACACCCTGCACGCCCGCCCCTTCGACGCCGTATCGGCGGCCGGGGTGGGCGGCGCGCTCGTCGCCGCGCACTGCACGGACCCGGACGCGCTCAGCTCCACGCTCGGCGTCGTCGACTCCTACCTCGTCCTGTACTGCGGGAACAACGGCCCGGTGGCACTGGCGACCGAAGACAGCCGGTCCCGCTGCGCCAGGATCCAGCACGCCGTCGCGGGCGGCTTCAGCCAGGCGCTGCGCGAGCGGACCCTCGCCGAGCAGGAGGCCATCGCCCGCTCGGCGCTCGCCGCGCGCTCCCACGCCGAACAGGCGCTGCACGCGACCGAGGCGCGGTTCCGGGCCGTCTTCAAGGACGCCGCCATCGGCATCGGGATCGCCGACCTCGAAGGCAACGTGCTGGAGGTCAACGACACCCTCACCCGGATGTTCGGCGGGCTCGACCATCACGTGCGCAGCCACCGCGTCAACGAGTGGGTCCACCCGGAGGACTCCCCGAAGGTCTGGAAGTACTACAACGAGCTGGTGAGCGGCGAGCGCGACCACTACCGGGTCGAGAAGGCGTTCTACCGCAACGACGGCACGGTCCTGTGGACCAATCTGACGGTGTCCCTGCTGCGTGACGCGGAGGGCAACCCGGAATACCAGCTGGCGTTGATGGAGGACACCACGGAGCGCAGGCTGCTGAATCTGCGCCTCCGTTACGAGGCCACGCACGACGCGCTCACCGGCCTGCCGAACCGGACGCTCTTTTTCGAGCGCCTCGAGAAAGCGCTCTCGGCCGGTGACGGCAGCCGTTTCGGGCTCTGCTATCTGGACCTGGACGGCTTCAAGGCGATCAACGACAGCCTGGGTCACGCCTCGGGCGACCGGCTGCTCGTGGAGGTCGCGGACCGGCTGCAGAGCTGCGCGACCGCGCCGGGCGAGATGGTGGCACGGCTCGGCGGCGACGAGTTCGTGGCGCTGACGACCGGTCCCGACACGGCCTCGGAGGTCGACGAACTGGCCTGCCGCATCCTCGGGGTGCTCGCCACACCGATCCGGCTGGACGGGCGTGAGCTCACCGTCCGGGGGTCCATCGGGGTCGTCGAGGGGCCGGCCGGTGAGCGCAGCGCCGCCGAGGTGCTGCGCAGCGCCGACATCACGATGTACCGGGCCAAGTCCGCGGGCGGCAACCGCTTCGAGCTGGCCGACGCGGAGGCGGACGCCCGCGCCATCACCCGGCACGGGCTGACCACGGCGCTGCCGGCCGCGCTGGAGCGCGGCGAGTTCTTCATCGAGTACCAGCCGCTGGTGCACCTCGGGGACGGCTCTGTGCACGGGGCGGAGGCGCTGGTGCGCTGGTGCCACCCGCAGCACGGGGTGCTGGGGCCCGACCGCTTCATCGCGCTCGCCGAGCACACCGGGCTGATCGTGCCGCTCGGCCGCTGGGTGCTGGAGGAGTCGGTACGGCAGGCCAACTTCTGGCAGGAGCGGCACACCGACGGGGGCCCGCTGCGGATCAACGTCAACCTCTCGCCCGCGCAGCTGCACCATCCGCGTCTGGTAGCCGAGACCGTCGATGTCCTGGAGCGCTCCGGGCTGGAGCCCGCCGCGCTGTGCCTGGAGGTCACCGAGTCGGCGCTCATCGGCGCCGACGACGATCTGCTGAAGCCGCTGCGCCAACTGTCCGAGATGGGCGTCGGCATAGCGCTCGACGACTTCGGCACGGGTTACTCGAACCTGGCGAACCTGCGGCGGCTACCGGTGAGCGTGCTGAAGCTGGACCGCTCCTTCACCCAGGGGATGCAGCACCACCCGGCCGATCCGGTGGACCTGAAGATCGTCGAGGGCATCGTGTCGCTCGCGCACAGCCTGGACCTGGCGGTGACGGTGGAGGGCGTGGAGACGGGGGCCCAGGCGGAGCAGCTGCGGGAGCTGGGCTGCGACACGGCCCAGGGCTGGTACTACGCGCGGCCGGGCGCCCCGGACCGGATCCACTCGCTGCTGCTGGCCGACGCGGTGTGAGCGGCGGACGCTCCGGCTCCGGGCGCGTCAGGCGCCCGGAGGCGAGGCGTCCGCTCGGCTCGCCAGCAGCAACCGCTGGAACTCGCGCGCCGCCCGCGGCGGAGCCACGTCACTGCGGTGCGCGAGCGCGATCGTGCGGCGGAGCCCCGGTTTCGCCAGTGGCGTCGTCCGCAGGTCGTGGCCCGCCCGGGTGGCCACCATGCTCGGGACCACCGCGATGCCGAGACCGGCCCGTACGACACCGAGCACCGCGTCCATCTCGCCGCCCTCCACGGTGAACGACGGCTCGAAGCCCTCGGCGCGGCAGGCGGCCACGGTCAGCTCCCGCAGGTCGTAGCCGTGCCGGAACATCACCAGCGGCTCGCTCTGCAGATCCGCGATCCGGACGCGCCCGCCCCGGCCGGGTCGGGGTCCCGCCGCCGACGAGACCACCACCAGATCCTCCTGGAGCAGCTCCACCGTGGTCAGGGCCGGTGAGGCCGCGGGGAGCGGAAGCACCACGAGAGCGAGATCGAGGGCGCCGCGCGCCAGCTCCCGTACCAAGTCGTGCGAGCCGCCCTCCTCCAGCAGCAGCTGGATGCCCGGGTGCAGATCGTGGAAGGCGCGCAGCACGTCGGGCAGCAGCCCCGTGCAGACGCTGGGCGTCGCGCCGAGCCGGACCCGGCCCCGGCGCAGCTGGGCCAGCTCCTGGACCTCGTGCCTGGCGGTGTCCGCGTCGGCCAGGATGCGCCGGGCCAGCGGCAGCAGCGCCTCGCCCGCGTCGGTCAGCGCGATGTTCCCCCGGGCGCGGCTGAACAGCTCGGCCCCCAGCTCGCTCTCCAGCGCCCTGATCTGTTGCGAGAGCGAGGGCTGCGACACATGTACGTCCTCTGCGGCGCGGGTGAAGTGGCGGGCCTCGGCCACGGCCACGAAATACATCAGCTGCTGGAACTGCATGCACTCACCGTAGCCCGCCCGATAGGCAGCGGCTATGGACATGAGCCGCGCCATGTCTTGGACTGATCGGTCCCTTCGGCTCTAGCGTCGTGTCCATGGCATTGGCAACACGGGCGGACCGACGGCCGTCCATGACGCGTTCGCTCTGGGACTCCTCCGTCGGCAAGAAGACGATCATGGCCGTGAGCGGCCTGATCATGCTCCTCTACTTGGTCGTCCACATGGTCGGCAACCTGAAGATCTTCTTCGGACCGGGCGAGTTCAACGGCTACGCGCACTGGCTGCGTGTGATGGGCGAGCCGTTCCTGCACCACGAGTGGGCGCTGTGGATCGTCCGGCTGGTGCTCGTCGCCGCCGTGGTGCTGCACGCCGTCTCCGCGTACCAGCTCAGCCGCCGCGACCTGAGGGCGCGGCCCAGCAAGTACGTGCACCGGAAGCCGCGCGCCAGCTATGCCACCAACACCATGCGCTACGGCGGCGTCATCCTCGCGCTGTTCATCGTCTGGCACATCCTGGACCTGACGACCGGCACCGTGCACTCGGGCGGATTCCAGTCCGGACACCCGTACCAGAACGTCATCGACACCTTCTCCACCTGGTACGGCAACGTCATCTACATCGTCGCCATGCTCGCCATGGGCCTGCACGTCCAGCACGGGTTCTGGAGCGCGGCACAGACCCTCGGCGCCGGCCGCGCGACCCGCGACCGCGTCCTGAAGACCCTCGCCAACGCGCTCGCGCTGGTGCTGACGGCAGGCTTCGTCTCGGTACCCGTCGCCGTCATGACCGGAGTGGTGAGCTGACATGAACGACTACACGGACTACGCGACCGGCGAGCCCCTCGCCGACACCCGCGCCCCCGGCGGGCCCGTCGCGGAACGCTGGGACACCCGCCGCTTCGAGGCGAAGCTGGTCAACCCGGCCAACCGCCGCAAGCACACCGTCATCGTCATCGGCACCGGACTGGCCGGCGGCTCCGCCGGCGCCACACTGGCCGAACAGGGCTACCACGTCGTCCAGTTCTGCTTCCAGGACTCGCCCCGCCGGGCTCACTCGGTGGCCGCCCAGGGCGGCATCAACGCCGCGAAGAACTACCGCAACGACGGCGACTCGGTCCACCGGCTCTTCTACGACACGGTCAAGGGCGGCGACTTCCGCGCCCGCGAGTCCAACGTGCACCGGCTCGCCCAGATCTCCGTCGAGATCATCGACCAGTGCGTGGCCCAGGGCGTCCCCTTCGCCCGCGAGTACGGCGGACTCCTGGACAACCGCTCCTTCGGCGGCGTCCAGGTCTCCCGCACCTTCTACGCCCGGGGCCAGACGGGGCAGCAGCTGCTCCTCGGCGCCTACCAGGCGCTGTCCCGGCAGATCGCCGCGGGCAACGTCGAACTGCACCCCCGCACCGAGATGCTCGACCTGATCGTCGTCGACGGCAAGGCCCGCGGCATCGTCGCCCGCGACCTGGTCACCGGGAAGATCGAGACGTACTTCGCCGACGCGGTCGTGCTGGCCAGCGGCGGATACGGCAACGTCTTCTACCTGTCGACCAACGCCATGAACTCCAACGCCACCGCCATCTGGCGCGCCCACCGGCGCGGCGCGTACTTCGCCAATCCGTGCTTCACCCAGATCCACCCCACCTGCATCCCGCGCACCGGCGACCACCAGTCCAAGCTGACGCTGATGAGCGAGTCGCTGCGCAACGACGGCCGGATCTGGGTCCCGAAGGCCAAGGGCGACACCCGCCCCGCGAACGAGATCCCCGAGGAGGAGCGCGACTACTACCTGGAGCGCGTCTACCCCGCCTTCGGGAACCTGGTGCCCCGCGACATCGCCTCCCGCGCGGCGAAGAACGTCTGCGACGAGGGCCGCGGCGTCGGCCCCGGCGGGCAGGGCGTCTACCTGGACTTCGCGGAGGCCATCGCGCGGATGGGCCGGGCGAAGGTCGAGGAGAAGTACGGCAACCTCTTCGACATGTACGCGCGGATCACCGCGGAGAACCCGTACGAGACACCGATGCGCATCTACCCGGCCGTGCACTACACGATGGGCGGGCTCTGGGTCGACTACGACCTCCAGACCACGATCCCCGGCCTGTTCGCGATCGGTGAGGCGAACTTCTCCGACCACGGGGCCAACCGGCTCGGCGCCTCCGCGCTGATGCAGGGCCTCGCGGACGGCTACTTCGTCCTCCCGTCGACGATCAACGACTACCTGGCCCGCAACCCGCACCACGAGAAGGTCGACGCCTCGCACCCAGAGGTGGAGGAGGCGGTGGCCGAGACCGAGGACCGGATCAACCTGCTGCTGGCCGTCGACGGCGACCGCACCCCCGACTCCTTCCACCGGGAGATCGGTGAACTCATGTGGGAGTACTGCGGAATGGCCCGCACCGAGGAGGGGCTGCGCAAGGCGCTCGGCAAGCTGCCGCTGATCCGCGAGGAGTTCTGGCGGCGCATCAAGGTCCCCGGTACCGGCGAGGAGTTCAACCAGTCGCTGGAGAAGGCCAACCGCATCGTCGACTACCTGGAGCTCGCCGAGCTGATGTGCCTCGACGCACTGCACCGCGCCGAGTCCTGCGGCGGGCACTTTCGTGAGGAGTCGCAGACCCCGGACGGCGAGGCCGCCCGGCGCGACGAGGAGTTCTCCTACGCCGCGGCCTGGGAGTTCACAGAGACCGGCGACGCTCCCGTCCTGCACAAGGAAGACCTGGTCTTCGAGTACGTCCACCCCACTCAGCGGAGCTACGCATGAAGCTCACCTTGCGCGTCTGGCGCCAGAAGAACGCCGACGCCCCCGGCGCCATGTCCACCTACCAAGTGGACGGCATCTCCCAGGACATGTCCTTCCTGGAGATGCTCGACACCCTCAACGAGGAACTCATCCTCGAAGGGGACGACCCCGTCGCGTTCGACCACGACTGCCGCGAAGGCATCTGCGGCGCGTGCAGCCTGGTCATCAACGGGGACGCCCACGGCCCGGAGCGCACCACCACCTGCCAGCTCCACATGCGGTCCTTCGAGGACGGCGACACCATCGACATCGAGCCCTGGCGCGCCTCGGCCTTCCCGGTCGTCAAGGACCTGGTCGTGGACCGCTCGGCCTTCGACCGGATCATCCAGGCCGGCGGCTACATCTCCGCCCCGACCGGTACGGCACCGGACGCGCACGCCACCCCGGTGCCCAAGCCGGACGCCGACTTCGCCTTCGAGCACGCCGAGTGCATCGGCTGCGGTGCCTGCGTGGCGGCCTGTCCCAACGGCTCCGCGATGCTCTTCACCTCGGCGAAGGTCAACCACCTGAACGTGCTGCCGCAGGGCGCCCCGGAGCGTGAGACCCGGGTGCTGGACATGGTGGGGCAGATGGACGCCGAGGGCTTCGGCGGCTGCACCCTCACGGGGGAGTGCGCCACGGCCTGCCCGAAGGGCATCCCGCTGCCGTCGATCTCCGCGATGAACAAGGAGTGGCTGCGGGCGACCCGCAAGGTCCACCGCTGACGCGCCGGAGCCCCGGCTCCGGAGGCGGGCGGCCTCCGGAGCCGGGGCTCCGTCACTTCGTCGTCCCGTCGGTCAGGACGTCACGGAGAGGTCGTCGCCGTAGACCGTGCCCTGCCCGTACCAGCCGTGCAGATACACCGTCACCGCACCGCTGGCCCCGGTGGTGAAGGCCACCGACTGCTTGGCGTACCCACTGGAAGAGCCCCAGGTGCTGGCCGTGGCCCCGCCCTTGACGCCGAGGTAGCCGTAGCTGCCCTGCACCCAACCGCTCAGCGTGTACTTGGTGTTGGGGGACAGCGTCAGCGTCTGCGTGCACTCGCCGGTCTGCGAGGCGGTGGCCGCCGCGGCGAGCGCGTGCGAGCCGCCGTGCACCGGGGTGGAGACGACCGCGCCACCGGACTCACAGGTCCAGGGGCCGAGCGAACCCGTCTCGAAGTCGCCGTTCACCAGCGATCCGGTACCGCCCCCGGGGCCGGAGACCGTCAGCGTGAAGACCGCCGCGTGGCTCAGCGTGCCCGCCGCACCGGTCACAGTGACCTTGTACGTGCCGGGCGCCGCCGAGGCCGAGGCGGTGAGCTTCAGCGCCGAGGTACCGCCCGCGGTGACCGACGTCGGGCTGAGCGTGGCCGTGACACCGGTCGGCGCCCCGCTCGTCGTCAGCGCCACCGTCTTCGCGCTGCCGGAGGTGACCGCGGTGCTCACGGTCGCCGTGGTCGAACCGCCGGGCGCGACCGTCGCCGAACCGGGGGCGACGGCCACCGAGTAGTCGTCCGTCACCGGACCGGTGCCGCCGCCCGTGGTGAAGGGCGCGAACGTGTGGCTGAAGTACCAGGTGTCCTGGGCGATCCCGGAGCAGGTGTCGCTGCCCCCGGTGCCGGGGCAGCCGCCGTTGTCACGCTGCAGCGCCCAGAACGACAGGGTGCTGACGCCCTTGGAGACGGCCCAGTTGTACACCGAGGTGGCATCCGCCGTGGTGAACGTCTCGGCGGGGCCGTAGTCGTCGATGCCCGGCATCTCGATGATCCCGGTCATGCCCCACAGCTGGGCCTCGGTCTTCGACGGGTAGAGCTTGGCCAGCTGGCCCTTCAGTCCGGTGATCGCCGTCTGGGTGTCCTGCGCCATGTTGTGCGAGGCACCGTCGTAGTAGTCGAACGTCATGAGGTTCACGACATCGACCTGCGCGCCGTTGGTCACCGCGTTCTTGAGCACCGCGAGCCCGCTGGAGGCGAGTCCGCTGGTCGTGGTGGGCAGGGTGTACGAGATCTGCACCGAGCGGCCGTTGGCGGCGGCCCAGTCCTGCACCTTCTTGATCGCCTTGTTGCGGCGGTCGATCCCGGCGCTGTTCTCCAGCGAGTTGTCCTCGATGTCCATGTCCAGGCGGGACACGTCGTAGGTCGTGATGACCTTCTCGTACGCCGCGGCGATGGAGTCGACGTTCGTGCAGCTGTCGGCGATCTCGGTACCGCCGTTGTCGGCCGCGTACCCGCCGAACGACGGGATCACGTCACCGCCGCGCGACCGGATGGTCGTGAAGTCGGCGCCGTACTCGGACTGGGCGATCGGCGTGCTCGAATCCCCGTTCCAGTACGGGGTGCAGGAACCCCGGGCCTCGGCCTGGACGAAGGCCATGGTCAGATACTTGGCACCGGACGCCTGCGAGAGGGCGGCCGGGCTGTCTCCGTTGTACGCCTCGAAGTACGGGGCGAAGACATGCGCGGGCAGGGGAGTGGCGGCGGTGGCGGCGGCCTGCGCACCGGCGCCTGATCCGAGGACCAGGCCGGCGGACGCGACGGCCGTGGCCAGCGCGCTCAGGACGGCGGCGACTGTTCTTGGACGTCTCATGGGGTAGCTCCCAGCGAGTGAGACAACGGGCGGATCGCACGGCTCTGCCACGCCCGTCGAGGGCGTGGTCCGTTCCTGTGAATCCCGGCCGGGGGTCACATGCCGCACGGCGTGGAGCGGCCGTGAGGCATGCCCATAATTGGTCTGGACCAGGTAACTGTCAACGTTCTTTACTGTTTTATTTCCCTTCGGCTGCCCGAACCGGCAACCGGCAGGACAATTGGGGGAGGTGAGGAGGAAAGAACGGTCAGTCGAGGTGGAGCGAGGCCCGGAGGTACGCCGCAGTCCGGCTGCCCTCCGCCCGCGCCACGGCCGAGGGCGGGCCCGTCGCCACGATCCGGCCGCCCCGGTCGCCGCCGCCCGGCCCGAGGTCGATCACCCAGTCGGCGCCCGCGACCACGGCCATGTCGTGCTCGACGACCACCACGGTGCTGCCCGCGTCGACCAGCCCGTGCAACTGCCGCATCAGCACCTCGACATCGGCCGGATGCAAGCCCGTCGTCGGCTCGTCCAGCAGGTACAGCGTGTGGCCCCGGCGGGCGCGTTGGAGCTCGGCGGCCAGCTTGATCCGCTGGGCCTCGCCGCCGGAGAGCTCGGTCGCCGGCTGCCCGAGCCGCAGATAGCCGAGCCCCACGTCGAGCAGGGTCCGCAGACTTCGTTCGGCGCCGGGCGTACCGGCGAAGAATTCGGCCGCCGACTCCACCGTGAGATCCAGCACCTGGGCGATGTTCAGCCCGCGCAGGGTGACTTCGAGGGTCTGCGGGTTGTACCGCGCGCCGTGGCAGTCCGGGCAGGGCGCGTACGTACTGGGCAGGAAGAGCAGCTCCACGGAGACGAACCCCTCACCCTGGCAGGTCTCGCACCGCCCGCCCGCCACGTTGAAGGAGAACCGCCCGGCCCGGTAACCGCGCTCGACCGCCGTGTCCGTCCCGGCGAACAGCTTGCGCACGACGTCGAACAGCCCGGTGTACGTCGCCAGGTTGGAACGCGGCGTACGGCCGATGGGCTTCTGGTCGACCTGGACGAGGCGGTCCACCGCTTCCAGCCCCTCGGCCGACGCGCACCCGGGTACCGGCCGCTTGCTCGGCTGGTCCGCCTCGGCCTGAGCCGGGGCCCGCCGGTCGGCCAGCACGTCCGCCAGGACCTGCCCCACCAGCGTCGACTTGCCGGAGCCGGAGACCCCGGTGACGGCGGTGAACACCCCGAGTGGGAAGGCGGCGTCCACGCCGCGCACATTGTGCCGGTCCACGCCGTGCAGCCGCAGCCACCCGGTGGGCTCCCGCACCTCGCGCACCGGGGCCGGCGCGTCGTCGAAGAGGAAGCGACGCGTCGCCGACTCCTCGACATCGGCGAGACCGGCCGGCGGGCCGCTGTGCAGCACCCGGCCGCCGTGCTCGCCGGCCAGCGGCCCCACGTCGACCAGCCAGTCGGCCCGCCGCACCACATCCATCTGGTGCTCCACGACGAAGACGCTGTTCCCGGCCTCCTTCAGCCGGCCGAGCACCCCGAGCAGCGATTCGGTGTCCGCCGGGTGCAGACCGGCGGACGGCTCGTCCAGTACGTAGACGACGCCGAACAGCCCCGATCTCAACTGGGTTGCCAGCCGCAGCCGTTGCAGCTCGCCGGAGGAGAGCGTCGGGGCCGCGCGGTCCAGGCTGAGATAGCCGAGCCCCAGCTCGGTGACCGTCTCGATGCGGGCCAGCAGATCGGCCGTCAGCACCCAGGCGGTGTCGCCCCCGCCGGCCGCCGTCAGTGCCTCGGCGAGCCCGGTGAGCGGGAGCCCCGCCAGCTCCGCGATCGTCCGGCCGGCGAAGGTGACCGCCATGGCCTCCGGCCGCAGCCGGCTGCCGTCGCAGACCGGACACGGCTCACTGGTCAGGAAGCGCTCCGCCTTCGTCCGCAGGGACCGGCTCTTGGTGTCCGCGAAGGTATGCATCACATAGCGGCGCGCGCTCATGTACGTACCCTGGTAGGGGCGTTGGATCCGGCCCGCGTCACGCACCGGATGGACCGTCACCACCGGTTGCTCGTCGGTGAACAGGATCCACTCCCGGTCTGCCGGGTCGAGCTCACGCCACGGCCGGCCGACGTCGTATCCCAGGGCGTCCAGCACATCGCGCAGGTTCTTGCCCTGCCAGGCCCCGGGCCAGGCGGCGATCGCGCCGTCCCTGATCGACAGCGAGGGGTCGGGGACCAGCAGCTCCTCCGTGGTGCGGTGCATCCGGCCGAGACCGTGGCAGCGCGGACAGGCCCCCGCGGCGGTGTTCGGTGAGAACGCGTCGGAGTCCAGCCGCTCGGCACCCTCCGGATACGCCCCGGCCCGGGAGAAGAGCATCCGCAGCGAGTTGGACAGCGTGGTCACCGTCCCCACGGAGGACCTGGCGCCGGGCGCGGAGCGGCGCTGCTCCAGCGACACGGCGGGCGGCAGCCCGGTGATCTCGCCCACCGCTGGTGCGCCGACCTGGTGGATCAGCCGCCGGGCGTACGGGGCGACGGACTCGAAATAGCGGCGCTGGGCCTCCGCGTAGATCGTCCCGAAGGCCAGCGAGGACTTCCCGGAGCCGGAGACACCGGTGAAGACGGTGAGGGTGTCGCGCGGGATGTCGACCCGGACGTCCTGGAGGTTGTGCTCGCGGGCGCCGCGGACCCTGACGTACGGGTCGTGGGGGGTGGGCATGGGGGCGGGGACTCCGTACGGTTCGGGGCGGGCCGACCAGGATAGACAGTCCGATTCCAGCCCGCCGCGGGCGGCGGGCGGTGCCCGCGCCGCGGGGTGCGCGGGCGCCGCCGGGCGCGTTCCGCGTCAGTTCTTGTCGTCGAGCCGGAAGCCGACTTTCATGCCTACCTGATAGTGCTCGATCCGGCCGTCCTTGATCTGGCCGCGCACCTCTGTGATCTCGAACCAATCGAGATTGTGCAACGTTTCCGAAGCCCTCGCGACCCCGTTGCGGACCGCCGCGTCGACGCCCTCATGGGAGGTTCCTACGATCTCTGTGACGCGATACGTATGGTTTGACATCTTATGTCTCCTCTCGCCTCTACCAAGGTGCCCCACCTTGGCGCTGTTCGCGAGAGTTTGCGGTGCGTTCGCGCGGCCGGGACCGGCCTTGACCAAAGTATTGGTCCATACCAAAATCCAGCCACGCCCGTGCGAGCGCAGCCCGCAGTCCCCCACACCGGGTCCTGACTTTGTCGTGCCGTTTCGCAGAAGGTGACCCCGTGAAGAACCGCATGCTCGTAGGAGCTGTTGCCCTGATATCCGTAGCCGCGCTGGGCGGCTGCGGTGTGATCCCCGGTTCGGGCGGCTCCGGCAGCGAGAAGGTCACGATCTGGCTGATGAAGGACAGCGTGAGTCCCGACTTCCTGGCCAATTTCAAGAAGTCGTACGAAGCGGCGCACTCGTCGGTCGAACTGGACTTCAAAATCCAGAGCTGGAGCGGTATCGGGCCGAAGGTCATCGACGCCCTGGGCGGCAAGGACACCCCGGACGTCATCGAGGTCGGCAACACCCAGGTCGCCCAGTACGCGGAGAGCGGCGGGCTGCGCGACCTGACTCTGGAGTCGATGCGGGACCTCGGCAGCGAGGACTGGCTGCCCGGCCTCGCCGAACCGGGCAGCATCAGCGGCGTCCAGTACGGAATCCCCTGGTACGCGGCCAACCGGGTGGTCATCTACAACAAGGACCTCTTCGAGGAGGCGGGCATCAAGTCACCGCCGAAGACGCGTGCGCAGTGGATCGCGGACAGCGAGAAGCTGAACCGGAACGGCAATCAGGGCATGTACCTGCCGGGCCAGAACTGGTATGTGCTCGCCGGGTTCATCTGGGACGAGGGCGGCGAACTCGCGAGCGAGAAGAGCGGCGACTGGAAGGGCACGCTCAACACCGCCGCGGCCCTGCGGGGCATGAAGTTCTACCAGCAGCTCCAGGCGCTCGGCGCCGGTCCCAAGGACGCGGACGAGGAAAAGCCCCCGCAGGGCAATGTGTTCGCCAAGGGGGATATCGCACAGATCATTTCCACGCCCAGTACGGCGACGCTTATCGAGAAGACGAATCCCGAACTCAAGGGAAAACTGGGGTACTTCCCGATCCCGGGCAAGACAGCGAAGTCTCCCGGTTCGGTATTCACCGGCGGATCCGATCTGATCGTTCCGGAGAAGGCGCACCGGCGGAGCGCCGGCATCGACGTG
Source organism: Streptomyces sp. ITFR-6 (assembly GCF_031844725.1). Taxonomy (NCBI): domain Bacteria; kingdom Bacillati; phylum Actinomycetota; class Actinomycetes; order Kitasatosporales; family Streptomycetaceae; genus Streptomyces; species Streptomyces sp. ITFR-6. Next base: position 503,101 of record NZ_CP134612.1, on the reverse strand, counting down.
GTCAAGGCGCTGGCCGGCGCCAAGTGGCAGGAGGAACTGGCCAGGACCATGAGCTACGTGCCCAACAAGACCACCCTGGCCCATGTGATCGAGGGCGAGGAGAGCACCGCCGCGATGGCAGAGGGCGCCGCGGAGGGCCACGCCACCCCCAACTCGCCGCAGTGGGCGGCGGTGGAGGCCGACAACCCGATCAAGCCGTACATGACGGCCGTGCTCCAGGGCGGTGACCCGGCGGCGGAGGCGAAGACCGCCTCGGAGAAGATCACGGGAGCTCTCGCGGGCAGCTGACCGCGCGGTCGGCCGGTGAGCGGTGGGCCGGCACGCACCACGGGATTCAGCAGTCGCACATCCCGGCTCTCCATGGCGGTCACGTCGAATCCAGCCGGTCACGGAAGAAGTAAGGAGCCGGACCGCCGCACCTGCCGCGGCGTTCCGGCAGCCGCCCCTGCCGACCCGTCCCCGGAGACGGTCATGCACGCGCTGCCCACCGCCTCCACCGCTGCCGCCACCCCTGCTGCCGTCCCCCTCGGCGCCGTACCGCCCGTTGCCGCGCGGCAGCCGGCGCGACCCGCCGCCCCGCCGCGCTACCGGGTCTCCCTCGCCGTGGACCAGGAGGAGGTGCGCGCCGTCCAGCGCCTGCGCCACCAGGTCTTCGCCGCCGAGTTCGGCGCCCGGCTGGAGGGCCCGGAACCGGGCCTGGACAGCGACGCGTTCGACGCGTACTGCGACCACCTGCTGGTCCGGGAGACGGCCACCGGCGACATCGTCGCCACCTACCGGCTGCTGCCGCCAGAGCGGGCCCGGATCGCCGGACGCCTCTACGCGGAGGGGGAGTTCGACCTCGCCAGGCTCGACCCGATCCGCGACGACCTGGTCGAGGTCGGCCGCTCCTGCGTCCACCCGGCCCACCGCGACGGCGCCGTCATCGCACTGATCTGGGCCGGCCTGGCCCTCTACATGGAGCGCACCGGCCACAACTGGCTGGCCGGCTGCTGCTCGATATCCCTCTCCGACGGCGGCGGAGCGGCGGCCCGTGCTTGGGAGACCGTACGGAACAAGCACCTGGCGCCCGAGGACTAGTGGGTATCCCCGCACCGCCTCTGGCAGGCCCCGGCGGTCCTTCCCGGCGGGCGGCCGGGCTGACCGCCGAGATCCGCGTACTGGCGCCGATCCCGGCGGGCGCGGTGCCCGGCCGCCGTGAACTGGCCCGGCTGGCTCAGTCCACCGTGGCCAGCGACAGCGCGAACCTGCCCGCGGCGTCGGTCCACCACTGAGCCAGCCGCAGCCCGGCCCGGTCCAGCTCGTCCCGTACCCCCTCCTCGCGGAACTTCGCCGAGATCTCCGTCCGCAGCTCCTCACCGGCCTCGAACGGCACCACCAGATTCAGTTCCGGGATCTTCACCGTGAGCTCCCGGCGGGCCCGCAGCCGCATCTCGATCCACTCACGCTCCGGATTCCACCGGGCCACGTGCTCGAAGTCGGCGGGCTCGAAATCGGCCCCCAGCTCCCGGTCGACGACCGACAGGACGTTCCGGTTGAACGCCGCCGTGACCCCCGAGGCGTCGTCGTACGCCGCTACGAGCACCTCCTCGTCCTTCACCAGATCCGTGCCGAGCAGCAGGCTGTCACCGGGGGAGAGCAGCGAGCGCACGGACGAGAGGAACGCGGCACGCTCCTCCGGCAGCAGATTGCCGATGGTGCCGCCCAGGAAGACGATCAGCCGAGGCCCCGGGGTCTGCGGCAGGGTCAGCGCGCCGGTGAAGTCGGCGATGAGCGCGTGCACGGACAGGCCGGGCCGCTCCTCCAGCAGCGCCTCTGCCGCCCCGCGCAGCGCGCTCTCGCTCACGTCGACCGGCACATAGGTGTGCAGATCCGGCAGCGCGTCGAGCAGGTGCCGGGTCTTCTCTGAGGACCCGGAGCCCAGCTCCACCAGGGTCCGGGCGCCGGACGCGGCGGCGATCGCGCCGGCCCGGTCGATCAGGATCTCCCGCTCCGCCCGGGTGGGGTAGTACTCGGGCAGCCGGGTGATCTCCTCGAACAGCTCGCTGCCGCGGGCGTCGTAGAACCACTTGGGCGGCAGCGTCTTCGGCTGCCGGGTCAGACCGTGCAGCACGTCGGCGCGCAGCGCCGCGTCCGTCGCGTCCACCGGCAGGGTGCGGGTCAGCAGAAAGGGACTCACTCGGCGGGCTCCTTGAGCGGGGTCAGCAGAAAGGGACTCACTCGGCGGGCCCCTTGAGCGGGGTCAGCAGAACATCGGTGCGGGTCGCGGTCAGCAGAGTGCGGTCCGGGACCTCGCGCCAGCGCGGATCGTCGTCGTAGGGCTCCGAGGCCACGACCGCGTGCCGGCCGGGCTCGGACCAGTGCCACAGGGTGTCGCCCCAGGCCGTCGCCACGATGGTGGAACCATCGGTGAGCAGCAGGTTGAGCCGGGAGCCCGGAGCCGCCTCCGCGACCTCGACCACGGTGTCCGCGACGGCCTGCGGGAGCGCGTCGCCCGCGGCGAGCCGGTGCCGCACCAGGGCCCAGACCAGTGCCGAATCGCAGCGGGCGGTCAGCCGCAGCAGTTCGGCCGGTGGCAGCGTCGCGGCGAGCGGTGCCATGGAGCCGGGCCAGCCCTTCACCGCGCCGTTGTGGCTGAACAGCACCTCGCCCGCGGCGAACGGCGCTGCCGCGGCCTCGCCGTCCGGATCGAACTCCGTGGCATCGCGGACCGCGGCCAGCACGGCATGGCTGCGCACCACCCTGGCCAGATCGGCGAAGGTCCGGTCGCCCCAGACCGGTCCGGGCCGGCGGTAGCGTCCGGGGACCGGATCCCCGTCCGCGTACCAGCCGACGCCGAAGCCGTCCGCGTTGACCGTCCCGTGCCGCTGCCTGCGCGGCTCCCAGGACTGGCGCACCAGTGAGTGCGCGGGCCGGGTCAGCACCTCGCCCAGCGCTACCGGAGGCCCTACGTAAGCGATATGACGGCACATCAGGCATCCCTCGCGGTGCGGAACCCCGAGAAGATCTGCCGGCGGACCGGAAGGTCCCAGTTGCGGAACGTGCCCCGGCAGGCCACCGCGTCCACCGCGAACGAACCCCCGCGCAGTACCTTGTGCCCCGGACCGAAGAACACCTCCGAGTACTCGCGGTACGGGAACGGCGCGAAGCCCGGGTAGGGCAGGAAGTCGCTCGACGTCCACTCCCAAACGTCCCCGATCAGCTGCCCCGCTCCGGACGGTGACCGGCCGGCCGGATACGCCCCGGCGGGGGCGGGCCGCAGGTGGCGCTGGCCCAGGTTGGCGCGGTCCGGTGTGGGGTCCTCGTCGCCCCACGGATAGCGCCGGGACCGGTCGGCGGCCGGGTCGTGGCGGGCCGCCTTCTCCCATTCGGCCTCGGTGGGCAGCCTGCGCCCGGCCCAGCGGGCGTACGCGTCCGCCTCGTACCAGCTGACGTGCAGCACGGGCTCGTCCGCCGGTACCGGCTCGGTCACGCCGAAGCGCCGACGCAGCCACTGACCGGCGTCCCGGTGCCAGAACAACGGCGCCGTCAGCTCGTGTTCACGGACCATCGCCCACCCCTCGGGCGCCCACCAGCGCCGCTCGGTGTAGCCGCCGTCCTCGATGAACGCCCGGTACGCGCCGCAGGTCACCGGGGCGGTGTCGAGGAAGAAGGCGGCGACCTCCCGGACGTGCGCGGGGCGTTCGTTGTCCAGGGCCCATGGTTCGGTCGAGGTGCCCATGGTGAACGGGCCGCCGGGGAACAGCACTTCGGCCGGAAGCGTGGCCGCGTCGGCGGCCCTGGGCGGCTCGGGTGCGCTGAGCGTGGCGGGGCCGGAGCGCAGCTGATGGGTGATCAGCATGGTTTCGTCGTGCTGCTGTTCATGCTGCGCAATCATCCCGAAGGCGAACGCGGACCGCAGCAGGGGGCGCCCGCCGAGCGGCGTCGCGCCGAGCACGTCGAGGGCCCGGCCGCGCACCTCCGCGGCGTACGACCTGGCCTCCGCTGGGGCCAGCAGCGGCAGGGAGGGCCGGGTGACCCGGGGGTGCTCGAAGGCGTCGTACAGTCCGTCGATCTCCGGGCGCATCGCCTCCCGTCCGCCCACTCCGCGCAGCAGCCACAGCTCCTCCTGGTTGCCGATGTGCGCGAGGTCCCAGACCAGGGGAGACATCAACGGTGAGTGCTGGGCGGTCAGTTCATGGTCGTCCACGCTGTCGGTGAGCAGTGTGGTGCGCTCCCGCGCGGTGAGGAGCGCGGCGACGGCACGCTCGCGGAGCACCTCGGCGTCCAGCGCGTCAGGTCCGTCCTGTGTGCCAGGTCCGTGCTGTGTGTCAGGTGCGGGGGAGTCGGTCATGAGAGGGTGCCCTTCGGGTCGTACCGGCCGTCCGTCCGGTCAGCCGAGAGCGTGGCCCGGAGATCGTCGGCGGGACATCGACCCCGGGCGACGTACCGGTCGTGGAAGTCCGCCACGGTGTCCTGCACCCCCCGCGTCGCACCCATCCTGGGCAGCGCCGCCATGGCCAGCTCGAAACAGGCGGTGGCCGCCGTCCGCAGTTCGGGATCGGCCAGCCCGTCCCGGGCGGCGGCGAGCCAGAGCGGATTGCGGGGAGGGGCCAGCGGCCCCGCGGTCTCGGCCAGCGGTTTGACGGTGCGGTACACGGTCTCGGCGGCCTCCGGGTCGTCGAACAGGGCAGTGGTGACCGCGAGCGGCACGAGCCACCCGTCGGTACCGGACTGCGCGTCGATCATGCGCAGCTCAAGGTGCCCGCGCGGACGGACCGGCGGGAACAGCGTGGTGATGTGGTAGTCGAGATCGGAGCGGACCGGGCGCCGGGGCGCCCCGGACCGGATCCACTCCCGGAGGCTGAGCCCCTCCGGCACGTGCCACGGCCCCGCCTCACCGCGGATGCACAGGACCGGCGTGTCCAGGACGTGCGAGGCCCAGGCGTCCCGGGCCGGCAGCGCGCCGGCCGGGGCGAGCGTGCGCAGCGGGTCGAGATCGGCCCACAGGGACTGGCGCGCGGAGCGCCACGGCGTCGGCCTGCCCTGCCGGAACGGCGAGTTGGCGAACACCGCCACCAGTACCGCACCCAGCAGATGGGCCAGCTGCCAGCGCCGCCCGTAACCGAGCGGACCGGGTTCCTCCTCTCCCGCGTCCAGGCAGACCTGGACGGAGGCGGTCGTGCACATCATGGCGCGGCCCGCCGGGCCCCACCGGTCCAGCGCCTTCTCCATGGCTTCGTAACGGGGTTCGCGCAGCAGCCTGCGCGGCGAATGCCAGGGATCGACGCCGAGCCCGACGGCGGTGAGATCCAGCCGGTCGAGCACGGCACGTACGGCGACGAGGTCGTCGGCGGTGTCGTTGACACACGCCATCAGGGAATCCGCGGGGCGCGAGCTGAGCTCCAGCTGTCCGCCGGGCTCGAAGGTCACCGCGGCGTTCAGGGACAGCGCCCGGACGGCCGCTGCGGCCGCTTCGAGACGGTGGTGGGGGACGGGACTGTGCGGGCGGTCGCGATCGTGCAGGAGCCATTCCAGCTCGACTCCCACGATGCGCGGCGGTCCCGTCTTGAAGCAGATGCCGCGCAGCAGATCCTCCGCCTCGCCCTCGCCGAGGGGCGGGGCGTGGCCGGGCGGACCGTGGCCGCCGGACGTTTCGGGTGACATGCCGGGCCTCCTTTGCCGGTGCGTCCGTCCTACCCAAACCCCTGCCGGGAGTTCGCACAAGGGCGCCCTTGTGCGTCAGAAATTCGGTTGCGTCCAAACTGCGGGGGCGTCGATCATGCCCCGTATGCACCATAAGGGGGAGGGCCGGTGAGCGCCCGGCTGCGCGGCATCGCGCGAGAGACCGAGTCCATCGTCGAGGCAGGGTTCTACCGCACGCCGCAAGGGCGGGAAGTGAGCATCGAACGGGCGCTGACAGCCGCCCTGTCGGGGACCAGGCTGTACGGCCCCGAGCCGGTGCCGGTGGCGTCGCTGGACCACGACCGCACACCGGTCTTCGAGGTCACCGGCGAGAGCAGCCTGGAGGCCGCCGCCCGGATGACCGGCGAACGGCCGGGCAAGGTCGCCGTCCTGAACTACGCCTCCGCCCGCAACCCAGGTGGCGGATACCTCAACGGGGCCCAGGCGCAGGAGGAAGCCCTGTGCCGGGGCTCCGCGCTCTACGCCACGCTGCGCAGGGCCCCGGAGTTCTACGCGCACCACCGGGCCGAACGCAGCCCCTTCTACACCGACCGGGTCATCCACTCACCGGGCGTGCCGGTCTTCCGCGACGACCGGGGCCGGCTCCTCGACACCCCGTACGCGGCGGGATTCCTCACCTCGCCCGCGCCCAGGGCCGGGGTGATCCGCCGTACGGATCCCGGCTCGGCGCACCTCGTCGGGGCCGCGCTCGCCGCACGGGCCGAGCGGGTGCTGGAGGTCGCGACGGTGCGCGGATACCGCAGGCTGGTGCTGGGCGCCTGGGGCTGTGGTGTGTTCCAGAACGATCCGGCGGAGGTGGCGGGCGTGTTCCGCGCGCTGCTGGCCGACGACGGCCGGTTCGCGGGCCACTTCGAGCAGATCGTCTTCGGCATCCTCGACCGCGACGGGGAATCGCCCACCAGGGCCGCGTTCGATCGCATATTCGGTCAAACGGGTCAACCCTCACCCTGACGTTGAGCCATAGGCTTCGACGTCATCCGGCACGGCCCGCCTCCGCCGTTCGGGTCCGCGGCCCGGCACGCTCGCACGGGGACGCCGTGGAAGTGACGGGCCGCCGCACCGTCACCTCCAGCCGTAGAGCTCCCGAAGCCGCTCGGCGACCAGATTGAACCTGTCCCGGTCCAGGGCACACGCCTCGCGCCGCATCCCGTCCTCGTGGACCCGCAGCACCCGGTCCAGGTCGACCCAGGACGGGCGCCCCGAGCTGTCCCAGGGACCGGCGCCCAGCGCCACCCACTCGCGGTCCTGGTCGTGCTGCTTGCTGGAGAGCTGTACGGCGAGCAGGGTGCCCGCCTCCTCACGTGCCACGACGAGAACCGGGCGGTCCTTGCCGCGCCCGTCGTTCTCCTCGAACGGCACCCAGGTCCAGACGATTTCGCCGGGGTCGGGATCGCCGTCCCGGTCGGGGGCGTAGGTGGCACGGACCGGGCCCACCCCGTTCGGGTCGGCCTCCGCGGTGGCGCCGGGACCGGTGCGGCCGGGAGAGGCCGTCGAGCCGTCATTGATGTCGCTGCGGTGCTGGATGGTCATCGCAACACCGTAGAACCCGCACAGCCCCTCGCGTGGAGCGGGTCCGCGAAACGGGTACGGGGGCCGGAGCGTTTCCGTACCGAACGGGTCTGTAAGACTGCCCGACGCCATGATTCAGTTACCCGAGCAGCCCGCCGAAGGCCCCGTCCCGACCAGCGCCGACGTGGCGCGGCTGGCCGGCGTCTCCCGGGCCACCGTGTCCTACGTACTGAACAACAACGCGGCCGTACGGATCAGCGATCCGACCCGCCGCCGGGTGCGCGACGCGGCCGCCGAACTCGGCTACGTACCGCACGCGGCCGCCCGGAGCCTGCGCGCCGGACACTCCCGCATGGTGCTGCTGCCCACCGGGAGTTTTCCCTCCGGCTCCCTGCACCACCGCTTCCTGCGCGAGCTGGAATCCGGACTGCGCCGCCTCGACTACACCGTGGTCCAGTACGGCTCCCTCGGGCTGGACGCCGACGACGCGGCCCGCGCCTGGGCGGAGCTCCGGCCCGTCGCCGTCATCGTCCCCGGCTCCGTCCCTCTCACCGCGCAGGGCGCGGCCGTGCTCCGGCGCTCCGGCGCCAAGGCGGTGATCACGCTCGGACCGCAGCCCGTGGCGGGAGCGCACGCGCTGATCATGGACCAGCGCAGGGTCGGCAGCTGCGCCGTCCGTCATCTGCTGGACCGCGGCAGGCACCGGATCGGCGTGGTGATGCCGGAGGAACCCGGCCTCGCGCCGTTCGCCGGACCCAGACTCGCGGGCGCCCGGCAGGCCGCCGCCGGAACGGCCCGGATCGAGCCGCTGCCGCTGCGCAACGACGAGGAATCGGCCGCCGGGCTCGCCGCCCGCTGGCGCACACTCGGCCTGGACGCCGTCTTCGCCCACGACGACCTCCACGCGATGCTCCTGATGCGGGCGCTGCAGGACGCTGGCATCGAGATCCCCGGCGAGACCGCGGTGGTCGGCGCGGACGACCTGATGCTGGCCAGGCTGCTGAGGCCCAGGCTCAGCAGCGTACGGATGGAACTGGACATCGAGCAGCCGCTCGCCGATCTGGTCGACCGGCTGGTACGGCACCCCGGGAAGGAGCTCGAACGCCACGACCTGCTGCGGGCGAGGGCCGTCCACCGCGATTCGAGCTGAACCGACCCGCCAGCGCGGCAACGTGCGAGGCGGACCTCGCTTGCCTAGCGTCGTGACCATGAGCCATCCGCAGAGTTACGAGATCCTGGTGATCCCCCAGTTCACCGACGCCAAGGAGGCGGACGCCTCCGGCACCGGGCGGACCATCCGCTCCGCGGTCGTGGAGGCGACCGGTGCGACGGGCGAGTCCGGCTACCCGCGATACGCCGGGGAGGGCATGGTGGCCGACATCGACCCGGCGACCCACACCGTCGAGGCGATTCTCGTCGACGGCTCGGAACTCGACTACGGACTCACGGCCCGGATCTCGGAGCGGCCTGTCCGGGAGAACCACGGGCCCGACAACCGTGTGCCCGACAACCACGTCACGGAGCCGTCTGTCCCCGAGAACCACACGGACGGCTGAGTCCGCCGCCCGGCAACGCACGGGGTCCGGCCGTCCACGGCCGGGCCCCGACGCGCTTCGCGTGCTTCCGCGAGACGCCTACTGCTGCTCCTTCCGGCCCTTCTGCTCCTCCGCGATGGACTTGCGGACCTCGTCCATGTCCAGCTTCCGGGCCTGACCGATGACGTCCTCCAGCGCGGCCTCGGGCAGGGCGCCCGGCTGCGAGAAGACCGCCACGTTGTCACGGACGATCATGAGCGTCGGGATCGACCGGATCTCGAAGGCAGCGGCCAGCTCCTGCTGCGCTTCCGTGTCGACCTTGGCGAAGACCAGATCGTCGTGGCGTTCGGACGCCGAGTCGTAGACCGGGGCGAACTGCCGACACGGGCCGCACCAGGAAGCCCAGAAGTCGATCAGGACGAACTCGTTCTCGCTGACGACCTGATCGAAGTTTTCTTTGGTGAGCTCTACGGTGCTCATGCTCTGCTACCTCTTCCTGTGCCCGTGCGGACGTGTCCCCGGACAACGGTGCCTGTGCTTGCACTATTCCGCCTGCCCATGTGGCCGCCGCGCACACCCACGACCAAAATGGGCCTCATGACACATGCTGTGGAGCCTGTCGAGTACGACGTCGTGGTCATCGGGGCCGGTCCGGTGGGTGAGAACGTGGCGGACCGGGCCAGGGCCGCCGGTCTGAGCGCCGCGATCGTGGAGTCCGAGCTCATCGGGGGTGAGTGTTCGTACTGGGCCTGTATGCCGAGCAAGGCCCTGCTGCGCGCGGTCGTCGCCCGAGCGGAGGCCCGCCGCGTCCCCGGGCTCAGCGGATCCGTACAGGGCCCGCTCGACACCGCCGCCGTTCTCGCCCACCGCGACGACTACGCCTCCCACTGGAAGGACGACGGCCAGGTGGCCTGGCTGGAGGGCATCGGCGCGGACATCTACCGGGGCACCGGCCGGCTGACCGGCACGAAGGCGGTCTCCGTCGCGGCACCCGACGGCACGGAGCGGCGGCTCACCGCCCGGCACGCCGTCGCCGTCTGCACGGGCAGCCGGGCCGTGGTCCCCGATCTGCCCGGAATCGCGGAGGCCCGCCCCTGGACGAGCCGCGAGGCGACGAGCGCCCAGGAGGTGCCGGGACGGCTCGTGGTCGTCGGCGGGGGCGTGGTCGGTGTGGAGATGGCCACGGCGTGGGGCGCCCTGGGCGCGGAAGTCACCATGGTCGTCCGAGGCCCGGGGCTGCTGCCCCGGATGGAGCCGTTCGCCGGTGAGCTCGTGGCGGAGGCGCTGACCGAGGCCGGGGCCGATCTCCGGTTCGGCGTCTCGGCCACCGCCGTACGGCGTCCGGACCCGGACGGACCGGTCACCGTCGAGCTCGACAACGGCGAGAGCGTCGAGGCCGACGAGATCCTCTTCGCCACCGGCCGCGCCCCGCGCACCGACGACCTGGGACTGGAGACGGTGCACCTGAAGCCCGGCTCCTGGCTCACGGTGGACGACAGCTGCCGGGTCGAGGGCACCGGCTGGCTCTACGCCGTCGGTGACGTCAACCACCGCGCGCTCCTGACCCACCAGGGCAAGTACCAGGCCCGGATCGCCGGAGCGGCGATCGCCGCCCGCGCCCAGGGCGTCCCGCTGCTGGAGACCGACCGCTGGGGCGCCCACGCGGCGACCGCCGATCACGCCGCCGTTCCCCAGGTGGTCTTCACCGACCCGGAGGCCGCCTCGGTCGGCCTCACCCTGGCCGAGGCGGAGCAGGCGGGCCACCGGGTCGGGGCCGTCGACCACGACCTCGGCGCGGTCGCGGGCGCCGGGCTGTACGCGGACGGCTACCGGGGCCGCGCCCGCATGATCGTCGACCTCGACCGGGAGATTTTGCTCGGCGTCACCTTCGTGGGTCCGGGCACCGGCGAACTGCTGCACTCCGCGACGGTCGCCGTCGCGGCGGAGGTCCCCATCGAGCGGCTCTGGCACGCGGTCCCCGCCTACCCGACGATCAGCGAGATCTGGCTGCGGCTCCTGGAGACGTACCGGGGGTAGCAGGGGCGGTTGAGGCCGGACGGTGAAGGGTGTGCGGGTGCGGCGGGCGGAGCGAGTCATCCCTCCTGTGGTCTAGGCCAAGAGGGTCCCGTCCCTCTATCCTCGTGCGTGCCGGCGGTACGCCATTCCCCACCCTGGTTGCGCGCCGGCGAGCGCGATGCCCGGCCGGCTCTCCGTCGAGCGGCCGGGTAACCTCCCCCCACTCACCGCCTCCAGGAGGCTACGGTGAAATTACGCACCAGAATCACGGCGATCGTCGGCGCTGCCTGTCTCGCCGCGTCCCTGGCCCTCGCCACGGCGTGGGCCGCCCCGCAGCAGTCGGCGTCGGTCGTCCTCAACGAAGTCGCGCGGGCCACGAGCCCGTCCGCCGGCACCGCCGGGCCGGATGGCACGGTCTGGATCGCCGAACGCGCGGGAACCGTAAGGGTTCTGAATGACCAGGGGCTCGGTGAGCCGGTCCTGGACATCTCCGACGAGACCACCATCGACGGCGAACGCGGCCTGCTGGGCATCGCGTTCGACCCTGACTTCGCCCACCTCTACATCTCGTTCACGGACCTCGAAGGCACAAGCACCGTGGACGAGTTCGCCATGGCGGGCGGCGCGATCCGGCCGGACACCCGGCGCACCGTTCTGACACAGACCCAGCCGTACTCGAACCACAACGGCGGCGACATCATGTTCGGTCCCGACGGCTATCTCTACATCGGCCTCGGTGACGGTGGATCGGGCGGTGACCCGGACGGCAACGGCCAGAACCTCGGCACGCTGCTCGGCAAGCTCCTGCGGATCGATCCCGGCGGCGGCGACCCGTACGCCATCCCGGCGGACAACCCGTTCGTGGACGACCCGGCGGCGAGGGGCGAGATCTGGGCGTACGGACTGCGCAACCCGTGGCGGTTCTCGTTCGACGCGGACACGGGCGACCTGCTGATCGGTGACGTCGGCCAGAGCGACTGGGAGGAGATCGACTGGGCTCCCGCGGCCAGCAAGGGCGGCGAGAACTACGGCTGGTCCTCGATGGAGGGCAACCACCCCTTCCGCGGCGGTACCGAGCCCGCGAATCACGTGCCACCGGTCCACGAGTACGACCGCACCGGCCTCGGCTGCTCCGTCACCGGCGGCTACGTCTACCGCGGCGATGCCATCGCCGGCCTGAAGGGACAGTACGTTTTCAGCGACTACTGCGACGGCACGATCCGCACCCTGCGGATCGAGAACGGCGAGGTCACCGGCGAGGGTGACCTGGGAGTCCAGGGCGGCGAGGTCATTTCGTTCGTGGAGGGCGGCGACGGCGAACTGTATGTTCTCGCCATCGGTGGCAGCATCTCGCGCATCGACCCGGCGTGAGCCGATGACGTCCCCCGCACACTGACAGCCGGGAGGCCCGTGGGGCCGGGACCGCGAACCGCGGTCCCGGCCCCACGGGCCTCGGGTTTCGGGGCCGTTTCCCTCAGGCCGGGGGCTGGTTGTCGTTGGTGGTGACGCGGACGTGGTCGACGACGAGTTGCTGGGGGAAGGTGGTGTTGCCGTCGGGGTCGCCGGGCCAGTAGCCGCCGACGGCGAGGTTGAGGATGAGGAAGAAGGGCTTGTTGAAGGCCCAGGTGTTGCCGTTGGTGTCGGCGGGGGTGCGGTGCTGGTAGACGTTGCCGTCGACGGACCAGGTGATGGAGTCGGGGGCCCAGTCGATGGCGAAGGTGTGGAAGTCGTCGGCGAAGGCCTGGCCATCGGGGAGGGTGTATCCGGCGCCGATGCCGGCGGAGCCGGAGTAGCCGGGTCCGTGCAGGGTGCCGTGGACGGTGCCGGGTTCGAAGCCGACGTTCTCCATGATGTCGATCTCGCCGGAGTTGGGCCAGCCGACCTGCCCGATGTCGTCACCGAGCATCCAGAAGGCGGGCCACATGCCCTGGCCGCGCGGGATCTTCATCCGGGCCTCGACATGACCGTAGGCCTGGGTGAACTTGCCCGAGGTGTTCAGCCGCGCCGACGTGTACTCGCAGGTGCCGTACCAGCACTGGTAGTTGTTCGGGTTCTCCTTGCGCGCGGTGATCACCAGATGGCCCTGGCCGTCCAGCGCCGCGTTGCTGTTGCCCGCCGTGTAGTACTGCCGCTCGTGGTTGTCGACGTTGTCCCCGGTCTCGATCTGCCACTTGCCGCCGTCCACGGCGGAACCGGCGGCTCCGTCGAAGTCGTCGGTGAACGTCGCGGCGGCTGCGGACGCCTGGTTCGTGACGGATCCCTGTGCTGCCGGAAGGGGCACGGGGGCGGCGGAGGCGAGGCCGGCGGTGGCCGAGACGAGGGCGAGAACCGAGAGTGCGGAGACCAGGAGGCGCCTGGTCAGGTGGGGGGAGCTCATGTGGATTTCCTTTCCGTACGGGACGGAGGAAATGTGACTCGCCATGCATATGGCAAGTGGGGGCATGGCGGCCACGTGGGGGAGTCGAGTCCTTAGTTCACTACGTGATTTAAGAAGTGAACCAAGAGCGTGTCAAGGCTCCTCACAGACCACAGTTCTTGCACGCATCGAACCCCCGCCCCTGCGGTACGCGCGTCAGTTCCCGGATTCCGGCGAGAGCGGCCGGCCGCAGCGCAGGTTCCACCGCCCCGACCTGCCGCTGAGCTCCGTGACGGTCAGCGGGGCCACGTCCAGCCGCCAGAAGGCCTGCGGCGGGAGCTCCAGCGCGTGGACGGTGGCGGCCCGGATGACGGCGGGCTCGGCCACCGCCAGTACCGGCCCGCCGTCACCCGCATGACCCTCGTCGCTCCGGTGGGACCCGTGACTCCCGTCGCTCCCGTGACTCCCGTGTTGTCTCCCGTGCGAGGAGTCGAGCCACGCGCCGACCCGGGCGCACAGCTCCAGCAGGGACTCGCCCCCGTGCGGAGCGGCGGACGGGTCGGTCAGCCAGGCCGTCACCCCGTCCGGCTCGTCCGCGCTCACCTCGGTGAGCCGCGCTCCGGACCAGCGGCCCATCTCCCAGTCGCGCAGGGCGGGTTCGGGATCGGACCGGAGCCCGAGGGCGTCCGCGGTGGCGGCACAGCGCAGGGACGGCCCCCGTAGGCACCGGTCCGCGGCAGGCACGGCGCCGGCGGCGGACCGGGCCTGCCGGAGACCGGATGCGTCCAGCGGCGAGTCGCCGGCGAACCGGGCCTCGCGCAGCGCGGCGTTCATCGCCGGTGAGATCAACATCACCCGTACCGTCATTACCGCCCTCAACTCCCTGAACAGTGGCCACTTGGCCAAGCACACCATGGCACCCGGGCTCCGCAGCGCCTTCGATGCACCATGGCGGGCCCCGCTTCCAGGCGGTATGGTCGCGACGACATGACGACGGTGTGACGGAAGCCCGGTGAGAATCCGGCACGGTCGCGCCACTGTGAACCCGTACCTGTGCGGGAAGTCAGACCCAGCACCTTCGTCTCAGGCACCACGATCGGGACGCGTGTTCCCACAGGAGGTTCTGCCATGGCACAGACTGCTGCCCCCACCACCGGCGCACCCGCCATCACCCCCATCTCCTTGAAGGCCATTGCCCCTTGGGCGGTCTTCTTCGGCATCGTCATGCTGATCCTGCTGTACTTCGTCGGCGCCGAGCAGGGCGCCACCTCCGTCATCGCGGGCGCGGGCGTGCACGAGTGGGTCCACGACGGCCGTCACCTGCTCGGTTTCCCCTGCCACTGACCTACCGGGCTGATCCAGGGGAATCCCTCATGAACTCCATATCTGTCAGAGCTCTGCTGGTCCGCGGCATGCTGGCCGGGCTGATCGCGGGTGCGCTCGCGCTGATCGTCGCCTACTGCCTCGGTGAGTCCAGGGTGGACGCGGCCATCGCCCTCGAAGAGGCGCACAGCCACGACCACGGCGGCGGCGAGGAACTCGTCAGCCGCACCATGCAGTCCACCGCGGGCCTCGCCACCGGCGTGCTCGTCTTCGGCGTGGCCATCGGCGGCATCGCCGCACTCGTCTTCTGCTACGCGCTCGGCCGGATGGGCCGGTTCGGGCCTAGGGCCACGGCGGCGCTGATCGCGGGAGCCGCTCTGCTGACCGTGTACGTCGTGCCGTTCCTGAAGTACCCGGCCAATCCGCCGGCCGTCGGCAACCCCGACACCATCGGCAAACGCACCACGCTGTTCTTCCTGATGGTCGCCCTCAGCGTGCTGCTTGCCGTCGCCGCCGTCATCCTCGGGAGGCGGCTGGCTCCCCGCCTGGGCGCCTGGAACGCGACGATCGCCGCCGCGGCCGGCTATGTGCTGGTGATCGGCCTCGCGTACGCCTTCCTGCCCTCGTTCAACGAGGTGGGAAGGGACTTCCCGGCCACCCTGCTGTGGCAGTTCAGACTGGCCACGCTCGCGGTTCAGTTCACGCTCTGGACCACTTTCGGGCTGGTCTTCGGCTACCTCACCGAGCGGCTGCTGGTGCCGAAGGCGCAGGCCGTGACGGCCGGAAGCGGAACGTCGGAACGGACCGCGACCGCCGCGGGCTGACCCGCACAGAGGTGCTGCCGGACCGGAACACGGCGGAACCCGCGAGGTGAATCCTCACGGGTTCCGCCGTGTTCCGGTCCGGTCCGGCTCACACCTGGCCGGGCCCGTCCCAGTCCACCCGGTAGTGCTTCAACGCGGAGTCCTCACGCACGAAACGCATGCCCGCGGCCGTCATGACGCGCTGGGACGCGATGTTGTCGAGGTCGGTGTCCCCGTGCACGCAGGTGACGCCCCGGTCCCGGGCGAACCGGAGCAGCGCCCACAGCGCCTCCGAGGCGTACCCCATGCCCCGGGCCGACGGCACGAGCCCGTAACCGATCGTGACGTGCCCGGCCTCGTCGGGCGCTCCGTGGAACCCCATCCCGCCGATCACCGGCCCGTCCTCCCCGAGCCGTATCTCGTACGAGCCGAACGGGCCCGGATCCCCGGTGCCGGCAATGGTGCCGAGCAGCCGGGTGGCCGCCGCCTGCTCGCCCGGGGCGGGGTACCCGTCAGCCCAGCGGACGCCCTCCGGCGGCCGGCCCGCCACCACATGTTCGGCGTCGGACGCGCTCATGGCGCGGAGCAGGAGGCGTGGAGTACTGAGCGCGGTCATGACCCAGTGGACTATCACGCGGTCCGCGCGGTGCGCACCCGGATATCTTCGCCGGCCGGCTCCGGGGCTGACGGTGACCGGCCGGTGGCTACTCGCCCCCGGCCGGAGTGAAGTCCCCGGACAGCGCGGCCGCCACCCGAAGGTGCGTGGCCGCCTCCGCCGGGCGCCCCTGGCGCTCCAGCGTGCGCCCGAGCATCAGCCGGGCGTAGTGCTCGACGGGATCGAGTTCCAGCACCGCCCGCAGCTCCGTCTCGGCCCGGCCGAGCCGCGCCGAGTGGTAGTACGCCCTGGCCAGTAGCAGACGCGGCGCGACCTGCTCCGGCACCTCCTCGACCAGCCCGGCCAGAATCCGGGCCGCCACCAGGTACTCCTTCGACTCGAAGAAGAACTGTGCGCGGTCCCACCGCTCGGCGGCCGTTCCGAACTCGTAGTAGGTGTCGCTCATTCGTCCTCCTCGGTCGAGGGCCGACGCCGGGCCGGTCCCGTACGGGCCAATCGCCACAACACTCCGAGATGGTTCAACATTCCACTAAATATTCGGCGTGGGTGCCGTCCGACCGGGCCCGTGCGGGAATAGGTTGAGCACCATGAGCAATCTCGATCGCCAGGCCGTCCCCTCCGTCTGCGGAGGACGCGGCTTCGTCGTGGCCGAACCGGTACGTGAACTCCTCGCCCCGCGCCACGTGAAGCTCGGGGAGTCCACCGAGGTCCGCAGACTGCTGCCCAACCTCGGCCGCCGCATGGTCGGGGCCTGGGCCTTCGTGGACCACTACGGTCCCGACGACATCACCGACGAGCCCGGGATGCAGGTACCGCCCCACCCCCACATGGGCCTGCAGACGGTCAGCTGGCTGCACGAGGGCGAGGTCCTGCACCGCGACAGCCTCGGCAGCCTGGCGACGATCCGCCCGCGCGAACTCGGCCTGATGACCTCCGGCCGGGCGATCAGCCACTCCGAGGAGAGCCCCAGGTCGCACGCCGCGCTGCTGCACGGCGCGCAGCTCTGGGTCGCGCTCCCGAACGCCCACCGCGATGCCGAGCCGCACTTCCAGCACCACACGGACCTGCCGACGGTCACCGCCCCGGGCCTCACCGCCACGGTGATCCTCGGCGACCTCGACGGCGCGACCTCGCCCGGCACCGCGTACACCCCGATCGTCGGCGCGGACCTGGCTCTGGACCGGGGCGCCGAGGCGCGTCTCCCGCTCGACCCCGACTTCGAGTACGCGGTGCTGTCGATGTCCGGCGAGGCCGAGGTCGACGGCGTACCCGTCCTGCCGGGCTCGATGCTCTACCTCGGCTGCGGCCGCGACGAACTCCCGCTGCGCGCGGAGTCCGACGCCGGTCTGATGCTCGTGGGCGGTGAGCCCTTCGAGGAGGAGATCGTCATGTGGTGGAACTTCGTGGGACGTTCGCACGAGGAGATCGAGCAGGCCCGCGCGGACTGGATGGGTGGTGATCGGTTCGGCGCCGTACGCGGCTACGACGGTGCGCCGCTCCCCGCTCCGGCGTTGCCCCCTGTGTCCTTGAAGCCCCGGGGACGTGTGCGCTGATCTGCGGGTTCTTGCGGGTTGTCGGGTTTCGAGGTGTCGCCGATCATGCTCGCGTCGTGTTGTTGGCGGGGGAGGGCCGGAAGCGGCTGAGAGTGCATCGGAGGAAGGCCTTCCGCTGGACCGTTCTCCATCTGGGCCCGCCTCTGACCTTGCGTGTCAGGACGGATGCTGACTCGGTGCTGACTGTTCTGACGAGGCGCCAGGTGGCTGTGATCGCTGGCTGGGGCGATCCGGAGGGTTCGAGCGACTGCCGTTGACGGCCGGTGGGTCATGACGTTGCGGTCCGGTCGAGCCGCCCGTGAGCTGTTGTAGCCCTAGCCTGGCGCTTTCATGAACCGGGCTGTCCGATGGGTGACCGCGTAAGCGAGAAGTGCCTCTGACCAGCAAGAATGAGGATTGTCGAGGTCCTTGTTCCTGCCATCGCCGGAGGCACTTCTCAAGTGAAGAAGACTATCGGGTCCTATCCGCCTGTCCGCGTCGAGGGCGGTGGCCGCTCGGTGGTCTCGCAGGCCGGGGCGGTGCTGTTGGTGGAGACGGTCCGCAAGTCCGGGCTGGATGAGGCGATATCGGCGGCGTTGGCGTCGTGGAGCAAGCCGCGGGCGGTGCACGATCCGGGCAAGATCCTTCTGGATGTGGCCCTGGCCGTCGCACTCGGCGGGGACTGCCTGGCCGATGTCGCCATGCTGAGGGCCGAGCCCGACGTGTTCGGCCCGGTGGCCTCCGATCCCACCGTCTCTCGCCTCATCGATACCCTGGCCGCGGCCGGGCCCAAGGCGCTCACCGCGATCCGCACGGCCCGAGCGGAAGTGCGCTGCGGAGTCTGGGAGTTGGCCGGGGGCAACGGTCCGGCCGCCGACGGCAGCGTGATCGTGGACATCGACGGAGTGCTGGTCCTGGCGCACTCCGAGAAGCAGGACGCCACCGCGACCTGGAAGAAGACCTTCGGTCATCACCCCCTCGTCGCGTTCGTCGACCACGGCCAGGCCGGGGCCGGAGAGCCCGTGGCCGCACTGCCGCGGCCCGGCAATGCGGGCTCCAACACCGCGAGCGATCACATCGAAACCACCCAACTCGCCCTGGCCCAACTGCCCAGGAACCCGCGGCGCGGACGCCAGACACTGATCCGCACCGACTCCGCCGGCGGCACTCACGCCTTCCTCGACTGGCTGACCCGCCGGCGCCGGTGGCTGTCGTATTCCGTCGGCATGACCATCACCGACGCCATCCACCAGGCGGTGCTGAAGATCCCGAAGGAGGCGTGGACGCCGGCCTACGACTCCGGCGGCACGGAGCGGCCCGGCGCCTGGGTCGCGGAGATCACCGACATGCCCGACCTGACCAGCTGGCCGAGGGGGATGCGGCTGATCGTCCGCAAGGAACGGCCTCACCCCGGCGCCCAGTTGCGCTCCACCGACCTCGACGGACTGCGGTTGACCTGCTTCGCGACCAACACCAAAGGCGGCCAGCTCGCCGACCTTGAACTCCGTCACCGAAGGCGGGCCCGCTGCGAGGACCGGATCCGAAACGCCCGCGACACCGGCCTGCGCGACCTGCCCCCGCACGACACCGCACAGAACCGGATCTGGCTGGAGATCATCTCCATCGCCCTCGACCTGCTGGCCTGGATGCCGATGCTCGCCCTGACCGGCGACGCCCGGCGCTGGGAACCCAAACGACTCCGGCTCCGCCTGTTCTCCGCCGCCGCGCAGCTCATCCACACCGGCCGCCGCCGCTGGCTCCGCTTCACCGCCAGATGGCCCTGGACCGAGGTCATCTCCCACGCGATCGACCGGCTCCAAGCCCTGCCGAACCCCGGCTGACCAGCTGGCCCGACCGTCCCGACAACCCGCACCACCACCCGGGAAAGTGGAACCCGGCGCACACCCGACGCGACCGTCGGGCCCTCGGCCCGCCCCGCACCCGAAAAGACTGCACCACCCCAACGCCAAGCAATCATCAGCGAACTGACGGGGACTCACGAATGATCAAGGCTAACACTGTTCACAAGTACGGTCTTTGATGTCCTATAGGCACAGTCCGTATACCAAAGGAGGTCTGCAGTGCGTTCCAGCGCCGAGGACGTCCCGGACCAGTGTGCGGTCGAGTTCGCCATGGAGATCCTCGGGGGCCGTTGGAAGCTGGCCATTCTCAAGCAACTGGTCACGGGCACCCATCGATTCGGTGAATTGAGGCGCGCGCTGCCGGGTGTCACCCCGCGGATGCTCACCCGCCAGCTGCGGGAGCTGGAAGCCGACGGCCTGATCACGCGAACCGTGTATCCCGAGGTGCCGCCGAAAGTCGAGTACGCGCTCACCGAAGTCGGGCACAGTCTGGATTCCCTCACCGACGAGCTGGACAAGTGGGGCCGCTGGTACCGCGAGACGGTCCGTCGCGAGGCACCCTCCGGCCTTCGCTCCCCTGCATGATTCGGGGCGAAGCCGGATAAGCGGGTATCGCAGCGTCGTGCGCACATCGTCGTGGGTGAAGGGGGGCGCCCGTGGCCACTCGCTGCCCGGCTCGGGCTGTCCGAGGTTCACCACGAGCAGTCACGAGAGGCCACCGGCCGGAAAGAACTCTCGGCCGGTGCCGCCCCCGTCGAAGCCGGTCACGGGCCCAGCGCTCAGATCGATGGCCCGTACCCCGATGATGCAATATGTGCGGTCTGCAAGGCACCGCTGAACAATGCGGTCATTTCCCTGAAGGTGTATTCCCCGGCATATTGGTCCGCAGCTCCGGAAAAATGGGGAATAGCTCAGGAAGACTGCGATGGAAGTCGTTGTCCACCGCAAGCAAGGCGGTCAGAGGCGGAGCGTGCGGACGACGGCGAGCCGCTCACGTTCGACCTCGCCCATGTTCCGGCCACGCGCAGGCCCGGCGTCATTCTTCGGGCAGGGTGAGCAGCCTTGCCCCGGGGTGCGTCGAGCAGCGAGGCAGGGGCCGTTACGTCGGCGGTCGGGGGTGTGGTCGTCTTGTCGATGTGCAGAGCACGGCTGTGTCATCGCCCGTTCGGGTGCAGATCCGAGAACAGCAAGCGGGCTTCTCCGAAAGCCAGTTGGCTCGTTCGTGATCTATACAGCGGGGTCATGTCGGCCTCAAGGAGCAGGAGCCCGCCGCGACTCCGGCTCGACAGTCACCTCCCAGGACTGCCGCAGAACCTTGTTGAGTTGTACGTACGACCGGTCACATGCCGCACTGGCGCCGCATCATCTGCATGTCCGCCGTCATCACCGGCAGCTCGTCGTTGTGTCTCGGCCAGGCCGTGCTCTCGGTGGCGGCGATCGTCTGGCGCAGCAGGCGACGGACGGTCTCCAATTCGGCGGCACGCTGGTCGAGGATGTCCAACTGGTCGCGCAGACTGGCGAGGACTCCGGGACAGGGGCGCAGTATCGCCGCGTCGTGGGTGCAGGGCAGGACCTGGCGCATGATGCGGGTGGGCAGGGCGCGCACGCGGCGCACCGTCTCCACCGTCCGGTCGTCGTATTCGCGGCAGCCGTTGGCGCGGCGCTCGGCATGCCAGTGCCCTTGAACCCCGGGGGGACGTGTGCGCTGATCTGCCCGTCCTCGCGGGTTCTTGCGCGCGTCCGGGCCCGGCCCGTACGCGTGCAGGTCGCGCGGGGCGAGCGTCGCCGGGACCGCACGGTCGATGCCATGGGCGATCCAAGGCGTCGTGTCGAGAGCAGCGGGTACGCGAGGTACGCCACTGGCCCGCCCTCCGCACGAGTGGGCGCGTACTGACGGGAGCAGGAACATGACGGACCGCAGACCTCCGGGCGCCGCCTGCAGCGGGTCGAAGGGCAGCCCGCCGCCGATCCCCGCCGATATGCCTGACCAGCAGGTTCAGGACGGCGAGGGCGACCTCGACGTGATCCTCCCGCCGCGCGCCGAAGGCGTCGTCGCGGCGAAGGAGGACGCCGACAGCTCCGGGCCCGCTGATCCCGATCCGAACGCCGGCGCCGGTAGCGGCGCGTCGGGCGCCGGGGACTGAGCGGGGTGCCCTGCGTGGCGTGGCCTACGGGGCGGGCGTAGCGTCGATGGAGGGCGGGATACGGCGCGTGGGTCACTCGCGTGCACCGATCCGATCTGCCGGGAGGTCGCGGCATGAGACGGAGTATCCGCAACACCATTGGACTGATTCTGGCAGTCATCGGCGCTGCCGCTGCGATCTGGGCGCCCTTCCGCAGTTGGTACAGCGGTCGGCTCGGACATGATTTCAGGGTATGGGAGCTCTTCACCGGAGCGGGCGTGACGAACTCGGGCGCGGGACTGTTCGCGTCCATGTTTCTGCCGCTCCTCGTCGGTGCGGTTCTCACCCTTCTCGGCGTGGTGTTCAGGTCTCGGCTTCTGGTCCTCGTCGCCGGAGTCATCACCCTCGGGTTCGCCATCCTGTGGATGGTCCGGCAAGGGCAGGCGCAGGGCGGCCTGACGGTCACCGGGGACAGTGCCGGGCTCGGCAGCGGCGTAGGACTCGCCTTGGCGGGCGGGCTCCTCATGCTGATCGGGTCGGCCATCATGGGCGGACGCGAAAGCAGGGCCGTGCGCCATGCCGGCCATGAGCAACGACAGGAGCGCGAAGCGGTGCACGAAGAGGACCGGGATCGGCGCGGTGCCGAGACCGACCGTCCCTACGGCATGGCAGCCCGGTACCAGGACACCGCGACCGGCCGAGCGGGCAACGACAACGTGACGCCCGCGGCGGGCACCGCCAAGCAGTCCGCAGCAGGGGGCACACCGCAACGGTTCGCGCGGGAGCCGCAGCGGCCGGCACCTGCCCCGCGCGGCCGGCCGGTGCCTGCCAGGGAGGCGGACAGTCCCGACCGAGGGCGTGGGGACACCGACCGCACGCAGTACGAGCAGAACACCGAGGACGGCGGCTCCCACAGGTCGGACGACGACGGCTCGGGCCGCGGGGACACGCGTCGCGGGTGACACGCGCTGAGCGGTTGCCGCCTCCGTCCGGTTCCGACCGCACGGAGGCGGCGGCCTGCCCGGGGCCCGGATGGTCTATCCGCCGGTACGTTCGCCGAGGCCGTGCAGAAAGGTCCCGAATCCGTGTGGCGCCCGGGGCGTGGCGCGCCCCGAAGTGCGGACGGGACAAGCGTCGGTGCGCAGGATGTGCGTGCCGGGGGCCAGCGCCTCGACCAAGGCGCGGTCTTCGCTGTGCGGCACGGCGGGGAAGCCGCCGGCACGGAGATAGGCGTCGCCCCGGATACCGAGATTGGCTCCGTGGATGTGCGGGTGGCTCCAGGCGGCGTCCGAGCGGCCGGCGAAGTAGTGCGCGTCGTGCAGGGCTCGTACTCCGGCGGCCACGTGGGGGACCGCTGAGATACGCACGGTACCCAGCACGCAGTGGTATCCCTGGCGGGCGCAGCGCAGTTGGTGGGTGAGCCACTCCGGCGGTACCTGGCAGTCGGCGTCGGTGGTGGCGATCCAGGTGGTCTCGGGCCGGGTGCCAGACGATTCCAGGCCCCGGGCGACAGCGGCTGACCGGGCGGCCCCGGCCATCCGGTGGGAGATCTCCACCACGTCGGCGCCGCAGCGGGCGGCGGTGGCCGCGGTGGCATCGGTACAGGAGTCGGCAGCCACCACCAGCTTGAGCACGGGCACGGCGAACGAGCCGCTTCGGCAGTACTCCTGGGCCCGGCGGATCGAGCCGAGAGCCGACGCCAGACTGTCCGCTTCGTCATGCGCGGGTACGGCCACGACCAGCGCGTCGATGGCGGCCCTCACACCAGTCCTTCCGCGACGGCCGGCGACGGAGGCAGGGCGCCGCTGCTCAGCGGGCGTGTGAAGGTGCACAGGACGAAGTCGGGATCCCGGAACGAAGGCCCTTCGACCAGCCCGGGGGCCGCCCGCAGAAGGGGTGTGAGTTCGGCGCCGGTGAGGCGGTGCTCGGCCACCGGGTGGTCCCAGTGCACGGTCACGAGTGTGCCGCCGGGTTCCAGGCACCCTGCCGTGCGGTCCAGAACGGCCCGCAGCTGTGGCTCGTCGAAGTAGTACAGCAGCTCGGAGAGCACCACCAGGTCGAAGGTGCCGGCGGGCCACTGGTCCGGAACGACGAGCTGCCCGACCTGGACGCGCGGCCGGTCGTGATTGCGAGCGGCAGCTTCGGCAACCGCCTGGGGGACCCGGTCCGCTGCGACGACCTCGTCACACCGCTCGGAGAGCAGCCGCGTCAGTACACCGACGGAACAGCCGGGTTCGAACGCCCGGCGGTAGCGCCGCCGGGGCAGCGCGGCCATGGTCATCGCGTACTTGCGCTGTTCGTACCAGCGGCCTGCCAGGTCCCAGGGATCCGACGCTGTGGTGTACATCCGGGTGAAGTACGAGCCCGGCGTGGAGGCGTTCATCGGGATTCCGTTTCTACGAGCACTGTCTCGAAGGGCCTTTGGTGGTGGGCGAGTTCCTCGGGGGGAAGGATCACCGCCGCGTGGTCTTCCAGAGGTGCGATCTGGGTGCGGAAGCAGCGCAGGGCCGTCTTCTTCCTGGCCAGCTCCTCCGGGGCGAGCGGCAGCCGGTGGAAGGAGCGCCACGGCACGCGCGGATCGTCTGGCATGGCCCAGTGCCACATCCATACCGGGTACTGCCACAGCGCGATGCCGACCGCCGATGCGGCCGCACGGGCAGCCCGGCCGACCGCCTCGTGATCGGAGTGAAGATCACCGCTCCAGGGCGCCACGCACAGCGTGGCCCCACTGTTCCGTAGCACCTTCTCCACCTGGGAGCAGACGTGGGCCTCCTCCTCGGCGACCCGCATGTCGGCCACGCCCAGGCGGTGACGCAACTGCCGGTCGACGCCCAGCACGTCCAACGCCTCGGCGAGCTCCGCCCGTCGCGCCTGAGCCAGCACCGGGGGCGGCATCAGCCGGCTCCCAGGGTGTGACCATGGAAGTCTTCATGGACACCGGGTACCCGCGAATGCGATCTTCAGCCTCTCGGAGGTGCCGACCGGGCATTCTGACGCGTGGGAGCGACCTTTGCCGCTCCTCCCGAGCGGCTGCCTCACGGCGGAAGCCCGGGAGCGGTCGGCGCCGATCCGGCCGCGGTCAACGGGCTCGTCGGGACCCCCAAGCACGTCACGGACGCCGTCGCGGACGCCACCATCGACTTCGTGGACCGGCACAAGAACGGCCCGTTCTTCGCGTTCATGGCCCACTACGCGGTACACGCGCCGGTCGCCGACGCGCAGGCGCGCGCCGACCTGCTGGCCAAATACAAGGCCAAGAGGCCCGGGACCGGCCCTTCGGTTCCCGCCTACGGCGCCCTCGGTGAAGGCCTCGATCAGAGCGTGGCCCGCGTGGTCGACCACCTGAGGACCACCGCCGACCCGAACAATCCAGACCACTCCCTGGCCGACAACACCATCGTGGTGATCGCCGGCGACAACGGCGGACTGGGCCTCTACACCGACAACGGGCCGCTTCGCGGGCAGAAGGGCGAACTCCACGAGGGGGGAATCCGCGTACCGCTCATCGCCTGGAGTACCAACCCCGCACTGGTGCACGGCAATACCATCAACCACACCCCGGTCTACGTCACCGACTACCACCCCACCTTCGCCGCACTGGCGGGCGCCTCCCTCCCGTCCGGCCGCCCGCTCGACGGAGCGGACCTGAGCCACCTGTTCGCCGACGCCACGGCCGAGCTCGACCGCGACGCCCTCTACTGGCACCTCCCCGGCTACCTGGCCGACGGTCGCCGGAACCAGCACCCACAATCGGTGATCCGCTCCGGCCAGTGGAAACTGCTGTACAACTACGAAGACCTTTCGTGGGAGTTGTACGACCTGGCCGCCGACATCAGCGAGAACCGCAACATGGCCGCCGAACGTCCGGACCTCGTCCACCTGCTCGGCCACAACCTGATCCGCTGGCTGGTCGACGCCGAAGCACCTCTGGCCACCCTCCGCGAAGGCCGCCCCCCACTCACGTTCACCGTAACCGGCACCACCTACGCCAACGGCCGCACCCGACACCTCAACAGGACCACCCTCGTCGTCAATCCCGGCGAACAGCTGCCACTGGTACTCCAGCGACACTGAACGGGCGCCGGCTTCCAGCTCATGCCGAGGCTCAGGCCGCCGCGGAGGCCTGAGCCGGTGATCGCCAGGCAGCGGCCGAACTGAACGCAGCCGTCGTGACCACCGCCGCCACCGCCCCCTGCCCGACCGCCTCGCCCGCAACGCCCCCTCTGCGTAACGCCTAGGCCTTGACGGTTCCGCGCTTCTTGGCGGGCCGCTTGGCCGGGGGTTTGCGGGAGGGGGAGGCTGCCTTGGCGGCCTGCTCCTCTGTCCGCTTCCCGGCCGTCGAGAGGGAGCCGGTGGCATTCTCCAGATGGGCTCGGACGAACCAGTGGAACTGTTCCAGGGAACGGAGGTGCTCGATGAGAAGGTCCTCGGTGACCGGGTCGAGCGAGCCCGCCTCGGACGCTGCCGAGCGGTGGTCGGTGATGACCCCGGTGTAGACGAGGTCCAGGGCGCCCAGGTGTGCCAGGGCGTCGGCGCGGCCGAGGCCGTAGTCGTTCCAGTCGCGTTCGGCCACCAGGACTCCGGGGGTCCCCTGCGGTTCGCCGCCGAGCGCGGAGATGCGCTCCGCTGTGGCATCCGCCATGCCCCGCACCGCGACGGTCTGAGGGTCGAGCATCTCGTGGACGGCGATGAAATGCGGCCCCACCACGTTCCAGTGGATGTGCTTCAGCGTGAGTGCGAGATCGTTGAGTGCGTGCAGACGCATGTGCAGCAGTGCAATAACTTGTTTTCCCTCCTTGGCGCTGAGGCCGGGAACGGTGTAGCGCGGATTGCTGGGAACCGCCATGACACTCCTTCGTCGGTCGAATGACGTCATTTCCACTTCCCTCTCCCGTCTGATCCATAACTAAGCAGTTCGTGTCGCTGAGAGAGGTGTTCGACGTCAGGCCTGCGATCCGGTCACCGCTGGTCAGGGGAGACCCGGTCGCTGCGCCCTGCGCGATCGATACCGGCTTATGCAGCACAATGGATGCAGAGGTATGCGGCCGCTGCTGAACCTTTGGCCCTCTCGTACGGCCGGTCGGCCCAATCCGTAGCGGAAATTCGTTATTCCGTGCATCCGAACGCCTCGCAGTACGGAATGAGGAGTGGGAGTGCGCCGAACCCGCCGACCGGAGGACATGGTGATGCTGCGAAGCCGGGCCAAGGGGCAGTCCTTTTCCCAAGGCCCCCCGCGTTCGGAGACAGAGACGATGGACGGTGCCGCTCACACCGGCCGGGGCCGCAACCCGGTGCACGACGGTGCCGGGCCACGGCACGGCGCCATTGGCCTGGTGGACCAGGACGTAGCCGGAGCTGTCCTGCGCACCGCACAGGCTGTCCTCGGTGAGAAGCTCGATCAGGCCTCCGCGATCGACGCCGTCTTCTCCCGTGACGTAGCCGAACGCCTCGCCGGCTTCACCCTCGGCGGCGGGAGTCGCATGCGCTCCCAGTTCATCTGGTGGGGCATGCGCGCGACCGCCGCGGGCTCACAGGCCGTGGACGTCGAGCCCGCGCTGCGCCTGGGAGTGGCGGTCGAACTCGTCCAGACGTGCGCGCTGGTCCAGGACGACGTGATGGACGGTTCGTCGTTGCGCCGGGGCCGCCCCGCCATGCATGTCGACTTCGCGGAGAGCCCCGGCCTTTCGTGCGGCCCGAAGCTGCGGGACTCATTCGGCAGATCCGCTGCCGTGCTCCTCGGTGACCTGGCTCTCGCCTGGGCGGACGACACCGTCGCGGAGACGGTCATGCGCCCGGCGGCCAGGCAGCGCGTGTCCGCGGTCTGGCGGGCGATGAGGACCGAGATGGTGGCCGGGCAGTACCTCGACCTGCACGGGCAGGTCACCGGCACACGGTCCGAGGCCCGCGCCCTGCGAACGGCGTACCTGAAGAGCGCCCTGTATTCGGTTGCCCGTCCACTGGCGCTGGGAGCTGCCCTTGCCGGTGCCTCGGAGGACGCCACTCGCGCGTTGTCGGCGGCCGGCCGGTGCGCCGGCCTCGCCTTCCAGATCCGCGACGATCTGCTGGGCGTCTTCGGTGACCCCGGCAAGACCGGCAAGCCTTCGGGTGGCGACATCCGCGAGGGGAAACCGACCTGCCTGATGGCCGTGGCCCGGTCGCGAGCCGGAACCAGCGGTGCGCGCGCCGTCCTCGACGACGCGCTGGGCCGGGCCGACCTCTCGGACGAAACCCTGACCGAGGTGCGCGACGTACTCGTGACCACCGGGGCCCGCGCCGAGATGGAGGACAGAGCCGGCCGGCTCATGAAGCACGCGGCACGCCATCTGGCCGAGGCCTCAGTGGAGCCGTACGCCGGAAACCGCCTGCTCGGCCTGTTCGAAAGCGTCACCGGAGCCGGCACGACGCCATCGGCGGAAGCGAGGACCCGGCCCGGCCCGTCCCCGGAGACGGGCTCCTCCTCCCCTTCCGGCGAGACCGGCCCGGCAGAAGGGGGCACAGCCCGGTGATGACCGTGAAGGGCCCCACCGATCACGTGGTGGTGGTCGGAGCCGGGCTGGCGGGACTGTCCGCCGCGCTCCACCTGCTCGGCGCCGGACGGCAGGTCACCGTGGTGGAGCGCGACTCCTCGCCCGGCGGAAGGGCCGGGCTGCTGGAGCGCGGCGGCTACCGCATGGACACCGGTCCGACCGTGCTGACCATGCCGGATCTGGTCGAGGAGGCCTTCGCGGCAGTCGGCCACACTCTGGCCGGCCGGCTGGAGCTGATCCCTCTCCACCCCGCCTACCGGGCACGGTTCGCCGACGGGACCCAACTGGACGTGCACACGGAACCGGCGGCCATGGAAGCCGCGGTCGAGCAGTTCGCGGGCGCCAGGGAAGCCGTCGGCTACCGCAGGCTGCGGACCTGGCTGACGCGCCTCTACGCCGTACAGATGCGCCGGTTCATCGACGCGAACTTCGACTCCCCGCTTCAGCTCCTCCACCCCGACCTGGCCCGGCTCGCCGCCCTCGGCGGCTTCGGACGGCTCGACGCGCGCGTCGGACACTTCATCAAGGACGAGCGGCTGCGCCGGGTCTTCACCTTCCAGGCCCTGTACGCGGGTGTGCCCCCGGCCCGCGCGCTGGCCGCGTACGCCGTCATCGCCTACATGGACACCATCGCAGGGGTCTATTTCCCCCGGGGCGGCATGCACGCACTGCCCAACGCGATGGCCCGCTCGGCGGCCGAGGCGGGCGCCGCATTCCACTACGGGCAGACCGTCACCCGTTTGGAGCGGTCCGGAGAACGGATCACCGCCGTCGTCACCGACCAGCAGCGCATCGCCTGCGATGCCGTCGTCCTGACGCCGGATCTGCCCGTCAGCTACCGACTGCTCGGTCGCAGCCCCCGCCGCCCCCTTGCCCTGCGCCACTCCCCGTCCGCGGTGATCCTGCACGCGGGAACCGACCGCACCTGGCCCGGCCTCGCCCACCACACCATCTCGTTCGGCGCGGCCTGGAAAGAGACCTTCCGTGAACTCACCCACGGATCCCTGATGTCGGACCCCTCCCTGCTCATCACCCGGCCCACCGCGACGGACCCGGATCTGGCTCCGCCCGGCAGACACCTCCACTACATCCTGGCGCCGTGCCCGAACACGGACGTCGGACCGGGCACCGGCGAGTGGCGCGAACTGGCACCCCGCTACCGCGACACCCTGCTCACCACCCTCGAACAGCGCGGAATGGCCGGGCTGGGCTCCGCGATCGAGGAGGAGGGCCTGGTCACCCCCATCGACTGGACCGCCCAGGGACACACGGCCGGCACACCCTTCTCCGCCGCCCACACCTTTCCCCAGACGGGGCCCTTCCGCCCGCGCAACCTCATACGGGGCACCGAGAACGCCGTCCTCGCCGGCTGCGGCACCACGCCGGGCGTCGGCGTGCCCACCGTGCTGATCTCGGGAAAGCTGGCCGCAGAGAGGATCACCGGCCCTCGCTCCGGCCGGCCCCGTCCACGTCCCCCCTCCTGAAGGGCAGGCCCGCATGACGCCTCGTGAACTCGACGCGGCAGGCATCCACGAGCCCGCTCTGCGCGCCGCGTACACGGCGTGCCGCCGGCTCAACGCGCGGCACGGCAAGACGTACTTCCTCGCGACCCGGCTGCTCCCGGTCGAGAAGCGCCCAGCGGTCCACGCCCTGTACGGCTTCGCCCGGTGGGCCGACGACATTGTGGACGATCTCGACAGCGCGGCCACCCCCGACGAACGCGCCCACGCGCTGCACCGTCTCCAGGAAGTCCTCGACGACGGCCTGCGCGGCGGCCCCTGCACAGAGCCCGTCATCCGGTCGCTCGTCCACACGGCCGCCGTCCACGACATCGACCACCGTCACTTCGCCGCCTTCATGACCTCGATGCGCAGCGACCTGACGGTGACCGGGTACGCCTCCTACCAGGAACTCGGCCGCTACATGTACGGGTCGGCCGCCGTGATCGGTCTCCAGATGCTGCCGGTGCTGGGTACCGAAGGTCCGCAGCACGAGGCGGCCCCGTACGCGGCCGCCCTGGGCGTCGCCTTCCAGCTCACCAACTTCCTCCGGGACGTGGGGGAAGATCTCGACCGCGGCCGGCTCTATCTGCCCGCCGATCTGCTGGCCGCGCACGGAGTGGACCGGGACTACCTTGAATGGAGCAGGGCCACCGGCCGGAGCGACGTCCGCATCACCAGGGTCATGCGAGCGGCGGCCGCTCACAACCGCGGTGTCTACCGCGACGCGCTCCCCGGTCTCGCCCTGCTCACGCCCCGCTCACGCCCGTGCATCCGTACCGCGTTCATCCTCTACAGTCGCATCCTCGACGCGATCGAGGACGACGGCTACGCCGTCCTGCACCGACGGGCAGTGGTCCCCCGTCTGAACCGGGCGGCCGTGGCCCTCGACGGACTGGTACGGGCCCTGGCCACCAGAGCAGGAGCGGGTGCCGGCCGCACCTCCCCGGCCCGCCCCGCGACGAGCGCCGCGCCGGCGCCCGGGACCCTGGCTCGACCCGTCCGTGAGGAGGTGGCATGACCCGCGGCCGCCGTACCGAACGGAACCGGATCCCCCTGCGGCTGCGCCGCGCGGCCGTCACATGGGACCGGCAACCCCCGACCTGGCGCGACGCCAGGCCCGGTGTCATCGCGGACGCGCTGAAGCGGGCGCTGGGCCGGCCCTCCGGCAACTGGTACGTCCTCGGGGCGTCCCGTGCCGTCACGGCCGAGCGGTCGGTCGGACGGACCGTCGGCGGCACCGAAGTGGTGGCCTGGCGCGATGCCTCGGGCCGTCTGCGCGCCGGGCCCGGCGCGTGCCCGCACCTCGGGGCGCCGCTGCGCGACAGCCCCGTCCGGTGCGGCACCCTGGTCTGTCACTGGCACGGACTCGCCCTGAGCGGTGAGCCGTTCGCCGGCTGGGAGCCCTATCCGGCCTTCGACGACGGGGTTCTCGCCTGGGTGCGCCTCGACCATGTCGGCGGTGAGACCCCACTGGAGCGGCCGGTTCTCCCGCCCCGACCGGCGCCGGGCAACACCGTCGACTCCGTGTACGAGGGTGTCGGCGTCTGCGAGCCGGAAGACGTGGTGGCCAATCGCCTCGACCCGTGGCACGGCGCCTGGTTCCACCCGTACTCATTCGTCGACCTGACAGTGACCGGTACGCCGTCCGGTGAGGGTGACGGGGACGAGGACGGGTTCGCCGTCGATGTGTCCTTCAAGATCGTGGGGCGCGTCGTGGTGCCGGTGCGGGCCCTCTTCGCCGCGCCGGAACCACGCACCGTCGTCATGCACATCACGGAGGGCGAGGGCCGGGGGTCCGCGGTCGAATCCCATGCCACTCCGCTGGGGCCCGACCTCATGGGCAGGCCCCGGACCGCGGTGACGGAGGCGCTCCTGGCCGCCTCCGACCGTCGCGGTTTCGCCGTTGCCCGCGCGGCGGCCCCGCTGCTCCGCCCGCTCATGCGGGCCTCCGCCGGACGGCTGTGGCGGGACGACCTCGCGTACGCCGAACGGCGTTGGGAACTGCGCGGCAGCGGCCGCTTCCCGGGCTGACCGCGGCGCGCGCCCGGCCCGTCGGCCCACCGGACGGTGCTGTGACCGCGCGCCGCCCGGCCTCGGCCGTTTCCCTCACCGGGTGCCGAGCGCGGCCAGCCCGCGCAGCACCGCGGAGCGGCCGGCCCGCGGCACCGTCCACAGCGTCTGACCGCGCACCCCCCAGCGCTCCAACAGCGCGTTGGCCGCGAGGAATCCGCTTGTCGCGGCACGCTCCATCAACGCCACCGGAAGCTCCGTCCGGACCAGGTCACCCGCCACCGTCACGGTGGGGTCGGGCGTGCGGACGCCAGGCCGGTGCGGGTAACCGCCGAGCGGGAAGAGCGGGCAGTCCGCGCGCCATTCGTGCCGTACGTCCACCACCCGGGCGCTGCGCGTCTCCGGGTAGACCCGGTGGAGCTGTTCGACCGCCGCCGTCTGCACCCCGGCACGGTCCGCGTCCGGTGAGACCGCGTAGGCGTGCAGTTCGAGCACCGAGCCCCGGTGACGGCGCGCCCAACGAGCGGCCTCGCCCTCCCACCGGTCCAGCACACTGACGTTGTCCAGCGGGGGATAGCCGCTGGTACCGAGGAAGCCGGGGCGGTCCGGCGCCACCGGGCGGTCCAGCCAGAGCCGCGAGACGAGGAACGGTGGTGCTGTCCGCAGACCGTCCACCTTCGCACGCCAGGGCGCGTCGCCCAGTCCGGGCGACGCTGCCACGGCCTTCCGCAGTCCGTCGGTGTCCAGGGCCAGGACCAGTGCGTCGTGGCGCCTTGTCCGGCCGCCGGCGGTGACATCGTGCCCACCACCCACCAGGGGGGTGACGTTCTCCACCGCCGATCCGGTGCGTACCCGCGCGCCGTGCCCCTCCAGATACCGCCGCAACGGTTCCCACAACGCCTGCGGGAACGGCTCGTCCGGCACGTCGAAGAGGAGTCCCTCGCTGGAGCCGAGAAAATAGATGTGGAACATCAACACCAGTTCCGCGGCCGACAGTTCTCGCGGATCGGCGAAGAAGCTACGGGAGAACACCTCGAAGGCCAGATGATGGGCGGCCTCCGGGAACCGGATGCGCGTCAGGAAGTCGTGCGCGCTGACCTCGTCGAGCTGCTCGTACACGTCGGGCACGCGCACGTCC
Organism: Streptomyces sp. ITFR-6; assembly: GCF_031844725.1. NCBI lineage: Bacteria > Bacillati > Actinomycetota > Actinomycetes > Kitasatosporales > Streptomycetaceae > Streptomyces > Streptomyces sp. ITFR-6. The sequence continues at coordinate 470,564 of NZ_CP134612.1, read as the reverse complement.
AACAGGGGCAGCGCGGCCCGCGGCCTCATCCGGGCCAGGTCGCGCAGGCCGAAGGTCGGACTGAGCGCGACGAAACCCAGGACGCTGAACGGGGGAGTGCGCGGCACCCGCGCGAAGCTGTCGTACAGGCCCGTGCTGTGCCGCAGCGGATAGTCGGGCAGCCTGGTCAGCGTACGCAGTCCCGGATCGACCCGGCGCAACAAACCGCGCAGGTTGTAGTACTGACGGAAGAAGGCGTGAAAGCCGCGGCTCATCGTGACCGTGGTCCCGTCGGCGATCTCGGTGGGCCGGCCCGCGAGCCGGCCGCCGAGACCCGGCTCACGCTCGTACAGCGTCACCCGCGCACCGCGCTCGGCCAGCACCGTCGTCGCGGAGATTCCCGCGATGCCACCGCCGATCACGGCCACCGAGGGCGCGTCACCGGTGAAACGAGCACGACCGCCGGGTCCGGGGAGCATGACGGCCCTCCGGTCGCGGCCGCGACGGTGGCCGTCCGTAACGGACCTTGCGGACCTCATGGCCGCTCCCGTACGGCGCTCGGTGCCTGGGCGACGATCGTGTGGGTGATGCCCGTCTGCCAACCGGGCAGCGGCAGGACCCGCACCTGACCGAATCCGCGGCGTCGCACCCGGTCGGCGAAATCGGCGGCCGAGTCGAACTCCAGCACGCTGCGGTACAGGTGACGGTAGAGGTCCGCGTCTCCGGTGAGCCGCCCGGCCGGGACCACCACCGCGCCGCAGACCGCCGACCACACCGCCCGGTGCGTACGGCCGGAGCCGAGCGTGTACTCGTGGACGGCCAGCCGCCCGGCCGGGACGAGCAGTTCACGGACCACGTCGAGCACCTGGTCGGGGTCGCTCACATTGCGGAAGAGGTATGCGGCGAACACGGCGTCGAAGCGGCCGTTCACCTGCGAGGGGCGCAGGGCCTCCGCCGGTGCGTGCACGAAGGTGACGTTCCCCGGCCAGCGCTTGGCCGAGGCACGTTCGAGCATGCCCACCGACGCGTCCACCGCGACGATCTCCGCATCCGGCGCCGCCGTCAGGAGCGCGGCGGTCGACGTTCCCGTCCCGCAGCCGAGATCCAGCAGGCGCAGGCCCCGGCCTCCGCCCGCCAGCCCGAGTCTGCGCGCCGAGCGCCGCAGGTCACGGCGGTAGCCGGGATTGACCGCGGTGAGCCGGTCGTAGGCGAGGGAGCCGTGGTCGAACGCGGCGGACAATTCGTCGTCACGCAGCAGTGTCATGGGTCGCTCGTTTCCTGATCAGGAGGCGTACGGGCAGGAGCGCCGGAAAGGGGTGCCGTCCGCGCTCCGGCAGGCGCCTGCCGCTTCGGTCTGAAAGGGAGTTCGACGACGGTGCGAAGCATCGGGGCGACCGGCGTGCGCAGCCCGACCAGGACGTCCTCGTATCCGCGCGACGTACCGTCCAGGAACCGCAGCAGCCGCTCTCCCGGGACCGTACGGAAGAGGCCGGAGAAGAACTCGCCGCCGTCCACCCGGCCGCTGTCCAGCGCCCGCAGCATCACGGCGTCCATGGCGCGCGGCCAGGCTCCGTAAGGCGATGCCACCCGCAGCCGGCTTCCGCCGCGTACCTGCGCGGCGATGGTCCGGCTCTGGCGCTGGACAGCGGCGAACGTGTAGCCGGTCGACGGACGGGTGGCCCCGCCCGCCGTCCCGATGCGGAAGACCGACCGGCCGGCCCGCACCGGGAAACGTCCATCGGTCATCGGAATGACGCCCCGCTCCACAGCGGTCACCCGATGGGCACCGAGCCCCAGCACATCGCGGATGTAGTGACGTAACGCCCGCTCATATCCCGGCGCGTCCAGGACCGCACGCGAGAACTGCGTGTACTCGACCAGGGCGCTGCGCGGTCCCATCGGAAGCACGTAACCGAACGACAGGCCCCGCGGCGGCTGCGGAGTGCGGAAGTCCATCAGATCCGCCGTAGCCGGATCGAACACCGGCCCATCGGCCTCGACGAACCAGCCCGTGAAGTGCTGCAACAGCGTGGTGCGCGCCGCCGGCAGCCGGGTGGGCGGCCTCGAATCGAAGACGTACCTCCCGTGCAGCAGGATCCGCTCGCCCCGGGCATCGCGTGCGACCACCCGGCCACCGCCCCCGGGCGCGTCCCCGACCGCGGTCACCGTCGCCTCCAGCCGGCAAAAGCCTGCCGCGTGCGACAGCCGCCGCTGGACGAACCGCTCGAAGGCGTCCGAGCGGAGCATCTTGTAGCGGAACGGATCGGGGCACGTCACGGTTGCCGCCCCGTCGGGGCCGGTCACGCGCAACCGCCCCCAGGACGCGGACAACACGTCGTCGTACGCCCCACCGGCGGCCTCCCAGAAGCACCACGTGCGAGGCGGTGGTCGCAACGGTCCCTCGGGCGCGTCGACGAGGACAACCGACACGGGGGCGCCATCCGTCGGCGCGCACAACTGATGGGCCAGTGTCAGCCCGGCCGCCCCGGCGCCCACGATGACGACGTCCGGCTGAAGCACGGGGCGCCTTCCTCTCGAACGGGTGTCACTACAGCAATCCGGCGGTCCGGAGAGAGAACCGCCTGTCTGCCGGAGATACTTCCGCAGGGGACGGCACCGCGGATGCGTGCGACGCGCCCACGACGTGTAATCGTGCCTACCCGATCGCGCGCACCGCCTCTCCCCGTTGCCGCATCCGAAGCGGCCGTGGGGACGAAGTATCGAAAGGCAGCACCCCATCAGCGGAAACCAGCCTCTACCTGAGAGACGACACGCGGGCACACACTGACTGGCTTCGTCATCCGGCACCGCTTCCTGGTACTCGGAGTCTGGCTGCTCCTGGCCGTGGTGGGCGGTTACGCCGCACCGAAGGCGACCGCTGCCCTGAGCTTCGAGTTCGGACTGCCGGACCAGCCGGGCTACGAGGCGAACGAGCAGTTGGTGAAGCACTTCGGGCGCTGTTCGGCGGCGTGGGCGCGTTGATCGTCCTGCTGGTGGTGTTCGGATCCGCCCTCGCGCCGATGCCGCTGCTCATCGCCGCCGCGTCCATCCTCACCACGTTCCTGATCGTGTGGGGCCTGACGGGCGTCACCGACATCTCTTTCATCGTCCAGTACCTGCTCGCCCTGATCGGTCTGGGGGTGGCGATCGATTACGCGCTGCTCGTCGTGACCCGCTGGCGCGAGGAGCTGGGCCGCGGTGCCGACACCGAGGAGGCGGTGCGGCGGGCCATGTCCACGGCCGGGCGCTCCGTGCTCTTCTCCGGGGTCACCGTGGCGGTGAGCCTGGCGGCACTGATCGTCCTGCCCGTCCCGTTCCTGCGAAGCGTCGGATTCACCGGGCTGCTCATTCCGTTGATGAGCGGCGCTGCCGCCCTCACCCTGCTCCCGGCTCTCCTGCTGACGGTGGGCAGGCGGCTGGAGTGGCCCGGCCGGCGCTCCCGCGCCTCCGGGAGCAAGCTGTGGCACGCGGTCGGCAGCGCTGTGGTGCGCCACCGCTGGGCGGCCGGTCTGGCGGCCACGGTGGTGCTGCTCGCACTGGCCTCGCCGGTGCTCGGTCTGCGGCTCGGTCGGCCCACGACGGAGTCACTGGCATCCCTGGGCGGTCCGGCCGCCTCCGCCGTGGATCAGCTGGACGGTTCGTCGATCGGAGCCGGTCTCGCCCACCCTGTCGAGATCGTCACCGGGGACGTGGCGAAGGTCCGTGAGGCACTCGGCGGTATCGACGGAGTGGCGGGCGTCATCGCACCACCCGCCTGGACCGACGGCAGCCGTTCCGTCGTCGAGGCGTGGACGCGTGCGGACACCTCCACGGAAGCCGGAGCCGATGCGGCCGCGCAGATCAGGACCGCCGCCGAGAAGGCCGGCGCCCAGGTCGGCGGAGGCCCGCCCAGGACGCCGACTTCCTCAGCGCCGTCTACGGCAACGCGCCCTGGGTGCTGGCCATCATCGGGGTCGTGACGTTCCTGCTCCTGTCCAGAGCCCTGCGTTCGTTCTGGCTGCCGGTCAAGGCACTGGTGCTCAACGTGCTCTCGCTCGGCGCCGCGTACGGCATCACGGTCCTGATCTGGCAGCACGGCCTGGGTAGCGAGTTCCTGTTCGGGCAGTCGGCAGCGGGCGCGATCACCGTCTGGGTCCCGATCGCCGTGTTCGCGTTCCTCTTCGGCCTCTCGATGGACTACGAGGTGTTCCTGCTGTCCCGGATCCGCGAAGAACACGACGCCGGAGCCGACACGGACACCGCCACGGTGCTGGGCGTCGCCCGGACAGGCAGGCTCGTCAGCTCCGCGGCACTCATCCTGTTCCTCGCCTTCGTCGCCCCGTCACGCGTCCCCACCACCGACGTCAAGATCCTCGCCACGGCGCTCGCGCTCGGCATCGTCATCGACGCGACCATCGTCCGAGGCGTGCTCGCACCGGCCCTCGTCGCACTCCTCGGCGACGCCAACTGGTGGCGCACCCCCTTGCCGCGCAAGAAGGGGTGACCCTCCGCCGTTCCGCTGCTGTTCCGCTGCCGTCCCGGGCGGTCTGGAGATGCGCAGACGGGTGTATGGCACCACGCTTGAACCATGGCCGAGCACCTTGTACCTCCCGGTGAGACCCCTCCCGTCGAGGGATGCATCGCCGAAGCCCATGAAGAGCGCCCGGACGGAGGCGTGTGGGAGCACCCGAAGATCTGGCTGGGACTCATCGTCTTCGGCGCGGTTCTCATCGCCGCCTTCTTCATCGCCCGCATATTCGCCCTGTGATCCGGCCAGCTCCGCGCCCCCACTCGCGATGCCGGGCCGGGCTCAGTCGATCGTCTTGATCTCCCGGGCGGGGACTCCCGCGACCAGGGTGCGTGCGGGAACGTCACGAGTGACCACCGCGCCGGCAGCGACCACCGCGCCGGCACCGATGGTCACTCCCTGCGTGATCGTTGCTCCCGCACCGATCCAGACGTCGTCTTCGATGACGATCGGGGCGAGGGAGAGGTACTCGCGGCGCTCGGCGAGGGGCAGAGGGTGCCCTCCGGTGATGAGATCGACCTTCGGGGCGATCATGACACCGTTGCCGATCCGAATCCCGCCCCTGTCCATGAACGTGCATCCCTGGTTGACGAAGACGTTCTCCCCGAACGTCGTGTTCAGCCCGCACTCGGTGAAGAAGGGCGGGTAGATCGTCACCGACTCCGGGAGCGGACCACCGAACACAACAGAAAGTAGTTCAGCGCGACCTACACCGTCACTGAACGGCAGCACGTTCAGCCGGGACGTCGCATCGGTCACCTCCACGACTCGTTTCATATGACGCGCGAAATCGGGCGTCCTGACATACATGATCTGATCGGTGCGAGTGGACATGCGCCGATCCCACCACTCCGAAGAACCCGCGATCAAACAACCTCGCACTCGACCGGCGACAACCAATCGTTGTGAAAGTAGAGTGGCGGTGTGGATGTTGAAGCGGTGCGGACGTTCGTGACCGTCGCTGAGACCGGCCAGTTCCAGGCAGCGGCGGACGAGCTCGGGATCAGCCAGCAGGCGGTCTCCAAGCGGATCGCGGCCCTGGAGAAGCACCTTGGGGTCACGCTCCTGGTGCGCACCTCCCGCGGCTCCCGGACGAGCCTGGACGGGCAGGTCTTCCTGCCGCACGCCAAGAAGGTCCTGGCCACCGTCGAGCAGGCCGAGCAGTCCGTGCGCCCCGGCAGCCGGCCCTTGCGCATCGACGTCCTCAACCGGCGCATCGCTCCGGCCCAGGCCGTCTACCGGTTCTACCGCGCCCACCCCGAGATGGACCTCGACGCCGTCACGCTGAGCAAGGAGAACGCCGCCCAGGCCGTCCGCGCGGTGCTCGACGGGACTGTCGACGCGTCCTTCCGTGCCCTGCCGACAGGCCAGGTCCCGGCCGGGATCAGCGCCGAACGACTCCTGGACGCGCCCCTGGAGCTCCTCGTCGGACCCAGCCACCCGTTGGCGGACGTACCGTGGGCCCGGCCCGCGGACCTGGCCGGCCACCGCATCTGGATCCCCGGGATCAGGCCCGGCACGGAGTGGGCGGCGTTCTATCAGGCCCTGTCCGAGGCCTTCGGTCTGAGCATCGACGCACTCGGCCCCAACTTCGGGGACGAGGCCCTGATGGACGCGTTGGCCGACTCGGACGCGCTGGCTACCCTCGTCGGCAGCGGGGACCGGTACGTGTGGCCCCAGACCCACGACCTGCGGCGCATCCCGCTGCGCGAACCGACCCCGGTGTACACACACGTGCTGCTGTCCCGCACCGGAGACCGGCACCCCGTACTGACCGCGCTACGCAACCATCTGCGCACCTCAGGGCTGCCCACGCCGGACGCCGCGTGGGCACCGGACTGGGCGGACCGCTGACCGCAGGCCTTCGTCCTTGCGCCGGCGGTAGGCACGACGAGCCGATGATCCGGTCCGCCGCCGACTTGGACACCCCGAACGGTGGGGCGACCTGGCGCATGGGCAGGTTCGTGCGTCCGTACGCGGCGACCAGCAGTGCCCGGTCCTCCAACGGCAGGCCCCACGGCCGTCCCTTGCGGACCGCGTCCGCACCCTCGCGCCGCACTCCAGGTCAGCGCCAATCGGGTGGAATGTTGGCGAGCTGTGTCAGCAGGTCCCAGTCAGCTGAACGGAACTTTGGGTCGTGCCACTGGGCGCCGCTGGCGACCCAGTATCCACGCAGCTCGCGGACCTGCGACACGTTGTCATCGCCGATGCCGGATTCGTTGTAGCAGCAGGGGCAGATGACGTACTGCGGTACGCCGTACTCGTCGAACACCGCTTCGCCACGTCGTACCCGCAGATCCGGCAGGCGGTCTCGGTCTTGTCGTCCATACTCATCTCGGCCAGAGCCTACCGATCGACGCCAAATGACACGATGTCTTATTCCGTGTCGCCGCACACCCAGAGGCCCAGGGCCGTAGCGGTCTCGGTGGGGCTGCGGCCTGTAGTGGTGAACTCCCGGCTCACTGCTGACCGGAGCTCTTCTGCGTCCTTGAGCGCTTCCTCGATCTGGTCGGGCATCCACCCGCGGGCCGCAAGGCGGGTGCGGCGGTCCTCGTCAGCGCAGTCGAGGTGTGCCCAGGAAGCTGGCGGCGGATTGGAGATCTCTGCAGACGCGCTCGCCCATTCGGCCGGTGTCAGAGGACAAAGTATCAATACGTCTCCGCCGGCCCGGAGCATCATGACCGCGATCTTCACCCAGAGCCTGTTGTAGGCAGGCCACATGGAATTTGCCGCAGGCGAGGTGATGTTGATGTCGAGCAAACTGCCGTCGTGCTCCAGTAGTTCGTCGAAGTCGACCGTGCCGAACGGGTACGCCGCCAGGTGCGGCAGGAGGGAGGATTTTCCGGCTCCGGGAGCGCCTGTGACGATGTAGAGCCTTGGCATACTGTCTCTCCTGCTACCTGGGGCCAAGTCTGCAGCCTGCATGCATCATGGCGTTCGCGGTAGTCGGCCGGGGTCGAAATACAGCGGTCGGCCGCCGCGGGAAACGAGCTTCCGACGGTCGCGTGCTTGACCGGTCTTGTCGGGGATGGCGCAGCGGATCCCGCACGGGCCGTATCACCCAGAGACGAACAGGGCGCCAGCGAGAGTAGACACCCGGGCCTGTCCGAAGGGCTTCGCCAGGATCGTGTTACGAGCTCTATGCGGCCACAGCACTGCCTAAAAATGGTGGCGCTTCCCCGTTTGGGAGGCGCCACGTCTCTGCGTCTCTGCCATTTCAATCAGGCTCGCTCTGTTCTGATCGAAGCAGCTGCAGTTCAAGGAGCGGGCGTTCTTGCTGGGGGCACGCTCTCGTCGGGGGCCGACGAAGCCCCGTTTCCCCCCGCACCCTGTGGCTCCTGAGGCCGTGCAACTCCTTGGCGTATGGAGTCCATCAGTTCCTTGGGGTTGCCGATCTTTTTGCTTCCCCACAGTACCGCAGGACCCATCAGAAAAATCAGGGCAGCAGGCGCGACGGCTCCCGTAGGAACACCGAGTGAGATCATTACGTCGGCCGCAATAGCAGCGGCTGTAGCCCCCCCACAAAACAATTCGGCGATCACTTTTGCTCGCCTCATTCTCAAGCTCCTCCGCAGACGGTGGACTGTACGCAGGGAGCTCATTCTCGTCCAACAATCCGAGCAATCGACCAGTTGAGAGGCGCTCCAGAACCTTCATGAGCATCGCCACCAAAGCAGGCATCGCGCTCTGGCCCTCTTTGAGGACTTGCCCCGCACACTCATCCAGCGCCATTTTCACCCGAACGGCATGCTCAAATAGTTGATTCTGTCTGGAGGTTCCACCACCCCTCCTTTCTTCACTCTCGCTGAAGCGAATCAATGCCCTGGCGATGTGATGAATCCTTCGATCAGCCGAAATGATGGAACATTTTTGCTCGCTGACGGCGAGACACATGAATACGCATCTACAACCTTCGTAGAAGGCCCTGCGGTGTCCCGCCGACGCCATCCGTGCTCTCACGCGCTTAAGCTCAAGGGGCCACCACATGATCGAAAAGACGTAGAGAGCGATCGAGAGATAGAAGGGCCCTCTGTCACCCAATTTGTGGAAATCCGCTTCGTGTGCTTGTCGCACGAAGGGTGCTGCGGCTTGAGTCGACCCAGCAAAAGCAGCGATGGGCAACACGAAGGCAGTCAGGGATCCCGCAAGAGGGAGTCTCTGCTGTTGCCGGAATCCATCGAGGGCCATTGAATTTAATCTCTTGCTCGGGATGGAAAAGCGAACGCCAAAATATCGACAACTAAGCCGTAGGTCAGAAATTAGGTGTTCATGCCTGGCCGGCCGACATCGATCGGAGTCGTATGATCGACCATCGGATCTTGCCGGCACCTGATGCCCCATTGACAATATGAAGTTGAGAAACTTGGTAAGAATGAAGCATCCGAGCGCCACCGCGGTGCATGCCGCACCGAACTGCAACCAGTTAAGGAATGTCACAGGAAGACCCTACGCGTCGGACGCCTACCGCGCAGCCGAAATGAGAGCCCCGGCGACTGGTCTCATGCCAGTCATCAAACACCTCTGCTGGGAAACCATGCTCTTTCGTGATCCAGCGACATATTCTCCAGAGGGTTGTCGTGCCTAAGGGCTGTCCCGTAAAAGGTCTCCGGGGGACGGCGGTGCGCTACCCCATGACCGCGCGAGCCGCGTCCAGAAACGCCAGCCGGTTGTCCTCCAAATAGTCCCGACGCTTTCACCGCCGGGCAAGCCTTCCCATACCGTCCGGTTGAGGTCGAGGAAGTACGCGCGGGCCGCGTCGTGCACCGGCAGAGGGAACTGGATGCGGATGAGCCGCTCCGCAACCCACAGCCTGTCCATGACGTCCCGGGTCGTGAGGAACCAGGCGTCCGTGTCCTCCCACTCGGAAGGCCGGCTAAAGGCGGAACGTTCGGCCTCGGCCCCCACCTCGACGAACCGCTCCAGCAGCGCCAGCCGTTCCCCGCGCCGGGCCTCCGACAAGGCGAGCTGCTGCCGTTGCTGTTCAGCGCGTTCCGCCGAGAGTTGAGTTCTCTGCTGGACGAGGTAGGACAACGAACCGCCGAGGACAACGCCGCCCAGCGATATGAGTGACACCCAGGCCTGACCTGACATGCCGGTCATCGTGCCATGCCGTCGATCTTTGGGACGATCTGGCTGTGGCTGGTGTGATCACGGCGTCCGAGCCGTCCTGGATAGCCGCGTTCACCGGGCTGAGCCTGCGGCAGTTCGGAAGCTGGTGACAGTTCTGCGGCGCGAGGGTGCAGACGCGGTCCGCAAGGGACGGCCGTGGGGCCTGCCTTTGGAGGACCGGGCCCTGCTGGTCGCCGCGTAATGGCGCACGAACCTGACCATGCGCCGGCCCGCTCCGTTGTTCGGGGTGTCCAAATCGGCGGCGGACCGGATCATCGACCACCTCGGGCCGATGCTTGCTCCCCAGCCCCGCAAGCGGTTCACCAACGGCACCGTGCTCATCGTGGACGGCGCCCTGGTCCCCACCCACGACCACTCCGTGGCCGAGCAGTCCAAGGACTACCGGTACTCCACCAACCACCAGGTTGTCGTCGACGCCGACACCCGCCTGGTCGTCGTGGTGGGCCGGCCGCTGCCCGGAAACCGCAACGACTGCGAGGCGTGGGAGGAATCCGGCGCCGAGGCCGCCGTCGGCAAGACCCTCACGATCGCCGACGGCGGTTACCCCGGCACCGGGCTCGTCATGCCCCACCGCCGACGCAAGGGCAAAGACCTGCCCGACTGGAAACGGAACACAACAAGTCTCACAAGCAGGTCCGTGCCCGCGTCGAGCACGTCTTCGCCCGCATGAAGACCTGGAAGATCCTCCGCGACTGCCGCCTCAAAGGCGACGGAGTCCACCACGCCATGCTCGGCATCGCCCGCATGCACAACCTCGCCTTCGCCGGATAGACAAGCGGACCCATCGCCACCGGCCCGGCCCGGCGACTCAAGGATCATTTACGGGACAGCCCTTAAGCCCTGTCCGGCGGATCATGTTCGTGCGGGGCTCGGTGGGTTGGCTGCATGTCTTCTGCACTTGTAGTTGGTTACGACCCGCAAGCGATACCTGGCGTCGATGGAGAGGCTCTTCGTGCGGCGCTCGATGCGGAGCTGGCCCGGTTCGGTGAGCACGGCATCGACGCGGCCATGACTCTGATCGTGTTCGACGAATCGGCCGAGTCCACCCTCGTCGCATCGTTGACCGAGCAGCCGTGGGATGTCGTGGTCGTCGGCGGCGGGATCCGCAAGACCGAACCACTGCTTCCGCTCTTCGAACAGGTCGTGAGCCTCATCCGGAGCCATGCGCCCCAGGCCGCGATTGCGTTCAACACCGGTGGCGGGGACAGTGTCGAGGCGGCACAGCGGTGGCTCTGAGTCGCGGGCGGCTGATCACGTCCTGAGCCACAGCCGGGTCGCGGTAACGGTAACGGTGCCGCGGAAGGCGTAGACGCGCTTGTCGAACCTCGTGGTCACAGCCCGGAAGTTTTTCAGGGCGCTGATCGTCCGCTCGACTTCGGTCCCGCGCTTGTAGATCGTCTTGTCGAAGCCTTGTGGGTCGCCCGCCTTGGCTGCCTCGGCGCTTGCGGTTGGCCCGCTGCCTCTCTCGCCAGGGGCGTACCCGTCACCGCACGCACAGGGTGCAACCATCTCCTGGCCGCCTCGAAACGCCTCGTGACGGCACCCGAGTACGTGCGCGCCCGCCGCCGGTCGCGTCTGCCCACGGCCGGGGCCAGGGGCAGCCGGGGGCACCGCCCTGTGCTCCGATCCGCATGCCGTGCGGGGGCGCCCGCGTCCGGAGCGGATGCGGGCGGCGGCGCTCCGGGTCACGCTGGAGTCATGGCTACGCCTCCGATCGTGATCCACCGGCCGGCACCCTCCGGTGCGAGGCTCGTCACCGTGTATATCGCCGGCCGTGAAGAACGGCTCGGGCTCGCCCACAGCGACCACGACGTCATCGTGTTCCTCGCAGACGCCGGAATGGCCAGTCCCGAGCGGGCCCTCGACAGTGCGTCCCTCGTGGAGTGGCAGGGCGCCCCCGCCCACGAATACACGGCCCCCTGATGTCGCCGGACCGGCCGTCACGCGGTGCGCTGGTGCGGTAGCGCGCCGGCCACGAAGGGCCCCTTCGCGGCCGGGACAGGCCGCCGACCGCCGGCACCTCCGTCCATGGGGGCGCTGGCTCACTCGGCGCGATGTGGTCGCGAGTCCCGAGTCCGTCCGGCCGAGCACATGGCGGAGGACATCGATGTCTTCGGCTTCCGGCTCACCGACGAGCAGATGACACAGATCGCCCCGCTCGACACCGGTGCCTCGCTGTTCTTCGACCATCGCGACCCCGGGATGGTCGCCTGGCTCGTCAAGCGATGGCTGGACTCCTGACGCTCGTCCGGCCCGGCCTGGCAATCGGCTGCCTACTGTCTGCTGCCGGAGCGCGGTCCGGTACGGCGTCTCCGTACGGTCTCACAGGATTCCGGGCAGGACTACAGCCCCCAGCAGGACCGTGCCGGCCAGGAGCCAGGTGACGTAGTCCCCGATGTGCCCCGAGTGCGCCCGGCGGAGCGGGCCCGTCCAGTCGTAGCGTGCACGGCGGGGCGGAGCGTACAGGCCCGTCGCGCCGAAGCCGATGGCAAGGGTCGTCGAAGCCGCTCCGAGGATCAGACCGGTCGTAGTCCAGTGCGGGGTCCCGTGGGCGCCGAACACGTCGCCCACCGACGCCGCGAGGCCGGGATCGAGTCCGGCCGCGAGCGCACCGGCCAGCAGGACAGCGGGCACCGCGGCCATGGTCGCCGGGACGGGGCCGAGCCTGCCCCTGGTCTCCGGTTCCTCCCGCTCACCCTTCGTCACGTCCGCCGGATCGGTCTCGGGGAGTCGGCCGAGGCCGAGGAACACCCTCGCGGCCACGCGCAGAACGGCACCTGCCGTGAGGGCCGACACTGTGACGAACACGAGGGTGAAAAGTCCGCCCGCCGCCTCCTCGGTCACCGACTTGCCGAGGCCTGTGGCGAAAGGAGGCAGTCCCGCGAGGGCGAGCGCGCCGACGACGAAGAGGGCCGCCACCCCTTTCAGCTCGGTCGCGCTGCCCCGCAGTTCGTGTTCGTCGACGCTGCCGTAACGGTCGAGCAGGATGCCCGTGCAGGCGAAGAGGGACGCCTTCACCCCGGCATGACCGACGACGTAGACGGCGATTCCCGCAGTCGCTCCGGGCCGCGGCAGGCCGGCACCCATGAGGAAGAGGCCGGTGTGCGCGATGGTCGAATACGCGAGGAGACGCTTCACATGGCGTTGTTGCCAGCACATGACGGCGCCGACGAACGCGGTCAGGACACCGAGGGCGACCAGCGCGTGCTCGGCACTTGCCGCGGGGATCCCGCCGGGGCCGGCGAACACCGTGTTGTGCACCCGCCGGACGCCGTACACGCCGAGCTCGACCATGACGCCGGACAGCAGTATGCAGACCGGTGTCGGGGCGACCGCGTGCGCGTCGGGCAGCCAGAAGTGAAAGGGTACGGCGGCCGCTTTGACCAGAAGCCCTGTCAGTACCAGAACGAACGCGCAGAGGGTCAGGGCGTCGGGCCCGCCGAGTGCGTCGAGGCGCTCCCCGATCTGTCTCATGCCGAGTTCGCCGGTGCGGGCGTACAGCAGGATGATGCCGGTCAACGTGGCGTACGCGCCGAGCGAGTTGACGACTCCGAAGGTGAGGGCGCCCTGCACCGCCCTGGCCTCTTCGACGCGGTAGTCGGTCAGGGCGTACGCCACCACACTCATCAACTCGAAGAAGACGAAGGCGTTGAAGAGGTCCCCGGTGAGCGCGAAGCCGCACATGCCCGCCTGGAAGAGCAGGACCAGAGCGGGAAAGGAACCGGCGAGGTGGCTCGTCGAAGTAGTGCCAGGAGTAGACGAGTACGGCGAGGACGAGAACGGATACCAGTGCGGCGCTCCCGAGGCCGGGCACGTCATGGAGCAGGACGATGCCCACACCCCCGCCGTGCCGGGGCTGCTGTCCGCCCACCCATGTGACGGAGCCGGTCGAGGCCTGGCCGAGCAGTACCAGTGCCAGTGCGGCCGTGGCCGCCGCGACCGCGCAGCCGGTCGACTCGGCGGCCACCCGCGGCAGCCGGCGTCCCGCCGCCACCAGGAACACGGCGCCGAACAGCGGCAGAACGACGACCAGGGGGAGGAGCCGGCTCATCCGCGCAGCTCGGACAGTTCGTCGGGGTTGACGGTCCCGTGCCTCTTGGCGACCTGCACGACCAGGGCGAGCAGCAGCGCGGTCACGGTCGCGCCCACCACCACGTCGGTGAGGGCGAGCGCCTGCACGACCGGATCGACCACCGGCCTGGACCCCGGCTTCAGATCGGAGAACACGGGCGCGGTCCCACCGTCCCGGTATTTGACAGCCAGCAGCAGTACATAGGTCGACGACTGGCACACCGCGAGGCAGCCCACCGCGTGGACGAGATGGCGGCTGGTGGCGAGTCCGTAGCAACCGCTCAGGAAGATCCAGTCGGCGACCAGGTAGGGAAGCACTGTCATCACGGTTTCGTCCCGCCCTCGTTCATGCGCCGTCCGCCTTCTCGATCTCCACCGCCTGGTCGAGGAACCGGGCGAGCAGCACCACCACCGCGCACGCCACTTCCATGCCGACGGCCACGTTCAGCAGCGGTACGAGGCCTCCGGACGCGAGGGTGTTGAACGTGCCGTACGGGATAAGGTTGTTGGCGATGAACGCGGAGCCGGCGACGAGTCCCGCCACCCCGACCACCAGGTACGCGGCCTCGCCCATCGCGTCCCCGACCTCGTACAGGCCGATCGGGCGGATACGCTCCAGGGCGCGGTAGTCCGCGCCGAGGTAGAGCAGGTGCAGCGCGGTCGCCACCACCACGCCGCCCTGGAACCCGCCGCCCGGACTGAGCTGGCCGTGGGCCACCACGTAGAGGCCGACGAGCAGCGTGACGGGCAGCAGGACCAGCGCGTACCTGCGTACGGGATGGTCGACACGCGCTGCCTCCGGCCGTACCTGCCGCTCGTCACGGGCCTGCCGCAGCAGGACGATTGTCCCGAGCACCGCGGCGAACAGGATGCTCTCCTCGATCAGTGTGTCGAAGGCGCGCTGGTCGTAGTTGACCGAGGAGACGACGTTGGACGTGCGGTGGGCCAGCGCGGCACCGACGGCCCGCTCTCCGTACGGATGGCTGGTTCCGCCGAAGGCCGGCAGCCGCAGGCAGGCAGCCCCGAACAGCACGGCGAAGCCCAGGCAGCTCACCCCGAGGACCCATGTCCGCAGCCTTCGGCTCATCGTCCGCCGTCCCCGCGCTGCCCGCGGCGCCGCACCTTCCGTACCGAGAGAAGGATCAGCAGCGGAGTGAGGGCCGAGCCCACCGCCAACTGGGACAGGGCGACGTCCGGCGCCTGCAGGACCGTGAAGAGAACGGCGAGCGTCATGCCGAGGACCGCGAGGACCAAGGCCTGGCGGGCGGGATCACGCACCGCCACCGCCGCGGTCGCGGAGGCGGCGACGAGGACCAGCGAGATCACGACGAGCACATCAGAGATGGTGCGCCTTCTCCGGTTTCGGGCAGCCACGGGACAGCGCCCGTGACGCGACCACGTTGCCGGCGACGAGAAGTACACCGGTCAGGACGATCTTGAGCGCCGCCCGCCCCGGCCCGGCGGCCACGCACAGCGCCATGACGACGGGCACAGTGGCGGACGCCAGCAGGATTGTCGGGAGACGCGTCCGCGGCGGATCCTCACACAGGTCGTCCATGAGCAGCCGGGCGTACACGAGCGTGCCGACCGGCCCCAGAACGGAGAGAACCACGGCGAGGTCTGTATAGGACGGGCGCTGATACCCCTGGGCGAGGAGAAGGATCACCAGACAGACCACGGTCGTGGCCGCGTTCTGGGCCACGGACCTGCGCTTGAGCGGTCCGGTCGACACACCCCACACGACCGGACCGAGACCTGCGGCGAGAACAGCGGCCGCGGTGACGAGCCACGCGTTCACCTGCGGCTCGCCGCCCGGCGCGCTGCCACCGCCGCCACAGCTCCGAGCAGGGCACAGAGCGACCCGGTGAGCAGCTCCAGTGTGTCGACGGAGCTGATGAGCACGAGCCACAGCGCGGAGAGCAGTACCTGCCAGAGGAGAAGTTCCGCGGCGAGGGCGGCCGCCCCTTTACGGCTCATGCGCGTGCCTCCTTGTCCTCGCCGACGCGGGTCGCGTCATCCCGCGCGCCGCTGGCCACGCGGTATGCCGACCGGAAACCAGCATGGTGGGGGACCGGTGGAGTGAAGACCATGACCACGCCGCAGTCCGGTGACTAAAGGACCTGTCTGGCCCTGTGGGGCGCACGGACGGCTGGTGCGGACGGGAAGTGGCTCGGGGCTGCTGGCGGCTCAGGGCGAGACGGGCCGGCATGACCTCACTGGCGTCTCAGCCTCCGCCGGAGCACCAGCGGGTCGATGCCGGCGGTCGCGGCGAGGAGGGCGCACACCCCGGCGAGAACGGCCAGTTCCGTGCGGGTCGGTGTGTCGCCAGGACCGGCGGCAGCCGCCCCGAGGGCGAGCAGCACCGCGGCGACGACGAGGAGCAGCAGAGCCGCCGTCGCGAGAATTCTCCTGAGGCGCAGCGCGCTGCGGGCGTTCGCGGGTTCCGTGCCTCGTCTCATCCGGTCTCGCGCTCCTCGGGCGTGTCGGGTCAGCCCCTGGCCACCGTAGCGGTCAGGAGCCCGACCGGACGGGCCCGGCGGTGTCCTCGAACGCCGGAATACGCGGTGGCCCTGGAGCCGCCCGGGAACCGGGAGGAGGAGGGAGCATCGTGCATTGGGGTGATACCGGCAGCGCGCGGACGGTCCGGCAACGTGCGCATCACCGTCGTGCGGCCTCCACCGCTGCCTCCACCCCACAGCCCACGGCCGAACGAGGTCAAGCGGACCGGAGATGTGATGGATCGCCCGGATCAGGGAACTCGTCTTGCGTCGCACCGTCTTCCGTCGCACCGTCTCTCCCTCCGCACCCGTACGAAAGGCCCGGCCATGTCCACCCGACCGACCACGCTCGATTCCAGCAGCGACCTGCACCAGATCTTCGAGCTCGCCCAGCAACTGCGCGTGGACTCCGTGAGGTCCAGCACCTCCGCGGGTTCCGGGCACCCCACCTCCAGCCTCTCGGCGGCCGATCTGATGGCCGTCCTGCTCGCCCGCCACCTGCACTACGACTGGTCGGCACCGGACAATCCCGCCGGTGACCACCTGATCTTCTCCAAGGGGCACGCGTCACCGCTCCTCTACGCCATGTTCAAGGCCGTCGGAGTCATCGGTGACGAGGAGCTGATGACCACGTACCGCCGGTTCGGTCACCGCCTCCAGGGCCACCCCACTCCGGTGCTGCCCTGGGTGGACCTGGCCACCGGGTCTCTCGGCCAGGGCATCGCGTACGGGGTCGGCATCGCGCTGGCCGGCCGGGACCTGGAGAAGCAGCCGTACCGGGTGTGGGTGCTCTGCGGGGACAGCGAGATGAGCGAGGGTTCCGTCTGGGAGGCGCTCGACAAGGCGGGCCGGCACCAGCTGGCCAACTTCACCGCGATCGTCGACGTGAACAGGCTCGGCCAGAGCGGACCGACCGAGCTGCAGTGGGATACGGCTGCCTACGCGCGGCGGGCCGAGGCATTCGGCTGCCGGGCCATCGTGGTCGACGGCCACGACCTCGAAGCGGTCGACCGGGCCCTCACCACCGCTGCCGACGGGCAGGCGCCCACCGTCATCGTCGCCAGGACCGTGAAGGGCCAGGGCGTCAGTGAGGTCGCCGACCAGGAAGGCTGGCACGGCAAACCGCTGCCAGAAGACCTGGCCGAGCGGGCAGTGGCGGAACTGGGCGGCATCCGAGATCTCAGGGTGCGCGGCCCCCGGCCGCCGGAGGCCACCCCCGCCCCGGCCCCGGCAGCGGGCCCGGTGGAGCTGCCCCGGTATGACGTGGGGGACAAGGTCGCCACCCGGGTCGCCTTCGGCAAGGCACTGGCTGCCCTCGGGGCCCGCCCCGACGTGGTCGCCCTGGACGCGGAGGTCGGCAATTCGACGCACGCCGAGGACTTCCAGAAGGCTCATCCGGAGCGGTACTTCCAGACCTACATCGCCGAGCAGCAGATGATCGCCACCGCCGTCGGCATGGCCGTGCGCGGCTACCGCCCCTACGCCACCACCTTCGCCGCCTTCCTCACCCGGGCTCATGACTTCATCCGGATGGCCGCCGTCTCCGAGATCACGATGGCCCTGTGCGGGACCCACAGCGGAGTGGAGATCGGGGCCGACGGTCCCTCCCAGATGGGTGTCGAGGACCTCGCGATGATGCGTGCCGTCCTCGGATCCACCGTCCTCTATCCGTCCGACGCGACCTCGGCCGCTGCGCTGACGGCCGCCATGGCCGATATCGACGGCATCTCGTACCTGCGCACCACGCGCGGGGCCTACCCGGTCCTCTACGACGGGGACGAGACCTTCCGGCCGGGAGGCTCCAAAACCCTGCGCGGGGGTGACGACGACCAGGTCACGCTGATCGGCGCCGGTGTGACCCTGCACGAGTGCCTGGCCGCCGCCGATGAACTCGCCGCCGACGGCATCGCGGCCCGCGTGATCGACCTGTACTCGGTCAAGCCCGTCGACGCGGGCACCCTGGTCCGCGCGGCCTCGGAGACGGGAGCCCTGGTCGTGGTCGAGGACCACCATCCCGAAGGAGGCCTCGGAGAAGCGGTCCTCTCGGCTCTCGCGACGTCCGGCAGCAACCCGCGCTTCGCCCACCTCGCCGTCACCGGCCTGCCGGGTTCGGGCACCACGGACGAGCTCCTCGACGCGGCCGGGATCTCCCGCTCCCACATCGCCGACTCGGCCCGCGGCCTGGTCAAGCGCCGCTGACATACGGTCAGGGAGCCTTCCTCCGCCATGACTCGCTCAGGGCCACGAAGCAGCCGAGGCTTCGAGCGCGGTCCCGCCGGCGCGGTTCAGGAGGAACGTCACGCGATCGAGGAGCTTGCTCACGTTCCGAATGCCGGGCAGCCGCGACGGCCTGGGATCAGCGGTGTAGGCCGTGAGCCGCTCCGTCGTCGTGCGGCCGGTCCGGTTGGTGACGTAGTACGGGGGACGGGGCGAAAGTGATGGCGAACCGGTGAACAGGCCGCGCGGCGCGGGGGCGAAGGGGGCGCGCAGGACCGTCCGCTCGACGTGCTCCAGCATGAACGCGTTGTGCACGAACCCGATTCCGCTGCCGATCTCCTGACGGGTGTGGCCCGGGAACGCGCCCCACGGCGTGTAGCCGAGGAGAAAGCCGAACGCCGACCAGCAGTTGATGCCGAGCGTGCCGTACCGCAGGGCGGCGATGGCCTCGTCGACCGCCGCGCGGTGGGCGCGTTCCGTCCTGGGGTGGACCAGCAGGGTGGCGCCTAGGGTGCCCGGCAGCCTGTCGTTGGCGAACTCGGTCGCCGCGCGCAGGAATTCGGCCGCGCCGCTACCCGGGAGCCGCACCACCCCGAGCGCGCTGGCGAACACCTCCACGTCGAACATCGGGTCGTCCGGGTCCGTGATGTCCGGGACCAGGATGCGGCACGCCGCGTCACCCAGCGTCTCCGCGTCCGGGTGGGCCCGCACGACGGCCTCCAGCCGCTCCGCGGCGCCCGGGTAGTAGTCGCCGCGGGGCGGCGGTTCGCGCAGCACCCCGTGGATCTCGGTGAGCAGCCGCTCGGTGCCGTCCCACTCCCGGGGCACCACGAGAATCTGGCTGGCGACACAGTTGTGGCCGGAGTTGTTCATCTTGCTGGTGACGATGTGTTCGGCCTGGAAGCGGAAGTCCGCCGCGCTCCACGGTCCCGGCGTCACGATGCAGGGGCTGACCCCGCCGAGCTCGCTGGTGAACGGCTTGTCGTTGAGGGGGGTGTCCTCGCTGCGCCGCAGCCCCGCCCGGTCGTCCGTGCCCCAGACGATGGCGTCGTGGGTGCGCTCGCTGCCGGTGACGTGGATGGTGTCGATGTCCGGGCGCGCGGTGAGGTGGGCGTCCTCCTCCGCGCCGCCGTCCGCGAAGCGGACCCAGCCCCGTTCGACGAATTCGCCGAAGACCTCCTCGAACTGGGGGCGGAGATAGTTGTTCACGGGGTTCATCTTGGCCAGGACGACGTGGCCCTCCGCCTACAGCTTGTGCAGGATGTCCAGCGGGGTGATGGCGGGGACGTTCCCGGCACCGAGCCCCAGGGCGACCCCCGGGCGCCCCTGCCGGCCCCGGTACTCGCCCGCCGCGTCGGCCAGTACGTCCGCGCGGGTCGTTCCGGGCAGCGTCCACACCTGGGCGGTGAACCCGTTGAGCAGCAGCCGGTCGGAGGCGGTGGCGGGGAAGACGTCGACGACCACGCGGCCGTCGCGCTCACGGACGGCCCCGGCGTCGAGCGGACCGTCTCCCGCGGCGACCCTGCGCAGTACGTGCAGATACGCGCTCACCATCTGCGCCAGGGCCCAGGGGGCGGTCACCCAGTCCTCCGCGGCCCACTGGGACGTGGGCTCGTACCCCTTGGCGCGGGCCGCTCCGGCGACCATGGCGGGGGCCGCTTCGGTGATGCGCGGGAGCATCCGCTCCAGCAGCCGGACGCGTTCCGCCGGTGGTGTGGCGGTCCAGCTCGCGGCGTGGTCGCGCGGCTCGGCGACGGCACGGTCGAGCGAGGCGGCGTCGAGTACGGGTGCGGCGCTCATGGGGGGCTCCTTGAGGGTGAGCTGCGGGTGGGCTGTGGTTGGGCGGGGTCAGGCGGACAGCCGGGCGATGTCCCGGGCCGGGTCGACGAGCCAGAAGGACGCCGCTGCCCCGACGGCCAGCAGCAGGCCGGAGAGGACGACCGTGCTCTGGTACCCGTCGGATCCCCGGGCGTCGACCAGGGCGCCGACGACGGCGGGCGCGGCGAGACCGGCGGCGGTCACCACCGCGTTCATGACGTCCAGGGTCCCACCGCTCCTGGACGGCGGGGAGAGCTCTGCGACGCTGGTCGCGGCCACGGCGGCGTACGAGCCGCCCAGACCGAAGCCGAGGGCGACCAGCACCGTCTTGGCGGTGGAGCCGTCCACGAGCGGTAGGGCCAGACAGCAGACGGCGCCGAGCGCGAGCAGGGCACCGCCCACCCAGCCGCGGGCATGCCGGCTGCCGGTGCCCCGGCGCATCAGCCACCCGGTGATCCAGGCCTGGGCGAGCAGGACGACCGTGCCGATGGTTCAGGGCGCGATGACGACGGTGCCCGCCTCGTCGGCCGTTGCGCAGGTAGGACGGCATCCAGACCAGCATCAGGGCGACGGTCCAGTAGCTGGTGAAGTAGGCGACCGTGGCGCCGATCCAGGTGCGGCTGGTGAGGATCCGGCGGTACGAGGCCCGCGCCGCCGCCCCCTCGGCGCGGGTGTCCGCGTCGGTCGTGCCGACGTGGTGCCGGCCGTCGGCGCCGAAGACCGCCCAGACGGCCGCCCACACCAGCCCCACGCCTGCCAGGACCCACAGCGCCGTCCGCCAGCCATGGTGCTGGATCACCCAGGACAGGCCGGGCGCGGAGACGATCACGCCGAGCGTGACGCCGAGGGTGATCAGCGCGCCGGGCAGATTGCGCCGGTGGTTGGGGAACCACGCGAGGGTGGCCTGCTGCGCCACCGGGAAGGCCGGTCCCTCCGCCGCTCGGAGGAAGACGCGGGAGCCGATCAGGACGGCGAGCCCGCCGCCGATCGCGGCGGGCACCTGCGCCACGGACCACAGCAGCGCCATGAGCACCAGCAGCAGCTTGGGCGACACCCGGTCGGCGGCGAGGCCGACGACGACCGCGGCGACCGAGAAGAGCAGGAAGAACGCGCCGTTGACGAGCCCGAACTGAGTGGCGTTCAGATGCAGGTCCGCACGGATCTCGTCGGAGGCCAGGCCGAGGACGGACTTGTCCGCGAAGTTGACCATCATGAAGACCACGAGCAGCGCGGTCACCGTCCAGGCACGGACGTTGCTGCTGGTGGTGGGTCCCGCGGCCTCAGCGTGGGGCTGGGGCGGCGCGGTCGGTGCCGCGGTCATGGAGACTCCTGGGAGGCGGGGGTGGCGTCCTGCGGGGTGCGGGGCGCGGCCTTCGAGGTCGCGGGGGAGCGGCCGTTGAGGTCGCGGGGTGCGGCCCGCACCGCGATCGGCGGGCGGTGCGGGCCGAACCGTTCAGGTCCGTTCGGGCCCGTTCGGGTCCGGTCAGGACGGTCGGGTCCGGTCAGGACGGTCGGGTCAGGTCCGGTTCAGGACAGCGGTACGCCGGCGACGGCGATGCGCTCCATGACCCGTCGCTGCGGGAAGTAGTCGTTGATCGCGTAGTGCTGGGTGGCGATGTTGTCCCAGATGGCGATGGAGCCGGCCTCCCAGCGGAAGCGGACCTGGTACTCGGGGATGCGGGCCTGAAGCACCAGGATGTCCAGCAGCTCGCGGCTCTCCGTGTCGGACAGGCCCTTGATGCGGGTGGTGAACGGCTCGTTGACGTACAGGGTGCGGCGGCCGCTGCGCGGGTGGCGTACCACGACGGGGTGCTCGACCCGCGGCCACAGCTTGCGGAACTCGGCCTTCTGCTCGTCGTTCATGAGCGCGCCCCAGCTGGGTGCCCAGTCGTGGACCGCAGTGAGGTCCTCGATCCGCTGCCTCAGCTCCTCGGGCAGGTTGTCGTAGGCGGCCGCCATGTCCGCCCACATGGTGTCGCCGCCCGCGGCCGGCACCTCCACGGCGCGCAGGACCGAGCCGAGCGCCGGGTTGGTCATGAACGAATGGTCGCTGTGCCAGATGTTCTTGTCCCCGGCGGCCTTGGCGTCCTTGGCGAGCCGGGAGACGCCCGCGGTGCCGGTCCTGGGGAAGAACGGGTTGGGCTCCGGCGGTCCCCAGACCGAGGACAGGGCGAGCTGGTGGTCCGCGGTGAATGCGGTCTGCTTCCGGAAGAAGATCACCGTCCACTCCAGCAGCGCCTGCCGCAGCTCCCCGGCGAGTTCGTCCGGGATGGGACCGGTCAGATCGACGCCGCCGAGCACCGCGCCGAAGTGCGGGGTGAGCGGGCTGATCTCCACGTGCTGGTACGCGGACGGCTCCGCGCCCGGGGCGAGCCGTTCCAGGACCCGGCTCCCGTAGTGCATGAGGGGCTTGTCCAGGACCGGCTTGGGGTGGTCGACAGGGTTGGTCGTCGCGCTCTGCATGAGGGTTTCTCCCGGCAGCGAAGCTAATTACGTAACCAGCAGTATCGATATCTAGATCTGGCGGGGCAAGGGGTGTGAGGGATTGATTTACGGAAGCTCCGACAGGCCGTCGCGGGCGCCGTCCGGGCATGCCGACGGCCCCCGTGACCCGCTGTCTCGCGGGCCGGCGGGGGGAGCCGGGAAAGGGGACGCTACGGCCGGGCGGCGACCGCGCGGGCGATCAGGTCCACCACGGAGTCCACCAACTCCTCGTCGGGAAGCCGCTGTTCGCCGACCATCCGGAAGACCAGGGATGCCGCCACGAGCGTCGCGGCGGCCGGCACGTCGACATCGGCCCGCACGTCACCGCGCGCCACGCCACGCTCCAGCAGATGACGGGTCTCGCTCATCACCCGGGCCGTGTAGTCGCGGTATGCGTCGCGTCCGGCCCCCGACTCGGAGGCGGCGCCGATCACCCCGGCCAGCAGGCGGTTGATGCCCGGCTGCCGGTACGCCTCCATGCGCGCCGTCAGCACGGCACGCAGCTCGGCCCGGAAATCGCCCGTGTCCGGAACGTCCAGGGGGCCGATCCGGGACTCCGCGGCGGCGATGACGAGATCCTGCTTGGTGGCCCAGCGCCGGTACATGGCCGGCTTGCTCACCCCGGCCCTGGCCGCGACCGCGTCCATCGTCAGGGCGCTCATGCCGTTCTCCGTCACCAGCTCGACGACGGCGTCCAGCACCGCCCGGGTGACGCGTTCCTCCCGGGGCCGCCCCGGGCCCCGGCGGGCGGTCCGTGCCTGTTCATCGGCCATGCCGTGACCCTACGCGGACCCCGCACGGCCCCGTTCTCAGGGGTGCGCGGCGGCCCCGGTGAGTTCGGCGCGCAGGACGTGCTTGGTGATCTTTCCGGACGGTGTACGGGGCAGCTCCGCCCGCAGGACGAGCTCGCGGGGCAGCTTGTAGCGCGCGATCCTGGGCTCCAGCCAGCCGCGCAGCCCTTCCAGGTCGACCTCGGCGCCCGCGCGCGGTACGACCACGGCCACCACTGTCTCGCCCCACTGCGGGTGCGGACGCCCCAGGACGGCGACGTCGAGGACGTCCGGGTGGCCGCGCAGGACGCCCTCCACCTCCTGGGACGCGACGTTCTCCCCGCCGGTGATGATCACGTCCTTCATCCGGTCCACGACCGTCACGAATCCGTCCTCGTCGGCCCTGCCCAGGTCGCCGCTGCGGTACCAGTCGCCCGCGAACACCTCGGCGGTGGCCTGTTCGTCGTCGAGATAGCCGGTCATCCGGGTGTCGGAGCGCAGCCAGATCTCCCCGGTCTCCCCGGCCTCGGCGTCCGTGCCGTCCGACCGGACGAGCCGGAGATCCACGCCGGGCATCCCGCCGCGCCCGATCGAACCCGCCTTCGCCACCTGCTCGGCCGGTGAGAGCGAAGCCCCCACGGGGCCCGTCTCGCTCATCCCGTAGACCTGGTGGAAACGCTCGGAGCCGTACGCCTTCATCAGCCGGCGCGCGGTGTCGGCGTCCAGTGGGCCGGCGCCGTAGATCCAGGCCCGCACGGAGGTCAGGTCGAACGCGGCGAAGTCCTCGACCGCACGCACCGGGGCGATGAGGGCGACCGGCGCCCCGAACAGGGCGGTGATCCGCTCCCGCTGGATGGTCTCCAGCATGCCGCGTGGCTCGTACTCGCGCTGGAGCACCACCGTCGCGCCCAGCAGCAGGGCGCCCAACGCCCAGTTGTTCAGCGGTGACGCGTGCCAGATCGGCATGCAGATCAGGAACCGCTCGTCCCGCCGAAGCGGGATGGCGACGGCGGTGTACGTCGCCGTCAGGGCGATGCCCCGGTGGGTGTGGACGCAGCCCTTGGGGTTCCCCGAGGTGCCTGAGGTGTAAAGGATCTGCGCGACGTCGCTGTCCGGCCCCGGCTCCGCGGACCACGGCTCGGCGCGGGCCACCCGCGCCTCGAACGAGTCGACGGGCAGCTCGCCGTCCCCGGCGTCGGGGTGGCTGACCAGCCAGGTCGTGCCGGTGTCCGCAGAGGTCGCCCGCGCCCCGATCTCCGCGTCGACGACCCCGAGCCGGGCCCCGCAGTGCCGCAGCTGCCGCTCCACCTCCGCGGTCCGCAGCTTGTGGTTCACCGGCACCAGCGTGGCGCCCGCGTACCAGGCCCCGAACGCCGCGAACAGGAAGGCGGGGGTGTTGTACGTCATCACCGCCAGCCGGTCTCCCGGCCGCAGCCCGGCCTCCCGCAGCACGGTCGCGGCGCGCCGCGCCGCGTCGGCGAACTCGCGGTAGGTCCAGCGCCGCTCACGGTAGACGACCGCTTCGCTGTCGCCGGCCGAGCGGACCGCGCTGTCCAGCAGGGTACTGAGGTGCATGACGTTCTCCTTGCGGGCCGGGCCGGGACAACCGACCATGGCGGGAAACTCTGAATGATGGTTCACTTCTTTTATGGCCTACCGCAAGACCCCAGCCGAAATCAGTCGGCTCGAAGCCGCCAGAGAGCACCTGATCGCCTGTGCCACCTCGGTGATCACGGAAGTGGGCTGGTCACAGGCGTCCGTCACCGCCGTGGCCGACTCGGCGGGCATCGCCGCCGGTTCCGTCTACCAGCACTTCGCGTCCAAGACCGCCCTCGCCGTCGAGGTGTTCCGGCGCGCCGCCGGGCGCGAGGTCGAGGTGCTGGGCGAGGTGCTCCAGGGGCCGGGAGACACCGTCGGGCGGATCGGACGCGGCGTCGAGGTCTTCGCCCGCCGCGCCCTGGAGAACCGGGGGCTGGCCTACGCGCTGCTCGCCGCCCCGGCCGAACCGGCGGTCGGCGCCGAACGGCTCGAATTCCGCCGCCGTTACCGAGCCCTGTTCGCCCAGGTCGTGCACGAGGGCATCGAGTCCGGCCTGCTGCCCGCCCAGAACGGCGAGATCACCGCGGCCGCGCTCACCGGCGCGATCGGTGAAGTGCTCGTCGACCCGCTCGGCACCCGCGAGGAGAAGGCCGCGGAGGCGCTCCTCGCCGAACTCGTCGCCATGGCGCTGCGCTGCGCGGGCGCCACTGCCGGCTCCCTGCCCGGCTCCCCGCAGCCCTGACCGGACCCGCGCGAACCTCTGCCTCCCGTCCGCGTCCCGTCCATCCCACTCGGAGGAAACCCGTGACCACGACCGACGCCCCCCGCAGCCACCCCACCGCCCTCACCCACGAAGTGACCAACCAGACACCGCCGTTGACCGGCCATGACGTCGCGGACGACGCCGTGCTGCTGGAGGGCGTGCGGCGCGAGGGCGCCGAGTGGCACACCGGGGAACTGCACCGCCTCGGCCGCCTCGTAGGCAGCGAGGAGGCGCAGCGCTGGGCCGACCAGGCCAATGACCACGAACCCGTCCTGCGCACCCACGACCGCTACGGACACCGCGTCGACGAGGTCGAGTTCCACCCCGCCTACCACCATCTGATGGACACCTCGGTGGGCGCCGGCCTCGCCGGAGCGGCCTGGGCCGACGAACGTCCCGGCGCCCATGTGGCCCGCGCCGCCGGCTTCATGCTGATGACGACCCTGGAGCCGGGACACCTGTGCCCCGTCTCCATGACGTACGCCGTGGTCCCGGCGCTGCGCCACTCACCCGACCTGGCCAAGACGTACGAGCCGCTGCTCACCAGCCGGGTCTACGAGTCCGGCCTGCGCACCCCGGCAGAAAAGCCCGGCCTGCTCGCCGGGATGGGCATGACGGAGAAGCAGGGCGGCACCGACGTACGCGCCAACACCACGACGGCCGCCGAAGCGGCCGACGGAACCTGGCGGCTGCGCGGGCACAAGTGGTTCACCAGCGCGCCGATGAACGACCTCTTCCTCGTGCTCGCCCAGTCGCCCGGCGGACTCTCCTGTTTCCTGGTGCCGCGCGTACTGCCGGACGGCAGCCGCAACACCTTCCGCATCCAGCGGCTCAAGGACAAGCTCGGCAACCGCGCCAACGCCAGCAGCGAGCCCGAGTTCGACGACACGGTGGCCTGGCTCGTCGGCACCGAGGGCAAGGGCGTACGCACCATCATCGACATGGTCACCATGACGCGCCTGGACTGTGTCCTGGGCTCCGCCGCCGGTACTCGCGCCGCCCTCGCCCAGGCCGCCCACCACGCCCGCCACCGCTCGGTGTTCGGCGCCCGACTGATCGACCAGCCCCTGATGCGCAACGTGCTCGGTGACCTCTCCGTGGAGTCGGAGGCCGCGACGACGATGGCGCTGCGGCTGGCCGGTGCCGCCGACCGGGCGCAGCGGGGCGACACCGGGGAGCGCGCGTTCCTGCGGCTCGCCACGGCCGTGGCCAAGTACTGGGTCTGCAAGCGCCAGCCGGTCGCGGTGGCCGAAGCGCTGGAATGCCTCGGCGGCAACGGATACGTCGAGGAGTCGGGGATGCCGCGCCTCTACCGGGAGGCCCCGCTCAACGGCATCTGGGAGGGCTCCGGCAATGTGAACGCCCTCGACCTGCTGCGGGCGCTGGCCCGTGGGCCCGAGTCCTTCGAGGCCTTCCACGCCGAGATCGAGGCCGCCTCCGGCGCAGACCGGCGACTGGACGCCGCCTGGCATGACCTGCGCGGCGAACTCGTCCTCACCGAGGACGCCCCGCTGCGCGCCCGCCGTCTCATCGAACGCGCCGCGCTGGTGCTCCAGGGCTCCCTGCTCGTCCGGCACGCACCGGCCCCGGTCGCGGACGCCTTCTGCGCGTCCCGGCTGGACGGGGACCGGGGCCAGGCGTTCGGCACCCTCGCACCGGGCACGGACTTTGCCGGACTGCTGGAGCGGCTGCCCGCCTGAGACCGGGTTTCCCGCCTGAGACCGGGGGAGACGTGGGGACGGGGTGTGGCACAGGCACCCCGTCTCAGGCGGCCTCGTCCATCAGCCGGCGCGCGTCGGCGGCGTGGCGGATCCCCGCCGTATACGGCAGCGCCCGCACCAGCTCCTCGGCCCGCTCCAGGGCCTCCCGCGCGGCCGCGTGCTCCGCGAGCCGCAACAGGGCCACGGCCAGGGCGATCCGC
Organism: Streptomyces sp. ITFR-6; assembly: GCF_031844725.1. Lineage (NCBI taxonomy): Bacteria > Bacillati > Actinomycetota > Actinomycetes > Kitasatosporales > Streptomycetaceae > Streptomyces > Streptomyces sp. ITFR-6. The sequence continues at coordinate 442,867 of NZ_CP134612.1, read as the reverse complement.
GCGTCCGCCTCGGCGATCCGCTCACCGGTCCGCGCCGCCCGCTCGACCTCCGCGTGCGCGATCCGCCGCGCCGACGCGGCGTGTCCCGCGCGGAGTTGCCCCCAGGCGGTCAGCACCGGGGCCTCCTGCGCGAAGCCGTCCACGGCACGCAGCGCGTCACCCGGAAGCCCGCCGCGCAGGGCGAGTTCGGCGCGGTCCGTGTGGACCTCGTGGCCGGCCTGCCGGTCCACCGCGCCCACGGCGGACCGCTCGGCCCGGTCCAGCAGGGCCGCCGCCGCCTCCGAGGGCTCCCCGGTGCGTATCCGCACCAGGGCCAGCGTCGCCAGGGTGTACGGCAGGCACCAGGCGTCGTCCGGCTCCGCGCTCGCCACCGCCGCCTCCGCGAGTGTCCGCGCGGCGGTGAACTCTTCGAGCAGCAGGGACAGTTCGGCGAGGTCGGCCCGCTCGAACGCGGCCGCGATCGGATCGCCCGACTGCTCCGCGAGGTCGAGGGCGCGTTCGCCCATGGCCACCGCCTCGCGGAGCCGTCCGCCCCGCCGCCGGTTCTCCCGCAAGGTCGACAGGACCGAGCCGAGCAGGGGCGGATCCCCGTACTCCTCGGCCGGAGCGAGCGCCCGGCCGGCCGCCGTACGCGCTTCGTCCAGCCGCCCGTTGAAGCCCAGATTGCTGGCTTGCAGGGCGTACGAGCGGGCGACGAGCCCCTGCCCCTGCTTTCCGGACACCCGCAGCGCGACCGAGAGCGCCTGCTGGGCGGCCAGGTAGCCCTCCTCGTACCGCCCCTGGATCTTGCAGATCATGGACAGCGCGAGGTAGTGCCCGGCGGCCGGCTCGGCCGCGGTGTCTCCGGCCACCGGATGCTCGTCCAGCACCTGCCGGCCGGAGTCCGGGCCACCCGCCCGCGCCAGGGCGTCGGCCAGCCAGGCGGCGGTGAGGACGACGTCCTCGTGGTCGCCCCGTCGGGCGAACTCGTCCAGCGCGAGCCGCAGCACCTCGGCCGCCTCGCCGAAGTTGCCCATCCGGCACAGCACCTGGCTGTGCGCGAGGCGGGCACGGGCCGCGTCCACGTCGAGCCGCGCCACCAGATCCCGGTAGTAGCGGTCGGCGGTGTCGTTGGCGAAGAGGGCCGCGGCCCGTGCGGCGGCCCTGCGCAGATACTCGGCGGCGCGCGGATCGTCGGCGTGCGCGAAGTGCGCGGCGAGGGTGTCGACGGCGTCGGGGCGGCGGCGCAGCACCGCCTGGGCGAACGCGCCGTGCAACTGCCTGCGGCGGACCGAGGAGAGCTCCTCGTAGCAGGTGAGCCGGACCAGGGGGTGCCGGAAGATCAGCCCGGCCTCGTGCTGGCCGGCCAGCACGATCTCGCGCTCCTCGACGAGGGAGGCGCCGATGGCGTGTTCCAGCGCGTCGGTGGCGGCGACGCCGGAGACCGGCGGATGCAGTCCGTGGGCGGCGACGTCGAGCAGTTCGGACAGGGCGGTCTCGGGCCCTGCGACGGAGAGCGCCTCGACGATGCGCCGCGCGTCGTGGTCGAGCCGGCCGAGGCGCTCCGCCACCAGCTGCCGGATTCCCTCCGGCGCAGGCATACCGGGCACGTCCTCCGCCAGACCGTGGGCGAGCTCGACAGCGAACAGCGGGTTGCCGAGGGAGAGTTCCCACACCCGGTTCAGCCGTTCGTCCTCCGCGACGTCACGGGCCGGTTCGCCGGGTCGCGGCGCCAGATGCGGTGCGGCGGGCAGCAGCACCGTGTCGCGCACCACCGCGAGACAGGCCTCCTGGCTCAGCCGGCCCACCTCCTCGCGGGTGGCCAGCCCCTGGCGCAGCAGCGAGGTCAGCCCGGTCCCGCACGGATCGCCGTCGGGTATCTCCTCCTCGCGGCAGGTCACCAGGAACCGGGGGCCGCCCGTCTGCGCCGCCCGCCGCGCCAAGTGGCTCAGCAACTGGAACGATCCCTCGTCCGCCGCGTGCAGGTCGTCCAGGACGATCAGCACCGGCTGTACGGAGGACAGTTCGCCGAGCAGCCCGGCCGTGGCGCGGAACAGCTTGTCCCGCTCCTCCTCCGGGCTCCGCTCCTCGTCCGCCCGCACCCGGCCTAGGGCCGGGAGGAACGCGGCCAGCTCCGGGTACTCCGCGCCGACCCCGGCCCGCTGGTCCGGGTCGCGTTCTGCGAGCCATCCGTCGAGCGCCTCCGCGAACGCACCGTACGGCGTGTGCCCCTCCGCGTCGTGGCCGCCGCCCCACAGCACCGCCGTACCGGACGCGGCGGCCCGCCGCGCCACCTCGCCCACCAGCCGGGTCTTGCCCACCCCTGCCTCGCCGGTCAGCAGCCTGACGACGGCGGGGCCGTCCGCCGCGAGGAGCCGTTCGAGGACGGCCTCGCGTCCGCGCAGCGGGGTCGCGACCGGGACCCGCAGGACGGCCGGCAGGGACGGCGCGGACGGTACGAGAGGAAGCTCCGCCGCCAGCGCGACCCGGTGCAGACGGTCGGTCTCCGGGCCGGGCCGCACCCCCAGCTCCGCGTCCAGCGTGGCCCGGCAGACGTGGTACTGGCGCACCGCGCGGCGCCGCAGCCCCTGCCGGGTGTACACGTCGATGAGGATGCGGTGCGCCAGTTCCTCGGCGGGACTCGATTCGAGGACCCGCTCGGCGGCGGCCGCCGCCTCCGGCACCGCGCCGGCCTCCAGGTGCGCCGAGGCGAGCCCGAGCAGCACCCGCTCCTTCAGCTCCGCGAGCTGCGAGCGACGGCCCTCGGCCCAGTCGGCATAACGGTCCTCGGGCAGCAGTTCGCCGGAGAACCACTCCAGGGCCCGCGCCAGCTCCGCCACGCCGCCGCTCGCCAGCGCGTCCCGTTCGGCCTGGTCCGCGTCGATCCACACCGTCGCCGGGTTCAGGAACAGCAGCGCGCCCTCGGCGACGAGGTAGGAGGACGTGGCGCGCGAGGCGAGTTCGGGCTCCAGGATCCGGCGCGCCGAGTGGAGGGCGACGCGCAGGCTGCCCTGTGCCGCGTGCGGCTCCGCGCCTGGCCAGCAGATGTCGATGACCTGCTCGCGGTGCAGGCGGTGTTCCGGCACCACGGCGAGCAGTTTCACCAGGGCCTGTGCGGTCAGTCTCGGCCAACGCTCGGCGGGCGCCGCGCCGGATTCCCGGGTGACCCGAAAACCGCCGAAAAGGTGCAGGTTCAAACGTGGCGCCACGGGATCGGTGCCGGTGGTACGTCGTGCGTTCATGAGGGCGCAACTGTAACCGAGCATGCTGCGGACCCCTGGGCTCGGCCCAGGGGTCCTCAGTGGTCAACACTCATGGGCCGTCACGACGGCGCGCCGCACGGACCGGTGGAGTGTCAGGACAGGGTGTACACCACGATCTGAGGACCGGCGTCGTTCAGGGACAGGACGCCGCCGCCCAGCTCCTCGGCCATCCGGTTGGTGCCGTGGTCGTCGAAGTTCAGCGAGACCATGTCATCGACTCCGTCGCCGTCCAGGTCGGCGGCGAGGTAGTTGCGGCCGCCCATGTTGGTCGCGCTGCCGACGCCGTTCTGGAAGGACCAGCCCGTGGTGAGGACCGACGGGTCCCACACGCCCACGCCGTCCTCCATGCCGCCGGCCACCAGCCGTCTGCCGCCGGGGCCGTTGATGAACTGGGCGGTCCGCATCGGCGCCACCACTGAGCTGCTGGTCTCCGCACCGTCGGCGCCGTAGCCGCGGAAGGTGCCGAAGCTCGTGCTGTAGAGCGGGTCGCCCTTGCCGTCGATGAAGAAGTTTCCGTGCGACCACGGACTGCCATTCACGGTTCGGTGCAGCAGTTCGCCGGTGCGGCCGTCGCGGATCTCGGCCACCACGTGCGGGGTGGCGGTGGAGATGTCCCCGGCCGTGGTCGGATCGGCCAGCGCCAACCAGGTGTAGACGACCGCATGCCCGTCCGCGTACGGAATGTTCGGCGAGGCGAAGACGGCGTGGTCCAGGAGCGCGCCGTGCAGCTTGCCGTCGACCGCCTTGGCCGGTGCCTTGGGATCGGCTGTCCACCTCACGGTGCCCTTCGCGCCGTCGAGCGCGACACCGTTCTCGGCGGCGTCCGGCAGGTCCAGTGCACCCACCGAGCTGTACTGCGTGTACACCTGGCCGTCACCGGACACGGTGTCGGAGAAGACCACGTCGCCCGCTTCGGCCGGAGCCGAATACGTCCACAGGGCCTTGCCGTTGCCCTTGTAGGCGCGCAGCGCGTCGGTCGGGACGAGGATCTCGGCCTTGTCCTTGCCGTCGGCGTCGGCGACCGTGACGGAGCGTACGTACTGCCCGCCGCCGTCGATGGTCGTCAGGATCTTGCCGGTGGTGCCGTCGAGCACGACCACCGCCGTCTCCGCGGCGACGATCACCCCGGGCTTCTTGTCACCGGTCGTGTCACCGGTCTGGACGCTGAGCACCGCGCCGGGCACGGTCGTCTTCCACAGCTCCTTGGGCGCGCCCTCGACCAGCGAGGGGCCCGACCACGCCCACACACCGTTCGAGGTGCCGCCCGCGACCACGTCCGGCTTCTTGTCGCCGTCCAGATCGGCTGCCTGCGCGTAGTTGAGGTCGGCCTGGAGCGGCGTGAGGCTCTGCTGCTTGCCGTTGCCCACCTTGTACTCGTGGATGTTCTGCTGCGGGTCGATGGTCCGCACGTAGTCGCTGCCGCCGGAGCGGTACGGCTGCTGGAACATGGGCGAGGCGTTGAGGCCGGACTGTCGCCAGGCGACCTTGCCCTTGGCGTTGAACGCCGTCAGCGAGCCGTACCGAAGGCTGCCGATGTTCTGGCCAGCGTGCTGTCCGTGTCGTCCTGGGCGGCGGCGATCAGCTTGCCGCCGACGACGTCCATGTGCCAGGTGGCCGGGGCGTTCCTCGTGTTGCCGGGGGCGCGCTTGGTCGTGTGCGTCCACTGGACCGTGGCGCCGTCCGAGCCGCTCACGACGCGGACGGTACTGGCGTTCAGGAACATGTCGGAGTCGAGGGTCGACTCGCTGACCGCGTACTCGGCCCCGCTGCCCGACGTCACGTCACCGACCGTCATGGCGGTCGGAAGGGCGTTGATCCGGGTGTCCAGAGTGATGCGCTTGCCGCTGGCCAGATCGTAGGAGGCGATCTGGTACCTGACCGCGTCCGAGGTGTCCGCCTGCTCCAGGGCCACCATCCGGCCCCGGGCGGCGTCCAGGTGCAGCTGACGCCCGTACAGCTCGCCGTCCGTCTTCCAGACCAGGGAGCCGTCCGCGGTGTCCAGGACCAGGGCGCTGCCGCGCGCGGCGGTCGTCGCGGTCTTGCTGAGGTTCCAGGAGGCGGTGACCTTCCCGTCGCCCGCGTCCTCCAGCGCGCCCCAGGCGGCGACCCCGGTCTCCCCGGTGTCGTAGGTCCAGGTCGAGGAGGGGGTCAGCGCGCCGTCGGCGTACGAGAAGCGGGTCCCGTAGAGGGCGCCCGTCGCACCGTCCGGCGGTCCGCTGTTCAGCTGGGGCGAGTCGGCGACCAGCAGCGTGCCGTCGACGATCTTGACCGCGCCGGCGTAGGCGTGGACCTTCGACCAGAGCGTGTTCCCGGTCTTGCCGTCCAGGACGGTGACCACCGTGCCGGATGTCATCGTGGTGCCGGGGATGACGACGCCGGTCGGCGGGTCTATGCCGACGCTCGCGGAGAAGACCAGGTCCGGGACGCCGTCACCGGTCAGGTCGCCCGTGTCGTAGCCCTGGTCGGAGTAGGGCGAGAACGGGCTGACCGCGTCGTAGCTCATCAGGACCCGGGCCGGGTAGAAGCCCTTCTCCCAGGGCCGCAGGTGCGTGATCCCCCAGTCCGCGTACAGCGAGTCGCTGTTGCGCGTCCAGGCGGTGGAGCCGTCGGCCTTGTGGAGCTGGACGGTGGCGAGGCTGTGCACGGTGAAGTAGCCCTGCGAGCCGGCCTGCACGGTGGCGCCCAGACCGGTGACGCCGTCCAGTGCGGACTTCTTGGTGAAGATGACGGGCGTGTCCGTCGCATCGGTGCCGGACGCCGCGCCGCTGCCGGACGCCCTGGGCTTCGGCGCGCTCTTGCCGGACGAGTCCTGGAGCGAGGTGCCGTGATCCGTGGAGGCGCCGTCCGTCGCGCCCTCGTTGAGCAGGGTGCGGGTGGCGTCGATGTCACCGATGAGCGACGGGGCCGCCGACCACAGCAGCGCCACCGCCCCGACGACGTGCGGAGTCGCCATCGACGTACCGGAGATGGTGTTGTACGAGTCGCCCGGCCAGGTGGAGCGGACGTCGACACCGGGGGCCGAGATGTTCGGCTTCATCGAGCCGTCGACGAGCGAGGGGCCGAAGCCGGAGAACTTCGCGATCTTCCCGGTCGAGTCGTACGCGCCGACACCGTAGGCCGGAGCCTGCGCGCCGGGCGCCTCCGTGGTCGAGCAGGTTGCGCCGTCACCCTTGTTGCCGACCGCGAACGCCTCGAAGATGCCCGCCGCGTTCCACGCCTCAAGGGCGTCCTGGTAGAACGTCGTCCGGCCGCCGCCCCAGGAGTTGTTGACTTTGTTCGGCGCGAGGTCCGGCCGCGGGTTCGCACCGTTGTGGTCGGTCGGCGCGAGAATCCACTGCCCGGCCGCGAGCAGCGACGAGTCCGAGCACTCGTCCGTCTCGCAGCCCTTCGCGGCGATCCAGGTCGCGCCGGGGGCGACACCGACGCCGTCCTTGCCGACCATCGTGCCCATGGTGTGCGTGCCGTGCCCGTTGTTGTCGCACGGGGCGCTCGTGGGGTACTGGCCGCTGGCGTCGAACCAGTTGTAGTCGTGCGTGAAGGAGCCGTCGCCGTTGTTGCCCCGGCAGTTGCCGACCAGATCCGGGTGGTCGTACTGAACACCGGAGTCGAGGTCGGCGATGACGATGCCCTCGCCCCGGTCCTCGTACTCGTCCCAGACCTGGTCGGCCTTGATGTCCTTGACGCCCCACTCGGGCGCGCCGTCCTCCTCCGTGGCCGCGGCCTTCGAGGCGGCGTTGACCGCCGCCTTGGTCTGTGCCTTGGAGGGCTTGCTCTCGATGTCGTCGAGCTTGTAGTGCTGCTCCTTGACGATCCGCGCGACGTCGGAGCGCTTCGAAAGTTCCGCGATCAGGTCCGCGTCACCGGTGACCTTGACGGTGTTGGCGATCCAGAAGTCCTGGTGGCCGACCTTCTTCTTGTCGAGGAAGGAGTTCAGCGAACGCTGGCTGGTCTGTGCCTTGGTCTTCAGCTCGCTGAACGCCGACTTCGCTTTCGCGGCGTGGGCGCGCTTGCTCTTGGCCGGCGACAGGTCGGCCTTGTCCTTGAGGACGACGAAGAACGACGCGTCGCCGCCGCCGTCCACGGCGTTCAGCAGGGCGGCGTCGACCTGGGCGGTCGGCCCGGAAGCGGCGGCTGCGGACGGTGGGCCGATCAGCAGGCCCGTGACGGTGAGCGCTGCGGCCGCCCATGCGGCGGTTCTGCGCCGGGGCGATCGGGACAGGTGCATCGGGATGCTCCTCCAGGAACGGTACGGGGGAGTCCGCACGCTAGGAGGACGCCGTTACTCGGGCATTACAAGGCCCGGCGGGGGGCGTTGGCCCAGGGACTTCGTCGCGTTCAGGAGCCGTGCGGGCGCAGCTGACGGCTTCCCCGGGGGCCCTGACTCGCCTAACTCTCCGGGACGTCCTTGACGAACACGATCCCGTCGACCCGCTCCAGGTGGGCCGGGTCCAGCGGTGAGTAGCCGTAGTACGGGGACACCCGGTGGGCGGGCCGGGTGTCCCCGAGGGAGGCGGCCAGTCCCGCCGCGCCGACGACGCAGCGGTCCTGCGGGAGCGCGTACAGGAGCCCCTCGACGCTGTCCGGCGGCGGGGCCTCCACACCGAGGTGCCGGAGCGTGCCGAGGGCCGTGGCCACGAAGGCGTACTCCTCGCCCAGCCGGGCGCTCACGAGTGTGCCGGCGCTCCACCACTCCAGCGGGCGGCCGGCCATCCGCGTCGTGCTCCTGTCCCGCTGGAGGTGCCCGTTGTGGGCGTTGACCAGGGCCGGACCCTGCTCGGCGAGGGCGAGCAGGTTGGCGGCCATCATCGAGTCCCGCAGGCCCATCAGCCAGGAGAGGCGGCTCGGTGACGCGTCCGCCATCCAGAAGTGGTAGCGGAGCAGCCCGACGGCGGTGCGCCCGTACAAGCGCGCCCGGTGCCAGCCCTCCCGCGAGTCCGACGCGATCAGCTGCGGTGTCCGGGCATCGAGCAGCGCCACGAGATCGTCGGTGAGCAGCCGCAGCCGCGCGGCCTCCTCCGACCGTCCGAAGGACCGCGCGGGGTCCATCATCGCGGCGGGCCCGGTCCACCGGTCGTCCGGGCCGAGCAGCCGGTCGAGCGTCTCCGCTGTGCAGGGGAGCAGGTCCGCGGCCACGTGGGAGGAGAGGTGGCCGTGGAGGGCGATGAGGGCCTGCCGGGGGCTCGCGGCGCCGGTGATCTCCAGCGGCCCGTCGAAACCGGCGAAGCGGACCTGTTCGGACGCGGGCCGGCCCTCGTTGTGTGCCCGCATCCACCGTACGAGGTCGCGGTTGCCCGCGAAGGCGCCCCACTCATGGCTGAATCCGTGCTCCATGACCTCGTCGAGCGTGCCCGTGCCCGAGATGACGTAGTCGTCCACGAGCAGACCCATCAGGCAGTCGCTCTCGATCGCGATCGTGCGGTATCCCTCCTGCTCGACCAGTTGGCGGAAGAGCGCGTTGCGTGTGTCCAGCACCGTGCCCGCGCCGTGGGTGGGCTCGCCCAGAGCGAGCAGCCGAGGCCTGCCCGGGAGCAGCTCCATGACGGCGGAGGCCTCTACGGCCTGTGCGATGTCCTTGATGCCAGTAGCCATGCCTTCAACGCTATCGTTGAACCAACGGTGGAAACTGTTCCGCACAACCAGCAGGAAAATGGCAGGGAGTTGGATGAGGAGTGGGGAAAAAGCCTCAAAGCAATGAGCGGCTCAGGCCGGTTGATCTGGCGCGTGTGCACGGTCTGTCCACCCAGGCGGTGCGGAACTACGAGGAGGCCGGCATCCTTCCGCGGGCCTGCCGCACCCCCAACGGCTACCGCGCCTACACGCCGCTGCACGCGGTCGCCCTGCGCGCGTTTCTCGCCCTGGTGCCCGGCCACGGCCACCGGACGGCGACGCTGATCATGCGGTCGGTGAACGAGGGCGTGGCCGATCACGCGTTCCACCTCATCGACGAGAGCCACGCCCAGCTCCTCGACGACCGCCGTACCCTGCAGGCCGTGGAGAGCGCCCTCCGCGGCCTTGAGCCCGCTCCGCCGTCCGAGCCCGGTACGGTCACCGGGGCGAACGGCGGCACGTTCATCGGGCAGCTCGCCGGGAGGCTCGGGATCCGGCCCGCGACGCTGCGGAAGTGGGAGGGCGCCGGACTGCTGAGCCCGGACCGCGATCCGCTGACCGGCTACCGCGTCTACGACGAGGCCGACGTGCGGGACGCCCGGCTGACCCATCAACTGAGGCGGGGCGGACACCTGCTGGAGCAGATCGCCCCGCTGATCGCCCAGGTGCGGGCGGCCGGCGGACCGGAGCCGCTGGAGGCCGCACTGGGCGACTGGCGCGCCCGGCTGTCCGCCCGCGGCCGGGCGATGCTGACCGGGGCCGCGGAGCTGGACGGCTACCTCCGCGAGCGCGGCTGAGACGGGAGCGCGGAGTCAGGGGAGCACGGCCTTGTCGCCTCCCTCGCTGTGGCTCGGGCGCGGTACGGCCCCGTTGCCGGGCATTGGCGGATAGAACCGCCGGGCCCAGCGCCGGAACGGGCCGATCGGGCCGTCACCGGAGGCCAGCCGGGGTGGCTGCTGGTACTGCTTGTGGTGCCAGATCGGGAAGTCGGCCGCGGTGAACTCACAACTGGACCGGAAGATGACCCGGTCCAGAAGCCGGGCGGCGGTACGGCTGACCGCCCGCGCGAGGGGGGACGGCAGCCGGCCCGGCTCGGCGAAGGCGATGCGGTTCAACTGCCGGAACTGCATCCGGTTGGGCGCGATCGCCGTCGGCATCACCATCGTGCACATCCGCAGCCCGAAGCGCGGCGTGTACACATCGGCGTGCAGGCAGCCGAGCCCGTATCCGTCCACCTCGACATCGACGGTGAAGCTGCCCACGAGCGGAGCCGTCTCGTGCGCCCGCATCGATACGTGGAACGCGGCGTCGTCGTACACCACCGGACCGCCGATCTCGGCCCTGGCCCAGCCGTGCAGAGTGGCGAAGTGCCCGAGGTCCACCGAGTTCTCGATGACCTCCTGGACGTTTCCGGCCAGCTCCCAGGCGGCCGTGCGGGCGGGCCGGTGGCCGATCTCGTGCCAGCGGGGGACCGTCCAGTCCGGGGCGCGACCGTCGTGGTGGCGCCACACGAAGACGGCACCGTTGACCTCGTCCACGGGCAGTTGAGTCAGCGGGGAACGCGGCGGCGGCGTGCCGTACCCCGTGCGCACACACGCGCCGTCGGGGCCGAACGCGAAGAAGTGGAAGGGACACGTGAGCTCGTCCCCCTCGACCTTCGCCAGCCCGAGATGGGCACCGAGGTGCGGACAGTACGGCTGGACGGCCCGCAGCGCCCCGCTGCCCAGCCGGTACAGCACGACGTCCTGGCCCGCCAGTGGCCGGGTCAGGACGGTGCCGGGCCGCAGCTCGTGCGAGAAGGCCAGTGCGGACCAGCCGCTCGGGTAGGGCAGGGCGGGCGCCCCGGCGGTGTCCGCCGGGGTCGGACCCTCGCTGATGGTGCGCCCGTACTCGGGTGACACTTCCAAGACTTCCCCTTCGACGACTTCCCCTTCACGGTCTTTCGCCGGGAGACTGCCCCGGGCCCCCGCGCCATTCCCTCAACGCGTCGCACGCCACCCGAACGGGATGCGGTGGGCGACGAGTTGACGACGCGGGAGGACGAGGGAGGACGGGGGAGCAGGTGGGGTCTCAGGGACGGCGAGCAGCCGTTCCGGACCCTGTGCCGCGTTCTCGGTGAGCGTGATCCCCGCTCCTGTGGGACGAATGGAGTGCCCGCCCAGGCGGGTACCCGCAACGGGCTGGACGCCTACTGGAGGAAGTGAGCACACCGTGAACGACGTTCACTCGAATGGCCGTGGGAGCGGCGCGGACCCGATCCCCCGTGACCCGCCCGATCAGCAGGCCGGGGCCGACGAGGACCCCTTGGACGTGGTCGGCGGCACGAAGCGGCGGACGGCCGATGAGCGGCCGGATCCGGGGGTTCCCGACACGGACGAGGCGGGCACCGGCCGTCGCGGCGCCTCGCAGGCCGGCTACCGGCCTCATCCCGAACACCCCGTGCCCGACGAACCGTCCGGCTGACCCGGTCCCGGGTACCGGAGGGCGGGACGGGATACCGGAGGCGGGCGCCGGGCCGGTGCGGGCGGTCCGGTACCGCTCTCCTCAGACCTGGCCGAGGTCCGAGGAGAGCCAGCGCTGCGGCCGCATGTGGATGACCACCTGCTCGCCGTGCTCCTTCCAGGAGAAGTCGACGTAACCCTCGACCTTCTCGGCGGGGAGGTAGCGCGACGCCATCTCCACCAGGGGTTCGCGGGTGGCCGGGACGGTCGAGACGACGGGGCCTTCGACCGAGACGTACCGGACGGTCGGTGAGACGCGGTCGACCATCAGGCAGAACCGGCCCGCCGCCGCGATCGCCTTCCCCTTGCGAGATTCGAGCCCTGTCATGATCCAGACGTCGCCGCCAGGCAGGTACTGGTACCAGATCGGGACCGTCAGCGGGGACCGGTCCTGCTCGGTCGCGTTCACGGCCAGTGCCGCGACATGCGGCTCGGTCAGGAACTGCTCGCGCTCTTCACGGGTCAAAGCCACGGGGGACTCCTTCGTGGTGGGTGTCGTGAGCTCCTCGTGCTGAATTATGCAACGCCGGTACCGTCCCGTCCTGGGCACCGCGGCGTGGCCGTCAGGGCGTCAGGACGATGCGCTGGCCGGGGGCGGTCGGGGTGTTCCACGCCTCCTCGACCTGGCTGAGCGGGATGAGCAGAGGGTCCACGGCGAGCTCTCCGGAGACGATCCGCTCGGCCAGGGACGGCAGCTCGGCGACGATTCCCGCGGTGGTCACCGAGCCCTGGCCGCTGCCCACGACGTTCAGGTTCGCCGCGCGGAGCAGGGACGAGGGCAGGTTGATGTTCTGGCCGGCCATGGACCCGATCTGGATCCAGGTCAGCGCCTTCGCGCGGTCGGCGCGGGCCATCAGCAGTGCGGGCATGGCCTGCTGGGTGGCATGGCCCCACAGATAGTCGATGACGACGTCGACATCCGCGGCCGCCTGTCCGAGCCGCTCGGCCACGGTCTCCTCGTCGCCGCTCAGGCTCACCGTCTCGTCGGCTCCGATTCCCTCCAGCAGCCGGAGCCGTTCCGGGGAGCGGCCCGCGCCGATCACCCGGCCGGCCCCGAGGTGCCGGGCGATCTGGACGGCGAGCTGTCCGGCGTTGCCCGTGGCGCCCAGGACCAGGACGGAGCTGCCGGGCCGCAACGAGACGCGGGAGCGCAGCGCCACCCAGGAGGACATGCCGGGGTTCATCGCCGCGGCGACGTCGGCCGGGTCCGTGCCGGACGGCAGCGCGATGGCCCGGCGGCGGTCGACCACCGCCTGCTCCGCCATGGTGCCCGGAGCCGTGTCCGAGGCGACGAAGTAGAGCAGTTCGCCCTCCGGGGTGCGGCCGACCGCGTCGAATCCGGGGATCAGGGGGAGGGTGCCGTCGGAGGTGTAGTGGCTGCCGCTCGCGGCCGAGCGGACCCGGGGGTGCAGACCGGCGGCCAGGACGTCGACCAGGACCTCGTGGTCCCCGGAGGCGCTGGGGGTCGGGAAGCTCTCGAACCGGGGCGGCGAGCCGAAGGCCCGTACTACTGCGGCGTGCATGGGGTTCTCCCGTTCCGCTGTGGCTGCCACGACCATTTGGTTTGCGGCACGTACTAAATTCGAAAGTAGTTTGTGCCACGTACTACGTCAAATAGGCTGGCCCCATGACCCTTGAATCCGACCCGTCCGGCCTTGCCGCCGACGGGCCCCCGAACACGGTGGACGCGCTGGTGCAGCTGTCCTTCCTGATCCACCGCATCGTCTCCGCCGCCGGTGCCGGGCACGACCTGTCGGTCATCCAGATCAGGCTGCTCGGCATCCTGCGCGACCGGCAGGCGGGCATGGTCGAACTCGGACGCCACCTCGGCCTGGACAAGTCCTCGATGACCGGACTGGTCGGCCGCGCGGAGAAGCGCGGCCTGGTCGAGCGCACCCCCTCCCCGTACGACGGCCGCGCCGTCCTCGTCACGCTGACCCCCGACGGCAGGCAGCTCGCCGGGCGGTGCGCGGACGAGATCGGCCGCCGGGTGAACGCGCTCACCGACGAACTGCCCGCCGACGGGCGCGCCCGGCTCACCGAGCTCGCCGCGTCCCTCCTGGCACGGGCGGGCGGGTCCGGCACCCCCGAGCGGACGCGCTGAGAAGGGTGACGAAACCAAGGGGGGCGGCCGCGCGGGCGGAGGTACCCTCGTCGCATGGACGACCAGCGCCTCGCCAACCTCGCGCACCTGCGCCGGGCGCGGGATCTCGTCGACCGGGAGTACGCGCGACCGCTCGACGTGGCGGCCATGGCGAGCCGCGCGCTGATGTCACCGGGCACTTCTCCCGGGCCTTCCGGGAGGCCTACGGCGAGACTCCGTACAGCTACCTCATGACCCGCCGGGTCGAGCGGGCGATGGCGCTGCTGCGCGCGGGCATGAGTGTGACCGACGCGTGCATGACGGTCGGCTGTACCTCCCTCGGCTCGTTCAGCTCACGGTTCACCGAACTGGTGGGCATGACGCCGAGCGCGTACCGGGCCGGGGACCACAGTGCCGTGCTGGCGCTGCCCGCGTGTCTGGCCAGGGCGCACACCCGCCCGGTCAGGGACCAGCCGGCCAGGATCGGTGAGGCGTCGGCCTGATGCGCGCGGCCGGCGGGACCGTGTCGACAACGCCTACTCGCCGCCCGGAAGTTCGCCGGAAGCGGCCCCGGCCGCCGACGCGAGCATGGCGATCAGCCCCCGCACCTGCTCCCTCGGGTCGGCGGCGCCGGACCGGCCCGTCATCAGCAGATGATGCGTGGTTCCGACCGCGGCGAGCGCGACGGCGGCCGTGTCGGCGCCTGACGCGACGCGGCCCAGGCGCTGTTCGGCGTCCAGGTAACGGGTGATCGACTCCTGGACCGCGGAGAAGCCCGGCGCCCCCGCCTCCAGTGCCTGGCGCAGCCGCAGGGAGGCGCCGGGGCGGGTCATGGCCAGACCGGCGATCGTCGGACCGGCGGAGTCCAGCAGTGCGAGCGCGACACCGCAGAGGTTCCCGGCCACGGTGCCCGCGCCCGCCCGTCCGGCGAGTTCCTCGGCCGGCCGTGCGGTCGTCGCGAACCTGTCGAGCACCAGATCCGCGACGAACTCGTCCAGTCCGGCGAAATGGGCGTGCAGTACGCCCTTGGCGCAGCCCGCCTCCGCGGTGATCGCCCTGCTGGTCAGGGCGCCCTGACCCTCGCGGGCCAGCACGCGCTCCGCCGCGGCGAACAACCGCTCCCGAACGTCCGGCATCGCTACTCCACGCGGTGACATGAGGCTCCTCCCGATTCCCGATTCCCGGTTCTTGGTTCCCGAGATGATGTGGCGGTTCGTCCGGCAGGGCCGGGTTGCCAGTATGGGCACGCGCCCATCATAGGTCCGGCGTTCCCGCACCCAGCAGGAGGCACCGGATGTCCGACACCGCCAACATCGTCAACAGCGAGCAGGCGCAGGCATGGAACGGCTACGAAGGCGCCTACTGGGCGCGCAATCAGGACCGCTGGGACGCGGTGAACGGGGGCTTCGACGAACCGCTGCTCACCGCCGCCGCGATAGGCGAGCGGGACCGGGTGCTCGATGTCGGCTGCGGAGCCGGAAAGACGGCACGGCTCGCCGCGGAGCGAGCGCCGCGCGGGAGGGTGCTGGGGGTCGACCTGTCGCTCCCCATGCTGGAGCGCGCCCGGCTGACGGCGGCGCAGGAGGGCGTCGGCAACGCGATGTTCGACCACGCGGACGCCCAGGTCCACCCCTTCGAACCCGCCGCCTTCGACGTGGCGGTCAGCCGGTTCGGGGTGATGTTCTTCGGTGACCCCGTCGAGGCCTTCGCCAACATCTGCCGCGCCCTGCGCCCCGGCGGCCGGCTGGCGTTCATCTGCGCCGCGGAGGCCGGGGACAACGAGTGGATCACGGCCATGGCCGCGCTGCGCGACCACCTCCCTTCGGGGAGTTCGGGATGTCGGGCGGTCCGGGCATGTTCTCCCTGGGCGATCCGGACCGCGTCCGCACCGTGCTGTCCGCCGCCGGGTTCGCGGACATCGCCGTCGCGGGTGTGGAGGCGTACGGAGACTGGGGACCCGACGCGGAGGGTGCGGCGGACTTCCTGCTGGACAGCGGCCCCGGACGCCATCTGACCGACCAGGTGGACCGGGCGACCCGCGATCGCGCCCGCGAAGCTCTGGTGGACCGGCTGCGCGGCCACGAGGAGCGCGGCGCCGTCCGGTTGCGCGGTACCGCCTGGCTGGTCACCGCGGACCGCCCGGCGTGATGGTGCCCGGTGACTGCGTGATGGTGCCCGGCGGCTGAGTGGGCGCCGGGCGGCCGTGCGTGAGACGTGCCTCGCTTGCGGCCGGGCGGCGGGGGCGGCAGGGTTCGGGGGTGTGGCCACTTTGCTGATCGTCCATCACACGCCCTCCCCGAACTGCCAGGCACTGTTCGAAGCCGCCGTCTCCGGTGCGACGACGGAGGGGATCGAAGGCGTCCGGGTCGTGCGGCGCGCGGCGCTCGCCGCCACCGCGTCCGACGTGCTCGACGCCGACGGGCTGCTGCTCGGGACCCCGGCCAACCTCGGCTACATGTCCGGCGCCCTCAAGCACTTCTTCGACCAGGTCTACTACCCCTGCCTGGACACGACGCGCGGCCGCCCCTTCGGGTACTACGTGCACGGCGGCAACGACGTCACCGGAGCCGTCCGTGCCATTGACTCGATCACCACCGGCCTGGGATGGCGCCGGGCGGCGGACGCCGTGACGGTGACCGGAGAGCCGGGCAAGGCCGATACCGAGGCCTGCTGGGAGCTGGGAGCGACGCTCGCGAGCGGCCTGATGGACTGACTCCGGCGCCGTCCGCCTGCGACGACGTCACCTGCTTGCCGGTCCAGCGGCTGCCGCTAATGTCGAAATGTAGGCCAAAAGCGCGTTTTCGTTTCCGCGTCTCCCGGTGGAGGGACGGCGCCGTACGAGAAGGAGCCTCCCCATGACCCGTCGTACATTGCGGGGCGCGATAGCCCTGGCCGGAGCGGCGGCCCTGTCCCTGGGCGCGGTGGCGACCAGCGGCGCGGCGCAGCCGGGAGCGGGCAGAGCGGCAGCGGACGACGTCAAGATCGGTCTGCTGCTGCCGGAGAGCAAGACCACGCGGTACGAGAAGTTCGAACGGCCGTACATCGAGAACAAGATCAAGGAGCTGGCACCGGGCGCCAAGATCGACTACTACAACGCCGCGGAGAGCGCCACCACCCAGCAGCAGCAGGTGAACACCGCCCTCGCCAAGGGCGACAAGGTCCTCATCCTGGACGCCGTGGACGCGAAGTCGATCCAGTCGTCCGTACAGAAGGCGCGGGCCGCGGGCGTGAAGGTCGTGGCGTACGACCGTCTCGCCCAGGGCCCCGTCGACAGCTACGTCTCGTACAACAACCGCAAGGTCGGGGAGTTGCAGGGCAAGGCGCTGCTCGCCGCCCTCGGGAGCAAGGCCCGCAGCGGCGAGATCGTCATGCAGAACGGCTTTCCGACGGACCCGAACGCCGCCGAGTTCAAGGCGGGCGCCCACTCCGTCCTCGACGGCAAGGTGAAGATCGGCAAGGAGTACGACACCCCGAACTGGGACCCGAACAACGCCAACCAGCAGATGGCGGGTGCCATCAGCGCTCTGGGCAAGAAGAACATCATCGGCGTCTACTCGGCCAACGACGGCCTGGCCGCCGGTATCGCCACCGCTCTCAAGGCGGCAGGCATGAACGTGCCGTTGACCGGCCAGGACGCCCAGCTCGACGCGATTCAGCGGATCCTCCTGGGCACCCAGACCATCACTATCGAGAAGCCCTACAAGCCGGAGGCGGACATCGCCGCCGAGATGGCGGTCGCGCTCGCCCAGGGCAAGGACGTGCCCAAGTCCCTGACGCCCACCACCGTCACCAGCGGCAGCGGTGAGAAGGTCCCGGCCAGGCTGCTGACACCGGTCGTGGTCGACAAGGACAACATCAAGGACACCGTCGTCAAGGACGGCCTGTACACGGTCAAGGACATCTGCACTCCCACCTACGCCGCCGCCTGCGCGAAGGCCGGCCTCCAGTAGTACTGAGTCCGCGAGTCCGGACGGGCCGCCACCGCGCGGCCCGTCCGGCGGGGGCGCCAGACGGCCCGCGCGTGCGGGCGAGCGGAGGAGGCGGTTCCGTTGCCGGAAGCACCTGTGCTCACACTGCGGGGGATCTCCAAACGGTTCGGTGCCGTCCAGGCGCTGTCGGGTTTCGATCTGGACGTCCACCCGGGCGAGGTCGTCGCGCTCGTCGAGGACAACGGCGCCGGAAAGTCCACCGCGGTCAAGACCATCGTGGGCGTCAACACACCGGACGAGGGCGTCATCGAATGGCAGGGCCGCCGGGTGACCATCGACAAGCCGCACGACGCCCAGCACCTCGGCATCGCCACCGTCTACCAGGATCTGGCCCTGTGCGACAACCTCGACGTGGTCGGCAACCTCTTCCTCGGCCGTGAGCTGCGCCGTTTCGGCGTGCTCGACGAGGTCCGCATGGATCAGCGTTCGCGGGAACTGCTCGACACCCTGTCCATCCGCATCCCCAGCGTCCGCATCCCCGTCGCCTCGCTCTCCGGCGGGCAGCGCCAGACGGTGGCGATCGCCCGCTCGCTCATCGGTGAACCGAAGGTCGTCATCCTCGACGAACCCACCGCGGCCCTCGGCGTGGAGCAGACGGCCGAGGTCCTCGACCTGGTCGAGCGGCTCCGCGACCGCGGCCTGGGAACCATCCTGGTCAGCCACAACATGGATGAACGAGTGGCTGGCGCTCCTCGTCGCCGTCCTCGGCGGAGCCGCCGTGGGCCTCATCCACGGCTTCTTCTTCGCGAAGGTCGGCGTGCCCGCGTTCGTCGTCACCCTGGCGGGCAACCTCGCCTGGAACGGGCTGATGCTCCAGGTGCTCGGCACCAGCGGGACGGTCAACATCCCGAGCGACAGCATCGTCGCGGACCTCTACTCGACCATCTACTCCAGCCCGGTCGCCGCCTACGCGGCGGCGGCCGTGGGCGTCGGGCTGTTCCTGGCGGCCTCGCTGCTGGACGCCGGCCGCCGCAGGGCGGCCAAGGTACCGTCGCGGCCGGTCACCGAGATCCTGCTGCGCGCGGTCGTCCTCGCCGCGATCGCCTTCGCCACCGCGTACATCCTCAACCGGTACGAGGGCCTGTCGCTGGCTCTGCTGATCTTCCTGGTCCTGCTGGTGGTACTGGACTTCGTGCTGCGCCGCACCACGTACGGGCGGAAGGTCTTCGCCGTCGGCGGCAACGTCGAGGGCGCGCGGCGGGCCGGCATCGGCGTGCCGTTCATCCGGATGTCGGTCTTCTCGATCGCCGGCACGATGGCGGGGGTCGGCGGCATCTTCCTGGCCGGCCAGATCCAGTCCGCGAGCCAGACATCGGGCGGCGGCAATCTGCTGATGAACGTCATCGCCGCGGCCGTCATCGGCGGTACGAGCCTCTTCGGCGGACGCGGCTCCGTCTGGTCGGCCCTGCTCGGAGCCCTGGTGATCGGGTCCATCCAGTCGGGGATGAACATCATGGGGGTCAGCAACGCGGTCCAGTTCATGATCACGGGAGCCGTCCTGCTGGCGGCCGTGGTCGTCGACTCCCTCTCGCGCCGGAGCCAGAAGGCCGTGGGGCGGGCGTGAACCGTGGCCGGTTCACGCCCCGAGGACACTCCTCAGAGGGGCACGACCGTCGTCTCGGTCGCCTTGACGCTCGTCCACACCGGAACCCCGTCGGCGAGGCCGAGTTCGGCCGCGGCCTGGGGGGTGATCTCCGCGACGAGATCCGGTGCCTGCGGTGACGTGATGAGCACGCGCAGCCGGCTGCCGCTGGTGGTGATCTCCCGGACGGTGCCCGCCCAGATGTTGCGCGGGCTGCCGCCGGGCTCTGTGCGGTGCACGGAGACCGCTTCGGGGGCGATGACCGCGAGTGCCGCGGTACCGGCCGGCAGCGGGTCCGCGATGACCAGGAGGCCGCCGTCGTGGAGCCGGAGCCCCTCCGCCGTCGCCGTGCCGGGCCAGGCGTTGCGGCCGAGCATGCGGGCGACCCAGGGGGAGTGCGGGTGCCGGGTGACCTCGCCGGGCGGGGCGTCCTGGAGGACGTGGCCGTCTTCCAGGACGAGGACCCGGTCCGCGAGGGAGACGGCCTCCACCGGGTCGTGGGTGACGATCAGGCAGACGCCGCCGAAGCCGCCGAGGTGGGTGCGCAGGGTGTGCCGGACATGCGCCCGGGTGGTCTGGTCGAGCGCGGCCAGCGGCTCGTCGAGCAGCAGCAGCCGGGGCCGGGTGGCGAGCGCCCTGGCCAGGGCGATGCGCTGGGCCTGTCCGCCGGAGACCTGGGACGGCTTACGGGCGGTCAGATGCCCCACCCCGAGCCGGTCGAGCCATTCCTGCGCGCGGCGCCGGGCCTCGGCGCGCGGCACGCCCTGGGCACGCAGCCCGTAGGCGGTGTTCGCGAGTGCGCTGAGGTGCGGGAACAGCGCACCGTCCTGCGGCACCCAGGCGACGCCGCGGCGGTGCGTGGGCAGGGCGCTGACGTCCAGCTCCCCGAGCCGCAGCGTGGCGTGGGCGCGCGGGGTGAGCCCGAGCAGGGCGCGCAGCAGGGTCGTCTTGCCCGCCCCGTTGGGTCCGACGACAGCGATGGTGGTCCCGGCACAGGCGTCGAGCGTGAGCTGGTTGAAGCCGGTGACCTCGGCGTGCAGCGGCCAGCTGTCCCCGGGCTCGGCTTCGGCTTCGGCCTTGGCTTCGACGTGGACCGGCGGGGCAGGCCGGACGTCCTGCGACGGGACGGAGGCCGGCTCCTCGGCCGGTCCGCGCGGACCCGCGGCCGTCGCGCTCGGGGTGCCCGTCCACCGCCCGCGCAGCCCGATGAGGACGAGCATGGCGATCGCGAGCAGGAGCAGCGAGACCGAGGTAGCGGCCTCCGGATTGTCCTGGAGGAGCAGGTAGACCTGGAGCGGCAGCGTCTGGGTGGTCCCGGGAAGGTTCCCGGCGAAGGTGATGGTGGCGCCGAACTCACCGAGTGCCCGCGCCCAGGTGAGTGCGGCCCCGGCGGCGAGGCCGGGGGCGACCATGGGCAGGGTGACGGTGAAGAAGACCCGTACCGGCGAGGCCCCGAGGGAGGACGCCGTCTCCTCGTAGCGGGGACGCAGCCCGCCGAGCGCCCCTTCGAGGCTGATGACGAGGAACGGCATCGCGACGAAGGTCGCCGCCAGGACGGCGCCGGAGGTGTGGAAGGGCAGCGTGATGCCGAACGTGTCCTCAAGCCACGGCCCGAGCAGACCGCGCCGGCCGAAGGCGAGCAGCAGGGCCACACCGCCCACCGTGGGCGGCAGCACCATCGGCAGGAGTACGAGCGAACGGACGAAGGTCTTGCCGGGGAACTCGGTACGGGCCAGCAGCCACGCCAGCGGCACGCCGAGCACGAGCGAGAGCCCGAGCGCCCAGAACGAGACGAACAGCGACAGTTTCAGCGCCTGGGTGGTCTCCGGGCTGGTCAGATGGGTGCCCAGATCGCCCCAGGAGGTGCGGGCGAGGATCCCGATCAGCGGCAGCAACAGGAAGGCGATGGCCAGCAGCGCGGGGATCGCCAGGGCGATCGGTGCGCGAGGGCCGGCGGCGCGGCTGCGAATGCGTCTCATCGAAGTCCCTGAAGCTGGAAGTCCCTGAAGCAGTAAACACCGTGCGGGCGGCCGGACCGGGGCCCGGCCGCCCGCACGGGGCGGTCACCGGTTACGGCTGCTGGAAGCCGGCGTCGGTAAGGATCTTCAGGGCCTCCGGGGTGGAGAGCCACTTCACGAACGCGTCCGCGGCTTCGCTGTTCTTCGTGGTCTTGAGCGTCGCGGCCGGGTACGAGGCGACGGCGTTCTGGGCATCGGGGATGTCGATGGCCTCGACCTTGTCGGTGGCCGTCGCGGCGTCCGTCTTGTAGACGAGACCGGCATCCGCCTCACCCAGCTCGACCTTGCTGAGGACGGCACGGACGTTGGGCTCCTGGGAGACCGGCTTCACGGTGATCTTCTGGGCGTCAAGGATCTGCTTGCTGTAGCGGCCCACCGGCACCTCTGCGGCGGCGAGCACCACCTTGAGCTTGGTGTCGGAGAGGTCCTTCAGGTTGTCGATCTTCTCCGGGTTGCCCTTGCCGGTGGCGATCACCAGGCGGTTCTTCGCGATGACGGCCGGCGTGCCGGTGTCGGACTTGAGACCGTCCATCGTCTTGGTGTCCGCGGTGACCAGGGCGTCCGCGGGCGCGCCCTGCTTGACCTGGGCGGCGAGCTCCTGCGAACCGGCGAAGGAGAACTTCACCTTGGTGCCGGGGTGCTCCCTCTCGTACGCCGCACCGGCCGTCTTGAAGACGTCGGTGAGGGACGAGGCGGCCAGCACCGTCAGATCCGCCTTCGGGACTCCGGTGGCGGAAGCGCTCGCGTCGGCGCCCGAGTCCTTCTTGTCGTTGTCGCTGCCGCAGGCTGCCAGCGGAACGAGGAGAGCCGCCGTGAGGATCGCGGCTGCGGTACGGCGTCTGGTGAAGGCGAGGGACATGAGGGTCGGGACTCCTTGGGAACGCGGTCGGCCGGTGCCGTCCGAGCGGATGGTGGTGAGCCGCGCCGGGGACGGGCGACGCCGCTCGGTGGAGCTGTGGGGTCTGTGGGTCGTGGGCTCAGCTGCGGTCGGTGCGCACGCCGGTCGACGTACAGCGGGTGGTGGTCACCCGGGTTACGGGATCGCCCAAGGCGGGGGACCGCATGTGCCACACAATAGGTGTTTTCGGCTCGCATTTACAACGCGTAATGCGATGCTCCATAGCAGATGCGGTGCCGTTCGGAGGAAACTCCGAAGCGGTTGCCGCAGGGCGGCTGCCCGGGTGACGGCAGGCGGACGCGTCCGTCATACGGAGACCGGCCACGCCCCTACCCACACACGCGCGATGGCGCTGATGTAGCGCGCGCCGCACCGGTCGGCGGGCACCACCAGCTGGCTTCCCGCCGCGTCCAGCCCCCGGCCGTCCATCCTGGTGGCCAGGAGGACCGGGACATCGCCGAATTCGGCGTCCACCTCCGCCCAGGACAGCACCGTGTGGTGGCCGTCCCCGCCGGTGACCGCCAGCAGATAGCGGGACCGGTCCTTGCGCCTGCGCGCGTCGAACACCGGGTGGGCGTCGAGCACCACCTCGCGGAGCAGCGGGCCCTCGAAGCTGTGGTGCTGCGGCCCGTTGGTGGCGCAGTCGAAGACCACCTCCGCCCGGTGCTGCTCCCAGCCGCCGCGCAGGTCCGCCACGGTCAGCGTGGCCGGGCGCTCGACGTCCCCGCGCAGGGTGAAGGGCGTGAACGGCGGAGCGGGAGTGCGGGGTTGCGCGCTGGGTCTGCTCATGGGGATTCCCAAATCGGACGGCCCGCAGGGCGGCTGTCAGAAGGTATGCCCAGCAGCCGCCCCGCGAAATCGCGCGTACGACACGATGTCCGCCAAAAGCCTGGCGTTTGTGAACCAGCACCAGCGATATCAAGCGTTTCTGCCGCATCCCCGGATCACTGACCGCCCGGTCGGCCGGGCAGGCCCCCGGCCTGTTCGTCCAGGGCCAGCCAGACGCGGTCCCTGGTGAGGGGCAGTTCGGTGAACCGGACCCCGGTGGCGTCCCGCAGCGCGTTCGCGAACGCCGGCGCGACCGGGTTGAACGGGCTCTCGCTCATCGACTTCGCCCCCAGCGGGCCGATCGAGTCCTCGGTCTCCATGAAGTGGACCTCCGTACGGGGGATGTCCGCGTACTGCGGCAGCCGGTACTGGCGGAACGCGGCGGTGGTGACCTTGCCCCGCTCGTCCAGCCGGACGTTCTCGAAGAGGGTGGCCCCCAGCGCCTGGGCGATGCCGCCCTCGACCTGTCCCCGGCACTGCATCGGGTTCATGACCTTGCCCGCGTCCGCCGCGTGCACACTGCGCAGGATCCTGATCTCACCGGTTCCCGGGTCGACGGCGAGCCTGAACCACTGGGCGTTGAAGGCGACGGAACGCGGTGTCCCGCCGAAGTGGCCGTCCGCCGCGAGATCCCGGCCGGCCGACCGCGCCGCGGCGTACAGCTCCTTCAGCAGCACACGGGTGTTCCGGCACTCGACCGCGTCCTCCAGGAGACGGCACTCGTCGCGGTGCACCCCGAGATGTTGGGCCGCGAAGGTGAGGAGGGTCTCCGCCAGGGCCTGGGAGGCGCGGAGCGTCGCCTTGCCGGCCACCACGGTCCCGGTCGACCCGAAGGCCCCGGTGTCGTGCTTCACGACATCGGTGTCCGACTGGCGCACGGCGATCCGGTCGACGGTGGTGCCCAGTTCACCGGCCGCGATCTGCCGGTGCACCGTGGTGGTGCCGTTGCCGAACTCCGCGGTCCCCACGGCCAGATCGAGCGTTCCGTCGGCCAGCAGGCTGATCCGGGCGTCGGCGATGTGCCCGCCGGGCGGCCCCGTCGCGATCATGGAGAGTGCCGACCCTTCCCCCACGAGCCACCCCTCCGGCGCCGCCCCGGCCGGCTCGGCCCGAGCGCCCCGCACGATGCCCAGGCACTGGTCGAGCCCGTAGCTGGCGATGTGCAGGTCCTCCTCCTCGCCGCCCGGACTGATCATGGGTTCCCCCGGGCCGATGATGTTGCGTTCCCGGAACTCCAGCGGATCCATGGAGAGCAGCCGGGCCAGTTCGTCCATGACCGACTCCATGGCGAAGACGACCTGCCCGAGCCCGTAGCCGCGGAACGCGCCCGCCGGCACGGCGTGGGTGTAGACGGCGTAGGCGTCCGCCTTCTTGTGCGGGGCTCGGTAGACGGCCATCGACTCGCCGACGCTGTGGAACATCACGGCCGGCCCGTGGTTGCCGTACGCCCCGGTGTTGGACACCACCCGCAGTTGCAGCGCGGTCAGGGTCCCGTCGCGACGGGACCCCGCCTTGACCCGGACGGTGAACGGGTGCCGGGTGGTGGCCCCGTAGAACTGCTCGGCGCGGGTGTACTCAAGCTTCACCGGACGGTGCAGACGCATCGCGGCGAGTACGACGATGTCCTCGACGATCATCTCCTGCTTGCCGCCGAACCCGCCGCCCACCCGCCCCGCCAGCACCCGCACCTTCTCCAGCGGCAGATCGAACAGGGCGCAGAGCGCCCGCCGGGTGAGGAAGGGGGTCTGGGTGCTGGAGCGCACCACGACGCGCTCCGGCCCCTCCTCCGGCCGCTCGAACCAGGCGACCGCGCCGTGCGTCTCCAGGCTCGCGTGCTGGACCCGCTGGGTACGGAACGTCTCCTCGTACACCACGTCGGCGGTGGCGAACCCCTCCTCGACCGAGCCGATCTCGCCGTGCGACTCGCCCACGACGTTGTCGAGCGGCCGGGCGATCCGGGCCTCCTGTGCGTCCTTCGCGTGCACGACCGGCGCACCCGGCTCCATCGCCTCCTCCGGGTCGAGAACCGCGGGCAGCACCTCGTACGTCACTTCGACGCGCCGGCAGCCCTCCTCGGCCGCCGCCTCGCTGTCGGCGACGACCGCCGCCACCCGCTGGCCGACGTAGCGCACGGTGTCGTCCAGGACCCGGGTGTCGTCGGGGTCCTCCGTGGGGTGCTCGTGCCGGGCGGTGGAGTAGTGGCGTTCGGGGGCTTCGTGGTGGGTGAGCACCAGACGCACCCCCGGGACGCGCAGCGCGGCGGACGTGTCGATGCCGGTGATCCGGGCGTGCGCGTGCGGGGAGCGCAGCAGCTTCATGTGCAGGAGGCCCGGGACGTCGATGTCGAAGGTGTAGCGGGCGGTCCCGGTCACCACCTGGGGGCCCGCAGGGGCCGGCAGGCTGCGGCCGACCGCCGCGCCCGCGCACGGCGCCTCGACGTGCTTCACCCCGCGCACCGCGTCCTCGATGGCGCGGTAACCGGTGCAGCGGCACAGGTTTCCCTTGAACGCGCGCGGCAGGTCCGCGAGCTGCTCCTCGTCGAGAGCCGCGGTGGTCATCAGGTACCCGGCGGTGCAGAAGCCGCACTGGAATCCCTGCGCGTCCAGAAACCTCTGCTGTACGGGGTGGAGTTCGCCGTCCCTGGCCAGGCCTTCCACCGTGGTCACCGAGCGGCCCGCCGCCCGTACGGCCGGGTAGATACAGCTGTGCACCGGCTCCCCGTCGACATGGACGGTGCAGGCTCCGCAGTCACCGGCGTCGCAGCCCTTCTTGACCCCGAGCCAGCCGCGTTCGCGCAGATAGGTGCGCAGGCACTGTCCGGGCCGAGGTTCGGCGTCGAAAGGCTGCTCGTTGACATGGATCCCGAAACTCATCGCGTACCTCGCGTACCTTCCGTGGTCAGTTCGCGCCGGACCTCCTCGGCCAGGCGGAAGGCCATGTGTCGCCGCCAGGCGGGCAGCCCGTGGATGTCGTCGAACCAGTCGGCGTCGTCGACGGCCGCCTCCAACGCGCCGCGCAGGCCCGCCCGGTCCGGTGGCAGCGGGAACCAGAACCGGAAGGGGCGCACGGTCGCCGCGGTGACCGTCACGGCCAGCGAGCCGTCCTGCTCGTCGAGCACCCCGATGACCAGGGCGCCGGACCTGCCCAGTCCGTAGAGCGAGGCCTGCCGGAAGGCGGTGCGCGCGGCCAGCGTCCGGGCCGGCAGGGTGACGGAGCGCAGCAGTTCGCCCTCGGCCAGGTCCTTGCGCCCCGCTCCGGTGACGAAATCGGCCACCCGTACCCGGCGCAGCGAGCCGTCCTGCGCCTGGAGGAGGCACTCACCGTCGAGGGCCGCGGTGAGGGAGATCATCGGCCCGGCCGGCAGGGCGTTGCAGAGGTTCCCGCCGACGGTGGCCATGTTCCAGATCTTGAAGGAAGCGAGGAACGCCCGGCAGCACTGCTCGAAGAGCGGCGCGGCCCGGACCCGGCTCCCCTTCCCGTGGCGGGACAGCTGGGCGATGGTGCAGGTGGCGGCGAACTCCACGGAACCGTCGTGGTGGTGGGTGACCGGCTCCCAGCCCATCCTGCTCAGGTCCACCAGCCGCCGCAGGTGTGGCTGGGGCTCGGAGAACAGATAGGTGCCCCCGCCGAGCCAGGCGTCACCGGGCCGCCAGGGCTCGTGGGAACGGGCGTCCCGCACGTCCCGCACGGTGTTGAGATCCATGTCGTTCTCCACTCCGGCCGCTGCGTCGTCGGCCACCGAGAAGCTCAGTGAAGCAACGCCGCCGCCCCGCGCACGACTGGTGCACCACACGGAAAAACACCAGCCCCCGGGCCGCGTCCTGGAGGATTCACCAAGAGGTGTATCTATCACTTCACCTTGCATTTACGATGACTGGACTCGCAGTCGCCTCGTGAATGTGAGATGTCGGGGCCCGGACCCGGCAGTCGCGCAAGGAGCCACACCATGCACGTCGAACACCTTCTCCAGCTCGAATCGCTCGGCCTCACCCTGCTGTGGGGCGAAGAGCCCCTGCCGGTCCGGGAGATCAGCGGGGTCACCGCC
Source organism: Streptomyces sp. ITFR-6 (assembly GCF_031844725.1). Classification (NCBI taxonomy): domain Bacteria; kingdom Bacillati; phylum Actinomycetota; class Actinomycetes; order Kitasatosporales; family Streptomycetaceae; genus Streptomyces; species Streptomyces sp. ITFR-6. The sequence goes on along the minus strand of NZ_CP134612.1, from coordinate 416,074 downwards.
ACCGACCTGGAGGACCCGGCGCGCTTCCTCCAGCAGGGGGAGATCGTGCTCAGCGGCTTGGTGTGGTGGCGCCCCGGCGACGGGCCCGAGAAGGCCGAGCGGTTCGTCACCGCGCTGCGGACGGCCGGAGCCGTGGCCCTGCTCGCGGGCGAGGAGACGCACGGGACCGTGCCCGATGTCCTGGTCGACGCCTGCCGGACGCACGGAGTCACCCTCGTCGCCGTCCCCACGCGCACCAGCTTCCGGGCCATCACCGAGGCGGTCTACCTGAGGCAGTGGGGCGATCTCAGTCGCCGCCCCACCCACCACTACGCGACCCCGGAGAACGTACGCAACGAGCTCAGTGCCCTGATCGCGGCCGGCGCCCACCCGGACACACTGCTCGACCGGGCCTTCGCCCACCTGGGCACCCCGCCCGCCTACCTCCTCAGCGCGACCGGGCGCACCCTCGCGCGCACCCGGTCCGCCCCGCCGCTGTCCGCGCAACAGGGCGCGGAATGCCTGCACGGGCCCGCCGGGGTCACGCTGCGCGTCGAGTCGGACGGGTCCCCCTGCGACGTCTGGCATCTGTACGTCCCCGACACGGCCGGGGCGCCGCCCCGCGTGCTGCACGAGATAACCGACGTACTCGCCCAGCACCGGCACCGCGCCGCCCCCGCGGAGAACGCGGCACGCCGCAAGGGCGACGAACTCGTCTCCCTGATCGACGCCCCGCACACCGACGGGACATCACTTCGCACCGCCCTCCACGGCTGCGGACTCTCCGACCGGGGGCCCTATCGGGTCCTCACCGCCCGGCACGCCCATGAGGGCGACGCGAACGCGGCGGCGGACGCCCTGAGCGAAGCCCTCCACCACGACGCGGAGCGCCCCTTCGCCGTCGGCAGGCTCACGGAAGGCGCCGCCGTGGCCGTCGTCCAGGGTGAACCGGGGGACAGCCAGGCCCTGCTGCACGCCCTGTGGCCCGTACTGGACGGCTGCCACCCCGACGCCACGCTCCACGGCGGGCTCGGCGCCGTGGCCGCCGCACCGGAGGAACTGCACGGCAGCCTCGTACAGGCGCGCTACGCCCTCACGGCGTCCCGCACCACCGCACCCGCGGCGGCCGGACTGACCTCGGTGGACGAACTCACCACCCTGCGCACGCTGCTCGCGGGAATCCCCGGAGAGGTCCGCGAGGTCTTCAGCGCCCGGACCCTGGGCCCGCTGACCGACGGGGACAGCGCCTCGCAGCGCATGATGCTGCACACCCTCGAAGTCTTCCTCGCGCACAACTGCTCCTGGGCCCGCGCCGCCGAGGCCCTTCACCTCCACGTCAACACGGTCCACTACCGGGTCCGGCGCATCGAGCAGCTCACCGGCCGCGATCTGTCGCGCCTCGACCACCGACTCGATCTCCAGGCCGCGCTGATGTGCCGCTGACCGGCGACGCCCCGCAGCCGGTGATCAGCCCCGGCTGCCCGGCCGGTCGATGTGGACGTTCGTCGACTTCACCCGGGCCGTGGCCATGACCCCGACCGCCAGGCCGAGTTCATCGACGGACTCGCGGCTGATCAGCGACACCAGCCGGTGCGGCCCCGACTGGATCTCCACCTGCGCCACCACGTCGTCGGCCGTCACCGCGACGACGATCCCGGCGAACGAGTTCCGTACCGAGGTCAGGACCTCCCCGGGCACCGGATGCAGACCGGCGGCACGCTCCGTGGCGAAGCGCGCGAGGCCGACACCGTCGATCACCCGGTTTCCCGAACCGCCCCGGTCCATCGCGAGCTGACCACCGTCGGCCCAGCGGCGAACGGTCTCGGGACTCACGGCCAGCAGCTCCGCGGCCTGGCCAATGCTGTACGAGGGCACTGGCGCACTCTAGTGCCTCTCGTCCGGATCACTCCGGGCTCGCGGGGTCCGGCGCCGTACCGTGCCCGCCGGACGCACCCGCCCGCAGCCCGTCCATCACGAGGTCCAGCAGCCGGGCCGCGCGCGGCGGCCAGTCGCTGTGCGGGTCTATCTGCCAGAGCCCGGCTATGGCGAGCAGGAAGTCCTCCGCGGTCAGCCCCGCACGGATGGTGCCTGCCTTCTCGTTGGCGTCCAGCAGCAGCGTGACGGCCCCGGTCACCGGACCGTGGCCCAGCCGGGCCAGGCCGCCCTGCCGGCTGACCGTCGTACGCAGCGCCTCGGCCAGACCCGCCTTGGCCATGGCGAACTGCGCGAGCCGGTCCATCCACTCCCGCAGGGCCCGGTCGGGGCCGCGGGTGAGGAGCAGCTGCGCGGCGGAGTCGGCCACCTGCTGCATCTCGTAGCGGTAGACCTCCAGGACGAGTGCCTCCCGGTCGGGGAAGTTGCGGTAGAACGTCCCCTGCCCGACACAGGCCTTCCTCGCGATCACACTCACCGGAGCGTCCGCCGCCCGGGTCAGCTCGGCCAGCGCGACTTCCAGGATGCGTTCGCGATTGCGCTGTGCGTCCGGACGCAGAGGGGTGCTCTTCCGTTCCCGCACACGTCCTCCTTCCGGGCCCGCGGCCATGGCCGCTCTTGATAACCGGACAGCTGTCCACTGGGTTCGATCATTGGCGGACAGCTGTCCGCTTAGCCTTACCTTAGCGGCAGTTCAAGCCACTCCCGCTCCTCCCGGACCGTCCACCGGGACCGGTCGACGCGCATCAGCAACGCGAAAGAAGGCTGAGCATGGCCCCATCGGCGACCAGTGCGATCACCCTGAACATCAATGGCGAGAAGCACACGCTGCCCGTCGATCACCGCACCACCCTGCTCGACGCCCTGCGCGAGCGTCTCGATCTGACCGGCACCAAGAAGGGCTGCGACCAGGGCCAGTGCGGGGCCTGCACGGTACTGCTCGACGGGCGCAGAGCCGTGGCCTGTCTGCAACTGGCGGTCGCGGCCGAGGGGCGCGCGATCACCACCATCGAAGGGGTGGCCGACGGCGACCGGCTGCACCCGGTCCAGCAGGCCTTCCTCGGCCTGGACGGCTACCAGTGCGGCTACTGCACCCCGGGGCAGATCTGCTCCGCCCTCGCGGTGATCGAGGAACACGCGGCGGGCTGGCCGAGCGCCGTGACCGACGACGTCCGGCCCGAAGCCGGGGTGCCCGACCTCACCGCAAAGGGGATCCGCGAGCGGATGAGCGGCAACCAGTGCCGCTGCGGCGCCTATGTGTCGATCGTGCGGGCGGTCGCACCGGCCGCGGAAGCCTCCGCGGCCGGTGCCGACAGGGTCAAGGAGCCGCTCGCATGAGGGAATTCGGCTACGAGCGCGTCCACGACGTATCCGGAGCGCTCGCGCTCCTCGGCACGGACCCGGAGGCCCGGCTCCTTCGCCATCGAATCGGCCCTCGACGAACTGGCCGAGAAGTGCGGCGTGGACCCGATCGCGCTGTGCGTCCGCAACGAGACCTCGGTCGGGCCCGTCTCCGGGCTGCCGTTCAGCAGCCGCAACGTGGTCGCCTGTTTCGAGGAGGGGGCCCGCAGGTTCGGCTGGGCCGAGCGGAACCCGCGCCCCGGCGTGCGCCGCGAGGGACGCTGGCTGATCGGGACCGGAACGGCCGCGGCCACCTACCCCTCGGGAGTCAGCCCGTCCACCGCGGCGGTGACCGCGGAGCCGGACGGAGGCTTCACCGTACGGATCAACGCGGCGGACATCGGCACCGGGGCCAGGACCGCGATGACGCTGGTCGCCGCGGACGCCCTGGAGGTGGACCCGGACCGCGTCCGGGTGCGGATCGGGGACAGCGACCTGGGGCAGGCGATGATCGCCGGCGGCTCGGTGGGCACCCGCTCCTGGGCCTGGGCGGTCAAGCTGGCGGCGGGCGAGGTGCGCGAGCGGCTGGCACTGGGGGGCGCCATCCCGCCGGAGGGAATCACCGCCAGGTCGAACACCGCAGATGTCATCGGCACCCTCCCGCAGCTGGAACGGCACTCCTTCGGGGCGCAGTTCGCGGAGGCGGCGGTGGATGTCACCACCGGCGGGGTGCGGGTACGCAGGCTGCTCGGCATCTACGCCGCGGGCACCATCGTCAACCCGCTCACCGCCCGCAGCCAGTTCATCGGCGGGATGACCTGGGGGCTGTCGATGGCCCTGCACGAGGAGGCGGTCAGGGACCAGGCCTCTGGCGGCCATGTCGGCGCCGACCTCGCCGGCTACCACTTCGCCTCGCACGCCGATGTGCCGGTCATCGAGGCGGACTGGGTGGACGACCACCTTCCCGACGACCCCATCGGCATCGCGGGCATCGGTGAGATCGGTGTCGTCGGCGTCGCCGCCGCGATCACCAACGCGGTGTGGCACGCGACCGGCGTCCGTCACCGGGAGCTGCCGATCCGCCCCGACCGCGTCCTGCGCGCGGCGGAGGAGGTCTAGGTTCTGTCCGGCGGCGGGGTGACCCGCAAGGGCCAACCCGCCGCCGGACGGACAGCGAACCGGAGTCAGAACTTCCGCAGGGTGACAGAGCCGCCGGGCCGCAGTGCCACCCGCCGCGTCACGCCCCGCCAGCTCACCTCGGTGCTGCGGCCGCCGACACTGCGGATCCGCGCCTCGCGCACCTTCCCGTCGCGCCAGCTCAGATCCACCACGAAGCCGCCACGCGCGCCCAGTCCGGTGACGGACCCCGAGCCCGCCCACGCCGCCGGCAGGGCGGGCAGCAGCTCGATGTGACCGGGCCGGGAGTACAGGAGCATCTCGATCATGGCCGTGGGCGTACCGAAGTTGGCGTCGATCTGGAAGATCCCCCGGTCAGGGCCGGTCTGGTAGATGTCGAACAGGTTCACCGAGGTGCCGTTGCTGCTGCTGACCGAGGGCCGCAGGTTGTTGACCACGAGCTGGTAGGCGTTGTCGGCGTTCTTCAGCCGTGCCCAGCACATCGCACGCCAGGCGTTGGCCCAGCCGAAGTTCTCCATGCCGCGCGCCGTGAGCAGCGCGGTGGCCCCTGCCAGCAGTTCGTCGGAGACCGCGCCCGCCCTGATCCGGTCCCCGGGGAAGAGGCCGATCAGCGGTGACAGATGGCGGTGCTCCGTCTCACCGAGGTTCTCCGGGGACATCCACTCCTGGAGCCAGCCGGTCTCTGGGCTGACCTCGGGCAGGTACAGCCGCTTCCGCATCTTCTTCACGGCCGCGCCGTACCGCGCGTCCCGGCCGAGCAGCGCGCACGCCTCCTCGAAGTGCAGGAAGAGGTCCCGTACCACCTCCTGGGCGTAGGTGTTGCCCTTCGCGTCCTGCGGTCCGTGCTCGGGGGACCAGTCGCTGTCCGCGATCAGGACCTCGCGCCGCTCGCCCGTCGCGGCATCGGTGACGGTCGTCGTCAGCAGCCGTGCCTCCCAGAACTCGCAGGCGCCCTTCAGCATCGGGAAGATCCGTGCCACATGCGCCAGGTCCTGGGTGAACTCGTAATGCTCCCAGAGGGAGTTGCACAGCCAGGCGTTGCCGGCCGGGTGCCACCACCAGCCGAGGCCGCCGTGGATGTTGGTGGAGAACGCCACGGTCCAGCCGGCGACCTTGCCACTGGAGTTGCGGAAGCGGTTGGCCGGGTCGTTGAAGTGGCTGTCCGTCAGCTCGGTCCAGGACGGGAGCTGGGCGAGGCAGTAGTCCGTCAGTGCGTCGAAGCAGGGGGACAGCCCCGCGCGGTCGGCCATCCAGTAGTTCATCTGGATGTTGATGTCGGTGTGGTAATCACCCATCCAGTCCGGGTCGTTGCCGTCCAGCCACAGGCCCTGGAGGGCGACCGGCAGCCCGCCCCGCGAACCCGAGATCATCAGGTAGCGGCCGAACTGAAGGTACAGGGACTCCAGTTCCGGATCGGGATCACCCTCCGCCGTACGGGCCCGCAGCCGGTCCCAGGTGTCCAGGGAGCGCTGCTCCGGTGTGGAGGCGCCCAGGTCCAGCGTCACGCGGTCGAACAGCCCCCGGTGATCGGCCACATGGGTGTGCAGCAGATCGGTGGCGGAGACGGCGGCGGCGTCACGGGCCTTCGTGCGCGCGAGGGCGAGCGGGTCGAGCCCCGGGTTCCGGTAGCCCTTGGCGGCGTCGGGGGCGTAGTCGGTTCCGCCGCTGATCACCACGGTGAGGTCCGCGCACCGGGTGAAGGTGATCCGGCCGCCGTCCGTGGACACCCTGCCGCTGCGGCTGTGCGCCAGGACGACCGCCCCGTAGCGGAGCCCGTTGCCGAACGAGCCGGCCAGGGAGAGTTCCGCCCCGCGCCCGTCCGCCGAGGTCGTCTCGCCGTGGGTGCCGTCCAGCGCGAGCGTGCCGGTGTAGTGGCCGCCGCCGCGCTGGCTGAACCGGATGACCACGACGTCGTCCGGCCGGCTGGCGAGGACGCTGCGCTCGTACGTCACACCGGAGCGCGTGTAGCGGGAGGTGACGACTCCCTGGGCGAGGTCGAGACCGCGGCGGTAGCCGGACACCTCGGAGAGCTCGTGGTCCGGGATGTCGACGGTCACGTTGCCCAGCAGGGTGAAGCTGCCGAAGTCCTCACGCCCGTAGGGGAACTGGCCGTCCGCGTCCAGCTGATCGTTGATCCCGCCGGTCCACAGGGTGGCGTCGGTGATGTGCAGCAGTTCGTGCGCGGGGTCGTTGCCGACGAGCGCGCCGAGCCGGCCGTTGCCCACCGGGAGGGCCTGCTCGATCATCGAGTCGGCGGAGGCGGGCGTCCGGTACCACATCTCGGTGGCCCGGCCGGGGGCGCGCGGCGGGGCCGCGGCGGGCCGCTCCGGGGCGGGCGTGGCGGCGAAGGCAGGCAGCGCGCCGAGGGCGGTGGCCGAACCCACGGCCGCGGCGAGCGTGAGCAGGCGGCGGCGGCTCGGGTGACCGGGCTCCGGCTGCGCGGGCGGCTGCGGGTGCGGGTGCTGGTCGTTCACGGTGACTCCATTCCGGTGCGGATGACGGGCGGGGAGAAACAGTGCGGTGGAGCGCCGGGTGTCAGCTCCGCTTCGGTACGTCGATCCGGTCGATGTCGGGTGAGTAGCCCGAGTCGCCGCTGTCGAAGGTGAGGGTGTTGCGGCCGGCCTTGAGCGTGACGGGGACGCTGATCGTCGCTGCCGCGCCCCAGCCCCCGCTGGAGGGGAAGATCCGCTTCGTGGCGGCCTTCCCGTTGGCCGAGATCTCGACGGACCGTTCGTCACCGGAGGTGTAGGCCACGTTGATGTAGTACGTTCCGGCCCGCGCTGCCTCGACGTGTCCGAAGCGCACCGAGCCGCCCTCGTAGAGGTTGCCGACCTTCTTGCCGCCGGAGCACTCGTCGCAGTCGGAGACCGAGGCGTTGCCGGACAGCGTGTTGGCCGGGGACTCGGCCTCGTACGCCGTGGTACGCGGCCCGGAACCGTGCGGGGTGACGGTGAACAGCCGCGATCCGTGCGCGGGCAGCGTTTCGGTGATGAAGTCCTTGCGCTGTCCGAGGTTCTTCTTGTTCCAGAGGTCGCGCACGGAGGCCTTGCCGCCGAAGCCGAGGGCCGACCAGCGGGCCGTCACCGGAGCGGGCGAGGAACCGAGGTTGAACAGTGCCACGGTGTAGCCGCCGTCGGGGTTCCTGGCCGCCCACACCTGCTCGTCGCCCGCCGTGGTGACGGGGTGGGCCGGGGCGCCCGGCCGCTGGTTGACCCGGAGCACTTCGCGGTTGGTCAGCAGCGAGACGCCGTACGCGTCCAGCTTGGTGAGGTCGTCACCCGAGTAGAGCGGCGACTTGACGATCGACCACAGCGTCATGTAGCTCTGCCGCTCGGCCTTCGTCAGCCCGTCCATCTCGCCGTTGCCGACGTCGATCGCGTCCAGGTCGTTCCAGCCGCCCGGACCCGCGTGCCGGGTCCACGCGGGGGTGTCGCGCCAGCGGGTCTTCACCGAGCTGTCCCACGTCACCAGCGTCTCGCAGTAGCACTCGACGTCGGTGTCCACCCGCCAGCCGTCGGAGTTCTCCTTCCAGCTGTCGGCGTAGTCGACATCCAGAGACCAGGAGATCTCCAGATGAACGGGGCGCCCGGCGCGTGCGATGGCCTTCTTCCAGGCGGCGACGTCCGCCCGGTTGTCGTAGTTGTCGCCGCTCTTGAAGGAACCCGGGCCGACCCCGTCGAGCTTGAGGAAGTCGTAGCCCCAGTCGGCGATCAGCTGAGCCTGTGAGTCGACGTACTTCTGGGCGCACGGCCGCGAGAAGTCGATCTTGTACGAGCTGTCCCAGCCGTTCGTGGTGCGCAGATCGCCGTAGACGATGTCCCCGGTGGTGCAGCCCGGGGCGTTCCAGACCGGCAGCCTGCCGCCGCCGTACCCCTCCTTCTCCAGACCGACCGGCAGGTAGATGCCCGCCTTGAGCCCCTTGCGGTGGAGGTCGTCGGCGACCGGCTTCATTCCGCGCGGGAAGCGCACCGGGTCGGCCTGCTGGCGCCCGTAGCCGTCGAACTCGGGCGTCCAGTCCTGGTCGCGCCACCAGCCGGCGTCGATGTTGATGTACGCGTAGCCGTACTTCTTCAGCTTGGTGGCCATCGCGTCGGCCTGCTTGAGGACGTTCGCCTCGGTGAGGTAGCTGTACTGGCCCGTGGGGTTGAGGCCGGGGTACGAACTGGTCTGCATCGACCAGCTGCTCCACCCCATGAACGGCTTCTGGGCCAGGCCGTGTCCGGCGGCCGCCGTCGGGGCGGCGGCCATGGCAGCCGTGGCCGGTGCGGTGTCGGTCGCGGCCTGCGCCGGGGGTACGGCGACGGCCACGGCGGCCGTGACGGCGAGGACCATCGCGGCGCGCGCGGCTCGGCTCGTGGTGCGGGCGGGGGAGGGCATGCGGGTGGTCTCCTGCTCTGGTCGGGTGGGGCGGTGCGGGTGTGCGGGGCGCGGCGGCTCGCGTCCGGTCGGCTACTTGCCCGCGCCGATGGTGAGGCCGCTGATGAACTGGCGCTGGAGCGCGAAGTACACGAGGAGGGTGGGCACGGCCGTCATCAGCGCACCGGCCGCGATGAGGTTCGGGTTGGTGAAGTACTGGCCCTGGAGACTCGCGAGCGCCGAGGTGACCGGCCGCTTGTCGCCGGTCTCGATCAGGACGAGCGGCCAGAAGAAGTCGTTGTAGATCCAGATCGACTCCAGCGTCGCCAGCGCGGCGAACGCGGGGCGGCACAGCGGCAGTACGATCTGGAGGAACTGGCGCCACACGGGCGCGCCGTCGACCAGCGCCGCCTCCGTGATCTCCTTCGGGATCGTCTTCATGTAGTTGCTGAGGACGAAGGTGCAGAAGCCGCACTGGTAGGCGATGTGGATGGCGATGATGCCCCAGTAGGAGTTGTACAGGAGCAGCGAATCGCTCATCCAGGCCGGCAGCGGGACCTGCAGGTACAGCCGGTAGAGCGGGGTGATCAGGACCTGGGCCGGCAGCAGGTTGCCCGCCGTGAAGAGCATCAGCAGGGCGACGTTCCAGCGGAAGTCGAACCGTGACACGTAGAAGGCCACGGCCGCCGAGAAGAACAGGGTGCCGAGCACCGCCGGAATGGTCACCAGGACCGAGTTCCAGAAGTAGTGCGACATGCCCGACTGGCCCCACGCGGCACTGAAGTTGTCCAGGCTCAGGCTCCGGGGCCAGGAGAGGTAGCCGTGCTTGCTGGTGTCCTCGTAGGGCCGCAGGGAGGTGTAGACCGCCCAGAGCAGCGGCACCAGCCAGAGCAGCGAGATGCCGGCCAGCATCACATGGCGTCCGGTCCGGCTCCGCCGCCGCGACGGCGCGGGCCCGGACGGCGGCCGGGGGGCCTGTGAACGGCGGACGCCCGGCGGAGGTGCGGTGACGGTCACTGGTCCTCCTTGCGGAAGTTCTGTACGAGGAAGGTGCCGATCGCCGCCAGGGAGATCACCAGCATGATCATGGCAAGCGCGGAGCCGTAGCCGATGTGGCTGGACTCGCCGATGATGTTGTCGGTGATCAGCAGGGACAGCAGCTCCATCCCGGGCTTGCTGCCCACACCGCCGCCGAGCACGTACACGATGTCGAAGGCGCGCAGCGACTCCATGGCCGTCACGACCAGGATGATGACGTTGACGGGCTTGAGGGCGGGGAAGACCACGCGCAGGAACGTCTGCCGGCCGTTGGCGCCGTCGAGGGCGGCCGCCTCCTTGAGGGCCGGGTCGAAGCCCTTCAGCCCGGCGAGGTAGAGGATCATGATGTAGCCGGTGTGCCGCCACGCCGAGGCGATGAGGACCATCCACAGATTGAGGTCCGGGTCGCCCAGCCAGTCGATGTGGTGCCCCGGCGCCGCCGTGTTGAGGATGCCGTTCAGCAGTCCGTTGTCCGGGTTGTAGATGATTTCCCAGATCAGGCCGACCACGGCCAGCGACAGCACCATGGGCAGGAAGATGGCGGTCTGGTAGATCCGGGTGAAGCGGATCTTCCGGTCGAGCTGGTAGGCCAGGAAGATCCCGAACGGGGTCGGCAGCAGGGCGGTGAAGAGCAGCCAGATGACGTTGTGCTGGACAGCGGGCCAGAACGGCGGGTAGTTCGTGAAGATCTCCCGGTAGTTGTCCAGGCCGGTCCACTGGATGCCGGAGAGTTCGAGGCCGTCCCACTGGGTGAAGGACAGGGCGAGCGAGGCCAGTGCGGGCAGCCAGACGAAGACCAGCAGGGCGAGCAGCGGCACACCGACGATCACGCTGAGGAAGAGCCGGTCGGAGAGGCCGAGCCGTCGCGGGCGTCGTGGCTGTCGCGTCCGCCGGGTGCCGGGCGGCGCGGAGGGTACGGAAGACATGGGCGGGCTTCCCTGGGTCGGTCAGGCGGTGAAGAAACGCGAACGCTGCGACTCGATCTTCTTGAGCATGGCCACGCCGTCGTCCGGGCTGCTCAGCCACTGCGACAGTCCGGGCAGCACCACGGTGGAGATGAAGCCCGGGTCGCTGTCGCGGTCACCGAACTGGGTGATGTGCTTGGCCTGGGAGATGAGCGCGGCGGACTTCTTCTGCAGCGCGTTGTAGCCGCTGGTGTCGGCCTCGCTGTGCACGGCGACGTTGCTGGGGTCGACGCCCATGTACAGGCCCTCCGCACGGGCGCTGCCGAGGAACTCCAGGAACTGCTGGGCCTTCTTCTCGTTCTTGGGCCGACGGCTGAGCATGAACCCGTCGGTCGGCGCCTCGACGGTGTCCTGACCGTACGACGGATCGATCTCCGGGAACGCGAAGAAGTCGATGTCGTCCCGGAGTTCCGGGTCGCTGATCTGCTGTCCGAGGAACAGGCCGATGACGGCCATGCCCGACTTCTTGTCCAGCAGTGACCGGGCGGCGTCCTGCCAGGAACGGCCGCCGGCCCGCTCCTGGTAGTACGGGCTGAGCTCGCGCCACCGGTCGATCGTTCCGCGCACCCGGCGGTCGGTCCAGCTGATGTCGCCGCGCAGCAGCGAGGTGTGGAACTCGTAGCCGTTGGTCCGCAGATTCAGGTAGTCGAACGCGCCGAGGATGCTCCAGGTGTCCCCGCCCCCGTATCCGGCGGCGATCGGCGAGAGGCCGTCCTTCTTCATCCGCTTGGCCAGGGCGACGAAGTCGTCCCAGGTGGTGGGCGCCCGGTAGCCGCGTTCCCTGAAGAGGCTCTTGCGGTAGAAGACGGCCCACGGGTAGTTGTACAGCGGAACGAAGTAGTACTTCCCGTCCTCGCCCCGGGAGAGCTGCTTCGCGGCCTCGCTGAAGCCGCCGCCGATCTTCTCCCACACGTCGTCCAGAGGAGCGCACAGCTTCTTCTTGGCGAAGTACTGCATGCGGTAGCCCGCGAACCAGGTGAAGACGTCGTCCGGAGTGCCCTGGAGGTAGCTGGAGATGCCCTTCTGGAAGGTGTCGTGGTCGACGGTGTTGGTCTTGACCGTGAGCCCGCTGTCCTTCGCGAAGGCCTTGGTCAGGGCTTCGTACGCCTTCTTGGGAGTGGCGTCGGCGCCGTTGGACCCGAAGGTCACCGTCTTGGGGTCGGCGGCGGCCCCGGACCCGCAGGCCGTGAGGGCGGGGGCCGCCAGAACCGCGGCGCCCACCCCCATCAGCCCGCCCACGACGCGCCGGCGGCCCGGACCGCCCGGTACCGGTATGCGGCTCTGCTCGGTCATCGATTCTCCTGGATGGTGTCGGACCCGATGAAGGTCTGGATGGCGGTGGCCGCGGCCCCGCGCGCCCACTCCTCGAACGGCAGCGGGCGTGTGATCACGTCGCACTGCGCGGCTGTACTGAAAACGGTGGTGGCGAACGCGTCGCGGATCTGCGCGGCGAACAGGTCGTACGCGGCCAGCCCTTCGCCGGAGATGATCACGCACTCGGGACCGAGCAGATTGGCGACCGCCCCGATGGCCCGGCCGATCGCCGCCCCTGCCTGCGCGAAGGCCTCGCGGGCCACCGGCTCGCCCGACCTGGCCAGCTCCAGCGCGTGCGCCGGGCCGCCGACCGGCCGGCCCGTCTCCTGCTGGATGCGGCGCACGATGGCCGAGTCGGAGGCGATCGCCTCGACACAGCCCCGGTTGCCGCAGTGGCAGAGCGGCCCGTGCGGGTCGATGGAGAGATGGCCGATCTCACCGGCCACCCCGTGCGCCCCGGCCACCACCCGGCCGTGGACGACCAGTCCGCAGCCGATCCCGGCCCCGACCGTGATCAGCGCGAAGTCGGACCGCCCGACCCCGGCGCCGAACCACTGCTCCGCCACGGTCAGCGCCCGTACGTCGTTGTCCACCGTGGCCGGCAGACCGGTGGCCGTCTCCGCGAGCCCGGCCAGTGCGACGTTCCGCCAGCCGAGGAACGGCGAGTAGCGGACCACCCCCGCGGCCCGGTCGACATCGCCGGACACCGCGACGGCCAGGCCGCGCACCCCGACGCCGAACGGCTGCGCCCGCGTGACCAGTTCGCCGGTGAGCGCGGCGATCACGGAGATCACCGCAGCGGGCGACCGCTCGGACAGCGGCACATGACGGGCCACCCTGACCCGGCAGCAGAGGTCCGCGAGAACGGCGATGACCTCGTCCGCGGTCACCTTGACCCCGATGAACAGGGCGCGCCCGCCGTTGACCCGCACCGGGTTGGCCGGCCGGCCGACCGCCGGAGGCGTGCTGTCGTCGGCGTCCTCGACGAAGTACCCGGTCGCCATGAGCGGGCGCACGGCCTTGGTCACGGCGGCCGAGGACAGCCCGGTCCTGCGGGCGATCTCCACCCGGGAGAGCGGCCCTTGGGACAGGGCTGTGGTGAAAACGAGAGAGGCAGCCGGCGTCGGGGCCGGGAACGTCTCGACGAGGTTGGCCGATGACATGGCCGGAAACGTAGGGGAGTTAATTTCCTCTGTCAAGAAAAAAAGTCAACCCGGACGAGATGTCGTGCGGGCGGCCCGGAACCGCCCGGGTCCACCGCGTCCCGGTATGCCGCGCGGGCCGATCCCGGTGTGCCGCCCGGTTGTTGGCCGAGTCCTCACCGCCGCGAAATCCCCGTACCCGGCGGGGCTTCGGGGTTCGCGGAGTGTGGTCATGGGCATGCCATGGCATGGCCCGACGCGCTTCGACCAGGAGGAAGCAGTGAAGAACAGACAACGGATCCGCAAGGTGTCACTCGTGCTGGCCGCGGCCGGGATGCTGGTCCTGGCCTCGCCGGGCAGCGCCTTCGCGGACGTGCCGGGTGCTCTGCCCGCGAACGCGGACGGACTGGAACAGACCTTCCAGCCGGCCTACGACTACGACGGTGACGGCTGCTATCCGACCCCCGCCATCGGCCCCGACGGCACCGTCGCCCCCGGACTGAAGACCACCGGCGCCGTCAACGGCAGCTGCCACGACTCCTGGGACCTGGACAACACCAACGGCTACGCGCGCTCCAAGTGCAACAACGGCTGGTGCGCCATCATCTACGGCCTCTACTTCGAGAAGGACCAGGCCGTGGCCGGGAGCGGTCTCGGCGGGCACCGCCACGACTGGGAGCACGTCGTGGTCTGGGTGCAGGACAACGAGGCGAAGTACGTCTCCACCTCGGCGCACGGCGGCTTCAGCGTCTACGGCCGCGATCAGATCCAGTGGGACGGGACCCATCCCAAGGCCGTCTACCACAAGGACGGGATCGGTACGCACTGCTTCCGTCCCGCGACCACGGGCGACGAGCCGCCCGAGAACCACTACCACCAGTGGCAGTTCCCCGACCTCGTCGGCTGGAACGGCTACCCCGAGGGCATCCGGGACAAGCTGGTGCAGGCCGACTTCGGCAGTGCCGTCTTCGGCCTGAAGGACGGAAACTTCGCCGGCCACCTGGAAAAGGCGATGCCCGCGGGCATCCCCTTCGACCCCAACGCCTGACGGGGGCGGGGCGGCGGGGCACCGGTCAGCGCCCCGCCGCCCCGGCGGACCGGGCCGGAAGCGGGGCGAAGACGCGGTGGGCCGCCATCGCCGCGCCGCCCCGCGCCCACGTCTCGAACGGCAGGGGCCGCACCACGAGTTCGCACCGGGCGGCCGCGCCGAAGGCCTGGTCCGCGAAGGTCCGGCGGATCTCGTCGGAGAACAGGTCGTACGCCGCCACTCCCTCGCCGGAGATGATGACGCGCTCCGGGCCGATGAGGTTGGCCACCGAGGCGATTCCCAGTCCCAGCGCCCGCCCGGCCCGGGTGAAGACGCCGCGCGCCGTGGTGTCCCCCGACCGCGCCAGGCGCACGGCGTCGGCGAGCGACAGATCCGCGTCCCCCGTCTGCTCCCGCACCTGGTCGACGATGGCCTGCGTCGACGCGACGGCCTCCACGCAGCCGGTGTTGCCGCAGGTGCAGACCCGGTCGCTGCCGCCGACGGGCAGATGCCCCAGCTCGCCCGAGACCCCGAACGCCCCCGAGACCACCCGGCCGTGGACGGACATTCCGCAGCCCACCCCCGCGCCGACCGTGACCAGGGCGAACGAGGAGAGCCCGACCCCGGCGCCGAACCACTGCTCGGCGACGGTGAGGGCCCGTACGTCGTTGTCGATCACCGCCGGAATGCCGGTGGCCTCCTCGACCAGCGCGGCGAGGCGCACCCCGTGCCAGTCGAGGAAGGGGGAGTAGCGGACCGTGCCGGACGGGCCGTCCACATCGCCGGAGACTGTCACGCCGATGCTGTGCACCGCAGGCCCTGACCCGCCCTCCCCTTCTCCGGCCCGTCCGGAGAGGGTGCCGACCAGCCGGGCGACGGCCCTGACCACCGTGCCGACATCCCGCGAGCGCAGCGGGGTGCGGTGGGTGGTCAGCGGTGCTGCCGTGAGGTCGACGAGCATCCCGATCAGCTCGTCCGACGTGATCTTGATCCCGATGAACCCGGCCCGCTCGGGCCGTACCGCCATCAACGTGGCCGGACGGCCGGGCTGCCGACTGCCGGACGGGCCGAGCTCGGTGATCCAGCCGTCGTCGACCAAGGGAGCGGAGACCTTGGTGACGGCCCCGGAGGAGAGCCCGGTGCGGCGTCCGAGCTCCGCCCGGGTCAACGGTCCCTGGGTCAGCAGGGCCTGGAGGACAAGGGCTGCGGACGGTGGCTGCCGGGAGAGGTTCACCCGGTGGAGATTACCTTCTGGCCGAAAGCAAGGGGGCGGGTCCGGAACGGCGCAGTGCCCAGAAAACGAGAAGTGATCGTGGGACGGTGTTGAATATATTGACGATGGAAGGAAACTATCGTTACAGTCACCACGCTCTCATCGAAGGCGGCGGGCCTCGGCAGGGGGCCGGTTCGTACGGGGGTGCCGACGCGGGCCCCGCGCCCACCCAGTGGTTTCGAGAGGACATGCCATGACCCGCATCACCAACCGGATCGTGAACCTGCGCGCGGCCGGGGTGAGTTTCGTCGTCGAACTCAGCGCTCCGCTGCCCCGTGTCCTGCACTGGGGTGAGGACCTCGGTGAGCTGACCGGCGACGGTCTCGCGGCCCTCGGGCTGACGGCGGACGCCGCCACGCTCAACAACGCCCCCGACGTACCACGTCAGTTCACGGTCTGGCCCACCGAGGCCGACGGCTGGCTCGGCACCCCGGCCCAGCAGGGCCACCGCGCCGGGACGGCCACCGCGCCCCGGGTCGTGATGACCGGCGTCGAGGAGAGCCCCGGGCAACTGCTCATCGCCCTCCACGACACCGACGCCGCGCTCGACATCACCCTCACCTACCGGCTGGACCCGTCCGGCGTCCTGGGCGTGCGCACCAGCGTGTCGTGCCCGGCCCGCGGAGAATCCGGCACGGGCGCCGCCGTCCCGTACGACCTCGCCGCCACCACCGCGCTGCTCCCGCTGCCGAACCGGGCCCAGGAGATCCTGGACTTCACCGGGAAGTGGTGCCGCGAACGCTCCCCGCAGCGCGGCCGGCTGGCCTTCGCCGGCCATGTCCGTGAGGTGCGCCGGGGCAAGCCCGGAGTGGACGCGCCGCACCTCCTGACGGTCGGGGTGCCCGGATTCGGGTTCCGTACCGGCGAGGTCTGGGCCCTGCACGTGGGGTGGAGCGGCAACCAGCGCTGGCTCGCCGAGCAGCTGCCCGAGGGCGCCGGGGTGCACGGGGGAGTCCTCGGCGGCGGCGAACTGCTGGCGCCCGGTGAGATCCGGCTCGCGCCGGGCGACCGGTACACCTCGCCCGAGTGTTTCTTCGCCTGGTCAGGCGAGGGCCTCGACGGGCTGGCCGGGCGCTTCCACACGATGCTCCGCGCCCGTCCCGGCCATCCCTCGTCGCCTCGGCCGCTGACCCTGAACACCTGGGAGGCGGTCTACTTCGACCACCGCCCCGAACGGCTGCTGGCGCTGGCCGACGCCGCGGCCGCCGTCGGGGTGGAGCGACTGGTCCTGGACGACGGCTGGTTCCTCGGCCGCCGGGACGACACGGCGGGGCTCGGTGACTGGACGGTGGACCCGCGGGTGTGGCCCGAGGGGCTGACCCCGCTGGCGGACCGGGTGCACGCCCACGGGATGCAGTTCGGGCTCTGGGTGGAGCCGGAGATGGTCAACCTCGACTCGCGGATGGCCCGCGAGCACCCCGAGTGGATTCTCGGCCCGTCCGCCGGGGTGGGCCCCAGCTCCCGCCACCAGTACGTGGTGAACGTCGCCGACGAGCACGCCTTCGCCCATCTGCTGGAGCGGCTGGACGCGCTCGTCACCGAGTACGGCGTCGACTATCTCAAGTGGGACCACAACCGGGACCTGCACGAAGCGGTGCGGCGCGGAGCGCACGGCGCCGACCGGCCCGGCGTGCACGCCCAGACGGCGGCCCTGTACCGGCTGATGGACGAACTCAGGGCGCGCCACCCCGGGTTGGAGATCGAGTCGTGCTCCAGCGGCGGCGGACGCGTGGACCTCGGCGTCCTCGCCCGTACGGACCGGGTCTGGGCGTCCGACTGCAACGACCCGGTGGAGCGCCAGTCGATCCAGCGCTGGACGGCGCAGCTGCTGCCGCCCGAGCTGATCGGCGCCCATGTCGGGGGCCCGCGCAGCCATACGACGGGGCGGGTCACCGATGACTCGTTCCGGCTGATCACCGCGTTGTTCGGGCACGCGGGCATCGAGGACGACCTGACCGCGCGCACCCCGGAGCAACGCGCGGCGCTGGGCCGGTGGGCGGCGCTGTACAAGGAGCTGCGCGGTCTCCTGCACGGTGGACGGGTCGTCAGGGCGGACCTCGACGACGAGGCGACCCAGCTGCACGGTGTGGTCGCACCGGACGCCGGCGCCGCGCTGTACTGCTGGGTGCGCACGGAGACCTCGGTGCCGGGGCAGTCCGGCCGGGTCCGGCTGCCCGGCCTCACCCCCGGCCGGCCCTACCGGGTCCGGATCCGTACGGAGGCGGGACTGCCCGCCCTCCACCAGGTCACCGGCCCCCTCTGGTGCACGGCGGCGCTCGACGGCTGGGTCCCGGTGCCGGGCACCGTGCTGACCGGCGCGGGGCTGCCGATGCCGACGCTCAGCCCGGGGCAGGCCCTGCTGATCGAGGTCGCGGCGCAGATGTCCGCGAGCTGACCGGCGGTGCACCGGCCGGCCCGGGTGGGGCAGGCTGGTGCACCGCCGGCCGGGGTCACGGGCCCGCCGCGTCGTAGCCGTAGCGCAGCGGGCCCTCGCCCGGGGGCAGGCCGAGCCGGTACACGAGCACCGCGTGCTCCTCGCGTGTCGTGCAATCGGTATCCATGCCCATATTTTAAAGGTTGCGCAATGAAAGGAGTGTGTGCCTCCGCTCCTTTCGGGCCTCTGCCGAGGCGCCCGACGCGATGCCGAAGGCGGGCTCCGGCACCTTCGCGGGGCTGATCAGGGTGGAGTGCCGGCCGTCCGTGCCGACCGGGACGTCTCCGTCGATGGTGACGCGGCGCAGCTTGCGCTCGTGGGTGTCCGAGTCGTCCACCCCGTAGTGCTGGGTGGCGCGGTTGTCCCAGATGGCGACGTCGCCGGTCTGCCACTGCCAGCGCACGGTGTTCTCCGGGCGTTCGATGTGGGACTGGAACAGGTCGATGAGGGCCCGGGAGTCGCGGCCGGTGAGCCCGCTGACGCGCTGGACGAAGTTGCCCAGGAGCAGCACCCGTTCGCCCGTCTCGGGGTGGACGCGGACCACCGGATGCTCGGTGAGGAACTTCGTCGAGGTGAACACCTTCCGGTACTGGGCGAGCGCCTCCGGCAGGGCGTCGGGGCGTAGCGCCACGTAGTCGTAGTCGTTGGAGTGGACGGCCCGCAGACCGTCGGCGAGGGTGCGCAGCGGTTCGGGCAGCCCGGCGTACGCGGCGGCGGTGTTGGACCACAGGGTGTTGCCGCCGTAGGGCGGGACGGTCACCGCGCGCAGGATGGAGAACGCCGGATAGGCGGGTACGAAGGTGACGTCGGTGTGCCACTGGTTGGCCCGGCCGCCGTGGTCGGAGTCGATGCCCAGTGAGTAGCGGCCGTCGGCGGACGGGACGGTCGGGTGGGCGACCGGGGTGCCGAGCAGCCTGCCGAACGCCTCGTGGCTGTCCTCGTCCAGGTGGTCCTGGCCGCGGAAGAAGACGACCTTGCTGGCCAGCAGCGCGGCCCGGACGGCCGCGACCGTCCCTGGGGCGAGGTCACCGCCGAGACGTACCCCGGAGATGACGGCGCCGATGCGGCCGCCGACCTTCTGGACGGTCACGGTGGAGGCGCGAGCGGGAGCGGTGGTTGCCGAGGACATTGCGGTAATCCTTTCGAGAGGCACGCCCCGCGAGGCGGCGGACTGCCACCGCCGGACGTGGCGGGTCCGGACGCGGTTACGCGCAGATGCGGGGATGTCGGGACGGGGCGGTGGCGCGGGAAGCGGAGGTGCGGTGCGGCAGGGGAGGTCAGGCAGCGCTACAGCGGCCCGGACACCCGGGCGGCAGTGCGGTGCGGCCGACGCGCGGGGCGGGCCGCGCATCGGGAGTGGCCGTCGCGAACATGTTCCGGAGACTCGCAGCGCCCCGCCGGATACGTCAACCACGTACCCGCGCCACGCGGGGCGCCGGAGCGCGGTCCGTGCCCCGTCCCGGCGGGCACCGGCAAACCGCCCCCGATCAGGGCTTCGCGGTCCGCGACCGGCCGTCCGCGCACGGTGCCCGGGAACCGGCCGCGAGGTCCCGCGCGATTTCACGCCGCCGTAATGTCGCGCCCGCCCCGCGCCTCCCGCCGGGACCTCCATCGATTGGCGAGGGCGGACGGGCAGGACTAATCTCGTGTGAGTGAACGAATGCGTTCACTCAACGGCTTGAGTCTGCAAGCGATCCCATGACGGATCCCACGCGACACCCCAGCGGTCTGCCGAGTCCCCGAAGCGGGCACACGGCAGCGGAATCGCCCTACTCGTCATCTGCTCATGTCAGTTGATGGTGGTCCTCGACATCACCATCGTGAACATCGCCCTTCCGCACATCCAGACCGCGCTGATTCTCCACCGAGAACCTATCCTGGGTGGTCAACGCCTACATGCTGACGTTCGGCGGACTGCTGCTGCTGCTGGGCGGGCGGCTCGGTGACATCCTCGGCCGCCGCAGAGTCTTCATGTTCGGCGTCGTGCTCTTCGCCTTCGCCTCGCTGCTCGGCGGGCTCTCCCAGGAGTCCTGGCAGTTGCTGGCGGCGCGCTCCCTCCAGGGCGTCGGCGGTGCCATCGCCTCGCCGACCGCGCTCTCACTGATCACCACGACCTTCCGCGAGGGGCCCGACCGCAACAGGGCGTTCGGCGTCTTCGCCGCCGTCTCGGCCGGCGGCAGCGCCATCGGGCTGCTGGCCGGCGGGCTGCTGGTGGAGTGGCTCGACTGGCGGTGGATCTTCTTCGTCAACGTCCCCATCGGGCTGCTGATCGTGCTCGCCACACCCCGCTTCATCCGGGAGTCCATACGCCATCCGGGCCACTTCGACGTGACGGGGGCGCTGACGGCCACGCTGGGCATGGTGCTGCTCGTCTACGGATTCATCCGCGCGTCCGAGGAGGGCTGGAGCGACAGCCTCACCCTGGGATCCTTCGCCGCGGCCGTCGTGCTGCTCGCCCTGTTCATCGCCATCGAGAGCCGGTCCAGGCAGCCCATCACCCCGCTGTGGATGTTCCGCGACCGCAATCGCGCGGGCGTGTACGGAATGATGCTGTGCCTGTCCGCCGCGATGTTCGGAATGTTCTTCTTCCTGACCCTCTTCGTGCAGAACATCCTGAGTTTCAGCCCGCTCCGGGCCGGCCTCGCCTTTCTGCCGGTCAGCGCGATCATCGCCGTGGGGGCCGGATTCACTTCGCGGCTGCTGCCCAGGTGGGGGCCGAAACCCTTCATGGTGACGGGCTCGCTCCTGTGCGCCGTGGGGCTCGGCTGGCTGACGCAGGCGGACGCGGACAGCACCTACCTGGGCAGTCTGCTCGGTCCGGTGCTGGTGTTCGGGCTGGGCATGGGGCTGCAGTTCGTGTCGCTGACGCTGATGGCCGTGTCCGGTGTGGCGTCGCGGGAGGCGGGCGCGGCGTCCGGGATCCTCAACACCATGCAGCAGGTGGGCGGTTCGCTCGGCCTGTCCATCCTGGTCACGGTCTTCGGTACGGCCAGCCGCGACGAGGCCACCCATCAGGTCCCGGGCTTCCTGTCGCAGGCGCCCCCTGCGGAGGTGGCGCAGTTCCGCAGGACGGGCCAGCTCCCCGGGCAGTGGGGCGAGCAGGTGCTGGTGACGGGCATCTCCAGGGCCTTCGTCACCGCCGTCGTGTTCGCCGTGGTGGCCGCGCTGGTCGCGCTCATCATCGTCAAGGTGCGCCCCTCTGACATCGAGCGGCTGCGGGGCGGCGGCGCCGTGATGCCCGCGGCGGCGGAGGCCGCTGACGCTCCGGGAGGAGCAGAGGCACCGGGCGCCGCGGACGAGCCCGCCCGGCCGTGGCGGCCGGGCGGCCAGGATCCCCCCGATCCGGAACGATGACTCCCGGCCCCGGCAGCCGCACCGGGCGCCCGGGGGCGGCTCTCAGCCCTTGACGGTGAAGCCCGCCCGCAGCAGTGCCTCCTCGCGCGAGGACGGGCCGACGAGCAGCTCGAAGGCGCCCGGCTCGACGATACGGTTGCCCGCGGCGTCCACCAGACTGCACTCCGCGACCGGCAGTTCGATGACCACCTCGCGCGACTCGCCGGGTTCGAGCAGCACCTGACGGTAGGCCTTGAGCTCCTTCTCCGCCCACGTCACCGACGTGACGGTGTCGCTCACGTACGCCTGCACGGTCTCCCGCACCGGCCGGTCGCCGGTGTTGCTGACGAGAACGCGTGCGCGAAGGGTGTCGTCCGCGCCGAGGTCCTCAGTGAGTACCTCCAGCCCGGTGTACGAGACGCTCGTGTAGCTCAGGCCCTCACCGAACACGAACGCCGGACTCTGCGTCAGGTCGGCGTAACGGGAGCCGTGCTGGCCGCGCACCTGGTTGTAGTACGTCGGCTGCTGACCCGAGTGACGGGCGAAGGAGACCGGCAGCCGGCCGGACGGCTCGATGAGGCCGAGCGCCAGTTCGGCGACCGCCCGGCCGCCGAGCATGCCCGGATTGAAGGCGTGCACGATCGCCGCCGCGTTGTGCGCGGAGGGCGGCAGCACCAGCGGCTTGGAGCTGATGACGACCACCACCAGCGGCTTGCCCGTCGCGGCGAGCGCGTCGAGCAGCGCGACCTGGCCGCCGATCAGTTCCAGGGTCGCGGTCGAGCGCCCCTCACCGATCAGCTCGATACGGTCACCGACGACCGCGACGACGTAGTCGGCGGCCTGTGCCGCGGCGACGGCCTCGCCGATCAGCGCCTCGGAGGGCTCCGCGGGGACGACGACCTCCGGCCGGGGCTGCCCGTCGGGGAAGAACGCGCCCAGCGGGTCGGGCCCCACGGTGAGGATGTCGGTCCCACGTGCGTGGGTGACGGACCAGCCGTCCGGCACATGCTCCCGGAAGCCGTCCAGCACGGTACGGATCATGTCGCGCGGATGACCGTTCGGCAGCCAGTCCGCCTGACCGGAGGAACCCGCCCAGTCACCGAGCTGGGTCTGCGCGTCGTCGGCGTTGGGCCCGATGACCGCGACCGTGCGGGGCTCCGCCCCGGTGGCCGCGAGCGCGCGGCCGTCCGGACCGGCCGTGAGACCGCCGGCCAGCGGGAGGGTGCCGTCGTTGGTGAGGAGCACCAGCGAGCGGCGGCCCGCTTCGAGGTTCAGTTCGGCGTGCCCGGCGCTCCCGATGACCGCGGCCTGCCGCTCGCGGTCCGGGTGGCGCGGGTTCTCGAACAGGCCCAGCTCGAACTTGAGCGTGAGGATCCGGCGGACCGCCGCGTCGATCTCCGCCTCGTCGAGCGTGCCGGCGGCGACCGCCTCCTGCGCGCCCGCGAAGAAGTCCTGCGTCGTCATCACCATGTCGTTGCCCGCGCGGACCGCGGCGGCGGCCGCCTGCGCGTGGTCGGCGTAGACCCGCTGCTCCCACACCATGCGGCCGACGTTGTCCCAGTCGGTCACCAGCGTCCCGGTGTAGCCCCACTCGCCGCGCAGCACCTCGTTCAGCAGCCAGTTGTTGACCGTGATCGGGACCCCGTCCATCGACTGGTACCCGAGCATGAACGTCCGGCAGCCCTCCTTGGCGACCCGTTCGAACGGAGGCAGGAACCACGAACGGAGCTTGCGGCGCGAGATATCGGCCTCGCTCGCGTCCCGGCCGCCCTGGGTCTCGGAGTAGCCGGCGAAGTGCTTGGCGCAGGCCAGGATCGCCGTCGGGTCGTCGAGGCCGTCGCCCTGGTACCCGCGCACCATGGCGGAGGCGAGCTCACCGATGAGGAACGGGTCCTCGCCGAACGTCTCGCTCACCCGGCCCCAGCGCAGGTCCCGGGTGATGCACAGGACCGGGGAGAACGTCCAGTGCACGCCGGTCGCTGCGACCTCTACGGCAGTCGCCCGCGCGATCCGCTCGACGAGTTCGGGGTCCCAGCTCGCGGCCATGCCGAGCTGGGTGGGGAAGATCGTGGCCCCTTCCCAGAACGAGTGGCCGTGGATGCAGTCCTCCGCGACGAGCAGCGGGATCCGCAGCCGGGTCCGTTCGGTGAGCGCGGCCGCCTCCAGGACGCGGTCGGGGGAGGCGTGCAGGATCGAGCCCGCGTGCATGTCCTCGATGTGGTGCCGGACCCCGTCCTTCGCGTTCAACTGGAGCATCTGGCCGACCTTCTCGGGCAGCGTCATCCGCCCGGCCAGATCGGCGACGCGCTCGGAGACGGACAGCGCGGGGTCGAGATAGGGCAGTGAGGAGCCCACAGGAGTTCCTTTCACAACGTCGATGACGTTCTCTTCGGGCGGATGCCTGGGGTGGCGGGAGGACCGGCCGGCCCAACTCGGCCACCCGGTCCCACCGTACGCCGAATCCCGACCGGGTGGTAAGTATGTGAGTATGCAACTGTACTCATTGACGCCGTCAGGGACGGCCGGGGAGAGTGGCACATGACCGGCGACACACGGCGTGGCTACGCCAAGGGCCGGGCCAAACGCGTGGAGATCCTCGACCAGGCCATGGCCATCTTCGGTGAGGCCGGCTACCGGGGCGCGTCGTTGCGGGTGATCGCCACCCGCTGCGGGATCTCGCATCCCGGTCTGCTGCACCACTTCCCGACCAAGCAGTCGCTGCTGCTCGCGGTGCTGGAACACCGCGACGAGGTGGACTCCCAATGGCTCGCCCTCGGCAGTCCGAAGGGCGTCGGCCGGCTGCGCCGGCTCATCGACCTCGCCGCGCTGAACGCCGAACGCCGGGGAATCGTCGAGCTGTTCTCCGTACTCGCCGCGGAGGCGACCGCCGCCGACCACCCGGCCCACGCGTACTTCGTGGAGCGCTACCGCACCTCGGTACTGAGCACGGCCGTCGCCTACCGGGAGGCGCGGGACGAGGGCGCGCTGCGTGCGGGGATCGAGCCCGACGAGGCTGCGCAGCAACTGATCGCGCTGATGGACGGACTTCAGGTCCAGTGGCTCATCAGCGGCTGTGTGACGGACATGGCCGGCGTGCTGCGGGCCCATGTGCAGGCGCAGTTGACCGTGGCGCTGTGATGCCGGGGCCCGTGCCGCCCGCGGGCGGAACGGGCGGGGTCAGGCTCCCGGCGAACCGTCGGGGCCGGCCGCGAGCAGGGCGTCCCGGCCGATGAGGGCGGTCGAGCCGGGCCCCGTGCAGGCATAGGCACCCGCCACCGCGCCCAGCCGCGCGCAGTCGTGGACGTCCCTGCCGTCGAGCCTCCCGTACAGGAAGCCGGTGACGAACGCGTCGCCGGCGCCGTTGGTGTCCACCACCGGGGCCGGCGGCACGGTCGCCGGTACGTGGTACGGGTCCGGTCCGCCGTCGCGGGTGAGGAACCAGGAGCCCTCCGCCCCCGCCGTGGCGACCACGGTCCGCGCGCGGCCCTCGCGCAGGATCCGCCGCATCAGCGCGGGCGCGCCGTCGCCCGAGGAGGCGGCGCTGAAGAAGACGAGATCGGACCGCAGGGCGAACTCCCGCTGGTGCTCGGCGAGTCCGTCCCAGTCGTGCAGATCGGTGGAGACGGGGACACCGAGGGCCTCGATGTCGTCGTACAGGAATCTGGTGAAGCCCGTGATCGGTGGACATGACGGGCGCGCCGCAGCCGGGGCAGGTAGAAGTCCCGGGGCATCCGCAGCTCCGCAGGGTCCCGGGCGTCGTAGAACGACATCCGGCGGCCCTTCGCGTCCACCAGGTTCACCGCGCGCCGGGTGCCCGCCGCGGAGATCAGCGGATGGAACTCCACATCCCCTCGGCCAGCCGCTCGCGCACCAGGGCACCGGTCGGATCGTCACCGATGCAGTCGAGCAGCGCCACGTCCAGACCGAGCGCCCGCACGCCGAGGGCGACATTGCCCCCGGTCTGCCCGGCCCACTCCGCGATCGGCCCCACCATGACGGAGTCGGCGAGCGGGACCGGCAGGGCGTCGACGCGGACGATCGTATCCACCCCGCTGCCGCCTACCACCACCACGTCGTACCCGGGTTGTCGCTGGTTCACCGTGCCGCCTCTCCCGTCCCGCCGCGGCCAGTATCGCGGACCGGACGGCGGCACCGCGGCCGTTCTCTGCGAGCGGTCCGGCAGACCGCTGCCTATGATCGACCGGGGGCCTTGGACCTGATCTGTGGAGGCTTTCGATGCTGTCGGTGCTCGAACCGCGTGACATTCCTCCGCGCCTCGCCACTGGCGCGTTCATCCTGAATTCCGGCCTGGGCAAGCTCAAGGCCGACGAGGAGACCGCACAGACCCTGCACGGCATGGCCTGCACCGCCTACCCCTTCCTCGACCGGATCGAGGCCGGGCGGTTCACCCGGCTGCTCGCCTGGTCCGAGATCGCGGTCGGCAGCACACTGCTGGTCCCCGTCGTACCGACCCGGCTCGCCGGACTGGCGCTGACCGGGTTCTCCGGCGGACTGCTCGGCCTGTACCTGCGGGTTCCCGGAATGCGTGAGCCGGGCAGCCTGCGCCCCAGCCAGGCCGGCGTTCCGCTGGCCAAGGACGCCTGGATGTTCGGCATCGGGCTGGGCTTCCTCGGCGCGGGAGCCCACCGCTGCGGCACGCCGCGCCGCCGTTGCCGCCGGCACCGCGGCCGCCGCTGAACCACCCGGCCGCGGGCGGTGGCCCGTGCCCCGAGCCACCGCCCGCCGTCAGTCGCGCACCCGGGCCATCAGCAACGCCACGTCGTCGTGGTGGCTGGGGTCCCGGAGCTTGCGCAGCAGCCGGTCGCAGGACTCCTCCAGCGAGGCGTCCGGCTCGCGCAGCAGCTCCCGCAGGGCGGCCAGCCGGGTGTCTATGTCCTGGTCACGGGTTTCGACCAGGCCGTCCGTGTACAGGACGAGCCGGTCACCCGGTCCCAGGTCGAACGTGACGTCGCTGAACGGAACACCGCCCACGCCCAGCGGCGCCCCGGCCGGCAGATCGAGCAGTCGGGGCGGGCCCCCGGCCGGGATCAGCACCGGCGGCAGATGCCCGGCCGTGCTCACCCGGCAGCTGTCGCGGGCCGGGTCGTACACGACGTAGACGCAGGTGGCGAACCACGGGTCCAGATCGGCGGTGATCTCGTCGAGGTGCCCGAGCACCTCCGCGGGCCGCAGACCGATCCTGGACAGCGTCTGGGTGGCCGTCCGCAGCCGCCCCATCGTGGTGGCCGCGTTGATACCGCTGCCCATGACATCGCCGACCACCAGGGCGGTTCCGCCCTCCCGCAGCGGGATGACGTCGAACCAGTCGCCGCCGACCTCGTACCGCGAGGCGGCCGGCCGGTAGCGGGACGCCACCTCCAACCCGGCCCGGGGGTGGTGGTTGTGCGGAAGCATGCTGCGCTGGAGGGTGAGGGCGGTCTCCCGCTGCTGCCGGAACAGTCGGGCGTTGTCGATGAAGACCGCCGCGCGGGCGGCCAGCTCGCAGGTCAGCACCTCGTCGTCCTCGGTGAACGGCAGCGGGTTGTCCGTCCGGATGAGGTCGATGGCGCCCAGCACCTCGCCCCGGGCGATCAGCGGCACCGCCAGGTAGGAGTGCGCGCCGGCCTCGGCCAGCAGCCCCGCGGAGCGGCTGTCGCGGGCGACGCGCGACAGCGCCTCCGCGTCGAGGTACGGCACCCGCACCGGTTCGGCCGTACGCACGCAGCGCGTGATCAGCCGGTCCGCTCCGTAGTGGGCCGCGTGACCCGGCGGATCCGCCGCTTCCACGACCGGCGTCGGCCGGGCCGCGACGACGGCCAGCGCCTGGATGAGGGCGGGGCCCTCGGTCTGGCTGGGACGCCCGTTCAGTACGCTGTCCAGGACATCGACCGCCGCGACGTCGGCGAGCGCCGGAACCGTGACCTCGGCCAGCTCCCGCGCCGTCTGCTCCAGGTCGAGGGTGGTCCCGATGCGCACGGAGGCGTCCGCGACCAGCGCCAGCCGGTGCCGGGCCCGTTCCGCCTCGGCCTCCGCCCGGTGGTGGCCGGTCCTGTCGATCAGCGACACGGCGAGGCCCAGCACCCGGCCACCGGAGTCCTCCAGCCGGTACAGCGACATCGACCAGGCGCGGTCGGCCTCCGGATCGGCCGCGGTACGGCCCTCCACCTGATGGCCCACCTGCGGCACACCGCTCTCCAGGACCTCGCGCATCGCCGCCTCGACCACGTCGGCGTCGAGGAAGGGCAGCGCGTCCCCGACCCGGCGCCCGAAGTGCTCGGCCGCGCTCAGACCGTCCATCCGCTCCAGCGCCGGGTTGGCCGCCAGATACCGCAGATCGCTGCCCAGGACCGCCAGACCGATCGGGGACTGGTCGACCAGGCGCACGGACAGCGCCAGATCGCGCTCCACCTGCCGCAGCGTCGCCCCGTCCGTGGCCAGCCCCAGCGCGAAGAAGTCACCCCGGTCGTCCTGGAGCCGCATGTTGCGGAACTCCAGCAGCCGGCTGGTGCCGTCCTTGCTCCGTACGGGGAAGCTCCCCGCCCAGGTCTCACCGCTCTCCATCACCTCGGAGAACAGCCTCAGCACCAGCTCGAAGTGTTCCTCGTCGACCAGGATGCGGGCGGCGAACCTGCCCAGCGCCTCCTGCGGCGTGTAGCCCAGCAGCCGCTCGGCCTGCGGGCTCCACAGCACGATGCGGCCCTCGGTGTCGAGCATCATCGCGGCCGTCCCGAGGACGTCCACCAGACCGGTCTCCGAGGAGCGGCGCACCGTTGCCCGGCGGGCGTCGCCTGAGCGGGTCCGTATGTCATCGGTGCCGTCCACGGACCATCCTTCCCAAGCCGTCGCCGTGCCCGGACACAAGGTTCGCGCTCTCCCATGGTCGCCCCGGACCCGCCGCCACCGCAGCTCCTGCGAACCGGGAGATCCGGTCGCGGGAGGTTTCGGAGGCCGCACGACGGTCACCCGCAGCGTACTGACCCCTGCACACGACACGACAGTCTGGAGTGAGACCCATGCCGAACCCCATGCAGAACTGGCGCGAGCGGGCGGCCTGCCGCGACGAGGACCCGGACCTGTTCTTCCCCATCGGGACCACCGGCCCCGCACTCGTACAGGCCGAGGACGCCAAGGCGGTGTGCCATGGCTGCCCCGTACGGGCCGAGTGCCTGAGCTGGGCCCTGGAGAACGGCCAGGACACCGGCGTGTGGGGCGGTCCGGACGAGGCCGAGCGGCGCGCGCTGAAGCGGCGCAGCCGCCGAAGGGCCAAGGAGTACGGCTGAGCCGGGGCCTTCGTACCATCGGCGGCCGCCCCGCGTGATGATCCCGCCGTCACCGGGTACACGGTGAGTCATGGACACCACGGCATGGCTCATCATCGGCGCGGTTCTCGTGCTGCTCACCGTGGGTATCGCCGCAGTCCTTCTGGTGCGGGTGTTCCGGGCCAGGAAACTGCTGGTCGACGCCGGTATACCGCTGCAGAACAAGGCGCTGGTCTGGGCAGCGATGATCTACACCGTGTCACCTGTCGACCTGCTGCCCGACCCCGTCTACCTCGACGACATCGGCTTCCTGATGCTGGCCCTGCGCTCCCTGCACGCCGCCGCGCGGGCTGCCGGGGTCGGCGGCCACGCCGAGCGGCCGGCCGAGTCCACCCGGCTCGTGCCCTAGAGCCTGTCCGGGCCCGCTGAACGCGCCGCTGCCCCGTCTCGCCGAACCCGTCGCGTCAAGCTCGTTGACAGCTGAACAGCTACACGTCACTCTCTGGGAGAGCGCTCTCCCATTCGGTTTCGGGACACCGTCCCGCACTCTTCTGCCAGGAGAGAATGTGCACAGACCTAGCGCAGCCCTGCCCGCGAGACCGCGTACGGGCACGCTGTTGATCACTCTTCTCGCGCTTCTCGCGTCGTCGCTCGTGATACTCACGGCGACCTCCGCCCGAGCCGCCGATTCCCTGCTCTCCCAGGGGAAGACCGCCACCGCCTCCTCCCGCGAGGGAGACGGCTACTCGGCGTCGGCGGCCGTGGACGGGAATACGAGCGGCACCCGCTGGGCCAGTGAATGGAGCGACCCGCAGTGGATCCAGGTGGACCTGGGCGCCACCGCGGACCTGAGCAGGGTCGTCCTGACCTGGGAATCCGCCTACGGCAAGGCGTACCGGATCGAGGCGTCCGACAACGGATCCGACTGGCGCACGCTCAAGACCGTCACCGACGGCGACGGCGGCACCGACGAGCTGGCCGTCTCCGGATCCGGGCGGTACGTCAGGATGTACGGCACCGCCCGCGCCGGCGGATACGGCTACTCCCTCTGGGAGTTCCAGGTGTACGGCAGCGCCGACGGCACACCGCCCGCCACCGGCGGCGCGGTCCGGGTCACCGGCTCCCAGGGCAACTGGCAGCTGACCGTCGACGGCAAGCCCTACCAGGTCAAGGGACTGACCTGGGGCCCGTCCGTCGCCGACGCGGCACGCTATCTGCCCGACCTGAAGTCGATGGGTGTCAACACCATCCGCACCTGGGGCACCGACGGCTCCTCCAAGCCGCTGCTGGACGAGGCCGCGGCCAACGGCATCCGGGTCGTCAGCGGCTTCTGGCTCCAGCCGGGCGGCGGCCCCGGCAGCGGCGGCTGCGTCAACTACCTGACCGACGACGCGTACAAGGCGTCCTCGCTCACCGAGTTCGCCAAGTGGGTCGACACGTACAGGAACCACCCCGGCGTACTCATGTGGAACGTCGGCAACGAGTCGGTGCTCGGTCTCCAGAACTGCTACAGCGGTGACGAACTGGAGAAGCAGCGCAACGCCTACACCACCTTCGTCAACGACGTGGCGAAGAAGATCCACACGATCGACCCCGACCACCCGGTGACCTCGACCGATGCCTGGACGGGAGCCTGGCCGTACTACAAGCGCAACGCCCCGGACCTCGACCTGTACTCGGTCAACTCCTACGGCGACATCTGCGGGGTGCGGGGCGCGTGGGAGTCCGGCGGCTACACCAAGCCCTACATCATCACCGAGGGCGGCCCGGCGGGTGAGTGGGAGGTCCCCGACGACGCCAACGGCGTCCCGGACGAGCCCACCGACGTGCAGAAGGCCGAGGGCTACACCAAGGCCTGGAACTGCATCACCGCCCACCGGGGCGTCGCGCTGGGCGCCACGCTCTTCCACTACGGAACGGAGCACGACTTCGGCGGCGTATGGTTCAACCTGGTGCCCGACGGCAAGAAGCGGCTCTCGTACTACGCCCTGAAGAAGGCGTACAAGGGCTCCACCGCCGGGGACAACACCCCGCCCGTCATCAGCGACATGACGGTCCAGAACGCGGGCGGGGCTCCCGCCGGCAAGGAGTTCACCGTCGGCGCGGACATCCGTGACCCGGACAACGACGCCCTCACGTACAAGATCTATCTGAGCGGCAACTACGCCACGGGTGACAAGGCACTGGTCGAAGCGGACTGGCGGTCCACGGGCAACGGCACCTTCGCGGTGAGGGCGCCGGAGCGGCTCGGGGTGTGGAAGGTCTACATCCAGGCCGAGGACGGACACGGCAACGCCGGCATCGAGACCAAGTCGGTGAAGGTCGTGGTGCCGCCGGTCACCGGCACCAATGTGGCGCTCGGCCGCCCGGCCACCGCCACCTCGGCCCAGGCCGGCAGCACCGGCTGCCCCTGCACCCCCGCCATGGCGGTCGACGGCAGGACCGACACCCGCTGGGCCAGCGACTGGAGCGACCCCCAGTCGATCCAGGTCGACCTCGGTGAGCGCAAGTCCTTCCGCCACCTCCAGCTCGTATGGGACCCGGCCTACGCCAAGTCGTACGAGGTACTGGTCTCGGACGACGGCAGCAACTGGCGCTCGGTGTACTCCACCACCAGCGGGAACGGCGATGCCGACGATCTCGACATCGCCCAGACGGCCCGTTACGTGAAGCTCAGCCTCACGCAGCGGGGCACGGCCTGGGGCTACTCGCTCTGGGAGTTCGGCATCTACAGCTGATCACCCGGCGGCGCCGGTGAGGGGAGTCCGCCTCACCGGCGCCGCGTCCCACGGGGCGTGTCGCCGGCTCGGCCGGGGCAGGGGAACGGCATGGTGATGACATGAACGTCGCAGATATTCTGGTGGATGGATACACCCGCGTCCGTGAGACGGTGCACTCGGCCGTCGAGGGCCTCGAACCCGATGATCTCCACGCCCGCCTCGACAAGGGGGCGAACTCGATCGCCTGGCTCGTCTGGCACCTGACCCGGGTCCAGGACGACCACATCGCGGACGCGGCCGGCATCGAACAGGTCTGGTCGGCCCAGGACTGGTCCGCCCGCTTCGATCTGCCCTTCGCCGAGGGGGCCACCGGCTACGGGCAGAGCAGCAAGCAGGTCGGGGAGGTGAAGGTGGACTCGGCGGAGCTGCTGATCGGCTACCACGACGCGGTGCACCTCCAGACCATCAGCTTCGTCCAGGGCCTCGACGGCAAGGCGCTGGACCGGGTCGTGGACGAGGCCTGGTCGCCGCCGGTCACCCTGGGCGTACGGCTGATCAGCGTGCTGTCGGACGATCTCCAGCACGCCGGGCAGGCCGCCTTCGTACGCGGTTCGCTGGAGCGCCGGTAGCCGGCCTCAGGCCGCGGGCGGGGCGAGCGGTCCGCGGGTGCGGGCGTAGTGCCCCGGGCTGGTGCCCACGACGCGCTTGAAATGGCGGGCCAGATGGGACTGGTCGTAGGAACCGGCCGACATCGCCACCTCTGGCCCCGGCAGCCCCTGGAGGAGGAGCCGGCGCGCCAGATCGACCCGGCGCCCGGTCACGTACTGGTGCGGTGCCATCCCGAACTCCCGGCTGAAGGCCCGCACCAGATGCGTGTGATGGGCGTGCAGGCGCTGCGCCGCCTCCTGGAGCGTGATGCCCGCTACGAACCGTTCGTCGAGGAGATCGCGCAGCCGGTGGGCGACCCTGCGGTCGTGGACGTACCGGACGGGCTCCAGCCGGTTGCGCAGATGCCGGTCGAGCCGCTCGGCGACCAAAGCGAGCCGGCTGGCCGCCTCCAGCTCGTCGCCCGGCCGGGAGAGCGTCGTGTGGAGCCGGGCGATCCGGCGCCGCAGCGCCGGATCGTGCAGTACGGGGCTGTCCACGGCCATGCCGATCAGCCGCTCGTCGACCTGCGCGGTGTTGAGGTACAGGACGCGTTTGCGGAAGCCCTCGGCGGTCGCGGCGCCGCCGTTGTGCGGAATGTGCGGCGGCAGCAGCGTCACCACATGACTGAGCACGCCGTGTTCGTGGTGGTCCAGGTCGTAGCGGACCGCACCCTCGTCCACGATGAGCAGGGTCCACGCGTCATGCGTGTGCATGGGGTAGGAGTGATCGATGAAGTGGGCGTGGAAGACCTCTTCGATCCCCTCCACGGGCGGACACCACGCGGTGATGTCCGGACGAGCAGCCATGCACCGATCGTGCGCCCGGCGCGCCACGCCGCCCTGCCGCTCCCGGGCGGCATGCAAAGTTCGTACAAGACGGGCCGGGGGAGGGGCGGGCAGGCTCGGGGCCATGACACACGAAACCGCCCCCGTCCGCTTCGACACCAAGATCGCCGTACTGCTCCGGGACGACCTGCTGACCTGGCAGCGGCTGAACGTCACGGCCTTCCAGGTCAGCGGGCTCGGCACGGCGGTGCCCGGACTCGTCGGTGAACCGTACGCCGACGCCGACGGCACCCCCTACCTGCCGATGTTCCGCCAGCCGGTCCTGGTCCTCGAAGGAGGGAAGGAGGTGCTGACGGCGGCCCACACCCGTGCGGTCGGCCGGGGTGTGCCGCTCTCGGTGTTCACGTCCGACCTCTTCTCGATGGGCAACGACCGGGACAACCGGGCCGCCGTCCGGGCCGTGCGGCGGGACGGGATGGACCTCGTCGGGCTGGCCGTGCACGGCCCCGCAACGCCGTGGACAAGATCCTCAAGGGCGCGTCCATGCACTCCTGAACATGGTCGCCGCCGGCCCGGCGCGTACGGGGCCGGCGGCGCGCCCGGCCCGTCACACGGTGCGTTCGACGAAGTAGGGGAGCAGTGCGAGGAGTTCCCCGGCCGCCGCCGGCTGCAACGCGACGCTCTCCAGGCAGGCGCGGGCACTGTCCAGGTGCCGGTGGGCCTCGGCCACGGTCGCCGACCGCCCGCCGGCTTCCTCGGTCAGACGGGCCGCGCGCCGGGCCGCCGCGTCGTCGAGCGGCTCGCCGGTACGCAGCAGCGCGCCCAGTTCCAGCGCCGCCCGGTCGCCCGCCGCGAGGGCCGTGAGAACGGGGAAGGTCTTCTTCTGCCGGCGCAGATCGCTGTGCACCGGCTTGCCCGTGACCTCCGGGTCGCCCCAGATGCCGAGCACGTCGTCCATGGCCTGGAAGGCGACCCCGAGATGGCGTCCGGCAGAGGTGAGGGCGTCGACGGCCGTCCGTCCGGCCCCGCCGAGCACGGCGCCCAGACCGGCGGCGCAGCCGAGCAGCGAGCCCGTCTTGTGCTCGGCCATCAGCCGGTACTCGTGCGGCCGCACGGCATCGGGTCCGGTCCAGGGCCGGGACTCGAAGAGCAGGTCGTCGGCCTGGCCGCGGACCAGGTCGTTCAGCGTCCCGGACAGCAGCCGCACGGCCTGCACACAGTGCGTGCCGGGGGCGTCCGCCAGGGTCTGCACGGCCAGCGCGAAGAGCGCGTCGCCCGCCAGGACGGCGGGCCCGGTCCCGTAGGCCTTCCAGGCGGTGGCGCGCTGTCTGCG
Organism: Streptomyces sp. ITFR-6; assembly: GCF_031844725.1. Classification (NCBI taxonomy): domain Bacteria; kingdom Bacillati; phylum Actinomycetota; class Actinomycetes; order Kitasatosporales; family Streptomycetaceae; genus Streptomyces; species Streptomyces sp. ITFR-6. Next base: position 382,058 of record NZ_CP134612.1, on the reverse strand, counting down.
GGTCTCGTCGCCGTCCATGATGTCGTCGTGGAGCAGCGAGAAGGTGTGGATCAGCTCGGCCGCGACGGCGCCCCGTACCGCACAGCGTGCGGGCGCGCCGACGGCCTCCGCGCCGAGCACCGCGAGGGCCTGCCGGATCCCCTTGCCCTGCCCACCGGGGACGGCCCGGCCACCGGGCCCGTCCCAGCCGAGCGAGAACGCGGTGATCTCGGCGTGCCAGGGATGCAGCTGCCGCACGGCCCGCTCCAGGCCGGGCCGGACGAGAGCGCGGCAGCGGGCGAGTATCTCCGGCGCCGTGGCCTGCTGGGTCACCGGCGGTGTCATCGGCGGCCGGTTTCCCCGGCCACCGTGTCACCGGCCGGTGACACGCCGAGTTCCGCGTAGGCCTTGTCGACCATGTCGCGGGCGTTGAGCAGTCCGATCCGGTCCAGCGTGACCCGCAGTCTGTCCAGTTCTTCGGCGGTCTCCGCGCGGTCGCGGCCCAGCCGGGCGCGCGACTTGACCAGGCCGAGGCGGGCCAGCGCCTCGCCCCGGGGTTCGGTCATCGCCCGGAATTCCCCCAGCGCCTCTTCGTAGACCTGCCGCGCCTCCTCGTACCGCCCGGCACGGTAGAGCACGTTGGCGCGCATCTTGTGGTTGTAGGCGAGGGCGCTGGACAAGTTCATTTCGCGGCAGGTCAGTTCGGCCTCCGACAGCAGGGCGAGCGCCCGCTCGGGGTCGTTGTCCCGTACGGAGATGATGTCGGCCATACCGCGCAGGGCCCAGGCCCGGCCGCGCCGGTCGTCGGCGTCCCCGGCGAGCTGCGCCGCCTCCTCGAACATCTCCAGGGCGGTGTCGAACGAGCCGGTGTTGCGGTGGATCTGCGCGATCCCCTCCAGGGCCCAGACGGTGTGCCGCGCCTCGCCACGGGCCCGCGCCTCCGCGAGGAGCTGCTCGTGCAGCGCCGCGACGGTCCGGTAGTCGCCCTGGATCCGGCCGGTCTCCGCGAGCCCGGCGAGCGAGTAGCCCCGGGCGACCACATCGCCGCCCTTCTTGCCGAGGTCCGCCGCCAGACCCAGCAGCCGGAAGGCGAGTCGCAGCGCGCCCCGCTGGCGGGCGAGGGTGCCGCCGCTCCACAGCGCCCAGGCCATCGCCCCGGTGTCCTCGGCCGACCGGGCCGCGCGGTAGCTGGCCTTCCAGGCGCGGTCGGCGTCCTGCACATGGCCCAGCCTGCGGTGCGCCTCTGCCACCGCGAGGCCGGTGCGGGCCACCTCCCGCTGGGATCCGGCGAGTTCGGCCGCCCTCAAGTGGCGTTCTCCCTCGGCCAGTACGTCGGTGAGGGAGGCGTTCACGGACATCTTGGTGAGGGCGCCCTGGTACTCGGGCGCCAGTGCTTTGCTGTGCATGGGAGCCTTTCACGCGCGAACGGGTCGGCCGCGTCAACTATACGCGTGATGTATACGCGCAGTGCATAGTTGCCCGGTGGTCCGACCTGTGCGCTCATGGGGGGGGTCGGAAGAGGCTTGTCGTGTGCGGCGTACCGCCTTGTTGTGGATCAAGACGGCTCTTGCGCGCTCAGGGTTGCTTCGAGTTCACCTATTCGTACAGAGAACCGCGCCCGGCGTTCGCCCGGTCAGCCGGACCGGTCCGTCAGGTGCTCGGTGAACCACTCCCGGGCCAGCCCGGCGACCTCGTCCAGCGCGCCCGGCTCCTCGAACAGGTGCGTCGAACCCGCGACGACGTCCAGCCGGTTCTCGCAGCGCAGCGCCGACTTCGCCTGCTGGTTCAGTTCCAGGACCCGGGTGTCGCGGCCACCCACGACGAGCAGTGTCGGAGACCGGACGTCCCCGAGACAGGGGCCCGCCAGATCGGGCCGGCCGCCCCGGGAGACGACCGCGCCGATCCCCGTACCGCGCTCCGCGCCCATGGCCGCGGCCGCCTGCAGCGAGGCGGCGGCCCCGGTGCTCGCCCCGAAGACACCTACCGGCAGGGACTCGCGACGCAGCAGCCGGGCGGTGGCGTCCACCAGCCGTTCCGCCAGGGTCCCGATGTCGAAGACGTTGGCGCGGTCCGCCTCCTCCGCCGGTGTGAGCAGGTCGAAGAGCAGGGTGCCGAACCCCGCCCGGTGCAGGGCCGCCGCCACCGAGCGGTTGCGCGGACTGTGCCGGCTGCTGCCCGAGCCGTGGGCGAACACCACGAGAGCGCGAGCGGATCCGGCGGCGGTCAGCTCACCCGGCAGCACGACGCCGCCCGCCTCCACCTCGACGGGCGCCGGCGCGGCCGCCCGGCCCCCGGCCCGCGCCAGCAGCGCGACGACCTCCTCGTCCGGGGTCCGGCCGAAGTTCCGGTACCACTCACCCACCGCGGCGAACCGGAGCGGCGTCGACAGGCACACCAGCTCGTCCGCCCGGCCGCGAACCCGCTCTGCGGCGTCCGGCGCCGCCACCGGTACGGCCAGCACGACACGCGCCGCACCCTGCGCCCTGGCCACCTCGCACGCGGCCAGGGCGGTCGCGCCGGTCGCGACGCCGTCGTCCACGATGATCACGACGCGTCCCTCGAAGCGGATGCGCGGCCGGTCGCCGCGGAAGGCGCGGGCCCGCCGCAGCAGCTCGGCGCTCTCGGCGCGCTCCACGGCGGCGAGCTCCTCGGCGGAGGCCCCGCTGCGCCGCAGGATGTCCTCGCTGATGACCCGCACACCGCCCTCCCCGAGGGCCCCGAAGCCCAGTTCCGGGTGGCGCGGGACACCGAGCTTGCGGACCACGATCACATCGAGCGGCGCGCCGAGCTCCTGGGCGACCCGGAAGGCCACCGGGACCCCGCCACGGGGCAGGCCCAGTACGACGGGATCACTTGCCGCCAGCGAGCGGAGAGCCGCCGCGAGCCGTTGTCCCGCGTCAGCGCGATCGGAGAACAGCACGGGGATTCACCCCGGACCGGGAGAGGAGGGACAGCCGTCCGCATACCTTCTTCGAGTCGACACCGTGCACCACGGATCCGCAAGCCGGCGGCGGAGCCCGTTCCGCCGGGAACGGTCCTCCTAGGGGCCACGTCACAGGACGGAACGTGCCACCCGGAACCCGGTGTCGTCGATCCGGAACGTCGGGTGGCTGCGCCGCCGCACCGATGCCCGGCAGCTCCAGTGCTCGTCGAACCAGCCGCCGCCACGCAGTACCCGGTAGCCGCCGTACACCTCGGCGTCGTAGACGTCCCAGCACCATTCCCAGACATTGCCCAACATGTCGTACAGGCCCCAGGCGTTGGGCTGCCTGCCGCCCACCTCGTGCATCCGCTCCAGCGAGTTGCCGCGGTGCCAGGCGATGTCGTCGAGCTCCCCGTAACGCGCGCCGGTCGTGCCGGCGCGGCAGGCGTGTTCCCACTCCGCCTCCGTGGGCAGCCGGTACCCGTCGGCGCCGCTGTCCCGGCCGACGCACTCCGTGCCCTCCGCCCCGTCGGCGGCGGCTTCGACGCGGTAGGCGGGGGTCAGTCCGGACTGTACCGACAGGGCGTTGCAGAACCGGACCGCGTCCAGCCAGGAGACGCCCTCGACGGGCAGCCGGCCGCCCTGAGCGGTGGCCGGGCGCTCGCCCGTGACCTGGGCGTACAGGTCCTGGGTGACCACGGACGCGGCGATCCGGTACGGGGCGAGAGCGACCGTCCAACTGCGTTGCGTACGCCGGTCCGACAGCGTGACCCGGCCCGCCGGGACTGTGATCATCCGGATGTCCGTGACTGTGTCCATGGAGCACTGATCGTATCAACGCCGTCGGAGACGGTGCCCGGTTCGCGCCCGGCGGTCAGCCCGCCGAGGCCTCGCGGGTGATCGTGTCGAACCGCGCGCCCATCGCCGCCGCCAGCGCCTGCGCCCCGGACAGCGGCCGGACCATCACCGTCATGTCGTCGATCTCACCGGCCTCGTTCAGGTGCAGGAAGTCGCAGCCGCTGATCTCCCGGTCGCCCACCTTCGCGGTGAACGCCAGCGCGTGGTCGCGGCCGTCCGCACTCGCCATCTCCCGGACGTACCGGAAGTCCGAGAACACCTCGGTGACCGCGCGCAGGATCGCGGCGGTGAGGGGCCTGCCGGAGTACGGCTTGAACGCCACCGGGCTGGTGAAGACGACGTCCTCGGCCAGCATCGCCTCGATCGCGTCGAGATCGTGCGCCGCGACGGCTTCGCGGAAGGGGTGCATGCGGCGCTCCACAGTCAATTTGTCGAACAGGTGTTGAAGAGGTTAGTCATATCGGCGTCACGGCTCTACCGGGAGCTGGACCGGCGGGCGGCTCAACGGAGTTGTCAGACCCCTCGGTTAGGCTTCTCCCATGACTGAATTCGTACTGGTGGCGGGTGCCTGGCTGGGAGCGTCGGCATGGGACGAGGTGGTGCCCGGACTGCGCGCGGCCGGGCACGGCGCCCACCCGGTGACCCTGAGCGGTGTCGGGGAGAAGCGGGGACTGCCGGTCGGCCCGCAGACCCATGTGGCCGACATCGTCGATGAGGTGGAGCGCCTCGGCCTGCGCGACGTCGTCCTGGTCGGCCACAGCTACTCGGGCATCCCGGTCGGCCAGGCCGCCACCCGTATCGGTGACCGGCTGGCCCGGGTCGTCTTCGTGGACGCCGGCGTTCCGGCCGACGGCGAGTCCTTCGTCTCGGCCTGGTGGCAGGGCCCGGCCGCGATGGAGGCCGAGCTCGCGGGCAACGGCGGCTCCTGGGCGCCGCCGGCCGCGGCCGACTTCGAGGGCCAGGGGCTCACGGCGGAGCAGACCGCGCGGATCGTGGCCGACGCGACGCCGCACCCGGGCGCCTCGCTGAGCGATCCCGCCGTGCTCGGGCGCCCGCTCGACAGTCTCCCGGCCACCTACGTCAAGTGTTTGCTCGACGGACCGGAACCCAGCGACGACGTGGCCGCGCTGCTGACCGGGGACAGCTGGGAGCTGGTCACCATGGACACCGGACACTGGCCGATGTACTCCCGGCCGGCGGAGCTGGTCCGGATCCTCACCGGGGCGGCCGAGCGCCGGGGCTGAGCGGGCGCGGGGTCTGAGCCGGCGCCGGCCCGATCGGGCGCCAACAGCCCCCGCGGCCCGGCACCGTCCGCCGCCCCCGCCACGAACAGTCGATCAGTACGCGCGCTCCCGCACAGTCCCGGGCTGCAATGGACGGGTGACCGCGCCCCCGGACGACTGCCTCGCGCGCAACGAATGGATCTGCGGCGCCTATCTGAGCAGCCGCCGGCACATCCTGTGGGAGGCCGTGCTCCAGCACCTCCAACTGACCGTGATCGCCGTGCTCATCGGCCTGGCGCTCGCCCTGCCGCTCGCCCTCGCCGCCCGCCGCTGGCGCTGGGCGGCGGGCCCGGTGCTCGGGGTCACCACCGTCCTGTACACCGTGCCGTCCCTCGCGATGTTCTCGCTGCTGCTGCCGGTGTACGGACTCTCCGCCGCGCTCGTCGTCGCGGGCCTCGTCCTCTACTCCCTCACCCTCCTCGTACGGAACATCCTGGCCGGACTCCGAGCCGTACCCGAGGAGACCCGGCAGGCGGCCCGAGGCATGGGATACGGCCCCGTACGGCTGCTCGTCGCCGTGGAACTGCCCCTCGCCCTGCCCGCCGCCATGGCGGGCCTGCGCATCGCCACCGTCTCCGCGGTCTCCCTGGTCACCATCGGCGCGATCGTCGGCTACGGCGGCCTCGGCAACCTCATCTACTCCGGGATGAACACCTACTTCAAGGCCCAGGTGCTCACCGCGTCCGTCCTCTGCGTCGTCATCGCCGTCGCCGCCGACCTGCTGCTCCTCCTCGTGCAGCGCCTGCTGACCCCCTGGACCCGGAGGCAGTCGTGAACACCCTCTCCAAGGCCTGGTCCTGGCTCACGACCTCAGCGCACTGGTACGGCGACGACGGCATCTGGACCCGGCTCGGCCAGCACCTCTACCTCACCGTCGTCTGCCTGCTGATCAGCTGCCTCATCGCGCTGCCGGTCGCTCTGGTCCTCGGCCACCTCGGCAAGGGCGGCGCCCTCGCCGTCAACATCTCCAACGTCGGCCGGGCCGTCCCCACCTTCGCCGTACTGGTGCTGCTCCTGCTCACCCCGGTCGGCCGGTTCGGAGAAGGGCCGACCATCGTCGCCCTCGTCCTGTTCGCCGTACCGCCGCTGCTCACCAACGCGTATGTCGGCATGCGGGAGGTCGACCAGGATGTGGTGCGGGCGGCCCGGGGCATGGGGATGACCGGCAGGCAGCTGCTGTTCCAGGTCGAGGTGCCGCTCGCCCTGCCGCTCATCCTGACCGGCGTAAGGATCGCGGCCGTGCAGCTCGTCGCCACCGCCACCATCGCCGCCCTGGCGGGCGGCGGCGGCCTGGGCCGGATCATCACCGCCGGATTCAACCTCGCCTCCACCGCCCAGGTCGTCGCCGGAGCGGTCCTGGTGGCTGTGTTCGCCCTGATCGTCGAAGGGCTCTTCGAGCTGGCGCAGCGGCTCGCGCCCGACTGGGTCCGCGACGGGAACACCGGATGAGGGCCCGCCGCACGCTCCCCGCGATCCTGCTCCTCGCGCTGCCGGTGACCGCCTGCACCACCGGACCGGCGCTGGAGAACCAGGGCGAGGTCACCGCACCGCCCGGCGACAGCAGACACCTCACCATCGGCTCCGCGGGGTTCACCGAGAGCGATCTGCTCGCCCAGATGTACGCCCTGCTGCTCGACCGGGCCGGATACTCCACGAAGATCATCTCGGTCACCAACCGGGAGATCTACGAACCGGCGCTGGAGAGCGGCCAGATCGACGTCGTACCGGAGTACGCCGCCACCTTCGCCGACTGGCTGAACGCCAAGAAGAACGGCGCCGACGCCGAACCCGTCGGCTCCCCGGACCTCGCCGCCACCATGAAGGCCCTGCGCGCCCTGGCCGCACCGCGCGGCCTCACCGTCCTGGACCCCGGACGCGCCGTCGACCAGAACGCCTTCGCGGTCACCTCCGCGTACGCGAGGAAGCACCACCTGAAGTCGCTGAGCGACCTGGGCAGATCAGGGCTGCCGGTCCGGCTGACGGCAGGCGACGAATGCGTGCAGCGCCCGTACTGCGCACCCGGCCTGAAGAAGACGTACGGTATCGACATCACCGCCGTCGACCCCAAGGGCGTCGGCACCACCCAGGCCAAGCAGGCGGTCCAGAGCGGCCGGGACCAGATGGCGCTGACCACCACCACCGACGCCACCCTGGGCGAGTTCGGGCTCGTCCTGCTCGCGGACGACAAGCACCTGCAGAACGCCGACTACCTCGTCCCCGTCGTCAACCGTTCCCGGGCGGGCAGCGAAGGCGTGCGCAAGGCGCTGGGCAGGCTCAACACCGTACTGACCACCGCGGACCTGGCCCGGCTGAACGAGCAGGTCGACAGCTGGCGACGGCTCCCGGAGGACGTGGCCCGCAACTATCTGCGCTCCGAGCACCTCATTCCGGCCGACTGAGCATGGCCGGACCCGCTCAGGGAGATCGGGCCCGGTCGCGCCCGGTCGGCGCGGGCGATGAGTCCGCGCCTCCGGTGGAGTCATCCTGTTGAACCCCACGACTGAGAAGGCGGAGCGACGAGCACCCTGCGCGAAGTACTCGAAACGCATGTCCGTCACGGCTCTGTGCCGGGCGCGGTGGGGCTGGTGGCCCATCGAGGTGGCGTCCGCCGGCTCCGCCCTCGCGGACGGCGGCGCGCCGATGGCCCGCGACTCGATCTTCCGGATCGCCTCGATCACCAAGCCGGTCACCGCGGCCGCGGCCATGATGCTGATCGAGGACGGCCGGATCGCGGCCTCGGACCCGGTCGGGCGGTGGCTGCCCGAACTGGAGTCACCGAAGGTCGTACGCACCCCGGACAGCCCGGTCGACGACGTGGTCCCGGCCGTCCGGCCGATCACCGTCTTCGACCTGCTCACCTTCCGCGCCGGGTACGGATTCCCGTCCGACTTCTCGCTGCCCGCCGCCGCACCCCTGTTCAGCGAGTTGCACCAGGGCTCGCCGGAACCGAAGGGCGTCGCCGCCCCGGACGAGTGGATGGCCGCGCTGGCCCGCATTCCGATGCTCCACCAGCCGGTGGAGGCGTGGCTGTACAACACCTGCTCTGACATCCTGGGCGTCCTGATCGCCAGGGCCTCCGGCCAGTCGCTGCCGGAGTTCATGGCCGAGCGCCTGTTCGAGCCGCTCGGGATGACCGACACCGGCTTCGCCGTCCCGGCGGACCGGCTCGACCGGTTCACCGGCTACTACCGGGCCGGCGCGGAAGGAGCCCTGGAACTGCTGGACGCCCCTGACGGACAGTGGAGCAGCATGCCGGACTTCCCGTCCGGGGCCGGCGGGCTCGTCTCGACCGTCGACGACTGGTACGCGTTCGCCCGGATGCTGCTCGACGAAGGAGAGGTCGGCAGCCGCAGCCTGCTGACGCCCGCATCGGTGCGGCAGATGACGACCGACCACCTGACACCCGCTCAGCGCGCGGCCAGCGGGCTGTTCACCGAGGGGCAGGGCTGGGGATTCGGCGGCGCCGTCGACGTGGAGACGCTCGATCCCTGGAACGTGCCGGGGCGCTACGGCTGGGTCGGTGGCACCGGCACGACGGCGCACATCATCCCGTCCACCGGTACGGTCGCCGTCATGCTCAGCCAGGTCGCGATGGCGGGCCCCACCCCGCCGGTCATGATGCGGGACTTCTGGCAGCACGCGGCGGCTCCTCGCTAGGGTCGCCCGCATGCCTGAGCACGCCTACCTCGCCGCCGTCCGGGAGTCGTACGACACCGTCGCCTCCGACTACTTCGAACGGGTCAAGCCTCCCGAGGAGCTCGACCCGCTGTCGCGGGGCATGCTGAACGTCTTCGCGGAGACGGTGCGAACGGCCGGGCTCGGGCCTGTCGCCGACCTGGGCTGCGGGCCCGGCAGAGTCGCGGCCTACCTCGCCGGGCGGCAGGTGGACGTATTCGGGCTGGACCTGTCGCCCGTCATGGTCGAGCTGGCCCGCGGCGCCCACCCGGATCTGCGTTTCGGTGTCGGCTCGATGACCTCGCTCCCGGTCCAGGACGGCGGACTCGGCGGCATCCTGGCCTACTACTCCACCCACCACACCCCACCGGCGCTGCTGCCCGTGGTGTTCGGTGAGTTCCGCCGCACCCTCGCGCCGGGCGGCTGCCTGATGCTGGCAGGCCACGTGGGGGCCGGCCAGCACCTGCGTCCCACCCGGGCGTACGGCGGTCACCTCGTCTCCTACGAGTCGTACCTGCTGCCGCCCGACCGGATCGCGGAGCTCCTGAAGCAGGCCGGGTTGGCCCTCACCGCACGACTGGTGGAGGAACCCCGTGAAGGCGCCGAGCGGACCTTCGCGACCTTCCTCGCCCGCAGGCCGGAGCAGCCCTGAGGACCGCATCCGCCCGGCGGTCCTGATCACCGGCATGTCAGAGGGCTCTGGCAGCATCACGGGCATGACCGACATCGATGACCTGGTGCAACGCGTCGCCGTCCGGGCCGCAGCGGACAACGAGGACCTTCCCACGCCTGCGGGCGATGCCCGGATAGCGCAGGCCGAGGCCCAACTGGGCTTCGCGTTGCATCCCCTGCTCGCGCGCCTGTACCGCGAGGTCGCCGACGGCGGGTTCGGGCCCGAGTACCGGCTGCTGCCGCTGATCGGTCCGGACAGGCCGGACGCCGGTGTCGTCGGGGAATACCTGACCCGGCGTGAGGCATCCGTCGCAGTGGCGCACCCGGAGTGGCCCGCAGGCGTCGTACCGGTCCTGACCTGGGGCTGTGCCATGTACGCGGGGGTCGACTGTCTCAGTGAGGACGGTCAGGTCCTGCTCTTCGAGCCGAACGCGTACGGCGGCGGATCGTGGGAGCAGTGCTGGTTCCTCGACTCCGCCGGCCTTGCGGAGTGGCTGGAGACCTGGCTCGCGGGGACGGGCTGGTTCGAGGAGGACGCCTGCGAAAGGGACGACGTGGCCGAACCCGAGCCGTGGGAACAGGCCGGACAGCGGCTGTCCGCCGGTGTGTAGGCGAGGGCGGAGCTGGGGACGCGCACCCGTCAGGCGTCCGACACCGAGTCGAAGTCGACCTCGTCGCGTCCCACGCCCTGCGCGTCCGCGTCCACAGAGCGGCGGAGCGCCTCGTGCAGCTTCGCCGGAGTCAGCACGCCGAGGAACCGCGCCCCGTCCAGCACCGCCACCCAGCCGGCGTCGTGCTGGAGCATCTCGCTGAACGCCTGCTTCAACGGGGCACCGACCGGCACCCACGCGTCCATCCGGCGGGCGAGCTCGCCCACCGTGCCGTGCTCCCCGGCGATCCGCAGCGCGTCCGCCGCCACCCAGCCGTGCAGCTCGCCCTCGCCGTTCAGGACCACGGCCCACCGCGAGCCCGCGGCGACGAGCCGGGCCGCCGCCACCCCGGCCGGCTCGTCCAGCCGGGCGACCGGGGGCTCCTCCAGGTCCTCCGGTTCGATCTCGGTGACCGAGAGCCGCTTGAGACCCCGGTCGGCGCCGACGAACCGGGCCACGTACGGGGTCGCGGGGGACCCGAGCACCGCCCCCGGGCTGTCGTACTGCTCGATGCGGCCCTCCCCGTACACCGCGATGCGGTCACCCATCCGCACGGCCTCCTCGATGTCATGGGTGACCATCAGGACCGTCTTCCTGACCGTCGCCTGGAGGCTCAGGAACTCGTTCTGCAGCCGCTCCCGCACCACCGGGTCCACCGCGCCGAACGGTTCGTCCATCAGCAGAACCGGCGGGTCGGCGGCCAGCGCGCGGGCCACGCCGACCCGCTGGCGCTGGCCGCCGGAGAGCTGGGCGGGGTACCGGGAGCCGTACGTCGCCGGATCGAGGCCGACCAGATCCAGCAGTTCGGCCGCCCGCTCCCGCGCTCTGGACCGCTTCCAGCCGACCAGTGCCGGGACCGTCGCGGTGTTGTCGAGGACCGTCCGGTGCGGGAAGAGCCCGACCTGCTGGATGACGTAGCCGATGCCGCGGCGCAGCTTGACCGGGTCGAGAGTCGAGATGTCCTCGCCGTTCACCAGGATCCGCCCGGAGGTCGGCTCGATCAGCCGGTTGACCATCATCATCGTGGTGGTCTTGCCGCAGCCGGACGGGCCGACGAGGGTGACGAGCTCGCCCTCGCGGACTTCGAAGGACAGTTCGTGCACCGCCGTCGTGCCGTCCGGATAGACCTTGCCGACCTGCTCGAACCGGATCATGACTGCACGTTAGGAGGCGGCCGGGCCCGCCGCACACGGGCCGGGACTGTCCGGGTCACCCGGGTGTGCTGAACTGTCCGGGAAACATCGGATTCAGGAGCACCCTTGAACAGCTACCGTCAGCTCGGCGTCGTCCTCACCGACCGCCACTTCACCGTGCCGCTCGACCACACCGACCCCGGCGGTGAGCAGATCGAGATCTTCGGCCGGGAGGTGGTGGCGGGTTCCAGGGCCGCCGAGGAACTGCCGTGGCTGCTGTACCTGGAGGGCGGTCCCGGCTTCGGCGCCCGCCGCTTCACCGGCACGGACGCCTGGCTGGGCCGTGCGGTGCGGGAGTTCCGGGTGCTGCTCCTGGACCAGCGCGGCACCGGGCTGTCCACCCCGGCCAACCGGCAGACGCTGCCGCTGCGCGGCGGCCCGCGTGAGCAGGCCGACTACCTGACGCACTTCCGGTCGGACAGCATCGTGCGGGACTGCGAGCTGATCCGCCCGCAGCTGACGGGCGGCGCACCCTGGACGGTGCTGGGCCAGTCCTTCGGCGGCTTCTGCGCCGTCCGCTACCTCTCCGCCGCGCCGGAGGGGCTCAGTACCGTCCTGATCACCGGCGGCCTGCCCTCGCTCGACGCCCACGCGGACGACGTCTACCGGGCCGCGTACCCGAGGATCGAGCGGAAGAACGCGGCGCACTACGCCCGTTACCCGCAGGACGTCGAGCGCGCCCGCGAGATCACCGCTCACCTCGCGGAGCACCACCCCGAGAGCGCCGGGCACCGGCTGACGCCCGAGGGGTTCCAGTCCCTCGGCATCATGCTCGGCGGCGGCAGCGGCAGCCACCAGCTCCACTACCTGCTGGAGAACGCCTTCGTCCGTACCCCGCACGGCACCGAGCTCTCCGACAGCTTCCAGGAGGCCATGCGCACGGCCTGCTCGTTCGCCGGGCACCCGCTGTACGCGCTCCTGCACGAGGCGATCTACGGTCAGGGCGAACGCCCCACCGGCTGGGCGGCCGAGCGGGTGCGCGCCGAGTTCCCGCAGTTCGACGCGGCGGCCGCGCTCCGGGGCGACGGCCCGGTCCTGTTCACGGGCGAGAGCATCCACCCCTGGCACTTCGACGTGGACCCGGCCCTGCGCCCGCTGCGCGAGACGGCAGAGCTGCTCGCCACCCGCGCCGACTGGGAGCCGCTGTACGACGCGGAGCGGCTGGCCGCCAACGAGGTACCGGTGGCCGCCGCCGTCTACCACGACGACATGTACGTGGACACGGCCCACGCGCTGCGTACGGCCGCCTCGATCCGAGGGCTGCGCACCTGGGTGACCGACGAGTACGAGCACGACGGGCTGCGCGCGGGCGGCCCGAAGGTCCTGGACCGGCTGCTCGCCCTGGTCCGCGACGAGGTCTGAGACCGCGACGAAGTCTGAGCCGGCGACGAGGTCCGGCCCCGCGACGGGGCCGGGCGGGTCAGCCCTGGAGGGCGTCCAGCGTCGCGTCCAGACTCGCCGCCGCCCGCGGGTCACGGTTGTACGGGAGCCGGGACAGGACCGCCGCCATGCCGCACGTGTCGGTCACCGCGGAGTACACGAGACCGGTGCCGATACCGGCGGACAGCCAGCGCGCGGCCGGATACCTGACCCCCGCCAGCAGACCGGCCACCACCAGCGAACCGGCGGCGAGCCGCACCTGCCGCTCCAGCGGCCAGCCGGCCCGGGAGCCGGCGGGGCGGTCCAGATCGCGCCCCTCGCCCTCCCAGGCGGAGGTGCCGCCGGTCAGCGTGGCGGCGTCGATGTCGGCGGCCGAGAGGATGTCGCAGGCCCGGGTGGAGCGGACCCCGGAGGCGCAGACGACGAGCAGTGCGCCCCGTGCGGAGGCGGACTTGAGCGCGGGGACGGCCTCGGAGAGACGGTCGAGCGGGATGTTCAGGGCGCCGGGAACGTGTCCGGAGGCGTACTCGCCAGGGCCCCGCACATCGATGACGGTGAACTCCGTGAGGCGGGCCGCGGCCTGGGCTGGTGAGAGCGATACGGGGCTGGTCACGAGTGGTGTTTCCTTTCGTTCACCGGGCGGGGCGGGGTTCTCGTTCTCTCCTGCCCCGGACGGGCCAGGGTACCCGTCGGGGTATCCGAAGCCGTGGTCAACGGAGTCCGGGCGGGCCGCGCTCCGCCCGGCGGGACGCGGGTGCGGCGTCCCTGCCGGGCGGATTCGTACGGGCTCCGGTCAGTCGGTGCCGAACTCCATGGCGGCGCGGTCGAGCATCTGGTCGTCGTCGCCCTCCGCGCGGTCGCGGGAGGCGATGACCTCGGCGCCGCCCTGCGGCATCGCGCCGATCAGCCCGGTCGAGGCGGCCTGGGCGGCACCGATGAGCGTGGCGTGCGTGTTGCCGACGATGCCGAGATCGGCGTACTGCTCCAGCTTGGCGCGGGAGTCGGCGATGTCGAGGTTGCGCATGGTGAGCTGGCCGATCCGGTCCACCGGGCCGAACGCGGAGTTGTCGGTGCGCTCCATGGACAGCTTGTCCGGGTGGTAGCTGAACGCCGGACCGGAGGTGTTCATGATCGAGTAGTCCTCGCCGCGCCGCAGCCGCAGCGTCACCTCTCCGGTGACCGCCGCGCCGACCCAGCGCTGGAGGGACTCACGGATCATCAGCGCCTGCGGGTCGAGCCAGCGGCCCTCGTACATGAGACGGCCCAGGCGCCGGCCCTCGTTGTGGTACTGCGCGACGGTGTCCTCGTTGTGGATCGCGTTGACCAGCCGCTCGTAGGCGGCGTGCAGCAGGGCCAGGGCCGGCGCCTCGTAGATGCCGCGGCTCTTGGCCTCGATGACCCGGTTCTCGATCTGGTCGGACATGCCCATGCCGTGGCGGCCGCCGATGGCGTTCGCCTCCATCACCAGGTCGACGGCGGAGGCGAACTCCTTGCCGTTGATCGTCACCGGGCGGCCCTGGTCGAAGCCGATCGTGACGTCCTCTGTGGCGATCTCGACCGACGGGTCCCAGAACCGCACACCCATGATCGGGTCGACGGTCTCCACGCCCGTGTCCAGGTGCTCCAGGGTCTTGGCCTCGTGGGTGGCGCCCCAGATGTTGGCGTCGGTGGAGTACGCCTTCTCGGTGCTGTCGCGGTAGGGGAGGTCGTGGGCGAGCAGCCACTCCGACATCTCCTTGCGGCCGCCCAGCTCATGGACGAAGTCCGCGTCGAGCCAGGGCTTGTAGATCCGCAGGTGCGGGTTGGCGAGCAGACCGTAGCGGTAGAACCGCTCGATGTCGTTGCCCTTGAACGTGGAGCCGTCGCCCCAGATCTGTACGTTGTCCTCAAGCATCGCCCGGACCAGCAGGGTTCCGGTGACGGCGCGGCCGAGCGGCGTGGTGTTGAAGTAGGCACGCCCGCCCGAGCGGATGTGGAACGCGCCGCACGTGAGCGCCGCCAGGCCCTCCTCGACCAGCGCCGCACGGCAGTCGACCAGACGCGCGATCTCGGCGCCGTAGGCCGACGCGCGGCCCGGGACCGATGCGATGTCGGGCTCGTCGTACTGGCCGATATCGGCGGTGTAGGTGCACGGGACGGCACCCTTGTCGCGCATCCAGGCGACCGCGACGGAGGTGTCGAGACCACCGGAGAAGGCGATGCCGACGCGCTCGCCGGCCGGCAGGGAGGTAAGAACCTTAGACATGGGAAGAGTATGCGCTATTACGCATGATCATGCAAAGTGGGTTCGTGGACGCGCCGTCGGGGCGGAGTCGTGCCGACGGGTCCGCGTGCTGATCCGCCGCCGATCGGGGGGCAGCCCTTAGCCTGCCGGTACGACCGAGCAGCTGGAATCCATGCCCGTGGACTGGCGGCGCGCGCTCGCCGTCGTGGCGCACCCCGACGACCTGGAGTACGGCTGCGCGGCGGCCGTCGCCGTCTGGACGGACGAAGGGCGCGAAGTCGGCTATCTGCTGGCCACCCGGGGCGAGGCCGGCATCGACACCCTCGAACCGGAGAGGTGCGCACCGCTGCGCGAGCGGGAGCAGCGCGCGAGCGCGGCGGTCGTCGGGGTCTCCCAGGTGGAGTTCCTGGACCATCGCGACGGGGTGATCGAGGACGGCGTGGAGCTGAGCCGCGACATCGCGGCCGCCATTCGCCGCTACCGGCCCGAGCTGATCGTCACGCTCAACCACCGCGACGCCTGGGGTGGCGTCGCCTAAAACACCCCCGACCACCGTGCGGTCGGCCGGGCGGCCCTGGACGCGGCGGGAGGCGCGGGCAACCGCTGGATCTTCCCGGAGCTGGCCGAGCGGGGGCTCGAACCGTGGGACGGGGTGCGCTGGGTGGCCGTCGCCGGATCGGCCACGCCGACGCACGCCGTCGATGTGACGGCCGGACTCGAACGCTCCGTGCGTTCGCTGCTCGCCCACCGCGCGTACATCGAGGTGCTCACGGACCAGGACCCGGAGGAGTACCGCCGCACCTTTCTGGCCGGAAACGCGGAGACCTCGGGCGAGCGGTTCGGCGGCCGGCCCGCCGTCACCTTCGAGCTGTTCCCGCGCTGAGCCGGAAGGGCTCTGGCCGCCCCAGGTGTCCCGCCGTACCCTGTTTCGCGCAACAAATTCTGACGCCGTGTCAGTTCAGGCAGGGAGCGAGGGAGGGGATGGCGGTGCTCGACATCCTCGATCACGGTATGCCGCAGGGTGAGGGGCGGATCACGCTCCGGATCGAGGACGGCGTGGGTGTGCTGACCCTCTGCCGGCCCGACCGGCTCAACGGCTGGAGCCGGGAGTCCAGCAGACAGCTCGGCATCATGGCGGACCGGCTCGGATTCGACGGCTAGGTCCGGGCCGTCCTGCTGAGGAGCGAGGGCCGGGCCTTCTGTGCCGGGATCGACGTCACCGCGCCTGGTGGTGCCATCACCGGGCGTTCCCCCTCCGAACGCACCCAGAACTACTGCGAGGGCATCCGCCGGGTGCACGAACGCTTTGCCGCGTTCGCCGGGCTCCCGCAGCCGGTGGTCGCCGCCGTCCAGGGCTACTGCCTGGGTTTCGGCTCCGAGCTGGCGCTCGTGTCCGATATCCGGATCGCCGCCGATGACGCCGTGTTCGCGCTCCCGGAGGCCGGTATCGGGGTCGCCGTCGACGCCCGCGGCGACACGCGGATCGCCCGCAGGGCCGGGGCGGGCTGGGCGAAGTACCTCGCGTTCACCGGCAACGGATCGAGAATTTCCAGATCGGGGTGTTTCTGGCTTACGGATCCGACCGGGGGCGGGCGTTGATCGACCGCGAACTGTATCTTCCGAAGGGCTGGGCCTCGGACCGCAGACGCTGCCGGTATCGGTGACGATGTCGGACTGGTCACCAAGCCCGATCTGGGCCTGCGCATGCTGAAGCGTGCCGTGGAATCCGGCATCCCGTTCGGGTGGGTGACCGCCGATGCCCTCTACGGCCAGACAAGCCGTATCCGGCTGTGGCTGGAGGAACACGACATTCCTCACGTCCTCGCGGTTCCGGAATCGCAGATGGTCATGACCATGGAATTCTTCGATCAGAACCGCGCGCACGAGTTGGTCAGCAGCCTTCCCGAGGGTGGGATCACTGGCTGCTCGCACGCCGCAGCCTCACAGACTCCGCGGAAATCGCCTTCTACATCTGCTTCTCCCCGGCCGCGACCCGATTGGAACTTGCGCAGGTCGCGGGATCCCGGTGGATGGTAGAAGAGTGTTTTCAGACCGCGAAAAACGAAACCGGACTCGATTACTACCAGGTTCGCGGCTATGCCGCCTGGTATCGGCACATAATGATCTCCATGGCCGCCCTTGCCTTCCTCGCTATCCTGCGAGCAGAGGCAAAAAGGGGGATCCAGAATCTGGTAGCGACGATTCCCTCATGCCCGTGTAACCTCGATCTTTCATGAAGGTCTGTCGACGGAGTCGGCGACCGTTTCGCGTTCTGTGGCTGTTGGCGGGCACGCCGGTAGCCCGACTGACGTGTCGGGTGGGCGCGGGGTTCTACTGCTCCGGAGACGTGGTGCTGCTCGCAGGGACAGGAAAGCTACTGGCCAGGTTGGGTTGGGTAGTTGGTCGAGCCGTCGGAGGGCGCCGGTGACGACATGGGTCCATGGCCAGTGGCGAGCGAGGCGGAGGATCCGGCGGCGGCCGGTAGTGATGAGCTGGCCGGCCGGGCTGGACAGGCGGAGTCGCGGAGTTCGAGCTCGGCGATCGGCCGGGCGGTGGTGTTGGTGGCGAAGCACGTGATCCGCGTGCCGTCGGCATCCGTGATCCTCAACTGGGGTCTGGGGTGCGGTCGTTCCTCCCGGACGATCAGCCGCGTGCCCTTCGGCCAGCCGTCGAGCATGCCGCCGGTGAGTTCGGCGACCCAGGCGCCGTCGCGGATCTCCCCACTGGGCTCGACGGCCGGTGTCCATGCGGTGGGCGGCACCTTGAGCACGGCCTGGTGAAATGCGTCGGTGATGGTCATGCCGACCGAATACGACAGCCACCGTCCCCGTTTCGCGAGCCAGGCCACGAATTCGTGGGTGCCGCCTGCGGAGCCGGTGCGGATCAGCGTCCGGCCGCGCGCCGATAGGACTTGGGCAGCTGGGCCAAGGCCAGTCGGGTGGTCGTTAGGTGATCGGCGGCGGTGTTGCTGTCGGCGTTTCCAGGCCTGAGCAGACCGGCCACCGGTTCGCCGGACCCGCCCGTCCCAGGGGCGACGAAGCCCATCAGCGGGTGGTGGCCGAAGGTCTGCTTCCAGGTCGCAGCCGTGTCCTCCTTGTCGGAGTGCGCGATCACCAGGACGCCGCCATGTCCACGGTCACGGAATCGGTCGCATCCGGCGCCGACGTGCCAGCCAACTTCCATACGCGTTGGCGCACTTGGGAGCGTGCACCGCGGATCGCGTTCAGGGCGCGTTGGCCGCCCGCCGCGAGCGTGTCAACCAGCCGGGAGACTGTCGGGTCCGAGGCCACCGGCCCGAACACGGCCGGCTCGGCCCGCAGGGCGCTGATGTCGGCCAGGCGGTCGCCGCTGAGGGTGACCGCGAGCGCCGTGTCCAGCAGGATCTTACCGGGATCGTGCACCGCCTGCGGCTTGCGCCAGGGCGCCAGAGCCGCAGATATCGCAGTATCCAGGCCCGTCTTGCGGCTCGTCTCCACCAGCAGCACAGCCCCGGCCTGCGAGACCACTCCACGACCACTGCCGTCAAACGCGGACACGCGGGTACGACCCGATACGCTTCTTCACCTGAGAAGTGCTTCTTTCCACGGCACGATCCGGACCCTCGACAAGTCCTATCGTTGCAGGTCAGGAGCACTTCTCGCGTTGGTGATCAAGCCTCGGACAGGCCACCTTGTGAAAGCGCGAGACTAGTCGGGGCCCGTCTCGTTGAGGGGCTGCCGAAAGCTGTTGGAGGGTGGAACGGTGGTTCCGGTGTCAGGTCAGTTCCAGCGGTGCGTCCGTGAGGGCGCGGACCTCTTCCGGGTGGACTCCGGGGGCGCATTCGACGAGGCGGAGGCCGCTGGGAGTGACATCGATGACCGCGAGGTCGGTGATGATGCGGTCCACGACGCGTTCTCCGGTGAGGGGGAGGGTGTTCTCGCGGAGAATCTTCGGGCTGCCGTCCTTGGCGACGTGTTCCATGAGGACGATGACCCGGCGGGCGCCGTGGACGAGGTCCATGGCGCCGCCCATGCCCTTGACGAGTCTGCCGGGGACGACCCAGTTGCTCAGATCGCCGCGCGCGCTCACCTGCATGGCGCCGAGGACCGCCGCGTCGATTCTGCCCGACCGGATCATGCCGAAGCTGGTGGCGGAGTCGAAGAAGCTCGCGCCCGCCGTCGTGGTGACTGTCTCCTTTCCGGCGTTGATGAGGTCGGGGTCCTCCTCTCCCTCGACCGGGTACGGGCCGAGGCCGAGAATGCCGTTCTCGGACTGGAGGACGAGGTGAACGCCCTCGGGGACGTGCTGGGGAACGAGCGTCGGCAGCCCGATGCCCAGGTTCACATAGTCGCCGTCCCGGAGCTCGGCAGCGGCCCGGCTTGCCATCTCCTCACGGGTGCGCGCCATCAGAGTGCTCCTTCGCCGTGCGCGGTAGTGGCGTGGCGCGGCTGTGTCGTCCGTCGCTCCACGCCCTTGTCGACGGCCTGTTCGGCGGTGAGGGGAAGAACCCGGTCGACGTAGATCCCCGGCAGGTGCACCTCGTCGGGGTCGATCTCGCCCGGTTCCACGAGGTGTTCGACCTCGGCAGCGGTCCACCGGGCGGCCATGGCACAGAGCGGGTTGAAGTTGCGGGCCGCCTTGCGGAAGACGAGGTTGCCGTGCCGGTCGCCCTTCCATGCCCGTACGAGCGCGACATCGGGACGCAGGGCCTCCTCGCGGACGAAGAGGCGCTCCTCGCCGTCCCAGGCGAAGGTCTCGGTGGTTTTGGGGGCGGAGGCGACGGCGACGGCCCCGTCGGAGGTGTACCTGACGGGCAGCCCGCCGAGGGCCACCTGGGTGCCGACACCGGTGCGGGTGTAGAAGGCGGGGATGCCGGCCCCGCCTGCGCGCAGGCGCTCGGCGAGGGTTCCCTGCGGGGTGAGTTCGATCTCGACCTCGCCTGTGAGGTACTGGCGCGTCAGCTCCTTGTTCTCCCCGACGTAGGAGGCGATGAGGCGTCGTATGCGGTGGTTCTCCAGAAGCAGGGAGTTGCCGACGCCGGGAACGCCGCAGTTGTTGGAGACGACGGTGAGGTCCCCGCAACCGTGCCTGGCGAGGGCGCGCAGGAGCTGGGCGGGGATGCCGCAGACCCCGAAGCCGCCCGAGGCGAGCATCATGCCGTCCGAGACCCGTGCGACGGCCTCGTCGGCGCTGGTGATGACCTTGTCCATGGTGTCTCCCTCACCTCAGCCTGGCGCGCCGGTCGAGTACGTCCTCCGGCGTCGCCGTTGGGGGGATGGCCGTCAGCAGGACATCGGCCGCGGGTGGCTCGGTGTCTTTCGTCCAGTACGTCGTGGGTACGACGGCGATCTCCGGTTCGCCGACGGGGACGTCCACCGCGTCTCCGTCGCGCAGGGCGATGGCCCACTCGAAGTGGCTGACCACGTTGGTGAGGGACGTGTAGGCGCCGAGGGTCTCCGTGAGCGTGGTCGCGGGATCGTCGCCGGCGGCCGTGGCGTCGAGCAGGACCAGCGCGACGGGAAGGGAGCCCAGCTTGCCGAGCCACTCGGCTACGTACATGGAGGCGCTGTCCGCGTGGTCCTCGTCCACGTCCGTGATCGGGGTGCCGGCCAGCGCGTGTGCCCGGCAGAGCCAGCGTGCGGGGGACGGTACGGCGAGGACGGCCGGACGCCGGGTGGCGTCGGAGAGGGTGCGGACCGCGGTGCGGACGAGGTCCGCACCGGACTCGTCGCCGAGCAGGGAACGCAGGGCGTAGCCGGTGCGCGACCGTTCCCTCATCGCGGCGACGGCGGCGGGTTCGGTGGCGAGGCGGGCGCGGAGCAGGGCCTCGACATCCACCCATACGGCGTCGGGGTCGAGGAGGGAGTGGATCTGGCCGACATGACCGGTGAGCGCGGCCAGGTCGGCCCAGGGGATCGGTGCTCCCTGGCGGAGTACGGCTGTGGCGTAGGCGTCGGGATCGACGAGCAGCGGCCGGGCGGCGCCGCTCGGTGGGGCCGAGGCGAGGGACCGGAGAGAGGAAGGCATACGTGCTCCTGGACGGTTCGGTGGAGGGAACGGGGCGGGGCCGGTGGCCCCGCCCCGTGTGCCGCGCGGCTCAGGTGAGGCGCTTCACGTTCTCCCCGTGCCGGGCTTCGAGCTCGTGGACCCGTGCCTCAAGCGCGGCGATCTTGACCTCGCGGCGGTCGGGGACCATGACGATCGGGAGTTCCTTCAGCGGGCCCGCCACCCGCTGGGGGCCGTCGTTGGTGAAGACGGTGGCGGTGATGTCGTCGGTGTCCGAGCCCCACGAGCCGTAGTAGAGGAGGTCCTCGGGTGGCTCGGGCCTGACGAACTCGGCGCAGAATTCGGCGTAGGGCTTGCCCCGCTCGATCCGTGCCGCGCGTGCGGCGTCGCGCGCGGCACGCGTTCCCTCGACATCGAGACGGAAGGTCCGCGGGTCATAACGCACTCCGAAGACGTCCTCGGCAGCCTTCTGGCCGATGCGGCCCAGCTCGACGTCCTTGACAACTGACTCGGGGAGCCGTTCGAGCGGGTCGCCGTATCCGCCGCCGGCCCCCTGGCTGATCATGTACAGCTCGCCGTCCTTGGCGATGTCGAACTGGAGGCCCATGTGGTGGGTGGAGTAGCGGCCGTCCTCGAAGGGCCGCTCGTTCATGACCTTCTCCATGGAGAGATCGAACTTCGACGGGTCACGCCTGATGTGCTCGTAGACGTTGGTGCCCTTGACCATGGCCAGCGGATGTGTACCGCAGCCGTAGCCGCCGTACATGCCGTAGATGGAGGAGAACTTGGCTCCGGAGGTCACCGTCATGAAGCCCCACTGCGGAGTGCCCTCGGCGGCCACGATCATCTCGTAGCCCATGCCGCCGGTGAACTTGCCGTAACCCATGTTGTCGCGTACCAGGCGCTTGGACACGAGTTGCATGAAGGGGACCTCCTCCTCCATGACTTCCTGCTCGGCGGTGTCGGCCATCGCGCAGAACAGCGGGGAGATCGCGTCCTCGCCGTCCCGGAAGGGCTTGGCGCCGCCCGGCATGCCGTTGAGGTCGGCGCAGAGGTTGCCGACCATGTCGCCGTGCTGGGTGACCCCGCCCCACAGGAAGGTGTTGATCTGGTTGAACCAGTTCGCCACGGTGTTGCTGTACTTCTTCGGTGTGGAGAAGGCCATGCGGCTGTAGAGCGCCTGCATCGCGGAGAAGCCGCGGAACGACGCCTGGAGGGACTGCCCCATGGGGGCGTCGTATGAGGCGTCGGCCCAGGTTCCCTCGTCCGAGATGATCTCGATGCAGCTCATCGCCGAGGTACAGCGCGGCAGATCGGGCCACCAGAAGGCGAGGATCGCCTGCATCATCATCGACTTCACCGAGCAGAGCGGGCTGTTCATGGCGCGGTTGAGGATCTCCGGGCCGGTACCGCGCAGATCGACGGTCATCTTCTCGCCCTTGACCGTGATCTTGCAGGCAAACTTGATGAGAATGTTCTCCTTCAGGGTCGAGTCCATGAACTGGTCGAACCGGTACGTGCCGTCGGGGAGTTCCCCGATGCGACGACGCACCTCGGTGTCCACGTCCTCGACCGTGGTGCGCAGTGCCGCGACGAACGAGTCCACGCCCACCTCGTCGATGAGCCTGTCGACGCGGTCCATGATCTTGCGGACGGCGGTGATCTTCACCTTGAGGTCGGCGAGCTGGAGCTTCGGGTCGCGCACCGAGTGCTGGAGGAAGGTGAGCAGGTCGCGGCGGAGCCGGCCGCGCTCCACGATCTTGAACGGGCTCATGCGCAGCCCGTCGTCGAAGGCCGTCTCCGAGCCGGATGGCATACCGCCCGGCTCGCAGGCGCCGTTCTCGCCCTCGTGGATGGTGGCCGCGACCCAGGCGATGATTTCTCCGTTGCGGATGACCGGCATGATCATCGACTGGTCGGTGTTGTGGATGTTGCCGAACCTGGCGTCGTTGTGGATGAACCCGTCGCCCTCGTGGATGCCCACGGTCGGCTCGTCCTTCCAGTACTTCATGATGTACCGGATCGGGTGGTGCAGGATCGCGCTGAACGCGATGACCCCGTGGCAGGACAGGTAGGAGACATCGCCCGCCGCGGTGTAGATCGCGGTTGTCAGGTCGCCCCATTTCGCGCCCGGTGCGGCGCCCTGTGCCTCACACATCTCATAGCCCTCGTCGAGGGCCCCGGCGATGCGCTTGCGGATGCGCTCGACCTGGAGCCGGTCGACGCCCGCAGAGATCGCCCGCTCCTCGTGCGCAGAGCGGGGCGTGATGCTGTGGTCACGCATGATCTCCGGGTCGGGGCCCAGAAAGAGTGTCGTCTCGTCCATGAAGGCGTCGACCCACTCCTGCTCCTGGGGGGTCAGGGGCGCTGTCGGCCTGTCGTCAATGCTGGTCATCTCAGGGGGCTCCTTCAGTCTCACGTGTCCGGTCGGCGGTCTTGGGGGTCAGTCCTGGAGGAACCACACCGCGCCCTGGCGTGTGGGTTCGAGCCGCCAGCCGGGTTCGACGAGGTACGTCGTGTTCTCGGTGGTGACGATCGCCGGGCCGGGTACGACGTGCTCGTGGGTGAGTGCGGTCTGGCCGTAGACCGGGGTGTCGGTCAGCCCGTCGTGGCCGATGAACGCGGCCCGGCGCATCCCGGCCGCGGCCGGTACGGTGCGCTTCCCACCGGTCTCCAGGGAGTCGAAGCCCACGACATCGCCGTCCACGTAGGAGGCGACCCGGATGGTGTTGCACCGGATTCCGGCCTCCGGGGCGGCACTCGACGCGCCGAAGCGGTGGCTGTAGACGTCACCGAAGGTCCTGATCATGGCGAGCGCGTCGCCCACCCCGGTCATGCGGCTGATCTCCTCCATCGCCACCGCCTGGGTGAGGAGCTGGTTGCCGTAACGCATGTCCACCTCAAGGCGGTGCTTCACGTCCTCGGTGGCGAAGCCCTGTCGGACGAGGTCCTCCCTTCCCCGCGCCTCCAGCTCCTCGACCACGGAGTTGAACTCCGCGTAGTCGTCGTAGAGACGGCGCGTCGTCGGGTTGTACAGGGTGACGTGCACGCCGCGTTCGTGGAAGTGGAGCTGCTTCATGTTCCCCGCCCCGCACGCTGAGAACACCGAGGAGAACGGCGGAGCCAGCACCCGCTTGATGCCCGCGTGCCGGGCGACTCCGCATGCGTGGAGCGGACCGTTGCCGCCGTACGCCAGCATCGTGAAGTCCTCCGGCAGATAGCCGCGGACCCGCAGTTCCTTGCCGATGCCGATCGCCATCTGTTCGTCCACGCCGTCCTTGATGGCCCGAGCCACGTCGGAGACCTCCATGTCGAGGACATCGCAGAGCGTTTCCTCGACAGCGAACCGCGAGCGCTTCGGGTTCAGCTTGATGTACCCGTTGGCGTAGTTGTCCGGGTCGAGATAGCCCAGGAGCAGGTCGGCGTCCGTGACGGTCGGCCGCAGCCCGCCCCGGTCGTAACAGGCCGGTCCCGGGTTGGACCCCGCCGACTCCGGGCCGATCTTGATGGAGTCGTGGATGCGGTCGTAGCTGGCGATCGAACCCCCGCCGGCGCCGAGGGTGTCCAGGTGGACCATCGGCACTGAGACGAGCCAGCGGTCGATGGTGGGAAGGAAGTCGTAGTGCTTGACGCCGCCCTCGGGCACCAGGCCGATATCGAAGGATGTGCCGCCCATGTCGGTGGAGATGACGTGCCCGAGCCCGGTCTCTCCAGACAGGTGCTCGGCCGCCCCGACCCCGGCGATCGGGCCCGAGTGAATGGTCTGGAGGGAGTCGGTCGAGTTCATCTGCGCCATGCCACCGGAGTTGTGGATGACCAGCATCGGCCTGTCGTAGCCGGAGTCGCGCAGGTTGTTGGACAGCTGCGAGAGCGCGTGGAACATGATCTCGTGCAGGAAGGCGTCGATGATCGTCGAAGTCGCCCGGACGTACTCGCCCTTGCGGCCCGACACCTGGTGGCCCAGGAGGACGGGGATGGCCCCCAGCTCGTGGGCGGGGAACTCCTCCAGCAGGATTTCCTGGATCGCCAGCTCGTGGACCGGGTTCTCGGTCGCGTTGACCAGGGATATGACGAGCGCCTCCGCGCCGGCGTCGACGAGTTCACGCACGACGGTGCGCACGTCCTCCGCGTCGAGAGGGGCGACGATCCGGCCCGCCGAGTTGATGCGCTCCCTGACCGAGCGGATCATGTGTCGCGGCACGATCGGCTCCGGGCGTTCGGCCGCAGGCAGGTTCTGCTGCATCGAGTAGTCGAGGCCTTCGCCGTACCCCCGTCCCCGGGACAGCGGGATGGTGTCCTCGAAGCCGTGGGTGACGATCGCGGCGACCTTGGGGCCCTTGCGTTCGATGAGTGCGTTGGTGCCGAGGGTTGTGGCGTACCGGACCGAGTCGACCTCCTTGAGGACGGTGCTCCGGTCGAGGCCGGCCCGTTCGCAGGCCAGGTCGAGGGCCTCGTTGAAGCCGAGGGCGAGATTGTGATGTGTGGTGAGGGCCTTCGCCTCGATGTACGTCTCGTCCCAGACGAAGAAGCAGTCGGTGAACGTGCCTCCGATGTCGACTGAAATGCGTTTCAAGATTGCTCCCGGGGATTCTCGTGGCGCGCGCGGGGTCGGACGGGTCGCGGTGCTGTACCGACGGGCATCAGCGGATGTGGCCGATGGCCCGGAGCGCCGCAGTGTGCTTCTGGGCGTCCTCGCCGGGGCCGTAGTTGTGGACCTCCTCCGCGTCCACACCCAGTTGCTCCCACTGCGCCCGCAGCGCGGCGACGTCGATGAGCATGTCGACCGTCGGGGGGTGGCCGGGCGGGAGGTACTCGGCCTCGATCTGGGTCCCACAGCCAGGGCAGTAGTACTCCAGGATCCGGCAGTAGGCGGGATCGGGGGAGAAGGTGAACTCGTACTGCTCGGGGTCGATGACCGGCTGGTGGATCTCGCGGGGGTCCCGGTTGTGGACGAGGGTGCCCTCCTTGTAGTTGCCGTGTGCGCTGCCCATGTCCTGGGCGCAGACCCGGCAGACCCACCGTTCCGTGTCGAGGTCGATGACGAGGTACTCGGTCATGGGGACTCGCATGGGAGCCCTCCTTCGCTGAGGCGGGGGCGGATTCAGAGGGAGTCGCGGAGCAGCAGGTCGCCGGCCGAGGTCACCTGGAACGTCCAGCCGGCCAGGACCCGCGCGGTGAAGAAGGGGCCCTCGACGATGGCCGGCCCCTCGGCCGTGTCCCCGGGTTCGAGCTCGGCCAGAACGTGTACGGGCACCTCGTCGACCCGGTCGGCCGCCGACCGGACCGGACGGGTGCCCGATGCCCTGGCCGGCCGTGCTGCGGGTTCCTCCCGCGGAGGCAGCTCGGGGTGCGGCAGCGCGGCGGTGACCGTGAGGCGCAGCGATACGCGGCGGCCGGGGTGGTCGGCCCGCTCACCGCGCTCGTAGGGCGCGCGTGACACGGGTGTGCCGTCCTCGGCGTCGACGCTGAGCTCCCAGGACGACCGGCAGCCGGCGAGGGTGTAGCCCTCCTGGAACATGTCTCGTTCGGCCCGTACGAGGAGTTCCCCGTAGGTGGTGAGCGTCGCGCCTGTCGTCGGTTCCGGGACACCGACCTCGTAGGTCTTGGACACGTCGGAGAAGGAGATACCGAAGGCGGAGAACACCGCCGCCGTGCGCGGGACGAGTACCTGCCGGATACCGGCGGGGCGGGCCGCGCCTGTCGCGCTCATCGGACCGGCCCCGCCGAACGCGGCCAGCGTCGTGTCGTCCCGCACCAGGTGAGCGAAGGACGCGGAGAGTGCCTCGAAGTAAGCCTGTTCCATACGGATGAGTGCCTCTTCGAGACCGATCCCGAGCGGCTCGGCGATCGTCTCGGTGACGACCGCGCGCGCACGTTCCGCGTCGAGCCGGAACGTGCCGTCGAGGTAGGTGTCCGGGTCCAGGACACCGAGCAACAGGTTGACGTCGGTGATGGTCGCGCGGCGGCCGCCGAAGCCGAAGCACGCCGGTCCTGGGGCGGCCCCGACGGAGGTCGGACCGACGGTGATCCGCCCGTCCTCGACGGCGATGACGGAGGAGCCGCCGACGCCCCTGGAGTGGATGTCGCTCATCGGGTACGAGATCGGTACGCCCTCGATAGAGCCCCGCTCGGCGGCGGTGATCCGCTCACCGTCGACGACTCCCACGTCGGTCGTGGTCCCACCGATGTCGATCATGAGGGTGTGGCCGAGTCCGTAGGCGCGTGCCAGGGCCGCCGTACCCTCCAGCCCGCCGCGCGGGCCGGAGGAGTAACTCTTGAGCGCGACGGACTTGGCGACGCGGGAGGAGGCACCGTCGTTTCGGTAGACGAGCAGCGGGTTGAGGACCTTGTAGGACTTCAGGCGGCGCTCCGCCCCGTAGAGGAACCGCTCCATCGTCGGGTGCAGGAAGGAGTTGATGACGCACGACCAGGCCCTTCGGGCATTGTCGCGGTCACCGGCGAGGTCCCAGCTGTAGATGACCGGAATGGAGCCGAGCAGATGGCGGGGGAACTTGCGGAGCAGGATCTTGCGCAGCGTCCGCTCCTGGTCCGGGTCGCCGCCCGCGACGACCACCCGGGCGGCCCCGAGTGTGGCCAGCCGGTTGATCTGCTGGACGAGCTCGAACTCGACCGCCGTATCGGTGGTGTTCATGTCGACGGTCAGGACGCGGTCGCCGACGAGATCCGCGAAGAGGACCTCCCGCGCGGGCGTGCTTCGCATCGCCGCCGCCAGTTCCGGCAGCGGCGTGAGGATGCCGATCATGGGACCGCGCCTCTCGACGAGCGCGTTCGTCCCCTGGGTGGTGGAGTACCGGATGTGCTGGGTGTCATGCAGCAGCCGCTCGGTGTCGGGCGTACCGTACAAGGCCGCTGACGCCTTCTCCACACCGGCGAAGAGACACTCGGAGAGGTCGTGGGGCGTGGTGAGGGTCTTGGTGAAGGTGAAGCCGGTGCCGTCCCATACGCAGATGTCGGTGAGCGTTCCACCGTTGTCGATGTTGATGAGCGTGTCCATACCACTCCTTGGGGTGCAACGGGTCCGCGGGGACGCGGCCGTTTCCCGGAGTTGAACATCAGATGTCCGAACGGCCCGTCGTCCTCGACGGTGAGTCCACCGTGGCGGTGTCTCACGCACAGGGAGCGTCCCAAGTTGGGACACGCACGCCCGTTGGTTCGGGCCCTGGCCCCGGGCATCATGAGCGAAACCGGCGTGTGAGGGCTCACCCGTCATGGGCCGCGACGAGGAGGCTGTATGCAGTACAGGGACAGCAGGCAGTTGCGCATGGCCGCCGCCCGGGCCGACTTCCTGGAGTTCGGGCAGCGGGGGGCCGCGGGCGTTCCGGATGTCCTCGCCGCGTCGTGGTTGCGCAGTCAGCGGGCGGGTGTCGACATCGCCCACCCGCCCACGGACTTCAGCGACGACATCGACACCCGCTCGCGGCTGGTCCGTTGCGCCGAGCCGGTTCTCGAACAACTCGGCAATGACACCGTGGACCTGCCGCTCGTCATCGCGCTCACTGACAGCCGGGCTCGCCTGGTACAGCGCCAGGACGCCTCATCCGCTGTCGGACGACTGCTGGACCGGGTCGACTTCGCCCCGGGCTACAACTACGCAGAGGGAAAGAAGGGGACCAACGGCGTCGGAACGGTGCTGGAGGCGGGGCGGGCTGTGTCCGTCGTCGGGCCGGAACACTTCACCGAGGAACTGCAGGCGTTCGCGTGTACCGGCGCGCCGGTCATTGATCCGCTGACCGGGCGCATCGAAGGCATTCTCGATATCTCGACGCTGGCGGACGCGTGGAACCCGCTCGTGAACACGCTGGTCAAGACTGCGGCCAAGGACATCGGGCGCAACCTCCTCCTTGACCGCAACCAGGCCCAACAGGCCTTGTTCGACACGTATATGAGGACCGACGCGCGCTCGGCCCGGCGCGCGGTCTTCGCCATCGCGGAGTCGGTGTTCATGGCCAACGCCGCCGCGCAGTCCATGTTCGACCCGATCGAGCAACTGGCCGTCCGGGAGCACGCGGTCTTCCTCATGACCCACCGCGACAGGGTGGACGAGACAATGACGCTCCAGTCGGGTCGCACCGTCCGCATCCGGGGCACACGCATCGTCTCCGGCTCCGGCACGGCGGGCCTCGTCGTCGTCGCCGAGGTGCCGGCGGAACAGACCCCCAACGACCTGGCACCCGTACGTGCGACGGGGTTCGACGAGCGTCTGCGGCCTCCGGTCGACACGGTGAGCGCCGCGAGCGAGAGACTCATCAGCGACCTGTGCCGCCCCCACGTGCCGCTCTCTTCCGGCGCGTGCCCGGCCTGGGTGCGCGCCGCCGGGGAGCTGCGCGAGGCCCTCGCGGCGCACACGCCGACCATTGTCCTCGGCGAGACGGGCGTCGGGAAGTTCACGCTGGTGGCCGAACTGTTCCATGCCGATCACCCCGGCGGCCGCGATGTCTCCGTCGACGCCGCCCAATTGCACTCCAGCGTGGAGGGCGACTTCGATGTACTGCTGAGCAGGGCCCGGGAACGGACACTGTGCATCGTCCGCAACATCGACCAGGCGAGTACGGAGGGTGTTGAGCGAATCGACGCGTTGTTCGCCTCACTCGGCGACTCGACCGCACCCGTCACCTTCGCCGCCACGGTCTCGGACTCCAGTCTCGACTCCGACCTGCCCTTTCACTCGCTCCTGGGCCACTTCGAGGTAGCCGTGACCGTGCCCCCGCTCCGTTGTCGCACCGAGGACCTCTCCTTCGTCGTCAGCCGCGTCCTGGAGGAGATCGCCCCGGGTCGACGAGTACGGCTGTCGCCCGGGGCCCTGCGTACCGTCACGCAGTACACCTGGCCACGCAACATCTCACAGCTCCGCGAGGCTCTGGTCCACGCGCTGCGCGCCCGACCGGTGGGGGAGATCCAGAGCCAGGACCTGCCGAACTACTGCCTCACCCGTTCCCGCAAGTCCCTCACCCGTATCGAGGTCGCCGAGCGCGACGCCATCATCGCGGCTCTCCAGGACAAGGACGGCAACAGGGTCGCCGCCGCCGCCCACCTCGGCATGTCCCGCTCAAGTCTGTACCGAAAGCTCCGGACGTACGGGATCATCGTCTGAGGCGCGGCGAGCGCTCCTGTCTCCCCCTCACGCAAAGTCAGGCAGGCAGGAACGCGTTTCGTCCGGTGGCGAGAGCTGCGTCGAGCGCGGTGGGGGACAGCACATGGTCGCGCACCAGGAGGGCGGCCCCGGTGATTCCGGCGTGGGACTTGTACCGGGTGGGGACGATCTGCAGTTGCCGCGTGGCCAGAGGCAGTGAGCGTTGGTACACGACTTCCCGGACGCCTGCCATCAGGTGATCCCCCGTCGCGCCCAGGATTCCACCGAGGACGATGACGTCCGGGTTGAGGAGACTCGTGGCGTGGGCGACCGACTCGCCCAGTACGCGCCCAGCGGTTCTGAGCGCGGCGATCGCGCGGCTGTCGCCATGCCTCACGCGATCGACGACATGACGGGCGTCGTCTCCGGCGCTGTCTCGGCCGTCGCGCAGATCGCGCGTCAGCGCCCAGCCTCCGACGAGGGATTCGAGGCACCCCTGGTTGCCGCAGCGGCACTGCGGATCTCCGAACCCGCTGACGTGTGCGTGCCCGATGTCTCCTGCGGCCCCCTGGGCCCCCCGGTGGATGTGGCCGCCGATCACCATTCCGCTGCCCACGCCCGTACCCGCCTTGATGTAGAGCAGGTTCTGCCGGTCGCTCCAGAACCGGCGGTGTTCCGCGAGGGTGAGCAGGTTGACGTCGTTGTCGATGAGGATGGGCACCTGCCAGGCCTCGCGCAGGTGGCCGCGGATGTCGTAGTTGTCCCAGCCGGACATGATGGACCAGCCGAGCACGCGTCCGGCCTCGTAGTCGACGGGGGCGGGCAGTCCGAAGCCGATACCCGCGACCGGTTTGTCCTCGGTCCGGGCCTCCTCGATGAGGTCGTGCACCGTTGCGGTGACCTTGTCGAGCAGCGCGCGAGGACCCTCGCTCACGGCGAGAGGCTCGACGCGGTCGGCGAGGACACCGGCGTGCAGATCGGTGACGGCCACGCGCGTGCGCGATTCGCCGATGTCCACCGCGATGACGATCCCTGCGGTGCCGTTCAGCTGGATCGAGCGGGACGGGCGGCCGCGGGATGACGTGCTGACATCGCCCTCCCGTACCAGGTCGGCCTCGAACAGGACGTCGAGGCGCTGACTCACGGTCGAGCGGGACAGGCCGGTCAGCCGGGCTATGCCGCTGCGTGTCCGGGCCTGGCCTGTGGTGATCAGTTCAAGGATGCGGCCCGGTCCGTCATCAGGACGCCAAGGCGCCGCATTCGACGTGGCCGCGCGGGGCGTACCGGTCATCTCACTCCCGTTCCATGGCCGGTCGGTGCGGAATCCGACCTCTTTATGTCGGGCAGTATACATAAAGAGGTCCTTTATGCTTGACAGTCAATGTAATAGTGCGCAGCATCGACGTAACATCCCCGTCACGCCGGCCTCGGAGGCAACTCCGGACCCACGGGCCTGGCGGGTGGCCCCCGTCCATGGAGGACTGAGTCAATGAAGATCGTCCGACGCGCCGCCGGCTCCGCCGGCCTCAGAGTCTCGGCTCTCGCCCTCGCTTGTGCCGTCACCGCCGTCGCCTGCGGCGAGAACGGCGCGGGTGACACGGGAGGGAAGCCGACCATCGGCATCGTCGCGCTGAACCTCAGCAATCCGTTTTTCGGCACGTTGGAGAAGGCGACCGAGAACGCCGCCAAAGCCAAGGGGTGGAAGGTCATGAAGGCGGAGGCCAAGACACCTGGCGACTCCGCGACCCAGGTCACGGCCATCGAGAACATGATCGCCAACAAGGTGAAGGCGATCGTGGTCACCCCGGCCAGCGCCACCGCCCTCAACGGGGTCCTCAAGCGCGCCGAGGACCAGGGCATCCTGGTCCTCGCCGTCAACGCCCCGCTCAAGCCCGACAACACCGCGGATGCCACGTACGCCACCGACAACGTCGAGGCCGGAAAGCTCATCGGGCAGTGGGCCAAGGCTTCCGCGCCGGCCGGTCCTCGCGTGGCGATGCTGGACTTCGACCTGTCGGACGCGCCCTCAGCCGACCGGCACAAGGGCTTTCTGGCCGGATACGGCATCGCCGCGTCGGCGCTCACGGGCAAGGCCCTGACCAAGGGGACCGAGGACACCGGTCAGCAGGAGATGGAGAACCTCCTGTCGGCGCACCCCGGCATCAACGTCGTCTACACCATCAACGAGCCGACCGCACGCGGCGCCCACACCGCCATCAAGAACAAGGGGCGCGCGGGCAAGGTCGTGCTGGTGTCGGTCGACGGAGCGTGCAGCGGTGTGCAGGACGTCAAGGACGGCGTGATCGGCGCCACCGCCATGCAGTTCCCCGACAAGATGGGCGAGAAGGCTGTCGAGGCCGCTGCCGCCTACATCAAGGACGGGACAAAGCCCGAAGGCGGGATCGTCGATTCCGGGACGCAGCTCATCACGGACCACCCGGTGAAGGGGCTTGCCTCCCAGACCTCGCAGTGGGGTCTTGAGCGCTGCTGGGGACCGAAGTGATGGCGGCCGGCCTCCGGGAGTCCGACATCGCCGAGTTGGAGACACCGCTCCGCGCGCGAAGGGACCTGCGCGGCCTCGTCACCCACCAGGTCTTCGGGCCACTGCTCGCCCTGGTGGTGGCGGTGATCGTGTTCGCCCTCACGACCAGCACCTTCTTCAACTCCGGCAATCTGGCGCTGATCGCTCAGCAGTCCGTGGTGGTCGGCACCCTGGCTCTCGGGCAGACGCTGATCATCCTGACTTCAGGGATCGACCTGGCCAACGGCGCCATCATGGTGCTGGGCTCCGTGGTGATCGGCAAGATGGCCGTCGGCAACGACCCGGTTCTGGCAGCCGTGGTGGGCCTGGTCGTCTGCGTCGCCCTCGGCGCGGTCAACGGCGCTCTGGTGTCCTGGCTGAAACTGCCGCCGTTCATCGTGACCCTCGGCGTCATGTCGGTGGTCATGGCCGCCGCCCGCCTCTACACCGACTCACAGAGCTACCCCATCACGTCCGACTTCCTCACCGTGCTGAACGACGGACCGACGATCGGCGGGGTCACTGTCACCTACGGGGTGATGCTCTGGATCGGGTTGACCGCGGTCCTGGGCTTCGCTCTCACCCAGACCTCCTGGGGTGTTCGGGTCTACGCGGTCGGCGACAACACCCGGGCGGCCGAACTGTCCGGGATCAAGGTGCGGCGGGTGCTTCTGAGCGTCTATGTGGTCGCGGGCCTTGTGTACGCCCTGGCTGCCTGGCAGGCGCTGGGCCGAACGCCGACCGCCGACCCCAGCGGGTACGCCAACGGCAACCTCGACAGCATCACCGCTGTCGTCATCGGCGGCACCAGCCTGCTCGGTGGGCGGGGCGGCGTCGTGGGGACGTTCATCGGAGCCCTCATCGTGAGTGTGCTCCAGAACGGGCTCACCCAGGCGGGCATCGACTCGCTCTACCAGCAGGTCGCAACAGGCGTCCTGGTGATCGTCGCGGTGGGCGTGGACCACTTGGCACGAAGGAGGCAGCAGCGATGACCGGGTCCGATCCCACGGCCAACGTGCTGGAGGCACGAGGGCTGACCAAGCACTACGGGCACGTGGTCGCCATGGACAACTGCGACTTCGACCTGCGCCCCGGCGAGATCCTTGCCGTGATCGGTGACAACGGGGCGGGCAAGTCCACCCTGATCAAGTCCTTGACGGGCGCGGTCGTCCCGGACTCGGGAACCCTGCTCCTCGACGGGGAGCCCGTACGGTTCCGCAGTCCGCTGGACGCCCGGGGCGCCGGCATCGAGACCGTCTACCAGGAGTTGGGGGTGGCCCCGGCCCTCGACATCACCCAGAACCTCTACCTCGGCCGCGAACAGCGCCGCAAGGGGCTGCTGGGCACCGTCTTCCGCCAGTTGGACACACGGGGGATGCGGCACGAGTCT
Source organism: Streptomyces sp. ITFR-6 (assembly GCF_031844725.1). Classification (NCBI taxonomy): domain Bacteria; kingdom Bacillati; phylum Actinomycetota; class Actinomycetes; order Kitasatosporales; family Streptomycetaceae; genus Streptomyces; species Streptomyces sp. ITFR-6. The sequence goes on along the minus strand of NZ_CP134612.1, from coordinate 348,234 downwards.
GCCCGGCAGATGGCGGACCTGGGAATCCGGGTGCAGTCCATCACCCAGAAGGTGGAGACCCTGTCCGGAGGACAGCGCCAGGCCGTCGCGGTGGCACGTGTCGCCGCCTGGGCCAAACGGGTGGTGGTGATGGACGAACCGACGGCGGCCCTTGGCGTACGCGAGACCAACCAGGTCCTGGACCTGATCCTGCGTGTCCGGGACAGAGGACTGCCCGTCGTGCTCATCAGCCACAACATGCCCAATGTGTTTCAGGTCGCCGACCGCATCCACATCCATCGGCTGGGACGCCGCATTGCGCTCGTCGAGCCCGCGCTGAGCTCCATGGAGGAGGTCGTCGCGATCATGACCGGGGCCAAGCAGCCCGATCCCGGCCGCGCCAATGCCACGTCGGCCCCGGGCAAGGCCGAGCCGGCCCCCGGACAGAAGAGGGGAGAGCGGGAATGACCCGGAGTACGGATGCCGAGGAGGACCGCACACCGGCGGTGGAGGAGGCCGGCCACGCGGAGCTCATCGCCGCCGCCAGGTCGATGATCGTTCCCGGGCAGCGCACGGTCCTGGGCATCGTCGGGGCTCCGGGCTCCGGCAAGTCGACGCTCGGTGAGGCCCTGGTGTCCGCACTCGGCGGACAGGCGGTCCTGGTGGGACTGGACGGATTCCACCTGGCCAACGCCGAACTCGACCGGCTGGGCAGGCATCCCCGCAAGGGAGCCGTCGACACGTTCGACGCCGCGGGCTACGTCAACCTTCTGCGCAGAATCCGGGCGCGCGACGAAGAGGTCGTCTACGCCTCTCTGTTCGACCGGAGTCTGGAGGAATCCATCGCCTGCGCCGTACCGGTGTCCCGCGATGTCCCCCTCGTCGTGACCGAGGGCAACTACCTGCTCGTCGAGGACGGGCCATGGGAGCAGATACGCGGGCTGCTCGACACATGCTGGTTCCTGGAACCCGGGGAGGCGACCCGGCTGCGGCGGCTCATCACCCGGCACATGTCGTACGGACGCTCACCCGAAGAGGCTCATGACCGCTCGCACGGTTCCGACCAGGCCAACGCCGAACTGATCACCCGTACCCGTCGCCGCGCCGATCGCGTCATACGCGTCGTGGCGTCGGACGAAAACAATGATCACATCAAGGAGCGCACCTCATGAACGTGTTGGACAGATTCCGCCTCGACGGCCAGGTCGCCGTCGTCACGGGAGGGAACCGGGGCATTGGCAAGGCCATCGCCACGGCCTTCGCCCAGGCGGGTGCCGCGGTGGCAGTTGTCGGACGGGACGAGGAGCGCAACGAGCGCACCGCGGCCGAACTCGTTGCCGACGGAGCCACGGCACTGGCGGTGCGGGCCGACGTCACCAGCCGTGCCGACCTGACCTCCCTGCACGACCGGGTGACCCGGCAACTCGGCCCCGTCGATGTCCTGGTCAACAACGCGGGGATCGGCATCCACGGCGCGTCCCTGTCAATCAGCGACGAGGGCTGGGACCGGGTACTGGCCACCAACCTGAGCGCGGTGTGGAAGGCGAGCCAGGTGTTCGGCGCCTCCATGGTCGAACGCGGCACCGGCTCGATCGTCAACGTCGGCTCCATGTCCGGCATGATCATCAACCGGCCGCAGTGGCACGCCCCGTACGCCGTGTCCAAGGCGGGCGTGCATCACCTCACCAAGTCGCTCGCCGCCGAATGGGCCCCCCGTTCGGTCCGGGTCAACGCGATCGCACCCGGATACACCAAGACCGAGATCTCCGACATCGACAGCCCGGAGTACAAGCACTACTGGATCGACGAAGTGCCTATGGAACGGTACGCGCAAGCCCTGGAGATCGCCCCGGCCGCGCTGTACCTGGCGAGCGCCGCCTCGTCCTTCGTCACAGGGGAGATCCTCGTCGTGGACGGTGGGTACACGCTGTGGTAAACACCCCGTCGCCGGATCAGACGCCGGCCTCTGCTCCCTTCGACTGGACCGATCTGGACCGGCGCGCGGTCGTCACCGCCCGGGTCCTGGCCATGGACGCGGTCGAAGAGGCCGGACACGGCCATCCCGGTACCGCGGTCAGCCTGGCCCCGGCGGCCCACCTGATCTTCCAGCGCTTCCTGCGGCACGATCCCGCCGACCCCGCTTGGCCGGGCCGTGACCGTTTCGTGCTCTCGTGCGGCCATTCCAGTCTCACGCTCTACATTCAGCTCCTTCTCTCGGGCTACCCCCTCACCCTGGACGACCTCCGCGACTACCGGAAGAGCAACAGCCTCACCCCGGCGCACCCGGAGTGGGGACACACGCCAGGCGTCGAGACGACCACCGGGCCGCTCGGACAGGGGATAGCCACCGCAGTGGGCATGGCGATGGCGGCCCGACGGGAGCGGGGGCTGCTGGATCCGGACGCACCGGAGGGTGCGAGCCCCTTCGATCACCGGGTGTTCGTGCTCTGCTCAGACGGCGACATCCAGGAAGGAGTCAGCGCGGAGGCGGCGTCCTTCGCCGGTCATCAGAAGCTCGGCAACCTCGTCGTCATCCATGACGACAACCGGATCTCGATCGAGGGCAGTACCGAACTGGCGACGAGCGAAGACGTTGGCGCCCGCTACGCCGCCCAGGGCTGGCACGTCCAGCGCGTGGAACTGGCAGCGGACGGGGATGTCGATGTCGCCGGGCTGTCCGAGGCACTTGAGGCGGCGACTGGAGAAACGTCCCGGCCCTCGATCATCATCATGCGGAGCACCATAGCCTGGCCCGTCCCCGGGGCGAAGAACACCGCTGCCTCCCACGGCTCCGCCCTCGGCGCCGAAGCGGTCCGCAAGGCCAAGGCAGTGCTGGGTGCGGACACCGACGCCACTTTCGCTCTTCCGGCGGACGTGTACGAGGCGACCACGAGGACGGCCCGGAGCAAGGGGGCTACCGCGCGCGGCGCCTGGGAGCAGGCGCTCGCCAGGTGGGCCCAGGCGCACCCCGACCGCAGCGCTCTGCTGACCCGTATCAGGAGCGGCCGGCCCCCGGCCGACTTCCCCGACGCGCGCCCGGTGTTCCGCCCCGGCCCGCCGGTCGCCACCCGCAAGGCATTCGGCCAGGCGCTGCGTGCAGCAGCCGCGCTGCTGCCGGAACTGTGGGGTGGATCCGCGGATCTGGGCGACTCCAACCACACCACGGTCGAGCCGGGTTCCTCCTTCCTGCCCGCCTCCAGCGCTCTGCCCGGCGCCGATCCCGCCGGCCGGACCATCCACTGGGGCATCCGGGAGCATTTCATGGCCGCGGCCATGAACGGCATCGCCCTCTCCGGGCTCAGCCGCCCCTATGGAGGGACCTTCCTCGTCTTCAGCGACTACATGCGTCCGGCTGTGCGCCTGGCGGCGCTCATGGGGCTGCCCACGCTCTACGTCTGGACGCATGACTCGATCGGCCTCGGCGAGGACGGTCCCACCCATCAGCCGGTCGAGCACCTCGCCTCGCTTCGTGCCATGCCAGGTCTGGACGTGGTACGCCCCGCCGACGCCAATGAAACCGCAGTCACCCTCTGGCGGGTTCTGAGCACCAGAGGCGGTCCCGTGGGCTTCAGCCTGAGCAGACAGGATCTACCGGTGCTGCCCGAGGAAGGGGATGGTCTGAGACCGACCGAAGGAGCCGCGCTCGGCGGCTACATCCGCTACGAAATGCCTGCCGGGGAGGAGGAGCGCAGTGCTCCGGACGTCATCCTCATCGCCACCGGATCCGAGGTGTGGGTGGCCATCGAGGCCGCTCGTGCCCTGGCGGCGGAGTCGATCCGGGCCCGCGTGGTCTCCATGCCGTGCCGAGAGTGGTTCGACGCACAGCCCGCCTCGTACCGTGAAACTGTCATCCCGCCGTCGGTACGCCGTCGGGTTGTCATAGAGGCCGGGGTGAGTCAGGGCTGGCATGACCTTCTGGGGCTGGAGGGGCGGGCGATCTGCGTGGAGAAGTTCGGCGCCTCCGCTTCGGCCCAGGAACTCTTCGAACACTTCGGCATCACCCGCGAGGCGGTGGCAGAGGTCGCGCGGGCACTCGTGTGAGGTGGCGGCGCGGCGGGCTGTCGCGCGATGGGTGGAGCTCCCCCGCGCAGTGGTGCGGGGGAGCTCCTGGCAGTGCCCGACGAGCGGGGCGGACCGCGGAGCCATCAGTTGCCGAGGCATACCGGCAGAGTCGAGGAACTACTGGAGAAGAGGGACGGCACGGGGGCCACCGCGCCGGGGTCGACCGCCAGCGAAAGATCCGGGTAGCGCCGGAAGACGGCCGGGATGGCCAGCCCGGCCTCCAGGCGTGCCGGCGGGGCCCCGAGGCAGAAGTGGGGGCCGGGCTGAATGCCAGGTGCCTGTGCTGCTCACGGGTGATGTCGAACCGGTCCGCATCGGAACCGTGTTGGCGCTGGTGGCGGCCGACTGCGCTGTGCGGGGCCGTGATCGCTTCGCCCTTGGGGATGGGGACCCCCGGCGATCTCCACGTCCTCCAGCGGGTAGCGGAAGGGGAAGTCGCCGATCGGCGCGTTCCAGCGCAGGGTCTCCTCCACCACGTCCGCCCAGACCGAGGCGTCGCCACCCGTGGCGAGAGCACGCTGATCAGGATGGGACAGCAGTGCGCGTACCGCGTTGGTGATGAGGCTCAGCGTGGTCTCCTGCCCCGCCGTCAGCATCAGCAGGAGAGTACGGGCCTTGCCCCAGGGCCCATCGGCGACATCACCCTCGCCATGGGCAAGCCCGGCAGCACCGACGACTACCTGCACGACGGAGTGCTGCAGTTCTCGGCCGGGGACCCGGGCACGGTCTACCGCGCCGCACGGGCCCCGCAGGAGGGTGAGTTCCTTGAGGTGGGGCTCGGCAGCGCGCGTGCGGTCGGCTCGGTCACGGTCCTGCGGCCGGCCGGTGCCAAGGGCGCGGCGGACATCCAGCTGCGGAACGCGGACGGCGACTGGCGGACCGTCGGCCGGCTCGGCGGCGCGTACACCGGTATCGAGACGCACGGCCGGACCGCCGACGCGGTGCGGCTGACCTGGCGCGAGGGCGCGGAGGCGCCGCAGATCGCGGAGGTGGTGGCGGGCAGGTAGCGGCCCGCCCGCAGTGCGCCCGGCGCCCCCGCGGTCGGGGCCGGGCGCACAGCCATGTCACGGTCCGCCCGTCACGGCCCGGCGGTCGGGGCCGGTCGGATCGGTCACCCGCAGGTTGTTCCCAGAGGGGCAAGCGACCGCTTAGTATGCGCCGGAGCAGTGGTAATGCCGACAGTGTTGTGGAGGCCCCTCATGCAGGCATGGCGAGTGCACCGGAACGGCGAACCCAGCGAGGTGATGCGGCTGGAAGAGACGGACCGGCCCACGCCCGGCGACGGGCAGGTGCTCGTGGAGGTGCTCGCGGCGAACATCAACTTCCCCGACGCGCTGCTCTGCCGAGGCCAGTACCAGGTCAGGCCCCCGCTGCCGTTCACGCCCGGCGTGGAGATCTGCGGCAGGACCGAGGACGGGCGCCGGGTGCTCGCCACCCCCGCGCTGCCGCACGGCGGATTCGCCCAGTACGTCGTCGCGGACGAGGCGGCCCTGCTGCCCGCCCCGGAAGCCCTGGACGACGCCGAAGCCGCCGCGCTGCACATCGGCTACCAGACCGGCTGGTTCGGGCTGCACCGGCGGGCGCAGCTGCGGGCGGGGGAGACGCTGCTCGTCCACGCGGCGGCCGGCGGCGTGGGCAGCGCGGCGGTCCAGCTCGGCAAGGCCGCGGGCGCGACCGTCATCGGCGTGGTCGGCGGCGCGGAGAAGGCCAAGGCCGCCACCGCGCTCGGCTGCGACCTGGTCATCGACCGGCGCACCGATGACATCGTCGCCGCCGTCAAGGACGCGACCGGTGGACGCGGTGCCGATGTCGTCTACGACCCGGTCGGCGGCGACGCGTACGCCAAGTCCGTGAAGTGCGTGGCCTTCGAGGGGCGGGTGATCGTCGTCGGCTTCGCCAGCGGCGTGATCCCCACCCCGGGGCTCAACCACGCGCTCGTGAAGAACTATTCGGTCCTCGGGCTCCACTGGGGCCTGTACAACACGAAGGACCCGCAGGCGGTCCGCGACTGTCACCGGGAGCTGACCCGGCTCGCCGCGGAGGGCGTCATCAAACCCCTGATCAGCGAGCGTGTCGCGATGGACGGGGCGGCGGCCGCCGTCCAGCGTGTCGCCGACGGCACCAGCACCGGCCGCATCGTCGTCCTCCCGTCGGGAACCGCCCGATGACCGCCCCCGACGCCGCCGACCTGCGCCGCCGCACCCGGGACCTGCTCGCCGCCCGCCCCCCTGCCACCACGGACCGCACCGACTTCCTCAAGGCGCGCTTCGACGCCGGACTGGCCTGGGTGCACTACCCGGCCGGACTCGGCGGCCTCGACGCACCGCGCTCCCTCCAGACCGTCGTGGAGGCCGAACTCGCCGCCGCCGGAGCCCCGGACAACGATCCGCGCCGCATCGGCATCGGCCTCGGCATGGCCGCCCCCACCGTCCTCGGCTTCGGCACCGACGAGCAGAAGCAGCGCTTCCTGCGCCCGCTCTGGGTCGGGGAGGAGGTGTGGTGCCAGCTCTTCAGCGAACCGGGCGCCGGCTCCGACCTGGCCGCCCTCTCCACCCGCGCCGTCCGCGACGGGGAGGACTGGGTGGTCGACGGGCAGAAGGTCTGGACGTCCAGCGCCCACCTGGCGCGCTGGGCGATCCTCATCGCCCGTACCGATCCCGACGTGCCCAAGCACCGCGGCATCAGCTACTTCATCTGCGATATGACCGACCCCGGTGTCGAGGTCCGGCCGCTGCGGCAGATCACCGGCGAGGCCGAGTTCAACGAGGTCTTCCTCACCGGGGTCCGCATCCCCGACAGCCACCGGCTCGGCCCGGTCGGTGAGGGCTGGAAGGTCGCACAGACGACGCTCATGAACGAGCGCGTCTCCATCGGCGGGGCGCGCGTCCCGCGCGAGGGCGGCATGATCGGACCGGTCGCCGCGACCTGGCGCGAGCGCCCCGAACTGCGTACCCACGATCTGCATCAGCGCCTGCTCACGCTCTGGGTGGAGGCGGAGGTCGCCCGGCTCACCGGGGCGCGCCTGCGCCAGCAGCTCGTCGCCGGACAACCGGGCCCCGAGGGCTCCGGGATGAAACTCGCCTTCGCCCGGCTCAACCAGGAGATCAGCGGACTCGAAGTCGAACTCCTGGGCGGCGAGGGGCTGCTGTACAGCGACTGGACGATGCGCCGGCCCGAACTCGTCGACTTCACCGGCCGCGACGCCGGGTACCGCTACCTCCGCTCGAAGGGCAACTCCATCGAGGGCGGCACGAGCGAGGTACTGCTCAACATCGTCGCCGAACGCGTGCTCGGCCTGCCCGCCGAACCGCGCAACGACAAGGACGTCGCCTGGAAGGACCTGTCCCGATGACCGCACGGACCGAAGAGAGCCAGGCACCCGATCTGCTGTACTCGGAGGCCGAGGAGGACCTGCGCGCCGCTGTTCGCTCGCTCCTGGACGCCCGGTGCGACGCGCCGGCCGTGATCGCCCGCACCGAGTCCGCCACGCCGTACGAGCCGGAGCTCTGGAAGGCGCTCGCCACCGGCATCGGCGCCGCCGGACTCCTGGTGCCGGAGAAGCTCGGCGGTCAGGGGGCCGGGCACCGCGAGGCCGCCGTGGTCCTGGAGGAACTCGGCCGCAGCGTCGCCCCGGTCCCGTACCTGACCAGCTCCGTCGTCGCCACCCGGACGCTGCTCGCGCTCGGCGGCCAGGACGGGCCGGTGGCCGCGCTGCTGACCGAACTGGCCACGGGCCGCAGGACCGCCGTGCTCGTGGTGCCGTTCTCCGCCGCCGCGCCGGACACCGGCACCCCGCTCGCCGCCCTCGACGGCACGCTCGGCCCGATCGCGGACGCGGCCGCCGCCGACGTCCTGCTGGTGCCCACCGCAGACGGCCTGTACGCGGTCGACGCGGACACCACGGGCGTCGCCGTCGAGCCGCTCGTCGCGCTCGACCTGACCCGCCCGCTCGCGACCGTCACCCTGAGCGGCGCCACCGGAACCCGCCTCGCGGACGCCGGGACCGCTCGGGAAGCGGTGCGCGCGGGGCTGCTGTCCGGAGCCGGCCTTCTCGCCTCTGAGCAGCTCGGGATCGCCGAGTGGTGCCTGACAGAGACGGTCGGGTACACCCGTGAGCGCCACCAGTTCAACCGCCCCGTCGGCTCGTTCCAGTCGCTCAAGCACCGCATGGCGCAGCTCTGGCTGGAGGTCGTCTCGGCGCGGGCGGCGGCGCGCAACGCCGCTGACGCGCTGGCCACCGGCAGCCCCGACGCGCCGCTGGCGGTGGCCGTCGCGCAGGCGTACTGCTCCAAGGCCGCCGTCCACGCGGCGGAGGAGTGCGTCCAGTTGCACGGCGGTATCGGGATGACCTGGGAGCACCCGGCGCACCTGTATCTGAAGCGCGCCAAGGCCGACTCGATCGCGTACGGCACGGCGGGCCGCCACCGCGAGACCGTCGCCGAACTGATGGAGCTGCCCGCGCCCTGAGACCCGTTGGGCGGCCCCCGGCAGGACCGGCCGGCCGGGGGCCGCCCAAGCCCTGTCCGGGGCCGCCCAGCCGTACCCGTTTGGCGGACACGCCAGCGCGCCGGATGGCTCCTCCGCTACGCCAAACTGGCCGCCGAATGCCGCGATTCAGGCGCGGCGGAGGAGGTTGGCCATGGCCATTTCGATCTCACTGGTGCTGCTTCTGCTGATCCTGGCGGTGATCTTCCTCCGCAACGGCGGACTGAAGATCTCACACGCGCTGGTCTGCGGTCTGCTGGGGTTCTTCCTCGCGGGGACGAGCATGGCGCCCACCATCCAGGAGGGCCTGACCGCCACCGCCGACGTCGTGAGCAGCATCAGGCCCTGACCCCGCCGCCGGTCCGGTGGCTCCGCCCGGCCTGACCCCGCCGCCGGACAGCGCCCCGAGCGCCGCGGCCAGCCGGTCCCGGGCCTCGGTCTGGGCGGCGATCCGCGCTTCGAGGACCGCGAGCCGCTCGCGGGCGATCCGCAGCCCTTGCGGGGAGGGCAGGGCGGCGGCGACATCGCCGTCCAGGCAGGGCAGGAACGCGCGCACGTCGTCCAGCGTGAGCCCGGCGGCCAGCAGGTGGCGGATGTTCCGGACCCGGACGACCGCGCGCGCCTCGTACACGCGGTATCCGTTGGCGGCCCGCCGCGAAGTGATCAGCCCGGCCTGCTCGTAGTGGCGCAGCGCACGCGCGGTCGTCCCGGTGAACGTGGCCAGTTCGCCGATCAGCACGCCCACCACCTCCCCGTTCACTCCTATCACGCGACCACCGCACCGCCGTCGACCGGGAGAACCGCACCGGTGATGAACGAGGCGTCGGGTGAGGCGAGATACGTGATCGAGCGCGCCACCTCCGCCGGGGTGCCGCGCCGGCGCATCGGCGTGTGCGCCAGCTGCCATTCCCGCAGCGCCGCCAACTGCTCGGGCGTCAGCCCCTGGTGTTTGCCGATCGGGGTCCCGATCGCACCGGGCGCGACCGCCACGACGCGGATGCCGCGCGGCGCGAGCTCGACCGCCCAGGTGCGGGTGAACAGCTCCATGGCCACCTTGGTCGCCGCGTGGACGGAGCCGCCCGGCCACCCCCGCTGTCCGATCGACGTGCTGATGTTCACGATGACGCCGCCGGAGGCCTCCAGCAGCGGCAGCGCGGCTCGGGAGAGCAGGAGGGGCGCGACCAGGTCGGTGGCGATCTGCGGCTCGACGATCTCGGGGGTCACGGCGTCGAGCGCGGCGCTGCGGACCACGGCGGCGTTGTTGACCAGCACATCGAGCCGCCCGTACGTCTCCCGCGCGGTGCGGACGATCCGCTCGGGCTCACCGGGGCCGGTGATGTCGGCCACCAGCGGCACGATCCGGTCGTGCCCGGCGGCGGTCTCCTCCAGCGGGCCGGGGCGCCGCCCGATGACGAGCACGGTGGCGCCCTCGGCGGCGAAGGCGTGGGCGGTGGCGCGGCCGATGCCGGTCCCGGCTCCGGTGATGGCGACGACCCGGTCGGCGGAAGATGTGGAAGGTGCTGAGCTGCTGTTCATGCGGCAATCGTTCAACCCCGCCGCCAATGGCAAGGTCAAGCAGCGGCATGGAAACGCGCACCTACGGTCCCGTACAGCCTCATACGTACAGGAACATTGAAGTTTCGGTCGGTTGGTTACCTTGTGCGGCCGTTCGGGGGCCCTGGGCATTCGGGTATGAAACGGTCCGGTGGGGTGCACAGCAGCGCGTACCGTATCCCCGTCCGGCGCGGCAACGGCTGCCGGGCGCCGCACCGAGCCGGGACCCGGAGAACGCAGCCATGTCATTGCCCCCACCCGGACGCGAACCGGGCGCCGTGCACCACGAGCACTGCCGCAGCAGCCGCTGCTGCCGTTGCCAGCAGCGGCCCTGGGCGACGGTCGTCGGCCTCGAACGGCTCTGCGGACTGTGCGCCTCCTGCTGCCGGGAGTGCGGCCGGGCACCCGCCCCGCATCTGGACGGGCTGGACCACGGACTGTGCGGCGACTGCCGGGGCCTGTGCAACCGCTGCCGCACCCCGCTGACCCCGGACGGGGACTGCCAGTGCCGGAAGTGGCAGCGGCCGGGCGCCGACCCGGTCGGCTACCTCCTGCACGTGCTTCCGCAGCCGCTGATGAGGGAGTTCGGTCCCTGCTATCCGGCCGAACTCGTCGAGATGATCCACCGGGAGCTCGGCCGGCGCAGCCCGGACCAGCTCCTGGACCGAGTGGAGCGCCGGTGGAACGCGCGCTGGGCCCACACCCTCCAGGAGAAGGACGAGGACGGCGGGCGCCGCTGGCCGCCCCTGGAGATCGCCCGGCACCTGCTCGGCCCGTCCTTCTGCGAGGACCCGCGGTGCGAGGACGGCCGGCTGATCCACACCGACACCGCGTGCCCCCGGTGCGGCCGGGCGGCGCACCGGTTCGTGCCCGCCCAGGCGGACCGCAGGGCGACCTCGGAGCGGGCCAGGAGCACGGCCGCCGAGATCCGGCGCGAGCTGCTCGACCGCCGGACCGGCGCGCGGCGCCGAGCGGGCGGAGCGCGCCGGGGCGGCGGGGGATCCGGCAACATTGCACGGCCGTGAAGCATCGATGAAACACCGTGCATTTCCATGGACACCTCAAGGGCCTCGGCTTAGCGTCGGGCGGCGGCGCGACCCCCGTCCCGACCGAGGAGCCCGATGTCCCCGCTGTTCCCGTTGTCCAGAAGCGGACCGGCCCGTGGGCCGGCCCTGATCCTCGCCCTCTGCGCCACCGCGCTCATGGTCGCGGGCTCACCGGCCGCGGCGGGTGAGATCCCCCGCGCACCCGGACACCGCCTGGTGAGCGACTACACGGGCGCACCCGCCACGGCTTCGCCCGTCCCCGGGCAGGCTCCGCCGCAGCACCCCTTCCTCGCACCGAACGGCCGCAGCGGCATGCACGCCGATGCGGCGGGCAGCGGCACCCACCCGTACTCGGGGCCGCTCGGCCGCGATCCCCGGGTCAGCAGCGAACAGATCGCCCCGCTCGGCGGCGAATGCGCCACCGCCACCTTCGACGCGGCGGGCCGGCTGATCACGGTGTGCGGCACCTTCACCGGGTTCCTGCTCAAACTGCTCGACCCGCGCACGCTCGACACCCTCGCCGAATACGCGCTGCCGCAGCGGTCCTCGACCGTCGAGGCCATCACCCGGCTCGACTTCTCGAAGATCTTCAAGGACACCTCGGGCGGCGCCTACTTCTACCTCGACGACCAGGACCGGGTGGTCCTCGCCGACTCCCGTCAGCACATCCAGCGCATCGCCCACGAACAGGCCCCCGACGGCAGTTGGCGCTTCGTCGTGGACGACGACTGGGACCTCACCGCACAGGTGCCGCACGACTGCGTCAGCTGGACCGACCTCTACCCCGGTGGAACGTGCGATCCCGTCACCTCCGTCATGCCCGACTGGCAGGGCCGAATCTGGTGGGTGACCCGGCTCGGCAGGGTCGGCACGGTCGACCCGCGGACCTCCGCGATCCGCTCCACGCAGCTCCCGGGGGAGGAGATCCAGAACTCGTTCTCCGTCGCGGAGGACGGTGTCTCGATCGTCACGGACCACGCCCTCTACAGCTTCGCCGCCTCGGCCGACGGCACGCCCACGGTCCAGTGGCGGCAGACGTACGACCGGGGGACCGGCACCAAACCCGGCTCCGTGAACCAGGGTTCGGGCACCACCCCGGACCTGTTCGGTGACGGCGACGACTACGTGGCCATCACCGACAACGCCGACGACCGGATGAACGTCCTCGTCTACCGGCGCGGCCTCGGCGTGCCCGACGGCCAACGCCTCGTCTGCGAGGTCCCGGTCTTCGGCTCCGGAGCCTCCACCACCGACAACTCCATGATCAGCTGGGGCAACAGCCTCGTCGTCGAGAACAACTACGGCTACGAGAACCTCACCTCGCTGCTGCTCGGCCGCAGCGTCGTCGCCGGAGCCGCCCGCATCGACGTACGGCCCGACGGCAGCGGCTGCGACACGGTGTGGGAGAGCGCCGTCCGCTCGCCCTCCACCGTGCCGAAACTGTCCACCGCGAACGGCCTGCTCTACTTCTACGAGAAGCAGCCCAACAGCCTCGGCATCGACGCCTGGTACCTCACCGCGGTCGACTTCCGCACCGGACAGCGCCGTTGGACGAAGCTCACCGGCACGGGCCCCTCGTACGACAACAACTGGGCGCCCGTCACGATCGGTCCGGACGGCACGGCGTACGTCGGTGTGTTCAACGGCATCGTGGCGGTGCGGGACGCCGGCTGAATCCCCGGCCGGGGGTGCCCGGTTCCCGATCAGCCGCCCACCAGCCGCGACCGGATCAGGAACCGCACCCCCTCCGGGGCCTCCAGCGAGAAACCGCTGCCCCGGCCCTCCACCACATCCACGATCAGCCGGGTGTGCGCCCACACCTGGGACTGGCTCCTCGACATCCAGAACGGAATGCGTTCCGCCACCCCGTCGACCCCCAGCGAGGCGAGCAGTACGTCGGAGCCGCCGGTACGGAACTCACCGTCCTGGTAACACATCGGTGCGCTGCCGTCGCAGCAGCCGCCCGACTGGTGGAACATCAACGGTCCGTGCAGCCCGCGCAGCCGTCGCAGCAGATCGGCGGCCGCAGGCGTGAGCTCCACCGGCGGCGCGTCCTCGGCGCTCATGGCCGCACCCTCTCGCATCGGTTCACGGACCGGCCTCCCTCCGGGCACCGCGCGGATCGCGGTACGCGCATGGCCCCCATGCAACCCGGCCGGACGTTGCGGCGGGGTTGCGCGGACCGGGAAGCGGCCCCTCAGCCCACCGCCGCCCAGGCGTAGCGGTGTTCCGGGCGGCCGGTGTCCCCGTACTTCAGCGTGAGGCTGATCCGGCCCGAGCCCTCCAGGTACTTCAGGTAGCGCTGGGCGGTCGAGCGGCTCAGTCCGGCCCGCGCGGCGACCTCGTGCGCGGACAGCGGCTCACCGGCCGCCGACAGGACCTGGCGGATGACATCGGCGGTCGGCGCCGAGTGCCCCTTGGGGAGCCCGGCCGCGGCGACGGACTCCGGCGTGCGCAGCGCCCCGAAGATCTGGTCGACCTGCTCCTGACCGGCTTCCCCGCGGCGGCTCTCCACACCCTCCAGGGTGCGGCGCAGCGTCGCGTAACTCTCCAGCTTCGAGCGCAGACCGCCGAAACTGAACGGCTTGACCAGGTACTGCAGGGCGCCGTACCGCATCGCGGTCCGCACGGTCACCACATCACGGGCCGCCGTCACCATGATCACGTCGGCCGGATGGCCGATCTGGTGCAGCTGACGCACCAGCGTGAGCCCCGTCCGGTCCGGCAGATAGTGATCGAGCAGGATCAGATCGACATGCTCGCGCTCCAGGACGGACAGCGCCTGCGCGGCCGTGTGGGCACGGGAGACGACCCGGAAGCCCGGCACCTTGGCCACGTACGCCGCGTTGATCTCCGCCACCCGGAAATCGTCGTCCACCACCAGAACGTCAATCACTGCACCCCTCCGACTTCGGCTCGCTGCCGGACGGCGAGCGCCTCCGGCAGGACGACGGTGAAGACCGCGCCGCCACCGGCCCTGGCCGTGACTCGGGCCGCGCCGCCGTAGCGCTCGGCGAGACGGCGCACCAGCGCCAGTCCGAGCCCCCGCTCCCGGTGGGCCGGGGACTCCTTGGTCGACCAGCCCTCGGTGAAGATCTGTTCCCGCATCGCGACGGGCACCCCGGGCCCGTTGTCGCTGACCCGCAGGACCGCCGTGGTGCCCTCGGCGAACAGTTCCACCTCGACCAGCGTGGCGGCGTCCAGGGCGTTGTCGATGAGATTGCCCAGTACGGTCACCAGATCGCGCGGATCCACCACCACATCGGGCAGCCGGGTCGCGGGGGAGACCAGCAAGGACGCGCCGCGCTCCGCGGCCACCGCGGACTTGCCGACCAGGAGCGCGGAGAGCAGCGGATCGTTCACCCGCTCCGCGACCTGCTCGGCCGAGGCCCGGTGCCCGTCAGACACCTCGGTGACGAACTCCACCGCCGCCTCGTGCCGGCCCAGCTCCAGCAGACCCAGCAGGGTGTGCAGCCGGTTGGCGTGCTCGTGGTCCTGGGCCCGGAGCGCGTCGAGCAGCCCGTGCGTGGAGTCCAGCTCGCGGCCCAGCAGTTCGAGCTCGGTGCGGTCGCGCAGCGTCACGACGGCGCCGCCGTCGCCGGTCGGCATCCGGTTCGCGATCAGCACCCGCCCCCGGCAGACGGTGAGCAGATTCGCGCCCTCGACCCGGCCCGCCAGCACCTCCGCCGTGCGCCCCGGCGGCAGCACGTCGCCCAGCGCCCGGCCGACGGCGTCCGGGGTCAGCTCCAGCAGCCGCTGCGCCTCGTCGTTGAGCAGCCGGATGCGCCCGCGTGCGTCGAGCGCGAGCACCGCCTCCCGGATGCTGTGCAGCATCGCCTCCCGCTCGTCCAGCAGCGAGGAGATGTCGGCGAAGGCCAGTCCGTGGGTGTCGCGCTGGAGGCGGCGGGAGACGACGAGCGCGGCCAGCACCCCCGCGGCCAGCGCGGCTCCCGCGTACTGCAGGAGCACCGGAATGGTGGAGAGCAGCCCCTGCCGGACGCTCTTGTACGCGATGCCCACCGAGACGGCTCCGACCACGGTGCCGGTCCGGTCACGCAGCGGGACCTTGGCCCGCGCCGAGCGCCCCAGGGTGCCGATGTCGATCTGCATGATCTCGCGGCCGGCCAGCGCCGTGCTCGGATCGGTCGAGACGCGTTCGCTGATCCGGGCGGTCTCGGTGTGCGACCAGCGCACTCCCCGGGTGTCCATCACCACGATGTACAGCGCCCCGGTGGCGCGCCGGATCCGCTCCGCCTCTGCCTGTACGGGCCCGGACGGATCGGGCCGGGTGCTGAGCAGCTGGTCCACCAGGCCGGGTTCCGCGGCGGTGGTCTGGGCGATGGACAGGGCCCGGCGCATCGCCTGGTCGTCCAGTTCGTGGCTGAGCGGGGCGAGGAAGAGCCCGGTGACGAGCATGACCACCCCCGTCGTGATCGCCACCTGGGTGACCAGGACCTGGGCAAAGACACGGCGGGGCCAGTGAATCCGCATGTCCGTGTCCTCTGCTCTCCCGCGGTCCTCGATCCGGTACTCCGATCACGCTCGGTGTAAACGCAAGGTAAACGGCGCCGGCCCCGCTGCCTAGCCCTCGTCTTCGCTTCGTTGTACGGGAGTGAGCACAATGAGCAGAACCACGGGTAACAGGCAGAACCAGGAGTTGTGAGCGCAAGGCTCCCGCCGCTGCCGGACCGCCCCTAGCGTCCCGCCCCATGAACAGCGAACTGAGCCCCGCCATCGAGCTGCGGGGGGCAAGCAAAGCGTTCCGGACTCCGTCGGGGGCGCTCCACACCGCCGTACGGGATCTGGACCTGACGATCGGCAGGGGTGAGTTCGTCGCGGTCGTCGGCCCCACCGGCTGCGGCAAGTCGACCACCCTGACCCTCATCAGCGGCCTTGAGGAGCCCACAGAGGGAGAGGCACTGGTCTCCGGCGAACCGGTGCGCGGCATCGGTGACAAGGTCGGCTTCGTCTTCCAGCAGGACGCGGTCTTCCCCTGGCGGACCGTCCTGTCCAACGTCATGGCAGGTCCCCGCTTCCGGGGCGTGCCGAAGGCGGAGGCCAGGGAACGCGCACGGGCCTGGCTCGACAGGGTCGGCCTGTCCTCCTTCGAGGACCGCTATCCGCACCAGCTCTCCGGGGGCCAGCGCAAGCGGGTCGCACTCGCGGCGACGTTCGTCAACGACCCGGAGATCCTGCTGATGGACGAGCCGTTCTCGGCCCTCGACGTGCAGACCCGGGCCCTGATGTCCGACGAACTGCTGGAGCTGTGGGGCGGCACCGGAGCCTCCGTCGTCTTCGTCACGCACGACCTGGAGGAGTCCATCGCGCTCGCCGACAAGGTGGTCGTGATGACCGCGGGCCCGGCCACCGTCAAGGAGGTCTTCGAGATCGGACTGCCACGTCCGCGCAAGGTCGAACAGGTGCGGCTGGAGCCCCGGTTCCTGGAGATCTACCGGGAGATCTGGTCCTCGCTCGGTGAAGAGGTCCGCATCACCCGCGAGAGGGGTGCGGCCGATGCTGCCTGAGACCGTCACCAAGGACGCCGCCGTGATCCCGGCCGGCCGGACCGAGGCCAGGGCGCGGGCCGCCCGCAACCGCAGGATGCTGGTGCTGGCCAGCCGGATCGCCGTGCTCGTCGCGGTCGTCGGGCTGTGGGAGTGGCTGGCCAGGACAGCCGTCATCGACCCGTTCAACTTCTCCATGCCGTCGAAGATCTGGGAACAGATCCGTACCTGGGTGACCGACGGAACCGCCCAGGGCTCCCTGTGGGAACAGATCTGGTACACCCTCTACGAGGCGCTGCTCGGCTGGGTCATCGGCGTGATCGCCGGAGTGCTGTTCGGTATCGCGCTCGGCCGGGTCCGCTTCGCAGCCGATGTCCTCGGCCCGTACATCAAGGTGCTCAACGCCCTGCCGCGCATCGTGCTCGCCCCGATCTTCCTGATCTGGTTCGGCCTCGGCCCCGCGTCGAAGGTCGCCTCCGCGGTCGTCCTGGTGTTCTTCCCGGTCTTCTTCAACGCCTTCCAGGGCGCCAGGGAGGTCGACCGCAACCTCGTCGCCAACTCCCGCATCCTCGGCGCCAGCAACCGGCAGGTCACCCTCCAGGTGGTCATTCCGTCGGCCACCTCGTGGATCTTCACCAGCCTCCACGTCAGCTTCGGCTTCGCGCTGATCGGCGCCATCGTCGGTGAGTACATCGGCGCCACCAAGGGCCTCGGGCTGCTGGTCGCCGCCTCGCAGGGCACCTTCAACGCGGCGGGCGTCTACGCAGCCATGGCCATCCTCGCGGTCGTCGCCCTGCTCGCCGAGGGGCTGCTCACCTTCCTGGAGAAGAAGCTCTTCCGCTGGAAACCGGCCGACGCCGACACCGCGCGCTGACCCGAGCCCTTCTCCTTCCTCCGTGACACCTCTTCCCCTCCCGGGAACCCTCTTCACAAGGACGTGAACCAGATGCGTATGTCCCCACGGATCCCGGCCCTCGCCGTCGCCGGAGCCCTCGCCGCGGCGAGCCTGACCGCCTGCGGCGGAGACTCCACCTCCGCGTCCGGCGACAAGAACGACAGCGTGAAGATCATGGTGGGCGGCCTCGACAAGGTCATCTACCTGCCCGCGATGCTCACCGAGCGGCTCGGCTACTTCAAGGACGAGGGCGTCGCCGTCCAGCTGCTGACCGAGCCCGCCGGCGTCCAGGCGGAGACCGCGCTGGTCTCCGGCGACGTACAGGGAACCGTCGGCTTCTACGACCACACCCTCGACCTCCAGGTGAAGGGCAAGCACATCGAGTCGGTGGTCCAGCTCTCCCAGGCCCCGGGAGAGGTCGAGATGGTCTCCAACAAGGCGGCGGGCGACGTCGGCTCGGCGAAGGACTTCAAGGGCAAGAAGCTGGGCGTGACCGGCCTCGGCTCCTCGACCGACTTCCTGACGAAGTACCTGGCCGTGAAGAA
The DNA here is from genome assembly GCF_031844725.1 of Streptomyces sp. ITFR-6. NCBI lineage: Bacteria > Bacillati > Actinomycetota > Actinomycetes > Kitasatosporales > Streptomycetaceae > Streptomyces > Streptomyces sp. ITFR-6. Next base: position 330,164 of record NZ_CP134612.1, on the reverse strand, counting down.
CGGTGTGCAGACCAGCGAGTTCACGCCCGTCGCGGTCGGAGCCGGCCAGACGTTCATCTCCGCGCTCCAGCAGGGCTCCATCCAGGGCGGCATGACCACCGACCCGACCGTGGCCACCATCCTCGACAAGAAGCTCGGCAGCATCCTCGTCGACATGCGGACCCCGGAAGGCTCCAGGAAGGCGCTCGGCGGCCTCTACCCGTCCGCCAGCCTCTACATGCAGACCGAGTGGGTCAATGCCCACAAGCCGACCGTGCAGAAGCTGGCCAACGCCTTCGTGAAGACCCTGAAATGGATGTCGACGCACAGCGCCGACGAGATCGCCGCGAAGATGCCGGCCGACTACGCACAGGGCGGCGGCGCGGCGCTGTACGCGCAGTCCATCAAGAACACCCTGCCGATGTTCACCACGGACGGGGTGATGCCCCCGGACGGACCGGCCACCGTCGAGCGGGTCCTGAAGGCCTTCAACCCCAACCTCAAGAACGCGGACGTGGACCTGGCCAAGACGTACACCACGGAGTTCGTGAAGAAGGCGCACTGAACAGGACGGAACCGGCTCGCGCCCGTACGCCTTCGCGTGCGGGCGCGGCCACGTACCGGCAGTGGCGGCCCTGCGGTCGTCGGTTATTCGGCGGCGGTCTCACCGGCCGGCCGGTCCGGCTCCAGCGACGCGGCCGGAACCGTGGCCGCGGAACCCCGCCGGACGGCGTTCACCACGGCCTCGTGCAGCGCCCGGCTCTCCTGCTCGGAGGAGCAGGGAACGGGACTGCCGGACATGGTGAACCAGTCGGCCGCATCGGTGTACTGCACCGTGATCTGTGCAGTGTCGTCGGCCCATGTGGTGTGGACGGTCAGATCGCCGGACAGCGGCCCGACCTCCTCGGTGAGCACGCCACCGTGCCCCGAATACACTCCGCGAGTCGTCCAGGACGCCCAGGTCATTCTTCCAGGCTCGCACCAAAACGCCCGGATCGCGACCCGCGGGAGGCAATATCCCTTGGCGCGTCTGGGGAATCGGGCCCTGCCGCCTCGCTGCTCCGTCGCCCGGGGCTCCGGTGTCGCGGACGAGCGGGTCCGGACCCGGAACACGGTTGATCGGGTGACTACGACCCGTCACCCCACATGCCGGAGCCGCAGGGCGGTTAGGCATGCCGGCATGACATACGACCCCCGACCGAAGAACACCGGATTCCTGCGCGCCCACCGCCTCCGTGCGGCCGGCGCCGCCTGCGTCGTCCTGACCGCGGCCCTGCTCACCGGCTGCGGCCAGGACAGCGGCAGCACGTCGACGAAGACGGAGACCTCCGAAGCCGCGCGTGCCGTCCCGGAGCGCACGACCAGCCCCTCGCCCAGCCCGAGCGCCTCCCTCACCAAGGACCAGGAGAAGCGGAAGAAGCTGCTGGCCTCCACCAAGATCACCTTCGACAAGGCGGTCACCACGGCTGAGGGCGCCGTCAAGGGCGGCAAGGTGACCGAACTCGACCTGAAGGGCCCCGGGAAGTCGGACGACGACACCGACGCGTCCGCCTCGGCCTCCGCGTCCACCTCCGCGAGCGCGTCCACGAGCGCCTCCCCGACCGGTGCCAGCTCCTCACCGAGCGGCTCCAGCGCCTCCCCCTCCGCCACCGGCCCGGAATGGGTGGCGACCGTCGTCACGAAGGACGGCACCGAGCACACCGTGCGCATGGACGCGGTCACCGGCAAGGTGCTCCGGTCCGTCGAGGACCCGGACCAGGACACGGAGGACAAGAGCCGGACGGCCGAGCGGATCGCCAAGGCCACCCGGACGCCGCAGCAGGCGGCCAAGGCCGCGTCGGACAAGGCCAAGGGCACCGTGACCTCCCTCGAACTGGACGAGAACGACAAGGACGTCCTCGTCTGGTCGGTCGACGTCGTGGCCAAGGACTACAAGGAGACGACGGTCGACATCGACGCCGCCAGCGGTTCCGTCACCGGCGAGGACGTCGACAACGACTGACCCGGCTCCGGCACGGCCTCACACACGCCGCGCCCCCGGTCCGCACGGACCGGGGGCGCGGCGCCTGTCGTCCGGTCACTCGGCCGGTACGGACTCCGGCCGCGCCCCGTCCGCCGCCGCCGGATCGAACTGGGTCCGGTACAGCTCCTCGTACCGTCCGCCCGCGGCCAGCAGCTCGCTGTGCGTACCCCGCTCCGCCACCCGGCCCTCCTCGATGACCAGGATCAGGTCGGCCGCCCGCACGGTGGAGAGCCGGTGGGCGATCACCACGGCGGTGCGTCCCTCCAGCGCCTCGGCGAGCGCCTCCTGCACGGCCGCCTCCGAGGTCGAGTCCAGGTGCGCGGTCGCCTCGTCAAGGATCACGACGCGCTGTCGGGCCAGCAGCAGCCGGGCGATCGTCAGCCGCTGGCGCTCACCGCCGGAGAGCCGGTAGCCGCGCTCACCCACCACCGTGTCGAGACCGTCGGGCAGCGAGGCCACCAGCTCGTCGAGGCGGGAACGGCGCAGTGCGTCCCAGATGTCGTCCTCGCTCGCTCCGGGCTTGGCCAGCGTGAGGTTGGCGCGGACCGACTCATGGAAGAGGTGCCCGTCCTGGGTGACCATGCCGAGCGTCTCGCGGATCGACTCGGCGGTCAGATCACGTACGTCGACGCCGTTCAGCCGCACGGAGCCGGAATCGGCGTCGTAAAGCCGGGGCAGCAGCTGGGCGATCGTCGACTTGCCCGCACCGGAGGAGCCGACCAGGGCGACCATCCGGCCGGGCTCGGCACGGAAGGAGACCTCGTGCAGCACCTCCGTACCGCCCCGGGAATCAAGGGTCCCGACCTCTTCGAGGGAGGCGAGGGAGACCTTGTCCGCCGACGGGTAGCCGAAGGACACCCCGTCGAACTCCACCGAGACCGAACCGTCCGGCACCCTGCGGGCATCCGGCTTCTCCGAGATCAGCGGCTTCAGATCGAGGATCTCGAAGACCCGCTCGAAGCTCACCAGCGCGCTCATCACCTCGACCCGGGCACCGGCCAGTGACGTCAGCGGGGCGTAGAGGCGGGTGAGCAGCAGCGCGAGCGACACCACCGCGCCCGGCTCCAGACTCCCGCGCAGTGCGTAGTAGCCGCCGAGCCCGTAGACGAGCGCGAGAGCCAGCGCGGACACCAGGGTGAGCGCCGTGATGAACGTCGACTGCGCCATCGCCGTACGGATACCGATGTCCCTGACCCTGGAGGCGCGCGCGGTGAACTCGGCGGACTCGTCGGCGGGGCGCCCGAAGAGCTTCACCAGGGTCGCGCCGGGAGCCGAGAAACGCTCGGTCATCTGGGTGCCCATGGCGGCGTTGTGACCTGCGGCCTCACGCTGCATCCGGGCCATCCTGGAGCCCATCCGCCGCGCGGGCACGACGAACACCGGCAGCAGGACGAGCGCCAGCAAGGTGATCTGCCAGGAGATGGTGAGCATCACCGTGAGGGTCAGCAGCAGGGTCACCAGATTGGAGACCACACCGGACAGGGTGTTGCTGAACGCCCGCTGCGCCCCGATGACGTCGTTGTTGAGCCGGCTCACCAGGGCTCCGGTGCGGGTCCGGGTGAAGAAGGCGACCGGCATCCGCTGCACATGGTCGAAGACCGCTGTGCGCAGGTCCAGGATCAGCCCCTCGCCCAAGGTGGCCGACAGCAGCCGGGTCAGCAGCCCGAGCCCCGCCTCGGCCACGGCGATGACGGCGATCAGCAGGGCCAGCCGGGTCACCGTGCCGGTCTCCTTGCCCTCCACGATCGCGTTGACCACCCGGCCGGCCAGCACCGGCGTGGCCACCGCCAGCAGGGCCATGACCACGCTCAGTACCAGGAAGCGGTACAGCTCACGGCGGCGCGGCCGGGCGAAGGCGCCGATCCGGCGCACGGTCGCCCGGGAGAAGGGCCGGCGGTCCTGCTGGGCGTTCATCGCACTGTGCAGCGACGACCACGCCGTGACTTCCATACTCATGCGTGCCTCCGGGAACGAATCGATGCTTCCGTCGGCCGGACACGGCCAGGGGCGCGGACAGAACGCTAAGATCTCAAGTTGACTTGAGGTCAACCGCTCTCTCCGCGCCCGGCGCAGGATCTCATGCCCCGTCCGGCGGACCGGCCCGCGAGCACACCCGGAACCGGGTACCGCCCGGAACGCCCACTCCCCGGTGCCGCCCACGGCCCGGACGGCGGACCACGTAGAATCGGCCCCTGTTTCCGGCCGAACGATGGCATACCCAACCGATTGAGGCAGTTCGACGTGAGTTTCACAGACAGTTCCGAGGCACCGATCTACGCCGGTCTCGTGGAGGAGCACGGGGACGTCCTGGCGGAGGTGCGCCGAGTGGCTGAGGAGACTCTGCGCGAGGCCGACCTGGCCGTCGACTTCAGCGATGTACGCAGGTCCGCGGCGTATCGCTGACAGCTGACCGGCCCCGTTCCGGCAGCAGCACGCCCCCTCCCCGCACCCCTTTTGACCCCCGCGCCCCGGCCCCCGCGCGGCCCCGTGCCGCGCACCTTCGGGGTCTCTCGCACTGCGGACCCGGCTCCGCCGTCGGAGCATGGTACGAACAGTCGGCGACGGACATCGGGAAGGGATGCCGGATGGGTGGTGAACGGCATGAACCGCCGCCGGACGAGTTCGAGGCCGAGCTGGACCAGATCGCCGAGCTGAACCGGCTGGAGTCCCCGGCGCCGAGGGACGGGGGCAGCCGGACGGCCGGTGAGGGCGTCCCGCCCGGCGAGGCGGTCAGGCGCCGCGACGCGCTCCTGCTCTCGGCCGGCCACACGGTCGCGGAGTCCGACTCGCTCGACGAGGCGCTGAGGCTGGTGGCCGGTCTGTACGCGCCGGACTTCACGATGGACGCCCAGTACGTGTTCGCCATCGGTGACGGCTCCCTCACCGCGCTGGCGCAGTACGGATTCCGGCCCGGCGGCGTGATCGACGAGGGTTTCCGGATGCCCCTGACGACCGGCTATCCGGCCGCCGAGGTCGCCAGAACCGGCCGGGCGGTGTTCCTGGCCTCCACCCAGGAGTACCGGGCCGCGTTCCCGGCCACCTGGCACATGTCGGCCCGCAAGGGCCTCAACGCATGGGCCTTCCTGCCGCTCGTGAACGCCGGACGGGTCGTCGGAGTGTGGCTCGCCGCCTTCCGCTCACCGGTCGCCTTCACCAAGAGCGAGCGCGCCCTGCTGACCGTGACGGGCCGGATGATCGCCCAGGTCCTCGAACGCGCCCGTGCCGGCAAGGCGGAACTCGCCCTCTCCCGCGGCCTGCGACAGAGCATGCGCGCCGCGGGCCCGGCGCTGACCGGACTGAGCGTCGCGACGCGCTACGTGCCGACCGGGGGAGGACTCATGGTCGGCGGCGACTGGTACGACAGCATCGACCTGCCCAACGGCCGCCTCGCCCTGGTCATCGGAGACGTCCAGGGACACGATGTGCACGCCGCCGGGCTGATGGCCCAGCTCCGCACGGCCGTGCACGCGTACGCCGCCGAGGGGCACGGCCCGGACGCCGTACTGGCACGGGCCTCCCGCTTCCTCACCACCCTCGACGAGGACCGGTTCGCCACCTGCCTCTACATCGAGGCCGACCCGTCCACCGGCAACCTCCACATCGCCCGCGCCGGCCACCCGCACCCGGTCCTGCGGATGCCGGACGGCACCTGTCTGCTCAAGCACATCAGCGGCGGCCTGCCGCTCGGACTGATGCCCGGCGAGGAGGACTACCCCGTCGACATCCTGCGCCTGCACGACGACGAGGTTCTGATGCTGTGCACGGACGGCCTGATCGAGAACGGCGGCCACGACATGTACAGCGGCTGGGTGCGGGTGCGCGACGCGTTCTCGCCCGGCCCCGTGGAGGACCTCGAAGGGATGGCTGACCGGCTGATGTCGGCCGTGCTCAGCCCCGAACCCGGGGCCCGGGAGGGCGTCGCCCGCGACGGCGACGACATCGCGCTCCTGCTGCTGCGCCGCGACTCCGTGAAGCCGCGCGCCGAGGTGAACCAGCGCCGGCTGGTGCTGACCATCGGTCAGGACCAGGGTGAGGGGCTGGCCGAGGCGCGGGCCGAACTGAAGGCGCTGCTGCACGACTGGGCACGGCCGGACCAGGTGGACACCGCGGTGCTCCTGGCGACGGAACTGCTCGGCAACGTACTCGTGCACACCGACCAGGACGGCTCGCTCACCGCGCACGTCGCCGGTGAGACCGGCCGGCGCAGGCTGCTCGTCGAGGTCATGGACCGCGGCGACGAACTGCCCCACCAACGGACCCCGGTCGAACTCGCCTCCTCGGGGCGCGGCCTGCTGCTCCTCGACATCCTGGCCGACCAGTGGGGTGTGCGGCCAGAACCCGAGGGCAAGACCGCCTGGTTCGCCCTCACGGAGGCGTCTCAGGGCGAGCCCGGGGGAGGCGCCGCGGTCTGAGACCGGGCGCCCCCGCCCGTCACGGTACTGAGGGAGCGATCAGCGGGGAATCCAGGCCCGCCACGTCTTCTCGTTCTCGTGGACCCACTTCTCCGCCGCGTCCTGGGGCGACATCTTCTGGTCGGCGATCATCATCGCCACCTTGTTCTGCTCCTCGGTGTCCCAGGCGAACCTCTTGAGGAAACCGGCCGCCTTCCCGCCACTCCTGGCGAAGCGGGCGTTGAGGTACTTCTTGAGCGGCGTCTGCGGGTAGGCACACGCGACCTTCTTCGCGTCGGCGTCGCAGCCCTCCTTGTACGCGGGCAGCTTCACCTCCGTCATCGGCACCTTCTCGAACAGCCACTGCGGCTTGTACCAGTAGGAGAGGAAGGGCTTCTTCTCCTTGGCGAACTGCTTGATCTGGGTGATCTGGGCAGCTTCGGAGCCGGAGAAGACGACCTGGTAGTCCAGGCCGAGATTTTGCACGAGGGCCTTGTCGTTGGTGACGTACGACGGGGAGCCGTCCAGCAACTGGCCCTTGCCGCCGCTCTCCGCCGTGGCGAACTGCTTGACGTACTTGTTGAGGTTGTGCCAGTCGGTGACGTCGGGATGCCGCTTGGCGAAGTACGTCGGTACGAACCAGCCGATGTGCCCGGTGACCCCGAGCTCGCCGCCGGCGCTGATCGTCCTCTTGTCCTGGACGTACCTGGCCTCCTGGTCCGGATGGCCCCAGTCCTCCAGGATCGCGTCGACCCGGCCCTGGCTGAGGGCGTCCCAGGCGGGCACCTCGTCGATCTGGACGGTGTCGACGCGGTAGCCCAGCTCGTGTTCGAGGAGGTACTGGGCGACGGCGACGTTCGCTTGGGCGCCGACCCACGACTGCACGGACAGGGTCACGGTCTTCGCGCCCCGCGCGTTGGCGAACGGCGAGGACTGCTGGGTCATGTCCGCAGCCCCGCAACCGGCCACGGCGACCAGTGCCGTGGCGGAGACGAGCGCGATGAGTGGAGTGCGCGGACGAGCCATGTCAGGCCCCCTTTCCGGAGCGGCGTGCCGTCGGCTGGGTGACGCGGTCGAGCATCAGGCCGAGCAGGACGATCGCGGCGCCGGCGACCAGCCCGGTCGCCAGGTCGCCCTGCGCCAGGCCGAACACGGCGGAGTAGCCGAGCGCCCCGCCACCGACGAGACCGCCGATGACCACCACGGCGAGGACCAGGACGACGCCCTGGTTGACGGCGAGCAGCAGCGCCGGGCGGGCCAGCGGAAGCTGGACCTTCAGCAGCTGCTGGACACCCGTCGCGCCGAGGGAGCGGGAGGACTCCATGGTGACCGGGTCGACGCCGTTCAGGCCCTGGGTGGTGATGCGGACGACGGCGGGCAGCGCGTAGATGACGGCGGCGGCCACCGCCGGGGCGCGGCCGACACCGAACAGGGCCACGACGGGGATGAGATACACGAACTGCGGCATCGTCTGGAACACGTCCAGCACCGGACGCAGCAGCCGCTCCAGCCGTTCGCTGCGGGAGGCGGCGACCCCGACGGCGAAACCGGCCACCAGGGTCACCGCGACACCGGCCAGCACCTGGGAGAGCGTGTCGAGTGCCGGGTCCCAGACGCCGAGTACCCCGATGGCGGCCATCGCGAGGACGGCGGTCACCGTGGTGCGCCAGGTGCCGATCAGCATGGCGAGCACGGCGATCAGCAGCAGCACCGCCCACCAGGGCAGCCACTGGAGTCCGTCGCGCACCGGGTCCAGGACCCAGGTGGTGAAGCGTCCGGCCCAGTCCGCCGTACCGCCGACGACCGGGACGCCTGAGTACAGGTGGTCGGTCATCCAGTCGACGGCCCGGTTGACGGGTTCGGCCACCGCGAATGTCCGGCCGTCCGGCCAGGTCGTCCCGGAGACGAGGCGCGCCACGACGGCGACGACCACGGTGCCGGCCGCGGCGACGGCCCAGCCCAGCCGGGCCGATCCGGCGCGGGGCGCGGTGTCGAGCCCGTTGCCGGCCGCGCCGGTGACCCGGTCGAGCACCACGGCCAGGAGCACGATCGGGACGCCGGCCGCGAGCGCGGCTCCGACATCGACGGAGGCCAGCGCCTGGTAGACGCGGTCACCGAGACCGCCGGCGCCGATCACCGAGGCGATGACCGCCATCGAGAGGGCCATCATGATCGTCTGGTTGAGGCCGAGCAGCAGCTCCTTGCGGGCCAGCGGCAGCCGGGCCGTCAGCAGCCGCTGCCGTCCGGTGGCGCCGAGCGAGGCCGCCGCCTCCATGACACCCGCGTCCGCCTCGCGCAGCCCGAGAGCGGTCAGCCGGGCCATCGGCGGTGCCGCGTAGACGACCGTCGCCAGCACGGCGGCCGGCACGCCGATGCCGAAGACGAGCACCACCGGCAGCAGATACGCGAAGGCCGGCATCACCTGCATGGTGTCGAGCACCGGCCGCAGCAGGCGGAAGACCCGGTCAGAAAGGCCCGCGGCCAGTCCGAGCAGCGCTCCGAGCGCCACCGAGACCAGGACCGCGACCACCATCAGCGCCAGGGTCTGCATGGTCGGCACCCACATGCCGAGCAGCCCGCAGAGCAGGAACGCGACGACCCCGGACAGCGCGAGCCGGACACCGGCCACCCGCCAGGCGATCAGCCCGACCGCCGCGGTGACCCCGGCCCAGCCGGCCGCGAGCAGGACCAGGTAGACGGCGCGCACCGAGAGCACGACGCCGTTGCTGATGTGCCCGAAGAAGTAGAGGAACAGCGGGTGGGTGTCGCGGTTGTCGATGATCCAGTCGCTGACGCCGCCCAGCGGACCGGTGAGGTCGACGGTGAGGTCCCCCGGCCAGGCTCCCCGGCCGGCCAGGACGCTGCCGAGGACCAGCAGCACGACCGCGGCGCCCAGCAGGAGGGCGGTGCGGTGCTGGGCGAAGGCGGCGGCGGCCCCGGAGGGGACGAGACCCGTGGGACGTGCGGGGGTGGCGGTCGCGGTCATCGCTGCCACCTCCGGCCCAGCACGGCGGGCCTCGCGGCCGGGCGCGAACCCGGCGCGGGGCGGCCCGGCGGGGCATCCGGGAGGGTCGTCCGCATCACGCGGCCTCCTTCATGGCCGGAATCCCGGCCACGACGCCGAGCAGGCAGGCGTGGTCGACCACGCCCAGGCAGCGCCCCTCGTCGACCACCCGTGCGGTCTCACCGGTACGGACGACCGCCTCGATCGCCTCGGAGACGGTGGTTCCTGGTGCCAGCGCGGGACCCGAGACACTCTCCGTACCGTCGGCCGGACGCATCGCCGCGCGCACGGTCAGCACCTGTTCGCGCGGAACATCGCGCACGAAGTACCGTACGTAGTCGTCGGCCGGGGATCCCACGATCTCCTCCGGAGTGCCCAGCTGGACGATCCGGCCGTCCCGCATCAGCGCGATCCGGTCCCCGAGCTTCAGCGCCTCGTTCAGGTCATGGGTGATGAAGACCATCGTGCGGCCCTCCTCGCGGTGCAGGCGTACCACCTCCTCCTGCATGTCCCGCCGGATGAGCGGGTCGAGGGCGCTGAACGGCTCGTCGAACAGCAGCACTTCGGGGTCGACGGCGAGGGCCCGCGCCAGCCCGACACGCTGCTGCTGACCGCCGGAGAGCTGCCCGGGACGGCGGTCCTCCAGCCCGTCGAGGCCGACCTTGGCGATGAACTCAGCTGCCCGGGAACGGCGTTGGGCCCGTCCCATGCCCTGGATCTCCAGCCCGTACGCGACGTTGTCGACGACCGAGCGGTGCGGCAGCAGACCGAAGTGCTGGAAGACCATGGAGGCGCGGTGGCGGCGCAGTTCACGCAGCCGTCCCGCGCTCATCGAGAGCACGTCCTCGCCGTCCATGGTGATCCGGCCGGACGTCGGTTCGACGAGCCGGGTGAGACAGCGCACGAGGGTGGACTTGCCGGAACCGGACAGGCCCATCACGACGAACACCTCGCCCTTGCGGACGTCGAAGGAGACGTCGCGCACGGCGGCGGTGCAGCCGGTCCGCTCGCGCAGTTCCGTGGCGTCGAGCTCGGCCAGTGCGGCGTCTGCGGGCACCCGGCCGGCCTTCGGTCCGAAGACCTTCCAGAGGTTGTTCACGGAGAAGACGTCCGGCGGTGTGTTCATCGGGCATGACCCCCAGTCGTGGCGCCGAGCAGCTCCGCGCACTTCTCCCCGACCATCAGGACCCCGATCATCGGGTTGACGGTCGGCATCGTAGGGAACACCGACGCGTCGGCGATCCGGACGGCGTCCAGACCGCGGATCCGCAGATCGGGTGCGACCACGGCGAGCGCGTCGTCGGCCGCGCCCATCCGGCACGTTCCGGCCGGGTGGTACACGGTGTGCGCGACCCTGCGCGCGTACTCGCTCAGATCCTCGTCGGAGGTGACCTCGGGCCCCGGACAGACCTCCCGCTTCAGCCAGCCGGCCAGCGGCTGCCGCGCGGCGATCTCACGGGCGATCCTTATCCCGTCGACGAGCGTCCGTCCGTCGTAGTCCTCCGCGTCGGTGAAGTAGCGGAAGTCCAGGGCGGGTTTGACCTCGGGGTCGGGGCTGGTCAGATACAGCCGGCCGCGGCTCCTCGGCTTCGGGATGTTCGGCGTCATGGAGACCCCGTGCTCGGGACGCTCGTATCCGAGCCGCTCCGGATTGTCCGTGAACGGGATCTGGTAGAAGTGGAACATCAGGTCCGGCCCCGGGCTTTCCGGGTCCCGGCGGACGAACAGCCCGGCGTCGCTGTCCATCGCGGAGTTCTCCGGAATCGGTCCGTGGGTCTCCCAGACGATGACCGACTCCGGGTGGTCGAGCAGGTTCTCACCGACACCCGGCAGGTCGTGCACCACGGGTATGCCGAGTTTCTCCAGCTCCGCGCGGTGGCCTATCCCGGAGTGCATCAGCAGCCGCGGCGTGTCCACCGCGCCCGCGCACAGCACCACTTCGCGCCGGGCGCGCACCAGCCGCTCCGTGCCGTCAGAGGTCCGCACCCGTACTCCGGTCGCCCGGTCACCGTCCAGCTCCAGCCGGAACGCCCAGGTCTCCAGGGCGATATGGAGGTTCGGCCGGTCGAGGAAGGGGTGCAGATACGCGACAGAGGCGGAGGAACGCTTGTTGTTCTCCGGATGGTAGGCGAGGTCGAAGAACCCCACACCGTCCTGGAAGGCCGCCTTGTTGAAGCCCTCGACGCGCGGGACTCCGAGAGCCGTCTGCGCCGTGTCGACGAAGTCGCGGGCGATGGCGTTCCGGTCGGCCTCGTCCACGGGAACGATGTTGTTGCGCAGCCGTGCGAAGTACGGGTCCATCGACGAGGCGTCCCAGCCGTCCGCGCCCGCCTCTGCCCACTCGTCCCAGTCGGACGGCAGCGGCTTGAAGGCGATCAGGGTGTTGTGGGACGAGCACCCGCCGAGCACCCTGGCCCTGCTGTGCCGGATGTTCGAGTTGCCGCGGGGCTGCTCGGTCGTGGGGTAGTCGTAGTCCAGCTCGCCGCCCAGGAGGCCCATCCAGCGGCGCAGGGTCAGCACGTCGTCCCGTCCCACGTCACTGGGGCCGCCCTCGATGAGGGCGACGGTGACGTCGGGGTCCTCGGTGAGCCGGGAAGCGATCACAGAGCCCGCGGTGCCGCCGCCGACGATGACATAGTCGTAGTGGGTCATGTTCTCCATCGCCTCTGCTCCTGTCAGCCCGCGAACCAGCGCACCGGGCGCGGGGCGAGGTTCTGGTAGATGTGCTTGGACTCGCGGTACTCGGCGAGACCCGTCGGGCCGAGCTCCCGGCCGATGCCGGACTTGCCGAAGCCGCCCCACTCGGCCTGCGGCAGGTAGGGGTGGAAGTCGTTGATCCAGACGGTGCCGTGGCGCAGCCGGGCCGCGACCCGGCGGCCGCGCCCCGGATCGGCGGTCCACACGCCGCCGGCCAGCCCGTACTCCGTGTCGTTGGCGAGAGTCACGGCCTCGTCCTCGGTACGGAACGTCTCGACGGTCAGGACCGGTCCGAAGACCTCCTCGCGCACCACGCGCATGGAGCGGTCGCAGTGGTCGAGGACGGTGGGCCGGTAGAAGTACCCGGGCCCGTCCGGGCGTTCGCCGCCCGCCCGCAGCACCGCACCCTCGTGGAGCGCGGAGGCGACGAACTCCTCGGTCCTGGCCAGCTGTCGCGCCGAGACGAGCGGACCGCACTCGACGCCGTCGTCGGTGCCGCGGCCGATTCGGATGAGCTCGGCCCGCCGGGCGAGCTCGGTGACGAACCGCTCGCGCACCGGCTCCTCGACGATCAGCCGCGATCCGGCGGAGCACACCTGGCCGCTGTGGATGAAGGCGGCGTTGAGCGCCTGGTCCACGGCGGTGTCGAAGCCCTCCTCTGTGGCGCAGGCGTCCGCGAACACCACGTTGGGGTTCTTGCCGCCGAGTTCGAGCGCGACCTTCTTCACCGACTCCGCGGCGGCCCGCATCACCTTCGTCCCGCTGCTGAGCCCGCCCGTGAAGGAGACCAGGTCGACCCCGGGGTGTTCAGCGAGCCGGGCTCCGACGGTGGCGCCGGGGCCGGTGACGATGTTGGCGACCCCGGCCGGCAGTCCGGCCTCCGCGAGCAGCGCGATCAGCGCGACCGTGGTCAGCGGTGTGATCTCGCTCGGCTTGATCACGAAGGTGTTGCCCGCGGCGAGAGCCGGCGCGATCTTCCAACTGGCTTGGAGCAGCGGATAGTTCCATGGGGTGATCAGCCCGCAGACACCGACGGGTTCATGCACCACGACGCTGTGGATCTCCTCGGACCCGGCATCGACGACACGTCCGCCGCTCTCGTTCATGACGAGGTCGGCGAAGTAGCGGAAGGCGTCCCGCACGCAGTCCACGTCGACCCGGCCCTCTTCGAGCGTCTTCCCGGCGTCCCGGCACTCCAGCGCGCCGATCCGCTCCCGGTCGCGCTCCAGCAGACCGGCCACCCGCCTGAGCAGCGCGGCGCGCTCCGCGACGGGCGTGTGCGGCCAGGGACCCGCGTCGAAGGCGGTCCGGGCCGCGGCGACGGCGGCGTCCGCGTCCGCGGCGTCCCCCTCGGAGACGACGGCGAACGCTGTCGCGTCCACGGGGTCGAGAACCTCGCGCGTGGCGCCGGATGCGGCGGCTCGCCACTCTCCCGCTACCTGGATCGTGTGTTGTGCCGACACGTCGTGTGCTGCCCTTTCGATGGCCGTACGTCTGACGCCGGGCGAACCCCGGCGGTCTGGGCCCCTTCCCCGGAAGCCCGAAGCCATGCGCGGAGGCCGTCGCGAAGTGATCGGTGTGCCGGTTGTGGCAAATAACTTGAAAGTCCATATATAAAACTATTTAGGTAAGGTGGTTCTCGGCCCGGAGCCGACCGTAAGGAGTGGGGACAGCCATGGCGGACGAGCAGTACGAGGAGCCGGACAACACCGCGGTGCGGGTCGCGCTCTGGCGGGCGATGCACGTACAGGTCGACGCCGAGCCACACGTGTTCGAGGACGAGATCGGCCTGCGGCTGGTGGCGCCGGAAGAGGACTGGCGGAGCCGCCCCGACATGGACCCGGACGCCACCAGCGGGTTCCGGGCCTCCACTGTGTGCCGCGCCCGGTTCGTCGAGGACCTGGTCGCGGAGGAGATCGGCCAGGGCATCGACCAGTACGTCATCCTGGGAGCGGGCCTGGACACCTATGTCCAGCGCCGGCCCGAGACGGCTTCCCGGCTCCGGGTCTTCGAGATCGACCAGCCGGCCACCCAGGCCTGGAAACGCCGGCGGCTGATCGAGCTCGGCTACGGGATCCCCGACCGGCTGCGACTGGTGCCGGTCGACTTCGAGGCGGGCGGCGACTGGTGGCAGCAGCTGTCGGACGCCGGCTTCGACCCGGGCAGGCCGGCGCTCGTCGTCTGCGCCGGCGTCACGGTGTACCTCACCCGGGAGGCCATCGCGGCGACCCTGCGCACGCTCGGCGGGCTCGCCCCCGGCTCGACGCTCGCCATGACGTTCATGCTGCCGGCCGAACTCGTCGATGACGCGGACCGCGAACGGCTGGAGGAGACCAAACCGAAGGCGCGCGCGTCCGGAACACCCTTCATCAGCTTCCACACCCCGCAGGAGATGCTCGCCCTGGCCCGCGCCGCCGGATTCGAGAGCGCCCGGCACGTGTCGGGACCCGAGCTGGCCGCACGCTACTTCGCGGACCGGACCGACGGTCTCCGCGCGTCGAGCGGCGAGGACCTGCTGATCGCCACCGTCTGAAACGTGCCCGTCGCGTCGCCGGGCACCGGGCTGGAAAAGCGGATGCGCGTGGTCTCCGGTGCTGTCACGCTGCGCCGGTGAACCGAGAAGAGATCTCCAGAATCGCCCATGCCCACCACCCCATCAAGTCCCCGCTCGACGACGAATCGGTACGTCAGCTGCTCGACCACGGCATCACGCGCGGCGACGAGCGCGCACTCGACCTGGGCTGCGGCGGCGGGGAGTGGCTCGTGCGCGCACTGTCCGGCCGGCCGGAACTGCGGGCCGAGGGCGTCGACATCTCCGAGGGCGCGCTGGCGGATGCCCGTACACGCGCCACCGGGCGCTCGACCACCCCGCCCACCCGGACGGCGCCGAGACGCTCGCCCTGTCCGCCACCCGTCGCACCGAATGGCTGCGCGGCTACCGCGACACCTGGGGCTTCGTCAGTCTGGTCCTGCGCCGCACCGCCGACTGAGGGCCTCGCGCCGCCGACTGAGCGGCGGGCCGGGCCCGGCCCGCCCCTGGTTCGTCCCGCCGCTGCTCACGCCCCCGGCGGTGGCCTGAGCGCGGCGTACGTTCCCGCCCCGGCCGCCAGCAGCAGCACGCAGCCCGTGAAGACGATTCCGGCCTGGCGCAGCCCGAGCCAGGTGGCGATGGCGCCGACCCCGACGACCGGTACCGAGATGCCGGTGTACGCGACGACGAAGAAGGCCGAGATGGTGCCGCCGCGGTGCTCGGCCGGGGCCGCGCCGCTGACCAGGGTGAGCGCCGCGCGAAAGGCGAGGCCCTGGCCGGTGCCCCCGCACACCGCTCCCAGGATCAGCAGCGGCAGGGACTCGGCGATGAGCGACGACGCCACCAGCACCAGGCCCGCCATGAGGATGCCGCAGCCGGCCGGGAGCGCGCGGCGGGCGCCGAAACGCTGCGTCAGGGACTGCCCGAACGTCGAGGCCAGGAACACCGAGAAGACCACGGCCCCGATGACGGCCGCGTTGTGCACCCCCAGCGTCTGCGAGGCGAAGCTCGGCGCGACCGCCGTGAACAGCCCGAGCAGCGCGAAGCCGGCGAAGGCCGCCACGGAGGCGGGCACGAACACACTCCGGACCTCGGGCGGCACCGCCATGCCCTGGGGCGCCGGGCGCGGCCACCGCTGCGGCTCCGCGACGGTCTCCGGAAGGAACCAGGTGATCCCGGATGCCACGGCCACCAGCCCCAGATGGACCCAGAACGGCAGCGTCAGCGGCCAGGGCGTGTACTGGGCGAGGAGCCCGGACAGCAGCGGTCCGCAGCCCAGCCCTCCCATGTTCGCGGCCGTGGCGGCGAATCCGGCCCGCGCCTTCTGACCGGGCCCGGCCAGTTCGATGACAGCGGCCGTCGCGGCGCCGCTCAGCAGCCCCGCCGCGAAACCGGACAGCAGCCGTCCCGCGAAGAGCAGCGGCAGACCGCGCTCCAGGAGGAAGCATCCGGCACTCGCCGCCGACAGGGCCATCGCGCACAGGAGTACGGGTCTGCGGCCGACCTTGTCCGAGTAGTTGCCCGCCAGCAGCAGCACGGTGATGACCGCCACGGCGTAGACGGCGAAGACCACGGTCACCATCAGCTCGGAGAAGCCGATCTGCTGCTGGTAGAGCCCGTACAACGGCGTGGGCAGCGTGGTACCGGCCATCCCGATGGCGAACACCACCGCCGCGGCCAGGTAGCCCGGGTGCCGGCTACCACTTGTGTTCAGCGCATGCTCACGAACGATCACATACATCACCATATGATCGACCGCCCGGCGGGACGGCGTTCGGCGCGAGGGCGCGTACCGGGAGAACGGCGCCTGCCGGCACAACGGCGTGTACCAGGACAACGGCTGTCATAGCCTCACCGGCCCCGGCTGTCAGCCTTTCGGGAATTCTTCTCCTGATCGAGTGATCGACCAATCCGCCGGGCGGTCGGCACCGAACCAGTTGCGTGACGATCCTCCGGACCACTCCGATTCGTACCGTGCCCGCTGCCCGAGCCATCGGCCGGGCCGGTGGCGTCCGGACCGGAGGCACCTCACTGCCTTTCCCGCCGGTGCGAGCGCTCAGTACCGGGCCGTCCTGACCGGCCCCGCCCGGCATCCGTCGCGGACGCAGCCGCCGGCCGCGACCTCCGTTCCCCGTATTCCAGAACCCGTAAGCCATCAACTCGCGTTCCACCAACTCGCGTTCCACCAACTCGCATTCCATCAAGGAGAACACCATGAACGCCCTTCGCTACCGTCGTGCAGCCGTCGCCGTCGCCGCAGCCGCCGTTCTTCCGCTGGCGCTGACCGCGTGCTCGGACGACAGCTCCGACAAGGCGTCGGACAGCAAGTCCAGTGCCGCTGCCGCCGCTCCGGACGCTTCGGAGCCGGCCACGGCCGACTCCGCCTCGATGGACAAGCCGTTCGGCCCGGCCTGCGCGGGTGTCCCGAAGCAAGGCGCGGGCAGCTTTGACGGGATGTCGAAGGACCCGGTCGCCACGGCCGCCTTTAACAACCCCGACCTGTCCACCCTGGTGACGGCGGTCAAGAAGGCCGGCCTGGTCGACACGCTGAACAACGCCAAGGACATCACGGTGTTCGCACCCACCAACGAGGCCTTCGCCAAGATCCCGAAGGCCGACCTGGACAAGGTTTTCAGCGACAAGGCGACGCTCACCAAGATCCTGACCTACCACGTCGTGGGGCAGAAGCTCACCCCGAAGCAGCTGGAGAACGGCAGCTTCGACACCCTGGAGAAGTCCAAGCTCACCACCTCCGGATCCGATGAGTCCTACAAGGTCAACGACAGTGCCGGCGTGGTGTGCGGCAACGTGCCCACGGCCAACGCGACGGTCTACATCATCGACACGGTCCTGATGCCCAAGTAGTCGCGGGCGCAGCCCGCACAGAGCCGCCCCGCTGCGGACCCGGCCGGAATCGGCCCCCGGTCCGGGTCCGCAGCGGGGCTTTTCGCGGTGCCGCCCCCTCCGGTGCGCCGGGGGGCTGTTCGTGTCCCGCTCAGTGGAAGGCGCGGCTCAGCAGCCGGACGGCCGCTCGATGGCGAAGACGCCGCCCCAGTCCGCTCATCCTGAGCCGCCACGGCGGTGGCCGGGGAGTCGCGCGGACGATGCCGAGTACCCGCCCCTTCATAGCCGCGGGCGGGACCGTCGTCGACGCCATCCCCAGACGGGCGGCGGTCGCCCGGAACTCCTCGCACTCGCGAAGACACGTGGGACAACCCGCACAGTGGGCCTCGACGGCTGTGCGCTCCCGCCCCTCCAACGCGTCCAGTGCGTACGCACCGGTCAGCATATGAACGTCGGACACCATTTCCTCCTGTGCTTACGGGACGGGTGAGCGGTTTCGTGCGGGTTGCAAGGAGAAAGGCAACACCGAAATTCGGTACCGACTATTCGTCACGCGAATTATCGATAACCGGAAACGCGTTGACGGGAAATGGTTGGGCTCTGTCCGAACCCTTCTCCGAAGCCGTCGCGGGTGCCGTTGGTCCGGCCGTTCCTAAGTGATCCGTAGCCGAGTGGGCTACGGATTGCCGTCCGGGCGAAATTGGTCAGGATCCCCCGAAAGCTGATGGCGTTGAGATGATTTACCGACTGGACAGCCTGTCGCCCGGGTGAATGTTTGTACTGCTGCGGCGGGCGAGAGGCCACCGCTTAACGCGATAGGTTCGCAATAAGCGGATGGTGTCACTTATGGCCTACACGGGGCGGCGTGTTCTCCGTAAAATTGACTTGAGGTCGACGGGCCGCATTCACGCCTTCAGCTGCGGTTATGTCGAAAGATGGGCGCGCAGCCAGAAATCATTCCCGGGAAATACGTGAATCCATCCCGGAGAAATGTGGTTCGCTGTCGCCCCGACGACCGGCTCGGGCACAGCCCCCGCGAAAGGCACACGGAATTCTTCCCGTGTGCGCCGTCGTCGGCCCGTTCCGCCCACGGTGACCACGACCACGGTACTGGTGCTGGCCGTCGGCGCCCTCCTGCCCCTCAGGGCGGCGGCCGGACCCTGGTAGTCAGCCGAGCGTGATCCGCCGGAAGCGGGCCAGGGAGAGCGCCATGAACACGGCGACCACGGCCCCGGCGCAGCACAGCGCGTACGGCAACGCGTGCACGACGGGCCACGCCCCGCTCTCCGGCATGCCCACCGGTGGCGGGTTGCCGAAGAGCCCGCGCACCGCCGTCGCCGTGGCGGAGACCGGATTCCACTCGGCGACGCCGCGCAGGGGGCCGGGCATGGTGTGGGTCGAGACGAAGGCCGACGACACGAAGGTGACGGGGAAGAGCCAGATCAGGCCGGCGCTCTGGGCGACCTCCACGCTCCGGGCCAGCAGACCGATGGCCGCCCCGACCCAGGACATGGCGAACGCGAAGAGCGGCACGAGCAGATAGGCGAGGACCGCGTCGGCCACGGACCCGGTGATGCGCCAGCCCACCAGCAGACCGCACAGCGACGTCACGGTCAGGGTCACCGCGCTCATGACCAGATCCGACAGGGTGCGGCCGAGGAGCACGGCGAGCCGGGGCATGGGCAGGGCGCGGAAGCGGTCGACGATCCCCTTGTCCATGTCGTTGGCCAGCCCCAGGGCCGTGAACGCCGCGTTGAAGGTGACCGCCTGGGCGAAGATCCCTCCCATCAGGAAGGTGCGGTACCCGGCGCCGCCGAGGCTGCCCCCGAACACGTACGCCAGAAGCAGCACGAACATCACCGGCTGCACCAGGGCGGCGATCACCGAACCCGGTGTGCGGCGCAGGTTGAGCAGATTGCGCCAGGCGACGATGGTGGCGTCGCGGCCCAGCCGGCCGATCTCGGTCATCGCGCCACCTCCCCGCCGCCGGCCGCACCGACCGGCTGCGTGCTCTGCCCGCGCGCCGGATCGGGCTGCCCGGTCAGGCTCATGAACACGTCGTCCAGGGTCGGCGGGGCGAGCTCCACGTCCCGGACCCGGATCCCGTCCAGCCGCAGCCGTCCGAGCGCGTCCTCCAGGGTGAGGGCCCCGTGCTCGGTGGTGACCGTGAGCCGCCCCGTCCGCTGGTCGAGCACCGGGAGGTGCGGTCCCAGGCCCGCCAGGATCTCCACGGCCGTCGGCCCGAGACGCGGCTCGTGCACGGTCAGCGACAGCCGCTCGCCGCCGACCCGGCGCTTCAGCTCCGGGGCGGTGCCCCGGGCGACGACCCGGCCGTGCTCGATGACGACGATGGTGTCCGCCAGCTGGTCGGCTTCCTCCAGGTACTGCGTGGTCAGCAGGACCGTGGTGCCGCCCGCGACGAGTTCCTGGATCGAACGCCAGGTGTCGGCCCGGCCCCGTGGGTCAAGGCCGGTGGTCGGCTCGTCCAGGACGACGACGACCGGACGGGCGACGAGAGCGCCCGCCAGATCCAGGCGCCGGCGCATGCCACCCGAATAGGTGCCGCTCGGCCGGTCCGCGGCCTCTTCGAGGTGGAACTCTCCAGCAACTGCCCCGCTCTCCGCCGGGCGGCATGCCGGCCCATTCCGTAGAGACGGGCGACGAGATACAGATTCTCCCGGCCCGTCAGCTTCTCGTCGACCGCCGCGTACTGGCCGGAGAGGCCCAGGTTCTTCCGGACGCTCTCGGGGTCCTTGCGGACGTCGTGCCCCGCCACCCAGGCCTCGCCGACGTCCGGCCGGAGCAGGGTGGAGAGGATCCGTACCGCCGTGGTCTTGCCCGCCCCGTTGGGCCCGAGCACACCCAGTACGGTGCCGGGTGCCGCTTCCAGGTCCACCCCGGCCAGCGCATGTCTGTCGCCGTACCTCTTGGTGAGCCCCTCGGCACGTATCGCCGGCTGGTTGCGCCGCTCCGTCATGGTTGCCTCTCGTCGTGCGGTCGCGTTGATCGGGCGGGTCAGGCCATGGCGACGCGGGCGCTCCTGGGCGTCAGATCCGTCCAGTGCACCTCGACGTAGTCCAGGCACGCGGCGTGGCCGGCGGGCCCGTACACGGGCCGCCACCCTGCCGGAATCTCGGCGAAGGAGGGCCACAGGGCGTGCTGGTCCTCGTCGTTGACCAGGACACGGTGCTGGGTCTTCGGGTCGTCGAAGGGGTTGGTCATCGGGTCTCTCCCTGAGTGGTGTCGTGGCCGGCGCCGAGTGCGGCGGCCAGCGTGGTCCCGATCCGCGCGCGGGCGTCGGGCCGCATCATCTGGGCGTGCGCGCACGCCACGTCGTGGTTCTCGACCGGGCCGCTGATGTACGGGGCCCAGAGGCCGAGTCCGAAGGTGCCGGCGGGGCGGCCCTCGGTGGCGGTGAAGAAGAGGGCCGGACCCTCGAAGCGCCGGGGTGTGTATGTGCGCATCAGCCGGGCCTGGCCGGCGAAGTTGTCCACCATCGCGTCGATGACGGCGGGCTCCAGCGAACCGAGCGGGCTCCCGCTGCGGCGGAACGCGTCCCGTACGGCGCCCGCCTCGACCGGGCCCTCCTGGCCGAGGTCCTCCTCGCCCACCCCCATGTTGGAGAGCAGCGCCCGGAACACCGTGTCCCGGTCCGCGTTGTCGAGGTCGTCCAGCGGAGCCAGCGGGAAGGCGTCCAGAATGGCGAGCAGCGCCACCTGCTCCCCGGCCTCCTGGAGCTGGACCGCGACCTCCTGCACCACGTTGCCGCCGAAGGACCAGCCCATCAGGTGGTACGGCCCGGCCGGCTGTACGGCGCGGAGCTCGCGCACGCAGACGGCGGCCATCTCCTCGATGCTCTCCGGGAACGGTTCGCCGCCGTCCAGATTCGGCGTCTGCAGCCCGTACACCGGCTGGCCGGGATCCAGATGGGGCAGCAGACCGGCGTAGGACCAGGCGAGCCCGCCCGCCGGGTGGACACAGACAGCGGGGGCCGGCTACCCGTGGTCCGCAGCGGGAGGAGCGTCGTCAGCGGGCTGTCCTGTGCGCCGTCGAGGAGCCGTTCCGCGAGCCGGGCCACCGTCGGCGCCTCGAACAGGGTGCGGATGCTGAGCTCGACGCCCAGCGCGGTCCTGATGCGTCCGGCCAGCCGGGTCGCGAGCAGCGAGTGACCGCCCAGCGCGAAGAAGTCGTCGTCGATCAGGACGCGTTCGACGCCGAGCACCTCGGCGAACAGCGTGCACAGGACGTCCTCGCGAGGGCTGCGGGGGTGCGACCCGCGGTGTCCGTCACAGCGAGGGGCACCGGGCGGGTCAGCGCGTTGCGGTCCAGCTTCCCGCTCGGGGTGAGCGGGAGGCGGTCCAGGGACTGCCAGCCGGACGGGACCATGTAACCGGGCAGCTGCCGGGCCGCGTACTCCCTGAGCGCCGCGAGGCGTTCGGGCTCCGCCGGGGCGCTCTCACCCTCCGGCGGGACGGACAGCACCACATGGGCGTCGAGCCGGGTCCCCGCCGTGCCGTCCCCGCGCGCGACCACGGCGGCGGCCACGACATCGGGATGCGTGGTCAGCACCGTCGCCGGCTCGTCGGGTTCTACCCGGAAGCCGCGCACCTTGATCTGTCCGTCACCGCGGCCGGTGAAGAGCAGCGAGCCGTCCTGCGCGCGCACCGCGCGGTCGCCCGTGCGGTACATCCGGCTGGACGCGGGGCCGTAGGGGTCGGGAACGAAGCCGCGGGCGGTCTCGGCCGGCCTGTTGTGGTAGCCGTGCGCCAGGCTCTCTCCCGAGAGGTACAGGTCCCCGGTCACGCCCGGCGGGACCGGGCGCAGCCGCTCGTCGAGCAGCGAGACCCGGGTGCCGGACATGGGCCCGCCGAGCACCGGGCGGACCGTGTCGGAGATCCGGGCGACCAGGGTGTCGACAGTGGCCTCCGTGGGACCGTAGAAATTCCAGCTCTGTACGTCCGGAATGCCGTGCAGCGCCGTCCACAGCGCGGCCGGGACCGCCTCGCCGCCGAGGATCAGGGCCGTCGGGCGATGGCCCCTTCCGGCCGAGAGCAGCCCCGCCTCCAGGAGATGGCCGACATGGGTCGGGGTCGACTCCAGGACGTCGAGTTCCCGGGAGCGCACGGCGTCCACCAGGGCCTCGGAGTCGCGTCGGGTGCCGTCGTCCAGCAGATGGAGCTCATGACCGTCGATCATCCACAGCAGGGGGTCGAGGGAGGCGTCGAAGGACAGCGCCGCGGTCAGCGCCACCCGCAGCCGTCGCCCTCCGCGCGCCCGGACGGCGGGTGCGAAGACCTGGTGCCGGTGATGGTCCAGCAGGCGTGCGAGCGAACCGTGTCCCACCCGTACTCCCTTGGGACGGCCGGTGGAACCCGAGGTGTGGATCAGGTACGCGGCGTCGCCCGGGGACGGGCGGACCGTGGGCGGGGGAGTGGCGGTGGCCGGTTCCGGTTCCCCGGCGCCGCCGAGCACCAGCCGACGCCACCGGCCGGCCGGCCGGTGCCCGGTCGCCCCGGCGACGACGACCAGCGCGGGCCGGGCGTTGTCCAGCACCGCTTCGATCCGGCCGTCCGGGAGGCTCGCGTCGAGCGGCGCGTAGACCGCGCCCGCCTTCAGCACACCGAGCAGCGCCGCGACGGAGTCGAGGGACCGGGGCAGCAGCACCGCGACGCACGCACCCGGCCGGACACCCTCGGCGCGCAGCAGGGCCGCGATGCGGTCGGAGCGGGCGTCGAGCCGTGCGAAGGTCGCCTCGCCGTCCGGGGCGACCACCGCGACGGCCTCGCCGTGTGCGGCGACCGTCTCGGCGAACCGGCACAGGACGGTTCCCGCCTCGGCCGCGCCGTCGCCGCCGTAGCCGAGGGCGAGCAGCCGGGACCGCTCCGGGCCGGCCAGCACCGGCAGATCGGCCAGCAATGTGTCCGGCGCCTCGACCGCGTGCGCCGTCAGGGTGAGGAACCACTCGGTGATCCGGCGAGCGGTGGCGGTGTCGAAGAGGTCCCGGCCGAACTCCAGCGTGCCGTCGAGGAAGGTGCCGCCGTCGGAGTCGCCGTCCTGCCGTTCCGTGAAGCTGAACGACAGGTCGAACTCGGCCGCCGCCGTATCGACCTCGTGGACGCGGCTACGCAGTCCGGCCAGCTCCGCGCGGGGCGGCAGGGTGTTGTTGAGGGTCAGCATCACCTGGAAGAGCGGATGGCGGCTCAGCGAACGCGCCGGCCGCACCTCCTCCACCAGCCGCTCGAACGGAAGGTGCTGGTGGGCGTAGGCGGCGAGATCGGTCTCCCGCACCCGGGCCAGCAGCTCGTCGAAGTCCGGGCCGCCGCTCATGTCGTCGCGCAGGGCCAGGGTGTTCACGAAGAACCCAACCAGCGGCTCCAGCGCCTCGTCGGTCCGGCCCGCCACGGGGGTACCGATGGTGATGTCGTCACCGGAGCCGGTCCGGTGCAGAACGGCGGCCAGCGCGGCGTGCAGCACCATGAAGGTGCTGGCGGCCGACTTCCTGGCCAGCCGCGTGATGCCCGCCGTCGTCGCCGGGGGAACACGGAAGGCGACCGAACCGCCCCGGCCGCTCGGCACGACCGGCCTGGGGCGGTCGGCGGGCAGCGGTGTCTCCTCCGGCGCGCCCGCCATCTCCGCCTTCCAGTAGGCCAGTTGGCCAGACATCAGCGAGTCGGGGCTGTCGGTCTCCCCCAGCAGGCCGCGCTGCCACAGGGCGTAGTCCGGATACTGCACCGACAGCGGTGCCCGGCCGGGCGGCCGCCCGGCGGTCCGGGCCGCGTAGGCCTCGGCCAGGTCCCGCGCCAGCGGGCCCATCGACCATCCGTCGGCCGCGATGTGATGCACGACCAGGAGCAGCGTGTGGCGTTCCGCCGACGTGCGGAACAGCTCCGCGCGGAGCGGGATCTCACGGGCCAGGTCGAACGGACGCCCCGCCGCCTCGCGCAGTGCCGGTCCGGACCTCTCCTTCCGGCACCGTCCGGACCGGCATGGCGGGCCGTGCACGGTCGGGGGGAAGGACGGCCTGGAACGGCTCGCCGTCGTGGACGGCGATGAGGGTCCGCAGGCTCTCGTGCCGGGCCACCAGGTCCGCCACGGCCAGACGCAGCGCGGAACGGTCCAGCACGCCGTCCAGATCCACGGCGAAGGCGATGTGGTACGAGGCTCCCTCCGGATCCAGCTGGTGCAGGAACCACAGCCGCTGCTGGGCCGGGGACAGTGCGGGGCGAGCGGGACGCACCGTCGGACGCAGCGCGGGCCGGGCCCCGTCCGCCCCGTCCAGTCGTCTCGCGAGGGCCGCAGGGGTCGTGGACTCGAAGAGCGCGCGCAACGGGAGTTCGGCACCGAAGGCGGTCCGGATCCGGCCGACGAGGCGGGTGGCCAGCAGCGAGTGGCCGCCCAGTTCGAAGAAGTCCTCGTCCCTGCCGACGTGCTCGTGGCCCAGGCACTCGGCGAACAGCGCGCACAGGATCTCCTCCCGCGGCGATCGCGGCGACTGCGCTGTCGCCCCGTCAGCGTCCGCGTCCCGGCGGGGCGGGGCGTCCTCGCCCAGCGGGAGCGCCCGGAAGTCGACCTTGCCGTGCGGTGTCAGTGGCATCGAGCGGAGGAGCGTCACGGTGGCCGGCACCATGTACGCGGGCAGCCGTTCCGCCACGAAGGAACGCAGCTCGCGCGCGGAGGGACGGCTGCCGTTCCTCGGGACGACCCAGCAGGCGAGCCGCCCGCCGCCGTCCGCCCCCGCGACCGCGGCGACCGCGCACCGGTCCACATCCGGATGGCCGGCGAGCACGCTCTCGACCTCGCCGGTCTCCACCCGGAAACCCCGGACCTTGACCTGGCCGTCGGCCCGTCCCACGAAGACCAGCAGCCCGTCCTGCCGGCATACGAGGTCGCCGGTGCGGTACATGCGGGCACCGGGAGCCCCGTACGGGTCGGGGACGAAGCGGGACGCGGTGGCGGCCGGGAGGTTCTCGTAGCCGCGGGCCAGCCCTGCCTCCGACACATAGAGCTCGCCGGTCGTGCCCGGGGCGGCCGGCCGCAGCCGGGCGTCCAGAACCCGGGCCCGGGTGCCCGCGACCGAACGGCCCAGATGCGGGCGGACGCCGGGGACAACCCGGCCCATCACGCTGTCGACGGTGGTCTCTATGGGCCCGTAGAGGTTCCACACGGTGACGTCGCGGAGCGCGGCGAGCTCCTCCCAGAGCTGGTCACCCAGGGCCTCGCCGCCCAGCGCCACCACCTTCGGGCGGCGCCTTTCGGCGGTGAACAGACCGTTCGCCGCGAGCTGTCCCAGGAAGGACGGGGTCGTCTCGATGACGTCGATCGCGCGGTCGTGGACCAGAGCGGCGAGAGCCTCGGGATCCCGCCGGGCGGCGTCGTCGACCAGGTGGAGTTCATGTCCGGCGATCATCCAGAGCAGCGGGTCCCAGGAGGCGTCGAAGGTCATGGCCGCCGTCAGCGCGACCCGCAGCGGACGGCCGTCGTTGAAGGCCTCCGCCGGTTCCATGAGCCGCTCCCGGTGGCTCGCGTACAGGGCGGCCAGGGCGCCGTGCTCCACCGTGACGCCCTTGGGCAGCCCGGTGGAGCCCGAGGTGTGCAGGAGGTACGCGGCGTCCGCCGACCGGGGCGCGGGCGGCAGCGGACCTGCGGCGGCGCCCCCGGGAACCGGCCCGTCCAGGAGCAGCCGGGGCGTCGTCGCGGGAAGGGAGCTCTCCGTGCCGGCCGTGGTCAGCAGGAGCCGGGGCGCGGCCGTGTCGAGGATCAGCTGGTTGCGGGCCGCCGGCTGGGCGGGGTCCAGCGGTACGTGGACGGCCCCGGCGCGCAGTACGGCCAGCAGCGCCACGATGTGCCCGGTGGTACGGGGCATGGCGACGGCCACCCGGTCGCCGTGGCCGGCCCCCGCCTGCCGGATGCGCCGGGCGAGGTCCTCGGTGCGGGCCAGCAGCTCACCGAAGGCCGGCCGGCCGTCGGGCGAGACCACGGCGGTACGGCCGGGCTGCAGGGCGGCGCGCGCGGCCAGGACGTCCAGCACCGTCCGGTCCGGGAGGCCGCTGTCGGAGGATCCCGGCGACGGGCGGGTGCCGGCTTGCCGCGACGGTTCGTCGAGGGCCTCGGCGCGCTCGGCCGGGGTGAGGAAGCAGACGTCGTCGGCGGGCCCGTCCGGACCGGCGAGCAAGCCGGTGAGCAGCCGGGAGAAGTGCTCGGCGAACCGTTTCGCCGTGGACGGGTCGAAGAGATCGTGACTGAACTCCAGCTCCCCCTCGATCCCGGTGGGCACCCCGCCCCGTCGAAGCGCTCGGCCAGGTCCCAGGTGAGATCGAACTTGGCGTCCGTGCCGCGCACCGAGGACTCGTGGCCGACCGTGAGGCCCGGCAGCTCCGGGCGGGGAACGGGGGTGTTGTTGAGGCTGAACATGACCTGGAAGAGCGGATGCCGGGAGGCGGAGCGCTCCGGGGCCAGTGCCTCCACGACGCGCTCGAAGGGCAGATCCTGATGCGCGTAGGCCGCGAGGTCGGTGTGCTTCACCCGCGCCACGAGCTCCCGGAAGCTCGGTGCTCCGGAGGTGTCGGCCCGCAGTACCAGGGTGTTGACGAAGAACCCGACCAGTTCGGAGAGGCTCTCGTCGGTGCGGCCCGCCACCGGGGTCCCGATCGCGATGTCGTCGCCCGCGCCCAGCCTGCTCATCAGGGCCGCGAGCGCGGCGTGCAGGACCATGAACCCGCTGGCCCCGCTCTCTGCGGCCAGATCGAGCAGCGCCCGGTGCGCGGCCGGGCCGACGACGACCGGGACACGCCCGCCACGGCCGGAGGACCTGGCCGGCCGCGCCCGGTCCGAGGGGAATCCGGACTGCTCGGCCAGGCCCTCCAGCGCAGTGGTCCAGTGCGCGAGCTGGCGTCCCGCCACGCTGTCCGGCTGCCCCGGGTCCCCGAGCAGCGACCGCTGCCACAGCGCGTAGTCGGCGTACTGCACCGGCAGCGGCTCCCACCGGGGCGCACTGCCAAGGGTGCGGGCGGCGTAGGCGGCGGAGAGGTCCCGCAGCAGCGGGCCGACCGACCAGCCGTCCGCGGCGATGTGGTGGAGCACCAGCAGCAGCACGTGCTCATCGGCGCCCGTCGGGAACAGCTCCGCGCGCAGCGGCGGTTCGCGGTCCAGCGCGAACGGGGCGGGGTCGGGCCGTACGTCGCGCACGGCGCAGGCCTCCCGCACGACCAGGAGCGAACCGGCCGCACCCGGTTCACGTACGTGCTGCCGGACCCCTTCGGAGTCCTCGGAGAAGACCGTTCGAAGGCTCTCGTGCCGTGTGACGACGTCATCGAGCGCCGCGCGGAGGGCGTCCCGGTCCAGCGCGCCGGACAGGCGCAGCGCCAGCGGCATGTGGTAGGCCGCTCCGGCGTCGCCCATCGCCTCCGTGATCCACAGGCACTGCTGCCCGAACGAGGCGGGCAGCCGCCGCGGGCGGGGAAGCACCGGGCCCACCGCGGGGCGCGCGGGCGGCGCGGTGTCCAGCAGCGCGACGAGCCCGGCCGGCGTGGGTGCCTCGAACAGGGCCCGGATCGGCAGCTCGACGCCGAACTCTGTCCGGATCAGGCCCACCAGACGGGTCGCCAGCAGCGAATGTCCGCCGAGCAGGAAGAAGCCGTCGTCCCGGCCCACCTCGGTCAGGCCGAGGCACTCGGCGAACGCGGCGCACATCCGCTCCTCCTGCGGTGTGCGCGGCGCGCCGCCCCGGACGGCCACCGGGCGGGCCCGGGGCAGCCGGCCGGGGTCCAGTTTGCCGTTGGGGGTGAGCGGCAGCCGTTCCACCGTCGCGTAGGCGGACGGCACCATGTGACCGGGAAGGACCAGGGCAAGGGCGTCCCGTACGGCTTCGAGGCCGAGGGCGGCACCCGCGTCGGTGGGCACCAGATAGGCGGCGAGGCGCTCCTCGCCACCCGGTACCGCGACCGGCGTCACCGCGGCCTCGCTCACCCCGGGCAGCCGGCGCAGGGCCGCCTCGATCTCGCCGGTCTCCACGCGGTGACCGCGGATCTTGATCTGGCCGTCGCCGCGGCCGAGGAACTCCAGCATCCCGTCGTCGCCCCACCGCGCGAGGTCCCCGGTGCGGTACATCCGGCCGCCGGACGGCCCGAACGGGTCCCGCATGAAGCGTTCCGCAGTGAGTCCTGGCCGTCCGGAGTAGCCGCGGGCCACGCCCTCCCCGGAGAGGTACAGCTCACCGCTGCCGCCGCGCGGTACCGGGTGGAGCGAGGGATCGAGCACATAGGCGCGGGCGCCGGTGACCGGCCGTCCGATGACCGGGTTCCGGCCGGCTATCCGGGTCGTGACCGCGTCGACCGTGGCCTCCGTCGGTCCGTAGAAGTTGAAGACGAGGAGATCGTCCCGCTCGGAGAGCTCCCTCCACAGGGCCTCGTCGACGGGTTCGCCGCCGAGAGCGATGACACGGGGCCGGTGGTCAGGGGCGGTGAGCAGGCCGGCGGTGAGCATCTGCCGCAGATAGGTGGGTGTCGTCTCGATGGCGTCGATCCGTTCCCGCACCAGGTGGTTCACCAGCGCCTGCGGATCGCGCCGGACGTCGTCGTCGATGATGTGCAGTTCGTGTCCCGCCGCCATCCACAGAACGGGGTCCCAGGACGCGTCGAAGGAGGTGGCCGCCGTCACAGTGACCCGCAGCCCCCGGTCGTAGGTCTCCTCCGCCAGGGCGTGGGACTCCTGCCGGTGGTGTTCGAGAAGATTGCTGAGCGAGCGGTGCTCGACGACGACGCCCTTGGGCCTTCCGGTGGAGCCGGAGGTGTAGATGACGTACGCGGCGTCCCTCGGCCCGGGGCCGACCGGTGTGCTCACATCGGGCTCCTGCCGGACGAGCTCCGGATCCACCAGCGGCAGGGCCCGTGCGGGATCGATGACGTGCGCGGACCCGGAGCGCGCG
Organism: Streptomyces sp. ITFR-6; assembly: GCF_031844725.1. Classification (NCBI taxonomy): domain Bacteria; kingdom Bacillati; phylum Actinomycetota; class Actinomycetes; order Kitasatosporales; family Streptomycetaceae; genus Streptomyces; species Streptomyces sp. ITFR-6. The sequence goes on along the minus strand of NZ_CP134612.1, from coordinate 300,773 downwards.
ACCAGCGCGGCCGGGGCCGAGGCCTCGATCATGAGGGCGAGCCGCTCCGCCGGATACGAGGGGTCGAGCGGCAGGTACGCGGCTCCCGCGCGCATCACGGCCAGCATCGCCACGACGAGTTCGGTGGAACGGGGCAGGCCGACGGCGATCTTCGCGCCGGGCAGCGCCCCGGCGGCGGCCAGCACCGCGGCGAGGGCGTCGACCCGGCCGTTCAGCTCCGCGAACGTCAGCCGGGTGCTCCCCGAGACGACCGCGGTCGCGTGCGGGGTGGCCAGTGCCTGCCGGTCGAGCTGCTCGGGCAGGGTGACCGGCACACTGCCGGTGCTGTCGGGGGAGGCGCGGTGCGGCGCGGCCAGGCCCGGGACCAGCCGGCGTTCGGCCTCGCTGAGGAAGTCCAGCGAGCCGACCGTGCGGGACGGGTCGTCGGTGAACTGCTCGATCAGCCGGCACAGCCGGCGGTGGTGCCCGGCCAGCTCCTCGGCTGTGTAGCGGGCGGAGTTGCCGTGCAGGTCGATGTGGAGCCCGCCGTCCGCGTACGAGGCGTGCACGGCGACGGCGAAACCGTCCACCGGGCCGATGGACAGGTTGTGCAGCGTGGCCCGGTGCGGGCCGAAGCTGAGACTGTCGTCGAACGCCAGGATGTTGACCGTGGGGCCGCTCAACGGCACATCCGTACCGGTGAGTCCGAGATCGTTCCGGAGCTCCTCCGTCGCGTACCGCTGATGCCGCAGCACCTTGCGGGCCTCCGCCGACGCCCGCTTCGCCACGTCGGACACCCGGTCGGACGGGGCGAGCGCCAGACGCATCGGCAGGATGGAGCTGAGCATGCCCGGCGTGGCACGGGCCAGGGGGTGCCTCTATGTCCTTCGTCAAGGCGGCCCTGTCGGGTTTGGTGTGGTTCGGGGTGCTGGGGTTATGCGGCGAGCTCGACGTCCTTCGGTGTCCGGGATTCGTAGAAGGTGCCGTCGCGGAGCATGGCGAACAGGACGCTGATGCGTTGGCGGGCGAGGCGGAGGAGGGCTTGGGTGTGGGTTTTGCCGCGGGCTCGTTGTCTGTCGTAGTAGGTCCGGGAGGCCGGATCGGCGTTCATGCAGGCGAAGGCGGAGAGGAACATCGCGCGTTTGAGCTGCCGGTTGCCGCCTCGGGGTGCGTGTTCGCCGTGGATCGAGGTGCCCGACGACTTTGTCGTCGGTGCGAGGCCGGCGTAGGAGGCCAGGTGTGCGGCGGTGGGGAAGCTGGTGCCGTCGCCGACGGTGGTCAGCAGGACAGCGGCGGTCCTGACGCCGACGCCGGGCATCGAGGTCAGGACCTGGGAAAGAGGGTGGGCCTCCAGCAGGGCGTTGATCTGGGCTTCCATAGCCCGGCGTTGGGTGTGCACGGCGGTCAGGGAAGCGGCCAGGGAGGGGACGACGATGTCGAGGGTGCCGGTGCCCGGGACGACGACGGTCTGCTCGTCGAGCGCGTCGAAGACCTCATCGATCAGTCGAGCGGCCATGCGTGGGGCCTTCGGGCGGATCAGTTCCACGAGCCGGCTGCGGCCGGCCTTGCGCAGGGCGGCCGGGGAGCCGTAACGCTCCAGGAGCCAGGTGACGGCTTGGTGGTCCAGGCGCGGTCCCAGGACGCGTTCCAGGGAGGGGTGGAACTGGGTGAGCAGGCCGCGTATCCGGTTGCTGGTGCGGGTGGCCTCGGCGGCGAGGTCCTGGTCGAAGCCGGTCAGTACGGTCAGCTCGGCGGTGATCTCGTCGGTCAGTTCGAGCGAGCGCAGGGTGTGCGGCATGGTTCGTGCGGCGTCCGCGATGACGGCTGCGTCCTTGGCGTCGGTCTTGGCCTCTCCTGGGTAGAGGTCGGCGATGCGGCGCATGGCCAGGCCGGGCAGGTAGGCGACGCGGCAGCCTGCGTCGCGGGCGACGGCCAGGGGCAGGGCGCCGATGGAGGCGGGCTGGTCCACGATGACCAGGACGGTGCCGAACTTCGCGGTCAGCTTGTCGAACACGGCCCGCAGCTTGGGTTCGCTGTTGGGCAGCGGCTTGTCGAAAACCTTCTTCCCGGTCGGGGTGAGTCCGTGTCCGTGGTGGGCGGACTTGCCGACGTCCAGGCCGAGGAACACGCCCACGTCTTCGATCTCGAACATCGCGCCCTTCCAGGGGTTTTGACGGTGCTGGCCTCGGCTCGGGTGTCGTGCTCGCGCATCCACGTTATGCAGACCTGCCGCCCGCGAACTGTCCGGCGTTGCGCCGGACCGGACGGTGGCCGGACCTCTGATCAGCGTCTCCGACGAACACCCCCGGGCCCGGTGACACCACCCCCCAGGTCATCTCGGACAGGGGGACCAAGTCATGCCGGGCCCGGAGGCCAGCGGCCCCATTGCAGGACCGCGAAAAACATAACGGGGGCGCCGCGCCGTGACCGGCAGGCCCAGGACGGCCTCGCCGACTCCTCGGCTCCGGTGCGTGTAGACGGCCAGCGCGGTCATGAAGAACGTCGGCCAGCCCACCCCCGACTCCCTGGCCGCTGCGCGCAGCCGGTCCGCCCGGCCGGGCGGCACCTCGGCGCGAACCCGCAGTGACCCGCGTCCGGACGGGCGGGAACGGGGGAGCCCGACAGATAGCGCGTCCAGAACTCGCGGTCTTCGGAGTGCCACCCGGACGCCCGGTAGGCGCGTTCCTCGTCGATGAGCGGCGCGAGCGCACCGCCGGTCAGCGGTGGTTCCGCCCCGGACGGGGTGAGCGCGGCGGTGTAGGCGTCGGCGATCCGGGCGAGCGCCAGGGCGGCGCCGTAGCCGTCGAGCGCGAGGTGGTGCACCTGCTGGTGGAAGAGATGCCGCGTCTGCGTGAGGCGGTAGAGGGTCAGACGCACCAGCGGGCCGGTGGCGATGTCAGCGGGCTGCCGCAGCGCCGTCTCCATCCGCCGCAACGCCTCGCCGTGGGGGTCCTGATGGCCCGAGAGGTCGACCAGCGGGACGTCGAGCGGAGACCGGTCCGTGGCGCCGGTCCGGTGCACCCGTCGTACGGGAACGCCGTCACGCTCGATAAAGGTCACCCGCAGCGCTTCGGTGCCGTCCACCACACGGCCGACCACGGTCCGCAGGACGGCTGGGTCCAGCGGTCCCCGCACATCGGCGTACTCGGCCACGTTGTACGCCGCGCTGTCCGCGCCGATGCGCTGCGCGAACCAGATGCCACGCTGGGCCGAGGTCAGCGGAACATCATCATGCGAAGTCGTTGTGTGCGGTGCGTCGGTCACGCGTTCTCACCTCTGTGGAAGGCCTGCGGTGCGGGGACGGCCCGTGGCGGAGCGCCGGGGCAGGGCGGAATGAGTACGGGCCGGGGCGCGTTCACGCATCGCTGCTGTGAACCACACCTCTGACGCACCAGCACGGCCCCGCACACCTCCGGAAATGCCACCGTCGCCCCAATTGGGCTGTCACATCAGTCGTTCGGAGTCACAGAGGTGTTGGATTGGTGGTGTGACGCGGGACATAGCGTGGTGGGGGAGGGGTTTGCGCTTCACGAGTGCGTATCAGTCGGATGAGTAATCAATGCGAGCCGTCGGGCAAGCCGGGGGCCCGTCGGCCTCGCATCGTCCATGTCGGATGTCGAGTACTCACGAGATCTCTGGAGCGTCCATGAACATCCCCTCAGCAGTCCCGCGTTGGTGTGCGGCCCTGGCAGCCGCGGGAGTACTGGTGATCACGTCGGCGGCCGGTGCGGGAGCGGCCGGGCGGACGGCCCCGGCCGGCGGCTCCATACGGGCGGCGCAGCCGGCGGCCTGGGCCGTGCCCGCCTACCACGGCGTACAGGGCTTCAACCTGTGCCTGCTGGCTCTCTGCACCGTGCGCCCCTGACCCGGGCCACCGGGTCCTCACGCCCCGCCCGGCATGACCCGGACGAGGACTTCAGGCGTGTGTCAGGGGCGGGCCGGCTGGAGCCCCGCGTACACCCCGCCGCTGTCCAGCAGTTCGTTGTGCGAACCGACCTCCGCGATCCGGCCGCCCTCCATCGCCACGATGCGGTCCGCGTTCCGGATCGTCGAGAGGCGGTGGGCGACGACGAAGACGGTCCGCCCGTGCACCAGACGGGAGAGCGCCTCCTGGACGAGGGCCTCCGAGCGGTTGTCGAGCGCGGAGGTCGCCTCGTCGAGCACCAGCACCCGGGGGTCGCGGATCAGCGCCCTGGTGATCGCGAGCCGCTGCCGCTGACCGCCCGAGAGCCGTGCGCCCCGCTGGCCGACGACCGTGTCCAGGCCGAGCGGCAGCTCCCGTACGAACTCCAGGGCGTTGGCGTCCGCCAGGGCGCGGGTCAGGGTGGCCTCGTCCGAGTCGCCCATCCCGTACGTCACGTTGTCGCGGATGCTGCCCTCGAACAGGATCGACTCCTGCGGCACCACCGAGAGGAAACGCCGGTAGCTGCGCAGGTCGAGCCCGGCCATGTCGACGCCGTCGAGCAGGATGCGGCCGGAGGTGGGCCGGAGAAGCCGATGAGCAGGTTGAGTACGGTCGACTTCCCCGCGCCCGAGGCGCCCACCAGCGCGATCGTCTCGCCCGGCCGCGCCGAGAGGGTGAATCCGGCGACCGCCGGGTCCGCTTCGTCGTAGGCGAATCCGACGTTCTCGAAGTCGATATGGCCGGTGACCCGCTCCACCTGCGCCTTGCCCGCGTTCTGTTCCAGGTCCGGGGCCTGGAGCACCTCGCCGGCCGAACGCACCGACTCCAGGCCCTTGGTGAGCACCGGAGCCAGACCGAGCAGCGTGGTCACGGAACCGGTCAGCACGGTGAAGAAGGAGCTGAGCATCACCACGTCGCCCGCGATGACCGGCATCCACCCGTGATAGGCGACCAGGGCGGAGCCCGTCAGGCACAGCACCCCGAGCGTGTTGAGGATGACCCAGGCCGGCGAGCCGAACCGGCCGTTGACCGTGTCCAGGCGAAGCCCGGCCGCGAACACCTGGCGGAGCGAACCGTCGACCCGGCCCAGCGCGGTCCGCTCCAGTCCGTGGGCGCGGGTGATGGGGATCAGCGTGGTCATCTCGCCCACCCGGGAGGAGAGCTGCTCGACCTCCCGGCGGAAGGACTCGTCGTGGCTGCGCAGCCGCGCGCGCAGCTTCATCACCAGGAACCCGGCGGCCGGCACCACCATGAGGAAGACGGGCAGGAACGCCGGTACGCGCACACCGATGACGACGAGGCCGCCGATCAGGGTCACCACGGCGCGAGACCCATGTCCGCGCTCTGCTGCATCATCTGTTCCACGGACGCCACGTCGAGGACGGTCGCGGTGATCAGTGGAAGCAGCCAGATCGGGCTGTGCTTCACGACGAAGACGAGCACCGCGAGTGCCAGCCGGCCGCGGTCGGGGCGGAACAGATGACCGAGGGTGCGTACCGGGTTCTCACCGCAGTAGCGGTGGTCCAGGTGGTCGAAGGGGGCCAGGGATTCGGCGGAGACGGGCGCAAGCGCTTTCGGCATGGAGTCCATCCCACCGTGCTCACGCCGTGCGCGGCAACTCCGTTCCACGGACAGGACAGGGGCCGCCGCGCACGCGGCCGGTCTGCCGGGTACCGGCCCCGGCCGGCTCTACGGGACGCGGAGTTCGCGCGGTGAGGGTTCCGGCTCGGGGGCCGGGGCGGGGGTGTCGCGGCCGGTCCGCCCCAGCGAGGCGATTGCGCTGGTGATCAGGCCCGCCAGCAGCCCCCAGAAGGCCGAGCCGATGCCCAGGAGCGTCACCCCGGAGGCCGTGGCGAGGAAGGTCACGATCGCCGCCTCCCTGGACGACTTGTCGGCCAGGGCCGTAAACAGGGAGGACTCGATGGTGGCGAGCAGGCCGATTCCGGCGATCGCCAGGACCAGCGCGTGCGGCATCGCGGTCAGGAGCGAGGCGACGGTCGCGCCGAGCAGTCCCACGCAGAGGTAGAAGACCCCCGCCCAGACCGCTGCGAGGTAGCGCTTGTCGCGGTCCGGGTGGGCCTCCTCGCCCGTGCAGATGGCGGCCGTGATGGCGGCGAGGTTGAGGCCGAACGCGCCGAACGGTGCCAGTACGGCGTTGGCCGCCCCGGTCCACGTCATCAGCGGGGACACCGGTACGTCGTAGCCGGCGCCCCGGATCACCGCCACCCCGGGAAGGTTCTGGGACGCCATCGTGACCACGAACAGCGGGGCGCCGACGCTGACGAGCACCTTCCAGTCGAACTCCGGGGTGACGAACACCGGGGTGGCCAGGGCGAACCGGACCTTGTCCGGCTGCCAGCCGCCGGTGAACAGGGTGGCCACCACCCCGGCGCCGAGTGCCAGCAGCACCGCGTACCGGGGGAGCAGGCGCCGCCCCAGCAGATAGAGCACGAACATCGGGAAGGCGACCGCGAAACTGCCGTGCATCGTGCTGAACAGGCCGGTGCCGAACCGCAGCAGGACCCCCGCCAGCAGTGCGGCCGCCAGCGGTACCGGGATGCGGCCCATGAGGCGGCTGAACCAGCCGGTCACCCCGCTCAGCAGGATGAGCACCCCGGAGAAGACGAACGCGCCGACCGCCTGGGGCATGGAGACACCACTGAGGCCGGTCGCGAGGAGCGCCGCACCGGGCGTCGACCACGCGGTGACGACGGGGGCCCGGTAGCGCAGCGACAGGCCGACGCAGGTGCAGGCCAGGCCGACGCCGAGCGCGAGCATCCAGGAGGAGATCTCGCGCGAGTCCGCCCCGGCGGCCTTCGCCGCGGTGAAGACCAGGGCCGCGGAGCTGGTGACCCCGACCATGACGGCGATCAGTCCGGCGGCCACGGCCGAGGGCGGCGCGGCCGAGCGAATGCGGGCGATCACGAACATGAGTGAGCCACTTCCCCTGTGCGGTGCGGGACGCCGTTGACCAGCGACGGGACCGGCGTGCCGCGAGCGTGTTCCGTATACGGAACGTTCTGTTTATGGAACAGTAGAGAGGCGGGCTGACACCCGTCAACCGGGAATGGAGGTGGGTGGACGCCGATGGGGCTGAACGAGGACGTGGGGCGCCGGCTGCGGGCGCTCCGGCACCAACAGGAACTGTCCCTCTCGGAGTTGTCCCGGCGCTCGCGGGTCGGAAAGGGCACGCTCTCCGAGCTGGAGAGCGGCCGGCGCAACCCCACCCTGGAGACCCTGTACGCACTCGCCATCGCGCTAGGCCGGCCGCTCAGCGCGCTGCTCAGCGATCCGCCGCCGAAAGGCAGCCCCGGTCGCCCCGGTCCGGAACCGGGCGCCGGAGCGGTGTTCGGTGGCGGCCCCGACGGCAGCCTCCCCGGGGTCTCCGGCAGCGCCGTCACCGCGGTTCTGCTGGAGCGGCACGAGGACGCGTCAGCCGTCACCGATGTCTTCCGGGTGATCATCCGGGCGGGCGCGACCCAGGAGTCGGAGGCGCACGTCCCCGGCACGGGGGAGAGCCTGATGGTGCTGACGGGCACCGCGGTCGTCGGCCCGCCGCACGATACCCGGACGGTCGGCCCCGGTGCGTCCGCGCGGTGGCGGGCCGACATCCCCCACATCTACCGCGCACCGGAGGCCGACGTGCACGGCATCCTCTTCGTGCGCTACCCGACGGCGGCCCGCTCCGGCTGAAGCCGGATGCCGCAGCCCTGCCAGCGCTCGCGCAGCCAGCGGTCATGACTGGCCAGCACGACGGCGCCGGGGCCCGTGCCCAACGCCTCCTCCAACTCGTCGCAGAGCAGCGGGGACAGATGGTTGGTGGGCTCGTCGAGCAGCAGGAGCTGCGGAGGCCGGGCCGTCAGCAGGGCCAGCGCGAGCCTGCGGCGCTGGCCGGCCGACAGCCGCCCCACCTGCTTGTCCAGATCCGCCTCGTGCATCAGGCCGAGCGAGGTGAGCGGCACCTCCTCGGCCCGGTCCGCGCCCAGGGCGCGTTCGTACGTGTCACGGACGGTACGGTCCGGCCGGGCGAACCGGGTGTCCTGTGCGAGCAGTCCGACCGTCAGCCCCGGCCGCCTGCTCACCTGGCCCTGCGGGGTCAGGCGCCCCGCGAGCACGGCGAGTAGCGTCGACTTCCCCGCCCCGTTGCCGCCCGTGACCAGCAGCCGTTCGGTCGCCGCCACATCGAGCCGGTCGACCGCCAGGCGCCCCGGCACCCGCACCCCGCGCAGGGACACGAGAGTGCCCTCCGCCGACGCGTCCGCGAGCCCCGAGTGCCGGAACCGCAAAGGCTGCGGAGGCTCTCCGGCCCGACGGCGCTCCAGCTCCGCCAGTCGCCGCGAGGCGTTGCGGACCCGGCGCGCGATCTGGCTCTGCACCCGGCCCGCCCGCAGGCCGTACCCCATCTTCTCGCTGTCCCTCGGACCCCGGTCCGGTGCGACCTGCCGCGCCGTCACGTCCGCCGAGCGGCGCAGCGCCTCGATCTCCTGCTGCTCCTCTGCGTGACGCCGTTCCCAGCGCGCCCGCTCCGCCCGCTTCACGGCAAGGTAGGCGCTGTAGCCCCCGCCGTACCGCACGGGACCGTCGACGGCCGGATCCAGATCGATCAGATCCGTGCAGACCGCGTCCAGGAACGCCCGGTCGTGACTGGCGATCACGACGGGCCCCGGCATCCCGCGCAGCTGCTCCTCCACGAAGGCGGCGGCCTCGTCGTCTAGGTGGTTGGTCGGCTCGTCCAGGAGCAGCAGTTGCGGGGCCGGCTCGCCGCACAGGACACAGGCGAGGGTGGCCCGCAGGCGCTCGCCACCGGACAGTGCCCTGACGGGCAGGTGGGCGCTGTCGCCCCGGAACAGGAAGCGTGCGAGCAGGTTCATCCGTTCCGCCTCCGGCCGGTGCGGGGCGGACGCGGCGAAGTTCTCCGCCACCGAGCGGTCGAGGTCGAGCAGGTCGAGCCGCTGCGACAGATAGGCGATCCGTCCTTCGGACCTCCTGATCTCGCCTGCCTCCGGCTGGAGTTCGCCGTTGATCAGACGCAACACGGTGCTTTCTCCGGCACCGTTGGGGCCGGTGAGCGCGATGCGCTCCGGGCCTCGGATCGTCAGGTCGACACCCTCCCCGGTGAACTGCTCCCGTCCGCCGAGGCGCACCCGCACCCGCTCGGCGAGCAGGACGGTGCGTCCGGCGGGGACGACGGTGTCCGGCAGTTCGAGGGTGATGCGCTGCTCGTCGCGTACCGCGCGACCGGCTTCGTCCAGCCGCGCCCTGGCCTCGCCCACCCGGGCGGCATGGGTCTGCCCGGCCCGCGGACTCCTGGGCGCCACGCTTCATGTTCCCCGCGAAGATGCGCGGGAGGTCGGCGTTCTTGAGATTGCGGGCCGCGTTGCTCGCCCGGCGCTCGGCGCGCTCGCGGGCCTGCTGTATTTCCCGCTTCTCCCGCTTCAGTTCCTGCTCGGCGTTGCGCACGTTCTTCTCCGCCACCTCCTGCTCGGCCCGAACGGCTTCCTCGTAGGCGGTGAAGGTGCCCCCGTAGAGGCGCAGTTCGTCGCTGCCGAGTTCAGCGATGCGGTCCATGCGGCCGAGCAGCGCACGGTCGTGGCTGACGAGCGGCAGGGTGCCGCCCCACGCGTCGAGCGCGTCATAGAGCGAGTGCCGGGCTCCGAGGTCCAGATTGTTGGTCGGCTCGTCGAGCAGCAGTACATCGGGCCGCTTCAGCAACTGGGCCGCCAGGCCGAGGGAGACGACCTGCCCGCCGCTGAGCGTGCCGATGTTCCGGTCGAGCGCGATACCGGCCAGGCCGAGCCGGTCCAATTGGGCGCGGGTGCGCTCCTCGATGGCCCAGTCGTCACCGATCACCGCGAAGTGGTCCTCGCCCACATCGCCGGATTCGACGGCGTCGAGGGCACGGATCACGGCGTCGATCCCCAGGACCTCGGCCTCCGTCAGATCACCGGTCAGGGGCAGGCTCTGCGGAAGGTAGCCGAGGGCGCCGCCCACCGAGTGGAAGACGGGGGTGTCGTCGGGCCAGGAGAAGGAGAGACCCGAGCAGATGATGGAAGCGTCGGACATGCGGGAGACCTCGCGGCTGATTCCGGGACAGCACGGAGTGCGGCCCCGGGGCAGTGGACAGAGGGAACAACGACATGGCCACTTCGGCTGCGCTCCTGGGCGCCCGCCGGTGGCCGTCAGCTCCGGGTATCACCCGGAGATGTCGTCGTCACCCGCCATGTCTGATCTCCTCCGTACATGCTGAACAGCGTGATCACCCTAGCAGGCGGCCCGCCACCGGGCCTCCCGGGCAACGCCGCCCCGCACCGGGGCGGGCCCACGCGGGCGGCGAGTCCGGTACGCAGTCGGCTCACGGCCGTGGGCGCACGCCACGGAATGCCCTCGAACCCCCGCTCAGCGGGGCTCAGTCGGGAAGCGAGAGGCCCATGGTGACGCGCATCGCCGTGGACAGCAGCCCGGCCCTGACCTGGGTGGTCCGGTACATCCGGTCCGACCGGAAGGAGATGCCGAGCGAACCGATCTGGTCACCGCTGTACACGGGCACGGCTATGCAGGTCGTACCCCGCGCGTACTCCTCCCGATCCATGACGACCGGCGGCGCCGGCGGCGAGTCGAGCTGCCGCAGCAACTCCTCCCTGCGCGTGATGGTGCGGGGCGTGAGGTCGGTCAGCGGGTGCCGGGAGAAGTACTCGGCGCGCGCCGCCCCGTCCAGTTCCCGCAGCACGCTCTTCCCGAGAGCCGTGGCGTGCCCGGCGTCCTGGAACCCGACCCACAGGTCCACACGCGGCGCGCGGGCGCTGTCGACGATCTCCATGACCCGGATCTCGCCCTCCTCGTACAACGTCAGGTAGACCGCGGCCGAGAGATCGTCCCGCAAGGTCTTCAGGACCGGCCGGATGCGGTTGGGCAGCCCGCGCCCGGCGCCCGGTGACAGGCGTTCCGCGGGGAGAGTGAACACGCCGTCGGCCGGCTCGGTCAGGTAGCCGTCCCGCGCGAGCACCCTCAGCAGCCGCTCGACGGTGGCCATCGGCAGACCCGCCTCCCGGGCCAGCTGCCGCACAGGGACATCCGACGAGTGCGCCCCTGCCGCCTCCATCACTCGCAGGGCGCGCTCGACATACGCGATGAGCTCGGGGCCGGCCTCGTCACCCATGCACATAAGCATGGACCCGGTGCCGGAAGGTGGCAATACGTCCTGCGCACAGCCCTGACCTGGGACGCGTGCGGGCGGGCGAAGGGCCGCGGCCGCGTCACGGACGGCCCCGCGGACCGGTCAGGAATGGAGAAGCGAGGTCACCGGGCCGCGGCTAGCGTGATGGCCAGACACCGAGCGCACGGACACCGCGCGCCGCCCGCGACCGCCGGGCCCGTACCCCGGCGCGAACGTCCGCACGGGGACGATGCGCCCCACGAACCACAGGAGCGACCATGACCGGCTCTGCCACTCAGGGAATCAAGACCGTTCTGCATCCCGTGTCCGACCTGGCAGCCGCCAAGGCGCTGTACACGGCCCTGCTGGGCGTGGCGCCGACGGCGGACGCGCCCTACTACGTCGGTTACGAGGCCGGGGGCCAGCACGTCGGGCTGGTACCGGACGGGGGAGGAGAGGGCATGGCCTCGCCCGTGAGCTACTGGGAGGTGCCCGACATCGAGGCGAAGCTGGCCGAGGTGACGGCCGCGGGCGCCACCGTGAAGGAGCCCGCGCACGATGTCGGCGGCGGCCGCCTGGTGGCCACCTTCACGGACCCCGACGGCAACGTCCTCGGGCTGCTCCAGGACAGCTGAGCCGCGATCACGTCATCATGGCCCGACCTACCGGCCGACAGACAGATGGAGAACCGACAACCATGGCCACCAGGAAGGGCGCGGCGTCGCCCGCGCCGCACGCTGCCGACGTCCACGATGTGATCCGCGTGCACGGCGCGCGCGTGAACAACCTCAAGGACGTCAGCATCGAGATCCCGAAGCGGCGGCTCACGGTCTTCACCGGGGTCTCCGGCTCGGGCAAGACCTCGCTGGTGTTCAACACGATCGCCGCGGAGTCGTAGCGGCTGATCAACGAGACGTACAGCGCCTTCGTCCAGGGCTTCATGCCGACGCAGGCGCGGCCGGAGGTCGACGTCCTGGACGGACTGACCACCGCGATCATCGTCGACCAGCGGAGACTGGGCGCCGATCCGCGTTCCACGGTCAGCACGGCCACCGACGCCAACGCGATGCTGCGGATCCTCTTCAGCCGCCTCGGGAAGCCGCACATCGGCCCGCCCGGCGCGTACGCCTTCAACGTTCCCTCGGTCCGGGCGAGCGGGGCCATCACCGTCGAGCGCGGCGCGAAGAAGGCGGTGAAGGCGACCTTCAACCGCACCGGCGGCATGTGCACGCGCTGCGAGGGCCGGGGCAGCGTCTCCGACATCGGCCTCACCCAGCTCTACGGCGACTCCAAATCGCTCTCCGAGGGCGCCTTCACCATCCCCGGCTGGAAGTCCGACAGCTTCTGGACCGTCCGGGTCTACGCGGAATCGGGCCTGCTGGACCCCGACAAGCCGATCCGTGAGTTCACCAAGAAGGAGATGCGGGACTTCCTCTACCGGGGGCCGGTCAAGGTCAAGGTCGAGGGCGTCAACCTCACCTACGAAGCCCTGATCCCCAAGATCCAGAAGTCGTTCCTGTCCAAGGACAAGGAAGCGCTGCAACCCCACATCCGGGCGTTCGTGGAGCGCGCGGTCACCTTCACCACCTGCCCCGAGTGCGACGGCACCCGGCTCAGCGAGGGCGCCCGGTCCTCGAAGATCAAGCGGATCAACATCGCCGACGCCTGCGCGATGCAGACCAGCGATCTCGCCGCCTGGGTCCGCGACCTCGACGAGCCCTCCGTCGCACCGCTGCTCACCGCGCTGCGGCAGACCCTCGACTCGTTCGTATAGATCGGCCTCGGCTACCTCGCGCTCGACCGGCCGACGGGCACGCTGTCGGGCGGCGAGGCACAGCGCGTCAAGATGATCCGCCACCTCGGCTCCACCCCCCACCGACGTCACCTACGTCTTCGACGAGCCCACCGCCGGCCTGCACCCCCCATGACATCCAGCGGATGAACAGGCTGCTGCTGTGCCTGCGCGACAAGGGCAACACGGTGCTCGTCGTGGAGCACAAGCCGGAGACGATCGCCATCGCGGACCATGTCGTCGACCTCGGCCCCGGCGCGGGTACGGCGGGCGGAACCGTCTGCTTCGAAGGCACCGTCGAGGGGCTGCGGGCCGGGGACACCGTCACCGGCCGTCACTTCGACGACCGGGCCACCCTCAAGGACACCCGGCGCAAGCCCACCGGCGCCCTGGAGGTCCGGGGCGCGGACACGAACAACCTGCGCGACGTCGACATCCCGCTCGGCGTCCTCACCGTGGTCACCGGCGTCGCCGGCTCCGGCAAGAGCTCACTGATCCACGGCTCGGTCTCCGGGCTCGACGGGGTGGTGTCGATCGACCAGGGCGCGATCCGCGGCTCGCGACGGAGCAACCCCGCGACGTACACCGGGCTGCTCGACCCGATCCGCAAGGCGTTCGCCAAGGCCAACGACGTGAAGCCGGCCCTGTTCAGCGCCAACTCCGAGGGCGCCTGCCCCGGCTGCAACGGCGTCGGGGTCGTCTACACCGACCTCGCGATGATGGCGGGCGTCGCCACCGTCTGCGAGGAGTGCGAGGGGAAGCGGTTCCTGGCCTCGGTGCTCGAATACCGTCTCGGCGGCCGTGACATCAGCGAGGTGCTGGCGATGTCGGTGACCGAGGCCGAGGAGTTCTTCGGCAGCGGCGAGGCACACACCCCGGCCGCCCACCGCATCCTCGACAGACTGGCCGACGTCGGGCTCGGCTACCTCAGCCTGGGCCAGCCGCTCACCACCCTGTCCGGCGGTGAGCTACAACGGCTCAAGCTGGCCACGCACATGGGCGAGAAGGGCGGGATCTACGTCCTCGACGAACCGACCACCGGCCTGCACCTCGCAGACGTCGAGCAGCTGCTCGGCCTGCTCGACCGGCTGGTGGACTCCGGGAAGTCCGTCATCGTGATCGAGCACCACCAGGCGGTCATGGCGCACGCCGACTGGATCATCGACCTGGGCCCCGGCGCCGGTCACGACGGCGGCAGGCTCGTCTTCGAGGGCACCCCCGACGACCTGGTCGCGGACCGCTCCACCCTCACCGGCGAGCACCTCGCGGCCTACGTGAGAGCCTGAGGCAGCGGGTCGACGACGGCCATCCCGCCCGGCAGGTCCGGAATTCCCGGAGCCCCCGGCACCTCCGGTGTCTCCGGGAAGGCGGGGTGGCCGCAGAGGCGGCGTACGTACTCCTTGAGCCGGGGGCGGTCGCCCAGGGCGCCGACCGGGCCGAGATGGACGAGCGCCACCCACAGGTCGACATCCCCGGCCGTCAGCTCCTCGCCCAGCGCGTAGGGCCGCCGGGCGAGGGACCCGTCCAGCAGATCCAGGGCCGCCGACCGCGCGGAAGACCCCGCGTGCGGGGTGACGTCCCGGTTCAGCAGCTCGCGTAGGGCCTCGATGCCCTCGGCGAGCTCCGGAGGGCGCAGCGCCGAGGGGCAGGCCTCGTCATGGCCGGAGAGCAGCCCCGCGAGATCGCGGAGTATGTCGGGCGTGTGGTTGCTGACGATGCGCCCGCTCCACCGGTCGCACAGCGCGGGCGCCGTCAGCGGCCCGTCGTAATGGTGCAGCGTGGCCTCGTACGCGCCGCGCAGCGAGGCATACGCCTTGGGTGTCACGGTTGGGTGCCCCAGGAACGTGGTAGCGACCGAGTCCCGGAGACCGAGCAGGCCGAGGGTGATCGAGATACGCAGCGAGCGCGGACAACCCGCCGACAGGAACAGCTCGTAGCGGTGCGGAGCGGGATAGAAGCCGCCGGCCAGACCGACCCCGATACGGCTGTGGATACGGGAGGACGGCACGGCGATGGTGGGACGGGGATGCGTGGCGCACGGACTCGGGCCGGATGAGATCGAGCCGCACGTGATGGAGTTGCCTGTGCTGGAACTGCGCGAAGCTGTCTCGGGCATGACTCTCCTGTGGAGATCCTTGTGGGAACGAGGAAGCCACCGTCGCCTTGTGGGCACCAGCGGCCGGATGTGGAACGGCTGCGCTCGCGCACCGGGCCGGATCACGACAGCGCGGAGGCGTGCGCCTCATCGTGACGGCGCGGACCTGTACGCGTCATCGCGACCGTGCGGACCTGTGCGCGTCCGGTATTCCGGGTTAGTAGGCGCTGGAGACACGCAGCAGATCGATGTGCAGGCGCCTCGTCAAGCCGTTCCTGGACAAAATCCACCCGTCCCGACTCCGGGGCCCGCGAGACGCGGGGCCACGCTTGCCCCGCCACACCGGCGGGACCCGGTCGTCACCCGGGGCACCCCGTCGCGGTGGAAGGGTTGCCTGCCAGCGGGCCGGGGCCGATGGACCCCGTGAGCAGGACGGATCCCGCACGGGGGCGCTGACAATCGTGACCGTCCACGTCAGTTTCGGTGCGCCGGGTGACGCCGTCAAGGAGGCCGCCGGGGCCATCTCGCCTGTTGGTCACCCGCGTTGACATTCCTGTCGGGCCATGCATAACTTGCGGCGCGGAACGGCTCCGGGCAGCGGCGATACGCCCCGGCTCGCCGGCCGACGCCCCAGCACACCGCGGGGTGCCGCAGTTGAGTACCGGACGGTGTCCGGCAGGCGCGAGGCCCCGCGGGGCGGATCGGTGACGGTGAGAGCGATGCACGCAGCTGAGGGGATGGCTGCCTGGCGGTCCCGAGGCCGCGTCCTGCTCTGCGCGGACCGCTCCGTCGACCTCCAGCGTGTCAACAGCGCGCTGTGTACCGCCGCTTGTCGCGCTCTTCGTCAAGGCTGACGGCCCTCTGACTCCCTGACGTCCACCGCTGCCGCGGTGCGTCCTCTCCCCGCCCGGCCCCCTGTTCCGCGCTGTGCTGCCCGTGCCCCGCCGCGTCGTTCCCGACGACCGGCGTGGTGAGGCGCTGCCGTCCGCGGTCCGGGCCGTCCGCATCCGCTGGAGCCCACCGTGAGTGAATCCCCCGGCGTCGCTGTGTCCCCCGGGTCAGCGCCGCCCGCCGAGGCGGCCCCCCGCCCCGGGCCACCCGTCGTGCCGAAGCCGCAGGTCCCGCAGCGGGTCCGCCCGCTCCTGCGGCCCGGCCGCTGGATCGTCACCGTCGTCGTGCTGGTGCTGGTCGCCCAGATCGTCCACGGCCTGGTGGCCAATCCCTTCTACCAGTGGGACCGGTTCCGGTACTGGTTCCTGCGGCCCACCATCCTCGACGGACTGCTCGTCACGCTCGAAGTCGCCCTGTTCAGCGCCGTTCTGGGGCTGCTCGGCGGTGTGCTGCTGGCCCTGGCCCGGCTCTCCCCGAGCCCTGTGCTGCGCGCGGTCAGCTGGCTCTACACCTGGCTCTTCCGGTCGGTCCCACTGATCGTGATCCTGCTGTTCCTCTACAACTTCAGCGCGCTCTACCGGACGCTGAGCGTGGGAGTGCCGTTCGGCCCGGCGTTCTTCAGCTTCGACGAATCACGCCTCGCCACCGACATGGCCGTCGCCGTCATCGGTCTCAGTCTGAACGAGGCGGCCTACGCCTCCGAAGTGGTGCGCGGCGGCATCCTCTCCGTCGACCAGGGCCAGCACGAGGCGGCAGCCGCCCTCGGCCTCCCGAAGCGGTACCGGTTCGCGAAGATCGTCTTCCCGCAGGCCCTGCGCTCCATCACCCCGAACTACGTCAACCAGCTGATCGGCCTGATCAAGGGCACCTCACTGGTCTTCTACGTCTCGCTGCTCGACCTGTTCGGCTCCGTACAGAGCATGGGCAGCACCTACCCCGGCGACATCGTGCCGCTGCTGCTGGTCGCCACCGCCTGGTACCTGATCCTCACCAGCGTGGTGTCCGTCATCCAGTTCTACGTCGAGCGGTACTACTCGCGGGGCGCGCTGCGCACCCTGCCGCCCACGCCGCTGCAGAGGCTGCGGACCGGCCTGGGCGATCTGCGGGCACGGGTCCGGAAGGAGACGGCGATATGACCGCGGAGACGACGACCGGAACAGCGGAAGCGGCCGATCCCGCCGGGACACCGGGCCAGGCCGACGCAGTTGCGGCGCCCCCGGCGCGCCCCGCCGCGGTCGAGGTGCACGATGTGCACAAGTGGTACGGCTCCCAGCGCGTCCTCGACGGTGTGGCGCTGACCGTGCGTCCCGGGGAGGTCACCGTTGTCCTGGGGCCGTCCGGCTCAGGGAAGTCCACTCTCCTGCGGGTGATCAACCACCTGGAGAAGCCCGAGATCGGTCATGTCAGTGTGAACGGCGAGCTGATCGGCGTACGCAGGCACCGGGGGCGTCTCAAGGAGCTGAGCGAGCGCGCCATCCTGACGCAGCGCAGCCGGATCGGTTTCGTCTTCCAGAACTTCAACCTCTTCCCGCACCTCACCGTGCTGGACAACGTGGCCGCCGCCCCGGTCGCGACCGGGCGACTCACCAAGCCGGAGTCCCGGGAGCTGGCCCGCGACCTGCTCGACCGGGTGGGACTCGGGGACCGGGCAGCCGCCTATCCGCGCCAGCTGTCCGGCGGACAGCAGCAGCGCGTGGCCATCGCCCGAGCCCTCGCCCTGCGGCCCGGGGTCATCCTCTTCGACGAGCCGACCTCCGCGCTCGACCCCGAACTCGTCGGCGAGGTACTGGCCGTGATCAAGGACCTGGCCGGCAGCGGCACCACCCTGCTGGTCGTCACGCACGAGATCGGCTTCGCCCGCGAGGTCGCCGACCGGGTGGTCTTCATGGACGGCGGCCGGATCGTCGAACAGGGCCCGCCCGAGCAGGTGCTCGACCACCCGAGGCACGAGCGGACCAGGGACTTCCTGAGCAAGGTGCTCTGAACCCGCCGACCGTTCCGCCCGCCGATGTTCCTCCTCCGTACACCCTCATCGCACCTGACAAGGACAGCCATCATGCGTACCCCCATCCTCCGCAGCAGACTCCGCCGAGGTATCGCCGCCTCCGCCGCGTTCGCCTCGCTCGCCGCCGGTCTCGCCGCGTGCGGCGGTGACGGCGACGCCGCGACCAGGACCGGCAGTGCGCCGGCCGGAACGGTCACCGTCGGCGCGCTCTCCAACGGCGCCGCCGAGGAGACCCAGCTCAAGGTGGTGGAGGTGAAGTCGATCAGCGCCGAACTGCCCAAGTCGGTGGCCGATCGCGGCAAGCTGGTGATCGGCGTGGGCGCGCTGCCCGCCGGATTCCCGCCCCTCGCGTACGTGGGCGAGGACCAGAAGACCCTCACCGGCGCCGAACCCGATCTCGGCCGGCTGGTCGCGGCGGTCCTCGGGCTGGAGCCCGAGCTGAAGAACTCGACCTGGGAGAACATGTTCGTCGGCATCGACAGCGGCAAGGTCGACGTGGCCCTGTCGAACGTCACCGACACCGAGGAGCGCAAGAAGAAGTACGAGTTCGCCTCCTACCGGCAGGACAACCTCGCCTTCGAGGCGCTGAAGAAGAACACCTGGAACTTCGACGGCGACTACCGGAACCTGGCCGGGCGGACCGTCGCCGTCAGCGCCGGCACCAACCAGGAGCGGATCCTGCTGGAGTGGAAGGCGAAGCTGGCGAAGCAGGGCCGCAAGCTCGACGTCAAGTACTACCAGGACAACAACGCCACGGCCCTGGCACTGGCCAGCGGGAAGATCGACCTCTCCTTCGGGCCCAACCCCGGCATCGCGTACCACATCACGCAGACCTCGAAGACCCCCAACCCGACCCGCAGCGCGGGCAAGTTCTCCGGCGCGGGCGCGACCCTCCAGGGGCTGATCGCGGCAACCGCGAAGAAGGACAGCGGACTCGCGAAGCCGCTCGCCGACGCGATCAACCACCTGATCAAGAACGGCCAGTACGCCAAGTGGCTCGCCGCCTGGAACCTCTCCAACGAGGCTGTGCCGTCCTCCCTGGTCGACCCGCCCGGACTGCCGCTCGACAACTCCTGACCCGCGCCCCGTCCCCGTCGGGTCCGGATACCTCCCGCCCATGCCCCAGATACGGAGGCCCCGCGCCACCATGTCCACCAGCGTCCATCACGCCCCGCCATCGAGAGCGGTGCCGCCGCACATCCTGGACAACGCCGCCTGGGCCGCGCTGACCGGTCCGCACGCCCACCTCGCCGAGCGGGTCGGCCGGGCCGCCCGCTACCCCACGGAAGTCTCACCGTTCAGCGCCCTGGAGGACCCCGCCGACCCGCGGGCCTGGGACGATCTGGCCGCCCTGGTCGGACCCGGCGCCGTCACCCCGGTCTCCGGGGCGCGCACGGTGCCCGACGGCTGGACCGTCGAACGCGGCGGCGACGGCGTCCAGCTGGTCGACACCGCCCTGTACGCAGAACCCGCACCCGAGGCGGTACAGCTGGGGCCCGGCGACGTGCCCGAGATCCTCGACCTGATCGCCCTCACGGAGCCGGGCCCCTTCCTGCCCCGCACCATCGAACTGGGCGACTACCTGGGCATCCGGGACCGAGGGCGGCTGATCGCCCTCGCCGGCGAGCGCCTGCACCCGCCGGGCTGGACGGAGATCAGCGCCGTCTGCACCCACCCGGACCACCGCGGCCGGGGCCTCGCCACCCGGCTGGTGCGCGCGGTCGCGGCGGGCATCAGGGAGCGCGGCGACACCCCCTTCCTCCACGCGGCAGCGGGCAACACCCGGGCGATCCGGCTCTACGAGTCGATCGGATTCACCCTGCGCCGCCGCACCCGGTTCCTGCTCGTCCGAGCCCCGGGGGAGCGGAGGTGAGGCAGCCGCGTCCCGCGCCCCGACGGCATCGGTACGCCGGCCTCCTGCGCGTCGCCGGTGCACTCTGTCGCCCCTGACCTGTTGCCCTCGCAGCCGCCCCCGTACCGGGGCCGGCTTCATCGTCCGGTCGATCAGGAAGGCACCGATCCCGTGTCCTCTTCACCCTCTTCCTCTCCCCTGCATCTCGCCGTGGCCCTGGACGGCGCGGGCTGGCACCCCGCCGCCTGGCGCGAACCCGTC
Organism: Streptomyces sp. ITFR-6; assembly: GCF_031844725.1. Taxonomy (NCBI): domain Bacteria; kingdom Bacillati; phylum Actinomycetota; class Actinomycetes; order Kitasatosporales; family Streptomycetaceae; genus Streptomyces; species Streptomyces sp. ITFR-6. The sequence continues at coordinate 280,841 of NZ_CP134612.1, read as the reverse complement.
GCCCGCCCCGGTGAACTCCTCACCGCCGCCTACTGGACCGATCTGGTCACAGAGGCCGAACGCGGACTGCTCGACCTCGTGACCATCGAGGACGGGCTCGGCCTCCAGTCCTCGTCCTACACCGAGCCCGACGGGCGCACCGACCAGGTCCGCGGACGGCTGGACGCGGTCCTCATCGCGGCGCGGGTCGCCCCGCTGACCCGGCACATCGGGGTCGTCCCGACGGTGGTCGCCACCCACACGGAGCCGTTCCACATATCCAAGGCCATCGCCACCCTCGACTACGTGAGCACCGGGCGCGCCGGCCTGCGCCTCCAGGTCACGGCCCGAGCGCACGAGGCCGCACACTTCGGCCGCCGGACCTTCCCGCCGTTCGGTGCCGACGACTACCGCACGCCCGCCGGCCGGGAACTGGTGCACAGCCTGTTCGACGAGGCCGCCGACTACGTCGAGGTCGTGCGGCGGCTCTGGGACAGCTGGGAGGACGACGCCGAGATCCGGGACGTCACCACCGGACGCTTCATCGACCGCGCGAAGCTGCACTACATCGACTTCGAGGGCACGCACTTCCGGGTCAAGGGCCCCTCGATCACCCCCCGGCCGCCCCAGGGCCAGCCGGTCGTCAGCGCCCTGGCGCACGCCACCGTCCCGTACCGGCTGGTGGCCCGCTCCGCCGACATCGGCTACGTCACCCCGCACGACGCCCGCGAGGCCCGTGCCGTCGTCGAGGAGATCCGCACCGAACAGGCGGCGGCCGGCCGCGCCGACGAGACCGTGCACATCTTCGGTGACCTGGTGGTCTTCCTGGACGACGACCCCGCGGCCGCCGCCGCCCGCCGGGAGCGCCTGGACGAGCTCGCCGGCGAGCCGTACACCAGCGACGCCCCGGTCTTCACCGGAACGCCCGCCGGGCTCGCCGATCTGCTCCAGGACCTGGCGGCGGCCGGACTGACCGGTTTCCGGCTGCGCCCCGCCGTGGCCGGCCACGACCTTCCGGCGATCACCCGGGGCCTGGTCCCCGAGCTCCAGCGCCGTAACGCCTTCCGCCGGGCCTACGAGGCCGACACCCTGCGCGGGCTGCTGGGGCTCAACCGCCCCGCCAACCGCTACGCCGCCACCGCGACCGCCTGAGCCGGAAGGACCCCCGACCATGAGCAAGCCCCTCAAGCAGATCCATCTCGCGGCCCACTTCCCCGGAGTCAACAACACCACCGTGTGGAGTGATCCGGAGGCCGGCAGCCACATCGAGTTCAGCTCCTTCGCGCACTTCGCCCGGACCTCCGAGCGCGCCAAGTTCGACTTCCTCTTCCTCGCCGAAGGACTGCGACTGCGCGAACAGGGCGGCGAGATATACGACTTGGACGTCGTGGGGCGGCCCGACACCTTCACCGTCCTCGCGGCGCTCGCCGCCGTCACCGAACACCTGGGCCTGACCGGGACGATCAACTCGACCTTCAACGAGCCCTACGAGGTGGCCCGCCAGTTCGCCAGCCTCGACCACCTCTCGGGCGGACGTGCCGCCTGGAACGTGGTCACCTCCTGGGACGCCTTCACCGGGGAGAACTTCCGGCGCGGCGGCTTCCTGCCGCAGCAGGAGCGCTACTCCCGGGCCAAGGAGTTCCTGGCCACCACGAACGAACTCTTCGACTCCTGGCACGGGGACGAGATCGTGGCCGACCGGCAGACGGGCACGTTCCTGAGCGACGCGAAGGCGGGCGCCTTCGTGCACAAGGGGCAGCACTTCGACATCGAGGGACAGTTCAACGTGCCGCGCTCCCCGCAGGGGCGGCCGGTGATCTTCCAGGCGGGCGACTCCGAGGAGGGCCGTGACTTCGCCGCGTCGAGCGCGGACGCGATCTTCAGCCGGTACGCCACCCTCAAGGAGGGGCAGGCCTTCTACACGGACGTCAAGGGCCGCCTCGCCCGGTACGGCCGCCGGCCCGACCAGCTGCTGATCCTCCCGGCGGCCACCTTCGTCCTCGGTGACACCGACGCGGAGGCGGAGGAACAGGCCCGCGAGGTACGCCGCAGCCAGGTCAGCGGCGCCACCGCCATCAAGCACCTCGAATTCGTCTGGAACCGGGACCTGTCCGGGTACGACCCGGACGGCCCCCTCCCCGACATCGACCCCGACCCCGGCGAGCACACCGTCGCCCGCGGCCGCGCCCAGGTACGGATGTACCGCGACCCGCTGGCCATCGCCCGCGAGTGGCGGGAGCGCGCGGCCGCCAACAAGTGGTCCATCCGCGACCTGGTCATCGAGACCGGGAACCGCCAGGCCTTCGTCGGCTCCCCGGCCACCGTCGCCACCACCATCAACGACTTCGTCCAGGCCGACGTCTCCGACGGCTTCATCCTCGCCCCGCACATCACCCCGGGCGGCCTCGACGCGTTCACCGACCAAGTCGTCCCGCTGCTCCAGGAACGGGGCGTGTACCGGACGGAGTACGAGGGCACCACCCTGCGCGACCACCTCGGCCTCGACCACCCCGACGATGCCCGCGAGGGGCGTGAGGCGTCATGAAGTTCCTCGCCATCACCCTGATCGTGCACGGCCCGCACCCCGTGACCGGCGTGCGGAAGCCGACCAACGACCGCTTCCGCGAAGTGCTCGACAACGCGCTCCTCGCGGAGGAGCTGGGCTTCGACGGCTTCGGCGTGGGGGAGCGGCACGAGCGGCCCTTCATCTCCTCCTCACCCCCGGTCGTACTCAGCCACATAGCCGCCCTCACCTCCCGGATCCGGCTGTTCACGGCCGTCACCACGCTCAGCCTCCTCGACCCGGTGCGCGCCTACGAGGACTACGCGACGCTGGACCACCTCTCCGGCGGACGGCTCGAACTGATCATCGGCAAGGGCAACGGCGCCGCCCAGCGGGACCTGTTCCAGGTCACCCCGGAGGACCAGTGGGACCGCAACGCCGAGAGCTACGAGGTGTTCCGGCAGCTCTGGCGCCAGGACAAGGTCACGGCCGCCACCCGCTTCCGTCCGGAACTCAAGGACGCCGAGGTCTGGCCCCGACCGCTTCAGCAGCCGGTCCGGGTCTGGCACGGCAGCGCGACCAGCAGGGAGTCGGTCGACCTCGCCGCCCGCTACGGCGACCCGCTCTTCTCCGCCAACGTCACCAACACCATCGAGCCCTACGCCGAGTTGATCCGCTACTACCGTGAGCGCTGGGTCCACCACGGCCACGATCCGGCGGACATCGCGGTGGGCGCGGGAACGGCGGGCATCTACGCGGCCCGGACCTCGCAGGAGGCGCTCGCCGCCTACCGGCCGGTGTTCGAGGGGAACCTCGCCTTCCAGAAACAGCTGGGCCTGGAACCGGTGTTCACGACCCTGGAGGACTTCGTGGAGCGCAGCTCGGCGCTGATCGGCAGTCCGCAGCAGATCGTCGAGAAGGTGCACCGCTACCACGAGCAGTTCGGCCACACGGTCCTCCATCTGCACGCGGACGCGGGCGGCCTGACGGACGCTCAGCACCGGGACTCGCTCGCGCTCTTCCAGTCGGACGTCGCACCCGTGCTGCGCCGGGAGATCCCCGATCCGCCGTTCGCCTGGGGCCCCGTCCTCGCCGAGCCCGAGCCCGAGCCCGAGCCCGAGCCCGAGCCCGAGTCCGAGTCCGTTCGCGCCGACCGCTGAGGAGACCGCCCGTCATGTCCGACATTCCGCTCGGGGTCCTCGACCTGGTCCCGGTGTCCTCCGGCTCCTCCGCCTCCGAGGCGCTGCGCAACTCCATCGATCTGGCCCGGCAGGCCGAGAGCCTCGGGTACGCCCGCTACTGGTTCGCCGAGCACCACCTCAACCCCGGCGTGGCCGGTACCTCGCCCGCGGTCGTCCTCGCCCTCACGGCCTCCGCGACCACGTCCATCCGGCTCGGAGCGGGCGCCGTCCAGCTCGGCCACCGCACCGCTCTGTCCACGGTCGAGGAGTTCGGCCTGATCGACGCGCTGCATCCCGGCCGGCTCGACCTGGGTCTCGGCCGCTCCGGCGGACGCCCGCCCGGCGGGGCCGCCGCCCCGCGGCCGTCCGCGACCCCGGTGGTCGACGGGCGCACGCCCAACGGCCTGCGCATCCCGCCCCGCTTCTCCTTCGAGCACCTGCTCGGCTCGCCCCGCATCGCGCTCCAGCGCAAGCTGCTCCAGCAGCCGCACGCCGAATCGCAGGACTACGGCGAGCAGATCGACGACATCCTGGCCCTGCTGGCGGGCACCTACCGTTCGGAGGACGGCATCGAGGCCCATGCCGTCCCGGGGGAGGGCGCGGAGGTGGAGCTGTGGATCCTGGGCAGCAGCGGCGGTCAGAGCGCCCAGGTCGCGGGCCGGTCCGGGCTGCGGTTCGCGGCCAACTACCACGTCAGTCCCGCCACCGTGCTGGAGGCGACAGAGGGGTACCGCGCCGCGTTCCGGCCCTCCGACGTCCTCACCGAGCCCTACGTCAGCGTGTCCGCCGACGTCGTGGTGGCGGAGGACGACGAGACCGCCCGCGAACTGGCCTCCGGCTACGGTGCCTGGGTCCGCAGCATCCGTTCGGCCGAGGGCGCCATCGAGTTCCCCACGCCGGACGAGGCCCGCGCCCACATCTGGACGGACGCGGACCGTGCCCTGGTCCAGGACCGCCTCGACACCCAGTTCGTCGGCTCCCCGGACCGGGTCGCCGGCCGGCTGGCGGAGCTTCAGGAGGCGACCCGTGCCGATGAGTTGCTGATCACCACGATCACCCATGGACACGCGGACCGGGTGCGGTCTTACGAGCTGCTGGCGGAGGAGTGGCGCAAGAGGTGAGGGCCGGCCCCGGCAGCCGCCGTCAGGTGCCCTGATGCCCCCGTAGCTCCTCCACCGCGGCCCGCGCGGCGGCGCCGATCACGGCGTCGGCGCGCGGCAGCCTGCTGTCGGCCCTGGCCGCCTGGGTGAACACCACCGCGGTGTAGGTGCTGCCGTCCGCGAGTTCGACGACGCCGGCTTCGTGCCGGAGCGAGCCGAAGGTGCCCGTCTTGCCGTAGACGGTGACGTCGTCGTAGGGAAAGCCGGAAGCGAGCCGGTGCGTCCACGGCTGCCTGCGCATGACCTCGCGCATGAACGCGCAGCCTTCGGCGGAAGCGGCCTCATCGGTCCAGATCGCCCGCAGCAGCCGGGCCATGTCCGCCGGAGTGCCGGACGCCTTGAAAGCAGGGTCGTACACATCCGTCGGCACCACGGTGTCGTTGTCCGCCACATGGGCCAGGGCCGCGTCCAGGGAGGGCGCCCCCGTCTCCGCGACGAGCCTGTTGAACGTGGCGACGACACCACCGTGGATACGGGTGTCCGGCATGCCCAGGTCCCGGCAGAAGGCGTCGACCACATCGGCGCCGACCGCCCGCAGGACGGCGGCGGCCGCGGTGTTGTCGGAGACGGTCATCATCAGCGTCACCAGATCGCGCAGCGACATGGTGACGGGGTCGTGCAGGACGGAGATGCCGGTCGGACCGGGGACCCGGTCGGCGGGCTCCAGGGTCACCCGGTGGCGGGGGTCGATCCGCCCCGTGTCCGCGAGGCGGCAGAAGGCGGCCATCAGGGGCACCTTGTAGACCGAGCCCAGCGGCAGCTGTTCGCCGGGCTCGATGACCACGCGGGCCGAGGGGCGGCGCAGTTCCGCCACGTGCAGCCAGCCCCGGACGCCCGCGTCGTCGAACATCTCGCGGATGGCGCGCTCCACACCACCGCCGTGCCGGGGCCGGTTCACGGCGCCACCTTCCGGGCCAGGGCGTCCTCCAGCAGCTGCGCCGTCCCGGCGGTCTCCCGCGCACCCGGGCGCCGCGGATCCCAGGCCACCCGCAGCCGCAGGGGGAGCGGCGGGTCCGTCGCCGTGCGGCGCTCCACACCGGACGCCGTCAGCGCGTCGTCCGCCGTGACGAGCACCGCCTGACCCGCCGCCACGAGGGCGAGCCCGGCGCGCTCGTCGGACATCACCACGGTCTCCACCCGGCGGCCCCGGCTGGCCAGGGTGTCGATGAACAGGTCATGAGCCGCGGGCGCCTCGGCACGCGGGCGTACCGCGACGGGCAGCGGTGACGGCGTCGTCCCACCGGGACCGCGGACCCCGGCGGGGGACAGCACCCAGGTCGGCAGCAGGATCACCCGGCCCGCGGTGAGGCCGTGCAGAACGGACGGGTGCCGGATGACGGCGATGTCGAGCCGTCCGGCCGCGACGTCACCGAGCAGCGCGGCCGTTGACGCCGTCACCATGCCGATCCTGGCGCGCTCGCCCGCCCGGACCGGCGCCGCCGCCACCTCCGCGGCCAGCGGCGCCGGTACCTCCGGGGCCAGCCCGATCCGCAGCCGCCGGCCGTCGGCTGCGGATCGGGCACCGGTCTCGCGGAGCTCCGCGAACGCGGCCAGCGCGCGGCGGGCGTGCGGAAGCAGCAGGGCACCCTCCTCGGTGAGGAACACCCCCCGCTCACGGTCGAACAGGCGGACCCCGAGCAGCGCCTCAAGCCTGCGCAGGCCCTGCGACAGCGGTGGCTGGGTCATGCCCACACGCTGGGCGGCGGCACCGAAGTGTTCCTCCTCCGCCAGGGCGACGAAGATTTCCAGGTGCCGTTCGGTGAGCAATCCGTACCTCCTGGCATGCGGCGATATCGCATCTGAATGAGCTCAATGCCGAGATGGTATTCGACATGCGGTGCGGCGGCGGATTTGGATCCGGACAGACACGTCCCATCGGAACAGAAAGCCCGTATGCCATGCACACTCGAACTTCGCTGTCCCGCCGTGCCGTTCTTACCGGCCTCGCCGCCCTCCCGCTCGTCGGCTGTACGAGCGGCCCGGAGGCCTCACCGAAACCGTCCGGGACCGCTTCATCCTCCGCCCCGCCGTCGGCCCCGGCCGATCCCCGTACCGAACAGGCCTTCCGCGCACTGGAGCGGAAGTTCGACGCACGCCTCGGCGTCCACACGCTCGACACGGGCAGCGGCCGGACCGTCACCCACCGGCCCGATGAGCGATTCGCCTACGCCTCCACCTGCAAGGCGCTGCTCGTCGGCGCCGTACTGGACAAGAACTCGCTCCGGCAGATGGACCGGCTCGTGCGCTACGGCCGCGACGATCTCGTCAGCGCCTCACCGGTCACCGAGCGGCACGTCGCCACCGGGATGACCCTGCGCGAGCTGTCCGACGCGGCCATCCGGTACAGCGACAACACCGCCGCCAACCTCCTCTTCCACGAGCTGGGCTCCCCCCGCGCCCTGCAGGACGCCCTCCGCGCGCTCGGTGACGACGTCACCCGATGCGACCGCTACGAGACCGCGCTCAGCGACGCCGCCCCAGGCGACCCCCGGGACACCAGCACGCCCCGCGCCCTCGCCACCGGGCTGCGCGCGTACGTGCTCGGCGACACCCTCCCGACGGACAAGCGGGCCGTACTGACCGACCTGCTCAGGCGCAACACCACAGGCGACCACACCATCCGCGCGGGTGTGCCGGACCGCTGGCAGGTGGGCGACAAGACGGGCACGGGCGGCTACGGCACCCGGAACGACATCGCCGTCATCTGGCCCCCCGGCGCCGCCCCCATCACCCTGGCCGTCCTCTCCCGCCGCGACGCCAAGGACGCCGAACGCGACGACGCCCTCATCGCCGGCGCCGCGAAGGTCGCGCTCGACGCCCTCGGGGCGCTCGGGTAACCGGCCGTCCGCGTCCCGCCCGGCCCGGCGCTAGCATCAGCACCCTCGTCAACCGCCGGAGCAGACCGCCATGCCATTGCCGCGCCTCGGAGTCGTCATCGTCACGATGGGCACTCGCCCCATTGAGCTGGCCGCCCTGCTCGCCTCGGTGGAGAAGCAGGACGTGCCCGCGGCGAGAGTGGTCCTGGTCGGCAACGCGACGCCTCTCACCGGCATCACGGCGGACGTGACCAGGATCCCGCTGGCGGAGAACCTGGGCTGTCCCGGTGGCCGCAACGTCGGGCTCAGGGCGCTGAGCGAGGCGGGAGAGGTGGACGTCGTCATCGAACTCGACGACGACGGCCTGCTCATCGCCCCCGACGTGTTCCGCCGGGTTCAGCAGCTGTTCGCGAGCGACCCGGGGCTCGGCGTCGTCGGGTTCCGGGTCGCCGACGAGAACGGGGTGACGGAGCGTCGCTGGGTGCCCCGGCTGCGCGCCGACGACCCGATGCGGGGCGGTCCGGTGACCGCCTTCCTCGGCGGCGGACACGCCTTCTCGATGCCGATGCTCGACGGGATCGGCCACTGGCCCGCGGAGTTCTTCTTCGGCCACGAGGAGTCCGACCTCGCCTGGCGCGCCCTCGACGCGGGCTGGACGATCCTGTACGAGCCCGAACTCGTTCTCCAGCATCCGAGGACGTCCCCGGCCCGGCACGCCACCCACTACCGCTTCACCGCCCGCAACCGGGTGTGGCTGGCCCGCCGGCGCCTTCCGGTCCCGCTGATCCCCGTCTATCTCGGTGTCTGGATCTCCCTGACCATGGCACGGATGCGCTCGGCCGCCGGTCTGCGGGCCTGGTGGGGCGGTTTCGCCGAGGGGCTGCGGACGCCGTGCGGGCCGCGCGAGCCGATGAAGTGGCGCACCGTGTGGCGCATGACCCGGCTGGGCCGCCCGCCGGTCCTCTGACCGTCCCCGAAACGGGCAGCGCCCCGGGGCCCCGGCGAGGGAGTGCCGACCGCCGCGGGCGCCGTTCGGGCGCACCCGGGGCCCCGATCGGGCAGGAGTCCGGGCGGCGGCAGCCGGTCCGTGCGGCCTGACCAGCTGATACGGCCCCGGCGAAACGGGCACGAACGGGCACAGGTGGGGTGGTGAAGAGCCTGGTCGCCGTGGGTCCCTTGCTTGTACAAACGATTCATGAGCCCGAACGGGGCCTGAGTCGCAGCGAACGCAGGGAAGTGTGTCGTGGACACCGACGAGCGCCGACGAGAGATCCTCAAGATTGCCAGACGCGAAGGGTCTGTGGACGTCACCGCGCTGTCCGGCACGCTCCAGGTGGCCAAGGAGACCGTCCGGCGCGATCTGCACATCCTGGAGGAACACGGTCTGGTACGCCGCACCCACGGCGGCGCCTACCCGGTGGAGAGCGCGGGCTTCGAGACGACGCTGGCCGCCCGTACCAGCCGTCTCGTTCCCCAGAAGTCCAGGATCGCGGCGGCCGCGGCCGACCTCCTCGGTGACGCGGAGACGGTCTTCGTCGACGAGGGCTACACCCCCATGCTCGTCGCCGAGGCACTGCCCAGGGATCGGCCCCTGACCGTGGTCACCGCCTCCCTCGCCGTGGCGACCGCGCTCGCGGACGCGGAGAAGGCCACGGTGCTGCTCCTCGGCGGCCGGCTGCGCGGTTCCACGATGGCCACGGTCGACCACTGGACGACCCGGATGCTCGCGGGATTCGTCATCGACCTGGCGTACGTCGGGGCGAACGGGATCTCCCGCGAGTACGGGCTGACCACGCCCGACCCGGCCGTGAGCGAGGTGAAGGCCCAGGCCATGCGCAGCAGCCGGCGCCGGGTCTTCGCCGGAATCCACACCAAGTTCGGCGCCGTCAGCTTCTGCCGGTTCGCCGAGGTCGGTGACTTCGAGTCCATCGTCACCGATACGGGCCTGGCCTCGGCGGAGGCGCAGCGCTACTCGCGTCTCGGCCCCCAGGTCATCCGCGCCTGACACACCCCCGCAGCACAGCCCGACCGCCCAGCCCCGCGTCCGTCAGCCGGGATGGCTGACATGCACCTTACAAATTGAGTCCCTCGATGACGAGTGATCAGGAGAACCACATGCTCCACCTTCAGCACCATCGAAGCAGGCTGAGCGTGCGTCTGGGTACCGGCGCCGCCCTCACGGCGCTGCTCGCCGGGTGCAGCGGCGCCGGCGGCGGCAGCTCGTCCGGTGACAGCGAGTCGATCAACGTACTCATGGTGAACAACCCGCAGATGGTCCAGCTGCAGAAGCTCACCGCGGCCAACTTCACGAAGGAGACCGGCATCGAGGTCCACTTCACGGTGCTGCCGGAGAACGACGTACGCGACAAGATCACCCAGGACTTCTCCAACCAGGCGGGCCAGTACGACGTGGCCACCATCAGCAACTTCGAGGTGCCGTTCTACGCGAAGAACGGCTGGCTGCACCCCCTCGACTCGTACGCGTCCAAGGACAAGGCGTTCGACCAGGGCGACATCCTCAAGCCGCTCCGGGAATCCCTCACCGCGGAGGACGGCAAGCTCTACGCGGAGCCCTTCTACGGCGAGTCGTCCTTCCTCATGTACCGCAAGGACGTCTTCGCGGAGAAGAACCTGAAGATGCCCGCCAAGCCCACCTGGCAGCAGGTCGCGGACCTGGCGGCCAAGGCGGACGGCGCCAGGAGCGGCATGAAGGGCATCTGCCTGCGCGGTCTGCCGGGCTGGGGCGAGGTCATCGCCCCGCTCACCACCGTCGTCAACACCATGGGCGGTACCTGGTTCGACAAGGACTGGAACGCGAAGCTCGACACACCCGAGTTCAAGAAGGCCGTCCAGTTCTACGTCGACCTGGTGAAGAAGCACGGGGAGGCGGGCGCGCCCCAGTCCGGCTACGCCGAGTGCCTCAACAACATGACCCAGGGCAAGACCGCCATGTGGTACGACGCCACCGCGGGCGCCGGATCACTTGAGGCCTCCGGCTCCCCGGTCAGGGGCAAGGTCGGATACGTGGCCGCGCCCGTCGAGAAGACCGACACCTCCGGCTGGCTCTACACCTGGGCCTGGGGCATGCAGAAGGCCTCCAAGAAGACCGACAGCGCCTGGAAGTTCATCTCCTGGGCCTCCGGCAAGGGGTACGAGAACCTCGTCGGCGAGAAGGTCGGCTGGCCCGACGTCCCCGCCGGCAAGCGCGCCTCCACCTACTCCAACCAGGACTACCTGAAGGACGCCGCGGCGTTCGCGAGCGTCACCCGGCAGGCCATCGCCGGCGCGAACCCCCGCGACCCCGGCACCCAGCCGAGGCCGACCGTCGGCATCCAGTTCGTCGACATCCCGGAATTCACCGACCTCGGCACCAAGGTCTCGCAGGAGATCAGCGCCGCCATCGCCGGCCGCCAGTCGGTGTCCGACGCGCTCAAGACCTCGCAGACACTCGCCGAAAAGGTCGGCAAGGAGCAGCGGTGAGTGCCCCCGTATCCACCCCGGACGTATCGCCGCCCGGCGCGCCGGACGAGGCCGCCCCGCCCCGCAGGACCGGAAAGACCCCCGGCCGGGCGCGCGTCTGGGCCACCCGCGCCCCCCTGCTGCCCGCCCTGGTCTTCCTGATCGCCGTGACCCAACTGCCCTTCGTGGCAACCGTCGTGGTCTCGTTCTTCGACTGGAACTCGCTCTCGCCCGACCAGCGCGCCTTCAGCGCGTTCGCCAACTACAAGGAGGTGTTCAGCGACCCGAGCCTGCGCGACTCGGTGGTCACCACGGTCCTGCTCACCGCCAGCGTCGTGATCGTCAGCGTCGTGCTCGGACTCCTTCTCGCCCTGCTGCTCGACCGCAAGTTCATCGGCCGGGGATTCGTCCGCACCCTGCTGATCACGCCCTTCCTGCTGGTGCCCGTCTCGGCGGCGCTGATGTGGAAACACGTCCTGTACAACCCGGAGTACGGGCTGCTGAACGGGGCCTGGGCCTGGTTCACCGGAATGTTCGGCGCCGACAGCCCCGGACAGCCCGACTGGATCTCCGACATGCCGCTGGCCGCGGTCGCCACCGCCCTCATCTGGCAGTGGACCCCGTTCATGATGCTCATCCTGCTCGCCGGGCTGCAGAGCCGGTCCGCCGAACAGATGGAGGCCGCCCGGCTGGACGGCGCGAACGCCTGGCAGATGTTCTGCTTCCTGACCCTGCCGCACCTGCGCCGCTACCTGGAACTCGGCGTACTGCTCGGCTCGATCTACATCGTGCAGAACTTCGACGCCGTGTTCACCATCACCGCCGGCGGACTCGGCACGGCCAACCTCCCCTACACGATCTATCAGACCTTCTACCAAGCCCATGAATACGGACTGGCGTCCGCCGCGGGAGTGGTCGTGGTGATCGGCACCATCGTCGTCGCCACCTTCGCCCTGCGCGTGGTCTCGTCCCTCTTCAGCGAGGAGGCGAACCGGACATGAGCAGCACCCTGACCGCCGCGCCCACCGCCCGGCCGGGCCGCACGGAGCACGCACGGACGGCGCGCCGGGGCAGGCGGCGCTCCACCGCCCTCGGCGTGGTCGCCTGGATCGTCGGCATCGTCTTCTGCGCACCCGCGCTCTGGATGCTGCTCACCTCCTTCCACTCGGAGGCCGACGCCGCGACCAACCCGCCGTCGCTCGGCGCGCCCCTCACCCTCGACGGCTACCGGGTGTTCTTCGGCGCCGGGGGCGGCGCGAGTCCCTGGCCGCCGCTGATCAACTCCGTGACCGCGTCGGTCTTCTCCACGCTCTTCGTGCTCGTACTCGCGCTTCCCGCCGCGTACGCGCTCTCCATCAAGCGAGTGGAGAAGTGGACGGACGTGATGTTCTTCTTCCTGTCCACGAAGATGCTGCCGGTCGTCGCGGGGCTGCTGCCGGTGTACCTGTTCGCCAAGAACACCGGAATGCTGGACAACATCTGGTTCCTCGTCCTCCTCTACACGTCGATGAACCTGCCGATCGCGGTATGGATGATGCAGTCCTTCCTGGCGGACGTGCCGGTCTCCATCATCGAGGCCGCACAGGTCGACGGCGCCCGGCTGCCGACCGTGCTGACCAGGGTGGTGGCGCCGGTCGCCGCACCCGGAATCGCGGCCACCTCCCTCATCTGCTTCATCTTCAGCTGGAACGAGCTGCTCTTCGCCCGGGTGCTCACCGGGGTGACGGCGCAGACCGCACCCGTCTTCCTGACGAGCCTCGTCACCAGCCAGGGGCTCTTCCTCGCCCAGCTGTGCGCCGCCTCCGTCGTCGTGTCCCTGCCGGTGCTCGCCGCAGGTTTCGCCGCCCAGGACAAACTCGTCCAGGGCCTTTCTCTTGGAGCTGTCAAATGAGGGCTGCGATCATCGAGTCCATCGGCAAGGTGTCGGTCGAGACCGTCCCCGACCCCACCCCCGGCCCCCGGGACGTCGTCGTCGCCGTCCGGGCCTGCGGACTCTGCGGCACCGATCTGCACATCCTGCAGGGCGAGTTCGCCCCCGCGCTGCCGATCATCCCCGGCCACGAGTTCGCCGGCGAGATCGTGGAGACCGGCTCGGAGGTGACCGAACTGGCCGTCGGGGACAAGGTCGCCGTCGATCCGTCGCTGCACTGCCACGAGTGCCACTACTGCCGCAGCGGGCGCGGGAACCTCTGCGACAACTGGAACGCGATCGGGGTCAGCAAGCCCGGCGGGGCCGCCGAGTTCGCCGTCGCCCCGGTGGCGAACTGCGTGAAGCTCCCGGACCACGTCGACGTGGCCACCGCGGCGCTGATCGAACCGCTCTCCTGCGCCGTACGCGGCTACGACGTGCTCAGCTCCACGCTGGGAGCCAAGGTGCTCATCTACGGCTCCGGCACCATGGGACTGATGATGCTGGAGCTCGCCAAACGGACCGGCGCCGCCTCCGTCGACATCCTGGACGTCAACCCGGACCGGCTCACCACCGCCGTCAAGCTCGGCGTCTCGCGCTCCGCCGCCTCCGCGGACGAACTGGAGACGGTACGGGGCTGGGACGTCGTGGTCGACGCCACCGGGAACGCGGGCGCCATCCAGGACGGCCTCGGCCGGGTCGCCAAGGGCGGCACGTTCCTCCAGTTCGGCGTCGCGGACTACGCGGCCAAAGCCGTCATCGAGCCGTACCGGATCTACAACCAGGAGATCACGATCACCGGCTCGATGGCCGTGCTGCACAGCTACGAGCGTGCCGCCGCGCTGTTCGCCGGGGGAGTCATCGACCCGGCGGTCTTCATCAGCGACCGGCTGCCGCTGGAGCAGTACCCCGACGCCCTGGAGCGGTTCAAGGCCGGTCTGGGCCGCAAGATCGTGGTCGAGCCGTGACCGGTGGCCCCGATGCCGTTCTGGTGATGGGCGAGGCCCTCATCGACCTGGTGCCGTCCGCGGACGATCCGCGGACGCACCGGGCCCAGCCCGGCGGCGCACCCGCCAACGTCGCCGCCGGGCTGGCCCGGCTGGGCACCCCCAGCTGGTTCGCGGGCGGGCTCGGCGGCGACGGATTCGCCCGGCTGATCGAGGAGCGGCTGGTCTCCGCCGGTACCCGGCTCGACCTGTGCGCCCGCTGGGAGCTGTCCACCGCACTGGCCGTGGCGGACCCGGGCCCCGACTCCACCGGCTACCACTTCCACCTGCACGACACCGCCACCTTCCGGCTGCCGGACCGGTCGGCGGAGGTGGGCCGGTTCGGCGCCGTGTACGCGGGCGGGCTCGCCGCGGTCGTCGCGCCCGCCGCCGGGGCGGTGGCCGCGACCGCGCGCGCCGGGGCCGAACACTCCGTCCTGGTGGTCGACCCGAACGTGCGCGAGGACCGGACGCTCGACCACGCCTCCGCCGTCGGCCGGCTGCGGGAGCTGTGCGGACGGGCCCGGATCCTCAAGGTCAGCGACGAGGACGTGAGCCTGCTGTGGCCGGGCACCTCCCCGGAGGAGGCCTGCGAGCGGCTGGCCGGGGAGAACCGGCTGGTGGTCCTCACCCGGGGTGCGGCGGGCAGCACCGCGTTCACCCCGGACCTGGAGCGGGCGTCGGTGTCCGCCGAGCGGGTCGAGGTGGTCAACACGATCGGCGCGGGTGACGCGTTCATGGCCGGGATGCTCAACTGGCTCGGCGAGGCCGGGGCGTTCCGCGACGGCGGCGCCGTACGGCTGTCGCGCGACAGGGCCGCGGAGATGCTGGCGTTCGCCTCGCGGGTGGCGGCCTCCGTGGTCGCGCGGTCCGGGACGGAGCCGACGCCCACAGCCTCGCTCAGGCCGCCGGCTCGATGGTGACCTTGACGTGCTTCATGATCGGCTGGTCGCTCTGGGTGCTGTAGTCGCTGAGTGCGCAGAGGACGTTCATCTCGGGCATGTAGCCGGCCGCGCAGCCACGTGGGATGTCGTAGGGGATGGCGAGGTAGCCACTGAGGGACCGCCTGCTGCCGTCCTTGGCGGTGCTGGCGATGTCCACCGGGCCCATGTCCGCGATTCCGCGTTCGCGCATGTCGGCCCGGTTCATGAAGACGAGCGTGCGCAGGTTCTTGATGCCGCGGTAGCGGTCGTTGTCCGAGTAGATCGTGGTGTTCCACTGGTCGTGGGACCGCATCGTGCCGAGCGCCAGGGTGCCCGGGGCGGGGATGACGTCGGGCAGGGCGGCGGAGAACTTGGCGCGTCCGGACGGCGTGAGGAAGACCAGTTCGCGGGCGGGCTGCATGATGCGGAAGCCGAGAGGCAGCCGTACCCGGCGGTTGAAGTCCTCGAAGCCGTCGAGCGCCTCGGCCATGGTGTCCCGGATGCGGTCGTAGTCCTCGATGTACCACTCCCAGGGCGTGGCGCTGTCGGGGAGGGCCGCGCGCGCCATGCCGGCGACGATGGCGGGTTCGGAGAGCAGGTGCGGTGAGGCGGGGCGCTTCATGCCGACCGACAGGTGGACCATGCTCATCGAGTCCTCGACGGACGTGCTCTGGACGCCCTTGCGCTGGTGGTCCTTCTCGGTGCGGCCGAGGCACGGGAGGATGAGGGCTCGCCGGCCGTGGACGACGTGGCTGCGGTTCAGCTTGGTGCTCACCTGCACCGTCAGTTCGCAGGAGCGCAGGGCCGCGAAGGTGTAGGGGGTGTCCGGCGCGGCGAGGGCGAAGTTGCCGCCCATCGCGACGAACACCTTCACGTCGCCGTTGTGCATCGCCGGGATGGTGCGGACGGTGTCCCGGCCGTGCTCACGGGGCGGTTCGATGTCGCAGGCCGCTGCGAGGCGGTCGAGGAACGCGTCGGTGGGAAGGTGATCGATACCGCAGGTGCGATTGCCCTGGACGTTGCTGTGCCCCCGCACGGGGGAGGGTCCGGCGCCCTCGCGCCCCAGATTGCCGCGCAGCAGAAGGAGGTTGACGATCTCCCGGACGATGTCGACGCCGTGTTCGTGCTGGGTCAGCCCGAGGCACCAGCTGACGATGGAGCGGTCGGCCTCGCTGTACACGCGCGCGGCCTTCAGGATGTCGGCGCGGCTCAGCCCGGACTGGTCCTCGATCTCGCTCCACGGCGTGGACTCGCACAGGGCGCGGTAGTCCTCGAAGCCGGTGGTGTGGCGGTCGATGAACACCTGGTCCAGCGCCTTGGGATCGGACGCCGACTGCTCCAGGACCGCCTTCGCCATGCCGCGCAGGAGAGCCATGTCGCCGCCGATGCGGGGCTGCAGGTTCAGGGTGCTGGTCCGTGTCGCCTTGAAGAGGGCCATGTCGGTGAAGTCGTGGGGCACGATGGTGCGGGTGGCGGCGGCCTCGACCATCGGGTTGACGTGCACGATCCGGGCGCCGCGGCGGTAGGCCTCGGCCAGCGCGGTGAGCATCCTGGGCGCGTTGGAGGCGGCGTTGACCCCCAGGATGAACAGGGCGTCGGCACTCTCCCAGTCCTGGAGGTCGACGGTCCCCTTGCCTGTGCCGAGCGAGGCGTGCAGGGCGCGTCCGCTGGCTTCGTGACACATGTTGGAGCAGTCCGGCAGGTTGTTCGTGCCCAGTTCACGGGCCATGAGCTGGTAGAGGAAGGTGGCCTCGTTGCCGAGGCGTCCTGAGGTGTAGAACGAGGCCTGGTTGGGGTCGTCCAGCCCGCGCAGGGCACTGCCGACGACCTCGAACGCGTCCTTCCAGCTGATCGGGACGTAGTGGTCCGTCCCGGGGTCGTAGACCATCGGCTCGGTGAGCCGGCCCTGGTTCTCGAGGTCGTAGTCGCTCCACTCGGAGAGCTCGGTCACCGAATGGGCGGCGAAGAACTCGCGCCCGACCCGCTTGCGGGTCATTTCCCAGGTGACGTGCTTGATCCCGTTCTCGCAGATGTCCAGATGCAGGCCTTTGGTGTCATCGGGCCAGGCGCACCCCGGGCAGTCGAACCCGCCGTTCTCATGGTTCATCGGCATGATCGCCCGCGGTCCGTCCACGAGCGCGCCCTCGCGCAGCAGGAACCGGCTCACGCCCTTCGCCGCGCCCCAGCCGGCGGCGGGGTGGCGGTAGGGACGGAATTCCGGACCCGCTTCGGGGCGGGACCCACTTCGGGCTCCAGGCGTTCCGGATCGTCACGGTGGGGGCGCATGACTGTTGACCTTCCGCCATTCGGGCAAAGGGGCGCCGAGCACTACTACTGGGCAAACTAGGTGGCCCGGTAAGGGCGCGCCACTCGATGTCCAGGACGGTCGCGGCATTCACGAGGACCCGAACACCATGCCCCCCGGCCTCGGGTCAGCGCCTGCGCGAACCGCCACGCCCCCATCCGGTGCCGATGCCGCCCACGTGGAGGGCCAGGGCGGTGAGGCCGAGCAGCATCACATTCACCGAGGAGAAGGCGTCGTTCGTCGCGATGTCGGCGGCGTTGATCAGGAAGGCGACGAAGAAGAGCACAGCTGCGACGATTCCCAGCATGGTCGGGACTCCCTTTTCGATTGGGTGAAGTGTGGGTGCAGCCCGTGTGCCCGTGTTCAACACGCCCATGTGTCGATAGCACGTTCGATGTGTGTGGGATGGCCGGCGGTGGCCGCCGGGTGGTTCGGTGAGGGGCCCGGACCAATCCGTTGTGCCGACGGCACCGAATAGACGACATCAGCGACCGAACGCGGTTCCGGTTCTGTGACCGGAACCGCCGGAAGGGGATGCGTCTTCGTGAATGCCCGCCGTTCAACCCGTCTTACCGCCCTGCTGGCCGTGCCCGCCGCGCTCACGCTCTGCGCGGCCGTGCCCGCCGTGGCGCACGACGGCCATGCCGCCGGCAGCACGACGAAAGCCGCCGACGGTGACACGTACCAGATCGATCTGAACCAGCTGAACAACTCCGGTGCGAGTGGCACGGCCATGGTGAGCGTGGAGGGCGACAAGCTCACCGTGAAGATCGAGGCCGAGGGCCTGGTGCCCGGCCAGCCGCACGCGCAGCACATCCACGGTTCGACCGACGGCCATGACTTCCGCTGCCCGGACATGAGCGCCGACAAGGACGGTGACGGCATCGTCAGCACGGCCGAGGGGCTGCCGGTGTACGGCGACATCAACATCTCCCTGACCACCAAGGGCGACACGTCCAAGGACAGCGGCCTCGCCGTCGACCGGATGCCCGTCGCGGACAAGGACGGGAAGCTGAGCTACTCCCGGACGATCCCCGTCCCGCACGCCGTCACCGAGCACATCAAGGATCTGCACGTCGTCCAGCACGGCATCGACCCGAACGGCAACGCCAAGTACGACTTCGGCAAGGGGAAGAGCGAACTCGACCCGAAGCTGCCGCAGGAGGCCACCGCTCCGGCGAGCTGCGGCATGGTCAAGGGCGCAGCCGTCGGCTCCATGCCCGCGGGGGGCGTCGAGACCGGTGGCGGGAGCACGGCGGGCGTGGAGTCGCCCGGCCTGTTCGCGGCGGGCGGCGCGGCCGTTCTCGCGGCGGGCGGGCTGTTCGTCGTACGGCGCCGGACGCGCACGGGGGACGCCCGGCACGACAGCTGAGGCGCCCCGCACCGATGGATGCCCCGTAACGGCCGGACGCAGGGACAGGTGAAGCGATGAATGGGACACCCGACGAAGGCGCGCACCGCACGAGGGTCCGGCGGCGCGACGTCACGCTCATCGCCCTCGCCGCCGCCCTGCTCCTGGTCGGCGGGCTGCTGCTGGCTCTGGGAACCAGCCGGCAGCAGCCCGCTCCGCCCCCTGCCGCGGACAAGGGCGGCTCGGTCGCCGCCACCGAACAGTCCCCTGCGACGCGGCAGGGGGCGGAGAGCGCGCCACCCTCCGGGAAGCCGCGCACCGCGGCGCTGCCCGCGTCCCGGCCCGTCAGCATCACGATTCCCTCGCTCAAGGTGACCTCCACCCTGGAGGAGCTGGGGCTCGGCAAGGACCGGGCCATGGAGACCCCACGGGACCCGGACAAGGCCGGCTGGTACCGGCCCGGGGCCACGCCCGGAGCCGTGGGGCCCGCCGTGATCGCGGGACATGTCACCTGGAACGGGGCCCCGGGGGTCTTCTTCGGGCTCGGCAAGCTCGGCCCCGGTGACCGGATCAGCGTCCGGCGCGCGGACGGGCGGACCGCCGACTTCACGGTCGACCGGACCGCGCTCTACCCCAAGGACCGGTTCCCCACCGCCGAGGTGTACCGCAACCTCGACCACGCCGGGCTCCGCCTGATCACCTGTGGCGGCGACTACTCCAAGGACGACAGCCGCTACGCCGACAACGTCGTCGTGTACGCCACGCTCACCGGCAGCCACGGTCACGGATAGGCCGCCGGGCGCCACTTCGGCCGTACAGGTGAAGCCGGCGCCGGATCCCTCCGGTTCCAATCCGGCGGCCCCCCGGCTCCGAATGACTGACGGAGCGGGGCTCACGGCGAGAGGCCCGTCTCAGCCGCCCGGGGCCGGGCCGGCGATCGGCACGCATCCGGCCCCGGGCACGCGTCACCCCACACGTGCACCGGACCCGTCAACGGGACCCAGCCACCGCACGGGACCTCGGTCCGGAGCCGATGCCATCGGATCCGGACCGGGGGCCGAGGAGCCGGAACTCCTTCGGTGGCCCCGTCGTCCGCTGCGCAGGTCCCGGTCCGGCTCGACAACCTCTACTCGTGAGCCGGAGCGGGACCGGCGGTCTGCCGGTGCCTGCAGCCGGCAGACCGCACCCCTCCTTCAGCGCGTACGGCTCCTCCGTGCTTACGGAGTCGAAGCGCTTCCGTTCGCGCTGCCGGTCTCCGGTCCGGGACGCGCGTGTTGTCACGGCGAAAGTCGGCCAGTTTGTGACCGGCGCAGGTCGTTCCGGCTGCCGGACGCGGAGCTGCCGGCAGCGCCCGCCGGGGACCTGGCCAGGTGTCGTGACGTGGGGGACAGTCACCGGATGGCCTCCGGCTCCGTCTTCCCGGCGCGCCGCCCCCGCCCCTCCGCAGGCCGACGGTCTTCGATCTCGCTCGGTGTCGATTTTCGGACGAAACGATAAATCTGCCGTTTCGGACGGCACCGCACTGGTCGATATTGTCCCGGAAGGCCTGGTTCATTACTTGACGGGGCTGAGCACACCACTCACGTTCAGGACTTCGTGGCACTCCTGGGCCCGGCGTCCGGTGGCCGGTGTGCCCGGCTTCGCACAGGTCACGTTGACGGTCACGGTCTCGTTCTCGGTGATCTTGATAGGGGTGACCCAGTGGTAGTCCTGGTTGCGGAAGGTCTCCAGCGCGATCGTGGTGATCTTCCGCTTGCCGAACGTGATCGTGAGCACCCCCTCGTCGCCCTGGAAGTTGGCGACGACGATGTCCGTGATCTCGAAGGCGTGGTCCTGCGGCACCTTGTACGTACCGGCGTTGCTCGTCCCGCCGGATGTCTTCAGGTCGATGGTGGCCGAACTCTGCTGCCCGCCGCCCGCCGAAGTCCCGCCGCCGCCCGCGCCGGGCGTGGCCCCGGGGCTCGCTCCGGGCTGCGCACCCTCGCCGCCGGACGGATTGCCCTGCTCGCCGCCCGAACCGGTACCCGGCGACTGGCTGCCCTGTGCCCCGCCCGGATTGGGGCGCGCCTGGACCTCCTTCGTGGCGGCCTCCTTCGCCGCGCTGCGCACCGCCGGACGGACCAGGGTGAACCAGGCGAGGAGCAGCGCGAGCAGCGCCGCGAGCACGGCCAGCAGCCACTTCGGGAAGATCGGGATCTGGACGAACTCCGCGTTCAGGGGCGGCCGGACGGCGGTCTCGTCACGCCGTACCTTCTCCTGGTCCGCGGACTCGGCGGTCTCCGCGGCGTCCACGGTGAACGGCCACACCACCGGGGAGCCGAACCACACCGGCTTGCCCGTGCGGACCCGCAGCCGGATCTCCGCCGTCTCCCCGGGCTCCAGCTTCGGCTTCGCGGGGCTGAACGTGAACCGCAGTTCCTCGCCCGCCTGGCCCGGGGCGAAGCCCACCTGTGTGGGGGCGTTGCCCAGGTTGCGCACCGCGAGCCGGTAGCGGCCGCGCAGCCAGCCCCGCCGGCGGCGCGGTGCCAGCTCGGTGTGCAGCTCGCGGAACTCCTCGACGTGCACGGTGGTTTCCGGGACCCGCACCGACTCCGGGTGCTCGGCCGGCAGCACGCGCACGCCGAGCGGAATGTCACCGGGCCGGGTCTCCGGCGAACGCGGCGGATCCAGCCGGATCGTCACCGTCTCGGAGGTGCCGGGGTAGAGGGAGACCCGTGGGGGTTCCACGGTGGCCCAGGGGGCGCAGTCCCCGACGACCTCCAGGCTGTACGCCTCGACGATGTCGCTGTCGTTGCGGACGGTCAGGCTGGTGGTGGCGGTGCTGCCCGGCGCCACGGTCACCGCCGGGATGTCGAGGCCGGGCGCGCTGGGGCCGGAAGGGGCTGCGGAAGGCGTCACACCGTCACGGTAGGACCGCGGCACGTCCGCCGCGAGGAGCGCAAGGGCAAGACCCGGGCAGTCGCGGTGCCCGGGGGGTCAAGACCAACTCCACTGAACCGGTGAGCTGTTGATCCATACGTTCACCTCGCCGGCCTACCGCTCGCGTCCGTAACGGCCGTTGATCCGCTCTCACGTCCGCCGCCCCCACCTCCTTCCGCCCATGAACCATTCCTCACGAACCCTCCGCATTCCCTCTGCTCACGAACCCTCTCCGAACGAACTCTTTCCTCACGAACCCTCTGCCCACGGACTCATGAATCAGGAACTCCGCCCATGACCTGCCCAGAGCAGTACCGTCCGGCCGTGTCCGTCACCGCACCACGTCTCTCCGCCCAGGCACCGGCCGCGCACCGGGCCTCCCCCTCCGACCGGGCGGACCAGGTGACCGTCGCCGTGTACGCCGCCGACCCGGTCCTGCACGTCGGTGTCGTCCAGCAGTTACGCCGACGGCCCGAGGTCAGCCTTCTCGACGACGCCTCGGCAGAGGAGGCCCAGGTGTCGCTGGTCGTCGTCGACAGCGTCGACGAAGACGTGGCGGCCCTGCTGCACCGGCTCCGCCACAACACCGCCACCCGCACCGGCCTCGTGGTCGGCACCCTCGGCGCGGACGCGCTGCAACGCGTCATAGAGTGCGGCGTCTCCGCGGTACTGCGGCGCGCCGACGCGGGCCAGGACCAGCTTCTCCACCTGGTCCTGGCGATAGCCAACGGCGAGGGCGTGCTCCCCGGCGACCTGCTGGGCAAGCTGCTCACTCATGTGGGCAGCCTCCAGCGCTCCGCACTCGACCCGCGGAGCCTCTCGCTGTCCACGCTGACCACCCGCGAGGCGGACATGCTGCGCCTGGTCTCGGAAGGACTGGACACCGTCGAGATAGCCCGCAAGACCGCCTACTCGGAACGGACCGTCAAGAACGTCCTGCACGAGATCATCACGCGGCTGCAACTGCGCAACCGGGCCCACGCGGTCGGCTACGCACTGCGCAACGGGCTGATCTGACGGCGTCCGGGCACCGCGGAACTGCCCGAAAGCGCACCGCACGTTTCCCCCAGGTACGTCCCCGCCGCCCTGCCGCACCGCACGAGGACCCGGCAGGGTGGCGGGGGAACAGCCCGAGACCGCACCAGACAGCGAGGTGGACCGTGATGCGCACCGCCGGCCCCGGTGGGCGGTTCCGCCCGGGAAGACTCGCGGCGTCGCTGCTGCTCCTGATCCCCCTCCTCGCGGTGACAACGGCCGCCGGGGAGGGCAGCGCGGACCCCAGGCCGCAGGCGGCCGACGCCTCGGCCACCCGGATCGCCTACGCCGGTACCCGGCACCGCAGCCTCGGCCGGGTGGAGAGCGACACCCACAGCGCACCGCTCTTCGGCGAGGGCCCCGTCCACTTCGACCTCCAGCCGTCCGCGCTCGGGGACCAGATGGTCTTCGCGAGCCGCCGCGACGAGAAGGCACCGCAGGTCTACCTGCGGACCGCCGACGGTTCGGTGCGCAAGCTGACCAGCGGCCGGTACGCCGGGCACCCCCAGCTGACCCCGGACGGCGGCTCCGTCGTGTTCGACTCCGCCGAGCCCGGAGGCGCGGACGGCGGCAAACAGCGCGACCTGTGGATGGTGCGCACCGACGGCACCGGCCTCACCCGGCTCACCGACACCCCCTGGGACGAGGAGTGCCCGACCGTCTCCCCGGACGGGCAGCGCCTGGCGTACTCCGGCGGCAACGAGCCGGCGGCCGGCATGCAGATCTACGTACGGCCCCTGGCGGGCGGCGCCGCCACCCGGGTCACTGACCCCGCCAACGGCGCGGCCACCGAGCCGGCCTGGAACCCGGTCGACGATCCCGCGCACCGCGACCTGATCGCGTACACCGCCGCCGGACCGCCGGGGCCCCGGCTGCGGGTGACGGACGGGCGCACCGACGGGCCGCTGCTGGGGGGCGTACAGGCAGAGTGGCGTACCCACGGGGCAGCGTGGCTGCCCGACGGGGACGGTGTGCTGTTCCTGAGCCCGGACCGCACCTGTGACTGCGAGGGCGACTGGGACCACGTGTTCCGGGTGGCCGCGCACTCCGATGCCACACCCGAACTGGAGCTCAGCGAGGACCGCGAGGTCGAATCGCCCACCTGGACCGGCACCGTCCAGGACGGTGGTGTGGTGGTCGAGCGGATCTCCGCCGCCGGTCCGCACGAGGTGACGCTCCAGGACGCCCGCTCCGACGGTTCCGACCCCCGCGACCTGGGCCTGACGATCCTCAACGAGGACCCGGCCGCCGACACCGACACCGATCCCACGCACGACCCGCTCTTCCGGCCGGCCACGGGGGACCCGTGGACCGAGCGGCAGAACTACACGCCCGACGGCCGCAGGATCGTGCTGACCCGCTTCGAAGGCCCCCCTGAGCACCGGGTCGAGCGGATCTGGATGGCGGACGCCGACGGCACCCACAAGGCGTACATGAAACTCGACGGGCGCGGGCCGGACGACTGGGACACCGACCCGACGTTCTCCCCTGACGGCAAGTACCTCGCCTTCACCCGGACTTCGCCGGGCGGTGTCGGTGACGCGGCGGGACCCAGCAGCATCCTGATCGCGGATGTCGCGACCGGCGCGATCCGCGACCGGATCACCGCGCCGGCCGGGCAGCCCCAGGGCGGCGACGCCCAGCCCACCTGGTCCTCCGACGGCACCACCCTGGCCTTCACCCGCAACCAGGTGATCGACGGGGGCGGCGGCAACAAGCACATCTGGACCGTGCCGGTGAACGACCTGGCCGCGCAGCGCGACCTGAGCGCCGCGTTCTGCCCCGGGAACTGCGAAGTCATCGACGACAGCCCGGCGTTCTCCCCGGACGGGCTCAGCATCGCCTTCAACCGGAAGAACGGCGGCGGCCTGACCGACCAGCGCAACGGCATCCTGCTGACCTCCCTCGCCGATGACAGCTGCCAGGTGCTGCTGCCGGAGGCCGCCCACAACCTCCCCGACGGCTGCCGCCAGGAGCTGCCGGACACCTCGCTCACCGGCCCCTTCCAGCCGCGCGACGCCGCCTGGACGGCCGACGGCACGGGCCTGGTCATCAGCTCCCGCGAGGCGCTCCCGGCCAACAGCCCGGAAAAGCTCTACCTGCTGGACATCGCGACCAGCGCCCTCAGCCCGCTCACCACCGGCCTTCCGGGACGGCAGAAGGAACCCAGCGTCCAGCAGTCCGTGGACCTCGCGGTGCACGCGCCCGGCGCCGTCCCCGCGGTGGCCGTCGGCGGCTCCACCACGATCCCCGTCGACGTGGTGAACAACGGCCCCGCCGCCTCCCCGGGCACCCGGCTGACCATCGCCCCACCGCCCGGCGCCCGGGTCACCGGGCTGACCTGGCCTGGAGGTACCTGCGACGCGGCCTCCCTCCAGTGCGATGTCGGAGTGGTGCGGCCCGGCGCCACGGTCCGGGTGAGCGTCACGCTCGTCGGGGTCACCCCCGGCGACGCCCCGTTCGACTGGTCGGTCACCGGCGCCGTACAGGACCCGCTGCCCAGCGACAACGCCGTCCGGACCGTGGTGCCGGTGCGCGAGGACACCCCGCCCCCGACGACGACACCGCAGCCGCCGACACCCACCCCCGCGCCTCCCACCACGGAGCCGCCCCCCACCACCACACCGCCCACCGTGCCCCCGGCACCGCCCGAGCCCGCCGCCGGCCCCGCGGTGCGCGTCACGGCGCAGCCCAACCCCGGCTACGTCGGCGGACGCGTCGTCGTGACGTACACCGTGCGCAACGGCCGTGAGGCGCTGGCGACCGGGCTCAGGCTGAAGGTCGGGCTGCCCCGCTCCGTCCCGAACAGCGGGCCCCCGGCGGGCTGCGACCGCTCCTGGGTGTGCGCGCTGCCGGACCTGACCCCGGGCGCCAGCACCGTCGTCCGCGTCGTCCTCAGCCCCGACAAGGCCCTGAGCAGCACCGTCACCGGACTGCTCACCACCACCGGCACCGACGCCGACAGGAGCGACAACACCGCCAGGCAGCCCCTGCGCATCCTCCAGCCGCGCATCGTCGCGGTCCCGCCGATCGGCAAGCCCGGCTTCGTCACCTCGGTACGCGGCAAGGACTTCCCGCCCGGAGTGCCCGTGCGGTTCACCTGGAAACCGGGCATCACCGCGGCGGCGGCGCCGACCGTCCCGCAGCCCGACGGCACGTTCATCGGCCAGCTGCTCATCCTCGCCAAGGACGAGACGGGACCGCGCGTCATCACGGCCAGGGGGCCCGGGTTCTCCGCCGTGAAGACCGACTTCCTGGTGGTCATCGGCAACTGGCAGCCGCCCGGCGAGATGACCCGCCGGTGATCCACGAGGTCGACGAGGCGATGCGCCGCCTGCTCAGTGAGTCCGGACTGGAGGCGTCCGGTGTCGAAGTGGTCTTCGACGCCCCCACCAAGGACTGGGCGGCACGCCGCAACGCCCCCACCGTCTGCGTCTTCCTGTACGACATCCGGGAGGACGCCACCCGGCGCGGCAGCGGCGCGGGGGAGGTGTACGACGCGGACGGGCACCTGGTCGCGCGCCGCACCCCGCCGCGCTGGTTCGAGCTGACCTACCTGGTCACGGCATGGGCGAGCCGCCCGCAGGACGAGCACCGGCTGCTCTCGCAGGTGCTCGCCTGTCTGGTGGCCACCGACACGCTGCCCGCCCGGCTGCTCACCGGCACACTCGCCGAACTCGGCCTGACCGTCAGCCTGGACACCGCCGGGGGCAGGCTCGACGCCCCGGCCGCTTCGGATGTGTGGTCGGCGCTCGGCGGCGAGCTGAAGGCGTCGCTCGGGGTACTGGTGCGGGCACCGCTCGCCGGAGTGAGCACCGTCGTCGCGCCGCCGGTCACCGAAGGGCTCGTCGTGCGCTCCGCCGCCCGGAACGAGAACGGGGACGCGGTGCCGGGACGGCGGCTGCGCTATACGGGAACGAGCGAGGCCGGACCGGACGGCTTCGCCGGACCGCGCGAGCGGCGGCCCGCCCCCGCGCGCCGCCGCCGGGGGGACCGCCAACCGTGACCCACACCGCCGAACCCGCTGTCCTCGCTGAGCCCGGACCCGTGAACCGGCATGAGGGCCGGCCGGACGTCCGGCCGGATGCCCGGCCCGCCGCCCCGCCGGATGCCGGGGAGTCGCACCTCTGGGCGCGGCTCCGCCTGGTCGAGGAGCGGGTGCGGCGCGCCGTGGAGGACCGCCGCACCGGAGACCCCGATCCCGACGACCCGTACCGGGGCCAGTACTTCACCCCCGAGGCGATCACCCGCATCCTGGACGAGCCCGGCGGCCTCGGCGTACCCGCCCGGGAGCCCTGGCGGCCGGCTCCCGGCTCGGTGCTCGAAGGCCTCGCCGTGCGGTTCGGCCTGTCCCCGCTGGACCTGGACCTGCTCCTGATCGCGATGGCACCGGACCTGGACGCCCGGTTCGAACGGTTCTACGGCTACCTCAACGACGACCTGACGCGCCGGCGCCCCACGGTCGGGCTCGCCCTGGAGCTGTGCGGGCTGGCCGGCGCGGCGCCCGCCCGGTTCCGGCTCGCCCCCGGGGCACCGCTCGTCGACGGCGGTCTGGTCGTGATCACCGAGCCGGAACGGCCGCCGCTCTCACGCGTCCTGGCCGTCCCCGACCGGGTGACCGGGCACCTCCTGGGCCACGCGCACCCCGACGCCCGGCTGACCGGGGTGCTCGGTGAGACCGCTGAGGACCCCACCGCGGAGGCGGCGGAGATCCAGCGGGCCGCGGCCGCCGCCGGCAGCGGCACCGGCCTGGTCCACCTCCGCAGCCGGGGCGGCGACGCCGAGGGACTGGCCACCGCGGCGCTGCGCGCGGCCGGGCTGCGCCCGCTCGTCCTGGACGCGGCGGCGCTCGCCCGGCGCTCCGGCGATCTGCCGGAACTCGCGAGGGTGACCGCCCGCGAAGCCCGGCTGACCGGCTCCGGGGTCGTCCTCGGACCGGTGGAGGCGCTGCCCGCGGAACCCGCCGAACGGGCCCGGACCCTGGGGGCGTTGTGCGCGGCGCTGCGGGGAACCCCGCTGTTCACGCACGGCACCACCGGCTGGGACCCGGCATGGGCGGCCGACGCGCCCGTCGTCCTGACCGTGCCGGCGCCGTCCCCGGAGCGGCAGGCCGCGCGCTGGCGGTATGCCCTCGACCGGGCCGCCGGCGAGGGCTCCGTGACCGGTGACGCCGAGGCGCTCGCCACGGCGGTCGCCGCGCACCGCCTGGACTCCGGTCAGTTGCGCCGCGCCGCGGCGGCGGCGGTGCGCACCGCCGCCCTGGCCGGCGGCCCGGTCCGCCCCGAGGACCTGCAGAGCGCCGTACGTGCCCAGAACGGCGCGGGGCTCGACCGGCTCGCCCGCCGGGTCGAGCCGGGCGTCGGCTGGGACGACCTGGTTCTCCCGCCGCTCACCCACCGCCGGCTGCGCGAACTCGCGCTGCGCGCCCGCCACCGGGAGCAGGTCCTGGGCCAGTGGGGGATGCGGCCCGGCGGCGGCCGGGGGCGTGGCGTGATCGCACTGTTCGCGGGCGAGTCCGGCACCGGCAAGACCATGTCCGCCGAGGTCGTCGCGGCCGACCTGGGCATGGACCTGTACGTGGTGGACCTGTCCACGGTCGTCGACAAGTACGTCGGAGAGACCGAGAAGAACCTGGAGCGGATCTTCACCGAGGCGTCCGCGGTCAACGCGGTCCTGCTCTTCGACGAGGCCGACGCGATCTTCGGCAAGCGCTCGGAGGTGAAGGACGCCCACGACCGGCACGCCAACATCGAGTCGGCGTACCTGCTCCAGCGCATGGAGTCGTTCGACGGGATCGCCGTGCTGACCACCAATCTGCGGGCCAACCTGGACGAGGCGTTCACCCGCCGCCTGGACGTGGTCGCGGACTTCCCGGTGCCCGACTCCGGCCAGCGCCTCGCACTCTGGGACCGGTGCCTGGGCGACCGGCTGCCCCGGGCCGACGACCTGGACCTCGGCTTCTGCGCGGACCGCTTCGAACTGGCCGGCGGCTCGATCCGGGCCTGCGCGGTGACCGCGGCGTACCTGGCGGCGGAGTCCGGCAGCCCGCTCACCATGCGCCAGGTGGTGACCTCGGTCGTGCAGGAGTACCGCAAGCTCGGACGGCTGGTCCTGGAGGGCGAGTTCGGCCCGTACATGACCGAGGCCGCCGGCGCCTGAGGCGGGTGCGGCCGTGAACCAGGCCGTCACCACCCGCCACCCGGCCCGGACGGTCAGCGCGGGGCGTCCCGGAAAGGCAGCGGTCTTGCCCCCGGCCAGGTCCGCGGGTCCCTGTCGCCGCGGCGGGCCGGCAGCGAAGACTCGGCCTGGACACAGGTGACCCGTAAGGACGCGAAGGAGCGAGTATGCCGACGTACCTCACCCCGGGTGTGTACGTGGAGGAGGTGCAGTCCGGTGCCCGACCGATCGAAGGGGTCGGCACCGCCGTGGCCGCGTTCGTGGGGTTTGCCCACAACGGACCGTTCCACGCACCGACACTGGTGACCTCATGGGACCAGTACACCCAGCTGTTCGGCGGATTCGCCGAGGGCACCTACCTGCCCCACGCGGTCTACGGGTACTTCGCCAACGGCGGGGGCGCCGCGTACGTGGTCCGGATCGGCGGACCCGCAGAGGGCGCCTCCCCGGCCGACGGCGACCGGGGTTCACAGCCCCGGGCGGCCGAGCCGGTCGAGCTCGGCGGCTTCCTCTTCGCGGCCAGGCCGGGCGTCTCCGGGGTGTCGGTGGAGATCGCCGACGCGGACGGCGAGAACCCGCCGGAGGACCGCTTCAAGGTCCTGGTGCGCCAGGGCGACAAGGTCGTGGAGACGTACGAGGCCTCGACCCGCAAGAACGTCAAGGGGTACCTCGTCACCCAGACGCGTTCCTCCACCCTGATCGCGGTCACCGAGCAGCGCAACGCCTCCCAGAGCAGGCCCGCCGCCCAGACCCTGGCCGTGCCCGACGCCCCGGCCTCGCCCGCCGCGTCCGGCTCCGGCGAGGTGGCGCGCCTCGACGCGTCCGAGTACGTCGGTGACGCCGCCGCCCGTACCGGCTTCGGCGGCCTGGAGGCCATCGACGAGATCACCATGGTCTCGGTGCCCGACCTGATGAGCGCCCACCAGCGCGGCGACATCGACGCGGAGGGCGTCCGGACGGTGCAGCTCGCCGTGATCGCGCACTGTGAGCAGATGGGCGACCGGGTCGCCATCCTGGACACCCCGCCCGGACTCTCCGCCCAGCAGGTGCGCACCTGGCGCAACGACGAGGCGGGCTACGACTCCCGCTACGCCACCCTCTACTACCCGTGGGTGCGGGTCTTCGACCCGGCCGCGGGCCGCAACACCACCGTCCCGCCCAGCGGTCACATCGCCGGGGTGTGGGCGCGCAGCGACGCCGAGCGCGGCGTGCACAAGGCGCCCGCCAACGAGGTGATCCGCGGCGCCGTGGATCTGGAGCTCCGGCTCAGCAAGGGCGAGCAGGACCTGCTGAACCCGATCGGCGTGAACTGTGTGCGCGCCTTCTCCGGCCGGGGCGTCCGGGTGTGGGGCGCCCGCACCCTCTCCTCCGACCCGGCATGGCGCTACCTGAACGTGCGCCGGCTCTTCAACTACCTGGAGGAATCAATCCTCCTGGGCACCCAGTGGGTGGTCTTCGAACCGAACGACGACCGGCTGTGGTCGAGCATCCGGCGCAACGTCACCGCGTTCCTCACCGAGGAATGGCGCAGGGGCGCACTGTTCGGCCGCACCGCAGAAGAGGCGTTCTACGTACGGTGCGACCGCGACAACAACCCGCAGGAGTCCATCGACCAGGGCCGGGTCATCTGTGAGATCGGCGTCTCACCGGTCAAGCCCGCGGAGTTCGTGGTGTTCCGGCTGGCCCAGTTCTCCGACACCACCAGCCTCATCGACGAGTGACCCGCGGGTCAGCAAAGAAAGGTGACACACAGTCATGGCAGAGGGCGATGCTCTTTCCACCCACGTCTTCGGCGTGCAGCTCGGCGGCTATCTGGTCGAGTCGATTCAGGAGATCAGCGGGCTGACCGTCGAGGAGGAGGTCGTCGAGGTCCGTCAGGTCAGCGCGGAGGGCAAGCAGATCATCCGCAAGCAGCCCGGCGCCCGGCAGGCCGGCGAGGTCACGATCACCCGTGGACTCGACCAGAGCAGTGAGTTCACCTCGTGGATCAAGGAGACCCTCAACAAGGGGGCCGTGGACGCCGCGAGGCAGAACCTCACCATCGAGATCAAGGACTCCGAGGGCAGCACGGTCCGGCGCATCCAGCTGATGCAGGGCTGGGCCTCGAAGTGGGAGGGCCCGTCGCTCAAGGCGGGCGAGTCCGCCGCGGCCACCGAGTCCGTCACGATCGTCTTCGAGGAGATCGTCGTCGAATGAGGCGTCGTACGGTGTCCGCGGGCAACCTGGAGGAGATCCTCCAGGTGACGGAGCCCGCCCCGGTACCGGAGCAGGCGGCGGCCGCCCCCGCCCCCGCTCCGGCGCCCCGGGAGGACCACAGACTGCGCACCGAGTTCGAGTTCGAGCTCCCGCGCGGATACGTGGACGAGGCGGGCACGGTGCACCGGCACGGCTCGATGCGCCTGGCGACCGCCCGTGACGAGCTGCGTCCCCAGATCGACCTGCGGGTCAAGGAGAACCCGGCGTACCTGAGCGTGGTGCTGCTCAGCCAGGTGATCACCCGGCTCGGCGCGATCACCGATGTGCACGCCGGGGTGGTGGAGCGGATGTACGCCACCGACGTGGCGTTCCTCCAGGACTTCTACCGCCGCGTCAACAGCGAGGGCCACACGCGGGCGGCGGTGACCTGCCCGCACTGCGAGGGCGGCTTCGAGGTCGACCTCTCGGGTGGGCGCCTGGGGGAATCGTGACGTACGCCCTTCCCCGGCTCCGGGAGGAGATCGCGTACATCGCCTACCACTTCCACTGGCAACGCGAGGAGATCCTCGACCTGACGCACGGCGAGCGCCAGGAGTGGGTATCCGAGATAGCCCGTATCAACACCCGTGTGAACGAAGGCGGTTGAGCGCATGGCATGGCGGGACAGGCTGCGCCGCCGGACTGCCGGACCCGACACCGCGGACCGTTCCCGGGCTACGGAGCGCACCGGCCCGTCCGGCGACGGCCGGGACCGGGGCGCGTCCGCCGGTCCGGCCCCTTCCAACGGTCCGGTTCCCTCCGCCGGTCCGGCTTCTTCCGTGCCCGGCGACTGGGACGGCGGTTGGCGCCGCACCCCGCCGCCGCAGCTGACCGTGGCCCGCGCCCCGCTCGGCGTCAGCGACGGCCTCGCCTTCCGCGACGGCCTGGCGGCCTGGCAGAACCCGTCGTTCGACGCCGGTCTCGGTCACGCCCTGCTGCCCACCGCCCCGACCGGGCTGGTGCGCGGCGTCACGCCACCCGCCGCCCCACAGCCCACCCGCACCGGCCGTGGCCCACTGCTGCTCCGCGCCCTGCGCACGGAGGAGCCGAACGGCCCGGACAGCGTCACACCCCAAGCCGCCGCACCCGACACGGGGGGCGCGGACGGCGGTACGCGGACGCCGACCGCCCGGACGCCGCAGATTTCGCGCCGGACGCGTCCGGGGGCGGCATCGAGCACCGGAACCGGAACGGTGGGTACGGGCCCCGGTCCGGCACCCGCTGCGGCCCGTGCGGGCGGCGACAGCCTGGCAAGCGGACGCAGTTCGGGCGGCGACAGCCCGACGAGTGGACGTCGTTCGGGCGGCGACAGCCCGGCGGGTGACAGCCGTTCGGGCGTGATGCTGCCCCGCACCGGCCGGGGCATCACGTCCGCGGATTCCCCCGCCACGCTCCGTCCGTCGCGCTCGCCTGTCCAGCGTGCGGTGGACCCGGCGACCGGCCCCGTCGTGACCCCCACGGACACCGGCACCGGCCGGGTGGCGTCCGCTCCGCACATCCCGCTGGTACGCCGCGTGTCCGTGGTCCCGGGCACAGCCGCCGCCCCCGCCCTGCCCGCGACCGGTGGACGCGCCTCGCGGCCACCGGTCGGTGCGTCCGAGCCGCACCAGGCGCGCGCATCCCGGCCGACCGCCGGCTCCGGCAGCCGTACGTCATCCGGCCCGGCCGTCCAGCGCTCCACGACCGGGACGCCGGGGGCACAGGCCGAGCGGGGAGGCGGGCAGCCGGCGGCATCCCGCGCCCCTGGGGTCGAGAGGGCGGGGGGCGCGCCCCGCGAGGCCGTACGCGCCCGCCCCGTCGGGCCGTTGCCGACCGTCGCCCGGCGTCCGGCCGGACCGGTGCGCCGGCTTCCGGCCCTGCGCCCCGCCAGCGCCCCGGCAACCGATGACCGGGCCACCCCGGACGCACCCGGCCCCGACTCCACCGCACCCGTGTGGGCAGGATCGGGGACGCGCTCGGCGGCGCCCCTACAGCGAGCCGCCGGCCGAGCGCCGCTCGGCGCACCGATGAGCGGACTGCCCTCCACGGCACAGCCGTTGGTGGTCGATGAAAAGGTTGTTCCGCCGACCGCACGTACCGCGTCCGCGCCCGGTCCGGCGCTGCCCGTGGTCCAGCAGCGCTCGGAGACCACGGCCGGCCCCTCGGCCCCCGGCACTCCGAGCGCCCCCGCGAAGAGAGCGGAGACTCCGGACCGTACGACTTCGGGCCGGACGACTCCGGATCGTACGACTTCGGGCCGGAGGGCTTCGGGCCGGACGGCTTCGGACCGTCGCACCGGGGCCCGTGCGCGCGGCGGCCTGGGCGCGCCGTTGTCCGAGCTGCCGCCCACCGCAGGACTGCCGGGCGCGATCGGGTCCGCTGCCCGGCCTCCCCGTACAGCTCCCGGCCCCGATATCCAGCGTGCTCCAGCCCGCCAGGCCAGTGCGTCCGGCGCGGCCCCGGCGCTGCCCACGGTGGACGGGAACCGGGCAGAGGCAAAGGACGCGCCGTTGCTGGGCGCCTCCGCAGAGAACACGCGAGGCGCCGATACGCCTTCGGGTGGTTCCGGGCCCGGCAGTTCGGGTTCCGACGGCCTGGGCTCCGGCAAGCAGCGGCCCGGGGACAGTGGCCCCGCCGCTCCCGCCCCGGTCGTCGTCGCCCGCACCCCCGCACCAGGTAACGCGAGCACCGCACATGCCGCAGGCACCGCAATCACCGCAGGCACCGCAGGCACAGCACGTACTGCAGACACCACCGGCGCCCCGCCCATGAGCACCGTCGGCGCGCACCCCTTCACCGTGGCCCGCGCCGGAGCACACGCCGCCCCCACGCCGCCCCGCACCCTCTCACTGCTCGCCGCGCGCCCGCTCAGCCTGAACACCCGGGCCCCGGACGGCGTGGCAGCCGCCGTGGCCTCCCGCCCCGCCGGCCGCCCCGTGGTGGCGGCGCGCCGGCCCGGCGCACCGGCCCCGCATCGCAGCGGCTCCACGCAGCCGTCGCAGGGCCCGCCCGCGACAGCCCCGGCCACGCCGCAGATCCAGCGCGCCGCCACCGGAAGCTCCGGAGCACGGACAGGGTCGGCGGGGCGCGGCGTACGGAGCGACGGCACTTCGGAGCCCGTCCAGCGCGTCCCGGTTGTCCGGCCCGCGCCACTCGGCCGGGGAACGGCCGGCGAACGCGGATCGGCAGGCCCGGTTCAGGCAGGCGCTACACCGGCAGGCGCCGCACCGGCAGGGCGGCCCGTACCCGCACGGCCCCTGCCGGTGACCGCCCCGCAGGCGCAGGCGCTCGCGGGCCGCCCCCCGGGAACACCGGCACCGGCACGGGCGCCGGCAGGCACCGTCCCCGTGGTCCGGCCGAGGTCCACCCCGCCGACGGGCCCGGTGCCCCCGATCCAGCGCGACGTGACCGGTGCGAGTGACGGCTCCGTATTCAACGGCTCCGTACCCAAAGGCTCCGCCCCCGAGAGCTCAGGGTCGAGCGGCTCCGCGTCCAACGGCCCCGCACCCAACGCCGCTCCGGCCAAACCGGATTCACAGCGGTCGGGGACGACACCATCCGCCACCGGCAGCGGCGCGGCCCGGCCGGGCGGCCTGCCGCAAGGGTCCGGGGCCGAGCTGGACGAGCTGGCGCGCCGCCTGCTCGATCCAGTGGCCCGGCTGCTGCGCACCGAACTGCGGCGTGGCCGGGACCGCACGGGCCGTCCCTACGACGGACGCCGCTGAGAGCACGGAACGGATGACGGAGCAATGACAGACAGTATCTTCGCGACCAGCGTGTTCTTCCGGCTCGCGATCGCCGGGAACGACCTCGGGGCCTTCCACACCTGCTCAGGCATGGGCGCGGAGGTGGAGATGGAGACCTATGCCGAAGGCGGCAACAACGGCTTCACCTGGCAACTGCCCGGACGCGTGAGCTGGTCGAACATCACGCTCACCAGACCCGTCACCACCGATACGGCGAAGATCGGCCGCTGGCTCGACGAGACGCTGCGGCGGGTGGAGCCCAAGGACGGCGAGATCGTGGCGCTGAAACCGGACCTGACCAGGATCATCAGCTGGCAGGTCTTCGGGATCGTCCCGGTCCGCTGGCAGGGGCCGTCCTTCGACCCCGCACGGTCGGAGGCAGCGGTGGAGACCCTGGAGATCGCCCACCAGGGGCTGCGCCCTTCCTGACCCGCGGCCCGCCTACGACCTCAAGTCCCGACCCCCGCCCCCGTATCCGCACCGGAAAGGAACTCCAGGCATGTCGCCAGCGGTGCGCTCCAGCCGGGCCAGAGCCCAGCTGACCCTCAAGGAGCCCCCGGCCTCGGTCGGCGCGAAACCCGGTGGGACGGTCGCGCGGCTCGACCTCCAGTTCAACCCCTCCACCCTGGAGCTGCGCAAGACCACCGAGTGGCGGCGCTCCCCGTCCCGGATGGCCGGGCAGTCGGCGCTGCCCGAATTCGTCGGGAGCGGACCGCGCACGCTGAGCCTCGAAGTGTTCCTGGACGCCACCGCCACCCACGACAACTCCGTGGAGCAGGCGGTCGAGAAGCTGATGAAGGCGTGCGTGCCGACACCGGCCAGCCTAGGCCGTAAGAAACCGGCCAGCCCGTGGGTCCGGTTCGAATGGGGCACCTCTCGGACGACCTCCTTCGACGGGGTGCTGTCCAGCCTGTCGGTGAGCTACACCCTGTTCGATGTGGACGGCAAGCCGCTGCGGGCCACCTGCGCGCTGTCCATCGAGGAGGCGAGCGTCGACACGGCGGGCCAGAACCCGACGTCCGGCGCGCGCACCGCCCGCAGTACGCACACGGTCGTGGCGGGGGACAGCCTCGCCATGCTGGCCTGGCGGGAGTACGGCGACCCGACGGCCTGGCGGGTCATCGCGGAAGCGAACGGAATCGACGACCCCATGGCGCTCGCGCCCGGCACCGAACTGGTGGTTCCGGCGCTGCGGGACTCGGACAGTGAGGAGGAACGGTGAGCACAACCGAGGCACAGGGCAGCCGGTCGTTCGCGGCGGACCCCGTCGTGGAGACGCCCGCCGAGCTCCCCAAGGTCTGGGCCGCCCAGCTGGTGAGCTGTGTGGTGGACGAGAGCGTGGGCCTGCCCGACGCGGCGGTGCTCACCTTCCGGGACCCCGATCACGAGTTCCTCCAGGCGACCGGCATTACCATCGGCACCCCCCTGCGGGTCTCGGTGGTCACCGCCTCCGGGCAGGCGCGGGAGCGGCTGTTCGACGGCGAGGTGACGGCCCTGGAGCTGGACGGGGACCGTACGGGCTCGTTCACGGTGGTGCGCGGGTACTCCAAGGCGCACCGGCTGCAGCGGGGCCGCAAGGTGGTGGCGTACCGGAACATGACGGCGGCCGCGATCGTCCGCAAGGTGGCCGCCGGGGCCGGGCTGGCCTGCGGAACCGTGCAGGCCGCACCCGTCACCTACCAGCAGCTCTCGCAGGCGAACGTGTCCGACTGGGACTTCCTGCAGTACCTGGCGGGTGAGAGCGGGGCGCAGGTGCGCGTCGACGACAAGGGCCTGCTCCAGTTCACCCGCCCGCAGAAGGCGTCCGGCGCGCCCGCGCCGTCGACCTCGGCCACCAAGAACCCGATGGTGCTGGAGTACGGCCGCAACCTCCTCGCGCTGCGGGCCTCGCTGTCGGCGGCGGACAGCGCGGCCTCCGTCGAGGTGCGCGGCTGGGACGTCAGGACGAAGCGGCCGCTGGTGGCGCGGAACCCGTCGGTGATCAGTGACACGGCGGTGCCGGGCCTGAGTCCGTCGGCGAGCGCCAGGTTCGGCAAGGCGAAACTGGCTGTCACGGACACCCCGTACCGCACCCAGGCCGAGACGACGGCGGTCGCGGACGCGACGGCCGCCCAGGTCAGCGCGGGATTCGGGGAGCTGGAGGCGGTGGCCGAGGGCAACCCCCGGCTGCGGGCCGGAAAGCCGGTGGCCCTCGGCAACGTGGGGCAGGCGTTCTCCGGCCGGTACACGGCGACGGCCGTACAGCACGTCCTGGAACCGCATGAGGGCTACCGCACCACCGTGTGGGTCGGCGCGGGCCCGGACCGTTCCCTGACGGGCCTGGTGACCGGTGGGCCGGACCGCGGCGCCCGGATGCCGGGGCTGGCGATCGGTGTGGTGACGGACGTACGGGAGCCGGACGGCGCGGAGCGTGGTGCGGTCCGGCTGAAGTTTCCCTGGCTGGACGAGAGTTACGTCACCGACTGGGTGCGCACCGTGCAGTGGGGCGGCGTCGGCGGGGGAGGGGTGGTGAGCGCGGAGGTCAACGACGAGGTTCTGGTCGGGTTCGAACAGGGCCTGCTGGACAGCCCGTACGTCATCGGAGGGCTGTACAACGGCGTGGACCAGCCGTCACCGCATGACGTCCCGCTGATCGACCGGACCAGTGGAAAGGTCAACCGCCGCTCGGTGGTGTCCCGTTCGGGACACCGGGTGGAGCTGCTGGACGCGCGGGCACCGGGCCCGTCCGGACTGCGGCTGATGACCGCCGACGAGCGCCTCGAAGTACGCCTCGACGACCGCCGGGACCGGATCGAGCTGACCGTGTACGCGGGGCGCGGCCGCCCCCTCACCTCCGTGGTGCTCGACAAGGACGGCATCACCCTGGACGCGAAACTGGGCAAGGTGAACGTGCGAGGCAGACAGGTGGACATCGACGGCACCGACGGAGTGCGGATCGGGGGCCGCTCCGTACAGGTCAACGGCACGACCGATGTCACCGTCGACGGCGGCCTGCTGGGCGTCCTCAAGGCCCGGCTCATCCGGATCAACTGAGAGCGCCGCAGGTGCCGCCCCGACGCGGGGCCCGCACCACCCGACCCCACCGGCCCCACCCGACCGAATCCGCGACCGGCCTCCGGGCCCAGGACCTTCCGCAAGGAGTGCCGCATGCCAGCCGCAGCCCGTACCGGCGACCCCACCAGCCACGGTGGTGTGATCGCCACTCCGCCGCCCGGCGCCGCCGCCGCGGTGATGCGGGTGCTGATCGGTGGCCGTCCCGCCGCCGTCGTCGGCAGCCTCCACACCTGCCCGATCCCCCCGCACGCACTGCTGGGACCGGCCAACGTGATCCTGCCCGACCCGGCCGCGCTCGCCACGGGCACGGTACTGATCGGCGGGCTGCCGGCCGCGCGGGCGGGCGACCGCACGGCGTGTTCCGGGAACATCCTGACCGGTGCCCAGAACGTCCGCATCGGGGGCATGTGATGAGCGAGCGGTTCATCGGGCGCGGCTGGGCGTTCCCGCTGCGCGTCGGGCCGACCGGCGGGATCGCCATGGTCGAACGCGACCGGGAGATCGAGGAGGCGATCCGGCTGGTGCTCGGGACCGCGCCCGGCGAGCGCCCCATGCGTCCCGAATTCGGCTGCGGCATCCACGACTACGTCTTCGCCCCGGGCAACGGCGCCACCGCCGGCCGCATCGCGCAGCAGACCCGCGAGGCCCTCGAACGATGGGAGCCGCGCATCGCGGTGGACGACGTGGTGGTCGCCTTCGACGCCGTCGAGGACGGCACCCTCTACATCGACGTGCGCTACACCGTGCGTTCCACCAACGACCGGCGCAACCTGGTCTTTCCCTTCTACACGATCCCCTCCGAGGAGGAGACCGAGGATTCGGTCGCGGACTGATGGCTCTGGACTTCCCCAACCTGGACGACCGGCGGTTCCAGCAACTCGTCGACGAGGCGAAGCGGTACGTGCAGCAGCGCGCCCCGGAGTGGACCGACCACAACGTCTCCGACCCGGGCGTCACCCTGATCGAGACGTTCGCCTATCTCGTCGACCAGCTGCTGTACCGGCTGAACCGTGTCCCGGACAAGAACTACACAGCTTTCCTGGACCTGTTGGGCATCTGCCTGTTCCCGCCGGCCGCCGCCGGGGCCGACGTCGACTTCTGGCTCTCGGCCCCGCAGCCGGAGACGGTGACGCTGCCCGCCGGCACCGAGGTGACCACTGTGCGCGGCGAGACCGAGGAGGCCGTGGTGTTCACCACCACGGACGAACTCCACATCGCGCCCAGCGAGTTGGTGAAGCTCGTCACCTCGCCCCGGACCGGTGAGCAGAGCGACCGGACCAGGACGCTCGCCGAAGGGCTCGACGTGCCCTGCTTCCAGGCGACCCCGGAGCCGGGCGACGCGCTGCTGTTCGGCCTGCCGACGCCGGTGCCGCGCTGTGTGGTCGCGGTCCGCGTGGACAGCCGGGTGGAGGGCATCGGCGTGGACCCGCGCCAGCCGCCGCTGGTGTGGGAGGCGTGGGACGGCGGCGGCTGGCGCGTGTGCGAGACCGGCACGGACACCACCGGCGGACTGAACCGTCCCGGCGAGGTCATCCTCCACGTACCGGCCGGGCACACCGCGTCGGTGATCGGCGGGACCAGGGCCGGCTGGCTGCGCTGCCGCGTCACAGAGCCCGAACCGGGCCAGCCGTTCTACTCGGAGTCACCGACCGTGCGCGAGGCGGCGGTGTTCACCGTGGGCGGCACCATGTACGCCGAGCACGCGGAGACGGTGACCGACGTACTGCTCGGCACCTCGGAGGGGGTGGCGGGGCAGACGTTCCGGCTCGGCCGACCGCCGGTCCTCCTCGACGGCGAACCCCCGGTGGTGGAGGTGTCCTCCGCAGAGGGGTGGCGCCGCTGGGAGGTGGTCGAGCACTTCGGCCGCTCCGGCCCCGCCGACCAGCACGTCCGTGTGGACGCCACCACCGGCGAGTTCACCTTCCCCCCGGTGCTGCGCGAACCGGACGGCACGCTGCGCCAGTGCGGCGCCGTACCGCCCAAGGGCGCCCAGCTGCGGGTGGCCCGCTA
Organism: Streptomyces sp. ITFR-6; assembly: GCF_031844725.1. NCBI lineage: Bacteria > Bacillati > Actinomycetota > Actinomycetes > Kitasatosporales > Streptomycetaceae > Streptomyces > Streptomyces sp. ITFR-6. Next base: position 241,114 of record NZ_CP134612.1, on the reverse strand, counting down.
CCGCACCGGAGGCGGCCCGGCGGGCAACGTCGCACGCGGTGTGATCTCCGTACTGCGCAGTTCCGTGCCTTACGTGGCACGGGTCACGAACCGGGAGGCGGCGCGTGGCGGGGTCGCCGGTGAGACCGTCGCCAACGCGAAGCTCCGGGCACCGGACGTGCTGCGGATGCAGGAACGCGCGGTGACCGCGGAGGACTACGAGATCATCAGCCGCCGGGCGGCGCCCTCGGTGCGCCGGGTCCGCTGCATGCCCACCGGGGACGGTGCGGGCACGGTCAAGGTCCTGGTCGTACCGGACGCGGTGGCCGACGAGGGCGACCGGCTCCGGTTCGAGCAGCTGATCCCCTCGGACCAGGTGCTCCGGGCGATCACCGCGAGTCTCGACGAGCGACGGCTGATCGGCACCCGCCTGGTGGTGGAGCCGCCGGTCTACCAGGGCGTCACCGTCGTGGCCAGGCTCGCGGCGGCGCCGGGCGACACCGACCGGGTGCGCGAAGCGGCACTCGACGCGCTGTTCCGGCTCCTCAACCCGCTGCACGGCGGCCCGGACGGCACGGGGTGGCCGTTCGGGCGTCCGGTGCAGTACGGCGAGGTGTTCGGCGTGCTGCAACGCGCCACCGGCAACGCGCTGGTGGAGGAGATCCGGCTGTTCGCCGCAGACCCGACGACAGGGCGCCGGGGCGCGCCCGCAGACCGCATCGACGTGGCGGCCGGCGCGCTGGTCTTCTCGTACCAGCACCAGGTGGTCGTCACCGCCATCGAACCGGAGGTACGGGGATGAGCCGCGCGGCCGTACCCGGTCTGCCCAGCAGGCACCCGATCGGCGGACAACTCCCCGCCCTGTACGCCGACGACGACTTCGCGCAGCGCTTCACCGAGGGGCTCGACACCGTGCTCGCCCCGGTGTTCGCGACCCTCGACAACCTGCCCTCCTACTTCGACCCCCGGGTGGCCCCGGCCGATTTCCTGGCCTGGCTGGCGTCGTGGGTGGGGGCGGTCGACGATCCGCGCTGGCCCGTGGAGCTGCGCCGTGAGGCGGTGGTCCAGGCGGTGGAGCTGCACCGCTGGCGCGGCACCCGGCGCGGCCTGGTGGAGGGGCTGCGGCTCGGGCTCGGTGTGCACGCGGCGATCAGCGGGGACGGCGGTGCGGCGTGGTCACGCACCGCCGGTGCCGAACTGCCGCCGGAGCCTTCCGCCGAGATCCTGGTCCGGGTGTGGCCGGGCCGCGAGCCGGTGGTGGACGTGGACCGGGTCAACGAGATCATCCGGGCCATGTGCCCGGTGCACACCGTATGCCGGGTGGAGGTCCTGCCCGGCCCGCCCGCCGATGAAGGGAGGTGACGCCATGCGCGCGTGTCCCACCTGCGGGGCGTCCAACGGTTCAGCGGACGACTTCTGCGGCAACTGCGGCGCGTATCTGGGCTGGTCGGAAACCGAACCGGCCCCGGGCACGCCGCCCGCGAACACCCCGGCGCCGCAGGAGCCGCCGACCGTCCCGGCTCCTGCGGAACCCACCCCGGCGCAGACCACCGCCGCACCGAGCACCACTCCCCGCCAACCCGCACCGAGCACCACCCCGCCACCCCCCGCCACTCCCGCCGCACCCGCGCCGCCCGTGGTGAGCCCCGCCCCGGCCTCACCCGCCCCCGAGGCGTTGGCGCAGGACCCCGTGCTGCCCGTACTCCCCGCCAAACCGGTGGCCCCACGCCCCGTCGTACGGCCCGTGGCGGCGCCGGAAGAGGCGGCGGGGGTGCCCTGCCCGGCCTGCGGAACGCCCAACCTGCCGGGCCGCCGGTTCTGCCGGCGCTGCGCCGCTCCGCTGCACCCAGAGGCGAAACCCGCCCCGCTGCCGTGGTGGCGGACCGTGTGGCCGTTCCGCCGCCGGGCACGGGCGAGTTCGGGCCGGGTGGTACGGGGACTGGTCATCCTGGCCGTGCTGGTGGCCCTGTGCGCCGGCGGCTTCCTGCTGCTCCCGGCCGGCCGCGCCCTGATCGAGGACACCAAGGACAAGATGGGCAAGCCCAAGGCGGTGACCCCGGTCGCCATCGCCGCCAGCGCGGAGATTCCCCGGCACCCGGCGAAGAACACCACGGACGGGCTGAACAACCGCTACTGGGGCGCACCCGGGCCGAAGGCCTCGGTCACGTACACCTTCGGCAAGCCGTTCCGGCTGGTCGACCTGCTCATCACCAACGGGGCGTCCAAGTCGCCGGAGGAGTACGCCCGGCAGGGGCGCGCACTCCGGGTGGACCTGGAGGTGACGACGCAGGACGGCGACAAGCACACGAAGCAGGTCACCCTCAGCGACAAGCCGGGCTCGCAGACGGTGTCCACCGGGATCAGTGACGTGAAGACGGTGCGCCTGGTCCTGAGCTCGCCGGCCGGCCTGACCAAGGGCCGTCACCTGGCCCTGGCGGAGGTGGAGTTCTTCCAGCGGAGCTGAACCGGCGCCGGTTCAGCTCCGCCCCGTACGGACCGGCACCGGGGCATCGGCGCCCGTTCAGCCCGCGCCGAGTTGTTCCGCCAGATCGGTCAGGCCCTCGGCGTACAGATCGAACCGGTCGGAGACGGCGGGCGGATCACCGACGGGACGGGCGACATAGGCGGTGCGCAGGCCCAGCGCCTGCGCACCGCGCAGGTCCCACGCATGGGCGGCGACCATCAGTAGCCGCTCCGGCGCCCGGCCGGAGACGGTGACGGCCAGCCGGTAGACCTCGGGGTCCGGCTTGTAGGTACGGGCCTCCTCCGCGGACAGGGCCTGGTGCCAGCGCAGCCCCGCGTGGACGTTGAGCCCGAGCAGGGCCGTCCGGCTCGCGTTGGAGAGCCCGATCAGCGGGAACCGCCGAGCGAGCCGGGCAAGGGCCGACAGGGAATCGGGCCAGGGCGACAGACTGGTGGCCGACAGCGCCAGCGCCTCCACAGCGGCCGGATCGTCGAAACCGGCCGCGCCGGCGACGAGCCGGGCGGCCTCCCGGTCCAGGGCGTCACTGGGCAGATAGGGCCGGCCGCCGTCGAGGACGCGGCGCTGCTCGCGGTCGATGTGCCGCTGCCAGAGCGACAGCAGGCGCTCGATCCCGGCATCGTCCAGCGACGGGTCGAGCCGGCGTATGCCCGCGCGGATCCCGGCAGGTTCGTCGACGAGCGTGCCGAGCACGTCGAAGACGATGGCGTCGATCTCTGGCTCTGACATGAGGTGAGGTCTCCCGGACGAAGAAGGCCCGTACGAGCGGCTGTTGGACCGCTGGACTGTTGGTCGAACACGGCGGGAAGGCGCCTGATTCCCGGCGGGCCCGGCGCGGTCCGGGGTGTGCCGGGGCAGGACGCGGGTACCCGGGACGACGTCCGGACACGTACGGATCCGGCTACCTGCCGAATTGTTAAGGAGACCTCATGTCCTCCTCGATCGTCGAGACCGTCGACATCAAGGCCTCGGTGGCCATCAGCTGGGCCCTGTGGCGCGATGTGGAGCGGTGGCCCAGGTTCCTGAGCCATGTCCAGCGCGTCGACCCGCTGGACGAGCGCCGCTTCGCCTGGCAGCTGGCGCTGCCCGGGGCCGACAAGGTCTTCGTCGCCGAACTCACCGAAGTCGTCCCCGAGGAGCGGATCGCCTGGAAGACGACGGAGGGCGTCCACCACGCCGGCGTCGTCACCTTCCACCGGCTGGACGACACGTCGAGCCGGGTGGCTCTGCAGATCGAATACGATCCCCAGGGCTTCGTGGAGCACCTGGGAGCGTTCACCAACCTCGACTCGGTCCTGGCCAACTACGACCTGGGCGAGTTCCAGAAACTGGCCGAGCGGACCGCGGCGGGCGGCTTCTGAGGATCGGGGCCGGGCCGCGACCGGCCTGTACGCTGCCGACATGCAGCCGCCCGCCCCCTCCTCCCCGTCCGGTTCCGAGCGGCCCGGCCCCGCCTCGGACCCCGCCCGGCGCGGACTCCTGACGGAGCGCATCGCCCGTCAGCTGGAACACGACATCAGGTCCGGCGAGATCGCCGTCGGGACGAAACTCCCCTCGGAGCGCGAGCTCGCCGCCCAGTTCGGCTCCAGCAGGAACGTCGTGCGCGAGGTGCTGCGGCGGCTGGAGGCCCAGCACCTCATCGAAGTGGCCCCGGGGCGGGGATCCTTCGTCCGGGAGCAGTCCTCCGGGCAGGCCAGGGGGTACGACGCGCTGTACCGGGCGGGCCGCCCCACCGTCCGGCAGCTCATCGAGGCGCGGATCCCGCTGGAGGTGGAGATGGTCCGGCTGGCGGCCCGCCGCGCGACGGAGGAGGACCTCGCGGCCATGCGGTCCGCGCGGGACGCCCTGGAGGCGGCGGCCGACGTCGTCGTCAAGGCCCAGGCCGACATGGACTTCCACGACGCCATCGCGGTGGCGAGCAAGAACCCGGTCCTGCGGATCATGCTGGCCTCAATCAGCGGGATGATGTTCGAGATGATGCTCCGTTCGAACTCCGACCCGTCGATCGGTGAACCCGGGGTGCCGCACCACCCGGAGATCCTCGAAGCGGTCGAGGCGCGGGACGTGGACGCAGCCTGCGCGCGGATGCGGGAGCACCTGCTGCTCGGGCTGCGTACCTACGGGGCGGACCTCGACCTGCGGGTCGACACCATGGCACGCAACCACATCGAGACGCTGCTGGGGCAGGCCGAGGGCCGCCGCGACGGCAACAGAACCGGCACATAGCCTCCTCGCGGCTTTCCCGTCAGGGGCTGGCCGATACGCCCTTCCCGCTGTTACGGTCCCGTCTGAACCAACTGGTCCTACCAGTTGGACCACCAGCTCCGAGGCGGTGGACCCGGCATCCGGAAAGGGAACACACGCATGAAGATCGTCGACGCCAAGGTGGTCGTCACCAGCCCCGGCCGCAACTTCGTCACCCTGAAGCTGACGACCGACGAAGGACTCACCGGCCTCGGGGACGCCACCTTGAACGGCAGGGAACTCGCCGTCGTCAGCTACCTCACCGACCACATCGCGCCGCTGCTCATCGGCCTCGACCCGCACCGGATCGAGGACACCTGGCAGTCGCTGTACCGGGGCGCCTACTGGCGCCGGGGACCGGTGACGATGGCCGCCATCGCCGCCGTCGACGTGGCGCTGTGGGACATCAAGGCCAAGGCCGCGGGACTCCCGCTCTACCAGCTGCTGGGCGGGGCGAGCCGCGAACGCGTGCGCACCTACGGCCACGCCAACGGCCGCGACATCCCCGAACTGCTCGACTCCGTACGGGCCAGGCTCGCCGAGGGCTACCCCGCCATCCGTATCCAGTCCGGCATCCCAGGCCTCAAGGCCGTCTACGGAGTCTCCGACACCGACGAGAAGGGCGCGCGGGTCCTCCACCAGCAGGCTCGCCCCCTGGTGGAGGACTGGGACACCGAGGCGTACCTGCGCCACATGCCCGCGGTCTTCGAGGCGGTACGCGCCGAGTTCGGCCCCGCACTGCCGCTCCTGCACGACGCCCACCACCGCCTCACCCCGGTCCAGGCCGCCCGGCTCGGCAAGGACCTGGAGCCCTACCGGCCGTTCTGGCTGGAGGACTGCACGCCCGCGGAGAACCAGGAGGCGCTGCGCCTGGTGCGCCGCAACACCACCACGCCCCTGGCCATCGGGGAGGTCTTCAACACGGTGCACGACTACCAGGCACTGATCACCGAGCAGCTGATCGACTACGTGCGGTCCGCGGTCACCCACTTCGGCGGCGTCACACCACTGCGCAAGCTCCTCGACTTCGCCGCCCAGTACCAGATCAAGAGCGCCGTGCACGGACCGGAGGACATCTCCCCGGTCGGCATGGCCGCCGCCGTCCACCTCGACCTGGCCGTCCACAACTTCGGCATCCAGGAGTACTCCGGCCACACCCCTCTCACCCACGAGGTGTTCCGCCACGCCTACACCTTCACGGACGGATATCTGCAGCCGGGCGAGACCCCCGGCATCGGGGTCGAGCTGGACGAGGAGCTGGCGGCGGCCCACCCGTACGCCCAGGCGTATCTGCCGGTCAACCGCCTTCACGACGGGACCGTGCACGACTGGTGAACCCTGGGGCTTGGGGGGGATGTGGTCCCGCCGGGCGCCCCGGGCCTGCACAATTCGGGGTGTGATCGAAAAAGACCCGTACCTGTGGCTGGAAGACATCGAGAGCGAGGCCGCGCTCGCGTGGGTGGCCGAACGGAACGCCGAGACGGCGGCCGCACTGGCCACCGACGCGGGGTTCGCCGCCCTCAAGGAGAGCCTGCGGGAGGTGCTCGACGCCTCGGACCGCATCCCGTACACCGTCCGGCGCGGAGCGTACCTCTACAACTTCTGGCGGGACGCCGCGCATCCGCGCGGCCTGTGGCGGCGTACGACGCTGGAGCAGTACCGCAAGGACGCCCCCGAGTGGGAGGCCGTCCTCGACGTCGACGCACTCGCCGCCGTGGAGGGTGAGAAGTGGATGTGGGCCGGGGCGCGGGTCCGGCACCCCGAGTACGACCGGGCCCTGGTCTGCCTGTCGCGCGACGGCGGTGACGCCGTCGTGGTCCGGGAGTTCGACCTCACCACCCGGACCTTCGTCGAGGACGGCTTCCAGGTGGCGGAGGCGAAGACACGGATCGGGTGGATCGACGCCGACACCGTCTTCATCGGCACCGACTTCGGGCCGGGCTCCATGACCGACTCCGGCTATCCGCGTACGGTACGCAGATGGCGGCGCGGCACACCGGCCGAGGACGCCACCCCGGTGTTCGAGGGCCGGGCGCAGGACGTGTCGGCCGGGGGCTGGCACGACAGCACCCCCGGCTTCGAACGGGACTTCGTCTTCCGGTCGCTGGACTTCTACCACAGCGAGACGCACCTCCTGACCGCCGACGGCTCACTCACCAAGATCGAGGTGCCGGACGACGCCGACGCCTACGCCCACCGCGAGTACCTGGTCGTGAGCCTCAAATCCGACTGGCTCGGACACCCGGCGGGGTCCCTGCTCGCGTTCGGCTTCGACGCGTTCCTGGCGGGCGACCGGACCGCGGAAGTGCTGTTCACCCCGGACGAGCGGACGGCCCTGGCCGGGCACTCCTGGACCAGGCACCACCTGATCCTGGAGACGATGCGCGACATCAGCACCCGCATCGAGGTGCTCACCCCGGCACCCGGCGGCTGGTCCCGCAGCCCGCTCGCCGACGTTCCCCCGCTGTCCGCCGTCAGCGTCGTCGACACGGACCCGGACGTCTCCGACGAGTACTTCCTGGACGTGTCGGGCTTCCTGCAGCCGTCCATCCTGTACCACGGTGAGATCGGCGCCGGTTCGGAGATCCTCAAGCAGGCCCCGGCCCGCTTCGGCACGGCAGGGCTGGCGGCGGAGCAGTACTTCGCGGTCTCCGAGGACGGGACGCGGGTGCCGTACTTCGTGATCGGCCCCGACCGCTCGGCCCCCGGCGCCGCCCCGGGGCCCGCCCTGCTCTACGGATACGGAGGCTTCGAGGTCTCCCTCACCCCGTTCTACGGCGCGTCGACGGGCCGTGCGTGGCTGGAACGGGGCGGCACCTACGCGATCGCGAACATCCGGGGCGGCGGCGAGTACGGACCCGACTGGCACCGGGCCGCACTCGGCGCGAACCGTTCACGGGCCTTCGAGGACTTCGAGGCCGTCGCCGCGGACCTGGTCGCGCGGGGCATCACCACCCCGGCCATGCTGGGCGCGGCGGGAGGCAGCAACGGCGGACTGCTCATGGGCGCGATGCTCACCCGCAGCCCGCAGCTGTTCGGCGCGATCGTCGCCCAGGTACCGCTGCTGGACATGCTCCGCTTCCACGAACTGCTCGCCGGCGCGTCATGGGTCGCCGAGTACGGCGACCCGGACGACGAGGCCGACCGCCCCCACCTGCGCGCCCTCTCCCCGTACCACCGGCTGAGCGCGGACCCGGCCTACCCGCCGGTGCTCCTGACGACCTCGACCCGCGACGACCGCGTCCACCCCGGCCACGCCCGCAAGGCGGCGGCACGGCTGCGGGAACTCGGCCACCGCGTCCTGCTCCACGAGAACACCGGCGGTGGCCACGCGGGCGCAGGCGACAACGAGCAGGCCGCCCACAACAGCGCCCTGACGCACACCTTCCTGTGGCGGCACCTCACTCCACAGGAGCGGCCCGCCGCCGACTGACCGTACGGGCGTCGCTCAGCCCGGTGTCGGCACCTGGATGTCGTAGACGAGTGCGTACGTGATGTCCCGGGCCTGGCGCAGGTCGTAGCCCGTCGCGTCCAGGATCACCCTGAGCGCCCGCATCCGGTCGCCACCCAGCATGAACATGCGCGCGTCCACCTGCGCCTGGGCCGGAACCGGCAGGGCACGGGCTCGCCGTGGATCCACACCCCGCGGGATCTTCGGCAGCCCGCCCTCTGTCGTCCTCCTGCCCCCGAACACTTCGGTCCCCGCCCCTCACCCGTTCGAACAGTCCGTGGCGGACATCCTATGCTGACGGGCACTCAGCCGGCCCGGCTGCCCGGCACCGGTCAAGGGAGGTCGCTGCCGGGAGCGGCGCGGGCCAGGCCCGTCCGGTAGGCGATGACGACGAGCTGAGCCCGGTCGCGGGCCTCCAGCTTCGTCATGGCGCGCTGCACGTGGGCGCGGACGGTGAAGGGGCTGAGGAACATCCGGTCCGCGATCTCCTGGTTGGACAGGCCGGTCGCCACCAGGGCCACCATCTCGCGTTCGCGCGGGGTGAGCAGGGCGAGCTGTTCAGGGTGGCGGGGCTCGGGTTCGTCCGGTGTCGCCAGGAACCGGGCGACCAGGGAACGGGTCGCGGCGGGGGACAGGAGCGTGTCGCCGGCGGCGATCGTCCGCACGGCGTCCAGCAGGTCCTCGGCCCCGATGCCCTTGCCGATGAAGCCGCCGGCCCGCGCGCGCAGCGCCTGAGCGACGTACTCGTCGGTCTCGTACGTGGTGAGGACCAGGATGCGGCTGGCACGCAGCTCCGGGTCCGCGCAGATCTCCGAAGTGGCGGTGAGGCCGTCCATCCCGGGCATCCGGATGTCCATGACCACCACGTCCGGGCGCAGCTCCCGGGTGAGTCCCACCGCCTCCCTGCCGTCGGCGGCCTCGCCGCACACGGTGATGTCGTCGGCGCTGTCGAGCAGCAGCCGGAAGGCTTCGCGCAGCAGGGCCTGATCGTCGGCGAGCAGCACTCTGAGTGTCACGGCGTGTCCCCGGCCTTTCCGTCGTCCGTCGGTTCGCCGGCCGCCGCCCCGTCGGCCGGCCGGGTCCTGTCCCTCGCGGGCGGGACGGGGAGCTGGGCGCGGACGAGGAAGCCGCCCTCGGGGCGGCTGCCCGCGGAGAGGTGTCCCCCGACCGCCGTGGCACGTTCGCGCATCCCGATCAGACCGTAGCCGGGCGGCGGACGGCCCGGCGGATCCACCGGGCCGGTGGGGTTCGAGGCGCCGCGTGCACCGCCTCCGTCGTCGGTGACGGTGAGAGTGACACGTTCGCGGCTCCAGTCGAGGCGGACCCGGGCGCTGCCGGTCCCGGCATGCTTGGTCACGTTGGTCAGGGCCTCCTGGACGATGCGGAAGGCGGTGAGGTCCACCCCGGGAGGCAGCGGCCTGGCCGTGCCCTCCTGGTGCACCGACACCTCCAGGCCCGCGCGGCGGAAGGACTCCAGGAGGGTGGGCAGCCCGGACAGCCCCGGCGCCGGTTCCGCGGGCGCCGTCGCGTCCCCGGACTGGCGCAGCAGACCGACGGTGGCCCGTAGCTCGTCGAGCGCGTGGCCGGTGGTCTCGACGAGTTGCCCCAGGCCCTTGCGGGTCTGTTCCGGGCAAGTGTCGAAGAGGTGCGCGGCGACCGTGGCCTGCGCGTTGGCCAGGGTGATCTGGTGGGCCACGAGGTCGTGCAGTTCACGGGCGATGCGCACCCGCTCCTCCGCCACTCTGCGGCGCGCCTCGCTGTCCCGGCTCTTCTCGGCCCGCAGAGCCCGCTCCTCCACGGCCGCCAGATAGGCCCGTCGGTTCCGCACCGAGTTGCCGAGCACGCCGGCCACCAGGACGAACGCCGCCACCGACGTCATCCTGCTCGCGTCCTGCTAGGAGAGGCCCCCGGACAAGGGGGTGGAGGCGGCCAGCAGCACCAGTGAGGCGAGTGCCACCGCGCCCACCGCGCGCCGTTCGGTGCGCGCGGTGAGCGAGTAGGAGTAGGCGGTGATCACGGCGGGGGCCACGATCGGCGGGCTCAGCAGGAGTCCCAGGAGCGGGACCAGTACGCCGCTCGCGGTCGTGGCCGCCAGCGCCGCCAGGGGCGCCCGGTGACGCGCTGTCAGCGCGGCACAGGAGACCACGGCGATGACGTAGGCGGTGGCGGGCGGCGCCGAGAAGGTGTCGTCGACCCGTGCCACGCCACCGAGCAGACAGAGCACGAACGCCGTCGCCGTGACCGCGCCCTCCCGCCACCACGTGCTTCGCGGTCGCGGACCCGCGCCACCCGTGCCCGTCATGGCCGGCTCAGCCCAGGCCGACCGGAAGCCGCCGCCCCGCCGACGCGTCCGGCCCGCCCGCAGCGGCCGGTGCGGGCCTGCTCAGTGCCTCACCCTCGACATCCACATTCGGCAGCACACGGTTCAGGATACGGGGCAGCCACCAGGCCCGTTCCCCGAGCAGCGCCAGTACGGCGGGCACGATCGCCATCCGCACCACGAAGGCGTCGAAGAGGACGGCGGCGGCCAGGCCGACGCCCATCGTCTGGATGGTCGGGCTGCTCATCCCGATGAACCCGGCGAACACGCTGATCATGATGATCGCCGCCGCGGCCACCACCCGGCCACTGTGCCGGAAGCCGTTGACGATCGCCTCGCCGGGGGACGCGCCGTGCGCATGGGCCTCCCGCATCCGGCTGAGGAGGAAGACCTCGTAGTCCATGGCGAGGCCGAACACGATCCCGATGATGAGGATCGGCATCAGCGACATGACGGGGCCGGTCTGCTCGATGCCGATCAGGTCCGCGGCCCAGCCCCACCGGAAGACGGCGACGAGGACACCGAAGGCCGCACCCACCGACAGCCGGAATCCGAGCGCGGCCTTGACCGGGACCAGCACGGAGCGGAACACCACCAGCAAGAGGAGTACCGCCAGGCCGATCACCACGGCCAGATAGGGAAGGAGCGCGTCGGCCATGGCCTCGGAGATGTCGATGTTCAGCGCGGTGGTGCCCGTCACCAGGACGCGTGCGTCCCCACCGGACCCGACACCGGAGACCGCGCCCCGGATCGTGTGCACCAGGTCCTTGGTCGCGTCGCTGTTCGGCGCTGTCCGGGGTACGGCGGTCAGGACGGCCGTGTCCGCGCTCTCGCTCAGGACCGGATCACCGACCGACGCGACCCCGTCCACGGCTCGCAGGGTCTTGACCACCCGGTCCGTGGTGGCCCGGGTGTCCTGGGGGTCCGGGGTGTCCACGACCACGGTCAGCGGGCCGTTGAAGCCGGGGCCGAAGCCCTCCGACAGCAGGTCGTAGGCGCGCCGCTCGGTGGTCCGCACTGACTTGGACTCGTCGCCCGGCAGCCCGAGCTCAAGGCTCAGCACCGGCAGGGCGACCGCGCCCGGACCGAGTCCGGCGACCACCAGCACGGCCACCGGCCGGCGCAGCACGAACCGCGCCCAGCGAGTGCCGAGACCGGGCCGGCCGGCCGCTCCGGGCACCGGATGGCGCCCGCTTCCCGGCCGGAGGGCCCGGCGGACGGCGCGGGGCAGTACCCGGTGGCCGAAGAAGCCGAACAGCGCGGGGACCAGGGTCAGGGCGACGAGTGCGGCAAGGGCCACGGCGCCCGCGCCGCCCAGCCCCATCCTGGTGAGCTCGGGAATCCCGACGACCCCCAGCCCGGCCAGGGCGATGAAGACGGTCGCGCCTGCAAAGACGACGGCGGATCCGGCCGTGCCCACCGCCCGGCCCGCGGCCTCCTCCGGCTCGGCTCCACGGGCGCGCTCTTCGCGGAAGCGGGAGGTGATGAAGAGCGCGTAGTCGATGCCCACGGCCAGCCCCAGCATCAGCGCCAGGATGGCGACGGTGGAGCTCAGGCCGAGCGGTACGGCCAGCGCGGAGACCAGGCCGAAGGCGATGGCCACGCCGATGAAGGCGGTCAGCAGCGACAGTCCGGCCGCGGCCAGCGATCCGAGGGCGACGACCAGTACCACCGCCGCCACCGCGACGCCGATGATCTCCGTCGTACCGCCGGGTTCCTCCTCTGAATCCAGGGCGGAGCCGCCGGTCTCCACGGTCAGCCCCGCCTCCCGTGCCCGCTCCGCGGCGTCCTGGAGGGCGCTCCTGTCGGACTCGGTCAGATCGGCGGCGGACACGGTGTAACTGACCGTGGAATAGGCGATGGTGCCGTCCTCGCTGACAGCGCCGCTCCGGTAGGGGTCGGTGGCCGACGCGGACCGACCGCCCCCGTCCAGCGAGCCGAGCGCGTCCTCGACGGCCGCCTTGTTCGCCCCGGCCGTCACCCGCTGCCCGTCAGGGGCCCGGAAGACCAGCCGGGCCTCCGCGCCCTGGGAATTGCTCCGGGGAAAACGCTCGTCCAGCAGGTCGAACGCCTTCTGCGACTCGGTCCCGGGCATGGAGAGGTCCTCCTCCTGCCCGGCCGGCGCCACGGCGGCGGCGATCCCGGCCAGTGCCAGGGCGCTCAGCCACAGACCGGTCACCAGCCGGCGCCGCCGGAAGGCCCACCGTCCGATCCGGTAGAGAATCGTCGCCACTTTCCGATCACTCCAGACACCGAGAGGCAAGGGGAACGCGCAGGTTGAGCGCGCCTCCCACACTTCCCTCCGGCGCCCCGCCGGTCATCGTCCCGCGACGCTGTCCTCTCCTGGTGCAACCGGACCAGCCACTCAGGCGTCCTAGTACGTGCGCACCACAGGCCCACCCGGTTCGACGGGGCTTCGCATGGGGTGGCAGACAGGCTTACCGGCGCTCCTGGCTCCGGCCTGATCACGTTCTGCGGGAGGGCCCAAGGGCGCGCTCGACCGCAGCGTCCGGTGACGGGCCTCCCGTCCCGACTTGGGGCTCGTGTGACTCGGTAAGCTATGCTCCGGCAATCGTCTCACCTGGCGCTGGCAGGCTCTGTGGCCGTCGCACATGCCTCGTAGAAGGCGTAACGGTTCACAAATTGGAAGGACGACGATGGCGCGTTGCTCAATAGCGACGATTTCCTGGGAGCGTGTGCACCTCAGTCTCGTTGTGGAGGTCGCCGACTTTACTGGAGATGCTAGTGCTCTCAGCTTCCTGATTGTTGACAACGGGCGCGAATTCCCGGTTAACTCTCGACAAATCGGCGCCGAACAGCACCGCTTGGATATCAACGTCACCAACTTCGAGAACCGGCGCCAAGTGCCCAACGGTACGTGGCGAATCGTTCCGGTGCTCGGTGACGAGCGTCTGCCGGGGGCCACGTTCGACCTCAAGGCGACGGACCGGCTCGACGTGAGTTCGCGCGTCTTCCTCTATGACCGCAATCGCTCGGTGTACGTGATTTCGTTCGGTCTTTCCGACGATGACGAGAACCCCGAGTTCCTCATGCGGACGTACCAGTTGTTCCGCGGCGGCGGTGGCGGCAAGAAGAGCAAGACGAAGAAGCCCATGGGCAAGCGAATAGCACTGAAGGTGCTGCCGCGGGCCCGGCGGCGCAAGCTCGCCAACCGCTTCTACTGGGCCGCTCGCCGTGTCAATCCGCCGCGTGGGAACAAGATTCTCTTCGCCTCCGAGATGCGCACCGGACTCGGTGGCAACCTGGCGCGCGTCCACGACCGGATGATCGAACGGGACCTCGACAAGAAGTACAAGTTCAATCACTCGTTCCGAATACCGTCGACCGCGAACAAGTGGAGCACGCTCCGCCTGATCTATCTGCTCGCGACGTCGGACACCGTGCTGATGGACGACTACTTCGGGCTTCTCGGCAACCTGACCATTTCGCCGGAAACCAAGATAATCCAGCTCTGGCACGCGGGAAGCGGTTTCAAGGCGGTCGGTTACAGCCGGTTCGGAAAGTACGGTTCGCCGAAGCTTTCCAACGCCCACCGCAAGTACACCTACGTCATCACCGGGTCCAAGCACCTGGTGCCGGTGTACGCGGAGGCGTTCGGCGTCGAGGAATCGGCGGTCGTACCGACCGGTCTTCCCCGCATCGACACGTTCCTCAACGAGGAGCACTCCCAGAAGGTCACGGAAGACTTCTTCGCCTCCTACCCGCAGTTCCGGGGCAAGAAGATCGTGCTGTTCGCGCCGACCTTCCGCGGGAAGAGCATCAGCGACGCGCACTACGACTACGACCGCATCGACTTCGAGAAGCTCCACGAGGTCTGCGGCGACAAGTACGTCGTGCTCTTCCGGATGCACCACTTCATCTCGGAGCCCCCGCCGATCCCCGAGGAGTACTCGGACCGGCTGGTCGACTTCGCGTCGTTCCCCGACACCAACGACCTGCTGCACGTGACCGACGTGCTGGTCACGGACTACTCGTCGGTCATCTACGAGTACACCCTGCTCGACAAGCCGATCCTGTTCTACGCGTACGACAAGGACACGTACTCGGTGATCCGCGGGTTCCACCGCGACTACGACAGCGTCGCCCCCGGCACCATCTGCGTGACCTTCGACGACCTGCTCAAGGCCCTGCAGGACGAAGACTTCGACCTCTCGAAGGTCGAGGAGTTCCGGCGGGAGAACTTCGACTTCGTCGACACCAACTCGGCGGACCGCGTGATCGACTGGCTTGTCGTCGGAGATCACGGAGGCCGTGAAACGGGCGGTCAGCACCAGTGGCTGGAAACCGTCCCGGACAACACCGCGGTGGGCGACCAGCCGCTCAGCGACCAGTCGGAGGAATGACCTGTGAACGTTGCCCTGCTTTTCGCCGGCGGCATTGGTTCGAGGATGAACAGCCGTGCTCTCCCCAAGCAGTTCCTGGAGATCCACGGCAAGCCGATCATCATCCACACCCTCGAACACTTCGAGGCGCACCCGGAGATAGACGCCATAGCCATCGCGATACTCCCCGAGTACCGCGAACTGATGGAGAAGCTCCTCAAGCGGTACGAGATCCAGAAGGTCAAGTGGGTCATCGACGGCGGCCGGACCGGTCAGGAGTCGCGGCACAACGCGCTCAGGACCGTTGCCGCCGAGTGCCCCGAGGACACCGTCGTGCTGGTGCACGACGGCGTGCGGCCGCTGATCGACGCCAAGTTGATCACCGCCAACATCGAGACGGTCCGCGAGCACGGCTCGGCCATCACCTGCACCAAGTTCAACGAGACCGTGGTGTCGAGTGAGTACGAGCACATCGACGACGTGATCCCGCGCGACCACATCTACGCCGCGCAGGCCCCGCAGAGCTTCCGGCTCGGCGAGATCCTCTCGCTGTACGACCGGGCGGTCGAGGAGGGAGAGCACGACACCATCGACTCCTGCTCCCTCATGCACCGCTACGGGCGCAAGATCTACCGGGTCGTCGGCCCCCGCTCGAACATCAAGATCACGACGTCCGAGGACTTCTACCTGTGCCGGACGTTCTTCGAGATCCTCGAAAACCAGCAGATCGTAGGTACGTGATTCCATTGACCACCGTTTCAAGTCCGGTCGTGGCGCACGACCTCGACGAGATCCTTGACCGCGACCTGCCGTGGAGCGAGCTGTCCGGCCGCACCGTGCTGGTCACCGGCGCGAGCGGCATGCTGCCGTCGTACGTCGTCTACACGCTGCTCGCACTGAACGACCGGCACGGCGCGGGCATCACCGTGCACGGCCTGGTGCGCAACGAGGAGAAGGCCAGGCGGCTGCTCGCGGACGTACTGGACCGCCCGGACTTCAACCTGGTCGTCCAGGACGTGTCGGTTCCGCTCGAACTGCCCGGCCCGGTCGACTTCGTGATCCACGGGGCGAGCGCGGCACGCCCCGCCCTGCACGGCAGCCAGCCGGTCATGACGATCAAGGCGAATCTGCTCGGCACCTTCAACCTGCTCGACCTCTGTGTGGAGAAGGCCAGCCGCGGATTCGTCCTGATGTCCTCCGCCGAGGTCTACGGGGCCCAGGCCCCGGAGACCGAGCTGATCGACGAGCAGAGCTACGGCGGCTTCGACATCCTCAACCCGAGGGCCTGCTACGCCGAGGGCAAGCGCGCCGCGGAGACGATCTGCGCGACCTACCAGGCGCAGTACGGCATCGACAGCCGCGCCGTCCGGTTCGGTCACGTCTACGGTCCGGGGATGGCGCTCGACGACGGGCGCGTGCAGGCCGACTTCGCGGCGAACGTGGTGGCCGGCAAGGACATCGTGCTCAACAGCGACGGCTCCGGCGTACGGACCTACACCTACGTGGCGGACGCCATCGCGGGTCTGTTCTACGCCCTGCTCCGCGGCGACCAGGTGGCCTACAACGTCGCGGACCCGGCCGGACTTGTCTCCATCCGCCGGCTGGCCGAGCTGTTCACCGAGGTGCGCCCGGAGCGCGGCCAGCAGCTCCGGTTCACCAACGAGTCCGATGCGCGCGCCTACAGCCTGACCAAGAAGCAGGGCCTGAACAGCGCGCGGCTCGCCGCACTCGGCTGGAGCCCGGTGGTCGATCTGCCGACCGGGCTGGACCGCATGGTCACGCATCTGGAGTCGAGCGCCCCGGCCCAGTAGCGCAATCGGATATCGCTCGCACGCGAAACGGCCTCGGGCCCGGACTTCCGTCCGGGCCCGAGGCCGTTTCGCGTGATGTCAACGAAGCGCCGCAGGCAGGCGCCTCAGGAGGAGCGGAACTTCCTGGCGAGCCGCCGCACCGGAGCCGGCAGGATCCGGGCCGCTCCCCGCCGCTGCGCCTTGGGCTGCTGCCGGATCACCGGCTTCGCCGGGACGTCGTCCTCGACCGTGGGGTTCCAGTACTGCGCGGACTTCTCGCCCTTGCGCGGATACAGCTCGTCCGGGCGGCGCGCAACGACCTCGGGACGCTCCCAGGCGATGTCCCGCCGTACCACCCGCGCCGGTGCTCCCACCGCGATGCAGTTGTTGGGTATGGACGAGGTGACGATGGACCGGAAGCCGATCACCGAGCCGTTCCCGATGGTGACGCCGCCCATCACGACCGCGTGCTTCGCGATCCAGACGTGCTCGCCCACCACGATCGACTGCGACGGGTTCGCCCGCTTCTCGGTGTGCACGTCGAAGATCGGGTGGGTGTCGTCGCCGCGCACCTCGATGTTCTTGGCGAACATCACATCGGCACCGATCGTCACGGAGACGCCCTCGACGGCCGAGAGGAAGGTGCGGCCGGCACAGCCCACGTTCTCGCCGACCCGGATCCGGGACTCGTGCCCGCAGCGCAGCTCGAAGCGGAGACCGGCGCGCTTCTTCGTGGTCTGCTCGATGTCGATCTGACCGTTGTCCCCGGTGAAGGTGACAAGCAGGTCCTTGACGTCAGCCTTGGGACTGATGACGAGCCTGTTGTTCGATCCCTTGAACCGGATATCGATCTTGGCGTCACGGATCTCGCCGTCATAGACGATCTCGTTTCCCTGATCGTCCTTGTAGCGCTCAAGCTTATGTACTTGCAGCATCGTGATCTGAGGGGTGTCCTTGCCCGGGTCAGGGTCGGACCTGCCCCTCGTACCTCCGTTCCGGCCTGCGATTCGGCCTAAGCTATCAGGTGACTGTATTACTGGTCCTTGGCCGGACCTTGGCGTGATCGAACCGATAGCGACCGTGCCGCCGGCCGCCGGTCCCGGGGCTCAGGCCAGGCCGCCCCGGAGCGCGTTGACGCGCTTCACGCCCGCGTCGAAGGCCGCCCCGTCGAGGGTGCCCGCCGTCAGCGCCTCGCCCAGTGCGGTCACCGCGGCGTCCCCCTGGGCGGCGTCCCGGGCCGAGCACAGGATCAGGTCCATACCGGCCGAGGCCGCCAGTACGCTGCGCTTCGCCGTGGAGCCGTAGGCCTTGAGGGCTCCGGCCTCCAGCGCGTCGGTGACGGTCACGCCCCGGAAGCCGAGCCGGTTCCGCAGCTCGCCGATCACGGTGGCGGACAGGCCGGCGGGCCGGTCCGCGTCCAGCGCCGGGTAGACGGCCCAGGACAGCATGACGAGCTTGGTCCCGGCGGAGACCGCCGCCCGGTAGGGCGCCTCGTCGACGCCCCGCAGGGTGGCCGCAGAAGTGGTGAGGGTGACGGGGCCCAGGTCGGTGTTCTGGCTCGCGGAGGCGGGGCCGAGGCCGGGGAAGTGCTTGGCGGTGGCCGCCACCCCGGCGGCCTGCTGGGCGGTGATGAAGGCGGAGCCGCAGGACGCCACCGCCTCCGGGGCCTCGCTGTAGGACCGCTCGTACTGGTCGGTGAAGTCGCCTGCCGTGCGGTACACGTCGAGCACGGGGGCCAGGTTCACGTTCATGCCGACGCCCGCGAGGTTCATGCCCGCCCCGCTCCCGGTGAACTCCGCCTGCCCCTCCGGATCCGCCGACGCACCGACGTCCTTCGCGGACCACACCGGCTCACCGGGCAGTCGGCGCACCAGGCCGCCCTCCTGGTCGGTCATCAGGAGCAGCGGGGCGCTCACCGGGGCGTCGGCGTGCGCCGCGTTCATCTCCTGGATGACACCCTCGATCTGGCTCAGGCTCTTGATGTTCTCGGTGAAGAAGATCACCCCGGCCGTACGTCCCTCGCTGATCGCGTCCATCAGCCGGGCCGGAGGCGTGAGCCCGGGGTAGGAGTGGATGACGCACTGCCCGGCGCGCTGTGCCGGCGTCAGGGCGGCGAAGGGGGAGCGTGCGCCCTCCGGCGTGCGTACGGCCGCTTCCGTACGGCCCGCCAGCCCCAGCCCGCCGGCCAGAGCCGCTGTTCCGGCGAGCAGAGCGCCGCGTCTGCTGAGGGGCTGTGGTGTCGAGCTCATGAATCTCTCCTTCGCGAAATGTCGTTGCGCCCGGTGCCGGTCACGCCGTGGTCGGCCCCGGGGCGGTCACCGTTCCCGCGGTCACCGCACCCCGGGGCCCGCTGTCACGGCGTGTTGTTGGCGAGGGCCAGCAGGCGGGAGCGGTCACCGCTGAAGCGGTCGCGGTCGACGTTGCCGGAGATGCCGCTCACCGAGCCGGTCGACGTGTACTGCCAGACGGTCCAGAAGGGGAAGCCCGTCGGGATGCTCGGGCTGCCGGCGGAGGTCCAGTGGGCCACCCACAGCGGACTCCTGGCGGACATGCCGGTCCAGCCGGCCGTGCACGAGTTCCACCAGCTCGGGCTGGTGTAGATGACGACGTCGCGGCCGGTGCGGGCCTTGTACGTGTTGTAGAAGTCGAGGATCCAGGACTGCATCGAGGCGGGCGTCTTGCCGTAGCAGGTGCCCTCGATGTCCAGTACGCCGGGGAGTGTCAGGTTGTCGCGGGACCAGGCGCCACCGTTGTCGGCGAAGAAGTTCGCCTGCGCCGCGCCACCGGACACGTCGGGCCGCCCGTAGTGGTACGCGCCCCGGATCACCCCGGCGTTGTAGGCGCCCAGGTAGTTGGTGCTGAAGGTCGGGTCCTTGTACGTGGTGCCCTCGGTCGCCTTCATCCAGGCGAACTCGATGCCCGCGCCCCGGGCCGAGGTCCAGTTGATGCTGCCCTGGTAACTGGAGACGTCCATCCCCACGGGGTTCGCCAGGAGGTTCGCGTCAGGTGTCGCTTCGAGGGCCGGCTGCCGGGTGTCCGGCTTGAAGTCCTCGCTGTCCTGGACGTAGCCCACGCCCATGTAGCCCTTGCCCAGTGGCACGGTGTTGTCGGAGGGCAGCGGCGCCGAGGCGGCGGTGCCCGACATCAGGCTGAGCGTCAGCGCGGCGCTCACGCCGAGGACACCGGCCACGGAGAGTCTTTGCTGCGCGGATGTGAGGGAGAGGCGGCGGGGAAGCATGGATTCCTCCTGCGTGGTGGGGGGAGAGAGGCAGAGGATCTACGCGCGTCCACGTGACGCGAACACGACATAGTGAGCCACAGGGGAGTGCGGCTGGTAAATAGTTTTCCGAATCGTTAGTGGTATAGACCTATTCGCGCTCCGGTGAGCTGCGGAAACGGCCCGGCCCCGGCGGAACTTTCTCCAAGTGGTGCCGTTCGTCGGTGCTTTGGCATCTCAGGGTGCATCCGGCACAACCATCCTTGTCGTTCGAGGGTCACATCAAGTGGGAGCAATACGCTCTCGGAGCTACAAGGGGGATATATGCGAATCGTACGTAATGTCGCGACTGTCGGGGCGTTGGCCACGCTGACGCTGGGCGCCACGGTTGTGCTCAGCACGACCGCCTCGGCCGCGCCCAACGTCACACCGCAGGGGGTCTGCGGCAGTGCCTACAAGACCGTGAACTCGGCGCCCATCGGCTCGCAGGGCACCGTCTACCTCACGTACAACTCCGCGAACGGCAAGAACTGCGTCGCGACCATCCGCACCAACCCGGGCACGGCCAAGAGCATGTCCACGTCCATCTATGTCTCCGACACCGACGAGTGGGCCGGTGACGACGGCAACTACACCTCGTACGCCGGGCCCGGCTACGTCTACGGCAAGGGCCACTGCGTGAGTTGGAGCGGCAGCATCGGCAGCGTGTTCGTGTCGGTGGAGAACTCCAACTGCGCGAAGCTCAAGGAACACCGGGTCACCGAAGTGCGCTGACCCGGCGCACCGCCGGGCGGCGTCAACGAGGTGAAGCGCCCTCGGTACGGGCGACCTTGCGGGCCCACATGACCAGGGGAATCTGCAGGGGCAACCGGCCGAGGGCCGCGGCCCTCGGCAGGGCGGGGGAGTGCCGCGCGTCGAGGGCCATCCGGACGTTGGCGGGGAAGACGGCGACGAAGAACCCGGCGGTCGCACGGGCCGCGACCGGCCGCGTCCGGGGGTGGACGAGTCCGGCGGCGAGCGCGAACTCGACCACCCCGCTCCCGTACGTCCACGCACGCGGCGTACCGGGCAGGCTCCTCGGAATGGTCCCGTCGAACACCTTCGGCACCGCCATGTGCAGAGCGCCGGCTCCGGCCATCAGCCCGGCGAGGAGGAGGGTGGAGCGGCTCGTCCGGGACATCAGTCTCCTTCGACGGCGGTTTCGCGAGGGGCCGCCGCGTCGTCGACGGCGACGCCCAGCCGGTCGGCCACTGCGGTGAGGGCCGTTCCGAGCGGGAGCGCGACGCGGGTGACGGCGTGCCGGTCGCCCCGGGTCGGGTCCCGGTTGACGATCAGCACCGGCACTCCGGCCTGGGCTGCCTGGCGGACGAACCGGAGCCCGGACATCACCGTCAGCGAAGAGCCCAGGACCAGCAGCGAGGACGCCGCTGCGACCAGTTCGCGGCAGTGTTCGACCCGGCGGGGCGGTACGGCCTCGCCGAAGAACACCACATCCGGTTTGAGGATGCCGCCGCAGACCGTGCACGGCACCACGCGGAAGTCCCCGACCTGTTCGTCGGTGAGGTCGGCGTCGCCGTCCGGGTTGATCGCGGCGGCCACCGGCCAGAAGCCCGGGTTGGCCTCCTCCAGCCGCAGCGCGAGTTCGCGGCGTGAACCGAGCGTGCCGCAGGAAAGGCAGACGACCCGGTCCAGGCTGCCGTGGAGTTCCACCGCGTCCTCGCTGCCGGCGGCCTGGTGCAGACCGTCGACGTTCTGGGTGATCACCCCCGAGAGCAGGCCCTGCCGCCCGAACGCGGCCACCGCCCGGTGCCCGGCGTTGGGCAGGGCGCGGCCGAAGGTGCGCCAGCCGAGATGGCTGCGGGCCCAGTACCGGCGCCGGGCCTGGGCGCTCGCCGTGAAGTCCTGGTAGGTCATCGGGGTGTGCCGGCTCAGGCTCCCGCCCTCGCCCCGGTAGTCGGGGATGCCCGACTCGGTGGAGATCCCGGCCCCGCTGAGCACCAGCACACGGCCGGCGCCCAGCGCATCGGTGACCGGCTCCAGGTCGGTGGTGGCGGGCGGCAGGTCCTCCGTGGGGGACCAGCTCAGAGTGGGGCGCATGCGCATGCCTCAAGAGTACGTAACCGGCCCCGGCCGCCCGCCCGCGCCGTCGGCGGCCCCCAGGTCACCTCTGCCGCACCACGGGCACCGAGGCGCAGCCGCGGAGCCGTGCGTCCCCACGGGCCAGGCCCGGCGACGCCCCGGCCCCCACCACCCGGCCGTCGAGGACCGCGAGCCAGCCGCCTTCGGGCACCTCGGACCCCAGTCCCTCCGGATCGGCGGGTTCGAGGGCCTTGAGCAATTCCGGATCGGGGCCGTCCGGAACGGCGGCGGCCGACGCCACCGGGGCCCCCGCGCGCCACTCGGCGACGGTCCGCTCCGCTCCCCGGACCCGTACCCACAGCACATGCTGGAGCACGATCAGCGGGCCGAGCGCCGTGAGCAGCGGGAACGCCCCGGTCAGCGCCCCGAGGGCGAACAGCACACTGACCGCCGCCGACACCGCCAGGCCGATTCCGGCCGCGAGCAGACCGGCGGCCCGTCCGAAGGCCTTCAGCGCCACCAGCGGGAAGAGCACCAGGAGCAACAGGTCGCCCAGCCCGAGCGCCACGGGCGGATCGCCCCGGGTGACGGCCAACAGCGGGGCGAACGGCAGCCCCATCACCTGGACGGCGAACCGGTCCATGACCGAGGTGAGCCCCGTCGCCACCAGGTCGTAGCAGGCGAGCGCGCCCGCGAACCACGCGGCGTGGGCGGAGCGCATGCCGCTCTGCGCCCACATGTTGGCCACCCCCACGACAGCGATCGCGAGCAGCACATCGGTGAGCACCATCACGGCGAGGGTCCGGTCCGCGAACGCGCATCCGGCGGTGGCCGCGACCGAGCCCAGCGCGGCCACCCAGGCCCGGCCCCCGCCGACCAGAGGCGCGAGGGTGAACTGGAGCGCCGCACAGAGAACCAGACCGAACACGACGGCCACCGCGGCACGGGGCAGTTCCAGATAGACCAGGGGAGCGGCCACCACCACGGCGGACACCACGGCGACGTCGGGCAGTTCGTACCGGCCGACCGGCGGACGGGGCATCCGGACCCGGCCGAAGTAGGCGGCGCCGGCCGCCGTGATCGCGGCGACGCAGACGTTGAGGCCCACCAGGGCGACGGCGCTCATGCCGGACTCACGGCCCGCGCCGCCGCGGGGCGCACCGATTCGAAGGTGCGCTCACGCAGATCGGCGCGGACCGGACCGGTCCGTGGCATCGCGGCCGCGTCGTCATGGAGCACCACGGCGTCCAGCGCGAGGCCCGCCGCGGTGGCCCGGTCCTCCAGCCTGCCGAGCAGACCGGCGGCGGGCAGCCGGCGGACCAGGACATGGAGGCGCGGGCCCGGGTCCTCCTCGACCAGCGCGTAGCGCGCGGGCAGCGGGATGTCCGGCTCCGCCTCCAGCAGGTTCAGCACCGACCAGGTGGTGATCTGGCGGCTCAGCGGACCCGTCCAGCGGCCGAGCACCGGAGAGGTGGCGGGCAGGTGGGCCAGTTCGCACTCGGTCGCGCTTCCGGGGAGGCGGACCAGGTCGCCGGTCGCGTAGCGCAGGAGCAGGGTGCAGTCCCGGTAGGGCACGTACGGGGTCTGCACGATGACGCCGACGTCGCCCGGTGGCGTCGGCGCGTGGGTCACGGGGTCGAGTATCTCCAGGTGCCCGAACTCGGTGGTGTGGTGCAGATGCCCCTCGGCGCACGGAGTCCCGCCCGACGGCACGGTCTCGGTCATCATGTACGAGGTGGAGATCTTCGCGCCCAGCGCCGCCGACGCCCGCTCCCTCAGCGGTTCGGAGAGCACCTCGCCGCCGACGCCGATGGACTCCAGTCCGAAGTCCGAGGGCAGCCGGCCGCCCCGCTCCGCCTCCTCGACGAGCGCGGAGAGGTAGGACGCGGAGACGGTCAGATGAGTGATCTGGGGGGCCTTGCCGCGCAGCCCGAGCGGGGCCGCCAGCCGGTCCAGCGCCACTGCCGGGTCCACGGTGCCGATCTGGACGAAGGAGGCACCGATCCGGGTCACCGACTCCTCCACGTTGAGCAGCGGCAGGGTCGCCCGGGAGCACCCCGCGTACGCGACGGTGTGGCGGGGGCGCAGGCCCAGGCCGAGGACGGCCGAGACCGTGCTCATGGCCACCGCGATCTCCACCTCGGCCCTGGAGTACCAGACAGTGGTGGGGGTGCCGCTCGTGCCCGTGGTGAGCGCCATCAGCGCGGGAGCGGAGGCGGCGGACACGAAGGAGGCGGGCAGTCCGCGCAGGGCCGCCTTGGGGGTGACCGGCACCTGGTCCCAGGTCTCCGGTGTGAGGGTGCCCGGGTCGAGCCCCAGGCTCTCGAACGTCCGGCGGTAGTACGCCGTGTGCCGGGCCGCCGCCCGCGCCGTGGCCCGCAGGCTGCGCTCGGTCACGGTCCGCCGTACGGCGGGGTCGACGGCCCCCGCCTGGCCGGGCAGCAGGGCCGAGTCCGCGCCGGGCTCCCCGAACTCCGCGAGGGTCGCGACCAGGTCCCGGGCGATGCGCTCCAGGTCCCGCGGCCGGATGGGGCGGTTGCGCAGGATCGCCGCGCCGTACCGGAGCTGGCTGAGCGCGGTCGCGAACAAGGGAGCCTCCTGATGCCTGGACCGGGACTGAACTCCCGGTCCAGGCCGGGGCTGATCCGTCAGACCATGCTGGCGAACATCGCCGCGGTGAGCGTGCTGAACGCGTACTTGATGTAGTGCTTGACCATGGTGGATCTCCCTTCTCCGGGCCGTCTCTCAGGGCGGCTGGGCTCCATGTGGCGCACTCCCGGCCGAGGACGGCCGGTCGATGAACGAGACATTAGAGGAGGGGAGTTGATCCATCAACGGATCCTTCCGACTTGCCCGGAGCAGCGGGAAATTCCGCTACCGGGTGCCGGGCCGCCGGCGTGCCAGAAGGAGCCCCCCGAGCTTGCTCTCGGCGGAGGTGAGCGTGCGCCGTTCCTCGACGTCGAATCCGGCGTCGTCGAGCCGGGCGGCCAGCTGATCGGGCCGGCGCCGATGGACGTACACCTTCATCGGGTGGCCGCCGTACCCCTGCGTCTTCAGCTTCCGCTCGTCCCCGACGTGGAAGCTGAGCAGCAGGGGGCCACCCGGCCTCAGCACACGGTGGAAGTGCGCCAGGACCGAACCGATCTCCTCGTCGGGGACGTGGATGAGCGAGTACCAGGCGATCAGCCCGGCCACCGAGCGGTCGGTGAGACCGAGCTCCGTCATGGACCCGCATTCGAACCGCAGGCCGGGGTGGTCGCGCCGGGCCACCTCGATCATCCCGGGGGACAGGTCGATCCCGAACGCGTCCACGCCCAGTCCGTGCAGGTGGGCCGTGATCCGTCCCGGCCCGCACCCCACGTCCGCGACCGGGCCTTCGCCGTTCTCCCGCACCCGGGCGGCGAACAGCGCCAGTACGGCGCGTTCTTCAGGCGTGTCGTCCAGCAGGTTCCGCACCTGGTCCGCGTAGCTGCCGGCCACGGTGTCGTAGGACGCCCGGGTGTCCGCGAGCCAGTTGTCAGTGTTCGGTTCGATTCCCACGGGCGCAGGCTATCCGGGAGCGTCGGGCGGGAGCGGCACGCGTCGCCATGAAGACGGTCCGGCGGGCTCCGCCCGCCGGGGGGCGGAGCCCGCCGGACCGTTCACCGGTCTCAGACCGGTTCCGGCAGCGGCTCGGGCTGCCGCGCCGGGACGGTCTTCGGTTCCCACTGCTCGGTGGTCCGCACGTAGCCGTGGATCACCGAGGCCATCGCCAGGACGAGGAGCGGGCCGAACACCCAGGGATGGTGGGCCATCGGCAACGACAGATAGCGGTACGACAGCAGGAGCGCGGTGAAGACGGCGACACCGTAGGCGACCAGCTTGAGTCCCGACCGGTCCCAGCCGCGGTCGAAGGTGCGCAGGCCCGCCTCGATCGTGAGCGTGAACACCACGCCCGCGATGATGTCCGCGCCGTAGTGATAACCGAAGCCGAGCGTCGCGCAGAGTGTGGCGAGCAGCCAGAACGTGCCCGCGTACCGGAG
Source organism: Streptomyces sp. ITFR-6 (assembly GCF_031844725.1). Taxonomy (NCBI): domain Bacteria; kingdom Bacillati; phylum Actinomycetota; class Actinomycetes; order Kitasatosporales; family Streptomycetaceae; genus Streptomyces; species Streptomyces sp. ITFR-6. The sequence continues at coordinate 215,187 of NZ_CP134612.1, read as the reverse complement.
GGTCCGGGGGCCCTTGCGGGAATGGATGAAGATGCAGGTGGCCCATGCCGTGTGCAGGCTGGGCATGCAGTTGCGCGGCGTGATCTCGTCGAACGGCATGTGGTGCGGTGCGGCGATCCGCGGCATGGTGTCCGGCCACAGGTTGGACACCGCCCAGTGCCCGCCGTCGGCGCCGAAGGCGAAGACCGGCCCGACCACCGGGAAGAGCACGTATATGCCGGGCCCGAGGAGGCCTATGACCAGGAAGGTGCGCACCAGGTGGTGGCCGGGGAACCGGCGGTCGGTCGCCACGTTGCGCAGCTGGTACAGGGCGACGACGACCGCGGCGACCGCGAGCTGCGTGTAGACGGAGTCGAGGAACCGGTCCCCGACCGGGCCGGTGGCCTCGACCATCCGCCCCACCAGCCAGGAGGGGTTGCCCAGTGCGTGATCGGCGGTCGCGACGTACTGGTCGAGCACGGCCGGGCGCGTCTTCGAAGTGATGAGCAGCCAGGTGTCACCGGTCTTGCGGCCCGTCACCAGCAGCAGACCGAGGCCGACGCCCTTCAGCAGCAGGATGCGTTCCTGGCCCGTACGGCGTGTGACGGCGATGACGCCGCAGCCCACGATCACCCACAACGCCCCATTGCCGAAGGGGTGGCCGTGGGTCACCCTGGCGTCGGCCGCCCAGCGCACCAGCAGAATGACGAGATCGATTCCTATCGCGGTACCCATCGCGATGAACCGTTGCCGCCAGGTGAGCACCACCATCATCAGCGCCATGCTGGCGTAGAGCAGGAAGCCCGACTGCGGGGCGACTATGACCTCTTGGGCCTGGGTGGTTATCGGCCCCGGCAGTCCGTAATGGCGTGCGGAGATCTCCAGCGCGACCAGGAACCCGAGGGTCACCACGGCCGCCGTGCCCCACAGTATCGCTCTTGGCCGGCGCCACGGGGCGGTCGTGGTTCTGCTCGATATTCGCGAAAACACCCGCGATACTATAGGTATCAATTGTTTGGCCGATTTGTTAGATGTTGGTTGAGTAAGACACTCTTCACACCGGAAAACCCGACTTTCCGATGAATGGCGAGCGATGGGGACGCTCGTCGTGAGTTCGAACATGCTAACGGAGGCGTGCGGGTGCGTTCGCTGGTCACGGGTGGTACGAAAGTCGACTCGATCCAGCCCCTGGCCGGCCCGTACCGGCCGGACGCCGGGTGAGCGGTGGCGCGCGGACAAGGGCTGTGCCCTCGCCGCAGGCGGCGAGGGCGCAGGTCCTGAGGTTCCGAGGAGGGGCTCAGGCGCCGCTCCGCACCGGACCGACGAGAGTGCCGGCCGCGACCCTGAGCCTGCCGTCGGCCGCCGAGGTGCCGGGGATCTCCCCGTCCGGAGCCCGGAGTGTGAAGGACGCCTCGTCCGCGGGGACGCCACAGTCGTTGTTGGGAACCTGGATGTCGAAGTGCACCGGGTGCCCCGGACCGAAGGTCACCGCGGTCCGCCGGCTGCCGTAGCGGCCGGCGGTGATCCCGCTCTCGGAGCCGTGGTTGGAGAACCGCACATGGGTGGGCGAACCCGCGAGCCGGCACGGGTCGTAGCCGCGCGGCGCGGTGAGGGTCACGCGGTAGTGGCGGTGCCCCGCGCTGCTGGACGCGTCGGTGATCTTCGCGAGGTGGTTGGCCGGGCGGCATGCGGAGGGTGCGGTGCCCACGGGCGCGGCCTGCGCCGTGGTCCCACCCGTGGCACCCAACAGCGCGGTGGCGGCGATGGCGACGGCGATCTTCCGGGTAGTACGCATCTTGAACCTTCCCTGCTGTGCTTGGCGGGCCCTGCGGGTGATCTTCCGTCAGGAGCGCGGTCACAGAGGGCGCCTGCCTCCGTTCTCACCCTCACGGGGGTGATCCCAGGGCTATCACGGCGGCGCCGCCGATATGTGTAGCCCGCACGGGTCGCCGTCGTCCGACCACGCACGCGGCGCAGGAATGGCTCCCGGGCGGTCTTCTCCGCACCCGGCATCGCGGTTAGTGTTGTGCCCCGCGAGATCCGCTACGCGATCTCCACTTCCGATCTCACCACCCGATATCTCTGCCGGCGCTGGAGCCGACGCCGACGCGGACCGTGCATCCGTCCCCGTCCGCGTCACCATGGACGACTCCTGGCGGCGGGGGACGGCTCCCTCGGCGGGTGCCGTCGCCCTGGGCCGTCCCACCGTGCAGCGGAAGGTTCGCCGTGACACCGCGGCACTGGTCCCGTCTTCGTACCGCACGTTTCCGTCGCACCACACGTTTCCGTCGTCCCGGACGCACGGTTCACCATCCGGCGGCCGCCGGGTCAGGTGCCGCCTCCTACCGCTCGGCCCTGCGGACCCCCGGCGCGGCGGCCTTCTTCCTGGCCGCGGCCCCCGCCCGGGTCGGGGTGGCCATGGCCGGGCTCGCCGTCGTCTGGCTGGTCCACGCCGAGACCGGGTCCTTCGCGGCGGCCGGTCTGGTCACCGGATCGTTCGCCGTGACGGAGACCCTGGTGGGTCCGCAGACGGCCCGCCTCATGGACCGGTCCGGACAGCCGCGCGTCCTCGTTGCCCTTCTGTGCGCCCACGCCGGGGCGGTCACCGCCCTGGTCGCGCTGGCACTCACGGGCGCGCCGGTGCTGCCGCTGATGGCCGCCGCTCTGGCCGCCGGGGCGACCATCCCGCAGATCGGTGCGCTCTCCGCAGCCCGCTGGTCGGCCCTGCTGCACGGCAGAGCCGAACTCGCCCCGGCCTTCGCACTCGAAACGATGAGCAACGATGCCGCCTTCCTCCTCGGGCCCGCCCTCGCGGTGCTGATGGCGACCCAATTGCACCCGGCGGCGGGCACGGGTGCTGGCGGGGGCACTCGTCGTCGGGGCCGGACTCGTCTTCGCGGCACTGCGCCGTACCGCCCCTGCCCCCGCCGAGAGGGAGGTGCGGGGCGGTACGTCCGGCGGGGGACCGGGCCGGCTGTGGACCCGGCACTTCGGCACGCTGCTGGCGGTCAACGCGGCCCTCGGCGTCTTCTTCGGCTCGACTCAGGTATCGGTGAGCGCCTTCGCCGCCGTCCATCACGCCGCTTCGGCGGCCGGGTTCCTGTACGGGCTGATGAGCGCGGCGAGTCTGCTGGCCGGTCTGGTCTACGGGCGCTGCCACCGGCACAGTCCGCCCGGCCACCGGCTGCCCCCGATCCTCACCTTCCTGGCCTGCGCGTCGCTGCTGCCGATGCTGGCCGATTCCCCCTGGCAGCTCGGCCTTGCCCTCCTGCTGCCCGGCGCCGGCGTCGCTCCTTGCGTCATCGTCGCCTCGACGCTCGTCGAGTCGGTCATGGACAGGTCGGTCCTCACCCAGGCCTTCACCTGGACGAACTCCGCGTGCGCGGCCGGCATCGCCGTCTCCGCCGCGGTGGTCGGCCGGCTCGTCGACGGTACGGGGACACGAACCGGCTTCGCCGTCCCGCTGCTCGCGCTGACCGCAACGGCGGCCCTGACCTGGTCGAGCCGCATCGCGCTCACCTCGGCCACGGCGTCCACCTCGGCCACGACGACTTTCGGCCGACTGCCGGAACAGGCCGATTCGGCCGGTGCCGCGCCCTGACGGGCTGTGGCGGGCGCCCGGTCCGTCCGCTGTTGCACCCCGGGGGTGCGAACACGACACCCGGTCTCCTGAGCGTTGACATGTCTCCTACCGAACCCTCAGGCTCGGCTGGTGACAACGTTGTCCGAAGAGAAGAGGTGAGTCGTGCGGGTGTTCAGCAGACGTGGGCAGGACGCGGGCGCAGGTGTGGTCGTAGCCGTGCTCGTGGCGGCGTCACTCGTGGCGGGGACGGGCCCGGCCGCCTCTGCCACCTCCGCGACTTCGGCCGGACCGGCGGGCGCGGGCCCGGAGGCGGGCGGTTACTGGGCCACCTCCTACGAGCCCGGGACGCCCCGGCCCGCGGGCTTCCCGGCCCGGGGCAAGGCGCGGAATCTGCGCGGCGAGACCACCGAGGTCACCACCACCGTGCGCGACGTACGGTCCGGCCACCCCAACGACACGAGCGCGCAGGAAGGCGTCACCAGCCTCTCCGACCAGGACTCCGCCACCAAGTGGTACGCCCGCGACAGCGGACGGCCCACCGGGGAGAAGCCCGTGTACGCGATCTACACCCTGCGCACCCCGGCGGCTGTCACCGGCTACTCGCTCACCTCCGCGAACGACGCGCCGCCCCGCGACCCGGCCGCGTGGACCGTGCTCGGCAGCGACAGCGACTCCGCCGCGACGGACGCGGACGACTCCTCGTGGCACGTCCTGGACCAGGAGAAGGAGCAGCGCTTCGGCGCCCGCGGGCAGACCAACTTCTATCCGGTCACCACCACTCACGCGTACCGCCACTACCAGCTCCGCGTCACGGACAACTGCGCCGACCGGTGCCAGGGTCCGACCGCCGACCGCTCGAAGCTCCAGCTCGCCGACTGGACCCTGCGCAGTTCCGCTGGATCCACGGCCGCCGGGCTCGGACTCCGGGTCGAGAACGCCGACTCCGTGGGAGCGGCGGACGGCTCGGCCGCGCTCCGGTACGCGGGCCGGGTCCTCGCCCCCGGACCGGCCTCCTCCACGGTGGTCCTGCGCTCCGGCCTCGACGTCCCCCTGGTGCGCGGTTCGAGGCTCAGCTACGCGATCCGCCCGGACGACGCGGCCTCCGCCCACGTCGCGCTCGACGTCCTCTACACCGACCCGGACGGCCGCCACCCCCGTACCCGCGAGGTGCGGACGGCGAACAGGAAGCCGGCCCCGGGGGAGTGGAACACCGTCTCGGCCGACCTCGGCGCGCTCGCCGGGAAGCACGTCAGCGAGATCCTGCTGCGCTACGACGACACGCATGCCGAGCCCGGCTCCGGGCCCAGGGGCTGGATCGACGACGTCAGCCTCGGCAAGGCCGTCGTCGACGCTTCGACCAGCTGGAGCTACCTCGACACCCCGGGCGTCGACCCGGCGCGCGGCAACGAGGACCGCACGGCGTGGACCCGGACCGGCTTCGACGCCGGGGACGTTCCCTGGAAGACGGCCACCGGCCCCTTCGGCGCCAAGAACGACGGCACCGATCTCGGGGACGGCTTCCCCGTCCGCACGAAACTGAGGCTCCGCAAGGACGCGGGTGACGGTGCGGGGGACAGCACCGAGGCGTACTTCTTCCGCACCTCCTTCTCGATGGACCGCGCCTCCCTGGACGCGATCAGCGGGCTCGTCGGCACGGTCGTCTACGACGACACCGTGACCGTCTACCTCAACGGCAGGCGCATCGCCGGCCACGGCGACGGAAAGATCACGAAGAACCTCCAGTACGAGACCCCGGACGGGACCTCGGGCGAGGGGGACCCGGTCACCGCCCGCTTCGGCGTACCGGCCTCTGCCCTGCGCACGGGGACCAACACCCTGGCCGTCGAGGTGCATCAGTGCAACAGCACCAGCTCGGACATCTACTTCGGACCCGGCCCGCTCGCGCAGACCGCGGGCTCCCTGCCCTTCACCGACGAGCAGCTGGGCGCCTCGTACGCCTCCGACACCCAGCCCGCCGCGCCCGGCGGCGGTGACTACTTCACCTGGCTGCTGCGCTCGTTCGACGCCGCCCGGAACGAGCCGTCGCTCATGGGGGCCAACGAGGTCCTCCCGAAGGGAACGACGTACGAGGAACTGACCGCGATCGACGACCGGACGGTCGTCGACATCAACAACGCCCCCTCGGGCCCCACCGACCCCCAGGTCCACAAGGCACTCGTGGACGGCGCGAACAGTCCCTACCGGACCATGGCGGACGGACTGGGCACGACCCTGGGCGGGCTGTACGGGCAGGCGCTGAAGAACGGCGAACTCCCCAAGACCGAGGCGCTGCTGTCCGGCCGGGTCGAACACACCGCGGACTCATCCGCCGACTGGTACCAGACAGCCAAGAACAACTACCAGTACAAGCGCCCCTTCGTCCGGATGGGGTTCACCGAAGAGCAGGGACTCATCAAGCCGTGGGACAGCCCCGGCGGCTACGCCGGTCTCGCGGGCGACGGCTCCTTCCCGAGCGGGCACACCAGCCACGGCTACGCGCAGGGCATCGTCCTCGCCACCCTGCTGCCCGAACTGGCACCGCAGATCCTGGCGCGCGCCTCCGAGTACGGGGACAACCGCATCCTGCTGTCCTTCCACTACCCGACCGACATCATGGGAGGCCGGATCGTCGGCGAGAAGACCGCCCAGCTGCGCTGGTCCGACCCGGAGTTCCGCACGCTCCTGGAACAGGCGAAGGCCGAGCTGCGAGCCGTCCTCGTACAGAAGTGCCGTGAGACCGGAGCGGGCGACTCGCTGACACGGTGCGCCGGCCGGGGAACGCCGTACCTCCCCACGGACCGGGCGCTCCGGGTGTACAAGCAGCGGATGACCTACGGTTTCCCGCACATCGGCGCCGAGGGCCGGCCGCCCGCCGTTCCGGACGGGGCGGAGGACCTGCTGCGCACGTCGCACCCGAAGCTCACCGGCGCCCAGCGGCGTACCGTGCTCGCCGCCACCCAGATCCCCTCCGGCTCGGCGCTGGACGAACAGGGCGACGGGGGCAGCTGGCAGCGGATCGATCTCGCGGGTGCGATGACCGCGAAGGTTACCGCACACCACGACGGGACGCTGACCGTCGACGGGGTGCGGGTGAACGCGGACGGAACCCGCACCGGAGAGTAGCGACCCCGTCCCGCGCTACGTCTCGTGCCGCCGACGGGCGAGATGGACGATGATGTCGGCGGAGATCTCGACCGTCTCGGGCAGAACCCGGAGGATCCGGCTGAAGATCTCGTCCTGCCGCGGCCGCGGCAGGACGATGTAGGCCGAGACGGTCGAGAGATATCCGAGGAAGTCGCCCGCGCTCATCGTCAGGCGGCTCTCGATCACGGTCTGCTGGACTCCGTCGAACCACTCGGACCGCTGGAGTTCCGTGCCGGGCCACTGCATGTCGTGCTCCGGAGGTGTCCCGTCCGGGGACGGGACACCGTCGTCCTCCAGGAACGGTGCCCGTGCCGCGCGGACGGCCTCCTCCACAGCCGGGTCGGCCAGTCCCACCGGCCTGCCGAACGAGGTGAACACACCGCCCGGCTCCAGCAGCCCGGCCATGCGGGACCACCGGCCCGCCGGCTTCGTCCAGTGCAACGCCGCTGCCGCGTAGACGAGTCCGAACCTCTCGTCCGGCCGCAGCTCCTCGAATGCGGCGCGGGCCGTCCTGACGCCCGGCGGCACATGCTTGCGCAGCTCGGCAAGCATGGCCGTGTCAGGATCGGTCGCCAAGACCGGGACCCCCCGCCGGGCCAGCACGCGGGTGGCCTTGCCGGTCCCGGCGCCGATCTCCAGGGCGGTGGAGACCGGCTGACCGGCGTACGCCATCACCACGTCGAACAGCTCCACGGGATACCCCGGCCGGAACCGCTCGTACGCTTGCGCCATCGTTCCGAAGCTCAGTGCACGACGAGACATGCCGAGCATCCTGACACGAGGTGCCCCGTCAGTGCCTGGTCGTTTCGGGCGCCCCGGCCTCCCCCTGCCGGGGAGCGGGAGGCTCGGGGAGCAGCGGCCGCTCTGCCGCGTCCTCGGTGCCGGTGACCGCCTCCGCGGCCAGCCGCTCCATGCCGCTGGTGGTCTTGAGGGGCTTCTCCCTGATGAAGAGCACCGCCAGCAGGCCGAGGAAGGCGAAGGGCGTGGCGATGAGGAAGAGATCGCCGGTGGCGACTCCGTAGGCGTGCTCGACGATGTTCTTCATCGGCTCGGGCAGCGTGGTCATGTCGGGTACGGCACTGCCGTGGCCGCCGGCCGGCGCCGGGATGCCGTTCTCCGCGAGGCCCTTGGTCATCTCGCTCGCGACCCGGTTGGCGAGCACCGCGCCGAGCACGCTGGTCCCGACGGTGCCGCCGAGGCTGCGGAAGAAGGACAGGACGGACGTGGCCGCGCCCAGTTCGTGCGCGGGTACGTCGTTCTGGGCGGCGAGCACCAGGTTCTGCATCAGCATGCCGACGCCGATGCCCATGAACGCCATGTAGAGGCTGAGAAGTCCGAAGTGCGTGTCGGCGTCGATCGTCGACAGCATGCCGAGCCCGGCCGTCATGATCACGGCGCCCGAGACGAGGTACCGCTTCCACTTGCCGGTCGCGGCGATGATCTGCCCGGCGACGGTCGAGGACACCAGCAGACCACCGATCAGCGGAAGGCTCATGAAGCCCGCGACGGTCGGTGACTTGCCCAGGGAGATCTGGAAGTACTGCGACAGGAACACGGTTCCGGCGAACATCGCGATGCCGACGAAGAAGCTGCCCAGGGTGGTCAGCGTGACCGTGCGGTTGCGGAAGATGGCCAGCGGGATGATCGGCTCGGCCGCCCGCGACTCCACGAAGACCGCGGCTGTCAGCAGCACCACGCCGGTGATCACCAGGGCGGCGGTCTGCCAGGACGCCCAGTCGAAGTTGTTGCCGGCGAGCGAGGTCCAGATCAGCAGCGCGCAGACGCCCGCGACGATCAGGAAGGCACCCAGCCAGTCGATCCTGACCTGACGGCGTACGGTCGGCAGCTTCAGGGTGCGCTGGAGCAGCAGGATTCCGGCCAGTGCGAACGGCACGCCGACGAAGAAGCACCAACGCCAGCCGAGCCACGAGGTGTCCACCAGGACACCGCCGATCAGCGGACCGGCGACCGTGCCGACGGCGAAGACCGCGCCGAAGATGCCCGCGTACTTGCCCAGCCTGCGCGGCGGGATGATGGCCGCCATCACGATCTGGGCGAGCGCGGTGAGGCCACCGGCGCCGATGCCCTGGATGACGCGGCTGACGATCAGCGTGTTGACGTCCTGCGAGAATCCGGCCACCAGCGAACCGACCACGAACAGGCCGAGCGAGAGCTGGAGCAGCAGCTTCTGGTTGAACAGGTCCGCGAGCTTGCCCCAGAGCGGCACGGTCGCCGTCATCGCGAGAAGCTCGGACGTCACGACCCAGGTGTACGCGGACTGGCTGGCGTCGAGGTCCGCGATGATGCGCGGCAGCGCGTTGGCGACGACGGTACCGGCGAGGATGGCGACGAACATGCCTGCCATCAGGCCGGACATCGCCTGGAGAATCTGCCGGTTGGACATGGAGGAAGGCGCCTGTTCCGGCGCCTCGATTGCGGTCACGGTGTCCTTCTTCGGTGCTGGAGCAGAACAGGGATCGGCGGTGAAAAGAGGGGGCCGTGCCGGTGGCAGGCGGCGGGGCTACCCGGGGGGCCGCGGGAGGCCGTGGGCGAGCTGGACGAACACCTCCTGGAAGGTGTCCGCGAGTTCCACCTCTCCGGGGTGGTCGCACCAGTGCTCGATGGCGACCCGTACCGCGGTCTGGGCGATCGCGGCGAGCAGTTGGGGGAAGAGGCCGTCGCCGACGGGACGGGATGACGCCGGAGCGCCCCCCGAATCCGGGGCCGCGCCGGCGGACCCGGATTCGGTCCCGGTGTCGAGCCAGTCGGCGATGGCGGCGGCCAGGGCCCGTTGGTCCGCCACCTGGGCCTGGAGGCCGCGCTGGATGAGGTGGGGGGAACGCTGGAAGACCTTGGCCTGGAGGGCCCAGAACTCCTTGCGCCGCTCGAATCCGCCGAGCTCCTCCGTGAGCGCGTCGCGGACCACGTCGAGCGGCGGACGACCGGCGGGGGCGAGGCGCACGGACTCCCTGATCCGTTCGCCCACCGCCTCGTCGATCAGGACGAACGCGTCGTCGTGGCTGGGGAAGTAGTTGAAGAACGTCCGGGGCGAGACCCCGGCGGCCTCACTGATCGCCTCGACCGTGACGTTCTCCACGCCGTGCTCGGCGGCCAGGCGTACGGCGGCTTCCGCGAGGGCGTTGCGGGTTGCCCGCTTCTTGCGCTCCCGAAGCCCCGGTGAGGAGGGCTTCTTGCGCTCGGAGGGCCCGGACGCGGAGGGCTTCTTGGTCGGCACATCTTGCATAGTAGGCAAAAATGCAGAACCTGCAAAATTATTCGGCTGTCGGCGTCTCTCGGCCGTTGACGGCGTCCGCGATCCGCCGGGCGGCCTGGGCGGGGGTGAGCCGGGTGGTGTCGATGACCTCGGCCTCGCTGTGGAGCCAGCTGCGGGCGGCCTCCGCGTAGGGCTCAAGGTAGGTGAGGCGGAAGGTGGAAGGGCCGAGATGAGCGTCGCCCTCGATACGCCCGCGGAGGGTGTCCTGATCGGCGTGGAGGACGAAGTGCCGTACCGGAATGCCGTGGTGGGCGAGGCCCGCGCTGATCTCGCGCCAGTACGGCTCGACCAGGACCGTCATGGGCACCACCAGGGTGCCGCCGGTGTATGCGAGCACATGGCGGGCGGTCTCGACCACGAGCGGCCGCCACGGCGGCCAGTCCTGGAAGTTGCCCGTCCAGGGCAGCCCCGGTGTGATGTCCATGAGCATCCCGCCGACCTGCTCGGCGTCGAACACCCGTGAATCCGGGATCAGCTGCTGCACGAGTGCGCTGGTCGTCGTCTTGCCCGCACCGTGGGTGCCGTTGAGCCATACGATCATGGGGTCCGATAGTAGGGGGCTGTACGGGCGCCCGACGGGCATGGCCGGCCCGTACGGCGTCGAGCGGTCCACCGGATCCCGCCCGCCCCGGCGGCTCAGGCCGCGTAGACCTTGAGGCCGGAGATCTGGGCGGCCGGCCAGCCGGTGTTGGCCGTGATGGTCAGCCGTACGTACCGGACGGGTGAGCCCGTCGGCAGGGTGAGGGTGGCGGTGTTGCCGTTCGCCGGGTCGAATCGGTGGCCCGCCGCCGCGAGCAGCTGACCGGAGACGCCGTTGTCGATGCCGCCCTGGACCGAGACCGTCTGGGTCCGGGCGCCCCAGGCGCTGGACGGGGGCAGGGTGAGCAGGATTCCGGCGGACGGTGGTCGCGGCACCGAGATCAACCTGGATCCACTGCGGGAAGGAGCTGTTCGCGGACTCCCAGTAGCTGTTCGGGTCGTCGTCCACCGCGTTGCCGGAGCCGTAGCCCTGGGTGTGACCGCTCTCCGTGGTCGGCCGGCGCAGGGCCAGATCCGTGGTGCCGTCGGCCGTTCCGGTCCTGGCGGTGACCTGGTTCGACGGGAGCGAGACGCCGCCGGCCGCGTCGAGCGCGACCACATGGAAGACGTAGTCCGTGGCCGGGGCGAGCCCGGTCACGGTGAACGACGTGCCGGTGACGGTGCCCACCTGGGGCCCCGACTGACCGTCCACGCGCAGCACGCGATAGCCGGTGACACCGACGTTGTCGCTCGCCGCGTCCCAGACCAGCGTCACCGAGCTGCTGGTGCGGCCGGTGACCCGCAGCCTCGCCGGGGCGGTGGGTGCGGTGGTGTCGGCTCCGCCCGGGGGCGTCGGCGGGGTGGGGCGGACCGGGGTGAGGCCGATCTCGCCCTTCAGCATCCGGCCGCCGTCGCCGGTCAGTCTCAGGTAGTAGTCGGACGAGCAGGCGGTGCCGTCCTCGTCCAGTGCCAGGAGTCCGGAGCCGGTCGGAACCCCCGCCTGGGTCTCGGCGGTCTTGGCGATCTGGTTGCCCTCGTTGTACTCGTCGAACATCGATATGTAGATGCCCTGCACCCCGGCCCGGCACATGTTGTAGAACTGCCGCCACATGAAGTCGCCGTGCGCGCGCTGGCGGCCGGACACATCGCCGGGCAGCACGCACGGCTGGTAGTCGATGCCGTGTGCCGCGCAGTCCGCCTCGTCGCCGACCGTGTAGGTGGAGTAGGCGTTGTCGGAGTCACCGGCGTTGCCGATCGCGCCGACCATCCACGGGGAGATCATGTGGAAGGCGTGGTAGACGTCCCCGTACCCGGTGCGCGTCCCGGCGCCACCCGTACGCCACTCGCGCGGCACCCCGCCGATGACGTAACAGCCCTGGTCCTTGAACCAGTTGATGACGTCAAGGCAGGCCTCGGTGGAGAACGGGTGGTTGTCGTCGTTGAAGCCGAGGCCCCAGACGCACACCACCGGCTTGCCGTTCTGGGTGGCGTACTGGGGTGAGGCCGTGTGGGCCTTCATCTTGTTGGTCCAGTCGGCCCTGATCTCCGACCGCATGCCGGTCCAGCCGGTGACGTCGTACATCACGTAGAACTTCACGTCGTGCGACTCGGCGGCGGACCGCACCTTGACGGCCATCGCGTCGCGGGTCGGGCCCTCGCCGCCGGTCGGGTTGAAGCGCTGCAGCGCCGCCGTGTCGATGCCGTACTGCCGCATCCAGAGAAAGTGGGTGTCGACGGTCTGCTGGTCGTAGGAGGAGAACAGTGCGGCGGGCTGCCCGTTGCCGAGGTCGCCGTAGGCCGTGGGGTAGCTGTGCGCGTACTCCCGCAGGTCGGGCCAGCACTTGGTGCCGGTGTTCGACGGGGACGGCGGCCGGCTCCAGTCCTGGGTCCAGTGCCACCAGCCGTTGATCGGGGCACCGTCGCCCGCACAGGCGAACCAGCCCTGATAGCCGACGGTGACCTTCCCCACCACATCCCCGGGCGGACTGCCGGCGGCCACCGCGGCCCCGGCCAGGGCGGTCTGCGTGCCCCCTGCCGCACCCACGGTCGTGACCGCGATGACCGCTTGCATGAAAGTCCGGCGTGTGACGCCCATCAGGAAACTCCTCGACTAGGTCAACTCGGGTTGTGCCAGGGTCAGTTGGTAAGTCGGTGGGTCCGGATTCCGCTGCGGGGATCGTAACGACACGGTTACGTGTCGGCAATAGTGCGCGCACATTGCGAAAATATTGACGGAGGCAACGCAAAAAATGTTGCGACATGGGTCCACGAGGCTTTCCGCCCCCTTGGACGTGCGCTCATCCGTTGGCGGAGGCTTGCCCTGCCTGCGCTGACAGCAGTGGAATCCAGTGCTTCATCACGTGCCGCAGACGCTGTTGGTGGTCGGCGATCCAGTCGTCCGGCGGTACGAGCGGAACCCTGACGGTGACCATGGACCCCGACTCGTCCTCCACGACCACCTCCGGACAGTCACGCTCGCCGGGTGCGCGTCCCAACTGGTCATGTCGGCAGGCCCGTCCGACGGGTCACTTCGGGGACCAGTCCGTGTCCGCGGCCCATCGCTCCGCCGCGGCCATCAGTACTTCGGTCGCCGGGGCCTTGATCTGGACTTAATCCATCAGGTTCGGCACGCTCTGCGTCAGCCGCTGCTTGAACGCTCCCCATGCGCGACGAGCCGTCTCATCCCCGCGCAGGTAGTCACGGAGCAACAGCGCGAACCGCGCGTTGGGCCCGGCACTCTCCCGGAGGTGGACGTTGCACGAGCGAGCGCCGACGGGCGGTGCGAAGACGAGCTTGCGGCAACGGTGGCCGTTCGACACCTCGAAGCGGTTCCACGGCTCCGGCCGGCACCGGAAGCCGATCGCGGCCAGCAGCGGTACGTCACGCGCTTCGTCGATCGCCCTCATGCGCACCTGGACGTCGATGCAGCCCTTGGCGGGCAGGCCGGGCACGGAGGTCGACCCCACGTGATCGATGCCGACCGGAAGATCACCCAAGGCGGCACGGAGGCGGTCGGCCAACTGCTCGAACTCACCTGGCCACTCCGGTCGGTAGTCGACCACGGCAACCTGGTGGCGCTCATCCGGGAACGGCATATCACCGCACTCTAGTGGAGCTCCGCGTTGCCCCTGTGACCCTCAGCAAGACTGACGTTCTAATGTGGTCGTCGACCGAAGGAGGCGGCGCATGGCTGACGTCCTGGATCTGATCTGCTACCCCATCAAGGGATGCGCAGGCACTTCGACGAGCGATGCGTTCGTTACGCCGGCGGGTCTCGCGCACGACCGCAGCTTCATGGTCATCAGCGAGGACGGGGTCTACCGTACCCAGCGCCGTCACCCGCGCCTCGCCCTGATCCGGCCTGCCGTCAGCGCCGACGGCACTCGACTCGTGCTCGACTCGGCCGACAGCACGGGCCGTTACGAGACGGTGCGCCTCGACGTGACCACGTCCGCGCCGCGCCGCGACATCGATCTGTTCGGCGCCGCCTTCCAGGGCATTGACCAGGGTGACGACGCCGCCGCCTGGCTCTCGGAGGTCCTCGGTGCGCCCAGCCGTTTGGTCCGCGTGCCGCCGGAGCACGACCGGGTCGCCGACGGCCTGACCCCTGGCCCCTCCGGCTATGCCGACAGCAGCGCCGTGCACCTGCTGTCCCGCGCCTCCCTCACCCTCCTCGACCGGCGGATGGCCGAGCGTGGCGCCCCGCCTCTGTCGATGAACCGCTTTCGCCCGAACATCGTCGTCGACAGCCGCAACGGTCACGGTCATGACAGCGACGGCGGCGACTGGGCAGCCGTACCGCACGGCGAGGACCGCGCACGCCGCATCACCATCGGCGGGGCCGAGTTGTGCTATGCCAAACTCGCGGTGCGCTGTGCGGTCACTCCGGTTGAGCAGGAGGTCGGCGCGCGGCGGGGGCCAGAGTCCTTGCGCACGCTCGCGGGCTGCCGGCGTGCGGCGAGCGGGGGCGTAGTGTTCGGCGCGAAGTTCTCAGTGATCCGGCCGGGGAAGCTGTCAGTAGGCGACGAGGTGGTCGTCCAGGAGTGGGGCGACGCCGAACTCCAAGAACACATAGTGCGATGACTTCAGGCGCCGCCAGCAGATGTCGTCGCGGATCTCTCAGCGGATCCGCAGGCGGCGCCCGAGGTGGTTCTCACACCGGTTCACGGACGGAATCAGGCCGGTACGTCGACCGGTTCCGCGTGCCGAACGCGCTTCGGGCCCCTGCCGTTGAACGCCAGGTTCAGCCCGAACGCCACCAGCGTCGCGCTCGTCACGGGTGAGCCCAGCACGATCCCCACCCCTTCCGGGAGCCTGCTGTACAGATCGGGGGCCACCTCCGGGGCCATGCCGGCACCGATCGACACGGCCACGATCAGCAGGTTGTGCGTGCCGTCGAAGTCCACCGTGCGGAGCGTGCCGATGCCGACGGTGGCGACCGTCGCGAACATGACCAGGCCCGCCGCACCGACCACCGGCGGTGGCAGTCCGGCGACCAGCGCGCCCAGCTTGGGGATCAGCCCGAGCACCAGCAGCATGCAGCCCGCCACGGTGGCGACATGCCGGCTGCGGACCTTCGTCATCGTCACCAGTCCGACGTTCTGCGCGAACACCGTGTCCAGGAAGGCGTTCATGTCGCCGCCCAGGACACCGGAGAGGCCGTCCGCCGCCAGGCCGCGCGCCATGTCCGCGGTTGTCAGCTTCCTGCCGGTCAGCTCCGCGACGGCGAGGAGATCCGCCGTCGACTCGGCGAAGAGGACGAGCACCACGACGCACATCGAGAGCACCGCGACCGCGGGGAACTGTGGCGCACCGAAGTGGAAGGGAGCGCTGACGCCGATCCAGTCCGCCGTCCGCGCGGCCGAGGCGTCCACCAGACCGAACGGCACCGCGACCGCCGTCCCCGCCACCACGCCGAGCAGGACGCCGGTCTGGGCGAGGAAGCCGCGGCCGAAGTGGGCGACGAGGAGGATCACGATCACGACGAAGGCGGCGAGCGCGAGCCGCGAGGGCGCGGCGTGGTCGGCGGCCTTCGGGTCGCTGCCGACGATCAGGTTCACCCCGACGCCGATCAGCGCGAGCCCCACCACCGTGATCACCACACCGCTCACCAGCGGCGGGAAGAAGCGCACCGCCTTCGCGAACGGGTAGGCCGCCAGCAGGCCGAAGAGCCCCGCCGCCAGCATCGACCCGTACACCGCCTGGAGGCCGTACTCCCCGGCGCTCGGAATCATCGGCGTCACCGCTGTGAACGCCGCGCCCGCCATCACCGGCATCCGCACGCCCA
Source organism: Streptomyces sp. ITFR-6 (assembly GCF_031844725.1). Taxonomy (NCBI): domain Bacteria; kingdom Bacillati; phylum Actinomycetota; class Actinomycetes; order Kitasatosporales; family Streptomycetaceae; genus Streptomyces; species Streptomyces sp. ITFR-6. The sequence continues at coordinate 199,401 of NZ_CP134612.1, read as the reverse complement.
GTATCCGGCCGACCCCGGCCCCCTGGATGATCGTGACGACGCCCGCGACGAGCAGATCGGCGTTGATGAGCACGGCGACCGTCGCGGCGCCGAGGCCGGCCGCCGCGCCGAACACCAGCGGCACGGTCACACACCCGGTGTACATCACGATCACATGCTGCAGGCCGAGCACCGCGAGCCGTCCGGGACCGGTGCTCCTCGTGGACATCGTCACGTCACCCTCTCCTCCAGCGTGCGAAGTTGGCGGCGATGCGCTGCTGCATGTAGTCCGCGGCCGTGATCGCCGGGTAGCGGCCCTCGGGCCCCTCGATCACCACGTCACGGTCCGCCTGCGCGAAGAACGCGATGCTGTGGCGGGCCGACCGGTCGTCGCCGGGGCCGGGCGACTTGACCCGGTGGAAGTTGGACGGCAGCCGGTCATCGCTCCACCGCATCAGCATGTCCCCGATGTTGCAGGTGATCACGGTGTCGGCCGGTTCGACCGGCGTCCACTCCTGCCCCGCTGCCTCCTTGCCGGGGCACACCTGCAACCCGCCCTGCCCGTCGCGCTGAAACAGCAACGTCAGACAGTCGAAGTCCGTGTGCGCACCCGCGCGCCAGACGTCCGCCGGGATCTCGATGTCCTCGGGGACCGCGAAGTAGTGCAGCATGCGCAGCGTCGACCGGTACTGCTCACTGGCCGGGTCGTGGGTGCGCGTGAAGAACCCTTCGGGCAGGCCCAGCTTGTCAGCGAAGCAGGACAGCACGCGCATCGCCAGTTCCCTGCACCGCGCCTCGAAGGCGAGGGTGCGCTCCCGGAAGCCGGGCAGCTCGTCGTCCGGCCACAGCCCGTCCATGTGCGGCCGGGTCAGCTGATACGACTCCTTCTGGTCCTGCGTCCCGATCGACGGACGGACCTGGGTCATCGACTCCCAGCCCGAGTTGAGTCCCTTTTTCAGGGCGTGCCGGGCCTTGGTCTCCTCCGGCAGTGCGAAGAACCGCTCGGCATCGGTGAACGCCCGGTCCACGGAGCTCTGCTCGATGCCGTGGTGCACGAGCTGGAAGAAGCCGATATCGGTGGCGGCGGCCCACAGCTGTTCGGTGATCTCGGCCTTGCGGGCGTCGAAGTCGCTGAGGTCGATCCTGCGGATCTCCCGGCCGGAGGTCTCCGTTCCGGCCCCACCCATGCGCGTCTCCTTGGCCAGTTCGGCCAAGCCGTACGTCGTCCCGGTCATCTCAGGCATCTCAGCTGTCTCAGTCATCGCGGTTGTCGCTCCTCGAAGCGATCGTGGGTCTCCGGGATGCAGTCACCGCCCCTGCACTCCCCACCGCGGACGCTCAGAGGCCCGCGGGCACGGTCGCGGCGGACCCCTTCGCGGGTCCGGCGCCGTGGGCTGGCGCGGGCCCCGTTGCCCCGGGACCCGCACGCGATGCGTTCAGCCTGCCCGGCGGGTGTTTCCGCCGGGGACCACGGTGTTACGCCGCCGTAAAGCTCAGCCCGGCCGCCAACTCCGCGGATGAGAGCCGGACATGCTCCCCGTCCCGCACCAGGACCTCGCCGTCGACCATGACCGCTGCCACGGTCCGGCTGCCCGCACACGTCAGCAGCGTGGCGCCCGGATCACGCACCGGAAGGCAGGCGTAGTCCCGGTCGAAGCAGTGCAGGACGAGGTCGGCCTGCATGCCGGCGCGCACGCCGTCCGGGCGCTCCTCCAGGCCGAGTACGCGATTCGCGCCGTTCGACGCCAGCGAGAACATCTCCGGGAACCCGAGCAGATCGGCCTTGCGGTGCGCGGCCCGTTGCAGATAGGCGCCGATGCGCAGCGCCTCCATCATGTCCTGGGTGTCGTTGCTCGCGGCTCCGTCGACGCCGAGCCCGCCCCGTAGCCCGGCGGCCAGCATCTCCGGCACCGGAGCGATCCCGCTGCCCAGGCGCATGTTGCTGAGTGGGTTGTACGAGATGCCCACGCCGTGCCGGGCGAGCGTCGCTCGGCCCGCCGCGTCGAACTCCACACAGTGCACGGCGAGCAGCCGCTCCCACAGGAACCCGGCCCGCTCCAGACAGTCCACGGCGCCGGCCCCCGTGTGTTCGCGGCACATGGTGTCGTCCGTCGTCGTCTCCAGGAGGTGCAACGAGACGGGCAGGCCGCGCTCGTCGGCGTACGCGCGCACGGCGGCCATCCCCTCGGGCGTCAGACACCGCGGATTGGGTACGGCGAGGCCCACCCCGACCCGGCTGTCACGCGCCGCCGCGATCAGCTCGTCGGTGTGCGCGAGCGCTTCCTTCAACGGCTGCATCAGCCGGGGGTCGAAGCCCCACCTGCGGCTGCGGTCGGCCCGGTCCGCGACGCCCCGGCACAGCACGGCCCGTATGCCGCTGTCGCGCAGCGCCCGCAGGACAGCGTCGTGCACCCCGGGCGACGGGTGCGGCCACATGTGCTCGACGAGGGTAATGGTGCCGCTGCGCAGCGGCTCGGCAGCGGCGGCGGCCGCGGTCGCGTAGGCCCGCTCAGGGGTGAGCAGCGCCGCCTCCTCGCCGACAGCGCTGAGCCACGCGAGCAGGGGCAGTCCCTCACCGATGCCGCGCAGGCCCGCCTGGAAGAGGTGGGTGTGGGTGTTCACCACTCCGGGGACGAGATGTCCGCCGGCTCCCTCCAGGATCCGCTGCCCGCGCGGGAGTTCGCCTGCCGGTACGAGAGCACTGATCCGTCCCCCGGCCAGGTGGACGTCCGTGCCGGCCCGCCAGCGGCCCTCGCTGAGGACGGTGACGTCGGTGATCGTGTCGATGCCGGGCGTCGTCATCGGGCGTCGTCCTTCCGGAGCCGGGGCATGTGGTGGAACAGGAGGTTCAGGGCGAAGGCGACGATGCCGGTGACGGCGATGCCGCTGTCCAGGATCGTGCGGGCGAACGAGGGGAGTGGGGCGTAGAAGTCCGGAGCGCCGACCGGGATCATCCCGAGCCCGAAGGCGAGCGCCGCGGTCAGCAGATTGCGGGAGTCGGCCAGATCCGCCCGTGCCAGGATGCGCAGACCGACCGCGCCGACCATGCCGAACATGACGAGTGAGACCCCGCCGAGGACCGGGCCCGGCACGGCGGCGACGGCCGCGCCGAGTACCGGCACGAACGCGAGCACCACCATCAGGAAGCCGGACAGCGCCACGACATGGCGGCTGCGCACCCGCGTCACGCTGACCAGACCCACCGACTGCCCGAACGTCACGACGGGGAACGAGGCCAGCGCTCCCGACACGATGGTCGCCACGCCGTCCGCACGGAGGGCCCGTACGACGGTGGGCGCGTCGTCGCCGCGCCCGACGATCTGCCCGACGGCGAGGGTGTCGCCGACGGACTCGACCATGTTCACGAGCTGTACGACGAGCATCGCGACGATCGCCGGGACGACGAACGTGGGCGCTCCGAAGGCGGTCGGATCAGGTGCCGTCACCGTGTGCGCCGCCGCGCCGCCCGACCCGTCGAACAACTTCAGGGGCACGGCGAGCGCGGTCCCCACGGCGAGGGCGACGAGCACGGAGACCGGGCCAGGGCGGGCGGCGCGAGCCGCTCCACCAGCACCACGAGAACCACGGTCGCCGCCGCCAGGGCGAGTCCGCGCCCGCCCGGGGCGCCGCCGTGGCCCCCGGCGACGAGCCCGGCCGCCGATGGCACCAGCGAGAAGCCGATCACGGCGATGACGGTCCCGGTCACCAGCGGCGGAAACAGGTGCAGCCACCGCCCGAACCATGGAGCGACGGCCGACGTCACCAGACCCGACACGATCGTCGCCCCGAACACGGCGGCGAGCCCGTGGTCCTTGCCGATCAGCACGGCCGGCGTGATCGCGGTGAACGTCGACCCCATCACGATCGGCAGCCGGGCCCCGACCCGCATCACACCGAGCGACTGCAACAGCGTGGCGAGCCCGCTCACCAGCAGATTGGCGCTGATGAGCAGCCGTATCCGGTCCTCGGGCAGCTCCAGCGCGGTGCCCACGAGCAACGGCATCGTCGCCATGCCCGCGTACGCGACAAGCAGGTGCTGCACGCTCAGCGGCACCAGGCGGCGCAGTGGCGGCCGGACATCGACGGGGTGCGGGCCCGGCGGCGCGGGCGCGACGGCATGCGTGGACACAGCCATCGTTCCTCCCTGAAAGCTCGGCGGAAGACGGCTGGTTAGCGCCGGGGGCGGCAGTGCCCCCGCGCACACCGGCCGTTCGCAGCTATGACCGGTGTGAAGGAGACCGTAGGGACGGAGTGTTTCCCCCGCGTTGCCGCCAGGAGTCCCGCACGTACGGCCCACACGTACGGCCTGTTCCTACGGTTGCCGAGTGTTCCGTGACCTACGCGGTGGGGCTCATGTACGTGCGCGCCCACGTCTCGAAAGTGGTCAGGGGGATGCCGAGGTCTCGCGCGTACTCGGGACGACCGGGCTGGCCGGCCACGTTGAGGTACTCGTGACTGGCGCCGGGCCCCGGCATTCCGGCCGCCTTGGCCTGCGTCTCGGTCATCTCTGGTGCGGGCAGGCGCGTGCCCAGTGCCTGGGAGAGGATCTCGGCGATCCGCGTCATCGACAGGTGGTCGCTCGCCAGCTCCAGTTCGACCTTGTTGAAGGTGTCCGGGTCTGCGACGGCTGCCGCGGCTGCGGCTCCGATGTCGTCGACCGCGACCAGGGACAAGCGGGTCTCCGGGTTCAGGACGCTGACCAGGCCCCCTTCGATGCCGCGCGGGAAGAGGAAGGCGCTTGAGGGGAGGAAGTTCTCCATGAAGAAGCCCGGCTTGAGGAGTGTCCAGTACGGAAAGCCTGCCGCCCGGACCAGATCCTGGATCGCGGCCTTGGCTCCGAGAGTGCCCTCCATCGATGCCCAGCGGCCCTCGGCCCAGCCAGGGGTCTCGGTGTGCTGTCCGGCCCCGGTCACGGAGGTGTGGACGAAGTGCGGCACGCCGGCCTCCCGGGCGGCCTCGATGAGGTTGCGCGCCTGAGCCACTTCGCCGTCGAAGTCGAAGCCGTCCCCGGTGAAGGCGGGCATCTGTACGGAGAACACCGCACGGGCGCCCGCGGCGGCGCGGGCCAGGGACGCGCGGTCGTCGAGGTCGCCGGTGACCAGTTCGGCGCCCAGTTCCTCGACTGCTCGGGCCCGCGCCGACGCGGCGTCGCGGACCAGGGCGCGGACGGGGGTTCCCGCGGCGAGCAGGGCGCGTGCGGTAGCGCCACCCTGCTTCCCGGTGGCGCCGGAGACGAGTACGGGTGCTGTGGTTGAGATCGGCATGGTCACTCCCTGAACGAATAAACGGCGGGGGTCGCCGTTTCGTGTTGGCTACAATATGCCAGACCCCGCCGTTTAGCGGAACGAGTCTGGAGAACCCCGCCATGTCCGCACAGCGCGCCGACGCCCGGCGCAACTACCTGCGCATCCTCGCGGTGGCGGAGGAAGAGGTCGCCGCACACGGCGCTGACGCGTCCTTCGAACAGATCGCGCGCACCGCGGGAGTCGGCTCGGCCACGGTGCGCCGCCACTTCCCCTCACGCCTGGCGCTGTTGGAGGCGGTCTCCCGTGAACGGGTCGAGGCCCTGCGCGCGCACGCCCGCGATCTGACGGGCAGTCCTGGCGGCGACCGGTATGCCGTGCTGATGGAATGGCTCGACGAGGTCGTCGCCTACTGTGTGCGAGCCCGCGGGCTGGCGGTCGCACTCTCCTACGACGGTTCCGTGCACGACAACAGCTGCTCGATGACACTCCAGGAAGCGGCTGGACCGCTACTGGGCGACGCCGTACGAGACGGCGCCATGGACCCGGATGTCACAGCGGCCGACCTGATCACATTGGCCGTCGGCCTCACGCTGGCCACAGAACATCACCCCGACCCCACGGCTTCGGCCAAGCGGCTGCTCCGGCTCACGACCAAGGGGCTGAGTCTGCGGAACCCGCCGTGCGGAGAGGGCATCTCCCGAGTCACCCTGCCGGCCTCCGGAGGCGTTCCGTAGGATCCGACCGTGACGACGGGAACAGGGACAACGGAGACAGGCGTACCGGAGACGGGCGCGCAGTCGTCCGGGTGGGAGCCGCCGACCGAGACCGAGCGGCTGCTCCACGCGACGGCGGCGGCCGGCGACCGCGACGCGATACTGGACGCCCTGGCCCGGAGCAGGCTCCATGTGCTCGTCGCCCGACTGCACGCGGACACTCCCGGCTACGCTCCCCTGCTCACCGCCCACCCGGACCCCGTGACACCGGGCCGGAGGTGTGTCACCGCGTACACCTCCGGCACATTGCCGCCCTGGCACCCGGAGTGGGTGTTCGAGACGATCGACCTCGACGGGCTCAGGCGCCGCTGGCCGGACGGGGTCCGGTGGCTGGTCATCAATCCGGGCACGCCCGGTGCCGTCACTCTCGCGGCCGGACCGGGACGTCGCCGGGCGTGGCAGAAGGCCCACGATCGGTCCGCGGGGCCGCAGACCGGCCTGCTGGTGACACACCGGGCAGGGCCGCTGCACGGACCCCTCGCGCACGGACTGGCCCTCGGCGCCCATCTCGCCGTGCACAACGGCCTCGTCTGGAACGAGCTGGGCGCCACCTACGAGGGGTACTCGACGGACCGCGCCAGGCTTCGCAACCCCTGGGGAGTGCTGGACCGCGCGGCCTACCGGCAGACTCTCGAAGCACTGCTGACCACCCGGCTCGTCGGCCGCACCTACGAATCGGTGCTCCGGATCCGTCACACCCTCGCCGGGCGCCTGGGCCGGACCCCCACGGTCCCGGAGTGGTCCGCCGCGCTCACCGAGGCGCTGACGCGCCGCCAGTCCACAGCGTCCGAGGCGGCCGAGTCCCATGAGGCGCTGCGGCTCGCCGTCACGTACGAGGGCAGACTGCGCGCGGACGGCGCCCTCGGCGCCGACGAGCGGGTCGACACGCTGGCCGCCTTCGACTACGGACGGGCCGTCAACGTCGTACGGCTCGCACTGGGCGCCCGCCTCTGCGATCCGCGCGAAGCCGAACAGGCCGTGCTGCGGATCGGCGCCCTGGCCGGGCAGGCGTACGGCTCCTGGTCGCGGTTCTCGCTCGGCTACTCGCTGGCCCGCGCGATGCACTTCGACGACGACGATCAGTCCGGGGTGACGTACGAGCAGTCACTCGCACAGCACAGGATCCTGACGCAGGACCCCAACAGCCCCTACAGGAACATCGCATGGTCATGAGTCCTCCGCCCTCGTACCCCGGCCACCCCGCCCACGGCGTCCCCTGGGTGTCGCCGTCGATAACGGAACATCTGCTGTACGAGGCGGGCGCGCGCGGTGACGCGGAGGCCCAACTGCGGGTGCTGGCCGGCGAGGAGCTGTACATCGTCGCGCCGAAGTCCGAGGCGGACGCCGCTCCCGACATGATCACCTGGCGCCCGTACCGGGACGGGACCGGCCGGAACTGCCGGCCGGTACTCACGCGTGGGATGCTGCCGCCCTGGCACCCGGACTGGGTGTTCCACGGTGTCTCCTTGAGGTGGGTGGCGGAATTCGACTGGCGCGACCCCAATGAACTGCTGTCGGTCAACACGGGGACTCCCGCCCAGATGTTCTTCCCGGCCACGTCCGCGCACCGCGCGATGTGGCGCCGCTACCACGCGGAGAACGACCGCCCGAGAAGGGACCGGCTGATCGCGCTGCGTCACGGGGCGCTGCACGGCCCACTGGCGTACGGGCTGGCGTGCGGGGCGCATCTGGCGGTCGGCAACGGCGTGCCCTGGAACGAGGTGGGCACCGTCTACCACGAGTACTCGTGCGAGCTGGAACTGCTCCGCGACTCCTGGGGCATCACCGAACCGGCGGGCTGGCGAAAGCAGTTGGACGCTCTCCTGGACGCGCGCAACAGTCCGGCCGAGCCCGACTTCGTACTCCGGGTGCGTGAACAGCTCAGGGCCGGACTGGGTGAGCAGCCGTCCGCGGACCTGTGGCGCGAAACCGCTGCCGGGCACGCCCAGGACATCGGGGTGGGCCACGACACGGTCAGGGACATCGAGGAACTCGTACGGCGCATCGTCAGGTACGAGGCCCGGTTCCGCGCCGACGGGCTGCTGCCGCCGGACGGCCGGGTCACCACGACCGTCGCCTACGACTACGGGCGGGCTGTGAATCTGGCCAGATGGGGGCTGTCCGCGAGATTCTGTGTCCCGCACGAGGCGGAGCAGGCCATCGTTCACGCCGGCGCGCTGAGCAGATCGGCCTACCGCTCCTGGGAGGACTTCTCGGCGGGGTACGCGCTGGGCCGGGTGCTGCGGTTCGACGGCGAGGACTACGGCGACTACTACCGGAGCAATGTCACGGCACACCGTCTGCTGACCGACAGTGAAGGCAGCCCGTGGCGGAACATTCCCTGGCGCTGAGCCCATCGGCCTCGTCCCCGGCCCCGGCCGTCAGGCCTGCGGGTCTCCGAGTACGTACAGCCCGGGGAGATTGACGACGATCGCCTCCTGCGTGCTGCGGGCGATGACGACCACGGCCTCCTCCGCCGGGTCGGGGTTCTCCTCCCGGTGCGGTACGAAGGGCGGGACGAAGATGTAGTCACCGGGGGAGGTGCGCAGCCGTACCTCCTCCGGTTCGCCGCCCGAGTCGACCAGGAAGACGAACTCGGGGTGTCCGCTGACCACATGGATGGCGGTCTCGGACTCACCGTGGTGGTGGTCGGAGGAGGAGGTCGCCGGGGCCACGTGGGTCTGGCCCATCCACAGCCTCTCCGCTCCGACGGTCTTTCCGCTGACGGCGGCGAACCTGCGCATGCCTCCGGTCTGGGCGGTGTCGCCGTCCAGCGCGTCCGCCCGGATGTGGTGCACCCGGCTGCGCAGCGGCGCGGCCGACTGGTCCGGAGCGTCGTGGAGGTGAGGGTGGAAGCCTTCACCGGGGGTCGTCAGCGGCTCACTCATGGCAGGGACGCTAGAGCGGCACGGAAAAGGATGTCAAGAGGTGTCCATTGCCCTTCACCTGCGGCAATGTTGCCGCAATGTAGGAGCGGGGCTCCGCGAAGCCCTTGCCGCGAAGGGGCCGTCGGGCATGATGAGGGCATGCATATCTCCGCGAAGGCGGACTACGCCACGCGGGCCCTCCTGGAGCTCGCCCGTGAGCCTGGCCGTCCACTCGCCTGTGAGGCCATCGCTTCCTCGCAGGAAATCCCGTTCCGGTTCCTGAAATCCGTCGTGGGCGAGTTGCGCAGAGCCGGTCTGGTGCGCAGCCAGCGTGGCTGCGAGGGCGGTTACTGGCTCGGCAGGCCGGCCGGCGAGATCGCCCTTCTGGACATCGTGCGTGCCGTTGACGGCGAAGTGATCACCTTGCGCGGCGAGCCCCTGGCCGCGCTCGACTACCCCGGCCCGGCCGTGGGCCTGCCCGGTGTGTGGCGGCGGGTCGAGGCGGAGGCCACGGCGGTCCTGGGCGGACTCACCCTGGCCTCCCTGCTTCCCGCGGGCGCGCTGGAGCGGCAGTCCGGGGCCGGTGTCTCGTGACGGGCGCCCCGCAACCGCCGCCCGGGGTGGAGGTGGTGGAGTACACCGATCCGATGTGCCCCTGGGCCTGGGGCTCCGAGCCCGTATTCCGCCGCCTGCGGGCCGCCCTGGCCGGCCGGGTCCGCTGGCGGCGGTCGTACGCCATCCTCTTCGACGTCGACGACGACCCACCGCCCGACCCGGCGGCCGAGACCGCCTGGTACACGAGCTACGTGGAGGAGATCAGCTCGCACACCCTGGCGCCCCGTGCGGTCCGGCTGAGCCGGGTCGCGGCCAGCTCCTGGCCCTCCTCGCTCGTGGCCAAGGCCGCGGAGCTCCAAGGGGCCGACGTGGCCGAGCGGGTGCTGCGGCGGCTGCGGGAGACCGTGTTCGTGCTCGGGGAACCGGCGGACACGGGCGCGCTCGCGCTCGCCGCGACGCGGGGCGTGCCCGGCCTGGATCCGGGCCGGCTGAGGACCGACGCGGCCTCGGACGAAGTGCTCGCACGGGTCCGGGCCGACCGGGCGGAGGCGCGCCGGCCGGTGCCCGAAGTGCTGTCCGTGCGCGACGGATCACCGCACCCCGGTGCGGCCAGGCCGACCCCCGACGACGGGTTCCGCTACGCGCTCCCGACCCTTCTGTTCCGCTCTCCGGCCGGGCACCGGGTGGTGCCCGGCTGGCGGCCCTTCGCGGCATACGCGGCGGCCGTCGAGGAGCTCTGCCCCGGCCTCCTGGAGACCCCTGCGCTCCGCTCCCCGGCCGAGGCCCTGGAGCGCTGTCGGAGCCTGACCGGGCCGGAGGTGGAGCTGCTCACGGGCGGGGACCGGCCGCCGTCGGACGCGGTCCGGGTGGATACCGGGAACGGGCCGCTGTGGCTGCATCCCGGGGAGGCCGCGGTGCACCCGGCTACCAGCCCCCGGCCCCCGGCGGGGCTCTGATCTGCGGTCGGAGACCGTTCCACCGAATGAGACACCAATTGGTGTCCATTGACAGACGCCGACGGCTGCCAGCAGGATGTGCACCATGCTCACGACGCACCCCGGTGTGGTGTGCCGATACGTGGATCTTCGGCGCACCTCCAGCGCACTCTGTCGCTGACCGGCCACCGCTCCGATCCACAGGCCCCGCCTGACGCCCGCCGACAGCACTGACTGCCCGCTGTGGCGCCGGGCCGCGCCTGTCCCCGCACTTCCTGCCGCTGTGCTCCGCCGCGCACCGTCGCGCACCGGATCCCGCACCCCGGTCCGTCCCTGAGTCCCGGCGCTCCTCGCGGAGTGCCGTCTCCCACGCACGGCCGGGTCCTTCCACCCTCCTCCCTTCCCGCCCCTGGCCGAGGGCCGGCCTGCCCGTGTGCCCGAGGCCTGCCCTGTCGCCGCTGTCCGCTTTCCGCACGCCCGTGTGCCGGCCAGCGGTCCGGCGCGGGTGCCGAACTGCCTCCCCTTCCCCGACCTCCCGTCCCGATCCGGGCCGGGACTGTCACAGAGAGAATGAGATGTCCCCTCGACTCACGACGCTCCGCCCCGGACGCCACGTCCGGTCGGCCCGACGGGCCGGCGGCCTTCGGTCCGCGGCCCTCGGAACCGCCTTCGTCGCTCTTCTCACCCCTGCCCTGAGCGCCTGCGGCGGCGACGTCTCCGCCTCGTCCGGCAGTGCCACGCTGAAGTGGGCCTCCTCCTACTTCCCCGCCCACTGGGATCCGGTGGTCTCCGGCAGCGGGGCTCAGTTCCGTGAACTCGCCTTGGTATACGCCTCGTTGACCCGGACCGATGAGTCCGGCCAGGCCGTGCCCGACCTGGCCGAGAGCTGGAAGTACAACTCCGCCGGCGACCGGATCACCTTTCATCTCCGCCCCGGTCTGAAGTTCAGCGACGGTGAGCCGGTCGACGCCACCGCGGTCAAGGCCGCCGTCGAACGGGCCAAGAAGCAGAAGAACTCCGCACTCTTCGGTGACCTGACGTCGATCAAGTCCGTGGACGCCAACGGACTGGACGCGGTCCTCCATCTCACCCAGGTCGACTACCAGATACCCCAACTGCTCGGCGAGCGCGTCCTGCAGATCGCCAGCCCCAAGGCGGCCAAGGACCCGGCCGGACTGGACCAGCACCCGGTCGGGGCGGGGCCGTTCGTCGTCAAGCAGCTGGTCCCCGGCACCAAGGCCGTCCTGACGAAGAACCCCGGCTACTGGGACGCGAAGAACATCCACATCGACGACGTCGAGCTGAACTCCGCCCCCGACACCTCGACGGTCGTCTCCGGCCTGCAGACCGGTGTCTACAACTTCGCGGACCTCGATCCGAGCCAGGCGGACGCCGCGAAGAAGGCCGGGCTGGACGTCTTCTCCCAGCCGGGCTTCAACGCCTCCAACATCAGCCTCAACGTCAACAAGGCGCCGTTCGACGACGACCGGGTCGTCGATGCCGTCCGCTACGCCGTCAACCGCAAGGAATTCGTCGACAAACTGACCTTCGGCTACGGCGAGGTGACCAACCAGCCCTTCCCCAAGGGGTACGTCGCCTATGACCCGAAGTCGGAGAACGCCTACCCCTTCAACCCGGACAAGGCCAGGAAATTGCTGGCCGACGCCGGTCACAAGGCCGGTGACATCAAACTCAGCCTGGTCGTCCCGGCCGAGGACCCGCAGGCCGAGATCGTGCAGTCGCAGCTGGCCGCGGTGGGCATCAAGGTGACCATCAAGATCGACAAGAACTGGGCCACCCCGTTCTTCGCCAAGAACCTGACGTTCTCGCTGTACGCGACCACGGGCCGCGACTCCGCCGTGCAGACCCTCACGGCCCACTTCGGCCCCAACGGCCCGCTCAACCTCAGCACGCCGTACGAGCCGGAAGGCTTCGAGGAGGCCGTGGCCAAGGTCCGCCGGACACCGCTGGACTCACCGGAGTACACCGAAACCCTGCGGAAGGCGACGCGGGCCGGCCTCGGGAGCAAGGCGCTGGTCTTCACGTACTCCGCGCCGAACCTCTTCGCCAAGAGCAAGCAGATCTCCGGACTGCCGAAGAACCCGGCCCATATCGACTGGACCGGTGTGACTGTCAACGGCGCCAACTGAGCTGGTCACCCAAGCCAACTGCGCTGTCATCCAAGACAACTGCGCTGTCACATAAGGCAACTGACATGCATTCGCTGAAGAGAGGGGCAAGCCCCATGACGACGAGCGCTCCACCGGTGGCTCCTGCCCGCCGTCGCGGGCTCGCCGCGGCCGGCGCCCGGCACGCGGCGGGCCGGGTCCTGGCCGCCCTCGGCCGGTCGGTCGCGATCTTCGTACCCGTGTTCCTGGTCGCGACGTTCGTGACGTTCGCCCTGCGGTCGCTGAGCGGCCTCAGCCCGGCGCGCATCCAGCTGGGCGAGGAGGCGACCCCGGAGGCGATCCACCGGATCGAGGCACAGTGGGGCCTCGACAAGCCCTTCCTGTCCCAGTACTGGGACTGGTTCACCGGAGTACTGCACGGCCAGCTCGGCACCAGCTGGGTCAACGGAGCCGACATCTCCACCCTGATCGGACTCGGACTGGGTGTCAGCCTGTCGGTCGCCACGTTCGCGCTGATCATCGGGGTGGTGGCCGGGTTCGGCCTCGGTACCCTGGCCGCCCTGCGGCGCACCACCGTCATCGACCGCGCGATCACCGGGTTCGTCACCGTGATCTCGGTGATGCCGGCCTTCGTCGTCGGCATCGTGCTGGTCGCGGTCCTCGCGGTCGGACTCCACCTGTTCCCCTCGGCCGGCTACATCCCGGCGGAGCAGGGCTTCGGCCCCTGGCTCGCCCACATCACCCTTCCCGCGCTCGCGCTGAGCTTCGACGTCATCGCCGACGTGGCCCGCCAGCTGCGCGCGAGTCTCATCTCGGCCTACGACGAGAACTATGTGACCGGCGCGGTGGTACGGGGACTGAGCCCCCGGCGGATCTTCTTCGGCCATGTGCTGCGCAACGGTCTCGGGCCCGCGCTCGCCACGCTCGGCCAGAAGTTCCCCGCACTGGTCGGCGCCTCCGTCGTCACGGAGTGGATCTTCGGCCTCCAGGGCTTCGGCAGATTCGCCAACGACTCCGCCCAGGCCGGTGACGTACCCGCCGTGCAGGGCGTCCTCGTGGTGTCGATCCTGCTGGTCGTCTCCTTCAACCTGATCATCAATCTGGTGCTGGCCCGCGTCATGCCGGCATCGCAGCGGGGGGTGTGACCATGGTGCGCCGCGTGCTCGCACTCGTGTCCGGCCGGATCGCCGTCGTCATCCTCGTGGTGATCGCACTGCTCGCGCTGCTCGGACCGTGGCTCGCTCCGCAGAATCCCCTGGCCACCAGCGACAACCCGCTCGCTGATGTCTCAGGCGCCCACTGGCTGGGCACCGACTACCTCGGCCGCGACGTGCTCAGCCGGCTGCTGGACGGCTCGCGCGTCAGCGTGCTCGGCTCGCTGGAGGTCGCGCTCATGGCCCTGGTCGTCGGCGCCGTGCCCGGCATCCTGTCGGTCTATCTCGGCCGGGCCTTCGAGTGGTTCACCCTCCGCCTGGCCGACACCCTCGTGGCCCTGCCGTTCCTGCTGTTCGCCATCGCCGTGATCGCCCTGCTGGGCAACGGCCTCACCCAGGCCATGCTCGTCACCGGAGCGCTCGTCTCGCCCCTCTTCTACCGGGTGTCCCGCGCGGCGACGCTGGCCGTCGCCCGCTCCCCGTACGTGGAGGCCGCGATCATCTCCGGCGCCTCGGTCGGCTGGGTCGTACGCCGTCACGTCTGGGTCAAGGTGCTCCCGCCGATCGCGATCGCGCTCGCCCAGACCATCGGTGTCGGCTTCGTCATCGTGTCGAGCCTGACGTTCCTCGGCATCGGCGTCCAGCCTCCGGCGCCCACCTGGGGCGGGCTGCTCGCCTCCGACCTGGGCTACCTCAGCCACCAGCCGTGGGCACCGGTGGCGCCCGCCCTCCTGATCATGATCACCGTCTGGGCCTGCAACCTCCTCGCGGACGCCATCCGCGATGTCTCCGGCGAGGCCGGCCGGGCCCTGGTCAACAACCGCAAGGCCCGTGCCAACCGCCTCGGGCGGAGCGGTCCCGTCCCCACCGGAGGTTCCCTGTGACGACAGTGTCCCCGCACATCGCTCGCGGGCAGACCGAGCCCGCCGTCATCGCCGCCCGGCCCGCCCCGGCGACCGCGCCCGTGCTGTCGCTCCGCGACGTACGTATCAGCGACCGCGTCACCGACCGGGAGATCGTGCACGGCATCACCTTCGACCTCACACCCGGCAAGGCGGTCGGCATCGTCGGAGAGTCCGGCAGCGGCAAGACGCTCACCTGCCGGGCCGCGCTCGGCATCCTGCCCGCGCACTTCGAGGTCTCCGGCGGCTCGATCGAGATCGCCGGCACCGACATCGCGACCCTCACGTCCCGGCAGTGGACGGCCCTGCGCGGCGCCACGATCGGCGCGGTCTTCCAGGACCCGGCGTCCTATCTCAACCCGTCGATCCGGGTAGGCGCCCAGATCGCCGAGGTCCTGCGGGCCAAGCAGGGGCTGAAGCGGCGCGAGGCACGGCACCGCGCCGTCGAACTGCTCCGGGCGGTGCGCCTGCGCGATCCGGAGCTGGTCTACAGCCAGTACACCTACGAGCTGTCGGGAGGCATGCTCCAGCGCGTGCTGATCGCGGCGGCCATCGCCGTCGAACCGCGCACCCTCATCGCTGACGAAGCCACCACCGCCCTCGACGTCACCGTCCAGGCCGAGATCCTCGATCTGCTCGCGGAGCTGCGGGAGCGGACCGGACTGGCGCTCGTGGTCGTCTCCCACGACCTGGCCGTCGTCGCCCAGCTGTGCGACGAGGTCCTCGTGATGAAGCAGGGCGACGTGGTGGAGCAGGGCCCGACACGGGCGGTGCTCCACGACCCGCGGCACGAGTACACCCGGCTGCTCATCGACGAGCACGAGCAGTACGGCCTGGAGAAGTTCCTCGCGCCCAAGGAGGCATCATGACCAACGAGTCCGCCGAGGCACAGGCAGCGGCAGCCGGTCGTGGGGGAGACGCCGGGCCGGTCCTCGATGTCACCGGACTGGACGTGCGCTACGGACGGGGCCGCCGGCGCCGGCACGCCCTGCACGGAGTCTCGCTGAGCGTCGCGCCCGGCGAGACCGTGGGGGTCATCGGTGAGACGGGATCGGGCAAGTCCACCCTCGCCCGCGCCGTCCTCGGCCTGGTTCCGGCCTCGGCCGGATCGGTCCTCATCGACGGGGCGGACGTGACAGCCTACGGCCGCCGCCAGTGGCGCGCCCTGCGCCGCCGCGGCGTCGTCCAGTACGTCTTCCAGGACCCGCTGCGCAGCCTCGACCCGGATCTCACCGTCGAGGACTCCCTGACCGAACCCCTGCTCGTCCAGGGCGTCACGCGTAAGGAGGCAACCGCGCGTGCCCGGTCCTTCCTGGACCGTGTCCACCTCGCCGGAGAACTCTTCGAGCGGTTGCCCGGCGAACTCTCCGGCGGCCAGCGCCAACGCGTCGCCGTGGCCAGGGCGCTGGTCACCGAGCCCCGGCTGGTCATCCTCGACGAACCGGTCAGCGCGCTGGACTCCGCCAACCGCGTCAAGGTCCTGGAGATCCTGAAGGAGCTACGAGGAACCGGCGTGGCGCTCGTCCTCATCTCCCACGACCTCGGGTCCGTGGCGGGGACCGCGGATCGCATCGCGGTGCTCTACCGGGGCGAACTCGTCGAGGTCGGTGCCTCCCCGGACGTCATCAACAGCCCCCGGCACGCGTACACCCGACTGCTCGTCAGCTCGGCGCCGACCCTGCGCACGGGCGCGGCCGACCGCTCCGAGCGCGAAGCCCTGCGCGCGCTGCTGAACGCCTGAGCACGGCGAACCCCATCCAGCCTTCTTGAGAGGAACAGCCATGTCCCGCACGATCCACCTCGCACTGCACCCCTACGGCGTCGGAGGCCCCGGACAGCACGGTCTGTGGAAGGACCCGCGCGTCGCCAAGAACGCCAGCATCGACATCAACTACTACATCCAGCAGGCCCAGGCGGCCGAACACGCGCTCTTCGACGCGCTCTTCATCGTCGACAGCCAGTTCATCAACAGCACCTACCCGTCGCACTACCTCAACCGGCTGGAGCCCCTCACGCTCCTGTCCGCGGTGGCCACCCACACCAAGCACATAGGCCTGGTCGGTACGGCGAGCTCGACGTACAACTCGCCGTTCAACCTCGCCCGCCGCTTCGCCTCCCTCGACCACATCAGCGGCGGCCGCGCCGGCTGGAACGTGGTGACCAGCTTCGACACCGGCACCTCCAAGAACTACGGGCTGGACGAGCACCTGGACTACGCGACGCGGTACGGCCGGGCGCTGGAGTTCGTCCAGGTCGCCAGGGGGCTGTGGGACTCCTACGAGGACGACGCCTTCCCGGCGGACGTGGAGCGCGACGTCTTCCTCGATCCGGCTCGGCTGCACGCCCTCGACCACGCCGGAGAGCACTTCAAGGTCGCAGGACCGCTCAACATCTCCCGCTCGCCCCAGGGCCAGCCGGTCATCTTCCAGGCCGGGGTCTCACCCGAGGGCCGCGATCTCGCCGCGCGGGTGGCCGAGGGCATCTACGCCCCGGGCGGCTCCCTGGAACAGGCCCAGGAGTACTACGCCGACATCAAGCGGCGCACGGCGGCCTACGGGCGCAATCCCGACCACATCAAGGTGTTCATCCACGGCGGCCCGGTCGTCGGCGCGACCGACCAGGACGCCAGGAACCGCGAACGGGAGATCTTCGAGGAGGACAACGACTTCGACAGCAACCTCGCGCTCCTGGGCCGCTCCTTCGGGGCGTACGACTTCGCCGGCCACGACCTGGACGCACCCTTCCCGGACGTCTCCCACCTCGCGGAGAAGGGCGGCCGCACCGGCGCCGCGAAGATCATCGAGCGCGCCCGCACGGAGAACCTGACGCTGCGCCAGGTCGCCGAGTCGGTCAACGCGTTCCGCCGCTCACCGTTCGTCGGAGCCCCGGAGACCGTGGCCGACACGATCGAGAAGTGGTTCGACGCCGGCACCTTCGACGGCATCAACCTCGCCTTCCGCAACAACGACGACCTCAGCCTCTTCGTCGACGGAGTGGTTCCCCTCCTGCAGAAGCGCGGCCTGTTCCGCACGGAGTACGAGGCCGACACCCTGCGCGGCAATCTCGGCCTCCCGTTCGCCGCCAACCGGTACACGCTCGATCGCGAGCTCGTCCGCGACTGAGCACGCCGAACGCCCTGAGCTCCGGGCCGCCCGAGGGCCCGGCCGCGTACGGCTGTTGAACACCGCCTGATCCCTGAAAGGCATTCACCTCATGACCGACGAGACACCGCGCTTCAGACTCGGCTTCCTCACCCATGTCCAGGGCCGGGGCGGCGACCTGGCCCGCACCTACCGCGATGCCCAGGAACTCTTCGTCGCCGCCGACGAGCTCGGCTTCGACGTCGGTTGGGTCGCCCAGCACCACGTCACCCAGGGCGGAGGCGGCCTGTCCTCGCCCTGGACCTTCCTGGCGCACGCCGCGGCCCGGACCACCCGGATACGGCTCGGCACCGCCATCACGATCCTCCCGCTGGAGGACCCGGTCCGCCTCGCGGAGGACGTCTCCACCGTCGACCTGCTCAGCGGCGGACGCGTGGAGATCGGCGTGGGCAGCGGGGCAGCCGCCGCCGAGTACGCCGCCCTCGGCAAGGACTTCGAGCGCAGGCGTGAGCTGACCAGCGAGAACCTCCGTGTCCTGCGCACGGCCCTGGCCGACGAGGAAGTGGGCGCGCCCGGCTTCCGAATCCAGCCGGCCGCCGCGGGCTTCGCCGACCGGATCTGGCAGGGCGTCTTCAGCGCCGGCGGCGCGGCGTACGCCGCGGCCGGGGGCTCGAACCTGCTCCTCAACCGGGCGGCCTACGGTTTCGACGCACCCACCGACGAGGTGCAGCGCCCCTGGGCCGACGCGTTCCTCGCCGCGTGGGACCGGCCGCGCCGGCCACGGATCGGCCTCTCCCGTTTCATCTTCCCCGCCAAGGACAGGCGCACGGCGCTCCGACAGATCGGTGACGACGTCCACCGGGCCGCCCTGCGCATGGCCGAAAGCGGCTCCTTCCCCAAGGGACTCGGCGCGGAGGAGGCGCTGCGGCGCTTCCACTCGTTCCACGGCGCACCCGAGGAGATCGTCACCGCGCTCCGGCAGGAGAAGGTCCTGCCCGTCGCGACGGATCTGATCACCCAGTTCAATCCCGCGGTACCCGACCACGACGCCGCCATCCGGGCCCTCGAACTCATCGCCACCGAGGTGGCACCCGCCCTCGGCTGGAAACCCGCCCCCGTCACCGAACCCGCTGGAGTCTGACATGCCCGAGTACAGCGACCACTTCGGCCCCGAGGGCCTCCGCGTCCGAGGCACCGTCCTCGTGGTGCCCGGCAGGGGAGAGACCCGGGCGGCCTACACCCGGTTCGGCAGGCGTCTCGCGGCCGACGCCTACCGGGTCCGGATCATCGACGCGCCCGAGATCGACGCCGACGACCTGACCGGCTCGCTGGCCGGCTTCGGTGCACAGCTCGCCGCGGCGCTCGAAGGGACCGCCGCGCAGGACGGGGCCGTCCGCCCCGTCGTGCTCGTGGGCGCCGACACCGGCGCGGCCGCGGTCGCCGCGCTGCTCGGCCAGGAGGAGAACCCTGCCGCCTGGCGTCCGGAGGCCGTTGTGCTCGCCGGGCTCCCGGGGCACACGGCCACAGAGGCCGGCGACTGGGACGAGGAACTCGACGTACGCACCTTCTGTCCCGCGCACCGGAGCACGCTCACCGAGGACGCCGGGGTCCGGCGGGGCTCTCTCCAGGACGCGGTCCCGGACGCCCTGCTCGCGGCGGCGTACGGCGGCGACGTGGGCGTCCCGGCGCTGATCCTCGTGGGCGACGCCGATCCGCTCGCCGACCGGGATGCCGTGGCCCACACGGCAAAGTCCCTTTCCCGGGCCCGCCTCTCGGTGGTCCGGGATGCCCATCACGATGTCCTGAACGACCTCCAGCACCGCTCGGTGGCGGCCGAGATCATCACGTTCCTGGAGACACTGCGCAACGAGCTGACCTCCGTGATCGCGGTCGAGTCCAGTGCCTGGTGAGTGCCGCCGTCCGGTCGCACCGCCCGAAGCCGCGTCCCGCCGGAACCGTCCTCCGGCCCCTCCGAACCCCCGACCCGAAAGGTGCCCCCATGGCCACCGTCCTGTCCGTCTCCGGAAGCCCCTCCCCGACCTCCCGAACCGCACGGCTCCTGCGTGACCTGGACGACCGGCTGAGGGACCAGGGACACGAGGTGACCTCCCTGGAGGTCCGCACCCTGCCCGCGGACGCGCTGCTCGGCGCGCAGTTCGGCCATCCGGCGATCGTCGCGGCCACCGAGCTGTTCGCGCGGGCGGACGGGGTGGTGATCGGCACCCCGGTCTACAAGGCCGCCTACTCCGGGCTGCTGAAGTCGCTGCTCGATCTGCTGCCCCAGTACGCGCTGACCGGCAAGACCGTCCTGCCACTGGCCACCGGCGGCAGCCTGGCCCACGTCCTGGCGATCGACTACGCGCTGCGCCCCGTGCTGAGCTCCATGGGTGCGGCGCATATCGTGCCGGGCTGGTTCACCCTCGACAAGGACATCAGCGTCGGCCACGACGGCGCGTTGACCGTGGCCCCGGGCTCCGCCGAGGCCCTTGCCGAGGTGACCGACCGCTTCTCCACCGCGCTGGGATCCCGTACCGCGCTCCTGGCGGCCGCGGAGTGAGCGGACGCGCGGCGATCGGCGGCTGACGGGGACCGCGGCGGCCCCGGTGGGTGTCGTCCTCGCCGGTGCTGTCACTCGGCGTCGGTGACCATCCCGCGCAGCCGCACCCGGGAGCGGCTGGGGCAAAAGGCGCCTGACAGGGAGAAGCCCAGGTCAGGCGCCTTTCCATGGTGCCCCTAGAAGAAGCCGAGCTTCTTCGGGGAGTACGAGACCAGCAGGTTCTTCGTCTGCTGGTAGTGCTCCAGCATCATCCGGTGGTTCTCCCGGCCGATACCGGACTGCTTGTACCCGCCGAACGCCGCGTGCGCCGGGTACGCGTGATAGCAGTTCGTCCAGACGCGGCCCGCCTGGATGGCGCGGCCCGCCCGGTACGCGGTGTTCGTGTCGCGGGTCCAGACACCCGCCCCGAGCCCGTACAGGGTGTCGTTCGCGGTGCGGATCGCGTCGTCGCGGGGAGGTCGTCCTCGCCCCAGGGGCGCGGCGCCCAGTCCGCCAGCAGCCCCGGATCACCGCGTGCGATCAGCGCGGCCCGCAGCGAGTCGTCGAGGCGGCGCCGCAGCCGTACGACCGACGGGGCCTGCGAACCCGGCAGCAGGGGGCCCGCGTAGGCGCTCATGGCCGAGGCGACCGCGCCCGAGGCCAGCCGCCGTGCGACCGTGTCGAAGTCCGCGTCGACGCGGGAGGCGAGACGGTAGGGGCGGGAGAGCAGCAGGCCGGGGCCGAGCAGGCGGCGCAGCCGGGAGAGTTCGGCCCGCAGTGTCACCGGGGTGACCGACTCGTCCTCGTAGAGCTCGATGAGCAGCTCCTCGCCGCCGATGCCCTCCGGGTGCCTGGCCAGCGCTACCAGGATCTCGCTGTGCCGGGCGCTCAGGCGGAGCCCCCGGCCGGCCACGGTCAGCAGCGCCTCGTTCCTGCCGAGCGCGCTCAGCCGTACGGTGCCGGCGTCCGCGGGGGCGGTGCGAGCAGGGCCAGTTGGGACTCGGCGGCGCGGGCGACGGCCTGCACGAACGCCAGGCTGTGCGGATGCGCGAGACCGTTCCCCCCGGTGATGTCGACCGCGCCCAGTACCCGTCCGGTGTGCGGGTCGTGCAGTGGCGCGGCAGC
Source organism: Streptomyces sp. ITFR-6 (assembly GCF_031844725.1). Taxonomy (NCBI): domain Bacteria; kingdom Bacillati; phylum Actinomycetota; class Actinomycetes; order Kitasatosporales; family Streptomycetaceae; genus Streptomyces; species Streptomyces sp. ITFR-6. The sequence goes on along the minus strand of NZ_CP134612.1, from coordinate 178,099 downwards.
GCACGTCCACTGCTGCACCGGGCGCAGGAAGTGCTCGGCCGCGAACACCTGGACCGGGCGGTCCACGGCGATGGCCGTCCCCGGCGCGTTGGTGCCGGCGACGGACTCCGCCCAGCGGGCGCCCTCCACGAAGTTCATCCGCCCGGCCCGCCGTCGGGTCACCGGGTGCCCCTCGACCCACAGCAGCCTGCCGTGCGCGTCGCACACCGCCAGCAGGTGCTCCCCGTCCGTCGCGTAGGCGCTCATCAGCTCCCGGATCACCGGCATGGCACGGGCGAGCGGATGGGACTCCCGGTACGGGCCGATGTCGTCGGCGTCCGGATCGACCGGCGCGGCGCCGTCCGGGCAGACGCGGGCCCGCGCCGAGCGGCGCCAGGATTCACCCACCACCGGGCGGACGGGCCGTTCGAGGCGGCCGGCCGCGGTGAACACCTCGTGCGCGTGGCGCAGTTCGCCGAGCCGTTCACCGGGGTCCGCGTCGGCTGCCAGGGCCGGCCAGGGGTCCGTCAACTCACCCTCCCGTCCAGGGGCGCCGTACACCCCTCATCGTCGTCGCACCGGACGCCCGCGACAACCGTGGTGCGGCGAGGAATCGGGGCCTGGGCCGGGGCCGTCCGGCCGTCGGTCAGCCCGTTCCGAGGAGGTTGACGAGGCGGATGTACCGGACCCAGTCCCAGTTCGGACCCGGATCGGTGTGGTCGGTGCCCGGAACCTGTACATGGCCGAGAATGTGCGCGCGGTCCTTGGGGATGCCGTAGCGGTCGCAGACCGAGGCGGTCAGCAGCGCCGACTTCTCGTACATGGCGTCGGTGAAGTATTCGGGCCGGTCCACATAGCCCTCGTGCTCGATGCCGATGCTCCGGGTGTTGTAGTCCCAGTTGCCCGCGTGCCAGGCGATGTTCTGCTCCCTGACGCACTGGTCGATGTAGCCGTCCGCCGAGCGGACCACGTAGTGCGCGGAGACCTGCTTCGCCGGGTTCTGGAAGATCGCGACCGCGTCCGAGAACGTCTCCTGGGTGACATGGATGATCACGTACTGCACGGGATACGCCGAAGGGCGCGTCGAGACCGTGTAGTTGGAAGTCGAAGCGGGCACCCAGTGGGCCGACGGGTAGTCCGTGCCGCCGGCTGCCGCCGCCGCGGTGGCCCGTGCGGAGGCGGGGAGCAGCGTGGCCGCGGCTGTGGCCGCCGCGCCCTGAAGGATCCTTCTCCGGTGCATGTGTACTCCAGCTGTGAGTGGGGGGAACGGGCACAGGGGTCCAGGAAGAGAGCCAGGGGTGTCCGAGGTGGCAGGAGACCGTGTGTTCGGCGCGGCGGACCACCGTGGGGGAGGCTGCCTTCCGCCGGGCCCCCGGGCATCGGGTCGGGGTCGGTATCTCCTGTCCGATGGCCGGAACGCGTTGTCCGATGTACGGCCGAGCGGCTCGCGGGCCCCACGGTACGGGGGCCGCGCGAGCGGCGGAAGACGGCATGAGGGCGAATTGACGCTCGGTCGGGTGACGGGCCGGAGGTTTATTCGCGGCGGCGGGGGCCGGGGTCGATAAGCCTGCCCACGGCCCCCGGTGAGGCGCCGTCAGGTCTCACCTCGGATTGTTTAGCTCCGACCCGCCTCGTTTAGAGCTGCCTAGCTCCGACCCGCCTCGCTCTGGTCCGCGTCGGCCAGGGCCGCCGCCGGATCGTCGTCGGCGGGGCCGGCCGGGGTCCACCGACCGCTCTCCTTGCGGTACGGATACCAGCGCCCGTCCCGTCCGTAGCGGAGCTGGAGCGCGCCGTCCACCGACGTCCAGCGGTTGTGCTCGGCCCGCAGCCGGGGCGCCTCGTCCTCGTCCCAGGCGGCGGCGAGCTGCGTCCTGGCATGGGCCAGTGTCGCCGCGTCCGGTGTCCACTGCTCGTCGAGGACGGAGAGCGCCGCCGCGCCGCCGTACCGCCAGGCAAGGACCGCGATCCGCAGGCCGGCCGGTCCGCGCCCCGACCCCGTCGCCAGCCGGGTCGCGATCCACGGCTCGGGACGCGCCGTGGCGGCCAGCCGTACGGCGTCCTGTTCCGGCGTCAGCGCGGCCGGAACAGGCTGCAGTCCGTGGCCCGGTGACAGGGCGTCCGCGAGCATCCGGTGCGCGCGTGCGGCGCTGTCCGTCGCCAGCATCTCCAGCGCCGTCGGGTCCACGCCGGGCTCAGGGTCGGTCTCCGTGTCCAGCGAGGGCGACACGCCGGCCTCTGCGGGAAGCGCCGGGGGAGGGGGCAGCGGCGGGAGGATGCCGCCCGCCGCGTGCGCCTCCGCCGCCGGGACCCCGCGCACGGCCGGGCCCGCGGGCCCGGCGGCCGGTGCGTCGGCGGGCCCGGACGGCTCGCTTCCCGCGGCGCGGGCGGTGATCCGCACCTGGAGCTCGTCGAGCAGCCGGCGCTCGCCGCGTCCGCGCATCAGCAACAGGACGAACGGGTCCTGGTCCAGCAGCCGCGCGACCTGATAGCAGAGCGCGGCGGTGTGCGGGCAGTGGTCCCAGGCCTCGCAGGTGCACTCCGGATCGAGGTCGCCGATGACCGGGAGCAGTTCGACGCCCGCCGCGGACGCGTCCTCGACCAGGTGCGGCGGCATCTCGCGGTCGAGCAGCGCCGCGATGTGCCCGGCCCGGTCGACCGCCATGTCCAGGAACCGGTACCACTCCTCCTCGCTCAGCTCCTGGAGCAGCACGTCGCTGCGGTACGCGCTCGTGTCCCGGTCCTGCACCACAGCCGTGATCCGGCCGGGCCGCACGGACACCACCCCGACCCCGCCCTCACGGGCGAGCCGGCGTCCCTTCTTGAGTTGCTGGCCGTCCAGCGCGGTGTCCTCCAGCGCCTTCAGCCAGGCCCGGCCCCACCAGGACTCCGCGAACGCACGCCCGCTCGCGGGCGGCAGTGCGGCGAAGGTGCGCTCCTGCGAAGGAGGCGGGGGAGCCGTTCCGTCCTGCCCGCCCCCGTACGTGTCGTTGTCGTCGTAGGGGCCGGAATATCCCTCGGAGCCGTAGCCGTCGGAGCCGTAGCCGTCCGGTTCATCTCTGTCCGGCCCGTACGCGCCGGGCTCGTATCCGTTGCTCATCGTGCGCCCCCTCGCAGCTCGACCAGGTCGGCCAGTTCCGCGTCGCTGAGTTCGGTCAGGGCGCTCTCGCCGGAACCGAGGACCGAGTCCGCGAGCCCCTGTTTGCGGGCCAGCATCCCGGCGATCCGGTCCTCGATGGTGCCCTCGGCGATCAGCCGGTGGACCTGCACCGGCTGGGTCTGTCCGATGCGGTACGCACGGTCGGTGGCCTGGGCCTCCACCGCCGGGTTCCACCAGCGGTCGAAGTGCACCACGTGGCCCGCCCGGGTCAGGTTGAGCCCGGTGCCGGCCGCCTTGAGCGACAGCAGGAAGACCGGGGCCTCGCCCGCCTGGAAACGGTTCACCATCGCTTCCCGGGCGGCGACCGGGGTGCCGCCGTGCAGGAACTGGGTACAGACCCCGCGCGCCGCCAGGTGCTGTTCGAGGAGCCGGGCCATCTGTACGTACTGGGTGAACACCAGGACGGCCGCCCCCTCCGCGAGGATGGTGTCCAGGAGCTCGTCGAGCAGCTCCAGCTTTCCCGAACGCCCGGCGATCTGCGGCGCCTCCTGCTTGAGGTACTGCGCGGGATGGTTGCAGATCTGTTTGAGCGCGGTCAGCAGCTTCACCACCAGGCCCCGCCGGGCGATGCCGTCGACGGCGGAGATCGCCGCCAGGGTCTCGCGTACCACCGCCTCGTACAGGCCCGCCTGTTCGGCCGTCAGGGAGACCGCACGGTCCGTCTCGGTCTTCGGCGGCAGCTCCGGAGCGATGCCCGGATCGGACTTGCGCCGGCGCAGCAGGAACGGACGCACCAGCGCGCCGAGCCGCTCGGCCGCCGCCGGGTCGCTGCCGTCCTCCACCGCTCGCGCGTACCGGGTACGGAACGTGCCGAGCCGGCCGAGCAGACCCGGGGTCGTCCAGTCGAGGATCGCCCACAGTTCGGAGAGGTTGTTCTCCACCGGAGTGCCGGTGAGGGCGACCCGGGCCCGCGCGCCGATCGTGCGCAGCTGCTTGGCCGTCGCCGAGTACGGGTTCTTCACGTGCTGCGCCTCGTCGGCGACGACCATGCCCCACCGGGTGGCCGCGAGCTTGGGCGCGTCCAGCCGCATCGTCCCGTACGTGGTGAGGACGAACTCGCCGTCGGGGAGGTCCTCCAGACTCCGTGCGCCGCCGTGGAAGCGGCGCACCGGGGTGCCGGGGGCGAACTTCTCGATCTCCCGCTGCCAGTTGCCCATCAGGGAGGTCGGGCAGACGACCAGGGTGGGGCCCGCGGCCGATTCGATGGTCTGCCGGTGTAGATGCAGCGCGATCAGAGTGATGGTCTTACCGAGCCCCATGTCGTCCGCGAGGCAGCCGCCGAGCCCGAGCGAGGTCATCGTGTGCAGCCAGTTCAGGCCACGGAGCTGGTAGTCCCGCAGGGTCGCGGTGAGCGCCGCGGGCTGGCCGAGCGCGGGCTCGCCGTCCTGTGCCTGCCGGGACTCCGGATCGGCGACCCGCTTTCGCAGCGCCTCCAGCCAGCCGGTGGCCCGGACCTCGACCCGGCGGCCGCCGACCTCGGTGGAGCCGGTCAGCACTGCCCCGAGCGCGTCGATGGGGGTGACCTTGCGGTCCTGCGTCTCCCGGGCGCGACGTGCCTCTTCCGGATCGATCAGTACCCACTGGTCGCGCAGCCGCACCAGCGGCCGCCCCGCCTCGGCCAGCCGGTCCAGCTCGGCGCGGCTGAGGCTCCGGTCCCCGAGCGCGAACCGCCAGTCGAACGCGAGCAGGGAGTTTGCCGACAGGAGCGGAGCGGTGCCGGAGCCGGTACGGGCCGTTGGCCGGAAACCGTCCGGTCCGGCCCCGTCGTTCTCGTCGTCGGGCGGGCCGATCACGGCACGCGCCGTGAGCTTGCGCGCCAGCTCCCTCGGCCAGTGCACCTGCACGCCCGTCGCGGCGAGTGCCCGTGAGGCGGGGCCGAGCAGTTCCCCGATCTCCTCGTCTGCCAGTTCCACGGCGTCCGGCACGGCGGCCGACAGAAGCGGGGTCAGAGGGGGCCAGGCGCGGGCGGCCCGGCGCAGCATCAGCAGGGCGTCCATCCGGGCCTTCGGCCCGAGGGCGGCGGCGGCCGGTCCGTGGCCCGTCCAGATCAGGGCGGCATCGGTGACCAGTGTGGGGTCGCTGACGCTGTGGATCTGCGGGACCACCCGGAAGGACGGGCCGGACAGCCGGCCGCCGGGCCCCTCGTCGGCCCGGTCGAGCCCGGACACCTCCACGCGCAGCGAGAGCCGGACCCCCGCGTCGTGACCGGCCGCGACATCCGAGGCCCAGGCGCGGTGGTCCGACAGCCGCTGCGGAGTGTCCGCGGTGAAGGCCGGGCCGCCGTTGGCGAGGGGCGCGGCGGTCGTGCGCGGCAGGCCGTCGGCCACCGCGTCGAGGAACGCCCGTACCAGGGACTCCGGTTCGGGCAGCAGCAGTGGCTCGGCAGTCGCATCCAGCGGAACGGCGTGGGCACTTGGCGGCATGGAGGCGGCCAGGGCGCGGATCCGGTCCTGATCATCCGCGAAGAGCGGTCCGGCCCGCCACGCGTCCTGATCCGTGCCGCTCAGCCCCGGCAACAGCAGCCCACGCGCGGTGAACTGAAGGGCCAGCAGCCCGGCCGCGCCCCAGAAGGCGGCCGACGCGGAGGCATCCGCGGAGGCCCGTGCGCGGGTCAGTACCGGCAGGGCGTCCCGCACGGGGAGCAGTCGCGTCGGTACTTCGTACGGCTCGGCGTCGGCATCGGTCACGGTCAGGCCCTCGACGGTCCCCGGTCCATCGGGCGGACTGCTACCGTCTGGGCACCAGAAGGCGACGCGTCCGGTCCGGGAGGGATCCGCGGGCAGGAACACCACGGAACAGCCGATGAGTGCGGAGATCTCGGAGAGCGTTGCTGCGGGGAGGCTGTGCACAGCGATGTCAGATTCCTCAAATTTGACTAGTTGGCTGAGGCCGACGAGGGTACTCCATCGCATCCGGTGACGGGGCTAGTCGCCGCATGTTTTAGATCACACACCTGTGTCCCGTATGTCGGTCAGGTGTAGCCAGCCCCCCTCCGGAATGAGGGGGCTGGCACCAGGAAACCTCGGGTGGTGGCTCCATGGCTGCCTTATATCTGCGACCCGTACGTTTCATCAGGTCAGCGCATCCCTTAAGACCGGAGACATCATGCCTCAGGCCGCAACCACCGTCGCGGAACGAACCCGTGACGGTGCCGGAAGTGCCGGAAGTGCCGGAAGTACAGGAAGCGACTTCGCGCCACTGCTGCGGGCCGTCAAGGGGCAAGGGCTCCTCGAACGCCGCACCGGTTGGTACGCGGCCGGCATCGCCGCCAACCTGCTCGCCCTGGGCGCCGTGCTCACGGGCATGGTCCTCCTCGGCAACACCTGGTGGACCCTGCTGCTCGCGCTGCCCCTCGCCATCTTCTGGTCCCGCACCGCGTTCGTCGGGCACGACGCCGGACACGCCCAGATATCCGGCGACCGCAGGGCGAGCCGGGCCATCGGCCTGGTCCACGCCAACCTGTTCCTCGGCATGAACGAGGCCTGGTGGAACGACAAGCACGTACGCCACCACGCCAACCCCAACCACGTGGACAAGGACCCCGACGTCGGCGTCGGCGCCCTCGTCTGGACCCAGAAGCAGGCCGCACAGCGCGAGGGCTTCGCCCGCTGGCTCACCCGCAACCAGGCCCGGCTGTTCTTCCCGATGCTGCTCCTGGAGGGCATCGCCCTGAAGGTCTCCGGCTTCCAGTACCTGCGACACCAGCCCGCCCGTGAGCGCGCCCTCTCCGCCCTGCTCCTCGTCGCCCACCTCGGCCTCTACGCCGCGCTGCTGCTCACCGTCATGTCCCCGGGCAAGGCCGTCGTCTTCGCTCTCGTGCACCACGCGCTCTTCGGCCTCCACCTGGGCATGGCCTTCGCCCCGAACCACAAGGGCATGGAGATGCCCGACCCGGACGGAGACCGCTGGGGGCACCTGCAGCGCCAGGTCCTCACCTCGCGCAACGTACGGGGCGCCGTCCTCACCGACTGGTTCCTCGGCGGGCTCAACTACCAGATCGAGCACCACCTCTTCCCGAGCATGCCCCGCCCGCATCTGCGGCTGGCGCAGCCCCTGGTCAAGGCCCACTGCGAGGCGCTCGGCATGCCGTACGCGGAAACCGGACTCATCGAGTCCTACCGCCAGGCGCTTGAGCACATGCACGAGGTCGGCGCACCGCTCAGGTGACCGTTCCCGACGGGTTCGGGGCAGGCTGGAACCGATGAGCACGCACAGGCGTTCTCACAGCAGGAGCGGCCACTGGCCGCGAAGGAGGCGTGGACGATGTCGAACAGCGCAAAGATCGCCATCGGGGGAGTCGTCGTCGCAGTCGTCCTGATGCCGTTCATCGGGTTCTGGCTGTCACTGCTGGTGCTCATCGGAGTTCCCGCGATCGCGTACCTGGCACTGGACCCCAGCCAGCGGCGCAGGCTCCGCAGGATCAGCCGTAAGGAGATCGGCCGCTAGTGGTCCGGGCCCCTGATCTCAGGGGCCCGGAGCGGGGAGCCGCCCGGCATCCGCGTCCGGGGCGCCTCAGGAGGGCCGTACGGCCAGCGTGTCCAGAGCCTTGAGCAGACCGGGCAGTGCCGCACCGCGCCGGACCGGCAGTATCTCGCCCGGCATCTCGTCCAGCAGCAGAAACGCCATGTCGTCGGTCCTGGCCACCATGGACCAGCCGGGGCCGTCGGCCCGGATCGTCCGGGCGTCCCCCGGCGCGAACGAGGACCGGACCCGGCCGGGCGGCGGCGGGGCGTCGAGGTAGGCGCGGGCTTCGTCCAGAGCCCGCCGGACACCGGGATGCGTGCCGGAGGGGGCAGAGTGCCCCGGCACGCTGCCCTCACGGCCTGCGGAATCGGTGTCCGGGCTCTCGCCGTCCCCGGTCTCGGCCTCCGAGCTCGCACGGCCCGCGGTGGCGGCGTCCGCGTCCTCGCGGTCCGCCCGGTCCGGGAAGCTCGCGTTCTCACCGTTCTCATCGTTCGCACCGGACGCCTCATCGTCCTCGGTGGTCTCCGCCGCCTGCCTGTCGTCCGTCGCCGCGAGCGTGGTCCCGTCGTTGATCTGTTCGCGCCAGTCCGCCCACTGCGATGCGACCGCGTCCGCGCCGAGCCGGCGCTGGGCCGAGCCCCACACATCCGGGTCCGGCGGAGCCAGCGGCGGCAGCTCGCCGCCGTCCGCCTCGGGATCAGGGGCGGGGTCGTGCGGAGCGGCCAGGCCCGGCGCGGCGACCGCCACGGCGAGCGGCCAGCCGGGAAGAGCGCAGACCACCGAGTGTTCGTCGGGGGACAGGTCGTACTGCATGCCGCAGTCCCAGGACGCTATCGCCACGGCCACCAGGGAGACGTCATCGACGACGACGGTCCATCTGGCCCCGTCGCCGTCCTGACCCATGACCAGCCCGTATCCCGTGGTGTGGGGGGCGAGACCGAGTGCCGCGCAGGCCGCCGGATAGTCGTCGCCGAGCACGCTCGGGAACTGCGCCGGGGTCAGCAGGACCGCGGTCAGTACGTACAGTGCGTCATCGGCGACTGCGTCGTCCGTCCCGGTCACTGCACCCTCCTCATCCGTCATGGTTGTCCGTCGGCGCACCTTAACCAGTGGGTAACCCACTCGTCGAGGCCCTGACAAGGCGGAGCGACTGGTGGCCCGGTGCCGGTGTGCCGAGGACGGAACCTCTACTCGCCGGCCAGTCCGAGGAGATCGCGGGCCACCGCTTCGGGTGATTCGCCGCGCTCGCGGGCGAGGGCGATGACCGCCCGGCAGGCCAGTTCTCCGACCCCGAAGGAGAGCGCTTCCGGCGACACCCAGCCGCTCGCCTCGTCCATCCGCTCCTGGTCGTCCTCCGCCGATGCCGCGACGAACGTGGCCGCCGCGTCGAACAGATTGTGCTGCCGGCGTTCCGGCGCCTTGGTGGCACCGGCGGGCCGGTCGCCCTTGCGGCCGGGGTTCACGGCTCTGCGGAGTATGCCGAACATGTCGCTCATGGGAACCGCCCATCCTGGATATGTATGTGCCTGACAGGGATCGTGCGCACGCGGGAGGATGTGCCTCGCGTGCACGGCGTTCCCTGTCCTGCGCGCGTACTCACGGTCCTGCCCGCGCACGTAGGGTTGGACACGTGGCCGGGACGAAGAGGGGGACGGTGCGGTGAAGCGCTACGACCGGCTGAGGGATATCCAACGCCTCGATCCGGACCGGGACTTCCTGAAGATCTACCGGATCACGGCCACGTACGAATTCCCCTGGGACATCACCCGGGCCCTCGAACTCGCGCTGTACCGGACATACGCCGTCCCCAGCATCGGTCGACTGCTCGCCGAGACAGCGGAGCTGACGAGCCGTTCGCAGAAGCGCTACGACGACACCGCGCTCCTCCTGGACGCCGTGGTCGAGCACGGTTTCGACAGCGTCCCGGGGCGTACGGCGATCCGCCGCGTCAACCAGATGCACCGCAGCTACGACATCAGTAAAGACGACATGCGCTATGTGCTGTGCACCTTCGTCGTCACCCCGAAGCGGTGGCTCGACGCCTACGGCTGGCGCCGGCTCTCCGGGCACGAGAAGGCGGCGTGCGCCGCCTACTACCGGACCCTGGGCGCGCACATGGGTATCAAGGAACTGCCGCACACCTACGAGGACTTCGAGCGGACCCTCGACGCCTATGAGGAGGAGCACTTCGGCTGGGACGAGGGGGCGCGCGAGGTATCGGACGCCACGCTGGCGCTGATGGCCTCCTGGTACCCGCGCCCCCTCGCCCGGGTGGTGCGCGGTGCGAGCCTCGCGCTCCTCGACGACTCGCTGCTACGGGCCTTCCGCTACGAGCGCCCGGGACCGGTGGCACGCGGGCTCACCCGGGGTGCCCTGCGGCTGAGGGCCCGAGCGGTGCGGCTGCTGCCGCCTCGCGCCACCCCGCACTACGCCCGCCAGAATCCCGAGATCAAGGGGTATCCGAACGGCTACGAGGTGTCCGGACTCGGCACCTACCCCACGCCCGGCACGGGCGGCTGCCCGGTCCGGCACCTGAGCCGTCCGGACGCACCGGCCGAGTGAGCCGTCCGGCGCGGGGTGCGGGGATCAGCTCATCCGTTCGGCCAGGGCGAGGAAGCGGGTCTCTTCGTCGAGGTACGTGTTCAGCCGCCAGCCCGAACGGGCCAGCATGGGGGCGAGGTTGGGCTCCGCCCGTAGATCGTCTTCGGTGAGCGTGCGGCGGTGACGTGCGGCCAGCGCCGCTCTGCCGATGGGATGGGAGAGCGCCAGCAGTCCGCCGGGCCGCACCACCCGGGCGAGTTCCGTCAGGTTCCGTTCCGGCTGCGGCAGATGTGCGATCAGACCGGCCGCGAACACGGCGTCGAGCGCCTGGGCCCGCACCGGGAGCCGGGCGGCGTCGGCCTGGATCAGCAGCCCACCGCGGTCGCGGCCCGCGCGTGCCGCGGCCTCCAGCATGGCCGCGGTGAGGTCGGAGCCCAGCACGGTACCCCGGGGGCCGACCGCGGAGCGCAGGGCGGGCAGGGCCCGTCCCGTACCGCAGCCCGCGTCGAGTACGGCGTCGCCCTCGCACAGGCCCAGGGCGGAGACCGCAGCGGCGAAGGCCGGTCCGTCGTCGGGAAAACGGGCGTCCCAGTCCGCGGCGCGGGCGCTGAAGAAGTCCTGGACGTGCGTGTGGTCATCGGCCATACGGACATGATCGCGTAACCGCTGCTCGCGGCAGTGCCCCGGATCGCCCGCAGCCAACGGGAACGGGTTCCGGCCCGCACTCCGCGGCCAACGGGAATGGGTCCGGCCCGCACTCCGCAGGGCAGGAGAGCGGGCCGGACCCGTACGTATTCGGTCACCGCACCGGAGAGGCCGGTCACCGCACGGAAGAGGTCAGACGTTGACGCCGTAGTCGGACGCGATACCGGCCAGGCCGGAGGCGTACCCCTGGCCGACCGCGCGGAACTTCCACTCCGCCCCGTGCCGGTACAGCTCGCCGAACACCATGGCCGTCTCCGTCGACGCGTCCTCGCTGAGGTCGTAACGGGCGAGCTCCACCCCGTTGGCCTGGTTCACCACGCGGATGAACGCGTTGCGCACCTGGCCGAAACTCTGCCCCCGGCTCTGCGCGTCATGGATGGAGACGGGGAAGACGATCTTCGCGACATCCGCCGGGACACCCGCCAGGTCCACGTTGATGGACTCGTCGTCGCCCTCGCCCTCACCCGTCAGGTTGTCACCGGTGTGCTGGACCGAACCGTCGGGGCTGTTGAGGTTGTTGTAGAAGACGAAGTGGAGGTCGGAGAGGACCTTGCCGGCCTCCGAGCACAGCAGCGCGCTGGCGTCGAGGTCGTGATCGGCGCCCGTCGTCGTCCGTACGTCCCAGCCCAGGCCGACCGTCACCGCGGTCAGGCCGGGTGCCTCCTTCGACAAGGAGACATTGCCGCCCTTGGCCAGGGTCACACCCATGAACTTCCTCCAATGATCCAGTGATCCGTTGATCAGTACTACTTCGGCCGTCACCGAGTTGAACGACGGCCCGCCCCTGCGGTTCCCCGATTGCGCAAGCTATGAAGTGGAGAGGCGGCACAGAATCTGTGGCCGCTCCGCTCACTGAGGCGATTCCTCCTTCATGGCCTTCGCCTCACTCTTCAGGATCCGCATGGATTTGCCCAGGGCGCGCGCGGTGTCCGGCAGCTTCTTCGCGCCGAACAGCATCACCACGACCAGCGCGATGATCAGCAGGTGCCAGGGTTCGAGGCCGTTGCGCAGCATGCGCTTCACGCCCTTTCTTCGGGTGTCTTCCGGTCAATGATTCCGGCAGGTGTTCGTGGACACTGGATGAGGCCGACCATGGACAGGTCCGGTGGTCCAGTGATCCATTCAGACATGAACACTTGCTACATTGCGCAACTGTACAACCATGCGTGGGCGGTGCGAGTCCGACTCCATGGAAGCCGGACGAACTGGGGTGGGACATGGCGGGCAGTCACAAAGGCGCGGGGACAAAGGGGCGCGGGAGCCGCCTGCGGCGGACGAGCCTTTTCGGGCTCTCGCTCCTCGTACTGCTGGTCGCCGGGGTCGGCTGGGGGTACCTCAAGCTGAACGGCAGCATCGACACGTTCAGCGCCGACGGAATCTCCGGCGACCGCCCGCCCGACACGTCCGAGGGGCAGAACGTCCTGGTGATCGGATCGGACTCACGAGCGGGCGCCAACAGCGGGCTCGGTGGTGGCACGGGCGACGTAGGGCGCTCCGACACCGCGTTCCTGCTCCATGTCTACGCCGACCACAAGCACGCCGTCGCGGTGTCCATCCCCCGCGACACCCTGGTCGACATCCCGGCCTGCAAGAAGCCCGACGGCAGCTGGACGGCTCCGCAGCGGAACACCATGTTCAACGGGGCGTTCTCGGTGGGGGAGACGGCCGAGGGCAACCCCGCCTGCACCCAGAACACCGTCGAGCACCTCACCGGACTGCGTGTCGACCACACCATCGTGGTCGACTTCGCCGGATTCTCCTCGCTGACCTCGGCCGTCGGAGGGATACCCGTCTGCCTGCCGCAGGACATCTACCAGCGCGACCTGAATCCCAAGCGGGCGCCCCGGGGGTCCCTGGTGTTCGCCAAGGGCCCGCAGTCGGTCTCCGGACAGCGGGCCCTCGACTACGTACGGATCCGGCACGGTATCGGCGACGGATCCGACATAGGGCGCATCAAGCGGCAGCAGGCCTTCGTAGGCTCCCTCGTGAAGAAGGTCAAGTCCCGCGGACTGAACCCGACCACCCTGCTGCCGCTCGCCAACGCGGCCACCAAAGCGATGACCGTGGACCCGGGGCTCGGTTCGGCCGACCGACTGCTGTCGTTCGCCATGTCGATGAAGAACGTCGACCTGCACAACACGAAGTTCGTCACCATCCCCTGGCGCTACCAGGGCGCCCGCGTCGCGATCGTGGAACCGGACGCCGGCGCACTCTGGGCGTCCCTCAAGGCCGACCGCACAATCGACGGGCAGAACGCGGCGGGCAAGAAGGGAAACGGCGGCTCGGCGGCGTCCGGCGGGGCGTCGCCCTCTCCCACCGCTCCGGTCTCCGGCGCGGGCACCGACGTGGCCGTCTACAACGGCACCACGGTGACCGGGCTCGCGGCCAAGGCGGCGGAGCTGCTGCGCTCGCACGGCTTCACCGTCACCGGCACGGCCACAGCGAACTCCCAGGACCGGACCCGGACCCTGGTCACCTACGGCCCAGGCCTCCGTGACAAGGCCGAGAACACGGCCCGGCTCTTCGAGGGAGCGCGCACCACGGAGTCGTCGGACGCCGGAATCCAGGTCGTCGTCGGCAGCGACTACGCCCAGAACCCCACGGCGGCCCCGGCGGCATCGACGGCCGACGCCGTACCGTCCGGCGTCGCCGGTGAAGCCCGCTCGGCCGACGACGACCTGTGCGGCGACCTCTCGTACGGCTGACCCGCCCGATGACGGCTCAGGCCGAAGGCCCGGCGGTCCGCAGCTGCAACGAGGGGTGCGGGGGTGGCGCGAATCCGAACGACTCGTAGAGTCCGGCGCCGTCCCCGGTGGCATTGAGGCTGACCACGGTCACGCGCGTCTCCTGCTCGAACCAGGTGAGCAGTGCGTCGAGACAGGCGCGGGCATGGCCGAGCCTGCGCCGTCGAGGATCGGTGCTGACGTTGGACACGTGTCCGTGCAGCCCGCTCGGGTTGGCCGGACTCGGCGCGTGCGCGTCGCACGCGCCGACCGCGCACGCCACCACGCCCACCTCGGGATCCTCGGCCAGGAACGCGGCGAACTCGTCCGACAGCGGCATCCGGTCGGCGAACCACCGCGCGGAGGCGGCGCGCCACGGCGCGCCCTCGTCGCCGGTGTCGAGCCCCATGTCGGACAGCATCAGGGCCCGCATCCGGACCAGCGTCGGAATGTCGTCGGACGTGGCGCGCCGTACCCGCGCCGTCCGGCCGTGAGTGCTTCCCGCGGCGGCGTCCGGCAGTTCCGCGCCGGGTCCCGCCACAGCTCGCGCCCCGGACTCCGTGCGGTCGTCGCTCGCCGTGGTCATGAGAGCCCCCGTTTCCGTTCGTAGCGGTTGCGCGCCGCGGCGAGGCCGTACGCGTACAGCGCGAGGACGCTGGCGAGCAGCAGGTAGTAGAGCGGCGGCAGCGCGCTCATACCCAGTGGCGGGCCGAGCGGCGTGAGCGGCAGCAGGACGCCGACGACCGCCAGACCGGCCGCGGCCGCCCGCAGTGGCCCGCCCGTGCGACCCTCCGCGGCCCGTCGCCCGGTGCGCAGCAGCAGCATCACCAGGGCCTGGGTGAGGAGGTTCTCGGTGAACCATCCGGAGTGGAAGGCCGCCTGGTCGTCTGCCCGGAAATCGTGCAGGGCGAGGGCCAGCACGGCGAAGGTCGCCAGGTCGGCGGCGGCGTTCAGCAGCCCGAACCGGGTGATGAACCGGAGGAAGTCCCGCGGGCGCAGCACCGTCGGCCGCCGTAGCACGGAGGAGGCGGGACGGTCGAAGGCGAAAGCGAGCTGCGCCGCGTCGAAACACAGGTTCTGGACCAGGACCTGCGCCGGAAGCATCGGTAGGAAGGGCAGCAGCAGACCTGCGGCCAGCATCGCGATGACGTTTCCGAGGTTCGAGGAGAGCGTGATGCGCAGATACGTGGCGATGTTGCCGCTGCTGCGCCGGCCCGCGGTGATCGCGTGGTCGATGGCGCCGAGGTCCTTCTCCGCGAGGACCACGTCGGCGGTCTCCCGAGCCACGTCGACCGCGTTGCGCGGGCAGATGCCCACATCGGCGGCGTGCAGGGCGGGCAGGTCGTTGACGCCGTCACCGAGGAACCCCGTGGTGTGCCCGGAGGTACGCAGCGCGGCGACGATCCTGGCCTTGTGCCCGGGGGTGCAGCGGGCGAATACGGTCGCGTGGTCGGCCGTGCGGGCGAGCTCGGCCCCGGTCATCGCGTCGATCTCCTCCGCGGCGACGACCTGCCCCGGATCGAGCCCCAGGTCCCGGCAGGCACGGGCCGCGGTGCCCGGGTGGTCCCCGGTGAGCACTTTCACGGCGACCCCGCGGCGGGCCAGTACGTCCAGCGCGTCGGCGGCGCTCGGCGTGAGCGCGTCCCGCAGGGCCACGAAGCCGAGAAAGTCGAACGCGTGCTCGTCCGCGGGGGTGTACGTTCCGAGCCGAGCGGGCCGTTCGGTACGGGCGACGGCGAGCAGCCGCAGACCTTCCGCGGCCTCCCGGGCCGCCACGCCGGCCAGCCGCTCCCGTTCCGCCGGTTTCAGTTCGCACCGCTCCAGGACGGCCTCCACGGCGCCCTTGGTGACCAGCGCATGGGTGCCGAGTCGGCCGGGGAGCCGGACGACCGCGGTGGACAGGCGCCGCACCGGATCGAAGGGCAGGGCGGCCACCGCGTCGTACGAGCCGACAGGGGTACGATGGCTCCCGCCCCCGGGACCGGACTCCTCCTGCTGCTCCGAGGCGTCGAGCACCGCCTCGTCCAGGGCGTCGGGAGCCGGCAGGTCGGCGAGCTGAAGCGTCCACAGCGCGTTGACCGCCGCCCAGTGCAGCACCTGAGGGTCCGGGTTCCCCGTCCGGTCCAGCGAGCGGTCTACGACGGGACGGTCCTGGGTGAGGGTTCCGGTCTTGTCCAGGCAGAGCACATCGATCGCGCCCAGGTCGTGCAGTGCGGGCAGCCGCTTGACGATCACCCCGCTGTTCCGCGCGAGCTGCGAGGCTCCCCGCGCCAGCGCCGTGGTGACGATGACCGGCAGCATCTCCGGTGTCAGCCCCACCGCCACGGCCACGGCGAAGGGCAGCGTCTCCAGCCCCCGGCCGCGCAGCGCGGCATTGGCCATCAGGACCAGCGGCGGGGTGAGCAGCATGAAGCGGATCAGGGTCCAGGAGATCCCCTGCACCGACCGGTCGAACGCGCTGGCGCCGCGCAGGTGCGCCGAGCGGTCGTACGCGGCGGCGAACCGGGTGTCTTCACCGGTCGCGACCACCACCGTCGTGCCGCTCCCGGACGCCACACTGCTGCCCTGGAAACAGAGCCGGCGCTGCGCGAACACACCCCCCGCTCCCTCGGTCACGCTGTGCAGCGCGGGCGGGGCCTGCTGCCGCAATCCCTCGTCCGCAGGATGCTTCACGACGGGCGCGGACTCCCCGGTGAGGGCGGACTGGTGCACAGTGAGGCCGCTCGCGCGCAGCAGCTGCACATCGGCGGGCACGAGGTCCCCGGGGCCGAGCCTGATCACGTCGCCCGGAACGAGTTCCCCGACCGGTATGTCGCGGGACTGCGGCGCCGCCCCGTGCCCGCTGCGGCGCAGCACCGTGGCTGTCGTCGCGACCAGCTCGCGCAGCGCGGCGGTCGCCCGGTCGGCCCGGTGCTCCTCCGCGGACCTCAGCAGGCAGCTGACCACCACCAGCACCAGCGTCACCGACGCCGTGCCCCACGCGTTCACCGCCGCCGAGACCAGCCCGAGGCAGAACAGGACGGAGGTGAAGGGGTCTCGCAGAGTGCGCAGGAAGCGCAGTGGCCAGGGGACCGGGCGCCACGCGGGGAGGGTGTTCTCTCCGAACCGGGCCAGCCGCTCCTCCGCCTCGGCCTCGACCAGCCCCCGAGGCCCGCTGTCCAGCGCACGCAGGACCTGGAGCGACGTGGGAGCCGCAGTCGGTCGCGGGGTGGTCGCCGAGCCCGCGGTGGTGCCGGGCATCGGCACGACGACGCCGGGCCCGTCGCCCGTCCCCGCCGCGGCAGCGTTCTCAGGCGCCGAGCTCATGGAGCCGTACCGGTTGCGAGGCCGGGTACCCGGCCCGCTCCGCGAGCTGGCCGACCATGAGCCGTACGACCGTCACCACTTCGGGATCATCGACCAGGTACACCTGCCGGCGGCCTTCGCGCCGGGATCGGACGAGACCGGCCAGCTTCAGCTTCGTCAGATGCTGGCTCACGGACGGCAGTGTGCCGCCCACCCGCTCCGCCAGGCCCGTCACATCACTCTCGCCCTGGGCCAGCGCCCACACGATGTGCAGCCGGGCGGGCGTCGCCAGCAGACCGAACGCGGCAGCCGCCTGGGCCAGCACCTCTGCGGGCGGATCCTGGAAACCGCCGCCGGCACCTGTCGACACTCTTTCACTCCCGTCCGCGTGGGCCGACTCCTCGCACCCGAGGGGACCAGTGTAGGCGCCGGACGCGGAACGTCCGGGGCGAGCGCTCTTCGGTCGGGGGCCTGTTGCGCAGGACCCGGCTCCCCGCGTGGTGGGCTCAGCAGACTTGGCCCGATTTCGCCCTGTCCGATCCGCGGAGGGGTGCTTGCCCGGACGTGACCCGTGCGCAAGGCTTACACGTAAGTGGTGCACGGGGAACGTATGAACGGGGAGGAACGGAATGGCACTGGACAGGGGACTCGACTGGCTCCTTGACGATCTCACCAGCCGGGTGGAACAGATACGGCACGCCCTGGTGCTGTCGAACGACGGTCTGGTGACCGGAGCCAGTACGGGACTGGCACGTGAGGACGCGGAACATCTGGCGGCGGTCTCGTCCGGGCTGCACAGCCTCGCCCGCGGCTCGGGACGGCACTTCCGTGCGGGAAGGGCCCGGCAGACCATGGTGGAGTTCGATGAGGCACTGCTCTTCGTGACGGCCGCCGGGGACGGCAGCTGCCTGTGTGTGCTGAGCGAGGCCGAGGCCGATGTGGGGCAGGTGGCGTACGAGATGACGCTGCTGGTCAACAAGGTCGGGGAGCACCTCGGTGTAGCGGCGCGGCAGGACGGAATCGGCGGATTCGACCGGCTCTGACGAGTCGGCCGCTCAGCGCTGACGTCGGGCCCGGCGCTCAGTACCGCTGACCGGACCCGCGCTCACCGTTGTTGCCCGGCCCGTGAGTTATCCACAGGCCGGGCAGCCGGCACTCTCTCTGAGCTACCTTCGATCACAGAGAGTATTCGGATCTCACGGGGGAGAATCGTGATGCCGGTGACGGATGCGGTAGGTACGAACGGGGCTGACACGGTCGCCGCGAGCCGGGCCGCTGCGGACCTTGTCCTGAAGCGGGGGGAGTTCGAGCTTGCGGTGCACCTGGGTATCGTCCGGGTGCAGGCGCTGCGGGGCGGTGGGCGGCCCAGGGTCCGCCAGGAGGAGATCGACCGGCTCCGCTCGGAGCACGGCTTCCCGGGGGCCCTGCGGGAGCGGGTGCGGATGGTGGGGACGGCGGAAGGCGCGCGGCTGCTCGGCATCAGCCCGGTCCGCTTCACCCGGCTGGCCCGCGCGGGATGTGTCACGCCGGTCGCGTTCTACCTCAACCGCTACCGGGCGGTGGTGTGGCTCTATCTCGCTCAGGAGCTGGGCGGACTGGCCGCCCGCTCGCCCGAACTGCTGGTGGGCAGGAGCCCGGCCTGGATGCGCGACCGGCTGGACTCCGGCAGGGACTGCCGCCCGCGCAACTGGCGCTCGCGGCGGATCGAACGGCTGCTGAGCCTCAGCGAAGATCCCTGGGCGCGTGCGGCGGTCGTGGCCCAGACGCTCGACCCGGCCCAGCTGGCGGAAGTGGTGGACGATCCCTACGAGCGCGCCTACTTCGCCCGGGTCCGGCCGGAACCGGTCTTCGGTCAACGGGGGGCATCGGCCACGCAGGACACGATGGGACGCCTGATGCTGGCGGACGAGCCCGACGAGATCCTCTGGCGACGGGTCAACCTCATCATGGAGCTGGACGGTGCCCGCGAGGACCGTCAGGCGCCGCGGCCCGGTGACGAACGGCGCGCGGACCTGGAGGTGTTCGGCCGGCCCCCGACGGCGGCCGGGCCGTTCGATCGTTCTGACCCGGTCGACCGGGCCGAACCAGCAGACCCGGTCGAATCAGTTCAATCGGTCGAATCGGCCGAACCGGTGGGGCTGATGACGGCGGACGGACCCACTGGGTCTCCGCGACAGGCGGATCTGGACGGCGATCCGCTCGGGCCCGCCCAACCGGCCGAGAGCGCAAGCCCTCTTGGCCTGCTGGCCCGGCTACGACTGCGCAGGGCGCGTGGCGGGCGACGTCGTCAGGAGCGCGCTCCACGCTCGGCCGGCCACCCTGCCGAGCGCCGTCCGCGTGGCGGGCACGGTTCGCGCGGCCGAATCCGTCCGCCGGCCGGTCAGCGGGTGGGCCCACGGAGGGAGGGCGCCGCGGACAGGGATCAGGAGGTCGCGAAAGGGGGCCGGGGCTGGCAGTCTTTGCGCAATGTTGATCAGGGAAGCAACCATCAGTGATTGGCCCACTATTTGGCCGTTCTTTCACGAAATCGTCGCCGCGGGCGAGACCTTCACCTACCCCATCGACCTGGGGGAGGAGGACGCCAGTGAGTGGTGGCTCGTCAAGTCGCCCAGCCGTGCGGTCGTCGCCGTCGCCCCGACGACGGGACGGTTCTGGGGACGGCGAAGATGAACAGGAACCGCATGGGCAACGGCTCGCACATCGCGAGCGCCAGCTACATGGTCGACCCCCGGCACGCCGGACGCGGCGTGGGACGGGCCCTGTGCAAGTACACGATCGACTGGGCCCGCACGGCGGGATTCCGGGCCATGCAGTTCAACGCCGTAGTGGAGACGAACGTCGCCGCCGTCGGGCTCTACCGCTCGCTCGGCTTCGAAGTCCTGGGCACACTGCCTGAGGGATTCAACCACCCGGAGCACGGGTTCGTGGGCGTGCACATCATGCACCGACCGCTCTGACGCCACCGCGAACGATACGGTCCGGTGTCATGCGCTCACTTCGCGCCACCGCGGACCGGCCGTTGGCCGGACCGGGGCGTCCGTCATGTCCCAACCAGCGACGATGTGCTGTCAGTTGTGACGTCGGATGGTGTGTGGGGCGGGTGCACATCCGGGAGACAGGGGCAGTACTGTGCGCCCCACCGCCATTCGGGCGATGAAACATTTGCGGAGGAACAATCCATGACCATACCCAGGAGATCGCTGCGCGCTGCGGGAACCCTCGCCGCCGCCGCGGTTGTCGGTCTGACCGGCGTGGTTCTCACCGCCGGTCCGGCCGCAGCTCACACCCCCACCTGGGACGTGACCTGTACCGAGGTGAGCCTTCACCTCAGCGCGTACAACGACAGGGTCACCAACCAGGTGACCGTGACCGTTGACGGTAAGGAGCTGCTGCCGACGGAGAGCTTCGGCAAGGGGCTCGACAAGACGATCGACCTGCCTGAGCACGACAAGGCCCTGACGGTGCACCTGTCCGTCAAGGCCGGTGACGGCGACCAGTACTCGAAGGAAGACGAGAAGACGGCACCGGTGTGCGAGGGGCAGACCCCGACGCCGACGCCCACGCCTTCCGAGACGAAGCCGTCCGAGCCGTCCACGCCGTCTCAGACGCCCACGACCTCGGCGCCCACCCCGGCCGACACCCCCAGCGAGACCGCTTCGTCGTCTGCGCCCGCCGCAGCCGCGCCGAGCCCCTCCTCGCCGGACCTGGCCGAGACCGGTTCGTCGTCCGCCACTCCCATCATCGGTGGTGCGGCTGTCGCCGTGCTGCTGGCCGGTGGCGGCATCATGTGGTCCGTGCGCAAGCGTCGCACCGCTCAGCACTGACGTAGTCCGGCGGTCCGGGCGCCCGGCAGTCCGGTCGAGGGGCGTGCCGCAACGCGTTCGGCGTCGCGGCACGCCCCTCAACGCTGTCCACCCACCGTGCCCACGGAGCTGACACCCCGTCCGGGCAACGGGCAGCACGTCACGCGGGCACCGCGTCATGCGGGCACCGCCTCTCGTGGCGGCCGCCGGGCGCACCGGTGACTACCGGGTGTCCGTGGACCGGTGGACCGGCGGGGAGGTGGGCGGCGCCGCAGGCCCGATCTCGCACCAGACCGCCTTGCCCTCGCCGCGCGGCTCGATGCCCCACCGCGTGGCGACGGCGTCCAGGAGGAGCAGTCCCCGCCCGGACGTGGCCGTCTCGCCAGGTGTCCGGCGCCTGGGCCACGCGCTGGAGCGGTCCTGCACCGACAGCCGTACCCGCCGCACCGGTTCAGGCAGTACCTCCAGGGTGAGCACCGCTCCGCCCTCCGTGTGAAGCAGCACGTTCACCAGCAGCTCCCCGGTCACCATCTCCGCGTCGTCCGCGAGTTCGGCCATGCCCCAGTCGGTCAGCGCCTGCCGCACGATCGTCCGCGCGTCGGAGAGCCCCTCCGGGTCGGCCTGATGGATGTACTGGTGCAGCCGTGGCGCCCGGGGTGAACCCGGGTCCGGACTGCGGCGCAGCACCAGCAACGCCACGTCGTCGCCCGAGCCCCAGCGCTCCCACAGCCGGTCCGACAGATGATCGGCCAGTGCCTCCGCCCCGGCCGGGCCCGCGCTCACCTCGTTGACGAGCGTGCGCACCCCCGCGTCGATGTCGGCGCCGGGCTCCTCGACCAGCCCGTCGGTGTACAGGACCAGCGTCTCTCCGGGGACCAGATCGAGCCGCGTCTCGGGGTACTCCTCGTCCCCGAAATCGGTGGAGATGCCCAGGGGCAGGCCGCCGCGTACCTGCGGGCTGCCGACCCGGCCGTCCGTGTGCCGGATCAGCGGCCCGAAGTGACCGGCCCGTACCACCCGCACCGTTCCGGTGCCGAGATCGACCTGGGCGTAGGTGCAGGTGGCGAACCGGTCCGTGTCCAGTTCGGCGAGGAACCGGGAGGCGCGCGCCAGCACCGTCGAGGGCGGATGCCCCTCCCCGGCGTACGCACGCAGCGCGATCCGCAGCTGGCCCATGATGGCGGCCGCATGCGTGTCATGACCCTGCACGTCGCCCACCACGATGCCGAAGCGGTCCTTGGGCAGCGGGATCACGTCGTACCAGTCACCGCCGACCTGGCGGCCGCTCCACGCCGCGTGGTAGCGGACCGCGATCTCGCCGCCCTCGATGTCATGGATCCGCCGGGGCAGCATCGTGGACTGGAGACCGGTGGCGAATTCCCGTTCCTCGTCGAAGAGCTTGGCCCGCTGGAGGGACTGGGCGACGATCGCGGCGAGCCCCAGACAGAGATTGCGCTCGTCGGCGTTGAAGGCCGTGCGTTCCCGGTAGAAGAGCGCCAGTCCGCCGAGTGAACGCGCCTGCGCGACGAGCGGCAGGTAGGCAGCCGCCTGGAACTTCAGCTGGCCCATATACGGCTCCAGCACCGGATAGCGCCGGGTGAGCGCGCCGAGCGAGCTCACGAAGCGCGGACGGCCGCTGAGAACGGTGTCGGCCAGCGGGAAGTTCCGGTCGAGCCGGCCCTGCCCCAGCTCGTCGATGACCTCCAGGGAGTCGCCGCTCAGCGCGATGACATTCAGCGTGGCGTTGTCCAGCAGGCCGAGCGCGAGACCGTCGGCGCCCAGCCTGGCCAGCCCGCCCGGTCCCGTCAGAGCGGCCGTCACGTCGTCCACGGTCACCGCCCGCGACAACGCGCTCGTTGTGCGTTCAACGATGTCGGTCTGGCGCTGACGGCGTTTTTCCAGTTCCAGCACGAAGGCCGAATGGGTGACTTCCGCAGTCGCGTCCTGCACCACCCCGATCACCCGGTGTGCCCGGCCGTCGGCACTGCGCAGGATCCGTGCCTGGATATGGGTCCACTGGTCGCCGCTCTCTTCCGTCGGGACCCGGAAATGGAGGCTGTACGAGCTGCGCCCGCCCTTGACGGCCTCGTCGATCGCCGTATCGAGACGGGCCCGCTCCTCAGGCTCCAGCCGCTCCACCAGGGACTCCGGCCGTGAGTCGAAAGTGGCCGGGTCCAGGCCGAACACCAGCAGGCCCGCCTCGTCGATGTCCAGAGTCCGGGCATCGAGATCCCACTCGAAACTGCCGGTGCGGTTCATGGCAAGCCGCTCCGCCGTCCCGATGTCGCCGTTGCGCGGCTTCCCGGCCGACGGGCCGGGCCGGACCGGGATGATCGGGTGCCGGTCGTGATCGGTCATTCCTGCTCCGAAGATCGTCCGGCGGGGCTGCCGTACTGACTGACCCAATTGTCCGGCCGGTCGGGTACGGCTGCCACAGCGGAAACCCTCCCGGTCAGTGGCCGGACCGCCGCCCCGCGGCCGCCACCACCCCTCATACCCGGGCTCCGGGGCCGCCGCGCACAATGGCAGCGTAAGGCCGTCCGTGACCGGCGGAGCGGCACCTACTGGGGCTGACCGGAGCGCACGCATGAACCACGAGGATCCCGTCCTGCTGGACACCGAAGGGCGCGTACGCCACCTCACGCTCAACCGGCCCCGGGCCCTCAACGCGCTGAACCACACCATGGTGCTGCGCATGGCGGAAGCGCTGGACGCGGCGGAACGGGACGGATCCGTCGCCGCCGTGCTGCTCACGGGGGCGGGGGAGCGGGGGCTGTGCGCCGGCGGCGACATCCGTGCCATCCGCGACGACGCCCTGGCCGGCGGCGGGGCCGCACTGGACTTCTGGCGTGACGAGTACCGGCTGAACGCCCGTATCGCCCGGTTCTCCAAGCCATACGTGGCGATCATGGACGGCATCGTGATGGGCGGCGGTGTCGGCGTCTCGGCCCATGGCTCGATCCGGATCGTCACGGAGCGTTCGCGCATCGCGATGCCCGAGACCGGTATCGGGTTCGTCCCGGACGTCGGCGGCACCTACCTGCTGGGCAGGGCGCCCGGCGAGCTCGGCACCCACTTGGCGCTCACCGGGGCAGCCGTCGGCGCGGCGGACGCGCTGCTGTGCGGACTCGCCGGCCACTTCGTGCCGTCGCGGGAGCTTCCCGGCCTGGTCGCCGCCCTCGACCTGTGCACCACGCCCTCGGACATCGCCGCGACGGTGCGGCGCTTCACCGGCGCGGCCGCCGGGGGTGAACTGGCCGCACAGCGCGGCTGGATCGACTCCTGCTACAGCGCCGGAACGGTCGAGGAGATCGTCGAGCGCCTCGGTGACCGCGGCGAGCCCGCCGCGAAGGAGACCGCCGCCACGCTCCTGGCGAAGTCGCCCACCTCCCTCAAGGTGACCCTCGAAGCCGTCCGCAGGGCACGCCGCCTCGACCGCCTGGAGGCCGTACTGGACCAGGAGTTCCGGGTCTCGTCCACCGCCTTCACCCGGCCCGACCTGGTCGAGGGCGTACGCGCCCAGATCGTCGACAAGGACCGGAACCCGCGCTGGAGCCCCGCCTCGCTCACCGAGGTCACCGACGCCGACGTGGAGCGGTTCTTCGCCCCCCTCGGCGACGGCGAACTCGGCCTGGACACCCCGGCGGCCCCCTGAGGGAGCCGCCGTCCGTGTCAGAGTGCGTTGGGCCCGGTCACCGTACAAAAGGGCAGGCCCAGCAGGTCCGCGGCGGCCCGGAAGTCCCTGGCACGGTGGCCGGTGCACAGCGCCCAGTGGTGACCGATGCCCGTGGCGGACCAGGCATCCGTCCACTCACCGGGATCGAAGCCGAAGTCCACCCGGGAGGTCGTGTTGCCGATCTCCAGGAGGGGACCGGGCACGACCTCCCCCTCGGACGCGATCAGCACGAACGAGCCGTCGGCCTCCTGACCGATACCGAACGTGGTGACCGGCCCGTGGGTGACGTCGAATTCGACGCTGACACCCCAGCCGCGCTTGCCGTGGTAGACGCCCAGACCGCGCAGCAGCGGGTCCTTCGCGCTGATCGCCAGATGGGCGGGGCCGTCGTGACCCATCTCCACGACCCCGTCGCGGAAGTTGAGCGCCTGCAGTTCGGTGAACGAACCGCCCGCCCCCATGGTGTCGGCGATCAGCATGGCGAGGCTGGTGCGCAGCTCGTACTCACCGGCCATCGGCACCCCTCGGGCGGTCAGCAGCGAGGCGCCCAGGATCATGCCGGCCCCCAGCCGCTCATGGATCTCGCCCTCAAGACCCCGGTGGTAGTAGGCGAGGCTGTCGAGCGCGAAGTCGGCCACCAGCCGGTCCAGACCCACCGAGACCCGGGCCGCCCAGGCGAGATCGCCCTCGTCGACGGAATCGTCCAGAGTGAAGACCTCCCGGGCCAGCGCGACCCGTTCGGCGGTCTCCATGTCCGTGACCGCCGAGACCCTGACCCGCAGGTCGTCGAACTCCAGAACCTCGACATGGCCGCCCAGCTGCGAGGAGACCAGCGTCATATCGGTGGAGACGTCGAGCATGCCCGGGTACAGATGCCCCATCAGCCCGTGGCGGCCGTGGCGCAGCGCACCGCGCACCCCGGCGGCCGAGATCCAGCGGCGGATCCTGCCCCAGGCGTTCTCGTCACGCAGATGGCCCGAGACCGAGCGGAACGGGATGCGGCTGCGCCGGAACACGTTGGCGACCTCCGGCAGCGGGCACTGACCGCAGTACGCCAGCCACTCGCCGGTTCCGGTGTTCGCGTGGTCCATGGCCTCGGTCGGCTGGAGGTCGATGACCAGCACCGGGGTGTGCGTGCGCTGGGCGACCGGCAGCACCATCGACGCCGTGAGGTACGTCGTCAGGAACGTCACCACCAGATCGCAGTCGGCCCGCCGCAACCGCTCTGCGGCCCTGGCCGACTCCTGCGGATCGGAGACGAAGCCCGCGTCGGCCACCTCGCACCCCATCTCCTCGATCCGTGCGGTCACGAACCGGGCCGACTCCCGCAGCTGTTCGAGAAGGCCGGGGAACTGCGGCCAGTACGCGCCGAGCCCCCCGGAGACCAGCCCCACCCGGGTCCGGCGGCGGGACGTCCGCGCAAGGGCGCCGTCGGGCTCGGCGGCGAGGTCGTCAGACATCAGGTATTTCCCTTCCTCGCAGGTGATCTACGGTGAGCCGGGCCTCCGCGCGGTCCCAGTCCCGCCCGTCCCCCCTGGGTTCGTAGTGCCGCAGCTCCTGGGTACGGGCGACCAGCCGGCGCACCCCGGCGAGGCCGCCGGCCAGACCGTGGGCGCGGGCCTGCAGCAGGATGTTGCCGAGCGCCGTGGCCTCTGCGGGCCCGGCCGTCACGGGCAGCCCGCTCGCGTCCGCCGTCCACTGGCACAGCAGCTCGTTGCGGGAGCCGCCGCCGACCAGATGGATCCGTGTCGGCTCGCGGCCCGCCAGCTCCGCGGCCCGGCGCAACGTCCTGCGGTGGGCCAGCGCCAGGCTCTCCAGCACGCACCGCACATAGCCTCCGCGCGTTCCCGGTGGCCTCTGCCCCGTCCGCAGCAGATACGCGTCGATCCGGGAGGGCATGTCGTCCGGCGCGAGGAACGCCTCGTCATCGGGATCGATCACCGCGGCGAACGGCTCCGCCTCGGCCGCGCCGGCCAGCAGCCCGGCAAGCCCGGTGGCCGGGCCCTCGCGGTCCCACGCCCTGCGGCACTCCTCCAGCAGCCACATGCCCATGATGTTGCGGAGGTACCGGACGGTGCCGTCCACCCCGCGCTCATTGGTGAAGTTCGCCGCGCGCGACTCCTCGGACAGCACCGGGGCGTCCAGCTCCAGACCGGCCAGCGACCAGGTGCCGCACGAGACGTACGCGAAGTCCGGCTCCGTCGCAGGGACCGCCACCACCGCCGACGCCGTGTCGTGCGAGGCGACGGTGGTCACCGGGGTCCCGGCCGGCAGCCCGGTGGCCGAGACGACGTGGGCCAGCAGCGTCCCCGCCGGATCACCCGGTTCACGCAGCGGCGGAAAGAGCGAACGCGCCAGCCCCAGCCGCCCGATCAGCGCGTCCGACCAGCCACCGGCCCGTGCGTCGAACAGACCGGTCGTCGACGCGTTCGTGATCTCCGCACCCACAGAGCCCGTCAGCCAGTGGACCAGCAGATCAGGCATCAGCAGCACTGTCCGCGCCGCCTCCCACTGGGCCATGGCACGGTGGGCCAGCAGCTGGAACACCGTGTTGAACGGCAGATACTGCAACCCGCTCACGGCATAGAGCTCCGCCGCGCCACAGCCCTCCGGCAGCCGCCGCGCCATGCCGTCGCCGCGCCCGTCCCGGTAGTGGAACGGCACCCCGAGCAGCGCCCCGTCCCCGTCCAGCAGGCCGTAGTCCACCGCCCAGGTGTCGATGCCGACCGAAGCGAGCGGACCGCTGCGCCCGGCCGCCCGCAACCCGGCCAGCATCCCCTGGTACAGGGCCAGTACGTCCCAGTGCAGTCCGTCCGGCAGCCGCACCGGTTCGTTGGCGAACCGGTGCGCCTCGGTCAGCACCAACGTGCCGGCGCCGACCCGGCCCGTCATCACCCGGCCACTGGTGGCACCGAGATCCACGGCGGCGAAGACGGCCTCGCCGGCCCGTCGGCCGGATGAGTTCACAGCCATCGCGATCGTGTCCGGGTCATCGCAGGAACGCCGCCGCCACACCGGCGTCGACAGGGATGTGCAGACCGGTGGTGTGCGTGAGGTCGCCGCCGGTCAGAGCGAACACGGCATTGGCGACATGCTCCGGCAGCACCTCGCGCTTGAGCAGGGTCCGCTGGGCGTAGAACTCCCCGAGCCGCTCCTCCTCGATGCCGTACGTCGCCGCCCGCTGCGCGCCCCAGCCGGCGGCGAAGATCCCCGAACCGCGCACCACACCGTCCGGGTTGACGCCGTTCACCCGGATCCCGTGCTCGCCCAGCTCCGCCGCCAGCAGCCGCACCTGATGGGCCTGGTCGGCCTTGGTCGCGGAGTACGCGATGTTGTTCGGACCCGCGAACACGGCGTTCTTGGAAGCGATGTAGATGATGTCGCCGCCGATGCCCTGGGCCCGCATCACCCGGGCGGCCTCCCGGGACACCAGGAACGAACCGCGTGCCATGATGTCGTGCTGCAGATCCCAGTCGCGCAGCGTCGTCTCCAGCAGCGGCTTGGAGATGGAGATCCCCGCGTTGTTGACGACGAGGTCCACACCGCCGAAGGCGAGCACGGCGGCCTCGAACGCCGCGGCGATCTGCTCCTCGCTGGTGACATCGACCGTCACCGCGACCGCCCGGTCCGCTCCGCCGAGGTCCTCGGCGACCGCCGCGGCGCTCTCCGCGTTCAGGTCGGCGACGACCACACACGCGCCCTCGGCGGCCAGCCGGTGCGCGATGGCCTTCCCGATCCCCGAGCCCGCACCGGTCACCAGCGCCACCCGGGTGGCCAGCGGCTTCGGCTTCGGCATCCGGCGCAGCTTGGCCTCCTCCAGTTCCCAGTACTCGATCCGGAACTTCTCGGACTCCTCGATCGGTGCGTACGAGGAGACGGCCTCGGCGCCGCGCATCACGTTGACGGCATTGAGGTAGAACTCCCCGGCCACCCGCGCGGTCTGCTTGTCCTTCCCGAACGAGAACATGCCCACCCCGGGCACCAGCACAATCGCCGGATCCGCACCGCGCATGGCGGGGGAGCCGGGAGTGGCGTGCCGCTCGTAGTACGCCCGGTACGTTTCCCGGTACTCCGCGTGCAGCTCCCGCAGCCGCTCCCCGGCCTCGGCCGGCGGCACGTCCGCCGGAAGGTCCAGGACCAGCGGCCTGACCTTCGTACGGAGGAAATGGTCCGGGCACGAGGTGCCGAGCGCGGCGAGGCGTGGGTGCTCCGCGCGGGACAGGAAGTCCAGCAACGGGGCGGCGTCGGTGAAGTGCCCCACCTGGGGGCGGTCCGTGGACGCCAGACCACGGATCAAGGGAGCGAGTGCGGCCGCCCGTTCGCGACGCGCCGCCTCGGGCAGAGGCATCCGGTCCGGCAGTACGGGACCGAAGGGCTCGGCCCTGCCGCGTTCCAGCAGGAACGTCTCGGCGGTACGGATCATCCACAGCGCGTTCTGTTCGCAAGCGTCGGACGTATCACCCCAGGCGGTGATTCCATGACCGCCCAGAACCACCCCGACCGCCTGCGGGTTGGCCTCCTTGACGGCCGCGATGTCGAGGCCGAGCTGAAACCCCGGCCGGCGCCAGCCCACCCAGGCCACCCTGTCCCCGAAGCACTCGGCGGTCAGCTTCTCGCCGTCGGCCGCACACGCCAGGGCGATCCCCGAGTCCGGATGCAGGTGGTCGACGTGCGCCGCCTCGACCAGGGCGTGCATGGCGGTGTCGATGGACGGTGCGGCACCGCCCTTGCCGTGCAGGCAGAAGTCGAAGGCCGCCACCATCTCGTCCTCGCGCTCGACGCCCGGGTACACCTCCTTGAGCGCGCGGACCCGGTCCAGCCGGAGGACGGCGAGACCCGCCTCCGTCAGTGTGCCGAGATCACCCCCGGAGCCCTTGACCCAGAGCAGCTCGGTCCCGCCGCCGGTGACCGGATCGGCGCCGACCGCCTTCACCGACGTATTGCCACCGGCGTAGTTGGTGTTGCGGGGATCGGCGCCGATCCGGTGCGCGCGCTCCAGGAGCGCGGCGACCTCGGCGTGCGTCGCGGACGTCATAGGGGTTCCTTCGGGGTGAATGGTGCGTTCACTGCGGGGGACGGACGGCCGGCGGGGAGCGGCGGAAGGGGTCAGGCGCCCCAGCCGGCCTGGGTGCCGCCCACCCGGGCGGCCGCGATGCGTTCCTGGTTACCGGAGGCGAGGTAGGCGGCGAAGGGGTCACGGGCCAGCCCCAGTTCCTCGCGCACCTCGGCGAGCAGCGGCCGCACGTCGGTGTTGTACGCGTCCATCAGGACGGCGTTCGACGCGAGCACATCGCCCGACTTCTGCGCGGCGCCGAGCGCGTCACCGTCCACCAGCAGCGCCTTCGCGGTCGCCTCCTGCACATTGGTGACCGACCGGATCACCGCCGGGATCTTCGCCTCGATGTTGTGGCACTGGTCGAGCATGAAGTTGACGTTGGTCTCGGATTTGAGGCCGCCGTTCTTGACCACCTCGTGCATGATCCGGAACAGCTGGAAGGGGTCGGCGGCGCCGACCATCAGGTCGTCGTCCGCGTAGAAGCGGGAGTTGAAGTCGAACGCGCCGAGCCTGCCCTCGCGCAGCAGGATCGCCACGATGAACTCGATGTTCGTGCCCGGTGCGTGGTGACCGGTGTCCACGACCACCTGGGCCTTCGGCCCGAGCTTGAGGCAGTGCGCGTAGGCAGTGCCCCAGTCCGGCACATCCGTGGCGTAGAACGCGGGCTCGAAGAGCTTGTACTCCAGCAGCATCCGCTGGTCGTCGCCCAGCCGTTCGTACACCTCTGCCAGCGCCTCGGACAGCCGGTCCTGGCGGGTGGCGATATCGTCCTGGCCGGGGTAGTTGGTGCCGTCGGAGAACCACAGCTTGAGATCGGGCGAGCCGGTCTCGTCCATGACGTCGACGCATTCCAGCAGATGGCCAATCGCCTTGCGCCGCACCGCCGCATCGGGGTGGGTGACCGAACCCAGTCGGTAGTCGTCGTCCTGGAAGACGTTCGAGTTGATCGCGCCGATCCGCAGCCCGAGGCCCTCGGCGTGCCGGGTCAGTGCGGCGTAGTCCGCCACCTTGTCCCAGGGAATGTGCAACGACACCTTCGGCGCGACCCCGGTGAACGCGTGCACCTGTGCCGCGTCCTCCGTCTTCTCGAACGGGTCGCGTGGCACCCCCGGCTGTGCGAACACCTTGAAACGAGTTCCGGAATTACCGTAACCCCATGAAGGAGTCTCGATCACCTGAGACTTCAGGGCTGCCTTGACGACCGACACATCAGACATGAGCACCTCGTAAGCAGAGTCATCCGGCGACCGCAGCCGTCAGAGAGGATGTGAATCGTTTCATCTGGAACGTACGCTAGGTTTGGCGCCGACGACTAGTCAAGCAGCTGGCCGGTCTTGTTCTTGGTTTGAACCGGGTTTTGAATCAATTCACCACAGATCGGGGCGACCCGGTTGAAGGCGGGCCCGGCCTGCCCGAGGGATCCTCGGGCAGGCCGGGCAGGGTCAGGCGGCCGGAAAGGCCGCTTCTAGAAGGCGGTGCGGTCGTCGCTGCGGGCGTCCTCGACCAGGTGCCCGTCGTAGATACCGGCCCGTGCCTTGCGCCGCCAAGGCCTGGCCAGAGCACTGGCGGGGTCCTGCGGGCCGAGGTCCGCGACGGCCAGCGAAGGCGTTCCGTCCCCCGGGCAGCGGGCAGCCCATTCGCCGTCCGGGCTGATCACTCCCGCCGGTGCCTCACCGGCGAGCCGGGCGGGTGCGGCGAAGCCGGTCCAGTACCGGTTCGTCGCCGCGTGTGCCCGCATCTCGGTGGCGAAGCCCGTTCCGCCTCCGGTGCCTCCACCCGTGGTCGAGAACAACACGCAGTCGACGTCGAGCCGTTCGTATGCGCCGAAGAGCTCAGGGAAGTGCGCTTCCATGCCGAGCGCGCAGCCGAACCGGACCCCGTCGACCTCGAAGGTGACCGGTGCCGACCCCGGCGCGTACAGGTACGAGACCTTCGTGTGCGACAGCATGCGTTCGTCGTAGCGGGTCGCCACATCGCCTCGGTCCGAGATCACGTACAGACTGTTGTGCGGGCGGTTGGGGGCGGTCAGCCGGTGGACCGAACCGAGCACGGTCCACAGCCCCAGCTCCCGCGCCAGACGGGCCGTCAGAGCCAGCTCCTCGTGGAGCACGCCCCACTGAAACCTGCTCCAGTCGGCCGGGCCGGGCTCGTCAGGACCGTCGACGGACAGCAGCCGCTTGTCCGGGGAGCAGGTGGCCCCCTCGGGGAACTGCACCACCCTGGCACCAGCCGCCCTGGCCTCGCGCATCAGGCTGCGCACCTCGGCGCCACTGTCCCTCAGCTCGGAGCTGCTGCGGGGGTTTTGACGGACCGTCGTCTACGCCACGGCCAAACGTACGTAGTTCTCTTCCGGCATGACGTCTCCTCGGGGAGCCGAACGGAAATGCCGGAGGGCAGTCGAACAGGACTGGCCGGTCTTGGCGGCGCGGGCGCGCACCCGGCGCTTGAGATTCCTGTGGGCTGTCATCTGGCCTTCCACGCCACGGGCGCGAGCCCCCCCAGCGACCACACCCGAGACGATCGGACCATGACAGCGACCTGAGACAGGAAGTCCCTTCGCCTCCGTGGCAGGCCGAGCTGGGGACGGCCGGGGGAGGTAAGGCGTAGGCCACGCCTCGGACATGATCCCCGGACCCGGCGGATCACGTCAAGGCCCGGAGCTGCACCCTGCGGCCTCGGACCCGAGGCGTGCCGGACCGTGTCGGCGCCCGCCGCGCGGCTCGGCTCAGTGCCCGCTGTCCGACATGCTCGGACGGAGCGAGCGGACGAGGTCGAAGAACTGTGACTCGTTGCCCGAGAGCCCGGCCCGCCGCAGCGCGCCGTCGGCCTCCTCGATCGGTGCGGCGAGCAGGGACATGTACAGCGGGGCGTCATCCGGGTCACAGAGGGCGGCCCGGGTGGCTTCCAGCAGACGGACGTACGCCCGCGCCGCGGCGAGTTCGGCATCGCGCATCTCAGCATCTCCCGGTCAGAGGTGTCGGACCCACAAGCATCCCCCATGGGTCTGACAACACCCCAGGGCCAGGCCCGGCGCGGTCCCTACGAGCCGTCAGGCGCGTGTACGCCGGCCGGTGGCTCGACCTCCAGGAATCTCCGGCGGCGCGGGCCGTGGTACAGCAACGCGGTCCAGCCCGATGCCCGCAACGCCGCCGCGCACCGGTTCAGTTCGTCGCCCTCCTCGTGCGCCGCCCCGCTGCCGGGCGGGCCGAGCCACTCGACGCGTACGGTCCCCGGAGCCGTGGCGGCCTCCACCCGGTATCCGGTCGCCGTACGCCGCCCCGACGCGTCGACCGCCGAGGCGGACAGCCCCGACGCCTCCAGCGTGAGGGCGACGGCGCGTACCGGCCTGTGCCGCTCCCACGGGGCCGGAACGGACTCCGGGTCCGGGTGCCCCGAGTTGGCCAGCCGCCGGATCTGCACCATCCCGGCGAACGCCGCCCGCACCGCGGCGGCACGCTTCTCCGCCGGCCCCAGGGGTGACGGGCCCTCACCGGTGGCCGGTTCGAAACCGGCCTCCTCCTCGTCGCCCATCCGCTTCCCCCTTCGCCCGTACGCGCTTGCCGCCAGTGTGCGCCGCCGCACTGACAACGCCGCGCCACCGGCCACGGGGCTCCGGCCGAAGGCCCAGGGCCGGTGTCAGCCGATGTCTGTCAGGACCTTGCCCGGGTTCAGGATGCCGTGCGGGTCGAGTGCCGCCTTCACCGCGTGGTGCATGGCGAGCACCGAGGGGCCCAGCTCCTTGTCCATGCCGCGCATCTTCAGCAGTCCGACCCCGTGCTCGCCCGTGACCGTGCCGCCGAGCGCGATCGCGTCGTCCAGGATGTCCTCGAAGGCGGACTGTGCGTGGGCACGCGCCGCTTCGTCACCCGGCGG
This sequence comes from Streptomyces sp. ITFR-6, assembly GCF_031844725.1. NCBI lineage: Bacteria > Bacillati > Actinomycetota > Actinomycetes > Kitasatosporales > Streptomycetaceae > Streptomyces > Streptomyces sp. ITFR-6. Next base: position 144,837 of record NZ_CP134612.1, on the reverse strand, counting down.
CGTGATGATCAGGGGATGCAGATTGCCGTCCCCCGCATGGGCGATGTTGGCGATCAGGACGTCGTGCCTGGCCGCCGTCCGCTCGATCCGGGCCAGCATCTCCGGAACGGCGGTACGAGGTACGCAGACGTCCTCCGTCAGGACCGGGCCGAGCCGTTCGAGCGCCGGATACGCCAGCCGTCGGGCCTGGAACAGGGCATCGGCCTCCTGCTGGTCGGTGGAGACCGCGGCCCAGCTCGCGCCGGCTTGTTCGAAGCAGTCCCGGATCAGCTCGGCCTCGGCGTCACCCTCGGCCCCGGGAGTGTCCACCCGGCCGAGAAGCACCACGTCCGCGTCCGTGGACAGCCCCATCTTCTTCCAGGCGTCCACGGCGGCGAGGCAGTGGCGGTCGACCAGTTCGAGCGCGGACGGGATGACACCGGACGCGGTCACGGCGCTCACCGCCTCACCGGCGGCGACCACCGACGAGAAGAAGCCCGCGACCGTCCGCTCCTGGAGGCGTGCCGGGCGCAGCCGTACGGTGATCTCCGTGATCACCCCGAGTGTGCCCTCGGAGCCCACCATCAGCCCGGCCAGGTCGTACCCCGCCACACCCTTCGCGGTGCGGCGTCCGAGCGAGACGACCTCGCCGAGCCCGTTGACCACTTCGAGGCCCAGCACGTAGTCGCGGGTCACGCCGTACTTGACGCAGCACATCCCGCCGGCGTTGGTCGCGACGTTCCCGCCGATCGTGGACCACGGGGAACTCGCCGGATCCGGCGGGTACCAGAGCCCGTGCTCCGCGCAGGCCGCCCGCAGGTCGTCGTTGACCACACCGGGCTGGACCACGGCCAGCCGCTCGGCCGCGTCGATGTCGACGATGTGGTTCATGTCCTCGAACGACAGGATGATCGCCCCGTCCACGGCGTTGGCCCCGCCGGACAGACCGGTGCCCGCGCCGCGAGGCACCAGGGGAATGCGGTGGGCGAGACAGTGGCGCACCACATCCCGCACCTCGTCGGTGCTCGCCGGGCGGACCACGGCCAGCGGCATGCCGTACGGAGCCCACTCGGCCTCGTCGTGCTGGTACCGGGCCAGGCCCGCCGGATCGGTCAGTACCCGCCTGGCCGGAATGCTGTCGACCGGTGCGTTCGCCACGATGGTGGCCACCTCCCATAAAGATGTATTGGCCATCATTGTCGCGCGCGGGGCTGCCGGCCGCGGGGGAGGCCCCCCGTTCTCCTGAATGGACACCGCGTGGACCGGGCCCGCCGGGGACCTCGGTAGGCTCGGCCGTTCATGCACCCCGCACACCGAAGGACACCCGCACCGTGCCCGATACCGACCGAGCTCCCGGCACCGACGACCCGGACGGCACCGGCCGGGCAGGCCTGCGCTCCGACTGCGGGAACTGCTTCGGGCTGTGCTGCGTGGCGCTGACCCTCACCCGCTCCGCGGACTTCGCCATCAACAAGGACGCCGGTAAACCCTGCCGCAACCTTCAGGACGACTTCCGCTGCGGCATCCACACCAGGCTGCGTTCAGAAGGCTTTCCTGGCTGCACCGTGTACGACTGCTTCGGCGCCGGACAGAAGGTCTCGGGGGAGACCTTCGGCGGACAGGACTGGCGCGCGGCCCCGGAGAGCGCCCAGCGGATGTTCGAGGTCTTCCCGGTCATGCGGCAGCTGCACGAGCTGCTCTGGTATCTGACGGAGGCGGCCGAGCTGGCACCGGCCCGCCCGCTCCACGGCGAGATCCGCCGCGTCCTCGACGAGACCGAGCGCCTCACCCACCTCGATGCCGACGCCCTCGCGGAGCTGGACGTCGCCGCTCACCGTGACGGCGTCGCCGCCCTGCTCGCGCGCACCAGCGAACTAGTCCGTGCCACCGCCCCTCGTAAGAAGAAGCGCGACCACCGCGGCGCCGACCTCATCGGCGCCCGCCTCAAGGGAGCCGACCTGCGCGGCGGCGATCTGCGCGGCGCCTGTCTCATCGCGGCGGACCTGACCGGCGCCGATCTCAGGCTCGCCGACCTCATCGGCGCGGACTTCCGGGACGCGCGACTGTCCGGTGCGGACCTCACCGGAGCACTCTTCCTGACGCAGGCACAGCTCAACGCGGCCCAGGGCGACGGCGCCGCCCGGATCCCCGTGTCGCTCAGCCTTCCCTCGCACTGGGAGCGTTGAAAGGGCCGGGGGAGCCGGTTACGCCTCGGGCGCGTCCCCGTCCAGCGGAGCCTCCAGCGCCCCCTTGAGCCGCTGGAGCGTCGTGCGGATGTTGCCGCGCTGGAAGTCCGCGAAGGTATGACCCCGGGTGGCCGCCCGGTCGAAGGCGTTGGCCAGGAAGTCCGGCCAGCGGCGACGGTCATCGGTCCAGGTCTCGGTGACCAGGGTGCCGCCGTCCACCTCCTCGAACCGGTACTCCCAGGTGGCGATCGCGCCGGGGAGTACCGGCCGCCGGGCGCCGATCGCGTGGACCCGGAAGGCGAACCGCTCGCCCGGATCGGCGGCGGTCACCGTGCACCGCGTCGTCCAGCTCATCCTGCCGCGCTTGTTGCGGCCCTCGAAGACCATGCCGACGTGCGCCTCCCGGCGCTCCCCGAGCACCTTCGCGCCCCGGTTCTCCGGACTCCAGCGCCCCATCGCGGTCGGGTCGCTGATCTGCGCGTACACCGCCGAGGGCGCGACGGAGACCACCGTGCTGTCCGAAACGGACATGGTGCGGGTCATGAAGCACTTCCGATCCGCGGCCGACTGCGGCAACCACCGGGCGTCGGGACGGCCGCACGGCCGACGGGCTCCCGGGCCCCACACCCTACTGGCCGGTCACATAGGCTGCGGCGGCGGGCGTCGAGACCGTCCCCGCATCCGGTGCGCGGGATCGAGAACGCATCCGCTCCGCTGTTCGTTGCACAGGTGGCGTATCCGGAACATCACCGACAACCGGACCGAGGAGCCCCGCACATGCCCAGCCGCACAGACACCGGCCGTACCGAGCCAGACAGCACCGACGCAGGCCGCACCCGCCTGGTCGAAGAGCTCATGGAGCGGTTCCCGCACGTGCCCAGGGAGGCCGTGATCAAGGAGGACCTGCTGCGCGGCGGGCTGGCCTTCGACGAGTCAGCGCTCAGCGACAACGAGGGCGGTGACGTCAAGCCGAAGTCGTACTTCATCTTCTCCTTCGACCACGGCACCCTGCCCGAGCTGGGGGCCGCCGCGCTGCGCCGGCCGCCGGAGGAGATCGTCCTCACCGGCGGACCGTACGAACTGCGGCGCACCGTGGTCTCCGTGCGGGTGAACCCCGCATCGCCCTACCGGGTCGCGGCCGACGCCGACGGCGTGCTCGGGCTCTACCTCGACGGCAGGCGGATCTCCGACGTCGGGCTTCCCCCGATGCCCGACTACTACCGGCACACGCTGGAGAACGGCAAGTCCGTGATGGAGGTGGCGCCCACCATCCAGTGGGGCTACCTCGTCTATCTGACGGTCTTCCGCGTCTGCCAGTACTTCGGCGCCAAGGAGGAGTGCCAGTACTGCGACATCAACCACAACTGGCGCCAGCACAAGGCCGCGGGCCGTCCGTACACCGGAGTGAAGCCGGTCGAGGAGGTCCTTGAGGCGCTGGCCATCATCGACCGCTACGACACCGCGAAGACGTCCACGGCCTACACGCTCACCGGCGGTGCCATCACCTCGCACATCGGAGGCCGGGACGAGGCCGACTTCTACGGCCAGTACGCGAAGGCCATCGAGGAGCGCTTCCCCGGCCGCTGGATCGGCAAGGTCGTCGCCCAGGCCCTGCCCAAGGCCGATGTGCAGCGCTTCCACGACTACGGCGTGCAGATCTACCACCCCAACTACGAGGTCTGGGACCCCCGGCTGTTCGAGCTGTACTGCCCCGGCAAGGAGCGCTACGTCGGCCGCGACGAATGGCACCGCCGCATCCTGGACTCCGCCGAGGTCTTCGGCGCCCGCAACGTCATCCCCAACTTCGTCGCAGGCGTGGAGATGGCCGAGCCGTTCGGTTTCACCACGGTGAAGGAGGCCATCGACTCCACCACGGAGGGCCTGCGGTTCTTCATGTCGCACGGCATCACGCCCCGCTTCACCACCTGGTGCCCCGAGCCCACGACACCGCTGGGGAAGACCAACCCGGACGGCGCGCCGCTGGAGTACCACATCCGGCTGCTGGACGCCTACCGCTCGACGATGGAGGAGTACGGACTGACCTCGCCCCCCGGCTACGGTCCGCCGGGTCCCGGACGCGCGGTGTTCTCCGTGAGCTCCTTCATGGACAGCCTGCCGGCCCGCCCCGACGACGAAAGGCTCTGACGATGTGAGGCGCTGACGGCGTACGGCTCTGACCGGCGGTCAGCCGGCCGGAGCGTCCGCCGCTGCGACGAGCTCCCGTACGACCTGGGCGAAGCCGCGTACCAGCGCGGTGTCCTTGCCGTCCGCCCAGGCGAGCACCACCCGCAGCGGTTCCACATCGGTCAGCGGGACCCAGGCGAGGTCCGGCCGCGCGTAGTACCGGGCCATGCTCAGAGGGGCGAAGCAGACGGAGGAGCCCTCCGCCACCTGCTCCAGCATCTCCTCGACGTTGTCATTGGTCGGCCCCCACTTCGGACTCGAACCGTCCGGCCGGGGGTTGACCGCCCACCAGTCCACCCACTCGCGCGGCGCGCGCTGGGTCCACAACAGGGGTTCGTCGGCCACTTCGAGCACCGAGATGCCCGACCGGCCCGCCAGCGGGTGCCCGCAGGGCAGCCCCACGACACGGGGTTCGGTGTGCACCAGCTCGCCGCGCAGCCCGCTCAGGTCGTTGGGCAGCCAGACGAAGGCGACATCGGCCTGGCCGTCACGCAGCGCGTCGGCCTCCTGCCCCCAGTCGTAGCGCTTGGGCGCCACCCGTACCCCGGGGTGGCGCCGGGCGAACTCCGCGCGGGCGCGCGTGGTCAGTTCGCCGGCGCCGCTCGCCTCGAAACCCACCCGCAGTACGCCCGTCTCGCCGCGCGTGTGCCGCTCGGCCGCCGCCGACACCCGCTCCGCCTGGCGAACCGTCAGCAGCGCCTCCGCGATCACGTCCTGCCCTGCCGCGGTCGCGGAGACGCCCCCGGCGTGCCGGTCGAACAACCGCACCCCGAGCTCCGACTCCAGGCTCTTGAGAGCGTAGGAGAGGGCGGGCTGGCTGACGAACAGCCGCCGGGCGGCCCGTCCCAGGTTCTCCTCCTCGGCGATCACGGTGAGGTAGTGCAGTTGACGCAGCTCCATCCAGGCATCATAAGTCGTCTTTATCGGTCCGACGAGTCTCTGTCTTGGACCGCCAGGGGAGCCGGATGACATAACTGAATCACCGCAACGAACCGGAGAACAGATGGAGTTGGCCATGAACGCCGAGCACCGCACGAACGACGGACACGCCGCGGCCACCGGGGAAGGGGCGCCGGGACGGGTCTGGCTGATCACCGGTGCCTCCTCCGGATTCGGCCGGGCCATCGCCTCCGCCGCACTCGCCGCCGGGGACACCGTCGTCGCCACGGCCCGCAGGCCGGAGACGCTCGACGACCTCGTCGCCGCGCACCCGGACCGCGCCGTCGCGGTCCAGCTGGACGTCACGGACACGGCGCGCATCGCGGACGTCGTCGCGGACACCGTGCTCTGGCACGGGCGGATCGACGTGGTGGTCAACAACGCGGGGATGGGGATGATCGGGGCCGTGGAGGAGACCAGCGACCGCGAGCTGCGTGATCTGATGGACCTGCACTTCTTCGGGCCGGCCGCGCTGGTGCGCGCGGTGCTGCCGCACATGCGCCGCAACGGCTCCGGCGCCGTGGTCCAGATGAGCAGCATGGGCGGCCGCTTCACCTTCCCCGGTGTCGGCGCCTATTCGGCCACGAAGTTCGCGCTGGAGGGCCTGTCCGAGGCGCTTGCCGCCGAAGTGGCCCCGCACGGGATCAAGGTGCTGATCGTCGAGCCCGGGTCGTTCCGGACCGGGTTCGCCGGCGGCGGCGCCCTGCACCAGTCCGCGGCGCTGCACGCGTACGAGGCGACCGTGGGCCCGGTCCGTTCCGATCTTCCGGGCTCGGACGGCAAGCAGGAGGGGGACCCGGCCAAGGCGGCGGCAGCGATCCTCACCGCCCTGGACGCACCGGACACCCCGCTCCGGCTGCCGCTCGGGAACGACGCCGCGGACGCGGTGCTCGCCGCCCTCGACGCTTCCCGTGCCGAGGTCCTGACCTGGGAGAAGCTCAGCCGCAGCACCGCTTTCGAGGACTGACGGACCGAGCCGCCGGGGCGGGGCTCCGAGGCCTGCGTCAGGCCCGGATCTCCGCGCCCGGTGTCAGGCCCGGATCTCCGCGCCCGGTGTCAGGCCCGGACCCGCGAACCCGGTGTCAGGCCCGCCACTCGGCGGTGCGCTCGGGGGACGCCGCGGCCAGGGCCTTCTCGATGGCCGCCGCGTCACCCTGGTTGCCGTATACCGGTGTCCCCGGCTGCTGGCGCCACGACGTGTCGAGCCCTCCGGCGTCCACGGTGTCGAAGCCCAGCTCGTCGATCAGCTCACGGACCGCCGCCTTGGCGGCCGCGTCGTCACCGGCCACCGGCAGAGCCTGCCGGTTGGCGGTGCCGGCCGGCAGGCCCCGGGTGATGATGTCCTGCGCGTACGTCCCGTTGAAGGCCTTGATGACGGGGTGACCGATCTGGGTCTCCGTCCAGCGGCTCTCCGGCAGGCCGTCCTCGATGGCGGCGATGCGGCCGTCGCGCTGCTGCGGATAGTAGTTGCCGGTGTCGATGACCGCGGCCCCCTCCGCGGCGGCGTCCAGGAATCCGGCGGGCAGCGCCGGAACGGCCTTGAGCGGAATGGTGACGACCACGACCTGGGCGTCCCGGGCCGCCTCCGCCGCGGTGACCGCCGTGGCGCCGGTCTCCTCGGCCAGATCCGCGAGTGTCTCCGGACCGCGTGAGTTGGCGACGGACACCTCATGACCCAGTGCCGTGAGGCGCCTGGTGAGATTGCCGCCGATGTTTCCCGCGCCAATGATGCCGATCTTCATGGCTCCGACCTCCGATGGTGCCTGCGCTGCCTGAATTGGTGCCCGCGTCAGGTGAAATGGCTCCTGCCGGTTCACCAACCCGGTCCGGCCCGGAGCTATTCCGGGTGACGGCGAAACGATTCCTCTACCCGACCGGCGGATGGGACGCGTAAGTCGCGGGCAGTTAACAAACGAGAAAGCGGAATCACCCGGACCACTTGAAGGCGGTGCCCATGCTCCACGGTGTCGACGTCAGTTCGCATCAGTCGTCCATCGATACGGACGGTCTGGACTTTGTCTTCATCAAGGCCACTGAGGGACGCTCGTACGTCAACCCGCATCTGGCCGAGCAGACCAAACGCGCACGCGACGCGGAATGTGTGGTCGGCTTCTATCACTTCCTGTGGCCCGGGAATATCGCGGCGCAGGCGGCGTACTTCCTGAGCAAGGCGCCGGAGAAGGCGGGGGAACTGCTGGCCGTCGACTGGGAGGAGAACGGCGAGGGGACCCGGGCCAGTAACGCGGAGAAGGACCAGTTCATCCGCGAGGTCAAACGGCTGCGGCCGCACCACCGGGTCCTGCTGTACTGCAATCGCTACTTCTGGCTGAACCACGACACCACGTCGTATGCCGGGGACGGTCTGTGGATCGCCGACTACGTCACCGCGGGCAAGCCCCGCATCAAGGCCTCCTGGCGTATTCATCAGTACACCGACCATCCCCTGGACAAGGATGTCGCCGACTTCTCCTCGCGGGCCGCGATGCACACCTGGGCGAAGGGGTAGCGGCTCGGCCGGTGGCGATAAGGGCGAGAACCGGCCATTCGAAATACTCTGTTCCGAGGCTTGTGTGCCTGCCCGGCGCGTCTCCGCGCGGCGGACGGGCACACCGCACCGAAGCGGAGCGGTACGCATGAGGGCCGCCGTCGTCCGCAGCTTCACCGAGCCCCTCGTCGTCGAGGACCGGCCGGTCCCCACCCCGCCGGGCACCAGGTCCTGGTCCGCATGGAGGCCTCCGGGCTCTGCCACACCGACATCCACGCGGCCCAGGGGGACTGGCCGGTCAGACCGAGTCCGCCCTTCGTCCCCGGCCATGAGGGGATCGGCATCGTCGAGGCCGCCGGCGACCAGGTCACCCACCTCACGGTGGGCGACCGGGTGGCCATCCCCTGGCTCGGCGAGGCGTGCGGACACTGCGACCACTGCGTCTCCGGGCCCTCGCCCACGGCGACTACGTCGTGCCCGTGCCCGGCGGCATCGACCCGCTGGACGCGGCGCCCCTGACCTGCGCGGGCGTCACGACCTACAAGGCGGTCAAGCTCTCCGGCGCGCGCCCCGGCACCCGCGCCCTCGTCTCCGGCATCGGCGGACTCGGGCACCTCGCCCTGCAGTACGCGCGGATCTTCGGCGCCGAGACCATCGCCGTCGACGTCACCGACGAGAAACTGGCCCTGGCCAGGGAGCTGGGCGCCGATCACGTCATCGACGCGCGCGTCCAGGACGTCGCGGAGGAGACCCGCCGGCTCGGTGGCGCCGACGCGGCGATCTCCCTCGCGGTGAGCAACGAGTCGTTCGGCGCGGCCTACAGCGCGCTCCGCAGGGGCGGCACCCTCGTCCTCGTGGCCCTTCCCGCCGAGGGCAAGCTCGAACTCCCGGTCTTCGACACGGTGCTGAACGGCACGAAGGTCATCGGCTCGATCGTCGGAACCCGCCAGGACCTGGCCGAGGTCTTCCAGCTGCACCGGCTCGGCCGCACCCGTGTGGTCCGCGAGAGCCGGGATCTGGCGGACATCAACTCCGCGATCGGCGAAGTCCTCAAGGGCCAGGTGTCCGGACGCCTCGTCTTCGATCTCGGCGGCACGCCGGCCTGACCGGCGCACCCGCGCGACGAAGGCCGGACGCGGCGGGACGGTACCGGGCGCGGCGGCCAGGTCGCTGACCCATCCGGGCCGCCCGGTGCGGCAGACTTCTGCGGTGACCACAGCCGCGGCTCAGCCGCCTCGTGACCGTGCGCTCGGGCGCGGTATCTCCACCCTCATCCCGCAGGCCGCGACCGCGACCCCGGCCGAACAGGCCGCGGCGGTCCTGACGGCGATGCAGAGCGTTCCGGTGCGCGTGGGCGTGCTCCAGGCAGCGGTGGTGCTGCTGGAGGAGCGGGTCCGTGCGACGAGCGACGACGCGGAACGCGCGGCGGCCGCGACGACCGTGGCGATGCTCCGTACGGCGATCAGCCAGGCCCGCTGACCCGGCGGCGGTGCCGCGTCGCGGGGGTTCCGGCTCGTTCCGGCCGGGGCGGGTCGAGGATCGTACCGGCGGAGTCGCCGGGCCGGTCTGCCCCTCGCGGTGACGGCGAATCCGGTCGTGCTGTGACCAGGTGCTCTGCCATCCTGATCCCCGCGCCCGGCGGGGGCGGGGAGTGAAGGACGGCTGAGCGACGTTGATGAGTGTCTTCGAAACCACCTGCGGCCCGGTGCGGGGAAGAGACCCGGACCGGGACGTCGTCGCCGTCCTCGGCATTCCGTACGCGGAGCCGCCCTTCGGGACGGGCCGGTTCCGGGCGCCACGCCCCCGCGCTCCCTGGGCGGGCATCCGCGACTGCGTGGACTTCGGACCCGTCGCGCCGCAGTCCGCGCAGCTGCCGGGCGCACCGGGCTGGTCGCCCGGCGACGAGGACATCCTCAGCCTCAACATCTGGACTGCGGCGGCCGGGAACGCGGTCGCCGGGGCCCGGCTGCCGGTGCTCGTCTGGATCCACGGGGGCGCCTACACCTTCGGCTCCGGTGCCCAGCCGGACTTCGACGGCGCCGCGCTCGCCCGCGCCGGCCTGGTCGTGGTGACCCTCAACTACCGCATCGGGTTCGAGGGCTTCGGCCATGTCCCGGCCGACGGCCCCGACCCCTGCCCGCCCAACCGCGGGCTGCTCGACCAGATCGCCGCCCTGACATGGGTGCGCCGGGAGATCGCCGCCTTCGGCGGGGATCCGGACAACGTCACCGTGGCCGGGCAGTCCTCCGGAGCGGCGTCGGTGGCCTGCCTGATGGCGATGGACAGCGCACGCGGGCTGTTCCGGCGCGCGATAGCGCACAGTGTGGTCGGCCCCTGCTTCTCACCTCAGCTCGCCGGGCACCTCATGGAGAAGGTGGCAGCCGAGGCAGGCGTTCCCGCGACAGCCGCCGGACTGACGGCCGCCTCGCCGCAGACGCTGGTCCGGGCATCCGACGCCGTCATCGACGGATACCGGCGGGACCCGGACTCCGGACGGCACCACTGGGACCCGGTCATCTACGGCCCGGTCGCCGACGGCGTGCGGCTGCGCGGCGACCCGCTCGCCCTCCTGGCCGGCGGGGCGGCCCGCTCCATCGACCTGCTCGTCTGCCACACCACCCAGGAGTACTGGCTGCTGGACGCGGTCGGCAGCAGCGCGAAGGTCACCACGGAGGAACAACTGATCCGATTCGCGGCGGACTTCGGACTCCCGGACCCCTCGACGCGCGGCTACCGCGCGCTCATGCCCGAAGCCTCCGTGGGCGACGTCCATCTCGCCCTGTACGGGGACCTGATGTTCGGTGAGTACAGCAGCCGGCTCTCCGACGCCCACGCACGGGCGGGCGGACGCACCTTCCTCTCACGCTTCGCGCGGCAGCGCGGTGGATCGCAGCCGGTGGCGTACGCCTGGCACTGCGCGGACATCCCGTTCGCCTTCGGGAACCTCGATGAGGAGAGCGTCCGGTTCCTGATCGGGGGCGCCCCGACGCCCGCCGACCATCACCTCTCGGACCGGATGGCCGCCGCCTGGGCCGGATTCGCCACCACCGGCGAACCGGGCTGGGAGCCGCTCGCCGACGCCGCCGACGGGCCGGTCCGGATCTGGGAGACAACGGATACCAGCAGGGCGCCGGCCCCCGGCCACTGGTCGGACAGCGGGACGGTCCGCGCGCTGTGGCGGAGCTTCGACTACCGGCCCCTGCGACCCTGACCCGACGCGCCCCTGATGCGGCGCGCTTGGCCACGGGCCCGGAAAGTCCCGGCCGGGGGCGGCCGGGGACCGCTGCTCGGGAGGCCGGACAGCCGCCCCGTGACCGGCCGCTTTCACAGGGGCGGAAGCCGCAAGGGCCCCCGCCCCTCCCGTACCTTGCCGGCCTCCCGTACCGGGCCCACCGGCTCGCCCCGTACATCCGTCGTCACCACGACGGCGCGGTCACCCAGGCAGCGCTTCCCGCCGTCCGGCCGCTCGCAGTAGAGCACGTACCCGGTGAGCCGGTCGACCGTCCCCGGTTCCAGCCTCCACACCCCCTGGAACTCGCTGACCCGCACCCTCGGGTGCGACACGCGGAGCTGCTCCCGAACTGCCGCCTGGACCGTCGCGGCGAACCGCTGTCCGGTTTCGAAGGGCTGGACGATCCGGGCGCTGCCCGCGGTGTCGATGCGCCTGTGCGAAGCGGAGTAGCTCGCGACGAAGTACGGCCGCGACTGCAGGGCGGCCAGCAGCCGGGTCTCGCTCAGCCGCATCGCCGTGGGCCGCGACGTCCGCGCGGCCGGGCGGCGCCGGGCGACGGCGGGGGAGGCGATGTTCACCGACGCGCCCCGGGCGTGCGCGGTCCCGCCGTTCAGCGCGTCCGCCTCCGCCCAGCGCCGGACGCAGGAGCCGATGTCACCCAGTACGCGGGTCACCGTGGCGTTGGACGGCGAGGCCACGATCCACGGCGCGCCGGACGAGGGGTCCACCCCGATCACCTCATAGCCGCAGCTCCTGAACGCACGGGTGAGGACGCGCAGCCGGGCCGCCTCGGACCGCCCGCGCTCCACCGCGTCGTCGAGGACCCGCCGGCAGGAGTGCGTGTCGCACGTTCCCGCTTCGGCGTCGACCCGGATCCGGACAACGGCGTCGGGGTCACCGGCCACCGAGAAGGCGACCTCCGAACCGGACGCCTGCGGGAACAGCTTGTGCGCCTCGATCACTTCGAGCGTCCCCGGGTAGTGCTCGTCGGCCAGGGCCTCGGCGAACCGGCGGTCCTCCTTCGTGCTCAGCACCCCGCAGCCGCCGAGCACGAGTGCGAGCGCGCACATCAGCGCACCGGTCATCGCGGCCCCGGATCTCCGTGTTCCCGACGATCCGTTCATGCCCGTTCTCCTTGCCCCGCCCGGCCTGCTCCGGCGCCGCCCTTTGTTCATTTGATGTGACCGTAGGGCGAGTTCGGGCGCGCGGGATGAGTACGCCTACTCAGCGGACGGACCGTCCAGTCACTCATGCATTGGCATGGACCTGCAAACGACTCTGGGCTACAGTCCGGAACGGCACACTCTGAGAGCGCTCTCAGACGAGACGCCTCCCGGACGCCTGCTGTTCCTCCCCCACTTCGCCGGAACACCAGAAGGGCCAATGCCTTGAGACGCATCACAGCTCTGAGAACCGCACTGTCCGCCGTGCTCCTCGTCGGAGCCTGGGCGGGTGCGGGCTTCCCCTCCGCCTCCGCCGCCGACACCCCCGCCACCGCTTCCCGCGCCGGTTCCGACGCACTCCCGGCGTCCGCCGGACTGCTGACCGCCATGCAGAAGGACTTCGGGCTGACAGAAAGTCAGGCGAAGGCGAGGCTGTCAGCGGAGAAGACGGCGACCGCCATCCAGGGAAAGGCGAAGCGCGCCGCCGGAGACGCCTACGGAGGCTCCTGGTTCGATCCGTCGACGGGTGGCCTCACGGTGGCCGTCACCAGCGAGAAGCGGAAGGCGGCCGTGCGGGCGACCGGTGCCGACGTCCGCCTGGTCACCAACACCGCGCGCCGGCTCGACGCCGTCAAGGCGCGGATCGACACGTTCGACGCGCCCGCCGGGGTCAGCAGCTGGCACGTCGACCCGAAGTCCAACAAGGTCGTCGTGAACGTCGTCGCCTCCGCGCAGGATGACAACGATGTCCGGGCGTTCGTCGAGAAGGCCCGCGAGGCCGGACCGGTCGTCGTCGAACAGACCGCGCAGGCACCGCGGACCTTCGCCGCCGGGACCGTGGGCGGCGACCCGTACTACACGGGCAACGTGCGGTGCTCCATCGGCTTTTCCGTCATCGGCGGCTTCGTCACCGCCGGACACTGCGGACAGGCGGGTGCGGCGGTCAGCGGCTGGGACGGCTCCGCCATCGGCAACTTCCAGGGGTCGTCGTTCCCCGGCGACGACTACGCCTGGGTGAGCGTCGGCAACGGCTGGTGGACCGTTCCCGTGGTCATCGGCTGGGGAACCGTCTCCGACCAGCTCGTACGCGGCTCCGCCGAGGCCCCCGTCGGCGCCTCGATATGCCGCTCCGGCTCCACCTCGCACTGGCACTGCGGCAACGTACTGGCCACCAACGACACGGTGAACTACAGCCAGGGCGCCGTCTACCAGATGACCAAGACCAGCGTGTGCGCGGAGCCGGGCGACTCGGGCGGCTCCTTCATCAGCGGCGACCAGGCGCAGGGAGTCACCTCGGGCGGCTGGGGCGACTGCAGCTCGGGCGGAGAGACCTGGCACCAGCCGATCAACGAGATCCTGAACCGGTACGGGCTGACGCTCCACACAGCCTGATGTCCAGCGCGGCCTGACGTCCCACCCGGCCTGAATCACGCCGGGTCCCGGGGGCCTGTCGCGCGGAGCCCACCGCTCCGCGCGCCAGGCCCCTTCGCTTCCCCTCTCGCGTGCCGCCGGGCCCCGTGGGCACGCACTCTCCCGCACGAAGACCGGTCGGCGCCCCACTCACGCCCCCACCGGGGCGCCGCCTGCTCCCGGCCGTGACGACGACGTGGATCAGGCACCGTCCCCGGGACGTACACTCCACTCATGGGTCACATGGATGCGGTGAGGGAGTGCCTGCGACAGGCGCCTCACCTGCTGTGCCCCGCCGCCACCCAGGCGCGCTGCCGCGCCCTGCACGGTCACGGCTGACCAGGACCCACCACCGGCGACCGCCGCGCCGTCATTCCGCTTCCGGCCGCGCCCGCCACTCCGCCCACGGAGTTCTTCCACCGCTTTCGCTGCGTACACAGCAGCACCCCACACCATGCGCAGCCCCCGAGGCGCTCCGTCGGCAACCCCCGGCGGCGCCCGCCGGGGGCCCAGCCGCATCTTCGAGAGGACCCCGCATGAATCTGAGGGAGTTGCTGGCCGGGCACGATCACGAGGTACTCCTCGGTGATCCGGAGACCCCGATCACTGCCGGAGCCTGCTTCGACGCCCACCGCGTGACACCGGGTTCGCTGTACATCGCCGTTCCCGGCCACCGCGAGGGCGGCCCGGAGGCCGTCGGCCCGGCACTCGCGCGGGGTGCCGTGGCCGTGCTGGTGGACAACGCGGAGCCGGACATCCTGGCGGCGGTGCGGGCATCGCCCGGCGGCGCGTGCGTGGTGCGGGTGGCGGACACGCGTACGGCGGCCGCGGTGGTCACCTCCCGCTACCACGGAGAGCCCGGCCGGGCCATGGACATGGTGGCCGTCACCGGCACCAACGGAAAGACCTCGGTCTCGTACATGGTCGAGTCCGTGCTCAGGATCGCCGAGGGCGCACGGGTCGGCGTGATCGGCACCGCCGGCAGCCGGATCGGTGACGAGCTCATCCCGATGCCGCGCTCCGTCCTCAGCACCCCGGAGTCACCGGACTTCCAGTACCTCCTGGGGCACATGCGCGACCACGAGGTCGGCACGGTCGTGCTGGAGGCCACCTCGATGGGACTGCTGCACCACCGGGTGGACCGCGCCTTCCTCGACGTCGGCATCTTCACCAACCTTACGCAGGACCACCTGGACGACCACGGCACCATGGAGAACTACCGGGACGCGAAGCTCCGCCTCTTCCAAGGGCTGTGCCGGAGCGCCGTGGTCAACGCGGACGATCCGGTGGGCGCCGCCATCGCCCCGACGATGCCGGGCAGGGTCACCACGTACGGCATCGACGCCGAAGCCGACTACCGGGCCACGGACTTGAGCATGAACGCCTTCGGCACCCGCTTCACCCTCCACCACGAGGGCAGCAAGTACCCCGCCGCCATTCCCGTCCCCGGACGGTTCTCCGTGTCCAACGCGCTGGCCTCCGTGGCCGCCTGCCACCTCCTGGGCCACGACCTCGCCGGACTGGTGGCCGCACTTGACCGGATGCCTCCCGTCCCCGGCCGGCTGGAGCGCTTCGAGACGCCGCGCGGCACCGCGGTGATCGTGGACTACGCCCACTCGCCCGACTCCCTGGACAAGGTCCTCGGTGCGGTCCGGGACTTCTCGCGGGGCGGCCGGGTCATCACGGTCTTCGGCTGCGGCGGAGACCGTGACGTCACCAAGCGGGCCCGGATGGGCGAGATCGCCGGGACCCGCTCCGACCTGTGCGTCCTGACCTCGGACAACCCGAGGAACGAGGACCCCGAAGCGATCATGGACCAGATCGTCCCGGGTCTGGAAGCCACCGGAACCAGGTTCGAACGCCGCGCGGACCGGCGCTCCGCGATCGCCTTCGCCCTGGAGAGCGCCGGCCCCGACGACATCGTGCTGGTGGCGGGCAAGGGCAGCGAGCCGTACCAGATCGTCGGCGAACAGCTCATCCCGTTCAGCGACATGGCGACAGTGCGCGAACTCGCCGCCCTCCAGCGCTGACAGCGGGCGCCGGGACAGCCCCGAGGGCCGTCAGGCCAGCCTGAGATCGATGAACGGCACGCTGTCGCCCGGGAGCAGGTACCTCTCGGTCTCGACGAATCCGAGGCGCACAGCGAACCGCAGCCCCTCGGGGTTGGACTCCAGCACACAGGTCTCGATGACCCGGGCGCCGAGCCTTCGGGCTTCGGCCAGCCCGTGCGCGTACAGCTGCCCGCCGCACCCCTGGTCGCGGTGGGCGGGCAGCACCCGCGCGATCACGGTGGCGGCCGCGGAGTCCGTGGCGGGCGGCCGCACCGTGGAGCAGCCCACCACGACATCGCCCAGATACGCGACGGCCAGCCGGTTGCGACGGGACCGCTCCTCGACCTCCGCGAGCGACAGCGCGGCCGTGGGAATGATCGTGTTGTGTACGTGCTGCCACGCCAGCAGCATGGCCTCGCCCGCGACCCACTCGATACGGGAGTCGGGCGGGGCGTTCGTTCCGGTCATCGCAGCAGGAAACCCCGCGTGCGGCGCTGCGTCAACCCACGCCCGCCGAAGGCGCCCTGCGCACCCGTCACCTTCCGCAGACCCGTAGTACTTGGGAGCTACGCGCCAGGTGCGGTCCGGGGAGGGACGCCGATTACAAGATGCGGCTCCTAGCTTCGTACCGGATGCAACTCACGCATCCGGTACGGAAGGACCCCGCCCCATGCCCGTCCGCCTCCGCAACAGCAGGCTGCGCCGCACCCTGCTGGCCGCGCTCATCGCCGCCTCGGTCGCCGCGCCCGTGTCCGGAGCCTCCAGCCCCGCAGCGGTCCCGGCGCCCGTTCCGGCCCCGCTCGCCCCACTGCGGGACGCCGCTCGGGGCACCCTCGACGCCCGGTACGCCGTCACCCGCGACGGCATCCTGGCCGCCGGGCGCATGGCCGCGCGTCACGGTGACCGGAAGCGGGCCTCGGCGCTGCGCGGGATGGCGGACCCCCGTCGTCACTTCCTCCTGTTCGACGGCCGTGACGGGGGCCGCACGGCCGAGGTCTTCGGAGACCTGACGCGGGCCGAACGGATCGCCGTCCTCGTGCCCGGCGCCGATACCAACCTCGACCGGTACTGGCGCCTGAAAAACGACTCCGCCGCCCTGCGAAGGGAGTTGGGGCCGAAGGCCGCCGTCGTCGCGTGGCTCGGCTACGAAACGCCGGCCACGGTGAGCCCCGCGGCGCTCACCACCGGCCGCGCCGACACGGCGGCACCCGCGCTCGGGCGGTTCACCGACGAGCTGCACACCGCCAGGCCGGCTGCCAGGATCTCCCTGCTCTGCCACTCCTACGGCTCGGTCGTATGCGCCAGAGCCGCGCCCGTCCTGCGGGGAGTGGCCGCCCTCGTCCTCTACGCCAGCCCCGGCACCGGTGCCCGCGACGTCAGCGCCCTGCACACCCGTGCCACCGTCTGGGCGGGCCGGGGAACGACGGACTGGGTGGCGGACGTTCCGCACACCCGCCTCCGCCTCCCCTTCGTCTCGATCGGATTCGGACCGGACCCCGTGTCACCCGGGTTCGGCGCCCGCACCTTCGACGCGGGAACCGGAGGGCGCAGCGACTATCTCAAGCCCGGCTCCCGGTCCCTGAAGAACATCGCCCGCATCGTCTCGGGCACCGCACCCTCCGGGAGGAGCCGGCATGCGTGAGCTCATCGAGCGGATCGAAGCCGCGACCCCGCACCACCGCGACCGGACCGTCGACGCGCTGCGCGCCCTCGCCATCCCAGGAGTCGTGCTCGGCCACTGGCTGGTGACCGCCATGGTCGTCGACAGCGGCAGCGTCCACGCCGCGAGCCCGCTCCAGCACAGACCCGAACTCGCGCCGGTCTCCTGGGTGTTCCAGACCCTCGCGGTGTTCTTCCCGGTGGGCGGGCAGGTGGCGGCCAAGAGCTATGAGTCGTCCCGCGCTCGGGGCATCACCTACGGCCGCTGGCTCGGCGCCAGGACCGCCCGCCTGTTCCGGCCGGTCGCGGCGCTGCTGGTGGTCTGGACCGTGACGGCCGGCACGATGTTCGTCTCCGGAGTCGGCTCCGACAATCTGCACGCCCTGCTCAAACTCGTGCTCTCACCCCTCTGGTTCCTGCTGGTCCTCGCCGGGCTCACCGCACTGACCCCGCTCGTCGCCCGCCTCCACCCGCTGTGGCCCGTCGTCGTGGTCATCCACGTCGACATCATCAGGCTCGGACTCGACGGCCCCGCCCGGCTCGGCTGGATCAACGTGGCCGCGGGCTGGCTGGTGCCGTACTGCCTCGGAGCCGCCTGGGCCCGCGGGGAGCTGCGCTCGCGGACGACCGGCTGGACCCTGCTCATCGGCGGCGCGACCGCCACGGCGCTGCTGGTGCTCCTCGCCGGATACCCCGCGTCCATGGTCGGGGTCCCGGGCGCCGCCATCTCCAATCTCGACCCGCCCACCCTGGCCGCGGTCACCTTCGGCCTCGCCCAGTGCGGGGCGGCACTGCTCCTGTCGGGGCCACTGCGGCGGATACTCGTGAAGCCTGCGGCCTGGGCGGCGGTGGCGCTGGTCAACCTCAGCGCCATGACCGTCTTCCTCTGGCACCAGACGGCGATGCTCGCGGTCACCGCCACCGGGCTTCTCACCGGCCGCACCCTGCCAGGACTGCACACCCGCCCGGACGGGACGCAGTGGATCATCGCCCGGCTTCTCTGGCTGCCGGTCTTCGCCGTCGCCCTGACGGCGTGCTGGGCGGCGTTCAGAACGTACGAACAGCGCCGGCAAGGACGCACCACGGTCGTGCGTCAAGGACGACCCAGTAGGGATTGCGAGGCACACCGTGCCTAGAGTGACAGCCATGCACAGGCTATGGGCGGGAGCCGGGGCGCAGCTGGCGGAGCGTCTGAAAGCCGTCCCGCGCACCTCGTCCACGACCTGTGGACCACTGCCGTAGATCCTCCGCCCAGTCCGGGCCGTCCCTCACTGCACGAATGGCTCCCGGCCTTCCTGCTGCCGCTCATGGTGTGCACGGTGCCGCTAGGGATCTACAGCATCAACACGCTCGTGGGGCAGTACGGACTGGACAACCGCAGCGCCGTGCTCCTCGGTGTGCTTCAGGCCGTGGCGTTCATCGCTGCCCTGTACCGACCGGTGCCGGCCTGGTGAGCGGTGACCACGGTCATGATCGTGGTCGCGCTGACCGCGCAGCCCCAGCCCGGCGACGGCTCGATTCCCTGGACCGTGTCCGGAGTCGTCGCACAGGCGGGGGTGCTGCTGATGATGGCACTGCGACTGCGCCCCCGGGTCGGTGTCGAGGCGCTCGTCCTCTCCGTGCTGGCGGGAGCGGCCTGCAATCCCGACGACTTCGTGCATCCGACCACCGACACACGGTTCGCCGTGGCCGTCCTCGTCGCGGCCGTCGTGATCGGTGTGGCGCTGCGCGGCCGTCAGGTCGCCCGCACCGAACTCGTGGTCCAGGAAGAACGCACGGAGCAGGAGCGCAGCCGCCGCACCCTTCTGGAGGAGCGCAACCGCATCGCCCGCGAACTCCACGATGTGGTCGCCCACCACATGTCGGTGATCTCCATCCAGGCGCAGGTCGCACCGCACCTCGTGGAGCACCCCTCCGACGAGCTCAGGGAGAACCTCGCGGGTATCCGCGAGAACGCCGTCGGCGCACTCACCGAACTGCGACGGGTCCTCGGCGTGCTCCGCTCGGAGGACGCGGTGTCCGCCGAGGCGCGACACAGCCCCCAGCCCACCCTCGACCGCCTGCCGGAGCTGCTCGACAACGGGCGAGGGGCAGGCCTCAGGGTGACCACCGAGCTCACGGGCACCCCGCGGCCCATCCCACCCGGCGTCGATCTCTCCGCGTTCCGCATCGTGCAGGAATCCCTCAGCAACGCCATGCGGCACGCGCCCGGAACAGCGGTGCACGTCAAGATCGCGTACCGGCCCAGCTGCCTCGCCGTCCGGATCACCAACACGGCGCCGGACGAACCGGCCCCGCCCCCGCGCGACATCGGCCACGGTCTGCTCGGCATGCGGGAACGCACCGCCATGCTGAGCGGTGACTTCACCAACGGGAATACTCCCGGCGGTGGTTACGAGGTAGTGGCGATACTTCCCCTGGAGGAACCCGTATGAGCATCCGTGTTGTCATCGCCGACGACCAGATGATGGTCCGTCAGGGATTCACGGTCCTGCTCAACGCCGAGCCGGGCATCGAGGTCGTCGGCCAGGCGGTCGACGGCCTGGACGCCGTGGCCAAGGTCGCCGAACTCACCCCGGACGTCGTGCTGATGGACATCCGCATGCCCGGGGTCGGCGGCATCGAGGCCACGCGGCGCATCACCGAGCCCGCCGGGTCCACCGTCAAGGTCCTCGTCCTGACCACATTCGACCTCGACGAGTACGTGTACGAAGCCCTGCGCGCGGGTGCCTCCGGATTCCTGCTCAAGGACGCCTCCGCGGCCGAACTCGTGGAGGCCGTCCGGGTGGTGGCCGCAGGTGACGCTCTCCTCGCCCCGAGCATCACCAAGCGCGTGATCGCCGAGTTCTCCCGCGTCACCCGGACACTGCGCATTCCGGAACGGGGCCGGGCGGGCGACCTGACGGAACGCGAGACCGAGGTCCTGGCGCTCATCGCGCAGGGACTCTCCAACGCCGAGATAGCCGTGAACCTGGTGGTCGCGGAACAGACGGTCAAGACCCACGTCGGCCGAATCCTGGTCAAGCTCGGGCTCCGGGACCGGACCCAGGCCGCGGTGTTCGCCTACGAGAGCGGCGTGATACGCCCGTCCGGACAGTGATGACCCGGGCCTGTTCCGGCCGGCCGCCGGCCTGACCGGACATCAGGCACCGAAGCCCCGTGCGGTGAAGCCCGCGCGGGCCGCGAGCGTGGTCAGCTCCTCCACCCGCGCCGCCCGCAGGCACACCACCGGATAGCAGTCGGACTCGATGTCGAGGACGGCGAGCGCCGCGCCGACGTCGCGGAAGCACCGGCCGCATGCCTCCAGGAACTCATGGGTCGGCAGACGCATGTCGTCCGCCTCGACCAGTACCCAGGGATCCACCGACGGCCGGGACGCGAGCCCACGCAGCCGGGACCGGATCTCGTCGGAGTCCTCCTTCCAGTCCAGCTCCGCCAGCAGCCGGTGCTCGGCCAGCGCGTCGACGAGCGCTATCCACGCGAGACCGGGCACGGGCCCCTCGATGCCCCGGTCCGCCAATGTGTCCGCGTGGTCGCGTACATAGCCCGAGGGGTCGTCGTGGGCGTGCAGTACCCGTGCGGCGACAGCCTCCTGGGCCGGAGCGAGCAAGGCCGCGACAGCGGCCAGGGAGGTACGGGCTTCGTCGGTACCCGACATGGTGTGCTCCTTCGGCGGCCGTCCGACCGCGTCCGGCCGTTTGAATCCGGCTGTCCTGTCCCAGGGCGGGATTCGGGCAGCCGGATTCCGGCAGTGTGATCGGGACGCCTGGTCCGGCGCCCTGGAAAAGACCCTGCCACAGGGGTACGACAACGGGCCCCGGACGGGCTCAGACCCCCGCTGCCCGCGCCGCCTCGTACACCTCGGTCGCCACGTCGATGAACTCCGCGGCGTCACGCGGGGTGCCCTGGAGGTCCAGCATGATCTCCGTGACGCCGGTATCGGCGTGTGCCACCAGGTCCTCGACGATCTGCGCCACACTTCCGTGGAACGGCTGCCGGTCGTCGCCCTCCACCGGCTTGACGCTGTACCGCGCGTTGGCACGGGCGCAGACAGCGAGCGGCCGCTCACGCCCCCGCTCGGCGGCGACGTCCCGCACCCGCTGCCACTGCTCGGCCAGGGTCGATGCCCCCATGGCCACGGGCATCCAGCCGTCCGCCCGGTCGACCAGCCGGCGAACGGCCCGGGGGCCGCTCGCCGCGAGGAGGACCGGGATCGGGCGAGCGGGCTTGGGCCCCACCACGGACGGGGCGATCGTGGTCAGGGCCCCCTCGTACGAGACGGGGTCAGGACCCCAGACGGCCGCGAACACGTCGAGCAGCTCGTCCAGGACCGCGCCGCGCCGCTCGAAGGGGGCGACGGACGCGGCGGCGTACTCGTCCAGGGACCAGCCCGTACCCAGCCCCGCGACCACCCGGCCACCGCTGGCGGAGTCCAGCGAGGCGAGCGAGCGGGCCAGCTGGAAGGGGATGTGCAGCGGCGCGACGAGCACGCTGGTGCCGAGCCGGGCGCGGTCGGTGGCCGCGGCGGCGAGCGTCAGGGTGATCAACGGGTCCGCGACGCCGCGGTAGTGGTCGGGCCAGGCCAGGCCCGGTACTCCGTACAGGCCTTGGGTGGCCGGTTCGGGAAACAGAACCCGCTCGAACACCCACAGGCTCTCGTACCCGGCCGCTTCCGCGGCCCGTGCCACGTCGGGCACATCGCGGCCGATGTCGTACTGCCTCATCTGCGGAAGGCCAAGACCGAGCGGGATCGGCATACGAGTGTCTCCCTCTATGAGATGTATGGGACAACTACCTTACGACGGAGTCACGCTGACGGGGCGTCCTATCCGGTGAAGTGATGGCTCCCGGAGCCGACCCGGTACACCGCGCAGCCCTCCTCCTCGCGCAGGAACGTGGCGCGGGTGTGGGTGACCGCGTCCGGGGCGTGCGAGGGGACCCACACCTCCGCGGTCGTGTTGGGAGGCACGGCGCACCGCAGGTCGATGGAGCCCGAGCGCAGTTTCCACTGGGTGGAGACGGGGCCGTAGACCGAGGCGAACGTGGCGCGGGCCGAGGTGACGTCGCCGCCCGGCCGAGGATGGATGACGATCTCGCGGAAGCCGGGCCGGCCCGCCGCGATGCCGGCGATGTTCGTGTACATCCACTCACCGACCGAACCGTAGGCGTAGTGGTTGAAGGAGTTCATGTCCGGGGTCTGGAAGCCGCCGTCGGGCTGGATGGAGTCCCACCGCTCCCACATGGTGGTGGAGCCCTTGTCGATCTGGTAGCCCCAGCTGGGGAACGAGCGCTGCTGGAGCAGGCGGTAGGCGACATCGGTGTGTCCGGTGTCGGTGAGGACGGGCAGCAGCCTGGGCGTACCGAGGAAGCCCGTCGACAGGTGCCAGTCCTTGGCCTCGATCAGTGCGACGAGCCGGTCCGCCGCCGCCGTGCGCAGGGCGTCCGGCAGCAGGTCCATCGAGAGGGAGAGGACGTACGCCGTCTGGGTATCGCCCTTCACCCGCCCCTCCGCGGTGACATACGCGGCCTGGAACGCCGTGCGTATCCGTGTGAAGAGGTCGAGGAACGGCGCCGGGTCCTCGCCCAGCTCCGTGGCCGTCCGGGCCGCGAGGTCGGCGCTGTGCGCGAAGTAGGCGGTGGCGATGACGTCCTTCGGCGTCTCGTCGGAGACGTTCAGCCAGTCGCCGTAGCCGCCGGCCGGCCGCAGCAGGCCGTCGCTGTTCTTCTCCAGGTACGTCAGCCAGGCCCGGATGGATGGCCAGGCGTCCTTGAGGACCTGCCGGTCCCCGTAAGCCTGGTACAGCGACCAGGGCACGGTGACGCCGGCGTCGCCCCAGCCGGCCGCGCCGTTGCCGATGTTGCCGACGATGGGGGCCACGTCGGTGAAGGCGCCCTCGGCAGTCTGGGCGTCGCGCAGGTCCACGAGCCACTTGGTGAGGAAGCGGGCCGACTCCATCGTGTAAGCGGCCGTCGGCGCGAAGACGTTGATGTCGCCCGTCCAGCCCAGACGCTCATCGCGTGCGGGCGTGTCTGTGGGGATGGAGAGGAAGTTGCCGCGCTGGCCCCAGGTGATGTTGCTGTGCAGTCTGTTGAGCATGGGGACGTCGGTCTCGAACTCGAAGGTGAACGGGGCGGACGTGTGCATGACCCGACCGGTCAGCGCACTCGCCGGGGGAGCGACGGGCAGACCGGTCACCTCGACGTAGCGGAACCCGTGGAAGGTGAAGCGCGGTTCGTACGTCTCGGAGCCGCCGCCCTTGAGGACGTAGGTGTCGGTTGCCGCGGCGCTGCGGAGATTCGCGGTGTAGACGGTGCCGTCGGGATTGAGGACCTCGGCATGGCGCAGACGCACCGTCGTGCCCGCGTCGCCCGACAGCCGCAGCCGCACCGAGCCGACCATGTTCTGGCCCAGGTCGAAGACGAAGACGCCCGGCGAGGGCTCGGTCACCTTCCGGGCGGGAAGCTCCTTCGCCACCCGTACAGGTCCGTCCACCTGCGCGACGATCAGGCGGGGCGCGCTCTCGTCCGCGCCGCTGACCTCGGACCAGGTGCGGTCGTCGAAGCCGGGCGAGGTCCAGCCGGCCGTCTCCTTGCGCGCGTCGTACGTCTCTCCGCCGAGGAGGTCGGCGGAGAGGATTGGCCCGGCGGCGGCCCGCCAGTCCGGTCCGGACGTGATGCGCCTGCTCGTGCCGTCCGTGAACTCGACCTCCAGCTGGGCCAGGAGAGCCGGGTGTTCGCCGTACTGATGGGGCCCGAACATGCCGACGCTGCCCGCATACCAACCCGGTGCCAGATAGGCGCCGATGGCGTTCGCGCCGGGCCGCAGGAGCGCGGTGACGTCGTACGTCTGGTACTGGACGCGCTCGCGGTAGTCCGTCCAGCCGGGAGCGAGCTGATCGCGTCCCACCCGGCGGCCGTTGAGGTGGGCCTCGTACAGACCGAGAGCCGTCGCGTACAGGCGCGCCCGAGCGACCTTCTTGCGCGGCAGCTCGAACCCGTGCCGCAGCTGGTTGGCCGCGAACAGGGCGGGAACGACCTTGCCCCACGGTCCGGCGCCCCACGCGGCGGCCTCCTTCGCCGCCGGCCAGCCGCTGTCGTCGAAGCCGGGTCCGCGCCAGCCGTCGGCGGGCTCCTCGTCCGTCGACTTCCAGGAGGCGTCGGTGACGATGCTCTGTTCGCCGGACGCCGTGCGCAGGGCGAGCGTGGCGATCAGCCCCGCGGCCCCTTCGCTCGCGTTGGCCGCCGAGACCGCGAGGACGTTCGTTCCGGTACGCAGCTGCGCGAGGACGTCGATCACCGCGGGGCGGCGCCAGCCGTCGTTGTCGGTCGCCAGGTCCGTACGCGCTACTTCGGTGCCGTTCACGGAGACCGTGTACACGTTGTCCGCGCTGATGGCGAGGGTCGCCGAGGTGATCCCGTCCGCGAGATCGACGGTGTGACGGAACCAACGGGTGCCTTCCGGCACGCTGTTGGCCGGGTCTCCCTCGGGGAACCAGATCCAGGAGCTGTTCTCCAGCGAGGGTGCGTCGGTGAGGGCCGGGGGAGCGGACACCCAGGCGGCGGACCACTCGGCGGGGTCCATGAGGCCGGTCTCCCACCACGAAGGCGTGCTCCAGCCGGACTCGCCTCCGGCCGTGTCCCATACCCGCACGGACCAGAAGTAGCGGGTCCGCGGCTTGAGCGCGGGCCCCGCGTAGGGGACGAGGACGGACTCGCCGGACATCACCTTTCCGCTGTCCCAGATGTCCGGGTGCGACAGGCGGGACGCGCTGGACGCGACCCGGACCTGATAGGCGCTCTGCTGGACGTCCGGTGCCTCAGAGGCGACCGGCCAGCTGAGCCGAGGGTGTCGCGCGTCGAGGCCCAGGGGGTGCGACACGTACTCGACGGTCGGCGCGGTGACGCGTGGCGCCCCGCGCCGCACAGGTGCCTGGGCCGGTACCGGCGCCGGGGCTGCCCCGGCCGGTACGACTCCGGCTGCTACGGCGCCCACCGTGGCAGCGGCGCTCGTCAGGATGTTCCGCCTGCTGATCAATGCGGCCCCTCACACAGAAGTGATGAATCGATTCACAGTCTGGACGTAGCTGAACGTAGGGGCGCGCGAGGTGTGGGTCAATGAGCGTGCGGGGAGTTTCTCGACGGGGCCTTGATCGGGCACGCGTCCATCATGTGCGCCGCAGCGCGGGCGAGTTGGCTGGTTGAACGGTTTCAATCGATGGGAAGAGCGGGAGCAGCCGGGGCCCGGCTCAGCTGCCGAGCTGACCGGGTGTGCGGCACAGCCGCTCCGAGAGCTTGCGCCGCGGCAGCCGGGCGGTGAAGTCGCCGCCCCGGGACTGTCCGGCCACGAGCACGCGCAGGGCGGTGGGGACGTCGGCCTCCGACGCCGGGCGGATCTTGATGTCGCCACTGCTGCGTTCCAGGCCGTCGGCATCGACCACGATTCCGGGCCTGGTCACCAGGGTCAGGTTCCCCCCGATCCGCAGGTCGACATCGATGTGAAGGGTGCTGTGCGTGATCAGCGCGTCGGTGAAGTCGAGCTTCGCGTCGCAGAACATCAGGCGGATCTCCATGCGGCGCGGAACCAGCCAGCGACCGGTGCGTGAGACATCACCGAACCGCTGGTCGATCCGGACCAGATCCTTGGCCTGCGGAGGCATTCCTTCCGAGGGCAGGTCGGCGGTCAGCCGGGCCAGCTCGCCGGCGGTGCGGGCGGACAGTGCCGCGTCCAGGCGCTCGTCCAGCTCGGCGGCGGTGAGCCGGCCGTCGCCCGCGGCGACCTGGAGGATCTCCACGACCTGGTCCCGCTCCCGGTCCGATGCCCGCATGTCGGGCCTTGCGCTGGATCCGGAAGCGTCGCCGGTCGGCCTGAGTTCACCCGCCATACCGGCATTGTGGTGCACCGTCCGGAGCGCCGCAACGTCGACGATCACCCTCCTCGCGGGCGGGGAGCCGCCGGCCGCCGGATCCGACGACCGGGGCGGTCGCGGCCGTCGGACCGTGCGGCACGTATGGGATCAGGACACCCGCTACTCGGGGAGGGCCCAGACCTGGTTCTGCTGGTTGGGGCGGGAGTTGGCACACGTGTCGACGATCAGTGGATTGCTGTCGGTGGTCCGTGAGGTGTACGCGTCGAGGCAGCGACCGGGCACCCCGGCGTTCTCCAGGTTGCCGTTGCGCCGGTACGTCCACTTCTGGGTGGCGCTCCCGTCGCAGGGGCTGAGAACGGCCCAGTAGCCGGTGTACGTGGCGTCGCTCCGGTGCTCCGCGTCGAGGCAGTTGCCGAGGGTGCGGACGGTGCCGTCGCCCGGCAGGGTCCAGCGCTGGTCGGCACCGGCGTTGCAGCTGTACAGGACGACCGGGTTGCCCGCTACCGAAGCGGAACAGGCACCGCCGCCCAGGAAGCCGATACCGGCCGGCGTCGTGCTCGCCCGTACGGCCGTGGAGCCGCGGTTCAGGAGGGACACGGCGCGGTCTCCGTTGGCCAGCGGCCGGGCCAGCACATCGACGGTGCCGTCGCGGGAGACGATTCCGGCCTGTTGACCCAGGGGATCCTGGTCGATGGCGATGATGTCCGCGTTGCCCACTGTGGCGAGGGATTCGGGGCTGAGCGAGGCGACGTCCGTGCTGAGGATCAGCGGTGAGGCCATCATCGACCAGAGGGGGAACTGGGACCTGGTCTCCTCGTCGGTGAGGGCTTCACCGGGAATGAGGAAGTCGGGGTCGTTCCAGCTGCCGGGCGCGGCATAGCGTGAAAGCGGCGAGTTGTAGGCGTACTGCGCCATGACTCCGGCTCCGTTGGTGTCCTTGTCCCAGGCGGATCCGCCCAGGTTGTGCATCTTGACGTCGTAGCCCCCGCGCCGGAGCTGCCCGCTCTTCGAGGCCCCGTCGATCACGTCGTACCAGTCGGACAGATCGGACGCGCCGATGTAGAAGTACGCGGGGGACGACTCGGAGGACACCATTTCGCGTCCCGAGGCGTTGGCCTTCATCGCGGCGGCGAAGTCGTCGTACGCCGAGATGTATCCCGTGGAGCTGCTCGCGGACGACGGCATGTTGCAGCCGTCGAGCTTGATGAAGTCCACGCCCCAGGAGGCGAAGAGGTCGGCGTCCTGCTGGAAGTGGCCCCAACTGCCCGGGAAGCCGCCGCAGGTCGTCGTGCCGATGTCGCCGTAGATGCCGAACCTGAGCCCCATCTCGTGCAGTTGGGTGCCGAGGTCAGCCATGTCGCCCGGGGAACTTGCTCGTGTCGGCGACGAGACCGCCGTCGGCGCCACGCGTCATGGTGCTCCAGCAGTCGTCGACGGTGACGGTGTCGTAGCCCTTGGCGGCGAGACCGGTGTCCACGAGTGCCTGGGCCTGGTCGAGGATCAGCCGGCGGCTCGGGCCCTGGTCCCCGTTGTTCGGCACGTTGGTCCCGCAGCCGTAGCGCGCCCAGTTGTTGAACCCCATGGGAGGGGTGAGGGCGAGAGCGGTGCCGTTCGGGGAGGTGGCCGTGGGGGAGGCCTCGGCTGTCGGTGCGGTCACGGTGGCTGCCAGCGCGAGGGTGGCGGCTGCGGCGGTCAGGATCGTCTTCCACGCATGGAGCCGTTGGGTTCTCTTCATGATGGCGCCGGTACTCCTGCTACTCGGCTTGAGCATGACAAAGATAGGAGCTGTTAGTGCAATGCGTGAACTGATGAGTGTCAAGAGATGCTCGAAATCATGCCCAGGCAAGCAAATGTGATCACTCATCACCTGATGTCTCGTGGTGCTGAGCAACTGTGCGCAGATTCATCGCATTGAGATCCGATGTATGGATTCACCGGCGGGTCGGTGGTAGGTGCGGCCAGGCACCTGCGGCGGTGGACGCCGATGCGAGAACCGTTGACAAAAGCGTGACCTGCTAGAAACCTGTCGTCGACCTGGAGCAGGTGGCACCGGCGATCGCACAGCCGGCCGGATGCACCTCGATCACCACCTACGGAGCCGTCCCGAACGACGGGATCGACGACACGGACGCCATCCAGCGGGCCGTGACGGCGAACCAGAACGGTGACATCGGCTGCGTGTGGATTCCGCCGGGGCAGTGGCGCCAGGAGCAGAAGATCCTCACCGACGACCCGCTGAACCGGGGCCAGTACAACCAGGTGGGAATCAGTGACGTCACCATCCGAGGTGCCGGTATGTGGCACTCGCAGCTTTACACGCTGACCGCGCCGCAGGACGCGGGCGGCATCAACCACCCGCGCGAGGGGAACTTTGGCTTCGACATCGACGACAACACCCAGATCTCGGACATCGCGATCTTCGGCTCCGGCACCATCCGGGGCGGTGACGGCAACGCCGAGGGCGGCGTCGGCCTCAACGGCCGCTTCGGCAAGGACACCAAGATCACCAATGTGTGGCTGGAGCACGCGAACGTCGGCGTGTGGGTCGGCCGCGACTACGACAACATCCCGGACCTCTGGGGACCCGGTGACGGTGTCGAGTTCACCGGCATGCGGATTCGCAACACCTACGCGGACGGCATCAACCTCGCCAACGGGACGCGCAACTCGACGGTGTTCAACTCCTCCTTCAGGAACACCGGAGACGACTCGCTCGCCGTGTGGTCGAGCAAGTACGTGAAGAACCCGTCGGTGGACGTCGGCCACGACAACCACTTCCGCAACAACATGATCCAGCTGCCCTGGCGGGCCAACGGCATCGCTGTGTACGGCGGTTACGGCAACACGATCGAGAACAACATCGTCTCCGACACCATGAACTACCCGGGCATCATGCTGGCGACGGACCACGATCCGCTGCCGTTCTCCGGGGAGACCCTGATCGCCAACAACGAGCTCTTCCGTACGGGCGGCGCGTTCTGGGGAGAGGCCCAGGAGTTCGGTGCCATCACGCTGTTCGCCTCCGGTCAGGGCATTCCGGGAGTCACGATCCGGGACACCGACATCCACGACTCGACCTACGACGGGATCCAGTTCAAGTCGGGCGGCGGGTCAGTGCCCGGCGCGAAGATCTCGAACGTCCATATCGACAATTCCGTGAACGGGTCGGGAATCCTGGCCATGGGAGGGGCCAGGGGCAGCGCGACTCTGACCGGTGTGATCATCAGCGGCTCGGCCGACGGCGATGTCGTGGTCGAACCCGGCTCACAGTTCGTCATCAACGGCAGCGCCGGCAAGGCGTCCGCCAAGCGGTAGCTCCGGTCCCGCACCGGACACGACCCGGCCTGCGGCCGGCACGCCGTCGGGGCGTGCCGGCCGCAGGCGCGTGTGTCCGCCGCTGTCCGCAGCCGTCACGCCCTGCCGCCGGCTCAGGCGCGCAGGGCCTCGCGGAGATGTTCGCCGAACTCGGCGGGATGCGTGCTGAGCCCGGTGTGCCCGCCGGGGAAGTGCCGGAGCCCCGTGCCGAGGCGCTCGGCCAGCAAGGCGGCCGGACGGTAGGGCAGCTCACCGCGTGAGTCCCGGCCGCACGCCAGGATCAGCCGGTCCGAGAGCTCTTCGAGCCGGTGGATGTCCGGTTCGTAGGACATGAACGCGGGCACGATGCGTCCGACGAAGTACGGGAGGTCCGCCATCGTCCGCTCGGCCCGCGCCGCCGCCTGCGGTGGCAGCTCGACCGCCGCGACCGGCCCGTCGGTGTCACCGTCCTTCTGCAGCCCCGCCGCGAATGCCGCCATCGCCGGACCGAGCCCCTCCGCGCGGAACGTCTCGGTGACGCGCGCGATGAGTGCGCGATGCGCGGGAGCGTCGGGGAGAACCTCGACCATCGGCGGCTCGTGCGCCACGACCCGTTCGACGGCCGCGGGACGGGCGGTGAGCAGATGTACGGCGGCGATCGCGCCGGAACTGCAGCCGAAGACGCGGGCGGGCTCACCGGGGGAGAGCAGCCGCAGCAGGCGGAAGGCGTCGTCGGCGTGCTCGGCCACGCGCTGCCCGGCCCCGGGGTCGTCCAGGGCGCTGCGCGAGATGCCGCGCGGGTCGTAGGTCGCGACGGTGTAGTCGGCGGCCAGCCCGTCGGCGATCGGGTCGAAGGACGCCGCGCCCCCCGTCCCGCCGGGAATCAGCAGCAGGAGCGGTCCGTGACCGCGTACCTCGTAGTGCACGGTCGCGCCGTCCACGCGGAGGCTGCCGACGGTCGGTTCGCTCATGCGGGGTCGCCTTCCCGGGACGCGGGCCAGTGTTCCAGCAGAGTGTGCAGGGCATCGAGCGCCCGCACCCAGGAGTGCTGAGGTGAACGCGCGTGCCCGAAGCCGCCCGCGGCCTCCAGGGCGACGAAGCCGTGGAACGTGCTGCGCAGCAACCGGACCGCGTCGGTCAGGTCGGGCTCCGCGAGTCCGTAGCCGCGCAGCATGCCGTAGGTCAGCTCGACCGCGCGCCGCGGTCCGGGTGCCTTCGCGGCCAGTTCGGGATCGATCTCGATGGGGGTCTGCGTCGCCGTGTAGCGGCCCGGATGCTCGTGGGCGTACTCCCGCCAGGCGTCCGCGAACGCGACCAGCGCGTCCCGGCCCGCCCGCCCGGCCGTCGCCTCCGCGATCCGCATGGTCTTCTCGTCCGCCGCGAGCAGGGCGATCCGCCCGCGCAGATCCTCCAGACCGCGGACATGCGTGTAGAGGCTCGCGTCCTTCACCCCGAGCCGCCGCGCCACCTGAGACATGGTCACCCGGTCGAGACCGACCTCGTCGGCCAGCTCCGCGCCCGCGATCGTCACCCGTTCGACTGTCAGTCCGGCCCGCACCATGCGTCCTCCCAAGTTCCTAAGGGGTCTAGATATAGCCTAGGACTCCTAGGCTCCGCAAGCAGGGCTCCCCGTAGCCGGGGCCGGTCACCGCGAGTCCGCCGGGCGGACGTGAAAGAAACGAAAAGAATACTAAGTAACCCACATTGGCGACAGCGGGGCCTCTCCCTATTTCTTCCGGACCGAACGTCCGGTTCAATGAGTTGAAGATCAGTCGAGGCGCTCGGGGGGGAATCTCATCAAGTCACCGGTCGAGGGTTGAAGCCGCTGGAAGCGGATATGGATGTATCGGGTTCGTGCGGGATTCCGCGTATGAGGTCACCGCATCGAATCAGCTCAAATTCTCGGCTACCCACATTCGCCCCCAAAGGGCCGTGGGTGCTTGCCATTCAATTTCCGTACGCCCCTGGGGCTTTCGGCTTCCGAGTGAAGCCCGGCAGTCCTGGTTCCCCTTGCGGCGGCGCAGGTGGCGCGGTCGGTCAGCATTTCCACGGAGGTGTTTCGGGTGTACGAATACGAACGGCGCGCCGACGGCTGCATTCGGCCCGCGCGACGATTATCGACGAGGGTACATCCCCAGGAGATTCTGCGTTCCCTCGCTTATCCGCTGCTCCTTGCGGCCACCCTCTGCGTGGCCGCGAGTTCGCTGATCCTGGGCTGGGATCCCGGCCGGGTCAGCCCGCTGTTCCTGGTAGGCACTCTCATCTACCTGGCCGTCCTGGAAAGGCTCATCCCACACCGGCGCGACTGGCATCCCAGCCGGGCGGAATGGCGTTGGTACGGCGTCTACTTCCTCCTCACCATGGCCGCGAGCGCGCTGGCACAGCTCGGGGTGACGACCGCGGTCGGGAGGATTTCACCTGCCGATCCGGCGCTCCCGCTGTGGGCCGAGATCCCGGCCGCCCTGCTGAGCGGGTCGCTGGCCAGCTACCTGGTACACCGGCTGGGGCACGCCAACCCGCTGCTGTGGCGGCTGCACGGGGTGCACCACGTACCGCAGAAGGTCAACGTCGCGAACAACGGCGTCAACCACGTACTGGACATCGTCCTCGCCCAGGGCGCCGTCCAGCTCACCCTGGCACTGGCCGGATTCTCCAGTCGCTCCGTGCTCGCCACGGGCCTGTTCGTGGCCGCTCAGGGCTACTTCGTCCACGCCAACATCGACGTGCGCATCGGCAGGCTCAACCACGTCCTGGCCAGCCCCGAACAGCACCGTCTGCACCACAGCACGGATCTGTCAGAGGCAGGCCACTACGGCTCCGACCTGTCGTGCTGGGACCACCTCTTCGGGAGTTTCACCTGGCGGCCGGGGCGCGAGCCGGCCGCGGTCGGTCTCCGCGATCCCGCCTCCTTCCCCGGAACCGGCGAGATCCTCGGAAGCCTTCTCCACCCGTGGCGCCGTGCGAAGGGGGCCTGAGGCGAGACCGTCCGACCCCGGGGCCCCGCCCCGCACCACAGACTTCGGCGCTGCCTCCCGGCAGCGTGACCACCTGATGAGGAGTGTGCGAACTTGGCTGACGCGATCAATGACGCTTCTACGGGCAAAGTAGCGATCATCGGTATCGGCTGCCGCTTTCCCGGCGAGGCATCGGACCACCGGGCCTTCTGGCAGAACCTGCTGGACGGCAAGGACTGCGTCATCCCGACACCCGCGGACCGCTACGACGTCACCACCCTCGGGAGCGGCCACCGGGACAAGCCCGGCCGCCTCGTGGGCGGCAGGGGCGGATACATCGAGGGCTTCGACGAGTTCGAGCCGGCCTTCTTCGGCATCAGCCCGCGCGAGGCCGATCACATGGATCCCCAGCAGCGCAAGCTCCTGGAGGTGGCCTGGGAGGCCCTGGAGGACGGCGGCCAACGGCCCGCCGAACTGGCAGGAAGTGACACGGCCGTCTACGTGGGTGCGTTCACGCTGGACTACAAGATCCTGCAGTTCGCCGATCTGGGCTTCGGGACACTCGCCGCTCACACCGCGACCGGCACGATGATGACGATGGTGTCGAACCGGATCTCGCACTCCTTCGACTTCCGCGGCCCCAGCCTCTCGGTCGACACCGCGTGCAGCTCGTCCCTGGTCGCCGTCCACCTGGCGTGCCAGAGCCTGAACAGAAGAGAGAGCGGTCTCGCGCTCGCGGGCGGGGTGCTCCTGCACATGGCACCGCAGTACACCATCGCGGAGACGAAGGGCGGATTCCTGTCGCCCGAGGGGCGTTCGCGCACCTTCGACGCCTCGGCCGACGGCTACGTACGTGCCGAGGGCGTCGGCCTCGTCGCGCTCAAGCGGCTGGAGGACGCGCTGCGGGACGGGGACCCGATCTACGCGGTGATCGCCGGCACCGGAGTCAACCAGGACGGCCGGACCAACGGCATAACCGTCCCCAACGGGGAGGCCCAGGTCTCCCTCGTGCGGCAGGTCTGCGCCGAGGCGGGCATCACCCCCGGTGATCTGCAGTACATGGAGGCACACGGCACCTCGACCCCGGTGGGCGACCCGATCGAGGCCAACGCCCTGTCCCGGGCACTCGCCATCGGGCGCGCCCCGGGCGCCGCCTGCTACGTCGGCTCGGTGAAGGCCAACATCGGGCACACGGAATCGGCTGCCGGCATCGCCGGGCTGATCAAGACCGCCCTCGCGCTCAAGCACCGCCGGATCCCGCCCCACATCAACCTCGAAAGGATCAACCCGGCGATCGACCGCGGCTCCTCGCCGTACGACATCCCCACCCGGGTGACGGACTGGCCCGAGCACGAGGGGCCCGCACGGGCGGGAGTGAACGCCTTCGGCTTCGGCGGGACCAACGCCCACGCGGTCCTGGAGGAGGCACCCGTGCACGCGGCGCGCGCCGAGAGCCCCAGGCCCTCCCCGGCCTCCCCGCCCGTCCTGCCGCCGCCGGAGCGCGCCTGGAGCATCCTGCCCCTGACCACACGTCACCCGGACGCCCTCCCGCAGCTGGCGCAGGGCATCAGCCGCGAGCTCGCCGGAGGGTACGGCCCCGCCGTCGCACTCGACGACCTCGGCCACACACTCGCCCACCGGCGCCAGCACCTCGAATCGCGGCTCTCCGTCGTCTACTCCTCCAGGGAGTCCCTGGACGAGGCGCTGGACACCTATCTGCGGGGCGAACCGCATCCCCGGGTGGTGCAGGGACGCCAGCTGGACGCCCCTGACCGCCGACTGGTCTGGGTCTTCACCGGCATGGGCCCGCAGTGGTGGGCCATGGGCCGCGGACTGCTGGCCAGTGAGCCGGTCTTCCGGGACGCGGTCACCGCGTGCGACCGGGAGATCCGGAAGATCGCCGGATGGTCCCTGATGGACGAGATGGCGGCCGACGAGAGCCGGTCGCGGATGGCGGAGACGTGGCTCGCGCAGCCCGCCAACTTCGCCGTGCAGATCGGTCTGGCGGCCCTGTGGCGTTCCTACGGCATCCAACCGGACGCCGTGGTCGGACACAGCACCGGCGAGATCGCCGCCTTCTACGAGGCGGGCGTCTACACGCTGGAGGACGCGGTCAGGATCGCCGTCCACCGCAGCCGGCTCCAGCACACCCTGTCCGGAACGGGCACCATGCTCGCCGTCGGGCTGCCGGAAGTCGAGGCCGATCGCCGGGTGCGCCCCCACGGGGACCTGATCTCTGTGGCAGCCGTCAACAGCCCCAACTCGGTCACCCTGGCCGGGGACGGGACGGCGCTGGCCGCACTGGCCGACGAGCTGCGCACCGAACAGGTCTTCACCAAGTTCCTCGCGGTGGAAGTGCCGTACCACAGCGCCGCCATGGACCGGATCAAGGACGAGCTCCTCGCCGCGCTCGCCGGCATCGAGCCCCGCCCGGCGACGGTTCCGGTTCACCTGACGGGCCAGGAGGGCGTCGCGGACGGCGTCGAGCTGGACGCCGGCTACTGGTGGAAGAACGTCCGCGACCGGGTGCGCTTCCGCTCGGCCGTGGACCGGCTGGCCGACGACGGCCACCGGCTGTTCCTCGAAATCGGCCCCCACCCGGTCCTCGGACACGCCATCCGGGAATGCCTGGAGGCCAAGGGCCGCACGGGAGCCTCGGTGCCCTCGGTGCGCCGCGCGGAGGACGAGCCCGAGCGCTTCGCCCTGTCCCTGGCCACCCTGCACAACCACGGGTTCGACATCGCGTGGGACGTACTCCAGCCCGTGGGACGCACGGTCCCGCTGCCCCGCTACCCCTGGCGTCGCGACCGGCACTGGACGGAGCCGGGAGCCGTCGCGCAGATCCGCCTCGGCCTGCTCGACCACCCGCTGCTGGGCCGCCGCACGGACCACACCGAACCGACCTGGCAGGCCCGGCTCGACACCGAGAGACTGCCCTACCTGGCCGACCACCGCATCCAGGATTCCGTGGTCTTCCCCGCGGCCGGCTACCTGGAGATGGCCGCACAGGCCGTACGGGAGCTGACCGGGGGCACGGACGTCGTGCTGGCCGACATCGACCTGCGCAAGGCGCTCTTCCTCGCCGAGGACGACGCCCGCACGGTCCACCTCTCCGTGTCGCTGGAGGACGGCGGCTTCGTCGTCGCGTCCGCCGCGGCCGGGCCAGAGGCGGAGCGGGTGGTGCACGCCAGCGGTGCGGTCCGTACCGCACAGCGCCGCTCGGCCGGACCGCCGCTGCACGCCGCCCCGATCAGGGACCGGTGCGCGCGCCGGCTGGACAACGAGGAGTGCTACACCGCGCTGGCCGCGCTGGGCTATCAGTACGGTCCCGCCTTCCGGGCCATCGAGGAGGTCTGGATCGGCACGGACGAGGTGCTGGCCCGGATCACTCCGCCCGCGGCGATCGGAGGCGGGGCCGCGGACCACCACATCCACCCGGTGCTGCTGGACGCGTGCTTCCAGGCTCTGCTGACGCCGCAGCTCCTGCCCGGGGAGACCCCGGCGCCGGGCACCGGCATCCGGTTACCTCTGTCGCTCGACGAGATGAGCGTTTCCCCCGTGGGCGATCGCACCTTGTGGGTGCACGGCACGGTGCGACGCCACGACGGGGACGCACTGGTGGGCGATCTCGCGCTGTACGCAGAGGACGGGACGGCGCTGGGCAGCATGCGGGGATTCCGCGCGGCCGACGTGGAGAAGGCATCGGGGGCCGTCTCCCGCGGCACCGTCGACTCCTGGCTCGCGGAACCCGTCTGGACCGACCGCCCCTGGGCGGCGGACTCCGGGGCACCGGCCGACCCGTCCGGCACGCAAGAGCCGCAGGACTGGCTCGTCCTGGCGGACAACGGGGGAGTGGGCGAGGCCTTCGCGGAGCTGGTGACCGCGCGCGGCGACCGCTGCCGCACGGTACGGCTGGACGACACGGGAGACCGGCCGGCGCGGGCCGGAGAACTGCCCCCCGCACCGGACTGCGCCGCCCGGCTGGAACAGCTCTTCACCGAACTGGACCGCGAAGGTGCGGCCTTCCGCGGCACGGTCGTGCATCTGTGGAACCTGGACCAGCCCGGCATCGACGCCTCAGAACGCCAGGACCTGGTGCGGGCCGCGGAAACCGGGGCCTACTCGCTGGTCGCGCTCGCCAGGATCCTGCTGGCCCGGCAGACCGGCGGACGGCTGCACGTGGTCACCCGGGGTGCCCAGCCCGTGTCACCCGGAGAGGCGACCGAACCGCTCGGCGCGCCCGCCTGGGGCGTCACGCGTGTGCTCCGGCACCAGGAGCTGGCCGGACACCCGGGCAAGCTGATCGACCTCGACCCCGCAAGGGAGCCCGGCGCACCCGGCATCAGGGCGGACGCCGAGGCACTCCTACGAGAGTTCCTCAGTGACGACGAGGAAGAGATCGGGCTGCGCGGCGACCGCCGGGCGACCAGCCGCATCCGGCCCGCCGAAGGACTCACCAGGCCACTGCCGCTGCGCCTGCGGGCGGACGGAAGCTACCTGGTCACCGGGGCGTTCGGCGCCCTGGGCCAGCTGCTGTGCCGGACGCTGGTGAAACGCGGTGCCCGCCGGCTCATCCTGATGAGCCGGACCCCCGTACCCGCCCGCGACACCTGGCAGGAAACCGACCCGGCAACGGCGCAGGGCAGGGCCGTGGCCCTGCTCGGGGAGCTGGAGGCCGCCGGAGCGCAGACGGTCCTCGCGCCGGTCGACGTGACCGACGAACACGCGCTGACCGGCTGGCTCGACGAGCACCGGCGGGGCGGGGCACCGCCCGTGCGCGGCGTGTTCCACCTCGCGGGCCAGGTGCGGGACAGGCTGGTCCCCGACATGGACCGCCCCACGTTCGACGCGGTGCTCGACCCGAAGGCCGCGGGCGCGTACCTGCTGGACAAGCACCTGAGGGACGAACCGCTCGAACACTTCGTCCTCTTCGCCTCGATCGCCTCGCTGCTGACGACCGCGGGCCAGACCAACTACGCCGCGGGCAACGCCTTCCTGGACGCGCTGGCACACCGGCGGCGTGCGGAGGGCCTGCCGGCGCTGAGCCTCGACTGGGGCCCCTGGGCCACGGGAATGATCGAGGAACTGGGCCTGGTCGACCACTACCTCCACAGCCGGGGCATGAGCTCGCTGTCCCCGGAAGCCGGGATGAGCGTCCTGGAACGCGTCATCGGACAGGACCGGGCACAGCTGCTCGTCGCCACGGTCGTCGACTGGCAGACCTTCCTGGCCTGGTACGACTCCCCGCCGCCCCTGGTCACCGAACTGGCCGCGGCCGCGCAGGAACACGCCGTGGAGGAGGGCGGCGGACTCCTCGACGCCTTCCGCGACGCGGGGGAGGCGGACCGCCGCCGTCTGGTGACCGACCGGTTCACGGCGATCACCGCCACGGTCCTTCGCACCGCGCCGCACGAGATCGACCCCGCGGCCGGGCTCACCGGACTGGGGCTCGACTCGCTGCTCGCGATGGAGCTGCGCGCCAGGACACAGGCCGATCTCGGAATCGCCCTGCCGGTGGTCGCCCTGCTGAGCGGCACCTCCGTGGAGGAACTGGCCGGCCGGCTGTACGACGGCCTGACCGAACGGGTCGCGGCCGGCAGCGCGGGGGAGAACGGCGCGACGGCCGTGGAGGTGTTCACCGACGAGCTGAACCACCCCCTGACCCAGAACCAGAAGGCGCTCTGGTTCCTCAAGCAGCTCAACCCCGACGGCTACGCGTACAACATCGGCGGCGCCGTGGAGGTGCGCGCCGAAATCGATCCCGAGCTGATGTTCGAGGCGGTGCGCAGGCTCGTCGCGCGCCATCCGGCGCTGCGCGCCAACTTCCACCTGGAGAACGGCCTGCCGGTGCAGCGCACGACCACCGGCACGGAGCCCGACCTCGGCCTGTTCGACGTCCAGGGCCAGGGCTGGGAGGACATCCGGCGCACGATCATCCGCGAGTACCGCAAGCCGTACGACCTCGAACGTGACCCGCTGGTGCGGTTCCGGCTGTTCAAGCGCGGGCCGAGCCGCTGGGTCATCATGAAGGCCGTCCACCACATCGTCTCGGACGCGATCTCGACGTTCACCTTCATCGAGGAACTGCTCGCCGTGTACGAGGCGCTGAAGCAGGGCCGGGAACCCTCCCTGCCGCCTGTCGGTGCCCGGTACCTGGACTTCCTCAACCAGCAGAACCGGTTCCTGGCAGGACCCGAAGCCGGCGGAATGCTCGATTACTGGCGCTCCCACCTGCCCGCGGAGGTCCCGCTCCTGGACCTGCCGGTGGACCGGCCGCGCCCCGCCGTGCAGACGCACAACGGCGCCTCGGAGTTCTTCGTACTCGACGAGGAGCTCAGCGCCCGGGTCCACGCGCTGGCGCAGGAGCACGGCTTGACGCCGTTCATGGTGCTGCTCAGCGCCTACTACATCCTGCTGCACCGCTACTCCGGCCAGGACCACGTCATCGTCGGCAGCCCGGTGACCGGCCGCACCCACCAGGAGTTCTCCTCGGTCTACGGCTACTTCGTCAACCCGCTGCCGCTGCACGCCGACCTGTCCGCGGGCCCCACGGTCGCGGAGCTGCTGGAGCAGGTCCGCAGGACGGTCCTCAACGGCCTGGACAACCAGGAATACCCGTTCGTCCTGCTGGTCGAGGAGCTGGGTCTCCAGCACGACCCCAGCCGCTCGGCCGTGTTCCAGGCGATGTTCATCCTGCTCACCCACAGGGTGGCCACCGAGCAGTACGGCTACCGGCTGGAGTACATCGAACTCCCCGAAGAGGAAGGACAGTTCGACATCACCCTGTCGGTCTACGAGGACGAGGCGGAGGGGCGCTTCCACTGCGTCCTCAAGTACAACACCGACCTCTTCCTGCCCCGGACCGTCCGCCGCATGGCCGCGCACTACGTCCAGCTGCTCGACAGCATGACGCGGGCGCCCGCCGAACTGCCCACCCCGAGGCTGCAGATGCTGGGCGCCCAGGAGCGCGAGCAACTGGTCACCGAGTGGAGCGGCTCCTCCCGGCTGCCGGCCCTCGCCGGACGGGAACCCGGCCGTCACCGGGCGGTCCACCAGCTGATCGGAGACATCGCCACCGCCCGCCCCGAAGCCGTCGCCGTCTCCGTGCCGGACCTGCTGGGCCCCACGGAACACCTCACGTACGGAGAGCTCGACCGCAGGGCCGACGCCAGGGCCCGGCGGCTGCGCGAGCTGGGCGTGACCCAGGGGTCCGTCGTGGCGCTGTGCCTCGACAAATCAACGGAACTGGTCGTCACCCTCCTCGCGGTGCTCAGGGCGGGCGGCGCCTACCTGCCGGTCCACCCCGACCAGCCCGCGGAGCGCGTCGCCCACGTACTTGACATCGCTCAGGCCGCCCACATCGTCGTCGACGACACGCGCGCCGCGTGGGCCGAGAGCCTGCCCGCCACCGTACTGACCCCGGCGGGGCTGCGCGCCACGGAGACCGCGGGACCCGCACCGCGGGAGACCACCGACCTCGACTCGCCCGCCTACGTCATCAACACCTCGGGGTCCACCGGCCGTCCCAAGGCCGTACGGGTCAGCCATCGCGGCCTCGCCTCGGCGTACGCGGCATGGTCCGCGGAGTACGGGCTGGCGGACGCGGCCCGCGTCCACCTCCAGATGGCAGAGCCCTCGTTCGACGTGTTCACCGGCGACCTGGTCCGCGCCCTGTGCTCGGGCGGCCGGCTGGTGCTGGCCGACCGGGACCTGATCTTCGACACGACCCGGCTGTACCGCACGATGCGGACGGAACGGGTCGACTCCGCGGAGTTCGTCCCCGCCGTCGTGCGGGGCCTGATGGACCACTGCGAGCGTGCGGGCGAACGGCTCGACTTCATGCGGCTGCTGGTGGTCGGATCCGACGCGTGGAAGGTGGCGGAGTACGAGCGGCTGCGCGGTCTGTGCGGCCCCGGCACCAGGGTCATCAACTCCTACGGTGTCACCGAGGCCACCATCGACAGCGCGTTCTTCGAAGGACCCGCGGACGGCCTTGAGCCCGGTCTCATGGTGCCGATCGGCCGCCCGCTGGCCAACAGCACACTCCATGTCCTGGACGAGCACGGCGAACCCGTCCCGCCCGGCGTGCCGGGCGAGCTGTGGATCGGCGGCGAGGGCGTCGCGCTCGGATACGCCGGCGACCCGGAACAGACGGCGCAGCGCTTCGTGACGCGGCACCTGAGCCGCGAGCCGGGCGCCGCACCGGTACGGCTGTACCGGACGGGCGACGTGGCGCGCTGGGACACGCACGGCCGGATGCACCTGCTCGGGCGCAGCGACCACCAGGTCAAGCTGCGCGGCCACCGGATCGAGGTCGCCGAGATCGAATCCCACCTGGCGGGCTGGCCCGGCCTCGCCCGAGCCGTGGTGGCCGTCCGCCCTGACGCGGCCGGGGACCCGACCCTCTGCGCGTACTGCGTGGCGGAGCCGGGCCGGACACTGGACCGGCGGGCCGTCCGCCGCCATCTCGCGGGAGCCGTGCCTGCCTTCATGGTTCCCTCCCACGTCGTCGAGCTGCCGGAGCTGCCGCTCACCGCGCACGGAAAGGTGGATGTCGCCGCGCTCCCGGTGCCGGCCGGGGCGGACCGGCAGCAGTCCTACGAAGCACCGGTGACCCTCTACGAACTCAGCATGGCCCGGCACTGGGAAGCGCTCCTCGGGATGGACCGGGCGGGGCTCGGGGACGACTTCTTCGAATCCGGCGGAAGCTCGATCAAGCTGATCGAGCTTCTCCACCACCTGCGGACGGAGTTCGGCATCGGCGTCCCGGTCAGCCGCCTGTACCAGGCCACGACCCTGCACGGCATGGCCGCGGCGGTGGAGGATCTCGTCAACAACACGACCTCGGAGGAGCTGCCGTACCTCACCTTCAACCCCGGGCCGGGACAGCCCGTCTTCTGCTTCCCCCCGGCCGGCGGCCACGCGCTCGTCTACCGGGGTTTCGCGGCACAGCTCCTGACGTACCCGATCGTCGCGTTCAACTACGTTCCCGGTGACGACAAGGTCGCCCGGTACGCGGATCTGGTGGAGTCCGTCGAGCCGGAGGGCCCCTGCCGGCTGCTCGGGTACTCGCTGGGCGGCAACCTCGCGTTCGAGGTGGCCAAGGAGCTCGAATCACGCGGACGCGAGGTCTCCCACGTCGTGGTGCTGGACTCCCGCCGCATCCTGGAGACGTACGAGCCGGGCGAGGAGGGCGTGAGGATCTTCGAGGAGGAGCTGGGCCGGCACCTGTACCAGCACACCGGCTCGGAGATCGTCGCCAAGACCGTCCTCGAACACGCGGCCGAGTACGTGGGCTTCTGCGGCAGAACCCCCAACACCGGAACGGTGGCGGCCTCGGTCGGTGTCGTCACAGACGAGGAGAAGGCGGGCCTCTACGCCGTCGGCGCCCCCGGCACCTGGCACGGCAGCTCCACCGGCGGGACCCACGTCCTGCGGGGCTCCGGGACACACGCCGACATGCTCGACCCGAAACACCTTCCGCGCAACGCCGCCCTGGTACGCGCCCTTCTCACGGGGGACGCCGACCATGCCGGATGAGGACGACTGGGACAGCCCGCACCGGACACCCGGCAGCGCGCCCCGCGTCATCGTCATCGGCGCGGGGGTGGCAGGCCTGTCCACCGGCTGCTACGCGCAGATGAGCGGGATGCGGACCCGCATCTTCGAGAAACACGTGCTGCCCGGCGGTTGCTGCACGGCCTGGTCCCGCGACGGCTACCTCTTCGACTACTGCATCGAGTGGCTGATCGGCACCGCCGCGGGCAACGACGCCAACCAGGTCTGGCGCGAGCTCGGAGCGCTCGACGGCAAGACCGTCAGGAACTTCGAGCTGTTCAACAAGGTCGTCGACGAGGACGGCCGGTCGGTGACCTTCTGGAACGACCCGGCCCGGCTGGAAGCACACCTGCTGCGCGTATCGCCCGCCGACGCACGGCTGATCCGTTCCTTCTGCCGTGACCTGAGAAGGTTCACGGAGATCGAGCTGTACCCGTTCCTGACCGCGCCGGCCCTGCGGACCGTACGGGAGAGGGCGGCGACACTGCGCACGGTACTGCCGGCGTTCCGCCTCTTCTGGCGCACCGCCGCCACCCCGATGCACCGGTTCGCGGACCGGTTCGAGGACCCGCTGCTGCGCAGAGCCTTCCGGAACATCTTCTTCCAGGACCCGGAGGGCTTCCCCCTGCTCCCGTACCTGTTCAACATGGCCAGCGCCTACCACGGCAACGCGGGCTTCCCGCAGGGCGGTTCGCTCGGCCTCGCCCGCTCCGTCGAGGAGCGGTACACCGGGCTCGGCGGTACGGTCACCTACCGCGCCCGTACCGAGAGGGTGCTGGTGGACAGCGGTCGGGCCGTCGGAATCGAGCTCCGCAACGGCAGGCGCTACTACGCCGATCACGTCGTGTCCGCCGCCGACGGGCACACCACCGTCTACGAGCTGCTGGGAGGCAGATACACCGGCCCGAGGATCGACAAGCTCTACACCGAACTGCTGGAACGCCCCGGAACGCTGTTCCCCGCCGTGGTCTCCGCGTTCGTCGGCGTCCATGGCGCTCTCCCCGCCGGGGACGCGCACAGCACCACGTACCTGCTGCCGCCGGAGGAGGCAGCCGAACTGCCCGGCGCACTCCAGAACAGCCTGGTGGTCCAGTTGCGCTCGCGCTACTCGGACGGCTTCGCACCGCCGGGCAAGTCCGTGGTCCACTGCACCTACTTCAGCGACTACACCTACTGGAAGGCGCTGCGCCAGAGCGACCGCAAGGCCTACTGGGCGCAGAAGCGCAAGGTGGCCGACTTCGTACGGCGGTTCCTGGGACGGCTCTGGCCGGGCA
This sequence comes from Streptomyces sp. ITFR-6, assembly GCF_031844725.1. NCBI lineage: Bacteria > Bacillati > Actinomycetota > Actinomycetes > Kitasatosporales > Streptomycetaceae > Streptomyces > Streptomyces sp. ITFR-6. The sequence continues at coordinate 101,602 of NZ_CP134612.1, read as the reverse complement.
CGGCCGAGCGGATCGACCTGGTGGACGTGGCCTCACCGGCGACGACCCGGCGCTACACCGGAAACCACAACGGCTCCATCCTGGCCTGGAAGGCGTTCTCCGACGCCGACGACGTCTCCGCCGGCCTGGTCGGCAAGGACCGGATGCGGCTGCCCGGACTCAGCGGATTCTCCATGGCCGGCCAGTGGGTCGGCATGGGCGGTCTGATCCGTGCCGCCTCCACCGGCCGCTTCGCCACCCAGTACCTGTGCGAGGAACTGGGCCTCCCGTTCAAGGCCTGGGAGAGCGGCGGCACCGCCCCCTGGCACCCGGACAGACTGGGGAAGCTGCCCCAGCTCGACCGGTGGTCCTCCAAGGAGGGAACCGGCTCGTGAGGACAGCGAGGAGTGAGACGAAGAGGTCTGCGGCGCGGGAGCCGCGCGACAGACAGACGATGATCATCATCGGTGCCGGGCTCGGCGGCCTCTCCACCGGCTGCTACGCGCAGATGAACGGCTACCGCTCCCAGGTGCTGGAGATGCACGAGATCCCAGGAGGGTGCTGCACCGCCTGGGAACGCGGCGACTTCACCCTGGACGCCTGTGTCAGCTGGATGCTCGGCAGCGGCCCCGGCAACGAGATGCACCAGATCTGGCTGGAGCTCGGCGCGCTGCAGGGCAAGGAGGTGCGCCACTTCGACGTCTTCAACATCGTGCGCGGGCAGGACGGCAGAGCGGTCTACTTCTACTCCGACCCGGACCGGCTGCAGGACCACCTCACCGAGCTCTCGCCCGCCGACGCGAAGCAGATCCGGGAGTTCTGCCGCCAGCTGCGCTCCTTCCGCAAGGCGCTCGCCGTCTACCCGTTCCTCAAACCCGTCGGGCTGATGGGGCGGGTGGAGCGATGGCGCATGCTGGCGTCGTTCGTCCCGTACTTCAACGCCGTGCGCAAGTCGATCTCGGTGCTGATGTCGGAGTACTCGGCCCGGTTCAAGGACCCGCTGCTGCGGGAGGCGTTCAACTTCGTCCTGTACGAGAAGCACCCGGCGTTCCCCGTACTGCCGACGCACTTCCAGCTCGCCTCGCACGCCAACCTCTCCGCGGGCGTCCCCGAAGGCGGCTCGCTCGGCCTGGCCGAGTCGATCGAGCAGCGCTACCGGAGGCTCGGCGGCCGGATCTCGTACAACACCAAGGTCGAGGAGGTACTCGTCGAGGACGACCGGGCGGTCGGCGTCCGGCTCAGCGACGGCCGGGAACTGCGCGCGGACATCATCGTGTCCGCCTGCGACGGACCCACCACGATGATGAAACTACTGAAGGGCCGCTATCTGAACGACGCCTACCGACGGCTCTACACCGAGACCCTCCATGAACCGGGCATGGTGTTCCCCGGCTACTTCACCCTCTTCCTGGGCCTGAAACGGCCCTTCCCCGAGGGCGAACCGTGCACCACCTATCTGCTGGACGAGGTGCAGGCGGCCGAACTGACCGGCATCCGCCACCGCAGCATCAACGTCCAGTTCCGCAGCCGTCACTACCCCGAGCTCTCGCCGGACGGGACGACCATCGTCTACGCCACCTACTTCTGCGACATCGCCCCCTGGCGGGCCCTGGACGAAGGCCCGGAACAGGTCACCCGGAGCCGCGGCGGCCAGGAGCTCCACACCCTCCCCGTGCGGCACGGACGCGGCTACTACGCGGCCAAACGGCGGGCACGCACGGCGCTCGTGAGATTCCTGGAGGAGCGGTACCCCGGCCTGGAGGACGCCATCGCGGTACGTGACGTCTCCAGCCCCCTCACCCAGGTCAGGTACACCGGCAACCACGACGGGACGGTCCTGGGATGGCAGCCGTTCGTGGAGAGCGGCGAGACCCTGGAGGAGCTCATCAAGAAGCACGGCCCCGGGCTCCCGGGCCTGGAGAACTTCTACCTGTCCGGCGTCTGGGCGACCACGGGCGGACTGATCCGCGCGGCCGCGGCGGGCCGGCACGTCATGCAGTTCGTCTGCCGCGACGACGGCAGGGCGTTCACCGCCTCCCTCGATGAGACCCGGCCGCCGCCGACCCATCTCGTCATTCCGGTCGGGGGGCTCCCCGCGGCCCGGTCCGGATCCGGATCCACCCGTGTGGAACAGGAGCAGAAGTGAAGATCAAGGAGTGGGTCGTCCGCGAACACGTCGAGGGCACCCCCGACGTCGACCGGATCTACGAGAAGGTTGTCCGCGACATCGACGTGGACCTCGCACCCGACGAGATGCTGCTCAAAACGCTCTACGTCTCGGTCGATCCCTACCTCCAGGGCATCGCGCTGGACACCCCGCTGGGCGGGCACATGGGCGCCGACTCGATCATGGAAGTACTCGACGCCGGCCCGCGGGCCGCGCACCGGCCCGGCGATCTCGTGCAGGGCTTCGGCGGCTGGCGCTCCCATCTGATCAGTTCCGGAGAGGAGTCGCTCTGGCAGACGGGGACCTTCCCGATGGTGTTCCCCGCCTTCCGCCGGCTCGACCCGAGCTGGTACGACGACGCGCTGCCACTGGCGACGGCGCTGAGCGCGATGGGCGGTCCGGGCATGACCGCCTGGGGCACGCTCGCCACGTTCCTCGACGCCGGACCGGGGGACACCATGGTGATCAGCGGCGCCTCCGGAGCCGTGGGGACGCTGGTCGGGCAGCTGGCCAGGATCGCGGGCGCCCGGGTGGTCGGCACGACGTCGAGCCCGCAGAAGGCGGAGTACCTGTCGCGGCTGGGGTTCGACGAAGTCGTCCTCTACCGGCAGGGCGACAGCGCCGACAGCGTCCGCGAAGCGCTCGCACGGGCGGCTCCGGACGGCGTGGACCGCTACTTCGACAACCTCGGCGGTGTCGTGACCGACGTGGTCTTCTCCCTGCTCAACGTCGGCAGCCAGGTGGCGGTGTGCTGGCAGTGGGCGACCCAGGTCGGCCGGGACGCGGTGGGACCCCGGCTCCTTCCGTACATCATGTTCCCTCGGGCCACCGTGCGCGGGATCTTCTCCCTGGAGTGGTTCACCGAAGAGAACTGGAAGACGCTCCACACCGAGCTGGGCGACCGGGTCCGGCGGGGCGAGGTGGTCTGTGACCACACCCTTCACTACGGCTTCGACCGCATTCCCGCGGCCTACGGGAGTCTCTACCACGACCGTGGGGCCAACCTGGGGAAGGTGCTGGTCGAGCTGTGAGCCTCCGGCCGATCCCCCGGACCTTCCCCCGCCCCGCTCCGGCCCGGCCCGCCGCCGGTGTCCGCTGTCCTGTCGAACCCGCACAGCCAGGAGGCACCTTGTCCACCGCAGTCAGCACCGGCAGCAGCGCCGGTCCCGAACCGCTGTTGGCGCCGCTCCACCGCCTGGAGTTCGGCACCCCGGGCCCGCCGCGGCTCACCGAGCTCCCGGACGGGTCACCGGCCTGGCTGGTCAGCCGGTATCCCGATGTCAAACAGGTGCTCAGCGACAGCCGGTTCGGCCGCGCCGAGCTGTACGCACCGGACGGACCGTCCGTCACCCAGGCTCCGGGGCTGGTCAACGACCCGGACCTGATGTTCAACCAGGACGGCCCCGACCACCTGCGACTGCGCCGCACCCTGCGCCGCGCGTTCACTCCGCGAGCGGTCGCCAGGTGGCAGCCCTGGATCGCGGCGATCGTGGAGCAACTGCTGGACGGACTGGCGCGGGGCGAAGGCCAGGTGGACATCGTCGCGGAGTTCACGCTGCCGTTGCCGGTGGCCGTGATCAGCCGGCTGATGGGGCTGGACGAGTCCGCGCGGGAGCGGATGCGGCACTGGAGCGACCACGCCTTCACGGACGGTTCCCGCAGCGGTGACGAGGTGGGCGCCGCCATGGCGGAGTTCTCCGAGTTCGGCGCACAGCTCCTGGCGGCACGGCGGCGCGAGCCCGGGGTCGATCTGGTGAGCGGCCTGGTCCGGGCCGCCGATGAGGAGGGAGGCATCCCCGAGGCACAACTGGTCAGCCTGGTCTGCGGGCTGGTGGTCGGCGGACACGACAGCACGATGACCATGCTCGGCAACTCGCTCCTCTACCTGCTCACCGAGAGGCTGGAGGCCTGGTCGCTCCTCGCGGCCTCAGAGGAGGAGGCAGGTACGCTGGCCGACCGCCTGCTCCATCTGATCCCCCTGGGCGACGACCGGGGAAGCACCCGCCGCGCCACCGAGGGCGTCGAGGTCGGGGGCGTCCTGATCCCGGCCGGAGCGGTCGTCCTGGCGGACTGCGGCATGGCCAACCGCGACCCCGCCGTCTTCCCGCCCAGCACGGCGGACGACCTGTTCGCACCCATGGAGGCCCCCACCCTGTCGTTCGGCGCCGGCCCGCACTACTGCCTGGGCGCCTGGCTGGCCCGGACGGAACTTCAGCTGGCCCTGCACCGTCTGGCGGCCAGGTTCCCGGGGCTCCGGCTGTCCCAGCCGCCGGAATCCGTCCACTGGCGCGTCGGTACCACCTCGCGCAGCCCGGAACACCTGCTGGTGACCTGGCCACGGACGTAGCCGGCCCGGCCGACCACCACTCACCTCACGTATGTGAGCCGCTCAGGAAGCGCGCACGAGGTCGGTGACCGGGAAGGAGACGGTGTCCTCGGCGGGGCGGGAGAGATGGGCCGCGGTGTGGAAATGGCCGTCCGTCTCCTTCCCCCGAGGGTCCTCGCCGGCCGAGGCCACCGACTCGACGGCGAACCGCCGCTCCTGCGGACTGGTGAACCGGCGCTGCACGAAGGTGTGGGGGGTGGCCTTCTCCGTGACCAGTCCGAAGGACTCCAGGCACTCCGCGATGGGCCGGTAGGAGCCGGTGCGCAGCACCAGCGACGCCACCCAGACCGGAGCTTCGGCCGATTCCAGAAGTGGCCGGAAGGTGCGCGAGGACAGGAAGCTGGCGCCGCCGGTGACCGTGATCAGACGGACGCGCCGTGCCGGGCGCAACAGGGCGGCTGAGGGCGGCGCGACCTCCAGGTTCTCCCCGAACGCCTCGTCCAGCAGGCCCACCTCGCGTGCGTAGGCGACGGCGTTGGACGCCGCGTCGAGGCCGAACACGGGGACCGCGTCCGGGCGGCGACGGGCCCGGTAGAACTCACGGTCCCAGGCAGCCAGTTCGTCGGTGGTCATCGCCGAGGCCCGGGGCGAGGTGTAGTGGTCGTACAGGTCGTCCAGCGTCAGATCGTGGTTCAGCAGGGCCGCGTTGATGCCGTAGGAACAGCAGATATCCAGCACCGCGCCGGTCTCCGGTGCGCACACACCGGTCGCGATCAGCCGGCGGTGGACCTACGAGGAGCTGGAGCTGCGGACCGGCCGACTGGCCGGCGGGCTGACCGGACTGGGGCTGTCGCACGGCGAGCGGGTGGCGATCTTCCTCGGAAACCGCGTCGAAGCGGTCGAGAGCGTTCTCGCAGTCACCGGAGCGGGCGCGGTCGGCGTGCCGATGGACTCGCGGAGCACCCGGGCCGAGCTCGCCCACATGCTGGACGACAGCGGAGCCGGGGTCGTCTTCACCGACCGCCCCCAGCTGGCCACGCTGCGGCCGCTCCTGCCGGAGCGCCCCCACCTGACCGTGGTGTTCGTCCACGCCGGCGGTGACGAGGCGGCGGCCGATGCCGACGGCACGCTCTGCTACGAGGACATGGCCGCCCCCGAACCATCGGTCCCCGCTCCGGACGACCTCGGGCTGGACGAGGCGGCATGGCTGCTCTACACCTCCGGGTCGACCGGCAGCCCCAAGGGCGTGCTGTCCACCCAGCGCAACCGCCTGTCGACGGTGGACTCCGGCCTCGTCGGCGTCCTCGGCATGTCGCCCGACGACCGGCTGCTCTGGCCGCTGCCCCTCCACCACGCCATGGGCCAGATCCTCTGCGTCATCGGGGTGGCCGCGACCGGAGCGTCCGCCGTGCTCCTGCCGAGGTTCTCCGTGCCGGACGTGCTGGCCGAACTGCGCCGGACGGATTGCCCGTTCACCCTGCTCGCGGGTGTGCCGACGACGTACGGCAAGCTCCTGGGCGCCGTACGCGACGAAGGGCTGAGGGCCCCCGCGCTCCGTGGCTGTGTCAGCGGAGGCGCGGCGGCCGCGCCCGCCTTCCGGAGCGACTTCGAGGAGACCTGCGGGGTCCCGTTCCTGGAGCATTACGGGAGCACGGAGGCCGGGCCCGTCACCATGCCGGTGCCGGGCGCCGCCCGTCCGGCGGGCTCGTGCGGCCGGGTGCTCCCGGGCACCCGGGCCCGTATCGGTGACGGCGGCGCGAGCGGCGGCGAAGCCTCGGGGGAGGGCGAGCTGTGGGTTTCCGGGCCCGGGGTCATGGCCGGGTACCACGGCCGGCCCTACGACACCGCGGAGGTCCTGCGCGACGGTTGGTACCGCACCGGTGACCTCGCCCGGATCGATGACGACGGTGAGGTCACCATCACGGGCCGGGTCAGTGAGCTGATCATCCGCGCCGCCGAGAACATCCACCCCTCCGAGGTGGAGGCGGTGCTGCTGGCCCTGCCGGGGATCAAGGACGCCGCCGTGGCCGGCCGGCCCGACGACGTACTCGCTGAGGTGCCGGTCGCCTACCTCGTGCCGCGGACGCCCGGCTCGCTCGACAGGCGAGCGGTCCTGGCCGCCTGCCGTGAGCACCTGTCAGCGTTCAAGGTCCCCGCCGTCCTCTACGAGGTGGCGGGCATCCCGCACACCGCGTCCGGGAAGACCAAGAGGTACGCGCTCACCGACCTGCCGGCCAGGCCCCTGGAGGATGCGGCCGGCACCACCTCGCCCCCGGAGGCGGGAGCGGTGGATCTGCCGGCTCTGGTGCGGGGCGAGGTCGCCGCCGTACTGGGCTGCGCCGTCGAGGAGGTGGAGCCGGGGACCGCCTTCCGTGACCTGGGGCTCGACTCGCTGACGTCGACCGTGCTGGCGGGCCGCCTCTCGGCGGCGACCGGCCTTTCCCTCTCCGAGGCCGCCGCGTTCGAGTTCCCCACCGCGCGGGAGACGGCCGCCCACCTCGGGGCGCGGCTCACCGGCGAACCGGCCGGCGGCGCGTCCGCCCGCACACACGCGGACGGTGCGGAAGACGACCCCGTGGTGATCGTCGGGATGGGGTGCCGCTTCCCGGGCGGTGTGGAGTCGCCGCAGGACCTGTGGCGGATCGTCGACGACGGCACCGACGCCATCACCCCGTTCCCCACCGACCGGGGATGGGACATCGACGGTCTGTTCGACCCGGACCCCGGGCGGACCGGCCGGACGTATGTGCGCGAGAGCGGATTCCTGTCCGGGGTGGACCGTTTCGACCCGGCGTTCTTCGGCATCTCGCCCCGCGAGGCACTGGCGATGGACCCGCAGCACCGGCTGCTCCTCGAAGTCGCCTGGGAAGCCTTCGAACATGCCGGAATCGACCCCGGCTCGGTGCGCGGGACACCCACCGGCGTGTACGCCGGGCTGATGTACAGCGACTACGCCGGCCGGTTCGCCCGCACACCGGAGCAGGTGGAGGGCCACCTCGGCATCGGGAACGCCGACAGTGTCGCCTCCGGCCGCATCGCCTACACCCTCGGCCTGGAAGGGCCCGCGATCACCGTGGACACGGCGTGCTCGTCGTCGTTGGTGGCCCTGCACCTGGCGGCCCAGGCGCTCCGCAGGGGCGAGTGCTCGCTCGCACTGGCCGGTGGCGCCACGGTCATGTCGGGGCCCAACTCCTTCGTGGAGTTCAGCAGACCCGTACGCTGCACGCCGACGAGCCGACGCCTGGGGTGGACTGGTCCTCGGGCGCGGTGTCACTGCTGACCCGCCCGGTGCCGTGGCCCCGGACCGGCCGCCCCCGGCGGGCCGGCGTGTCGTCCTTCGGGATCAGCGGGACCAACGCCCACGTGGTACTTGAACAGGCGCCCGCGGAGGACCGGCACACCCCGGGCAGCGGCCTCCCGGCCGGACGGGAGACACCGGAGCGGGCCGTGCCGTTCCCGCTGTCGTCGAGGAGCGCCGACGGGCTGCGGGCACAGGCCCGGCGGCTGCACGCCGAAGTGGCCGCCCGCCCCGGCACGAGCCTGCTGGACTTCAAATTCTCCCTGGCCACGACCCGCGCCGCCTTCGAGCACCGCGCGGTGGTGGTGGCCGCGGAGCGGGGCGGGCTGCTCGCCGCCCTCGACGCGGTCGCCGAAGGGCGGCAGCGGCCGGGAGTGAGCACCGGCGGCCCCCGCCCGGCGGGCCCGGTCGTCTTCCTGTTCACCGGCCAGGGCATCCAACGCGCCGGAATGGGCCGGGAGCTGTACGAGACCCATCCCGTCTACGCCCGCTCCTTCGACGAGACCTGCGCCCTGCTCGACCCGCTGCTTCCCAAGCCGCTGCGGGAGGTGCTGTTCACGGACGCGGACGTGGAAGGACCGGAAGGCCCGGGGGGAGACGGCCTCCTGCACAGCACCCGGTACGCGCAGCCCGCGCTCTTCGCCCTGGAAGTGGCGCTGTTCCGGCTGCTGGAGTCCTGGGGCGTACGCCCGGACCTCGTGGCGGGGCACTCCGTCGGAGAGCTGGCGGCCGCACACGCCGCCGGGGTGCTCTCCCTCTCCGACGCCTGCACACTGGTGGCGGCACGGGGCCGGCTGATGGACGAACTGCCCGAGGGCGGGGCGATGGTCGCCGTACAGGCCGAGGAGAAGGAGATCGCCGCGTACCTCGCCGGCCGGCAGCGGAACGTGGACATCGCGGCGCTGAACGGCCGCTCGGTGGTCCTCTCCGGCGACGAACCGGCGGTGCTGGAGGCCGTGGCGTACTGGTGCGAACAGGGCCGCGAGGCAACCCGGCTGAGGGCCAGTCACGCCTTCCACTCCGCGCGCATGGAACCCATGCTCGACGCGTTCGCCGTGGTGGCGCGGGGAGTCACCTACTCGACGCCGCGGCTTCCCCTGGTGACGGCGTTGGCGGACCGGCCCGCCACGGACGCGGAAATGTGCTCACCGGGATACTGGGTGGACCAGGTACGCCGCCCGGTCCGCTTCGCCGGCGCGGTGCGGATTCTGCGGGAGCGCGGCGCGAGCCACTTCGTGGGACTCGGCCCGGACGGTGTCCTCTCGGACCTCGCACGGGACTGCCTGTCCGACATGCACACGCCTGAGCCGGCACCCGACGGAACCGAGCCCGCACCCCAGGTCGTCCCCACCCTGCGAGGGCGCCGGCCGGAAGCCGAGGCGCTGCTCACCACCGTCGCCGCACTGCACGCCCACGGTGTGCGCATCGACTGGCACGCGGTCTTCGCCGGACGCGGCGCACGCCGTACGGAACTGCCCAGGTACGCCTTCCAGTGCGGGCGGTACTGGCCCGAAGCCGACCGGCCGGAAACCACGGCCGAGTTGGACACCGCCTCCCATCCGTTCCTGCGGTCCGCCACGTCGACAGCCGACGACGACGGTCTGCTGCTGAGCGGTCTGCTGTCACTCGGCGGCCATCCCTGACTGGCCGGCCACGTGGTGCTGGGCGCCGTGCTGCTGCCCGCGACGGCGTTCGTGGACATGGCGGTCCACGCGGGAGACCGGGTGGGAGCCCCCGTCCTGGAGGAACTCACCCTGACGGCAGCCCTGTCGCTGCTCCGCGACGGAACGGTCGAGCTCCAGGTGAAGGTGGCACGGCCGGACGCGCACGGCAGGCGGGCCCTGGTCTTCCACGCACGGCAGCACACCCCCGGCTACGACGGACCCTGGACCCGCCACGCCTCCGGGACCCTCGCGCCCCAGGAACTGCCGGAGCCCACGGCCGCACCCGGCCCGTGGCCGCCCGAGGGCGCCGTCCCGCTGCCGCTCGACCCGGGGACCGGAGAGGACTTCTACGACCGGCTCGCCCGCACCGGGCTCCGCTACGGCCCGGCCTTCCAGGGTCTGCGTGCCGCCTGGCGGCTGGGCGACGACATCCTGGCCGAGGTCTCGCTCCCGGCGGGGGAACACAGCGACGCCGGCCGGTTCACCCTGCACCCGGCCCTGCTGGACTCCGCGCTGCACACCCTGATGCTCGCGGGAGCCGCGCCGGACGACAGCGGGGTGTCCCTGCCGTTCGCCTGGAGCGGTGTGCGGCTGCACGCCTCCGGCGCCCGCCGGCTGCGGGTAAGGGTCTCCCCGACGGCGGACAACGGGGCACGGCTGGAGCTGGCCGACGGTTCCGGAACCCCGGTGGCCACGCTGGCCTCGCTGGTCCTGCGACCGCTGCCCCGCGAGCAGCTCAACGCGGTCCGCCCGCAAGACGACTGCCTGTTCCGGCTGGACTGGACACCCCTGCCCGCGCCCACCGCCTCATCCACGGCGCCGGCCACCTCGGGTCTCCTGGGCGAGCCCGGCCCGCGACTGCGCGAGACACTTCTGCGGTCGGACGTCCGGCCCACGGCGTACCCGGATGTCGCCTCCGCGGGCGCCGACGCACCGGCCGTCGTCATCGCCTCCCCGCCGCGCACCGCACCGCCGGATGGGCGCTGCGGCTCGTCCAGGACTGGCTGGCCGACGAACGACTGGCCGAATCCCGACTGGTCATCGTCACTTCGGGCGCCGTCCTCACAGGGGCGGAGGCGGACGACCGCACGGCGACGGGCGACGACGCCCTCGTCTGCGCGCCGGTGTGGGGCCTGCTCCGCTCGGCGCAGACAGAGAACCCCGGCCGTTTCGCACTGGTCGACACCGACGACAGCCCCGCATCCGCGAGAGCCCTGGCACGGGCCCTGGCGAGCCCGGAACCGCAGACGGCCCTGCGGGACGGAATCGCGTACGTACCCGAGCTGGTACCGGCACCCCGGACGGCGACGGACGAAGGCCCGCGCCGGCTGGACCCCGACGGGACCGCCCTGATCACCGGAGGAGCCGGCTCCCTCGGCGTCTCCTTCGCCCGCCACCTCGTGGCCGAGCACGGCGTACGCCACCTGCTGCTCGTCGGCCGGCGCGGGGCCGACGCGCCCGGCGCCGCCGGACTGAGCGCGGAACTGGCCGGGCTGGGTGCAGAGGTGACGGTGGCCGCGTGCGATGTCGCGGACCGCACCGCCCTCGCCGCGCTCCTCGCGGATATCCCGGAGCAGCACCCGCTGACCGGTGTGGTGCACACCGCGGGCGTGCTGGATGACGGCGTGATCCCGGCGCTCACACCGGAGCGCCTGGACCGCGTGCTGAGGCCGAAGGTGGACGCGGCGCTCGCTCTGCAAGAGTTGACCCGGGGCTGCGACCTGGCGGTCTTCGCCCTGTTCTCCTTGGTGGCGGGGGTGTTCGGATCGGGCGGCCAGGGCAATTACGCGGCGGCGAACTCGTTCCTGGACGCGCTGGCACAGCACCTCGGGAGCACCGGACTGCCCGGCACCTCCCTCGTCTGGGGCCCCTGGCGGCAGAGCGGCGGAACGACCGCCGAACTGCGCGGCGCGGACCTGCGCCGGATGGCCCGTTCCGGTCTCGTCCCGCTACGGACCGAAGAAGGCCTCGCGCTCTTCGACACCGCCGTCGGCGGCCGGGACGCGGTCCTGGTCGCGGCCCGGCTGAACCCGGAGGCGAGCGCGCCCCCCGGGGCGCCGCTCTCCCGCATGCCCGGCCACGGTCCCGTCCGCCGCGCCCTCCCGGAGTCGCAGGGCGGCGATACCCTGCCGGAACGGCTGGCCGCAACGCCCTCCGGTGAACACGCCGCACTGCTCCTGTCGGAGGTAAGAAAGGAGGCGGCGGCCGCACTCTGCTACACCGAGGGGGAGTCGGCGGTCGAGGCGGACCGGCCACTGGCGGAGCTGGGCCTCGACTCACTGGCCGCGGTCGAACTGCGCAACCGGCTCGCGAAGATGACGGCGCTTGCCCTGCCGGTCACACTCCTGTTCGACCACCCCACACCGCGTGCGGTCGCCGCCCACCTGGCGGAGCAGTTCTCCAGGAGTGCGCCGCAGGCACCCGCCACCGCGGCCGTGACGCCGCCCGGTGCGACGGACGGGGCTCCTCCGGCCGGGAGCCCGGCACCCGGCGCCGCCGCCGACTCCCTGTCCGCCCTCTTCCGCACGGCCTGGGCCCGAGGCAGGGCCTGGGAAGGCATGGCACTGCTGACGATCGCCTCCCGCTTCCGCGAGGCCTTCGACAGCGCGGATGCCCTCGGGACCCCGCCCGCGGCCGTCACCGTCGCCACCGGGCCCGCCCTTCCCCGGCTGATCTGCTTCCCGGCTCTCAGCGCACTGTCGGGCCCGCACGAGTACGCCCGATTCGGGCTGACGCTTCAGGGCCTGCGGCATGCCTCCGTGCTGCCGAACCAGGGATTCCTGCCGCACGAGGCGATGCCCGCCACACTGGAGGCCTTTGTCTCCGCGCAGGCCGCCGCCGTCCTCGCTTGTGCGGACGGCGAGCCGTTCGTGCTGCTGGGACGCTCGGCCGGGGGCTGGGTGGCACACGCCGTCGCCGAGCACCTGGAGCGCACGGGTACGGGCCCGTCCGGCGTGGTCCTGATCGACACCTTCCCCGGCGACAACGGCAGCAGGACCGAGGACGGGCCCGCTCTCTCCGCGATGACCGTCGGAATGCTCGACAAGGCCGCCCAGTTCGCCTCGGCCGAATCCGACCGGCTCACCGCGATGGCCGGCTATCTGGAGCGGTTCTCCGGCTGGGAACCGGCGAAGCTGTCGGCACCCACACTCTTCGTCCGCGCCGGGGACCCGCTGCCGGGCATCGAGCCGGCGACCGCCTGGAGCCTGCCGCACACCGAAGTCACCGTGCCCGGCGACCACTTCACCGTACTGGAGGAACACTCCCGCACGACCGCCCTCGCCGTGCACGACTGGCTCGGCGCGCCCGCGACACTCCCGGTCAGCGGGCCTCGCCGTACGCCTTGAGCGCGCTCACATGTGCGCGCGGTGCGCCGTGCGTCGCGTCGACCACCAGGCGCAGCGCGCGGGTGCCGACCGGGGCGGCGAGCCGGTGCACGCGATGGCGGCGCCGGTTCGCCGCCTCCGAGACCAGCGTGCGCCAGGTCCCGTCCGGTGCCAGAGCCTGTACGCGATAGGCGCGTACGAGCTCTGGCATCACCTCGAACGGGGTGCGGTGCCGGTGCAGGTTGTTGAGGTACTCGTCGACGTCGTCGTCGAAGACCACACGTACCTCGGTCAGCGTCTGCTCCCGGTCCCAGTCCAGCCGCAGCCAGGTGCCGTCCGTACCCGCGTCGGTCAGCGTGTCGGAGGACCACATGTTCGGTCCACCGTAGGGGCGTTGGAAGCCGCCGACCGCCTGGACGGGGGCGAAGGCGCGGGTGTCTGGGGAGAGCCGGAAGCAGAACGTGTGGCGACGCAGGCCGCGTGCCTGCCACTCCAGCACCGCCTGCCCCTCCTCCTCCGGGATGTCGTGGTCGACCGCCGCGTCCCCCTCGGCCCTGCGGCGCAGCGCGAGCACCCCGTCGGTGCGGTGCGGCACGAGGACCAGAGCGGCCCCGGGGTGGGCGCGCACGATGACGACGACGTTGTGCGCGGCCGGCGGGCGGTGGCCGAAGCGCGCGGTGACCCAGTGCGGTCCGCCGGGCGGCACCGCCACCGTGGTCGTCGTGAGGTGGCCCAGTGGCACGGCGTTCTCGGGGCGTCCGGTGTCCCACAGCTCGACGGTGAGATCCGTTGTTGCGGAGTCCCCGTGGACGAGCAGGTCGACCGCCTCCACCGAGGGATCCGCGGGCAGCAGCAGCGCGAGGTCCCGGTCGAGCGGGTACCGCTCACCGGGCTCCGTAGCGGTCGGCTCGGCGGCCAGCCGGCACAGGTGGGAGGAGGCCGTGGCCACCGCGCCGAGCGCCAGGTTGCCGGGGTCGTCGTCGGCGACCCCGATGACGGAGGCGTCCTGCCGAAGCAGCGTACGCCGCACGGACTCCGGTTCCTTCAGGGCCAGTTCACGCGGGGACAGCCCGGTGCTGACACACAGCGCCGCGGCCGTCCCCGCGGCCTCACCGAGCGTGGCGCAGGTCGCCATCACCCGGGTCGCGCCGAACGCGATGTGGGTCGCGGAGATGTTCCGCCCGGCGAACAGCAGGTTCGACACGTTCACCGAGTACAGGCAGCGCAGCGGGATGTGGAAGACGCCGTCCGCGTACCGCTGGCGGGCACCCGGCTCGTCCGCGTACATGCCCCGGACCGGATGCAGGTCGACCGACCAGCCGCCGAACGCGACCCGGTCCTCGAAGGGCCGCTGCTCCAGGATGTCCTGCTGGGTGAGGACGTGGTCGCCGACGAAGCGCCGGTACTCGCGCTTGCCGGGGAGGCTGCCGACCCACTCCAGGGTGAGGTTCTCGGCGTCGGGGAACTCGCCGGAGTTCTTGATGTGGTCCCAGATCCCGAGCACGACCCCCTGGAGTTCGTCGCGGATGCGCTCGTTGTCGTGGACGGTGTCCAGCTCCCCGCCCCACTCGATCCACCAGTAGTCGCAGCCGTTGTCGCCCGTGCGCAGCACCCGGTTGCGTAGGACCGGAGTGGCGGCGAGGGCGCGGGCGTAGGAGGGTGCCACGAACTTGACCGGGCGGCCGGTGTCCTTGGTGTGGAAGAGGATCGTGGAGCCGAGCAGTGCGTCGTCGGCCTCCTCCGGCGCCCACGGCTCCCCGTGCTCGGCGCGTGCCTCACGGCCGATGCGGTAGCGGGCCCCGGCCAGGTGGCCCAGCAGCCCGTCGCCCGTGCAGTCGAGGAACTGCTCCGTGCGGAAGGTGATGCGGCGCTCGGAGCCCATCATCCAGCCCGTGCAGCCGCGCACGGTGCGCGCGTCGGCCGGGCCTTCCGCCTCGGCCTCGCGGACATCGGTGTTCAGGTACAGGTCGAGCAGGGGCTCGGCGAGCACCGCGTCCAGGACGACCTGGTCCCAGTAGTACGGGTTGCCCTCGGGGTTGCGGTACTGGTTCTCGGTGTACAGCTCGCCCATGATGCCGCTCTCGCGCGCCCACCGGTGCACCCCGTGGGCGGTCGCCCCGCACACCCAGACCCGCACTTCGCTGCTGGAGTTGCCGCCCAGAACGGGACGGTTGTGGATCAGGGCGACGCGGCGCCCGAGCCGGGCCGCGGCGACGGCCGCGCAGACGCCCGCCAGCCCGCCACCGACGACGACGATGTCGTGCCGGGTCTCTTCTTCGCGCACGGTAGGGGACTCCTCTGTGGAACGCGACGGGATACGAAGGGGAGGGTGAGGTCAGCGGTCCGCGCCGCCGGCCCGTTACGGGACGAGCTCCCGCGGTACGAAGCCCTCGTCGGCCAGGGACCGCCACAGCTCACCGGGTACGGGGAAGCGCGCGGCGGCCACGTTCGCCGTGACCTCGTCGGCGGACCGGCAGCCGAGGACGACCGAGGTGACGGCCGGGTGGAGGGCGGGGAACTGTACGGCGGCCGCCGTCAGCGGCACGCCGTGGGCGGCGCACAGCTCGTGGCAGCGCCGGGCTCTGGCGAGCGTCTCCTCCGGGACCGGCCGGTAGTTGAACATGGCGGCGGGGGAGGGGTCGGCGAGCAGCCCCGTGTTGAACACGCCGCCCACGACCACCGCGGTGCCGGTCTGGGCGCACAGCGGCAGCAGGGTGCCCAGCGCCTCGTGGTCCAGCAGGGTGAACCGGCCCGCGATCAGCACGACGTCGACGTCGAACTCCGCGACGTGGGCGGCCATCGGTGCGCTGTGGTTCATGCCGAAGCCGATGGCCCGCACCAGCCCCTCCTCGCGCAACTGCCGTACCGCCGGATACGCGGTGCGGCGCACCTCGTCGGGGAAGCCGTCCGGGTCGTGCAGATAGAGGATGTCGATGTGGGAGCGGCCGAGGCGGTTCAGGCTCGACTCCAGGGAGGCGCGGATGCCGCGCTCCGACCAGTCGGGGACGACCTCGCCCGGAGAGCCGTCGGGCCGGGGCCGCAGCAGCCATCCGGTCTTCGTCGAGAGCACCGGCTCGCTCACCCCGGCGGGCCCCAGGAGCCGGCCGAGCCGTTCCTCCGCGAGGCCGTGGCCGTAGCGGGGCGCGGTGTCGAAGTAGCTGATCCCGGCGTCGCCCGCCGCACGCAGCGTCCGCGCCGCCGCTTCCTCGCTCACCTCCGTGAACAGGCCGCCGAGCGGTGCGGTGCCGATGCCGAGGCGGGGCAGCTCGAAGGGCAGCCGGGTCGCGGCCCGGTCTCCGGTGAGGAACGCGTCGCTCACGCCGTCTCCCAAGGTGACGCGCAGGCCGCACGGGCGCCGCGCACGGACATCGTCAGGGTCAGCCGGACACGGGTCGCGGCGGGCAGTTCGACACGGCAGTACGGTCCGTCGACCGGCACCGGGGGCCCCTCGTCCACGCGCGCCGTCCCGATCAGGTGCTCGGCGAAGGCGCCCGCCTGCACGAGCAGCGACCGCGCCGACGGTCCCGTGTTCACCAGCTCCACCACGGTGTTGCCGGGCCGGATGTCCGTCACCAGCGCCGCCGTGTCCGACGGCAGCCCGGGGCGGCGCTCGGTCGCGTCGTGGTAGCGCAGGTGCAGATGGGTGAGGCCGCCGTTGTAGAGGATCTGCGGCGAGCCGGTCGTCAGCTGGAGCAGCGCCTCCGTGACCACCGGGTTGAGGTGCTGCCAGTGGTGGATGCCCAGCGCGTCCGGGCCGGTGGCCGGGTCCAGCGGATCGCTCTCGATCGCCGCCACCCGCTCCGCGCTGGACGCCAGGGCGGAGCTCAGCATCCGCTCGGGGAAGTCCGGATTGCGCCCGTGCAGGAACTCGTACCAGGGCTCCTCGTGTCCCGCCTCGTCCTTGATGCGCTGCGTGTGCACGGCCGACCAGTCCCAGCCGGAGCCGGCCCGGAGCAGTTCCAGACGCTCCCGGTCGGACTCCTCGCGGCTGAAGTGCCAGAGCGCCATGGGGAGCTGGGTGGGCATCACGGTGTGGTCGAACCAGCCGGAGTCGTTGTACCGCTGCGGCACCATCAGGGTCCGCTCCGCGGTCATGGACCGCAGGTGCGGATCCCAGCGCTCGCCCAGCGTTCCCCGTTCGTCCGGGCGGCGCTGCCCGGACTGGGCCAGCACCGCGTCCAGCGGGTTGCGGGCCAGATCGAGATAGCCGCGCTCGCCGGTCAGGAACGCCGCGTTGGTCGCGCCGACGAGGGCGCCGGAGGCCACGGAGGACAGTCCGTGCGGCCAGGACCAGCCGTAGTGGCCGCCGTACCAGCGGCCGCCCAGGTGCCCGCCGACGGTTCCGTCGAGCCCCACGTTGTCCGGCAGCACGTCACGCCCGGCCAGCCGTTCCTGCCAGGCGCCGGTGTAGGCGGCGACCCAGTCGGCGTACCGGGCCTCACCGGTCAGCAGGCAGGCGTTGGCCGCCAGCCCGGTGGCCGCCAGGTTCACCAGGGTGTCGCCGCGCCCCATCCGGTCCCACATCGCCCGGCCGTAGGCGCGCGCCCGCTCCGGGTCGGCGGCCAGCTCGTCGAAGTGCGTGACGCCGTCGATGCCGTCCAGCGGCAGACCGTACGGGCGCAGCGCCAGGCTCCACGGGAAGAAGGCGTCCTCGTCCGCGAATCCCCAGCGCGGCCCGTCCGCACCGTTGTGCGGGGCGCGCACGATGCGGTGGTCGGGGTCGTAGTTCGGCCCGTCCGGCAGGTAGAGGTCCGCGAACCGCGTCGCCAGCCGGCGCAGCTCGGGGTCGGCCGGGTCGGCCAGGCACAGGCCGTAGAAGAGCAGCAGGCCCTCGCCCTGGTGGAACCAGTCGTAGCCGCGCTCGTACCCGTCGACCAGCATGTTCATCTCGGTGAGCTGTGCGGTCACCCCGCGCCAGTGCCGGCGGGCCGCGGGCAGCAGGTCGGCGCTGCCGCCGAGGAGGTACAGCGTCGGCCAGTTGAAGAACGGCTCGTAGAAGTCGTCCACCCCGTCCCGGCCGTCGAGCCCGACGCCGAGCCGGTCACGGAAGACCAGCCGGCCGTCGCCCTCGGTGTAGCGGTCGGAGAACAGCCGCCACGCCTTGTCCAGCGCGGCGAACAACTCCCTTTCGAGCAGCGCCCACCGAGGCAC
Organism: Streptomyces sp. ITFR-6; assembly: GCF_031844725.1. Lineage (NCBI taxonomy): Bacteria > Bacillati > Actinomycetota > Actinomycetes > Kitasatosporales > Streptomycetaceae > Streptomyces > Streptomyces sp. ITFR-6. Next base: position 83,691 of record NZ_CP134612.1, on the reverse strand, counting down.
CTCGGTCACCGGCCGGACCGCGTACAGCACCGGCCCGTGCGCCGGCGGCGCCCCGTTCGACCTGTCGACCCCGCGCATCCACGACTCCCGCCCTCGAACCGACATCAGGACCATCGGGCTCAGATAATCGCCCATCGATAGCCGATGGCTAGACTCACCGGCATACGGCCGGGGTGTCAATACACCGGACCCGGCCGATGTGAGGAGGACGATCGTGATCGACTGCCATGTCCACGTGTGGGACCCGGCCCAGGGGTTCCCGTGGATCCGTCCCGGAACACCACTGCACCGGCCCTACGCGGAAGCCGAGTTGGCCCCCTCCGGGGCGGGGCTCGGCCTGGCCGGCGCGATCCTCGTGGAGGCCTCCCGAGGCGATGCCGGAGAGACGTACGCCCTGCGGGAACTGCGCCGGAGGCGACCGGATCTGATCGCCGGGTACGTGGGCAACCTCCATGTCCACGGCGAGGCCGGGTCCGGCGCGTTCCGTGCGGTCCTGGACGAGTCGGGCGACACCCGCCCCAACGGGATGCGGCTCGGCGGACCGGACTGGGCGGGCACCCCCGAGCCGGCCCGCGCCCTGGTCCCGGTGCTGGCCGAGACCGGCCTCGCCCTCGAACTCAACCTGTACCGGGGCGCTTTGCGGTCCGCCGCGGAGGTGGCCGAACAGCATCCCGAACTGGCTTTGGTCGTGGACCACTTGGGCAACCCGCCGCATCTGGTCACCGGTGATCCGGGGGAGTGGTACGCGGACCTCGAACGGGCCGCCCGGGTGCGTAACGTCCACGTCAAGATTTCCGGCCTCCTCACCCAGCAGCACGGCGTGCCCGGCAGCCAACTCGCGGACCTGGTAGGGCATGTGGTGGATCTGCTCGGTCCGGAACGCTGCCTGCTGGGCTCCGACTGGCCCGTCTGCCTGACGCGCGGCACCCGCGCGGACTCGCTCGCCGCCTCGCGCGCCGGACTCGCCCACCTCACCCCCGAGCAGCACCGGCAGCTTTCGCGGACCACCGCGGAGCGGGTGTACCGGCTGCGCGGTTGACAGCCTTCGCGACACCCTGATTCGATTCTCTCGATGATCGATAGGCGATGACAGTGGCCCGCAGCCGGCCCCGCCGGCCCGACCCGACGCGGAGATTCGACATGGCTCTCTTCGACCTGCCCCTCGACGAGCTGGAGAAGTACCGTCCCGAGCTGTTCGAACCCGCGGACTTCGACGCGTTCTGGCAGGAGACACTCGCCCAGCAGGACCCGGACGGTCCGGCCGCCACCTGGACCCCCGCGCACAACGGCCTGGCCACCATCGACACGTTCGACGTCACCTTCGCCGGATACGGCGGCAGCCCCGTACGCGGCTGGCTGCACCTGCCGGTGACCCGTACGGGACCGCTGCCCGCTGTCGTCGAGTACCTCGGCTACAACAGCGGCCGCGGCGCCCCGCACGAGAGGCGGCTGTGGGCGGACGCCGGTTACGCGCACTTCGTCATGGACACCCGCGGCCAGGGCGCCGAGACCCCCGACACGGACCCCGCGTCCGGCGACATCGCCGCACCGGGCTTCCTCACCCGCGGTGTCCTCGACCCGCGCCGCTACTTCTACCGGCGTCTGTACACCGACGCCGTACGCGCGGTGGCGGCCGTCCGCAGCCACCCGGAGGTCGACCCCGGCCGCGTCGTCGTCACCGGCACCAGTCAGGGCGGCGGCATCGCGCTCGCCGCCGGGGGACTCGTCCCCGACCTGGTCGCCGTCATGCCCGACGTGCCGTTCCTGTGCCACTTCCCGCGCGCCACGACGCTCACGGACAAGCCGCCGTACGCAGAGGTCGCCCAGTTCGTGAAGTCGCACAGGGAGCACGCCGCGACCGTCAGCCGCACGCTGGCCTATTTCGATGCGGTCAGCCTCGCGCGCCGGGCGAACGCCCCTACGCTGTTCTCGGTGGGGCTCATGGACCACATCTGTCCTCCCTCCACCGTGTACGCCGCGTTCAACCATTACGGCGCGCTGCGGAATATGGATCAGGCCGACAAGGAGATACGGGCGTACCCGTTCAATGATCATGAGGGCGGCGGCCCCGACCACGAAGTCGTCAAACTGGAATGGCTGGGGAAGCAGTGGGGAAAAGCACGCGCATTCCATCGATAGGCGATGAGCGCGTATAGTGTCCCAACTGGCCTCCCCCAACGCAGGAATGGGAATTCATGGCATCGAACGCGTCGGCGGGATTCGACTCCACACTGGCCACCAACAAGGACCGGTTCCGAAAGGCCCTGATCTCCGACCAGGTGTACGAGTTGCTGCGGCAGGCCGTCGTCGACGGTGACCTCGCCCCGGGCGACCGCGTGGTCGAGTCCGAGATCGCGCGACGGCTCGGGGTCAGCCAGGCGCCGGTCCGGGAGGCGGTGAAACAGCTGGCCCGGGAGGGCCTGCTGATGCATGTGCCGCGGCGCGGGCATTTCGTCGTCGAAATCTCGGAACAGGACGCGGAATACGCGCGCCAGGTGCGCGAGCCGCTCGAACGGCTCGCGGCGCAGCTCGCCGCGCAGCACATCACGAAGGATCAGCTGTCCGAACTCGACGCACTGGTCGAGCGGATGCGCAAAGCCGTGACGGTCAAAGACGTGGGTGTCTTCAGGGACGCCGACATCGAGTTCCACACACTGGTCAGCCAGGCCGCCGGAAATCCGTTCCTACAGCGGATGTGGGAGGTCATCGAGCCCAGCCTGCGCACCCTGCGGGCCATTTCCGACCCGCTGTTCGCCGGCGACTGGTCCGCGATGGCCGACGAGCACGGCCGCCTGGTCAGCCTGCTGCGCGACGGGGACGGCGAGGGGGCGGCCGTCGCGTTCGCCGACCACGCGGCGGGCCGGGGTCCTGTTCCGGACGGCCGCGCCACGAAGAAGCCGCGTGGGAAGGCCGCCACCGCCCGCGACTGATGTACCACAGACAAGGCAGAAGGCCCGGACCCCTCTCGGTCCGGGCCTTCCCCCTTGTGCGGGAACGTCAGCGCCGCGCGCCCGCCGTCCACTTCGGGGCGCCGTACTGGTAGGCGCCCAGGCTGGGCGCCGGGTCGGTGGAGCCGTCATTGATGCCGGGCAGTGCGATCGCCGCGTTCCTGGCCGGGGAGCCCGCGGCCAACCGGTAGTCGTGGGCGGCCGCGTCGGTGAAGAGCGGGTCGGTCTCCGCGGGCAGGTTGTTCGACATGACGAGACCGCCGTCGGTGGCGCCGTCCATACCGGCGATCTTCCCGATGTTGTTGTAGATCTTCGTGCCCGTCGACTGGTCGGGCCCCTTCACGTAGAACAGCGTCATACCGCCCGTGTTGTTGTAGACGCCGTTGTCGTGCGAGCCCGTCCCGAGCCCGTTGAGCATCACCGTGCCCTCGCGGTTGCCCCAGCCCACGTTGTTCGCGATCACCAGGTCGCTCTGGCCGTTGTCCGCGTAGACACCGGAGATGCCGAACGTGGAGGAGGTCGTCTTCGGCGCCGGGTCGTGCAGCACGTTGTGGTCGATGGAGGTGCCCATCATGTCGGCGCTGCAACAGGTGTAGACCGCGGCGACGTCCAGGCTCAGCCGTGCGTAGGCCGAGATGTCGTTGTACGCGATGACGTCCTTGCCCGGGTCGAGACCCGCCACGCTGTTCCACTGCAGGTTGATCCCGCTGCGTCCGACCCGGGAAATGGTGTTGTGGGTCACCGTCTGGCTGTTGCCCTGCACGGCGATGCCGGCCGCGTAGGTGCCCATGTAGTCGACGTCGTGGATGACGTTGTCGCTCGCCGTGTTGTTCTGTCCGCGCAGTGCGATGCCGTTGCCCGCGCTCAGCGACAGATCACTGTTGACGACCTTGTTGCCGGTGCCGTCCATGATGATGCCGCTGTCGCCGACGCCGCGCGTGACCGTACTGCCGCAGTCCGTCGCGCCCTCGGTGATGTCCGTGTAGTGCGACAGGTAGGTGCCCTTGATGCCGTCGAGCGTGACGCCGGTGGTGGTGGCGCCCGTCTTGACCGTCGTGGCGAACAGGCCGACGCCGGCCACCGTGGTGTGGCTGGTGTTCGTCAGGTCGAAGCCCAGGGTGCGGCGCTTGGCCTCGATCGTGTGGCTGCCGGGGTCGTCGGTGCTGTACACGTACAGGCGATGGGCGGCGGGGTCGTAGAACCAGGTTCCGGGGTGGGCGAGTTCGCCGATCTTCCCGGCGAGCGCGTAGCGCGTCTCCTGCGGCACCACCTTGTGCACGCACGGCGGCGCCGCGTCGAGGGTCACCGAGCCGGCCGTCGAGCCGGTCACCTTGGCGGTGGCGGAGACGTACCAGTAGCCGGTGAGGGCCCGCGCACCGTCCCAGTAGCCCGCCGGGCGGGTCTGGGCCGGGTCGGCGATCGTGGCGTCGGCGCTTCCGGCACCCGCGTACTGGAGCACGGGGTCCAGCGGGTCGACTCCCGGGTACGGCCACTGGGCCTCGACGTCCATCGCCTTGTCGGTGAAGACCTGCACGGTGCTGACGTCGCTGCCCAGGTCCACATCCGTGGAGTAGACGTGTCCGGCCGTGACGGCGTCGGCGAAGTCGGAGTCCGGCGCGTACGGGTCGCCCTGGCCGATCGCGGCGACGTCGGCGGCGGTGACGGGCTGCCAGCCGGTCACCCGCGAGGCGCCGCTCACTGTCACCTGCGCGCCGGGTGCGGCCCGGTAGGTGATGGGTGCCTGCGCCGTGCCGGAGCTGGCGGGTACGACCGTCTCCTCGTACGTACCCGAGTTGATCAGGCACGTGTCGCCCGGCTGCATGAGCTCGGCGCAGCGCTGGATGTGGCGGAACGGCGCGGCCGAGGTGCCGGCCGCCGTGTCCTGGCCGTTCGTCGCCACGTAGTACGTCTGCCCGTCCTGGGCCGAGGCCGGATGGGCGCCGGCCATGACCATGCACAGGGCCGCGAACAGGGTGGCGGCCTGCCACGGCCGGGTACGGGGGTGCGGGCCGCGTGCCCTCCCCGGTGTCGGTGGGAGGGGTGGTACCGGAGTTGCTGGGGGGATCGGCATTCCAGGTCCTCTTCTCGGTCCTTCTGGGGTCCTTGAGCTGTCCTTCAGCTGTCCTTCAGGGGGATGCGCCGGGCCGGGTCAGCCCTTCACGGCGCCCACGGTGAGGCCGCTGATGATGTGGCGCTGCATGTAGATGAAGAAGATGACCACCGGGGCGATGGCGAGCAGCAGGTTGGGGAAGACCTTCGTGAGGTCCGTCGAGTACTGGCTGATGCCCGCGTAGATCGCCGTGGTCACCGTGTAGTGCCCGGACGACGGGCTCAGCAGGATCTGCGGGCTCACGAAGTCGTTCCAGATCCCGATGGAGTTGAGGATCAGGACGGTGACGACCGCGGGCCGCATGAGCGGGAAGATGATGGTCCAGAACGTCCGGTACCTGCCCGCGCCGTCGATCGTCGCCGCGTGGTCGATGTCCACCGGGATGGTGCGGATGAAACCGACGAACAGGAAGATGCTCACGGGCAGCGTCGAGGCGACGTCGTGTGCCACCAGACCGGTCACCGAGTTCGCCAGGCCGATCTCCCGGAGCACGTAGATCACGGGAATGATCACGGCGGCGCCCGGGATGAACGTCCCCGCCAGGAAGTACAGCATCACCAGCTGGGTGCGCTTCTTGAGGCTGCGGGCGATCGCGTACGCCGCCGGGCCCGCCAGCAGGATGCACAGCACGTCCACCATCACGACGAGGAAGAGCGTGAAGCCGTAGCCCCCGATGACGTTGAACTGCGGACTGGTCACCGCGGCCGACAGGTGCTTGAGCGTCAGCCCGCTCAGTGGGATGCCGAAGGGGCTGTCCAGGATGTCCTGCTGCGACTTGAACGCGTTCACGAGGAGCAGGTACACCGGCACCATCATGACGACGAGCAGCCCGCCGAGCATGATCCAGCGCAGGGGCGAGCGGCCTTCGCCCTGATCGGTGCGGCCGGGCAGCCCGTCGGGGGCCGACGGCGGCGGCTTCGTCTTGGTCTTGTGGGCTTTTGCCTCTCGGGCCTTTGCCTCCATTACGACCACCACTGGCTCCTAACCTGTCGCAGCTTGATCTTGGCGGTTGCGCAGCGCCGTCACGACGAGGGCGAGCACGGCGGACACGATCATGAGGAAGACCGCCTGGGACGTCGCGTAGCCGACCTTTGTGCCCTCGAAGGAGCGGGCCAGAATGAGGTAGGTGAACGTCTGCGTGGACCCGGCCGGGCCGCCGCCGGTGAGGCTGACGATGATGTCGTAGGCGCGGATGAGGCCCACCAGATTCAGGATGGTCGCCACGGTCACCACCGGAGCGATCATCGGGACGACGATCCGCAGGTTCGTCTGCCGCTTCGTCGCCCCGTCGATCGCCGCGGCCTCCAGGAGCTCGGCGGGCACCGTCTGCAGCGCCGCCACGAACAGCACCACGTTGAATCCGAACCCGGCCCACACGATGACGGCGATCAGCGAGATCAGCGCCATCTTCTCGTCGAACAGGAAGCCGATCGGCTCGATGTCGAACTTGGCGAGCGTGTTGTTGATGGCCCCGTTGGTGCCGAGGATGGCCGCCCACAGATATCCGAGGACCAGGGCGCTGATCACGTGCGGGAAGTAACCCACGGCCCGGAAGAAGGAGTTGGCACGCGAACGGCCCTTGAGGATCAGGGCGTAGACCAGACCGAGGCCGACCATGAACACGGTGCCGGACACGGCGATGACCGCGGTCACATACCAGGCCTGCGAGGAGCTGGGGTCGTCGAACAGGTGCCGGTAGTTGTCCAGCCCGATGAACGAGACCGAGGAGAAGCCGTCCCAGTCGGTGAGGCTGAGATAGATCGCGACACCGACCGGGACGACCGTCAGCACGGTGTACAGCAGGACGGCCGGCCCCATCAGTCCGATCGAGACCGCCGCCGCGCGCACCTGGGCGCTGCGCCGGCCGGTCGGTGAGGGGGGAGCGGGGGTGACCGGGGCGGTGTCGTCGAGCGGCCCCGGCCGCTTCAGCGCTGCGAGTTCCACCACTTGTCCAATCCGCCGGCGGCGTCCTCCGGGGAGGTGCCCGTGTACAGGGACTGGACCTGCTTGTTCAGTTCGTCACTGAACCCGGCGATGGGCTGGTTCGCACCGGACTTCACGATCACCGAGGGGGTCTTGTCCAGGACCTTCTGCACGGAGGTGCCGAGGCTCGACATCTTGTAGCTGAAACCGGCGCGCAGGTTGCCGTCGGCGGCGAGCTGGCTCTTGATCGCCTCCGGGTCGGTGACGGCCCACTTGACCAGGTCCGTCGCCTCGGCCTTGTGCCGGGACTTGTCGATCACGACGTACGGGTTGGAGATGTTGCCGAACTGGCCGGACGGGTAGGCGCCGTCGGTCGGCATGCTGAACACGCCGATCTCGTCGCTCTTCTTCGCGGCGTCCGCGGCGGGCACGAAGTACGACCCCATGATGTACATGGCGGACTTCCCCTTGAGGAAGGCCGTCTGCCCGTCGGCGTAGGTGAGACCGAGCGCGCTCTTCTTCAGATAACCGGCGTCGATCCACTTCTTGTACTGCGCGAAGTAGTCGACGTACCCGCTGTCCGCGAAGGAGTTCTTGCCCGCGATGCGCTGGGCCGTCCACTTCGGCTCCGCCGTGAGCACGCCCGCGTCGGCCATCATGGAGAACTGGCTGCCGGTCACCCACTGCCCGGCCGTCTGCAGCGGTTCGTACCCGGCCCTCTTCAACTTCCCCATCGCGGCGGTGAACTGGTCCAGAGTGCGTATCGAGCCCGCGTCGACCCCGGCCTTGGTGAAGGCCTGCTTGTTGTAGAAGACCAGCGACTGGATCTGCTCACCGACACCCACCACATACCGCTTGCCGCCGAGGGCGTACTCGTCGGCCAGTGGCGTCTTGGCCGTCCACGGCTGGTCCGAGAGGTCGGCGAAGAGGGACTCGGTCTCGGCGGTGGGGGTGATCTGCTGGGCGACGTCCGGCGGGTCGCCGGCCGCCAGGTCCTGGGTCAGCTTCGCGTTCGCGGAGATCGTGCCGGTCAGCTCCAGATCGACCTTCACCTTGGGATGGGTGCGTTCGTACCGGGCGAAGAGGTCGTTCCAGTACTTCTCCGTCAGGTTGGGCGTGATGTTCACGATGACGCGGAGAGTGGTGGTGCCACCCGCGCCCTCGTCGGACGAACCGCCGCCGCAGGCGACGGCCGAGGCCATCACCAAGGGGGCGGCGGCGAAGGCGCAAACACGGCGCCAGACTGCTTTCATCGGACACGCTCCGTTGCGTAGTCGTGAATAATCGATAGCTACTGTCGATCGGGAAGTGCGGGTCGAAGATGGTGCGCGGTGGAGTGGGGTGCCGCGTCGCGCCGGGCGGGAAGGCCGGGTCGGCGTCGGCGGGCGATCGGCGGCCACGGACCGTGGAGACAAGGGGTCGGGACGCCTTCGCTCTTCGCTAATCGTCTATCGATTGCTGATGCTATGGCTGGCATCCCACAATGTTCAAGAGTGCTGCCGTAACCTGTTGTTCAAGTGGCCTGCTCCCACCGCACCCCAACCCTCCCGGCACTGCCCGGAGTCCGCACGGTCAGGGTGAGACGCGTCAGGAAAGCGCCCCAACTCGCGCTGAGCAGGGGATCGTCGAGTGCCACGCGCTCTGTCGAGGCGACGGCGAGGGCGGCGTCCCAGTGCATGACGACTCCCGAACCCTCTGCCGTCACCCGCGCCCAGCCGTCCCCCAACTCGACGTGACCGGACAGCAGGTGCCGGATCCGCACATACGGGAGCCGCCCCCGCCAGGTGTCCTCGACGTCCACGTAAGAGGCGGCCGACCCGGTCGGACGTACCAGGCGCACCGTCCGGTTCCAGCTGGTCAGCGGACCGGCCGGGTAGGCGCCGCTCAACTCCGCGCTCAGGACGCTCCGTGCGCCGTCGAGGCTCACCAACACCCCGCGGGCGGTGAACTCCCTCCCGGGGGACTGCGGGTGCCCCGGTTCGGGAACGTTGTGCCACGCGCTCTGGAAGGGCCACGCCGTATACCGGTCGGGCCCGAACGTCTGCGTGGTGTACCTGGGCCGGCCCGCGTCGACGACCAGTGGCCGTCCGTCCACAGCCACCCAGTACGAACCGACATCGAGGTGGTTGTGGTGCTCGCCGTTGTGGCCCGCCTTCACCGCGAGCGTGAGCCCCCGCGTGGACGCGGCCTCCTGACGCGCCACCAGCACCTCAAGGCGAGGCAGCCACACCTCGCGGGCCAGCCACGGGGAGCCGTCGTCCGGAGCGGACCCCGCGGCGACCGCCCCGCACCACCGCGGATCGGCGAGCGCCGCCAGCGCACGGCCGAGGCCCGCCCGGGGCGGCGCGGGATCGCCCTCCAGCCGGGCGCCCGCCACCGCGTGTGCCGACGTCTCCGGCCGGCCCAGACGCACACCCCACCGGTACGGCACATGCCAGGGCCGGTCACCGGACAGCCGGGGCGGGGCGTCGCCCACGTTCACGTACCAGCTCTCGCCCAGATGCATCCGCTGCGGGTACCGCAACAGCTGGGCCGGCAGCGGGAGCTCGCGTGCGTCGAGCGCGGGGCCGCCCACTCCGGCGAGCAGATCGAGTACCTCCAGCACCCGGCACGCCCCCGCCCACCAGTACGCGATCCCCTCGTCCACGCCCCCGTCGTCCGGAAGGACCGCGAGGTAATGGTCGAGCCCCTCCACCACGAGCCGCACCAGACCGGCCCGCCGCGCCTCGTCCTCGCACAGCAGCAGCGCGCACGCCAGCACCGCGCTGTGGATCCACGGATTCCAGTTGTTGGCGTTGCCGTCGGCACCGATCCACCGCCAGTCCCGCACCCGCTCGAACGGGGCCAGGACCCGGAGGTCCACCTCCCGGCGCAGCCGCCGCCGGAGCCCGGGGGTCCGGCGCTCCAGATGAGGCCCCAGCACGTGGTCCGCCCAAGCGAACAGCGCCGCCACCTCGGCCGCCCCCAGGTCCAGATACGGCTCGTCCGGATCGGGCACCACCTCGCCGCGCGCCGCCGTGAACCGGTCGTGCGAGGCCCAGCACCAGGTGCTCGCCTCCGCGAACCGCACGAGACCGTCCACCGCGGCGTCCAGGAACGGGCACACCTCTCCGGCGTCGGTCGCGTCGGCCACCTCGCCGGTCAGCACCGCCGCGAGGACCAGCCGGGAGACCCGCTCCTGCAGCTCCCAGGCCCGGTCCTCGTACGCGCCCCGGTCCCCGTCGCGTGCCGCGCGGGCCCAGGCCGCCGCGGTCAGCCGGGGCTCGGGGCGCGCCAGTTCGGCCCGCGCACCGGCGATCACCCGATCGCGTGCGGGGCGCGGCACCCCGTCCCACACCTCCCGGCACGTCACGTCCGGTACTCCGACCCGGCCCGCCGGATCGCCCAGCAGCCCTGCCAGCTCAGGGCCGAGCGCAGAGCGGAACGACGCCCCCAGAATCCCCGTCGCCATGCGCCTAGACCTCCCCGTTCCCGGCGGCGTCGGGGTCCTCGTCCAGTTCCAGTTCGATCACCGGAAGGAGGACGTCCGGGCGGGCCGTCGGCAGGGTCAGGGTCAGCGTCCCCGCCGGCTCGCCCGGGGGCGTCATATTGGTGTGCTCGTGCCCGGCGCCGTCCACCTCGTGGAAGCTGATCTCCGAGCCGTCGTGCAGGAACTGCGCGTACCGGACCCGCCCCGCCAGTCCCGGCAGGTGCACATGCTTCAGTGGCCAGGCGAGCAGATGGAGATACAGATGGCGGCCGCGCCGCGTGTACATGGCGTTCGCGGGCGGGGTCAGACCGCTCGGCCCCGCCCCGTGCACGGAGCGCGAGTGCGGCACTGTCCAGGAACCGATCGCCGCCAGGGTCTCACGGGCGCGCGGATCAAGGGCGCCCCGCCCGGTCGGCCCGACGTTCAGCAGGAGGTTCCCGCCGCAGGCCACCGACTGCACCAGCATCCGCACCAGCAGCGCGGGATCCTTGTAGTCGTGGTTGTCGCGGTCGTACCCCCAGGAACCGTTGAGCGTGTGGCAGGCCTCCCACCGCACCGGCGCACCGTCGCGCTCCAGCGGCCGCTCGGGCTGGTACTGCTCAGGGGTCACGTAGTCACCGGGTATCCCGAGCCGGTCATTGACCAGAATGCCCGGCTGCAGGGCGCGGACCGAGGCCATCAGCTCCTGCGCACCCCAGTCCTCGGAGGTCTTCGACGGATAGGTGAAGTCGAAGAAGAGGAGGTCGATCTCCCCGTACCCGGTCAGCAACTCCCTGACCTGCCCCTGGAGATAGGCACGGTAGGCGTCCATGTCGCGCGGTTCGTCCGCCGGCTCCGTGCCGCGCAGCGGATGGTGCTCGTCGACCGTGAAGCCGGGGTGGTGCCAGTCGAGCAGTGAGTAGTACAGACCCACACGCAGCCCCTCCTCCCGCATCGCCGTCACGAACTCCCGGACCAGGTCCCGCCCGTTCACCCGGACCGAGGTGTAGTCGGTCAACTCCGACTCGAACAGGCAGAATCCGTCATGGTGCTTGGCGGTGAGCACCGCGTACCGCATCCCCGCCTCCTTGGCGGCCCGTGCCAGCGCCCGCGCGTCGAAGAGATCCGGGTCGAAGCGGCTCAGGTAGCGGTCGTAACTCTCCTGGTCCATCAGCTCCCGGCTGCGCACCCATTCATGACGAGCTGCCAGGCTGTAGAGGCCGAAGTGGACAAAGAGCCCGAAGCGTTCGGCCTCGAACCAGCCGGGTGACGTGGTGGTCACGAAAAAAACTCCTGACACATTGACAGTAGTAATCGATTAACTGTTATCTACCATCGATAGGCGATGATGTCACTGGCGCTGTGTACGGAGGCAAAAGCATGAACCCGACCCGGGATCACGGAGCACCGTCGACAGAGGAGATCCGGACGTACGCGTCGATGCGGGCACCGGTCCACACCTCGGAGTACGTGCGGCCCACCGCACGCATGGTGGAGGCGCTCGGCGAGGTCAGCGCGGCCACGGCCTGCGCGAAGCTCCACCAGATGGGAATCACACGGACGTTCATCGACGGCCCTGTGCCGCTGCACCGGGAGCCCGACGTGCAGATCACCGGAGGTGCCGTCACCCTCCAGTTCCTGCCGAGGCGCGAGGACGTCTTCAACGGTGCCGAGCAGGAGGACGCCGAGCGGGAGACCGCGCTGTGGAAGGTGCTCGAATCCATCCGCCCCGGCGACGTGCTCGTGGTCTCGGCCCAGGGCAGCCACTACACCGGCTGCCTGGGCGACATGCTGGTGCGCTACTTCAAGCTGAAGGGCGGCGCGGGGATCGTCGTGGACGGGCGGATCCGGGACGCGGCCCGGGTGCGCGCGCTCGGCGTCCCCATCTGGTGCACGGGCGTCACCCCGCACTACGCCTCGCAGACCGAACTCTTCCCGTCCGCGTTCAACGTCCCGGTGGGGGTCGGCGGCGTTCTGGTGGCCCCCGGTGACCTGATCGTGGCTGACGAGGACGGGGCCGTCGTGGTCCCGCAGCACAGCGCGGTGCCGCTGGCCGAGGATTCGATCCGGCATCAGGACCGGGAGGAGTTCGCGCGCCGCCGACTCGACGAGGGCGCGCGGCTGTCCGACTACTACCCGCTCACCTCGGAGACGCTGCCCGAATTCCTGGCCGCCCACCCCGCCACCTGAGCCGGCCCGCCGCCGACCGTCGGCCGCGTGCCCGTCCGCGCCCCGGCCCGCGGCCGGCTGCGGACCGGAAATGCGACAAGCATCCACCTGCTCGACCGAGCTGGTGAATCCAGGACGCGGGCGCTCCCTTGCCGTCAGGATGAGGGGCATGAACGAAATGGGCGCGGGGCCGGCCGACTGGCCAGTGGTGGTGAGGGTTCCGGTGGAGCCGGTGGAGGCCGCGATGGAGGCCGACGCTCTCGACGCGGCGCTGCACAGCACCTTGGCCGTCAGAGGGCCGCTGTTCGGGGTGGCCGAGCAGAGTAAGGGCGACGGGCGGCGGTGGCGGGTGGCCGTAGAGGTCACCCACGGCTGTCCGCAGCAGGCCCGGGACTCACTGAACTCCTTGCTCTGGTTCCGGGCGAAGGACGAAGCCAAGGACAGGGCCGAGCGGCGGGCGCTGCTGGCGGCGGTCGCCCGGCTGGAGAGCGAACGCGTCGACGAGCTCACCGTGCTCGACACCCGCTACCGCGTGGTGCGGGCCGAGGAGTACGCGGGCATGGACGCGAACGGTGACATCGAGACGCCGAGGCCGACCGACCCCGAACCCCTCGTCCCCGACTGGGGCTCCGGCACCAATAGCCTGAGGGTCGACGCGGACCTGGTACTGGATCCTGACGTACCCCTTTCCCCCGTCCAGGCGTCCGAGCGGCTGTCCCTGCGCTCGCTGGTCTACACCGGTACCAGGTTCCCCGACTCCGTGCTGGGCGACTCGGTGCGGGCTGTGGAGAGCCACCCCGACGTCCTGCTCATGCCGGCCGCCTTCCAGGTCGTCGAGCGGTCCGGCACCAGGTCCTGGAGGCCGGGCAGCGCCCTGCACGTCAGTGCCCACGACGCGCGCGTCACGCTGTACTTCTCCCTGATGTGGTTCAGGCCGCGGCTGCGGGGCCTGATCCCCCACGATGGCGGCCGGGACGTCGACGCGCACACCGCCGAACCCGAGGACGCCGACGCGGCCGGGGAGCTGGCGGCATTCGCCCAGGCCGCGGACCGGCTCCGCGCGGGCCGGCTCAACCAGGTCGAAGTCCTGGGCACCGCGCTCCGGATCGTCCGCACCCGTCGCCTGCTGCGCTGGGGCCCCGACGGACCGGAAGGCCCACGCCCATCCGACGGCAACACCCAGGACCCCGAGGTCATCCACCCTCGCCTCGACGAGGACGGCGTCGTCCACTTCGAGGAGTCCGCGCAGGAAGAGGCTTCGTGACCGTGTGACGGTGCGGATCAGCGCGGATCCGGGGCCACGTGTGCAGCGCGCTGCATGCACACCAGTTGATCCCGCTCGTCCCACGGATCGGTGACGGTGAAGCCGAGCCGTTCGTACAGGGCGATGGCCCCGGTCCATTCCCATACCGAGAGCCGGACGGTGTCCGCGCCGTTCTCCGCGGCATGGCCCAGCGCGGCGTCGAGCAAGGCGGACGCAACGCCCCGGCCGCGGGACTCGGGGTCGGTCCAGAGCCGCTTGATCTCCGGCTGCCCGTTCGCCGGAGAGGTCACCACCACACAGCCCACAGCGGCGTCCCCCAGGAGAGCCACCAGCACGACATCGCCGGCGAACGCGGTCGCGGGGTCTGTGATCTCTGCCCGGTACCGCTCCGGCAGCCGGGCCACATCGGCAACCGGTCCGCCCTTCTCCGCCTCCGTCCGCAGATGGTAGGCCGCCAGCAACGCGGCCACCGCGTCCACGCTCGCAGGGGTCTGGCCCGGCCAGCGGACGACGGCAACCGCGCGGTGTTCAGTCATGACGCCAGCATCACACGACGGCCGCGTCCGCAGGTGCGACGTGCTCTTCGTTCCTGGCTACTCCGCCCCGTAAATCAACACAAGTAACTTGGTAAAGTTACTTGTGTTGATTTACGCTGGGGTCATGACCGAGAACCCCACGCCGCAGGAGTCCGCCGCGACGGCGCAGCGCCTCAACGACGCGATCACGCGGCTGCGGGCCCGGCTGCGCACGGAGTCGGGGCAGCACGCGACGGGCCTGAGCGTGACCCAGCTCGGCGTGCTGGCGAGCGTCGTGCGTGAGGGGCCCGTCACAGCGGCCCGGCTGGCCGCGGCCGAACACGTCAGCGCCCAGGCCATCGCCCAGAGCCTCGCCGTCCTGAAGGCGGCGGGCCTGGTCCACGGTGAGCCCGACCCGAAGGACGGCCGCAAGAAGCTGATGAGCGCCGATCCGTCGGCGGCCGAGCTGATCGGCAAGCTGCTGGCAGGGCGCGCCGCGTTCCTGGCACGCGCCATCGAACATGTCGTCGCCGCAGACGAACGCGCCGACATGGACAAGGTGATCGAGCTGCTGGAGCGGCTGGCCGACGCCGACCCCGACAAGGGCACTCCATGAGAACCGCCGAGACCGAGACCGAGACCGAGACCGAGACCGGGACCGAGACCGAGACCGGGACCGAGACCGAGACCGAGACCGGGACCGCGATAGGCGCCCCGTCCGCAAGCCCTTCGGCTGGAGGTTCACCGCACTGCTCTACGTCGGTTCCAGCCTCAACCCGATCAACAGCTCCATCATCGCGACGGCGCTGGTGCCGATCGCCGCAGATCTGAACGTGGCGGTGGGAGCCACCGCGGTCCTGGTCTCCTCGCTGTATCTCGCAAGCGCGCTGGACGACGAAGTCGACCCGGAAGCTGGCAGCGGAGCTCACCCGCCAGGGGCACCGGGTCTCCGCCGACACCGTCGCCGGCCTGCTGCGGGAGGAAGGCTTCAGCCTGCAGGCCAACGCCAAGACCATCGAAGGCGCCCAGCACCCCGACAGGGACGCCCAGTTCCGCTACCTCAACGAGCAGGCACGAGACCACAGAGACGCCGGTGACCCGGTGATCAGCGTGGACAGCAAGAAGAAGGAACTGATCGGCGACTACAAGAACGCCGGGCACGAATGGCAGCCCGCAGGACAGCCCGTGAGGGTCAAGACGCACGACTTCCCCGGCCAGGCCGAGAAGGCAATTCCATACGGAATCTACGACATGACGGCGAACACCGGCTGGGTCAGCATCGGCACCGATCACGACACGGCGGCGTTCGCCGTCGCCTCGATCCGCCGCTGGTGGCAGGCGGTCGGCCGGCACGACTACCCCGGCGCCCGCCGGCTGCTGATCACCGCTGACGGTGGCGGCTCCAACGGCTACCGCACCCGGGGCTGGAAGACCCAGCTCGCCGATCTCGCCGCCGAGACCGGCCTTGAGATCACGGTGTGTCACCTGCCGCCCGGCACCTCGAAGTGGAACAAGATCGAGCACCGGCTGTTCTCCCACATCACCATGAACTGGCGAGGCAGGCCCCTGACCAGCCACGAAGTCATGCTCCAGACCATCGCCGCGACCACCAGCCGCACCGGTCTCACCATCCAGGCCGAACTCGACAGCGGTGAGTACCCCACCGGCATCCGCGTCAGGGACGACGAGATCGCCGTCCTGCCCATCACCCGCCACCGCTTCCACGGCGACTGGAACTACACCCTCCACCCGCAGCCGATGGACGCGGCGACCACCGGCAGCACGCCGGACGAGGCCCTGGCGGACCGGTCCACGCACCTCACACGGTATGCACTCCAGAACCCGGAACTGACCGGAATGCCCCGTCGGCAACTCAGCGAATTCATTGACGCGTTGACTCCAGAGATGGAGGTTCAGCGTGAGCAAGTACTCCGTGCGCGCCGAGGCCACGAGCGCCTGGTTGCCCCTGGCGCTGGTGCCAAAGCCAAGCTCACCTCAGCCGACAGGGTTCTGGCCACCTTGCTCCATCTGTGAAAACTCGCGCCCATGCACCTGCTCGGCCAGCTCTTCAACACCACCGCGATGACCATCAGCCGCGCAGCGAAAGACGTTCGCCCGCTCCTGGTAGCCCATGGCGTTCACCTCACCGCCTCAACCGCCCGTTTCCACAAACCAGAAGACGTCATCAGCTTCCTCGACACCGCCGAAAACAAGATCAAACCGGCGTGTTGATTCCCGGCAAGCCCTGAGGCGCCCCTGTTCGCGTTCGACCGCCAGAGCCGCGCGTTCACCTCGATCGTGCCCAAGGAGATGGAGAAGGGCCCCAGCCTGCGGGAACTCGCCGTCCGGGACGGGAAGCTGATCGTCGGCACGTCGGGTGCGGCCGATCCCGCGAAACTCGCCGTGATCGACCTGGACGACTTCTCCTCCTACAGCGTGGTGAAGACCGAGGGCGCTGTCATCAAGACGTTCACCTCCGACGCCGAGCGGATCTGCTTCGCCTCCGAGTCGGGAGTGGAGGCCTACTCGAAGGCCGACGGGACGATCTCCCATGTCGAGTTCACCGGACCGGATCTCGGTGAGATCTGGGGTCTGGACCATGCCGACGGCACGCTTGCTGTCGTCTCTGGCTACGGTTTCGTGGCCGAGATCGATGTGCCGGCGAAGATCTCGGTGGTCACAGACCTGCACGAGGCGGGAGCCGAGGCCGGACCACAGGCGGGCATGGGGATCGCCGCCGGCCACGGGTATGTGGACCTCGGCGGCAACGGCGCCATCTCGCGGCGCGACCTCAGGACCGGCGAGGTCGTCAACCTGCGGGCACCGGGCGAGGCCAAGGACGCCGAGGTGATCGAAGGCGTCCTGTACACCGGCCAGTACAACTCGCAGGGCATCTGGCGGTTCGACTCCTCCCGGCGCCGGCAGCCGCAGCAGGCGGCGAAGTTCCCCACGGAGCAGAACCGTCCGCTGGACCTCTCGTGGGACCCGGACAGCGAGATGCTCCTCGTCGGGGTGCAGTCCGACACCGAGGGCGGCGGCGCCCTGTGGACGTACTCTCCCAGGACCGGGAAGCCGGCGTCCTCCGCCAATCCGATCGACGACGTCCAACTCGTGCGGGCGCTGGCCAACCGGGACGGTGTCGCATACCTGGGCGGAGACAACGCCGCCGAGGAGGGACCCCGCGCCACCGTCGTCGCCATCGATCCGGCCACCGGCAAGGAGCGGTGGCGCGTCGACACGGAGCAGCCGGCCCGCGTGGCGGTTCCGGCGTTGCAGGCCCGGAACCTCTACGGGCTCACCACGAAGGGAGGGCTGTTCGTCATCGACGTGCGGGCCGGGAAGGTGGTGCACACCGCAGACGTCAGCGGTGTCGGCAAGGGCTTCGCCGCCATGGTCACCAACCGGGGCGCGGTCTACGGCGTCTCGGACACCACACTCTTCCGCTTCCATCCGAAGACGTTCGCCGTCACCACGGTCGTCGCTGACGTCAACGGGGCCTGGTACAGCGGCCCGCATGTCAACGTCCACGAGGGCCTGCTCTACATGCTCCGCGGTGGAAACCTCGTCGCGGTCGACGACAGGCCGTCGCGCTGACCCCGCTTCGGTCACCTAGGCAGGCAGACCCCAGAAGGCGTCCGACCGATTGACGATCTACCGGAGTTCGCGGGCGCTACGTGGCGACAGAGCCCGCATCACCGTGTCGAGGAGAGCTCGGGCGTCAAGGGGATCCCCGCAGCAGTACCAGTGCACGTTGCCCCACTCGTAGTCGCGCCACA
The DNA here is from genome assembly GCF_031844725.1 of Streptomyces sp. ITFR-6. Classification (NCBI taxonomy): domain Bacteria; kingdom Bacillati; phylum Actinomycetota; class Actinomycetes; order Kitasatosporales; family Streptomycetaceae; genus Streptomyces; species Streptomyces sp. ITFR-6. The sequence continues at coordinate 65,538 of NZ_CP134612.1, read as the reverse complement.
GAGCACGCTCGGGCTGGTGGACGTAGTCCTTCCACAGGGCCACAGCCCTGCTGACGTCGCCCGGCCGAAGGTAGTTCCGGGTGCGCTCGCACTCGATGATCTCGGACTGGGCACGCGAGGACAGGCCGTCGATGACGGGCCGTGCGTCCGTTGACCGGTGGTCGCCGACGGTGGCACGGCACCGTCCTGGCCGCCTACGCGGCATGGACCTTTCGGTTCGTCGTCATGCGGTACATGGTGCCACGGCCTCGAACGGAATCGCGAACGGATTCGCCCTTAGGTTCTCGCCGGACCTGACCTGGGGGCGCCCCTCGTCTGCCCCTCTGCCCATCTGCTCCTCCTGCCACGGCGAAAGCAGCCGCGCTTGTTCGTCCCCGGGCGAAGTCATCAGCGGTCGAGCGTTTCGGCCGTGTTGCTGATGACCATTCATATTCTGTGCTCGCGGTCTCGGCGAACACTGTTGCGCGGCGCGGACCATCGGTTTTGGGAAGGTCAACAAAAAGAGGAGCGTGAGGGGTTGTTCGACCGATGTTTTGCTTTTCCGGACGAATTACGTGTGGCTGAGCGGTCTTCCCCAGCGGTTGTCGGAATCATCGGCGGCGGGCTGGCGGGGCTGGTTTCGGCCTATGAACTCCAGCGGCGTGGAGTGGACGCCGTGATCTATGAACGAGCCGAACGCCCCGGAGGACGGGTCCGCACGCACCGGTTCTGGGACGGCACATACGCCGATGTGGGCGCGATGTGCATCCCCGGGAACCATGAATGCGTGCTGCACTACGTGCAGGAGTTCGGGCTGCGGACCCGCCCCTTCGTCAATCTGAATCCGGACGGGTATTACCACCTGCGTGGCCGGCGAGTGCGATTGAGTCAAGAGCAGCAACTGTATTCGGCCTACGGTATCGACGCCCCCGGCCGGAACGGACCGAGAGCGTGGCTGGACAGTGTGCTGCGTACAGCGTGGGACGCGCTCTCTCCGGCACAGCAGATGGGCGTCCTGGAAGGCGACTGGCGGGACACCGCCCTGGACGAGCTGATGTCGACCTCCTTGTGGCAGTTCGCACGCCGGGAATTCTCCCAGGACGTCTGGGACCTGCTCGGACACACCAGCGGACTGGTCCACTACGAGCACGCCTCTCTCCTTGAAGTGCTCGTCGACTACTTCGGTCTCTTCCACGCCGCGCCCCTCGAAATCAATGGCGGGATGGATACGCTGATCCGCGAGTTCGTGCGCCGCCTGAGGCCAGGAACGCTCCGACTCTCCACGCGCGTCGACGCGGTGCGGCTGTTCTCCGACACGGCGCGGATCAGCGGTCAGTGTGTGGGACGGCCTGTGGACGAGTCGTACGACGCCGTGATGGCCTGCGTCCCGCTGACCACGCTCGACCAGATCGCCATCACCCCGGAGCTTCCCCACCGGCAAGCGCGAGCGGTCCGCGGTCTCACCTACGCGAGCAGCACCAAAACCCTGGTCCACCTCCGTCGGCGAAGCTGGGAGATCGACGACGGCATCTACGGCGGCGGGAGTTTCACCGACCTCCCCATTCAGCAGTGCTGGTACCCGTCGGACAACGCCCGTCCCGCCCCCCTCGCCGCTGCGGCGTCGTCCCAGCGGCTGACCGCCCGGAGCGCCGAGCTCTCGCACGAGCCAGCCGTACTCACGGGCGCCTACCTCTGGGGCCCGCACGCACGTCGCTTCACCACGTTGACGCCGGCGGACCGCGACCGGGTCGTGATGCGCAGCCTGGAACAGCTGCATCCGGGCATCTGCGACGACATCGACGACATCCTGCACTGGGACTGGGACAACCAGCCCGGAATGAGCGGCGGGTCCTTCGCCTACCTGGCTCCGGGGGACCACACGAGATACCTCGGCGGCCTCGCGACACCGCACCCGGAGAGCAACCCCCGGCTCTTCTTCGCGGGCGAGCACCTCTCGGCCGCCCACGCGTGGATGCAGGGCGCCGCCCAGTCCGCGCTGCACACCGTCGGCCGCCTGCTCGATCGCCTGTCCACCACGGAGGCAGGGCAGAACGCGCGCCGCGAAGAGGAAGACCTCATCAGAGAAGGAGTGACGTCATGAACACGCAAGACCCGCAGAGCAGCCGCAGCCGCCCGCCTCTGCGCATGCCGGACCTCCACAAGGCCTTCCTCGCCCCTCCAGGCACGCGCGAACGCATCGGTCTCGAAGTCGAGGCAGGTGTGCTGGACGAGACGACCGGCCTCGCCGCTCCGTACGACGGGCCGCACGGCATGGCGGCCCTTCTGCGGCAGGCAGCAGAGAGGTGGGGCGGTTCACCACAGAAAGCCGGCGACGTCCTGACAGGAGCTCACTTCCCGGACGGGACGAAACTGACGCTCGAACATGGCGGCCAGCTCGAATACTCATCCCCTCCCACAGACAACCTCGTCACGCTCGTGACCGCCATGCGCCGCACCATGGAAGACTTGGCCGCCCTCGCCCAGCAGCACGGACTGGCCATCGTCCCCGGCGGGAACCTCCCCTTCGACCGGGTCGAAACCTCCACCTGGGTACCCACCGAGCGCGGCGGAGTCATGCGAACGTACTTCGCCGGACTCGGCCCGCAGGGCGAGGGGGCACCGCACATCATGAAGCTGTCGACCTCGACCCAGACCACCCTGGACTACCTCTCGGCGGACGACCTCGCCTCGAAGCTCCGCGTCCAGGTCGCCGCCTCGCCCGTCGTCGCCGCGCTGCTCGTCAACTCCCCGCTGTACGCGGGACAACTGGACGGGGTCCTCTCCCACCGCTGCCGCGACTGGCTCCGCATGGACCCCAGGCGCGTAGGCCCCCCGGGCACCGCACTCCGGACCCCGCTCACGGCGGAGGCCCTCACCGACTGGGCACTCGGCCTGCCCATGATCTACCGCCACGGCCCCAGCGGCTACCGCCTCGCCGGCCCCCAGACCTTCGCGCACCACCTCCGCGAGGGCTTCGACGACGGCACCGCTCCGGACTGGGACGACTGGCTCTCCCACCTCGACCAGGTCTACACCACCGTCCGTGTCCGCCGGACCCTGGAGACCCGCGCGCCGGACGGCCCGCCGTACCCGCACATCCCCGCACTCCCGGCCTTGTGGACCGGGCTGACCTATCACGCGCCTTCGCGTGCGGCCGCCTGGGAGCTTCTCCGGCAGTACACGCCCGAGGAGGGCAACGCCGCGCATCGGGCCTTGCCCACAGACGGACTGGCCACCCGGCTGGGCGGAGACACCGTCCGTGAACTGGCGGGCCACCTGCTCACCCTGGCGCGCACCGGACTGCGGGCCCGCATCCAGGCAGGACTCGAACAAGCCGAGGTGCTCGCCTTCCTCGACCCGCTCGACGAGATCCTGGACACGAACGAGACGTTTGCCGAGCGGACCGCACGCCACTGGCGGACCACCTACCGCAACGACCCCGCCCGCTACGTCACGGCGCATCGAATCCCACCCGCCGCCTGACGCGGAGCAGAGCCCCGCCCGGCGGAACGGCCGCGCGGAACCACCCGCCACGCACACCGGTGCCGGGCGGACCGACAGGCCTTTCCACCAGCGGCCGGAACGGGGGCGGGGGAGCGGGACAGGCGTGCATCACCCCCGTAACAAAGTGATCCGATTCCTTGTGCGGTCCGCGCCCATGCCCGTGAAGTGGGCTGATGCACTTTTCGACAGCAGGCGGTCCGATCCTCCGCCACCTGCGCCTATGGCATGCCGTGCCCGCCTCCCTCGTCGTGGTGGCGGTACTGGCGTATCTCGTCCTCCTCCCGTCCGACGGCCCGCGCCCGGTGGCCGGCAGCCCCTGCAGACCCGCCGGTTCGGCCGGTACGGTGCGCGAGGAAACGCCCGCGAACCCCGACCTCGACGGAGACGGTTACGCCGATCTGGTGTACGAGAACGCCGACACGGAGAACTTCGACGTGGTCGTCGTGCCCGGTTCCGGGCACGGCCCGGACCACGACCGTACGGCCGTCCTCACCCGCGAAGACCTCGGTGTGCCGGACGACATCCAGGTGGGCGACGAACCGTGGCAGCCCACGGTCGCCGACCTGGACGGGGACGGCCACGCCGACCTCGTCGTCAGCGGCGCCGCCCAGATCCTGTGGGGAAGCTCCAAGGGCCCGAGGGCCGGCGGACCGAGGGGGCGCGTCCCCCTGCCGGGCAGCGGATACAGCACCGCGCCGATCGCCGGCGACTTCGACGGGGACGGCCACACCGACCTCGTGGTCTTCAGGTTCTCCAACGAGGATCAGGAACTGGTCGTCCTCAAGGGACCGTTCAAACGCTCCGGTGCCCCCGCCCGGACCGTGGAGATCCCCAGCCCGGTCGACGAGGGCGCGTCACCCGTGCTGGTCGCCGGGGACGCGAACGACGACCACGCCACCGATCTCGCGCTGTACGGCTCCCCGTGGGACCCGCCCCTGCTGTTCACCGGCGGCGCCCGCACCGCCGGCGGCCTGAGCAAGGAGCCCGAGCGGCTGCCCGAGGGCGAGAACGTCGTCTTCGGCGACTTCGACGGCGACGGGCGGCAGGACGTCGCCATCGGCCGTAGCTTCGTCGACAGCTATGACGAGGTCGACACACCCCACCGACGCGGCCAGGTCAGCGTCCGCTACGGGAAGGAACCGGGGGAGTGGGTCACCATGGACGGCGGCGACTACGAGGAGGGCTTCGGTACCAGGCTCGCCACCGGAGACTTCAACGGCGACGGCTGCGACGACCTGGCCGTACAGCTCACCAGGAAGAAGGAGACGGGGGACGCGCGGATCGAGGTGCTGCGGGGCGGCTCGGAGCACGGGCTCGGGTCGAAGCCCTGGCGCGCCACCAAGCGCTCCGCGCGGGGTGACTACGGCCCCGCCGACGGCACACTCGTCACCGCCCACGACTGGGACGGCGACGGCCGCTCGGAACTGGCCCTTTCCGGCGGGGACAGATGGTGGATCACCGACGGCACGGACCGCGACGAGGCGACCTTCCCGAACGCCCCGGGCAAGGAACGAAGGTCGTAGGTTCACCCCGGGGCGGCAGCCGAGACCTCGTGGCCGCCCGGCACCAGGCGAAGGGTCAGGATCTGGAACGGGCGCAGAGACAGCGCCACTTCCCTCCCCTTGAGGGACAGCGCGGGCTCGCCCTCCAGATCCCGTTCCAGCAGATCCGTCGTCCCCCGGAGGCCACGGGGAAACCAACCCTGAGGGTGGTCCGCACGCGTCCGCCCGTGGACTCGTAGAGGCGGACGATCACATCGCCCGAGCGGTCGTCCGCCAGTTTGACCGCCTCGACGACGACGCCGTCCTCGTCGATCCGCACCAGCGGTTCGACGGCTGCGCCCCCGGGGACGGCACGCTCGGGCAGGTTGAAGTGATACCCCTCGCGGATCGCGTCGTGGATGTCCGCGCCGAGCACCAGCGCGTAGCGCAGACGGTGTTCCCCCCGGTCGCAGTCGGGGTCCGGGAAGAGCGGGGCGCGCAGGAGCGATATCCGCGCCGTCGTGGTGGTCCCACCATCGGGGCGTATGTCCCGCGTCACCTCGTGGCCGTAGCTGGAGTCATTGACTAGGGCCGCGCCCCAGCCGGGCTCCGCGACGTGCAGGTAGCGGTGGGCACAGATCTCGAAGCGGGCGTTGTCCCACGACGTGTTGGTGTGCGTGGGGCGCCGGACATGACCGAACGGGATCTCGGCGCTGGACTCCGCCGCCCGCACGTCGAGCGGGAAGGCGGCCTTGAGGATCTTCTCGCACTCCCGCCAGTCGGCATCGGTCTCGATGTCGAGCCGGCGGCTGCCCTCGGCCAGGCGCAGCACCTGGGTGACGCGGGAGCCGTTGAAACTGCGCACGACCCGGACACCGTCGGGTACCGCACTGACCTCGTCCGCCTCGGTGAGGTCGCGCACGGTGTTGCGGTAGAACGCGTCGACGTCCCAGGCGTCCCACTGGTTGGGAAAGTCCTGGTGCAGCTGGAGGAGGTTGCCGACCGTGCCCGGCGCCAGCGCCTCGCGCCCGGCCGTCAGGTCGAGGGCGGAGGTGACCACCAGCCCCCGGGCGTCCACGGTGACGCGTACGAGGCCGTTGTCCAGGACGTACCCGCCGTCCCGCGTGGACCGGGCGGGAACCGGGCCGGCGGCCGCTGCGCGCGGTGCGGCGCCGAGTGCGGCAACGCCGTCCCGGGCGTGCGGCGCCGCGTTGAACACGGTCTCACCCTCCGCCTCCCCGCTCCCGCTCGCCGCCAGGCCGCGCTGGGCGGTATCGATGACCTCGCCGAGCTCACGGGCCACCTCCGCGTACGTCTCCTCGGCCTCGCGGTGCACCCAGGCGATCGACGTGCCGGGCAGGATGTCGTGGAACTGATGCAGCAGCACGGTCTTCCACACCCGGTCCAGCAGCTCGTACGGATACGGCCGGCCCGTGCGCACGGCAGCGGTGGCGGCCCACAACTCGGCCTCCCTCAGCAGGTGTTCGCTACGCCGGTTGCCCTGTTTGGTGGCGAGCTGGCTGGTGAGCGTCCCCCGGTGCAGCTCCAGATAGAGCTCGCCGACCCAGACGGGGGCGTCCGCGTACTCCTCCCGTGCCTTGGCGAAGAACTCCGCCGGGCCCTCCATCTCCAGCCGGGCCGAGCCTTCGAGATCCGCCAGCCTGCGCGCCCGTGCCAGCATCTCCCGGGTGGGGCCACCGCCGCCGTCGCCGTAGCCGAAGGGGACGAGAGAACGGTTGGCAGCGCCCTTGTCCCGGAAGTTGCGCTCGGTGTGCCCGATGGCGGCGCCGGAGAGATCGCCGTTGTACGAGTCGACGGGAGGGAAGTGACTGAAGACGCGGGTGCCGTCGATGCCCTCCCACCAGAAGGTATGGTGCGGGAAGGCGTTGGTGGTGTTCCAGGAGATCTTCTGGGTGAGGAACCACTCGATGCCGGCCAGCTTCATGAGCTGGGGCAGGGCCGCGTTGTAGCCGAACGTGTCGGGCAGCCACATGTCCTTCGTCTCGACCCCGAACTCGTCCAGGTAGAACCGCTTCCCGTGCACGAACTGCCGCACCAGGGACTCCCCGCCGGAGAGATTGGTGTCGGGCTCACCCAGAGACTTCCGGTGGGCAGGAACTGCCCGGTGCGCACCTTCTCGACCACCTGGGCGAACACCTCGGGCCGCTGCTCCTTGAGCCAGGCGAGCTGCTGCGCCTGGGACATGACGAAGCGGAAGTCCGGGTGGTCGTCCATCAGGGCGGTGACGTTGGAGACGGTCCTGGCCGCCTTGCGGACCGTCTCGCGTACGGGCCAGAGCCAGGCGGTGTCGATGAGCGCGTGGCCCACGGCGGAGACCCGGTGGGCGCCCGCGTGTGCGGGGGAGGCGAGAGCGGGGGCGAGGGCCTCGCGTGCGCGCGCCGCCGTGCCGCCGACGTCCTGGAGGTCGACGGCGTCCAGGGCACGGTCCACGGCGTGCACCAGCTGCCAGCACCGGGTGGAGTCCTCGGGCAGCTGGTGCATCAGGCCGGAGAGGACGTCCAGGCCCTGGACGAGTTCCCACACGACGGTGTCGAAGGCGGCGAGGTCCATCCGGTTCAGCCGGTAGAGCGGCTCACCCGCCGCCGTCCCCCCGCGCAGCCACGGGGCGACGGCACCGGCCGGGGTCGGGACGAAGGGGTCGCCGTCGGTATCCGAGTCGAAGATGACCGGATTGGCGGCGGCCTCGACGTAGTAGGTGAACTCCTCTCCTCCCTCGGCCCGTCCGGTGACAGGGAGCCAGGCGTTGCGGGGATTGAGCGCCTTGACCGGCGTTCCGTCGGCACGGTGGACGAGGCCCTCGGCGGAGAAACCCGGCTGGGTGGTGCCGAAGCCGAGGTCCACCACCGCCTCGACCCGCTCTCCGGCTCAGGCGGCGGGGACGGTGCCGCTGATCCGGAACCAGCTGGTGGACCAGGCGGGCCCCCAACATCGCACCGCTGCGAACCGGCTCGTAAGGGGCGGCGATCCCCTCGGACACGGGAACGGGCTCACCGCTGACGTTCCACATCGCGACGTCCAGAGGCAGGCTCTCGCGGTACACCGCGGGCCGCAGGCGCTGGTCCAGTACGCGGGCGAGCCGGCGTTCTGTGACGGTTCGGTCGTGGTGCATGGGTGCTCCATGAGGGATTGCGGGGAGGCGAAAGGGCATGCCGGTGCCGTGGAAGGGGCGGCAGTGGGGTGGCTGGGCCGGGTCAGTGCGTCCCGTAGCGGATGACGTGGGTGGGGACGACGGTTCTGCGGGCGGGGATCGGCCCGGTGGGCGTACCGTTGATCCGGTCGATGAGCATCTGGCCCGCCCGCCGGCCGATCTCGTCGGCGTCGTACGAGACGATCGTCAGCGGCAGGCCGAGGACGTCCGCGAGGTCGAAGTCGTCGAAGCCGGCGAGAGTGACCGGCCTGCCGAGCTCCCGCACGGCGCGGATGGCGCCCTGCGTCAGACGGTTGTTGGTGCAGAACAGCGCGGTCGGCGCGTCGGGTGCGTCGAGCAGCGCCAGGGCGGCGGCCCGTGCGGTGGCGACATCGGTGAGCCCGCGCCGCACCCGGCTCTCCGCCGGTTCGAGTCCGGCGCTCTCGTGCGCGGCCCAGTAGCCGCGGAACCGCTCCGCTCCGGTGTAGAGCGCGGGCGGGTTGCCCAGGAAACCGATCCGGCGGTGGCCGTCCGCGATCAGCTGTCCGGTGGCCTGCTCGGCGCCGCCGAAGTCGTCGACCAGTACACAGTCGGCGTCCATTCCGGCGGGCGGCCGGGACGCCAGCACGATCGGCATGCCGCGCAGCGCCGCGGGCGCGAGATGACGGTGACTGCTGCCCGCCGGGACGACGATCATGCCGTCGACCTGACGGGACGCCAGGTCCTCCACGAGTCCGCGCTCCTTGTCGACCTGCTCCGCGGTGTTGCCGAGCAGCACCCGCAGACCGTGCTCGGACGCCACCTCCTGCACACCGAGCGCCAGGCGCGAGTAGAACGGGTTGGCGAGGTTGGTGACGACCAGTCCGATCATCCCGCTGCCGCCCAGCCGCAGACTGCGCGCCGTCTCGTTGCGCCGATAACCGAGTGTCTCGACGGCGGCGAGCACACGCTCGCGCGCCGTCTCGCTGACCCGGGCGTCGTTCTTGAGTACCCGGGAGACGGTCATGGCGCTGACACCGGCACTGGCGGCCACGTCGCGCATCGTCGGGGCGGCGCCGTCGCCCGACCGGTGCTGTGCCATGGGCGGTTCTCCTGCGGGGTCGTCGGGTGGCCGGTGGGTCGCGAACGCCGTCATTCTAGGTCGGTACCGGGGGAGTGGCGGACCTGTGCAGAGCCCAGTGGGCGGCGCCGATGAGCGGTGCGTCGGCAGGACGCACAGCCGTGACAGTCGGGGGCGCGGTCCCCGGTGCCCACGACTCGAAGCCCTCCCTGACGGCCGGCCCCACGAGGTCCCAGGAGCCGGTCATCGAGCCGCCGACGACCATGAGGTCGGGCCGGAACCGCTCGCACCAGAGAGCGAGCGCCCGTCCCAGTGCGCCGAAGCAGTGCCGGACCGTACGCAGGGCGTGGACGTCCCCGGCGCGGGCCGAGCCGGCGATGTCGTGCACATCCGGGAGCCGCCCGGTGCCCGGCAAGTCGGCGGTCCGGGCATAGAACAAGCGGATCGCCCGTCGTGACACCACCTTCTCCAGCGGGAGCCCGTCGACGGTGAGCCGGTGCACCCTGCCGCCGGGCGGCACATCGGGGCCTTCCACGACCGGGTGCCCGGCGTCCAAGAAGGAGGAGTCGACGCCGGTGCCGAGCGTGACGCACAGGGCCCGGCGCCGGCCGGCTGCCGCGCCCGCCCGGTACTCGCCCATGGCGAAGGCATCGGCGTCGTTGACGAAACTGATGCCGCTCGGGGCCCCCGGGAGCCGGCCGAGCAGCTCCGCGCCCACGTCCACACCGTGCAGCGACTCGAACTTGCCGATTCCCCGGAAGCGCCCGACCCCGGTGACGTAGTCGAAGGGACCGGGTATCGCCACACCCCAGTGAGCGGCTTCCGGGACATCCACGCGGCGGGCGACCGCGGCGATCGCGTCGAGGAGTTCAGGGGCCGCCGCGTCGGCGGGGACCGGTTGCCGTACGGCCGGGAAAGGGGTGGGCGGCTGAGCCTCGGTGTCGATGACGGCGGCCGTCACATGTGTGCCGCCGATCTCCAGCACAGGAACGTGGCTCATACCCGCGTCACCAGGGACTTCACCACATGCACCGGGCCGCTGCCGACCGGGTGCAGCCGGTAGGGGCCGACGGACGCGGGCACGGTGAGGGTCTCGGCGAAGACGAGGTCGTGACGGAGACCGCCGGCGGTCTCCACGACGATGCCGTCACCGGCCGAGACGTTGAGGATGTGGAAGCGGCCCGCGGTGTCGTCCTCCGCGGCCTCCGGTCCCTCGATCACGAAGCGGTGCACGGCGTAGAACATGCCGGGCAGCGCGCCGACGACCTCCTCGCGCCAGCCCCGGCCCTCGCGCAGGGTCCGCGGCCGCTGGACGAGGTCCTTCAGGACGTCGTCGCCGCGCCGGGAGGTGTCGAGGTTGGCGAAGGCGTGCGCGTACGAGAGCGGCCGCGGCGCACCGGAGATCCCCTTGCGCAGCCAGTCGTAGAAGCGCAGCGAGTAGAGGTAGGGCGTGGCGCTGATCTCCAGGACGAGGTTGCCCTCGCCTGAGGAGTGCGGGGTGCCGGCCGGGATCATGAACAGCTGGCCCGCGTCCGCCGGGTGCTTCATGACGTGTTCCTCGACGCGCAGCGGAAGCCCGTCCGCGGCGGCCGCCTCGACCTCCTTGCGCATGACGTCCACGTCAGTACTGTCCCGCAGGCCGAGATAGACCTGTGCGCCGGGCTCGCTCGCGGTCACGTAGTACGTCTCGTGCTGGGTGTACGGCCAGCCGAACGTCTCCCGCATGTACTGCTCCCGAGGATGCAGGTGCAGGGACAGGTTGCCGCCGCCGACCGTGTCGAGGTAGTCGAACCGGATGGGAAAGGACGTGCCGAAGCGGCGGTGGACGTCCGGGCCGAGGAACTCCTCGGGGTGGAGTTCGCAGAGCAGCTGGAAGGGGAGCTCGACTTGGGCCGCCTCGTCCTGGCCGACCAGGATCCCGGCCTCCGGGGCGATGAGCTCGTAGCCGAGGGCCGTGTTGCCGCCCCGTGGCTCGAAGCCCAGCTCCCGTACGGCCCACTGCCCGCCCCACGGGGTGGAGTTGAAGAAGGGGCGGGTGCGGACGGGCCCGGTCGCCAGTGTGGCGAGGGTGGCCCGCACGGCGTCGCCGTCCAGTGAGGCGGGGCCCTGCTCGCCCTGCAGGTCGACCCATCGGTCCACCCGGTGGGCGACGGCGTCGCGGTGCCGGTCCGCGACCGGCCAGTCGGTGTAGAAGAGGCTGCGCAGCTCACCGGGGGTTCCGGGCCGGCCGAGGTTGGCAGCGAGCGGCAGTTCTCCCCGGGTCACCGCTTCCTCGGCGTACCGCCTGGGCAGGTCGGCCCACCACAGCAGATCGGGCTCTGCCAGTGCCGCCCCCCGGGCCGAAGATCAGCAGGACGCCGGCCCGCGGGCGCTGCTGGAGCGGAGGCGTCTCGAAGAGGTCGCCCATCGAGAACTCGGCGAGGGGCAGGAAGAACGGGTCCGCGTCCGGGCCCGAGACGCAGAGCCGTTCGACGGCCGCCGCGGACCAGAGGTCACGCACGTCGCACAGGGCGACCTCTGCACCCCGGGCACGGCGGCGGCGAGGGAACCGGCGGCCCCCTCCCAGTCCAGTGCGGCGGGCCCGTCGAGGGCGAGGACGGTGGAGGCCGTCGGCACGCCCGCCGCGGCGGCCGCCCAGCCGGTGACGACGGTTCCGCCGGTGGCGGTGTACCGAGGGTTGCGTTCGTAGGGACGGGGCTGATGCACAGATGCTCCTGAGGACGGGACCGGCAAGCGGGTAAATGGTATCGATAACACTACACGTAGACAAGATTTGCAAGATGGCATCCCATGAACACCCGCACTGAGGTGCAGATCTGTCGAATCGCAAGAGAGACCCTTGTTTCGAACTCATGGTGTCGTTAACATCCTGGCAATCCGGAGCGCGGAGACGAACGGCGTACGCGCATCCGGTGGATCTCCACACCGCACCCCAGAGCCACGGATTCCCGGCGGGGTCCAGAGGGAAGTGAACCCATGAGATCAACCGGCGGGACGACAGAGCAGTCGTCTCCCCCGCTCCGCCGACGCACCGTGCTGGCGGGCCTCGGGGCCGGCGCGGCGACCGTGCTGGCCGGCGGCTGCGCGCGGGGCGACAGCACCGCCTCCATACCCGGAACGACGTCACTGGCCAACGACAACGCCACCTGGGACGCGGGCTACGTCGCGGCCGGACACGAACTGAAGAAGCTCACCGGCTACGCGCTGCGCCCGCTGTCCAACCCGAACCCCACCGCCTACACCCAGGTCACGCAGATCTCCCTGCAGACGACCAAGGCGTCGGACCTGATCAAGTGGCAGTCCGGCTACAACCTCAAGCAGCTCGCCCGCACCGGCAGCCTCAGCGATCTGACGCGGGTGTGGGAGGCCTACGAGCGCAAGGGCTGGGTGACCAAATCCCTGCGCGAAGCGATGTCCTACCGGGGCTCCGTGTACGGGGTGCCCCTCTACCAGTCCTACTACGTGCTGTTCTACAACAGGCAAGTGTTCGACAAGCACAGGCTGCGGGCGCCGGAGACCTGGGACGAGCTGCTGCACAACGCGGAGGTCCTCAAGAGGTCCGGCGTCACCCCGTTCGTCGCCACGCAGAGCGGCAACTGGCCCGCGTACGAGTGGTTCGAGGAGCTCGTCAGCAAGGTCGACCCGGCCTTCTACGCCGACCTGATCGCGGGCCGGGCCCGGTACACCGATCCGCAGGCGCACAAGGCCATGCAGATCTGGCAGGACTTCATGAAGAAGGGCTGGATGACCCCGGCCGACTTCGACCAGAACAACGGCCCCGCCGCTCCGAAGACCGGCAAGGTCGGCATGTTCCTGCACGGTTCCTGGCAGTCGCAGGGACTCGCGGCGGCGGGGATGAAACCGGGAGAGGGCTTCGACGCCTTCGTCCTGCCTCCGGTCGACGCCTCCACGAAGCGGTCCGTGATCACCGAGGCGGGCGTCCTCGCCGTGCCGGAGAAGGCCGTGTCGCACGACGCCGCGATGGCCAACGCCGGCCACTGGCTGCACCCCTCGGTCCAGCGGGTCTGGACCGACTTCCTCCAGGACGGCTCGGCCAACCCGCAGGCGGTCACCTCCAATCCGGTGCTCGCCCGACTCAGGAAGAGGGCGCTGCGCGAGCACTGGACCGAACTGCCCCGCTACGGACAGTCCGGGCTGCCCAACCTCATGCAGGGAAACACCGATGACCTGGGAGCCTTCGTGATGCAGGCCATGTCACCCGAGGCGACGCTGCGCAGTATGGCGAGCCGTGCCTCCAAGGAGTGGGCAGCCTGGAACAAGGACGAATCATGACATCGGCAGTCGACAGGCGCCCCACGGCGGCCCCCTCATCCGTGCCGCCGCCCGTACCCCCGGTGCGCACACCCCCGCGCAGGCTGAAGGACAGGCTGGCCGGAGCCGGCTTCCTGGCGCCCGCCGTCCTGTTCGTCGCGGCCCTGCTCCTCACGCCGTTCGCGGTGACGGTGTACCGGAGCTTCTTCAGCGACGGCCGGGTCTCCGGCTTCACCTGGTTCACCAACTACGGGCTTTTCCTCAGCGATCCGGTCCTCGCGAAATCCATCGAGAACACCCTGATGTGGGTGGTCGGCACGGTCGCCCTGCCGCTGGTCCTGGGCATCGCCGTCATGACCAACGGGTCGGGGTGGTCCAGAGTGGCGCGGCTGCTCGTGGTCCTGCCGTACGCGATCTCCGGATCCGCCGTGGCCGTCGTGTGGAACTTCATCCTCACCACGGACGGCGCGGCCAACCAGGCACTCCAGGCGCTCGGCCCATGGAGTTCCCTGTCTGTCCGCATGGCGTGGCCCGTCTGTCCGCATGGCGTGGCCCGCGCTCCGTCGTGGACGCCGACCCGTCCCGCCATGCTCGACCGGAAACCCGACATCCTGTGTCGTATATACCGGGAAGGGCCCCCGCGAGTCGCTTGAGTTCTAGTGGTCGTTGCAACACCCCAGCTCAGGGGATGCGATGGACTTCGAGATACGCAAGGACCGGGGGCCGCAGGGGCCGCGGAAGCTGACCCGTGAGCGGGCGGCATGCTTCCAGCTCATGCAGCAGGGCTGCAGCAGCAGGGAAGCCTGCCGGATCGTCGGTATCAACCTGCGGACCGGCAGGAAGTGGCGCGACGGGTCACACGCGCACATCGGCAAGAAGAAGGCGGCGCCTCCGGTCCACCAGGATGCGCCGTCTTCTGGCCCGTCCCGCTACCTGCGTGAGGCCGACCGTATCCACATAGCCGACCGGCTGCGGGAGAAGGCCACGGTCCGCGCGATCGCCGCCGAGCTGGGCCGCAGCCCGTGGACAGTCTGCCGTGAGATACGCCGCAACCGGCACCCCGGCAACGGTCAGTACCGGCCGCACGCCGCCCAGGCCCGCGCCGATACCCGCCGGCCCCGCCCCAAGGCGGGGAAGATCGGCCAGAACCCCGAACTGCGGGACTTCATCCAGGACCACCTGACCCTGCGCTGGAGCCCCGAGCAGATCTGCCACGCTCTCCACAGACGGTTCCCCGACCGGCCGGAGACGCACGTGACCCACGAGACGGTCTACCAAGCCCTCTACGTCCAAGGACGCGGCGAACTACGGCGCGAACTCACCCGGGCCCTGCGGACCGGCCGCGCCCGCCGCCGCCCCCACCGCCAGGCAGCCAAACGCCAGCCCCGCTTCACGACCCCGATGGTCATGATCAGCGACCGCCCGGCAGAGGCCGAAGACCGGGCCGTCCCAGGCCACCGGGAAGGGGACCTCATCATCGGCAAGAACAGCGGATCGGCGATCGGCACCCTCGTCGAACGCAGCACCCGCTACCTGATGCCGGTCCACCTGCCCGGCGACCACAGCGCCGAAAGTATGCGCGACGCCCTGACCGACACCGTGAAAACACCGCCGCCCCACCTGCTGCGGTCCCTCACCTGGGACCAGGGCTCCGAGATGGCCGCCCACCACGCCTTCAGCATCGCCACCAACATCCCGGTCTACTTCTGCAACCCCGCCAGCCCCTGGCAACGCGGCTCGAACGAGAACACCAACGGCCTGCTCCGCCAGTACTTCCCCAAAGGCACCAACCTCGCCACCCACAGCCGCGACCACCTCGACGCCGCCGCCGCCGAACTCAACAGCCGCCCACGCAAAACGCTCGGCTGGGAAACCCCAGCCGAGCACCTGCATAAACTACCCGCGGCCTGAACAACCGACCACGTGTTGCAACGACCCCTCGAATGCGCCGTCGTCCTGCTCGCGGGGGCCCTTCCGTTCCGGCGGCCGCCGGGCGTGGCCCGATGGCCGTGGCCCGCCCGGACCGAACGCCTCAGCCGTCCAGCGAGAACGTCTGCGCCGGTGAACCGTCGCAACTCCGCTGCGACAGCCTGGCCCCGTCGGCGGTGGAGGCGCCGTCCACGGACAGGCACTTGCCGCTGTTGACCGCGACGAAGCGGTACCGCCCGGCCGTGCCGGCGGACTCCGCCTTCCACTGCTGGTTGGCGCCGCCCACGTACGTCCACAGGTGAACCCTGGTGCCCGCCGCGGTGGCGCCGGGGCCGCCGTCGACGTCCCACACCTTGGTGTTGTGCCGGTTGACGACCTGGTAGGCACCGTCCCCGACGGGCTGGAACCGCCAGCTCTGGTTGGCTCCGGTGCCACAGCTCCACTGCTGGAGCGCGGTCCCGTCCACGGTGCCCCAGTCGGCGGCGTCGAGGCAGCCACCGCTGCCGATGTTCCTGACCCGGTACCAGGCGGCCGGATCGATGGAGCCCTCGGCGGGCGGTACGGTCGTGCCGCCGTCGGTGCCGCTCCACACGAAGGTGGCGACCGCGCCGGCGGGCAGCGTGTAGACGAGGGACTTCCCGTTGTCGGTCAGCGAGAACCGCTGCGCGCCCGAAGCCGTGTTGACGACGTACGCGGCGCGGGAGCCGTCCGGGTTCTGGAAGGCGACGTTCTCGACCCCGCCGTTGCCCTGGCTCGTGGACCCGATGCGGGTGGCGCCGGGCCTGACGAACTTGCTGACGTGGCCGAGCACGTAGTACTCGGCGTTGCGTGTGACGTTGCCGCCCGCGATCTCCACGACACCGTTGCAGCGATCGGCACAGCCGCCCTGGTGCGGCCCGCCGTTCCGGTCCAGAGCGAGGTTCCAGTCGACGACCGTCTCGCCGCCGTTGCGCATGTTCTGCACGACGAGGTTCTCGGCGTGCCACTTGAGGGTGTCGGCGAAGGTGGTGGACCGGTCGGCGCTCTCGGTGCCGGAGCACTCGGTGAAGAAGACGCGCTTCCCCGCGTCGATGACCTGCTGCTGCGCGGCGGGAGTTCCGCCGTAGCAGTGGAAGGCCGCACCGATCACCCGGCTGATGCCCTGGGTCCCGTCGAACACACCGATCGGGTAGCCGGGGTGGTCCCAGTTGTGGTCGAACGCCAGGAGATTCGTGGGCAGGCCGGCCGAGGTGAGAGCGCGGTCGAGCACCTTGAAGAATTCGGCCTGCTCCGACGACGTCATGGTCATCGACGGGTAACTCGCCGCGAACTCCGGCTCGTTCTGCGCGCTCAGATCGGTGAGGGTGATGCCCTCCCGCCCGTATGCCTGGATCGCCTTGACCAGGTAGTCGGCGTACGCCTGATAGCTCTCGGGCTTGAGACTGCCGCCGTTGAGGGCGTTGTTGGTCTTCATCCAGGCGGGCGGGGTCCACGGGGTGCCCATGAAGCGGATCGAGGAGTTGACCGCCGTGGCCTGCTTGAGGACCGGGATGATCTCGGCCTTGTCCCGGTCGATGGAGAACGACCCGGGCGTGTCCTCGTACGTGTAGAGGCTGCTGTCGGCGTTGAAGTCGCTGCTGCCGAGAGGCTGGCGCAGGTAGGTGAGCCCGATGCCGTCGCCGCCGGTGGAGAACAGCGAGGCCATGAGCGCGTCGCGCTTCTCCTGCGGAAGACCCTGGATGAGGTGCGCGGAGGCGCCGGTGACCGAGGCGCCGGCCCCGGTGAACCGCTGGCTCTTGCTCGTGCCGTCGATGCGTATGTCGACGGGCTGCGCCGATCCGTCGAACGGAACGGCGCCCTCGGCGGAGAGCTTCTTTCCGCCGTCGGGGGTGGTGACCCATACCTGTGCCGTGGGGGCGGCGGCCTGCGCGGCTGTACCGCTGCCGGCCAGGCCGATGGCCGCCACGGCCATCACGAGGGCGGCGCCCGCGGCGCGTGTCCGTGGGCGGAGGGGACTGGCGTGGAACATGTGCGGCTCTCCTTCGGTCGTGTCGCTCGTGCCTGTGTGCGTTGCCGGGAGCGGTGACGGCAGGAACGGGGAGGCCATGCCGCATCCCTTCCGGCCGTGGAGGGGCGTGTTCCTTGGGATGACGGCGATATAGAAGCACACCTACTAAGTGGTTAGTAAGTGGCTGGTGCGGCTTTCCTCCTCCGCCCTGACGGGCCCCTGGTCAGCGGCGCGGGCTCAGCCCCCCGCACCGAAATCCCAGCCCTTAAGCTGTGCCGGTGAGCAACCAGTCAGCGGGCGGGGCAGGCCGAGCGGCCACGCCCCGCACGCCCCGAAGCCCGGAAGCCCGGAAGCGGCAGCGGGACATCCTGCACATCGCGACGGACGCCTTCGCCGCCCGCGGCTACAACAACGCCTCGCTCGCCGAGATCGCCGACCGGGCCGGTCTGACCCAGGCAGGGGTCCTGCACTACTTCCGTTCCAAGTCGCTCCTGCTCACCAGCGTCCTCGAACTCCGCGACCAGACGGACATCGAGCAACTTGGCCCCGACCGTCCCCATGGACTGGATTTCCTGCGCCACCTGGTCGACACGGCGCTCCGCAACGCCGAACGCGAAGGCATCGTCCGCCTCTACGCCGTTCTGTCGGCGGAGTCCGTCACGGACGACCATCCGGCGCAGGACTACTTCCGTGACCGCTACGAGGGGCTGCGAGCGTTCGTCGCCGACGCGCTGCGCGAGGCGTGCGACGTGTCCGACGAGGACGCGGAGAAGGCCGACAACGCGGCCAACGCCGTCATCGCCGTGATGGACGGTCTGCAGGTGCAGTGGCTGCTGGCGCCCGATGCCGTGAACATGGCGGCGTCGACCGACCTGGTGGTCACGGCCCTCCTGGCGGCGCTCGCGCCCCACAAGTTCGGCCCGAGCGACGCCCCGAAGCGGGACCGGGCCGGGTTCCAGTGATCCATTCCGGCCACCGCGACGGTGCCGGGCCCGTAGCCGCCCGGGGCATGGCCGCTCGTGCGGGTGTCCGTCCCGCCCGAACCGCCTCCAGCCGGCTCCGCCGGGCCTACGCTGGTCCGGGGGCGCACCCTCACCGCCCCCGGACCCTGGGAGACCTCTGTGGCACAGCCCGTGGAAGCCGGCCCGACCCCGCCGTCGTATCCGCCGAAAACCCCGCCGCCACCGAAGAAGCCGCCGAGCCCGCCCCGGCCGAATCCGCAGGACCCGAAGAAGCAGACCGCGGCCGACACGGTGGTGCCGACGGCGCGGCGCGGCACGGGCATGCGGAACCGGCGTGGCAGGAACTGGGTACTGGAGTCCGCCCCTTGGGCGGCAGGCAAGGCCCGGCCCGCGGTCGTGGAGCAGTTGGAGTCCTGGGGCTACCGGCCGGCCGCGGCCGTCCTGAACGCGGTGGAGGAGGTCACCTCACTCCTCGTCGAGGCGGCGGTCGCCGACGGCGGCACCACCGTGTCCGTACACCTGTCCGATCAGGACGGGCAGGCCTGCGTCCTCGCCCTCTCCCACTGTCCCGGGCTCACCACCAGCCTTGACGAAGCGGGTGAGGACGTTCTCCGCAGCATCACCGCACACCCGCCCGTGTCCGGGTGCGGAACGGACACCGGACCGGACGGGCGCCGCATCTGGGCCGTCCTCACTCTCTGACCGCACCCTGCCCAAACCTGCCGACAACGCAGGTCATCACCAGGGCACTTCACCGGCGTCCTCGAAGAACTTTCCGGTCGGGCCGTCGTCGGGCAGGGTCGCGAGCTTGATGGCGATGGCGGCGCCCTGTTTCGGGGTACGCACACCGCGGAAGCCGTTGAGGTCGGTCGCGACGTAGCCGGGGCAGCCGGCGTTGATCAGGATGTTCGTGCCGTTCAGCTCCCGCGCGTACTGGAGGGTGACAGCGTTCAGGAACGACTTCGACGGCGCGTACGCCACGGCCACCGGCCCCGCCGCCTGCTCGGCGGCGGCTCCCGACTGCCGGGTCAGGGAGCCGACACTGCTGGACATGTTCACGATCCGGGGCGAGGCGGAGCGGCGCAGCAGCGGCATCATCGCGTTGGTCACGCGGATGACGCCGATCACGTTGGTCTCCACGACCGTCCGGATGATGTCGGGATCGACCTGGGTGGGCTCCTGCGGCATACCGCCGGTGATGCCCGCGTTGTTGACGAGCACGTCAAGGCGCCCGGCCTGCTCCTCGATCAGCCGTGCGGCGGCGGTCACGCTCGCGTCGTCGGTCACGTCCAGCGGTACGCCGAACGCGTCGACACCGGCCGCGCGCAGCCGCTCCACCGCGGACCCGCGGCGCTCATCGTCGCGGGCGCCGACACCGACGCTCCAGCCGAGGGCGCCCAGGCCCGCTGCGATCTCGTAGCCGATTCCCTTGTTCGCGCCGGTGACCAGCGCGATTGTTCGTTCGCTCATGGGGGCAATGCTGCCCGCGTAGCCAGGCGGAGTCCAAGACCCATAGGGTGGACACCGATACCGTCAGGGTATTGATCCCGGGTACCGTGGCGATATGGAGACCCGGGAACTGCGCTATTTCGTCGCCGTCGCAGAAGAGCTGCACTTCGGGCGCGCCGCGCGGCGGCTCGGGATCGCCTAGCCGCCTCTGTCACGGGCGATCCAGCAGCTCGAACGCCGCCTCGGGGCAGCGCTGCTGGATCGGACCAGCCGCACCGTTACGCTGACCGAGGCCGGCTCGGTGCTGTTGGTGGAGGGCCGGGCGGCCCTCGACGCGGTCGACGCCGCCGAACGCCGGGCCCGCCGCGCCGCACTTTCCTCGACCGGCGGCCCCGGCCTGGTCCTGGTCACGAAAGCCAGTGCGTCCAGAGAACTGCTGGCGAAGCTGCTCGACACGTATGCCGCCGAACCCGGCGCGGTTCCCATCGACGTCATCCTGTGCGGCCCGTCCGAGCAGCAAGGACTTCTGCGCCAGGGCCGGGCCGATGTGGCCCTGCTGCACCGGCCGTTCGACTCGACGGCCGGGTTCGACGCGGAAGAGCTCGGCACGGAGGGCCAGGTTGTGGTCCTGCCGTCCGGACACCCGCTCACCGCCCGGCCCCATGTGCGCATGGCCGATATCACCGACCTGCCGGGCCTGCCGCTGCCGCGCTGGCCCGACCCCGACGGCACCTACCCGCCCGGCCCCGGCCCGCAGGTCCGCGACCACGCGCAGTTGTTGCAGCTCGTCGCACTCGGCCGTGCTTGCGCGGTCTCACCGGAGTCGTGCCGAGCCCAACTGCCCAGTGACCTCGCGGCCGTGCCCGTGCTGGACGCGCCGGCAGTCACCACGGTGATCGCCTGGCTGCCGCACAGCCGGTCCAGAGCCGTCGCCGACCTTGTCCGGACCGCGACAGGTCTCCAGGGGTCGGCGGACGCCGAGCACGGCGTTCCCGCTGGGACAGCCCTTAGCCTTGATCCACCGATGAACAGCCGGTCCAGGGCTTGGACATGAAGGCGCGGATGCTCTCTGAGCTGGGACGATGGGACTTCCTACGGTTCCATATCCACAGAGCAAGAGAGCACCCGCGAGATGCAATCTTCCCATGCCGCTTCGGCGGTGTCGGCCGCGTTCGACGATCAGAATCTCATCGCGGATGCCGGGCTGGTCCCGGTGATGCGGCTGGCCGAACGGTGCGGGCTTTCGCGCCTGGTGTCGGAGAAGGTGATGCTGACCGGGGCGGCAAACGGTGCGGGTGCAGCAGCCGACGCCAAGGTCACCAGCATCGTGGCAGGCATGGCCGCAGGAGCCGACAGCATCGATGACCTGGACATGCTGCGCCACGGTGCGATGCCGACCGTGTTCCGAGAGGTCCGTGCCCCGTCCACACTGGGCACGTTCCTCCGCGCGTTCACCCACGGTCACGCCCTCCAACTGCACGCGGTGCACCGCAGGTTCCTCGGCGAACTGGCCGCGCACACCCCGCTGCTGCCCGGCTCGGGCGAGAAGGCGTTCATCGACGTCGACTCCACCCACAAACGGGTCTACGGCCGCACCAAGCGGGGCGCCGAGTATGGCCGGTTCAAGGGCATCCGCACCCTGCACCCCCTGCTCTCCACGATCTGCACCCCTACCTCGCGGCCGGTGATCGCCACCGTGCGGATGCGCCGCGGCAAAGCAGCCGACTCCCGCGGCGCCCCGAAATTCGCCGCCGAGGCCCTGGCCACCGCGGCCGAGGCCGGCTGCACCGGCCTACGCGTCCTGCGCGCGGACTCCCAGTCCTACAACGCCGGGGTCATCGCCGCCTGCCGCCGCAACGGCGCCCACTTCTCGATCACCACGGGCATGAACCCCTCCATCAAGCGGGCCATCCACAGCATCCCCGACACCACGTGGCAGCAGATCACCTACCCCACCGCAGTTCCCGACCCAGAGACCGGAGAACTCATCTCCGACGCCGAAGTCGCCGAGATCCCCGCATACACCGCGTTCACCGGGCGCAAGAAGAGCGAGCAGGTAACGGCCCGGCTGATCGTGCGCCGGGTACGCGACCTGGCCAAACCGCCCACCACCGGCGAGCAGGGCGAGCTGTTCCCCACCTGGCGCTACCACCCGTTCTTCACCGACAACCCCGCCCCAACCCTCCAGGCCGAGCGGGAACACCGCCACCACGCCGTCGTCGAGCAGGTCATCGCCGACAGCAAAGCCTCCGCCCTGGCCCACCTGCCCTCGGCACACTTCCACGCCAACGCCGCCTGGCTGACCCTGTGGGCGATGGCCTACAACCTGCTGCGCGCCGCAGGCGCTCTGGCCGACGCCTTCCACGCCAAGGCCACCACCGCCACCCTGCGTGCTCACCTGGTCCACGTTCCCGCCCGGATCGCCCGCTCCGCCCGGCGCCTCACCCTGCACCTACCGCAGCGATGGCCCTGGCAAGACGCGTGGGCACAACTGTTTGCCACCGTCCACGCGCCGCCCGAGACACCCTGACGCCACTCCCCACCCCGCCCGCCAGGGCCCGACCCAAGCCGAATCGTGGAAAAGCTGGGCAGACCAGCGGATACACCCTGTCCGCACTCAGCTGACAGTCCGAGACCCCGCCCCAAAAACCCTCGCAGATCATTTCGAAACCACGTCGGTGAATCGAGGCTTAGGGTGCGACCATGGCCATCGCCCGCACCCACGAACCCGCCCTGCTGGACCCCAAGGGCCCGGTGATCACAGCGATCGCGTTCACCGTGGGCGCGGTCCTGTTCCTCGGCGCGGGAGGGGCCTTCGTCTACGTCACCGTCCGCACTGTCGCCGACCTCGGTGAGACCGGCACGGGGTGGGCGTGGGCCGGTGCGTGCCTCGCCCTGGCGGCGGCGTTCATCGCCTGCGTCGGGTTGTCCACCATCCTCTCCGCCCGTGAGGAACGGCGGGCCACGCTCCAGCTCGCCGCCTTCGGCGTCCAGGCGACCGCCTTGGTTCTGGCGGTCGCCTCAGCCCCGCCGACCAACGACGACCACCACCAGGTCCGGCTCCTGATGCGTATCAGCGGCCCCGGTTTCGAACCCTTCGAGTGCGGCAGCGAAGTCCCGGCGTATCGGTTCGGCAGCACCACGCGGGGGACTGTCCTGCCGGCCCGGGTCAACCCGGTCACCCGCGCGTTCACCATCGAACGACCGGCTGCGCCCCCGGCCCCCGTAGCCGAAGACGCATAGCGGGGACGCGAACCGCTGCCCCTGCTGGGACGCCGTCTCACATCGTGAGGTGGGAGCGAGGACCGGTGGGCCGGGTCTTCGTCGCCGGTTCAGCCCTGCGCCAGCTCCGCCACGGGCTGCCACTTCTCCCACACGGCGAGCCGCTGCTCGTAGTCGGCCTTGGCGATGCCCAGCGGCGCCGAGCCGAAGAAGCAGCGCAGCGGCGGCTCGTCGGCGTCGACGATCTCCAGCACGGCAGCGGCGGACGCCGCCGGGTCGCCCGGTGTACCGACACGCTTGCGGCGCTGCTCCTGCACCTCCTTGTGGAAGTCGGCGTAAGCGGGCAGCGGCTCGGACGTGCTCGACGACGAACCCGCCCAGTCGGTGGCGAAGCCTCCGGGCTCGATCAGCGTGACCTTGATGCCGAACGGCGCCACTTCCTGGGCCAGCGCCTGGCTGATGCCTTCGAGCGCCCACTTCGACGCGTGGTAGATCCCGACCAGCGGGAAGGCGCTGATGCCTCCGATGGAGGAGACCTGGAGAATGTGGCCGCTGCCCTGCTCGCGCAGCAGCGGCAGCGCGGCCTGGGTGATCCACAGGGCGCCGAACAGGTTGGTGTCCAGTTGCGCGCGCCTCGGCCTCGGTGAGTTCCTCGGCCAAGCCGAAGTGGCCGTAACCGGCGTTGTTGACCACCACGTCAAGACGCCCGAACCGCTCGTGTGCCTGCTGCACGGCGGCGAAGCCGGCTTCACGGTCCGTCACGTCGAGACGCAGAGGCAGCAGCCGTTCTCCGTACTTCTCGCGAAGGTCACCCAGTGTGGAGAGGTCGCGGGCGGTCGCGGCCACCGAATCGCCGCGTCCGAGGGCGGCGATGGCCCACTCCCTGCCGAAGCCGCGCGAGGCACCGGTGATGAACCAGATCTTCTGCGTCATGGTGTGCTCCTCCAGAAACCCGTCATCCGCTCGGACGACATCTCCCGCCAGCCAGCACCTTCGAGTGGACTCGAAGACAAGTCGTTCGACGCGTGGCGGCCGCCGAAAACGCCGTGTCGGCTGCGCCCCGGCCGGCAGCCCCTGCCGGCCGGGGCGTCATAGCGGGGCGGGGGCCGTGTCCTCGGCACTCCCGGGGACGTTGGCTCTCCGGAGGTACGGCCCGGAGGTACGGCGAACTGACGCGTGTGGCGCGGCCGGTCTCACGCCGTGCGACGGACACCCCGTCTGCCTCTCCTTGGCCGGGCGGGACGGGGCGCAGGCGGGGCGCGTGCCCGGCGTACGGGAGCGCGGTGTGATCTCGGTGTGCCAGAACGTCAGCGGGCGTACGCCACCGGCTATCCGAATTTGAACGGGTCGTATTCGGCGATACTTGCACAATAGGGACATGGAGTGGCTGAATGTCTCCGTTGCGGCCCGGTTGGCATATGTCTCCGGGGTGTCTCGGTCGTTGCGGGCCCTTTGGGTAATCGCGGGCAATGGGCTGAATTTGCGTCTTCGGCCGTCGAAAGTCCTCTATTGTGATTGGCGTGAGCGAGCCAAGTCGGGGGAGTCCCGCTCGGCCATCGGTGTGACGTTGTATCCCGAGGCGTAACGAATCTTCGCCCCGCGTGGTCGAGATATCGCACCGTGATGGGGTGAGCGGTTCGGCGGCTCGCTGCGGACATCGATTTGCGGTGCGCCCGAAAAAGGCTGATGAACATGCCGTGGAAAGTGCGAGAACAAGTGGGGGGACGGTCGTGACCAATCCTTTCGATGACGAGTCGGGGCGGTTCGTGACGCTGGTGAATGGCGAGGGGCAGTACTCGCTGTGGCCGGCGCACATCGAAATCCCGGGCAGCTGGAGTGTGGGCGGCCCGGAAGGATCGCGTCAGGAGTGTCTGGACGCGATCGAGGCTGGGTGGACCGATATGCGGCCCACCAGCCTGGTGCGGATGATGGAGGCGGACGCCGGGTAGCGGCGCGGTCGAGCCCTTGATGCCGCCGTAGACGGCCACCCAGGACGGGGCAGGTTCTGGCGCTCCAGTCCGATCGCCTTCGCTCGCAATCGAGCAGAATCGATCAGACTGGAGCGGCAATCATTCACGCCTGGCTCATGAGCGATCATGTTGCCTTTATATGGCTTTCGTGAATCATTGATGGACCGCCTCGCGGATCGTCCTCGATACGTGAAGTCGGTGGAGTGCCTTCCGGCCTGCCGGGTCGGCAGGCGGCACCACCTGTGTTGATGCCATGGGTTCGGCAACGCTTCTCTGTGATTTCATCTGCCCGCGATCGGCTGAAGGCGATGCGCCGGCGCGGGCCGTTTTGTCGCGCCCTCTTCGTCCCCCCGTAAAATCTCTCCCCAAAGGTGTGATCCGGCATGCGCGAAAACAACTCAGACTCCTCAGACTCTGTTCCCGAAGATTTGTTCGGGATGACCACGGCTCAACAAGGGGTCTGGTACGGGCAACTGGTCGATCCGCAGAGCCCGAAATACAACATCGGGGAATGCATCGAGGTCCGGGGCGCCCTCGACGAGGTGTTATTCGCCGCCGCGCTCGACCGGGCCGCCGCGCTGTGCGACAGCCTCAACACCGTGTTCGTCACCGAGGACGGCGCGGTCCGCCAGCGTGTCGTCCGCCGCTCCCCGGACGGGACCAGCCTGCTCCGCCGGGTCGACCTGTCCGACGCCGACGACCCCATCGGCGCGCTCGAACGCTACCTGGCCGACGACATGGCCACCGTCGACACGATCGAGGCCCCGTCCCACCACTTCGCGCTGCTCCGCGTCAGCGACCGACTGCACTACTGGTACGTCAGGTTCCACCACATAGCCGTCGACGGCCTCGGCGGCTCCGTCTTCACCCGCACCGTGGCCGACCTCTACGGGCGCGCGGTGCGGGGCGAGAACCTCGACACGGCCGAGGTGCGCGCCGCGTCCCTGCGCGATCTCGTCGCCGACGAGGAGGCCTACCGCGAATCGGACCGCTACGAGGCCGACCGCGCCTACTGGACCGGCCGATTCGCGGACCTGGCCGCCGATCGCGCCGCATCGGACACACCCGGCACCGCTGACACGCACGGACCGGGCGACGGAGCGGACGCGCACGCCGGCCGGGCACTCATCCGCCGGCGCACCGACACCCCGCCGCCGGCCACGCTCGACGCACCGGAGGTCCGGCTGCACACCGGCGAGGCGCTGCCCGTCGCCGTCCTCGACCGCCTGCGCACGATCGCCTCCGCCAACCGCACCACCTGGAGCGCCGTCCTCGTGAGCGCGGTCGCCGCCTACATCGGCCGGGCCACCGGAACACAGGACGTCACCGTCGGCCTCGCTTCCAACGGCCGTCACAGCGGACTCCGCCACATCGTCGGCATGACCTCCAACATCCTGCCGCTGCGCCTCACCGTCACCCCCGAGATGACGGTCGGCTCCCTCGTACGTGCCGTCGCCGCCGAGATGCGCGGTGCCCTGCGGCACCGCCGGTTCTCCCGCGAACAGCTGGCGAGGGAGCTGAACATGGCCGACGACGCGACCCGCCTCACCGGCGTCGTCGTCAACATCATGGGCTACGACTACGACATGGACTTCGCCGGCAGCCCCGGCGCCTCCCGCGTGCTGTCCGTCGGACCGGCCGACGACGTGTCCTTCTTCGTCTCGGAACGGGCCGATGACAAAGGACCGTTGATCGGATTCGACGCCAGTCCGGAGCTCTACGCGCCGCAGGACGTGCGGCTGCTCCAGCAGGCCGTTGTCTCCTTCCTGTCCGCTCTCGCGGACGCGGACCACGACCTCCCCCTGCGCGACCTGCCGTTCCTCGACGAGACCGCCACCGAGGCCCTCCGCGTACAAGGCCGGGGAGCCGCCATGCCGGCGGAGACCGTGGCATCGAGCCTGCCGGAGGCGTTCGGGGCGCAGGCACGCCGGACGCCCGACGCCCCGGCCGTGGTGGACGGCGCCGCCACACTCTCGTACCGGGAGCTGGCCGCAGCGGCGGAGGATCTCGCGGGTGCCCTGGCCGGCTGGGGCATCGGGGCCGAGGACGGCGTCGGCGTGCTCATCGGCCGCTCGGCGGCCGTGCTGTCCGCCACGCTCGGCGCGGTCCGCGCCGGAGCGGCGTACGTACCGATTGATGCGTCCTGGCCCGGCGAACGCCTCGACCGAGTCGCGGAAGCGGCCCGCGTACGCGCCCTGGTGGCCGACGAGGCGACTGCCCGGCAGCCCTGGGTACGGGAGCGGACAGCGGCCGGTCTGCCCCTTGTCGTCCTCGACGCGCTCGGCGGCGTCCTGAGCGGCGCCCCGCCGCGGCCGGGACCGCTGCCACGCACGATCCGCGGCGACCGGCTCGCGTACGTGATGTTCACCTCCGGGTCCACCGGCCTCCCCAAGGGCGTCGGCGTCACCCACGCCGACGTCCTCGCACTGGCCGCCGACCGCACCTGGACGGACGGCGTGTCCGACGCGGTGCTGATGCACTCGGCGTACGTTTTCGACGCCGCCACCTTCGAGATCTGGGCACCGCTCCTCAACGGCGGCCGGGTGGTCGTCGCGCCCGCCGGGGTCCTGGAGGCACGGGTCCTCCACGACACGGTCGAGCGGCACGGCGTCACCGCGCTGTTCCTGACGACGGCCCTGTTCAACGTGATGGCCGAGGCCGACCCGGCCGCGTTCGCCGGGCTCCGCATGGTCGCCGCCGGAGGTGAGGCGGCCACGCCGGACCTGATGCAGCGAGTGGCCGCCGCGACGCCCGGCACCCGCTTCCTGCACGTCTACGGCCCCACGGAGACCACGACCTTCGCCACCCGCCATCCGGTAGTCCCCGGCACCACGGGCGTGCCGCCCATCGGCCGGCCCCTCGACGGGATGCGTCTGTACGTCCTGGACGACACCCTCGCCATGGTGCCGCCCGGCGTCGTGGGGGAGCTGTACGTCGGCGGCCACGGCGTCGCCCGCGGCTACCAGGGCAACCCCGCGCTGACGGCCACCCGCTTCGTCGCCGACCCGCACGGCGCGTCGGGCCACCGGATGTACCGCACGGGCGACCTCGTGCGCTGGACAGCGAGCGGCGACATCGAGTACGTCGGGCGTGCGGACGGCCAGATCAAACTCCGAGGGTTCCGTATCGAGCCGGCCGAGACCGAGAACGTCCTGCTGGCCGACCCGGACGTCCGAGGCGCCTGCGTCGTGGTCCGCGAGGACCTACCGGGCGACCGCCGGCTCGTCGCCTATGTCGTACCGGCTCCCGGTGCCCGGCCGGACGCATCCGCCCTGGCCCGCAGAGCAGGCCGCGCACTGCCCGCGTACATGGTGCCGTCCGCGTTCGTGACACTGGACGCACTGCCCCTGAACCCCAACGGCAAGGTCGACCGGCGCGCTCTGCCCGCACCCCGCGCCGTCACGTCCGGCGGCCGTGCCCCGCGCACCCCCTACGAAGAGGTCCTGGCCGGTCTCTTCGCCGACGTCCTCGGCGTAGCGGCGGTCGGGATCCACGACAACTTCTTCTCCCTGGGCGGCCACTCACTGCTCGCCACCCGCCTCACCGGCCGGGTGCGGACGGCCCTGGGCGCCGAACTGGGCCTGGGCACCCTCTTCGACCACCCCACCGTCGCCTCCCTCGCCGCGGCCCTGGACACCACCGGTGCGACCCGGCCCGTCCTCTCCCCGAAGCCTCGGCCCGAAGTGGCACCGCTGTCCTTCGCGCAGCAGCGACTCTGGTTCCTCAACCGCTCGGAGGGCCCCGACAGCAGCTACAACGTCCCGCTCGTCCTCGAACTCGACGGCCCCCTGGACGCGGACGCCCTGCGCGGCGCCCTCGCCGATGTGGTCGCCCGGCACGAGAGCCTGCGCACGGTCTTCGCCGAGCACGAGGGTGTCGCCCGCCAGGAAGTCCTGGACGCGGACACCGCCGCCACGCTCGTCCCCCTCCCTGTCGAACAGCCCGGGGCCGGGGAGAACACGGGCAGCTGGGCCGAGGAGACGGTGCGTCACCTGACCACCGCCCCCTTCGACCTCGCGGGCGACACCGCGGTCCGTGCCCATCTGCTCCGCCCGGGACCCGACCGGCACATCCTCGTCCTCGTCCTGCACCACGTCGTCGCGGACGGCTGGTCCCTCGCCCCGCTCAGCCGCGACCTCGCAGCCGCCTACCGCGCCAGGATCGAGGGCACGGGCGCCCCCGACTGGGCTCCCCTGCGCGTGCAGTACGCCGACTACGCCCTCTGGCAGCGCCGGCTGCTCGGCGACGACAGCGACCCGGACAGCCTGGGTGCCCGACAGGCCGGCTTCTGGAAGGAGGCGCTGCACGGTGCTCCCGACCTGCTGGACCTGCCCCTCGACCGGCCCCGCCCGGCCGTGCCCAGCCATCGGGGCGACGCCGTCCCCTTCGAGCTGCCCGCCGCCGCGCACGCCGGCCTCACCCGGCTCGCCCGCGCCGCCGGCTGCACGCCCTTCATGGTGCTCCAGGCAGCCCTCGCCGTGACGCTGCAGGCCCACGGTGCCGGTTCCGACATCCCGCTGGGCACCGCCGTGGCCGGACGCACCGACGAGGCCCTGGACGACCTGGTCGGGTTCTTCGTCAACACCGTCGTCCTGCGCACGGATCTGTCCGGCGACCCGCCGTTCCGGCAACTGCTGGACAGGGTCAAGGAGTTCGACATCGCCGCGCTCAGCCACGGCGACATCCCCTTCGAGCGGATCGTGGAGGCCGTCAACCCCGAGCGGTCCGGCGACCACCACCCCCTCTTCCAGACCATGCTGGTCCTGCAGAACCAGGAGCGCACGAGTCTCGAACTGCCGGGCATCACCGTCCACGACCGGTCGCGGCACCGCGGGGGCAGCAAGTTCGACCTGACGTTCTCGCTCACCGAAGTGACGGGACCCGCCGAAGCAGCCGGCAGCACCAGATCCGCCGAGGTCACCAGACCCGCCGGGACCGGCGGACAGGCCGGCCCACCGCGCGGCGCCGCCCAGGACCCGCTGCCCGGCGCCGCGGACGCGGGCGGAGGCATCCGCGGCTACCTGGAGTACGCGACCGACCTCTTCGACGCCGCCACCGCTCGCGCCCTGTGCGCCCGGTTCGCCCACGTCCTCACCCTGGCCGTGGCAGACCCGGACCGGCCCATCAGCGACCTGGACCCGCTCACCCCGGCCGAGCGGGACCGCCTCCTGGCGCAGGGACGCGGAACGGAGCGGCCCCTGCCCTCCCGTACCGTCACCGAAGCGGTCCGGGAACGGGCCGCGCGCGAACCCGGCGCCGTCGCCGTGCGCGACGCCCACACGAGCCTGACCTACGCCGAGCTCGACGCGCGCGCCGACACCTTCGCCCACCTCCTGCGCGAACGCGGCGCGGGCCGCGAGACCAGGGTGGCCATCGCAGCGCCGCCCTCCGTGGACACCGTCGTCGCCATGCTGGCCGTGCTCCGGGCCGGCGCCGCCTACCTGCCGGTCGACCCGCAGTACCCGGCCGCCCGCATCCGCCACATGCTGGCGGACGCCCGCCCCGTCCTGCTGCTCGGCACCACGGACGTCCACGCGGAGCTGTCCGACTGCGACGTCCCCTGGCTTGCCCTCGACACCCCGGCCACGGCGCGTGCCGGGCACACCCTGGACACACCCCACCCGGCGGACCCCGCGTACGTCATCTACACCTCCGGATCCACCGGCCGCCCGAAGGGCGTGGTCGTCTCGCACGCCGCACTGGCCAACCACATGGCCTGGATGGCGGGGCACCTGGCGATCACTCCGGACGACCGGGTGCTGGCCCGTACCTCCTCCAGCTTCGACGCCTCCGTGTGGGAGCTCTGGCTCCCGCTGATGAACGGCGCCGAAGTCTGTCTGCTGCCGGACGGGGCCAACACCGAACCCCGTGCCCTGGTCTCCTGGATGAGCCGGTTCGACGTCACACTCGCCCAGTTCGTCCCCTCCCACCTGGCCCTCGTGCTCACCGAGGCGGCACACGCCGCGCCGCTGCCCGGCCTGCGCGCCGTGCTGTGCGGCGGCGAACCATTGCCGCGCGCTCTCGCCGCCGAGGCCGCCGAGCTGTGGCGGGCCGACGTGCACAACCTCTACGGGCCGACCGAGGCCACCATCGACGCCACCGCCCACCGGACCGACGCGCCGGGAGCCGCCGGACACGCGGAGTCCGGCACACCGTACGAGGCCGTGCCGATCGGCCGCCCCGTCGACACCATGCGTGTCTACGTCCTCGACGGCCGGCTGCGGCCCGTCGCGCCGGGCGTCACCGGCGAGCTGTACCTGTCGGGTCCCAACCTCGCCCGCGGTTACCTCGACCGCCCCGGCCTGACCGCCGCGCGCTTCGTCGCCGACCCGTTCGACGGGGCGGGCGCACGGATGTACCGGACGGGCGACCTCGTGCGGTGGAACCACCAAGGCCTGCTCGACTACGTCGCACGCGCCGACGACCAGGTGAAACTGCGAGGCTTCCGCATCGAACTGGGCGAGGTCGAGGCCGCGCTGCTGGCGATGCCCGCCGTCACCGCCGCCTGCGCCGTGATCCGTGAGGACACCCCGGGCGTGCGCCGCCTCGTCGCCTACGCCGTCACCGGCGACCCCGCCCAGCGCCCCGTCACCCTGCGCGACGCCCTGGCCGAGAACCTGCCGCACTACATGGTGCCCGGCGCCGTCGTCATCCTGGACGACCTCCCGCTCCTGCCCAACGGCAAGGTGGACCGGCGCGCCCTGCCGGAGCCCCCGCGCAGCTCGGACAACAACGACGGAGCGGGGCGGCACACCCTCCAGGAAGGCCTGCTCGCCGGCATCTTCGCCGACGTCCTGCGACGGCCCCTGGTGGGCTCGCACGACAGCTTCTTCGAGCTGGGCGGGCATTCGCTCCTCGCCATGCGCGTCGTCAGCCGCGTCCGCGCCGTCCTCGGTGCCGAGATCGCCGTACGCACCCTCTTCGAGCACCCGACCGTCGCGGGCCTGGCCCGCGTCCTGGACACCCGGAGCCGGGCCCACCTGCCGGTCGTACCCGCGGCGCGGCGGCCCGATCCGCTGCCGCTGTCCTTCGCGCAGCAGCGCCTGTGGTTCCTCAACCGGTTCGAGGGACCCAGCTCCGCCTACAACATCCCGCTCGTCCTCGAACTCGACGGTGCCCTGGACACCGACGCCCTGCGCGCCGCGCTCCGTGACGTCATGGAGCGGCACGAGGCGCTGCGCACCCTGTTCCCCGAACGCGACGGCGTACCGCATCAGGTGGTTCTGCCCGCCGGTACCGCCACACCCCGGCTGCCTGTCGTGAGCACCGCACCCGCGGATCTGGAGGCCGCCGTCCTGGCCGCCGTGCGTGAGCCGTTCGACGTCATCACGGACCCGCCGCTGCGCGCCCTGCTTCTGCGGTCCGCGCCCGGCCACCACGTCCTGGTGCTCGTCCTGCACCACATCGCGGGCGACGGCTGGTCCCTCGCCCCGCTCGCCCGGCACCTGGGCGAGGCCTACGCCGCCCGTCTCACGGGCCGGGAGCCCGAACCGGCGGCCGGCACCCCGCTCCAGTACGCCGACTACACCCTCTGGCAGCACGCCGCCTTGGGCGACGGGCACGCGCCCGAGAGCGTCCTGCGGCAGCAACTCGACCATTGGCACACCGCCCTCGCGGGCCTGCCCGGCATCATCGACCTCCCGCTGGACCGGCCGCGCCCGGTCACCACCGACCCCGCGGGAGCCGTCCACACCTTCGACGTACCGCCCGCCCTCCACGCCCGGCTCCTGTTCCTGGCACGGGAGTCGGGAACCAGCCTCTTCATGGTCCTCCAGGCGGCGGTGGCCACTCTGCTGCACCGGCACGGCGCGGGCGACGACATCCCGCTCGGCTCGCCCGTCGCAGGCCGCACGGACGAGGCACTGGAGGAGCTGGTCGGGTTCTTCGTCAACACACTGGTCCTGCGCACGGACCTCTCTGGCAACCCGACCTTCCGCGAACTCCTGCTGCGCGTACGGGAATTCGACCTGGCCGCCTACGCGCACCAGGACGTGCCCTTCGAGCGTCTCGTCGAGAGCGTCAACCCCGTCAGGGCGCGCAACCATCACCCGCTG
This sequence comes from Streptomyces sp. ITFR-6, assembly GCF_031844725.1. Lineage (NCBI taxonomy): Bacteria > Bacillati > Actinomycetota > Actinomycetes > Kitasatosporales > Streptomycetaceae > Streptomyces > Streptomyces sp. ITFR-6. The sequence goes on along the minus strand of NZ_CP134612.1, from coordinate 32,521 downwards.
TTCCAGACCATGCTGGTCCTGCAGAACCAGGAGACCGCCCTGCCCGGAATGCCCGGTCTCACCGTCGAGAGCCGGCTCGTCCACAACGGGCTCAGAAAATTCGACCTCACCTTCGCCTTCGACGAGGAGCGCGACGACGGCGGCCTCAGCGCCGGGATCGAGTACGCCACCGCCCTCTTCGACCGGTCCACCGTCGAAGCCCTCGCGGACCGCCTGGTCCGGCTCCTGGAGCAGGCGGCCGCGAACCCCGCCCTGCCCCTGACGGGCTACGACCTCATGACACCGGACGAGCACGCCCACGTCACCCGCCGGGGCACCGGCAGAGCACTGCCGGCGCACACCGAGGACGCCACCCTGCCCGCGCTCTTCGCGGCCCAGGCCCACCGCGCACCGGACGCCGTGGCCGTCACCGGCGACGACGGCGCCCTCACCTACACCGAACTCGACCTGGCCTCCACCCACCTGGCCCGCGCCCTGGCCGGCCTGGGCGTCCGCCCCGAGACCGGGATCGGCGTACTGCTCTCCCGGTCACCCGCGGTCGTGACGGTGTCGCTCGGCGCGGTCCGCGCGGCCGGCGCGTACGTCCCGCTGGACGCGCGCTGGCCCGCGGAGCGGCTGGAACAGGTGGCCGACGTGGCCGCCGTGCGGGTCCTCGTCGTCGACGAGGACGCCCTCACCTCCCCCTGGGTGGCGGAGACCGCACGCCGGATCCCGGTCGTGGTCGTGGACCGGCTCGGCCGGATCCTCCGCGGCGCGCCCGAGCAACCCGGACACCCCGCAACCGTCCGGAGCCCCGGCGCCCTCGCCTACGTCATGTTCACCTCCGGCTCCACCGGTCTGCCCAAGGGCGTCGGAGTCACGCACGCCGACGTGGTGGCGCTGACGGCCGACTCCGCCTGGCAGGGCGGCGCCGACGACGCCGTCCTGATGCACTCGGCGTACGTCTTCGACGCCTCGACGTTCGAGATCTGGGCCCCGCTGCTGCACGGAGGGACGATCGTCGTCGCACCGGACGGCGTCCTGGAGGCCCGCGCCCTCAGCGATGCCGTGCAGGAGCACGGAGTGACCGCGGTCTTCATGACGACGGCCCTGTTCAACGTGATCGCGGAGACCGATCCGGGTGCCTTCACCGGCCTCCGGCTCGTCTGCGCCGGAGGAGAACTGGCCTCACCGGACGCGATGCAGCGGGTCGCGGGCACCGCGGCCGGCACACGCGTCCTCCATGTGTACGGCCCCACCGAGACGACCACCTTCGCCACCCGCTACGACGTGGCGGCCGGCCTGCCCTCCGGTCCGCCACCCATCGGGCGCGCCCTGGACGGCATGCGGCTGTACGTCCTGGACAGCTCCCTGGGCCAGGTCCCGCCGGGCGTCACGGGGGAGCTGTACCTCGCCGGACGCGGCGTGGCACGCGGGTACACCGGCCTCCCCGGCCTGACCGCCACCCGGTTCGTCGCTGATCCGTTCGACCCGTCGGGCGGCCGCATGTACCGCACCGGCGACCTCGTGCGGTGGACCCGCGACGGACAGATCGCCTACGTCACCCGCGCCGACAGCCAGGTGAAGCTGCGCGGTTACCGCATCGAACTCGGTGAGATCGAGGGGGTGCTGGCCTGCTGCGAGGGCGTCGCGGACTCCTTCGCCGTCGTCCGCGAGGACACCCCGGGCGACCGGCGGCTCGTCGCGTACGTGGTGCCCGCGGCGGGGGCGCGTCCCGAACCCGCCGATCTCGCCCGAGCCGTCGGCCGTTCCCTGCCCGCCTATATGGTGCCCTCCGCGTTCGTCCCGCTGGAGGCCCTGCCACTGACCGTCAACGGAAAGGTGGACCAAGGCGCCCTGCCCCGCCCCGCGCACCACGCACCGGTCCGCGGACGGGCCGCCCGCACCGCGCGCGAGGAGATCCTCTGCGGACTCTTCGCTGATGTGCTCGGCCTCGAAGGGGCCGGCGCCGACGACGACTTCTTCGCCCTGGGCGGCCACTCCCTGCTCGCCACCCGGCTGGCCGCACGCATCCGCACCGCGCTCGCCGTCGAGGTCCAGGTCAAGACCGTCTTCGAGCACCCCACGCCGGCCGCGCTCGCGGCCACACTGGACGGCGCGGAGAAGGCCAGGAACCGGCTGGAGCGCGCTCCGCACCGCCCCGATCCGCTGCCGCTGTCCTTCGCCCAGCAGCGCCTGTGGTTCCTCAACCGGTTCGAGGGACCCAGCGCCACATACAACGTGCCGCTGGTGCTGCGCCTGGACGGCCCGCTCGACGCGGAGGCCCTGGAGAGCGCCCTCGCGGACGTCGTCGAACGCCACGAAAGCCTGCGCACCGTCTTTCCCGAGACCGACGGCGTGGCGCGCCAGCTGGTCCTCGACGCCAGTGGAGCCGACCTCGACCTCAGTCCCCGGGACACTGACCCCGGCCGCCTGGACGAGGTACTGACCGCAGAGGTCGCGCACACCTTCGACATCGGCACCCAACTGCCCTTGCGCGCAAGGCTGCTGCGGCTCGACACCGAATCCCACGTCCTCATGCTGCTCGTCCACCACATCGCGGGCGACGGCTGGTCCCTCGCCCCGCTCGCCCGCGACCTCGGCGTCGCCTACCGGGCACGCGCCGAGGGCGAGGAGCCGGGCTGGACAGAACTCGGCGTCCAGTACGCCGACTACACCCTGTGGCAGCGCGCGCTGCTCGGCGTAGAGGACGACCCGTCGAGCCAGGCCGCCCGCCAGCTGGACTTCTGGCGCAGCGCACTCGCCGGAGCCCCCGACCTGCTCGACCTGCCGTGCGACCGGCCGCGCCCCGCTGTCACGGCGTACGGCGGAGACGCGTTCGCCTTCCCCGTTGACGCGGACACCCACCGGGCCCTCGCAGAACTCGCCCGGTCCCGCGGAAGCAGCCTCTTCATGGTGCTCCAGGCCGCGCTGTCCGTCCTGCTCTCCCGGCACGGTGCCGGAGACGACATCCCGCTCGGCACCGCCGTCGCCGGACGCACCGACGAGGCACTCGACGATCTGGTGGGCTTCTTCGTCAACACCCTCGTCCTGCGCACCGATCTGTCCGGAGATCCCACCTTCGTCGAAGTCATCGACCGGGTCAGGGAGTTCGACCTCGCCGCCTACGCCCATCAGGACGTGCCGTTCGAACGGCTGGTGGATGCCCTCAGCCCGGTGCGGGCCCAGAACCACCACCCGCTGTTCCAGACCATGCTCGTCCTCCAGAACCAGGCGGACACCACCGTCGACCTGCCCGGTCTCACGGTGACCGGGCAGCCCGTGCACACCGGCATCAGCAAATTCGACCTGACCTTCACCTTCACCGAGACGCGCGACGCCGAGGGCCGCCCCGCAGGACTCGACGGCAGCCTGGAGTTCTCCACCGAACTCTTCGTCCCGGCCACCGCTCACGCCCTGGCCGCACGACTGACCCGTCTCCTCACCGCACTCGCCGCGGACCCCGGACGGCGCGTCCACGCGGTCGAGGTCCTGGAGACGGCAGAGCGGCAGAGCCTGGAGCGGGCCGCACACGGCCCCGCCCGGACCCTGACCGCGCGCACCGCCCCCGAGGCGTTCCGCGGGCAGTCCGCCAGAACCCCTGCGGCGATCGCCGTACGGGACGGTGCGCACCGGCTCACCTTCAGCGAACTGGACGCCCTCTCGGACGACTTGGCACACCATCTGCACGACCGGGGCATCGGCCGCGGCGACCTCGTCGCCCTCGCCCTGGAAGGCACCGCCGACCAGGCCGTCGCCATGCTGGCGGTGACCAAGGCCGGGGCCGCCTACCTGCCGGTCGACCTGGAGTACCCGCAGGCGCGGATCACCTACATGCTCGACGACGCCCGCCCGGCGCTGCTCCTCACCCACGGCACCACCCGCGCCGCGCGGTACACCACGGACGTCCCCTGCCTCGCGCTGGACGACCGGCCGGCCTGGTCCACGGGGCGCGGGGCCCCGCCCGGCGCCGGACCGGCCCCGCTCGACGCGGCGTACGTCATCTACACCTCGGGCTCCACCGGCCGGCCCAAGGGCGTCGTCGTCACCCACGCGTCCCTGACCAACCACATGGCCTGGCTGGCCGGCCACCTCGCGCTCACCGACGACGACCGGGTCCTGGCACGCACCTCCCCGAGCTTCGACGCCTCGGTCTGGGAGACCTGGCTGACGCTGCTCCACGGCGGCACCACCTGCCCCGTACCGCCCGCCGCCAACCACGACCCCTCCGCACTGCTCGCCCGCATGCGCGACGCCGGGGTGACCCTCGCGCAGTTCGTGCCCTCGCACCTCTCGGTCGTCCTCACCGAGACCCGCCCGCAGGAGGCGCCCGAGACGCTGCGAGCCGTCCTGTGCGGAGGCGAACCCCTGCCCACGTCCCTGGCCGAGCGTGCCGGACAGGACTGGCACGTCGAGGTGCACAACCTGTACGGACCCACAGAGACCACCATCGACGCCACCGCCCACCAGCACCGGAGCGGGGAGCGGGCCGCCACGGCGGGGGAGGCGGGCGTGCCGATCGGCCGCCCCGTCGACAACACCCGCGCCTACGTCCTGGACGCCGGGCTCCGGCCCGTGCCGCCGGGCGTCACCGGAGAGCTCCACATCGCCGGGGACGGACTCGCCCGCGGCTATCTGGGACGCCCGGGGCTGACCGCCACCCGGTTCGTCGCCGACCCCTACGGCCCCGCCGGCAGCCGCATGTACCGCACGGGCGACCTCGTCAAACGGGACGCCGACGGACTGCTCACCTACGTCTCGCGCGCCGATCACCAGGTCAAGCTGCACGGCTTCCGCATCGAACTCGGTGAGATCGAGGCCGCGCTCACCCGGATCGACGGCATCGCCGCCGCCTGCGCCCTCGTCCGCGAGGACCGGCCGGGGGAGCGGCGCCTGGTCGCCTACACCGTTCCCGGCCGGCGCGGGCACAATGAGCCCCTCACGGACAGCGAACTGCGAACCCGGCTCACCTCCGCCCTGCCGCCCTACATGGTGCCCGCCGTCTTCATCGCCCTCGACGCGCTGCCGCTCCTGCCGAACGGCAAGACCGACCGCAGGGCCCTGCCCGCCCCGGAACGCCCCACCGCCACCCGGCCGGGCGGGCAGCCGCGCACCGAGCGGGAACGCGCCCTGTGCGACGTCTTCGCCTCCGTCCTGCGCACCCCGGCCGTCCGCACCGACGACGACTTCTTCGCGCTCGGCGGCGACAGCATCCTCTCGATCCAGCTCGTCAGCCGGATCCGGGAGGCGGGGTTCGGAGTCACACCCCGCGACGTCTTCGTCCACCGCACCCCCGAGGCCATCGCGGCCGCCGCCACCGCACTCGGCCAGGACACCACCGCGCGGGCCGACCAGGGCACCGGCGAGATGCCGCCGACACCCATCGCCGCCTGGCTCCTGGAGCGGCCGGGCACCACGGACGGCTACAACCAGTCCGGAGTACTGACCACGCCCGAGGGAGCCGAGGAGGACACCCTCATCGCCGCCCTCCAACTCCTCATCGACCACCACGACATGCTCCGCCTGCGCATCACCCGCCCGGCGGGAGGCGAACCCGTCCTCGAAGCCCTGCCGCCCGGCACCGTCCCGGCCCGCGACCGCTTCACCCGCGTCGACATCGCGGGTCTCGACGCCGAAGCCGCACGCGCCGCCACCACAGAGGCCGGCGAACAGGTACGCGGACGGCTGCGGCCCGCCGAAGGGAACGTGGTCGAAGCCGTCTGGTGCGACGCCGGACCGCACGCCCGGGGGCGCCTGCTGCTCGTCGTGCACCACCTCGCCGTCGACGCCGTCTCCTGGCGCATCCTCGCCGCGGACCTGGCCCGCGCATGGCAGGCCGTCACCGAAACCGGCCCCACGGATGAGAGCCCTGCCACGGCCCTGCCCGCCGTCACCACGTCCTACCGAAGCTGGGCGCACCTCCTCGCGTCCCAGGCACGGAGCACCGAACGGGAAGCAGAACTGCCCCTCTGGCAGGGCGTACTGAGCACCCCCGACCCCCAACTCGGATACCGGCCGCTCGACCCCCACCTGGACACCGCCGACGGCACCCGCACCCTCGTCACCCACCTGCCCGCCACCTGGACACAGTCGCTGCTCACCACCGCCCCCGGCGCCTTCCACGCGGGTGTGGACGACATCCTGCTCACCGGCCTCGCCCTCGCCGTCCGCACCTGGCGGGCGGAGCGGGACGCGCCCCCCGGCGCCCCCCGGCCCACCGGCACCGGCGTCCTCATCGACCTGGAGAGCCACGGCCGCGAGCACATCGCCGACCACATCGACCTCTCCCGCACCGTCGGCTGGTTCACCAGCCTCTACCCCGTCCGGCTCGACCCCGGCCCCATCGACGCCCGCAGGCCAGGAGGCTTCGACGCCGCACTGGTCGAACGCGCGGTCAAACGCGTCAAGGAACAGCTGCGGGCCGTGCCCGACCACGGCGTCGGCCACGGAATGCTGCGCCACCTCAACCCGGCGACCCGCCCCCACCTGACCACCGGGGCCGACCCCCAGATCGGCTTCAACTACCTGGGACGGTATGCCGCTTCACACGGCACGCCCGAGGGTGGGGCGGGTGCCGACTGGGACGTACTGCTCGACGGCGGCGGGCCACGCAGCCAGGACCCGGACATGCCCGTGCACCACGCCCTCGACATCAACGCGCACACCGAGGACCTGCCGGACGGCCCGCGACTCGTGACCCGCTGGACCTGGCCCAGCGACCTCCTCAAGGAGGAGGACGTGGGGGCCCTGACCGAAGCGTTCACCCGGGCACTGCGTGCCATCGCGGACCACGCCGAACGGCCCGACGCGGGCGGCTACACACCGTCCGACCTTCCCCTGGTGTCGCTCAACCAGGCCCAGATCGACCGACTGCAGAACAAGTGGGGTGGACGCAAGTGACCGGTTTCCAGTTGGAGGACGTACTACCGCTGACGCCGCTTCAGGCAGGCATGCACTTCCACGCCCTGTACGACTCGCACGCCGTGGACGTCTACACCGCGCAGTTCGTCTTCGACCTCGAAGGCCCCGTCGGCGTCCCCGCACTGCGCGCCGCCATCGGCAGCCTGCTGCGCAGGCACGCCAACCTGCGGGTCGGCTTCCTCCACGAGGGCCTCGACGAGCCCGTGCAGGCCGTGGCCGCCGAGGTGCCGGTGCCGCTGGAGGAGCTCGACCTGACCGGCGGGGTCGACACGGCCACGACCGGGGAACGCCTCGCCGCGTTCCTCGCCGCCGACCGCACCCGCCGCTTCGACCTGACCACCCCGCCCCTGCTGCGGTTCACCCTGGTGCGCACCGCGCCGCAGCGCCACCGCCTCGTCATGACGAGCCATCACATCCTGTTCGACGGCTGGTCGATGCCCCTGCTCGTGCGGGAGCTCTTCGAGCTGTACGCCACCGGGGGCGACGACAGCACCCTGCCGCGCGTCACCCCCTACCGCACCTACCTCGGCTGGCTCGCCCAGCAGGACCGCGCGGCCGCCCTGGACACCTGGGCCACCGCCCTGGCCGGGATCGAGGCGCCGACCCTGGTCGCCGGACCCGGCCGCGCGGGCGCGCCGGACTCCGCCGAGCTGCCCGAAACCCTGGCGCTCGAACTGGACGCGGCCACGACGGCCCGGCTCCGCGACACGGCCCGCGCCCACCGCCTCACCCTCAACACCCTGGTGCAGGGCGCCTGGGGCCTGCTGCTCGGGCACCTCACCGGACGCCCCGACGTCGTGTTCGGCGCCACCGTGTCGGGCCGCCCGCCGGAGATCCCCGGCATCGAGTCGATGATCGGCCTGTTCATCAACACCGTGCCGGTACGGCTCCGCCCCGAGCCCGGCGAAACCCTGGCCGCGCTCCTGACCCGGCTCCAGGAGGAACAGGGCCGGCTCCTCGACAGCCAGCACTTGGGCCTGAGCGAGATCCGGGGCGTCACCGCACTGGACGAACTCTTCGACACCCTCACCGTGTTCGAGAACTACCCGATGGACGACGAGGCCCTGCGCACCGCACAACGGGGACTGCCCGGCCTCGCCGTCACCGGTTTCAGCGGTACGGACGCCGCCCACTACCCGCTCACCCTCACCATCGCCCCCGGCGACACCCTGAGGATCACCTTCGGCTACCGGGCCGCCGTCCTCGACCACGACTACGTCGCCCGGACGGTCGCCCGCACGCGGCGCCTGCTGACGGCGATGGCACAGGGGCTCGACCGCCCCGCCGACGCCGTGCCCGTCCTCCTGGACGGTGAGCGCGAGACCCTGCTCTCCCAGGGGCGCGGCGCCGAACTGGCCTCCGAAGCACCGGACATGAGCATTCCGGACGCCGTGGCGAGGAACGCCGCCCGGCACCCGGACGCGGTGGCCGTGTCCGGCGCGGGCGAGCAGCTCACCTACCGGCGGCTCTGTGACCTCTCGGACGGTCTCGCCGGCGCCCTGACAGCGGCCGGGACCGGCGCGGAGGACGGCGTCGGCATCCTCGTGGCCCGCTCGGCCGCCACCGTCACCGCCTCCCTGGCCGCCCTGCGCGCGGGCGCCGCCTATGTGCCCCTCGACCCACGCTGGCCGGTGGAACGGCTCCGCCGGGTCGCGGAGGTGGCCGCCGTGCGCGTCCTGATCGTCGACGACAGCACGCGCACGCACCCCTGGGTACGAGAACTCGGCCCGGACACAGCCGTGCTGAGCGTCGACGCCGCCGGCCGCGTCAGGCAAGGGAACCCGGCCGGGCCGGGCACCCTCCCCGCGGTCACGGGCGGCGCCCGGCTCGCGTACGTGATGTTCACCTCCGGCTCCACCGGCCTCCCCAAGGGCGTCGGCGTCACCCACGCCGACGTGACCGCCCTCGCCTCGCACCGGGCCTGGCAGGACGGCGCGGCCGACGCCGTACTGCTGCACTCGGCGTACGTCTTCGACGCCTCCACCTTCGAGATCTGGGCCCCGCTCCTCAACGGGGGCCGCGTCGTCGTGGCACCCGAGGGCACACTCCAGCCCGCCGTGCTCAGGGACCTCGTCACCAGCCACGGCCTGACGTCGGCGTTCCTGACGACGGCCCTGTTCAACGTCCTCGCAGAAGCGGACCGGGGCGCCCTCGGCCTGCTGCGTACGGTCGCCACCGGAGGCGAGGCCGCCGCACCCGGCGTCCTGCAACGCGTCGCCGCCGCCCACCCCGGCACCACCGTCCTGCACGTCTACGGACCCACCGAGACGACCACCTTCGCCACCGTCCACCCCGTCCACCCCGCCGACGCTCCCACCGGTGCGGCCCCGATCGGCCGGCCGCTCGACGGCGTGCGCGCCTACGTCCTGGACACGGCGATGCGACCCGTACCGGCCGGCGCAGAGGGCGAGCTGTACATCGCGGGCACCGGAGTGGCGCGCGGCTATCTGGGGCGGCCCGGCCTCACCGCCACCCGATTCGTCGCGGACCCGTTCACCGAAGCCGGGGAGCGCATGTACCGCACCGGCGACCTCGTACGCCGGGACACCGACGGCCTCCTCCACTACATGGCCAGGTCCGACCAGCAGATCAAACTCCGCGGCCACCGCATCGAGCCCGCCGAGATCGAGACGGTGCTCCGCACCGATCCGTCGGTGCACGCCGCCTGCGTCCTGGTCCGCGAGGACCTGCCCGGCGACAGCACCCTCACCGCCTACGTCGTCCCCGCACCCGGGCTGCCCGCCCCGGACCCGGACCGGCTCGCCGCGCACGTGGGACACCACCTGCCCGCCTACATGGTGCCCTCCGTCATCCAGCCGGTCGCCACCTTGCCGCTGACCTCCAACGGCAAGCTCGACCGGGCGGCCCTGCCCAGGCCGGACGGCCCGCCCGTCGCGCAGGGGCGTCCGCCGCGCAGCGCGGTGGAGGAGATCCTCGCCGGTCTCTTCGCCGACGTGCTCGGCGTGCCACGCGTCGGCATCGACGACAGCTTCTTCGCCCTGGGCGGCCACTCCCTGCTCGCCACCCGACTGGTGGGCCGCGTCCGCGCCGCCCTCGACACCGAGACCGAGATCCGCACCCTCTTCGAGAACCCCACCGTCGCCGCACTCGCCACCGCTCTGGCGGAATCGGGCCACCCGCCCCGCCCCGCCCTCACCCCGCAGGAACGACCCGCCACCATTCCGCTCTCGTACGCCCAGCAGCGCCTGTGGTTCCTCCACCGGCTCGAAGGCCCCTCCGCCACGTACAACATCCCCTTCGCCGTACGCATCGGCGGACCGCTCGACACGGAAGCGCTGCGCCTGGCCCTGCACGACGTCGTCAGCCGGCACGCCGCCCTGCGCACGGTCTTCCCCGAAGGCGACACCGGACCGCACCAGCACATCACCGCACCGGACGACGTCCGGCTGCCGTTCGCGTGGGAGGCGATCGACGAGGACAAGATCCGCCACCGGATCAGAGCCGCCGCGGCGGAGCCGATCGACATCGAGCACCGCCTCCCGCTCCAGGCGACCCTGTTGCGCCTGGCCGACGACGCCCACGTCCTGGTGCTCGTGATCCACCACATCGCCGCCGACGGATCCTCCCTCGCGCCTCTCGTCCACGACCTGGGCGCCGCCTACCGGGCCCGGGTCCGCACCGAGGAACCCGCACTGCCCGCACTGCCCGTCGACTACGCCGACCACACCCTCTGGCAGCGCCGCCTCCTCGGCGACGAGCACGACCCGGACAGTGTCGTATCGCGCCAACTGGACTACTGGAAAGCCGCACTGGACGGCCTTCCGGAGATGATCGAGCTGCCGTGGGACCGCTCGCGTCCGGCCGTACCCCGGCACACCGGAGCCACCTACGACTTCGCCGTCGCCCCCACCACCTCCAGGCGGATCGCGGAACTCGCCCGGACCAGCGGATGCAGCGCCTTCATGGTCCTCCAGGCCGCCCTGTCGACCGTACTGTCCCGGCACGGCGCCGGCGACGACATCCCGCTGGGCACGGCAGTCGCCGGACGCACCGACGAAGCCGCCTCCGACCTCGTCGGACTCTTCGCGAACACCCTCGTGCTGCGCACGGACCTGACAGGCGACCCGACGTTCCTCCAACTGCTCGACCGCGTGAAGGACTCCAACCTCTCCGCGTACGCACATCAGGACGTCCCCTTCGAGCGACTGGTCGAACTGCTCAACCCCACGCGTTCACAGAGCCACCACCCCCTCTTCCAGACCATGCTCGTCCTGCAGAACCACGCGCCCGCCGCCGCCATCGACCTGCCGGACCTGACCGTGAGCGGCGTACCGGTCGTCGCCGGGGTCAGCAAGTTCGACCTGTCGTTCACCTTCACCGAGACGTACGACGACAGCGGCGCCCCGGACGGCATGCGGGCCTCGGCCGACTACGCGACGGAACTCTTCGACGAGGCGACGGTCCGCGGCCTCGCCGACCGGCTCGTCCTGCTGCTCGACGCCGTCACCGCGGACCCCGAGCGCCCCCTGCACACCTACGACGTACTCACCGCCGCCGAGCGCACCCGCCTCACCGACTGGGGAACCGGGCCCGCCGAGCACCACACCGCGCCGACGGTCCCCGAACTCTTCCAGCGGTGGGTCCGGCGCACTCCCGACGCACCGGCCGTCCGCGACGCCACGACCACCCTCACCTACGGCGAACTCGACGCCCGCGCCGAGACCCTCGCCCACCACCTCGCCGCACAGGGCATCGGCCCCGAGGACCGCGTCGCTGTCGCCCTGCCCCGCACCCACCACCTCGTGGTGGCCCTGCTCGCCGTCCTCAGGACCGGAGCAGCCTACCTACCGCTCGACCCCGACTACCCGGCCCAGCGCCTGTCGTACATGCTCGACGACGCCGCCCCACGCCTGCTCCTCACCACCCCCGCGATCCACCGCCGCCTTCCCCCGGCCTCCGTGCCGCACCTGTACGCCGACCAGCTCGCAGACGGCGCCCCGACGACCGTCCGAACCGGCACCGCTCCGCGACCGGCACACCCCGCCTACGTCATCTACACGTCCGGCTCCACCGGCCGGCCCAAGGGCGTCGTCGTCACCCACCGGGGCGTCGGCGCCATGGCACGGACCCAGAGCGACCGGCTGAACGTCACCCCGGGCAGCCGGGTCCTGCACATGGCGTCCGTCAGCTTCGACGCCGCGTTCTGGGAACTGTGCATGGGGCTGCTCTCCGGAGCCTGCCTGGAGATCGACGAGCGCGACGCACTGCTGCCCGGCCCCAACCTGGCGGCGCTGGTCCGCGAGCGCGGCATCACCCACCTCACCCTGCCACCCGCCGCACTCGCCGTGATGCCGCCGCACTCGCTGCCGGCCGGCACCACCATGGTCCTGGCCGGTGAGGCGTGCCCGCCCACCCTGGTACACGCCTGGGCGCGCGACCGCTTCCTCGTCAACGCCTACGGACCCACCGAGACCACCGTCTGCGCCACCATGAGCGGCCGCCAGCACGCGGACGGGCCACTGGCACCCGACCGCACGGTGTCCATCGGAGCCCCGGTCGACGGCACCACGGTCCACGTCCTGGACGACCGGCTGGCACCCGTGCCGCCCGGCGTGGTCGGTGAGCTGTACGTCTCCGGGGCGGGGGTCGCCCGCGGCTACCACGGCCGGCCCGCGCTCACCGCCTCCCGGTTCCTGGCCAACCCGTTCGACCGCACCGGGGGCCGCATGTACCGCACAGGCGATCTGGTGCGCTGGACGGCCGAGGGGGAGCTCGTCTACGTCTCCCGCGTCGACGACCAGGTCAAACTCCGCGGCTTCCGCATCGAACTCGGCGAGATCGAGGCGGTCCTCTCCGCGATGCCCGGTGTGGCCGCGGCCTGCGCCGCCGTCCGTGAGGACCGGCCCGGCGACCGCCGCCTGGTCGTCTACACCGTGCCCGCGGACGGCACGCCGGGCCCCGACGAGGACGAGGTGCGCGCACACCTCGCGGCGAGCCTGCCCGACCACATGATCCCCGCCGCCCACCTCAGCCTCACAGCCCTGCCCGTCACCCCCAACGGGAAGACCGACCGGCGCGCACTGCCCGCCCCTCATCGCGCCGCTCCGGCGGGCGGCCGCCCACCGCGCACCGCCCGCGAACGCACTCTGTGCGAGGTGTTCGCGGAGACACTCGGCGTGCCGGAGGTGGGTGTCACCGACGACTTCTTCGCCCTGGGCGGCCACTCCCTGCTCGCCGTCACCCTGGCCCGGCGCATCGACGAGCGATGCGGCCGGCGCCCCTCCCTGCGAGCCCTGTTCGCCGCACCCACCGTCGAAGGGATCGACCGTCTGCTGGGACGCACAACGGGGGAGGAGGACCAGGCGGACACCAGCACACCGGACCTGGCCTCCGAGGTCCGGCTGGCCAAGGACATCTCGGGCACCCGCCGCCAGGCGACCTCCCGCCGCCCCCTGCGCCCGTCCGCCCGGCCCCTGCTGACCGGCGCCTCCGGCTTCCTCGGCGCGTTCCTGCTGCGCGACCTCATCGAGACGACGGACGGGCCCGTCGACTGCCTCGTCAGGGCGCGGGACAGCCACAGCGCCGCCCACCGGCTGCGCGCCAACCTGGAGCGCTACGGCCTGTGGCGCCCCCGGTACGAGAACCTCGTCCACCCCGTTCCGGGCGATCTCGCCGCCCCGGGCCTGGGCCTGTCACCCGAGGACAGGACTGCCCTGGTCCGCCGCCTCGGCACGGTCCTGCACAACGGCGCGCGCGTCAACTTCGCCGCCGCGTACGGTGATCTGCGCGACGCGAACGTGGCCGGCACCGAAGAGCTGCTGCGTCTGCTCGCCGACTCCGCCTCACCCGGAATGCACTACATCTCGACCACCGGCGTATACGCCCCCGCACCCGGTCCCGTCACCATCACGGAGTCGACGCCGACGGGCCCCGCACCCGGACTGCCCGACGGGTACGGGCAGAGCAAGTGGGTCGCCGAAGGACTCGTCGGCCTCGCCCGCGAACGCGGCCTGCCGGTGACCATCCACCGCCCCGGCCGGATCAGCGGCGACACCACCACCGGGGCCTGCCAGGACCGCGACCTGCTGTGGCAGCTCATCAAGGGCTGCCTCCAGGCGGGAGCGGTGCCCGACCTGCCCCACGGTTCGACGGGCTGGGTGCCCGTCGACTACGTCAGCGCCGCGGTCGTGGCCCTCGCCCTGTCCGGACCGGCCGGCGCGCGGACGTATCACCTCACCAATCCGGACGCGCCGGGCCTGGACCGCGTCTTCGAAGCGGCCGCCCGGCTCGGGCACGAGCTGCGAACCGTACCCGCCCCGCAGTGGCGGGCCCGCGTGGCCGCGCAGCCCGACAACGCGGCACAACTGTTCCTCGGCGACGAAGGACGGAGCAGGCCGGAGGCCAAGGACCTCCGCCGCTTCGACTCCCGCCGGACAGCCACAGCCGTGGCGGCCGTGGGCATCCACCGGACACCCCTCACGGACGAGATCCTGATCCGTTACCTGACGTACTTCCACGGAACGGGCTACCTGCCCGTCCCACGGACACCTGCCAGGTCGTAGCGGGCGGCCGGACGCCGCCTCGGCACCCGGCCGGGGCGGCACGGACCGCCCGGAGATCTTTTGGACTCTCTTGGGGAAGCCCGGTGGCGTGAGCTGCCAGGACCGGGCAATCCGACTGCAGTGATACGAATCGTTTCTGTTGGCCTGACACTGCTCGCGGCTCTGGGGGCAGGAAGCGCGGCGGTATGGATTTCACCGTGGTGGTGGACCGCCTGCGTGCTCCTCGCACTCCTGGGCCTGCTCGGGACGTGGGATCTCACGCAGCGCGGACATTCGGTGCTGCGCAACTACCCCGTGATCGGGCACGCGCGTTTCCTCCTGGAGAAGATCCGCCCCGAACTCCAGCAGTACTTCGTGGAGCGGAACTACGACGGCCGCCCCTTCGACCGGGACGTGCGCAGCCTCGTGTACGAACGTGCGAAGGGTACGGACGCGGAGGAGCCGTTCGGTACGGAGCGGGACGTTTACCGGCCCGGACACGAATTCCTCGTACCGTCGATGGTGCCCTGCGAGGTTCCCGAGACACCACCGCGGGTCAGGATCGGCGGCCCTGACTGCACCCAGCCGTACGACATGGCACTGCTCAACGTCTCCGCCATGAGCTTCGGCTCACTCTCGGCAAACGCTGTCCTGACACTCAATACCGGTGCGGCACGCGGGAATTTCGCGCACGACACGGGTGAGGGCGGGATGTCGGACTACCACCTGAGGCCCGGGGGAGACCTCGTCTGGGAGATCGGCACCGGCGACCTCGGATGCAGGACGGAGGACGGCGGCTTCGACGCCGGCATGTTCGCGGAGAAGGCGGCACACGACCATGTGAAGTGCGTTTCGCTCAAGTTGTCCCAGGGCGCCAAGCCCGGCATCGGTGGTGTGCTGCCGGGGGCGAAGGTCAACGCGGAGATCGCCCGGGTACGAGGCGTGCCCCAGGGGAAGACGGTGACCGAGCCCCCGTATCACCGGGTGTTCTCCACACCGCGTGAACTGGTCCGCTTCGTGGCACGGATGCGGGAACTGGCGGGGGGCAAACCTGCCGGATTCAAGCTCTGCCCCGGCTCGCGGCGGCAGTTCCTCGCCGTGTGCAAGGCCATGGTGGAGGAGGGGACGACACCGGATTTCATCATCGTGGACGGCGCCGAGGGCGGCACGGGCGCGGCGCCGCTGGAGTTCGCCGACCACATCGGCACACCCCTCACCGACGGCCTGCTCACCGTGCACAACGCCCTGGTCGGCACCGGACTGCGGGACCGGATCAGGATCGGCGCAAGCGGCAAGATCGCCACGGGGTCCGACCTGGTCAAGAGGCTCCTCCAAGGCGCCGACTACGCGAACTCGGCCCGCGCGATGATGTTCGCCGTGGGCTGCATACAGGCGCAGCGCTGTCACACCAACACCTGTCCCACGGGCGTCACCACACAGGACCCCCGGCGTGCCCGCGCCCTGAACGTCGCCGACAAGTCGGTGCGGGTCCAGAGGTTTCAGGAGGCGACGGTGGCCGGCGCCCTCCAGATCATGGGCTCCATGGGCGTCACGGACCCCGACGACCTGCGTCCGCACATGCTGCAGCGACGCGTCGATCCCTACACACTGCGTTCCTTCGACGAAATGTACGAATTACTTGCGCCGGGACAGCTTCTTGCCGCGCCCCCTTCGTCCTGGGCCACCGACTGGAAAGCCGCGGACCCCGACCACTTCGCAGTCTGACCAGGAGGACCTTGTGCCCCGTACCGTTGCCCGTGTCATCGTCGACGCACTGAGCGAACTCGGCGTGAGCCAGGTGTTCGGCGTCGTCGGAGACGCGCTCAATCCACTGACAGAAGCCATCCGGCTCACCGAGGACGTGGAATGGGTGGGATGCCGCCACGAGGAGGCCGCGGCGTTCGCCGCGAGCGCCCAGTCCCAGCTCTCCGGCCGCCTCGGCGTCTGTATGGGAACCGTCGGCCCGGGTTCGATCCACCTGCTCAACGGGCTCTACGACGCGGCCAAGAGCCGCACTCCCGTCCTGGCGATCGCGGGACAGGTGCCGCTGGCGGAGATCGGCAGCGAGTCCTTCCAGGAGGTCGACAACGACGCCCTCTTCAGCGATGTCGCGGTATTCCATGCCACGGTCTCCTCCCCGGATCAGCTGCCGCAGCTACTGGAGGCGGCCGTCCGCAACGCCGTGGGCCGCAAGGGCGTTGCCGTGCTCACTGTGCCGGGTGACATCGGAGACCGGAAGCTGAGCACGGACCGCGAGGCCCGCTTCTCCCTGAGCGGGGCGGTGACGCGACCGGAGGAGTCCGCCGTCCGGAACGCCGCCGGCCTGCTGGAGGGCGGCGGGCGCGTGACCCTCCTCGTCGGCCAGGGAGCCCGTGCGGCCCGTGCGGACGTCCTGGCGCTGGCCGACCGTCTGGCCGCTCCGATGGTGCTGACCCTGAAGGCGAAGGAGGGGTTCGAGGGCGAGGGCAATCCCTTCCAGGTGGGCCAGACCGGGCTGATCGGCAACCCGGCAGCGGCCTCCGCGATGCAGGAGGCCGACACACTCCTCCTGCTGGGCACGGACTTCCCGTACCGCGAGTGGTATCCCGAGGGGCGCACGGTCATCCAGGTGGACACCGAACCCACCCATATCGGCCGCCGCGTCCCGGTCCGGGCCGGCCTCGTCGGCGACGTCGCCGCCACGGTCCGCGACCTGCTCACGTGCCTGGGAGCCGGAGAGGGCCGCGACCGCAAGCACCTGGACAAGGCCCGCAAGGAGTTCGAAACCTGGCGTGACGGCCAGGCCCGGCTGGCCGACCCCAAGCACGACGAGCCGACGGCCGGACGCCTCCGCGCCGCGTTCGACAACCCGGAACACGGGATCAGGCCCGAGGCACTCGCCGCGACGGTCGACCGGCTCGCCGCCGATGACGCCGTCTTCACCTCCGACACCGGCATGGCCACGGTATGGCTCTCACGGTTCGTGGAGATGCGCGGTGAGCGCCGGCTGCTCGGCTCGTACAACCTCGGCTCCATGGCCAACGCCATGCCGCACGCACTCGGCGCCCAGCGCCTGGACCGGCAACGGTAGGTGGTCGCGTTCTGCGGCGACGGTGGCCTGAGCATGCTGCTCGGCGACCTCATGACACTCAAGACCGGCAAGCTCCCCGTCAAACTGGTCGTCTTCGACAACCGGCGCCTCGGCATGGTCAAGCTGGAGCAGGAACAGGCCGGCCTGCCCGAGTTCGGCACCGAGCTGGACAACCCCGACTTCGCCGCCGTGGCCACGGCCATGGGCATCACCGGCATCCGGGTGACGGACCCCGACGAGCTGGAGGAGTCGGTACGACGAGCCCTCGACACACCGGGGCCCGTTCTCCTCGACGTACTCACGAACCCCGACGAGATCGCCGTACCGGCCAAACCGACGGTGGCGCAGGGCTGGGGGTACGCCGTCGCCAAGGTCAAGGAGATCGCACGCGGCCAGGGCGAGCCGGACCGGAGCTGAGAGCCCGTGACGGACGCGATGGGTGACGTCATGGGGAAGCGGGGTTCCGTGGCGGTCGGCGTGAGTCAGGGGGCGAGCTCGTCAGTCCATGTAGAAGCCTGCGTCCTCCTCGTTGGGCTGCAGCGGGGCGAACTGAAGCAGTCCGTTGTCTCGGATCATTCACATGCGAAAGAACCCTTCCTCCTGATCCATCACCAGAAGTTGCACCAGCTTCGGTTCGCGCCACGGCGTCTCAAACACTCGCTGCTTGAAGGCGTCGAGGTCCGCATGGTTCAGGGCACCCGCCCACACTTCGCACTCAGGGTGCTTCCAACCACCCCATTGGTTTGTCTCAGGGCTGGTGAGCAGCTTCAGGAAGCCGACCCCATAGGACTGCGGTTGGGCACGACGAGGAGCATCTGTCCGCAACCACTCGCTCAACGCCTCCACACTCGCGGTGTCGGCCCCGTCGACCGACATCATCACGTTCGTTACCCAGCTCATACCGATTGTTGTACTGCGGCAGAGAGCATCCGTGCCTGGTCTTTTCCAGGACGCAGCACCTACCCGCAGCTTCACCATGCTGCGCGCGGGTTCAGGCAGCGGGTCGCTTGGGCCAACTGAGTGAGTGTACGTCCGTTGTGTCGAGGTGGGGCAGATGCCGGAAGGGCTTCAAGGCGAGCCCGCGACGATGGGCCGTCGAGAGAACCTTCGGCCGGCTCATGCACTAAGCGCCCCGAACCGGCGCGACGCGGCACCATCACGCGAGGGACTGTCACGGACTCGCCGGCCTGTGCCGCTGAACCGCTGGTTCACCACATCGACGCACTCATGCAGATGAGGCGTTGGCGGACCGGCATGCTCACGCATCAGCGCAATGGCCTGTACGTTCCGCCCGGCCGAAATTAGTCTGTCCACCTCCCGTCGCGTCTCCACCGGCAGTCGGTCCCACAGAGCCTTCTCCATACCTGCATTGAACCCCCCGGGCCGCCGTTCTCTCACGCCGCGAAGCAGCCCTGCTTTTCGCGTCGGGAGGAGTGAAGCCAGGCTCCGGCGTGGTGCCCCGAAGCCGGACGAACACGACCCCTCGCGGATCATGAAGGTGTCTACTCCTCAAGATCCGCAAGGGCGCCGTGTCTGTCCAGCCGTCAGCCCCGTGCCACAATCGCCGTTCGACTACACCGTGGTGGGGGTGGGCCGGGTCTCGGTCAGAGCGAGCTCACCCTTGAGCATGCGCCCGCCGTCGCCGGTCAGCCGCAGGTAGTAGTCCGAGGAGCAGGTGGTGCCGTCCTCGTCCAGCGCCTTGACACCGGAGCCGGACGGCACGTCGGCGGCGGTCGGCGCCGTCTTCGCGATCTGGTTGCCCTCGTTGTACTCGTCGAACATCGAGATGTAGATGCCCTGCGCGCCCACCCGCTTCATGTTGTAGAACTGCCGCCACATGAAGTCCCCGTGGGCCCGGTGCCCCTCCTGGAGGTCACCGGGCATCACACACGGCTGGTAGTCGATGCCGTGCGCGTCGCAGTCCCGCTGGTCGGGGGTGTTGATGTCGCGGTAGAACTGGTCGGAATGCTCGGCGCTGCCGATACGTCCCACCATCCACGGCGAGATCATGTGGAAGGCGCGGTAGACGTCCCCGAAGCCGGCCCGCGAGTCCTCGGTGCCGGTGCGCCAGTGAGTGGGCACCCCGCCGATGACGTAACAGCCCTGATCCTTGAACCAGTTGACGACATCCAGGCACGGGGCCGGATCGAAGGGGCGGGCGTCGTCGCTGAACCCGAAGCCCCACACGCACACCACCGGCTTGCCGTTCTGCTGCGCGTAGGCACTGGATGAGGTGTGGGCCCTCATCTTCTCGGTCCAGTCCTGCTTGATCTCGGACTGCATCGAGGTCCAGCCGGTGACGTCGTACATGATGTAGAACTTCCGGCCGTTGGCTTCCGCTGCCTGCCGCACCTTCTGCGCCATGCCGTCGCGCGTGGGGCCCTCCGGGCTGAAGGGGTTGAAGCGCTGGAGCGCGGCGGTGTCGATGTTGTTCTCCTGCATCCAGCGGAAGTGGGTGTCCACCGACTGCTGGTCCCAGGACGAGAACAGAGCGGCCTTGCCACCGCCGTTCAGGTCCGCCATCGCGGTGGGGTAGGTGTGGGTGTAGTCCGCCACGTCGGGCCAGGACCTGGCGCTGCTCGCACCCTGCGCGGGCGCCTTGCTCATGTCGGGGCTCCAGTGCCACCAGCCGTCGATCGGGGCGCTGTCGCCCTTACACGCGAACCAGCCCTGGTAGCCGACGGTTATCTTGCCGACCACGTCACCCACGGGGGAGGCGGCCGGGCTCGCGGCAGGCGCGGGAGACGCGCCCGCCTGCGTCGCGGCGACACCACCTGCCGCCGCGGCCGCCACGGCGGCGCCGGACAGGACGAAGGAACGTCGGGAGATACTCATGGGGGATGCCCTCTCGGTCTGCCTCATCGGCACGGCCGTCCCCAGAGGCGCGGCCGCGCACGGATTCCGCGCCTGCTGGGATGGGAGAGGTATGGCGGCGGCAGTCCGCCCCTCCGTCAACAGGCGCCCCGGCAACATAGTCGGGTCGCCAGGGGCACGACAAGACCCCCGAGGACCACAACACCGGCAACTGCTGCCGCACCCCTCCCGCGCCGCCGCGGCACACCTGCCCGCAATGTCACCGGCGCGCTGGCGACATTGCGGGGCGCTTCGTCGCGGCGACGCACCTCACTGGCCTTATGTCTATCATTTTGATTTAATGAGAAACCCGCACGCCAGGACGGAAGGACCATCATGCCGGGCGACATCTCCGTCAGCGCCCTCGCGCACGCCCCCTCGACGCCGCTGCCGCACTACTGGAGCCGCGTCGTCGGTGCCGGCCGGGCCAACGAGGGTCTGCGCGCCGACTGGCAGCGCCAGCTCACAGAGGCGCACGAAGCCTGCGGGTTCGAGTACATCCGCTTCCACGGCCTCTTCCACGACGACATGTTCGTCTACACGGAGACCGAGGACGGCGAACCCGTCTACAACTTCCAGTACGTCGACGCGCTCTTCGACTTCCTGCTCGACCTCGGGGTCCGCCCCTTCGTCGAGTTCGGCTTCAGCCCGCGCGCCCTGGCCCGCGAGACCAACACCGTCTTCTGGTGGGGAGCGCACGGCTCCCCACCCACGGACCTCGGCAAGTGGAGCGCCCTCATCGCGCGCATCACCCGCCACTGGATCACCCGCTACGGCCTCGACGAGGTCCGCTCCTGGTACTTCGAGGTGTGGAACGAGGCCAACCTCTGGGGCTTCTTCCACGGCACCCGCTCCGAGTACTTCGAGCTGTACGAGGTGACAGCGCGCGCGGTCAAGGACGTGGACGCCCAGCTGCGCGTCGGAGGCCCCGCGACCTCCAACTTCGTACCCGACGAACGCTTCGGTGGCGAGTCGGAGGACGTCTCCCGGCGCATCGTGGCCGGCCGCGACGACATCGACGACCTCGACTGGCGCCCGGTGTGGATGCAGGCCTTCCTCGACTTCTGCGTCGAGCGCGAGCTGCCCGTCGACTTCGTATCCACCCACCCGTACCCCACGGACTGGGCGCTCGACGAACACGGCCAGGGCGAGAAACTCACCCGCGGCAAGGACGCCACCCCGGTCGATCTCGCGCTGCTGCGCGAACTGATCGCCAAGAGCGCCTACCCGGACGCCGAGATCCACCTCACCGAGTGGTCCTCGTCCTCCTCGCCGCGCGACCACACGCACGACACGCTGCCCGCGGCCACCTACGTGACGCGCTCGCTGCTGCACTCCCTCGACACCGTGCACTCACTGTCGTACTGGACCTTCACGGACGTGTTCGAGGAGGGCGGGGTCGGCGACGAGCTGTTCCACGGCGGCTTCGGCATGATCACGCTGCCCGGCATCCCCAAGCCCACCTTCCACGCCTACCGCATGCTGCACGCGCTAGGCGACGAGCTGATCGAACGGGGTGAGGACCACATCCTGACCCGGCACGCGGCCAGCGGCAGGCTCACCGCGCTCGTCCACCACTACCCGCGGGAGGAACCCAAGTCGGTGCCCGCCTCCTTCGACAGCCGCGAAGTGGCCGGGACCACCCAGGCCAAGGGCACCCCCCGCCGACTCGCCGTCGAACTGGGCGGACTGTCCGCGGGCGCCCCCTTCCGGGTGGAGGTACTGGACACCGAGCACGGCAACGCGATCGGCGCCTGGCACGCGCTCGGCTCCCCGGCCGCACCCACCCGCGAACAGCTCGCCCACATCGACCGGCAGGCCCGCGCCACCGACGTGCGCACCGTCCTCGCCGGCCAGGACGGCGTCCTGCGCTTCGACACCGTCCTCGCCCCCTGGTCGCTCGCACTGATCGAGCAGCTCTGATGACGAGGCCGCGAACGGGCGCGATCCCCGACAGGGACGCGCCACCCCAGACGGGCGCAGGGGAGGCGGCACGCAACGGGACGGCGGCACCGGCCCGTGCCATCTCCTCTGCGCCACCCACCGGCCGCCGTACGCGGCTGAACCCCCGGGACCGACCCCGCCCCGGCGCGCGTACGGCGACGGCTACCGGCCGATGACCGGTAGAATCCACCGATTCGACGCACCCGGGGGACGAGAGCACGGACGACCGCGGTCCTCCTCGGGAGCGGGAGACGTCCAGGAGACACCACAGTGACGAGCAAAAGGGCGAGTGCCGGGAAGGCGTCGATCCGGCGCGGCACGAACCTGCCCCGCATGGGCGACTTCAACGAATCCGTCGTCCTCGACGCGATCCGCCGGGACCGCGCGGGCCTCAGCCGCGTGGAACTCGCAGAGGCCACGGGGCTGTCCGCGCAGACCGTCTCCAACATCACCCGCCGCCTCATCGACCAGGGCGTCGCCCACGAGACCGGCAAGCAGAGCAGCGGCAGCGGCAAACCCCGCACCCTCCTCCAGGTCGCGCCCGGCGCGCGCTACGCGATCGGCGTGCACCTCGACCCCGCGGTCATCACCTACGTCCTGCTCGACCTGCTCGGCACGGTCGTCGCCCAGCGCAGCGAACCCACCCCGCGCGGCGGCGACACCGACACCGTCATGGCCGGCATGGCCGCCTCGGTGAGCGGACTGGTCGGTGACTCCGGCGTGGACCGCGACCGGGTCCTCGGCCTCGGCATCGCGGCGCCGGGTCCCATCGACGTGACCCGCGGGCTCGTCGTGGACCCGCCCGAACTCCCCGGCTGGGGCAGCGTCCCGCTGCGCGACCGGCTCAGCGAGGAGACCGGCTACGCCGCCCTGCTCGACAAGGACGTCATCGCCGCCGCCGTCGCGGAACGCTGGTCGGGCGCGGCCACCGAGAGCCGCAACTTCCTCTTCTTCTACCTCGGCACCGGCTCGGGCATGGGCCTGGTCGTCGACGACACGGTGCTGCGCGGCTCCTCCGGGAACGTCGGTGAGGTCGGTGGGCTCGGCGCCGCCTGCTCGACCCGCGCCCTCGTCGAAGAGGCCATCGAACTCGCCGTACTGGGACATGAGTTCACGCCGACCGACCCGCAGGACGCGCAGCGCAGCCTGCAGCACCTCGCGTCCCTCGCGGCCGGTGGCGAGCCGCGCGCCGGCAGCATCATCGACCGCTGGGGCGTACGCATCGGACGCGGGGTCAGCGCGGCGGCGACCCTGCTGGACTCCGACACCATCGTGTTCGGCGGCCCCATCTGGACACTGCTGGCCGACCGGCTGCTCGCTGTGATCGAACCGATGGTCGCGCAGTCCCCGTTCGTCAAGCAGAGCCACCCCACGACGGTCACTTCGACGGCCATAGGCGAGAACGTCGCCGCCGTCGGCGCGGCCTCCCTGGTCCTCGACCGCAGCCTGTCGGCCCAGCCGATGTCCCTGCTGCTGCGCTGAGCCCGCCGTCGCCTTCCGTACGCACACGAACCCACGGACCTGTATGGGCCGTGGGTTCGTGTGCGGGCGCGTACTACGGCCGCTGCACACTGCCGTCCGTGTTGCGCAGCAGCGCCCAGCGGTCGTGTTCCAGTGGCGCCGTCACCGGGTATTTCGCGGCTGCCGACTCGTCGAAATCCACGCCGAGACCGGGCAGCGACGAGGGATGCAGCCGCCCCCTCCCGGGCACCGGGGTGCCCGGGAAGACCTCGCGCGTCGCCTCCCTGAAGGCCGCCGCCTCCTGGACGCCGAACGCCGGGGAGCTGATGTCGAGCGCCAGGTTGGCCGCCATGCCCACCGGACTCACGTCGCCGGGACCGTGCGGCGCCGTCCGCGCGCCGAACAGCTCGACCGCCGCGACCAGTTTCCTGGTCGGGGTCAGTCCGCCCAGCGTGGGGATCCGGATGCGCGCGAAGTCGATGACCCGAGCCTCCAGCAGCGGCACATACATCCCGATGTCGTGATACAGCTCCCCGACCGCCAGCGGCACCGAGCCGGCCGCCCGCAACTGCCCGAAGTGGGCCGCGTCCTCGGGTGCCAGCGCGTCCTCCAGGAAGAACAGCCGCGCGTCCTCGACCTCGTGGACCAGCTCGCGGGCCTGCGAGGGCGTGAGCCGCTCGTGCGCGTCGTGCAACAACTCGACGTCGGGGCCGACCCGTTCACGGATCTCCCGCAGGACGGGCGGCACGTGACGCAAGTAGCCCAGCGAGTCCCAGCTGCCCGAGCGCAGCTCCCGGCGCCGACGTTCGGCCTCGTCGCGCGGGGCGGTGCCGTAGGTGTCGGTGCCGGGGACGGCGACCTGGACGCGGACGTGGCGGTAGCCGTCCTCGGCCGCGGCGAGTACCTTCTCGGCGATCTCCCCGGCCTCGAAGCCGTCGACGTGGGTGTACGCGTCCGCGGACTGTCGGGCCCGGCCGCCGAGCAACTGGTACAGGGGCAGGCCCGCGACCTTGCCCTTGATGTCCCACAGCGCGACGTCCACCCCGGCCAGCGCGTTCTGCCCGATCGAACCGCCCCGCCAGTAGCCGCTGTTGAGCAGCAGCCGGTGCAGGTCCTCGATGTCCGAGGGGTCGCGGCCCACGAGCATCGGCCCGTAGTAGTCGTCGACCACCGAGCGGATCGCCCGGGTGCGCTGCGGATCGCTCGCACAGCCCAGACCGTACAGTCCGGGCTGGTTGGTCTCGACGCGCACGATGACGTACGGGCAGCCCTGCGGGGCACACAGGAAGGTGCGTACGGCCGTAACGCGTAGCGCGTCGGAGTCGGCAGAGGCCCACGGGGCGGGCGCAAGCACCTCACTCTGCTCCGGGGCGGCACCGGACAAGGTGCCGGCGTCCGGTGAGGGGGACGAGGGGGAGTGCGGAGTCACCGCGTCCGCTGCTCGTTCCGGTGGAGTCATGGAGGTCCTCCTCGAAGGTGACACGGCTGTGGTTTCTGAATGTTTTCCGTGCAGTTACGTCTATTGACATCGTACATCAAGTCGATTTAGATTCCATGTGCTGCTACGGCAGGAGCTGAACGGACAGCTCTCAAGAAAGGCGCTGGGAACGTGAAACGATTTCTCCCGACCACGCGCCGCTCCTCGATTCTTGCTTCGGTCGCCGTCACGGGCGTACTGCTCGCGGGGTGCGGGACGAGCGACGGGAATGGTTCCGGGCGTGGTGAACTTTCCATGTGGACCTTTAAACAGTCCCATGTGGCCGCCCTGCAGGAGGCCGCCAAGAAGTTCACCGCCGAGACCGGGACAAAGGTGAACATCCAGGCGGTGACGCCGGACGACGCGTTCCTGACCAAGATCCAGGCCGCCGCCCGCACCAACGACCTCCCCGACGTGCTCGAAGTGCACGCCAACGGCGACGACCTGGCCTTCGGCGGCGCGGGAATCCTGGAGGACCTCTCCAAGGACGTCGACCGCACCTGGCTCGACCAGTACCTCCCGCAGGTCCTGGCCGACGGCACCGTCACAGAGGACGTCTACCGGAACTCGCTGACCGAAGGCTCCAAGACCCAGGGAGTCGAGAAGGGGCAGCGCTTCAGCGTCCCCCTCACCGTCGGCACCCAGGGCGTCGTCTACATGAACAAGAGCCGCGCCGAACAAGCCGGCATCACCGAGGCACCCACCACCTGGGAGGACTTCGTCGACGCGCTCGCCAAGATGAAGAAGGCCCACCCGGCCAACGGCGGGATGACCATCGGTATCAAGCAGCCCTCGACCGCCCTGGAATGGCTGATGCAGCCCATGGCCTACGGGATGCTCGGCAAGGAAAGGTTCGAGGCGCTCTTCGGCCCCGGCGCCGCCAAGGGCTGGTCCTCCGCAGACGGTCAGAAGGTCCTGAACACCTACAACCAGGTCACCCCGTACTGGGTGCCCGGCACCCAGTCCAAGGGCATCGACGAGGCCGACCTCGCCTTCGCCCAGGGCAAGGCGTCCTTCGACATCGGCGGCACCTACACCCTCGCCTTCCTCGCCGAGAACGGCTACGACGCCGACAACCTCATGACCTTCCCGGTGCCCCCGCCCAAGGACGCCGCGATTCCCAACCTCCAGCTCTCCCCGTTCTCCCTGACCGGCCTCTCCGTCACCAAGAAGTCGGAAAACAAGAACGAGGCTCTGAAGTGGCTCAAATTCCTTTCTCGTGACGGAATCGCCGCCGACTTCGGAAAGCAAGCACTCGACGTGCCACCGAACGCTCTCGACAAGGACCAGAGCAAAACACTCGGACCCGTCCTGAATTCCATGGAAACCGCATTCGGCTCCGGCGCGAAAGCATACAACGCCGGATACACCGCCTACCGGCCCAGCCTGTACGACCCCGGAAAGGTCGGCGCCGTACTGGCCCAGTACACCCCGCTGAAATCGCGTACCGCGAAAAGCACGGGTGCCCAGATGAGTTCGATGATCAAGTCTTACTGGGCGGAGCAGAAGAAATGACCACAGAAACCGGTACGGTGCGGGGCGCGCGCCCCGCCGGCAACGGACCCCGGGACGGCAACGGCCCTGCGGCCGGGGCGCCCCGCGGGCGCGGACCGCTCGGCAGAATGCGCGAGAAGCGCAAGCAGGCCGCCTGGGGCTATCTCTTCATCGCCCCCGCGATCCTCCTGTTCGCCCTCATGGGCGTCTACACGATCATCTACGGCTTCTCGCTCAGCTTCGCCCAGTGGAATGGCTTCTGGCCCGAATGGCACTGGAAGGGCTTCAAGAACTACACCGACCTGCTGGGCGGCAGCCCCACCTACTGGCCGATCGTGAAGAAGGCCGCGACCAACACCCTGTGGGTCGTCATCGGCGTCCCCCTCCTCACAGTCCTCGTCGCCTTCCCCCTCGCCCTCGTCCTCAACTCCGTCAAACGCTTCCAGGGCGTCCTGCGCTCCATCTACTTCCTGCCGTACGTCACGACCGGCATCGCCGTGTACTTCGCCTGGAACTACATCCTGGAGCCGGGCGGCGCGATCAACCTGCTGCTCAAGACCGTCGGCCTCGGCTCCCTCCAGGAACCGCAGGGCTGGCTCGGCAACCCCCACACCGCCCTGCCCACCATGATCGTCGTCATGGTCTGGTCCGCAGTCCCGGTCGCGATGCTGCTCTACCTGACCGGCCTCCAGTCCCTGGACGGCTCCCTGCTCGAAGCCGCCCAGATCGACGGCGCCGGCTGGCTTCGCTCCACGACGACCATCGTGTGGCCGCTCATGAAGCCCATCACCGTCGTCGTGATCCTGCTGAACGTCCGCGACTCCCTCCAGGGCTTCCAATCCTTCCTGATCATGACCAACGGAGGCCCCGGCGACTCCACCAGCGTGCTCGGCCTGGAGACATACCGCCTCGCCTTCCTCAACGAGCTGTCCCCGACACTCGGTCTGGCCAGCGCCCTTGGCTGGCTCCTGTTCATCGCGGCCCTCGTCGTCGCCTTCATCAACCAGCGGGCCATGAGGAGGATGGGATGAGCAGCCAAGCGCTCAGCACCCCGCGCCGCGCCGGCGCCCCGGGCCGCACCGCCCACAAGAGCCGCACCAAAAGCCGCAGGCCCATCGGCCGCATCGTCGTCGGCATCATCCTCGCCGCCTACGCGGCCGTCAGCGTCTACCCCTTCCTGTGGATGGTGTCCGCCGCCTTCAAGACCAACGCGGAAGTCCAGGAGGGCGGGCACCTCATCCCGCACCACCCCACCCTCCAGACCTTCAGCGACACCTGGAACAAACTTGACTTCTTCGACTACTTCCTCAACAGCGTCAAGGTCACCGTCCTCACGACCGTCCTCGTCGTGGTCATCTACGCGGCCGCCTCCTACGCCTTCTCGGTGCTGGAGTTCCCGGGCAAGAAATGGCTGTACCGGCTCTTCCTCGTACTGCTCTTCGTCCCCGGCGTCGTCACCCTGCTGCCGATCGTGCTGCTGGAGAGCAAGCTCAGCATCCTCGGCACCCACTGGGGCCTGATCCTGCCCTTCGTCAACGGCAGCGCCCCGCTCGCGATCCTCATGCTCACCAGCTCCTTCAACTCCGTCCCCACCGAACTGCGCGAGGCGGCCCGCATGGACGGCGCGGGCGAACTGCGCATCTTCAGCCGCATCTACCTGCCCCTGGCCCGCCCCGCGATCGTCACGATCGCGCTGCTCACGGCCATTCCGACGTGGAACGAGTACCAGCTCACCCGTATCTCGCTGAACGATCCGCACAGTTACACCCTGCCGATCGCGCTCCAGACGATGCAGTCCTCCAACGTCGTGCAGTACAACTCGCTGATGGCAGCGGCACTGATCATGGTGGTACCGGTGATCGCCCTGTTTCTCTGCGCACAGCGCTACTTCGTGAACGGACTGATGGGAGCGGTCAAGGGATGAGCGAGCGAACCGAACGGACAGCAACGGCCGGCACGGCCCCGCCGGCAACTGTCCTGGTGACCGGGGCGGCCGGCGGAATCGGACGGACGGTCGTCGCCCACCTCGTCGGCGCCGGCCACCGCGTCGTCGGCGCCGACCGCGACCGTGGGGAGGCGGACGAAGGCTGCGCGGCCTTCGTGACCGGCGACCTCGCCGACGCCAAGACCGTCACCGAGTGCTTCACCACCGCCCGCGAGACGGCCGGGGAGGCGGGGCTCGCCGGAGTCGTCCACCTCGCCGCCTACCCGGCACCCGGCATCGTCGCCGAGGACGAGACGCTGCGCGCCAACGTCCTCGCCGCCTACCTGGTGTACCAGGAGGCGGGCCGCACCGGAGTGCCCCGCGTGGTGGCCGCCTCCAGCGCCTCCGCCGTCGGCCTCGCCTGGGCCGACCGCGACCTGCACCCCGCCTACGTGCCGGTGGACGAGGAACACCCGAACCTCACCGTCGACTCCTACGGCCTGTCCAAGGTCATGTCGGAGGAGGCCGCAGCGTTCACCACCCGCCGTTGGGGCACCACCACCGTCATGCTCCGCTTCCCCTTCGTCGGCGCCGGCGAGCGGCTGCGCGAACGCCTCGACGAGGTGCACCGCGACCCGGCGGGCAACCGCCGCGAACTATGGGGCTGGCTGCACACCGAGGACGCGGCGGCCTCCGTGGCGGCGGCACTGAACGCGGACCTGGAGGGCCACCACGTCATCAACGTCTGCGCGCCCGACAGCGCGGCCCTGGAGCCGAGCCTCAGCCTGCTCGCCGCACACCACCCGGACGCCCGGGTGCGCGAAGGCTTCGGCGGCCACGATGCGTTCTTCGACACGACGCGCAGCCGGAAACGGCTGGGATTCACGGCTCGCCACACCTGGCGCTGAACACCGGCCGCCCCCTGGCCCGTCAGTTTCACGCGACGATGCCACGCCCGACGCGGCGCTGAGGGAGGGCCATCTCGGCCACCCGCCCCAGGTGTGAAGGCACTGGCGGCCTGCCGCGCCTGACGGATACCGACCGCGCTGTCGCCCTGCACCACAGCCGGTACGGGGGCGTCGAGCTGATGCTGATTGGCGTGCTGTTCATACGCGTTCACCCCGCCTGCCCGCTCCGGTAGCCCCTCGCCCCTCACACCGAACGTGTCCAGTGCAGTTTCCAGCTCCCACACACGGCAGGACATCACTCTCCGTCATCACAGGAAATCTGTCATGACGGAGATAGACATGTGGACTTGCCAGGGCTAATGTCTTGTCCGTAGTCAAGAGATCGACCAGGCCCGGCAGAGATGAACTGCCGGAAAGCAGTACACGTAGGTGCAGGTCGGTGCGGTGGTGGAGTTCCGAAGCCAGGTTTTTTGCAGGAGGCGACGGGACTGCCCCCGGACCGGGTGGCCCGCAGTGATCAGGGGCCACCACCAGCAGTACCGCAGTACCGCAGTACGCAAGTGCAGTGCGCAGTACCAGTGGGCCCTCGGTAAAGGCGTCAGGCTGCGGGCGCGCTACCGGGAAGTTCGGCAGTGGGGTTCTAAGCCAGAGCAGAAGCAGGACGGGCGACGGGGCTGGCTGCCGGAACGTGGGCTGCATCAAGCCACGATCAGTTCGCAGTTGATCAGCCGAGGGAAGAACGGAGGAGTTGAGCGCCATCAGGATCGCCTGGGCGGAGTGCTGAGCCCGGGTACCGCAGGACATCGATAGCGAGGTGGTCTCCGGTCAAGCAACCGCGATCCCCGCACCCCCGACAGAGTTCAGGTCGGGGCGGCGGAAACAGAAGGTCGGCGCAGTTCCACGGCCGGCAGATGGTGTAGCAGTTCCTTCGGGGCCCTGGTGCCAATGGCACCAGGGCCCCTCTAACGCGTGTTCCACAGGAAGGTACAGATGACAGCAGACGACTCTTTCGGCCGTCTCGATGATGATGACTGCCCCGCCTACACCATGGGCCGGGCGGCCGAGATGCTCAACACCACCCAGGGCTTCCTCCGCGCCATAGGCGAAGCCCGCCTCATCACCCCGCTCCGCTCCGTCGGCGGCCACCGCCGCTACTCGCGCTACCAACTGCGTCTCGCTGCCCGCGCCCGTGAACTCGTCGATGCCGGCCCCCCATCGGGGCCGTCTGCCGCTCGTCATCCTTGAGGATCAGCTCGAAGAAGCCCAGCGCATCAACGCCGAATCCCACCGGGGCGTCAAGCCGGCCGGTGGCCTCAGAAGCCGTTGTCCTATCGATCTTGAGTGCGGTGTGATCGAAAGTGGCTGCCGAGGCGGGTGAATCTGGTCGTGTCCGTGCATGAGGACAGGGCCTCTGGTGCAGTTCGGAGTTGTCGAGACGCCGAGTACGCCAGGAGGCCCTGTTGTCTATGTTGTACGCGGTCGAGGGCGAGGATCTCAACTCGGCGGTCGTGTCGTGCGATTGTCTCGCTCACCGGTTCGGGAACGCGGCCGATCAGCCTGGCCGGGCGCCGGCATACAGCACGGATCTGACGGACATCGAGTGGCGCGAGATCCGTCCGCTGCTGCCGGTGCCGGGGTGGCTGGAGGGCCGGGGCGGACGTCCGGAGGGCCACTGCCGCCGCCAGATGCTCGATGCTGTCTTCTACGTCCTCGACAACGTAGACGACCGGGCCGAACACCTTGGGATCATCCATCGAGCAGGCCAGCTCCTGCGGCAACCGGTCCCGCAGCACCCCTGCCCTGTCCTGCCGCTCCGCCCAGGAGAGCCGCGGCGGCCGCTCCTTCCAGATCCTGGGCGTAGCGGTCATATAGAGCAGCATGCATCGCGAGGATGACGTCCTGGTCGTGGACGGCGGCCCACGCCTTTCCTGCCGATCCACTTGTTCTGTGGGCTTCGTCGACGACCACGAGGTCGAAGACGTCCATGGGCAGCCCGTAGGTCCCCTCGTGGGCTTCTGCCAGGACGGGCAGGGAGGCGTAGGTGGCGTAGACGGTCACCGGCCCTCGCCCGTGCCACAGCGCCAGCTGCAGGGCACTGGTGGTGGAGCGAACCTTGAGGTCCCACAGATGCGGGTCGTCTTCCAGCGAGCAGACGGTGACTGCCGGGCCGTGGTGGCCGCCCGCCCGCCATTCCCGCACGGTCTGCGTCAGCGAATCCAGGGTCGGCAGGAGGACCAGGACCCGTCCGTTGCGGGCCAGGCGGAGCGCGGAGTGCGCGGCGATGAACGTCTTGCCCGTGCCGCACGCCGCCACCACGGTGGCCCGCAGCCCGGCGGGTGGGATCTTCTTCCCCGGCGGGATATCAAGCCCGCGCACGACAGCATCCACAGCTTCGATCTGGTGAGGGTCGGAGCGTGAATCTCTCTCTGCACTCGCCATATCGGATCTCCGAGAATCCAGGAATGAACGGTCGGCCATCAAAGGCAGTGGCAATCTGTTCGGGATACTACACAGCACATCGATGATGCATGATGTGACGCATGTGAGGTTGATGCACGGGTATCATCGTAGCGGGTCGGTGTTCACCAGAGGGAGTTTCAGGCGATCTCGTCCTGGCGATGGAGTCGCCCCGAGCAGGGGAGTGATGGTCTGTCTGGTGCGGGTGGAGCGGGCGGAATCCGCCACCCCTCAGGTCCGGGGTAGGCACTCGGTCCAGGGTGATGGGGTGTCATGGCTCGGGGGTAGATGTGTTCTCGGGATGCTACACAGACCAGCGGTGATGCACCGTCACCCTGTAGCCAGCCGTTCCGGCGGAGCCGGAACCCGGGTGGGGAGCGAAGCGGACCCGCCCCGCTGTTCGGGCTGGAGCGAAGCGGAGGCCCGTGGATCGGAGCGAAGCGGAAATCAGAAAGCCGCGAAGCGGCTTTCCATCGCTTCAGCCGGGCTGCGAAGCAGCCCGGTTCCACTTTCCCGTCGCGCAGCGATGAA